>OZ245869.1:72500-4438223 GCA_965229355.1 Rhodospirillaceae bacterium | reverse complement strand
ATGCACAAATCCTCGACATAAGTGCGCCCTAACGTCGCGAGTGTATCTGTGGGTGTTGTGGGCTGCGTCCAGCCATCACGGTTTGAGAGAACGCGCCCCAGTTCCATCACGGCGGCTTCACCTTGCGGCAATAGCGCCATGACTTCACCTGGCTTTTGCGCAATCAGCTGGGCACGCAACGCCAATGCATCAGCATCACTGGCATTGCGCTCCAGCCACGTCGCAAGCTCGGCATTGCGCATTCCAATTGTGGTGGGATGGGCAATCGCCATGTCGACGTGTTATCGCTCGATGCGCATGAAGCGTGTGCGGTGCCAGTTCGAGATATTGTCGACGTAACCCTTCACTTGCGGGCCCACCAGGTTCTTTGTAGTGGTGAAGGTTAGTGGAATTGTTGCCGTGTCATCCATGCCCTTTTGTTCGGCGGCGGCTAAAATGTCGGCGCGTTTTTTTAAGTCCAGCGTTTGCTTGGCCTGTTCCATCAGCGTGTCATAGTCTTTGTTCTTGTAGCCCGCATAGTTGAAGGGGCCAGCATTGCTTTCCATCAGGTACAGGAACGTTTGCGGGTCGTTGTAATCGCCCACCCAAGCCGCCCACGCGACATCAAAGTCAAAGGCTTGAATAACGTTGTAGTGCGTCTTGGGTTCGTTCGGCAGCGGCTTGGTGTTGATGCCGATTTCGCGCCACATGGTCGTGATGGCAGCAGACGCGCGACGTGCATCGTAGCCTGTCATGGCATTGAAATCGAACTTCAGCGGATTATCGGGGCCATAGCCTGCTTCAGCCAGCAGGCGTTTTGCTTCAGCCACGCGCTTGTCCATCGGCCAATCGGCGAAGTCGATGCGCGGTTTGATGTTGGTTTCGTAGTTATCAATGCCCGGCGGCACAAATGAGTAGGCTGGGATGCGGCCATCGCGATAAACCTTTGTCGCGTAAATTTCCCGATTTAAGGCTAGCGATAACGCGCGGCGAATGCGTGGATCATCGAACGGTTTGCGGCGCGTGTTGGCAACAATGTATTCATTCGCCAAGTACGCATGAATGCGCCCCTGGCCCGGCATGTTTGTTTTTAGCCACTGAATTTGATCGACCGGAAAGCCGCGGTTGGTGATGTTGGCATCCAACTCACCGGCGCGAAAACGGGTGAGGGCCGCGCGCTCATCTTCGGTCGGATAGAAGTACACTTCATCAATCGCTACATTAGCCGCATCGTAGAACTTCGGGTTCTTCACGATCTTCACATGGTCATTCGCAATCCATGTGTCCAGTATGTAAGCCCCGCTTGAAACCATGTTGCCGGGCTTGGTCCATTCGTTGCCATACTTACTGATAATGTGTTCCGGCATCGGAAAGCTGGTGTAGTGCGTGAGTAAACCCGGCAGAAATGGCGCGGGCTGCGTCAGTTTCAACTCGACTGTTCTATCATCAATCGCGCGCACACCTAATTCCGTAAGTGGCTTTTTGCCCGCGTTCACGTCTTCGGCGTTGTAGATAAGGTACAACATCGACGCATATTTTGATGCGGTTTTCGGGTCCATGACGCGACGAAACCCAAATACGGCATCGGATGCTTTGATGGGCACGCCGTCCGACCACAGTATTCCTTTGCGGATTTTAAAGGTCCACGTCAGGCCGTCTTCACTGGTGGTCCAGCTTTCTGCAACACCCGGAATGGGGTGCGCTTGCGCGTCTTCAGTGGTGAGCCCCAAAAACAAGTCACCGATGATGTGGTTTTCCCACGATGTACTGCCCAAATGCGGGTCCAGCGTATCGGGCTCGGCGGCGTTGCCGCGTTGAAACACCATCTTTGCATCGGCCGAAAAAGCCGGGGGGGCTGATAGCCCCAAGGTCGCAACCAGGACAATAACAAGGTGACGAAAACCCATCCCTAAATCCTTCAAATCGTGAGCGGTGACGCTGCTTATTTATGCCCGCATCTGCCAGCCCTTTAGCATCACGTTAGCGAGTTTTGGGAGCCGAAACCATGGCCGGAATCTTATTAAAGTCATTGATATTGAACGTATTTTAATGTTCCAGGACACCCTGACACGCTACCCTTTGCCCCAATACGCTGGTGGGCTTTCGGCCTCGAGAGTTTCTGCCGCCAGCAGTTCAATTCTGGGGAAGGACTAACATCAATGTTCACGATGACACGTCGTAGTTTTGTGATGGCTACAACCGCGATGACAGCTTTGAGTGCACTGTCTGCCTGCGGTGATAGCGCTGAAGCAATGAAAGCTGAAACTGCGAAACTGAATACGTGGTTGGAAGAGCGCTTTAATTTTTGGGTCAATCGTTCGCCCATCAGCAAGGCTTACCTTGGCATCAAGGAAGACATGGGTAAGTGGGATGACTTAAGCGAAGCGCGCCAAAAGGAAGACTACGACCTTCAACAAAAAGATTTGGCTGATTTGAAAGCCAATTTCAAAGTCGACAAGCTCAGCCCGGATGGCGCTTTGAGTTTCCGTCTTTTTGAAGTGCGCGTGGGGCAGGACATCGCAGACTACAAGTGGCGTCACCACGATTACCCAGTCAATCAGATGTTTGGCTGGCAAGCTGAGATTCCGAGTTTCCTGATTAATATTCACCGCGTTGGCAACAAGGAAGAAGCGGCGTTCTATATTGAGCGGTTGAACGGCGTACCTGTGCTGGTGGATCAGATTATTGATGGCTTGAAGGTGCGCGAAGATATGGGCGTGATGCCGCCCAAGTTCGTGTTTGGCCGCGTGCTGCGCGATAGCCGCAACGTTCTCAGCGGCAAGCCCTTTGATGGCGAGAAAGATAGCGCGTTGATGGAAGACATCCGCGGCAAGATTACGGCCTTACAAATTCCAGATGAGGAAAAAGCCGCACTGACGGCGGATGCCGAGAAGGCGCTGCTGAACGCAGTGAAGCCTGCGTACGAGAAGTTGATCGCTGTTCTGGAAGCGCAGGAAAAGAAAGCCACGACAGATGATGGCGTGTGGAAGCTGCCGGAGGGTGAGGCGTATTACCAACATGTCCTCAAGCAGCACACCACCACCAACATGACGGCCCAAGAAATCCATGAATTTGGCTTAAAAGAAGTGACGCGCATTCATGGTGAAATCAAAGACATCATGAAGAAGGTGAACTTTGATGGCGATATGAAAGCCTTCTTCAAGTTCATGAACGACGACCCGCAGTTTTATTATCCGAGCACGCCTGAAGGGAAGGCGGCCTACATCGCCAAAGCCAAATCTGTGTTAGCGGATATGACGGCACGATTAGACGATGTGTTCCTGACCAAACCGAAAGCGGCGTTGGAAGTCAAACCGGTTGAGCCGTTCCGTGAAGAGTCAGCGTCGGGTGCATTCTATCAGCCACCCGGGGCTTTCGATGGTCGCCCTGGCACTTATTACATCAATACTTTTGATATGAAGGCGATCAGCACGTTTGAACTGGAAGCTTTGGCCTACCACGAAGGGATTCCGGGCCACCACATGCAGATCGCGATTGCGCAGGAATTGCAGGACGTGCCGAAGTTTCGCAAATTCGGTAACGACTATACGGCCTACACTGAAGGCTGGGGCCTCTACTGCGAACGACTGCCGAAAGAGATGGGCTTTTACAAAGACCCGTATTCTGACTTCGGACGCCTAACGATGGAACTGTGGCGCTCATGCCGTTTGGTCGTCGATACCGGCTTGCATGCGCCGCAGTACAAATGGACGCGGGAGGACGTGATCAAGTTTCTCAGCGATAATACGCCTAATACCGAGTTCGATATCCGCAATGAGACGGAGCGTTATATCGTCATGCCAGGCCAGGCGACGGCCTACAAAATCGGGATGGAGAAAATCTTGGCCCTGCGCGAAGTCGCTAAGAAAAAGCTCGGCGATAAGTTCGACATTCGCGAGTATCACGATGTAGTCCTGAAATCAGGGGCGGTGCCCTTGAGCATTCTGGAAGAAAACGTAGCCGCGTGGGTCAAAAGCAAAAAAGCTTAAACGAAGAGGCCAGCTGTGACGCAGTTTGAAAACACAGCTGGCTATATTCACACCTTTACACCCGCAGAGCAGCAGCGCCTGGTGGATCAGGCGCTGTTCCTTGAACCTTATCACCACACGCAGATTGATTTTGGCGGAGCTAAAGCCGTACTTGAGGTGGGCTGCGGTGTGGGCGCGCAAATCAGCGTACTGTTGCGCCGCTGGCCGAGCGTTAAAATCACTGGCGTTGAACCATCGTCTGCTCAAATCAATCGCGCCCGCACATTACTGGCCTCTCCGCTTGCGGAGGGGCGCGTGGAACTTCATCAGGCGGCAGGCGATCAGTTGCCGTTTGCCGATCATACGTTTGATGGAGCATGTGTGTTCTGGGTGTTCGAGCATGTGCCCGAGGCAGTGCCGATCTTGCGGGAAATTCTGCGCGTGCTGAAACCGGGTGCGATGTTCTACTCCACCGAGGTCTTCGACAAAGCCTTGCACATGCATCCAGCCTGCCCAGCAACAATGGAATATTTTAATGCCTTTATGACGTTGCAGTCCGCGTTCGGTGGCGATCCGAACGTCGGTATCCGCATGCCTGGATTGTTGGCGCAAGCGGGCTTTGAACGCATTACACCCACTGATGTCTCGCCGACCCTGGATGCACGTATGAAAAACAATACATCGCGCACCATGTTTCTGGATTATTTCGAAACGCTTCTGCTCAGTGGGGCTGCGCCGCTGTTAGAGCGGGGGCACGTTACGTACAAACTGGTTGAAGATGTGAAGCGTGACTTCGCGCAATTGAAGGCTGATCCTGCCGCTGTATTTAGCTACGGGGCCAAACAAACCTGGGGTTATAAGCCGCGTGCTTAAGTTTTTATCGCAGCTTGAGGCGCATATGGACGTGCGGGATCTCGGCTTCGACGAATTCAGGGCCCACGGGCACAAACCCAAGGTGTGCGTAAAAATCCCGAACGGCTGTTTGTGCATTCAAAATGGCCTCGGTGGCTGTGGTTCGCTTCAAATCCGCCAGAATGCGCTCCATCAACAACAGGCCTAAGCGTTGCCCGCGATAGCGCTTTAACGCTGCAACCCGCTCGATCTTCATTTCGCCAGGCTTGTAGGTGCGAATACGGGCGGTGGCAGCGGGGGTGCTGTCGACGTACAACAGGTAATGGGTGCAAACCATGTCGAGGTCATCCCACTCTAAATCGGCGGCAACACCCTGTTCGTCGCAGAAAACTTCGCGTCGAATGTTGTGGCAATGCGTTAATGCGGCGGTATCGGCCCCCGTGACCTGTTCTATACGCGTTTTCACAGGTGTTTCCTTTTTGTAAACGCTTCGGTGCTACCACCTACCGTCTATAGCCTTGAGCCATAGACCAAAATACCAAACAGTTGGCGAAACGCTTGAAATTTCTTATGTTTACGGTCTATTTGGCACCCAGGGGAACTGGCAGGAAATGTCCTGCCCGGGGGTCGAGGCCGAAGCGAAGCATCACGTGACCGAGCCTATCCAAGAAAAGCACAAGATTTGGGACTCTTACTGGCATGACAGTCGTATTCAATCGACTGTCGCGGAGAGCAGCCCACAAGCCGAAGCGACGTTAGAGGCGCATTGGTTGGAATTCTTTAATGAATTGCCCAATGGCGCGAACATTTTAGACCTTGGTTGCGGCAATGGCGCAGTGTGTCTGATCGCGGCCCGCGTGTCGCAATCGACAGGAAAGGGCTTCAAAATCTATGGGATTGATTCAGCGGCGATTGACCCGGTGAAGTATGTGCCCAAAGAAGAATTATTAAAGACCATTAACTTTACCGGCCAAGTGCCGATGGAATCGCTGCCTTACCAAGCCGGGCAATTTGACGCGGTAGTCAGCCAATATGGCATGGAGTTCGCCGACAGCCGTGCGCCCGCAGAAGCGGCCCGTGTCATGAAGCGCGGTGGAAAATTCTGCGCTATCACCTTTGCTGCCAACACCATACCCGTGGTTCAAGCGGCCAGCAAAATGCGCCAAAGCCAATTCCTGCTGACGGGGACGAAGCTGTTTGATGTGGCGACGGCTGTGTCTCAGGCGCTACACCATATCGAAAAGAACCCGCAAGACGACGGCCAGCCGCGCGATAGCAAAAAGTACCTCCAAAAATTCTCGGATGAAGTTGAACGCACCATGGTGAAGTTCAAGCACGCCGATAGTGAAATCGTCGAAGCCGTCATTACCTCGTTGCAACATGTGTTTGTCATCCGCAAAACCACCGAAATCAATTCCCAGGTGAATATGATTGCGTTGATGAAGAAACGCATCGGTTCGCATGTTTCACGCTTGGATGCGATCACTCGCGCTGCTTTGGGGGACTCAGGCTTGTTGGGTTTCAAACGCAAATTAGCTGATGCTGGTTTGACAGGTGTGACGCACAGTCAAGTGGTCGTGGATGGTCTTGGCGTTGTTGGCCTGAAAATTACGGGCTCGCGTTAAGCACTTTGTATTTTTCATAGTTGCGATAAGGGCGCCTTGTGCGCCTTTTTTTGTTGCCGGTTTTGAAATCATTTTCTTTTAAAATCGCTTTTTTTAAATCATGCGAAAACAAAAAGGGCGGCAGTTGCCTGCCGCCCTTTTCGCTGAATGTTTTTAAAATCCTAGAACTTAAGCACGCTGCTGAACGTGAAGTAACGTCCAACGGTGTCATAGCTCTGCGGGAAGGTGTTGCCGCTGTTGTTCCCTGTAGTGCCAATGGTGTTACCAACGACCGGCGGCAACTTGTCGAACAAGTTTGCAACCGTCAGAGAGATACGGGCACTTTCCGTGATGTCCCAACCGCCCGACAGATCGACGTAGTCGTAAGCCGGGATACGGGTGAAGCCAGCGAAGAACGCACCAGCCAAAGGCTCGACCTTCACAGCGCTTTGATGGCGCCAGTTGTAAGACACATCGAAGTCACCGAAGTACCAGGTGGTACGTTGGTTCCAACGATATTTGTGCAACGGCTCATCGCAAGCCACCGAGTAGTAGCCTTTGCAATCACGACGGATCGCGCTCGGTGTTGGCTGTTGGTAGTAGCTCGACAGTTTGTTGCCGTTGAAGCTAATGGCCAGGCGACCCAAGCTTGAGTCCCAACCCAAATCTTCAAAGGCGAACTGGTAAGCAACACCAAGGTCGAAGCCCGAGGTATCGATCTGAGCTAGGTTCGACAGCGGACGTGACACGCCAGGAGCGGTCGCGCCGTTGAACGTACCGTTGCTCGGTTCGCGGAAGATCAACGCGCAAGTTGCGTTGAACGTCAGACCCGGGTTAAGCGCCGCTGTATAGCACCCATCCAACGTATCTTGAGCGGCCGGACGATCAATCGCTTGGTTCAAAGCGATCTTGTAGTAGTCCAACGTGATAGCCAAGTTGTTGATGAACTTGGGTTCCCACACAATGCCCAACGTGGTCGACTTGGCCTTTTCAGGGCCCAGGCTTGGGTTACCACCTTGCAACACGTTGATCTGACCAGCCGACGGAGCCGGCAATTGACCGATCAACGCTACTGGAACACCTGTCAAACGGCAGAGGTTTGACAGCGTGCCAGCAGTGTTGGCTTGGGCTTGGTTAATCAGAGCGCCTTGGCAAGGATCAACTGCCAAGTTGCTCAAGCCCGAGACAGCGGGAGCAAACAGTTCGTTCACGTTCGGCGCACGGGTCGCGCGTTGACCCATACCACGGAAACGCAAGCCCGAGACCGGTGACCACTCGCCACCGAATTTCGCACTGCCGTATTCCGTCGACACCGTAGTCGCGAACTTCGTGCGGCGATACCCGCCTTCAAAGTTCAACGATTCGATGAACGGTTGATCCGATACGAGCGGGATCACCGTTTCGCCGTAGACTTCTTTCAAGTCAAACGAACCTGAGCGGTCCGGCAAAGGAGCGCCGGTACCCAGCACTTCACCTTGGATTTGTGAAGAGCCGTCAGATTGGTTAGCGGCGTACAGTTTGCGGTACTCAGCACCGATAGCCAAACCGATCGGCAACTCGGCGAAGGGGCTTTTGAAGGTTTCGCCCAAGTCACCAGTCAAGCTGGCGTTGGCGATCTTCTGAGTGACCTTCTGACCCAAGATGGCGTTGAGATTCATGAAGCTAACCATCGCCGGAGTGATGGATCCTTCAGCGCCCCACACGTTCAACGGTACGCAACCGTTAGAAGTGTTGGTGCAGGCCGTGGTGGTGAAGGCACGCAGAGCTTGCTGCACTTTAGACAGCGAACCCCAGTTACCGCGGATTTGCTTCTGATCAGCTTCGCCGCGTTGGAAGTATACGTCGTAGCTCCAGTTTTCCGTGATGTCGCCGCGAACACCAAGTGTGTATTGCATCCACTTGTTTTCGAAGTCGTTCAAACGCGGACCCATTTCCGTAATGCGACGACCAATAGCGATCGGCACTTCGGTGGTCCCTGCCGCACCGGCGACGCACTGCGCCGCAGGAATGCCACGCGTGGCGCAGATTTGTGCGCGAGCAGCAGCTGGGATGTAAGGGTTACCAATCGGCACTTGGAACACGTTCAAGAACGTGCCCGATGATGCCAACTGCGTGTGAACGTTGCTACGGGTGTAGAATACGTTCATGTACGCTTCGGCGTAGTCGGTCAGTTCATAACGGGCCAACGACGTCACCTGATAACGCTCCAATGGAGATTGGAACAAGTTATCTGGGTTAAAGTTGTAAGCCGCAAATGTCGGTACGATCTGGCCCGTCGCCGGGTTGATCTGGCCGTTGATGGCGGTGTTGCCAGTCGTCGGCGAGATTTGGATCGCGGCCGGAATTGTCGTGCCAGAACCAGACTGCGTGCAGTTGGTTGATGACAATGTGGTCGCACCCAACGGCAGTTTACCAGCCGGTGTATTCACCGGAGTGGTCGTGCCGACGATGTTGCCAGTTGCACCAGGGCACGCGGTATCGGTCAAAGCTTTACCGAACGGACGTGCACCTTGCAGAAGTTGTTCTGTGTCGGTGTAGCCGATGCTCAAGACCACGTTACCACGGTTGTCATCGAAGCCAGCGCCCATCGTGATGTCGCCTTTTAAGCGCTTCGCGTCGGACTTATCAGACATGCCGTATTGGCCCGAAATCTGCATCCCTTCGAAATCTTTCTTCAGGACGAAGTTCAACACGCCGGCGACGGCGTCAGCGCCATACACGGCCGAGGCACCACCCGTGACCAAATCAACGCGCTCAACGAGTGCAAGCGGGATGACGTTGGTATCGGTGTTACCATCAAGGTTGAACGGTGTCAGACGACGGTCATCAACCAGCACCAATGAACGTTTCGGATCAAGGTTGCGCAAGTCGACGGTGGCACCGCCGTTAGCGCCGTTGTTGGTGCCAGGACCAACAGCGGGCGAAACCGCTGGCAAAGTCTTGATCAATTCTTCGGCTGCGACTGGTGCGCTAAAACTAATGTCTTCAGCGCTAACCGATGTGACCGGACTATTTGATGTCAGGCCCGGCACTTTAATGCGCGAACCAGTAACGACGATTTCTTCAAGCTTATCGCCGCTGGCCGCTTGCTGCTGCGCGAATGTTGGCATGGCGACTGCCATAACAACACCTGACAGCAGCGCCGTGCGAAATGCACGGGCGAACGTTGTCGTGTGTTTCACGATTTACCCCTTCTTTTAGAATGACTCCCTCGCCACCAACTGAAATCAGGACTCCCCCTGGTTCCTGCGGTGGTGCGGCTCAAAAAATGCTTCCGAGACCGCGGCGTGAGCACAGCTCACATTGGGACTAAGTAGAATGGGCGGTGACAGGACTCGTCAACTTTGTTTCAAGACAATTTAACGTTTCATATGGGGTGTTGCTGGCGCGCTACAATTGCCTGAAAATTCATATAATTCAGTGCGTTGTGTATGATCATAAAATCAGCAATGATTCGACTGTTAAATGTCTTGCGACATAACAAACTGGCGATTTATGCCAATATAAGGCAATAAGATTACAGGCCTGACAGGTTGTGATGCCTGTCAGGTGCAACTTTTGCAGTGCAAAATATAAAGTGAGTTTAGGCCGAGGCGGGCAGCCAATCCGGTGCGGGAAGCCCCTTGGACTTCAAGAAGGTCGGATTAAACAACTTACTCTGATAGCGCAGGCCCGAGTCTGCCAGGATCGTCACAATCGTTTTGCCGGGTCCTAACTGCTTGGCCAGATGAATTGCGCCCGCGACGTTGATGCCGGTTGAGCCACCAACGCAGAGGCCTTCATCACGCAACAGATCAAAAATAATCGGCAGCGCTTCATCGTCTGGAATTTGGAACGCCTGATCGACCACTGCGCCTTCGAGATTTTTGGTGATGCGACCTTGGCCGATACCTTCGGTGATCGAACCACCTTCAGATTTGAGTTCGCCGTGTTTGTAGTAATTGTACAGCGCAGCACCGCGTGGATCGGCCAGAGCGATTTGAATATTTTTGTCCAACGCTTTCAAACCACGGCCAATGCCAGACAATGTACCACCAGTGCCAACCGCTGAGACAAAACCATCAATGCGGCCATCGAGTTGATTGAAAATTTCCGGTGCAGTGACGCGTTCGTGCCCGTCACGGTTGGCGACGTTGTCGAACTGATTGGCCCAAATCGCCCCATTTGGCTCGGTTTTTGCGAGTTCTTCGGCCAAGCGTTGCGAATATTTGACGTAGTGATTGGGGTCAGCCGCAGGCACGGCAGGCACTTCGCGCAAGTCGGCGCCAAACAAGCGCAGGATGTCTTTCTTCTCCTGGCTTTGCGTGTTCGGGATAACGATGACTGTGCGATAGCCGCGTGCACGGCCCACTAACGTCAGGCCGATACCTGTATTACCTGCAGTGCCTTCCACAATCACGCCACCTGGCTTCAACAGGCCACGGCGTTCAGCGTCTTCAATAATAAACAAAGCGGTGCGGTCTTTAATGGACCCGCCCGCGCTTAAGAATTCTGCTTTGCCCAGGATGGTGCAGCCCGTGAGTTCAGAGGCGCGACGCAGTTTGATCAATGGGGTACGGCCAATCGCTTCGACAGCATCGGCAGCAACAAAGCCTGAATTCAAATTACTCACACCTAACCTCGTTACACTCTTGGGCACACTCACGTTCACGGATCGTCTCCTAAATCTGATGGGCCCCCTCACTTGAGCGCACCATCGGACAGGAAAACCGACCCTAACAGTCGGGATTTTTGGCTGATCTGGGAAAGATCGCCCCAGGGGAAGGATCTTTCCTACCCCCAGGCCAGGCAGACAAATTTTCTACGAATTCACAATATTTCAGCTTTTGGGCGAAACAAACACCTCAAAAAGGGGCCTTGAAGCGTATTGATTTGCCCATGAGCAAAGACCTGAACACCCCTGATTCGCCCGCCGCAGCCGTGCAAAACGGCAACGAAGATGTGCGTTTGCAGGATGCTCAGGGGCTCGATTTACCGGCTGCTGCCAACAGCAATGACCCGGAAATCGCAGCGGAAGAACTGGCCGAAGTATACTTCGCGCTGGGCTAAGGCTCGTTTTAGTCCGCCTGGACTGACATTGCCCTCGTAATTTTGCCCCGTTATCGTTGCGCCAGAAGAGTTTAGGGCGCCATATTTTGGGACGTGGGCATTTATGGTTGATGCGGGGACTTACTTAGAAAAAACCTATACATCGCCGGATGGCCTGAAGCTCTTCGTGCGCGATTACCCTGGACCGGCTTCACCACGGCTGACGGTGATTTGTGTGCCGGGCTTAACCCGCAATTCCCGTGACTTTGACGAACTGGCGCCGCATCTGGCGCAAAAATACCGCGTGCTGTGCGTTGAGTTGCGCGGGCGTGGTAAATCCGAATACGCCAAAGATCCAATGAGCTATCAGCCGCCGGTTTACGTGCGCGATGTAATCGCGTTGTTGGATGCGTTCCAACTGAAACAGGTGGCATTCATCGGCACATCCTTAGGGGGCATTGTCTCGGTGGCGTTGGCGGCCGTGATGCCACGCCGTCTGCTCGGCGTTGTGATGAATGATATCGGCCCAGAAATTGATACCTCGGGGCTGACGCGCATCGCTAACTTTGTCGCGCGTGGATACTCAGGCCCAACCTGGGATGATGCGGCCAAAGCGCTGTTGGATTTGGATGGTAAGATTTATCCAGATTGGCAGCATGCGGATTGGTTGAAAATGGCGCGTCGTCGCTTCACGACGGCACCGGATGGCAGCATCAAACACGACTACGATTTGAATATCGCCAAACCTTTTGGCCAAGCTGCGCAAGCGGGCGCGGCTGCGACGAGCCTGTGGCCGTTTTTCCTGCAACTGACCGATATTCCAGTGTTGGCATTGCGTGGCGCGATTTCGGATGTGCTGTCGCCCCAAACGTTCCAACAGATGAAAGAGCGTTTGCCGCACTTGGAACAGTGTACCGTCGCCAATCGCGGCCATACGCCCTATTTCGATGAACCTGACGCTATGAGGGCTGTCGATGATTTCTTGGACCGGTTACCAAGTTCATTAAGCCTGGGCGAAAGTTTAAAGCGGGCTTTCCGCCAGATCGGGTTTTTATTGCGCTTGAAGTTTGGAAAGTTGCCAGCCTGATAACACTTTAATTCATTCAGTGAGGGCGTGATGTCGAACTACATCAACGAATTTTCATATCGTTTTGCCCTGAACCCGACGACGACCGCGCTGCTGGTTGTCGACATGCAAAATGCGACAGGCAGTTTAGAGCATGGCTTGGCGAATTTCTTGCGCTCACAAGGCCGCTTAGAGGAATCACGTTACCGTTTTGATCGCATCAACGCGGCTGTGATCCCCAACACACAAAAACTTCTCGCCTATTTCAGAGCCGTCAATGCGCCGGTGATTTATGTGACGTACGGATCAGAACGCGCGGATTATTCTGATATGGCGCGACACATTCGGGGCATCGTCATGGCGACCAGAAATAAAGTGGGCGAGCCTGAGCATGAGATTGTCAACGCGTTAAAACCAATGCCGCATGAAACGGTAATTAACAAAACAACAATTGGTGCATTCGCATCCACAGCACTCGACCAACATTTGCGTACGCTGGGCATCAGCGAGCTTGTTGTGACGGGCGTGTCGACCAATAACTGTGTCGGTATGACGGCGATGGAAGCGGCCGACAAAGGTTATGGTGTTGTCTTGGTGTCTGACGCCACGGGCACGTGTTCAGACAAAATGCAAAACGCGTTCGAGGAAATGTTTTTGCGGTTGTGGGGGCGCGTGCTGACAACGCAGGAAACCATCGCAGAACTCAAATCCATGGCGCCAGCTCAAGCCGCGCAATAGACACATCGTGAACAGGCCTAAAAAGGCCAAATTTCTCTTTATTTTCCGAGGGGTTGCGGGCTGGGCCAAACCCCGGCATGGTCACAGGGTTGAGCCTGTTTTTGATACGAAAATTGAGGTGCCGATGACCCCGCCCGCCACCGATTCATCCAGCGATGAACAGCTGATTTTAGACTCAATCGCGAAGTGGATTGCGCGCGATGTGGAGCCCTATGCCATGCGCATGGAGCACGACGACGAATATCCGCAAGCCATGGTCGAACAGATGAAAGAGCTTGGCTTGTTCGGTGCAACTATCGCGCCGGAATGGGGCGGCTTGGGTTTATCGGCGAGCACGTATGCAAAGGTCGTGACCATGATTTCTGAATCATGGATGTCACTCACGGGCATTTTCAACTCGCATTTGATGCTGGCCAAAGCGATTGAGAAGTTTGGCACGCTTGAACAAAAGAAAAGATATCTGCCGCGTCTCACATCAGGTGAACTCCGTGGTGGTACGGCGCTGACAGAGCCAGATGCAGGCACAGACTTGCAGGCCATCCGCACAAAGGCCGAGCACAAAGGCGATCATTATCTCGTCAATGGTACCAAGACGTGGATTACCAACGGCCATCACGGTCAAATCTTTGCTTTGTTGGTGAAAACAAACACCACAGCCGATCCGCCGCGCAAAGGCATGAGCATGTTAATTGCCGAGAAAGCGCCCGGGTTCACGGTGTCGCGCAAGCTCGAGAAGTTGGGCTATCACGGCATTGATTCAGCTGAACTGATTTTTGAAGACTACAAAGTGCCTGCTGAAAACCTGATTGGCGGCGAAGAGGGCAAGGGCTTTTATCACGCTGTCGGTGGATTAGAGTTGGGCCGTATCAATGTCGCAGCGCGCGGTGTCGGCATTGCGAACCGTGCGCTCAAAGAATCCATTAAATACAGCCAGCAACGCAAGACGTTCGGCAAGCTGATCCATGAACATCAAGCCATACAGTTGAAACTGGCTGAGATGGCCACCAAGTGCGAAGCCGCACGCTTGTTGGTGGAAAGTGCAGCCAAAGCTTATGACGCCGGTCAGCGCTGCGATATGGAAGCGGGCATGGCGAAATTCTTTGCCTCGGAAACAGCAGTAGAAAATTCGCTGGAAGCCATGCGCATTCACGGCGGCTACGGGTACTCGAAAGAATTTGTGGTGGAGCGCCTTTACCGCGATGCGCCGCTGATGACGATTGGTGAGGGCACCAACGAAATGCAACGCATCATCATTGCGCGTCAACTGATTGAACGGAACCCGATTTAACATGTCGAAGCCGTTGCCGCTGAAAGGGGTGCGCGTTCTCAGTTTTGATCAGTATGGGGCCGCACCTTATTGCACCATGATCATGGCCGACATGGGTGCCGACGTCATCAAGATCGAGAACCCAAATACGGGCGGCGATTTCGCGCGCGATACAGGGCCTTATTTTTTGGGCGACCACGATAGTCTTTATTATCAGTCGCTGAACTTGAACAAACGCAGCCTGACCTTGGATTTGAAAACGGAACAAGGCCGCGCGATTTTGCACAAATTGGTTACCAGAGCAGATGCACTGGTGGGCAATATGCGCGGCAATCAGCCTGCCAAGTTGGGCCTAGATTACGAAAGTTTGAAAAGCACCAATCCCAAAATCGTTTGCGGGCATATCTCGGCCTACGGGCGTGATACGTCGCGTGCGGATTGGCCGGGCTATGATTTCTTAATGCAAGCCGAGGCCGGATTTATGTCGGTAACCGGCGAGCCCGGCGGGCCACCAGTGCGTCTCAGTGTGTCGATGGTCGATTTCATGACCGGCACGATGATGGCGTACGCTGTGACAGCCGCGATGTTGGCCTGCAAAACATCGGATGCGCCGGGGCGTGATGTAGATTTAAGCCTGATGGATTTGGCGCTGCATCAACTGACGTACATGGGCCACTGGTATTTAAACACGGGTTGGACAACGGGGCAGGTGCCGCGCGGTGCGCATGCGTCCGTCACCCCAAGCCAATTGCAGAAGACCAAAGACGGCTGGCTGTTCGTCATGGCTCAAAGCCCGAAGTTCTGGGACATCTTGATTGAAGGTTTGCGGATGCCGCAGCTGGCAACAGATGAGCGCTTCAAGGATATGGAAGCACGCCTGAAGAATCGCGATGCCCTAACCCAAATCCTTGATGATGCATTCTCCACCAAAACCACAGCGGAATGGGTTGAGGTGTTTAAAGGACGCTTGCCTGTGGGGCCGGTCAATAGCATCGCTGAGGCGCTGGATAATCCTTTCCTGAACGAAACCGGCATGGTGCAGCATGTGCCACACCCAGATCAGCCCGACATGCGCGCGTTGACCAACCCTGTGAAATTGGATGGCGCGCGTATGCAAAGCAAACATGCGCCCAAACTGGGGCAGGATACTGATGCGGTGCTGACTGAGTTTGGATTTACCACTGCTGACATTGCGGTTTTCCGCACAGCAAAGGTGATTTAGCGCCATGAAACTGTCGGGCTTGCGCGTTATCGACCTCAGCATGTATCTGCCGGGCCCGCATCTCACGCTGATGCTGGCCGATCATGGCGCTGAGGTGATCCGTATCGAGCCACCGGGCGGTGAGCCCTCGCGGCATTACGGTCCATATGAAGATGGTGCCGATGGCCAGCCGCAGTCTATCTGGTTTCGCAATCTGCATCGTGGCAAGAAAAGCCTCTGCCTGAACCTCAAGCATCCCGAAGGCAAAGAGATATTCCTTAAGCTGTGCGAAACAGCTGACGTTGTGGTGGAAGCGTTCCGCCCTGGTGTGATGGAGCGCTTAGGCGTGGGCTATAAGGATGTGAAAGCCCGCAATCCGCGCATCATTTACTGCTCGGTGTCTGCATTCGGTCAAACAGGGCCTTTGCGCGAGAAGGCGACACATGACATGGGCGCGCAAGCATTGGCCGGCGTGTTGTCGATTAACGACAATGGTGATGGCAAGCCTGTGGTGCCCGGGATTCCGGCTGCCGATATGGGATCAGCCATGATGGGGCTGGCAGGTGTGTTGATGGCGCTCTATGCGCGAGAGCGCACTGGGCAAGGCGATCATGTGGATGCCACCATGTACGACACGTTGTTGTCGTTCACCGCGCATCTTTCCGCGTCAGTGATTGCCGATAAGCAAGCGCCGCAGACTCGCACTGGGCGGTCTATCGGCGGTGCGGCGTTCTATAACGTTTATGAAACCAAAGATGGCCGCTACATCGTGCTGACAGGCCGCGAACCGAAGTTCGCTGAGAACCTCCTGACGTATTTGGGGAGGCCAGATCTGATTGAACTGTGCAAACGCGATGACTGCATGGCGCAAGATCCGGTAAAGGATTATTTGCGCGGGGCTTTCAAAACACGCACGCAGACGGAATGGACTGAGGCGCTATCAAAACTCGATCTGGGGTGGGCCCCGGTGTTGGATTTGGCGGAAGCGTTCGAAGTTCCGCACGCTAAGGCGCGCGAGATGATCGTCACCGACCCCAAAGGCCGCATCCATGTCGGCAACCCGATCAAGTTTGCAGAGGACAGTACCCAACTGTCTTTTGAAAGCCCGGCCTTAAATCAACACGCCGACGAATTACTCCTCAATTTGGGGTATACTCCATCCGTTATCGCAGGTCTGAAAGCGCAAGGCGTTCTGGGCTAACCGCAATCTTGGGCGTACCATCGCGGTTCCTTGGGGAAGGGGATTGGAGATGTCAGTTCAATCACGCGCGGCTGTCTGGCCGCTCGCTGCCACCGCAGCAGCGCTTATTCTTTCACCAGTTTTATTGGCGGTCTCGGGCGAAAGCGCCACGTATAACATCGCACTTGTTGTGTTGATGCTGGCTGTTTGGTTTGGCCAGAAACTGAGCCGTCGTGAAGTTGGCTTCGTTATCGGTGATCGAGCCTCGTATGTCGCGGCTGTCGGGTATGTTTTTGTCATCGTGGGCATTGTTGCCATTGGGGCGTGGGCATCGGGTTTGATCGACCTGAAAGACTATTCGCATATGACGGCCTTTCGCCGCCTGACATTGAACTCTCTGATCACTTTTTTGCTGACACTGGTCATGGAGGATGGCTTTTTTCGCGGCACCTTGTGGGGCAGTTGCGAACGCGCCGGTTATTCACCCACCAAGACACTCATCTGGACCAGCGTTGCGTTCGGCTTGTGGCATTTGATGGTGCCAATTCTGGACCCGGATTTTGCGCAGCCCTTAAGCAAGGTGCCGCAGTATGTGATTGGTTCGACGGCGTTTGGGTTTGCGATGGGAGCCTTACGCATGCGCTCAGGCTCAATCATCATCCCCAGTCTTTGCCACGGTCTCTGGAATGGCTCGGTCTACACGTTCTTCGGTGCGGGCGAGAAGACAGGGCTGTTGGGGATCACCGACACAAACATCTGGGACCCGGAACGTGGTTATTCCGGCCTGGTTCTGACGATTATTGCGGCTGCGTTGCTGTGGAAGTGGGCTGAACGTTCCAAAACTCAGCGCGCCACGGCGTAACCTTGTTGCCCGCGTGGACTCGCGGCCGCGCGGATAATGCCATCCTTCATGGAGATGGCGGTGGTGCGACCTAAAGACCATTCCGGTGCCAACTCGATCACATGCCCACGCCGTTTTAAGTCATCCATCGTTTCTTTGGGGTAACGCGCCTCAATAGATAGCGAACCGGGCTTAGGCTCGCGTGGATAAAACGATGCGCGCGGATGATCGGTGTGGAACATGGGGGCTTCCAAAGCCTCCTGCAAATTCAGGCCATGATGGACGTGATATAGGAAGGCATTCAGCGTCCATTGATCCTGCTGGTCGCCGCCCGGTGTGCCAAAACACATGTACGGTGCGCCATCACGGAACGCCATGGACGGCGAGAGGGTGGTGCGTGGCCGCTTGCCTGGCACCAATGCGCTCGGGTGATTTTCTTGCAGCCAGAACATTTGCGCCCGCGTGCCCAAACAGAATCCAACATCCGGGATATAGGGCGAGCTTTGGTACCAGCCGCCGCTGGGGGTGGCCGTCAGCATATTGCCGTCTTTATCGGCGGTATCGAGGTGAACGGTATCGCCTTTGGTGAAGCCATCACGCCGGACGGTGGGTTCTCCGACCCCGCCGGACATTGCGCCATTGGATGCGCTACCTTCAATGTTCTCGTCTTTGCCCGTGATCGGCGTCGCAATGATCTTAAACCCGTCAATGATGCTGGGGCGTTCGTCTAAGGACGCTTTATCGGTGATGAGCTTGCGGCGTTCGTCGTTGTGATTGCGATCCAAGAGCTGTGACAGGGGCACATTCACGAAATTTGGATCACCGTAATAGGCTTCGCGGTCCGCAAAGGCCAACTTGGCGGCTTCAGTGACCGTATGAACGAACTCCGCACTCGTCAGCGGCATCTTGGCGAGATCAAATCCCGCAAGCAGTGCCAGTTGTTGCAAAAACACGGGTCCTTGGTTCCACGGCCCGCATTTCGCGATTGTCAGGCCGCTATAATCGAATGTGACGGGGTGTTCTTCCCAGGCACGCCATTTGGAAAGGTCGCCGCCATTGAGAAGGCCTGCATGACGCTTGCCCGATGTATCCATCGCCGGTGTTCTGACAAACGCATCGATGGCTTCGGCAACAAATCCGTCTGACCATGCTGCACGAGCGGCTTCGATCTTCTTTTCGCGGCTGCCTTTGGTGGCCTCTGACTCTTTCGCCAGGCGGGCATAAGTAGCTGCGAGGCCGAGGTTCTTATGAAAATCGCCGGGCTTCGGCAGTTCTCCGCCCGGCAGCCATTGGGCCGCAGACGTTTTCCATTCTGCATTGAACAGGTCTTTCACCGTCCCCAGCGTGCGCACCATCGACGGCAGCAGCGGAAAGCCGGTCTTGGCGTAATGGATTGCAGGCGCAATCACGTCTGCCAAGCTCATGGTGCCGTAGGTTTGCAGTACGTGCATCCAGGTATCGAAGGTGGAGGGCACGCAGGCGGCTAAGAAACCCGTGCCGGGGACCAGATCGAGATTGAGGTCGCGAAACTTGGCGATGGTCGCGGCTTTGGGCGCGACGCCTTGTCCGTTGATGACGACCGTGCGCTTGGTTTTGGCGTGATAAAGGATGACGGGGCACTCGCCGCCCAATCCGTTCAAGTGCGGTTCAACCACGCTAAGGGTCAATCCGGTCGCGACGGCGGCATCAAAGGCATTGCCACCCCGTTCCAGCATGCCAAACCCGGCTGCTGATGCCAGCCAATGTGTTGAAGTCACAGCGCCGAACGTTCCTGACAGTTCTGGGCGCGTTAAAGAGATCGCCATGGCTTATCCTCCCCGGTCCGCCAGCGTCAGGTGCCAGCATAAGGACCGGGAAGGGGAAGTCTCAAGCCAGTTTCGTTATTGGCCTTCGGTAATTTGGATTATCTTCTTGGTGTCAGGCTTATCAATGCGCTGCACCAAACCGCTCGGCCACTTCACTTCGATGTAGTCGACGGCTTTACGGTCACCCAATCCGAACGTCTCAAGCGGTTCGTTGGCTGAGTTATAGCCATGAGCCGGCACGCGTTCGCGCATTTGCTTTAAGTCGCCGCTGACGACAGTGACGCGCGCGCCAATCGCCGACTTATTGCTCGTGGTGCCGGTCAAGGCCACCTTGATCCAATTGTTTTTGTTACCTTTATTCAGGAACAGCCAGGTGTCTTGCGGGATGTTGACCCGTTTGAACTCGCTGTAATAGGTGCGGTTGGTGGCAACCATATCCAAGAAGCCGTCGCCATTGATATCGCCAGCACCGACGCCCGACCCAATTCCGAAGCCTTCGGCGCCTGAGCCTTTGGTCACGTCTTCAAACTTACCGTCGCCCAAGTTGCGGTACAGCACGTTGTAGTCTGGCTCCCAGGCGATGAAGAAGCGCACAAAAGCTGGGAACCCCTCGATTACGTCATTGATCAGCACGTTCTGTGGGCCGCCGTTGTTCACGTAGATATCCAGCAGGCCGTCATTGTCGAAGTCAGCCATGACGCACCCGCGGGCGCCTTTACGGTCTGTCATCCCAGAGTTCTTCGTGATGTCGGTGAAGGTCAGGCCCTGGCCCTTATCGATATCGTTGCGGTACAGGCGGTTCACTTGATCGGCGAGGGGCAGAAACACGTCGATATCGCCATCGTTATCAATGTCACCCAAGCAGGTGCCTTGGGCGTTACCGGCCAAGCGGAACGCCAAACCAGACGGCGGCTTACGGCTGTTCATGATGTTGGTGAACTTACCGGTGCCGTCATTGGTGAACAGCACTTGGTAATCGCCTTCGTTGGTCACCAACGGGTCCATATCGCCGTCGTTATCGAAGTCGGCCCAGCTGGGTGCGCCTTGGCTGTTGCTCTCTTTGATAACGTTGTGCATCGCGATGCCCGACTCTTCGGTGACATCTGTAAAGGTGCCGTCGCGGTTGCTGCGGAACAGGGCGTTATCGATCTCGCCGTCAGCATTGCGGTGCATGATGTCGAGCCAACCGTCGTTGTTAAAGTCGACAAAGCCCACGCCCCCAGCCGTATCGCCCACGCCACCTAACTCGGCATCGCGCTTATTGTCTTTGCGCATCAGTCCGGCTTCGCGGGTGACGTTGATGAAGTTCGGCTTACCCGTCTCCTTCAGCATGTTTTTCATCAAGGTGGCGGGCGGTTGGCCTGGCGCACCCGGACGGTTCGATGACTGCATCGTGCCGATATAAAGGTCGAGATCGCCGTCGTTATCGTAATCCCCCCAGGCAGCACCGCGGCCTAAGGTGCCGGGATTATCGATCCCGCGTTCTTTGGCGACGTCTTTGAAGTTCCCTTTGCCGTCATTTTCCCACAGACGCAGGGCAATGCCCTCGCCGATCGCCTCGGTCGAGATAAAGATGTCCATGTCGCCGTCTTGGTCGTAGTCGGCAAACATTGGCCCGGTACCGTTCAAGGCCGGGTCGGAGATGCCAGCTTTTTTGCTGATTTCCGTGAATTTAATTGGTGTTTTGGCGTATGCGGTGCCAGTCGCTGCCATAAATATGCAGGCGGCGAACGTCAGTTGCGTGCGTAGTTTCATTGAAAACCCTCCCAAGGTCGGAATGGACCCAAGGGTAGTGACCTTATCTGTGTACCAAAAGCGGTCTTGGCCGCTCTCGACCACAGGGGGGCCTCAAGCTTCAGTGAATGTGCACGGTGTGGAGGCGGTTACGACGTTAGAAACGAAAAACCCGCCGAGCAGAACTCGGCGGGTTTCTCAATCACAACCAGTTCAGGGTGGTGCAGACTTTCCGAGGAGACCTTTTGGTCTATCCTTTGAAGGGCAAAGCCCTTTCGTCCGCGCGCGCCTAGAACCGTTTCTGTTGTGCTAATCCCTGTTGGATTATAGCAAACGAAAACTAAGCTTTCGCTTTTTTCTTTGCTTTTTTCTTCTTGGCTTTTTTCTTGGCTGCCATGGTAATTCCCCTGTTTAAGAGAGAGCAGGTACCGAAACATTCACACCATGTGAGCGCTCGGTGATCGTGCGGTTAAGCGCGAACAAGTCGACTTAAACTCAACAAAAACATTTGCACAAGATTTTTTTTATAGGCCCAAAAAAAATATCTTGCATTATTTTTGAAGTTCATTTCGTTCGGAGACGAATGAGAGGCAAATCATCACGTCATGTACAACGAAAAACGGCGCTGATGATGATCAGCGCCGTAAAAAATTTCGCAAAGTTTTGAATCAAAATATGCGTGCGTCGCGCTATTTTTCTCCGACCAAACATGGGAAGCCAAAACCCTTTGTCGTGTAGTTTGTGACCGTCGGCGGAGCGATCATCGTTACGATTTCTAAAGTGGCTTTACCCTTCGCAAACCCAGATTTTTCAGCCTCAGACACAATATCCATCTCGCGATACGTGCCACCAAATCGTTCGTTGTTGTTGTACACTTCCCACTCGGCCAAGAACGCATCAAACGGCGGCAATTCTTTTAAGCGTGGGTTGTCCATGTGCATCATCACGCCGCCGTCGCGCAGTAATCTTTTGCTCTCTGTGAAGATGCGGCGGACCGCCGGCGTGGACGTTTCGTGCATGATGATGTGAGACACCACAACATCGAAAAATCCGTCCGGGAAGTTGGTGTGCTCTGCATTTTGTTGACTGTAGTGGATGGCCGCACCCATAGATTCCGACCGGGCATGGGCATAACGCAGCACCGATTCGCCCACATCGATTCCATAAACCTCGGCATCGGGGAACGCTTCCTTCCATGGCACAGCGCTGTTGCCGGTGGTGCAACCCATGTCGAGGATGCGTTTGGGTTTGATGTGCGGGAAGCGCTTCTTGAAGTGCTCAATCAGCGACAAACCGAGGTAATCACTCTTCGCACCCAGGTTTCCCATTGCGTACATGAACGTCGCACGGTCGTACAAAGCGCCAACCGAGACGTCATCATCGCTTAAATTGGCGTGATACCCGCCTGGTTGCAGGTGAATGTCGTAGAAACTTAAGTACGGCGGTACTTCAAAGTCTGGGGTCAGGGTCAACGAGCCCTTAGCCTTCTGCGCAAACTGCTTCGCTTTCTGGTTTAACGCGGGAAGTTCGCGTTCAACGGAGTCGATAACGGAATCCCAGGTCATTTCCTGCGTATGACGCTGCATCGCACTGTACATTTGATAGTACGGGTCGCGTGTCATGACAGAGCGGACTTCGGCACGGCTTTCCGGGTCGCGGCCGTTTGCTTTCACAAAGGCCGGTCGCACCACGTTTGACCATACAACGCGGTTACCGCCCGCAACGTTGCGCGCCAAATGACGGCGAATATCCATGTAATACTCTTGCCGGGCAGCTTCATCGTGTGTGGGCGATACGAGAAGTTCGTGCTGGTTTTGATTAGCCATTGCTACTGCTCCACCTGGGTCAGGGTCGTAATTATGATCGACTCTATATAAGTCTCATGATCCGAGGATAAAGCTATTCCCGCGCCTGCAAACCATCTGTTGGCTCTGATAGCCACACCCTGAATAGCGCTAAACGCATAGTCGGGCTGCGAGCGATGCGCTGGAAACAACTCAGAACGTCTTGGAGCGGCTTATGTGGGTGGTAAGGTGACCATTCAGCACGTTTCTGGGGGATGGAATGGCCGATCACATTGCACAGACGATTACTGCGCCTTCAAAAGCTGGTTCTGATCGTCTTCCGACCTGGCTGTGCACGGGGTACGGCGTTGGAATGGTCGGCGGGCAGATCTTCCGTGATGCCCCGGCACTCTTGTTACTTCCCTTTCTGACTGATGCACTGGGTGTGATGCCTGTCATTGCGGGATTGGCGATTTTCATTCCAAAAATATGGGTGGTGTTTGCCGATCCCTTGGCGGGCATTGCATCGGATCGGATTTCAACACGGTGGGGGCGGCGACGCCCCTTTATGTTTGTGGGCGGTATATTGACCGTCCTTCTGCTGCTGCTTGTTTTCAACGTGCCGTTATTTGAAAGCCCTATTGCCACCGCAGTGTACGTCTCGGGCGCTTATACCTTAGCCCTTACCGCGTTTGCCGCGTATTCGGTACCATATCTGACCATGGGATCAGAGATGACGGCTAATCCGCATGATCGCACCCGTCTGATGGCATTCCGTGTTGCCTTTATGGCGACTGGGTTGATTGTCGGCGGATACGCTGCCGCCATTCGCGATATGGGTGGCGTTGGACGCGAAGCTTACAGCTTTATGGCCTGGGTGATCGGGATCATCTGCTTACTCACGATGATGGTGCCAGTCTTTGCGACGGCTAAAGCGCCATATTATGACCGCCATGAAACCAGCTTAAGCGTTCTGGCTCAGTTCAAGCTGGCCTTGAGCAATAAGCCGTTCCTGATTTTGCTGTCTGCTGCGTTTTTACAACGCCTGGCCGAAGGAACAGGCTATGCGGCTATTATTTATTTCCAAATGCTGGTGTTAAAGCAGCCGCCCACTGTATTAGGCACATCGATCCTGTTCATTGCGCTGGCGGGTATTTTTTCGCAACCCCTTTGGGTGGCCTTATGCAAAAGGTTCGGTAAAAAGCACGTCTATGTGACGGCACTGCTGCTGTACTGCGCGGCGTTTGCGTTGTGGCTTATCCCCGATCCGGCCCTATGGCTGATCTATCTTATCGGAACACTCAATGGCCTGTTTAACAGCGCCTTCATCCTCACCGCGCTTTCGATGCTGACGGATACGGTTGCTTATGACCGTCTGAAGACGGGTTTAAACCGTGAAGGGGCCTTTAACGGCGTTTGGCTGGCCAGTGAAAAGGTAGCTTTCGCGTTTGGCACGCTGATTGTCGGTATTTTGCTCAGCTGGTTTGGGTATGTTGAATCAACAACGGGGCTCGCCCATGAGCAGCCCGCGTCTGCGTTAACTGGCATCACAATTGCTTACGTGATCGTGCCCATAGCGGTGCATCTCAGCAGCCTGTTCTTCCTCAGCCGCTATAAGCTGCGTGAGCAGGATTTAGAGCCAGCTTAAGGCCGCTACTTCACTTCGCCGGTTTCCGACATCATGACGGCGACCGGGCGAGTTTCAGGGAACTGAGCGAGGACGATCATCATCATCACCATGATCGGCACAGCCAGGATCATGCCCGTGATGCCCCAAATGGCACCCCATACAGAGAGCGATAGCATCATAAAGACGGGACTGAGGTTCAAGGACCGGCCCATCAGTTTGGGTTCCAAGAAGTTCTCGATGGTGCTTTGGACTCCCCATAGGAAGCCCAAGATGATTAGCGCTGTTGGGATGGACTGGAACTTCAATAACGCCATCAGTGTTGGGAACATCATGCCCATGGGTGAGCCGATATAAGGAATGAAGTTCAAGACAAATATCAGCAGCGCCCAGAACGGTGCAAAATCCACATCAGCAATGGTTAGCACTACAAAGCTTGCGACCCCCACCAGGAAACTGATCATGGTTTTGACTAACACATAGGTCTCAATGCGTTTCCCGATCTCGGTCATGGTATCGCGTACGGTCTTTTCGCGGTCTTTATCCGGGAACATGGCGCGCATTTTGCGGTCGAAGTAGCGGCTTTCCAGCAGCAGGAAGGCAACGTACGCGAAGATTTGAAACGTGTTCCCGGCGATGGACTGAAAAGCCCCTGCAAACTTGGTGACGACCAAGCCCACATCAATCTCATTCAGCAGTGTCGTCATTGTCAGTGGTTTGCTTTTGCCGAAAATCTTAGCAATCAAACCGCTGACCTGAGCAATAACTTTTTTTAAGCGGTCCTGGTATTCAGGGGCGGCGGTCGCTACGTCGCGCAAGTTATCGGCAATAATCTGAACAACGCCGGTAATCGCCATAATGAAAACCATGATGGCAAGTATCAGGCCCACAGTGGCGCTAGGATGCCATGTCCCGATTTTAATGCCTTCAATGGCATGCCCAAGAGCGATGATCAGATATGAAATAAAAATCGCTAGAACCAGGGGCAGGAAAATGCCTTGGCCTACAACCATCAAGAAAATGGTAAGGGCAACGATACCAGCGAGTGAGGCAAAGCCAAGCAAGTCGCGAGATTGACGCGTGATGGGCATGGGGCCTTCAAAAACCTAATTAAAAGAAAAAGCGGTAACTAGCCTGGACCTGGTTTTCATTGACCCGTGCTGACGAGCCAAAGCTGAGTGTACGCTCGGGACGATTACTATGCACGTGCAGGAATTCCACTGTCAGACGTTGATTATCCGTAGGACGTAAAACGTATGCCAGGGTCACCGCGTTCCCCCATTCGTTATTATTGTCGGGGAACAAGACATCCTCATCTTTTGTTTCGAAGTACTCGAACCGTGCGGACACGCGGTGCGCGTCCCATTCGTGACTAAGAAGCACGAAAGCCGACATGAATTCGGTATCAACCACAGAACTGAGGGCGCCGGGTAAGGTAACGACTTTTGTGTAGCCATCCATGTATTGCGCAATCAGATCGATATCACCCAGCAGCTGAGTCTTTAGGCCAAACGACTTAAACGAGGTATCCCATGGCCATTGGCCGTTCTTAAGCATGCGATCATCAGCAGGGTTGCTGTAATACATGGCGCGAAATTCGCCCCAGTCTTCATTCTCAACCCGTGCGCCGACGTAATAGGCCATGCGGTTATCCATTTCCTTGAATGGCTCAATATACGGCGCTTGGCGGAACAAGCGCCCGCTGGGGCGGGTGATGCGCACGTAAGGCAGTGAGAGGCGCTCTGTTAATCCGGCTTCGCGATCATGAATGGCCCATCCACGCCAAGCCAACGCCGTTCCAGCCGGATCGTTGAAGTAAAACCCTGAGCCGAGCACCGAGAATGTTGTGTCTTCGCCGCGTGCGAATAGGGTGACTTCGGCACCCGTGCTTTTCAGTTCCTCACCGACCCAGCTGTTAATAGCGGACGAACTGATCGTGTAAGGGCTGGTCCACGCCATGCTGGTGTTTTCCAGCGAGATGGGCGGGAAATAAGAACCCGCTTTTGCGCGCACACCAAAACGGCCTGTTGGGGCAGGCTTGTAAGATAAAAACGCTTCCACAACATCGACAGCGTTCTTTTGCTGCGTATTAGTGGTGAGATGTACAAATCCCGACAAATCCCATGTGATTTTGGGTTGTAGGATTAAAGATGCTTCGGCCATGCGCGCTATAACATCTGCTTCGCCGCCATAGCGGGTTTTACCCAGGCCTTTATTTTCCCAACTGATCGTGTCGTCGGGGACAATAAGGCGCAAATCAACCAGGCCCTTCACATTGAGTGAGGGCAGTTCATCTTGCGCATACGCACCAGAGCCCAGCGCAAGAAGCGCTAAGGTTATGAAGCGTCCGCAATATGATCTGGAGTTCGCCATGAACGTATTTTGAAGCTACTCCCAGGAAAAGAATAGTCTGTAGCTCAATTGAAGGAGGTTCTCTGTCCTGTGTTCAGGCAAGCCAAACGTTCTGCGAACCTCGCGGTTTGAGTTCAGATGTAAAAATTCAATCGTTAACCGTTGCTGCGGGCTCGGCCGGTACACATACGAAAAGGTTAATGCAGTCCCGTGCTCGGAATTTGGGTCATCGATGGACAGATCTTTGTCGTTGATGTCAAAGACCTCGGCGCGGGCTGATACCCTATGATTATCCCACTTTCGCGACAGCAGAATAAAAGCCGAGGCAAAATCATTATCCGCGACCGTGAATGTGGGGAAAGATGCCATCGTTGTTCGCCCCAGCATTCCTTGGGCGACGATGTCCGTATCATCTAAAATGGCCGTCGCCGCAGACAACGCCACAAACTGCGTGTGCCACGCATACTGGCGCCCGTCAAAAATACGGTTGTTTGCGCGATTATCGTAATAAAGTGCGCGCAATTTGTGTCCATCATCATGGTTAAGGTTGGCGGCCACATAAAAGCCTGCGCGGTGATCAAGTTCCTTAAATGGATCGACGGCATCAGCTTGACCGGGCGCTGATCCTGTTCCAATCCGAAAGTTTGGAAGCGGCGCTAACGGTAAGCGTTCGAACAAGCCTGCTTCGCGATCGTGAATGGCCCAGCCGCGCCATGTCAAAAGCGATCCTGTCGGATCGTTGTATCCAAAGATCGCGGCTGAGACAGCGCTTTCCCAGCCTTCCGCACGATAGACCATGCTGCCTTCAACGCCGATTGTTCGCAGCTCTTCACCCACCCACGTATTAATGGCGGATGAGCTGATCGTATAAGGGCTGGTCCAGGCAAGATTGGTGTTTTCCAGGGAGATGGGGGGAAAGAACGCTCCCGCTTTGGCGCGAAACTGGACGGCATTGGATGGGGCAGGCTTGTATTGCACAAACGCTTCAACAACATCAGTCGCGTGGCGCTGCTGAGAGTTTGCTGTGATGTGAGCAACAGCTGACAAATCCCACGTTAAGTCAGTTTGCAAAACAACGGCGGCTTCTGCCACCCGCGCAATCGCGCGCGTATCGCCATTGGTATCTTCGCCATAACGGGTTTTGCCAAACCCTTTATCTTCCCAACTACGGGTATGGTCGGTGAATGCGAAACGACCATCCAAAAGACCCTTAAGTTTAAAAGATGGCAGGTCATCACCAGCTTGCGCTGGTGTGCCGAACAGTGCGCTACCGGTGATAACTGCGCCTAAAATGCGCAATGTGCGCATTTACGCGCCGACCGTGGTAAGAGGAGACCAGCGCGATGCTCTGAAAAGCTTTTCGAAGTCATCAGCCGGTATCGGCTTACTGATGTGATAGCCTTGTCCGGTTTCACAGCCATACTGTTTCAGAATATCAAGCGCTGCTTGATCCTCAATCCCTTCAGCGGTGACTTTCAAGCCCAAGTTATGGCCAAGATCAATTGTCGAGTGCACCAGAATTTCATCGCCCTTATTGCTGGAAAGTTTAAGCACAAAGGACTTATCGATTTTGATTTCCTGCACCGGCAGGCTTTTTAGATAAGACATTGATGAATAGCCCGTGCCGTAATCGTCGATGGAAAGCGTGGCTCCCATTTTGTTGAGCGCGGACATCACTTCCATAGACTGCTTGGGGTCTTCCATCACTGCGCTTTCAGTGATTTCCAGGATCAACTGACGAATATTAGCGCCATGCAAACGCAGCAAACGGTCAATCTCATGCGGCAAGTAGCGATTGTTGAGATCGCGGGCTGACAGGTTGATGGCCACTTTGATGTCGACGCCATTTGTTTTCCATGCGGCAACTTGCTTAATCGCAGTATCCAGTGCCCATGACGTGACTTTTTGAATGTTTCCTGTCTGCTCAGCGAGCGGGATGAATGAGTCGGGCGGCATGAAGCCGCGCACGGGGTGGATCCAACGAATCAATGCCTCGGCCGCAGTGATCTTCTCGGTCGCGATATCGATTTTCGGTTGATAATAAAGTCGGAACTCGCCGCGGTCGAGACCTTGGCGCAACTCGCCCATCATCGACAGGCGTTCAGGTTTGTAAGGGTCCAATTGCGGATCATACAGAGCGTAACTCTGTGAGGCTTTTTTTGCTTCATAGATCGCTGTATCGGCACGTTGCAGCAGCGTACGTCCATCGTCACCGTGTTCTGGATAACACGCTTCCCCAATCCAAGCGGTGACGTCTATACTTGTGCCGTCAACGCTGACGGGCTTATCGAACGATTCCAAAATACGACCCACGGCAGGGTTTAATTGAGAGCTGCCCGTGCTGGGTAAAAGCATAGCAAACATATTATTAGAGTGCCGCGCAATCATGTCTGACTGTTTTACGATGCCTTTCAGATCTTCGCCAATCTGAGCAATCAGCTTCTCGCCGGTGTCGTGCCCCAACGTGTTGGTGATTTCCGAGAAGCGGCCAATTTGAATCAGGTAAACGCTAAAGGGGGTTTTTGTTTCTATGGCGGATTTTGTCACGTCAGAAAGTCGACGCTCAAAGGCAAGACGATTAGGCAAACCTGTGGCAGGGTCGTGCAGTGATTGATACTCAATCTTTGTTTCGCGTTCAGCGATGCCATCCATCATCTGATTGAAAGTTTCCGACAATCGCCCGATCTCATCTTGCTGGGTGAGGGAGACTTTTTCTTTATAATTACCGCTTTGAATGCGCCGTGCCGCAGCATCAAGGATACGGATAGGCTTCGCAACACTTCCAGCAATTGCATACGAGCCCAGCAATGTTAAAAGCAGCGTACCTGCGGCTAAGGCAATCAAGGTTAAGAATAGTTGGCCAAAGGGCTCAAGGGATGCATCCAGCGAATACTGAATAATCGCATCAACTTTGGGGCTGGACTTTGGTGAATCCAATGTCGCGATCAGTCCGACGAAATCCTGTCCTTCTAGTTTCATTGTACGGGGGGCTTTCTTGTCGGTATCACCGGCGGTCTTCAGAATCCCCATAAGTGCGGTAGATAACTCTGGCTTGAGTGTCGTCGTATTGGTGACCCACTCACTGCTATTGGCATCGTGCCGGGCGAATGTGATGTCCAATGGTACTGTGAATTTCCGCACTAAATCGCCCACATAGGAGCGGTCGATTTCAGTTCCAATAACGATAGATGCAATAAGGTCTGGCGCGCGGATTGGGACAACGACAGTTTGGTAAACGCGTTGGTCCATGACAGTGATTTTAACTGATTGATCGTTAGCGTCAGCATCGTCGATCATCTCTGGGAAGGGGAATGTCGCGTTAGCTAGTCCCATTGTGACGATGTTGCCAGATGACGCTGCATCGGCGGCGGATCCAGTATCGCCAATAATCTTGTTTTCAAGGTCAACCAAAATCACGCGATCTGCTTTAATACGCTGACTGAGATTGTTAATCGCCGACATGATGGTGGGGCGATCATTGCTGGCTACAGCTTGGCGGAATCCAAAATCTGAGGCGACAATCCGTGAACCTTCCGCAAGTGCAGAGGTTGTGGTTTCAACGTCATTGAGAAAAACCGTATAGGCTTTGGCGAGTTGATTGCTTGCTTCATCTAAGATGCTGCTGCGGACGTTATTTTGCACAGCCACATACGATGCGCCCTGAACGACAGCGAAGAGTGCGGCGAAGAATAGAACGAGCTTGGTTTGAAATTGTTTAAACACCGCGGCGGGCCTTATTGCGTTAATAGTCGGTTTCGTCTTTAGCGCCGGGCTTTTTTTGTTTGCGCTCGCGTTTCATCGTGAGGGTGGTTTTGAAATCTGTTGCACCTTCAGCGGCGATGGTTAGGGCCGTGGACTGTTCGCTGCCGCTTTTTTGATTGGGGTGCCATACTTTTACCGTATACGCGCCTGCTGGAAGATTGCTCAGGACAGCTTGGCCACGCTCATCGGTTTTGACGAAGTAAGGCGTTGGCACAACATAGATATAAGCCAGCATGTTGTCGTGAATGTTGCATCCCAGCGCAACAGCACCTTCTTTGTCGAAGGTAACGATTTGCCTTTCGGTGCCACCAAACAATTTCAATTCAAACGGTTTCGCAGGAGAAAACGAATAGACGTGATGACGAAAGGAATCACGGTTGGGAAATTCAACATTCGTTCCGACTTGTACTGGCAATACGAAAGGCGCGAACTGCTGGTTCTCTTGCACCATCAATGCTTTTTGCGTGGGTTTTGAAACGGGACCATTTGCAGGCACCGCAAAGACCACGGCTTCTGAAAGCGCGGTTCCGTCGTCGGTATTAATTTGAGCGCTAATGGATCCCGCCATTGCAGCGGTTCCCCAGCATAATATTACAAGCCCAATGCCGTAGCCCACACGCGTCATACGTTCCCCTCTTTGGCCCGGGCAGGCAGGGACCATCCCCATATCCTGCTCGATCCGGTCTTAACACTTTTGGCCAATCGGCCTCGCCCCGCTGCTGCACATTATATATGTTAGCTGCGCCAGACCATGGGGCGCCTTGTTTTCCGATAAAGATTATTAAAATCATGATGTTAAAACGTTTTTGGGCGATTTCAGCCGTTGGCGCCGTCGCAGGCGCCTTGGGGGGCAATCCGGCCCGCGCGGACGAGACGATCCCAGAGATTCTAGTCACGGGGCGGGCCCTGAAACCGTCCGCAAACGAACCCGCCTTTGCCACTACGACTTTAACGCGTGACGATCTTCAGGTCTCAGCCGGTGCTCGGCTGGATGATGTTTTGCGCAGTGTGCCGGGGTTTGGCCTGTTTCGCCGCCAATCCAGCCGCGCGGCACATCCAACAACACAAGGCGTCACGCTTCGGGGCTTGGGGCCTAGCGGTGCGGGCCGCACGCTCATCTTGCTGGATGGCATTCCGCAAAACGACGCATTCGGCGGTTGGGTGGATTGGAGCCGCATCCCTACGGCATCGCTTGAGCAAGCGTCACTCACGCGCGGTGGTGGTGCGGGGGCGTGGGGCAATGCCGCTTTAGCCGGCGTGATCCGGCTGCAAAGCTCTATGCCTACTGCCAATAGCGCAACGTTTGAAGGCTCAGTCGGTCCACACGATACGTATGAAGCAACTGGCCATATTCAATCTGTAAGTGATCGCGCCGCATTTCATGGGCTTGTTCACGGGCACACAACAGACGGCACGTATTTAATTCGTGAAGATCAGCGCGGTACTATTGATCGGCGCGCAGCTGATGAGGGCGGTGTTGTCGAAGTCGGTGCGCAGTATGCATTAACTGATCACACCATTGTGCGTGGTACGGGGCGTTATTCAGAAAGCAAATTCATCAATGGCATTGATATCACCGAGTCAAAGACGCGCGTGTCAGATGCCTCGTTGTCTGTATTGCATGATCCCAATGGCCCAACATCGTGGGAAGTGAACGCGTATATTCGCGATCAGGCTTTCCGTGCTGTATTCTCTGCGGTGAATGCGACGCGAACCACAGCGACGCCATCGCTGGATCAGTTTGCTGTGCCAGCGACGGCTGTGGGTGGAAATATGGTTGTTCGCCACCAGCTTAACTCGAATATCTCAATTGATGCTGGCGCTGATGTGCGTTCAGTGAACGGCGATACAAACGAGAATTTCCAGAACGTCGGTGCTGGCTTTACGCGGGTTCGCAAAGCTGGCGGCGAACAGCTTCTGGCCGGCGCATTTACCGAGATCAATTGGCAAGCCACGCCTGAGTTATTGGCAACTGTTGGCGGCCGCGTTGATGCATGGCGCCAATCTGACGGCATGCGCCAAGAGTCTGTGCTGCAAACCGGTGTGTTGGTTCGTGATGATCGCTTTGCTGATCGCGATGGCACAGTGGGCACAATGCGCGGTGGCCTTGTTTATAAACCCGTGCAAGACGTGTCGTTGAAGGCAACGGGCTATACCGGGTTTCGTCTGCCCACATTGAATGAACTTTACCGTCCTTTCCGTGTCGGCAATGACATCACCGAAGCCAATCCGGCGTTAGGGATTGAAAAGCTGGAAGGGTTCGACCTTGGTGCAGAGTGGTCTGTCGCGAGCGATATCAATCTCAGTGCGACATATTTTTACACCGTTCTTAAAAATGCTGTGACCAACGTTACGGTTCAGACCACGCCTGGTTTAAACGCAACATTGGGTGTGACTGTGCCTGCGGGCGGTGTGTTGCGTCAGCGCCAGAATATTGACCGCATCGTTACTGATGGTTTCGAGACAAGTGCATCAGCGCGTATAACGCCCACGCTCCAAGTCTCAGTCAGTTATCTGTTCACATCCCCTAATATTACGAAAAGTCCACAGCAGCGCGCACTGGAGGGGCTAAGGTTAGCGCAAGTTCCACAGCATCAGGCAACTGCGCAATTGCGGTGGGTTACAACTGATCGTCTGACGTTCATCACGCAAGTGCGTGGCGCATCTCGGCAGTTTGATGATGATCAGAACACGCGTGTGTTGCGTGGGTATGTTGTCGCAGATGCGACCGCGCAGTTTGCATTGTCTGGGCGCACTGAAATTTATGCGGCAGTTGAGAACGTGTTTGACCGGACGGTTGAAGCAGGCCGCTCTGCCGATGGCCTGATCGCCGTTGCAACGCCACGCGCTGCTCGGCTTGGTTTACGCACAAGCTTCTAGCCCCATCGGCAGGGGTTTGAGGGCCAAATTGCCCGATTCGCTTGGGGAAAAGGGCTAAAAGCCTGAATTCTGCTTAAAAAAGTGAGGATTTCTGCGGGCTTTCAGGAGTGTTGCCCTGCCAGGGTCTTGCCATGGTATCTTCGTTACACAGCCAAGAAATGGCGGTTAGATACGGTAGAAAACGACCATGGAAAGCATGGACCACGAGCAGGCCATGGCCCTTTTGGGGCTGACCGGGCCAGTAGAGCCCGATGATATCGAGGCAAAATACGCTGAGCGTCGGCGTAACCTCGAACGCCGTTGGGTTACCTCCCATTCAGAAGCTGAGAAGCGTGTGCTGGAAGCGCAAATGCGCGAGCTTGATGCTGCGCGGGATACGGCGCTGACTCAAGGCGCGATCACCGCCGTTCCCGCAGGGTCGTATGTCGACTTCAAGCCGGGTACGGTGATTGGAGACCGCTACGTTATCAGAGCACGGTTAGGCTATGGTCCGCGCGGGTCAGTATTTCGTGCACTTGACCTGACGTGGGGCAAAGATATCGCGCTGAAAATTATCGCACCGCAATTGCTGTTGGTGCCGGGTATGGCCAAGCGCGCTGCCGCTGCCGCACACCCCGTGATCAGCCTCGCGCATTCCGGCATTGTGAACGTCTATTCCGCAGTCCAAGCGGGCGGCCACACGTTCATTGTTATGGAGTTGGTTGAGGGGCGCTCGCTTGCGCAGCGAGATGTGCCATTGGCTTGGTCTCAGCCGAAATCGGCGCCAGAAATTTTGCGTGTCCTCGATCAGATCGCTACAACATTGGCGTATGCCGAGAAGAAGACGCACCACTTAAATTTAACGCCGCATAACGTTCTGATTGCGCCTGACCAAACTGTAAAGCTCAGCGACTTTGCTATGAATATTGCCCTGCCGATTTTGGCGGGTGCGGCGGCAATGCAAGCTGAGGATCATGCCTTCATTGCGCCGGAGGTTCATGCATTGCTGCGTACAGATGCGCCGGATGCAAGCGAATTGGATGCGCAATCCGACCAATACAGCATTGCGGCCTTGGCGTATTACATGGCCACGGGTGCTGCCCCTGTTACAGGTCGTAAATCACTCAGCATGATGCGCCCTGATTTACCTGCATATTTCACTTCAGCGGTTGAGCGTGCGTTGGCTCTTGCGCCGGAAGCCCGGTTTACATCTATCACTCATTTCTTGAGTGCGGCCTCAACGCCTGCGAAGCGTATGAAGAATATTTCAGCGCGCGTTGCGGCGGCCACTGTCGTGCTTGGGTTTGTAGCGGCTGTTGCGTTAGGTATTCAGTCAGCCAATGAAACAATTTTGGGTCCTGTTGCTGAATGGCTGCCCGGCGGCGGCGCGCGCACCCAAGTGCGTATCCAGGCACAAGGTTTGCAGACCCGTGCTGTGGAATTACGCGCAACACTCACTAATGCGCAAAAAGCACTGCAACGTCGCGCGACGGATGCACGATTGACCCTCAATACTCTTGAACAGTTCGACAAGACTGACAAGGAAAGCCAAGAGTTACCCACTCTAATCGACGCGCGCCGCAATGCCGATATGGTGCGTGCGTTGTCTGATATGGTCACGCCGCGTGTCTTCAATGGCTCGGATGTGCTCAATGCATACAATCTCATGGGCTTAAGCGAAGATCACATTATTCGTGGCCGCTATGATGAAGCAATTACCGTTTTGAGTAATGTCGAGACGGTGCTGTCCGGCAAACTGCGCGACTTGCGTCAGGCTGAATTACTGGTTGAACAGCAGTACGGCATTACGCTGCCTGCACTTGCCTCTATATCGGACGCCGATGCTGCCGCTGAACTTAAACAAAAATGGCTGACGATAACTGAGCAACGCCGCCATTTTGCTGAAGATGTCGAAAGTGAATTGATACTGGTTCCTGCGGGCTCCTTCTCGATGGGTGATACGGTTGGCAATGGTGCGCGCTCTGAACATCCGGTTCACGAAGTTCAGGTGGCCGCGTTTAAAATCGGGCGCTATGAAATTACACGACGCGAATATGCTGTCTGCATTGAGGAAGGGGCGTGCTCGCCCGAACGTAAAGTTCCGTTCCAAACAGGGGCCGATGATGAACTGCCGGTCACGGGTGTGAGTTGGCTTGATGCACAAAAGTATGTTGACTGGCTACGCGTCAAGACAGGTGAAGAGTATCGTTTGCCGTCTGAGGCTGAATGGGAATATGCCGCACGGGCCGGTGCAGCAACTGCTTATCCATGGGGCGAGCAGGCAGGCCGTAACATGGCCAATTGCTTAGATTGCGGCAGTGCCTGGGATGGTTCTGGTGCGGCACCTGTCGGTTCATTCAAAGCCAATGGTTATGGCATTCACGACATGGTCGGTAATGCGTGGGAGTGGACTGCTGATTGCTGGTATCGGGATTACACCTCTGCCATCGATACTGCCTCTACACGTGATGGCGGCGGGGCTTGTGAGAAGCGCGTTTTACGTGGCGGTTCGTGGGATAACGCGGCGTGGCTGGCCCGTGTCAGTTACCGCGCCTTCGCGCCAGCCAATACGAAGCACGAACTATACGGCTTCCGGATCGCGAAGTCGGTCGACTAACAATCTAGCGCATTAAAAAAGCCCCGTTCTAAGGAACGGGGCTTTTTGATTTCTAGTGGCTGCCTTCTGATTTCTTTTCGGCTGGCACCATTTTCTTGAAATAGGTCCAGCTTGTTTCGTTCGGACGCGGATCGTCCGTCGGTGGCGGCATATTATAGGTCGGATAGTTTTTGGCGATTTCATCCTTCACGCGTTGCGGAAGATCATCATGCTTTCTGAGCATACGGCCGCCTGTGCTGACATAGAATTGCCCTTCGCGGCCGCTCATCTCCATCCACGGTAACCAGTCGGACATGCGCTGCCATGCTACAGTTACGTCTGCTTGGTCTTTGCTGCCGTCCAATAAGTCTTTTTCTTTGGCGAAGAAGTTGAACATTTCAGTTGCGTGGTAAATTCCACCAATTTGTTTTTGGTAATCACCCGCCAGCGGGTTTGAATAAAATAACGGAATCGTTGACGTCATCCAGATCTGGCCATCCAAGATTTGGCCAGGAAATTTCATCGGTTTGCCATCACGGTCCAAGCCGAACGAAGGACGGCTATTCACCGGATCGTTAGCGACATGCAGCACGCTTACTTTCTGGCCGGTGTACGGGTTATCCCACGTACGCAGGTATTCACCAGTTTTAGCATCACGGTACAGCAGCAGTTCGCGTGATACGAGGCGATAGCCATACTTGCCGTCTTTATCACGGACCGTTGCGCACTGACGAATGTTCATGCCGTCAACATCGAACAAGACTTTATCGGCTTGCCCCATGGTACGGCCGTACGCTGTACCTTGCCAAAAGTATGTGACCGGCTTGTTGTCTTTTAAAGAGCACTGCAATTTGCGCATAACTTTCGTTACGCCTTCAGCAGTGTTCAGATCCAATTTCTCAGCGCTCGCAACGTTTGAAACGCCGCAGATCGCAGCAACTGCGATGCTGAGTTTCAAGATTGATTTAAGCATCAGAACCCTCCCTCTGTTTACTCGCACTACATGTGACCACACAGATGCGAATATTGATAGACACGCGTCAGTGATCGAACTTGATCACGACCTTGCCGAGATTACGACCTGACATCAGGTACGCCACGGCATCAGGAACGGCTTCTAGACCCACGAAAGGGGTAGGGTCTATGAGAACTGTCAAAGTGTTATCGTAGTAGGCGCGCAGCAAACGCTCTGCTGCATCAGGCCAGAATTCTTGGAAATGTGGGTTAATGAATCCTCGAATAGACGCCGATTTGAAATAGAGTTTCGTCCAAGGGCGTGGGGCCGTCACTGCTTGCAATGGTTTTCCAACTTCAGAGGTGTACCCGCTGATAACGAGGCGACCTTTGATGGCAAGATTTTCGACAAAGGTATCGAAAGTTATGCCGCCAACTGAATCGTACCCAATGTTTATACCCTTGGGGTATTCGTTCTTCAGAACAGTGCCGACATCTTCCGTTCGATAATTAATTGGGCGATCACAGCCGAGTTTGCGCAAGATTTCACACTTTTCATCGCTACCTGCCAAACCGATGACGTGGTTGCCAGCCTGCTTTGCGACTTGCACAACGATGTGACCTAAGCCACCCGCAGCCGCAGAGACAGCGATGATTTCACCGCTTTTCATTTCACCAACGCGCTCAAGTCCAATCATGCCCGAGACGCCTGTTGGGATAAGCGTTAGAATTTCTGGCGACGGTTCGCGAACGCTATAAAGACGATTTTGTGAGATGACTTGGTAATCACGGTAGCCGTTTCCGACTTTCCATGCTGCTACAGCATCACCTTCTTTGAATGATTTTACATTTTTGCCTACAGCAACGATGCGGCCCACAACTTCGATGCCGAGATCAGCCGGTAAATCAATTTTGATATAATCAACCGCATTGCGCATCATGTTGTAGTCATAAATGCCGTTCACGCCGGCATAGATATTTTTAACTACAACTTCATCGTCGCCTGGGTCTTGCCACGGCGTTTCAACAATCGCCGTGCAGGCGCGAAAATCTTCGCCAAACTGGGTCAGGATAAATTTACGGTATTTCTTTGGGAACATTGTCTAAACGTCTTCGGTTTCGTTGCTGCCGATTTTAAAGCGATGTGTAACAAGTGAAGTCACAATCATACCGATGCCTGCAATTGTGAAGGTGGTTGTTAAGTTCGTGAAGTGAGCGATCTGGCCCCACAGAAGACCCGATACGCCCATGCCAGCTGTGAAACTCATCATGCTCATGCTGATGCCACGGCCACGCACCCAGCCGGGTAATGTCATCTGCGAGGACACCTGGAAGGACATCATCGAAATCATCCATGCGCCACCAAAGATCAACAATACGATCGCAAAAACGGCATAGCTGTGAATCCAGGCCATGATCAATTGGCAGATGCCAATCATGATGCTGGCGCTTAAGACGACGCTATCACGTGAGAAGCGCGCTGTTGTAATAGGCACAATCAGAAAAGCCGTTACAAGCGCACCAATACCAATAAAGCCGACAAGAGGGCCGTATGTGCTGGCGGTTACGCCTAATTCCTGTCGGGCAAGAAAAGGCAACAATGACTGAACGGCGCTGGCGAATAAGAAATAGAAAAAGCCGCGGATGAGAACAGCCTGGAATTGCTTGGCTTTGCGCGCGTAACGCAAACCACTCATGAGGGTATCGTAAAACCCCTGGCGCTGTGCTTGGCGTAATGTCGCCTTGGGGATGCGAAACGCAACCACCACCATAAACACAAGGTATGAAATAGAATTTACAACAAATGCTAAAGCTACGCCGGTTGCAGCAATCAGAAAACCCGCGAGGGCAGGGCCCACAGCGCGAGACATGTTCATCGAAATCGAATTCAATGTAACTGCTGCAATAACCCGGCTTCGTGGCACGATATCTTGCAGTGTAGCCGACATTGCAGGAACCTGGCATGTGCCACCGATGGCAACCGCAAATATAAAACCCAGCAGCATCCACGGGGTTATCAAACCCAGCGCAGTTAACAGCGCTAGCAGCGCGGTCACAAGTGTTTGCCAGACCATGACTGTCATCAAGAACTTGCGGCGGTCGAACATGTCGGCCAAAGCGCCCGCAATCAGTGCAAAAATAAGGCTGGGTAATGCTTGTGCGGTTTGAACCAATCCGACCATCGCAGGAGAGTCAGATATATCGGTCATCAGCCATGCTGCGCCGAGGTTTTGCATCCACGAGCCCACAAGTGAAACGAGGCCCGCGAGCCAAATTGCGCGAAATACGGGGTGTTCTCGCAGCACCGACCAAACGGGGGCCGGTGTTGTTGTCGGTAAAGGCGCAGAAGGTGGCGTGGGTTCGATGTCTGGCACTTCAACTCAGTGTCATTTGAGGTGTCTATCTGCTTATCAATCTTAAGCTTGTGCAGGCAAGTTACACACAAACGACCGGCTACAGACCGATCATTGAGCTACTCATTCGAGCTCAGGGGCGGGAGCATCGCTGGTGCCTATCTGGCGATATTCCAGGGGTGGTGCGTTATAGACTGGCTTTGGCTGCCACAGCAGTTTGTATAAACCCGGTACAAAGCTCTTTGCTGTCGGGCTTGGCGTCAGGTCTACGTATTGCAGAATGGCGCCTTCAGTTTGATCTTTGACTGCAGCCGATACTGCAATATCGCCGGTACCGCCCGCATCGCAGATGCCTTCAATGGCAGTAATAGCCGGGCCGAAATATTCACCGGTTTCATCTTTCATACCCTCGCCATATTCAATGCCGAGGCGGATCGCCAAAGGTAAATCGGGGTTGTCGCGAACGTAAGCAAATGCGTCTTGTTGAATGGCAATAGCCGCATTCCCCGCGTCTCCGGGTGAGTTGAAAATACACAAGATACCATCGCCTGTGTGTTTTACTTCTTGACCACGGCAACTTTTCAACGCGTCACGTACAATAGCGTTATGCGCGCGCAATAAGCGCTGTGCGCCGCTATTGCCAAGTTTTCGCGTTGCATCAGTGGAACCCACCAGATCTGTCAACAGTACAGCAATCCGTTTAGCTGCACTCGTATTGCCATGCGGATTGCTCCAGTTTGAGAGCACTAAATCGATGGCGGCTTCCGACGGAATAGGTTGTTCATCAAGTGTTGCGACCATAGCTGAGCGACCTGCTTGCAACATGGTCCGGAACCGAGGGCGATTACTGGCGGTTTCCAAGCGATCTGCAAAAGCTTTTGCCGCTTCTAAGCTGGTGTTTTGTTCGGTAAGCACGTTCGTCAGAATTGAGATCATTGTCTGATCGGTTAATTTCTCACGCCAAGCAAGCTCTTGTGCAGCACCCGCGATGTATAGGTTCAACCCGTAACGATCAAACGCTTGCAAGTTTCCAGCGCGTAAACCGAGGGCGCTCATTGCGTCGCTGGCAAACGATTGCAGGATTAAGACCTGACGCGCGACGAGTTCTTGTAATTGTGCGGTTTTTGATTGCGAGTCAGTTCCATCATCACCACCGAAACTCTGTGTGTTTACACCCGCGGCGACGATCACTTCTCCTTTAGGGTGGGAAAACGCACCTTTGCGTTGGCGGCGGACGCGGTTTGGACTACTCGCGGCCATGGGACGCGGCGTTTCAGAATCATCAAAGATACTCAGCAATTCGATTGTTTTGCGCTTCGCTTCCGCTGTTTTATTGCGCCACATCATAAGTTCGGCAGGAACCATCACGCGGAAAAGAACCATCATGGCGCCAGCCGCGACCATGAGAAAAACTAAAAGTGATAAAAAGAAGCGCGCTGGTGAACCCGCTAAGGCAATGGCTGCAATAACAGCGCCAAGGGCGCCAATGATGACACCATTGATTGCAACAGTTACAAAGCTGCCGGCCATGCTGCCGCCAGTATCGGGTGATTTGTAAACCTGCTTAATCTCGGGACTGCGATAAACGACGCTAATATCTAATTCATCACCATCTGCGGGAACGTTTTCCTGAAGCAAGACGGTAGGGGTGCGGGACTCAGCCCAATTTTTTTCCGCGCGCGCACGAGCTGCCGCTTCTTCACGAGGCGGGTAACGGCCTTTCAGGACCCACTGACCAAAGCGAGCCTCGTAAACCTCGTAATAAGCAACACGCATCGTCTAAAACTAATACAAAAAGTCGTTACGTGATGTGAGTGGAACGGATTGTGCAATTGATCCGGCCCAAACCCAATCGTCATATCCCCAGCACATTTTGCCTAAAACCGATGCGGTCGTCACCAAGACTTAAAGCAAATCCCCATTTTCTAGCGTTATAAGCAGTATCTTGGGTGCTTAACGCTGGGCGGCGTCTGTTCTGAGGCTCAGGCAAAAAAAGAACGGCACAATTCACATTGTACCGTCCCTAAAGGCCTATGGCGGCGGATTTCTGTTTTTGAGAGATCTGCCGCTTTAGATCGGCTTAAGAGGCTTTTCCTGATGGCGTGAAGCCAGCGCGTTCATTGGCTTTTGCCAGCAAAATTTCCCAGTTATTCAACGACTGAAGATGGAAAAATACTGAGTGTAAGAAGCCCTTCTTGCGCCAATCCAGAATGGTGGCATCAGGCAATTCTTTGAATTTGTCTTCGTTGATGGCGTTAAAAGTGCCGAGTTTCGCGGTTTCGCTGGCGCTAATCGGAACATTCAATTCGCGTTCTTCAAGCAGCTTGGTGTCCAAAATGGCTTGCGAGAATTCCCGCGTGTACAGGTAAGCATTGTGGAACTGTTCACACATATCCAGTTGCTGTCGTAGCAGTTCGGTTTCTTTGCCGCCTTCAAACAAAGCGCGGGCGCCGGGCTTGTTGGTTTGGGCGGTTTCTTCCACGCCGAGTTGCAACCGTTCGTCGCCTTGATTGCCCAAGAGGATGAACGGGAAACGGCGGACGTAAGCGGGGACGTATGAATAGGCGTCCCACTCGCCCTTGCTATTCACAAATAAGTTTTCGTCGATCTTCAAACCCATCACGGCCGTTGGGATGGCTTGGTCACCGACGAAGATAATCGGGTAATGGCGTGCCACCAGAACAAATTCAGGAGCCGTCAGCGGCGCAGTATTGGATTTCGCTGCGAACTCGAAGTCCATTTCAGCGCGGATTTTGAAGCTCGCATGGGCTGACAGCGAAACTGGCGCCGGGCGCTCATAGAACATGGGCGGGCGTTGCTGATCAGTGTTGTTTTGAGCGGCTTGGTCGGACACGGCGAAGATTTCCTTGTGACGTCGAGTGAATCAGGGATGCACTATGTGCATCGCGGTCGGCGGCGGAGAATAGGGGGCTGGGGCATAAAGGCAAGGGCTATCAGTGTCTAATGACCGCTAAAAATGGCGGAAACCCTAGGGTTTTAGCCTGCTGGTTGGCCAATATCGCTGTATTCAATACCAGCCCCAGACTTCATCCAGGTCACCTCAAAGACGGTTCTGACTTTGCCGAGTTCCGTAATGCTCACTTCGCCAAAGGGATTGAACGCATGCTGGGATGATTTGCAAAATGACTTCACAACGTCGGCGGCTAAAATTTGCCCAGCCTTCGCCATAGCACACAACTGCGCCGTCATTTTGACGGTCGCGCCAAACAAGTCACCATTCTCATTCACCGCTTCGCCAGCATTGATAGAAATGCGCACATTGGCGCTCAGGTGTGGCGAGCGTTTGTTATGCACATCGAGATGTTGCTGAATAGCTTGTGCGGCGGCCACTGCTTTTGCTGGATCTGGGAACGTTGCAATCATGCCGTCGCCTGTATGCTTGATCTTCTTCCCCTTATTTTTCTCAACAGCTTCATTCACCGCTGTGTCATGAGCTTTGATCACGCGTTGTGCATGTAGATTGCCTAAGCGTTGCGTGAGTGCAGATGCGTCAACAATGTCTGTGAACAATAAAGTGACCACTTGCGGCAATACGCCCTCTTCAGAGCGAGCGGACCAATCCTCAAATTTCTCCAAGGCTTGTTCGGCAACAGATGGCTTCATATCGAATTGATGCTCCATCGCACTTTGTCCATCCTCGATCATCGAGCGATAAGCATCGCGACGCGCGTATTCTTCAATATTTGTCGTAAAAGATTCGGCGAATGTTTTGCTGACGCCAACTTGCGACAACGCGCGTAGCATCAGTGCGAATGCATCTTTCGCTGACAATAAAAATTTCTTAGCAATGGCGCTGCATGCGCCAGCTACATAAAGCTGCAGTGCGAAACGTGACGCGGCATTGAGTGCCCGTGCGGCTGACTTAATTGTTTGATTCAGTGATGCTGTAAATTTATCGATTTCGGCAATTGCTTGCGCTTTTGCTAAAGCCAAAGCCTCTTCGGTTTGTTGTTCTTCGCTTTTAGGCTCATCCGTGAATAGCGCCTGCGGTTCAGGCTGCGCCGCAGCCGTATCCTCTGGCGTTGGTTCTGGCGCAAAGGCAAACGGTGTTTCGCGCGCGCTTGTTAAGCTGGGCGGCACGGCACTGATTTTACGCGTTGGATCAAACAGCGGGATATAGCTCTGGCTATTCTCTTCCAACATTCCACCCCATTTTCGATCGGGCGCTTGGTAGCGTTCTGACTTGGCAAATTCGTTGGCAAGCTGCCACCAATTTTCAGGAAGGCGACGCATTAAGATCAGTAGCGTGAGCAGGAAGCTCAGCAGAAACGTCATCACCAGCATAAGCTTGCCCATTTCTGGGTCGGCAAAGGAACTGCTGCTTGGAAACTGGCGGATCACAACGCCAGCGATGAGAACGGCAACAACGGCTGAGCCAAGGCTGTTCAACAAGATCAGTAATATCTGCAGCGGCAATGCGCGTTCAGCCTCTTGTCGTTTTAAGGCCTCACGTCTGCGCGCAACATCTGCACGCAATGAGCGTTTCTGACTGTCTTCTGTTTCTTTCGCGGCATTCGGTTGAAGGGCCGCATTCTTAGCTTGCGATGCAACGGTCTTTGTCTGCGGTGCTGCAGCCTTGGTGTTCGATGCTGTTTTTGTAGCCGCTGGCGCTTTTATATTATTTTTGTCAGCCATAATCCCACGCGAACCCCACGCTTTTCAGCATGCCCAATCGTAGGGTGTGCTTATTCCAAAAGCCCGTCAACGCTTTGATAAAAAAGGGTTTTCACGCGACCATTTAGCTTATTTTAAAACCAGTGGTTATGTAAACATGACCTATATGAATACTATTGCGCGTAAGGCGCTACCTTAAACCGGGCACGCTCGCGATGCGGCCTCTGTTATAGAACATTCATCGATTCGCTATGTTTCCTCGCCGTATACAGTTCTTACCCTTCACTCTCATCCGAGTTGTTCATGACCTCAGACATGTATGCCCGCCGACAATTTGTGCGTAACGCTGCCGCTTGGGCTGGCGTCATGCTGGCAAGCTTAGGCCCTATCAAAAAGGTCGCTGCGGCTAATCCCGTTTTCATCAACGATCCATTCCAACTGGGTGTCGCGTCTGGCGATCCTGTCGCAGATGGCTTTGTGATTTGGACGCGCATTGCGCCAGACCCGTACGACATTCAAGCGCTGCCCAATGAAGCACTGCTGGTTGGGTGGGAAGTGGCCACGGATGCGAAGTTTAAGAAGATCATCAAGAAGGGTAACGTTTATGCACGTCCTGAACTTGCGCACAGCGTGCACGTGGAAGTGCAGGGGCTTGAGCAAGGCAGTGAATATTTCTACCGCTTTACGTGTGGTGGTGTGCAGAGCCAAGTTGGCCGTGCGTTAACGCTACCTGCTCCTTATGCAAATGTTGAGCGCCTTCGGTTCGCGTTTGCGTCATGCCAACATTACGAGCAGGGCTACTTCTCGGCCTATCGCGATATGGTGGCGCAGAACCCATCGTTCATCATGCATCTGGGTGACTATATCTATGATGTGTCATGGGGACAGACGATTCGCCATCACCCGATTGGCGATGCACGCACGTTGCACGACTACCGCCAAATTCATGCTATTTACAAACTCGATTCAGATTTGCAAAAGGCCCACCTGCATTGTCCGTGGGTTTTTATGTGGGACGATCATGAAGTCGATAACGACTACGCCAACCTGATCAACGAAGATAACGCGCCACCAGAAGAGTTCGCGAAGCGCCGTAATGCGGCGTACCAAGCGTTCTATGAGCATATGCCGCTGCGGGCGATGGCTGCACCGGACGCGAACATGAACATGGTGATGTTCCAGCGTTTCCAGTACGGCAATTTGGCCGAGTTTAATATGTTGGACTTGCGTCAGTATCGCTCAAACCATCCGTGCGAATTGCCTGATTTCCATGCGGGGCGTGTTGTCGACATTAGCCAATGCGCTGATCTCAATGACCCCAAGCGCACAATGTTGGGGCCGTTGCAAGAAACCTGGATGGCAAAGGGCTTCGCCCGAACTAATGCAAAGTGGGTTGTGATTGCACAAACCTTAATGCTGATGGGCTTTGATCAAATTCTAGGCCCACAACGCGGCACTTATACCGACAACTGGGGTGGCTATCCGGTGGCGCGCCGTAAGCTTTTGGATCTTGTGAAAAATCGCAAACTACAAAACGTTATCTCTCTCGGGGGCGATATCCACAGTTATGTGATCGGCGATGTGAAGGACGATGATCTGGACCCGAACTCAGCAACGTTGATCAGCGAGTTTGTCGGCACCTCGATTACATCGGAAAGCTACAATACGAGGCTTTTCAGCGCGCTTATGGCTGAGAACCAAAACATCAAGCTGATTGATGATCGCTATCGCGGCTACATCCTCTGCGACGTCGATAGCAAGGTGTGGACATCGACACTTCGTATCTCAGATAACGTTCACGTCCGTGATAGTGCGTGCAAAACGTTTGCGACCTTTGCAGTCGAGAACGGCAAGCCGGGCGTTCAGCAGGCTTAATTTCAAATCTATGGCACAAATAAAAAGGGCGGTCCGTTGGGACCGCCCTTTTTCGTGTTTATGTTTCGGCTCTTAGAACTCGTAGCGAGCGCCGAACTGGATCTGCCACACCGAGGTGCGGGCTGTCAGTGTGCGGTTCACAGTACGCAGAGGGCCTGAGTAGGTGTACTTGCCGCCGGCGACGCTGGTGGCTTCAGCCACTGGCACGACGAACGGGAAGCCGATCTGGATGTCACGGCCCCAGCTCGAATTCAGCATGTTGGTCAGGTTACGGATATCCATGCTGAACACGCCCTTGCTGCCTTCAAACAGGCCTGGGATTTCTTGCGTGACACGCATATCCAGTGTTGCGACCGACGGGCTACGGAAGGCGTTACGCGGTGCGATCTGACCACGATACTTATCCAAGCCGTTGTCCATGATGAACTGGTTCAACTGATCCCAGGTCAAACCACCAGCCAAGTTCACGTCGCTTGCATCTTTCGGGACGTAGAACAATTGACGCTGACGGCTGCCTTGGCGCGGATCGCCCAACGGACTGCTGTTACCAGCAAACGTGTAGCTATACGGACGGCCCGTACGCGCTTGACCGAACAAAGTGACCGAGGTTTCGTAGTCACCCCAGAACGCTTTCGACCATTCGGTTGCCACGACGAAATTGTGCTTCAACTCGTAGTTTGAGGTCGACTCAACCGGGTTGTTGATGTCGTAGGTCGCAACGTTATCCCAGTTGGATTGAGCCGTTGAACTGGTACCCGGATTGACTTCCGTCACATCCATCCAGGTGTAGCTCAGTTCCAGGTTGATATCGCCGATATCGGTCGCCCATTCTTTATCCAAGGCGAACGATGCAACCCAGCCACGGCCTTTGTCGGTATTGGTGAGTAGCAGATCGTTACCCGATGTCGGTGTGGCCGGTGCGCCCGGAGGAGCAACTGTCACGCCGTAAATCGGACGGCCATCCGGAGCTGTACCGGTACGGGTGCGACGCAGTTCTTTCCAGAACACGGCTTGATTGACGCGGCTGTAGATAAGGTCAGCTTTGGCCGTCCAATCATCACCGAACATCCACGCATCAAAGTTGTGGTCAACGCCAATCGACGCTTTCCAGGTCGACGGCATTTTGAAGTTCGGGTCCAGCGCGTTGACGTTACCGTCACCCGCTACCAGCGAGGCTTGCACAGCCGCCGGAACCTTACCGTTGACGTTGTTCAAGGCTGCAGCCTGCAGCGCCGTCAAAGCAACACCAGCAGCCGGACGGTTGATGGTGGTCGAGCCCGTCACGATGCCGGTGTTCGAGTAGCTGTTCGAGATCCAGACGTTCGGTGAACCACCGCCGAACAGACCAGCGCCACCGCGAACAACGGTGTCAGGTGTTACGTCATACTTGAACGACGCACGCGGCAGCCACAAGTCACGGCCATCATAGGTGGACGTGTTATCGAAGCCGTAACGCGCCAGGAAGCGTGTGTTCAAAGTCGGCGTGCTGTTGGATGAGTAACGCTCATAACGGAGGCCTGCAGTCACCGTCAGCTCAGGCGTAATTTCCCAAGCATCTTGGATGTAGCCAGCGTCGACGTTGTATTTGAACAGGCCTGCGGCGTCGTTGATGTTGCCGCTGATCGCGTTCTGATAAACCAGCGTTTGAGCGTTACGTGCCTGGAAATCGGCAATCGAGTTAAAGACATACGTGCCTTTAGCGTCTTGCAGGAACGCGTTGAACACGTCCAGCATTTCGCGCTCGTAGCCACCCGTAACGGTGTGATCACCAATGAGGTAATCGCCTTTTGCTTTGATGGTCCACAGTTCGTTGCTGAGCGAGTTAAAGTGGCGTGAACGATCCGGGCCGAATGTCAGCAAGCCTGGCGTCGTGGTACCGTTGACCGAAGCCGGAACGACAACTTGCATTTCGGCGAAGTCAGCATTGCCCAGTGGGGTCGGGTCAGCAGTTTGTTTCTTGTAGCCGACTTTCACTTCGGTTTTGAACGCATCGGTCCAATCTGAGAACCATTGGCTCGAAACGGAGTCAACTTTCTGGATGTTGTTGTACCAGTCGGAACCCGATGACAAGGCAGCAGCTTGCGCGACTGAGGTCGCTGTCGACGCCGAAATCGGCGTGGTCGCGGTAACGAAGTTGCCTTTGTTGTGCGTGTAAGACACGACGATACGGTTATCGTCGTTCAGGTTCCAATTCACTTTACCGAAGATTTTTTCGTCGGCTTCTTTCAAGCTCGTCGGCAAATTGAGGATGTCGTAGTTGTAAACTGACTGTGCGATCGACTTGATCTGATCGTAGTTGGCTTGCGTGACTTGATCGACTGAGTTGGTGAAGCCCGCACCCTTCGGACCTCTGGTGACCGGGTTGCCGGTTGAGAAGTGTTCGTAACCAGCAAAGAAAAACAATTTATCTTCGATGATCGGGCCGCCGAAGGTGCCGCCGTAAGTTTTGTCTTTAAAGGTGAACGGGCCGACAGTGCGGTTGCCGCTGTTGTCACCTAGCAAGCTGTCATCTGAGTAATAGCCATAGACGGTGCCATGAAAATCGTTCGTGCCGCCCTTGGTGACGATGTTGATGTTGCCGCCTTGGAAACCAGAATACGTTACGGCGTACGGTGCGATATTCACTGACAACTGATCAATAACGTCGAGGCTCAAAGGGCCGCGCGTGCCGGGATAGCCGTTGTTGTTCAGGCCGAAGTCGTCGTTGTTGCGTACACCGTCGATGGTGAGCAGGTTGAAGCGGTTGTTTGTGCCAGCGATTTGGATGGCGTCGAGGTTGGTGCGGTCAATGTAAACTTTTGAGTCGCCGCGGATGATGTCTTTCAGATCGCGCGAAATGGTCGGGGCGTTGGCGATGCGCTCGCGGTCGAAGTCTGATGAAACGCCGGCCACGGCGTCACGGACGCGTGCGCCTGACACTGTGATTTCTTCGATTTTCGAACCCAGCGCGTAGTTTAAGTTGTAAGCTTCACCGAGAACCAGGAACACGTCCTCTTGCACTGCTTCGGCAGTGCCACCCGGCGCGGTGACGGTCACTTCGTATGGTCCACCCAGCGCCAAACCGCGGCTGATGAAACGGCCTTCAGCGTTTGTGCTGGTGTTTGATACGGCGCCTGTCGGTTTGTGAACGAGGCGAACTTGTGCATTCGGCAGGGGCTGGCCATTGGTGCCCGCGATCACGCCGTTAATTTGACCTGCTGTTTCTTGCGCCATTGCTGGCGCGCCCATCAGCGCAACAGAAACCAACAAGGCTGCGCGCAGCCCTTTCATTGACGTCGACTTCATCGGAAACCCCTAGTTTTTGAATAATTTGATCAGCCGAAACTGATAATAACCCTCTGTTCTTTCATGTAGATCACAACCCCGAAAAACCTACGTGAAACAACCATGACAATTTGTTTGCACTGCCGAAAAGGGCCCGTCAACGGCCTCCTGGCTAGCTAATCAACGAACCATCAGAGCGTGTTATTACAATCACACTTGGGCGTGGCGGGATGCCCTCAGTGAAGTCTGGCCACCGGGTGGTAGGTTTCTCGAAGGTCGACCCATCTTCTTCGCCTGGGTGCTGAACAGAACAAAATAGGGACGCGCCATTGGGCGTAAAACAAGGCCCCGTGAGCTCTGAGCCTCGTGGACCCGTGAAAAACGCCCGAGAAAGCGCTCGGCCAGGACCAGTGACGTCGGCGGCCCACAACCCGTCAGCAAACCCAAAGTCGGTCGCTCCATCGGTTGATATCCAGATTCGCCCCTGGGGGTCGAAGGTCATGTTGTCCGGGTTCAGGAACCATCCCCTTGTGGATAAGTCTGCGTGGTACTGCGCACCCGACTCGGGGTTGGCCGGATCACCGGCTAAAATGAAGGGGCGCGACTGGAATTGTACGGCGGCATGATCCGGTGCGCCCCGGTCATAGCCAGGAGGGAGCAGTTCGTGAATCTGGCCGAATTTATTTTTGGCGCGCGGATTCGCAAAGTCAGGGTCTTTGCGTTTTGAGTTCTTGGTCAGGTTGACGAACACCGTGCCCGTGACGGGATTGGGTACTATCTCTTCAGGGCGATCCATCGGCGTTGCGCCCAGCAGTTTTGCCGCACGGCGTGTTTCGATCAGCACATCGCCCTGATCGTTGAAACCATTCGCTGGTGTCAGCGGGCCCTGGCCCCACACCAGCGGCAACCAAGTCACATTTCCTTTTTCATCAAACTGCGCAACGTACAATGTGCCGTCGTCTAACAGCGTGCGATTATTTTGATCGTCGCCCGGCGTCCACGGATTGCGCGAAATGTAACGGTAAATGAATTGAAAGACCGTATCGTCGCCAGAATACACAACAACGCGCTTATCCGGTGCGAACGTAAAGCCTGCACCTTCGTGCTTGAAGCGGCCAAGGGCGGTGCGTTTTTTTGGCGTTGAGGTCGGATCATACGGATCAATCTCAACCATCCATCCGAAACGATTGGGTTCGTGAGGTTCTGTGGCCAGATTGAAACGTGGGTAGTAGCGGTCCCAATTAAAGTACACTTCTTCCATCAGGCCCATATCGCGATGGTGGGCTTCTTCAGCCGTACCTTTGAAGTCGCCGCCAAAATAATGCTGAATGTTTTCTTCCGCGATCAGCACGGTGCCCCACGGCGTTTCGCCGCCAGCGCAATTGCCCAGCGTGCCGATAACTTTACGGCCTGTTGGATCAGCCTTTGTTTTCAGGCGGGCATGACCAGCGGCAGGGCCTGTTAGTTCCATCGGCGTATCCAGGCCGGTGATGCGGCGATTGTATTTGCTGCTGCGCTTCACGTCCCATGTGCCGTCTTTCAAGGCCACCTCAACAATGGTGTGTCCGTGTGCGGCCATTTCGATGTCGGCTAATTCCTTTGAACGGTTCGGATCAAGTTGCTCCTTCAAACCCGCAAACATCAGTGTGCTGCGTGCCATTTCATGGTTCACGCACAGCAAGCCCGATGTGGACGAGTTTGATCCTTTGGGCAGCGGCATGAAGCCAATGAAGTCGCAGTCATAGCCGAACTGCTTTTTCTGATGTGCGACAGATTGGTTTAATGGGGCCAGATCTGGCGCGTCGCTAAAAATCGGATCACCCCAGCGCAGCAAGACCTGTGACTTGTAACCTTCCGCGACGTGATGCGTCTCGGTGAGGGTACGCTCAACTTCGGGGAACGTGAGTGTGGATGGTGACGCCGGCGCGGCGGTGACATTTTGCGCAAGGCTTACTGCTGCAAGACCAGCACCTGCCACTTGTAGTGTTTCGCGGCGGGTGGTTTTCGGTGTGCGGGACGTCATTTTATTCACCATCGGAAGTTTAGGCCCGCTTTATACAGCGCTGGTTTTACGCCGTTGGATGACAGTTTAGAGACTCACGTATCACGTCGCTTTTTTCTTACGCGTTTCAACCGTGTGGTGCCAGTACCGCCACAGCATCAAGGCGGCGCTGGACCGGTAAGGGCTCCAGGCTTCGCCGATTTTCTCTAATTTTTCTGGGGTGGGGCGTTTGCGTAAGCCCAGCATGGCCGCAGCTGAGTATTGCAACACCAAGTCACCGACGGGCCAAATGTTGGGGCGACCCATGCCGAACATTAAATAAATGTCCGCGCTCCATGGACCGATGCCTTTGAGTTCTGTCAGCTTGTTGCGCACATCGTCATCGCTCATCTCGTTCAAAGCTTCAAAGTTCAGGTGCCCGCCGTGCGTGGCTTCTGACACACCCAGCGAGTAGCGCACTTTTTGGCCGCTAAACCCGCAACTGCGTAAACCTGTTTCACCAAGTTTCAGAAGACGGGCTGCTGAAACATCGTTCTCAGTTGCCGTGACAAGCTTGTTCCAAATCGCGCGGCCCGAGGCGGTCGAGACTTGTTGATCAATGATGATGCGAATCAGTGTGCCGAATCCCGGGTCCATACGGCGCGATTCCGGAAAGCCGGCTAACTTAATGGCCTCTGATAATTTTTTATCGCGGCGGCGCAAAATGCTGAGGTGAAGTTTCAATTCTTCTGTCGAGGACACGTGAAGACCTATTTTCTAGAAAAATTTTGCGCAAAACCGATACTGAGATTTGGCCAAATATATAGTCCTGGCGTTCAGAGACAAAGCCAGTAAGAGATGTGACGTGGTGAAATAAAAGAATGTGGACGCGGCCATGAAAAGCAAGTTTCGGATTGCATTTATATCTGTCGCGTTGCTGTGCGGCATGATCTCGCAAGCGCATTCAGCGATGTCATTCCACCGTGGCAATAGCGCTGAACCGGATAGCTTAGACCCGCACCTCACTACTTCTGGCTATGCTGGCAATATAATCTTCGAAATGTTTGTTGGCCTGACAACGGTCGATGCAAACGTGAATGTGGTGCCAGGCGCTGCTGAAAGCTGGACGATTTCGCCCGACGGCAAAACCTACACCTTCAAAATCCGCAGAGGCATGCGGTGGTCTGACGGCAGGCCCGTAACGGCTGAAGATTTTGCCTATGCGTTCAAGCGCACGATGGATCCTAAAACCGCCTCACGTGCGGCACCGCTGCTCTACATGATCGTGAATGCACGTGAAGTGAATAGCGGCAAAGCGCCGGTTGAAAGCTTGGGCGTGAAAGCGGTTGATGCATCAACCTTTGAAGTGAAGTTGCTTAATCCAACACCGTACTTTTTAGAACTGATTGTTCACCGCTGCTTTCCGGTGCCGCGCTGGGCGGTTGAGAAGTTCGGCAAGGATTGGACCAAGCCTGAAAACATAGTGGTGAACGGTGCGTTCAAACTGACGGAATGGTTACCGCAAAATCGCGTTAAATTAGTGAAGAACCCAACGTTCTATGCCGCCAACGATGTAAAGCTGGATGAGGTTCTTTACTATCCTACGGAAGATCTGAATGCGGCATTGAAGCGTTATCGCGCTGATGAACTGGATACGATTGTCAGTTTTCCACCCAGCCAGTTTGAGTGGATCAAAGAAAACCTTCCCAAAGATCTCACGCTGACGCCGAATTACGGCTTGCTGTATTATACCTTCAACACGCGCAAAGCGCCGTTCGATGATCCGCGTGTGCGCAATGCGTTGTCGATGACGCTGGACCGCGAAATGTTTGTCGACAAAATCATGCGCGGCGGCGAGCCTGCGGCGTACAGTCTTATTCCAACAGCCGTGCGTAAAGACTATGTGCCTGCAACGTCGGCGTGGCAGGGCGTACCCATGACAGAGCGCATTGCAAAAGCAAAAGCGCTCCTGGCTGAAGCCGGCTTTGGTCCGAACAAACCGCTTAAGTTTACTTTCCGCTACAACACGGACGATATCCAAAAGCGCGTCGCATTAGCAGCCACACAAATTTGGAAAACGTTAGGTGTTGAAGTCGAATTGCTGAATAGCGATCTGAATGTCCTGAATGCTGATTTACGTAACGGCGATTACGACGTCGCGCGCTATCAGTGGTTTGCGGAATACGCGGACCCGACATCGTTCTTATATTTGTTGGAATCCACATCCGTGGGTGACAACCATTCGAAATACAATAACCCTGCTTATGATGCAGTCATGCAGAAGGTCTATGCCGAGGCTGATCACGCAAAACGCTTGAAACTCATGCAAGATGCGGAAGCGATTGCCTTGCGCGATTCACCCATCACGCCCATCAATTTTTATGTCGGTAAACTTTTAAAGAAGCCATACGTGAAGGGCATGGAAGCCAATCCGCGTGGCATCAACATCAGCCGTTACATCTCAATTCAGAAATAACTATTTGGCTTTGCGGCTGAAGACAAACTGGTTGTCGGTCGATGCTTTGACATCGAATGCATAACCGCCTGCTTTGAATTTCTTCAAGCCGTCCACAGTTTCAATGCGGTCTTGCGTAATATAGCGCGCCATCATGCCACGTGCTTTTTTAGCGAGGAAACTGACGATCTTTGCCTGGCCGTCTTTCACCTCTTTGAATGCGCACTGAATGACAGGCGCTTTCAGTTCTTTTTTGTTCACTACGCTCCAATACTCTTCCGAGGCGAGGTTGACGATGGTGGCATTTTTCATTTTCGCGGTGATGGCATTTAAACGCGCGGTCACGTTCTTGCGCCAATAATCGTACAGGTCTTCGCCTGCATCGGTGTCAACGGCGGTGCCCATTTCAAGGCGGTAAGGCTGAATAGCGTCCAACGGGCGCAAAATGCCGTATAGGCCAGATAAAATGCCGACATGATCCTGAGCGTATTTAATGTCGGCGGCAGAAAGGCTCTTGGCTTCAAAGCCCATATAAACGTCACCGGCAAAAGCATAGATCGCGGCTTTTGTATCGGCCACGTTCTTGGCGTCGAAAGCCTGGAAGCGCTGGTAATTCAGGTCTGCCAATTTCTGGCTTAAGTCCATCAGGCGCTTCAAATCATTTGCCGTGTATTTTTTCACCCGCTTCACCAAGGGTTGGGCTTTGTCCAACAGCGCAGGTTCGGTTGCTTTCACGCCGTCTGGGGCGGGGGCAAAGTCCAGTTTTTTGGCGGGGGAAATCAGGGCGTACAACATGGTGCAGTCAAATCCGGGACAAGAAAGATATAACGCTTATATCATGTGCTTTTGTATTCGGATCAATGCACTTGCGTTGACTTTCATCAGGCGCTGGCTAAACCTGCGCCGTGACATGGAAATAGAGGTGTGACATGGCGGTACCTGGATATCTGCTGGTGATTGGCCATTCGCTTGAGGGCGCTAAAATGGCGCAATACTCCGCCGAATTACCGCCGATCTATAAAAAGTATGGCGGCTTCTATTTGGGCATTGGCGGGCCAGGGCGCGGCGTTGAATTGCTAGAGGGTGCTTGGTTCGATCACTCGATGGTGCTGGCACAATTTGCGCACAAAGCCGATATCGCGCATTTCTGGAACTCACCCGAATACAAGCAAGCCAAACAACTGCGTAAAGATGCTGGCGTGTTCAACGTGTTTGCCATGAATGGCAATGAGCACGCTGCGCCAAAAGGTCAGCCGTCCTTTATGGTGACGATCTATCGTCCCTTCGATGAATTCAAAACCAATGAATTGAACGCCAAGGAAGATGCGAAGTTGGCGGCACGTGGCGTTCATGTGATTGCCAGGGCCAAGTTCGATGATACCGAGCGCTTAGAAGGTGACCTGATGGATTTTGATTTTCGCATCATAGCCTTCCCAACACAGGCCTCCGCGACAAACTATTGGAATGAACCGGCCACAAAAGAATTGCGTGAAGAACGTCAACGTGTATCGGGCGGGAATACATTTCTTATTACTGGCGTGACACGCAAATAAAGCAACAAAGCAGTGCCGATCCTTTTTGAAAACGTAAGCGTGGCGTTTGAGGGTGTAAAAGTCCTCGAAAATCTATCGCTTGAATTGCGTGAGCGCCGCATCGGCATTATCGGCAACAATGGTTCGGGTAAAAGCACGCTGTCGCGTCTAATCAATGGGCTTGTCGTGCCCAGTGCTGGGCGCGTGCTGGTAGACAGCTTTGATACGCGTAGCCAAGGGAGCGAGGTGCGCCAACATGTGGGCTTCGTGTTTCAAAACGCCGATGCGCAAATCGTCATGCCGACTGTGGCCGAAGATATCGCGTTTGGCCCTAAAGCGCATAACGTGCCTGCGACTGATGTCGCGGCGCGCACCGAACAATTACTGACGCAGTTTAATCTCAAAGCCTTGCGTGATCGCGCGTGCTTTAACCTCAGTGGCGGCGAGAAACAATCATTGGCATTGGCGGGTGTGCTCGCCACCAATCCGCAGTGGATTGTGTTTGACGAGCCCACCACCATGCTAGACCGCAAGCGCTCGAAGACGGCCATGGCCGCGATCAATGCGCTGGCCCAGCATGTGATTGTCGTCACGCACCATGTCGAATTGCTGAATGACTTTGAGCGCGTGATTGTGCTGGATGCTGGGAAGGTGGTGTGTGATGCGTCGCCCGCACAGGCTATCGCGTATTATCTTGAGCATCACACATGACCATGGGTGTGTATGTTCCGGGCAGCTCACGCGTGCACCGCGCCTCTGCAGGTCTTAAGCTCTTCGCCTTGGCGGTCTATGCCATCGCCATTTCATTGACGGACAATCCGTATGAGCTGGCTGCCTTGGTTGCGATGGTACTGATCGCCTGGGCCGTCAGCGACGTGCCGTGGGGCAAATTGCTTCAAGGCCTTAAGCCTGCGGTGTGGATTGTGGCCGCGATATTTATCTTTCAGGCTGTAGTCACGACCATTGCGAATGGCGTTGATGTGCTTGTCACACTCACATCGCTTATTGTTGCGGCAGCGCTTATTAGTCACACGACGCGCACCGATGATATGCTGGAAACTTTGAAAAAGGTGTTTGGCCTCTTCACATCTGTGGGCGTGAATGCGCAAGCGTGTGCGTTTGCCATTGTGTTCACAATTCGTTTGATCCCCTTCATTTCCGCTGTGGGCCGTGACGCTATAGATGCACGCATCGCGCGAGGGGCGGGGCGTAATCCATTGCCCGCACTGGTACCCATTATTATCCGCCTGATGCGTGAGACCGATACGCTGTCCGAGGCGCTGGTTGCACGCGGGTTCGGTCGCGCTTAAAACAGCGGCTATGTCAGCCCTCTCAACCTTTAACGTTAAAACCCTTGTGCGATGCGCGCTATTTGCGGCGCTGATCGCAGCTCTGGGCTTATTGCCGCCAATCCCTGTGCCGGTGTTGCCTGTGGCCATCACGGCACAAACTTTAGGCGTGATGCTGGCGGGTGCGATCTTGGGGCCACGCAACGGCGTGTTGGCCGTGCTTTTATTTATCGCTGTGTTGGGGCTGGGCTTTCCGTTGCTCTCGGGCGGGCGCGGTGGTTTGGGCGTGTTTTTGGCACCTGCCGCTGGCTTTATGTATGGCTGGATTCCGGGCGCGTTTGTAACGGGTCTGTTGACGCGCGGCACGCCAAGTTTGCTGCGCCTGATTGTCGCCTGCATCGTCGGCGGCATCGGCGCTATATACGCGGTCGGCATTCCGTGGATGGCGTTGGTAGCCGATCTCACATTAAGCCAAGCAGCCCTCGCTTCATTGGCTTTTGTGCCGGGTGATGTTGTGAAGGCGGTTGTGGCTGCTTTCGTGACGCGCGCTGTCTATCGCGGCTATCCATCATTGCGGCAATGACGGCGGTGTTGGTCACAGATGGCGTGTTCGCCGCCGCTGCGCGCAATCCCGATGCGCCCGCGATTGTTTTTGGCGACACCGCCATCACCTACGCAAGTTTTACGCAGCACGTGCGGGCTGTTGCGGCGGGTGTGGATATCAAACGTGCGCGCCGCGTTGCGGTGTCGCTGCATAATCATCCAGTATTGTTAGAAATTTTCTTCGGCGCGATTCATGCAGGCGCGGTGTTTGTCTTGTTCGAGCCGCGTTGGCCACTGGAAACGTTTGACCTGATGGTCAAAATGCATGCGCCGCATCTGCTATTCACCGATACGGCTGAGGCCAGCACTTGGCGCAATGCGCAAGATCACACGCGGGCCGTGTTGTCGCAGCCCATGCCGGATATGCCGTTTCTGATTGGCTTTACATCGGGCACCACAGGAACCCCAAAAGCGTTCATTCGCAATCATGCGACGTGGACAACATCGTTTGGGGCTTCCGTGCGTGAGTACGGTATCAGCGATAAAACAAGCATGCTGGTGCCTGGGCCATTAAGCCACGGCCTGTCGTTGTATGCAGCTGTTGAAACCTTAAACGCAGGTGGCGTTGTTTTCTTTGAGCCGCGCTTTGATTCTGATCGGATGATGGATTTGGCGTGCAGTGGCCGCGTGAACACCATTGCTGCTGCGCCGACAGTGTTGGATTTGATGTTGGATGCGCACCCGCGCCAAAGTAGCGATGCGGTGACAACCATCATCACAGCCGGGGCAAAGTTGCCGCCAAAACTGCGTGCGCGATTGGCACGCGCCTTTCCGAAAGCACAGATTGTCGAATACTACGGCGCATCTGAACTCAGTTTTGTCACCATCGCTAAGCAAAGCGAAGGTTGCCCGTTCGAATCCGTGGGCCGTGCGTTTTCAGGCGTCACGCTTAAAGTGGCGCGTGATGATGGCAGCGCGGCAGATGTGGGCGAGATCGGCATCGTCTGGGTTCAAAGCGATATGATTTCATCCGGCTACGTGGGCGAAACCGATGGCACCGGATTTCGCATGCGCAACGGCTGGGCCACGGTCGGTGATCGTGGGTCGCTGGATGCGCGGGGCTTCCTCACGCTTGTGGGGCGTGAAGGCGACATGGTTATCAGCGGTGGTCTCAACGTGTATCCGCAGGAAGTGGATGCTGTTTTGGCAAGCGCGCCCGGTGTGGCTGAAGCTTTTGTGTTCGGTGATGATGACGAACGCTGGGGGCAAATTGTGACTGCTGTGATTGCGGGTGAAGGTGCAGATTTGGCGGCAATAAAAAAACACTGCGCCGCACATTTGCCCTCGTATAAACATCCGCGCCGCTGGTACAAAATTCCGGCCTTTGCACATACGGCCAGTGGTAAAATCGACCGTGGTGATGTGCTGCGTAAATTGCGGAACGGTCAGTTGCAGGTGTTGTCATGAGAGCTGTTATTGTTGCTGCCCGCCGCACGCCCGTGGGCAAACTGCGCGGGTCTTTACGCCGTTTCCGTGTTGAGGAACTTGCCGCTCCTGTGTTCCAGGCGCTATTGGCAGATGCAAAATTAAAGCCGGAGCAAATCGACGATGTGATTATGGGTAACGCCGCAGGCCCTGGTGGTAACCCTGCGCGGTTGTCTGCGTTGCAAGCAGGCTTTCCGGTTTCTATTCCGGGTGTCACCGTTGATCGTCAGTGTGGCTCGGGGCTTGAGGCCATCAACATGGCGGCGCGTTTAATTGAAGCAGGTGCAGGCGACATTTATATCGCGGGCGGCGTTGAAAGTACCTCCACCGCACCTTTGCGCTACGACACCGGCGATGGCTCTGAAGCCCCCAAGCCGTTTACACGCGCGCGCTTCTCGCCCGATTTTGTTGGTGATCCCGATATGGGATCAGCGGCTGAGAATGTCGCGCGCGAATATAAAATTAGTCGTGCGCGGCAGGATTCGTTCGCGCTGCATAGCCATCAAAAAGCAATTTCAGCGGCAGCTGAAAAACGATTTGCCGCCGAACTGGTGCCCATCCGCGAGGGTGGCAACATTGTGTTGGATCACGATGAATGCCCGCGTGCCGATACAACGCTTGAGAAATTAAAATCACTTCAGCCGGTGTTTGATCCGCAAGGCACCGTTACAGCTGGGAATGCATGCCCCATCAATGACGGTGCTGCGGCTGTATTGATCATGTCGCAAGATAAAGTCGATGAGCTTGGTATTGATGAAGGCATGAGCGTCATCGATTCAACGGTTGCAGGCGTTGACCCCAATTTGTTGGGCATTGGCCCCGTGCCAGCCGTGCAAAAGCTGTTAAAGCGCCAGGGGTTTTCCATGGCCGATATTGATTTGGTGGAATTCAACGAAGCCTTTGCGGCGCAAGTACTCGCCTGTACCGATAAACTGAGCATCTTGGATGACCAGTTGAATTTGGGCGGCGGGGCGTTGGCGTTAGGGCATCCGTATGGGGCCTCGGGCGCCATTTTGGTGGTGCGGATGTTTACTGAACTGATCCGTCGTGACGGCGGTAGTCGTGGGTTAGCCACCTTAGGCATTGGCGGCGGCATGGGATTGGCTACACTCTTCGAACGGATGATTTGATCCGAACGAGGCCAGAACCAACAGAGGCCAACATGGGCGATGCACAGCAAGCGGCAGCGCGCAGACATGTTCTAACGTACACCATCATTACCTTTGCGTTGTCGTGGCTGGTGATGGGCTACGTGATTGCGACCGGCGGCATGGCCAAGGTAGGTAATTTCATTTTGTTGGTGATGTGGATGCCGGGGCTGGTCAGCCTCGCGTATCGTGGCGCTACGCGTATGGGTTTGGCCGATGTGGGCTGGCGTATCGGCGCGCTCCGTTTCTGGGCGCTGGCGATTGGTGTTCCACTCTTAGTCGCGGCACTGTCTTATGCGCTGTCGTGGGGTTTGGGCATTAGCGAGATGCGTATTCCCTCTGACGCTGCCATTCAGCGCAACGGTGCATCATCGCTTGGTGAACTCCTGCTGCGCATCACGCTGATTTCGGTTGTTATCGGATACATCGGCGCGTTGGGTGAAGAATTGGGCTGGCGCGGGTTCTTGCTGCCCAAGCTTTATGACGCAGGCGTACAACGCCCGTTGTTGGTGAACTCCGTTATTTGGGGGCTGTGGCACCTCCCGCTGATCTTGGGTGGCGGCTATGCGAGTTCCGCGATGCCCATTGTCTCTGTGGCATTGTTTATGGTCACCATCATCTTCGCAGGCGCTATCGTGGGCTGGCTGCGTATGGCGTCAGGCTCGGTATGGGTTGCCACCATGTATCACGCCGCGCATAATTTTTTCATGCAAACAGCGTTCGAGATTTTCAATCAGCCAGGGGCCCTCAGCCCATATTTGAGTGGTGAGTCCGGCGTGATCCCTGGTCTCATGTTTGCGCTGGTGTTTTTTGTTGGCGTGAAAGTGCTGCGCGACCGCGCTACTTTACCCAAGCTTTAAACGGGCTTCCCCATGCGCATCAGCGGAATGGTCACACCTGTCGATGTGACCGATGTCATGTCTTCGATGGGCTGATAACCACATGCCGCATACAGCGGTTGCCCGGCCATCGTCGCCACCAGTTCAACGCGGTTAAAACCTTCCGCACGTGCTGCGTCTTCGCAGGCATTTAAGATCGCACGGCCCACACCACGGCGCGTGAAGTGCGGCGAGGTGTACATGGCTCGCACGCGCGCGGCATCAGTTGTTTTGTTTAACAGCGCGGCATCACGGCCTCCCGAGTGATCACCGCCAAACATCGTAGCGCGGCGACTCCAGCCGCCACAGCCAGCGATGTCATCGCCAATCATGGCGACAAAATAGGTGCCGTCGGTAATCAGTTGTGTGTCCATGCCCATGATCTCGAACGACGCTTCCACTTCAGCCGCGTTCAAGTAGGGCTTTAACAGTTCGCTGATCGCCGCGTTCATCAGCGGATGCAAAACGGGGATATCAGTCAGTGTGGCTAAGCGTAAGGAAACGGTCATGCACCCAGATTAAACAGAAACGCGGTGCAGGTGAACCCACACCGCGTTCTTACTGCCTAGAATGTTGTGCGGACCATGAGGCGTACATCCCGGCCCGGAAGCATCACATCATCCTTATTCAACGCGACTGCACTGCGCTGTTCGGAATCTGTCAGGTTGCGGCCCACCAATTGTACTTGAAAGCCGGGCGTGGACGATAATGGCCGCCAAGCAATATGCGCATCCAGGGAGGTGTAGCCGTCGGTTGGCGTTTCCCTGATCCCGACTTTCTTTTGCGCACCGGTGTAAGTCACACGCACGCCGGTATCGAACGCATCGCTCTCCCAATTCAAACCACTGCCGATGCGATAAGGCGCAATGCGGGGGACGTTGCCTGCATTGTTGGTGAGGGTCGCGCGCACATAGTCGGCCATCACATCCCACTTCAACGTTCCAGCAGTACTTTGAACAATCGGTACTGTGGCTTTGGCTTCAAGCCCCCGGAACCATGCGTCGTGCGGTTCGTAGACGAGCTCGCGCAATTCACCCAAGCCATTCACACTGCAGGTGCCATCTTCCTCGCAGACGCGGCCCGTAAGTCGTCCATAGATATAGTTATCAAACCGCGCGGCCCAGGCTGAGGTTTCAATTTCCACCCCAGATATTTTTGCCCGCAATGTCGCTTCCAGCGCGTTCGAGCGCTCGATTTTCAAGTCCGCGTTGCCCAGTTCGAAGGTTTGCGAGCCGTCGTGGGGCCCGCGTGCAAACAATTCAGTCTGTGCGGGCGCGCGCGCGGCACTGCTGGCGGTCAAACCAAAAATCAGAGTATCGCTCGGGCTCACGACAAGGCCTAACGATCCACTGAGTAGCGTATAGTCTTTGGACGTTTCCACATTCGTCAGTGGCGTACCGTTGATATCTACATATTCGGTACGTGCGCCCGTTTGCAGTTTGAGGGTGTCGCTTAGCGGCGCTTCGGCAAAGCCAAACACTGCAGCGCTGACTGTTTTGGTGGGCAATAAGTAATCAGCGCCTTCGCCAAGGCCTGAGAACTTGCGGTGTTGCACTTGCGCGCCAACCGCCGCAGCTGAGAATACGCCGGTGGGGTTTAAGATCGCTTCAATACGGCTATCCCACTCTTTGTCGATGAATGTTGATTGCGCTTCGCCTACTTCATCTTTCTCGCTGTGTTGGTAGTCTGCATATCCAGCATCCGCATTCACCTTATCGATAATGCTGTTGCCAACATCGAATGATGAGCGGAACATGCCCTTGGTTTGGCGCATGTCGATGTAGTTCTCTTCGCCAGGAATGCCGTATTTGGCATCGTAGTGCACAACTGCGGCACCTGTTTTGGCACTGCTGCCGATATAGCCTGTCCCAAGCGAGAAGCCGTCCCCCCGGAAGAACGAGTTTGATTGCTCGCCGCCTGGAATATTGTAATCACCGGTCCGGCGCACAAAGCCATCCGCGTGGACGGCCCAATTGCCTGATCGGTTATCAATCATGGCAGCGGCCTCGCGTAAATTCGCACCCGTTCCTAAACTGCCCAGTACTTCGCCGGATGTGCCTTGGTCCTCTAAATCAATCGGAACGCGGGTGTTGATGGCGTTTACCACGCCGCCAATGGCCTGGCTGCCATAGCGTAATGTTGCGGCACCCCGCACCACTTCAATTTTCTGTGTCGACAGCGGATCAATCGGCACGCCGTGATCAGGCCCGACGTCAGACACATCAAAGCTGCCGATGCCGTTTTCTAAAATGCGCACGCGGTTGGTATCAAACCCACGAATGATCGGGCGGCTGGCGCCTGCTGCAAAGCTGGAGCCAGTAACGCCGGGTACAGTGCTGAGGGCATCAGAAAGGTTAGAGCCACCTAGCCGCAAAATATCATCGCGGCCCACTTGGCCGACGTGTGTGGCCAAGTCATCAGGGTTCGATGTCACAGGTGAAGCTGTGACAATAATTTCTTCCAGTTTCGGATCGGCTTCGGCTGCAGATGCGATAGAGATCAAACTGCTGCTAGCGGTTAGGGATAAAAAGAATGCGCGCGCAAATATTGCGCGGCCGGAATACGGGCGTGACATAGACTCTCTCCAGAGACTTAAAAATACTCATGCACTTCGCTGAGGCTTTCACCTCGCGAAGTAGTGGCTTTAACGATGTGATTTAGGCGGAGAGAGGTGCAGGCGGGCCGCGGGCGAAAAACCCAAGTGCCGCAGGGCGCGGTGTCAGGGTGTCGGTAAAGGCCGCAAACAGAATAAGCGCTGAGGTGAACAGCGGTATGGCAATGCTTTGCGTGGGCGGGGCTGCCGCCATGCCAGAGGCAAAACTGCAAAGTGCGCAGTCTTCGGTGGTGGTAACTTCAAAGTGCGTATGGTGTTCGAATTGGTGGAGCAGCAGCGCAAATTGCGCGGCGATCAGAACCAGCAGCATCCACAGCCATGTGCGGCGGCGGCGAACGGTGCCGTCCTGCATATAAGCTGTGTCATGTGTGGAGGAGAACATCATGCTGTCAGCAATATACAGTCTGGCCTGTTATGTCAGGCCTAAAATCATCACTTTAATTTGTTATCAGAAAATTTAAGTCGCTACCGGCAGATCGTCGTGGTGCCGTTAATGCGCTGACCATCGATCAGTACATAGTGCGCAAAGTCGCGGCAGGGACGGTTGTTGCTCAGGCGGTCTGCCACAACACGCACTTCGCCATACCGGTCATCGTCGCTCCAATTAAAGCCTTCACCCAGTGCGGATGACATCGCCAAGGCTTCGGCTTGGCGGTGCAAGTCTTGCTGGCGCGGTGTCAGCATGCCCCAGGTTTGCGAGGGCAAGCCTTGGCGGCCTGTAGATGCCGGCGGCATTGTTACGACGACAGAGGAGTTGGGCAGGGCTGTCGTGTTTTTCAGCGGTGCCTGTGTGCGATGCTCTTGCCCACGCGGCGCATAACCGGGTGCCGTTTGAAAGCCATTCGCCGTCCCGTCGGGGCCCTTGCCTAAGTAGTTTCCCGTCGGTGGTGTTAAGCTGCTGCCCGTCAGTGGTGCTGGATTGGCGGGTGGATTCAATGGGCCGCTGGGCCGCCCCGCATCACTGTACGACGGCGGCTTTTGCGCATTATCGCTTTGCTTGCTTTGGCCATAGGCGGCCGTTGCGCCTATAGCCAAAGCTAACGACAGACTTAAGGTGTTTCTCAGTTTCATTAGAAATCAACCAGACGCCACGGTTCGCCCCAACCGATGCACATGCGGCCATCGGTGGTGCGGCGCCATGTCGGCGTGCTGATCGTCTGCACGAAGTCACGACACCATTCATCACCGAAGTAATGTTCGTCCATCATCGTAATGCTGCCACGCACCGGCCCATTGCGCCATGCCTGTGTCTGACCCAACGGACTGTACAAGGCATACTGGAACGCCTGTTCGTGCTTCTCGCGGGCCGAATTCGGCAGAGCATCGTACACTTCTGGATCAAAGGTCAGCCAGATTTCCTCATCATACAGCGGTCCAACCCAGCCCGAGCGTAAACTATAGTAAGACGGCGGCAGCGTGTAATACGACTGGATGATCACGCGTGGGAACACGCCGCGCCAACGATGGCTTGGGTCGCGGTAACGATAGTGGTCGTACCGACTGCGACCAAAGCGCTTACGATCATTCCAGTCGCGGCGATCCCAATCCCAATTGCGATTGTTGCTGTAGAAGCGGTTCCAATCGTCGCGACCCCAGTTGCGGGCACGGTTATTGTTGTCGCGGTCAACCCGACTCCAGTTGCGGTCGCGATCTCTGCCGCCATCACGATCACCAAAGTTGCGATCATTATCGCCACGGCCACGATCATTATTGCGATCACCGCCGCGATTTCCGTCGTTGCGATTGTTGTCGCGTCGATCATTATCGTTGCGAGCGTTATCGTTACGACCGCCATCTTTACGATCGTTATCGCGGTTGTTATCGGGCATCGCGTTCATGAAACCGCCAGGGCTGCCCGGCTGGTTTTGGCGTGCGCGACCATTATCACCACGTTCGTTGTCATTCCGCTCACGGCCACGATTGCCATCACGCGCGCCGCCTTGCCCGTTATCGACATTGCGCGGCATGCTATTCATAAAGCCGCCGCGGCTGCCGTTATTCTGGATGCTATTGTTTTGCTCGCGGCGGATTTGCTCTTCGCGGTCGCGACGATCAGAGTCGCGTTGGCGTTCTTGCGCACGTTGTTGTTCCTGCGCTCGTTGTTGCTCACGCTCTTGGCGTTGCTCTTCGCGCGCGCGGTTATCGCGCTCCTGATTTTCTCGTGCTTGGTTCTCGCGGGCCCGATTTTCCCGCTCTTGGTTCGCGCGATTCTCCCGTTCTTGATTCTCGCGGGCTTGATTTTCACGGGCTTGATTTTCGCGATCCCGGTTCTCACGGTCCCGTGCGCTATTATCATCCTGCGGCTGCTCTGCTTGTGCAGGGGCTGGCTCACCGCGTCCACGGCCGCCGCCAAAGATGCCGCCGCGTCGGCCTTCATTATCTTGCGCACCTGCGGTGAACGGAACAAGCATCGGGGCAAGAGACAAGGCGGCGCACACTGCACCGATTTGTCTCCATGGCTTCAAGGCGGATCTCATGATCGCCAAACCTGGAATAAGGGGTTGAGGGGATCGTTTTTAAGTTGTGATGATCTTAGCGTTAGCCCGGATCATCACCCGGGGCCAAACGCCACGAGCCATCAGGCTCTTGGCATGCGGTCCCGAACGCTTCTTGCTTTTCACCGCCAACAGTAATCGTCTGTTGGAATTCGCGGCAATACTGGTCGCCGGCATGGCCATCGCGTGTGGTTTGAATGGTGCCGCTTGCGCCGCCATCTTCCCACACAATGGTTTCACCCACAGGTGCGGCCATCGCCTGGTTATAGGCGTATTGGTGATACTCGCGTTGGTTCACAGCGAGATTGTAGTAGATGGCCGATGGCAACACGCCCCACACAATCACGTCCCAGGGGTCGACACGGCCACGATAGTAGGCGCGGGGCGGATACACATAACGCGGCGGGCCCCAGACATAAGCCGGGCGATTCCAATACCACGGGCGACCGCTCCAGTAGGCATCATAGCGGCGGTCCCAACGGTCCCAACGCGGGCCACCACCACGATAGCCCCAATCACGATGGCCGCGATCACCACGGTCCCAGTCATGGCGGCCACGGTCACCGCGATCCCAACGGCGATCATTGTCGCGTTGTGCGACCTGATATTCGCCATTTGAAAAATTTTGCGCGGAAGCACCCACTGAGAACGTAAGTCCAGCAATCACTGCTGCTGCACCAATCGCACTCAACCAACGCGCCGTCATCTGACCGATCCTCCACTAAAAGAGCAGAAAGACTCTGCCCCACCATCCGACTAAAAAGATAGAGATTTCCCTTGGCGGAATTAAGGCGATTTTTGCCTTGTTTTAGCATTGGCATGGCGCATTGGTGACTGCGCTGCAATCAACCGAAAGCTATGAAATTCAAGCCTATATCAAGGCGTTAAAAACGCCTTATCGACATTGCCGTGGTAGATGGATTTTATATACGGCAGTGCACCCAAAGGTGACTCGATATAGGCGTGTCTGAACTTCCAGCCGTTTTGTGAATTTTGCGCGATTGCGAAAACTTTAACATCAAGGCCGATGGGTTGTGAATCAAGCCCTGTCAGTTCTGCGTTCCAATGCATCATGAATTGCAGCGCCGCCAAATCGTCGCCCATCTGCTTACAGTGCAAATCCCACGTGCGAATGGAAAAGCGCTTCAGAATTTTTTCAGCCTCGCGCCAATAAGGCTCAATTTTTTCCCAGCCAAATAAGGGTGTCGGAATTTCTTCCGCCACGTAATAGGGCTCTTGCTCATCGGGATGCCACAACTGCCGCAGCTTCGTGGGCGTTAAGTTCATCCAGCAGGCTTCGTACGCCTGCAGAAGGGTTGCGATTTCGCTGGCTAAGTCGGCCATGGCTTTCCCCCATAGATAATCCGGCTCAAAGCCCTTATAGGCCCGGGGCAATGACAGGTTTTTAATACCTGCGTAAGGCCCCAGTAACAGCCCAAACGGCACATTCCGGCTCAGAAATCGGCCCCTGCTGGAAAATCAAAACAGTGGATGAATATCCAGCAATGGGCCGTGCAAATCGACAGTAGGGAATTATAATGCAGACTCAACAGGTTTCAGGTGTCGAAGGTGGGGCCTCGGGTGGCGCAGTGTTGCCATTTGAGTCACAGCCCAAGTTGGTTAAAGAGCAAATGCGCATTTTAGTAATCGAAGACGACCGTGAAGCCGCCGAGTATTTGGTAAAGGGCTTGCGCGAAAGTGGTTACACCGTTGACCATGCCGCGAATGGCAAAGACGGTTTGTTCCTCGCGTTATCCGAGCCTTACGACGCCATGGTGGTCGACCGCATGTTGCCGGGCCCCGATGGCTTGTCGATTGTTGAGTCGGTGCGCAAATCCAATATCGCAACGCCGGTGTTGTTTCTCTCGGCCTTAGGCGAAGTCGAAGACCGCGTTGCTGGTTTGCGTGCGGGCGGCGATGATTACTTGGCGAAGCCCTATGCCTTCTCGGAATTGCTAGCGCGAGTAGAAGCGTTGCTGCGCCGGGCAGGGACCGCCCCTGAAAACACGTTCCTTAAAGTGGGCGACTTGGAAATGGACTTGCTCGCCCGCAAAGTCACACGCCAAGGCAAACGCGTTTACTTGCATCCGCGCGAATTCCGCTTGCTGGAATATCTCATGCGCCATGCGGGCCAAGTGGTGACACGTACCATGCTGTTGGAAAACGTGTGGGAATACCACTTCGATCCGCAAACCAACGTGATTGACGTGCACATCAGCCGTCTGCGTCAGAAAATCGACAAGCCGTTTGATACGCCGATTTTGCAAACCGTGCGCGGTGCCGGTTATAAGCTGGAACTGTAACCACACGTGACGCGGCTCAAGCGCCTTCTTTCGTCCGTCACCTTCAAGCTGGCGCTGCTTTACACAGTGATGTTCGCTGTGTCGGTGAGCGGACTTTTCTATTTCGTATTCTGGACGACATCGGGCTTCGCGCAGCGGCAGCTTGAAACTGCTATTCAAGCCGAAGTCAGCGGCTTTCAGGAATCCTACGAGCGCGCCGGTACGGGCGGCTTGGTGATGGCGCTGAACCGCCGCGTCGACCCCACAGGTCGCGACGGTGGCATCTTTCTGCTCGTCGATCCGGTAGGCACACCTGTGGCGGGCAATTTACGTAGTTGGCCGCCGCGTGTGGCCATTGATGGAATTTGGGTCAACTTCAATATCCGCAATCCCGATCAAGACCCTAATGAATTGGCTGAAGCGCGTGCGTTGCAATTCTTTACGCCGGAAGGCTTCAAGTTGCTGGTGGGGCGCGATATTCGTGAAGCACAGTCCTTCCGCAAACAACTTTTACAATCATTGAATGTCGGTCTTGGCTTAACCGTGTTGTTGGGCCTTATTGGTGGCTTCGTCTTCGGCTCAAGCGCTATGCGCCGCATTGAAGCTATAACCAATACCTGCCGCTCAATTATGTCGGGTGACTTAAGCCAGCGCGTGAACGTAAAGCGCCGCAACGACGAACTGGGGCGTTTGTCGCAAAGCATTAATGCGATGCTTGATCAGATCGAGCGTTTGATGCGTGGGATGCAGCAGGTGTCGGATAACGTCGCGCACGACTTGCGCACGCCGCTCACACGTTTACGCAGTCGCCTCGAAGCATCTCTGCGTGATGTTAAAGACCCCAAGCAACGCGATACGATCGAAAGTGCGATTGAAGACGCTGATAATTTACTCGCCACGTTTGGCGCGTTGTTGCGCATTGCGCGTGCTGAGGCCGGTTTGCAGCGTAATTTCACACCTTTGGACTTAGCGGCTATCGGCGAAGACGTGGCTGAAATGTATGGTCCGCTGGCTGAAGAAAAAGGGCTATCATTTACATCACGCTTTGAACCTGGTTTGTTCGCGAAGGGCGACCGCAACTTGGTGGCGCAAGCGCTGGCCAATCTGATCGACAACGCGATTAAGTACACGCCCGAAGGTGGTGCGCTAACCGTCACCTCGGTGAACTTAAAGGGCAAGCCCAGTTATGTCGTGACCGACACCGGCCCCGGCATTCCCGATGCCTACAAAGAAAAAGTACTGGAGCGTTTATTCCGCCTGGAAGAAAGCCGTACGTCGCCGGGTAGCGGGTTGGGTTTAAGCTTAGTGCAGGCTGTGGCCCGTTCTCATAGTCTCGACTTGAAACTAGAAGACAATCACCCCGGCTTGCGGGTGACTCTGTCATTCCAGGAAGCGGCACCGGCCCCTGAGAATGCGGAAAAACCGGCTCTCGAATACGCCGCACCAGACCCTCTCGACGATGCCGACGGAAAAGCGGCATAACATAGCTTAAGTCTTTGCACCCCGTTCTGGGGTGCTTTGTTTATTTTCGCCTGCTTATTTTCATTGCGGTTTCTCTCATGTCTTCGTCCGACACGCTTCATCGTATTGATCTCTCAAACCCCTATGTGCGCGCTATGGCTTTGGGCCGTATGGCCGGCACATTGGGCTTGCAAATCATTGTCGTTGCGGTGGGTTGGCAGCTCTATGAACTCACTGGCAGTGCCTGGGCCTTGGGCTTTGTCGGCGCGGTTGAACTGATTCCTGTCCTTTTCCTGATGATCCCAGCGGGAAACATGGCCGACCGTATGGCGCGGCGCTCACTCGCGATTTTTTCGATCTGCGTCATGTTAGCGGCGGCGGTGGGGTTGTTCTTCGCCACGCTTTATAAAGCGCCGCCTGAAGTGATTTACGTGATGGTCGCATTGGTGGGCGTCTCGCGGGCGTTCTCATCGCCGTCGGTAGGCACCATTCTTCCCCAACTCTTGAAGCCCGAGCAGTTTGTGCATGCCAATGCGTGGGTGTCTTCGGGCGCACAGTTTGCCGCAGCCTCTGGGCCTGCGGTTGGTGGTTTTCTGATTGCGGCAACCGGCACAACGACCATGGCCTATGGCGTGGCTGCGATTTGCGAAATCATTTTTATCGCGATGTTATTCACGCTACCGCGCATTGATCCGCCGCCTTCAACGGGTCAACGCAGTTGGGGTGAAGCGTTGGCTGGCTTCCGCTTTGTTTGGAAGAACCCCTTATTCCTCGCGGCCATTACGCTGGATCTGTTTGCTGTGCTGCTGGGTGGCGCTGTCGCGCTACTGCCGATCTTTGCCAAAGACATTTTAGAAGTTGGCCCCACGGGCTTGGGCTGGTTGCGGGCATCGCCTGCGTTAGGCTCACTTCTGATGGCTCTCATTCAAACCCGTATTCCGCCGTGGCAACGCCCTGGCTTTGTGATGCTGATTTCTGTTGTGGGCTTTGGCCTGGCGACAGTGGGGTTCGGGCTATCGACCAGCCTCTATCTCTCCATGTTCTGCTTGTTCCTGACCGGTGTGTTTGATTCCGTTAGCGTTGTCGTGCGCATCTCGCTGGAACAGGTGATTACGCCGGATCATTTGCGTGGGCGCGTGTCGGCTATCAACTTTGTCTTCATCGGTATGTCCAACGAACTGGGGGCCTTTGAAAGTGGCGCCACCGCTGCCATGTTTGGTGCTGTGCGGTCGGTGGTGGGCGGCGGTATTGCGGTGCTCGCTGTTGTGGCAGCCGTTGCAGCCAAGTGGCCACAGTTGGCAAAGCTAGGCCCGTTGCATACGTTAAAGCCGATCCCCGAGCCTGAGCAGCAGGCCAACCAACCGACTTAAGGCGAGGCCACACGATGCGCTTCAAAGATCAGGTCATCTGGATCACAGGCGCATCGTCAGGTATCGGCGAGGGGCTTGCATATGGCTTTGCACGCGAAGGGGCCAAGCTTGTTCTGTCTGCGCGCCGCAAAGAGGAATTAGAGCGCGTCAAAGCAACGTGTACAGGTTCGCCTGATATCCTGATTGTGCCCTTCGATATGGTGGATGAGGCGGCCCAGTCAGAAGCGGTCGATGCGGTGCTTGGCCACTTCGGCCATGTTGACATCATGGTGCAGAACGCTGGTGTCTCGCAGCGTGCATTGACCAAAGACACAACGTTAAATGTCGACCGCGCCATCATGGAGCTTGATTACTTCGCGGTGATTGGCCTGACCAAGAAAATCCTGCCGTCGATGATTGAGCGCAAAGCCGGGCACTTTGTGGTGACTTCAAGTGTAGCCGGTAAATTCGGCATTCCGCTCCGCAGCGCTTATTGTGCCGCAAAGCACGCCCTGCATGGATTCTTTGAAACGCTGTCAGTGGAATGTGCGCCCTACAATATCGCTGCATCGCTGTTGGTGATTGCTGGTGTCGCCACCAATGTGTCCAAATACGCCCTGAAAGGTGATGGCTCCGAATGGGGCCAGATGGACGATACGCAAAGCAAAGGCATGAGCATTGAAGAATGCGCACGTATTGTGCTGAACGGTGTTGCGCGCAAAGAGCGCGAGATCAATGTGCTGGTACCGCCCACGGGCCTTTATATTTTCCTCAAACGCTACTTCCCCAATTTCTTTCATAATATGCTGGTGAAGAAGTCGCTCGCACCGTTCTTGAAAGGCAAAGTCGGGGTTAAATAAACCTGCCCCAAACAGGGGGAATTACAGCAGAGAGGCCTTCAATAAAGCCGTTAAATTAACCGAATATCGGATGCTTTATATTCACCGAATACCGGTGATCGTGGCTTTGGTCTAAAATGTCCTGTCTAAACATTTTACCCGACCGGTTCCGTCATGCCGCCCACCATTGACCGTGAATTTTTACGCAGCACACAAAAATGTTTCGAAGCGCTTGAGCTTATCAATCTTGTTGGCTCACTGACTGCTGCTGAGGCTGTGCGCTTACTGGATGTGCCGCGCACGACGGCTGTGCGAATTTTGCAAACGCTTGTGCGCTTAGGTTACGTGGCGCGCAATGGTGATAAAAAATATGTTCTAACGCCGGAAGTAAACCGCCTGACATTTGGCTTCCGGCAAACCAACCCGGCGTTGCCACGCTTACAGCGGATATTGCAAGACGAAGCGCGCGAATACTTGTGGCCGATGGAACTGGCTCTTCCACATGGCACCGCCATGTATACCTACATTCCAACCGACGAGATGACGCCCTATAAGCTGGTCAGCACGCCTGCGGGCACGCATTTACCCTACATCGGCACGGCTGCGGGCACGGTGTATCTGGCCAATTGCACGCAAGCCGAACGGGCCGCCTTGCTGCGCGTTGCGCGCGAAGACCCCAAGTCGCAGGAAATTTCACTCGATGAAGTAAAGGCCGACATCGCGACCGCTCAAGCGCAAGGCTACTTCATTAAAAACGTCTGGCGGATTGGTAATCGGCATAAGCGCGAGATGTATAAAGCACAAACCGTCATTATTGTGCCGATCATTGTCGACGGCAAAATTCGCGGCTGCTTAGGCTCGCGCGTGATGACAGCTGCCGTCACCAAACAGGAAATCGGCAAAAAGATTTACCCGCGCCTGCGCGAGATTGCTGCACGTTTGGCTGATGCTTGGGAAGAAGCCGTCGCCGAACGCCAACTGGGCGTTGCCGCTGAATAATTATTCCGGCTTCGTACAGTAGATCGTTTTTACCGCATAAATCTGGTCTGGGCCTTTCTCGACCTTAAAGCCCACGCGTTCCAGCAGGCCTGTGAAATCCATCGTCACGAATTCCATAGCGTAGGGTTCGCAATTGTCCTCGCGGTCGAGCGTAAAAAAATACTGCATAAATGGCGGCATTTGTTTCACGTCGTATGGAAAATCAAAAATCGAAAACACGCCGCCAGGCCGCAACTGGCGGAACACTTCGCGCAAGATGACTTCAATGCGATCATTCTGGACTTCGTGGAACAGAATGTAGCTGGTGATCATGTCAAAGTGCGCATCGGGGAATTTGGTATCTTCGGCGTTACGTTGGCTAAAGTTCACATCGACGCCCAAATCGACCGCGCGTTTGTGCGCATAACGCACCATCGGGGCTGCGGTGTCGATGCCCCACACTTCAGCGTTGGGAAAGCGCTCTTTCAAGCCCACAGTTAATTGGCCCACAGAAACGCCCATGTCCATCACGCGCTTCACGGTGCCATCAGAGGGCACCTTGGCGCCGTTCGCACAGCCCAAGTGGCCTTCGTCCTGGGTGTTCTTGCCGATGAAGAACGAATGGCTGCCATCGTAGTACCAATATCCTGCCAACGGATCGGCGTAGTAGCCGCCGGGCTGAATGTGGATGGGTTGCTGTGCGTAGTCGGGGGCCACAAAGTTCGGGTCCCACTCAACTTTGCCGGGGCCTTTTTTATCGTAGGCATCCAACTCAGCCAGATACTTCTCAGGCTCGGAATAATACTCTTTGCGCAAGCTCCGCCACGTCATCTCTTGCAGGCTGCGCATCATTCTATTTCGAACCGCTAATTGCGGCACCGGGTCGAAGACGGCGCGAATGTCATTCGCGCGGCTCATATCTACCCCTTTGGCCTTGGCCGCTTCGACGGCTTTCATGGCCGCGGCCATGGCGGGCCCTCGCGTGCCTTCCTGCGCGAATTTGCGAATGCCTTCGCAGAAGTCGGAATAGCTCTCTGAGTCCAATGTGGGCTGACGTTCCCACCGGCCAATCCAACCGCGATCCGCAAGTTGCACCATGGCAATCTCCTTTGCGCTGAAGGCGTTAGTCTATGACTCTGCGCCACGCAGGGCCAACATGTTCGTGGGTTGATTATGGCCTCCAAAAGGGACCGAATTGGTCAAATAATTCCGCAGTTGAGCGTAGGATTTCAAAAACAACCGTTGGATGGCTGGATTGTTTTACCCTCCTTGGGGTACCCTTACCCTTATCGGCGACACAAAAAGGGGGCATTAAGATCCTCGTCACAAGCGCCGGTGAGCCGTTGGGCTCGGGGGCTATGGGTTTGCGTGTCTTACATGTGATGCTCAGCGGTGGGTTGGGCGGTGTTCAGGCAGCGTTCGCCAACTATTCGGCGTTGCTGGTTGGCTTGGGCCACCAAACAATCTGCTGCACCGCGCCGGACGCGACGATTTTACCGCGCTTGCCCGCGAAGGCTGAGATCGTCACACTTTCAAACAAATTCGAGCGCGATCCGCTGGCGATTTATCGCGCTGTACGTTTACTGAAAACCCATAAACCCGATGTGATGCTAGTGCATGGCAAGCGGGCGCTGGTGATCTTTTCCGCCGCCCGCCGTTTCCTGGGGCAAAATATTCCACTTGTGAATGTGTTGCATCGTCATCGCTTTAAAGGCGTAGATGCGGCCGATATGTCGGTCTGCGTGAGCAAAAGATTGTGTGATGAAGCTGTTTCAAACGGCATTGATCGGCATAAGTTGGCGCACGTTCCCAATTTCATCACCGACATTTGGAATACCAACCCCACAAAAATCTGGCGGGATCCGCCGGTCATCGGTTTTGTCGGTCGCATGGTGCCCGAGAAAGGCGTTGATCTGCTGATTGATGCCGCGCGCATTTTGAAAGATCAAGGCGTCGCATTTAAAGTTCATATCGGCGGTGACGGCGTGCTGTTGCAGGAAATGCAAGCGCACTGCGTTGCGCGCGGGCTTCAGGATGAGTTTTATTGGGCCGGTTGGATTGACGATGTGCCGGGCTTTTACGATGGTGTCGATATCTGCTGTGTGCCGTCGCGGTGGGAATCGTTTGGCATCGTTGTGCTGCATGCCTTCAATGCGGGTAAGCCCATTCTGGCTACGCGCACGGTTGGCCCGAGTGAAATCATCACCGATGGCCGCAATGGCCTGCTGTGTGATATTTCCCCGGAAGATTTGGCGGCAAAACTGAAACTGCTGATCGAAGACCGTGAGCTTGCTTTCAAACTGGCGAGCCGTGGCCACGAGGAACGCCAAGTTTATACGCAGGAAGCTGTTGCGCCTCAAGTTGAAGCAATCTTGCGCGGTGCGGTGCGCGAGACCACACGTATAAGCAGTGCTATCGGGTCAGGCGTTGCCAACGACGCTGTAGGTTAATCAACGCGCGTTTGCCGGACCGCTCGATGTGTTTCACATCAAACAACGTTACATCGCCGCATGCCGATAACGTGTGCAAGCCATCTGTATGAACTGTGTGAATATCTGTGGGCAGGAGTGTGCGGACAGAGCGTGCCGCAAACGGATCTAAGCTTTCGACGTGCAACACGTTTAAAGCCGCACCGTATTCGTCACGGCAATCTTGCACCGGCAAATATAATTCATTTTCATGGATAAACGGCGTCCCGCCCGGGCGTGATGTGTCAAAGCCTGTGGCGATAGGGTTGTTCGTATGCGCTATCCATGGGCCAGTAAGCTTGGGTGCAGTGGCGATGTGCAGTTCCCTCATCGCGCGTTTATCAGCGCCCTCTAATGCATAAAACATCCACCAAAGGCCTTGGTGCTTGATCACGCTTGCATCTACAACGGCGGCATCCACAACGGGTCCGCTGATCAGATCGCACACTTTTTCCCATGCGTGGGGGAAACTGCTCGCGCGATACAGCGACAATGCACCTGATTGATGTGCCTCTGGCAGCATATAAATATCAGCGCCATCTTGAATCAGGAATGGGTACGACAGGTGGTGGGGCGCACTAAGCGCTTCGCCGTCATCGACCAAGTTAAAATCGCGGTCGTAACTGAAATACCGGATCGTGCCGCGCTTCTCGCGGTAATCATAATGTTCAGCTAGAACATGCAACCGCTCACCAACCCAAAGCCCAAAAGGGTCGGCCAAAAAGCAGAAGTCCTTTTGGGTTGGCAGCCATGTCACCGGTACGGCGTGCAGGGTGTCGGCACTGAGAACACGCGCGATAGGCGCATGCAGGATGCCAGTGTGCCAGATATCGCTGCGATAACCGCCGAACATTTAAAGCCTACTTTTTGGCAAAGCCTATTTTTGGTGCAACATCAGATGACGCGCCATATGATGCTTTAGCTGTTCAGTATGTATCATTCGCGCCGTACCCGGTCCACGTATGCCTCGGTTTTGCCTCGCCTTTGTTGTGTTGTTATCAGCGTTACCGCTGCTGGCCACGTTTGCCGCTATGGGCATGACGCCAGCGCTTATCGTGCTGCTGTTGCTGTCTGGCTTTGCAGGGTACTGGAAATGGCCCAAGGCATCATCAGGAGATCCCACACTCATAGCCATTCTTGTCGTGGTACTGTTGTGGTCGTCCTTAAGTGCGTTGTGGTCGATTACGCCAGGGTATTCATTTGAAAGTGCGGCCAAGCTGATTGGTATTATGGCGGTCGGGTTGGGTGGCGTGCAAATGGCGCGCGTGGGGCCAGCTTTGCCCCGCAACGCTGTGCTGGCATTTGTCATTGCGTTTGCGGTATGCGCTGGCCTGCTTGCTTTAGAGCGCACCATTGGATTGATACACATCGCCTATAACCTACTGCACATAGATTACGCGCGCTTCATTGATAAAAACGTCAATCGCGGTTTGTGCGCGTTGGTGATGTTAGCTTGGCCAGTGGTGCTGGGCTTGCACCGCATTGGCAATACGCGGGCCGGGTACGCGGTGGTAGCGATATTGCTGATTGCCGTACTGAGTATGGATAGCCTTTCGGCCACGCTGGCTTTGGTGGTCAGCATTATTGTGTTTGTGGCGGTCTTACGCTGGCCTACGCGCATTCCACATATGCTGGCCGTGGCTGTGCCGATTTTCTTTATCGCATGGCCGCTGATTTTTGCAGCGTTAGACAAGCCTGTATTTTCTGATCCGCACATCTACAAAGCGCTGCCCTCAACCGCTCAGCACAGAGTCGAGATTTGGCGCTTCGCGTTGGGTAAAGCGTTTGCTGAACCCTGGTGGGGTTGGGGCTTTGAAACCTCGCGTGCCATTCCCGGCGGTGATGTGGTGTATCAGGGTGAGCGAAAATTCATCCCGCTGCATCCCCATAACAGTGTCATTCAGATTTTGCTGGAACTTGGCATTGTCGGCTTGATGCTCTGGACTGCAGGGCTTTCGCTCGTAATGCGCCGTTGGCGCAAAGTGGCCATGCCTGCGTTCCACCGTGCCACCGCAGGGGCGGCGATGGTGGCTTATCTCAGCATTGGCTTCACAGCCTTTGGGGCCTGGCAAACATGGTGGATCGCGACGGGCTGGCTGGCCGCCACGCTGTGGTTCATGCTGGTGCGCAATCAGACCGAATAAAACTTGTTATAGGCTCGTATAAGGCCTATGATGTGCTTGTCAGTTCTGTCTGGTTTGCAAACCGTTTCGCGCTTCGCGCTCATGAACTGACCCGGATCATTCTCACAAATCGGTATGGTATTGCCGCCCATTTGAGGCGGTGATCGGGTGTTTGCACTCGAAAAGGGACTACACATGCCTTCAGGCACAGTAAAATGGTTTAATTCAACAAAGGGCTTTGGTTTTATTCAGCCCGAAGATGGTTCTAAGGATGTGTTTGTGCACATCACAGCGGTTGAACGCTCTGATATCCACGAACTCAAAGAAGGTCAGAAGCTGAGCTTCGATATCGTCCAAGAACGTGGCAAAGAAAGCGCCTCTAACTTAAAAGCGCTTTAAAGCCTTACCGAACAAAGCCTGCGACAGCGATGTCGTAGGCTTTATCTTTTTTAGCGGTTGTTAAGGAGAGCGGGCATGGCACATCAGCCAAAGTCGCGAGAACGGCAAACGATGAATGCTGAACAACGCGATCTTATCTTTTTTAAACAGCGTGATGCGGAACGTGCTGCGAATGTCGCCAAGACTGAGCGCCTTCGGGCCCTTCGCCTTGCCAAAGAAGCTGAAACGCGCGCGGCGGCAGAACAAGTCGAGCGTGAAAAAGCCGAAAAAGCTGCTGCCAAGCGCGCAAAGTAACTGCTGCATCCTGGCGGCTCGATTCAAGTCCTTGCAGTACAGTGTAGCTGTGGCGATTCACAAGCTTAATATAGCGGACTGGAGTTGCTCATTATGAAGATGCTTGATCAGCAAAACTTGCTGAAAGCGCGGGTTAAAGCGCAAAATTTGCTCGAGCAATCTGCAAATTTCATTGCGCACATTGTGACGAGCGGCCGCATCGACACTATCGACAGTTGGCTTGGCCAAAATGCAAAAGGCAAATGGTCGATCAAGTTTGAAGGCGATAACGCGGCTGGCGATGCGAATAAGTATGCAATCCGCTTTTCTGAAAAATCGGATTACTCGTTATTCCGTATGCGATTCACAAAAGTAAAGCCGGCCTAACCAGTCAGGGCGTATCACGTTGTGACGTGTACCCGTTCGTGCCCGCGATTAGCCCCCACCATTAGCCCATCCATTAGCTTATGCGCTCTTCGTTCTATCAGCGCAGAATGAGGTTTTTCGATGACTCCAAAAGAAACCGGCGTTGAAGCCCTTAGTAACGTAACCAGCATTGCAGCCTTCATGAAGGATGGCGGCAGCGCCACTGATGCGCAATTATCGGATATGATCCGGTCCGTTCTCGCCAATGTTTCCGCTCAGGATCGTCAAGACTGGGTACGCCAAACAGAACTCTCGCTGGATGGGTATGGTGGCGCGCGCAATGCAACGCTCGTGCAGCGCGTGACCGATGCGCTCAAGCTGATCAAAGCCGAACTGTCGATCTCGTAAAAGGCTAGCGGTTGGCTGGTCGCGACGCTTTGATACAATTTGATACGAAAGCCATCCTTCTCAGCCCCTAGATTGATTTCGCCAATCTAAGTGAAGGGGCCAATATGATTCGTAACTTATTTTCCAAATCTGCTGCGATGGCTTTTGTTTGCGCCTTAAGTTGGGCGGCATCGGCCTCGGCGGTCTCAATCCCCTTCTTCCAACCGCGCGATAACTCGGGCCGCGTAGGTTATCTTGGGCTGTACAATCGCAGCACCAGCACAGCAACTGTCACCATCTCGGCCAAAGACGATAAGGGGACCAGCGCTCCTGGCGGAAATATTACCGTCACTTTAGCCGCAGGTGCCGCGCGCGTTGTCTCAAGTTCAGATGTGGAACAAGGTATCAGCGGGAACACAGGATTCTCAGGCAGCTTGGGTGATGGCTCGGGCTATTGGCATTTGGATGTCAGCTCCAGCTCAGACGTGGTGGTACAGAATTTCATTTCAACCACCAACGGCGGACTCACTGAAATTTCGACCATTGCCCCAAGCGAAAGCAGTGGCGAATATATCGTTCACTTGTTCCCGGCCCCCAATGGCGCATCGTGGGCCGCCAAAATGAGAATCCTCAATACAACCAGCGCCAGCAACGCGATTACAGTTACGGCCACAGATGTGAGTGGCAATGCGCTGTCGGGCTCGGCGAGCCTTGTGCTCGGGGCTAATGCGGCCGTTGAATTAACAGCATCGGATCTTGCGACCGGGAGTACCACGAAAGGTGTGATCGGCTCGATCGCGACCAGCGTGACGGTCTGGCGCTTAAAAGTGAAGACCACCGGAACCGTGACCATGTTTGTGGTTGCAGATACAGCCAGTGGCGATATTGCGAATGTTGGAGGCTTCACCAGTGCCAAATCCACAACCGCATCTGGCACATCATCAACAGCCGGTGTCGCTTGCCCCTACAGCCAGTCTTACACAATTTCGTCGATCAGTCTGACCAGCACATCGTCTTGGACGTGCAGTGCGACAACCCGCATCATGACATCAAATAATCTTCCCAATCACACGGTTGGCACATTCCCGAACAGCAACAATCCAAACGCTATCAGTGCACAGAACACCACTTTCACGGCCACCCTTACACCTGTAAATGCGTCGTCAAACCAAACGCCCGTTGTGGTGGGGTATGCGCTGAATGGCGTGAAATTTGATCCCGCCACTGCGGGTACGTGCGGCTCTAATATTTCATCAACCAGTCAGTGCGACTTGGCAGGGGCAACAGGCACGTACAAGATTGAAGCCTTGGGGCAGTCAACGTTCAACTTTGGCGTCGATACGAATAATGCCCACGTGCAGCCCGGTGGGGCTTATCACTACCACGGGATGCCGGAAGGCCTTCTCACCAACGCTGGCATTTCATCGTCAAACACAAAAATGCTGCTGATTGGGTTCGCGTTAGATGGCTATCCGGTCTACGCGCGCTATGGCTACACAACCGCCACCAGTGCCTCCAGCGCTATCAAAGTTATCAAGTCCAGCTATGTCGTTGATACAGTCGCTGACTCGGGCCGCCCATCAGCATCATTAATACCGCTCGGCACCTTTACATCAGATTGGAATTATTCAGCCGGGTCAGGCGATTTGGATGAATGCAATGGTCGGTTTGGTGTAACGCCCGATTTCCCGAATGGCATCTATCACTACTACGCCACCGACACGTATCCCTATCTGCCACGCTGCTTAAAGGGCACGTACAACTAATGTGATGCGGCTTATTAATTCTTAGGTGTGCACGTGAAACGCATCGTTGCTTGTGTGTTGATCTTGTTGGCTGTTGTTGGGGGTGCCACAACACCCACTCGCGCGCATGTCATCGACGCCAATAAAGCCGCGCTCTCGGTGAAGGAGGCAAACGCTTACTTGACGATGAGTGTGCCCGTCAGTGCCCTGAGCGGTTTTGACGACAACCACGACCAACTCATCGACCTGACAGAATTGGGCCATCATTATGCAGAATTACGAGACCAAATCGCTCCACGCGTGCGCGTGACGGCTGATGGCGCAGCGCCGATTGAAAGCCTGGTGATGGTGTCCTCACCGCTGACGGGCGAGGACGAGCAAAAACCCACTTCTTTTCTCGTGGCACTGATTGCCCATCGCTTCGCGATGCCACCCCAAAACCTAAATCTGTGGACCGATTTGTTTGGCCCCCATGACAAAGAGCAACGACTTGCTGTGATCGCACAGAAGGGTGATGACACAGAGTTGACAGTCCTGAACCCTGAACGGCCCGACTATACGTTCTTTCGGGGCCCGTTGGCTGTCTTTGGTACCTTTGTTGGGACTGGCCTGTACCACATTCTCGCGGGCTTTGATCATCTGCTGTTTTTGCTGACAATCATCGCGGCTGCCATGAGTATGCGCCAATGGGCGATCATTCTCACAGGGTTCACATTGGCCCACTCCATCACGTTGACCTTGGCCACGCTTCAGGTGGTTTCGATTAATCCAGCTCTTGTCGAGCCCTTGATCGCGGCAAGTATTGTGCTGTTAGCACTTGATAATTTCTTTGGCGGAACCCAACGCCGCTTCGCGGTTCGCGCCAGCATCGTCTTTGCATGCGGCCTCTTGCACGGTTTGGGCTTTGCGTCCGCCTTGTCGGATTACGGTCTGTCGGGCACCAATCTTCTGCCGGGGCTGTTTGGCTTTAACCTCGGCGTTGAGTGCGGGCAGTTCCTGTTCGTTGGTGTGGCTTTGCTAGCCTTACGCCTGATCAACGCCATCGCGCAGCGTCCCATTGCTCATCAAAAGGTTGTAGTTGCCGCATCAACGCTGGCCATTGTGCCGGCCTTATCGATGGTCGTGATGCGCGTTTTTGAAATGGGATGAGCGACGCGATATTTACTTTTAGCGCACTCTCTTAACGAGGCCGCTATGAAGCGCGTCAGTGCGGCGTAGGCTGCACAGGTGCATCGCTGGGCGGTGTTTCGCCTGCCAGCGGATCGGGGCCATAACGATTGGGGCCGGGTGTGCCTTTCATGCACGCCCAGATAAACAGCACGATGATGCCGATGCCGGTGAACGCCAGCAGGTACCACCAGAATGTGTAATCCAAATCGTGCAAGCGACGTGAAGCCAGCGCCAATGACGGTAGAATTATAGCGAGCGCGAACAAGCCGCCGAACAGGCCAAAGTCTCCGTCGATATCTGATGCACCAAAAGCGCTATCTAAAATCGACATGGCCATATTCGCCAAAACAGTGAAGAGCACGAACCACCAATATTCCGAGCGGCTGGCGCGGCCCTTAAACGTGGCATAGTTCGCAAAAGCACTTTTGACGGCGGGAATAAATTCCATGTTTTTTGCCGCTGTGCTGCGGCCCCCCTCTGACACCCGATTATTAGTCGGAGTGTCGAGGGGAAACACAAGAGAAAGTTGAGAGGTAGCCAGTGTATGTGTGATTAAAACGCGCTTTTAATAACGCCTCCGTCGACACGCAAAGCTGCGCCTGTGGTGGCGGATGAGAGTGGGCTGGCCACATAGGCTACCAAGTTGGCCACTTCTTCTGGGGTGGCGAAACGCTTGATCAGCGACGTTGGGCGCACTTTTTCAAAGAACTCTTTTTCGAACGCTTCAAACGATTTGTTTTCGGCCTTTGCTAGTGTGTCCACAAAATCCACCACGCCGCGTGATTTGGTGGGGCCGGGCAGAACGCTGTTCACCGTAATGCCGGTGCCTGCAACTGCTTCCGCGATGCCGCGCGCGATGGAAATTTGTGCGGCTTTGGTCATGCCGTAGTGAATCATTTCAGATGGAATTTGCACGCCGCTTTCGCTGGAGATGAAAATGATGCGGCCCCAGTTAGTCTTCTTCATCGCGGGTAAATAGGCGCGGGCCAAACGTACGCCGCTGAGGACGTTCACTTCAAAAAAGCGCGTCCAATCTTCATCGGGGATTTGTTCGAAGTCTTTGGGTTCGAAGATGCCTAAGCTGTTCACCAGAATCTCAACATTCGGATGCGCTTTCACAACCGCATCGGCCCCTTGTGCAGTCGATAGGTCACCGGCGAAGCCAATCGCTTTCCCCCCGCTTTTTTCAGAGGGACCTTTTAATTTCGCGATCGCTTCATCCACCGCTTTCTGAGAGCGGCCATTGATGATCACGGTGGCACCTTCACGTATTAATCCCTCAGCAATCGCAAAGCCAATGCCTGCCGTGCTGCCGGACACCAGGGCGAGTTTGTTTTTCAGTTGAAGATCCATGAGCAAATGTCCTGTCGGAGAATGTGACGATGATGGATGCCAGTTAGGAGGGCAGGGTACGGGCCGCAAGTGTGGCAAATTTGTTGTGACAAATAGGGCGCTAATTCGTTCTCTTTATAGCGCCTCCCGCAGAAGGTTCTTGTCTGGTTTTGCCCAGCACGGCCGGTTTCTAAGGGGAGTGTTGCTGGGGCTGGGCCAAGGGATCATATGGCGGGGCCCCATTTGGACGGAGACTCGCCATGCGTTTATTGCGTCAGTTGAACACCGCAATTGTACTCGGTAGTGCATTCATCGTCGCAGCTGTTGTGTGCGCCGCGCCGTCGTGGGCAGCGGTTGTGACGGCGGGTGATTATCGCCTTGTGATTCAAACGCCCATTGGCGAGTTGCCATTTAACCTGAACGTCGGCCAGCAAGGGGGAAAGTGGTTCGCCACGCTGAACAACGGCCCTGAAAAGGTCGCCGCCGAAAAAACGGTGGTTAAGGATGATAAGCTAACGTTGGAATTTCCGTCGTATAATTCATCACTCACATTAACTGTGCGCGATGGTGGGGCTGTTGACGGCAAAGTCGTGCTGACCAAATCCACCGGCCCAACTGAATTGACCTTCGCGGGCAAGCGCGATGACACCTTCCGCTTTTTCCCCACAACCCCTGAAAAGATCGACACGCTTGCGGGGCGGTGGGCGCTGAAAAATGTGTCAGCGGACGGCAAAACCACGCGCGATGGGTTGTTTGAATTTACGCAGAAGAACCACATCGTCGACGGTACGGCGATGTTCGTGAATGCGGATAATCGGTTTCTGAACGGTGAAATTCGCGATGGCACGTTGCGCCTATCCACATTCGACGGCGGGCAGGCCTCGCTGTGGGTTGGCAAATTAGCTGCCGATGGCACGCTCTCGGGGCAATCGTGGTCGCCTCTCATAGGAACCGTTAGCACCTGGAGTGCCAAAAAAGATGCGACCGCGAAGTTGGATGATCCGTATGGCCTGACGTTCTTAAAGCCGGGCTACGATAAGTTTGAATTCACGTTCCCGGACTTGGATAACAAACCTGTGTCGCTAAGCGACAAAAAATTCAAAGGCAAGGTGACGGTGGTGACGATTGCCGGAAGCTGGTGCCCGACGTGTCATGACGAAGCGGCCTTTTTGTCGAAGTTCTATGATGCGCACAAAGGCAAAGGTTTTGAGGCTGTTGCACTGATGTATGAATATTCATCCAAGCACGATGTGGCGGCGCAAGCAGCGCGCAATTTCGCGAAGCGTTATGATTTGAAGTATCAGCAATTGATTGCAGGGACTGCAGATAAAGCGGCGGCCAGTGCAACGCTCCCCATGATCAACGCTGTTCTGGTTTATCCCACCATGATCATCGTCGATAAAAAGGGTAATGTACGCAAAATACACACAGGGTTCCCGGGCCCTGCCACAGGCGTACACCATGAGGAATTCAAAACAGAATTCACCACCCTTATTGAGAGTTTATTGGCCGAAGGCGCGTGAGACTAAGCGCCGACCGCCGCAGCGGTATAGCTATGCGCGTGGTGCAAGGCATCCTGACTTTTCCCCCTGCATATGGCCTGCATTAGCAGGGGGAGGTCTGCACGGCGCACATAACGCCGGTGAGATAGGCTCACTCGGCAGCCGCAGGAACGAAGGGGCAGTAATCCTCTTTTTCCACCAAGTCGTAGGCGAAGATCATCTTCGCCATGCCGCACAAGACGGCCATGATCACACCCAGTTCCACCAACTCAGCATCGGTGAAGTGTTCTTTGCACCGGGCATACAGGGCCGGGGTGACGCTGCCTTTGGGTTTCGTCAGCACCATCACATCAGCCAAAGCGAGTGCGGCTTTTTCCTTGGCGCTGAAGGGGCCGTTTTCGTAATCGGCCAGTCCATCAATCTGCGCTTGGCTAATGCCCGCCGCCAACGCCGCCGCTGTGTCGGCGCGGTTGCAAAACGCGCAGCCGTGAATGTTGGCCAACCGCAACCGCACCAGTTCGACAATCTGGGTGGGAATGCGGCCCGAATAGAACACCTTTTTGTAGAAGTCCTGGATGTACCAGTCGAAGATGTGCGGCGCGTTGCCGAACACTTCCATAAACGTCGTGTCGCCATGCATCTTCATCGACGCATCCCAGGCGGCTTGCATTTGGGGCGGCAGGGCCTCGCGGGGTACGCGTGCAAGTGGTGTATCGGGCTTCATGCAAATCCTCCTCTGGCAAGACCAAAATATACCCCGTCCGAAGTGAAGCGCGAGCGCTCTGTGCAGCGCGTTCGTGCTTGGAGCGCGGACGCCAAAACATTAAAATACCAACGAGATTAGGTGGCGGGAACAGAGAGGTTGTTATGAAACGTAGAACATTACTGAGCACGATGACGGCGGGTATAGCGGCCCCGGCGTTGATTGGTTTGAAAACGGCCAGCGCAGTACCGTTAAAACTTGATCCGAACAACCCGGACGACGTGCACCTGATTCACCGCAAGTTAGCCTATTCGATGTCATCGAAACCTGCATTCATGTGGCTGCGCGCGACGCGGTGTGGTGTGGTGGACAGTAAGGTCATCCCGTTCTGGGACATGCACATGGGCCAAGCGTTCATTACAAATGATCTGCCCGATCATGCGTATGAAGTGATTCTGTGGTCGGCTATTTTCTACACCGATGTGAAAACCGGCAAATTCATGGAGCGCTTTGCGAACCCCCTGACCGGCAAGGACGTTGATATTCGCTATACCGCACCGCGCGTTACCAAGCGCATGTACACCATGCGCGGTGAAGAGCGCGAACCGATCAATCGCCCTGAGATGAACATCACGCGCTCAACTGACGTTGGTCCGGCGTGGATTGAAAATGATCTGGTCTGGGTGCGGGGTGACACCTCAACCCGCATGGACCCGAAAGAGCCGGGCAAGGGACGCATGAGCCAGGTAAACGATTGGAGCACCTATTCAGGCCGCCTCAGCGAAGTGGCAGACCCGAAGAATGTGAACCCACGCGCCAACTGGATTTTCAACGACATCAACACCTGGCCAGCATGGCTTGAGATGGGCGATCAGCCTGGCAATTATATCTCGCGCGGTTTGGGTCAGAACGAACTGAAGTTCGAGAATATGCCGGCGGTATGGCGGAAGATGCTGGCCGATCAATATCCGGGTTACGCCAAAGACCCCATTGCACCTTTGAAGGTATAAACCATGCGCACCTTATTCGTTCTTACAGCGCTGTTTGGTTTGATGAGTACGGGGCCGGTGGCCGCGCAAAATAGCAGTGTCAGCAAGATCGAATTGGTTGAAGCCTGGGCGCGGGGATCAGAGGGCAAGGATTTCACCACTGCCTATGTTGAAGTCATCAACAAGGCCAATACGACCGATAGCTTGATTGGTGTGTCATCACCGTGGGCTGAACGCACGTTTCTCGCGCATCTCAAGCATGATGGCTACGACATGAAACTGACCCCCGTGCCATCGGTGAAGATAAAGGCCAAAAAACGGCTGAAACTCAGTCCTTCTGACTACTTTATCCGCCTGGAAAAGCTGACTCAGGAGGTCCGTCCTGGCATGTCGATCCCGATCACTCTGCGGTTTGCGCAAGGTGGTGTGGTTGAGGCCGAGGCTAAAGTCGGCAATCAGTTACTCGGAAATATGAACTAAAGCTTTAGGACTTGCACCATGGCCCGCCCGACGCCGCTGCCGCCCACATTCGATAAAGCGCAATTGCACGGCGTGTTGCCGTCGGTTGATCATGACGAAGCGGCGCGCATGAATTTCACGTCGTCCATTTCGGCATTCGTAAATTCGCAATTGTCGCCGGGCGTGCGGTTGGCTTACGAAAAAAACGTGAAGCCCAAGGCGGAAAAAGAATTGGGTCGTGAATTTCAAGACGCTACCGAAATTCGCGAGGCGATGGCCAAGCATCCGTTCTATCAAACGTGGTCGGCATTGCGTCGCAATAACCAAGAGAATGCCAAACAGATCGCATTGGAAATTGCGGCACGCCGCATGACCGATATCAATGCGCGCACAGCATCATATAACGCAGGCAAAAATACACTGGCGTTGGATGAGAACGTCAAGGCACCTGTGTATCTGACCGAAGTTGAAAATCACTGTGCACCCGGCGGGTACTTCCTCCAGCACGGCAACGAAGATGTGACGGTAGCTGCAGCTTATGAGATCGGCTTGTGGCCGGTTGGCATGGGCTACTTAGGTCCTGCAGGCGAAGGTGGTGGCCGTGCGGCAGCCAAGTGGGTGAAAGAAAAATTCCCCGACTTCAAACCCAAGCGCATTTTGGATTTGGGCGCAGGCTGCGGTTCAAACACACTGCCGCTCGCTGAAGCGTTCCCCGATGCGGAAGTTGTCGCGATGGATGCCTCGGAGCCTTTGATGCGCTATGGCCATGCTCGAGCGCAGTCGATGGGCTACGGCAGCGTCCGTTTTGTGCAAGCGACGATGGAAAGCTTAGACCCTGCCCTGCATGGTACGTTCGATTGGGTGCAGACCACGATGGTCTGGCACGAGACAAATGCCGAAGCGTTGCGCGAAGGCTTTAAGCGCATTCACAGCATTCTCAATCCGGGTGGTCTGACCACGCACTTTGAACAGCCGACGTTCACCGAGAATACGAAACTGTTCGATCAGTTCCTGCGGGATTGGGATGCCTGGTACAACAACGAGCCCTTCTGGTCGAAACTGCACCGCATGGATATGCATGCAGAAATGATCGCAGCGGGCTTCAGTGCTGATAAATTTGTCGATGGCAGTGCCAAGCCACACGTGCTGCCGGGCAGCTACCCATCATGGTCGGGGCTCACCAGTCGTCATGAGCACGAAACCAAAACCGTCGCCAAGGCCATCGGCCCCGGGAGCTATGATGGCAATGGATGGTACGTCTTTGGCGCTTTCAAATAAGCGCAGCTTTTAAATAGCGCATAAAAAAACGCCGCTGTTTTGCAGCGGCGTTTTTTATTTAGCTGATAAAATCTTAGAAGCGGAATCTAAAGGTCGCAGCAATCGTGTGACCTAAGAAGTCGCCGCTCTTTTCTACGTCATAATCAACACTGAAGGCCGTGAAGATATCGCGCACGCCCAAGCTTGCGCCCAAGCCGAACACGTTCTTATCCAGTTCTTGGCCCACTTGCGTGAAGGTTGCGCCACCCGCGGCAAAGCGTGCGGTCACGTTGGCCGGATCGCCTGCGAATTCACGCGCATAGTCACCGCGGAACGCGGTTTCAATGCCGACGTCTTGGAAGATGACGAAGCGGCGTTCGGCCACAAAGCCCAAGCCACCGCGCATGGAGTCTTGATTACGTGAATCGTAATCCAGGTTCACGCCGTCACCGCCACCGGTTTCGGTGTAGCTGTTTTCGTGCACACGCACATACTGACCACGCAGATAAGGCGTGACGCGCAATTGGTCGAAGCGGAGTTGTGTGCCGGTATCAATGGCGCCGCCCATGTTGAAGCCTTTCCATGAGCCGATTGGTTCACGCTCAATGGTGCCGGTTACAACGCGGCGTTCGCTCTTATAGGCGTTGTAAGAACCGCCGAAGATCGCTTGCGTAAAGTTCTGGCCATTCTGGTGACGGCCATACAAGTCCACTTGTGTTGAGGCAATGCGCAACGGACGGTCACGGGTGTCGATCTCATCCGGCAAGCTCCACACTTGGGCAACGCTCATGCCGCCCTTCAAGTTGTCGGTGAATTGCTGATCGAAGCCGGTCGCGATGCCGACAGTGTAAATCTTGTAGCCGGGTTGTTCGTTCGCCAGGTCTGCATCACGCTCGCCGTACGAGCCCAATTGCTGCACCCAGAACGACGAATAGTCTTTACCGGCCGACGGCCCAGTGGTGCGCGGAATACCGCCCATGCGGTTGCGGATCACGCCGTAGGCCAGGTTTTGCGAACGCAAAGCGGCATAAAGTGTGGCATCGCTGGAGTCAGGCTTTAACTGGCTGACGATGGTTTCAAATGCAGCTTTATCAGCGGAGCTGGCAATGGCTGAAAACAGCTCGTTATCCGAGGCCATGGCTGTCAGCGAGTTTTCGTAGATGCTGCCAATGTTTTGCGCCAAGCCCAGTTGTGTCGCCGTGCGGCGGGTCACATCCAGCAACAATTGATTCTGGTTGGTCGGGTTTAAGCGATACTGGAAGCCGTAAATGTACGAGCTAGAGTTTGTGGTTAGCTGCGTCAGCGGCACGTTCAACCGCAGTTGACCTGCGTTGATCACCGTAATGGTTTCGTTCTTTGTTACAACACCAGATAAATTTGTCCCGATCGTGACACCTGAATCGATGGTGAACAGCCCGGTAACATCAATCAGCGGACGGCTGATGTTGGCATTCGTTACGCCAATGTTCACCTTGGTGGTGCCGCTGAAGTAAGCGTCGCTGGCTTCGATACGGCCACCGTTCAGGGTCAGTGTCGAGCTGTTGACGTTCAAATCCAAACGGCCGCTGCCACGGGTAATGCTTGTGGTGACAACCGAGCCGTTGGCGAAGGTGACGTTGTGGTTGCCGCTGCCGAGGTCAATGGTGCCGGTGTATGTGGTGGCGCCGAGCGAGACGATATTGTTACCGGCGCCCATGCTGACGTTGCCGGTAATCGTACCTGCTGTTGACGTGAAGTTGTCGTTGCCCGACCCAAAGTACACGTCTCCAGAGAGCGTGCCACTGTTCGAGAACGTGATGTCCTTGGTAGATTTACTTAAGTCGGCGGCGATGGCTTTGCCGGTTGAACCTGATGGAATAACAGCGCTGAACGAGCCCGTGTTGTTGAAATATTCCAACTGGCCCGAGTTGTCTTGAATGCCAATTGCAGTGAACGACCGACCACGGGCATTTACCGTAAAGTTGCCGGTGTTGACAAACTGCCCCAGCTTACTGTCGCTGCTAATCACAATGCCCGTGGCGTTACCGCCGCCGGTGGTAATGCCGTTCACAACGTTTTCGCCAGAGTCTGTGGCGCTGACAACGAAATCACCCACGTTTGAGAAGTAGGGCACGGTGGCGCGCGAGCTGATGTTTAAGCCGGTCGCTGTGCCGTCGACACTTGATGCGTCGATGTTGCCGCCCGCGTTGATCACACCGCCGAGCAGCGTGGTCGAGACAGCTTGGCCGTTTGCACCGGTACCGCCGGTGATCGCCATGGCAGTCACCGCCTTACCCAAAGTCGATGTCGAGCTTTGGATGCGGCCACGTAAGGTCACGCTCTCATTTGTGCCTTCACGTACGCCGATCACCATGTTGCTTTCAGTGAACGTGTTCGGGCCAATGCGGAATGCACCGAAGTTCGTGCCTTCTGAAGCGAGCACTGAGTCGGCCGGTGCGTCTGTCGGAACGGTGGTCGTTGCTTCTTTCGCCGTGGTGTATTGATTGCCTTGCAGCAAAATGCCGCCGCCAACGCTGCCAGCCACCCACGCGGCTGGGCCACCGGACACGGCAGCCACCAGTTTGTTGTTGGAATCGTAATAGGCGGTCGAACCGGTCGCGATGGTCGAGGTGATTTGGTATGCCCCACCGATGTTGCCGGTCATCACGCCAACACTGTCTTGGCCCGCAAGTTGCGCCGAGCCGTTGACAGCAAAGCTGCCACTGATGGCTTTGGTGCTGCGAATACCGAACGAGCCGCCGCCTGTCATGGTGATCGCTGAACCGGATGTCACGGATCCGTTAATCAGCGTATCGATGCTAATGCCGATGGCTTCACGTCCACCGACTGAGATTTGGCTACTGGTGCTCGACGTGAACGAACCCGACAGCGTGCCCAATCCTGAGAATTTAATCCCAATGTTGTTCGACGCCGTGGTCGTGGCGGTGGTGGGACCAGGCAGATTGATCAACCCATTCATGGTGATCGTGCTGGTGATCGTTTGGCCTGTGCCTGCAGCCGTGTTGGTGGTGATCAGAAGGCCTGTGGCATCTGACGCCGCATCATTTTTCAATGTGCCGGTGATCGTGACGTCATTGCTGCTATCGACCGTGACCGGAACGCCCGATGAAACGTTGATGCTGCCGTTGGTATCGACCGTGATTTTGCCAGGGCCTGAACCGTCGCCGGTCGAGGTCTTTAAGGGGGCGGTGGTCGACGTGGTGACGGTGATATCACCCGCCAAAGCCGTCAGCGGCAACGACAAAGCCGTCGTGGCGACCAAAATGGTGGCAAAACGAGACCGGGCAGAAGGCGCTGCCAGAACGGAAAAATGGCGGAAAACCAAGAAAAATCTCCCAACTGAGCAACTGCGGGGACCCCCGCCGGACCGGACAGCGTTGGTGTCCGATCATCGGCCCGGCGTCAAGGGTTGGCGTAAGGTTTTAGACCCCAATCTGGGTCCATAAGTTAATGTAATTCATGGATAAATTAAGGCGCTAAATCAGACCGTTGTGGCTAGAACTAGGGCCGGGCACCCAAATGCCCCCTAGACCTACTGCCTTCTGGACCTACTGAAAGACGTGCCACAGGCCCCAAATCATGTGCAGCCATCTGAAGCGCCTTTTGCCGAAATACCAGTTCTCTGAACACCATTGGACGGTTGTGACCGCCATCCCCGAACAAGCCTTTGCGGCGGTTGAGAAGGTCGATCTGGTCGATTCAAGATTGGCGCGGGGCCTGATGTACCTGTGGCGCATTCCAGCGCGTCTGTTCATGGATAATGTGTCGGACCGCGCCATGTCGGTGAACGACTTTATCCCGTTGGCGCATGAGCCTGACAAAGAAGTTGTACGCGGCATGATTGGCGGCGTGAGGCAGCAAAAATGGAACGCTGCGGATTTTGAAGCCTATACAGGCCCCGGTTTTAAATTGGCGTGGAGTTTCTGGGTCACTTATTTGGGTGATGGTCGTTGCCGTATTGATACCGAAACCCGTGTAATGTGTTGTGACGCGGCAACGCTACGGTGGTTTACATTGTATTGGATTATCATTCGCTTGCCGTCAGGCGCGATCAGGCGCGATATGTTGCGCATCATCAAGCAACGTTTAAATGCAGTGCAGCGTTAACGCAGCAGAGCTATTTGACCCGTTGCTCATAACGCGTCTTTACCAAGATCGGTGCAGAGCGTTAGCATAGCATCGAAAACGTTAAGAGCTTAAGTATGACGAACGTATTGAGTGAAGAGATGCTGCATGGGATGGATGTGAAATCCTATCCTTCCGGCGCGCGCATTTTTTCAAAGGGCGACAAAGCAGATGTTGCCTACTTGGTTGTGAAAGGTGACGTGGCATTGATTTCCACCAATGCCGAAGGCAAGAACGTTGCCATGGGTCGTTTTGGGCCGGGAAAGATTTTCGGTGAACTGGCGATGATCGACGAGCTGCCGCGCAAGTGGCATGCCGTGGCGGTTGCTGAAACGCAGTGCGCGGTTATCGATCAAGGATTGATGGGACGTCGCTTGGCAAAGATCGATCCGTTTATGCGTTATTGGATCGAATTCATGTCGCAGCGTCTGACTGATTTAACGGCGCGCGCTGAAGTTGCGCCCATAAGTGCGTCTTCGAAAGAGGGCGATGCGCCATGAGCAGCCCAGGCAAAACATCACTGGCTGGCGCTGAAGATGTAAAGCTTCGCCCTTTGGCGAAGGTACTGGACCGCAAATTATATCCGCCCGATACGCTAGTGTTCACGCAAGGCGATGCTGCTGAAAAAGCGTACATGATCTTGCGTGGCGAAGTTGATATTTCGGCGATCAATAAAAACGGAAAATCCGTGCATCTCACCACGCTTCACAGCGGGCAGGTGTTTGGCGAGATGGCGTTGTTGGTCCGTAAGCCGCGCAGTGCATCGGCCAAAACCAAAACCGGGTGCGAACTGTTGACGATCAGTAAGGCGCAACTAGATGAAAAAATGCGCAGCCTCGACCCACTGATGAAATTGTGGGTGGAAACTTTAGCCGAGCGTATTTTGGCCGCGACACGCAGTGCTGAGTAAAATGGGCGCTGAATAAGCTGCTTAACTGTGCTTAATCACGACCTTACCGAAATGTGACGCGCCATTAAGGTACGCATAGGCTTTCGGCAATTCGTCAAATTTAAACACCTTATCGACGACCGGTTTGATTTTCTGCGCATCAACGCTCGCCAGCATGTCGTCGAGCATTTTTCGACTGCCAACCGTGATGCCACCCAGAATGGCGTTCTTGGCGACAAGCGGAAAAACTTGCGGCGGCTGACTGGCATCAAGCCCGCCAATAAGACCGATACGCCCACAGTAAGCTGCCGCTTGTAGTGATTTAGTGAGCGAGCCTGTGCCGACGGTTTCCAAAATAATATCTGCGCCGTATCCGCCTGTGGCGTGCAGCACTTCTTTTTCCCAGTCGGGTGTTGTTTTGTAGTTGATCAGAATATCTGCGCCGAGTTGTTTGGCTTTGGCGAGTTTATCGTCGCTGGACGATGTGACGATGACTTTTGCGCCGCCCGCTTTGGCCAATTGCAGGCCCCAAATGGATACGCCGCCAGTGCCGAGCACCAACACTGTGTCTCCCGCTTTCATGCGGCCGAGCACGTTTAATGTGTTCCAGGCGGTGACGCCTGCTGACGCTAGTGTCGCGGCTTCTTCCCAATTCAAGTGCGCAGGCACTTTGCTTAAGGATGTGGCCGGGGCCGAGATGCGTTCTGCCGCCCAGCCATCCCGAGTGTTGCCGTAATCAGCGACAAACAAACCCGGCACCCACGGGCCATCGACCCAATTGGCGAACATATTGGCGACGACGCGGTCACCAATTTTCACATTCGTCACACCTGCACCGATGGCAATCACTTCGCCTGCACCATCAGACAAAGGGATGCGGTTCTCAGGTTTGGGGCCACCGTATTTTTTCTCGGTAATCATCAAATCGCGATGATTGAGCGCGCTGGCGTGCACCTTAATAATCGCGTGACCCGGCGTTGTTTCCGGGGCGGGGCGTGTACTTTTGCGTAAAGATGCAATGCCTTCTTGCGTACCGATGTCCCAAGCTTTGATCATCACCAAAACCCTTTTTATTCTCGCTTAGTTCTTGATCACGATTTTGCCGATGAACTCGCTGTCTTGCATGTATTGGTAGGCTTTGTTGGCATCCGCAAATGCAAATGTTTTATCGATGACAGGTTTGGTGCCGGTGGCATCAAAGGCTTTCAACAAGTCGCCGAACATCTTGCGGCTGCCGGATGTAATGCCTTTGATGGAAATATTTTTGCCGATCACGCCGCCAATGTTGGGTTGGTTTTCAGGACGGCCACCGAGTGCGCCGATCAAACCAATGCGCCCATTCGGCGCGGTTGCGGCGATCGATTGCGCAAGCGTTGCCATGCCGCCGGTTTCCACGACGATATCGACACCACGGCCATTGGTAGCGGCCAGAATTTGTTTTTCCCATTCGGGGTTGGTTTTGTAATTCACCGTAATGTCGGCGCCGAGTTTCTTGCAGCGTTCCAGCTTATCGTCGTGAGACGAGGTGATAGCAAAACGTGCGCCATTCATTTTCGCAATTTGCAGCGCGAAAATGGAAACGCCACCGGTGCCGAGAGCTAAAACCGTATCGCCGCTTTTGATTTGGGCGAAGGGCTGCATCATCGACCATGCGGTGACGGCTGCGACAGGTAACGAGGCTGCTTCTTCGTAGCTCAATGAAGCGGGAAACACTTGCAGCGCCTGTGCGGGCACAATGGCGCGTTCGGTCAGCATCCCATCAATGGTGATGCCTAAGTCGGCGGCAAAATAGCTGGGGTCAAACGCGCCATCCGTCCAGGGTGTGAAGTGTGATGCGACGACGCGGTCGCCAACCTTCACGTTGGTCACACCTTCACCAACAGCGACAACGTCGCCAGCGCCGTCAGACAGCGGAATTCGATTTTCGGGTTTGGGGGCACCGTATTTGCTTTCGGCCACCATGATGTCGCGGCGGTTCAGCGATGCGGCTTTGATCGCGACAATTGCCTGGCCGGGCAGAGGCTTTGGGTCTGGTCGCTCGACCATACGTAATGAGGCAATGCCTTTTTGATCGCCGAGTTCCCAGACTTTCATATGTGCTCTCCTAAAATAAATGTGGGCGCATGATACCGAGTGCGTGTGCGCTACGGCCAATAAAAAAGGCCCGCAATCGCGGGCCTTTTTCAGATGTGCTCGGATACCGGTTTTTTTAGTGCTTGATGACGATTTTGCCCAAGTGCTTCTGGGCTTGCATCAAGCCGTGCGCGTCTTTGGCATTGGCGAAATCAACAACCTTGTCGATAACAGGCTTTTGATTGCTCTTCACCAGCGCTGCGATCAGGTCTTCCAGCATCTTACGGCTGCCGACCGTAATGCCACGCAGGTTCAAGTTTTTGCCAACTAACGGCATCACATTCGGGGGGGTCTTGGCTTGCTCGAAACCACCGATGAGGCCGATGCGGCCGTTGAAGGCTGCGGCAGCGAATGAATTATCCAAATTGCCCGGCCCGGCGGTTTCCACAACGATGTCGGCACCTTTGCCGCCGGTGGCTTCCAACACAGCTTTCGGCCATTCAGCGTTGGTCTTGTAGTTCACGCCAGCATCAGCACCGAGCGACTTGGCGCGCGCCAGCTTCTCGTCGCTTGACGATGTAATGACTGACTTTAGGCCTAAAGCTTTTGCAATTTGCACGCCGAAGATCGAGACGCCACCGGTGCCGATCAACAGTACGGTGTCACCAGCTTTGCCTTTACCGGCTTCAACAATGGCGTTCCAAGCCGTCACGCCAGCGCAGGGCAAGCAGGCTGCTTCTTCATACGTCCAGTTGTCGGGGATCTTCACCAAAGCGCTCGCCGGGAAGGCGCCCATTTCAGCCAGCGTGCCGTCTGCACCGCCGCCCAAATCGCTGCCGAAATATTGCGGACCAAACGGGCCATCGTTCCAAGCAGAGAAGAAGCTGATGACAACCCGGTCGCCCGCTTTCACGTTGGTCACGCCTTCGCCGACCGACACCACTTCGCCAGCGCCGTCGCTGAACGGGACCAAGGTTTCCGGTTTCGCCGGGCCGTACCAACCGTTCTGCACCATGACGTCACGGAAGTTGATCGAGTTCGCTTTGATGCGAACGACAGCTTGACCAGCCGCAGCTTTGGGGTCCGGGCGACCAACTAAACGCAGGCTGTCGGCACCTTTTTGCGCGCCAACTTCATAAGCTTTCATGTGCAGTCCTTTTACATATGTCGTGAAACGAGATGGTCTTGAAACGTGATGGGCGGTTGTAACGAATGCGGTTGCATCCCTGAGACACAGGATTTTTGGCTGGCCGCATAACGGTGTGACACTTTTGGCGCATTAACCTTTTCGGGGCGATGATTTGCGTTTTGTCCTGCAACCGGGCTTTTAAATCGCGCGTTTATGGGCTGTTCGTGGGTGACAGCGGTCAGAGCCGCGTAGGGACTATACGATGCAAAACGCAAAGTACCTGGGTTATTCAGCCATTGTTTTAGCGGTTCTGTTGAACCTCTATGCCGGGAATCCGAATAGTGATTTAGCTTTCAAAGGCTTCATCGAATGGATTGCCGTGGCCTTTGCCGTGCTCGGTTTAGGTGGCTTAGCCGCAGGCCCAGTCAGCGCCTGGCGGCGTTAAAATTTTTATACTTCTTTTATTCACCTGTTACGTGCGCTGCTGAGTGGCGTCTACACGCATGCTCTTTCAGAGCCATTTTATCTATTAAATACAATGCATTATCTGCATATCCAGTTACGTGCATTGCATTTGGCCTAAGTGCGCGGCGATCTGCCTTTTTTGCCTTTATTAAATCTTTATACGCGGCAACCTTTTTCAACATCGCTCCTTTACGCCCCCAAACCTCATCATCTGCCCATGACGTTGCCGCTGTTGGTGACATCACAGGAGGGATTGATGAGCAGTTTCCACAATCAGTTGACGGTGTTGCTGCCTGACCTGACCCGGTTTGCGCGTGCGCTGACCCGGAACGAAGATGATGCTCATGACCTCGTACAAGATTGCGTCGAGCGCGCCTTGTGCAAGCGTGCGCTGTTTCAAGACGGCACCAGCTTAAAGTCGTGGTTGTTTACCTTGATGCGCAACTTGTTCATCAGCCACAAGCGCCGCGAGGCTGTGGACCGCAAGTGCGTCACACTGGCCAACGTTGACGCCTGCACAATCGAAAAGCCGCGCCAAACCGATCACGTGTTTTTGTCGGAAACACTGCGCGCCATGAAGACGTTATCGAAAGCAGAACAACAAGCCATCGTCGTTTTGGGTATTCACGATGCGCCCCAGCAAGCCGTTTCGAAAATTTGCGGTGAGCCGGTAGGCACTTTGAAATCACGTCTGTCCCGCGGCCGCGCGCATTTGCGCGATCAATTGGGCCTCGGTCAGGACGCTTACGCGCACTAACTGCTGCGTTTTTAGAATTGTCGGTTCAGCGATTGCGCTGAACCACCACACGAATCCACTGGTCAGGCGTCTCCCATCCCCCCAACAGCCTCCAGTGGTAACTTGGCCCCATCGCTGAAAGGCGGTGGGGCTTTTTCTTTGCGCTGTATGTGGTGAGTGTTGTGTGTGATGCTTTTTATGGGGTCGCTTGGAAGCGATAACCAACGCCCGGTTCGGTCAGCAGATACTTCGGCGCAGCTGGGTCTTGCTCAAGTTTCTGACGCAACTGGCCCATGTAAACCCGCAAGTACTGCGTTTCTTCCACGTAGCCTTGGCCCCAGACTTCTTGCAGCAGTTGTTGGTGCGTCACCACTTTGCCAGGGTGCGAGGCTAAAATGCGCATCAAGTCATATTCTTTGCGCGAGAGCCGGATAGGTTTGCCGCCGACCGTTACAAGTCGTTTGGCCAGATCAATCACCAATTCGCCTGCGGTTACAATTGAACCTGCATCGCCGGTGTCTTCAGCTTTTTGACGCAAACTTGCACGCATGCGCGCTAAAAGCTCACCCATGCTGAAGGGCTTGGTGACGTAATCATTCGCACCACGGTCCAGGGCATCAATCTTGTCAGCTTCGTCCGAGCGCACCGAGAGCACGATAATCGGCACCTTGCTCCACTCGCGTAAGCCCGTGATCACATCCAGGCCATCGGTGTCGGGCAAGCCCAAATCCAGGATGACCAGTTCAGGTTTTTGCAAAGTGGCCTGACGAATGCCTTCTTTGCCCGTGTCGGCTTCAATGACTTCATAGTCGTGCGCCTGCAAACTCGCGCGCAAGAAGCGGCGGATTTGCGGTTCGTCATCAACAATAAGAATACGTGGTCCGTTGGGCATGACAGTCATTGTATAGAGGCAGGGACTTTAAAACTTCCCTTACACTTCGGCTAATTCTTCTTCGCTTGGCGTTCGGATCGGGAGGCGGATTCGCATGGTTGTGCCATGACCCAAGCCTTCACTAAACGCTTCAATGGTTCCGGCGTGAGACTCCACGATGCCTTTGCAGATCGCTAACCCTAAGCCAGTGCCAGCCACCGTGTGATCGCGCTGTTTGGCGCGGTAAAACTTATCAAACACTGCCCCCAACTCGTCGGCTGGAATGCCACGCCCTTGGTCAATAACATCAATGGTAACATCATTATCCATGCGGCGTGCCAGCACCTGTATCGCGCTATCCATAGGGGCGTATTTGGTGGCGTTATCCAACAGATTCACCAGCACGTTTTCCATCAACACGAAGTCGGCATTAATCAGAGGTAGTTTTTCCGCCACATCTACATACACCTCATGGTTCTGGAGGCGTCTGTACGTGGCATCTAACGCGGTGCTGATCAGGTCGCCCACTTCCGCCCATTGCATGTGGGGGACCAACACACCCGATTCGAGCTTATTCATCTGCAACACGTTTTTGACAAAGCGGTTCAAGCGCTCGGCTTCTTCCATGATGGTGGTGAGTAGCTCGTTCGTCACATCGGCTGGGTAAGTGTTGCCGTAAGACAGCAGGCTGGTGGCCGAGCCGATAATCGACGCCAGTGGCGTGCGGAAGTCGTGCGAGATCGATGACAATAAAGCCGAACGCAATTTTTCGGTTTGTGAGACGATGCGCACGTTTTCGAGTTCTTGCTTTCGCAGTGTGCGTTCGACGGCAATTGCGCCAATACGGCAGAGTGATTCGACCAAGCGACGGAAGGCTTCGGTTTCACTGCGCTCTGTCGCGGCATTGCGCAGCACCAGCACAGCCACTGCGCCATCTGTTGACAGCAACGGAAAGTAAAGTCCGTCATGTCCACTGCCTTCTGGATTACGCTCGGAGGGCATGCCTGCGACGAACACCGAGCGCGCAAACTCCATGTCTTCCTGGCTCAGTTTTGTATCCAAGGGATAGGCAATTTGAAGAGCTGTACTGCGTGCCCGAGTTGACAGCGCCTCTGATAATCGATGAGGAGCCAGCAAAATGGCATCGCACTCGAACAGATATTCGCTTTGGCGCACAATCGCGCTGAAAATATCGGCGGTATCTTCCGAGACGGCGATGTCGCGCGTGAGCTGAAACAGCGCGCGCGCTTCGATGGCTTGGCGTTCTGCACGGTGTGCTTGGCTGCGCAAGCGCGAGGCCAGATTGCTGGTAATCAGCGCCACCATCACAAACATCAGCAACTGCAAGAATGTGCCGATGGATAACGATGAGTGGGTGAAGGCAAAACGTGGTTCGACAAAAAAGAACTCAAACACCCCGATGCTGAAAATGCAGGTGAAGAGTGCTGCAGCCAAGCCATAAGCGCTGGCGCTGTAAACCACGGCGGCCAGAAAGATCGTGGACAGTGTGGCTGATGGAATAGCCTCACCAATCCATTTTGCAGCGAAGGCTGCCAAGCTGACGGCAAAAGCACTCAGGATGTATTCGTGAAACCAAGGGCGCTTCTGATCCAAGCGCCATTCGAAGTCTTGCCACATCTGGGCGTAGTGACGTCGGCGACCTAGTTCGTCGGTGACCTTCGAGGCGTGCTGTGTCGCGAAAGTATGCACCGTGGCGATGGTACTTGCAGCTAAACCCGTTTCCCACGGCCAGCGGCGGCGAGGGCCAAGCATAAACTCCGATGGGAAACCATGAGCTTCGGATTTTAGATGCGTCAGTAAATTCTCATCGGAGTCCCACCAGCACAATTCGGCATGCCAGCGATTGGTCAGCCGTTCGATGCGTGACACCTCAGGTTTACCGAACAGCCATTGACGCCATCCAGCTTTGCGCAAGCACAACTTCATCACCGCGCCGCGCTCGCGCACAATCCAAGCCGCTTCGCGAATCAGGTTCTCGATATCGGCATGAACGTCCAGCACCACAGCGACAACACGTTGGGCTTTGGGCGGATCAGAGTGTGTGACCGAAGGTGTTAACATGACGCCGCGCTATGAGTTTGAAGCCCGAGAGCCGACGAGTAACGAGAGAACAAAGATAACGGTTGCAGCGACCACAATAGCGGGCCCAGAGGGTAAATCCCACTCTAGTGACGTAAACAATCCGCCGCCCACCGCGAAAATACCCAACCCTACTGTGGCCAGTGCCATTTGCTCAGGGCTGCTGGCCCAACGCCGTGCTGCGGCGGTGGGGATCAGTAGAAGGGCGGAAATCAGCAAAACGCCGACAATCTTCATGGTCAATGCGACGGTCAGTGCGATCAGTAGCATAAAGACAACGCGAATTTTGGTGGCGGGGATGCCTTCTGCTATCGCTAGGTCTGAATGTACCGTGAGTGCGACCAGTGGGCGCCATATGGCCAGAAGGGCGGCCAGAATGACGATGGCGCCGCCGTAAATCCATGCGATATCGGCAGTGGTAACAGCCAAGATGTCGCCGAACAGATAACCCATCAGATCGACGCGCACGCTATCCATGAAACTCAGCGCGATCAGGCCAAACGACAGCGCTGCATGCGAGAGAATGCCCAGTAATGTGTCTATCGGTACACGTGACTGCGATTGGAAACTGAGCAGCACCGCACCAATGGCGATACAGGTGATGATAACGCCGGCGATCGGGTTGACGCCAAGTGCGAACCCGGCTGCCACACCCAGCAGAGCTGCATGTGAGAGTGTATCGCCGAAGTAGGCCATGCGCCGCCATACAATGAAGCAGCCTAAGGGGCCGGCAATCAGCGCAATGCCGATACCGGCCACAAGCGCGCGAAGGATGAAATTATCCATGAGTGCAGTCCTTATGATCATGGTGATGATCATGCTTATGGTCATGAGCATTTTTATGGGCGTGCTCGTGCACTTGTTTGTTAGCGTGCTCGTGCACGACATGCCCATCGGGTGCGTGCTCGTGGTCATGATGGTGTGTGTAAACCGCCAATGTGCCCGCGCCGGTGGGGCCGAACATGCGCAAAAATTCTGGATCGCGGCTCACATCGTCCGGATGGCCTGAGCAGCACACATGCCCATTCAAGCAATACACGCGCGTCGTCGCGGCCATGACAATGCTGAGATCATGCGAGACAAGCAGCACACCGCATCCTGTTGTATCGCGGACGCGTTGAATGATCTGATAGCACTCGACCGCACCGTTGATATCCATGTTCAACGTCGGCTCATCTAACACCAGCAAGTTTGGTTTGCGGATCAGCGCGCGTGCCAGCATCACACGCTGGAATTCGCCACCGGACAGATTATGCACGCTGGCATCAATGAGGCTCTCGACCCCGACATCATGCAAGGCTGAGCGTAATGTGTCTTCAGGTGCTTGTGCCGTGAGCGTGAGAATGCGCCGCACAGACATTGGTAGTGCAGGGTCAATGGTAAAGCGCTGTGGTAGATAACCGATCCGAATGTCGTTACGGCGCGTCACGTTACCGTGGTTGGGCTTTTCCAAGCCCAGCGCAATTTTGACTAACGATGATTTGCCCGCGCCGTTAGGGCCGATCAACGTTACGATTTCGCGTTCACCGACAGTCATATCGACATGATCAAGAACGCGTTTGGTGCCGTACGATAAACCGACACCTTGAAGTGAAATCAGTGCTGACATTAAGTCCCCCTGCAGTTGGGGCACAGGCCCATCACTTCAACAGTTTCGCTGATCGGTGTGAAGCCACGCTCTTTGGCGGCTTTGGTTACAGTCTTGCTGACGGTATCGCTGGCCAGTTCCGCGACATCGTTGCAGCTATTGCAGATCAGAAATTGAACGCTGTGTTGGTGGCCAGGGTGACGGCAGCCCACAAAGGCATTCAAGCTGGTGAGGCGATGGACTAACCCTTGCTCCATGAGAAAATCGAGCGCGCGATACACGGCCATGGGCGCGTTGCGTTCGCCACCTGCATTGATGTGCGCCAGAATATCGTATGCGCCCATGGGGCCGTGGCTGTGCCACACCGTCTCCAACACCCGTTTGCGCAAATCAGTTAAGCGGGCGCCACGTGTGCGACAAATCTCTTCGGCTTCCGCCAAAGCATGGGCTCCACACGCTTTGTGGTTGTGACCCTTTTTTGGGAAGTCCGTGATGGCGGCTGGTCGTGCCATGAACGTTTCAAATCCGAATGTTGAGGGGGCTTGGTTGTGTCGTTCAATATCCTATATGTTATAACATAACATTTTTGGCCCCGAGTCCCATGCTTTTTCGCATCCTTGCTGTTCTGATCACCATCTTGCTGCCCACGATCTTAATGCCCAGTGTTGTGCTGGCAGCCCCCAAGGTTGTTGTGTCTATCAAACCAATCGCTTCGCTGGTGGAAGGCGTGATGGTGGGGGTGGGCAAGCCAACCGTATTGGTAGGCGGTGGGCAGTCACTCCATACATTCTCGCTGAAGCCATCCGATGCACGCGCATTGAACGATGCTGACGTTGTGGTTTGGGTGGGCGAAGGGCTGGAAGCCTTTTTGGAAAAGCCACTCGCTTCACTGTCCAAAAAAGCTGTGATCGTTGAACTGGCGAACAGTAATGGCGTCACGGTCTTAAAAGGCCGGGAAGGTGGTGTGTGGGAAAAGCATGATGATGATCAGCACGATGATCGACATGACCACGAGCATCATGATCATAATTTTGATGGGCACTTATGGCTTGATCCCGTCAATGCCAAAGCCATCGTGACTGCAACGCAGAATGCTTTATCGAACGTTGATGCTGTCAATGCGTCTACATATGCGGCCAATGCAACGGCATTAATCGCAAAGCTCGATGCGTTGGACGCGGAACTTCAACAAACGCTTGCCCCGATTAAATCGAAGCCTTTCGTCGTTTTTCATGATGGCTATCAGTATTTGGAAAAACGTTACGGCTTGAATGCTGTGGGTTCGCTGACGGTCAGCCCTGATCGCGCACCAGGCGCAAAGCGGGTGAGTGACATCCAAGATAAAATCAAATCACTCAACGCAGCATGTGTATTTGCCGAACCGCAGTTTGAGCCAAAACTGATTGCAACCTTGATTGAAGGTACAACTGCAAAAACCGCAACGCTTGATCCAGAAGCCTCAACGTTGCCGCCAGGGCCCGATCTTTATTTCTACTTAATGCGCGGATTGGCTGCGAACTTAAAAGCCTGCCTTAGCTAAATTTCTTTTCCGCCGCGCGTGACAGGTCCGGTTTGGCCGCTGCTGATTTTCACGCGTTGCCCGTTCACATCCATTGTGAGCGCATGATAGGGGCCTTCACCAATCGCACGGTAACGTCGCTGAATTTCAGTTTCGTCTGCATCAGCGGGTAAGTGACACAGTGCATCAAACTCCGCCTTGCGCCGTAATGGCCCAGACCATTGTGCTGCGTTGTGTGGAATGGCCGCATCATTGGCAAAGGCAGGTGCGAGTTGCGTCAGCAACTTCAACAATTCTGTGTAAGTCGCTGCATCCAGCGCAGCACGGTCCATGTCTGGCGTAATGGCAAAGCGGTTCACAGCGACGATGGCGCCACTATCAACTTCAGTGCTCATTTCATGGCACGTCACGCCAAAGCTGCTGGCGTTGTCGTACAGCGCATAGACCGACGGAAAGAGCCCACGGTACTCCGGCGGGCCGGGGTGAAAATTATAAGAGCCAGCCACAACGTTCAGAATCGCTGCCGGGATGATCACGCCGCTGCCAAAGCTGATAAGGCGCGTGCGGGTGAGGTCGTCGCTGAGAAGGTGCGACAAGTCGGCCATAGAGTAGGCAAAGCTGATATCGGCGATGCCGCCGCTTTTAAGTGCGGCTGAAAGGTCGCCTGAAAAAGCTTGATCTGTCAGCAGGATAAGGCGGGTTTTCATATCGACAGCATACCCCAAATCTCCCCAAAACCGCCCTTGCCAGGGCGCCGCCGCGGGATTATGTCAGTGCCAAACTGGACTAAACTAGTCCTAATTAAGAATCGTTCGCAGGTGGCTAATCCGGCGCAACGGTGGAGCTGATGAAAGATGTTTAAAGTCAACAAGTTAACAGATTATGCGATGGTCGTGCTGATCGACGTCGCACGGTCTGATACTCGCCGTTCGGCCCAGCAGATTGCCGCCCGTACTGGCCTACCGCTGCCGACCGTTGCCAAGCTGATGAAAAGCTTGGGCCGGGCGGGGCTTGTGGCCTCGCACCGCGGGGCTGCGGGGGGGTATGCCTTAAGCCGTCATCAGAATGAAATTACCGTCGCCGATGTTATCCAGGCCGTGGAAGGGCCGATTGCCCTAACCGCCTGCGCTGATACCTCAGACCAAATGTGCGGTATGCAACGGTCGTGCTTGGTGCAAGGCAAGTGGAACCGCGTGAACAAGGCGGTGCGCGCCGCACTGACGGACGTGACGTTGGCTGAAATGATTGCCGACATTGATACGTTTGGTATTGCCGCATTCCCAGCGCCACAAGTTGCACCTCAAGCCTCAGCGCAGGAGGCTTAAGCCATGGTTGCACGGAGTGATACCGCCGCTGCGGTCAAAGACATTGAAGCCTACAAGTATGGCTTCGTCACGGACATTGAGTCTGATCTCGCGCCCAAGGGTTTAAGCGAAGACATCGTGCGTTTTATTTCGGCCAAGAAGAACGAGCCGGAATGGATGCTGGAGTGGCGGTTGAAGGCTTATCGCTATTGGCTGACGCTGGCTGACCAAGAGCCTGAATGGGCCAAGCTGCATTATCCGAAAATCGACTACCAAGATTCCTACTACTACGCCGCGCCGAAACAGAAGGCGAAGCTGAAGAGTATGGATGAAGTCGATCCGCAGTTGGTTGAAACCTACAAAAAGCTGGGCATTCCGCTGTTGGAACAGCAGATCATGTCCGGCGTTGCGGTCGACGCGGTGTTCGACAGCGTATCGGTTGCAACCACGTACAAGAAAAAGCTGAATGAGTTGGGCGTGATTTTCTGCCCGATTTCTGAGGCCGTGCATAAGCACCCCGAGTTGGTGCAGAAGTATTTGGGCTCGGTTGTGCCGGTGGCCGATAATTTCTTTGCAGCCTTGAACAGCGCTGTGTTTACGGATGGGTCATTTGTTTACATCCCCAAGGGTTTGCGTTGCCCGATGGAATTGTCGACCTATTTCCGCATCAACGAGAAGAACACCGGCCAGTTTGAGCGCACACTGATTATTGCCGACGACCGTTCGTATGTGAGTTACCTGGAAGGTTGCACGGCACCGCAACGCGATGAAAACCAATTGCACGCCGCAGTCGTCGAGCTGGTGACGCTGGACGATGCCGAGATTAAATACTCGACCGTGCAGAACTGGTTCCCCGGCGATAAAGACGGTAAGGGCGGCATCTACAACTTCGTGACGAAGCGCGGCGCGTGCCGTGGCAAGAACTCGAAGATCATGTGGACTCAAGTCGAAACGGGTTCAGCCATTACTTGGAAGTACCCAAGCTGCATTCTGCAAGGTGATAACTCGGTGGGCGAGTTCTACTCGGTCGCCATTACGAATAATCACCAACAAGCTGATACGGGCACGAAGATGATCCATATCGGCAAGAACACGCGTTCGAAGATCATCTCGAAAGGTATTTCGGCGGGCAAATCGTCGAACACCTATCGCGGTTTGGTGCGCGTGCAAGGCAAAGCAGATGGCGCGCGTAACTATACGCAATGCGACAGCTTGCTGATTGGCTCAACGTGTGCGGCGCATACTGTGCCGTATATCGAGAATAAAAATCCAACTGCGCAAACTGAACACGAAGCGACAACCAGTAAGATCAGTGAAGATCAGCTGTTCTATTGCTTGCAGCGCGGCATGACCCAAGAAGAAGCCGTGTCGCTGATCGTCAACGGTTTCTGCAAGGAAGTACTGCAAACGCTGCCGATGGAGTTTGCGGTCGAAGCGCAGAAGTTGGTGGGGATTAGTCTCGAAGGTAGCGTCGGTTAATAAGGAATAAGAAAATGGCGCTGATTGAAATCAAAGATTTGCATGCTTCAGTGGATGGCAAAGAAATCCTGAAAGGGATTTCGCTGTCGATCAATGGTGGCGAAGTTCATGCCATCATGGGCCCCAACGGCACGGGCAAAAGCACGTTGTCGAACGTGATTGCGGGCCGCGATGGTTACGATATCACCGGTGGTTCGGTCACCTTTAATGGTCAGGATCTGCTGGCCATGGAGCCCGATGCGCGTGCGCGTGCGGGTGTGTTTCTGGCGTTCCAATATCCGGTGGAAATTCCGGGCGTATCGACGTCGGCGTTTTTGAAGACTGCGATTAATGCAAAGCGCCGTGCGGAAGGCAAAGCCGAAATCGATGCCATGGAGTTTTTGAAGTTGGTGAAGGCCAAAAACAAAACCCTCGGCATTGCGGACGACATGATTAAGCGCCCGTTGAATGTTGGTTTCTCAGGCGGCGAAAAGAAGCGCGCGGAAGTGCTGCAAATGACGCTGCTAGAGCCGAAGTTCGCTGTGCTGGATGAAACGGACTCTGGGCTTGATATTGACGCACTGAAGGTTGTTTCGGATGGTGTAAACGCTTTGCGTGGGCCAGATCGCGCGTTCTTGGTGATCACCCACTATCAGCGCCTGTTGAACTACATCGTGCCAGACCATGTGCACGTTATGACCGGTGGCAAAATTGTCGCGAGCGGTGGGCGTGAGTTGGCGTTGGACTTAGAAGCCAACGGCTACGCGAAATATCTGGCGGCGGCGTAAGGCAGAGTATTGGTTATGGTTGCGACAGGTTTGCTCAATCATCCGTTCAAAGAGGCGTATGCGGCGCGTGTTGTCGCGTTACCGGGCATGGATGATGTGCGCCAAATAGCTCGCGGTGTTCTGAACGCTGCAGGTTTGCCTGGTCCAAAAAGCGAAGCGTTTAAATTCACGCCTGTGACGGATCTCGCTAAAATTCCATTCATACCGGCCAGTGCGGTTGATGACGTGGACGTGCAAAGCGTTCCGTCTCATGTGCCGCAGATTGATGGCGCAAAGCGCATCGTACTGGTGAATGGCATTTTCAATGCCGCGCTCTCAGACAAAATTGAGATTGCGGGCTTACGTGTTGAGACGTTGCCTGAGGCACTAAAGCGCGATGCTGCTGGCGTGAAGCCGATGTTGGGTGCTTTAGCTCTATCCAGTTCATCGCAATTGGTGGCGTTGAATGCGGCCTATATGACCAACGGTTTGGTGATTCGCGCTGAGAAGAACTTTGCCGGCGCGACGTTGCATGTTGTTTCGATTGGCGCGGCAGGTGCTGAACCTGTGGCGTTCCATCCGCGCAATCTCATTGTGCTGGAGAGCGGCGCGCAATTAACGTTAATTGAATCGTATGTTGGTTTGCCGGGCCAAAGCTATCTAGCGAATCCTGTGACGGAAATTAGCCTGGCCGCAAATGCGCATTTAAAACGCTATGTCAGTGTTGTTGAAGATGCTGATGCCTTTCATTTTGCCACAACATCGGCGGCTTTGGCCGCTCATAGCACGTTGGAAGCCTTCCATGTGGGTTTAGGTGGCGCCAAAGTGCGTCAGGAAATCCGTGCCAGCTTTAACGGCGAAGGTGCCTCCGCCATTGTGAATGGCGTTTATGCGCTTGCTGATAAGCAGCACCATGATTTCACGACGGTGATGGATCACGTCGTACCTCATACCAATTCGACACAATTGGTGAAGGGCGTGGTCGACGGCCAATCACATGCCGTGTTCCAAGGTCGCGTGCTGGTCGCCAAAGATGCGCAAAAGACCGATGCGCGCCAGCTTCATAAAGCTATGTTTCTCTCCAAAGGCCCGGCGGTTGACTGTAAGCCAGAGCTGGAAATTTTTGCGGATGACGTGCAGTGCGCTCACGGTGCTGCGACAGGTGAGTTGGATGAGAACCATCTTTTCTACCTCATGGCACGTGGTATTGATGCCGAAACTGCACGCGCATTGCTCGTCGCTGGATTTCTGGAAGATGCGGTCAGCAGCATCAGCCATGAGGCGGTCCGCGCTGTGTTTAGCGAGATGGTGCAGGGCTGGCTGAAACGCCGGAACGCGTCATGAATGTAGTTTTATCGCCTACGGCGACATTTGACGTTGAGGCAATCCGCAAGGACTTCCCCATTCTGTCGCGCCAAATTCATAAGAAGCCATTGGTGTTTTTAGATAGCGCTGCGTCGGCCCAAAAGCCACGCGCTGTCATTGACGCAATGACCTATGCGTTTGAAAACGAATACGCCAACGTCCATCGTGGCGCGTATTTATTAAGCGAGACGGCCACTGTTAATTACGAAGCTGCGCGCGAGAAAGTGCGTGGTTTTATTAACGCAGTTTCCATCAACGAGATCGTCTTCACCAAAGGTGCCACTGAAGCCATCAATTTGGTGGCATCAAGCTATGGCCGTTTAGTCCTAAAGCCTGGCGATGAGATTGTGCTGACGGCATTGGAGCACCATTCCAATATCGTGCCATGGCAGCTCATCCGTGATCTGACGGGCGCTGAAATTAAAGTTGTACCGATCAATGCAGACGGCAGCGTCAGTGTAGATGCTGTCGCGCGGACGATTGGGCCTAAAACCAAGATCGTCGCTGTTGCGCATGTGTCCAACGTGTTGGGCACAATTTTGCCCATCGAAGCGATTGCCGATCTGGCTCACAAAGTCGGTGCAAAGTTGTTGGTGGATGGTTGCCAAGGCATCGTACACGAGCAAATCGACGTGCAGGCGCTAGGCTGCGATTTCTATGCCTTCTCAGGCCATAAGCTGTATGGCCCCAATGGCATTGGCGTGTTGTGGGCGCGCGCTGAACTGCTTGATGCTATGCCGCCATATCAAGGCGGCGGCGAAATGATTTCCACCGTCACGTTCAAACAAAGCACTTGGGCTGAAGCCCCGGCAAAGTTTGAAGCAGGTACGCCGCCGATTGTGCCCGCCATTGGGCTGGGGGCCGCGATTGATTACTTATGTAGTATTAACCGTGCTGCTGCGTTGGTGCATGAGCACGATCTGTTGCAATACGCGATGCAGCAGTTGCCGACCGTCCCAGGTTTGAAGCTTGTGGGCACAGCGCAAAACAAGGCATCTGTTCAATCATTCACATTAGATGGCGCACATCCACACGATCTGGCGACGGTCTTAGATCGCTCTGGCGTGGCGGTGCGCGCAGGACACCACTGTGCGCAGCCGTTGATGGAAGCGCTGGGCGTCACAGCGACAACGCGTGCGTCATTTGGCATTTATAATACACGAGCAGAAGTCGATGCGCTGGTTGCTGCGTTGCATAAAGCGCGGGCGGTACTGTTATGATCACCCCTGATGATGTTCAAAACGATGATCTGAAATCGCTCTATCAGGAGATCATCCTCGATCATGGCCGCAATCCGCGAAACGCACGCATCGTTGAGCATCACACCTGCAATGTGAAGGGCAACAACCCTCTGTGTGGTGATCGTATCACTGTCACGGCGCGCGTTTCGTCTGCGGAACTGATTGAAGATGTGGCCGCTGATGGCAAGGGCTGCGCCATTTCTATCGCTTCGGCGTCACTGATGACCGAAGCGCTGAAGGGCGTATCCACCGAAATGGCCCATAAACTGGCTGACGCCGTGCAGAAGCTTTGCAAGGGCGATGCCGATGTTGAGCAAGCGAAAGCCTTGGTGCCGCAAGAGCTAGCTGATCAAATCGAGAAACTCGCCAGCTTAAGTGGCGTGAAGCAATTTCCGGTGCGTGTGAAGTGCGCAACCTTGCCATGGCATGCGTTGATGTCGTGCCTGGCAGGCCGCAATGATGCGACAACGGAAGAGACGAACAAAGGGAACTAGGGTGTGAACGACATGATGCCCCCATATGAAATGCCAGCCGGTGACGGCGAACCGCCCAAAGAAGGCGATAAAATCAGCTCTGGCTCGCCGTTGGCTGCGGGAACACCAATCGCCAATGAAGACTCAGTTGTTGAAGCACTGCGCACCGTATTCGATCCGGAAATTCCGGTGAACATTTATGATCTGGGCCTGATCTATGATCTCAAGATCAAAGAGAACGGCAATACAGATGTGCTGATGACGCTGACAGCGCCTGCGTGTCCGGTTGCTGGAACACTGCCGAAAGAAGTGGCTGATAAAGTTGCCGCCGTGCAGGGCATTGGTGAAGTGGATGTGACAATCACATGGGATCCGCCATGGACCCAAGCCAATATGTCTGAAGTCGCCCGCGTCGCTTTGGATATGTTTTAAGGCTGGGGATATGTTTTAAGGCTGGATATGTTTTAACTGCGTCCTATATAGGTCATATCATGACTAATACCGCGCAAACTCCATCCGCACCGAAACCGGCCCGTGCTCCGCGCCCGGCCCCCATTACGCTGACAGAACGCGCGGCCCAACGCGTGCGCGATTTGGTCGCGAAGTCAGATAAGCCGGTGCAAGGTTTGCGCGTTGGTGTCAAAGCGCGCGGATGTTCAGGCATGTCCTATGTCGTCGAGTACGCCGAAGAAGCGCGTAAGTTCGAGGATGTGGTTGAACAGCACGGCGTGAAATTGTTCATCGACCCGACTGCTGTGATGTATCTGCTCGGCAGCGAACTCGACTACAAAGAAAACAAAATGGAAAGCGGTTTTGTATTCTCGAACCCAAACGAAAAAGGCCGCTGTGGCTGCGGCGAAAGCTTTAGTATCTAAGCTTTGGGTTTGGCTTTTCAGTTTCAGGCGCGCCAATCAGGCGCTCGACTTCGGCTAGTAACTTTACCGGATGCACGGGCTTATACAGCACGTTGAAGTGACCGTCTTGAAAGTCTGGGTCGTCCTCCACGAGGCTTTCAAATTTGTCTGGCTGTCCTGTGACAAACACAATTTTCGTCTGCGGGGCGACGCTCATTAATTCCTGACGGAATTCCAGGCCGCCCATTGTGGGCATCATAATGTCGACAATGGCGAGTTCGCAGGGGCGGCGGCGTAACGCGCTTAAGGCATCTTCCCCATTCGGGGCTTCAATCACCTGATAGCCGCGTTGTCCCAGCAGTTCGACAAACGATTCGCGTACTAACGCGTTATCTTCAACGACCAGGACGTGTCCCATCTTTTAGCCACCTCAATCCCCAAAAGTTATCTATTGTTTTGTCCTAATAGTTGTAAGTCAAGGGAAGGGCGTAGATATGTTTGTAACGTGCCATTCTTACCATACGCGTATGCTATGATTTGTATTGAAATCAGATATGCGTACTACCTTCAGTCTTGCTTGCAGCAAGGCGTCGGGCGTATTCATCCGTCCGTCACAATACAGGCGCTGACATGATCATCACGATTCTAAACGTGCTTTTGGGGATATCGATGATCGCCGTGGTGGGCATTTTGCTCACCGGGGTAGTCGGGCTGGCTGTTGGCGGTGACTTTGATCGCAAATATTCCAACAAACTGATGCGGGCGCGTGTCGCCTCACAAGCCATTGCGATTGGTCTGCTGCTGTTGCGCATTCTCGCCCATGACATGCTGGGCGGTTAGTTGCGACTCAACGGTTAAACGTAGTTGGGGCGCTCGGGGCGATAGACCAACTTATTCGCGCGTTCAAAATTCTCAATCGCTTCCACCAAGTCGCGGCGACGATTGCGCGTTGCTTGAACTTGAGAGGGGCTGATATCGGAATTCGAGATTTTGTTGGTCGCAATCAGTTCCTGCACACGTGCCAGGAATGATTTCAGCGTCAAGGCTTCCATCAAATCTGCGCAGAAGCTGATGAAATGGCTTAACCGCACGGGCTTTTGTGGCGTGGGGTGGTAAACCGAAATTGCGAACGATCCAGCCTTACGGTCACGGCGCTGCAAAATGGCTGCACGGTGATATGACGAGAAGGGTTGGAACACGAACGCATTTTGTGAATCGTGCTCAACGTTCATGTCGTTTGGATCGCCACCAACAACTTGCACGGCGGTCTTCAGAATAGTGTCTTCGGTAATTTCGCCGCCTTGAGCGATCGCTTCAACGACGTCGACATTTTGCTTGCCTTCGCGCGTGGAGTACACAGTCTCGCCGCCGATATGGATCGAGGCCCAGTTGTCGGGGTTGTAATCGGACTCGTAATTCGAAATTTTACGAACCCAAAATGTTTCCCAGTCGTGATTCACGGCATCGTGAAGAATGCCTTCATCGCGGCGAATTTCATCGATGACCAATGATGCCATACGCAGCGTCATCGGTACGTTTTGGCCACGCACAACGACCATCACGTTTTCAACGCGTGTCTTGATAGGAATCGTGACGCGATTACTGCGGATCTCGAGGATCGGCTCATCATCCTTAGGGGTGCCACCAGCAGAAAAGCGGTGAACCGTGGATTTTTCGCGGTAAAGTGTGATCGTCTCGATATCGATCATTGGCCTATTTCAAAGTTAATATCTAACTCGAGGTTTACATAGGCTTCTGTCAAGCAAACCCAATATCATATCGCAAATTCAATGCGGTAAGACTTGCGGAAAATACACTACAGGCTGCGGGCTGTACACCCAAAATCGCCTAACGATTGTGGTGTTATTCTGCGCTCAGACGCTGATAACGTAAGGCGCGCGCATCGTCTAATGACTGATCTGCAAGAGCCTGAGCAGCAATGCGCAAATCAGCGCGTAGTTTTGCGAACCCTGCGCGGCGCTGCAGTGTTGCTTCATCCATGTATAACGCACGATTGATTTCAATCTGCACTGTGTGAACACCGTTGGCAGGGTCGCCGTAGTGCTGTGTCGTAAAGCCACCGGCATATGGATTATTGCGCAGTACGCGGTAACCCATACCACGCAACCTTTCATCCAAAACGTCTGTGATCAGTGGATGGCATGAAAGACCACTGCGATCACCCAACACCATATCGACACGTTGTGGTGAGCTGTCTGTATCTAATGGCAGGCCAGATGATGGCATTGAGTGGCAATCAACCAGCACGCAAAATCCAAACCGATCACGCGCCCGGTTGATCATCATGCGTAGCGCGCGGTGATAGGGGCGATAAAATTCAGACAAGCGACGCTCGACATCCGCAAACGTGAGTTTATTGCGATAAATCTCGCGGCGTGTGGCGACAATACGTGCAACCGTGCCCAGACCGGCCGCGACCCGTGCGGATGAACTGTTTACAAACGGCGGCAGCGGCCCGTCGAACATGTCGGGGTCGAGCTCATAGGGTTCGCGATTTACATCTAAATAGGCGCGGGGCAGTAGCGCACGCACCATTGGGGCGCCAAGATCGGTCACATCGCTGAAGAGCTCATCGACATAGCAGTCTTCTGATTTGCGAAGCGCGCTGATATCGAGCGGCGAGGCGGCAATAAAAGTGGCTGGATAACTGCAGCCTGAATGCGGCGAGGCGAAGACCAGGGGCAGGCGCAGGTCAGGGGCGTCCACCAGATCGATGGCCTTTCCCAACGCCGCTTCAAATTCGTTATCTTGACCAGGTGCAGGCATGGTGGTGTCGCCTAAGCTCAATTCGTCCCTGGCGACCGCCCACACGACCGCAACACACCAATTCTAACGCCTTAAGCCCAGCCCGCAACCACCACAAACCCTAGGAAAACTGCGGTATTCCAGCCAATCCACCAGCCGGTAGACCGACCCTTGCCAAGCCCCGCCCAACTGTTTAAACAACCGCCTCTTGCCGCCCGTCTTACCGCAGTCGGGCATCTGATTGGGCGCGGTTAGCTCAGCGGTAGAGCACTACCTTGACATGGTAGGGGTCACAGGTTCGATCCCTGTACCGCGCACCATTCCCTTCCTAAAACTCAGGCCTACTTTAGCCCCCGCAAGATAGCGTTGGGTAGAATGGCGTCGTCCCAATCTGGGCGGTTTTCGGAGCCTGTGCGGACAATCACCAATTTTTGTGACGGCACCACATACACCCGATGGCCACCCCCGCCATCAAAGAAGCGCACATCGTTGGCAAGATAGGGCTCGGAGTGTTTCGCGCCCGTGGTCGTATTGTAGTTATAGGTGCGCTTGCCGTTCGCGGGCGAGCCTAACCAAAGTTGCAAACCATAGTTTGGATTGCGTGCGGACGGTGTCGCCATTTCATCTAACCATGCAGACGATAGCACTTGCTTGCCGTCGTATGTGCCCCCACTGGCCATCATGACGCCGATACGTAACCAGTCCAATGGCCGGGCCTGGAAATACGAATAAGCGCGCGCTGTGCCGTTGGCTCGATCAAGCCACACGGTTGCATCTTTCGCGCCTAACGGATGCCACAACTTATCGGACACAAACGATGCGTAGCGCTGCCCTGTCGCGCGCTCAACAATCGTCAGCAGAATTTGGGTGTTGGCGCTGTTGTAGTTGAACTTGGCGCCCGGAATGCCGTCGATACTGTAGTTTAGCACATGGCCAGCAATGTCGCTGCCTAGGAACGTGCGTAAGCCTAGCGCCCACGGACTTTGTGCTTGCGCGTAATTGAACCGTTCGTGGTGTACTGCGCTGGTCATATTCAAGAGCTGGCGAATAGTGATGGTTTCTTTTGCGGTGCCACGCCACTCAGGCAGATAGTTCGATGCGGACTCATCAATCGATCCAATGGCACCGCTATCGACTGCCGCACCAACGGCCAGACCCACGACAGACTTTGCCATGGAATATGTTTCGGAGCGGTCATCAGGTCCGAACCCGTCCCAGTATTTCTCTAGCTGGATTTTGCCATCACGCCATACGATCAGTGACAATGACTTCGTGCTCTCGGCATAAGCTGTTGCTTGAGCAAGCGCGTCGGGCGTAATGATTTGTTCGGCAGCCGTTGCAGCCGGAATTTCTGGCCCATTGCCCCCTTTCACAACCTCAGGCGTATCAATCCAGGTGGGGAAGCTGCGCGGCGTTTGGTCTCTGATCGTTAGCCAGCGTTTCCAGAATCGGCTTTCGTCATCCAATTTAGCTTCATACTTTGCGGGTACATCTTTTAAGCGGCGCGGTTCGGCTTTGGCTGTACCGACACCTAGCGATCGCAAAAGCATATTCGGTAGTGTGGTGTTATCCCACTCAGGTTGATTGGCGGGTGGGCGCAAACCGGTGCGTACGATCACCAACTCTTGAGACGGGATGATGTAAACAATCTGCCCGTTCATGCCGTCGAATAAATACAGATCATCGGCCAAGTATGGCTCGGAATGATATGCGCCTGGGCGCGGACGCGCATTGCTGGGTGAATCTGGGCGGTGGAACAGGCGGCGTTGTGTGTAGGGTTGTCCCAACCACACCATCAACCCGAAATGCGGGTTTTGCGGCGATGGTTTCAGCATTTCATCCATCCACCATGTTGGCAGCAGTTGCTGATCGCCAACTTGACCACGATGCAATGCCATCAGGCCAATGCGCAACCACGTTTCAGGGGGCAGCAGTAAGCAGCAGCCGCCATGCGGCATGCCGCCCTCACGGTTGACCCAGATTTCGCCACCCGCAGCCCCTAATGGCTTTAACACCGCTTCGCTTAAGTATTGCGCGTAACGCTTGCCAGTCGCCCCTTGAATGATGTGCGGCATGATATCGGCGGTCATATCGCTGTAGTCGTATTCCGAGTCAGGCTCGAACTGCATCGGTAAATCATCGCGCAAAATGCGTTCCCATTCGGGGTCGATGTAGCGGCGCGATTGCACGCTGTAAAAACCACCGCCGCGAAACCACATCAGGCCGCTCGACATCTGCAACACGTTGCGGATTGTCATGCGTTCTTTGGGCGTGCCTTTCCAAGAGGGGATGTAGTTTGCAACTGAGTCATCAAGCGATTTGATGTAGCCATTTTGAATTGCTGTCGCGATCACCAATCCCCCCAGCATTTTGTGCAGGCTACGTGAATTGACGGGCGTGTCGGGTTTTACATCGTTCCAATAGTCAGCCGATTGTAGTTTGCCTTTGTGCCAAATCAGCAAACTTGTGGAGGCATTCTTGCCAGCGTATTCGCGCGCTTGGGCCAGCGCATCTGCCGGAATGGTGCGTTCAACTTCAGGCGCTAAAGGGATAATGCCATCATGCGCACCAAGCGCTGGCTCTGTTGGGGCGTAAACATCGACGTCACCCGCGCCCCCAGAGGCTTCAACAGCCATGTAGCGTTCAATGTAAACGCGGTTCTGAATATAAAACGCAGCTGCGCCAATACCGACAGCGACAACAATACCCACAACCCACTTCATTGGTCTGACCCCTCATTAAGGGGCCAACGATAGCTACTGTGGACTGGATGTATTCAGATTGATTACAACCATGTTCACAAGCCGAAACAACCCGCTCTGCGCGATTGCGAGGGCGACTTAACCCTTATTAGCCAACAGTGCTGTTTGCGACGGCAGTTCAAAGAAAAACGTCGTTCCATGGCCTTCATCTGATTCAAAACCAATGCGACCCGCGTGGGATTCCACAATCGATTTCGCGATGCTCAAACCCAGTCCTGTGCCTTTGGCATTGGATGTTTCAGAGGCCTTTGCCTGTATGAATTTGCCGAATAGTTGGTTTTGTTGCGACTTGGGGATGCCGGGGCCATGATCTTGAACCTCAACACGCACACCCGAAGGCGATGAATGCGCGCGCACATGCACCGTGCCGCCCATCGGTGAGAACTTAATGGCGTTCGAGATTAAGTTTGTGACGGCCTGGATAAGGCGGCGTTTGTCGCCGTGTACGGAAATGGATGACTGATCAGCATCGACATTCAACGTCAGCTTTTTATCGACGGCATATGTACGCACGTTCTCGGTGACTTCGCGCATGACTTCGATGATGTCGATCGTCGCAAATTCGAACTGCATCGCACCAGCTTCGAGTTTAGACATATCAAGCAGATCGTTGATTAGGTCTAGTAATGCCTTGGAATTACGATCAGCGATACGCAACAGTTCCATTACGGTGTCATCAAACTCGCCCAGGGCGCCACTTTCCAGCAAGCCGAGCGATCCAATGATTGAGGTGAGAGGGGTGCGCAGTTCGTGATTTACGTCAGCAATGAATGCGCTTTTCAATTCATCCAGTTGCTTACGATGCGCAACTTCGTCCAGCACATACAAACCAGCGCGGCGCAGTTCCAGTTCGTCCAGTACGACACGAGAAAGATCTGTCAGGGCCTTTATCTGTTCCGGCGATGGTTCGCGCGGCACGCTGTCAATGGCACATAACGTGCCAAGGGCTAAGCCGTCGTCTGTCGTTAACGGGATGCCCGCATAAAAGCGCACATTTGGCGCTTCTGTCACAAGCGGGTTGTCGAAAAAGCGTTTGTCTTTCGTTGCATCTGTTACGACCATAGGGTTGGACGTAATGATCGCGTGAGCGCAGAACGCCAAATCTCGCGGTGTTTCTGACGCGTCAATGCCCTGACGCGATTTAAACCATTGCCGACCGTGATCTATTAAGCTGATCAGAGCAATGGGCGTGCCCATAATATGGGTGGCAAGGCGCGTGATGCGGTCGAAGGATTCCTCTTCCTTCGAGTCCAGGACTTTATAGTAGCGCAGACGTTCCAGACGTTCGGCCTCGTTATCCGGGATCGGATAAGGACGCGCCATGCTTAGCTCCTCGTGGACTGAAACAACTTCAAAAGCTGGTCAGCGATACTGCGTGGGTCAAACGGCTTAAACAGCACATCAGTTGCTCCATTCTTTTTGCAATCCTCTGTGCTGAGGTCTCCTGTGCGCGCGGTCAGCATGATTACAGGTATATGCGCTGTTGTCCTATTAGCCTTGATAGCTTTGAGAATCTCTGGCCCTTCCATATCGGGCAGCGAGAAATCCAGAATGATAAGCTCCGGCTTTTCGGTGGTCGCCATGCTGATGCCGTCTTTGCCGTTAGCGGCTGTAACGACGGTGAAATTCTTAGACTTCTCAAGTGTGATTTTTAGGATCATTTGGATATCGAGTTGATCCTCGATAAGCAGTGTCCGTAACGGTGTGTCCGCCATCGGTTCCGATCCCTTCTCTTGGGCAACGTCGCGAGCCAATTCGGCTCTATTCTAGGGCGCAGCCGCCAAATTTTGAAACCAATTATGGCGGTATCCCCAGTGCAAAAACAACTGAGGCCAAGCGGCGGCTGGTTTTCCCTTGGCTAAACGTAAACCGTAGCCGTGTCCACCTTCTTCAAAAATGTGTAATTCAACGGGTATTCTGGCTGTTTGCAGGGCCAGGTACATGGCTAAGCTATTGGCATGGGCTGGTACCACATCATCGTCTGCAGACGTTGCGATGAAGGTGGGGGGCGTATCATGCGTCACCAAGCGTTCGCATGAATACGCATCAACCAAAGCGTCAGATGGAGCGGGTCCTAAAAGCCGCTCGCGCGAGCCAGGGTGCGCGCCGGGCGTGCGCATGGTGATAACAGGGTACATCAAGCCCACAAAATCAGGCCGCGCACTTTGCTGATCCATCAAATCAGTGACCTGATAAACAGTGGCGTTGAAGCGTGTGGCAAGCGATGCCGCAACATGACCACCCGCTGAAAAACCCAAAACGCCAACACGATTTGGTCGAATCCCATAATCGAACGCACGTGCGCGAATGTGGCGAATAGCGCGCTGTGCATCTTGCAATGGGGTATCGGGGCCATTGCGCCAGCCATCGCCGGGTGAGCGGTAGCGTAATACAAAAACAGTAATACCTGCTTCAGCTAAGCGGGTGGCGGTTTCGAACCCTTCTTTATCAATGACAACCCAACGATAGCCGCCGCCAGGAATAATCAGCAGTGCAGAACCATCGGGGGTGCGGGGGCGGAACACTGTCATCACCGGTTCGGCGACATTTACAGCAATGCGATCATTGTATTGTGTTGTGTCGGGGCTGCGTTCGGTAATTTCCAACACGGGTGGCAACGGTGGTGCGCCCGGCGGAGCATCTGGCCACAACTTTATAACCTCAGTCGGATCAGCAGCCTGCGCTTTTGCCAATCCAAGGGCTGCGATAGACGCGCCAGATGTAATGGCAGAGATGAGAAGATCGCGACGATCCATGAGAACAGTGAGCCGTTACCAGGGGATTATGTCCCCATTATAAAGCCAAAACCGACCGGAAGTTCCCAGCGTTAAATTCGCAATAACCTGCCGCAAACTGGTGATGGCTTCCGGGGCTTCAAGGGGCGCATCGGGCCCGCCCATGCGGGTTTTAATCCAGCCGGGGCAGAAGGCTGCTGTTATGATGCCCTTGGGCTCAAGATCAAATGACAGGTTGTGCATCAGCATGTTGGCTGCCGATTTGCTGGTGCGGTACGCATAAAATTGTCCGTCAGAGCGCGTGATTGAGCCGACCGACGATGTGATGGTGACAATTTTCTTTTGTGTGCTGGTCGCAATATTACTGGCAAAAGCTTCGGCCATTTTCATCGGCGCCATGGTGTTAACGCGGAACAAGTCAGCCCACATATCATAATCCATGTGGCCGAAGTCTTGACGCAGATCGCCTTCGGCTTTGGCCTTGGGGCCAAAGAGTCCGGCGTTGTTGATCAGCACATCAATGGGTCGACCTTTTAAGGTCGCGGCAAGTTTATCAATGGCAGTAAAGTCTGACACATCTAGCGCATGAACATTTAAGTGCGGGTGTTGCTGATCGAGCGCTTGAAGGTCTGGGCCATCATTCGGATTGCGGGCGGTGGCAATCACGTTCCACCCTTCTGCGCAGTATTGCCGGGTAAGTTCCAGGCCTAAGCCACGGTTCGCGCCAGTGATAAGAACGGTGGGCATTTTGCAAAGCTCCCGGTAAAAATTAGTTCGCTAGCTCAATAGTCTCGTAATTGATCTTAGCCTTTTGTGGTGCGTAATTCTTCACGCGTTTTGCCACCCCGTCTGTCATGGGAACTTCATGCAACATCAGGGTGGTTGCCTGATCGTGATAGAACCGCAAAATGTCTGTCGTCAGTCGTGCGCGCGCCTCCAGTGTTGGCGCGCTTTGCGCAGCTTTTAGGGTTTCAGTAATGCCGGGGTCGCAGAACCAAGGTTTCGGCCACAGGCAGGAGTGTAATTTGATCGTGCGTAAGGGGTCGAACGCGGGCCACGCGCCAAAAATCTGGCTGAATGAATCGCCTTTCCATTCACCCTGATTGATCACGCGCGCCATTTGCGGCGTTGGAATGCTGATGATGTTCATCTTCACATTCACGTCGGCCAAATTGTTGGCGACATACTGATAGATTAATCCATCGCCGGGATTGGCTGACGTGATCACTTCAGTATTCAGCGTGAAGCCTTTCTCGAAGCCCGCTTCTTTTAAAAGGGCACGGGCTTTGGTGGGGTCGTAAGGGTATGGTTTTAAAGCGGGGTCGTAACCCAGCAACCCTGCGACGGCGCCTTGGGTTGCGGGCCGCGATGTGCCTTGCAGAATAATATTTGTAATCGCCTCTTTATCGACGGCGTAATTCAGGGCGCGCCGCACGCGCACATCATCAGCGGCGTGACCTTGCCCAATAACGAACGCAATGGTCATCACGTCGATAGGGTTGCGCGTGTGAAGTCTTCCATCAGCGCTTTCGATGGCGGGGCGTTCATCGGCTCCTAATCCAATCGCGATATCGATTTGGTCTGTCATCAGCGCCTGAAGGCGGGCCGTACTTTCGGGCACGTTGCGGAGTTCCAACGCTTTTACTTTTGGCACACGCCAAGACAACGGATTAGCTTCGAACTCAATTTTCTCAAGGGCCCAGCGCTTCAGTTTAAACGGGCCGGTACCAACGGGTGCCCTGCTAAAGCCATCTGGCCCCAGTTTGTGCCACAGGTCAGGTTCGACAATATAAAGTGCCGAGATTTCGCGCGCCAACGCAGCGTTCGGTGTGGTGGTGTCGACTTGCACTGTATGGGCATCAAGTGCCTTGGCATCGGCGACCATATCAAGCAATCGCGCCAAAACTTGTTGTGGGCCATCACCTTCTTTCAGCAATTTGATGTTGCTCGCGATATCCGCTGCGGTGAGGGGGCGGCCATTCGAGAATTTGACATTCTCGCGGATTTTAAAGATCCAGCGGGTGGGGGTGTTTTGTTCCCATGACGTGGCAAGTTCTGGGATCAATGTGCCATCCTCAGCGAAGGTGGTCAGTGCCTCGTACATGGGCGACCAAGTATAGGTCGCAAAAATGCTCACTGATTTGCGGGGGTCAGGACCTCCCGATGGGAATGCGGTGACCGCGACCCGTAACGTTTGGCTCAGGGCAGGAGGGGCGGTGGCTAGAACGCCAAGCATCCCTACAAAAAACGGTATAAACGCAGCAATTCTGTAAGATTTCATGATCCAATCATATGTGCGTGGGCTGGGCCTGCAAGCGCCGGTGTAGCCTTGGTCGGTCAGCGAATTGTGTCTTTTCGTAGTGGGCTGATTGAGTAAGATAGCGACATCTGGTTGGGGAGTTTCGCGATGCAGCGTGTGTCGTTCGTTTTAGGTGCTGGCCTTGCGGCTTTTGTGGCCACGCAAGCCTCCGCCATGTGCATTGAAAACCGGTCAGACCGTAACATCGCATATGTGCGCAGCGAACCCTTCGGTGAAATGTCCAAGCTTTATCAGGGCATCATCAGCCCACGTGGATACGAGTGCGCCGTGATGCCATACCGTGAAGACGGCAAAACGCCTATTTCCGTTTATGTCATCGACGACCGCGGACGCTGCCAAGTTTCGACCGGATGCTATTACGAAAACGCTGATGATCAGAACGTCTTTGTTGGAATGGGCACGGATGGTTGCGTGGCCTCGTTCAAAGTCACCGACTGTTCCCGATAATCTGACATGACTGCTGATACTGGGGGCGGCTACGTCACCGAAGCGCCCTATGTGATGCGCTTTCACCGGGCGCTCAATCCGCGCCGTATGAATTTAAGCATCCTAGCCAATGGTTTTGCGCCGCTAAATTGCGATGCTCCCTATACGTACATGGAACTTGGCTTCGGACAGGGTGTGTCGCTGGTCATGCTGGCGGCCGCGAACCCACAAGCGCAGTTTTATGGTGTAGATTTGTTGTCCGAGCATGTGAACCATGCGCGCGAATTAGCGGACGCGGCAGGTGTTAAAAACTTACATCTTCACCAACTCAGTTTCTCTGACCTAGCAGGGCGCGATTGGCCGCAGTTTGATGTGATCGCCATGCACGGCGTGTGGACCTGGGTGGCAGCAAACTATCGTGCCGATGTTCTGAAGTTTGTGGGCGCGCAGCTTAAGCCGAGCGGCATTGCATATGTCAGCTATAATACACTTCCGGGCTGGGCTGCGATGGAGCCAGTGCGGGACCTGTTGAAAGCAGAATATGACCGTGCGACAGGCTCGCTCTCTGAGCGTGTCAAAACAGCTTTGGTGGCCGTGCGTGCTGTGGAAGCGGCACAACCGATTTTCTTTCGCACCAATCCTACTATTCCGATGCGCCTGAAGCAGATGGAGGCTGAAAACCCGACCTATCTGGCGCACGAGTATCTTAACGCCGCATGGACGCCGTTTTATTTTGAAGATGTGAATCGCGAATTTGAAGACATCGGCCTGTCCTTCGTGGCGTCAGGGAATTTGCAAGACAATGTCGGCGATGTGGCGATAAAGCCGGAAGCCAAAGCGTTATACGCCGAAATGAAAACCACGCTTCAGCGTGAGACACTGAAAGACGTGCTGAACAACAAGCAATTCCGCCGTGATTTGTATGTGCGTGCCCCACGTGAATTGTCCGACGCAGAGCTGACGCAAGCCATGGCGCAAACGCGCTTTACCGCCTTGATGAAACCCGCTGATTTGGCCACGGCAAAGCTGACAACTGAAGGTGCGACGCTGACTTTAAACGCGCCGATCCATCGCGCGTTGTTAAAGGCGTTCTCGCAAGGCCCGCGCACGGTAGCGGAACTGTGCGCTATGCCCACGTTAGAACTCAGTATAAACGCAGCCTACGGCACACTGTTTTTGCTGGCTGCGATGAACGCCGTTGAAGCTGCGGCCTCAGATGAGACGACGCAAGCCGCCCAAGATATCTGTACGCAATTGAATGCTGCCGTCAGTCAGCGGAGAGGCGAAGCTGCCATCCCAGCGCGCGTATCAGCTATTGTCGGCGCTGGGATTGAAGCAAAAGCAGACTAAATATCCAAATCGCCGGCGAATTGCGCACGTTCTTGGATGAACTTGAAACGCTCTTCGGGTTTGCGGCCCATCAACTGTTCCACCAATTTGGCGGTGGCTTTGGCGTCACTGCGTTGTTCAGGATTCATCGCATCCGGAATTTCAACGCGGAGCAGAACGCGTTTCGACGGATCCATGGTGGTTTCTTTCAATTGCGCGGGCGGCATTTCGCCCAAGCCTTTGAAACGGCTGACTTCCACTTTCCCGCGCGCATCGAACACGGTGGTGAGAATGCGTTCTTTGTCCGCATCATCTTTCGCATACACTGAATTATTACGCTGTGTCAGGCGATACAGCGGTGGCATCGCCAAGAACAAATGCCCGCCTTCGATCAGCTTGGGCATTTCGCGGTAGAAGAACGTCATCAGCAGGCTGGCAATATGCGCGCCGTCGACGTCGGCATCCGTCATGATGATGATTTTTTCATAGCGTAATTTCGCCAGATCAAACTTATCGCGAATGCCGCAGCCCAAGGCTTCAATGATGTCTTGAATTTCTTGGTTAGCGCGCAGTTTTTCGTCACTGGCCGAGGCGACGTTCAGAATTTTACCGCGTAACGGCAGAATAGCTTGGGTCTCACGGCTGCGCGCTTGTTTGGCAGAGCCACCGGCTGAGTCCCCTTCGACGATGAAGAGTTCGGTGCCCGCCGCTTCGGCGCGGCTGCAATCGGCTAACTTGCCGGGCAGGCGCAGCTTCTTGGTCGCGGACTTGCGCGACATATCCTTGTCTTGCTTCTTGCGCATCCGCTCTTCAGCGGCGTCAATCGCAACGTCCAGAATAATCTCAGCGGTCGCGGGGTTGCCCGACAACCAATGGTCCATATGGTCTTTGACGACTGTTTCGACCAGCTTGATGGCCGATACCGAGACCAGTTTTTCTTTGGTTTGGCCTTGGAACTGTGGCTCGCGGATAAACACCGAGAGCATCATGCAACTTCCGCCCCAAACATCTTCACCCGTTAAGATGCTGCCCTTCTTGTTGCCGACCATCTCGGCATAGGCTTTCAGTGAGCGCAGCAGTGCAGACTTAAAGCCTTGCTCGTGCGTGCCGCCTTCTGGGGTGGGGACGGTATTACAGTAGGAGTTGAAGAAGCCTTCGCGGTCTTCCGGCCAGCACTGTGCCCACTCCACACGGCCCTCGTTGTCGCCGAACTTGGCGTTGCCGTGGAAGATGGTGTTGGCCACCGTTTTGCGGCCCGATGTCACGTGCGCCAAATAGTCTGTCAGACCATTGGGGAAATGAATTTCTTCCTGCTCGGGCACATTCTCGATGCCTTTGAGCAGTGCCTTGTCGCACGACCACTTAATGCGCACGCCTTCGAACAAGTACGCTTTCGAGCGCGTCATGCGGTAGACGGTGCCGGGTTTGAATGAGGCGTCGCCGAAGATTTGTTCGTCAGGCGTAAACGTGACTGTGGTGCCACGACGAGCCGAGGGACCGAGCTTGGTCAGCTTACCTTTGGGAGCGCCGCGCGAGAATTTTTGCTGCCACGCGGTTTTGTCGCGCGACACTTCCACCAACAGCTCTTTCGACAATGCGTTCACGACGCTGGCGCCGACGCCGTGCAGACCGCCGGATGTTTGGTAGACCTTGTCCGAGAATTTGCCGCCCGAGTGCAGCGTGGTCAGAATCACTTCCAATGCCGACTTGTTCTTAAACTTCGGGTGCGGGTCGATGGGCATGCCGCGACCGTTGTCGCGGATGGTGACTGTGTTCCCTTCGCCCAGGTGCACTTCAATGATCGAGGCATAGCCGGCCACGGCTTCGTCCATGGCGTTATCCAAGATTTCGGCGATCAGGTGGTGCATCGCCTTTTCATCGGTGCCGCCAATGTACATGCCGGGGCGGCGTCGGACGGGCTCTAGCCCCTCCAGAACTTCGATGTCTTTGGCGGTATAGCTACCGCCACCTTTGGATGATGATTTGAAAAGATCGGCCATAGCTGCATTATATAGAGAGGGCGGAGGTCGAGAGCCACGGAAAGTATTCGGGTTCTCGAGAAACCACAAGATGTTGGGTAAAATCACATGACCAGCGAAAAACCGCAGCCTACTGCGCCTTCTGGCGAGTTATCCCTTCGCGTTTTGGCCATGCCGGCCGATACCAACCCCGCTGGGCACATCTTTGGCGGGTGGGCTGTGGGCCAAATGGACATCGCGGGCGCGCTCTTTGCGGGTGGCATTACGGGCCAGCGCGTCGTCACGGTTGCCATTGATGCTATGAAATTCCACAAGCCGGTTCACGTTGGCGATGAGGTGTCGTGCTACACCACCATTCAGCGCATTGGTCGCACGTCGATTGCGCTACAAATTCAGATGTGGGTGCGCCGCCGTTCTGTTTTATCTGAGCCCATTCACGTCACGGAAGGCGTGTTTACGTACGTGGCTTTAGATGAGCACGGACGGCCCTCTGAAATTAAGAAGCCCGCAATCTGAACATGACTGATCTCGCGCAAACGTTTGCCGACATCGTTGGTGCCGCACACGTTGTTACTAACCCCGCCGAATGCCGGGTATTGTCGAACGACATCTTTTTCTGGGATGACGCCCTGGTTGCCGACGTTGTTGTGCAGCCAGCGACCACAGATGAAGTGTCGCGCATCGTTAAAGCTGCCAAAGAGTTGAGCGTGCAGATTTACACGCGCGGCGGCGGCATGTCGTACACCAAGGGTTACGTACCGACGGTGACGGGCGCAGTGATGCTTGATCTGCGCCGCGTGAACGAGGTGTTCAGCGTCAATCCGACCGATCGCTACATTGTCGTGGGCGCTGGTGCGACATGGGAGAAGGTGGCCGAAGCCTTGAAGCCGCATGGCTTGAAGCTGATGTTCGGCGCGCCGTACTCGGGCCTTTATTCCACGGTCGGTGGCGCGCTGTCGCAGAACGTGCCTTCGGGCAACAAAGGCATTCTGGGTCTTGAAGTGGTGCGTGCGGATGGAACTGTTGTGCGCACCGGCTCATGGGGTCGCAATGGTGCAGCACCGTTCTATCGCGATTATGGCCCAGATTTAACGGGCATGTTCCTGGGCGACACGGGCGTGTTCGGCATCAAGACGGCTGTGGCCTTGCAGTTGTACGCAAAGCCCGAGGGTATGGCGCATGCTTCGTTTGCGTTTGAGACTTACGAAGACATGGCCGCGACCATGATCGACCTTAGCCATTTTGATTTCTTGTATCGCCGCGTTGGCTTAGATCCATTCAAAAGCCAGAACTCCATCAAGGTCGGCTTTAAGGAAGCGCTGAAAACGTTGGGCGATGTCTCGACATCGGGCTCTTCACTTTTGGGCGGCCTCAAAGACAGCGTGAAGATGGCTGCTCAAGGCGCTGCTGGCATGGTCGGCGGTGCTAACTTCATGGAGGGTGTGAAGTGGTCGCTGCATTTATCCGCCGAAGGCTTGGACGATACGTCAGCCGAAGCAGGGATCGCGAAGGCCCGCGTTGTTTGCGTAAAGCGTGGCCGCGAGATTGCTAACGTACTGCCACGCGCGATGGAAGCGCGGGGCTATTCTGTGCGTGGCTTCTTAGGCGGGCAGGGGCAACGCTGGGTGCCCACCAATTCCATCTGGCCGTTGTCACGCGCGGTTGAAATTGCCACAGCGGTGCAAGGTTTCTTTGCTGAACGCAAACCTGAAATGCAGCGTCTCGGCATTCAAGAAAGTTACATGACCAACTGGGGGAACGGTTACTTCCAGTGCGAACCCAGCTTCTATTGGGCCGATGAAGTGAGCGAACTGCATTTGCGCCATCTCGGCAAAGACGAAGCCGATAAGTTCCGGGGTTTGAAGCCGAACCCAGAAGCGCGTGCTTTTGCGATGAAGATGCGCAATGACTTGCGTGATTTCATGTTCAAGCTGGGGGCGTTGCACGTGCAGTTAGCAAAGTTCTATCCGTATAAAGATGCGCTTGAACCGGAAAGCTGGCGCTTGGTAAACGAATTGAAAGATGTGCTCGATCCTGAGCATCGCTTTAATCCTGGTAACTTGGGGATCTAACGTAGATGGCTCAATTTATTTCCAGCATCGGATTGGCAGTTCGCGATTACGACGAAGCGGTTGCCTATTACACCCAGAAATTAGGCTTTGAGATCGCCGAGGATCGCACCGATGGCGATCGCCGGTGGGTGTTGCTCTCGCCGCCGGGGGCCAAGGAAACACGTATTCGATTAGCCAAAGCCACGAAGCCCGAGCAGTTAGAGCGCGTGGGCAATCATACGGGCGGTCGCGTGCTTCTGTTCTTAGAAACCGATGACCTGATGCGCGACTATGAGGCTATGAAGGCGCGCGGCGTGAAGTTCATCGAAGCACCACGCAAAGAAGTATTTGGCCTGGGCGTGATCTTTGAAGATCTTTACGGCAACAAGTGGGAACTTGTTCAGAAAGCCTAATCCAATTGCGCGGGTGGCAGCGTAATCGTCGCTCGTAAACCGCCTTCGGGCCGGTTCGCCAGTGTGACTTCACCGCCGTGACTGTGTGCGATAGAGCGCGCAATCGAAAGGCCCAGTCCAAAACCACCTGTTTCTTTATTGCGCGATTCTTCCAAGCGCACGAAGGCTTGGAACATGCGTTTCATTTGGCTGTCCGGAATGCCCGGGCCTTGATCGTCTACATAAATGGCGATGCCGTTTTTATCGGTGACCACACTAACGTCGGCTTTCACGCCATATTTGATGGCGTTTTCAACAAGATTGCGCACGCAACGTTTTAAATTGTTTGGGCGGCAGCGATAGAGCAGGCGGTCTGCTGGTGTAAAGCTAACGGGCTTACCCACGTCCGCCAAATCATCGCACACCGTTTCAACTAGCGCCGAAAGATCAACCGTGCTGGTGTCTTCTTCCACCGCATCTTGTCGTGCGAGAGTCAGCGTTGCTTCGGTGAGCGTTTGCATCTCATCCAATGTCGCCAGCATCCGTTCGCGCGTTTCATTGTCGGGTAGCATTTCAGCGCGAATGCGTAACGACGTAATGGGCGTGCGTAAATCATGGCTAATAGCGGCTAGCATTCGTGTGCGGCCATGCACCATGCGCTTAATGCGCGCGGCCATGCTGTTGAATGCGCGCATTGTGGTTTTAATTTCGCCCGGACCTTCCTCTTTCAGTTCGGCAAACTCCTCGCCCCGCCCAATGCGGTCCGCCGTCGCGGCCAAGGTGTTTAAACCTTTGGTGTTATGACGCACCAGGAAGAACACCACGATGGCGATACCTGTCAGCGAAATCACCAACTGGGCCAATAAAGGCATCATCCAGGGCGGTGGTTTGTCGGGCCAAAAGATCATGGCGTTGATCCATTGACCGTCACGAATGGGGATCGAGACCTGCATCTGTCGTGGCCCTTCGGGCGGCTCGGGCGGATCGCCTGGCCGTCTTGGAGGCCGCTCCATACCTAGCCTATCAGGCGGTGGACGAAGCGGATCATCTGGGTCAATCATGCGGCGTGGTGGTGGCGGGCGATCCCCACGTCGCCGTGGGGGCGGCGGCGTTGCTGGGGGAAACATCTGCATATCGACAAAGCGGTCCCACAGGCTACGCGGATCGGTAAAGCGTTTTACTCTTACGTCACGCAGCGCAACGTTGGTGCCTTCAAAGTAAGCCAGTTCTTCGCCCTTCACCTCGTCACTCGATGGGATGGAGGTGACAAAATCCAAGGTGTAAAGTTCTCCGCCCCGATTGAATTGCCGTAATGCGTCGCGGCGTTTTTCAATGGGTAAGTCTGACAGTACATTTTCCGCCATAGCGGTTTGTTGTAAAAGCTGGCGTTCGCGCTGGTGGTTTTCGTTATCTTCCTGGCGATTGGCGAAGACAATTACACTCACAAGCTGGGCTGAAATTAATACAGCCAACAAAGAGCCGATCAGACGGCTGGCGAGTGAGTTAAAAAACATAGCGACTATTCTTTTGTAACTTCGGCGGTGAAGATGTAGCCGCCGCCGCGGACAGTTTTAATCAGGCGTGGTGTCTTGGCGGTATCGCCAATTTTACGGCGCAAGCGGCTCACTTGATTATCAATCGTGCGGTCGAACATTTGTTCTTGTCTGGCAAAGGCCAATGCTAACAGACGGCCACGGGCGAGCACATCCTGCGGGTGCGCTAAAAAGACCGATAACAATTGGAGTTCCGTTGTGCTGAGCGAGATCAGCACGCCTTCGGGGTCTCGCAACTCACGTTTGGCTTTGTGAAACACCCAACCCTCGAATTTCAGAAGAGTCACGGTGGCGTCGGATGGGTCTTCGCTGGAGCCCTGGCTACGGCGCAAAACAGCTTTGATGCGCGCTGACAGTTCGCGGGGGCTGAAAGGTTTGGTGACGTAGTCATCAGCTCCAACTTCTAAGCCAACAATACGATCAGTTTCTTCAGAAAGCGCGGTTAGCAAAATCACGGGGATTTTAGATTTGGCGCGCAGTTCACGGCACAGGCTTAAGCCGTCTTCGCCCGGCATCATGACATCCAGAACCACCAAATCGACATCGGAATTGGCGAGCGCGCGACGTGCATCAACGGCATCGCCAGCCAAGAGGGTGCGGAACCCTGACTGTTGCAGGAACCGCGATAACGGCTCGCGAATATCGCGTGCATCATCGACGATGAGAATTTGCGGCTGCAACGCCGAAAGCGTGCCGTCTTTCAACCCCACACCAACTCCGCTCTGAATTTGTTCAAAGCGCCCCTGATCATTTAAGCATGCCTTCGTCACGTTATAGCACTCTTCCGCCGCATGTTGATTATCTCTTGAAGGGATCGCCAAACTTTGGATCGGCTAGAAATGTGGGGTCGGTTAATGTGTTCAGGTACGCAATCAGGGCGTCTTTCTCGGTTTGCGTAATGTTAAAGCGCACCGGATTACCGTTGTTATTGCGCAAGGCGTTATCTAAACCCGCATTAGCTTGAATGCCGGTGCTATAGAAGTCGATGACTTGTGACAGTGTGCTAAAGCGGCCATCGTGCATAAATCTGTCGCGCACGGCGATGTTTCGGAGCGACGGTACTTTGAATCGGCCCTGGCCTGCACCCGGATCGGTGGTGATATCTGCCGTTAAGCCATTGTTACGTGGCGCCGGGGCGATTTGAGCGCTGTCGTCATGGCACCGGACACAGCCCAGTGTACGGCCTTGGGTTTGCACCGCTGCCGATAATGGCCCGCCGAACAATTGCAACCCTTGGCGTTCTTGGGCTGTCAGGGATGTGTTGATCGCATTAGGGCCAGCTTGCAATGCCGTATCGTACTTTGACTGATACGACGACAATGATCGCACGAACTGCGCCAAAGCGCGCGAGATGCGCTCGCTGGTAATCTCAGTTGTCCCGAAGGCGGCTTTGAATAGCGGTGCGTAATAATCCACGCTCGAAAGTTTTGTGGTGAGTTGCGATAGCGTTAGGCCCATCTCAACTTCATTTTGGATGGGCTGCAACACTTGGTCTTCCAGGGTTGCCGCGCGTTCATCCCAAAAGAAGCGGCCACGTCTATAGTAGCGCGCATTGCTAAGGCCCATCGAATGACGCGCTGTTAGCCCACCATTGAAACCTTTGCTCAAAACAGCGGGGTCGGAGAAGCCGTGCGCTTGCTGGTGACATGACGCACACGCCACCGTGTTATTCAGCGATAAACGTTTATCGTAAAACAGCACGCGGCCCAGCGCAGCGCCAGCATCCGTAATCGGATTCGTGGAGGGCGTGTTGTCATCGGCCACGACCGAGCCTGGCGCATTTGCATTCGTGTAGTAATTAGGCAAGCCCACAGCGGCATCGGTGTATCGGTAGGCCGTGGTGGGCAAGATTGGTGACAGCAAGCCATCGCTGGCGGTGCCCGGCAAAGTGCAGGTCTCGGCCATGTTTGTCGGCACACCTGTCGATGATGTTGTGACTATATGTTGCGCAAAGCCCGTGAATTCAGGGTTCAGTACGAAGTTTAAATGATACTGCCCGGTGGCCGCGCTAAAGCCCGTTGCGGCAACAAATGCATTTTGTGTGAAGGCCCATGAACTGTTGGCGCGCACAGTGCCGCTATAGCCCCCGATACGCCCTCCGGACACAGAGTCGTACACATCAAACGTTGCAGTTTTGTCTTGGGTCGCTGTGTTCTGGACAACGATAGTGCTGGGGTAGGGCGTGAGAATGCTGGTGTGAACATTGCCGAGGTAGCGTTGTGTTGACGTGGTGTGTGGTCCGCAACCCGAGACGACATTTAATGCGCCATCGCCCGCGTTATAAACCAAGTGCTGTACATAACCAGGGAAGGTGGCGGTGACTGCAAACACACGGCGCTTGGTGCTCGTGGGAAGTGTCGGTTGTGCGGCGGCTTCAATTTCTGCTGCTGAAAATTGTTTTGAGGCTTGCGCAGGAATTGTCGCCGACCATGTCGCCAGAACGCGACTGCTGTCGTCCTCTAAGATATTGACCGTGACGGTGCCGGGGGCTGAGCCCGTATCGTAAAAGCGCACGAATGATTGCGCACCGTTGGTGGTTTTAAATAGAGGCCCGATGCGTGTTGTATCTGTCGCGACTTGTGCTTGTGCGCTGATTGCATAACTAAGCAATGCAGATGTGAGGAGAAGTACACGAGGCATGATTTATGCCCCCGCATTCATGGCATTGATCGCGCATTTGGCGCTCATGTCGGCGGTAGAGGTGGTGCCGACGGTTGTGACCAAATGTTGTGCGTAACCTGTGAAGGCATCGTTCAGGATAAACGTGACATACGGGCGCTGGGCTGTGGGCAGTCGCGCTTCCGCAATAATCTGCGATGCGTTAATGGGGCTCGCGACAGAACCAGCCGCAATAATTGGTGATGTCCAAGTTCCGAGGGTTTCACCGGTATCGGCGTTGACGATGGAAATGGTTGCCGTGGCGCTTGATGGGCCGGTGTTGTGTAACACAATCAGGCTGGCGGACACTTGCGAGATGTCATGCACATTCATGATTGTCTTGCTATCGCTGGATATGCCGCCGCATGTTGAGAAGTTCATCCACGACCGGTCGGCGTTTTTAAACACAACATGCTGAGCGAGGCCTTCGACCGTCGACGTGATGTTCACGCTGTACGTGCGACCGTTGGTGGGCGCTGTAATGCGGTTCAACGTTTCAATGTCAGAAAGTTTGACTGCCGTTGTCGCGTGGGGGGCGATGGTCCCGCTCCATGATGCGGCAATTGTTGAACTGCCTTCAACGCGCAGCGTAACGGTAAAGCTGCCTGCTGTTGCGCTTGCGTTGTGTAGTCGCACAAAAGAGGTCGCAGCGCTGCTGGATGAGAAGGCCGGGGCGAAGCTGGTTTGTTGGGCGTGTGTTGTGCTGGCGATAAACGCGAGTGTCGCAAATACAATTGCGGCTATGGATTTGGTTTCTGTCATTCTGACGATGGGCATGGTCGGCGCTCCTGGGGGTGGTGCGCCTAAAAGTAGAAGTTCAGAGTTTAAAACGGGGTTTCATCCTGTATGGGTTTGTATCAGCCTGATACAAACCGGATTTTTAGCTTATTTTTCAGAGGTATAGTCGAATGTCGCGGGCTCGGCATTGACTTGGACCTGACCTTGCCTCACATCCTGCCCCATGCAAGCTGCTGAAACCCTCCCGGCGCAAGCCTACAGCACGACTCCGAAGCCGTTGTTCTCGTACCGCAAGTACTGGGCGCATCGCTTTGGCACGGCTCCGTTCCTGCCCATGACCAGGGCGGAAATGGACGCACTCGGCTGGGATGCGTGTGACATCATTCTGGTGACCGGCGATGCTTATATTGATCACCCTAGCTTCGGCATGGCGATCATTGGGCGTCTGTTGGAAGCGCAAGGGTTCCGGGTGGGCATTATCGCGCAGCCCGATTGGCAGGATGCAGACTCATTTAAGGCGTTAGGTCAGCCGACCCTCTTCTTCGGCGTGACAGGCGGGAACATGGACTCCATGGTCAACCGCTACACGTCGGATAAGCGCTTGCGTCATAACGACAGCTACACACCCGGTGGTGAAGGCGGCAAGCGCCCCGATCGCTCTGTGCTGGTGTATGCAGCGCGTTGCCGCGAAGCTTACAAAGACACACCAATTGTGTTGGGTGGCATTGAAGCGAGCTTGCGCCGGATCGCGCACTACGATTATTGGTCCGACAAAGTACGCCGTTCGGTGCTGGTCGATGCCAAGGCTGACATTCTGATTTACGGCAATGCTGAGCGTGCTGTGGTTGAAGTCGCGCATCGCATGGCCAAGGGCGCGAAAGCGCAAGACTTAGATGATGTGCGCGGTGTGGCGGTGATGAAGACCGCCGTGCCGGAAGGCTGGACCGAAGCGCACGCCGATGATGTTGAAAGCCACGATGAAGGTGCGCGTCATGTCGGTGCGCGCACTGTCGTTCGCTTGCCGTCATTCGAGCAAGTCGAGAAAGATCCGGAAAGCTATGCCCGTGCATCGCGTGTATTGCACCGTGAGAGCAACCCCGGCAATGCGCGTGGGCTTGTTCAAAAACATGGTGACCGCGAACTGTGGGTGACGCCACCGCCGATCCCGTTGACCACGCCTGAGATGGATGGCGTGTACGACCTGCCCTATGCCCGTGGCCCGCACCCGCTTTACGGCGATGCGAAGATCCCGGCCTGGGAGATGATCCGTTTCTCTGTGACGACGATGCGCGGCTGCTTCGGTGGCTGTTCGTTCTGTTCGATCACTGAGCACGAAGGTCGCATTATTCAAAGCCGCTCGGAAGATTCGATCATCAAAGAAATCGAGAACGTCCGCGATAAAACTGAAGGCTTTACGGGCGTTATATCAGACATTGGTGGCCCGACCGCGAACATGTATCGCCTGGCGTGCAAAGATAAGCGCACCGAAGCGTTGTGCCGCAAGCCAAGTTGCGTGTTCCCTGACATCTGCCCGAACTTGAATACCGATCATAAGCCGCTGATCGAGCTTTATCGCCGCGCGCGCGCTGTGCCGGGCGTGAAGAAGGTGATGGTGGCTTCTGGTGTGCGCTACGACCTGGCTGTCAAAAGCCCGGATTACATTAAAGAACTGGTTACGCACCACGTTGGTGGGTACTTGAAGATCGCGCCCGAACACACCGAAGAAGGGCCGCTGTCGAAGATGATGAAGCCCGGCATTGGCACGTACGACCGCTTCAAGCAGTTGTTCGACAAGGCCGTGAAAGAAGCGGGCAAAGAGTACTTCCTCATTCCGTACTTCATCGCAGCTCACCCCGGCACGTCTGATGAAGACATGATGCATTTGGCGATGTGGTTGAAGCGCAATAAGTATCGCGCGGACCAAGTGCAGACGTTCTTGCCGTCGCCGATGGCCATTTCAACGGCGATGTATCACTCGGGAAAAAACCCGTTGAAGGCTGTGCGCCGTGGTGCATCGGAAGAAGTGAACACCATCAAGGGCCTCAAGCAACGCCGATTGCATAAGGCGTTCTTGCGCTATCACGATGCGGAAAATTGGCCGATGCTGCGTGATGCGTTAAAGCGCATGGGCCGTGCCGACTTGATTGGTCCGGGCAAGCATCAACTGATCCCAAGTTGGCAGCCTGCTGGCACCGGTGACAACGGTGGTGAAGGTAATCGGATGGGTCGAAAGCACAAGGCCCAGAAGTTCACCACCAAGGGTGTCTTTGGTAAGCCGCGCCGTTAATAGCTCTGCATTCTCTGCATAACAAAAAACCGAACCACACTTGCGTCTCTGCATCTGCAGAAAACTTGCAGGGGTGATTGTGGGGAGAACTTTTTTACGTTCACACAGCGAAGCCGTGCTTTGCTTTGAACGCAGCCCTATACCGCGTCGGATTAGAAATTCCGGCGCACGCCGATTTCACCGCGGTCGCGGTGGTAGGTGAACAGGTTGATGTTCGAATATCTGTCGGAGTGGATATAGCTGATCACTGGCGTGAAGCCCCACAGATCAATCGCGGCATTCGACAAACTGATGCGGTAATCGACTTGTGTGTCATGGCGGGTTTTGCCGAACGCCATGAGCGCTGCATCATAGCGAATTAAACCGGCTTGCACGCCCGCGCCAAAGGCAAAGCGTTTCCACACATTCTCGCGGTAATAATTCAGGCCGCCGATGTACTGCCACGAGCGCATGGCATCTAAATTTGTTTCTTCACGCACCACGGCGCCTGTGCCTTGCAGCAAGCTTGAGGCATCAAGGGCGTAGGTGAGGGACGTATAGCCAGTATAAACGCGGCCATCGTAGTCATCGTACTGGGCTGCATCGTAATCGCGGTTTTCCCACGATGCTCCCGCATTCCACATCCAGCGCGGCGAGAGCGTTTTTTGACCTTCAATGCGGCTGCCAAAGCTTTGGGTAAAGCCGCGCCCGCCAAACCAGCGCCGCGACGCAATGCCAGAGATTCCAATCTCGTCATCGCCGCCCATCACAAACACCGGGCCGATGTGGGCTGAGATGTTGCGGTCGGTATAGTCGGGGTTACCGTATTCGGTGGCGTACCCGGCGGCCCCCACTTTCAGACGCACGTTGTCTGAGACGACAAATCGATATGACCCCGCCGCAGAGGCCGATAAGCCCACCCCGGATTTGGCTTGGGCATTCGGGTCCAGCACGAACGGCAGGCCAAACAGCGTGACACTGTCGGCCGTTGTGGCGGCGTTGATGTTGGTATCTGGGGCCACCGCGAACGACACAGCCGCATCCCATCTTTTACGACGGCGGATATCTTCTAAATACTGCACCACATTGGCTTGCACCTCGGGCGGCAGGCCTTGGGCGACGGCTGCGCGGAAGTGATAGGTGGCACTGGCATCATCACCGTTGAGATAATACGCTTGCGCTAAATCCAGCCGTACGCGGTTCAGTGTGGGGTCGCGCGCCAGAATAGCGCGGAACGCATCAATGGCGGTGTCGTAGTCTTTTTTCTGCACGGCCAGTGTACCGCGCAAAAAATCGTAGTCATTAATATCCGATGCACCTTTCGCATCACTCAACGCGCGTTCGGCTTCAGCCACATCACCGCTGAGTAATGCAGCGCGCGCTTTCTCCAACGTCTCATCAGCCGCACTGGCATAAGCGGTTCCGCTCATCAGAGCGGTCATGACGCTAGCAAGCAGGATGCGGCGAAAGATCATGCGTGACTAACGCGCCGTACCGAACGCGCCGATGACATTCAAGCCATCGCGCGTCAGCGTAAACGAGCCTGCTGCTTCAGAGGCGTTGGGGCCAAAGAACGTGCCGTTGAACTGACCGGTTGTGCCGCCAATGTTCAGCGTTTGACCGGTATTGGTCGCTGGCGTGGCTGTGCCGTTAAAGCCCGTACCGCTGATGCCGCCATTGGTGAAGTTAATATTATTCATGGACCCGGTTGTCGTCGTCGTGCCCGATATCGTCGTACCGTCCAGTGTTCTGGTAATGATGTTTGTCACGCTGCCGGTGATTGTTTTGGCGTTGAAGTCGGCATTTAAGGTGGTAGTGCCGCTGAAACTTAAATCACTGCTCGGCCCATCAATCGAGACCAGCCCTGAGGCTTGGCCATTGAACGTGGCGGTACCGCGCGTGGGTACTTGCGCTTCAGTACTGGGCACGCCTACAGCAAACGCACCAAAACGGCTAAAGGCTGTGCCGCCGACGTTTTTGGTCCAGGTGCCGTATGTTGCGTATTGCAGCGTTGTGGCGCTGCCATTCAGCAGTGTGACGTCATAAAAAGCCGAAGTGGTGGTGCACGTGCCAATGCAAGCGCGGTAGCTGTTGGTCCCGCGCACATCGGTCGAACCATTGCGCGTATCATAACGCACGGTACCTTCGCTGGTCTTCATATCAAAGCCCGTGGTGGTGAGCTCGAACGACAAGGTTGGCGCTGCTTCCAACCCGGTGCCAGCGTTGGCAATCTCAAGTCCACGATGAGCCGTTGCCGTGAAACTGGTGGGCGTACTGAAGCGCGACAGTGCATCAGATGGTGTGCCCGTGCCGCCTGAGTTGATGCCTGTCGGCAATGTCGGCGTTGGTGCTGGTTTGTCTGGGCTCGTGAACACGTAGTCACCGCATCCGCTTAAAGCACTTATGCTCAGCACAGCAGACAGCAGGCGCGCCACTTTTGAAATTTGATTCATTTCAAGGTCCCCAGAAACAACAGTGCCGTCCTGGTACAGGAAGACGCTATGGGTCTGCAGCTTACAATGTTGTAGCGCGGCGTGGTCGTGCTCACAGAGCTGTGACTACTATTGTCCTAACGCTTTACGACGTCTAACGTTTCACACCAAATGCGCCGATGACATTCGCACCGCTTTTTGTCAGCGCAAATGTGCCCGCAGCTTCTACAGCATTAAAGCCATAAAACACGCCGCCGTAACTGCCCGTGGCACCGCTTAAGTCAATCGCATCGGTGGCGCTGCCGCCTGCTAAGGCCGAGCCTGAGAAGGTGTTGCCGGAATAGGTGCTAGAGCCAAACGCAATGGTGCCCAATGTGCCGGTGGTAGCCGGCGTTGCGATGGTTGTGCTGGTGATGTTGGTGATCGCGCCACTGAGCGTGCGCGAGGCGAAGTCTGCGTTAATGGTCGCATTGCCGGTGAAGCTGACATTGGTCGCAGCATTGCCAGTGGCCACATAACCCACAGCGTTCCCGGTGAATGTGCCGGCGCCCGTGGTGGGCATGTTGGTGGTCACGGTTGGCGTGCCGGTGGTGAATACGCCCATACCCAATAAGCCTGTTGTGCTGGTGCGTGTCCATGCGCCGTAGGTGGCATAGGTGAGGGTCGAGGCTGCACCACTGTTGAACGTGACCGTCACGCGCTGCGGGTTGGTGCCCGTGCAGGCCGTGAAGCAGTTGGTGTATGTGCTGGTGCCGGTTGCGATGTTGGTTGAGCCTGCGCGTGTGTCGTACTGCAACGTGCCCTGGCTGAGCGTCATGTTAAAGCCGGTAGTGGTGCGGATCAGCGACATCGAGGGCGAGGTTTCGGTGGTTACGGTTGCTCCATTGATGCTGATAATCTCTAAACCTTGCTTTGCCGTCGGTATGAACGAGGCTTGCGCGGTAAAGACAGCTAAGGGGTCGGTCGCGTTGCCCGTGCCGCCCGAATTCACGCCGGTCGTCAGGCCAGGGGTTTCCGGGGCCAAGGGGCCAGTGGTAATGCCCGCACTGCTGCCGCAGGCACTTAAAGCCACGGCGGTCGCTAAAGCAGCCGAAACGGTGGTGAATTTTGCGTGTGTCATAATCTTTTAACCCCTCAAAGCACGTAAACAATCTCGTCAGAATGCCTAACGCAGGCCTTCACGTACTTTCTGAATAACTTTTGTCACTAATGTGGCAGAGCGCACATCTGCCGCATTTTTATAGTTATCGGCAATTTCGGTTTCAAAAGTGTTGAGAAGGTCTTTTTTCATGTCCAGCGGGCGCTTGCCCAAAAAGGCCACCAGCCACTGTGTGACAGCTTTGGGGTCGGGGCGATCTTTCGCCATGCCCATCATGGTTTGAACAGCGTGGTGGGTGGGTGCGGGCATGGTAAAACTCGAATGACCAATATAGCGACGGTGCGCGCCTGTATAATCCAAGAGCCTAGTTAAGGGTAAGTTCAATCAATCGCCGTTTCAGAAGGCGTGATTTCGATTTTGCGTATGCTGCCGAACTGACGCGAAGAATGGAACGGCCCAATTGATTCAATCTCAACCACAATAGCCCAAGACCAAACTGTATTACTATCGCCTGCATGAAGAAAATCACCCTCTACACAAATGAAGGATTTATCAGTGCAGCGCTCAACGGATGCCCTCTTGAGAGCGTTGAGTGAAAGGTTACTGAGGAGCTCGACGCTATCCTTACAACTCGCCGATGCATTCGATGGCCCCAATGACCGGATGTCGGTACAGACGGGCGCTGGCTGTGTATGAGATGCTGCTGACTTGAACGCGAGTTGAAATATGTGTGCGGCGATCCAAGCATTGTTGGGCAAGCCCATTTGCGCAGGACCTTGGACGCTGAAGAACGATGTCTGCCCTTGATCACCATCTTCGGTGGGAGTGACGCGGCCTGAATTTTTACAATCTGCTTCAAGCTTGCGTTTGTAAGCGTCAGTCCAGCCGTCTTTTAACTTAGAAGTGTCCCCGACAACTTTAAAAACATCCCGAGAATAGATAGACGAAGGCTTTACACGTGTGTTCTGCGAACCAGGTTGATCGCTTTCTACCAACCTTTCGAAGGAGACAAAGATTATCCGCGCTTCGCACAGACCGGGATTGCCTGAGGGTTTCGGCTTTGTTGCGAATGTTAAACCTGAGAGAACTTTTTCTGAGCCGACAATTCCTGAAAATGTAGGGCGTTCTACTTCGTTGATGATATCTCCAATCGGCCCCATCACGCGCTCAGCTAATTCATGTGTTGATAATGTGAGCGCATCTGTCTTTGTTATAGGACCAGATGGATGCGGTTGGTTTGCGCAAGCCATAAGCAAGCTCAGACTTGCAATACCGATGCCTCTTGCGATGGTTTTAAATTGAGTCATGAAAAATAGATCTTCGTAAAATGTGGAACGTTGTAAACACGCCTAACTGTACCACATTTTACAAAGATGAGCGGTGCTCTTACCGCTTCGCGCCGAACGATCCAATAATTCCCAGGCCATTACCGGTCAGTGCAAAGCTGCCCGCAACTTCTTGCGCATTGGGGCCATAGAACTGCCCACCAAAGCGGCCTGTCATAGTCGAGATATCCGCAACGCCTGTGGTGAGTGCGTTGCCATTGGCCACACCAGTGAATGCTGCGCCGGACATGGTGCCGCCATTTAAGCTGATATTCCCCAGCGTGCCGGTTTGCGCTGTGCCTGTTAAACGCTCGGTCGTGATGCCGGTAATACTGCCGCCAATGGTACGTGCGGTGAAATCCGCGTTCAATGTGATGTTGCCTTTGAAGCGATGCGCATCTTGTGAATTTGCCATCACAAATCCCGCAGCGCCGCCATTGAAGGTGGCTGTGCCTGTGGTGGGTACTTGTGTCGATGTTGAGGGCAACCCGGTGGCAAACGCGCCGACAGCAACAGTGCCCAGTACAAACGGGTGTTCAGACCACACGCCATAGGTTGAATAGCTAAGCGTTGAGGCGGCACCACTGGTGAATTGCGTGCGCACGTGCGGTGGGCCGCCTTGCGCGCCAATGCATGTGGTGTTGTTGCAGCTTTCGTATTCATTGTTGCCGAACGCAGGGAACGTTGAGCCACGATGGCCTGAGCCTGCACGCGTGTCATATGGAACCGTGTTTTCTGCAATCGTGGTCCCGAAGGGTTTTGTGTAGGTGAGATTAAAGCCCGTGGTGGTGCGATCAAACTTTGTGGACGAATTGGCAGATGTCCCCAACGCGACGGATGAACTCGATGCCCCGGACAGCGTGGCCGATTCATAACCTTGCTGCGCCGTCGTCGTGAAACTGGCTGTGGTTGTGAATGCAGCGAGTGGATCAGTCGCGGCCCCCGTGCCACCACGATCAGCGCCGGTGGGTAACGTGGGAGCCGGTGGTGTGACGACTGGTGGCATAGGTGTTGTTGAGCCGCCGCCGCCGCAGGCAGATAATGTTGGGGCCATCAGGGCCAGCGCGATCAGTGCGGCGCTTGGTGATGTGCGAATATGGGCGGATGGAAAAATGTCACGTGAGGCTATGTGGCGCAGGGCCATGCGAATCTCCAAAGCATAAGGGTTAGCCAAGGCAACGCGCAGCCTTAGCGCACATGCAGCCAATGCTCAGGTAACAATCTCAGGATTACAATTCAGATGACCACAACCAGGATTATACAATCAGAGCATGATGTCAAACACCTGAGTTGGGAAAAAGTTGCATTAATCCTGTGAGGTTTTTTTGGACAGCGAGGACGTTGAGGCAAGATACGCGCAAACTGTCATCACCCGGCTTGACCGGGTGATCCATGTCTCAACAAACATTTGCGTCAGTTGTGCGATGGATCCCCGCTTTCGCGGGGATGACGTGTAGTGCCGAGATGGGAGTGGTGAGATGAGAGGAATCGCGCTTACGCGTCCGCTGGTTTCTCGTGATCGTGCTTCTTAAACGGGCCCCAGTCTTCCAGCGCTTCGATGCGTTGGGCAACGACCTCACGTTCTTCATTCAAGAACTGCGAGACAGCTTTGCGGAAGCCCGGATCAGCGATCCAGTGTGCGGAGTATGTGGCACGTGGCAAATAGCCACGTTGAATTTTATGCTGGCCTTGTGCGCCGGCTTCAACCCATTCGAGCTTGTGTTCAATCGCGTAATCAATGGCGCGGTAATAGCAGCATTCAAAATGCAGGAAGGGGTAGTCAACAATGCCACCCCAGTTGCGGCCATATAAAGTATTCCCACCACGGAAGTTGATGGCGCCGCACACGGGCTTCTCACCTTCAAAGCCCATCACCAGTACGACATTCTCGGCCATGCGTTGTGAGAGAAGATCAAAGAACTCACGCGTCAGATACGCTTGGCCCCATTTGCGGTCGGACGTGTTGGTGTAGAAGCGGTAAAACGCATCCCAGTGATGCGGTTTAATATCTGCGCCCACCAATGTCTCGATGCGCACGCCGTGGCTGTTGGCGCGCTCGCGTTCTTTGCGGATGTCTTTTCTTTTGCGCGATGACATCGCGCCTAAAAAATCATCGAAGCTGTTATAGCCTTCGTTCTTCCAGTGATACTGCTCGCCGATGCGCGGCAGAAATTTGGCGTCCGCTAAAACTTGCTGCTCGGCTTCGGTGGGGAAGGTGATGTGAAGTGACGAGACGCGGCGCTGCTCGGCCAGTTGCACCATCGCTTCAATCAGTGCTTCTTTGAGGTGATGCTGGGTGATGGCGTCGGCATCACTGTTCACCATTAAGCGCGGGCCCGTCACAGGCGTGAACGGCACAGCGCATTGCAGCTTCGGGTAATAGCGCCCGCCTGCGCGTTGATAGGCGTTGGCCCAGCCGTGATCGAACACGTACTCGCCTTGCGAGTGGCTTTTTAAGTACACGGCAGCGCAGGCCAGCAATGTGCCTGCATCGTCTTCAATTAAGATGTGTTGGGGCTGCCAGCCTTCTGCCGCGCAAACCGAATTGGAATCTTCCAACGCGCTATAAAAGGCATGACGAACGAAGGGATTAAAATCGGGCCGCGATTGGCCCGCGCACTTGTCCCACGCCTCGGCGCTGACAGCATGAATGCTGTTCACAACCTTCGCCGTTAGCCCAGGTGTATCGCGCCCGCTTTCATCGCGTGTGTCGTTCATAATGTTACCGTAAGCGTGATCTATTCGACCTCTAAGATTGCTTCCACTTCGACCGGCGCATTGCGGGGCAATGATGGCGCACCCACAGCTGCACGACTGTGGCGGCCTGCATCACCGAACACCAGGACCATGGTGTCTGAAGCACCGTTGATGACCTGCGGGTGGCCACCGAAATCTGGTGTACAGGCCACAAAGCCCGTCAGCTTCACCACGCGCTTCACGCGGTCTAAATCGCCGTTCAGGGCGGTTTTGGCTTGGGAAATGATGTTTAGCGCGCACAATTTGGCGGCCTCTTGGGCCTGCTCTGGGCTGACCGTATCGCCCACAATGCCCGTAATCGACACCGTGCCGTCTTTCAGTGGCAATTGGCCCGAGATGAACAGCAAATTGCCTGTGCGCACCGCGGGCACGTAATTGGCGATGGGGGTGGCCGCGTTGGGCAGGGTTAGACCAGCGTCAGCCAGGCGTTTGTCGATTTGGCCCATAGAAATGCAGTCCTCTTATGCGTTTAGTGCGTTTAGCAGGTCTTTTCGTCAGGCGCTTCAATGTGGTACTCAGCCCACCCTTAAATGCTTCCTGATTCTACCTTCCTGCTTCCACCTTACGATGCCGGGCCTGCCCCGGACCAGTCTGGACAAGGTACCTATGGCCCAAGAAAAACTTTCCCTGCCGAAAAGCCGCATCAAAGTGTTGTTGCTGGAAAACATCAACAAGACTGCGGTCGAGTTGTTTCAGCGCCAGGGTTATGAATCGGTCGAGGTCTTGGCCGGTGCTTTGGATGCCGACGAGCTGAAAGAAAAACTGAAGGATGTTCACATCCTTGGTATTCGCTCGCGCACCAAGCTGACCAAAGACGTGCTGGCGGCGGCCGAGAAATTGATGGCCGTGGGCTGCTTCTGCATCGGGACCAATCAAGTTGATTTGAGTGCCGCCAAGAAACAAGGCGTGCCGGTGTTCAACGCGCCGTACTCCAACACGCGCTCGGTTGCTGAGTTGGTGCTGGCCGAGATCATTATGCTCAGCCGCGATATTCCGCGCAAAAGCTGGCAGGCACATGAGGGCGGCTGGGACAAGTCGCACAAAGGCAGCCACGAAATTCGCGGCAAAGTGTTAGGCATTATCGGCTATGGCCACATCGGCACGCAGTTGTCGATCATCGCCGAAGCGCTGGGCATGCAAGTGCGCTACTACGACATCGAAGAAAAGTTGGCGCTGGGCAATGCGCAGCCGTGCCGTTCGCTCGATGAGTTGTTGGCGATTTCTGATTTCGTGTCGCTGCACGTGCCGGAAACACCGCAAACCAAATACATGATCAACGCGTCTGTGATCGCGAAAATGAAAAAGGGCGTGCACTTCGTCAACGCCTCACGCGGCACGGTGGTAGAGATTGAGCCGCTGGCCGATGCGATTAAGTCGGGCCATGTGGCTGGTGCGGCGCTGGACGTGTTCCCGAAAGAACCGGCGGACGCGAACGAGAAGTTCAAGAGCCCGCTGCAAGGCCTCCAGAATGTGATCCTCACGCCGCACATCGGCGGTTCGACTGAAGAAGCGCAAGCCAACATCGGCGCTGAAGTGGCCGAGAAGTTGGTAAAGTATTCCGACAACGGCTCAACGTTGGGCGCTGTGAACTTTGTCGAAGTGGCCTTGCCGCCGCAAAGCAATGCGACGCGCTTCATGCACATTCACCGTGACACGCCAGGGGTTCTCTCGAAAATCACCGATGTGTTCGCACGCCGCAAAATCAACATCGCTGGTCAATATCTTCGCACCGATGGCGAGATTGGCTATGTGGTGACCGATGTGATGGGCGATGTGGAAGCCGGTATGGGCATCCGCAAAGATCTCGAAGCCATCGAAGGCACCGTGCGGACGCGCTTCTTATACGAAGGCCCCAAATAGGGCTTAGGCTTTAAGGAGACAGTGGCAATAAGCCCACTGTCTCGCCTGCGACGGGGAACAGCGGCCCCACAATCTCACGCCATTCCTGACACGCGGCTGGCACTTTGTGTTGCGCCACGTTGCTTTGCGCCAGTGTGACGCGCCAATACGCACCTTTGGCTTTACCGTGCCATGCGTTGTCGACAACGACAGCTGTGGATGCGCCTGGTGTTTTTAATGTCGCAGGTGTGCGCTTTTGTGCCCAGGCCCAGAAGTCAGCAAGTGCACTGGCTAAGTCATGCGGGCGCGGGGCGCTGGCAAAGAAATCTTGCGCGAGCAGTTCCAACGCAAATGCCGAGATAGGTGCTGCACTGTGCAAGCGCCATGCTTTTAAGATGCCGATGACCATGCGTAAGCGTGGGCCATACATTGAGTCGGCCAGCCGCAACGTTGCGGCTTCGGCAATCGGGTTGGTCAGCATCCAGCCGTTTGTGCTGGGCACCATAAATGCGCCTTCGCGCGACAGGCACGGGATGGCACGCACCGTAATGCCTTTCGCGGCGACCAGCACGCCGGTGCGGTCTTCCGCAATCAACGCGCCTTCGTGTTTAGACTTTAGGATTGCCCACGCTGTCTTCAGCGCGTTTTCAGGATCGCTGATGCCCAGCTTCGGCGGCAACACATACAGCAAATCGACAACGTTAATCGGCGCGATGGACGTCAGCTTGCCCACGCTACCTGCGATGTAATGATCATTCTTCGCGTCAGGATCGCGGTACAACTCAGCGCGCAAATCAGCGGCAATGTGCGTTGCCGTTTCGCGGGCCGCACCATAGGCCGCGTTGTTGGGCATAATGCGGCGCACGAATTCAGCGATGCACGCCTGCAGATCAGGCACAGCCGCATTTGCAGCTGTGGCCTTCACTGCATCAGCAGCGGCCACATCAGCAGCGACCAGCATAGGCAGAGCAGTCGTCATCGCCGTCACAGTTATGAGCAGCCTGTTGTCGTACCGCAGGTTTCGCACTTCATGCAGGTGCCCGCACGAACCAGTGTGAAGTTGCCGCAATCAGGGCAGCTATCGCCTTCATAGCCTTGGAAGCGGGCAACATGCACGGTCGAGGTGCGTTTTACTTCCGTCACGCGCACTTGCGTTTCGACTTTCTCGGCCAAAGCACCAGTGCTGGTGGGCATAGAATGCAGAGCGGTCGGGCCACCCGTAGCACTGACGACGTTGGAGGATGAACTGACAGCGCTGGTGTTGCCGCCATTCCCATTCGAAGCGCCGGCACCTTTGCCAGGACGGTTCAGAAAGTAGAGGTTCGACGAACGCACATAACCGCTTGAGACGGTCTTCTCGGCGATCTGCAACAGCTTCTCGGCGTCGCCACCATCACCCATGGCATCTGGCAGAACATCGTGCGGTTCAACGTGAGCCAAGTCGTGACGACCCAGGTACGACACAGCGAGTTCGCGGAACAGGTAGTCGAGGATCGACGTTGCCATTTTAATGGAAGCGTTGCCTTCCACAGCGCCCGCAGGCTCGAAACGCGTGAAAGTGAAGGCATCGACGTATTCTTCCAGCGGCACGCCGTATTGCAAACCAATCGAGATGGCGATGGCGAAGTTATTCATCAGGCTCCGGAAGGCAGCGCCTTCCTTGTGCATGTCGATGAAGATTTCGCCCAGCTGGCCGTTCTCATACTCGCCGGTGCGGATGTAGACCTTGTGTCCACCCACGCTGGCTTTTTGTGTGTAGCCTTTGCGGCGGGTCGGCAGCTTTTCACGCTCCCGCTGCACCACGCGCTCGATGATGCGCTCGGCGATCACTTCGGCGCGGGCTTGTGGCGGCGCTTGCACGATCTGCTCGACGATATCAGCTTCGTCGGCCAAGTCTGCATCTTCAAACAGTGCGGCCAGAGGTTGCGAGAGCTTCGAGCCATCGCGATACAGCGCGTTGGCTTTTAATCCTAATTTCCACGACATCATGTAGGCGCGCTTGCAATCTTCCACGCTCGCGTCGTGCTGCATGTTGATGGTCTTCGAGATCGCGCCCGACACGAACGGCTGAACTGACGCCATCATCAGAATGTGCGCATCGACTGACAGTGCACGTTTGCCAAAGCGACCGCAGGGGCTCGCGCAATCAAACACGGGCAGGTGCTCAGCTTTAAGGTGCGGGGCACCTTCTAAGGTCATTGCACCGCAGATGTAGGTATTGGCTTCGTCAATGTCCGAACGCTTGTAACCCAAGGCTTCGAGCATATTGAAGCCGGGGTCATCCAACTGCTGCTCGGTGAAGCCCAGCGTCTCCAGGCAGAACTGATCGCCCAACGTGTAGCGATTGAACACGAACTTGATATCGAACGTGTTTTCCAACGCTTCATCGATTTTCAACAACGCTTCTTCATCGAAGCCGCGATCTGCCAACGACTCAGCATTGATCTTGGGCGAGCCATCCAACGTTGCCGTGCCAAGCGCATAACGCTCAATGGCGTCGATCTCCCGCTCGGTGTAGCCCAGCGTTTCTAACGCGAGTGGAACCGTGCGATTGATGATCTTGAAGTAGCCGCCACCGGCCAGTTTCTTGAACTTCACCAGCGCAAAGTCCGGCTCAACGCCTGTGGTGTCGCAATCCATCACCAAGCCAATAGTACCGGTCGGTGCGATGACCGAGACTTGCGCGTTACGGAAACCACTTTCTGCGCCTAATTCCAGCGCTCGATCCCATGCAGCCTTCGCGGCTGCAATCAGATTGGTGTCGGGGCATTCAGCAGCGTTCAACGGTGTCGGCCGTGTGTTCACGCCCTCATAGCCAGAATGATGGCCATAGGCCGCACGACGATGATTGCGGATCACGCGCAGCATGTCATCGCGGTTGGCAGCAAAGTTCGGGAAAGGGCCATGCTCTTCGGCGATCTCAGCCGAAGTGGCATAAGCAGTGCCGGTCATCAGCGCGGTGATTGCGCCAGCGAGCGCGCGCCCTTCAGCGCTGTCATAGGCCAAGCCATTGGCCATCAGTAAGCCGCCGATATTCGCGAAACCTAATCCCAGCGTGCGGTATTTGTACGACAGTTCGGCGATGTCTTTGGACGGGAACTGCGCCATCAACACCGAAATTTCCAGCACCATCGTCCACAGGCGTGTGGCATGGGCGAAGCTTTCTGCATCGAATGTGCAATCGTCTTGGCGGAACGGCAGCAGGTTCAACGACGCTAAGTTGCAGGCCGTGTTGTCCAGGAACATGTATTCCGAGCACGGGTTCGACGCATTGATGCGCCCCGATTTCGGGCAGGTGTGCCAATCGTTGATGGTGGTGTCGAACTGCAAGCCCGGATCAGCGCATTGCCATGCGGCTTCACCGATTTTGTCCCACAGGTCACGCGCTTTAATGATTTTGGAAATCTTGCCATCGGCGCGGTTGGTGAGTGGCCAGCTTTCATCACGCTCCACCGCTTGCAGGAATTTATCTGTCACGCGTACAGAATTATTGGAGTTCTGGCCCGACACCGTCAGATACGCTTCGGAATCCCAATCGGTATCAAGTACCGCGAAATTCACATCGGTCTTGCCTTGCTTGGCCATCTGAATGGCGCGGCGAATCGAATTTTCAGGCAGTTGTGCTTTGCGTGCGGCTTTGATCTCGTGGCGCAGCGTTGCATTGACCACCGGATCAAACCGATGATCGCCATCTTCGCCGTCCCATTCACGGCAGGCATGCAGGATTGCGTTCAGATGCTTGTTGGCGAGCTTCGAGCCCGCAGCCATGGCGGCGACTTTTTGCTCTTCGCGCACTTTCCAATCGATGAACTCTTCCACATCGGGGTGGTCAGCGTTCACGATCACCATTTTTGCCGCACGGCGTGTGGTGCCGCCGGATTTGATCGCACCAGCTGCGCGGTCACCGATTTTCAAGAAGCTCATCAGGCCTGATGATGTGCCGCCGCCCGAAAGTTTTTCACCTTCAGCGCGCAAGCTTGAGAAGTTGGTGCCGGTGCCAGAACCGTATTTGAATAGGCGCGCTTCACGCACCCACAAATCCATAATGCCGCCGTCGTTTACCAAATCATCGGCGATGGATTGGATGAAGCAGGCGTGCGGTTGCGGGTGTTCGTAAGCGCTTTTTGAAGCGGTCAGTTCACCGGTGCGGTAATCAACATAGAAGTGGCCTTGGGCTGGGCCATCAATACCATAGGCCCAATGTAAGCCGGTGTTGAACCACTGCGGCGAATTGGGGGCGGCCATTTGCTTAGCCAGCATGAAGCGCAGTTCATCAAAGAAGGCATGCGCATCGGCGTCGGAATCAAAATAACCGGCTTTCCAACCCCAGTAGCTCCAAGTTCCAGCCATACGGTCGAAGACTTGGCGTGCATCATGCTCGCCGGTGATGCGTTTATTTTCTGGCAGTTCAGCCAACTCTTTGGTGTTGGCGGTTTGGCGCCACAAAAATTCTGGCACATCGTCTTCGGCAATCGGCATCAGGCGTGCAGGCACGCCCGAGCGACGGAAATACTTTTGGGCCAGCACGTCGCTCGCCACTTGTGACCAATGCTCAGGGACAGTCACGTGCTCCTGACGAAATACTTTCGTACCGTCCGGGTTGCTGATCTCGCTGGTCGTGGTGCGGAAGTTGATGTTCTCGTACGGAGAACGGCCTTCAACAGTAAAACGCCGCGGAATTCTCATCTCAATCTCTCTCCAGCGTTAGGGCCTTGAGTTCACCTCAGGCCGTGGCACGATCCCAACCGTTCCGCGCGCCAATTTTGGCTGCGGCTAGATACGGTCTCTCCTCGTACCTTTTCCCCTTAGACCCTCATTTGGTCCGGGCACCCTCGAGGCCCCTTAAGGCCTTGCCCAGACAACAAAAAATGTATGTGTGGCAGGGGCCTAATTCAATAGATTTAGTGGCCAAAAAAGCCGCCACACGCTAGATATTGGTGTTGACGGCACAAACCCTAGGGTTTCGGAAAAAACCCTGGTTTGCTGGACGGTTAGGGGTAAAACCGACATATTGCCGACGCGTTTAGCGGCGAGACTCGGGGCACACGTAAGGGATTTTAGGGCGATGACGATCGGCACCTGGCTTTACACGAAATTTTACGGCGAAAAAGTCGGCCAAGATGACTACGGCAACGTGTACTACCGCCGCCCAAAAAGCTTGCGTGCTGGGATTCGCGAAGAACGCTGGGTGATCTACAACGGCGAGCCGGAAGCCTCGAAAGTACCGGCGGAATGGCATGCTTGGCTGCATCACACCACCGATGCGCCGATTGATTCGCCGACACGCGCTTGGCACAAGCCGCATCAACCCAATCTGACAGGCACCGCTTATGCCTACATGCCGCCAGGTGCAGATTCTCAAGGCGGTCAACGCGCTAAAGCCAGCGGCGACTATGTCGCTTGGAATCCCGAAAGCTAATCTCGTCTTATGTCCAAAGCGGAACGCCGCGAAACACTCGTTGGTATCTTAGCGTTGCTTGTGGTGGTCACGGGCTTCGTCCTGACGGCCATGGGCAATCGCGTAAACGAACGCAACCAAGCCACAGGCGCGCAATATATCGCAGCCTTTAATCGTGCTGATGGATTGCACGAAGGGGCCGATGTGCGCTTGGCCGGTGTAAAGATCGGCAGCGTGGGCAAGGTAGATTTAGACGATAAATTCCGCGCGGTGATGACACTGGTGTTGGATCAACACATTCCCTTGCCTGATGACACGGCCGCGTTGATTGAAACCGACGGCGTATTTGGCGGTAAATACATCGAGTTGCAGCCCGGCGGCAGCGAAGACAACTTGAAGCCAGGCGCACGTGTGCCCTACACGCAAGACTCTGTGATTTTAGAAGATTTGATTGTGAAAATTGTCGAGCAAGCCAAAGGTGCGGCGAAGAAAGCCGCGGCTGATAAAGGTGCTCAACCGAACACGAGCCAACCCGAGACGAGCAAACAATGAAGCGTAATCCCATCGAAACCATCCTGGGCGCGGTGGTGCTGTTGATCGCCGCGATGTTCTTGGGCTTCGCCTATTCCACGGCGGATATTCAAGCGATTACCGGCTATTCGGTCTCGGCGAACTTCTTGAAAGTCGGCGGCCTGCAAACGGGTTCAGATGTCCGCATCAGCGGCATTCGCGTTGGTACCGTGACCAAGCAAGGCCTGGACCCCGAGACGTTCCAAGCCACCGTTACCATGTCGATCTCGGGCAATGTGAAGCTGCCGCAAGATAGCGAAGCCGCAATTGTGTCTGATGGTCTTTTGGGCGGCAAATACATCAACCTGATCCCCGGCAAGGCGCAGCAAGTTGTTGCCGACGGCGGCAAGATTTCGAAAACGCGCGATTTCCAATCGGTGGAAGATTTGGTGGGCGAGATCATTTTCCTGGCAACCCAAAAGCCTGAAGAGAAGGCGGCTGGTTTGCCTGCTGAGGCGCCGCAGTGAAGAGGCTTATCGCGTTAGGACTCGCTTTAGCCGCTCCAGCTTTTGCGAATTTAGCATTTGCTCAGGCACCAACCATCGACGAAAGCAAAGATATTGCGACGAACAACGCTGTGCTGCGGGCGTTAGATAAAGTGGCGGCGCGTGTGCAGACGTTCAATGTGCCGGTCGGTCAGCCTGTGACCTTCGGTCGCTTGGAAATTCTGGTGAAAAGCTGCTTTACGCGCCCGCCGGAAGAAACGCCTGAGAATACGGCGTTATTGTTCATCACCAAGTTGAACGCCAAAGGCCAGAAAACCACAGTGTTTGATGGCTGGATGTTTGGTTCAAGCCCCGGCCTCTCGGCCATGGACGATCCTGTTTATGATATCTGGGTCATCGAGTGCGAAAACAAAACCGCGTCTAATTCGCGCTGATCGAGCGCTGGGCCAAACTGGCCGTATTGCGAGAGCGCAGTACTGAGCTGTGCCAGATATTCTTTCTGCGGAATTTCAATCGCCCCGAAACGCTTCAAGTGATCGGTGATGAACTGCGTATCTAGCAGTGTGAAATGCCCGCGCTTTAAAATGCCGACCAAATGGCAGAGTGCTACTTTTGAAGCGTCCTCGGTGCGCGAGAACATACTCTCGCCAAAGAACGCACCTCCCATCGCTAGGCCATAAAGCCCGCCCACCAGTTCGTTGCCGCGCCATGTTTCAATGCTGTGGGCGAGGCCTGCTTGGTGCAGGTCGACGAACAACTCGACAATCTTATCGTTGATCCAGGTTTCTTCGCGGCCCGGTTTGGGCTCGGCGCACAAATCTAGTACCGCATCGAATGCACGGTCTACGGTGACTGTGAATTTGCCTTGGCGCAGGGTTTTCCGTAAGGAACGCGAGACGTGAAATTCATCTAATGGAATGATGCCGCGCTGTTTGGGTTGCACCCAAAACACTTTGTCGTCGTCCCGCGATTTCGCCATCGGGAAGACGCCGTATGCATAAGCCTTGAGTAAAAGATCAGCCGTGATTTCCGTCACGCTGGCCGTCACCCCGTTTTATGAAGACACTACTTCTTAGGTTCTTCTTTGGCCCATTGTGCCACAAAATTCTCGAGCCAGCGAATGTCATAATTACCGTCGATGATGGCTTGCTCATCTAAAACGGCCTGGTGGAGGGGAATGGTGGTTGAAATGCCGTCGATGACATACTCGTGCAATGCACGGCGCATGCGCATGATGCATTCATTGCGGGTCGAGCCCTGCACAATCAGCTTCGAGATCAAGCTATCATAGTATGGCGGAATTTTTGAGCCCGCATACATGGCAGAATCAACGCGCACGCGGCGGCCACCGGGCGCATGGTAGCCCGTGATTTTACCGGGCGACGGTGTGAAGGTACGCGGGTCTTCAGCGTTGATGCGGCATTCCATGGCGTGGCCTTGGAACTCAACATCTTTTTGGCTAAAGCCCAATTCCAGACCGGCGGCAACGCGGATTTGTTCGCGCACCAAATCAAGGCCTGTGATCATTTCCGTGATCGGGTGTTCGACTTGCAGGCGCGTATTCATTTCGATGAAGTAGAACTTGCCGTTCTCGTACAAGAACTCAATCGTACCTGCGTTGTGATAGCCCAGTTTTTTCAGTGCTGTCGTGACGACCGCGCCGATCTCGTCGCGCATCTTCGGGTTCAGTGCGGGCGAGGGGCATTCCTCGAAAATCTTTTGGTGTTTGCGTTGCAATGAGCAATCACGTTCGCCCAAGTGGACCACGTTGCCATGCTGGTCGCCTAGAACTTGAATCTCGATGTGACGCGGATGGCCTAAGTACTTTTCCATGTACACTTCGCCGTTGCCGAAGGCCGACTCAGCTTCGGAACTGGCGATTTTAAAGGCTTCGCGAATTTCGCTTTTGCTGTTGGCGACTTTCATGCCGCGCCCACCGCCACCGGCAGCGGCTTTGATCAGTACAGGGTAGCCAATCTCGTCAGCCAGTTTGGCCGCTTCGTTTTCGTCTTTCACAGCGCCGTCGGAACCCGGCACAACCGGAATGCCCAATTCCTTAGCGGTCTTCTTGGCTTGAACTTTGTCACCCATGATGCGGATGTGATCCGCGGATGGGCCAATGAACGTCAGCCCATGGTCTTTCACCATGTCGGCGAATTCAGCGTTTTCAGACAGGAAGCCGTAACCCGGATGGATCGCTTCGGCGTTGGTGATCGTCGCGGCTGAAATCACTGCTGCTTTGTTCAAATAACTGTCGCGACCTTGCGGCGGGCCAATGCAAACAGACTCGTCAGCAAGGCGAACGTGCATCGCTTCCGCATCAGCGGTGGAGTGCACCGCGACGGTCTTGATGCCCATTTCGCGGCAGGCCCGCAAAACACGAAGTGCAATCTCGCCACGGTTCGCGATCAGAATTTTTTCAAACATGCAGGCAGTTCCTTCGAGGTGACTTAAAACTCAAACGAATGAGCAGCACTACTCGATCAGCATCAAAGGCTCGCCGTACTCGACCGGGTTTTTATCGGCCACCATGATCTGCGTGACGCGGCCAGCCTTGTGGGCCTTCACTTGGTTGAAGGTCTTCATGGCCTCAATGATCAGCACGGTTTGGCCCGCAGTCACTTGATCGCCAACTTTGATGTAAGGCGCGGCACCGGGTTCCGGTGACATGTAGACAACGCCAACCATGGGCGATTTCAAGCAGCCAGGGTTTGAAGCAACATCAGCCGCCGATGGGGCCGCTGGCGAACCCAGGGCAGGCGCGCCAGCAGCAGCCGCAGCAGGGGCCGCAGCGTACACAGGCGCTGCAGCAACCAAAGTGCGTGCCACGCGAATGCGAAGGGTGCCGGTATCATATTCAATTTCGCTCAAACCTGTTTCAGACAGGATGGTGGCCAGTTGCTTTACGCTATCGCCGTCGATTGCCATGATCGTGGTCTACCTTTGACGTTGTTTTCTTAAGTGTGTTGGTTTCTTAAGTTTATTTCTTGGTGTTTAGAACGTTTGCGATGGCATCCAAGGCCAGTTCGTAACCTTGCGCGCCTAAGCCGCAGATCACGCCCGTTGCCGCGCGTGATACGTATGAATGATGCCGGAATTCTTCGCGGCGATAGATATTCGACAAGTGCACTTCGATAATCGGTGCGCCCGATGACAGCAGCGCATCCAAAATGGCAACCGACGTGTGTGTGTACGCGCCGGCATTGATGATGATGCCGTCGAAGTTGCCACGGACGGACTGGATGGCCGAAACCATCGCCCCCTCATCGTTGCTTTGGCGGAAATCGACCGTCAGTTTCAAGGCCGCCGCACGGGCTTCCACCATACGCTTGATGTCATCCAGCGTGGTGTGGCCATAAATCTCAGGCTCGCGGGTCCCCAACATGTTGAGGTTCGGGCCATTCAAAATAAGGATCTTGTGTGCCACTGACGGTGCGGTCCACGTGCGAATTAAGTGAATAACTAAGCCAGATCAGGGCGTTAACCATTCCAGAGCCCCGGTCGGACGTATGGCTTATACTATGGGCCCCCGGCCTTCAACACCCAGCCTTCAAACGGGGGGCAGGGAGGGGCTTTCCGGCCCAGCCTGGGGATAAGTCGGCCCGTTTCGGTGTATGGCTGTTGTGCCCAGGGCCCCCTTGCGTCCCGGGCTATGCCTGCTATTTCAAGCACCTACATCCTCTCTGTCACGTACCCAAATGAGTGCCATGAACATCACGATCAACGGCGAGCAACGTAACCTGCCCGGCACGGCCACGGTCGAAGCCATGCTGAAGCACCTGGGGATTGCCGAGGGCAAGGTGGCCGTTGAGCGCAATCTGGAGATTGTGCCGAAGTCTGCTTTTGCCAACACCGTCCTGACCGACGGCGATAAAATCGAGATCGTGCATTTCATTGGCGGTGGTAATGCTGACCCCATTGAACGCGATACGTTCACGGTGGCGGGCAAGACCTATAGCTCGCGTCTGTTGGTTGGAACCGGCAAGTACAAAGACTTTGAAGAAACTGCACGTGCCATTGAAGCTTCGGGCGCTGAGATTGTGACTGTCGCTGTGCGCCGTGTGAATTTGTCCGACCCGTCGCAGCCGATGCTGGTCGATTATGTTAGTCCCAAGAAATACACATATTTGCCGAACACCGCTGGTTGCTTCACCGCTGATGATGCCGTGCGGACGTTACGTTTGGCGCGTGAAGCGGGCGGCTGGAAGCTCGTAAAGCTGGAAGTTCTGGGCGATCATAAAACGCTGTACCCTAACGTAGTTGAAACGTTGAAGGCCGCCGAAGTGCTGATCAAAGAAGGCTTCGACGTGATGGTCTACACCAGCGACGATCCGATCATTGCCAAACAACTGGAAGACTTAGGCTGCTGCGCAATCATGCCGCTGGCAGCGCCGATTGGCTCGGGCCTCGGGATTCAGAACCCCGTGAACATCCGCATCATCGTAGAACAATGCAAAGTTCCGGTGTTGGTGGATGCCGGTGTAGGCACGGCATCGGATGCTGCCATTGCCATGGAGCTGGGCTGTGACGGTGTGTTGATGAACACCGCCATCGCTGCCGCCAAAGACCCGATCATGATGGCGCGCGCCATGAAGGCGGGCATCGAAGCCGGACGCTTGGCTTACTTGGCAGGCCGTATGCCACGCAAAATGTACGCCGATCCGTCATCACCCCTTGCTGGTCTGATTTAAGGGCAGGTTTAATCTAAAAGCTCGGCAAAACTTGCCGGGTCAAAGGCGTCTGGTGCGCAATCCGTGCCGCCCAAATGCCCGCTAACCCATTGATTTTCATAGTCTCTATCCTGGCACAGGCTTTGCTTATTTAAAGCCAACTGATGCCACGCGTGCGCCCGAAGTGTTTTTTGGGCGTGAGGCGCAATGTGGATGGAGCGATGCGATGAGTATCCGAGGAACAATGAATACGGCGACGCAAGGTATGCTTGCGCAGTCGCAGTTTCTGTCGAACATCTCGACCAACGTCGCGAACGTCAACACCACGGGCTACAAGGCCCAGAACACGCACTTCCAAACGCTGCTCAATCACACCAGCCCTGGCGGTGGTTCGGTCCGTAGTTTCTTCGCGGTTGATACCGTGGATACGCGCGATGTGTCGCGCCAAGGCTTCTTGAACACCACGGGCCGTACGCTTGATTTGGCCATGAATGGCCGCGGCTTCTTCGTCACCAACACTGAACCCGATGGTTCTGGTGTTTGGCAGTATACACGCGATGGCGCGTTATATGGTGAGTCGACAGACCTGGGCACCGACAGTGATGGCGATGGTCAGAATGACCAAGCAACGCTGCTGAAAACCGGTTCGGGTGGTTATGTGTTCGGCTGGCAAGCGGATGAAGACGGCAATTTCAATCCGCTCAACGACCTCACATCGTTGGTTCCGATCACGATCAACAGCAACGAAATCTTTCCGTCGCGTGCGACTGAGAATTTGTTCTTGCAGGCTAATCTGTCCGCCGGCACGCAAAATCGCCAAAGCACCGGCATGCAGTTCATCGACACGCTGGGCAATTCGCGTACCGTCACGTTTGGCTTTACGCCGACAGATGTTCAATCCGGCGCCTTTAACCTTGATGTGAATATCGACGATCTTTCTGGCGTTTCGCAGACCACGAATATCTTTTTGGCTGATGCCAATGGTGATCCGATTCCCCCGACGTTAGATGCTGATGGCAATCCGCTGCCGCCGCAAATTCAGTTCGACGGGCAAGGGCAATTGATTGTGCCGGAAGGCGGCAAAGTGGTGATCGAAACCACCGATGCTGACGGCACACAGACGATGACGTTAGACATCTCGAAGATGCAGCAGTTCAATGACGACGGCCAAATCACCGTTTTCAACACTGACCAGGATGGCTTCTTGGAAGGCCGCCTGACCAACACCTATTTCGACCAAACCGGTGTGCTGTACGGCAGTTATACAAATCAGGGCGAGCGTGCGCTGTTCAAATTGCCGATCGCAACGTTTGCGGCGGAAAGCTTTTTGGAAGCCAAGCCTGGCAACTATTTCACGCAAACGCGCGCTGCTGGGGAAATGAAGTTGAATCCATTGGATTCACAAACTGGCCTGGGCCAAATCGTGGCCGGTGCGTTGGAATCATCCAACGTTGATCTGGCCGATCAGTTCTCGAAGATGATTGTTACGCAGCGTGCATATTCCAGCAACGCCACCGTGCTCCGCACGGCAGACGAGATGATGCAGCAAACGAGAGATCTGAAACGCTAAGAGCTTAAGGCGTTAGGCTGGCGCAGTGGCTTCTTCTTCGCCACGGCGCAACAGCAATTTTTCACGCAGAACATCGTGCACGCTCACGCCAGCAGTAGCGGCAATTTCACGCGCCGTCATGCGGGTTTCTTTCAGCAAGATGCGTACAAATTCGTTACGTGGGCGCCAGCTCTTGGAAGAGCGCTTGCGTGCTGCGTGTTCCATTGCGGCCAAGCGCTCGGCACGGCGACGTTCATCGGCATCAAGACCGCGATTAATGGCGTCCTGCATCGCCGCTTCAAAACGCTTCTTGTCGGCAGCTGTGCCGTCCATATCGGTTTTTAAACCGTGAGGACTGTGCTTGTTATCGCGCTGCCGTGGATGAATAGCGCTTTTGAAACGATGCGTTCCAGCGTGCGCCTCTTCGGGCCATGCTTCAGCCGCCGCTTTTTTCGGCTTGGGACGGGGGCGTGGTGCTGGCGCGCGTTCTTCTTTTGCTTCAGCCATGCCAGCTGCTTCACGCAAGGTCATGCCATGCGTTTCAGCCAAGCGTGTTGCAGCCCCTAATGCGGCTTCGCGTTCACCTTCAAAGGTGGTCGAGTGCGCAACTTCCAAAAGGCGGCGGAAACGAGCGCGTTCTTTTTCGCTAAAATCAGACATAACAGCGTTTTTAAGCTTTCTTCTTGCGGGCTTGGGCGATCAGTTCTTGCATTTTGTCTTTCTTAATCGCGCCACCCACAAAGGTGCCGCCAATTAAGAGAGCCGGTGTGCCGGTCACATCCATGTCGCGAGCCAAATCACGATTTTTTTCGATGACATCTTCAAACGTCGGATCTTTCATGTCTTCCAGCAGTTTGTCGACGTTCAAGCCAACGCCTTTGGCGACGGCTTTAATAGCTTCTTCGTTGATCTGACCTTTATAGGAAATCAGAGCTTGGTGGAACTCCGGGTACTTGCGTTGGTTGCGGGATGCTAGCGCTGCCTTCGTGGCGGTGACTGAATTGGGGCCCAAGATCGGCAGTTCCTTCAAGACCAATTTGATCTTGCCGTCTGTTTTTACAGTTTGGATCAGGTCGCCAAACATCGATTTGCAGTAGCCACAATTGTAATCGAAGAATTCAACAATCGTCACATCGCCCTGCAGGTTACCCAGGATTGTTTGTTCTTTGGGATTATAAAGCGCATCCTTATTCATCGCGATTGTGGCATCGCGGCGCATTTCTTTTTCGTCTTCGTGCTTGGCTTGCAGCGCTTCAATCGCTTCGGCAATCACTTCCGGATTTTTGATCAGGTAGTCGCGCACCAAGGTTTTCATTTCTTCGCGCTGAGCCGGCGTGAAGGAGCTTTTCTCTTGCGCAGCTTTTTCCTGAGCAATCGAAGGCTCGGTAAAGAGGGCGGCAAATGCCAATAGAAAAGCAGCGGCAACAGTCAAATTCATCTTCATGAATGCGTTCCTACGTATAACCGTCAACGGCATAAGGCCTGCCAACGCAGTATAGGGCGAAACGCCCCTGATAGCGTGCTTCCGGCCTTTTGGCTTTGGTTTCTTCAGGCAATCTGTATCACATTCGCCTGAAATGACATTCTAGCGTCGCCGCTTTTCCATCATGGATTGGAGGGAATTTTGTGCAGTGACCTTAATGTCCTGCAGGCGATACCAAGTTGGCGTGTCTTTTTCCAGCAGCTTTTCGGCCTCGCGGCTATAGCGGACAACGTCCCCAAATTGGCCGGTTAAAAGGGCTCTTTCTGCGGCAGCGTAAGCCGACATGCCGGGCTGATCGCTTTGCAGGTAGGATTTTGCAGCCAAATCCCAGGCAAAAGGGTCTTCCGGGTCCTGGCGTAGGGCTGTCGCCAGCGCTGTTTGTGCTTCTTTGGCGAAGGACGGATCACCTGTTTCGACCATAGCGTGGGCCATGGAAACGAGGATGAGCGGGGCCGTGGGCAGTAACTGTACCGACCGGCGATAGGCCGTCACGGCTTCCTGGACACGGCTGTTTTCCAGCAGCATTTGACCCTTCAGTTCCCAATAATAGCCATCGTCGGGAAATTCCTTAAGAAGTCCATCGATCAACGGCAGCGCCTTATCCAACTGACCGCGGCGATAGTAAGCGATGGACTGCGCATAACGCGCGTTGGGGCTTTTGTCGGTCTCGGGGTATTTTTGCAGTGTGGTGACTTGCGGCTTTAAGAACGCAAACAACTTCGCGACCATGCGGTTGTGCTGTCGCTCTAACTCAGGGTCTGATGGTTTATCGGCGTAAGGCGATACATCAACCGCATTGCGCACGGTGCTCATACGTTCGCGGGTGAGAGGGTGGGTGCGCACATATGGGTCTTGGCGATCAGTGATCAGCAATTCTTGGCCAGCCAAACGATTGAAGAATTCGTACAGCCCACGCGGTGACTGCTGCGTGTCGTTCAACGCTTTAATGGCGAATTGGTCCGCGGATGATTCTTGGCCGCGGCTGAATGTGAACAGCATCCGCATGGCTGTTCCTTGCCCGCCCAAGGCCATCGCGACACCGACATCTGGATTTCCTGTGGCAACGCCAGCCGCGACGCCTAGAAGCGTTGCCAGTAAGGCTGTGGTGCTGGCCATGGCGACGTTGTCGCCAAATGTGACCGCGTGACCGCCGACGATGTGGCCGGTTTCGTGCGCCATCACACCAATGACTTCGTTGGGATTTTTGGCCAGCAGCAATAAGCCGGTATGAAAGAACATGTACTGCCCTTGGGTCACAAAGGCGTTGATGCTGTCCTCATTCACCATTCGAATTGTGACAGATTGAGGTGGGATGTTACCCGCCTCGAACAGCGGCTTGCCGTATGCGGCGAGTGTGTTCTCAATCTCGGTGTCGCGGATGATGTTCAAGCCTTGCGCCGTAGCAGGGGCAGCGTTACCAATCACACCTGCGGCCATGGCGCTGGCCATCAATGCAACGCGTGTCTGACGCGTTACGTTTGACAACATCTGCCCAGCCTTATTTGCTAAGCCTATATTCGCCCAGCTTTTGACCGCCCAGTTCTTATTGGCCAGAAACATGATGTCGCTTTCGCACCAACCGCAAACAAATATCGCCCAAAATACCCTATCCGGGCCCATTGCCGATATAGCCGAAATATGGCGAATTCCCGGCGGTTTGCGCAGGGCTAAAGCATTACTTCTTTGTCTGGTTGTAACGTCTGCCTTAAGTGCGTGTGGTGGGGTTCAAGTTTCGCCTGAAACCGCACCCCCAGGTAATCGTGGGTTTTCAGGTATTTCTGTTTCTGATGAACCGCGCGCGACCCTCGTCGGGCGCGATGTTGTTTTGGCCGGTGGCAATGCAGCCGATGCAGCCGCCAGCATGGCGTTGTCTCTCAGTGTCACGTTACCGTCACGCGTTAGTTTGGGCGGCGGTGGCATGTGCACCGTATTCGACCCCAAGAGTAAGAAAACTGAAGTTCTAGATTTTACACAAACAACTGCGGCGCAACCTATGTTGGCGCGCGGCATGGCGGCTCTTCTCGCGCGTTACGGTTCGCGCGGATGGAGCAATGCTGTTGCTTCGGCGGAGACACTCGCGCGCTTTGGTTTTCCTGTCTCGAAAATGCTAGCGGCTGATTTAGCTGCGAATGGCAATGTGTTGATGAACGATCAAGCCGCGCTGTCGGCTTTTATGGATCGCCGGCGTCAGTTTGTAGCAGTGGGCACTGAAGTGCGTTTGCCGCAATTGGCTGAAACGTTTCAGAAGCTGCGCACCGAAGGGGCTGGCGCATTGCCATCGGGCACGCCGCAGTGGCGTGTTCCGACCTTGACCGCAGAAAGCAATGTCACGCTTGAAGGTCCGGCGCTTGAAGCCATGGTTGATACAGCTGCGGCCGCCACTTCTTTTGTGGTGGGCGATAAAAAGGGCATGGCAGTTACCTGCGTGCTGTCTATGGGCGCGCCATTCGGTGCTGCGCGCTCTGCCGAGGGTGGTTATTTACTTGCACAAGCTGCCCCATTATCTGCGCTGCCTGTCATTGGCTTTGATTTCCAGCGTGGGCACGTGGTGTTCGCCGGCGCCGCGCACGGCGCTGCTGCTGCGGATCTTGTTCGCAAAAGTGTCTCCGCATGGCTGGTGAATGACCGCCCGTATGATGAGGTGCGTGGCGAGTTGCAGCAGATTTCCGCTGATGGCGCGAAAGGCTCGATCAATGCGGTTGTCTGTCGCGGTGGTATGGCCTTGTTAGGTTCGGGCTGCCGGACCATGACCGATGCCAAGGGGTTTGGTTTAGGCCAAACTTTTGGCCCAGATGTGCCGAAGTAAGTCGCAATGACTTTTAAATCTTCACAACGTGGGAATGTTCCGCCGTTCATCGTGATGGATGTGATGCGCGATGCGGCAGCGCTTGAAGCGCAAGGCCGCGATATTGTGCACTTGGAAGTAGGTCAGCCGTCGACAGGTTTACCAGCACATGCGGCCAAGACCATCGCGCCACTGATTGGCAAAGACAAGCTGGGTTATACGGTGGCCGATGGTATTCAGCCGTTGCGAGAACGCATCGCGCAGCACTACCGCGATATGTACAAAACCAATGTACGCCCTGAGCGCATCTTCCTGACCACCGGATCGTCGACTGGCTTCACGCTGTCGTTTTTATCGGCGTTCGATGCGGGCGCGCGCGTGTTGGTGGCCGCACCCGGTTATCCCTCATACCGGCATATTCTCAATGCGTATGGAATTACGCCCGAGCTGGTGCCAGTGGATGCTTCCACGCGCTACAATATTTCAGTCGATCACCTGAAGAAAACCAAACCCGACGGGGTGATTGTTGCCAGCCCGGCTAATCCCACAGGCTCAATGATCGAGCCTGATGTTTTTCGCGGAATTGCATCGTACTGCCACGAGAATGGCATTCGCCTGATTTCGGATGAAATTTATCACGGCATTACCTTCGGTATGGAAGCTGTGACCGCCGCTAGCATTTCGCCGTCAGCCATTGTGATTAACAGCTTCTCGAAGTTCTTCAGCATGACGGGCTGGCGTTTGGGTTGGATGATTGTGCCCGATGATCTTTATCGCTCGGTTGAATGCTTGGCGCAGAATTTGTTTATCTCGCCGCCTGCCATTTCGCAGCACGCTGGTTTGGCGGCATTTGATGCAATGCCAGAGTTATTGGGTAACGTCGCTGTTTATGCCCGCAACCACGATACGTTGATGAAGCGCCTGCCCGAGATTGGCTTGCCGACCTTCACGCCGCCCGATGGTGCATTTTATTTCTACGTCAATGTCGCCCATTTAGGGTTGCCGTCGCCGGACGTCTGCAAACGCATTTTGCATGAAGCGGGGGTCGCGGTAACGCCGGGTTCGGACTTTGATCCCTTCGACGGCCAGCACTGGATGCGATTGTCTTACGCCGTCTCTGAAGCTGAGATCGCTGAAGGCCTCAAAAGAATTGGGGCCTGGTTAAAAACCAAGCCCCAATAAATCGTTCGTTTTTATCCGCCTACTCTTTCGGCTGGCTCCACCAACCTTTTTTCGGCGGGCCAGACGGTACTTCTTCAGCGATAGGTGCAGGTGCCGGCGCTTCCTGCTTCACAGGGGCAGGCGGCGGAGCCGCTTGCGGAACTGGCGCAGGCGCAGGTGGTGGTGACGGCGGAGCCACAGCCACTTCTACCTTCACAGGTTCAGGCTTCGGTGCTTCGGCTTGTGGCGCAGGCGCTGCTGGTGCAGAGTTGCCCGTCTCATCATTGCGTGTCCAAGACAGCGCTGCTTCCTTCACGGCGCTAAAGAAGCCACGACGACGGCTACCTGATGCTGGCGCATCTTCGGTTGCAGTTTGTTCCAATGCGGGCGAGGGATCAGCGCTGTCACCGTCATAAACGGCGGCCACGCCTTCCGCTTCAGTTGCAGAGCCTTCGGCTGCTTCGCCTTGGGCATCGTTGCCTTCGCGTGGTTCACCATCACGGCGACGGCGACGGCCACCCCGGCGGCCACGACGACGACGACGACCACCACGTTCATCACGGCTGCCTTGTTCGTCCCCTTCAGCGCGGGCTTCGCCAGATCCGTCTTCGGATGCGGCGGTTGCTTGGCCATCTTCTGCTACGGCAGAATCCGCTTGCGGTGCATCGTCGGCTTGCTCGGGGCGTGGGCTGACTTCGCGTTGATTGTCGCGGCCCTGGTTATCACGGTCATCGCGATCGCGACCTCGGCCACGGCGTCTCCGACGGCGGCGACCACGGCCACGGCCGCCTTCTTCACCAGCCTCAGCTTTATCGTTGCTGCTCTCGTCAGCGCTGGTCTCTTCTTCCTCGATCTCGACTTCGTCTTCGATTTCGGCTTCAGGTTCCGGAGCGGGCAAGGCTTGCGGCGGCTGCAACGCTGCTTCTTCCATTTGCGCGCGCGTGGCTTTCACGCGGTCGATGCGCAAGTTGGGCTGAATTAAATGAGCATCGCCCAGCACGAAGATGCGTAAGCCATAACGCGCTTCCAATGTCGCCAACTGCTCGCGTTTGTAATTGAGCAAGTACAGCGCCACGTCTGGGTGCACTGTTACTGTCAATTCGCTGGAACGACGGCGAATGCCTTCTTCTTCGATCATGCGCAACGTGTAGATCGAGGCTGACTCTGTCGAGCGGATCAAACCTGTTCCACCGCACGTGCTGCATGGGCGGAAGTTGGTTTCGATTAAGCTAGGACGTAAACGTTGACGCGATAATTCCAGCAAGCCGAAGTGACTGATGCGGCCCACTTGAATACGGGCACGATCTATCTTCAGCGCTTCTTTCAACCGGCGTTCGACCGCATGATTGTTACGGTTTTCTTCCATGTCGATGAAGTCGATGACGACCAAGCCAGCCAAATCACGCAGGCGCAATTGGCGTGCAATTTCGTCAGCGGCTTCGATGTTTGTCTTTAGAGCTGTCTCTTCAATATGACGCTCGCGCGTCGCGCGGCCGGAGTTGACGTCGATGGCCACCAACGCTTCGGTTTGGCCAAACACAATCGACCCACCCGAGCGCAATTGCACTACAGGGGTGTTGATGGCTTCCAGCTGACTTTCGACTTGGTAGCGTTGGAACAGCGAAATGTTAGTGTCGCCGTAGCGTTGCACTTTCTTCGAGTGGCTTGGCGTTAACATCCGCATGAAATCTTTTGCGGTTTTGTAGCCGTCTTCGCCTTCTACCAGAATGTCCTCGATGTCTTTCGAATAGACATCGCGGATGGCGCGCTTAATCAGATTGCCTTCTTCGTGGATGAGGGCCGGTGCACGCGATTGCAGCGTGTTCTCGCGGATCACATCCCAGGTGCGCATCAAGTATTCGTAGTCGCGTTTGATCTCAGGCTTCGAGCGTTCCGCGCCTGCCGTGCGCAGGATCACTGCGGCGGTCTTCGGCGGCTGCAACTCGGCCATGATCGACTTCAAACGGCGACGGTCGGTGGCATTGGTGATCTTGCGTGACACGCCACCACCCCGTGAGGAGTTCGGCATCAGCACGCAGTAACGGCCAGCGAGCGACAAATAAGTGGTGAGAGCTGCGCCTTTGTTGCCACGCTCTTCCTTCACCACTTGCACCAGCATGATCTGGCGGCGCTTGATGACTTCTTGGATTTTGTAATGGCGCGAGGCTAAGAAACGGCGACGGCGCTTGCTGTCTTCGTCTTCATCGGCATCGTCGGCATCATCATCTTCGTGTTCTTCGCCACCGCCGACAGTATCGACGGGGCGTTCTTCCACCGGCACGTCTTCCACTTGGGACGGACGCTCGGCGAAATCATCGCTGTTAGACGAAGCCGCAGGCGCGTCTTCGCTCATGCTTGCCGCGAAAGCTTCGTCAGATGCCGCACCTTCAACCGAGCCATCATCTTCGCCACGGCTTTCAGTCGGCGCTTCTGTGGCCAATGTTTCCACAACGGCCGCTGCTACCGGCACGTCAACAGCTTCTGGCTGGTCAGCCAGGGCGGGCGGTGGAACTGTTTCGTCGGTTGTTTCGTCTTCCGGTGTTTCGCTGATTGGGGCTGACGAAACGCTGGGCGCTAAGAAGCTCAGTTGTTGCGCATCTACGCTATCTGTGGCGGCAGAAGGTGGCAGGTCGCTGGCCGGGATGGTAGCCGCACCCTCATGATCGTGGCTGTGGTCGTGCGTATGGTCATGATCGTGCCCGTGATCATGTGAGTGATCATGGTCATGGCTGTGGTCATGGTCCGGCTGCTCCGGCGCATGATCATCGTGGTGATGATGGTCGTCATCATCGTGCACGTGCTGCTGAACTTCAGCCAACAGGCGTTCACGGTCTGCGACCGGAATTTGATAATAGTCGGGGTGGATTTCGCTGAACGCCAGGAACCCGTGGCGATTACCGCCGTAGTCGACAAACGCCGCTTGCAGCGACGGCTCAACCCGGACGACCTTAGCGAGATAAATGTTACCCTTGTTTTGCTTCTTCGTAGATGTCTCTACGTCGAATTCTTCAAGTCGCGTTCCGTCCATAACCACGACCCGAGTTTCCTCGGGATGCGTGGCATCGATTAGCATCCGTTTGACCATAGCGCATCATTCTCCGGCGGCCCCGTCTGTTAAGAACGTGAGATGGCGCGCATGCGCCGGCCGCTTGTTTAGTGTGTTGAAAGGACAAAGGAGACGAAGCGGTGCGCGCGGTCATGCCGCGGGCTGATCGTGACAACGCGCGAAGCGGCCAGGCCTTCGGAATATCCGAAAGGCTTTCATGAGCCGCATACTGTTGAACGCAACGTTGCACTGCGCTTGTCCCCTAATGGGTTTCTTGCCGTTTGACCGCGCGCTGTTGCAGCGCTTGGCTAGGAAGGCACGTCATAAATATGACCGACTTCGTTTGGGGCTGGGAAATTTCTATTGTTTTTCAATGATCTCGCTCAGCAAGACCATCGGATCCACAGCGCCACATAAGCCGGACCTGTGCAAAATAGTCTGAATAAGGGCCGGGGCACAAATGGTAATTCCAATGCCTGCGATTACAGTGGGTTCATTTAGGGGTGTGATCACCCCATCTGTGGATGATTTTGGCTAACCCATTGAGATTCTTGAAACGACTCGGGATATTAACTATATTAGAATGGTTATTCGATGGCGCGTAATAAAATTGCGCACAAACATCCTGCCGGGCGTTGAGGGGTATGTCGGGTTTTTCCAAGGATCTTAGCCACGGCCTTACGGCTGATGAGCTTCATCTTTTGTCCCGCCGGACGGTTTTGGGGGCCTCGGCGCTGGTTCTCATGCCAGCCATTGCCCAAGCCATGCCCCAGGCTACTCATATGCGGGTCCACGACCACGGCAATTTCACCCGGCTCGTGATTGAACTCTCTGACCAGGTCGAGGCGTCGGCCTTTTTATTGCCAGAGCCTTACCGCTTGATTGTGGATATGCCTGAGATCAATTGGGCGACGGAAGCTGTCCTTCCCAAGACTGCGCTTATTAATGCGGTGCGGGCTGGTGTGTTTCAGCCGGGTCAAACGCGTCTGGTGATTGAGCTGGCGCAGCCGGGGCGTTTGTCGCAAGGGTTCTTGTTGCCGCCGACTGGGGCCACGCCGTGGCGTCTGATTGTAGATATTGCGCCGACGTCTGAAGAGCTTTTCCAGTTCGCGGCGGTGCCTAATCAGGTCACGAAAATTACGGTGCAGGGGGCGACGCAAACAACGGCGACCGCCAAAAACCAAGCGCCTGCGACACCGCGCGAAACAACGCAACAACTCGAGCCGAAAGTTGCTGCCAAAGATAAAAACGGTAATCGCAAGATTGTCGTGGCTATCGACCCTGGCCATGGTGGCATTGACCCAGGCGCAATAGGCATCGGTGGTGTTTACGAGAAAAACATTACGTTAGCCGCAGCACAGCAATTAAAAGCCAAGCTAGAGGCCACGGGGCGTTACCGGGCGATCCTGACGCGTCAGCGCGATACGTCTTTGGTGCTCCGTCAGCGGATCGAAATTGCGCGCCATGCCCCGGCTGACATTTTCATTTCACTGCATGCGGATTCAATCCGCGACAAAGGCATTCGGGGGTTGTCGGTTTATACGTTGTCTGAAAAGGCATCGGATAATGAAGCTGCGCAATTGGCCGAGCGCGAAAATAAAGCCGATCTGATTATCGGTATGGATTTGACCAAGGAGTCGGCTGAGGTGCGCAACATCCTTATCGACTTGGCCCAGCGCGAAAGCATGAACTTGGCTGCACGCTTGGCCGGCAGTTTGATCACCGAGCTCAAACGCGAAGTAACTTTGCTGCGCAATGCGCATCGGTTCGCTGGTTTTGCAGTTTTAAAAGCACCCGATATTCCATCGGTTTTGATTGAAATGGGGTATTTGTCCAACAAGGACGAGCAAACCGCGCTGATGAAAGAGAATTATCGCGGTAAATTGATGAGCGCCGTCGTTAAAGGCCTGGATGCTTATTATAAAGACGTGCAGGTCGCTCAGCGCTCTTAGCATGTTTTAATTTATACGTGCGCTGATTTATCTCCATGGTTGAATGTTGCTAGGGTTAAGCCGCATCTAATTGTAATCTTCGGCAACCTTGGTTCATCATCCTGCGTTTTGCCGGGGTCATGGTGGCTTTAAATAGTTCACAACCCGAAACCGACCTTTCCATAAAGAAAGAAGCGCGTCGTCGTGCGCGTAAAGTGCTGTGGGCATTAAGCGCTGTCTCTGTCGCTTTTATCTGTACGTTGGGGTTTGGCCTTAATCGCTTCGCGACGATCATTTCAAATGAAATCGCTGCCGCCGCCGCACAACGTAACGTCACGTTCGCGGCGTCATTGCTGTCTGAAGATCGCAATGTGTCAGACACGGCCGAAGCCATGTCGCCAGAGCTTCTGATCGGCAGCACCAGCAATAATACGCAAGTCTTGTGGGCAGAGTTGCGCAAAGGCGTGATCAAAGACTTTCAATTAATACGCCCTGATGGCGTGATCACCGATGCCAGCCGCACCATTGATATCGGTAAACGCATACCGGCCAAGTTTGTCGAAAGCTTGCGCTTGGGCCGCCCTGTTAATACGCGGTTAGACGCTGTCAACGATGTTGAGTTTCCGGTTGGAACTGCTGCGGCCTATGCGGCTCTGATCCAAAACGAAGAAGTCGTCGGCAGCATTGGCGTTTGGGTTGATCGCTCGGCTGATGCCGTCGAAGCTTTTCGTTTGCTCCAACTCGGCTATATCGCCTTTTCAATTCTATTCCTGGGGTTCGCTATTCCCACAGGGTTTGTGCTGCGCAGATACTTATTGCATCGCTTCATTTTGGAAGTTGAGCTGACGCATCGCTCAAACGAACTGAGTTTTGGCGAGGTCGTGGCGCAGATTGGATATTGGTCGTTTTCTCCGCAAAGCCAGAAAGCCTCGTTTTCTAACGAAACGAGTCGGCTCTTAGGCCTTGGTCCCGATAAAAAACTTACCTCGCTGAACCAATTTGCAGCACTGTTCGATAAGCACGATGTTGCGCGCATTAATTCAGGATTGCGCGATTTGACAGAAGGCACGATTGCCGAATTTCGCACAGAGACCGGCGTGGTCGATAGCGACGGTGGATTTCATGATTTACGCATTGTTGCCCGCAGTCGGATGGAAGGCTCTGCTGTCGGATTGTTCGGTGTAGTCATGGATATCACGGCGGAAAAGCGCTTCCGCCGCTCTTTGCGCGAAAGTGAATCAAAGTTTCGTTTGTTGGCCGAAAACGCATCAGATGTCATGACGTTCTATGGTCAAGACCACGTCTTTAAATATGTGTCGCCATCGATTGAACGTATTACCGGGTACAAACATACTGATCTGGTGGGCCGCGATGTTTTCAAAAATGTTCACCCTGATGATCGCGAGCAACTCATTGCACGTCGGTCAATAAACTCGACCGAAGCGCGCCAAGCATTGTGGCGGTTACGTCGTGCGGACGGAGAGTATATTTGGATTGAGTCCAATGCCTCGATTATCCCTGATCAGGATAAGCCGGGGCAGTATGTGATTGTATCGTTGGCGCGTGAGGTCACTGAACGTATTAAGCGCGAAGCCGAACTGAAGCGTACACAAGAAGCGCTGCAAGAAAACGAGCAGAAGTTCCGGTTGCTGGCAGACAATGCATCTGACGTGATTTCATTCTACGACCGCGATCGCGTGCTGCGTTATGTCTCCCCCTCCGTTGCACGCATCAGTGGGTATGATCCGGAAGAGATTTTGCAAAAGAATGCGTTTGATGTTGTCCATCCAGATGATTTGCCACAGTTGTTGCAGCGCCGGGGCCTGACCAGCGGAGTGCCTCAGGCCGGTATTGCGACATGGCGCATGCGGCGCAAGGACGGCACTTATGTTTGGATGGAATCCACGGCAAGTATCATCAACAAATCCGATAGCGATTTCCAAGTCGTGTCGATTGCGCGCGACATTACTGAACGCGTAGAGCGCGAAGCGCAACTGAAAGCCATTCAAGAAGCGCTGCATGTCGAGCGCCGCCGTGCGGAGCAGGCCAGTGCCGCCAAGTCGCAGTTCTTGGCAACCATGAGTCACGAATTGCGTACGCCGATGACCGGTATTATCGGGATGGCGGAATTGCTGTTGGGTTCGCAACTGACGGCCGAACAAACCAAGCAGATGCAGATGCTGTCGCACTCGGCGCACATTCTGTTAGATCTGCTGAATGAAATTCTTGATCTGTCAAAGATTGAAAGCGGCAAGCTGGAATTAGAAACTGTCGACTTCAGGCTGATGGATGTCTTCCGCGAGGCGCGCGAGATTGTCTCGCCGAATGCGTCGGCCAAAGGCTTGTCGGTCCATACGCCGCAATCCATCGCACCGATTGATAACGTGAGTGGTGATCGCAAACATTTGCGCCAAGTGCTGATCAATTTGATGGGCAACGCCGTCAAGTTCACTGCAAAAGGGGCGATCCGGGTTGAGGCGCGTGAAGACATTCGCGGGGACGATGTTTTGCTAACAGTTTCTGTGATCGATACCGGCATTGGTATCTCAGCGGAAAATCAGAAGCGCTTGTTCCAGGCCTTTACCCAAGCAGAAACAACAACCGCGCGGCGCTTTGGCGGGACCGGGCTAGGCTTGTCGATTTCAAAGCATCTTGTGACTGCAATGGGTGGAAATATTTCTGTCTCGAGCGAGCCAGGCAAGGGTGCGACCTTCACATTTACAGTGACGTTGAAGAAAGCATCGCAAGGCTTACCTGTTGTTGCGAACGATCATCCGTTGCGTGCGTCCAAAACGTCACGTCCTTTGAAAATATTGTTAGCCGAAGATACTGAAACATCGCGCTATCTCGTGACGTCCATGCTGGAACGCGCTGGGCACATTGTTGTTGGTGTTGAAAACGGCGAAGAAGCAATAAATGCGGCGCGCGGCCAGTCTTTCGATATCATGCTCGTTGATATGCATATGCCGGTGATCGACGGCCCGGAAGCAATTGCGATTATTCGCGCGACCGTGAAGCACGCCAAGACAACGCCGATCATCGCGTTGACGGCAGACATCATTGCTGAAAATCGTGCACGATATATAGATGCAGGTGCCAATACTGTGGTGGGCAAGCCTGTCGATTGGACACTTCTGGCAGCAGAAATGGCGCGCCTGACGGTTGATATCGCACTGCCCGACAATCGTGCGCAGGAACATAAGGAAGTTACTGCTATGGAGTCTTCTGCTTTAGATCAATCGGCGCTTAAGGATATTGCTGAAGCTGTCGGTCATGAAAAAATGAAAATGTTGTTGGGCACATTTATCGAAAATATGCGCAAATACGAAAGCGACATCGCCGCAGCTTACGATCAGGCTGATTTGAAAAGCATTAAGCGCGCAGCTCATGCCATGCGTGGGTTAAGTGCGCAATTTGGCGCGCACCCGGTGGCGAAACTGGCACAACAGATTGAGGAAGAAATAACTGAGGTGGCGCAATTTGCGGCCATTGGTCCAACTTTAAAACAGGCCATTAACCAGGCCACGGCCGCCGCGGAACGTTTAAGGTCTTAGCTGCTTCGGGGCCTTGAAATGTAACAATAAAGTGCGAGATAGTGTCATTGGGGATGGGTGAAAACGACCAATAGTTGAGCCCATGATTAAGGATACGCCGCTTTGGCAATGGACATTTCAAGATTGAGTTTTCTGATCGCCGATGATGATCCGGTGGTATTGGAAATTATCGCGGCTTCTTTAGCGAAGCTCGGTGCAGTGTGGGTCCGCAAGTGCAGCAGTGGCGCGGAAGCGGCTGCCGCCTTGGCTGACCAAAGTTTCATGTATCACTGCATTATCAGCGACTACAGCATGTCGCCTGTGTCAGGTCTGCAATTGCTGCAAGGTGTTCGCATGGGCCGGTTTCAGCATGTGCGTCCCGAGACGGCGTTCATCATGATCACAGTCAGCGGCAAAGAGCAGGTGGTGCGTGCTGCTCTGGCGCTTGATGTTGGGGCCTATGTTATGAAGCCGGTCAATCCCGCAGGCTTAATGAAAGCAATCGAGCGCACATTCGCTAAGCTGTTTATAGCCAAACCGGCCGAGGTTTATGCAGCCATCAACGTGACTGAGATGGACTAAGTTTTTGGCGTTAAATTTCCAAGGGCTTTCAGCGCGTTAAAAATGTAAGCGCGTCTTTAGCGGTGTCTTCGGGCAATTCGATCATCGGCATGTGGCCTGCGTCTGGGTAACGCTTCACTTCAAGTGGCGCGTTCTTCAGCAGCTTTATCACAGTATCGCCCACAGCCGGCGGAAGAACACGGCCGCCATCGCCCCATTGCAGTAATGTTGGTGTTGTCAGTTGGGCAAAGAGCGCTGGTATATCGGTTGTGTCCCAGAATTTGTACTGTGTTTGGATGTAGCTATCCACCCAGCCAATTGCATCCCGGCGATTGTTGATGTCAGCGTACATATCAACAAGCGGCGGTGTTACTTTGCCAGCTTTGGCAAATACATCGCGTAAGAACGCGCCGTAGAAGTCTTTGGTCTGGTACGGTGCGATGATGCTTTTGAAGCGGTTTGCATCAATCATTTCTGGGGAGGCTTCTCGTTTCGGTGGACGGCCATTTGGTAATGTCGACACCACAAGTTTGTTCACGCGCTCTGGGTGTTTGATGGCGTAAAGCGTTGCAACCAGTGCGCCATTGGATGTGCCGCCCAAGTTCACTTTCTCAAATCCGTAGTGGGCAATGAGTCCTTCCAGTAATTCGACAGCGCGCGCTGAGGTGTACGCGCCTTTGGGATCAGGGCCAGACAAACCATAAGGTGGAAAATCAAAACGGATGACACGCATTGACGGCGCCAGAATGGGCGCCCAGCCATCCCACATGCGTAGATTGCCCAAATGGCCGTTAAGTAAAATTAAGGGCGGTAAAGCGCTATCTCGGACACCTTCATCGCGCACATGCAAGGGTACGTTATCAATGACGATGAATTCCGAGGGCGCGTTTGCGTACTGAGCTTTCAACTCATCCAGTGTGGGGTTTAGCATGCCGACTTTGACGTACGCCAAAGCGCCGCCTGCAATCGCCACCACAACACCGCATAGCGCCACTAAAGCTTTTTTCATTTCTGACCGAAGTCCCTAACTGATGGCTGATCCAGCCGCGCCGCCTTATCAACTTTCTGGCTTTATCTTACGGGCAACGGACGCCCACATTTCGTGTGCATTGCATTAAAAAGCAAAGCGCAGTGCTCTATGTCCGCGTTGAGAACATTGTTCAGGTATTGGGGCGAGGGGTCACTTCACACTCCCTAGCGGCCCGCATTGCGATCTATGATAGAGTGCCGGTTGCTGAGCCTTTTCATTTGTCGTCATCAACAGTGCCGAAGGAATGTTCGCATGAGTAGTCGCGTCAACTCACTGTTGAAGGGCTTAAAAGTGCTCGAGGAACTGAACCGTCAGAACGGCGCATCGCTGAATGTTCTGGCAAAGGTGACAGGGTTTCCACGTGGCACCACGTATCGCCTGCTTGAAACGCTGCGCGATGGTAAATATGTCAGTAAAGATGTGAACAGCGGCACATATACGCTGACCAACGCCGTGCAAGGCTTGGCCGACGGCTACAACGAAGAAGCCTGGATTAAAGTTGTTGCCGTGCCGCACATGGACGAGTTGGGCAAACGCGTTTTGTGGCCCTTATCAATCGCCACGCCATCTGGCCTTTCCATGTTGGTGCGTGAAACGACCGATAACAATAGTCCACTAACCATGAGCCGCGTGCCCATTGGCCTACGTATGCCCATGGAAGCCAGTGCAACGGGGCGTGTGTATTTGGCATTTTGTCCGCGCGAACATCGCGACACATTATTAGAACAGATTGCCAAGTCGCCAACGCCTGCGCGCGAAGTGTTCATCCGCGACCGCCGCACATTAGCCGAAGTCTTGCCGCTGGTGCGTATGGCCGGATATGCAGTGGTGGATGGAATGAACGGCGTGTCAAATTTGGCGGTGCCTATTACATCGCGCAGTCGCGTCATTGGCTGCTTATCGTTGCGCTACTTTACACGCTCGCTCAAAGCCTCTGCTGCAATCGACAAATATCTCGACTCTCTGAAAGAGACGGCAGATGCCATTGGCGCGGATTTCGCATCGTACGAAGGCGAACAAGATGATTAAGGCCTGGATGTCTCTTGGTATTGCGGCGGCGTTACTGACAAACACCAGCTTTGCCGACACCTTGCGGGTTGGCCGTGTCTCCGGTGCACCGACGTTTGGGAATCCTTACACAACAGTGGGGCAACCTTCGAGCGGGGTGTGGTCTGCATTGTACGACGGCCTCACGTTTATTGATGAACATGGCAAGCTCCAGCCCGCCTTGGCGTTGTCGTGGCAAGCGGTCGAACCTACGCGCTGGGTATTCAAGTTGCGGCCCAATGTGGTGTTTCATAACGGCGTACCATTCGATGCCGCATCGGTTGTTGCGGTCATTGAATTTCTGAAAAGTGAGGAAGGCCACCGCCTTTATATTGGTGCGGAAGTAAGTGGCGTTACGTCTGCGCGCGTTATAGACGCGCTGACAGTCGAGATCACGACAGCTAAGCCTGATCCGCTGTTGGCCAAGCGCATGAATATTATCTACATGGTCGAACCGAATGCTTTAAAGCAGCAGGGCATGGAAGCGTTTGCGCGCAAGCCCATCGGCACAGGGCCGTTTAAGTTCGTGTCGTGGGGCAATGGCAACGCGCGCAATGTATTCGAGGCTTTCCCGAAAAGCTGGCGCGCGCCGAAAAGCGTGACACGATTGGAGTTGCTGGGTATTTCCGATGCGTCTGCGCGGCTGCAAGCGTTACAGGCCGGGCAAATTGACATCATGGAGGGGATTGGGCGCGATGAGGCGGCAACGCTGGATGACAATTTTCACGTTGTAACGCAAAAGACACCATCCATTCTTACCTTTGCCATTCGCAATGTCGGCAACCCGAAATCTCCTGTGCAAGATGCGCGCGTGCGTGAAGCTTTATCGCTGGCGATTAATCGCAAAGCGATTGCTGAAAACATTCTGGGCGATGTCAGCCGTGCGGCCACACAAGGCACTGTGCCCGAAGCTGTGGGGTATAACCCTGATTTGTCATTGCCGTATGATCCCGCAAAAGCACGCGCGTTATTAACGCAAGCTGGGTACGGCCAAGGCTTTCCACTGCAGATCGAGGCCATTACCGGGTTCGCTGGCGCTGATACGCTGGTGTATCAGCAAGCCGTACAAGATTTAAACGCCATCGGTGTAAAAGCTGAACTGCGCGCCATTCCATTCCCCAACTGGCTTCAGAAATTCACTACTAATGAATGGGGCGCGGTCGATGCCTTCTCGTTTGCGTGGGATGCGACGATGTATTACGACCCCATCCGTCCGATCCGCAATTCGTCCTGCGCGAAGGTAAATCCGTTTTTCTGCGATCAGGCGCTGATGTCATTGATGAATGCCAGTGATATCGAAATGGATGACAGTAAACGCACAGCCACCATGCGCGATCTCATGACCCGTTTGCATAATCAAACGGTTGCGGTGTGGCTTGTGTCTGGCGCGATGACAATTGCCGCGAAAAGAGGCGTCGACAATGTGCATTGGCGCTCGCCGGGTTTGGTTTACGAAGCTGTGACGTTCGCAAAGTAAGGGCGCATCAAGTCAGCGCTAGTTATAAAAAGGCATAGCCTTAGCGCCTTTGATTGTTGCAGAGGCCTAACGGTATTATCCTGCTGGTTCATACGGGGGCATCTATCAATGAACGCAATTTTGCAACGCTATTACCGCAAACCGTTCATCGGCATTTTTGCTTTTGTTGCCGTGCTGCTGGGCACGCCGCTCGCGCATACCATTACTGTTGTCATCATTGATGCGGTGGGCAAAGACAACAGCTACATGGTGTTTCTCACCCTGGGCGCAGTCGCTGCCGGAATGCTGCTGTATGGTACGCGCAAGAACGAAGAAATTTCTGGCACGTTGTTGGGCTATGCGGCGGGCGTATTGTTGTGGATCGGCTGGGCTTCATATTCGTTCAAGTTCCACGAATTTTCGCTGAACATGCCGATGATCGCGCGCAGCGAAGGCGGGGGCAAATTGCCTGCGCATCTGTTGTTCATCCAAAGTTCGTTTGGCATCTGCCTCGTCACGTTGCTGTTTTATGTGTTCAACAAAGACACGCGTTGCAATGCGTTCCGTTGGATTCAGAAAAGCTGCGGTTTGAAAGTCGGCGAACCGGACTCTGGGATTGGTCGCAATTTCTGTCGCATTACGTTTTTAGAAACCGTCTACGTGATTTGGTTTTGCTATTCCGTCTCGCTGTTCTTGGGCGATGGCCGGTTCTTAGGCTATAACCACCCTGCGACATACGCGATCGTTGGTTTGCTTGCTGTGTGGGGCGTGTACTTGCTCTACCGCCTAATGAAGTTCACACGAGTCATGGCGGCGATGCGATATGCCATTCCGACGAAGTCTATTTTCTGGATTCCCTTTGGCGAGTTCGCGCCGAAATACGGATTCTATGAAGAGGTATGGTTACACCCGGCCAAGTACTCCACAACGATGTGGGTTGTGTTGCTTGTGTTCATTGGCTTAATCGTGGCGTCAGGTTTCCTGCCGCAACGTCGCCAGAGCGCGCCGAAACCTGCGTAGTCTGCCTGACTGTCGTTACGCCGCAGCCGGTGTGCCGCGGTTGGGGCCTTTGTTCTGCAGCATCACAATAAGGGCCACGACCATCAGGATGAACACGATGCTCATCGTGACGGGGTATTTCAGCGGGCGGATCCAGATTTCTTCGTAAAGCTTCGCGCGGCTGCCGGCTTCAATCCAAATCCAATTCACATTGCCAGCCCCAATCGCATAACGCAGGGCAGGGGCCATTTGGCGCTGTTTGGTGATGCGGTAAACGAGATAAATGCCCCACGCGAAAATCCCGATGTAGGGCAACTGTGCCGCCATGCCCATGGGATTGCCGATAATGCGCGGGTCAACAATCATGATGGTGATGATGTAGCAGGCCCACGTCGTCATGTAGCTTTCTGACGCCGTAACGGCGGCGAAGTTGCGTTCGCGGTTGGTCAACGCCTGGCCGGGGTCCATGCCTAACTTGCGGCGGATCCACACCATCATGTTGCAGCGTGTTTCTTTGTTGATGGTCAAGAACGCCATCATCATGAAAAACGCAACCGAGCTGGCTTGAATGACCTGCAACTCGGCGCCCAACACTGGAATGCCTTCGTAGGTAACAGGCTGCGGATTAAGCCCAATCGCAAACGCCTTCCAGGCCAGCTCAAAGAACCCCACCCAGATCAGCGTACCGGCGATGAAACCTAGCCAGGTGCCTGTGCCTTCGCCTTTGTTACGGCCATACCACACGAGATACATGCCAATGCAGCCCATGACGACGCTGATGAGAACTTCAGAGGTGAGGAACGAATGGTCGTCTGCTCCGAGCAGTTGACGCATGAGCACAAGGCCCGAATGTCCTATGGCGATACCGGCCACCACTGTGGCCATGGCAAGCAGCCCAACAGTGGGTTGACGATACCATGTGGCAGGTTCCGATCCCTTGTTGATGTCACTCATTCCCCGATCTCCCCCTCGCAGTCTTGTCTGAGCATGATATCTTGCGCCCCGCACGCGTCGAGGGGCTAATCCTGATATTTATACCAGTCGGTAACAATAATGGCTAGCGCGCCATATCCAGGTGACGGTTGGTGGCGCACAGAGAAATAAAGTTCGGTACGTCGTTATGGCGATAAAAAAACAAGCTAAACCAAAGCGTAAGAAGGCCGCCAAGCCAAATTCCAAAACCAAACCTGGCCTTGGGGCACAAAAACGTGACCGCACGCGTGACCGAATCATGCGGGCGTGTGAAGAGGTCATTTTAAAAGAGGGCGTGCAGGGGCTCGGCATCAACGCCATTGCCAAGCACACGGGCCTGGGTAAGCCGCTGATTTATCGCTACTTCGGAAATTTGGATGGCCTGATCGCAACCTGGGCCAAGACCACCCAAGTCTGGGCGGATGACAATGTTGTCGCGGCAAAAAAGCGCGCGGCCTCGAAAGACGAGAAGCTGAAGTTGATCCGAGATAATATGATCGAATCAACTGATCGGTTGAAAAAGCACCCAGCGCTTTTGCAACTGTTGGCGTTCACCATGACGGGTCGTTCGCCCTTTGCTGGGGCGACGCACGACTTGAAAAAATCCTTCGGCTCACACCACGGTGATCTTTATCGCGATGACGACATTTTGGGCGACCCAGATATGATCGCGTTGATGTTGGTGTTGTATGCCGCGACTGTATACCTTGCGCACCGTGCCGTCGGTGACCCGAATTTCAACGGGATTCCCTTAGATAAAGAAGAGGGCTGGGCGCAAATGATGAAGATGGTCGAAACGGTTTTCGACAATTTCGTCCTCGCCAAGCAGCTTAAGGGGCTTCTTAAAAAATAAAACGAAGGTTTGTGCCGGGTGGTTTGTCGCATCCGCAACGTGGTTGCCTTGGCCTATTTTGTTACCGTTCGGTAAAATGTTCTTGAGGTGGGTCACACCTCTGTGAAGACTGCCCGCCCTGCAAAGGTACAGACGGGCAAGACCGCCCGTGTCCTGTGCCGACATCTCCCAAAGGGGGTCTTTAGCGATGTCCAAACCACGCCTATCCTTATTAAAAGCATCTCTGTTGCTGACGGCTTGCGTCGTCGGACCAACCACGCAAGCCTTTGCGCAGTTGGAAGAAATCATTGTCACCACGCGTAAACGCGCCGAAAGCCTGCAAGATGTGCCGATCGTCGTTCAGGCACTGACGGCGGAAACCTTGCAACGGAAAGGCATCGCCGATCTGGCGGATGTGACGAAGTATTCAACCGGCCTGGTGCTGGATGAAGGCTTCTCGAAGCAAGATACGCGCGTAATTATCCGTGGCTTGGCGCCCACGCGCGGTCGTCAAAACGTCGCCTTCCTGCAGGATGACATCGATATCTCCTCCGAAGCCGTCAACACGGCGGGTGGGTCGTTTGTTGTGAACCCGCGTTTGTTCGATATCGAGCGCGTTGAAATCGTGAAGGGGCCGCACTCAGCCTTGTATGGGCGTTCAGCTTTTAACGGGGCAATCAACTACATCACCAAGAAGCCAGGCGATGAGTTTGAAGGCAACGTCAGCGCTGAAATTGGCAGCTATGGCAAGTACGAAGCTAAAGCCTCAGTCAGTGGTCCGGTGATCGCAGATAAGCTGTCGTTGGGTGTTACGGCTTCGGGCTGGAACTTCGACGGCTATTATCGCAACTCGGTGACGGGTGCGAAAATCGGCGGCGGCAATGGCACGGGTGTTGCCGGTACTGCGGTGTTCACACCGACAGACGTACTGAAATTCACCGGCCGTTTGGAATATTCGGATGATAATTTCGATCCGGATGCACGCACGTTCATCACCGAAAGCACGAACGTTGCTCTGCCCACCACAGCGAACACCATCGCAACTGGGGCTACACGCGCTGTCACCACCACCACGACGGCACGCATTGTTGCGGGCGCTTTGGGTGATCGCGAGCAATACAATCCGGCACGCTTAAGCAAAAACCCGCGCACGGGCGAAGATTATCCGGGTTCAAACCGCGATATTTTCCGCGCCATGTTGCGTTCGGAAGCGAACTTTGAAGATGTGTCGTTGGTTTCGCTGTCACTCTACAGCGATGCGAACTCTGAACAGTTCCACGATCAATTGGGCCAAGGTGATGCGGCTTCCACAACAGTCAATGCGCTGCAGGAAATTCACTTCATCAGCGATACGAAGTTGCTTAGCCAAGACTTGCGCTTGCAGTCTGCCGACGACGGCGGTCCTTTAAGCTGGGTTGTGGGTGGTCTGTTCTGGAACGAGGCGACCAAGCACCAGAACAAGTCACCAACCTGCCTCAGCGCGAGCGGGACATGCGGTACGGTATTGCCACTGGTTGATACCACGGCGAACGCTGCGCAGTGGCCAGCCAACTGGGTGCGCGATACGCATCATTACTCGGTCTATGGCCAAGCCGAATACAAGATTACCGAGCAATTGGGACTGTCTGCTGAAATCCGTCACACCTGGGAATCTGAAAAAGTGTACGGCCCCGGTACCGCATCAACCACGGTGGGTTGCTTGAGTCCGCTGCGTTTGATTGGCCCAAACGGTACCGCACTTTGCTCAACGCCCGGATTTTTCACCACGCCGACCTCGACCAACTACGTTGGCTCGCTGGTGGAAGGCGAATTCTGGACGCCGCGTATTACGCTTGATTACAAGATCACCCCGGACGCGATGGTCTATGCTTCGTGGGCTGAAGCCAAGAAACCGGGCGGCACCACCACGCTGAATACGTCGGGCTTGCTCTCGGTGGGTAACACGCTGGAGACGCAAATCTATCTCCCTGAGAAGATGACCGTCTACGAAGTGGGCTTCAAAACCGGCTGGTTCGAGAACACGCTGCAAATCAACGGGTCTGGGTTCTACCAAGACTTCACCGATAAGCAGGTTCCATCGACAATCGTCGTGACCACAGGGCCGAACGCTGGTCTGCCGCAATCGGGTGTTACCAACATTGGCGCACGCGTCTGGGGCTTCGAGTTGGAAGGCAGCCTTGCGATTAACGAACACCTGACAACCACAGCGGGCTATACCTTCTTAGATCCGAAGTACAAAGAAGGCATTACGACATCCAACGCGGCCAATATTGCCGCAGCCGGGAACTGCACCGTGCGCACGTTCACGAATGCAAATCCGCAGTGCTACTTGGATCTGTCGGGCAATCAGATGGAAAATGCGCCGAAGCATTCTCTGATCTTCGGTGGTCAGTTCAAGCAACCCGTCGCGGCTGACTTGGATTGGTTCGTGGAAGCTGATGCGCGCTACCAAAGCAAGCGCTACTCCGATTTCTATAATCGTCTGTGGTTCAACGCTTACTGGAATCTGGATTTACGCACCGGCTTAACCGCCGCTGCGTGGGAACTGACGGCTTACGTGAACAACGTATTTGACGATGATACCATCAAGACCGGGATCCAATCGTCCAACTTCAACACGGGCTTCATCGGCTCACCCACATTGAACAACGGTTTCCTGGCCAACCTGCCAGATCGCCGCCAGTTCGGGGTCCGTGCCAACTACCGGTTCTAAAAACCGGTAGCGGGTACTTTACGAATATAAGAGATCTCCCAATCGCTTATTTCGCCCTCGGGAAAGCCTCTCCGATTCTCTCGGAGAGGCTTTTTCGTGTGATCTACCAAGGGTTTTAAGGCGTAAAAGAACATAAGAAAAAATGTAATAAGCTGATGATCTTGTGGTGCTGAAAGGTGACGCTTGATCTCAGTTTTTGGCCATTTTTCAGCTGTTTTGTGCGCGTTGTCGCGCACTCCTAACCGCTTAATGGTCAGTTACTGAAGGTTACTAATAAACGAGTGAAATCAAATCTTCTCCCCAATATATCAAGGCTCACAAAAGCTATTTCAGCAAAGGAAACACATCAATGTTCGCGCGTAATGCACTCACCTCTTTGGCCCTGGCACTCAGCCTCGCTGTTGCTCCGGTCGTTGTGGCTCACGCCGCTGACGATGCCAAAGCTGCCACGCCTGCAGTGCAAGCCGAGTTGGCGAAGCTGAAAAAGGCTGCCGGCGCTGGCGAAATTTCGGCGAAGGAATACAAAGAACGCAAAGAAGCGCTGTTAGCCGGCAAGAAATAATGCCGCTGCGGATGGCTTGATAGCCATCTGCACACAGAACAAGCTGACGATGAGGCCCGGAGCAATCCGGGCCTTTTTTGTTTTGCGCATGACCCTCAGCATCTAGAGCGCTTTGAAGCAGGGCCAGCCGCCGTCAAGCTCTCGACTCATACTAAACTGTACCGTACAGTACAGTTATGAGGAATCCGAAAAACACGCCGCGTGGGGCTGCCGCCAAAGCCAAGCCCGTAAATAATATGCAGCCCGCAGTACGTCGGCGGCGCGAGCCGCGTATCCGCGCAATCATTGCCGCGGCCGAGCAGGTGTTTTTAGAACAAGGCTATGAAGCCGGAAGCCTGGATGACATCGCTGCGCGCGCGAACGCCTCCAAGGCCACCATCTATGCGCACTTCGAAAATAAAGTTGGTCTGTTTAAAGCTGTTGTCGCCGAGAAGATTGCGCAAGTGGCAACGCCTTTGCGCGAGGCAGATGAAGCTCACAAAAGTGTCCCTGAAGCACTGACGATGTTTGGCAACAGTTTTTTGACGTTGTTGCTATCTCCAGGCCCATTGAAAATTTATCGGCTGATGGTCGCGCAAGGCGAGCAGTTTCCTGAACTGGCGCAGATGTGGTTCGAGAACGGGCCCAAAGTGGCGATTGCAACATTGGCTGTTTTTTTGAAAGAGCATACCGCCTGCGGCGAGCTTGCTATTGAGAACCACGAACAAGCCGCTGAATTTTTCCTGATGATGATGCGCGGGCGTTTGCATATTCGCGCTGTCGCAGGCCTATCCAAACCGCCCTTCGATAAAGATATCAAAACCACTGTCGCTGCCGCCGTGGAGATGTTCATGCGCGCGTATGGCACAAAGAAATAAGCCGGAGAGATCCTCATGCCTGTCAAACAACGCATCATCATTGTCGCCGCGATTATCGCAATCGGGCTTCTCGGGTGGTTTGGCTATCAACGCTTCGTCGTGGGCGATGTGGTTAAACTGTATGGCAACATTGATATTCGCCAAGTTGATCTGGCATTCCTCGTTGACGGTAAATTAGCTGAGGTCGCTGTAGACGAAGGCGTGGTGGTGAAGACGGGCGATGTGCTGGCGCGTCTTGATGCTGAGCCTTACAAGTTTGCCGCAGCCCAAGCCGAAGCGGCCTTAGCACAAGCCCAAGCCAACGCCGACAAAGCCGTTGCTGGTAGTCGCAGCAAGGAAATTGATGCTGCCCGCGCGCAAGTTGCTGAAGCGCGTGCGCGCTTGGCGAACGCTGAAGCCTCCTACAAACGCTACCGCGAATTGGCGCGCCAGGATGCGGTGTCAAAGCAGTCGTTGGACGATGCGCAGCGTGACGTGAACGTGGCGCGCGCCACGGTGACCGCACAAGAATCTGCACTTGCATTGGCTGTTGAAGGCTCGCGCAGTGAAGATGTGCTGGCCGCCAAAGCACAAGCTGCGTCTGCACGGGCTGCATTTGATCAGGCGAAGTACCGTCTCACACAAACCGAAATAAAAGCCCCGAACGACGGCACAATTCTCACGCGTATTCGTGAGCCGGGGGCAATGGTGGGCCCCAATGCGCCGGTGTTAACACTGTCACTCACATCACCAGTGTGGGTGCGTACATATATTGATGGGCCAAACTTGGGGCGCGTACCGCCGGGGGCGAAAGTCCGCGTTGTCACTGATGCCAAGGACGGCAAAGTCTATGATGGTACCGTGGGGTTTGTATCGCCCACAGCCGAGTTCACACCCAAGGCGGTTGAAACGCCGGAACTACGCACAGATTTGGTTTATCGCTTACGCATTATTGTCGCCAACCCCGATCAATCGCTCCGTCAGGGCATGCCTGTGACAATCATGCTGACGGATGAAAAAGCGAAATAGGCGGCGATCATGCCTGCGAGTTTGCGCTTCACCAATATTACGAAGTCTTTCAAAACCGAAACGCGCGACGTGAAAGCGTTGCTTGGCGTTTCAGGTGAAATTGTGCCTGGCAAAATTACTGGTCTTGTCGGCCCAGATGGTGCGGGCAAAACAACTTTAGTGCGCGTGCTGGCCGGGTTGTTAGACGCGAACAGTGGTGCCGTTGATGTGCCGGGTGCTGTGCCCGGCGTGCACACACGCATTTCCTACATGCCGCAGAAGTTTGGTCTGTACGAAGATTTGAGTGTGCTGGAAAACATGACGCTCTATGCGGATCTGCAAGGGTTGTCCCAAGAATTGCGCACTCAACGCTTTGCTGAACTGAACCGCTTTACCAACTTAGGCCCCTTCGCGGATCGCCTTGCTGGAAAATTGTCCGGCGGCATGAAGCAGAAATTGGGGCTCGCCTGTACGCTGGTGGTGTCGCCCGATATTCTATTGCTGGATGAGCCCAGTGTGGGGGTTGACCCTGTGTCGCGCCGTGAACTGTGGTCGATGGTCAAGGCGCTGCAAGGTACTGGCATCGCGGTGTTGTGGAGTACTGCGTACCTGGATGAAGCTGACGGCTGCGACCATGTGATTTTACTGCACGAGGGCCAAGTGCTTGATCAAGGCCCACCCGCCGAGATCAGTAGTCATGTTGCGAAAAGAACTTGGCGTGTTGCATTGCCATCTGGGCAAGAAGCCGGACGCAAGCGTGATTTGCAGCGCGCTGCTGCGCATGTGCAAGGCGTAGTCGATGCACAAATCAAAGGCCGCAACTTACGTATTGTCACGGCCGAGGATGATGCGAAGCCTGATTTGACCCAAAGCCCTATGCCAGGCTTGGCGAAACTTATCGTCGAGCCGACCGCGCCGCAGTTTGAAGATGCCTACCTGGCCGCGATGCGCAAACAAAATCTTATTGCGGCCACGACTGCATTTGATGCGATTAGCGTTATGCCGCACGACGCGAATGTTCAGCACGACGTGGTGATTGAAACCGCAGACCTCTCGAAACGCTTTGGCGATTTTACGGCGGTAGACCGTTTTAGTTTCTCGGTACAGCAAGGCGAAATCTTTGGGCTTCTGGGCCCGAACGGCGCAGGCAAATCCACCACCTTCAAAATGCTGTGCGGTTTGATTCCGCCGACGTCGGGCAAGGCATTGGTAGCAGGTTACGACTTGGCCACCGCACGCGCTGATGCGCGCAGCCGCATTGGGTATATGGCGCAAAAGTTTGCCTACGTTGGCCACTTAACCGTTGCGCACAACATGGACTTTGCTGGCGGCGTGTACGGCTTAAGTGGCGCGGTACTGAAAGATCGTATTGCGGAAGTGGTCGATGAATTTGGTTTAGCGCCGTATCTCAGTTCCAACTGCGGAGAGTTGCCGCTGGGGATTAAGCAACGCATGGCGCTGGCGTGTGCGGTGTTGCACAAACCTGCGATTTTATTTTTGGATGAGCCCACCTCGGGCGTGGACCCTGTCACACGTCGTGAGTTCTGGGCGCGCCTGAATGCCATGGCGGACGATGGCACAACCATCCTTGTCACCAGTCACTTTCTGGATGAAGCCGAGTACTGCGACCGTATGACGATTATTTATCGCGGGCGCCAAATTGCCGCAGGATCGCCGGATGAGATTAAAGCAGGCCAAGCGGTGAATGGCGAACAGCCGACGTTGGAAGAGGCGTTTATCGGACTTGTTGAACAGCACGACGAAGCTGCACGGAGTGCGGCATGACGCCAGTTACAACTCCCTCGACCGCAGGGCGCGGATTTAACCGCCAACGTTTGCGCGGCTTTGTGCGCAAAGAATGGCTGCAAGTTTTGCGCGATCCTTCCAGCATTATTGTGGCGGTGGTGCTGCCGCTGTTTTTGTTGTTCCTGTTTGGCTATGGCGTCTCGCTGGATGCCAAGCACCTGCCGTTAGCGGTCGTCATTGAAACCACAGCGCCCGAAGCTCATGATTTTTATGGGTCGTTGCAGGCAAGCGATTATCTCGATCCGCAGATGATCAGCAATCGGCCCGATGCGTCGTATATGCTGCGGGAGGGCAAGGTCAGCGGCATTGTTATTTTGAGTGATGACTTCGGCGCAAAGCTGCAATCAGGTGTCGGTGCGCCTATTCAGGTACTGGTGAATGGTACAGATGGGAATACTGCGCGCATCATGCAAGGCTACGTGCAAGGGGCCTGGGGGTCTTGGCTTGCACAGCGTGCATACACGCATCCGAGTAATCAGGTTACGCCTATTACAGTGCGCACCCGTGTGTGGTTCAACGAAACGCTAGATAGCCATAAGTCGATCGTGCCGGGGTTGATTGCGCTGATCATGACATTGATTGGGGCATTATTGACCGCACTGGTTATTGCGCGTGAGTGGGAGCGCGGCACTATGGAAGCGTTGCTCACGACACCGCTGACAAAGCCTGAACTGATTTTCGGCAAACTGGTTCCGTACTTTGTGCTGGGCATGGGCGGGATGGTGGTCAGTGTGACTGTGGCCTTGACGGTGTTCCAGATTGGCTATCGTGGCTCGTTCCTGGTGCTGGTTGTTACTGCTGCCGTGTTCATGTTGGTTGTGCTGGGCTTTGGGTTGATGGTCTCGACGCTCACACGCAACCAGTTCGCCGCTGCCATTATGGCCATCACCGGCACCATGATGCCCGCCATGCTGTTGTCGGGTTTTATCTTCGATATTCGGTCCATGCCGTTGTTCGTGCAGGGCGTCACGTTTCTGTTTCCAGCACGCTACTTTGTGGAAATTCTGAAGACATTGTTCTTGGCAGGCAATATCTGGTCCATCGTCATTCCCAATACGCTCGCTTTACTGGCTATGGCGACGTTGTTCATGACGATTACCTACCGCGCGACAAAGCGGCGGTTGGAGTAGGGCCTCATGACGCTGCAAGACATCAAAGACATTGCCGAAAATTGGCGTTGGCGTGAAGCCTGGGCGCGGATCACGTTTTTAGTGCGTCGTGAATTGCTGACGATTTGGCGCGATAAGCGCAGCCGCTCGGTCTTGATCGTGCCGCCATTGTTGCAGTTGCTGTTGTTCGGTTATGCCGCGACGTTTGATGTGAACAATGTGCCTTTGGCTGTATTCAACGAAGACATGAGCGTTGAAAGCCGTGACTTGGTGGCGAAGTTTACCGCATCTCCTACATTCGCCGATGAAGCGCGTGTGACCTCGATGCACGAAGCGCGACAACTGGTGGATGCCGACAAGGTGGTGATGGTGCTGCATATTCCGCCCACGTTTGCGCGCGATATGAAATCTGGGCGTGGGGCGAATATTCAGCTTATTCTGGATGGGCGGCAGTCCAACACCGCGCTGATTGCATCATCTTATGTGAACACCATTGTTGATGATTTTACGCGCGAACGTATGGCGCTTATGGGGCAGCGTTCACAGTCGCCGGTGTTGGTGCAGCGTGCTTGGTTCAATCCTAATATGACGAGTCAGTGGTTCATTGTGCCGGGGCTTGTGGCCACGCTGACAATGATTATCGCTTCCATCATCACATCGCTTTCGATTGCACGCGAAAAGGAATTGGGCACGTTCGAGCAATTGCTCGTGACACCCCTCAGACCTTATGAAATCCTGATCGGCAAAATCATTCCGGCCGCCACCTTGGCGCTGATGGAAGGCTTGGCCCTGGGCATGCTGGGCATGCTGATGTTCGGTGTGCCATTGCGCGGCGATGTCCTGCTGCTGATCTTGGGTTTGGCCACCTTCATGCTGTCTGTGACCAGTTGCGGGCTCATGATTTCGTCGCTAACGGCCACACAACAGCAGGCGCAAATCGCAGCGTTCTGTTTCATCATGCCGTGCGTCATTTTGTCGGGCTTCACCACGCCCATTGAAAACATGCCGCAGTGGATTCAGGTGATCACCTATTTCAATCCGCTGCGCTACATCCTCACCATCTGCCGCGGCATTTTCTTGCAAGATATGCCTGCTCTGGTGGTGTTGCATAACCTGTGGCCTATGGCGCTGATTGGCTTAGGCACAGGTGCGGCTGCCATCACCATGTTCCGCCGCAGAGTTATGTAAAAGAATTACGCAATCGGCGTGCGGCGGCGCATCTCGTTGGGGGGCAGGCCAAAGCCCGCATCCAGCCACGTCATGCGGCGCGGCACCACGCGCACTTTGCCGTCTTTCTCTGTAATCTCGGCCATCAGGGCTGAGATATTCACAAGGCGCGGCGGGCGGTTATCTTTGGCAATCAGCGGCAGCATGATGTTCTCAAGCGTGATCTCGCGGCCTGAGGCGGTAATGTAAGCACTCTCGCCCCATACGCCGCATTTATACGTTACGCAGTCTTGGCAGTTTCCCAGCACCATCTCTTTGGGCATATAATGATTGATCGAAAACCAGCTTTGGCCAGTCAGGTTTACGCCCACCCGCTTGCTTGCCTCATCACCTTGAAACCGCACGTGTAAATCATCTGGCAACAGATCGTACATCAACAAATGCGGCGCGACGCGCGGCTCGATGTTATCGACGTAGTCTTCAGCAATAGGAATGCGGTCTGTGGTGCAGAGTGAGCGCCAGTGATCAAAGAAAACGCGGTTCAACTCTGATTTAAAGGCATTCACGGAAAACAACCTCTATTCGCCGCGCTCTAAGCGGCAGCGAATCACCCACACAATATGCCTCAGCTTACTGGCAACGCATCCGTGTTGGGAACCCCGAAGCCCACATCGTGCCAGCCGATTTTAATACTGCCCTGCCAGCCCATGGCGCGTTCATCAAAGCTCATGGTGTCGAGGCCCACTGATGTATTCAGCAATCGCGGCGGGCGGCCGTCTTTTACACGCAAAGGGAGGCTTAAGGCTTCCACACGCAAGCGGCGTTGCACGTTTGTGACGAAGATCGCCTCTGTCCATACGCCGCATGGTTGCTGGATTCCTTGCCAGACGTTGTGCAGTACGCCCGGCTTATCCAAATGCGGGTTAAGCGCAAACCAACTTTGGCCGGTTTGTTCAAGACGCCGCCGCTCGCCAATGCCTTCGCCTTGAAAGCGCACCATCATATCGTCGGGGGAGACATCAAAGATCATCAGGAATGTAGCCACCTTGGGGTCCATGTGATCCATGTAGTCTTCGGTGGTGGGGATGTCCCCCGGCGGGCACAACTGTTTCCAGTGTGCAACAAACCGGCTGACGATGGGGGACTGAAACTCTTGCATCATGCTTTGTAACACAAATATTGGTCACGCAGTGGCCACCGCCTAATGTCGGCTGCGATCATGACATACAGATTATGAAGCCAAAACTTTTGGCGTATTCTATTGTTCCATGTATCAGCGCGTAAAAAATCGTTTCAGGGGTGCGTGATGGAATATCGGGTTCTGGGCCGTTCGGGCTTAAAGGTTTCAGCGGTCGGTTTGGGCTGTAATAACTTTGGGATGATCATTGATGCCGAGAAGACCAAAGCGGTGGTCGATAAGGCCATCGACATCGGCATTACGCTGTTCGATACCGCCGATGTGTATGGCGATAACGGCAAGTCTGAAGAATACCTGGGCAAAGCGCTGGGCAATCGCCGTAAGGATATTCTGATCGCCACAAAATTCGGTAATCCGATGGGCAAAGGGTTGGCGCTCGAAGGCGGAGCCTCGCGCGGCTACATCATGAAGGCGGTTGAAGCCAGCCTGAAGCGCCTCGGCACCGATTACATCGACCTTTACCAAATCCACAAACCTGATCCCGCGACACCGCTGGACGAGACGATGCGCGCATTGGATGATTTAGTGCGCTCGGGCAAAGTGCGTTACATCGGGCACTCAAACTTCGCAGGTTGGCAAACGGCCGATGCGGCCTGGCTGTCGAAGGCCTTGAACCTCTCGCCGTTTATTTCTGCACAGAACGGCTACAGTTTGCTGAACCGCGCCATCGAAGCGGAGCTGGTTCCCGCAGCCCAAGCACATGGGGTGAGCATTCTGCCGTTCTTCCCATTAGAAAGCGGCTTGCTGACCGGCAAATACAAGCGCGGTGAAAAACCACCAGAGGGCACGCGCTATGCAGCCTGGTCCAGCCGCGGCCCTGGTGTGTCCAGCCGCTTCTTTGGCGATGATAAATTCGCGAAGGTCGAGCAACTGCAAGAGATTGCAGATGCGCATGGCCATAGCATGTTGGATATGGCGTTTGGCTGGTTACTCTCAAAGCCGTATGTCGCCAGCGTAATTGCGGGGGCTACGCGGCCTGAGCAGTTGGATCAGAACCTGGCGTCATCTGCGTTTCGCCCATCAATCGAAGAATGCGCGAAGATTGACGCTGTCTCGCCGCCGCCCGGTGGTGTCGCCATGCAACCCACACAGCAGAAAAAGTAACATCATGAAAACGCTCAGCGCGATTTTGATCTTGGGGTTTGGTTTCACCGCACAGGCTCAAGACAAAGCCGCGCTGACGATGGAACCCGATACACCCGGTGCTATCTTCGACCAAGGTTCGATTGTGGTCGATGGCGCAGGGGGCTTTTCGCGCGTTGAAGATTTTGTGATCTTCAAGCACGCCGATGGCGGCTACACCATCTTAAGTAACATTGCAGCCGATGATGGCTCTTACGAAGCTTCGGCGAAATGGACCTACGATAAAGACTGGCGCGCCAAAGCAAGCACCGCGCGCAGCATGGCTAAGGGTGTCGAGCGTAAGATCGACATTCGCCGCGATGGCAACACTGCCGTCATGACCCGCCGCACCATTACATCTGACAACGTGAAGGGCGATGAGTTCACCGCCCCATGCGGCGACGATTGTTTGATCGATATGACGCCCGCCATATTGCCCATGGCCATCATGGCGCGGCGCTTCGATAAAGCGGCTGCCCCATCGCAAACCTTCAAGTGGGTGGGGATTTCGTTGATTGGGGATCAGGTACTCACCAACGGCTCGGCCACCATTTCACTGAAACGCATGCTCAATGTGAATACGCTGGGTCAAATCAATCACTGGCGCTTTGTGGAAGACTTAACCGACCCCACTGGCAAGCCGTTCCAGATGAATGCGCATCTATGGACCGATACAAACGGCCATTTGCGCAAATTCGGTATGGGCCGCAGCCCCACGCCCACAACCGTCGGTATTCGCCAAACCGATGAGTCTCTTTCAGGCCAAATGCCTGCTGATTAAACATATGTAGAATAAGGCTTATTTCACGCCGGATTTTTTGCGCGAAAGGCATATTTGGTTCTATTGGCGTCACGCATGTGGGCCACTAGATTGCACCTATATAAAGCAGGCTCGCTTTGTTTGAATAAAGCGATGCTAGCTTAACATCTCATACCTTTCGAGGCTTTGACTATGACCGCGTCCGACTTGCGCCGTAACACAATTGCCGTCGTCAACCCGCGCACGGGCGTTGTGGACTACCACATCACGCCGCCGACCGCCGATGAACTGGCCGCGAAAACCAAAGCGATGCGTGAAGCGCAAAAAGAATGGAGTGCAGCCCCCATCGAACATCGCGCAGCGGTGTTGAAAAAGTGGGCTTATGAAGTTGAAAAACATCGCGATGCCATCACCAAAGCGGAGAGCATTGATACGGGCCGTTTCCGCATTTCGAAAGAAAGCCCAGATGCGGTGATTTGGGGCGCGCGCGGTTGGGCCGAGAAGGGACCAGAGATCGTGAAGAAGGGCCTGTTGGAAGGCACCTCCACCATCATGCCGCACATTAAATTCCGGTCGCAGTTGAAAGCTTACCCCTTGTTGGGTGTCATCAGCCCGTGGAACTTCCCGCTGATGCTCTCGACCATTGATGCTATTCCAGCGTTGCTGGCGGGGTCTGCGGTTATTATCAAGCCATCGGAAATCACGCCGCGCTTTGTTGAGCCATTGATGGAAACGATTCAAAAAGTGCCGGAACTGGCCAAGGTGCTGACGTATGTTCAGGGTGGCGGCGAGACCGGCGCGCAACTGATCGAGAACGTCGATATCGTCTGCTTCACCGGCAGCGTGCCCACGGGTCGCAAAGTCGCGGAAGCCTGCGCACGCCGCTTCATTCCGTCGTTCTTAGAGTTGGGCGGCAAAGATCCGGTGATTGTCACTGAAAACGCAGATCTCGAACGCGCGACCGATGCCGTGCTGCGCGGCTCAGTTTACGCCACCGGCCAAATCTGCTTCTCGATTGAACGCGTGTACGTGCAGGAAAAAATCCACGATGCGTTCGTCGACAAATTGGTCGCTAAGGCCGAGCAGTTGGAACTGAACTACCCCGACATTCATCGCGGCCACATCGGCCCGTTCATTTTTGGCAAGCAAGCAACCATTGTCGACGAGCAGTTGGACGATGCCGTGAAGCAGGGCGCTAAAATCCGCACCGGTGGCAAAAGCCAGAATCTGGGTGGCGGGTCTTACATGCGCCCCACAGTGCTGACCGATGTGACGCACAAGATGAAGGTGATCCAAGACGAAACTTTTGGGCCCGTCATTCCGGTGATGAAATACAAAACCAAAGAGGAAGCCGTGACCTTGGCGAATGACACCATCTTTGGTCTGTCGGGCGCGGTGATTGCCGGCAGCGACGAGGAAGCCTACGAACTGGGCAGCCAGATCGACGCGGGTGGCATCAGCTTGCAAGATTGCACGCTGACAGGTGCGATTTTGCGTGATGCGGAAAAAACCAGCTTCAACTTCTCAGGGATGGGCGGCAGCCGTATGGGCCCGGCCTCCATCATGCGCTTCTTCCGCAAAAAGGCGCTGATGACCAACACCATTGCTGCTGCAGACATGCGCGATATTCGCGAATTGCCCGCTGCTTAAAGTATTGGCTGCCTAAAAAGTTACGCCCTTTCTGTCGCTCTTGAGCGGTTTGCACGTCGAACTCTTGAGTCCAGCGCCAAGTGCCCGTCAGTTGTTGACTGGGTTGCCGTGTCTACGGTGATGACAGAAAGGGTTTCCTTTCCTGGGGTAACATCGACTTTTAACGCTTGATGATTTACGGTCCCGCCATCACTACAAGGCAGCAGGGGACCACGCGTGACAAGCGCAACAGCAGCGGATGCCATCAAAGCCAAAAGCAAAGCCGCAGTCGCTTTGCTTCAGCAAGGCCAAATTGCTGATGCCGAACGGATGTTCCATGAAGTTCGGGCTGTTGACCCTACCAATGTTGTCGCCACTTACAATTTAGGCGTACTCGCGCATGGCCGCGCCGACTTTGACAAAGCGGTGATGTTTTTTGGCGAAGCTGCCCGCACGCGCCCCGATATGCTTGATATCGTCATGTCGTATGGCAAAGCCTTGGCAGACGCCAAGCGCCATGATGAAGCACTGCGCGTTTATGATGATTTTTTAAAACTCCAACCCAACAATGCGCGTGTTTTGTGCGATCGCTCCAGCGCGCTATTGGTGTTGATGCGCTTTGCTGAAGCGTTGTCGAGTGTTGATCAGGCATTGCAAGCCGATCCCAGCTTGATCGTGGGGCATTACAATCGGGCGTCGGCCTTAAAAGAGTTGAACCGCCCGGAAGAGGCGTTGTTGCAGCTTGATAAAATCATAAATGCAGTGCCTGAATTTTTGCCAGCCATGCAACTGAAGGCGCTGGTGTTAAAAGCCCTGGGGCGCGCTGATGATGCTGTCGCTATTTATGGCGCAGTCATTGCGCGCGATCCAAAATCAGTTGATGCCTGGAACAATCGTGGTTCTACGTATTACGAACTGGGCCGCTATACCGAGGCATTGCCTGATTTAGATCAGGCCTTAATGCTCAATCCCCGTAGTTTCGAGGCTCACATCAATCGCGGGCGGACGCTGGTAAAGTTGCAGCGCTATGCTGAGGCGGATCTTTGCTTTGATAAAGCATTAGAGCTGGATGGCCGCTCGCCTGATGCGCTTGCCAGCAAGAGCGATCTTTATTTCAAGTTGCATCGTTATGATGATGCCTTGCGGTATGCGGCGAAAACTTATGCGGCCAATTCCAACTTTTTCTTGGCGCCGAAGCTGCATGGCGATGCGCTGGTGCGATTGAACCGCGCGGCCGAAGCTATCGACAGTTACGATCGTGCTTTGGCGATAAACCCGCAGCATCTTGAAACGCTGGTGAATAAGGGCCTTGCCTTACGCACCGTACGCCGGTACGGCGAAGCGGCCATGTACTTTGCGGCTGTGTTGCAACAGCAGCCCCAGTATCCATTCATGTTGGGCAATTTGTTTGATGCGCGCCGCCAGTCGTGCGACTGGACAGATTATGATGCGTTGTCGCGCAATATTTCTGCAGGCATTCGGGCCGGGCAAAAGGTAGAATCGCCGTTCTCAGGCCTTAACCATATTACAGCGCCCATTGAGCAGCTTCTATGCGCCCAGTTGTATTGGAGCAATAACATCGCAACGCGCGAAGTGCCGTGGACGGTGCCGCCCTACAATAACCCAAAGCTGCGCATTGCATATTTGTCGGCAGACTTTCACGAACATGCCACCTCTCATTTGATGGTGGGGATGTTTGAAGCGCATGACCGCGCTAAATTTGAAACATATGGCATCTCTTTTGGCCGCGACGACAAAAGTGAGACACGTGCACGTGTCAGTAAGTCCTTCGATCACTTTTTTGATGCGCGCAATATCAGCGACCCGGATTTAGCCGCGCAACTGCGCGAATGGAAAATTGATATCGTGGTGGACTTAAAAGGGTTCACCAATGGCGCGCGGCCGATGCTGTTTCCGCAACGCATGGCCCCCGTGCAGGTCAACTATCTGGGGTACCCCGGCACGATGGGTGCTGTGTTTTACGATTACATTATTGCGGACGAAACGCTGATCCCATCGGAACAAACCGCGTTTTATGCTGAAAAAGTGGCGCTACTGCCTGAGACTTATCAGCCCAATGATCGTGCGCGGGCTGTGTCTGTGGCTGTGCCAAGCCGTACGGAATTGGGGTTGCCGGATGATGCGTTTGTATTTTGTGCCTTTAACGGCAATTACAAAATCACACCTGTGATGTTTGATGTCTGGATGCGTCTGCTCAAAGCCGTGCCCGGCAGTGTGTTGTGGTTGTTAAAAGGCAGTGACGAAAGCGAGCCGCATTTGCGCCGTGAAGCAGAACTGCGCGGTGTCACGCCAGACCGTTTGGTTTTTGCTCCCGTAACGCCGCCCATTGAGCATCGCGCCCGTCAGAAAGTGGCGGATTTGTTTTTAGACACATTGCCAATTTGCGCGCACACTACGGCCAGCGATGCTTTGTGGGTGGGTTTGCCATTGGTGACGTGTTTGGGCGAAACCTTCGTGGGCCGTGTGGCGGCAAGCTTATTAAAAGCGGCAGGCGCTTCGGAGCTGATCACCACATCACTTGCTGAATATGAGGCGTTGGCGCTGAAACTGGCCAAAGACCCTGCGGCCTTGTCAGCAATCCGCGAGAAGTTGCTGCGCAACCGCGATACATGCGCATTGTTCGATACGCAGCGTTTCACGCGCCATATCGAAGCGGCCTATACCACCATGCATCAGCGCTTCTTAAGCGGTGAACGCCCGGCCAGCTTTGCTGTGCCGCCGATTTCGTAAGGTTTCCATCATGAGCCACCGCATTCTTTTTGAAGCGTGTCCCCTATGTGCATCGAAATCTATCGTGCCGCACACCACGGCTGATTGCACCCGCCACCCGTTGTACAAACCCTCCATGCCCGCAACCATGAACTGGATGCGCTGCATACCGTGCGGGCACGTGTTTACCGACGGCTACTTTACGCTTGAAGCGCAAGCCGAAATTTTCAGCCACACCAACGAGCATCAAAAGCTGGGTGCGGATATCGAGCGCCAACGCCTTGTCGCCGCTCGGATGATTGAAAAAGTGCTGCCCTATGTGCCCGAAGGCACATGGATGGATGTGGGTTTTGGCAATGGCGGCTTGTTGTTCACCGCGCAGGAATATGGCTTCACACCTGTGGGGACTGACTTGCGCGCTGAAAATGTCGACATGCTCAAGGCTTTGGGCATCGAAGCATTCTGCGCGGATTTGTCGCACGTTCCCTTAGTGCGTAAATGCAATGTCATCAGCTTAGCCGATGTGCTGGAACACATGCCGTATCCGGCGCAAGGTTTGCAGGCCGCTGCGCGCCTGTTAGATCAAAACGGCGTACTGCTGATTTCCATGCCGAACGCCGACAGCATGTTGTGGCGCGTGCTGGATGTGAATAAAGCCAATCCCTATTGGGGTGAGTTAGAGCACTACCATAACTTCGGGCGCAAACGGTTGTACTCATTGCTCATGCAACACGGCTTTGAGCCGGTGCAATACGGCGTCAGTGAAAGATACAGGGCGTGCATGGAGATTATTGTGAAGAAGAAGGGGTGAGGGGCTGATTCTCGCTCTTCCAATTTTCAACGTCATGCTCCGGCTTGGCCCGCTTAGATTTTCTTGGAGTCATGCAATAGCGCTTACCCGCAACTGTCACGGTTATTTCCGCAACAAGGTTGCCGCTCGTGCGTTAAATTAGGGTAGGTTTGGCACATTCCTGCCGTAATTCGGCGGTATCGCACATCTTCATTCATAGCTCTCACCCCAGACATATTATCCGCCCCACATGATTCGCAGCTTTTCCGCTTTTAAAACAATCACATCAGCCCTGATCGCCACCACTGTGCTGGCCGCGTGCTCGACGCCGCAGCGTACCGAGGTGCCGTCGCAGTACATTCCCTTTGGGGCGCTGCGTCAGGATTCCTCACAAGCGGTGTTCTTCAACGACCGGCCTTTACCGTCCGACGTTGTCGTGGCTGATCACACCGGCGACGGCCAGATCGTGATTGTGGCGTTATCAGGCGGCGGCTCGTACGGAGCGTTCGGCGCAGGCGTGCTCAGTGGTTGGAGTGCCACCGGCACCCGTCCACAAGCCGATGTGGTGACGGGCGTTTCCACAGGGGCGCTGCTGTCTACCTTTGCTTTTCTGGGCAAAGAGTACGACCAAAAATCGGAAGAAGTTTACGCCAACATCACTAACAAAAAGGTGTACGAGCCCCGCGATCTCTTAAGCATTCCGTTCAGCCCTTCATTCGCCAGCCAAAAACCGCTGCGCACATTGATGGAAGATTTGATGACAGACGAGGTGCTGGATAAGGTTGCCAAAGAGCGCCGCGATAAAGGTCGCCGTTTGTTGGTCGCATCGACCGATCTCGATAACGGGCGTGTCGTGGTGTGGGATTTAACCGCGTTGGCCAACAGCACGCGGCCCGACCGCCGCACCATGTATATCGATGCTTTGATGGCATCAGCGGCGATTCCCGGTTTCTTCGAGCCGGTGATGATCTCACCCGAGCCTGATCACCCTGAGAAGCGCACGCAAATGCACGTCGATGGCAGTATGTCTGCATCCATCTTCGTGCCGTCGTTTGTTGCCACTGAGATCAAACTGCCGTTGAAAGTGTACGCCATCGTTAATTCGCAGATGATGGAAGAGCGTTCTGAGAAGCTGGTAAAGGTCAACAGCTTAGAGATTCTGGAAGCGTCGGTATTGAAGATGATGCGCACAGTGCTTCAGCGCAGTTTGTACGACGTTTATTTGGCCACCATGTTTGTCGGTGGTGATTTTTACATGATTGGCATGCCGGAAGATGCGGACTTGCGCGCGAACCAGTTGAAGTTTGATCCGGCGGTGTCGACTAGGCTGACGGAAATTGGCCGCAATATCGCGCGGCAAAATCAGTGGATGCGTGAACTGCCGCGTTTTGACTCGCTCGTCACCCAAGTGCAGTCCGATGAGTTGATCAAAGGCTTGCGCAGTCAACGTGCTGCAGCAAGGCAGCAACCGGCCAAAAAGTAATTCGTAAAAGTTGAAAAACCACTGCGGTATAGGGCGTGGATTTTTCCACGCTCTCCACCGCTTTTCCTGTTCCGGGCCTGCAATTAGCAGGAGCGGGCACGATCAGCGCAAAAAAACTTTCATCGTTTTCCACAAAAACGGTCAGTGGTGTTTTTAACTTGTTTCACGTGAAACAAGTTGTGCGCTTTTACTTCAGAAGCGACATCAAGCTCGATGTATCCCAACGGCCATGACCTTGGGCTTGCACTTCGGCATAGAACTGATCAACGAGTGCTGTGACAGGCAGCCGTGCACCGGTGCTACGCGCTTGATCGAGCGTGATGCGTAAATCTTTGCGCATCCAATCGACCGCAAAACCAAAATCAAATTTATCAGCACACATGGTGCGGCCCCGATTTTCCATCTGCCAGGATTGCGCAGCGCCTTTGGAAATCACATCCAACACCGCATCCATGTTCAGGCCTGCGCGCTGACCGAAGTTCATGGCTTCCGCCAAGCCTTGCACCAAACCGGCAATGCAAATCTGGTTCACCATTTTGGTCAGCTGGCCCGCACCGCTATCGCCCATCAGCTTACAAGCCTTGGCATAAGCGGCGATAATCGGTTCGGCTTTGGCGAAGTCGCGTTCAGCCCCGCCGCACATCACACTCAATTGTCCATTTTCTGCCCCGGCTTGTCCGCCCGATACCGGCGCATCGACAAAGCCGACACTTAATCCAGCGCACTCTTTGGCCAGGCCGCGCGCGAGTTCGGCCGAGGCCGTGGTGTGATCGACAATCACAGAGCCGGGGGCCATGCCGCCCAGCATGCCGTCCTCGCCGCAGACCACAGCTTTGACATCGGGGTCATCACCCACACAGCAAAACGCCACTTCGGCCCCCCGGGCGGCTTCGCGGGGGGTGGCTGCTAATGCATGCCCGTACTTGGCGACCCATTGCTCGGCCTTGGCTTTGTTGCGGTTATAGACCGTGACCTTATGGCCCTTGGTGGCCAAGTGCCCCGCCATGGGGAAGCCCATTACGCCCAACCCAATAAATGCCACGGTCGCCATTGCTTCAGTCCTTATTCAGTACGTTTTCGGAAAAGTACGTCTTTTGGATAGTGTGTCAGGGCCGACACTAGCACGATGAAAGTGACAATGAAGGTTCCAAGACACGCCAATCCGGCTTGGCAAAAAAGGGCAGGGCATGCCACCGTTGCGAAGGTGGGAGACTCGGCATCCATGGCCCTTTTTCAGGTCCTTCGCAGCATTCTGATCAGCTTAGCCACGATGGTGGTTTTAAGCACGAACGCCTATGCCGTGGGTCAAACCAATCTCGATTTTAAAAACGATCCAGGCTTGGCCATTCGCCGCGTGATCGAGCAACAGTTGGAAGCGATCCGCAAAGACGATGCGGAGCGCGCACTGTCGTTTGCTTCGCCCAATATTCGCCGCGCCTTCCGCGATGCGGCGACCTTCATGGCGTTGCTGGCGAAGGAATACACGCCGATCAAACTGTGGGACAAAGTCACGTTCTTAGATCTGCGCACGAAAGAAGACCACTACGTGCAGCGCGTAAAGCTGATCGACAAGAAGGGTAAAGTGTCGGTCGCGAACTATGCGCTGGTGAAAGCCGACACCGGCGAGTGGGTGGTGGCCGGCATGGCCATCGAAGAAAGCAATTCGGCTAAAAGCCAGAACTAATCTCAGCTGCGGCGGTCAATCTTTTTCCCTCACACTTTGTCGTTTACGGCATGAAGCGTGTTGCTCTAGGCTCGACATCTAACTTTGTACCGGGGGGATACAATGGACTTAGATGTTGTTTCGCAAATCAATAATGCGCTGATGCCAACAAACGGCGGTACGCTGTTGCAGTTAGTGGGCGCGTTGGCGGCCATTGGCACCATTGCCATGCTTCTGATTCAGATCATCAAAGAGCTGACGCCGATGCGGCGCAATTATCAGATGCAAAAAGTCAAAACGTGGCTTGAGGACAAAGCGAAAGCCTCCACAGTCGATATTAAGAAAGCTGACGCAGGTAAGTCCTATGCGCAGTTGATTGATCTGGCCACGGGCAAGGATGAGAAGGCGCTGTTTGAATTGCCGACCGAGCAAATGGTGGCGCAAATGAATGCCGCCGCTCAAGCGGCAATGGATTATCCCAAAGACCACAAGGATTTGTTGGTTGCGTTGTCGTCAGGCGCAGCCCGCGAAGACGTGACGCGTGTGACGGATGGTGCGCCAGCTGATGCCGCAGCGCACGATGCTCGTGTACGGGTTTCGAACCGTATTCAGCGCAATCTCGACGCGCTGCAAATCACTGTCAGCGCTGATTGGAAATGGCAGATGCAGGTGGCCTCTATCATTCTCACGGTTGGTATTGTGGAACTGGCGATCTGGGCTTCGAACGCAAGTTCACAAGCGCATCTGCTGGGCGTTCTGATCGGTATTGCTGGGGCGTACTTCGCGCCGATCACGCGTGATATTGTGGCGGCGGTGCAAAGCTTGCGCCGCTAATGCCGCAAGACCTTCCCAAAGTTTATCGGCTTTCGGTCCGTGTGAATGATAATCGCGGCGGACCAGTGCGCGATACAGTCTCAGACCCAGACGGATTGGCGCGCAGCGATGCGCGCCATATTCTGTTTCTGGTTCACGGGTTCAACAACAGCCGCAAACAAGCCGAGCGCAGTTATGGCGTGATGACGGATTTGTTGAATCAATACTTTGCAGGGCGCAAAGGGGCTGATGCCATTGCGCACTTTCAATGGCCCGGCAACGCTGCTGTGGGGCCATTTCCGGCGTTGGATTTCTCGGGTTATCCCGTCGATGTGAAGCGCAGCTTTGAAGCGGCTGATGTGCTGGCGCGTTACTTGGCTAGTTTCACAACACTGGGCTTAACCCGGCGGCGGGTGAGTTTGCTGGGGCACTCGTTAGGGTGTCGCTTAATGTTAGAAGCCTTCGAGCGCTTGCCGAACTTAAACCCGACGCTCGATTTTGAAATTGCGGGCCTGATGGCGCCTGCCGTACCGGTTGATTTGGTCTCGCCAACCGAGAGATTGGAAAAGACCGGAACGTTCTCAAAGGCGATGATCAAATTTCATTCATCGCGGGACATGGTGCTGCGCGTGGCGTTTCCAGCAGGTCAGGCGTTGGCCGCCATTGGCAACATCGAACCGAAAGCCTACGGGGTAGCCGTAGGTTTGCATGGCAATCCAACGACGTTCGGTGAGGGAATCGCGTGTTCTGGCAATCACCACGGTGATTACTGGCCCGATCAAAATGTTGCGAAAAAGTTCGCGTTGCGCATTGAACCAACAGTACCGCGTACGTTTGATTCGCGGTCTATACCTGCGCGTGAGTTGCTACCGGACACAGAAATTGAAAGCCGCGATATCGCGGTGCGGAATTTGCCGCAGCGCTAAATAAAAAAGCCCCGGATTTCGTCCGGGGCTTTTATCGTTTCTGTATCGCGAATTATTTGGCGGGCTTTTGGTAAAGATGCGTGAAGCGATCGCTTTCGCCAATCGCTGTGTACTTGTCTTTATCAACATCCTTCTCGGCGTAGTTCGGCGGCAAGGTCCACACGCCCTTCGGATAATCTTTGGTATCCTTGGCGTTGTTGTTCACGTCCGACTTCGAGACCAGCTTGAAGCCTGCTTTTTCAGCCAAGCTTTGCGCATAATCTTCACGCACGTAGCCCGACTTCGCTTTCGGGTCTTGCGGCTGATCGGTCTTTGCGCGGTGTTCGACAATGCCCAAATAACCGCCCGGCTTTAAGCTGTCATAGAACGTCTTGAACATCACCTCTTGCAAGTCCGACGCCATCCAGTTGTGGATGTTGCGGAAGCTCAGCACCATGTCCACCGAACCCGCAGGCACAGGCGTGACTTGGTTGGTTTGCGGCATCAGCACTGTAACGGTCGGCTTGCCGTAAATGGCAGCGTTCTTTTCCAGTGCAGCTTTGTAAGTCTCAACTTGCTTGGCAGCGCCTTCACTGCGCGCTGGGTCAATGTGGGCGGCGATGTAGTTGTCTTTCAGCACCGGGGCCAGCACTTCGGTGTACCAACCACCGCTGGGCCAGATTTCCAGAACCTTCATGTCTTTGTTCAAGCCGAAGAACTTCAAGGTCTCCAGCGGATGACGGTATTGGTCGCGGGCTTTATTGGCATCTGAACGATGGCTACCGGCCAGCGCTTTTTTCAATTCGGCTTCAGTGGCAGCATCCATTTTTGCCAACACCGGTGTAGCGAACAGCGCCACAGCCGTCATTGCGCCAGCTAAAACATGTTTTAAGCGGTTACTCATGTGCAGGTTCCTCCCTCTGCGGTACGTACTTTTTAGGTCAACTTCCCAGGCGGCACTCTAAAGCCGCCGGACTTTAAAACTAAAGGTGTGTCTGTCGCTTTCATTTTCTACCGCCGTTCACCAGCCGCAACGAATGACGAAACTGTGATGACTTTGGCAGTCAAAAAAACGCCTTCACACCGCTATTCGGCCAAAACCGCCGTTGATCGACACTTTCCCTTAATAATGGCAATATAAAACCGTTGGCGGGACGACGACCCAGGACCAGTAAGAGTCCGCATATAAGGGCCGCGACCGTTGGGAGACGTAGGTTGTGAATGTAGCGCTGACCAAAAGGCCAGCGGCCTTTAACGTTGGGCAAACGCCCGGCTCTAAAGCGTCGCAAACAAGCGGATCCGCCAAAACAGCTGCTTCAAAGCCAAAGAAGCCGCCCTTTAAGTTCGTCCTCTTTTTCCAGCAGCTTTGGAAGCGCCTGCGCAATTGGCGCGGTTACATTCCGCCCAATGCGGTCACCTATGACATGGCTGTGAAGCAGTTTCTGGGTAACGTTCTGGGGGTCACCGCCCGCACATACCCGAACTGGCTGAAGGTTGTTCAAGGCGGCCTGGCCGAGCACAATTCAACTGATAATCGTAAAATCGACATTGATGCTTACTACCCGGTGGATGACTTTTTCTATGCCGGGTTTGTGGCTCTGGAAGCGGCCAAAATCCCTGGCCTGTATGAAAGTGCCGAGGTCGATATTCTGTTTAGTGCCATTGCCGATCAGTTGGACCGTGTCGCCGACCGCAAGGACCGTCTGGTCTCGGATTTGTTTTTTGAAATCATCGCGCGTCTGAACCTGCTGCAAGCTGAAGCCGCCCAGAAGCAGCCTTACGATAAGGTTGTAAAAGTCATTCTGAAGCGCATGGACTTCGATAAGACCGACGCTGGCAAAATGCTGTTGATGGACAAAGGCTTTCGTCAGTTATTGGCCGAACCGTTTGCACTGTATGCGCCGCAGTGGTGGGAAAAATTCAAAGCGAACTTCGTGTTGTATCAGCCTGAACCCGTTGCGAACACGGAAGACAAAGAACAGGAAGCCTTGGCCGATCTGATCCGTAATACCGAGGCAGGGCGCAAAGAACCCAAGCGCCGCTGGCGTAAACGCGCGGAATCCATGTTCTAGTTGTGTGCATTTCCCCGTAAGATGGAGCCATCATCGCGGGGGGAGCCAGATGCGCAAATCTTACATTCTCAGCCTTATCGCAGCATTCAGTTTCGGTGTCGCGTCGGCACAAGCGGAAGTGATCAGCGCAAGCCCGAATGGTTTTGAACTGCGCACGACAGCGCGTGTGGCCGCACCCTCCGACAAAGTTTATGCCGCCTTCACAGCACTGCCGAAATGGTGGAGCCCCGATCACACCTGGTACGGCAAGGGCGAAAACTTAAGCCTTGAGATGAAAGTGGGCGGCTGCTTCTGCGAGATCACGCAGACCGGTGAAAGCGTTGAACACTCTCGAGTAGTGTTTATTTCACCAGGTAAAATGGTGCGCTTGCGTGGCGCGCTTGGGCCGATGCAGGGCATGGGTGTTGATGGCGCGCTGACGTGGACGTTTAAGGCCAATGGTACCGAGACCGATGTGACGGTTGAGAACGCTATGGGCGGTTACAGCAAGGACGGCCTGGAAGGCTTGGCGAAGATTGTCGATCAGGTGCTGGCGCTGCAATTGGGGCGCTTGAAGGTCTATGCCGAGACGGGCAGCGTTCCCGCACCTAAGCCTGCAGCCAAGCCCTAAAATACGGCCTTTCCCCCTTAAAATCAGCAGCTTACCCGCCCGTGATCAGCGGTTGCGGAAATCCGCCACATTTATGATAACACTACCGCCGAAAGCCTGAACTTTCGGCGGCTTTGGCGCGTTTGTTTCGGCACATCTCATCTCGAGTTTTGACCTCATGGCACGTTGGTTAGCGATTGGTGTTTCCGTCTTGCTGATGGGGGTGTTTGTTGCAGGCGCAGGGCTGATCTACGCATTCTACACCTGGGGCCGGGGCCTGCCAGACCACAACCAACTGGCCACATACGAACCGCCTATGGCCACGCGGCTTTATGGTGGTGATGGTCGCCTGATCCAGGAATACGCGGTTGAAAGCCGCATCTTCGTGCCGATTGATGCGATCCCCAAGCGCGTCATTGATGCGTTCATCTCGGCGGAAGACAAATCATTTTACGAACACAACGGCATCGACTTTTTAGGTTTGATCCGCGCGGTGTTGATCACCAACGTTGAACGTAAACTGGAAGGCCGCCGTTCCGTTGGTGCATCCACCATCACACAACAGGTGGCGAAAAATTTCCTACTCAGTGACGAGTACAGCTTCACCCGCAAATTCCGCGAGGCAATTATTGCAGTGCGTATGGAGCAGACGTTCAGCAAGGACCATATCCTTGAACTGTACTTGAACGAAAACTATCTGGGGGCTGGCTACGGTGTGGCAGCAGCTGCGCGCAATGCTTTCAATAAAACACTAGATGAACTGACGATCGGTGAGGCGGCCTTTATCGCAGGCGCCACGCAAGCACCGGGCCGGATTATGAATAACGCCGAGTATGGCCGCGAGCGTCGCGATTACGTGATCGACCGGATGTACGAAGACGGCCACATCAATCGTGATGAAGCTGTCGCTGCCAAAAAAGAGCCCCTGGTTTTTAACCGCCCGGTCAATGAAACGGCAGTCGGCGCTGAATTCTTTGCAGAAGACGTGCGCCGCGATCTGGCCAAAACCTATGGCACTGAGGTGCTGTATAAAGGCGGCCTTGTGGTGCGCACCTCGGTGAATGCCGAATACCAAGCCGCCGCGCAGAAGTTTTTGCAGCAAGGGTTGCAGACGTACGATGTGCGCCACGGTTATCGCGGCGTGCTGGGGAAATTGAACCCAGGCCAGTCACTGATGGAAGGCTTGAAGGCCTTCAAAGTGCCGGGCGGTATGCCTGAGGCATGGTCGCTGGCCGTTGTTGAAAAGAGCGCACCCGATAAAGCCAACATCATTTTACCCGATGGTACCACCGGCCACATTCCGCTCGCGAACTTGCTGTGGGCGCGTCAAGTGAAGGTGAACAAAGAGAATGGCGATCGCAGCCTGGGTGAGGCGATCAAGTCAGCCGCGCAAGTGCTGCAACCGGGCGACATCATTATGGTGACGCACTTAGATGAAGCGCCGCCTGAGGTTTTCAACTTACGCCAATTCCCCGATGCTGATGGCGCTATCGTCGCGTTAGATCCCCACACAGGGCGTGTGCTGGCGATGACCGGCGGCTTTGCGTATGCGCGTTCGCAATTCAATCGTGTCACGCAAGCCATGCGTCAGCCGGGCTCGGCCTTTAAGCCGTTCGTATATCTGGCGGCGATGGAGAATGACTACACGCCGTCAACACTTGTCCTCGATGCGCCGTTTGTGGCTGATCAAGGCCCCGGCTTGCCCAAGTGGAAGCCCAAGAACTACACCAACGAATATCTGGGCCTGACCACATTGCGCCGTGGTTTAGAGAAGTCACAGAACTTGATGACCGTGCGCTTGGCGCAAGCTGTGACGATGGAGAAGGTGGCCGATACATCGCAACGCTTGGGCGTGTACGACAAGCTGCCGCCGTACTTATCAGCCGCACTGGGTTCTGAGGTTACAACGGTGCTGCGCCTGACCACCGGCTACGCCATGCTGGTGAACGGCGGCAAGAAAATTACGCCGTCACTGATTGACCGTATTCAAGATCGTTATGGCAAAACCATTTATCGCCGAGATCAACGCCAGTGTGTTGATTGCAATGCGGCCGCTGGCCCCATTTCAGGCACGAAACCTGAATTGACCGACGAGCGCGAGCAAGTGGCTGATCCCGGTGCCATCTACGAAGTCGTGCACATGATGGAAGGTGTCGTTGAACGCGGTACAGGCCGCACGGTTGCTGAAGTGGGCAAGCCCTTAGCGGGCAAAACCGGTACCAGTAACGACAGCTTCGATACGTGGTTTGTGGGCTTCTCGCCGGACTTGGTGGTGGGTGTGTTCGTGGGCCACGATGAACCGCGCACGTTGGGTTCAAAAGAAACCGGTGGTGTCGTGGCGGCACCGATCTTCCGCGAGTTCATGAAAGTGGCGTTGAAAGATAAAGCCGCAACCCCATTCCGTATCCCCGATGGTGTGACGTTCGTGCGCGTGAACCTTGATACCGGTAAACCGGCAGAACCCGGTGACAGCAAAGTGATCTTGGAAGCGTTCAAAGAAGGCACATCACCCTTTTCACAACGAACCATCATGGGCCAATCCGACGAAGACGATGCGCTAGGCCCTATGAACCGCCAATTGCCTGATCAACCGGCGGCAGGCAGCATTTACTAAGGTCTTAGATTGCGCATTTCGTCGTCATATCTGTGACGGTGCGGATTTGTGACTGTTCAACATCGTGCCGGATTAAACCGGTAAAATTTGAAACGCTGACATCCACATAGGAAATGCTGCTGGGCACCATGGGAAGGCCGGGCACGCGCTCCTTATCCAGAATGGTCTGTGCGGCAAATCTGACCGTACTATTGCCTTCAATCGTGGGCCCTCGGGTACTGCCCAACAGCGTGAACGCGGGCGCGTTGCCATTTCCCCCATTATACAAATAAAACATTGGCGTTGCCGGAAGGGGCGATGTGTTGGTCATGGTGATGTAGCTGACACGGCCCACGACATTCTGAGTGTGCACAAATGTCATCATGGTTGATGGGGCAATCTTATCGCTGGTGCATAGCGTTAAGTTTGACAGCGCTTGGCCATTGCTGTCGACAGTGATGTGTTGCGCATACACTTCGCGCGGTGGATTGATGGACAGGCTAACTAATGAGGTCGCCAACGCCTGCGCGCGAATTGCATTCTCCATATCGCGCACCGAAGCCTGCATGGTACCGTTACCCGGAAGCGTGATTTTATATGTGCCCAGCACAACACGCGGTGTGTCTTGGATGACGGTGACAGGCACCACGAACCCACTCGTGCCGGGGTTCGTGAGACGCAAGATGGAGCGGACATCTGGGCGATCACCTGGAAATAAGCCCACCATGGTGACACCGGGCGGCGGTGGATCAAGGCCAAGCACATCAAGCGCCGCGTTTAAATCCAGGCGGGGTGTCGACCATGTCCAATCTGATCGCGTTACTTTGGGGCCGCTAATTTGTAATGCATATTCCAACTGTGCAGCCGTTGCGGTGGGGAGTTTCGATCTCAGCACCGCGACGGCTCCGGCCACATGCGGGGTCGCCATCGATGTGCCGCTGAGCGCGGTATAAGATGTTGCGCTGCCGAAGGTGGCCGATCTCACCAGTTCACCGGGGGCGAATAAATCCAGTCCCGTTGCTGAATTGGTAAAGTACGATGGCATCGCGGCCAGATTGATCGAGCCCACGGTAAATGCATCGCGAATACAGCCCGGGTGCGACAATGCATTTCTGTATCCGCCGTTGCCTGCAGCAATGACCGTCAACACATTCATTTGGCGCAGCATCTTAATGGAATTTTCCAAGGCCATGCCGGTGCAGCCACTGCTGTACCCGCCACTGGAGCCGAGGCTCATATTCACTGCGGCAATTTTGTAGGTCGCAGCAACACTCGCGACCCAATCCATTGCAGCTAACAGGTCAGAGGTATAAGCGCCGAGGCAGCTGTCGCAGCCTTTAGTGCGGGTGAAGACCTGCACCGCGACCAGATTTGCTTCAGGTGCGACACCGCGCAATCGGTCCGTCGCTGCATTGTTATCGCCCAGCGCAATGCCTGCGACATGGCTGCCGTGTTCGCACACACCGCTGGTATTGGCTTTCCCACCCGGACACAACGCGGCGGTGCCGGGGCCGATGGCACTTTTCTGTTGGTTCGGGCACAGGCTTTCGTAATACGAAACAATCGTGGGGTCAGAGAAGCACGCTTCGGCAACCAAGCGCCCGCGAAACATCTCGTGCCCAGCGTTGATGCCGCTATCCAGCACCGCGACCGCATACCCCTGGCCGCGATAGCCTCGGGCCCAGGCCGCGTCGGCGTTGACATACTTGGTGCTCTTATCAAGTTGCGGGCGTTCGCGATCGGGCAGCGTGGTGGGCAGGTTTGGTGCTGGCTCGGTCGGAATGGGATCAAGGCTAATATAATAGTTTTCATAAACAGCCGCGATCTCGGGCCGTTCCGCCAGTGCCCTCAGATCATCTGGCCGGATGTCCGCCAGAACAATGGGCTGATAGGTATAGGCGCTTCGCACGGCAATCCCTGAGGACTGCAATGCCCTTACGAAAGGTGTTGTTGCAGCGCTTGCAATGCTGCGGGCTTGATCAGAGGTGGTAGCGCGCTCCGGCGTGTCGGTGATTGCAGGAGTGTGCAGTTGGATAAGCACACTTAAGGATGTGGCTCCGCCTGCGAATTTAGCGTCCAGAGGGCGCTGCCAATCCGGCGCTTGGGCCTGGGCTGTCCCCGCGAGCAGCAGGGCCGCAAAAACCACCACGACATATCGCATTGAAATGAACCCCTTATTTCACTCCAGAGGGGCGGACTCTATGACGAGAACTATAGAATGAGTACCAACTAGAAGTTGGGCGTGCCGGAGGGCTGCAAAACAGGGCCAAAGCCTTGTTTGGGCGGGCTAATTCCCCTAAAACAGCGCCGTTCGACCCTTTGAGTACCCGCCATGGCCATGCGTCCCGACATCGAAAATAAAGCCAACGACATCCGCAGAGCACTCTCCATGCTCAGGAGGCATCTTTGACTGGGATCGCGCTGTTTACCGCCTGGATGAACTGAACGCGAAAGTCGAAGAACCCGACTTCTGGAATGATTCCGCCAAAGCGCAGACGCTGATGAAAGAGCGGACGCACTTAACGGACGCCATCGGCAAGACCCGCAAGCTTGAATCTGAACTTGATGACGCGCTGACGCTGATTGAACTGGCGGACGCCGAAGGTGATAGCGCGGCACTTGAAGAGGGCCGCGCGCTGATGGACGGCTTGCAAGGCCGCGCCAAGCAGTTGGAACTGGAAAGCCTGCTCTCGGGCGAAGCAGACGCCAACGACTGCTATCTTGAAATCAATGCCGGTGCTGGTGGCACCGAGGCGCAAGACTGGGCCGAAATGTTAGCGCGCATGTATTCGCGCTGGGCTGAGTCCAAAGGCTATAAGTGCATTTATCTGGAAGAAACCGCAGGCGATGGCGCTGGCATTAAGTCCGTCACATTCCACATCATCGGCCACAACGCGTATGGCTGGCTGAAAACAGAATCCGGCGTGCATCGCTTAGTGCGCATTTCGCCGTTCGATTCAAACGCGCGCCGTCACACCAGCTTCTCATCCGTGTGGGTGTATCCGGTGGTCGACGACAACATCGATATCGTGATTAACGAAAAAGACTGCCGCATTGATACCTTCCGCGCCTCAGGGGCTGGTGGTCAGCACGTTAACAAAACAGACAGCGCCATTCGCATTACGCACCAACCCACAGGCATTGTGGTCTCGTGCCAGAACGAACGCTCGCAGCACCAGAACCGCGCCAAAGCGTGGGAGATGTTGCGGGCTCGTTTATATGAGCAGGAATTGCAAAAACGCGAAGCCAAAGCCAACGCGCAGGAAGCCGCAAAAACCGATATCGGCTGGGGCCATCAAATTCGCTCATACGTGTTGCAGCCGTATCAGCTGGTGAAAGATTTGCGCACCGATGTGGAGACGTCGGACACCGCAGGCGTGTTGGACGGCGACCTTGATAAGTTCATGGCAGCATCGCTAGCGTCACGTTTGAAAACCGCTGCTGATGTTGATGCGCCTTAAGAGGCAGTAGCAAGCCACGGCTTTAAATAGCTTTCACCCATACCCGCTTCTAAACGTGCGGGCATATTGAACGGCGGCTTTAAGGTGCCGATAAAGCGCGCATCTAGCAGCGCTTTATAATGGGCATGTGGTTCTAGCCCACGGCGCTGGCACTCAAACTCAAACCAACGCACACCAATTTTCAGGTGTTTGATCTCGTCAGTAAAAACCGTGTCGAGAACGCGTGCGGTATCTTCGTCACCATTGCCGCGCAGCTTCACGCACGTAACTGGCGTTGTATCGAGCCCACGCGCTTCGAGTGTCATGGGGATCAAGGCCAACCGTGCCAGCAAGTCGTCCGCTGTGATGACGCACGATTCCCACAAGCTGCCGTGGGCTGGCATGTCACCATAAGTCGCACCCAGTTCGATCAGGCGTGCCGCCAAGTCACGGTAGTGCTCGGCTTCTTCCACCGCCACATCCACCCAATCATCAAAAAAATCTTTAGGCAAATTCTGATCGGCAAAGCGCGCGATAATGTCCCAGGCCAGATCAATCGCGTTCAGTTCGATGTGCACCAGCGCATGAACCAACGCAACACGACCTTTAGGACCAGTGGAGCGTTTGGGCATATCACTGGGACTGGCGCTTTCAGGTTTGGCCGGCCGGGCGGGGCGCAGGGGAGGCACCGCGTTGCCAATGGTCAGTTCCCCCGCACGCCACGCCTTTGCGGCCTCAAATGTTAGCGCCACTTTGTCTTCTGCGCTGTTTAAAACCGCGCAGGCGGCATCGGTCAGTGACGCAAACATCAATTTAAAGCGCTTTCGTCGCAGCCAGAACTTCGGCAGCGTGGTCTTTCACTTTCACGCCGCGCCATTCGCCGCGCACTACACCGTCTTTATCAATCAGGAACGTCGCGCGCTCGATGCCCATGTACTTGCGACCATACATGCTTTTCTCAATCCAAGTCTTGTAAGCTTCGCAGACTTTCCCATCTACATCTGCGCCCAGGATGTGTTTGAGTTTGTGCTTGGCTTTGAATTTCTGGTGGCTGGCCACGGTATCTTTCGAAACGCCGATCACAACGGCATTGGCTTTGCCGAAATTCGGCAGACCTGCTGTAAAGTCGCAGGCTTCGGTGGTGCAGCCGGGCGTGTCGTCTTTCGGGTAGAAGTACAAAATCACGTTCTTGCCTTTGAAGTTGGCCAAGCTCACCGTTGAGCCATCATCGGCCGGCATCGAGAACGCAGGGGCCTTCTTGCCCAAGAACGCGCCCGTTGGGGCAGCTGCTTTCACAGCAGCTTTCTTTGGTACTGCTTTTTTTGGTGCAGCTTTCTTCGGTGCAGCCTTCTTTGCTTTCTTCACTTTAGCTTTCGCAGCCATGGTCATCTCTCCCAAATATTAGTGCGGTAATTCATTACCGAATTTTATACGTGCGCTATCGGCGGGCTGATCAATAATGTTTTGATAAATCGCCGCCACCGACGCGGCCACCGTTTGAATGCGGGCTTCCAGGGCTGTGGTATCGGGCACTTCGCCAATCTTCGCAAGCTTGGCATCAAGGCCCGCCGGGAAGGGCGGCTTGGCCACGTCATCAGTCAGCGTCATGCGCAGCAAACTCAGCAGCCGCGACCACAAGTTGAAAGCCGTTGCCAAGTCTTTGGCTTGATCGCGGGTAAGGTGCCCCGCTGCGGCCAGACGCGCAATGGCCGCTGAAATGCTGGGGTCGTCTGCGCTGCGCAGATTAGGATCACGCAACAGCAGGTATTGCACGATGAATTCCACATCCACCATGCCGCCCGGCATACGCTTGATGTTCCAGGCTCCGCTCGAATCTTGGCTCAGCCGCATTTTCTTGCGCATCTCGGCCACCGCCACCACTAGCGCATCAGCCTCACGCGGTTTGTGCAGGCCAGCTTCAATGCCCGCTTCAATCTCGGCGCGGATTTTATCGCTGCCATACAGAATGCGCGTGCGGGTCAGCGCCATGTGTTCCCACGTCCAGGCATCGGCAGCCTGATACTTGGCATAGGCTTCGGTGCTGACCGCCAGCGGGCCTTTGTCGCCGTTGGGGCGCAGGCGCAAGTCGGCATCGAATAAGCGGCCTTGGCTGGTGAGCGTGGTGAGCGCTGAGACAATGCGCTGCGTCAGGCGAATGTAATAGGCCGAAGCCGGGAAGGGGCGTGTGCCATTCGATGTGGCATCTTCCGCACCGCTATAGACCACCACCAAATCCAAATCCGATGAAAGTGTGAGCTCTCGGCTGCCAAGCTTGCCATAGGCAATCACCCCCAATTCGCTGCCCAGGACATGGCCATGCTGGGCTGCAAATTCAGTGTGGATACGCGGGATCAATGCATTCAATGCGGCTTCAGCAATGTCACTCAGTGCGCGTGAGGCTTGCAGCGGGTCCATCGTCCCGCGCAACACTTGCGCGGCCACTTGAAAGCGATGTTCGTTGGTCCAGCGCGTGCAGGCGTTAATCGCCACATCGAGGTGCGGCGTTTCTTGCGTCAGCCGTGCGACATCTGCGCACAACTCTTCCAAGGGCGGCAGAAATTCAAAGAAGCGCGGCTCTAACACATAGTCCAGAAGCGCCGGATTATGCGCCACGTCTTCAGCCAAGCGCGGCGCATCGCCCATCACTTGTGCCACGAAATCGAGCAGCGACGGATTGGAATAAAACACCGACAACAACTGCACGCCGGAGTTCACTTCATTCATGCAGCGATCAAAACGCACAAATGCGCCGTCAGGTTCTGATGTACGGCCAAAGGCTTGTAATAAGCGCGGCATTAACTCGGTAAGTAACTGGCGCGCACGAAGAGACTTCGTCGCCTTCGCACGACCCGTGTGCCAGATGCGCACCGCGCCACTGACGACGGATGGGTTTTGGAAGCCCAGTTTGCGCAACGTTTCCAGCGTATCGGGGTCGTCCTCGGTGCCGGTGAAGACCAAGTTGCCTTCAATGCTAAGGGACGGCGAGTCTTCAAACAGTGCGGCATAGTGTGTTTCAACAGTGCGCAACACAGTCGTCAGTTCTTCTGCAAACTGCTCCAGCGTGTCGTAGCCCATAAACGTGGCCACATGCGCCAAGCCCGCATCGTCCTTGGGTAATTTCTGCGTCTGTTCGTCGTTGATCATTTGCAGGCGGTGTTCCAACCGCCGCAAATATTCATACGCTTTTTCCAAATCTGCGCGTACAGCGGGTTGCACAACACCCAATGCTGTTAGGGCCGCCAGTGCGCCAAAGGTTTGCGATGACCGTGTTTCGGGTTTGCGCCCACCCCAAATCAATTGCTGGGTTTGCGCGAAGAATTCAATTTCGCGAATACCACCGCGCCCCAACTTAATATTATGCCCCGGCACCGTTACTTTGCCGCCGCCCTTGTGCGCGTAGATCTGACGCTTGATCGAGTGAATATCTTCCAGCGCATAAAAATCCAGCGAGCGCCGCCAGATAAAATGCTCCAACTCTTTTAAAAACAACGCGGCTGATTTTGTGTCACCCGAAATGGTGCGCGCTTTAATCATCGCCGCACGTTCCCAGTTCTGGCCGTAGCTTTCGTAGTAAACCGAAGCTGCGCTGAGTGAGACTGCCACCGCTGTCGAGCCCGGATCAGGCCTTAAGCGCAAATCGGTGCGGAACACATAGCCGTCGGTTGTGCGCTCCTGCATCATCTTCACCAGGTCGCGTGTGATGCGCACTGCAAATTCCTGCGGTGATTTTTTGCCCACATAAGGCATCGTCTCATCATCGAACAGAACCAGCAGATCAATGTCGGATGAATAATTCAGCTCGCGCCCGCCATGCTTGCCCAGTGCAAAAATCATGTAGCCCGAGCCCACTTCGGGGTTGGCTGTATCGGGCAAGTTCAACTCAGCCTTCGCCACACCATCACGCAGCAGGAACTGCACGCAGGTGCGCACGCAGCCATCGGCCAGGTCTGTCAGCGCGCCCGTCACCTGCGCTAAGGGCCACGCACTTGTGATATCCGCCAGCGCAATCAGCAGGGCAGCTTTGGCCTTCATTTCGCGCAGGTGGCGCATCACCTCAGCCTGCGAGGGGGTATCTCCGGCGGCGGGCACGGCCCCAATATTCGCCACAATGCGGCCCCAGGTTACGTCCAGGCCCAGGGTCCAGGCGTCGTGTAAAACCTGCGGATACCGGACCAAAAGACCCGACAAATACGGACTATTGCCGAACACGGCGTTCAGCAGGTGCGAAAGCTGCGCAATCGCCGGGGCACCACGCATGAAAGTGGCGAGGGTTGTATCCTCAACCCCTTCGGCGGCGGCCCAGTCCGTTAAGAAACGCTGGCTTTGCGCCAGATCAAACGGAAGAGGAAGTACGGTGGTGGATTGCACAAACACGCAAGAACCCTTAGGAAACGGCCCACCACGTTTTATGGTCGGCGGTCGAAACGACTGGCGCAGCTTGGTAAATCTGGGTATGCCGGTCAAGGCGTTCAGGGCCAGGGCGATGCCAAAAAAGGCAGTCGCATCAAGGGCCTGAGCCAAACGTAAGAATGAAGATAGTCCTCCGCAGTCTCGTCCGCGTTTTAGAAGGCATTGTCATCGCCGCCGTCCTTTTGGTGGCGGTGCTGGGTGTGCAGTTGGCGCGTGGGCCCGTTCCACTGACACCGGTGGTCCCTTACGTTGAAAGCGCCCTGAAACGTGGCGTGCCCGATTACACCTTTACCATCGCAGATGCCGAACTGACCTGGAAGCGCATGTCGCGCCGCCCAGAACTCACCGTGCAGAACGTTCAGGTGCGCAATGCCAGCGGCGATGTGATTGCGGCCTTCGGGTCGCTGGATTTGCGGCTGGATATTCCCTCGCTCATCGCGGGCCGCGTTGTGGTGGAACACTTAGGCATCACGCGCCCCGTGTTGCGCATCGTGCGTGCACAAGATGGTTCTATTCGCTTGGGGTTAGAGCCCACCACCACGCCCACGCAACCGATAGTTCAGCAAGTACCACCAGAACAAATTTCTATTCAGCAGCCCTCTGAAACATCATCGCGCCTGATTGCGGATATCTTGGAAGGCTTGCGCGTCAATCCGGACGACAAGAGCGCTGGTGCGGCGCTTGAGAATGTCGAGATTTCGCAAACCACCATCGTGCTGATCGACGAGCAGAGTGGCGTGCAGTGGTTGGTGCCCGATGCGAACTTCCGTTTGCTGGGCCAACGCGACGGTATTGATATTGCAGGCAGTGTTCCTCTCGTCGGCAGTGGTACGCGCATTAGTGTGGATGTGGCGGGGCGCTATGCGTTCGATGCCGGCATTTTATCCATGACCGCCTCGTTCAAGGGGTTACGTCCGTCAGCGTTCTCGGCTCTCTGGCCAGACTTGGCTGAGCTTAAAATTCTTGAGACAGATTTAAGCGGCAGCATTGAAGCCAACTTTGTCCCTGACAATCTCGCTTCTTCTGCGACCTGGGGGAAGATCAACATTGTCGCGGGCGCGGGCAAACTCATGTTGCCTGCCGACCAAGGTGGGGAAATTGCCATCAGTGGCGCGGAACTGAAAGCCGCGACGAGCGGCGGCCTTGATCAGATCGCCATTGAAAAATTTGAAGTGAAGGTGGTGCGGCAAGATGGGCTGTCGCCCGTGATCGCGGCGGTGGGCAAAGCCATCAACATGCGCACCACGCCGGATATTAACGTGCAGGCCACGATTGATGGTCTGACGCTGCAAGGTTTGAAAGATCTATGGCCGCAAAAGTTGGCGCCGAATACGCGGGAGTGGATTGTCGCCAACTTAAACAACGGCAACGTGAAGAACGCCAAAGCGACGATTGATCTGGGTGGCAAAGAACCGTGGCAGGTGTTGCCTGAAAAACTGAACCTGCGCGCTGATGTTGCGGGTGTGACTGTCAACTACATGAAAGACATGCCCAAGGTGCAAGACGCTGGGGGCAGTTTGGTTGTGGGCTTAGATGAAGTGACGGTGAAGGTTGATAACGGCTTTGTGCCCGATACCGTCAGCGGCAAAGGTTTGCGCGTCAATACCGCCACGTTGCGCATGTATGACCTGACCAGAGACGTGCCCAAGGCTGATTTTGATATCAAAGTGAAGGGCGACTTGGGCGATGCCTTGCGTCTGATTGACTCAAAGCCGCTGCAGTACACATCCAAAATGGGTGTGGATGCCAATGGCGCGTCAGGGCCAGCTGATGTGGATTTGGGTTTAGATTTTCCACTGCTCAGTGATCTTTCGCTGGATGATCTGAAGATCAACGTGAAGGGCAAAGTCACCAACGCGCGCATTGATGATGTCGCATTTGAATTGCCACTGACCGATGGTGACTTGGAAGTTACTGTCATCAACTCTGGTCTCGCACTCACCGGCACGGCCAAATTGGGCGGCATTGAAACCGAGATTGATTGGAAAGAAGATTTCTCTGGCAAAGAAACGCGCAGCGAGTATGCGCTGAATGCATTGATCTCCAACGATGCGCGGCCCTTAATTTTGCTGGGCTTCCCGCCGTTCATGCCGCCCAATATCGACGGGCCTGTATCGGCGAAGGTGAACTATAAGGTTTTGCGGAATAACACTGCCATTTTGGAATCATCCGGCGATCTCACGCCTGTCAGTATGGCAATCCCGGAGTTGGGTTGGAAAAAAGAGATCGGCACAAAGGCCAACTTCACGGCGTCGCTGCGACTGAAAAACGGCTTGCTCGATACGTTACCTGCGTTTCGTGTGTGGGCCGAAAATGATTTAGAAGTTGAGGGGGCGGCGACATTTGGCGAGGGCGGATCGCTCAAAACACTCGACATCTCAAAGGGCAAGGCCGACCGCACGAATTTAGCCTTGAAGTTGTTGCGCGAAGACGATGGACGCTTTGTGCTGGATGTGTCGGGTCCCACATTCGATGCGCAGTATTTTTGGAAAGAGTTGAACAAGGACGATGCGCGCGGCCAGAAGGTGGAGGACCTGCCACCACCTGAAGAAGCGCCGCAAGATCAGAAACCTAAAGACCAAACGCCGGTGAAGATTTCAGCGAGCATTGGTGAAATGTTCCTGACCAAAGATGTGCCGCTGAAAGACGTTGCTCTGTATTTCGAGCGCGATAAGCGCGCCATTCAGAAGATCGACCTGAAAAGCAAAATCGAAAAATCCGGTGCTGAATTTACGTTCGCGCTGGGCAGCCAGAATGGCGAACGCACGTTCTCTGGTTACAGCGATGACGGCGGTGGTGTTGTCCGTACCGTCGGTTTGTTTGATGACATCAAAGGCGGTAAGCTGACGATTACCGGCAAATTCACACCGCAAGGTGCGATTGATGGTGAAGTGAATATTACAGAATTCAAGCTGGTGGATGCGCCCATGGTGGCGCGCATTCTCTCGGTGGCGGCGCTGACAGGCATTGCCGACGAACTGCGCGGCGATGGCATCTCGTTCAAAGAGATGCGCGTGCCGTTTGGGTTTGCGGAAAACACACTGCGTATTGGTGAGTCTGAGATGTTTGGTAGTGCGCTCGGTATGACCGCGCAGGGCACCTATCGGTTCTCGGATTCCTACATTGATGTGCAAGGCACCGTGGTGCCCGCGTATGCGATTAACTCCGCACTCAACCGTATTCCAGTGATCGGCACCATTCTGACGGGCCCAGAGCGCGGTGGTGGGATTTTTGCTGCTAACTTTACGTGGCGCGGGCCTATGGCCACAGCGGAGCCGTCTGTGAACCCGTTGTCTGTTTTGACCCCTGGCATTACGCGCAAAATATTTTCAATTTTCGATGCTGTTGGTTCATCGAAAGCGCGCAGTTCAAAATCAAAAACACCTGAATCAAAAACACCGGCCAAGTCTGAGCCGCAACCAGAAACAGTTGCGCCGTCGCCAAAGTCAGAAGACGTCGCGCCACCACAGCAATAGTGTGAGTTGTGCGCACAACGGGCCGCACTTATTTTTCCCGTATTCAAATCGTGCTATAATGCGTTCGCGCTTTGATACAGCAGCGTTTGCACGTCTGTATTAGATTGTGTGTGAGTGATGTGGAAAACTGTTTCCACAATCGCGAGTGTTTTCCACACAAGCCCCCTGCATTTTTCCTGCAAAAGCAGGGCGAGAACCGCTTACACCGCTGTGGATTTTTCAACTCTTCAGTGTGAGTCTATACCGCAGCGGTAAAACACCAATGTTTTCGCATTGTTTCACGTGAAACAATTTGCGCCAAAGGCGACAAACAATTTGATGCAGTTAAGACGCCTTGATTAAGCCGTGACGTTTTTTGCCTGCTGAGACTTTCGCAACGCCGTCTTTCAAATCCGAGGCTTTCACCACGGCTTTGTCATCGCTGATTTTGGCATCGTTCAGCTTTGCGCCACCGCCCTGAATCAAGCGGCGCGCTTCGCCTTTGCTCTCGGCCATGCCGAACTTCACCAGTACATCGATGATCGACACACCCGTTGTTAATTCAGCGTCAGAGAACATGATGGTGGGAAGGTCGCCTGTGCTCGCGCCCTCTTCAAACGTCTTGCGCGCTGTCTCAGCCGCAGCGTCTGCGTTGTCTTTGCCATGCAGCAATGCGGTTGCTTCAAGGGCCAGCTTCTTTTTGCCCTCGTTGATCTCAGCACCTTGCAGCGCTTCGTAACGCGCAATCTCATCCAGCGGCATGTCGGTGAACAGCTTCATGAAGCGGCCCACGTCGGCGTCTTCAGTGTTGCGCCAGAATTGGTAGTAGTCATACGGCGGCAACTTTTCAGCGCTCAGCCAGATGGCGCCTGAAACAGACTTGCCCATCTTCTCGCCCGATGATTTTGTAATCAGCGGCGTGGTGAGACCGTAGAAATCAGTGTTCAGAATGCGTCGGCCCAGTTCAACACCTTGAACGATGTTGCCCCATTGGTCCGAGCCGCCCATCTGCATGGTCACGCCATGACGACGGTTCAACTCCACGAAGTCATAGCCCTGCATGATCATGTAGTTGAATTCTAAGAATGTCAGCGGCTGCTCGCGCTCTAAGCGCAGTTTCACGCTGTCCATCGTCAACATGCGGTTGACGGTGAAGTGGCGGCCGATATCACGCAGGAACGGGATGTATTCCAACTTGTCCAGCCAGTCGGCATTGTTCACCAGCATGGCGTCCGTCTTTCCTGAACCGAAGTTCAGGAACTGCGCAAACGTCGGCTGAATTTTGGCGATACGTGCATTGATGGTGTCGTTATCGGCCAGCACGCGCGTTTCATCGCGCCCCGACGGATCGCCGATTTTGGTGGTGCCGCCGCCCATCAGCGCAACCGGGCGATGCCCCGTTTGCTGCAAGCGGCGCAGCATCATGATCGAGACCAGGTTGCCGATATGCAAGCTATCAGCCGTGGCGTCATAGCCCACGTAACACGTGATCACACCGCTGGCCGCCTTTGCATCTAATCCATCAAGATCAGTGCATTGGTGCAAGTAGCCGCGTGTCGAGAGCGTGTTGAGCAGGTCTGATTTAAATTGGGCCATGATCGAAAACTTTACGTGTCGTTTGAGGTCGTGTTGTATCGTCTTTCAAGAGCCGGGTTGGTAGCATGCCCGGAGAGGCGATGGAATGGCTGTAGACCTTAAAAAACTGGCGGAAACGCGCCCTTTACGGGTGATTGGGCTGATGAGCGGCACCTCGATGGATGGGGTAGACGCAGCCTGGGTTGAAACCAACGGCGAAACCGTGACGGCTTTCGGGCCGTCCGAGGCCTTGTCGTTCCCGCCTGATTTCAGGGCGTGGCTGCACAAGTTCATCTCTGAAGTGCCTGCGAAAGATCATCCAGACGTTGCGGCGATTGAAGCCGACTTGACCGACCTGCATGCGACAGCGGTGAAGGCTGTGATCGCCAAGGCAGGTGCGGCACCCGATCTGATCGGCTTTCATGGTCAGACGATTTGGCATCGCCCGAAGCTCAGTCTCACATGGCAGATCGGTGATGGCGCGCGCCTCGCTAAGTCTGTGGGCGTGCCGGTGGTGTACGATTTTCGCGCAAATGATGTGAAGCATGGCGGGCAAGGCGCACCCTTGATGCCGCTGTTTCACGTGGCGTTATCAGCGCATATGCCCAAGCCCGTCGGCGTGCTGAACATTGGTGGTGTGTCGAACATCACTTGGATTGGCGAGCGCGTTGATGGATTAAATGGGAACTCGTTCCCGTTCGCGATCTTGGGGTTCGATACCGGGCCAGGCAATGCACTGATGGATGACTGGATGCTGAAACACACCGGTCAGGCGATGGATGAGAATGGCCAAGCGGCGCGCAGCGGCACCGTGAATGAACAGCGCTTGGCAGAATTGATGATCACGCCGTTTATTCGTCAGCGCCCACCCAAGTCGCTCGACCGCTTGGCATTCGATGCATCGGTGCTGAATGGCTTAAGCGTGGAAGACGGTGCGGCGACGTTAGCTGAGTTTACCGCAGCGACCGTTGCAGCCTCGCTGATGCACTGCCCGTCAAAACCGCAGCGCCTGTTGGTGACGGGTGGCGGGCGTCGTAACCCGGTGCTGATGGAGCGCTTAAGTGCACTGATGCACATTCCGATTGAGCCTGTGGAAGTGACGGGCTGGAATGGCGATATGATGGAAGCGCAGGGCTTTGCGTATTTCGCTGCACGCTCGGTGCGAGGGCTTCCGCTGACGTACCCTGAGGTTACAGGCGCACCCACGCCGCTTGAAGGCGGCGTGTTGGCCTTAGCGGATTAAATTTAGGCTACAGCGCCGCCAGCAGACTTACGGCGTGGCGGGGTCACTTGACCACCACCCGCACGGCGCATGTCGACATACGTGCCCACAACTTCTGTCATCTGATCCATGTGATCTTTGAAGAAGTGGTTCGCACCTTTGACCAATGAGTAATCAATGGTGATGTTCTTCTGCATCTTCAGTTTGTTGACGAACTTCTCTACCGAAGGCTCAGGGACCACATCGTCATTGGTGCCTTGAACGATGATGCCCGACGACGGGCAGGGGGCTAAGAAGCTGAAGTCGTACATGTTGGCGGGCGGTGCGATTGAGACGAAGCCCTCGACTTCAGGACGGCGCATCAGGAGCTGCATGCCAATCCAAGCGCCGAACGAGAACCCTGCCACCCAGCAAGCTGCTGTGTTGGGGTTCACCGATTGCAACCAATCCAAGGCCGATGCCGCATCAGACAACTCGCCCAGGCCGTTGTCGAATTCGCCCTGAGAACGACCGACACCGCGGAAGTTGAAACGCAGAACCGAGAACCCGCGCGCCACGAACGTGTGGTACAGGTTGTAGACCACCTTGTTGTTCATGGTCCCGCCGTGCTGTGGGTGCGGATGCAGAATGATTGCAATCGGCGCGCGCACAACGGTTGAGTGGTGATAACGACCTTCAAGACGCCCTTCGGGGCCCGTAAAAATCACTTCAGGCATGGGTCTCTACTTTATCTCGCTATTTTTATTGGTTTTCCGGCGGTTTTTCAGGCCGTGACAGTCTCCCCGGTACGCAAAGCTCTGAGGGCCCACGCTGGGGCTCTTTCTTACGGGAAACGGGGTCAAAACTGCAAACTTAATCGTGCTGCCGGGCATATCCTTTAAACGTCGGCTGGGGGCTGGGGTTGCATTGATCCAGCGGGTGTCCTGAGCCGTATCAGGGTTAATAATATGGCGTTCGTTCCATGAGCGGCGCCTTGATAATAACGCTGAAAATCAAGGGGTTATCCGTGCGCAACTCGTCTCGCTCCCGCTATGCCGTCGCTGCCCTGGTCGACCTTGCCCAAAGCCAAACCAAGCGCCCTGTGGCCCTGTCTGAGATCGCTGATCGCCAATCGGTCTCGGTCTCGTACTTGGAACAGGTGTTTGCGCTGCTGCGTCAGGGGGGCTTTGTGAAGAGCGTCCGCGGTCCGGGTGGTGGCTACCTGCTGGCCCGCACCCCAGACGAGATCAAGGTCGCTGACGTCTTTACCGCCCTGGCTGCGGCTAAGAGCGTGGGTGGCGACGCTGATGAGGCTGAAACGGCCCGGGCTGGGGCTTCTGTGGCTGGCCTGTGGGTGGCGCTGGATAAAGAAGTTCTGCGTTTCCTGTCTACCATCAGCATCGCTGATGTGGCCTCGGGTCAGCACAGCAAATTGGGCGTTGCATTAGCCGCAGAATAAGCGCGCGATTTCCTCACTTCTCTGCTGCGGTCGGTTGCTATAATCGGGTCACCATGACCCGTATGCCGATTTACCTCGACTATAACGCCACCACGTTTGTATCCCCGGACGCCAAAGCCGCCATGACAGCGGCCTTTGATGTGGGCGGTAATCCATCCTCTGTGCATCGGGCAGGGCGCGCCGCGCGCGCAGTTGTTGAGGATGCGCGCGAAGCTGTAGCCGCTATGGTTGGCGGTAACCCGGCGCAAGTTGTGTTTACCGGCAGCGGTACCGAAGCCAACGCGTTGGCGATTAAAGGCATTGGCCGCGCCATGAAGTGCACGGCAGCGTGGTGTTCCGCCGTTGAGCATCCGTCGGTGATTGCGAATATGACCGATGTCGACAGCTTCTTGCCCGTCGATGCCAATGGTCTGGTTGATCTGAAGGTTTTAGCCGCGCGTCTGAAGGCGCAAAAAGCGCCAGTGTTGGTTTCAGTCATGCTGGCCAACAATGAAACCGGCGCGATTCAACCCATCGCTGAGATTGCCGCATTGGTTCACGAGGCCGGTGGTTATCTGCATTGTGACACCATCCAAGCGCCGGGCCGGGTCGCGTTTCAGATGAAAGAGCTGGGCGCTGATGCGATTAGTATTTCAGCGCACAAGTTTGGCGGCCCCAAAGGTGTCGGTGCGTTGGTCTATCGGCCTGGCTTATCCCTCACGCCGATCTTTGAAGGCGGGGGCCAAGAGAAGTCGCGCCGCTCAGGGACTGAGAACGTGATCGGTATTGCAGGCTTTGGCGCTGCGGCAAAAGCATTGCCGAAAATTCTGGCCGAAGCGCCCCGCGTTGAAAAACTGCGCGATGCAATGGAAGCGCGTATTGTTCAGGCCGTGCCGGGTGCTGTGATTCATGGCAAGGCTACGCCGCGTTTGCCAAACACCATGTGTGTCTCAGCGCCCAAGGTCTCGGCGCAAACGCAGGTGATGAACCTGGATTTGGCTGGCATCTGTGTGAGCACCGGGTCGGCTTGTTCGTCGGGTAAGGTGTCGCTGTCGCATGTGTTGAAAGCGATGGGTGTGGCCGATGACCTTATCGCCAATGCCATTCGCGTGAGCATTGGGCCTGAGACAACAGAAGCCGATTGCAATGCGTTCCTTGAAGCTTATATCCCTTTGGTTCAGAGCTAACGGTTCAGGCTCAGAACGCAGCCGCCCCATAATTTAGAAACTTAAAATGTCGCAGTCCGTTAAAGCCACGTTCATCGACCGCAGCGGAAACCGTCACGAATTTACCGGTAACAATGGCATCAGCTTGATGCAGTTGGCGAAGAACAACGGCATCGACATTGAGGGAACGTGCGAAGGCTGTATGGCCTGTTCCACGTGTCACGTTATCGTCGACAAAGAATGGGCGGGGAAGCTGCCGAAACCAGCCGAAGCCGAGGTCGATATGCTGGATCTGACCTACGGCGTCACATCGACATCGCGCCTTTCATGTCAAATTACTCTGACACCGGCGCTTGATGGTTTAACGGTTCGTTTGCCGCAAACCACCCGCAATATGATGGACTAAATCCAGCTTACGTTAAAATCGCTTGAAGCTGCGTCGTCGTCATCACTGCAATCTGCGTTGTCGTAAATGCGCTGACCTGTTGGGTCGTGAGCGCGCTTAAGCCCGTTGTTGAGAGTGACGACACTTGCGTTGTGGTCAAGGCCGCAATGTCGCTGGTTTCAAAGCTGCCAAGTTGGGTCGAGTTAATGCCGTTCAGCTGTGACGTTGTCAGCGCAATCACTTGAGTCGTTGTCAGCGCTTTGATCTGCGTCGATGTGAGACCGCCGAATTGTGTCGTCGTCAGATTGGCGATCACGGTGGTGCTTAAGCTGGCCACCTGCGGCGCCGACAATGCGGCAAGCTGTACCGAGGACAGACTGCCCAGCTGCGTTGTCGTCATGGCCGTAATAGTGGTGGTGTTGATGCCCTTAATTTGGGTGGTCGAGAAGCTGCCCAATTGCGCGGTGGTCAGCGCATCAAACTGCGTGGTCGTCAGCCCGCTGATTTGTGTCGATGCAAGCCCGTCGATTTGCGTGACCGAGAGCGAACTGATCGTCGTCGTGCTGAAGTACGACAATTGCGTGCTGTTAAATGCACCAAGTTGTGCTGACGTAAAGCCGCTGAGTTGTGCCGCACTAATGCCTGTGATGACCGTTGAACTGACACCGCGAATTTGCATCGTTGTCAGGTTGCCCAATTGGGTTGTCGTAATGCTGCCGAATTGGGTTGTCGTCAGTGCGCCAATTTGGCTGGCTGTCAGCGCCTTAATCTGAGTTGCCGATAGGCTGCTGATTTGATTGGTGCTCAGTGATGCAAAGTTGGTGGTGTTCAGTCCCGACAATTGCCCTGTCGTTAAGCCGCCAAATTGCGTGGTGCTTAAGTTGGCAATGTTGGTGCTGCCCAAGGCGTTCAACTGCAAAGTTGAGATGGCGCCGATTTGTGTCGACGTAACACCATTCAGTTGCGCCGTGGTAATAGCGGCGAAGTTCGTTGTGCTCAATGATCTGAATTGTGTAGTCGAAAGACTACCTAGCTGCGCGGTACTGAACGAGGCCAAGACCGTCGTCGTCATAGCCGTGATTTGCGGCGCGGTCAGTCCATCCAGCTGTGTGGTCGTCAGCCCCGAAATGTTCGTGGTGGTCAGCGCCAGGAATTGCGTGTTGGTCAATGCGGCCACTTGGGTCGACGTGAGGCCCGCCAATTGTCCTGCCGTCAGCCCAATGATGTTGGTGGTGCTGATGCCCTTGATTTGTGTGCTCGTCAGGCTGCCGAACTGCAACGTTGTTAGGCTGCCAAATTGTGTTGTCGTCAACGCCCCAATCTGCGTGCTCGCCAAAGATTGAATTTGTGTCGGCGTCAGGCTGCCCAACTGGTTTGTGGTTAGCGCCGCAAAATTAGTGGTGTTAATGCCTTTCAACTGATTTGACGTCAGGCCACCAAATTGAATCGAAGACATGCTTGCAATCAGGCCGGTGCCAAGCGCGTTGAATTGCTGGGTCGTCAGCGCCCCCAGTTGCGAGGATGAAATGCCATTCAGTTGTGTCGTCGAGATCGCGGCCAAAAGGGTAGTCGACAAGCTCTTGAATTGCGTCGTCGATAAACTGCCCAATTGAGCAGTTGAGAACGACGCAAACTGCGTGGTCGTCAAATCCATCAGTTGCGTTGCGGCGAGGCCATCAATCTGAGTTGTTGTCAGGTTGCTGATATGAACCGTCGTCAGCACGTCCATTTGCGCGCCCGACAGTGCGGCGATTTGCGTCGATGTGAAGCCGCTCAGCTGATTGGTCGTCAAGCTGACAATATTCGTCGTGCTGATGCCCTTAATTTGCGTGGCCTGCATGGAGCCCAGTTGCGTGCTCGTTAGGCTGCCGAATTGCAGCGTCGTCATCGCACTAACTTGCGTGGCCGCCAGCGCTTTAATTTGCGTTGCATTCAGGCCTGCGATTTGCGCGGTGGTGAGTGCAGCAAAATTGGTGCTGTTGAGGCCCTTTAACTGAGCGGTCGAAAGCCCACTAAATTGCGCGGTCGTCAGGCTGGCAAAAACGGTAGTGCTGAGCGCGTTGACCTGTTGTGAAGACAGCGCAGCCAATTGTGTTGATGATAGACCATTGAATTGGGTCGTCGTCATAGTGGCAAGCGCGGTGGTGCTGAGGCCCTTTATTTGCAGTGTTGAAAGGCTACCCAGTTGCGCCGTCGTCATGACTTCCAATTGCGTGGTCGTCAGGGCTGTAATCTGCGCTGCACTTAAGCCATCCAATTGGGTTGTTGTCAGCGAGCCGATGTTGGTGGTGCTGAGTTGTGAAAATTGTGTCGTCGACAGGGCCGCGATCTGCGATGAGGTTAAGCCGCTGAGTTGCGACGTAACTAAATTGGCGACAGCGGTGGTGCTAAGTGCGCGGACTTGTAAAGCTGATAGCGCATTCATTTGTGTCGAGCTTAAGCTGCCCAATTGAGTCGTCGTCAGTACCGCCACCTGCGTGTTGGCCAGGGCTTTAATTTGCGTCGTCGTAAAGCTGCTAATCTGCGCCGTCGTCAATTGCATAAAGATGGTGGTGGTCAGGCCACGCAATTGAATCGACGAGATGCCACTCAGTTGGTTGGTTGTAAGGGCGTCAAAATTGGTCGATGAAAGGGCGTTGATTTGCGAGGTTGAAAGGTTCGCAATCTGCGTTGACGTGAAGCTGCCCAGTTGCGTGCTTGTCAGCGACGCCATAACTGTCGTGGTGATACCTTTAATTTGCTTGGATGATAGCGACCCAAGCTGCGCTGTCGACAAAGCATTAAATTGGGTGGTGTTAAATGCCGTCAAATGCTGCGCGATTAAGCCGCTGACTTGTGTTGTGTTTAAGCCGCTCAATTGTGTGGTGGTGAATGCTTTTACCTGCGTCGTCGTCAACGCGCCAATCAACGTGGATGTTAAGCCGGTTAGCTGCAACGTACTTAAGTTGGCAATGTTGGTGCTGGTAATGCCTTTGATTTGAACGCTGGTCAGCGAGCCCAACTGTGTCGATGAAAATCCGCTCAGTTGGGTTGTAGTCAAGCTGCTCAGCTGCGGTGCTGTGAGCGCCTTTAACTGCGGGGCTGATAAGCCGCTGATTTGAGTTGTGGTTAGCGCGGCAAAGTTGGTTGTGTTGATGCTGCGAACCTGCGTCGATGTCAGTCCAGACACCTGAGATGTCGAAAGGTGCGCGAAGTTCGTGGTGTTCAGCGCGTTTAATTGCGTGAACGCAAGCATTGCGATTTGGGTTGAGGCCAAGCCGCTCAGCTGTGTTGTCGACAGCGCGGCCATATTTGTGGTGCTGATGGCTTTGATCTGCGTCGTAATCAGGCTGGCAAGCTGCGCGGTTGTAAATGCGCCGAAGCTGGTGGTGTTTAAGCCCGTGATTTGCACGGCTGTCAGGCCATCAAGCTGCGTTACGGTCAGCGAGCCGACATTCACAGTTCCGAATGAATTTAATTGCGTTGTGGTGAGCGCGCCGACCTGGCTTGAGGTGAAGCCACTCAGTTGTGTTGTCGATAATGAAGAAAGCGCGGCTGCGTTCAGGGCCTTGAGCTGCGTTGAAATGAGGACGCCCAATTGCGTGCTCGTCATGCCGCTCAGTTGTGCGGTCGTCAGGACCGACAGTTGTGAAGTCTTGATGCCGGTCACTTGTGTGGTCGACAAGCCGCCCAGTTGCGCGGATGTCAAAGCGCCAAACTGCGTTGCTGTGAAGTAACCGATCTCGGTGGATTCAAAGGCTGCGAGTTGAGTCGTCGTAAACGCAGCGATCTGCGATAACTCGATGGATTGAATAAACGTCGACGACAAAGTCATAGCAACCCCGCTGTGAATCGACACACTTCTGGTGCCGACGCGTGATAAAAATCTGCCTCTGTAGTGAATGCGTTGGCCAGTCTTAGAACTGGAGCAGCATTTTCACAGCGATGCGGAGCAGGGGGCCTATATTTTAAATTGGCCAGTAGCGGTCCTGCGCTTGTTGCCTGTTCTTGGCGGCGTCTGCTTCTTTTTTCACAAAGAAGCGGAATGAGCTTTCAAGCCCACCATCAGCAGCGATGTAGAGGTTATAAAGAACGCGGGAGGATGCTCAACAGTTGCGCGAACTGTCTTAACCTTATGAACCGATAAGGCGTTGAAATTTAAACGAAAGTATTAATCGTTTAGGTAATACAACTATATAAATACAATTATAAGTTTAGTCGCCGACCGTTAATGCCGCCAGCTGGGTCGTATTCATGCCGCCCAGCTGTATCGACGTAAATGCCTGAACTTGGGTATTTGTCATTGCTTCCAAGCCTGTAACAGATAGCGACTCGACTTGGGCCAGCGAGAAGTATGGAATGTCTGTAACTTCGAACCCACGATACTGGGTCGTGTTGAGGCCAGCCAGTTGCACTGTCGTCAGAATTTGGACCTGAACCGTTGTCAGCGCTTTGATTTGCGCTGAGGTTAAGCCGCCCATTTGCGTCGTCGATAATTCCGCGATGACAGTCGTGGTCAGGCTGACAATTTGCGGCGCCGTCAGGGCGGCCAGCTGTGTCGAGTTGACGCCCGTCATCTGGGTCGTCGTCAAAATGTTAATGTTCGTGTAACTGAACGCATTGAACTGCACTGCCGATAGGCCCGACATCTGTGTCGAGGTCAGCACTTCAAATTGCGCGGTCGAGAACGCATGAACTTGATCGTAGCTCAAGCCACCCAATTGGGTTGATGTCATCGACGCGATGTGAACTGTGCTGAGTGTATTGACTTGCGCCGTTGTTAGCGCACCAAGCTGCGTAGACGAAAGACCAGTAAGTTGTGTTGTGGTCAGATCGCGGATGTTGGTGGTCGAGATCGCTTTGACTTGTGCGTTTGACAAGTTGCCAAGCTGAGTTGTCGACAAGCTGCCAAATTGCGCCGTCGTCATCACCCCGACTTGATTTGTCGTCAGCGCATTGATCTGGGTGGTCAGCAAGCTCGCAATATGCGCGTTCGATAACACCAAGAAGTTTGATGTGGTCAATGCGGCCAATTGCGCATTGGTGATGCCGCCAAATTGTGTGGTTGTCAGGCTTGCAATGCTGCTGGTCGACAGCGCGTTAAGCTGCGCGTTGGTCAGATAACCAATTTGCGTCGAACTGAAGCCGTTCAGTTGTATTGTCGTCAGAACGTTGAGGTTTGTTGTCGACAGGCCGCTGATCTGTACTTGCAATAACGAGCCCAATTGCGTTGTCGATAAGGCATCGAATTGCAACGTGCTGAGACTGTTTAATTGGGTGGCGCTGAAGCCTTGAATTTGTGTCGTGGTCAGGCCGCGCAGGCTGACGGTCGCGATGAAATCAAGTTGCGTTACGGTCAATGCGCCCACTTGATCAGACGTCAAACCGCCGATTTGGGTGGTGGTCAGGGCCGCAATGTTCGTGGTGCTGATGCCGGAAATCTGTGTTTCCAAGAACCAGCCTAATTGCGTTGTGCTAATGGCGCTGAATTGCGTCGTCGACAAAGCTTTTATTTGATTAGCCGACAGCGTGGCGATTTGGCCCACTGATAATGAGCTAATATGTGTTGTGGTTAGCGCGCCAAAGTTGGTGGCGCTCAAGCCAGACAGTTGTGTTTCGGTGATCCCGCCAAACTGTGTGGTGGTCAGGGCCGCGACGATGCCTGTGGTCAGGCCGTTTAATTGCGCGTTGGTAAAGAAGCCAATTTGCGTGGCGCTGATGCCTGTCAGTTGCGCTGTTGTCATCGCGGCCATATTCGTGACCGCGATTGACTGTAATTGTGTTGCTTCCAGGCTACCCAGTTGCGTTGTGGTCAGCAATACAAACCGACCACTATTTAATCCTGAAACCTGCGTCGTTTTCAGGGCGCCGACTTGGGTTAGGCTTAACCCCGTAATGTTCGCCGTACTCAGCACATTCAGTTGTGATGTGCTCAGAGCGCTGATTTGCGTTTCAGCAAAACCGCCCAACTGTGTGGTCGTGAGGATTGCAAAGGTGGCTGTACTTAAGCCAGTAATCTGAGCCACGGACAGTGCGCCCACTTGCGTGGTGTTAAGGCCTGTCAGGTTGGCTGTGCTCAGGGCATTTAATTGCGTAGCACTTAAGACCGCAATTTGTGTTTCCAGGAAACTACCCAACTGCGTGGTCGTCAACGCATTCATATTCAAGGTGCTGATGCCCTTGATTTGCGTTGTCGTCAGCACGCCAAATTGTGTGGTCGTGAGGCTACCAAATTGGGTTGTTGTCAGCGCGTTAATTTGTGCGCTGGTCAACGCCTTGATTTGTGTGGTGCTGAAGCTGGCGATTTGCGTGGTGGTGAGGGTGGCAAAGTTCGTGGCGTTAAAGCCAGCCACTTGCGCAACGCTTAAACCATCCAGTTGCGTAATCGTCAGTTCGGATATTTTTGTTGTCCCTAACGCATTGAGTTGCGTTGTGGTCAAAACGCCTAATTGGGTCGACGAGATGCCTGTCAACTGCGTGGTCGTCAGCACCAATAAATTGGTGGTCGACATGCCCTTAATTTGCGTTGTCGTCAGGTTGCCCAGTTGGGTTGTCGACAGCGATATGAATTGTGTGCTGGTCAGCGCGCCAACTTGCGCCGAGGTGAGGGCGCTGGCTTGTGTGGTGGTTAAGCCACCAATATTCGTGGTGGTGATGGCGCGCACCTGCGTCGTGGTCAGGGCTGCCAATTGCGTGTTAGCGAAGCTGCCCAATTGCGACGTGGTCAGGTTCGCCATGCTGGTGGTGCTGAACCCTTTCACTTGCGTAATGCTCAGCAAGCCAATTTGGGTTGTCGTGATGCCGCTCAGTTGCGCCGTGGTTAGCGCGCCAATTTGTGTGGCGGCCAATGCTTTGATGAGCGTGGTATTGAAGCTGCCGAGCTGCGTGGTCGTTAAAACCGCGAAGTTTGTCGCACTTAAGGCTTTGATTTGTGTTGCCGTAACCGACGAGAACTGCGCCGTGCTTAAATTGACGAACAGTGTTGTCGTCAGCGCGTTTAATTGTGCCGTGGACAGACTTGCAATCTGCGTCGTTGTCAAAGACCCTAACTGTTCAGTCGACAACACCTTCACTTGTGTCGTGCTGATGCCTTTAACCTGCTTTGCCGACAGGCTGCCCAACTGTGCGGTTGAAAGAGCATTGAATTGCGTGGTGCTGAGCGCGGTCACTTGCGCCGCCATCAAGCCTTTTAATTGCGTCGTCGTCAGCGTGCTGATGTGCGCTGTCGTAAACGCTGCAATCTGCGCATTTGTCAGTGCACTCAGTTGTGTTGAGGTGAGAGCGCCAGTTTGTGTGGTGGTCATCCCACTCAGATTGGTGGTGGTGATACCTTTGACTTGTGTGGTTGTTAACGCGCCAAGCTGAGTCGTGGTCAGGCTGTTCAACTGGGCGGCTGTCAGGGCCTTAATTTGCACGGCACTGAAGTTGCGCAGTTGCGTTGTCGCCAGACCGCTAATCTGCGCGGTCGAAATTGCGGCAAAGTTCGTGGTGCTCAGGCTTTTTAACTGCGTGGCCGTCAAGCCACCAAACTGCGTGGTTGTCAAAGAGCCGAAGTTTGTCGTCGTCAGGGTGTTTAATTGTATCGCCGACAGACTCGCCAGTTGTGTGCCTGTCAGCCCGCTCAGTTGAGCGGTTGTCATCGCTTTCAGGTTTGTCGTGCTGAGGGCTTTGACCTGTGTTGCATTCAAACTGCCCAACTGCACTGAGGTGAGTGAGCCAAAGGTGGTTGTCTTAAACCCCGTGACTTGCGCAGCCGTCAGGCCATCAATTTGTGTCGTCGACAACGAGCCAATCACAGTCGTCGTGATGGCGTTCAGTTGTGTTGTGGTCAACGCGCCCAACTGAACTGATGACAAGCCACCTAATTGGCTGGTGAGCAAGCCACTCAGGGCAGACGTGCTTAACGCCTTCAACTGGGTGGCATTCAGCACAGATAATTGAGTGGTGGTCAGACCGTTGATCTGGGTGGTCGTCATGGCGCCCAAACCAGTCGCCGTCAGACCTTTGATTTGTGTGGTCGAGAGGCTGCCCAATTGCGCCGTGGTCAGCACCTTGAACTGTGTTGAGGTCAGGTACCCCAGTTCGGTCGACTCAAATTGAGCCAACTGCGTCGTTGTAAACGCCGCAAGCTGGCTGGTCGGGAGCGACTGAATGAACGTGCGTGACAGGGTCACGGGCGTTTCCTCAACTATAGAGTTAGATCCAGTTGCACTATTGGGGTCAGTAGTTAACAAAATCCTTCTCAAAACCAGTTTTAAAATTACCAATAACTTATTGATTTATATTGATATTTTATGTGTCATTTTGACGTCACTGCAGGGCAAAAAATGCCTACCTATGGGTGAAGGCGCTTTTTCTTGACCGACTCTGGCAAGGGCGGTACCTCCGCCCCATCTGGAGACGTCAGTTTTTGACGCCCCACCCCTGGACCCGAACCTTATGGCCGATGTGAATTCTCTAGGACTAGCCAAGCCGCCGCAGAAGACGCGCGTGGTCGTCGCCATGTCCGGCGGCGTGGACAGTTCCGTAACGGCAGGCATCCTGGCCGAGCAGGGCTATGACGTGGTGGGCTTCACTATGCAGCTCTATGATCATGGGGCGGCGGTCTCGTCGTCAAAGTCATGCTGCGCAGGCCAAGACATTTACGATGCCAAGCGCGCGGCCGACCGTATTGGTATTCCGCATTACGTGTTGGATTACGAAAACACGTTCCAAAAAGATGTGATCGAGAAGTTCGCAGACGCTTACGTGGCCGGTGAAACGCCGATCCCGTGCGTGCTGTGCAATCAGACGGTTAAGTTTCGCGACCTATTAAAAGCGGCGCGCGATATCGGTGGTGATTGCTTGGCCACGGGTCACTATGTCCAACGCGTGATGGGTGCGCATGGTGCGGAACTGCACCGTGCCGTCGATCCTGATCGCGATCAAAGCTACTTCTTATTTGCGACGACACGCGAGCAGTTGGATTACTTGCGCTTTCCCTTGGGCGGCATGTTGAAGCCCGAAGCCCGCGCAATTGCCAAGCGTCTTGAGTTAGGCGTGGCTGATAAGCCAGACAGCCAAGATATCTGCTTTGTGCCGCAAGGCAGCTACATGGATATTGTGAAGAAGCTGCGCCCCGAAGCTGAAAAGCCAGGCGATATTGTTCACGTCGATGGCCGCGTTCTGGGCCATCACAAAGGCATTGGCGGCTACACCATTGGCCAGCGTCGCGGTTTAGGCATTGGCGGTGAAGTTGATCCGCTGTACGTGATCCGCATTGATCCTGCCGCCGCGCAAGTGGTTGTCGGAAGCAAGCAAGATCTGCTGCGCGATTCATTTAGCTTGCATGATGTGAACTGGCTGGGGGACGGTGATGCTATTCCCGCTGACGGTGTCCGCGTTCGCGTAAAAATGCGCAATACACAAGAGCCGATAGCGGCGACCGTATTGCCGGGTTTAATGCCTCGTTCAGCCAATGTTGTACTGGATCAGTTGGAAGCTGCTGCGGCCCCAGGCCAAGCTTGCGTGTTCTATGATGGCGAGCGTGTTCTGGGTGGTGGTTGGATTTCCCGCGACGATGCAAAAGCCTTCGTGCCGCACAATCAGCGCAAACCATCTGTTATTGCTGCCCAGTAGTACATTCGGATTCTGTGATCAAATCATTGGTCGCGCAGTTCGGTGACTTGGTCAAACAAGACCTGCCGCAGATCTTTCAAGCGATGAGACGATGAATGTGAATGTCGGGACAACAACGCTGTTTACGGTGTTGTGCGCCAGCGCTTCTTATATCGCTGTACCGGCTGCAATGCGTCTTGCGTTGCCTGAAGCCAAAGCTGCGATTTATTTACCGCTCAGTCTGGCCATTACTTTTCCGTTTAACATCAGCTTAGGTTTGCCCCTTTACTTTGCCGCCGCGCAGTCTGTCGCTGGGGCAGGGTGATAAACCGAAAGAACGGTAATAAAAAAAGGGGGCCGTTTCTGGCCCCCTTTTTCCTATCCAGACTTTTAAAGTCTTAGAACTTGTATTTGACGCGCATACCGAAGTCGCGCTTATCCGGCGCTTGTACGGCGAAGCCTTGCAACAGGCCAGCATTGCCCAGCGGCAGAATGGCGTTCGACGAGTTGGCGCGTAGATCGCCAATAGCGGTACGTGACACGTAATCCCACGTTTTATCGTTAAACAGGTTGGTGGAATAAATTTCGACGGTCACGTCTTCACGTTCCACACCCAAACGCGCGTTGACGCGGAAGTAGTCATCAGACTTCACGATGTTTGCTGTGCTATCCCACGCTTTGCCGGTGTAGGTCATGTCACCGCGCACAAACCACTCCCAGTTATCATTCAGGGTGTCGCGGAATGTGGTGTTCAGGTTGCCCGTGGCACGTGGTTGGCGTTGCATCTCGTTGCCTTTCCACTGTGTTGCACCAAAGTTGGCGTTACCCACAATGGAACCAGGCGATTGACCGCCCGTCAGGTCACGCAGCAAGCCAGCTTCGCCCCAACGCAGGAACTTTGATTTCTGCACGGCGATACCGCCGCCGATATCCCATTTCTGCGTAACGCGCAGTGAGGTTTCAAACTCCACGCCCTTCACTTCCACGGTGCCTTGCGTTGTCACGCCAGCCACGGTGAACGGTGTCGGATTGGTTTCAGAGGTGGCAGGCAACACTAAAGCTGTCGAGGCTTTAGCGTTCTTCCACTTCATATAATAAGCAGACAGGTTGTACTGCAGCTGACCATCAAGCAGCGTTTGCTTGCTACCAATTTCATAGTTGTCGAGTTTGTCTGAATCCAAAACCGCTTGCAGATCTGGGATGATTTGCGTCAGCAAATTTTGGCGGAACGGCGTTTGGCTGGTAAAGCCAACGTTGTCGACACCCGGCAGCACGCCACGCGACCAGCTTGCGTACAGGTTCCAATCATCACTGACGTGGTATGTACCGATGACGCGTGGCATGTAGTCTTTAAACGTCAGTTTCACCGGAATGGTCGGGAACGTCGGCAGCAATTGAGCGCCCGACACCGAAGCGTCTTCTTGGTAACGCAGTTCACCGCTTAAGGTGAAGGCATCGAAGATGTCCCAATCAGCTGCTGCAAACAGCGATTTCACGGTCGCGACTTCGTTGGTGCCGAACGGGTTTGCGCCCAACGACAATGACGTCACAACAGACGTGCTGAATGCCTGTGTCGGCAAAGTACGTGAACGATACTGCAGCGAACCGCCGTTGCCGAAGTTGCTGGCGAAGTGCGACTTAAAGTGTGCGGCACCTGCCAACCAACGGATGCTTTGTTCCTGATCCGAGGTGACGCGCACTTCAAAGCTTTGGGTGCGGGTGAATTGCGGAATGTAGCTGTAGGTGGTTTCAATATCCGTGCGGTCAGAATCCGACAGCAGGGCTGATTGGTTATCTTGCCAGCCGTAATTGAAGGCAAATGTGATGCCGTTGTCGAATTCATATTCGCTTTGGAAATCAACCGCGCGCATTTCGCGCTTCAAGCCCATTGCATCCAGGCTGGGCGCTTTCGCCCATTGGCCATCATTCAGGTTGTTGTTGATGAAGCCGTTAATCAACGCATTTGGGTTGCCAACTGTCGCTAACAGCGGACTGCGCAGCGATGTGTTGGTCGACACAATGCCTTCGCCCAGTTGCTTGATGCCGGGAATTTTACCGCAGAAGTACGGCAGCGATACGTTGAAGCCCGTCACGCCAGCTGTGTTTTGACCTTTATTAATGCGACGCGCATTGCAGGTATCACCAATCAAGGACGGCGACAGGTTGACCACTTGACCCGGGCCGTCATCGTCTTCCTGGTATGACCCGCGCAGACGTAAGCTCAAGTTATCAGTGGGTGTGGCAAATAATGTGGTTGAGATCGCTTGTGTATTTTCATTGCCCAAGCGTCCGCCATCTTTGGCAACATAATGGCCACGTTTATCTTTTTGCAACACGCTGGCACGGCCAGAGAGCTTGCCTTCAACCAACGGACCTTCAGCACTTGCATTGACGTCATAGCTGCCGCGGGCGGAGCCCGATGCGCTGATGGTGCCTTTGAATTCATCGCCCGGTGTTTTGGTGATGAAGTTGATAGCGCCAGCAAATGTATTGCGGCCAAAGTACGCGTTTTGAGGACCGCGCAAAACTTCAACGCGTTCTACGTCTGTTGTGTTGATGGCGTTCACGCCACCCAGCACATAGTTGCCGTCCAAGAACACCGCACCGACTTGCGCACGCGGCGTTGGGAACACGTTCTGCAAACCACGGAATGTCAGGTTCGGCATGAAGCGGCCGGTGCCTGCGCCGCCTGTGGATTGCAGTGTGACGTTCGGCGCCATTTTGGCGACATCGCGAACGTCAAAGATAGCTGCTTTCTCAATCGCATCAGCAGAGAAAGCGGTGATCGACAGCGGAATATCTTGCACCGTTTCCTCGCGTTTACGCGCTGTTACGGTAATTTCTTCAATTGCGAATGATGCGCCACTGCCTTGCGCGAATGCGACTGTTGGAATGCTGCCAGCGAACAATACGCCGACGCTGAATGCGCTAACCGATAGCGCAAGCTGTGTTCTCAGTGATGTCATGTTGGAATTCCCCTTCCTCTTGGCATTCGATGATTGCGCTTAACGAATGCAGACCTCAATGCAGAATCATTGGTTATGCGCATAACGTTTTATACGAGGACATAAAGAACACTTATGCCCATGCGTAACGTTGCGACGCACATATTTTGAATCAAATTTCACGCCGCGATAGAAAAGCCAGCTTTACACATCTGGCCACTGGGGAAACCGCCAATGTCCGTATTCCGGGCTGCAAGATGCTGATTCGCTGGCGAGTGTCGCGCTCGCGCAACACTCGCTATATCTTTGGTTGAGTTTGCTGATGTTCAGCATGCATCGTCGGCAGAAATTCCCACATGCTTTCAGGTGTCATCGCTTTAGATGCCTGGAGTCTTAAGGAAATTCGGGTGTTTTTGATCGATCCACGCACGAAGATCTGCGGGCGCAGCTTCAGCACTCTGAACTTTTTGCCCTCGTGTTTGCCACGAGAGCACGCCCTGCATGTCGCCCATATTCATCCATGCAGGCCATGACCCCAAGCTTTGATAGTTTAGATAAGCCGGAACGAAGTCGGCCTCGGTGTTTTCAACGTCGCGTACTTTCGCCGTAAACGTCGAGAGGGAAGAGGTTGTGTTGACGGCGCCGTTACGTGCTGCATCGGGCTTATATTTTGCGACAAAGTTTTCAGTCAGCCACACCGTATCGCCATTGATGGTCAAGCCATCGATTTTACCGGAAAAAGCATCCATCGCCGCTTCATCCCGCGGCGGCATCGTGCCGTCCGCTGCGATCATTTGGATTTGAAAGGATTTGATGTGTGGCGGTGTGCGGCTTTCACCTGTGATGGGGTTCGTCCAACGCTCCAGCGGTTGGCCCGTTTTGAGATCGGAATACCAGCCACGGCCAGTCAGTTTTTGTTCAATGCTGCCATCGCCACGCACAGTGATGCGATTGAACGTGAGGCCCTGAACGCCAAACATGGGTTGCGCTATCTCGTTGGTTTGCTTTCCCCACACAGTCCCTGTGTACCACCACAAAGCCATGCCGTTGGGCCGCCCACGCATCAGCGCATACGTTTTTAGAAGATTTGCTGCATCGCTAGCTTTTAACGCCGCCATGGCTTGCCTTGTTATTGTTGAGCCTGCGGCAAGCCCTAATAACGCTGTTCCTAAAACATCCCGGCGCTTCATATGTCAGTCTCCCCAAACATCAACATAGATAATCAAACCCTGTCGCTGGGGCAGGAAACAAGCCCCACCAGGGGAAGTCATGATGACTGGGCCAAGTGGCGGTTGAATCACAGGGGAGCGAGTGGCCTGTAAACCCGCGTGACCTCTGGCGTGTCTTCGGCCATGATCGGGGTATGACGCAGCACACACATACATCAGAACTCACGTGGCCTAAGCCTTCTTATGCTTGGTACGTCGTGGCCATGTTAGTCTTGGCATATTCCTTTGCCATTCTTGATCGGGCTGTTATCGGCTTGCTGGTCGAGCCCATTAAAGCAGACTTTGGCGTGACAGATGCCGAGATTGGCCTGTTGCAAGGCTTAGCCTTTGCGCTGTGCTACACAACGTTTGGCTTGGTGCTCGGCATGATCACCGATCGCGCCAATCGCCAGCTTATTCTGGTCACGGGTATTACGGTCTGGAGCATCTCGACCATCCTGTGCGGTTTTGCGCCAGACTTTAAATGGCTGTTTATTGCACGCGTGGGCGTGGGGCTTGGTGAAGCGTGTATTTTGCCGGTCGCGGGCTCGCTGATCTCTGATTACTTCTCGCCGGTACATCGTCCGAAAGCCTACGGCATTTTCTTGCTCGGCGGCACGTTCGGTACGGTGGCCGGCTACGTTCTCGGGACGATTGCAATTTTGACAGCAGATTGGGTGCGGGGTGTTTTCCCCGGCCTGCTCGACACTTTGCATAACTGGCAAGTGACATTCTTCTTGGCGGGCGCGCCTGGCATTATTGTGGCGGCCTTGGTTTGGCTGACAGTGCGGGAGCCTGCGCGCCGCGAGAAGGCAACGGCGACCGATGCCTTGCAATTTGCGCCACTGTTTAAGCATCTCAAGCTGAATGCACGCGCGTATTTTGCACTCCTGATGGGCACTGTTCTAAACGTCACCGGTATTTATGCGCAAATTGCGTGGGGCGCGACGTTGGTCATCCGCGTTCATGGCTGGAAAGCCGCTGACGTGGGCACCGCGTTTGCGGTGATCGCAATTGTCGGCGCAGCCAGTTCGGTGATTGTCGGGTGGTTTATCAGCGCGCTTGTAAAGCGTGGCTATACCGATGCGCCGATGCTGGCAGCGTTGATGCATTCGTTTTCCATGATGATCTTTGGTCCCTTGGCGTGTTTAGCACCAACACCCTTGTGGGGCTTGGTGCCGTACATTGCGTTCAACATTTTTGCGAACTGGTCCTCGGCTTCGGCGCTCATGGGCTTAAGCCAGATCACACCGAATGAAATGCGCGGCCAAGCGACAGCGCTTTACACACTTTTGACAGGTTTAGTGTCGCTGACCGTCGGCTCATACTCGGTTGGTTTTTTAACGGATCACGTGTTTACAAGCCCCACGGGCATCGCGCCGGGCTTAGCCGTTGTATTCGGTGCCGTGGGCTTGTTGGGTGTTGTTGTGCTGGCCTGGGGGCGGTCTGCGTTTCGTGCTTCTGTTGCCCGCGCCGAAACGTGGCAGAAAGCATAATTGTGCAGTCACGCATCTTCATGAGGGCTTTGCTCTTTCTTATTCTGAGTGTTTTGTCTTCGGCGGCATTTGCACAACCCCCGCAGACCCGCACGGTCATCAGCGCTGATGGTGTTCCGCTCAATGTTGCGGAGTGGGGAAACCAAAATGCTCCGGCCATTGTCCTTATTCATAACAATGCACTGACATGGGAAAGCTGGGCGCCGCTGATCGGCACTGACCTTGAGAAAGACTTTCATGTCGTCGCGTTCGATCTGCGTGGCCACGGTGACTCAGGCAAGCCATGGCAGCCCGAAGCCTACGCCGCCACAACTGCGTGGGCGAATGATTTGGCCGCAGTTCTGAAGGCAACGAATGCGCAGCGGCCCGTCATCGTTGCTGTTGGCTTCGGCGGTATGGTGACCATGGATTACGTCCGCCATTTTGGTGTTGCTGGTCTTGCCGGGATAAATTTGGTTCAAACCCAGGCCGGATTGGTAAAGTCATTATCGATGGATGACACGCTGCGGGCCTTTTATGCAAAGCAATCCCAACTCCATCAATCACCCTACATTGCGGATAACGTGGTGGCAGCACACGTCACGGCGCGAAATTTCGTCGCTGATGAGCCTGCAAAAGAGTGGTTAGAGCGCACAACAGCCATGATCATGCGCCTTCCCCCGTATGTGCGCCGCCTCATCTCGCGTCATCCGACGCAGAATGCAGACCTCGTCACAGCGTTAAAGTTGCCTGTACTTTTTTCGGTGGGCACGCGCGTTGAGATGAGCGTGGACGCACCGCTTGATGTTGTTAAAGATCTCGCAGAGCAATTGCCGGATGCGACCTTGTCTATTTATAACGAGACGGGTCGCTCGCCGTATCAAGAAAACAGTGCGCGGTTTGTTGCAGAGTTGATGGCATTTGCGCGTAAAGCGCAGGGAACTGTAACGCGATAGCGAAACGGCGGTTTTACATCGCCATCGCTTCGACAATGTGCGCGCGGTAAAGCACAGCTAACAAATCAGTCTGTGTCACAACACCAATCAGAACGCCGCGCTCGTCCACCACCATCACCTCGTGTTCAAAGCCACTCGATAAGTGCGGCAGTAAGGCTTCAATCGGTGTTTGTGGGCCGACCTTGCGGACATGCGTATCAAGCACTGTGCTGACAGGTTGCGCATGCGCTGACAAAAGTTCAGCGCGCCGGACAATCCCCATAACGCGGCGCTCATGATCTAGAACCGGAGCTGTGCGCAGGTCATGCTCTTGCAGAACCTCCAACGCTTTGTCGCTGGGCTGATCGGTCTGCACTGAAATAATGTCGCGTGACATGATTTCGTCGCACCGAATTTGCGAGTGCAGGCGGCGATGGGCCTTCATTTCAACTTGTCGAAAGAGGGCATCTAAATCTTCGCGGCTGACGTCGAGAAGTTTGCCGTATTCCACCAGAGCTGCATCTAAGTCGGCGGGCGTGAAGCCAACGCGTTCCGTGGGCGGCGGGTCTTGTGTGGCGTGAACTTTGGGCTGCGCTGCGCGGGCAGGGTAGGGAATTTTTGTCAGGCGTGCGTACATGATTGCCGCGATAATCAGCAACACAGAGCACAGCGCAACGGTGCCGACATATGTTGCATTGGGCGCATCGCCTGCTTTGCTCAGAAGAACTGCGCCCAAGGCAATGGCGCCACCCGGCGGGTGCAAGCAGCCACACAAGATCATCGTGAAAATAGCTGCACTTACAGCGACCGGAGCGGCAATCAGAGGTTCGGATATCAACATTGCCGTGACAAGGCCGACAATAGCTGAGACGACATTGCCGCCAATTACACCGCGTGGCTGCGCAAGTGGGCTGGCGGGAATGGCAAACACCAACACTGCTGATGCGCCCAAGGGCGCAATGAGAAGGGGCGTCAGCGATAAAACGCCGTCCGTTAGCAACCGTGCAACAACGCCGCTGAAGGCAATGCCGAACAGTGCGCCGATACATGCGCGTAAAAGGTCGCGCATCGGCATCGGATTACGGCCACGGATCAGGGTGCGAAGATCAATTTTCATGGCGCGCCAAGTGCCGCCCTGGCTTGCGTTTGTCAAGGGCTAGGGCGTTGTGCGGCCTATAAACAGCCTTGCGATTAGGACGCTTTCATCAGGCAAGTGGTTGTCATATCTGTAATTACGCCTGTCGACTTGTTGTTCACCAGGTGTTGCAGATATCCGGTGAACGAGCCCTCAAGCTTTAACACATAGTGATAAATCGTGGTCCCCGGCTGAACATTGGCGCCAGCTTCGACCTGAGCAATCTGCAGAAGGGCGTGCCCTTCAGCGCTAATGATGTTGGTAAGGTAAGTTCCCAACTTCGCACCCGTCGTTGCATCATAAATGCCAATGAAGGCGCGTGAGTTCGCCGACCCTGTATTGTTCACGACAATCGAACTGGGATAGATGCTGCTCAGAAGCGACGAATGCACATTCATCAATTGGCGCGCGTCTGCGGCCACACTGGCGTTGCACGTTGTCAGGTTGGTGAGTGTGCCGTTGGATGGCCGCCACAGAATGTGTTGAAACGCGCCATCAAATTGCGCTGTTGCCGTCATCAGATATTGGTCGCCGTTGCTTAAGCCTGCTCCTTCAATATCTTGGATATAAATTTGATGCGCAGCGCCCACTGGAATAGTGGGGCTGGTCCACTGGCGGAATATCGTACCTGTTGCGGCATCGGCCAATGTCACACGGGCAGAACCTGCCTCAGCGCCGTTGTTATAGAAGCGTACATAAGAGCGTGAACCAGGTTGCGCCGATGCAAAGACAGACCCTTGTGTCAGTTGTGCCGAACGTGCTGTGGCTGGCGTTGGCGTCAGTGAACAAGCCGTTGTCATGTCTGTGACTACGCCAGTCGATTTATTATTCACCAGATGCTGCAAATAGCCGGTGAAGGTTCCCTCAACTTTAATGTCGTAATGATAGATCGCATTTTCTGTGGAAATCTTTGCACCCTGTTCCAGGGCTGCGACGCTGACATTCAATTGTGCGCCTGCGGCAATGGCTGACGTCGTGTATGTGCCAAGCTTGGTGCCTGTGTCTGCGTTGTAAATGCCCAGTTGTACAGTTGCGCTACTCATGCCGGTATTACTGACTGCGATCGTCGCTGGATAACCTTCATCCAACATTGTCGAGTGTACGTTAAATAGTTGCTTATCTGGCGCCGTCACACCGGTATCGCAGGTGCTTAAATTTGTCAGTGTTCCGTCGCTTGGTTTCCACAGTACGTGTTGCATGTAACCATCCAGATGCGGTCGCACGGCAACTGAATAATACTCGGGCTTGGTGAAGGTGGCGTTGCCGGCACGCTCGATTGTGTCGATGTAGACCTGCGCTGATGCGTTAGGAGCTATATTGGGGCTGGTCCAATGATTAAGCGATAGGCCGGTATCAGGGTCGAGCAGCGATACACTCACCCGTCCGTTTGTTGTGCCCGTGTTCGCAAATCTTAAAAATGAACGCGCTGAGTCTTGCGCTGTTGAGAACACGGCTCCTTGGCGTACGGCCCGCAACGTCAAACGCCCGATCTTATTGGCGGTTGAATCGGTGTACCAAATATTGCCATCGGAGCCGGTCGCGATGCCTTGCGTGGTGCCGTTTGTTGAGAGTGTGTTGTACTCGGTCAGCACGCCATAGATCGTCATTTGGCCCAGTCGCGCGGATGTGCCGTACGTAAACCACAAATTTTGGTCAGGCCCTGTCACGATATTTGCGCCCGAGAGTGCTGTGGTGCTAGTGACCTCAAACTCAGTGATTGCACCTGTCATTGAAACGCGGCCAATTTTGCGCGCTTGTTCTTCAATGAACCACATCGCGCCATCGGGCCCACGCGTAATATCGCCCAAGCCTGCATTCGCTGTAGGAACTGAGAACTCGGTAATTTCGCCTGACGGCGTAATCCGTGCGATTTTGTTGCTGCCGGTTTGTGTAAACCACAAATTCCCATCTGGGCCGGTTGCGATGTGTCGTGGTCCGCCCGCCGTAAAGAAGCGTTTCACTTCGCCTGAAGCCGTTACTTTACTGATGGCGTTTGCGTTGTATTCGGCAATCCAGATGTTGCCATCTGGGCCTGTCGCAATCCCATAGCGATCAATGGCGGAGGCATCCGCAACTGCCAGAATGGGGTGCTCGGTGGCAACGCCATCGGTTGTGATGCGGCCAAGCTTTATTGTGGCCAATGTAAACCACAGTGCTTGGTCTGGCCCAGCTACAATGTCGTAGGGATTGGCATTCGTTGGAATCGCATACTCTTTTACAGTTCCGTCCAGAGTGATTTTTGCAATTTTGCGGGCATTTGATTGTGTCACCCAAATATTGCCATCAGGGCCTGCTGTCATTTGTCGCAAGTTGCTATTGGCTGAAGCCACACTGAACTCGGTGAAATTGCCAACGGTCGTAGGTTTGGTAAATACCGCTTGGACTGTTTTGTTGGTGTTCATTGTGACGCTGCAGGTGCCTGTGCCGGTACACGCATTGGCCCAGTAAGAGAATCGCCATCCTTCGGCTGGTATCGCCGTTAAGGTTACGACTTGATTTTTATTAAACGCTACGCTGCAGTTGCTTTTGCAATTTACGCCAGTCGGCGTACTCGTGATCGTGCCTTCACCAATGATGTTAAGCGTGAGTGGGGTCGGATCTTCAAATGCAGCGGTAACCTCCTTTGCTTGATCCATTAAGACGTTACAGGTGTTGCCCCCAGTACTCGTGCATCCAGTCCAGTTTAAAAACCGCGAAGTCGTTGCTCGCGCGACTAGTGTGACAGTTTGCCCTTGTGCGTATTCTTTCATGCACGGCATTGAGACGAGATATGTGCAGGTGAAATCACCTGTGGCACTGCTTACTTCACCCTGTCCTGTAATTCTCAAACTCAGTTTTGGGTTTCCAAAAGGTAGGAATGTTATGTTGATGGTCATATCGGCATCTGTGCGGATGCCGATAGATGAAGTTCCCGCAATGTCGGCGAAGGGGGAGCCGGTACGCGGCACACCATCCACAGTCCACGATCCGAACCGCCAATTAGAATTGAGGGGAAAGGCCGCAACGGTTACATCCGTACCTATGGGGAATGACGCAGTACAACTGGCTTTACACGTAAATCCTAATGGTGAGGCAAACACGAGGCCTTGAACTGTGCCACTGCCGATGATGTTGATTGTCACAGTTTTACTGTTCGGGACGTCAAAAACTGCGGTGATCTCTTTCGCTTGATCCATTGTCACCGTGCAGTTTGGACCGCTCACGATCGGGCATCCTATCCAACGCAAAAAACGAGAAGTCGTGGCTCGTGCGTACAATCCGACAACTTCGTTTTGTGCGTATTCCTGTGTGCAGGGCATTGGTGACTTATCGGAGCAAATGATATTGCGCTCCATAATGACTTCACCCTGTCCCGAAATCCTGACACTAAGTTTTGGTTTAGGATTTTCGACTGATGCAAAAGTTGCAGTCACCTCTTTCGCTTGGCTCATCCGTACTATGCATTGACCATTATTTACGTTCGTGCAGCCGCTCCAACTCAAAAGTCGAGAAAGGCTGCTCCGTGCGATTAACACCACAGTCTGGTCTTGTATGTAATCCTGGGTGCAAGGCGCGGATGATTTATCTGAACAGGCCAAGCCGCCGATGTCGCTTGTCACCTCTCCTGGCCCTGTAATTCTTAAGCTGAGTTTTGCCGTTGGTGGGTTTGGGACGGCAACAAAAGTTGCCGTGATTGTCGTGTTCGCGTTGAGTATGACCGCAATTTGTGAGGTAGTTGTTGAGCCTTCGACGATTTGAGAACCCGCGACGATCCAATGTGAGAACCGCCAACCTGCATTAACTGGTGTTGCGCTTAAGTTGAGATATGTGCCCGACGTAAATGAGTCACTGCATTTTGAGGGGCAGTCCAAAGATGCTGTTTGGGCAAAACTAAAGCCCCATACGGTTCCGTTGCCAACTATGCTGGCTGATGCAGTGACTTTACCAGTCTGTGCCAACGCCGATGACGCGCAGAAAATAGAAACCGCAGCGAATAAAAAACGAACCCAATGCAAAGTAGCGCCTCGTGTAATACTCAACTTAATCAATAAGTTCGCAATTTGAGGGATAGTGGGATGGCTCACAACTTATAAGTTTATATCTGCTGTAGAAATGGATGCCGCAAAGAGGGCATGGCGCACGTTGGGTCGCATGCGAAAACAGCTTGCCGTCGACGGCGAGGGGCAATGCCCGCCGAGCCTGTTCTAAGGTGCTGTTTTTATTGAAAGAATTGGTAGCAGAGGAGGGATTTGAACCCCCGACCAACGGATTATGATCCCGCTGCTCTACCCCTGAGCTACTCTGCCATACCAATCGAAATCCACGCCTAGAGGTGCCGCGCGGAAGGCGGCTTATTTACGAGCCGCGTGGGGGAATGTCAAACGGCCTATTTATCTTTTTATTACAATAGGTTGGCGGGGCTTGAATGGGCTGATTCAGCTGTTTTGGGCTCGTTGGCTCTCTGTTGGCCGATATCCTGTGCGGCGCGCGCAATCACGTTGGTCCAGTTGCCTGCCTCTGACTGCCGGTAGAGCTGGGCCGTCGGGTACCAGGGGCTATTGGTGCGGTCGATCAGCCAGCGCCAATCCAAGCCCACATGCGGCAGTAAGACCCACACCGGCTTTCCTAACGCGCCTGCCAAATGCGCGACGGATGTATCAATCGAGATCACCAGATCGAGTTGCGTGATCAGCGCCGCCGTATCTGCAAAATCGCGCAACTCATCGCTGACATCGCGCATGTTGTGACGTTGCTGCACACGCGCTTTGTCGTCCGCACGATACTCCTTTTGCAAACTCAGGAACGTTGCATCTGTATCGAGCAGGGGGTTAAGGGCAGAGAAAGGAATGGAGCGGTTATGGTCTTCGCCGTGGCGCGCATCGCCCGACCACACGATGCCCACGCGCAAACCCGTTTGCGGTAAACGCTTGCGCCAAGCGTCCGCTTTATCTGACGCGCTGTGGAGATACGGCACCTGTGCTGGAATATTTGGCGCGGTTGTTTTGAAAGCCAGTGGCAAGCTCATCATCGGGCAGTGAACATCAAAAGACGGAAGCGCTTCAGTTTCAGTAAAAACGCCGGTTACGCCGTCTAAGCTGGCGATGAGGTCTTTTAATGGCGAGGGTACTTGCATCAATACCCGCGCCCCGCGCGCGGCCAGCAACGGCGCATAACGGCAGAACTGAATCGTGTCGCCTGCACCTTGCTCGGCATGCAGCAGCATAGTTTTGCCGCGGATATCGCTCTCGCCTAGCCATAGCGGCACATTGAAATGCTTCTGCGCTGCGTTCATGGGCTCGCACTGCCAGCGGTGTTCGTACTTGGCCCACCCTGCAGCAAAGTCGCCTACCATTAACCGACACATCGCTTCGTTGAGATGAGCCTTGGCATGATAAGGGTCATTTTTTTGCGCGATTGCATATGCTGCAAGCGCTTCACCCATGCGTCGTAAGCGCATCAGTGCGCCGCCGCGATGCGTATGAAACGCAGCGTTATGAGGCTTTAAAGCAATGGCTTGATCAAAGCTCGCGAGCGCCTCATTCAGTCGGTTCAATTTCAGAAGAGCATTGCCGCGCTCATTCAAGGCATCAGCATCGTTAGGTCTGATGGAGAGGCTGCTTTCAAAATCCGCCAACGCTGCGGCGTAGTTGCGCATTTCTAACAGCAACAATCCGCGATTTTTGAGGATGTCTGGGTTCGATGGGGCGGCGGCTACCGCTGCATCAAAGCTGGCGCGCGCCGCTTCGATGTCGCCAAGTTGTTGAAGTGCATGCGCACGATTGTTCAAGGCTTCGACATGCTGGGGCTGCCGCTCTAGCAAACGGTTATATGTGTCCGTTGCCTGTTGCCATTGGCGCAGTCCAAGCAACACCAAGCCGTAAAGAGTTAGAATATGAGTATGGTTGGGATCATGCTGTAAGACGCTGCGACACAGAGCGTCGGCGTCAGTCAACTTGCCCTGTTGAAACGCATGAACTGCATTTTTATAGGCAACTGATATGTCGAGCAAAGAGGATGAGGGCGACGAGATCATAGAAGGCCAGAACAAGCAGTCTGCCGACGTGGCAGGTGCTCAACCATAGCCTAAAATCTATACGCGGCGATATTGCTATCTCTAAGCTTTAATTCATCACTGGTTGTTCGGTCCAAATCAACGCGGGTGGATGCCCGCGTACAATCTGCACAAACGCTTCTTGGGCGAAGCGCTTGGCCAAATCCATTCCTTCAGACAAGTCCATATTCAGAATAAATACGGCAGGTTCTACGTCTTTTGTTTGGCCCGCAGCAAGCACATCACTGCGTCCACCCGCTGCCGGAAAATATTCCCAAAATTCAGCTTTCAATAGTGCTGTGAGCTGATGATGCGCGATGGTGTTGTTGATGGCGGGCTGTTTCAGGCCATGCGGGTTATAGGCGCTTAAGAAAACCCCGAACTCAATGGCTTGGCTTTGCAGAAAAGCATCAAGGATCGAGCATTGCTGATCGATATGAAATTGAACCACAACGCTGCTTTGCGGGAAAATTTGATACAACGAACTGCGATAATCATAACTCTGCACGCGTTTCGTGCGCGGACGTAAGACAGATTGAAGTTCTGTTGTTGTTCCCATTGCTGACAATCCTTCGGTCCCGACATACTTGGATTGAAAGTGGATGAAAGCACGGCATGGGGTTCAGCGGCCATGGTGCAGCCCCACCAGTGTCAACTCAACGCGGCATCAGGAATTTTGTTTCGAGTATATTGAACTTTGTCGATGTTGAACAAAGCGCGCGGTTACTGCGTTATCAGCCCAAGACGAATATTCTTGCTTGGAATTCTTGCTTGGGAGATTTGCGATGCGCCCTATCCGTGTTTTCAAAATGGCCGTGAAATTTTTGCATTGGGCGATGGTGATCGATGATTTACGTAACAGTGCCGAGCGACGTGTCGGGGCTGCAAAACGGTCACTTACAAAATCAGTCGCCAAGCATGCGCAAGAGCGCCGCCGGGCTAAACGCAAATCGCGACCCCTTTTCCAGCTTGGCAAAAAATCGCAGTCGAAAGGCTGGTTGAGCGCACGCCGCCGTCACCGCCGGACGCGGTTAGCCGCAGCTTAAGCAGCGTTCCGCTTCACCCAAACTTGATGACTTTTAATGATACGGCGCAGCGCCTCGGTGCTTGTGCGCCAGCCTAAGAATTTTAGCTTCTTTGGCGTCATGGACACTGCATCTAAGAAAAAATTCTCAAGTTTGGTTTTAAGCTGTTTGTTGAATTTTACGTCATCAACACCTTGGGCAGTGATGGGGCGTAAAATATAACGGTCATTGCGAAACGTTTTGCCGTCTTCGGTTTGGCGTACGTCCAGCACGGCAACGACGCGGCAAGGAATGACTGTTCCGGCAGGGCAAGCTGATGAATGCAACACTAACGCATCCAATGCATCACCGTCGGCACCGCATGTGGCCGGAATAAAACCCCAATCAAACGGATAAACCAAGCCCGGCGGCAAGGGGCGGCCATAGCTAAATGCCTCCAAGTCAGGCTCGTACTTGCATTTCGCGCCCATGCCTTTGGAGGTTTCGATCACCACATGCACCGCACCTTTGGCGTTGCGCGTGGGAAGCCCCATAAAATCTGTCATACGTTCAAGCTAGTAAATAACCGTCACAATAAATCGTAGGTATATGTACCAGGAAGGATGGGGGCAGGGCGATATGTGCAAAATTCTTTTGATGGGGTTTGTCGCACACTTTAACCTATTGTTTTTATTTTCTATTTTCTGCTTCTGCTCGTTTCTAGCAGGCAATTTATGTTCTCCACGCCTTTTCTAAAGCGTTGCTATGCACTTCAAAAATTTCAGCATGCATCGCAGCACACGATGTGATCTCGCCATGGTTGAAATTTGAACAAATCTGTATTGAGATCGGGTTTGGCAGGGTAGTGTCGGTAATGGTCTCAGCACGTTGGTCTCATCGGCTTTTGTCGTTTCTAGCTCCGCTCGTTGCCGCGCTTGGCATCGGCATCAGTGTTTTGACGTGGCACGCGCTTAACGAAATTCAAGACGACAATCTTCAATCCATTCTCGATGCCCGGTTGCGCTCGTATTGCAAACTGGCCTCTGCGCGTGTCGACAGCATGGAAAGCTCACTCTCGCGCATGGGCAAGTGGTGGACGTCTCTCCAACGCACGCCACGTATCGCATGGGCGACGGATGCCAAAGCGATTTTGAATGATCACCCATCCCTGGAAGTGATTCACTGGATCGATATGGATTTAGTGCATCGTTGGTCGATGACGAAGGACGACGAGAATTGGCTGGTGAACCTGCCGTTCGACGAACAGAGGGTGATCAAAGCGGGGATCTCCCGCGCCGAACGCGAACATCGCGCGGTACTGACCAATTTAGCGCCCGATGACAGCGGCACACTGTATGCCGAAATTTTTGTACCGCTGCATGTGAATAACACCTTCGACGGCTTGTTGGTCGCCAAGGTCAATCTCACAGTATTGTTGAGGGGTATTTACGATGAAACTGACTTGCAGTCGTCGATTGAAATTCAAAACGACAGCAAGGTTGTGTTCTCGCATCAGAAGTCAGCCAAGGTTACAGGCACAAAGGTTGCTACGCAGGCGCCGCTGGATTTGAATTCTCACGTTTTGCAAGCCACCTTGCGCCCGACCGAAGCTTTTATGAGCGCCAATAAGTCGATTTGGCCCGACATGGTGTTGTTGGGACTGTTGTTGTTCACAGCGCTTATGGCTGTACTGGTCCATCAGTGGACCCGCATTACATTGACCAATCGTGATTTGGGCCGCGCACAAAAGGCATTGCGAACAAGTGAAGATGAAGTGCGTGAGCACCGCGCGCATCTTGAGACAACTTATAACGCAGCGCCCTTTGGCATTTGCTTCTTTGATATGAATTTGCGCTACATCAGCATCAACCAGCGCCTAGCCGATTTTAACGGCAAGTCGATTGAAGAGCATTTGGGCCACACGCCGCACGAAGTCAGCACGTCTGCGGCGGACCAGTTAGAGCCCATCCTGCAGTATGTACTGCGCACCGCCCAGCCGGTTGAAAACGTGGAGATGAAAGCCGCCAGCCGTGACGACCCTAAATTCGTTCGCTGCTGGCTGTGCTCTTATCATCCTGCCAAAGACAGCAACGGGCAAATGATCGGCATTGTCGCGTCTATTCTTGATATTACGACTCTGAAAGAAGCCGAGACGGAGAAAGAAAGCCTGGCTGATCAATTGCATCAGTCGCAGAAAACCGAAGCCTTGGGTCGCCTGACTGGCGGCATCGCGCACGACTTTAATAATATGCTGGGCGTGATTTTGGGTACGCTGGAATTCGTGGCTGATAAAATTACGGATGAGAAGTTAAAGCCCCTGATCATTCGTATCAGGCAAGCCGCCGAGCGTGCGGGTGATCTTACAGCGCGCTTGCTGGCGTTTGCGCGCCAGCAACCCTTAAGCCCGAAGACTGTCGATGTCGGGCAACTGATTGCGAATCTTGAAAAGCTACTGATCCGCACATTGGGTGAAGCAATCGACATTCGTTGCATTACCTCCCCGACGTTATGGAAAGCTGAAGTGGATCCATCGCAGCTTGAATCCGCGGTACTGAACTTGGCGATCAACGCGCGCGATGCCATGCCCGCTGGCGGCAAACTGACGATTGAAGCCACAAATGCATCCCTCGATGAGGGATATGCGGCTGAGAACTACGATGTCATCCCCGGTGATTATGTCGTGATCTCGGTGACAGATACGGGCACTGGCATGTCAGAAGACGTGATCAGCAAAGCTTTCGAGCCATTCTTCACCACAAAAGAAGTCGGTAAAGGCAGTGGCCTCGGCTTAAGTATGGTGCAGGGCTTTATTAAGCAGTCGCACGGGCACGTGAAAATTTACAGCGAGCTTGGTCAAGGCACTGTGATCAAGCTTTATATCCCGCGCTCTGAGGTCGTGCGGGGTGATGACGAGCGCCCGGTGGCCGCACCGCTGGAGCGTGGCTCGGAAGTGATCTTCGTTGTCGAAGATGACGAGATGATGCGCGAAACCGCTGTGCTGTTGTTGGAATCACTAGGGTACCAAGTGATTGTGGCTAATAGCGGTGTGGAGGCCTTGCCAATCATAGAATCGGGTCAGCACATCGATATTTTGTTTACAGATATCGTGATGCCGGGCGGTGTAGACGGCGCAACCCTTGCAGAGCGGGCCCGAATTGTGCGGCCAGGTCTGAAGGTCGTGTTCTCATCGGGCTACACAGATAATGCGATTACGCACCAAGGCCGACTTCCTCCGGGCAAACATTTGGTTCAGAAACCCTATCGGAGAGCGGAACTGGCGGCGAAAATTCGTGACGTGTTGGATGACAAGGTATAGCCGACGTATCGGACACACACACAACATCGTCCGACAAAAGAAAACACGGCGACATGATGAGGTCGAAACCAAAAGCAGGATGTTTGGCGACCCAATCCAAGGCTATTTGATGGGTAAGCCGATCTGCTTATTTACGCTCCAAGTGAGTTCAGTTGTCCTTACCCTCAAAAATACATTCCATCGTTTACAGTTTTATGAGACTGTACTTCAAATTAGTTAAAATCTAGGGTTGAATTGGGTGTGTTGTCGTTTTGCCAGAGCGATAACAGGCGGAGAGCTACAACGGTGGGCTAATCGCTTTTGGCTAGTTAGGTGGCGATGCGAATCATACTTGCTGATGATCATAGTTTAGTGCGCGACAGTTTGCGCCAGTACATCAGTATGCTGGCCGATGATGTCGTGATCGACGAAGCATCTGATCTGGCCGAGGTGATGGCGCATGCAAACGGTGCCCAAAAACCTGATTTGATTTTGCTCGACTTGCAAATGCCTGGCATGAATAGCGTTGCCAGTATTGCCGATGTGCGCAAAGCATTTGGCAGTCCCCCCATTGTTATTATTTCGGCCAACGCCGATAGCACTATTATCGCGGGCGCTTTGAAAAACGGCGCGAATGGCTACATTCCCAAAACCATGAATGGCAAATCGCTGGTGACAGCGTTGCGCTTGGTGCTGGATGGCGAAACCTATGTGCCGCCCGCTTTGCTGAATGCCAAAGAAACCCGTGCCACAGCAGCGGCATTACCAGGCAATGAACCTGCCAGATATATTCCAGGTGGACTCTCGCGTTTGAGCGCGCGCGAGGCTGCTGTGTTGCGGTTACTGATTAGCGGGAAGAGCAACAAAGAAATTGCACGCGAACTGGATTTACAGGAAGTGACCGTGAAGGTGCACTTGCGCAATGTGTACCGCAAAATCAACGCCACCAACCGCACCGACGCGGTGCGTATTATTCTGTCGCAAACTGGCGTTGATGAATGGTTGAAGCAGGGCGAAGCGGCCTCTGCCGCGCAAGACCAACAAAAAACCCGCGCTTAAATAGTCTCCCTCATCTAAACAGTCTCCCTCATTTCAGAGCGTGATTTATTTCGCCAACCGGATGCCTGCCAAGCATTGGTTGATCCGCAAGCGGCACCTATACCTATAATACCGGTGGCAGCAGGGCGTAGCGGTGTCGGGTCAGAACGTGGTTTTATTACAAAGTGAGACGCGGCAACGCCCGACGGCGTATTGGGCCGCACTTTCAATTCTGGCTGCTTTAACGGCGGGCTTCGTCGCCTGGACCGGAATTGCTGTTCTGACGGCCATTGCACTGCTGGCCGTCTTTGCAGTGCTGGTGTTCCGGCCGCCCCAAAACATGATGGAAAAGTGGATGATTTCGGCCCCACTGTGGGTGGTGGCCTTGGGCATGGTCGTGGCGGTGCTGGTGTTCTTGCGCCCCGATAGTATGCCATCGATTCAAAGCTACCTGATGCATGCGGGTTTGCGTGTGGCGGTCGATCCCAATCGCGCGCCGGATGACTTTGCGAGTTTGCGGCGTCCAGTGGATGTGGCTGTGAACCGCAAAGTGCGGTTGATGCAAGGTGTTGAGCGCCAGCTTGTGGAGACACCGACAGTGAAAGGCGAGTGGCTGCTGCGCACGGGTACTGTGCCTGCGGGGGCTGCCATTTTATGGATGCATGGCGGCAGTTATGTCAGCGGCCATCCCGCCACCACGCGGCCCATCGCCATGGACATGGCCAACAAGACAGGCGTTGCGGTGTTGTCGGTGTACTATCGCTTGGCACCCGAAGCCCCGTACCCCGCAGCGTTGGATGATGTGAAAGCAGCCTATGCGTGGTTGCTGAAAGAGGGCTTTAAGCCAGAGCGCATTATTGTTGGCGGTGAATCGTCCGGTGCAGGATTGGCGTTGGCCTTGATGCTGTCACTCAAATCGCAAGGCCAAGCGTTGCCTGCGGGGCTGGTGGCTGTTTCACCGTGGGTGGATTTGGCCAACACCGCTGACTCAATGACCACGCGTGCGGACAAAGACGCCATGCTCACCCCGGCTTTTTTGCGCGCTGCTGCCAAAGCCTATGCGGGTGAACGCTTGCGCGAGCCGTTGGTCTCACCGCTTTATGCCGACCTTTCAGGCTTGCCGCCGATGATCGTGCAAGATGGTGATGAGTCCATTCTGGTGGATGATGCCAAGCGCCTGGTTGATCAGGCCACTGCACAAGGCGTGACGGCGAGCTTGGATGTCTGGCCTGGCACATCGCATATTGTCACCAGCATGTTTATGTTCGTGCCTGAAGGCCGCCGGTCACTGGATAAAGTGGAAGCTTTTATTCAGGCGCGACTGATGCCTAAATGACAACATGATTCCCAAGCGCAAACCTGTTCCCATTAATCGCAAAACACGCCGCGCCGAGGGCATAAAGCTCATCAAGCCAAAGCGTGGCGGCGGCGGTGGGGACGGCGGAGCGTCGTTGGCCGAAGCCTTAAAACGCGTGATTGCCGATAACGACCCCAGTGTTGTGATGTCAGCAGGCTTGATGCTGGGTGAAAAGGGCTGGCTGTTTCATCGCGACGGGCGCTTTGCTTATGCGGTTACAACGGGCAAAGAGGTCACGCTTCATGCGGTGGCTTTGCACGGCGATATTCATGCGGACTTTAAAAAGCGTATTCCCATGGGCGTGTTCGGGAAGGGCCTGATAAAGTTTAAAATAAATGCAGAAGTAGATTTGAACATCATCGCCGCCCTGGTGCAGGCGTGCATGCAAGGTGGCTACTAGTGGTCGAGATTTACGTTGATGGCGATGCCTGCCCAGTAAAGGACGAAGTGCTGCGGGTGGCTGCGCGCCATAAAGTCATGGTGTATCTGGTCAGCAATCAATGGCTACGCGGCGAGGCTGATCCGCTCGTTCAAAGAATTGTGGTTGAGAATAACAAGCTTGATGCCGCTGATGATTGGATTGCCGAGCGCGTGCAAGCCAATGACTTGGTGATCACGGCTGATATTCCGCTGGCTGCTCGCAGTGTCGCCAAAGGGGCCGTTGTGTTGCGGCCCAATGGACACCCATTAGACCAAGTGTCGATTGGCATGGTCTCAGCGATGCGCGATCTCCACACGCATTTGCGTGATACGGGGCAGATGACTGGTGGGCCGGGCGCGTTTACGAAACAGGACCGTTCGCGCTTTTTAGATAAGCTGGAAACAATGGTGCGGGCCGCCAAGGCCAAAATTTAAGCTCACGCTTTCCCCGCAATTCAACTCTCTGCGCCGCGCCAAGGGGCCCTGCTATTTCCCTGCATATGCAGGGAAAACGAAACCGCTCCGGCATGAATCAACTCGGGGCTTAGAGGGGGCCGGTTTGGTCCATCCTGGCCCAGGCCTTGAAGGGTGCCGATGCCGGAACCTGATCGGCTTTAATCATCTCCAACCACACGCCACACGCTTCAATGAAGTAAGGCACCGAGCCTGAAAACATGATGTACGACAGTGCTTCAGCGAGTTCTGCTTCGGGCACCTTCAAGCGATAACACTCAGCGATGTGCCATTGCAGTGCTGTTGTGTTGCGCAAGCAGCCATGCGTTGCTGCGAGATGAAGGTGCACCAACGCTTCCCGTACACTTCCGCCGATCTTCTTCAGTGTGTCGAAGTACAGCGCTTTGTTGTTGTAGTTGGCAGCGTGTCGTTGCCAATGATCGCTGATAAAATGGAATGCCGCGGCACCTTCTGCCAGCGCTGTGAGCTGCACGGCCAGGTTCACATCGGCGTCAGTGCCGCCGGCTTTTTTGAACTTCACGAGATGTTGAGCGGCGATGTGTTCGCGTCGTGAGATCAGCACACCAAGCCAGACGAATTCGCGCTCGTACTCGCTTAAACTGCGTGGCGTTAAGGTGAGGGCGGTGTAAGTGGCGTCATACCCATCCAGCAGTTGTGGCGCTGTCAGCGCCATCAGGCCATGATGGGGCAAGAGGTAGCCGCGCTTTGCTTTGACAGCTTCTAAGCGTTTGATTGCATCGTCGGACATCATGGGCCTCGGCGATTCATAAAGGGATGAGCACAGTCTGATGAAAAACAGCCGTCTTGTCATGCGTCATGCGCTGATTGCGCTTTTGCTATGTGTTGCTGCATCTGCACATGCTGCCGACAAAACACTCCGTGTCGCCATTCCGGGCTTTCCGTCCTTGGGCATGAACCCCATGACCAGTACGAATTTGCCTGCGCTGTATACGTTCGCTGCGGTCTACGACGCGCTAACATGGGTCGACACCAAAGGTGGGGCCCACCCACAAGCGGCAGAAAGCTGGAAGGCCATTGATGAAACGACGTGGCAATTCAAGCTGTATCCGGGCCAAGTATTTTCAGACGGTACACCACTGAATGCGGACGCTGTGGTGTTCGCAGTCGAGCTTCTGCGAAGCCCAGGTGGTGCGTCTTACACTGTGACCGTCGAAGTACCCTCATTAAAATCAGCGCGTGTGATTGATGAGACAACGGTTGAAATCAAAACATCCGTGCCCAATCCATTCTTGCCTCAAGAATTGAGTTTGATGCGCCTGATGTCGCCAACCAATTGGAAGAAGGTAGGAGACGCAGGCATCAATAAAGCGCCCATCGGCAGCGGGCCATTCGTGATGGAAAGCTGGACGCCCGGACTGATGACGTTGAAGCCAAACCCCACAGCGCTGCGTAAACCCAAGATAGACAAGCTGGAAATTCGCGCAGTGCCTGATACGTCAGCCCGCACGCAGGCTTTGTTAGCCGGGCGCATTGATATGGCGATGCAACTGGGGCCCGATGAAATCGCGGCGTTAGAGGCGGCGGGGCACAGCATGGTGGCGCAGTCAGAAGCGGCGATGATTCTGTTGGCATTCATTACGGTCAAAGACTCACCGCTGAAAGATGTGCGTGTGCGCCGTGCTTTGAACTACGCCGTCAACAAAGACGAGATTGTTCAGAACTTGCTGGCAGGCAAGGGAGCCGTGGCCACACAAACCGCACCTGTAAACGCGTTCGGGTTTGATCCTTCAATTCCTGCATATCCGTATGACCCAGCGTTGGCTAAAAAAATGCTGGCCGAAGCAGGTTACGCAAATGGCTTTGAGATGGTTGCCGAAATCTATGCCGGCAATTCATCCTTCGCGCCTTTAGTCTATCAGAAGGTGTCGTCTGACTTAGCGCAAGTTGGCGTGAAGCTGGATGTGCGTGTCGTGCCGATTCCCAAATACGCGCAAGGTCTGCACCAAGGTGCATGGGACGGCACAACCGTGGGGATTGATTACAACTCAGCCCCGTCGCTGGATCCATTGCGGGGGTTCTTGCGGCATTCGTGTTTATGGAAAGCCCCGTGGTACTGCGATGAGACCATCATGCCCCTGCTGAAAGAGGCAATGGGAACTTTTGATTTAGACAAGCGCCGTGAATTGACGCGCCAGGTCCTTCGCCACCAGCGCGATCAGGCGCCGGGAATCTTGCTCCACGATTATGTCCGGTTCGACGGCATTGCAAAGCGAGTGAAGAATTTCTCGATCAATATCGGTTACATCCCCTATGCCGACATTGAGATTACAGAATAGCGAGATTGCCGAATAATTGCAGAATCACGAATTTTTCATTCCCCGATTGCTAAAATTTGCCATTATCTTCGTCACACTTATAGTCCCGATCTGGGATGGGGCAGTGCTATAGGTTTTTGAATGGCTATGCTGAAGTTTGCGTGGGTTGCAGTTGGTGTCATGTGCGTTGGGGCAGGTTTTGGCCCTGCTTTCGCAATTGATGCGGAGCCTGAGACCGAAGCAAAACCGGTTTCGACAGACACCCCATGTGAACAGCTTCCGTTTTCAATTCTGGTCACAGTCAAAGGCGTGACGTCCGACAAGGGCATTGTCACGCTTGATCTGCACGGCGATGACCCGGACCGTTGGTTGAAAAAGGGCGGGCGTGTGGGCCGGGTTCGTGTTCCAGCCAAGGCTGGCGATATGAACATCTGCGTGCCGGTTAATAAAGCTGGCACCTATGCCTTCGCGCTTTATCACGACAAAGATCATAACCTGAAGCTGAACAAAACGTGGATCGGCTTGCCTGACGAGCCTTATGCCGTCTCGAACGATGCTCCCATTCGCTTAGGGCCGCCAAGCTTCAAGGATGCATCGTTCAAGGTGACGGGCGCATTGACGCCCGCTGTTGTGCATTTAAGCGATTAGCTGCACGCTTTTGGCAGCGTCTTGGCCAGAGCCATCGTTTTATCAAACGCCGCAACGGCATCTGGCGCAGGGGCAGAGCCTTCGCCGCCAGCACCAACTGTAAATAACGCGAACAACGACTCACCCGCACCGTCGTAGAACATGACGCCGCGCGTCATGGTGTTCTCTTTGCCAGGAATGGCAACCACGGCAATCGTCGACATTAAGTCGGGGCGTAAGTGCCCACCAAAGCTGCCGCCGGATTTGAGATTGTAGAAGTTGCTGCGGGTCGAGGGCTCACCCATGGCGACCTTGCCTGGCAGCTCAAACACGTTGCCGCCTTTCATCACCAAGCCCAGCGCACTGGGCCATGCGGTCATACTATCCCAAATTTTGGTGAACTCCGCGCCACTCACAATGGCGGCTTGGTCTTTTGGTAGGCCCGACACAATCGCAGCTTCGGGCATTTTCAGGCCACGTGTGGCGTTGGCTGGAATCATGCCAGGTGATGTTTTGTAAAACTCCGCGACCTGTTTGGCTTGATCAGCACTCGCGCAAACAGCTGCTGGGCGTGGTGCTGGTTGTGGTGGTTGTTGCGGTTGGGCTAACGCTGAGCCAGCCATGAAGACAACAGTTGTTAAAAGATATGATGCACGCATACGGCTTCTCCCCCGAGAATTGAGGAGATGAGAGTAGGGCTGACCGTGATATGGAGCTAGAGGAGACGAGAAATAAATTTCTAAAAGCTATGCGCCGAGGCGCTGTACACCAACGATGCGATACAGCCCGCGCATATCAGCCCGCGCAATCTCGAACGTTTCTTGGTTCTGGAGTTTGAGTAATACAACAATGCTGTCGGTTGTTTTGGTCAGGCGACCCACAACGAAGCCGCCTGTTTTGCGATCAACCACCACGTCGATATTTTCACCGCTCACATCACGTGCGGGGCTGACATACAGCATGTCACCTGAATCATAACGTGGGCCCATTGTGGCGTCGGTCATCAAGAATGCAAACGCGTGTGCATCATCAGCCAGGAACGGCGGGCGCTGTGTGTTCAACGGTGCCTTATCGAAATTCATGGCGGCCACATCGACACCCAAGGTGCCGCTGGTCACAACTGGCAGGTCGCGAGCCGCTTCGGTTTTGATTTCGGTACGTGCCGCCATGCTGGCAAGGCCAGCGCCCGTGCGCAGTTTGATTTCTTTCAACACGCGTTCGGCATCAGGGGCCTGTTCTAAAATCGCGCGTTCAAACGAGGGGAGTGTGGGTGCGATGATGGACAGAGCCGCTGCATCTAAAGCCGCAATGCCGCGTGCCTTCATGTGGCGGAAGGTCGTGACCATCAGCGCCAACAGCGTGCGCTGGCTTAAGGTGTGGCGCACCGGCTGATGCATAAAGCGGTTGAGGGTCGAGGGCGTCAGGCCAGCATCGCGGGCCAGCGCGCTGGAACTCAAACCCGTCAGCGTCATCATGGCTCCGATGACATTGCGGGTATGCTCCTGCTGCGCCGAGACGGCGGGCTGAAGGTGATGCAGTGCCGCCTGATCAACTGGCATCTGATGTTTCCCGTATTAAAGGCCCAGTTGCTGGACCTATTCCCCTGATTGACCGGTAAGCCAGCCAAAGGCCGCGTCCGATCTTACGCCCATCATTGCGCAAGATGGTAAAAAAAGCGCATACGTGTTTTGCGGTTTATGAGTCTTATTGCGCATATATAGATTCGCTATGGCTTGCAAACGCTATATCTAGTCGGCGTAATTGTGGGCCAGAATTTCTATTATTATTTTGATTCAGATTATTAAAGTTGAACTGAATCTAACGCGACGAAGTTTGAAAAGGTTGCGCGCAGTGCAGCATATAAATATTTAGAAAAATGCGCATAATGCGCAAAAATGCATTGACGGTGCGTGGGCCCTTAGACATAATGCGCACATGAGATTTTCGTTGAGGGGGCACTAGCCCAGTTTCGGCGGAATGATCGCGGTGGGCGGTTCGCCCGCCAGTTTGTTATCGGTCCTCTCCTCTATACTTTTAGCCCGCTTCACATGTTGAAGCGGGCTTTTTTCTTGGGCTTCGTGCAGAGCTTGCGCTTTCAACACGCGCACAACCACTGTTCGTTTGGTCGGCTGATTTTTCTTGGCGAAGCCAGCTTTCGGGCTTAGGTCATGCGCATGCTTTAAGCGCAGTCAAACAGAGCAGTCAGTCAGCCCCTATGTCGCAGTCCACCACCGCTTATCCGTTGATGTTCTCGCCGATCAAGATCGGCCAATTCACGCTCCGTAACCGTATTGTCCATGCCGCCATGTCCACGCGCTATGTGGATGACGGCCAGGTCTCGGAATCACTGATCAACTATCACCGCAGCCGCGCCATTGGTGGCTCTGCCATGATCGTGACTGAGCCCATGAACGTGGCCTCGCACCAGAAGAACCCGCGGAAAGTAGATGTGTTCAACCGCAAGGGCCTCGCAGGCTTGCGTGCTTTGGCTGACGCAGTGGCCTCGAACGGTTCGCACTTGTTGGGCCAGATCCAAGACCCAGGCCGTGGCCGTCACGAAAACGGCCGTAATGCCGGTGCGATTGGCGCGAGCGCGCTTCCAGACGGCATTAGCTGGACCGTGCCGCACGTTTTGACGACGAAGGAAGTCGAGCGCTTGATCTCTGACTTTGCTGAGAGCGCGTTGATCTTGAAAGAAGCCGGTTTCTCGGGCGTGGAAATGTCGTGTGGCCACGGCCACATCTTCCACCAGTTTGCCTCGCCACTGTCGAACATTCGTGATGACGAATTCGGTGGCAGCCGTGAAGGTCGCACGCAACTGATCCGCCGCACGATTGATGCGATCCGCAAAGCGTGCGGGCCGTCGTTCATTGTTGGTGTGAAACTGCCAGGCGAAGATGGTTTGCCGGGCGGTATTGATTTGGAAGAAGCGGGCCATATCGCTCAGTTGGTTGCGCCGCATAAGCCGGATTACGTAACGTTCTGCTGGGGCGCACATGCCGACACATTGAACTGGCACTTGCCGGACTTGCACGGCCCACGCGTGCCGTTCTTCGATAAAATCCGTACCCTCGGCAACAACATGCCGGGCATTCCCTTGGGCCAGTTGGGTTTGATTACCGACCCCAACGAAGGCGAGCGCGTGATCAGCGAAGGCTTAGGCGATCTGGTGATGGTCGGCCGCCCGATGATTACGGACCCCGCTTGGGCCAAGAAATCCTTCGAAGGCCGCGAGCGCGAAATGCGTTACTGCGTGTCGTGCAACACCTGCTGGCACCTGATTGTCGCGGGCGCACGCGTGCAGTGTGATAACAACCCGCGCGTGGGCGAGCGCGAAGAGTCTGATTGGTGGCCGACGAAAGTTGCCAAGCCGAAAAAGGTTGTGGTGGTCGGCGCAGGTATTGCTGGCCTTGAAGCCGCATGGCTGGCCGCTGCACGCGGTCACGATGTGACGGTGTTTGGCAAATCCGCTGAAGGCGGCGGTAAAACACGCTTGCACGCATTGCTGCCGGGCGGCGAGAACTTAAGCAGTATCTATGACTTCCAACTGCAAATGGGCCAGAAGTTTGGCATGAAGTTGGAAATGGGCGTGGAGGCTGACTTTGATCGCGTGATGGCTGAAAAGCCTGATGCGGTTATTCTCGCGACTGGCTCCACCATGACTTGGCCGGATTTCATCCCTGAAGATTACCGCGATGCGACCTTCTTCCCCGATTTGCGCGATGTGTCGCGTGACTTGGTGGTGAAGACCGCACATCAAGGTGGCACAGCGATTATCTTCGACAAGGATCACACGGCTGGCACCTATGCCGCTGCTGAAATGCTGAAGAAGCGCTACGACGATGTGTATCTCGTCACACCGCGTGAGCGCATCGCGACAGACGAGCCGTTGGTGAACCGTCAGGGCATCTATCAGCGCCTGTTCCCCAAAGGCATCAAAGTTATTCTGAACTCCGAGCCTGCGGGGGTGGATGGCATTGAAGATGGCCAGATCACCATCAAGCACATTATCAGCGGCGAGACGCAAGTGATCGAGAACGTGACGCTGCTGACGTACTCAACACCGCGTCAACCGAACGATCAACTGGCCGCTCCCTTACGCGCTGCTGGTATTCCAGTGCACATCGTCGGTGATGCGTTTGCTCCGCGCTTTGTGGTGAACGCCACAGCTGATGGTGCGCGCGTCGGGAATATCGTTTAAGTCTAGCAAGCAAGGTGGTGGCGTGCGTAACGCCATCACCTGCGTCTAGCTCGCGCGCGGGAGCGCGCAACTGGCTGTCATATCGGCCAACATTCCAGCGAATTTATACAGTCTTGAGCTGATTAGTTTACGCTCAGTACAAATGTTCCTGCGTTATTCGCTGTGACGTAGTGGCCCACTTGAACTGTATGTCTGCCGGTTGTTGTCGGGGTAAAGGTCAGGCGGAGATCCGTGCCTGTGCCGCCACCGCCGCCTTGCGCGACAACGGTGCTGCTGGGGTTAAAGATGAACGCATATGGTCGTACAAACGTACCGTTGTTCGTGCTCGCACCTTTGACTTCGATGGTATAGGTCTGGCCCGCTGTCAGCGTGTAGCTGTAATTCTGATAATCATTCAGCCGTTTCATCTGGCCGGTTACAGGTGTGCCGACGGTCCCCGTGCAGCCCGAGCGGCAGTCGGTATAGCTGAGCGCTTTTTGGGTGGGTAGTGCGCACATCGCCGACATGTCGGTGATCACGCCGACGCTCTTATTGTCGACCAGATGCTGAATAAAGCCGCCAAACGAATTCTCGACTTTAACGACGTAGTGATAGCGCGTGGATAACACGCCAATTCCAGCTGACGACGCGATGGTCGTCATCGGTACGATAATTTGCGCGCCTGTCGGGATTGAAGCTGATGTATAGGTGCCCAATTTTGAGCCTGTGGTGGCGTCGTAAACGCCAAGTACCGCTGCAGCATCTGCGCTGGTCGTGTTGTTGATGACGATGGAACTTGGGAAGCCGTAATCCAGGACCGATGAGTGGACGTTGATAAGCTGTGTGCTGTCCGCTGTAACGCCAGCTTCACACGTGCTGAGATTGGTCAATGTGCCGTCGGCTGGGCGATACAGCACGTGCTGGAAATAACCTGAAATTTGCGTCAACAGAGAGGTGGCATAGTAATCCGGCTTTGTTGCAGTTACGACAGTCTCAGGCGTCGTGATTTGGTATTGCGCAGATGCACCCGCTGGAATGCTGGGGCTCGTCCAGTTACCTAACGCCGTGCCCGTTGCATAATTATACAACTGCACATTCACCGTACCGGCTGATGTGCCGGTATTGTAAAACCGCAAGAACGATTGCGATGCGCCCGTGGACGAGAAAATCGGGCCCGGTTGGCGCACAGCAACTGTAGAAGGCGCTGCCGTAACATCGTTGAAACTGCATTGCGTCGTCATGTCGGTGACAACTCCGACTTTCGAGTTATTCACCAAATGCTGCAAATGCCCCACGAAGGTGTTCTCTATCTTCATGGTCCAGTGATACTGCGACGACGTAGGTTTAATCCCCAACTGCGTTTCAATCGTCGATACCGTCACTATTTTCTGTGCAAAGACAGGCACTGTCGTCGTGTACGTACCGACCTTGCTGCCAGTCGCGGAATCGTAGACACCAATTGTGACGGACGTGACTGAACTATTTGAGCCACTGGCCGTATTGGTGATGGCAATCGTGCTCGGGTAACCGAAGTCGAGCAGCGTCGAGTGTACGTTTGCGACCTGAGTTGTGTTGGCTGTCACGTTCAAATCGCATGTGCTCAAGTTGGTGAGCGTGCCATCGTTGCGGCGGTAAAGAACGTGCTGCAGATAACCGGTCATGGTCGATAGCACTGCCGCTGAATAGTATGCGGGTTTTGCGGTGCCTGCTGGAAGGGCAGACTCAATCACTTCAATCCCAACCTGGTCCGCAACGCCTGCCGGAATGGTTTTAGTCCACGTTCCTAAGCTTTGGCCGGTTTGATAGTTCGAAAGTAAGACACTGACTGTGCTTGCGCTGCTGCCAGTATTCACGAAGCGCAAAAGAGACTGCGAGCCGCTTTGGGTCGACGAATACACTGAGCCAACCTGAAGCGCAGGAGAGAAGGTGGCCGTCACGCTTGATGCACTGGCGACGGACACTGTGCATGTTCCAGTGCCAGAGCACGTCCCTCCGCTCCAACCTGTGAATTTAGAGCCACGCGGTGCAACGGCTGACAGCGTGATGCTTGTGCTGGTGGTAAACGTATAAGTGCACGTGAGGCCGCAATTAATGCCAGTGGGTGAGCTGGTGACGGTGCCGTTGCCGTTGACAAAAACCGAAAGCGTCGTTGATGAAACGCTTAATACGTTCCTAAATTGGGCGACCAGTGGAGCAATAGCGCGAATTTTGCGGGCGTTGTTTGCAGCGCGTGGGCTTGAATCTACAACGCCGATGGGGCGGCCATTATAATTCAGGTTCGGGTTGCTGTAGTACGCAATTTCAGTGCATGAAATATTGAGGTCATCGCACTCATTGCTATACGCCATCACGTCCATGAACTTGGCTGTCGTATCGACGTAGCCGTAATTATAGCCCGTCGGCCCAGCAATTGCGTCTTTCACGACATATCTATCGTGATGTGCGCCAAGGTTATGGCCGACTTCGTGCGTGAAGGTTGGAGCGCCGCATCCAGGATCGATTGCGGTCAAGCCGACGCCATAGGTCGCATCATTGCTCAAGCTTGCCGTTGTCACATCATCAAGGCGATATGCAACACCGCATGATCCAGTGGTCGAGGTGCTATAATCGGCGAAGATATGAACAAGGTCGGCCCGGGCTGCGGCGCGGCCTAAATGGATACGCGCAAAGTCACCACTCTTTGCTTGAGCCGCGGACAATATGTCATCGTCGGCCGACGCTGTGGTGCCTTCGGTGTATGTGACTTGTTCAAGACCGACCAACTCGACTTGGGCATCAATTCCTGAATTGCTGAGTGTCGTGTTCAAGTACGCCATATTCAGGGACATGTATGATGACATGTTCGGTTGGCGTATTTTTGCTTTTGCCGTGTAGGCCGCATACAGACGTATTGTTGTGGTAGCTTGCGTGCGCTCAGGGTTTTCGATTGTGGGCGCGTCATCGCTCGTGCTGCTGCCGGAGCGGGCAGGTAACGGGATGGAATCGTCAGCCTCGCGGCTGGTGGGGTCGGTCAGCTCTTTGCTCGAGCGCGGTTTTATTTCGCGAATGATATGAACGCCGTCTGCTTGTGGCATGACGGTGATGTTCCGGCCTTTGGTGGTAATACTGGCGGTGAGTTGGCCTTTATCGATAACGATCAAGGCCATGCCTAACGGATCGTCGATAATGCCGCCGGTCCAGACGGTGTTGCCCAAACTGTCGCGTGTTTGGTTTAACTTTACGACGTTGACGTTCACGTCATCGAACAGGTTTAGAGTCTGTTGACGAACATTCTCCTGCACTGCACCGCTGGCTGCAATTTCCAGCGGTGGGGCATTCAGCATCTCAAGCACGTAGTCTGTGTTCACATTCACAGCGCGGCTGCGCTTCACACGCGTTTCGCTGGACTGTTGACGTTCGAGATCGCCTGATGATGGGGCATCGGCAAACAATGTGCCGCCTGTCGCTGGCACTGACTTGATCTGTGCTTGGACAGATTCAGATTGAATTTTTGCGATCTGCGCTGTGGCTGGAAAAGCCACAAAAACTAAAGTGGCTGGAAAGGCCACAAAAACAAACAACGCAGCGACCGTCAAAAAGCGACGCATAAAGGTCATGTCTTGCCCCCATCATGGCACGTGCTTCTGCACACCATTTCTATCGCGCAGCATGCACGCAACAGTAACGCCCCATTATAGGAAGCGTTGCTGCTGATAGAAAGACGATAAGGGGCGGCTATGCCTTTGGTAAAAAATAACTTTTTATCACAATCCGGTGTGGCGATTGTGTGCCCTTAGCCAGGCTTCACAACACCTAGGAAGGCCATGACGGCCACCAGGAACCAGATCAACAGCGCGGCCTTAGAAGCAACCTTCCGATTGGCCTTAATCATTTGCTCGCCAATGATGGCTTGCTCGCCGCCTAAGCGGATTTTGTCGAAGGCAGCCTGCCAGCGTCCACCAATCAAGCGTAGCCAAATGCCGTTCATAATAATGCCACCGAACAGAACCATCTTTAGGGCAAGCCAGCCCGAGGCCACGGGGGCGCCTGTTGCCAAACTGTACCCGCCCAAACCCAGCATGATCGCAAGCACGATGTAGCGGATAGCAAAGTCGATGCGCTGCAAGGTGCGGCCCACGGGTTCGTTTTTCTTGTGATGCACTTCCCACACTAGCCATAGCCAGAACAAGCCGAACACCCACAGCAAGCCAATTTGCAAAGCGGTGAGCGGCAAGCCCCAATTGGAGGCCAGGGTAAAGCCCACAGGCACCATCAGCACCAGGGCCGAGCGTGGTGCCATGTCGATCATCACACCAATCTCGCGGGTGCGCAGGCGCTCAGCGAGCGGGATGTCATCGCGTGTCAGGCGCTTGCCATGCAGGAACACGCCTAAGTCTGCGCCCAGCCAATAGGCAAACAACAAGACGTGCAAAAATGCGACAACGCGGTATGGATCGATATCCATGAAAAGTCCCCCCACAAGAACGAGGATGTAGGTTCCATAGAAACCACGAGGACTGCAAGGGATCAGGAAGGGAAAAACGTCCGGAGTTCGTAGAGAGAACTGCACTCAAAACATAGAATGGCTTAGGCTGTGGCCAGCTTATAGTTGGCGACATTATTTAAAGTATTGCAGGGGGAGTTTTCCATGAATGACTCATTACTTTCGCGCCGTGGCGTATTAAGCGGCACAGCAGCATTAAGGCTGGCGTCATCTGCATTCGCGGCAGAGACAAAAGGAAAAGTGCCGAAAGGAAAAATGCGCGTTTATCAAATTGGCGCGCAAAAAAGCTTTGATAGTCTCACGCTTGTGGAACGCCCGATTCCGACGCCTGGTCCAGGCCAAGCGCTGATTAAAGTGCATGCCGCCGGTATTGCTGCGCGTGACCAAGGCATTGTGATGAATCAGTTTCCGGTGCCGCCGGGTTTACGGCCCGAAGGTCGCATCCCGCTCAGTGAAGGTGCGGGGGAAGTGATTGCGGTCGGGGCGGGTGAAACGCGCATTCAACCCGGGCAACGCGTCACCTCGTGCCATTGGGCGAAATGGATCAGCGGTCCGTGGTCGCCCAACAATTACGAAGCCGATGTGGGCAATACGATTGATGGCTGGCTGGGCGAATACATTTTGCTCCCAACAACAGGCTTGGCGATTTTGCCCGACAGTATTGCGTCGGAAGATGCGGCAACGTTTGCGGGTTCGGGTTTAACGGCGTGGCATGCGCTCCATGAAATCGCACGCGTGCGCTCTGATGATATTGTTCTCAGCCTCGGCACGGGTGGTGTGTCGACATATGGCGTACTGTTTGCAAAAGCCGCAGGTGCAAAAGTTGTTGTCACATCGTCGTCGGATGAAAAGCTTGAGCAGATGAGAAAACTCGGCGCTGACATCACGGTGAATTACCGCAATAATCCGCAGTGGGGCAAAGAGGTGATGGACAAAACCGGCGGCAAGGGGGCGAGCGTGGTGTTGGAAAATGTTGGCCCCGCAACGTTGGATCAAAGTATGGCCGCTGCCGCCGTGAATGGGCGCGTGGTGATGATTGGCACCGGTCGTCCACCCGCCAATCCACCGAACATGAACGGCATGTACATCAAGAACCTGATGCTGAAAGCGATCAGTGCGGGCAGCCGCACCATGATGGAAAACATGATCACGGCTATCGATAACACCAAGCTGAAACCGGTGATCGCGCTGACCATTCCGTTTGCTGATGCGCGACGGGCTTACACCGAGATCCGCGACGGCGACCATCTGGGTAAAATCGTCATCAAGGTCGGGTGAGGGGCAAAAGCGACGGGAACTAGACCCCAAAACGTCCTCTAAACAATGGCTTAGGGCATTATTTGTCGCTAAAGAGCCCCGACTTAACCAATCGTTAGGGCGGGATTCTTAGATTACCGGCGTGGGAATCTGAATCTGGCGGCGTAAGCCGGTGATGACTCATAATAAAGACCCAAAGGTCCAAAGGCCCGGGAAGATGCCGTTGTATATGTCGTCGCGTTTTGCGTCTCAGACCAAAGCTGCTTTGTTGCTGACAACCATGCTGGCCCTGTCGGGTTGCGCAGGTATGAGCGATGGTAGTTTGTTTCCGTCGTTTGGGGATGGCGATAAGCAAGTCGCGCAGATTGAAGCGCAGCCGGTTGATGCGTTAGACGTTGATCCGCTCAACTTTGACCCAGCCAATGCTTCTGCGGCGCCTGCGCAAGGCGGCTCGCAAATTGTGCCGCTGGGGACACTGACAGCAAATGATATGGCGGCCACTTCAGCGGCACCTGCTAAACGGAATGGGCCCGCACCACTTATTCCGCCCGGCTCGGAAGCGGTTTCACGCGCAGAGCCGCCGTTAAAAACGGCTCAGCCTGCGGCTCCACTACCTGCACCGACGCCAGCGCAGCAGCCTGCTCAAGCTGCGCCGGTGTTAACGCCTCCACCAGGGATGACAGCGCAGAGCGCTACAACACCGCCGCCGCAAGTGACGGTTGCCCAACCTGAAACGATTTCGCTGCCGCGTCAGAACGTCAACACCACATCGGCAAAAGGCGCTATCGCGACATCCCGCGCGCCCGTTATGCCCAATGCTTCAGTGCAACAAGAAGCGCTGTCACCAACCGCACAGTTGATGATGCCGCCGTCAACAGAAGCGCGTGAATTCGCGCCGCAATCCGCTGTTCCGTCGCCACCCGATGCACGTGAATTCGTGCCAGCCCAAATTACGCTGACCGAGCCCATGACAAATGGCGCAGCGGGGGCTCCGAAATTGACGGTGGGCGATAACAACGTGATCCGCCGTTTTCAAATTCTGTCAAAGCTTCAAGACGAAGGTCTGATTACGCAGGAAGAATATGTGCGTCGCCGTGCCGCCAACATTGGCGCATTGCTGCAATATTCAAAAGAACCGCCAGGCATAGGCATGGACCGTCCGGTTCCAGCACCTGCGGCTATTTCAGCCCGTTTGCAGGCCTTGGGCCGTTCGTTAGAGATGCGCGCGATCACAACGCGTCAGCATGAAATGGAACGCACAACTATTTTAAACTCGTTGCTGCCTGAGAAGCCAGATCCGCGCGCCCCCAAAGCACCACCACCGGCTGATATGTTTGCATTGGCCGATGCTGCTGGTCGGTTGGCGTATATCCGTGATCAGGACCTCATCAGCGAAGGTGAGTTTGCGGCTGAGAAGGCTGCCATGGACCGCGTAATGCGCGGTGGTGACAGCGTTCAGCGCGTGTCGGCAAATGCAGATGCGTCATCATCGGGTAAGGCTGGGAAGTCAGCGACCGCCGCAAAACCGGCGGGTGCCGCGCCAGCCGCTGCCGCTGCTCCCGAGGCACCACAAACTCTGAGCGGGCCTGTGCTCCATTTGGCGTCGTTCCGGAGTGCTGAGGGCGCGCGCAGCGGGTTCGAGCAAGCCAAGGCGCGTAATCCCAATCTATTCGCAAATTTGCGCTTTGAAGCGCGCAAAACTAACGTACCAGGCCAAGGTAATTTCTATCGTCTCCTGGTTGGTCCGTTTGGATCGCTTCCAGAGGCTGAAGCCGCGTGCGTTGAAATGAAAAAAGTTGATCAGTTCTGCCGCCCGACAGCCGACGGGACTTGATCGAAAGCGACTTGCTTTAATTTAAGCTGCCGCAGAGTCGACCGTGACATCGCGAGCCACCACCACAGCCATATCAGGCTTATGCTTGGCACCGAAAATCGGTGTCATGGCATACGCGAATTCACGCGGGCCATGTATGGTGGGCAACGTGATCGTGCGATAAGCCGCGTGCCCGGTTGAGAGCACAAAATCACAATCTAAATCGATTTGTTTGAATGTCTTCTCTGGCCAGTTAAAGCGCAAGAGATCCATGCCTTTCACGCGCGCGGGGTCTAAGCCAAATGCTGCCAGCGCTGGCGCGTTGGCTGTGACAAGCTTACGTGAGCCGCCAATGACGTACACATGGTCGCTAATCGAGTTCAGTGTTGCGCTAAGGAGGGCTTCGCGTTCGGTCAGCTGATTGCTAAGCGTCATGACGCGCGAGCCTGATGTTTGTAGATCGCTGACCAGTTCACCGCGCGTGCGCCATTGCCACTTTGCGAAGCCATACACAGCGAGTGTTGTCAGTCCGACATAGACGAGGCCTTTGAGGGTTTCGACTTCATCACGCAGTATCGGATCGTCGGGCAGTAAAAAATCCGCCAGCACGCCGCCGCCCAGAATCCAGGCAACGCCAATCATGGCGTAGAAAAGGGAGATAATAGCTGGTGGCGATAAGCGTTTCATGATGGCCGTGTCAGATGTTCCCCCTACAGGGTGAATATCATAACAAACACAGAACGCTTGAAGAATAAGGTATAAAAAGAACTATACCAACGCATAGAGAGTAAGTGAAAAGAGTACGCGGCGAAGCTGCTGAGCCTCGCCGCGCTAGGATGGCAGGTTAATTGGCGCTTTCTGCTTTCGGTTCAGCCGAGGCGGGGGCTTCGGCGATAGGCTCGTCAAAATAAATCCGCGCATCTTTGGCGGTTTGCTCAGGCGCCTCATGCACAGCCATATGACCTACGCCAGGATAGACGATCAGCTTCACCGATTTCGCATTGGTCATCAGGTCCACAAGCTGTTTGGCTTGATCGACTGTGACGACGGAGTTTTTCTCGCCCCACATAATGAGGGTGGGTTGCGTGAGGGTTTTAATTTTCGCATCGACGTCGCCAGAAATGTATTGGCGTTGGCGCGTAATTTCAGCTTTGCGCTGGCCTTCCCGGCGCATCATTTCCCACCATTGGTCAATCAACTCGTCTTTCAACTTTGTTTTGTCGCCGTATCCTGACGACAGCAGGCCTTTGAAGATCAAGCGTGGGGTAATGTATTCAAGGATATCAATGCCTGGTGGCAATGGCGGTGGCGTATCGCGGCCACGCACGCGCGTGTTCAACGCGCCCGGGCTTAACAGAATCATCTTCTCAACTTGGTCGGGGTGACGGCTGGCATAGTGAATAGCAATGGTGCCGCCCATGGATGTTCCGGCCACCGAGAACTTGCCGATGTTCAATTCTTTCACCAGCAGTTCCACCAAATCGACCGTGCGTTTCAGGCTGTAATCGCCCGAGGGATCAACGCCTGTCAGGCCATGGCTGGTGAAGTCAAACCGCACCACGCGGTATTTGTCTTTCAGAGCTTCAACCCACGGATTCCACGACAGGAGGTTGTCGAAGTGCGCATGGATGAGAATAATGGTGGGGGCGGAGGCTTTGTCTCCTGTTATGGGGCCTTCATCACGGTAATGCATCCGCACGCCATCGAGCATGACGAACTTTGATTCGGCATTTCCGTATTTCTTTTCTAACGCTGCGGCAGGAATGTCGCGGTAATAGTAGGATCCAATCGCGAAGCCTACGATCAAGACAGCCACAAGACCGCCTAAGATCCAACCCAGAACGCGTAATGCTTTTTTCATCCGTGCCCGCTCCCCACAATATGGGCCGGATCATAGGATAGCTTATGGCCACCTTAAGCCCGTAAAAGGCGGCCCGCCCAATCAGTGGTTGGCGGGCAGGCAGAGATAGGCTTGGTTAGACCACTTTTCGCAGGCTGACGACAAAGTTGGCCATAGTCGATTTTAATTCCCGCGCACGCGTATCGATATCGTTGGAGGCTTTTAAAACGTCGTGAGAATCATCACGGGTTTTCTGGGCCGCACCACTGACTTCGGTAATATCAGTTTGCACTGATGCCGTCCCCGATGCCGCCTCGCTGACGTTGCGGGCCACTTCCATAATGGCGGCATTCTGTTGCGTCACCGCAGCTGAGATGCCGTTGTTGATGGCGCGAATATCCGTTACCGCATTGACGATGCTTTCAATGGCGCGCACAGAATCGCCTGTTGAACTTTGAATGCCCGTGATGCTTGACGAGATTTCTTCGGTGGCGTTTGCGGTCTGCTTGGCGAGGTTCTTAACTTCCTGCGCAACCACGGCAAAGCCTTTGCCTGCTTCGCCTGCCCGTGCGGCTTCGATGGTGGCGTTCAAGGCAAGAAGATTGGTTTGCTCTGCAATGTCGGTAATCAACTTCACAACGCGGCCGATATGAGATGCGGCTGTTTCCAGGCCTTTAATCACGTCGCCAGCACGGATTGCTTCCGCGACAGCACGTTCTGTCATTTCAGAGGCGTTGCTTGTCTGGCGGCTGATTTCTTGGATTGAAGCCGACATTTCTTCGGCAGCCGCAGCGACGGTTTGCACGTTAGCACTGGCTTGTGTGGCTGCAGCGGAAACCGATACACTGCGCTCAGCAGAGGTGCTGGCCGACGCTTGCATCTGTTTGGCATTGCTTTGCAATTGTTGTGCGGCGTTGCCAATTGAGACGGAAATCGCCTCCATCGCGCCTTCAAAGTTATTGGTGACGTGGTAGAACGCGCCAACCTTTGTTGCGATAGCATTCACGGCCTGGTTGTTCAGCTCAGCCGATTTCCGGAACAGCCCCAACATGCCGCGTGTATCGATTTTGCGGAAGTATTTGTTCTGGCTCACGTATGACAGCGACGCTGCCGACTCACGAACATAGGCTTCCGAACGATCCATCAAGCCGTTGATATTTTGAACGAGAGCTTTCAGTTCGCCGGATTCATCAATGCGCGTCAGGCGAGCTTCAAAATTGCCTCTTTCAGCCTTCGCGCAGACATCAGCCGCTGTCTGGATCACAGTCGTAGTCCGTTGCGCAAAGTAGCTGGCCGCAATTGTTGTCGTGATGGCGATGCCAATCAGAGCCGAGGTCGCGTATGTCGGTGCCGAAAGAACCAGAGCCAGCAATGCCCCTATCGACGCAATGCAAGCAATGACAGTTGAAAGCCGGGCTTTAGAGAGTGAGGACGAATTCATCGTATGCTTTCCCATCGGCTTTAAGAATATCGTTGAACATATCAATGCCAAGTTGCAGGCCGGCTTTGCGATCAGTCGCGCTGTTTTCGGTTTGCAGTAGTTTTGCGTACAGCGGCATGACCTTGTTTTGTAGTATGTCGCGATTGGGGTTGCGGCGCGTTGAATGATACCCGATCAGTCGACCGGTTGAATCGAGTGACGGTGTAACGTGTGCATAGACCCAGTAATGATCGCCATTCGCGGCGCGATTTTTCACGAAGGCAAAAATCTCGCGACCTTTTTGGATCGTATCCCACAGCAGGTGAAAAATAGTGCGCGGCATGTCCGGGTGACGCACCAAGCTGTGTGGCTCGTTTAGGCAATCGTTCTCGTTTAAGTCAGCCAGCGTCATGAAAAGAGGATTGGCGTATAAAATCCGGCCTTTTAGATCGGTCTTACTGACGATGATATCGTCGTCGCCGAAGTAGCGTTCCCGGCCAGTTACATGCGCGTGGCGTGTCATTTTTTTTGTCTTTATGTTCTTTGCCGTGACCGTTTCTTAGCGTGCCTGCTAACGCTTTGTTATTGATACAAAGTATGTTTTCGCTCTATCCCAAAGGATAGCGAGTACACGACTTCTATATCGTTATAGGTCGTTTAAGGGCTTAGGCAGCTACAGAAACCAGTATGTTTCGTGGCGTAGTTACAATGCCAACGTAGCTTAGGTTGTGCGCCAGCGTATCGATGCTGAAGGGCTTTATGATAAACGAGTCGGCCCCGTTGCTCATCACATGGGCGATTTTTGTGAATGCATCTTCTGCAGTACAGAAAATAATTTTGGGTTTGTGACCTTCCGGCAAATCACGTATGGCCGCCATAACAGCAGGGCCATCCATCCCAGGCATTATCCAATCAAGCAGGATTGCATCGGGCATTTGTGAAAGGCACTGCTCAATCGCATCAAGGCCATTACTGGCCAGTGCCACGGTTCCCCCTAAAAGGCGCACCATATGACCCGCCAACATTCGTTCGGCGTCTGAGTCTTCGACAATGAGGATGCGGGGACGTGGCATATTCGGTCTTCTAGTATTCGGTTTCGTGTGGTCTTAAGGGGAGAGAAGGCGGCCTGGAGGTAACGGAGGAGATACGCGACCCCCAGGCCTTTTACTCAAACAACCTTGCGCAGGTTCACCACGAAATCTGCCATGGCCGTATTGAGTTCTCGTGTGCGGGCATCAATATCGTTTGATGCTTGCAGAACATCCGTCGAGTCTTCGCGTGTCTTCTCTGCGGCTCCGCTAACTGCAGTGATATCTTCCTGCACAGATGCTGTGCCCGCAGCAGCCTCACCGACGTTTTGTGAGACTTCGCGCATGGCAGCGCTTTGCTCTTCAACAGCAGCAGCAATGCCATTTGCGATTCCGCGAATATCAGAGATGGTCTTGGCGATCCCATCGATGACTTTGACCGAGTCAGTAGTCGAACCTTGCATAAAGTTGATCTTACTGGTGATTTCTTCGGTCGCCTTCGCCGTCTGGTTCGCCAAGTTTTTGACCTCGCTGGCGACGACCGCGAAGCCTTTACCGGCTTCGCCGGCACGTGCTGCTTCAATGGTCGCGTTCAGGGCGAGAAGATTGGTTTGTTCAGCAATATCGGTAATCATTCTTACGACAACGCCGATGCTGTTGGCGGCATCAGCTAAGCCACGGATGACTTCGCCAGCGCGGGTTGCTTCGCTGACCGCGCGTTCTGTAATTGTTGAAGCTTCGCTCGTTTGGCGGCTGATTTCTTGGATTGAGGCCGACATTTCTTCCGCAGCAGCGGCGGCAGTTTGAACGTTCGCAGTTGCTTGAGTAGCGGCTGCAGATACCGCGGCGCCACGTTCAGCCGACATCGTTGCTGAACCTTGCATTTGTCGCGCGTTGGTTTGTAGTTTTTGTGCTGCACCACCGATGGACTTTGAAATCGTATCCATCGCACCTTCAAAGTTATTGGTGACGCGGTAGAAATCAGTCACCTTTGTGCCAATGGCGTCGACAGCCTGGTTAGTGGCATCAGCAGCCTTGCGAAGACAACCCACCAAGCCGCGCGAGTCGATTTTGCGATAGTATTTATTTTTGCTGACGTACATGACTGATGCTGTCGATTCACGCACATAAGCATCTAGGCGGTCGATAGAGTCGTTGTAGGCGTTGGCCAGTTCCAGTAGTTCACCCTTTTCGCCCAAGCGGATCAGGCGGGCTTCGGTATCACCGGCATTGATGGCGTTGCATGAAGTGATCATTTTGCCGATCAGCGACTTGCACTTGTACCCAAAGTAGATTGCGCCACTTGCAACCAGCACGGATGCACCGGCGAGGACGCCAGGAATGGCAACGTGATCAGTTGTGAGTGACGTGATGGCGGCAATGAAGGACAAGCCTGTTGCGCCAGCGCCTAACAACTGTGCTTTAGAGAGTGAGGATAAATTCGTCATAGGCTTTTCCTTCAGCTTTCAAGACGTCATTGAACATGTTGATACCGCGTTGCATGCCGTCCTTGCGGTCGGACACGCTGCGCTCCACCTGCAACAGTTTTGCGTACAAAGGCATGACTTTGCCTTGCAGCGTGTCGCGGTTCGGGTTGCGGCGGGTGGAGTGGTAGCCAATGACTTTGTTGTTGTTGTCGAACGACGGCGTGACGTGGGCATAAACCCAGTAGTGATCGCCGTTGGCCGAGCGATTTTTCACGTAAGCGAAAATCTCGCGGCCTGCTTGAACAGTTTCCCATAGCAGATGGAAAATAGTGCGTGGCATGTCGGGGTGACGAACTAAGCTGTGTGGTTCGTCTAAGCACCCTTCCTCGTTTAGATCTGCCAACGTCATGAACAGACGGTTTGCGTAAACGATACGGCCTTTCAGGTCGGTCTTGCTGACGATGATGTCATCATCGCCAAAGTACCGCTCTTTCCCGGTAACGTGAGCTTCGCGTGCCATGTGGTGATTCCTCCGTATTTCGTGGCGGAATCACTTGTACGCTTCGGGTAGGGGGGCTGATATTGATACGAAGTATGTTTTGCCCGTCACCCAAAGGATAAGGGGAGGCCTGGGCGTAATCCCTGTCCTAACTATTTGATAATAAATATGAAAATGAGAACTTTAGCCTGCAAAACTAGTTTGCAGGCTATGGAAAGTCTTGGAGTTGAGCCTTATCTCGGCTGCTCACACACCAGAATTTTTTTGTCGGTAATCGAGCCCAACAGCATCTTGCCGTTGTGTGTGGCAGCGACACTTCCAGCCGAAATGACGTCACCTTTTGTATAGAAAACTTGTTTTACGTCTGGCTTCTCGGTTGCAGTAACGCGGAAGATCAATGTGGGCGCAACTTTGCTTTCATCAGCAAACTGACGTACCAGCGCAATCGCGTTGGCGTGTGACGCAATCCACAGTGTGCCGTCTTCAGCAATATCGATATTGTCCGGCAAGCTGTTGAGCGGGATATCGCTCACATGTGTTAGTTTGCCGGTCGCAACATCGCGGCTGAATGTTGAAACTTTGTGGCCTTGGGTTTCTGCTACATAAACCGTTTTCAAATCGGGTGACGTGGCAATGCCGCCGGGTGCTGCAACGCCATCATATGCCACAGAGAATTTCTCGCCGTCATAGTAAGTGATCTGTGCGATGGGCGATCCCAGCACGCCTTCGCGGAATTTATCAGATCCGCTTTTGGCACCGCTATCGTTTGCCACATAGAACTGGCGTGGCCCCACGGCAGCTAGATCGTTGGGCTTAAACAAGCCAATACCTTCTACGGTTTGTTTATGTTCATACAGACCATCGGCATTGGCCTCAAAAATCTCAACGCGGTGTGGTTTGCCAATCGGGTGGCTGATCGCAAACAGCACCCGCTGGCCATCGGGGCCAATGTAAAGCGACATGCCGTGTGTGCGCAGTTCGGCGGGGTCAGCGACCGTGGCACTTTCGATCTTCGGTTCAGGTGAGGTGAGGTCGATTTTTCCAATCATCCCCGGTGTTGGGTTGCCATTCACCGAACCACGGCGATCCATCCACGACACCAAAGCCAAGTTCCGTTCGCGGTCGATTAAAATGTCTTCACCGCTTTTGCCTTGGCCGTCGATGACGGTGCACGCCGTGACCAATTCAGGCCCACGGTCCACCAGCATACCGGAGCGCATGACAAATGTACCTGCCAGCGCAGCAACGACGATCAAGACAATAGCCACCAGAATTCCAATGGCCTTTAAAGCGGTTTTCATTTTGCCTCCCCCGAGGTTTAAGTTTAGTTCGCCAGTTTTACCTTCTCATACGACACACCCATGAAGCGCTGCGGTGCTTCTTTCACACGCGGTGATGTCACGATCATGGCCGGAAAATCCACGAGCAGCAGAGCCGGTGCGCTATCGCGGAATTGCACCATGATTTGTTGCAGCAGCTTCTCGCGCTCTTTTTCATCCAGTGTCTGGTTGCTTTGCTTGATCAGCGGCATCACTGACTGATCGCAGAAGAACGGCGAAGCTTTCAGGCACGAGAAATACTCAATAGGGCGGATCACATCTTGGAAGGGGGCAGAGTTCCAGGTGATGGAAAACGCATCAATATCACCCCATTCATTGGTAGCGTATTTGCGCAGCCACGATGCAAAAGTGCTTTGGCGCAACTCAACTTTCACGCCGATCTTGCTTAAGTCTTCCGCGACTTTTTGGTAGATGGCCGTGTCAGAGTTGCCCAGGTTCGTCAGCACTTCGAATTTCAATTCAAAGCCATTCGGATAACCTGCTTCGACCAGAAGTTTTTTGGCAGCCGCCGGATCGTAAGGGATCGGCGGCAGGGCAGGGTTGTAGCCCATGACAGATGGTGTCGCGCCCTGATACGCAGGTTGCGCCAGACCGCCCAGAATTTGCTGCGACATCGCCACGCGATCAATTGCGAGGTTCAAGGCCTGACGTACGCGCTTGTCTTTTAGCGGGGCTTTGTCGGGACGTTCTGTGCGGAACGCGATGCTCATCAATACTGCCGTTGGTGGCTGCGTGATTTTAAAGCCGTCTTCTTTCAGCAGCTTCGCATCATCAGGGCCAGGCGAGATAATGATGTCCACTTGCCCTGACATAATCGCCTGTACGCGCGATGATGTTTCAACGATGCTAAAAAATTCCAAAGCGTCTACGTCGGTCGATTTGCGCCATGAGTTTTTGAAAACTTTCATTTTGATTTTGCCGGTGGACTTGCCCCAGTCCACCAACTCAAAAGGGCCTGTGCCCACTGGCTTTTGTGCAAAGCCATCTGCCCCCAGCGCAGCCCATGCTTTGGGTTCCACCATCATGATGATGTTCAAGCGCTTCGGGAATACGGCGTCAGGCTCGTTTGTCGTGAACTGCACCGTCATCGCGTCTAGCGCTTTGACCTCTTTCACGATTCGCAATTCAGCGACGGAAATGTATTTTTGCGCGTCCGGCGCTTTGAGCATTGTGATGACGTCCACGACGGTCTGAGCATTGAAAGCCTCGCCGTTGTGGAAGGTCACGTTGGGACGCAGTTTGAAGACCCATGTGGTTGGTGTCGGGTTGGTCCAGCTTTCAGCAAGGGCAGGGGCCAACTTGTTATTTTCATCTAACACCGTAAGGCCATCAAACATGGCCAGCCACACCGCACCGGGCGGCGGGCCAATGGCTGAATATGGATTACCTAAAGTTGGCGGTGCTTGGGTGCCGCCAATGCGTAAGGTGGCCGCCTCGGCTAACGAGGTGATGAACACTGCGCCTACTAGAACCATCCAGATATAACGCATATGCAAATCTCCTCACTTAAGCAGCCGTTGCCTTACATGTGGGCGACGACCGTCTTGGTTTCTAAATACAGGTCCAGGCTTTCTTTGCCGAATTCGCGGCCCCAGCCGGATTGTTTGAACCCGCCAAAGGGCGCATTGATACCAGCCAAGCCGTGGGTGTTAATGCCCATCGTACCGGCGCGTACACGTGATGCAATCTTATGTGCAATCGCCAGATTCTTAGTCCAAACGCTGCCCACCAGGCCGAATTCGGTGTCGTTCGCCATCGCCGCCACCTTATCCAAGTCGTCGGTATCAAACGACTGAGCGCAGACAACAGGCCCGAAAATCTCCTCGCGGACGATTTTCATGTTGCGATTGGTATCGGCGAACACGGTCGGCTCCATGAAGAAGCCTTTGCCATCCAAGCGTTTGCCGCCTGTGACCAGCTTAGCGCCGCCTTCCTGCCCAGCCGTAATAAAACCCTGCACGCGGTTTAATTGCTCGCCCGAAATAAGGGGGCCGATGTTGGTGGTGGGATCCAGGCCCAAGCCGATCTTCATGTTCTTGGCGAAGGCTGCGACACCTTCGACGACCTTCTCGTACACTTGCTTGTGAACAAGCAGACGGCTGCCGCACATGCAGTTCTGGCCTTGCAGGAAGAAGGCGGCAAACGCGGCTGCGGGAATCGTACGCTCCAGGTCCGCGTCCGGGAAGATGATGAACGGCGACTTGCCCCCCAGTTCCAGCGAGACTTTTTTCAAGTTGCCCGCAGCGGCTTTCAGGATGATGCGGCCCACATCGGTCGAACCGGTGAAGGCCACTTTGTCCACGTCTGGGTGTGCCGTCAGGGCAGCCCCCGCCGTTTCGCCGTAACCCGTGATGATGTTCACAACACCATCCGGAATACCGGCCTCTTGCACTAAACGGCCCAAGATCAGCGTCGACAGCGGCGTTAATTCAGCGGGTTTCAGCACAACCGTGCACCCTGTCGCCAAAGCAGGGCCCAGTTTCATCACGGCCATGTTCAGCGGGTAATTCCATGGCGTGATTTGACCGATGACGCCTACAGGTTCTTTGCGGGTGTAGGTCAGCACTTCAACATCGGGGCGCGGCGGATCAACGGCAATGGTGTCGCCGAAGATCTTCGTCGGCCAGCCTGCGTAGTAGCGCATCATATTGGCCGCCAGAGGCACAGCCATGCCGCCCGCCGGGTTCAGCGGCATGCCGTTGTTCAAGACTTCCAATTGGGTCAGCAGCGTGCCGTTCTTCTCGATCAGGTCGGCCAACTTCCACAGCATCTTCGCGCGTTCAGACGGCGGAACTTTCGACCACGGGCCTTCAAACGCTTTGCGAGCTGCTTTGACAGCTTTGTCCACGTCGGCCGCTTCGCCTGCCGGAATGGTGGTCAGTTTTTCTTCCGTGCCCGGATTGAACACGTCGATGGTGCCGCCGCCTTGTGCGTCGACCCACTTGCCATCAATCAGCATCTTTTGTGCTTGGCCCAAAAATGCGGTGGTCTCAGCGGCAATGGGCGGTTGAGTGATGGCGTTCATGGAAAAATCCTTGCGTTATCAATGGCCCAGCAGCGTTTCACCGCTTGGGACGAGGCTGTTTTAAGATGGGCAGGACCCTACGGTTTAGCCCCTAACGGGGCAAGGAGAGCGCGCGTGATTCAGGCGCGATTCCGCCTTTTCCGGGGGCTTACATCCACTTGTTGGGCAGTCATTTGCAGGTGGGAAATGTATGCAGATTTAAAGCTGCTGAAGGACGGGTTTGCCCAGCACATTGGCGGAGGTGACGAACACCAATCCGGCACTTGTACTGGTTGCGACTTTGCGTTCCACGCGCGCGCGTAAGGTTACTTTACGCACCTTAAAGTCTCGCACCATGCCGCGCATATCTTTCAAGATCGGGATCAAATTCACGACCTTGCTGGCGTATCGCAAGCCATCTTGGCGTCTGATATCGAACTGATCGATTTTGATGACCGGGTAGCTGCGCGTCGTATCTTCGGGGTCAACAATTTCCAATGAGACTGTGATGTCTTCGGCAATGGAATTGTTCACGCCAACGTCCACCACCATCGACAACTGACCGCCTGTGAAGTTGCCAAGCGGCCAATCAATCACGCCGGTTTTTGCTTCGCCGGGGCGAATGGCGCTGATGCGTGAACGTGTTTCGGGTTCAGACATTAGAACGTCAATCGCACCGCTACCGAGGAGAATGCCTCCACCCAGTGCAACCACGTTCAGCACAATCAAAATCCACGTCGGGATTTTAAATTTGCCGTTTTTTGATTTCCCGAATAACCCCATAGCAAAGGATTATCAGTGGGAATGTGGCTGATGCAATTGATGAGTTGTGCCGAAAACGCGGTACGCGCATTTGCGATTTGACGCACTATTAGCGGTGGTTTGGCTTCGCTTCTGAGCCCAAGGAATGGGCACTTTCTTCAGGTTTTAAGGGGCGAATAGAACCTGCATTCATCACATAGACGTAGCCCATTTTTGTACCTGACATGCGTTCGACGCGCACAACCAAGTCGACAACGTTGGCTTTAATTTGGCGGACCGATCCGCGCATGGTTGCCAATTGCGGGTCTAAATTGAAATCGTATTCGGCGTAAATCAGTTTGTTATCGTAATGGCCCGTCGGTGCTTCAAAGCGGCCCAAGGGCAAACGTGTTTTTGTTTCCGGGTCGATCAGTTCAAACACAATTGCAATTTCATCAGCCACGCGTTCCGCAATGGCGACATCGGCATAGACTGTTTGCGGCCGCGCCACGCCTGTCGGCGTTGGCCATGAAATCGGGATGATTTTTTCTTGGCCGGCTTCAATGGGACCCGAGAGGGTGGGCTTATCGGGTTCGCCGACATGCATAAAGACAGCGATGCAGCCAATAACAATACCCGCGACGATGGCAGCCGCGTATATTCCCATCACGTGCAAAGAGACACGCTTGCGAATGCTTGTTGCGATGCCCCCCACGGCACCGATGTCAGGCTCAGCCATCTTAACGCTCGTAGTCATGCTGTGAGTGCTACATGAAATGTTTTCGAGTCGCACCGATTCGTACTAACTTATCAACCCCGCCACAATTCCCACTTTGGGTTAGAAATCGCCCATGTTTATCAGAACGATAGCCTACATTTTGGGATCACTTCTAATAACCAACGGTTGTGCGTTCGCCTCGGTTGCATCGTGCGAGCCAAGTTCTACAAATATTTGTGGCTTCCAAAGTCCTGAGGATATTGGAGTTGTCGCTCAAGCACTTGAGGGCGAACCAAAGGCCGGAAACATTGATCCAGCGCGACCTTTCTTGCTGGTTGTGAACGGCGTGCGAAGCGCATCACAAGATTGGTTTTCGCTCGTAGATACCTCAAATTCGGTAAAATTGAGTTTGACGTGGCGCACGCCATTATTAGAGCCGAAGCTGGGCGATGCGGGATGTCTGGCGCCATCGGTGCGTAAGCCGCGGGGCTTCGATGTTCGGCGCATGCCCGACGGGCGCTGGCTCCTCGCTGTCATCACCGATGATCAGGCCCAGCAGCGTATAGAATACGTCGATCTGGTCCGTGATGCGGGTGGATGGTCAGCGCAGTGGCAAGGTTGCGTGCCTGTTCCGCCGGATTACTTTCTGAATGATGTGGCGATTGGCCCACGCGGCGGTGTGTTCGCCACCCATATGTATCAGCGCGGTGAAGACAGCCCAGCCTGGCGGCGTGTGAAATTCTTCTTCGGGATTGAAACAGGCTCAGCCGTGATGTGGGACGCCGAGAAAAGCTGGCGCGCAGTTCCGAATACTGAAGGCTCATTTCCGAACGGTATTGCGGTTGATCCCACAGGCTCGGTGTTGTTCGTAGCCTATACTTATAATTCTCGCCTCACGCGCGTAGACCTCTTAAGCGGCGAACGTAAAGACGTGAACTTGCCGTTGCGTCCCGACAATCTGAGTTGGGCTGAAGACCCCACGACCAAAACCGACATGCTGTTGGTCGCAGGTGGAAATGGCTTGCGCATGATCAGCACCTGGAATTGCGAAAGTCAAAAGCCCGCCTGCATATTTCCGTTCGCGGTTGCGGCTATCAACAGTACGTCTTTAAGCGTGCAAACCTTGTACGCCTCTGATCGCCAAGCGATCCCCGGGGCATCGGTTGCAGTTAAGTTAGGGCAAACATTGTATTTGGGAACCGCCTTCGGTGATCGTGTGACGATTGTACCGCTGAAGGACTGACCACGGGAGACACACGTGTCTATTCTTTCGCCTGCTACTGCAAAATTCCAAGGTCATGTGCCGGTGTTGATTGTCGGCGGTGGGGGCTGTGGTCTCAGCGCAGCGTTGGCGGCCAAACAAAATGGCGCCGAAGTGCTGGTGCTGGAGCGTGATCAAACAGCCCTTGGTACCACAGCCATGTCGACAGGTTTGATCCCAGCACCTGGCAGCCGCTTTCAACGTGAGAAGAATATCAGCGATAGTCCTGAGATTTTTGCCGCCGACATCATGGCGAAAACAAAAAACGCTACTGACTATGATATGGCGCTGCATTTGGCCAAAGAAGGCGCGCCGACGGTTGAGTGGTTGGCAGACTACTGCAATGTGCCGCTGTCATTGGTCGACTCATTCCTCTATCCCGGTCATTCCCACATGCGCATGCATGGCACGCCCAATCGCACCGGCTCAGAATTGATGGGCGCATTACACCAAGCTGTTGAGCGCGAAAGCATTGATGTGATCACCGAAGCGCAAGTGACGGATTTATTTGCGGATGATGCGAAGCGCGTTCATGGCGTTCGCATCACGCGGCCAGATGGGTCGCAGGAAGACCTGGAATGTGATGCGTTAATTTTGGCGTGCTGTGGGTTCGCGGGCTCGCGTGAGATGTTGCAGGAATACATTCCTGAAATCTTAGAAGCCACGTTCTTTGGCCACCCGGGCAACAAGGGCGATGCCATTTTATGGGGCCGCGAACTAGGCGCTGACATCGCCGACATTCACTCATATCAAGGCCACGGTGGTTTGGCGTATGGCCAGGGCATTCCGATTTTATGGGCGCACATTGTGCGCGGTGGCTTTCAGGTAAATGCACATGGCTTGCGTTTCTCAAACGAAGCGCGTGGCTATTCTGAGCAGGCTGTTGATATCGTCGCACAAGAGGGCCATTGGGCCTGGAGCATCTTCGATCAGAAAATTCACGATGCCATGAAAGAGTTCGACGACTACCAAGATGCCATCAAGGCCGATTGCATACGTACCGCCAATACACCTGATGAGTTGTGCGCCATTACGGGGTTGCCACCGACGCTGAAAGACACATTAGCTGAAGTTGTCCAAATGGCTGACGGAAAAGCCAAAGATAAATTTGGCCGTGACTTTACCAAAGGCTGGAAACTCGAAGCGCCCTATAAGGCCGTGAAAGTTTCAGGTGCGTTGTTCCACACGCAAGGCGGCTTGGTGGTTGATAAAGATGCGCGTGTGTTACGTGCTGATAAAACGCCACTGGCAAACCTGTATGCAGGCGGTGGTGCGGCAAGGGGTATTTCTGGCCCCGGAAATTCTGGTTACTTGGCGGGCAATGGTTTGCTGGCTGCTACCGCGTTTGGGCGATTGGCGGGTATAGCTGCTGCCAAGCAAGTCCGCGACACGCTGAGGTAAGCAGGGGAAACGAAGATATGCAAAAGCGCAAATTGGGCCGCCAAGGCCTGGAAGTGAATGCGATTGGTTTAGGTTGCATGGGCATGAGTTGGGCTTATGGCGGCGGCGGCGAAGAAGCCGAAAACATTTCTGTCATTCATCGTGCGCTGGATTTGGGCGTCAATTTCCTCGACACCGCTGAAGTATACGGCCCTTACACCAACGAACAACTGTTGGGCAAAGCGCTGAAGGGCAAGCGCGATAAAGTCATTATCGCCACCAAGTTCGGCTTCAACATCGAAAACAATGTGATGAACGGCCTGAACAGCCGTCCCGAAAACGTGAAGAAGGTGGCAGACGAGTCACTGCAACGCTTGGGCATTGATGTGATCGATGTGTACTACCAGCACCGCGTCGATAAGACCGTGCCGATTGAAGATGTGGTTGGCGCTATGGCTGACCTCGTGAAGGCGGGCAAGGTGCGTTACCTCGGCTTGTCGGAAGCAGGCGTTGATACCATCACGCGTGCTCACAAAGTGCACCCGATTAGTGTTCTTCAATCTGAGTACTCGATGTGGGAACGCAACCTTGAACCCGAGATCATTCCGCTGATCCGCAAGCTGGGCATTGGCTTGGTGCCCTACGCGCCGCTGGGTCGTGGCTTCCTCACCGGTGTTGTGAACAAAGGTGATCAATACCGCAAAGACGATTTCCGTTTCACCGACCCGCGCTATCAGGGCGAGAACTTTGACCGCAACCAAGCCATCGTTGCAGAAGTCGGTAAGATTGCTGCCAAGCACAATGCCAAGCCTGGCCAAGTGGCGATTGCGTGGGTGCTGGCGCAAGGTGATGACATCGTGCCAATTCCTGGCACCAAGCGCGTGAAGTACTTGGAAGAAAACGTTGCAGCCGCGAACGTGAAATTGTCGGCGGATGAAATTAAACAACTCTCTGAAATCACAGCTGCCGATAAAATTGCTGGCAAGCGCTACACCGAGCGTGGCTTAGCTACTATCGACCGCTAGCCCTAATCTCCCAATGTCATCCCCGCGAAAGCGGGGATCCATCATTCAACGCTCTATGATGCTGGTTGATACCTGGACTCCCGCTTTCGCGGGAGTGACAGTCTGCGTGTAATGCATTGGCTGGGGATCCATCTCTATTCGTCATCCCGGGATTTATTCCCGGGATCCAGGACTACAATCACCGACCATCAATTTACTCTGGACCCCGGTAACAAGTGCCGGGGTGACGGAATGAGTGTGAAACAATAATGGTGTCAGACGGCTACATATGTAAAATTAGTTTGTTATTCCGCACGTCTTGCTGAAGGTGTTGGATACTCATTTGTTGCACATAAATGCTGATTGGATATGGCAAGCAATAAAATCCCAAATACAATTTACATTGATGTGGAAGGCCCAGAGGTTTCCGGTTTGCTCATCGGTCTTACTTTTCCGACGTCGTTTAAGAATCAATTCCATTATAGCGTTTTTCTTGATGAATCCGGTCATGCTGTAGTGACGCATGAACTGCTATTGAATTCATTCGATGAGTCTTTACGCTTAGCCTTGATGGACCATGGTGATCCTCGAGAGGTCATCGAGGGGAATGTAATCGCTGAAGTGAAAAATGTGTCTGACTTACGGTCAGCATTAAGCGCTTATTATGTGTATGAAAAAGTCGCTCAGTTTGAAGACGGTTACGAGCGTAAATTAACAGAGTTGATCAAGCGCTGTCCTAAACCAGATAAATATAAGATCAAACTGACAATACAAAACTAGCAGTCTAAATAACGTACCCTTACAAATCCCAACTCGGTTTGGGATTGCACGCCGATACCATGTAATCAATGAATGCGCGCACCGGGGCGGGGACAAACCGTCCTGGTGGGTACACTGCGTTAATGTATTGCTCTTGCGGCACATGGTCTTCCATCACGCTCACCAGCGCGCCGCGTTTTAGATCAGCCCCCACAATAAACGACGGTAGCATCACCAGGCCCAAGCCTTTCAGCGTCATCTGCCGCAAGATGTCGCCGTTGTTGCAATGAACGGGACCGTTCACGTTCATGCTGCCGCCCTTCAGTTTCCACGTCGTCGTGCCGTCGGCGTAGGTGTACGTCAGGCATTGGTGATTGCTTAAGTCTTTCGGCTTCTTTGGTGTGCCATTGCTTTTCAAATATTTCGGCGCAGCACACATTACTAATCGAGATGGCGCTAATGTGCGGGCTTGCAGGGATGAGTCTTTTAACTTGCCGATGCGAATAGCAAGGTCGACGTGCTCGTCGACAAGATCAACGAAGCGATCATTCAAATTTAAATCAACCGTAATGCCGGGGTACTGCTTCAAGAAGCCCGCCAAGAAATCACCTAAGTGCATAATCCCGAAGGTCATGGGGGCGGCGATGCGCAAACGCCCACTGGGTGCTGCGGCTTCCTGGCGTACCATTTGGTCGGCTTCATCCAACTCTGCCAGCACACGCTCGGCGCGGCGCACATAGTTCTCGCCCGCAACCGTCAAACTCACGCGCCGTGTGGTGCGGTTCAGCAGTTTTACGCCTAAGTCTTGTTCGAGTGCTGTGATGTGTTTGCTGATGGCGGATTTGGACATTTTCAGACGCGTGGCCGCGTCCGAAAAGCTTTCGGCATCAGCGACGGCGGCAAAGGCGCGCAGGGCGGAAATACGGTCCATTTTGGCGGGTTTCCAATTGTGTCTTATTTGGAAACAATTATATGCAAAACCGTTATATTGTTGCAATGGGTGTAACGGCCTATCTTCCTCCTCGAAGCGATAATCAACAAACACACAGGAGGTCGCTCATGATTACAGTTCGCAAAAACAAGGAACGCGGCCATTACAAAAATGGTTGGCTCGACAGTTATCACTCATTCTCGTTCGGGGAATACTATGATCCGCAGCATATGGGCTTCTCGGCCCTGCGCGTGATCAACGATGACCAAGTCGCACCGGGCGCTGGCTTTCCTACGCACCCGCACCGTGACATGGAAATCATCACTTACGTCCTTGATGGGGCTTTGGAACACAAAGACTCATTAGGTACGGGTTCGGTGATCCGTCCGGGTGATATCCAGCGCATGAGTGCCGGTACGGGCATTCTGCACAGTGAGTTCAACCCGCAAGCCGATGTTGGTACGCGGTTGCTGCAAATCTGGTTGCTGCCTGAAAAGAAGGGCATCGCCCCCAGCTACGAGCAGATCAATGTGCCTGCAGCAGAACGTGCCGGTAAGTTGAAACTGGTCGGCTCGCCCGACGGCCGCGATGGTTCGGTGACCATTCATCAAGATACGTCGCTGTACGCGACGATTTTGAAAGATGGTGAAAGTGCCTCGTTGACGTTGGCCAATGATCGCGCAGCCTGGGTGCAAGTGGCGAAAGGCAGCATCACGCTCAATGGTGAAGCTTTAGCCGAAGGTGATGGTGCGGCTGTGCGCAAAGAAAACGCGTTGACCTTAACCGCCACCAGTGACGCCGAAGTACTGGTGTTCGATCTGCCGCCTTGGCAAGGCCACGCATAAGGCGTGTGATTGGAATAAAATTGTCGTTAAAAGCCCCGGACCGCACGTCCGGGGCTTTTAACTTGTGGTTGTGGCGCACTAAAAGGACGCAGTATAAGTTTTAGAATAATTCATGACGTTGTGGGGAGTGTGTGGTGGTTTCAAAAATTGCAGCGTTGGTTGCTCTGGCAGCGGCATTAAGTATGACTGCGCCAACGGACTCTTTCGCGCAGTCCAAAAAGAATAAGCGGCAAGAAGCGCCCCAGGATATCGGGCCACAACCGATCGCAATTCCACCCGGCACGAAAGCGCGAGCGATTGAAGTTGATAAAATCGTTGCTCGCATTCCTGCGGGCACATCTGTCGGCTCATATGGCGTTGGCCCGCTTTGTATCGCTGGAGATGCGATTAAAATTCGCAGCGGCACATTTAACGTCGATGATGCGACGTATAATGACCGTTTACGCAGCGAATTAAGCGCACTCAATTATACCGTTGTTGGAAATCCCACGGCGTTGTTTAAAGACAGAGATGCTGGCCGTGCCGAACTGTTGATTGGCGGCTTAATCAAATCCCTCAGTGCAGAATTCTGTGGCCCTGCAACGGTCTTCACAAAGGAAGGCAGTGGCAAAGGCGAGGTGACGGTCGAGTGGCAAGTGTACGATACGTTATCACGCCAAGTCGTGTTGCAAAAAACAACGACTGGTAAAGCCAAAGTTGACAGCATTAAAAAAGACCAAATAGAGCAAGTGTTCGTTGAGTCTTTTGTCAGCGCCGCCCGAAATCTGTTGGCAGATGCCGCGTTGTCTCAACTTGCTTTAGGGGGTAATGCTTCAGGTGGTAATGCGGGGGCTACAACATCTGCACCCGATGTCACTGCAACAGGCCCGATCCCGACGACACTGATTTCACGGTTACCATTGGCTAAGCGTTCGTTCCAAGAGCAAGCGGTTGAAGTGCGCGGGAATGTTGTGACGATATTTGCTGGGCAAGGAACGGGTAGCGGGTTCTTTGTGTCTGACCGCCACCTCATCACTAATGCGCACGTTGTCAAAGGTGCAAAATTCCTGAAACTACGCCTGATCACAGGGCGTGAGATTTTAGGCGAAGTGATCACGTCAGATGAAAAGCGTGATGTGGCGTTGATTCAAAGTGAACCGGGTGGCTTTGTTGGCTTGCCCATCCGTAGCGATGAGCCGTCGATTGGCTCGCAAGTATTTGCCGTGGGCTCACCGTTAGATGAAGGAAATGAGGGCACGGTCTCAGCCGGAATTGTTAGTTCTTATCGGACAGATGAAGGGCTGCGCTGGATCCAAAGCGATGTGAATGTGATGCCGGGCAATAGCGGCGGGCCGCTGCTGGATGATAAAGGAAACATCATTGGCCTGACATCCTGGGGCAAGCTTGATCCGCGCACCGGCGGTGGTACGGGCTTGAACTTCTTTATTCCGATTACTGAAGCCATGGCCAAGCTCGGGCTGCAGTTTCGCTAATTAGTGTAGTGAAACACGGCCATAGCCAAATAAAGGCGAGGCAGGATGATGCCTGCCTCGTTTTGTTTTCTTGTAAGGCCATCATGGCCGATATTCTCTTCTGGCCGCTGTTTTCCACACGTGAACGTTGATAAAAAGCCCCTTGTTTTTTGACAGTTTGCAATCATAAACTCGCGTCTAAATTGAATGATGTGCGAATGCGGCTTATGACGAGTTAGCAAACGTACAGGGGGCTACGATGAACAGTATCAAGTTATTGGCTGCCGCAATGCTTGCGGCGGCACATTTTATTTCGTTTACACATACTTCTGCTGCCCAAGAGCAGGCGCCTCAAACGCAAGCAACGAAATCGCTTAAACACAAAATCGCTGTGGGTCGTTTCTCGAATGAAACGCGTTATGGGCAAAGTCTTTTGCGTGAGGGAGGCGTGGACCCGCTCGCGAAGCAAGCGGCCGATATCTTAACTGCTTATCTGGTGCAAACCGGAAGGTTCATGCTCTTCGAACGTCCTGACATTGATGCGATTGAAAAGGAACAAGCGCGGGTTGGCGGTCAAACAGTAGGTGTCGATGCCTTGATCGTTGGTTCGGTCGTTGAGTTTGGGCGGACGGAAGATGGCAAGCGCGGCCTTTTTAATAAGGAACGTACGCAACGCGCCTATGCAAAAGTTGCAATCCGTTTGGTCGACGTGCGCACTGGATTGGCATTCCATTCAGTAACGGGCCAAGGTGAAGCTACGACAGAAACGAAAACCATTCTTGGTATGGGCAGCACCTCGAAGTTTGATGCCACACTTACCGATAAAGCTTTGTCTGTTGCAGTCGAAGATATGCTTGAAGAGTTGGTAAATACTCTTTCGAACCGGCCGTGGAAAACCGACATTCTGGCTGCTGAAGGTGGCCAGATATTTATCGCAGGTGGTCAACGTCAAGGCTTGAAGGTTGGTGACACACTTAAGGTCATGAAGCCCGGTAAAACCGTTAAAAGTTCTCAAACTGGATTCGATATTCAACTTCCTGCCGCAGAAGTTGGAACCCTTAAAGTTGTGTCTTTTTTTGGTGAGTCCGAGACTAATGAAGGGGCAGTCACTCAGCCAATCAGCGGCACTTTAACCGGTATTGATACCTCATCCTTGATTGTCGTGGCGGAGTAAGCAAATGGATAAAGCACTCTATAAGGCTTTAGGTCTCGTCATCATTTTAATGGGTGCTGCGTCGCTTACTGGCTGCGGTAGCATGCCCAAGCACAACGAAACGACAATCGATAAAGCTTCGGCCATTATCTTTAAGGGTGGCCCTGTTGGTGCTGCATTGATGGTCGATGGTGAACGTGTGGGAACTGTAGCACCAAGAAAGCGCGAAACTGCCGTTAATGTTAAGGATGGATCGCACCAGGTTGTTGTGACTGGACCGTCTGGCGACATTATCTATCAGCGCACTGTGCTCGTAGACGATGGCATTAGAAAAATTATTGATCTTGGGAAGCCATAATTAATTTAATGGGGTGGAGATGTATAAATTTATACTAGCTGCTTGCGCGGCGCTAATGCTGACTGCTTGCGCTGATCAAAATTCAACTTATCGCTGGGCTGGATATTCTGGTTATCTGTTGGACTATTACAAAGATCCGCAAGAGAAATCCAAATTTGCTGAACGGTTGGCGGAATCTGTGAATAAAGCAGAAGCTGAAAATCGTGTTCCGCCTGGAATGTACGCCGAATACGGGTACATGCTTCTTGAGCTTGATCGCTCTAAAGAAGCTGTCGTCTATTTCGCAAAAGAACGTCAGAAGTGGCCGGAGTCTACATATTTAATGACTAAACTTATTGATCGTTTGGGCGGCGTACCCACGACCCAGACCTCATCTGCCGCGACTAAATAAGAGTGAAGAATATGCAATCATACATTCAGAAAATTGCCATTCTTATCGCAGCTTTAGCGCTCTCGGCGTGCGTGGCTGCTGGGCCATCGAAGGACTACTCGGCATTCTATGAGAGTAATCCACGGTCTATTTTGATTGTGCCAGTTATTAATCATTCTAATGAAGTCAGTGCAGCTGACCTGTTTCTAGCAACTTTGCCTGCGCCACTTGCCGAGCGTGGTTATTATGTATTTCCCGTTAACTTGACCAAGTCATTGATTGAGAACGATGGTCTTTCTGATGCTCAATTGGTGCATACTGCCCAAACCTCTCGGTTGTCTTCATTGTTTGGCGCAGACTCAGTTCTGTACATTGAGATATTGGATTGGAAAGCTGAGTACATTGTGATCGCTTCGAATGTCAGAGTGAAGTTTCTTTACACTCTTAAGGATGGCAAATCAGGAAACTTGATTTGGCAAGATGAACAAGAAGCGGTTGTTTCGAACTCTTCAAACTCAGGCAATATTTTAGCTGATGTCGTCGCCAATGCTGTGCGTTCTGCGATCGAGAACGCAAGCGCCGATTATACTTATGTTGCGGTTCAGGCGAATGCCATGGCGCTTTATGGGGATGGGCGTGGCATTCCACACGGCCCGTATTCTAAGAAGCGAGAAGAGAACAGCACCAAATTCCCCTCAAATGGCACGGGGCAGCTTTCTAATGCGCAGACGCAGGCAGTCTCGTATCCGGTTGACCCCTCAACGATCAACAAATCGAAAAAGTAATTTTTCAATTTTGCTAATCGGCATGGCGCATGACAAGCGAGGCAGGTATCATCCTGCCTCGTTTTTTTCTTGCAAGGCTACCATGGCCGATATTCTCTTCTGGCCGCCGTTTCCCACGCGCGAACGTCTGCACGACCAACTGTTCCGCAGTGTCTGGCATTTCTTGCCGTTTCTCACCAAGTTTGATCGCCTGATTTTCCCGTACGCGGGCGAGGACTACATGCTCCTCGACATTGATCAGATCTTGAATATCCCCAAGGTGTTCTTAGGCAAAGATTATGACCCCGCCATTGGCGACTATGCGCCGCGCTTTCAGGGCAAGGTCAAGCTTGTGCCATTCATCCACGCGTTGCCGCCGGATGTGACGGCGAATTTAACCGGCATTGTGGTGTGGCACGCAGGCTCGCCAGAACTGAACGCGGTGCCAAACGAACTGGCCGCACGTACGGGCTGCGAGATCTGCTGGGCCGATCCGGCACTGGTGCAGCAGGAAACGCTGGGCCTAATTAAGTTCGCGCTGGGTTTGTCGTTGAAAGATGAGATCGACCGGTTGCTCTCGAACTCGGTATATCTGTTCTTCGAACACTTAAAGCGCTGGAAAGACCGGCCCATGAGCGTGTTCGGCAATGGGCCGACGTTGCAACAGGTGATCGACAAAAAGTTTGATCCGGGCCCGACCTTGCGCGCGGTCTGTAATTCCACCGTCACAGATGCCAAAGCTATGGCACACCTCAAGCCCGAAATTGCGTTTGCGGGTGACCCGGTGCAGCACGGCGGTGCGTCAGTTTATGCGGGCAAGTTCCGCAGTGATCTGGTGGCGGCTTTGAATGCAGACCCAAACCTGGTGTTCATCACACAATTGGGCTTTGTGCCGTATTTCAAAGCCGTGGCGCCGCCGGCATTGCATACGCGCATTATTGGTGTGGGCAACAACCGCGATCCACAGTTCAATATCGACCTGACCGAGAAGTTCTACAGCGCGGCCACGGCCAACATATTCACGATGTTGGTGCTTCCTGTGGCTTTTACCATTTCAAAGCAGGTGGACATTTACGGCTGTGACGGCCAGGAATTTGCGAAGGCCACAAAGCCGTGGGCCCATGCCAACGAAGGCGATTACATGGGTAAAATGGCGGTCACGCACCGTTTGCACCCGGCCTTCTGGCAGCGCAATTTTGCCGATGAACTGACATCGTACTACGGGGATATGGAAGATATCATCACTGTTGCCGAGCAGAAGAACATTCGTGTGCGCAACATTACACCGTCATATGTGCCTGCGTTAGCTAAGCGATTTGTGCCGAACGTGTAGGGAGCAGATATGCCTCGTCATCACGGTTCATGTCATTGCGGTGCGGTCACGTTCTGCATTGATGCAGAGATCACCGAACTGACGACGTGTGACTGTTCATTGTGCGTGAAGAAAAACGCGCTGATGACCAAGGTGCACGAAAGCCAACTCACCATTCTCAGTGGCGAGGACAAGCTAGGTCTTTATGAATGGAACACGAAGCGCGCGAAACATTACTTTTGCAGCGTATGTGGAATTTATCCGTTCCATCGCAAACGCGCGGCCCCCGATCATTACGGCGTGAATATTTTCTGCCTCGATGGCTTTGATTGGCGCAAAATTCCGGTGCGTGCCACCGAAGGCGCGAGCATGACGGTCACAGACCTTAACTCACGTGCCGAATGGCCTGGGCCCCGCGAATAATCCCCTAAAAGAAAATCCCCACCTGATGAAGGCGGGGATAATCGTCGAGGGAAATAATCTTATTGTTTTAGCCGATATCACCCGAGAGCGTGTTGAACACACGGCGGGTATAGGCTTGGGCATCGATAACGCGCGCCGTGGCGGCTTCCGGGTTTGGCACCCAGTTATCAATTGCACCAGCTTCCAGCACGTTACGCTCGGCCAGCACACGCTCCATCGCATCCAGGCGTGCGCGTGTGGCGGCCAGTTCGTTCGACAGCGCGAACACCAAATCCAGCAGCATGTCGCTGCTGGCGTCCGGGAAGAACGCGGGGCGCTCGGGGCCTGCTGTTTTCAGGCTTACGTTTGTGTTTGCGGCGGCGGTCATGGTTGTTCTCTCTTATGCGTTCTTGGTTGCGCCGTAGACTTTCCAGTTACCGGTGCGGCCGTAGTCTTCGACCTTACCCTTCACTGTCGCATCACTGCGCCACGGCACAGCCGACACAAAGCCGGTGAACACTTTGTCTTTCGTGAAACCGGCTTGAACCAATTCGTCTTCCAGGTTCAGGGCGTACAGGCCGCTCCAGAAGGCTTCGTTGTTATAACGGCCATCCCAGTCGCGCATCACTTGCTCGAACAGGGGCTTGCCTTCGTATGGCGGTTGTTCGACGTGCAGCGTCAAACCGCCCGGCACCAAACGGTCTTGGCAACCTTTGAAGATGTTCTTCACGGCTTCATGGCTGGTTTCGTGCAGTACGATGCAGGTGAAGGCGATATCGGCTTGGCCCAAACGCTCTGGGATATGCTCGATGTCGGCTTGCACGAAGCGCACATTCGTCACGCCCATGGCGTGCGCACGGGCCGCCGCGTAACGCAGCATCGGGGCTGCGGCATCAATGCCAATCACTTCGGTGTCGGGGAATGCTTTGGCCATCGCAACGGTGTTCAAACCAGCACCGCAGCCTAAGTCGAAGACGCGCTTGGGCTTCAAGTCTGGGTATTTTTCATGCAGCCAGTTGGAAATCGCACGGCCTGCACCGTCTGAATTCGGGCCTGAGCGGCCCGGCACGGTGGAATACAAACCAATTTCGTACATCGCACCCGCCGCCACATCTTGCTCGCCACGTTGCGCGGTGTAACCACCTGGCATCAAATGCGCGTGGGTATCAACCAAGTAGGTAGGCAGCTTCAGGTTCGGATCGAGTTCCAAATTTCCAGCTTCGCTGACTTGGGCCGCGCACGCTTGCGCAATCACATCTGCTTTTGCTTCGACTGCATCAGCCACAATGCGCTGACGTTGTTCCATTGAGCCACGACGCAGGCGGCTCCACACACGGTATTGCAGCGTGTCTTCCAAAATGGCGCGCGCTTCATCGCGGTTGGCGGGCTCGCGGTTGTTGGAATTGGCGAACGCCACTTTGCCTTGGGTCTCGTAGTGGCTTTGCATGTTCGGCACCACAACTTGCGCCAGGAAGTGGTTCAGGTGGGCGATGTTGTCCAAACGCGCGCGGTCGTCGTGACCCAGGCTCGGCAAGCCCACGTGGCGGCCGATGGTGTCCCACGGTTGCGGCAGGGTGCCGACATTCAGCTGGGGCAGAATCGGGTGGCCTTGCGTATTAGGCAAGTGAGACGCAGTCATAGAGGATTGTTTTTGTTGGCTTTTCTTAGCAGCTGCGGTCGATGACGGCGACATAACGGGCTCCGAAAGAGGCTACGTGATGAACCGTATATAGGCCGTATCTTTTATTCGAAAAATAAGGATTATCAGGATATATTATCAGGAATTACAGGATAATTAGAAATGGCGCTTACCCCCGCATCCCTTCGTCGTTTGGATCTGACGCAGTTGGATTACCTGCGCCATGTTGCGCGTGAAGGGGGCGTGATTGCCGCCGCAGAAGCCCTCAACGTTGCGCCTCAAACCGTCAGTGGCCAGTTGCGTGTGTTGGAAAAGCACTTGGGCCAACAACTGTTGAAGCGCGTGGGGCGTGGTGTGCAGTTGACCGATGCTGGGCGCTTGGTGCTTGAGTACGGCTCAGACATGCTCAATCGTGGCGAAGATCTCATGCGCGCGCTTGAAACTCCCGAACTGCACAAGCCTGCGCGCTTTGTGGTGGGCATTGGTGAGTTAGTGCCAAAGTTGGTGGCGCGCCAGTTGTTGCAGCCGGTGCTGCGCTTAGCGCCCGCACCACAATTGATTTGCCGTGAACGGGCTGACGATGCGCTGCTGCAAGATCTTGAAGCGCGTCGCGTCGATGCGGTGATTGTCAGCATCGCAGCACCATCGGAATCAGGTTTGGAATCAACATTGTTGGCTGAGTCTGCCGTGTGCGCTTATGGAATTCCAAGGCTCGCACAGCGTTTTACGTTGGGCTTTCCGGCGTCATTGAACGGTGCACCGCTGCTGTTCCCGACGCCAGGTACGGAAGCACGCAGCTTGGTTGATGGTTGGCTGGCCGCGCGTAACATCGCGCCACATATTGTGGGTGAGTTTGATAACGCGGCCTCGCGTGAAGTCTTTGGCGCGGCTGGCATGGGCTTGTTCTTGGCCCCGCAACTGATCGAAGCGGATTTGAAAACGCTTTATGGAGTCGAAAAGGTGGGCGTCTTCAAAGACCTGATCGCGCGCTACTTTTTTATTGCACCGCTGCGTACACGCCATTCACCAGCAGAAGATGCCATTCGCAGCGCTGTTGCGAAGAGTGGACCCAAGCGTAAAGCCGCGTAAATTATTGCCCGCTCTTTTTGCCACTCCAATCGCGGGCAGGGTGCTTTTTCTTTTTCGGGTTTTTGTATTCATCCAGGTCGAACGCTGCTTTTTCGATTGGATCGAGCAGGCGAATACTTTTTGCTTGTCCGCGTGGCACCAGATCAAAATGCTTTGCTGTCGTCAAAACCTCGACAATCTCCGAACAAAAGTGCGGGTTCGTCACCCATAATTCTGAATCAACGCGGCGCAAATCAACTGCTGCGGAATATGTGCGTAGGGTTTTTTTGCGGCCCTTCGTGTATTCAAAGAAATACGACAGCGCCAGTTCGCGCAAAGATTTGAAGATGGGGTCGCGATACCGTAAGTACGCACCATTGCTTTTGGAAATCGCCCCCCAATGATTGCCGCGTTTAAACAGCGCAATCACGTGGTCTACGTCGCCTTCAGCAGCCCCCATATCCATCAAGTAGGGCGGGTGGCCATTCATATAAAGTGCAAACGCAGCTACCATCGCCGCCTCAATGCAGTGGGCGCGGCGTTGTTTCAGCGTTTCAGTAACAGACAATGCAGTGCCGCCCGTCATTTCAAAATTCATCGGAATGCGTCCAACGAAATCTTGAATCTCTTCCGGTGTGGAAAGTTTACTGAGTTGCACAGCCTGATGACGCGGCAAACCCAACGTCACACCGCGTTTAATCTTCTCGGCTTTGCTTAATTTCATGCAGCTGTTTTATCCAACAAGGCTCTTGGTGGCCAGTTCATATACATCGCGCGATAAGCCCGGTTCCGCCACGATTTTCTCTAATGCTGCCTTCATTGCGGCTTGGCGTGTAGCATCGAAGCGTTTCCAGCGGCCCAGCGGTGGCAGCAAGCGCGCTGCTGTTTGCGGGTTAAACTTATCAACTGCGATAATCTGCTCGGCCAAGAACGCATAGCCTGAACCATCGGCTGCATGGAAATGCACCGGATTGCGGACCGAGAAGCCGCCAATCAACGCACGAATACGATTGGGGTTCTTAGGCTGGTAGCTGGGGTGTGTCAGCAGGGCTTTCACGCGGTCTAACGTGCCCGGCAATGAACTGCACGCTTGCGTACTCAGCCACTTATCCAACACAACTGCATCGTCTTTAAACTGCTTATGGAAATGATCCAACGCTTGCCCACGTTCAGATCCTTCCAGTTCTGACAGCAGGCCCAGCGCTGCCATGCGATCAGTCATGTTGTTCGCACTTTGGAATTGCTGGAATACTTGCAGCGTTGTTTCAGGTGTTTTTAGCGCAGCCAAATATCCCAGTGCGGCATTCTTCAGCGCGCGACGGCCCGCCCCTAAAGCATCAGGGCTAAAGTGCCCGCCATGCTTCTCTTTATATAAAGCCTGCAGTGCATCGCGGTGCTTAGTGCCAATGGCCTTCTTCAAGGCTTCGCGCTTTGTGTAAAGGCCAATGGGGTCTTCCACCGTCATGCGATTGGAAAGGTCATCAAACGCTGGCAGGGCCATCAGCCAAGCCTTGTACGCATCATCAATGGTGGTGTCGGCAATCACTTCGCCCATTGCATCCAAGAACCCGCCTTGGTCAGCACCGTTCAACAATACACTCGCCGCATAATCCTGTTTGGCCTGCCAACGATTGAATGTGTCGCTGTCATGCGCCATCAAAAATGCACGGTCAGCGTCGGTAAGGTCAGACGTCACATTGACGGGTGCAGAGAAGGTGCGATTCAGCGAGGGCAACGCGCCTGCCGGAATGTTTTCAAATACAAACTGCTGCGACTGCTGGCGCAGTTCCAGCACCAACGTATTTGTGGGCGTAGCGCTTTCGCCTTTTAATTTTAACGGCACGTCTTGGCCGTTGCGGCCCACAAAGCCCACAGCAAATGGAATGTGCATAGGTTCTTTCGTGGGCTGGCCGGGCGTCGGGGCCAAGGCTTGAACCAATGTCAGTGTGTACGTGTTGCTGGCCACATCGTGCGTGCCTTTGGCGGTAATTGTTGGTGTGCCCGCTTGGCGATACCACAGTTTGAATTGTGTTAAGTCGCATTCACCCGCGTCTTCCATGCAGGCTACAAAGTCTTCGCAGGTTACCGCTTGGCCATCGTGACGCTGGAAGTACAGATCCAGTGCTTTGCGGTATTTCTCAGGGCCCAACAATGTGTGCTGCATGCGAATTACTTCCGCGCCCTTTTCGTACACTGTCGCGGTGTAGAAGTTGTTGATCTCGATGTAGCTCTCGGGGCGCACAGGGTGTGCCAAGGGACTGGCATCTTCCGTGAACTGGCGGCCACGGAGGGCATCAACGTCATCAATGCGGCGCACGGCAGCGCTGCGCATATCTTCCGAGAATTGTTGATCGCGGAAGACGGTGAGGCCTTCTTTCAAGCTCAGTTGGAACCACTCACGACACGTCACGCGGTCGCCGGTCCAATTGTGGAAGTACTCGTGGGCGACGATGCTTTCAATCAACTCGTAATCGACATCAGTCGCGGTTTCAGCATCGGCCAGAATGTACTTATCGTTGAAGATATTCAGGCCTTTGTTCTCCATCGCCCCCATGTTGAAGTCGCTAACCGCAACAATGTTGAACACATCCAGGTCGTATTCACGGCCATACTTCTCTTCGTCCCATTTCATGGAACGCTTTAAAGAGTCCATGGCGTAGAGCGCGCGGGCTTCCTTGCCGTGTTCGACGTAAATTTTCAGCGCGACATTACGGCCGCTGCTGGTCGTGAAGGTGTCGGAAATGCCGCCCAGATCGCCCGCGACCAACGCGAACAAATAGCAGGGCTTCGGGAATGGATCGTCCCATACTGCAGTGTGGCGGTCTTTGCCTTCGTCGCGAAACTCAACCGGGTTGCCGTTGCTCAAAAGAACAGGGCAGGTGGATTTTGGTGCGGTCAGGGTGACGCGAAAGCGTGTCATCACATCCGGACGATCTTGGAAATAGGTGATGCGGCGGAACCCTTCGGCTTCGCACTGCGTCGTGAACTTGCCACGCGACAGGTACAAGCCTTCCAACGCTTTATTTTCTTCCGGGTTTACTTCTGTCACCACGCGCAACGTGAACTTCTCAGGGGGCACGTTGATGGTGATGCCGTGTTCGTCGCGGATATAGTCTTTGCTCTCGATCAAGTCTTTGTCGTTCAGCTGCAAGAAAATCAGGCTCATTTTCTCGCCGTCCAGGTGCAGCGTTTTCACACCCTTGCTGCGGTCGTGATTGGCTTCGTATTGTGTGACGGCGGTGACGCGCGTGGCTTGCGGGTGCAGATCGAACGCGAGATCAATATGCGTCGCCAGATACGGCGGCGGCGTATAATCAGCCAACCGGATGGTTTTGGGTTCAGTGATGGGTGCTGAAACGTTCTGCGTATCGGCCATGGGCGACAAAATCCTGACTCATGTAAATATGAGTCGGAATTTAGTGCGCTTCGCCTGTGAAAACTACCCCGGTCAGTGTCGTATTTTGCGCCTTATTTACGCGCAAGACTTGCATCGTAACGCTGGAGATGCGGGTTTATGCGTTCGCCTAAGTGATCGCGGCTGATGGCAACTTTGTCATCAATCACCAAGGTATCGCGCGCTTTGGATGAGTAAGGGCTCCAGGTGGGTGCGCCTTTGAAATTGGGGTTGCCTGTTTTTGCAAACTGAACCCAATAGCCACTCACCACATTGCTTGTGCGTTTGTCTTTCTCGGTCAACGCAGGCCCTAAGAAGGTCTCGAGATTATTGAACACGTACATAATCTCTTCGCCGTGGGGCACGCCGGGGGCTTTGTCGCGATTGGTATCGAGCATGTAGCTGAAATAATAACTGTAAGCAGGCGCTTTTACCTTTTCCATTTGTGTGGCGAAAAAGCGCGCAGGCGCATGGAACGTCGCATCAGCAAACCACAATTGCGCTAATGCTTTGTCATCCTTGTTCGGATAAATTGCACGGGCTTGATCTTCCGGTACGCCATCTAACAATGCACGCAATGGCGGGGCACCCGTCGCGATCAAGCTTTCTTCCCAACTGTTGGTGCCAATCATAAATGGCACAGCGTGTTGTTGGCCTTTGGCGAACGTTTCACCAACCGGCTTGGGCAAAAATATACCATCCACAGCAGGCAGCAGTGAATTGGATGGTCCACGCATGCTGTACGCCACAATCTCTTGCCACGGCAATGCGCGTAACCGTTTCATCACGTCACCATCAGTGATGTTGAAGCGCTCGGCCATGGCAGCGCCATCATCTTCCAACGCAAACTTATATGCCGTGGCGGCGCTGACGTATTGTGGGCGGTCGACGGTGCCCGATCCACTTTCAGCAATCGCGCGTTTAAACAAACCTATGCTGGAAGGTGTTGCCATCAATGTGGTGACAGCCACGCCGCCCGCAGATTCACCAAAGATCGTCACTTCATTCGGGTCGCCGCCGAAGTTCGCGATATTGCGCTTCACCCATTGCAAGGCAGCGACCATATCCATCCAACCGTAGTTCGCGAGCGGTTGGCCGTGTTGCTCTTTGGTCAGGGCAGGGTGTGCAAAGCGACCGAGCAAGCCCAAGCGATAATTGATGGTGACGACCACCACACCTTGCTTGGCCAATTCTTCGCCGTCGTAAAAAGGTTCCGCGCCTGATCCAAAGCGCGCACTGCCGCCGTGAATCCAGAACATCACGGGTAACTTCTTTTTGGATGCGATGTCAGGCGTCCAGATGTTAAGCGTCAGGCAGTCTTCACTGAAGGGTTCTTGCAGCACGTATGGGCTGGGGTTTTGTTTGCCTTGCGCGCAGGGGGCACCGTAGTTGGTGCCATCGCGCACGCCGTCCCACTTTGCTGGGGCTTGCGGAGGCCGCCAGCGCAAATCGCCTACAGGCGGCGCGGCATAGGGGATGCCCTTGAACGATGAAATGCCGTTTTCGGTGCGGCCTAGAAGGTCACCCAGGTCTGTGGGGACGGGTGGCGTTAAGCCTTGGGCGTGGGCCGCGCTGATCCACCCACAGATCGCCAAAACCCAAGCAAACACCCGCATTTTCATTCCGCATCCCCTTTAAAATCGGCGGGAGTTTAGGGGCTTTGGCGGCCCATTTCCTCACCTTTCCTTAACAAACCGGGCCTATTTTTAACGTGTCTCGAAATCTGTCTTTAAATCAGTTCTGCGCCTCAAAGAAGGCGAGGGGTCGTCCATGCGTGTTGTCGCTTTTGTCCCGGCCAAGGGTGAATCCAGCCGTATCGCCAGTAAGAATACGGCGGTGCTGGATGGCGAATACCTGTTCAAACGCAAACTGATCCAACTGTTGGAATGCCCGGATATCGACGACGTGTACCTCGACACAGAGAGCGAGCGCATTATCGAATTGGCGTCTGATTTGCCGATTAAAGTGATGAAGCGTGATCCGGCGCTCGCGTCGAATAAAACCGATGGCCATGAGTTGTTCGCCAACGAAGCTGCGCACACCAAGGCTGATATCTACATTCAAGTGTTGTGCACCAGCCCGTTCCTGACGGCGGATACCGTCAGCCGTGCGTTGAAAGAACTGAAAGCAAAACCGAGCGCAGATTCACTGGTCGCTGTGCAGAAAAGCAAGCAGTACACCTGGGCTGATGGTCAGCCGGTGTACGGCCGTGGTCGCATCCCAAATTCTGTCGATTTGCCCGAGACCATTGTTGAGTCCATGGGGCTTTACATGGTGAGACGCAAACCGGGTGAAAAGGCGCCCACACAACGCTTCGGTAAAAAGCCGATCCTGTTTCAAATCACCGATGAAGAAGCGATTGATGTGAACTGGCCGGAGGACTTGGCGCTGGCTGAACGTATTTGCGCTGGGTATCGCGCTGTACACAATGCCGCGCTGGATGCCATCCGCCCGCACTTGTGTTCATCGCTACTGGCCGACATTTGCAAAGAGCGCAAAATTAAAGCGCTGTTGCCGCCGGGCTTTACGCGTGTTTCTGGCCGCTCGGTGTTGGGTGTCGCCAAAACCTTGGAGCTTCGCGCCTTGAAAAAGGGTGACGATTGGAAAGGCATTTATACGGCGCTGGGCAGCTACAACTACGTGCGCCCCGGCGATGTCATCACCGTGCAAAACCATGTGAAACACAAAGCCTACTTTGGCGACTTGAATGCCAACATTGCGCTACGCTCGGGTGCTGTGGGGGCCGTGGTGGATAGCTACACGCGTGATTCAGAAGAACTGAATGGCCTTGAGTTTCCAGTGTTTGCACGCGGCATCAATTGCGATGACATCAAGTACGAAGGCACCGTGCACGCCATGAATAAGCCGATCACAATCGGCGACGTGGTTATCAACAACGGTGACTACATCTATGCCGACGATGACGGCGTGCTGGCGATCCCCCGGAAGCTGTGGCCCGAAATTCGCGACGAAGCATTGGCGACCCTGAAGAAGGAATTCGACATCCGTTACGCCATCATGCGTGGCGAGGATGTGGCCAAGGTGCTGGGCAAGCACGGGGCGTTTTAAGGCTTAATCGCTAAAATCCTTATTTTTCAGATGGTTAACCGGGTACCCAAAAGGGGTATTTAGTCCAGCCGTAACCGTTTTCCAATTTTGTGCATTGCAACATTCGGGGTATAACGGAGTATCGGAAACTGTAGGACACGGTCTGATGCTGTACCAGATGCACGAGTTTGCGCGCCTTGCCATGATGCCATGGCGTGGGGCTGCGGAAGCGATGCGCAACATTGTTGGCTCGCCGCTGAATCCGTGGTCGCAAACACCGTTTGGACAACAGATCCTCGCTGCGACCGAAGTGTTCGAACGCATCACGCGCAAATACGGCAAACCGGAATGGATGCTGCCCACCACCATCATTGATGGTGCGGAAGTGGCGGTGACCGTGGAAAATGTCGTTCATCGCACCTACTGCAATTTACAGCGCTTTAAGCGCGACACCGAGCGCAATGATCCGAAACTGTTGATCGTGGCCCCTGTGTCCGGGCACTTCGCGACCCTGCTGCGTGGCACTGTTGAAGCCATGCTGCCGGACCATGATGTTTATATTACCGATTGGATCGACTGCCGTTTGATCCCGGTTCAGTCTGATCGCTTCAACCTCAATGACTACATCGATTACGTCATCGACTTCCTGCACTTCTTAGGCCCCAACACGCACGTGATGGCCGTGTGCCAACCGACCGTTCCCGTGCTTGCTGCTGTGTCGGTGATGTCGAGCTGGGGTGATCTGTGCGTGCCTGCATCGCTGACCATGATGGGCGGCCCGGTTGATACGCGCCAAAACCCGACAGCAGTGAACAAGCTGGCCGAAGATAACCCCTACGAGTGGTTCGAGCAGAACGTGATCACCACAGTGCCGCCGCCATATCCGGGCGCGGGCCGCAAGGTGTATCCGGGCTTTATTCAGCTGACCAATTTCATCGCCATGAACTTCGATAAGCATATGCAGTCGTTTCATGAACTCTTCGATCACTTGGTCCAAGGTGACGAAGAAGAAGCCGATAAGCGCCGCGACTTCTACGATGAATACTTGGCGGTGATGGATTTGCCGGCCGAGTTCTATCTGCAAACCATCAAGACTGTGTTCCAAGAACATTCATTGCCAAAAGGCGAGATGATCCATCGTTGGCATCCGGTGAAGGTGTCGGCCATTACGCGCACAGCCTTACTGGCTGTGGAAGGCGAGTTGGATGACATCTCAGGCGTTGGTCAAACCAAGGCTGCGTTGGATTTAGCGACCAACGTTCCCGACAACATGAAGCACTACCACTTGCAGAAAGGTGTCGGTCACTATGGCATTTTTAACGGTGGCCGTTGGCGTCGTGAAATTGCGCCTGTGGTGAAAAACTTCATCCGTCAGCACGATCATTCAAACCGCAAACTGGCTTTAGCCTCTTAACCTGCTCCGCCTGTAAATGCAGGACATTTGCAGGGGGATTGCGGGGATTACGTAGATTAGTGCCCGTACTTATCACGCGAGTGCGAGTTGCAGGGCCGCCACCTGCGCCGGCGTCATGCTGGCAATCTGTGTCGTGGTGAAGGCATCAATTTGAACCGGTGCGAGTGATTCAATCTGGAACGGCGTCAGTTGGCCGATCTGGGTGGTTGAGATGCCGCCAATCTGCGTGGTCGACAAACCATTCAACTGATTTTCGGTCAGTTGGTTCATCTCAGTGTTGGTCAGACTGTTGAATTGCGTGGTCGTCAACGCGCCGATTTGATCCGAGCTTAAGGCCGCGAATTGCGTGGTGGTCAGGCCGCGAATTTCTTCGGTCGTCAGGTTCGCGATTTGCGCGGTGGTCAGGCTGCCGATTTGGGTTGGCGTCAATGCACCCAACTGATCCATCGTCAGGTAGCGCAACTGCATACGCGTTAATGCGCCCAACTGTTCAGACGACAAGTTCTTGATGTGTGTGGTGGTCAACGCGGCAATCTGAGTGGTCGAGAGATAGCCAATTTCCGTCGTGGTTAACGCGCCCAATTGCGTGTTGGTCAGTGCGGCCATCTGACCTGTCGTCAAACCTTGGATGCCTTGTTGCGACAACGAGGCGATTTGCGTGGCTGACAACGCCGAGAATTGATCCGGGGTGAGGGAGCCAATCAAGGTTTCGCTAAGGCCGCTCATGCCCACAGCTGACAGGGCTTTGATCTGCGTTGAGCTTAAGCCGCTGATCTGTGTGGCGTTCAAGGCCGCAACACCAGCCGTGTTAAAGCCGCTGAGCTGTGTCGGTGTTAAGGCCGCCAACTCGGTTGATGTCAGGCCTTGCACGCCGCTGGATGATAGCGCGCCAATTTGCGTTGGTGTCAAAGCTGCGAATTGCGTTGTGGTCAGGCCGCCCACTTGGCTGGCGGTCAAGCCGCTGATGCCCGTGCCGGACAGTGCTGCGATTTGTGTGGCCTTTAACGCGCCCAATTGATCGGCGGTCAACGCCTTTACGCCTGTTGCTGTCAGGCCTGCCAATTGGGCCGAGGTCAATTGCTGCATGTCGGTGGTGGTCAAGCCGCCCAAGGCCGAGGTCGACAGGTAGCCAATCTGTGTCGCTGTCAGTGCAGCCAATTGCGAGGTGGTGAGGCCGTCGATCTGTGCGGCGGTTAAGTCGTCGATCGTTGATGTGCTGATGGCACCAATTTGTGTCGGCGTTAACGCGGCTAACTGTGTCGGCGTCAGTGACGCCATCTGAACATCGGTAAAGCCGGTCATGCCAATGGCGGAGAGGGATGCGATTTGCGTCGGCTTCAAATAGCTCAGTTGTGTCGTCGAAAGCGCCGTCACGCCCGTCGATGACAAGCCGCTCAATTGCGACGCTGTCATGGCCGCCAATTGTGTGGAGGTCAGGCCCGTCAAGGCGGTTGATGTGAGGCCCCACGTTTGGCTCGATGTCAGGGCTGCAAATTGCTGCGCGGTCAAACCGGCCAATTGTGTTGAAGCCAAGCCCGCGAGCGCGGTGACCGTCAACGCGGCAACCTGGGTTGTCTTCAAGGCTGCCATTTGTGTCGGTGCCAATGCAGCCAACTCGGTGCTGGTCAGGCCCTTGATTTGCGTCGACGTCAACATCGCGAGTTGCGTGTTGTTCAGCGCGGCCAATTGCGTGGTCGTCAGCGCGCCAATGCCTGTGGCGCTAATGCCCAACAATTGCGTGCTGGTCAGTGCAGCCAATTCTGTGGCGGTCAAACCCGCAATCGCTGATGTCGACAGCGAATTGATTTGCGTGGCTGTCATAGCCAGCATCTGGGTTGTCGTTAGGCTGCCGATTTGGCTTGCGGTTAAGCCATCAATTTCAGCCGTGGCGATGGCTGCGATTTGGCGCGTGGTCAGCGCGGCCAAGTGTTCGGTGGTCAACACCGCGATGGCTTTTTCTTTCAAACCTGCGATTTGCGTGGTGGTGAAGGCGGCGATATCGGCCGGGGCCAAGCCTGCGACGGCCGACGTTGAAAGTGCGCTCACTTGTGTCGAGGTCAGAGCTGCGAATTGCGGCGGGGTGAGCGCCGAGATTTGAGCCGCCGTCAGGCCGCCAATAGCGGTCACTGACAACGCAGCAACTTGTGTCGATGTGAAGCCGCTAAATTGTGTGGCCGTCAACATCGGCAATTGCGTTTCGTTCAAGCCCTTCAATTGCGTTGTCGTCAGGCCCGCAATTTGTGTGGCAGTCAACGCACCCAATTGATCAGCTTCAAGGGCGGCAATGCCCGTCGCCAAAATACCAGCCATTTGGTTGGCGGTTAGCGAGGCGATGTCGGTGGCCGTAAAGCCATTCAATGCGCGTGTCGACAGCGCGCTGATTTGCGCCGCTGTCAGGGCCGCGACTTGGGTTGTCGCCAAGTCACTGATTTGTGTCTCAGTCAGGTTCTTGACTTGTGCAGCCGTCAGGGCTGCCACTTGTGTTGTCGTCAAGCCTTGTAACTGGGTCTCGTTCATTACGCCTAAACCCGTCGCGCTAATCGACCGAATTTGGGTGGTGGTCAGCGAGGCCAGTTGTGTGACGCTTAACGCTTGGAACTGTTCTTCCGTCAGGGCGGCAATGCCGCCAACTGCTAAGCCAGACAATTGCGTTGTCGTTAAGTGCGCAATGTTATCAGGCTTCAAGCCCGCAATGGCGCCTGCGGTTAACGCGTTGATTTGGGTCGAGCTCAGCGCTTCAAGCTGCGTGCTGTTCAAAGCTTGCAGCGCACCTGGGGTCAAACCCTTCAACTGCGTCGTCGTCAGTTGGGTAATCTGTGTGCTCGACAGGCCCACCAATTCAGTGGTGGTCAGCGCACTCAATTGGGTCGAGTTCAACGCGGCCAACTGCGTGCTGTTCAGCGCGGCCAGTTGAGTGGAGGTGAGGGCGGCGACAACGGTATTATTCAGCGCTGCAATTTGGGTGGAATTCAGCGCAGACATTTGTGTGGCTGTCAGCGCGCCGAATTGTGTTTCTGTAATGCCCGCAATGCCGGTCGACGACAGCGAGGCAATCTGTGCCGGCGTCAACGCTTGCATCTGTGTGGTCGTCAGCGCACCCAAGCCAGCGGCCATCAAGCCGCTCAGTTGGGTGGTGGTCATGCTGCCAATGTCGGTCGCCGTCAGGCCTGCCAGGCCGTAGGTCGACAATGCGCCGATCTGGGTTGATGTCAGGGCCGAGAATTGGGTCGCAGCCAGCGCTTCCACTTGTGTGGAGTTCAGCGCGCGCACTTGGCCCACCGTCAACGCCTTGATCTGCGTTTCATTCAGAATGTTGAGCTGCGTGGTATCCAATGTGCTGATTTCAGTGGGTGTCAGCGCTTTGACTTGTGTTGTGTTCAACGAGCCGACTTGCGTGGCGCTTAAGGTGCCAACTTGCGTGGTGGTGAAGGCGGCAATGCCCGTGGTGGACAAGCCGTTCAATTGATCGCTCGTCAGTGCTGCGACTTGCGTCGTCGTCAGGCCTTGAATTTGCATCGCTGTCAACGCACCCATTTGGGTGGCATCTAGCATCGCCAACTGAGCAGGCGTCATTACAGCAAGATCCGAGGACTCAATGCCTTTGACTTGGGTTGTGCTGAACGATGCAATTTGCGTATTCGTCAGCGCGGCAATTTCAGTCGAGGTCAGCGCGCCGATTTGCTGGCTGGTCAACCCTTTGATCTGGCTGATCGTCAGATTGGTGATTTGTGTTGTGCTTAGGGTTTGAATTTGGGTGTTCGTCAGGCCGCCCAACTGCGTGCCGCTGAAGTAGCCAAATTGCGTATCAGTCAATGCTTGCAGATGTTCGGTCGTGAGGCCCTTCATTTGGGTTGTGGACATCACAACCAACTGAGAGGGGCGGAACGAATTTAATTGGGTCGTCGACAGCGCCTTGATGGTGGCGATGCTTAAACCCTTCACCTGCGTAATCGACAGCGACGCAATGTGCGTGGCTGTCAGATCAGCAAATTGTGTTGTTGTCAGCGAGGTCAACTGGGTACCTGTCAGCGCGCCAAATTGCGTGCTGGCCAAATTCATGAGCTGATCGTTGCTCATAGATTTTAATTGAGCGACCGTCAAAGCTGCGATTTGACTTTCCGTCAACGCACTCATTTGGGTCGTAGTGAACGATTGAATTTCGTTGGTGGTCAGGCCTTGCACTTGCAGGGTCGACAGCGCGCCAATTTGCGACACGCTTAAGCCAGCCAATTGCGTGGTGCTCATGGCTTTTAAGCCACCAGGGCTAATGCCCTTCATCTGTGTTGTTGTCAGCGATGCCACTTGGGTGTCGCTGAAGGCGCGCAGTTGTGTCCCTGTTAAGGCGGACAATTGCAGCGAACTAAAAGCCGCCAATTGATCGGGGCGTAAGCCTTCTAAGTCATCAATCGCCAGGCCCTTCATTTGGGTCACGGTCAGTGCGCCCATTTGCGTGGCCGAGAATGCATTCAGTTGTGTCGATGACAGAATGGCGAGGTTGCTGGCAACCAGGCCCCTGACCTGAACGACCGACAGGCTGGACAGTTGCGTTTCCGTCAAGGCGCTAAACTGCTCGGTCGTGAGGGCCGCAATGGCCGTCGAGGACAGCGACGACAGTTGCGATTGCGCCAGTTGTGCAATGCGCGTTTCGCTCAGCATGCGAATTTGCGCACCCGTCAGGGCCGACAGTTGCGGTGATGACAGGGCCGCAAACTGCTCTGGCGTCAGTTGCGAGAAGGTGGACGCCGACAGGCCGCGAATTTGCAGCGTCGACAACGATGAAATTTGCGTGGCGTTTAGCAGCGATAAGTCAGAGGCATCCAGTTGGCCCAATTGCGCGGGCAGGAAGCCACCCAATTGCGTAACTGACATCGACCCAATTTGGGTTTCGTTCAGCACCCTCAGTTGCGTGTTCGTCAGCGCGCCGATCTGGGCTTGGTTCAGGCCACTCAATTGAGTGGCATTCATGCTGGTGATTTCGGTTGTCGTCAGGCCGCGAATTTGCGTCGGTGTCAGCGCGCCAATTTGGGTGGGCAGCAGGGCTGCGAATTGATCAGGCGTGAGCGCGGCTAACTCGAACGGCGTGAGGCCGCGAATTTGCAGCGTGTTCAGCGAGGCAATGTCATCGACCGTGAAGGCCTGAATTTGCGCGGCCAACAGCACGCCCAATTGCTGGCTGCTGAATTGAATTTGGCTGGGTTCAAGGACTGCAATTTGATCAGGCGTTAAGCCCGACATTTGCTTCACGTTCAGCGAAGCAAGCTGTGTGCCGCTGAAGTAGGTGATTTGCTCGACGGTAAATGCACTGAGCTGCGCGGTCGAAAGCGCGCGCATATCCGCCGTATTCAGACTTTGAATCTGATTACGCGATAACCCGGCGATATCCGCCAAGCTCATTGAACCGATCGATAAACCCACAGCAAGTTCCTGTTTATCCGTGCAATCAAGCCGGTCGATCTTCGCACCGGTTGGTTAACTGGCTCTATATACGCAAAAATTATGCCAGCCCCTCTCAACTGACAGTTTACAGGTTAATGAGTGGTAAATGGCGGTTTCCCAAGGCCGTGAGTACCGCAGGAAAAGGCCTATTTCGGCGTATTCAGAGTGATTTGGGGCGGTTGGGGACACTTCTGCCGGGTCGGCTCGGCAATTTTTGCCGAGCGCTGCGGCGGCTAAGGCACACCACAAGATGTTGGGCTAAGATCGAGTCTGTGATTACGCCAGAAATGGTTAGCGCGACGCACGCCAGGAGGCAGGGCCTTTTTTGACTGCGACCATCAAAAACACAGCTGTCGCGAGGCCCATCAAAACCAACGTGATGATGGGATGCGGTGTGCCAGACATCGATGCGACGATGGTTTCAAATGTCAGGGCCAGAATGCACAACAGGTACGCGCCAAAGACCGCCCAACCTTTACCGTTAATGGGGGTAACGCCGTAACCGTACAGGCGTGGACCAAACCACTTTTCACTAGATGAGCTCGTCATTTCAAACTTCCGATTTTCATCAGCGATTTCTGAAGCCACTTTACCTCAAAATGCGCTGTATGTACCTCGCAACCTTTGCATTTGCCCCTGAACTCCTCCTACACTCAATGCGGGGATTGGAGCAGCGACTGACCGTTACGATCGCGACCGAGTATATCGCGACTGAGTATATAGGGGCGGCACGTACGCATGGCTTTTGATGAGATGAATTTGCCCGAGGGCGGTGTTCGCACGCCTTACACGGGCGTGGCCCAATGGCTGCAAGATACACCTGCTGAGACTCTGCGCGCGCGTGGCAAAGAAGCCGAACTGTTGTATCGGCGCGGCGGCATCACCTTTGCCGTGTATGGCGACCTGCAAGGCAGCGAGCGCATTATTCCGCACGATATTGTGCCGCGTGTACTGGCGCGCCGTGAATGGGACATTCTCGCTAAAGGTTTGGAGCAACGTGTCCGCACGCTTAACCGCTATTTGGCCGATATTTACGGGCCCGGTGAGTGTTTGAAAGCGGGCATCGTCCCGCAAGAATTGGTGTGGCAAAACCCAGCGTTCCGTCCCGAGATGATGGGCGTTGAGGTGCCGCACGGTATTTATGTGCACATCGCAGGTATCGATGTTGTGCGCATCGACCCTGATACTTTTTATGTCCTTGAAGACAACGCCCGCACACCGTCAGGCGTGTCATACATGCTGCACAGCCGCGATGTTTCGATGCGCTTGGTGCCCGAGCTGGTGGATACGCACCGTGTGGCACCGATTGAGAATTACCCCGATCAACTGCTTGCTTCATTGCGCTCAGTCGCGCCGCGTCGTCATAGCCGCGAGCCCACAGTCGCGCTGATGACGCCGGGGCAATTTAACTCGGCGTATTACGAACACTCATTTTTAGCCGATAAAATGGGCGTGGAATTGGTGGAGGGGCGCGATCTGTTTGTGCGTGATGAGATTGTGTATATGCGCACCACCCAAGGGCCGCGCCGGGTCGATGTGATCTATCGGCGTATTGATGACGAATTTATTGATCCGTTGTCGTTCAAGCCGGATTCAACATTGGGCGTGCCGGGGCTATTTGCCGCTTACCAAGCTGGCAACGTGACGTTGGCGAATGCAGTGGGAACAGGTGCCGCCGACGATAAAGTTATTTATTCGTACATGCCCGAACTGACGAAGTTCTATTTCGGTGAAGACGCGATTTTAAAAAACGTGCAGACGTGGCGCTGCCGCTACGCTGATGATTTGAAATACGTGCTGGATCATCTGCATGAGTTGGTGGTGAAAGAAGTGCATGGCTCGGGCGGGTACGGCATGTTGGTCGGGCCCCATGCGACGATGGCGCAGATTGACGAGTTCCGCGACCGCTTGAAAGCTAATCCCAGCAATTATATCGCGCAGCCGACATTGGCGCTCTCTACATGCCCGACGTTTGTGGACAACGGCATTGCTCCGCGTCACGTCGATTTGCGGCCCTTTGTGCTTTCGGGGTCTGATGGTATTCGCATCGTTCCGGGCGGCCTGACACGTGTTGCCTTGCGCGAAGGATCGTTGGTGGTGAATTCTAGCCAAGGCGGCGGCACCAAAGATACTTGGGTTTTGGAATAGGCGGGGGCAGCACATGTTAAGTCGCACCGCCGATAGTTTGTATTGGCTCTCACGCTACTTGGAACGCGCGGATTACGTCGCGCGCATTTTGGAAGTGGCCACACGGTTGTCGCATCTGCCGGGCGCAGGTGACGGCGGCACCAACGAATGGCGCAGCGCGCTGATTTCAACAGGTTGCTCTGACGCGTTCGATAAAATTTACAGCGAAGCTAACGCACAAACGGTGACGGAATTCCTGGCGTTTTCCGACAAAAACTCATCGTCTATCAAGCAATGTTTGGACACCGCGCGGTTTAACGCGCGCTCAATCCGCACCGCACTGACGTCAACGATGTGGGAAACCATCAACGGCGCGTGGCTTGATTTGCAGGCGATGGATTTCAATGCGCTGGTACAGCGTGAACGCTCGCTGTTTTTAGAGTGGGTGAAAGATGTTTCGCTGCGCTTCGATGGTTCGGCGCACCGCACCATGTTACGCGATGAAGGATACTGGTTCTCGCGGTTGGGCACATACGTTGAGCGTGCTGACAACACCGCGCGTATTCTGGACGTGAAGTATCACGTGTTACTTCCTGAAAACTCCACCATTGGCGGCGGTTTGGACTACGAGCAGTGGGCGTCTATCTTGCGTGCCGTCAACTCGCTGACGGCCTACCATTGGGTGTACCGGGACAATCTAAAGCCCTGGTTGATAGCGGAACTGCTGATTTTAAAGCCTCAGATGCCGCGCTCTTTAATAGCTTGCTACCAAACGTTGGTTGAAAGCTTGGACAAGCTGGCAGAAGCTTCAGGCCGACAAGGGCCAGCGCAACGTAAGGCGCGAGACATTGCATTGAAGCTGGAGCAGTCCAAAATCGACAAAGTTTTTGACATCGGTTTGCACGAATTCATTGAAACATTTCTGGCCGAGAACAACGCGTTGGGTTCGGCCATTGTTGACCAGTATTTGATTTAGTATTTTCATCATGCGCATTCATCTTCGCCACGTCACCACGTACACCTACGACACGCCTGCGCAATCCGTCATTCAATTGCTGCGCCTCACCCCGCGCAATTATCAGGGCCAAACCGTGCGTAAGTGGCGCATTGATTTGGATTGCGACGGTCAGCTGAAAGTCAGCGAAGATGCGTTTGGCAATACAGTGCATACATTGTCGCTGAATGGGCCGGTCAGTACGCTTACGGTTTCGGCTGATGGCGAACTGGATACGATTGATACAAATGGCGTGATTCGGGGGGCGGTGGAACGCTTTCCGCCGGGTCTTTATTTGCGTGATACGGACCTCACGCGCCCCAGCCCTGAACTGTTGGCCTATGCGAAGTCGATGGAATCCACCGACATGCTCTCGACGCTGCATAATCTGTTGCTGCGTATCTACAAAGACATGCGATTTGATAAAACACCGACGCAAGCGACGACCACCGCTGCCGAGGCGTTCGCGCTGAAGTCGGGTGTGTGCCAGGACCTCACACATATTTTCCTCAGTTGCGCGCGCGCCGTACAAATTCCGGCGCGCTATGTGGGCGGCTACTTGTGGCGCAACGACGGCGATGCGAGCCAACAACAAGAAGCGGGGCATGCGTGGGCTGAAGCCTATGTGCCCGATCTCGGCTGGGTCGCGTTTGATCCGGCCAATGGCATTTCAGCCACGGATGCCCACGTGAGGGTGGCTATAGGGCTGGATTACTTAGGTGCTGCCCCGGTGCGGGGCTCGCGCACAGGCGGCCCCAACGAACGGTTGGACGTGGCCGTTTCGATTGCGCAGAACCAAGTTCTGATGACCCAGAATCAATAGTTTTCCCCCCGCCGCAGTTGTCGTCTATAAATACCCATATTTTTAAATCATCTCAGCACGTAAGGGATATTTGCCCATGACCTATTGTGTCGGGATTTTATTGAACGATGGCTTGGTGATGATCGCCGATACCCGCACCAACGCGGGCGTCGACAACATTGCTGTGTTTCGCAAGTTGCATCTTTTCTCAAAGCCCGGCGAGCGCGTGATCGCGTTGGCCAGTGCTGGCAATTTATCGCACGCACAGACCGTTATCAGTATGTTGACGGAAGGCTTTGAGAATCCGCAGACGGGCAAAATTGAAACGCTGATTCAGGCTGAGTCAATGTTCCAAGCTGCTCAAATGGTGGGCCGCGCCGTGCGTCATGTGTTCAGTACCGAAGGCGAGGCGCTGGAAAAGCAGGGCGTGCATTTCGATGTGTCGTTTTTGCTGGGCGGTCAGATCGATAAAAGCGGCTTACGCCTATTCATGGTCTACGCCGCAGGCAACTTTATCGAGGCCAGTTTGGAAACGCCGTTCTTGCAAATTGGCGAGCACAAATACGGCAAACCGATTTTGGATCGGGCCGTATTTCACCAGATGGATTTGTATGATGCGCTAAAGATTGGCTTGATCTCGGTGGATTCAACTTTGCGCTCGAACCTGGCCGTTGGTTTGCCGTTGGATATCGCAATCATTCGCCGGGGAACCAATACGGCTGAGTTGTCGTACCGGGTCGAGCAGGGCGATGCGTATTTCAATGACTTGCGCACGCGCTGGTCCGAAGCATTGCGGGCCACGCATCAATCCATCCCGCAACCACCGTATAAAACGGCGAAGTAGATTACGGGACCCGACCTGCGAAGAAGCGATTGCGACCGTCTTTCTTGGCTTTGTAAAGCTGCTGGTCTGCGGCCTCTAATACCGCATGTTGATCGCCACCTTCAGACGGGGCGGCTTGTGCTACGCCCAAACTGACAGTCACGTGATCTGCGGCTGACGATGCTTTGTGCGAAATCTTTAAATCAGCGATGGCTAAACGGACGGCCTCTGCGGCAATCTTGGCGCCTTCTAAGTCTGTTTCCGGCAGTAACACCACAAACTCTTCGCCGCCGTATCGTGCCACCAAATCGGCGGGTCGTTTGATTGTCGCGGCAGCTACGCGTGCCACTTGTTTCAAACACTCATCACCCATGCCGTGGCCGTAGGTGTCATTATATTGTTTGAAGTGATCGACATCCATCAGGATCACGCACAGGGGCGACCCCGTGCGCGCCAAGCGCTTCCATTCACGCGAGAGTGCATTATCAAAACTGCGGCGATTAGGTATGCCCGTCAGGCCATCGACCGTTGCAAGCTTGGTGAGTGCATCGCGTTGATGTTTCAGCTGCACGTAGGTTTTTACGCGCGCTTTCAAAACTTCCAAATTGATCGGTTTGACCAAGTAATCAATTGCGCCAGCCTCAAGGCCAGTGACTTGGTCGCCAGAGGAATCGCGCGCGGTGAGAAACACCACCGGGATCTCGGCAAGGTCTTTGTCTTTCTTGAAGCTGCGGCACACCTCAACGCCGTCCATGTCGGGCAGGCCCGCATCCAACAGCACCAAGTCGGCCTTTACGGCAGCTTTCAGGGCTTCCGTACCGGTTTCGGCAATGAGGACTTCATAGTCGGATACAAGGGCGGCGCTGAGCAGCGCACGCTGTACCGAATCGTCTTCGACGATCAAAACAGTCTGTCGGCTCACGGCCTAACTTACTCCTCAAGCACGATCAGGGATTGCCCATTGGGCATCTAACGTACTGAAAATAATCTGTTTTGGGGGTGGAGGGGAAGGGGGGTCGTTTGAAGGGCGAACATATCGGCCTTGGGCCTCGCCCGTCCAGCCTAAGCCCCGTAAAACCTTAATCCCATAAGATCCTGCATATTTATGTCAGATACGCCTGTTTTCCCACCTCAACAGCCCCAGTTCACGAAGCCGGTGGCCGCGGTTTTATTCTTCTCACTGTGCATCATGGTGGTGGCGCAGTCGTGCCTGTTTACCATCCTGCCCCCCATTGGCCGCCAGATCGGCCTGAATGAAATCGAGATCGGGGCGGTTATGTCGATCCATGGGGTGTTTATGCTGTTCGCCGGACCCTGGTGGGGTGCCTTTAGCGAAACTGCGGGCCGTAGGCGTGTGATCCTGATTGGCGCGATTGTTTACACCGTCTCGGTTTTGGCATTTGGCCTGGTGATCGAAGGGGCTTTGCGATCGGCCCTCACGACCACAACAACACTATGGTTACTGATAGGCACACGGTCGGTGTTTGCAGTTGGGGCCGGGGCGGTGACGCCGGCCTCTATGGCCTTGGCAGCAGACCTCTCCACGCGCGAGCAACGGTTAAAGGCCATGTCGCTGTTGTCCTCGGCCGTGGCCACAGGCGCTATTTTGGGGCCGTCTGCATCGGCATTGTTTGCTGGCTTCGGCTTATCAATGCCGTTTTACATCATCGCAGGGTTAGGGCTGTTGGCGATTGTGTTGTCGAAGCTGGTGCTGCCAGTCACACGCCCCCATGTTCATGCGTCTGCACCCAGCTTTCGTAATTTGCTGCAAGGTCGTGTGTTCGCCATTGCCATAAGCTCGTGGTGCTTCATGTGCGGCAACTATGGCACCTACGCCATCTTTGGCTTCTTCGTGCAGGACCACTACCACCTGAACGCCGTCGACGCGACACAGTGGATGGGCATTGGCCTGATGTGCGCGTCTTTCGTCAGCGTGCTCAGTCAGGCCTTCGTTGTGAGCCGCTTGAAGGTCAGCACGACAGCCATGGTTCTCACAGGTTCGGTGCTGTGCATTATCGCGTTTTACTGGGTTTGGAACGCCACAGACCAATATGGGTTCATATTGGCGCTGATGCTAAACGGTTTCGGACAAAGTTTGGTGAACCCGGCCATTGCCACATCCTTAAGCTTGTCAGTGGGCGCATCGGGGCAGGGGCGTTTGGCGGGACTTTCCACCTCTACCCAGGCGATGGCATTTGTCGTTGCTCCGTTTTCAGCAGCCCTGCTGTATAGCACGCAGCCGATTGTCCCGTTTTATGCTGGGGCTATTTTCATTCTGGCGGCGATGATCATTACAATTTTAGTACATCGCCGCCCCCAGCCACCTATTGGCGATGAGTGATATTTAGAAGAACTACCTCTTGTGGTGGGTATGCGCATAACGAATTCGTGAAATGCGCTTTTCGCAATGCTTTCCAACAGAAGTTTTTTGCACATCCGCAGATCCAACCTAAATGGAGATGCGTAATAAGACTGTAAATCACGAGAGAAGATAGCGCTTCCCCCCGCATCTTCTCCATTAGAAAAGGAATATGAATATGAAACGCGCTCTTACAATTGCTGTTTTGTCTGCTTTCGCTTTGACTTCGGTTCCGTCTTTCGCTGCTCAATCAGAACTGCCTGCAGCAGTGAAAGCAGAATTGAAAGATCTCACCAAAAAGGCCGGTGCCGGTGAGATTTCATCAAAAGAATTCAACAAGCGTAAGCAAGAACTGTTGGCTTCTTCTGGTGCTGGTAGCCAGCAAGCAGCTGAAGCCAAGAAGTAATATCTCTCAATTCTGTTGAGAGACTCTCGAGAGTCCGAAACGGCGCCTGCGGTTACGCGGCGCCGTTTTGTTTTGCGTGCTATCCTTTGCGCCACAATCGCGCCGTAAATCTGCAACATCTTGAAACATACCCCGCCTTGCCGGTGCCACACTGCGCGCCCATGTTGTTTGAAGGAAACAACAAACAAAACTGGGTCCGATGTTCTATACGCCTTTGGCCGTAGCACGACGTTTGCGTAAAACGGCACGCTCATTACGATATAATTTTTCCGGCAATAGCGCGGGGAGTAATGGCGTGGGTGGCACAGGCATCAGCACTGATGCTGTTGATGTTCGTGCCATTTTAGATGCGCACGGCTCGGGCTCGTTTGCTGTGTTGCTGATGCTGTTCACCATTATCGCGCTGATCCCCATTCCCGGCGTGCCTTTGGGCTTCGCTATGAGCATCGGAATGTTCGCCGTTGCGATGGGAATGCTGATGGGCATCGAGCGTATGCGGTTACCCGCCCGCTTGGAAAATTTGAAATTCTCGAACCGGATCGCCCGCCAAGTTCTGCACAGGATGGCATGGCTGTATTTGAGCACGGCGCGCTATGCTCGCCCACGCTTGCACTGGTTGGCTGGAAAGACAGCCGTGCGCTGGCTGGGGGCGTTTGTTGCCGTTATGGCGGCTTTGATTTTCCTGCCGGTTCCATTTGGTAATTATGTGCCAGGCGCTGCATTACTGCTGCTAGCTTTGTCGCTGATGTTCCGTGACGGCGTAGGTGTTCTGATCAGCATATTTATTGGCGTGCTGGCCGTGATCTGGATTGTCGCGATAAGCAGCGGTACGGCGTGGGCCGTCTCGCTGGTGTTTTAACTCAGTTGATAAAACTGAAATGTCATCCCGGCACTTGTTGCCGGGATCCAGGGCCAAATGCTCGGATAATCAAGTTACCCTGGACCCTGGCAATGAATGCCGGGGTGACGATATGAGATTGTATAACTGTGTGCCTACTTCCCACTCGTCGCCGCATTCGCACTAAGGGTAATGACGCCTTCGTTGGCTTTAAGATCGAGGGTTCCCGAAACTTGCATGTCGCTGCACTCGGGGCAGGTCGAGAGCAAGATCGTTAAGGGCCGCGCTATTTTTATCGAGGTCGCGGCAGCATCGAAATTCAAGTACATGCACAGTGTGCGTCCCTCGTGTACACGCTCAAACACCAAAACATCGTCTTTGGTTATGATCTTGCCATAAGTGCCAACGCTTAAGGCAGGCTCTTGGCGGCGCAGGGCAATTAGCTTGCGATACAACGCCAGCATACGGTTTTGGTCATCGCGGTGCTGAGCAACATTGCGCTCTGCCCAATCATCGTTCAGCGGCAGCCACGGCGTACCAGTGCTGAAGCCTGCATTGACCGTATCATCCCAGGGCATCGGCGTGCGCACGGGGTCACGCCCGAAGCCAAGACCAGGTAAATTCTTCTCCCACGGGTCTTGCACCAGATCAGGTGGAATACTCACGTTCTGCAGCGCCAACTCATCGCCGTAATACATCGTAGGCGTGCCGCGTAACGTCAGCAGCAGCATGGCGGCAATCCGAGCTTGCGCGCGGCCAATGAAGCTGGCAATGCGCATACGGTCGTGATTGCCCAAGACCCAATTGGGCCAACCGTCCGGTGGTAATAAACTCTCGTAGCGTTTTATGAGTTGCGCCATATCAGCAGCAGCCCATGTGGCACCGATCAGGCTAAAGTTAAAGGGCAAGTGAATGCCATGGGCGTAATAGCGTGTCATTTGCTCCATGGGTAAATACGTTTCGCCAATCAATACACGATCTTTGTACGCATCAATGACGTTGCGTAGTTCCAACAGCGCATCGTGAATTTCGGGCTGGTCGGTGTTGTACTTGCGTATAAATTCCGAAGCCGGTGGTTGGCGACTTTCGTAATCAGGGTTCAGCGGGTTATCGCGCAATCTCTCGTCTTCAATCAGGTGCTCGATGGTATCGAGCCTGAAACCATCGACGCCGCGATCTAACCAAAACTTCAGCGCGTTTTTCATGGCTGCGCGCACATCGGGGTTGCGCCAATTCAAATCCGGCTGCTGCGATAAATAGGCGTGGTAATAGTACTGCGATGTGGTGGGATCGAACGTCCAGGCTGGCCCGCCAAATTCGCTCAGCCAATTGTTCGGTGGCCCACCATTGCGTCCATCACGCCAGATGTACCAATCGCGTTTGGGGTTGGTGCGTGATGAGCGGCTTTCGATAAACCACGGGTGATGCTCAGACGTGTGATTTGGCACAAAATCCATAATCACTTTTAAGTTCAATTCATGCGCACGTTTCATCAGCACATCGAAATCATCCAGTGTGCCGAACATGGCATCGATGCCAGTGTAATCGCTGACGTCATAGCCGAAGTCGGCCATGGGCGAGGTGTAAATGGGGGAAAGCCAAATCGCATCCACACCCAACCACGCAAGATACTCTAGCCTGGTGGTCATTCCGCGCAGATCGCCGATGCCGTCGGCGTTACTGTCTTGGAAAGAGCGGGGATAGATTTGATAAACAATACCCTGTTGCCACCATGCAAATGAGCTGGTCGCCGGGGTGTTTAATGTCACGTGCTAGGCCTTGCGCTGTTGGACCGAAGAAACGTTATGACAGCATCCATCCAGACGGACCGGATATCGTCACGTTCGTTAAACAACTCATGCTTGGCTTGGGGGAAGTGTTGAAGCGTGGCGTGGGGCAGGGTGTGCGCTAATTTTTGAATTGGCGCGTTATGAACAAAAACGTCTTGGCCTGCCGTGCCAATAAGAATCGGTATATTTACAGTTTTAAAAGCACTTAAATTATCGAACATCACGCTGGCGCTGGCGGCGGTGTCGTACCACCCAAAAGTTACGCCATCGAGTTTGAGTAAAGGATTAGCAAGGTACCATCTGTGTAGTGTGGTGCAGCGAATGGGGTCGTGTGAGGTGCGGCTGAATTCAACTTGCGCCTCTTGATCAACAGGAATGCTGGTGGTGCCAGGAATGAGCGCACTGCCAAAGCCGAGCCGCACACCAATTCGCGTGATGAGGCGCGCGAGCCACCGCGGTAGTACGCCCGCCCGAACGGCGATCATGGGTGCTGAAAACACGGCGGCCTTAAAAAGTGTCGGGTGGTCGGCGACGGTGCGCAGGCCGATTGCACCGCCCATGGAATGCGCGATGAGAAAACGGGGCAGTGTTTTTGAAAGCATCCTTTGTGTGAAGGCGGCCAAGTCCGTCACGTCGCGTTTGAAGTCACGCGGAACTGCCCGCGCCGGATTATCGCCCCGGCCATCAGACAAGCCTTGGCCACGCCAATCAATGCACCAAACTGTCAACCCTGCCTGCGCTAGGTCGTGAATCAATTCAAAATACTTCTCAATGAACTCGCGAAAGCCCATGGCAATCACAACATCGGCCCATGGGCTTGCAGGCTTTAAGCAACACCAGCGCAGCTTCGCGTTATCGGGTGTCGTGAATATGCCCCACTCTAAACCTTCTGGCTCCAGCATGTGTGCCGGAAGGTTAGGCAGCCGGTGCGCAGGTAGCCGTTCCAACTGCACTTCACTGTGCAGGGGCGGCGGCGGCGCGAGGGTGGAGGTGTTCATGGAAGGCCGATGTGGATGCAACGGTTACGCGTGATGTAGCGTGACGCAGGCTACATCGCAATCCGGCCGATGCGCAACGTCATGAAGCTTTCATAGTCCCCGCCTGTTCGCCCTCACCAGCCTATGCCCAATCTGAGGATGAATAGCCGTCCTAAAACTATCACATAGCCGACATAGCGGCGTAAACGACCATCCGTACACCGTCATCATCATGCGTCTGCATGGAATGTGCGCATCAGGGTTGAGTGCACAATTTTTGTTATCGATGGGGTAGAGATGAAAAAGTCAGGGCTTTTCTCGGGCGTTGCTGCGGTCGCGCTTTTCGCGTTCAGCAGCCAGAGTTTTGCGCAACAAGTTGCCGCCGCTGAAGAACCAAATGCGATCAGCGAAGAAATTATTGTTTACGGCCAAGGCGAAACCCGCCAGGTGCAGACACTGGGTGAAATCGACATTCAGGCCGCTGTACCGGGCACCAGCCCGATTGCAATTGTCCAAAAACTTCCTGGCGTCAGCTATCAATCGGCTGATCCGTTCGGCGCTTACGAGTGGGCGGTACGCATTTCGGTGCGCGGCTTTAATCAGAACCAACTGGGCTTTACGTTAGACGGCATTCCGCTGGGCGATATGTCGTACGGCAACCACAACGGTCTGCACGTCAGCCGCGCGGTCTCGACCGAGAACTTAGGAACCGTTGAACTGGCGCAAGGCTCTGGCGCTTTGGATACGGCCTCCACCAGCAATTTGGGTGGCACACTGCAATTCAATACGCGCAAGCCCAGCGACACCTTTGGCGTGTTCGCACAAATCACGGCGGGCACCGACGACACGGTGCGTCCGTTCATCCGCATGGATACAGGCCAGATCGGCCCCAATGGTCCGCGTGCGTTCATCAGCTATGCCTACTCGACGGCTGACAAGTGGAAAGGCGATGGCAAGCACACGTATGACCATGTGAACACCAAAATCTCGCAGCCGGTTTTGGGCGGTGAGGGGGAGATTGCGGGCTACTTCAGCTATTCAGATCGCCGCGAGCAAGATTACCAAGACTTGTCGCTCGATGTGATTAACCGCCTTGGGTACAAGGTTGATAACATCGCGGATAACTATCCGCTGGCACTGCAAATCGCACGTGCGTATCAGAACGGCCAACCGATCCCAGCCCCGTATAAGACCGTTGATGACGTGTACTTCGATGCGGCTGGTTTGCGCCAAGACAAGCTGGGCTACATCACCGGGCACTTGCCGTTCGACATGATTACGGCTGACTTTGCCTTGTATGACCATGGCAACAAGGGCCAAGGCAGCTGGATTACGCCATATACCGTGTCACCGAACGGCTCACCGCTCGCGTTCCGCACGACCGAGTACGATATTGCGCGCACGGGCGGCAAAGCGTCGTTGACGGCCGAGTTTGAAGGCCACGCATTGAATGGCGGCATCTGGTTTGAAGAGATCGATTACGATCAAGCGCGCCGGTTCTATCAAATGGGCTTAACCCAGCCAGAACGCTCGGCGCGTGATTTCCAAGGCAATCCGTTCTTCACGCAGTGGAACTACGACATCGACACCAAAACCAATGTGATGCACCTACAAGACACCTACACGGGCGACTTTTTCACGTTGAATGCTGGCTTTAAGTCGATGGAATCGAAGAACACCGCGACGGGCTTGGTGGCGGGTAACATCTCGGGCACCATTCGAGCTGAAGACCACTTCCTGCCGCAAGCAGGTGCGACGTTCGATGTGGCTGATGGTCATCAGTTGTTTGCATCATACGCGCAGAATATGCGTGCGTTCATCGGTGCGGCCACGGGCGCTGCGCCGTTCTCAACCACGCAAGCGGGCTTTAATGCCATCGCCAATACGCTAAAACCTGAAAAATCACGCACGTTGGAAGCCGGTTGGCGCTTCAACGTTGATGCGGTGCAAGGCGTGTTGGCGGTCTATGACGTGCAATTCAAAGATCGCTTGCTCGCCATCGCTTCCGGCCCTGGCATTGTCGGCGCACCGAGCGTGCTGGCTAACGTCGGTAACGTGAAGTCGCGTGGTGTGGAATTGGGCGGCTCGGTCGAGCTGCTGCAAGACTTCTCGCTGTTTGGGTCGTTTGCCTACAACGATGCCAAGTACAAAAATGACATCATCGATGGCACGGGCGCGCGTACGGCTTTGGCGGGTAAGCGCGTTGTTGATACGCCGAAGATTTTGGCCAAAACAGAGTTGGCTTACGACAATGGTGATTTCTTCGCCAAGATCGGTGCATCACATACTGGCAAGCGTTACTACACATACCTGAACGACAAATCGGTGAAGAACTACACCCTGGTTGATCTCACGGCGGGTTACCGCTTTGGCTCAAGCATGGGGGTGGCCGAAGGTTGGGAAATTCAGGGCAACATCGCCAACCTGTTCGACAAAAAGTATGTGTCTACGATTGGCACCAACGGATTTGCGAACAGCGATCCGACCGGCACGTTCGCCACTTTGATGGCGGGCTCGCCGTTGCAAGCCTTCGTCACGCTCCGAGCTCAATTCTAAGCGCTCCATTCTGCAGCAAAACTTGCGCGGCGCTCTCTTATTGGCTGGGGCGCCCCGTTTTTTTTGAAAAGGAAAAACGGATGACGACAGATCTTTCCAGACGGACTTTGGTTACGGCGGCTGGGGCCATGGCCTCGCTAAGTTCGCTGCCACGTGCAGCTAACGCGAATCCGATCTCTGATCCGCATCCGAGCTTAAAGAAAACGCTGACCCGCATTGCCTTTGGGTCATGTGCGGACCAGAAAAAAGAGCAGCCCGTGTGGGATGCGATTTTAGAGACCAAACCAGACCTGTTCGTGTTCTTGGGTGATAATATCTACGCCGATACGCGTGACATGAAGGTGATGCGCGAGTGTTATGCACAATTGGCGGCCAAGCCCGGCTTCAAAAAACTGCGCGACAATGTGCCGATTGTCGCCGTCTGGGATGACCATGATTTTGGCGAAAACGATGCGGGCAGCGATTACCCGATGAAAGATCAATCTCGCGAGATGTTCTTGGAATTTTGGGGTGAACCCAAAGACTCTCCGCGCCGCAAACGCGATGGCGTTTATGCGTCGTATATTTTCGGGCCTGCTGGCCAGCGCGTGCAGATTATTTTGCCGGATTTGCGCACACATCGCACACCCATCACCAAAATCGACATGGGCGGCAAGCCCTATAAACAATGGGCCACCGAACGCAATGAGGCTGGCTTAAGCGTGCCGGGCCCTTATGCGCGCAATCCTGATGCATCTGCGACGATGGTGGGTGAGGCGCAGTGGACGTGGCTTGAAGAGCAATTTCAGGCCCCGGTGGATGTCCGCATCTTCGGCTCCAGCTTGCAGGTGCTGGCCGATTACCCAGGTTGGGAATCGTGGATTGTGTATGCCCGCGATCATCAGCGTTTGATTGACTTGATCCGCCGTCAGCGCGCGGACGGCATGGTGCTGCTCAGCGGTGATACACACTATGCCGAGTTGTCGAAGCTGGATTTGAACGTGCCCTATCCGCTGTGGGATATTACATGCAGTGGCTTGACCGAAGTCTGGCCGGTGCTGCCGCCGAACAATAACCGAAAAGGCAACGCGGTACGCGAAGTGAACTTCGGTACGGTGAACATTGATTGGGCTGGTACGGCCACTGCCATCAGCTTGCAAGTGCACGATGTAAAAGGTGCTGTGAAGTTGCAGCAAACCATTCCGCTGCGCGCGCTTCAAATTGCATCAAATTAGTCGTGCAAATTGCGGTCTTTGGTCTCAGGCAAGAATACCAGTCCGATCATTAACGTAATGACCGCGATAATCACGGGATACCAAAGGCCGTAGTAAATATCTCCACTCATCGCCACGAGAGCAAATGAGACAGACGGTAAAAACCCGCCAAACCATCCATTCCCGATATGATAGGGCAGCGACATCGACGTGTAGCGGATCCGCGTTGGGAAAAGTTCAACCAGCATCGCCGCAATCGGGCCGTAGACCATCGTTACATAGATCACGAGCAGCGTTAGCAGTGCTAGTACCGCAACTGTGTTCATCGCCGCTGGATCAGCTGACGCTGGATAGCCTGCCGCCAAAATGGCGGCATTGATCGCGGTAATATCCGATCCGCTGATTTCAGTTTCACCGATGCGCACGATGGTGGCTGTACCCGCACGCGCTGCTTCGTTGGTGTACGATACCGATGCCTTGGTGAGTGCTGCGCGCACTTTATCGCAATCACTGGTGAAGGCTGCCGTGCCGACGGGGTTGAATTGGAACGCGCACGTGGCGGGGTCGGCCACCACAACAGCACGTGAGTTTTGTTGTGCTGTTGCCAACGCCGGATTGGCGTAGGCGGTGAGGCCTTGGAAAATCGGGAACGTGGTGATGGCAGCCAGCAATAAGCCCGCCATGATGATCGGCTTGCGTCCGATCTTGTCTGACAGTGCCCCAAAAATCACAAAGAACGGTGTCGCTAACAGTAACGAACCAGCAATCAGCAAGTTTGCGGTTGTGGCATCGACTTTCAGCGTCTGTGTCAGGAAGAACAGTGCATAGAACTGGCCTGTGTACCAAACCACGGCTTGGCCCGCGACAGCGCCAAACAGCGCAATGAGCACGATCTTGGCATTGCCCCAGCGCGCGAATGATTCAGTCAGTGGCGCCTTAGATTGTTTGCCCTCGGCCTTCATAGTTTGGAACGTGGGCGACTCTTCCAGCTTCAAACGGATCCACACCGAAACGGCAAGCAATACGATTGAGACAAGGAACGGAATGCGCCAGCCCCAGGTGTCGAAGTCTGCGCCCGTGATGGCGCGTGTACCCAGAATCACCAGCAGCGATAAAAATAAGCCCAGCGTGGCTGTGGTTTGAATCCAGCTGGTGAAAAGCCCGCGCTTTCCCTGCGGTGCGTGCTCGGCCACATAGGTTGCAGCACCACCATATTCGCCACCCAGCGCCAAACCTTGCAGGAGGCGCAAGACGATCAGGATGATGGGGGCCGCAACACCAATACTCGCATAGCCGGGCAAGATCCCTACGCCAAACGTAGCGCCGCCCATGATAACGATGGTGACCAGGAACGTGTATTTACGCCCCACCAGATCGCCTAAGCGCCCGAATACCAACGCGCCAAAGGGTCGCACGGCAAAGCCCGCAGCAAAGGCCATCAGTGCGAACACGAAGGCGGCAGTTTCATTCACACCCGCGAAGAACTGCTTGGAGATGACGGCGGCCAGCGACCCGTACAGATAAAAATCGTACCACTCGAACACGGTGCCGAGTGACGAGGCAAAAATCACACGGCGTTGTTTGCCGCTGAGTACAGCGTCGGTCATACAGCTTCCCCTTTACCTCACCACTTCCCCCGAAGTGATGGCACAAGTTTAGGGAAGTTAGTTCAGTTTGCATACCGTGCTCATATCCAACACAACATTATTCGAGGTGCTGTGAATGAGGTGCTGAAGGTGGCCTTTGAATGACGGGGCTGTGAACTGCACATTGTAGTGATACCGACCACTCGACTGTTGGCCGAGCGCTGCCTCGATGTCCGCCATTGTAATCATGCGCTGACCGCTCGCGGGAAGGCTGCCCACCGCATATGTCCCGATCAAATTGCCGTTGGCAGCATCATAAACACTCAGCGAAGGTGACGCCGCTTGCGTGCTCGTATTGGTAACCACAATCGTACTTGGATAGGTGGCTTCGAGCGGTTGACCGTGCACATTAATAAGCGTTGTAGCTGCGGCGGTGTTTGCCTCGCAGGTGCTGAAGTTTGTGAACGTGTTATTCGTCGGGCGGTACACAACGTGTTGAACCGCTCCAGGCATGTGCGCGCTAACTTTAGCCGTGTACATGCGTGTGAAGAAGTTTTGCGCGTTGATGACATTCTCGATCTCAGATAGAGCGACCTGCAAGGATGCTTTTGGCTTTACCAAAGGACTTATCCATATTGGGAGGTCGGTGCCGTTGTCGTTTTGTGCCAGTGTTACAGTGAACCTCGTATCTGATATTCCACCATTATAAAGCCGTAAGAACGAATGATCATCGCCGTCGTATTTTGAATAAATATGAGAAATACGCGGCTGCTTCTTTGGTATGAGACGAGAGATCGTGTTGGTGTGGCTGTGCGTGATCCAAAGTGTACCGTTGGAATCTGCTGTTAAGTCCTTACCGCGTGGAAAATTATACAGCGAAACTTCACCCAATGTTGTGATGGCACCTAAAATATTGGCTTGTTCATCAATGAACCACAGTCGCTCATCGGCCCCTTTTGCAATTCGGCTGGGGCGCAGCGTCGGCGGTAAGGCAAACTGTATCATCTTACCGTCCGCGTCCACTTTGACGATGCGACTAGCCGTCTTGTCGACGGCCCAAACATTGCTGTCTGGTCCAACCGTCATATCTTCGATGAAGGATAGTATTCCTTGGACACTGATGAATGTGTTGGTTTGATCTGCCTTAGCTTTCGTCAAAGACCCGATCGGATCCCAATACCATAAGGTATTGTCAGGCATTGGCAGCATAGCTCGTGCTGTATTTGGGCCTGATGAAACGCCATTGAGGCCGACGATACGGTACATAGGTTGATAGGAGCTTGAGACTGTCTTCGCTACGAGAATCGTATTGTCAGGCATCGCGGCAATGCGATCGATTTTAATGGTCGGGATGGTTGGTTGAGCAACCGTCACTTCACTTAGCACGCCAAGTTCGCTAAAGCGGCCCACTTTCAAATTACTTTGCGTGAACCACACGCTGCCATCAGGCGCGCCGGTAATGTCGTAGAAGCGCTGCGTATCGGTGAGTGTTCTGAACTGACTTATATTGCCGGCAAAATCTATTCGATTAATGCGATTGCTCTCTGAATCAATGAACCAGACATTATTGGATTTATCAGCTGTGATGGCGGTGGGGCTGCCAGTCGTACTGAAGGCTTGGTACTGCGTAATTTCAGCCGGTGGAGGCGTGCCGTTCAAATCACACATCGCCGTCATATCCGCCATCATGCGTGCAGCAGAGTTAGTAACGTGATGTTGCAGATAGCCTTTGAAGGGCTGCTCAAGGCGGATATTGTAGTGGTAGGGTGAAGGCGACGTGATGCCGGAATTATTAATGATCAGTGACATCGGTATTGTTTTTTGTGCGCCTGCGACGGTGTCAGTCTGATACGTTCCACGTACGATCCCGTTTGTATCGAGAATGCTCAGGCGTGCGGTGGCATTCACGCTACCAGTATTCACGACGCTAATTGTGCTGGCATAAAAGGGGTTCAACAAACCTGCGTGTACCGACACCAATTGCGTTCCAGCGCCGACACTGCCTGCACCACAGGTGCTTGAGTTCAAAAGTGCGCCATTGCGAAACAGTGTGTGCTGAACTTGCCCCTGATAGGTCGCGTCAATCTCTGCCGTGTAATACGCAGGTGGAGACGATTGAATGCCAAGGCTCTGCTCAATCGTGCTGATGGGAATTTGAATCGATTGCCCGGGCAGCAATTCGGGGGTCGTCCACGTGCCATAACTCTGCGCGGTATTGGCATTGAGAAGTTTGACTTGCGCGGCGCCTTTTGCGCCATTTGTATTCTTATTCAGGAAGCGGAAATACGATTGTGTTGCCGTCTGGCTTGAATGCACAGCACCGACAACCGTTGTTGCGGTTGGAACCGTGAAGCGCGCCAGTTTGTTTGTAAGGGATTGCGCATACCAAATGGCGCCATCAGGCCCGACTACCGGCGAAACGGGATACGTTACGCCGCCAGTTGCATACTCCGTTGCGCGTCCAGCCGTTGTCATGCGGACGATCCGGCCAATGGCCGGCTGGGTAATCCATAAATTACCATCGGGTCCTGCGAGAATGGCGTCCGGCGGAGCGTTCATCGTCGGCAAGGGATACATCGTCACACTGCCAGTTAATGTCATGCGACCAACTTGCCGTGCTACAGGGTCTAAGAACCACAACGCTCCGTCAGGCCCAGTCACAAGGCCCTTCAAACTCTGTGCGGGGGTTTGGTACTGCGTGAAAGCATCAGTACCGAAATTAAACCGGAACTGGAAAATGCGCTTGCTGGTGTTGTCGGCGTACCAAACAAAATTGTCAGGGGCGAGCGTGATGCCCGTCAGGTCGGCGTTGGGGGATGGTGTTGGAAGGTCACGATAGAATATAGAATCTGTGATCTCAGACGGGATGCTGATTGTCCCGACTTTGCTTGCGCTGGGCAGCGAGAAAGCCATTTCACTGTCATATCGAGTACGCGCGATAGCAATCAGACCGGGCGCAGCAATCTGTGTTTGCTTGGCCGTAATACTCTGTTCGGAAATTGTGGACAGGATTTTTACTGAAATCCGGCCAATTACATTTCGTGTTTGGTCGATGTATGCGACAGACAGAGCGTTATTGTACAAAATCTGTGACGGGTTCGCGCCGGTTGGCAATTTGATGGTCTGTATCGTACCGGTCCGTTCAAACCTTAGAATCTTATTTGCGGTGCCTGGATCGGACTGTAGCACCCATAGGGTGTCGTCTTCAGGAACATAAATAACTTGAATGATGCGGGTTGCTGGCGAGTTTCCCGGAATTAAAAATTCAGTGATTTCTTGTGCGCGGAGCTTAGAAATCGGGGCAACGGCAGCAATAGCTAAAACAACAAACAGTCGCAAATAACGCACGGAAATCGCCTCAAATACAAATAAGCCTATGTTTACTTTATGGCGATCTTTGAGTGCATACAATTTGAAATAGAAATTTTGATTGTGTGCTCTATTTCTATTTTATACCTAGGATGAGGCACTTCAGTGCCATCATTGGCGCAAAACAAAAGGGCCCGGTGTTGCTACCGGGCCCTTCGTTGAACAATCAGATGTTCATCTGATTACATTTTGTACTTGATGGTGAACATGTATTCCATCGGCGGCAGGTACAAGAAGCCACCGAGTGAGCGGCTGCCGGTTGACAGCGTGTGCTCGTTGGTCAGGTTCTTCACCGAGAAGCGGCCTTCCCAATTGCTGACGGCCAAGCCGACGAACGCGTTCACACGGTCATAACCGTCGAGCACGAAGTCGTTGGTGGCAGCGGTCACGAAGTCATCCGTACGGTACCAATCAGCACCGATCAGGAATTGGCTGTCGTTCCACATGTTCAGGTCGTGGCGATAGTCAAAGCCCAGCGTGAACGAGTAATCCGGGATTTGTGGTGGCTTCGGCTTCGCAACGCCGTACGCCGTCGGCGCAACGGCCGGGGCGCTGGTCGGGTTTAAGTTGCGGAACTTGCCGCCCATGAACGCGGTGTTCAAGAAGATCGTCAAACCATCGACTGGCACGAGTGTGCTTTCGATTTCGACGCCCTTAATCGTCGCATCGCCTGCGTTCTGAACTGGGAACGAGTTGATGCCGTTAGTCGTTACGGTGGCATTCAACGTCAGTTCAGAGATTTTGTTGTAGAAGGCGTTGGCGTTGAAGCGCAGACGGTTATCAAACATGTCGCTCTTCGCGCCGATTTCGTACGTCCAATTGCTTTCCGGACCATACGGAGAACGCGCATCGTTCAGGTTGAAGATCGCGATGGCGCTGTAGCCACCCGACTTAAACCCACGCGCCACCGAGGTGTACAGCAACAGGCTGTCGATGTTGCCCGAGGTCGGCACTTCGTAATCCAAGCCAATTTTCGGAGCCCACTTTTCGTACTTGTTGTTCAGGTTGACAGGAGCTGAACCCGCAGCGCTGCCCGGAACGATCGAGGTCGGCAACACGTTGATGGTTTCTTTGAATTCCTTGTCGTCCTGCAACCAACGCAGACCGGCTGTGGCTTTCAACTGATCGGTGATTTGGAAATCGCCTTGCGCGTAAACTGCAAACGATTCCGTGTCAGCGTCGATCAAGCTGGTCGACGACGGCGTCAGATAACGCCACCCGAAGTCCTGCTTCGCACTTTCGTTCAGGTAATAAGCGCCGACGATGTAATTCAAACGGTCGTCGAAGCTCTTGCCTTGAACTTTCAGTTCTTGCGTGAACTGGTCAGACTTCGCGTTTGAAGCTGCGAAGATCGAACCTGAACCCGAGAAATCGGTGTTGAAGTAATCGTCGATGCCAACGAATGACGTGATCGATTGAATCGACGTATTGTCAGACACGTTCCAGGTTGCGTTCACCGAAGCGATCCATTGCTTGGTGTCGCCATGGCTGTCGTTACGGATCGGCGAGGGCGACAATGCCACCGCCGGGTGGCTTAAGCTGTAAGCGCCAAAGCGCGGCACAACATCTGATGAGCGGAACTGACGGTTGGCTGCAACGTTCGGGGTGATGCCCGGAACCAGCATCAAGCCATCGTTGGTGCTACGCGTGTATGACAGCGAGGTCACGAGGTCGAAGCTGTCGCTCGGCATGAAGTGCAACTTGCCGCGACCGGCCACGTTGTCTTCACCGCCGATGTCTTGGTTGGTGGCGCGGTTATACCAGAGGCCGCCGCGCGAGTTCTTTTGCAGGGCCAACGAAGCGCCAGCTTTATCGCTGATGCCGCCGCCGCCGCTGACGCTGACTTTCCAGCTGTCAAAGCTGCCGTAGCCTGCTTCCGCGTTGAACCACTCGTTATCCGGGCCCGGTGTCTTGGTGATGAACTTGATCGCGCCAGCCAAGGTGTTGCGGCCGTACAGCGTGCCTTGCGGGCCACGCAGCACTTCAACGCGCTCGAAGTCAGCTAGGGTGACGTTGTTGCCGTTCAGGCGGCCGATGTAGGTGTCATCGACGTAGATGCCGAACGGAGATTCAGCAACCACCAGCGAGGCGTCTTGTTGCAGCGAACCGCGCAACGACGGCGACAGGTTGGTCGGGCTGGTGATGTTGTTGCGCATCTTCAAGCTGGGAACATAACGCTCTAGGTCCGTCGCTTGCGTGACTTGGCGCTTTTCCAACATGTCCGCGGTGAATGCGCTGACAGGGATCGGCGTTTCTTGCAGCGACTCTTCACGGCGCTGCGCGGTGACGACGATTTCTTCCAGTCCGCCCGATTGCGCCTGGGCTTGTTGTTGTGTGTTTTGGGCAAATGCAGTTGTTGCAAATGCAACAGCCGCAATGGTCGTGCCCAGTAAAAGCTTCTTCGACATTCGGAAGATCCCTCGCTTGGTGTGACTTAAAAGTTTGATGAAAATCTTAGGACAAAGCCGCTGTGCCGCGCTCCCCTGGCACAGGTCGCCCATAGGACGGGCACGCTACTCCCGCAGTGCGGGGGTGGCTAGGGCCAGCAACCGATATACGGTACGAAACCCGCGCACTGTGGCGGACGCGCCACAGTGCTATGGCGTTGTTTAAGTGGGGCTTTTGAGCGCTTTGCCGCGCCAGATGATCACAGCCACGAAGCCGAGGTACGATAATGCCATCCAGCAAAACTCGTGCATGCCAAAGCGGTCGACCCCGGCGCGACTGATCTGCTCGAAGCCGATAAACGCGACGGTGTAAGCAACTGAGGCCAGGGTGGCGGCAATCTTCCAGCCGACGGATTTCGGCTGACCGCGCACGCCCAACTGCCACCACACCAAGATAAACATCAGCGTGTAGAGGTTGATCAGGATCAGCCAGAAGGGCGCGTACTGGAAATAGTGGTTCACCCAGAAGGCGCCAGCGCCAATGAAGTTGAGGAGCACGTAGCGCCATTCCGGCAGTTTTACGCCAAACCCGCGTTCCCACATCAGGACCAGGAAAATGTATACAGTCCAGGTGCCGAAGAGCAGTTCGTAAAATTGGACCTGACCGGCCCAGGCGGGATCGATTGGCGGCATTGATGTGGGCTCCGATTGCGCAAGAAAGCCCGTATTTAGGCGCTAAGTTGGGCCCCGAACAAGCTCTTGTTTATACACAACTGTGGTACGGTCGGGCAGGTGGCGTAGATCATCGGCAATGCCGGGTCCGCTGATTTCATCGATTCCTGTATGCAATGCGAAGCTGGCCTGTTCGCGTGTGCGCAAGCCCATGATGTATGTGCGGCGCCCTGAGGCCTTGCGCCGGAAGAAACTCATTGCTTCGTGCAGGTACTGATCGTTGGCAAACAAGTCCGTATGCGGTTCAGCGCCAATCGTGATGTGGTCCAGCGCCAAGACCTCTTGGTTGAGGTGGCCAAGGTCCAGCAGGAACGCCACGTCCTTCACACGGCCCCGGAACAACTCGCGCACGTCAATCAATGTGCCCACCGGCGTACGCGATGGAATATTCACGAGTTCGATGCGCATGAACGTCAGGCGCTCTTTTTGCGGCAAGGCGGCCAGCGCGCGCAGGAACACCGCGCCCAATTTCCGCGTCATCACACTGAACGGCACCGGCACCACGTATGTGGCGCGCATGTTCTTTTGCGTCATGGCGCTGAAGTCCGCGAAGGCGGCTTTGGCCAGGTCGATAATGGTGGCGTCATTCAACGCTGATTGGACGGTGGCCGGTGCGTTGGGGCCAAACACCGGTTCGCCAGTGTCGGTAAACGCACGCAAGGCAAATGCAGAAAAGCTTTCGGTATCCGACTGCCACATTTGGCGGTACGCCAGCGTCAGCGATGGAAACAACGACGCTTGAGAGAACGACGCCGCAGTGCCTAATGGCTTCTCCAACGGTTTGGCATTTGCTTTGATCTGGTCCAGTTCCTTCACCGAGCGGCGCGCATCTTTGGCCGCCAGTGTTAAGCGCGCACGCTTCACGGCATTACGCATGGCGGTAGAATTGAAACTGCCGTCGGGATTCAAAGCTTGGGCCAAATCCACTTTCGCTGTTTGGGGCAGGGGCGGTTCTTTTTCTTCAAAGCGCTCGCCCACCAGTTTCTCGCCCAGCACCATGGCGATCTCGTCGGCTTTTAATTGCGCTTCATGTTCCGATAAGGCGGGCATCAGCAGCAGCCAGCTATCCTCGTCTTGCGGAATGTAGGTGTTACCTTTGCCGATCATGCGGCCGATGGTGTTCTCGGCGATGATCAGAACTTTCTTTTTGTAGCGGTCCCAGGCGTCGCCCAACTCGGCACGTAAATGTGCAATCGTCAGGACCTGCACGCGCCCGCTGGCTTTGGTGGTGGCATCATTAACCAACGTCCCCAAGGTCAGGTCGATGTCTTGATCCCACGTGATCGTCGGGCGCACGTCATCAGGGCTAAACCCTAATGTGATTTCACCCGGATCGGTGGTGCTGGCGGCATCGCGGTCGCGACCCCAGCGGGTGATCTTCGACACCCAAGTGCGGAGCGTATTCATGACAAGGAATAAGGCTGAACAGGACTGCCTCTTCCTGCCAGCGAATGGTTAATAAGTTACGCAGCATGTAACCGCAGATTATGCAGCGGACTGGTTACGATGGGGGCTGGTTAAGAGAGCAGCTGAATGTGCAGCTTATTTTTTGCGACCAAAGGGAAAGCGTTGCAGCAGTTCCATCGGTTTCTCACGGTCGGATTGATAGAACACGGCCACATCCGACACAATAAGGGGTTTGTTCACCACGCCGATGGTCATCTTTTGCACGGTGGTCATCATGGCTGCGCGCTCTGCATCGTTGTCGATGCGGTCGGTGACAGAGATGTGGAACCGGAACTCTTCCATCACGTACGGATAGCCCCAGTGCTCTAACATTTGCGTTTGGTGCACCGTCAGTTTGTTGCGCAAGTAATGCGCCATCTGTTCTTTCGACAGGGGCATCCGGAAGCCTTCAAAGGTGCGCACGCACAAGGCGGCCAGGCTTTCTAACTGCACAGAGGAACGAATGGGCGTGAGCGCAATGAACTTGCCGATAATTGCCAACTCCAGCGGCGGCAGTTCGATGGGCGCTGCACTTTTTGCGAAAATGCGCACGGCTTCGAACAGCGCGTCGACCGGCATTCTGGGGTTCAGTTCGAACGGCGGCTTTAATGTCCCATGAAAACCATAACGGCGGGCGCCCTCGGTCAGCGCAAAGAAACGCTGGGGCGTAATGCCAGGCACTTCAGGCGGTGGGCTATCAGCAGGCACGCCATTGCGGCCTAACCAGCGCCGGCCAAAATCTTCCAGCGGGCTGTTATGCTCGGGTGCAAAATAGATCGCGTAACGTGGCGCCATCGCTGGCTAGTCCCCAAGTTTATCCGTCAGTCCCACGGAGTGTTTTGTAGTTTTATTTGTCTTAACCCCAAGACCAGTTGAGTCGCACAAAATACCCTTATGCGGCAAGGCCTTCGCGTAAGTTTAGGCAAAGACCGTTAATATTTCCCGTAAAAAGGGTGCGTAAATCTGTCAGCGCCGTTTTTGCATCGGGTGCGGTGCAGACTTGGCTTAAAGCGCGGCGCCAGGTGCGTGCGCCCGAGCGCCCTGTAAAGAGCCCCGCCGCATGGCGGGTGATGGAATGCAGGCGCGTGCCTTTGGCCACTTCGGCTTCGGCGTAATCCAGATACGCCTGCGCGATCTCGACTTCCGACGGAACAGCATGATCATCGCCGAACAGACTTAAGTCTGCGGTGGCCAGAAGCGCATAGGGGGCGTCATAGGCCGCGCGACCGATCATCACGCCATCGACGTGCTTGAGGTGCTCGGCCGCCTCGGCCACGGTCTTGATGCCGCCGTTGATGGAAATGGTGAACTGCGGGAAGTCGCGCTTCAGCTTGTAAGCCCGGTCGTACACCAGGGGCGGGATCTCGCGGTTCTCTTTCGGGCTCAAGCCTGACAGCCAGGCCTTGCGGGAGTGAATAATAAAGGTGTCGCAGCCCGCACCCGAGACGATGCCCACGAAGTCATCCAAGAAGGCGACGCTATCCTGGTGGTCGATGCCAATGCGGGTTTTGACGGTGACGGGGATGTTGCTGCCCATCTTGGCCAAGCGGTCGCGAATCTCGGTGACCATCTCGGCGACCAGCTTAGGCTCACCCATCAGGCAGGCTCCGAACCGACCAGCACTGACCCGGTCACTGGGACAGCCGATGTTCAGGTTAATCTCATCGTACCCAGCCGCCGCCCCTTTGGCCGCTGCCCCTGCCATCAGGGCAGGGTCGGCCCCACCCAGTTGCAGGGCGACTGGGTGCTCGACCTGATCGTAGGCAATGAAGCGCTCGGGGTCGCGTCCGCGCACTAATGCGTTCGCTGTCACCATCTCGGTATAGAGAAGGGTGCGCTTGCTGATAAGGCGGACGAGGTACCGGAAGTGCCGGTCCGTCCACTCCATCATCGGCGCAATCGACAGCCGCTGAGCCTGCTTCATATTCATGGGGTGGGGATAAGTCAGGGCCGCGTTTGGTGCAACGTCAGAGTGAGGACGGACCGTAGCCTTAATCCTCATCTAAATTATATAATTTATATAAATCAATTAATTATGATTATTATATAAGAAATTGGATTAATTTATCGGCTCTCCAAAACACGGCAGATTTGGCCGTGACGGCGTGCCGAAAGGTCGGCTCGCGCTTCACAATTATGCGGCGATCTGCGTTCGCTTATATTGGTTGACTAGGAAACTATATGCTTATAGTTTCCTAGGAAATTAATTGAATATGTGGCCAGGTTTGTGATGTCAAAGTCAGCGCACGTCAGCACGCTTAAATCCCATCTCGGGTACTGGATGCGGGCGGTCTCGAACCAAGTCAGCCATGCCTTTGCCCTCAAGCTTGAGGGGAAGGACGTGACCGTCGCCGAGTGGGTGTTGATGCGCGAACTGTTCGAGGTCGACGGCATGGTGCCGTCTGACCTCGCCACAGCGGTGGGCCTAACCCGAGGGGCCGTCTCGAAACTGGTGGACCGGTTAGAGGCCAAGGGCTTGCTTGCCCGGACCACTGCTAAGAAGGACCGGCGTTTTCAGTCCGTGGGCTTGACCAAAAAGGGCCGGGGCCTGGTGCCGGACTTGGCCGCGCTTGCCGATGAAAATGACGAGGCGTTTTTTGGGCACTTAAAGCCCCTTGAGCGGGTCGCCCTACAAAGCCTGCTGCGCGAACTGGTCGAGCGCGGCGGCATCACCACGCCCCCTTTGAAATAGTCCTGCCAGGAGTTTGCCATGACCACCGTGTTTGAAACCGTTGCCCAAGAATGCACCCAGATCTCCGACCAGGAATTGGTCTCGTTTCCGGTGGTGGTGGGCAAACTGATGGCCGCCGGGGTCGAGCGCTACCGCGCCGATATGGTTCGATGCGAGAAAATCTATTTCATGCCGGATGGCAGTTCGGTGGTCACACCGGCACACAGGTCTCCCATGCCTGCCCAAGCGTTCTCGGCGGCGGCTGTTGATGCCGCGGTTCGCGCCATCCAGCGGGGGGAGATTCAGTACCTGGAATTCTGTAGCCGCATCGCGGCGGCAGGGTGTGTTGAATACATCGTCTCGCTGGTGGGCCGTCAGGCCATCTACTTCGGACGCACCGGCGAAAGCCATATCGAGCCTTTTCCGAAGTAGGTCGTTTCGCAAATGAGGCACCTAAATATCCCATAGCTTTACTGGCTATGGGCTTGGCGTGCCGTATTGCCTATCCGCTTTGTCATGGAATTGGGGCCGGGTTGCCCTGAAGCTGGCTCAAAACTGCCACACAAATCTGTTGTATTGAGACCTGCTTGACACGATGTTCTTGGTATGTTCTATTCTGCCTCGATGAGAACAAAAACAGAACATATCGGCCCTATCGTCACGTGTAATCCAGGGCCCGCAAGCAAAGCAGGAGTACGCAACATGGATGCTGTTACCTACTTAAAAGAAGCCTCGGCGTTGTTAGGTCTGTTGTTCGTTGTTTACTTGTGGTCGTTGGTGGCCATGGCGCTTCAAGTCGCCTAACCCACACCCACATTTTTTCGAGATTTTGAGATGTCCTGGAGAGGACACGCGAGGACTGCGGGCGGCTTTATCAAGCGCCTGCGGCCTCGCGGATAACTCACCAGATAACGCAATGCTCGATACCTCCAAGGCTAGATAACACCAGGCTTCGGTTCGAAGCTTTGTTAGCCGATCATTCCCCAGACTTGGTTTTTGCTTTGGCTGTCGTGCAGCACGCCGCTGCCACGTCGTCCCCGCATTGGCGGTCGAAGCAAAGCGGGTCTGGGGTTTTGAGTTTTCGGATTATGTCTTCCGAGACGCTTGCGGCTTGGCTGATTTGCGCTTTGCCGTCTTTGGTACCGCAGTTTTGCGCTTGGCGGCCTTCGGTTTGGAGGTTGGTGGCTTTGTGCTCTTTGGCTTGGGCGCTATTGGCGTCGGCAGCGTTTTCTGTTCGTCAATGCCCATGGCCGCTTTAAAGCTCAGCGGGTTGAACCCAGCACCAGTAGACAAAGGTTCGGTGGCAGCCGTTGCCAGCAGCAACTGGTCCAGCGATGCCCCGTCTTTTGCTGTCAGCGAGAAATAGGGGCGCAGCCACGGCGCTTTTGACATTAACTCGATCAGCGCGAGCAGTCGGAACAGCAGCGATAGCCCGGTGATGGTCTGAAGGTCGTAGGTGCGATCAATCGCTCCAGCCCAGCAGGCGGCATCCAGATCAGCAAAGACGAACTTGGTTTCAGCACCGGTCTTGGTGCGGAAGGTCACGCCCTCCACGTATCCCGGTTCCATCGCCAAACCCACTTCGGCAGCCACGTGGGCGGCCCGCCAGGCCTTGCGCAGGTCTAAGGGCGAAACGGGTGGCAGGTCTTCAGGCCCAAAATCGAGTCTATGAAGGTGAGGGGCGGTCATCCCGTCAGATAAGCGCCCAGGCGCGCGCCGTAAAGCCTTTAAAAGATGTGGGAATTTCCCCTTAAGGCCCGGAAAAGCTTACAAAAACCCTCTTAAGCTATGGATTTTATTAACTATCCTTTAGAGCCGATATGGTTGTTTGACTCGTTACAAGTGCGGCCTTATTTTTGCGGTGTGCAAGAAGGCTCGCGTTGAGGTCGGAATGACCCCAACGTTTTCGTTGCCATACAGAATGTGTGGCTCACCGCAAAGTCTGGAAGACTTACTGCGATGAGCGCGGCTACCGTCATCAATTCAAACGTCGCTTCGACGGCCTCTCGGGTTTCCCCGATGCGTGGCGGGTCGGGTGCGACGTCTTATAAAGCCGTCGATGAGATCGACACCCAATTCTCGGCCCAAGGTCGCGAAGACTTTCGCGCTTTCAATGATACCGACGATTTTGATTTCTCACGACCGCAGCGTCGTGGGCGTCAGTTCGCTGACCAAGTGGTGCGGTTTTCAGGTGTGTTCGTGACGCGGGAAGTGGGCACGACGATTGTGCAAGCCCAAGCGGCGTACAGCCGTCAGGCCGGTCCCACGGTGACCCCCAGCCAAGCCGAGCGCAATGTTGCGGAATACGAATTCAACCAAGCGCTCATGGGCGCGCCGGAAGTTGCAACGCATATTGGTGTGACGCACTAAAATTCGTGCGCATCAGAAATAGCAAAGGCTCCGTTCGCACGGAGCCTTTTTGTTTTTCAAAGTGCAGCAGGGCTACTTCGACCAACTGCCGCCAGAACTCATGCTGTACCATTTGTTCTGCTTGGCTTTCTCGATCTGCTTTTCCCCAGCTACAGCCTGCACGGCGTCTAAGGGCGTGCCGTTCTTTTCAGCAATAGAGCGATACTCTTTCATGCGTGCGGCATTGACGCTGTCGACCAGCGACTTCACATCGGGTGTGACGCTGGACTGAACTGCGCCAATCAAACCGTCTGGGCGTTCGCCAACGAGTCCTTGTGCGCGCGCGCTTTCCAGATCGACGGCAAAGGCAGGAACGGCAAGGCCTAACCCAGCAGCCATGCTGGCAGCCAACGCCACAGTTTTAAAGCGAGATGAGATGGTCATGGTTCCCTCTCAGATGAACTTTAGAAAATACCGGGTTTTGCAGTCATCGCAGCATCAACATCCTTATCAATGCGGATGCGCACTTCCTGCTCAATCTTGATATTCAAGTTGATGACGATGGGTTTGTCGGGGGCTTGCACTTTGATCGTGGGCGAGCACCCTGCGATAGCCAAGCCTGATGTAACCACAGCTAAAACGAGTAGGTGTCGTGTTGGTGAAGAAGGCATTGCTTAAGTCCTCCCGCGATCAGCCAAGGCTACGGACCCCCGACCGATAGGTCAATAAGTCAAAGACCACGTGATCAATCTTTGTCGAACATCCGTTTGTTGTCGTTCAAGCCCTTCAACAGATCGATTTGGCGCTGCAACCCTTCGCGCTCGTCGTCCGTCAAAGCCTGGAGTTTCAACAGCAACTCGAGCCGGTTGATTTCCATAATGCGGGCTTGGAATTGGTGAGGTGATTCGGGCAAGCCATAAAGGCCCGAACCCATCTGCGACGTTCTAATGTTATTTTTCATCTTGTTTCTCCAACGCACAGACCTGCCCGTTGGATGCAATATTTTTTGAGTGAGCCCGACTTAGATCGACATCGCACCATTTGCAGAACTCTGCGCGAAGTCGCTCGTGGTCGTAAGGCATGCCCGTTGCTTGGGAAAGCGTTTTTGCAAAAATTCTTCGAGGCGTCGAATTTCATCTGCACATCCAGGAGAATTTACGGGGGCGTCATTGCGAAAAGAAATCGAAGAAGCCTGAATAAAAGATGTACGGCGGATCATACCTGTTGCTTTCGTGACTTGGTCTTTCAGACCAGCGGGGCAATTTCTCTCTCATCCCCACAGTGCAAATATCGCGGGCAATACAGGCTGGCGCAGGGCCGAGGAATGTCGGAATTGTGGCACTTTTCATGCTCACGACGATGTGTAGGCCGTAGCGAATGGCGGAAAACCTGGGTTATGCTGACCCCAGCACAACCCTGGGGAGGGACTTCCATGAAATGCTTATTGTCTGTGACGACAGCGCTTGTGGCTTTGACGTTTTCTGCATCGAGTTATGCGCAAGACACTTCGCGACAAGATAACGGCACACGCCATGTCCAGTGCATGGCAATCATTGATCCATCGCTATCCGACAAGCCTTTGCTTGAGCGAACCATCATCATCAAAGACGACAAGATTGTTGAGATCAAACAAGGCTACATCGATCCCGGTATCGGAGGAACGATTGTTGACCAGCATCAGTCATACTGCTTGCCCGGTTTGATCGACGCGCATACCCATATGGATCATCAGTTTGAGGCGGGCAATTATTCGGTGCGTCTCACCCGCACGCCTGCTGACAGCGCGTTGAAAGCGACAACCTTTGCCGCCAAGACGCTGCTGGCGGGTTTCACCACCGTGCGTGATGCCGGTGGGGCTGACAATGTTGATATTGCGCTGAAGAAGGCGATTGCAGCAGGTGATGTCGTGGGGCCGCGCATGTATGTGGCGGGCACGGCACTCTCCATCACCGGTGGCCATGGTGATGAGTCGGGCGGGTATCGCGAAGATAAAATTCACCAACCGGGGGTCAGCGAAGGTGTGGCCGATGGCGTGCCCGCTGTGATGGAAGCGGTGCGGGCCACAGCAAAACGCGGTGCGGATCATATCAAGTTCATGGCGACTGGCGGCGTGCTGTCGCAAGCCGATAGCGCGGACCTGGCGCAGTTCAGCCAAGAGGAAATGAATGCGATTGTCGAAACCGCGCGTGATCACGGCATGAAGGTGATGTCGCATGCGCACGGTGACGAAGGCGCGCGCCGTGCTGTCATCGCCGGTGTCGCGTCTATCGAACACGGCACATATATTTCTGATGCGACATTCGCGTTGATGAAGAAGAACGGCACGTATTTGGTGCCAACCATCATTGCAGGCATGACGGTAGCCGAGAATGCAAAAACACCGGGCTTCTATCCGAAGTCGGTGGCCGAGAAGGCGATTGTGGTGGGCTCTAAAATGGGCGCGTCGTTCAACCGCGCTTTGAAGTCAGGCGTGAAGATTGCGTTCGGGACTGATGCCGGTGTGTTCGAGCATGGCAAGAACGCGAAAGAGTTTCAGTACATGGTCGAGAACGGCATGACGCCGATTGATGCCATTCGTTCATCAACACGGGGTTCGGCTGAGTTGTTAGGCCACTTCGATCAGTTCGGTTCGCTGGAGAAGGGGAAGTTCGCTGATGTGATTGGCGTGCGCGTCAATCCGCTTGAGGACATCACCGCATTGCAGGACGTATGGTTTGTGATGAAGGCTGGCAAGGTTTACAAATTTGATAAAAGCACACACTGCGTCTTCTGTGTGCCGTAACAAAAAAGGGCCAGTTTCAAACTGGCCCTTTTTTTATGCCTTGTAGTGCAATTTGTTTCACGTGAAACAAGTTAAAAACACCCGTGTATTACCGCTGCGGTATGTTTCCTCCTGCATTTGCAGGGAAAATGCAGGCGCGGGCCAGGGGAATGTGGGGATACCGTGGTTTATTTCTTACTCGCCATGCGGCTGTAGTCGCGCAAGGTCGAGGCGAGGCGTTCGGCCAGGATGCGGGTCATCCCCACGGCGATGTCTGAGTTTTCTTCGACCAAGCGTACAAAGACATCGTGGGTGATGGCCAGCAGCGACAGTGCGGTTTTGGCGCGGATCGTGGTGGTGCGCGGCATGTTCGATAGCAGCGCCATTTCGCCAAACACTTGATGGCGCTTGATTTGCGCCACAACAGTACTGCCGACGTCGGATTCTAAAATCACGTTGGCAACACCATCCAGCACCACATAGGCCTTGTCGCCAATGTCGTTCTGGCGGAACACGATTTGGTTTTCGTCGTAATTCGCACGTTCACTGGTGAAGGCCAGCAGTTTTAATTTCGAACGGTCAATACCTGCGAATAGCGGAATTTGGCTCAGCACAGCCACCATGTCGTACAGGTCAACGCGGGCATCGCCTTTCACGTCTTTGACCTGCTGGTCTGGCGTGGGGGCTGTCGCAGGGGCAGTGCCGCCACGTTCGGCGATCTTGCCGTTTTCCATCACCAACACGCGTTCTAACGTCGCTGCACGGCTTTCGCCGGGCTCAAGCAACACAAGGCTGCGGCCTTTCATCTCGGTGCGGATGTTGGTGAATACGGTTTCTTGCGCTGCCGGTTCCAGCGATGACAAGGCGTCATTCAAAATCAGCAGGTCGGGGTGTTTCAGCACGCAACGGGCAAGCGCCAACTTTTGGCGTTGGGCGGCTGAAAGCTTTCCACCGCCGAGGCCGATATCGTAATCCAGGCCCAATTCCATCACATCATTGCGTAAGCCCATTTCGTCGATCACATCGTTGATCAACGTCGTCACTTGGCCGACGCGGCCTGCTTTCGAGGCAGACAGCTTGCCGAACAGCACGTTTTCCGCCACTGAACTGGCCGCGTTGTAACTGCTGGCATCAAAAAACTGCACAGCGCCTTTTAAATCCTCAGGCAGTTGATGGGCGAAGGCGGCACGCGCGGCCAACACACGGTGTTTGAAGTCATCGTCGATCAGACCAACGTGGTGCTGCGCTTCCACCAACTTGAACGGCAGTTCCATCAGTTTGGCACGTTCTTCATCGCTTAAAGCATCCAGGCCGAACTCGGCTTTGCGCAGCACGCTTTCGATCACGGGCAGGTCTTCGTATTTAATGAAGCTGAAGCGCTCGAAGAATTCGTGGCCGGGCGGTAAGTCACGGAAGATGTCGGTCATAATCCCGGCAAGCTTGCGGCCTTTTTCTAAAAACTCTTTGGTTAAGCCCGCCGTCTCGATAATGCCCAGCAGGTACGTGTTCTCGCCCAAACGATCCAGCGCAAACGTGGTGCCAATGGGCGTGCCGAACAAAATATTTTCAGCCACTGACGCGTTTGAAATGTAAGCGCTGCGGTCGAATGTTTCGATCAGGTTGGTGAGTTGACGGGTTTGCAGACGTTCGCGGAAGGTGTAACGCGCAGTGATCAGCTTTTGTGCCAACTCAGGCCGTTGGGTTTGGTCGAACGTGCGGCGCAGGCCCATGTCATAAATTTCACGGTCCAATTCCACCATGCGCAACACATCGACGATTCTTTGTCTTAAGTCGTCTTTCGTTGCGCACCCGGCGGCCGTGTAATCAATCCAGTCAGCCAGAATGTCGTAGGTGGAATTACCCGTGCGCGCGGCTTCGGCGATTTCAAGCTCACGCGCGCGGCGGGTGGCATCGTCGTAGCCCGTATTCGTGTTAGGGCGGCGCAGCAGCGGATAAATCAGCACATCACGAATGGTGCCTGAACCTAAGTATGTGTCGGTGCTGACATACCCAATCCGGCGGCCCGTCACGCTGTCGGGCAGCAATGTCAGGTCATGATCGCCCAAGCTGACTTTACCCGCAGCGGGCATCACTTGGCGGGCAAGCAGGCGCGCGAATTCCTCACGCCCACTGCCGCTACCACCCACAATGGCCGCATGGACCGGCAGTTGCAGCGTAACGCTTGCGCCGTCGATCGACTTCACACCTTCTTCGGCTTCAACGACCACGTTGTTTGCGCTGATCTGCGTGCCAATCGAGGCATCAGGGCCGGGCTCGGCTTCAATGATCGAGCGGTCCATCAGCGTCGGGGGCCCGAAGTATTCAGCCAACTGATCGTACTTCACGCGGCCATCTTCGGCTTTTTGGTAATAGTCGATCAGGTCTTTCCACGGCGAGTACATGTCTTTGTACGCCGCCAGCACGGCCACCAGCGAGCCCAGCGAGATATCGCCCTTAATAACCAGATAGCCACCGAGTGAGAAAAAGAAGAACGGGGTTAGCTGTGAGAAGAACTGGTTCAGCACGTTGACGGTGTATCGCTTTGAACCCATTTCGACGCGCAAGGTGAAAACGCGGCCCAATTTTTGGGTGAGGGAGGCCAGTTCATATTGCGTGGTATCGTGGCCGTGAATTTCAGGTGCTGCCGAAACCAACTCACCGATACGATTTGAAATGCCGCGCACGGCCAGCGCTTCTTCGCGTTGCAGCCAGTTAATGCGCTTTTGAATGCGCGGGATGATGTAGATTTGTAGCGGGTAGAGCGCGATGGCCGCCAAGCCCATCATCCAGTTCTGCATGAACATGAAGAACACGATGGTGCCAAGCGTACCTGCTGCCACAGCAGGTACTGCAAAGGCTTCGGCCATGAAGAAGCCCAGCGTTGAGGTTTCGGCTGTCACCATCGAGACCACTTGGCCTGATGACATGGTGCGCAAATCAGACACGGGGAAGCGCAGCAGGCGCTCGATCAGGTTATAGCGCAAGCGGCGCAACAGCCGGTCGCCGACACGGTAGCGATACGTGGAGCTAAAATACTTCTGCGCGCCGTTAATCAGGACCAGGGCCAGGAAGGCCGCGCACAGTACATATAAGTATGGGATCTGCTCGAGCGGGTAGCCCAGCAGCACTTTGGGAAATCCGCCTTCGCCGCTAATGGCTTGATTTACAATGATTTTTGGTAGTTCAAAGGTCCAGTACAGGAACGGCATGGCCAGCACCGACAAGCCAACCAAAATGAACTGATCTTTGGCGCTGTGACGCCAAATGAACCGAAAAAGCCCGCGTTCCATAAAACTTCAACCCAACCTACAAACCGCACGTCTTCACGCGCGGCATCTTCTCACCCGGCGGTAGTATTACCGAAAAATGACGGTGGGAAATAGGTGCGTTGGCGCGGAACGCTACTTCTGGAAAAATAAACGGTACGCTTAGCAGTCTGCCTTGCTTGCAACGGCTTACGCAGCGCGCGGTAGCGTCACGCGCACAACCAAGCCAGAACCTATTGGCGGATCAGAGAGTGTAAGTGTCCCCCGGTGCAGTTCCACCGCGCGCTGTACGATGGCTAAGCCCAACCCCGCGCCCGGTTGATCACCTTTGTTCAAACGCACAAACCGTTCCAGCGAGACGCGTTTATCGTGATCGGAAATCCCGATGCCGGTATCGGCGACGATTAAAGCGATCTGATTGCTCTCGGCTGTCAGTGACACGCTGATCTCGCCGTTCGCAGGTGTGTACTTAATGGCGTTTTCCACCAAGTTTTTGACCAGCAGCGTGGCTGCGTCGCGGTGACCGTGGGCAATCAGCCCTGGCGTGATCTGAGACTTCAGTTTCAAGCTTGCGGCTTGGACTGCGGTTCTATGTTGCAGCATGGCTTGTGCGACCACGACAGAAATATCATACGGCTTATCGCCATTGGATGTTTCATCCAGCCGCGCCAGTTCCAGCATTTGATCGACCAAGTGTGTGGCGCGGTCTACGCCGCTCGCCAAATCGCGCAGTAGTATAGCGCGTTCTTCCGGCACAGTGGCCATGGCGGCCACCTGCGCCTGTGTTTTGATGGCCGCCAGAGGAGTGCGCAATTCGTGGGCGGCGTTGCCGGTGAACGAGCGTTCGTTGACGATCACACGTTCCAGCCGCGCCATCAGTTCATTGACGGAGGCGATGAATGGATAAACTTCTTCAGGAATAATGTCGCTGCCGACGGGGGTGAGGTCGTGCGCAGAGCGCGAGCGCACCTGTTCGGCAAGGCGTTCGATCGGCCTGAGGCCGATTTTGATGCCGATGGAGACCAGAATGAAGATGGCCGGAAACAATAAAAGCTGGGGTGTGAATAACGACAATAAAAGCTCATAACCTTGTTCGCGCCGTAACGACACAAGCTCTGACACCTCAGTCGTGACACCAATATCATTGTCGTATTGCGTATAAAAACGCCACGGCGCGCCTTGCACAGAGCGGGTCGAAAAACCATCTGGGCCAGCCGATTCAGGAAAATTTTCAGAGCTGGGGCTATGCAGAATAAGGTGCCCCTTGAACCACACCCGATACGCCAGGTTTTTTTCGTATCGGTAATCCAGCGACGTATCGTTGATTAAAAGATTGAGTTCGCCGGGTTCATCTTCGTGCAATTCATGATCCATCAGCGATCGGATGATTTTGGCGTGCGACAGAAGCTGCGCATCGTCTAATGCTTCGATGTCGTCGGATGAGGCATAGAACGACAGAAACCCTATGCCGAAAAGGCACAAGGCAAGCGGAATCAAAATTGCGCGGAGAAGCCGCTCTCTCAGAGAGCAACGTTTGATCACTGTCATTGTTCTATTTGTTTTTTGCTGTGTGTGTCGTCGGGCGATGGCTCATCGCCGAAGCGACCATCAACGATATAGCCTAAGCCCCGAATGGTACGGATAAACTGTTTACCCAGCTTGCGCCGCAGGCTGGAAATGTGCACTTCCACGGCATTGCTTTCTGCGGCCTGGCGCATGTCGTATAGTTTTGATTCAATTTCGCTGCGATTCACGACTTGGTTTTTATGCTCTAACAGCAATTTCAAAATTTCAAATTCGCGCGCTGATACGCTTAAGGGGGCACCGTTCAGATGCACTGTGCGGCCCGCGGGGTCTAGTGTGACGGTACCCGCCGTCAACTGCGGCGTACCCCGGCCCTGGCTGCGGCGGACAAGGGCCCGAATACGGGCTTGCAGTTCGCCAAAATCAAACGGCTTGACCAGGTAGTCATCGCCGCCGCTATCTAAACCAACAATGCGATCACGCGGCGTATCGCGCGCGGTGAGGAACAACACCGGCGTTGTGTCGCCGCGTTGGCGCAAGTGTTTTACGAATGTTAGCCCTGATGCGCCGGGTAAACCGATATCGGCGATGATGACATCGAAGGAAAAAGCGCGTATCGCCAAATCGGCATCTTCTGCTGTCCGCACCCAATCGACCACGTCATCGCGCTGCAAGCCAGTGTAAACCGCCTTGCCCAGCATTGGATCATCTTCAATTAGCAGAATGCGCATGCGTTGCTACTGTAGCGCCGGTTGCGGCGCTACAGTATATCAAAAACGTTAGGATGTGCTTTTAACACCTGCTTTCTTGCGGGCTTTCTCAAGCACGGCTTGAATTTCCTGGCGGCGGCCTGCATCGGCGGTTTCGCGGTTTGGGCGCGGGGCCGCATTCAACGCTTTTTCGAGCACTGGAATAGCTTCTTTGTATTTGCCCTTCTGCGCCAAATAATCGCCGTAGAAGAAATTAGGGTCGATGCCGTCAGGGTTAAGGGCCAACGCTTTGGTTAAGTAGGTGGCCGCCATTTTGTCGTCGCCAAAACCCACAGGCCAACCCGGCACTTGATAGTAAAGCGAACCCAACGATGTGTAGACCGAGCCATTCAGCGCCGTGGGGTCGCTGGCTTCCACGCTCTCTAAGATTGCTTTTGCTTGTTTGACTTTGCCTAAGGCCGACATGCCGCCATCAATGCCTGCGGCGGTCGATAAAATAATAGCGTCCCAAATTTTTACACCTGCTGCCGTGGGGTACTGAGCCATGGCTGCGTCGGCTTGGGCCTGTAGGGCCGTGATGGCACCCAACTGCTGCTTTTTATCCGTCATATGGTACTTGATTTCCGCCCACTGCGTTTGCAGTTGCGCCACCGAGGCGTCGGCTGGGTCAGCGGTTGCAGTCTCTTGGGCTTTGGCGCTGGCCGTCAACAAAAGAGCTGCCGTGATGACGGATGATAAGAGGCGGGTGCGATGCGTGACGTTCATATTGATCTCCGATTTAATTTTGAAGGTTAATTCTGAGGGCTGGCAAGAATGCGGCGGGCAATGGCATCGTTCTTCGCTAACGCGCGGTCGACAAGCCGTGGGGCGACGGCGTTCACGCGCGCGAAGAACGATTCAGGGAAGCCGATGTAAACATCGTTTTTATCAGTTTGAATGGCGTTCAGAATTTTGCGCGCAACCCCTTCAGGTGCATCCATGTTCATGCGCGTTTCCCTGGCGAGTTGTAAAACACGCGGCCCATTCAAAGGCGTTTTGACCGCGCGTGGGGCAACGTAGGTCACGTGAATATTGGTGTGCGCGACCTCGCGGCGTAACGCTTCGCTAAACCCCTTCAAGCCTGCTTTGGAACTTGAGTAGGTCACGAAGTGCGCAAAGGCGATGGAGCCAAATGTAGAACCAACATTGACGATGGTTCCGGCGTTCTTGCGATACAGGCCCGGCAGCATGGCGCGCGACAGGAGTGCTGGCGCAACCAAGTTGACCATGTAACTTAAAATCACATGATTTTCAGATTGCTCTTGCAGGGGCCCGAAGAACTGTACACCCGCTAGGTTGATGAGGCAGTCGAGATCAAGGCTGGCGATTTTTTGCGCGGCCGTGTTAATGCCGTAGGTGGTCGACAGATCTGCTTCCACGTAACCGTAGTTGTTGGGCGGTGCGACGCGATCAATCACCGTTACAATGGCGCCTGCATTTTGCAGTTCCGCGCACAGGATCTGTCCGAGGGCGCCGCTGCCACCGGTGACGGCAACGTTCTTGCGATTAAGCTGCATGATTCAAATCTCGCGGATGGGGATGGGGAATAGAGCGGAAGACATCGGCAAAGAGACCGAACATGGTTTTTGCCATCTCGATAATCGCATCTTGGTCTTGCGGGCTGGTGATGCGGTTCATGATGCTTTGGAAAAACTCCATGTGGCTGACATCTAGCGCCCCATGTGATGTGAGATAAGAAAAGCAGTTGGGCGGTAAGCGCAGTGCTGTCATTAAGGCTTGCGCGCCCTGCGAGGCGAGTTGGATGCTGGTACCTTCCAGCACATACACCATGCCAAAAAAGCCGATGGGGTTGCGGTCGCGGATAAAGCGGTAAGCGAAATCGACCATGGCCGCGGTGGCCGCGCGCGGCTGGCTGTTGGCGACTGCATTGGCATCGCCACCCGCATTGGCGATGTCGTCTAGAATCCAATGTTCGTGGCCGGTTTCCTCGTCGATGTAGCTTTGCAGAATGTCGTTCAGCCACGCCTTGTCCGTGGGCAGATGCTTCAACGTTTCGCGCAGCAGCGGCACGGTGTGTTTGACGTGATGATAAGCCTCGGTCAGGTAGGCGATGTACGTGTCGCGGCTGATGCGTCCGGCCAGCCCATCTTTAATCTGCGGGACTGCAAACAGCGCCGCTTGGTCTGCGGCTGTCGATGTTGTGAGGCGGTCAAAGAATGTGGCGGTCTGTGACAGATAAAGGGATGCAATTTTCTCGCGTCGTAAACGGCCGTTGGCGGTGAGTGTGCCCGTGTCGGTGTTGAAGGGCACCACACGCTTCCATGCGCCGATCTGTGCATAGACCGGCAGGCGTGCATTCGTTGCGGCAATGGCAGCCTCAATGGCACCATCTGGCAACGCGGATGACAGCGGAACGATCAGCGCGGTCAGATGGTGATCATCGTCGCCAAAAATTGCAGATTGCGCGATGGGCCATTCGGCATTGAGTTCGCTTTCAACCCATTCCGGTGCAACGTTGCGCCCCAAGGCCGTAATGATGATGTTTTTCTTACGGCCGCTGACGGCCAGCACATCTTTATCAAGATGACCAATGTCGCCGGTGGCAAAGCTGGTTGTGTCGGCAACGGTACTGCCCAGATAACCTAAAAAGCCAGGATTTTGGATAATGATTTCGCCGTCGGTAGCAATGCTGAGTTTAACGTGCGGCAACACACGACCCACTGTGCCGACGTTATCATCCGTAGGCGTATTCAATGCTACGACGGAGCCACATTCGCTCAAGCCATAGCCTTCATAGACTGGCAATCCTAACGTGCGGGCCTGTGAGACCAGCACCGGCGGCACGCGTGCGCCGCCAACAGCGACAAAGGACAAATGCGTCAAGCGCTCGCCGCTATGCTCGATGCGTGCCATCAGCAAGCGCAACAGTTCAGGAACCAGAATGCAGCTGGTGGCTTCAAAACGCTGAAGCGTTGCCACGAACATTGTGCCATCGGGAACAAGACCTGCGCTGTAACCCAGCGTGCGCAAACTGGGCACGATGTAGGTGGCCCCGGTCATCAGGGTGGGGTACAGCCCCGCAACGTTTTCCAACAAAATCGCAAGCGGCAGCACCGCGATGTGGCGCTGCGCAAGGTGTGCTCCAAGCACTGTGACCAGCGACTGCGCCACCGTTTCGAGATGGCTCTGAGGTAAGCACACGCCTTTGGGTGTGCCTGTGGTGCCCGATGTATACGTGATCTTAGCCGTGCCGAAGGGTAAAGCTTTGGGCTCGGCCTTGGTTGCGACCCAGTAAATGGTATGACCAGCGATATCGAGCGTGGATGATGCGAAGCCCGGAAAATCTCGCTCGGATAGAACAACATCCAAGCCTGCATCTTTGATGACATGCGCAATTTGCAGCGGCGTGAAGAATGTCGGAATTGGAACGATGGGAATATTTGCGTCGATGGTCGCCAAATCGCAGACAACCCAGTGGGCGCCATTGTCGGTCAGCAAGCCGATGGCGCGCGGTTTAGTTTCATTGAGCAAACCGCGAACCCGCGACACTTCGCTGGCCAGCTTATTGTAAGTCCAATCTCGCGTCTCTGTGCGCAACGCCACAGCGTCGGGGATGTCGCGCGCGTGTTTGAAAAGCTGTGAGATCACAACGCTCATGGGCAACACTTTTAAAGATGGGTTGTGCGCGGATGATGCAGGCGCGAGATGTAATGTGGTGCGCGCAGCTCGTACCGGGCATTGAATACGCGGCGTAAGGCTTCGACGCCGGGTGTGATAGAACCGAACATAACCGTGGGCTCGGTCTCGTAATACGTACCCCAAGCAGAAGCATCTTCACCCAGGGCGTCTGTACTGGCGCGGGCCAGGTTTACGGTTTCTATACCGGCCATACGAAACTGGCGCGCCAAGGTTTTCGTGCCGGTGGCGGTCACAATGTCGTACTGCTGTTGATGTAGAAATGAAGCTAATGCCACAAACAAGAACAGTGCGCCGCCGCATCCTTCCGACGCCAAGTTACCAACCTCGACGATTTTATGGCGTGCGATAGGCGTTGTGCTTTGGGCGTTAATGGCGGCCTCGACCGGCTGGCCGAGATAGCGTTCTAAAAACAAGTCATGATGTTCAGCGGGCCTGAAACCCACTGCGGCATGAATGGTGTCGCTGTCATCGCGAACACTCATCACCGTCGGATAGTTGACTTGAATGCGCGCATTGTAATGACGCGCGTACACATTCCGAATAAAGCCTTCAACACGGTCGCGTTCGTTGTCGGCACGGCTGCTGATGGAGATGACGGCGGGGGCGCAATCGTCATGGCGGCGGGCCATGCGGGGTGAAACAAAAAGATCGGCAACGTCTTCGCTGTTATGCGAAACTCTTAACTTCAACATGCGCAACACCTGTGCTCTCAAATTGTGTTGCGCATTCTCCACAGTGAAGCTGAAGCCAATCTGAAATCCGAAGAAATTGCAGACTTTCTTGCAAGAAAGTCATGTAAAATCCCCAAAAGTATTGGGTGTATACCCTAGGGTTTACGGATGCTGCTGAGAAACGCTGTCATCTGATTGCGCAGTTGCGTGGACTGTTTCAACAATCCTTCAGCAGCATTCAACACATCATGGGCGGCTGTGCCGGTCATGTCTGAAGCCTTGCTGACTTCCTCGATGTTTTTAGAAACGCCTTGGGTTCCGGCGGCTGCGGCTTCAACGCTGCGCGAAATTTCGCTGGTCGATGCCGTTTGTTCCTCCACGGCCGCCGCGATAGTGCTGGAGACTTGATTAATTTCCGAGATCTTATCGGCAATGCCTTTAATGGCCAGAACACACTGTTCGGTCACGTTCTGAACGTTGGCAATCTCAGTGCCGATGCGATCTGTTGCGGCTGCGGTCTGGTTAGATAATGCTTTTACCTCGCCAGCAACAACCGCAAAGCCTTTGCCAGCTTCGCCCGCGCGTGCGGCTTCAATTGTCGCATTGAGCGCCAAAAGATTGGTTTGGCTGGCAATCTCACTGATTGTTTGTGTTACGGCACTAATAGCTTTCGCCGCTGCCGACAACTGATCGACTTGTGCGCTTGTCGTTGTGGCAGCTTCCAAAGCGGCACGGGTCATGGTTGCTGCCGTGGTGATTTGGCGCGAGATTTCGTTCACGGCTTCAGATAACTGAGATGTTGCCGTGGAAACACCATCCACATCTTGCCGCATGCGGGCTGAGACATCGACTGCAGCCTTAGATTGGCTTGTTGAGGTTTGTGCATACGATGACATGGCTTTCGCCGATGTTTGAAGCTGCAAGGCAGCATCAGCTACGCCTTGAATGATCGATCCAACGGCGGATTCAAAATTGTCAGCCATTTTGGTCATGGCGGCCCGCTGTTCTTGTTCCGCACGTTCTTTTTGCTTGGTTTGCTCGGCTCTGAGGGTATCGGTTTCCAGAAGACCGTCTTTAAACGTGGCGAGGGCACGGGCGATATCGCCCACTTCGTCCCCGCGGTTCTGTCCATCAATGGTGATCTGGAGTTGGCCTGCGGCAAGGCGGCCCATCGCATCCGTGATCGAGAGGAGCGGCGTCAGAACGCTGGTTTTGACCGACCAGCCAATAATGAAGCAGGCAGTGATTGAAATGCCGCCCAAGACGATGGTCAGAATGGTCAGAAATTTTGCTTCTTGGTTGATTGCAACGAGGTCTTCCTGAATTTTCTTAATGGATGTGCTCATCAAATCTTGTGAGAGCAAGGATAATTGATCCATCGCATCGCCTAATTTTTGACTACTTGCGTCTAACTCGCCCATCAATTTATTGCCGGCGCTGGTGCCATTTTTTACATAGGCATCGGCCATCCGTTTGCCATTGTCGTAAAAGGCCGGAAATGAGCGATCCGCGTCATTTAACGCTATCAGCACGTCATCAAGATTAAGGGCTGATGCAAGCTTTTCGGCTGCTTTTATATTTTTGCTGAAATCTGCGGCGTGTGTTGCGGCTTCCGTGCCGCCGTCATCAAGGCCGTCGAGTCCGCGTGTGACGCTAAGGTCAGTCAAAAACTGCTGCACCTGGATGACATTAATCTGAATGTCTTTAATGAGAACGGCCAACTCGGCTGATTTAGTAACGGCATTTTCAAACCGTTCATTCACATCATTCAGGACGTTCTGGTTTGACTGCGCGCTTTGAAAACTCCATCCCGCGCCCAAAGCGCTAATAAACGCCAGAATAATAAGGCTACCAAGAATTTTTGCTTTAATGCTCATGCTGCTATTACCAGTTTAATAAAAAGCGAGAAGATGAAGTATCTCCGAAAACTAAAGTCATTTTGGATAGTGGAGCGGGTGTGGCAATCGTCCAAAGGGATATAATACTTTTGCGCTTTCCGATGAGGACTATCCCCATAAAAACTTCGCCCAAGCCCTGTTATTGCAACTGAATTGCAAGGCTTTAAAGCCGTCAAAAAAGAAAAACGGCACGCTTGAGCATTCTGCCCAGCGTGCCGCTGAAAACTCCGGGGTCGACTTATTTAAGACGTTATGCGCGTCCGCCGCCCTGGTTATTGTTTTTAGTTTAGCGTTTCAGACTATCAATCGCGCGGTTCACGCTGGTTTTCAGGTCAGCAGTTTGTTGCGTTAAGCTTTCGCAAGCTGTGGACACATCTTTGCTGCCGCGTTGCGTGTTCTCGGTGACTTCTTGCAGGCCACGGACGCTATCCAGCACGCGCTGGGTGCCGCCCGAGACTTGGCTGATGTTGCGTGCAATTTCGCCGGTGGCTGAGTCTTGCTGTTCCACGGCTTGTGCAATGCTTGAAGAGATCGAGCTGATCTCGTCCACAATTGTGCGGACCGTCGAAATTTCAGTCACAGCACCTTTAGCAGCGGTTTGCACACCGGTGATCTGTTGATTGATCTGTTCGGTCGCTTTGGCCGTTTGGTTCGCTAATTCGCGTACTTCAGCTGCAACAACTGCGAAGCCTTTACCGGCTTCACCGGCACGGGCGGCTTCGATGGTGGCATTCAAGGCCAGCAAGTTAGTTTGCTTGGCGATGTCGGCGATCATCTGCACGACGTTGCCAACAGCTTGGGCTTGTTGCGACAGATCTTGGATCTGCGTGCTGGAATGTTCAACGCGGGTTTGGGCATCCTTCGCAACGCTTGCGGCTTGGGCCACTTGGTTGGAGATCTGCTTGAACGAGGCCGATAATTCTTCGGTAGCGCTGGCAACAGCGTGCACGTTTGATGTGGACTCAGACATGCTGCCTTCAACGACGCCCACTTGTTGGCTGCCGTTTTCAGCTTGGCGGCTCAAATCGGTGGCGCTGCGCTTCAACAAATCGACCGAAGCGTTCACTTTGCCGACGAGAGACTGCACAGACTGTTCAAGGTCTTGGGCAATGGCGGCGGCGGCGGCGCGTTTGTCGTGTTCAGCACGGCGTTGCACGTCTTCGTTTTCGCGGGTCAGGCGGTCACGATCTTGCAATGAGCTGCGGAACACCAGCAGGGATTCAACAATGCTGCCCAATTCGTCTTTGCGGTGTAGAGCTTCCAGGTTCACGGTGATGTTGCCACCAGCCAGATCAGAGGTCGCATCAGAGATACGCTTCATGCTGGCGGTGAGGGACTTCACCAAGAAGAACGAGAACCCGCCGACAACTGCGATCACCGCTAAAATGAAAATGCTGGCGAAGGTACGGCTGGAGGTCACGTCATTTTGAATGCTGGAGACGTCGCTGGCGGCCAACATGCGTTGTGCATCAGCAATTTTGTTCAGCTTTTCTTGCACGGCACCTAAGTTTTGACGCAAGGGTTCCAGGAACGAGATAGCCGAGTTCGCATCAATGGCCATCATGTCTTTCACGAAGCCGATCGGATCGGCAAATTTCTCAAGGTCAGAAGACACCGAAGCAACGAGTTCTTTCAACTCTTTGTCTTCGATCTTGCCATCGGCATCGGTCACCAACTTGCGTGCATCGGTAATGCGGATGACAACATCATCCAGCATCTTCATTGCGGCGGCTTGGTCGCCACCTGATGCTGACGAGGCCAGTGCGTAGTACAAATCTTTCACCGCGCCGTTCAGCTCGGCCGAAGCGGCCAATAGGTTCGACGTGGGCTCAAAGCGGCTTTGCGAGAACAGCGCCACACGGCTGCTGATACCGCCTAAAATTGTGTTACCCGCCAGGCCAATCACAATCAATGCGATCAGTCCTAAAACAGGGGCAGCGAACAGTTTGAAAACCATCGACACATCGTCGATGCGCGCAATCTGCAAGCTTTTGGTTTCACGCCGCGGCATAGCAAACCTCAACTCGGTTGAAGCAATAGCTTTCATGATCCGACCAATTCGTTCGGGTTACGGAGAGTTGTCTCCGCCCCGCCGTGACGGCGGCGAGGCGGAAAAACAAATCGCGGATTAGAAGTTGGTCCGCAGAGATGCCAGGACTTGACGCTCAACTTCTGCATGGCGGCCTTCGTAGTGCTTGCCAAACAGATTGCTTGCAGTCACGCCGACGGTCATGCCTTCAGTCAGCTTGTAACCGATCGAGGTGTCGAAGCGCTGATAGTCACTCAAGTTCACGCCGCCGTTGTTGTAGTGCGAGACATACTGACCGCGCACCGAACCCAGCCAATCGCCAGCCGTGTAACCCAAGGTCAGATTAACGCGGTGGCCCGGCGTGCGTTCTTCGCTGGTGGTGACGCCAGGCAGGAACTCGTCATCCAGGTTGGCGTAAGCGTAGTTCAAATCCCAGTTAAAGGCGTCTTTCGAACCGCGCAGAGCGAGTTCGAAGCCCACCAAATTGGTGTCGCCCGTATCCGAGAACTGCGAAATCACAGCAGCCGGAACAACGGCGCCATTCGGCAGCGTACGTGTGTACGTGGTCGTGCGTGTACCGACGATGTGCTTGTTGGTTTGGTAGAACACGTTGGCTGAAATGGTCGAGAAGATGTCGGCCACTTTACGCTCGTAACCGAACTCGTAGTTCTGCACGACGGTCGTTTCCAGGTTCGCGTTGCCCACCAAGTAAATCGGCAGCGGGGTTGCCGACACTGGCACGAAGATGCCAGAGGTCAGCAAGCTTGGAGTTTGCAAGCCGCGGCCAAAGGTGAGGCGGAAGGTATCGAGATCGGTTGCGCGGTAAACCAAGCCAGTGTTTGCGCTCCACAACGTCGAGCTTTGATCATAAGCGGCATTGGTGAAACTGTAGGTCGTGTTCGGAATGGTCGTTTGGAAACCGGTCTTGCTGACGTCTTGATGATCAAGGCGCAAGCTGTTCGTCCAGTTTAAGTCTTGGGTGATCGCCCAATCCCACATCGCGCCAGCAGAGTACACATCATACGCGATGTGCGATTCTTGGTTCGGTGTGGACAGCGTGCTGAAGTTGCTGTCCATTTGGTTGTGGCGATATTCACCCGATAAACGCACGGTGTGTGCCGAACCGATTTTGATCAGGTCTTCTAACTGAGCGACGATGACAGATTGATCCAAGCCCGATGTGGCGCTGAAATCGACTTCCAACCAGTTTTTGTACAACGATGCTTTCAACAAGCCATATTCGCCGTCGTTGACGACAGAGGTTTTGGCCGAATAGGTGCGGTAATCAACAACCGTCAAGGCATTGTTCACTTCGGTACGTTGCGTATCGACGAACGAGCCTTCGACGTTGAATTGTGTGCTGGCATTCACTTGTGCCAAGACATCGGCATTGAAGCTGATGCGGTGCGCGTCGTCACGGGTGCTGCCGGCAACTTGCAGCGGGGTTTCGAAGTCGTCGCCACGGCTGGCGGTGCCGCTCAAACGTAAGCCGACCGACTCATTGATCTTCTGCGTGGTCACGAATTCGGTTTCAGCGGTGTTTTGAGTACCAGCACGCACTGTCACGCTGTCAACATCGTCATACAGCGGATTGTAGGTGACGATGTTCACAACACCGGCGGCGGCATTGAAGCCGAACAATGCGCTGTTCGGGCCTTTGACGATTTCGATCTGGCGGATTTCAGCCATGGCAACCGGCAGGGCTGCCCAGTTGGTCATGCCATAGTGGTCCAAGTACACTTGGCGGCCGTTGATCAGCACCAGCAGACGCGGCGAGTAGACGCCGTTGTAGCCGCGCACAGCGACTTCGTTGTCGTAGCGCGAGAACTGAATGATATCGATCCCCGACACATAACGGATGGCATCCGGCACGTTTGAGGCGCCGTACTGTTGAATTTGCTCTTGGGTGACGATGGTCATTGGCACCGGCGATTCAGACGCGCGTTGCGGTTTGCCGGTAGCTGCCGTGGTCACGGGTTCGCCGAACAATTCTTGCAGCGAGCCATAGTTCATTGTTTGCGCGAAGGCCGGGGTGGTGGCGAGCAACGCCAAACCAGAAACGGCCGAGAGAATGCGTGATTTATACATGTGATGTGTCCTTCTGAATTCGTTTTATTGTTGTTGTTATTTTTCTGTGATCATCATCTTGAAGTTGGCGTCGAACGAGACACCAGCAGCAGTGGCCGCAGCCTTGCTGACGTAGATGGTCACTTTGGGTTGGGTTTCGATGGCCAGCACGCACGCACCTGCATCAACGCAAGCCACGGCAGAACCAATGGTGACAACGCCAGCGCCTTTAGCGGCTGTAGCTTCAGCGGCAGTTGACACGAACACAGCGAATGCAGATGCGCCGTCAGCGGCAGAACCAGCAGCAACGCTCATGCCCGGCAGAGCAGCGGTCACGTCAGCGACGGCAGCAGCGCTACCGACAACAACGATCTTCGAGCCAGGGGCAGGTTTCTTGGCAAGAAAGCCCAGCGCCTTTGCGGCGATCTGAACTTGTTTGGCGTCCATTGCTGCATTCGCGGGGCCGAACCCCAACACAGTCAAAACAGCCGCAGCAACTAGTCTACGATACATCATTAGCTCCCATCTTTGTGATACCACGTGCTGCAGGCTCTTCAGGCAGAGTTCGACCGTTCGCAAAACAGCTCCCTGAAGCTGCCTTACGTTTTTTTAGGATCGGTTCTGCAAGTGAGTTGACTGCACCCGCGACGTTTTTAGTTCGCGAGGTGAAACTAGCGTTAAATTTTTTTTTGACTAATCAGCCAACGTATGTGGCGTGTGCACGAAAGTATAACTTGATTACGGTATGTTCATCTAAGGTATCGTATTCGGCGTAACTCTGAAGGCGTAGCAACCACTATGCAGTGGTCTCTCAACTCAAGATTTATATTTTAGACATAATCGAACGCGTATCGATCGGTTGGCGCTGCTATCAAAGTGTTGCGCGAACCACCCAATTTCATTTCCATATATAAAGTGTCGTAGCTTTTGACATGGCGCAAAGACCCGAATCGGATGTTTCTGTAGCGTAGCTTTCGCGAATCATGGGTTGAGTTGCGTCAATCAGAGGCCGATTTTCAAAGGTTCCCGCTCAACGTGTGCGGCGCACACTTTCGTATATAGGACTGGCGGGGCATTCTTCGGCTTGGGTAGAGAAGGTGGGGGTTCTCATCTAAGATGAAACGCTCATGAGGCTTAGTCGTATGACATTTTTCCCGCACAGGGCTTGTTTTGAATGGCTGGATTGCTTCGCCGCATTCTAGGTTCCGGGTACATGATCGTTGCCATTGGCACGGTTGGTTTTTTGCTCGTCTTTGCCCTTCAGTTCGTTGTCGAAACAACACGACGTGAGGCTTTCGTAACTCTTAACAATGCCCAAAACGCCCAGAGCATACTTTCGCTACTCTCGAAAGAAATCTGGCAACTGCGCTATTGGGATAACTCGCCCATTCCAAATCATGATTTGATCATGAAAGAGCGCCAGGAGATCCAGGAGCGGATTGAGGCGCATCAGATGGCGTTGCGCGACTATACGCAAAATCTGTCCTATCGCAGCGAATACGACACCCTTAGCCATCAGATCGACGCTTATGTGCATCTGTCGAATGACAGTAACGAGCTGTGGCAGAAGCTGGGACGATGGAGCGACAATATTTCGCATAACGGATTGACGGGCGCCATAATGGCGACTGAAGAAGCCCTGTCGACCGCAGCGCCGTCGTCACCGCTATATCAGTCCCTTCGTGCTGTTCTGCTGGAGCAGTACAAGATGTTCACGGTGGGGGTGACGCGTGTCAGCCCGCTGCCCGATGATGCGAAACTGGCTGAGCTTGCCACGCAAGTTTTGAAGAACATGCCTTCAGCGCGTTTAACGCCTGAAGGAAGCGCAAAATTAAAGGGTGCGATGGAAGTTTTGGTGCGTAGAGATTATCTCGCGCAACAAGCCGAACTGGGAGCTGCCCTTAGCAACCGCAACAATAGCTTTAGCACGCTTGAAGCAAGCTTGCGTAATATGTCGTTGAAAGTTGTTGAGCGTGAAAAAGAAGCTGGCGTTGGATTCGAAGAATCACGCAGCCAATCATTATTCATCGTTAGTTTTGGTTGTTTAGCTTTGGGCATCCTGTTTGTGGCGGTCGGTACAACGGCAACCCGTGTCACCCGCAAACAGTCTCAGTTGCTTCAATTGAGTGAGCGACGTTTCAAAGATTTCGCGGCGGCGTCTTCGGATACGCTGATCGAAATTGATTCCAACTACAATATCATCACGACGTTCCGGACCAGCGATGCGTTGCAATACAACGCCGCCCATTCCTCGCCGGGTATGCCGTTTCTGGCACAAACCAATGGTAAGCGGAGTAAGTTGCAAGAGATTCTTGATAAGCGTGAAAGTTTCCGCGGCTACGAATCAAAACTGCCGACGAATACACCAAATGAACACTGGCGCCGGATCAATGGCGTGCCGTTCTATGACGAGGACCATAATTTTGCAGGCTACCGCCTCTCTGTCGTGAACCTGGCTCAACAAAAAGCCTTAGAACATGAAATTAAGCTGAAGCAGGACATTTATGAACAACTCGCCGAACAGGTGCCTGGTGCTGTTTTTGTCGTGCGCTTGCAGGGAAATAACGTCAGCACGCTTGAATACGTCAGCCCGTCCTTCCAGGCCTTAACTGGTTTTTCGCAAGAGGAGGCCAACGACAGATTCGGCCAAGGCAAGTCGTTGCTACTGAACAACGAAGTTCTTACTCAAGCGCGTCAACTCCGCGATCAATCGCCAACTGCTGCGATTGAAATGAAAACGAAAATTCTTCGTCGCGACGGCACTGTGGTTCCCGTAATTTATTCCAGCCGCGCCATTAAGCCCGCTGATAATGGTCAGCGTCGGCGATTGGTAATGTTGATTGATCTGACGGAATTAGAAGCGGCAGAGCAAGCGGTGTTGGACCGCGAGCGCCAGCTCACGTCTATTCTGTCAAACATTGGGAGTGCCTACTTCTTCTCTGTTGTATTGGGTGGCGGCAAAATTGAGCCGCAGTTCTGTAGCCCTGGTGTCGAAGCCGTGTTGGGCTATACCGTTGCTGAATGGATGGATTTGTTCGTCGATAGCAAGACGTTTGCGGAAACTGCGGCTCCCGATAATCGGGAGCGTATCCACAAATCCTTCATGCATATGGCGCAAGGCGGCGACCCTGAACAGTGGGAGTTCCAGAACATCAATCGTCGCTGCCGCAAGGACGGCACGGTGATCAGTTGCATGACGCGCGGTCGCCATATCCGCTTGCCCGATGGACGTTTGCTGCAAGAAGGCATGGTGATCGACGTTAGCGCCGATATGCAGCGCCAGGAAGAGTTGATCCGCTTGAAGGTCGCGGTAGATGCGGCCTCCGAAAGTATTGCCATTTGGAAACAGCGCGACACAACGCCAGGAAGTCAGCGCGATTTGATTTACGCCAATAAGGTTGCGCGAGATTTGATGCAGCGTACAGCCCCACCTGATGCTGAAAGCCAATGGGCTGCTGTACACAAGGCGACCCAACGTGATGCGTTGTTAGAGCGCGTGGATTACGCCGTTGCGACGCAAGGCCGCTGGACGGGTGTTGAAACAATCGACTGCAATGATGGTAGCTCAATTATTGCTGATATTACAGTGACCCGCATTGATGACACGACGGCCTTACACGTCGTGCGCGATGTGACGGCATTGAAGGCACTGGAAGCCGCAGGCGAGCGTGCGCGGGCAGAATTACAAGATGTCGTTACGTCGTTGGATTTTGCGGGCGAAAACATTACGATCACTCATCCGTTGAAAGACATCGTTTTTGCCAACAAGAGCTTTGCCTCGTGGTGTGCGAACGGGGACCCGAAAGAGGTCATCGGTCACGCGATGGTGGATTTTTTGGTTGAAGCCGATCCACCACTTGACGTTATTGCAAAAGAGATGCGCTCGTGCGCCGAGCGTGGTGAGGTTTATACAGCCGAAGCCAATGTTGTGTTGCGCAAGGACGGTTCGAAGCGCGTAATGCGCTGGAGCACCGTACCTCTGAATGACGGGCGTTGGATCAATATTTCCCGTGATATTACAGAAGTTCGCACGCTGGAACGCAAACGCATGCGTCTCGACCGCAGCGTTGCAGATATCGCCAGTCGCCGTGAACTCAGCCGGATGCCACCGCGTGAAGTGTACGAAACCATTCTGCGTGAAATTACGCGCTCCATAGATGTGCAGCGGGCCAGTATTTGGCGGGTCACAACCGACAAACAAGCCCTGCAATCAGTCATGGCGCTGTATGATGGGAAAATAGTGACTACGTTCGTTACGTTCGAACGTGAAACGCGTGAAGCCTATTTCGATGAATTATTTAAACTGCGCAGTGTCGTTATGGATGATACGGCGACGCATCCAGCGGCAGTGAATCTGCACGACACTTATTATAAACCGCTGGGCATTACGTCTGCATTGGATGTGCCGATTTTGTGGCAAGGCGCGCTGTGGGGCGTGATTTGCATTGAACATGTCGGCACACCGCGCGCATGGGATGTGTCGGAAGTCACATACGCCACATATATCGCTGACTTTATTGTGATGACATTAGAGCGCTTGGGGCGCGATGAGGCGCAAGCGCGCATCGAATTCCTGTATCAGGAAAACGCTTCGATCTTGAGTGCGCTGGATTCAACGCAAGAGCGCATCATTATCGAAGATGCTGGCGGCTATGTGCGTTACGTCAATCAGGCGGTGGCCGATGCGTGGGGGGCTGGCTCGAAAACAGATTTAATGGGCCGTCCGTTCTTGTCGGCATTCCCACTGTTACAGGCGTACCGTAAGTCTATGGAAACCGAGGTGCTGGCGGCGATTTCGCGTCAAGGCTCGTGGAATGGACAGTTGTTGCTCACGCGCCCGACAGGGGATGCGTCGTATGTCGATATTCAAGTGATGCAATTGCCCGATAAGGGGTTGTTGTACACGGCTGAAGATGTCACTGAACGCCGCAAACATGAACAACGCGAACAGCAACTGAAAACGCAGCTCATTGAAGCGCAAAAGATGGAAAGTATCGGGCGCTTGGCGGGAGGTGTTGCGCACGACTTCAATAACATTGTCGCCGCAGTGCGTGCTTTTGCCAGCCTTGTTTCGAGCGAAGTACAAACCGGTACGAAAGCGAAAACCTACGCCGACCGAATTATCAACACCTGTGACCGTGCGGCTGATTTGGTTCGTCAAATTCTGTTGTTCTCGCGGGCCTCTCGCGCTGATTTGAAGCCGACCAGCATGGGTGAGGTGATCGAGGAAGTGACAGCGTATTTACGCGCCAGCATTCCGGCCAGCATCACCGTCGATATTATGCGCCCCGAGAACGACCCTATCGTCTTGGGGAATGCCGCGCAGTTGGTGCAGATCGTCATGAACTTAGGCTTGAATGCGCGCGATGCTATTGGAGAGCGTCCAGGCCGCATTCAAATCTATTCTGAAGAACGCGTGCTGACAGACCAGGAATTGGCCAGTTACAAGCCCGGCCTGACCATCGCCAGCACCAAGCGCACCGATGGCGTCGTGGTGCATCAGTACGTTGTGGGCGCTCCCCTGTCTGATCAACGCTATCTCTGTCTGACATTGCGTGACGACGGCCCGGGCATGTCGGGCATTACCGTGGAACGTATGTTCGAGCCGTTTTTCACTACGAAAGAAAAAGCACGTGGCACAGGTTTGGGTCTGCCGGTCGTGGCCGCCGTTGTGGCCGCACATACCGGGTTTATCGTAGTGACAACCCAACAGGGGCGGGGATGCCGCTTCAACGTCTATTTGCCCACGTCACGCCATGCCGTGGAAGAAACCGATGCAACGGCTCGGCCAGATATAGAGCGGTTAAAAGGCACAGAACGCATCTTATTGGTGGACGACGAGGCCGATTTGGCTGATGCGACGGCCTTGTTACTGCGCAAATACGGCTACGACGTGGCGCCGCTTTACTACCCGCGTGATGCGTTGCGCCTGTTTGAAGAGGATCCCACGGCCTGGGATGTGATCATTACAGACCAAGTCATGCCGGCCATGAAGGGCCTGGAATTGATCTCGCATTTACGCAAAATCCGTGAGGATATACCGGTTATACTTTGCACGGGGTTCTCGGACTTTGCCACCGAGCGCAACGCTAAAGCCTTGGGTGCGGATGCTTTCTTTACGAAACCTGTTTTGCCCGAAAACCTTGCCCAAGCTATACGTCAGCTTCGCGACGAAAAAGTAACGGCGCAGACATAATCGAATATTAGAATTCACACTGACGAACGTGATGTAGACGCGCGAGATGATTGCTCAAATTCTGATGATACAAGCTACATTAGCACCGCTGATTTGCGCGGTGTTGTGTCTGCACGTCTATCGCAAGGATGTCGGTGGCCATTATCTGCATTTCTGGGCGATTGCGTTTGCTGCCATCGGCTTAACAGTTGGCGTGGCCACAATTGGTGAAATTCCCACCAGCATAACTGAATTTAATCTGTTGTGGACGTTCCTGGGCATCGCAATCTGCGTTGGTAGCATGTTCTTTTTCTTGGGTGCGCTGGCCCTTGTCGGTCACCAGATTACGTTACGCACCGCGACGATTATCACAGGCGCAGTGTGTTTTGTTATTCAGGTTGTTCAATACACAGACCTGCTCATGATGCGCTTTGCCGCGGTTGGCTTTACTGCGGTGATGATGGCCGTGATTGGTATTGTCTTTTTTATAAACAGCCGGTCGCTGTTTTACACGCTGGCAGGTATCGTCAGCCTTATGCGGGCTGCAAACAGTATCGCTTATATTCTGGTCATCCATAACAATCAAACCCCGCTTATTCTGCCCAGCATTACCAGTGCGACGACTGTTTTTGTTAATTTGGCGATGGGGCTGTGCTTGCTGCTCATCACCTTCGACAATGCACAAAAAGCATTAAAGAGGGCAAACGAAGCAAAGGACGAATCTAAGCGACTGACCGAGACGTTATACCGTGAAAATGCGTCCATCATCCGTGCGCTCGATAGTTCTCAAGACCGTATCGTGATTGAAGATGCCGACGGGAAAATTGTGTACGTCAACAGTATCGTCGTCGATATTTGGGGCAGTGGTTCGAGAGAGGATATTATCGGCAAGCATTTTAACGATGCGTTCCCGGCCATGAAGAGTTTACGTGATCGGATGTTGCCTGATGTACGGGCCGTGTTTGAAAGCGGTGATGTCTGGGATGGGGAGTTTGACATCGAGCGCCCTGATGGCCGCCAAGCCCACAACGAAGTGCGCATTATGCGTCTGCCAGATCGGGGCATGATCTATACCGTTAAAGATGTAACTGAAATCTACCGTCGCGAGCAACGCGAGCAGCAACTTAAGAAACAATTGATCGAAGCGCAGCGTTTAGAGAGCGTGGGCCGCTTGGCTGGCGGCGTGGCGCACGATTTTAACAACATTGTTGCAGCCATTCGCGCTTTTGCCTCGTTGATCAACGATGCGCTGGCCCCAGAGGTGAAAGCCCGTTCTTTCGCGCAACGTATTGTCGACTCATGCGACCGCGCGGCTGAATTGGTGCGGCAAATTTTGGCGTTCTCGCGCGCCAGTCAGGCTGACTTAAAGCCCATTACCATGGCCAGTGTGGTGAACGAGGTTCACCAATATGTTCGCGCAAACATGCCGACAAACATTGGCCTGAAGGTCGAGATGCCGCGTAAACATCTGACGGTGCGCGGTAACTCGGGCCAACTGATCCAGGTTTTGATGAACCTGATTATCAATGCGCGCGATGCGATTGGTGAAAGCGATGGCCGCATCCAAATCTTCTCGCATGAATTATCGCTGAATGGTGCCGAGCTTGATGCCTTCAAACCTGGCCTGACCATGGCCAAAAGCGAACGTGATGATGGCTTGCTGGTACATCAATTTGTTGTCGGCGTACCCGTGCCAGAACAGATGTATGTGTGTTTAACCGTTCGCGACAGCGGTGTCGGCATGTCTGGCGGCACGATGGAGCGCATGTTCGAACCGTTCTTCACCACCAAAGAAAAGGCGCGTGGCACCGGCTTAGGCTTGCCCGTGGTGGCGGCGGTTATTACCGCGCACGCCGGGTTCATTGTGGTGGACAGTCGCGAAGGCCACGGCTCGCGCGTACGCGTCTATCTGCCGCTCACTGATCTGACGGCGGAAGACGGCGCTATTGTGAGCTACAACATGTCCGAATTGTCAGGCGACGAGCGCGTGTTGCTGGTCGATGACGAAGTTGATCTGGCCGATGCGACAGCGTTGTTGCTGGGTAAATTTGGCTACGAAACGGCCCCATTACACAGCGGCAAGGAAGCGTTGGAAATCTTCAGCGAAGATCCGACGGCTTGGGATGTGGTGATCACCGACCAAGTGATGCCGCAAATGAAGGGGCTTGAACTGATCGGGCACATCAAGAAAATTCGGCCTGATATTCCGGTGATCCTATGCACGGGTTACAGCGAAGAAGCCACCGAACAAGTCGCCAAAGCCGCAGGCGCTGTGGCGTTCTTCAACAAGCCGGTGCGACCTGAAGAATTGGCGATGGCTATTCGCCGTATTCGTGATGCGCTGAAGAGCCAGCCTGCTTACAGTCAGCCGTCTACGAACCAGGAAGAGACACCAACGGCGTAATCTTGGTGGTGTCGCCCGCTTGCAGGGTAACCAGCATGCTCATCAGTGAAAACGTGGTTTTCGAGCCAATGTCGTCATCGGCCACGTAAAACCATGCGCCGCGATAGAACACCTTCACTGCGGCTTTCGTCGGTTCTGCGGCAGACGAACGAACATTGAAAATACGGTCAGGCACCACATCATTCCGGAGGCTGTCGACGGTACCGCTAGCAATATCGGTTTCTGGCACATCTACGCTTTGTGATAGATAGTACATGGCCGAGAACAGAGAGCGGGTGGCGATGTTCGCGCCATTATTGCCGCCAGCGATGCCCAAACCTTGACGTAAAGGGATCAGGCCACCGTCACAGGGAACACTCAAGATTTTGCAGACGGTTTGGTACGAGGGAAGATTGCGGGCTTCGGGGGTGAAGACCAGAACCACGTTGGGCTGTGCCTCCTTCGTCGCGCCGGGTGTAACACCGACGCTTAATTCGCCACGTCGCTGCAGATCACGCAAGGCAATCGACATGTCGCGATACTGTGTGCCACCGGTGTCCGACGGCGGTAGGTTGCGTAACCCGTTCACTTCCGTTCCCGTCAGCATCAGCACGCGTTCAATGCTCCAGCCCGATTGGAGGACGAGGGTGAGGGTGCGCAGATCAAGCGGGCTGAGCATTTGGCGCACGAACTTTTCGCCGTTGTTGGGCGCGTAGAAAATGATCGGTGTTTCGCTATAGGTTGCACCCACGCTGCCAACATATTCATCGCGTCCGCCTTGGGGGATGACTTTAGGCGTGACGGCGGCGTTGACCGAGCGGCTGGCGCCTGAGGAAATGCTGGTCACATCCAGGAACATGATGGGGTCGTTGTAGCGTTGACGCACAATGTTGAGCAGCAGCTGTTGTGCTTCGGTTTGCTGAACCGCTTCGTTGTAGAGCGGGCGGCTGACCTGAATGGTGCGCGGGCCTAACGGCGCGCAGGCCGACAGCAAGGCGGCCACAGCAGCGAGCGTGGCAAAACGGATCGACGAACGCATAGACGGTAAACTCCCCAAACCCCACCCGAGTGAAAACGAGGGGGCCAAACCCAAGGAAGCTTTAGCAAATCTGTTACACAAAAGGCGAGGGGCGCGTTTGGGCTAGGGCGCTTTGATGCCTTGCTGTGTCAGGCGCTGCTTGATGTCTTCCGGGATGCGGTAGCCCGACAAGCCCTCACGCACCAACTGATTGAGCGGGCCATCCAGGCTTAAGTTGAACTCGATGGGGTAGCCGCCGTACAGGCTTGGGTTCTTGCCCTTCAAAGTCAGGCCAACGCCTAAGTCCTTCGTCACGTCGCCGTTGATGTTGGCGGTCACTTCGCTGAACTGGAAGTTCTCTAACGCCTGCAGAAGGATCGTGCCGCCACCTTGGGATAGGGCCGCAGGCGCTTGTGTGGGGCGATAATTGATCGTGCCGTCCTTTCCGACCATCTGGGCCTTATCAATATATAGTCGGCTATTTTGTAAGCGTAATGGAAGCGAGCCTGAGAGCTTGCCGGTGGCCGTCAGCCCATCGGTGGTGAAGGCTTTGACCAGACCTTCCAGGTCAACGTTCGAGACGTTCATGACGAACGACCGGTTGCCGCCATCTAGGGGCACGACGAAGTCAGACCCTGTTACGGCTCCCCCGGCCAGCTTCATGGCAGCCTGTGAGACTTTGGCCGTGTTGTCGCCATTCAGGGCGATGGTGAAGTCGCCATTTTGGAAGGGTACGCCCGCCACCATTTGCCCGAACGACACGCGCTGGGGCACGGCTGCTTTGGCCGGCCAAATTTGGTTCAGGGCAATGACGCTATTGAGGTCTTTCACGACCATCGAACCAAGCGTGAAACCGAAGTCAGCGAAGGCCAGTTTCAGGGTGCCGCTGTAGCCGCCTTTTGAGGGGGTGGCCCGCATGTCCATCCCGAAGGTTCCGGTGGTGTTCGTTAGTCCCGCGATTGGCCCAAAAACCTCGATGAAGGATGGGTCCGCCGCCCAGGTGCGGACGGGGATATTCAGCGTGATAACAGGCGACTGATTGCTGGTTTGGGTGAAGCTATAGTCGCCCACGTCGACGTTGTTTTGGGATAAAATATTTCCTTTAAATTCAATTGATTCGGAATCAATTGTAAGGTTTGACTTAAAGTTTGCGCCACGTCGATCCAAGCCACTCGGACGTGTCGGATCAGGGGTTTCCAGCAGCACCCACGAGACGGGGCCCGCGATCTTTTTTCCATCGATCCCAAGGTCGGCTGTAATGTCACCCAGGTGGGCAAAGCCATGGGTCAAGCGGCCCTCTTTGGTGGCCAGTTTTATGGCCCCTGTGCGCGTGCCATTTGCGAGCTGGCTGATGTAGCCCGAGAGCGTGATGTGCGGCAGGGTCAACACCGCCGGTTTGGCATCAGGGCTGGTGAGAATTTTGGGCATGGCCCCGGCCATTTGCATGTCCACTGCAAGGGTCGGGCTGGACCCTAAAACCAGGTTCACTTGCTGCACTGGGGCAGGCCCGGTGTTGGGCTTTTCGATCAGCGTGACCCGGCTGACCCCAGCGGCGGTCGCACTGCCCAGTTTCAGATTGGTGGCCTCGGCGAAAGCTTCCGATACATCGAACGACAGGGCGGTACCATCCAGACGCATGGCCGAGCTAAAGCTGGCTTCAGCCTTCTCGGCCAGGTCGAGCTTTTGGGCGGTGATGCGCCCGGCCATACGGCCTTCGGCCACAGCAATGGGGCCCTTCAAATCTGTGATGGCGATGAACGCTTCACCTGTACCGCCGCCGAAAACCAACCCCTTGCCGGTCAAATTCAATCGCTCGATATGGAAATCCTGCGGAATTGCCCCGCCCACAGGCACATCTGACCAGCCCTTGATCTCGGATTTAAGATCAACAGATCCCGTTTTCAGGCTCAGGGTGCCATCAATGTTGGCGGTGGGCGTGGGTTTGGTCCGGTCCAGAGTGAAATTAAATAGTCGACTATTATTGCCCTCTAAGGCGATCCGAACTGGGGCGTCAGGCTTTACGCCCACCGCGGCCAACGCTGCGGGTGGTGCGGGAAACGTCAGCGCTAAATCGCCGCGGCTATCTTGGGTGCGCGCGCCATCGGCATCAAACGACACCGAGATATTGCCATCCCCCGTCAGGCCGTTGGCGATCATCGGCAGGTTCAGGTTGGCGAGTTTGTAGGTCAGCGTTCCCGAACCTTGGGCTGGTTTATCGCCGGCTTGCACGACACTTAAAGCTGCCGTGGCGGTGACATCATTCCCAGCGCTATTCAGCGTGGCATCAAACGCGCGGCCATTCACATCATCCTGAACATAGGTGGCGTTCAAGGTGGTCGCGATTTCATTCTCGGGCAGGGTCAGGATGAACTGCGAATTGCCTACTACGACTGAGCGCACGTTCCACTGGGGTTCTGGTGGTGCATTGCCGTTTTTCTCAGGTGTTGCAACAGGGGCAGGCGCTGCGGGCTCAGTAAACGCGGGACGTGGGTACACTTGCAGCGTGCCTGCTGTAATGTGCCCGTCGGCGGTCCACACCAGTTTCCCCTGCAAGCCATCGATGCGTACGGCATCAATGCGCTTTTCGTCGCGCAACGCGTTGATCGAAAATGTGACGTCAGCTTCCGCCAGCTTAACCGCACCATCCAGCGCCGACACGTTGCGTATGCTGATACCATCAAAGCCCAGCTTGGTGATCTCAAGCGTGACCGGGCCAAGCCCGCGCCGATCAAGCGCGTTCACCACCACCGACTGCGCGATGGGTTTAATGAAGACAGCCGCCAAGCCCACCAGCAGCAACACGACGGCCAGGGTCCATAACAGGCTTTTGGTAATGGTCCGGGCCCAGTCTCGCGGTGTTGGCATGGTGCGGGTGGGCTTAAGTGAACTCATGAAACATTATCATCCTGGTATCGTGAAGGTGGTGTAAGGCAAAATTGAGGACAGCGGGGTGGCGCTTCAAGATTTTGGCAACACATCACAGATATGAAATGTTGCGCTATAACGGTGGCGTGCCGCGCGCACGTTGAAATGGTTAACGTTTTCACTTGAGGCAAGTTTAGCCAATGATGCCGACGGCTGTCGAATCTGGGTTCGAAGCAGCGTTCTGGTTTTTAGACCGGGCGTTGACTGACGGCGAAACATTGCAACCACAAAAGCTGCAATTGTTGCTGTTCCTTGCGCAAGGCTATTACGGCGTGGCGCATAGCGGCATGAAGTTGATGCCTGCGACCTTTGTTGCGCTTGAAAGTGGGCCGATTGAGCCGACGCTGTACCGGGCCTTCTCGCGCGGCAAACCACTGGTCGATTTATCGCCGGTGGAAGAAAAGCCAGCGCACCTGATGGATTCAATTTGGCGTCAGTTCGGCGCGCTGTCGACCGACCGGCTGACCAAGCTGATCAAACGCCATCCGCCGTACACTGATGCCTTTGAAGCAGGGCCGATGACGGAAATTCCGTTCGCGTCGATGGTGGCATTTTATGGTGATCAGGGATTGGTGCGCCGGAAAAGTGCCGAGCCCTCGAAGTTTGAAGGCCAAGCCAACAACGGTGGCTTCGATGCACCAAGTGTTGAGCGTGTGGTACGCCCCAAGGTCGCGCGCAATGCCGAAGGTAAAGCCGTGAACGTGACGACATGGTCGCCGAAGCGGGTGGGCTGATCACATTCGCGACACTATTTTTTGTGATGTGACTTATTAATACGCTGGTTGAATCGCGCATCGTGCGCATCCGGTTTTGATTGCGCGCCTCTCCCTCAGTTGCTACCAAAATTCAGGTGAAGCACGGGAGATGAATAATGAGCCAATCAGCGCCGCCAACTGTTTCTCATGCGCAGTCCTATCCGCGTGCGTTTACTGATGCCTTTCTGGGCAGTGCGCCTGATTGGTACAAGCTTGCCATCCTAGGTTTTCTGGTTCTGAACCCGCTGGTGTTGTTCACGTTGGGCCCGTTCATTGCGGGTTGGTTACTGCTGGCTGAATTCATCTTCACGCTGGCCATGGCGTTGAAATGCTACCCATTACAGCCGGGCGGATTGCTGGCGCTAGAAGCCATTGTGCTCGGCATGGCGTCGCCAGAAACAGTTTACAAGGAAGTGGAACTGAACTTCCCGGTGCTTCTGCTGCTGATGTTCATGGTGGCGGGCATTTTCTTCATGCGCGAACTTCTCACGTTCGTGTTCACGAAGCTGTTTATCGTAGTGAAAAACAAAATCGTACTGTCGCTGCTGTTCAGCTGCGCTGGTGCAGTACTGTCTGCTTTTTTAGATGCGCTGACCGTGATTGCGGTGGTGATTACGGTCGCCACGGGCCTGTATGGTGTTTATCACGAAGCTGCGTCATCCCTCGGTGAAGATGGGGATGCAGGACGTGCCGAACGTCAGCGTGCTGACCTCGAACAATTTCGCGCCTTCTTGCGCTCGATTGTGATGCACGCCGCTGTGGGCACGGCTTTGGGCGGCGTGAGCACGCTAGTGGGCGAGCCGCAGAACTTGCTGATCGGCAAGGTGATGAACTGGAACTTCATCGAGTTCTTTCATCACGTGTCACCCGTTTCCATGCCTGTTTTAGTGACGGGTTTGATCACATGCGGGCTGGTCGAGCAGTTCAAAGTGTTTGGCTTTGGCGCAACCATGCCGCTGTCGATCAGGCAGATCATCGCGGTTCACGACATTGAGCAAAGCGCCAATCACGACAAAGCCAAAACAATGCGTCTGGTGTTTCAGGGAATCGCCGCCGTGTTTTTGGTGTGTGGCCTTGGCTTTCACATCGCGGAAGTGGGCTTGATTGGCCTTAGCATTATCGTGTTCACGACAGCCTTTACCGGCGTTGTTGAAGAAAAGCGCATTGGCCCGGCATTCGAGGAAGCGCTGCCGTTTACCGCATTGCTGGTGGTGTTCTTTGCCATCGTGGCCGTGATTCACGAGCAGCATTTATTCAAGCCAGTAATTGACTTGGTTCTGGCTCAAGATGGCCGCCATCAGTTGCTGTTCATGTATGTGGCAAACGGGGTGCTGTCAGCGATCAGCGATAACGTGTTTGTGGCGACGGTTTACATCAGCGCTACGCGTGAAGCATTCGAAGCGGCGCAAATTGACCGGGCGCAGTTTGATCTGCTGGCGGTCGCCATTAACACCGGCACCAACATTCCTAGTGTGGCGACACCGAACGGGCAGGCGGCCTTTTTGTTCTTATTAACGTCGTCCTTGGCGCCATTAATCCGCCTTGGTTACGGACAAATGTTCTGGATGGCATTGCCCTATACCATCACCATGTCCACAATGGGCTACATCGCCGTTCATTACTGGCTCTAATTGAGTACACGCACATGATGATCGCCCGCCGCTTTTTTCTGTCCGCGTTAGCACTCTGTGCGTACTTGCTCTCGACTGATGCGCGCGCGCAGTTTTTACGACCGCACGAGCCGTTAGACCCCGCCAAGGCGCAGTCGCTGCCGTTCACGCCGATGAGCATCACGACAGCCAAGGGCACGTTTAACTTTCAAGTCGAAGTGGCTGACACCGATCAGAAACGCTCAACCGGCCTGATGCACCGCAGTGAACTTGCCGCCGACAAGGGCATGTTGTTCGATATGAAACGCAGCGCCGTCGTCAGTTTCTGGATGCGCAACACCTTCATTCCACTGGATATGATTTTTATTGCGGCTGATGGCTCTGTGCGCAGCATTGCTGAGAACACCGTGCCCCATAACGAACAGGGCGTGAGTTCTTATGTGGCTGTTTACGCGGTGCTGGAATTAAAGGGCGGCGCGGCCAAACAATACGGCATCCAGGTGGGCGACAAGGTCACCCACGCGATCTTCAAACAATAATTTAGCGCTTTCTGGCTAACGTCACGCCGTCACCAATCGGCACAAGCGAAACTGTCACGCGTTCATCGCGTGCAATCTTTTCATTCAATGCGCGGATTGAAACCGTGTCTCTGCTCTGGTCTGTAACGTCAATCACAGCGCCACCCCACAGTACGTTATCAATGGCAATTAAGCCGCCTGTACGCACCAGCTGAAGCGCGCCTTCGTAATAACCATCGTAATTGCCTTTATCGGCATCAATGAAGGCGAAGTCATAGGTGCCGCTTTCACCAAGCGCGATTAGTTTTTCGATACTCTCCAGAGCGGGGGCTAAATGCAGGTCAATTTGGTTCGCGATGCCTGCTTTCTCCCAGTGTTTACGGGCGATGTCGGTGTCGTGTTTGCTGATATCTAAGGTGGTGAGGCGACCTTCGGGCCCCATTGCTTTCACCACAGCCATCGCGCTGTAACCTGTGAAGGTTCCAATCTCGAGCGCTTTTTTGGCGCCAATTAACTCGACCAGCAATCCCATGAACGCGCCTTGCTCGGCCCCAATTTGCATGCCAGCCCCTGGAAGCGGCCGTGTTTCATCGCGCAGGTTTTTGAAGTCGTTGTCTTCACGCGCACCTACACGGCGCACGTAATCAGCCAACGTATCAGATAAACCCATCGATGAACGCGACATGCTGCGACGCCTTTACATTAATGATGCGGGCACTTGTGCACTTCTACAGTTAAGTGCGCGATTTTAACGTGATGATCGATCAGCGCTTTATAATGCTCGGGCGCGCGCGGATGATCCGTTACAATCGAGACCGTTCCAGCCAGTGTGGCAGGGGCGATGTACCACAAGTGCAAATCAGCAATCCGATCTTCGCTGTTCTCTTCAATCGCTTCATACACTTCGTCGCGCATCGCTTTAGGGGCTTGGTGGTCCAGTAGAATGGTGCTGGTGTCGTGAATTAAGCCGTAGGCCCACTTCAAAATCAGTGCGGCACCCAACAAGCCCACTACAGAGTCTAACCACAACCAACCGGCATACTTACCAGCCAGCAGTGCCGCGATGGCCAGCACCGATGTCACAGCGTCGGCAATGATGTGCAGGTATGCCGCACGTAAATTGTGATCTTGGCCATGGGCGTGGTCATGCCCGCCATGATCGTGGCCGTGATGGTGTGAGTGTCCATGATCATGATCGTGATGAGCACCTGATTGATTTAAGTGGGGCGGGTTGAGGATCACCGCGCAGACGGCATTTACAATCAAACCCACCACGGCGACCAAAATAGATTGATCAAATTCAATCTCGCGTGGCGTGATTAAACGGGCCGTGCTTTCCCACACCATGAAGAACGCGGTGCCGCCCAAAATCAGCGCGCTGGCAAAGCCAGCCAATGCATTCACTTTGCCTGTGCCAAAACTGAAGCGCTCATCCAGCGCTTTGGTGCGCGAATAGAAATATGCAAATGCGGTGATAATCAGCGCTGCCGCATGGCTGCCCATGTGCAAGCCGTCGGCCAACAACGCCATCGAGCCGTACATCAAGCCTGCGCCAATCTCGACCACCATGGTGATGATGGTCAGTGCGACCACGATCAACGTTTTGGTTTCAGCTTTGCTGCGTTCGGTGTGCCGAAAGCTATGATCGTGTGAGAGGCGAGAAACGGTTTCGGTATGCATGTCTGTGGGCTTTGCACGTCAGGATGTTGTCGGATTGGTTTTTCTTTAGCGTGTTCAACACGCTCAACACAGCGCTAACTGTGTAACGCTAAGCGGTTGATATGGTCGGCAATATCATGACTTTATTATGATTAAGCGTGGATAGTGACGGTCTGCAAACATGACTTTTGCGCGTAAAAAGCTATGTAAATGCAGGGGGTTAAGTACGGCTATCCTTTTGCGCTGCGGTATATTGCTTGACTTCATGGGCATTTAGGCAGATATAGCGCCCACACATATTTTTTCGCGATCGCGCGATTTGCGTTCATTCACGGCAAGACGGCTTTTACAGCCCACGCCTATAGAGCGCTCTCTGTCCCGGGAAAATCCATACAATTTGCCAGCATCCCCGCGCGAAGGGTGCCGTCAACCGCAAGCTTCCACGCGGGTTGCCATTCATTGAATGAAGGCGCCGCGATTGGACCTGATGCATGCTGGTTGGGCCCTTATGCTGTCTCGGGCGGATGTACCCCGAGCGCGGGCCCATATCATTTGCGTCAGAGCTTGCGGCTCCTTTTAGGATCCATACGTTGAATAACGTGATTGAAAACGAACAAGAAGCTTCACAAACAGCCTACTCTGAAACCCCGAATATTGCAGTGATCGCTGCAAACCCAGCGCCTTCACTTGATGAAATTGCCGATAGCGCGCCTGACTCGTTCACCGGCGAAAACGGCTTCATCAATTTTGGCTTAGCCGAGCCGATCCAACGTGCGTTGGTAGGCCAAGGCTACACCACACCAACCCCAATCCAAGAACGCGCTATTCCGGCTTTGATGGAAGGCCGCGACATTTTAGGCATTGCGCAAACCGGCACCGGCAAAACCGCTGCGTTTGCTCTGCCGATTTTGAACGCCATTGCGCTGAACCCGAAACGCCCTGCATCAAAAACCATGCGTGCGCTTATTCTGGCGCCGACGCGTGAACTGGTTGTGCAGATCACTGAAAACATCCGCCATTACGGCAAGCACATGAAAGTGCGCACCTGCGCCGTGTTTGGTGGCGTTTCCGAAATGCACCAAATCAAAGCCATGGGCGTTGGCGTTGATGTCTTGATTGCGACCCCAGGTCGTTTGATGGACTTGGCCAGCCGCCGCCACATTAAATTCGACGACGTCGAAATGTTCGTATTGGACGAAGCCGATCGCATGCTTGATATGGGCTTCATTCGCGAAGTGAATAAGATTTCGGCAATGCTGCCGGAAAAACGTCAGTCGTTGTTGTTCTCGGCCACCATGCCGAAAGAAATTGCCCACCTGGCCGAGCGTTTGCTGAACGATCCGGTGCGCGTTGAAGTGACACCGAAGGTCATCACGGTCGAGCGCATCGAACAGAAGGTGTTTTTTGTCGATGGTCCGCGCAAACGCGAACTGTTGCTGAACCTGCTGGATGATCCGGCTTTAAGCCGCGTTGTCGTGTTCACTCGTACCAAGCACGCCGCCAACAAAGTGTCGGAGCATTTGGAAAAGGCCGGTGTATCGGCTGATGCCATTCACGGTAACAAGTCGCAAAATGCGCGCCAACATGCGCTGAACAACTTCAAGAGCGGCAAAGCCCGCGTTCTGGTGGCCACCGATATCGCAGCACGCGGTATTCACGTCTCCGACATCAGCCACGTCATCAACTACGAACTCCCGAACCAACCTGAAAGCTATGTTCACCGCATTGGCCGTACGGCCCGCGCAGGTGCTGAAGGTATTGCATTCTCGTTCTGCGATAAGTTGGAGAAGGGCTTCCTGAAAGATATCGAGCGCTTCACCAAGCGTGCGATCCCGGTCGCTGAGCACAACTTCACGGGCCCCGCTGCTGCGGGTGCTAAAACCGACTCACGCGATGGCAGCCGTGGCCCGCGTCCGCCGCGTGAACCGCGTAGCTTCGCTGGTGGCAATCGTGACCGCGATGCCGAGCGTGCAGATCGCCAAAACCGTCAAGGTGGTCGTAACCGTTTTGAAAACCGCACCGAACAGTCTGCTGAAACATTTGTCGCTGATGCTCAGCAATCGTTTGATCCGTTGAGCGAAGGTGCAGCGCCACAGCGTGAAAATCATGGCGAAGGTCGCCGTGAGAATCGTGGTCCGCGCAAAGATTTCCACGGTGATAAACGTGGCCCACGTAAAGATTTTCGTGGCGATCGCGGTGGTGACAACCGCAGCGAAGGACGCAATTCAGAAAATCGTGGTGAACGCAAAGAGTTCAAACCGCGCGGTGAAGGCCGTCCCTTTAATAAAGGCGGCGAGGGCCGTAACTTTGAAAATCGCGGTGAACGTAAATTCGGTGATCGCAATCATGGTGATCGTCCGCGTTTTGACCGCAACAAAGGCGACCGTCCTCAAGGTGATCGCCCTCAAGGTGAGCGTTCGTTCGGTCATCGCGACCGTGATAACCGCAATGAAGGCCGCACGTTTGAAAATCAAGGCGAGCATCAAAATCGCGCACAAGCCGACCGTAGTCATGCCGAGCGTCATTTTGGCAATACCAAGCATGAAGAACGTCAACGCGATGTCCGCGAGCAAGGTGACAACACCCGTGGTGAATCGCGCGGACCGCGCCGCGATGGAGACCGCCCCTTCAAATCGTTTGGCGGCAAGCCCGGCGGCAAATCCTTCGGTGGTAAACCTGGTGGACACAAACAACATGGCCAAGGTCAAAACCGCGACCGCAGTCGCGACCAAGGACAACGCCGCGATGCAGGCGCTGATCGCCCTATGCAACGCAAGAAGAACCACGGTTAAGGCTAAGCCCTTAACTGGCTGAAATAACAGCGGGCCACGGTACATGCCGTGGCCCGTTTTGTTTTTGGTCCAAGTCGGCTGTTTCGCCTGCGAAAATAGCGAAACGCACGCCAAAACCGCAAAAATTGCCGGTTGTAGTGGATATGGGGGCCAATCTGGCCCCTAAAGGCTTGATATAAAAGGGGGCGTCAGGCTTCACAAAGAACGTGCAAGACGCTCCAAGCATCGCTATAACGCAGCCGCCCCAACCTGTTGTCTGGGGTTTTGGTTTTTGGCTACCAGGGAACGATCTACATGGCGAAAGAGGAATTGCTTATGTTTGAGGGCCTCGTGACCGAGGTTCTGCCCGATGCGCGCTTCCGGGTGAAACTGAGCAACGGGCATGAAGTGATTGCCTATACCTCTGGCCGTATGAAGAAGAACCGTATCCGCACCATGACGGGTGACAAGGTTCAGGTCGAAATCTCGCCTTATGATTTGGATAAGGGTCGTCTCGTCTTTAGACATAAAGACTAAGGCTGAGACCTCAGCCAAAATGCAAAAGCCCGCGATACTGTCGCGGGCTTTGTTGTTTCTGGGATCGTGCTGCTCGTCTTTAAAAATCGGCCCATGCGACCAGTCCAAAATATGCCGTGGCGAGCACCAGCAATCCAAATCCAATCCGGTACCATGCAAACACCACAAACGAATGTTTGGAGATGAAGTGAAGTAGGGCGCGAATAACCACCAGCGCGCTTAAGAACGATACCGCAAGCCCGACAGCGAAAATTTCAATATCGCTGCCACTCAGTTGGTCGCGTGCTTTGTATAGGCTGTAAAGTGCTGCGCCCGCCAGCGTCGGGATGCCTAAGAAGAACGAAAACTCAGTTGCGGCAGTCCGGGAAAGACCTAAGAATAATCCGCCGATAATCGTTGCCCCTGATCGTGATATGCCGGGGATAAGTGCCAAGCACTGGGCTAAGCCCACCACAAAAGCCTGTTGCAGGGTGATGCCATCCAATGTTTCGGCGACGACGGTATGTGAGCGCTTTTCCGCCCATAGAATCAGTAAGCCGCCAAAAATGAATGCCAAGGCCACAGGGACGGGGTGAAATAAGACGGCTTTGATAGTGCTGCCCAATATCAAGCCCAATATGACCGCAGGTATGAAAGCGATGGCAACGCCGACGAACAATGTGCGTTGAGGGCCCGGGCGAATGACACCCAAAGCTGTTTGGATGAGTTTCACGCGATAGTGCCACACTACCGCGAGAACCGCCCCTAACTGAATGAATACTTCATAAATGCCCCGCTGGCTGGGGGCCGGAAAGTCCAAAAGATTACCAGCAAGGATAAGGTGACCGGTGCTTGAGATCGGAAGGAATTCGGTAATGCCTTCCACCAACCCCATGATGATGGATTTGAAAATGAGAATGGGGTCCAAGGTAGTACCGTTATAAAGCGAATGTTACAGGGCTGTTGGCCATAACATATGCGACTGATGATTCAATTGAGAAAGCGCAGCGGTTTCGTATTGGTCACGCTGTTCTATCGCGGACTACGCCGCAGCAGGGTTGGCCGCGCGCGTGATGATGCGGGACAGCTCGGCGATATCGAACGGCTTGGATAATGTTGCAGTCGCACCCAACACGCTGGCCATGGTCAGAATGTCGTCGCTAGGTGACATACCGCCGCCGGAGATAGCAATCACGGGCAGGGTGGGCCAGCGCTTCTTCACTTCCTGCACCACGCCGATGCCATCGATATCGGGCATCATAATGTCGGTTACGACCACTTGCGGTAAGCGTTCTTCGATCATCTGGAACGCCGTGCGCGCACCGTTAGCCAGACGTACCTGGTGCCCATAGTGCAACAAGGCTGCTTCCAAGCTTTCGCGAATCAAATCGTCGTCATCAATCAACAGAACTTCAGCCAACGCGCATCCCCCGGCATCATTCATGGCATTCATTTCGTCATGGCGGTGAGCATAGTAGCATTGCTAGCAGTAATGACAGCCCGCAATTTTACCGCGAGATCATATCTGCGGAATGGTTTCGACAGCAGATTAACCCCAGGATCCAAACGGCCATGATGAACGATGGCATTTTCTGTATAGCCAGACATATAAAGAATGCTGATTCCGGGGCGCATTTTTGCAACACGTTCGGCTAGCTGACGCCCATTCATTTCGCCCGGCAAAATCAGGTCGGTGAGCAGCGCATCGGGCTTCAAGCCTGAGACAATTTCATCCCATGCACTTTCCGCATCACGGTGACTGATGACGCGGTAGCCCAAATCAATCAGCATAACTTGGACAAATTCGCGCACCATATCTTCGTCTTCCACCAGAAGAATAGTTTCAGTGCCGCCCGGGACGGTGGGCTGTTCTTCCTGCGGCAGAATCACTTCCGAGATGCCTTGAGCGCGTGGCAGATAAAGCTTCACTGTGGTGCCTTGGCCCGGCTCGGAATACAGGCGCACATGACCACCGGATTGTTTGGCGAAGCCGTAGACCATGCTTAAGCCAAGCCCTGTGCCTTTGCCGACACCCTTGGTGGTGAAAAACGGCTCGAAAGCTTTGGCGGCGATTTCGGGTGGCATGCCCACGCCCGTATCGCTGACCGCGAGCAATACATATTGGCCAGCTGGGACTTCAGCATCGTCAGCATAGCGGCTATCTAAATGCGCGTTGCTTGCTTCAATTGTCACCTTGCCGCCGTTGGGCAATGCATCGCGTGCATTGATGACTAGATTCACCATCACATTTTCAAGCTGCGCTAAGTCGGCGTTGGCGCGCCATAAGCCAGCCGAGTGCACAAATTCAAATGAGACGTTTTCCGGCAACGAGCGCCGCAAGAGCGACTGTACTTCGCGCACCACAGCCCCCACGTCCACAGCTTTGGGATCAAGTGGCTGGCGGCGTGCGAATGAGAGCAGGCGGCTGATCACATCGGCGCCGCGTTTGGCTGCTGTGCGGATCAGCTCTGCTGAACGGATTTGCGCATGGTCTGAAAGCTTGGCCAGCAACATCTCGGTGTTGCCCATGATTACGGCCAGCATGTTGTTGAAGTCGTGCGCTAAGCCACCGGTCAAGCGGCCCACCGCATCCATGCGCTGCGCTTCCATCAGCTTTTGTTCGCTTAATCGTTTTTCAGTTACGTCACGAATGAACAGCGAAATTTTATCATCGACGGGGAATGCTTTCACTTCCACCCATCGCTGAATACCATCCTGAGCTTTGAATGTGTTCTCGAACTCAATGCTGCTGCCCGAGCTACGGCAGTCTTGTAACTTCGCTAGCGTTTTTAAATCATAGCCAGGGCGTTCCGTAAATTTCACCCCGACCAATTTCTCCCGCGGCGTTGCCGAAATACGGCAGAACACATCGTTCACGTATGTATAGCGCAGTTCGTTATCGAAAATCACAATACCGTCGGAGGTCGAGGCGAAGACCTTCGCCATTTCGTCGCGGGCCATGCGGGCATCGGCAGCCGCGGCCTCCGTGTCCTCGATCATGTGAATGTTCTGCAACGCGACCGAGATAATTCGCGCAAGTTGCGCAAACAGCGCTTCATCGGTGGCATCGAATTCACCTGTCTCGCGGTCGGACAGTTGCACGACGCCGATACATTTTCCGTCTTGAGCGCGTAGAGGCACTGCGAGCCAGCCGCGCATGGGCGGGTGACGATCTTTCTCGGTGCCAAAGCCACGCCACGACGGGTGTTGTTCCAACTCGGCTTGTGTCATACGCAATGGCACGCCTGTTTCCATCACCAGCCTGTAAATGCCCGAGCCATCGCGCGGAGCATTGTAGTTGCGCCATTTCGCGTATTTGTCTGACAGCGATACGGCATGTAATCCGTGCTCGTGCCGACCCAGGGCGCTGAAATACGCAACAGCCTGGTGGCTGGGAACAATCATGCGGGCAGCGTCCACGGCCTTGTTCACCAGTTGCTGTTGGTCGGTGCAGGCCATCAGGTCGCCTGTGACGTCTGTCAGGCGTTCCAGGCGTGACTGGTGCTCGTAGTCCGTTACGGCGCGGCGGTTCAATGTTTTAATGACAAGTATGGTGAGAAACGTAACCAGCGCCGTTAACAGTGTTTGTTCGATCAGCGTGTTTATAACGCTATCTTTCCATGGCTCCAGCAGGTCGTCTTTGAATGCCGCGACATACACAATCAACGGTGTTGCACCGACACGCTCATAGATTTGCCAACGCCCAATTTCAGGCACCTCAACAATACCACGCGTAGGATTTTGCTGAACGCGCTGCATGAATATGGTGCTGAGGAATTTGTTGCCGACATACTCCGCACTATCTGGGTTTCGCAACATCAGCGTGCCATCCAGATGGAAGATGCCGACGACGCCATTGGCGTTGAGTTTTACCGTTCGGAATGCCGGCGCAAACTCATCCATCGGGATGACGGCATGGATGGCCCCTACATAGGTTCCGTCAGCTTGTTCCAAGCGTCGCGATGCAATGAAGACCCATCTATCGGTCGTAATGCCAAACTCGCCTTTGAGTGCGGGCGAAATAAATGTGTCAGCAAGCCGGCCTTCACGGATCGGCTGCATGTGCGGGCGCTCAGACATATCAAGTGCGGCGGGTGAACGACTTTCAGATGAATGCCGCACAATGCCGTTCTGGTCGGTGATAATGTATTGCAGCACACCGGCGGTAAGCCCACGGCGCAAACTGAGGAGTGTGAAAAGCTCTTCGGCCGCCGCAGGATCGCTGACCTGTTGCGGTTTGATTTGGGCCGCCAAGCCTTTCAGGGACGTCTGGAAAATCTCTAATTTTGCGCCGGTGTAGTCGCGCAATAACGAGGCGTCGTTTTCAATTTCGGCCAGTCCTTGCGTGACAAGGTTCTGCCGGTCGTTGACCATATCGACCAGTTCCAGGAGCCACGATGCCGCAATAAAGACCACAGCGCTCAGTATCAGCGCCTTCTTGGTCAATCCTGTTATGGCGGGGCTTGGTACAGCTCTCATATGCTCCCCGACATATGCGAACGCGAACAAATACAAAAAACTCTAGGCGCGATAGGAACTTACCCGGCCCGCGAACCCTAATGATCTAAAGTATAATGCCTGCGCCAAACTATCCTGTTGGAGTAGGGAAATACCGTGTTTGCGGTGTGCTTATTTTTTATGTAAAGTATTGATAAGTATAAGAAAATGCTCGTACAACCGTCACGATTCACGATTGAGCACCGACCGGATACGGGTGGCGATATCATAACGGCGGAAAGGTTTGCTGATCAGCTGCACACCGGCATCAATACGGCCATGGTGGACCACTGCATTTTCGGCATAGCCCGACATATACAAAATCGGAAGGTCAGGCAGGGTCTTCTTCACTTCGTCGCCCAGTTGTCGCCCGTCTAACGCGCCCGCCAGCACGATATCGCTGAGCAGCATGTCGGGCTTCATGCCGTCGGCAATGGCCGCAAGGGCGCTTTCGGCATCGGCATGCGTTAGCACCTTGTAGCCTAAATCCGTCAGTAGATTTTCCACAAACTCGCGCACCATGTCGTTGTCTTCGACCATCAGAATGGTTTCAGACCCACGCGGTGCAATGGGTAATGATGATGAGGTTGGTAGGTCATCGCTCACGCCGGGCGCGCGCGGCAAATACATCTTCACGGTCGTGCCGTGGTTCATTTCAGAATAAATGCGCGCATGGCCCCCCGATTGACGTGCAAAGCCGTAAACCATGCTTAACCCGAGGCCCGTACCTTTGCCGACGGCCTTGGTTGTGAAGAACGGTTCAAACGCACGAGCCATCACATCAGGCGGCATACCGGTGCCCGTATCGCTCACTGCGATCTGCACATATTGGCCCGGTGTGATGTCGGCGGATGTTGCATAATTCTGATCGATATGAATGTTGGCGACTTCGATGGTGATTTTACCGCCCTGGGGCATGGCATCACGCGCATTCATCACCAGATTAACCAGCGCATTATCAAGCTGGGCGGTATCGGCGGTGGCTTGCCACAGCCCAGGGCATTGCACGAATTCCAGTTCAACATTTTCCGGGAGCGAACGGCGCAGCAAGTTCTGTACGTCTTTAATGACGGTCGCGATATTCAACGGCTTCGGATCAAGCGGCTGGCGGCGGGCGAACGAGAGCAGGCGGCTGACCACTTCTGCGCCGCGCATGGCCGCCAAGCGCACCATCTCAGCCATCCGAAGTTGGGTGGGATCGGTCAGCTTGCCCAGCAGCATTTCAATGTTGCCGACGACAACCGACAGCATATTGTTGAAGTCGTGCGCTAAGCCGCCAGCCAATCGCCCTACAGCATCCATGCGCTGTGCTTCTAAAATCTTCTGCTCGGCATGGCGGCGTTCGGTGACATCGCGCGTATAAGCCGAGATTTTATCGCCCGACGGAAACATACGCACTTCAACCCAGTGCTTCAGGCCATCACCGCCGATAAAGTGATTCTCGTATTCAATGCCTTTTTGCGTGGCCCGGCAGTGTTCGAGGTTCCTAATAATCGCTGACCCGGCGGGCATGCGTTCGTACACCGTCTCCCCCAGAAACGTACTCTTGGGGGAACCGGTGATCCGCTCAAAGGCATCATTCGCAAAAATGTAGCGAAAATCCTTATCAAAAATCACAATACCGTCGGATGTGGCCGCGAACACGCGTGCAATTTCATCGCGTGTTTCACCGGCGTCTCTGGCGGCAGCGCGTTCGCTTTGCAGCAGCTTGATGTTCTCTTGCTCAATGGCGCTGCGGCGTTTCAGCGCGCGTGAGACAAATACAGTTAAGAACCCAATCAGCAGAGTGAGTGCAGCCTGGCCGATGATGGTCGCAATCGCGTTGTCACGCCACGGGGCCAGGATGTCCTGTTCCGCGGCTGCAATATAAATCGTGTATGGATAATTTTGCAGACGGCGGTACGCCTGATACCGCAGGCCGTTGGGGTAAACCACTTCAATCATACCCGTGGCATTGGCATCACTGAGCATGCGTTGCACGGCGGGCAGGTGCAGGTAATTCTGGCCCGCGCGTTGATCGGGGTCTGGGTGACGCAGAAGCAGTGTGCCGTCCGAGTGCACAACCCCCACAATACTGTTGAGCCCAAGGTTTAGCGCACGCAGCGAACGGCCCAATTGTTCGATGGAAACAGCGGCATGAATACCGCCCTTAAATACACCGTTCTTATTTTGCAGACGATACGACACGGTAACGATGGTGCGTTCTTTGCCCTCCTCAAATCGACCCAAAGAAGGACTGGCGAAAAAGGCCTTGTCCCCGTGCTGGGCTTTAATGATGGGAACAAAAGGCCGATCTGACAGGTCCGTCGGTGGCGGGCTTTCCATACTGGCTGTGTGACGGACGATGTTGTTCACGTCAGTGACGACGTATTCAACTACGTTTGGCGTCGCAATCCTGCGGCGCTGAAGCAGTTGATGAATTTCAGGCGCGGTACGCGGATCGTCTAAACGTTCAGTATCCAAGGTGCTGGCGAGGCCAAGGACAGCCTGTTCCACAGCTTCCAAGTTTGAAACAGTGTGTTCGCTTAAAACATCAGCGAGATTGGTGATGTTGGCTTTGCCTAACGCAATGCGGTTTTGATAATCGGCATAAAGTTGAAGACCAGCTAGCGTCCACGATGCCAACACCACAAGCGATGCACAGGCAATCAGTGCGATGCCGCTGGCACGTGTGCTGCGGAGAGGCTGCTGATGGATTGCCGTCTGCGGTTCCATAACTGCGCAGCCTTCCCAACTGCCACAAACGCTACATCGAATACTGACTATGGATATTGATAGGAAGTGCGGACGCGAGCAAGCGACGTTTGTTGAAATACATTCACGCGTGCGACTGAGACGCAAACAGCCGCACCTTTTTTAAGGTACGGCTGTTGTTTGTGCAGTGTGCATATTCGGAAGCACAACGCTGCTATACGAAAGAGTATTTTGTACGGCCTTGCTGTCAGAAAAAGTTAGTAAGGTGTCGCAGTCGCGCGAACAATAATTTCGTTCACATCCACGTCAGTCGGTTGCTCTACCGCAAACGCGATCGCGCGGGCGATGGCTGTGGCCGATAGAGCAATGCGGCGGAAATCCACCATCAACTTATTGGCACTGTCGTCAGTGATGGTTTCAGCCAATTCTGATTCCGTTGCGCCTGGCGAAACAACCGTCACCCGAATGTCGCTGTTCTCTTGACGCAAGGCATCCGATATCGCGAGCACGGCATATTTTGTGGCCGAGTACACACCTGTTGTCGGCCAGACCGCATGACCGGCAATGGATGACACGTTGACGAACTGCCCAAAGCCTTGGCGCTTCATAATCGGTAACCCCGCTGCAATGCCGTGCAACACGCCGCGAATGTTCACGTCAATCATGCGGTTCCACTCATCGACCTTCAACGCACTCATGGGCGACAGGGGCATGATACCTGCGTTATTCACAAGAGCATCAATCTGGCCGTAGCGTTTGACGGTGTAGTTAATAAATTCTTCCACATCGCGCTGCTTGGTCACATCAAGTGTCATAAACTCGGCGGTGCCGCCTTGGGTGCGGATTTCAGTCACCAGCTTTTCCAAACGCTCGGTGCGGCGCGCGCCCAAGACTAACGATGCGCCACGTTGGGCGAGCAGGCGGGCTGTGGCCTCACCAATGCCGCTGCTGGCGCCCGTAATGGCGATTACTTTTCCTGTTAAACTGCTGGTGTTGCTCATCATCGTTCTCCTTCAAATGTGCTGCGGCGTTATGTCGCGGCGATGAGGAGAAGATGCATCCACAGGTGCAAAGTGCGGTAGAACAGGCCTCCGGGGTTATTGCCTAATAATCCAGAACAGGCTTTTGTGGGTGGTATGGTGGGATGAAGGCTGTATTATAGAATACACTAGAAATACCCATTAAATATGGACGATAGGCTTTAAATGTCCGCCGAATTTACCAGCTTACTTGAACAATTTACCGGCTCTGACGGGATGCACAAAACCGCATTGCCGCGCACGGATTTGTTTTATGCAGCACGCCCTGGCGAGCCCGTGCCAACACTTTATCAGCCTGCGTTGTGCGTGCTGGCCCAAGGCAGTAAGCAAGTGATGCTGGGTGATGATGTGTATGTGTATGACAAACACAATTACCTGGTGATCTCGGTGGATATGCCTGCGACAGGGCAGATTCTTCAAGCCACGCCGAAAAGCCCGTACCTGTGCCTGAAACTTGATTTGGACATGAACAAGGTCGCGGATTTGATTCTGGAAATGGGATTGGATCAACAGCCCGACGCCAAGCATCAACGCGCTATGGCTGTCAGTGCGCTCACGCCTGAATTGTTAGATGCCGTGTTGCGCTTTACGCGACTGTTAAAGAACCCGGCTGAAATTCCGGTGATGGCCCCGGTGATCGAGCGTGAAATTATGTATCGCTTGCTGATGGGGCCTGAAGGAAGTCGTTTGCGTCAGATGGCGCGGGCCGGCAGCCACGCGCAGCAAGTGGCGCGCGCGATTAGCTGGATTAAGAAGAACTACGATAAGCCTTTCAGCATGGAGAAGGTGGCCAAGGCCGCAGGCATGAGCCGTTCGTCACTGCATGAGCACTTCAAAACCATGACGGCCTTAAGCCCGCTGCAATACCAAAAGCAAATCAGGCTGCAAGAGGCCCGCCGGATGATTTTGGTGGAAGCGCAAGATGCCGCGACGGCTGGCTTTAATGTCGGTTACGAAAGCCCGTCGCAGTTCAGCCGCGAATACAGCCGCTTGTTCGGCGCGCCACCCCTGCGCGATGTGGCGCGCTTGCGTGAACAACCCGCCGCAGCGTTTGTGGGTTAGGCTTTTCTGCGTGTGGCTTTGACAGGTTGACGCAGGGCTTCCGTCGCGGAGTACACAGCATCTGTTAAAGCTTTAAGCGATTTCGCATGCAAGCGGGGCACAACCCAATACAGTCTTACGTCCAGGCGCTTTGGCGGCAGTTCAATTAAGCGTCCGGCGGTGACGTGATTTTGGCCTAAGGGAACCGGGTGCATGCCCCACGCGATACCAGCCAGCGCAAAATCCATAAAGCCTTGCATGGATGGCACCCAATGCACTGTGCTTCCCAACTCCACGCCATGATGCGCTTTCGCCCACCGTGTTTGCAGGTTATCGCGTTTGTCGAAACGTAAATATGGCGCATCGCGTAAGGCGCGCTTTGTCACGCCATTTGGAAAGTGCTGCTTTACATAAGCGGGGCTCGCCAGCGCGGCGTAAGGTTGCACGCCCAGTGGCGTGATTTTGCAACCGATGACAGGTTTTGGATCTGCGGTGACGGCGGCCAGCACTTCGCCATTCCGCAAGCGATTTGCGGTGTGCGCTTCGTCGTCCAATACCAAATCAAGCAGCGCGTTGGTTGTTTTCGTGAATAACGCTGCCGCAACTGGAAACCACGAAGAGAGGCTATCGGCATTCACCGCGATTTTGAGTGTATGACGCGTGGCTGCCATGTCTGTTTTTGAGGCGAGGCCGGGGTTTAAGTCTGCTTCCAATAACTGAACGCGCTCAAAATGCGCATAAAGTTCGCGCCCTGTGTCGGTGGCAATGCACGGTTCGCCGCGCACGATCAGAATTGTGCCCAACCGCTCTTCAAAGCTGCGCACACGCTGTGAAACAGCTGAGGGGGTGATGCCCAAGGCTTTGGCGGCGCGCTCAAAACTGCCTTCGCGGATCACGGCAGCAACAGCGGAGAGGGCGAAATAGTCAATCATGCGAAAACAGATTATCTTCACCAAGCTTAGAAAAACAAGTTTTACTAATCTGGGGTTGGGTGAGATATCGCATCGATGGACCAGAACCTATCAACTTTCGCAGCAGGGTTTGCCCTTTACGCCGCCCTTATTGTGGCCATTGGCGCGCAGAACCTTTTTGTTTTGCAGCAAGGGCTGTTCAAACAGCATGTCGGCACCATTGTGCTGTTTTGCGCCGTGGCAGATGCGGTGCTGATGATCGCTGGTGTGTTGGGCTTAGGTGCTGCTTTGAATGCGGTTCCTGAACTGACGCAAGCGCTGACGATAGGCGGCGCGCTATTTTTGGTGTGGTACGGCCTGATGGCCTTAAAGCGCATGATGCGGCCCAGCGCCATGATCGTCACCTCCGGTCTTGAGATGAGTAAGGGCCGCGCCATTGCCAGTATCGCGGCCTTCACGTTTCTCAATCCGCATGTCTATTTGGACACGCTGTTGCTGATGGGCGCTGCCGGAACGGCACAGCCCGAAGATCTGCGGCCCATCTTTATCGCTGGTGCTGCCACAGCAAGTTTTGTGTGGTTTGTGCTGCTGGGATATGGTGCACGCGTTCTCACCCCTCTGTTTTCCAAACCCATCGCGTGGCGCGTGCTGGATGCCATTGTCGGTGTCACGATGTTGGCCCTGGCCGCATCACTGATCAGGTCTGCACTCCAATGACCAGAAAAACAAAATGACGAGCAATCTCATCTCCATTTACGGCGACTCCCTGTCTGGCAATTGCCAGAAGGTGAAGTTTGTTTGTGACAAACTCGGCATTTCGTACCGCTGGATCGAAACAAGCGTGCTTGAAAAAGCAACGCGCACCGAGGCTTTTCTGGCTCTAAATCCTGCAGGCCAAGTGCCGGTTATCGTGACGGCAGATGGGGCGGTGTTGTCTCAATCAAACGCCATCATGTTGTATCTGGCTGAGGGCAGTAATCTCATTCCGGCAGATCATTTTACCCGCGCTGTGATGATGCAATGGCTGTTCTGGGAGCAGTATAGCCACGAGCCTGCCATCGCGGTGCTGCGGTTCCAGAAGTTTTATCTGAAAAAGCTGGACCATGAGATTAATCCTGAACTCAAGCCACGTTCAAAGAAGGCGCTGGATGTGATGGAGCAACACCTTTCATCTCGTCCATATTTCGTTGGCGACCGTTTCACCCTCGCTGATATCGCGCTGGTCGCTTATACTCGGATGGCGGACGAGGCGGGGTTGGATTTGGCGCAGTGGCCTGCGGTGCAATCTTGGGTCGCCCGGACTGATGATGCTTTAAAACGCGGATGATTTAAAACCCGCCCCTAAATGAACGTTGCCCTAAAATTAAAAGGTCATTTGGCGTGGCTGTACCTATTCCCTATAAATCGACCCCTGTTTTTGATGCCGAGACATTGCCCGCCGCATTGCGCAAAGCCCACAATACGAAGGCCGGTGTATGGGGCGTGCTGCGGGTGTTGGAAGGTCAAGTGAAGCTTGTTTTTCATGACCCTGAACGCGTCGTTACAGTAACGCCGACGCATCCTGCGGAGATTGCGCCGCAAGCGTATCATCATGTCGAAGTCGCAGGCCCGATGAAGATGCAGGTTGAATTTTATACAGAACAGCCCCAACTGGCGCTGTCCTGAAGGTATAGGTTGTTAGGCCTCGCATGATCCAAGGTTACGCCAATCAAGACGGCCGCTTGAAGCCGGTTGAATATCCGCTGGAAAATTTAGAGCGGGTGATCTGGATTGATTTGCTCTCGCCCACGCACGAGGAAGAGACGCAACTTGAAACGCGCCTGGAAATTGACATTCCCACGCGTGAGGAAATGAACGTCATCGAAATTTCTAGCCGCCTGTATATCGAAAACGGTGCAGCGGTGATGATTGCATCGCTGCCTGCGCGGGCGGATACCGACGAGCCCGAGATGGGCCCGGTCACTTTCGTACTGGCTGCGGGCAAACTTATTACGGTGCGCTATCACGAGCCGCGCTCGTTCCAGACATTTCCACAGCGTGCGGCCAAAGCGCCACTGGGCTGCAATGATGGCGATGCTGTGTTCCTGGCGTTGCTGGAAGCAATCATCGACCGGGTTGCTGATATTCTAGAACGCTTGGGCGGCGATATCGACAAACTATCCCGCGACGTGTTTCAGCACCAAACCGGCGACACGAATGACAAGCCGCGCGGCAAGGGCTCAGCCTTTCAACCGATCCTACAAGGGGTGGGCCGCAAGGGTGATATGATCTCGAAAATCCGTGAAAGCTTGTTGTCATTGGAGCGCGTGATCGGTTTTTTGATGCAGCCCGACATTCCGCACAAAAGTGGGCGTGATGATAAAGAACGCCTAAACACCATCTGGCGCGATGCCCACGCGCTGACGGATCACGCGAGTTTCCTCTCGCAGAAAATCAACTTTCTGTTGGATGCGACCCTGGGGATGATCAGCATCGAGCAGAACAGCATTATTAAAATCTTCTCGGTGGCCGCTGTGATCTTCCTGCCGCCAACACTAATTGCATCTATTTACGGTATGAATTTCGATGTCATGCCCGAACTACACTGGTTATTCGGCTATCCATTCGCCCTGGTGCTGATGGTGCTCTCTGCCGGGCTGGCCATATGGTATTTTAAGCGGAAGGGCTGGCTGTAAGCTGCCACATTCTGCGCCCGTATAATAATCATGGCTTACACCGAAGGCATTGACTCACACTCCATATTTCTAATATTCTAGAAATATGGAAATAAAGAATGCAGTCTCAGCTTTAAGCGCGCTGGCCCATGAAGGTCGTCTGACCATCTTTCGCATGCTTGTGGAAGCGGGGCCGGGCGGACTTACAGTTGGCGAGATCGGGCATAAACTAGACATGCCGGGTGCGACGCTGTCGTTTCATTTGTCGCAATTAAAGCATGCTGGCTTGGTGATTGCGCATCGCGAAGGGGTGCGGCTCATTCAAACCGCGCATTTTCAGAACATGAATAACTTGGTGGGTTACCTGACTGAAAACTGCTGTGGTGGTGATCTGTCTGCGTGCGCACCAGGTGTTGTGTGTGCGCCACCGCCCAAAAAAGAATTCGTTAAAACCAAACGCCGCAAATCCGCTTAAGGGCACTCAAAAGCTATGACCGACAAGCCATATAACGTTTTGTTTTTATGCACGGGCAACTCTGCACGCAGTATTTTAGCTGAAGCGCTATTAGATTATCACGGCGAAGGAAAGTTTCAGGGCTACAGCGCGGGCAGTCACCCCAAAGGGCAAGTGCATCCGTTGGCGTTGGAGTTGCTGCGCCAAATGGGTATTGTTACAGCTGGTTTGCGCAGTAAAAGTTGGGATGAGTTCGCGTTGCCCGACGCAGCGCATATGGATTTCATTTTTACGGTGTGCGATAGCGCAGCCGGTGAAGTGTGCCCTATCTGGCCCGGCAAACCCATCACCGCGCATTGGGGCTTGCCGGATCCTGCGGCTGTTACGGGCAGCCCGGCTGAACAGATGCAAGCTTTTCGCGAAGCATTCCGGGTGCTGGAAACGCGCATCAAATATTTCCTGACGTTTCGGTTTAAAGATATGGCGCGTGATGAGATCAAGGCCCGCGCAGTTGAAGCAGGCCGCCATGCGGGATGATGTATCGCTTGTGAATCTTCAGCCTGAGAGTTTTCGCGCAATCGAACCTGCGCGACTGTTTGCATCCGATGCAATCACTCATGCACCGCGTGTATTGCTACTTTATGGGTCGGTCCGCGCGCGGTCATTCAGTCGGCTTGCGTCGGAGGAGGCCGCGCGTATTTTGCAGGCCTTCGGTGCTGAAACACGCACGTTTAATCCTTCTGGGTTGCCGCTGCCCGACGATGCCTCAGCCACGCACCCCAAGGTGCAAGAACTGCGCGAATTGGTGACATGGTCTGAAGCCATGGTGTGGTGTTCGCCTGAACGTCACGGCGCAATGACGGGCATTATGAAAGCGATGATTGATTGGATTCCGCTGTCGTTGGGTTCAGTGCGACCGACGCAAGGCAAAACGCTTGCCCTGATGCAAGTGAGCGGCGGTTCGCAGTCTTTCAACGCTGTGAATCAGATGCGTGTATTAGGGCGTTGGATGCGGATGTTCACTATTCCGAACCAATCGTCTGTGGCGAAGGCATTTCAAGAATTTGATGAGAATGACCGCATGGCGCCGTCCAGTTATTACGACCGCATTGTTGATGTTATGGAAGAACTGATGAAATTCACGCTGCTGCTGCGAGGCCGTGCCGATTATCTGGTTGATCGCTACTCTGAGCGTAAAGAAACTGCGGCGTCGCTTTCGGCGCGCGTCAGCCAGTCTGCCATTTGAGTATGGAAGCGTCGCTCCAGCAAAAGGCTGCGTTTGAATTTGGCGGTACGCTGTTTTTGATAATCGCTGTTGTCGGCTCGGGCATTGCGGCGGAGCGGTTGTCGGGTGGGAATGCTGCAGTGGCCTTGCTGGTCAACGCACTTGTAACCGGGTTTGCATTGTTCGGTATCATTCTGGCCGTAGCGCCGGTATCGGGTGCCCATCTGAACCCTGCGGTCACACTTGCTGCAATGTTACTGGACAAATTTACGCAGGCGCATGTGCCCGTCTACATTATCGCGCAGGTGGCAGGGGCCCTCTGTGGTGTGTTTATCACGCATGCGATGTTTGAGGTGCCGCTCTTCCAAATCAGTCACCATGCGCGCGATGGCTTGGGGGTGTGGATCAGCGAGGCAGTTGCAACCTTTGGATTGGTACTCTTGATTTGGCGATGCAGGATATATCAGGTGCCGGTGGTGGCCGGTGCGGTGGCAGCCTATATCGCCGGGGCATACTGGTTTACCGCCTCAACGGCGTTTGCCAACCCTGCGGTAACACTCGCACGGTCGTTTACCGATACCTTTGCAGGCATCGAACCTTCAAACGTGGTGGCGTTTATCGTGGCGCAACTGATCGGAGCCGCTTCCGCTGCCGCCCTAATACGGTTACAAAAGTAACTATGACCCCCGGAGTTGGGCCGGGTTTAGGGATGTTTTAGTAACGTGTCTGATTTAACGCGAGATTTTCATGTGAGCGTGCTGCTGCCCCATGATTACGAGGGCCTGCGCGATACGCTTAAACAAGCGGACCTGCCGCACGATGAAGCGGACTTGGCCAAGGCCGAGTTCTTTCGCTTTGTCACCGATGACGGCGGCTTGCTCGGGTACGGCGGGTTTGAAACCTATGGCCCTGATGGCTTGTTGCGCTCGGTCGTGATTTTGGAATCATTCCGGGGCTGGGGCTTTGGCCTGCAGTTCGTGAAAGTGCTGGAAAGCTTGGCCAAGTTTAACGGCATCTCCAAGCTGTGGCTGCTCACCACCACTGCGGAGGAATTCTTCGTGAAGTGCGGCTACGAGAAGGTGGAGCGCGCCGCAGCACCAGCCGCCATCAAAGCCGCGAATGAGTTCAGCGGCGTGTGCCCCGATACAGCTGTTTGCCTAACGAAGGCGCTCTAAATATCAGGCATCAAAAAAGCGGGCCTTTTATGCCCGCTTTTCACACCACGCAATTCACGCTTTACACCGGTTGGCACTGATATTTTTCTGCACATAGCAGGGGCGGGCTCAACTAACAGCTGTGTTTAGCAAACCTTTTGTTCGGGTGCTGTGGCTAACAGGTCACCAATGGCTTGCGACAGGTCTTTGATCTCGAAGGGTTTGGCAAACGCTGCCGCAGCCCCCAAGGACCGCGCCCACGCCGACAGATCATCATCCACCTTGCCGCCGCCGGTCATGACGATAACAGGGATGTGAGGCCAACGCTTCGTCAACTCGCGCAACGCTGCGATACCCTCATCAGTCGGAGACAGGATGTCGCTGACCACCACATCAGGCTGATCGGCACTAATCATCGCAAACGCATCTTCGGCGCAATCGGCCCCACGGATATCGTGGCCTTGCACTTCCAGCGAGATCTCAAGCCCTTCACGAAAGAGCGGATCATCATCAATCACAAACACGCGCGCCATATCGATACTTACTTACACATTTTGCTGAACTTTACGTTCAATGATTTGAGGTTGGGTTGTTAGGGCTGTCCTGATTTTCACGGCTAAGTCGTGTCGCCGAAAGGGCTTCGTCAGAACTTCTGCATTTATCTCAGAGTTGTTTTCTTGCGCTACCAGACTTTCTGCATAGCCTGACATGTATAAAACGCGGGTGAAAGGACAACGTTGCATGACTTGCTGTGCCAATTGTGCACCACTGACCACTCCGCGCAGCATAACATCGGCCAACAATAGTTGCGGCTGGAAGCCCGCATCGACCGCAGCTAAAGCCGTTTCTGCGCTGCTGTGAGCAATAACACGGTACCCCAGACCGCGCAGCATGACTTCCACAAATTCGCGCACCATATCGTCGTCTTCCACCAGCAGAATACGCTCAGACCCCGTGGGGTCATAGGGCAGTGAGGTGGATATGTAGCTGGTCGTCAGCTTATCGCTGGCTCGAGGCAGATAGAGATCGACCGTCGTCCCCAAGCCGATTTCACTGTTTAAGCGCACTGTGCCGCCCGACTGCTGCGCAAATCCGTAGACCATGCTTAACCCCAGGCCCGAGCCTTTGCCGACATCTTTGGTGGTGAAGAAAGGCTCGAAGGCGCGGGCAATCACATCGGGTGGCATGCCGGTGCCGGTATCTGTTACCGACAACTTCACGTACTCGCCTGGGTCTAACTCCAACTGTGCGGCATCAATGGCCCGCAGAATCAAATTAGTCGCTTTGATGCTGATTTCGCCGCCGTCTGGCATGGCGTCACGCGCATTCAGAACCAAATTAACCAACACATTCTCAAGCTGTGCCGTATCGGCGCTGGCTTGCCAGAGTTCCATCGTTGGCTCGATTACAAACGCGATGTTCGACGGGATAGAGCGCGCCAGTAGCGTTTCAACGCCTTTCGCTGTTTCGAGCACGTCGGTGGGTTTGGGGGCGAGAGGGCGGCTGCGAGCGAAAGCCAACAACCGGCTCACGATGTTGCCGCCACGCGCCGCAGCACTACGAATCAGGTTCGCCATGCGGGTTTGTGATTGGTCTTTCAGCGTCATGGACAAGATTTCGGCATTGCCCATCACGACGGCCAGCAAATTATTGAAGTCGTGCGCCAAGCCTCCCGACAATCGGCCCACCGCATCCATACGCTGTGCGACCATAAGTTTTTGATCCGCCGCACGGCGCTCGGTGACATCGCGTATGCTGATCGCGATGCTTTCATCCATGGGGAAGGCTTGCACTTCAATCCAGCGCTGTTCCTCTTCGTGATTGATAAAGCTGTTCTCAAACAGCACGCGTTTACGTGTGTTGAGGCACAGCTCTAGTTTTTCATGGATATTCCGTGCATCAGGCAGGCGCTCATAAATCGTCCGGCCGATGATGTCTTCGCGTGGGCTGCCAATCATCGCGCAGAAGGCGTCATTGGCGAACGTGTAACGCATGTTGTGGTCCATCACCACCACAGCGTCAGAGGTGGCCGAGAACACTTTGGTGATTTGATCGCGTGTGGACCGTGCATCGGCGGCAGCGGCTTGCGCTTGCGCGGCAGCAGCTTGTGCTTGCGCCGCCGAGGTTTGGCTTTCGTGTACGAGGCGCAAATTTTCCAAGCTAATCGATAACACCCGCGTGAACTGAAGCAGCAGCGCTTCATCAGCAGCCGTAAATTCACCATTTTCACGGTCGGACAATTGTACAAAACCGATGTTTTGTCCGTCTTGAGAGATTAATGGCGCGGCCAGCCAGCCATTCATCGGGGGGTGTTTGTCGCGTTCTGTGCCAAAGTTGCGCCAATACGGGTGTGCAATAAGTTCCGAGTGAGTCAAGCGCATGGTTTGGTTGGTTTGCAGCAGCCCCCGATAAATACCGGTGCCATCAACAGGCGTGTTATAAGCCCGCCAATGCGCATATTTCTCGCTTAACGAAAATGCATGCGTACTATCGCTCATGGCTTGACTGTGCGGAATAAAGTGAGCTGCGGCCATGTGTGCTGGAATCAGCGCGCGAATAGTGTGAGCGGCATGGTCCACCAAGCTTTGCTCGTCATCAATGGCCATCAGTTCGGCTGAAGTTGTGGCCAACTTATCGAGTGTGCTGACGTGTTGTGCATCAACGCGGGCACTCGTCGTGATACTGCGCCGTGCCCACAATGTTAAACCTAGCACCAATGCTGTCAGGAATAATTGCTGAATCAGTAAAAATAAGGCGGTGTCGCGCCATGACTGCAGCACGGCTTGTTTGGAACTGCCGATATAAACAATCGTATCCGTGCCAGGAATACGACGGAACGTAATATAGCGTTCAGTTTCCGGTGTGTTCAGTGTGCTGTTCGCGGGCACTGCGCTTTCAATGATGGCGTCACCACGATCCTGCAAGGCTTGCGCAAAGCTGATGTTGGCCGCGTCGAATCGATCACTTTCCGGATTGCGAATAAGAACAGTTGCAGGGGCAGGTGGTACGCTAACGGGGTTAGCGGTTTTGTCGGGAGTTATACCCATAGCGCCGGGTACTTCAGGGATGCGCAGAATCAAAGTACCGTCAATGCGCGCCAAGCCAAACGAACTGCCCGCATCAAAAGACATGGTTTTTGCTACGGCGGCAAAATCATCCAGCAGTGTCGCGCTATAAATCGCACCTGCATATTTGCCGTCAGGTGTTTCAAGGCGCCGTATCGTTGCGACGATTTTTTTACCTTCGGTGGCGCCAATCGTTCCAATCAAAACCGGAATTGTCAGTGTGGTTCCCGGCGCAGAATCCCGGATGATACCGAATGTCGGCTTCGTCGACATATCAATCGGTTCGGGGTGAGGGGTGTGAGATGAGTGCAGCAAGGTGCCGTTCTCATCGACAATGGTAAACTGTATGACGCCGGGGGTGCTGACGCGGCGGCGATTGAGTACTGTGTAAATGATCTCGCGGTAGCTCGGATCGTGCAGGCGGGTGATGTCAATGAGTTGGCTTAAGCCAAGCAGTGCGTATTCATTGACTTGCAACTTCTCGCGCATTTGTTCGCTGAAGATGTTGGTCAGCCGATATGTCGAGGAGAAGTGGCGCTGAAGGCGCGCATCGCGTTCGGTGTAGATCTGCCAGCCCGAAAACGCCCACGACGCCACCATGAAGATAGCAGCGATCAGTAATATGTTTTTCTGGGCACGTTCAGATGCGACTGAGAAAACGCGGGAGGTCATATGTCTGATCAACGCCCCCCATCAATCAGCATGCAGTCCTTAAGAAACTGAATGACTACACGAAGTAATCACGCAAGCAATGGTAGGTTACACCGTTTCTTCGCTCTATTAATACCTATTACAAACACCATCTTAGAATGGTGGTGAGTCGCTATGATTTTAAAGGGAAAATGCACTTTTTGATTGTTGTGTGCTGTGCAAAGCAAACACCTTTAATAGCGAGAAGGCTGTTTTTCTGGCCTATCTCCACCTATGAAAAATTATAGGTAATCGAGGTCTGATTATTTGAAAATTATTTCGTCTCAACGAATCCTGGCCCGGAGTCGAAAGATAACTCTGCTTCTACGGCGCTGCTTCGCTGCTGAGTTTTGCCAACGTTTCATAAGCCAGTGTGCGGGTCAAAACAGCCGCAGGCATTTCACGCGCAAGGCGCGAGGCTTGGCCTGACCACATGCTACTGAAATCTGAAATGCTGGCGGGCTCGGCTTTTTGTCGCAGCGGTGTCAGTGCGCCACCAGCCAATGGAAATGGCGGAACTGCATCAGATAGCGGCCCAACTTCACGCATCAATCTATTTGCAATCCCACGCGCAGGCCGCCCCGTGAAAACGTTCGTCACCATCGTGTCGTCGGCGTTGGCGGTGCGTAAGGCTTGGCGATGAAACGGCGTAATCTTGGCTTCGGGGCATAGCAAATAAGCTGTACCAATTTGTACTGCCGCTGCACCCAACGCAAAAGCCGCGACAATGCCACGCGCATCAGCAATGCCGCCGCTGGCAATGACTGGCACGCGTACCGCATCGGCAATCTGCGGAACTAATGCAAACGTGCCCACTTGGCCCGCCATATTATCAGCGATGAAATTGCCACGATGTCCACCAGCTTCGTACCCTTGCGCGATAATGGCATCGCAACCGCGTGTTTCCAGCACACGCGCTTCGGCGACTGTGGTCGCCGACGCAATAACTTTTGCCCCTGTTGCTTTCACCCGCGTCAGCAAATCCTTCGGCGGTAGCCCGAAATGGAAACTGACAACAGCGGGCTGAAATTCTTCCACCAGTTTGCAGTAGGCATCATCGAACGGCGCGCGCGCCGAGATAGGTGTGGCGCCAATGGGGTGTAGCCCATGTTCCATGTAGTAAGGGGTGAGCGCCTTCTTCCAGTTTTCCTCGCGCGCCTCATCGAAGGCAGGCGCAGTGTGGCAGAAGAAATTCAAATTGATGGGTTTGGTGGTTGCTGCGGCAATGCTGCCGAGGGCGCGTTTGACTTGTTCCGGTGTTTGCATCGCGCACGGCAACGAGCCCAGGCCACCGGCGTTAGAGACTTCGATGCACATCTCTAAAGTCGATGCACCAGCCATCGGGGCCTGGATGATTGGCAGTTCAATGCCGAACAGGCTTTGGATACGGGTGTCGGGCCAAGATGTGTTGGGGCTTGGTATCATGGAGGGGCTTACGGGCGCGGTTATAGGGAAGGGTAGCTTACGGATATCCGGTCTTTTGGCCATGAAAAGCCCTGTAACGGGACCCGCCATAACCATGAGGATAGTCGGCGCATAGACCTATTTTACTTGTGATTTTTTTACAATCTGCACTTGCGCCGTCACTGAAAGTTCATTCTAATTTTTCAATACTTTAGAACACCTTGCTTATCCTTTTGGCAATTAGGCTATGGACCTTGCCTTCCATAGCTTAAGACCCGCCAAACGATCTCAAACAAGAGCCAACTATGATCAATCAGACCTACGCCAAGCTGGCAGCCAGTGCGCTGATCGCGCTGGGCGTAGTTGTTTTGATCGGGTGGCAGTTCGATATCCCGGCTTTCAAGGTCGTGTTGCCCGGTTTGAACTCGATGAAGGTGAATACCGCCATCTGCTTCACGCTATTTGGCATCACCCTTTTCAGCCTTTCGTCTTTGAAGCCACCAGCTGCGTTGCAAGCGGGCGGCATGGCCGCGGCAGGTTTGGGGCTGCTGATCGGATTGTTGTCGGCGCTTGAATACACCTACGAGATTGATCTGGGCATCGATGAGTTTTTCTACATTGATTACGCCTCGCGGGCGACCAATGTGATCCCTGGCCAGATGTCGATCATCACAGCGCTTCTTTTTATGCTGTGTGGGGCCACGGCGTTTACGGCGCGTGCCAAAACAGAAGGCGGTCAGCGCGCATTCGTCATTGGCAGTACCGTCGGCCTTGTCATCACTTTGGTATTGTTGTTGGTCTTTATTTACGGCGCACCGACGTTCTTTTTGAAAATTCGCGCCACGTCTGTGGCGATCCACACCGTATTCGGTTTCATTTTGTTGTTCACAGCTCTTGCGGCTGTGCGGCCTGATTTAGGTTTGCTGGCGCGTCTGAATGCGCAGACCGTTGGCGGCAGGCTGTTGCGGCGTCTGACGTTGTGGATTGTGCTGGGGGTCCCCGTCATAGGGTGGTTACGCCTGCAAGGTGAACTGGCGGGCTGGTACGACGGGCGTGTTGGTTTGGCGTTATTCGCCAGCGCCAACGTTGTACTGCTGATGGCCGCGATCTGGGTTGGGGCCTTTAACGCAGACCAAGCTGACAGCAAACGCCTGAATGAGAAGATTAAGCAACAGCAAGCTTTAGCCGAATTCAGCTTAGCGGCATTGTCCGCACCCACGATGCAGGAACTATTCAAGCTAGCCATTAACTGCATGTGCAATACTTTGAATGCCAAAGTGGGCAGCGTGCTGGAAGCCGATGAAGTGAACGGTACCATGCGCGGGGTCAGCGCCATTGGCCCCCTCAATGTGCAGCCGTTCGTGCGCAACATCAGCGAGTACCCTGAAACGTCGGTACTGATGTATGCCTTGCGCCAAAAGAAACTGTTCTGGTTCAATGATATTTCTACTGAAACGCGCTTTACCTTTATTGAAGGCGAGAAGGCTGGTTTCCAAAGCGGGGCGACGCTGCCAGTGCCCGAAGCTGATGGCATTACGCGCTTCTTAAGTATTTTCTTTGGCGAACCGCACGTTTTTACCACCGATGAGTTGGAGTTCCTGCAATCGCTGGCCAACACGTTCTCGGTAGCGCATGCGCGTCGGCGTGTGGCCGATGCCCTGAAAAGCCGCATGTCGCAACGCAATGCGCTGGCGAATTTAAGCGAACAGGCGTTGTCGTTTGCAACGAATGCTGAACTGACGCGTGCGGCCTTGGGGGCTGTGTTTACGAACTTGGCCGCAGACTTTGGCAGTTTTGCCGAGTTCGATGAAACCAACGATCTCGTGCATATTCTCAGCATGGCGCCAGGTGCTGATATTTATAACATCACACGTCGCTTTAGCGATTATCCATCGTCGTCGGTCTTGTTCTTTACAATTAACAGCGATGAGGCGTTTTGGTTTGCCGATATCGAAAAAGAAAACCGCTTTACGTTTAATGATGCGCAATTCAAGCGTTATCGCAGTGGCATGGTTGTGCCCATTGCCGGAAGTGATGGACGTAAGCGCCGCTTAAGCGTGTTCTTCGAAAAGCCGCATACCTTTACGGCGAACGAAATCGAATTCATGACATCGGTGGCGACGATTACCGCCACTGCGCATGAACGCATTCGGGCAGATGTCTTATTGAAAGCCCAGAACGAAGCGCTGGAGAAGGCCGACCGCGCCAAGTCTGAATTTCTGGCGATGATGAGCCACGAGTTGCGCACGCCCATGGCGGGCTTGCTGGGTATGGCAGACTTGCTGATGCTGACCGACTTAAGTGTCGAGCAGAACCAAATGGTTCATCGCATGATCCGCTCAGGCAAGGCTTTGGTGGACATTCTGAACGACATCCTGGACTTCTCGAAGCTGGATGCCGAAAAGATGACGTTAGAGAACGTGCCGTTCAAGCTGTCTGATCTTTTATCTGATTTGCGCGAACTGTTTGCACCTGTGGCTTCAGAGAAGGGCTTGAACCTTTCATTCTTATTGCCGCTGCAATACCAGGATGCGGTGATTGGCGATGCCAAGCGCATGCGACAGGTGATTACCAATCTACTCAGCAATGCGATCAAGTTTACGGCCAAGGGCAGCGTGTCAGTATCGGTGGTGCAGACGGTGAACCCCGACCAATCGTTGCGCACCAGCATTAGTATCGCCGATACGGGCATTGGCATTGAGCCTGAAAAACTGGCCACGCTGTTTAAGCCGTTTACGCAGGGTGATACATCGACCTCGCGCAAGTATGGCGGCACCGGGCTGGGGCTGACGATATGCGAACGACTGGTTAAGTTGATGGGTGGCGAGATTACGGTGACATCACAGCGCGATCACGGTTCAACGTTCTCGTTCGCGGTGCCGCTGCAAGTTGACCGTAACGCTACCGGTTCCACACAATTGGTCCCGCTCGGCCCGCGTGTCTTGCTGGATAGCACCGTGAAGTCTGAAGTAAAGCGGGCTCCACGTCATATTCTGCTCGCCGAAGATAACGACACCAACCGGATGCTGATTACGGCTATGCTGGAAAAGCAGGGGCATACGGTGGAAGCAGTTGAGAACGGCAAATTGGCCTTAGATGCCGTGCGCGGTAAGACGTACGATATTATCTTGATGGATATGCAAATGCCGGTGATGGATGGCCCGACAGCGATGCGGTCTATTCGCGAAGCCGAGCGTGACGGCTTAAAACGTGTGCCGATTATTGCGCTGACCGCTGATGTGATTGCCGCGCACAGTAAAAATTACTTGGCTGCAGGTGCCGATGCCATTGTGCCAAAGCCCGTGAATTGGCCGGTGCTTTTTGCCGAAATCGACAAACAACTGTCGGCTTAACGGCTCAACGTCGCTAAATTTTTCCATCTTTACGACATACCATGGCTTGCTGATCTGACAGCAAATCCCCAGCCATTTTGTGGCAATCATCCACAGGAATTTTCGGAACAAAACCCGAAAACAAGTCGTTTCTGTTTCGTACGGACTTTCATAATTACCGTTGCATATCAAGCGATGATGAAGGTCGTTCAACGATAAAGCCAAGTCACATTTAATCTGGTGATTATGAATATCCAAACGTCGAGCGATAAAAAAGCTGCCACCGGTATCGCGGGTCTAGATGACATTTTATCTGGTGGATTGTCGGATGGGCATGTGTTCCTTCTGGAAGGCAACCCCGGCACCGGCAAAACGACAATCGCGCTGAGTTATCTTTTGAATGGCGCTGAAAAAGGCGAGACAGGGCTTTACATCACCCTTTCTGAAACCGAGCGCGAGCTGCGCGCTGGCGCTGCCTCACACGGGTGGACCGTCAACGGTAACATCAAGATATTCGAATTGGTTCCCCCGGAAAGTTTGCTGAACGGTGATCAGGAACAAAGCTTGTTGTACTCGTCAGATCTGGAACTGGGGGAAACCACTAAGCTGATTTTTAATTCCTACGAGCAGGTGAAGCCCAAGCGTGTTGTCATCGACAGCTTGTCGGAAATACGTCTGTTGGCGCAGGGCTCTTTGCGCTACCGCCGCCAAATTCTGGCGCTGAAGCACTACTTTGCGCGTCATGGCGCGACCGTGTTGATGCTGGATGATCTGACCTCAAGCACCAGGGACAATACCGTGCACAGTGTGGTGCATGGCGTGGTGAAGTTAGAGGAACTGGCCCCCGAATACGGCCCAGAGCGGCGGCGCTTACGGGTTTCGAAATATCGCGGCCAAGCGTTTCGGGGCGGTTATCATGACTTCGCCATCAGGACAGGCGGTGTGCAGGTGTTCCCGCGTTTGGTTTCGGCCGAACACATCCGCAAATTCGACCGCAAAAAAATAACCAGCGACATCCCCGAGTTGGACAAGCTGCTGGGGGGCGGAATCGAGCAAGGCTCAAGCACGCTGGTGTTGGGGCCTTCAGGCACGGGCAAAAGCACCTTCACGTTGCAATTCATTAAAGCCGCTGTGGATCGCGGCGAGAAAGCTGCGCTGTTTGTCTTCGACGAAGAACTGGGCCTGTTAATCGAACGCACCAAAGCCATGGGCTTTGATCTGCAGAAAATGAGCGATGACGGCGCGCTTCAGATTCAACAATTGGATGCCGCTGAGCTATCGCCAGGCGAGTTTTCACACCGCGTGCGCCATATGGTGCATCAGGCGCAAGCCAAGACGGTGGTGATCGACAGCTTGAATGGGTACCAAGCCGCGATGCCGCATGAAAATGCGTTGGTGCTGCATATTCATGAGTTGTTGCAGTACTTAAATCGCTGTGGCGCCACGACATTCTTAACCGTAGCCCAGCATGGTTTAGTGGGCGACATGAAAGCGCCCGTGGATGTGACGTATCTGGCCGATACGGTTGTGCTGTTGCGTTATTTTGAAGCGCGTGGCGAAGTGCGCCGTGCGGTCTCGATCATCAAGAAACGCACCGGCTTTCATGAGGATACAATCCGCGAGTTCCGCATCGGCAGCGCCGGGCTGCGTCTAGGGACCCCGCTGACAGAGTTTCAGGGCGTGCTGCGTGGTGTGCCAAGCCTTATCGGAAATGGACATTCACTGCTGCCGAGTTCAGCAGAATAGTATGGCTTTCACGCACTCCACTGTGAAGGCGCTCATCCTTGCGACGATTGGGCGCGACGCTGAAGTTGCAACGAAGCTGGTTCAGGAATCCGGTGTTGCGGTGGGAGTCTGCCGTAGTTTGCACGACCTGGAAAACGCGCTGGCTGAAGATGTGGCGTTTGTTGTGTTAACCGAAGAGTCGTTGTTCGGCGCGGATTTAAGCAACATCGCCAAATGGGTGATGAGCCAACCCAGTTGGTCGGACTTATCTTTTATTGTGCTGACCGGGCAGGGCGGGGGTGCTGCGCGTAATCCGCTGGCGCAGCGTCTGTCCAATACGTTTCGCAACATCACGTTCCTAGAGCGTCCCTTCCACCCCATGACGTTCTTAAGCGTGGCGCGCTCGACGTTGAAAAGCCGTTACCGGCAATACGAAGCGCGCGCTAGCATCGACGATCTGAACGAAACCGAAAAGCGCCTCCAGACTGCGTTGTTGGCCGGGCGGCTGGGCGCGTGGACGTTGGATATCGCCACCTCAAAACTTGATGCCTCGGATGCGGCGAAGGCCATCTTTGGCCGCGCGAAAGGTGATCCGTTTACCAATGAAGATTCGTTGGCCGCAATCCACCCGGATGATGTGGAGCGCGTGAAGGTTGCGATTCAAAATACCCTCGAGACCGGCCGTGATTATGAAATCACGCATCGCATCTTTAAACCGAATGGGCAGTTGTGCTGGATTGAAGTGCGCGCGCGCTTGGTGGTGGATGAGCACGGTCGTAAGTCGCTGGTGGGCGTGACATCGGATATCACCGACCGCAAAACCTATGAAGATAGCATGCGCCGGTTGAACGAGAGCCTAGAGCAGCGCGTGAATGAACGTACCGCTGAGTTGCAATCCGTTCACAAGAAGGTGCTGGATGAAATTGCCCAGCGCGAACACACCGAAGATTTGCTGCGCCAAGCGCAGAAAGTGGAAATGCTGGGCAGCTTAACCGGCGGTGTAGCCCACGACTTCAACAACCTGCTGATGGCGGTGATGGCCAACTTAGGCTTGCTGCGTAAGCATTATGGCAAAGACACCAAGGCCCAGGCCTTAATTGATGGCGCGTTGCAAGGGGCGCAACGTGGTGCGGCATTGACGCAACGCCTGCTGGCTTTCGCCCGACGCCAAGACTTGCAAGTGCAGCCGCATAACATGATTGATCTTGTGAATGGTATGCATGATTTGCTGCTGCGCTCGGTCGGCACGGAAATTGAACTGCGGATCGAAATGCCCGAAAAATTATCGTGGGCTATGGCTGACGCCAATCAGATCGAGTTGGCGTTGTTGAACTTAGTGGTGAACTCGCGCGATGCGATGCCAGACGGCGGCGTGATTACCATCAGTGCAAAGTCTAAAGTTGCGAAAATGACAAATGGGTTGGCGCCGGGGTCTTATGTTGGGCTCATCGTCACCGATACGGGCGTGGGCATGGATGCTGAAACACTGGCGAAAGCGACTGAGCCGTTTTTCTCGACCAAAGAGCTAGGTAAGGGGACCGGCTTGGGCTTGTCGATGATTCACGGCTTGGCGCTGCAATTGAATGGCCTTCTGAAACTCACCAGTACACCGGGCAAAGGCACACGTGCCGAATTATGGTTGCCCGCCGCGGGAAGCGCCGTGCGGTCCGAAGTTGCTGATACAATCGCACCTGAAGATGTGTTCACGCAGTTTGAACAGGCAACAGTGCTAGTGGTGGATGATGACGTACTGATTGCCATGAGCACGGCAGGTATGGTCGAGGATATGGGCTTAAGCGTCGTGTCGGCGGGGTCAGGCGCGGACGCGTTGGATATTCTGAAAGACGGCAAGCAGATTGATTTGATGCTGACTGATTATGCGATGCCAAAAATGACAGGCGCGCAATTGGCCATTGCCGCGCGTAAGCTCAAACCCGATCTGCCAATTGTTTTGGCGACGGGCTATGCCGATATCCCCTCGGGCGCCAACATTGATTTGCCAAAGCTTGGCAAGCCTTACACGCAAGAACAACTTGCCAGTGCTATCGGTCAGGCCTTGAAACGAAAAGCGTATTAAAATTTGATATAGAAAAGCAAAAGGGCCACAGCGATGAATGTGGCCCATTTTCTTTATAAATCGCTGTCAGCTTAAGCTGCGGTTTTTATCGGCAAGTCCAACACATCGTCGCGCAATGACACAACAGCTGTCACCACTTCGTCGATCATGTTTTGGGGCACATTGAATTCCTTCAACGTTCCAACCAGATGGCCGGCGACGATGTTGAAGTGGGTCTCGTTTAAGCCCATCTCTTTCACGTACTTACGGTGCGCGTTGCGCATGTATTCGTTCGCGGTTGGCATTTTGCCATCCATGAACTGAACCAGAAACTTACTTTGGCGCGCGCGTTGCTTCACGAAGTCGGTGTTGGCAAAGAAGGGGGCCAGCACTTTGTCCGAGAACACTTTGTCGTAGAAGGAATTAACGACAGCATCCACGGCAACTTCGCCACCAATACGCTCTAATAACGAACTCATATTTTTCCACTCCTTGTGTTTGTTTTAGGCACGTTTATCCCGACGGCTTCTTGATCAGGCCGCCTTCTCAAAAGCATTCGCCAACTGGCGTCGCTTATTCATGAAATCCGCAATGGTGTAGTCGTCGAACACCGCCAGCATGGCGTTCACACCTTTGGATAAAACTGGGGTCAGGCCGCAGGCCGGCGCAATGACGCAACTGCCGCAATCGGCCAATTCAATGCCGTCTTCGGTTTTACGCACCACGTCGCCGACGCCGATTTTCTCAGGGGCGCGGGCGAGTTTAATGCCGCCGCCGCGCCCGCGTGTGGTTTCCACAAAGCCGTGGTTAGCCAGGGCATTCACTACCTTCATCAGGTGGTTGTAAGAAATACGATATGCCTTCGCGATATCGGCAATGGCGCAGGGCTTCTCGGCGTGCGTTGCTAAATAAATCAGCACTCTCAATGAATAGTCGGTGTAGCGCGTTAGCCGCATAAAAGGCCCCTGGTTACCGCATGCCTTAAATATGCATTTAATTTGCATATTAAGCAACGCTAAAATATGTATCTGTTATGCATATTTAGGTGCTGTGACCGAATACCGGCTATATCAGGAGGTGCGTGATGAGGGGCCCAGACTTAAGTTTAATCAGCGAAGCACAACTGGCTGATCTGGTGGCGCGTTTTTACGCCAAGGTCCGCAGCGATGAGATGATCGGCCACGTGTTTAACAACGCCATTGATGACTGGGACACGCATTTACAGCGATTAACGGCGTTCTGGTCGTCGATCATGCTGACCACGGGGGCATACAAGGGAAATCCGATGGCCGCGCACACCAAGCACGCTGCTGAAATTACCCCCGAGATGTTCCAACGCTGGCTGGGCCTGTGGTCTGAAACCACGGCAGAGGTGTTTTCGCCCGATATTGCAGCGCGGTTACAAGGCAAGGCGCAAAACATTGCGCGGAGTTTAACGATGGCGCTGGAGTTTCATAAAAGCATTCAGATGTCCGGATAACGGAATTGATGTTGTTGCGCGTAGCCTCGTGTCACGCGGTGCGCCATGCTGGCGCTCTCGATCAGGGGAGAGTTCCATGCTGAAACGCGCACTGGCTGTTGCACTGTTATTTATTACATCTGCACAAGCAGATGAGAAACCAGCATCGCCCCCAGAGGCATATGCAACGCTAGAGCGTGCTGCGATCATGGTGAAGGATCGCCCCGCCACGGTGAAATTCTACCGCGATGTGTTGGGCTACACCGAAGAAAGCTCTGGCACTGGCATCAAGCTGCCGCCCGGACATCCGTTGGGTCTGCCGCCTGAAGCTGTTTTAAGCATGAGCTACATGAAATCGCGCGATGGTGCCTATGTGGCACTGATGGGCGTGGAAGATGCAGGCCTGTCGTCCATCAATCGTCCCACCGGCAAAGGCAACGCCTACAACGATGTGTTTCTGGTGCATGTGACCAACAACGTCGATGAAATTCACCGCCGCGCTGTAGCAGGTGGGTACGAGGTGTTAAGCCCACCCACATTGTCGCGCACAGGCCGGGCCAAACAAATGCTGTTGCGTGACCCCAATGGCATCAAGATTGAAATTAACCAGATGATTGAGGCTGCAAAATAATCGCTCGGCCATATTGGCGGCCTGCCTTTTTGGTGCCTATGTAAGTGCCCATGAAAGCCCTTGGCCAAAAATCCGCTGGCGCGCGGTTAGAGCGCATGAAGGCATCGCCGTTGTGGGCGGGTGAGCGTTTCCAAAACGTGCATCCTATTTTGCCGGGCTTGCGCAACCCGGCTGTGTCCTTTCCCAAGATCAGTGATTTCATTTGCGGTGGCGAGCGCCGCGTGCCGCAAAGCGCGCTACCGTCGTTGAACCCGCTTGAGACATGGAAGAGGCGCGCCGAAAGTGGATTGCGCGCGACATGGCTGGGTCATTCCACAGTCCTGATTGAAATCGATGGCTGGCGCGTGCTGACGGACCCGGTGTGGGGGTCGCGTGTATCGCCGTCGCAACTGATTGGCCCGAAACGCTTTCAGCCGGTGCCGGTCTCGCTATCTGAAATGCCGCCGGTGGATTTGATCGCGATATCGCACGATCACTACGACCACCTTGATTACCCAACCATACGCGCGCTCGCGAAATCCAATGTGCCGTTTGTGACATCGCTGGGTGTCGGCGCGCATTTAGAAGCGTGGGGTATTGCGCATGAGCGTATTCACGAACTCGATTGGTGGGAAACCTACACGCTGCCCCACACCGGGCTTTCCGTTACAGCCGCACCATCACAGCATTTTTCCGGGCGCGGCCTTAAAGACCGGAATGCGACGTTGTGGTCATCGCTTGTGATCCGCTCGCCGCATCATGCGGTGTTCTTCAGCGGTGATACGGGCCTGACCACTGAGTACCAAGTCATCCGTGATCGCTTAGGGCCATTCGATCTGATCATGCTGGAAGTGGGCGCGTTTCATGCGGCCTGGGGCGATATTCACTTAGGGCCCGAGAACGCCCTGAAAGCGTGGGAGCTGTTGGGCGGGGCTCCGTTTCTGCCTGTGCACTGGGGCACGTTTAATTTAGCCATGCACCCGTGGGATGATCCGGCGGAGACGTTATTGGATTTGGGCGGCAAGGCGGGCACGCCGCTCGTGATGCCGCGCTTGGGCGAGCCTGTTGAGCCTGCGCATGTCGAGGGGGTGAAGCCGTGGTGGCGGGCTGCAAACGGCCAGGCTGTTACAACTCCAGCTGCCGAAATGGTGGGTGCGGTCAGCCTGCCAAAGTCAGTGCCCTGGCCCATCGATTAGCTGGGCCCATATACCTTATTTGCGGTATTCGTGGAATGAACAGTCCATGGGGTGGCCCCGAATGTTGGGCACCTCGGGCGGGCACCCTCGACCTTTACTCCAGAGTCTGGCCTATGACGCCACAAGGTTGCCCCACGGGGCTGCTTTAAGCTGTCACAGCGTGCGTTCAAAACCCGAGCGTGGGCCGTAAAAAATACGTGCTCCAACCCTTTCAAAGTGTCGGAAAGCCTGCTTTTTTCGCGTTCGAAGCGCATAATGTCACGACTTTGTAATAGTCATTCGCAACACATATTTTTAGTATGCCGCCGCAACCAAAAATAATGAATCAAACACGTCATATAGAGTAGCACCCCGTGAGTATTTCGATCCCTGGTTTAACAGTCTCCAAAGCGCGCTTACCGTTATTGGCGGGTAGTGCGGCTTTGATTCTGGTGGGGGGGATTCTTTTGGTCGCAGGGAGCGGCCAGACGAAGCAACAGAACACGCGCCCTGCCATTCCTGTGGCGGTTGTGAAAGTTGATCAACGCGATGTGCCGCACGTGGCCGAAGTGGCGGGCACTGTGGAAAGTCTGCACAGCGTTGTTATTCGCACGCAGGTCGATGGCATTTTAACATCCCTTGAATTCAAAGAAGGCGATCAGGTGAAGGAAGGCCAGTTACTGGCCACCATCGATGATCGCGCCACGCAAGCGGCCTTGGCCGCAGCGAAAGCAGAATTAGCGCGTGATGAAGCGCAACTGCGTGCCGCCGAGCAAGATTTGCAGCGCGGCAAAGACTTGGTGGCCCGTGGTGCCGTCAGCCAAGCGGCGATGGATAAGTATGTGGCCGCGTCTGATCAGTACCGCGCTATGGTGCAGATGGATAAGGCCAACGTGAAGAAGGCCGAAGTCAATCAATCGTACACGCGCATTGTTTCACCTGTGTCGGGCCGCGTTGGTATTCGTCGCGTCGATGCGGGCAACGTGGTGAAGGCCTCTGACGCAAATGGCATTGTGACCGTTGCACAAATGGACCCGATCTCAGTTGTGTTCCCAGTTGCGCAAGGTGCCTTGGGTGATCTGCGTAATGATGCAGGCTCGCTGGGTGGCGGTAACGTGGAAGCGTTCGACCGCATGACTGGCGCTGTATTAGCGACGGGCCGCATCACTGCGTTTGATAACACTGTGGATATGGCAACGGGCACGGCGAAGGTGCGTGCTGAGTTCGAGAATAAATCCGATCTGTTGTCGCCTGGTCAGTTTGTTGCAGTGCGGATTAGAACTGGCGTTTCAAAAGGTGCGTTTGTTGTACCCGCTGTGGCGGTGCGGCCCGGCCTTGAAGGCAACTACGTGTTTCGCATCGTCAATAACGCGGCTGAGCGCGTGGTCGTGCAATTGGGCTATTCCGATGACAACGTGACCGTAATTGCCGAAGGCTTGAATGCGGGCGACATGGTTGTGATCGACGGCGCATCGCGCTTAAGCCCCGGCAGTGCTGTGACGGTGAAAGAAACACCGCAAGGCGAGAAAGCCAAAACGGCAGCAGCTTTCGGCAGCACCAATAGCGCTTTGGGTATGCAGTAGCTTTAAGCGACTAAAACGAAGCCACCAAAAAGAGAGTCAGCGATGAGAGAAGCCGCGCAAAGCGATACGTCACACGGCTTTTCGGCGTGGTTTGTGCGCCGCCCAGTGGCAACAGTGCTGATGTCGGTGGCGATTGTGCTGTTGGGGGTGTTTGCATTCCCGAACTTGCCATTATCGCCGATGCCGCAAGCGGACTTCCCAACCATTGAAGTGAATGCGCGTTTGCCAGGGGCGAACCCTGAAACCATGGCGTCTGCTGTGGCGGCCCCATTAGAGACAGCGTTTACCGGCATTTCAGGCATTAGCGAAATGACGTCGGCGAGTGCGTTGAACAATACGCAAATTACGATTCAGTTTGAGCTAAACCGCAACATTGATTCCGCTGCACAAGAAGTGCAGGCGGCCATCAATAGCGTGTTGGGCCGTTTGCCCAGCGATATGCCCAACCCGCCACAGTGGAAGAAGAACAACCCCACCGATACGCCGGTCTATAACTTGGCCGTGACATCAGACACGATGCCGCTGACGCAACTGAGTGACTTGGCCGATATCGTGGTTGCGCGCCGCTTAAGCCAAATCAACGGTGTGTCGCAGGTTGATATTTTCGGGCAACGCAAACCCTCTATCCGTATTCGCGCGAACCCCGAGCGTTTGACGGCGCAAGGTTTAACGCTGGCCGACATTCGTGCCGCCGTACAGAAGGCTTCCGTGAACCAAGCGAAGGGGGCGGTATACGGCGAGAAGATGGTTTCGTTGCTGCAAACCAACGACCAGCTTTTTACGCCCGAGGAATACGGCAACATCGTCATCGCCTATCGCAACAACGCACCGGTGTTGCTGCATGATGTGGCGAAAGTTGAAATTGCCGCTGAAAATTCATTCCTGGGTGCGTTCCCCTATGGCCAGCCAGGTATTCTGTTGGCGGTACAACGCCAGCCCGGCCAGAATATTGTTGAAATCGCCGATCAAGTCACAAAGTTGATCCCGGTGTTGCAGTCTGAGATGCCGCCGGGTGTGAAGATCAGCATTATCAACGACCGCACGCGCACAATTAGATCATCGTTACACGAAGTGGAAATCACGCTGATCATCACGCTTGTGCTGGTGATTGCGGTTATGGGCCTGTTCCTGCGGCAACTCTCGGCCACCATTATCGTTGGTATCGTGTTGTGTGTGTCGATTGTGTCGACATTCGCCGCCATGTACCTGATGGGATTCAGCATCAATAACCTAACCCTGGTTGCCTTGGTGATTGCGGTAGGGTTCGTGGTGGATGACGCCATTGTGGTGGTGGAAAACATTCACCGGCATATCGAGAACGGTGAAAATGCGTTTGATGCTGCCATAAAAGGCAGCCGCGAGATTGGCTTCACGGTGGTGACGATTACCTTCTCGCTGATCGCGGCATTTATTCCCATGCTGCTGATGGGCGGCATTGTGGGCCGCTTGTTCCGCGAGTTCTCGCTCACCGTGACCATGTCATTGCTGATCTCGGTGATCACAGCGCTGTCGCTCGCCCCGATGCTGTGCGCGAAATTCATGAAGCCGCATGCACGCAAAGAAGAGGTCGAGCGTAAACCGGGTTTCACGGACAAACTCAAAGCTAATTATGATAAAGCGCTGCATTGGGCGTTGGATCACGAGAAGAAGATGCTGGCCATTTTCTTCGGCACATTGGCTGCTGCGGTGCTCAGCTATGTGTTCATCCCCAAGGGCTTTTTCCCAATTCAAGACATCGCGTTTGTGAACGGTCAGATCGTCGGCCCTGAAGATATCTCGTTTGAAGATATGAAGGCCAAGCAGCTTGAGATTATGGACCTGATCAAAGACGATCCGGCAGTGGAAAGCTTGAACACCATTGTTGGTGCTGGCTCCATTTCTCGCGGGCGGTTCTTCGCCGTGTTGAAAGACCCCAGCGACCGCAAAGGCACATCTGAAGATTTCATCGAACGTGTGCGCCGGAAAACAGCGGGTGTGCCGGGTGTGTACGTGACGCTGAAGTCGCAGCAAGACATTAACTTAGGTGCAAACGGTGGGGCTGCGTTGTACAGCCACGTCTTGCGTTCTGCCGATACTGATAATCTCGCTGTGTGGGCCGAAAAGCTAACGCAAGCCATGCAGAAGAACGACAAATTCCGTGATGTGCGCAACGACCTTCAATTAGGTGCGCGTATTCAGGCGATGACAATTGACCGCACGGCTGCGGCGCGCTTTGGCCTGACGGTCGATAACATCAACCAAGCTTTGTACGATGCCTTTGGCCAGCGCCAGATCGCTGAATTCCAAACGCAAGAAAACCAGTACAAGGTGATCTTGGAAGCTGACCCGGCGTACTACTCGAAGCTGTCAGCACTCAGCGCTATTTACATGCGCTCACCCACCACCGACGGCATGGTTCCACTTTCGGCGGTTGCGAAGATGGAAACGCAAATCGGTGGTGCGCAGTCTATCCAGCGTTCTGGTTTGCTGCCCGCCGTGAACATCTCGTTCAACTTGCCCAAGGGTGGCTCGTTGGGTGAATCAGTCAAGGCGATTGAAGAAATCAAAGCACAGATTGGTTTGCCCGATACGGTGGTGGGTCAATCGCAAGGGGCGGCGCAAGCGTTCGAGGAATCACTGAAGTCGCAGCCGTTGCTGATCTTGTCGGCCATCATTGCGGTCTACATCATCTTAGGGATTCTCTACGAAAGCTTCACCACGCCACTGACTATTCTCTCCACGCTGCCATCGGCGGGCTTAGGCGCGGTGCTGACGTTGTGGCTGTGGAAACTCGACTTCTCGATCATGGCGTTGATTGGCGTGATTTTGCTAATCGGTATCGTGAAGAAGAACGGGATTTTGATGGTTGACTTTGCCCTTGATGCGCAGCGTTCACGCGGCATTACGGCCAAGCAAGCGGTGATGGAAGCAGCGCTGGCGCGGTTCCGCCCGATTATGATGACCACCATCGCGGCCATGTTGGCGGCGATCCCCCTGATGATCGCCTATGGCACTGGTGCTGAGTTGCGTCAGCCGTTGGGTGTGGCGGTCTTCGGTGGCTTGTTGGTCAGCCAAGTGCTGACGCTGTTCTCGACGCCGATCATTTACATCGCCATCGATAAGGTCTTCGCCAAGAATAACCTGAAGGTGCCGCGCTTGCAGGCAATGCTGCAAGGCAAAGCCCCAGCTAATTCGCAGCCTGGGCCAGTTCCGGCTGAATAGCTGCGGTACTGATAGCTATTCTCAAATACAGCCCAAGAAAGCAGCCTTTTGAACGCCAAAAGCCCAAGCGGAGCAGGGGTTTAACACCATTTTACAAAAGCGAATAATACTTCTAGCGCCGTAACCTATACCTTTGATGAGTTGCCGCCGTCGGGCGGCACGTTCACCCTCCCATCTAATCCAAGGTTGGGCTCGCAAAGGCATAAGTTGAATGCAACGTAGGTTTGCAGCGATTGCAGCCGTGATGTTAGTCGCGCTAGGCGCCGCCGTATTAGTCGGCTGGGCGTTTGATATCGCTCTTTTAAGAACGATCATTCCTCACTCGAATGCAATGAAAGCCAATTCGGCGGCGGCATTCGTAGGAAGCGGCATTGCGGTGTATTTGCTGGCCACACGAAAGCAAACCACTGTTTCGATTCAAATCGCATTTATGTTTACAGTCCTTGTGGCGTTGCTTGCGGGCCTGACGCTGCTTCAATACATCGCGAACGTGAATTTGGGTGTCGATGAATTACTGTTTGCCGACCCCTTTGTGGCTGGTGGCCGCGCACCCGGACGCATGTCGCCGCTGGCCTCTGGCATGTTCCTGCTTGCGACCAGTTGCATCTTGGCATCGCGCACAGGGCAAGTTTGGGCTCACCGTTGGTTTACATTCGCCACCACAGCCGGTGTGTTCGTCAGCCTTCTGATGCTGCTGGGCTATGTCTTTAACATTCGCTTGGGTCGCCCGTCTGAACCGGTGTCGGTCGCCGTGCATGTTGCTGGGGGCTTTTTCATTCTCTTCACAGCAATCATGAGCTTGCGTGGAGACTTGGGTTTAGCGGCGCGCTTCCGCTCATCCGGGGCAGGGGGCGTTTTTGTCCGCCGCACGATTCCGTTAGTGGCGATTGCAGTGCCGATTATGGGCTGGTTGCGCTTACGTGGTGAGGTTGCTGGCCTTTACGATACCGGCTTTGGTGTCGCCTTATTTAGTGCGGCGAGTATCGGGTTGCTGACAGTGGTTTCTTGGGCCGCAGGCACGCAAGCCGATAAATCAGACTCGGTACGTTTGAAAACCAAAATCAAACAGCAGGAAGCTGTCACCGCCTTCAGCAATCAGGCGCTAACCATCGGCAGTATCGATAAGCTGTATGAATTGGCGATCAGCACCGTGCTTTCAATGGCCGATGCTAATTATTGCAGCATTCTGGAAGTTGACATATCGCGCGAGCAAGTGGACGGCTTAAGCCTGGATGACTCTGGCCAGTTTGTGGCGTTATCGCGCGCCATGTCCGAGTACGACCCAAAGACAGTTCTGCTGTACGCTCTCAAGAACGGCAAGCCCATCATCTTTCCTGATATCGCGCAGGAAACGCGCTTTAAGTTTGGCGATGAGAAGATGCAGCATCTGCGCGGTGGGTTGGTGGTGCCAGTGGCAGGCACTGACAATAAAGTGCGCTTGCTGTGTGTGTATTACGATCAGCCGCATGACTTTGGGGCTGATGAGGTTCAGTTTGTTGAATCCATCGTCAACGTTTTAACCGTCGCGTACGAGCGGCGTAAAACTGCTGATGCCTTAAGCGCCAGGGCCGATCAACAAGCCGCGCTGGCGAAGTTCAGTTCAGAGGCGCTATCGGCCACGCAAATTTCCGACCTGTTTAGTATGGCGGTCCGCAAAGCCTGTCGCATTACGGGGGCAAGCTTAAGCACGCTGGCGGAGATTGATGAGAATGACGGCATGATGAGCGGTTTAAGCCGCAATGCCGAGGGTGAAGAGCGCATGATCTCGGCCAGTATCAGCACGTATCCGGATACGTCGATCCTGCGTTATGTGCTTCAAACCGAAGAGCCGGTTTATTATTCCGATATCGAGCAGGAAACACGCTTTACCGTCAGCGAACATATGAAGGCAGAGCGGCGTGCAGGGCTGGTTGTGCGCATTTTTACGACCGACCGTATCAAACGATTCCTGGCCGTTTACTACAACCACCCGCATCGTTTTACGTCCGAGGAGATCAACTTCCTCAATTCCTTGGCGACTGTTTCGGCGGTTGCATACGAGCGCCGCCGCGCCGCCAGTCTGTTGACCATGCGCGCGAAGCAACAGGCGGCCTTGGCTACGTTAAGTACTTCAGCACTCACAGCTAAAGATATTCCTGAATTGTATAAAACCGCCATTACCACGGCGTGCTCGGTGACCAGCGGGAATTTTGGTGCCATGATTGAATTAGATGAGCGCACCAACTGGATGAAGGGGATGAACCTTGTCGACGGCGACAAGATGATCCCATATGCCCGCTCCCTCGATGTGTACCCGGAAAGCTCGGTGTTGCACTACGTTCTCAAGCACAAACAAACCGTATGGTTTGAGAATATCGATTACGAAACGCGCTTTACTGTTACAGACAGTGCGGTCAACCAATTCAAAAGCGGTGTCGTCGTGCAGGTGCGTGGCACCGACAATAAAACGCGGCTTTTGTGTGTGTTGTACGATTTTCCACGCTCGTTCTCGCGCGATGAGATCGAGTTTTTAGAGAGTGTGTCGAATACGTTGGCGATCGCGCAAGAGCGCCGCCGCACGGCCGACCAACTGCAAATCCGTGTGAACCAACAGAACGCATTGATGGCGTTCAATGCCGATGCGTTATCAATTCTGACTCTGCCCGATTTATCACGGGCGGCTTTAAAGGCTGCCTTCTACGGGTTAAGCGCCAAGTACGGCAATCTTGCTGTCTACAACCCGGAAACAGACGTTATTGAGTCTTTAAGCTTAAGCAGCGACCGGGAACTGGTGCACGTTGAACGCCCGCTAACTGATTTTGCAGAAAACTCTGTCATGCGTCACATCGTAACGCATGAGCAATCGTTACGGTTTGCCGATATTTCAGCGGAAACGAATTTGAAATTTGGTGATGGCATGATGCACCGCTTTAAAAGCGGCTTGATTGTGCCGGTGCCGGGGATGGATGATCGGGCTTGGCGGTTGTCGATCTACGACGAAGAAGTGCGCGAATTCAGCGATAGCGAAATGAAGTTCCTGCGTTCGGTGGCGGGTACGATTGCCGTGGCCTACGAACGCATCCGTGTCGATGAAGAATTGCAGCAGCAGAACATGGCGTTGGAAAAAGCCAGCCGTGCAAAGACAGATTTTCTGGCCATGATGAGCCACGAACTGCGCACACCTATGACCGGGCTTCTGGGCATGGCTGACCTGTTAACGCTGACACGCATCGATGACGAGCAGCGGCAAATGATTCAGCGCATGCAGCGCTCGGGCCGTGCACTTTTGGATATCTTGAACGACATTCTGGATCTCTCGAAATTAGATGCGGATAAAATGCCCATCGAGATGATTCCATTCCAAATCTCGCCCATGCTGCAAGACTTGCAGCATTTGTTCATGCCTATCGCGGCAGAGAAGGGGCTTGAGCTTTTATTTTTAATGCCGCCAGAGATGCAGGATAACGTGATTGGTGACGCCAAACGCATTCGCCAAGTGCTGACAAACCTGCTGAACAACGCGACGAAGTTCACCAAACTCGGGCGTATCACTGTTCAGTTTGAGCAGATAATCAATGAGGATGATTCTTATCTTCTTCGCTTTAGTGTCGCCGATACGGGTATTGGCATAGCGCCCAATACACTGAAGCATTTGTTCAAACCATTCATGCAGGCCGATGCGTCGACCTCGCGTAAGTATGGCGGTACCGGGCTTGGCCTGGCCATCTGCCAGCGGTTGGTGAAAGCTATGGGCGGCGTGATCTCTGTCTCATCGCAAGAGGGCCTGGGGTCGACATTCTCGTTTACTGTGCCTGTCGCAGAAGACCGTACGACGCGCGCTCAAGGTATTCCATTGGCTGAACTGCCGTTGCGCCCCGCACGCCGTGCAAGCGATGCCGCGCTGCCATATGTATCTTCGCGCGCGTATCATATTTTGTTGGCTGAAGATAACGACACCACCCGCATGCTTGTGACAGCGATGCTTGAAAAGGCTGGGCACCGGGTGATGGCCGTAGAAAATGGTCAATTGGCTGTGGATGCGGCAGCCGCGCAGCCCTTCGATATTGTTCTGATGGATATGCAGATGCCGGTCATGGACGGCCCTGAAGCCATTAAAAATATTCGTGCACATGCCGATATGCAGCGGCGCAATTTGCCGATTATTGCTTTCACAGCCGATATTGTGAGCGAGCACCGTACAGAATATCTGGGCGCAGGCGCCAACGCGCTTGTGGCCAAGCCAGTGCACTGGCCGACGCTTTTCAGTGAAATCGAGAGACTGTTAGCGCCACAGCCGCGTGCTGCCGCAGGTTAGGGCTTAGCTACGGTTGTCAGATTGTCCTGCGGCAATGGCCACCACACCCACCTGAACATCAGTACGAGATCCTATAGCCGCATATCGGGTATGACGCGTTCTCTCGCCGTGGATGATGTGCTCCCCATCATCGCCGTCACTTTTGCTTGTCGTGCTTTTGTTCAATTCTGGCGTGGTGTGGTGTGACGTGTTTGGTTGCTGAGGGGGCCGCTTGTTTCGTGACGAAATCGAAAAATGCAGACCTGTTTGAGTGATATTCTGGGCGTGTTCAGGTGGTAAATTGGCAGCCTGTATGCCTGTCACTTGTAAGGATGTTGCCCGGATGCAACATCTTTTTGTTCGCTATGCGTAACCCGGAACATTATTTCCTCAAGCCCGTTCGTTTGCGGTACTACGCTCCGCGCAGAACGAGGATCGGAGTGGCAAGGGCTACTCAAGTTTCAATTTTCGGACTCGTTTGCGCGTAAGTTTCAACACCGAGGGAGATACTCATGAAGACGATGCGGCTGAAAAGCGCACTGTTGTGCGCGGCAGCGGGCGTAGGCTTGCTTGCCAGCGGCAGTGCATTTGCACAACAACAACAAGCACAAGTTCAAGCGGGCTTGGAAGAAATTGTAGTGACGGCGCAACGCCGCGCGGAAAACCTGCAAGAAGTGCCAGTAACCGTATCTGCTTTCTCGCCAAACGAATTAGAGCGTCGCAACATCGACACCACCGTTGAACTGGTGAAGTTCGTACCCAACATGTTGGGTCACTCGAACACCGGCCCGGCCACGTCGAACACCTACTTCATGCGCGGCTTAGGTTCGACCGACACCTTGTCGACCATCGACCTTCCGGTCGCTACGTACTTCGACGAAATCGTGATCAGCCGTCAGAACGCCAACCAATTGTCGTTCTTCGACGTTGACCGCATCGAAGTGTTGCACGGCCCGCAAGGCACGCTGTTCGGCCGTAACGTCACCGGTGGTGCTATCTCGGTCAGCATGAAGAAGCCGGCTGAAGAGTTCAGCGGCAATGCGCAAGTTGGCTATGGCCGCTTCGACTATTACGAAGCTCGTACCACAGTGAACATGCCGATCTCGGATAAGTTGCTGACGCAAATCGGCGCGTTCTATACCGATGACGACGGCTACGTCACCAACTACGCCACCGGCGACAAGTTGAACGACACCAACAACCTGGGCTTACGCGGCGCTTTCACAGCCAAGCTGAGCGACAAGGTGACGTGGGATGGCTCGTTCAACTACATGCGTGCCCGTGGCACCAACCTTTTGAACGACACCTGCGACACGTTGAACCCGGGCGTTCCGGCGAACTGCGATGGCCGTTGGATCTTCTCAGGCTTTGCCAAGAACCGCCAACCGGCGTTCCCGAACCTGGTTGTCAGCGTCGGCGGTGTTCTGACCCCGGCGACTTTGACCGGTCCGAAGAACAACTTCGATCCGCAAACCACCAAAGCTGCGACCAAATTGTCGGTGTCGAACTTCACGATCGAAGCTAACGACAACATGACGATCAACGTCATCACCGGTTATGTCGATACGCAACAAGACATCGCGTTGGACTTCCAATCGGGTCGTAACGGTCGTTCGCCTGCCAACCCAGGCCCGGCTGTTCCGTTCACCTTGGGCCCTGCAGGCTCAACGACCGGTCACCCGTTGGGTTCAGGTTTCACCCTGTCGCAACGCGTGAAGTCGAACCAGTTCACACAAGAAATCAAGGCTAACGGCAGCCTGATGGAAGATCAGCTGAAGTACGTGGCTGGTGTGTACTACTACGACGAAAACAACGACATGGACTTGGCTGACATCTTCCCCGTCGCCGGGACCAACCAAGGCCTGATCGGCCGTGACCAACAAGTCGCGAACGGCACAGAAGCTTTGGCAGCCTATGGTCAGTTCGACTATTCGATCACTGATCAGCTGACGGCTACGGCTGGCGTGCGCTTCACGAACGAAGAAAAAGACTTCGCCACTGTGGACAGCCGTCCGGCTGGTGTTGTCTCGACCGTCGTTGTGAACGGCCAAGTTCGTAACAACCGTTTGGACACAGTTAACCTTGCTCAATTCGGTATTCCGACCGAGCAAGAAGTGAACCTGTGGACGCCGCGTTTCGCCTTGAACTACAAGGCCACAGACGATGCGTTGCTGTTTGCTTCGGCCACGAAGGGCTTCCGCTCGGGTGGTTGGAATGCGCGTGGTTCGGGTGCCAACACCCTGCTGACCTTCAAGCCTGAGAAGGTGTGGAGCTACGAGTTGGGTGCGAAGACGGAATGGTTTGATAACCGCTTCCGCTTCAACGCTACCTTGTTCCACATGGACGTGAAGCAATTCCAATCACCGGCTTCGTTCGTTGCCGCTGGTGCAACTGCTCCGACGTTCTTGACGCTGAACGATTCAGACCTGCGTAACCGCGGCGTTGAAATCGAAGCTGCGTTGTTGCCGATCGATGGCTTAAACATCTTCGGTAGCTTGGGTTATCAAGATCCGAAGTACCGCAACCTCGGCACCAGCACGCAAGCTCAATTGGCTTCTTGCCGTGCATCTATTGCCGCCAACAGCTCGGCCGCCGTGCGTTACGGCGCTCCGTCGGGTGGTTTGGGTGGTTGCGGCCAAGGTATCGTAGACGTGTCCGGCAACATTGCCGAACCGGCTCGTACCCCGTCGTGGACCGGCAGCATCGGTGCAAACTACGAGATTCCGGTTGGCAACTTCGTCGTCACGCCGAGCGTGACCGCCAGCTACTCGTCAACGTTTGAATCTGCCGCTGCTAACGTCAGCTTCTTCCGTGCTGCGAATGGCACCAACAGTGTCTTCCGCACAGATGGCCCGTTTGTCTCGGGTTCGTTGACCGAAAGCTATTGGGTTGTGAACGCTGGCTTGTCGCTGTCTGACCAAGACAACAAGTACAAGCTGTCGGTGGATTGCACCAACTGCTTGGGCGAAGTGTACAACGTGGCCGGTATTTCTGGTTACTCGTACTTAAGCTCACCGGGCACTTGGATGGTCCGTTTGAAGACCAGCTTCTAATCTGATCAGTCTGATCTGATGAATGTAAAAGGCCCGGAGTAATCCGGGCCTTTTTCTTTGGTACGAAGGAAGATGTGTTTATTTGGCTCAGCAGACGCGATCTAAGTGTTCATCTTGAGATCTAGGTGTTCACCTTGAAGATGCGTTCACCGCCTTTTTGGCTGGCAATGCGGCCTGCCGTTGGCCCGCCGAAGTGGCCCGCGAAAATGGTAATGTCCTGATCGGTATGGCGATCAACGAATTTGGTTCGCTGCACAACTGCGGCCTGTTTATCGGTACAGAACATTGTTTCCCAATCGGGTCGCACGACCTGGATGGGGTTGTGTAAAAGATCGCCCGACATGACGGCGCGCTTTTTGCGTGAATTGATTTCCACACAGTAGTGACCGGGCGAGTGCCCCGGTGTTTGACAGACGTGAATGCCGTTCAGAAATTCATGGTCCGTATCAACCAAATCGGCCTGGCGGGTCTCGATAACTGGTAGCACGCTGTCAATGTATGAGGGCGAGTTGTAGTTATCTTGCCCCAGCTTTGACTGGATGCTTTCCAACTCTTTGCGATGAAACACGTAACGTGCATTCGGGAAAGTAGGGGCCCAGCGCCCATTCTCATACTTCGTGTTCCAACCCACATGGTCAGCGTGCAGATGCGTGCACATGACGAAGTCAACTTGCTCGGGCCGTACACCCGCGGCGGCTAAGTTTTTGATGTAGGGGCCTTCCTTCAAGTGCCATCCCGGCATCATCGGTGCCCGGCTTTTATGGTCACCAATGCAGGTATCGACCAGTATGGTGTGTTTGCCGGTGCGTATTAAATACGAATGAAAACTGAAAATAATGGTCTTCTGACCGGGGTCGTAAAAGTACGGCGTTAACCAATCAAGGTGTTTGTCAAACGCGCTAAGGTCAGCACCCGGATAGGCGCGGGCGGCATCAAAAGGCTCGATCAGATCAACAATTTTACTGACCGTGACATCGCCAATAGACCAATGCTGTATCGCCATGCTGACCCCCGGATTCCATTTCGTATTGCATCATTGCGCAAGTGGGCTGTGCCACCATTTCTCTAACGCTAGTGGAAAATAAGAACTTCAGCTAACATTTTACGCGCTATCAAGCCAAACACGCCACGCAAAAGGGGCCGGGGTTATGCGCGTACATTTACGAAACACTCTGCTAGTGCTTGCAGCGCTGATCTCTGCGCCTGCTATCGCCAAAGAAAACATCCTGATTATCGGCGGGGCGGGGAACACCGGCTCGGTTGTTTCAAAAATGCTGATGAAGCGGGGCGATGATGTGACGGCTTTTGTTCGCCCCAGCACCGACCGCGCGTTACTGGCAGGCACCAATGCGCAGTTTGTGGTGGGCGATGCCATGAACGCAGATGAGGTGGCCAAAGCGCTGGACGGCAAAAAATATACGATCATGGTCGAGGTGGTGCAGATTTTAGATATCAACGACACCCAAAGCTACACCAGGCTTTATTCCAACTTTGTGCCCCACGCCAAAAAGATGGGCGTAAAGCAGTTTCTGGGCCTGGGCAGTGGGTGCGGGGACCGTGCCGCCAAAGATTGCCCCTTAAGTCCGCCGCTCTACAAAGTGGCCGCCGACATGACAAAGGCCGAGCATGTGCTGCGAGACTCTGGCGTGCCTTACACCATCATTCGTGTCGGCGCGTTGATGCCGGGAAGTCACCTTAATCCATTAGCTAAAATGCGTACCGGCACCTCCATTCTGACCGAAGATTTAACAGTTTTTGGGGCGGCGTTGCGGGCTGATCTGGATGACCAGATTTATGGCTGCGTGGGGACGCAGAAGTGCATCAACAAGATCTTTGTGCTGGATGACCCCAGCATGACCGCACAGAAAGAGAACTGGCTGTGCAAGCGCCGCTTGGAAACCGACAAGATCATCGTGCAAGACCCACGCTGTGGCGACATTCCGCCCGTGAAGGGCGCTACCGAACGGGTGATGCCATGAACAACATTAGCCGCCGCAACATTCTCACGACGGCCGGGGCAGTGCCGATTGCACTCGCAGGTGCGGCGCAAGCTGCAACGCCAGCGCTGAAACTTGAAACACCCGCCGATCATGTGCGTGCATTTCTGAAACTGAACGCCAGTTTAGAAAACAAAACCGTGTTTCACACCTACACTGGCACGCTGGAAGCTTTCATGCCGGGGCGTGAGATTGTGAACTTGTGCGCGTGCACATCCATCGTGCGCCGTCAGGTCGAGCAACGAAATGATGGCCACTTGGTTAGCATTTGGGAAGCCACTGTGTATCACCGCCCCGGTGAAACCGTGCCGTTGATGGAGTTTGTGAACCCGTTGAATGGCCGTACGGTCAAGCCGTTTCATCAACGCGAGGGCCGGGGCCAATCGCTGTGGACCGATCAAGGCCCGCAATTTTTGCGCAGCGATGGCGTGTGGACATCACGCTATACGCCAGAAAAACCATTCACCCTGGAATGGCGGCGTGCGGGGGATTTTGCGTGGGTCGAGCGCTATTCGTCAGGCGTCTATTTGAAAAATCCGCTGACGAAAGACAAATGGCCACTGGAGCATTCCGGGCCTGATTTGTTGTATTCGGAAAAAACCACCAACGGCGGGTTACTGAAAGATATCGCGGACCCGAAGATTAAAACCGTTGCGCACGCCACCTACGACATGAACGTGACGATGTTATGGTGGCCATGGTTGCTGATGGGCGACACACCGGGTTTTTGTGTTTGGAATACGCATGGTGTGAAGGTGCTGAGGGCTGATGATATTCCCGCTGGCACGCGCAAGTTGGTGGAAGCCGTTCACCCCACGATTTTGAAAGCCGATGGAATCCCATGGGAGGGGCGCTTTAGTCTGTGGTCTGATTACCCGGTGCAGCGTCAACCTGTTAGCCCGTAACGATTTTGCGTACTACGCAGTAGGTTTATTGATTTTTCTCAAATCACATAAACGCCCATATTTCGGGCGGTAGGTCAGAGTGCTGATTGTCGTGTCATAACGACAAGGCCTAGGCTGGCCACCTTACACATCAGGGGAGGCTGATCATGGATCGCCGCAATTTCTTCGCCACCGCCGCTGCCGCAACGGCTGCCGCGGGCGTTCTGCAAACCGCGCAAGCTGCTACAGCCGCGCCCACGTTGAAGGGCCCGTACATCGATCTCACCACCGGCAAAGGCACGGTGAATTTGATGGCGCGCATTAACGGCAACATGGACGAGACGAAAATTAAATACGGCTCAGCCAGCGGCATCATCTCGGGCGTGCGCGAGAAGGAAAAGGTGCAGGATTTATTCGGCTTTGAAGTTGTGGCCGTTGCCAAGAACGAAACCCAAAAAGACGGCAGCGTGCGTTGCTATCACCGCGAAGCCATTCTTTATACCAACCTCGCCACTGGCGAAGTGCTGACCGAATATAAAAACCCCTACACCAACGAATTGGTGAAGGTGGTGGATGTGATCAACGATCCGTGGAACGAGCACTTTGAAGAATTTGCCAAGCCCGCGCCAAACTACGGCGGCTTGAACCAGAAAGAAGCTGATTCAGCCCGCAAAGAAAACGTGCTGCCGTGGCAAGTGCTGCCAAACGGCCAAATTACGGCCCTGCGCAATATCAACCTGTTCTACAAATCAGCGCTGCAACCCGATAAGTGGCCGCGCGAAAGCTCTGGCCCCATGAACCAAGTCAGCGAGTGCTACACCTACGTTGTGAACCTGGCTGATGCGCAGAACCCGAAACTGACATCGCTGCAAACCACGGGCACGTGGTCACGCGTCACACCGTGGCTGCCGTGGATGCTGATGGGCGCGGCCCCTGGCCATGTGCTGTATCAATCGACCGTTATGAACTTCGACGACATCAACTTCTTCAAAAAGCCAGTGCGCGCGCACATGGAAAAGAACTGGCCGCACATGCTGGTGCCGCCGCCGAAGGAGTCATGGGAAAAGCCGAACCTGTCGAGCTTGGAAGTGTACGCCAACACCCAAAAGCCAGCACCTGCGAAGGCCGGCAGCTAAATACGCCGGTTGGTGTTTCTGAATGCAAAAGGCCCGGAGCAATCCGGGCCTTTTTTGCTGTCTTGAAGCTGCCATAGCTTGTTTAGGTTAAAATAACTTGAGTTTATGAAATCCGTTTATAGGGAATAGTTTGTTATAAACACTTTTAGAGTGTAAATGCTCATATACAGGGTTGGATGCTGGAGTGAGCAATGTTTCAGTGTAGTGGATTGCCTCAATGTTTCCGGCGTACGGTTTTGGCGACGGTTGCGAGCTTAAGTTTCATAGCCTCAGCATCACAGACATATGCGCTGACAGCGCCTGTCATCACCGAATTTGATGTTCCGACATCGAATGCATCGGTCGCAGGAATCACGACCGGGCCCGATGGCGCACTTTGGTTCACCGAAGGGGGCAATAAATCTAAAATCGGGCGTATAACGACGGCCGGTCAGATTACAGAATATGAGTTACCAGCCGCAAGCACACCAAACGGGCTGACAGCGCAAACGGGGCCGGTTTGTATTGTCGCTGCAACGGACGGTAACCTTTGGGTCTCTGAGCAATGGGGTAACCGTTTCACACGCATTACGCCGCAGGGTGTGCAAACGCAGTTTCCAAATTTCGCAACCGACTTAAATGGGCAAACATCAGCGCAACGCCAGGTGACGCTGGGTTATTTTCCGGACATTGCATTTCCACAATGCATGACGATTGGGCCAGATAAAGCTATCTGGGTCGCAGACCAAGGACCTCGATCAACAGGATCAACACTTGGGCCTGGTTGGCTCACGCGTATAGCTGAGGACGGTACGCTCACTCGTTTTCCGGTCTCTACGCCAACCAATAGTTTGCCCACGTGGCTGGCGACGGGCTCGGATGGTGCGCTGTGGTTTACCATGCCGGCTCCCAACATGATTGGCAGGATGACAACAGCGGGAGTGGTTACAAGCTACACTATACCCACCACAAATTCGCGGCCGTTCGCCTTAGCGTTAGGGCCAGATGGTGCGATTTGGTTTACGGAACGCAGCCGAAATAAAATTGGCCGCATCACCGTAGATGGTGTGATTACAGAGTATGCGTTGCCGACGGCGAATGCTGAACCTACCGGAATTGTGGCTGGGCCTGATGGCGCAATGTGGTTTTTAGAATCTACGGTAAACAGGCTGGGCCGTATCACTATGGCAGGGCAGATTGCCGAGTTCCCAATGCCAGGCACCACCCGCAATGGCGCCTTGATGCTAACAGTGGGCCCCGATAATGCGCTGTGGTACACGGCGCAGGGTACAAATAAAATTGGACGGGCTGTGTTGGATCCGTCGGGCATCGCCATTGCACCGTTATACCTGGATCCATCAGGTAATTTGTCGTACCTGCGATTGTTTAACCCGGGCACCGGGGTTGTCAGTTTTACGCTGACGCTTGTTGGTACGCCATCCGGCCGTGCTTATGGCGCAACGGTTTACAATGTTTCGCCCATGGTTTCACATCAAGTTGCTATCACCGATGTCATGAAGGCTGCTGGAGTAGTGGGATTAAGCGGCAGCGATACAGGTTTGGCGGCATATATAACCGCCCCAGCCAACGGTGAGTTGCCGGGATATCAGCACGTTGTATTCAACAACAGCAACAGGTTCTTTGAAAACGCATCGGTATGCGCCTACACGCCAGCGGTTACGAACTATCGTTACCTAAATCAGTCATTGGTCAACGTGCACTCATCGCGCATGTCAGACTTAGCGTATCCCGCACAGGTGAGTATTCACAACACGTCAACCGTTGCCAATACGTTTGCGGTAAAGGTGTATGATTCCACCAATGGCGTTTTGCTGGGTACCGTCTCTGTGACATTGGATGCGCGCGCCACATACACCGTGCCAGTCAGTTGGTATGAACAGCAAATGGGTTTCATTCCAGCGCGGCAGCAGTTTCACTATAACATGGCGGTGCTACAAAATGCTGCGGTCACAAACACCACGACGACACCCGCTACCGCAGTGATCAGTACTGCTGTGGTGAACCAGCAGTATAGTGCGTTCTTGAATATGACGAGTTTCTGCCCCGTTAATCCATTATAGGCGTGAGCCTTAGGCTTTCTCCAAACAAGAAAAGTCCGAGATGCTTCTCCGTCAATCTATTTTCCAAACACCTCAAACACCTCAACGATGCGGCCATTGGGGTCCAGCATCATCATGTTGCGGGCTTTGCCCGAGCCTGAGGTGCCCAGTGGCACAATAACAGGAATGTTCTTAGCCTTCGCGCGGGCTTCAATCTCGGTAATGTTCGCCACACGCACCGAGAACAACACATCGCCCGCTTTGGCTTTGTTCGATGATGCGCCCGTTTTGCACGCAGCGGCATCTTTGTTATCGATACCGATGAAGCCGAACTTGCCACCCGTTGCATTGCTGTCGGGAAAGGTGTCTGCACCGGTCATGGTGATCAGGCGGATATTGGTGGTGGCTGGAATATCGACATACTGGCTGACACGCGCACCGTCACGCACGCTGTCATCAATAATGCGTTGGTTCAAAATGCCCTGATAAAACGCCAAGGTTTCATCCAGCTTGCAGGTGATTGTGACGCCCTTGGTCATCATGCTTTGCACGTCATCGGCGTGCGCCGCCGCCGCAAATACCCCACACGTCAGCATACAAAATGCTACGGCAATTCGATGTGCTATTGAGATCATGATGCGCTGGCGCGCAATTCAGAAGGAGTCACGAGCCGCGATATGGCGCTAATTAGCGCATCGTGGGTCACGGGCTTTTCCAGCACGGCCCAATCGGGTTCAAGTTGTTTTGCATCCTGCGGATGCAGATAGCCTGTGGTGATGGCAATGCCGATGTTTGGGCGTCGGCGCCGTAACTCGTGGGCGAGGCTGATGCCCGACATATGATGGCTCAACTGTAAGTCTGTCAGTAGAATATGAATGTGTTCGGCTGATGCGCTGATCTCTAGCGCTTCGTCCGGCGTACCAACGGCGATCACATGGGCGCCCAGCATTTCAAGCCTCATTGCCGAGACATCGCGCAAGTCCTCGTTATCTTCTACATACAAGATTGTGATTTCGCGCAAATCGACAACACCACGCACGACAGCCGTGGTGGGGGCAACAGGCGCAGTTGCGCAGGGCAGGGTGAGCGTGAAGCATGTGCCTTGGCCGAGTTCGCTTTTCACCTCAACCTTGCCGCCGCACTGTTCGGCAAAGCCATAGACCATCGATAACCCCAGCCCGGTACCTTTGCCTTCGGGCTTGGTGGTGAAGAACGGGTCAAAAATTTGCGGCAACACATGCGGCGGAATGCCCGTGCCGGTATCGGCGATGGCAATGGCGACGAAATCTGTAGCCGCGCCGCTGTTGGCGATACGGTCGACTGTCAGGGTGAGTGTGCCGCCATCGGGCATGGCGTCGCGCGCATTGAGGCATAAATTCAGCAGCGATGTTTGCAGCATCGAGGCATCGGCGTTGACGTAAGCGCTGTCGTCGGTAATACGCGTTTCAACGCTAATGTTGCCATTCAGCGTGTAGCGCAAAATGGCTGATACTTCGTGCACAACAGCACAGATATCGACCGTGGTTAGTTTGGGGTCGGCCTTGCGCGAGAACACCAGCAAGCGGCGTGTCAGGTCTGCGCCGTGGGCACAGGCTGATTCAATAAAATCAAGGTTGGCGCGGTACTGGGGCTGCATGCCATTTTTCTCGCGGATCAACTCGGCATTACCGCTAATCACGCCTAAAAGGTTGTTGAAGTCGTGTGCAATTCCGCCGGCCAGTTGCCCGAACGCTTCCATTTTTTCAGACTGCATCAGCCGGCGCTGAATGGCTTTTTGTTCGGTTAAATCACGCACAATGGCGGTCATCAGCGAGCCGTCTGCGGTGTCGATCTTTGAAATAATCACTTCGATCGGGAAGGTTTCGCCGTTCTTTTTACGGCCCACCAGTTCGCGCACAGGTGTGGGCGCCATTTTGCGGCTGGCCTTCTCGGTCAAGCCATAGGTTTGCAACAACTTGCGGTGCCCCGAGATGGACTCGAGCGGAATTAAAATATCGAGCGGCTGGCCAATCGCCTCGGACTGGGTGTAGCCGAACACTTGCTCGGCCACGGTGTTATAAATCTGGATGATGTTGTCCATCCCAACGCCAATGACCGGTGTGGGGGTGGCGGAAATCAGGCGCTCGAATTTTGCTTCGGTCATCGCCAACATGGCGCTGCGATGTTCAGCCTCGACGGCGAAACCTACTTCGTCACACAGGCGGGCGAACAGTTCCAATTCGTCCAGACCAAAAGCATTGGGCGAGTTGGCATAAACCATCAGTGCGCCGCGCACGGTTTCGCTGCGCTTAAACGGTATGGTGACGCTAGAGCGAATACCGTATTTCTGGCCTTTCTCACGCCAGCTTTGGAACGTGGGGTCCACCAAGGCATCGCGCATAATGTAAGGCTGGCCCGAACGAATGGCCATGCCGGTGGGGCCTTGCCCTCCGGGAGCATCGGCCGACCAACTGATCTCCAGGCCCTTCATGTATTCCAGCGCTTCGCCCGCACAACCCAACATGCGCACGGGTTTGTTCGGGCCGCTTTCAGCAAGCCCAAACCACGCCAGCACATACACACCGTTACTCACAATGGCTTCGCACACATTATTCACCAGGCTTGGCAAATCTTGCGTGTTGGTCAGAGCCGACATGGATTGCGTGTAAGCATGCACAGCCCACGAAAGGCGGCGCATTTTATCGCTGGCGTACACTTGCGCCTGATCACTGAACGTAAACACCCTGACGCCGCTTGCGGGCTTGGGTGTCAATTCTGTGAGAACAACTTCGCTGAGTGCGCCAGACTTTCTGCGCACATTCATGTTGTGCGGTTTTTTCCCGAATTTTAGGTACAGGCTCAGTTGCTCTGCCGATATTGCCTCGAACACATCAGCAAAGGGGCGACCGATTAATTGGTCTGCCGCATAGCCTGTCATATCCGATGCGGCTTTGTTGACATCGCGGATGGCTAATGTCTGGGCGTCAATGGCGATATGCGCCGCCGCAGCATTATCCCACGCGGCCTTCAGCCACGTGCTTTGCTGAGTATCGGTCGTACTGTCTGACATTCTGTTTTCCACGGATGGTTGATTTCCACCCTTTCACATATTTTTGAAGGCTTTAGCACCAATGACAAGATGGTTATTTTGCTGCGGTGCGAGGTGAGAGAATGCCTTGTTTTTTGGTCTTTAAAGCGCTGCAGCAAAAACCCCTAGGTTGTTATGACGTTACGTCTTTCTGCCCTGAATACGCTATGTCGCAGATCGCAACAGGGGACTCGCCCCGAACAGTATGCGGTGCCGCCACCCTCGGCTGGCATCGGGTGGCGGCGATATTGCACTTATCGGTTATCGAGTTGGGGCCGCACGCACTTTATGCCGAAGCGAGAGATGCGATACGGTAATCCATTATGTGACTCGATCAGCCCTTTGCGTTTCAGTTTCTGGAACGCAGGCAACGTGCAGTCACTCAGCACATAGCCATCACGGGTGAAGCAGCACACGTCGATAATGCGACCTGTTTTCGGGTCGCGGTCGTGGCGGATGTAACCGCCCTGCGCCAGCGCATGCAAAATGCGCTGGTCAATTTTAGAGATGTTCATTGAAAGAAAAGCCTAACAAAGCAAACAGCCGCCGATGGGCTGACAGTTAGGCAGCGCAAAGCATGCCCAACCTGCACAAGGGCAGGGGCGAACGGCCTCGCATGTTTGTTCGCTAAAAACCTCAGGTGAACCCTAAGGCTTAAGTCTCAAATCGTTTTAGCTCACAACGCGAGGGATCAGCGGCTGATCACAATCTCGGCCATAGTTCTCTCCATAACTTCGGCAGGCTTATGCCCAGCGCGAAGTGCTCAATAAATCGCTGAAGTAGGGGCGCGGTGTCAATACAGGCAGCACATACACTACTCGTCACTCTGGGATTTATTCCCAGGGTCCAGGGTCACAAAAGTCTACGGGGCATTAAATCCTGGATCCTAGGGACAAGCCCCAGGATGACGACCTGAGTTAGTCCAGCTTTTGTGGCCACCACTCGTCATCGCCCGACTTGATCGGGCGATCAGTCGTTCAACAATTTCTAAAGCGAACTGAGAAATGGATTCTCCGGTCAAGCCGGGGAGCGGCATCTGTTTTTATGGAGGCGATTGAATTGCGATCAACGCACTGTCTGCGCGTGCGATTGAAGTTAGCAACTGGGTCGTTCCAAATATCAAAGAGTCTGCTGTTGTGAGCACCGCTATTAAAAGTATGAGGCAGATAACAATGCTAACAACGCTTGTTGGTGTGGGCCACTCATGGCGATCTCGTTTGTCTATGGCTGAACGTATAAAGATGCTCAGTCCTGCAACAAAAATCCCGTATCCGCCAGAAAGCATGAAGTCGCGGATAGCGCGGAATACATCGTGCGCAAATATTTTGATCATTTGGTTGTTGTTGCTAGCAAATTCACTAACGAGATCGCTCGCGATCGCAAGCAGAGCAATCACTAGCGTGCCGGAGATAGCCACAAGCGTGTATGCCAAACGCTCAGAGAATTGACCGACAATGATGAGTGCGTTGTTACATGCGCGTGCATACTTCGCTTTTTCTTTTGTTTTAATTGCAAGAAAAACACCAAAAACCGAAAGTGCAAACACTCCCCAATAACTCCATTTTATGGCTTTACGTATCGTGTGTTGGATGTCGAGAGTAGATTGAATATCTATCGGTTCCATCTGTGCACCTAATATTGTTGATCAAAATATTTGGCGATTAAGCCACGCCGAATTGTGCGACAGACCTGTCAGTCCTTACAGGCGTGAGGGGATTGGATGTGAACCAACCCTTAGACGCGTCCTCACGTTCTCGCGCACTGTGGCCTTCGGGCATCACCCGTTGTTAGCCCCATAAACCCCCGCAAAACCTGGCTTTTTGGCTGAAAATCGCCCCATATTCGGGCGTACGTACTATGTACGACTGTGGCCGGATTGTTTTGACGGTTTTGCCTCGCAGATTGAGAGTGCCCCCGGTTTTACGTTTAGGCCGTGTAACTCTTAATTCGTGTGCTGGCGGGTTGCTGCAAGGGTCGCCGGTACAGGCTGTTTTGTTTTCCGAATACTCCAAAGAAGGGGAGCCACTATCGTGTCTCAATTAAACATGCGCACGCGCTTCAGCGTTGCGTCGATCATCGCCGCATTAGCTATCACCAGCGGCACTGGCGTGGCCTGGGGCCAAGCGGTTGAAGAAATCGTCGTCACTGCCCGTAAGCGCGAAGAAGATCTGCAAAGCGTGCCGGTGTCGATCACCGCATTCTCGGCTGAAAATATTGAACGCTCTGGTTCGGTCAGCTTGGGCGATATCGCGCGCTTAACACCTGGTTTGACGTATTACGAAGGCAACGGCGGCGGCTTGGCTGCACCAACCATCCGTGGTTTGTCGGCAACTGTGACGACGACCTTCGACAACAACGTCGGCGTGTTCATGGACGGCGTGTTCCTGTCGGCTAAATCCAACATCAACGTCTCGGTGTTTGACCTCGAGCGCGTTGAAATCGTGCGCGGCCCGCAATCAGCCCTGTACGGCAACAATACATTCGCTGGCGCCATCAACTACGTGACGCGCAAGCCTGACACGAACAAATGGGAAGGCACTGTAAAGGGCACGTTGGGTACTGATGAACGCGCTGATGTGTCGTTCTCAACCTCGGGCCCGGTGAACGATAAATTCAGCGTGCGCTTCCAAGGCAGCTACAGCCACTTCGACGGCACAGTTGATAACGCGTTGGATAACGAAAACCTGGGCGGCTGGGATTATAAAGGCGCAGGCGCCACCACGTTGTTCTTCACGCCGTCGGACAACATGGAAATCACCGCGTTCTATTACTACGGCAAAGACAAGTTAGATGGTTCTGCCAACTACATCTTCCCGAACAACTGCGGTGGCACCAACAGCGCTCCGCCATTGACGGGTCGTGGCCGTACCACCTTGCGTTATGTTTGCGGTACGTTGGAAGCGCCGGACCAAGTGTTCGTGTCTGACCAAACCTTCAGCAAGTACAAATCTGAATTGGGCTACATCAACGTGTCGTATGATTTCGGCCCGGTGACGTTGAAGTCGTTGTCCACCTACGGCAACTATGACTCGGCTGGTATTGCTGACCAGATTTTGGATGCCACCACAGGCCCGGCTGCACGCCGCTATGTGTATCCGTTCATGGGCCCAGTGGATGAGTGGAGCCAAGAGTTCCGTTTGGAATCCTACGGTAACGAGATGATCGATTTGGCGGGTGGTGCGTACTACTACGACCGCGAAGCCAAGCAGTTCTTCATCACGGGTAACGGCGTGCCGACGGGTGCGAACCCGGCCAGCAATTCGCCGGTATTCCCGACCTTGGCGTTGGACCAAGTGACCACCGAAGACAACAAAACCTATGCCGGTTTCGGTTTAGTGCAGGTGAAAGTGTCTGACCAACTGCGTGTGAACGGTGAAGCCCGTTACACCAGCGACAAACGCCAAGCCGCCATCATCAACCGTCTGACCAAATTCACGCAGCCGTTGGGTGACACCTTTAAATACTGGACGTGGCGTTCGTCGGTTGATTACCAAATCGATGCCGACATTTTGGCCTACGCCAGCGTTGCAAAGGGTGCGAAGTCTGGTGGTTTCAACAACTCGGCCATTGTGTCCGAGCAAAGCTATCAACCTGAAACCAACATCACCTACGAAGCCGGTTTGAAAACCACGCTGCTCGACAACCGCTTGCAAGCCAACGTGGCGGTGTTCCATATCGATTGGTCTGATGTGCAATACACCATTCCGTCGGCCATTCAGAACACCCGCAACTACGTCACCAACTTTGGCGGTGCCAAAGCAGACGGCGTGGAATTGGAGCTGAATGCAGCTTTGGCTGAAGGCTGGAACGTGCAGGGTGGCATTGCCTACACGGACCCGCATTGGGTGAAGGGCACCACTGACTTCTCATCGACCCGTCAGTGCGCCACGCCTGAAATCTGCGGCCTGAAGCGCGTTGTGGTGAACGGTGTTGTGGGCATTGATGTGTCGGGCTTCACGCTGCCGCGTGCGTCGAAGTGGACGGGCTCGATCAGCAGCACCTACACCTGGGATATGCCGGGCGATTATTCGCCGTATATCCGTGGCGATCTGTCGTACCGTTCGAAGCAAATCACCAACGCGCCGATTGGCTTGCAGGACAACGGCAACCAAACACTGGTTAACCTGCGTGCTGGTGCCGAGTTCGCCAACAACCTGGATGTCTCGATCTGGGTGAACAACGTGTTCGATAAGCGCTATGTAAACAACGCCGTGAATGAACCTGAGTTTGTTCCGGTCACCACGTTTACGACTGGCTTTATCGGAAACGACCGTACCGCCGGTATTTCAGCGAGCTACAAGTTCTAAGGAACGGAAAAGGGGCACCCTCGGGTGCCCCTTTTTGCTATTGTCCGCCCTGCATTTTGTAAAATGGCGGGGGAGAGATGCCTATGAATAGCCCTACACGTCGAAACCTGTTGTTGGGTGCTGGCGTATCAGCACTGCTGCCCTCGGTGTCGTGGGCGCAGCCACGCCCCACCGTGTTGCGTGATTTTGTAAATACGCCTGCGGGCCAAATTCATATTCGCCAAGCCGGGAAACATAACCCCCGCAAAACGCCGATCTTCTGTTTCCATCAAAGCCCACAGTCTAGCTTCGTGTACGCTGATATTCTGCCGTATCTGGCCGCGAATAGACTGGCTGTCGCGTGCGATACGCCGGGCTTTGGCGAGAGTTTCAGGCCCAAGCTGCCACCAGGGAAAGATCACCCCGAGATCGGTGAGTATGCCAACTGGTTGGCCGATGTGCCGCGCGGGATGGCATTTAAGCAGATCGATGTGGTGGGCATGTTTACGGGCACGGCTGTGGCGGTGGAAATGCAACGCCGTTTCCCGACCCTGATCCGGCGCATGGTGCTGATTGGCCCGGCGTTGTTCGAGGAAGAGCAGCGCAAGCAAATGTACGCCAATGCCTGGCCCGGCATCCCCGAACCCAGCGGCATGTTCCTGCAAAAGGAATGGGCCAAGGTGATGGAGCGCTACCCGAAAGACATGCCGTTCGAGCAGAAGTTCAACCTGTTCAACGAGTATTATCGCGGCGGCATGAATGCCATTTACGGCGAACGCGCGGTGAACAGTTACGACATGCGGGGCCGCTTGCCCGGTGTTACAGTGCCGGTGTTGATCATCGAACCCGATGGCTCATTCGGCCGGGGCGAGGACGCAGCATCCCTGTTGAAAGATGTGAAATATGTGCGCGCCACAGGCAAAGCGGGCCTGGGCCTTTTGCAAACGGAACCGGAATGGGTCGCCAGCCAAATTCTCTCCTTCCTCGACGCGTAACGCGCACCACAACGGCAGCGAAGCGTGAGCACTCGCAGCCGTCAGTGCGCGCGTTAGAGCGGGGCTTAGGCATCATTCAGCATTTGAATGGCTTTGGGCCGTTGCCGTGCGCGGAGTTGGCGCGGCTGTCGGGCTTGAACCGCATCACCACGTTTCGTTTGTTGGAAACATTAAAGTCTCTCGGCTACATCGCGCGCGATCCGAAATCGAAAAGCTATTTCCTGGCGGAGCGTGTGTTGGGCTTAAGCGATGGTTATAAGCGCGATAGCTGGATCGGCGGGCCGGTACGTCTGTATGTGGAACAGTGCGCGGACGAGGTGGAATGGCCCGTGCTGTTCACCACCAATTCCGGCAGCCATATGATTGTGCGCGCCAGCACCAGATCAGATAGCCCGTACAATTTCACCAAACGTGGGCTTGGCCAGCGTATTCCCATTCTGCATAGCTCGGTTGGTTTGTGCTATCTTGCCTTTGCACCGAAGAAAATTCGCCGCGATATTATTATGCTGGCCTTAAGCGAGCGGGCGGACGCGGCTAATCTCACGCGCAAAGATATGGAGCGCGAGTTGGCGGTGATCGAGGAGGGGCTCAACACCTCGGCCGAGCGCGGGTTTGCTTATTTGGAAAGCAGCTGGAAAACCGAAGGCATTGATACCTCGGCGATTGCAGTGCCGGTAATGCACGGCAAGCAGTTATTGGGAACGCTTGGCATTACATTCTTCCGCGCCGCTATGAGCTTGGCACAAGCGAAGAAAACACTTCTCCCTCACATGCTGGGCACCGCTGAAATGATTGCCCGCGCCGCCGCCTTACAACTGCGCCCCACCGACAGCGGTGAGTTGGCGGATACAAGTGCCGCGACGGGTTCAGCGCGAGGCTAATACGGAATAACTGGTGATACCTGTATTGTGGCTTGCAGTGGTGCACCGGCGAATAGAGTTCCGGTCTTGTCGGCAACAATCATCGTTATTTGAAACGCTATGCCTGGAAAAGCCGCGATTTTCATTTGGTAAGACATAATGTGTCCGCGGCCTTTGCCGGTCGCGGTGTCAACCTCTTCATCTTTGAGCGGGGTCATTGTTATGCCCTGCAACTGTTGCATGCTTTCGATAAATTCCCCGAACATTCGTTTCATGCTTGTGCGGTTCGCTAACTCAGCCCATACCGCGCAGGCTTGCGTCTCACCTCTGATCGAAAGAGCGAAGTGATGTTTTGTCGAGCTTGGGAGTTCCCATGCACGGCCTTTCGTACCTTCTCCTACAAGCGCTAAAAGTAAGTTTTCATCTGAAATTATGGGGAGCTTTGCGAGCTTGGCCCATTCATGAATTTTGTTAGGTTGGCCGACAGACTGCGCGCATGTTTGCGAAAACAATTTAAACAGTGCTCGACTATTGTCGGTCCCTTCAAATATGCCGTCGCATGATGAGAGCGATAAGGCTGCTGCAATGCCAAGAAATGCAGTACGCATATGGGAATACTAATTAAGTGACCAAATATAATATCTACCTAAGATGGTGTTATATATCGGTCACCCGTATATTTAAAAGATAAATATTGGCAGCAGAAAAGGGGGGAGCTTTTTGGGCTCCGCCCCTTCCTCTGTGTGAGCCTGATTTTTTCAGGATCAGACTCCTTCAGAAAACCTTAGACCGCGATATTACATCTGGCGGTTACGGTCGGTATTCTTGTCGTTCTTGTTTGAACTGTCGCGCTCGCGGTCGCGCTGCGTTTGGCTGGGGTTGTTCGAGCCTTGCTGCGTGCCAGAACGGTTGTTGTTCTGTTGTTGCTGTTGCTGTTGCTGGTTCGCTGGGTTCTTGTTTTGGTTTTGGTTCTGGTTGTTTTGCTGGTTTTGTTGGTTCTGCTGATTCTTATAGTCGGTCATAATCAGAGTCCTTTTTTCTATGTTCAAGTGGTCCAGGGTCGGGTGATGTGTGCCCCGGAAACCGCAAGTACAACGGCACAAAACGGCTGATTGTTCCTGTTCAGATTTGGGCACGTGCACTGCACTTTGTGCAAACTGTGACCCATAGAAAGCAGTGAATAAAACTGGCCTTTTTCTGCCTTTCTAGAACCCTACATGACTTGCCCGCCCACTATATGGGTCACGCGTATTACGGTGTTGCGCACACGCATCGCCTGCGATGAAGTTGCGTATTGCCGATGTGTCGGTCGGTTCTTGGGGAGCATTTTATGTCATCGCAATTCATCACTGATTTAATGAGTAACCGCCGCGAGGCCTTGGGCGGCATCGCGGCGGTTATGGCGGCGGGGTTATCGGCATCGCAAAGCCTGGCCGCAGAGCCAACCAAAACCAAAGGCGGTTTGGATTTCCACGACCCGCGCGACAACCTGTATGCTTTCGGTAAAATCGTATCAGGGTATGAAAAGCCGGTGATTGGTGGCTTCCACGGCATTCAGTACGCGCGCATTGGCAATCAACGCCTGATCCCTGTGTTCGGCTTCTGCGGTGTTGGTGTCAGCATGGCAGAGTTCGATGCCAAGGAAGGCAAGCTGCGCCGCAAAAGCCGCGAGACGGCTTACTTCACCGATCTGCGCACTGGTGAACCCTTAGAGCAATGGAAGAACCCGTTCACCGATGAAACGGTGGATGTGTACCACTTCTATAATCCGTCTTTGGCGGGTGTGTCGGGCGTTGAAATGCCGCCGTTGTTGATGGGCCAAGCGGGTGATGCGCCGACGTTCTTTAATCAGGGCTCGGTATTCCCGGATCCGGATGGAAAAATTCCGTTCCGGATGCCGTTCAACCAATTCGGCGAAGACATTTTGATGTCGTGGGATTACACGCACGATTACACCAACCCGGTGGACGAGAAGGGCTGGCCCAAGGCGTACATTGGTGCGCGTGTGACGCCGTCTGAGCACTTTACCTATTACGTCTCAAAGGCCGAGTTGGAAAATCGTGATCTTCCATCAGTGCGCACGCGTGGCGGGTTCTCACGCCAAGGCAACTGGTGGCCATGGATGAAAATGGGCCAAAGCAAATACCGCGACGGTGTGCTGACAGGCCGCATGTTCACGCACAAGGGTTTGGGTGGTTACGATGACGTGCCACGCCCGATTTTGAAGTACATGGAAAAGTACGCGCCGCAGTATCTGGAAGCGCCGCCGGATTTCACCATCCGTACCGACCGCATGGATGTGCAGAAAGCGTATGTGCAAGATATTCCGCCCGAAGTTGCGGGCTATGACTGGAAGCAGAAGCGCAAATCTGATGTTGATAAACCGCCCACGGGCGCTGGATCAAAATACTAAGGTTGACAGTAAGGGGCGTAAAACGCCCCTTACGCTTTTCTGCGCTCTCACTTTTTTAGCGCCACCAGCCTATTGATCTCGTTTTGTAGCTGGCGCCAGTCAATTGGTTTTGACACCACGGCATTCGCGCCAGCGGCCAGCACTTCTTTTTTGCCGTCGCTGATAATATCAGCCGTCAGGGCAATGATGGGGGTGTTGGTGTTGCTTTCCCGAATACCGCGCGTTGCATCGATGCCGTTCATTTCCGGCATGTGCATATCAATCAGCACCAGATCGAATTTGCCGGCGTACATGGCGGTCACGGCTTTCGCGCCATTATCAACCGACGTCACAATGGCTTTGGAATCTTCCAGCACAATTTTAATTAGCGTGTGCACCAACGGGTCATCATCGGCCAACAAAATGCGTAAGCCGGGTTGTATGGTCATTAACGGTTGGGTTGCGCGTGGTGTTTCAGGCGTCATCTGCACTTTCGTCGGCGAAGTCATGGGCTTGGTCGCAGCGGCATGATCGGGTTGAAGGGGGAGGGTGAATGAGAAGGTAGAGCCTTGGCCCGGTGTTGATTGCACCGTCAGTTCTCCGCCCATGGCTTGGACAAGATTTTTGCTGATGACTAAGCCCAAACCTGAGCCACCGTATTTACGTGTGGTCGATGAGTCTGCTTGCACGAAGGGTTGAAACAATCGCGTCAGTTCTTCAGCTGAAATGCCTATGCCGCTGTCGGTTACCGTAAACGTGGTGCGGGCGATGTTGTCGGGGCCGCTGTGCTGGGTGACATCCACGCTGACACTGCCATGCTCGGTAAATTTAACCGCGTTGCCAATCAGGTTTGACAGCACTTGCCCCAACTTGAAGCTATCGCCAAACACGCCGTCAACGTATTGCGTGGGGAAGTGCGTGGTCAGGCTGATGTCGCGCTGTGTGGCTGTGGTCGCGAACAAGTCGATAACTTCATTCACCACTTCGGAAATGCTGAACGATGCATTTTCCACCACCAGCCGTCCGGCATCGGCTTTTGAAAAGTCCAGCACATCGTTCACCAACTCTAACAAGTTGTGCGCAGCTTTCAGCAGTCGCGCGTTCATCGTGCTTTGATCCGGAGACAACGCTGTGCTTTGCATTAACTCGGCCATACCGATCACGGTCGTCATAGGCGTGCGCAATTCGTGGCTCATGCGGGCCAAGAATTCACCACGGGCATTGGCGGCGGCATCGGCGCGGGCCCGCTCGGCCTCTAACGCTTGCGTGACTGTATAAAGCGCGAACATGGCCCCGCAGGCGCACAGCACCACGGTGGCCGCAATGCCCAGCCAACTGGTGAAGTTGTATTTATACGTGTTGGGGTCCACCACATCGGGCAGCACGCCGTAAACATGGCCAGCCCAGAACAGCATGATGACGACGCTGCTCAGGATCAACGCGACAATGCTGGCGCGTATCGAGAAGAATGCCGCTGCAAACAGGCAACCGGTCACGAAGTACGTGGTTGAACCCATGTTAAAGCCATAGGTCAGCATACCCGAAACGCCCAACACAAACAGCAAGCCCACCAAAAAACCGCCGCGCAAGCTGATGGGCAGACGGTTACGAAACACAGTCATGCCGATCATCAACACGTACAGCAGTGTGTGTGCCGTCAGCAGGGGCCGCCAGCCCTGTTCAAATGCACGCGATAAACTGATCAGTAACAGCGGGGCTGAGATGACGGTGAAAGCAACCAGCGTTTTGTTGCACGCTTCTGAGCGAATTTCTCCCAAGCTGAAATGACGCGACATTAACGATTTGCTCTACACGTGGTTTAGCCCCGCGCAGATCATGTATGTGCGCATGCGGGTGTGTAAAGGCCGCTTTGGGGAAAAGCGATCCGCCAATGCCCGCGTATTCTATATAGCGAGCACATGAAGCGCGTTTTTAGGTGCGATGTGACAGTTCGCACACGTTTTTCAAGGCTTTCTCGCCACTAAGTTTTTAAGGCGCGATTGATTTCAGTCTGGAGTTGGGCCCACATAATTGGCTTCGACACCACCGCAATGGCACCAGCAGCCAATACATCTTTTTTACCGTTGCTGATGATATCGGCGGTCAGCGCGATGATCGGGGTTTGAGCTGCGCGTTCCATGCTGCGAATGTGGCGTGTCGCGGCAATGCCATCCATCTCGGGCATGTGCATGTCGATCAAGATCAAATCAAAGGCGGGGTTTGCGGTTACGGCGCTTACGGCTTCCGCACCATTTTTCACCGATGTGATCTGGGCCTGGGCATCCTCTAGCACGGCCTTAATCAACGTGTGCACCATCGGGTCATCATCAGCCAACAAGATGCGCAAATGGGGCGGAATGCTGAGTAATGATGTTGAGCGTGATGATGATGGGGTTGGTGCCACTGCTGTGGTGACCACGGGTTTCGCGTCATCGGCTTTTGTTTGAACGGGCTGCAAGGGCAGGGTGAAGGTGAACGTGGCCCCCTTGTTGGGTGTCGAGGCCACGGTAATTTCACCACCCATGGCTTGCACCAGACTTTGGCTGATCACTAACCCCAGGCCTGAGCCACCGTATTTACGCGTGGTGGATGAGTCTGCTTGCACAAAAGGCTGAAATAGTAGCGCCAATGCAGATGGCGTAATGCCAATGCCGGTATCGGAGATAGAGAATGTGGTAAAGATCAGGCCGTCATCGCGCGGAATTTGTGTAACATCCACGCTGACTGTGCCGTGTTCAGTGAACTTCACCGCGTTGCTAATCAGGTTCGACAGCACTTGGGCAAGCCGGAACGAGTCACCCAGCATGTTGTCTTTGTAAGTGGTGGGCAGGCGCGTGATCAGCGACAGGCTGCGTTCTGCCGCAGCGCTGGCATACATCTCGGTTGTTTCGCCAATCACCTTCGCCAAGCTGAAGGGTGCGGTTTCAATAATAATACGCCCGGCATCAACCTTGGAAAAATCCAACACATCGTTCAGCAGGCTGAGAAGATTGCGCGCGGCTTTCAGTAACCGCGAAGTCATGGTGGTTTGTTCAGGTGTCAGTTGCGTGCTTTGCAACAGGTCGCCCATGCCGATGACAGTTGTCATGGGCGCGCGCAGTTCGTGGCTCATGCGCGCTAAGAATTGCGACCGTGCGTTGGCAGCATCGTCCGCGCGTTTACGTTCCGCCTCCAATCCGCGGCTGATGGCGGACAACGCAAAGATCGGCCCCGAAGATGCGACGATCAGCGCCAGGCACGCCAACAGCCATGTGCTCATATCATTTGCAAAGACGCGCGGGTTAATGGACTGCGGTATGATCCCGTTTGCGCGCAGCGTATATACCGTGATGAGGCACAAGCACCCTAAGCCCATCACGACAAATGTGGCGCGTAATGAAAAGAAGCACCCGGCAAAAATACAGCCCGCGACAAAGAAAATAACTGCGCCCGAGCCAACCCCAAATCGTACAACCGATGTCACTCCGATTGTGAACAGCAGCAACGACAGAAACCCAGCGCGGATATTCAAGCTGAGGTGATGTCGCCGCAGCATCACAAACAGCATGGCGCTGTACTGTAAAAGATGAGCGGTCATCTGCCATTCCCAGCCGGTTTGGAAGGCGCGGCCGATGCTCAGAAAACTGGCTAAGGTGCCGACGGCAAAGAACGCCACTAATGTTTGATTGCAGGCATCCGACTGGATTTCAGCCAGCGATAGACTACGCATATGAACGCAAATTTCCCAAATAAACGCGCAGCTTTTATTGGTTCGTATTACGGGCTACGCGTCTTTACCCATAGTTGGATATTGTACCTGTCGCCGCATGGAAAAGCGATCAACGAAACATAACCGCCCGGTAGAATTTGTCTCCGTTCGCCCTGCGTTTTGTGCTGTAAGGTAGATTTTCTCGACGCTTTTGAACGCCAAGACCGCAAGGCATTGTTTCTGCTTTATTGCAGAAACAAAACCGCCGCCGGTTTTACCCGGCGGCGCTGGAGTATTAGTTGCGTTGACACTTCTCCAAAACTTGTTTCGGGCGGAGGCGTACACACATCTGGATTTAAAGACGTTAAGAGTGTGATTTCGATATATCTAAGGTTGTTTGATTATTTTTCTCAAAATAAGATGGCGCTGCAATAATTGTTTGCTGTTGTGGCGATTTAGTCGCCATAGCAGAGGGCTTAATGATGTGAGGCGTGATGACCGATAAGCTTCCACCGCTGCTTTATCTCTCAAAGAAGTTTTCCGGATTACCTACGCTTCAAGAAAGACTCTCGCGCTTATTTCCAAATGTAAATGGCGCGATTGAAATTCAAGACTTGCTAAATTTAATGTCGAACGCCAATAGCCGCGCTCGCCCACATGATAACGTTATTCTCTCGCTATGTGCTGCGTTCTGGGCAGATCACCCAAGTCATTTGAGCCAAATTGCAACCATCGCATTGAGCGCGCTGGCTCGTGCGAATGACCCCAAAATTGAAACGGCGAATGCTCTGAAGGAATATATTGCGGACTTTGCAGATAACCCTGGGGCCCAAAAAGACTACAAAAGAATTCAAGCCATAAAGCGCGCGAAACAAAGTTATTATTTTCATACTAAGTATCAAGCGCTGGATATCGAGCGTCTTGAAGCGCAATTCTTGAAAAACAGAACAATTGTTCCAGTTCATCAAGCCGCCGCTTTCACGTGTATCGGAAGCTGTTTTGCATCTAACTTGGGGGGGCAGCTTAAAGCCCGTGGCATCGAAGACATTATAGCGTACCGATACCAAGACAACACTGATCCTGTGAACGTTCTCGTTGCAATGGTTCATACGACTCTTTTTAAAGAGCGCATTAAGAATGCGGAGCATAATGTAGTCATAATGACGGCAGGTTTTGCTGAAACGGGTCGCGATGACGATGATGTTGGTCCGGGCGCGTTAAAGAGATTCCTGACACCTGAAGCTGTCGCCGACGCCATTGTACGGGTGCGTGTTGCGCTAAATACTTACAAGCCTTCCACACGTTTATTCGTCTCAGTTTCGCCGGTTCCTTTAGAGGCAACTGCGAGTGAATTTAGCCCTTATGAAGCCAATGCCATTTCAAAATCGATTATGAGATTAGGTGTTGCGCAAGCTTGCAACCAAATTGAGGGCATAGAGTACTTCCCGGCATATGAACTTATAACCCAGCACTTTCCCTTTATTGGGGAACCTCCCACTCAGGACGATCCGTTTCACCACCGTGAGCAAATCATCTTGGCTGCAACGAACATGTTTATGCAATGGTATACGCCCTGGATTGATCTAACGCAGCGGCCAGCGCTTCGCCGCATAGAGATCATCAATATGAATCCGGACGATTTGGTCACGGTTTCCAACCTAGGTTAATCTGTGAATGCACAAACAAAAACGCCGCCGGTATAACCCGGCGGCGCTGTTGTATTCGTTTGGCTATAGCTTAGTTCGGTCGGCCAACAGTCGCGTTGGTCGTGCCGGTGCCCGAAGAGGTGGCGTTCACGCCTGACTTCGAGGCATCGATTGTCGTGCTGGTTGTGCCAGCACCCGAAACGCTGGTGCGTTGCGTATTCACTGCACCCGACGTGGTGTTGGCGGTCGAAGCGCTGACGCCAGATTTCGACGCACCAACGGCCGTGCTGCCCGTGCTGTTCAGTGAGCCGGAAGCTGCACCACGGGCGCTATTCATAGCACCTGCCGCCGTGCCTTGAGCCGCACCTTGGGCTCCGAGGGCAGTCCCGGTGGCGGTGTTACGTGCACCAGCGGTTGCAGCTTCTGCGGCGCCTTGAGCGCCGACCGCGGTACCGGTTGCGGTGTTGGCCGCACCCGACGCCGTGGTTTTGCCAGCGCTGACGGCACTATTAGCCGCACCTTCAGCTTTGGCTTTCGCGTCCGCTGCCGTGCCAGCCGCAGTCCCTTGCGCCGAAGCAGCGGTGTTCGTAGCCGCAGTTTTACCAGCGGTGGCCGCGTTCGTCGCAGCACTGGTGGCGCGTTGGGTATTTACAGTTGCACTACCAGCCAAGTTGCCGGTTGCGTTAGTCATCGCCCCGCCGGTGACTGAAGGGCCCGCTAATGCAGCGCCAGTTGCGCCGTTCAGCGCACCTGTTGCTGCTGTGCCAGCGCCGACTTGAGCTAATGCAGGCAAGGCTGCAAAGCTTAAGAAGGTGGTCGCAAGCACTGTTTTTTTGATTGTTGAACGAACCATATGCAGTTCTCCTATCGTGTGGATTATTCGCTATAGCCCTGGACCAGGGCTGGGAAGGTCGGTCCACTCATCAACAACACGCGGCTTTTGAACAACCGCTGCAAGGGCTTCAAGCGCTGCATGCGAAAATATTCCAAACGCGTATTGATTGATTTTTACATTTCTCATTTTCAGAACGGATGCCGTATCTGCGGTATCCATGGACGACTAAACGCGTCGAGTTTTTCAAGAGTTCCGAAAGATATTTCGTTGTCGTCACGCAAGGAGAATCAACCATGATTGCGGCTTAAATCCGCAATCAATGCGGGCAAATTGAAGGCGGGTGTGGCAATGGTGTGAATGTCGCAGCGCAATAAATGTTTTAAATTCCCAAACTAAATGCGCAGATGAAAATGCACGCAAGCTATGTAGGCTGATGGGCGTGATATCTTCGCAAAGATAACCGAGAGCGCGTCATAGAACAGAGTGCGCTGAGGTGAAAAATCTGAAACTATTTTCGGGCTGATGCGTTCTGTGGGGGCTTAAGCAAAACTGTGCTTCAAGCAGAATAATAAGAAGGGGTTTTCCAACTATGAGCTTCAAATCATCGCTGCTGCTGTCGGCCCTGGCCGCCGGCGGTTTGTTGAGTGGCATCCAAACCGCTGCGGCGCAGCAAGCGCCAACGCTGCCAACGCCAGAAACAGTGCGCGGCTGGTTCACACCGCAACCGCAAACCGTCAGCTTCGGCACGGGCAGCACGGCCAATGTTACCTTTAACCCCATTGCTGCCAATGGTACGGGCACCATGGTGGGCTCGGCGGTTATTAACGGCGTCAACACGCCGTTGTCGTGCACCTACAATATCGTCACCAACGCCGTCACGGGTGGTGCGGCCTGTAACACGGTCTTGTCGGGCTCGAACCTCACCAACTTCGCACGCACGATGGTGGCGCAGCGTTTAAGCTATGCGGCACAAGTGATGTCGCAAGCCAATTCAACTTTCTCCGGCAATCTGCTGGAACATCACCTGACCAACGATTTAATTATTCGCGTGCAGGGTGATCAACAAGGCGGCCCGCAAAGCTCGTCCAATGCGGCCAGCTTTGGCGGCGGTTATGGCTCTTACGGTTTGGGTGGTGCGGGCTGGTACGATGACGACCGCCTGGGCCAAGACAAAGACGGCGACAGCCTGATTTTAACGGCGGGCTTCGACAAAGCCGCAGGTAAAGTGCTGTTCGGCGGCACCATTGGCTATATCGACCAGAACGTCGATTTGAAAAGTCTGAACGGGGATTTGGATTCACAAGGCTACTTAGGTGGCTTGTATGTGGGTTACCTGTTCAACAATGTTTGGTCCATGACGGCCTCGGGCACCTATGTAAGTTCTGACGTTGATGTGGCGCGCACGTCTGGTACTACGTTGATTACATCTAACTACGATCAGAACGAATGGAATGCGTCGTTGATGGCCAATGCTTTCAACCGCGTGGGTGATTTGGGTTTAACCTTCACATTTGGCGTGGGCTACGACCGTTGGAAAACTGATTCCTATGTGGATAGCACCGCAGTGGCTTATGCCGCAGCGAAAGACAGCAACTGGACGGGCCGTGCGGGTGGTGTGATCTCGCTGCTCTCGACCCAAGGTGTGACCCCGTATGCCACGGTGATGTACAACCACATTCTGTCAGATCGTAACTTCGGCCAAGACCGCAGCACTATGGATGCCGGGGCTGGTGTGTCGTTCCGCTTTGCCACAGGTTTCCTGGGTAGCGTGGAAGTGACCAAGACATTCATGGACCGCGATCAGGATAACGTGACGGCGGGCTTGCACTTTAGATTTATTATGTAAACGCCAGACTTTAGACGAATACAAAAGGCCCGGATCACTCCGGGCCTTTTTCTTTGGCCCCGGGTCCGGGCCTTTTTTTAGTTATCATCTCGGCTGATTATCGTCGGTATCGAAAGGGCGCTGTCGCAGTTGTGCTGTACGGCGCGGTTTGGTTGCGCTGTCTTCCTTCACGCCATTGGTACGGACACCACTTAGCGTAATACCGGGCACACCGAGTTTACGCGCGATAATGTTTGAGGCGGCGTTGCTGTCTTGTTGCGTAACAGGCGCGGGGCCATCGTAATCCACCACTTCGGCCAAGTAGGCTTTGGCGCGGAACAATCGGCTTTTCAGTGTGCCCAGCGCTGTGCCCTGCACCTTAGCGGCTTCTTCATAACTTAAGCCGCCCGCGCACACCAAAATCAAAGCTTCAGCTTGTTCCGACGGCAGGTCATTCAGGGCCTTTGACAGTTCGTGCAGCAAAATCACGTCTTCGGCGCTGGCATTGGTGCCATGCAGTTCCACTGTCATGGCATCGACCGACACAGGTGTGCGTTGCTTTACACGCCACTCGTTGATGAAACAGTTGCGTACAATCCGGTGCATCCACGCGCTGAAGTTAGTGCCTTCTTGGAACTGCGCTTGGTTTTTAAGCGCGCGCATGGCGGCATCTTGCACGATGTCATCAGCCAGCGCGCGATCACGCGTTAGTAAAATCGCATAAGCGCGCAAGCGCGGCAAAATAGCGATCAGGTTATCGTTGAATGAGGTTGCGGTTTTGATGTTCGACATGGGCGGGTCCTGTAACAAGGAAAGGGAAGACCGCACGACTAGCGACATTTTCCGAATGCGGTGACTTGTCGCTCACAATCATCGAAGGCAGAGAGAGAAGATAAATAAAGCGTGCGCTTCATACATAGTTTTGACAAGCAATCAATTATGGCGCGTTTGCGGCATTAGCATTCAGTGATTGCATCTGCTGAGTGCATAGCTTGCGCTTGCTAATCGCGTAACAGGTTGACGCGCAACACACAGAACAAACCTGCATCTGAATCGTTAACGCATACACGTCATCTGCGCGCACGCAGATGTCATGTCGGTTTTGTGAAAAAATATCAGGAATATTCTCATGTCTGATTCAAAAACAACGCACCCCACACATACAAGGACACAAACACGCACACCATCACATGCGCCCGTGCCATATAAGAACGTGCCACATAAGAATGAGATGCCACATGAGAATGAGAGTGGATTTACAAACATTCCGACACGTCGCTTCCAATCAGGCGATTTGGGCAGCTATCGTCAACGCAGCTTGAAAAAGCCCGATCTTAAGAAAGAGCAGGGAACGGGTGGACGTGATGTGGATGATAATTCGCCTTTCAGCGAACCTTCTGGAAAGCAATAAACCATTGCTGGTCTCATTCATCGCCAGCTTAATTCATTGCAAGCTTAATTCATTGCAAGGGGGCCAGCGTTGAGCACCGCGGCATTGCGTAATTGTTGTTGTGCATTGGGCAGCGCGGTTTCGGCGTAGGCTTTCAAGTTTTCGTGCGCACCTAAGCGGCTGTAGCTACTCAAATTCGCAACCGTCACGCTTTGCACTTCCATTTGTTGGGTCAAGAACTCGCGGTCAAAATCAACACCCTTCAACGTGCGAAGGCGCTCGATCTTTTGTTGGTGGTGAGCATCCAGCGCGCCCGGCAAATTGATACGCGGCCATGTGCCACGCACGGCCAGCAGTAATTTACGATCATCGTTAGCAGCATCGCGCACGATGACGGCGCCCATTTTCTGCACGTCTGCTGATGATGCCCGCTGAGCCGCCAGAACACCGGCTTCGATATCGTACAAGTGATCTAGCGCCATGTTTTGTGCAAACGCTGCCGCACCAGCCCCCATCGGATCAGGATCGCTTTGGCCAACCACAGTAGAGGTGAGGGCCGAAGCCATGAGGGTAAAACCAGCGAGAACGGCAATACGTGTATGCATGGCATGAATCCCTGGTGAAGGTCGTTCAACAGTGAAACGCCGGGATGTGCCGCAAGTTCCTCAATTTCATTTGTGTGTGGCTTCATTTGTGTTTGGCAATGCGTGCCACAGGAATGCCTGAAACTATTGGCTCCTGCAGATCGTTTATTTTTAACAACTGCCCGCAACAGAGGAGTCAGCAATGTCTTTTATGTCGCACTTAAAAAAGATTTGGGCCGATGTGTCGTATATGGAGCAGCCCGATCATTTAAGCGATCTACCACCCGAAGCGCCTGTCGCGTTAAGGAACGCCGAGCCCGTGGGCGAAGCCGTTCACCAGATCCGCGCCGCAGGGCCCGATGCTATGCGTGATCCGCCGCACCGCTGGGATAAGATCGACCAGGCTATTGATGAATCGTTCCCGGCGAGTGATCCGCCATCGCGGTAGGGCCGTCTTGATAGGGGTCGTGGTGATAGGCGCCGCTGTTGCCAAATTTTCTCCACTTTTTTTGTAACAAAATCGCAAGGGCCGCGTTGTTTTAGGGTGTACCGGCTTCTACACCGTGGCCCCAACGTGCGAGTTCGCGCCGATGTCTGTCTTTGCCATTCGCCAAGTCCGTGTTTACGACACCATCAGCATTCACGACCATCAGCCGCTGTCCCCCAGGCCGCTGTCACAGTATGGCGCGCAACGGAGGTCACTCCACAGTTTGGCGGTGCCGTTTCCAATTATGGGGCTAGTCGGCGCGTTTCTGACTGACTTGGCGTTTATTTTAACGGGCCAAACCTACTGGGCGGTCGCCTCGCATTGGCTGCTCGGCATGGGCATTGGAACCGGAATTGCAGCCGCCGTTTTTGGTGTTATCGACTATGCGAATCTCGACCGCGTCCGCACGCGCACGGGCTGGGTTCACGCCTTAGGCAACGTCGTGGCTTTGGCTTTAAGTTTGCTGAATTTGGTCGTGCGTTTAGAGGTCGCCGTACCCACCGTCACCATTGGCCAATTCGCGCTATCCGCCATTGTGGTGCTGGTGGTGGCCGTATCCGGCTGGATGGGTGTCGAAATGGCCTTCCGCCGTCAGATGCGCATCATGCAAGGCATGGGCCTGATGTACCCAGATCATCTGAACCGCTAATCGGCTTTCTGCCTTAGCCTTCATTCTCAATTGCCGTGCTCGTCGCTGTGCCAATGTGGTTGGGGTCTTGTTCGCGTTGGCCCCCGCGCGGCGAATTATTTTGAGATGGGATAATTATTTTAAGACGGGGTATTGAATCTAACGGCCTTTTTAGCGGCTGTGTTCTCGAGGATTGCAAAGCATTGGAACTATCTCAGCCGATCAATCGTTATGGATTTATTGGTACTGCCATTTCTTGAACACAAAATTTCAAGACACATGCGCGGCGCCACCAAAACAGATGGATGAGAAACCTGTGACAACATCAGTGTTCAAGAACGCCGTTTTAGCCGCCACAGCCTTATCGTTCCTGGCTGCGCCCACATTTGCCTATGACCAAAACGCGCCACAACAGGTCGCGCAGTATCGCGACCGTGACCGCGATTGGGACCGCGATGATCCGGGCCGTTGGAAACGTGGCGACCGCGTGCCCGAGCGTTATCGTCGTGGCGATTATTACGTCAGCGATTATAAGCGCTACAAACTGCGCAACCCGCCGCGCAATCACCGTTGGGTACGCGTGGATGACCGCTTCGTGCTGATGGCCAACAAGAACGGCATGATCATCGAAATCGTGATGGCCAATGATGGCCCGCGCAATGGGGGTGGCCCCCGTTACGATTGGCGCAACCCGCCGCCACCGCCGCCAGGCCGCAGCCGTGATGACGTATGGCGCGCGCGGTATTCCAAGTCGTACGACCTGCAGGATGACCGCTTCTACCAGGAATGTCGTAACAAGCCTGACCCCGCTGGCGCGCTTGTTGGCGCTTTGGCAGGGGGCTTGCTTGGAAATGCTGTGGCGGGCCGTGGCTCGAAGACAGAAGGGGCCATTGTCGGCGTGATTGCCGGCGGCGCTATTGGTATGGCGCTGACCAGCAAAGTGGAATGCGAAGACCGCAGCTATATGTACAAAACCTACAGCGACGGTTTTAACGCGGGCCGCCCTGGTGCAAAATACAACTGGGAAAACCCGCGCACGCGCAATCGCGGCGAGATGGAAGTGATCGACTACTACGAAGACGAGGACAACTTCCGCTGCGCTGTTTACTCCAACAACGTGATCATCAATGGTCGCCGCGAAGAAGCCCGTGGCCGTGCGTGCCAACAGCCCGATGGCAGCTGGGCCATTATTGACTAACGCTTCAGGTTGTTTACCCCGCCGCATCCCCAGATCCCCGGACATGCAGCGGTTTAGAAGAAGGCCCGATCTCTTCCGTCAAGAAGATCGGGCCTTTTTTCGTAACCGTGAAGAAATGCGACCAGAAGGTGGTGGGTTTTTTGCATGCACCTATGCCGGGTGTGCATAATTGCTATGCTCGTATAAATTGCCATGCTAAAAATATGCCCGTTGGGGGAGTTTATGCCGGGGATGCTGCGCCACACTGCTGTGAAACTGCTAACCGGTGTCGTCAGCCTGCCGTGGTGGATCTCAGCAGCGTTTGCATTTCTGGCGTATGTGCTGTGTGTTACTGCACCGCAGATTTTGCAGTTTGAACATCCATTCTTTGCAGGGCTCGATGCGGCTGTGCAGGCATTACCAGCGCGGGCCCCCATTGCCGCTGGGGTATTCGCCGCGATTTCCCTGATGAATATTGTGTATGCGTTGAAATTTCGCCGCATCATCAGTGATCGCCGGAATTTAAAAAGCATCGAAGCTTTAACGGCGCGCGAGTTGGAGTTGTTGGTGGCCGAAGGATTCCGGCATTTAAGCTATGCGGTTGAACACAATTTTCAGGCCGAAAACGGAACCGGTTTGCGCTTGCGCAAAGGCGGCCGCGTGTTTGTGGTGTGCTTAAAGCACTGGCGTAAGAAAATGTTGGATGTGGATGCTGTGCGCGATCTGCACAATACGGTTACAACCGAAATGGCCGATGGCGCGATGCTGGTTGTCGCGGGCGAGTTCACGCCTGAAGCCACGCTGTATGCCGCAGCTCACAACATGACGTTGTTTAACGGTGCGGCGTTGGTGAACCTGGTGAAAGACGTGCATGTTGAAGTGCCGCTGTTGTTAGAGACGGGTTGAGGCCGCACGCCGCGCTGTTTCGGCTTTAAACACCTGCCATTCGGCCCTGGCCGCCACGCATTGGCGCAAACACCACTGAACACGCATGCGGCAGCGTGTGTACCGCCCATCTGCTAATCGTTGCTGCTCAGCCTTTAAATTACGCATGGCCAATGATTGCCAGTGCGCGAGCGCAGCATCTGGCAGCATAGCAATGGCAAACGGGCGCGGCGGGCACGCCCGCAAATCCACTACGGCTAAGGCCGGTATAGGGCCATCAAACCGTAGTTCCAACACCGACTGCTCCACCAAAGTGGCGGTCGTAACACCAATATACACACAACACTCCTGCCAAAAGGCCAATCAAAAGGGAATGTTATGCGCGCAGCACGCCCCCGACCTCAACGACAGCGAGGTGGAGGAAGTGGGAAAGATGGGGAGAAAAGGCGACAGAACAATATCGGTATAAGAGAGAAGATGTGTGATGTGAATCTGCATTGACGTCACATCACACAAGTCGCAACAAGCCAATAGCCTTCAACAGGTTGCTAGTTCGCCATTAACGCCGGCGCATTTCCCGTGGTGGTCATGAGTTTAAAATTGGTCAGCGTTTTTACTAATTTCCCCTGATCTTTTGTGGCCTTGGCGGCTAAATCTGAAAATGCTGTAAAGTCTTGCGTACGAATGCTAACGGCTTCGGCAACGTTGACTGGATAAAGCATCTTCATCGCTGCGCCATCGTTACTGGAAATCACATAATTGGTTTTATGATAGCAGGCCGCGCTTGTACCGTTTTTATAAAAACTGGCTGGGAAAGTGTAGAGCATAATGGATTGCGCATCGAAGGGCGTACCATTAATTCCAGGCGTATTCAGTGCGCGCATGTTGAAGTCCACACGCTCTTTCGGCCAATTATTCGGTGGGCTTGCCAGGGTGGCATAGATCACATCCCACTTGAACTCATTCTCGCAAGATGAGAACGGGCTTTGGTGTTCGTGCTCTAGTCCCAGGGCATGTCCGAACTCGTGAATGACAATACGAGCAAATTCGCTATCTGGCGGCGGGGCGATATCAAACCCACTGAAATTCATCGACTGCTCGTTTTGGTTCGCCAGGTTGTAACTATCTTGCCCCACAAGTGACCAGTATCCACCATAAGCAAAGCCTATCCGAATGTGATTGACTTGAGCTGCAGCGCATCGCCGTGGTGTTGCTTCTGGGCCGAAATCAAACTTCACTTTTGCACCAACGTTTTCCCACGCTCGCGCTGCATCACGAATTTTCTTATGAAGCGTGGGCATGCCGCCCATAAAACAAACTTGAATTTTATCCAAGTCTGGTGGCCAGGCTTTAGCGCGTAGAAATATTCCATTCGCGGCAGATGAAATGCCTGGAATGAGGACATCATTGCGAACACCCTCGACGCGGTAAGTTAGATGCGGAGGTAACTCTTCTTGAATACCTGCAACATCATCGGCCGCTTGGCTTGGCATTGAAAGCAGTATTGCTTGTGCGCTTAATGTTAGAACGGTTGTCACAAACACTGAATTCAAAAATCTCATTTACTACTCTCCTCTTTTACGCCGATTGCATTTTTTAACGCATCCTCAAGTTTGGTTTGATTCGCACGTGCTTTCTTGGCAAGCCAGGCATAAAGCTTCCCTGCATCGCTTGATTCCAGAACGGCTGCCGACAAAGTAACGTTACCTACTTCGACATATTGCTTTCCCGCCGGAAGATTAATCGTCGTAAATGGAATGCGTGGGAATAGTGGGCTATTGCTAAATGCGCCGTAGCCGCGTGATTGCGTTGCCGAACTTTCAGCTTCTAAATCCATCCATGTAAGCTTTCCTTTTGATTGATCGCAGACCCATCCAGATTTTGATTTACTACAAACGGCGTTTACTGGAAGGCCAACGTTTACGTTCAGCAAATCGAAGTCGGCAATTTTATCAGCGTTTATTTTTTTGCCATCATCCCACACAGCATTGACTTGCATGGATACAGCGGCATGGATTTTGTTTTTGCTCGACTGCGCTTTTGATAATGCGTAGTACGACATCAGAACGCCTATTTGCCCGGCGTCTTTACCTCCTTCAGCAAAGTTGAACGCTCCGATTAACGCCATAGCTGTAGCAGGTGCTGCACCTTCAGCTGGTGACGCTCGCCGCTCGAGGATAAAACATGGGCGGTTGAGCGTAACGGCCGTACCCGCTTGTTTATAGAATACAAATGTACTTGTGTTGGCGCCAAATGAAGCTTGAGCGCGATCAGCCTTTGCTTCAAACACGCCAATTAATTTATCGACAGCAAAGTTGATAATTTTAGGGGCTATAGCTGCAATAATTGTAGGCAATATAGCAGGCGCCATTGCTGGCGGTGCCGGTGGAGCGGGCGGTGCAGGTTGCGGTTGGCAATATTTATTATACAGCCCTAACGCAGATTGATCGGTAAATAAGAACGAGCGATCTGTTGGTAAGCTTGCAAAAAGAGTACTGTCGATAAACCGCAATGACACGGTTTCATTCAATTGGTATTCATCGTTATCATCTGCGTGGGCATGTGCTGTTAAAGCAACGCTTACAGCCGCCGCCAATACGGCAGCTTTAAATGTGGTTTTCATCTCTCGGATCCCCCAATGAATCATCAGCCAAAATCATGGCCGCGTGTGCACGGGCCATGCGTGATGGCGCGGGCGTGTCACGGCTCGGTCGCTCCGCGCAATGTTGCGCGCAGTCGTGTGTGCTGATGTTCCAAGTCGGAGCGTTTTTTTTATGGGATATCGCAGCGTGGAGGGTAACGAATGAGACTGGTACGTGCTGAAAATAAAGCCACGTCGTGAAACCGCGTGCTCTCGAACGACGTGTATTTGGACTCAAGGTAAAGTAAAAATCAACAACAGTTCTAAATATTATTTATAAAAATACAATTTCGTTAAGCATAGAAATAGAACATTTTTTTAAGATGGGCCGCGCTATTACATGTTTGTTGTTGAAATATCAGCGTGTTAAGTCGCATGCATAAACGAACGAACTGATCACCGAAATGCGGTTGCAGTCTTCGCGCTTACGCACACGCCCCCATACGGAAAGGGTGGTTGTGCGCCACCTTCAACTGGTTTTGCTCAAAGCCCCTGATCGCTTCAATGCGCGTGGATAGGATGATGTGGAAAAGTACGATCTAGAAATCGCACTTCACCGACATATCCGTAATCACGCCTGCGCCCACGTTGTCGACCAAGTGTTGAATTGCACCCGTCCACGAGCCTTCCAACTCGATGTTGATGTGGAATTGTGACGCGGTTGCTGGGCTGCCCACGTTATCGAGAAGGTTGATCATGGGCACGGTCGCGGTTGTGAACGGCGTGATGTTGTTGGTCAGTGTAAAGCGGTTAATGAATGCGCCGGTGTTGGCATCGTAAATTTTAAAACTCGGCTTGGCTGCGGTTGATGAATTGTTATGAACCGCCAAGTAACTGGGGTAGGTGGGCAAGCGCGATGTGTGAATGCTGTTGAACAGATACTTCGCATTCTTCGACGGGCCAGCTTCGCACGTCGTCACGTTGGTTAAGGCCGCCCCACCCGGATTGTACAACACGTGTTGAACAAACCCTGAAAATGAGCGGCTGATAAAGGCATTGTACGTGCCTTGGTCGGCCGCCGGTGTAATGGGCTTCGAGAGTTCCCGCTCGATATCGGCCGCACCAACTTGAATTGCCGATAACGCCGGAATGGTTTTGGTCCAGGTGCCAAGGTTTGTATCGGTGGCATTGTTGTACAGTGTCACTGTCACCGTGCCTGATGTGGTGCCGGTGTTGTGAAAGCGCAAAAACGAAAGTGACTTGGCGCTATTGGAAGGTTGGATATTGGTGATCGGGAAGGCGCGGGTGGTCAGCAATGTGAAAGCGGCATTCACATCAATGCGTGGCGTTGACCACGACCATGTCGAGCGAGTGGTTAAGGGCCCCGTCAGCTTTAAAGCCAATTCCAGCAGCACGCCGCTTGAGTTGGGAATCGCCGAGCGCAGCAGCGCGATTGCGCCTGTGACTTGCGGCGTGGCCATTGAAGTACCGGATTTGGTAGCCTGGGTATTGTTCAAGCCCGCCGAGATAATCAATACGCCCGGTGCCAACAGATCGACCGTAGAGGCATGGTTCACGGTGCTGTCGGCAGACGTAATGATGGTCGAACTGACGGTTGTTGCGGTCGACACACAGCCTGGCGCTGAAATGCTGCCAGTTAAGCCGTCGTTGCCGGCCGCGATCACGGTTAAAATGCCCAAGCCCCGCAGCGTATCAATTGCAGGTTTGCGCACATCAGTATCGCAATAACTGCTGTAGGTGCCGCCACCAATGCTCATGTTCACGGCCGCAATTGTATTCGACGAGGCCAAGCTGATGACGTGGTTTAACGCCGCTAACACCGTTGTGCCGTTTGTCAGCGTGCATGTTGCGCTGCCATCGCAGCGTGTGGTGTCGCGAACCTGATAGAAAACCTGAATGGGAATAATTTTTGCGCCGTAAGCAACGCCACGGATGGTTGAGCCCGAGCTGCCTGCGCCATCTGCACCAGCAGCAATGCCAGCAACGTGCGTGCCGTGCCCGCACACTTCGTTTGTCCCACCACAGTTCGATGACGCAGCCCCCGTGCCGATCAGAGAGGTGACGCCGCCTGTGCACAGCGTTGTGTCTGTTGTGGTGTTGCTGACGTTGCCGAAGCAAGCTTCAGCTGCGATTTTGCCTTGGAAACTGGTGTGGCTGGTTTGCACGCCGTCATCAATAATGACAACGGTTTGCCCGGCGCCTGTGAACCCCTTAGCGTGCAGCTGCGTCGCGTTGATGTAGGTGTTGCTGTAAGACTCTGTCGCTTTCTCAACCGCGTCTTGCAATTGCTTTTGCTCAGCAGCCACCAATTCTGCGCCGCTCAGTGCAGGAGGGTGCGTGATTGGCGAAGGTGCGGGCGCTGCGACAGGCTCAATGACTGTCTGCTCCAGTCGGATTTCATCATTCGGATAAATTTTCAAGACGCCGGGAATGCGTTGCAGGCGTTCGTATTGTGCCAGATCAACCGTGGTCACCAGCATGGGCAGATTTGTAAAGCTTTGCGTGACGTTGATATCTGCTGATGCAAGCGCACGCATAACAGGGTCGGTGCTGGTGGTAACGTCGCGCTGAATGCTGGCCACGCGGGCGGCAATCTCGCTGCTTGAAAGCGGCTTCGCGTCAGTTGCAGCTTGCGGGCGTGCAATCGCGTCATTGGTGGGGACAGCCACCTCGACGATCACCTGCGCTTGGCCGCGCTTGGCAATCTGATTCAGGATTGCAGTATTAACCTCTGCGGGAACCGCTACAGTTGGTCCCATCGGGGGCGTAAATGTGCTGCTGCTTTGTGCAAGCGCCGGTGAGCCAAGACCAACAAAAGATGACACGCAGGCAACGGAAATAGCCTGTGCAAGAACACGGTGAAACTGCATCTGGTCCCCCACCTACACTATACTTTTAAGTGTATTATTGTTTTTTACTCCCTAAACTGAGGGGGATGGGAAGGCAAGTCTAAAGGGCGTGAGGCGCTAAAAATTCATCTTAAGATAGGCCCTTGTTTAAGGGGTGTCTGTAACAAGAAAAAGGCAGGGCTACCCCACCACCCGCATGCTGCCGACGACCAAGTGAATGGAGCGCACCTTTTTGGTGTCGTACTTAATTTCTTGTGCGGGGTTCCATTGCTCGCAGATGATGGCGCGCTCGGTGCGGCGTTTGAGGCGTTTAATGAACGCTTGGCCGTCTTGCATTTGCAGCACGACCGCGTCGCCAGGTTTCACGGGGCGCAGTGGGTCAACCCACGCCAGGTGTCCTGGCTCGAACGCGGGGAACATCGAGCGATCGTGCACGTACACCGCATAGGCATCTTTCACACCTTGCAGTAAGTCGGGCCGAACGGCGAAGCCTTGCACTTCACCGTTCACAATAAAGAAGCCTTCATTGCCAGCTTTGACATAGCCCAAGATAGGCAAGTCTTTCATGCCAGCTAAACCGGGCATGAGTGATTTCGGTGCATACGTGATTGCACCCTCATCGCGCGCGGCCAGCAAGTCAGCCGGTGTGACATCCAAGGCTTTGGCCAGCGCATCCATCCAATCGGTATCTAAACCGCGATCACCCTTTTCCAACCTGTCGATAGTGGGCTGCGTGGTGTTGGCACGCTCGGCCAATTCCTTCTGGCTATAGCCCCGCGCCAAACGCAGTTCGCGAATGCGATTGGGGTAAGTGCTCGGGCCAGACGATGAGGGAGAGGGCATGAGGGAACTGCTCAACACCAAGATGACGCAAAAAACTGTGGATAAGTGCTTCATTTAAACCGCCCCGGTTTGACTGTCAATGAAATATGCCAAAATGGCATTGACCGCAGATGTTGAAATGGTATGAAAGCTCAGGTTGTTCACGTTTTGTTCCTCAATCCACTTTGGTTGAATTTATGCGGTGGGGCAAGGGCAAAACCCAATTGGGGCTGCTTCAAATGCGTTTATCCGAATACCTCTCGCTGCACCGCATGTCTGAGACTGCGTTTGCCAAACACATCGGCCTCAGTCAGGCGGCGGTGAACCGCTATTGCAAAGGCCGCGTGCCAGCGCCCGAGGCACTGAAGGCGATTATTCGCGCAACTGGTGGCGCGGTAACGGCGAATGATTTTTTCGCACCGACATCTGAAATCAATTCACATCCCAATTCCCCGTTTCAACCTTTGGCTCATGAAAAGGACCGCACGCCATGAGGACGTATCGCGACAATATTACTGCACCTGCCAGCGCCAACAGCCCTTTATCAATCGCCATGCACCGCGCACTGGCTGCAAAGCCGTTACTAACCAAGCCCGATCGCTTTGGGCCAGTGCAAGCCATTGCGTGGGAAGAAGCGCAGAAGGCGGGCATTACCTACGCGCAAATTATTGGCGATCAACGCCAGCGCCAGTTTGTAAAGCCGCGTCATAAAGCGATGTGGCGTGCCGCACGCGAAACGGCAGCCAGTTTGAAAGTGATTGGCCGCGTGTTCGGCCACCGCGATCACTCCACCATCATGTACGCCGTCCGCAAAGTTGAGATGGAACTGAAAGCCGCCAATGACAACGGTTGAGAGAAAGACAGATCGGTGGATGCCACTCGATTGGGGCGATTACTGGCGTGACACCGGCCACCTGAAAGCAGCCGAGCACGGCGCGTATTTGAATCTGCTGGGGCAGTATTGGGTTTCGGGTCAGCCGTTGCCTGATGATGACGAACGCCTGCACCGCTTGGCCCGCACCACACGGCAAGAGTGGCGACGTATCGCGCCTGCCGTGCGCGCGTTCTTCAAACTGGTGGATGGCGCGCTGCATCACAAGCGAGTAGAGCGCGAGATCGCACGCGCGTCTGACGTTTATGCAAAGCGTGTGCGTGCTGCAACGATCATGAATGCAAAACGTAACGGCAGCCGTGTGCACACCGTCAGACAATCACAACCACAATCACAAGATTCAGTTCCTATCGGAACTGGCACGCCGTGCCATGGCGATGGAGAGGCTTCGGAACCTGTTGATTTGTTTGGGGCTGCGCCAACTGCCACGCCGAATGCATCCCTGAAAAGCCGCATCTTTGGCCCGTGTTTGGCGTGGTTGGTGGCGCAAAGCAAAATCACCGAGCCTGCTGCGCGCAAAATTACCGGGGCTTGGTGCGCGGCCCACGGCGATGGTGCGGTGTTGGATGCGTTCGCCGCCGCCGCGCGTCAGTCGCCGTTAGATCCTGTTCCTTACATCGAAAAGGTTTTGAGCAATGCCACATCATCAGCGCACACCCCCGCACACACAGGCGGCGCACAAACCCGTCGTGGTGCAGCGGAACCCTTCCAGGCACGGGTTGCCAGCGCCGCACGCGCCCAAGCCACCGGCCATCTTACAGGCCTGCGCGACGCGCTTATCCTTGGAAGCGCAAGCTTTACAGACATGGCGGCCCCGCGACCCGACGCCGTCAGCGCTGACAACGGCCTCATTATCGACGCTGATTGCAAACTTAAGTGACGCACTCACGCCGGCGTCGGATGAGGTGTACGTGAAGGCGCTCACCAAGCTGATCGAGTTCAGTTTGGCGTTTGGTATTCCGGCGGGCGACCCCGAAGCGATGCAGCGTATCTACCGCGAGAAGCTGGGCGACCTGCCGGGTGATTTGCTGATGCGCGCCATCTCGCGCGTGACAGATAAGTGGACGTGGGGCAACCGCATGCCGATGCCCGCTGAAATTCGCAAACTGGTGTCGGGCGAATTATCGCAGCGCGTTTTGCTTCTCACCAAGGCGCGCGTGGCTTTGCTGAAAGCGCAAGATGTGCGCGAGCCGGTGAACGACAACGACATCATCAGCCCGCAGAAGTGGGCTGAACTGCGCACCATCATGTACGGCGCGCCAAAACGATTGACGTCAAAACCACGGAAGGATGAGTAGCCATGACAACAGTAAAGCCAACCGGCACGCCCGTTGAATTTCAGGCGGCGAATGACAACACCAAAAATGCCAATACCAAAAGAGATAACCGTGAAACGGTTGATCTCGGCACACGTGAACGGATGCGTCACCAAGGCGGCGTAAAAATTGGTGCACGTCTGCAAACTGATGCGGGGATCGTGCTGCATCAGGGGGCTGCCGCCAGCGTGGAGTGCGTGCTGGATGCACTGCGCGATACCGGTTTGCTGGACGGTGTTGAAGGCACCAAGGTTGATCGCGTAACTGTGGGCCGCAGCCGGTACGAGCAAGGCTTATGGCTGCGCCAATTGTACTTCCGCGCAGGCCTGCACAGCATTCACGCGCACGATATTACATCGCGTGGGCGCGGGCATGACAGCACCGGCGATATTTCCGATGAAACCGCACGCGCCCGCATGAAATACAACCGCGTGGTGCGCGACTTAGGCGTGTTCAGCGAAGCCGTGCAAAACTTCGTCTGCTTCGACCACATCAAACGCGGCGAACAACACCTGACCCTGCTGCGCAAGGGGTTGGATAGGTTGTGTGTGGTGAGGGGGTGATTCGTCGGTTTTCTTTGGTTTTTTGAATTTCGCTTAACAGCGGCTTGAGGGGCGTGTATAATAATACATATATATCAGTGACTTATGGCGCATATTGATCATGTTAATATTTTCTGCCACATTTGATGTTCAGAAAATTAACACAGGAGTCGTGTGTGTTGGAAGCAAAAGTGATCGCAGATCAATCTGAAGTGAGTGCGCGCCTGGATGAGTTCAACTTGTCTCGTGAAGAACTTCTTCAAGTTGTGCAGGCCGTCGTAGCGGCCCGCGCAGAATATGTTGAGTATTATGATCCAATTAATGCTCAAGGCCAATTTGCCTACATCCACGGTACACGTGAACTTCGCTCCGTTTTGTTACCTAAGGGCTGGGTGATTGATCGCACTGACAACGTTGAATCGACTGTCAATGCGGAGTTGGGCCTGCGCTTTATTTTTCAAAATGTTGATCGTGCGGCTGACCCGCTTAATGATCCTAAATCCATCTCTAAGAAAGGGCCTGCTTCTGAGCGTATCGTTGAAAATGCGCAGGCGTTTTTATTTCCTGAGTTTGAAGAAGAGGAACGCAAAAAACGCGATGAACAATTGATAGTTATCAATTCTTCCGTTTGGTTTTTTTGCGTATCAGTGGATGGCGATAATGTTGCAGCAGAGTTGTCGCGCCCTGTTAGTATTGAGAATGAGCAGTTCGCTGGTTTCGCGGAACGTATTTTTATTGTCGAGCCCGGCACTTGGTCTGATTTCGATGTGTCTGATGATGAAGGCGCCGCTGATGTTGCTGAGCCTTTGGTAACTAGAAAGTAAATTGTGTGAGCACGTTTAATTCTAAAAGACTACGACTTGCTAGAAAACGCCGCCGGCTTACAGGAAAGGCGTTGGCGGAATTATCCAATGTTACAGCCGTGACTATCTCTCGTCTTGAGCAAGAGAATAATGACCCTGAACCTGAGACGGTTGGTGCGTTGGCGCTCGCGCTTGAATTTCCTTATGAGTTCTTTTTTGGTGATGATGTTGATGAACTTGCGCCTGAAGCGGTTAGTTTTCGTAGTTTGACAAGCATGTCGGCGATCGAAAGAGACGCTGCATTAGCTGCGGGCTCGTTAGCATACTTAGTGTGCGATTGGATTGAGCAGCGGTTTAATTTACCAAAGCCAAATTTGATTGATTTAAGTCATGAGCGAGATGCGGCTAACGCAGCCTCCGTATTGCGGAAAGTTTGGGGGCTTGGAGAGAAGCCGATTGCAGACATGATTAGGTTACTTGAGACCAAAGGTATTAGAGTTTTTTCTTTGGCTGAGAATACTAAAAATGTTGATGCTTTTTCATGCTGGCGGGACGGCAAGCCATATATTTTTCTAAATACATTTAAATCAGCTGAGCATACCCGTTTTGATGCTGCTCATGAGTTAGGGCATCTTGTGCTGCATAAGCACGGTGGACCTCAACAAGGTAAACTTGCTGAGGCGGAAGCCAATAGCTTTGCCTCTGCTTTTTTAATGCCCGCCGCCGATGTTTGTTCTCGTGTGAGACATGTAAGCGCGCTTAGCCATTTGATTCAGATAAAAGCTCGCTGGGGGGTTTCTTTGGCAGCTATGACGTATCGTTTGCACAAGTTGAAAGTTCTTTCCGCTTGGCAGTATAGGACTTTTTATATTCAGCTTAATAAAATGGGGTATCGCGTTAGCGAGCCTGAGCCAATGAAACGCGAAGTATCTACCGTTTGGAAAAAAGTATTTAGCGAGTTGTGGAGCCAGCGAATAACTAGATCGAATATTGCTGACGAACTTTTTGTTCCTCAGCAAGAAATAGAGAATCTATTTTATGGCCTGATGAGTGACGCTGAAAGTCATGTTTCGGATTTAGATAGCCGTAAAATTGCAATGCCGCTTAGATTGGTTGCTGGATAAAGAAGCAAGAAGACAGAGGTGCAATCGCTTTTTACTCAATAAGTTATAATCTGGAGATGAGATTGCGTAATGGTTTGTGCAATACGCTCTGGACCCTGGGAATGAATCCCAGCGTGACGATGGGAGTAGGTGGCAACCCTAGGTGAAATCGGCTAGTGCCAGTTCCCCCAATCTGTAATGCGGTGTGCCTTTTTCCCCATGGCTGGGCAGGGCGTTTGCGTGTAAACTGTGGCGTAATGCGACCGGCCATTTTGACCTTTCATCCTGCCTTTCAGCGCGGAAAAGCGTGTGTTTTCAAGCACGTCAGCGTGCTCACTGTGCCAGTGCGCGGATTCATCACCACATTGATATTCACGGCCACATTTACAAGTGCGCAACGATGGGCCGGTACGGTTCGGGCATCGGTTCAACGCTATGTCAGCGCTGTGGTGTCCTAAGTGCCCCATACTGATTTCAAAAAGAGTCACTTCAAACATCTCAGTGACTCTAAAAACGCCTACGACCTTTTTCAGGTGCTGGAGAAATTAGAGAAAACGCGTGTGTTAGCCGAGCGTGGGGCGACGGACGGCGAACGTGCGGCGGGCGTGGCGGCGGTTGAGCGTTTGCGGGTGCGCCTGATGCAGTTCCGCGCCAAAACAAACACGCCTGCGAAAGCCGACGACTACACCTTCACCATGGACATCACCTCGCTGGCCGAAATGCGCATCGCGCACAAGCTGTTGGCCGAGAAGGGCGGGCGTGTGTTGAGTTTTGTGCGCAATCCCTCGGGCCTTTTGACTGTGCGGTCTTTAACCGCCGTGGTGCCGTACCGTGAAGATGCGCTGACCATCCAAACCCTGACGCAATGGTACTGCGAAGAGTTGGACGAACAACTGAGCACACTGGCGCGCGAGTTCGTGCATGGCGCGAAGCAAAGTTTGGTGAAACTGGACACGTATGCAGCCGTGCGTGGCACGGATGCCGATGCCAAAGACTTGGCGTGGCGTTTGCCCTCGAAGCACGAACGCAATGTGTTCGGCACCATCGCGAAGGCCTGCGGCAAAGATGCGTTTCGGGTTGCGTCTGATGCCAAGTCGGTGATGAAGATCAACGCGCACAGTGAGTCAGAAGCCTCGCATCTGCTGGCGTTGTTCAATGACCTGATGGCCCGCTTCACCCGCGCCATGCTGTCGCTGAGCCACGGCTATTTGCAGGGCATCGGCGCGCACTAAGGTGCCCGCACATTAAAGTGTCGCTCATTAAGCGCCGCGCTATTTATCTCTCACCGCAGTTTGCAGGTGGTGGTCATATCCGTAATCACGCCTTTGGCTTTGTTATTCACCAAGTGCTGCATAAAGCCCGAGAGCTGGCTCTCGATCTTGATATTGTAGTGATAAATAGATGTGCCCGGTTTAATGCCGGTGGCGGCTTCAATGGTGGCCACCGCAATACTTAAGCTGCCTTTGCCCGGCACGGTGCCCGATGTGTACGTGCCCAATTTCTGGCCCGTGGTGCTGTCGTAAATGCCCAGCGTTACCGCAGGTTCGGCAGTGTCGAGAATGTTGTTCAGCACAACGGTTGAGGGGAAGCCGTAATCTAAAATCGTCGAGTGAACGTTGATCAGCTCGCGCGGGTTGGCGGTCACACCGGCATCGCACGTTGAAAGATTGGTCAGCGTGCCATCGGCGGGCTTATACAACACGTGCTGCACATAGCCCGACATAAAGGGCGTAATCACCATGTTGTAAAACTGCGGCTTGGTAAAGCTGGCGTTTGCGCCGGCCTCGATCGCGTTGATGAGATACTGCGCCGATGCCCCAGCCGGGATGCTGCCCGTGTTCCATTGCGCCAATGCCGAGGCGTTAGCGGCATCAAAAATGGTCAGCGTGGCGCTGCCCGCCGTGGTGCCGGTGTTGTGAAAGCGCAAGAACGATTGCGATGCAGGCTGTGCCGATGAAAACACCGAGCCCACTCTGGGCGTGGCCGATGGTGTATCGGATGCCGTGCTGAGATCGCAGGTGGTGGTCATGTCGGTCACCACGCCCGCAGCAATGTTGTTCACCTGATGCTGCAAGTAGCCGCTAAAGGTGCTCTCGATGCTGATGTTGTAATGGTACTGCGATGATGTGGGCGTAAAGCCCGCCGCAGTTTCAATGTCTGTGATCGGCACTCGCGCCTGGCCGTAAGCGGCAATGGTGCGCGTGGTGTAAGTGCCAAGCTTTTGGCCATCCAGCGCATCATAAATGCCCAACGTGGCCGTTGCCGCCGCTGTGCCGGTGTTCGAAACCACAACAGTTGAAGGAAAGCCCGCTTGCAATAACGATGAATGGACGTTGATCAACTGACGTGGGCTGGCGGTGACGTTGGCTTCACACGTGCTTAAGTTGGTCAGCGTACCGTCGGCCGGGCGGTATAGTACGTGTTGTGTTGATCCTGCCAATGTCCCCGCCAATGTGACGGCATAGGTTGCAGGTTTCGCCGTGCCCGTAGGCAATGCGCTTTCAAGAGTGTTGATCAGGAATTGCGACGATGCACCTGCGGGAATGCTGGGTGATGTCCATGTGCCCAACACCGCGCCCGTGGTGGCATTGCGGAGTTGCGCGGTTACGGTCGCCGCAATCACCCCGGTGTTATTCACCCGCAAGAACGACTGCGACGATGTGGAGGCTGATGAAAACACCGGCCCAAAGATGCGCGACGTGGCTGCGGGCAGGGTGATGGTTTGATCGGCAAATTTCAGCACCTGCACATTGCGCAACGTATCCGGGCCTTCGGCGGTATTGGCGCTGGTGATGGTTAAGCTGCCGTCGGCATTGGCCGCGATGGTGTAGTTGGATTTATTGGCGCGGTAGACAACCGTGTTTGTTCCGCCGCCGCCGTTTATGGTGCTGACGGCCCCCGTGATGACAGGTGCCGTAATGGGGAAGGTGGGCGCACCCAGCACGCTCTTTGCACCTTCGCTGTTCAGGAACAGTGTGGCACCGCTATCTTGCAGCGCCACGTTGCCGGTGTTCACGGCGCTAGTGAAAACAACCGATGTATTTTGATGCGTCAGCGCGCGCACAAACAGGTTCGAGAACGAGCCCGATGTTGTGGACTTAATGTTGGCGCCTGAAAATTCGACGGATGTGACCGGCTCATACGCCGAGGTGTCGATCTCAACCTTGTTCCACTCGTTCACAGTGGGCTCAACCGTGGGGATGCCGGTATAGGCCACCTTGCCGTTTAGTTTTAGCGTCAGGGTCGGCACTGGCAGATTGCGCCCAGAGCCCGCCACCTCAAACGTCATGACGTTGCGTTTCACCGTATCAATCGGGTGCGCATAGAAGGTGTCGTTGCCCGCACCACCTGTCATGGTGTTGAGATATTTGCCGCCGATGAAAATGTCGCCCTTATCAGCGCCGGTCATGGTGGCGTTCGCAACCAAGCCGCCTGCCAGAATGTTCACGAAGCCTGTGCGTGCTGAGGTTTCAGGCTTTGATGCCACCGCCATCGAGATGAACGGGCCAGTGTTGTACACGGCGGCATCTTGTTTGCCGTTGGTCACGGACGGCACCCAACCAATGGCCGAGTACCACTGCGCTGTTTCAGCCGCGATATCGGCATCCACCGTGTAATCGTTGCCCAGCACCGGAATATTTTTCATGGTGGTGGCCGCGTGTGTCCGCAAGAAGGCAATGTTGCGCGCGGCCCCACCCGTGCGGCGCGACTTCGTGCCGTCCGTGGGCAGGTGCTCCATAATCTGGCCTTCGTTGAACCAGGCATCCAGCAGCGGCGTGATTCCTTCAACCGCTTTCAGCGCGTTGGGAAATTGAAAGCTCAGCAACAGCGGCGAGTTGCCCACCAAATAAAACGGGCGGCTTAGGTTTTTAGAGGCGACGTAGGTTTTCATGTCGCGCACCAGCGTAATCAAATCTTCAGCGGCGGTGGCGCGCGTGGGGTTGTTGCGGGTGTTGTTAGATTCCCAATCGCCAAAGGGCAGATCTAAAAAAATGCCATCAAAGTTGGCCGCAATCACCGCGTCGATCTGGCGGAACATTTCGGTTTTCCATTCCGGCAGCCAGTACTTCACGGAATACAGGCTAGGGAAGGCCGGGTGCTCGGTGCCGATCAACTGCGCGGGCGGTTGGCCGTTCACCAGCAATGTCGGGCTGTAACCGTAGAAAAATTCCGTCACGTCAATGTAGCTGACGATGATTTTGGAATTGGTGGGGTCAGCAATGCTGCGAGTGATGGCAGGGCGCGGTTCGCTGCCGCCCATGATAATCAGATCGGTGTTGCTGGCGCCCACGGCGGCTTCGGTGCCTGAGACCTGCGGGCTGGTCGCGATCATATACATGTGCGAGCGCACATCTTTCATGGTGATCGCATGGGCGGGTGCCGCAAGGGCCACAGCAAAAATACCCACGCCTGCAACGCAGCGCACAGCAGAAGACAGCAATCCCAACATTCTCGGACCCCAGTTTCGCGCGATCTTTCTTTAAGACACGCCGTATTTTGCTTTTTGTTATGAGCGCGCGAAAATTTTGTTTCTCTGTCGTAACAGAGTCAAGCGCGGGTATGGGAACAGGGGCGGATGCGGCCAGTCCACGAACGTAAAACTTGCGCATAAATCGTAAGTTGATGCGGTATACAAAAACGGGCTCGGTTTTTGAATCAAAAACGGCCCTGGCTGCTCAGCGGTTTGTTCGCCTCAGAAAGCGTGCACGGGTTGAGATGCAAAGCTTTCTAACGTGAGCACGAACCTCTTTCTTGCGAAAGAGACCACCAGAGCCAAGGGCCGTTTTATGAGCCCGCACGCATCATGTGCGGGCCGTGAAGGCGCTGCGGTTGTGCCGAACTTGAGTGGTAAACCTCATTCCAGCATTTCAAGCGCGCCTCAATTCATCAACTCTGTTTATCAACCGGGTGTGAAGTAGGCGTACAATCCAAACAGCGCTATCAATGCGCCTGTCAGCGATGCCGCCAACACGTAGCGCACACCTAAGCCGGTTTGCCCTTGGCGAATGTCGTCATCGCTTTTGCGTTCGCGCACGTACTGCATGGCGCTCTCAAATTCAGGCGCGTTACGATCTGGGCGTGCGGTATTATCTTTGTGAAATGAGTCTTTTAGAATTGAACCGTCTGGCATATCGGTCTCCTTCAAAATAAAGACGAGCCGCGAACGGGTAATTTCAACTGCATCGGCTTGGATGCATTGGCTTGATACAGTGCGGCCACTGCTCGTCACTGAAGGGTAAACGTAGCCATGCTAAGGGAAGTTCCGGGGCGGGGGCTGGCCCGTGGGGCAGCTTTCGGGCAGCAACGCCAGATTGCGGCAGGCTTAAGGCCGCACGCCAGGTTGGGGCGGCAAGCCTGTGGATAACCCCGGCGCGGTGTAAGGTCTTTGGCTGGCCGAGGTGTGTATTCGCTGGGGTTTCGGGCCTATTTTTGCAAGGGGCGCAGGCCTGGCAAACTTACGGCCCTGGTATGCCTTTGACCCCCTTTGCAAACGCCCCCCAAATGGGTATTGAAACGGCTTAATAGCGGCGCGCACCGCGATTTGTCCGTGCGTCTTTTCATGCCGTTTTTATAAGTTTCATTTCGTATCATTGTGGAGACATCACGTTGAGTTTTAAGCCACAGGGCCACAACGAACGGGCCCAATCTGCCGCTGCTGCTAAGAAAGCCCAGCTTGACCAGTTCCGCGCCAAATTCGGCGCTAACGACCCGAACTTCGCCGCCCGCCAAGCTGAACGCCTTGCCATCGCGCAAGCCCGAGACGCCCGCCAAGCCGAGCGTGAAGAACTGAAAGCCCGCGAGCGTGAAGAAGCTGCCAAGCGTGCTGAAGCTGAACGCATCGAACGCGAAGCTGCGGAAGCCAAAGCGCGTGAAGAAGCTGAAATTGCCGCGCGCGAAGAAGCTGATCGCATGATCGCTGCTGAAGCGGCTGCCAAAGCTGAACGCGACCGTCGCTATGCGGAACGTAAAGCACGCGGGATTAAGCGCGGGAAGAAGTAGTATTCTCTCTGCGTCTTTGCTGTAGTCCAATACAACTCAATATTTGAGTTCAGAACGCGCGGTGTTTTTGCACCGCGCGTTTTTTTGTGCCCGCGCGTCAGCGCGGTTTAGTTGCCCCAGGCGTCAGCGCGGTTTGTTTGCCCACGCGTCAGCGCGGTTTGTTTTGGATTTGGCCCCGGCGCAGCCCCATTAAAAACGTACCTTATTTATATGAGTGAGAGCCCGGAGAGCGGGCTTTGCATCCATGCCTGCGATTTCAGGGCGTAAACCCCATACAAGGGGATGTGGCTGTGTATGTTTGCAACGCCATTGATATGCGGAAATGCACATTTAGCCGCTGTAAACGGGCCGTGTTCTTCACGCGGGCGCGAGTGACTCTCACGATGCTATGGTGGTGGGGGCTTTCGTAAGCTAGCGATGCATCCAATGCGAGAAATATCAAAGCGGAAGAAGCGGCTTATCGGTTAAGAACGTAAAAGCTAACGCCCTCGACAGAACGCAAGAAGGGCGAAGTTGCGAAGACATGCGTGTGGGGTGTGTCGGTCAGCATTTCTAATCTGAATGGGGTTGGGGCGAGCTAACGCGTTATGTCGAGCGTAAATGTCGCAATGTTGTATTGGCTGGTGGTTGGCGCTTGGTTGCTGATCATCTCGACCGTTGCTGTCATGTACATCCGCAACCGCAATGTCTTGGGGTTGGTGCGGCCGTTGGTCATGACCATCATGGCGCTGGCACTGATCAACATTACCGAAAGCGTGTACATGGGGTTGCGCTGGATCAACCCGCTTGATGTGTTTGGCGCAGACCAATACATGTCGAATGCGCACCCGAATACGTTGCTATATGTGAAACTTGTCAGTGTAGTGCTGGGGTGTATTGCGCTGTGTATCGTCGTAATGCGTGGGTTGCCGGAATTGCTGCGCGGGCGCGTGCGTTATCAGCAACGCATGGATGCAGTGAGCGAGCAGGCGCAATTATTCGGCACCGCATTAGATGGGGCCACATCGCCGATATTAGTGATTGATGCGCAAGATGATGCGCGCCCGGTTGTGTTCGCCAACACCGCTTACTTACAGCGCTATGAAAAAACGCGCGATGAGGTTTTGGGCCGCCCGGTTGATGTTGCGGCAGCCTTGCAAGACGACCCTGTTGCCATGACGGAAATTCAAAGCGCTATCCGTGATGCACGCGCGCACATGGTGGTTGCGAAGTTGCGCCACCGCGATGGGCATCACACCACCAACGAAATTAATTTGCAGCCTGTGTTCGATGCTGATGGCCGCGTGGTGCTGCTGACAGCATTATGCACCGACATTACTGCGGCTCTTGCCCTTGCCAATGATAGTTCAGGTGTCTACCGCGAGCGCATGGTGGCGCAAATGGCGGGCGCTGTGGCGCACGACTTCAACAATCTGTTGGGCGTGATGTTGAACAGCTTGAACTTGGCACGCGATACTTTGTCACCAGTGTCCAGCGAAGGACGTGCTGTGAATGTGGGCTTGGCGGCGGCGGAACGTAGCTCGCGCCTGGCCAAGCGGTTGCTGCGCTATTCACGCGATACCCAGCCGGTGCTGGAACTGGTGGATGTGAACAAGGCGATCGAGAATGTTCACATTCTGCTGACGCGCGCCGTTGCGCGAAATGTGCGCGTGTCTTTAAATTTGTCAGCTGACACCATCACCTGCCGGGCCGATATGGGCCGCTTTGAAGATGCGTTGATGAACTTGGTGATCAACGCCAGCCACGCCATGCCCGATGGCGGCACGGTGCAAATTGCGACGGCCATCGCCCGCAGGCCGGGCAGCGCAACCGATGAGCGCGAGGTTGTTGTAACTGTTGCCGATAGCGGTGTTGGGATGAGCCCCGAGGTTCAGGCCCGCGCGTTCGATCGCTTCTACACCACCCGCGCACCCGGCCAGGGGACGGGGCTTGGGTTATCACTGGTGCGCGAATTTGCGGAACAAACGGGCGGTCGTGCGGAATTGGTCAGCAAGCCGGGGGCGGGGACAGCGATTATTCTGCACCTGCCGTTGGTCGCGGATGAACCTGTTTTGAATACGCCGATGATCGCTGCGGAGTAGCGCTATATAAAAATTGCGGAGTAGCGTTATATAAAAGCTGCGGCGTAGCCCTCGAACGCGGCTGTCTGTATTGGTGGAAAACTTTTATCTGCTGTTGCCAGCACCCCAACACCAAGCGCACAACAGGGGCAACAAAGCCCTGTTTTCAAGATCACAAAAACGCCCCTGATAAAATCAGCGGGCGTTTTCGTTTTTTAGGAGCTGCGTTTTCGACGCACTCTTTTTCATTCCATCACTGAATTCCGCCACACGCGCGCGAAGGTGCAAGGCCTTTGCCTGCGCGCGTCCCTTGTGCATGGCCAATTGTACATGACGCAAGGGCTGTGGCGGCGGGCCGATGCGACGATGTGGTGCCTGCGCGACACGCGCATTTAAACAATGCGCGTGTCGCGCGTTTAAGCAATGCGCTTGTCGCGCGGTGAAGACCGCGCTTTCCCCTGACAGCGCAACGCCCGCTCCGCATCGGCCCATTTCTTTTTCAGGAGCATGCGCGATGTTCAGCGCTGAATTAATTCCATCCGCATTGCTGCCCTTGGCCACGCACATCAGCGGCGGGGCAGGGCGTATTGATGTGGCCGAAACGTGCGCGCGTGTGCGCAATGCCATGACGCGCGATGTGCCCAGCCTTGCAGCCTTACGCGATACACAAAAGGGCGGCACGCTGATTATCTGCGGGGGCGGGCCCTCGATTGCAGATATTGCGCAACTGAAAGCCATCCGAAAATTGGCCAAGCGCGGCGGCAAGGTGTGGGCCGTGAACAAAACACATGATTTCTTACTGTCGAAAGGCATTACGCCGTGGGCGGCATGTTTGCTCGACCCCATGCCGTGGGTGGCGGGCTACATTACCAAGCCGCAAAAGAACACCATCTACGCCATTGCCTCGCAGTGTGATGCTGGTGTGTTCGAAGCGCTAAAACGCGCCCGCGCTTATGTGTGGCACGCAGGGATTGATGTGGATGGCTGCGCATATCCCGTTGAAATGCTCGAGCGCGAGTATGCAGGCCGCGATTGGTTGGTGGTGCCGGGGCCAACAACCGTGGGCTTGCGCAGTGTGCTGGTGGGCTATGCGCTGGGCTTCAGGAGTTTTCATTTGTTCGGGCTGGATAGTTCCATGCGTGAAGCGTCATTGCATGCTTACGCAAAACCCAAACCCGCCGATGCTGCCGAAGGCTGGGTGACGCTGCGCACCAAAAACAACGCACACACCTTTTTCACCAACGCGCATATGGCGCGCCAAGCCATGGACTTTGAAGAGATGGTCGAACACATCGGCGGTATGATGAAAACGGGTACCATGCAACCCATCAGCATCACCGTCCACGGCGATGGACTGTTACCCGCGCTGGCGGAGTGTTACGGGTGGCGCGCCGCATGAGCAAAACGCAAACCAAAGCGGAAAAAGATGCGGCCAAAATGGCGGCGGAAATTATCGCCATTGCTGACGATGCAGCCGGGGACTTCATCGAAAAGGAAAATGCCAAAGGCCAAGTGCAAACGGTGCTGGACCGTGAGAACATCGCGCGTGCCAAACTGCGTATTGATGTGCGCATGTGGCTCATGGCGCGCATCGCACCGCATATTTATGGCGCAGTCGCCACCAAGCCCGCACCACCTGGGCCTGCGCCGTTTGATATTGAATTTGATTTCGGCCCGCAGGAGTAAGCGCTTAAGGCGTATTCACATCGCCTGCTGGTCTTCGCAAAAACGGCACCTGATGCACTGAAGCTCGCAACTCATAAGCGGGGGGATGGAAGGTCCCTGTTTTAGGTAAATAGCGGGCCGTGCATGGCGCTTTTGCTGGCTACATAAGGGTTGTGCTGGGGGCGTTTCGTTAAATTTCCCTGTATTTCTTCACAAATTTTCTCAATTTGGGGCCTTAACCCATATCAGGTAAACGGTGTATGGAAGGTCGTATGATCGAGCCGACATCCACTTTTACGGGAAATCAGCCCCCAGAAATGCACCCGCCGCAACCCAGCGGCGCGTTGGTGGTGCTGACGTATCTGAACCACATCATCATCGTGGTGGCGGCGATTGCCATTAGCCAAATGTCGATTTTGGTGCAGGTCGATCCCGACTGGGGCGTGATGCTGGCCGAGCGCCCGTGGCTGAAAGACGTGGCCATCGTGTGCAGTGCCATTCTGGGCATTATTCTGTTTCGCTATAGCCAATGGGCCAAGCGCACGTTGGGTGTGCATCACCGCAATTCGCTGTTGCTGTTGGTGCTGTCGGCCATGTTGGTGTGGCTGCTGCTGACGCCGCTGTCGTAATTTCTTCATTCGTCATTCCCGCGTCAGCGGGAATCCAGGCAACATTCATTTTGAATCTGTTGAAAGATGGATCCCCGTTTGCACGGGGATGACGACTTAAATTCGTCTCCAACTTCATTCTTAAAAGTCTCATCATGTTTTATTCTCCCTACCGCGCGCCGGGGCCGGTGGCGGCTGCGTTTATGCAATCTGATGCGCGGCGTCGCGTGCTCATGGGCCCATTCGGTTCGGGCAAATCTACCGCGTGCTGTGTTGAAATTTTCAAGCGTGCGCGTGCACAACAGCCAGACAAAAACGGCGTGCGGCATACACGGTTTGCGGTGGTGCGTAACACGTACCCCGAACTGAAAAGTACGACCTTAAAAACCTGGGCGCAGTGGTTTGGCTCGTACACTGGCACGCTGACGCAGACCGCGCCCATGGAACACAAACTGCGCGTGTCGCTAGGCGACGGCACGCATGTACACTGCGATGTGATGTTCCTGGCGATGGACCAGGAAGCCGATGCCAAAAAGTTTTTATCGTTGGAAGTCACCGGCATTTGGTTCAACGAAGTGCGCGAGTTAAAGCGCAGTATCATCGACGCAGGCGATGGCCGTATTGGCCGTTACCCTTCTATGCGTGATGGCGGGGCCACGTGGTACGGCATTTTTGCTGACACCAACATGCCCGATGAAGATCACTGGCTGCATGAATTAAGCATCGATGATGACAGCGGCTGGAATTTTTACCGCCAACCCGGTGGTGTAACCAAGATCGCTGACCAGTGGGTTGAAAACCCAAAAGCTGAAAACCTGAAGAACTTGGTGCCCCAATATTATGGGGCGCAAGTGCAGGGAAAGTCTGATGCGTGGATCTCGGTATACTTGGGTGCTGAATTCGGACGCCTCCCCCAAGAAGGGGCCTACTACGCCGATGAATTGACGCTGGCTGATCGCGAGGCGCGTGTGACAAGCCTTATCCCCGATCCGGAATTGCCGGTGCATACGTTCTGGGATTTGGGCATTGCTGACGATACCGCCATTTGGTTTGGGCAAATTTTATCAGGCGGGCAATGGCGATGGATCGATTACGTCGAAGGTTCAGGCCAAGCACTCGACTACTACGCGCGCGTTTTGCGCGACAAAGCCACCGAGCGCCGGTTTGTTTATGGCGATCATGTGTGGCCCCACGATGGTGGACACCGCGACCCTGGCATCCTCGGCGGCAAAACCCGACGCGAAGTTTTCGAAAGCCTGGGCTTCAAAACAATCATTTTGCCGCGCCATGGCTTGGCCGATGGCATTGATGCCACGCGGCGTTTAATTCGTGTCTCGCGGTTTGATGCAACCCACTGCCGCGAAGGTTTAAAAAAACTACGCCGCTACAAGCGCGAGTTTGATGCCGTGCGCGGCGTGTTTGAAGATCGCCCGCGCCATGACGATGCCTCCCACGCCGCTGATGCGTTTCGGGCTGCCGCCATGGGGCAGGGCCGCGTGAGCAATGTTTCCGCCTGGACAGGCATCGACCTCAAAGACGCAGGCGAATGGGTGGTGTGAGCCATCCTTTTATTTTCTCAAAAGGAGTGCCGATCATGAGTGATCGTAAACGTGCGTATTCGTTTAAAGAAGGCTTAGCCATGATGGCTGCTAAGACTGTGGGCATCGACCCATACTTAGCTGCCGATGCGGGCGAAGATGCGCGCAGCGTGCTTGCGGCCTTACGCCGTGCCAAAGATGCGAAAGGCCCAGTGAAAGCTAAACACATCGCTGCCGCTCAAAGTGAATTGCGTAAGCTGAGTCCAAAGCAGCACGGCAAACTGATAAATGCGCTTCAAGCCAAAGTGCTAGCGCTGCAAGGGCGTGGTGGTGATACCGCTGTTGCCCACCTTGAGCCGGGCGAGATGGTGATTCCGCGCGCTGTGCTGACACCACAACTTGCCCAACTGATTGCGGCCGAAGCCGCCAAACGCGGCATCGACCCTAAGCAACTCATTGTCGGCAGCCGCAAAGCCTCGATTAACCCCGCCACAGGGGCCGAGGAATTTGGGTGGTTTAGAAATGAGCAAGACGGTGATGGTCTAATTTCAGATTTACTGTATCGCGGTGAACCAGTTGTAAAAGTGAACCTCCCAGCATCCATTGAGGATCAGAAGAATATTAGGTCGATTCCATTGTCGCTGGAAAATGAGGTAAAGATTGATCCTATTACTGTCACAGCGACGCGCCGGGAAGAGCGTCTCGATCCTGACGAGGGAACGGACAGATATGATAAAGCTTATTTTCCCGTTCAAAGTGGCCAGTTTCGGGAAAGTGATGATTACGGGAATGATGCGTTTAATGCGTCTCGGCGCGGCGGTGCTTCCACCGCGTCTAACCAGCAGCGCGGTCACTACGCACGAGACGTTCGTGCCAATCCTGGTGAAGATGTCGTTGCAACAGCTGACGGAACAGTAACAAAAGTTGGCTTCGTCTACGGTAACGATCCCAATATCCACGACGAAGTAAAACGCGCCGCAAAAGCCGGGTTACGCTATGTCGAAATCACGTCGCCTAATGGTAAACTGTATCGAACACACTACGTTGATCCAAATGTTAAGGTTGGAGACAAAGTGACAGGAGGCCAAACCCAAATTGGGAGGGTTCAAGATTTAGCGCCCGTTTATCCTGTTGATGACAGGCATCCAGGCGGTATGATTAATCATGTTCATGTGGAAATCGCTGATCCAACGGTGCGTGCATATGAAAAGCCTAAACCGACATCATCAGATTACACGACATATTTGCGATTGGATCCGACATACCGCATGCGGGTGCCAACAAAATGGCAAGCACCTTAATAGATTTTTGATGCTGTTTGCGCTTCTGTGTGGTTTGCAATTTTATCCCTCATCAGGTCATTCAGCTGAAAGTATTCCCGCCGTAACTGAGGTTTGCAAAACAGCGAATACTTCGCCGGTTTGTGCTGCGAAGACGTGGTGGGTGTGTCGTGTAGAAGGCAAGTGGTGCGCGTCGGTTGGTCTGCCAAATAAAGATGTAAGGCACACGCTGGAATATGAACAGTATTTGGCGGAGTTATATCGAGAGCACCCGGAACGCCGTGTTGCTCATCAGAAAACAAAAGAAGCACCATGGGCTGCGCCATTTAATGATGTGCTCGATTTAAGCGCTGGGGAAAATGACGTATACGATGTTGTCGCAGTAAAGCCAGTCAGCGCTGATCGCTATGGCGCCGAGCGCGCATTGCCAAAAGAACTCGCAAACGCCGTGGAAGTTGTTATCGCGCATACCGCGGTTGACGATTATTCCAACGACAGCGTTTTTTTGAAAAAGAGTGCAGCGGGGTGGGGTGTGGTAGGGTGGCATAGTGCCGAAACCTCGCTTGCTGGGGCAAGATTCGGTGAAGCCGTAAACCCGCTTGGTGTTTGGAGTGAAACTTGCAAGCCGCAATTTGCAGGATGCGCGATGTATATATACGGCCTGCCACCGTATGAGAAGTACATGGCGTTGTCAGCGCAACAAAGCCGCTAACTGTTCTCTTTTTCCGTCACGCGCCACATGATGGCGATGACAACGCCCTTGCAGACGGGTAGCAGCCAGAATGTCAGCGCGGCCCCCAAGGCCACTAACACCGGCACTTCGTATTCCACTGGAAAGCGGTAGTTGGTTTCAATCCACAGCACCACCGACAGCATAATGTGGCCGACCACTACAATGGTCAGCCACGGCGGCGCATCGTCGGCGGAGATGTGGGTGAAGTCCTCGCCGCACGCAGGGCAGGCGGGCAACTGCTTGACGTAGCCGTGCATCACCGCACCACGTCCGCACGAAGGGCACAGGCGGCGCAATCCGCGATAGATCAGCGTGGCAAAAGGCGGTTTAGGCATAAGGTATGGCATATCAGATCGGGCGAGGCTCGGCAGCTTATTGATATAAGGTGCTATTGAAATAAGGCGTGGGGCATGGCTCTACTCTATCTATGCCTCAGAAAGCAAAAACATCGGCACGTCGTTTCGCTACGCAGACGTTAGAGCGTGGGTTGGATGTTCTGGCTGCCCTGGTCGTGTCCCCCATTGGCTTAACTCCGGCCGAAGCCGCCAAAGCCTTGCGCATTTCCAGGCCTGCGGCCTACCGCGCTATGGCGGGCTTACAAAGTCGGGGCCTTGTAACGCACATGGCGTTTTCGGGCCGGTATGTGCTGGCGCGCGCGAGCTTAGATGCGTTGAATGCGCGCAGCGTTGATGATGCGCGGCTGGCGGCCTTACAGCGCATCATGACCAAACTAGGCCAAAGCTTAAAATGGCCTATCTCTGTCGCGGGGCCGCAGGATTTGCGCATGGTCGTGTGGGCCACAACCGATGCTGAAACCTCACTGACGTTAGAGCGCTACACGACTGGCTTTGATGTGCCGATGTTAGAAAGTGCGTCGGGCCGTGTGTACCTTGCGCACGTTGCTCCGCGCGAACAAGCGGCCATATTAAAACGCATCGGCGCCTCGAAAGAGCCATTCGCTGAATTAGCGCGCGATGCAGGTGCGGTGCTTCCGCTACTGAAAACATGCAAGCGCACAGGCTATGCCATGACAACGCACGAGCCTTTATCGCGTCGGGCCAAGCGTGCAGCCACGCGCACCAATGATGCGACACGTGGGCGCACCACATCGTTATCAGTGCCGATTATACTGAACGGCGTGCCGCTGGCGTGCATCGCCGTGCGCTTTTTTGAAAGCGCCATGCCCCGTGGCCAAGCGGTGCAGCGGTATGTGAGTGCGCTGAAAGCCGCCGGGGCTGAGATTGCGGCCGCGTGGGCGTGACTTCTATTTCTGTGGCTGCGTCCATTTCGGGTCGGGCACAAACGCGTCCGAGACAATCACGTCAATCTTGCCGTTACCGGCCCGCAGCGGAATAGCCTTCTGGTATTCGGGCGAGGTGTAAAAATCGCGCGCGGATTTCAGGCTCGGGAATTCAAACACACGCACGGATCCGGGGAAGGGGCCGCCCTCTAACACTTCGGTTTGGCCTTCTTCAGTGGCGAACAACAGTTTGCCTTTGTACTTCAGCAGCAGCGGTACGGCCGCACTGGCATAGGCGCCCATTTTTTTCGGGTCGACGCCATTCCCAATCACCACCATGTAGCCGGGTTTGGACACTTGCGACGGCGGGGCGGCGGCGTCTTGCGCGTACGCGGTACTAACGGCCATGCATGCGGCCACGGCAAACATTATAGAACGGCATAGAGATGTGGTCATGTGTAAGCCCCAGGACAGTGAATATTGCAGCATTATGGGCGCGACGGCTGAATGACATCAGTCTGGCCGAAGCTGTACGATATGTGAACACAAATGATCGCTGAACTTCGATCTGAAAGGCCATCCGCTTAAATCTGAGGGCGGGCGACCGAGGGGTTGTTGAGGGCGGAATGGCACGCGTATCTGGTGGATTGTTAGGGCTGTATATGGCGGGTGTGGTGCTGGGGGCAACGCCCGGCCTTGCCCAAGACAAGCACGAGATCGCGGGCCAATTCCTGACCAACAAGCAGGGCGAACTGTGCACAATGTGCGAAGCCAATGTGGTTTGCTCTGCCGCCATGACCGACACCCAGCCAACACCTGCACAAACCAAGCTGCACTTTTTAAAGCGTGGATTTTGGGGGCAAATCTCTACCGTGCTGGATTACTTTCCGCTGACACGGAAGTATGGGCTGTATCATACCCGCGATGTGTTGATGAAATCAGGCGAAGGGGCCGACAGCACGGCCAATGCAAAGTTCGATCTGGAAGCCAAGCGCATCGATGTCACGGATGCCGGCGGAAAATTACTCTTCTGGATCGACCGCACCAATGGCGATTGGATGGGCACTGATAACGCTCGCCGTGGCCAATGCACCATTGAGAAAATGTGAGCCAACATATGAGCACAATTCTTCCGCTGCATGAGATTTGGGGCTTAGCTGCTTTCAAAGCACGGCCCTTGGCGTATATCGGTCGCTGCTTTGTGATGTTCCTGCGCTATTTTAACGCTCTGTTTTATCTGGCCGCGGGCATCAACAAAGTGATCAAGGGCTGGTTGTGGACGGACCAGTTGAAGCTGAACTTCGAACAACGCCTGACGGAACTGCCGACGGACTCGTTCGCTGCTGCATTTTTACAAAATTTCGCCATTCCGCTGCACATGCCCACGGCGTATGTGGTGACGATATTAGAATTGGTGACCGGCATTTCATTGCTATTGGGTTTGGGCACACGCTGGGGCGCTGCCTTGGCCGTGTTCATCAACTTCATGTTTGGTATCGGTGGATATTACGATGCCTCGTTGCTGGCCTTAACGTCTCTGTTGTTGCCGGTTATCTTCACGCCGTCAGGTTTGTGGATGGGCCTTGATCGCAAGTATGCGCGGCAGAGCCCTGACTTATTTTGGGTACGCCACGGTTAGCGCGACTCTCAACGCTTGCTATGAAAATGCATGAGCCATTGCGTTCTAAGGGTTGCGAAATCATCGCAAAAAATACCGTGTAACATCGGCTGTATTAACGCTGATGCTCATTACTTTATCCGCACAAAATCAATGGGATGCAGATGTTGTGGATAATATTTCATCGGCTATCAATTTAACTGGCGGTTGAAACGGAACCTGCTACGGTTACAGAAATGCGATGCATGGCACTGCCGCCAAGCACCGTGTTGCTACCGGGCTCTAAAGGCTCAGGTTGTCGGTGCCAATCACCGGTTAGGAGGTTGCCGTGCATTCAAACAATAATGCCTCGGCGATGGAATTTTCAGGATTCATCGAGATGGTCGTGCAAAACCACAAGCCGGAAGGTGCAGTGATTTTTGTGCGCGAAAGTATTGATAAAATGGCGCGTATTTTCGTGCCGCCAAAGTGGGCCAGCATGTTGGAGACAGAAAAGCGCGTACGCGTGCGTGTCACCGACATTAAGCCCGATGGTGTGGAAGCCGATTGGGCAGCCGACCATATTGATCACGTTGCGGCTTAATACCTGCGATCATCAAACATCATCGCGTTAAAGAAAACCCGCCTGGTATTGGCGGGTTTTTTATTTTCAGACATTGGTGCTTTTCAGACAGTGCATTTCAGACGGCGCTGTTCTGATTGGGGGAAAACTCAATTCAGGCTTTGCACGCAAGCCAACACCGGGCGCATAACGGCGGCGGATAATTACGCTTATTTTTGAATCCTCATTTTATCGACAGCGATATTCATCCATCGACGGCGGCCTCGTAAAAACGGGGCCGCCGTTTTTATTTTAGGGATAACAATTTATGACTGCCAAACGCGCCTACAGTTTCAAAGAAGGCCTCGCCATGATGGCCGCCAAAGATGTGGGCGTTGACCCATACTTGGCCGCCGAAGCAGGTGAAGATGCGCGCAGTATTTTGGCTGCTTTGCGTCGCGCCAAAACCGCGAAGGGGACAGAGAAAACCAAACACATCGCTGCGGCGCAAACCGAACTGCGCAAACTGAACCCGAAGCAGCACGGCAAACTCATCACTGCGCTTCAAGCCAAAGTACTGGCGCTGCAAGGCCGAGGCGGAGACACGGCTGTGGCGCACTTAGAACCAGGCGAGATGGTGGTGCCGCGCAGCGTGCTGACGCCGCAACTGGCTCAATTGATCGCCGCCGAAGCCTCCAAACGCGGCATCGATCCTAAGCAACTGATCGTCGGCAGCCACAAAGCCTCCATCAATCCCGCGACGGGAACAGAGGAGTTTGGAATATTTGGCGATATTGCCAATAAGGTGAAGGGGTGGTTTGGTCGCGAAACTGACGACAATGTCGCACAAACTCCTGATGAGTACCTGAATGATCCGTTAGTGCTTAAAACTGAAAAGGAACGGCGTGCGGCGATTGTAAACAATGAACCTGGTCGTATACATATCGAACAAGGCGATGCAAAAGCGTGGAAGCCAGCGCTAGAACCATTAGGTCAGCACATGGTTCAAAAATACGGTGATGCTGTAGATCGGATTGCGAAAGAGGAGGGCGCCGAGCCTGACCATGTTCGGACCCTAATGTTTACGGAAAATGCGAGAGGACATAAGTTCGGAGGGGACTATTTAATGGATGCGATAGGGAAGTCTTCTTCGGTCCATCCCATGAATATTAATCCAACACTTTGGGGTGGCCTTGGAATTGACAAAGAGTCCGCACATGATCCTGAAACAAATATTCGTGCCGCATCGCGACTCATTAAACGAACTTGGGACAGGTTAGATGAGCCAAATATTGCAAAGTTGGCGACAGCTTACCAAGGCCTTGGACAGGACAGTGTCTCTGAATATGGCGCGTACGCACAAAAAGTGTATGATGAACGCCGTTGGAAGCCACAGCAGGAAGATATTGCTGCTAAAACTGGCTACCGTGGTCGTTGATAATTCGGATTAGTTCTGGTGATGAGCAAATGAAGACGTGGCGAGCATTTGCGACTCTATTGACTGTTTGCTTGCTGCTTATTGTGCTCGCGGTGTATGAGCGTTCTGGAGATGATTTTCTCCAAACGTTGGTGTTCCTTGCCGCCCTATATACTTTAGGCTTTTTGCCCTGGCTGTTGACGCGTCAAAAATTTTGGAAACCCGCGCTTGCCGTTCGTTCAGAGCAGGGAGCAGGTATTCATGAGCCAACTGCGCGTTGGTATAAAAATGCAATGATTTGCGCTTTTTTATATGGCGGTGCTGTGTTTTGGTGCTCGGTAGATCATAATGTCATGTACGAGTCATGTGAGCTTATAACGTCAGAGCAAAATGCAAACTGGTGGTCACATGGCGGGCCCTGTAGATTAACACCTTCAGCTTTTCTTGATCTCGCGAGCGGTGTTGGCTTTGGCTTGGCATTGTTTCAATTCCCAATCGTGATTTATTGGTTGGGTGCTCACCTTTCCCTGATTTTTCAACGCAGACGTATTTAATCGCCTTCGACATTTCTGCTGTACATCCGGCGGCCTGCAAAGGTCGCCGTTTTTATTTTCATAGTTCAAATCAACTTTTATCAAAGGCATTCGCATGAAGCGCCAACCCTTAAGCTTGCCCGCGCGTAAAACAAGCGACAAAAAAGGAATGTCGACAGACCAATTAGAGCGTCTGCTTGCGACAGAGATCGAGGAAGCGCTTAGCTTCATTCATGCCTCTGATCTCATTGCCGCCCAGCGCGAGCGTAATTACGACTATTATCGTGGGGTCATGGATGATGTGCCTGCGGCCAAAGGCCGCAGCCGTGTGACGGATCGCACGCTTGCCACTTACACCAACATGATGCTGCCCAGTTTGCTACGCGTATTCACGGCGGGCAAAACGATTGCTGCGTACGAACCGACGGGTGTTGAGGACGAAGCATTGGCCAAATTGGTCACGCGCTACGTGAACGATGTGGTGTTCCGCAAAGATAACCGGGGCGAGATTATTCTGTACCAATGGGCGTTCGATGCGTTGGTGCAAAAGGTGGGCGTACTAAAAGCCTGGTGGCAGCAAGGCCAAGAGGTGCGTGAAGAAACCTTCACCGGCCTGAACGATGATGAATTCGCGCTGTTTGTGCAGGGTGTGGAAGCGCAAGGCCACGAAATTACAGCGCACACTGCACACAAAGACAGCGGCCTGCATGACGTGACGGTGAAACGCAAGCTCAACACATCCAAAGTGCGTATTGAAAACGTACCGCCGGAAGAGTTTGTGATTAATCGCGATGCGCGCAATTTGGAAGACGCCACGCTGGTGTCGCACCGCACGTATCGCCGCGCGGGTGAACTCGCTGGCGAAGGCTATCCGCAGTCGTTGATCGATGAACTGCCCAGCTATACCGAGCCGCGTTATGCGCGGGCTGCGGATTATGATGAGCGCTGGCGCGGGCCTGCCCAAAGCTCACCGATTGATCCGATGATGCGCGAGATCGCGGTGCACGAAGGTATCGTGCGTTGCGATTACGACGGCGAAGGCGTGCGCGACTGGTTCTTTGTGGCTGCAGGTGGTGAGGGCAAGGTGAAGGTTCTGAAAATGGAACCTTACGATTACCAAATCATCTTCGCGGATTTTTGCCCCAACCCGTTGCCGCATATTTTCTGGGGCCGTTGCCCCGCCGATGACCTGGCCGAGATTCAAAAAGTGAATACGGTTCTGGTGCGGCAAATGCTGGATAACCTGTACCTGTCCAACACGCCGCAGCGTGAAGTGGTGCAAGACCTGATTATCAAGCCCGATCAATTGATGAATATGGCGCCGGGTGCGCCGATTTTGGTGAAAGCGCCGGGCGCTATTCGCGAAATCTCGGTGCCATTTACTGCCGAGGCTGCATTGGGCGCACTGCAATACTTCGATGGTGTGGCGGAAGCACGCACAGGTGTGGGCAAGCAAGCCGTGGGCTTGTCGCCGGAAGCATTAAACAACCAGTCAGCCACGGCGGCGCAACTGGCGTACTCGGCCAGCATGGGCAAAGTGGAAATGATTGCGCGCATTTGGGCCCATGGTGGTTTGCGCAAACTGTTCCGGGGAATCTTAAACATTCTGGTGCGCTATCAGGATTTTGAGCGCCTGGTGAGGCTGGATGGCCGCGCCCAAGGTATCGATCCGCGGGCGTGGGCAGCGTTCAGCGATATGGATGCTGTCGTCAATACCGGGTTAGGAACAGGCGCGCGCGAACGCGACATGGCGTTCCTGACAACCGTGATTGCCGAGCAAAAAGAAATTCTGGAAAAGCTGGGGCCGAACAACCCCATCGTCGGTTTCAAACAATACGTGACGGCACTGCATAAGGCGGCAGAGGCGGCGGGTATCGCTAACCCGCAAGAGTTCTTCCGTGATCCGGGTCTATGGAATCCGCAAACGCCGGTGGCACAAACCCCATTGCGTCCGGTTCCTAATCTTCCGGTGGCGCGATGAGCGATCAGACGGATACTGAAAAGACTGCGCGAGCAAACGAAGCATTAAGCAATCCAATTCTCAACGAGGCTTTCGCGTTGCTTGCGCAGTCATACATTGCTGGTATCCGGGCCTGCGAGCCCAAAGATGATGTGGGCCGCTATCGCTACACTGTGGCGCTAAACGTCATCGATGCCGTGCAGCGGCATCTTAAATCTGTGGCTGATACCGGCGCACTGGATGCCGCGCAGGCGCGTGAATTTGTAGATCCCCCCAAGCGCTGGATTCCAAGATTTTAGGGATATGAAGATGATTCAAAAACGTAGCTACACCTTCAAAGAAGGCCTCGCCATGATGGCAGCGAAAGAGGTTGGCATTGACCCATATCTCGCGGCCGAAGCGGGTGACGATGCCCGTAGCGTCTTAGCTGCACTGCGACGCGCCAAGACAACGAAAGGTGCGGAGAAGGCCAAGCACATCACCACCGCGCAAACGGACCTGCGCAAGCTGAACCCTAAGCAGCATGGTCAGCTTATCAATGCGCTTCAAGCCAAAGCGTTGGCACTGCAAGGGCGAGGCAGGGATACGGCTGTCGCGCACTTAGAACCCGGTGAAATGGTGGTGCCGCGCAGCGTGCTGACGCCGCAGCTTGCGCAATTAATCGCCACCGAAGCTACCAAACGGGGCATTGATCCCAAGCAACTGATCGTCGGCAGTCACAAAGCTTCAATCAATCCGGCAACGGGGGCTGAGGAATTTGGGTGGTTTGGCGATCTCCTCGATAATGGCGTGAACACGGTAAAAGGCTGGTTTGGCAAAGCTGATAAGCTGGATGTTGATGCAATTGATGCTCAAGGGACGCACCGCACGCCTGACTTGGGTGAACGTATTTTTCCCAGCACCGGCTTAGACGTCGAAGAGCTGCCTGTCAGCAGTTACCACGGCTCAATTTATGGCCCGCCGCGCATCACTAATCCTACAGGTGGCGTTGAGCGCAACGATCCGTCTGGTAAGGGATGGTTTGGCGCAGTTCGCGGGGGCCATGCTCATGGTGGGGTAGACATTACTGTTGGCGAGAACAGCCAAGAAATTCATTCTCCTATTGAAGGTAAAATCTTACGCCATACTGGCGTGTATTCGGCGCAAGATATTAAAGATAATTCAAAACTGAAGCAGTATCGGGGGGCCGTTATAGAGGGGGGCGGTCCATACAAAGGGCTAAATACCAAATTATTTTATGTTGATGGCTCTGGCCCAAAGGGTGGCAGTATTGTGAAGGCTGGCGATGTTATTGGGCGCTCGCAAAATCGGCAAATGATTGACCCAAAGGGACAGATGCTAAATCATGCGCATCTAGAAACGGAATGGAAAGGGAAACAAGTTGACCCTGCAGGATTCCTCCCAAATTGGCAAACTCAAGGTCCAAAGCGCTGGTAAGTCCGTCGCAATCTTATCTGTCTTTTTAATGTGGGGCGCGCCCGTCGTGGCTTCTGAACCTATTGTTTATGAAGGCTTCAGTTCTGAGCAGGCCTGCAAAACATTTGATGAAGCGCCCGTGTGCATTGCCAAAACCTGGAAAGCATGCACAGGATTCTTTGGCTATTTTGGCGCGATATGCCCAATAATTGGTTTGCCTGTTGAAGCTGAATTCAAGAATAAAAATGTAAAAGAATCTTGGCTTGAGGATGAAAAGAGTTCCGAGAATCTTGCGGACCTCAGGGCGGCTGTAAAGAAGGAGCCCTGGACCCTGCCGTATTCTCAAATTGTTGCGGCAGGCAATTATGAAGCCGAAGACATCGTTTCAGCTATTGGTCCTGTTGGTGCTGATCGTGCTGGTCCAGGCAAGCCATTACCTAAAATTCTCGAAGGCACTGTAGAGATTGTAATGGAAAGCTATGTTGAGGACACTTGGACGAGCGATAGCATTTTTGTGAAGCGAACCGGTGAGAAATGGGCACTGGTTGCGCAACATACGGCGGGATCAGGATTTGGTTATACTCAGCTCTATGCTGATAAACCTTCCACGTGGAAGGAGGATTGTGATGCCAAACAAACGCAGCTGTATCCCGCGAATTGCGCTAAATTTGTGCATGGATTGCCACCCTACCAAAAATACATAGAAGCCAAAGAATATATGCTGAAGAACAAGAAATAAATTCTTGTTGAGGGCATTCTAAGAGGCGGCCAATCAAAGGCCGCCGTTTCTATTTCTGCAATCTAAAACCCTAACTAAAGGATACGTCCATGTCGGATAACACGACACTGGCGGCGGGCGACGCTATGCCTGCGGCCGGTAGTGCTCTATCTTTGTCTGAAGCTGTGCAAATTTTAGCGGATCGTCGCGCAGGAAAGGCCTCGCAAAATGCGAGTACACCTGAACCTGCGAACGATAACGCCGTAAATGAAACAGCATTTTCTTCTGATGAATATTCATCGCATGCCCCCGACGCTGACCAGGCCGATGGTGCTGTGCCACAAAACCCCGAACCGCAAAACGAGTTAAACCTCGAACCTGCGACTATCGAGATTGATGGCGTCACGCTCTCGGCTGATGACGTGCGGCGGGGGTATATGCGTCAAGCCGATTACAGCCGCAAAACACAACGCCTGGCCGAGGCCAATCGCAGCGTGGAAGCGGAACGCACCGTGAAACTGGCGCGGCTTGATCAATTGATCGACAGCTTAAGTGCTGATTTCACGCAAGAACCGAACTGGGTGCAGGTGGCGCGCACTGACCCGCAAAACTGGGTCCAACGAAAAATCCAGTGGGATAATCGGCGCACGGCCTTTGAAAATGCCAAACGCATTTCCGATGCTGTGCATGCAGACACGCTCGATCGTGACCGCAAGATCATGGTGGAGGAACTGGCCAGCACCTACAACCCCGCCTGGGCCGATGCGCAAACGCGTGTGAACGACTTCAAAGAAGTTGCGCGCTATGCGCTTTCTTTGGGTTTCGGTCCGGAAGATGTGGCGGGCATTTCCCATGCCCGCGAAATGATGGTGCTGGATAAAGCACGCCGCTGGGATGCGCTACAGAACAGCAAGGCCAGCACGGCCAAACGCTTGTCTGTGGTGCCGAAGGTTCAGCGCCCTGGCAGCAAAGCCAACGTGGGCAGCCATCAACGCAGCTTAGGCAATGCGTGGGAACGGTTCTTGAAAAATCCAACCGTCGAGAACGGGGCGGCCTATCAGCGCGCCAAGCGCGAGGCTTCGTCATTCCGGCGCAATTCTGACTAAACATTTATCATAAGGACATATTTGAACATGGCTTTGTATACCAACGCCCAAAACACTTACTCGCAAATCGGCATCAAAGAAGACTTGGCCGATATGGTCTATCGCATTGATCCGGAAGAAACGCCGTTTCAATCCAACATCTCCACCAAAGGCCGTGCCAAAAACACGCTGGTGGAATGGCAAACGCAAGCGCTGGCCGCACCTGCCGCTAACTACCAAGTGGAAGGCGATGTGACTAACGCAGGTAATGCCACCGCCCGTGCACGTTTGAACAACCGCTGCGCCATCTCGAAGAAGGTTTATGCGGTCACCGGTACGTCGCAATCGGTGGAAGTCGCTGGTGTCGATAATGAACTGGATGAACAGCGCCTGCTGAAAGGCATTGAGCTGAAGCGCGACATGGAAGTGACGCTTTTGGCGAACACGGGCTACGATGCAGGTTCCTCATCGTCGGCGCGTAAATGCGCTGGCTTGCCGGCCTATGTGACGAACGCTGATGTATCGGGTATTGGCACGTACTCGGTGTCGTCGGGTACAGGCTCAACAGCATGGAACCTGGCATCGTCCACCACGCGCGCTCTTAGCCTCACCATCCTGAATGCGGCGATGAAAACTGCATACGTTGCGGGCGGTAAGCCTAAGATGCTGATGCTTTCACCGGATCAGAAGGTGAACTTCTCGCAGTTGGCCCTTGCGTCGAACCTCTCTGGCGGTGTGCAGATCCGCTATAACCTGAACCAAGTGCGCCCGGCAGCCTTGATTGGTGCGGTCGAAACTTGGCAATCAGATTTCGGCGCTCTGGATGTGATTGTGAACGTGCAGCAAGCATCTGATGCATCGTTCCTGAACAAAACAGCATTCCTGATTGATCCACGCTTTGTCGATGTAGCGTTCTTGCGTCCGTTCCAAGTGGAGCAATTGGCCAAAACCGGTGATGCCGATGCCGAACACGTGATTGCGGAATACACGTTGCGTGTGGGCGCACCAAAGGCCCACGCCATCCTGCCGCAATTGGCATAACACGCCGCCGCTCACTCAAACTGTCGTCCTGGGATTTAGTCCCAGGACGATGAGTTTTTATGAGGACACATATGTCGCAAAATTCAAAACGGGCCTACAGTTTTAAAGAAGGCTTGGCCATGATGGTGGCCAAAGATGTGGGTATCGACCCATACTTAGCAGCAGACACCGGCGAAGATGCGCGCTCTATTCTGGCTGCATTGCGCCACGCTAAAACCGCGAAGGGGCCAGAGAAAACCAAGCACATCGCCGTAGCGCAATCAGAGTTGCGCAAACTAAACCCCAAGCACCACGGCAAGCTTATCAACGCACTTCAGGCCAAGGTGTTGGCTCTACAAGGCCGAGGCGGGGATACCGCTGTTGCGCATCTTGAGCCCCGTGAAATGGTGGTGCCGCATGCGGTGCTGACACCGCAACTTGTGCAACTCATCGCCGCTGAAGCCGCCAAACGCGGCATCGACCTCAAGCAACTGATCGTCGGCAGCCGCAAAGCCTCGATTAATCCTGCCACAGGATCTGAGGAATTCGGATGGTTTAGCGATGCGGTCGGAGATATCGGCGAATGGTTGGGTCGTGGCAAGCCTGAGAACTTATACAAAAAAGCGGATCGTCAAGATTCAATCTTGAATGGTTCTTCGGGGTACATTGATACTGCGGCAAACCCAAAAGCAGATGGGAAACCTCCTTGGTATGAATTTAGTGAGTTTGGCGCGGATGCTGTTCATAAGTACAATCCTGAGATCGAAGCAGAAGCAAAGCGAACAAATCTCGATCCAGACCTAATTCGTTCAGTGATGTACATGGAAGGGTCGCATGGTTGGTATGGGCGGCCTGCCGAAGCGCTGGGAGTAGCCGGAAGTTATCAGCCCATGAATGTTCAGCCAGAACCTTGGGCAAAATTAGGTGGTGCTGAAGCTGATATTATAAAGAAGCCGGTCGATAATATTCGTGCTGGCGCTGAGTTAATGAGCCGAATTCGTGACAGGTTGCCTGAAGCAACCCCGGACCGTATTGCCACTCTTTATAACAACCTTTCTGCGGATAACGTGACAGATTATGGCGCACGCGTGCAGAACATTATGAAGGAAAAGCCTTGGGTTGCTCGAGAGCCAACGCCATCATACTTACGACAATGGCCCGGCTGGTAATTTAAACTGTAATCGACATAATTAGGACAGGTTTCTACGCCATAAGTAGGGCAGATAAAGGTGGGATCTGCATGAAAACTCTTCGATGGAGTATATTACTGTCGTTTGTCGTGGGATGCGCACTCATCATTAGCATGTGGATGGAAAGCGACTTTTATCATCCGAGAGGTATTTGTGCGTACGACCCTGCTCCTGGCCGCTACGATGTGTTCGGAAATGAAAACACTAGATGCTATCTCAATCCCGGTCCTTTGCTTTTTTATATTTTGTATTTTAGCTTTTTTGCGTTTCCTGTTGTTATCGTCATAATGCTTATTACGCGTATTGCATTTGAAGATATACGCGAGCGTTTTTTTAATGACAATTAATCAGTAAAGTTTCACGTATCCTCCTCTGCATAAGCTTAGATTACGTGATGGGGACGTTCATTTTTCATTGTCGGCTTCGTGCATCGGGCTCTGATATTGCCCCGAACAAGACTGTACTGATTAGGGGAAAAGTGAAGAACCTTGTTGTGGTAAAGCCAGCACCGGGGGCATAACAGTTCAGCAATGTCTATCTTCATTTCACGCCTGCCTCGTTAAAAACGTGGTGGGCGTTCGTGTTTTATAGAGGGTGTCTGCTTTTCAGCGGCTCTTATTTTCATTTCAAACTCTGAGATTTTTATGCAGGCGATTGCAAATGCAGTGCCGCAGTATCGTCTTCATGCGCGCGATACGGCGGCCAAAACCACGACATATGTGAAAGATGATCCGCGCACACAAATCCGCACGTACCTGATTTTCGAGGCCGACGGCACCATTAAAGTGCGTAAAACGCAGCGTGTTGATGCGATGCTGGACCTGAACAAAGAGCAAGCCAATACCTTCTCAGGCTATCGCGGCAAAGATTGGGTGTGCACTTCACGTGTTCCATTGGTGGAGTGGAACAAGCTGATTACGGCTAGCGGCGGCACGCCGGGTGTGGACGGCGAGTATGACCGCGAGAAGATGCGCAAGATTCTGAATGATGCGGATTACCGCGCTTTCAAAACCGTTCCCGGGAAAATCTAGTTTTATTTTAGTGGAGGGCTTAGTGCCTATCGACAATTACAACAAACTACAGTCCGCAATTGCCGATACGGTCAATCGCGATGACTTATCGGTAGACGTTACGGCGTTCAGCCCTGCGCAAATTGAGGGCGCCATTAAGCGCGCTATTTCTTACGCTGAAAAAGCTATACAACGCGATATCGTATCGCGTGGTGGCACCAAACATATGGAGACGGTGAAGAACACACTGAGCACTACAGCGGGTCAGGAAATAATTCTGCTACCGCCCGATTTTTTAGGCGTACGGATGCTGGCTATAACATCTGATCCCATGCGCGTATTAGAGTTTACAGATCCGAACACATTGTTTGTGCAATACCCCAGCGGTGCCACGGGGCAGCCTGAAAAATATACGCTGGTGGGGACCAATACTGCATACGTGCGACCCGTACCTGACCGCGGCTACCCCTTGCGCCTGATTTACACAGCCGCATTGCCCGCACTCTCGACCGAGCAGACCGCTAACTGGCTGCTGTTGAATGCGCCTGATCTCTATATCGGTGCGGCGATGTTAGAGTTGTGTATTTACCTGGAAAATGATGACCGCCTGCAATTCTGGAAAATGTATTACGACGAGCGCCTGAACGCGTTGCTGGGCGACGATAAAAACTCTCGTTGGTCTGCAGTACCAGTAAAACCTAGCGTGCAGGTGTCCATTGCCTAGTGACGCTTTGAAACGCGGCCAGGGCGGTACAAGTTTGCGCGCACCTGTTGCTGCCCCCAGTTGGATGCATGGTTTTGCACGCGATGTTGAAGCCTGGGCGGATACCCAAAAGCGAGGCCCACAAGTTTTAACTGTCTATGAGCGCGCAGCGTTACCGAACGCAGCCGATCACGCTTTCGCGCTGATTGCTCTGCGCGACGGGGCAAGCCATAAGCACGCTGCCATTTCTGATGGTGTTGCGTGGTATTACCTCGACGGCAGCGCTGTATAGCGTAGTGCTTTTTTTCTGAATTTATTCTTTTTCGAGAAGGCAACAACCATGGTGGATTCCGCCACGGCGCGCTTTGGCGCGCGCAAGCAGTCCTTAGGATCTAACGTCAACACCTGGGGCGATACCAAGTTAAACGATGTGTTCGATTTGTTCGACCGTGGTGCGAAGGGCTTTCAAGCCATCGTTATGACGGGCGACACCACACTGAACTGGACGACTTATGCCACAGCTAACCAAGGCCAAGTACAAACGGTAAGGCTGACAGGATCGTTAGCAGCGCCAGCAAACCTGATTGTGCCCAGCCGCGAATGGGCGTTTAGCGTCATTAACGCTACTGGCAATACGGTAACAGTTAAAACGGCTGCGGGTGTGGGCGTGGCAATTCCCACCGGCTATCAGGCCGCTTTGTATTGCGATGCTGCTGATGTGGGCAATGCAGCGCCATCTCTGGTGGCGGGAGCCTTGCGTGTGAATGGCGCCGTACATGTAAACGGACGCATCACCAACGTTGATACTGCAACAGCCGGTACTGACGCGGTGAACAAAACGCAGATGGATAATGCAATCGCACTGGCGACTTTCAGCACATCGCCAGGCACGCTGCGTGTTACCGCCAGCGATACCACAGCAAAATTCCTGAACAACGCCATCACAGTTTCAGGCGCACTGACAAAATCCGTTGTAAACGCAGGCGCGAATGAAACTTTGGATATTTCTATTTCTGCCTTTGACGAGGCTAATCAAATTTTACTGGGTCAAGTGTTTTCGTAAGACCTAGTAGACGATCAAACGATAGGAAAGCGAATGACAACAATTACGAAGCAATTTCTTTCTGGTTCAAGCAACGGCAAGGGGATCAAGGTTAGCGCCACAGCAATTGGCAGTGGAGATACGGTGCATACACCTGATTCTTCTGCAAAAGATGAGTTGTGGATTTACGCTCAAAACGCCTCAAGCAGTGACGTAAAGCTTACACTGGGGTTCGGAGGTACCACGGACCCGGACAATATTATTGAGCACACCATTAAAGGCAAAGACGGGCTGTATTTGGTGGTGCCAGGCTTGCCGATCTGCGGTGAAAGCAATGTTGTTAAAGCCGCATCCGCAACGACAAATGTGATCATTCTTTACGGCTATGTGAACAGGATTTCTTAAAATGAGTGGTGTAAGACAAAGTGGGGCGACACGCCCTTGGGCGAAATCGACATCACCCGAAAGTTATGACTTTGCCAGTGCTGTATCGGTCGCAACGGCATGCACGACAATCGGGTTAGGCACAATTGCATCTAGTCAAGTTGGCTCGCTGATTATTCAAAATATGGGCACGGTTGATTGCTACATTTCGCCGAAGCCGACAATGACCACTTCAGACAGCATTTGTTTAGCCGGCATTGCTGGGCCGTCCACAACCGGTGGCTCGCTTGAAATTAGCAGTGGTTGCGAATGGTATGCGCGCAGCGCCTCAGGCACCGGTAACTTGCGCGTTTTGCGCACTAAGTTTGTGTAGGTGAAATATGGGAATCTCAAATCCATCCGGTGGCTCGGTCGTAAAGAGCGTGCAGAGGGGGGCTATTAACATGACGGGTGAAACTACTGTAACCGTTGCAATTTCAGCCGTTGATATGTCGAAAACTATAGTTTTTCTTAGTGGAATTACTACGAGCGAACCTACCATTGATCACCGCGGTGCAAATGCTCGCGTCTTTCTTTCAAGTAGTACTGGGGTTTCCGCTTCTATTGGTGTGGAGTCTGGGTACGTGCTCGTAGGGTATCAGGTAATAGAGTATTATTAACAATAATGATTATTCTAATTTTATATGCATTTTAATTCCATATTAAAAATGCAATCTAGTGCATTTAGCATGGTTGATGGGGTTGGACGATGACTCAACAAGCGCATGTTCGGAGAGTAGTGATTTGTAAAACGGTCTGTCGTAAACAACTAAATGATCAAGGATTGAGCAAGTAAACTCTTTTTCTTTATAATCTAGTGCTTGTATTTTTCGATTTACGCTAAGCTTCAGAAGCGCACAGTTGGTATGCTTTATCATGCTCACTCACACGTGCGATGACTATTCGATACTAAGCATTCATCAATCATAAGCACGTTCGGTTCTGCGTATCCGTGAAAGCGGTAGCCTTTTGAGCGCAAGAACGCCACGGTTGGAAAATCATGCGCTGTATTAATATCAAACGCATGTGCTTCTACTAAAATGACTCGTGGTCTGTGCCGCTCCCATGTGTGTGATTGGAGCGCTGATAGTTCTGAACCTTCGATGTCCATCGACATAAAATCAATCTCGGTATTAGGCGGGACATGCTGATCTAAAATATCGCCTAGACGCAGAATTGGAACGGGTGTGGGCTGATTAAACTGTTCATCAAATTCATTCAAAGAACTCGATACTTTACTCATGCCCTGTCTGGTTTTGTGATGGCCAAAGTAAAGCTGAGTATCTGTTGATGCGACAGCTGCATTTATAAAAATATCGCGCGGGCGAATTTTCGCATAATGCTCGGCAAATGCTTGATTGGCGTCGACGCAAATGCCGCGCCATTGAGCGCAATAATACAGGAATGTGTTGGACCAGATGATCGGATTATATGCGCCAATGTCGACGTAGAAACCTGGTGTTTGTGAATGAAGCTTCTGCTTCATAAACTGCCGTATTAATAAGTCCTCGCCAGCATTCGAGAATGTGATGTTGATGTACGGCAAAAATCTCGCATCCAGTTTGATATGTCCAATCTGGTTGCCAGTACCAATGCTGTGAAGAATTTTTAAAATTTCATCAGGCGTCATTGAAAAACCGCGCTTTATAAAGCGTATCTCTTTTAAACAACAGTTCCCTTAAGCACAACTAAGCACATCGTAATTCTAATCACGGAGGGCCATAATTTGCCCTACACTAAACTCGCCTTTTCACCAGGCGTATATAAGGATGACAGCCCTCTGGATGCAGAGGGCTTTTTTATTGAAAGCGATAAAATTCGGTTTGTGCGTGGCAAGGCCCAGACAATTGGTGGATGGGAGCGTGCAACCACCACAAGCTTAACCGGTATTTGCCGTGGTGCTTGGGCTTGGGCTGATACAGGCCGTACACCTTTTGCATCGTTTGGTACACATCAGCGTCTCCATGTCATGGATTCCGATGGTGCGGTGTTTGATATCACGCCCATTGTGGCGCGTGGCGAATTGGCTGATCCGTTTAGCACGACATCGGCGAGCGCCGTCATAACGGTGGCCCATGCGGCGCATGGTGTAGTTGTAGATCAACTCGTGCTGTTCAATGGTGCATCCATGGTGGGCGGCCTTACGGTACAGGGCGAATATGTTGTCACATCAGTAATCGATGCGAACACCTATACCATTACGCATAGTTCAGTTGCGGCATCAACGGCTGGGCCAGGTGGCGGCGCTGTGGTGGATTACGAATACAAACTCACACCAGGTCAAGCTGATGGCCTCGGCGGCTTGGGATATGGCACGGGTGGTTACGGTAGTGGCACTTATGGTAGTCCTGCTGTGGGCTATACATTGTATCCGCGCAGTTGGTGCTTAGATAATTGGGGCCAGAACCTCGTCGCAAACCCACGCGGCGGCGGCATTTATGAGTGGGCGCCAAACACCACGCAAGCCGAACTGTTGACGAATGGGAATTTCAGTGCAGCTTCCAGCTGGAGTGTGGGGAGCGGTTGGAGTGTGACGGGTGGCTTTGCTACAGCCAGTGTGAGCAATGGTTTAATTCAGCAGCCTTTCATCGCAGCGCGCGGGGCATGGCACGTGTTGGACTTTGATGTGCCTGTCCTCACAGCAGGTGTGATGCAGCCGTTTTTGGGTACAACACCCATTGGCGATATCGTGTCGACAACCGGAACTTATAAACGCGTATTCTTTTGCGGTGGCGGCGGTACACAACTTTTAAAATTTGTGGGCGCAGGATTCACGGGCAATATTGATAACGCTTCGGTGAAGGTCTTAGCCACAGCGCAGAAAATTGACGGCGCACCAGAGATGGTTACCGCCATGTTCGTCACTGCCGAGCGTATTATGGTTGCCTGTGGCTGCCCAGATTTTAACGGTAACTTCGATCCGTTGCGCGTGGCGTGGAGCGACCAGGAAAACAATCAAGCTTGGGTTGCTGATCCTGCCAACTTGGCGGGCTCGTGGACGTTGAGCCAAGGCACACGCATTGTTCGTGGTCTGGCGGGGCGGGGTGAGAACATTATTTTCACCGACACGGGGGTGTATGCCATGCGCTACGTGCCAGATCCGAATGTGGTTTATCGGTTCGATCTGATTGGCACTGCGTGCGGTCTTATGGGGCCGAATGCAGTGGTGCAAGTGTCCGGTGTGTTCTTCTGGCTGACCCCAGGCGGCGAGTTCTATATGTACGATGGTGGCGTGCCCAGACCATTACAATCCACAGTACGTCGATATGTGTCGGATAATCTGTCCTGGGTTCAGCAAGATAAAGTGTATGCTTTTAGTATCGCGGCTTGGGGAGAGGTTTGGTGGCTTTACCCCGACAAAAATGACGGCAATGAATGCAGCCGCTATGTCAGCTACAATTACCTTAGCAATACATGGGCTGTCGGCACGTTTGATCGAACAGCCTTTGTGGACGCTGGTGTGTTCCAATTTCCGTTAGCCACCGACAGCGCGGGCAAAGTGTGGTTCCACGAAAAAGACTTCGCGGATGACGGCAATCCACGTGCATGGTCACTATCTACTGCGTTTTTCGATATCGGGGACGGTGATGAGCATATGAACATTCTGGGCGCATACCCAGATGCCGAAGACTTGCAGGGCGGTTATCAGATCACCATCAACACCAAGCATAAAAATCAGTTGGGTGAGTCGCAGCGCAGCTTCGGGCCGTTCAATATCACCGATGCAACGGGGAAGGTTTCAATTCGTGCCGCTGGTCAACATGCGCAAGTGAAGTGGAGCGGTACCGATGCCCCCACGTTCTTCCGCATGGGGGCCTTCAGGCTGGATATGAAACCGAATGGCCGGCGGCGCTAATTCATTCGTGATTACACGTTTATAGATTCATTTTAATTTTGGAGAGGGACACTGTCTCAGTGCCAAGTGTGCCGTAATGGCCGCAAATCTTGCGCGTGTGCGCATTCTTCTCCGCGTACATGCACGGAGTTTTGGTAAGCTCGTGTTTGTTCTGGTGAGTAGTCGCACCGCGGCATAAGTGCTGCGCGCGGACTCCTTCCATCCTGAGCATATGTAAATTGGAAAAGAACAACAAAAGTGGCAAGAAGCGCGCCAGAAAAAATGAATAGCTTTAAGGAAAAAGCTTTGGGCATTTCTTTGCTGGCCTTTGCGGCGAGAGATGTCGATTGCCCTATTTATAGCAAATAGGGCGTTAACTATCCAATGCCAATTTCAGTTCATTGCAGAGCTGAGAGGTAATGAGGTTGTTTTCAGCAACGCGGGCAGTGGCGTCGTCGATTTCGCGGATAATCCGAGGGATCAGCACATTTAACGGCTGGTTCCAATACCGGGCCAGAACGGGTGCGCTATCTTCAAAAATACCTTCAGAAATAGCGGTGCTACGCTTGAACTTATTGCAGTGTTCCTGCACGTCGTTCGGGACTGCCAGGCTGCCGCTGTTCACCAATTCTGTGACCAGGCGCATTTTCTGTTCAAGCAGAACAATACCTTCCAGCATTACAGGCTGTGCGGCCATGAGGCCGTCAATAACAGCAAAGACGGAATCTCTTTTGCCCTCATTCCACACCGAAATGTCGCATTCACTTAACGCTTGCGAGAATGTGTTGATGGCAATCGTCAGTACACGCGCTGACTGTGTTGCTGAGTTTGCACGCGATGTGGCTGCTTCTAACTTCATGCCTAAGCTGCCGCTATCGTGGGCAGTTCTCTGCACCATGCTCATCGTGTTCCCCAATTTTTTTTTCATTATTTTGCTTCTGATCTTGATTACTTTTTATATGACCCATTTGGCGAGCCAGTTTTGTATCGATAAATCGTGGCAGCAGAATTTGGCCTAACACGCCACCTTCGGGTTTGTTCATTAAGCGTGTTGATCCGGCAGCTTGTGCGGCAAATTTATGCACCATGCTTAATCCAAGGCCGGTCCCTTTGCTTGGACCCTTGGTGGTGAAAAAAGGTTCGAACGCACGGGAAGCGGCTTCGTCGCTTAATCCTATGCCCGTGTCATCGACATCGATGGTAATATACTCACCAGGTATGATGCCGAGCGCTTTTGCATCTTCGGCATCCGAAACGGTTTTGCAGGTTACGCTGAATTTCAGCATGCCGCCTTTAGGCATCGCATCTCGGGCGTTTATCGCCATATTTATAATGGCATTTTCAAGCTGGCCGGGGTCGACATAACAGAGCCATGCGGCATCTTCGTATGCTTCAGTCACGGCAATATGTTTGCCCAAACTGTAACGTAAAAGTGCCACCGCACTGCTGACATACGTGCTGGCCGTGACAGCTTGGCGTTGACCGCGCGTGGCTTCGCGCGCAAAGGCCAGCAGCCGCGAAGTCATCGATGCACTTAGTTTCGTCGCGTTGAAGCAGCGATCAATATAAGCGACTGTTATGGGGTCTTCAGCGGCACGCTGGCGGCAAGCATCAAGGTTAATATTGATGACTGATAAGATATTATTGAAATCGTGGGCAATTCCGGTTGTTAACTTACCGATCGCATCTAGGCGTTGGCTGCGACGTAATTGTTCAGCAAGGGCGATGCGCTCTGTCACGTCACGCACAATTAATAACGAGACATGATGCCCTTGATGCTTAGTCGGTTTGAACTTTACTTCAGCTGTAAACGTGATGCCGTCCTTGCGGCGTAATTTTAAAAATGATGGAGGCTGTGATGTATTGTTTTGTAATACTGCATGATTGGCCAAAAAATCAGCGCGTAACTGGGAATGTATTTCGGCATCTGTTGGTGCGATAAGGCTGCTACTCATCACGCCGCGCATTTCACCTGCGGCATAGCCGAACGATGTTTCGGCCATTTGATTGACCAAAACAATTGCGCCTGTTTTGTCGATCACCATGACGGCATCGGTCGTCATGTCGAGTAAAGCGTGTAGTAGGGATTGGTCTGTCGGCCCGAGGGCGCTGACATGCGGTTCGTTACCAACTTGCTTTGGCGAACTTTTGTGCGCAGCGAACGGGTGCCGCACCGAATGCAGGGTTGCGGGGACACGCCAGGGAATGCCGGCTTTCACGCGAAGAGTTCGCGTAGCATCTCGTTTCTCAGCGCTACGGTGCATGGAATAACCCGCTAAAAGAGATTTTTATGAGGTACGCAACTTCAAGACGCCTATAGTTCAACTATTTGGAGAGTATATAATTGGTATCGACTCGAATATTGTCCAATGCATTCTACGGATAAGCGTATGCAATCTTTCAACTTGCGATTTGAGACCTGTTGGCCGAAAACCCACGATAACAGTGAATAAGTGATTGCTATCTTTCACTTTTTTGCATCTTGGGGTTGAGTGGCTAACTGAGCTTTCCTGAGCTCATTAGCCCGGGGGTTGGGGCTGAATGGAATTCCGGGCCATCCGGCGTCTGTTGGTGGTTGTCGAATTGGGCAGCGTCAGCGATGCAGCGAAGAAGCTTAATATTTCTCAGCCCGCGCTTACGCGCAGCATTCAGCAATTGGAATATTCATATAACGCCAAGCTAATCGAACGTACGGCGCAGGGCATTAAGCTCACGCGGGTCGGCCAAATGCTCGAGCCGACGTTCCAAGAAATTCTAAAAACACGCGAACGTATTCGAGCAGAAATTTCTCGATTTCAATCAGCGAAGCGCTGGCACACATCGTTTGGTGTTTGTGTCAGTTTTGAGAATGTAATCACTCCGACCGTAGTGGCGAATTTACATGGCAATTCACCTGTAATGGATTTGCACGTCCATTCTGGTCTTACGACAGGTTTGGTTGAGCGGGTGTCTCAAGGCGAGCTTGAGTTTGCACTTGGTTTACAAATTGATGCTGGCAAACCGCAAGATCCTGAATTGCGGTTTGAAAAAGTAACGACAGATCGCTTGGTCATCATTGCACGTCCAGATCATCCGTTGGTGGGCCGCGCGAGCGTGACGACGAAAGACCTGACGGATGCGAGCTGGATTTTACCTCCCTCCATCGGGTCGTTTAGCGAAAGCGTCACGGGTTTGCTGGGCGTCAATGATGGTAATCCCCAACATGCCGTGACATTAAACTCGCATGGCTTGGCGCGCGATATTTTATCCGATGGTGATTTCATTACGATATCTTCTGAGCTTAGCGTGCGGAAAGAAATCGGTGCTGGAAAAATCGGCGTCATTAATGCACCGGATTTTAAATCGAATGCCGCTGTGGGGCTCTATTCTCGCACTGATGCAGAGCTATCTGAACTCGGTGCGCAAGCCATGGATATCGTACGCGCGACCATGAAGGCTGTTGCCGCAGGTTAACTGTAATCAGCGTAACGCCGCTGAGTAATTTCGGCAGTCATTTCGGATTCATCATGAATAAAACTTATGCTGTGCCGGTGCGCACAGAGCTTGGTGCTGCATGGATGCGGTGCCGTATCTGGCTGTTGCCGGCCATCGCAGAGTGCCAAGGCACATATACCGAAGACGATATTTTACGCGGCATTTTGTCATCACAGTACTTGTTATTTGAGAGCGCTGGTGCTGCAGCGGTGACGTACGTTGAACGGTTTCCCACGCAGACAGTATTTCACATGTTTTTGGCGGGTGGTGATTTGAACGACCTGCAAGTCATGGAGCGTGATGTCGCTGCTTATGCAAGTGCTGCCGGTATAACGCGTATGGAAATTTCGGGACGGCGGGGTTGGCTGCGGTCACTACCGGGGTACCGCGAACTCTGTACGACATTCATCAAAGATATATGACGACACATTTTATAAGGAATTTTTTATGGGCAAAAGAACAAGCAAAAGTACGCAGGTTGTTGAAAATAGCATTCCGGCTTGGGTTGAGAACGCAGCCAAAGCCAACGTAAATTTTGCCGACCAACTGACGTCGGGTGTGATGGGGCGTTATCCTAACGGCGGCCCTGAATCGTTCGTTGCTCCGTTTTCGACCGATACTGAAAACGCATTTACGATGGCGCGTAATTTTGCTGGCGGATCAACCGCCAATGATATTCGGAATCTGTCTAACAACGTGACGGACTATCGTAATGCCGCCGCAGCGGGGCTTGATCCTAATGCAGCCCTAAATGGAACTATCAATGGCGCGATCAGCGGCATGGGTAAAATTGCCACTCGCACCGCGCCACAATTTGCCGATTACACTGCATTGTCTGGTGATCAGGTTGCCGCACAAAGAATGCAGGCGGCGCAAATGCAAGCAGCACAAATGGAAGCTGCACAAGTGGCTGACGTGGCAAATATCGCAGCCCGCCAAGGTTCGGACTTCATGAACACATATATGAACCCGTACCTGCAACAAGTCGTCAATACTTCGTTGTCTGATTATGACGTGGGGGTAGATCGCCAAGCTGCGCAGAACCGCGCGCGGCGCGATGCGGGGTCTGCGTTCGGTGATCGTGCCGCTATTGCCGATGCTGTTTACAGCGCGGATAGCAACCGCGGTCGCGGTTCGATGTCCGCGAATTTGCGCAGTGATGCCTTTAACACCGCGGCGAATTTCGGCATGCAAGACTCTAACCGCTTTCTAGAGGCTGATCGCTCGAACCAGCAAACGGCGCTACAGCGCGCGATGGAAAATGCACGTTTACAGCAGGCTGCGGCTGAGGCAAACGCGCGTATGCAGCAAGAAGCGTATCAATCAAACGCCGGTTTCTTACAAGCTGCAAATTCAAACAATGCAGAAATGGCGCAAGCGGCCGGCTTTAAGAATGCTGACACAAACAATCAGTTCAAACTGACGAATGATCAGCGCTTGCGTGATTACGAAATGCAGAAGTTTAATACTGGTCTTGCGAATGACGAATTAGCGCTGAAGGCATTCAATACGCAAACCTCGGCAGCGCAGGGGCAGCAGATGAACCAGGCGCAACTGGCACAGGTTTTGGCTAGTATTGCAAATAACCAAGCGGGCATGCTGACCAGCGCCGATGATGCTGAGGCCCGGCGTATTGCAACACAAACAGCAATCGGCACAGCCATTGATGAGCGTAATCAAGCCGTACTGCGCGAACCGCTAGATATGTTGGAATATCGCGCTCGTATTCTGGGGCAAACGCCGTACCCCACCACACAAACAACCACAGGCACGCAGAAAATGAGCGGCCTTCAGGCGCTTATGGGAATTGGCAATACGATTTCAGGATTCATGCCGAGATGATAATCATAATTCGCTGTACTTGCTGCTCAGCGCGGCATTCCCTATGGGACATCTATCACGAGTGAGATTAATCGCCGTGGTTATAATCTTAACGACGGCGCTGGCATTAACAGGCTTGAAATTAGTCAATAAGGCCTGCGCAGTTCGCAGCTTTTACGCGATTGCGCTCGGCGGTAGGCGACCAGTTTGCCCATTGTTTTACTGACTCAGGTGTTTTGGTATCTGCGTCTGCCAGACCATACGCCATATCTCGCAGTGCATGAAGTTTGGGGTCGTAATGTGCGGCTTCACGGATCCACAAGACTGCAAGAGTACGATCCTGCTTAACGGATGAGCTACCTGAATAATAAAGAGCAGCCAATTCCTGCGCGGCAGATGCATTGCCTTGGCTTGCGGCGTCATGGAGCAGCAAAAAACCTTTGCACGCATTCTTTTGGATGCCGATGCCATGCAGATTAATAAGGCCCAGCATATATTGTGCGCCTGCGTGGCCGACTGAAGCGAAGTCTTCCAAGTCCTTACTTATTGCGGCCCATTTCTCTTGTTCATCAGCAGACAGAGTAAATGGTTTTTGATCATTTACTGCGCCCATCACTTTCACGAGAGATGGCGTGAGTGGTGTTATGCGCTCAAACAGTTCGAATTGTTTTGTTTGATATGCATTCACAACTTCTTTTGTTGTTGCTGCGTTTGCTGTTGAGAGCAGGCAAGCGCACCACATTAAAGAGGCAAAAGCAGTTCTATAAGAGACTGGCATGGCGAATTTCTCCAAGCGTTTTAAATGTCTCATTTATCTCGAGTAGAGCTCCATTCTGCAGGTTTGAGTACGTCAATAAAAGCCTCATCAATACGTCGTATTTCCCAATTTCATTCTTACGTTTGCCTTAGCCGCTAACTCTTATCGCAATGTTAGCGTCCTTTTTATGGAAAATCTTTATGTCAGATCATTCGTTGCCCGGCAAAGAGCCGTGGCACTTAGATAGGCGCGTCAATATTTCAGTGATTGCGGCGTTGCTTGGCCAAGCCATCATGTTCGGTGTGGCGTGGGGTAATATCGAAAATCGTGTGGCGCAGCTTGAAATAGATCGTGCACGGTTCGGCAGCATCCCCGAACGCCTGGCTGGTATCGAAGCCACGTTGAATGCGATCAAAGAACGGATTGACCGCATGGACGATACGCCTGTGAGGCATAAATGAAGCTCACACAGGCAGGCATTAACCTCATCAAGCAATTCGAAAGCTGCAAACTCACCGCATATCTGTGCCCTGCGCAGATGTGGACAATTGGCTATGGCCATACAGGCGCCGACGTACGGAAAGGGCAGGTGATCACACAAAGTAAGGCTGAACTGATTCTGCAATCAGACCTGCTTGCTTTTGATGCTGCTGTTCAAGCGCAATGCCCCGATGCAACTTCAGCCCAGCACGATGCGATGACGTGCCTCGCGTTCAATATTGGTATCAGAAATTTTGGAAAATCATCAGTCGCGCGTTTGCACAATGCGGGCGATGTTATAGCTGCGGCACGTGCCTTTGCGCTTTGGAATAAAGCGACTGATGCGACAGGCATAAAACGCGAATTGCGCGGGCTCACGCGTAGACGCGCCGCTGAAGCGGCATTGTATTTATCAGATAGTGAAGATCAACGCACGCGCGCCGCAGATGTAGTTCCGGAAAAACCTTTAAGCACGTCGCGTGTTATGTTGGGCTCGACTATTGGCGGCACGGCGACAGCTGTTTCTGGTTTGGCGCAGCTTGGTACCGATATTCAAAGCCTTAAAGATATGCTGCTACCGCTCATGCCTTATCTGCCCCTATTGCAGAAAATATTCGTGGTCTTGGGTTTGCTCGGGGCGGGTATTGCTATGTACGCACGTTGGCATGATCGCAAGCAGGGGCGGGTGTAATGCCTTTCACCCTTCTTACAAACAGATGGATGCTGTGTGGTGCACTCGTAGCTGCGCTGGCCGGTGCGCTTAGCGTTCAAACGGCGCGGCTGAAGGCGGCGTACAAGGCTGAAACTGCGGCCGCGCAAATCGCGACGCAATGGCGCAGCAACTTCGAGGCCATGGAAGCGACAAACGCGTCCAATGTGCGTGCCATTCAAAAACTGCAAGCTGAAGCCAAACGCATTGAAGCCGCTGCGGTTTCAGCGCGCCTAGCCAATACACGCCTGGCCGCCGAATACGACGCCTTACGAAAGAGCCTTGAACATGAAACTGATGATCGTGATTTATCCCCTCAGCTGTGCCGTACTTTTAACGAGCTGCGCCGGATCCAAGGCGAACCCGGTGCCGCCTGCCGTCGCGATTGAAACGCGCGTGGCGCAGCCCATCGTGCCGTCAGACTTGCTGATGTGTGATATACCCGCACCTACACTTATATATAAAGACAGCGATGCGGCTGATTATATCGTGCAGCTACACCAATCGGCTCTAAGCTGTAAATATAGACTGCAAGCTATTCGAGTTATTCTTGCGCCGCACTAAACCTAGGGCGTAAACCCTCCTATAACCTTTCGATCAGGGAGGGTTTTAAAATGCGCTTTTACCCAGGCTTTTCCACCGCTCGCACACCTGTCGGTGATCATCTCGAAGTGTACAACGCTGGTCATGAACAAACGCTTTGGGAGATGAGCAATGTCGAATTTAGGTTATTTTACCAAGATGCCGGAGATTAGCGCCAAGTTGGATGCGCTCAACCGCGCCATGGCGATCATCGAGTTTGAGCTGGATGGCACAATTATCACGGCGAACGAGAACTTCTTGGCCACGGTTGGCTATACGCTTTCAGAAATCAAAGGCCGCAAGCACAGCATGTTTGTAGAGGCCGCATATGCCAATAGCGCTGAGTACCGTCAATTCTGGGCCAGCTTGAACCGTGGTGAATATCAAGCCACCGAGTTTCGACGCGTGGGTAAGAATGGCAAGGACATCTGGATTCAAGCATCTTACAACCCTTTGATTGGTCGCAATGGCAAGCCATTCAAGGTCATTAAATTCGCCACCGACATCACCGCGCAGAAGATGCAAGCGGTTGATTACGAAGGCCAGATCAACGCTATTTCTCGGTCACAAGCTGTCATTCACTTTAACTTGGATGGCACTGTTATTACCGCCAATAAAAACTTTCTGGATGCCTTGGGCTATGATCTGAGCGACGTGCAGGGCAAGCATCATCGTATGTTCTGCGAAACATCGTATGCATCTAGTCTTGAATACCAACAATTCTGGAATGATCTCCGCAAAGGCTCGTATCAAGCTGGGCAGTATAAACGTGTCGCCCGCGGTGGCCGTGAGGTGTGGATTCAAGCGTCGTATAATCCGATTTTCGATCAGGACGGCAAGGTGTTGAAAGTGGTGAAGTACGCCACAGATATTACCGCTGAAGTAGAAGCCCGCCGTAAAACAGAACGTGCCAAAAGCATGATCGACGAAAGCTTAATCAGTATCGGTCAATCCATATCAACTGCAAGTGATCAAGCGACAGCCGCGGCCTCGGCTTCAACGCAAACAACAAATGCGGCTCAGGCGATTGCGGCTGGTGCTGAAGAGATGAGTGGTACGGTTGCTGAAATTGCACAAAGCATGTCGCGTTCGCGCCAATATTCAGAACGGGCGTTTGACTTAACCACAACAGCAGGAACTTCTACCGATAAATTGGCGCAAGCTGCACAAGCCATGAATGGTATTGTGAATCTGATCAAAGAAATCGCGGGTCAGATTAATATGTTGTCGCTGAATGCCACGATTGAATCCGCGCGTGCTGGTGAGGCGGGCCGTGGTTTTGCTGTTGTGGCGAATGAAGTGAAAAACCTAGCGCAACAAGCCGCGAAAGCGACAGAGCAGATTTCAGGTGAAATTGAAGCGTTGCAAGGGATCTCAACCGAGGTAACAGGTGCGCTGTCCAACATTCGCGAGTCGATTTCGCTTGTGAAAGAGTCGGTTGTTTCTGCTACCGGCGCCGTGGAAGAACAAAGCGTGGCGTCGCGTGAAATCTCGGCGAATATGCAGCAGACCGTGACTGCGGTGGCAACGATCAATGACAGCTTAAAACGCATCGCAGAATCAGCAGCGAGCGTTGATCAGTCAGTGCGTGATGTGCGCAGCGCTTCTGCCAATTTATCGTAATTTTCTATCTTCTGATTGCGTGTTTCTGGAAGCCGGTGGAATGATCCACCGGCTTTTTTTAGTTTCTGTCTCGAGCTCTAATTGATCATGCGATTATTGCATGAAAGCTGAAATAGTTAACGTAATCAATTGGTTAACCGTAATCTAAGGCCGTTTTAAGAGTATAATACCTTCGGATAAAAGGGGGTAAGCCTTGAGTCTTTATCGCTCGATGTAAACCTTCTGCTCATGGAGGCTTTTTCCACAGTTTCTGTAGTTTTCGAGTGCGCATCGGGCGGTGCGCACACCACGATCTAAAGCACAGAGCAACGGAGAGAGAGCCATGTTCGCTAATGCTAGCATAAAACAAAAGATGACAGGCATTTTTGCCCTCATCGGTATCATTTTTGCATCATTCGCAGGTTTCAGTGTCTACACCGCGAAAACAATCAACGATCACTCGAATGAAATTGCTGATATTTGGCTAAGCGGCACCAGCCTGATTGGCGCCATGGACAGTTCGCTGTCTGATTATCGCATTACATTGGCCAATCACATCATGACGAATGATCCAGTGGCCATGAAGCAATACGAAAAAGATTTGAATGGTTACGAACTCACCGTCGAGGAAAAAGGCGAAGAGTACGAAAAAACCATTATCTGGGACGAAGATCGTAAACGCTTCAATGCCTTCAAAAAGAAATCTGAAGCCTTCTTTAAAGGCTCACAACATATGCTTGATTTGTCTGCCGCTGGAAAAAACACCGAAGCCTCGGCGTTTTATAACGGCGATGGAGACAAACTTTATGATGAAGCCGGTGCAGCGCTCGATTCTTTAAAAGAGCTGAACCAAGAAGGTTCGGACAAGGCCACAAAAGAAGCAGACGCGCTGTATGGTACTTCGCTGTACATGATTGGCACCGCGATTGTCGCTGTACTGGCATTGATTGCCTGGTCAACGATTTTTGTGGGCCGCAACGTTTCAGCCCCGATCAGCGATATCACCGATACGATGACGCAACTGGCCAACGGCGATAAGCAAGTCCGCATTCCGTTTACTGATCGCCGCGACGAAATTGGCTCTATGGCCAGCGCCGTTGAAGTGTTCAAAGACAACATGATCAAGAACGAAGAAATGGTTGCTGCTCAGGAAGTTGAGCGTAAAGCCAAAGAGGTGCGCGCTGAGAAGATTTCTCAACGTACCGCCAGCTTCGACAACGTGATCAAGTTGGTTCTGGGCACTGTCAGCTCGGCCAGCCAGCAAATGGAAGCGTCAGCGCAAACCATGCAAGCTGCTGCCGAAGAAACCAACGTGCAATCGACCGCTGTTGCGGCTGCGTCGGAACAAGCTTCGACCAACGTTCAAACGGTTGCCGCGGCGACAGAAGAACTGTCGAGCTCGATCCAAGAGATCAGCCGTCAAGTCGCTGAATCAACCCGCGTGGTCAACCAAGCTGTCAACGAAGCCACCAAGACCAAACAACTGGTGCGTGGTTTGGATGAAGCTGCCGGTAAGATTGGCCAGGTTGTTGCGCTGATCACCGACATCGCCGAGCAAACCAACCTGCTGGCCTTGAACGCGACCATTGAAGCTGCTCGTGCTGGTGAAGCTGGTAAGGGCTTTGCTGTTGTGGCGTCGGAAGTGAAAAATCTGGCAACACAAACGGCGAAAGCAACCGAAGAAATTGGTGGGCAAATTAGCGGAATCCAAAGCGCGACAAAGGGTTCTGTTGAAGCCATCGAGCGCATCTTTGAAACGATTGAGAAAGTGAACGGCATCTCGACAACCATCGCTTCGGCTGTGGAAGAGCAAGGTGCGGCCACGAAGGAAATCGCACGTAACGTTGAGCAAGCTGCGTCAGGCACGCAAGAAGTCTCCAACAACATTGTTGGCGTGACGAAAGCAGCAGGCGAAACGGGTCAAGTATCGACGCAAGTGTTGGAAGCAGCCAAAGAACTGGCGCGTCAATCCACTACACTGCGTTCGGAAGTAGATACGTTCCTGAGTGATATTAAAGTCGCTTAATAAGAAATAAGAGAATTGAATCCAAAACGCGTTTCTCTCTCTCACGCGTTTCTAGGGCCCTGATCTTCGCCGCAAGGTGACGATCAGGGCCTCTTTTCTCTGACGAAATTAGACGATTACTCAGCTGTATGATTGAACTGAAGCGAACGATGCTTGACGCGCCGATCTCCGTTAAGACTGAGGACGAGCCAAAAGGCACTCCGTTCTGGCGTGCCTATGGCTTATTTCCGCACATTACGTTGCGGCTTATGCGCTCGTTCGTTATCCCTGCGATGATTCTGACTCTATTTGCGGCTTTAAGCGCGGCGACAGTTACGCATATTTCTCTCCGTAACGAAGCGACCCAAAGCATGATAAGCCGCATGAACGCTTATCTTGATTCCACGGTGTATATTGCCAATACATTGGACGCTGATTTACTGGAATTGACGACGGCTAATTTTTTGAAGGCGCCCAACGTTACGTCTGTCGAACTGACAATCCCTGGGTTTCCTAAATTCTTCCGCGCTAATACGCCGCCCAATGATGTTGGTTGGTTTTCGAGCTACGAAGTGGTGGTGGATATTCCTCCGTCACATGATGCTCCGCCTGATGCAAAGCCTATCGGCCAATTGCTTGTCAAAGCTAATTATGCGCGCGTAAACAAAGTGACGATGATGTTGGCGCTTTCCAGCGCGTTCTTTGTCATCATCGTCAGTTCAGCCTTAGTCCTATTGATGCTTCTGTTTGTGCGCCGCAACGCCATTGCGCCATTGCTGCAATTTGCATCGTTCCTCGGTGGTTCAAATGCTTTGCAATTGGTCGTCCCTCAAGAAGGCGAAACTGAAACCGATGCTTTCTTCCGCTTTTGTCGCGAGCAAGTGGTTTCGATGCTTGCCAAAGAAGCTCGTCTATCTGCGCTTGTTGCAAATGTGCAGGGTATTGCGCTCCGCAATCGCATTCGTGGCGTGAATCAGGATCTTATCTGGATCAATGATGGCGTCGAAACTATTCTGGGGTATCCCACGTCGCGTTTGATTGGGCCAAAGGCCGATCTTCATTTCCGCGACCTATTCCATCCCGATGATTTAGTTATGCAGCGCCCCATTGTGCGCACTGCTGTATCCGAGATGCGCCCTTACGAATTCAAGGTGCGTGTGCTGACTGCGAAAGGTACTTACAAATGGCTCCTGGCGCGCGGTCGCCCCTTTGTCGACGTCGATGGCGAGATTGTTTCTGAAACATTGCTTGTAGATATCGACGATCACCAACGTCGGGAAATGGCGCTGGAAGAAAGCGAGCGCCGTTTGTCAGCCATGGTGGCGAACGTCGCTGGCATCGCAGTTCGCTCGCGTGAGATTGAGGGCGAACAGCGTGCGGTGTGGATTAACGATGGTATCGAAGCCATCTTGGGTATTCCCGCGCACAAGCTTATGGGCCCTCGCGCGACGATGCGACTTCGCGATTTATTCCACCCCGACGATTTGGCGCAACACCAAAATATGGTTGCCGACCATATTCGCGCGCATATGCCTTACGAATTCAAAATTCGCTTACGTACTATTCTGGGCGAATACAAATGGATGCTTGCGCGTGGGCGTCCCACCATTGAGACCTCGGGTGAGCTTATTACTGAAACGCTGTTGGTGGATATCGACGAGCAAGTTCGTAAAGAGAACTGGCTGGCTGCCGTTGTGACGGCGCTTGATTATAGCCAGGATAGTATTGTGATCGAAGGACCAGATCGCAAAGTAATTTATGCCAACCAAGCAGCACACGACGGTGTACGCGATGTTGCTGGACCTTTGGTCGGCCGATACCTTCACGATGTGTTCACCAACACCGAGCCAAATGCAAAGTATCTGTATCGCCAAATTCGCCGCGCGATTCTGAAGCATGGGCGCTGGCGAGAAAACGTTGTCTATCATAGCGACAATGGTGTCTCGACCGTTCACGACATGCGCGTCGCTGTCATTCCAGGTGGCGGCATGCTGTATGCATCAACTGATATTACTGAAGCCACGGCGCGCGATGCACGTGAAGCAGAACTGCAAGGTCAGTTGGCTGAGACGCAAAAGATGGAATCGCTCGGGCGTCTTGCTGGTGGTGTGGCTCACGACTTCAACAACATCTTGGCTGCAACACGCGCATTTGCCGATTTGATTGCTGGTGAAACGGAAGAGGGGTCACGTCCTAATATATATGCAAGCCGCATCGTAACAGCATGCGGACGCGCCGCGGATTTGGTGAGCCAAATTCTGACATTCTCACGCGCGCAAGATGCAATTCGCGAGCCTGTGAATGTAGCCAACGTGATGAGCGAAGCTGAAATAATCTTACGAGGACGTTTGCCGACAAACACAATGTTGCAGGTGCCGTCTGTCTCGCCTGATTTGTTTATTATGGCCAACGAAGGACAAGTGGCGCAGATTATTCTGAACCTTGGTATCAACGCTAGCGATGCATTGAATGGCCAATCAGGAAAAGTCACCATAACAACGGGCCTGACGCGTATTAAAGGCAATAAGCCGCCCTTTACCAAAGGCTTGAGCACGGCTGAAAAGATTGATGGCTTCTTCTATGCGACTGCAGCTTTGCGGCCTGGTACAGATTACTTGTGCATTACGTGTAAAGATAATGGCAGCGGGATCACGGCCAGCATTGCCCAAAAGATTTTCGATCCTTTCTTTACGACAAAACAAAAGCGCAGTGGCTCTGGGTTGGGGCTGGCCGTTGTGAATAGCATCGTCGCGGCCAATGATGGTGTCATTACCGTGCGCAGTCGTTCAGGAGTGGGTGCTACCTTTGAAGTTTATTGGCCGATTTATACGGAGCCCGTCGAAGTTTCTGAAGAAACCCAGCACAGTGAATCAAAAGAAGAATACGCGCTGAACGGCAGCGAGCGTATTTTGATTGTCGATGACGAAGAAGATGTGGCCGATGCGTTGTCGATTGCTTTAATGCGCATCGGGTATCGCACGACGGTTTGCTATTCGCCTCTTCAAGCGCTGGAGTTCGTAAAGGATCTACCGATTGGCTGGGATGTTGTGATCAGCGACCAAATTATGCCGCACCTGCGTGGGCTTGATTTGATCCAGCGCATCAAACAACTGAATCCGAGCCTGAAAGCCATTCTTTGCACGGGGTATAGCGACAAGTCTGGCGAAGAGGGGGCACTGCAGCGCGGTGCTGATCTGTTTTTTATGAAACCCTCGCCAGCGACGGTACTCGCCGCCGGCATTCGTCAATTGATGGATAAAGCCGCGGCGTAAGTCGTAATACTCTAAACGGTGATAAGCGGCTCGTGTGAGGTGTGACGATTGGGAGCCATGAACAGCTTTTAGCGCATCCTTACGCTTATATATTCGGTCAACACTGCGTCAGATGCCGCATGACCAGCAGCAGCCTGATTAAAATAGTTTCGTCAACATTCTGATCTTACAGCAAAACCTCATGATTTTCGATGTGTTGCGGCGATAACACACCTTAAAAGTGTTATTAGATTTAGGATGTCTTACCGTTGCGGGGGAAAATCGCGGTACCTACACTTCGGCCTGTCATTATTTCTTAATAATAAGAAGGGGCCTTCAAAAAATGACACCGCAGTCGTCATTCTCACGTTCCGTTCGCAAGGCTACTTTGTTGGCCGCAACGGCGATCACCACTTATACCTTTATCTCTCCAGCGTTGTCGCAACCAGCCGCCGATATTTCGGAAGAAATCATCGTTACCGGTACGCGCCGCTTAGACCGCACCATTTCTGACTCGCCCGTGCCGATCGACGTTGTCTCGGCGCAAGAACTGATCCGCAATGGATCTGGCGAAGTGAACCAAATGTTGAACAACTTGGTTCCGTCCTACAACTTCCCGAAGCCCAGCATCACCGACGGGACCGACCACGTTCGCCCGGCCACGCTGCGCGGGCTTTCACCCGATCAAACGCTGGTCCTCATCAACGGTAAGCGCCGCCACCAAACATCGTTGCTGAACTTGAACGGCTCTGTGGGTCGTGGTTCGACCGGCGCAGACTTGAACGCCATTCCGGCTTCAGCCATTCAGCGCGTTGAAATTCTGCGCGATGGTGCTGCTGCACAGTATGGTTCTGATGCCATCGCGGGCGTCATCAACATCATCCTGAAAGATGCAAGCGAAGGTGGCTCGCTGACGGGCACCTTGGGCACGCATTATGAAGGCGATGGTGACCTGTACCATGTGCAAGGCAACACCGGCATTGCGCTGGGCGAAGAAGGGGCCCTGAACCTGACGGCTGAATACCGTCACCGTGGGTTCACCAATCGCCAAGGCCCGGATATTCGCCAGCAGTACAACACACTGGCCTCGGGTGCAGCTGACCCGCGTGAAGCGACGATCAACCGCACCAGCAATTTCAAATATGGCGATAGCCGCGTTGAAGACATCAACGTTGTCTACAACATGAACTTGCCGGTCGCTGATGGGATCGAGATTTACTCATTCGGCAACTACGGTCACCGCGAAGGTAAAGCTGGTGCCACATGGCGCCGTCCGCGCGATGCCAACAACATCCGCGCGATCTACCCGGATGGCTTCTTGCCGTACATTACGTCTGACATCGATGACGCATCGGTGGCTGGCGGCGTAAAGGGCGAAGGCGACATTCGTTGGGATGCATCCGTTGTATATGGCTACAACAACTTCCCGTTCGGTGTTGAGAACACGGAAAACGCTACATACGGCGCGACCAGCCCTCTGGAATTCTATGCCGGTAAGCTGAATTACCAACAGTTTGTCGCGAACTTGGATTTCGGCACGGATGTTGAAACCAGCTGGTCCAGCCCCATCAGCATTGCATGGGGTGGTGAATGGCGTCACGAGAGCTACGAAATCGGCGCAGGTGAATTGGCCTCGTGGGCTGATGGTGGCCGCTGCTTGCTGACAGAAGCTGGCCGTGAAAGTGCAACCACGTTGTGCGCTCCGGGCGCGCAAGGCTTCCCTGGCTTCCGCCCAACAGATGCGACCGATGTGGGCCGTCACTCGATGTCAGCCTATGTCGATATGGAAACCAACGTGACCGAGCAGTTGTTGCTGTCGGTTGCTGGCCGTTATGAAGACTACTCTGACTTCGGCGATACGGTGTCTGGTAAAGCCGCGTTCAAGTACGATTTCACCGATGCGTTTGGCTTGCGCGGTGCGATCTCGAACGGTTTCCGTGCGCCATCGCTGCAACAATCGTACTTCACCTCAACGGCGACAAACTTCATCAACGGCTTGCCGTTTGAAGTGCGCACGTTCCAGGTGAGCAGCCCGATTGCCAAGCTGTTAGGCTCTGAACCGCTGAAGGCTGAGAAATCCACTAACTACAGTGTCGGTTTCACATCGAAGCCTGTGGATGGCCTGAACGTTACGGTCGATGCGTACCGCATCAAGATCAAAGACCGCATCGTGTTGTCTGAAAACCTGACCGGCACGGCCGTGCAGAACTTCCTCACCTCGCGCGGCTTCCCAGGCGTGACGGGTGGTCGGTTCTTCACCAACGCGATTGATACCCGCACGAAGGGCGTCGATATTATTGCCAACTACACCACTCCGGTTGGAGATGGTGAGTTGGGTTTAACCGCTGGCGTGAACTTCAACGACACAAACGTGTTGTCGGTGAAGCCGAATCCGTCAACGTTGACGGCCTTGGGCTTGCAACTCAACCGCTTCGCACGTGTTGAAGAAGGCCGCTTTACCGTGGCGCAACCCAAGAACAAGCTGAACTTGGGCATCAACTACGACATCGATGCGTTCAATGTGAACTTACGCAGCAACCGCTATGGCAAGTACACCTCACGCAATGCCACACCTGCGTTGGATCAAACCTTCGGCGCTGAATGGATCTTCGATGCCGAGTTAGGGTATGCGCTGAACGACAGCATCAGCTTCGCTGTTGGCGCCAACAACATCTTCGATCAATACCCGGATAAGGTGCCGACCACTGTGGCCAACCCGGCTGGTGCAGGCACCATTGCAGGCCCGAACCCGAACGGTTTCCTGCAATACTCGAACTTCACGCCGTTTGGCTTTAACGGCGGCTACTACTACGCCCGCACCACATTTAAATGGTAGGCGTGCTTCGCACGACTAAATGGTAGGCGCGTAGCGACTTAAGTTTAGCGAGGGGGAAACTAAGAAAGCCCGCAGGTTTAACAACCTGCGGGCTTTTTCTTTGGCGTATTTCGTAATTCCAGGGTTTTGACCTTGAGATTTGTCAAACTGCTTCGAGTTGTGCTGACACTGCTTTCAGTTGTTTTGCGTCAAGTTTGTTCATGCAGTGAAACAAGTGCGTTATCGTGTAGCTCTGCTTGCATAAACCACTCAGCATTGATCTGGTCTCGATGCATTGGGGAACGCTGTAAGGGCAGCGCGCATCGAATTGTTTAATATCGGAGGGGAGCTCCATCATGAAAGTGCGTTCACGCTTAGCAATTTTGCTGGCGGCAACTACGGCTATTCCTGCATTGCCATCGCTGGCGATTGCGCAGGACACAAACTTCATCGAAGAAATCACGGTTACGGCGCGTAAACGTGCGGAAAGTATTTACGAAATTCCGGTGTCGGTTGCGGCCTTTGGCCAAACTCAATTAGATAACGCTGGCATCGTCAGCCCAGAAGATCTGGCCGATTACACAGCAGGGTTTGATTTCGTCACCAATACAGGTCGCGATGGTCGCTCAAGCCCGGATATTCGTTTCCGCGGTCAAGTGCAGCAGGTCAACACGCCGTCCACGCAAATTGGCGCTATCTTTTGGGATGGCAGCTATATGGGCGCTGGCTCGGGGTTCGTACCGTTCGGTGACTTAGAACGCGTTGAAGTTATCAAAGGTCCGCAAACGGCGTACTTTGGTCGCAACACATTCTCAGGTGCCATTAACTACATCCCGAAAATGCCGGGCGATGTGTGGGAAGGCAAAGCGGAGCTGGGCTATTCGCCATCGCAATTTGATGACGTGAAAATCTCAGGCGCTGTCGGTGGTCCGATCACAGAAAAGATCGGTATGCGCATCTATGCCGCGTATGACAAGCAAGGCGGCGACTTTAAATATGGCGATGGTTCGCCACTGGGCCGTTCGATTGACAAATCGACCAGCGGTACCGTCACTTTCAAGCCAACCGATGAGTTGCGCTTCAAGATGACCGGTTACTACACCAGCGCAGTCGATACAGGTGGTATCGCTGGCGTTCCGGCCACTACACCGGCAGGCCAGTGCCGCCAAACCGTTAGCGGCAACTACGTTGACGTTGTGACGGGCCGTACCATTCCGTTCACCCGTGATTTGTCGACCCTCACCATCGCGACCTTCTGCGGTACCATTCCGCGTGGTGATAACATCGTCACGCCGGTTACGCGCGTGCCGACCGTTGCAACAGTGCAGGGCGGTGCTACACCGACGACTGCAACTAACGCATTGTTGGCTGTCACGTCATTCAACCCATACATGACCAAGTACGATCTGGTGCAAGGTCCATATAAAGGCGGGTTTGGCGGCAATCACCAAACATACCGTCTGCAAGGTGGTGCTGAGTACGATCTGCCGAACGATCATCTGTTCGAATTCACAATGTCGCGTGCTGCGACCGGTACTACGAACATTCTCGACGGTTTGTATGGTGCAGGTATCGGCACGGGGGCTCAAGCTGGCCAACGCGTTGTGCAGCCGGCTGGCACCATCCGCTACATTCGCGAAACGTACTTTGAAGGCCGCATTTCGTCGGATCAGGAACAACCGCTGCGTTACCTGTTTGGCGCCAGCCAATATGGTCAGCGCTTCCGTCAGGGGGCAACACCCGTTGCCAACACGCTGGACTTCCAAAACAACCATACACTGGGTGTCTTTGGGTCGATTGATTACGACTTAAGCGATCAGTTCACTGTATCGGCGGAAGCTCGTTATGCGCACGAAAAATCAAGAGTGCTCATCAACGGTAACCCCGCTATTGCCTGCGGCAACGTCACGGTCTGCAATCTTGAAGATTCAGACAAGGCGATCATTCCGCGCGTGATCTTGACCTACAAGCCGTTCGATGGCGTGACAACTTACGCCAGCTACTCGACCGGCACGTTGTTGGGCGTGCAAACGCAAGCGGCCTTCATCAACAGCGTTGCGCCGACTGTGATCCCCGATCCGACATTGTTCGGCGTGTTCACACCGACACAAAAGAACACCACGTATGAACTGGGTTGGAAACAGCGTGAAGATTGGTGGTCGTTCACCTTGGCGGCCTACTACACCGATTGGAAAAACCAGCCGTTCGCATCGGTTGTGATCTTGCCGGTGGGGACGTCATCGTTCCGTGGTCCGGGCAGTTCGAAAAGCTTAGGGCTAGACTTCGAAGCCACCGCCGAAGCCACCGATTGGCTGAGCTTGACCGGTAGCTTGGGTTACGTGGACGGCGAACTGACCGAGTACCTGTCACGCGGTACCGTTGAAACCGCCATCTTGGGTTCAGGTAACTTCTCGGTGTCGTCAAACGGCTTGAAGCCGCGTTATGTGGCTGAGTGGTCTGGTTCATTAAGCCCGACAATCCACGGCGAGATCGGCGAGCGCGCTTGGTACATCCGTGCTGACGTGATGTACGAAAGCGGCTTCTATGTCGACTTCAGCCAAGTCGATTACAACCCGGGTGCATGGAAAGCGAACTTACGTGCCGGTATCGACCTGGTGCCGCGCACGTCGTTGGAAGTGTATGTCACCAACCTGACGGACAACAAACGTCTGCCAACAGGTTCGACGACATCACGTGCGAACAACGACCGCTTGGTGTTCACCGAAACATACCAAAAGCGTGAAGTCGGCATTCGCGTCCGCGCTGATTTCTAAAGCTTAAAGCTCTTACGAAGGCGAAGCCCGCAGGCCTCAAAACCTGCGGGCTTTTTCTTGGGGCAAACACTTAAGCATTGGCTTGACTATTGGGGCGGTACGGTATAGTTAAGTTTATGCTTAACTAATGGATTCCCCATAAAATAAGGGCCGATGCCATGTCTGCGTCCAAAACCGAACTGATTGCTCACAGCACCTTCAACATCGAACGTCAGTATCCACACGCTGTCGAAAAGGTGTGGAAGGCGTTTTCAGACATCACCAAAAAGCGGCGGTGGTTCGCGGAAGGTGAGGGGTTTCTCCTCGATCATTATGAACTGGATTTCAGGGTCGGTGGTATCGAGCGCGCCTCGTTCCGCACGGCCGTCGCGAATGGCCCCATTCCCGCTGGTACAGTGTTCAAGAATTTCGCCACGTACTACGACATCGTGCCGAACGAGCGCATTGTGCTCGCGTACGCTATGGCCATGGGCGGCGTGAATGGCGCACCCGATAAGACCTTCTCGACATCGCTGGGGTCGTTTGAATTCAAGTCCACACCAACCGGCACAACGCTTCTGATGACCGAGCAGGGTGCATACTTTGAAGGTGGCGATGGTGCCGAAATGCGCAAAGCCGGGTGGACCAGCTTGGCCGAGGCCCTGGCTAAAGAATTGGCAGCACACTAATCATGGCGCACATCCGTAAAATTAGTATCGACCGTGTGTTTCATGCGCTGGGTGATCCCACCCGGCGAGCGATCTTGGAACAACTCAGTTACGGTCCAACAGCGCTTTCGGTATTGGCCAAGCCGTTAGACATTACTGTCGCGGCAGTGGTGCAGCACGTGCAAGTGCTGGAGGATTCAGGTCTGGTGCAAACAGAAAAGGTTGGGCGTGTGCGCACGTGCCGCATGGAGCCATCTGGACTAACGGTTGCAGAGCGTTGGATGCAAGATCGCCGCGCCATGTGGGAAAAGAAACTAGATCGTTTGGGCGCAGTTCTCGACGAAGACTGAACCTTTCACCATGGGGAGCAACGCACGGGAACAAACCTCTGGGCGCAGCGTTCTGATGGCATCATCCATCAGCCACGGAGTTCCCCCATGACGCCTGCGCGTGGTTCCGCTGCCGTTCTGCCGTTAACGTTGGCGTTTGTCGCGCAAGCGCATGTTGCGATGGCGCCAACGTCCTCAGCTAAAGCATTTGTGATTGGCGCTGGGCCGGAGTGGTTCCATAAAATCGGCTTGTTCGATGAAAACGACGATGCCGGGGTGCAGTTGGCGTGTGGGACTCTTAAAAAGTAGATCTGCAAATTACCTTCGAGAAGCAATAAACTTGCGTTTGGCTCTTGTTACAAAGGCTTTATCCCCTGAATCGAGCACTCTACCGATTAATGAGTTGATCTTAAAATACACGTATAGATATTATTTGGCTTAAGAGGCTGCGCTCCCAAACGCGCCTCGACCTGACAGGTGGGATGCCTGCAGCTCTCCCGCCGCGATGTCCAGAACCCGCGAGGTCGCCCCCGGCCTCGCGGGTTTTGTTTTAACGCGAGTTGCAGTTTCAACGTGGCAGCCATTTTTTGCACGCGCGTAAATGTGGTGCGCTGCAGTTTCACATGGCAACGACGAAAAATGGCATCGACGAAAATCCACTGCATGACTGTATGTATGTCGTGAATAGGCTGCGATATGTTTCCTTTGAGATATCGCAAATGACATAACCCAAACGCGGTGTTTTTTGTGCTATGTTTCGGTTCGTTCAGCGAACGTAACTTTCAAGACTGTGCCGTCAATCAAACGAAGTTGCGATTTCTCAACGCAAGGGGTGCACGAGGGGCGTAGGGAAGCATCTTGCAGTCGGTTTTTGCCGGAGATGATGAGATGACCACTATTGCCGAGCCTACGCTGGATGCTTTTGACGATGCTGCGTTTTATCCGCGCCGTCCTGTCGCATGGGGTCCCATCATTGCGCGTGCTGTCGCATTACAGCCGCAATTGAAAGAGCGCGCCGTTGCTGCGCGCAAAGCACGCATGGTTCCGGCCGAGAATATGGCCGCGCTGTTTCAAAACGGCTTGCTGCGCCATTACCAACCGAAGCGTTTCGGTGGTGCTGATGTGCCTTTTGGCGTGCACTTCCATGTGGGCCGCGTGATTGCGCAAGCTTGCCCCGCAACAGCATGGATTAGCTGCGTTGTCGCTTCGCAGATGCTATACGCCAGCCGCTATTCCGAAGATGCGTTGAAAGATATTTTTGCCAACGGCCACGATGTGCTGATGGGCAATGCGTCTGCGGGTATTGGGACCGGAGCCAAAGAGGTTGAAGGTGGCTTCGAGCTCAGTGGCCGTTGGCGCTTCCTCAGTGGTGCAGATCACATTGATTGGGCATTGTTGGCCACCAACCCCATCGCGGGTGCTAATGCGGGCCACATGATGATCGTGCCGCGCAAAGACATGACCATCGACGACACCTGGCATGTGGTGGGTTTGCAAGCCACCGGAAGCAAGGATGTGGTGGTGGACAAAGCCTTCGTGCCGCATTCACGTACGCTGACGATGCCACAGTTCTGGGGTGCTGCCACTGTGCAAACAACTGAAACCAACATGTTCAACGCCACGCGCGATATTCGCGGTTATGTCGGCTCTGGGATTTTAGGGCCACTGATCGGCATGGCTGAAGGTGCGTTGCAGGCCTACATCGGCATGACGCAAAAGCGCGTTGGTGCGACCAATGCCAAAACCATTGCTGACAGCGAAGTGGTTCAAATTCGGGTCGCAGAATCGGCTGCTGAAATTCGCGCGGCACGCACGCTGGCCGAGCAGCAATTCCAGTTCCTGCGCGATGCAGGCGAAGAGGGCCGGGCGCTCACCGAGGGCGAAATTCTGGCCATCAACCGCGACCGTTCTATCCTGACGCGCCTGTGCCTGGATGCGGTCGACCGTTTGACCCGCCAGATGGGGGCCATCGGCCTGTTCGATTCCAACCCGGTTCATGCCTTCCAGCAGGACTTAAAGGCCGCCGCGGGCCAAATTGCCATGAACTTTGACCGCAACATGCAGCCTTATGGCCAGTGGGCTTTGGGCGCAAAACCCGTCTAAGGGGCTGATTTCCTGGCAAATTAAAGTTCTGGGCCGGGCAGGCTTAAATGCTTGCCCCCAAGCCTCTGAACGCATAGAAATTGCCTGCCTTTCGAGGTGTCGGAGCGTAGCGCAGTCTGGTAGCGCATCTGGTTTGGGACCAGAGGGCCGTAGGTTCGAATCCTATCGCTCCGACCATTTTTCACATTTATTTCAACGTGTTACCCGCTATACTGCGCCCTAGGTAACAAGCTTGCTAAGGCAGCTTCGGGGGATCCACCAATGACAACTGTGCGCATTTACCGGCCAACCAAAACCGCCATGCAATCAGGCCTGCGCAATACGCAGCGCTGGTTGCTTGATATCGAGCCGGGTGACGCGCAAGTGGCCGACAGTCTGATGGGCTGGGCCGGTAGTCATGACACCACGCGCCAACTGCGCATGTTTTTCGAAACCAAAGAAGAAGCGGTGGCCTTTGCGAAAAAAAAGGGCTTCGAGTACCGCGTGATCGAGCCGCAAGTGCGCCCGCAACGTCCGCGCGCCTACGCCGACAACTTTGCGTTTAATAGAATCAGATAACTTCAATTTGCTGCGGCGCTGATTGTACGGTGGAAAGCCGTACGCACTCAGCGCCGTTTTTGTGAGTCGTTTCTCGTTTAGTCGTGGATAAGCGCCCTTAGCTCAGCTGGATTAGAGCAGCCGCCTTCTAAGCGGCAGGTCGCAGGTTCGAGTCCTGCAGGGCGCGCCATGATTTGCTTGAAGACTCAACAAGGCTTTTAGAAAACCAAGTGCCCCTAGCGAAGATAGACACTTTATCTGTTCGCAGCGCATTTATCGCCTTAGTGATTTCGAGCAAGTATCATGAGCGCTGACGAACTTCAGAAAATTTCCAAACTCTATGCGGCGGGAAAATTTCAACAAGTCATCGATGCTGCCAACGTGCTCATCGCGCGTACGCCCAATCTGGGTGAAGCTTATCTGCACCGGAGCTGCGCTTATTACAACCTGAAGAAATACGAACATGCTGCCGAAGGCTTCATGAAAGTTTTTCAGGACCATCCGGCTAACAAGGACGTACTTTCGAATTTAGTAAGTAGCTTGTTCGAATTAAAAAGATTCGATGAGATGCTGCGCGTCGTCAAGATTTCCTATAGCGCCGCGCAATCTACAAATTCTGGTATTACCTTGATCGAACTGGCTTTGAAGGTTCCAGGTCATGACGACATTGTTGCGCCCGTATTTCAGCAAGTCTTTGCATCACATTTCGTAAAAAATCCTGATTTACGTGTTGCGATCTCCAATCGCATTTCCTTGCGCGATTGGTGTTCTCAAAACAATGTTGATGTTGTTGAGATAGATCCTGCTGAAGACATTCATGTAAAAGATTTGGCCGCCGATACGGCGATCACGTATCGCTCTGAAAGTACATCTGTAGCCGTCATTCCAGATGCTACAGTGCAGTGTGGCTGGGACTATGTCTTTGCTCCCACCGGGGATGTGCTGGAGGATACAGGCTACTTAACACTCAGTTCGCAGATGCATTTTATGCCGCATGTTGCGAGCCGTTTTGTGAAACGTGTCGCCTCACTTCGCTCGGCAGATGTCATAAACATCAACGAAGATGTGCTTTTTCTTTCTTGCCCAGCCTATAACGCTTTTGGCCATTGGTTGATTGACTTTCTGCCACGGTTAATGGCTTGGCGCAGGGGGAAGAACGACCTGAAAATATTTTGCCCTGGAAATCTTCCTGTTCATTTTAAAGATACGCTCGCTTTGTTTGGCGTACAAAAAACTGATTTGATCGAGGGTGAATTCTACAAAACCTATAAGTTCAAGTCCGTCACTGTTTGCCGCCTTGGCAATTGGGTGGCGCCGTCACGTTCGGTTATTCGCTTTCTTTATTCTGTCCTGGGGCCGCAACCACGCCATAAGGCAGACCATTCGACCGAAAATTATGTATTCCTTGAGCGGAGCCAAACAAATCGCGGTCGATACATCGCGAATAATGAAAGCTTTGGGCGTGTTCTGAACGAATTCCAGGTACAGACAATGCGTCGTCCGGAAGTTTCGATCGCTGTGCAAAACGAAATCCTGGCAAATGCAGGTATCGTTATAGGGGCTTATGGAACTGACATACTCGCAGTCTATCAATTGCCAGTCGGAGCTGATTTGATCGTATTCTATTTTAACGATCTCGGCGAATTGGCTGCCGATGGCGAGCTTGATAAAATGCTGACACGTATTTGTGCGCTAATTGGTGTACGCTTGAATCGGTTTTATTGCTCTGCAGCACCTGAAGATAAGCGGGCAGGTTACCAAAGAGATCTCGTGGTGGATTGTGATCGCTTCCGAGACGTTATGCGTGAGATCGTTGATCGTAGAAATCAAGAACGTATGGCGACGTGAATTTAAGCAAGGAGTTGCGCCTCTGATGCTGTTGCCTGAGACTGATGTCCTTCCACCTGCGTTGAACGGCCTGCCGTCTGAACTCACAGCTTTTTATCGGACCTGGCTGAATTGCCGTCATGATGGCGTTGTGCCGACGTTAAGCGCATACTTGGATGCACCATCGTTTCGATTGCAGCCCTACGTTTCAATTTTTGATCTGCACGATGATACGGACGTGCGTATTCGTTTATTCGGCACCGGACTTGTTACGTTGGCGGGGCAAGACTTTACCAGCCGCAGTGTAGCGCCCATTTATAGCCGTGATGACATGGCGCAGGCCGCATCGACGGCGTGGCATGCAGCAGGTCATCCTGCGGGTTATACATGCTTGCGTGCGGTAAAAACGGCGTCAGGTCAGATTATCGAATGTGAATGTATCTGCCTTCCATTATTGCCACCTGCCAATGTCCCTCGCTGTATGATTACACTGTTGCACATATCGGATGATTTGCCCCGCTTGGTCGCAGAACGTGACGCTAGTCTGAAAACAATTAGCGCTTTCAGGTGGCTCAGTTGGATTGATATTGGTGCGGGCATACCCAACACAATGGTGCCGTCATAATTGAATCTGGATTACCCGATGGATTGTCTGATGCACCTGCAAACCTGCAAACATTTTATCGCGGATGGAATGTATGCCGGGGTAATGCCGTGGTCCCGCATTTGCGCGACTACTTAGACGCGCCGGTTTTACAACTTCAAGCTCATGTCGCTATCGGTGATATTTACGGCCCAACGGATATTCGTTTGCGCTTATTCGGTGGTGGGTTGGCTGATGTCGCGGGTGAAGATTACACCAACCGTGCCATCGACCCCTTGTTGAACCCAGAAGCAAAAGCAGCAGGGGGCGCTGCGGCCTGGGCAGCAGTGCGTCATCCGGCAGGTTATCGAACGCTCCTGAAGATCAAAACAGCCAATGGTTATGTGCTGGAATGTCATTCAATTTCGTTGCCACTTTTGCCGCCCGTAGGCGTGCCATTTTGCATCATCACGTTGTTACAACTTCCTGATGCACGCATAAAACTCGCGCGCGAGAACGATAATGCGTTTGTGAGCAGTCACGAACTGCAAAGCTGGATAGATATTGGTGCGGGCGTTCCAACAGTAAATATCCCCATTGCTGTCGTGCCAAAAGGAAACGGCGTGTGACGGTGCCACAACCTCATTCCGGTCCTGATGTGTTGCGCGATCTACCCTCGGAATTCGCTGAATTTTTCGCGTGCTGGAAGGCGTGCCTGAAAACAGGTTTGGTGCCAACGCTGGCTGATTATCTGGATGCGCCACCGTTCCATTTGCAGCCCAAAGTTTCTATTTCGGATTTGCATGCGCCTGATGATCTTCGTGTACGTTTGATTGGCACAGGCATAGTGGATTTGGCGGGCCGTGATCGCACAGGCCAATCTATTGAAGTTAGCCGCGATAAAAGCTTGGGCGATGCGGTGAAGTATGGTTGGGCGGCGTGGGGGCATCCGGCAGGTTTTGTGTATCGCATCACGGTGCAAACCGAAGGCGGCCTGAATGTTGAAATGACGTCTCTGTCATTGCCTCTTGTGCCAGCGACGGGTGTGCCGCGCTGTATGGTCACGTATCGTAGCGCGCCATACAAAGATCTTAAGCCAGCACCTCAACGCAATGACAATCGGCTGTTGAATTTCTATTTTGTCGGCTGGGTCGATATTGGTTCAGGTGTGCCTGCCGCGAGTGCGTTGTAATGCTGTCGTCTGATGTGCCATTGCCGCTGCAAGATTTTGATGCAGATTTGCTGACATTTTATCAGGCGTGGCATGCGTGCCGGAAAGATGCGTTGATTCCGGCGCTCCGAGATTATCTTGATGCGCCTGTGTTGCGGTTGCAGCCCTTTGCAACCATCGTGGATTTTTATGGCGCTACTGACATTCGATTCAGATTATTTGGCACTGGCATCGCGGCACTTGCGGGTCACGACCTGACAAAGACGAGCGTGGATGCCCTACAGGATGCCGAAGAGTTGAACTATATCGCCCATGTTGTACAGGCCGCCGGTGCACACCCCGCTGGATATATCAGCACACTTAAAATGCAGGCGCCGACAGGATTGATCTCGGACGTGAAGGGGCTCACGCTGCCCGTGCTGCCGCCCGCTGGTGTTGAATACTCGTTTATCGCAATGAAAACGCCACCAGTAGAAGCGCCTCAATTTGCAAAGGCCGAAAGCGCCGTCGTTATCTCTAAATTCCGGTTCCTCGCCTGGATCGATATTGGTGCGGGTGTGCCCCAGGTCTAATCAGGGTTCGTGTTCTGTGAGGGGCGCTTACGAAAGGCGATCTTACTGAATTCAGTATTGCTATTCACCCCATAGCCATCGCCGGTTGCCCTCACCTCGACAGCCAGAAACGTTACGCCGCAATACAATCCATAGCCACCTGATGCCAGTGTTGCATCATCGCATCATGTTTGGTGCAGGCTTTGTCTAACCTGCGGAATCTGATGAGAAAACCGACTGCACGAACTCAAGTTCGTGAAATCCCCTATCCTCAAGTGCCCCGAATCACGACAAAAAACCTCGTTTCGTGCGGGGGAGCATTATGACGCGTTTATAACAGCGCGTGATCCGCACGTTTTGAGTTCGGTGCGGGTGGGGTGTTGCCCCTTCGCACCATCCACAGATCGAAGGGGGTTTTCGAATGACTATTCGTAAGTTGACGACGGGATTACTGGCCAGCACATGCGGCTTGGCGCTGCTTTCAGCGGCGGCCTTGGCCCAGGGCCTGCAAATTGAAGAAATCGTCGTTACAGCACGTAAGACGGAAGAAAAGCTGCAAGAGGTGCCGCTAACCGTCACTGCGTTCTCGGCCCAGGCCATTGAAGCCGCGGGCATTAACAGCATTGGTGACCTGCAGGGCTTCGCCCCCGGCTTGAACCTGTGGCAAAACGTCGACCGTGGTTATAGCCAGGTCATGTTCCGCGGCATGAACAACAACGCCCCCACGGGTGATACCAGCCGCGATGCCGCCTCGGTGTTTATCGATGGCGTATACTATGTGGGTAACATCAGCCTGATCAACACCGATGACATCGAGCGCATCGAAGTGGTGAAGGGCCCACAATCGGCATTCTTTGGCCGTGCCACATTCGGTGGTGCGATCAACTTCGTCACCAAAACCCCAAGCGACACACCAGTTGCCAAGATCCACGGCAAGGTTGCTACTCATGACGAGTATGAAATCGGTGGCAGCGTCGAAGGTCCACTGATCGACGGTCGTTTATCGGCCCGCGCCTCGGTGAACTATCGTGATTACGCCGGTGAATACAAAAATGCGCTGACGGGCAGCAAGATTGGCGCCGAGCAAGACACCAGCGTGGCTGCGACGGTGTACCTTACGCCGACCGATAACCTGACCGTTAAAGCCCGCGTGATGTACCAACAGAACGATGACGGCCCGGCGGCCAGCCAATTAATTGGTCAACGCCCGGTGCATAACTGCGGTCCATTTGGTGGCACCAACAACGGTAACCCGGCCACGCTGTATTGCGGCGAGCTCAAGATCAACGAAGATAACGTGCGCTTGAACGAAGCCATCGTCGGCCAAGCCGCCACGATGTACGGCACGAAACTAGGTCTGCAACGTGATTTCTATTTCGCCACCTTGTCAGCGGATTTGGAAATTGCTGATGGTTGGACGCTGTCGTCTTTGTCGGGGTACACCGATGAAGAGCAAACCCGTTTGTTCGACTACGACCGCACGGGTACGGATACATATTATTCATATGCGCCGCGTACCCAAGAAGCAGCGAGCCAGGAAGTGCGCTTAGCTAGCCCGCAAGATCAACGCTTGCGTGGTTTGGTCGGCGGTTACTACCTGTGGCAAAACTATTTAACGGCTGGCAACTTCATTTATGGCTCGGCTTTAGGTGCAGCGCTGCAAGGCAACGTGATCATCGGTACGCCAGCTGCGAAGACAATCCGCAACACTGCGGTGTTCGGTGCGGTGTCGTATGACCTGCTGGACAACTTAACGGCATCGTTTGAAGGCCGTTATCAGAAGGACAAGATCAATGCCCGCGTTCCGGGCTTGGTTGTGCCTTCGACCACCAAGACCTTCTTGCCGCGCTTCATCGTCGACTTTAAGCCAACTGATGACGTGACGTTGTACGCCAACGTTGCACGTGGCAATAAGCCGACCCAAGCCAACCAAGACATCGTGCAACAACCGGCCGCCAAGCAAGCGATCTTGGCCGGCTTGCAAGGTTTCCCAACGGCTCCGGAAGAAAAAATCTGGAACTACGAACTCGGCGCGAAAACCCTGTTCTGGGATGGCCGTGGCTTGTTCAACATCGCGGCGTATTACGGCGAATGGCGCGGTAAGCAAGGCACCAAGGGCATCCAGTACGATTTCAACGGCAACGGTGTGATCGATCTGGCTCTGACAGGTGTGAACCGCGAAAACTTCAACGGCGTTGTGTATCCGTCGGGTGACGTGAACATCAAAGGTGTTGAAGTTGAAACAAGCTTGCGCGTGACCGAGCAATTGACGGCATCTGGTAGCTTGGCGTTTGCTGACAGCAACATCATAAAACTGGAAGACGAAATCTATCGTCGCTGGTTTGGTACGCTGGATGCTTCAAACCAAGAAGAGCCGCGCGTTGCGAAATGGACATGGAATGCCACCTTGGCCTACACCGACACTTTGACGGGCGATATCAACTGGTTTGGCCGTATCGACGAAGTGTTCATCGGCTCGAAGTGGGAGTCGATCTTGAACAAAGCCAAGACCGGCCCGTCTTATAAGACCAACGTGAAATTGGGCATCGAGAACGGCCAATATAACGTTACAGCGTATGTCGATAACCTGTTCAACGACAAAACGATTTCGTCGCTGCAACAGCAAGGTGACTCAGCCCTCGACCCGCTGCGTTTTGCGCTCGCCGCTTACGAAGCGGTGTTGCCAAAGCAACGTCAGTTCGGTGTGAAAGCATCGTACAAATTCTAAGCCAAGGTTTGGCTGAACAACCCGGCGGGGCTACCCGCCGGGTTTTTTATTCGTAAAATAAAGACGCTGTCTAATCTCTGGGGAGGGACCAATGACTGTCGAATTTGAACGCCGTACATTGTTGTCTGCTGGTGCGGGGCTTGCGACACTTGCGACGGTGGGCACAGCACATGCCGCAAAAGCCGCGTATGACTTCGACAAAACGCCAGACATGTTAGCCGCATATGCGCGCATTCGTGGCCTAACGCCAACGAAGCTCGCGATGTGGTGGTACGCCGGTACAATTTACGGCCAACGCGAAAACGAAGTGCAAGAGCCCTTGGTTCGCATGGAGGGCTTTAGCTTCAACCGCGTTGAAGTCACGCCTGACGGCAAGCTGAAACAGGTCATTTCAGAAGCAGGCTACTACCGGGACCTCGTTACCAACGAAATTCTGAGCGAGTGGACGAACCCCTTAAACGCCCAGAAGTGCAAGCCGCGCCACTACACGCTGGTGCAAAACATTCTGGCCGATGAAACATCCTTCAAACTCACTGACAGCAATATGCAGCCGGTGGATACGCGCGGACGTACAGGCCCAGCGCAAGTGATGGGCGATACGGTGTGGATTGGCGAAACATTCTCGAACAAATACGAAGTGCCAAAGCGTCCGGGCTCTGACCCGATGATGTACCCTGGCCAATTCATTGTACGTTCATCGCTGTCGCAGTTTTCAGCGAAGGTCTCAGATTTGGCTGATCGCAGCCGCGAATATGTGCCCGCACAATTAAGCTACCAGTCATACGGTGGTTTTGTGCCGTGGATGCGCATGGGGCGCGAACCTGGTGTGATGAACACCCAGCTTTCGGGGCGCAAAATTAAATCGCTGGATGAGTTGCCCAAAAGCTTACGCGATCGCTTTGAAGCCGATCATGCAGGCTGGCTGGCCAATCCGAAGATTTAAGCGGCAAAGGCAGCGACATGGCAAAACTGGACTTCTCGAAAAACGTCGATGTGTTCAAGGCCTACGCACGGATGCGCGGTCTGACGCCAAAGAAGTTAGCTTTGTGGTGGTATGCGGGCACGATCTATGTGCAGCGCGACGGTGAAGTACTGCTGCCGTTCCTGAATATCGAAGGCTTTAGCTTTAGCCGTATTCAGGTGACGCCAGAGGGCAAGCTGGATCAGGTGTTGGCTGAGGCGGGCTACTATAAAGACGTCACAACCGGCGAGGTGATTGGCGAGTGGACCAATCCGCTGAACAATCAGAAAGTTAAGCCGCGTCATTACTCGTTGGTGCAGCACATCATTGCTGACGAAACCTCGATTACGATGACCGATACCAACCTACAGCCGATTGCCACGCATGGTCGTATTGGGCCTGCAATGGTCTCGGGCGATACGGTGTGGATTGGCGAGAACTTCTCGAACAAATACGAGATTCCCAAACGCGAAGGGCGCGATCCGCTGGAGTATCCTGGCCAGTTCATTGTCAGTTCGTCACTGGCGACGTTTGAATCAAAAATCTCGGATTTGAATGATGCAAATAAGGAATTCGTGCCGTCGTCATTGTCTTATCAATCCATCAGCGGCTACATGCCGTGGATGCGCATGGGGCGTGAACGGGGCACGGTGAACTGGCAACTGTCAGGCCGAAAATTGCGCAGCTTGGATGAGTTACCTGTGGATTTAAGAAAGCGCTTAGAAGCTGATCATCCCGGTTGGTTGGCTAATCCGAAGATTTAAACTTAGCCCGTCTTACGCGGAATAAACCCGGCCACTTGCAGCGCACTGATGCGTGCATGGCTGACGGGCACTTCCAAGCCGTTTTTCAAAATCAGGCGCACCGGTTTTTTGCTTTCGTCAACCGACGCTACGGCTGATTTTGCGACCCAGTGTGAGCGATGGACTTGCAGACCGTCGTAAGGTTCTAACTCAGCCAGGGCGTCTTTGAATTTATAGAGCAATAAAATATTGCCATTTTGAGTGTGCACTTTGATGTAATGCTCGTGTGCTTCCACTGCGATGATGTCCTGTCCTAAACGCGAAGGCATCTTGGCGAGGAATGCCGGTGGTGTTTGTGCGTCAGCTTCAATTCCGCTCGGCTCTGCAGTCGGTCGGTAGGTTACAGTTGGGTAAGCCGCGGTGAGGGGCGCTGTCGGCGCCTCCGGGGTTCTAAAACGTGGTGTGTGAGACAGCCGATCAAAGACCAGATTGATTGCCGTCCAAATGATCACTGAGATCAGTGTACTAAAACTGAGCACCACATCCGAAACAGGACGTACCAACCCAAAGCCTGTGGGCGATAAACGGTGGTGCAAATCGCCAAAGAAGTCGCCGCTGAAGGTGATCAGTGCGGTCACATAGAAGTAGCCCAGGCCGCAGCCCAACAAGCCACCAGCCATTAAAATAACAATCTGCCCAATGCGGTCGATCTCAACGTCTAGCTTGCGCACGCTGGCGTACATCATGCGACACAACAAGTCGCTTAAGCACCATGTGGGGACACTTACAGCCAGCCACAACATGACAGTGCGATAGGTGGGCATGTCTGGGGCATGCGCATTACCACGCGCGCCATTCCACATGGCGATCACAGCCGGAACCAAGAGATAGAACAGAATTGATTGCTGGACCGTGAAGTCGCGCTGCGTAAAACCACGCGGCCTAAAGTCATTGTCAGTTATTGCAGGCACGCTCATTTCGGCTTTCTCACCCCAAAAGCAGGACGAGAAGACAGACTGACACCTGTTCTTTACCGTGCTCTAGGCGCACAGTTTTTTTGTTCACAAGGTGGTTGGCGTCAGGGCGAGGTGACAAAAGGGCTAATGGTATTCCCTTTGCGTCTAAAAACGGCGCTAGCTCAATAGCTTCACTGGTCTGTCTGAGACCTAGTAAATCATCTCGCCTTCTTCGGACCCTTCCGAGATCACAATCTGACCGGTGTTCGACAACTCTTTTGTCAGCGTCACCAGCGCAGTTTGCGCTTCTTCGACGTCTTTCAAACGCACTGGGCCCAGCGCATCCATATCGTCTTTCAGCATCTTGCCGGCGCGTGCAGACATGTTCGAGTAGAACAATTCCTTGATCGGCTCTGATGCCGCTTTCAATGCAATCGCCAGCTTTTCTTTCGGCGCTTGGCGTAGCAGCGTTTGCACGCCGGCCGCATCCAGGCGGATCAAATCTTCGAATGTGAACATCAAGCTGCGAATTTTCTCAGCCGACTCACGGTTACGTTCTTCCAACGCTTGCATGAAGCGGGCTTCCGTATCGCGGGTGAGGTTGTTGAAGATCTCAGCCATCATTTCATGTGAATCTGTACGCGCGGTGCGGGCCAAGTTGGCCATAAATTCGGCACGTAGCGTTTTTTCCAGGCTCTCGATCACGTCTTTTTGCACGGCTTCGATGTGCAGCATACGCATCACCACTTCCATGGCGAAGCCTTCCGGCAACAACGACAGCACGCGTGCAGCGTGATCTGATTTGATCTTGGTCAGCACCACGGCCACGGTTTGCGGGTACTCGTTCTTTAAATAGTTCGACAGAACGGCTTCGTGAACGTTGGTCAGCTTGTCCCACATGGTGCGACCGGCAGGGCCGCGAATTTCAGCCATGATGGCGGCGGCGCGGTCTTTATCCAGGCCCTTTACCAACAGACGTTCGGTTGATTCATACGTACCAACCAGCGAGCCAGTATTTGAAATGGCATCCGCGAAATCGACGAATAGGCGCTCGACGATGTTGGCGCCAATGGTACCCAGGCTGGACATGGTCTGGGACAGTTCTTTGATCTCGTCGTCCTCCATCATGCTGAGCAGCTTGGAGGTCTGTGCTTCGCCGAGAGAGAGTAGAAAAATAGAAGCCCGTTGCGATCCGGTGAGGGCTCGGTAGTCTTCTTTAACCCGAGCCATGCTCTCGTTTTCCTACCCAAAGCACCACAATGGTTCCCGCGCCATTGGGCGCGAACTCTGAGGTGGGCAAAAATTACCTACAATGAGTGAACAAGGATTTAAAATTGGACATAACCGGTGGTTGCCAATGTCCCAATTTATGCGCCGATCTGGTCCCGCGCCTGGGCCACCAATTCAAAGGATTTCAGGCGTTTAGTGTGGTCATGGCAACTGGTGGTGACCATGATTTCGTCGGCTTTGGTGGCGGCAATTAGCTCTTTCAGCTTATCGCGAACGGTCGCAACCGAGCCCACGACCGAATAGGCCAGCATGTGCTCTACGCTGGCCTTTTCCCCTGGGGTCCAAAAGTCCTCGATATTGGCAATGGGCGGGGCTAATTGCTGGCGCGTGCCACGGTGCATGTTGGTGAACGCCATCTGCACTGACGTGAACAGGTGCTTGGCTTCCTCGTCCGTATCGGCAGCCAGTGTGTTGATGCCGACCAGGGCATAGGGCTTGTCGAGTTGCGCAGAAGGCTGAAAGCGGTCGCGGTAAATATGCAGTGCTTGCATTAATGCGTCTGGGGCGAAGTGCGATGCGAACCCAAACGGCAGGCCCAAAGCGGCTGCCAACTGCGCTCCAAACAAGCTAGAGCCCAAAATCCAAATCGGCACGCGGCTGCCTGCGCCGGGTACGGCTTGTACACGTTGGTTTTCTGATGCGGGTTCAAAGTAAGCCTGCAACTCCTGTACATCACGCGGGAACTGCTCGGAGCTGACGTTCAAATCACGCCGAAGCGCGCGTGAGGTATAGCCATCGGTACCGGGCGCACGACCTAAGCCCAAATCAATCCGACCCGGAAAGAGTGCAGCTAATGTGCCGAACTGTTCAGCAATCACCAAAGGGGCGTGGTTTGGCAGCATAATGCCACCCGAACCAACCCGGATTGTTTTGGTGCCCGCGGCCACATGCCCGATGACAACGGATGTGGCCGCACTGGCAATGCCCACCATGTTGTGGTGTTCAGCGAGCCAAAAGCGCTTGTAGTTCCATTTCTCGGCGTGTTGCGCCAAATCCAACGAGTTTTTCAGCGCCAAAGTGGCATCAGACCCTTGGACGATAGGGGCAAGATCAAGAACCGAGAAAGGGATCATGGCTTCTCCTTAAAACGAAAACGGCATTAAGCTGTGGCCGAGCATCGTGACTAAGCCCATTGCGATAAATAAACATGCGGCCACATAACGCACCCAAGGTGCATTCACCTTAGCACCGGCATAGCGGCCCAAGTACACCGCTGGCACATCGGCAATCAGCATGCCGATGGTTGTACCCGCAACAACCGGAATGAAGGCATCAAACCGTGCGGCCAGGGCCGCCGTCGCGATTTGGGTTTTGTCGCCAATCTCGGCCAGGAAGAACGCCACAGTCGTCACCCAAAAAATGCTGAATGTTGTCGCGGCATCAGCCACTTTCTCATCATCGTCCAGCTTATCGGGGATCAACGCCCAGGCACCCATGCCGATAAATAGGGCGCCCAAAATCCAGCGCAAGATATCGGGTGTGACTAAGCTTGCGATAAATGCGCCAAAGGCCCCGGCGAGTGCGTGGTTGAAAATGGTGGCCACCAGAATGCCCGCAATGATGGGCAAGGGGCGCTTAAAGCGGGCCGCCAGCAGCAAAGACAAGAGCTGGGTTTTGTCGCCCACTTCAGAAATGGCGACGATACCAGAGGAGATAAAAAACGATTCCATAATCGAAAATCCGGGGCCAGGCGTGGTTGCGAAACACATCGATGCGAAGCCTCTGCGCCCAGCCCGGGATCAGAAGTCACATCAATGGTCTCGCTAAGCAGAATATGTATTCCGCTGCTGCCGCCATGAGACTTCGAAAAGCCTCAAGTTTGTTGACGACAGCGCCCATTATCGGCAGGGCCAGCTACTCCCCAAAGAGTGGCGATGAAGTAGCAAGTACCAGGCCCCGCGGCAAGTATGTAATTCGTCCGTTAAATCAATCTATTAGCCACTATTGCGCGTGACCTTTTCAAAGCGCTTGTTCACTTCGGTCCAATTCAGAATTTGCCACCAGTCTTTCAAGTACTCATCGCGCTTGTTCTGGTAGCGCAGGTAATAGGCGTGTTCCCACACATCGTTCAGGAACATGATTTCGCCCTTTACCTTGGCATCATCCATGATCGGGCTGTCGTGGCCGGGTGTGGTGGTAATATCCAGTTTGCCATCGCGCCAGATCAGCCACGCCCAACCTGATGCAAAGTGATTGGTGCCGGCCTCATTGAATTTCTCTTTCATATCGTCCAACGACCCGAAGTCATTGAATATCTGCTTGAGCATCGTCGCCGACGGTTTGCCGACCTTATCAGGGGCTTCCATTAATTCCCAAAAGAGACTGTGATTGTAGTGGCCACCAGCGTTGTTGCGCACGGATTTAGAAAACTTCGATGCATTCTTCACCAAAGCTTCAAGCGATAAGCCTTCGGCATTACCGCGCACACCAGCCAACGCAACGGCATCTTCACTTGCCACAGCTTCATTCAACTTTTTGACGTAACTTGCATGATGCTTGCCGTGGTGAATGCCAAGGGTACGGCGTCCAATTACAGGCTCGAGGGAATCCTGCGGGTAGGGCAGGGGCGGCAACGAGAATGCGCCTTTGTGCCGCGTGCGCGGCGCATGAATCTCAGACGTATGCGGGTGAACTTGCGTGACCATCTCACATTCCTTTCTCATCAAGCGTTAGAAAGGAATGTGATGCTCTATCGTGGCGCGAGAACGGGGATATTGCGGCGACATTGCGACGCCACAATTTTTACATAGATAGCTTTTTGAAAATGCGTAACGCGTTGAAATTTATGATGCGCGCTTCTCGATCACTAATCGAACAGCTAACGCGCCCAACACTGTTGCCATAATCCAGCGTTGAAACATTACCCATTTGGGGCGTGATGCGAACCATTGCGCGACGCTGCCTGCTGCAAACACGATCATTAAGTTTACGGTAAAGCTGACGGCAATTTGTGTAGCGCCAAGTGTAATGCTTTGCGCGAGCACGCTGCCGCGCGTGGGGTCGATGAATTGCGGCAGCAACGATAAATAAAGCACTGCGATTTTTGGGTTCAGAAGGTTTGTCAGAAAACCCATCAGGAATAACTTTCGTGGGCCATCTATTGGCAGATCGGTGCGTGGTTGCAGCATGCTTTGCGCGCCGGGTTTCACAGCTTGCCAGGCGAGATAGAGTAAGTATGCCGCCCCAGCCCATTGAATCGCTTGGTACGCGAAAGGTACCGCCATCAACAGCGCTGTAATGCCGAATGCGGCGCAGAACATATAGAACACGAACCCCATGATCACGCCGAGAAGCGAGATGAACCCCGCCCAACGTCCTTGCGTGATGGACCGGCTGATCAGGTAAATCATGTTGGGGCCGGGCGAACACACCATGCCCAAAGCGACTAAAGCAAAAGCGGCAAGACTGCTAAAGGCGACCATACTCAAGCTCCCGTGTGGTTGCCCATACGGTGCCACAGCCCAAGCCAACCGCAACTCCAATATTGTCTTAGAGAACCTTGCTTGCGTTTCAAGAAAGCGTTTACGAGGCCGCGCGGCGCATTTTGCAAATCGGCGTCATGTCCGTAATCACCCCGTTTCGCGAGTTATTCACCAGGTGTTGAAGGAAGCCTTCAAAGCTTGTCTCAGCCTTGATGACGTAGTGATAGATACTGCTTCCTGGCGAAATACCGGCACCTTGTTCAATGCTGGTGACCGTGCGGATATCTTCACCGTTGGCCGGGATGCTGGGGGTGATGTAGCCGCCCATTCTCGCACCTGTTGTTGCGTTATAAATTCCCAATTGCACGGTTGTGGCTGCGCTGCCGATATTGTGCACGATAATGCGGCTGGGGAAGCCAGAATCTAAAATAGATGAGTGCACATTGATTAGCGTTTTTGACTCATTCGTGATGGTCGCATCACACGCTGTCAGGTTCGTCAATGTACCGTCCGACGGCTTGTACAATACGTGCTGAAAATAGCCTTCAAAGTTCGGGCGTACTGACAGTGAATAATACAATTGCCGTGCTGCCAATGCAGGCGAGGCCTGATCTTCAATGTCTTTGATGAAATACTGCAATGAGCCATTGGGCGGCACGCTGGCGCTGGTCCATGTTGCTAAGGCGACGCCAGTTATAGCGTTGGCCAGCGTTATAGTGACAGTACCTGCGGCTGTGCTGGGGTTATAAAACCGCATGAATGACTGCGATGTTCCTTGCGGGGTTCCGAAAATCGCAGGCACGCGCAATCCCGCGACAGAAATCGCTGCTGGTGTGGGCGTGGTGTCAGATGTTGGCGTCCATGATGTCCACGTGCTCATCAGGCTTTGGTTAAAGCTGTTGTACCAGGGGCCACCGCCCTGATCGTCTGGGACTGAGCCATACGAGACAATGCCCACCAAATAACGCTGACCACTGGATGTCAAAATCCAATAGGGGCCGCCGCTGTTACCGCCCGAGGTGTCGATCTCGAACTCGCGGACATTCAAGCGCCGCAACGCTGAAACCGATGTATCGGTTTCTTCGCCCGCCATAGACCACATGCCAAAGTTATTTGCGGTACTTTGGACGGTCGCGGGATACCCGGCTGAGTTCACCACGCCCGTACTTGTATCGCCGTAGCTAATGGGCATGAAGGTGCTGGTGTAGGTAAAGGCTGTGCTGAACTGCAATGCCGCCAGATCATAGCCATAGTTGGTAATCGGATGTGAATCAGGCCCAGATAATTCAGTCCAGCGCGTTGTCGTGCGGATCCAACGCAAGCTAGAGTTCTGCCCGTTCGGTCGTGTGGTTGTGCCGCCAAACGCGGCCTGATTCTGACCAGGATAAACGGTAGCCTGTGTCACAAAGCCGTCGCCACCACGATTGCGATTATGAATGCAGTGCCCCGCCGTGATAAAAACGTAAGGGCTGACAATCACGCCAGAGCAGCGATAGTTGCCACCATTTGCAAAAGTCACCGCCAAATAACCAACAGTGTTCCACGGAAAACTTGTCGAGGTCACGCGTGTGCGGTCATCGGTGCCGTAAGCCTGCGGGCGTTCAATAGCTTTAGACAGCGCTGACGGATCGTTGATGTAGGGCAGGGCTTCTTTTGCACGATTTGCGTTTTCGCGCTGCGCATCCGGGGTATCTGGCGCTAAGGTTTTTGTCGTCAGGCCATCGATGCGCTTTTCTGCGGGCAGCAAGGGCTGCACATTCGTGGCACGCTCGCGCGATAACTCATCGGGTGTCGGCATAATGGCCCGCTTCAGCGGTTCCGGTGTTAACTCTACCCCTGCATATGGGTCGGGTTGTGGATTTAAGCTGGCGGTGCGTTCGGCATTTTCGTTGGGTACACCGACGGCAGCCGAATCCAATAAGAATTGGCGCGCTTGATCAACGCTCAGCATACGCGCATCAGGTACCTTCAAGCTGATGCACAGCAGTGACGTATTATCTGCTTCAGCACGATGAATTTGGTGCCATTCAAAGTACGCCCCTTTGATCACTTGGCCGATGTGATGACTCACCATGGGGCCTGTGCTGGCGACAGCTTTGCAATCGTATTTCGCAAGGTCCGGAATGCGCACAATCTCGGGCGTTGCGGGTGCTGCGTCCTCACGCTCTTGGGCACGTGCCGTGAGTGATAAACTGCCAAATGCGATAACGCAGGCGGCAATTAATACCGCCATACTGTGTGACTGAACGCGGTCCATTCTCTCCCCCGTGTGCTCAATTTCGCGGCACAACTTAGAAGCGCAAGGATCGCGGGGCAGTGTTGTTATGTAAAGATGATAAATCTTGTTGGTGTGAGCTATAAGTCTTTGATTTAAATCACTTTAACTTGTTGCGGTGCATGCAAAACCTAAGGTTACCTTACGTTTTTGCGTTTAGGCTCTCTAAAAAATTGGGGCGCGAAAGTTCAGCCAGAGTGTAGGCGACTTTCTCATCAAACAGTGGCAACTGCGCTTTGATCTCAGCGATGCCCATCGCGTCGACTTCCATGCGCGATGCCATCTGGCCGACAGCTGTTGCGCCAAACTGTAGGGCTAACCCTTTTAATGAGTGCGCTGTGCGGCGCGCCTGTTTCAAATCATCACTCGCAACGTTGGCGTGAATATCTTTCTGATACTTCAGCATGTTGTCACGGAAAGAACCCAACAGATTGTTGAATTTCTCGGGACCCAATAAATCAGCGACGGCGAGCAAGGCCTCATAGTTGATGTCTTGTGATTGCGCCGACGGCTCAGCTTTTTGCGGTGATGTAAAAACAGAGACAGGGCCGTGGCCGTTGCCGCTTACGGGGCTGTCGTCTTCATCATCATTATCTGGGCGATTACGCAGTAACATATTCATTTCGGCTTCCAGCGCATTCCAATCCACGGGTTTGCCCACAATAGAATCAACACCGGCATCGAAGTAAGTGCTGCGGTTTTCATCAACCATGTCGGCGGTAAGGGCAATAATCGGCATTGTCGCATACTTAAGGTTTAATTTGCGGATGGCGCGCACGGCTTCTTTGCCGTCCATCACCGGCATTTGCATATCCATCAAAATAATATCGAAGTCTGCAGCCTGGGCGGCCTCAACCGCTAACTGTCCATTTTCAACGATCAGGATCTGATGGCCTTTGCGTTCCAGCATGCTTTTAATGAGATAGCGCGAAGTCTCGTTGTCCTCTGCAGCTAGTATCCGTAGTGGCCGTAACGGGCTTGCGGCGTTTTGCTGAATGTTGCGTTGGGCCGCGCTCATAACGCCGCGATCAGGGTGTAGTTTAAGCGAGAATGTAAATGTTGAGCCCTGGCCTTCGCTACTTACGACGGTGATCTCACCGCCCATTGCTTCCACCAACAACTTGCAGATGGATAACCCTAAGCCTGTGCCTAGTGAATGTGTGGCAGGGCCGCTTTCCACCTGCACATACGGTTTGAACAGATTTTTCTGATCGACGGCTGAGATGCCAATGCCGGTATCAACGACTGATACATGCAATACAAAAGTGCCGCGCTCGTCCTGATGGGAATCAGCGGTTACAGAGACACTGCCGGTTTGCGTGAATTTGATGGCATTGCCGGTTAAATTCACCAGCACTTGGCGCAAGCGTTTCGGATCACCCAACATAAATTGGGATAGGCTGTCGTTCACATCAAAGCGCAGTTCTATACTTTTCTCGGCAGCGATGGGGTCCAGCAGTTCCTGCACAGATTGAAAAATGTCTGCCGGTTTGAAGGCCACGCAATCCAGTGACAACTTGTTGGCTTCGATCTTCGAGAAATCCAAAACATCATTGATTAAATCCAACAGGACGCGACCCGAGCGCAGTAAGCGTTCGACTAACGATTGCTGGTGTGCGGATAATTTCTCGGTCAGAAGCAAATCCGCCATGCCCAAAATGCCCGTCAGGGGCGTTCTGATTTCGTGGCTCATGACGGCGATGAATGATGACTTCGCCTTGCTCGCAATTTCAGCTTTGGCGCGTGCATCTTCAAGCGCCAGTTCTGCGGTTTTTTGGGCGGTGATATCTTGTAGTGTTCCGACAATGCGAACCGTCTTGCCATTCTCGCGAATGGCCCGACCCAACGTTCTGACCCACAACTGCCGTCCCTTACGCGTGGTGAAAGGCAGAGTCAGATCGTAAGGGGTGCCACTTTCGAGACACTTCATAAACGCGGCGCTCAGTCTGGGCTGTACCTCTGGCGGGAAGAACTTTAGCGTGCTGGTGCGCGTTACCTCATAGTCGTCATGAACTTCGTGAATGCGTTTGGTTTGCGTCGTCCAGCGCGCGGTATCTGTAAGCACATCATATTCCCAACCGCCAATGGCCGCGACGCGCTCGGTTTGCGCGAGCAAATCCTCGCTTTGTTTTAACCGTTCTTCGGCGGCGCGCAGTTGCGTGTAGTCGCGGAATACACCGACATACAATTTTCGCTTACCGGCGGTGAAGCTTTGCACTTTCGCATCAATCTCCACCATGCTGCCGTCAGGACGATGGAAGGATGTCGTCCAGTTATTAAAGCCCTCATTACGTAACTTGCCGCGTTCGGAGGAACGCTCGCTCGAGGTAAATTCGTTGAGCTTATGGCCAATGATAGCTGTGCTGTCGCGGCCCAGCATGGCGGTGAGCTGATGATTGGCATCAAGAATTTGGCCATCTTCATTGAAGAAGGCGGCACCCTCAGGAATATTGCTCCACAGAAAATTATGTAATTCGTTCAGCTCATCGAACTGTTTCTGTGTTGATTCCTCGCGTTTGACACTAATCCATCCGAACCAGACGAATGGCAACGCGAATCCCAGCAAAATCACGACCCCAATCCCAGCGGCAAGCCATGCTGTGCGCCGAGCATCGGCCAGGGCAATATCTTCCGGCAAGCCCACAAACACGCGCCATTTTGTTTCTGCGACGGGTGAGAGCCCGACCAGCCGCCATTTGCGGTCAGTGGCATACACGCGCCCTGTGGTGTCGCTAAGCGCAATGTACGGTTGCTCGGACATATCCGGTTTTTCGCCGATCAATGTCTGGTCCGTGTGCAGCAGGTATTGGCCATTGTCGTCCAGTAGCAGTGTCCGCAGCCCTTCTAATTTTGGCAGTGAGTGCAATACGCGTTCGCCTGCTATTTCCAAATCCAATGTCATCACCAAAAGGCCGATGGTTTGGCCCGCATCGTTTTTTATGGGATGAGTCAGGGGAATAACCATCCGTCCGGCCGGGAAGGTTTTGAAAACACGGCCAATGGCAAAGCCGTCGCTGGCCATGCCGTCTTTAAACCAGTCGTATTCGCGAATAATGTTTTGTCGGCTCTCGGCAGCTTTTGATGGTTCGCAGATCAGTTTGCCTTCGGGCGACAATAGCGCCATGCGCTCGAATTCTTGGGCGCGAAACTCATTGAAGAAATGAAATACCGCATCGCAGGATGTTTGGCTTTGGTAGGCTTTGATGTCGGGGCGGTTGGCGATTTTTTCCAGCACTCGGCGATCATCGGCCACGATCACTTCCATTTTAGCCGCAACCGTGCGGGCCAAGTCGCGGCTACGCGCGACACTGTCCTGTAGGCCTTCTTGGAACACATACCAAATGAATGCTGTTTCGAGAGCAATCAGTACCAGCGTGAAAGCAAAAAGAATGATGCTCCATTGCTGGCGGGTTGAGAGTTTGCTGAAGGGGCGGAACACGTTGGGCCGGAACGACTATTGTCACTGAGTTGTGAAACGGGGCGGCGTCATAAAAGCCCATCATACTGGCACATTTGGTTAAGTGACCCTACAGAAGTTGTGTACAGAATCGCCCACAACGCAGAATTTCAAGGTTGAACTTTAGGCTATCAAACTAGACCTCATGTTGCATGGGGCAGCCTTTCGCCCTGATCCGTTACATCCCCGTTACCGTATAGTTCTTTGTGCCTTCCCGACCGGGAGGTAGGGTTTAAGGGCAGGGAGATCCCGGATGACGGAAACAACGGCCAATCAGACCGCCGCTGAGAATGCGCCAGCACGCGCGACGGCATCCTTTTGGGCCAATATCCCGGCGAATAAAGGCCTGCTCTATGGCGTACTATTCTGTTTTGGCTACGTGCTTCTGATCAAAGCCTTAGCGCCGTTCTTGCCGGTGATCGCGTTCGCCCCTGACACGGGCTTTGCCCATTACTACTGGAAGCTGCCCGAGACGACGTTCTGGACGCACTTCACAGCTTGGACTGGGTATATCCTTCACCAAGTCACTGTCTGGGGCTTGATGTACTGGGCTCAGGAAAAGGGGCTGAAGTATTCTGACAAATTGCACCCTGTAAACGTGGCTGCGCTCGCGGCCAATGCCGGGTTCGTGCTGCTGCACTTGTTGCAGACTCATTATTTTTATGACGGCTTGGCCCAAGACACACACATTTTCACCTCGCAAGGGTCGGTGATTGTGTTGTTGTGCATGGTGCTCGTGATGGAAAATCAGCGCCGTGGTCTCGTGATCGGAAAGCGTGCCCCGTTCATGCAGGAAGCGGCCCGTGCCATGCGCAAGTATCATGGCTATATCTTCTCGTGGGCTGTCACTTACACATTTTGGTATCACCCGATGGAGTCCAACTACGGGCACCTGATGGGAACCTTCTACACCACGCTGATCATGGTGCAGGGCAGCCTGTTCTTCACGCGTATGCACACCAATAAGTATTGGATGGTGGTGATGGAAGTCACCGTTCTGTTCCATGGCACGGTGGTCGCGCTGATGATTGCCAACGGCCAGTGGGCGCAGTTCTTCTTTGGCTTCCTGTCGATGTTCGTGATCACCCAAATGTATGGGTTGGGCTTGCCCAATTGGGTCCGCTGGGCCTTCTGGGTGTTTTACGTTGGCAGCATTGTCTTCGTGTATCAGTTCGTCCGCGGCTGGGAAAACGTGTCTGAAGCCATCCGCGTCCCGGCAGTGCTGTATGCGCTGGCTTTCATTATCGCCTTCATCACCTGGGGCATTTTGCTGCTGGCTCGCCTACTAACGCTGCCCAAACGCGCAGCCGCCTAATCTACTTTCAGCTTATAGACGCATACGAAAACCCCCGTCCCAAGCTTGGAACGGGGGCCCTCGATTGCGGGAGCTGTCAGGGGCATCGATTGGGAGATCTCCGCGAACCTGTCGTCTCTCGTGGTCGACTTTCTAATGCTTTGTACGGTCACGCACCGCCCTCAGATTGGGCGTAAGCCTTGATGACATGGGGTTTAGTCACACGATGAACGTTGCCCCCTGGGAACGCCGCCTCTGGGCCACAAACCACCCCAAATAAAAACCCCGCCAAGTTGCCTTGGCGGGGTTTTCAGTTGGGCGAAGCCCTTAAGTCTTAGAAGCTGTACTTCGCGCGGATACCGAATTGGCGCTTATCCGGCAGCGAAGCTGTGAAGTGGTTCGGCAACACGAAGTTGAACGCACCCGATCCCAGCGGCGGGATCGGCGGAATGTTGCACGGCGGGCCGCCCAAGCAATACGAAGACAAGAAGTTCGGTGAAGCAAAACCGGTTTTGATTTTGTCGTCATCGAACAGGTTGTTCACGTAGCCAACGATTTCCCAACCAGCAGACTCATTGCTTAAGCCCAGGCGCAGATCGGTGTTCCAGTAGCTTGGGAAGTAGAAATTGTTGTCTTCCGTGTCAAACCGCTTGCTGGTGTAAGCAACAGTCGCTTCGACGAAGTAGTTCACGTCGCCAGACAGCGGAGCGGTCCAGTTTGGTGACAATTGCAGCGAGTGGGTTGGCGTATCTTCCAACTTGTTGCCGGTACGATCCAGCGAGCAGGTGTAAGACGCAGCCACGGCCGGCGTGGTCGATGTTGCTGCAACAGCCGGGAAGTAGACCGGGCTGCAGGTGCCGACGTTGGCAATGGTTCCCAAGCTGTTGTTGTTGATCACGAAGTCGTTGTACTTCGCATCCAACCACGTGTAACCGCCCGAGATGGTCAGGTTGTCGTTAACAGCCAAACCAGCTTCCAAATCCAAGCCCCAAACACGCGCAGACGAAGCGTTCAGGATGCGGCTACCCGTCGAACCGGTCGACAGCAGGATTTGTGTAGAGACCTGCTTGCCCGAGAAGTCTTGGTAGTAACCCGAAGCGTTGAATTGCAAAGAGCCATCAAGCCATGTGCTCTTCATACCAGCTTCGTATACCCACAGCTTTTCAGCCTCGTAACGTTGTGATGTGGCATCAATACCCGAAGCGCCGCCCGAGACGGTCGAGACGCCGCCCGGTTTAATGCCCTTCGACGCTGATGCGTACAACAACACATCGTCCGTTACTTTATAGTCTAAGCCGAAACGCGGAGCCCAGAAGCTGCTGTTCGTAACGGGGTTAATGCCAGCGGCAACGACGCTGTTGAAGGTCGGGGTAAAGGCCGCCGGAGCGCCCGAACCGCAACGCAATGTGACGCCGTCAAGTTGCAATGAACGGAACGGAGCGGGACAGCCGATGCCTTTGTTCACAGTGCCTGGGGCCAACAAGCCTTCTTTTTCCCAGCTATGACGAATTTCAACCGACACGCCTAAAGCATCAGTGATTTTATATTCAGCCAATGCATAAGCCGAGTAGTGCAGGGTATCGCGACCGTACACTTCATCCGGATTTGGGCGTGAGGTGCCAACTTGGCGCACCAACGGGCCGCAAGTTTGGCCGGTCGGGACGAAGCAGGTGAACGAACGGCTGACTTGGCCCACTTCTTCATTCCACCACAGACCGCCGACGACCCAGTTCAACGGGCCTTCTTGGTTTGAAGTGGCGCGCAGTTCTTCGCTCATCAAGCGCGTTTCGGTGTTGAAGTCTGTTTCAGCAGCATTGATCAACAGATTCATGTCGCCTTTGCGCTGAGCATCTTCGAACTGTCTGACGCGGCCGGTGCCGTAGTGGCTGATTGAGGACAGCACGGCGAACTCGGTTTCGTAATCGAAGCGCAAGCTGGTACGGAAGATTTGGCGGTCGTTACCGCTGTAATCTTCGCCAGTGCGTGGATTTGGGCTCAACGTCGGCACCAAAGCACGGCTGCTGACTGAACCGGCGGAACCCGTCACGATGCTATAGCGGCCACCCAAGCGTGGGTTCGCAAGCGGGTTTGTGATACCCGTGAAGCCAGCCGGAACGGCAGTGACTGCAGCAGGCAGCAAGGCTTGCGTGTTGGCAGAAATTGTCGTGCGTGCTTGCGGATCGAAGTGATCGCTTGAGTATTCAGCGCGGAACGTGGCTTTCAATTGTTCAGTCGGCGTGAACACGGCCGATACGGCTGTGCCTGCGCCTTTACCGCCACCAACGTCGCCGCCAGTGATGGAGTTGTTGTAGAAGCCGTCTTGGCTCCAACCGGCAACGTTCAGGCCCATGTTCAGGATGCCAGGAACGACCGGACCAGAGATGCCAGCTTTGGCTTCAAAGTCACCATAGGTGCCAGCATCGAACGCAACGTTGCCGCTAAATTCGTCGCCCGGCTTCTTGGTGATGTAGCTGATGGCGCCAGCGAACGCTGAACGACCGTAAAGGGCCGAGTGTGGACCTTTCACGATTTCGATACGCTCAAGGTCAAATAAGCGCGGGTTAATCAGCAAGCTCGAGCCACCGGTTTGGATGGCTTCCGACGAGATATCAACGTCGTCCATCAAAAACGCGACGTTCGGACGGCCACGCGTCGGCGACAGACCACGGATGACGACGCGTGTATCTTGCGCCGAGAAGCCTTCGTCGAGCTGAACACCAGCGGTGTACTTGATGACGTCTTTCAGATCGCCCAGACCCTTACGCTCCAGGGTTTCCGACGTGAAAGCCGTCACGACGATTGGCACTTCCTGCAAACTTTCAGCGCGCTTACGGGTTGTCACCACGATTTCTTCAATTTGCGCTTGAGCTTCTGTGGCAATCCCGACCAAGCAGGTTGTTGCCAAACAAGCAGCCGCAAAGCCGCGCAGAGCAGCGTGCGTCATCTCTTACTCTCCCTCAATTAAGTTAGAACGAAAATCTCCCAATCGCGGTGGATGGTATGTGAGCTTGTTTTCCGCGCAAGCTTTTGGAGGGGTTTTTACGACCATTTCGCGGTCATGGCACAGGAGCAGGCACGCAGTGTTGCCGGAAGGACATACTTTGGCCCCTTAAATCAGGAAAAATGTTCGCTAACGTAACATTTAGGTATAGGGGGCGTTGGGGCAGCGCTTGAAAAAGCTGCGCAGATATTGCCCGTATACAGAATCGGACTTTCATTTGTTCGCTGCGCCGCAATATCACGGAAGCGTGAAAACCAGCGCGAAAAACGCACGCGCCTCGCGCAGTTATGCAGTCAACACATCACTTATGTTGAATGATGTTCCGTTGAACATTCATAGCGCTCAATGAAACATAGCGCTCAATGAAAAACCCCTCCTGGTTCGCCAGGAGGGGTCAATCACATCACAGGTATGATTGGTTATTTTTAGAACTTGTAAGCCGCACGCAGACCGAATTGACGCTTGTCGGGCAGGTTGGCTGTGAAGTTCGATGGCAGCACCAACGTAAACGGAGCAGGTGACGCAATGGCCGACAGGTTCGGGAAGTCGGTATTGGCCAAACCGCCTTTGATGGTGTCGTCATCAAACACGTTGTTCACGTAAGCCGTAACTGTCCAACGTTCGCCTTCAACGCCGGTGCTGATATCTGCGTTCCAGAAGCCTTGCAGATAGCTCCGCTCGTCGTCATCGACGTAACGCTTGCTTTGCGCCTGAACGTTTAATTCAGTCACCCATTCCATATCGTTGCCAAGATCAGCACGATAAGTCGTGCCGATTTGCAGCGAATGAGTTGGGGCAAACTCAAGCTTGTGTCCTGACTTGTCGACGTCGCATGAGCGGGCCGAGATGACTGAACCAGCCGGCGGGGCTGTTGTGGGGTTCACAACAGTGGTCGATACGCCATTCAACGTATAGGTCACGACCGGGATGCAGCTTTGACTACGGACAATTGGGTTGGCACCGCTTGTACGCACGATGAAGTCTTTATATTTCGCATCGTTGTAGGTGTAGCCAATGTTGAAGCCCAACTCTTTGGATGGTTGGAAGCCAGCTTCAAGGTCGATACCTTTCACGCGAGCTGATGCTGCGTTAACGATACGCGTGCCCAATGTGCCGTTCGGCAGCACGATTTGGGTTGAAGCCTGCTTATCGCTGAAGTCTTGGTAGTACACAGCAGCATTCAACAGGGCTTTGCCATCGGCGAAGGTGGATTTGAACCCGCCTTCATAGACCCACATTTTTTCTGGGTCATACGATAGCAAGGTCAAGTCGTAACCGCCGTTACCGCCACCCAGTGTTGATACACCGCCTGGCTTGATGCCTTTCGAAGCTGAAGCGTACAGCAAGAAGTCAGAGCTGATTTTGTAGTTCAACCCAGCGCGCGGCACATAGAAGCTATTGGTTTTAATGCCGCCGATGGTGGCCGTTGAGTCACCGACGCGCACGCCGTTGATAATCACACCAGAGTCACGTGTTAAGCAGTTTGTGTTTGTGGCGGGTGCAGTTGCGGCTGGGCAACCCGTCGGGTTTGTGCCCGTCGAAATGATGCCGTAGGGATCAACGCCGTGCGTAAAGGTCGGGCCTTTCGTGTGTTCACGTTCCCACGTTTGGCGGACTTCACCGCTGAATGACAAATCTTCGGTGATATCGAAGTCCAGCAACGCATAGAGCGATGAGTGATAGGTATTGCGGCCCCAGTTTTCAGGGTTCGACGGTAAAGTTGTGCCGACAGCGGCCACAAATGGTCCGCAGTTTGCAGCCGGGTTACCAGCAGGTGCGGTAATCACCACACCAGGCGCGACCTGAACGCGGGTTGGGAAGGTGGTAAAGCAGGTGATGGAGCGGCTCAGCTGATCGGCTTCTTCGTTCCAGTACAAACCACCGACGGTCCACTTCAGCGGGCCTTCGTCGTTGGACTGCAAGCGGACTTCTTGGCTCACCAATTTCGTGATGGTGTCGAAGTTCACTTCCTGCGCGACTTTGGCATTATTCACGTTGCCGATGTTGGCCAACTCTAAGAACTGCGTGGTATGCCCACGTCCGTAGTGGGTCAGCGAGATCAGGTCGGCAATCGAGAACTCTTGGTCCATACGCAACGTTGCGCGGAAGATATCACGGTCGGTGCCGGGGTAATCCTTCCCTGTGCGCGGATTAGGACTGATCCGAGGGACCAGTGCCGCAGTGCTGACATCCGGGATAGCGCCGGTGACAATCGGGAAGGTGGTTAGGATGGGGCTGACGACGAAGCCACGTCCCGCTGTGCCGCCCAGTGTGGTGGACACGTCAGTCCGCGCGGTGGCGGGGACTGTTTCATTCAAGTTTGTACCAATCACCGCGCGCGCGGGTGGGTCGATGCTGTCGTTGGTGTATTCAACGCGGCCCGTGACTTTGAATGTGTCCGAGCCTTTCCAGACTAACGATCCGGCTACACCTTGACCGTCGGTGCCACCCAAGCGTTCGTTGGTGATGCTATTTTTATAAAAACCATCAGTATGCCAGTACGATGCATTGACGCCGACCGACAGCACATCGGGGATTGCTGGGCCGCTGGCGCTGACTTTGGCTTCTACTTTGCCATAGGTGCCCACATCCAAGCTGGCGCGGCCTTCGGTTTCATTGCCAGGCTTCTTGGTGATGTAGTTGATCGCGCCTGCAAAAGCTGAGCGACCATATAAGGCCGAGTGCGGGCCTTTCACGATTTCAACACGCTCAAGGTCGAACAAGCGCGGGTTGATCAGCAACGAGCCACCAGCGGTTTGAAGTGACTCAGATGAAATGTCGATGTCGTCTTGTAGCACTGCGACGTTCGGGCGACCGCGTGTGGGTGACAAACCACGAATGACGATACGTTGATCTTGCGGCTGGAAGCCTTCGTTGATCTGGACGCCAGGGGTGTATTTCAAAATATCTGCGACGCTTGAAATACCCTTACGATCAATACTCTCGGCGGTGAACGCAGTTACAACAATGGGAACCTCTTGCAGGCTCTCAGCGCGCTTACGCGTTGTAACAACGATTTCTTCGATTTGAGCAAAGGCGGGCTGAGCGACCCCAACCATTGCTGTCGTGACCAAGCATGCAGCAGCAAAGCCGCGAATTGCACGGTGCTTCATTTAGACCCCCACAAAATGACACTGACGTCGACATCTTGCGCCGCAGGGTAGTTGTGAACGCCCCCACGTCACAATCTTGTGATGGTAAGTGAAATCACTGCGAACCTACTAGCCAGTAGATAGGTTATTTTATTCACAGGTCTTGATTTCAGTATGAGTGTTGCCGAAAAGCCATACATTCGCCAGCGAGGCGAAATGATATTGGTCAATTTGAGCTTTCTAGTTTGTGCGCGAGAAGAAAATGTCGGCACAGACGTTGTGCCATGGAGTCTTTGCTCCTGTGCCATGTAGCCCGATATGTCCGCCGTGTGGGGGCATCAGCACTGCGACATGCGCTTCACCAGGCTGGTTCGTGTCCCACGCTTTACCCAGCAGTGGCGCGGTGGGAACCCATGGGTCGTCCTGCGGGTGAATGATCAGTGTTGGTGTGTCGATGGCATCAAGCAGGTGAATGGCCGAGCTTTGTTGGTAGTAGTCGGGCGCATCTTTGAAGTCATTGGCAGGGGCGACGATCTGGTCATCGAAGTCATAGATCGTGCGCACATCGCGTAAAGTGCTGGGTGAAATTTTATCAATTAAATCAGCCCAATCAGCGCCGTCTTTCATGCGATTTAAGAGGTAGCGATGATACACCCAGTTGCGCCGGGTCATGATCTGGCGCTGGGATGCAGCCAGGTCCACGGGCGGTGAAACCGCCACAGCGGCGCGCAGTTGGGGAAAGCGCGGGTACTCAGCCAGGAATTTCAGCAGGACATTCCCGCCCAATGATACCGCCATAATGCACACGCCATGCGATGTCAGGTCGCCGGGCAGTCCGCTCATGACGGTGGCTAAATCATCGCTGCGCCCAGCGTGATAGTGCCCCCGGCATGTGGCCCGCGAGGCCCCAGCACCGCGCTGGTTGAGGCGTAGCGTGGTGTAGCCTCGACCGAGGAAATACGCCGCCGAGGTCAGGATGTGCGTGCTGTCTTCACTGCCAGTCAGGCCGTGCACCAAAATCACTAAGGGTTTGTCGCTGGGGGTGATGGGGGCGTTCAGCGTGCCCAGCAGCACATCGCCCGAGCCATCAGTGCAGGTGAATTTCATCTGGCGGGATGCATAGCTCGCCAAGCTAGGCGCCCCGCCCCACAGCGTGTTCCGCAACGTCTGCAAGTCAGCCCCCAGCCATGGGAAGCGTTCGCGAAACGGCGGGAATTGCAGATTGGCGGAACCGCGCAGAAGCATTTTTCAAGGCTGGGGCAGGTGTTCGGACGCTCCGTTATCCGATAAAATACCCCCAACCTGCAAACACCATCGGCGGAGGACGCCATGCACGAGTGGTTTATGGAACAGTTGGCGATGTATGCGGCCTATCACCGCGACAAGCGTAATCAGGCCACGCACCACATTGGCGTGCCCTTAATTGTGTATGCGTTGCTGGTGGCGGCCTCTCAGGTGAACATGGGGAGCGTTCCTTTTGGCGAAAGCCCGTTGCCGCTGTCACTCGGCACATTGCTACTGTTTGTGCTGTTCGCATTCTATCTAAGCAACGTCATGATCATTGGCGCGATTGCCATGTTGATCTACGGCATTCTGTATGGCGTGGCTGAAACGGTGGGCCAAAGTGACAGCGAAACGGTGTGGACCACCTTTGCTGTCTGTTTCGTGGGCGGCTGGATTATTCAGTTCCTCGGCCACGTATTCGAGGGGCGCAAACCAGCGCTGTTCACGAACCTGACGCAAATCTTCATGGCGCCTGCGTTCCTGATTGCCGAAATCCTGTTCGCGCTGGGGATCGAGAAGGACTTGGAACGTGATGTGATGCTGCGCTCGGTGAAATACAACGCGGCCCCTAAACCCGCCTAAACAAAACACGTTCACGCGATAAACACATCTGCACGATATCCGGGCGGCGGCATTTTGGCGTTTGCGCGGGGGCACATCTCCCCATAGCCTTTGTGCATTGTTAGTGAAGGGGAGAGCCTATGAATAAAACTTTGATTGTTGCAGCGTTAATGGCGCTGTCGGTGCCGGCTTTGGCCGAAGAGAAAGTCACCACGGTTGGCTGCGCGCCTGATAATCCGTACTTCAAAGCCTACATGGGCATGACGAACGAGATGTTCATTCCGCGCAACAGCAAGGTTGCGCCGAAGTTCTATGCCGATGAATTCATCAGCCACAACCAAGACCGTGGCGGCGGCAAGGCTACCAAGCTCAGCATCAAGCGCATGGAAACCTTGTACGACGAGTCATTCCACACGTACGGCAAGCGCACCTACGAAAACGAATTGATTGTCTGCTCGGAAAACTATGTCGTCGCACGCGTGGTGATGGAAGCCACCATGACCGGTCCGATGGGTGATCAACCCGCGACAGGCCGCACGGCCCGCACGTCCGCGACCGACATTTATAAGTTCAACAAAGACGCCAAAGTGATCGAGCGGTGGGGCAATGCCGACAACATCGGTCAACTGTGGCAACTGGGTTTGAAACTGCCGCCAGCCCCTCCGGGCATGGGGCCGGTAGATGAACCGAAGAAATAACTGAAGACTTAGCGTAAGATGAACCGGCGGAGCCCAAAGCTCCGCCGGTTTTTCTTTTTGGGGGAGAAAGTGATGTTCGAGATCAATTGGCTCGCCATACCTGTTGCGGCGTTAGCGGTGTTTGTTGTCGGTGGGCCTTGGTACGGGCCGCTGTTCGGCAAAGTGTGGCAAGCCGCATCGAAAGTGACGAAACAAGAAGGCGCAGGTCATCCCGGCAAAGTGTTTGGTTTGGCGTTTGCATTCGGTCTCATTGCCGCCACCGCGATTGCCGTGGTGTTGGGGCCGCAGCCCACACTCAATGAAGGCGTGATCGTCGGTGGTGCGATGGGTGTCGCAGCGGCCGGGGCCTTTGGCATTAACTACCAATTCGCCGGACACTCGGTGGTGTGGTTAGCACTCGATGCGGTTTACACCATCGTCCTGTTTGTGGTGATGGGCGCAACGATTGGTGTGTTCGGCTAAAGCTTTATCTCAAGCTTTTTCCTTACGTCCAAACCGGGCCAGCACTTCTTCGTCCATGCCAAACTCAGCTGTTAGTTCGTGCATGTGCTGCAGGCTAACCCGCTCAGCCCCTTGCGTTTTTGTGTGCTTCTCGACCTGGCCGAGCACCATTTTGCGCACGAACGCAGGCACCTTCATCAGTGCCGCCATGGCGTCATCGTCCCACGGCAGGTCGGTTTTCATGTTGGCCGTCACCGCATACGTCTCGGCGGTTTCTTTCAGCTTGAAGCTAACAATTTTATTAATCACGCCGTAGTAGTAATCCACGCGGTCGGCATCGCCCAGACCGATAGGTAGGTTCATTGCACGAATACGTTCTTCGCGCCCCATGCCTTCAATCCCTTCTTCAACCAGGATTGCTTTGATATTCGCGATAACAATGCCGCTGCTTTTTTCTAAACGAATAATTTCGTCCACCGTACATTCGGCGATCTGCGGGCATTCCTTCAAACTGGGCGGTTTTACCTTGGTGGAAGGGATCGGTGTGAAGCGCGTGTGCTCTAACTCGTTCACGCCCTCTGGGTAAAAGCGGGCGGTTTCCATCACGTCAGCCAAATAGTCAGCCGGAGGGCAGTTGATGACGAACTCGCCGGTGGCGACAATGTTCTCGAACGTATGAGAATCTTGCCGGAAGCCCAAAATCATCCGCGGTCTCTTGTGCATCACATCGTATTGCATGATGTGCGAGTAGGGGGCGGCGTTCACGCGGCCCTCTTTATCCAGCGTGGTAATGACGGTCACAAGCTTTGGAAACAGCCACACATCCGAGTACCAGAATGGCTTAATCTTGATCTCTTTTTTCATGCGCTTCCCCCCGGTTCGCGTCGAAAACGATAGTCGTTGCTCTGTTGCTACTCTGCAGCAGGTCGGTATGAATGAATTTCCGCCGTCGGCAATACTTGCGGTTCATGCGCTGCTTTGCGCGCACGCCGTTTTGCCGCCAGGTTAGCTTGCAGCATCAACACCGACGGTGTGACGACCAGCGTTAAAGCTGTCGCAAACCCAAGCCCATAAATCAGCGCAATCGCTAAGTGTTTCCAGAACTGCAAAGCCGGTGTGCCGTATTCGACGGACCGGTGGAAAAAGTCGACGTGCAGTTGAAGCGCAATTGGCACCAAGCCCAAAATCGCAGTCAGGTTGGTCAGCAAAATCGGGCGCAAACGTTGCATGCACGTTTTAAAGATCGCTTCACGGGTATCCTCCATCTCCTGTTTGAAGATGTTGAACGTATCCAGCAACACGATGTTGTTCTTCACAATCACGCCCGCGCAGGCGATCACGCCCACGCCGGTCATGGTCATGATGAATGGCGTTTGCGCAATCAACAGGCCTGCGAAAACACCGATAGTTGAAAGCACAACCGCGCTCAAAATCAACGCCACGGCAAAGAAGCTGTTGAACTCGGCCAGCAAAATCATCGCAATCAGGAAAATCGCCGACCCAAAGGCGAACACCAGGAAGCTTGAGTTTTCCTGCTTCAGTTCTTCCTCACCTTTGAAATGCACCTGAATTTTGTCGCCCAGGTTTAAGCTTGCGATCAGTTGCTTAATCTCTTTCACCTTATCGCCCGCGAATACGCCGGGCTGGGTGCCCGAGGTAATCTTCAAAATGCGCTTGCCGTCGACGCGTTGAATTTCGGTCACTTTTGGAACGGCTTTGCGTGTCACGAAGTTCGAGGTCGGCACTTGGCCGCCCTCACGGGTTTCCACACGCACGCTGTCGAGCTGATTGAGATTGCGGTATTCGGCGGGGTAGCGCACGACAATGTCGATTTCATCAATACTGTCATCAGGCCGGTAACGGCCTAAGCGCAAGCCGTTGGTAATCAGACGGATCTGATCGCCGACCATGGCCAAGTCCGCGCCAAACTTTGCTGCTTCTGTACGATTCACATCCAATTCCCATTCGATACCGGGCAGGGGCAGGGTGTCGTCGACGTTGCGCAAGCCTTCAATTTTATCCATGCCGTGGCGAATTTTCTGTGTCGCCTCAACCAGGGCCTCGGGGAATCTCGAGGCGATCAGCATTTCAATGCTGACGTCGTTCGTCATGTGCAGGGTCTTGCGGCTTTCCACCACAATGCCGGGAATATCCTTTAACTGCTTCATGGCGTCGGCCAGTACAACGTCGGCCGAGCGCCGTTCGTTCCACTCTTTAAACAGCAGTTTGATTTCGCCGATCATATCTTCGTCTTCGCTGTTTCCCCCCACGGCGCGGCCCGTGCGGGTATAGATATGATCGAAATCCTTGAACGTGCTTAAGCGCTGCTCAACCGCTTTCACCAAGCCGTCTTGCTCGGCTAATGACATATTGCCCAAAGCTTTGATGCGCAGCGACGCCGAGCGGGGTTCCTCGCTGGGGTTCAGTGTCATGCCTTTGCCAAACATGAAGAATGCTGTTGGCACGGCAAACAATAGGAACACCGAAATTCCCAGCACGCGGCCCGGATGGTTCAGCGCGCTGTTCAGAACTTTTTTGTACGTCTCAACCCACGACGCGTTACCGTCAGCCGATTCAACGGTTTCTTTATCGTCCACCGTGTCCAGATCGCACTTGATGCTCGACGGCGGCTTTAACATGCCACCCACAGCGGGCACGAACACCAAGCCCATTGCCAGCGAAGCCATCAGCACTGCAATTACGGTGAATGGTAGCAAGCCCATGAACTGGCCAATAAACCCAGGCCAGAACATCAAGGGCACGAACGCCGCAACTGTAGTGAGGGTCGAGGTAATCACCGGCACGGCTAATCGCTTTGCGGAATCGGCGTAAGCATTGCGTGGTTTTTGGCCCGCCATGATGCGGCGGTCAGCGTTCTCCACCACAATGATGGCATCGTCCACCAGCATGCCCGTCACCAGGATCAGGCCAAACACCGCAACGAAGTTGATGGTCAGTCCCATGGCGTACATCACCAGAATACCGGCCAGGAACGAGCCCGGAATGGCCAAGCCCACCAGCAAACCATTTCGTGTACCCAACAGCGCCATACACGCCGCCATCACCAGGAAGATCGCCAAGATCACACCGTTCTCGATGGTGCCAAGTTGCATCTTCACGTTGACGGAGCGGTCGTTGATGATGTCCAGCTTGATGTTGCTGGGCCAATCTTTGGTCTCGCGGTCCAGCACGGCTTTAATCGCGTCAACACTGTTGATCACGTTGGTGCCGCGGCGATTAACGATATCCAGCGTGACCGCGCGCTTGCCGTCCACGCGTACAAAATTGGCGGCATCCTTAAACGTGCGGCCAATTTGCGCGACGTCTGAGAGTTTCACGGTGCCGTTCGTGTCGGCTTTGATCGGCAAATTCCAGATGTCGTCCACGTCCTCGAACAAGCCGGGTACTTTCACGGCAAACTTGCCCTGGCCGGTGTCGAGGTTGCCCGCCGCCACCAAACGGTTTGATCGGCTGATGACGGTGAACAGTTCGTTGTTGGTGATGCCGTAGTGTTCCAAGCGCAGGGGATCGATCACGATCTCCACTTGCTCTTCACGCACGCCTGACACGTTGGCTTCAAGCACGTCGGGCAATTGAGCGACGTGATCGCGTAATTCTTGCGCCAAGTGCAGCAACGTACGTTCAGGCACATCACCGGCAATCGCTGCGGTTAAAATCGGGAAGCCACCGTTGTTGAACTCGCGCACAATCGGTTCATCGGCATCGGCGGGAATTTTGGGGCGGGCGCGGCCCATGGCTTCGCGCACATCATCAAGGGCCCGGTCCATTTTGGTTTCGGCAACGAATTCCAAAATGACAGATGCGCCGCCCTGAAAGCCGGTGGCCCGCACTTCCTTGATGCCTTGCAGCGCTTGCATTTCCTCTTCGACCGGGCGGATCAGCAAACGCTCAGCATCACCCGGCGACACGCCTTCCAGGCGCATCTGCACGAAGATCAGCGGCATTTTAATTTCCGGCTCAGCTTCTTTGGGAATGTTCACATAGGCTAGGCAACCGGCCAAAACCAAAACAACCAGCGTCACCACGACCATGCGCGTATGATGGAATGCCGCGTCGATTATGGCGTTCATGTCAAACCCTCAAGCCCCTAAAGCCACGCTACGCGCATGGCTCTTCCACTCTTTGCTACGCGTATTTATTTATCGCGCATCGCTTTTTGTCGCATGGGAATACGGGTAACGCCGTGTAACACGCCGCGCTGTGGATGTGTTGTCACGGATGAGCACTTAAAAAGGCGCCGAAACGCGGATGTTTTGAGGGGAAGTTGTCCGCGTTTCGGCGCAAATAATTCAACTGGATCAGGCTAATTCACGCGGCAGCTGGAAATGCCAATCCAGCTATATACAAAACAGAATCCCTTAATTGCTGACCAGATCAGTGACCCGCCAAACAGCCACCCGGCGGCAATCGCACCATATTCAGCCGGTGTCTCGGGCATGCCGGTTAAGATCGGCATCGACAAGAAAAACAGACCGATCAGCACCCGCGCCATCCGATCAAAATCACCCACATTCTTACGCATTTCAACCCTCGCCATATAAATGAATTACACAGTTTCTACGGCGCATTGTGGTGGTTGGATGAGTGGTGATGGGCGTGCAGGCGCAGGTGCTCCATTCTGCGGATAGCCTTTGCCGCTTCAGAGCCTACATCTAACACTACGCGTCACGCTTAGTTTTTCTTAGGGCCATGCAATGGCACCTAGAAAAACCAGCGCCCTTGATCGTTCCGTCTTAATGCCCAGCCAGGGGTTGTCCTGTTTCCAACAGCGATTTGATATCGCTGAGAATCCAGTTCCATCCGCCACCGCCGCGCTCGTTGAAGTTGCTGGCGGTCGCTGCCGCCATCACTGGAGCATTGGCCATCTCATGCGTGACGCAAAGGCGGCAGAACCCTTGCGATGTGGGTTCAATTTCCCAAGTGATGCGCGTGAAACCTTCAGTCTTGTTCTCAGGGGTAAACAGGAAGCGATACGTCTGAACCAATTTGTGCGGCGGTTTAGATTCAATCACTTCGCCATCAATAATAACTTCCGGCAGCCCCATGCCGCGCATTTCCGCATTCGCTTTCACGCGGTAAGCGCCGCCCGGTTTCAGGTCGTACTCGCTGACAGCGCGGTAGCCGTATTTGCTATTCCACTCTGGTGACGTGATGGCGTCCCAAATGGTTTCAGCCGTAGCCCGGATGTAAATTTGGTGGACCTGTGTGGTCATGCTCGCTTTTTCGCCGACGGCCATTTCTTGCTCTCCAAAGACGATTTTAAATCTAACAACGCCGAGACTTGGCGCTCTGTGTATTTGTCAATCCAACGGTCGTGGATCTGACGGATGGGGACCGCGTTGAGAAAGTGAAGTTTCTCGCGCCCGACTTTTTTGGTCACGACCAAGCCTGCACCCTCGAGCACGCGCAAATGCTTCATCACGCCAAAGCGCGTCATCTCTAATTCGCTTTCCATTTCGCTCAGCGTCCGACCGTCACGTTGGAACAGCAAGTCCAGCAGAAAGCGCCGCGATGGATCAGCCAAAGCCTTGAACACTTGGTCGACATTGAACATGCATCGACAATAGGTGACTAAATAGTCACCTGTCAAGCGCGTCCAGATATTCCCTTTTGCAAGGCGACGTGGCGTAAGCGGGGACGGGCAGAGCGCACAGTTCTCGCTGTAGAGATGCAGTGCGGGGTGCGCGTTTCTCTTGCGAGCCCATCCAGCGAGTACGCCTGCAAAAGGCATAGAAAAATACCATTGGCTCGTTAAGCTTTGGTCCTGAGAGAGTAGCGTTTGCTACTCGGGGGATTTGAACCACGCTTTTTTTATTTTTGAGGGAGACCACCAATGGCGCTGCTGTGGAAAGCCACCGCGATGCAAACCAACAACGTGATCGTCAACGGCGCGAGTACGCGCGAAGAGGCTATGGCGATTGTGAACAAGAGCATCGACCGCTGGGAGATGTTGATCCGCTTTGCTGTGGGTCGTGGCGGCGGTTTGCCGAACTTGGTGCTGTTCCCAGAATTTAATCTGCAAGGCTTCCCTTTAAGCGAAAACACCGAGACCTGGATTAAAAAAGCCTGCTTCCAAATTCCGGGTTCCCCTGAAATCGAACGTCTGCAAAAGATTGCGCAGAAGTACAAATGCTACATCGGGGCTAATGCTTACGAAGCGCCGCCAGATTGGCCGGGCCGTTACTTCAACTGCTCGTTCCTGATCAATCCGTCGGGCGACATTGTGCTGAAGTATCGTCGTATCTCGACCGCGCAAGCGGCTTCACCGCACGATGTGCTGGATGAGTATCTGCAAAAGCACGGCATTGAAGGTCTGTTCCCGGTTGCGAAAACCGAGATTGGCAATATTTCCATGATGCCCTGCGGGGAAATTCTGTGGCCGGAAACGGCGCGCTGCTTGGCGCTGCGTGGTGCTGAAATTATTCTGCACCCGACTTCGGACCATGGCCAGTCAGACCATATGGCGTGGGAGTCATCCAAGAAAGTCCGCGCCGCTGAAAACATGGTCTACTTCGTCTCGGCCAACGCGGGCAAACTGATCAATGATGGCTTGCTGCCGGAAGATACCCACGCAGGCAATTCCAAGATCATCGACTTCCAAGGTCAGGTGATGATCGCCAGCAATACCACGGGCGAAAACTGCAATGCCTCGACCGTGATTGATATGGATGCCTTACGCCGTGCGCGCTGCACGCCAACAGGGCCATTCGGGGTTAACCGCCTGGCGCGCCTGCGCTCGGAAGCTTATGCCAAAGTGTTGGCAGAGGCGTCATTCTATCCGCCGAACCTGTTCGCCAATCACGCTATGGATTCCAAGCAGCGCATTCAAGACGCGCTGATTGATGTGATTAAGCGCAAAGTGACCGAAGGGGTTCTGGTGCCGCCGTCACAAGACGCCGCACTGAAGGGCTATAACGTCTGGGGGAGCTAGACACTCATGATGCGCAGCGCAGCACTTCTGATCACGGCTTTAACAAGTTTGAATATCGGAAGTGCGGCAAGCCAAGAGGCGCTGCGCATCGCGACCCCGTTATTTGTGCCTGAATTCGGGAACCCGTATCAGGCGCTGACACTGCCGCAAATTGCCAGCACTTTGGCCAGCTTCGATCCCATGGTGGTGATTGATGCCAAAGGCCAAGTGCTGCCGTGGCTGGCGGAAAGCTGGACGACAACAGACAGCAAGGTCTGGACGATTACACTGCGCGACGGTGTGAAGTTCGCCAACGGTGTGCCGTTTACGGCTGAGGCTGTGGTGGTGTCGGTCGAGCATATGAAGACCGACAAGGGCCGTATTGAAACGGTCGGCAGTAGCTTGGCGAATATCGAGCGCGCTGTGGCGATTTCACCTCGCGTGGTCGAGCTTTATTTGAAACGCGCTGATGCGCTGTTTCCGCCGCGCATGGCGATGTGGAAAATCCCCGAGCCCGCCAATTGGAAAAAGCTGATCGCCGAAGGTGGCTCGCCCCGCGCTGTGGGGACGGGGCCTTATATGCTGACCGAAAGCACGGCGGCCAAATTAGTGCATCAAGCCAATCCGTATGCGTGGAACAAACCCAAGACGCCGCAATTAGAAATGATTCAATTGCCCGACCAAGCTGCACGGATGCGCGGCATTGCATCGGGCAATTTGGATATCGCGATGCAAATTGGCGCAGGCGACCGGGAAGAACTGAAAAGCTTGAAGGGCACAGCGCTGCAACGCTTGAGCACGCGCGTGACGTATCTCTCGTTTATCACCGAAGAAGAGGTGAATAAAAATTCGCCCATCCAAAATCAAAAAGTCCGCCAAGCCATCAATTACGCAGTGGACCGCGATAAAATTACATCGGTGTTGTTGGAGGGCGTTGCGACACCTTCCGCACAGTTAATCTTGCCGGGTGCGACAGGGTACGCGGCGGACTTAAAACCGTTTGCCTATGACCCCGCCAAAGCCAAAGCGTTGCTGAAAGAGGCGGGCTACCCGAACGGCATTAAACTGACCATGCGTGCCTCTGTGGTGGGGGCTGATCAATCATCGTTGTTCCAGCAGGTCGAGCAGGACATGCGCGCGGCTGGTATTGAATTGGTTATTCTGCCGACAGCCGTTGCGGAAATGACGCGCATCATGTTCGAGGGCAAATTTGGCGCAGACCTGTTTACCAACATTTCGCGCGGGCTAGATGCCCTGGGGGACTATCGCTATCGGTCGTGCTTGGGGCTGACGGGGCAGAACAAACCGTACTTCTGCGACCCCGTGGCGTTGGAATTGATCAAGCAAGCGCAGGCGACGACGGACGCCAAAGCCGCTGATGCGCTTGTTCAGCAGGCCACGCGCCGCGAATACGAAAACCCGCCCGGTGTATTCCTATGGCAGGAAAGCTATTTGGACGGTGCCAGTGCCCGTGTGGTTGCCGCACCAGATTATGGATCCTATTATGACTTTCTTCCGTTACACTTGATTAGTGTAAAGAAATAGGACGCGCATCATGACCAAGTACTTGATCTGCTACGGCGCAACGTTATTCGCGTTACTGGTGATCGACGGCGTATGGTTGGGCGTGATTGCCAAGAACCTCTACCAAGAGCAGTTAGCCTATCACATGGCTGACAAGATCAACTTCGTCGCGGCGGCGGCGTTCTATCTCGTCTATCCCATCGGCATCGTGTACTTCGCAGGCATGCCCGGTTTGGAAAGCGGCGAATGGCGCGATGCGTTGATCAAAGGCGCTCTGTTGGGCCTGATGGCCTACGGCACGTATGACATGACCAACTTGGCGACGTTCAAAGGGTTCCCCATGCAGATCGCGCTGATCGATATGGCGTGGGGCACGGTTGTAACGGGTGTCGCCGCAACCTTCGGCATGTGGATTGCGAAGAATATCGGCTGATAAAATCGCGGTCGTTCTCCACGCAATCCCCCGACGCGCCTGCATATGTCCTGCAAAGAGCAGGGACGCTCAGCGCTTCAGCCGTTCGGGCCTGCTCAACTTTTAAGATGTCTTCTCGGCGCTGACCGGGGTGACCTTCTGCCCAACCGCCACATACTCCTGACCCACGACAATTAAGGTCAGTTGATCAGGAAGGCCTGCAACCCAAGTGCCTTCCGGGCCGTCATCTAAAATCTCAACCGGCCAGAAGCGCACTTTGTTTTCATCATCAACGCCCTTCACGCCGATCTTGCCTTCATCAGACAAGGTCATCACCGATGATGAAATGCGGTGCGCGGTGTTCTGACCAAACGGCAAGCGCAGTTGCGCTGCTAAGCCTGAGAGCACGCTGAGATCAGCATTTGGCGCAAGCACTTCGATGGTGAAGGTGCGCGTGGCGGGATCGGACACAGATGCAATGTAGCTGACTTTGCCTTCAAGTGTTTTGCCGCTCGACAAAATGATCTTCGCGGGCAGATCAAGCTTTGCATCGCCGACATTGCGTTCCGATAACTGTGCTGTCACCTTGATTGGATCAAGATCAACAACCGTGCCGATCTTATCGCCGATGTTCAGGAGTGCGCCTTCATCAACAAGGCGGGTATCAAACTTGCCATCGAACGGTGCTTTGACGCGGGTGTTGCCGAGATCGAGCGTATAGCGCGAGACATCGGCTTTGGCTTGTGCCAGTTGCGCTTCCGCTTCGGCCAACTTCACAGCACTTTGAAAACTTTGCTTCGCCAACTGGCGCGCGCCTTCGGCTTGCATTTCACGCTGCGCTAAGTTGGCACGCGCTTGAGCAAGGCGCGCATCGCGGTCGTTCACTGCCAGTTGAATAATCTCTTGGTTGTCTTTCACCGGCTGACCACGATCAACGATGATCTTCTCAACGCGGCCCGCAACTTCGGCACGCAGATCGACCGACCGCGATGCCATGGTGCGACCCTGCAAGATCACACCGCTTTGATAAGCTTGCGCAAGAGAACGAACGACCTTCACCGTCGTCTCGGCCGCCGGGGCTTGCGAGTTACTCGCAGCTGTTGGTGCAGGGGCGGGCTTCACTGCTCGGGTGATGATCCCGGAGCCAACCCACAGGGCGCCAACCCCGATGATTGCAATCGCCGTAATCTGCGCTTTGTTTATGGCCATGACTGGCAATCCTTTGATAACACGCCGTTTCCCACCCCTGGGCGCATCGGCTGTTCAGGGCTTCGCGTGTTTCCTAGACGAACGCAATATTTTTAGTGTTACGGATGGTAACATCGCAACGATCAAAGGTTCCGAAATGCGGGCATGTGCTTGATTGATAAGTATCAAATCGGCGTGACGAATTTTGGTGCGCTGCCAAAATCCCGCTTTACTTTAATGGCAGATTAAATAGGGTCCGCGCGATTTCGGGTCACGCGGTTGAAGATTTGAATGGTGCGGGCCTCTCTTCCTCGGGTGGGTATCAAAGCGAGTTCACAATGAAAAAAGTTCTCTCTCTCTCTGCTGCAGTCTTCGGCTTGGCTCTGTCGTTTTCTTCGATCAATTCCGCGTCGGCACAAACCGCCGATGAAGCGACGATGAAGTTGGGTCAACGCGTATTCCTGATGTGCCGTTCGTGCCATTCCACTGAAGCTGATGGCCGTCACAAAGTTGGTCCGAACTTGCATGGTCTGTTCGGTGCGAAAGCTGGTTCGAAAGAAGGCTTCAAGTATTCTGATGCCGTGAAAAATTCAGGCATCACCTGGTCGGAAGAAACCATCAATGAATGGCTGACCAAGCCGAAAGATTTCCTGCCGGGCAACAAGATGGCCTTTGCTGGCGTGCCGAAGCCGGAAGATCGCAAAGCGCTGATCGCGTACTTGAAAGATCAGACAAAATAATTCGCTGACAACATCAGCAACGAAAAAACGGCGCTTCATGACGAAGCGCCGTTTTTGTTTGTACAATGAAGACGCGTGCTACTTCACAACTGTGACAGGCACAGAGGCGAGGTGGATCACCTTCGTTGTCACCGAGCCTAAGAATAAGCCCTTCAAGTTGCTCACGCCGCGTGCGCCGATCACAATTTCCTGGCAGCCGGTTTTCTTGGCGAACTTAGCAATCACGTCTGCGGGGTCTCCCACTTCCGTGTAGGCATCTGCCTTCAATGCGCGTTGAAGCGTGCGAATTTTTGCCATCCCCAAAACCTTCTCGCTTTCAGCCTGTTGATAATCGCGGATATCATTACGGCTGACGAAACGGCTGGTGGGCATGCCGAGTTGCACGTTGAGCAGCAAGACTTCAAAGCGGTCACCTTGCTTGCGGCGGCTGGCAATATACTCCAAAGCTTTAATGGAATGCTGAGACCCATCTATGGGTACGAGAACACGGCGCATCATAACTCCCTTACAACTGATCATTCTAAAAATGCAGTTTCCCAGTTGCCAAGGTTTTCACCAAGGGGCAACGAGAGTGCGCACGCAAAGGTGAAGTCTAGGCCATCCGGGCCGCAACTATTTCGCCTTTTTAGTTTTCTTCGCTTTGATAGCGGAGCGCGCGGCAGATTCAAAAATCTGTTCGCACATCCCCATGGCTTTGGCCCAGCCCGCTTTGGTGTCGAGTTGAATGCCATTGAAGTCGGGGTCGCTGCCTGCACGCAGCGCCATGTACATGGTGGCCGCATACATTACCATGCGCACGGGCATCAGTTCCGGGTCACGGAAGCGCGGATCATCTTCACTGCGGGGCAGCGAACGTGCCCCAAGTTTGCGTTTTACTTTTGATAACGCCTGCGTGACTTCTGAATTCCCGCTGAGGTGATAGGCGAGAATTTTCAAGGCCACAGGGCGTGAGCGCAAATTGGTTGCGCCATGCACCATGATTTGTTTCAAGCCCGACAGGCGTGTCTCGCGGTCGGTTGAATTGATCTGATCTGCGAATTTCTGATCGCTGGTCCACAGGTGATGGCGTTCAGCGCAGGCTTGTACCAACCCTTGGAAGCCACCGAAGTAACGGTAAATCAGCGGCTTGGCGATACCGGCTTCTTCAGCCACAGCGGTAACGTTGGCCGCTTCAATGCCGCGCGTGAGCAGCAAGCGCTCAAACGCATCAATGATTTTAATGCGCGTGCGGTCGCTTTTGCGCAGCTTGGTCTTCTCGGGTTGCGCATCAGCGCTTGTTACAGGCGTTGCGTCGCTCACGGCGCTGAAACCACGACTAGAAGGTTACTCAACAGGTACAATCTAAGTGGCTTAGGGGATTGGGCGTGCTTGCACAAGACCCAGGCCCTTTATTGACCAAAAGGCACCCCAACCACGAGATGACCCTCAGGTCAAAGTATCACATGTCCGATACCCGAGCGGTAGGCATTGTTGTAACGGAATGCGACTTGTCAGGCGGTTGTGACCCAGGCAGCCTTTACAACAATTGGGGTGGACGCGATGGGGGATCATACAATGCGTGTTGCAATGCTGGCGGCTTTTGCCGTCTGGTCATCTGTTCATTTTGCCCAGGCCCAAGTTACAGATTGGGGCGGCGGGTTCTCAACGGGTGTTGATTCTGCCACGACCACATCGTTCGCCGCCACTTCGGCGGCGCAAAGCCCCGCCAAAGCCAAGTGCAATGCGTTAGCAGGCTTTGCCGTGGCCTATGCGAAAGAAACTTCAGCGCGGAGCCGCTTTGCGCAGATTATAGATGCGCCAACATCGGTGTTGTCTGCCGAAATCATTCCCGCCGAACGCGACATCCCGGAAGTGTGCCGTGTGTCGGGGATTGTCGCACCCGATGTCCAATTTGAACTGCAACTGCCTACAACAGCATGGAACGGCAAATTCATGCACTACGGTTGCGGCGGTATGTGCGGCATTGTTTATCGTGTGCAGGCTGAAGAGCCATTGGCGCGCGGCTATGCGGTGATCACCAGCGACATGGGGCACACGGGTTCGCCCAATAACACAGCGTTTCGATACAACGACATTACAGCGATGATCGACTTTTCGTATCGGTCGACGCACGTTGTTACATTAGCTGCGAAAGAAATCATCGACGAGTTCTATGGCAATGGTCCGCAGCGCTCGTACTTTATGGGCTGCTCGACCGGCGGCGTACAGGGCGTGATTGAAGCGCAGCGTTATCCGCACGACTTCGATGGCATCATCGCTGGAGCACCTGCATACGGAACAGGCCCGAGTTACTTGGAATGGAGCGCGCGCGCCAATTTAGATGCCAATGGCAATCCGATTATGGATGACAAAAAATTACCGCTGGTCCGCAAGGCTGTGATTGCGGCGTGCGACAAACTGGATGGCACCGAAGACGGCCTGCTGCAAAACCCTGCAACGTGTAAGTGGGACCCCAGCGAGATTGAATGCAAAGGCAAGGCAGGCGCAAACTGTTTGACCAAAGCTGAAGCCGACGTTGTGCGCAAAATCTATAAGGGCCCATCGAACTCAAAAGGTGAGTCTGTGTCCCTGGGCTATGCAGGCATGGCCCGTGGCTCGGAGTACATGTGGTCGCCGTCGTTCATTGCGCCCAAAGGCGAGAAGGCGTCGCGACTGGTGGATTACAACGATTGGTTTGGTGACGGCGTGTTCCCGACCGTCGCAGCCAATGCCAAGCGCCCCTATGACTACGACAGTGATCCGCAGCGGGGAAACACAGGTTGGGGCGGGCCAGTGTTTCAGTGGCTGCGTTACGCCATGAACCCCGATTTACGCCGTTTCAAAAACGCGGGCGGCAAGCTGATCCTGTATCACGGTTGGGATGACAACGAGACAGCGCCAGGGGCATCAGTGGACTATTACGAAACCACCAGCCGCACGATGGGGGGCGACACAGCCACGCAAGAATTCTTCCGGCTGTTCATGATTCCAGGCATGGCGCATTGCCGTCGCGGTCCTGGTGGTGATGCGTTTGATGTCATCACCGATTTGGAAAACTGGGTCGAGAAGGGCAAGGCGCCCGATCAATTGCTCATTCATCGCTTGAAGAAAGAGCAAAACTATCTTGGCCTGCCGCGCTTGCGGTACCCGCTGGCACCGGATAGTTACGATAAGACGCGCCCTGTGTTTCCATATCCCGCAATTGCGAAGTGGGGCGGGACGGGTGATCGCGCCAAGGCTGAAACCTGGGAAAAGGTTGCCCCATAGCATCGTTGGCTTTGTGTAACATGCCCGGCTTTCGGGCTTGGTATACAGCGCGCTACCACAACGCGGTCATCGCCTAATCGTGTTGGAGCCTATCAACCCCATTCGCTAGTATGCCCGCGTCTTAAAGTCTGGACGACTTTGAGATCGATTTTTCATTCGGAGGGGACCCTCGCATGCGTACTCGTTACATCAGCCGTCGTGGATTGTTGCAAACCGCTACCGCCGTTGCGGCTGTGGCTGGTGCACGTCCGTTGCGTGCCGCCACTCAAGCCGACGTCTTGATCATTGGTGCGGGCCTTTCTGGTTTGCGTGCTGCTCACGATCTGACCGACGGCGGCGTGAATGTGCAAGTGATCGAAGGCCGCAAGCGCGCCGGTGGCCGCGTGTTGTCGCTGACAGATATTCCCGGCAACCCGGAAGCGGGTGGTAACGGGATCGGTGCTGGTTACGGTCGCATGATCGACAGCGCCCAACGTTTCAAAGTCGAATTGAATAATATTGCCGACCGCGCGCCGATGATCTTCCAACGCGAATTGGTGTTGGGCAGCGAGTTCATCAAGGAAAAGGATTGGGAAAGTCATCCCAAGAATCCCTTCCAAGGCCCGATGAAGAAGATGATGCCGTGGATGCCGCTGCCGTTGTTGATGACGCAGAAGAACCCGCTCGGCAAAAACTACGAAGATTGGTATGACCCGAAGTCGTTCGGCCTCGACATTTCGATGGCTGAATGGTTCCGCCAACAAGGCTTGAGCGATGCGGCGATCAATCTTTGCTACAACACCAACATCGACCACGGTAGCAGCGCTGACGATGTATCGGCGTTGATGGTCGCTTTCGTATACTCATGGGGCAATATGCAGCGCGATATCGAACCGCGCGCGACCTATGCGGCCAAGGGCGGTAACCAAGCCATCCCGAACGCTATGGCGAAAGCTCTGGGCGATAAGGTGCACTACAACAAAGCCGTTGTTGGCATCCGTACCGAAGGTAACATGGTAGAAGCCGTGTGCGCTGATGGCAGTGTTTACAAAGCTAAGAAGATCATTTGCTCGGTGCCGTTCGCGGCTCTGCGCAATGTGAAGATTGACCCGATTGTTCCGGGCGCCCAAGGTAAAGCCATTCGAACCATGGGCGTGCAACAGCTGACGCAGACCCATCTCGTTGCGAAGAAGCCGTTCTGGGAAAACGATGGTTTAAAGCCGGGCATGTGGACCGATGGCTTGTTGGGCAACGTGATGCCGCAGCCGTTTGGTGAAAAACCAACCGATGTGTCGAGCTTCACTGTTTGGCATCGTGGTTTTGCGGCTCAACAAATCGACCGTATGCCAGAAGCCGATGCCAAGAAGTTCGTGATCTCGGAAATCGAGCGCTTGCGTCCGGCGGCCAAAGGCAAGCTGGAAGTTCGTGGCTTCAAGAGCTGGGGCAATGATCCGTTCTCATGCGGCGACTGGGCCGTTTGGGCTCCGGGCCAAGTGAAGGAATTCATCAACGAGATCGCCAAACCGCACGGCAACATTCACTTCTGCGGTGAGCACACTGCGAAGTCGAACCGTGGCATGGAAGGCGCGATGGAATCTGGCGAACGCGCAGCTCAAGAAGTGCTGCAAAGTCTCTAAGCCAAACGCGATACAGATAAACGCAAAACGCCGGGCATCAGACCCGGCGTTTTTGTTTTCACCAGTGTTTGTTTCTAGGTCTTGCTTAAGTTTTGCGCGGCGTTCTTCAGGACTTGTTCGTAGTAGGCGATGATTTCTTCGCGCGTTGGCTTGTACGTGCGGCTAATTTTTTCTGTACGCCATGGCATGTTGTCGTTTGCGCCTAAATTTTTGATGGTCGCAAGGTTTCCGTACAGTAATTCTTGCATGTCAGAGCTGTTCATCAGAGCCTCCCTCCGCAAATGATCGGCCCTCAAAAGATATCGAGGTAGCCGGTCGATGAAGATTCGAACTGTCATCAGGTCTCTCTCATGAACATAAACGCTGAGACTAAGGCGAATTTGAATCCGGATTGGGGCAGGGTTAGGACGGTTTGGCCGGGCTTGTTTTAATCGCGCGGTCTTAGTCCTCGCTGCCGCTGCTCTTCACCCTGAAGTCGTAATGCGCAATGATTTCGGCTGGGGTTCTAGCGTACGCCGTGACGGGATCTACCTGGTACTGAGCGGCGAGGGCGGCTGCGGCATTGTCCCGCCCAACGTCACCTGATCCTGAGGACAAGGCAGCATAAAGAAGCTTTTGTAACTCTGACTGGGACATAGGGGGCTCCGGTGGTGTTTCGCCGTTGGTTTTTCCAATGGAAGGACGATACCTGCGGGCAACCCAAAGTTTTGTCGCAGTTTGTATCAAATTGGTGCGGGGCGATGACGCCCCAGGGCTAAACCCTTGTTTTCCTTTGGCCCTGAATGCCGTATGTGTCGCATATGACCGACATTGAAGCCCCCGACGTATGCCCGACTTGCCTGAAACCGCAATCTTTGTGCGTGTGTGAAGGCATTACACCTGTCGCCAATAAATTGGGCGTGCTGATCCTTCAGCACCCGCAAGAACAGGATGTGGATTTGGGCACGGCAAAGCTGACACAGCTTCACCTTCAGAACGCCGTTCTGAAAATTGGGCTGTCTTGGCCGAATATCGGCAAGGCTCTCGGAAAAAATGCCGACCCGAAAAAGTGGGCGGTATTGTACTTAGGCTCGGCTAATGCGGCGCAAGCGGCCCCCGGACAACCAGTCGTGCTGGTGGACAAAAAAGGCAATGCCCTGGGCAATCAGGACGCGCTGCATGAGGTGGAAGGCATCATCGTGCTGGATGGGACCTGGAGCCAAGCCAAAGCGATCTGGTGGCGTAATGCGTGGCTGCTGAAGTGCAAGCGCGTGATCTTGGGCCCCACGAAGCCATCCAAGTATGGACGGTTACGCAAAGAGCCGCGTCGTGATGGCTTATCGACCATTGAGTCTGTCGCCATGCTGCTGAGCCATTTGGAAGGCAAGCCCGAGATCGAAACCGCGCTGCTTGCTGGGTTCGAGCGGCTGCTGGCCAAGTATAAAGAGGTCAAAGCGCTTTAGACCGTAGACTGAACACAGGTGTGTTCCAGGTTCACGGTATACAAGGTTGGGCTAGTATCCCGGCCACGTTCGGAAAATGGACATTTCGTTTAAGGGGGAGGCCGTTCCATGGATCGCCGTTCATTCATTCAAAGTTCTGCAGCCGTTGCGGCGGTCAGTACTGTCACCTCGGCAGCACACGCCCAGACGAAGGCGAAATCTAAAACCCCAGATGTGTTGGTTATTGGTGCAGGCCTGTCGGGCTTGCGGGCTGCGCTCGACTTGCAGGACATCGGCATCAATGTGCAGGTGATTGAAGGCCGCGACCGTGTGGGGGGGCGTGTATTCACGTTGCAAGATATGCCGGGCAAGCCCGAAGCCGGTGGCAATACGTTTGGCGGTGGTTATGGCCGCGTGTTCGATATGTGCGACCGCTTCAAGTTGCCCTTACGTGATTACATTCCGCGCTCGCGCTTAAATGTGACCGGCCTTTATTTGCAAGACCAGCACATCGCAATGAAGGATTGGGAAAAGTCGCCGCTCAACATCATGCCCGAGAAGTGGAAGAAAGCGCCGCCGTTTGGCGTGGCCGATGCGTTGTTCCATGAGCATCAAGTGCTGGGCAACCCGGACGATTGGTACGATCCGAACTTCGCAAAGTTCGATGTGCCGGTGCATGAATTCTTCAAAGAGAAGGGTTTCAACGACCCGCAGATTGATTTGTTCTTCAACACTAACGTCAGCTATGGCACTTCGTCGCACGATGTCTCGTTGCTGCTGATGATGTATCAAGAGATCTGGTTCCAAACGATGTCAGCCGTGGCGCCTGTGTTGAAGGCGGTCATCGGTGGCAATCACATGCTGCCCGATGCCATGGCTGCGGCGCTGAAGAACCCAATTCACTTCAATAAAAATGTCAAAGGCATCCGCCAAGATAAGAACGGCGTCGAAGTGGTTTGCGTGGATGGCACGACCTACAAAGCCAAGCGCGTGATCTGCACCATTCCGATGCCGATTTTGCGTTATGTAAAATTCGATAGCCCATTGCCGGAAGTTCAGCGCGAAGCGCACCTGATGGTGCCGTACTTCCCGATGACCCAAGTTCATATCGTTCCGAAAACCGAGTTCTGGAAAGAAGACGGTCAAGGCCCCGGGATGTGGACCGATACGCAAGCGGGCTGGGTGATGGCCAATCGCTTTGCTGACGATGATAACACCGTTACATCCTTGACGGCATGGTTGCGTGGTTACAACTCAACACGTATCGACCAAATCTCGCCGGAAGACGGCAAGAAATTGGTGATCTCGGAAATCGAGCGCATTCGCCCGGCGGCGAAAGGCAAGCTTGAAGCTGTGCACATTAAGTCGTGGGTGCGTGATCCGTTTGCCGGTGGTGACTACGCCATTTGGGCGCCAGGGCAGGTGAAGAAGTTCGTGAACGAAGTGGGCAAGCCGCATGGCCGCGTACACTTCGCAGGCGAACACACCGGCTTGTCGAACCGTGGCATGGAAGGTGCCATGGAATCCGGCGAACGTGCTGCACAAGAAGCTGCAGGCTTGCTCTAGCCTCTGTCACAAAATTCAGTCGTCAAAAGCCGAGATCGCGGGCATCATTCCATCATGAATGGTGTTCACGTTTCTCGGTTTTTGTTTATTGGCTTCAGCATCATCACCTTGCTGGTGATGGCTTGGGTGCTGGGGCCTTTCGGCGTACATCAAGGCAGTGGTGGCATGATGGTGTCGTTGCTGTTGTCGCCGCTTCTGTTGGTGTGGGGCATTGGCCCATACGCCGTTGCGCACAGATTTGCCGCTGAAGATGATGGACGCGGGGCGTGGGCGTTCGCTGCTATTCAAGTTATCGCAGGCATTATCATTATGGCGCTGTATGCCGAAGCCTTTGCGATTTCCCCTGACCCGAACCTCAACGCCCCTTTGGCTTTTGCGATCATGCCTGTCTACCAGTTTGTCGCGGTGTTGGGTGCGTATTACGCTGTAAGGCTGTGGCGCAAAACAAAAGCGTCATAAAACGGGAAAAAGCTTTATTTTTCGCGCTTACAGGCTGTTTTCCAAATTGGTCTAAAATCCATAGCTACACGTAATAGGTGATGAAAATCCTGCCCCCCAAGGAAGACCTATGCGCTGTCCAGAATGTGAAGAATTCGACCAACTGTTATTTCCAGAAAACGATCTGTATTTCAGTTTTCCCTTAAAGCACACGCAAGAGAAGTTTTCAGCTTACTGTGCTCGGGCAAAGATTGCTGAAAACATTGCGGGCAAAAGCGCGTCGGTCGTGAGCTTGCTTAGCGCGGCCCTTGGCCCTTTTTTTACAGGACTGGGCGGTCTACTGACGGAAGAGGAGCTATCCGCAGTTAAAGTGCTGTCGTGCCCCGCAAAAACGATCCCGAGTATTGATGATTTTGGCCGCGTTGTTCCGTTAGACCGAATGATTGCAGCGCACCAGGCAACGTGGGTCGAACGTATTATCACGCAGAATAACTATAAAAGTTTGTTCCAGCCCATGTTCAACGGTGCAGACGGCAAATTGGTCGCCGTTGAAGCGCTGTTTCGTGGGATTGATGAGAATGGCCAACTGATTGCGCCAAGCTATTTGTTTGAATTGGCACGTCGTGCGCGTATGACATTTCAGACAGATCTGGCGGCACGTCGATCCGCAGTCACAATGGCCGCAGCCGCGGGATTGCAAGATTTATTGCTGTTCATCAACTTCAATCCCACCAGCATATATGACCCAGCGTATTGCTTACGCAGTACGGTCAGCACCATCACTGAACTTGGGTTTAAGCCCAGCAACATTGTGTTTGAAGTCACTGAAACCGAGCGCGTCACCAATCTCGATCACCTGCGTGGCATTTTGACTTTTTACCGCCGCAATGGGTTTAAAATCGCGTTGGATGATGTGGGTTCGGGTTATTCAGGATTGAATCTACTGAAGGAGTTGCAGCCTGATTACCTTAAGATCGATATGCATCTTATTCGCGATATCGATATCGACCCTTTCCGGCAAAGTATTGTGCGGCATATCGTTGAGATTGCGCGCGAGAATGGGATTAAAGTGGTCGCCGAGGGTTTGGAAAAAGCGGAAGAACATGCTTGGCTGTCCAAGCTGAATGTCGACTTGTGCCAAGGATATCTATTTTCCAAGCCTGTTGAAGCTACACAGGTAAGGGCCGCATACAAACCTGCATAGGTCAAATATAGGGACTGCTTTTACCGTTTGCGCTGATCCCAATTACGACGCAGTTGGCGCACATCATCCTGTTCGGTATCTGCATTGGCCAATTCAATGGCTTGCGACACCATGCCATCCAATTCCTGCTCGGTCAGGGGCAAGTCGCAGCCTTTGAACTGACCCTGCATCCAATTGTTGATCAGGACTATCTTGGAATACAAATGGCGCTGGTGCGCAGCCTTGAGCCATAACGCGCCTGCTTGGCAGATATCGGGCGCGATACCATTGCCTTGCGCGTAGACCAGACCAAGGTCGAATTGCCCCTGTGCATAGCCGGCGGTATCGGACTGCTTGAAATAGCCGATGCCTTTGTCTTTTTCGTCGTTATAAAAATAGGCGCGGCCTAATTGATAGAGAATGCGTCCATTACCGGGCGCACTTTTTAGCGCGTCATGGCAAGCTTTTTTGGCAGCCAGGATATTGACCTCAGGCTGTTCAACGCCGGGGCTTAAGCGTTCTGTGTCCGAGGGGTGTGCAGCCAGCCTATCACATTCTGTAACTTTTGATGCGCTCGCCTCGGGCAGTAATTCATCGCGCCGGGCAATAATCTGAAAGCCCAAGGCAAGGGCGATAAAAAACACAAATACAGTCATGGCCATTCGCGTACGCTTCGGCGATGCCAATGCGCCACCTTTGGCGGCGGCTTTGCTTGACGTGCGTTTGGCGCGTTTTTCCATCACGCTATTTCACCGAAGGCTCAATTCTTTTTGGGCATTGCCGCTTACAGGGCATATTGTTACACCGAAAGTACCAATTCCACCGCAAAATCGATGCAGGCCAGCCCATAGGACAGTGACTGATATGACAAATGCTGCTGAACAAATCACCACATTCTCAGCTTTGGCTTTGCAAGTGGATTGCGTTGCTGTGAATGGCAAAAGCAAAGAAGACGCCCACGCCCAGATGTTAGCCCAGATCGCTAAACTTAAAGGCAACATTATCATCGCGAACAATTTCCATAAGGGATTTAACGGCACCGATACAAAGTTGGTTGTGCTGCCGGAATACTTCCTCTCCAGCTTTCCCATGGGCGAACCTATCGCCAAATGGAAAGAGGTGGGGGCCATTGATATCGACGGCGCCGAGTACGAAGCGTTGGGCGCCATTGCCCAAGCGGCGAAGTGCTATATCGCGGGCAACGTTTACGAGAACGATCCGAACTTCCCTGATTTGTATTTCCAATGCTGCTTTATCGTCGGGCCCAATGGTAATGTGGTCTTACGCTATCGCCGTTTGATCTCGTTGTTTGCGCCGACACCGTTTGATGTGTGGGATAAGTACTTGGATCTTTACGGCTTAGATGCCGTGTTCCCGGTTGCAAAAACCGAGATCGGTAATCTGGCCTGTGTGGCGTCAGAAGAAATTTTGTATCCGGAAATCGCGCGCGCCTTCGGGATGCGTGGCGCAGAAGTTATCTGCCACTCGACGTCTGAAGTTGGGGCACCGACCCTGACGCCTAAAGAAATTTGCCGTCGCGCCCGCGCTATCGAAAACATGTGCTACGTGGTGTCATCCAACACAGCGCGCATTGTGGGCACACCTTTACCGGCGGAGTCCACCGGCGGCATGTCGAAGATCGTGGATTACAAAGGCCTGGTGTTGGCTGAGGCGTATACCGGCGAGACGATGTGCGCCAATGCGATCCTGAGTATGAAGTCTTTGCGCGAATACCGCGCCAGTGCAGGTATGACCAATCTGTTGTCACGCTTGCCGATTGAGCTTTATTCCGCAAGCTATGCGGGCCGCACGTTCAGCCCGCCCAATACGTTCTTAGAGAATGGCCAAGTGAAAGTACCTGACCGTGCATTCTTTGTGAGCCGCCAGCAGGCTGCTATTGAGCGCTTGAAGAAAGACGGCGTGCTGTAAATGTCCGCACAAAGTATAGTTCTTTCGTTCCTCAAAGCTTTGGAAGCCCGCGATTTGCCATTGGCGTCGTCGTTTCTTGCGCCCGGCGTCACGCTGACTTTTCCCGGTGAACAGAAATTCACGACGCTGGAACAATTGGTCGCGTGGTCGAAGGGCCGATATAAGTTTGTCGGTAAAACGTTCGACCATTTTGATGAAACGGTAGGCGGTGACACCACAACCATCTATGTGCGTGGCTATCTGAGCGGCGAGTGGTTGGATGGGACGAAAATTGCCAACGTGCGCTACATCGACCGCTTCGAGATTAGGGGCGGTAAGATCATTCAGCAGGACGTGTGGAATGACCTGGCTGAAGTCAGCAAATGATTGAAACGTTTCGCCGTATTGTCGATGCAGCAGGTTTGTTGGTGGGTGATGATATTGGCGAGCGTTACTTAAACACGCGCGGCCATGGCACTGCGGGCAAGCCGTTGTGTGTGCTTCGTCCTACATCGACGGATCAAGTCTCAGCCATCTTGAGGGCTTGCCACGCCGAAGGCCAAACCATCATTGCCCAAGGCGGCATGACGGGCTTGGTGGGCGGTGGCGCACCGCGCGGCGGCGAGGTTGTGCTGTCTTTGGAACGCATGAACGCTATCGAAGAGTTCGATGCTGAAGGCCGCACAGTCACCGCTCAGGCGGGCGTTGTTTTGCAAACAGCTCATGAATACTGCGAAGAGCGCGGGTTCATGCTGCCGCTGGATTTGGGGGCCCGGGGTTCGGCGACCATTGGCGGTGTGATTTCCACTAACGCAGGCGGTGTGCGTGTCATCCGGTACGGCATGATGCGCGAAAGTGTCTTGGGCCTGGAAGTGGTGCTGGCCGACGGCACAGTGATTTCATCTCTCAATAAAATGCTGAAGAACAATGCAGGCTACGACCTGAAGCATATGTTCATTGGCAGCGAAGGAACGCTGGGCATTGTAACACGCGCGGTATGCCGCTTACGCCCTAAGCCTAAAAGCATGAATACGGCCTTCGCCAGTTTAGCGACCTTTGAAAACACGGTTGCCTTTTTGGGCTATTTGGAAGGGCAACTGGGCGGTGAATTGAGCAGCTTCGAGGTGATGTGGGGCGCGTATGATCAGTTTGTGCGCGAGAAATGCCCCTCATTACGCCCGCCATTGCCAGCGGGTCAGGCATTTTATGTTGTGCTGGAGACTTTAGGGAATGATCCGGACGGAGATACCGATCATTTGCAGGACGTTCTGTCAGGTGCATTAGATCAAGGCTTGTTGGTGGATGTTGCCGTAGCCCAGTCTGAACAGCAGCGCGCCGCGTTCTGGGCGGTGCGTGAAAATGCGGGTGAGGGGTTCCGTAAACTGGGGCCGATCTTTGCCTACGATGTGTCGATGCCAATCCGCGCGATGGGCGACTTTGCAGATCGTGTAACGCACGGGCTTAACGCCGCCTATACGGACCCCACGGCGCTCGTTCTGGGTCATATGGGCGATGGTAACTTGCACGTCGTGGCTGGCGTGGGTGTTGGTGGCGAGGTCGCTCATAAGGCTGTGAACGATATCGTTTATGGCGTGATCCGCGACCTGGGAGGCTCAGTCTCAGCCGAGCATGGCATTGGGATTGAAAAGAAAAGTTATCTGGCGTGGTCGCGCACGCCTGAAGAAATTGCGCTTATGAGAACACTGAAAAATACGCTCGACCCAAAAGGAATTTTGAACCCCGGAAAGGTTCTGTAGCTATTCTGCGTCGGCATCGCCCAAGGGAATGCAACTCATAATCCGGCGCATGGCGGTGTTTTTGAACGGTGGCGGCTTACCTGCCAATCCCATCAAGCCCAGCACTTCGCCTTTGCAATTCTCGCGCGCTTGGGCTTCTTCCGGCGTACCACGGTAAGTATAAACAATGCGCTCGGTCGTTGGCGTTGCCTCGCGGCACACAAAGAACAGTTCGCGCGTAGGGCAGCGGTCTTCCGACGGTACGCGGCCTGACAGAACGCACTCTTCTTCAAGCTTTGTCGTGGCATCCTGATTAGCGTACATGTTGCCTTCTTGATCCAGAACGCCTGTTTCAAGGCAGGTCATGTCCGCATCAGCACCTGGGGCAGGCAGGTCAGAACTTTCCCGGCGGTTATCTTGCGCTTTGGATTTGTTCATCTCGGCCACAACCGAGTTCAGGTTATTGGCCTTGGCGTCCTTCACTTGCTCATCTCGGTTTTTACGGGCTGCACTTAAATCTTCTAGCAGCTCAGCGCGGTTAGAGCCGGTTTGTGCCATCGTATCCAGACGCGCATATTCGGCATTAAAAGCAGCCTCAATATTCGCGGCCAAATCATCCAGCATGGTCAAGTGTGCGCCCGCTTGCAGTTCGCCCAAAATACTCAAATTTGTCATGGCCACAGGCCAACGCTCGGAACTTGTATTCGCGGTGGACAAAGCACTGCGGACATCGCTGGTGATTTTTGGAAAAAGCAGGCGCAGCGATTTTTGCATGACATCGTCGGCGCCCAGAACGTTGCTGGTGCGCGAGAAGAACGACAAGTCAACCAACTGATCCAGCGTGTCATGAGCGTCGGCAATGCCGGCATTCATGGCCGCTTGCGTTGCCTTTTCAATGACGCGAACCAATGTGGTGGTCGCATCTTTTATAATATCGGCGTTCTTAGCGTTTTGGGCTTCTTCAGCAATGCCGACTAATTCGTAAGCCGCATCAAGTGTGTCAGAGCTTTCGGCTTGGCGTTTTGCGTTGGTCAAAGCCAAACGCAAATCCTGCACAGAAGGCGGTTGTGCAACCGCTAATGTGGCGAATGAAACCAGCAGAGCTGGAAAAACCAAACGTGAAAAAAACGCGGCCACGGGCGACCTGCGACATCCCCAATATCAACCGACCCAACATCGGCAGATCACGAACGCCCAATTGTTAGCATGGGTTGCCTATACGCAGGCAACAGTCGCAATGACGTAGCCCGCTTTATGGGGCGTTGGAAAAGCCAAGGAAACTGCGGCTTTGCGCAAGAGTTACGATCAGAGACTATGGGATCATGTGCGCTTTGTTGGCGCGCGTTGCAAAACAGCAACGTCACAAAACTGCAAGGCACGTGATCGGTTATTTGCCCGGCGGTGGTGACCAGGTACGGAAGCCGAATTCCATGCGTTGCGGGCGATGGCTTCCGCTGTAAGCCACATAAATTCGACCTAAATGTTCGACTGCTTTTAAAGCATCAGCGCCACCCAGATCGAACGATTCAAGACCTATGGATTTCAGAAGGGCAGCAACTTTCGCTTTGGCTTCGGCATTGGCACCCGCCATGGGGATGACGATAGCTCCTTTTGTCATCGCCGGATCCGCCATCGCGCGAGAACTTGTCGTATTCAGGGCCTTAATAACGAACGCCCCCGGCACAGCTGCTTGAATGCGCGCGGAAAGGGCTTCCGGCGTGGTCGGCTCAATCAGTTTGCCGTTTTCAATCGTCATCTCGTTCGTCGCATCGATGACGATTTTGCCCGTCAGGTCGCCTAGGGTTTTAACAGTCTCAAGCACGGCTTGGGGTGGGACTGCCAAAATAATCACAGATGCGGATTTGGCGGCATCCTGAATTGCAACAGCGCTGGCGGTTTTGCCGCTATCTTTTACCAGCAGCTTGGTTTTTTCGGCATCGGGGGTGCGCGAGCCATAAATAATTTTATGACCCACAGTGCCCCAGCGTTTCCCCAGGGCGGTTCCAACATTGCCAGTGCCGATAATCGCAATCGTCTCGGGCTGAACAGCTTTGGTTTCAGCATGCACCGTCGAGATCAGCGCTGCCGTAACAGCGGTGCCACCAACGACATGCCTGCGTGTCAGCTTGCTCATGCCTCTTCCCCCCGAGATTGATGTTATTGGCTTGGCTTATTTTCGGGCAGGACCCGTTTCTAAAGGCAGGCTATGGTCTGCGCCCCATTCCACCCAACTGCCATCGTAGATGCCCACATCGTCTTTGCCGAGCAAATACGCGCCAAGGGCAACGTTGCAGGCGCTGACGCCAGAGCCGCAGGATGTAACCAGCGGTTTACTTAAATCGACCCCCGCATCTGCAAAAGCTTTGCGGATCTCGTCCTTGGTTTTCAAGGTTAGCGTGGCGGGGTCGTACATCTGCATGAATGACATGCTTAAGGCGCCTGGGATGTGACCAGACCGCAAGCCAGGGCGGGGCTCAGGCTCTGTACCTGTGAAGCGACCAACGCCACGTGCATCTAAGACCTGCCAATCCTTTTTATCGATGTTGGCAAGCATGTCGGCTTTCTGGCGCACAACGCCGGTACCTTTGCCGGCAGTAAATGTGGCTGGCGTGATCTGGGGCGTGTCTGTTGATAGCGCGCGGCCTTCGGCGACCCATTTCTTCAAGCCGCCATCCAGCACTGAAACGTTCGTGTGCCCAAAGTGACGGAACATCCACCACACACGCGATGCAGCGCAGGGGCCGCCCCAATGATCATAGGCGACAATGTGATTTTGATTGCCCAATCCCAGGGCACCGACTTTTTGGGCAAAAATATCAGCCGTGGGGAAGGTGTGGTCCTTTTTGCCGTTCGGGTCGGCAATCTCGTTGATGTTAAAGAATACGGCGCCTGGTAAATGGCCCTCGGCGTATTGTTTTAAAGCTGGCTCAATGCCGCCGGGGACAAAGTAACTAGCATCGACAATCCGAATGTTCGGATCATTCAGGTGAGTAGCCAACCATTCGGTTGAGACAATGGGATCAGCAGCAGTTGTCATGGCAGCGTCCTTATTTCCACTTCGCTAGGATGCGCTCGCGGTTCAGGAAGAACCACTGCGCGGCAATGATTGTTTGGGCGTTTTGAATTTTCTGGTCATCCAGCATGTGACGTAACTCAGCCTCAGGGATGACGTGCACTTTGATGTGCTCGCTTTCGCCCTCAAGGCCGAAAATTCCAGCCTTGGCATCTTTGATACGGCCTAAAAAGAGCCGGATTGTCTCTGTCGCCCCACCAGGGCTGACCAGATAATGGGAAATGGGCAGCAGGTCCAAAACCTCAGACCCGGCTTCTTCAACTGATTCACGGGTCGCGACCTCTTCCGGCGTTTCGCCAGGCTCCATAATCCCGGCCACGAGTTCGATCTGCCACGGCGTCATCCCGCCCGCATAAGCCCCAATACGGAACTGTTCGCACAACAAGAACACGCTGCGCTCGGGTTCATACAGCAGTACCGCAGCCGCATGGCCGCGCTCGAACACTTCGCGGTTAAAGGGGGGCTGCCAAGTGCCGTCAAAACGGCCGTGGCGGATGGTATAGCTATCGATCTGGAAGTAGCCCTTGTAGGCGGTGCGCTTCTCCAAGACCTCGATATGTTCTGGGCCAGGAACCACGACCATCAATCTCTCCAGAATTTAGGATGCTTTAGAACAGTGTCCTCACAAACACTGTAGGGCTATGTTTGAGCAATATCCAGCAGACGGGGACAAAACATGGCCGCAGAAAATGTAACGCTTCCGCCCGGAACGGTGGAAATTTCAGAAACGCTCACGGGCCGCTACACCAATCAGGTTCGTGTCGGAAACCACACGCTGATCGCTGATGAACCGACATCTGTAGGGGGCGATGATAAGGGCCCCAGTCCGCATGATTGGGTCATGGCCGGGTTGGGGGCGTGCACATCTATGACGGTGCGCATGTATGCAGAGCGTAAAGAACTGCCGTTAAAGAAAGTCTCGGTGCGGGTGTGGATGCGCAAAGTCAAAGCCGCCGACTGCCCGGACTGCACGACCAAGGAGGGCGAGGTGACGGAAATGATGCGCGATATTTCGTTAGAGGGTGATTTAACCGACGAACAAAAAGCCCGCCTGATTGAGATCGCCAATAAATGCCCAGTGCATAAAACGCTCTCGGGCGAGATCAAAATCCGCACGCATTTGGTGGGCTAGTAAAGAGCCGGCGACACCCCAATGAGTGCCGCCGGTTTGATACGGCTTAGGCTTACTTCGGCAGAACGACAGTATCGATAATGTGGATCACGCCGTTATCGGCGGCCACGTCAGCACTGGTCACTTTAGCTGAACCATTCAGTGTCACGCCTGCCATGCCATCCACGGCCAACGTCTGGCCATTTACGGTCTTTGCATCGGTTTTCTTGCCTGCCACATCCTTGGCCATCACTTTGCCGGGCACCACGTGGTAGGTGAGAATAGCGGCCAATTTGGCCTTATTTTCAGGCTTTAACAGGTCTTCAACTGTGCCCTTCGGCAGCTTGGCAAATGCGGCATCGGTTGGCGCGAATACCGTGAAGGGGCCGGGGCCAGACAGCGTTTCAGCCAAACCAGCGGCCTTTACGGCAGCGACCAGCGTATTGAACTGGCCCGCAGCGACGGCAGTTTCAACAATGGTCTTAGCATTGGCCAAACCCGAGACGAGCAAACCCGTGGCGAGCACGAGGCTCGCAGTCATTGTGCGAAACATGGAAACCTTCCTTGGTTATGTGATGCCGGTTTGAAACGGCCCGCAAGCTGCTGCTTGCGTCGATATTGGTACGCCGCTCTTGTTCAATTGGATTGGCGGAGACGCATTTTTTGCGATGACGAAACCGTGAGTTTGTCGCTTAAAAAGTGGGGGCTCTCGCATCTGCGGCAGATCATTGATTGTATACTTTGGACGTCTGACACATGCGATCACCGGCCGTTGTCGAGGATCATTCGGGCACCTGAATGATGCGAAAAGCATGTCAGCCATTGGCGGACTATGGCGTCCCGTTGACCGGCCAAAGCACAATATGAACTTTTTTGGCTACATCGTTGATTTCATCTGATACTATACAAACGTTATCTACAGACCCAGGAGAGGTTCCTATGGCGAAAAAGACTACCGGTAAGAAATTCATCTCTGCGATCGTGAAGAGCTTGGACGAAGCAGGCCAAATGTTTTCGGATGCTGCTGCGAAAGCCAAGAAGCGCGTGAAGAAGAAAAAGAAAGCTGCTCCGAAAGTGAAGAAGGCCAAAAAGGCCGCTGCACCGAAGGCCAAAAAAGCTAAAGCAAAAGCTGCTCCGGCTAAGAAGAAAGTCGCGAAGAAGAAGCGCAAAGCCTAAGCGCTAAGGAATGGTTGAACCGCTGAATGTCGCCATTCTGATTTTCGACGGCGCCGAGGAGCTCGACTATGTCGGCCCCTGGGAGGTGTTCACGATGATGAACACCGTGAAGCGCATTCGAAAAATCGAACCGTTGGATAAGGTGTATTTCGTCTCGGAAACGGGAGGAAAGATTACTTCAGCCAAGGGAATGCGCGTTGAGGCGGACTACAGCTATTCCTCGGCCCCACGGGCCGACATTATTCTGGTGCCAGGTGGGCAGGGGACCCGACGCGAAGTGTCGCACCCTCCCACCTTGCGCTGGATTTCAGACCAAGCCGCGTCCTGTAAGTGGGTTACCAGTGTTTGCACGGGATCTATGGTTCTGGCGGCAGCTGGCCCGGCGAAGGGTAAAAACGTCACAACACATTGGATGGCCGTAGACGAAGTGCGAAAGCGCGGCGATGCGGGGGCTGTTGTTGAAGGTCAGCGCTGGGTAGTCGACGGCAATGTCGTGTCTTCAGCGGGCGTTTCTGCGGGCATAGATATGGCGATTTGGATCGTACAGCAGTTGTACGGCGATGACTTTTGTCAGGCGGTCGTCAACGCTATGGAATATGACCCAGCGCCGCCAATTCTCTTTAAACCTAAGAAAACCTAGCGTTTTCGCGCACACATTGCGGCCAACTCCGCCGGTGTGTCTTTTCACGACAGCGCCAGAATATGGATGCAAAGCCTTGCTCAGTCTTGGAAAGCAAGTGGCTGGTGTTATCCTTTGCCCACCATTTGAAGCCACTACTTTGATTTAGACACTGGTCTTTAAGACACCGGTCGGAAACGGAGGATCTCCATGTTCGATTATAAACTTCGCCAATCGGGCCGTGCGGCCCTGGACTTTCTTGCTGCGTTCGGCGCGGTCTCGGGTCCATTCTTAAAAACGCAAAACGATGCTTTGGCAAAAGCCGGTCTGGATAAAGATGAAAACCTGGCCGACGATTTGGACGAGCGTGCGCTGCAAATCGAAGGCCTTTTGGAAAAGATCCCAGCCTTTCGTGCAACTGGCCTGATGAGCGAATGGCATGCCGAGCACCATGCACGCATTGCCGCTGAAGCCTTCAGTGAGATCGAAAGCGACGTAAAGCCAACGTTTGAAAAACTTCAGCAGGGTAAAACCACCCTGACGATCGATCCTGCCATGCAGCCTGATAAATATTGGCTATATCCAGTTCATCGGACGACCGGCGGCTGGGATGGTCACCCGCATATGGGCTTTGTGCACGGCGAACTGGTGCATCGTTACATCGTTGGTAAAGCGCCGCGTCCACCCGCAGCCGGTGGTATTGCGTCTGATATTTACGCGACCCGTAAGCAATTCGCCGAAGAAGCCCCGCGCCGGGATTACCAGAAGATTTTGGAAATCGGCTGCTCATCTGGGCCTTATACCGGCAAATTGGCCGAAGTATTCCCCCAGGCCGAACTTCACGCCTGCGACATTTCTGTTGCGCAATTGGAACAAGCCCAACGCAACGGCAATGCTTTGGGCCATGCCTGGAAGTTGTTCCAAGCCGATGGCCGGGATACTAAGCAGCCTGCTGAAAGCTACGATCTCGTGACGTCGTTCATCATCCTGCATGAACTGCCTGTAGATGTGATTGCTGACATCCTGCGTGAAAGCTATCGCGTTTTGAAGCCGGGTGGCGACTTGTTGTTTGGCGATGTGGCCCCGTACAGCGCTATGAATAAGGTCAATGCCTGGCGCACCGATTATCTGGCGAAGTTCGGCGGCGAGCCGTTCTGGCGCGGATCATCCACCATGGACATGGTCGGCCTGATGGAAAAAATCGGCTTTAAGGATGTGAAGTACTATGGCGTGAAGCCGCTGAACTACCCATGGGTGACTTACGGCCGTAAGCCGTAATTACTGCAATGTATTTGCGCCGCGTCTTGCCACAGCAGGGCGCGGCGTTTTGTTGAAATGCTGTGTTGTTGAGATTGTTATGGCCAAGCTTCATCCGTCCCACGCCCAACCTCGTCGTCGCCAATCCTTGAAGCCCGAGGACGTGGATAAATTAGGGCAGGCTGTTCTGACGTTGGCAAAAGAACTGTGGGTGGTCAAAGATCGCCAGGCTATTACCGAAGCCGTGCTGGCCAAGCGCGGCATCGATATCAGCGAAGAGATTGCGCTGTTCCAGCCTGATGCGGCATTAGAGGCTAAACTGGCGGGTGAGCGTCAGGATTTAGTAAAAAAGCTGATGCAGGATCTGACCGGCGATTACGAGCCGCTCAGTTAAGTCTTTCTATCTGTGTTGAAAGTATGGTGATTGCGTGGCCCCATTGCCTTATGGGGAACGAAATCGCGCGTTATGGCGTTGGGTTTAAAGATTGCAACTCCAACACTGTGTGCAGCCATGACACAACATTTGAAATACGTGAACTGGGCGCTCGTTGTCGCTATCGCGCTCATCGTTGCTTATCCGCTTACTGAAGCGTTTGGGCAGGAGCGCCGCCCTTGCGTGAATAAAGGTTCGCCTGTGGGCTGTGTGCCTTTTACGCGTAGTCCTCAGCCACGTTCAGCAGTATCCCCGGATGTCGATGACCCTGGTCTTGTTCCGGTCAGCCAATGGCCTATTTCCCGCGCGCAGCGCGAGCAGGATAAGACTGCATCAAACGTTCCAGCTTGGGAGCCAATGAAGAACCCAGCTCAGGCGACTGTCACAGTGACAACGCCTGATAATAGCGCAGTGGAAGAGGTTGAGGTGCAGCCCGAGTAACCCTTAAATACTTATATTCGCAGTATAAGTTATTCGGTTTGTCTCAATTATATATCGTTTAGTTGCGCGGCGCTCATCAACGTTAGGTTTATGAATAAAATTCTTATCTGGAACTGAATCCTGATCTACGCGATTTAATTTTCGTGTACCATTCTTGCGGGAAGTCGGTGATGGATGGGTTCAAAAAAACACGATTCAATATTGCAGGCCGTCTTTGAAACGGCTGTGGATGGCATTGTCCTCATAGATGCGACAGGCATGATCCTGATGTTTAATCCGGCATGCGAAAAGCTATTCGGATACGCAGCCGCAGAGGTCGTCGGCAAAAATGTAAAAGTACTTATGCCAGCGCCATTTCAAGCTGAACATGATGGCTATCTGAGAAACTATCAAACGACTGGGAAGCGAAAAATTATTGGAATCGGCCGGGAAGTTCTAGGTCGACGAAAAAATGGTACAACATTCCCGATTGATTTATCAGTCAGTGAATCTTCACACGAAGCCGAAACTATTTTTGTCGGTGTAATCCGAGACCTTACTGCACGAGAACTGGCTGCGCGCGCTTTGGTGGAAAGCGCGGCACAACTGCGCGCCGTTGTGAATACCGCTGTCGATGGTGTTATCCTGATTGACGATAAAGGTATCGTCACCATGTTTAATCCCGCATGCGAGCGCTTGTTTGGATACACAGCCGAAGAAGTTATGGGCCAAAACGTCAAGATGCTCATGCCGTCACAATTTCGGAATGAGCATGACACGTACCTTGGAAACTATCACCGTACCCATCACGCAAAAATTATAGGGATCGGGCGTGAAGTCGAAGGCCAACGCAAAGACGGCTCGACATTCCCCATGAATTTGTCTGTGGGTGAGGCAGAACAAGAGGGCGGGTCTATTTTTGTTGGTATTATTCACGATCTGACTGACCGGAAACATACTGAAAACCAGCTTGTCCAAGCTCAGAAAATGGAAGCTGTTGGCCAACTTTCTGGCGGGCTGGCGCATGATTTTAATAATCTGCTGACTGTTATCATCGGGAATGCGGATCTTCTGTTCGATAAGTTGATCGTTCGTCCTGATATGCAAAAACAAGCTACGGCTATTCGTGCGGCTGGGCTGCGTGGCGCGGTGTTAACGCAGCGATTGTTGGCTTTTAGCCGCCGCCAAACCCTTCAGTCCCAATCAATTGACTGTAACGATCTTATTTTTTCGATGCTGCACATGCTGCAGCGAACATTGCGCGATGATATAGAAATCATCACCTCACTTGAGGACAACATACGCCATGCGTTTGCAGACCCGACCCAGCTTGAATCTGCAATTTTAAACTTGTCGATTAACGCCCGCGACGCAATGCCTGAAGGCGGTCGTCTGACTATTGCGACCGCTATCATGCCGCTCGACGAAAGTTATCGCCAGCAACATCCTGAAGTTCTCCCGGGCGAGTACATCGCTATTTCTATTACAGATGACGGCACTGGGATGCCGCGCAATGTTTTAGAGCGTGTGTTCGAACCTTTTTTCACGACAAAGGACGTGGGGAAGGGAAGTGGTTTAGGGCTCAGTATGGTCTATGGCTTTATCAAACAGTCGAACGGCCATATTTCGATCTATAGCGAACCCGGATTAGGAACCACAGTTCGTCTTTATTTGCCCACGGCACCTGATGCGGCGGCTGGCGATGCGTTGAAAGCGGAGGCACCTGCAGAGCGCACTCTACAGCGCGGAAGCGAATGCGTTTTGATCGCCGAAGACGATCCCTTCGTGAGGGCCTACGCGGTCGAATGTCTGACTGAGCTTGGTTATAAGGTCATCGCAGCTGCCGATGGCCATGAAGCTTTGCAAAAGCTTTCTAACGAGATTGGGGTGAGTATATTATTTACCGATATTGTGATGCCGGGCGGACTAAGTGGTTTCGATTTGGCTGAACGCGCACGTAAAATCTGTCCGGATTTGAAGCTGTTATTCACCTCTGGCTATGCGCTGGATACACTTCGGTCGCGGGGGCGCGTTGACCCATCATGGGCTATTTTAAATAAACCGTACCGCAAAGTTGAACTTGCCGAGCGCATGCGTGAAGTGCTGGAGCAGGTCCCTTAAGCACGTGGAGCGACGTCGACACCATCTGCGACTTGATCGCTGGGGTGCATGATTACGACGTCGCCGTCTTTCAGGCCGGACGTTATTTCGGCGTCTAACGTATTGCGGCTTCCGATTTTTACTTTTGTGAGTTTCGCAACACCGCCCTTTGCGCCGCCATCCACCATAAACACAGCCCAATCTTCACCAGCGCGGAACAACGCGCTGACGGGAACTTTCAGGATGTTATCGCGGCGCTCGATCACTACGCGAGTTTCAACGCGGTAGCCGTGGCCTAAGCTCGCCCATTGATCACGCGGTGTTACAAAGTCAGTGATGACATTAACGCGTTGTTCTTCAATGCCGAGGGCTGACACCTTCGTGAATCCGAATGGCTCTACACGGCGCACTATGCCTTTTAAAGCAACCGGGCCACCCCAATCTTCGATAATGACTTCTTGCCCTTCTTTCACTTTTACAGCGTCGGAAGAGAGGAGATCGGTGACGATTTCTAAGTTAGCAGGGTCGCCAATTTCGAGAATAGGTGTTCCAGCGGCTAACAACGCTTCACTTTGTTGGATACGTTTCAGTAGTCGTCCGCTCACAGGCGCCCGCACGGATACAAAATCAACGCCCGTCGCACTTCCACCTTTTGCAAATGCAGCTCGTGATGAGTCCAAGTCTGTGCGGCGTTTGGTCACGGCGGCAGCGGCTTGATTGCGGGCAGCTTCGGCGGTGCGCACTTCCAAGCGTGCGCGATCCAGCGCCGCTTGCGCGATTGTACCTTCTTTGAAGAGTTGCTGTTGGCGGCGCAATTCTGAATTTGCAAACTCTAGCTGCGCCTGTGCGCGGGCCCTGTCGGCCTCAGCGACTGATACGCCAGCCTCTGCCTCAGACCGCGAGCGTGCATCTAGCACCGATGGGTCCTGCGGCAGGAAACGCGCGATTACCGTTTCATCCGCCACGACCGGGTCGCCGACATTCATATCAATGCGTTCAACGCGTCCCGCGACGGGTGCGGACACGATGTAGACATCCTTTACGCGGGTTTCACCTTCATCGCCAATCGTGACCAGCAGTTCGCCTTTACCGACAGTATGAAAATCAGCGGGCACTGGTTGGCTGCGCAACGACCACATAAAGAAAAGCGCCAGAAATACGCCAATCCCGGCAATCACTTTGGTGCGACGTGACCATGACCCCACGCGGGCGCGAACTTTAGCAGTCACATCAGAAGCTTTGGACACATCAACCATGATTTACTCGCGGGTCTTAAGAACAGAAATGAGGTCGAGCTGATAAACGCGCCTGCGAACCAAGACGGCGCAGATCACAGCAGCAATTGCCACCACCAACACGGACATGCCGTAAGTGGGGTCGTTAATGACAAAGGGGAAGTCGTACATATCTGTTTTCAGCATGGGCGACATGGCGAAGGCCATGATGTAGCCGAAGGCACAGCCGACGGGCAGAGCTAGCAACGTTTGCACAGCTAATTCGCCTAACAAAATGTACGCGACCTCGGCGCTGGTGAATCCTAGAACACGCAAGCTGGCTAACGATCGCGCACGTTCCGACAAGGCAATGCGTGCGCTGTTGTAGGCGACGCCAAATGCAATCAAGCTGGAGAAGGCGACATAAAAGCCGATCATCACGTACATGGTTTGATCCATGGTGTCTTGGAAGCCTTTCAGCGAGGCTTCTGTTTGTGCCACGCCCGCCACCATTGGAGTATTCTTCAGTTTGGTATAAAGTTCATCGATGTAACGACTGTCCGCGAGCACGTGGATGGCTGTCACGGTCGGACCTTCGTGCATCATACGGTTCATCTGGTCGATGTGCATGTATGTCGAGAAGCCGAGGTATTGCTTCACCACTTCCGTCACCGGCATGTCGATAACGGGGCGGCGTTCCTGAAGCACCTCAATTGTGATCGTATCGCCGACTTTCACATGTAGCTCTTTGGCGATGTGTTCTGAGAGTGCGATGCCGCCTTCCGGCGGGTTCATCGGCTTTTCGTCAGAGTTGAGGAGGCGGTTCATGTCGGCGTTGTTCACAAGTCCATTCACGCCTGTACGCTTGGTGTAGGGGCCATGTCTGAGGCGCGCTGAGACGCTACGCACAGGCTGTGTCGCCAGCACGCCGGGCATTCGTAATATAGATTCTTCAACTTCTGAGCCACGCGGCTCTACAAATGAAACGGTCAGGGTCTGACGCTCAGCTTGGTAGAAATAGACTTCAATGACCTTGCCAACTGAATCCATGAAGAAGAATGACGCAATCAGCAGTGCGATAGAGAACGAAATTCCGGCGACTGTCATACCCGTGCGTACCGGCCAGCGCGTCACGTGTCGGAAAATCATGCGCGTGGGTTGGCTGATGCTGAACTGTTCGAACCACTGCGAGAATTTTGACTTGTTGAATGATGTGGGCACAGGCGGCGCCATAGCGACTGCAGGCGAGAGGTTGATGGCCTGTCGTACTGCTCCAACGCCGCCAATCACGCCTGCGATGATTGTGACAAGGGCCGCACTTCCAAATACGCCAGGGTTCACGCGGTATTCCAGCACGGGGAATTTAAAGTATGTGGTGTACATACTCGTCATCCCCTGACCGAACCAGGTGCCACCCCACAGGCCCAACAGCAGGCCTAAACCCACCACGATTGAAACCAGCTTGATGTATTGCAAGCCGACATCCCAATCAGTGTAACCGAATGCTTTCAATAGGCCGATCTGCTCGCGTTCTGTGGCCACCAGTCGTGAAATTACGATGTTCAACAGGAAAGCCGCCACACCTAGGAAAATGGGCGGCGCCACTGCACCACTTGATGCAAGTTGGGCTAACTCATTTGTCAGGAAGAAATCTGAAATTTGGTCTTCACGGCCATAGGCACCCACGCCACCATAAGGCTTCAGGAGAATATCCAGGCGTTGCAAAACATCGGCTTCGACTGCGCCGTGCAACAGCGTAGCTGTGACGTTGTTAAACGACTCTTCTAAGTCGTAAGCTGCCGAAAGCGCTTCGTAACCCATCCACAAAATGCCAAAGCGCTTATCGTCTGGCATAATCTGGCCGGGGGCGAGAGCGTAGACATATTCCGGTGTCAGCGCGATGCCAACAATCTCAAGCTTGCGCTTCTTCCCGTAAATATTGGCGGACAACGTATCGCCCAGGCCCAGTTTATGGGCTTTGGCGAAAGCTTCAGAAATCAGAACTTCATTGGGGCGTCCGTATTGCACCAAGCGGCCTGATAACAGGTCAAACTTGTTCAGAAGGGGGGTGTCGCCCTCGACAACCGAGATAATCCGTCCACGGGCCGGGTCACTCATGGTTGGGATATCAAGCGTGGTATCGGCAACAATGCGTGTTTCTACGGTCGCAATACCGGGAATTTGCGCGAGCTTATCCCGCATGCTGTTGGGCGCGCGTTTAACTGACGTCCAGACATCGGCAAAGCTGGTGCGTTCGTAAAAGGCATCTTTGCTGGCTTGCAAAGCAGCTAAGCAACCGTATGTGCCTACCAGCAAAGCAATACCTGCAGCGACAACAGCTGAGATTGCCAGTGTTTGGCCCTTAAGGCGCCACACGTCGCGCAACAGTTTGCGGTCCAGCGCCGATAAATTCAGCGACATCGTCCACCGCAGCAGAACCTGTTGCAGCGTTTTTACCACGACAGTTCCTCAGGCTTCAGCTTGGTCATGTTGCGTTCGATGCTGCTGATATTGCCATCCGCAAACCGGATGACACGGTCTGCCATCGCTGCCATCACCGCGTTATGCGTAATCACAGCTGTTGTCGTACCCAATTCTTGATTGGCGCGCACAATAGCTTGCAACACCACAATGCCGGTTTTGCTGTCGAGCGCGCCGGTTGGCTCATCGCATAACAACACGCTTGGACGTTTGGCGATGGCGCGCGCGATGGCTACACGTTGTTGTTCGCCCCCTGACAATTGCGCCGGGAAGTGATCCAGCCGATGACCTAAGCCCACCATCTCTAACGCTTCATCAGGCGTCATAGGGTTTTGTGCAATCTCGGTCACGAGTGCCACGTTCTCACGTGCTGTCAAACTGGGGATGAGATTATAGAACTGAAATACAAAGCCGACGTTGTCGCGGCGATAATGTGTGAGTTGGTCGGGCGTAAACTTCGTGACGTCTTCACCTCGAAAAAAGAAGTGGCCCGAAGTGGGTAAATCAAGACCGCCGAGAATATTAAGAAGCGTTGATTTGCCGCTGCCTGAAGGCCCCAGCAACACAACCATTTCACCTTCAAACATTTCCAGATCGACGCCGCGCAAAGCGTGGACAGGCGTTTCGCCCGGGTAAACTTTTTTTAGGCCTTCAGCCCGGAAAGTCTCAACCGGGCCGATTGCAGGGGAATGTTGAACGGGGGTCATATACGCAGCGCTTTAACCAGCCAGATTGCTGTTCATAATGCCTAGGTTTCTAAGGGTCTTAGCTAGCACACCCTGGGGTCGCATCAAGCCAGATTACAAATAAAACAGCAGTGCAATTGCTGCGGGAGTGATAAGAAGGTATTGGAAACATTAGACTTTTGTGTGTTGCCGGTTGGCAGCACTATGGCGAAAAAGCGTTCACGCTTGTTGGTGATTAATCATGTCAGGATCTCGCAGCGCTCCAACTGCCCCATGCGCCATATGTGGTGAGACAAAACCCCACGCGCATTTATTGGCATCACACGCCATTAATCCCAACGTGACCGACCTGATACGCGCCAAAGTACCCGATTGGGATGACAGCAAACTAACGTGCCGTGCCTGCCTGAATAAGTATCGCCGGGAATACGTTGAATCGTTGCTGAGGGAGGAGCGGGGCGAACTCAGTAAGCTTGAGCAGTCGGTTGTCGAAAGCATCTCAAAGCAAGAAATGCTCTCAAGTGATGCCGAGGAAGATTTTGCCGCGCGGGCCACGTTGGGAGACCGCATGGCTGATAAGATTGCAACGTTTGGCGGTAGCTGGAAATTTATTATTTTATTCATCGGCATGATGGTGGTGTGGATGATGTATAACGTCATTACGCTGACGTCGGATCACTTTGATCCATATCCATTCGTTCTGCTCAATCTTGTTTTGTCATGTCTTGCGGCTCTTCAAGCCCCAATCATTATGATGAGCCAGAATCGCCAGGACGCGAAAGATCGCATTCGGTCCGAGAATGATTTTCGCGTAAACCTGAAAGCGGAACTTGAAATTCGTCATCTTCACGAAAAGATCGATCACTTGCTCTCGCGTCAGTGGGAACGCATGGCTGAAATTCAGCGCGTGCAGTTAGAGCTGATGGACGAGCAGAAAAGATAAACGGGGTTAGATGCATGCGTTGGTTGGGGCCTGTCATCAGCGTTTGTTTGCTGGCAGCGACAATATGGTTTTTAAACGGGCTGCTTGCGACGGTGCGCCTAGATGAGGTGGTGACAGAGTTCCAAGCTCTGCCTACACCAAACATTCTAGCGGCGATTGTTTGTACGGCTGTCAGTTATTTCTTGCTCGCGTTTTACGACGTCATGGGCCTGAAGCACCTGGGTTACAAACTGCCATTCTCCAAAGTGGCTGGGGCTTCGTTTATCTCAACTGCGTTTTCGCACAATCTCGGGCTAGGTTTTCTAACCGGCGGCTCTGTGCGTTATCGCATGTACTCCGCATCCGGGCTGTCTGGGTTGGATGTGGCGACCATTCAAATTTTCTCGACAGTGACATTCGATGTGGGGATTGCAGTGCTTGCTGGTATAGCGCTGCTGTTTGAACCTGCAGGTGTTATCGCGGGTATTCCCGATATGCCCGAGTGGTTGGGGCGCGGGTTTGGCATTCTTTGTATCGCTGCCGTTGGCGTTTACGGCATGTTCTGCGCGTTTTACCGCGACCCCATCGACGTGCGCGGCATGGAGTTCCGCTTTCCTACATTTAAAATCGCTGTGGGGCAGGTGGTGTTATCGGTCATCGATATCACGCTCACAGCCTTAGTGATGTACGTACTGCTCCCTGATTTGGCCGATGTTTCATTGCTGGTGTTTTTAGGTGCGTTTGTCGTCGCGATTTTGCTGGGCGCTCTCAGCCATTTACCAGGCGGTATCGGCATTATTGAAACAGCATTGGTGCTGTTATTGCCCAGCTTACCCCCAGAAACCGTATTGGCCAGCGCGTTGGCTTACCGGGTTATTTATTATCTGCTGCCATTCGCCGTCGCAGCGGTGATGGTCATTATCGCCGAAGTGGCCGAACGTCGCGCCATTTTTCAAAGCTTTGGCTTAGCGTTGGGAAACGTGTTGGTACGATTTGCGCCGCAAATCAGTGGCGCATTTGTTCTCTTGGCCGGTGCAGTACTGCTGATTTCTGGGGCAAGCCCTTCGACAGATTCTCGCCTTGGTGCCTTAGAAAAGGTTGTGCCGTTAGCGCTGATTGAAGCCTCTCACTTGTTGGCCAGTGTAGCGGGTGTCGTACTTCTTATTTTGGCACGTGGGCTTCTGCGCCGTTTGGATGCGGCATATTTTTTGGCTATCGCCGCCCTTAGCGCAGGGATCGTGTTTTCTTTGCTGAAAGGCTTCGACTACGAGGAAGCGATAATTCTATCGTTTGTTTTAGTTTTGGTCGTGAGCAGTCGTGCTGCATTTTACCGCAAAACATCTTTGCTGTCCGAGCCTTTCACGCCGGGATGGCTTTTGACGATTGCCGTGTTGGTAGGAGCCGCCACTTGGATCGGCTTTTTCGCCTATCGCCATGTAGAATACTCAAACGATTTGTGGTGGACGTTCGCATTCAATGCCGATGCCCCGCGCTTCTTGCGGGCTATGTTTGTGGTTACTGGTATCGCGTTGATTGCAACGCTTTATCAAGCTATGCGGCCCGTGCGGCCCATTCTGGGACGACCAACCGCAGCCGATCTCAGTGCGGCCAAAGAAATCGTCACCAAAACCCGCAGCACTGACACCAATCTTGCGCTGCTCGGAGATAAACAATTCCTCTTCAGCGAAGCACGCGATGGGTTCGTTATGTATGGCGTACAAGGTGGCAGTATGATTGCGATGGGCGATCCCGTCGCTTTTAATGACAATACGAACAACGAACTGGCATGGAACTTCCGCGAGTTGTGCGATCACCATGATCGCAGACCTGTATTTTATCAGGTTTCGGAAAATTACTTATCGCAGTACATCGACATGGGCCTCTCGCTGCAAAAGCTGGGCGAGGAAGCGATGATTCCGCTGCAGGATTTTTCGTTGGAAGGCAGTAAGCGCCGCGACTTACGCCAGCCCCATGCGCGCGCTTTACGTGACGGCCTAACGTTTGAGGTTGTGCCCGTTGAAGGCGTCCCCGCAATCATGAATGATATTCGTGCAGTCTCGGAAGCTTGGTTGTCGGAAAAATCCACCCGTGAAAAAGGGTTCTCTATAGGAGCTTTTTCAGAGGCTTATGTCTCGAACTTCCCCTGTGCAGTTGTCCGTGCAGCGGGACGCATTGTTGGATTTGCAACGGTATGGACAGGTGGGACCAAGGAAGAGTTATCCGTTGATTTGATGCGTCACATCGAAGATGCACCTTATGGCGTGATGGATTTCCTGTTTGTGGAAATGATGCTGTGGGGCAAGGCCAATGGTTATAAGTACTTCAATATGGGATTGGCGCCGCTGTCGGGGTTAGAAAGCCATCCGCTCGCACCGGTGTGGCACCGCGCGGGTGCTTTCATCTTTAAGCACGGCGAAAACTTCTACAATTTTGAAGGTTTGCGCCGTTACAAATCTAAATTCCAACCACAATGGCGTGCCAAATATATTGCTACGCAAGGTGGCCTGAATGTCGCGGCGGCGTTGTTCGATGTATCAACGCTCATTTCAGGTGGCTTACGCGGATTGGTGACAAAATGATGTTGAAACGCTCATTGTTTGCCGCCTTGTTATTGTCTTCAGTGGCTTTAGCTGATGATGGTATGACGACCCTGAACTTTGAAGCCTTTGGCGATGTGACGGTATATGGCGATGCCGCCAAAGCCGGTCCTGTCACCATTATCCTGAGTGATAAATCAGTTTCGGCAGATACGCGTGCGGTCATAGCCAAGAAAACAGCAGCCCGCGGTGCGCTGGCCGCACTTGTTGATCTTGATACGTATTTCAAAGGGATGGCGGACCATCCTGAATCTTGTGCGTATCATTCGTGGGAGTTCGAGAAGCTCAGCAAGTACGTGCAAAAGACTTTGAATCGCCCGAGTTACCAGCCGCCTGTGTTGGTGGGCTTGGGTGGCGGCGCGGGATTGGCCTATACGACGGTGACGGAAGCGCCACGCGGAACGTTCGCAGGGTTATTTACATCAGGCCTGTGCCCGATCGTGCAGATGCCGAAGGATTTATGTGCGAATGAAGATGATACCTGGGAACATGGCGATCGTGCTGGCATGGCGACCTTAAAGCCACTCGATAAATCTGACGAGCCTTGGGTGGCGTTGCCAACCACGCGTCCGCAATGTGCGGCGCAAGCCAGCGTTGATTTTTTTGATGATGTGGATGGCGCCAAAGTATTGCCGGTATCAAAAGCGTCCTGGAGCACTGGGCCGTGGGCCGAGCAGGTGGGCGAAGCCATTTGGCATGAAATGCTAAGTCGTCCGCAACCGGTGCTGGCTGACGGTATTGCCGACCTGCCGGTTGTTGAACAGCGTGCTGATAATCCGAAACACAAAACTCTCGCCATTGTTGTGACTGGGGATGGTGGCTGGGCAGGCATTGACCGTGAAATTGCAGACCAATTGAATAAAGCCGGTATGGATGTGGTTGGTTTCAACAGTTTGCAGTTCTTCTGGGAGAAGCGCACGCCTGATGAAACCGCGCAGGCCGTCAGTCGTGTGATCAGCCACTACACCAAAGCTTGGAAACCCGATGGCGTACTGTTAGTGGGCTATTCGTTTGGCGCTGACATTACGCCATTTGTCGTACGCCGCTTGCCCACAGATGATGTTGCTCAGATCAAAGCGATTGCATTGCTGGCACCGGGCTTAAAAACGCATTTCGAGTTTCGTGTGACAGATTGGCTGGGGCTGGATGAAGACCCTGGCGCATATCGGATCGTGCCTGAAATTTTGGCGATGCCCAAACTGCCAATGTTGTGCGTCTACGGCGAAGAGGAAGCAGAAGAGGGCGTTTCGGCCTGTCCGCGACTTACCGCATCACAGGCCAAAATTGTTAAAACCACGGGCGGGCATCACTTTGATGGCGATTATGACGCGCTCGCACGCAGCATCATTGCGCTCATCCCACGCTCGTAACGTTAGGCGACGCTTAAGCCCGACGACAGCAGCAACGGCATTTTACGAATGCGTTGGCCTGTTGCATTGAAGATTGCATTGGCAACTGCTGGCGCAACGGCTGGTACACCTGCTTCGCCTGTTCCCGACGGATTGGCGTCGCTTTGAATAAGCTGTGTCTCGATCTCGGGCATATTCATCAAACGCACCATCTCGTATTCGGTGAAGTTGCTTTGTTGAACAGCGCCTTTGTTGATGGTGATCTGGCCAAACAATGCAGCTGACAAACCAAAGACAACGCCGCCTTCAACTTGCGCCTCAGCTTGGCCCGGATCGATGATGCGGCCTGCATCAATAGCCGTCCACACCTTCACAACGCGCAAGCTGTTGTTCTTCACTTCTACTTCAGCCACTTGCGCAATGTATGAACGGAACCCAAACAGATAGCCCATCCCTAAGGCACGGCCTTTAGGTAGCGTGCGGCCCCAGCCGGCCATTTTGGCAGCAGCCTCCAACACGGCTAGATCGCGCTCATGACCCGGCGCGCTTAGCAACTCGCGGCGGAATTGATAGGCGTCTTTGCCAACCATGTGTGCCATTTCATCAATGGCGCTTTCACTGAAGAAGCAGTTTTGTGACTCACCGACGCTACGCCAGTAGCCGATGGGCATGCGAATTTTGGCTTCGACATACTCCGACAACGTATTGGGAATGTTGTAGCGATGGCTGATCATCCCCTCCACGGCTGAGCCGTCAATCATCGGCGGCTTCGCCGGCATTTTTTGGAATGAGCCAATTGATTGCCCTGAGGCCCGGCCATGCATGGCAATCAATTTGCCGTCTTTATCCAAGCCCGCACGTAGACGAACTGTGAAAGCCGGGCGATAGTAATCGTGACGAATGTCTTGCTCGCGCGTCCATGTCAGGCGCACAGGCGTGCCTTTCACAGCCATGGCCAATTGCATTGCTTGGTGCGGGTAATCCAATTCCCATTTGCGCCCAAACCCACCACCAACGAACGTGGTGGTGATGTTCACTTTCTCAGGTGGCAAACCTGTCAGTTCACACAGCACGCGCTGCATCCAGGCAGGCTTTTGTGTCGGCACCCAAATGTTCGCTTCGGCGTCAGTGTATAAAGCCGTTGCCACCATTGGTTCCATGCAGGCATGGGCGAGGTAAGGGGCTTCGTAAATAGCTTCGAATTTCTTTGCTGCTGTCTTCAACGCTTCAAGGGCGTCGCCCTTTTTCGCATCATCTGGGCGCAGTTGCGGCTTGGCATTGGCATCGTCATCCAAGTTCGCACGCAGTTCACGGCTGATGTCCGCCGACGACACCATGTTCTCTGTATTTTCGTTCCAGGTGATCTGCAACGAATCAACAGCCGTCTTGGCTTGCCAGAAAGTTTTGGCAATCACGGCCAACCCCGTGAAGTCGCCGTACACGTCTTTCAACTCGACGACCTTGATGACACCAGAGCGCTTTAAAGCAACGGATGCATCGTAGCTTGCGACTTTGCTGCCATAGACTGGCGACAGCACAATGGCGGCGTTCACCAAATTTGGAAAAGGAACATCACCGCCATATTGCGCTGAGCCATCTACTTTCGCAGGCGTATCGCGGCGCGGGGTGGTTTTGCCGATATATTTAAACTGCGATGGATCTTTCAGTTTCGGCTCAGTGGGCATTGGCAGCTTGGAAGCGGCAACGGCGACATCGCCAAAGCTTACGCGACGATTTGAAGCGTCATGAATCACGAAACTGTTTTCAGCGCGGCACGAGGCCGGATCAACGTTCCACTTTTTCGCAGCGGCTTCGATCAGCATCTGACGCGCAGATGCGCCAATCTTGCGATAGGGCATGAAGTAGCCCTGTGTGGTGGTCGAGCCACCGATGATCTGACGCCCACCGAGACCGGGGTTGCCGTAAACCTTTTCATTGGCCGGAGCTTGCTTGATGACGACGGCATCAAAGTCTGCGTCCAACTCATCGGCCATGATTTTCGGGATATTTGTGTAAATCCCCTGACCAAGTTCACCATTCGGATTGATGATGGTGATGGTGTTGTCTGTGCCTATGGCCAGGAAACCAGTGAAGTCCACATCGGCTGCGCCCTTGGCAATGGCGGCTTGCGAAGCGGGAATCTTGAAACTCAGCACCAAGCCAGCGGCGGCAGCGCTGCCCAGAAATGCACGGCGTGATGATGACGGAACGTAGGACATAATGGGCAAAACCTAGGCCAAACTGTTTGGTATACAATTGGCATATAGGTTTGCGCGTTGGGGCGTCAATTGGATGAGGGGAAGGTGCTCACCATCCGAAACCAAATCCTGCGCTGAAACTAAACCCTTGGAATCAAAACAGCCGAGAACCGGAGTGACCGATTTTCGGCTGTTTTTACTGTTACAAAACGCGGCTGTTAGAACAGCTTGGTCGCGCCGATGAAGCAGGTGGTGGAAATGCCGATCCAGTAAATATAGGCCAGAACCCGCGCCAAACTGATTTCGCGTTGCAAGCGGCCTTCTAGTTCAGGTGTTGCGCCATGAATGGCGATATCACGGAAGATCGTCGTCCAGTGACGCATGATGAAGCGCAAGATAAGGCCAATGATCAACATCAAACCGTACAAGAAAACCTTCGCCGCATACCATTTGAACGTCAGCGGTTCGTCGTTAAACAGCGAGTAGACCGATACGCCCAACAAGGCGGGGATCAGCACATAACGGATGCGCTCGTCCCAGATCGTCAACTTAATGCCAATATCTGTTTCGCGCTTAATGAACGCGCCCCAGCACAGCGAAAGCCATAACGCCGCCAACACCCAGTTCAGGATCAGGTAGCCGCCGCCCCACGGGTGCGCACCCAGGTTGGAGCCCATGTGTATGCCAAGCGGCAAAAGCATAATGATGCCGGTGCGGGCCAGAATGTCGATACGGTAGGCCGTTTCCATGTGGCGACGGCGTTCGTCCAACGGCAAGCGATGGTCAGTGATTTTGTATGAGGTTTGGAACACGCCCCATTCGCCACCCAGCCAATAGACCATGGCCAGGATATGCAGCCATCGCAAAACGTCTTCGCTATAAATTTCCATCTCTTAAACTCCCAGCTCGAGGCCAAATGGCAGCGCCAACCCTATAAGAATGCAGGGTTTTTATAGGGGGCCTGCGGCCATGGCTTTGATATTCCTCATGGGATGGGGTGGAACCTGCATACGGTAACCAAGTCGCGGGCAAGCGACGGTCTGAAGCATATCTTTTTTGAACGCTGAGAACTATCAAGGTGGGTGCAACGTAAAATTGCTACCTGAATATCCCTGGGCCAGCTTTTCTGCCCTTTTTCCAGTGTTTTCATGACCGAAGTCCTTGAACCATTAAGCGACCCTGCGTCTCCCCCAGCGCCTGCAAAGGGATTCCAGGGGCCGTCGCTGACCGAAGGGGCGGTGCGTCCGCAGGTGCTGAAACTGGCCGGTTTCATGGCGTTCGGGATTGTCGCATCGCTGATTACGACCTTGGCGGACACTTACTTTGTATCGCGTTTGGGCACGCACGAACTGGCCGCGATGACGTTCACGTTTCCGGTTGTGCTGCTGATTATCTCGGTTTCGATTGGCTTTGGAACCGGCGTGGTCTCGGTTATTTCGCGCACTGTCGGCGAGGGTGATCAGGCTAACGTTCGCGCACTTGGCACAGACAGTATTGTTCTGGCGGCGTTGCTGACAGCGTTCATCTCGATCATCGGCTTCTTTACGATCGACCCGCTCTTTAAATTGCTGGGCGCAGAAGAGGCCGTGTTGCCCCTAATCCACGACTACATGTCGGTCTGGTATTTGGGCACGGTGTTCCAGATCATCCCGCAGATTGGTTCAAGTGTGATGCGCGCGCACGGCGATGCGCGGACGCCATCAACACTCATGGGCTATACGGCGATCGTCAATGCTGTGCTCGACCCCATCCTTATTTTCGGCTGGGGCCCTATCCCAGCGATGGGGATTGCGGGTGCAGCTTGGGCTGGCAATATCGCGCGCGTGTTTTTTATTCTGGCCGCAGCATACGTCATTCAGCGCGGTATGCATGCGTTAGCCCCTTTAAGCTTTAACCGCGAGCGTTTGAAAAAGTCGTGGGGCAAGTTGCTGCATATCGCATTGCCCGCAACGGCTACGCAATTGGTGCAGCCGCTCGCCAGCGGTATTCTCACTGCTATTATTGCATCGTTTGGAACTGCAGCTGTAGCGGCCTATGGCATCGCCTCGCGCGTTGAAATTTTTGCACTGATTTATGTTATGGCCATCTCGATTGCTTTGGCACCGATGATTGGCCAAAACGCCGGTGCGCAAAAATATGACCGCGTCAAAGAGGCCGTCAGTTTTGGAATTAAGTTCTGTCTGATCGGCGGCGTTATCTTTGCTGTATTATTGGCGCTCGTCGGCAACTGGCTCGCCAGCCACTTTGCATCTGACCCTCAAGTTGTCGAGTTGGCGACGTTCTATTTCTACGTTGTGCCACTCAGCTACCCGATTGCGGGCATTGTCGGGGTTGCGATGTCGACGTTAAACGCGATGGCGTTGCCATTGCAGGCCTCTATGGTCGGGCTTGCGCGCTCGCTGTTTATCTCTGTGCCGTTTGTCTTCATTGGGCAGTGGCTTGGTGGTATTCACGGCGTATTTGTTTCTATTGGTGCGGCCTCAATCGTCGTGGGGGCTTTCTCTTGGTGGTATGTGCACCGCGCTGTTTACAAGCGAGACCATACCCTTCAACCCGTGGCGGTTTCCGCAGAGTAACCACGATTTTACAAGGCTATTTATAGCCTTGGATTGATCTATACCCTTCTGAGGTCAGTCAGAATGTGTAGCTTCCCACAAATGGGGGGCAAGCGTATGGTCGCGCATATTCACACCTGAAATCGTTATTTCTCGTAAGCTGGTATCGTATGTCCGACGAAATCGCCGAAGTTCTTCCGCCTGAAACGGCTGGCCGCCCTGAAGCAAAAAGGCCGGCCAAGCCGGGTGGTCGCGGACATGGCGGTGGCGCGAAACTCACCGAAGGGCCGGTGAATAAGCAAATTCTGAAGCTCACGCGTTATCTTTTGGTGGGCACGCTGGCCACCATGAGTTTTCAACTCGCTGATGCCTATTTCGTCGCCCAATTAGGAACAAGCGCACTTGCCGCGCTGGCCTTCACATTCCCAATGGTGATGATTCTGCACGCCATTGCTCTGGGGCTCGGCACAGGCGTGACGTCAGTGGTGTCGCGCGCGGTTGGAAACGGCGAGATTGATCGCGCTCGTATTCTCACCAGTGACGCTATTATTTTAGCCTTCATGGTTGCTTTGGTGTTTGCCATCGCAGGCTTTTTGGTGGTCGAGCCGTTGTATGGCGCCATGGGTGCAGAGCCGCATGTGCTTGAGAACATCAAAGCCTACATGCACGTTTGGTTCTTCGGCATGCCGATTATGATCGTGCCGTTGATTGCAAACTCGGTGATCCGCGCGTTCGGGGATGCGAAATTTCCCAGCATGATTATGGGCGGCACAGCCGTTTTGAACATCTTCCTTGATCCCTTGTTTATTTTCGGGCTTGGGCCACTTCCGGGCATGGGTCTGCAAGGGGCTGCCATTGCGTTGTTGATCTCGCGCTTTGTCACCTTTGCGTTGTCACTCTATGTGTTGCAGGTGCGTGTGCATGGCGTGTCTTACAAAGTGCCATCGTTCGGGCGTTTGCTAAATTCGTGGAACCAGTTGCTTCATATCGCGCTGCCATCCACAGCAACGCAGCTTATTCAGCCTGTCTCGGCTTCAATCTTGACCACGCTGATTGCATCGTATGGCGCAACGGCTGTCGCCGCGTACGGTGTCGCGACCCGTATTGAAATGTTTGCATTGATTTTCGTGATGTCTCTGTCGATCGCGATTGCGCCGTTCGTCGGCCAGAACGCAGGGGCGAAGCGTATCGATCGCGTGAAAGAAGCGTTGAACTTCTCGTACAAGGCCAGCCTTGCTTATGGAGCTGTTGTGGCTGTGATCTTGGTGTTGTGTGGGCGCTTTATCGCTCACGAGTTCAGCGATGATGAAGCCGTGATCACGTTAGCTGCCTTCTATTTGCTGGTTGTTCCGATCAGCTACGGTTGCATGGGTATTATCAATATCTCATCGGGCAGTTTGAATTCTCTGGCGCGGCCTCTGCCTGCCATGATCATTGGCGCATCCAAGTCGATGGTGATTCAGATTCCTTGCGCATACTTGGGCTCGACGTTATACGGCATCAAAGGCGTGTTTATGGGCATTGCCGCTTCGACGTTTATTGTCGCAACAATTGCATTCGTTCTTGCGCGCAGAACTGTTAAGAGCGAAATGCTGCGATTTTTGAGCACCGCCACACCGTCGCCACAAACGGCTCCGTTGGCAGCAGAATAAAAAATATAAAACAAGACTGAAAGTTTCTGCGCGTATCGCATAGCTTCGCGCGCATGAACAGCACCCGTTACACCACCATTCCTCGTCACGCAGAATCAACGAACGTCGCCCTGATGGGGGAGCGTTGCGCTGCGTGCCAACTTCAACTTTGCAAAAGCCGCGAGCAGGGACCGCACGCGCGTATGGAGCGCATTGATCCGCAACCTGAAATCATCAACGCTAAGCCACGCAAAGGTAGCGATGTAGTTTACACATGCCAATCGTGCGGTACGGCTTTGGTTCATGCGTTGGATCGTAATGATCCCGGTTGGCGGCGTTTCTTGGCCTAATTTCCTGTCTTAATACTTGGGCCAATCTCGACTTAGCTGCGAATACGGCTTGTCAGTCTTTTTAACTCAGAATTATGATACCGGTGTCAAAACAATAGATCTGGGGAGGTTTTGATGTCCGTAAAGTTCACCGTTCTTGCTGCTACAGCGCTGGCAGTTGTGGCGTTCACCGTGCACGCTGAACCGAAAGTGGAATTGAAGAATATTCCCGCTGAAGTCATTGCAGCTGTGCAGAAAGCTTCACCGGGCATCACTATCACGGAAGCTGAATACAAAGCACGCGACGGGCGCGAGTATTACGATGTCGAGGGGATGCTGAACGGCACCGAAATTGAATTCGACATGCTCAGAAAAGATGGTGCTTGGACCGTCGTGGAAATTCAGCGCGATATCAAATGGGCAGAAGCACCGGCTGCGGTTAAAGCAGCGGGCGATAAAGCCAGCAAAGGTGTCGCTCCTGCGCGTGTTATCGAAAGCGTGCAGGCTGATGATAAAAGCGTGGTGTACGAGTTGTTTGCGCCCGGTCAGCCCAAAGATCCGGCCATTGAAGTGATGTGGAAAAACAACAAAGCCGAAGTGCTGAAAGAAAAGTGGCCACACTAAGCGGCCATGGTTTTATCCGGCTTGCATGCGTTTCTTGTTGCGGCGCTTCAGCCACCACATCGACATGCCTGTGACGACAAAAAGCAGTGGCAGGAAGCCTGACGTAAATACCAGCACCCACCAGATCAGGCCGTAGCCTGCGCCGACGTGCAGGCCACGCTGGCTGATCAGAAACTTATCAATGCCATTCAGTTTAGCCGGGTCGCGTATTTCCACGACCTTCTTTGTGAAATGGTCGACAAACACGGCAATGCGCACCGGCTTGCCGTCATCCACACGCGTCATGTTTACCCGGAACGGTGCATCAGGGCGGGCAGGGTAGATGACCGACCACAACGATGCATTCGGCACACTTGCTTGCGCCAGTGCCACAGTTTCATCAACGTTGACTGCCGTCTCGCCGTCCACGGGTGCGACTTTGGGCAGGTTGACGCCGCGTTGATCGCGCACCATGGGGGCCGCATCCATAAACGTGGCGATCTGTTGCGGAAAACCCAGATACGCACCACTGAAGCTGACAATCATAAATACGCCGATGGCCCAGATGCCGACAGCGCCGTGCATATCGCGGTTCGTCTTCAGTGTGCTTTTGCCAAAGCTAAATGTGAACGCGGCTTTCCAGGTTACCCACGTGCGCCCACGCGGCCACCACATAACGAGCCCGCTGAGACCCAAGACGCACATGAACACGCCTAGCCAGCCGACTGTTTTACGGCCCATGGCGCCATCAATGAGTAAGCGGCCATGTAAGTCGTGAGCGAAGCTTTCAGCGTTGAAACCACCTGAACTGGTGTTGGGCGTTTGCGGAGGATTGAGTGTGGCCGTCAACGTCGCGGCATCGATATTGATTGTTGGGCCACGCTGTTGTTGTGGCGGGCCACCTTGCGCACGGTCTTCACCGGGCAGGGTGTCGCGACGCGGTGGATTAAACCGAAAGATAATTGGTTCCCCGTCGTGCTCGGGGGCCATTATAATATTGGGTGTTGTTCCTGCGGGGGCAACGGCTTGCGCCGCCGCGAGAATGTCACTGACGGGTTTTGTGATCGCTGTCGGTGGCTGATCATCAGCAAGCAGCGATGGAATGTCGTGCTCAATCATCAAAAAGCTACCGGTGAGGCCTAAGGCCACAAACGGCAGCGAACAGATAATACCTACCCACAGGTGAATGAAGGCCAGCACCTGTTTGATCGACATAACCCTCTGATTCTCCTTGACGAAAAATGCAAATCATTCTTAATATCATATAAAGCGGGGAGTCAAACGTAATCACACGCCGCGCGCTACAAGCCTGATAAGTGCGCGCCAGAACACCGTGGTGGGTGGTTCTGGAGGCGGCAGCGCGAATGAATTTTGCAGTCGTGTTCCACTAAGGAGGGAACCACTAGGTGTCTCAACACATCAGGCACCGTTCTACCGGAGTATTATTTACATGCGTTTTCTGACACCCGCTGTTGCTCTTGCGGTACTTGCATTCACGAGCGTTGCCCACGCGCACTACCTCTGGATCGAACCTGCTGGAGATATCCTGATGGTTCGCTTTGGTGAAATTCAGGAAAAAGTGCGCGAAACCGAAGAGGGGCACTTAAAGTCTGTTGCGGGCCCGACGGCGACATTGGCTGCCAAAGACGGCGCCTTCCAAACTGTTGAGCTGACGCGTGCAAAAGATGGCTTTGCGTTCCCTCATTCAGGCGTTGGTGCCACCATTGCTGAAAGTGGCTTTGGCGTGATGGACCGCACAAAAAACGGCAAGGGCTTCGCAAAGCTTGAATACATCGCACGCTTTGCCGAAGCCACAGCACGTCCAACAGCGACGCAAGAATTGGATCTTGTTCCTGTCGACGGTGGCAAAGTGCGTTTGACCTTGAACGGTAAACCGGTGGCTGATTCCAAAATCACATTCGTGAGTCTTGATTTGGCTGAAGTGCCACTGACGACGGATGCGAAAGGTGAAGCGGCTATCGCGCTCAACGCGCCGGGCTTGTATGTGGTTGATGCGATGGTGACAGCACCCAGCACCGGCACCTTCAAAGATAAAACTTACGACAGCAAGCTGTTCCGCACGACGCTTGCGATTTTGAAGAAGTAGGCGAGCTTAAAGAAGTAGGCGCGCTTAAGGATATTAAAAACAGCGGAGCATAGTCATCACTATGCTCCGGTGTTTTTTGTTTTTACTTATAGAACGTCGCGCCCAAACCTGTCGGCGGGGCCACGTCTTTCGACAGTTCTGTCTTTTTCCATGGATAGTTTTTGTTTTCCGGCGGCACGTCTTGCGCGAAGCCCATCCATGTATCGAGGCGCTCGTTGCGCACAATCTCCCAACCTGGCGGAAGTTCCAGATAACGCGGTGCATGCTTCTCGATGTAGTCGAGCACTTTGCGCGGGACGTCGTCGTAGCCCTTCAAGCCCTTGTGGCTGAAGGAGCGACCGAAAACCGTAGCCCCTTTAAACTTCTCGCCCCCCATTTTCATGAACGGCCAAGGCTGCGACAGGCGTGTAAACCCAGACTGATGGCGTACTGAGAGCACGTTGCGGTCTTCTAGTTCTTTTTTCGAGAAGTTCAGCGTGAAGTGTTCCGACGGTGTAATGCGCGGGCCGGTCGAATAGGTCGGCCAACCTTCGGGTGTCACAGGGTTGGTGTAATCGTGCGTGTAATCCCACGATAACATCATGTGATCATCACCCACCTGCTGCCACGGTAAGATTAGCGGAATATTGCCTTTCTCGTCGGGGAAGGCTGAGCCTTCATTCATAATCGTCGGCTTATCGTTGCCTTTGCCCAGCGCGTATTGCGGCATGGTCGAGCCCGACATTTTGAAGGCCGCAAGATCGTTGTAGAAGTGATAGACCGGCACCGTTTCGTCGGTGAACGGGTTCTTCCATGTTTCTAAAATCTCGCCGGTGCGCAAATCAGTGAAGTAACCGGTCTCGCGGCTTTTGCGAATCAACGTGCCGGTTTTTTCGTCGAACTTGGCATGCAGCACGCCAGTGCCCACATAGCCGAACATCGGGATCATGCGCTGATCGCCCAGGCGCATGTACATTAGGCCGTGAAACGCGCTGAGGCAGGGCTTCTCGTCATACGTCGACCAGAGTTTGCCGAACGCGTACAGGTTATCTGCAGGCTTGGTGTAATCAATGCTGCCGGTCTTGGTTGGGGCCGCGTGGGCAGTGCCCATACCAGCAGCGCCTAGGCCAGCGCCAGCCAAAGCTGTTAATGCGCTACGGCGACCCAAGCTTAAGTCGTTCAGAAAATGTGAAACCATAATACTCCCCTCTAGAATGTCCGCAAAACATACGCGAGGACGAGGGCAAGGCGCGAACTGCTTTGCTTATACCCGTCCAGCGGACGAAAATTGAAAAGTGGGCGGGTTTGATCAGTCCAGAGTGAACGCAAAAAAAACGGGCGCCGCCCGAGGGAGCAGGCAACGCCCGTAAGTTTGGATTTTGGAACTATCGGAGATTAGATTTAGACAACCACCAGCGGCTCTTTGGGGTCGTTCAAGATTTCGTAGCCAGTTTTTGTAATCCGCAGCATGTCTTCGTTGTGGCCTGCGCCTTGGCCGACTTCCAGGTACGGAAGATCAAGCGTAACGGTCATGTTTTCTTTCAAGACCAACTCGTCGCGCACACCAAACGGCACATCGAAGCGTTGCGGGTCATCACCGTGCTGCAAGCCGACGGAGTGCAAACCAACAATTGGCACCCCCTTCGGCATCCCAGATTTCTCCATGGCATCTCGCGCCACTTGTTCAACTTTGCGGAATGGCACGCCTTCTTTGATGATCGCAAAAGCAGCTTCGCGCCCTGCTTGTTGCGCCTTGAAGCGCTTCATGTTTTCAGCGCTCGGCTCGCCCACCATCAGTGTACGTGCAAAGTCGCCTTGATAGAGCTTGTAGTGAACCGAGCAATCCAACAGGTACGATTTACCGCTTTTCACTTCTCCGTCCGGTAAAAGGCCTTGTGTCACGCCCAACAAAACAAAGCCCGGATCGCCGCCGCGCGCTTGCGCTTCGGTGAAGAAGATTTGTTTGAAGTCAGCGTAGGTCATGCCGGGCTTTACCGCGCGGGCGGCGGCCATAGCGGTGTCCTGGCTGATCTTCTGCGCGACTTTGATTAACTCAATTTCATTCGCCGTTTTGATGTGGCGAATTTTACGGAAGATGTTGTCGCCATCGACGATTTTTACGGTGTCGATGCCAATGCTTTGCAGTAAGTACGCAATGCGCATGTCGTCGACAGCAATGCGGCCGTTGATCAGGCCTGATTGCTTCAACGCTTTCACAATGGCCCACGCAGCTGTAGGGGCCGCAGCAGGGAAGTACGTTTCTTGCGCATACTTCCAGCCTTTTTCGCGCTCGGTCAGGTCTGCACCTGGCTTGAACGCAAAGCCACCACCAGCTTTGCCTGCTGTTTTCGGCTCAACGCGCATCTTCTCAGGCGTGGCGTTGATATACTCCTGCCAGTTTGATGCACCACCCATGGTGATCACGTCGGGCACATCGCGTTCGCCGTTTTGCGTTTCCCACGTATTGCCCGTGCTGGAAATCAAATAGCTTGGCTGCTGCGGGTCACGCGAGAAGGTGGCGAACGAGGGGTATTCAGCACCAAACGGCGTCAGTGTGGTGACGGTGTTGGTGATGTAGTAGACGTTATGGGTGCGCAGCGCGATCAAGCCATCTATGCCATGTTCGGCCATGACTTCATAAGCACGCTGCTTATTGATGGGGATTTGTTTACCCAGTTTGGTGTTGTTGAACTGCGGGTCGATACTCACTGCGCCCGGTTGTGCGGTGGCCGCCATTGCTGACGACGCACCGCTGGCCAAACCCGCAACTGTCGCTGCGGCTGTGGTGCCGAAAAATTCTCTACGATCCATGGTTTTCCCTCCTGGTGTCGTATAGGCGTTAAAACTTGTAGCGGGCACGTAACCCGATCTCACGCTTATCAGGTGCCTGCACGATCAAGCCACTGGCGTATTGGTACGTACCAGTTGTGCCCGGTTGCAGAATTTGCAGCGAGCCTGCTTCACCAAAGCTGGCATTGCGGAAAGCATAATCCCAGTTTTTGTCGTTAAACAGGTTTTTGGCGAACAGTTCGATCATCAGGTCTTTACTTTCCACGCCAACGCGGGCGTTTACGCGGATGTAATCGTTAGTCTGGACGATGTTGGCTTCGCTATCCCAAGACTTGCCCGTGTAGGCGGCGTCGCCACGGACGAACCAATCCCAATCGCCTGATAAAACAGTACGATAGCCGGTTGAAACGCTGCCGCTATATTCCGGCACGCGCGGCAATTTCTTACCGTTGTAGCCGAACAGACCCACCACTAAGCCGGTTGCCACCAAGCCTTGCGTGTAATTGGTGTATTTGCCTTGTTGCCAGTTGGCGCGGAACGACACATCCCATTCTGGCGTAATCAGCGCGGTCGATTCAAATTCCAAACCTTTCAGCTTGGCGTCGCCATAGACCGAAACAGTCAGCGGTGTGGTGGTGCCCGGGATGGCAATGGTCGAAGTTGACGGCAGGTTTGACCAATCCATTTTGTAAACTGCAATCGTGTATTGCAGTTTGTTATTCAGGAATTGCTGTTTTGATCCGATTTCGTAGCTGTCAACGCGTTGCGATTCCAGAACCGGCGAAATGCCGCTCACGACGCTATCCAGATACGCTTTCTGGGCTGCAGTGGCGTTGATGTACGAACTGTTGAACTGGCCCGGCAATACGCCGCGCGCCCAACTGGCGTACAGTGTCCAATTTTCTTCCGGCTTGTAGTTCAAGATCACACGCGGCAGCCAATCGTTGAACTTCGCAAAAGCTGATGTTGCGTTAGATGGCAAGGTTTTCGAACGGTCAGTTTGATAACGAATTTCGCCAGACAGCGTTAAGTTATCCAGGATGTCGTATTCCAAAGACCCGAAGCCAGCATACACACGGGCGCGTTCACCGTTTGCGTTAAACGGCACAAATGATGTTGGCCCGGTGTTTTGTGCTGCCACAGGCGTGAAGCGCACCTGCATCGTGACGGCGCCGCTATAATCGGCATCAAACGCGCCGCGATACATGTTGCCGCCGACCATCCAACGTAAGCTTTGCGATTGCGGTGATTGGAAACGCAGTTCCGCCGAGTAATCTTCGTACAGGGCCGGGGCTGCCGCGTAGACGTTTTCTAAATCCGTCTTATCCGTGTCCATCATCAGCAGCGTGTCGTTTTGGTTATACGCTGCGTTCAATGTCGCGGTGATGTCGTTGCTGAATTCGTATTGTGCTGTGCCATTCAAGCGCAGCATTTCACGCTTCATGCCCAAGTGATCAAGCTTAGGCGCACGGGCGAGCAGGGGATGGTTCAGCGAGTTGTTCACGAACGCGTTGATCAAGCCGTTGGGGTTACCAAGGCTGGCCAAGAATGGGCTGCGCAAAGACGTGTTCGAGCTGACAACTTGCTCACCCACCTGGCTCAGGGTTGGGATGCTGCCGCAGAAGTAGGGCTGGGTAATCGCGAAGTTGCCTGCCACGCCGTTACGGTCGGCACCCGCAATGGTTTTTCCGGCGCACGAATTGTTGCCGTATTTTGTCCCTTGTAAATATGCCCAGCTGGCAGGACCATCTTCGTCTTCTTGATAGTGAACACGCGCGCGCAGCGACAACTGATCGTTCGGTGTCGCAAACAAAGTACCGGTGATGGACTGCGTGCTTTCTTCCCCCAGCTTGCCGCCGTCATTGGCGGTGTACATCGAGCCCTTTTCGTGTTGCAGCACAGACAACCGCGCCGACAATACATCTTCAACCAATGGGCCTTCGACCGACAGGCTCAGTTCGTTTGAATCGTGCGTGGTGCCTTCAGCGCGAATTTCGCCTTTGAACTCGTTACCTGGGTTTTTGGTGATAAAGTTCACCGCCCCGGCAAAGGTGTTGCGGCCATAGTAGGCGTTCTGAGGGCCTTTGATCACTTCAACGCGCTCGACATCGACCGTGTTGATTGAGCTAATGCCGCCGAGGACGAAAATGCCGTCGACAAACACAGCGCTCGTAGCTTGGCGCGATGTGCCCGAGGCTGTGGTGGTCATGCCACGAATGAACAGCGAGGGGTTCGAGCGGCCTGGGTTGGTGTTGCCCGAGACGTTTTGGAAGCTCAAACCTGGCGAGAGTTTCGAGACTTCACCGATATCGAAGATTTGCGCCTTCTCAAGATCAGCTGAGTTGAAGGCCGTGATGGCGATTGGCACATCGAACAACTTCTCTTCACGCTTACGTGATGTGACGACGATTTCTTCCAAGCCGCCAACTTGTGCGGTTTGTTCTTGGCCGAAGCTGATCGACGGTGTGATCGCCAACGTTGAAAAGCATGTGGCGGCTAATAGGCCTGAGCGTAAACGCCCATGAGATTGCATGAACTGCATGGTTCCCCCTTGTAAGAATGTATTCCGCCACGATGCTTGACTGCAGTGGCGGTGTTCCGTGGGTTACCTTGCGCTTTCAAAATAATGACTCAGAAATAAAAACAGACCCCTGTTCAGCGAATGAAACAGGTGAGGGCCGTGATATTCACGGTGCGAGTGCTACTTTAAATTTTTGGCGGCCAGCAGTGGCGCGGCGACTGAAATGCCACCCTCGATTTTATCAGCCGTGGCGCGCAGCAGGGTATAATACCTCTCAATCGCGGTTTTATGAGACATCGCCGAGATATAGAAACGTAATGACAGCACGGCAAAGATGTTGCCCTGCACAAAGATCGGCACCGCCATGCCCACCTGATTCGTGTGGGTGAGTTCAAGGCAGCAATAACCATCTTGATGCACACGCTTAAAACGCTGCTCCATCAACTCTTTGCGATCTTCCGACATGCGCTGACTGCGTGCCGAGGAGCCCGTGCCAAGCTCTTTGCGCACAAGTTCGTAACGCACGTCAGGATCGGTGAAAGCCAGGAACACCGTACCCGTTGCTGTTTTTGTCATCGACACGTTGAAGGGTTTGTTATTGCGCGGTGATGGAAACGGACTGATGTGATCAGTTGAATAGCGCACCATCATTTGCCCTTCGATGTGCGTGCACACTGAAATGGGCCACAACACATTTCGGCAGAGATCGTCCATCAAGGGCCGGGCGACAGCTTGAATCCATTGCTCATCACGGAAGCCACGGCTGAGACGCAACACATTCGATGAAATGCTGTACCGCTTGCTGCCGGGATCTTGCGTCACGTAGCCCAAACCTTCGAGCGCACGCAGTAAGCGATATGTCGTTGGACGTGAGAACCCGGCCAAGCGGCTCGCATCGCTGGCGGTTAAGATCAGATGATTGTTCAGCAGTTCCAGAATACGCAGTCCGCGCCGCAAGGTTAGCTGAAGCCCCGTATCGCTCATGATCTTAGTCCACCTGCTCGTCCATCCGCATAAAGCATAGGTGCTAGAGAGGCTAGGAAGGGCTACAGGCGAGTTTGCTCACACTCGCATGGTGACCGCTAAACGAGATCATCAGACAATAAAGTGATCGCAGGCGGGCTTGTTCTGTCTCAACTTCAGGATGATTTAGGTGTAACCGACGACGTTTGAGTTCTCGCGCACCAAGTCGACCAGTTCACTTAAGCCTGGGCGAATTTCAGCGAGCAAGAAGTCTTCACGCAAGCCAGGACTGCCAGAACGTGCGCTCGGGAAGCGTTTTTCCCATGCGGTCATTTTGACTGTCAGTCCGCACAACACGCCACCAACTGTCGTGTGTGCGTTTTGAATCACGTCTTGCACGTGTTTGAATTTTTGCGCTGACAGGTTGGTCCACATGTCTTGCGAACGCGCTTCAAAGTCCTCGAATACGCGCTGCACGTAGGCCAGCAAAGCATTGATCATTTTCTGGATGCGATTGGCTTCGGCCACGATCTGCGGCTTTGACTTCATCGCGTAGCCTGATTTCAGGTCATTAATGCTCAAATGGAATTCGTTGATGATCGGCGCAATGCGCGACAGGCAGTGCTGATAGTAGGACAGGGACAAGAAGATATCGCCGTAGTCCTCGATGAACCGTGGGATTTGATCCAGCGACGTGCCCAACTTATCGGCCATGGTTTTTAAACGGCCCATAGCTTTCTTGACATCGGGGTCGCGGAACAAGCCGATCAGATCATCAAAGCGTTCCACTTGCTGCCCCGCGCCGCCGTAAATGGAACTGAGTAGGGGTTTTGTGAAACGCGTCATGTAACCCGCCAGCACGCGGTTCATATCTTCTGACAAATGAAGCGCGCTTTTATCTGTCAGCGTGATGCCAATGTCCCGGATCGAGCGGCGTAAGCTATAAACGTCATAGCTGGGCAAGTTGGCCAAGCGGACCAACATGCGATAGTCGGGGTCGATGGCGGCGTTCTTGATGCCGAAAATTTCAGGCATCGAACTCACCGACACCTGACCAGAGCCGCTTTCGCGTGATGCATACACCTCGACCACGCCTTCAAGCTGATTGTTCTTGATCAGCTTATGCTTGGCGAGTTTTTCGTTCTGCAGTGGCAATATGTTAAGCGGTAGAACATGGAGTGAATCCATGTCCCCGGCATCGATGGGCGTAATGGCTGCCGATTGACGGAGTGCCATGCCGATCGCGTTCATTTGGTCCAACCCTACTGGCCCTTGATGCTTTGGTAAGAAGCGTATGCTTGTTTCGAAGCCCAAATGTATCTACTCGAAACAATGCAATCAAGAAGATTTAAATCTCCATTAGATCAATGGGTTGCAGCTTATTTTGGATCCCTAAAAAACGCGTTCGACAGGCGAAATTCAGCCTGGTTTAGCCTTCAGTGGTGGAGTTGATGGCTTCTTCCAATTCGAAGAAGGTGGGCTGCATCTTCGAGGGCACGTTGCCGCGGCCAATTTCGACCGAAACCTGAGGCGCATTGCCGTTCAGGTGCGCCACCAGCACGTCGCGGATGATCAGGTAGAACTGATGTTCTTCATCGCAGACTTGCTTAATCCGTGAAGCAAAGGGACCGACGAGCAAGTAAGCCAGGAACACGCCCAGGAACGTACCGACCAGGGCTGAGCCGATCATGCCCCCCAGAACTTCCGGCGGTTCGGTCACGGAGCCCATGGTGTGAATAACGCCCAACACGGCTGCGACGATCCCAATGGCCGGCAGACCATCGGCCATGCCTTGCAGCGCGTGCTGGGGGCCTAAGGCTTCATGGTGGTGCTTTTCAAGCTGGGCTTCCATGGCGTCAAAAACCTGATGAGGGTCATCCAGGTTCATGGAGAGCATGCGCAAGGTGTCGCAGATGAAATCGACGGCGAAGTGATCATGCAGAATGCGCGGATACTTCTGGAAAACCGTGCTTTCCTCGGGCTTTTCGATGTGACTTTCGATCACCAGAATGCCCTTGGACTTGATCATTTTCGTGATGGTGAAAAGCAGGCAGAGCACGTCTTTAAAGTCTTGCTCACCCCATTTTGGGCCTGAGAACACCTTTTTGATGTTAGGCACCAGGCCCTTTAAAACTTCGACGCTGTTGCCGACGATCATGGCGCCGGACGCACCGCCGAAAATCACCATCATTTCAGTGGGAAGGGCGGCGAAAATCACACCCAGGTGCCCGCCGTGCAGCATGTAGCCGCCGAACACCATGACGAACACAACTACCAACCCAATAATGCCCATCATGGCACGATCCCCCGGACGTCTTCTGACCTAATCACTTCTAGCCCAATCACCGTGGCAGGACTTTACATGAAAAGCCAGCGGTCACAAAGCGTTCCCAATGGTGTACGCAGTGTGTGGATATCCAAAATAAGTAGAGAACGATGCGTCTTAAATCTGAAGTGCGTGTTCAGGCCTGGCTGCGCCGGGCCTCAGCTCTGGGTCTGATGGGGGCGGTGGCCCGCAAGGGGGAGCCTGAGTCCGGGACCATCCTGCTGAAACTCAACCGCTTTGCGGCGGGTTGCGACGTGTATACACCTGTTAGCACCCCCGAAGGCGAACCTGCCTGGATGGCGGCATTTCCCAAAGGGCCGGCCCCCGAAAAGGAGGCCGATGCCTACCTTGCCCGCCAGACGAAGTACGACCCAGACTTGTGGGTGGTGGAAATTGAGGACCCTAAGGGCTTGTTCGCTCTGGATGAGCCGATCTTGAAAGCTTGAGGCCAGCAACCCATTTGACGGGTATGGCGTGGATGATGCGCGGCAGCAGTAGACTCTGGGCAAACTGGAGGCTAAATTCCGCGGCTCTTTGAAAAGCCCCATTTTATCGGGCTTCATAAGACCCATATTCAAAGCAATAAACCGCAAGCGGTCCGTTAGAGATCGCGGCATGCAACGACCGATACAAAGGATCATCTGCAGATGTGGAATGACGAGAAAATCGCCAAGCTGAAAAAGCTTTGGTCGGAAGGCTTGACCACGGGGGAAATCGGCAAGCGTTTGGGCGTGTCGAAGAATGCGGTTGTCGGTAAGGCACACCGCTTGGGCTTAAAAGGCCGCCCGTCGCCCATCAAACGTCAAGATACCTCGGCGGCTGCTGCCGCCGCAGCGACCGCCGCACCGGGTGGTGCAGCAGCTGCAGCCACGGGCACGGTGAGTGCGCCGGTTTCGAGTTCATCGTCATCGTCGTCGAAGAAAGAGTCAGTGAAGATCTTCACGTTGACTGACCTGAACCATAACACCTGCCGTTGGCCAATCGGCGATCCGAAGCACGAAGATTTCCGCTTCTGCGGCAAGCAAGTTTATCCGGGTAAGCCGTACTGTCTTGATCACTGCGCCCAGGCGTATGTCGGTTCAAACAAGCCTCGTAACGAAGAAGCGGCTTAAACGCTTTTTCCCCATCGCAAAGAATTTCTAAGAACGCCCGGTTTTTTGAAACCGGGCGTTTTGTTTTGCATGCGTGCATACCCGGTTCAGCCTGCTTTTGCAGGCTCAAAGCAGGGCCGTATGTGGAAAACCCATAAGATGAAGGAAGGAGGGGATATGCTCTTTTTCCATGGCGATATGAAAAAAAGAGTGCTGGCAAATTCTCTGCGGTATTCTCGTCGTTTGTATTTTATGAATACTTACCTTTGTCACGTTGGCCCGAGTAAATTTTCATGTCCACAGAGCGCGAATTAACTTATGCGGAAATGAAAGCCGCGCTGAAGACCACGCTGGGGCGTGTGCATGCGTTTTCAAATCTCACTGTAGATTTGCGTACACTTGCGCAATTGAATCTATCGTACTCCAGTTCGGGTGAAGATATGTGGCTGCGCCAGTTCATGAAGGCGCGCTTACGCAGCGGGCAACCAGGCTTTTACGTCGATATCGGCTGCAACCAAGCGGTCATTACATCGAATACTTTTTTGTTTTATTGCTATGGGTGGCGCGGCATTTGCGTAGATGCAAACGCCATGTTTGGCCCTGAGTTTGCTGAGATGCGTCCACGCGATGTGTTCTTGCACGCGGCCATCAGTGATGCAGGAGAAACACTATACTTCGCTGAACTTGATGCGGCTGGCGGTCATAAGATGGCACAAGTCGCCAGACACCCCAATGACTTCGCGCCGGGTTTCAAAACACCTGTCATTGTACCGGCCATGACCATGGCCGCCCTTTTGCAGCAGCATTTGCCGGCTGGCGCGGATATTGATTTTATGTCGATGGACATTGAAGGTTCTGAGTTGGCTGCGCTGCGTTCGAATGATTGGTCGCGATATAAGCCGCGTGTGATTCTGATTGAGATTGTCAAAGAGGCCTTCGATAATCTTGCGCCGCTCAGTTACCCGACCATCCGTTACTTGAGCGAACTGGGATATCAATATGAAGGTTTCGGCTGTAACAACGTGCTGATGACATCGCCTGATTTCGGCAAATAGCGTGATGGCTTACAGCCATGCTGACTTAAAAACTAATCATGTCGGCCCAACCATAAAATTCACGTTCATACACTGCGATAAAAACAATCTTAGGTTATGGTCCTGTTGGGTGGGCCTTAAACCATGTGCTTACAAAAAGCCGTGGGGCTGAATGTGTTCGCTTATATATCTCAATGTCATCGCCCCATTTCATTGGCCATTCACTGGTCAGTCTATGGCAGATGCGAAAGCTTCTCTTGTATCGTTGGGCACGCTGGCGGCAAAACCGAAGCTGGGTGGGCGAGATGAAGTTACTTCGCGTTTTTGAGTGGCCGGTGAAGGTGCAGTTGTCGGCGTTGGCCGCCACGGTGCTGGTCCCTGCGGCTATTGTCGCGGCTTTACTGTTGCGCATGCAGTGGAATAGCTCATTGGAGCGCGCTTATAGCCGTAGTGAAGTTCTGGCGCGCGCGATTGCAAACGATTTGGATGGCATGTGGCGCGACCACGAAGATGTGCTGCGCGAACTGGCCGATGATAGCCTGCGGAGGAACATTACACTTCAAGGATGCGGACCGCTCTTTACCAGTTACGACAATCTGCGGACTGATATTGAAGGCATAACTATCAGGGCGCCGGATGGAGCGCTGATTTGCAGTACACTGCCCAATGTTTTGAAGCAGTTACCTGATAGCTTAGACGAGATGCTGGAACATTCGCGTGAGGCCCAAGGGCTATATGTCAGCGATGTTCTATATAGCTCTAATGACAATCGATATCTCGCAACGCTTTCATTTCCGATCATCGATGATAGTGGTGAATTAAAAGGGCTGATTTTCGCCCGTATGAACTTCAGTGAATTTTCTGAGCGTCTGTTGTCACAGGTTCAGGAAGACGTGTTGGTGAATATTTTTGATTCAAATTTCACCCTGGCGCTAACATCGTGGCCGGATCAAACGATGGTCGGGCAGAAGATCACAGAAAAAGCACGCGCCGCATTCACAGAAGAAGCGATCGGGAGGTTTCACGCAGTCGATAAATCCGGTGCCACCCGGATTGGTGCTTCCACGGTGACCCAGCGTGCGGGCTGGAAAGTCAACGTTAGTTTTGAGGATGCGAAAATATTATCGTCGTTCCGCCAAGCCCTTGGCGTCACGGCGATAACAGTTGTTCTGCTTAGTGCTCTGATTGGCTGGGTGGTCTGGAAATTGGCGACGGGCATTTCAAAACCCATCACCGTTCTTGCGCATGTTTCAAAAGCCATTGCAAATCGACGTTCTGTGTTGGGCGATGTCTTTTCGTTGCCACAAGAAATTAAATCGGCTGCGGCTTATTCAACATTACAAGGGAGTGACGAGCTTGCTGTGATTGGGCGTGCGCTCGAGCGCATGATTGGTCAGATCGAAATTGAGCAACACGAACTTGCTTTAAGCCGCGAACGTTATATTCGCATTCTTGAAGCGAGCCCGTTGGCCTGCGCTGTGGTGAAGCATGGGCAGATTACATATGCCAACGGTGTTTTTGCAAAGCTGTGCAATACGCCGAACCCATTAAACCACGCGATCAGCAGCCTTGTTTTAGTGCTGCAACCCGAGGATAGCGATGCAAGCATTGATTTGAACCAGTGGTGGGTGCCACCGGCCAAAGCGGTCATTGCCCCGGCAAGCATCACGCGTGAACTGATTTTGAAAGCGCCCGACCGTGAACCTATTCGCATTCTGGCATATCCGGCGTATTTGGGTGGCAACACGGACGAAATTCTGATCTCGTGCTTAGATGTGACAGAAGCATCGCGTGCCCGTGAATTGCAGAAGTTGCACACAGCGGTCTGGCGTCAAAGCCATGAGTTCATGGTGATCACTGATTTGAATGGCGTCATTGTCGATATCAACCCAGCGGGGGCTGAGTTTCTGGGGTACGGCAGAGATGAGTTGCTGGGCAAGATGCTGGGCCAAATGGTTGGCACCGACAGATCGCCCGACGATGTTGCCGCCGCCAAGGCACATGCCGACACCTCAGGACTGTCCGAAAGTGATGAGCACATTACCTCGCATTCGGGGCATCGCTTAAAAGTGAAAACAAAACTGGTGGCGTTGCGGGACCAGAAAGGGCGCACACAGGCAAGGCTGGCCATTGCGCGCGACGTAACGCAGGAGGAATTGCGAATTGCAGCGCTTAGTCAGTATTCGCAGTTATTTGATTCAGCATTGAATCCGATTGTGACGCTCGATGCAGACGGCCGCATCTTGTTGGCTAATCCGGCTGTTTATAAAACATTCGAATATAATGATGGCGAATTGATCGGCGCTTCAATTGAAGCGCTGCTGCCGAAAGACCCGAATAAGGATAAAAAAGTCAACGCAGATAGTCGCGTCGATGTTCTGGCGTTTATGAATACGACGGATTCTACAGCCAGTGCGGATGATTTGAAGGTTGTGGTTGGCCGTACGAAGTCAGGAAGAGAGCTGAAGCTGCAAATTTCGGCTTCAGTGTCTGAAGGCAATAAAGTAACAGCCATTATGAGTGACGTGACGACAGTTGAGACGTTACGTTCACAATTACACCAGTCGGACAAATTGGCCTCGATTGGCCAGCTGACAGGGGGATTAGCTCACGACATCAATAACACGCTGGCCGTTGTCGTGAGTGCCGCCGAAATTATCAACGAAACAGCGGATAAAACCACGCGCATTCCGGCCATGGCGCAGAGGATCGTGCGCGCGGTGCATAGCTCTGCCGATCTGATCAGGCGCTTGTTGGTGTTTTCACGCAAAGCCCCCATAGCACCAGCCAACATCAAAATAGGAGCCATCCTGGCGGACACTGCCGCGACCTTAAGCCGCACGCTGGGGCGGCGCATTCATATCGAGATGAAAATCGCTGACAACGTGGCCCCCATTTCAGTTGATCGCAGCATGCTTGAAAGCTGCATCCTGAACTTAAGCATCAACGCACGCGATGCCATGCCGGATGGCGGTACGCTTACATTTGAAGTGAGTACTGAGGCCGGCGAAGGCGGCGGCACTGTTGTGCTGGCGGTCAGTGACACGGGTGTTGGCATGGCTGACGATGTGATTGAGCGCATTTTCGATCCGTTCTTTACCACCAAGGCGCGCGGACAGGGCACAGGTTTAGGCTTGTCGATGGTGTATGGCTTTGTCCAACAAAGTGGCGGCCACATCGCGGTACAAAGTGCTGTGGGCGAGGGGACGACGTTCTTGCTGAGGTTCCCAGCGGCATCCGAAATACGCAATACCACGACGAATGCCAATGCGAATGCCGCAGATCAACTCGAACGTTTGCAAGGATTCAAAGTTCTGGTGATTGACGATAATGACGATGTGCGCGACGCATTAGTGGATCAACTGACGATGATCGGATGTGAGGCCGTCGAGGCATCAAATGTGACCGAGGCGTTTGATATTATTGAGGCCGACGATGCGATTGATTTTATTTTATCCGATTATGATCTTGGGCCGGGGGGCAATGCGCTCGAACTTCTCAAGCGGCTTGAGACTGACGGGTATGAAATTCCGGGGGCCATAGTCTCGGGGTATTTGTCGACGCCTGCAGAAGGCATTGAAACCTATGGCTGGGTATCTCTTTCAAAGCCTGTGCATATGGCTGCACTGGTGCAGACGCTTCTGCATGCAATGGACGCTTAAACAAGCGCAGAGTTTGCGCATAAAGCGCCTTCTGAAATCGTAATTATTCACTTGAGTATCCGAAAGTATAGGGAGGAGGATTACGTTCCCCTCCTTATACACATACATGCGAATGATAACCCTGAGTGTGTCCTGACGCTTTATAGCGTTTGCCTTATGCCTATCGGCGTTCGGTTGCCATAGAAGTTGGCCGTCGATCTTCAATTACGGGACCAGCGCTGCTGGCGGGCATGAAGGGAACAAACGATGACAACTCTCAATAACCTGTCGATCAAGACACGAGCTTTGATGGCATTTGGTTTAATGATTGCGCTTTTCATTACACTCAGTGCGATCAGCTACTTGCAGATGGGCGCGATGGGCAGTGCCACTGCGGATATTACCGGTAACTGGCTGCCGTCAATTAAGACAGCGGGGGAAATGAAATTTTGGAACGCTCGCACGCGCACCACATTCTCGCGCGTGGTACTGGCGCAATCACCACAAGAGCACACTGCGTCGCTGGCCGATCTGGCAAAAGTGCGCGCTACGTTCACAGATAAGTTGAACGACTATGAAAAATTACTGATGAGCGACGAAGACCGTCGACTCTTCAAGGAAGTATTGCAACGTCGCGAAGTTTATACTGGTGAAGTGGATCGCATTGTTGCTCTTATGGCAACAAAAGCACCCTTTAGCGAAGTAGCTGATGCTTATAATAAAAGTTCCATAGCGTTCAACGCGATTGGCGAGGCTATTGACGATATTACTGCCTTTAATGAATCGGGCAGCAACCAATCATCAAAGCATGCTGGTGAAGCGCATTCTAGCGCTGTGACCACACTGCTGATTGTCACCGCCATTGCTTTGGCCATTGGCATTCTGTCGTTGCTGATGGTCACATCCACCATTGCGGCCCCGATTGTTGAAATTACGAACACGATGTCGGTGCTGGCTGCTGGCGATAAGGGTGTTCATATCCCATTCGTGGGGCGTGGTGATGAAATTGGCGCAATGGCTGGGGCCGTTGAAGTGTTCAAGGTCAACATGATTAAGAACGACGAAATGGTTGCTGCTCAAGATCTCGAGCGCAAAGCCAAAGAACTGCGTGCTGAAAAAGTCTCGGCTCGTACCGCAAGCTTCGACAACGTTATTAAGCTGGTGTTAGGCACTGTCAGCTCGGCGAGCCAACAAATGGAAGCGTCTGCGCAAACTATGCAAGCGGCTGCTGAAGAAACCAACGTGCAGTCGACTGCTGTGGCTGCGGCGTCTGAACAAGCCTCAACTAACGTGCAAACTGTTGCGGCCGCGACCGAAGAGTTGTCGAGCTCGATTGCTGAGATTAGCCGTCAGGTTTCAGAATCCAGCCAAGCAGTTGGTGAAGCAGTAACCGAAGCGACCAAAGCGAAAGATTTGGTGCGCAGTTTGGATGAAGCCGCAGGCAAGATCGGCCAAGTGGTCGCGTTGATTACTGATATTGCTGAACAAACCAACTTGCTGGCGTTGAATGCAACTATTGAGGCCGCGCGTGCTGGTGAAGCCGGCAAGGGCTTTGCGGTTGTGGCGAGCGAAGTGAAGAACTTGGCGACCCAAACCGCCAAAGCGACCGAAGAAATCGGCGGCCAGATTGATGGTATTCAATCTGCCACCAAGTCATCGGTTGATGCGATTGAGCGCATCTTTGGCTCGATTGAAAAGGTGAATGGTATTTCGACCACTATTGCTTCGGCGGTTGAAGAGCAAAGTGCAGCGACCAAAGAAATCGCCCGTAACGTTGAGCAAGCGGCCGCGGGAACCCAGGAAGTGACCACAAACATTGCCGGTGTCACACAAGCCGCAGGCGAAACAGGTCAAGTCTCAACGCAAGTGCTGGAAGCCGCCAAGGAATTGGCTAAGCAATCCACAACCTTACGTACAGAGGTTGATACGTTCCTCGCAGATATCAAAGCCGCATAACTCCCAGTTTGCGGTAGATGTCCTCAAAGTCCTCAACCCGTTGTCGTGTGCTGGCAGGCGGGTTGAGGCGAGGGTGCAACTCACGTGGTGGAGGATCTTATGAAATTTCAAATCCTGAATTTCCAAGCTGTGAAGCGAGAGCCAGTTGTGAACGTGCCGTCGGAAGATGTTGTGAATAGTTGCCAAGCCTTGGCGACAGAATGCCGTGTGGCGAACATTATTGTCACTTATGCGGGCACTTTGATGACCGAAGCGCATGAGGCTGGCTTGGCTGCAAATGAGCTTGAAGACATTGCGGATAACACGCTGCTGAAACATATGGTGCAACAACTCACCTTGTCTTGCGGTAATATCGCTAAGTTGATGGTGACTGTGCGCGATGCCTTGCTGCTTGTTATGCACCTGCCGGATGTATTTGGTGCCGACGTGCCGGACCAGATTAAAGAGATTTACGATCAAGTGCGCCGTGATGCGGGCTATGCGCAAGCCGACAGACTGGTTGAAGAGCAGACAGTATTTGATGCAAAGTTTTTTGCGCAGCCCCATCACAAAGTTTTGAAAAACGTGCTGCTACGTGTTTCTGGTGCGACGGACATGCTCTCGGCGCAGATTCATGAGGCGCAAGCCTTAATCGATACTATAAACGTGTATGTGAGCGGCGTAGGGAATAACGTCCGGGTTATCCGTTAAGCGAGCCTGGTATAACTTCGATTTCCATCTTTCGATGTAACTTTAGTTAAGTTTATCTGTATCTCGCCTGCTGTGCTCATTAGACTGGCCACGGTTCTTCTTGCTTTTTGATGAGTTTGTTTAATGTGGATTTTGATCGCCGATGATCATGCTGTCTTGCGCGAACTGGTGGCCGAAATGCTGGCAGACTTCGCTGGCGCGAGCACAAAAATTTCTGAACTCGGAAATTACGGCGATCTGTTGGCAATGCGTCATGAAACGCCGCACCCTGATGTGATTTTGCTTGATCTGCAAATGCCCGGCGAGAATGGACTCAAATCCGTCGAAGACGTGATTAAGGGCTTTCCCAAAACCCGCGTTCTGATCATGTCAGGCAATGTTGACCCCGCGACAGCGCGTAAATGCCTGGAACTGGGGGCTGCGGGCTTTGTGCCCAAATCAGCGCGCAAAAATTCCCTGTCGAATGCACTGCGCCTAGTTATTACGGGCGACAACTATATCGCACCGTTTATTTTCGAGACCAGAAAGCCGGGGGATGAAACCGAAATCGCACCGCATCAAGTAAATGGTCTCCTGACCGAGCGCGAGCGCGGTGTGGCAGACTTGTTGGTGCAAGGTCATTCCAACAAGCTCATTGCCTCGACGCTCAGCTTGCACGAATTAACTGTGCGCAGCCACTTGCGCAGCATCTATCGCAAAATTGGTTCGCGCCGTCGTGCAGATGCTGTCGCCAAATTGATTGCAGCCAATAAGAACGCTTAGCTTCTCGCGTTCTCCAACAACGCAACTGTGCCCTGGCCGCCGTCGGCGCACACGCTGACAATCGCCAATGAACCCTCTGGCATTTGCGCTAATTCCTTCACCGCCTGAGAAATGTCACGCGCGCCTGTAGCCGCGAAGGGGTGACCAATCGCCAGTGACCCGCCGTTAGGGTTCACGCGCTCCCATGGGAAGCGGCCGAAGTCACGGTCCACACCGGCTTTGTCTTTGCGGAATGCGGCGCTCTCTAACGCGGCGACATTGCATAAAACTTGCGCCGCAAAGGCTTCATGGATCTCCCACAGTTCAATATCGCTATAGTTCAAGTCATGGCGCGCCAGCAGGCGCGGGATGGCGTAACTGGGGGCCATCAGCAGGCCTTCGTTTTTGATATTCACCGAGGTGATTTCAAAATCTACCAACCGCACGCGTGGCAAATTGCCATCAAGTTTCCTCAAACCTGCGGTGCTCGCGACCCACAAGCCCGCTGCACCATCAGTCAGCGGTGTTGAGTTACCTGCGGTCAGCGTGCCTTGACCTGAGGTGCGATCAAACGACGGTTTGAGTTTCCCAAGCTTCTCCATCGTTGTGTCGCGACGTGGGATTGCATCTTTGGTTACGCCATTTACGGGGACAATCAGATCATCAAAGAACTTTGCATCCTGGGCCTTCATGGCATTGAGGTGGCTGTTGTACGCCAGTTCATCTTGCGCCTGGCGGCTAATCTTCCATTCCTTCGCCATTTCTTCGCAGTGCTCGCCCATGCTTTTGCCGGTCGTACGGTTGGCGACGGCGGGGATAAACAAGCCAATGTCTTTGAGTTTTAAATCTGCGGCAGCGCCCAATTTCTCGCCCAAGGATTTGGCTTGGATGACGTGACGTAGCCAGTCTGACAAGGATTGCCCAAGACCAATCTGCAAGCGGCTCATGGCTTCCACGCCACCCACAACCGCAAGCTCACGATTGCCGTGGCCGACGAAGCCTGCAGCTAAGCAAGCCTGGGTGATGGAACTGATGCACGCCATGACGACTGATGCGGCTGGCGCACGTGGATCAAGCTTCGCATCCATCCAGATTTCGCGGGCGATGTTCGACCAGCCTAAGTTGGGCGTGACGTTGCCCCACAGCACCAAGTCAGGGTACGTGCCTGCCTGAACGTGCTTCATCATGCCCTGCACGACGGGTACAGAGAGCGAAATGGCATCTTCCTGCGCGAGGACGCTGTCGATCTTGGCGAACGGCGAGCGAAGCCCGGAGACAAACCAAACTTCAGTGGTGCGGTTGAGCGGCATCGATAAACCCCTACATGAATTGTAGGGGCTATCTCACTCCGGCCCCTTAATAGGGTCCAGTATATTTTTGTAAATTGATGAGAAGCGGCTCTAAGGCATACCGTTTTAAGACAGGCCGTTCTTTAAAGCTTCGGTAAGCATATTGAAGGTTTCGGGTGCAACATCCAGCGCTTGTGTCACATCCGGCGGCTTGGGCCAGAAGTTATCGGCAAAGCTTTGGCCCGCGAAGGTTGCGGTTTGGGCAAAGCGGGGGATGACGTGGAAGTGCACATGCGGGTCCACCATCATCAGCGCCAGGTAATTGACCTTGTCACAATGAAACAGGGTTTTTAAGGCCGTCTCAACCCGGCTCATAACTGGCCCCAGTGTAGTGAAGTGCAGGGGCGGTAAATCCGCGAATGATGTGGCGGGGTGGGCGGCGGCAATCACAACCGAACCGAGCGTCACCTGTTTGGGGCGGACCAGCACAATCCACTCGCCAAAGTCCGCCACCATGTTGGTGGGATACCCGAATGCCTCAATGGTGCGGTTAATGCGGGGGTCGCTCATGTGATTACTATCATGTGTGCCGGTTGATGGTTTGCCTGCGGTGGCGGCATCCATCATAATATAGCGTCCTTTAGATTCCTTTTTCAGCCACATTTCATTCATCTGATTCATATGACAAACCCCGGTTCTGAAACGCCTGCGGCCACGACAATCATTCGCTTGGTTGGCGAATGCCCCATTAAGATTTGGGGATTGGATAGCCTTGAACGTATGCAACGTGTGGCCAACCGGTTTGGTTTCACTGATGTCGCCTATGCCAACGTGAAAGCCGAGGACCGGTGGCAAAATGAAGGTGGGGCGTTGCAGGAACCGGCCTGGTCGGCAAAACGGCGCGTCTTGTTGGTGCGGTCTGATGTTCTGCTGGAAGATCGTCTGATTAAAAAGTTGCTGGAGCGCGGGCCACTCGTGTTGGCCACCGAGATCAACAGTAAACTGCAAGCTGTAGCCGCACGTAGCGATGACAACTATCCGGCTGCAATTGCAGCCTTGGCTGATGGTGCAAGTTTAGATGACTTGCCACCGGGCTTGCCAGTTGCGCGACCCGATGCGCCCGAACTTTGCTATGATGATGTTTTGCGCAAACGTGCGGTTCCATTTGTGCTGCCACTGAACCACATGACGCAAAGCGCCGTGGAATGGCGCATGTTCGGTGCGTCGTACAAAGGGGCCACGGATTTTGTCACCAAATGGCTGTGGCCGTTCCCGGCTTTCCACGCAACGCGTTTGTGCGCAAAGTTGGGTTTAAGCCCGAACATGGTGACAGCGGCCAGTGCAGTGTTCGTGCTGCTGGCGTTTGCGCTGTTCTGGTACGGGCACTTTGCTTTGGGGATTGCGTGTGCCTGGAGCATGACGTTCCTGGATACGGTCGATGGCAAGCTCGCACGCACCACCGTCACATCCAGCAAGTGGGGCAACGTGTTTGACCACGGCATTGATATGGTGCATCCGCCGTTCTGGTATTGGGCATGGTGGAACGGATTAAATGATTTGGGCTTGGCCAACAGTTCGCACCTAATTGCGCTGTGGGTCATTCTGGCAGGCTACGTGATTGGCCGTTTGATTGAAGGCGCATTTATCGCAGGCTTTAAGTTTGAAATGCACATTTGGCGGCCCTTCGATTACTGGCTGCGCGCGTTCACGGCACGTCGTAATCCCAACATGTTCATCCTGATGATCGCGACGATCTTTGCGATGCCCGATGTTGGTTTCCTGGTCGTGGCGTTGTGGACGGTTGTATGCCTGCTGGCGCACGGTGTGCGGGTGGCACAAGCTTATGCCCTCAAAGCCAACGGCGTTGAGGTGCGTTCATTCTTGAGCGCAACGCACTGATGATTGCTGTTTTCGATCTCGATCGGACGATCACCACGCATGGCACCTTCACGCCGTGGCTGTTGCGGTTTGTAAAGCGCAGGCCGTGGCGGTTGATTACGGTGCCGTTCATTTTGGGTGCCGCGATTGCCTACAAGCTGAAACTGCTGACACGCAAAGATCTAAAACAAGTCATGCTGAAATGCGTGACAGCTGGCGCGCCGGCGTCAGAAGTTGCGGCGGTGAATGATGAATTTGTGCGCGCGTGGATTCCCCGCAAATGCAGACTGGGCGCTTTGACGCAGATCGTGCAGCATAAACAGAATGGCGATGTGATTGTGTTGGCCACCGCCAGCAACGACATTCATGCCGTGCCGATTGCGAAGGCGCTGGGCATTGAACATGTCGTGGCAACACGCGCCGAAGTGGATGCGAACGGAGGTCTGACCGGGCGTATTCTGGGGCCCAACTGCTACGGCGCTGACAAGCTGGACATGATCAAAGCCGCGCTGGCGGCGAAGGCCGCGACATTTACAGACGCGAAAACCGTCGCGTATTCCGACCATCATTCCGATCTGCCCATGCTGGAATGGGCGGGGCAGGGTGTGGCTGTTAATCCTAATGCGAAACTGCGTGCCATCGCTGAAAAGCGTGGTATGGAGATACGCAATTGGAATGCATAAAGGTCATCAGTGAAAGCCATCATCCTCAGCGCTGGTAAAGGCTCACGCCTCGGCGAGTTGACTGCCAAAAGCCCCAAATGCCTGCTGAAATTGGGCCCGCGTTCATTACTGGGCTGGCAAGTGCATATGCTGAAAAAAGGCGGAGTCAGTTCCGTTGTCGTGGTGACGGGCTTTGAAACCGCGCAGGTGGAAGCCGAAGTAAAAGCGCTGTCCACACCCGACATGGTGATGCGCACTGCGCTAAACCCATTCTATCACTTGGCTGATAATCTTTCGACGTGCTGGATGGCGCGCGGCGAAATGCAGGACGATTTTATTCTGCTGAATGGCGACACATTAATCGACGAAGAGATCGTGCGCCGTCTGATTGCAGCACCCCCAGCGCCGATTACGCTGACGGTAGATCATAAAGCCAGCTACGACGACGATGACATGAAGGTGCAGACTGATGCGTCAGGCCGTGTGCTGAACGTCAGCAAAAAGCTTGATCCGTCTATCGTTTCCGCTGAGTCCATCGGAATGATCCGCTTCCGTGCCGACGGTGCCAATGCGTTTGTGGCTGAACTGGAAGCAGCCATTCGCACCGATACAGGCTTACAAGCATTCTACTTAGCCAGCATCGCGAAGTTGGCGCAGCGCATCCAAGTCACGACGGCCAGCATTGATGGCTTGAAATGGTGCGAAGTGGATTTCCCGAAAGACTACGAGAATGCGCAAGCGGTGACAGCAGAGTGGGCGAAACGCAGCTAAGCGAGTTGAGGTCGGGCTTGCAGAATTGCTTCAGCCAATTCCTTATCGCCTATCGTATCCACATCAATGGCGGCTTCAGGCCACGGCATCAGAACAGGCGCGATGGTGATGCCCACGCGTTCGCCTGCACGCATCAAGGCTTGGCGCAAATCCCAACGGCCCACCAGCACGCTGATTAACGTCCACACGCCAAAGGCGCGCACAACGCGCCACGGCTTCTTGCGGTTCTTTTCAACGAACTGCCAGAAAGCAGCCATGTTAGCCACGCGTGGCGTCATGCATGCAAACAGGTTGCAGCTTTTCCAAACGCCGTCGCGGAATTTGTAACCTGTACGGCTTGTCGCGTACTTGGCTTTCACCACATTCTTATCGACCATACCAACCACGAGGTCGGTATCGCTTTTGACAGCGCCCATCAAAAAGTGATCGACCATCTCGGTTGTCAGCAACGGATGATCTGCCGTGGTGACGAACACCGGATCGGTTTCACCGCTGTTTTCAAAGGTGCGGCTTTCTAAGTATTGCAAAATGCTATTGGCGGGCGAGGAACCTGTCGGGAAATAAGTGACGTTCGTCCAGGTGCCCAACGATGAGGGGCCGCAGATGACGACACGTTTGACATATTTTGAAGCGGTTACGGCTTTAACTACGCGGTCGATCATCGGCATGCCAGAGACAGGCAGCAGCGCTTTTAACTGTGCGCCATTCAAGCCGTCACCGGTCGCTTTCCGCGAGCCCGCGAGGATAAATGCCGTAAAACCAACCATTTGGTTACCCGTCCTGTTAGTTCCCCACCGCGAAATACTGCCTCGCGTTGTCACTAAAGCGCAAGGAATATGTCGTACAGGTGAAACAATGGGCCACCGACATGAATGGTGAATGAACGTGGCGGAAACCAGGCTCTGTGTGGGTTTTTACCTAGCCTCACACAGGGTATGGCAGGGCTTTGCCACTTAAGACGGCTTCAATGTTGTCGATGGCGCGCATGCCCATGGCTTCGCGGGTTTCCGTCGTCGCACTGCCCAGGTGCGGCAATAAATAGACGTTCTCGAGGTCTAAATACCTGCGGTCTAAATGAGGTTCGTTGGCGTAAACGTCCAAACCCGCCGCAGCGATGTGCCCAGATTTCAGGGCAGCGATCAAATCTTCATCCACGACGCTGCCGCCGCGCGCCGTGTTGATTACGATGGCACCCTTAGGCAGTTGGGCCAAACGAGTTGCGTTCACTAAGCCTTTGGTTTCAGGTGTCAGCGGACAGTGCAATGAAAGCACTTGTGTCTGCGCCAGCATTTCATCCAGCGACGCATAGTATGTGGCGTTCAATGGCTCAGCATCGGCTGATGGTTTGCGGTTGTGGTAGATAATGTTCATGCCAAACGCTTTGGCGCGTGTGGCAACCGCCGCACCAATGCGGCCCATGCCCACTAAGCCTAATGTTTTGCCGTGAAGGTGCGTGCCCATCAATTGTGTCGGGCGCCAGCCAGTCCATTGCCCGGCCCGCAGCATGCGTTCGCCTTCGCCACCACGGCGCATGGCACCCAGCATCAACAGAAGCGCAATATCAGCCGTGGCGTCGGTCAGCACGCCAGGTGTGTTACCGATCAGGATGCCTCGCGCTTTAACAGCAGCAATGTCGATGTGATCTGTGCCGACAGAGAACGTTGAAATGATTTTCAAGCTGGCCGGTAACTTCGCCGCGACCTCAGCATTCACGCCATCAACCGCACTCACCATCAACGCCTCGGCACCGTCAGCTAATTCGATCATGCGGGCAGTGGTATAATCGCCCTCATCGTTGCCCCAGCGCACGCGAAACAGTTTTTCCAAACGCTCTTCGCAAACCTTGGGAATACGGCGCGATACGGCAACCAGTGGCAACGTCGACATTTAACTCTCCATCTTCGGTCTGACGTGTTTTACCCAAGTTGGTATACTTCCCCTATGCCTATGATTTTTTTGTTCACGGATTTTGGACTGAGTGGCCCATATGTGGGGCAGGTGCATGCCGTGCTGAAGCGTGCTGTCCCGCACGTGCCTGTCATCGACCTGATGCACGATGTGCCCGCGTTCGATCCTAAATCTGCGGCCTATTTGTTGCCCGCCTATACACTGCAAGCCGAACCCGGCGATGTTGTGGTGGCGGTTGTCGACCCCGGCGTGGGGTCTGAGCGCAAATGCGTCGCCCTGAATGCCGATGGCGTGTGGTTTGTGGGGCCTGATAACGGTCTGTTGTCGCAGGTGCAACGTCGCGCCAAACGGTCTCAGGCGTTTCAGTTGCCGGTGCCAAATGCGTGCAGCGCCACATTTCATGGCCGCGATGTCTTTGCCCCTGTGGCGGCACAGTTGGTGGCGCAGAGTGAACTGCCTAACGCAATAGACATAAATGCAGTCACACTAGACCGGCCTGATTGGCCGGATGATCTCGCAGCAGTTGTTTATGTCGATGGCTACGGCAACGCCCTAACGGGCCTGCGCGTTGAATCAATGACAGCAGGGGAAAACCTGACAGCGGGGGGACGGGTGCTGTCGCGCGCCCGTACATTTACCGATGTTCGTGTTGGTGACCTCTTTTGGTATGGAAACTCCAACTTATTGGTTGAAATTGCCCAAAACAGCGGGAATGCCGCAAAATCCCTGGGTTTGCAGGTTGGTGACAACATTGCGCGAGTGGCCTCTAAGGATTAGTCTCAAATGACCTGTGGATAAAAAGTGCAGATTTTTGAATTGTTTAAGCAATTTCCGTCACATAGTATCTCGGTATGGGGATGGGTTTTGACGTGGCGTTTGCAACCGATTGTTGCTGCCGGGATACCCCCTGATACGGATGTGATATGAGCGTTGCCGTTAAATTTTGGGGCGTCCGCGGAAGCATAGCTTGTCCGTCACCACAGCACGTGGTGTACGGCGGTAATACCTCGTGCCTTGAAATCTATGCGGGTGATCACCGCATTATTCTTGATGCCGGGACGGGGATCCGTAACCTTGGCTTCGAGTTCATGAAAGACGGCGTCAAAAAAGGCGTGCTGATGCTGACCCACTCGCATTGGGATCACATCAACGGTTTCCCGTTCTTTGGCCCGGCCTTCATGGCCAACAGCGAATTCACAATTTGTGCGGGCCACTTGTCAGACGTGGGCGGCATTGAAAATGTGCTGGCCAATCAAATGGCAAACCCCACATTCCCCGTGCCGCTTGCAGCCTTACAGGCGCAGTTGCACTACGAAGATTTCAAAGCCGGTGCCAATTGGACGATGGATGGTGGCGTTGTGGTGAAAACCGCGCCGCTGAACCACCCGAACGGCTCTACGGCTTACCGCATCGAACATGGCGGTAAATCGATCTGCTACGTGACCGACACCGAGCACATCATCGGTAAGCCTGATGAAACTGTGCTGTCGTTGATCGAAGGTGCAGACATTGTAGTGTACGATTGCACGTACACCGACGCTGAATTCAAAGCCAAGATCGGCTGGGGCCACTCGACGTGGCAAGAAGGCGTGCGCTTGTGCAAACAAGCCGGCGTGAAGCAGCTCGCGATCTTCCATCACGACCCTGATCATAACGACGACTTTATGCGCCAGGTGGAAATCGATGCGCGCGAGATGTGGGACGGCACCGTCGTCGCTCGCGAACAAATGATCCTGACGCCGGGTCCATAAATCGTCGCATTTTCTGAATGACTGACGTTCTTGTGTATGCGGGGCTGTTCTTCACGGCCTTTCTTGCTGCGACACTCTTTCCAGCACAATCTGAAGCCGCCGTAGCAGCGTTGCTGTTGAATGACTATGCGCCATGGTTGGTATTGCTTGTGGCCAGTGCGGGCAATGTGTTGGGGAGTTGCGTGAATTGGCTGCTGGGGCGGGGGATTGAACGCTTTAAGCAGGCGAGGTGGTTTCCGGTCAGCGATGCCGCGTTAGTGCGCGCTCAAGGCTGGTATCAGCGCTATGGCAAATGGTCGCTGCTGCTCAGTTGGGTGCCGATTATTGGCGATCCACTGACGGTTGTTGCGGGCGTGTTATGCGAGCCGCTGCCAGTATTTGTTCTGCTGGTGACCATTGCAAAAGTGGGGCGTTATCTTGTCGTGGCCGCGGTCACATTCGCCGTCTGACGCCTTGAACTGACCATGCTAAACCTAAGTGAACTGCATATTTTCCTTCTGACGCGAGAGTGTGAAACACCGCTATGATTATTCTGGAAATGATCGTTGTGATTGGCTTGATCTTGATCAATGCCGTCATGGCGATGTCCGAAATGGCGGTTGTCTCGTCGCGCAAAGCGCGGCTGCAACAAATGGCGGCGAACGGAAGCCGGGGCGCTAAAGCAGCGCTCGAAATGCTGGAAGAACCCACCAGTTTTCTCTCGACCGTTCAAATTGGCATTACCTTGGTGGGCATCAGCGCCGGTGCGTTCAGTGGCGCGGCCTTGGGTGATCGCTTGGGCGATTGGCTGGAGCAGTTTGAATTTCTGGCCGCGTACAGTGACGGCATCGGCACTGGCGTTGTGGTTCTGGTGATCACGTATTTATCGTTGATCGTGGGCGAATTAGTGCCCAAGCGCATTGCGCTGGTGTATGCCGAGCAAATTGCCGCCGCGATTGCCTTACCGATGCGCATGTTGGCGAAGGTTGCAGCACCTGCGGTGTGGCTGTTGCGGCACTCCACGCAAGGTATGTTGAAGCTACTAGGCATTAATAAGCTGCAAGCCAGTGGTGTTACTGAAGAAGAAGTAAAAACCATGGTGGCCGAGGGCACAGCCTCCGGCGTGTTTGAGCAACAAGAGCGCGATATGATTGAAGGCGTGTTGCGCTTGGCAGATCGCACTGCCAAAGCGGTGATGACGCCGCGTATTCATGTGGCCTGGATTGATCGCAATGCGACAATTGAAGACTTAAGCGAAGTGTTCAGCAAAAGCGCTCATTCACGGCTCTTAGTGTGCGACGGCACGGTCGATCATCCGGTTGGCGTTGTGCAGGCGAAATTCGTGATGCCGCAAGTGTTGAGTAACCGCGCGGTCAAGTTGGCGGATGTGATGGAGCCTGCACCGTTTATCGATGACGCAACGCCGGTGTTGGATATTCTCGACCGCTTTAAACGCGAGCACATCCACATTGCCATCGTGATGGATCAGCAGGGGATGATGGAAGGTATCATTACCATCACTGATATTCTGGAAAGTATTGCGGGCGCGTTGCCGGACAACAGCGAAGACGCATCGCCCATGATTACACGCCGCGATGATGGCTCGCTCTTGGTCGATGGCTCGATGCTGATTGATGACTTCGAGGATGTGTTGGGCATTTCAAAGCTTTCGGAAAGCGATACCTTCCATACCGTTGCAGGTTTGGTGTTGGAGCAACTGGGGCATATTCCCCATGAAGGAGAGGTTTTCTTGTTCCGGGGCTATAAGTTCGAGGTGGTCGATATGGATGGCCGTCGCATCGACAAACTGCTGGTGACGCCCCAAACGCTGCCCCCAGCCTAAAAAGGCCTGTTTTCAGTCTCGTAAGTCCTTAATTATCCACAGATAACGCCAAAAACGCGGACAGTCATGCGTTCCGCCTGTTGCTCCCCAAGCCGGGACCGGGTATCCCACCGCAACAAAACCGTCATCAAAACGTAACGTACAGAGTGGCGGACCGCATTCGTAAAGCGCTGGGGAGACTGGGTCAGTGTTCAAGTGGTTTCAAAAACTTCTGCCGCAAGAAGATGCGTTTTTTGATCTGACAGGGCGCCATGCCGCGCACCTAGTGCAGGGGGCGAAAGCCTTACGCGAAATGCTGGACGGCGGCGCCAACGTGATGGCCTGCGTCGATCGCATTGTGAAACATGAAACCGATGCCGATGTGATCACGCGCGAAGTGTTGCTGGATATTAAGCGCAGCTTCATCACGCCGTTCGAGCGAACCGACATTCAAGAGCTGATTACCTCGATGGATGATGCCATCGACCAAATGCGCAAGACCACCAAGTTGGTGCGCTTATATGAAGTGACATCCTTCGAGCCGCATATGCGCGATATGGGCGATGTGGTGATTAAGTCAGCCAATAGCACCGCTGAAATGATCGCGCTGTTGAAAGACGTGCGCACCAATGCGCACCGTTTGGGACAACTATCGGAAGAGATCGTGCACAGCGAAGATGTGGCCGATGAACTGCACGAGAAGGGCTTGAAGACGCTTTATCTGCAACATCGCGACGGCAAAGCCATGCCGTTCATTGTCGGCACCGAGATTTATGATTCTCTCGAAAAGATCATGGATCGGTTCGAGGATATCGCGAACGAGATCAGCGGCATCGTCATTAGCCACCTATAATAGGCGAAAGCCATGGATCCGATTTCGCTGCCGCTTCTGATTGCACTGATTGGTGTCGCGCTGGTGTTCGATGCCTTGAACGGCATGCACGATGCCGCCAACTCTATCGCAACTGTCGTTGCTACCCGCGTGATGAAGCCGTTTACAGCAGTGCTGTGGGCGGCTTTTTTTAATTTCATCGCTTTTTTGTTTTTCGGTGTGGCTGTCGCGAAAACTGTGGGGTCAGGGATCATCAGCGCGGACGTGATTGATCCGGCTGTTATTTTTGGCGCGCTGACGGGGGCGATTGTCTGGAACATCGTCACCTGGCTGTGGGGCATGCCGTCGTCCAGTTCGCACGCGCTTATTGGCGGGCTTGTTGGCGCTGGCGTTGCGAAAGCAGGTGGCACCGGCATTGTCTGGGCTGGTTTGTTGAAAACCATTGCGGGCATCGTGCTGTCACCCCTGGTGGGCTTGTCGCTCGCACTGTTTCTAATGTTGGTGGTGTCGTGGACGTTCCGGCGCGTGGCCGCGGCAACTGGCGACCGCATCTTTCGTCCGTTGCAGGTTGTCTCCGCTGCTTTGTATTCGTTGGGCCACGGTGCCAACGATGCGCAAAAGACGATGGGGATCATCGCGGTGCTGCTGTACTCGCAAGGCATGATGGAAGGTGGTTTTCATGTGCCGTTCTGGGTCGTGCTGTTATGCCAAGCTGCGATGGGCATTGGGACGCTGATGGGCGGCTGGCGCATCGTGCGCACCATGGGCTCGAAGATCACCAAGCTTTCGCAGCAACAGGGCTTTTGTGCAGCAACATCTGGTGCGGTCGCGCTGTTTATGGCCACGGGCTTTGGCGTGCCCGTGTCGACCACACAAACCATTGCGGGCTCGATTGTGGGCGTGGGGGCCGCGCGTAATGCCGGTGCCGTGCGCTGGAATATCGCGCGGGATATTTTAATCACTTGGGTGCTGACCATTCCCGCCGCCGGTTCGATTGGTGCAGTTACGTACTTGCTGACGCGCCTCTTCTAGCAAAAAAGGCGCACAGTACTCTGTGCGCCTTTTGAAAATCACATAGCGGTGTGGATTAGGCTTTGACCATCGCTTTAAAGCCACCAAAAATCATGCGCTTGCCATCGAATGGCATTTTGCTCATGTCCGTTCCGAAAGCTTTCATGCGCTTATCAGCCATGACTTTCTTATTCACCGCATCGCGGTGTTTGCGGTTCTTGTAGACGATGTACGAGAACCATACGGTTTCGTCTTTCTTCAACTTCACGGCTTGTGGAAATGACGTCCACTTGCCTGGCTTTACGTCGTCGGCAATGGCTTCGACATAATCGAGCGCGCCATGGCTGAGCCAGACTTTCTTCGCGACTGTTGCCATCTTTTTATAGGCGGCGACCTTTTTCTTCGGTACCGGAATCAAAAATCCATCAACATAACTCATCGTCATATCCTCCCTGATTTCGAACGATGTTATCCAAAACTAGCTGCTGTTTTCTGCTTCGGCATGGGCCCGGCTAAAAACGGCTCTATCAACGACAACAGCAAATCCGGTTTGTAGACCGGCGCGAAATGATTGGTGCCGGGCAAGATTGCCAATTGTCCCTTCGGTAATAACCGAAACATATCCACGGCGTGTTCGGGTTTCACAATATCGTCATCGCCGATCATAAAAAGTGTCGGTGCCGAAATGGATTTCAACTTGTCCGCGCCCCAGCTTTCTTCCGGCAACGTCATAACTTTGGTTTTATCAATTAGGCGGTTCCATTCTTTACGTGGCGCAATTTTTTCGTAAGCCTCACGCAGGTCAGCCCCAAAATCATTAGCTGTTGCGGTTGCGAAAAACTCAATGATGTGCGGATACAACGCATCAATGCTGCAAAATGATCCAAACACCGCAAGTTTTCTCACAAGTTCAGGATGGCGCAGCGCCAATTGCATGCCAGTGTTGCCGCCATCACTCCACCCAAACACATCCGCTTGCGCGATGTTGAGGTGACGCAGCAGCGCTGCGGTATCATCCGCCATGCCCGCGTAAGTAATCTCGCGGTCGATATCAGCCGTGCGGCCATGGGCCTGCTGTTCAACCGCAATTGTCGTCCAGCGTTGCGCTAATTTCGGCCGCAGTTTGTTGAACGAGTATTCAATCGTGGTCAGACCGCCATGTAGCAACAACAATGGCGGGCCTGAACCCTCGATGTCGTAATACATCTCCAAGCCATTAACAGGCGCAATCGGCATGAACGCTCTCCCCAGATGTTCCTCCCGCAATCATGACGGGGCGAAATAGGGGATGTCTAGAGTATTACCCACCACAACATAAAGCGCGGGGTGGAGCATAGGCGGCTGTGGTGTCGACTGGCTTGTTTTCGTACCGATCATGATGACGTACCCACGACATCGTGAAAGCCAAGCCATCTTCATCCCGTCCCTTTGGGGTGAGATCGAGCAAATTGTAGGTGCTCACCAGCATATCGCAGCCGCGCGCGTAGCTAGAGTACGTGTGAAACACTTCGCCGGCGTCGTTCTTATAAAACACGCTAATGCCTTGTAGTTCATCAACGGGGTAGGGCGTCATCTGGCCGTAATTGTAGAAGATCGATCCGCTATCCAACTCTTCTTTAGTGAAGGAGACATGGAAGTCGTAATTGAAATCGGACCCGAAGGAGGACACCCACGGAACCGACCAGCCCATGCGCTTCTTGAAGGCTTCAAGCTGGGGCAGGGGCGCACGTGATACAGCCAGGAACGTGACATCGCGCTGATTGACGTGAACGATGGAGCCATCAATGCCGTCAGAGACGAACGAGCAACTGGCGCAGCCGTGTTCCCAGTCTGGGCCGAACATGAAGTGATACACAATCAACTGGCTGCGGCCATCGAACAGTTCGGACAGTGTTTTGCGCCCTTGCGGTGTGTCAAACGTATACGCCTTATCCACTTTCACCCACGGTAATTCACGGCGTGCTGCACTGAGGGCATCACGCGCGCGGGTGAATTCTTTCTCGCGCTCTAAGAACGCTTTATGCGCGGTCTGAAATTCCGATGGGGAGACGACAGTATGTTTCATGTGCTTTGTCCCTATTTTACCGGTGTCCAGAGTTCAACGCCGCCGTCTTTACCCGGCGCCCAATTTTCCAAGTACACTTCCACATGCAGTTGCCGGGACGCGTCTTGCTGGCCGGATGATTGTGACCATTTCCAAGCGGCATCAATCGTGTCGCGAATAGCCGAGATCGGCCCGTTGTGAACAAACACCGCGTACTTGCCTGCGGGCACATGCAACGGCGTCAGGGCTTTGGGCAGATCAGAGGTTTTTGAAACTTCAACGCCTGCAAAGTAATCAAAGCCGCCTTTGTGCATGTTGTGACACACGCCATAAGCGCGACGGCCCACTTGGTTTGGTGTCGTGCCGATATAAGGTTGGATGCGATCCCACTGTTCAGGGATGTCATTCATATTCTGGAAGGCGTAGCTGACATTCATGCCAGCCATATCCATGCCAGAGATTGTCTCGTAACGCGCTGGCTGTAGGCTCACGCTGCATCTCCTGATAAAACTGCATCCAATTTCTCAAACGCCACGGTCCAGCCCTTGGTGTGGCCGTCGCACGCGGCTTGATCGTAGAACTGTTCGTGAATAAACGTCATCACTGTCTCATCGCCATCGGGCTTTAAGTTGATGCGGATGTACGATTCACGCTCAGGCGTTGTGTGCCAGTACCACGTGAACTCCAGCGCTTGGCCTGGCTTCACGACTTTGTACACGCCACGGCATTCGTGCTCGTCGGGGGGCGACTTAAACCGAATGGCAAAGCTGCCGCCTTCGCGCACATCCATCTTCGCGAACATCAGTTCGTCATTGGGGCCAGGGCCCCACCAGGCCGCTAGCTTTTCCGGGTCAGTCCAGGCTTCGTAGACTTTTTGCGGCGGCGCTTTGAATTTTCTTTTGAACGTAACGCTTGGTTTTGTGGCTTGGTTGAGCATTGCTCGTTCTCCAAAAAGGCGGCGAGGCGGTCGAATTGCTGAGTCCAGAAGCGCTCATATCGAGCAAGCCAGGACATGGCATCCTCCATGGGCTTTGCGACCAACGTGCAGGTAACAGTGCGGCCTTGTTTTTCACGCGAGATCAGGCCTGCATCGGTCAGGATGTCTAAGTGCTTCATCACCGCTGGCAGTGACATCTCAAACGGTTTGGCCAGATCGCTAATGGATTGCTGATCTTCCTGCTCTAAGCGCGCCAGCAGCGCGCGGCGCGTGGGGTCAGCCAAGGCCGCAAACGTTCGATCCAGGTTCGGGTTATTGAAGGGCAGCATTATTTGCCCTCAAAGGCGGCTTGCAGCGTCGGCAGATGTAATTTTTTCATCTGCATCATCGCACCCATGGCGCGTTGAACTTTGACAGGGTCTTTATCGCTGATCATGCGCAGCAGGGCGACAGGGGCGACTTGCCACGTCACACCAAATTTGTCGGTGAGCCAGCCGCAAGCCAGTTCTGAGCCGCCGACCAACAATTTGTCGTACACCGCATCAATTTCCGCCTGCGTATCGCAGGGTGCTAAGTACGACGTCGCGGATGTGAATTTGCTTTGGTTGTTGCCATTGAGGCAGCTGAACTTGGTGCCGTTCAAATCCATCGTCACCGTAATTACAGTGCCTTCAGGCTGCGGCATGTTTTTGCCCCAGCGCATCACGTCGGTGATTTTGCTATTCGGAAAAATCGACACATAATAGTTGGCGGCGTCTTCAGCTTCTTTCTCGAACCACAAAAACGGAATGAGGGTTTGCATCGAACTTCTCCCGATTGCTGAAACTTAACCATGTGGTAAAGTAAACCATAAGGTTAAGTGTCGAGTCAATGCCGTATCAGAACAAAATGGAGATAGACTGATGAAAATTTACTGGTTTAAAACGCAAGCCCCACGCCGTGTATTGGGGGTGGCCAAGCATTTGAACATCGATTTCGAATCTGTGCCTGCCGGACATTTACTGCAAACACCTGAGTTCGCAGCGCTTAATCCCAACAAGAAAGTGCCCGTGCTGATCGACGGTGACACGGTGTTATGGGAATCATCAGCAATGATGATTTATCTATGTTTGAAGGCGAATTCTGATTTGTGGCCCGCGCATAAACCGCAAGATCAAGTCGAGGTTATTCGATGGTTGTCGTGGAGCGATTGCCATTGGGCCCCAGCCGTTGGGGCTTATTACTTCGAGAACATTATTAAGCCGATGTTCAAGATCGGTCCGCCAGATCAAGCTATGCTTGATGCGAAACGCCCCGACGTCGAGAAATTTGCAAAAGTGCTGGATGACCATTTGAAAGGGCGCGCCTACGTGACGCTTGATCGATTGACGATTGCCGACTTTTACCTGTCGCCGATGGTGGCTGAATGGCGTGAAGCAGATATGCCCCTACAAGCATTTCCGAATGTGCTGCGCTGGCTTGAAACGCTAAATAAAATTCCAGCCTGGGCAAATCCGTGGCCTTAAGCTGAGAAAGAGGCTGCTTAAAACTACAAAACCCCGCAACGAAAGATGCGGGGTTCTTTGTTAGTGCAATGCGTTCAGTTCCAGATGCGCGAGTTTGTCGGGGTTACGCATCACGAAAATATCCGATGTCAGACCGTCGTCGCTGGTTGCAAACGACATGCTGACAACAATCTCGCCTTCATTGCGCAAAATCAAACCAGGGCCGCCGTTCAAATCGGTGAATATCCATTCATAAGCGCGATAATGCGGCATCAACACACGCTCGATGAACTTCATCACTTCAGCTTTGCCCATCAGTGTCCGCGAGGCAGCGCTGGCTTTACCACCACCATCGGCATGTAGCGCGATGTCGCTCGACAGCATTGCGGCCAGTTTATCAGTAGCGCCGGTTTGGACAGCTTCTTGAAAGGTTGCCAGCAACTTCTCTTGCTGTTGGCGCGCGGTGCTGGCGCGTACTTTGCTTTGCTGTATGTGTTCGCGGCCGCGTGACACCAATTTACGACACGCTGCTTCATCCATCTCTAACGTTGCTGCGATCTCGGCGTAATCCTGTTCGAATATATCGTGCAACAAATAAGCTGCGCGCTCTTTGGGTGTTAGGCGTTCAAGCATGAGCAGGAAGGCTGTGGTCAGTGATGTACTGAGCATCAGGTCGTGCTCCGTGGGGGATGTGTAAATCGCGGTTTGTGTCGGTTCGGGCAACCAGGTGCCGACATAATCCACGCGGGTTTTGTGGGCGGCGCGCAGCATATCGATGCAGCGGTTGGTGCAGATGGAGGTCAACCAACCCGCAGCATTATCGATTTTGCTGTGATCGGTCTGTTGCCACTTCAGATAAGTGTCTTGTACCGCATCCTCGGCATCGGCGCGCGAGCCGAGCATGCGGTAGGCCAGCCCCAACAATCGGGACCGATTATTTTCAAACACAGCGATGTTAGGTGTATCAGACATTAGTGATGAGAAACTTGAACGCGATTCCACAAGTTAATCATACCAATATTGGCAGTCAGAGTGCCAATTTCAGCTTCCGAAAAATGCTGCTGCAAGTTTGCACGTAACGTACGGAAGTCGGTCTTTGCATCCAGCACCGTCATGGCTTCTGTCCAGGCCAGGGCGGCTTTCTCAGCGGCGGTGAAATCATCGAACTGGTTCCACACAACCACTTTATCTAATCGCTCCTGGGTTTCGCCTGCGCTGCGGGCTTCAGCTAAGTGCATCTGAACGCAGAAACCGCAACCGTTGATCTGCGAGGCGCGCAGCGTCACCAGATGTTTCAAGCGGGGCTCGATGCCGTCGGCGATTGCCATCGATGCGCTGCCGAGCGCGCGGTATACGGCGGGAACTGCGCTAAAAGCAGAGGGAATTGCAAGTTTCGGGGTACTCATTTTCATCTCCTTTTGGGTTGATACAGAGATGACGATTGAGCTTGGGCCGTTGTGACGTGGGCTTCAAAGTTTTTTGAAAAATGGAAAGGTCGATATCGCATACACTTACGCCCGGCTTGGGGCCGGGCGTAAGTGTATGCGAATGAGGGTTACAGGCCCATACCACCGTCGATGATGAGCTCGCTGCCGACCGTAAAGGCAGCTTCGTCTGAGCCTAAGAACACCACGGCATTGGCGATCTCGACCGGGTTGCCGAAGCGGCCAGCAGGTACTTGGCTTTGGATGGTCGTGGCCAAGCCTTTCAGTTGCTCTTCGTTCATGCCCAGTTTGCCATATAAAGGTGTCGAGATCGGGCCTGGGCTGACCGCATTCACGCGGATGCCGCGACCAATCAATTCCCCCGACAATGTACGAGCCAGCGACACCATGGCGGCCTTGCTGGCCCCATACACGCTGCTGGTGGGCATACCGATGTGCGCATTGATCGAGGTGTTCAGCACAATCGAAGCAGGCTTGGCCAAAATCGGCAGCAACGCTTGAATTAAGAAGTAGGGGCCTTTGACGTTGACGTTAAAAACACGGTCAAAACCTGTTTCGTCCCATTGTTCAACCGGGCGCAGCTCAGCAACGCCGGCGTTGATGAATACGACATCCAAGCCGCCGAAGGCTTTTTGCACAGCGTCGGCCACATTTTTTTGAACGGAAACGTTGCCCGCATCGGCGCGAATAATCACAACGTCATTGCCGAGTTCAGCGCGGGCGGCGTCCAAGTTCTTTTGGTTGGTGCCGGTAATGGCAACGCGGGCACCTTCAGCAATAAAGCGCTTTGCAGTTTCCAGGCCGATGCCTGTTGACCCGCCGGTGATCAAAGCGCGTTTGCCATTCAGGCGGCCTTTGGTGGTTGCATTGCTCATAGTCTTTCTCCCGTTATTTTTTGTGAACACGTCATGTGTTCGATGAAGGGACTGTGGTTATTTTCAGCCGTTCTGATTAGTCTCCAAATCTGGGTTCTAATTTTCGGAAAAACCGAACAATGCTAAAGCTCGATGGGGTTGCGACATTCGTTGCTGTGGCCGAGGCGGGCTCGCTCAGTGAGGCCGCGCGGCGTTTAGGCTTGTCGAAGTCTGTGGTGAGCGAGCGGCTGGCGGAACTCGAACGCTTATTAGGTGCAAGCCTGCTGCACCGGACGACCCGCAAACTCAGCCTGACTGAAGACGGCACCGCATTTTTAGAACGTGCGGCGCGCATTGTGCAGGATGTCGAGGATGCCGCATCCGAAATAGCCGAGCGGCGTGGGGCGCTGGTGGGGCCGTTGCGCATTTCAGCGCCGGTGACGTTTGGGCGCATGCATTTGGGTCCACCGATTTACAAGTTTCTGGCGCAAAACCCGGCTATTGAACTGACGTTGGATTTAGATGATCGCCGCGTTGATGCGGCGGCTGATGGTTATGATGCGGTTGTGCGCAATGGCCCATTAGGTGACACGCGACTGATGGCCTGGAAGATCGCACCAAGCCGTCGTGTGTTGGTGGCATCGCATGATTATCTGAAACGTCATGGCGTTCCTAAAACCATGCAGGATCTAGGGCAGCATCGCGGCATTTTTTATACCAATCGCGGTGTGGCGGATTGGCGCTTTAATGGGCCTGAGGGTGTGTCGATTGTGCGGGGTAAAGTTGGTTTGCGCGTCAACAACGGCGACATGATGATGGATGCGGCCATCGCCGGGCTTGGAATTGCGCTGCTGCCAACATTTATTGTGGGCGAGACGATTAAAGCCGGGAAACTGGCCGTTATCGACGTGGGAGCCGACCCCGATATCGATTTTTTATACATCGCGCACGCAGAAGGGCGCAGGCCATCCGCAAAACTGCGTGCATTCGCTGAGTGTTTGCGCAAAGCTTTCGGTGATCCGCCGTATTGGGATGCAGCCCTGATTCCAAAAAAGAAGGCGCGCAAAGCATGAGCGATTTCATCGTCACTGCGTTGCTCTGGTTCTTGGCCATCGGCTGTGGGCTGATGGCTGGAATTTATTTCGCATTCTCTGTTTTCATTATGTCGGCATTACAGCAAGCCGGGCAGGTGAGTGGTATTGCGGCTATGAATGCCATCAACCGCCTGATTACCCGTTCATTATTCATGCCGCTGTTTCTGGGCACCACATTAGCTAGTGTTGTTTTGGTGGTGCTCGATCCAACCGGTTTTCTAACAGCCGTGTGCGTGACGTATGTGGTCGGGATGTTCATCTGCACGCTGGCTTTCAATGTGCCGCTGAACAACGCGCTCGCCGCAGTTGATGCGAGCAGTGATGATGCAAGATCTGTGTGGGCTGAATATTTGTCTAAATGGACGCGCTGGAACCATGTGCGCACTGGCACATCTACAGTCACGGCTGCACTTTATGTGACAGAACTCATCGCGCGGGCATAAAGCAAAAAGGCCTTCCGGTGAGGGAAGGCCTTTTTTGTTTGCGAACCATTTTCTCGTCTCGAGATTGCTCTCGGGGGAGATGGCTCCGGCGACAGGGCTCGAACCTGTAACCCCGCGGTTAACAGCCGCGTGCTCTACCATTGAGCTACGCCGGACCAGTGTCTCATTTCAACCTTGCAAGGGTTGGAGGCCGAGGCCGGAATCGAACCGACGTACGCGGATTTGCAGTCCGCTGCATGACCACTCTACCACTCGGCCTTAAGGGCCATTTTATAGCAGAAGTCTATGGCCGCCCTCAGCTTTCCTTTCTTTGTGCCGGTTGCTGTAACAATCCGGCCCGCAAAAGGAAGGCGGTTTATAGAGGTGAGATTCCAAGGGGTCAAGCACCCCGAACACACCTTTTTTAATCTACCTCCTGCGTTGTTTTTCAAAGCCTTGGCGCTTATAAACGGGAAGCTTGGATTTCAGTGATTTTGGGGTCTCTACATGGATTTCGCAGCCGCACGCCGCAACATGGTTGCCAGTCAGGTCAAAACCAACCGGGTCACCGACCCGTTGGTGATCGACGCCATTTCTGAAGTACCGCGCGAGAAATTCTTGCCCGCCGAACAACGTCAGTTCGCTTATGTCGACGATGATTTGCCGATTGGCAAAGGCCGCGTGATCATGGAGCCCATGGTTTTGGGCCGTTTGCTGCAACTGGCGGACATTCAAACCACTGACAGTGCCTTGGTGATTGGTGCTGGCATGGGCTACTCGACGGCAGTCTTGGCCCGCATGGCTAGCTCTGTTGTGGCTGTGGAAAGCGACCCAGACTTTGTAGCTGCGGCTTCAAAAGTGCTCACCGAGCTTTCTGTTGATAATGCTGCCGTTGTCTCGGGCGACCTGACACGTGGCAAGCCCGAGCAGGGCCCGTTCGACGTTATTTTCGTCAACGGCGCTGTCTCTGACGTGCCGGATGCCTTGAAGAACCAGTTGGCCGATGGCGGCCGCATGGTTGTGATCGTGGCTGATGGCCCCGTGGGCCGTGCGACCCTGATTACGCGCTCGGGCAATGCCTTTGGCCACCGCACCGAATTCGATGCGTCGACCTCGATTTTGCCGGGGTTCCAGAAGCAAACAGGCTTTGTGTTTTAAGGCTGTATTTCTCTTTAACTGTAATAGCTTGCGGTTCTTTGCTTACGTATAGAGCGAGTCTGTTTGCGCGCGCGGTCTAGACTGAAAATCGCTCATCGTCCCTTAAATCCCTCTTTGTCCTAAGTCATTCTGAGCCCTTTGGACGCCATAAAATGAGCGGGGGCATACGCTTTTTGCGTAAGTCATTCGCTATCCTAAGTGTCACAAAGGGTTACCGATTTTGGGTAGATGCGAAGTGAGTGTTCAGTTACTTATCTCGCGGGTTGATATTCATTGATGAAATGGAGTGTCCGATGAACGGACGGGTTATGCTGTTGTCTCATACATTCAAAGCTGTTCTGTTGGCCGGTGTTGCGCTGGTGGGCGCTAGCCAGGCGCGAGCCGAGACGATTGAAGAAGCGTTGGCGCTTGCTTACCAAAATAACCCGACACTCCTGGCCGCGCGTGCGGCTTTGCGCTCGGTCGACGAAAGCGTGCCGATTGCCTTGTCGGGCTGGCGTCCGACGTTGAATTTGAACGGCAACGTAGCGCGCACACGCGCAACCACCAATATCATTAGCAATGGGGCTAGCGGCGGCGCTGTTGTCGGCAGCGGCACCACACTGCGCACGTCTGAAACCGCAGCAGCGCAATTCGTGCAGCCGGTGTTCGATGGCTTCGGTACAACGGCAGCCACCTCGCAAGCGAAAGCCAACGTGAAAGCTCAGCGTGCGCGTTTGCAAGCGAGTGAAGCGCAAGTGCTGGTTGACGCTGTGTCGGCATATGTTGGCGTGCTGCGCGATCAAGCGGTCGTCGAACTGCGCCGCAACAACGTGCAAGTGCTGAAGCGCCAATTTGATGCAACGAATGATCGCTTCCGCGTCGGTGAAATTACGCGAACCGACGTTGCGCAATCTGAAGCCCGTTTAGCGGGCGCGCGTGCTGACATGATTACCGCTGAAGGCAACTTGCAGAAGTCGCGGGCGGCCTATCAGAACAACATCGGTAAAGCCCCGGAAGCATTGACGCCGCCCCCGGCTGCGAAAGGTTTGCCGACAACATCTGATGAAGCGGTAGCGCTGGCTTTGAAGAGCAACCCGAACTTCGTGGCTGCTGATTACACAGCTCAGGCCGCGCAAAAGCAAATTGATGTGACGCGCTCTGATTTGCTGCCGTCTGTGCAATTGGAAGCATCGTATCAAAAGGGGTGGGATACCGTCGCCGACGTAAGCCGTGCTGAAAATGCTCAAGCCCGAGCTGTGTTAACAGTGCCGTTGTATCAATCCGGTGCTGAATACGCGCGTTTGCGTCAAAGCAAACACGTCGCGGGCCAACGTCGTTTGGAAGCTGATCAAGCGCGTGACGATGCGCGTGAAACCGCAACCGCGTCGTTCGAAACGTTCCAATCGGCCACGGCCAGCTTGGAATCGCTGCGCTCGCAAATCAAAGCTAACGAAATCGCCCTCGAAGGCGTGCAACGTGAAGCCGAAGTCGGCTCGCGGACCGTGCTGGACGTGTTGGATGCCGAGCAAGAATTGCTGAATTCCCGCGTGAATTTGGTGACGGCGGAAAGCAACCAGATCATCGCGTCGTATCAATTGCTGGCAGGGTTGGGGCAACTGACGGCCCAGAACATCGGCCTGCAAGTTCAAGTGTACGATCCGGTCGCGCACTATGATGACGTGAAGCATCAAGCCTTTGGTGGCAGCAAGGATGCCAGCGCCGACGCGGCCCTGGGCCAAAAATAAAATAAGGCAAGAAATGAGGCAGGCCAGTCGGTTACGTCCAAAAAAGGCGTAACTGGCGGTTTTGTGTGCTATAATGCCCTCAGATGTGACAAACGCGGGTGGTTTTGCGTTAAGGGCCTGAGTCTGTTAGAGAATTGTTAAGTGTTGTGCCCTATGTCACTCTCAAAGAAAGCGGCACAATGCTGCGGGGAGTGGTCGGCTTATGAGCGCTGACGGTCAACAAGAACCATCGATGGAGGACATCCTTGCCTCCATTCGAAAGATCTTATCGGAAGATGACGGTGAGGCTGCAAAGCCTGAGCCGGCAAAAGCTGCGCCTCCGCCGCCGCCAAAGGCAGTAGAGCCGCCGCCACCGCCGCCTGAACCCGAGCCGGAACCAGAACCCGAGCCGGAACCAGAACCCGAGCCCATTATTGAGCCGGAACCCGAGCCAATGCCTGAGTTGGTAATGGCGGACCCCGAGCCAGAACCAGAAGCTTCGATTTTCGACGAACTGCCGGAAGAGCCCGGTCCCGATATCATGGCCGTGGACCCTGAGCCCGAGCCATTGGAGTTGTCGGTCGAGCAGCAAGTTCCGCAAGAGCCTGTATATCAGCCGCAACAGCAGCAGATGTACCAGGAGCAGTACCAACAGCAATACGCGCCGCAGCACTACTTGGTCAGCGATCCGACCGCACAAGCTGCCGGTGCTTCGATTGCAGGCCTGGCGCAAGCTGTGGCGCGCGAACGTGCGATCTCGTTGGGTAACTCTGGGATCACGTTGGAGCAGTTGGTTCGCGAAATCTGCACGCCGGTGTTGAAGCACTGGCTGGATACGAATTTGCCGTACATGGTCGAGCGCATCGTGAAGCAAGAAATCGAGCGCATCGTCAACCGTTCGGAAACCATGTAGGCGTAGTTTCAAGTTTCCATCAGCGTTTTTAAAACGCGAACTCAAAACCCGGTGACACTGTTCGCCGGGTTTTTCTTTTTTACTTCGCGGCGAGTTTAGTCCATGGCGGCGAGGGTGGCACACCCGCACCGATGTCGACCCATTCGGCTTGCGTGTAGTGGCTGATGCTTAAAGGGTGCACGGGATCTAATTCGTCGACAAACGCTCCCACGTCAGAAACGCGGATAATCGAGAAGCTGTTTGGCCCGCGCATCACCGGCAGCACCAGCACCGTATTGATAAAGGCGCGGCCTTTTTGGGTCACAGCTTGCATACCGAGCCGCAATCCGCAGGGGTGTGTGGTGCAAAGCGTATCGCGCGCTAACACTTGAGCGCGGCGGCTTTCACGCACCGCCAAAGTGTAATCATGGCCCGTGCCATCCAGGCCCATCAATTCAGTGAGGGCGGTGCCAAACAGACGCACGGGTAAACCGTGGGCTTCGATGTCGAGAATGATCGTCCAAGGCTGAATATCCGGACGTGGAACGTCGAGATAATCACGCAAACTCGGAACGAGACCCGCGCGAGGAATAGACCGCCAGTGAGCAAAGAAAGCTTCTAGTCGGTCCACGGCGGCACTCACTTAAACCCAATAAAAAAGCGCCTCATAAAAAAACGCGCTACGTGCAGTTTATACACGTAGCGCGCTGTTCAATTCTAGCACGCGAAAGTTGATCTTTTTATTCCGCGTGTTTTTCGCTGTCTTTTAGTCGGCGTGTCTTAGCCGCGGGCCAAGAAGTCTGACTTGCCAACTGCAATGCCGTTGTGGCGCAGAATGTTGTAAGCGGCCGCGCTGTGGAAATAGAGGTTCGGCAACACGAACTCGGTGATGAACTGCGTGCCGCTGGTAAACGGCATGGCGAAGTTCGGGAACTTCAGTTCAATCGGCTTGTCTTCAGCGCCGTTCAATTGCTCAGGCTTGAAGGTTGCCACGAAGTCGATGGTCTTTTGCACGCGCTCGTTCAAGGCCGCAAACGTCGGCTCCACATCGCCCCAGTTCGGACGCTCTTGACCGGCCAGCAATGCACAGCCCCATTGCGCCATGTTGGTCACCATTTGGATCTGGCGGGTGAAGTTGAACATGTCTGGGTACAGGCGGAACAACAATAAAGCAGTAGGGTCGAGCTTCTTTTCCGTCGCATGGGCTTCGGCTTTTGCGAGGGTCGTTTGCGCGCTTTTCAGAGCGCGGTTGAAGGCAGGAACAGCAACGTCGTACAGGCCGAGCGCCATAGGAAAACCTTTCGAATTAAGATGCTTTTGAAGTGGAACAATCGGCGCGGAGATTAGAGGTTTTTTGAAAACCGAAAAGTGAAAACACCTTCATTCGGCCAAACATTGGCCGTGGGGTGCTTTCGCCTATCGGGTGCAGCCGTTCCCTGCATTTGCAGGCAATTTGCAGGACCCGTGGGGGAATGCGTGGAAAAGCGGGGCGGGGGATTGTGTGGAACGCGGCTACGCGCTTTTAGCCTAATCGACGCGCTTCGGCTTACGCGTCAGTCGACGCGGTAGCCTTCTAACGACAGGGTGCCGTCGCCGAAGGGCATCTCTTCGTCGTCAGCTGCCTTTTTAGGTTTGCCTTTGACGCCCTTATCCAGGTCGGTCAGCACTTCCTTTTGGCTAACAGGGCCTTGCACATGGTCGACCGGCGTGTCGTCGGTGAAGGGCTCGTACACCGCATCATCATCTCCGTCATTCGACGGTGCCGGCATAGAAATCTCGGCCTCTTGCAAAGCCACACGTAAGGCTTCCAGCTTAATCACGCGCTCGGCTTGCGTTGGGCCCGCTTGTGCCGCCGTCTGCAAATCTTCGGGCAGGTGACGATTGCGGTTGCCGGTCACTTGAATCGTCAGGCGGCTGGCGATGGCAGAGTCAGGCGCGGTGGACAGGCGGTAGCGGCGGGCGAACATTTTCCACCACACCGGCTTGCCGGATTTGAGGGCCGCGCGCAGTTGCTCTTGCGCGCCGTCTTCCGGCATTACTTTTTTGGCGTTCTTATCGCTGCCCAGCAGCAACAGCATAATGCGCGACATCATGTTCTCGGGCACGCGCCGTCCCATGAGAACCGAGCCAATGCCCAAACGACCCAACAGCAGCATCGTGAGTTCTGAAGCCTCGTCATCCTGACGACCGATCATCGCGTCCATTTGCTCGAACACGGCGCGCATAATCTCGTCTGCCCCGTCTTTGGTGTACAGGTCGGTGACGGCGCTGAGTTCCAACGCCACAACACCGGCGTAGTACCAGGGGTCAGGCTTGGTGAGGATCGGGCGATAGCTGGCGTAAACGGAAAGCGGGCTCATGTTCTGAATGCCCAGCGACAGAAACCCAGAGACTTCTGCCATGTCGTGCAGAAACCACTTCGCCGCAGCTTCGGGCGAGATCAGTGGGTTGTCTTGGAGGGCGAGCGCATTCATCGGTTGGGTCAAGCAGTCCAGATGCGCCGATGGAATGGGACTTTTGTTATGGTGCGTGCAGGACGGCGCCATTCAGGCGCCGTCCTACCGCGGTCAGGGTCCCCACCCAGTTCGACTGTAAAACACGTGTTACGGGTATGCGGGGTTCTGGACAGGAAGGAAAGTAAAAACAAAGGGTTAGTTTTGAGTCGCGAGCGTTTTTAACCACCCGACTTCGGGGTATGGCTACGGAAGCAGCACTATAAGAACCGGAGCGTTTATTTGTGCTTCGAGCCTTCTTCCTGCTCGACGATATCCTTGTCTGAGTACAGGTATTCGCCCATCTGCTCGTCGAAGTCTTTAGAGTTCCGGCGCAGCCATTCCAGCAGCATGCAGGCGTGCTCGATCTCTTCGCGCATGTTGTGCAGCAGCACTTTTTTCAAGGCCGGGTCTTCGCAATCATCCGCCCGTTGCCGGTACCAGTCAGACGCTTCCAGTTCTTCCATCAGCGAAACAATGGCGTGGTGAAACGCGATGGTTTCTGGGCTTAAGCGGTCGCGGGGGGCGTGCAGGGCTTCGCTGCTCATGAATTGGTCCTCGTATGTAATTGATCCTCCTGGGTTAAACGTGAAAAGGGGCTGCGGGTTGCGCGTTTCGCTGGGCCCCGGTAAACCAACAAGATCGGTCCACATGTGGATTTAATTCCACATCTCGAATTTCCTGTAAGTGATTGAAAATGCTCGAAAAGAATTACGAACCCGGCGCCGTTGAAGAAGGCCTGTACCAGTCTTGGGAAAAGGGCGGCACGTTTGCCGCTGACGTAAAGGGCAATAAGAAGCCTTACGTCATCATGATGCCGCCGCCGAACGTAACCGGCAGCTTGCACATCGGGCACGCGCTGACGTTCACGCTGCAGGACATTCTGATCCGCTACAACCGTATGATCGGCAAGGATGCCTTGTGGCAACCGGGCACCGACCACGCAGGTATCGCCACCCAAATGGTGGTTGAGCGCAAAGTTGAAGCCGAAGGCAAAAACCGCCGCGACATGGGCCGCGATGCGTTCGTGAAGCGCATTTGGGAATGGAAAGAAGAATCAGGTGGGATGATTACCCATCAGCTTCGCCGTCTTGGCGCATCGCCCGATTGGGAACGCGAGCGTTTCACCATGGACGAAGGTTTGTCCAAGGCTGTGCGCAAAGTGTTCGTGGATTTGTATAATCAGAAACTGATTTACAGAGATAAACGATTAGTGAATTGGGACCCGAAACTGCACACCGCGATCTCTGACCTGGAAGTCGAGAACCGCGAGCAGAAGGGCAAGATGTGGTACTTCAAGTACCCGGTCGACGGCATGCCCGATACGTTCGTGACGGTTGGCACCACGCGCCCTGAAACCATGTTGGGTGATACGGGCGTTGCCGTGCACCCCGATGATGACCGCTACAAAGCGCTGGTGGGCAAGTTTGTGGTGCTGCCGATTGTGGGGCGCAAAATCCCCATCGTGGCTGATGAATACGCTGACCCTGAAAAAGGTTCGGGCGCGGTGAAGATCACGCCTGCGCACGACTTCAATGACTTCGCGGTTGGTAAGCGTAATAAGCTTGAGATGATCAACGTGTTTGATCTGAATGCCAAGCTGAACGAAAACGTGCCCGCCGAGTACCAAGGCATGGACCGCTTCAAAGCCCGCGACAAGATCGTGAAGGTGATTGAAGAGCTGGGCCTGCTGGAAAAGATCGAAGATAACGCGATGACCATTCCATATGGTGATCGCTCTGGCGTGGTGATCGAGCCGTGGCTGACGGACCAATGGTACTGCGATGCGCACACGCTGGCCCAACCGTGCATCAAAGCGGTTGAAACCGGTGAGACGCGTTTCGTTCCGAAGCAATGGGAAAACACATTCTTTGAATGGATGCGCAACATTCAGCCGTGGTGCATTTCGCGCCAGTTGTGGTGGGGCCATCAGATTCCGGCGTGGTACGGGCCTGATGGCCACGTATTCGTGGCGTTGGATGACGCCGAAGCGAAAGCCCAAGCCAACAAGCATTACGGCAAAGACGTAGACCTGAAGCGCGATGAAGACGTGCTGGATACGTGGTTCTCATCAGCGCTGTGGCCGTTCTCGACGTTGGGTTGGCCCGACAAAACACCGGAACTGGAACGCTACTATCCGGGTGATGTGTTGGTGACGGGCTTTGACATTATCTTCTTCTGGGTCGCCCGGATGATGATGATGGGCATGCACTTTATGAAGGATGCGAACGGCAAGCCATTGGTGCCGTTCAAGGACGTGTACATTCACGCGCTGGTCCGCGACGAGAAGGGCCAGAAGATGTCCAAGTCTAAGGGCAACGTGCTTGATCCGTTGGACCTGTGTAACAAGTACGGCACCGATGCGGTGCGCTTCACGTTGACAGCCATGGCCGCGCAAGGGCGCGACATTAAATTGTCGGAGCAGCGCATTGCCGGTTACCGGAACTTCATCACCAAAATTTGGAACGCGACACGCTTTGCACAAATGAACGAGTGTAAACCGGTTGCGGGCTTTGATCCGAAATCGGTGACCACAACGCTGAACAAGTGGATTATCGGCAAAACGTCTGAGGCGGCTGCGACTGTTGCGCAAGCGATTGAAGCTTACCGCTTCAACGATGCGGCTGATGGCTTGTATCGCTTCACCTGGGGTTCGTTCTGCGATTGGTTCTTGGAATTCGCAAAACCTGTGTTCCAAGGCACTGATGAAAAAGCCAAAGCCGAAACGCGCGCCACATCAGCCTGGGTGTTGGAGCAGATTTTGCACATCGGCCAGCCCATCATTCCGTATGTGACGGAAGAATTGTGGGACAAGCTGGGCCAGGAATACGGCATCACGCGGCCGTATAAATTAATCCAAGCGCCGTGGCCGAAGTACGAGGGGCTGACTGCGCCGGAAGCTGAAGCTGAGATTGATTGGGTGATTGATGTGATTTCAGCCATCCGTTCGGTGCGTTCGGAAATGAACATTCCACCGGGCCAGATGTTGAAATCGCATGTGTCGATTCCGGCCGCGAACGTGGAAAAGCTGAACCGCAATCGCGGTTTGATCCTCGCCAACGCGCGCCTTGAAACGATGGATGCGTATGCTTCTGGGGCTGAAAAAGGCGCGGCTCAGGTGGTTGTGGGCGACACCACGGTCTTCCTGCCGCTCGAAGGCGTGGTCGATTTGGCCAAAGAACGCGACCGCTTGAAAAAAGAGATCGCGAAGGCTGAGAAAGACATCGAAGCCGTCGATAAAAAGATGAGCAACGAAGCGTTTGTCTCGAAAGCGCCGCCGGAAATTCTGGAAGAAAACCGCGAGCGCCGCCGCGTGGCTGAGGAAGCCAAAGCCAAGAACGCGGAAGCGCTTGCTCGGATTGGGTAACGCAACAGGTGAGGGCTTGTTTTCAGATCACAGCTTCGCGAAAGTAGAGTTGTGATGACTGGGAATACACCTTCACCCTTAGCGACGACCATCGACCTGCTGCTGCGCGGCATTCGTGAGTCGTTGAACTTGGGATCGTTCGACGTGGCCGAAACCTTGGCCCGCGAAGGGTTGGTGCTTGATCCCACCAATGCGCCCCTGAAAATGATGCGCGGGCGTATTGCGTTCATTAAAAAAGATTACGCCACCGCCAAACAATTCCTGACTGAAGCACTGCAAACGCTGAGTAACGATGCGGCGGGTTGGATTTATCTGGCGCGCACACACGCCCGCTTCAAAGATTGGGCCCCTGCGACGGCGGCTTTGCGCAGTGCGTTTGCGATTAAGCCCGCCACCGCTGCGGAAGAAGCTGAACTAGGGCTTTACTACAACAACAACGGTCAGCCAGATGAAGCGGCGGAATGTTTGTCGCGCGGGCTGGAACTGGACCCCAATAACGCCGAACTATGGAACGACATGGGCGCGGTGCAGATGGATGTGGGGCAAATGCGCAACGCTGAACGCAGTTTTGATGTGGCGTTGTCGCTGAACCCAGGTTTGATTTCTGCTCTTACAAACTTAGCGGTGCTGAAACAGTTCCAGGGACAGAATGAACAAGCGCTGTCGTACTACAGTAAAATTGTTGCGCTGAAGCCTGACGATGCAGCCGCCAAACAAAACCGTGGTGCGGCGCGTTTAGCGCTGGGCCAATTGGTTGATGGCTGGGTGGATTACCGTGCACGCTTTACAAATCCCGCCCACAAAGGCTGGCATGGCGGTATGCAGAAACGCATGTGGGACGGTGAAACATCGCTGGCCGACAAAGGCGTACTGGTGTGGTCAGACCAAGGTTTGGGCGATCAGATTTTGGTGGCGAGCGTGTTGCCCGATATGCTGACCGCCGCGCGCAATGTGATGTTCGCCTGCGAACCAAGGTTGGTACCGCTTATTAGTGCGGCGTTTCCGGCAGTGCAGGCCGTGTCGCTGCTAGATGTGACGTACTCACGCGTTGATCTCAGCAACATTGATGTGCAGGCATCGATCTCGGAAATTGGTCCGGTGTTCCGGGGCAACTTCAATGTCTTCCCGAAACATGACGGCTACTTGAAAGCCGACCCGGCCAAAGTCGCGAGCTTAAAAGCGCGGTACGCAAAGCTGCCGGGAGACGGACCGATTGTTGGGATCTCCTGGCACAGCAAAAGTGCGCTGGCCTCAGAAGATAAATCGGTGCCGCTTGAGTTATGGGGTCCGATTTTAAATACACCTGGCGTGCGGTTCGTGTCTTTGCAATACGGCGATGCGGCCAAAGATGCGGCGGCTTATCCAAATATTTTCGTCGATCAAGACATTGATGCCGTGGCGGATGTGGATGCGTTTGCAGCCCAAGTGGCCGCGATGGATTTTGTCATCACGTCGAGCAACACGACTGTGCACATGGCCGGTGCGTTGAATATTCCGACGGCGTGTTTAACGCCGCTCGTCGAGGGCAGGCCGTGGTACTGGTTTGTGGGGCGCGCTGTTTCGCCGTGGTATCCAGCGGTGAAGCTAATCTGGCAAACCGGGCGCCGCACTTGGACTGATGTGATCGAACGCGCGGCGGCGGAGTTGAAAACCACCACATGCTGACGCTTTTAGGCATCGCTGTGTTGGTTGTGGGCTTCATCGCCCGTATCAATCCATTCCTGGTGATTGCCGCTGCAGCGTTAACAACGGGCCTTGCAGGCGGGCTTGATGTGGTCGGCCTCATCTCGCTTTTCGGCAAAGCCTTCAACGAAAATAGATACGTGAGCGTGGTATGGCTGGTGGTGGCCGCCATTGGCTTACTCGAACGCGAAGGCCTACAAGAGCGCGCCAAGCTTTTGATGGCGCAGATCACCTTTGCTACGACCGGGCGGTTGTTGCTGCTGTATTTGTTAGTGCGTCAGATCGCATCGGCCTTGGGGCTCACATCACTCGGCGGACATCCGCAGATGGTGCGGCCCCTGATTGCGCCCATGGCTGAAAGTGCCAGCGAAGTGAAACTGGGGCCATTGCCCGATCACACACGCCACATGATCCGCGCTTATGCGGCGGCGACTGATAATGTGGGACTGTTCTTTGGCGAGGATATTTTTATCGCTATCGCCTCCATTCTGCTCATCAAAGGCTTCTTGGAACAGAACGGTATTATCGTTGAGCCGTTGCAGTTGTCGGTCTGGGCTATTCCGACGGCGATTGCAGCAGCCTTGGTGCACGGATATCGCTTGCTGCGTTTCGATGCCAAGATCGCAAAAAGTGTGCAGCCATGATCACGCTAGAGCATGTTTACATTTTAGCTGGTTTATTCTTCGCGGCTTTGTCGATCTTAAGTGCGCGCGATGGCGTTAACACAAAGCGCTGGGGAAACGTGGTGTTCTGGGCGCTGGTGGCTATCAGTTTCCTCTTTGGCTCGCATCTCAGCGATTTTCAAAACGGTTTGCTGGTGATTACGCTGATTGGTGTTGGCGGCTTCAATTTGCTGGGCCGCAGCGCTCCCAAAACAACCGATACCGCCATGCGCGAACACTTCGCCAAAGTGCGTGGCAATAAATTGTTTGTGCCTGCGCTTTTAATTCCAGCCATCGCGCTGTTGGGTGGTGTGGTGCTCAAAGATTTTACCATTGCTGGTGCGCCGTTGTTCCAGCCGCGCCAAGCGACACTGATTTCATTAGCGATCGGTGCCGTGGCCGCGACCGGTTTGGCGCTGATGTGGTTTCGTGCGCCACTCTTGGCACCGCTTCAAGAAGCGCGGCGGATTATGGATACGGTCGGCTGGGCGGCGTTGCTGCCGCAACTCTTGGCGTCTTTAGGTGCTGTGTTTGCAGCATCCGGTGTTGGCGTAGTTATTGGCGACTTGATGGGCGCTGTGATCCCCGCAGGTAATCAATTCGCCGCTGTGGTGGCATTTTGCTTAGGGATGGCGTTCTTCACCATACTCATGGGCAATGCTTTTGCTGCATTTCCTGTCATGGCCGCAGCGATAGGCCTGCCGTTGATCGTGCAAGCGTATGGCGGCTCACCGGCTGTGATGGGGGCCATTGGCATGTTGGCGGGTTTTTGCGGCACGTTAATGACGCCGATGGCCGCCAACTTTAACGTGGTGCCTGCCGCGTTGTTGCAATTGCCGGACCGCGATGCCGTGGTGAAAGCGCAAATTCCCACCGCATTGCCGCTGCTGCTGATCAACATCATCCTCATGTACATTTTCGTGTTCTGATGCGCGTTCTCACACCCGACATCGTCACAGAATTTACACTTATCGCATTGGGCCATGTGACCCGCGAATATCCACATAAACTGGATCATGTGTGGGGCAGTGCTGCTGATGCGGGCACGCCGCGCCATCAACACCCGATTTTCTACGGCAGTTTTGATTGGCACAGTTGTGTGCACGGTTATTGGACCTTGGCGCGTACCTTGCGGCGGTTTCCAAACCGCCCCGAATGCAAAGATGTAACCGCGCTGTTCAATACTTCATTCACGCCAGCGAACGTTGAAGGTGAATGCGCGTATTTGCGCCGCCCTGAATCACGCGGGTTCGAGCGCCCCTATGGGTGGGCGTGGTTGTTGATGTTATGGGCCGAGCTATCGCAACACGACGCGCCGTGGGCCACAACCTTAAAACCCTTGGCCGACATGTTTGCGCAACGCTTCAAAGATTATCTGCCGCTGGCGACTTACCCAGATCGCAGTGGTCAGCATGCCAATACAGCGTTCGCCTTTGCCCTGACGTTTGACTATTGCTATGCCGCGAAGGATGACGCTCTGCGCGCACTGCTGATCGAACGTTTGCAGAAATGGTATGGGGCGGATGTGAATGCGCAAAGCTGGGAGCCATCGGGCAGCGATTTTTTATCGCCGACCTTGATGGAAGCGGAAGCCATGCGGCGTGGGTTGCCACCTCAAGAATTCGCAAGCTGGTTTGCACGCTTTCTGCCCGACCTCGATCGAAAGTTGCCTGCCACGTTGTTCACGCCCGTTCAGCCCACGGACCGGAGCGACGGCAAAATCGCGCATTTGGATGGGTTGAACCTCTCGCGGGCGTGGTGCTGGCGCAATCTGGCCCACACGCTTCCCCATGCGGAATTGGCTCTGCAAACCGCTGAAAACCATCTGGAAAGCGCGCTGGGGCAGGTGGCAGGCCACTACATGGGCGAGCATTGGCTGGCCAGTTTCGCGCTTTTGGCGTTAGAGGCGGGCAGATAGAGAAAACTAGCGTTTCGGCTGCCAATTCCCTATGTATGCGGCACCTTAAGCACTCACTTTTTGAGGCCAGTCATGCCGTTAGATTCAGACAAAAAATCGAAACCGAAATTCGACAAAGCCAAGCTGCCGAGCCGTCACGTGACGGAAGGCCCAGAGCGCGCGCCGCACCGCAGCTACTATTACGCTATGGGCATGACCGAGAAGGAAATTCACCAGCCCTTAGTCGGTGTTGCGACCTGCTGGAACGAAGCCGCGCCCTGCAACATTTCGCTCAGCCGCCAAGCCCAGGCTGTAAAAGTTGGCGTGAAAGAAGCCGGCGGTTCACCCCGTGAATTCACCACCATCACGGTCACCGACGGCATCGCCATGGGCCACCAAGGCATGAAGAGCTCGCTGGCCTCTCGCGAAGCCATTGCTGACTCGGTTGAGCTGACCATGCGCGGCCACTGCTATGACGCATTGGTGGGCTTGGCTGGCTGCGACAAAAGCTTGCCCGGAATGATGATGGCGATGGTGCGTTTGAACGTGCCGTCCGTGTTCATGTACGGCGGCACCATTCTGCCCGGCAAGTTCAAGGGCAAAGATGTGACCGTGGTCGACCTGTTTGAAGGCGTTGGCCAATACAGCTCGGGCAAAATGACCGAGCGCGAACTGCACGAACTGGAATGCGTGGCGTGCCCATCGGCAGGCTCATGCGGCGGCCAATATACTGCCAACACTATGGCGTGCGTATCAGAAGCCATGGGCTTGGCGTTGCCGAACTCTGCCGGCGCACCTGCGCCGTATGAATCGCGTGATGAATACGCAGCCGCCTCGGGCCGTGCTGTCATGGAGCTGATCGCACGCAACATTCGCCCGCGTGACATCGTGACGCGCAAGTCATTGGAAAACGCAGCCGTTGTTGTGGCCGCCACGGGTGGTTCGACGAACGCTGGCTTGCACTTGCCCGCCATTGCACACGAATGCGGCATTAAATTTGACCTCGAAGACGTCTGCAAAATCTTCAAGAAGACACCGTATCTGGCTGACTTGAAGCCAGGTGGCCGTTATGTCGCCTTGGATATGTACAAAGTGGGCGGCGTGTCGGTGTTGCTGAAAATCCTGCTGGATGGCGGTTATCTGCATGGCGATTGCATGACCGTGACCGGTAAGACGCTGGCTGAGAATTTGAAAGACGTAAAATTCCCAACCGATCAGGATGTCATTCGTCCGCTGTCGAACCCGTTGTCGAAAACCGGCGGCGTTGTCGGCTTGAAGGGCTCACTGGCCCCGCAAGGCGCCATCGTGAAAGTTGCGGGCATGAAGAACCAAGTGTTCCGTGGTCCCGCCCGTTGCTTTGATTCGGAAGAGAAGGCCTTCGAAGCCGTTTCGAACAAGAAGTACAAAGAAGGTGAAGTGTTGGTCATTCGCTACGAAGGTCCGCGCGGCGGCCCCGGTATGCGCGAAATGCTCTCCACCACGGCGGCGCTTTACGGCCAAGGCATGGGCGACAAAGTGGCCCTGATTACCGATGGTCGTTTCTCGGGTGCCACACGCGGTTTCTGTATCGGCCACGTTGGGCCGGAAGCCGCTGTCGGTGGCCCGATTGCGCTAGTGAAAAACGGCGACATCATTTCGATTGATGCTGTGAAAGGCAAAATCGAGCTGGAAGTCAGCAAGGCTGAACTGAAGCGCCGCTTGAAAAAGTGGAAGCCGCGCAAGACCGATTACAACTCAGGTGCTTTGTGGAAGTACGCGCAGCTTGTGGGCGATGCTCATAAAGGTGCGGTAACACATCCGGGCGGTAAAGCCGAAACGCACGTTTACGCTGATATCTAGTCAGCGTTAGCTGTGACACTCCCAACCAACATGACGGACGAGGGCAAAGCTTTCGTCCGTCATTGGTTGGATCTGCGCGATAGTGCGGCGCTTATTCCGACATCGCAGGCGTATCTAGACCGCCCGCACGCAAAAATTCAGCCCTACATTTCCTTTAATGACTTAGACGATGCTGGCAACAACATCGTCACATTATTTGGCACCGGCCTTGTGGCCAGTTGGGGCTCTGACATTACAGGTATGAGTGTCAGTAAAGACTTCCCTGTCGAAATCGTGAAAGTTTATGAGGAGATGCTGCGCACCTGCGCCATGCATCCGTGTGGCATTTGGGAAGTCAGCCGCTTTGCGACTAGCACTGGCCGTATCATCACTAAAGAAATCACCACACTTCCACTGAGCCTTAAAAAGCTCGGCACGATTCGTATTGCACGGTTCCATCGTATGGTTGAACGCATGGAGGATGTGGAGCACGTTACCGGTCTGCTACAATCTATGGGGCGTGAGTGGTTTGATGTGGGGGCGGGCACGCCGCCACCTTTGCCACCGCCGAAACCTGTCACCACGTTGAAAGAGTAACCGCCATGAGTGACCCCGCTGCATCGCCTGTTTCATCATCGCGCGCTGCGTTTGGGTTCATTCTCGTGACTGTAGTGCTGGACACTCTTGCGTTCGGCGTCATGGCGCCGGTGTTGCCGAAATTGCTGGTGACATTAGAGGGCGGCGATACATCAGCCGCGGCCACAACCTTAGGCATTTTCGGTACGGTGTGGGCCGTGATGCAATTTTTGGCGTCACCCGTGCAGGGCGCGTTGTCTGATCGGTTCGGGCGCAGGCCCGTTATTCTTATTTCGCTGGCAGGTCTCGGTCTTGATTATGTGCTGATGGCGTTAGCCCCCAATATTACATGGCTATTTATCGGGCGCGTATTATCAGGGATTGCTGGGGCGAACTACGCAACCGTCACAGCTTATATTGCCGATACAACGGCACCGGAAGAACGCGCCAAACGCTTTGGTCTCGTGGGGGCCGCGTGGGGGTTTGGATTTGTCGTGGGGCCAGCATTTGGTGGGTTCTTAGCGGCGTTCGATCTGCGTTTGCCGTTCTGGGTGGCGTCAGGTTTGTGCTTGGTCAATGCGCTCTACGGTCTTTTCATTCTGCCTGAGTCACTGCCCAAAGAACGGCGCAGCCCATTCCATTGGAAGAGCGCAAACTTCTTTGGCTCGCTGAAACTCCTGCGCTCGATGCCTGCATTATTTGCGTTAGCTTTGGCGTTGTTCTTTGTGCGCTTAGGGCATGATGTGAACCCATCCATTGCCGTGATTTATGCGCAGTATCGTTATGAGTGGTCCGAGCTTCAGGTGGGCTACATGCTGGCTGTGGTCGGTGTCTGCTCGATGTTTGCTCAGGCCTTATTGGTGGGGCCTGTGGTGAAAAAACTGGGCGAACGCGGCGCACTGACGGCGGGCCTGATTTTCGGCACGGTGTCGTTCTTATTTTACGCGAGCGCGCCCATCGGCTGGATTTTTATTGCGGGGATTCCGTTTGGCGCGTTGTTCGGTATGGCAGGGCCAGCAATGCAAGGTTTGGCTACACGCAGCGTCAGCGGCTCTGACCAGGGGAAATTACAAGGCGCTTTGACCAGTGTTGTGTCCATTGGCACCATGATTGCGCCAATTTTATTCGCGCAATCGTTCGCCATGGGTATTTCGGCTGATGGCCCGCATATTCCCGGCTTGCCATATTACATTGCTGCCGTGATGTTGGTTGCAGCTTTATTTTTGGGCCTTCGGGCCGCGCGTCGTGCTGAAGGTGAACAACGGAGTTAGCCATGCCAGCGCAAGCATCTCAAAAACCAGTTGGTTACTCGGGAACGCCGCTTGCAAAGAAATTAGGCTATAAACTTGGAATGACAGTGTCCTTGCTCAACGCACCTTCATTTATGAAAGATGTCGTTGCGGAAGCGGGAGCCAAGGCAAAGATTATAAAAGATGTGAAGGCCGCTGGTGCAACAACGGTTGCGCATATTTTTGTGACCGAGGCCGTAGTCTTAACGCGGTCGCTTACGGCGCTTTTAAAAGTATTGAACCGCGATGGTATGATTTGGGTCAGTTGGCCAAAAAAAACTGCAAAAGTTGCGACAGATATAACCGAGGATATAATCCGCAAAGTTGCGCTGCCTCTTGATCTTGTCGACGTGAAAGTGTGCGCCGTTGACGACGTGTGGTCGGGCCTCAAATTGGTGATTAGAAAAGAAAAACGCTAACTGATTGCCAATTCACACCACACAGGCGTGTGGTCCGACGCTTTCTCTTGGCCGCGCGGTTTCTTATCGATGCCAGCACTGATCAGTTTGTCAGCGGCTTGCGGTGAGCACAGAATGTGATCGATCAGGAAGCCATGGTCTTTCTGCCAAGCGCCAGCTTGATAATCCCAGAATGAATACATATGCGGCTTCGTGTGAAAGCTTCTCAGCGCATCTGTCAGGCCCAAGTGCAGGATTGAGCGGAAGTTGGCGCGGCTTTCTGGCTGCATGAGTGCATCGTCTTTCATCGCAGCCACATTCCACACATCACTGTCTGTGGGGATCACGTTGTAGTCGCCGCCCCACAGGGCAACCTCATCATTCAACAGTTGTTGTTTAATGTGTTCGCGAAGACGCGTCATCCAGCCGAGTTTGTAGCTGAATTTTTCGGTGCCGACGGGGTTGCCGTTGGGCAGGTAAATCGAAGCCACACGTACACTGCCGTACACAGTGCCTTCAATGTAGCGGGCTTGCACATCCGCATCATCTCCAGGAAGGCCGCGTTTCACGTCTTCAATCGGGGACTTCGAGAGGATGGCAACACCGTTGTAGGTTTTTTGCCCATGGGTCGCGATGTTATAGCCTGCGTCCTCGATCTCCATGCGTGGGAAGCCGTCGTCCATGCATTTTATTTCTTGTAGTAGGACAACATCGGGCGCGAACTCTTTCAGCCACACCAAAAAGTTGGGCAAACGCGCTTTCACAGAGTTTACGTTGAACGTTGCGACTTTAATATTGGGCATACACGGCTGCTCTAGAATGAATGGCCATATAATCTTATGGGTTGAGAGGTTGTAGCATACTCACCCAAAGTCTGAGATGCGATTTTTTCGCGTAATAGCTGTTAGATGCTTTTTTGAATGTTACGCCGCTGAATACGTTTTCGCGTAATGGCATGATCTGATATCATAACCTCAAGTTGGGGGTTTCAAGAATGCGTATACGTTTTGGTCGGCCAGCATCGCTGGCTGTCGCCGTTTCTTTTTTTGTTTTTGATGGCACTGCGCATGCGCAGCACAATCAATATGCGCAGCAAAGCCAGATTGAAGAAATTCTGGTGACCGCACGTCAGCGCGAAGAACGCCTGCAAGACATTCCATTGTCGATTGCTGCGTACAGCGCTGATGATTTGATTGCTAGCGGTTTGCGCAATTTGGGCGATATCGCGCAACACACATCCGGCGTGCAGTTTGACCCCAATATGTCCGGCACACAGGCCGGGCGCTTGAACGGCCAAATTCGGATGCGCGGTGTTTCAGCGTTGCAACCGCTGCCGCATTTGCAAACCACAGCGCTGTTTGTTGATGGCGTTTATGCCTTGGGTGGCGCGCAAGTGCTGCCGTTGCATGATCTTGAACGGGTGGAAGTGATCAAAGGTCCGCAGTCAGCGTTCTTTGGGCGCAACACGTTTGCGGGCGCGGTGAATTACGTTACGAAAAATCCGAACCTTGAGTCCTATGACGGCGCGTTGGATGCAACGGGTGCGACGTATGGCCAGTACGATGTGAATGCGCAGCATTCCGGCCCCATTGTGCAAGACCGCTTGGGCTATTTGGCCAGCGTGCGTCTGTACAACAAAGGCAGCATGTTTACGGCGACGGACGGCGGTGAACTGGGCGAGCAATCATCCAAGTCGGCATCGTTGGCGTTATTAGCGCGACCCAGCGATACATTTGATGTGAAGGTGCGTGCGTTCTACCAGAAAGACGATGACGGCCCGGCGGCGGAAGGTTTCATCCGTGGCCGCACGACTGACACGTGTAATGGGAAGACAGTGCAGGGCCAAGCGTTGGATGGCTCTGCTGTGACGTTGCGGCCCAAGAATTTTCTGTGTGGTCGTATTCCACAAATGGGCGAGGTGGGCGCGCCGTTGATTTCCACGAATACCAGCTTGCGTCCGCAATTGTTTAGCTTTGTGCGTCCCGGCATTGATGGCGAAACAGGTAATGCGATCACGTTGCCAGCCGCGCGGCCTGATTTTTTGATTCAGCAGTTGATCAATCGCAAATACATCAAAGGTGTGCCGACACTTGATGGCTTTGGCATGGAACGCGAAACGCTGCGCACGTCGCTAAATGCGAATTGGGAATTCGCCGAAGGCTACAAAGCAACGCTGACGGCAGGCTACAACGATATGCGCACCAATTGGTTGGTGGATTTCGACCATACCGATGTTGAAAGCTGGTGGTCGGCTGATCCGCAAACCGGCAAAGACACCAGCGTTGAACTGCGTGTGACATCGCCCGAGGACAAGCGCTTCCGTTGGCTGGCAGGTGGCACGTATTACAAACAGACGTTCATCACCAGTGGTTCGGGTGGCTTGTTGGTGAGTGCGTGCTTTGCGACACCATTTACTGGCACTTGCGGTATCGGCCCTGGAAACTTTGGTTTGCCAGCCATTGGCGGCGACAAAGCCAAAGTGTGGGCCAGCTATGGCGGCGTGTCGTATGACATTCTAGAAAACCTGACACTCGATCTTGAATTCCGCTACATGGAAGACAAGCGCACCAATACGCAGAACTTAGGTGTCACGTTCCAGTCGCTTACTGAGACGTACAAGCAAAAAACACCGCGCGTGATTTTGACCTACAAGCCGACCGAAACCACCACACTCTATGCACAAGCGTCACGTGGCACACTGCCAGGTGTGATCAACGGTCTGGTGGCGATTTGCTCAAACGCCGCATTCATCGTGCCGTACACCAACCCCATCACCGGCCAGCAATCGACAGCCTCGGAATGCGCGCAGATTGCAGCGCAGTCTCCGGGTGGGCAGCTTATTCCGTCGACCAAGTCGCAATACCTGGATGCTGGCGAGATCGGTGTGAAGCAGGAGTTCGCGAACGGTGCGGGCCGCGTAAATTTAACCGGCTATGCGTACAAATGGAAAAACCTGCCGTCGCCGGTAAATGTAGCCTATGTGCGCGATGATGATGACCCGGCCTTGCGCGACCGTATTCCCAAGCTATTCGCAAATACCTTGGCCATGTTCACATCGGGCAGTGCCAAATATCACGGTGCCGAGTTGGAAGCGGCTTATGCTGTAAACGATAACTGGGAGCTGGGTGGCAACGTCAGCTACAGCAAGAACAAGTACACCAAGCTGCAATCCAGCGGTACGTTGGACTTAGATGTATTGAATCCAACGGGAAGCACCGATCCGCGTGTGCTACAAGCGATAACCAATTACGCAGGCAAAGCACAGCCGCGTTATCCGAAGTGGATGGGTAATGTCTCCAGCACATTTACCGACGAGCTGTCGGGTGCATGGTCGTGGTTTGCGCGCGGCGATGTGATCTACACTGGCAAGGCGTATTCCGATTACTACAATCTCTCGTACACGCCGGGCTATTTCCTGGTGCATACGCGGGCCGGTGTTGAGAAAGATAATTTACGTATCGAAGCCTTTGTGCGGAACCTGTTCGATGAAGATAAATGGGCAGGTGCTTTAGCCACGTCAGACTTTGCCGTGCAGGGTGATTTCAGCTTTGCCGCCCAAGGCATTGTCGTAACTCCGCAAGATCGCCGTACGTTCGGTGTACGGGTGAATTACCTTTTCTAGGTGTCTAAAACCGCTCCTCAGAAAAAAGCCGCCATTTGGGCGGTTTTTTTGTTTCGCCAAGCGGACTACACCTCTGATTCCCATGGTACGCTGAGCTTTGCTTTGGTGGAATTGTGCTAACATTTCGCATCCGCTTGTTGTGGGAGTCTGTTCATGACCAATGCATCGTTGCCTGACAAAGCTGCCAATGTTCCTGGCCAACCGAAGATGGTCACGCTCGCGCAGCGTGGGCGCTCTGGCATGGAGTTTTTAGGCTCGCTGCAAAACTTCGTGGCAACGCAAGTGCGCCAGCGCGCACGTGATGATTTCAATGCAGACCCCGAAGGTGCCGCACTCGCGCAAAACTGGGCGCAGCGCAACGAGCCATGGTCTGAACGCATCGCGAAAGCCAAAGCGGTTGCCCAGAAATCAAATGTGTATCGCTATGACCGTTTGATGCAGCGTTATGTGGCCGAAGAAGTTTATGTGCGTGGCATTCCTGCGACAGAATCACGCCGCACCGAAGCGGAAGCCTTTTACAGCCTGCCGATTAAACCTGCCGGCGGCTCGTTGGAACTTGATCCGACTATTCCAATTCCAGCCTATCACAGCGAAACCGAATGGCACCTGATGCCGGGCGGCTGGGATGGCTACGACCTTTACGGCATCACAATGGGCTCTGGCGTGGGCCCGTTGGTGTTCGCACGCGGCGGCTTTGCGGCTGTGGAAGCCAACGATGATTTGCGCAAGCAACGCATTGATGTCGCCAAGCAGTTCCCGAAAAAATCTTATGGCCGTATTTATGAACCCGGCTGCGGCGGCTTTGGCACGTTAGCGGCCGTGCACAATGTATTCCCCGAAGCTGAGTTAGTGGGCAGCGATTTGTCGCCGCACTTGCTGCGCCAGGGCCATATGGCTGCCGAGCGCATGGGCATTAAAGTTGACTTCAAACAACGCGACGCACGCGATACCCGTGAACCTGATAACTCCGTCGATGGCGTGATTATGTATGCGCTTCAGCATGAAATGCCGGTCGATGTGAATATCGACACGCTGAAAGAAACGCTGCGTATCTTAAAGCCGGGTGGCGACTTGGTGATGTCTGACCCGCCGCCGTTCGCAGCCGTGCATCCGTTGCAGGCGGTGATTCTGGATTGGGATACCGAGCATCGCGGCGAGCCCTTCTTTACCGTCACGCGTGAGATGGAGTGGGCCAAAGTTATGAAGGACTTGGGCTTCGTGAACGTGGAAGCCTACACGCTGGGCGCTCAAGGTTATCCATACGTTGTACGCGGCTCTAAGCCGCTTTAAATCGTCAGAAGGTTTGTTGCCGTGGTTGATACCCCAAAACAGCCCTACATGGGCGATGCGATGCTGGATACTGTCATTCGCATGAATACCGAGTTGATGTCGGAACTGTGGATTTTGCGCGATCGCGTAACCGTGCTGGAACATATGCTCGAACAAAAGGGCGTGGTTGATCGCAAAGCTATGGATGATTTTGTGCCCACCGGTGAACTTGCCAAGGAACTGCTACGCGAACGCGATGCGATGGTGGAAAAGGTCGTGGGCGGTGCGTGGACCCAGGGATTCTCGGTCAATTCGCTTCTCAAAAAGTAATCGCGTAGCCCATTTTTGGCCACGTTGATTATGCTACAGTCGCCGCCATGCGCGGGATGGGTTTGCTTCTTATAACAGTACTAATGCTGGCGTGGGGCTTGCAAAAGCAGGCTCTGGCGCAAAGTCGCTCATGTCCGCCTTACAGCAAACCTGTGAAGCTGAACTTCGAAACGAAGAACATCCCGACGCGCTATAACAACAATCTGAATGTCACCAGTATTCACAATGTTATGCGCCAGCGGGGCCAGATGATTTCCGGTACGCACAGCAGAACATTAGGTCTGACATCAAGTCAGCTTGGCTTTGCGTTATCTGGGCGCACGTACGCGAACCCCGTATCTGGCGGCTATTGCGTCTATGTTGAATCGATTACAGCTGAGTTCGCATACCGCGAAATGGACGTGTATATCGCCAGTGAGTTTCGGCCCAGCAGTTGCGAATACCGCGTGATCATGGACCACGAAAATCAGCATGTGGCGATTAATCGCAATGCGTTGCGCGAATATGCGCCGCTCGTGCGCCAAGAACTCGAACGGCAATTGTCGTTCTTACAGCCGCGCTTTACAGCTAATGCGCAGATCAGCAGTGATCGCAAAATGGAAGAACTGCACGAAAAGCTCGATCCGCTGATGGATGCAATGGAGCGCAAGATGTCACAGCAGAACAGTGCGCTGGACACGGATGTAAATTACGCGGCGATTAGTGAGATGTGCAAAAACTGGGACCAGGGCAATGTGTGGCCCGTGGTCACCAATTCAGCAACACAGAAAAACTAAATCGTGCCGACTAAACCGCGAAAGAGGTTCCGCAGCCGCAAGTCGACTTTGCGTTCGGGTTTGTGATGCGGAACGAGGCCGCCATCATGTCATCCACGTAGTCGATTTCAGAGCCCGCCAGCAGTTCGAGCGAGCTGTCGTCGATCACCAGTTTGGCGCCGTGGAATTCAAACACCTTGTCATCGCCGGTGACGTCAGCATCGAGGCTGAAGCCGTAAGAGAAGCCCGAGCACCCGCCACCCGACACCGCCAAGCGCAGCATCAGGGCAGGATTGCCTTCGCCCGCGACGAGTTTGCCCACCTTGGCGGCAGCCGAGGCGGTCATGGAGACGGCAGGGGGCGTGGCAACGTGATTCATGGCGATGATGATTTCCCAGGTAACTTAAGCCCAATGTAGTCGTGTGAGGGCCCATCTTCAAGGTATGGGGCTTTAAGATGAGGGGCTGGGCTACATCTAGGAAAGCCAAATTCTCCTTATTTTTCATGGATTCAGGCCCTTGCGGTATACGGCGGGCGCGTTACGTTCCCGGCCATGACCGCTTCAGCATCAGTAACCAGCCAAACCGAGCACATCCGCTCCATGCGTAACAGCATGGCCGTAGTGGCCTGTGACCCCGAAAAAACGCGCGGGCGCCTTTACGATGAGTCCGAGCCGCGTACCCGAACGGCGTATCAGCGGGACCGCGACCGCATCATTCACTGTGGGGCGTTTCGACGTTTGAAGCATAAAACCCAAGTGTTCGTGTACGACTACGACGGCGGCGGCGACCACCATCGCACACGGCTGACGCACAGCTTGGAAGTAGCGCAGATTGCGCGCTCGATCAGTCGGTTTTTAGGCCTGAATGAAGATATGGCCGAGACGTTGGCGTTGGCGCATGACATGGGCCACACGTGCTTTGGCCACGCGGGTGAAGACGAATTGCGCCTGTGCATGGCCGACTACAATGGCTTTGATCACAATGCGCAGTCGCTGCGTTTGGTGACCAAATTAGAGAAGCGCTACATCGCATTCGATGGCTTGAACCTCACGTGGGACACGCTGGAAGGCTTGGTCAAACACAACGGGCCGCTATTGGGGCATGCCAAAGCTAAACCTCTTCCACTCGCTATTGCCGAGTACAACCAAATCCAAGATTTGGAACTGACAACGTGGCCAAGTGCTGAAGCTCAGATCGCAGCCATTTCTGACGATATTGCCTATAACACCCACGATATCGAGGATGGTTTACGGGCCGGGTTGTTCCAGATCGAAGATCTGGCCGAAGTACCGTTTGTGTACGAGATTTTCAAAAAAATCGAAGCCAAGGCGCCTGGTTTGGACCGTGGCGTTTGGGTCCATGAGGCGACCCGCGCGCTGATCGGCAGCATGGTGGATGACGTGTTTACCGAATCCCATCGTCGGTTTAGCGCCTTAAAGCCCAAAACCACCGACGATGTGCGGGCCTTAGGCCAGCAATTGTGCGGGTTTTCGGCAGAAATGGCGGCTAAAGATAAAGCCTTGAAGACCTTCTTATTCGCGAATATGTACCGCCACGCCGAAGTAAACCTGATGACCATCCAGGCCCAGAAGGTGGTTCGGGGCTTGTTTGATACCCTGATGGCGGAGCCCGCCCTGATGCCGCTTGAGTGGCGACGCGGGCTGGATGATGCCGATAAGTTTAAAACGGCGCGTCGCGTGGCCGATTATATCGCCGGAATGACCGACCGCTTTGCCCAAGAAGAATACAACCGCCTCATTGGCGAAGCCTGAAAAGAACGCTCTGATCTCATGAACATTTTTAATCTCTACAAAGACCGCATCGTCGGCATCATCACAGATCTGGCGATGGCGGGTGTTCTGCCTGCTGGCATGGACCTGTCTAAAGTTGCTGCCGAATTGCCGCGCGAAGCCGCGCACGGTGACATTGCAACTAACGTGGCCATGGTGCTCAGCAAGGCTGCGGGCAAGAACCCACGCGAGTTGGCCACTCTGGTTTTGGAGCCATTGAAGAAGCTGCCAGGCGTGACGGATGTCAGCATCGCTGGCCCAGGCTTCATCAACATGAAGCTTGAGCCATCAGTTTGGACCTACGGTCTGCGCCATGTGCTGAATGTCGGCACAACGTTTGGCGAAGGTACAATCGGCAAAGGCCAGAAGATCAACGTTGAGTATGTGTCGGCCAACCCAACAGGCCCGATGCACGTGGGGCACGCGCGCGGCGCTGTGGTGGGCGATGTGCTGGCCTCCATCTTGGCCAAAGCTGGCTACGATGTGACCAAAGAATACTATCTGAACGACGCAGGCGGGCAGGTGAACTCGGCCGCACGTGCTGTGCGTTTGCGTTATCTGCAAGTGCTGGGTCGTATTACTGAAGAAGATTTTGCAGCCGCTTTAGCGCGCAAAGAAGTCGAATACGGCGGCACCTATTTGATCCCGGTTGCTGAAGCGCTGGCCAAGCGCGACGGCGATAAATGGGTTGGAATTACTGACGAAAACGTTTGGATGCCGGAACTCCGCAAGTTCGTTGTGGAACAGATGGTGACGCTGATCAAAGAAGACTTGGATGCGCTGGGCGTGCATCACGATATCTTCAGCTCTGAAAAAGCGTTGGTTGACGGCGGCAAAGTGAATGACGCCGTGAAGTACTTGGAAGATGCGGGCCTGATGTATACCGGCGTTCTTGAACCGCCAAAGGGCAAGCAACCCGACGATTGGGAACCGCGCCCGCAGCGCTTATTCAAAGCTACTGAATTCGGCGATGAAATCGACCGTCCGTTGCAAAAGTCGGATGGTAGCTGGACGTACTTTGCAGGCGATATCGCTTATCACAAAGATAAAGCAGACCGTGGCTTTTATAACCTCGTGAACGTCTGGGGTGCTGACCACGGCGGTTATGTGAAGCGCGTGCAGGCCGCCTTGAAGGCGCTGACAGCTGGCAAGGGCGAACTTGATGTTCTGCTGTGCCAAATGGTGAAGGTGCTGAACAACGGCGAGCCGGTGAAGATGTCCAAGCGGGCCGGGACATTCGTAACCATGCGCGATCTTCTTGACGCCGTGGGCAAGGATGTCGTGCGTTTCATTATGCTGACCCGCAAATCTGATGCCGGGCTGGACTTCGACTACGCCAAAGTGACCGAGAAAACCCGTGAAAACCCGGTGTTCTATGTGCAGTACGCGCACGCCCGTGGTCGTTCCGTGTTCCGCCACGCCAAAGACATGTTCCCGTTGGCTGATTTAACAGATGCGGGTTTGGCGAAAGCCGACTTAAGCCTGCTCTCTGATCCCGATGAAATCGGCACGATGCGTGCCATGGCCTCTTGGCCGCGTATCGTGGAATCGGCGGCTGTCACACATGAACCGCACCGCATTGCGTTCTACCTGTTTGACCTAGCCTCGCAATTTCACGGCCTGTGGAATAAAGGCAATGATGCGGCAGAACTGCGCTTCTTGCAGGCTGACAATCAAGCAATCTCACTGGCGCGTCTGGCGCTTGTGCGCGCGGTTGGGCTGGTGATAGCGTCGGGTCTTGGCGTAATGGGCGTCGAACCAGTGGAGGAAATGCGCTGATGTCGTTTGACCGCGATGGTGACGGACCGCCGCTGCGCAAGGCGCAGCCTCATGCGGGCTCCAAAGCGGACGATGCAAGCACATTGCGTGCAACACCGTTTACCGAAGACGTTTTTGACGACGACTATTATCGTGGCCGGGGTCGTAGCTCTGGCAATTCTCCATTCGGGTTGATTGTCGGCGTTGTCGTCGGCGCTGCCGTTGCTGGCGGGGCTGCGTGGTTTGTGCTGAAAGACCAAGGCAGTCCACTGACAGTGGGCGGCAATACCCCTGTCATCAAAGCCGATCCGTCACCGTACAAGATTAAGCCGGAAAATCCGGGCGGTATGCAAGTCGCGAACCAAGATAAGACTGTGTACGACCGCGTGGCCAAAACCGATGCGCCTACGCGTGTCGAGAATTTGCTGCCAGCGCCTGAGCAGCCCAAAACTCCGCCGAAAGTCGAGCCAAAGCCCGCGCCGAAACCTGCTCCTGTTGAAGAAAAGGTTGAAGCCAAAGCTGCACCTGCGGCGGAAGTGCCAGCAGAGCAAAAGCCTGAAGCCAAGCCGGCTGAGACCAAAACCGCAGAGCAGGAAAAGAAAGACGACCTCGCGGTCATGATCTCAGCGCTTGAGGGCAAAACGCCTGCGCAAGCCGCGCCGACAACAAAGCCGACTGTAGCTGCTGGCGATGAACCGCCGCGTCCGCCGCAACCGGCACCGCCACAACCGCTTGTTCCAAACGCAACGCCGACAGTTGAGCCAACCGCGCCTGTGCAAACGACACCACCACCTGCAGCCACGACCGGTGCATTTCAGGTTCAGTTAGCCGCTGCCAAATCTGAAGAGGCCGCGATGTCCGAATGGAACCGCATCAAAGGCCGCCATCCCGAACTGTTGGGCAAACTGACGCCCAATGTTCTGCGGGCAGATTTGGGCGATAAGGGCGTGTTCTATCGTCTTCGTGCAGGCTTCTTGCCCGATAAGGCAGCTTCGGATGCGCTTTGCGCAACCATGGCCGCGCAGGGCGATGCTTGCATGGTCATTAAGCCGTAACGGTTTTACCCATGAATATTGTTATTCAGCCGCCCAAAGCGGTGATTTTTGGCCTGTCGGGTTTGCAACTGACTGAGCCTGAACGCGCGTTTTTTCAGCGCGAACGCCCGGCGGGTTACATTCTGTTCGCGCGTAATGTGGATACGCCGCAGCAAGTGAAAGCTCTCGTAGCTGATCTGCGCAGCCTTGATGCTAGTCACAGCCCAATCATCCTGATCGATCAGGAAGGGGGCAGGGTGCAGCGTTTAAAGCCGCCGCATTGGCGTGCGGCCCCCACGGGTTTGCAGTTTGGCGAGCTTTATAAGCGTAACCCGCAGGCTGCCATTGATGCGCTGCGCCTCAATATGGCGCTGATCGGTAAAGAACTGGCCGACCTGGGCATTGATGTGGATTGTGCCCCGTTGCTGGATGTTCCAGTGCCCGGCGCGCATGACGTGATTGGTGATCGCGCTTACGGGATTGATCCGGATATCGTCTCTGCCTTAGCGCCTATATGCGCTGAGGGCTTGATTGACGCTGGTATCGTGCCGGTGATTAAGCACGTTCCCGGTCATGGCCGTGCGATGTCTGACAGCCACAAAGATTTGCCGGTTGTGGATGCGGACTTGGCGACATTGCGCGCCACAGATTTTAAGCCCTACGCGGCTTGGGCCGCTTTAAAGCCACCGCCCCTGGCTTTTGCCATGACGGCCCACGTGATTTACACGGCCATTGATCCGACATTGCCTGCGACCCAATCGAAGAAGGTCTTCGATGAGATCATTCGCGGCGAATTGGCATTTGATGGTTTGGTGATGAGCGATGACCTGTCGATGCACGCGCTGACGGGGCCGTTCGATGAGCGCGCCGCAAAGTCGCTGGCCGCAGGTTGTGATGTTGTTTTGCACTGTAATGGCGACATGGCTGAAATGGAGCCTGTGGCGCGCGGTGTCGGTGTACTAGGCGCGCGTGGCGTTCGTGAACTGAAAGCTTCCGAAGCCATTCGTTTAAAGCCGCGTAAACCCGTCGATCCGATTACGGCAGCGGCGGCTGAACTGCAGGTCGCGCACAGGCTACGACATGGATAGCGAACTATCGCTGATCGAGACGATCATCGCCTTTGGTATTCCGATTGTACTGGCGATTACCCTGCACGAGGCCGCACACGCCTACATCGCTTATGTGTTTGGGGATCGCACCGCCAAAGACTTAGGGCGCATGTCGCTGAACCCGATCAAACATATCGACCCGATGGGGACGATTGTGCTGCCGCTGATGCTGAAACTGGCCAGTTCGCCCTTCTTGTTTGGATGGGCGAAGCCGGTTCCGGTCGACCCGCGCCACTTCAAGCGGCCACTCAAAGACATGATGTGGGTGGCTTTGGCTGGTCCGGCGATGAACTTGTTTCTGGCTATGCTTTCCGCACGCCTGCTTTATGCGGTGCCATCGCTGCCGGAAGCCTACCAGTTAGTCGCCGCCGAGACTTTGAAAAATGGATTGATTTTCAATATCGTATTGGCCGTTCTTAATATGCTACCTATACCACCCTTAGACGGTGGCAAAGTGCTTCTGGGATTGTTACCCACAGGCCTAGCGTTGCGCTTGGCCCGGTTCGAGAAATACGGCATGTTGCCGCTCCTTTTGTTGTTGGTCGGACTACCGCTATTGGGGTCTGCTCTCAACATAGACCTCAACCCTGTGGGGTGGGTCGTGACGGGGATCTCGGAGTGGGTGCTCCACATTATTGCGTCGCTGTCTGGCTTAACGGACGCGAACGTTTGAGTGGATGCGGGTTAAAGAAGAACGATAAAGCTGATGTCTGACGAAATTCCGAACTTTGAAGAAGACTCATCGCCAGTTGCCCCCGGCAATATGGGGAATTTCGTGTTGTCTTTGGGTGCCTATGAAGGCCCCATCGATGTGCTGCTGACGCTTGCTCGCGATCAGAAAGTTGACCTGAAACACATCTCCATCTTAGCCCTGGCCGAGCAGTATGTGGGCTTCATTGAAACTGCCCAACAACTGCAATTGGAACTGGCTGCAGACTACTTGGTGATGGCCGCATGGCTGGCCTACCTGAAGTCGAAGTTGTTGCTGCCGCCCGAAGAGAACGACGATCAGCCGTCGGCCGAGGAAATGGCCGAAGCGCTGAAATTCCAACTGCTGCGCTTGGAAGCGATGCAAGAGGCTGGCCGCAAACTCTTTGCGCTGCCCATCAAAGGCATCGACTTCTTTGATCGCGGGATGGAAGAAGACCTGCCAGTCACATACCGCCCTGTTTACGACGTCTCGCTGTATGACCTGTTGAAAGCCTATGCCGCGCAGCATCGCGATAAGGCCGTCACCGCGCTGGAAATCGAAGCGTTCGATTTGTTCTCGATTGATGAAGCCATTGAGCGCCTGCGTAACATTTTGCCGGGCGTGCCGGATTGGACGACGCTGTTTGACTTCCTGCCCAAGGGCATTCGCCAACCTTTGATGCGCCGTTCGGCCATCAGCACAACGTTTATTGCGGCGTTGGAACTGGTGCGCCAGGGCAAAGCAGAGCTGCGCCAAGACAGTCTGTACTCACCGATTTTCCTGAAACCTGCCAATAGAATTGAAGCTGCCAATGATTAGTTCTGTTACCCCGGACACCACACGCGAAGCCGCCGACGATACGGCAGCCCCCGAAGAGGAAGCTGTGGCCGTGGAAGAAGCTGCTGGTGCTGATGACGTGCATGCTGAAGAAGCGCGCGCTGAAGAGGCTGTGGATGAAGAAGAGTTCGTCGAAGACTCTGACGACGAAGACGATGAAGACTCTGATGATGAAGATGGCGACGACGATGATGAAGACGACGAAGATGACGCAGAAGAAGCCGTCGATGAAGCCGCATTGCCAGAGCCCAAAGCGCTGCATGAAGCAGCTCAGGGTGTTGCTGCCGATTTAGAGGAAACCTTAAAAGCGCGCCGCGCGGAAGATATCCGCGTTGTGGAAGCGCTGTTGTTTGCGACCAAAGAGCCGATGACTGAAAAGTCCATCGGTGATCGTCTGGGCGAGGGCTCGGACGTTACCGCGACGCTGGAAGAATTGCGTATGCAATACGAAAAGCGTGGCGTGCACTTGGTGCAAGCCAATGGCCGTTGGTATTTCCGCACAGACCCGGCTTTGGGCGAACGTTTGCACCTGGAAAAGTTGGTGCCGCGCAAACTCTCGCGTGCTGCGATCGAAACCCTAGCGATTATCGCCTACCACCAGCCCGTTACGCGGGCCGAGATCGAAGAAATTCGTGGCGTTATTGTATCGACGGGTACACTCGATATCTTGCTGGAAGAAGGCTGGATTAAGCCAAAAGGTCACAAAAATGTGCCCGGTCGCCCGGCCATGTGGGGAACAACCGGCGCATTCCTGGATCACTTTGGTCTGGAATCCATCCAAGATCTGCCAGGATTGGACGAACTCAAAGCCGCAGGCTTGCTCGATAGCCGCCGTGGCGTTACGGCTTACTCCACACGTGCTGGCGAAGGTGACAATACATTTGATACGGAAGAGTCCGACGCTGCACTTGAGCCGCTGGTCAGCGGTGAGGATAGTGGTTCGGCCACAGAAGATAGCGAAGCATCATCCTAATTTAATGTGGGATTTTGCGGTTTAAAGTTGCCGTTATGCGGGGTTTTTGAAAAGAAACCCTATATACTAAGGGCCGGGGCGGTTAACCCGGACCACCAAGGAGAAAGACAATGGGTACGTTTAGCATCTGGCACTGGGTCATCGTTTTGGTCGTCGTGCTGTTGCTGTTTGGCGCCGGCAAAATTCCGCGCCTGATGGGCGACGTTGCCAAGGGCATCAACGCCTTCAAGAAGGGCTTGAAAGACGAAAGCGGCGAAACACCAGCCGCTGACAGCAAGCCGATTGAAAACACCAAAGAAAAAGACGCGGCCTCGACCTAAGCGGTTGGACAGCGCTTCTCGCGTAACGCTTTAGAGTTTTAGGCTCATGCTCGACCTCGCTTGGTCTGAAATCGCTATGATCGTCCTGGTCGCCGTTGTGGTGCTGGGGCCAAAAGAGCTGCCCAAAGCCATGCGCACAGTGGCTCAGTTCATGCGCAAAGCCCGCAAGATGGCTGGCGAGTTCCAAGGTCATTGGAACGAGATGGTGCGGGAAGCCGAGTTGGAAGAAGTGAAAACTGCTGTCACGAAAGTGACGTCTGCAGTCACCAGCACCAACATCGGTAGCGAAGTTGAAAAGCTGATCGATCCTTCGGGCGAATTCACGCGCGAACTGGACGATACGGTGACCAAGACCAAGCAGGAAATCGAGAGCGCAGCGCGGATTGATACACCTGCGCCAACGATTGCGCCGCCGCCAGCAGAGACGGAAACAGCAGCACCTGCGGCAACGACAAACCCGGCACCAGCGCCAACCCCGCAACAAGCGGCGCAGTAAAAGTGGCGCGATAGCACATGGCCGAGAACCCAGATTCACACACAATGCCGTTGCTCGATCACTTGATCGAGTTGCGTCAACGTTTGCTTTATTCTGCCATTGCTTTGGTGGTGGTGTTTGCCGGTTCCATGTACTTCTCGGAAGTGATTTTTAACTTCCTGATGCAACCGCTGGCCAAAGCGATGGAAGAGGTCGGCGGTACGAACCGCATGATCTATACGCACTTAACTGAAAACTTCTTCACGCAGATGAAGGTCGCTTTTTTTGCGGCGGCTTTCGTGACGTTCCCCGTATTTGCAAACCAAATGTGGATGTTTGTCGCGCCTGGTTTGTACAAGCATGAACGTTCGGCGATTTTGCCATTCCTGATCGCAAGCCCGATCTTATTCATCCTTGGCGGCTTGCTGGTGTACGGCTTTGTGATGCCGCTGGCATGGAAGTTCCTGTTGGGGTTCCAAACCACAGCGGCGCAAACCGTTCTGCCGATCCAACTTGAACCACGCGTGGCAGATTACCTGTCGCTGGTCATGACGTTGATTTTTGCCTTCGGTATCAGCTTCCAAATGCCTGTGCTGCTGGTGCTGCTGGCCCGAGTTGGTTTAGTCACTGCGGAAGGCCTGGCAGAAAAACGCCGTTACGCCATTGTCGGTATTTTCATCTTCGCGGGCATCGTTACGCCGCCGGATGTGATTAGTCAGGTTGGCTTGGCTGTGCCACTGATCTTCCTGTACGAGATATCTATCTGGGGAGCGAAGTTCGCCCAGAAGCAACGTGAAGAAGCCTGGGCCGCAGATGACGCAGCATCAGGTGGTGTCGAGGACACCGATTTCAATCAAGCATAACGAGGCCGCGACATGACGAAGCCGATTTATCTAGTGGGCGGCGGACGGCATGGCAAAGTGGTATTGGACACGCTGCTGACCGCTGGCGTGCACATCGAAGGAATCGTTGATCCGGCGATTGCCGTTGGAACATCCATTTTTGGCGTGCCCGTTGTGGGCGATGATCATTACCTCGATAACGTGTCTCCAGACCAAGCCGCTGTGATCAACGGTATCGGCGGCCGTCCGTCAAATGATGTGCGCAAGCGCGTCTCGCTGGCGTTGAAAGCCAAAGGCTTTGAATTCCATTCCGCACACCATCCGGCAGCGATCATTGGTCGCCAGTGCATCTTAACGCCTGGCTCGCAGATTATGGCGGGCGCTGTTCTTCAGTGCGGTGTCAGCCTGGGCGAAAACGTCGTGATTAATACGCGTGCGTCCATCGACCACGATTGCCTCGTCGGTGCCCATAGCTTCATCGCGCCCGGCGCTGTCCTGTGCGGCAGTGTGCAGGTGGGCGAGGGCGTATTTATCGGGGCCGGGGCTGTAATCATGCCCGAGGTCAAAATTGGTGCGGGCGCCATCATCGGCGGTGGCGCTGTGGTGATCAAACACGTGCCTGCTGGCTGGAAAGTAGCCGGGAACCCGGCAGATAAGATCGGCTAATTGCCGCTTATGGGGCTTTTGTCACGCCCGCATCCCTAGACGCTTAAGCTGCCCCGCCGTATAAACGCGGCCTTGTTTCTAGGCATTTTGCGGCAGTTAAAGACGATGCTCGACATTAAATGGATCAGAGAAAACCCAGCGGCTTTTGACGCTGCCATGTTGCGACGTGGCGCAGCGGCCAAGTCGGCTGATGTGTTGGAATTAGACGCGAAACATCGCGGCATTGTCACCGAGCTGCAAAATCTGCAATCGCGCCGCAATGAGGTGTCCAAGCAAATCGGCCAAGTGAAGTCCAAGGGCGGCGATGCGTCGGCCCAAATGGCTGAGGTGGCCGAGATCAAAGAAAAGATGGCGGCGCTGGAGCTTCAAGAAAAAGAAGTCGGCCAAAGTGTGCGTGGTTTGCTGCTGACGGTTCCGAACGTTTTGGATGCGTCTGTGCCGGACGGCAAAGATGAAACCGCCAACGTGGAACTGCGCGTGTGGGGCACACCGAAGAAGTTTGATTATACGGTGAAAGACCATGCCGATTTGGGCGTTGGTTTGGGCCTGCTGGATTTTGATCAAGCCGCTGTGATTTCAGGCGCGCGCTTCTCGATCTTGAAAGGCGCATTGGCGCGTATGGAACGCGCACTCGCGCAATTCATGCTCGATACGCACACCGAGCAAAATGGCTTCATGGAAGTGAACCCGCCGCTCTTGGTGAAAGCCGAGACTTTGCAAGGCTCTGGCCAGTTGCCGAAGTTCGAAGAAGATCTGTACCGCACCACTGTTGATCATTGGCTGATCCCGACGTCAGAAGTGCCGTTGGTGAACATGGTGGCTGAGAAAATCCTGACCGAAGCCGAACTGCCGATGCGTGTGACGGCCTTCACACCGTGCTTTAGATCAGAGGCAGGCGCTGCGGGCCGCGATACCAAAGGCATTATTCGTCAGCACCAATTTGAAAAAGTCGAATTGGTGTCGATCTGCACACCGGAACAATCTGCCGCCGAGCACGAGCACATTACGAAATGCGCCGAGATGATCCTGCAAAAGCTGGAACTCCCATACCGCGTCGTCGGCCTGTGTGCTGGCGACATGGGCTTTGGCATGGCGCGCACCTTTGATCTGGAAGTGTGGTTACCCGGACAAAGTGCGTACCGTGAAATCTCAAGCTGCTCGAACGCGCACGAATACCAAGCACGCCGCATGAACGCGCGTTATCGTCCAGGTGGCGATAGCAAGGGCACGCGTTTTGTGCACACGCTGAATGGTTCTGGCTTGGCTGTAGGCCGCACGCTCGTAGCAGTAATGGAAAATTACCAAGAACAAGACGGTTCGATCCGCGTGCCGAAGGTGTTGCAGCCTTACATGCGTGGCCTTGAACTGATCCGTCGGGGTTAAGCATGATTAGCGCTGCGATGTTCGAGCCATTGCCCGATTTAAAGGGCAAACGGATTTTGCTTTCAAATGATGATGGTATTTCGGCGCCTGGTTTTGCGGTGCTGGAAAAAATCGCACGCGCGCTGACGGATGATGTTTGGGTAGTGGCTCCCTTAGCTGAACAAAGCGGTGCAGGGCACTCCCTCACGCTGCATCACCCGTTACGCCCGGTACGCGTGGGTGAAAAGCGCTACACCATCAACGGTACGCCAACAGATTGCGTGCTGGTGGCGATCAATCACCTCATGAAAGATCATCCGCCGGATTTGGTGCTTTCGGGTGTCAACATGGGCGTGAACTTAGGGGAAGACGTGCACTATTCAGGCACTGTGGCCGCTGCCATGGAAGGCTCGCTGTTAGGCGTGCGCGCCATTGCATTCAGTCAGAGCTTTGAAGACTACGACAACATCCCGTGGGATACCGCTGAGAAGTTTGGCCCTGAAATCGTGCGCAAAGTGTGTGCTGCTGGTTGGGCGCAAAACGTGCTGATCAACGTGAATTTCCCGAACTGCAAAGCCGCTGACATGAAGGGTTATCAGCTCACGCGCCAGGGCAAGAATAAGATTGGTGACGAGCTTGATCACCGTCACGATCCGCGTGGGCGTGCTTATTTGTGGATTGCTTCGCGCCGCCTCAGCGATGCCAATGCCCAAGGGACCGATATCAAGGCGGTTGCGGATGGTTATGTTTCCATTACACCCCTGAACATCGACCTGACCCATTATGAGTCGATGCATACCCTCAGCCAGACTTTTGCCTAGGCTCAGGTAATCCACTTCTCGTTAAATTTTTTCGGTCTAAGATTGGCACATGAGCCACGACAGCCGAAAAATCCGCCTCATTATGGACCTGCGCAATTCGGGCGTGACCGATACGCGCGTGTTGTCGGCCATTGAGCGCACGCCGCGCGAAGAGTTCGTGGAAGAAGCTTTTCTAGATCAGGCCTATGCCAATCAGGCGCTGCCCATTAACTGCGGCCAGACCATCAGCCAGCCCTTGATTGTCGGGTTGATGACTCAAGCCCTGGAAATCGGCGACCGACACAAGGTGTTGGAAGTGGGAACAGGCAGTGGCTATCAGGCCGCGATCTTGGCCAAACTCAGCCGCCGGGTTTACACCATGGAACGCCACCGCGACCTGTTGGCCCAGGCCGAGAAACGCTTTACCCGGCTGACCATCCGCAACATCACCAGCATGAGTGGCGACGGCTATAAGGGATGGCCTGCCCAAGCGCCGTTTGACCGCATTCTTGTCACTGCCGCTGCGACCTTAGTTCCGCCGGAATTGGTGGCTCAACTGTCCGATAAGGGTGGCATCATGGTGCTGCCTGTGGGCGAGGCGAACAGCCAAAATCAGGAAGTCATCCGCATCCGTAAAGACGGCGCTCAGTATCATTCGGAACGTCTATTCCCTGTGCGGTTCGTGCCGCTCGTGCAGGGCGTTCCTGAAATCTCATGAAGCGTTCGTAATGCGTTTGGGAAAAATGTCCGTTATAGTGGCGATATGAATACGTTTGGTCGTTTTACAGTTTGTGCAGCTGCGCTTATGGCCTTGTCGGCTTGCGCGCCCGAATTCAATCCTCCTGCCGATTACAAGGGCGGGTTTTTGTGGAATGCGGGCCAAAGCCGTTCGGTGACAGTGCAGCAGGGCGATACGCTGTACACGATCTCGCGCCGCTATAACGTGCCAACCCGCGCGATCATTTCGCGCAACGGCTTACAAGCCCCGTATGAACTGCGCGTTGGCCAACAGCTTATTCTGGACCCGGCTCGCACACACACGGTTCAGCCTGGCGATAGCTTGTCTAAAATCGCGCGCCAGTATGGCGTGGAAATGCGTCTGATTGCAGAAGCCAACGATTTGCAGCCGCCGTACGTTGTGGTGCTGGGCAAAACCTTGTGGATTCCTGATCCATTCCAGGCTGCTGCTGCGCCTGTGGCCTCACAAGCTGATTTGCCGCCCGTGAACGTGGCTGTGCCTGCCGGTTCAGCCCCGCGCAACACGCCGATTGTGAAAGAGCAGTTGGCGCCGCCGCCGGGGCAAGACGCGTTCCCGCCATCTCCGACAATGCAGCCGCAAAGCTTAGCGCCGCCACCAAGTCAGACGGTTCAAACCGAAGTTCTGCCGCGTGAATTGAACACGTCACCAGAGAATGTGCCGGTCGATCAACAAGCAGCTGCCTTGCCGCCTGTGATTGCGCCTGAAGAACCTAAACCACTGACACAGCCGCCGCCACGTTCTGCTGCGCGCTTTGCGTGGCCGATCAAAGGCAAAATAATCTCGGGCTTTGGGGCAGCCGGTAAAGGCTTGCATAACGACGGCATCAATATTTCGGCCAATGCAGGCGCTGAAGTGAAAGCCGCGGATAACGGCGTGGTGGCCTATGCGGGCAATGAACTCAAAGGCTTCGGTAATCTCCTGCTGATCAAACATGCCGATGGTTTGATTACCGCTTACGCGCACAACGATAAACTCATGGTGCAGCGTGGGGATGAAGTGCAGCGGGGCCAAGTGATCTCGACTGTGGGTCGTACCGGCAACGTCGATACGCCACAACTGCACTTTGAAGTGCGCAAAGGTACGCAGTCGCTCGATCCGATGAAGTATCTGGACCCAGCATAAAATGCTGCGCTTCAGTAAACGCGCGTTTCTGAAATCCGTAAGTCTGACCACTGGCGTCTTCATGATCGGCGCGCGCCAGGCGCGAGCGACTGAAGGCTGGGATGTGATTGTTGTGGGCGGCGGCACCGCTGGCTTGCCTACGGCTATCTTTGCTGCCGAACGAGGCGCACGTGTTCTGCTGATTGAAAAATCAGGATTACTGGGCGGTACTCTTGATCGTTCAGCGGGTCAGATCGCAGGCGCAGGCACGAAATTCCAGGCCGCCAAAAATATTGCCGATACACCCGATGCACATTTTGAAGACATCATGCGCATCTCGCGCGGCACGTGCGACCCCGCATTGGCGCGTTTGCTTGCGAATAACGCTGCCGCCACAATCGATTGGTTGGCCGATAACGGTTTCGCGGCACGTCCTGAACATCCATTGCTAGAAGGCGCACACGAAGCCTTCACAACGCCGCGCTATTTGTGGGGTGCCGAAGGTGGGCGCAGCATTTTGAAAGTGCTGGTGCCCAAAACCGAAGCTGCAATTGCCAGCGGTAAAATCACAGCGTTGATGCGCACTGGTGCCATCGCACTTATGCAAGATGCGCAAGGCGCTGTGATTGGCGTGATCACAGAAGACGAGACTGGCGCACGCGCTGAACACAAAGGGCGCAGTGTTGTATTGGCCTCGGGTGGTTGTGCGTCCAATCCAGAAATGTACGAAGACTTGCACGGCGTACCGCTGTATGCCCGCGTTGCATATCCATTTAGCCAGGGCATCGGCATTAAACTCGGCACCGACGTGGGCGGGGTTGTGCGCGGAGGCGAGAAGTATCTGTGCAACGAAGGTTCGGTTTTGGTGGATGATAATTTCCCCAGCCCAATCTTCGCAGGCCCATCAACCGATCCACGCGTACGTCAGCCGTGGGAGATTATTGTTAATCGCCGGGGCGAACGCTTCGTGCGCGAAGATCATCCCAGTGTCGATGCGCGTGAACATGCGCTGCTGAAACAACCCGGCATGCGTTCGTGGCTGGTGTTTGACCAAGAGATTCTAGATCAAGCGCCGCAGATGTTGCCATCTATTGATCGCGAAAAACTACTGGCGCTGTTTAATACACACCCGATGTTCTTCAAGGCCGATAGCGTTGAGGCGTTGGCGAAGCGTGCGAACATCGGCACGACAGGACTGATTCAGAGTGTCGCGAATTACAATATCGGTCTTCAAAAGCAATCCGATGTGTTCGGGCGCGTTCATATGCCCAAGCCCATCGCGCGCGGTCCGTATTACGCCATCGCCCAACAGGGCATTACCATTGTCTCGTTCGCGGGGCTTACGGTCGATGACAACTTACGTGTGACGAACGAAGATGGTGAGAATATCCCTAATCTGTATGCGGTTGGTGAAGTGATTGGCGCAGGCGCAACATCAGGGAATGCTTACACAAATGGCATGTTGGTGACGCCAGCGCTGACGTTCGGAAAACTGCTGGGCCAGAAAATCCTGCCGTTTGCAACGTAATTGCCCTTAGAGCGTTGGCTTAAGCCAGTGCATACTCTGGGTATGCAAGAAGCTGGCTGGGGCTGGCCGTGAACTTTAAAAAGCGAATTTGCGTTCTTGGTGTCGTGTTGGTTTGGCCAGCGCTGGCGCTTGCCCAACTTTCAGCGCCGCCGATCACGACTGATGCGCTGTACGGCGGTAAGTTACTTGCAACAGGTGGCGTTACGCAGATTGAAGGCGCAGGCGGCGGCGGTTTGACGCCATGGGCGCTCATTACGGGCTACGGCACCAATAATCAGATCGGCGCGAGCGGTTTCGTCACGCGCGTCAAAACTGACGATTATCACCTCGACATGTACGGCGCATCGTTGGGGTTGTATGACCGTGTCGAGATATCTATCGCGCAGCAGAAGTTCGACACCGAAGATGTCGGCGCCGCTTTGGGATTGGGGCGAGGGTATACGTTCACGCAAAACATTATTGGCGCGAAAGTAAAACTCGCGGGTGATGCTGTGTTGGAACAAGATACGCTGATGCCACAGTTTGCCATCGGTGCGCAGTACAAACACAACGATCGCGGCACATTATTAACCGCACTGAATGCAGGCAAGAACGATGGCGTGGATTTGTATCTCAGCGCCACCAAACTGTTCCTGGCGCAAAGCTTGCTCGTCAACGGCACATTACGTTTTACCAAAGCCAACCAAACCGGCATTTTAGGTTTCAAGGGTGATTACAAGCCGATGCTTGAAACATCAGTCGGATTATTGCTGAGCCGTAATTGGGTTGTCGGCGCTGAATACCGCATGAAGCCCAACAAACTTTCTGCATTGGCCGAAGAAGATGATTGGGTTGATGCCTTTATCGCGTGGTTTCCCAACAAGCATATTTCTATCACTGCGGCCTATGTTGACCTTGGCAATATCGTGATTCGCGACAATCAACGCGGCGTATATTTATCGGTCCAGGCAGGGTTTTGATCATGCGCATTCTGAACGGTCGGCGGCGTTTTCTGATTGCCACTGCTTTCATGGCGCTGTCACGTATTACTCCATTACGTGCATCTGCTGATCCACTGGCAGATTTCGGCGGCAAAGACGGCATCAAGAATATCGTCGCTGATCTGTCTCTCAACTATATGGCCGATGCGCGTCTACGCCCGTTCTTCGAGAACGTTGACCGTGATCGCATCAGCCAACAACTTGAGATTCAGTTTTGTTCATTGTTGGGCGGCGGTTGCGAATACACCGGTGCCAATATGAAGGGCGTGCATCGCGGACTTGGCATTACGATGGAAGACTTCAACGCGCTGGTTGAAGCATTGCAAGACGCCATGGACAAAAATAAGGTGCCGTTCCGTGCGCAGAACAGATTACTGGCGCTCTTAGCCCCCATGCACCGCGATATTGTCGAAGCTTGATTACAGATTAATCTTCACGCTGAGTTCACCCGCCAAATCCTGAATGAACTGCCATGCCACACGGCCCGAGCGTGAGCCGCGCGTCATCTGCCATTCAATCGCGCGGGCGCGCAAATCATCAGAACTGATCGGCAGCTTTAACGCCGCCGCGTAGCTGGTGATCATCTCAAGGTAGGTGTCTTGGTCAACGTTGTGGAAGCCCAACCACAAGCCAAAGCGATCCGACAGCGAGACTTTTTCTTGAACTGATTCATCGCCATGAATGGCGGTCGAGCGTTCGTTGTCGATCATATCGCGGGCCATCAAATGGCGGCGGTTTGATGTGGCATAAAACACCACGTTATCGGGGCGGCCTTCGATGCCGCCATCCAACACAGACTTCAGGGCCTTGTAATCGGTGTCCTGGGTGTCGAACGACAAGTCGTCGCACAGCAAAATGAACTTCCGCTCCACATGGCGCAGTTGGGCCAGCAGCGCGGGCAGGGAGCCAATATCCTCGCGGTGAATTTCCACCAGGGCGAGGCGCTTCTTGGGGGGCACGCCATCGTTGGCGGCGGCATGGACCGCTTTGACCAACGAGCTTTTCCCGGCCCCCCGCGCCCCCCACAGGAGGGCGTTATTGGCGGGGAGGCCTTGAGCATGGCGGCGGGTATTGGCCACCAGGGTCTCGGTTTGGCGATCAATCCCCTTCAGCAGGGCCAGCGGCACCCGGTTTACGGCTGGGACTGGGGATAACGCGGCCCGATCGGCATGCCAAACAAAGGCGTCCGCCGTGCCCAGAGCGGCTGTTTTTGGCTTTGACGGGGCAATTCGGGCCAGTTCGTCCGCAATTCTAGTCAGAACTCCGTGAAGAGGGTGTTCTGGGGCTGCTTTTTTGCGTTTTTTGGATGCCATGGGGCCAAGCCTAACAGACTGCCGGGTAAGGGAAAAAGGACGATTGATGAGGTTCTTGTAAGCCCCATAAACCCACCCGGATAGTGTTTGCAATACCCCCTCGCGTGAGTATAGTCCGCCCGTTTCGGCAGCCCTGCTGCCGTGCTGTTTTCCTGCGCGTTTTTGACCTTTCGCGCCTTCAACCAGGAGCGTCCCCGGATGTTTGTTTCTACGGCCTATGCCCAGGCCGCCACAGGTGCCGCCGAGCCCAACATGCTTTTGAACATGCTGCCGTTGGTGCTGATTTTCGTGGTGTTTTACTTCCTGCTGATCCGTCCGCAGCAGAAGAAGATGAAAGAACACAAGTCGATGCTGGAAGCCGTGCGTCGTGGTGATCGTATCGTCACCAATGGCGGCATTATCGGCGTCGTGACCAAAGTGTTTGAAGCCGAACGCGAATTGCAGGTGGAAATTGCCGATGGCATCCGCGTGCGTGTGGTGCGTGACATGGTGGCCAGTGTGCTCAGCAGAACTGAGCCGGTCGCTGCAAACGACACCGATACGAAAGACGAAACTGCGAAATAACGCGAATTGCTTGCGCCTCATTCTTTAAGGAATGGGGCGCAAACGTCTCAGCCCGGAACCGCCGATGCATATTTCCGCTTCCAAAATTGCAATCGTGATCGCAGCCGCGATTATGAGCATTGTTCTTTGTCTCCCAAACTTCCTTGATCGAAGCACGGTCGCTGCATTCCCGTCTTGGGTGCCCAAATGGGTTCGCCCGATGGAGTTGGGGCTCGATTTGCAGGGCGGTTCGTATCTGCTGCTGGAAGTCGATCTGAAAGCGGTGAACAAAGAGCAGGTGGCAAACTTGGAAGAAGGCGTGCGCGGGGCTTTGCGCGAACCACGCATTGGATTCCGTAACTTACGCGGCGATGAAGCCGGCGTTTACGTGACCATCAACGAAGCTGACCAAGTAAAACCTGCGCGTGATGCGATCATCAAATTTGCACCAGATGTGACTGTCGCAGCTCAGGAAGAAAATCGCCTCTACATTTCGTACCCAGAGAAAGTGCGTAAAGACCGTGAAGTTTCGGCCCTGAACCAAAGCTTGGAAATCGTCCGCCGCCGTATCGACGAATTCGGCACCAGCGAACCGAACATTCAGCGCCAAGGGACTGATCGTATCATTGTTGAATTGCCGGGCGTGAACGACCCCGAGCGTATCAAGAATTTGTTGGGTCAAACCGCGAAGTTGAACTTCCATTTGGTTGAACAGACCAGCAGCACTAACATTAAAGACTTACCGCCAGGCACGATGTTGCTGCCGGGTGGCAAAGACGATCCGCAAACATATCCGGTGCGCCGTCGTGTTGAAGTGAGTGGTGAGCGTCTGATTGACGCTCAAGCCAGCTTCCAAGAAGGCCGCCCCATTGTGAACTTCCGCTTCGATACTGCGGGCGCACGCCGTTTTGGTGCAGTCACATCGGCCAACGTCAATCATCGCTTGGCCATCGTGCTGGATAACAAAGTCATCAGCGCGCCGAATATAAAAAGCCCCATCACTGGCGGTTCAGGCTACATCGAAGGCAGTTTCACGGTTCAAGGGGCCCAAGATTTAGCATTGCTGCTGCGTGCTGGTGCGTTGCCAGCACCATTGATCATTCTTGAAGAACGCACGGTCGGCCCTAGCTTAGGCGCTGACTCGATCCGTGACGGCCAAATCGCCAGTATCATCGGCGGCTTGTTGGTCACAGTGTTTATGATCATGGCGTATTTCAGCTTCGGCGTGCTGGCGATGGTGGCGATGGCCATCAACGTGTTGAGCTTGACCGCGATCATGACAGTCTTGGGTTCAACACTCACGCTGCCCGGTATTGCTGGTATCGTTTTGACGTTGGGCATGTCGGTTGACTCGAACGTGCTGATTTACGAGCGTATGCGCGAAGAGTTCGCTGCTGGCCGCACGCTGTTGAACTCGCTGAGCTCGGGTTTTAACTCAGCTTTTGCTGCGATTTTGGACTCCAACATTACGCAGCTGATTTCTGGTGTCCTGATGTTTTTCTTAGGGTCAGGCCCCATCCGCGGGTTCGCAGTTACGCTGACCATCGGTATTTTCACCTCGTTGTTTGCCACCACACTGGTCACGCGTACGCTGATGATCCTGTGGTACCGTACTGGCAAACGAACCAAGCTGCCGATCTAAGGGGAGACACGCCATGATCATTAGACCCTTAATGCAGTTGGTTCTTCGCGAATTCGAATTCGATTTCATCGCGAAGCGTAACGTTGCGGCACTTTGCTCGTTGGTGCTGATCCTGGGCACCTTCATTTCGCTTGCCACCCAAGGCTTGAACTTCGGCATCGACTTCGCCGGCGGTATCCGCGTTGAGGCCCGTGCGAAGCAAGCGCTAGATATCAGCGCCTTACGTGAAGAGCTGAATGGTATCGGCATCGGTGATGTCGAACTGACCACCATTGGCGCGGAAGGTAAGGATGTTGTGATCCGCGTTCCGACCCAAGACGGCGGCGACGCAGCGCAAACAGACGCCTTGAAGAAGCTGCAAGCAGCTCTGGGTGAAGAATTTGAAATGCGCAGCACCGAAGTCGTCGGCCCCAAAGTGGGCGGCGAGTTGGTGATTAACGGCTCAATGGCCATTGCGCTGTCGCTGATTGGCATCGCGATTTACGTGTGGATCCGCTTTGAGTGGCAATTCGCACTCGGTGCCTTGCTGTCACTGACGCACGACGTGATCACCATCGTTGGAATTTTCTCGATCTTTCAAATTCCGTTCGATTTGAACACGGTCGCAGCCATTCTGACGATCACTGGTATTTCCATTAACGACACCGTCGTTGTGTATGACCGCGTGCGTGAAATGCTGCGCAAATACAAACGGATGTCGCTGCCTGATCTTTTGAACCTGTCGCTGAACAAGGTGCTGGCCCGTACCATGATGACGAACGTCACCGTGGCGTTGGGTGTGGCGGCATTGTTGGTGGGCGGCGGCGATGTGCTGTTCGGCTTCACGTTGGCCCTGATGTGGGGCGTGTTTGTGGGCTCGTATTCCACCATTTATGCGGCGTTGCCGATCTTGGTGTATTTCGATCTGCGCTCTGACGACATCAACAAGACTGTTGGTGACAGTAAAGAGCCCCAACTCGAACGTAAGCCGACCTAAGCCGAGCCAGAGATGGACTTAACACCCGTCTCTGCGCCTGGCCGTCAGAAAATCCAGAAGTACGGCAATGGCCGGTTCACAGTGTCCGGCACCGTGTTCAATGGTGGCGTGCTGGTACTGCCTGAGACCACATTAAGCTGGCCTGCAAGTGAGATCGCGAATTTAAGCGATGAGGCTGTGGCGTTCCTGATTGAGCACGCCAAGGGCGTTGATATCTGCCTGATTGGTTGCGGTGCTAACGCCGTGCCGTTCTTGCCTGATTTACGCAAGCGCTTGAAAGAGGCTGGCGTGCATGCCGACCTTATGGAGACGGGGGCCGCGTGCCGCACCTACAATGTGCTGGTGGCGGAAGGCCGCAGTATCGCAGCAGCGCTGATTGCGATTTAAGCAGTCGAGAATTCAGACAATAAAAAACGGGGCGCTTTTGGCGCCCCGTTTTTGTTTGAAGCTTTTGAAAACTGATTAGGTCAGGTTTTGTTGCGCGACCATGCAGAACAGCATGGGCACCGACAGAACGGTGTTCACGCGGCTGAAGATCATGGCGCGGCGGGCCGAAGCGGCTTTCAGTTCCGGGGTCGTTTCCACGAGGCCCAGAGCGCGCTTTTGGTTCGGCCAAATCACGAACCAGACGTTGAACCACATGATCGCACCCAGCCACATGCCGATACCGATGATGCGGCCAGAGCCGTCACGGGTGCCGAGGGCCAGAGCGTCGAGCAGGTAACCCGAAACCATCGCCAGGATCAGGCCCGAGATGATGGTGGCCATAGCGGCCCAACGGAACCAGAACAGAGCCGACGGTGCGATGACCTTCGAGATCGCCGGTTTTTGCTCGTCCGGGATCTTCGGCATGTTCGGTATTTGTACGAAATTGAAGTACCAGAGCAAACCAATCCACATTACGCCCGACAGAACGTGGACCCAGCGCCAGATGAAGGCGGAATTGCCCAGAATGTTGCCATCAGCAAGATATGCGAACAGCGCAATGCCCAGCACGAAGGCCAGGATTACGGCGTTCTGGAGTTTTGAGAGAAAAGTACCGACCATGACTAGCTCCCCTTATGTCAGATCACCCACCAAACGACGGTTTGACCCCGTCGCGAATGGGCGCATGTTACTCAAAACCTGCGTTCGCGCAACCTTGAAAGCCGGAAATATTAGGGAAAACAGGTAGTTATCACTGCTTTAAAGCGCGTGCTGCGTGTTGTGCAGCGCCAAATCCCGACTGAATGGCGCTTTCCAGCGTGCAAGGCAGGCCAGTGTTGGTCCAATCGCCCGCCAAAAACAGGTTCTGGAATTTGGTGCTCGCGCCTGGGCGATGGCTATCGAGCCCTGGGGTATGGCGCAAGGTCGCACGGCGCTCTTTTATGACGTGGAAGGGCGGTAGCACGCTCGGCTGGTTCAAGAGTTGTGCGATCTCTGCCCAGAGCGTTTGAGCAATGACCTGTGGCATTTGGCTATTGAGATCGTCGGCTGCACTGACAGTGACCGAGGCAATTCCGTCCCGAACCAAAACCCATTGTCCGTGACCGCCAATCAGACCTGTGAATTGGGAAGCGGCAGGCGCTGGCAGTTTGAAGTGCGCATTAACGATGGGGGCGTAACGGAAACGGTCGGTGGAAATGCCAATATCATTGAGGACGGGCGACCAGGGCGGCAGCGCCAGAATAATAACATCATCGGCGTTGAAACTGATGTTCTCATCCAACACCAAATCCGTAACGCGCTGGTTCGTGGTGGTGAGGTGGCGCACCGGTGAGCCCAACTTGATGCCAACACCACGGCTTTCCAACCACATCTGTGTAGGCGTGATGTAAGTGCTGGTGAGAGACTGTTTGGGCAGCAATAGCCCAGACCGCAAACCGCCAGGCAGGGCCATTTGCTTTAAAACAATGGCCAATGACGCAGCGCTGGATTCAGCCAAAGGCGTGTTTAGCGCCGAGGTACACAAAGGCTCCCACAATGTTGCAAAGGCTTGAGGTGATGCGCGCAAAGCATCTGCTGCATTGCGCTGGCCATTCGCCGTGAGAAGTTTAAGGCCCGCCAGCAAATCGATCATCGAAACATCGGGCGGACGATGCGCGCTATTCCACAACGCTGAAGGTAATTTTAGCGTCCATGTTTTCTGCGAGCCAATATCGTAAAATGGCAAACCGTCAGTGCCAAAACGGGTGAGGGCACCAAAGCTTCCACAAAGCCCTAGATAACGCTGAACGTTCGTATTGTTCTGCAACACAGCGTGCGCGCCGTTATCAATATGAGCGTTTAGTTCATTACTGAAATAACTGCGGGCGCGGCCACCTAACTCGGGTGATGCTTCATACAAAACAACACTCAGTCCTTGGTGCGTGCATTCCAGTGCCGCAGCAAGCCCGGCAAGACCGCCGCCGATGACGTGGACCGTCATCCGAACCACAACGTTCTGAGCGCGATGTAAAGTGCTTGGTATTTCGGCACTTTCATTTTCGGTTGGCCGCGATGCCAGCCGCGTTTGCGCAGCTTATGCCACAGCGCGCGGTAGATATTCATCATCGCCAAGGCAGGCCGGATTTTGATGCGGATATCTCTCGGCGGAAGCAACGCTTCAGCCTGATGGAATTTGGCTTCGGCCATGAGCGCTAACGCCAACCACGCATCGCCAAACCGCGCATCAGCGATAACAATATTTGGTTCTTCGGCATCTATTTTGGCAGCATCCAAGGCTTCGCGCGGAATGTACAAACGCTGTTGCTCGGCATCTTCTTCGACATCGCGCAGGATGTTGGTGTACTGAATGGCCTCGCCCAAAACGTTGGCAAAATGCGATGCTTCGCGGCTACTCCAGCCAAATACGGCGAGACAAAGTTCACCCGGGGCTGATGCCACAGCGTGAGCGTAGGATTCCAATTCCGTTAAGGAAGGCCCGCGCATTTCTCCGGCTAAATCCATTTCCAGGCCGTCAAGTAGACGCAAGAACAATACCGCTTTTAGTTTATGAGCGGCCATCGCTGCGCCAAGTGTTGTCGCAACCATGGTCGATTCAGCGTCCATCACCACACCTTGCTCGCCGGTGAAGTAGTCGCGCCACAGTGATATCGCGGTGGCTTTCACGTCGGCGGGTGCGTTGCCATCGATGATGTCGTCCATATGTCGGCACCACGCATAGATCGCGAACAGAGCCGAACGCTCAGGCTCGGGCACCAATCGCATCGGCCAATAGAATGAGCTTTGGCTGCTCATGGTCCAAACACCCTTACACGCAAGCCTGCCAACACCGCTGCAAACCAATCGGTTGGTGTAAGGCTAATGCGCGCGGTCCATGGATCAAAGCTACGCAACCGGGTCAGCAAGCGTTCTGCCAAGCAAATAATAGTGGCGCTTTGGGCGGCCAAGCGGCGATCTTTTAAAGCTTGCGGCAGAGGTTTTGCTAATACGAGTGAGTGTTCTGCTTGATCGAGCATCCGCTGTAGCAGTTTGGCAATTTTGGCTGGGTCAACAGCTTGCGGCGTGATGATCGATTTTTCGCCGTGTTCGTAGTCATCCCGGATCGGATCACCTGCGACAGAGCCGGTTAAGTTCTCAGGATCAAGTAGATCAATCAGCGCAATGTTCTCTGTATCCAACCACGTCGTGGGGATGTAACAGCGCTTGAGTGTCTGTATGTCGTCGTGGGCATCTTGTACGTGGTTGAGAATTTGCAGTGCCGCACACAAGGCATCAGACTCCGCATGACCTGCGGTTTCATCATGCAGCGCCAATAAAAACCGCCCCACAGGTGCTGCAGAATGGCGGCAGTAAGCCATCAAATCATCAAGCGTTTTGACAGTGCCGTTGCGGGCATCCGCGCGAAACGCGACTAACAAGTCCGTCGCATCGGTGAGGGGAATGCCATGCGTTCGCAATGAGCGGCCAGCTTCAAGGCCATGCGGTGATCCTTCAAAGCCTTTGCACAGGCTGGTTTCCAGATCATCCAGCGCGGCGAGTTTTTGAATGACGGTTAGGCTGGTCGAATCTGCCACGTCATCGGCGGCGCGCGCAAACGCATAGTAAGCTTGCACGGCGCCACGCAGAGGCCGGGCAATAAACCAACCAGCCACCGGAAAATTCTCGGCTTTGGCGCGGGTTGTGAAATCAGGATGAGAGAGGCGGTCGGCCACGATGTGCAGCAAAATGAAAAGGTGTTGATATGCAACAAAGTGCTATTCTAAAGCAGTGTTTAGAACATACCAGCATTCCTGATGCCCGATCCTGTGCATAACTCTGACGATTATATTGCCGCCCTTGTTCGGGCAGATGACCGTGACCGTTTTCTGACGGCAATGTTCATGCCTGCTGACAAGCGCGCCGATGTCCTGACCTTGTACGCCTTCAACATCGAGCTGGCCAAAATCCGTGAGCATGTCTCGGAAAACATGATTGGCCGCATCAAGCTGCAATGGTGGCGAGACCGGATCGCCGACATGTACGACGGTAAAGGTGCCCCCAAAGGCAATCCGATTACGCAAGCCTTGTTAGATGTGATTACACGCCGCCAGCTACCACGCGAACATTTTGACGTGCTGTTGGACACGCGCGAGCGTGATATGGCCGATGCGGACGAGGGCATGGCAACCGTTGCCGACCTGGAAGCGTATGCAGAAGGGACATCATCGCAGCTTTTGTATCTGGTGCTGCATATTCTCGGCGTGAAAGCTGATGCTGCGGCAAAGCATGTCGGTATTGCTTATGCGCTGACAGGTATTTTGCGCGCTGTCTTATTTCACGCCCGCGAAAATCGTTTGTACTTGCCGGGGGTTGCAAGTGTGCAGGATTTGAGTAGCTCTGCGACAGCGAAGATCGTCGCCGATTTGGCACGTCTTGCTCAGGCGCATTTACAAAATGCGCGTGCTGAGAAAGTCGAGCGTGCGGCGATCCCCGCATTACTGCTAGGAACTATCGCTGACCAAAACCTAAAGCTTCTCAAACGCGCTAATTACAACGTTGCAGATGGGCGCGTTGTGCAGGCTCAAACTGGCGTGGCCAAGCTGATGTGGAATTACTTGCTCGGGAAATTCTAAACTGTCGTCCTCGGACTTGATCCGAGGACCCAGGGTTAAAAGTTCACGTGCTGCTTATTGCTCTTGATGCTCGGGTCAAGCCCGAGCATGACGTTTGTGAGCTACTCCGCCGCTTGTTGCGTCACCCCTAACCACGCGTCCAAATCCTTTAACGCGCGTTGGGACTGTAATTTTTTCTTATCGCGGCCGCGAATAGGTTTGTTGCGGTGATCTCGCGCATCGATGTCCGGAAACAAACCAAAGTTCACATTCATCGGCTGGAATGTTGTCGCATCTGCACCGCCTGTGATGTGGCGCAAGATTGCACCCAGCGCCGTGGTGTCCGGGGGCGGGGATGCGGTTTCGCCCAACATTTGTGCAGCGGCAAAGCGGCCTGCCATCAAACCCACAGCGGCACTTTCCACGTAGCCTTCGCAGCCGGTGATCTGACCTGCAAAACGCAAACGCGGCATGGCTTTTAAACGCAACGTATCATCCAACAACTTCGGTGAATTGATAAACGTATTCCGGTGAATACCGCCCAGGCGCGCGAACTCGGCGTTCTCCAAACCTGGGATCATGCGGAAGATGCGAGTTTGTTCGCCGTGCTTCAACTTGGTTTGGAACCCCACCAAGTTAAATAGCGTGCCCAGCGCGTTGTCTTGGCGCAGCTGCACGACAGCATGAGGGCGTCTGCCGGTGCGTGGGTCTGTGAGGCCCACAGGTTTCATCGGCCCGAAAGCAAGTGTGTCGATGCCGCGCTCTGCCATCACTTCAATTGGCAAGCAGCCTTCAAAGTAAGGCGTGTTCTTTTCCCACTCTTTGAATTCGGTTTTCTCGCCAGCTTGAAGTGCAAACACAAAATTTTCGTACTGCTCTTTAGTCATCGGGCAGTTGATGTAATCAGCTCCACCGCCGGGCAGGTCAGCGCCTTTGTCGTAGCGCGACTGAAACCACGCGATCTCCATGTTGATAGACTCACGCGTCACAATCGGTGCGATGGCATCAAAGAAGGCGAGTGAATCTTCGCCGGTGTATTGCTTGATGGCGATGCTTAGGCCCGGTGAGGTCAAAGGGCCTGTTGCTATAATGACCGACTCCCAATCCGATGGGGGCAAGCCAGCCACTTCGCCACGCTCGACCATAATTAGTGGGTTCTTGGCCAGTGCATCTTCGACAGAACGGGAAAAGTTCACGCGGTCGACGGCTAGAGCCGCCCCAGCGGGCACCCGGTTGGCATCGCCACAGGCCATAATAATCGAATCCGCCCGGCGCATTTCCTCGTGCAGCAAGCCGACAGCATTGTAGTCCACGTCATCAGAGCGGAACGAGTTTGAGCACACCAGTTCAGCCAGGGCGTGGGTGTTGTGGGCCTCGGTCATACGGTCGGGGCGCATTTCATGGATAATGGCCGGAATCCCAGCCTTCGCCACCTGCCAAGCTGCTTCGCAGCCCGCCAGGCCGCCACCGATGATGTGAATGGGTTTAGGTGCGGCCATGTTTTTAAACCAGTCTTCCAAAGCTTATTTAAGGGCGCACCATAATCCGATCAGGTGGCAAAGAAAACGCTTCAAAACCGTGGCAAACGGTCCATTTTCGGCTATCGTAGCGGTGTTGTTGGGTCGTTTCGGGGTGGCTATTAGCGCTATGTCTAAGCAGCATTTTTACGTGATTGGTGGCGAATACGCCGATACTTCATTTACCGAGCCGTGCCCTGGCACAGAGTTAGAAAAGCGCGGGCCATTTCCGGAGCGTGAAGCCAAAGCCATTTGGCGCGAGCTTACGGGCAAGACTGTTGATAACGCGATGGTGCGTTACTTCCTGAAGGCCGCCGAAGACGAAAACGAAAAAATTTATTGGGTTGTCGGCGGTGAATACGCCGATTCAAGCTTCACGAAGCTCGCGGCCGGCAAACAACTGGAAGTGTTTGGCCCGTTTGAAAAGTGGGAAGGCTTAGGATTCTGGCGTGCGCTGACATCGCGTTCGGTCGATGACGCCATGGTGCGTTACGATATTCGTAAAAACTACAATCCGAACGGCGATAGCTCTGATGCGCTAAAAATGCCGACAGGTCCGATCACCAAATCCATCGAGATTAAGCTCAGCGAGGGCAAGCTCGCTTCGTTGTCTCTCACACGTCCTGGTCAGCTAACGGCTGAAGAAAGCCAGCAACTTGTGAACGAGTTAGAGCAAGCACTGACCAAGCTTAAAGCACAGCTTCAGGCGTAATGCCGAAACCAAAACCATCACGTGTTAATCGCCGTGCGGCCTTAGCGTTTGCGTCGGCGATTGCAGGTGGCCTCACGCTTAAAGCCGCCAGCGCGCAACCTCAGCCGCAACTCGAGAAGCGTGGCCCCCGCGACAAAGGCCATGACAAGCTTTTGTATCGCGAGATTGAAGAGGTGATGGAAGAGACCGCGCGCATATGGAATTCTCAAGAGTTCGGCAAGCTGCGCGATGTGTGGGATACGACTGATAACGACCCTTGGTACATCCCCGAAGAAATCGCGGAGCCGTTTTTCACGTGGGATGAAATTGATCGCTATTGGAACCGCAATGGCGGGCAGGGCTTGAAAGCCTTTCGCTGGCAGTTCTCGAATTTGCGGGTGAAGCGCTTAAGCCTGGATATCGCACTCGCGATCTTTGATCATTTCTACGAATATCAATTGCCATTCCCCGGTGCAAAACCCATGGCGGGGCAAGATCGCTGCCTTGCGATTTTCCGCAAGAATCGGGGGAAGTGGCAGCACATTCTGTATGCGCAATGCCCGCAAGGCCCTGAGGCCTACGTGCGTATGATGCGCGAAGATATGGTGCGCCCAGACTTTGCGAAGTTCCGCGACGATCTCGATAAAAAGAAATCGAAGAAATAGTCTACTGGGTGTGTTCCCGGATTGGCAGTTCGACGCATTGCTGAGTGGTACAGAAATGTACTCCGCCCATGCGCTGATCCAGCCGATACATGAAGGTGTTCTCGTTGGTTTGGACGGGAACTAATATGTAACGCGGCTGTGTTGCAGACGAGAAAAGCCACGCCAGCGAAAGAATCACGGACGCAATGATCACGCCCCGTCCCAGGTTACGACCTGTACCACGGCCAGGTTTTGTCGGTTTCTTAGAAACAAGCCCATCAGCCTCGTCATCTAATGGCTTCTTAGAGAGGAGTGACTTAGGCGCATCAGGCTTCGGTGCATCAACCATGGCAGATCCTCGGTAGAGTTGGAAACCATGTTAATAATAGGTGATATTTCAATAAAATGCACGCTTATGATGAACGTTTGAAAGTGGGGAGATTGCAATGACGTTATTAAACAGGTTGAACCGTCGGCATTGTCTGACACGTATGGCGCTGACAGGGGTTGCCGCCGCGGCTGCTTGGAATGATGTGAGCGGCGTTAAGCCAGCTCACGCGGCCTTAACGGAAGCCAATACGCTTTATCGCAAGTTGCGGTACCGCGCCGATGAAGGCCTAGTTTTCTGGTGGATCAAGGCCCGCAAATTCGGCCAAGTCGGGACCAAGATTGATCCGCTGTTCGACATGCAAGTAGGCTCGCTGGTGCGGATTAAGAACAACGCCGATGGTGGCTACGATGCCACATCGTTGGAACTCGTCTTTTACACCGATCTGAATACAGGCGCATTTTTGCGCGACTGGAAAAATCCTTACACGAATGAAGTGTTGATGATGAGCCACGCACCGCTGGGGCCGACCACAACAAAGCATTCACCAGCAGGTGATCCGATCCGGCCCACAGAGTTAGGCGGGTCAAAGCTGGAAGCAACTGCTGTGAATTTACCGCCTGTGATTGAGGGGGGTGATATCTGGATGAAACACGAATCAACGGCAACGGTATTTCCACGCGATGGAAAGGCTGAGCCGTTCCGCGTGAATGATTGGTCCACCTATCACGGGGCCGTGAAGGACGTGATGGACTTGAAACAACCGTTTGTGTCGTCCGTGGTGCAGTTTCAGGAAGTGACCAGTTGGGGCCGTTGGATGAACATGGCTGACAAACCTGGCAATTCAACGGCCACAGGTATGGGCCGTAAGGTAAAAAGCTATGCCGAGATGCCTGACGTCTGGCGTAAGCTGGTGGCAGAGCACGATCCCGATGTCGCGAAAGATCCGCTGGCAGTGTTGGATCGCCCAACGGCTAAGTTTGAAAGGTAATACTGTGCGTTTGAAATTTTCTCTGATGGTCGCTGCGGCGGCTTTGGTGGCGTCGACGGCTCAAGCGCAGTTGGACCCAGCGCGTGTGTTGAAGGAACTTGAACTGCGCGAAGCAGACAAACCCATTCGCGAAAGCAAAGGATGGGCCCCGCCAAAGAAGATTGTGATTATGGCGGACTCACCTGAACGCTTGAAGTGGTTTCAAGAAGTCGCACCCGGCGTAGAACTGGTGGCGGGGAAATCGCCTGCCGATAACGCCAAGCTGGCCAAAGATGCCGATGCGTTAGTGGGCATTTGCCAACCCGACGCTGTGAATGCAGGCAAGAAACTGAAATGGGTGCAGATGCCATCGGCTGGCACCAATGAATGCCTGTCGATCAAGCGTTTGCAGAAAGGCGATATACTGGTCACCAACATGCAGCGTGTGTACGGCCCGCCGATTGCCGAGCATGTGATTGCGCAGTTGTTCTACATCGCGCGCAATTTCGATGCTTACACCAAGATGCAGCAGGACGAAAACTGGAACCAGACCGCAGTTCCACAAACCGAATTTATTGAGCTGCAAGGCAAGACTATGCTGGTGGTAGGCTTGGGCGGCATTGGGTCTGCTGTGGCCGAGCGCGCTCATGCGTTGGGCATGAAGGTGATCGCGACACGCAACTCAAGCCGCGAAAAGCCTGAGTATGTTGAATATGTGGGGCTGTCGAACGAGTTATTGGACCTGACAGCGAAAGCAGATGTGGTTGTGAACGCGGCGCCGCTGACGCCGGAAACGACAGGCATGTTTAATGCAGCGTTTTTTGCGAAAATGAAGCCGAAGTCTTATTTCTTAAACATTGGTCGCGGTGCGCAAGTTGATCAGAATGCTTTACTGGCGGCGTTAACGGAAAAACGCATTGCCGGTGCGGCGTTGGATGTGGCTGACCCGGAACCTTTGCCAAAAGGCCACCCGCTGTGGAAAGCGCCCAACTTGTTCATTACGCCGCATACCTCAAGCTTCTCGGATATTCGCTTTGATCGTGTTTGGATCGTCTTACGCGAGAACTTAAAGCGTTATGTGGCGGGCGATAAAATGCTGTCGGTCGTGGATGTAAAGCGCGGCTACTAGAAACAAAGTAATAAAAACAAAAAAAGGGCGCCGAGTGATCGGCGCCCTTTGCATTTGCGGTACTCGCAATCGTCTTACGATGAACCTTTTTTGGCCGGAGCTGGGGTCATCAGGTTCACCCAGGTTTCGAACGTCGTCATGTTCGGCTCAACCCATTTATCCGGCGCTTTCAAATACAGCGGATAGTTCTTTTCCGTGTACTCGCGGATTTTAGAGGGCAACTGGCTGGTATCTTTTAAACCAAAGGTCCGTGTGTTGTAGACCAAGCGCGCTGGCGCATTGTCCATCAACATCCACGGCATCAGCGGCGCTTCCTTGAACCATGCACCGGTTGAGTAAGCCTTTGGCTTGTCATTTTCCAAGTCCGACAAACGCGTGTGGATTTGGAACATCTCGGATGTTTTGTACCATTCGCCAATGTATTCGCGCGGCCATTTTTCCTTTTTGAAGGGTGACGGCCAGCGGGTGTGCACCGTGAATGTCGCGACCACGCGGTCATCAAAGATGTCCCACGGCAAGATGAACGGGAAGTTCACGGTTTCTTGTTTGTCGCCTTCACCGAACGACTGCTTGAATTCCTTAGCATAGTACGAATTCACCGGATCGTTGGTGGTGGGGTACACTTTCACTACTTCATTGGTGAACGGGTTTTTCCACTCGGTCAAAATGGCGCCGGTGCGCAAATCAGTGTAGTACGAAATTTCGCGGTGCAAGTTTTGGTAGCGGCCATCAGGCATCAAGGTCACGCGGCTCATGCCGAAACCTTCGTAGCCAAACAGTGGCACGTTCTTTTGGTCGGGTGAGGTGACAATCGCCACTTCGCCTTTGTAGTAGCCGCAGGTTTCAGCGCCACTTTCCAGCGAGGCCGCCAACTTCACCCAGGCCTTTAAGTTGTCTTCCGGCTTGGTGAAGTCGAGTTTCATTTTATTAGCTTTGGCAGTTTCAGAGGCGGCGAACGCGGTGCCCGCGGCACCTGCCACCAGGGCCGATGTGCCAAACCCAAGCGCTTTGCGACGGTTAAAACTACCGTCGGTCCAAAAGGTCGCTTTTGTTGGGTTCATATTTATAAGAGACATCGAGTTCCCCTCCAGATATTGAGTTGGCGTTATTAAGGTGGCCGAGACCGTAGCCCGCGCTGCAGGCCGGGCGAGAGTGGAAAAGCACTGGAATCCACACGGTGGAGAGGGCTTTAAAGCCTCTGTTTAGCTTGAGTTTCTAAGGATCGAATACGCCGTGGACCCATTTGTTCTGCTTCTGCTTGTGAAGGTCGTCTCTACTGCCGCCGTGGTGGTGGGGGCCTCGGTTGCGGCTGAACGGTTCGGCCCCTTTTGGGGCGGGCTCATCGCGTGCTTCCCGGTCTCCGCAGGCCCCGCTTATGTGCTCTTGGGCTTGCAGCATGATGACGCCTTCATTGCCAACGCGGCCTTTGCTAGCTTTGCCTGCAGCATCGCGACGTGGGTGAACGCGGTCACGTTCGCTAGGCTAGGTCAGCGTTTCGGAATTTATGTCAGCTTAGGTTTGACGTTAGTCGTATGGCTCATCGCCGCACTGATTGTGCGTAGCATTCCATGGACCGTGCCCATGGCCATCGTCAGTACAACAGTGGCGTTTGTCGTGGCGATTAAGCTGACACCGAAAATCAGCGTGAAACTTGATCCCAACCGCAGCCGCGTGAAGCATTGGAGCGAACTGCCCATTCGCGCAGCGTTGGTGGGCTTGTTTGTAGCGACCATCGTGACCGTGTCCGAGGCCATTGGCCCTGAGGCCACCGGAATTGCATCAGTCTTCCCGCTGGCGACTTCAAGCCTAGCCGTCATCATGGCGCGCAGCTTAGGCATGAGTGCTGCCACGGCGGCTGTGGCCGCAACCGTGAAGCCCATGATCGGCATTGTGATTGCCATGTTTGTTTTGTCACAAACCGCAGTGTTATGGGGCATGTGGCCCGCCATGGCGCTAGCGCTAGTGATTTCCATGGTCGTGCCCCTCACAATTGCAAAGCTTTCACACAAAAAATGAATATGGGTAAATGATCGCAGGCTCTTGATCTTAACCCCGCGCTTGGTCACGCTGTCAGGTGTCCATCTGGGGAGACGCGACACATGCCGATTTTATTACCGGTCACGCTGATCACAGCGAGCGTGCTTGCGCTGATTTACATCGCATTGGCGTTGCGCATTGTGCAGGCGCGCTTCAAGTATCGCGTCAGTTTAGGCGATGGGAATAACGCCGATTTGCAAGCGCGCATTCGCAGCCACGGCAACTTCGGTGAATACGTTCCGCTGTTGCTGATTTTCTTGGGCCTGTTTGAGTTGGCGGGGACCGATAAAACCGCGCTGACGGTGATGGCCGCAGCCGTGGTGATTGTGCGCTTGTCGCACCTGATCGGTGTCCCGCGCAAAAGCCCCAATGCGTTTCGCTTTATCGGTGCGCTGGGCACCTTTGTTCTCATAATCGGTGCCGCAGCATATGGGCTTGTCTTGGCCTTGAGATAGAACCTGATCAAGCCGAGTTTCAGCATGATCGCTATCGCCATCGGATGGTGCGTTGTTGTCGGGGCTGTCGTCGTGGCGGTAACACGCCCGTGGCGTGAGCCGGAATTACGCTCGCTTTATGCGCTTGGCCCGGCATTCTTCTTAGCGGCCTGGGTAATTGCAACGGGTGTCCTGGCACTCAGTGATGCCATGGCAAAGGGCGCGTGGACTGGTGCGACGTTGATCATTCCGTTCATCGGGCTGAAGGCTATCGCGCTCAGTTTGATTGGATATTACGCGGGGCTAATGTTTTTGCGTGTTTATCAGAAGCCGTCTTCCCGGTCGGTGCGGGCATGGGGGGGACCGGTTCTGTTATGCGGAATTGCTATTTATGTTGTGAACAGTGATGTTCGCGCTGTTGTTGAGTTGCGCGCCGAACAAAGCGCGTCACGCGTTGATCTTACTGAAGGCGAGATCGCTGAAATTAACGCGCGTATCCGTGCTGGTGCAGGCTATAAATCTGAAAGACTTGCGTTTATCGCCAACCCCAAATGCCCTGCAGAACTGTTGGCCGATGCAGTTGCCAGTTCCGACCCGTCGCAACGTCTTGCGGCCACGCGTAATCCTGCATTGCCGATCGACGATCTCATCCTTCTGTCGCGTGATGAGGATTATCAGGTTCGGCTTTACACGATTTACAGCAACCGCTTGCCCATAAATTCTTATCAAGCGCTTTTGGCTGACCCCAATGAATATGTGCGCGAGGCACTGGCCTGGAAGGAAAACCTGTCAGATGAGCAGTTTATACAATTGCTGATGGACACCAGTGACCGCGTGCGCCGAACTGCGGAAAGTCGATGGTCTTATCGTACAGGACCATCTGAATCAGAAGTTCAGGCCGCATTTGCGGCGCGTAATGGAGATACACCGAAATCTGATGATGGGGCGCCTTCGCCATGATTTTTGTCGTCATTGGATGGCTGGCGTTTGTGGGGTGCGTTGTGGGGCTAATCACACGGCCCTGGAAAACACTGGAAGCGCGTGCGCCATTGCAATTGGGGTTAGCTGGTGCATTGGGCTTGTGGGTCATCTGGACCGGCGGGCAATCCTACGCGGATATGATCGATGAGGGGTTATGGACAGGGGCCACACTCACCATCGTGTATGTGCCGCTAAAAGCCGTTGTGTATGCGCTGTTGGGCTATTACCTGGGCCGCGCGATTTTAAACGCGCTCAGTGAAACGCCAGATGAGAAGTCCGATGCTGCAAAATCAGATGCAGCGACGAAGTGGCGCACCACAACTATTCTTGCGACGATCTTGGTGTTCTTTGTGGGCTCAGATATTTTCTCGGTGCGGGAAGCCAACCGACAACGCACCGCACGAAATCAGGAACTCACACCAGAGCGTATTTCATCGTTAGAGCGCCGCGTGATTTTGGGACGCGCGAGCCCCGAAGAAAAATATATGTTCCTCGAAAATCCGCTGTGCCCACCGTCATTGCTTGAGGATATGTCAAACTCGCCCGATCAACGCACGCGTATTGCAGTCGCCCGCAATCCGGCGATTACGCCTGAAATGGCGACCAAGTTATCGAATGATCCCGATGGCGAAGTGCGCACCTATATCGCCCACCACAAAGCATTGCCCTTAAGCCAGTTGCAGCGGTTGGCGAACGATCCGTACGACCGGGTGAGGGAGGCTGTGGCTTGGAAGGCCGTGCTGCCGGATGATGAATTTAACAAGCTTGTGAGTGACCCCAGCCCCAGTGTTCGCGCAACTATTGTGCTGCAGCGGCGTTTATCCGATGAGGCTTTGCGCCGACTTTTGACCGACCCCGATGAAAAGGTGCGTCGTCAAGCCGAGCGCATCGCTGCACAACGGGGTATCGAGTAACGGGGTATCGAGTAACGGGGTATCGAATAGCAATGAACATCACGACAGCCACTGAAGTTCCCAAAGCCGACATCGCCAAAAACCGCGTCACTCAAGTTCTTATCTTTATCTGCGGGGCGGTGTGGATTTGGGCCGCGATCAATCCGAAATTCCCCGCCGACTGGCTGCTGGAGAATGTGCTTGTTGCTGTTGGTGTGGGCTTGTTTATTTGGGTCTATCGCACCCGACCGTTGTCGGACTTATCAAACATCCTGATCGCGATTTTCTTTTGCATGCATGTCGCGGCCTCGCACTACACATATTCAGAAACGCCGTGGGGCAACTGGATGAAAGAGGCGTTCGATATGGAACGCAATCACTACGACCGCATCGTGCATTTCAGCTTTGGCTTGCTGATGGCGTATCCGGTGCGTGAGTTCTTAACGCGCTACTTAAAACTGCGCGGCTTTGCATCGTACTTCTTTGCGTTCACCATTCTTGTCGCCAACAGCGAAGTCTACGAGATCATCGAATGGCTGACGTCAACTGTGGTTGATCCTGATGCTGGTAATGCATTCTTAGGATCGCAAGGTGATCCGTTCGATGCGCAGAAAGATACGACGTTGGCGTTGATCGGAACAGTACTGACGCTTGTGATTACTGCGATTACAGAACGTCGCGCGCGGTACACTTAAACTTCCAAAAGTGCACAAATTGTTTCACGTGAAACAATCAGCGAACAGCGATGTTTTACCGCTGCGGTATACAGCTGTTAGGTGAGCCGTTCTCCTGCATTTGCAGGGTTTATGCAGGGCGTGGTGGGGGATTACGTGAAATGCGGGGACGCGAATTGTGTGGAAAAGTTTTTGGCCGCACGATCAGGCCTTGCGGTAGTCATCACGATTCCAACCCAGTCCTTTGCGTAAGCTATCTCCGGTTTTATCATCACGGCTCTGGCGCGCTTTAATGTCAGCCAGCTGTGCTTCGACATCACGCAACTGATCGGCATCTAAGTCCGCCAGATTGATCTTGCGCGAAGATGATGTACTCGTGCCAACATCAGGTTCATCCAGCGGCAACACCGGGCGGATTTTGCGGCCAATCAACACCCAGGCCAGCAGCCCCAACACCGGGAACAGCACCACAAACACCAGCCACAACACTTTCTCCACCGCACTTTTGCGGCTGAGCAAAATGGAGAAGATCGCGCACAGGTACACAGCCGTCACGGCCAGCGACAACAGGATCAGCATCAACAGCGCCATGCTGCCGAAGATCGCGCCAAATAAGCTGGCGATCAGAACCAAAACACCGCCGATAAACGTGAGCATGTTTGTGTCTGTTTCCTTAAATTGCGGGTCTTTCGCGCCACCGCGAAGCTTACCTAAGCCACCATTGTATGCCAAACTATGGCTGTTTTAGGGGCTATTCTTTTTCGGGGGAGAAAGAACATGCAACGCCGCAACCTGTTATCGTCGCTTGCCGCAACCGCCGCCATTTCAGGCGCGCCTGCTCTGATCGGTCGGGCCGAAGCTGCGACACCAAAATTTGATCCGACGAACAATGCACACGTGGCGCTGGCGTATCGCAAGCTGGGCTGGTCCGCGACCGAGAAGCTTTCGATGCATTGGATCAACCTCACGCGGTACGGCATGGTGGATTCAAAGCTCACGCCATTCTGGGACAGCGTGATCGGCATTCTGTTTTTCACAACCGATATCAAAGACGCACCAGGTGACTACAACGTCACCTCATGTTCGCTCAGTTTCTATCTCGATCCCAAAACCGGCGAGCCGATTGAGAAGTTCACCAACCCATTCACCGGCACCACATTGGATATTCCGTTCGGGGACGGAAAACCCAACACCCGCCGTCAACGCAGCCTAGGCATGGACGTGAACATGAAAATGCCGCCCGGCATGAAGGGTGGCGCATCGTCATTCCGCCGCGCATGGGCCGAGAATGACGAAGTGTGGGTGCGCGGCGACTTGGATATCCGCATGGAGTCCGAAAGCGGCGATGCGGTGCAAGCCAGCATGGGCGCCGGTGGCTCAGGCTCACGCCCCGGCGGGGCCGCCATGACACGCCTGATGCAGGTGAACGATTGGTTCACGTATCACGGCAAAGTGGCCGATGTTTTGAACCCCAAGAACACAAACCCAGCCAGTGATTTGGTGTTCAACGATTTGAACACATGGAGTGCGTGGCTAAAGATGGGCGACATGCCCGGCAACTTCGTGGGTCGGGGCTTCGGCCGCAAAGTCTTCAAATACGACGACATGCCACCGCTGTGGCGGAAGTTAGTGGGCGAGCGTTATCCGGCAATTGCGAAAAATGCTGATGCGTGGGTGAGGGGGATCATTCCATGAAAATATCTATGGCGTAAAATATAGCTAAGAATATATGTCGACGGTTATTACAACTTAAGCCAGAATTACTTAAATAACTTAAGTTGGGATGACCCATGGCTTATATGCAAATAGCGAATTTCTCTATAGTTGCCCAAGAGCTCAATGAGGCTTCTAAAAACTTAGAAGCCTCCCTACCACTAATTAAAAGTGTACCTGTAGATATTTCAACAGGATTTGATTTTGAAAAGGAACTATCAAAAACAAACTTACCAATATCATTCTTTCATAAACGTTTGCGAACTCTATCTAGCTTGTTCGTCAGCTTGCCTGACGAAGTATCTCGTGAAGTATTCTCAGTAACCCAATTGAGGGAGCTGATAAGTAGAGCGGAGCAAGTTAAAGCAAAAGCGATTGAACTTAAGGTTCATGTAGATGATGTAAAATCTAAGGGAGGATTTAAAGCCACAACCTGGGCCAATATTGAGATCGGCACAGCAGATGGCGTGCTGAATTATGAGTTGGAAGGGGCATTTTTGCTCCCCATCTTAAATGATACCGACAGAATTATTGAGAGTTATAGTCAAATATTAGTTCTTATTGATCCCGACAGCTTGAAATTCAGGCATGCGGCTGAAGCAGCTGAAACTTCACGCATTATAGTTGAAAAGGTTGCGACTGATGTCACTAGTAAGAAGAACGAGATAATAAAGCTCATAGATGAGATAGGAAAACTCAGCGCGTCTGCAAAATCTGAGCTTACGAATGTTTCAAAAACTTCCACAGATACTTCTACTGCTGCCAAGAAATTTAGCGATGGGCTATCTCAAGTCGAAGGCGAAATTAATCAAAAGAAAGGTGCTGCTGATGCAGTACTGAATGCTGCGACTGATTTGAAGAAACAGGTGGATGATTACCTTGCTAGTTTCTTAAGCTTTCAAAAAATGCTCAATGAACGAAACGCTGCGTGGAAGAACGGTCAGGAAAACTTAGAAAAGCTATTTAGATCTTTAGGAACTTCAGATTTAGAGATTAAGCGTATTGTAGAGAAAGCAAATGAAATGCTTTCAACTGCCACCAACGCTGGGTTAACGGCTGCTCAGCATAGCAAATTTAAAGATTTGGGGGATGATCTTAAATCAGCTGAAACGAGCGTGAACTGGTCATATTTTTTCTTAGCGCTAAGTATGTTGCCGTTGGGGGGGTATGTCGTATTGCACTTTGGGGAGACGATAAAATTTGAGGGTGGCTTAGAGTATTTAGCGAACATAGTGTTGCGCTCTTTACTGTTATTCCCGGCAATTTTATTTGTCTCTTTTACTTCAAGCCGACACAAAAAACTTTTTCGGCTAAAGCATGAGTATGGATATAGAGCTTCGTTGGCTGGGGCAGTTGAAGGCTTTCAAAAGCGAGCGCCTGATCATGAAAAGGATATCGCCGCTGTTGCGTTCTATCAATTGGGACGGAATCCAGCAGAGTCAATTGACGGGCATGCTCCGCCGCCCATGTGGTACGAAAAGCTTAATAAAATTATTCATAAATTTGGAGACAGATTTGGGGATTCGAATACGTCACAGGATGAGTCCTAATTATAAGTAACGCGCATACAGATAAAATAGACTAATGCCAAAACCCTCATCTAAAGCGCCTGATCGCCATTTTATGCTCATCCCCGAAACCTCTGTTCCCTGGCAAGAACTGCGCGAAGGTGAGCGGTTTGGAAATCGCTGGCGGGCACTCGCCAACCATGCTGGCGCAGAGCGTATTGGCGTTTCCATTGAAGAGCTGCCGCCGGGTAAGCAGTCGGTGCCGTTTCATTATCACATGAACGAGGAAGAGCATTTGTATGTGCTCTCGGGCACCGCCAGTTTGCGATGGGGTGATGAAACGCACACCTTAAAACCCGGTGACTACGCCTGCTTCAAAGCGGGCGATCAGCGGGGGCATTGCCTGATTAACAACAGTACCGATGTGTTTCGCTTCATCATGATCGGCGAGAAGAACCCACACGATGTGTGCGTGTACCCCGACAGCAACAAAGTCAAAATCCGCAGTACTGATACGATTTTGAGTTTGGACAATCCGTTGGAGTATTGGGATGGGGAAAAGACTGGGTGAAGACGCTCTAGCCTAGCGATTACCTTTCTTGTCATTGCCCGGCTTGACCGGGCAATCCATCGTCCAACAAAGGCCATCTCATTTTGAGAGATGGATCACCCGGTCAAGCCGGGTGATGACATTAAGTGTTTGAGGCGCCCTCGCGCGGCACATAAATAGTTCCCAATATATTTTTGTGAAACATACCCCATTCTCGGGCGAGCAATCGTAGGCCCGACTCTACGTGCCCCGAGTTTGCCACACTTCTCACTGAACCAACTTGAAGCTGCCGCGTTATCTCCACACGGCCGGCGCGCCGCAAAGCTGACCCAGTTGTTCGGCAACCCGAACCCACCAAGCCTATAGCGCCCGGCGGACCATTTTATGTTGCTGTGTGGAGAGTGTCGGCCATGACCATTGTAATGCTGCAACCGATTATCGCGTTGATCGCAGGCATTCTGATTTTCGCGGTGCCGCGCTTACTCAATTACATCGTGGCGTTGTATCTGATCATCATTGGCGTGGTTGGCCTCGCTGCGCAGATGAATATCTGAGACTAAGAAAAGCAGGAGAGGGTTGTGATGACCTATGACGATAAGGGCTTTGAAAAGATGAAATTCGACGTGTTCGAGGATATGTCGGTGTATCAATCGCCACTAACCGACGGTGCGTTTCGCCGCGTCATGTCCAATACTATTCCGCTGGTGATGTTAGTGGCGGTGTTAATCGCGCTGAGTGCGTGCAGCAGCACATCGCCCAGCCCCAAGGACATTGTGGGTATGGATCAGCGCGATGTACGCCAGTGCATGGGCACACCTACACGTACGGCTGAATTGGGCACCCGTCAGATTTGGAGTTATGAGTCCAAAGCACCGCAAAGTGCGCGCCGCCAGTATGCTTCGGCTGAAATTCCGCCTGCTGAAATCAACGCTATGGCGGGTGAGTTTCAATCGGCCAGTTGTGTGCTGCACGTGGAGTTCAAGAAAGGCCAAGCGCGTGACGTGAGCTATTACGTCAACACCCAAGGCCGCCCCGGCGATAAAGACAAACGCTGCGCGTTTATGGCGAGCCGCTGTGGGGATTAGGTTTTTTTAGCTTTTCCCCCTCTCCGTCGCGCTGGAAGCGCGCAAGAGTAATTAGGCCGGTCTTCGACCGGACGTGAGAGGGACGGGGTGATGGCGTGTTATTTACTTAAGAAACGCACTCGACCTCACCCGATGCTCCGCATCGACCTCTCCTAAAGGAGAGGTAAGATTTAGATACAAAAATGGCCCGGTGATATTGCGCACCGGGCCAAGTTTTTGATTGGGATAACTTCGTCGTTTCTTATTGAGAGAGAAGAAAGTGTGAGCGGATCGGCACCACTCACACCTTGATCAGTATCAACTTCTTAGAACTTGTACTTCGCGCGCAGACCGAAGGTGCGCGGATCAGGCAAGTTGGCATAAGTGAAGCTAGAGAGGTTCGGCGAGGCAATGGTGCCCAAAGCCTGGAACGAACCCGACAGCAGGATCGCCGTGCGGAAGTTGCCGCCGTAAGCGATGCCAGGACCCGTTGCACCCGATTGCACGGTGCGGCTGCGCAGCAAGTTGTCAGAGTAGGCGACAACTTCCCAAGCATCGGCCGTGATGCCCAAGCGGATATCAGCGATGAAGTGATCTTCAACCCAAGCTACGTTGTCTTGATCCAGGAAGCGCTTGCCCTTGTAGCGGGTGTTCACTTCAGCGAACCAGTCGTAGCCAGTGTCAAACAACGCGTTGGTGTAGTTCAAACCTGCGGTGAATGCGTGGGTTGGCGTGTTTTCCACGGTGTTGCCCGAGCGGTCGATCGAGCAAGCCGGTGTACCGGCCGCTGTGATCACGCGCGTGCAGTTGCCAACGCGAGCGATTTCGTTGGCGCCAGTCGATTGCACCGTGAAATCCTTATAACGCGCATGCAACCAGGTGTACGACGCAGAGGCTGTGACGTGTTCCGTCACACGGGCCACCGTGTCGAACTCCGCACCATAGATTTCAGCTGACGATGCGTTGGTGATCACGTTGCCCAATTGGCCGCCGATGACGGCTTGGGTCGAGACCTGCTTGTCAGCGTAATCTTGGTAGAAGCCAGTCATGTTGAACTGTAAGCGGTTGTCATATGACAACGTCTTGATACCAGCTTCGTAGACGTAGACTTTTTCCGGCTCGAAGCTGACTTCCGACGGGCTGCCGTCGTGGTTTGCATCGATCCCGAAGGAGCCAATCGTAATGGTCGAGAAACCACCCGGCTTGCGTCCAGCGGCGAACGAGGCATAGACCAAGTCATCGTCGCTAAACTTGTATTCCACGGTTGCTTTCGGCGTCGTGTAGGTTTCCGAGCGGCGGAACGTCACGTTCGAGAAATCCACAGCGCCGTAGCCGTGAATGCCGTACGGCACGAACGGGGTGCGCAAGCAGGTGCCAGCTTGGCCGCAGAGGATGGCTTGGCCCGGGCCTACAGTGGCCGGGTCGCCGCCCGCTTGCGGGTTGCCGGTCGGGATCGTGTTCGGACCCGTCAGGCGCAGTTTTTCGTTCACCAAACGTGCTTCAACCGAGAATTTCAGGTCTTCGGTTGCTTCCCACTCAACCAAACCATACGCAGAGTAGTGGTTGGTGACGCGGGTCGTGGTGTCGGTGATGCGCGCGTTGTTCACCAGCGCATAGAATTGGCTGGCCGGAACCGACGTGAAGCCAGGGCAGTTGCCTGGGAATGGGGTCGGGTTGGCCGCCGGATTGAAGCCTTGTTGGCCTACACACAATGTCCCAGCAGCAACGATGGTGTTGTTACGGCTTTTTTGCTCGGCCTTTTCACGCCAGTACAAACCACCAGCCGAGAATTGCACCGGGCCATCGAACGATGACTGGAAGCGCAATTCCTGACTGAAGAGATCAGTCTTGGTCTTGGTGTCGAGGATTTGGGCAATGCCCGATGTGTCTGAGCCCAAGGTGGGGCCCGCAACAGCGTACTTATCCAGGTCGATCAATTGATCAACTTCAGCAATCGCGCCTGCTGTTAATGATGAGAACGTACCGTAGTCTTGTTCCCAGTTGCCGATCAGCGATGCACGGCCGACTTCACGGTCAGACCCTTCGAAGTCTTGCGTGGTGTTGGCACCGTTGCTCAAACGGGTGTTTGGGCTGTAGGTGACACGCAGTTGGCTGGCATCGGGCAGGGCGCCTGCATACACCGGTTGCACGGCGTCGTTGTAGATGCCGCGGTTGCCAGTCAAGAGTTCGCCAGCCCAAGCAACGTTACGCACGCCGCTCGGCAAGTTGGTGCAAGCCGCATCATTGATGAAGCCGCCTGCGGTGCAGGTTGAAGCGGCAGCCGGAACACGAAGGCTCGTGTTGTTGTAAGCAATGGCTTGCGCCGGTTGATCGTATGAGTCTTTCGAGTAATCAACGCGCAGCTTGAATGACAGGTCATCCGAAGCATCGAACTTGGTGGTTAAAGCAGCGCCGCCGCCCGAACCGCCGCCGACTTTATTGCCGGTGATGGTGTTGCTGTAGTAGCCGTTTTCGTTCCAGCCCAAGCCTTGCAGACGGATACCAACTTTATCTGTCACCGGGCCAGAGACCGAAGCGGTGCCAGAGAGGTGGCCATACGAGCCAACGTCACCCGAAACTTCGCTTTCCCATGTTTCTGATGGGCCTTTGGTGATGTACTGCACAGCGCCAGCGAAAGCCGAACGGCCATAGAGCGCCGACTGCGGGCCTTTCACGACTTCGATGCGTTCCACATCAAGCAGGCGCGGGTTGATCAACAGCGAGCCGCCAGCAACGCCGATTGATTCAGACGAAATGTCGATGCCGTCGACCAAAGTTGCCACAGCAGGGCGGCCACGGTTGGCGGTGATACCACGAATCGAAACGCGGTTATCGTCGGGCGAGAAGCCCTTGTCGTAGCTAACCGACGGACTTTGCTTCACCACGTCAGCGATATCACGGATACCTTGGCGCTCGATCGTTTCTGCCGTAATCGCGGTGATCGCGATTGGCACTTCTTGCAGATTTTCAGCGCGTTTACGCGTGCTGACGATGATTTCTTCCAAACCTTCTTGAGCGAAGGCTGCCGTTACCGGAACGGCCAGGGCCACAGTGGCCACTGACGTGTAGAGCGCACGAAGATATGCGGATTTGATCATTGAAGATCCCCCTTACTGAACACTATCGGCTAGATAGAGACTTGCGGGGGTTCTGCCTTCAATAGAAAATCTACCTATAAGTAGGTTTTATTAAAGCAACCACCAATCTGTGGTCGAATGTATACACAACGGCAGATGTGCAGCGCTGGAAAACGTCGTTGAACGAGCGTGATGTTGCAAAGCTGCACCAGACCACCCCAAACGGGGCAGCGTGAGAGGGTATATATTTAGAACCTTACGGGGAGAGACTCACAACCGCGCGAGTACGCTGCTTGCTTTATATCTACGCCGCAGTGAGGACGGAGTTATTTTATTTAGGCAGCGATAAACGCCGCGCGGGCGACTGAAGCGACCAACTGCATGGTCTTCTCCCAACCTGCATCGGTGCTGAAATCAAGGTTCAGGAATTGCGGTGATGCGCGTTTACGCAAAGCTAAGTACATCACTGCCGCCAAAATCACGCTGAACACTTGCTGTTGCTGCACATTCGGCTTGGTGGGGAATTGGTCGAAAAACTTGTCTGTGGCGCACGCGAGGTTCGTGAAGATATCGGCGCGGAATGGTGAAAACACCGAGTGCGGCGAGATTTCATCGGCATGAATCTCAAGGCGCGCTGGGCTTTCTTTCAAGTTCGCGGCCAGCTGAACCAGAATAGAAGCCAAGGTATCGGCATCGGTTTTGGTCCCTTTGCCCAAGCTTAAGTCACCTTGCGGCTGCGGCACAAAGGCATGCTTTTTATTCCAGGCAATCAGCACGCCACCCAAGCCGCCGAAGTAATCGTAGATCATCGGCTTCGAAACGCCCGCTTCGCGTGCGATTTCGTTGATCGCCAACTTGCTGGCGCCGTCGCGGAGCAATACGCGCTCGAACGCTGCGATAATCGCATCTTCGGTTTCAGCGCGGCGCGCTTGCTTGGCTTTTTTTGGCTTACGTTTGGTCTTGGTCACGGCGGCCTTAACCACAGCGCTTTTTGTCAAAGGGCGGCGCGGGCTCGAAACGTTGCTCGAGCCTTTCTTCTTTGCACGCGGTTGTGACTTGGCGGATGACTTCTTGACCATGCAGTCAGCCTGCCACAGCGTTTACTCAGAGGGCAAGAGACGCCAGCGCGATTGTTACGCCAGCGTCAATTTAGTTCGGCAGGTGAGCTACAAAGAAAGGCGTGAGCGCCTTTATGAAAGACCTATTTCTTTCTTAAGCCTGTCTAATAGGTCTGCTGAACTCGTTTTCATCGCCAGGACCGGAAGATAAATGCGGCCGCGTTTAATAAGGTGCACAAAGATTGTCGCGGGCCATTTTTTTGAAACTGAAAGTGACGAAATGTTATTGAAATCAATTTCCGTGACGCCAAATGCCCAAACCGAATAGAGCCGATTATGACGGACATAAACTGCTATTTTATCTCCGAACAGTGTTCGGGCAAGCATGGCTAGCGCTAAAAAGGCACCGATTCCATTGACAAAGACGAGGATCGCCACAAACACCCGGTTGTTATCAAAATTGTTACGACTGAGGCCAGCATTCCAATTCGGGCTGGTATAAGTCCCGATAAAAATTACGACACAGACTAGTGTAATCCAAAAAACGCGCTTCAGGCAAAACTCTGCGAGAACAACAATCTCTTCTGATTCGTTTGTGGCTCTGCCCATGATTTAGGAGAGTAAATTAGACCTGCGCCCTTAAGCTAGCCCAATCTCTCTTTCAAAAACTGTCCCGTATAGCTGGCCTTCACCTTCGCCACTTGTTCCGGAGTGCCGGTCGCGACCACGTTGCCGCCGCCGGAGCCGCCTTCGGGGCCGATGTCGACAATCCAGTCTGCCGTCTTGATCACATCTAAGTTGTGCTCGATGACGATGATAGTGTTGCCGGTATCCACCAGCGTGTTCAGCACTTCCATCAGTTTGCGCACGTCTTCGAAATGCAGGCCGGTTGTGGGCTCATCCAGAATGTAAACCGTGCGGCCTGTGGCGCGTTTGCTGAGTTCTTTGGCGAGTTTAATGCGTTGTGCTTCACCGCCCGAGAGCGTGGTGGCTTGCTGGCCCAAGTGCACGTAACCCAAGCCCACCTTATTGAGCAGGTCCAGCTTCTCGCGGATGCTGGGCACGGCTTTGAAAAACTCAGCCCCTTCTTCCACCGTCATATCAAGCACATCGGCGATGCTCTTGTTTTTGAAGGTGACTTCCAGTGTTTCGCGGTTGTAGCGCTTGCCCTTACAGACATCGCACGTCACGTACACATCGGGCAGGAAGTGCATCTCGATTTTGATCAAGCCATCGCCCTGGCAAGCTTCGCAACGCCCGCCTTTGACGTTGAAGCTGAAACGCCCCGGCTGATAACCGCGCGTTTTGGCTTCCGGCAGTTCGGCAAACCATTCACGGATCGGCGTGAAGCAGCCGGTGTAGGTGACAGGGTTGGACCGCGGGGTGCGGCCAATGGGCGATTGGTCGATATCAATCACCTTATCGATGTGGTTGATGCCCTCGATTTTGTCATGGGGGCCCGGCACATCGCGTGCACCGTAGAGGGTCTTTGCCAGGCTCTTATATAGTGTCTCCAAGACCAGGGAGGATTTGCCGCCGCCCGACACACCTGTCACGCAGGTCATCGTGCCCATGGGGAACGAGACATCGACGTTTTTCAGGTTGTTGGCGCGGGCCCCCTTAACCGTGATGAACTTGCCGTTGCCTTTGCGGCGCTCCTTCGGCACTTCAATTTTGCGTTTCCCCGTTAAGTACGCGGCTGTGACGCTGTCTTTCGACTTCATCACTTCTTTGGGTGTACCTTCGGCGACAACTTGGCCGCCATGAATGCCAGCACCTGGGCCCATATCGACCAGATAATCAGCCGTCAGAATGGCGTCTTCGTCGTGCTCGACCACGAGGACGGTATTTCCGATATCGCGCAGGCGCTTTAACGTTTCGAGCAAACGGTTGTTGTCACGCTGGTGCAAGCCAATCGAAGGCTCATCCAGCACATACAAGACGCCCGTCAGGCCCGAACCAATTTGCGAGGCCAACCGAATGCGCTGGCTTTCACCGCCGGACAGCGTGCCGGAATTACGGGCGAGCGTCAGGTAATCAAGGCCGACGTTATTCAGGAAGTGCAGGCGCTCGTCGATTTCACGCAAGATGCGGCGTGCGATTTCTTTTTGTTTGGCGTTCAGGTTTTTATCCAAACCTTTGAACCATTCGGCCGCATCGAGAATGCTCAGCTCCGAGACTTCGCCGATGTGCTTCTTGTTGATCTTCACCGCCAAGCATTCAGGCTTCAATCGGTAGCCTTTGCAGGCATCGCACGGCTGCGAGGTTTGGAATTTTTCCAACTCTTCGCGGATCCACGCGCTGTCGGTTTCGCGCCAACGGCGTTGAAGATTATTGACGACGCCTTCAAACGGCTTCTTGGTTTCGTATTTGCGCGTGCCGTCATCGAACTTAATCGTCACCGCGTCTTCGCCGGTGCCATGCAAAATCGCATCGCGTACTTTGGCAGGCAGTTTCTTCCACGGTGTTTTCGGGTCTGCGCCCAAGTGTTTGCATACACCGCGCAAGGCTTGCAGATAATAAGGTGAGGGTGGCTGCGAACTGCCCCAGGGGGCCACAGCGCCTTCTTCAACACTCAAATTGCCATCGGGGATAATCAGCGCTTCGTCGAAGTGCAAAGTTACACCGAGTCCATCGCACGTCGGGCACGCACCGAACGGATTGTTGAATGAGAACAGACGCGGCTCGATTTCATCAATGGTGAACCCCGAGACCGGGCAGGCGAACTTGGCCGAGAATACGGTTCTACCGGTATCGCCCTTTTTGTCGGCGTCTTCGGTGTAGGCAATGCCGTCAGCCAAGCCCAATGCGGTTTCTAATGAATCTGCGAGGCGTTGCTGCAAGCCTTCGCGCACGACAATGCGGTCAACCACCACATCAATGTCGTGTTTCTTTTTCTTATCCATCGCAGGCACAGCATCGATCTCATACAGCGTGCCGTCGACCTTCACGCGCTGAAAGCCTTTCTTCTGCAACTCTTGCAGATCTTTTTTGTATTCGCCTTTGCGGCCACGCACGATAGGGGCCAGCAGGTACAACCGCGTGCCATCGCCCATTGCCATAATGCGATCGACCATTTGGCTGACGGTTTGCGCTTCAATGGGTAATCCAGTTGCGGGCGAGTAGGGCACACCCACACGCGCCCACAGCAAGCGCATGTAGTCGTGAATTTCCGTCACGGTGCCGACCGTTGAGCGCGGGTTGCGGCTGGTGGTTTTTTGCTCAATCGAAATCGCGGGCGATAAGCCTTCGATGGAATCCACATCGGGCTTTTGCATCAGTTGCAAAAACTGGCGGGCGTAAGCCGAGAGTGATTCCACATATCTGCGTTGGCCTTCGGCATACACAGTATCAAACGCGAGCGATGATTTGCCCGAACCCGACAACCCCGTCACCACGACCAGTTTGTCGCGGGGGAGTGTGACGTTGATGTTTTTGAGGTTGTGCTCGCGGGCCCCGCGAATTTTAATATCGGTCAGCATACCTGTGATTTTCTTTAGTTTTTGCGGGTTTCAGTGGGGAATTGACGGCAAGAACAAAACGAGTACATTTATAGGGTGCTGTACCCGACCTGACAAGACCGATGCGCACTTATGTAGCGCGTTTCGCTGTCAGTGAAAGGGGACAGATCGTGAATTTAAGATACGGTTTTAAAGCGCAAAACGACCACACAAGCGCGGCTGATTCTTGTGGATAAGCCAAGCGATCAATGTTTTGGCGCTTTGTTGTGTGACGTTATCTCGTTAAGTTCCTGAACCTTGTTTCTTTAATATGTCGCATTTCCAAAGAAATGCTCTTGGAGTTTCGGTATGGCTGGCAGCGTCAACAAAGTGATTTTGATTGGTAACCTGGGCAAAGACCCGGAAGTCCGGTCCATGCAGAACGGCAATAAAGTCGCTAATTTGACGATTGCGACCTCTGAAACGTGGCGCGACAAATCATCGGGTGAGCGCAAAGAAAAAACCGAATGGCACCGTGTGGTGATTTTCGGAAACTTGGCCGACATCGCCGAGAAGTATTTGAAGAAGGGCTCGAAGGTTTATGTGTCGGGCAGCCTTCAAACGCGCAAATGGCAAAACAAAGACGGCCAAGACCAATACACCACTGAAGTTGTGCTTCAGGGCTACGGCGGCGAACTGACGATGCTTGATGGTAAAGGCGGCGGAGGCGGTGGCGGCGGTTCAGGTGGTGGCTACGGCGGCGGTGGCGGCGATATGGACGAGCCCGTCATGTCTGGCGGCGGCTGGGATTCTGGCTCTGGCGGCTCTGCAGGCGGCACGTTCGGCGGCGGCAACAAAGGCGGTGGCCGCGGCAAGTCCGACATGGACGACGATATTCCGTTCTAAGTCACTTGCTGCATTGCAGCAATTTTGCGGATACAAACTCAGAAAATCAGCGCGCACTTTTCATGGTGCGCGCTTTTTCTTTGGCCCCGATTCTCGCGAAAATGTGGGGTCTTTGGCCGTTCAACAGCTTGTAGCGTTTAAAGTGCTGTGAAAGATGGAAATTGTGTTTTCGAGAGTGCTTCAAGAAAACACATTAAGCATATGAATTTACTAATATAGTTATCCACAGCCTGAGTGTTTTAAAACGCACTTAGGCGGCTCTCACAACCCGCAAGCAATTGTGTGACGTATCCATTTCATCTGATAGAATTAAAACCAGCACGGGGGACCAGAAGGGGACTTGAACAAGGCGTATTCCGGCAGGCTTCAACACCCGCCAAAACCTTGTGTGCAATGCAATATTTTAGCGCTCTGATCTGCCAAAAACTTCTACGCGTTCGTCATCTGCCGCGTCATTTTGAAAGCACGTACCGTTGACCGACACCGCCGATTTACCGCCGTCTGATCCGAACACCGACAACGGCCAACCGCCCAATTTGCCGCCCGCAGTTCCACCTGCAGCAGGCGCTGGCGGCCCGTCGGATTTCGACATCACGCCGATCACTATCGAAGAGGAAATGAAGCGCAGCTATCTCGATTACGCCATGAGCGTGATCGTCAGCCGTGCGCTGCCCGATGTGCGTGACGGCTTGAAGCCGGTGCATCGCCGCATCCTCTATTCGATGAAAGAGAGCGGCTACGAGTACAACAAACCGTTCCGCAAATCGGCGCGTATCGTCGGGGACGTGATGGGTAAATACCACCCACACGGCGACCAATCGATCTACGACGCTATGGTGCGTATGGCGCAGGATTTCTCAATGCGCCTGCCGCTGATTGACGGCCAAGGGAACTTCGGTTCCATGGACGGCGATCCGCCAGCCGCCATGCGTTACACGGAATCACGCCTCGCCAAACCTGCGCACTCGCTGATTGATGACATCGACAAAGACACGGTCGATTTCCAACCGAACTACGACGAAAGCGAGCACGAGCCTTTAGTGCTGCCTGCGCGCTTCCCCAATCTTTTGGTGAACGGGGCAGGCGGTATCGCCGTCGGTATGGCGACCAACGTGCCGCCGCACAATTTGGGCGAAGTGATTGATGCTTGCTGCGCACTGATCGACGACCCAACCACCAACGACGAAAAGCTGATGGAAATCGTGCCGGGGCCGGATTTCCCGACGGGCGGTTTGATTCTGGGCCATGCGGGTTGCCGCGCTGGCTATGTTACTGGGCGTGGCAGCGTGATCATGCGCGGCCGCACCGAAATTGAAGACATTGGCAAAGACAAACAAGCCATCGTTATCTCGGAAATTCCGTACCAGGTGAACAAAGCCTCGATGATCGAAAAGATCGCCGAGTTGGTGCGCGATAAGAAGATTGAAGGCATTGGTGACCTGCGCGATGAGTCCGACCGTCACGGCGTCCGTGTGGTCGTTGAAGTCAAACGCGACGCCATGGCCGAAGTGGTGCTTAACCAGCTTTATAAGTTCACCCCGCTGCAATCGAGCTTCGGCGTGAACATGCTGGCGATTAACGCTGGCCGCCCGGAACTGATGACGCTGCGTCAGATGTTGATTGCGTTCATCAACTTCCGCGAAGAAGTGATACGCCGCCGCACGGTGTACGAGTTGAACCAAGCGCGAAACCGCGCGCATACATTGGTGGGCTTGGCCATTGCGGTTGCGAACCTGGACGAAGTGATTGCGCTGATCCGCAAAGCACCAGACCCCAACACGGCGCGTGAGCAATTGATGGCGCGCGATTGGCCGGCGCATGACGTTGAGCCGTTGGTGCAGTTGATCGACGAGCCAGACCGCAAGGTTGTGAACGGCACGTACAAGCTGTCTGAAAACCAAGCTAAAGCGATCTTAGACTTACGCTTGCATCGCCTGACCGGCTTAGAGCGCGACAAGATTCACGAAGAGCTGACCGAAATTGGTGGGCAGATCGTGTACTTCCTGGAAGTTCTGCGTTCGCGCGAGAAACTGTATTCGATCATGCGCGCCGAACTGGTCGAGATGAAGACCGAGTACGCGACACCGCGCCGCACGACGATTGTCGACTTAGAATTCGAAACCGACATCGAAGATTTAATCCAACGCGAAGACATGGTGGTGACTGTCACCAATTCCGGCTGGATCAAGCGCGTGCCGCTGTCGACCTACCGTGCGCAACGCCGTGGCGGCAAAGGCCGTGCGGGCATGGCTACGAAGGAAGAAGATTTCGTCACAGCGCTTTATGTTGTGAATACGCATACGCCGGTGCTGTTCTTCTCAACGTCCGGCATGGTCTACAAGCTGAAGGTCTATAAGTTGCCTGTGGGCACGCCGCAAAGCCGCGGCAAGGCCATGGTGAACCTGCTGCCGCTGAAAGAAGGCGAAACCATTTCCACGGTTATGCCGCTGCCGGAAGACGAAAGCACGTGGGGCAACCTCAACGTGATGTTCGCGACAACGTCGGGCACCGTGCGCCGCAACGATTTGTCGGATTTCGTAAACATCTTCCGCAATGGCAAGATCGCCATGAAGCTTGATGGCGGCGACCGCTTGGTTGGCGTTGATACCTGCGATGAAAACAACGACGTGCTGCTGAATACACGCTCGGGCAAGTGCATTCGCTTCCATGTGGGCGAAGTGCGCTTGTTCACGGGCCGTAATTCTGTCGGCGTGCGTGGCATTAAGCTGGCTGACGGCGACGAAGTGATTTCCATGTCGATCTTGAAGCACGTGGACTTCGACACCGATACCCGTAACGCTTATCTGCGCATGGCAAAAAAACTGCGCGGCGGCGAAGATATCGAAGAAGTGCCGTCGAAGGATGAGGATGCGGCTGAGGGTGCAGATACCAATAAAGTGCTGACGGACGAGGAATTCCAGCGCCTTGCAGCGTTAGAGGAATTCATCTTAACGGCAACCTTGCGCGGCTTTGGCAAGCGCACATCAGCTTACGAATATCGCGTCAGCGGCCGTGGCGGTTCGGGCATTACCTCGATTGCGACCACAAAGCGTAACGGCGAGGTGGTGGCGAGCTTCCCGATCAAGGCGACGGATCAAATTATGATGATCACTGATGCGGGCCGCTTGATCCGCATGGGCGTCACAGATATCCGTATTGCCGGGCGCTCGACCCAAGGCGTGACATTATTCTCAACCGGTGAAGATGAAAAAGTGACCTCGGTCGCGCATCTGCCGGGCGATGACACTGCCGCGGAACAGAGCGCACCTGAGCCGAACGAAGAAGCCTAAGACCATACGACGCACATCGAAGGGGACGGCGATGGCGAAAGCTCCTAAAGCCAACAAGAAGGTGAAATCTGCGCTGCCTGAAACAGGCCGGTATCGCATCGGCATTTATCCGGGCACGTTTGATCCGGTGACCAACGGTCATATCGACATCATCAGCCGCGCCGTAAAGGTCGTGGATAAGCTGATCGTCGCCGTCGCGGTGAATATCGGTAAAGGCCCGATGTTCAGCCTGAAAGAGCGCGTCGAAATGTGCCGCGCTGAGGTGGCGAAACTGAAACTCCCAGGCAATGTGCCTGTCGAAGTTGTGCCGTTTGATAGTCTCCTTATGCATTTTGTCCAGCAGATGAAGGCCACCGTCATCATCCGTGGACTGCGCGCTGTCTCGGATTTTGAATACGAATTCCAGATGGCAGGCATGAACGCGCGCCTGAATGATGAAGTGGAAACCATGTTCCTGATGGCTTCGGAACATAACCAGTTCATCGCGTCGCGCTTCGTGAAGGAAATTGCCCGTCTGGGCGGCGATGTGTCGACCTTTGTGCCCAAAGGGGTCAACGGGCGCATCATCGCGAAATTCAAAAAAGTAAATCATTAGCGGGGACGCGGCGATGGCATCACGGCTCGGATTAACAATTCTCGGGCTGGTCGCCAGCCTTGCAACCTCCGCGCAAGCACTCGAATACAAAATGGTGCCGGGTGCGGGGGGTGTGCCGCTGAACACCGTTGAAGCGGGCGATAAAACCAAGCCCGCGATTTTGCTGGTGCATGGGTTTGCTCAAAGCCACGCGAGTTTCAAAAAGCAATTAGAGTCGGCTGATCTGGCGCGCGATTTCCATTTGGTCGCGTTTGATCTGCGTGGGCATGGCAACTCAGGTAAACCCTGGAAACAAGAAGACTATAAAGACGGAAAAATCTGGGCCGACGATGTGGCGGCTGTAATGGATGCCACCGGCATTCAAAAAGCTGTTGTTGTGGGCTGGTCCTACGGCGGCTTTGTGCTGGCCAATTACTTCGAACATTACGGTACGGCCCGCGTGCTGGGTTTGAACTTGGCAGGCTCGGCAGGGGGCATGGTCATTCCGCCATTCCCAGCACCGACGACCGATCCGACGGTCGCGAAGCAACGTGCTGAGGCCGCCAAGATGCAAATGTCGGGCAACATCGAAGAGAATCTGGCAGGAGCGCGTGACGGCATTGGCTTTTTAACGGCGAAGCCCGGCGATGAGACGTGGCAAGGTATTTCGCGTGCAGGCAGCATGCTGTTGCTGCCCTATGTGCGCACGGCGTTGGCGGGCCGCAGTATCGACAACACGAAGGTGCTTCCGATGATTGCGTCGTTGCCCGTGTTGGTCACATACGGTAGCGCGGATGGCGTGATTGGGCCGGTGCAGTTAGACGGCCTGAAGAAAGGCCTGAAAAATGCGACGTACTCGGTATACGACGGCCTCGGTCACTCGACGTTTTATGAAGACGGCGCGCGGTTTAACAAAGAACTCAGCGCGTTTGCAAAGTCGATACAGCCGAAATAGCAATTACGGATTCCCTGAGATCACTGACGCATAAAGATCGCGGTCAACATTCCCGCCGGACAATATAATTCCGATGGTTTTGCCAGCCATTCTGTCTTTCTCATGCAGCAGCCCCGCTAAGGCTGCTGCACCAGCGCCTTCGGCCACGTTGTGCGTATCTGTGAACAGGTGAATCATTGCTGCGCGAATTTCGGTGTCGCTCACCTTTACAATTCGCTCAGCACCCGCACAGATGATGTCCACGGCCAACGGAACAGGCGTGCGGCAGGCCATGCCATCGGCAATCGTATCGGCGCGGTTGGTTGAAACTGGCTTTCCGGCTGCAAATGATAACGCATAAGTGGGGGCATCTTCCGCCACGACACCGACGATTTTAGTTTTGAGATTAAGCGCATTGCGTGCGGCAATCAGCGCGCAGATGCCTGAGCCCTGACCAATGGGCACATAAACCGTATCTAAATCAGGAACCGCACGGAAGAATTCGATGGCATAGGTGCCAACGCCAGCCATCAGTTCTGCTGTGACTGGCCCGACCATGTGAAAGCCGGTTTCTTCTACGAGTTTATAAGTGTGCTCTAAGGCCGCCTGAAAATCGTGGCCGTGTTCAATCAGGTTTGCGCCGAGGGCCCGCATTGCTGCGTTCTTTTCACGTGAGTTACCATGTGGAACTACGATTGTGGACTGCAACCCAAATTGCCGTGAGGCAAACGCAATGCTTTGACCATGATTACCGCGCGTCGCCGCAATAACGCCGGTGACGTTCGGCTCACGCTTTTTCAGCGCGTCCATATACACGAGCCCGCCACGCACTTTAAACGCACCGACAGGTGTGTAGTTCTCGTGTTTGACCCAGACAGTTGCGCTAACACGCTCATTTAAAAGCGGCCAGGTGATCTGGGGCGTGGGTGGCACGAACGGCGCGATCAACGTTGCGGCAGCGTCAAAAGCGGCAAGATCGGGCAGAGACGACATGACGTGTAATTTACCCCAAAGACATTCAAAGCGAGCGATGATGTGGGGTTTAAAGTCTTGTTTCAACCACTTCGCACCCGCCTTGGCTAAAATAACAGAGTTGAAAGAATGGCTTAGCCGCTGGGGTCTGGCCTTGAGCGAAAGGGCCATTCCCGCTAAGACTGCCCGCCATTAATTAACTTCCGCAGGAGCGGACCTGTATGACCAACCTTCGTCGGCTGTCGGGCACCATGAAAATCGGCCTGGCCGCATTCATTGCTCTTATCGCCGTAGTCGCGGGCGTTCCCGTGCAGGCTCAGGAGAAACTGAATATGGAAAACACGCTTTATCTCGACCTCGAATATGGTCGGGTTGTTATTAAATTACACCCTGAACTCGCGCCGAAGCACGTGGCGCGCGTGAAAGAACTGACACGCCAAGGCTTCTATGATGGCTTGGTATTTCACCGCGTGATCGAAGGCTTCATGGCCCAAACCGGTGATCCGGATGGCGATGGCACCGGCGGCTCGGGCCAGAACATCCCGGCCGAATTCAATACCGGCAAACACTTGCGTGGTGCTGTGTCGATGGCACGTGCAGCGAACATCAATTCAGCTGATAGCCAGTTTTTCATCGTGCTGGCCGATAGCCCGCACTTGGATCGCCAATACACCTATTGGGGTGAAGTAGTGACAGGCATGGAATTTGTGGACCAAATCCGCAAAGGTAATCCGGCTGCCAACGGCAAAGTGCCGTACCCAGACCGTATTGTGCGCATGCAAGTCGCGGCTGATGCCAAAGATGCAGCGCCTGCTGCGAAGAAATAAGCTATTATAAATAATCGGCGCAATCGCTGACACGTTTGAAGGCCACCCTGAAAAGGGTGGCCTTTTTGCTTTTCGATAAAGCTGTATAGTTAGGCCTATAATATTCGAGGATTTTGCTATGGAAGGACCAGGCCAACCAACGCTGGATCAACTGCGTGTATTCCTGTGTGTCGTGGACACAGGCAGCTTTGCAGCCGCTGGGCGTAAGCTAAACCGTGCCACATCTGTGATCAGCTATGCCATCGCGAACCTCGAAGCGCAGCTTGGCCTGACGCTGTTCGACCGTGTGTCCACGCGCAAACCGCAACTGACCGAAGCCGGGCAAACTGTGCTGGCGGAAGTCCGTACGGTCGCGCACGGCATTGATGGTTTGCGCGCGAAAGTGAAGGGGCTGTTGAGTGGTTTGGAAGCTGAGATCAGTCTGGTGATCGACGTGCTTTTCCCCACGCAACATATCGTTGATGTGCTGGCCGCATTTCAAAAAGAGTTCCCAACCGTTGCGCTGAGGTTCCATGTGGAAGCGCTGGGGGCAGTCGCGCAACGTGTTCTCGATCGCACGGCAACGCTTGGCATTAGTGGGCCTTTAAGCACGCGGATTAATGGCCTGGACCGCATTACTGTGGGCACCGTGCAGCTTATTCCCGTGGCGGCACCACATCATCCGTTAGCTAAAGGCAAAAACAAAAGCGGAGCAGGGCGTGAGCACATTCAGTTGGTGTTGACGGATCGCTCGACACTGACGCAAGGCCAAGACTTTGGCGTGATGGGCACGCGCACATGGCGTTTATCTGACTTAAGTACAAAGCACGCCTTTCTGCGCGCAGGTCTTGGCTGGGGCAGCATGCCCGAGCCGATGGTACGCGAAGACTTGAAAGAAAAGCGGTTGGTGAAATTGAAAATGCCGGACTGGAGCGAAGGCATTTACCCCATGGATGCGATCTATGCGTCCGATACGCCACCAGGCCCAGCGGGGCAGTGGCTGATCCGTCGCTTTCTCGCTCAATTCGGACATTAAATAGTAATTTTCAATAGCTTAAAGGCCTTTTTAGCCCTCGGCACACCGCCACAACTATTCAACTTTATAGAATATAGCGATCTATTTTATTCGGGTTTTTGTAAACACCTGAAAAGCGCATCTTCTCCTCCATCGAAAGACAAACGCGCCGCCCCAGACACGACGGGCAACAGCGCAGCATCATTGGAGGATACAATGTCTACTCTCGCTCTTTCTCGTCTGAACGAAACCACTGGCGCACTGCCCGTTGTTTCACGTTATGCCCCGCTCGTAGGTCGCGTATTTTTAGCCACCATCTTCTTGTTCGCGGGCCTTGGTAAAATCGTGGCCGCAGAACCCACCATTGCCTACATCGCATCGGTCGGCCTGCCGTTCCCTGAAGTTGCGTATTTGGCCGCGGTCTTGGTTGAAGTTGGCGGCGGCGTACTTCTGATCGCTGGATACCAAACCCGCCTGACAGCTCTGGCCTTGGTTGGTTTCTCACTCGTGACAGCGTTCGCGTTCCACAACAACTTCGCTGATCAAAACCAACTGATCCACTTCTTGAAAAACGTCGGTTTGGCAGGTGGTTTGTTGCAAGTGGTTGCCTTTGGCGCCGGTGCACTAAGCGTCGACTCAAACCGGGCTGAGTAATCAAAAACAAAAGAGCGTTTCGTGTCACAGCGGAACGCTCTCACTCTCTCTTGAAATGAAAGGATCGACCATGTCGACCAAACCAAAAATTATCGCGATCTCAGGCAGCATTCGAAAAGGTTCGTTCAACACCGCAATTCTTGAAACCGTTGCAGCAACCGTGGCAGACCGCGCTGACATTGAAATCATCCCACTGCATGACATTCCGCTTTATGATCAGGACTTGGATAACGTCACACCGCCTGCATCTGTCGCAACATTGCGCGCCAAGATCGGTGCAGCCGACGGCGTAATCATTCTGACGCCTGAGTACAACTACGGTATCAGTGGCGTGTTGAAGAACGCGCTGGATTGGGCCTCGCGCCCTTACGCAAAATCCACGCTGATTAGCAAACCTGTTGTTACGGGCACATCATCAGTCGCCTTAACCGGCGGCGTGCGCGCACAATCACAGCTTCATGAAACACTCAGCGCCATTGGAGCCCGTGTTTTATTGCGCCCACAGATCGTGATCGGCAGTGCTCACGAGAAGGTGAAAGACGGTCAACTGATCGACGCAACGTCGCTGAGCTTTGTGATTGCTGGGGTTCATGATTTGTTGAACGATATCGCAGCGACGCATCGCAACCAGCAGGCGGCGTAGTTACAGAACAGCGCATTGACGGTTGTATACTGAAATTCCCACCATGAAGCGTCATTACCGACGTTTCATGGGAGAGGAACTAATGTCTGAGACAACCGAAGCCGTTCATCGCCGCCATATGTTGGCAGGTTTGTCTGCCTTAGGCGCTGCGGCTGTTGCGGCACCTGCACAGGCGAAAGCTACGGCGAAGCGTCCTACGCTGGACGAGCTGAAAAAAACGCTCGATTTCAAAAATCCAAAATGGAACCGCGATGCTTACGCCAAGCTGAACGGTAACCTTGACCAGAAGAGCGAACGCTTCGGTTGGTACAGCGGTGTTGTGTTGGGCGTACGCGACGGTGAAGCCGTGCGAGAGATTTTAGGTTTCGAAGGTTTCAGCGTCAGCCGCTTGGAACGCGCTGAAGATGGCAGCTGGAAAAAGATGCTGCGTGAAGTGGGATACTATAAAGATCCCAAGACAAACGAAATCCTATCGACTTGGTTGAACCCGTACACCAATGAAACGGTGCCCGTGGTTCATATTGCGAATGACCCTTACAACTACATCATCGGCGAGAATTATCCTGATCCGCCGAATAAGGGTGGCTTCAACACTGTCAAACCACCCAAGCGCCCGTTGTTGCTGCCGTGGCATTTGGCCAACGACAAGCTACTGACGCTCGCGACCGACATTCACCTTTACTACAAGAGCCCGCTGCAACCTGATCAATGGCCGCGTGAGTCAGCAGGCCAAATGGTTCGTGCATCGGAAATGTACCGCTTCAGCATTGACCCGGCAGAGATGGCCGATCCGAAACGTACCGTCGTACACGCGACGGGCGTATGGAACCGTATTACGCCCTGGTTGCCATGGATGCTGATGGGCCAAACACCGGGCCACGTGATCTATGCCGCAAACATGGCAAGCTCAGACACCATCGATATTGTTCCAGAGAACATTCTGGAGCACACGCGCAAGACGCAGCCTAAGTATTTGTCGGCGCCGACAAGCTACATCGCGTCCTCGGAATCGAGCTTGGAACTGTACGCCAAACAGCAAAAGCCAGCGCCGGTAAAGGGCGGGGCCTAAACGTTCGAATTTCGGTCCGTCCTGCGAAACCACATTTTGAGGTGGTTGCCGGAACCGAAACTTAAGCCATTATGCGACGGCAAGGCCGGGCCCTGGTGCCCGGCCTTCTCGTTATGGGGGAAGTAGGTTTATGTCTGTTCAGTCCGATGTTGCGAAACCAACCGTTGGTGCCGAATTCAAACGGGGTTGGACGATTATTATTGTCGCAGCGATCGGCATGGCCTGTGGCTTATCCGCCATTCCGATTTACAGCATGGGCACATTTACCAAGCCTCTGACCGAGGCCTTTGGATTTGAGCGCGCACAAGCCAATGGCATTTATACCGCATTCACCATCGGCAATCTGGTTGCAGCCCCCATTCTCGGCCTACTGATCGATCGTTATGGCGTGCGCAAAGTCGGGATCTTCTCGGTCATTGGCACCGCGTTGGGCTATGCCGCCATGGGTTTGATCGCGAACTCGCTCTGGGGCTTTTATATCATCGCGTTCCTGACGGCAGTTTTCGGTGTCGGTACGGTGCCAATTACGTGGTCGCGTGTTGTGGTTGATTGGTTCAACGTGGGCCGTGGGCGCGCATTGGGCTTGGCATTGGCTGGTACAGGCATCAGCGCCATTTTGATTCCCAGCTACACCACATGGCTGATGGGTGAGTGGGGTTGGCAGGCCGGTTTCATTGGCTTGGCCTTATTGCCGGGGTTGATTGCGCTGCCCGCAGTTTATTTCCTGCTGTACGACCGTAACGAAAAGCATGCCGCGCCCCTTGTGAAAGATGTGGTGGCAGAGGCAGCTGAAATTCAAATTGACTTTAAAACCGCATTGAAGGGGCATCGCTTCTGGGCCTTGAACGTTGTCTTTTTCCTGATTGGCATTTGCATCGCGGGTTTGATTGCAAACCTAGTGCCGATGCTGACAGATCGTGGGATTGAAACCAAAACAGCCGCACAAATTGCTGGGATCATCGGTGTCGCCGTTATTGTGGGCCGCATTGCAACAGGCTACTTGGTTGACCGTTTTTGGGCGCCCGCTGTGGGCCTTGTGTTGCTCAGTATCCCTGCAATTTCCTGTCTGATTTTGGCGCTGGGTATTGGTGGCACGACCGGAGCCATTATTGCTGCGGTTCTGATCGGTTTGGCGGCAGGGGCAGAATTCGACCTCATGTCTTATCTGGTCAGCCAGTATTTCGGGCAACGCCGTTATGGGATTATCTACGCGTGCATCTATGCCGTGTTCAAAATCTCGGCTGGGGTGGGGACATCACTGTTCGGTTTTGCCTTTGATGAGACTGGTTCTTACAATACAATCTTATACTTAGCTGTTGGCTGCTTTATCGGTAGCTCGCTATTGTTATTGTCATTGGGACGGTATCCGTCCTCAACTCGGACTCATTAATTTCTCCCCCGTCTTCTTGTTGGCTCGCCTATTACGAGTGCGCTAGTATCCCCAAAGGGAATGGGGTTCAGCGAGGCTGTGAATGGGATCGCTGAGAGATTTACGCCTGAAATGGCGTATTACGCTGGCGGTGTTTTTAGCATCGACCTTGGTCGCCGGCGTCGTATTGAGCCTGGTGATTTGGTTTGGTTCGGCGCAAGTCCAACGTGACGCGCGCGAAATTGCCGTTAAAACAGCACAAGAAAATGCCTCAACAGCAAGCGCGATCATTCGCAATGTGCTCGTGAATGCGCATAACCTTGCTAACACGCTGATCGGTTTGAAAACGGCTGGCCATCCAGACCGTGCGCAAATAGAGCAAGTTTTAAAAGCTGCTATCGCAAACAGCCCTGAAATGCTCGGCGTTTGGACCGTTTGGGAGCCAAATGCTCTGGATGGGCGCGATGCAGAATATGCAAAAAAACCTGGCAGCGATGAAACCGGTCGCTTCATCCCGTATTGGACATTTATCGATAGCACGCTGAAGCGCGAAACCGTTATTGGCTATACCCAGGAAGGTGTCGGCGATTTCTACCTCGTGCCCAAACGCACAGGCAAAAGTGCGATCATTGGCCCCTACGTCTACAAAGTGAGCGGCAAAGACACACTGATGGTGTCGCTGTGCGTTCCCATTTTTATTGATGGAAAATTCGCAGGAGTCGCGGGTTACGATATTTCCGCGGAACGCTTACAAAACGCTGTAAGTAAAGTACGGCCTTATGGCACTGGGTACGGCGCGCTTCTGACCACTAATAGCATTTATGCAGCACACCCCGATGCCGACAAAGTTCTTACACCACTGGCCGATGTTCTTGATCTGGACCATGTAAAAGGCGCGGTTAGAAACGGCACGCTCACATGGGTGGTTGAGCGTTCTGAAAAACTGAATGATGAAGCGATTAAGGTTTATGCGCCGCTGAGGATGGGCGACATCACAACCTCATGGTCGTTAGAAGTTGTTGCGCCGATGTCTACGGTGATGAAGCCCGTATACCTGCTGACGCGGACAGCAGTTTTGCTGTCAATTTTGACGGTTCTCGCCAGCACATTTGTAGCGTACGGCATTGGCCGCTCAATTGCATTGCCGATTACGCGCACCGCTGAAGGTATCACGGCCATTGCCGATGGGGATACTCTGAGGGTCATTGATGACCTTGAGTGCGAAAATGAGATTGGGGCGTTGGCTCAAGCAACGCATCGGCTCAGAAACGCAGTCATCGATTCAATTCGCTTATCCAACATCGTCAAAACGTTGCCCGGTGCGATCTACGAAGTTTATACACCGAATTTTGAATCGCGCGGCACGATGAATTACCTCTCGAGCGGTATCTCTGCAAAAACGGGATATACAGTCGACGAGATCAAAGAAAGCGTGGACATCCTGAAGCCGTTTCAGGACCACTTGATACAACGTCGCAATATTCTGCGCGAGGCCCTCACGACCGATGGTGGATTTGAAAGTATATGGGAGTTTATCCGTAAAGACGGCACACGCGGCTGCTTCCTTGAGCGCGGAACGATTACGCCAGCTGGGGCGGGCGGATACAATATTGCGGGCATTCTGATCGACTATACAGCAGCTCGCGAAGCTGAAGAGCAACTGAGAGATAGTCGTAGTCAACTACAAGACGTAGTGGCCGCTCTTGATCGTGCAGACGAAGCCATTTCAATTTCTTATCCATTCCGCGAGATCGTGTATGCGAACAAAAGCTTCGCCGTTCTATTTGGGGATGGTGTGCCAGAAAATGTGATCGGTCGGCGTATGGCAGATCTGATCGTGTCGACAGATCCGCCTTTTACGTCTTCAATCAGTACGCCAATGGCGCAAGCGATTGCCGCCGGCAACACGTTTTTCCAAGAAACGTCTGCGGTATTGGCAAAAGATAAAAGTACACGTGTGATTAGCTGGACCGTCTCGCCGCTCGCGGACGGGCGACTGCTGAACGTCACACGCGATATCACGGAACGGCGCAATCAAGAGCAACGCGAAGATCAACTACGCTCTCAGCTTGCCGAAGCGCAAAAGATGGAAAGCATTGGGCGATTGGCGGGCGGTGTTGCTCACGATTTCAACAATATCTTAGGCGCTGTTAGAACATTTGCGAGCCTGATTTCAGACGATAGCGCGAGCAGTTCTAACGCTCAGAAGTTCGCAAACCGCATTATTTCAACATGTGACCGCGCAGCCGATATTGTGCGTCAAATCTTGGTTTTTGCCCGCGCATCTCAATCGGAATTGGCGCCGCTGCGCGTCTTAGATGTCATCGAAGAAGTGCGCTCTTACCTTGCTGCAAGCATTCCACAGCGTATTCCGCTGAAGGTAACGTTGCCTTCACCCAATGACATTGTGTTAGGCAATGCTGGCCAGTTGATTCAAATGATTATGAATTTAGGTGTGAATGCGCGCGATGCGATTGGCGAGCACGTAGGCGAGGTTCAAATTCTCACAGATCAGGTTACGCTCTCAGACCAGGATGTGCTGGCCTACAAACTGGGTTTTGCTGAAACGCAAACAAAGCGCGCTGACAATGCAAAAATATGTCAATTCGTTGTCGGCGCAGCTTTGCCAGACCAGCGCTATCTGAGGCTGACTGTGCGCGATAACGGCCCAGGCGTTGCTGGTGCAACGCTAAAGCGCATGTTCGAACCATTCTTTACAACAAAGGAAAAAAATCGCGGCACGGGGCTGGGGTTAGCTGTTGTCGCTGCTGTCACCACAGCACATACAGGCTTTATCGTAGTGACAACGGAAGAGGGGCTTGGCTGTCGCTTTAATATCTACCTGCCGATGACCACGGGGGTTGTTGAAAGCAAATCGATATCTACAGCGGCAACTGATTTACGTGGCAGCGAACGCGTATTGCTCGTGGATGATGAGGCCGATCTTGCCGACGCTATTACCCTGGCCTTGCAAAAATTGGGTTACAACGCCACGTCGCATTATAACCCGAAGGAGGCGTTAGAGAAATTTGCCTCGGCGCCCTATGATTGGGACGTCATCATTACAGACCAAGTCATGCCTGAGATGAAGGGGCTTGAGTTGATTGAGCGCATCAAACAAATCCGGGCCGATATTCCTGTGATTATGTGCACAGGTTACAGCGACAACACCACAGAACGCCGCGCGGTGCTGACGGGGGCATCTGCGTTCTTTATCAAGCCTGTTCAGACAGAGACTTTGGCGCTTGCGATCCGCAAAGCGCGAAGTGAGCTGCGCGGGGCAGCGCTTCACAACACTTGAAGAGAAAGAAAATGGTGAGCTCGGATGGATTCGAACCATCGACCACCGCATTAAAAGTGCGATGCTCTACCGCTGAGCTACGAGCCCCCAAAACAGCACCAGTGCTATCAAAACAGCCAATGCTGGGGATAACTTTATCAAGCCTTGGCGATCATGCTGGGGCCCGGAAAGCGCGCCAACATATGTATGTGAGGGGGCTGGGTCAAGCGTTGCGACACTAATAAAATCAAAGACTTGGTGTGTTTTTATCGGCGGGCGGTAATAATGGCCGCATGAATTTGCATTTTAGCCCTCACAGGCCCCGCCAATGCCCCTGACATATTCGATTATGGATAAAATTGACCCGGCAGACGCCAAATTCCTCGCTCAAGGACTAACTCATCACGCCAAAGGCATGGGGGTTGAGACTGATCTGGGCGATTTGACTGTTTTTGCGCGTGACGAACAGGACGAGCCTATGGGCGGGGTCACAGCCCAAACCGGATGGGCCCTGTGTTATGTCAAACTGCTGTGGGTGCACGAAAGTCAGCGACGGCAAGGGTTGGGTCGCAAACTGATCGGTATGGTGGAAGAGCAAGCCTTAAAACGCGGCTGCCACACCATGGGTGTCGACACCTACAACTACCAGGGCCCTGAGTTTTATCCGAAACTCGGCTTTCAAGAATTCGGCCGGGTTGATGGCTTAGGCCCAGACCGCAACCTCACGCGTATCTGGTTTATGAAACGGATCGGGTAAAACCAGAATAATTAAACGCCAGGATTTTCTAAGAAGCCTGGATGCCGTTCATTGATGAGGGCTTGTAGCTCCAACGGCATTTCATCGCTGCGGCGTAGTTTTCGCCCGATCAACTGAAACATGATGTTGCCCGGTTCGTTCCCCATGCGCATCCAAGGATACCAATTTCCCATGGTTTGATAATTCATGGTGGCCGCCACCCACTGCGTTTCGGGCGACTCTAAATCTTTTACTTTTGAAGTGTAGGTCACGAGCGATGTTGACGTGACCACGGGTCCCACATTCATCAAGGGATCTTCAACCGCAGCCGGTGGCGGAGTGGCTTTCAACAACAAATCTTCGGCGATCCATAACGTATCGCCCGAGATCACAGGCTCTTCAATCATGCCTTTGAAGAATTGAATACTGGGCGATTCACTGGCGCGCTTTGCTGCGCCATCGGGTGTGAATGTAAACGTTTGCGAAGATTTATAGTGTTTCGGCTTGCAGGGAAGTCCGTTGATTGGGTTGATCCACTCATCTGCGGGTTTGCCAGTGACAGGATCATTCCAAAATCCAACCTCGACCATCTTCTGGCTTAAGGTGCCGTCGTCTTTCATTTCCATACGATTGAAGCTTAAGCCATCCACACGAAAGAACTGCACCGCGGTATCCAAGTTGCGCTTGGCCCACAGTTTGCCCGTATACCACCAGATTCCGGGTTGGCCGCGCGGTGCACCGCGAACACGGCTATAAACCCATAACCTATCTTTGTTGAGTTTATTGCCTTGTGCTGCTGCAGGTTTGATCAACGATGCAGCAGCAACACCAGCCAGCGCAGCACGGCGAGGAATATCAAACATAACGGCAGCCTCCGGAGCTTAGGGATTATCTATGATAACGTGCGTTCCAAGAAAGCGCGATTGTTTGTGAGCGGACGCAAGTCAGCGGTTTTAAGAAATCTCTTGGCGTCTTTGTCATCCTTTAAATACGCATTCAAAAATGCTGTCGATGCGCCATTCACAAATGACAACCCTTCAGGATCAGGTTTGCCGCCAGCGCCATCACGGCAAATCAAGCCGCCGTAGTAGTGATCGCCCATTGTGATTGAAACAGCATATTTCTCTTTGCTGCCTGCTAAATCATACGCACCAATGCGCCAACGCCATGGGCGCAAAATACCATCACCTGTGGCACCGGGATCATTGGTACCTGAGGCTGCGAAGATCGGCACTTTCACATCCTTCCAACGATCAGGTGGAATGCGGTCCATTTGCCCCGTGCCGTTGTACGACACAAAAGCTTTGATGCGTGGATCACCAAAGCTTTTGATGCTGCCATCGGGCAGCGCAACTGGTAGGCCTGCCATGCACAACGCAATCCAGCAGCCGAAGGAGTGCCCCCCCACGGCAATCTTATCTTTGTTAAGTTTGCCAGCGATACCTGCTTTTTCAGCAATCGCATCCAGATTGTTCATCACGAACTGCATATCGGCGATGCGTAAGAACAAGATGTCGCCTGGGTTCACCGCGCCAAACTTATATCCGAGCGATTCCGAATCCACGTGTGTGGGTTGAACGACCGCGAAGCCATGAGAGACCCAATGATCGACAACGCGGAAATAGAGATCTTTTGAGGAGAGCGCGCCGTGAGAGAACACAATGACGGGGAAGGGGCCGGCCCCATCTGGGAATGTAACTCTTAGTTGAAGATCCTTTTTTTGTTCTTCCAACCGGAAGGAAATGGGATTTGCTGTTTTAACTCCGAACGGTCCGGGCTGGGGTTTAAATTGTTGAGACAACGGTGCGGCCTGCGACACATTTGTGACAGCAATAGTTGCGAAAGTTGTCGAGAGAAACACGCGTCGGTTCAAAATCATATCGTCGCACTCCCCATACTTGCGATTGAAGACAAGTGTGCGTGTGAAGTTGTAGCAGACGCAAGGGGCTGCACGCGTTTCTGTTCGCTGCAAGGGCAAGAAGGTTACAGGTCAAAACGTGAGATTTCTTCATCTTTACAAAGCCCCACGGCGCTGACCATAACGACTACACAAACGCTGCCAAAAACAAAAAAGCAGCATATGGGGAATGGCCTTAATAGGCCGGAATGGAAGTCATGGCGCCACAACGCCCGACGGGTATTGGACCGACAGGACATAGCGGCGGTATCGCCGTCGGCCCTGTTGCGGCGCAAGGCTTGGGGGCCAAACCTCAGGCTGCGGGATCGTCCATCAATCTCGATCCGAAAAGCTTGGAAAACGTCATCGCCTTTGTGGCGGAACATAATGAAATTTCGGCTTTGGCGATCACGACGGTTCTTGAAACGGCGGGCGTAAAAAATGCACGCTCGTTCACAACGCTGCCTGATCTTCGTGCAGCGTTAGAAACTACAACGCCCGACATCATTATTATTAGCGCGGACCTCGACAAAGGCGTGTCGGATTTTATCCGCGACATTCGGCACAGCAAGCTTGGCTCCAACCCCTTTTTGCTGATCACCACACTCGTGGCCCCCGACGAAGTCGAGGCTGTGAAAAAGACCATGCAAGCCGGTACAGACGACATTATCGTCAAGCCAGTCAAAGAAGATCAACTAATGCAGCGCTTGCGGCGCGTGACGGTTAATCGTCAGGCGTTTGTTGTCACCAGCGATTACCTTGGCCCAGATCGCCGTGCGAAGGGCCGTGCGTCCAGCATTCGCCGTATTCAAGTTTTGAATACGCTGCTTGAAAAAGCCAACGGCCGTGATGTCAAAGACGAAGACATTAAAACCGCTGTTGAGGGCTCGATGAACGACGTGCTGCATGCACGTTTAGACAGCAACAGTTATCGCTTAGGTTTTGTCTGCAACATCATCATTGATGCCTACAAAACCAACAACGTTACACCAGATGTGAAAGATAAAATATTGGTGCTGGTGGATGTGCTGCGGGATGCTGCCAAAACCGCCGAACGTATTAACGAGACTGAGCTAGCACTGTTATGCGGATCGCTCGCCAAAGAAGTTGAGGGTATTGCCGAGCGGTACCTGACGCCAAGCGAGCGCGACCTTAAAACAATTCAAAAACTTACGCGCGCTGTGATGTTGGTGGTCAAGCCCCATGTGCCGCCAGCACAGTTAGAACGCGAAACGCGCGAAGCAGCCGAAAACTATCTGCGCTATCAGCGCGAGCACTTCGGCCAAGCGCATGAAATTCAGCGCACGCCAACCGATGAGCCGATTGCACATGTTGACGAAGCGGTTCTGGAAATCATGCCGCTGATGAAAGGACAGATTTTATTCAAGCAAGGCGATCCCGCTGTCGCTGTATATGTAGTGGCCAGCGGTAGCATTGCGATTTACCGAGAGATCAATGGCAAAACTGTGCCTGTGGAACGCGTGAAGAAGGGTGAGTTCTTCGGCGAAATGGCGATCATAGACGGCACACCGCGCCGGGCCACGGCGGTTGCGCTAGAAGATTGCACTTTGTCGCTCATCCCGCGCGATATCATTGAAGAGAAAATTGATCGCGCCGATCCCCTCGTGGCGTATGTGATGCACACTTTTATCGACAGTTTGCGTCACATCCCTGAAACGTTCAGCCCGAAAGGCCGCAACATCAAAGACGTTGCAACAGAATTGCAAACCCAAACAGGGCATATCAGCCGCTTGATCGAATCAAGTCGATCACCAGCCATCTCCGCCGAAGGTGCCGAACCATTGGCACGATTAAAAACATTAGTCGGTGAAATAGCAGGGCTCTTGGCGCAAGGGGCTGAAAAAGACCCGCGGCTTTCAGCACGTCCGTCGACCCATGAAATCGAGCACGCTCGCGATAAGTAAGTTTGGTCCTATGACACGAATTTAATTCGCGTTTCAGGCTTATCCACAGGGCTTTTGCGGCCTTGCACATGTAAAAAGGTCACAGTAGCGTCTCGCCTTCTCATCCAGTTCTGGATGCAGAATAGACCACTTATTCGCGCGTATTTCATTCTCGATGAGGCACCCATGACGGTGATGATAGACGTAGACCGCCTTGTGAAAACATTTGGCGATTTCGTCGCTGTAAACGGCATCAGCCTGAATGTGAAGAAGGGCGAAGTGCTGGGGTTCTTAGGCCCTAACGGTGCTGGTAAAACCACTACCATGCGCATGATCGCAGGCTTCTTAACGCCCACAAGCGGCACAGCACGCGTCTGTGGACACGATGTGACGACCGATCCGATCGCCGTCAAACAGTCCATGGGCTACATGCCTGAAGGCTCACCGTCTTATGATGACATGAGCGTGCGCGCGTTTTTGAAGTTCATCGCAGCTGTGCGCGGTCTAGAAGGCGCTGAAGCCCAAAAAGCCATCGACCGCGCTGTTGAGCGTGTGGTGTTGGCGGATGTTTTGGATCGGCCGATTGATATTCTGTCAAAAGGCTACAAACGCCGCGTGGGCATGGCGCAGGCCATTCTGCACGATCCGCCAGTGTTGATTTTAGACGAACCAACCGACGGCTTGGACCCGAACCAGAAACACCATGTGCGTTCGTTGATCAAAGATATGGCACCTGAAAAAGCGATCATCATCTCAACGCACATCTTGGAAGAAGTTGAAGCCGTCTGCTCCCGCGCTGTGATTATTGGTCGCGGACAAATTCTGGCCGATGGCACATCGGAAGAACTGCTTGCAAAACTGCCCGATTATCATGCCGTAGCTGTGGTAGTGACATCAGCTCAGGCTGATACGACCGCAACATTGTTGCGCGGATTGCCCAATGTCGCATCTGTGCACACACACGTTCTCTCTAGCGCGCAAACCAAAGTACGCGTTGTGCCGAAACAGAATGCGCCAATCCTTTCAGCCGTTACCGACACATTGAAAGGACAGGGCATCGCCGTTTCTGAAATCTACCAAGATCGCGGCAACCTCGACGACGTCTTCCGTCTTATCACCACCTCGCCAGCCAGTGGCGCGGTTAAATCCGCGGCCTAAAGAGGATCACACTCATGCGTCAAACATGGATCATCGCCAAACGCGAGCTCTATGCGTATTTCGCAACGCCCATGGCGTTCGTGTTCATCGCGATCTTCGTGGCCTTAACCGGTGCGTTTACATTTTACATCGGGCGGTTCTTTGATCGGAACCAAGCCAGCCTGGAAAGTTTCTTCTCGTTCCACCCCTGGCTTTATCTGTTGCTGATCCCGGCCATTGCCATGCGTCTGTGGGCTGAGGAGCGCAAATCTGGGACCATCGAACAACTACTGACACTTCCCATCACCACGCGTGATGCCGTCCTGGGCAAATTCTTAGCGGCCTGGATTTTCTGCGGCATTGCGTTGGCGTTGACGTTCCCCATGTGGCTGACAGTAAACGCCCTCGGCAAGCCCGATAACGGCGTGATTGTTGTGGGCTATATCGGGAGCTTCCTGATGGCAGGGGCTTTTCTATCTATTGGCACTTGCATGTCAGCCCTGACACGTAACCAAATTATCGCGTTCATTTCAGGAGCAGTTGTGTGCTTCTTGTTCACGCTTAGCGGTATGGACTTGGTGTTGAACGTGTTCCGTTTGTGGGCACCGGAAGCTTTGGTGAGCACGATTGCATCTTTTAGTTTCCTCACGCGGTTTGAGGCTTTAAGTCGCGGCATCATTGATATTCGGGACATTGTCTACTTCTTCTCGCTGATCGGGTTTTGGCTGTTCGCCACGACGATTGCGGTTGAAGTGAAGAAAGCGGCTTAAGGGATCATCACATGTTCAAAGATCGCTCCAAGCTCGCCATCGTCGCCGTTGTACTGGCTGCCATTCTGCTGGTGTCGGTAAATCTGATTTCCAACAAGTCGTTGATCGGCGTGCGGTATGACGCAACGCAAGGTGCAGCGTATTCGCTGTCTGATCAGGTGAAGCCTGTCTTCACTGGTATTGAAGAACCGATCACCGTGCGCTTATACTTCTCATCTGCTTTGGGTGAAGCAAGTCCACGACATGCGGTTTACTTCCAGCGCATTCGCGATTTGTTGCAGCAATACGCCACATTGGCGCGCGGCAAATTGAAGGTTGAGTATTTCAACCCCGAGCCTTTTTCAGATAACGAAGATCGCGCCGTTGGCTTTGGTTTGCAAGCTGTGCCGTTGGGTCAAAGCGGTGAGGTGGGTTACTTTGGCTTAGCGGCCACGAACTCCACCGATGATCAAAAGGTCATTCCGTTCTTCAATCTCGAGCGCGAAGCGTTCCTGGAATATGATCTGACAAAGTTGATCTACAGCTTATCGAAGCCTAATCAGTTGAAGATTGGCCTGATTACGTCACTTCCCCTGGAAGGCGGTATGACGCAGGGCCAATTCGGCATGGGCGGTCAACCCACACCGCCATGGGCGATTATGGAAGCCATCAAAGATCTGTTTGATGTGCAGATGCTTGATGCAAACCTGACCGAGATTCCAAAAGATGTAGGCATTCTGTTGCTCGCACAGCCCGAGAATTTGTCGGACACCGCCCAATACGCCATCGATCAGTTTGTCATGAACGGCGGTAAGGCATTGTTCTTTGTCGATCCGAATGCCGAGAGTGCAAATCCAATGGGGGGTATGCAAGGCGGCGGCTCATTAGAAGGTGCGAAGAAACTGTTGAACGCCTGGGGTGTCACCATGCCTGACGGCTTGGTGGTGGGCGACTTAGATGCCGCAACGCGCGTCAATACGGAATCGAACGGCCGTCCTATTGTTAGCGATTACGTGGCGTGGTTGGGAATTACGAAAGACAACCTTGATCCGAACGATGCCATCACTGGGGATTTGAACCAGATGAACATCGCAACCGCTGGTGCCTTAGAAACCGTCGAAGGCGCGGGCACGACCATCACACCCCTGATCAAAACCGGTTTGAAGTCGATGCGTATTCCGACAGATCGCGTCATGGGTTTGCCAGATGTTGTAGCCCTGTTCCGCGATTTCAAACCTGCCGATAAGCAGGAAACGCTGGCGTTGCGTATTGGCGGCACAGCGAAGTCGGCCTTCCCAGGACCTTTGAATAAAGAGTCGAAAACGCCGCATATCGCGACATCAAAGCAGCCAATTCAAGTTGTGGTCGTGTCTGACGTCGACATGCTGCAAGAACGTTTCTGGGCCCAGGAAAGCAATTTCATGGGCCAGCGCGTGCTGGTGCCCAATGCGGATAACCCATCGTTCCTGATCAATGCTTTGGAAAACCTGACCGGTTCGCCCGCCTTGTCGAGCTTGCGTGGTCGCGGCGCACAAAGCCGTCCGTTCACGCTGATCGATGACATTCGCCAAAATGCCGAAATGCAATTCCGCGAAAAAGAACAGCAATTGATGGCACGTCTGGAACAACTCCAAACTCAAATCGCCAACATTCAAATCAAGCAGCAAGGCGCAGGTGAAGCGGAAGCGTTGTTAAGCGCCGAGGACACCAAGGCGCTTGAGAACTATCGCGGTGAAATCTTATCAACCCGCGCTGAGTTGCGCGAAGTACAGCGTGCGCTTCGTCAAGATATCGAAACTTTGGAAGGTACCGTGAAGTTCGTCAACATCGCTGGCGTTCCAATTGTCTTTGGCTTGCTGCTGATTGTGCTGGCGGTCGTGCGTCATAACCGGCGCAAAAAACGCAGTGCCGATGTTTAAGAGGGCAGTATCATGAATATGAAATCATTCTATGCCCTGTGTGGCGCAACGGCTGTGGCCGTGATTGGCGCTGTTGCCATTATTGCGGTGCAGCCGTCGTACGAAAGCCCCGATGTGAAGGGCGAGGCTTTGTTTCCCGGTTTGCTGACCAACGTCAACAAACTGAAAACCGTCGCGGTGAAGACCAAAGACGGTGCCTACACGTTCGACCTTGGTCAAAATGGCTGGCAATTCCGCGAGCGCGACAATTACGCCGCAGACGATAAAAAGATCAATGAACTGGTCTTACGTCTTACGCGCATGCAGAAGCTTGAAGCCAAGACGAAGCTTGAAAGCCATTACGAGCGCCTGGATTTAGGCGCTGTCGATCAAACTCGTGCTAAGCAAGTTCAGTTAATTGACCGCGAAGGCAAAACATTAGCTGATGTGGTTGTCGGCAAGCGCAAGTTCACATTGGGCAGCAAAGAAGGCGGCACATACGTGCGTTTGCCAGGCGATGCGCAAACGTGGTTGGCCTTAGGCGAACTGACGCCGGGTGAAAAACCGCGTGATTGGCTCAAACGCGATATTGCGGACATTAAAGACAAAAGCATCAAACGCGTCACAGTCACACACCCGGGCGGTGAGAAGGTGATTGTCGCCAAAGCAAAGCCAGATGATGTGTCCTTGAAAATTCAGGGCATTCCGGCAGGCAAAGAGCCCAGCAGTGATTTCGTCGCCGACGAGTTCGGCCGCGTGCTCGCGCTGTTTATGCTGGATGACGTACAGAAAGCCGGCGGCATTGCATTCCCCGCCGATAAAACCATCAAAGCTGAGTTTGAAGGCTTCGATGGATTTAAGGTGTTCGTTGATCTGGTTGATGTGGATGGCAAAAGCTGGGTGAAGGTTCGCGGTGAAGGTGGCACCACAGCCGCATCAGCCGCGCCTCAGTCATCCGTACCGCCACCGAGTGCAGCCGCAGCTCCTGATAGCCAGCCAGTGCAACCGGAAGCGCAAACCGATTGGGCGAAAACCATCGCCGAGTTGAATGCGCGCACCGATGGCTGGGTGTTTGAAGTGCCAGCGTATGAAGTTGCACCGCTGAAAAAGCGCATGGCGGACATTACGCGCAAAATTGAACCGAAGTCATAATTTCACGCTAGCTTTCCCTCCTGACACACGCCAAAGTTGGGGGCATAAAATAACCTTAACCAAAGCCGGGGGGCGTGGTGAGGAAATTAGTTTGGTTGCAGGCCTTTTACTGCATCACGGGGATTCTGTTTTACGTACGTGATCTGTTCGCCCATGTGCCCATGGGGGAAGCAATGAAGCGCGCGTTCATTTGGCCTTATGCGCAGTGGCCGGTGATGAAGTTCTACCTCATGCAAATGCTGGAACCGGTGCTGAAGCTGGTTCAATGAGCTTTCTTGCTCGCTAGCCAGGCTTCGTAGGCGCGCTTCATGCGCTCGCGGCGTAAACGGCAGGCTTCACACGGCAGGATTAGCGCAACAGCGACAATCAGTGCCAACAGACCGCCAGAAACCAGCGCAATTTCAATCATGATGTTTCAACTGCTGCTTCTTCGCGCTTTTTCAATTCCGCACGAATTGAGGCCATAACGCCTTCAAGGCTTTCATCGCTGACATCGCTATTCAGGTTCAGCATATCGCCGCCCTGAACTTTGATGTTGGGGCCGACGGCACAATTGTTCATGCAGGGCCCGCGCAGCACATTAACCGGCAAATTCTCGGCAATGATCAGCTTTTCCAGCCGGTCGGCCATTTCACGCGACCCACGACCCGCGCAGTTGGGCAAGTTATCGGTGTTCAAACGCCGATTGATGCACACCCGCACATGAAACAACGGCTTAACGGCGGGTTTATAATCAACTTCAAACATGTATTGGGTCCAGGCCGCTAGGTCATCGCCACGGCTGCGGTAATGACGCGAACCGTCTCAGACCACAAGCCTAAGCTGCCAATCTTCTCAAATGGCACCCAAACAGCATCTGCCGCATCGCCGCCTGCTTTGGGCTCGCCTGAGACCCAATCCGCCCGAAAGTCCACCAGCGTCCATTGGGTGCGAAGTGAGCCATCAGGGTGCTTGCCAAAGGCATCAACCACGTCGATCAGGCGCAAGTTGGTGATGGTCAGGCCGGTTTCCTCCATCACCTCGCGCACGGCAGTTTCCCGCACGGTCTCGCCCAGTTCCTGGTGGCCACCAGGGATGCTCCATTCGCCCTCGCGCGGCGGCTGGCCGCGTTTGATCATTAGCACATCGTCACCTCTTACGATGACGACGCCAACACCAACGACAGGCTTGAAATGGGTAGGGGGTGTAGACATAGCCCACAGCATACAGCCGATAAGCGATTGATTTCAAAGTATCTTATTTAACCCCATAGACCGGGGAAAGCGCATGTTCTATTATTGTTCTCATGGATACTTCCCCCGATCAGCTGCCCGAAAAGACCCCAGACCCCACGCTGCGTTGGCTGTTTTTGGACCTCAACAGCTACTTCGCCAGCGTCGAGCAACAGCTCTGCCCGGACCTGCGCGGCAGGCCGGTGATTGTGTCGCCCGCAGAGTCCGAATTCACCAGTGCAATTGCCGCCAGCCAGGAAGCCAAAAAATACGGCATCAAAACCGGCACCATGATCGCCGATGCGCGTGTGATGTGCCCGGATCTGGTCGTCGTTCAAGCGCGCCACGATGTCTATGTGAAGTTCCACCATGCCATTGTGAAAGAGGTGTGGAACCACATTCCCGTCACCAAAACCTGCTCGATCGATGAAGTCGCCTGCGCGCTGATGGGGCGTGAGCGGAAGGTGGAAAATGCCATAGCAATTGCGCACAGCATCAAGCGCGGCATTCGCAAAAACATCGGCGAGGTGATGGGCTGTTCGGTTGGGCTAGCACCGTCGCGCATGCTGGCGAAAGTCGCGGCCGATATGCAAAAGCCTGATGGCCTGACAATTTTGGAAATGCATGACCTGCCGACCAAACTGTTGCCGCTGAAGTTGGGTGATTTTCCCGGCATTGGCTGGAACATGAGTTTGCGGTTACGCGAACGGGGTGTGGAAACCGTTACAGATTTGTGGGCGCTGACACGCCAGCGCACCCGTCAACTGTGGGGCAGTATCGAAGGCGAGCGCTTTTGGTACGAACTGCATGGCTACGATATTCCAGACCGGCCCGAGCCTAAAAAAAGCAGCATCGGGCATAGCCATGTGCTCGCCGCTAAAATGCGCGATGCAAGCGCAGCGCGCTTGGTCGCGCGGCGCTTATTGCTGAAAGCAGGTACGCGGTTGCGCCGCATGAACTTGGCAAGCGGTGCGATGTCGCTGCATGCCACGTTTGAAAGCAACGAAGTGCCCGACAAGTGGAAAAAGCGTTCGTGGCGTAACGATGAAGGGTGGGGAACAGATACGCGCTTTCACCCCACGCAAGACACGGCTTATTTGCTCACCAAGCTTGATGAAGAATGGATGACATTAATGCGTGAACGGCCTAACCGTCGTTTCAAAATGGTGGGCATCGTGCTGCATGGCTTATGCCCCGCCGACAAAGTGACGCCGGATTTATTTGCAGCGGTTGAAGCCCCTAAAAGTAACGCACATGGGGTAAACCTCTATAGCGCCGTTGATCGCATCAACAAAAAATACGGCCAGGATACTGTGGCGTTGGGCGTATTACCGGGCCAGATTGCAAAATATGTCGGCGCCAAAATTGCCTTCAACCGCATCCCGGATTTAGCAGAATTCGACGAATAGCTTTGTTTGATGTATAGAGCGAGCATGACACCGCAATTTAAAGAACTCAATCTCGCTTTCCGCCGCTCGTTGGCAGCACGTTTGCGCAACTATTTCTTCGCGGGCGTGCTCGTCACAGCACCGATTGGGATTACACTTTATGTGTCCTGGTCGGTGATCTCGTGGATTGACGAGACTGTAAAGCAAGCGCTGCCCGCCTGGGTTTCCGCCATGGAATTCCCCGGTATTGGATTGATTGTTCTACTCAGCGGTCTGGCCTTTATCGGCTTCATCACCACCAACGTTTTGGGCCGCGTACTGTTGCGGTGGGGCGAACGGGTTGTGGCGCGTCTGCCCGTCATCAACAGCATTTACTCAGCTGTGAAACAGATTTTGGAATCTGTGCTGGGCAGTTCGAAGCACTCGTTCCGCGAAGTGGTGTTAGTGGAATATCCACGCCGCGAGATGTGGACACTGGGTCTATTGCTGGGAGAGTCCTACGGCGAAGTCGTCGCGAAAACTGGCGAAAAGCTGTTCAATGTTTACTTGCCCACAACACCCAACCCGACCTCGGGATATTTGGTGTTCCTGCCGCGCTCACAGATGATCCATCTCGATATGTCGGTCGAAGACTGCATGAAGATGATCGTTTCGGGCGGCATCGTCACGCCGCCTTACAAATCTGGCGAAACCAAAGACGTGAAGACCTTAGCCTGAGCGTAGCGTTTTAATCGCCTCATCTTGCTCGAATAAGTAAAGCAGTGTTCGCAACGCTTCACCGCGTGGCGTTTGTAATTCCGCATCACGCGCAATAATCAGCTGTGCGTCATCGCGTGCAATTGCCACCAATTCGCCATGCACAGACATATCGGCCATGCGGAAGGCTTGCAGCCCGCTTTGGCGTGTGCCCAGCATTTCGCCGCTACCCCGCAAGCGTAAATCTTCTTCCGCGATCAAAAACCCGTCTTCCGTTTGGCGCAAGATATTAAGCCGCGCTTTTGCGGTTTCGCCCAAGGGGCCTGCGAAGAGCAGCAAGCAGGTGCCTTCTTTACCGCCACGGCCGACACGGCCGCGCAACTGGTGCAACTGCGACAAACCAAAGCGCTCGGCATGTTCGATCACCATGATGGTCGCATCGGGCACATCAACGCCCACTTCGATGACGGTTGTCGCGACCAGAATTTTAGGACCACTGCCATCTTTCGACGCAAAAGCTTCCATTACCACATCGCGTTCGGCGGGCTTCATCCGGCCATGGACCAAGCCAACGGTATTGCCCAGCCGCGCTTTCATGATGGCGTAGCGATCTTCAGCAGCAGCAAGGTCCGTCACTTCTGATTCTTCAATCAGCGGGCAAACCCAGTAAACCTTGGCGCCATTTTTAATAGCCCGGCCAATGCCGTCGATTGTTTCATCCAACCGTTCCAGGCTGATGGTGCGTGTATCGACGGGTTTGCGGCCTGGCGGCTTCTCATCCAGCTTCGAGACATCCATGTCGCCGTAAACTGTCAGCGCCAACGTGCGCGGAATAGGCGTGGCCGTCATCACCAACATGTCGGTGCCACGGCCTTTCTCGGCCAGTTCCAAACGCTGATCGACCCCAAATCTGTGTTGCTCATCGATCACCGCAAACGCGAGGTCGGCAAATTCCACATCTTTTTGCACCAACGCATGTGTGCCTACGACCATGTGAATATTGCCGTTGGCTAAGCCTTCCATAATCTCGGTGCGCACAGCACCCTTGACGCGGCCCGTCAAAATTTCCAAACGCACACCGGCTAATGCAGCCAGGGGCTTTAAGTTCTCGTAGTGCTGATGGGCCAGCAACTCTGTCGGCGCCATCATGGCAGCTTGGGCACCAGCTTCGACCGCAATTAGCATCGACATCAAGGCGACTAAAGTTTTGCCGCTACCGACATCGCCTTGCAGCAAACGCAGCATGCGGTTTTCGCTGCCCATATCGGCTTCGATTTCAGCTAGCGTCCGGCTTTGTGCGCCAGTGGGTTTGTAGGGCAATCCCGCCAATACTTGCGCACGCAGTTTGCCATCGCCTCTGAGTTCGCGACCACGACGCTTACGTGCTTTCAAACGTACCAATGACAACGCCAACTGGTTCGATAACACTTCGTCGTAAGCCAAACGTGAGCGTGCAGGCGTGAGCGGCGATAATTCAGGTTCGCTCGTCGGGTTATGCGCTGCCGTCAGTGCATCATTAAAACCGGGCCAATCACGCTGCTTTTGAAACGCAGGGTCTAACCATTCCACCATCAGCGGCACGCGCTCTAACGCACCTTTAACAGCTTTGTCTAAAACCTTGCCAGACAAACCCGCCGTCAGCGGATAAACGGGTTCTACGCGCTGCACGGACGCAATGTCTTTCAGTTCCACGATATGATCGGGGTGCGTCATCTGGCGGCGGCCGTCGAACAACTCGACTTTCCCCGAGATCACGCGCTTCTCACCAATCGGCAGTGCATCTTCCAGGTAGTCTGTTTTGCTATGGAAGAACACCAACACAATCCGGCCCGTATCATCGCCGCAGCTCACCCGGTACGGCACACGTCTGTTCCCCGGCGGCGGCGGGCTATGGGCCAGCACTTCAACCGTCAGGGTCACAACATCATTGGGCGGGGCATCGCCAACCTTGGGGGAAAACCGCCGATCGATCAGCCCTGACGGCAAGTGCCACAAGAGATCGACGACTTTTTCACCCACGAGCTTTTCCACCAACTTGCCCAGGCGCGGGCCAATACCTTTCAACACCGTCGTTTTTACGAACAGCGGGTTCAAAATGGCAGGGCGGAGGGACGATTTAGGCGAAGGCATGACCGAACAAAACAACTGGTGACGATGGTGACAGAACAGGTGCCGCCCTATATACACTGCCGCGATCCTGGCGGCCATGCGGGCCGAACCGGGAGGACTCTGTTTGCGGTATGGCTAACATGGATATCGAGACCCGAAAAAAGCGCATTTTGTACCGTGCCGCACACCGGGGCATGAAGGAAGCCGATGCCATTGTGGGGGCGTTCTTTGCCGCGCGCACGGCGGGCTTTCGCCCCGATCAATTGGACGAGGCCGACCGCATTTTAGAACTTCTGGATATCGATTTGATGGACTGGATCATCAAAAAGCTGCCCGTACCGGACGATGTGCGTTCGCCGCTGCTGGATGAGCTGGTCGCCTACGGACGATCAAAAGGTTAGGCGCGCTAAAGGCTAAGTGGATATGGAACAGTTTTTATCAAAAGTTGCCGCGCGCATTCTCGCGGGCGTGCCCGATGGTTTTGATGCGCTGGTGCTGGCCGAGCGTGCACGCACGGCATTACGAGATGGCGCATTGCACGTTGCCCGTGACGAGGGGCGTTTAACGTCGCTGGCCGAAGCCATTGCTTTCTTTGCGCCAGACATTGAAGTCATTACCGTCCCGGCGTGGGACTGCTTGCCGTATGATCGTGTTTCGCCAAATTCATCTGTGGTTGCACGACGTATCAACGCGCTCTGCCAACTGACTGAGCCGATTGCGGCGGGTAAATCGCGGCTTGTGATTACAACCGTCAGTGCCGTGTTGCAGCGTGTGCCGAAAGCCGAACAACTGACCGGCACAACCCGTGAAATTAAAAAAGGCACGCGTCTCGAGATTGAAAACTTCACCGCATATTTGGCCGCCAATGGATACACGCGCGCCGAGCAAGTAATGGAGCCAGGTGAATTTGCCGTGCGCGGCGGGTTGATTGATATTTTCCCGCCGGGATCAATAGAGCCTGTACGTATCGATTTATTTGGCGATGAAGTCGATGGCTTGCGTTCGTTTGATCCGGTCAGCCAGCGCACCACAAGTCCAACAGATAAAATTTCCCTCATGCCCATGAGTGAAATTATTTTGACCCCTGAAACCGTCACGCGTTTCCGCAGCCGCTATCGTGAATTGTTTGGTGCGGTTGCGAGTGGCGACACACTCTACGAATCAATTGCTGAATCGCGCCGGTTCCTGGGTATGGAACACTGGCTACCGCTGTTCCATGACGGGCTGGATACGTTGCTGGATTACATGCCGACGTCCAGCTTATCGCTTGACCACGACATCGAAGAAGCTGTCACTGCGCGCTTTGAAACCATTCGCGATTATTACCAAGCCCGCAAGACCGTGACAGCGGCACAAGCCAAAGGCGCGGAAGTGGAGGGGATGATCTACAATCCCATCCCAACCAGTGCCTTGTATATTGATGCTGACGAATGGATGCGCCTGCTAGCTGTGCGACCCGTCAGCGCGCTGCGCTCGTTCGCACCAGCCGATGTCAGCAAAGATGAAGATGCCGGTGGCCGCCCAGGCCGTGACTTTGCTGATGTGCGCGCACGCCCCAATGAGAATGTGTATGAAGCTTTCTTAGCGCATGTGCGGGGGGAGCAAATCGCAGGCCGCAAGGTTGTGCTGGCGTGCACTAGTGCCGGCTCACGCGGACGCTTAAAAAGTGTGTTGAAAGATCACGGTTTTACGCAATTTGTGGAAGCCGACACCTGGGCCGATGCTCTGACCGTGCCGCAAGGATCGTTAGCCGCGATTACAGTTGTTTTGGAACGCGGCTTTGTCACCAAAGATTACGCGCTGATCACCGAGCAGGATGTGCTGGGCGACCGATTGGTGCGCTCAGGCCGTAAACGCCGCAAAGCTGATGCGTTCATCGCTGAAGCCTCGCAACTTGGTGAAAACGATTTGGTCGTCCACCTTGAGCACGGCATTGGGCGCTACGAAAGCTTAGAAACACTTACCGTTGGTGGTGCGCCGCACGACTGTTTGAGAATCATTTATCACGGCAACGATAAGCTGTTCGTGCCTGTCGAAAATATTGAAGTGCTATCGCGCTTTGGCTCTGAAGTCGCGGGCGTGCAACTGGATAAGCTGGGTGGTGCAGCCTGGCAGGCGCGTAAAGCCAAATTAAAAGAACGCATCCGCGATATGGCGGAGCAGCTGATTCACATTGCCGCTCAACGCCAATTGAAAGAAGCACCGCAATTCATACCGCCGGATGGGTCGTATGCGGAATTTTGTGCGCGGTTCCCGTACACTGAAACCGACGATCAATTAAAAGCCATTGAAGACACCATTGCCGACCTGGGCAAAGGCAAGCCGATGGATCGCCTCATCTGCGGCGACGTGGGCTTTGGCAAAACTGAAGTCGCCATGCGTGCGGCCTTCACCGGCGCCATGACCGGCATGCAAGTCGCCATTGTTGTGCCGACCACGCTTTTGTCGCGCCAGCACTTCAAGAACTTCGCGGAACGTTTGGCAGGCTTCCCGCTTCGTGTGGCGCAACTCTCGCGCTTAGTGGCTGGCAAAGAAGCCGAGAGGGTGAAAAAGGGCTTAGAAGACGGCACCATTGATGTGGTGGTGGGAACGCACGCATTGCTGGCCCAAAGTGTGAAGTTCAAAAACCTGGGCATGTTGATCATCGACGAAGAGCAGCATTTCGGCGTGGCACATAAAGAACGCTTGAAACAAATGCGCGCTGAAATTCACGTGCTGACACTGTCAGCCACACCAATCCCACGCACACTGCAAATGGCACTGTCAGGCGTGCGTGATTTATCGATTATCGCAACGCCTCCGGTTGATCGCTTAGTTGTTCGGACCTTCGTACTGCCGTTCGACGGCGTGGTGATCCGTGAAGCCATTTTGCGTGAACGCTTCCGCGGCGGCCAAACCTTCTACGTTGTGCCGCGCTTGAGCGACATTGATGGTGTAATTGATCGTATCCGTGATCTGATTCCTGAAGTCACATGCGCCGTGGCGCATGGCCAAATGTCACCGACACAGCTTGAGAACGTGATGAACGCCTTCGCTGAAGGCAAGTTCGATGTACTGCTGTCCACGAACATCATTGAATCCGGCCTGGATATGCCGCGCGTGAATACCATCATCATTCACCGCGCCGATATGTTTGGCTTGTCAGCGTTGTATCAGCTGCGGGGCCGCGTCGGCCGTGGCAAGCAGCGCGGCTATGCATACTTAACGCTGCCGCCAGAACGCAAACCCACACCAGCTGCTATGAAGCGCCTGGATGTGATGCAAACGCTAGACAGCCTTGGCGCTGGCTTCTCGCTCGCCAGCCACGATCTGGATATTCGTGGGGCAGGGAACCTGCTGGGTGATGAACAGACCGGCCACATCAAAGAAGTTGGCGTGGAATTGTATCAGCACTTGCTGGAAGAAGCGGTCGCAGCTGCCAAAGCACGCGCTGACGAGGAAGAAGTACATGTGAGTGACGAGTGGTCACCACAAATCAACACCGGCGCTGCGGTTTTGATCCCCGATACCTACGTGAAGGATCTCGGCGCACGAATGTCGTTGTACCGACGCATCGCGACACTCGCTGACCGGGCTGAGGTTGATGCCTTCGCAGCTGAAATGATTGACCGCTTTGGCGAGTTGCCGGCGGAAGTGGAAAACTTGCTGGATATCGTCAGCATCAAAGTGCTCTGCCGCATCGCCAACATCGAGAAAATTGACGCAGGCCCGAAAGGCGCCACGGTGTCATTGCGCCACAATACATTCCCGAACCCAGGTGGGTTGGTGGACTTCATCGCGCGCAGTGCTGGCACCGCCAAACTACGACCCGATCAAAAAATTGTATTTATTCGTCCGTGGGAAACGCCTCAAGCACGTATTAAGGGATTGCAGGCTTTGATGACTCAGATCGCACAAATCGTGACGAAATGAGTTAAGCGCGGCGGCGTTGATCCATCTTCACCATACGCGGTGACGCAGCCACTGTGCGTTCATTCGTGTTTCGCTCGGCTGACTTTTGCATTTGTTCGCACTGACGCACCGCAATCAGCAAGCGATCACGGGCTTCCGGCGATGCGAACGACAGTTCATAAATCCGCAGTTGTGGAATGCGTAACGGGTCATGCGCAACCAATTCTACTTTGTTATCCGCGCGGCAATGCTGTTTCAGCACAGCGGTAATTTGCTCGCCGGGCAGTTCGGTCGACAACATCAACGACAAGCTTGGTACGTCTGACATTCAATCCTCAAGGGTAAAACTGCCGAGGGATTGATGCATGACTTGCCACTACCCTAAGCGCGGTAGGGGGATACATTTTTTACGTCGCTAATGTCTAATAGTTTGAAATTTATGGTTGTTATAACCATGCGACATTTTAGAACTGCACTAAACGGCTGTGAACATTCACAAAAATGAAAAGGGCCTCATCATCATGAGAGGCCCTGATACATAGCTTAACAAAAAAGTTTGGCGTTTTACGCGACGGCGTACGTTTCTGACGCCGGTAAACGGCGTGGTGTGGCCGCAGACTTCGCCACCTCGCTCATTTCTTTTTCAGCGAAACGATAGGCAATCGCGAAACGATCGCGATCTTCCGGGCTGCAAAACACAACGCTGATAAACAAAGTATTCGGCGCTTGTGCACGATCACGGCCTTCTAATTCAACCCAATGCGGTAATTTGCAGGTCTTCAACGCCAAGCGGCGGAAGACATCCAGCGTCATGAATGTCGCAAAGGTTTTCTCGCAGTATTCGTGGGTGGGCGTCGTCATCGTGTGGGCACTCCTATTACGTACTAGAGTGCAGATTGCGGGCGAGTCCCTACCAAATTCTTAACGTGGCTATGGAATTTGGCGCCTGATAACACATTGAAATAACGCATCTTTTAGGTTGCAAAACGATGGTGATTTACGCGTTTTCAGAAAGGGCAGTTAAACTAAACGCCCGCTCGAATCGTTGATGGTTTCATGACCACCGTTACGCCGATCACCACCTATACCCTAACGGGCCTTAACGAGAATTATGCCCTGCAGAATTATAATGGCCTGGGCGTTGGCAGTACCGGAAATGCACCCAGTGGAAATGCACGCAACCTCATCGTGGATCAGGTGACACTCAGTGCCGCAGCCCAACAAATAATCTCCACCAGTACATCGTCGTTTGCAGCTCGGGCCCAAGGTATTGCAGCCGTCAACAGTGGAGGGCTGACGTTTAACAACAAAGATATTTCAGGCGCGGCATTCGTCGGCCAAAATCTAGATGGCGCCAATTTCACCAATACGATTTTGCGTGATGTAAACTTTACGGGCGCGTCGTTGCGTGGCGCCACGTTTACGTCATCAGTTGTGGATGGGGCGCGCTTTAACGCCGCTGATCTGTCGGGGGCGAATTTACTGGGCGCACGAGGTTTGCAATTCTCGCAAATTCAGGGCGCGTTTATTGATGGAACAACGCAGTTGCCCCAAGCCATCGGCAGTTTGATTTTCGGAACCTTCGGCGCACGCGGCGGCACACCGTTTTTATATTAGCGTCGATTTATTAAGTGCCGACAGACTGCATCTCGGGACGGCCCGATGATTCCGCCAGCGCCATATCGAACATCCGCACCAGAATTTCAGGCTCTTGCGCACCAGCAATGGCGCGGCCTTCATTGAAGATGTAGCAGGGCACACCGGTAATACCTAAGCGATGCATGCGAGCATTCTCGGTATAAACTGCATTCAAATCTGTTTCAGTTGAAAGGTGGGCGTAGGCCATGCCTTTCTCCAAACCGATCTCTTCAGCCAAGCGCACCAACACCTCGACATTGCCTATATCCAAGCCTCGCTCGAAGTAAGATTCAAAAATAAGATTCACGGCTTCGGTTTGGCGGTTGATCGTGCGCGCCAAACGAATGAGGCGATGCGAGTTGGCTGAATTTGGCGTGCGCTTGATTTTATCCAGTGCGAAGTTGATGCCTTCGCCTTTGCCGGTGAACACAAGCGCTTCCACAATACGCTCGTATTGTGCGCTGCCGCCGAATTTGCGCTCTAAATATTCTTTACGGTCGACGCCCTGCATGGGGAGGTCAGGATTTAGCAAGAACGAGCGATAGCGAATGTTCGGCTTGATGTTGGGGCGCATTTTCAGCGCACGCTCAAAGCGGCGTTTGCCCACATAACACCACGGACACACCGTATCGAAAACAACATCAATTTGCATGAAACCAACTCCGCTTAAGCTGCGGGTGCATTATAACGCCATCACGGCGCTATGCGCTATATGGGGCGAGACGTTTTAAAATCGCAGCTTTTTCAGCGTCGGGGGCGCCGGTGCGGGGTTCAGCCGGAGGATGTAAGGGCGCGCCTTCCATGAACACACGGCAAATGTGATCGAGCGTTGGATCGCGGCCTGGTTGTAAGGCGTCAGCATCCTTGTAGGCGATATCACCCACGAACCAATTGGGTTGGCTCACCAGGGGGAAGTCGAACGTGCGGCGGAAGAAATAAACATACGCGCTGCGCCAGGCTTGCACGGCAATGCTCGCATCAACTCCATGGCGCAGGGATTGATGCTGATCTAACACTTTTAGATATGCATCAGGTGTCATCGGGGCCGCGATATAATCGGCGTGCTCAACAAACGTGCGGCCAGCCACACGAATGACGGGACGGCCAAGTGCCGACATTTCAACACCCATCATGCTGAACCAAATCAGCCCCACGGTTGCAGCTTTCGCCAAATCATAGCTACTAATCTCGTTATCAGCGGTGAGAAGGCGGGCGTTAGGTGGTAAACGCGCGGCAAGGTCGGCGAAGTAGGCGGCATCTTGCGGGTTTTCGCCCAGCGACTTTTTGCTACCGGAATTAGGATGCGCGCGAATGACCAACTGAATTTGCTGATGCTGCCTCGCGTAATCGACAGTCGCATCAATCCACGCGTATTGCGTAGCGAACGTATTGCCACTGGTATCTAGTCCAGCGGCTTCATCGATGCTGGAGGTGTAAAGCACATACAGCGGTTTAGACGCGTCGAAGTTCAGGGCCTTCCACAGATCGCCGCCAGCGCCCATGCCGCTTGAGAACATCGTTACGTCGATGGATTTGCCCTGCCAGCGTTCCTCTAACACATCGCCGACGGCATTAATTTCATCAGGCGTCAGCGGCACTGATTTCCATTGTGGCCATAACGTCGCGACATCACTGACGCTCAGGCAATTTTCGTTGTCGTAAAGCTGTATGCGGCCCGGAATGATGGCGCGCTCTTCACAGATGGTGCGGATGCCGCGCTGCTTAGCCAGCTCGAGCGCAATGCGGGTTGGGGCCATGCGACCATTAAACAGCAACTGCGCATCGGGTTTTTCTTCTTCAAAAATCCGGTCGAGCGCGATGGCTGCCAACGCACCACTGAACAAATAACTGCCATAGGCGCAGGCCGTGATGAAATCATTTACATCCAGAACATTGTGCCGGAAGTGGCGGTGCACGCTGGACTTCACCCAGTCGCCAATCGCCCAGCCGTTGTATGTTGCTTTGTAATATTCATCTGGGCGTAATGAGGCTGCCCATTTTCCCGCGACAGCACGATCTTCAGTTGTCAGCCAATTGCTGAGCCAACGGAACGGCACGCCCCAGCCGGCTAAACGTGTTGCGACACGCGCCTGACAAAATAGGCACGCGTTATCAGGCCGCTGACCAGGAGCACCTGTCGAGGTTTGCAATAAATCGCAATCGCTAAAAACACCGTCGCAGGTGACATACGTCACGCTGCACCCGCGCTGCCTTAAACCTTGCAAAATCGCGACCTGCCGCGCGCTATGCAGCGACCAATCCGTATACGGCGCAAAGCAGAAAATATGAGGGAAGCGGCGGGACACTAAAGTGAGCTCTGTACAAACGGATACACTAATGACGACAAGCGATGCCTGGTACACGAAACAAGGCGCTGCGCACATTTATAAATCAATGACATTCTGTTGTTCCGCAAGACCTATGGTTGACGACACCAGAGCATCGGGCCACTTTGCAGCCAAATCAGAACGAATTGCCTACCGCAAATAGAGGGGGACGCCATCCATGACAAAAGCATCCGACGTTTTCGTGCAATGCCTGGAGCAAGAATGTGTTGAGTATGTGTTCGGTGTGCCGGGGGAAGAAAACCTAGATTTCCTGGACAGCCTCTCGCGTTCGAAAATTAAACTGATCCTCACACGGCATGAACAAGGTGCGGGCTTCATGGCCGCGACCTATGGCCGCCATACAGGCAAGACGGGCGTGTGCCTGGCAACCCTCGGCCCTGGGGCCACCAATCTGGTGACTGCGGCGGCGTATGCGCAGTTGGGCGGCATGCCGATTTTGATGATCACCGGCCAGAAGCCCATCAAGAAATCAAAGCAGGGGCGTTTCCAGATTTTAGATGTCGTGTCGATGATGGGGCCGATCACCAAATACACACATCAATTGGCGTCCGCTGACAATATTCCCTCGCGCATTCGCGAAGCGTTCCGTTTGGCTGAAGAAGAAAAACCAGGTGCGGTGCACTTGGAATTTCCAGAAGACGTCGCTGATGAACAAACTGAAAGCACGCCGTTGTCGCGTAGCCTCACGCGCCGTCCGATCCCCGAAGAAAAAGCCATACGAGCAGCGGTGAAAAAACTGGAAGCCGCCAAGTCTCCATTGTTGGTGATCGGGGCCGGGGCCAACCGCACCATGACTGGCCGCATGCTGCTGGAGTTCGTCGAGAAAACTGGCATTCCGTTTGTCTCAACACAATTGGGCAAGGGGGTGATCAACGAAGCGCACCCGAAGTTTGTTGGGTGTGCGGCGTTATCATCGGGCGATTTCTGTCACCGTGCCATTGAAGCGGCAGATGTAATCGTGAACATCGGCCATGATGTCATCGAGAAGCCGCCGTTTTTCATGAAGCGGGGCGGGGCAGAAGTGATCCACGTGAATTTCCGCTCGGCGGAAGTGGACCCGGTGTATTTCCCGCAAGTGGAAGTGATCGGCGATATCGCCAACGCTATTTGGCAAATGAAAGAAGCCATCACGCCGCAAAAAACATGGAACTGCGCAACCATGCTGAAAGCGCGCAAAGCCGAGTTGGAACACACCGCCAGCATCGAGAACGACAAACGCTGCCCGATCTATCCGCCGTATCTGGTGAAAACGGTGCGCGAGGTTATGCCCAACGACGGCATCATCGCGTTAGACAACGGCGTCTACAAAATCTGGTTTGCGCGCAACTACCAAGCTCGCATGTCGAACACTGTCTTGTTGGATAATGCACTGGCCAGTATGGGCGCTGGTCTGCCCTCGGCTATGGCATCAGCTATGGTGTACCCCAACAAAAAAGTAATGGCGATTTGCGGCGATGGCGGGTTCATGATGAACAGCCAGGAAATGGAAACCGCCGTGCGCTTGAAGCTCAACATCACGGTCGTGATCTTGAACGACAACAGCTACGGGATGATCCGCTGGAAGCAGGCCAATATGGGGTTCAAGGACTGGGGTTTGACCTATGGAAACCCTGATTTTGTGAAATATGCTGAAAGTTATGGGGCGTTCGGCCACCGGGTGACCAGTGCAGATGGTTTAGCACCCTTGCTGCAAAAGTGCTTAAGTACGCCTGGCGTTCACTTGGTCGATTGCCCGATCGATTATTCCGACAATGACCGCATTCTCAATAACGAGATCAAAGCGTTGAGCGCAAAAGTTTAGACCAGCCCCCTTGAGAGAAAAAAGAACAGCCATGACAAGCTTAAGCCTTCGCCCGACCTATCCGCTGTATCTGGCCAATGAAGCCCAGCAACCGAATACTGACCTTGCGGTCACCGATAAATTCACCGGCGAAGTGGCAACCCGCGTCGCGTTAGCAGATGCAAAAACCATCGAAGCCGGGATTGCCGCGGCCACCGAAGCTGCTGAGCCGATGGCACGGATGCCTGCTTACGAGCGTCAAAACGTTTTGATGCACTGCGTCAAACGCTTCCAAGAGCGCGCCGACGAACTGGCTTACGCGCTGTGCATTGAAGCGGGCAAACCAATCCGCGATTCACGCGGCGAAGTCGGCCGCCTGATCGACACCTTCCGCATTGCGGCAGAAGAGTCGGTGCGTATCACCGGCGAAATTCAACCTTTGGACATCAGCGCGCGCGCAAAAGGCTACCAAGGCATGTGGAAGCGCGTGCCGATTGGCCCGTGCTCATTCATCTCGCCGTTCAATTTCCCGCTCAATCTGGCTGCACACAAAATCGCGCCTGCATTAGCTGTGGGTTGCCCATTCGTGATGAAGCCAGCCTCGCGCACGCCGCTGGGGGCCATCATCATCGGTGAAGTCTTGGCCGAGACGAACCTGCCGAAGGGCGCGTTCTCGATCCTGCCGGCATCGCGTGACGGTGCTGATCTGTTCACGACCGATGACCGCCTGAAGCTGCTGTCGTTCACGGGGTCACCAGAGGTGGGCTGGGACTTGAAAGCCCGCGCTGGCAAAAAGAAAGTCGTGTTGGAATTGGGCGGCAACGCCGCTGTGATCATTGATGCCGACGCTGATTTGGATGACGCGGTCGAGCGCACCATCTTTGGCGCGTTCTACCAGTCGGGCCAATCGTGCATTGGCGTGCAACGCATCATCGTGCATGAAAGCATCTACAACACCTTCCGCGATAAGTTGGTCGCCAAGACCAAGACGCTGATCGCGGGCAATCCACACGACGAAAAGACCTTCATTGGTCCGATGATCGACGTGAAGGAAGCCCAACGCCTGGATAACTGGGTGCAAGAAGCTGTCGCCAAAGGCGGCAAACTGCTCTGCGGCGGCAAGCGCGAAGGCGCGATGTTAGACGCCACCTTGCTGGAAGGTGTTGATCGCAACACCAAGATTTACCAGGAAGAAGCGTTTGGCCCGGTCGCGATCATTTCGAAATTCAGCAAGTTCGAAGACGCGCTGAACGAAGTGAATGATTCGAAGTTCGGCCTGCAAGCCGGCATCTTCACCCGCGATATCTTCAAGGCCATGGACGCCTGGGACAAGTTGGATGTGGGTGGTGTGGTGATCGGCGACGTGCCGAGCTACCGCGTTGACAACATGCCTTATGGTGGCGTGAAGGATTCCGGCCTCGGTCGCGAAGGCATCCGCTTTGCCATCGAAGACATGACGGAAATCCGCAACCTCGTCATTCGTCGTCGTAATTTACAATAAGCAACCTGCAATAAGCGTTAAACCGGGGCGGCAACGCTCCGGTTAAAAGCCCCAATACCGTTGATCAGCACTGTGACCGCCTCACGCTCCAGCCGCGTGAGGTGCGGGTTCCATGCATCCATCAGCAATACGATGCGGATGTAATCGGCACTGCGATTCCAGGCCGCGTGCTCATACGTGTCATCAAACATCAAACACTGGCCTTCGATCCAGCCGCGTTCTTCACCCGCCACCATAATTGCGCAGTTATCGGGAACGATCAGGGGCAAGTGCACCACCATGCGCACATTGGCCACACCTGTGTGCGGTTTAATTTCAGTGCCGGGCGTGAGGACTGAGAAGCAAATTTCCGGTGCTGAGTTTTCAATGCGCACCAGCGGCAACTGTTCAATCACAGTCGATGTTTTCGGCGCACGTTCGTGACTGTCTTCCACCCGTATTCCATCGCGGTAAAAGAAAAACGCATCCCATGAACTTGTCTCGGTGCCACCCAGATAGGTTTCATCACCCGTTGAACGGTCGCGTTTTAAGAATGAGGGTAGATTGCCACCCGAAACTGCATGCAGCGCTTCTTCCCGGATCACATGGGTCTGCGCTTCAAGGTCAGCCACCCATGGCACATCCTCGCGCGTGAAATAGTGTTGAACAGGCAAATCAGGAAAAAAGAAATAGATGGGGCGCTGCATCGGGGCAGGGGCATCGCCCGTAATATTCCCAACATATGCATCCAAGAATTTCGTCACGCGCTTTAAATCGTTCGTGTCAAAGCGCATTTTTAAATCATCCAGCAAAGCCCCGAACAACGTCGCTTGGCCTGCCTTTACATATGCCATGGCATGTTTGGCTTCGGGCGGCGCGGCGTTTGTCTTAATCCATTCTCCTTGTTGATGAGCCGTATCAATGGCGGCCGCGAAATGACGTAACGCCTCATTCGCTTTGCCTTGGCGCTCGCACACTGTGCCCAGATAAAGCCGCGCCATGTAGTTTTCTGGGGCCGCACGGCACGCCTGCGCAAACTGCGTATCCGCATAGTCCAGTTTGTTTTGGGCGCGATAGACCATGCCCAGATCGGTGAGAAAGCGTGAATTGTTGGGCGCTTGCCGCAACGCGACTTTTAGGTGCTTCACCGCGTCATCAAATTTGCGCTGCTTAAAAGCCAGCATCGCCAGAAAACTAAACGCTTCTAACGGTGGCTGTGGGCCGTTGAGCAGTTTTACATAGATCGACTTGGCATCATCAACGCGGCCCTGTGCGGCTAAAGCGCGTGCGATATCCAGTTCAGCCGACATGCAAAACCGGCATCATTCGATACGCTTGAACTTGATCGACAACGATGTGTTATCGGCTTTCAAGAAAAACGCGCCCAACATGCCACGGCTAATTGTTACACCCGCACCCGCACTGATGCGGTACTTAGAGCCTTCAGCCTGTTTCCACACTTGGCCGTTATCTAGCGTGATGATAGTTGCGCCGTAGGGATCGGCAGCAACTTTTGTGACGCGCGCACGCAACGTATCCGCAGGCGCTTCGGTTGGTTGCTCGCGCTTTTCAGGCGCTAAATTCTCTTCACCAAATTTCTGTACGGGTGGAGTTGCAACAGGTGCCGCCGGTTGTGCGGGCGCGACCGGTTTGGCAACAGGAGCGGGCGTTGGCACAGGCGCAACAGGCGCAGTCACGACCGGGGCAGGTGCTGCGCGCGGCACAGGCGCGGGAGGAACAGGTGCGGCAGGAACAGGCACCACAGGTGCGACGGGCGCAACACGCCCTGGGTTCGCTAAAGCACCATCAACAAATCGGTCATAGCAAAACAGGCGAGAGGTTGGATCAGGTAGGACGCGACAGTCCAGCAGTCCTTTGTCGACTTGCGCGACGGCAATGCCGTTGATGCAACCGATTATCACCACACCAACATTGAGTCCCGCAGCAATGAGAACGCGTCTGCTCAACCCCATACCCCCAACCCACCAGTTTTTACCCGTGCGGTAACTTTATAGCTTTCTTGCGCACCGCATCGGCAATCTTATTGCAACTTAAAGTGTACTATCTGAACTATTCGCACAAGACATTCAGGCGTTATCTAGAACAACTTCAAGCCAACGAGATCAATTTTAGACATGCCTAATAGCGCGCACAATTACTCGGCTCTGTGTTGTTCATCTGCAACAGACTCACGCCAAATTGATAAATGTAACAATACAATGTTGACCCTCCTTCGCAAGGGGGCTGATGATTGCCGCAACTAGAGGTGGGGCTACACCTCACTTCTGCGGACCATTCGGCGAGGGGCCGAATGTGTCTTTCAACAATATCCGCGAGGGGTTTTATCACGTGAAAAACGGAGCATCTCTACGCCGCTCATTACGCGCGGCACTTATGGCAAGTGTGGCTGGCATTGCCGCTACATCTGCCCTGGCTCAACAAGTTGCTGAGGATAGGCTGGAAGAAATCGTCGTTACGGGCTCGCGCATTCAGCGCACCGATTTGGTGTCGAACAGCCCAGTCTCGGTGCTGTCGTATGAAGACATCAAAAGCCTTGGAACCAGCAACATCGAAGAATTCATCCGTGACTTGCCCCAAGTGGTGCAGGCCGTTGGGTCAAGCACCAATAACGGCAACGCCGGTGCGGCGACGGTTGACTTGCGTAACCTTGGCGAAGAACGAACCCTGGTTCTCGTCAACGGTAAGCGCTTCGTGTCGTACGACACGCAAGGCTTGGTCGACTTGAACATGATCCCCACCAGCCTGATCCAGCGTGTGGAAATCGTTACGGGTGGTGCGTCTGCCGTGTACGGTTCTGATGCTATCGCCGGTGTCGTGAACTTCATTCTGAAAGACAACTTCGAAGGCGTTGAGATCGACACCCAATACGGAATCTCGGAAAAAGGTGACGGCGACCGCTTCGATGTTTCCACCACAGTGGGCGGCAACTTCGATAACGGCAAAGGTAACTTGGTGTTGAACGTGGGCTTCAGCGATCAGCAACAAGTAACGCAAGGCGAGCGTGATTTCTCAAACTTCTCGTTGGCCGCCGCTGACTTCAGCGCTGGTGGCAGCTCGACGGCACCTGAAGGTATTTTCATAACATCCAACGGCTTCCAACAGTTCAATTCGAGCGGCAACTTGGTGCCGCGCTTCCAGGTCTTCAACTTCAACCCGTACAACTTGCTGCAAACGCCGCATAAAAAGTGGACGGGCACGGCGATGGGCCATTATGCAATCACCGAAGATATCGATTACTACGCGCGTTTGTCTTATGCAGGCAGCCGCGTAAACACGATTATTGCGCCGTCGGGCACGTTCTTCTTCCCGTTCGATATCAATTACGCCACCAACCCGTTCTTGAATGCGCAAGCACGTAGCGTACTGGCGGCTGAAGATACGGCGGCAAACGGTGACCCAACCCCGGGCGACGGCATCGTCACCTTGGCTTTCGGTCGTCGCACAACCGAAGTCGGCACACGTGATTCGATTTACGAAAACAATGCGTTCCAATTCGTGAACGGCTTCCGTGGCGATATCGGCGAAAGCTATCACTGGGAAGTGTTCGGCCAATACGGCCGTACCACACGGACGCAGAACTTCCTGAACGACATTAGTTTCAGCCGCACACAACAAGCCTTGTTAGCTGTGCGGGCTCCGAACGGACAGATCGTCTGCCAAGACACCAGTGGTGGGTGCGTACCGGCCAATTTGTTTGGTGCAGGCAATTTGTCAGCGGCAGCGGCACAGTTCATTGCGCTCAACCTGGTTGAAAACGACACACGCGGCCAGTGGGTCACGGGTGCGCAATTTACCGGCGACTTGCCGTTCACAATCCCTGCGGCCAACAAGCCGGGTGGTTTTGCGCTTGGTGCTGAATACCGCAAAGAGTCGGGCCGTCACCGCCCGGATGACAACTACGCCCAAGGCAACGCGCCAGGCTTCGGTTCATCAACCCCCATCAACGCGACGTACAACGTGAAGGAATACTTCGGTGAAGCGTTGGTGCCGTTGGTGGAAGATGCGACCTTCGCCAAGGAAATCTCGCTGGATACCGGTGTGCGTTACTCGGATTATCAAAGCCGCGTGTTAACGACCAGCAACAGCTTCAGCAACACCACCTATAAAGCAGGTGGTGGTTGGGCGCCGGTTCAAGGCTTCAAGATCCGTGGGTTATATCAACGTGCGGCACGCGCGCCGAACTTGCAGGAATTGGGCCAGCCCAAAACCCCAGGCACGGGTGATGCAAACACTGATTACTGCGCAGGCACCGCAGTGAACACCAATGCAAGCTTGCGTGCGTTGTGCTTGGCAACGGGTGTTCCGGCTGCGTTCATTGGCCGTGTGACTGGGCCAGTGTCTGGTCAGATCAACAACTACACCGGCGGCAATGCAACACTGCAACCTGAAAAATCCAACACCTATACATTGGGTGCAGTGTTCACACCTGAAGCCTTGCCAGGCTTCGAGTTGGTGGTGGATTACTACAAAGTTGGCGTATCGAATGCCATCGTTGCACCAACCGAGCAGGGCATTCTGGATGCGTGCTATACGATCGAACGCAGTGCAACAGGCGCATTCTGCCAACGTATCGCACGTAACCCGCTGAACGGCTCATTGCTGGGTGGCACTGAAACCGGCGTGGATGCACGCCGTATCAACGCCGCCAAGTACAAAGCCGAAGGTATCGACTTCCGCACAGGCTACACCTTCGACATCGGCAATGCCGGTTCCTTGGCGCTGGCTTTAAGCGGCACGCACGTCATGAAGTCGGTGAAGCAAGATGCGGCCTTCCTGGCGGCCAACAACTGCGCTGGCTTGGTCGGCGATACCTGCTTACGTCCTGATCCGAAATGGCGCTGGTCGCAAACCACGAAGTGGGATTACGACGCTTTAAGCCTGCAACTGCGTTGGCAGTACTTAAGCAAAGTCACGAACGACAACGTGGCCTTGGATGGCGTACCTGCCAGTGCGTTTAAAGTTCCTGTGATTGGGGCCGAGCACTACTTCGACCTGACAGGCGCATACAAGCTGAACGAAACTGTTGCGATCCGGGCTGGTATCACCAACCTGTTTGACAACAAGCCGCCAGTGGTTGGTAACGACTACGGCGGTACAACCGAAAACAGCGGCAATACATTCCCAGCTACTTACGACACGCTGGGCCGCTCGTACTTCTTGGGGGTAACGGCCAGCTTCTAAGCTGTTGCCGTTGAGTTCCTGAAGTGAAAATGGCGGGGGGACGCTCCCGCCATTTTTATTTTGCCTTTAGACCATCCACTTTGCGCATCGGTGCCGATATCCGTACTTGTGGCCGAGTTGGATGAGGATGATGAAATCTTGCGCCGGTATGTACACCGTGCAGGTGTTGCTGAACCCGTAGCGATGAAGGCGGGGCTTCATTCCGACTTGATCGGCTGGCCATCGCGGATCACACTTATCTCCACGCACGAGCCTCCACTCGCCGGCCTCCACGCGCCAGCTTCCGCTTTTGTTGGAATGACTTTGTAGGACAAGCCTCATGACTGTAGTTCGCTTCTGTGCTCTGGTTTTTATTGGGATTCTGATGGGGCGCCCTCTGGCCGCTCATAGCCGCACGCTCGACCTCGCCAAACCTGAAGACGTGATTGCTGCTGAAATAAGGCTGGGGTGCGCGACCGATCCGTCCAAGCCAAGCATGCGTTGGATGAGTGGAGAAATTCTCGGACGGCGACAGGGCGAACTTGACCGGCGCTTGTTCAATGTTCAGGGCCTGAACACCGCTGCCTGCCAAATCTATAACGACCCGAAACGCGGGCCGGGGTATCGCTCGGTGACACGAGAGATCATGTTTTATATCGACCCCGCGACAGGCAAAATCATAGATACATGGACAAACCCCTATACCGGCGAAACCGTTGATGTGATCCATATGTTCAACGACCCGGTCAATATGGCTGAGCCAAAATACGCTTACGGCAAAGACGGCACGCCCGTGACGTGGGAGGGCCAGATCGTCAACGGCATGGCCCACACTCAGCGCGCCAATCATTTTTTCCGCGACAGTATTATGGGCGGCGATTACCAGGATTATGTGGGCGGCAAATACTCTGTCGTAGAACTGCGCAGCATCTTTGTTCCGGTGGCGGAGTGGCTGAATACGGCCAAACCGCTTCCCGTGCGCGGCATGTCGGTTTGGTCGCGCCTGTCACCATGGCTGCCATGGATGAAAATGGGCGGTCGTGAAGGCCAGACCGTGCTGACCAGCACCTGGTTCGCGGTCAAAGATATAACTGAAGTCCCCGAGCCGTTGCGCAGCGCCGTGCAAAGCAAATACCCTTCCTATGCCACGGCTCCGCCCTTGGATGATCCACGGCCGTCCGTTAATTCATGGGTCGGCGTAAAAAAAGCCATCGATGACAAGAGGGCCAGATAAAGGACAACATAAATACGGCCTTTAGTCTCTCGCCATTTTTATTTGCGCGCCATTTGAAAGTGAGCGTTAGACCTCTAACGTCGGTACGCCGTTGCCGATATCAATCCACTGCATCGGCTGCATGTTTTCCATCGACGCCACGCGGTCCTGAAATTCCAGTTCAGCGACCGATCGCGCAAGGCTGCTAAAATTGACCAACGTTTTGCACTCGGCCCGTGCCGTGCGAATGGGCAGGGCGATACCATGCACGATGCTGGCACGCCCGGCTTGGCTGCGGATTTCACGTCGGGCCACATAGCCGCAAGGTTGCGACACCGCCGCCCAAGCGATGATGGCCGCCGTTTTCTGAAGGCCCTGATTGTAAACAGAAGGCATATCTTGCGTGGTTGGCTCGTGCCCAATGGCATCGACAATTTGTGTGCCAGCCATCCGCAGCACGATGCGTTCGGCCGAGTACACATCAATAATCGCGACTGAGGGCTGCAATTCTGGCGGAACGTGATCCAGATAGTCGCGCAAATGCGGCGTGAAATCGACTTTGGGCAGGGAATTCCAATACGACCAGAAGGTCGTCAGGTCGGGGTCGAAACTTTTCAGAACCTGGGGTGCACCCATAATCACCACGACGCCCAAAAGGTTATGGGCCAAAAGCCGTTATGCGCAAAACCTGCCACGTTCTGAGGGTTCTGAGAAGTGGGCGCGGGGCTAATGCTTCGGTTCGGTCATTTTTAGAATGGCCGGTTTAATGCTGTTGGCTGCGTAGGTGTATGCACTTTGCAACCGGCCTTCAGGCCGGTGTTCAGCAATTGCAGTTGCGAGCGCTTCGCGAAAATCTTCCAAAGCGCTGACAGCGGCGTAGACACCGCCGCGTTTGCGCTCGTCCTCGCCCAGTTTTTCAACCAGCGCTGTGGCTTCGCGTTCGATCTCTGCGTCGGTCAATTCACGGGCCGCTAAGTTTTCAAGCGCGTTTAAAGTCGATGATGAAACCGAAGACGAACCAGACATGAAAGAACCTGATGTGCTTTGAAGGGGCATGATGAGAACTGAAAGTTGTTGTGAATTGCATGTGGCCAGGGGACGCGTGGAATGCGTCGATAAAACGTTGAAGCGCACGAAAAGTTCTGCCTCCACACAATTAACACTGCCCCCCAAATCACCCCTGCATAGGGCCTGCATAAGCAGGCGGAATATGGTTGCACGATCGTTCGAACTGTTCAGCGGAACCAAAAAGGCTATGCAACCGTTAAGGTGTCTGATCGGAACGAAAAAAGGTTCATCACATGACACTCGGCACACTGCTTCTCATTATTCTCATTCTGCTCCTTATCGGCGCACTGCCAGCATGGCCGCACAGCCGCAACTGGGGCTATTACCCAACCGGTGGCTTAGGCTTGGTCGTATTAATTTTGATCATCTTGCTGCTGATGGGCCGTATCTAAGACCAGACATATCTAAGACCAAGCGCCGCAGTTCGGGCAATCGCCTGTTAAATGCGCTTGTTCATCTCGATCCTGCGCTAGGCTCAAGTGATTGAGCCAGCACAGGGGAGAGATCGATGAAGAAAATTCTGCCACTCATTACTGCGGCGCTGTTCAGCGTCGTTTCATTTGCAGCCACTTCATTTACAGCAAATGCAGCTGAAAACGTATTGGTCTTCGGCGGCAATCGCGCGACCGGCTTGGAAGCCGTGAAAACACTGGTTGCGAAGAAAGACAAAGTGACTGTCGTTGTGCGCCCCACATCCGACACAGCTGAACTGAAAACACTCGGCGTAAACTTGGTCACCGCTGATGTACTCAAGCTTGATGAAGTGAAAACCGCTTTTGCGTCGGGCAAGTACACCGCTGTGATCAGCGCGCTCGGTGCTGTGCGTGGCCAAGCAAGCCCTGATTTTGAAGGTCTGAAAAACATCGCTGATGCTGCGAAAGCTGCGGGCGTTCAGCGCATCGTTGTCGTCACTGCAATCGGTGCGGGCGATTCAAATTCCATGACCCCGGAGTCATTGAAGAAAGTGCTGCAACCCATTCTGATCGAGAAGGGAAAAGGCGAAATGTATCTGGTGGAATCAGGCTTAGATTACACCATCATCCGCCCAGGTGGTTTGAAGAACGGAGCGGCCACCGGCAAAGCCATGTTGACCGATGATCGCACCGCGCATTCCGACATCAACCGCAGTGATTTGGGTGCCTTGGTGGCGAACGCTATTACCGACAAGAAAACCTCGCGCAAAATTATGCACGCGATTGACCCGACCTTGCCGTCAGCGGCCATGCCGTAACGCTTATACTGACGTCACTTAGATTGAAGTAGAGGAATCGTCGTTAGGGCTAAAGGCCAAGAAGGGCCGGGTAACGAAAGCCGTCATCGATGGGTAAAACGCATTCATGCGCCCATCGATGGCCGAGCCCGGCCACTTGTCTTTCATGAACGGAATATCCGTGCCTTCCTGCGTCAGCGGATAGCAGGTTTCTAATAACTTTTTGGCACCCGCTGGGCTGACCCAGTAACAACATAGTCCAAAGCTTTTCAGCATCCGAAACACCTGCACATGGGCCAACGCAGTGTTTTGAAAGGCGTTCATGATCCACGCCAGATCAGGCGTTTTCGGGTTCATTAACTCGCGGCTGACCAGTCCTTGCGGGCTGACCGTTTGCAACACAGAGTCCGTGTTCACACCGAAAAACACCATATCGACTTTACGCAACAGGCCGAAGTGAGCGGCGATGTAGGCCCCCAGTTGCGGGTGCGTCACCACATCGTCCTCCATGATGACCGCGCCATCAGCCGAAGCCGCAACGTGTCGCCACATCTCGCGATGGCTGGCCGCACAGCCGACTGTGCCTTCTTTGACGGTCCCAGCATCAACCAGCTCTTGGGTCATCAGGCCCGACGATACGCGTTCATCGCGCGGGATATCGACGCCCTTAATGGCTTTGAAAATGTTGATGTGACCTAAGTGCGCATTGCGCGTCAAAAAGGTCTGCGACCGCGTCCCACCCGGCTCAAGCGTAATGGCGTGATAGGCGATGGGATTGCGTTGGTCAGTCACTGAAGGCCACGCACACAGAAAATGGCGGAAGGGGTGGGATTCGAACCCACGGTATCATTGCTGATACGCCGGTTTTCAAGACCGGTGCTTTCAACCGCTCAGCCACCCTTCCTGGGATTATGGGGCCGGAACCGACCCGTTCGCCGCGTTTGAGCGCCGCTATATATAGCATTGGCCAGAAAAATCTATAAAACTGTCGTCGTCCGGGGCAATCAATTTTGGGTGGTTAAACCAAGGGGTTAGGGGACATGAGCGACACGGCACCATCACCCGTTATCGGTATTATTGGCGGGTCGGGCATTTACGATATCGATGGTTTGAACGGCGCCCAGTGGATTGCCGTCGATACGCCTTATGGCGCGCCATCAGACGAGCTTCTGGTGGGGCACTTAGATGGCCAAAAGGTCGTGTTCCTGCCGCGCCATGGGCGAGGTCATAAGTACGCCCCCAGCAGCCTCAACTACCGCGCCAACATCTATGCCCTGAAGGTCGCGGGTGTGACCGACATTATCTCACTCAGTGCCTGCGGGTCGTTCCGCGAGAACCTGCCGCCGGGGACTTTTGTGATTGTCGATCAATTCATCGACCGCACGCACAAACGCGCCAACTCGTTCTTTGGTGATGGGTTGGTCGCACACGTGTCATTGGCCAAGCCTACCTGCATGCGCGTTGGCGACCACATCGAAGCCGCCGCCAAGGATGTGGGCTTAAAGCATCAACGCCGCGGCACGTATGTGGCCATCGAAGGTCCGCAGTTTTCGACCGAAGCGGAATCTCACATGTACCGGGCCTGGAATGCAGACGTGATCGGCATGACCAACATGCCCGAAGCGCGTTTAGCCCGTGAGGCCGAGATGTGCTACGCGACCGTCGCCATGGTCACGGACTTTGACTGCTGGCACCCCGAGCATGATGCCGTAACGGTAAACCAAGTGGTCAAAACCCTGATCGCCAATGCCACCAACGCCAAGACCTTGGTAAAGGCGTTGATTCCACGGCTTAGCCGTCGGGCGCACGTTTGCACCCAAGGCTGCCACACCGCACTCGATCATGCGATTATCACTGCGCCTGAAATTCGCGACAAAGCGATGATCGCAAAGCTGCGGCCCATTATGAGCCGTGCGCTCAGCAGTTAAGCCGGGCGCCAAGTTCCGGCAATTGCGACACGATGCATGATGCGCTGTTCGGAATAGTCCGCGACAGGGCTGTGCTGGACGCAGCGGTTATCCCAAAACACGACCGTGCCGTTTTCCCAATGCACACGGCATTGCAGCTTGGCCTGTTGAGTGGCGTGCGTATTCAGGAACGCCAGCAACGCCTGGCTTTCTTGCGGCGACATACCCTTGATGCCCGAAGCCCACGCCGGGTTGATGTACAGGAACTTCTTGCCCGTATCGGGGTGCGTACACACCAAAGGATGCTCGATTTGCGGAAACGCCGAGCGCATGCCTTGCAAGCGGCCAATGAATTCCGGACGGGCGAGGGACATATGCCCCGCTTGCAGCCCGTATTGCAGCACGTCGTGAATGACCACTAAACCATCGGCGATTTTTTGCATGGTCGGTGACAGCGCTTCATACGCTTTTGTCATGCAGGCGAACATCGTATCGCCACCGGCTTCGGGGACGTCGATGGCGTACAGGAACGTGCCGTAGCTCGGCACTTCCCGATAACTGTGATCGACGTGCCAGTGCAAGTTCTGCGTCGACAAACGCGCACCACCCGAGCCTTGCAGCAAATACACGCCCTCATGGCCTTCGAGTTTCGGGATGAAGGGCTCTTCTTCAATTTCACCAAACTGCTCGCCCAGATGCTTCAACTGATCAGGCGAGAGGGTTTGTTTGCGAAACACCAGGACGGCGTAATCCAAAATCGCGCGGTCCAGTTCGGCGCGCACATCGGCCGAGATCGGCTGGCTTAAATCCACCCCATCAATCTCAGCCCCCAAGGCACCGGTCAGACGGCGCACTTTGAGCAAGCGATACGGAGAAGCTGCCGGTTCGGCGATACGGAGTTGGGGTTGGGCCATCGTGGGTTTCCCTCGTACAAAATGGAATAATTTGTTCGACTACGAGGTCCGTGTAGCCCAGAAAACCGCCCGCGCAAAGGAAATAAAACAAAACACTCATGTCTTGTTTTAGATTGTAACAGACTTGGAATGCGGGAGTTGGCTTAGAGAGAAAGCCCAGCGCGCTTGATTTTGATGCTGGAAATCAGGGTTGTGTTGTCGGCCAGCAGCGCTTTGCGGCGCTCGATTACGCTGTCTAACACTTCCGCCTGCTGAGCACTTGAGCGGAGGGGCTTGTTACCACGGAAATCAAAACGTGCAGCAATGAACACCGAATAAAATTGGTACAGCGTCGCGTCACTGCCACGATGCGATTGCCGCACCATGTCGAACAGCACAAAGCCGCGCTCGGCCAGAAACTTATAAATATCTAAAAATTGCGGGCCTTTGATATCACGCACCGGGCTTTCGATGAGCAGCCCTGAGCAGTCTTTCAGTGTTTCATCCGCGCCTTGCAGCACCGAGAATTCGCCGCCCTCGACATCAATTTTGATAAAACAGGGGCCGGGTAATTTTACATCAGCCCACACCGTATCAAGCTTGGTGCAGGGAATTTCGTGATCACCACCAAACGCGGTCGAGAGCCAATACTCGTGCTGGGGTTTGCGGATCTTCACGGTGCCTTCGTGGCCTGCGAGGGCCGTAATGCGATACGGCTCGCCCAGCAACGCATGAATACGCTGCAAACTCGGTGCGTAGGTTTCTTGCGCGTCGATGTTCAATAAATTGAGACCAGCGCCCAACGTTTCCAATACCGTCAGGCCAAAGGTGCCATCAGCACTGCCGACATCGATGATGGTTTTAATTGGCACGCCATTGCTGGCCATAATCGCGATGGGGGCCAACAGCGTATCGCGGCCGATATTGTTTTCGTCAGCCATGCGCGCTCTCCAACGCGCTGTCGTGCCAGTGACGTAGCAAACGGCCCGACAGCCAATCCAGCACCGCATATAGCACAAGGCCGGTGATGCTGAGCAGCACAAAGCAGGCCAGAGCCTTCGCCAGTTCCAAACGGTAGCTGGCTTCCAACAGCCGTGATGCCAAGCCAGAGCGCTCACCGCTGGTGCCGGCAACCATTTCAGCGACCACAGTGCCGATCAGCGCCAAGCCGCCCGCAATGCGCAGGCCACTGAGGAAGTGAGGTAGGGTTGAAGGCAGCAGTAACCGCAGTGCTGTTTGCGTACGCGTTGCGCCATACAGGCGGAACATATCGCGCAAATTGGGGTCGACGCTTTTGAGGCCAAAGAGCGTATTGGAGATGATGGGAAACACCGCGGCCATCCACGCCAAGATCAGCAACACGATGAAGATATTGCTGACCCAGATGATGACAAAGGGGGCCACGGTGACTATCGGCGTCACTTGCAAAATCACCGCATACGGAAACAACATTTGCTCGGCGAGCTTGGACTGTGACAGCACGAACGCAATGCCAGCGCCAGTAAGTGCGGCCAACACTAAGGCCACGATAGTCACTTGAAGCGTCACCGCCAAACCTTGCGCCAAGTCAGCAAAATTCGCAGTCAGCGCATTGAAAATCGCAATGGGGCCAGGAAGCACATATTCCGGAATTTCGGCCGCCCGTGCGCCGATTTCCCAAGCTATCAGCACCACAATGCCGAACAAAAATGGCAGCAGCGCTTTGCCTAACTTGTTCATGCGGCGGCTCCCATGGCTTGGCCCAGAACATGGGTGAGGCGGGCACATTCGTCGGCAAACGCATGGCCTAAGCGCATGGCGTCGGTGCGCGGGGCAGGAAGATCAATTTTTAGATCATCAACGACAGCACCAGGGCGTGGTGACATGACAATCACGCGCTCGGATAAAAATACAGCTTCGCGCACGCTGTGCGTGACGAACATCACTGTCCAACGGTTGGCTTGCCACAGTTGCAACAAGTCTTCGTTCAACTTAAAGCGCGTGAATTCATCCAGCGCTGCAAATGGCTCGTCCATCAGCAGCAAACGCGGGTTGGTGACAATTGCGCGCGCAATCGACACCCGCATACGCATCCCGCCTGAGAGCTGACGCGGATAAGCATCTGCAAATTCGCCAAGCCCCACGCGTTGCAGGGCTTCAACGGCTCGGTTCCGCGCTTCACCGGTTGCAACACCAGCCAATTCCAAAGGCAAGCTGACATTGCGCGCGACAGTCGCCCAGGGCATCAGCGTGGGGTCCTGGAATACGAAGGCGACATCACCCGGCGCTGCATCAAACGCGCGCGTCACGGTGCCTTGGGTCGGCGTCAGCAAACCCGCGGCAATGCGCAGCAATGTCGATTTACCACAACCCGAGGGGCCCACCAGGCTCACAAACGAGCCTTCGCCGATGCTCAAATCAACCGGACGCAGCGCTTGTGTACCGGAGGGGAAGGCATGGGCAACACCAGACAGCGAAAGAAGAGGGGTGCTCACAGTTTTTCTTTAGGGCTTACCGATAGCGCGGGCCACGTTTTTGCCGACGAACTGCAATGTGTACGCTTTTTTGTAGTCCATGGATTTATCGTAAAGTCCATCAGCGGCCATGACGTCGAAGAACGACTTCCAGCGCTCGTCGCTCATGATGCCGATGCCTTTGCCAAGCGATTCACCGCTATCGACAATGCCGTAAGCTTTCAGCTTGTCACGACCATAGGCGAGCAATTCGTCATTCATTTCCGGGTTGTCGGCTTTGATCAGGTTGTTGGCTGGGGCAGGGTCTCCGTAAATGTAATCGGCCCAACCTTTGATCGACGCATCGACAAAGCGTTGTACCAAATCAGGATTACTCTCGACCAATTTCCGCGACGTTGCAATTACAGCGGCATAGCTGGTGTAACCGGCATCGGCCAGCAGGAACACATTGGGCTTCACGCCGACGCGCTCAAGCTGGAATGGCTCGCTGGAGAGATAGCCTTGCTGCACGGCCAGCTTATCGGCCAGGAACGGTGCTAAGTTGAACGTGTAGGGCGCAATCTGATCGTCAGTGAAACCATACTTCGATTTTAAGAACCGCCAGAACCCAATGCGCGTATCGGGCCCGATCATGATCTTGCGCTTTTTCAGATCGGCCAGCGTGTCATTGCCGACACCTGAATGCGCAATTAGCACAGCAGGGTCTTTCTGGAACAATGACGCCACGGCAACCATCGGAATATTCTGCTGCACAAAGTTCAGAGGAATAAACGAGTTGGGCGCCATAGCAAATTCTAAGCGACCAGCAGCCAGCAACTGCGCATGGTTTACCTGCGGCCCACCTTGGCGCAGCGTCACATCTAAACCAGCGTCTTTATAAAAACCCTTCGCGACGGCTTGATAGAAACCGCCATGCTCGGCTTGTGCGCGCCAATCGGTGCCGAACGTGACTTTATCGGCAGCAAACACAGACGCGGCGAAGGATAAGACAGACGTGAGTGCAACAACGAATAACGACCGCATCATTTCGCACTCACTCTGTAAGCAGGATTAAATCGGAGCAGGCTAAATCTTAAACGTACCGCCAGGCGCGTTGGCCGCAGACGCAGCCGGAGCCGAAGGGCCTTTCTGCACTTTCTGCGCCTGTTGTTGTTCAATCGGGAACACTTTGAACAGCTCAGGGGGATTGGCGATGTTCTTCATCGGCAGGCGGCCAATGCTTTGGAAGTGCGCAGGCACCTTGTTGCGGCACGCATTCGCAATCACGTCTGACACCGCAATGCCGTCCGGATCCGCTTTCGGTTCAATACGCGCGGCAATGTTCACGCCTTCGCCGAACACGTCGTTGGTGGTGTGAATGACTTCGCCCATGTGAACGCCGATACGGATGTGAAACTGATCCGGCGGCATTTTGGATTTGTTGTAATCGCCAATCGCTTTTTGGCAGTCCATGGCGCACTGCACGGCATTTTCAGCCGAACGGAAGCGCACCATGAACGCGTCACCGATGGTTTTAATTACGGTGCCACGATTACGCACGATTTGGCCGCGCATGATTTCGTTGTGCACGGCCAGCTTCTTCACCATGGCCGCTTCGTTAGCACCCATTTGCGCCGAGTAGCCCACGATGTCGGTAAGCATGATAGCGGTCAGTTGGCGTTTCGGATCTTTGTCCGACGCTTCCGCATTATCCAGTTCCGCATCGGTCGAGCGCATTTTGTCGATCAGGCGTAAGGGGTTTAGCATCCGCAAAAGGGGGCCAATGCCCGTCGTCAGCAGCCAGACAATCCCACTTTGGCCAATGCGCGAAACACCCCACACCCAAATCGTCGTGAAGAGGAACGCGAACCAAGCCGCTTTGGCGGTAATTTGCCAGCCACTCGGCGTGTATTGCAGCACGTATGGCGAGACTTTGAACAATGTGAAAGCGTGTATGGTCGTGTAAATGTAGATGCCTGCGCAAGCCAAAGACTTGATCGGGTTGTCAGTGTTCACACGCACCATCACCAGCGCGACCAAAGCGATCACATAAAAAAGCGCAAGGATTGGTTGGCTGACTTGAATGTCCAACGTTCCTGCGAACATGTTGAACAGCCACCCATCAAAAAAGCCGACATCGCCAACAGCAGCCGGTGCAGGGTTCGATCCATATTCGAACGTTTGCTGCGCATTGCTTACGGCAACGCTGCTCGCATCTGCGCCTTGAGCAGCATCCACAGCCGGAGCGGCGGCGTCGACTGGTTGCTGTACCTGATCTTGCTCTTGCATATCCCTCAGTCCCCTATGCCGTCGCCGCGTCACAAACCCCGACGTGAAAAACCGCGCGCGATGGTCGATGCCTTATTTTAACCAAAACCGCTCGCCACTGTCACCCCTTGGGTACCGCTAAACAGGCGAAATCATTGAAGAACCTGCAAGGCGGATGGGATTATGTTATGCAGAGGTTCATTCACGAGTGGTGCCCATGAAATCGCGTCATCTTTCTTTCATCAGCCTGTCTGCCGCAATTTTGCTGAGTAGCTGCGTAAATGCGCCGAAAACGGCGGAAACAGTCACCACTCAAGCACCCTTACCGGTCCCTTCGGCATCAACGGCCACAGTTGTGTCCGCGACTGACGAGGCCGCATTTCAAAAATGGCTGAAAGACACACGCCGCGAAGCTGCCGCCAAAGGCATCTCAGAGCGCACGCTAGACCGCGCCTTTGTTGACGTGAAATTGATCCCACGTGTGATCGAGTTGGACCGCAAGCAGCCCGAGTTTACCCAAACCTTCTGGCGCTATCTGGATGGCGCTGTCTCTGATGCGCGTGTTCGTGACGGTGCAGCACGCCTGAAAGAAAACCGTGCCCTCTTAGATCGCCTGGAAGCCAAATACGGCATTCCGGGGCGCTTCCTGGTGGCCTTCTGGGGCTTAGAGACCAACTATGGTCGCAACCTCGGCGGCTACCCGGTTGTGGCAGCGCTGGCGACGCTGGCCTTTGAAGGGCGGCGGGCGACATTCTTCAAAACCGAACTGTTTGATGCCTTGCTGATCTTGGACAAGGGGCACACCACGCCCGATAAAATGGTGGGGTCTTGGGCTGGGGCCATGGGCCAAACGCAATTCATGCCGTCGACATTCTTGAAACACGCCGTCGATGAAACCAGCGATGGCCGCATTGATGTGTGGGGCCAAACACCTGATGCCTTGGGCTCGGGCGCGCACTATCTGCAAAACCTGGGCTGGAATCCGAAGCAAACCTGGGGCCGGGAAGTGCGGCTACCCAATAAGTTTGATTTCACGCTTGCAAGCTTAGACGGCGGCGCGAAGGACACGATCAAATCCCTGAAAGAATGGGCAGCCCTTGGCATTACGCGCGCCGATGGTACAGCATTGCCAACCCAAGACATACAAGCTGCGCTGGTGATCCCAGCAGGCGCAAAAGGCCCAGCGTTTCTGGTCTACGACAACTTCCGCGCCATTCTGAAATGGAACCGCTCGATCTTCTATGCCGTCGCGATTGGCCATTTATCTGATCGCATTGCTGGCGGTCCTGCTTTGGTAGGCGCACGCATCAACGATGCGCCGCTGGCCCGTGATCAGGTGATGGAGTTACAAAGCGCGCTACAAAAATTGGGCGAGTTAAAGTCTGAACCAGATGGCGTTTTCGGCTCGGGCACGCGTCAGGCTTTGCAGATTTACCAGCGTAAGTGCGGCTTTGCGGCTGATGGGTACCCCAGCCCGGATGTGATGCGGATTTTGGTGTCCGACAGCACGCTGACCACCCCATGTGGCCGTGGACGGGTGGGGTTGCCATAGGCGACTCGCGCAAGTACAATACAATCTGTTGTAGTTACGGCAGATTCCCACACTAAATGAAGCTGAACTTTAAGCCCTCTCGGGCGCAAACCCGCATATTGGCACCCCGTGCTTTGGCAATGTGCCTGCTGGTCGGGCCGATTGCTGCGTGCAGCACCGGCCAAGCGCCTGCGCCATCAACACAAGCCAAGGTCGACGACCGTTTCGCCGACCTTCCCGAAGGCGGCATCTACAAGGTCGGCAATCCGTACCAAGTGGAAGGCGTGTGGTATTACCCCTCCGAGGACTACAGTTATGTGGAAGAGGGCACAGCCTCGTGGTACGGCCCCGACTTCCATGGCAAGCGCACCGCCAACGGCGAACGCTATGACATGAATGAACTGACGGCTGCGCACCCGACATTGCCGCTGCCCAGTATTGTTAATGTCACCAACTTGGATAACGGTCGCCAGCTCAAGCTGCGTATCAATGATCGCGGACCGTTCAAGAGCAAGCGCATCATCGATATTTCGCGCCAGGGTGCGCAGTTGTTGGGCTTCAAAGAAGCAGGCACCGCCCGTGTGCGTGTCGAGATTGATCGCGCCGAAAGCATCGACATCAAAAACCAATATTTAGCGCGCGCCCCGGGCGAGATGCCGAAAATTACGGCAGCACCGCGGGCAACGGTGGCTGCTGAATCGCTCTCGCCGCCAACAACTGTGATCTCAAGTGCTGGCGCGCAAACATCGCCCGCGCCAGTCGCGTTAAAACCGCCATCGAAAGCAGCACCATCAGCCGCAGCAACGAAGCCCGCACTTGTTGCGCGGGCGCCATTACCTGCCGCTACACCGCCACCCGCACAGCCGCAACCCGCTGTTCCTGGAAAAGCCAAGATTGATCTGCCAGCCGGGACAGGCGTGTACATCCAAGCCGGTGCGTTTGCAGATCCGGCCAACGCGCACCGCCTGGAGCAGCAGCTCAAAGAATTCGGCAACGTGTTCGTCGTCACCATCAACATCAACGGCAAGCAGCTTTACCGCGTGCGGTTAGGGCCTTTGCAGGATGATACAGGGGCCGAAGCGTTATTGGGCCAAGTGAAGTCATACGGTTATGAAGACGCGCAGATTGTGCGGTTTTAATCCTTACGTCTGACAATTTTGCCATGTGAATGCGCGCAATAGGATATTGCCGCGAAGTCGCCATCATCTTACGTAATTTTCCCACCTTAGTGGGGATTGCCCGAGAATTGGGTCTAGAAAAATGAACATGAAAAACATTCTGAAACACAGTGCCGCAACATTTGCCTTGATTGCAGGCTTAGGTCTGAATGCGGCCCATGCTGGCATCGAAATCGCCGCACGCGAGTTCATCATTATCGACTACCAAACCGGCGCGGTGCTCGACTCAAAGGAAGCTGACGAGCGGATGCCACCGTCATCCATGAGCAAGCTCATGACCGCCTACATGGCTTTCAGTGCTTTGAAAGAAGGCCGCGTTTCGCTGGAAGACGAAATGACCGTCTCGCAAAACGCCTGGAAAATTGGCGGCGCTGCGTCGGGCGGCTCAACCATGTTCCTGAACCCCGGCGACAAGGTGAAGATCCAAGACTTGTTGCGCGGGATGATTATTCAGTCGGGCAACGATGCCTGCATTGTATTGGCCGAGAACTTGGCAGGCAGCGAAGAAGCCTTCGCCGAGAAAATGAACAAGAAGGCCAAAGAACTGGGCATGACCGGCAGCCACTTCATGAATGCCACGGGTTTACCCAACCCCGAGCACTACATGACACCGCGCGATCTCACCATTCTCGCGCGCCATCTGATCGAAGAATTCCCGCAGTATTATTCGCTCTATAGCGAAACCAGCTTCACCTACAACGGCATCACCCAAGGCAACCGCAATCCGCTGCTCTACAAAGTCGGTAGCGGCGCTGATGGTTTGAAAACCGGTCACACAGAAGCGGCAGGCTACGGCTTAACAGCCTCAGCCATTCGCAACGGTCGCCGTTTGGTGCTGGTCGCCAATGGCATGGCGAGCATTAAGGCACGCGATGAAGAAACCTCGAAGCTAATGGATTGGGGCTTCCGCGAGTTCACCAACCGCAGCTTGTTCACGGCAGGCGAGAAGGTGACCGATGCCGAGATTTGGCTGGGCGATAAAGCCAGCATCCCGTTGGTGATCTCGAAAGACTTCGTGGTGACAGTACCGCGCGCTAACGCCCAGAATATAAATGTAAAAGTAGTCTACGATGGCCCGCTGCCAGCGCCTGTCGTTAAAGGTACCGAGGTAGGCAAGCTGGTGGTCGAGATTAAAGACATGCCGCCCATGAACGTGCCGCTCGTGGCCGGTGAGGATGCGGGCCGCTTGAACTTCTTCGGACGATTGAAGGCTGCGGCCACGTACATATTTATGGGCCCGCCGAGCCCGACTAAGACAGAAGAATCAGCACCGGCTGCGGCGACACCGACCAAATCGTAATACCGTTCACCGTTGCTATTTCAGAAGCGGCACCGCAATCTGGCGCCGCTTCTTTTGCTTTACGGAACATCTCGTGGCGCAGGGTTTTTTCATCACGTTTGAGGGCGGTGAGGGCGGCGGAAAGTCGACTCAAACCAAACTGTTAGCCGAAGCCCTTAAAGCAAAAGGTTATGACGTAGTGCTGACCCGCGAGCCAGGTGGCGCTGTGGGTGCGGAAGCGATCAGGGCTTTATTAGTTCAAGGCGATGTCTCGCGCTGGGACGGGATCACTGAAATTCTGCTGCACTATGCTGCACGCCGCGACCATGTGGCCAAAACCGTATGGCCCGCCATGGCCGCAGGCAAAGTGGTGATCTCTGACCGGCACGCAGATTCCACCATGGCCTATCAAGGCTATGGGCATGGCATCGACAAAGCCGTGGTGCGCGAAATCCATCATGCTGCCTTGGGTGACTTCAAACCCGATTTGACGCTGATCTTGGACTTAGCCCCCGATGCAGGCCTGAAACGCGCGATGGCGCGGCCTGATATGGCCAAGTCAACTGCCGAGGACCGCTACGAACGTATGGGCGCCGAGTTTCACCAGCGTCTAAGACAGGGCTTTTTGGAAATCGCGAAAGCCGAACCGGGACGCTGCAAGGTGATCGACGCCGCACGTAGCATCGAAGCTATTCAAGCTGACATACTCAACGCCACACTGACGGCGCTGGATAAAGCCACTCTGGACAAACAAGGTGGCTAAGAAACCTGTTGAGCCAGATGAAGAGGTTGGCGCGCCCGAGCCCCGGGTGAACCCATTTCTGACCGGTCACGAGGCCGCTTCAAACGCTTATCTGCAAGCCTGGGAAGGCGGGCGCTTGGCGCATGCTTGGCTGATTGCAGGCCCGCGCGGCATTGGCAAAGCAACGCTGGCCTACCGCATGGCGCGCTTTGCACTGGCGCAAACCGATGGCACCGACGCAGTCGATATGTTCGGCGGGCCGCCGCCGCCGAAAACACTGGAAATGTCAGCCACACATCCGATCTTCCGGCGTGTTGCATCCAATGGGCATTCTGATTTTCGCCCCGTCGAACGCCCGTGGTCTGATGCCAAGCAGACCAAACGCAAAACTGTGATTGGCGTGGATGAAGTGCGCGAAATCGGCACCTTCATGACCATGACGCCAGCAGAAGGTGCGTGGCGCGCCGTCATCATCGATGCGGCAGATGAAATGAATACGAACGCTGCCAATGCAGTATTGAAAATTTTGGAAGAGCCGCCCAATCGCGCGCTGTTGTTCCTGGTGGCGCACAATGCAGATCGACTGCTCCCCACCATTCGCTCACGCTGCCGCCGATTGGATTTGCGCCCCTTAACATCGGGCCAAGTGCAAACACTGATTGGCCGTTATCGCCCTGACATCAAAACTGCAGACGCGCCCGCATTAGCCGCACTGGCTGATGGCAGCATTGGCCGTGCGCTGGAACTGGCAGACGAGGGCGGAATTCAGTTGTTCAAAGACTTGATCGGTCTTTTGCAAGATGCGCCCAGTTTCAGTGTCTCAAAACTCCATGCGTTGGGGGATCAGGCGTTAAAGGGCGACGCCTTCCGGACGCTTACCGGGTTATTGGCCTGGTGGCTGGCGCGAATGACGTCATTGGCTGCCAAAAATACACTCGCGCAAGCACCGGAAATTATTCCGGGTGAGCGCAATGCCGCCGAGAAGTTGGCCCGCGCCGCATCGCCTGCTGCTTGGGCCGATATTTGGGCGCAAATCACGCATCTGGCCGCGCGCACAGAAGCCATTAATCTCGATAAAAAACGCAGCTTGATGTCTGCCTTGATGAAGATCGAGGCCGCAGCCAAAGCGTAACATTTCATCTCTGTCGTGAAGGAGCATGTCCATGAACATTGCGAAATCATTGCTGATCAGCACCGTTCTTACATCATTTGCGTTCGCTGCAGTTGCGATGGAAAAGCCCAAAGCGCCGGCCGCACCTGCTGCTCCTGAAATACCGCTGATTCCACGGGATCAGCTTTTCGGCAATCCCAGCCGAGGTGCTGCGGAAATCAGTCCTGATGGCAAATGGCTGGCTTGGACTGCACCGCGCGACGGTGTGATGAATATTTGGGTGGCACCTGTCGGTGATCTTTCTAAAGAGCGCGCCCTTACAACCGAAAAAGTACGCCCCATTCGTAATTTCAGTTGGTCGCCAAATTCATCAACGATTCTTTACATGAACGACAAAGGCGGGGATGAGAACTTCCTGCTGTACGATGTGAACGTTGAAACAGGCCAAGAACGCACCCTGACGCCGTACGAAAAAGTACGGGTAATGATTGTCGGCGCCAGCTTGCACGTGAAAGACCGCATTGTAATCGGGATTAATGATCGTGATCCGCGCTGGCACGACCTCTACAACCTCGATCTTAAAAGCGGCAAGCTAACGTTGCTTTTCAAAAACGAAGGCGATTACGGCGAGGCGATTGTCGATAAGCAACTAAACTTACGCTACGTCAATCGCACGCGCTCCGACGGCGGCTTTGACTATTTCGCTGTCACAAAAAACAAAGCCGCCAGTAAGCCTGCGTTTCAAGTGGGCTTTGAGGACACCCTGACAACGGCTGTGCTGGGCTTCACGGCTGATGGCAAAACGCTGCATTGGCTCGACTCACGTGGCCGCGATACAGCAGCTCTGGTGGATATGGATGTGGCCAGTGGTAAAACCAAAGTAATTGCCGAGCGCGCAGATTCAGATTTAAGCAGCCAACTCATCACCGTGCCGCAAACCGGCGAGATTGTTGGGTATCTGGCCTATTACAAAAAGCCGGAATGGATTGCATTGAATGATGTGGTGAAAGCGGACATAGCGTTTTTGAATCAAGAACTCCAAGGTGCATGGGGCTTGGTATCGCAAACGGCAGCGGATGATGCCTGGACTGTGGTGTCTACCGGCGCAGCAGCGCCGTCGGTGATGTATCACTACGACCGTAAGGCCAAGAAGCTGACAAAGCTTTACGACACACGCCCTGAATTGAACGACGCACCGCTGGTAGATATGCAAGCGCTGGAGCTGAAATCACGCGATGGACTGAAGCAAGTCGCTTATCTAACCCTTCCGAAAGGCAGCGATACGAACAACGACGGCAAACCCGAAAAACCTGTACCCATGGTCCTACTGGTCCATGGTGGCCCTTGGGGCCGCGATGCGTACGGCTTCAACCGCACCCATCAATGGCTGGCAAATCGTGGTTACGCCGTACTCTCCACCAACTTCCGTAGTTCAACCGGCTTCGGCAAGGCTTACATCGCCGCGGGTAACCTGAAGTGGGGAACTGCCATGCACGATGACCTGATCGACGCGGTCGAATGGAGCATCACCAACGGCATTACCACGCGCGATAAAGTTGCAATCATGGGCGGTTCGTATGGCGGCTATGCCACGCTGGCGGGCTTGGCATTTACGCCTGATACATTTGCGTGCGGCGTGGATATTGTCGGGCCATCCAACTTGATGACGTTGTTGGCGTCTATTCCAGCGTATTGGGAGTCCGGGCGCATTCAGCTTTATAACCGCGTCGGCAACCCCACCACAGAAGACGGCAAGAAGCTCTTGAATGAGCGCTCGCCACTCTACAAAGCGGATGCAATTAAAAAGCCGCTGTTGATCGGGCAGGGCGCAAACGATCCGCGCGTAAAACAGGCCGAGTCAGATCAGATCGTGAATGCGATGAAGGCGAAAAACATTCCGGTTACTTATGTGCTGTTCCCAGACGAAGGTCACGGTTTTGCACGTCCGATGAACAACACGGCGTTCAATGCGGTCACTGAAGAGTTCTTGCTGTCATGTTTAGGCGGCCGTGCCGAACCCATTGGCAATGCGCTAAAGCCATCCACGATTACAGTTCCATATGGCGCTGAATTTGTGCCAAACCTGAAAGCGGCGCTCGATGAAAAGGCGGCGCCCTAGCCACAACGCGTGCCTTTTTCCAGCGAAAAATCAGCTCTGACACCGGTTGTTCTGCGCCGCGAAGACAGTCTAGGCTTGCCCCAAGTTAGTTCTTTGGCCTGGGGAGGGCCGTACTCATGTCCGTAAGTCTGTCTCGTAAACTGCTGGCGACAACCGCCGCAGTCACTGTCTCGGCGTTGCTATTCTCTGCGACACCATCGAACGCCATGGAAAGCTTGAAAGCGATGTTCGCCTCCAAGCCTGCCGCACCAACAGCGCAAGATGCAGCGGCATTTATCGCCCGCGTTGAAACCGAGTTTGAATCTGTTAGCGAAGAAGCCTCGCGCATCAACTGGGCCTATGCCACCAACATCACCTACGACACGCAATGGCTGGTCGCCAAAATCGATGAACGCGTGACCAAAATGGCGGTCGACTTCGCCATCGAAGCGAAGAAATACGACAGCGTGCAGGTCGATGCAGTCGTGCGACGCAAATTAGATTTCATCAAGCAAGGCATCACACTACCTGCGCCGCAAGATCCAAAGCTTGTGGCTGAACTGGCGGCCGTGAATGCGCGCCTCTCATCAGCGTACTCAACCGGCAAGATCGAGATTAACGGCAAAACCATCTCGCAAAGTGAAACCGAAACCTTGATGCGCACCGAGCGTGATCCCAAAAAGCTCGCCGAGATTTGGACAAAGTGGCACGACTATGCGGCGGGCATGAAAGCCGATTACGCACGCATGGTTGAAATCGGCAATGCCGGGGCCAAGGAATTGGGCTTCGCCAACGTCGGTGCGTTATGGCGGTCAGGTTACGACATGCCGCCCGATGACTTCACCAAAGAAGTCGACCGCATCTGGACGCAAGTGAAGCCGCTGTACAATGAACTGCATTGCCACGTACGTGCGGAATTGAACGAGAAATACGGCAACGAGATTGTGCCGCTCGATCAACCCATTCGTGCGGATTTGATGGGCAACATGTGGGCGCAAGAGTGGGGCAACATCGGTGATTTGGTCGCCAATAAAAGCGACGACCCTGGCATTGATCTCACTAAAATCCTGAATGCCAAGGGCTACACGCCGCTGAAAATTATTCAAACCGGCGAGGCGTTCTTTACGTCGCTGGGTTTCGCGCCATTGCCCAAAACGTTCTGGGAACGCTCGCAGATCACCAAGCCGCGCGACCGTGAAGTTGTCTGCCATGCCTCGGCGTGGGATTTGGATAACCGCGACGATATCCGCGTGAAGATGTGCACCGAAGTGGCGGCGGATGATTTCCAAACCGCGCACCATGAGTTAGGCCACAACTTCTATCAGCGCGCTTACAAAGAACAGCCGTATCTGTTCAAGGGCGGGGCGAATGACGGCTTCCATGAAGCGATTGGTGACATGATCGCGCTGTCGATCACACCGGAATACATGAAGCAGTTAGGCCTAATCGATAAAGTCCCTGATGCCTCGAAAGACTTAGGCCTGCTGATGCAAAAGGCCATGGATGGCATCGCGTTCCTGCCATTTGGATTATTGGTCGATAAATGGCGCTGGCAGGTGTTCTCGGGCGAACTGACGCCTGCGACCTATAACGAAGGCTGGTGGAAACTGCGCCGCGATTACCAGGGCGTACGTCCGCCGACCGAGAGAACAGCAGAGGGCTTTGATCCAGGTGCGAAGTTCCACATTCCGGGGGGCACGCCGTATATGCGTTACTTCTTAGCGCGTGTGTTGCAATACCAATTCTATAAAGCAGCCTGTGATCAGATTGGCTGGAAAGGCCCACTCCATCGCTGCACATTCTTTGGCTCGAAAGAAGTGGGCGAGAAATTCAACAAGATGTTGGAAATGGGCTCATCCAAACCATGGCCTGATGCGCTGGAAGCCTTCACCGGTACGCGTCAAATGGATGGCTCGGCCATCATTGCGTACTACGAACCGCTGATGGTGTGGCTGAAAGAACAAAACAAAGATCGAAAGTGTGGGTGGTAAGCCATCCTAATCGAGGGCGATGATCGGGGCGCCTCTCATACTTGAGAGGCGCCTTATTATTCAAAGCCATATCCTAAATCATCTAACGCCTGCATATATTTAATGTAAGGGGAATCCATTTCAGCGCTTTCACCGTCAAGCGCTTTTGTTTGCTCAAATTTGGCATTCCCAGATTTACACCAAATCACGGCAGAGTCGTCGCAGTCACCCGCCATGATCTGATCACCCCACAATTTGATTGCGGGGGCAATGTTATGATTCAGCATAAATGTATAAATGATATACAACGCGGCTTGATCAATCCCCCATCGCAATTGATCTTTTGCATAGAAAAACAAAATGTATAACGCGATCAATCTGGAATATTGAAGTCCAGATGTCGTCGGCTTGATGCCAACAATGCCAGCGCGGAACTGATTCCATACCGGCCACATTCCTGTATGGGCCGACAATGCAATGTCAGCATCGCCAAAGGCTTCAAGCTCAGGCCTGATATCACGATGCAAAATTGCATCGACATCCATCACAACAAGTGGAAGCTGATAACGTTTCAGAAGCTGATAAAATCGGACGAACCGAATGGCATGATAGTATTCACGTGTCGATACTGACGCGTGCTCTGCTGTTATCGCCAAATTCAAGGTTTCGAGACGCTTGCAAAATTCAAGGACAGAAGTGATCTGTTGCTCTGGAAGATTGATAATATGCAAATGCACTTGTGTATGAGGACTCATACGCTCAATTGACGTCAACATCGGGCGCGCAAAATTTTCATAATAATTGAAATCGCTCGATAAGAATATAATCGGACCGTCTTTAAATTCTGTTTTCTTTATCGTTACGAGATCGGGCAACGTACCGAAAACAGCATCTTCATTCTGATTCACTAAATCTTGATAAAACGCCTCACTAAAAGAAACGTTTGCATAAAGATGGTCAGGTTTTTTCTGCGCTAAATATTTAAAATATTTATCAGCCTGCTCATACTCTTTGCGAATAATCAGGCATGACGCTTTTGCGTAGTGTAAAAACGCCTCATTCGGATGACGCGCAAGAAGTGGGTCGACCAACAACTCGACCGCATTTCCTTCATTTCGCGCAAAGTTAAAAAAAAGTTCATCCACGGACGCCGCCATTATGCCCATGCCACGCGCTGCTCTTTCGGCATGCTCCTTGCGTGTGACCATTTCCATTTCATAGGTCACGCGATCCTGGGGGCTGGCAGCATCAGTTGGAGGGATGCGAGAGAGGGTGTTGAAAAGCAGCCCAGCATCCTGAAATGGAAAAAGCTTTCCGTATTGAAGAAATTGTTCAACGTCACGTGATTTTAAAACAGCAATTTCAAAGTATTTTTTAGCCAAGCTCCGGTAACCTGTGCGTTCATATAACGCACCAAGCGTCCTCAGAACTGGGATGCTGTCCGGGTAAATTTCGAGCAACTTTAAAAGTCGGTCACGTGCCAGCTGATAACCGGCCTTGTATTTACTTATCTCGAACAGCACCGCGATGTTGTGCTTGCTCATCTGCTCAACACACGCGCGGAAAGAATATTCGGCGGCGTCTTCCCATTTATTGCTTTGAAAGCACAGCACAGCCACGCCATGAAGTGCGGTCGCATTACGAGGATCAAGCGCGATACCGCGTTTTGCAAACGCAATGGCATTCTCGTAACGCCCTTGCAGCATTTCATTCTGAGCAGCAACAAACAATTCTGGTGCAGTTTCGCTCAACCTATGCCTCGCGGAATTCACATCAGTCTAACTTAATAAGATATGAGACACCGTCGCTTACTCGGTGCTCACCGCAAATTTACATGAAAAGGTAATACTTCTCTCTCTCTAAGGATTTAATTTTGCTCGTTAAATTTCGCGACATAGCCAAGTTTACGGAGAGCATCCATATATTTCACGCGCGGCGAATCAAAAGGTAAATTGTCATCCAGAACCACCAGTTGCTCAAACTTGTTCACGCCGCTGTTACACCAGATGACTCCATTCTCCACACAATCAGAATCGATCAGTAGATCATCATAAAGCTTTATTACTGGCGCACGCGATTCTCCGGTTAGATAGAAATAAACGCCATAAAGTGCGGCCTGATCTATTCCCCAACGTAAGAGATTTTGTTTATAGAAAGCTGCTATATATCCAGCAATCAACTTTGCATATGTAAGGCCGCGAGTTGTAGGGTGAATACCAACGATGCCAGCCCTGAATTGATTCCAAGGGCTCCAGATACCGGTATGCGCTACTAGCCCGACTTCAGAATCGCCCATTGCGGCGAAAGTAGGATTGATATCATTGTTTAGTAAGGCATCGACATCTAGCAACCATAACGGCTGCCGATAACGTTGTAGAAATTGATAGAGGCGCACAAATCGTACAGCATGATAATACTCACGCGTAGCAACTGCCGTTTTCTCAACAGAAAATGCTATCTTAATTCGAGGTAATGCGGCGATCAAAGGTGAGGTCTGAGTTTGAAAATTATCTGGAGCATTCATAATGTGTACGTGCACCTGAGACCCAGGACTAACCGCATGAATAGAAGACAACATTGGGCGTCCGTAATTCATAAAGAATGTATAATCACATGATAAAAATATAATAGGGCCGTCACCAAACTTAGCTGTTACTATATCCGTTATCGTCGGCAATACATTGAAGATGTCCGCATCATTCTGTACGCTCAAATCCGCGTAGAATTTTTGTTCAAATGTAATGTTCACATAAATATTGCTTGGCTCTGCTTTTGCCAAATGTCGAAAAAAAGGTTCCGATTCTTGATGCTTTTGCCGTGCGACTAAGCACATGGCCTTCGCATGATGTGCAAAAAGAATCGTCGGCGAATGTCGGAGGACTTCGTCAACGTCCCTTTCAAAAACTTCCAACTCACGCGAAGCATGCGGAAAAAATAGTTCCTCTAAGGAGCGCGCCATATGCGGCAAACCTAAAGCTACACGCTCGATTGCATTTTTTACTGAAGTATATTCCATCTGACGTTTTAATTGCTCCTCATCAGGCATAGCTGCAGGCAGTGGTGCTTGTTGAAGCATCGCAAATTTACGAGGAGTTTCTGAAAAAGGGAGAAGCTTGCCGTATTGTTGATAGTGTGTCGTATCGTAAGCCTGCGATAAAAGCTGCTCGAAATATTTAATAGCAACCTGCCGATACCCCGAGCGCTCATAAAGATCAGCTAATTCAAATAATGCTCGCACGTCACTGGGACTATTTTTAAGCCGCCTAACATAACAATCACGAGCTGCTGGATAGTTTCGTTTGTACTTATAAATAAGTGCTAACGTAAAAATATATGAATCGTCTTCCTCGCTTGCACGCCGCGCAAATTGAATGGCTTCATCCAGACGGCCTAATCTAAAAGCAATCTCAGCCAACCCGTTAAGCGCCAAAGCATTGCGTGGGTCAATATCGAGCACTTGGCGCACAAACTGTGCCGCCTCGGCAATACACCCACGATTCACTTCTTTTTGAGCGGCATTGAATAACCGCACGATTTGATCGCTCAAATATTTTCAAGCCGAGCCTAGTCGACGGCTTCTCCCAACTGCCTAAAAGAAAAATCCGCAATAAGCTATTTTATAGCATCGCGATGCTTAGGATCAATCAGAAGCATAGAAAGCGGGGGAGCGAACTGAAAAAGACGCTTCCCATATCGAGAAGCGTCTTTTTGTATCACGAGAAGAGCCGGCCTTCGTTGGGACGTTGTCAGACCGGCCCCTCTGGTCATTCAATGTGCATGCACAAGCATGAGAACAGTTATACGGAAAACATGTAAAACTAAAGCGCTGGAAACGTTGTAATCATCCAAACGGATTCAGCTACCCGTTCCCAGCGCATAAAATTGTTAAGCCGCACTCGATCTTTAAGCCGCACGCACCTTGTGCAGGAAGCCATCAACCGATTCACGCAACGTCGTGGTTTGATCTGACAAGGCACTCGACGCATTCAACACAAGGCCTGCCATGCTGCCGGTTTCACCGGCGGCATTCGTGACCTCGCCGATGTTCTGGGATACTTCTTGCGTACCAGCAGCAGCCATTTGAACGCTACGTGAAATTTCCTGCGTGGCGGCACTTTGCTCTTCGATAGCAGAGGCGATCATCGCAGAAATACCGTCCATCTGGCCAATCGTACGACCGATAGCTTGGATGCCTTCCAGCGATTCACGTGTCGCCGCCTGAATGCCCGCCACTTGGGCTGCCACTTCTTCAGTGGCTTTCGCGGTTTGTGTGGCCAAAGCTTTTACCTCGGTTGCAACAACCGCGAAGCCTTTGCCCGCATTGCCAGCGCGAGCCGCTTCAATGGTAGCATTCAAAGCGAGCAAGTTGGTTTGAGCCGCAATACCGTTAATCAGTTCAACCACTTCGCCAATCTTCTGCGCTGCAGAGGCCAAGCCTTGTACTTTTGCTTCAGTCTTGCTCGCTTCGTCGACAGCCTGACGGCTGACGGCGGAGGATTGTGAAACCTGGCGATTGATCTCGCCAATCGAGGCTTGCAGTTCTTCAGCAGAAGCCGCAACCGTATTCACGTTGGCTGAAGATTCCGTGGCAGCGTTTGAAACAACATCGGCCTGACGGCTGGTCTCTTCGGCAATCGCGCTCATGCTTTGAGCTGATTTGCCCAATTCACCAGCAGCCGATGCCAAGTTTTCGTTCACTGCAGCAACTTGTTTTTCGAATTCAGCAATCGCGGTCGTTACAACTTTCGCACGTTCTTCTTTCACCGCTTGTTCGCGAGCAGCAGCAGCGGTCATTTCGATGTTCGCGATCATGTTTTCTTTAAAGACTTCCACAGCCGCCGCCATACCGCCGATTTCATCGCCCCGTTCAGCGCCCGGAATGTGCGTGGAGGTATCACCACGCGCCAGCACTTCCATAGCCGAAGTGATGCTGTTGATGGGGCGGGCAATCATTGCGCCGCCGATGATCCAGGCCAGGGCACCTGCACCGATCAGACCGAAACCTAAGACAGCGAAGCTAATCATCGAGCGGCTGGTATAGAACGCGTTCAATTCTTCGGTCGTCGCGTCGATACGTGATGCAATGGTGGCCGCGACCTTTTGAATTTGTTCATTCAAGGCTTTGCGCGACGAGCGGTTGGCATCGTTGTCACCAAAGGCGCGGGCATTAGCAATTGTATCTTCGCGTGCCATGCGCACCAGTTCAGCGCGGAAATCCAGAAACTTCTCAGACACTTTGCGCAGTTCAGCAAAGTCATCCTTGTCTGCTGGGGTAATGATTTTTTCCCAATCATCCAGCAGGCCGTTGATTTTTTCGAGATTCTTCAGAAGGCCAGGACCGTACTTTTCAACTTCAGCCAAATCTTTCGCCATGTAAATGCCGCGGCTGTCCATCACCACAGCAAACACCAAGCCGTTGATTTTTTCACCATACAGGGCTTGCTGCGAGGCGTTGGCCATCGCTTGTGCACGTGCATTGAACACCGACATGGCGTTCACACCGAATGTACCGATGATGGCTGCAATCGCCGCTAGCAAGCCGGCTAAAATGTAAATCTTTGTGGTGATGCTATAGTTTTTCACGTGGTGCTCTCCGAAAATGGTCGTCCTCAACTTCGCCCCTTGATTTACGTGAGCAGATAAAAATTTGGTAATGTGCGAAAGGTGAAGAGGGGCACACGAAAGTATAAGTCTGAGGTCGGATTCAGATTCAAAAAGCTACGATAAATCATACCCTTAAAGGGGCTATATATCATTTTATGCAGTTTTGTTTCATGGCCGTAACAAATCTAACAGCCCATCGCTTTCCACTCGCGGCGCGTTCAATCTGTCCAGCGATGTCAGGAAAACAGCCGCGATTATTTTGCTTTTAACACCACCTCGTGGCGTGACGCGCGCAAGGTTAAGACTGTTGATCGATCTCTTGAGCGACGTGCCACAGCACACCCGCCGGATCGTACACATAACAAATACGTAAGCCCCCGGGCTCGTCTTGCGGCGGGGTGGGCGGCGGTACAGGAAAGCGTTCATCCAACTTTAGCGCATTGATATGCGCCCACCATGCATTTACGTCTTCGACCATCAGATGCATCATCAGGTTTTCAGCAAACTTCTGTTCGTAGAAATCCTGAAGCAGGAATGCGAATGGCCCTAATTGAAAATGCGTCAGCTGCGGGCTAACTCCATGTGCTTCAAACCCCAACGCTTCATAGAACGCGTGGCTGACGGCAAAATCCTTAGCCGGCAAAAATGCACGCAGTTGCACAATGCCGTCTTTCATCGCATCGGTAATCATTTCTATGGCCTTAAATAAGCGTGGCATGAGCGGAGATGTTTCCACGCAACTCACACGCTTCAGTCTATACCGCACAGGAGTAGGGATGCGCCAAGCGCAAAGCAGTACAAATTTCTGGCCTGCTCCGGTCCTGCAAAAGCAGAGAGACCCCCATCAATTTTGCTCGTCTCGGTGTTTTCCACATAAGTCCAGATCAGATGCCTTGGCCTTGCCCAAAACCAGGTTCAGGGTGAGGGGATGAACGATTTAAAGACCACTGACCAAACGTTTGCGAAACGCCCGGTCGCGTTTCAGATACCACTCGCGGCTCATGGCCTCGGTGCGGGTCTGGTAGCGCTCGGCGTACAAGAGGCCCCAAACCCGGCCACGGGTGGACTTAGCACCTGTACCACTATTATGAGCGGCCAGGCGGGCATCCAGGTCGGTCGTCCAGCCCACATAGGTCCGGGTCGCGCCCTGGCTGGTACTTCCCAAAATGTAGACAAAACAAGCCATAAGCTGGGTTCTAGCGCACTTTTATGCCGTTTGCGACTTGGGGGCTGTCGGGCTATATCAGCCACACTAAAATCAGCTTCTTTTTGCACCTTTTTAGCACGTTAGGCCCATTCGCCGTGACCAAGACCTTCTACATCACCACCCCCATTTATTACGTCAACGACAAGCCCCACATCGGGCATGCCTACACCACGATTGCCTGCGATGTGATGGCGCGCTTCAAGCGCCTCGATGGCTATGATGTGAAGTTTCTGTCTGGCACCGATGAGCACGGTCAAAAGGTCGCGAAATCCGCCGAAGCCCAAGGCATTACGCCCTTAGAACTCTGCGACAAGAACTCGCAAAACTTCCGCGACCTGGTGGGGGTACTGAACGCCACCAACGATGATTTTATCCGTACCACAGAGCCGCGCCATATCGCGGCATGTCAGGCCTTATGGAAGCAGTTAGAAGCCAATAGCTTTATCGAGCTGAAAAAGTATGCAGGCTGGTACGCTGTGCGCGATGAATCTTTTTACGACGACAGCGAACTGACCAAAAACGCCGATGGTGTTTTGGTTGGCCCCACGGGAGCACCGGTTGAACGCGTGGAAGAAGAAAACTACTTCTTCAAGCTCTCCGCGTTCCAAGAGAAGTTGTTGGCGTTCTACGACGCGAACCCAGATTTCATTGGGCCCAAAAGCCGGTTCAACGAAGTCTACAGCTTCGTCAAAGGCGGCTTAAAGGATCTATCGATTTCGCGCACCACGTTTAGCTGGGGTGTGCCGGTGCCTGGCAACGACAAGCACATCATGTATGTGTGGATCGACGCGCTCACCAATTACATCTCTGCCTTAGGCTATCCGAATACCGAGGGCGACTATGCAAAGTACTGGCCCAACGCCATGCACATGGTGGGCAAGGACATCATTCGCTTCCACTGCGTTTACTGGCCTGCGTTCTTGATGGCGGCGAACTTGCAGCCCCCCAAGCGCGTGTTTGCGCACGGCTGGTGGACGGTGGAAGGCGAGAAGATGTCGAAGTCATTGGGCAACGCCATAGACCCGCACATGCTGATCGAGAAATACGGCCTTGATCAAATGCGCTATTTCCTGATGCGCGAAATTCCCTTTGGCAACGACGGTGACTTTGCCGAAGCCGCCATTGCGGGCCGCATCAACGGCGAGTTGGCGAATGAATTGGGCAACTTGGCACAGCGTGGCCTTGGCTTCATTGCGAAGAATTTGGACGGTCAACTGCCTGCGCCGAATGAATTCACCGCTGAAGACACCGAGCTGCTGAAAGCCGCAGCCGATGCAATTGTCCATGCGCGTGGGTTCATGGAAAAGCAAAGCTTCGATAAAGCGCTTGATGCTATCTGGACTGTCGTTCGCGCCGCCAACGTGTATGTGGATCGTCAAGCGCCGTGGGCATTGAAGAAAACCGACCCCGCTCGCATGAATACAGTTTTGTACGTACTCGCTGAAACCGTGCGCCATTTGGGGATTTTGATGCAGCCTTATGTGCCGACATCAGCCAATAAAATGCTTGATCAGTTGGGTGTGCCTGCTGATGCACGCACGTTCGCGCACTTAGGTTCTGCACATGCCTTGAAAGCGGGCCCGCTGCCCACACCAGCGCCAGTCTTCCCGCGTTATGTGCCGGCTGGTGAAGCGCAAGCGCCCAAGCCTGAAAAGCCCGCGAAGCAGAAAAAGCAAAGCAAAGAGTGATGACGTTTCTGGTTGATAGTCACTGCCACTTGGATTTCCCCGAGCTTGCTGCCCAGCAAGACGACGTGGTGTCGCGTGCGCGGGCGGCTGGGGTTGGGCATTTTCTGACGATCTGCACGCATGTGACGAAGTTTGAACAAGTGCGCGCAGTTGCCGAAAAGTACGATGACATCAGTTGCACCGTCGGTATTCACCCGCATGAAGCCGCGACCGAACCTGAAGTCGATGTCGAGAAACTCATCGGCTTAGCGCAACACGAGAAAGTTGTGGGCTTTGGTGAAACGGGCTTGGATTTTTTCTACGAGCACAGCCCGCGCAAAGAGCAGGAAGCAAGCTTCCGCACACATATCGCAGCGGCGCGCGAGGCAAAGCTGCCAATCATTATTCACACCCGTGATGCTGATGCGGAAATGGCCGCTATTTTGAAAGATGAAATGGACAAGGGCTTTTTTCCGGGCCTCATTCACTGTTTCAGTTCCGGCCCCGAGTTGGCCGCACTTGCCGTCCACTTGGGCTTGTACATTTCCATTTCCGGCATCGTGACGTTTAAAAAAGCTGAAGAATTACGGAACACGGTCAAAACCGTGCCGCTTGATCGTTTGCTGGTGGAAACAGATTCACCGTACCTCGCACCCATGCCGCATCGGGGCAAAACCAACGAACCTGCGTTCGTCACACAAACCGCAAAGATGGTGGCGCAAGTGAAAGGTGTGGGCAGCGAAGAGTTGGCCGCACAAACAACCGACAACTTCTTCAAGCTGTTTACAAAGGCTAAACGCGCTTAACTTTTTTAAGTTCATATTCGACGAAGAGGGGACTTCACCATGCCGACCACGAGTAAACACCCCGAAACAATCGCACTTCACGCAGGCTACCGCGCTGATCCGACCACCAATTCAGTGGCGGTGCCGATTTATCAAACCACGTCGTACACGTTCAATTCTGCCGAACACGCGAGCAATCTGTTTGCGTTAAAAGAACTGGGCAACATCTACACCCGCATTATGAACCCAACGACAGCGGTGTTGGAAGAACGCATCGCCGCCCTTGAAGGTGGGGTGGCCGCATTAGCACTCGCCTCTGGCCAAGCCGCATCGTTATTCGCGGTACAAAACATCTGCCACGCAGGCGATAACTTTGTGTGCTCCACCGATATTTACGGCGGCACCTGGAACCTGTTTGCGAATACTTTAAAAACCATGGGCATCGAAGCCCGATTTGTGGACCCGACGGACCCTGAAAATTTCCGCCGTGCAACAGATGCAAAAACACGCTGCTATTACGGCGAAGTCTTGCCGAACCCGAAGCTGGCTGTATTTCCCATCGCGGAAGTCGCAAAGATTGGCAACGAACTGGGCGTGCCGCTGATTATGGATAACACAGCATCACCTGTGTTGTGTCGCCCGATTGAACATGGCGCTGCCATTACGATGCTGTCGACCACCAAATATATCGGCGGGCATGGCACATCCATCGGCGGTATGATTGTCGACAGTGGTAAGTTTGATTGGGAAAAGCATGCTGCGCGGTTCCCAATGCTGAACACACCAGATGCCAGCTATCATGGTGCTGTGTGGACGCAAGCCGTGAAACCGCTCGGTCCTATCGCGTACATCTTGAAAGCCCGTGTGACGCTGCTGCGCGATGTGGGTGCTGCGCTATCGCCATTCAATGCCTTTATGCTGATCCAAGGTTTGGAAACGCTGGCGTTGAGAATGCGCGCACACTGCGAGAATGCGATGGCCGTGGCGGCGTATCTGGCCAAGCATCCGAAAGTGGCGCATGTCATTCACCCCAGCGTTCAAACTGGCGAACAAAAGCGCCGTGCTGATGCGTACTTAAAAGGCGGCTACGGCGCACTGTTGGGTTTTGAACTCAAAAGCGGCGCTGAGGCAGGGCGCAAGTTCATTGATGCGTTGAAGATGTTCTATCACGTCGCGAACATTGGCGATGCGCGCTCGCTGGCCATTCACCCTGCCACCACCACGCACTCGCAACTGACACCCGAAGAACAACTGAAGAGCGGCGTGACGCCAGGCTATGTGCGCTTGGCCATCGGTATTGAACACATCGACGACATTATCGCCGATCTCGATCAAGCGTTGTCGAAAGTGTAAGCGAGGCAACCGCGTGACCATAAAAGTCACAATTTTAGGCTGCGGCGGAGCAGGGGGCGTGCCCACGCTGTCCGATGGCTATGGCCGCTGCAACCCGAAGAACCCGAAGAACAACCGCCGCCGCGCCTCAATTCTGGTCAGCGATGGTCTCACGACAGTCCTGGTCGATGCCGGGCCCGATGTGCGCGCGCAGTTGTTAGATGCCCAAGTGCGCCACCTTGATGCCGTACTGTTCACCCACCTCCATGCCGATCACACGCACGGCATTGATGAACTGCGCGAGATCAACCGTGCCATGCGTGGCCCGATTGATACCTACGCAGATGCCGAAACGTTTGCCGCACTCGAAAGCCGGTTTGGATACGCCTTTGAAGGTATCGAACCCGGCCAGCCGTATTACAAACCGTGGCTGATCCCGCATGACATTGGCGAAACCATGCATGACATCTTCATGCTCAAAACGCTGCAAGTGCGCGCCTTCCGGCAAGATCACGGCTTCATCAGTACGTTGGGCTTTCGGTTTGGCGATGTGGTGTATTCCACCGACCTGTTAGATTTACCCGATGCAGCTAAGGACATCATTCGCGGATGCGCGTTGTGGATTGTCGATGCTTTCACCGACACGCCGCACCCCACGCATGCGCATTTGGAAAAGACACTGGGTTGGATTGAGGAACTCAAACCCAAGCGCGCCGTAATTACGCACATGGGACCAAATCTTGATTACGACGCTGTGAACTTTAAATGTCCAGTCGGCGTGACAGCAGCTTTTGATGGCATGGTGATTGAAGTGCCCAGTGCACCAACAACAGAAGCCGATATTGTACCGTTAGAAAAGGCTACGATTTCCGTGGTGTAATCCACATCGTAATCATCGCCTTCAACACAATATCGCCGGATGTATCGGTTACGTTGACCACCACTGGCAATCCAAACGGTGCGTTGCCGAATATCGGCAGCGACGACAGTGCAGCGGTGCCGGTTAAATCTGTCGCAGCTTTCTTCACATACTCAACGGTCATGCCCTTCGGGATCCACCGATGCGTCGGCGGCACGGTAACATCCGTCATCACGCCTGCGGTGAGTTCTGCCAAATTGCAGACCGCAATGGCATGAACAGTGCCGATGTGATTGTGAACCTTGCGGCGCTTCTTGATGCGCGCCACACACAAACCAGGCTTTAGCTCATCAATACGTGGAGAAATGCTGGCGAAGTAGGGGGCTTTGAAGCACACCAATTTACTGAATAGCCATTTGCCAAAAGGCTTCGGTGATAATCGCTGCCAGATGCGGAAAGCCGAATTATCAGTGGCAGGCGGGCTTGCTGAAGCGCTGCCCAGAACAGATTGATCCAACGCAACGCTACTTTGATGAGACATGCACAACAATCCTGACCAACGAGAAAACGTGACACAGGCAAAGCAAAGGCAGGCAAATCAAAACGAGCCACTCAAACTCTGAGCGACAGAAACTGAACTAAATGATTCTCAAAAATCCCCAATGTGACGCATCAGCGTAACAAATGAATTTTTACAGCGCTAAACTTTTTACCAATGCTGCGCTGCGTTTTTAGTGCTGCGCTGCAAGATCAAACAGCACGATCAGATATCGCTGAACCGATCAGAAGCGGCTTGAAACTGCCTCACCAAATCGTCTTCGTCACATTGCATCATCAGCACTGGAAAATCAGGAGAAGCACCACAGGACATAGGAACTGCGTTTGTCGCATAAGACCCGTCGCGCCATGATTTGCGACAACACCACGCCCACATATCAGCCGCCTGTAACGGAACAGCCTTCGCATCATCTTCAAAGATCGGCTTATGGCCCATCATAGTGCGTTGATGCGGCGAGGCCATTCGCTCATACACATCCCAGGCCGCGATGATGTGCGGCTCAACCGCCATCTTATCGAAAATAAAATCGACCGGCCCCAGTTGGTGCGCAGCCTGATATCGCCCAACCTGGGACATGAGGCTGCGCAGGGCTACATAATACGGCTTCGCAAGATTGCCACCGATCATGGGAAACTGCTGGGCAATGCGTTTGAACAGTTGAAGCGGCAACGCCAACGAAACCCCAAGCTGGGCGTAGCGCTTTATAATTTCAGAGTGGCGCTTAATATGAGCCTGAATCTGTGGATCGCGTTTCGCCATAGCCACGGCATCGCGCATTTTAAAAACACCGTTTTTCCAACCAGCCGCCACACAGCATTCACGCCATTCGCCAGAAAAGATCTGCCACTGCGAAGACGACGCCACAAAGCCCGCGATAATCAGAACCTCGTGGGCTTGGATGCTGTCATCAATGAAGGCTTGGAGCATGGGTAAGAAGGTCCTCGGGAACGGTCGTGGCTATATACAACAGCCATAACAGCCCGTCCATTACTATCCATAATATACATTATGCGACAATTAGATAGGCTAAGATATTGGCTCATAAGGACAATTGCCGTCTTAGCTGAACTGTCACGCCCAGATGGTTCGCAACTTAACCGCTTATCAACCTACAATATGCAACTGAGGGCCTTGTCATGTTCAAGCCGCCCGCTCCGTACCGTTCAGCCGCCCCCGAAGCCAGTAGCCTTAGCCATCTCGACGCCGAAACGCTTCACCGGATGGCCGACTACTTTGAAGCCACAGCCGCGTCGATCCGCGCTTGGGCTGCCACAGCAAAGGCGCGCCAGCGTCAGAGCCTTCTCGGTCGTACGGCCAAACACGAACGCCGTCAGTGGCTACTAGCGATCGCTGCCGAAATATCGGCTGGCCGAATTGACCCGCCGACGGCAGCACAGATCCACGGCCTTACGCTTCAGGAGATTGAAACGGCAATGTTGCTGTATCGGCGGCAGGCCCGGCCGCGATTGGCTCGGAAGCAGCGTTCTCGTCGCCCAGCTCCATAAGCCGATCAGCTTCACAAATTGGATAAACGCCGCCATGGCCGTGTTCCCGTGGAGGCATTTTTTTGATGAGAACAAAGCCCGACATCTGAAGGTGCCTAATCACTTGATCAGCAAAGCGATTCACGGCATTGCGCTTTAGATCAGGGTCGCGGCGCATGCCTTTGCCCTTAAGCTGCGGCAAATCACCAATGTGAAGATGCAGCGCCATCCAAATGGCATCATGCAAGTCTTTGCCTTGAACCAACTTGTATTCACCGAAATTCAGCATGTGAGCCTCCATATTAAGGGGCTCACCAATTGGCACGCGTTCAGCCTAGCCGGAATAGCCTCATTGCAGTTTTCCACGAATCAGAACAATGATGTTTGATGCTGTTTTGGCCGCAATTTTGCTAAAGAACACGTTATCAAAGGACCCCCCTGTCAATGAGGAAATCGCTCTGGAGCCGCGCCATCTCCTTCGGCACAGAATTACTGGTGAAAAATGCCGTAAAGATTTTCACCGTAATTATCGGCTTAATCACCGCGTACGCTGCAGGCTTAGTGGAGGTACTTAAGTATTTTAGCCCGTTATCGTGGGTACTCGGTGGCTTAATCGGGATGTGTTTGTCTTCATTGACTTACGCCCTGGTGGGTTATGCGCGTATTCGTCATCAGTTGGCCGATATTCGAGAAAGGATCGCAATTTCCGATTTTATAAACCCGCACGACCAGACATTTGAAAGCAGGCGCATTCGTGTCACAGATTTATTACGCCCGACTATTAGTGCAATTGAAAACAAAACCTTCGTTAATTGCGATATTATCGGCCCGGCAAACATCGTCGTGCGCCATTGTACTTTGCGCGGCAGCAGCGGTAACTTACTTGACGCGTTCGTCGCATCAGGCGCGATGCCACTCAATGCGACCGTCTTTCTAAATTGTACATTCACAAACTGCAGTTTTTACATGGTCACCTTTGTGATTCCGGTACAGTTCATCGACGACTTCGCGCGTCATGAGTTCAGGGGCCTGAACTGGCTCACAGCATTGCCGCAGCCAACGGCATCTTCAACGGCAGTCGCCCCACAACAAAATGCATAGTAAAGGGGCTCCGCCCCTCACCTGTTCAAGGGCTTCGCAAGTGTTTTGTGGGCATCGCTAACCTTCGGCCTCCGGCCTGCCAGGAAGCGCATGCAAGGACAAAAAACACCCTTGATCAGGCACACCCCGCGTTCGCCACGGGGCAACGGTTGATGCATTGCATCAACCGATACAAAATCACTAAATATTGTTGATGTTGGTGGATAACTCACTTCTACAGTTGCTCTTCACTCAAACTCGCGCATATCGTTTATTTGGAGTCGACCCCTAGGAACGATTGCAATGACCTCATATCTGCTGACCTATGATTTGCGTCAAGAGGCTGACAGTCACGACTACGGCCCGTTAATAGATGAGCTTGAGAGCCTCGGCGCTCAAAAAACTCTTTACTCAGTGTGGTTAATCGCCGTGGACAACACCGCCAAAGAACTGCACGACCATTTCCAAAAATACCTAGACAGCAATGATCGGCTTTTCGTTTTGGAACTCACTAAGAACCATTACTATTCGGGCGTAATAAGCGGCACAACGAAATGGATTAAAGACAATCCTCCATATCGGTAGTTCGCAAAGATACCGACCTAGAATCGATTTTAATTTGCGATATGTCCAATCGACATCATCGGCTTTACTGATTGTGCAGCCTTAAGCTTGCCAGCAAGATTTTCATCAATAGCAACGCCCAGTGTAGCTGGCTCATCGCAGCTTAAACGGTAATTACCAGCATCGCCTTTTAACCAGGCCATACACTTATCGACGGCCATAACCGTGAAGCCATACATTTCGAGATCGTTCGATTTAACAGTACGGATTGCTGTGGCGCCACGGTCGAGCACATCCAAATAATACGTTGGCCGTGCATCGAGGCTGAGATAGCCAGAAATCTTCACCTTTGCCCCATCAAGCGGATGTTGCTTTGGGCGTGCCTCTTTCAAACGTTGAAGCGCATATTGCGCATTAAGCAATTGAATTTGGCTATGTGCATCTGAAACCTGTTTTGCCACGGCAAGGTTGGGCACGATCTGCGCAGATTGTTGCCCGCCGCCGATGCTACTTAGCGCTGATCCACCCTGCCCTTGGCCGCTTTGAATTGACGCTAATTCGGATTCCGCTTTCGCCAGTTCAATTTGCTCCCGGAGTTCTCGCAATCTCACCGACGTGGTGGGCTCAGCCGGTTTTGCACCCGACGACGGAGCGTCAGACGACTGGGTTGCTGCGTTCGATTGCGGCGCACCAGCTTGAGCGCGAGCTTTATCACTAGCTTTAGAAGGACCAGAGCCGGGGACATGCAGACCACCATTCCATGCGAGCCAACCAAGACCGAGCACAGCGCCCGTTAACGCGAACCACAGAAACCATGAATTCAAAAGATTCGGCGTGCGAGGCAGCGATTCAAGGACACCAAGAACCGTCGAGTTATAAAGCGCGTACCATTCTTTGTTGTATCGACGAATGGAAGGCGCACCCGAAGGCTTTGTCGACTGGCCGACATACGTCGTCTTTAACGTGGAACGCTGCAATCCAAGCGCAGAGGCCTTGGTGTATCGAAAACGCACATCTACGCGCGCACGAATTGATGCCGGTATCTGATCGAACTTTTGCGTGACTAAAACAAGCTCGACCCCATGGTGACGATGGCGTGCGACAAAGTTAGCAACAGCATGATCAGCTTTGTTGACGTATCCCGGCACTTGCAAAACTTCGTGACACTCGTCAACAACGTACATGGGGCCGCGCCCTGCCCCTTCCGATGATTTGTCGCGCCAATCTTTGTGCTGTTCCCAATGCTCAACCTTGGAGAACGGTTTGATGGGTTGAGCGTTTTCATCGTCCCAACCTTCCTCAAGAATGGTGACAAAGGGCCGCGTATCAAAGCCGCACGCGTTATCAAGCGCCTGTTGGTTTAGAGGAATATTTGTCACCACCATTCGGCGCGACTTAACAGCCGGCAGAATGAATTCACCAACCGCATGCAACGATTTACCGCCACCCGGAGGCCCTTCAACAACGGTGCAGGGCATTACTCACCTGTGCGGAAAGAGCCAACAAACGGCAGCATGCCCAAAGCCCACTTAGCGCTATACGCCGCTACAATCATGCTAATGCAATGATCCAGGCCAAGACGTGCGAACACAAGCGGAACGATTGGTGGAAGGTTGGCAAGGATTTGATCAAACGTAGGCAGGTCCAGCCCCAAACGGTTGATCGCGTTAACGCCGAGGCCCAGCAGATCAACGATCACGCCCATGATTGAATCTTTGAACACAAACGCGAGCCAATAGAACAACCCGGTCGTGATCAGTGGCAAAAGCCAAACCGCAAAGGCGATAAGGGCAACAATAACTAATGGCATCACCCTCTCCCAAACATAATGCCGTACACTGAAAACAGCGTACTCAGCAGCAGCATGTATTTAGCAAAGTCCCAGAAGAGGCACGGCGGTGAGAAGTCGACCTGCCAATGAAATACCGGCACTGTGAATTGAAGCGATAAGCACTGCGGCACTTCCGTTGGAAGCGTCGGCATAATGCCGTTCATCCAAGTTGGCACTTGGCCGTTTTGTACTTGTGCGTTTGCATCTTCAAACGCCTGCCCTAAACCGTTTGGAAATTGCTGCGTGTAGCAAGGATTGCCCTCGCCGCCGCAGGCTGTCGGGTAGACACCCTCCCCAGGTTCGCCAGGTTCTTCACCGTCACCCAGGTTTGCGACGGCAGCAGCAACATCGGCCACTGATTCACCGAGCCCCTCGGCCAGCGCTTTAATCTGCTCGGCCAACGTCTTAGTTTCTGACAATGTTTCGCTCTCCGCGTCCTGTTGTGCTGCAATGTGGTCGACTGTGTTATCGACCACTTCCACCTTGCCTTCGATGCGCGCTAACCCCTCATCACCATTCGGACCAGGTGGTGTGTACTCTTCATCCACCTCCGAACATGGACCAAGGAAAACGGCTTTTTCGAGCGCGCCATTCACCATGAAAACAATACGCTTCGTGCCAGCGATGCACATCGTATGAACAGCGCTAAGCTGAACCGCTTCATCACCTTCCGCGATTTCTTTTAGTTCGCCCGCAGCAGCTGCATTATCGACACCAATGAGCGCCTTTGCCTGTTCGCCAGCATAGTAGCCAGCCGCGCCGGTTTCTTCCTCGTAGGCATCTTGAGCGATGAGTGTCACAGGGATTGTTTCGTCGTACTCCCACCAATTGGCGCATACTTGGCCGGTATATTCCGCACCTTGATAGTAGCCGCCGCCAGCATCCTTATCGTCACCGATACATTGCCAGTGATGAGACACACTGCAACCGTTCATCGTCGGACGCACTTCAAGATCAGTTTGCTTAAGCTTACGATTTGAAAGAACGATGTTTGTGGCCTTTAAGCCCACGGGGCACTGCGCTTGGCATGATGCCGTATTGTAGTGAAAAAAATCTGTGCCCCCGCACTCTTCGCGGCATTGGTTGATTGCCGCATCCCAAACCTCGCCTTCATCACACTGTGGCAAGTCGCATTTGCCCTCACTCAAAACCTTCGGCGGTTCGCATGTCTGACACGCATGTGTCGACACCGGATTGCTTGAATTAGCTGACCATGCCGTGTTCCAGCACGTATTCCCTGTATAACTACCGCTACTTCCGAGCGCATTGAAGCTATAGACGCCCCCTGTCACGCCACCAGTTCCAAACTTAATCGTCCAGGAGTTGCTTGCTGCACTGCGCGCACTCACCTCACACGTATAACTTGGACTATTCCAAGCAGGTATAGGATTGGCGGCGCGATATGCGGAGCAAAGATCGAGCGGCGTACACGTCGGAGATGTGCAATTAATGCTCGCCTGACCTTGGGCGACGTAACCTGCTGCGTGGGCCTTACCCATAATTGCAAAGCACAACAAAATTGCAAGCAGTGCGCCTGCAGTCCATGCGATAGCATCTTCAACAGGTGTTGGATTTTTCATAGCTACCTCGACGCCAAATACCAACCGAGCGCCAGCGCGCATGCGGCGCACGCCCCGAGAAGGACGTACGCCGCAAACGTCAATGCTAGGAGTGCCCCAGCGAGCATGACTTAGTGCGATGCTGTTTTGGTTTTGCGCGTCGCAAACACGAACGCGGCACCCAACAGAATGATCGCAAACAAACCGCCGTAGAAGAGGATAACATCCCCCTTCATGGCATCGACGCCAACTTCGCTCAGCATCGGGCCCATGTGCGAAGTGTAGGTAGGTTCAGCGGCTTTCGCAGGCAACGAAGCCAGAACGCCTACAACGCCGAGCGCTGCGACTGCCAATCGCTGGCCCGCCGATTTCACGCTAGATACTTTCTCACGCAACCAAGCTTTTGCTTTATTAAACATAACAGACCCCTTTCAGTTTTCCGCAGTGGTTCTCACACCTTTCTGCGCAGCCCCGATGCCCAGGCCGATGACAAAAAACGTCGTGACAGCACCGAAGCCGAAAACCATTGAATCTCTAATGGCATCCGACGTCACGCCGACCTGTTCGAGAGACGCAATGCCCTCGACAGCGTTCACCCACTGCGCGCAAGTGTCGCCAGGACCAACCTCCGCGCAGAAATACATTCCTGATGTTTGTGCATGCGCATCACGCGCAGCAAAAAAGGCTCCGGCTGCAATCGCCAAAAACAACGCAACTGTGCGAAGCAGCCGGAACATCTTAGGCAACCTTCTTTGCGAGATGCAGCGTGCGGCCTACGGCCAAGCTGTCGAAGTCGCCAACGGTTGCAGTCTTGTCCCAATCAACTTCGTACTTTCCGATGGCGTAGCCGTCGGCCACTTCATCGGGAACAGCAAACTTGATTTTGCGAGGGTACTTTTCGGTTGTGGTGTGCAGATAGCCTTCTTGCTCACGCATTGACCACGGCTTGTTGGTCTTTTTGCTGATGCCTTCGCGCTTCTGAACAGTACCGGTTACTTCAACGTGCATTGTAGTTCTCCTGTTATGCCGTGGCTCATTTCGGCAGGGCTATACGTCTGTGCTTCTCAACGAGGCGAGCCAGTTTCTCCCCGTGATTTCTGTCTTGCAGCGCGATAGCCACTACATCGCGTGCAACGTCTCGGATTAAGTCTTCGTAGTTTCGACGGTCGTGTGGATTGAGCGCTTTCAACATCACTGCGATGGAGCGCACTAAACCGGCTGTTGTTTTCTTTTGACGTTCAGGCGCGACCTCAGTGTCGCGTTGAAGGCGAAGGCCAATCGGTTTCGGCATGATCGAACCGGCCACAGCAATCAGGACCAAGCGCCAAAGCCAATGCAGCGGCCAGCGCGCACGATTGCTGTCGCCAGTTGGTTCACACAGGCGGCGTGTATTCAGCGCGTCACTGAGCAGCATCGCTGCGTTTTCGTGGAAGTCGTCCCAGGTGAAGCAGCCGCGATCTTTGAGCCAATCGCCGACAAGGCGGGTTTCAACGCGCCAGATGTCGTCGAAAGATGTGATGGCTACGCCACTGCGTTCCCACAGTTCACGGAACCAGCTTTTGCCTGAGGCTTCGCGTATCTCCCTGCCCTTGTCGTAGATTTGGACTTGGACCGACGATTTTGAGCCTACAGAGATAGTTTCGCTGCGGGTGTCGACATTGACCGGAAAACGCTTAACTCCGCCGTGGCAGACGAAATTTGCGTCAAAGCCGGGCACCATTTCGCCGGTCAGGTACTCGCTCCGCAAATCCACAGCGACGTGAATCTCGCTTAAGCGCTGCCAGCGCTTCGGTGCAGCTTCGACCAATACGCCGTAATCGCCTTCGGCTTCGTCTTTGTCCTGCGGAATGACCGCGATTTTACGCAGCAGGTCGATTGCGTTGTTGCGCAGCAGATCAGCGCCGGATTGCCACAGACCTGATGAAGAATACTTGATCGACACAGCCCACTCGGGGATGTGCCGCACTTCCATCGTGAAGCCGTCGAGTTGAATGCGATACCGCAGGCCTTTGCGTGGTGCCTGCATGATTGCCGTCATATCGCCCAACAAGAACGACTGCGGGCCATTCCAATCAATCGCCCGTGCCTGCGCATCCTGGGTTTCAAGATACTCAGCCACCCCAGGCTTAAGCCGGACGTTGAAGGCTTCCGAAACCGTGTCGATTCCGACGAGAAGAACGCGAGCCGGGAATTCAGCGAATAGACCCTGAATGTATCCCGTATCCCCCCTGTTAGCTGGGTGGGGGGATACGCCTGCCGTTTTCGGCAAAATCAAATTTCCGTCGTAAACGCGGCGAGCGCCTTGGCGGGCTTCGCCCGCCTGCGTCGCTTCGCCTGCTTCCTGACCAGCTTTTGTTTGCTGATCAAGCATAGCGAAAACCTCGCCCAGCTTTAGAAGGGCGGCGCTTCTTCTGTAACGGGCTCGCCGTTTTTGTATTGCGCGATGCGTTCGCCAAACCGGCCCGATGCGGCATACACAACGAAAGTGAGTCGCCGGTAGAACCAGGACTTATTGCGCGCGGTTTGCTTCGCTCTACCGAGCGTCGGCTTGATACCGGCAGGTTGGAACCGGTCTTCAAATTCGACGTAGATTTCGTACATCCATGGATTGTAACGCTAATTTTTTCCATTGGAAGTGCCCCTGCCCGCCCTCTTAACAATTTATTACACCCTGTAAGATGTATTTCTCACAACGTGTGATAAATCAATCTGCTATTCTTACAGACAGTGATAATTTGAGGCTTGACAATGGACTTCCGCGATTATCTCGCCGCCGCGCGTGAAAAAACCGGCCTAAAGAACAATCACCAAGTTGCTTTAAAGCTCGGCATGTCGAACGGAATCATGTCGATGTACACGTCGGGCCAGCGCTCGCCGTCCCAAGAAACAGTGCTTGAGATCGCAAAGCTTGCAGGTATTCCGGAAGAAGTTGCCGTTGTTGATTGGGCTCGCTGGAACGATAAGTCCGGCAAGAAGCGAGCGTTCTGGAATAAATTACGAGCTGCGGCTGCTGCGTTAAATTTAGCGCTTCTAATGGCGTTGCTGCTTGCACTCACGCCAACCGATGCACATGCCTACTCCGGGCAGGTGGCCTCAAATGGGCAAAATGTCGCTAAGTCATTGATTTCATTATACATTATGCGACATTTATCTGTAGCGGATGGCAGATTAGAGCCATTTATCAAACCTCGGGATTTTCAGTTGTGCAGCCCCTTCATACCCATCCGACGCCGTTCAGCCAGCGCATTAAGCACGTCGACCAACAAGTCCATGTCGTATGGTTTCTGGAATACATGCGGCATGGCGGTGCGCAATTCGGTCGACGACAGCCAGTGATTAACAACGCCTGATGTGAGCAGCACTGGCACCTCGGGCCGGTGTGATTTTAGCCACACCGCCAAGTCTGTGCCATTCATGCTGCCGGGCATGTGAATGTCTGAGAACACCACATCGAGGTCTGGCGTGGCTGAGACCAGCTCAATGGCCTCATCGGCATTATAGGCTTCCAGCACACGGAAGCCCCGCTCCCGCAGCGCATTGGCCACAGCCATGCGGACAATAATCTCATCCTCAGCCACCAGCACAACCGGCGCCGGGTTTTGCGCAGGGCTGTTGGTCGTCGTCGTCATGCTGTCAGTGCTCATATCTTGCCGCCCCCGGCCAGCGCGGCCTGCTGACAAAGAAGCCTCTCTGCTCAGAGAACCTCTCTGTTCAGAGAAACCGTCAAAACCGCTTTTGCTAACTGACATAAACGTGGGGCAGGCAAATCCGTTCCAAACAAAGGAGGAGATGCATGGGTCGGCCTCGGTCCGTTCGCTACAGTGAGGTGCGAGCTTTAATCAATAAGAGCTTGAATAAGCTTATAATTTTCAAGGATATGTGCCAAGCTGATAACGCTGGTGAGCTTAGCCTGAGCACGTTTCATTGCATCTCAATCCAGCATAGATTGCCGCAGTTCTTTTGTTGGCCCATTGCTTCTTGTCTGTTGGTCTTCGTCCGTCATGCCCGATACGTCCGCTGCCAAACGCGATCACAATAACCGCCTGCCCGATGGCCGTGATGGTGCCATTGCCGACCTGATTGAGGTGATGCGCCGGTTACGCCAGCCCGAAGGCGGCTGCCCGTGGGACATTGTGCAAACCTTCGACACCATCGCGCCGTACACGGTGGAAGAAGCCTACGAGGTGGCTGATGCCATCGCACGTAAGGATATGGCGGGTTTAAAGGAAGAACTGGGCGACCTTTTGTTTCAATCGGTTTACCACGCCCGCATGGCCGAAGAGGCCGGGCACTTCAAGTTTGAGGATGTGGTGCAGGCCATCTGCGAAAAGATGATCCGCCGCCACCCGCACGTGTTTGGCGACGAAAGCTTACGCAACGCCGACGACCACATGAGCAAGTGGGAAGAGCACAAAGCGGCCGAACGCGCGGCCAAAAAGGCAGCTGGCGCAGTTGAGGCCCTGCCCAGCGCTTTGGATGATATCCCATCCAACATGCCCGAGCTGAAACACGCCGAAAAACTGCAAAAGCGCGCCGCCCGCGTGGGGTTTGATTGGCCTGAGGCCCAGCAGGTTTTGGATAAAATCGACGAAGAAGTCGGCGAGATCAAAGAGGTCTTTGCCACCAACGGCGGACCTGACAAGCTGGAAGATGAGATCGGCGATCTGTTGTTTGCTTGCGTCAACTTGGCCCGCAAGGTCAATATCGACCCCGGCATGGCCCTGCGCCGCACGAACCTGAAGTTCGAACGGCGCTTCCGGCGCATCGAGGAGTTGCTGGCAGCGGAGCGCAAAACGCCCGCCCAGGCGACACTGGATGAGATGGAAGCATTGTGGGTGCAGGCCAAGCGTGAAGGCAAATAGCCTGTTTAAAAATGTTCATGTGCGGTTTGAAGTCGTGCGCCTATCCTTGTTGAAACGAATCACAAATTGGCTGTTCGGTGCCGTGACATGCTTGGCGCTGCTCAGCAGTTGTTGGTTCCCCGAACAGTTCGAAACAGAGATCCGGTTCACGTCGACGGGCCTCTATGGCGTCACTTATATCGGCGTCATTACGTACGCGCCGCTGTTCGGCAAAATCGCGCGAGGCGAGATCAGCAAGGAAGATGCCGACCGGCAAATTCAGCAGCACCTGAAGTTCTTAAAAGGTGATTCCGCCTTCAAGGAAGTCAATTCAATCGGCAGCGGCCGCTTTCAGGTGAAGTACATGAAAGAAGGCCAGTTCGCCGGGAACAAGCAAAGCTTCAACTTCATCAGCCGCCAGGGTGCGATGTTCCGCCTGCGCACCACGGAAGACGCCAAGATGGTGCTGGCAGGCTCAGGGCAAGCGTTGCTGTACGCCGACCGGTTCGAAGAAGTGGGCTTAAAGATGCAAGGCTTGATGCGCGTCGTCACAGATGCCGAAGTATTGGAGCATAACGCCAACTTTGTGCGTAAATCGCGCACGCCGGGCTTTGTACAGTACGACTGGCGTATTCGGAATTTGCGCGATGTGCCCCCGCGCCTGATCGCGAAATTGAAAATCGACCCGCGGACGGGCGTTCCGGCTTACGGCGCAGGCGCCTCAAACGTCGATGCGGATGATGGCAAAGACTAGCTTTAGTCGAGCGTTTGGCGCGCCGCGACAATCTCAGCCCAAATCTTCTCGTTCGGTGCCGCCAGCAAGCCAATCGTGCTTTGCTTGCCTGGCAAATATTCATCGCCGCTTAAAAGACGCGTATATCCGCCCGCCTCGGCGTGAATCAATACGCCAGGTGCATGATCCCAGGGCTTTAAGTTCCGGAACGACACAATATGCAAACGCCCTTCGGCGGCGGCCCAATAGTCATGGCCCGCACAGCCCGAGCGCGAGATACGGCCAAACTTACCTTTGATGGGCGCCATATCTTTGTCGTAAATCGCCGCATTCAAACTGGACAGTTGATGATCTTCGGGCCGGGCCATCTCAAGCTTCACAGCCGGCTCGTTCGCGTTGGTGATAAACGCCCCTGCTCCGCTCTCGGCCCAAATGGTCGCGTTACGCAGCGGATCATGGATAAAGCCCCAGACCGTTTCGCCCTGATGCACCAAAGCAACCATGGTGCAAAACGTGGGGCGACCGTTGACGAAATTCAGCGTGCCGTCGACAGGATCAACGATCCAAACCCATTCTTCCGTGTCGATGTGGCCCAGCAACCCGATATTTTTGGCGACACTTTCTTCGCCAATCAAAACCGAACCAGGCAGTAATTTGGGCAGCGTGACAGCAAGGCGGTGTTCGCTTTCTTCATCCGCCACCGTCACCACATCGTGTGCGCTGGTTTTGGTGCGGATCTGCTCGGCCTCAAGATTGTTGTAGCGCGGAAGGATGATGGTTTCGGCAACTTCGCGCAACGCACCGATGACGGCAACAGGATCAACAGTTTTCATTTACTCGGCTGCAACTGATGAGAGACGAGGATTAACGCGCACCTTGCCCGATTGTTCCAATCGCGCAACGTCAGCCACATCCAACAGCGCGGTCACGATCGCTTCGGTTTCGGTGTCTTTGCGGTGCAGCACTTCGCCGCGCCGATAAATCATCGCCAGTGTTGCGCCATCGGATAACGGCACTGCAAATTCAAGTGCCGCACGGGCTTTGGCCAAATGATCGTCAATCACCCTTAACAGACGCGGCAGGCCCTCGCCTGACACTGCAGAAATCGCAACACTGTCATCCGCACGCGCAGAGGTGCCGACAATGCGCGGATAATCTTCATCCGACAGCAGATCAATTTTATTCAAGCCTTCAACGATGGGCTTGGCGTCTTCCTTCTCGGGGTCGATCCCCAATTGGCCCAACACGTCTTGGACATCTTTTTTCTGCGCTTCGGTTTCATCGTGCGCCACATCGCGGACGTGAATGATCACATCGGCTTCCAGCACCTCTTCCAACGTTGCGCGGAAGGCCGCGACCAATTCGTGCGGCAAGTCGGATACAAAGCCGACGGTATCGGACAAAATAACTGTGCGGCCTGACGGCAGCTTTAATTGGCGCATGGTCGGATCGAGAGTCGCAAACAACTGATCCATCGCCACCACGTCAGATGACGTCAAAGTGTTAAACAGCGTTGATTTTCCAGCGTTGGTGTAACCGACCAAAGCCACAATCGGATACGGAATGCGTTTACGCGCTGCGCGGTGCAGTTGGCGTGTGCGCGCCACCACTTCCAATTCTTTTTTCAGACGCGCGATACGCTCGCCAATCAAACGACGGTCGATTTCAATCTGCGTTTCACCAGGACCGCCCATGAACCCGAAGCCGCCACGTTGACGCTCTAAGTGGGTCCAACTCCGAACCAGACGGCTTTTCTGGTAGGTCAAATGCGCCAGTTCGACTTGCAACTGGCCTTCACGCGTTTTGGCGCGCGCACCGAAAATTTCCAGGATCAGACCTGTGCGGTCGATCACCTTACACTGCCAAGCCTTTTCCAAGTTGCGCTGCTGACCAGGCGATAGGTGGCCGTCGACATACGCCAGGTCGATGTGGTTTTCTTCGATGAAGTCTGCCAACCGCTCAACCGTACCGAGGCCAAACAGCGTCGAGGGCCGTGCTTTTTGCAGGTTCACGGCCTCGGCATGAACAACCTGCAAAGCAATGGCTGAAGCAAGCCCGCGGGCTTCTTCCAGCCGTGAGTCAGACATGCGCTGGGTGCGCGGGTCTGAAGCATCACCGCGCACCTTGAAGTGAGGATAAACAACCAGCGTCCGGGTTGCCGGTTTCGCTGTGTCATGAAGAACTTGGGACGTTTTGGGCCTCTTACATTCGCCGTTTGAAGCTTATTTAAGCACCGGCGTCTTCTTTGCCACCTGTTTCTTTGCCGCCGGCCCCGTCTGCGGGTTCGAACAGCGGCACTGGAGCCGATGGCATCACGGTGGAGATGGCGTGTTTGTAGACCAATTGCGTATGACCGTCACGGCGCAACAGCATTGAGAAGTTATCGAACCACGTTACAATGCCTTGCAACTTCACACCGTTGACCAGAAATACGGTGACTGGCGTTTTGTTTTTTCTGATTGCGTTCAAGAACACGTCTTGAACGTTCTGGGCCTTCTCGGCGGACATGATAGTTTGCACCCTATGTTTTGTTTATTGACTTATGTTGGTACAGTTTGGGTCTCTGCCTCCCCGGCAGCTTCGCCGCAAAGTTGGCGAAACCACTGAAATGCTAGATTTTTTCAGGCCGAAGAGCAACCCGCCCCAACCTCAGGGCGCAGCGATTTTCATAACACTGTTACACGCAAAAATGGCGGAAAACCTAGACTTTGCTTAAAAGTCACAATGACTAGGCCTTCCGCCACAGAATGGTGTTCACGCGTGACAAGCCTGCGTTTTCAACCCACGTTTGGGTGACACACGAGGCCCTTAGGCTTTGGCTTAGGGTTCAACCGGCGCTTCTTCGGTGGCTGGCGATGGAGCTGGGTTCCATTTGAGCAAGGCAGCTTTAATCGCGTTTGCGGTTTCCGTAGCCTTTTCCTCATGTGGATAGTGACCTGCCTTCTCAATCACCACTAAATCACTGCCCGGAATGGCAGCCTGCAATTGTTTACGCAAAGCATCTGGGTGATTACGGTCGCTCTCGCCGAAGATCGAGATCACCGGCACTTTGACTTGCGGCAACAGCGGCGCCTCTTCGCCCGGCGTGAACTGGCTCATCATCGCCGTCGTGCCCGACCAGTAATCGTCGGTTTGCGACGTGCGGTCCATGTCGTCCATTACCTCTTTGGTGATGACGTCAGGGTTTACGAACGATGTTTTCAGAAACTTCTCGCGCCATTCGCGATTGCCGAACAGCTTGGCCGACATACGCGGCAACGGGAACGGCGCCATTGCCATAATTTTCGGCACGCCGGTTTCCATGATACCCGGATCAATCAGGATCATGCCTGCGGCTTCAGGATCTTTGACACCTGCATGCAGCGCAATGGCCCCGCCCATCGAATGCCCGCCGTAGATTGGCTTCGTAATACCAAGCTTGCGGACCAAATCGATCGTCAATTTAGCTTGGCCGGAATTGCTGTAGTCAAACTTCACAGGCTTTGAAGATAGCCCATAACCAGGAAAGTCGAACGCAACCACATACGCCACGTTGCTCAGTAAAGGGGCTAAATTGCGGAACGACTGTAGCGAATTACCAAAACCGTGCAGCAGAACAATATTCGGCTTGCCTTCAGCAGGTTCACCATAAGAGCGATAGCGAATAGTCAGGCCATCGACATCGACAAATTTATCGTCCGCGTAAGCCAACTCTTTTGCAGGAAGGCTTGGTTTATTGACGGGCCAATAGGCATACGCCACCAAGGCCAAATACCCCAGCACGACAACACCAACGATACCCAGCAGAACTTTCTTCATCGCGTCCCCCTCGGACATATCTGCGACCGCTTATGCAGCGAGCGCAGTCTCCAAAACGTCCAGCAACACAGCGCAATCTTTAACGCAAAGATGCGGCTGATGCTTTCCCTCATGCTTCTCAGTATGAGCCAGCACTGTTGTGCATCCGGCCGCGTGACCACATTCCATGTCGATATCGTTATCACCGACAAACCAAACGTACTGCCCCAATACAATACCGGAATTCTCAAGCGCCATATGGACCGGATCAAGGGCCGGTTTGTCGCGAACCGCGTCTTGGGCACCCACAAGCTTGCTGAAATAAGGCGCCCACTTCAGGTAATCCGCTTCTGCCCGCAGGTATTTGCCCGTTTTGTTACTAACGACACCCAGATAAACGCCGGTCGCGGCAGCACGCTTCAGCACCTCTTCCGCACCCGGTAAAATGCGCAGCATCTCAAGATGCACCGAGGCAAAGGCTTGATAGTAAGCTTCGCGAGCTTCTTCCCAACGCTCACCAAAGATTTTGGGGAACGTATCGCGCAAAGACCCTGCGACGCGCGCGTGAATTTCGCTTTCACTCCACGTCTCATGCCCCATTTTAGTCAGCGTAATGTTCAACGCCTTGCCAATGGTTGGCCATGTATCCACCAACGTGTTGTCCCAATCGAACAAAATAGCTTTCGGCGCAGGCAGCTTAATTGTCATAACACCCTATACAGCCCAGGCTGTGTCAGCCAAACCATTGACGTAATCAAGATAGGCTTTGCGCAACGAAAGCGCTGTTTCACCCGGCGCACCGTTGGCAATCACGCGGTCATCGACTTGCACCACAGGCAGTACAAAAGTCGTGGTGCCGCTTAAGAATACTTCTTTAGCTGCGTACACATCATCCAACGTAAACGTGCACTCATGCACTGTGTAACCTGCCGCACGTGCCAACTTCATCACTGTCGCGCGGGTGATCCCGCTGAGAATTTTATTTGTAGCAGGGTGTGTAATGATGGTTTTGTCTTTCGTGACCAGCCAGGCATTTGACGAACTTGCTTCTGTCACGACCCCATCGGCCTGCACCAGCAACGCCTCAAACGCTTTGGCATCGACAGCCGCCTGCTTCGCCAACACATTGGGTAACAAGCCAACCGTTTTAATATCCACTCGGCCCCAACGGATATCGGGCCGCACGGTGACTTTCACGCCAGCTTGAGCAATGGATTCTGAAGGTCCCGCACCATGCTTGGCTGTGACGACAACAGAAGGTTTGGTTTTCTTTGTGGGAAATGCGTGCCCGCGTGTAGCAACACCACGCCCAACTTGAATATAGACCGTGCCATTCTTGACACGGTTTACGCGTACAATTTCCCGCAGGACCACTGTCAACGCCGCATCACTCATCGGGGCTTGGATGCGCAATTCGGCCAGCGACCGACGCAAACGCGCCAGATGCGCGGCATGATCGACAGGCTTACCGTTCCAAATGCATGTCACTTCATAGACCGCATCGGCAAATTGATAGCCGCGGTCTTCGATATGCACGAACGCTTGGCGTTGGGGCAAGTAGCGACCGTTCACATACGCAATGTGAGTCATGGTTAGAAATACTCCAACCGGACCGAGAACAGTTTTTCCACCTGCTTTACAGCGGCCTTAGTCGCAAATAAAACAATTCGGTCGCCACTTTCTACAATCGACGTGCCGCGCGGCACAATCACCTGCCCTTTACGGATCACAGCGCCAATGCGCGTCCCGCTGGGAAGGTTCAGCTCACGCAACGGCTTGCCCACCAAACCTGATGTTTGCATGGCCTCGGCTTCGATCAACTCGCCAAAGTCATCTTGCACGGTGTGTACAGCATGAATACGACCCCGACGAACATGCTGCAGAATACGAGACACAGTCACCGAGCGCGGGTTGACGATCACGTCCACGCCCAAGCTTCCCACCAACGAGTTGTAGCCTGACTTGTTCAGCAGAGTAATAACACGCTCGGCCCCTTTTCGTTTGGCCAGGAGAGACGCCAAAATGTTGGTTTCATCCTCGTGAGTCAGCGCCACAACGGTTTTTGCATCATGCACCCCGGCTTCAGATAAAATTTCGGGGCTCATAGCATCGCCGTGTAAGACCGTGGTGGTTTTCAGCGTTTGCGCCAGAAGTTCAGCGCGTTCGCGATCGAATTCTACGATCTTCGTGTTGATCTCGGGGTGATCTTGTTCCAACTGCTGAGCGACAAATAAGCCGATGTTGCCGCCGCCCAAAATGACAACCCTGCGCGTTGCGGCCTCTTCATGCCCGAATGTCGCTAGGGCGCGTTGACATTGGTCAGAGGCGACGACGAAATACACATCATCGCCATCGTACATTTCATCATCGCCGCGCGGGATAATGACGCGATCACCGCGCTTAATCCCCACAACAACGATCTTCAAATCTGGGAACAAACTTGTGAGCTGGCGTAATGGCGTCGCTGAAATGGGCGTATCGGCAGTGCACCGCACACCCACCAGACGCACTTTATCATCAGCCAGCGAAATTACTTCGGTCGCGCCAGGCGTTTCGATGCGGCGTTTCACCGCGCGCGCCACTTCCACTTCCGGGGAAATCACGACATCGATGGGAATCGCTTTATCGGTATAAAGATCAGCCCACATCGGCTGCAAATACACTTGGCTGCGAATACGCGCGATTTTTGTGGGTACTTTGAACAAGGAGTGCGCGATCTCGCACGCGATCATATTCACTTCATCAGAATAAGTGACCGCGATGATCATATCGGCATCGGCAATGCCAGCGCGCTCCAACACATCCGGGTGGGATGCGTGGCCAATCACAGCTGTGACATCCAGGTTCTCGGCGACACGACGCACAAGGTCAGCATCTTGGTCGATGACCGTGATGTGCCCGCCTTCGCCCGCTAAGTACTCAGCGATGCTCGAGCCCACCTCGCCCGCACCACAAACGATAATCTTCATAAAGGCAACTGCCTATCAGTCGGAGCGTACACTCACGCGCCCTAAGGGCATCACCTTGCTGGGCGGACCATCACGACGCTGACGCATATCGCCCCCCACCCCCAATGACTTGAGTTTGCGGTGCAAGGCAGAGCGCTCCATGCCGACAAACTCGGCGGTGCGCGAAATGTTGCCGCCATAGCGAATCACTTGCGCCACCAGATATTCACGCTCGAACATCTCGCGTGCATCGCGCAATGGTAGGGTCATAATTTCATCGGACCGCTGCAATTTCAGCATTTGCGGGGCATCGCTACCAATATCGGGCGGCAGCATATCAGCTCGGATTTGGTCGTTCACACTGCCCGGGGCCATGATCAGCAACCAGTCAATAACGTTGCGCAATTGGCGCACGTTGCCCGGCCACTGATACGTTTGAAGGGCTGCGATAGCATCTTCACCCAATGCACGACGTGGCAAGCCAGACGTCGTTGCACCGCGTTCGATCAGATAGCGCGCGAGTTCAGGAATATCTTCCCGACGCTCAGACAACGGCGGTACTTGAACAGGCACAACACTTAACCGGTAATACAGTTCTTCACGGAACAAGCCGTTGCGGATTTCAGTTTTTAAATCGCGGTTGGTTGTGGCGATAAAGCGCACATCAAGCTCAACGTTTCCGGCGCCATTGGCACGATCAATGTTTTGATCCTGTAAGACGCGAATGATACGGCCTTGCGTTTCCAGCGGCATATCTGCCACTTCATCCAGCAACAACGTGCCACCATCCGCCAATTCCAAAAGCCCCAGCGCGCGCTGATCTTTAGCCCCTGCCGTACCGTACAGGAGCTCTTGCAAACGATCAGGGTGCAACGAGGCACAGTTCACCACAACAAACGGGCCATTGGCGCGGGGTGAATTCATGTGAATTTGACGCGCGACAACTTCTTTGCCCGAGCCTGCGGGCCCAGCAATCAACACACGCGAGCCGGTCGGGCCAACACGCTCAACGATCCGACGTAAGTTTGAAACGGAAACGCAGTTGCCGATTAATTTTTCCGGATCACCGGCGCGGCTTTTGAGTTCAAGATTTTCACGTTTTAATCGTGCGGCTTCAATCGCGCGCTCCAAAATCAGTAATAAGCGATCAGCTTGGAACGGCTTTTCGATGAAGTCATAAGCACCTTGCTTAATGGCTTTCACGGCTGTTTCGATAGTGCCGTGACCACTGATCATGATCACGGGCACAGAGGGGCGCATATTTTTAATCGCGCTCAACACCTGCAAGCCATCAAGCTTGCTGCCTTCCAGCCAGATATCAAGAATAACCGCCGCCGGCGCTTTGGCTTTCAACAACGCAAGGGCTTGGTCGCCCCCACCCGCTTCCCGCGTGGTGTAGCCTTCATCCTGCAAGATGCCGGAAATCAGCATCCGGATGTCTGCTTCGTCATCAACGATGAGAATGTCTTGGGCCATGGTTGAACCTATGCTTTTGCCCGCAAGGGCGTGACAGTGTCTTCAGGTCGTGTCTTATTTTCAGAACTTGTATTTTCGGCACTCGTTTTCTCAGCCGTCGCCGCTGATGCAAAACTCAGCGTGACAAGTGCGCCACTCTGTTTGCCCGCATCTTTGGCAGGTGCATCGTCCAAGGTCACGGTGCCGCCGTGATCTTCGACAATCTTTTTCACAATCGCCAAGCCAAGGCCTGTGCCTTTTACGCGCGTTGTCACATATGGCTCAGTGAGGCGATGGCGCTCGTTTTCCGGCAAACCGACACCGTTATCAGTGACGCAGATCAAGCATTCATCATTGCTGCGCTTTAATTCCACTTTGATTTCACCGGCACCGCTATCTGGGTTTTGTGATACACGCGACTCAATTGCTTCGACGGCATTTTTCAATACGTTCGTCAGGGCCTGGCCAAGCAAACGTGCATCACACTTGGCGGAAACAGCTTCAGGCGGAATTGAAGATGAAAACGTAATCTTTGGGTATGCATTGCGCTGAAGCATCACGGCATCCAACACGACCTTGCGTAGATCAATCACGGTCATCACGGGGCTTGGCATCCGCGCGAAGGCAGAGAATTCATCGACCATGTGGCCGATATCGCCAACATGCTTAATGATTGTATCGGTGCATTGAGCGAACAAAACACCATCATCGCCCGGCAAACGATCCATATACTTACGGCGCAAGCGCTCAGCCGAAAGCTGGATGGGTGTCAGTGGGTTTTTGATTTCGTGGGCAATGCGGCGCGCCACATCAGCCCACGCGGCTTTACGCTGAGCAGACTGCAACTCTGTGATGTCATCAAAAGTCAGCACGTAACCTGAAATAGTATCGACATCATTTTCGGCGGCCAAGCGCACCAAAAACACCTGCGAGCGACCCGCGCGGACAATTTGCACTTCACGTTGAATGGAACGGCTCCGCGCACTACCGATATCTTTCAGCAACGCAGCAAATTCCGGGACCAAATCAGCAATTGGGTGGCTAATTTTACTGGCAAGTTCAGCGCCCAGAATGACTGACGCAGCACGATTGGGCAGCGTTATGCAGCCATTCGTATCCAGACCGATTACGCCAGAACTAACGCCCCCCAGCACCGTTTCCGTAAACCGGCGGCGCTCATCCAACTGCATGTTTGCTTTTAACAAATCTGATTGTTGTTCTTCTAAGCGGCGCGTCATGCGATTAAAGGCGCGGCCTAATGTGGCCACTTCATCGTTGGCGGCAATTTCACGTACGCGCACGCTCAAATTCCCCTGCCCCACGCGCTCGGATGCATCAATCAGCGCGGCAATAGGTTGCGCCATACGCGAGGCTAAATTAAGGCCGAACCAAATGGCCACGACCGCCAGCAGCAAAGCCACCAGACTGAATAAAAGCGTAAAACTGACTTCGATGTCAGCTCGGCGTAATTCAAGCGTTGCGTATTCGTCAGCTGCGGCATTGGTTCGCGTGACGTGACCCAGCACTTTTGAATCGATAAAGCGGCCGACGTAAAGATAAGCGCCGCCATAGGCTTCCAATTTCACAAGCGCACGAACACGGTCGGAATTTTCACCTGTTACCAAGGCCACTTCGCCAATGTTGGCCTGAGCTATGGCCTGGAACGGGATTTGCTCGCCGGATTGCAGTGCAAACGTATAACCCGCTTTGGCAATCACTTGCCAATCTGGTGTGAAGATGACCGCCTCGGTCAAGCCTCGGAATGCCGCTTGTGTTGAAAGATAATTGTTCAAGAGCGTCGGAGTTGCACTGAGTTGCGGCCACTGGCGATTAATATCGTTGGCCACGGCCAGCGCATCACCGCGCAACACTTGCTGGTGTTCCAACATATACGCGCGTGCAACTTCAGCTGACTCATTAATCGCCGTTTCAACGCGCTCGCCAAACCACGATTGAACACCCAACGTAAAGAACAGCGCTGAAAACACGGCCATGACGACTGCGGGTACAACTGCGACCACGCCGAATAACAATGCCAAGCGCACATAAAGACGTGAACCAGCACCGCCAGTTTTTCGCGCAGCCCATATGCGCAACAAGCGCCGCCCAACCAACATTGTCAGCGTCAGCAGCAGGAACGTATCGATATTCAGCAGAATCAAAACCAACGTGGAACTAGGCTCGTCGAAACCCCAGCCGGTCAATGCGGCGTAAGTCGCGGCGCCCGAAACCAGAGCCGCAATCGCAACAGCAATGGAAAGTCGGTCCACCAAGTGCACGCGCCTCGCCCAGACGGCAAAGCGCATTACCAGCCGTCGCATAAACCACGGCTGCTTGCCGATATCTGACGAGATCACAGTTTCGGCGTTCACTTCGTCAAACCCCGCACGACATTGATATCCAGATCGCGGATTTTTTTGCGCAACGTATTGCGGTTCAGGCCCAGCAAGTCAGCCGCCTTGACTTGATTGCCACGCGTTGCTTGCAGCGTTAGTGCAATCAACGGCTTTTCCAACTCACGTAAAATACGGTCGTACAAACCAGGTGGCGGCAGTTCGCCATCGTGAACATCGAAGTATTCACGCAAATGACGCTCGATGGTTCCGCTTAAGGTATCAGCATGACCGATATCGTCGAGCACAGGCTCCTGACCCGCCAATTCCATTTCAATGATCGCCGCCGAAATGGTGGGCTCGCTGTACAGCGCAACCAAACGCTTCACCAAGTTTTCTAGCTCGCGCACATTGCCCGGCCAACGATAAGCCTTCAGCCGATCAAGTGCGGCTGTATCAATGGTTTTGCTTGGCAAGCCGTCAGCCGACGATTGCGCCAAGAAATGCGCCACGAGTTCAGGGATATCTTCCACACGCTGCCGAAGCGGCGGAATGCGGATCGGTACGACGTTGAGCCGATAATACAAATCCTCTCGGAATACGCCGGTTTTGATTAGGCTTTGCAGATCACGGTGTGTGGCCGCGATAATACGCACATTGGACTTAATGGGTGTACGCCCACCCACAGTCGTAAACCGGCCATCTTGCAGCACGCGCAGTAAACGCGTTTGCGCTTCCAGCGGCATGTCGCCAATTTCATCCAAGAACAGCGTGCCGCCTTCAGCTTGTTCAAAGCGGCCCGTGACGCGCATCGTGGCGCCAGTGAACGAGCCCTTCTCGTGACCGAATAACTCACTCTCAATCAACTCACGCGGAATCGCGGCCATGTTCACGGCGACAAATGGCCCACCACGGCGGCGGCCAAAATCGTGCAAGGCACGCGCAACCAACTCTTTACCGGTCCCGGACTCGCCATTGATCATCACGGTCAGGTCAGCATTCATCAACCGCGCAACTGTGCGGTAAATTTCCTGCATCGCGGGCGAACGGCCAACGATAGGTAACTTCTCTTCATTGCCCTCGGCCACGGGCGCTGCGCTACGCTCACCGCGTTGTGCCAACGCACGCTTCACCACATTGATGAGTTCAGACAAATCAAAGGGCTTGGGCAAATATTCAAACGCACCGCGTTCCGCAGCTTTTACAGCCGTCAACAGTGTGTTCTGAGCACTCATTACAATTACGCTTAACTCAGGGCGCAGCTTTTTAATGCGCGGCACTAAATCAAGGCCATTTTCGTCCGGCATCACAACGTCGGTGACAACGATGTCGCCATCCCCATCCGAGACCCACTGCCACAACGTCGCAGCATTACCCGTCGTACGCACATCAAAACCTGCGCGACCTAAAGCGTGCGACAAAACAGTACGAATGCCGTGATCATCATCGGCAATGAGAACGGTCGCTTCAGCCATCGACGACCTCACCCGAATTCACAATCGGCAACATGACACGAAACACTGTACGTTTAGGTTCACTCTCAAACTCAATAATCCCGCCATGATCCGAGATGATCTTGGCCACCAACGCCAACCCAAGGCCGCTGCCTTTGGGCTTTGTGGTGATAAAGGGATCAAATAAATGCGGGCGGATATCATCAGGGATTCCCGGCCCATTATCTTGAATAGTGACGACCAACGGCAACTGTACGCGATTGGTCGTGCCTGGCAGTGACACGCGCACGCCATGTTTGTAGGCCGTGGTAATCACGATTTCGCCCGCTGCTCTCGGTGCGGCTTCGGCGGCGTTCTTGATCAGATTCAAAAATGCCTGCACCAATTGATCGTGGTTGCCATCAACCGGCGGCAATGACGGGTCGTACCATTCAGAGATTTTAATGCCTTTCGCAAAGCCATTTTCGGCAATGCGGCGCACACGTTCCAACACAATATGAATGTTCACCGGGCCACGCGATAATGGCCGCTCGTCGGAGAACACTTCCATCCGGTCAACAAGGGCCACGATCCGGTCGCACTCATCGCAGATCAGTTGCGTCAGATGACGATCATCCTCGCCGGCACTTTGTTCCAGCAATTGTGCAGCGCCGCGAATACCAGACAATGGGTTTTTCACTTCATGTGCCAACAATGACGCCATCGCCGTCATAGAACGCGCGGCATTGCGATGTTCAAGTTGTTGGCCAATTTTTAGTGCGCGCGTTTGTTCGAGTAACGAGAGCACTAACCAACCTTGGGTGTCGGACATTGGCGCTACGTGCACAGACAACGTGCGTGTGCCTGTGCGCGGGGTATCAAGATACACGCCGTAAGCGGATACAGGCGCCATTTCGCGGCGCGCTTGGTCAACCAGCGACATCACCGCACCATTCGGAGGTAAAAAATCCGACAGCGGCATACCGACAATCGCAGCGGCGCTGATTTGAAACAGCTGTTCTGCAGAGGCGTTGACGTAACGAATAACCATGCTTTCATCGACGGCAACAGTTGCGGCTGCAACAGCTGCCAAGATGGCCTCAGCTTGCGGTAGCGCACTCTGTGAGCGGTTGACGATATCGTCCATCACGCCGCCTCACACATCACTTCAGGACCCGCGAAGACTTCAGTGATCAGCTCTTTTACACGCGCCGGGTTTTCCTCGGTGTTAACCTTCACACGGAAAGCATTAGCGCTGTGCAAGCCAGCTGCGTACCACGCTAAATGTTTGCGTGCGATGCGCATGCCTTTGTATTCACCGTAATGCTCCAGCAACGCGTCGTAATGCGACAACACAACAGCGCATTTTTCGGCATTGGATGGATCGGCAATACGTGCGCCGTCTTTCAAAAACGCCTGCACCCGCGATGGGAACCACGGGCGACCAAACGCTCCGCGCCCAATCATCACACCGTTGGCACCCGACACGCGTAAAATCTCAGCGGCGTCATCAACCGTCACCACATCGCCATTGGCAATGACAGGAATACGCACAGCATTTTTGACGTTCGCGATGAACGCCCAATCCGCTTTGCCGGAGTAGAGCATTTGGCGCGTGCGACCGTGGATCGTAATCATCTGAATGCCCGCCGCTTCAGCTTTGCGGGCAATCGAGGGCGCATTAAGAGTATCGTGATCCCAACCCATGCGCATTTTCAGAGTGACTGGAACTTTAACCGCGTTAACGACCGCTTCCAGAATGCGTAGCGCGGCATCCTCGTCACGCATCAGCGCCGAGCCAGCCATGCCGCCGGTTACTTTCTTCACCGGGCAGCCCATATTGATGTCGATCAGCGCCGCTCCGCGCGCTTCGTTCATACGCGCGGCCTCGGCCATGACGGCAGGGTCACACCCAGCCAGTTGCACGGCCATCTCGCCTTCTGCTGCACAATTGCTGCTCATGCGCAGGGTTTCGGTATGTGCGCGGACCATCTGGCCGCTGGCGATCATTTCAGAATAAACAAGGCCACAGCCAAACCGGCGCACTTGGGCGCGGAATGGCAAATCGGTCACACCAGCCATGGGCGCTAACAGCACCGGCTGGTCGATTTTAAGAGCACCGATTTGGATGGTTTGAAGCATCAGTCCCCGGGCTGATTATTTATTAGGCATTTGCACAGGATTTACCCGAAAAATCAAGTATATGTGGCAATCCTGTCCCGCAATTTTTTGCAATTAAAACAACAGCTTGCTGATCCTGACAGGAACTTTATGGTAGGAAAGCCACACCACAAGGAGCAAACCGTGCCCCAACTAGGCAACACGTGTGATGTGATTATTGTCGCGGCCGGCCGCGGGCAACGTTTTGGCACTGAACTACCGAAGCAATACGCGTCTTTGGGTGGGCGCAGTGTGCTGCGCTGGTCACTGGATGCATTCACGCAACATGCGAGAATCCGTCAAATTTTGCCGGTTATTCATGCCGCCGATAGCGACCAGTTCTCAAGCGCCGCCACCGGTTTAAAACTCAGCGCACCGGTTCCTGGCGGCGTGACGCGGCAAGACTCTGTGCTGCGCGGTCTGGAAGCCTTAAGTGCCAATCCGCCGGATTGGGTTCTGATCCATGATGGCGCCCGTCCCTACATCGCCCCTGCCCTGATTGATCGTGTCCTCGATGGCTTGGGAAAGGCTCCTGCTGCGATCCCAGTCATGCCCGTCGTAGACACCTTGAAGCGCATTGATCCGTTGGCACGCATCACTGAAACCGTGCCGCGCGCGCATTTGGTGCGTGCACAAACACCACAAGGGTTCCACTTCGATAAAATTCTGGCCGCACATCGTGCCGTGAAAGGCCAAGAACTGACCGATGACGCCGCTGTCTTTGAAAAAGCGGGAGGCTCCGTTCTCACTGTTCCCGGCAGCGAACAGAACATCAAAATCACAACTCAAGACGATTTATGGCGCATGGAAAATAGTTTGCTGGAAACGCGTGTAGGCCAAGGTTTCGATGTGCACCGCTTTACCGATGGTGATCATGTGATGCTATGCGGTGTGCGTATCCCTCACACACAAAAACTGCTGGGCCATTCTGATGCCGATGTCGCAATTCATGCGGCAACAGATGCAATTTTAGGGGCTTTTGGCGCAGGCGATATTGGCGTGCACTTCCCGCCCTCGAATAACGCCTACAAAGATGCCGCGTCAGAAAAGTTTTTGGCCCATGCGATGGATTTGTTGCGTGGGCGCGGCGGTCAGCTTTCGCATCTCGATATCACGATTATCTGCGAACGCCCGAAGGTCGCGCCACACGCCGGCGCAATGATTGCTTCAATCGCGCGAATTGCCGGTGTTGCTGTATCACGCGTCAGCGTAAAAGCGACGACGACAGAAGGTTTAGGCTTTACTGGTCGCCGAGAAGGTATTGCGGCCCAAGCCGTCGCAACGGTGCGCATACCTCCAATTTAGTCAGCTAAAGTCTCGTCGTGAATCCACTGCAAGTACGGCGCATGACCGTCTGACATCGGGTATGCCACGATGCAGGGCACATCGTAGCTGTGCACGCCCTTCACTTTCTCGCGAACGTCATCAAATAAAGATGCTCGCGTCTTGGCCACTAAGGCCACTTCGGTAGATTCTTCGATCTGGCCGTTCCAACGGTAGATTGATGTCACCTCCCCCAAGATATTGACGCATGCGGCAAGCTTAGCCCCTACCAATACGCTTGCGATGTTGCGTGCTTCATCGCGATTGGCCGCGATGATGTAGACCATCACATATTCTTGTGTCGCGACGTTCATTTACTGCGTGTTCCTGGCATTTGCTCGCTGCTGCTGGAAGGCATAAACTAAATCATAACCTGAAAAGACTAGATCGCACATTCAGCATCACAGATGCAGTTTCTAACGTGGTGAGATGATGGCGACGATCTGGCGAGAGTGGACCGAGATGGATGGCGGCGTAGAGCGGGCAGGAAAACTGTCTGCAGCACAGCGCAAGTGGCTTGAACGCGGGCTGACACAGCCTGGCGGCAAGCTGCCATTGTTCGATGGCGATGGCCGAAAAGTAAACACGCAAGTGATCCGCAAATGCCTTGATCAAGGCTGGGCCGAGCCATGGTTTGCCAATCAATTGAAGCCGGATTGGCTGGTGTGCAAACTCACCACGTCAGGACGCTCTGCCCTCGCAGATGCAGACACATCTTCTCCGATTTAATCGTCTCAGATTTAAATTTCGAGATTGTTTAATCAGACAGCTTAAGCTGTGAGCTCCAGGCTCTCGCCCGGTTTGGCAAACTTGCTGTCGGCTTGCGCAAATACGCGTTCAGCGTAGCGTGAAGCAGCCACCATAAATTCATTCGATGATGGAATATGGCCTTGATAGCCAGCATCTGTGCTTCGCCGTTGCGGTGTTTCAGGTGCCGTACGGGCAGCAGCAGCACTTTGAGCTTGGACGAAAAGACGTTCGCCCTCGTCCGCATCCAATTGGACAGATGTATCGGGGCGCTTTTCAGCGCGAACCGGCTTTTCCTGTATTGTCGCTTTGCGTTCAGCGCGGCGCGCGCTGACATCTGCGACAAATTTCTCGGCTGCAGACTCAACTGCACCCAATTCAGCTCGAAACGCCGCCCCGCCTTTTGCTTGGTCTTTTTGTTGACGGTCGTTTGATCGTGCGCGATCTGCGCCGGGTTGGATTGGGGTTTGGCGAACATTCGGAATCGATTGTGACGGCGATGAAATCGCACCTGAATTCACAATCGAGTCGATATTCGCGACCATTCGCTAACCCCTCGTCCCCCAGCCCCCACAACGCCAGAGTATGAAAAATTGGTAAAGGATTCCCGTAACAGGTGCAATGACCTTGTGGCAGGACAAATGCACGCAACCGCACTCAATCTAAGAATGAGGTTCAAAATTCGCAACAAAAGCATTGATATGGATGGAAAATGGTCGGGACGACAAGATTTGAACTTGCGACCCCTTGACCCCCAGTCAAGTGCGCTACCAGGCTGCGCTACGCCCCGAGACCACTTATCGATTAAAAAACCGCGTCCTCGCGGGCGCGGTGGGGAAGTGGCGGGACTATACCCAACAGGGCGGCCGAGGGAAGCAGTTTTTAACCGTTTCCCGCAACCGACAAGGCCGCCCGCAGATCGTCACGCAGTGCCGTTAAATCAGCCAGAACACGCTCTAGTTCTTTGCGCTCCATCAGAGGCTTATCGTTAACTTTAGGCGACTCCGGCTCTGGTGAAGCCCCCTCAGCGCCATCACGCAGCAACTTCTGAACGCCCTTAATTGTGAGGCCATCCGTATAAAGCAGCGCCTTAATACGCTTCAGCAAGCCTACATCTTCGGGGCGATAATAACGGCGGCCTCCGCCACGCTTCATGGGGCGGATTTGCGAAAAGCGTGATTCCCAAAAGCGCAACACGTGTTGCGGCACGCCGAGTTCCGACGACACCTCACTGATCGTGCGGAACGCACCGTCGGATTTTTCGACGCGTGGCGGTTCGTTTTCAGGAAGAGAAAAGAGATCGCTCACTTGCTACCAAATAAGATTGGCTATCGATTAGCCTGCGGGTGACGCCGTAGGAGCTGATGCCGGAGCGCGATTAGCAAAGCCTTGGCGAATACGAGCCTTCAGCAGTTGCGAAGGACGGAACACCAACACTTTACGCGGCAAAATAGGAACCTCATCGCCCGTCTTCGGATTACGGCCGATACGCTGGCCTTTCTGACGAACAGAGAAGCTTCCAAACGACGAAATCTTCACAGTCTCGCCGCGCAACAGCGCTTGCGTGATTTCGTTTAAGACCAGTTCCAAGAGATCGGATGATTCATTCCGCGACAAACCGACTTCTTGGTAAATCGATTCAGCTAACTGCGCGCGGGTAATGGTCTCGCCCATCGTCGCGCTCCCCTTATATGGAGTGACATTTGGCCAACTCAGGCAAAAAGCTATCCTTGAGCGGGCAGCCCGTCAATAGACATTCTTGTGCTTTTGCAATGATTTAGCGCAGATTTAAGCCGCTTGTGTTTGTAACACTTACATGCGGACCAGGGCTGACCCCCAGGTAAAGCCACCGCCCATGGCTTCCATCAGCACCAATTGGCCTGTTTTGATGCGCCCATCGGTCACACCTTGGTTCAAAGCCAGCGGAATCGAGGCCGCGGACGTGTTGGCATGTTGATCAACGGTAATGATCACTTTGCCCGGATCCATGTTGAGCTTATCGGCAGTGCTATCGAGAATGCGACGGTTCGCTTGGTGCGGCACCAACCAATCAACATCATTGATCGTGATGTGATTGTGCTCAATCGCTTCACGCACCGTGTCCGCCAAATTCACGACGGCATGGCGGAAAACTTCGCGGCCCTTCATATGAACATGGCCAGTTGTTTGCGTCGATGATGGACCACCATCGACCATCAGCATGTCGTAATGGCGACCGTCGGAATGTAAGTGGGTCGAGAGAATACCGCGATCTTTCGCAGTCCCCTCACCTTGCCCGGCTTGTAGCACAACAGCACCGGCGCCATCGCCGAACAGCACGCATGTGGTGCGGTCATTCCAATCTAATAGGCGCGTGAATGTTTCAGCACCGATCACCAGCGCGGTTTCAACTTGGCCGGTTTTGATAAAGTTATCAGCGACGCTTAAAGCATAGACAAAGCCTGAGCACACCGCCTGCACGTCAAATGCGATGATCCCGGGGCGCCCCAATGCAGCTTGTACTTTCGCAGCCGTCGCCGGGAATGTGTTGTCAGGTGTTGTAGTGGCGACCACGATCAGATCGAGATCTTTGCCATCCATGTTGGCGCGCGACAGCGCGTGCTTCGCAGCATTAATCGCCAGATGAGACGTAAACTCACCATCCGCCGCCATGTGACGTTGCTTAATTCCCGTGCGTTCGACAATCCATTCATCAGATGTCTCAACACGTGCTGCCAGTTCGGCATTACTTACAATGCGCTCGGGGAGATAAGCCCCAACGCCGACAATCGCTGAACGTCTGATCATTCTGATGCGGCCTGCGCCAATGACGCGCCACTTGCGTTAATACGCTCAAGTTCCTCACCGATCTTGGTATTCAGATCACGTGAGATCATATCGACAGCAACGCCAATAGCATTGGCAAACCCGACAGCATCCATTCCACCGTGACTTTTCACGACGACACCATTCAAACCAACAAATAACGCGCCGTTATAACGCCGCGGATCGGTTCGCGCTAACATTCGTGACAAGACAGGCTTCGCGAAGATCATACCGAACTTCGCCATCCACGAACTTTTAATGGCATTTTTCAGGAACTCGGCAAACAACTTGGCAGTGCCTTCAGCTGTTTTCAACGCAACGTTGCCCGTGAAACCATCGGTCACAACAACGTCCACAGTCCCCATCGCAATATCATCGCCTTCGATGAAACCATGGAATTCTAATTCCAGCGGGGATTCGCGCAGCATCTGTGCTGCTTGGCGCAATGTATCTGTGCCCTTCAAATCTTCCGAGCCGATATTTAGCAAACCAATACTGGGACGTGGTAACCCCAAGATCGCGCGCGCGAAACATTCACCCATGATGGCGAATTCGACCAAATTACGCGCATCACAAATGGCATTGGCGCCGAGATCGAGCATTACGGTTTCGCCAATACGCGTCGGGAACAGACTGCAAATCGCAGGACGATCAATCCCCGGCAGCATGCGCATCATGATTTTCGACATCGCCATCAGCGCGCCAGTGTTACCAGCGGACACAACGCCAGAAGCCTCACCCAACTTCACTGCCTCGATCGCTTTCCACATGCTGGAATTACGGCCTTGGCGCAAAGCTTGTGATGGCTTGGCATCCCCCGTGATGACATCGGGCGTATGTTTGATTGTGACGCAGTCTGACAGTGCCTGCTCGGCGTCCACGAGCGGCTTAATGCGCGCTTCGTCGCCGTACAGCAGAAACTTTGCTTTGGGATAGCGCACGCGCGCCATCGCCACGCCCTTGATAACAATCTCGGGAGCGTGGTCACCGCCCATAGCGTCGATAGATATGATTTGTGGCGCGCTCACCCCGTCCCCATCAGGTAGTACCCGCCCGAACAATCATATACCGCGGCTTAGCCCCCAGCATATCGATGGCAAGGTGCAAAACCGGGTACCCCCGGACAGGAGATTAAGCGGCTGTAGTTTTAGATGCCACTACTTCGCGGCTGTCATAATGACCGCAGCTGCCACAGACATGGTGCGGGCGCTTACGCTCACCACAGTTGGGGCATTCTTGGTAAGAAGCCGCATCTAGAGCATGGTGGGAACGGCGCATATTGCGGCGTGATTTTGTTGTCTTTCGTTTAGGAACCGCCATGGTCGTGGTCTTTCATTAAGTGCGATTAACGTGTGGCCAAGCAAAAGCCGCCCAAAACGAGCGCTAACGCGACCGGCCGCGTAGGAAGTCGCAGTTCATAGCGGAAAGGGTCGGACGGCGCAAGCAGCCTAACTAATTGTTTTTATTCTGGGTTTTGAGTTTTGCCAGAACCGCGAATGGCGAAACGGTCGCTTTTACCGGCTCATCCCCCTCTTTTGAGGGGTTCTGGAACACTGCGCCGGGGGCGCGTGGGTAAGGGTCCAGGAACAAAGCCAGCTGCTCAACCACGATTTCGCCCAGGTCAATGCTGTCGCCGGTCAACGTATCTGGCGGGTCATCGTAGGGCGAAACTTCGAGTTCTTCCTCATCGCCCTCATCCAAAGGCGTTCTGGTAAAACCGAGCTCAAAGCTTTCCGAAATCGAGGCTTGAACCGGTGCCAAACTGACGACGCATTGCTGCACCACGTCGGCTTGCAACACACCAGACACCGTAATGATACCATTGGCCGCTTGCGTCAGCGTGACTGTGGCGTTTAGGGATGGCAATTCGAGCAGGCCTAAATAGCCTGCAATCTCGCGGCGCTCATCGTCTTTCGCAGTCAACTGATACTCACGCCCCTTCGACGAAAGCTGCGTAATATCGATGGGGAATGAATATCCAGTCTCAGAACCTGTCGTCATTCTTAAGCTCCGACACGAACCTGCGGCCACTGCAAACGGCCTGCGATGATGTCCTCAAAGCTAATGCTTTTCAGCGCCTTTTCAGTACTGCGAACATATTGCATCAAAAGCTGCGTCTGCGTTTGGGTCGGTGTCTCAGTGCGATAAAGGTTGTTTTTTAAGGCTTCCAAGAACGTCTCGTCGTTCTGGTCCAAACCCTTTTCGTACTCTTCAGCACGCCCATAGAACGCTTTGGCCATCTTTTTGATGTGCTTACCGATGCTCATGTCGCCTACGCCGACTTCGCGTAATGAGCGATCCATGTCCTTAAACATGTAATCAAACAAAGCCTGAGACAGAGTATGATCTGTCTCGGTTGGCTCGTCTCGTAAACGGCGCATCACCAGCATGGCGTGCAAAATGATCATGTCGAAACGGCCATTCAGAGAATCCGGTACACCTAATTCGCTATAGAATGTCGCCGTCCGTGCTTGGGCCACAATTGACCCGTACATGGCAATGGCAGCCGTTTCGGAGGGATTTTCACGACGCAGGAAAGAAAAAAGGCCCATGGGCGACCATCTCTGATCAAAAATTAAGGCGGCCTAGGAAACTGGCCCGCCATAGTATATTTAAGCCGTTATATAGAACCCAGGGACCGGTCGAACAACCGTTAAGCCACCCCAGGTTCAAGCCTCAGTTCATACACGTTTTTGAGTGCCACAAATGCGTTTTGCCTCGGCTTCCGTCCCGATTACCGCCGCTTTTGGCGTTCTTTTGGCCCTATCGGGCTGCATGAAAGACATTGATGCGCGTGGCAACCTGCCCCAGGCAGAGGCCATGGCCAAGTTGGCTCCTGGGGAGCAAACCCGCCAAGACGTGCAAAATTTGTTGGGCACGCCGTCCACAACCGCCGTGTTTGATAGCGAGACCTGGTACTACATCAGTTCTCAGACGACACAGTATGCTTTCTATCCGACCGAAGAATTGGACCGCACTGTGTATGCCGTCACGTTTGATGACCGCGGCATTCTCAAAGAAGTAAAAAAGTTAGACGTGAACGACGGTCGCGAAATTCAAATTGCTAGCCGCGAAACAGTTACCAAAGGTCGTGAGTACAGCTTGATCGAACAGCTCATTGGTAACTTGGGCCGCTTTAACGCAGGCAAAGACAAAAAAGGCCCGCAATAATTTTTGAGTCTTTGTACTCAACAAAAAAGGCCCCGAATTGCTTCGGGGCCTTTTTATTTAAGACGTATTGTTTAGTGGCCAGCAGCCAAGATTGCCAACAGCAAGATCGCAACGATGTTGGTGATTTTGATCATCGGGTTCACAGCTGGGCCCGCCGTATCTTTGTACGGATCGCCAACCGTATCGCCTGTCACGGCAGCCTTGTGACTTTCTGAGCCTTTCTTGTGGCCCTCGCCCAAGAAACCATCTTCGATGAGTTTCTTAGCATTGTCCCAAGCACCACCACCCGACGTCATTGAGATCGCGACGAACAGGCCAGTGACAATCGTGCCTAACAGCAATGCACCCAAAGCTGTAAAGGCTTGCGCCTGACCGGCAATGGCGTTGACGACGAAGTAGACAACAATCGGCGCCAACACGGGCAGCATCGAAGGCAAAATCATCTCCTTGATGGCGGCTTTGGTCAGCAAGTCGACGGCACGGCTGTAATCAGGTTTTTGTGTGCCAGACATAATGCCTGGCATTTCACGGAACTGACGGCGCACTTCTTCTACGACAGCCCCGGCTGAACGCCCGACCGCTTGCATGCCCATTGCACCGAACAGATAAGGCAACAGACCGCCGATAAACAAACCAACCACGACGTAAGGATTGTCGAGATTGAATTGAATATTGAGGTCAGCAAAGTAGTGCTCAAGGTCAGCTGTATAGGCGGCAAACAACACCAACGCTGCCAAGCCTGCCGAACCGATGGCATAGCCTTTCGTGACAGCTTTGGTTGTATTGCCCACAGCATCGAGCGCGTCAGTGACTTTGCGCACTTCCGGTGGCAGATGAGCCATCTCGGCAATGCCGCCCGCGTTGTCAGTCACAGGACCATACGCATCAAGGGCCACAACGATACCAGCCAAAGCCAGCATGGTTGTCGCAGCCACTGCAAGGCCGAAGAGCCCCGCGACCGTATACGAGCCAATGATGCCAGCTGAAATCACCAACACTGGCAAGGCACACGCTTCCATCGAGATTGCGAGACCTTGAATGATGTTCGTGCCGTGGCCTGTCATCGACGACTTTGCGACCGACTGCACAGGACGCGAACCAATGCCTGTGTAGTATTCGGTGATCACAATAATTAGACCCGTGACAGCCAAACCTATAAAGGCACAGATGATCAGGTCATTCGCAGTGACCAAACCGCCCGCTGCTGTTTCCAGCCCCGCGCCCGCCATCGTTTCGGTGACCCAATAAATCAGGCCTGCAGAAATAATAGCTGTGACGATAAAGCCGCGATAAAGCGCCTTCATGATCTTCCCGTCAGAGCCGATCCCTGAGAAGAACGTGCCAATCACTGATGCAATGATACACACCGCTCCGATCACCAACGGATACAGCATCGCTGTTGCTTCAGCCGCACCATCAAAGTTGATGGTCGCCAGCAGCATCGTCGCGACGATGGTTACCGCATAGGTTTCGAACAAGTCAGCAGCCATACCTGCGCAATCGCCCACGTTGTCGCCAACGTTGTCAGCGATCACCGCAGCATTGCGCGGATCATCTTCAGGAATACCTGCTTCGACTTTGCCCACCAAGTCAGCGCCAACATCGGCCCCTTTGGTGAAAATGCCGCCCCCCAAACGCGCGAAGATCGAAATCAACGATGCGCCGAAGCTCAAAGCGACTAGGCCTTCCAACAGCTTGCGTTGCTCAACGCCGTTGGACAGAAGCACGAAGTAATAAATCGCGACCCCCAACAGCCCCAAGCCAACCACAAGCAAGCCCGTGACCGCACCAGCCTGGAATGCTGTCGCGTGTGCGAGTTTCAATCCCCCTGTTTGTGCAGCTGCTGCCGTGCGCACGTTTGCGCGCACCGAGATATTCATGCCGATATAACCGGCAGCCCCAGACAACACTGCACCGATCACAAAGCCGATCGCGACAGTGGCGCCTAACGTCACAGCCAAAATGATGGCGACGACGACGCCAACAATGCCGATGGTGGTATATTGACGATTAAGATAAGCAGCAGCCCCCACTTGAATGGCAGCCGCGATTTCTTGCATACGAGCGTTACCAGCTGGCTGGCTCAGCACACGGCGCGTCGCATAGGCGCCGTAAAGCAGAGCAAGCACACCACAGGCGATAACGAGAACTTCTAACGAACCCATATTTGCCCCTTAAATTGATGTTAGCGGCAAACACCCCCGTGCGGAGGCGATGCCGTTGCATAGCCACGTCACTCCGAGAAACGAACTCATAGAAAGAAGAATTAGAAACAAGACTTAGACAGATAGCAGCGCATCGCTCCCCTGCCGCTATAAGTAGCGGGTCGAGGTTGCCAGAAGGAGGTGGGGGACGCAACAGAAGGTGGCGTATTTAAAGGATTACGCTGCAGTGCAGCACAGAAAGCCAATTTAAATGGGTCGCGCTAGCAGTTGCGCTATTGCGCCGACATTGTTCGTTGCTCAAAGACGTTGGTGATAAGCACATCAAGAACTTTATCGCCGTAAAGTTTCTTCGCCAGGACATTCAATTTTGCTTTGATGTCTTTCAGATCAATTGTCGGGTGTTCCTGAAAATACGGTACGAACGTATCGAGCACTGCGTTTTCATAACGCACGATTTCCGCTTCGACTAAGTCTTTTTGTGCCTTCACGACACTCAAGCGAACACTGATGTAAACTGTACGTTCAAGCTTTGAGTTACTTAGCACCGGAATGATCATGTCGCGCAGCACGACAAAGGTCATCGCTTCGGTTGGCGGCTTAAATTCTTTGGCTTTCTTTTCCGCATCGGCTTTTGCCGCGGCAGCCTTTGCTGCGGATTGAGCAGCTGTTTGCGGATTAAATGGATTGGGCAACACGCCCAGCATGATCAATGCGCCAGCGCCACCGCCACCAACCAGGATCAACAACAGCACGATGACGATGATGCGCTTCATAACGACCGTTCAGTTCAATTTTAGCGGTGACGATATCCGCTTGAGGATAGCGTAAGCGCAGTCCCAGTGCCATCCAGCACTGTAACCCCCGCACCTTCAATAAACCGGCCAATGGGCGTGATGGTCACGCCAGCTTTGCGGCCATATTCCTGCGTTGCCGCCAAATTTGCGGGTGGAATAGCCAACGCCAACTCATAATCATCACCGCCCGTCAGAATGCGCTCGATCACATTTGGATGATCTTTCAGCGCGGCGCGCGCCGCATCCGACAACGGCAACTGAGCAACATCAATCACAGCGCCCACATGCGATTGTTCGCAGATATGCCCGACGTCAGCGCACAAGCCATCTGAAATATCCAGGCACGCACTATCACGATTAGCAAGCGCCTGCCCTAGTTCGATACGCGGCTGCGGCACACGATAGCGATCAAGCAAGAAATGTTTGTGCGCGTCACTCAAAGACGCGAACGATCCCATCGCCACATCTAGTCCCAGCGCCGCATCACCGATTGTACCCGACACACACAAAATATCGCCACTCAGCGCACCATGCCGATGGATCATGTGCCCGGCTTTCACTTCACCCAACGCTGTAATACTAATCGTCAAGGGCCCAGGCGTTGAAACGGTATCGCCACCTAGCAGCGGGCACGCATATGTTTCAACGTCTTCTCCAAGACCGCCGGTGAATGCAGCCAACCACGCATCATCAATAGACTGCGGCAAAGCCAGCGCCATCAGAAAGCCGACGGGCTTCGCGCCTTTGGCTGCAAGGTCTGATAAATTCACGCGCAACGCTTTGCGCGCAATTAAGCCAGGATGATCGTCGACAAAAAAATGAACGCCTGCCACGACGGCATCTTTGGTGAGAACAAGTTCACACCCATGGCCAACAGTCAGCGAAGCGGCGTCGTCGGTCAGGTTATACGCACCAGGCGCATTACGGCTCAGCGGCGCAAGCATCTGGCGAATGAAATCGAATTCGCCAAGCCGCGGCATCTTAGGACTTTGCCTCGATCCGGCCGAGCGCGCGTGCGACACGGTCAAGGACGGCGTTTGCGAGTTTGGGTTCTGGGCCGGGATAGAACGCATGAGCGACATCGACAAACTCCGAGATTGTGACTCGGGGGGGAATGTCTGAGCGGGTTAAAAGTTCCGCCACAGCCGCACGCAGAATCGATTTCAAGATCAGTTCCAAGCGTTCTGCGGGCCAATCAGCTGACAACGCGCCCGTCATCATGGCATCCACTTCGCCGCTACGATTTTCAACGCAACGCACAATGTCGACCAGCAATTCGCTGTCCGCATCGCACAATTCAACGAAAGTTTCTTGGCTGGTGACAGGATCTTCGACAATCGCAACCCCGCCCTGACGGCCAGAGATGAAGTCTTTCAAGACAACATCCGGGCTTAGTTCCAAAACTTCAATTTGATATAGGGCTTGAACGGCAGCCAAGCGGCCAGCACTGCGGGCGATCATCGCAGCAGTCACGTGAGGAGTCGAAGCAGAGCGCGCAGCAGCCATGGTCAGATAATCCGCCAGTCAAAGAGCAAACAGTATTTTAGCGAAGACTTTGTAAGCTTATAGCCGCTTATTAGCTGAAGCGGCGCTTAATCTCAATCATTCGCAAGCAAGCGCGAGCCGCACGGCCGCCGACATCATCGGCCCCATTCGGATCAGCGCGGTTCATGGCTAATTCCCAGGTCGGGCACGTTAAAATGCCGTTGCCGCTGGCTAATTGCATCATCGACGACACTTGGCGCACACCAGCCATTGATTCACGGCAGACGTGTTCATAGTGATCGGTTTCGCCCTTTACAGCGCACCCCAAAACCACCATGCCGTCGTAAGGGCGGCCCATCAAATCCGTGCCCTTCATGGCAGCGAATTGCATTGCCGATGGGATCTCCAGAATGCCTGGTACCGTCATCACTTCGTAAGTCGCTTTGACTTTTTCCAGCGCGATTTTGGCACCGGCTAAAAGCTGATCGGCGTTTTCATCGTAAAAACGCGCTTCAATGATGAGGATGTGTGGGATCGACATAGAAAACCTATCAGACCAAATTCAGAACTAAACTAAACGATTTTACGCTGCTCAATGATCTTCAGGCCGTAGCCATCCAACCCGACAACGTTCTTTGAAATGTTGGTGAGCAAAATCATATTGCGCACGCCCAAATCGACCAGCACTTGCGCACCAACGCCATAATCCATCAAGCGCGCGGGGCCATCTTCGCCTTTGACTTGCGCACGCACGCGGTCCGACAGCCGCACGTCTTTTTGATCGCGAAGCACAACCACAACGCCGCGTCCGTAATCGGCAATCTGCTGCATCGCTTTCGGCAAATCGCCGGTTTTCGCACTGCTTAAATCGCCGAACATATCGCTCAAGACATTCACCTGATGCATACGCACCATGGCAGGCTCAGGGCCATCAACTTTGCCCTTCACCAAGGCCACATGTTCTTGGCCTGAAATGTTGTCGGCATAAACACGCAGCAACCACTGCCCGCCGTATTGCGACGTAAAAGGTGTTTCCGTTTCGATACGCACCAAGCGCTCTTTACGACGGCGATAGGCAATCAGGTCGGCAATCGTGCCGATTTTAATGTTATGCATCTGCGCAAATTGAACGAGGTCCGGCATACGCGCCATAGACCCATCATCGTTCATGATTTCGCAGATCACGCCCGACGGAATAAGGCCGGCCAAGCGCGACAAATCAACCGCAGCTTCGGTATGACCCGCGCGCACCAGCACGCCGCCATCACGCGCCATTAATGGAAACACGTGGCCTGGCGTTGCCAAGTCATCGCGCGTACTGGCCGGATCAATGGCCACAGCGATCGTGCGAGCACGGTCAGCAGCAGAAATGCCGGTAGTCACGCCTTCTTTGGCTTCGATGCTCAACGTGAACGCTGTAGCATGACGGGTCTGGTTGTGCGTCGTCATCATCGGCAAGCGTAGGTCTTCGACGCGCTTGCGTGTCATCGCCAAACAGATCAATCCACGACCATGCTTGGCCATGAAGTTAATGGCCTGCGGTGTCGCCATTTGCGCCGGAATAACTAGATCACCTTCGTTTTCGCGATCTTCATCATCGACAAGAATGAACATCTTGCCGTTGCGCGCGTCTTCAATGATCTCGTCAATCGACGATACGTATTCGGAATAACTCACGTTCTTATCCACGGATTTGTGCGGCAACACCGCCCTCTAGTAATCGCGCAACATAGCGCGCCAACACGTCGATTTCCATGTTCAGACGGTCGCCTTGTTTCAGCGCACCAAAAGTTGTCTCGGATTGTGTATGCGGAATGATGTTCACACCGAATGATGTGGCATCCACTTCGTTCACGGTTAATGAAACGCCGTCCAATGCTACAGAGCCCTTGGCGGCGACATACTTGGCCAAGGCTTGCGGCGGCTGGATGGTATACCGTTTGGATGCGCCGTCATCGCGAATGGCAGTTACTTCCGCGACACCGTCCACATGGCCCGAAACGATGTGACCGCCCAGTTCATCACCGGCTTTTAATGAGCGCTCTAGATTAATCTTGGCGCCAACAACCCAGGCCCCCAGCGTGGTCTTTGATAATGTCTCGCCCGAGACATCAACATCAAACCAATCTGCGCCCTTTTGCATCACGGTTAAACAGCACCCATTGCAGGCTATAGATGCCCCCATTGCAACCTCAGCCATGGGAAATTTGGTCGCAATTCTGAACCGGCGGTCAGCGGCCCCAGGAACGGGGTTCGCCACCTCGGTAATGCGCCCGAGATCGGTAATAATGCCTGTAAACATGCTCGCCTTGGCTTTTAGACCGGAAACGGACCTAGGCCCGCAGAACGTCTAGGGTATCGCCGCCGAGAAGCAGCGTTTCTTGGCGCTTGAATTGGGCCGAATTTGCCAATCGGTCAAGGCCTAAGGGCCCAATGCCCGCACGGGCATCGCCGCCCAACAATTGGCTGCCCCGAAACCAGTAAATCTCTGAAATCATTAGCTTTTGAAGCAGGCTCGCTGTCACGGACCCGCCCCCTTCCACCAGTACTCGGGTCAGCCCCTTCTCAGCCAAATCGGCCGCAACCGATGCCAGGAAACCGGAATGCGGAACAGCAATCACCTGGGCCCCAGCCTCCGTGAGCACGCTCCGCGCCTGAACCGGTGTTTCCTCGGCGGTGTAAACCCAGGTCGGAATCGTTTTCGCGGTCTGGATCAGCTTGCGATCAACTGACGTGCGTAAACGCCGGTCCAGCACAATGCGTACTTTGGGGCGACCGGCATAACCATCCACACGGCACGTCAGTTCGGGGTCGTCTTGAATGACTGTTTCCGAGCCAACCAAAATGGCATCGAACTTTGCGCGAATAGCTTGCACCGTTGCGCGCGCACGTTCGCCAGTAATCCATTTACTTTCGCCAGACGCCAATGCAATGCGGCCATCTAAACTTGTCGCGGTCTTTAAAGCAAATAATGGGCGTTGGTTTTGAATGCGCGAGAAGAAGCCCGCGTTCAACGCATCGGCTTCCACTTTGCCAACGCCTTCAACCACTTCAACACCGGCTTTGCGTAACAGCGCTAACCCCTCGCCCGACATACGCGGATCAGGATCAGTCGTCGCAACAACAACACGAGAAATACCAGCAGCAATTAAAGACTGGGTACACGGCGGCCCACGGCCTTCATGGCAACACGGCTCAAGCGTTACGTAAGCGGTGGCACCTTTTGCGGCTGCACCTGCACGCTTTAAAGCTTCGGCTTCTGCGTGCGGACGCCCGCCCGATTGAGTCCAGCCGCGCCCAACGACAACGCCGTCTTTCACAAGTACGCAACCGACCGCAGGGCTTGGCCATGTATCACCTAGCCCCCGTGCAGCCAGGTTTAAGGCTGCACGCATATATTCAAGATCGGCCAATCGAAGATCAGTGAGCGCCGATGTGAGGGTCGGCTGGCCCGCCATCAGAGGTTTTCGTCTGCCTTTGAAGGCTCGGCGATATTCTCAACGAAGCTTTCAAAGTCTCTGATTTCACGGAAGTTTTTGTAGACCGAGGCAAAGCGGATATAGGCCACTTTGTCCAAGCCCTGCAGGGCTTCCATCACCATCTCGCCGACAGTGCCGGACGGAATTTCATTCTCGCCCATGCTTTCCAGACGGCGCTGAATGCTGTTCACAACGCGCTCAATGCGTTCTTCATCGACTGGGCGCTTACGGCACGCAATCGACAGCGAGCGCGCGAGCTTATCGCGATCAAACGGCGAACGCGCGCCGTTCTTTTTCACGACAACTAACTCCCGCAACTGAATGCGTTCAAACGTTGTGAAGCGTGCGGCACACGCAGGGCACGCCCGGCGGCGACGGATCGCTGAGTTATCGTCCGTCGGACGCGAATCTTTCACTTGGGTATCGGCATGCCCGCAATAAGGACAACGCATGTTTGACTATCCCCTAAAACGCGCCCCAGCCGTTTTGGCCTGTGCGACGCGACCCTAGCTCGAGAGCCTACCCTGACCGCTAATTATTGATAAATCGGAAACCGCAGGCACAAATCCTTGACCTTGGCGCGGATCGCTTGCTCCACAGCCTCGGTATTGCCTGGGTTTGCGGCTTGGGCGTCCATGACTTCCACAATCCACTCGCCGACCTGCTTAAATTCAGCGGTCCCAAAGCCACGAGTGGTGGCCGCCGGAGAACCCAAACGTACGCCTGAGGTTACCGTGAACTTTTCAGGGTCAAACGGAATGCCGTTCTTGTTGGCAGTCATGCCCGAACGCTCCAGCAGATGCTCAACGACGTTGCCGGTCAGCTTTTTACGGCGCAGGTCCACCAGCATGACGTGGCTGTCGGTGCCCCCTGAGACGATTTCCAGACCACCCTGGATCAACGTTTCAGCCAGCACGCGCGCGTTATCAATGACGCGTTGTGCATAGACTTTAAATTCCGGCTGCAAGCACTCGCCCAAAGCAACAGCTTTACCAGCGATTACGTGCATCAGCGGGCCACCTTGGTTGCCAGGGAACACAGCCAAATTGATCTTTTTGCCGATGTCTTCACGGTTCGACAAAATCATGCCGCCGCGTGGGCCACGCAATGTTTTGTGCGTCGTCGTGGTCACCACATCAGCGTGCGGCAGCGGGCTCGGATACAAGCCAGCCGCGACCAAGCCAGCGAAGTGGGCCATATCAACCATCAGGTAAGCGCCGATGGATTTAGCGATTGCGGCAAAACGCGCGAAGTCGATGACGCGCGAGTAAGCCGAACCACCTGCGATGATCAATTTAGGTTTGTGTTCTTTGGCAACAGCTTCAACTTGATCATAGTCAATCAAGCCGTCTTGGCGGCGCACGCCATACGACACAACCTTGAACCACTTGCCCGAAATGTTGGCCGGCGAACCGTGCGTTAAGTGACCGCCAGCGGCCAAATCCATGCCCATGAACGTATCGCCCGGCTGCAAAAGGCCCAAAAAGACAGCGCCATTGGCTTGTGCGCCTGAATGCGGCTGTACGTTGGCATAAGTGCAATTGAACAGTTTTTTGGCGCGTTCGATGGCGATTGATTCCGCGATGTCCACGAATTCGCAGCCGCCGTAATAGCGCTTGCCCGGATACCCTTCGGCGTACTTGTTGGTGAGAACACTGCCGACAGCTTCCAACACCGCTTTGCTGACGATGTTCTCAGATGCGATCAACTCGATCTGCGTTTGCTGACGCTCTAATTCCTTCGCGATTGAAGCCGCGATTTCTGGGTCAGCTTTGGCGAGTGACGCGCTAAAGAATGACGACGGTACACGTTGGTCCATGGCAGCGGTCCTTTTCGGTTCTTATTTTTGATCCAGCTTGGCGACGCGCCCAGCATGGCGGCCCCCAGCAAATTCAGTCGCAAAGAATGTTTTGAGCATGGTCTTGGCCGTATCTGGCGCAACAATGCGCGCGCCCAAGGCCAGAATGTTCGCATCGTTATGTTCGCGCGACAGCTTCGCGGTGTTTTCATCGTGCGCCAAGGCTGCACGGATACCGGGATGACGATTAGCGGCGATGCTGATGCCAATCCCCGAACCGCACACAGCAACGCCTGCTTTGGCTTTTTTGTCCAAAATAGACTTTGCCAGCGCATGGCCGTAATCAGGGTAATCGACAGAGTCTGCGGAATTGGTGCCCAGATCCAAGGGCTTAAATCCCAAACTGGTCAGTTCGGCTTTCAGGGTCTCTTTCAGTTCAACCCCCGCATGATCGCTGGCGATGGCGATAACGTCTCCAGGCTGGGCTATGCGAAGGTCTGACATGGCGATGTAAGGAGGCCCCTAATGAATTTCGCGCTCCCGATACCATATCCTGTGAACGCCCACCAGTGCAGGACAAGCAATTGAATTATGAGGATTTGTAAGGGCTTAAAGCGCCTTACGCGTACCAACCGGGCTTACGCGGCGCACGCGGATCGGTTTGTGCCTGCCCCGGAGAATCCTTGCCCATAGCATTCATGAGTTTCCGCATGGCATTGGCCTTGAGACTGTAAAGGGTAGAGTTTGCTGGGCCGATAATGCTGACCTCTGTCCCCGTCTCGCCATCAATGGCCGTGACCTTTGCTGAATTACCCATGCGGATGACTTCAAACAGCACTTCGCGGCCGTATTCGGCGCCAAAGTCAGTGTTATCATCGTCGTGTGGCTTGAAATGGGTCATGGTCGAGCGGCATTCTGGTCGTGACGAGAATACATGTAATCCCTGAAAAGAGCCTTAAAAAGAGGCTGTTATAAAGAGGAAGCGGGCAATAACGGCATGAAATGGGTTTGGCGAATTGCGCTGGGTTTGGTGGGCGCGGTTTTGGCGGTGGTCGTCATCATCATCGGCTATGCTTCTCTTTCTGCTTTCAATGCCCTGCCCCAAACATTGGGCTCATTGAACGCTGCAGGCTTGCAAGCCCCCGTCAATATTACGCGCGATAACCGCGGCGTCCCCTGGATCGAAGCCCAATCTGCCAACGATGCTTACATCGCCTTGGGTTATGTCCATGCCCAAGACCGGTTGTTCCAAATGGAACTGATGCGCCGCGTCGGCCAAGGCCGACTGTCGGAAGTTCTGGGGCCGCTGGGTTTAAGCACCGACAAACTGATGCGCACGCTGGGCGTCTATCGCAGCGCGCTTGAGGTCATTCCCTCCCTTGATCCTGAAACGTTGGCGGCGGCAAAAGCCTACGCTGAGGGCGTGAATGCCTTTTTGGCAGACGAAAAAAATGCGCTGCCGTGGGAATTCAAACTGCTGTTCATCACACCTGAACCTTGGCAAGTGGCAGACTCTATCGTGTGGCAAAAGCTGATGGGCTTGCAGCTTTCTGGCAATTGGTCTGAAGAATTGGGCCGTGCGGCCGTTATCGCAAAAATTGGGCCAGAGCGGGCCGCACAACTTTGGCCGGATGTCCCTGCAAATTCTCCCATCACGCTTGCAAGCTTGCCCTTGGATTTTATCACCCAATTGCACGCTGCCATGAACGACGTGGTGCAGCCCACGTTAGCGTCTAACATTTGGGTTGTTGGCCCTGACCGCACAGACACGGGCAGACCGTACCTCGCGAATGATCCGCACTTAGGCTTTCAGTCGCCGAACTTGTGGTACTTGGCGGGGCTTTCATATCCGGGCGTGAACTTGGTGGGTGCGACCGTGCCGGGCGTTCCGTTCCATTTGCTCGGACACAATGGCAGCGTCGCGTGGGGCTTCACCACAACGCACGGCGATACCCAGGATTTATTCATCGAAACATTAGCCGGTGATGGAAAAAGTTACCGCACGCCAGACGGTGACATGCCATTCGATGAACGCGCCGAAGTCATTCAGGTGCGCTTTGGCGAGCCTCAAATCCTCACTGTGCGTGCCACGCGCCACGGCCCTGTTATCAGCGATATTTTGCCCGAGGCAAAAGATAAGGTGCTGGCGCTTTCGGCAACGCTTCTGGCCCCCGAAGACCATTCGACCGATGCGATTTTCCGCATGGCGCGCGCGCAAACGGCGGCTGATTTTCTGACCGAAGCAAAGCGGTTTCATGCACCACAACAAAACCTCATGTTCGCCGATACCCAAAGCAACATTGGTTACTTAGCAGTCGGCCGCATTCCTTTACGCAAAGATGCTGCGTGCGATGGCTTGCTGCCCGCTGACGGTGCGTCAGGGACATGCGATTGGGTTGGCTTTGCGTCCCCTGAAGCCCAGCCCCAAAGCATGAACCCGCACACGGATTTGTTGGTGAATGCCAATAATCAAATCGTGCCCAACGATTACCCTGTGATGATCGCCAAAGAATGGCCCGACGGTTACCGCGCCAAACGTATCGAGCAAATTCTGGCGGGCCGTGCGGGCTTAAATTTCAACGATATGCGCAATTTGCAGCAAGATACTGTTTCGTTGATGAGTCAGGAATTGTTGCCGGTGCTGTTGGACCGCGTCTCACCGCAAGATCGCGGCGATAAGATTTTGCAGCAGTTAAATGGCTGGAACGGCGATGCGGCGCAAAATCGTGTCGAGCCTTTAGTCTTTGCGTTGTGGATGGAGAAACTAAAAGGCCGCATCTTCCGCGATGAGTTAGGCGAACGTTTCAGCGACCTCTGGGGGGCACGGCCAGGTTTGATTAAAACCGTGCTGACCACTGACAGCATCTGGTGCGATGACATCACAACAGCGCCGATTGAAACCTGTGCCGATCAAGTTTCAGCGGCGTGGAAAGACACGCGCGCATGGCTTGAGGACAACGCCGATCTCGATTCAGATGATTGGTACTGGGGACATTGGCATGTCGCGCGGTTTGATCATCCGGTGTTTGGCAACCTGCCCCTCTTCTCTGGGCTGGGTGGATTTTCCATAGCGACCCATGGCGATGATTACACGGTCAATCGCGGTACGTTCGCCAGTTCAACCTCCAAAATCCCGTTCCGCCACCGGCACGGCGCAGGATACCGCGCGATCTACGACTTATCGGACCTCCGCCGCTCGCAATACGCCATGGCTGGCGGGCAGTCGGCCCATATCTTTTCAGATCATTTCGCGGACTTGTTACCGGGTTGGGCCCAGGGGGACTATTTCAACCTCAATCGCCCCCCCGAAAATACGGGGATTCGACTAACCTTAAGACCTGCGCCTTAAGCTTGAGGCTTGCCCCGGAACCGCGTACATTAATAATTGAAATTCTTGGGCTTTTCGGGGGCCGTTGCTGGTCCGTAACGGCGTTAAGGGTAGACGGTTTAACAATGTCTGAGCGCGACCTCGGTAAAGGGGGCGTTACCATCGTTAAACGCATCAAGAAGGGTGGCGAAGGCCACCACGGTGGTGCGTGGAAAGTTGCGTACGCTGACTTCGTCACAGCGATGATGGCGTTCTTCTTGTTGTTGTGGCTGCTGAACGCCGTAACAGAAGAACAGCTAAACGGCATTGCCGATTACTTCACACCGATCGCAGCTTCAACGCGCGAGAGCGGCGCTGGCGGTATGCTTGGCGGTCTGACGGTTGGCGAAGGCGCATCGCAATCGCGCACGGGTTCGACATCCGCGGTGATCCTGCCCCCGCCGTCCATCGGCTCGGGCGGCGACGAGTCAACCGATCCATCTGAATCGAAAGAGCAGAGTGAGAACGACCAAGAAAGCCAGATGGAAGCCCGCGAGCAGAAGGAATTCGAGCAAGCGGTGACCGACATCAAAAAAGCGATCAGCGGTATTCCTGAATTAGCGCCCATGGCTTCGAGCTTGCTGATCGACAGCACGCCGGAAGGTTTGCGCATTCAAATTCTCGACCAAGACAAGATCGATATGTTTGCGCCGGGCAGTGCGAATTTGTATCCACGCGCGCGCGAACTGTTGGCGCAAATTTCGCGCATCATCAAAAAACTGCCCAACAAAGTCAGCATCACGGGCCATACCGATCCGTCAGGCTTTGTCGATCCAACCGGCTACACAAACTGGGAATTGTCGTCTGACCGCGCTCTTGCCACTCGCCGCGCGCTGCTGGAAGGCGGTATGGAAGACAACCAGTTGAACAAAGTAACTGGTGCTGCAGACCGCGATCCTATGGATACACAACAGCCGCGCAGTCCGCGCAATCGCCGCGTCTCAATCGTGCTGTTAAAAGCCGAGAAAGTGAACCCGGAAACCTTCGACCGGTTGCCGCGCTTCTTGGAACGCACCAATCCGCCGCCCGTAATCAACCAAACGGGTGAAACATTGCAAAAGCCGAGCGGAGGCCAATAAGCTTCTCTCATGGATCAAACGCCACTCAAACGTCCGCAATTCTTCTTCACCACGGCGCCATTGCCGTGCCCGTACCTGCCTGATCGGCTAGAACGCAAAATCGTGACGGAATTGTCGGGCCACGGCGCTGATGGTCTGCATGAAGGTTTGGCACGCGCTGGTTTTCGCCGCAGTCACTCCATCGCTTACGCCCCCGCCTGCCCTGGGTGCCGCAGTTGCGTGCCCGTGCGTGTGGTCGTGAACGAATTTAAGCGTAAGCGCTCGCTAGCACGCAATTGGCGTGAGAATGAAGACCTGTTGGCCGTAAAGGTGCAAGCCCGCGCCACCAATGAACAGTTCGACTTGTTCACGCGCTATCAGCAAAGCCGCCACACCGGCTCTGATATGGCACTGATGGGCTTTTACGAATACTCAGCCATGCTGGAAGACAGCCCAATTGATACATTTGTTGTGGAATTCCGCGACAACATGGGCGCGCTGGTCGCGGTGTGTCTGACAGATCGTACGAACGATGGCTTATCTGCCGTTTACAGCTTTTTTGAAACGCGCGGCAATCGCCAGGGCCTGGGCAATTACATAGTCATGTGGCTGGCGGAATACGCCCGTAAGCTTGATCTGCCGTATGTGTATTTGGGCTACTGGATCGCAAACAGCACTAAGATGGCATATAAGGCGCGCTTCCAACCGATGGAAGCCTTAGGCCCTGCCGGTTGGGCCCGTATGGATGCCCCTGCCGAAGACGCCACGCCTGAAGATGCGTTTGAGTAAACGGCTTGTGCTGAAACTTGCTTTTGCACTGGCATCACTCTGTCTTTTTTACCCTCCGGCATCATCCGCACAAACTTCTGATCCGCAAACGGTTGACGTTACGGCGTTGAAACTTGAGCGGACGGTTATGCTGATGCGCCATGGCATTCGCTCGCCGCTTAAAGCACAAGTCGTGCCAGAAGGTATTGCCGCCAAAGACTGGGCCGCGTGGGATACACCAATCGGCCATTTGACGGCGCATGGCGCAAAAGCCATCGCTCTCATTGCAAAATACGATCGCGCGCAGTTCGCGCAACGCGGGCTTGTGGACGCAGAAAAATGCCCATCTCCTGGCACCGTAAATGTTTGGTCGAACGCCGAACAACGCACTATTGAAACCGGCAATGCTTGGCACAAAGCAGCTTTTCCAAACTGCGCGCTGAGCAATCGTCATTTGCCAGAAGGCGTAACAGATCCGCCGTTTGAGCCCTTCGATGTCAAAACCAACATTGATGCAGCGGAGGCATTGAACGCTGCGATAGATTTCACCGGCGGACTTGATCAGGTGCGCACCACCTATCGCACCGAGTTCACGCGCCTCGGCGAAATCATGGGCTGCTGTTCTGTCAAAGTCTGCGAATATGCAAAACTGCCTGCACAATGCTCACTTGCGGATCTGCCTGGCGATCTGACTGAAGGCAAACCCGGCGACCGCCCCAAAGTATCGTGGATTTTCGATTATAGCTCGACCGCCGCGCAAACTTTGGTGCTGCAATATCTAGAAGGCATGCCGCTGAAAGATGTCGGCTGGGGCCGCGCTAAGCCCGCCGATTTGGAATTGGTGATCGGCTTGCACACCATGAAAGCCAATCTGTATCAGCGCCCGTTTTATATCGCGCAGTACGGCGCATCATTGCTGGCTCGCACGATGCTCAAAGCATTGCAACTCCCCGATGGTTCACCGATCACAATGTTGGTCGGTCATGATTCCAACATCAATGACTTGAGCGGCTTGTTGGGTTTTCGCTTCAAGGTAAAAAGCTTTGCCAACAATGTGCCCGTGCCTGGAGGCGCGCTAGGCTTCGAATTACTGAGCGATGTGAATGGTCAAAAATATGTACGCGGATTTTACCGTGCGCAAACCATGAAGCAGATGCGCGAATTGGAACCCTTAACCGAGTCCAATCCGCCGCATCATCAATATCTGGAAATCGAAGGCTGTATCGTCGGCAAAGATCCGACAATCTGCACGCTTGAAGCCTTCGCAAGCCTGATCAACAGCAAAGCATTACCCGAAGCTGCTGTGCTTCCGCGTCGCTGAATTATTCGCCGCCGCTAAACGGCCTGTCAGAACGCGTGAAGCCTTTCCACGGCAGACGGCCCGCTTGCGCACGTTCACCAATCCACTCTTTCAGATTGGTTTCAACGCTCTCACGGGCTCCGGCTTTCACCGTCAAGCCAGCTTTCAGTGTAAACACCGTCGCATCCAAGCAACCGCCATCTTTGTAGCGCTGCAAGATCACGCCGCGTCCGCGCGACATTTCCGGCAAATCTTCGCCGATCTTGAAAATTAGCAGCTTGCGGTTTTCACCAATGATGGCGACGTGGTCGCCAGCAGCGCCAAACAGGCCACCTTCAAGCTGGGGCTGCATTGGCGCAATCACGCGCGCCTTCTCACCCTCACCCAGGTTCAGGGCTTGTTTGCCATTCTTCGTTTGCGCGAACACTTGTTCAGCCGGAACGATAAAGCCACGCCCAGCACTGGAAACGATCAGGAATTTCTGTTCACGGTTATAAATAAACATCGACAGCACAGTCGCATCGTTTGGCAATTCAATCAGCATACGGATCGGGTCGCCAAAGCCACGGCCTAGCGGCAATTTATCACCGCTAATACCATAGAAGCGCCCGTCGGAAGCAAACAGCATCACTTTGTCTGTTGATTGTGCCTTCACGGCGACTTGCAGTTCATCACCTTCTTTGAACTTCACATCCGCATCGCCCGACAGCACGTCGTCACGATGGCCCTTCATGGCGCGGATCCAGCCCTTCTTGGACAGGATCACAGTGATCGGTTCTTTCTCGACCAACGATTCAATTGGAATAATCACAGCTGTTGGGGCTTTGCCCAACTCGGTGCGGCGCTTACCCAGCGCAGTCTTTTGACCAAACTCGGCTTTAATTTCTTTGATCTGATCCGCAATGGCAGTCCATTGTAGCTTATCGTCTTTCAGAAGCGCGTTCAGGTTCTTCTTCTCTTCCGTCAGTTCCTTGTGCTCACGCTTGATCTCGAACTCTTCCAGCTTGCGCAAAGACCGCAAACGCATGTTCAAGATGGCTTCCGCTTGGTTTTCCGTCAGGCCAAAAGCTTTGATCAATTTCGGCTTCGGCTCATCTTCGGTCCGGATAATTTTAATCACTTTATCCAGGTTGAGATAACAGATCAGGTAGCCTTCCAAAAGTTCCAGGCGGTTCTTGATCTTCTCAAGGCGGAACTTCGAACGGCGCACCAATACGACTTGGCGGTGATCGAGATAAGCCTGCAACGCCTCGCGCAAGCCCATGACACGCGGAATGCCATCGGCCCCCAACACGTTCATGTTCAAGCCAAAGCGCACTTCCAATTCCGTTTGACGGAACAGCTGTTCCATCAGTTGCTCGGGGTCAACCGTGCGCGATTTAGGCTCAAGCACAATGCGGACGTCTTCAGCAGACTCATCGCGAATATCATCCAAGAACGGTAGCTTCTTGTCGTTCAGCAGTTCCGCAATCCGTTCAATCAGCTTCGCCTTTTGCACCTGATACGGAACTTGCGTAATGACGATGTGGAACTGGCCGCGATCCAACTTTTCAACTTCCCACTTCGCGCGCACCCGCATCGAGCCGCGGCCGGTGGTGTAGGCATCAACAATCGTCTGGCGATCTTCAACCAGAATGCCGCCGGTTGGGAAATCTGGCCCTTGCACATAATCCAACAGTGTCGAAATTTGTGCCTTGGGAGTTTTGATGAGATGCAGCATGGCATCGCACAGTTCGCCCAGGTTATGCGGTGGAATGTTTGTGGCCATACCGACCGCAATACCCGCTGAACCATTGGCTAACAAATTCGGCACCGCCGAGGGCATCACCACAGGCTCTGATTCTTCGCCATCGTAAGTGGGGCGCAGATCGATGGCATCGTCTTCAATGCCTTCCATCAAACGCATGGCATAGGGCGTCAGACGCGCTTCGGTGTAGCGCATGGCTGCCGCGTTATCGCCGTCGATGTTACCGAAGTTCCCCTGGCCCTCAACGAGCGGGTAGCGCACGGCAAAATCCTGCGCCAAACGCACCATGGCGTCATAGATGCTTTGGTCGCCGTGCGGGTGGTACTTACCCATCACGTCGCCAACCACACGCGCACATTTTTTAAAGCCGGTGTTAGGCTCAAGCTTCAGCTGACGCATCGCGTACATCAAACGGCGGTGTACTGGCTTCAAACCGTCGCGCACATCGGGTAGCGAACGGGACACAATGGTCGATAATGCGTAAGCCAAATAGCGTTCGCCCAAAGCCTCGGCGAGCGGGGCTTGGCGGATTTCACCAACAGGCTTAGGCGCAGCAGGTGTACGAGCCATACGCGAAGTCACTCCAAGAGTAGGCTGGCCAGGAGCAAGCTGACCAGAATTAAGCTGGGCTTACGGGATAAGCCAGGCTGCTTACTACATGTAGTAGGCTTGAAAATCCAGCCTGCACCACAGGAACGGCCAGGCCACACGGGCTACCCTCTGAGCCGCTCCACAAACCGCACACGGGCGGCGGGCATCGGCTGGCGATGTGGACTAAAGACGTGCGCCTCGAAAAAATGCCCGGTCAGGGCCAGGGCCGAGGCGATATCACGGTCAGACACCACATCAACCTCGTCACGCAAGAAGGCCGGTAACGCCAGCAAGCGATTGGCATAAGGTGCCCCCGCTTCAGCCGACACGGCGCGGCCCGACTTTGGCGAGACATAGACCAAGTTTTCCACAGTGCCAGTACCAGCGCATACCGTCAGATCCAGACCAAAACCCAGATCGCGTAACACGCCCAGTTCCCACAAAGCATACCGCGCGGCCCATCCGTCGCTGTTCAGTTGCTCCAAGAACGCAACTGTAAAGCGCTCGATCTCGGGTTGAGGCTGCCGCTCAGGCAATACAGCATCAATTAAAGCGCAAAGCGATGATACCGCAGCTAAGCGGTTGGCATCGTCCATCAAGTCGGCGGAATAACTGTGCACGAGTTCAGTGGTCAGCGTGCCTAAGTGCTCGTCCAGACGCGCGCGCCATGTGGCTTTGATGATATTGCCGGGCTGCAACACGCCTTTGAGGCGGCGGCTCGCTCCAGCTTTCACCAGACCTGCATAGCGTCCATTGTTTTCAGTGAGCAGCGAAATAATTGCGTCATGTTCGCCATGACGCCGGACCGAGAGGATTAGGCCATGGTCATCCCAAGTGACCGCCACGCTAAAACCTACTTCACTGCATACGGTTGAAAAGAAGCAACAAGCCGATAATTGCGCCCGCTAAGCCTGCGAACGTCAAAACCATGTCGAACGTTTCCCAGGGCTTCTGCTGATTTCGGCGCACAACCAGCGTACCGAGCGCACTCACGCCAGCTAAAAAGCAAATAACGGCGAACAACTTCACAGTATACGCGTCCCTAAAAAACCCCGGACGCATCAAAACCCGATTTACGCGTTGAAGTCGAGCCCCCAGGCCGCAAATAAGGTACGATCTTCACGCCAGTTCTCTTTTACTTTGACGTGCAAGAATAAGTGCACTTTGCGGTCTAGCAGGTTTTCCAACTCTGTGCGTGCTTTGGCACCGATAGATTTGATGCGCTTGCCACCCTCGCCCAACAAAATGGATTTGTGGCTTTCGCGGCTGATGTAGATGGTTTGGTCCACCTTCGCGCTGCCGTCTTTGCGATCTTCCCAGCTATCGGTTTCAACCGCGCATGAATACGGAAGCTCTTGGTTCAACTGCATGAACAATTGCTCGCGCGTAATTTCAGCAGCCAGCAAACGACCCGGCATGTCGGATACATCATCTTCCGGGAACAACCACGGACCTTGCGGAACTAATTCTGTCACGCGTTGCTGAATACGGTCCAGGCCGTCACCTTTTAAAGCCGACACCATGAACACTTCAGTGAATAAGCCACTGTCACTCAGGTACTTCGTCAACTCCAGCACTTTGCCTTTGTCAGCGATGTCGACCTTGTTCAAAACTAAAAGTGCTTTACGGCCACTTTCTTTCAGCTGGGCCAACACGCGTTCGCTGTCGTGATTCATGCCTTTGTCGGCATCAACCACGAACATCACACCTTCAGCTTCACCGGCCCCTGTCCAGGCAGCCGCAACCATGGCGCGTTCGAGGCGTTTTTTCGGCGCAAAAATTCCAGGTGTATCAACAAAAATCACCTGCGCTGCGCCATACATGGCAATGCCGCGCACAATGGTGCGTGTTGTTTGCGCTTTCGGTGACACGATGGAGACCTTGGCTCCGACAAGTGCATTCACCAGCGTCGACTTGCCTGCATTCGGCGCGCCAATGACCGCAATGAACCCACATCTGGTGTTTTCGGGCGGCGTGTCTTCAGCGTCGTGCGTGTGTTCAGTTTCGTCGTTCATTGGTCTTTATCCATTCAGGCGAGCAAGCAATGCAGATGCCGCACCTTGTTCCGCGATACGTTTTGATTTGCCGCGCCCCTCAGAGGGCTCTTGCCCACTGACAGTCACCGTCACCACGAAATTTGGCGCATGGTCGGGGCCGTCTTGCGAAACCACTTCATAGGTTGGCAGCGGGAAGCCTTGCCCTTGTGCCCATTCTTGCAATGAACTTTTCGCATCCTTGGGCGGGGCTACGGCTTCGTCCACCAAGGCAGCCCACTGTGCGCGAATAAAGGTTTCGGCAGGCTTCAAGCCGCCATCTAAATACATCGCGCCAATCACAGCTTCACACGCATCAGCCAAGATCGCATCAGCATCACCCGCCGATTGCCCGGCGGCCATGCGAATTTCGCGGTCCAAGCCGCTGGCGCGTGCCACGCGCGCCAATGTCGGCGCACTGACCAGCACAGCTAAGCGCTGCGCCATCTGGCCTTCGGCTTCACCCTTGAAGCGTTTGAATAGTAACTCCGCGATCACCAACCCCAGAACGCGATCACCTAAGAATTCCAGGCGTTCATTGGCAAAGCTATCGGTTTCAACGGCGGCACCACCTGGTTTACGCATGCCAACAACACTGCGGTGCGTTAGCGCACGCGTCAGCAAAGCAGGGTCGGCGAAGCTATGCTGCAGCACAGCTTCGAGAGGGTGTCGGGTTAACGCGGGCTCGCCCGCCATGGGTATACGCCTTAGTTGATGCGGTCGAAGAAACGGCTGAAACGCATCGCGAACGGCCAGCGCCAGATTTCCCAGATGGCGGCAGAACCGTCCGTCGAGAAGAACAGAATTTCCGCGCGGCCCACCAAATTCTCGGCAGGCACGAAGCCAACATCGGCGCGGCTATCCAGCGAATTGTCGCGGTTGTCGCCCATCATAAAGTAGTGGCCAGGCGGCACCGTGAATTCACGGGTGTTGTCGTAAGAGCGGCTGTCGCCCTCTTCCAAAATCATGTGCTTTTTGCCGCCGGGCAGTGTTTCTTCATACTGCGTCACACGGCGCACACTGCCGAAGCGGTCGGTATAAACGAAATCATCAACGCGAGCGCGATCCACCAATTCGTTGTTGATGAACAAACGGCCGTCTTTTACTTGCACCGTGTCACCGGGCAAACCGATCAAGCGTTTGATGTAATCGGTTTTGTTATCGCGCGGCAGTTTGAACACGATGACATCGCCGCGCACCGGGTCGGTCGACATCACGCGGCCATCAATCGGCATAATGCTGAGCGGAAATGAATGGCGGCTGTAGCCGTACGAGAACTTCGAGACGAACAGATAATCGCCTTCCAGCAACGTCGGGATCATCGAACCCGAGGGGATGTTGAAGGGCTCGAACGCCAGGCTGCGGATCACCAGCGCGATCAAAATCGCGTACACAACAGTCCGAACCGTCTCCAGAAAGCCTTCTTGCTTCTTGGGGGTCGCTTTGGTGGTGATCGTGCTTTGCGCCATGAAGGTCTTAATATCAATAAGATAAGCTGTGGATGAAAGGGCTAAGGACGCCCCGTTCTTGGGCCTCAGATAAGCCCGTCCCGCCCTTCAAAGTCAAGCGTGCGCGCATGACACGACTGAGAGCGAAAACCCCGGTTTTCTAGGACAAATCCTAGCTTTTTGGCACCGCTGTAATGATGACCAGGGCTTCGGCCATGGGGTATTCGTCGGTGATGGTTAAATCCACGCGCGCGTCCATGCCGGGTGGCGTGATGGCCTTCAAACGTTCGGCGGCCCCGCCGGTCATCACAACGGTTGGCTTGCCTGAGGGCAAATTCACCACGCCCAGATCGCGCCAATAGATGCCATCGCGAAAACCGGTTCCTAGTGCCTTCGAGGCGGCTTCCTTCGCGGCATACCGTTTCGCATAGGTTGCGGCGTAAGCATTACCGGCCCCTTTGCGGCGATTGGCTTTACGCTGTTCTTCTTCTGTGTAGATGCGTTGGATAAACCGCTCGCCAAAGCGTTCCAGCGTGCTTTCGATACGCCGGATGTCGATCAGGTCATTGCCGATGCCCAAAATCATTGGCGTGCAGCATCCATGAGTGTGCGCATGCGTTTGATGGACTCAGCAAAGCCAATGAAAATCGCCTCGCCCACCAAAAAGTGCCCGATGTTAAGTTCCGCGACCGATGGAATGGCGGCCACCGGCCCCACAGTATCGTACCCCAAACCATGGCCCGCATGACATTCCAAACCAATCTTCGCAGCATGTGCTGCCGCAGCTTGAATGCGCAGCAACTGCTTGTCGCGTTCAGCGCCGGTGGTTTCGCAGTAGCGACCCGTGTGAAGTTCAACAACCGGTGCGCCGATATGCTTGGAGGCATCCAATTGACGCGGCTCTGCTTCAATGAACATCGACACGCGAATGCCTGCACCGACAAGCTTCTGGACATAGGGGGCGAGTTGACTGTGCTGACCTGCCACATCAAGCCCGCCTTCGGTGGTGCGCTCTTCGCGCTTTTCCGGCACCAGGCACACAGCGTGCGGTTTGTGTTTCAACGCAATCGCCAACATCTCTTCGGTCGCAGCCATTTCCAGGTTCAACGGAATGTGCAATTGCGTGCGCAGGCGCTCGATATCGTTATCGGAAATATGCCGGCGGTCTTCGCGCAAGTGCGCGGTAATGCCATCGGCCCCGGCTTCGGCGGCCAGCAAGGCTGCGCGCACGGGATCGGGGTGCATTCCCCCACGTGCATTGCGCACCGTGGCCACGTGATCAACGTTTACGCCAAGACGTAACTTTGTGGGCATTCGTTTAAGCCCTTTCCGACCCAAGCTGTGCGAGGCGACGGCTCCGCGCTGCCATACGCCGCCCATGCAATTTTCGTAAAATCGGCACCAAGATCAAGTACGAGCCGACACCGACGATAATCGAGACCGGCCCAGCCCCCACCAGCATCGGCCAGAAAATCGGCCACACGCTACTGATGAACAAATTCAAATCCAGATGAACCACGGCTTTCGAGAGGCCCACGAACATCTCAAGGAAATCGCTGACACCGGCATGGCCATATTCATCCCAGCCCAGAATAAACGCACCCGTGTAGTAGGTTGAAAACCACACCGGCGGTGCCGTCCATGGGTTGATCACGAACGTACCAATCACCGAGGCCAGGTAACTGCCGCGCACCAAATACGACAGCAGAAAACCCACCATCACGTGTGTCCCCACAGCTGGGCTCATGGAGGCGGCCATGCCGCACCCGAAGCCAGCCGCCACACTTTCCGGTGTGCCCGGAATGCGCTGCAAGCGGTGCCAGTAATACGTGATGGTACGCATCCAGCCAATGCGAGGCCACACAAGGTCGCGCAGGCGGATCGAGAGAGGCAGTTGGTCGCGGCGGCGGAACATAGGCAACAGGTGGGATATTTCTAAAGGTCGAGCAAGGGCAAATTTCCGAATGTCGGGCACGCCTAACGATTCTTCATCACACGGGGCGATTCTTCGTCACACAAGTCCGAAATTTAACCTAAGCTACAGGTTAATCGGGATTTATGGGGAGATAATGGCATGAAATTTGTGATTGGCGTGGTGGTTGCCGCCGCCCTGGCGGTTGGCGTTTACGCAGGCCTTTTAGAATTCGGCGCGTTCGACATACCGCTGAAAGACCTCGAAGCCAAATACGCAAAACCCACATCCAAATTCATGGATATCGATGGCGTGCGCGTGCACTACATGGATGAAGGCCCCCAAGACCCGAACACGCCCGCCATTGTTCTGCTGCACGCCAGCTACATGAACTTGCTGACCTGGGACAGCTTGGCCAAAGCCTTGAGCACACAGTATCGCGTCGTGCGCTTTGATATGCCAACCAATGGCCTCACGGGCGTTGACCCGAAGCAGCGCTATTCCATCGAATTCAATATGCAGATTTTGGATGAGCTGACGACCAAGCTTGGCATTCAGAAATTTGCACTCCTGGGCACATCGTCTGGTGGCCCCGTAGCGTTCCGTTATGCCGCTGAAAAGCCCGAGCGCGTCACCCGCATGATCTTGATCAACTCGGCAGGCATGCCACGCACCGCGCAAACCAACCCCAACCGCGCACGTGGCACTTCGATTGATCAGTGGGTGAAAGAACGCCATCGCTCGATGAGCTATTGGCGTGAAAATCTGGCCGTCAACGTCACCTCCATTCCCCCGCCAGATTGGCTGGTGGAAATGGCCTACGACATGGGCCGCCGCCAAGGCCTGCGTGATGAAGCCGCGCTGTTCTTGAAGAATTTCAAAACCGGCGACCCGGAAGCAACGCTCGGCAAAGTGAAAGCGCCAACCATGGTGCTGTGGGGCTTAAATAATCCGACCGTGATGCATCTCGAAGCCAACATCATTTCGTTGTGGCTGACGCAAGCCCCAAGCTTGGTCAAAAAATATCCAAAGGTAGGTCACTACCTGTATTTAGAAATTCCCGATGAAGTCCAAAAAGATGTGATGGACTTCTTGGCCGGCGCCAAAGACAGCGAGCTGCGCATTACACAACGTGTGCCCGTCGCAGCCGCAGCGCCAGCCACGCCATAACTTGTCCTTGCACATTTTGTCATAGGACTTGAACGCCTTAGTTCAGCCTAAATCGAAACCGCATGCTATTCTCCTGACAACAACGGAGGGTGGTATGCGGTTTTTTCTTTTGGCGATGACGGTGCTGACTTTGTCTGCGTGTACAAACGATGACGGCAATCGCACGCTCATCGGCAACACATTCTGCAGCATGCGCGAAAGTGCCTGCAAAGATCAGTGCGGAAAACTATCTGCACAAGATGCCATTCAGTGCCGCAAATCATGCGACGACAACGCCCGCGATAAATGCGGGTGAGTTGTCGCCGCGCTCTCTCTTAATGCAACGAGACTGATTGTGCGCCGGGCTTTGGCGTAAAGCTGCTTAACCCCACCATCAGCGAGACCATGCTCAAGACGGTTTGAACAGCAACACCTGCACCAATCGTCCAAACACCTAAGTGCAAGAACGGCGCAACCGCCGACGTGCCCGCTGAAATCACCAGTGCAATGATGAATATCAACAACGCACCGGTGCTACCATCAGGCGCCTGCGCACTATCCATCGCCCGTGTGAATGTGGGCCCTGCCCGCAAGCCTAAGCCCATGTTTACGGGGATCATGCACAACGTCAGCGATGTGATGGATGGTGTATCCGTCATCATCACCACACCAAACAGCGCCATACCGCCACACAATTGCAGCAAGCCGCCCGCCACAATGGTGGTTTCCATGCCCATGCGCTCCACCAGTTTCGGGCCCAAGTTGACCGCAATCACGAACGAGCCCACCAGGAACACCTGCATCCACGCGAACGTCGCAACGCTATGACCTAACAACGTGGTCAACGCATACGGCGCTGCAAAGATGAACGTCAGCAACGCGCCGATACCAAACGAATGACCTAGCGTAAACGCCATGAAGGGTTTGTTGATCAGCAAGCGCAAGTACAGCATCACCGGATTGCCCAATGGCCCAGTGTGTGCTGGCGGCTTACCAGGCATACGCCAGAACACAACCACGCAAATCAACGACGTGAGTGCAACGGCATAGAAGCTCGCTTGCCAGCCGAGCGTTGCAATCAGCCACACACCAAGGGCCGGTGCGGCCGCAGGCACAATGGCTTCAACAGAGCTGATGAAACCGATCAGCTTAATCGCCGTCATTTCGTCGCCCAATTCACGGATCATCGCTGGTGCTAACGCAACACTAGCCGCAGCCGCAAAGCCCTGTAAAGCACGCATGACAATCAGCGTGTTCATGTCTGTCACCCATGCACACGCCAGCGAGACAAGTGCTAGGCCTGCGAAGGACAGAAACATGACTTTGCGCTTTTCAAAGCGGTCACCAATGGAGCCAACAATCAATTGCCCCAAGGCAAACGCCGCCATGAAGCTGGCCAGCGTGTATTGGGCATGCACAGCTGTACCGCCCACGTGTTCGTGCAATGTCGGCACGGCAGGCAAATACAAATCGGTGGCCATCATGCCGGTGATGGTTGCCAAAATAATTGGCAAAGAAAGAATGTAAGGATTTTTCATAACGATCGGCCTTGTAATTTTTAGCAGCCGGACGCCGAGATTTTTTATTCAGGCAATAAAAAAGCCCGGCAAGCCGGGCTGTCATAATTTTTAAGAGAGACAGCGACTTACCCGATGATGCACGCGACAACGCCTGCCATGACAGCTTCCGCTGCGACTGGCTTTGCGTTTGATGCGTTGAATACATCCATGTTGATAATTGGCGTCGTCACGACACAGTCTCTCTTATTTGATCGCAGCCCATTGGTTGCGACGGCGAGGCTTATACCAGAGAATTGAGAAAGATCAACCTGAAGAAAGTTAACAGCTACCCGCGCGCGCGGTTCACAGCGTTAATCGCAGGCATCGCGCGCAACGCCGCGATGATGTTGGTCAGGTGTTTCACGCCGCTCACTTCGATATCCACAATCATCTCGAAGAAATCAGCCGACCGTTTCGAGAACCGCAAATTGTTGATGTTGCCATTGTTCTTCGCAATCACGGTCGTCACGGTGCCAAGCGCACCCGGCTCGTTCACAACCGTCAACAACAGCCGCCCAATATGCGCTTCTTTGGTGCGGTCCACGTCCCACGATAAGTCGATCCAGCGGTCCGACGCATCGCCGTATTCTTTCAACGTTTCGCAATCGATGGTGTGAACAGCGACACCTTTGCCAGGCTCGCGAATACCAACAATGCGGTCACCCGGCAGCGGATGGCAGCAATCCGAAATGTGCACGGCCATGCCGGGCGTGAGGCCACGGATCGGCACGGCAACTTCGTCACCCACAAGCTTGGTTCTCGCCTGCGACAGGTTCACAACATTTTCGTCGGCTTCCGTACGCGCACCTGGGAAAATCGCAATCAGCACTTCGCGCCCGAATAACCGCCCCTCGCCGACCTTCGCATACAACTCATCAACGCTTGGCAGCCCAAGTTTTTCCAGAACACCTTGTAGGCCTTTTTGCGTCAGTTCGTAGCCGTCTTTCTGGAATACTTTTTCCAGGATGCTTTTACCGAAACGGATGTATTCGCTGCGCGCATCGGAACGAATGCGACGGCGAATGTGCGCACGCGCTTTACCCGTCACCACAAAGGTTTCCCATTCAGGGGATGGCTTCTGTGCCTTCGATGTTACGATTTCAACTTGGTCGCCGTTTTGCAGCTTGGTGCGAAGCGGCACAATGCGGCCGTTCACTTTCGCACCAACCGTCGTATCGCCGACGCCTGAGTGAATGGCATAGGCAAAATCAACCGTGCTGGCGCCACGCGGCAGCGCAATCAAATCCCCCTTGGGCGAGAAGCAGAACACTTGGTCCTGGAACATTTCAAGCTTGGTGTGCTCTAGGAACTCTTGCGGGTTCTGGGTGTGCTCTAAAATATCCAGCAGTTCGCGCAGCCACGAATACTGCTTGCCCGCAATCGCAGCACTTTCTTCGTCACCTTCATCGTGCTTGTAGCGCCAATGCGCAGCCACACCCAATTCAGCGACATTGTGCATATCTTTTGTGCGGATCTGAATTTCGATGCGCTGCTTCAACGGGCCGATCACAGCCGTATGGACCGAGCGATACCCGTTGCGCTTAGGCGTTGAGATGTAATCTTTGAAACGGCCCGGCACCACGCGGTATGTCGTATGAATTACGCCCAACACGCGGTAGCAGTCCTCAAGCGAGTCCACCATGATGCGAAACGCCATGATGTCAGAGAGCTGCTCAAAGCTCACTTCCTTCACCTGCATCTTGCGCCAAATCGAATATGCGGTTTTCTCACGGCCCGAAATGTAGCCCTTAATCCCGGCCTTGCTGATCACCTGATCCAGCTCATCCATGATCTTGCCGACCAACTCGCCGCCGTGCAGTTCCAGGAATTTCAGGCGTGTTAAAATCGAGGTGCGCGCATCGCCATTCATTTCAGCGAATGACAGGTCTTCCAACTCTGTCTTGATTTCCTGCATCCCAATGCGCTCGGCTAATGGCGCATAAATTTCCATGGTCTCAAGCGCAATTCGGCGGCGCTTGGTGGGATCTTTAATGAAATGCAGTGTGCGCATGTTGTGCAGGCGGTCGGCCAGTTTTACCAACAGCACGCGGATATCTGCCGACATCGCCAGCAGGAACTTGCGGAAGTTTTCCGCCTGCTTGGTCTCGACGCTTTGAATTTCAATTTTGGAAAGCTTGGTGACGCCATCAACCAGGCGCGACACTTCATCGCCGAACAGTTTCTTGATGTCGTCCAATGACGCCAGCGTGTCTTCGACAATATCGTGCAGCAGCGCTGTCACAATCGACGATGTATCAAGCTTATAGTTGGTAAGAATGCCCGCCACTTCGATGGGGTGCGAGAAGTACGGATCGCCCGAGGCCCGCTTTTGCGAGCCATGCATCTTCATGGCATAGACGTAAGCGCGGTTCAGCGCATCTTCGTCGGCGGCGGGGTCGTAGGCTTTAACACGCTCGACCAGCTCGAACTGACGCATCATGACAGAGCAACTCCTCTGTCATGCGAAAATAGATAGGAAGCTTTTTGATTTCCAGTGTGGGTGCGCGTGTAGGCGCACCCCGTCGATAACAACTGAGGATGAACGCAGCAATTAATCGTTGCGGCCGGTGTCGTCTGCATCCTCATAACTTACCGAAGGGTGATCCGAGGTTTGACGAGCGGGTGCTTCGTCTTCTTCGTCGTCCATTTCTTCAATGCTCATGCCCGTACCGGCAACGACTTGCTCACCAACCTGACCAGCAATTGCGGCAAATTCGGGATTGGCGGCCATCGCGTCGAAGCCGTCTTCTTCGGGCTCATCCACTTCCACATGCTTCTGCAAGCCTTGCACCAAGGCTTCATACAGATCAGACGGAATGGCTTTATTTTCTGCGATTTCACGCAAGGCCACGACCGGGTTCTTGTCGTTGTCGCGCGGAATGCGTGGTTCGCCGCCCGATGAAATTTCGCGTGAACGCTGAGATGCGACCATCACGAGTTCAAAGCGGTTCGGAACCTTTTCAACGCAATCTTCTACGGTAACGCGAGCCATGGTGAGTTATCCTCGTTGCGATGTGTCAGAGTGCTTGGCTTTTCCGGTGGGGTCAATGAATCCTGACCCTAAGTCCTTGAAAAAAGACGGATATGCCACGCCCTCAACACATTTGGGGCTCCCCGCAGGCAGATACAACCCTTGGGGCCGTTAAAAATGAGCGCGGGTTGTAGCCAAATTACCCCCAGACCTCAAGCCAGAACCTTAAGATTTGGCGGAAACTGGCCGAATCTGCGCATTTTCAGGCGTTTTGGGCAGAGTTTCAGCCAATTCACGGGCGGTTTTGCCCAAAATCGGGTGAACCCAGTCCGGGGCCACGTCACGCAAAGGGTACAGCACAAAGCCCCGCTGGTGCAGACGCGGATGCGGCAGCACCAAAGAACCAGACTCCCTCACCTGATTACCGTAGGCGAGCAAATCGAGATCGAGCGTTCGTGCTGCATTGCGCTCGTGACGCACGCGCGAAAAGTTTTGTTCGATGTCGTGCAGGACACTCAACACCTCGGCGGGTGTCAGAGTCGTTTCAACAATCGCAACACCATTCACAAACCAGGGTTGATCCGACACAGGAACAGGCGGTGTTTCATACCAGTTAGACGTGCGAGTTACGACAATCCCGCGCTCTGGCAGAAGTTTCAACGCAGCGTTGCACGTTTGAAGTGGCGTGCCTGCAACACTGGAAAGATTTGAACCAATCGCGATCAAAATCATGGCGGGTTTTAATTGAGTGTTACTTGTGCGACCAAAATCGAGCAGCTAACGTTTGCTTTACATCATCGTTGTGCAGCCGAATTTTATCGGCATTTCAAGTGACACGCTGATGCTAGTTAAGCTGAAGAACGTATCGAATCATATTTGAATTATAGGAGCATCGCATGATCTTCTACCCGGAAGAACGCTTAGCTCTATTTATCGATGGCCCAAATTTGTTTGGCGCAGCCCGCGCCCTGGGGTTTGATATCGATTACCGCCGTATGCTGAAAATGTTCGCAGGCAAAGGTCGTTTATTGCGGGCGTTCTACTATACCGCGCTGATGGAAAACGAAGAGTACTCGCCGCTCCGCCCCCTCGTCGATTGGCTCGACTACAATGGCTACACCATGGTGACCAAGCCGGTGAAGGAATTCACCGATGCCCAAGGTCGTCGCCGCGTGAAAGGCAACATGGATATTGAGCTCGCTATCGACATGCTGGAAATGGCGAACCATGTAGAGCACATCGTGCTGTTCTCCGGCGATGGCGATTTTAAGCGCTTGGTTGATGCGGTGCAGAAAAAAGGTGTGCGTGTTTCGGTCGTTTCCAGCATTCGCACCCAGCCGCCGATGATTGCCGATGAACTGCGCCGCCAGGCTGACAACTTTATCGAACTGGCAGATTTGCAAGCCAGCATCGCGCGTGCGGATCGTCCTGCACATACAGGCGAGCAACATCGCCCCGACCAAAACCGTAACGGCGATCATCGCTAGTCATGTCACAGCAGGCCTTGAACGGCCCGCCGAAAGACTGCGGGCTATGTCCGCGGTTGGTGGGGTTTCGTCAGCAAAACCAAACTGAGTATCCTGATTTCTTTAACGGCGCTGTTCCGCCGTTCGGAAGCCCCGACGCATGGTTGCTGGTGGTGGGGTTAGCCCCCGGTTTAAAAGGTGCCAATCGTACAGGCCGACCGTTCACGGGCGATTACGCAGGCGATTTGCTGTACGCCACGCTCCTGAAAATGGGCCTCGCCAAAGGCACCTACAAAGCCACACCGGGCGACATCACGCTGAATGGTCCGCGCATCACCAATGCTGTGCGCTGTGTGCCACCGGAAAACAAACCCACACCCGCCGAACAAAACACCTGCCGCAAGTTTTTGATCGACGAAATGGCAGCCCTGCCAAAACTGAAAGCGATTTTGTCGCTGGGTCTGATCTCGCATAACGCGGTGCTGACAACGTTGGGTTTGCGCAAAACGCAGTACCCCTTCAAACATGGCGCGCAGCACAAACTTCCCAATGGCATTCTGTTGGCGGACAGTTATCATTGCTCGCGATACAATGTTAACACCGGCAGGCTGACCGCCGCCATGTTCGAGAAGGTCGTCCTTGACCTCAAAGCCGCGATTAAAACGTAAAGTATCCCCGGCAAAGGTAGGGGCCAGCCTGGAAGCCTACTTCCAAGCCAACGGCCAGCGCGTGCGCCCCTTTGATGTGGCAGCCATTCGGGCCGTCACAGGTTTATCACAAGGCCACTTTGCTGAAGCCTGCGGCATCAGCGTGCATACACTCCGCAACTGGGAGCAAGGCCGCCGCGCGCCGCAAGGGCCCGCACGCGCGTTGCTGTTGGCTATCGCGCGGGATCCTGTCGCTGTCATCAAAGCGCTTCAAGGCACTGAATAACGTGGAAATCGAAAACGCTGCTGAGGCGTTTTTATCCACGCTATCCCCCGCTTTGCCTGCATTTTTCCTGCAATTAGCAGGAAGCCGTTATTTTGTCTTGGCCAACGCCTGATCAACTGCTGCGATCAGTTCCGGGCTCTTGGGGTCCACCTTGCTCGGGAACGAGGCAATCAGCCCACCATTCGCATCGACAAGGTACTTATGGAAGTTCCACTTCGGTGCTTTGTCTTCACCCAACGTCTCTGCGGCCCATTTATAAAATGGATGCGCATCATTACCCTTCACCACTTCTTTTGAAGCAAGCGGGAACGTTACATCGTACTTACTCTCACAGAAGTCTTTGATCTCAGAGGCTGTGCCGGGCTCTTGCTTACCGAAGTCGTTGGCAGGCACAGCTAGCACGACCAATCCTTTGTCTTTGTAGTCATCCCACAAGCTTTGCAGGCCAGTGTACTGCGGCGTGTAGCCACAGAACGATGCCGTGTTCACCACAAGCACCGCTTTGCCTTTGAATGAACTGAGCGGCAACGGTTGGCCCTCAATTGTTTTGAAGGAGTAGTCATACGCATTCCCAGCCATCGCCGTTCCTCCAACCATCATGGTCACTAAAGCCGTCAACAGTACTGCAATACGCGTCATCGCTGCCCCCTCTACCGACGTTCATGTCCACCTTAGTGTCAGCCATGCGATGAGGGCTTGCAAGGCCCTCAAAAGCCCCGTGAAATAAGGTTATTCAACGCGGGGGCGTAGTTATGACGGGTCAGGCTGGGGTTCCTCCCCACATCGCGCTATTGCGCATTTCGGGTTCTGTGATGCTGGCGCGATGCATTGGCATCGCGGCTGAACTGGGCATCGCGGACCTGATCGAAAGCGCACCGAAAACTGCAGCAGAAATTGCGGATAACACAAAAACCTATGCACCAGCACTGTATCGCATGCTGCGTTATCTCGCTTCGAACGGCATCTTTACCGAGGACACACAAGGTCGCTTCACCAATACAGAGATCTCGACATTGCTGCGCGCAAATGCGCCAGGGTCGATGCGCGATTCAGTGCGCCAGTCGTGGCAAGACGTGATGTGGGACACATACAAAGCCCTGCCCCACACCATCAAAACCGGCGCGCCTGCATTCAACAAAGCCTTTGGCGCTGACTTTTTCGATTACTTATCTGCACACCCTGAAACTGGCGCGAAGTTTGATGCCGCTATGGCCATGCAATCAGCGCCTGAAAATGCAGCGGTTGCGAAGGCCTATCCATTCGGGGATTCCAAAACTGTCGTAGACGTAGCCGGCGGTCGCGGCGGGTTCATGAGTGAACTATTGAAAATATACCCCAACCTTCGCGGCATTTTGTTCGACCAGCACTATGTGCTGGCTCAACCTAATCATGTGCGTGATGCTGGCCTGACTGATCGCTGCAATTTCGTTGGTGGCAGCTTCTTTGAAGCCATCCCCACGGGCGGCGATATCTATGTGCTCAAACGCATCTTGCACGATTGGGATGACGACACCGCCATCGCCATTTTAAAAACTTGCGCCAAAGCTATGAGCCCAACGGCCAAGTTGGTGATTGTCGATGCGGTGATTAAGCCCGGCAACGACCCAGACCCCAACAAAGCGCTGGATGTGGGCATGATGATGTTGCTGAAGGGGCGCGAACGCACAGCAGACGATTTCGCAAAATTGTTCTGCGCCGCAGGCTTGAACCTCACCCGCATCATCCCAACCGCAGCGCCATCAACCATGAGCTTGGTCGAAGGGCAAATTGGCTAATTAACTATAGCGTTCCTCGGGCCATGGATCGCCGCGCATATGGTAGCCGCGGGCTTCCCAATACCCCGGCTGGTCTTTGTCCATGAAGGTGATGTGCCTGATCCACTTCGCACTCTTCCAGAAGTACAGGTGCGGGATCACTAAGCGCACCGGGCCGCCATGGTCGCGCGTCAGCGGCTTACCGCTCCAGGTATGGCCTAAAAACACATCATCACGGTCCACATCGGCCAATGGTACATTGGTTGAATAACCATCGAAGCTTTTGACCATCAGAAATTTGGCCTCGGGCTTAGGGTCTGCCGCCGCCAGCAGCGCCTTCATGGGCACGCCCAGCCACGTGTTGTCGTAACGCGACCAGGTCGTGACGCAATGAATGTCGTTCACATACTCTTGCTGCGGCTGCGCCATGAAATCAGCCCACGACCATTTGATCGTGTTGCGCACCTGTCCGCCGACACTCAAACTCCAATCCGACGTGCTTAAGTTGGGCTGCACGCCCAAATCCAACACCGGAAAATCCTGCGTCAAACGCTGGCCCGGTGGCAGGCGTTCTTGATCCGGGCGCGCGGTATGACCTGTGAGTGCACGGCCTTCTTTCGCCCACTGCTCTTTGGTGCGGATCAGCTTGTCTTTGATTTTACCGGTCAGCGTTGGTTCATCGTCTGACATGGCTGCTAGCCCTTATTGCGCATTAACCGTGCTTTATCGCGATTCCATTCACGCTTCTTGATGTCTTCGCGGCGGTCTTGGTGCTTTTTGCCCTTGGCCAGCCCCAACGACACCTTGGCGATGCCCTTATCGTTGAAGAACACCGACAGCGGCACAATGCTCATGCCTTCGCGGTTCACCGAGGCGATTAGTTGGTCGATCTGTTTACGGTGCAGCAACAACCGGCGTTTGCGGGTTTCTTCATGCTGAAACTTACCCCCGCCATTGTAGAGCGGAATATGCGCATTGATCAGGAAAAGCTCATGCCCTTCAGGTTGCGCAAAGGCATCAGAAATCGTGATGCGGCCCAGGCGCAATGACTTCACTTCGCTTCCCATCAGCGAAATGCCAGCCTCGATCGTATCTTCGATCGAGAAGTTGAAACGGGCCTTGCGGTTTTCGGCAACCCGCCCATGAGAGATCATTGTCGACTTGGCCATGACCATGCCCTTCCGGGCGTTTCAGCCGCTAGTCGTCCAACAGACCAGCGTTGCGCATCGCTTCTTCAAGCCGCGCTTTGGTTTTCAGTGTCAGCGGTGCCAACGGCAAACGCACATCTGGCTCGCATTTCCCCAACAGGTGAGCTGCGTACTTCACAGGCGTCGGGCTGGGCTCGACGAAGAGCAGTTCATGCAATGGATGCAGAATGTCGCGAATACGGGCCACATCTTCGGTACTGTCCAACGTCCACGCATCATGCAACTGCGCACACAAACGCGGCGCGATATTGGACGTGACAGAGATGCAACCATGTCCGCCGTGCGCCAGGAAGCCGACCGCAGTACCATCATCGCCCGAGAGCAGGCAGAAGCTTTCGTCTGTCTCAAGTTTGATGCGCGTCGCGCGACTGACATCGCCGGTCGCTTCCTTCACACCCACGATGTTTGGATGTCTGGACAGATCAATAATCGTCTCAACCGAAATATCGACAACCGTACGGCCAGGCACGTTGTAGAGGATAATCGGAATATCAACCGCATCCGCAATGGCGCGGAAGTGCAGCTTTAAGCCTTCTTGCGTCGGCTTGTTGTAGTACGGCGCGACAATCAGCGCGGCATCGGCCCCCGCTTGCTTGGCGTGCTGGGTCAGTTCGATGGCTTCACTGGTCGAGTTTGAGCCTGTGCCAGCGATCACCGGTACGCGGCCCTTGGCAACTTCAACGCACAGTTCCACCACGCGGCGGTGCTCTTCATGCGACAGGGTCGGAGATTCCCCGGTGGTACCGCACGGCACGACGCCATGGCTCCCTTCTTTAATCTGCCAATCAACAAAGGATTGGAACGCCTTCTCATTAACGGCATAACCGTTGAAAGGCGTTATCAAGGCAGTGATAGATCCACGAAAGGCGGGTCCCATGGGACCAACTCCATTTATTTTTCAGTTATTTATTCGGGCGATGATGGTACCGACCATAGCACAGTGTGCACAAGCGGCAACCCGACGTCCGGGCCAGAGATTTAGTCCTATCATACACTTGCACAAGATGGCGAAAGTTTCTTAAGAGACAGTGATGAACAGTTGGCTGCGTTACTCCACTGCTGCGTTTGTATTGATGGGCATGACAACTGCGCCCCTCTATTTGGCGTATGCGCAAACTCAGCCGGAACCTGCTCCGCAATTGACCCCGCCAAAGGTCCAATTGAAGCCCCCGGCGAAGACGCCCCCTAAAACGCCAGCGAAGGCCCCTGCAAAGGCTCAACCAAAGCCAAAGGCCAAAGCCCCAGTTGCAAAAGTACCAGCCACAAAAGCGCCCGCGACTGCGCTGCCAGAACGTAAGCCAGCGGTCCCGACGACGGCTGAAACAACTCAACGCCCCACAGACGCAACAGCAACCAGTAAGACCACGAATACGAAGTTCATATTGCCCGACCGCAAACCGTCCGTTCCAGACCGCGCGGTGGCCACAGCTGTGGCCAGTGGCCAGCCAACAGTGGCCGCACGTTTAGGCCTTCGTACAGAGCCCCCGCATTTGTCGGCCCGTGATAAGGAACTGCTGACAGAGGCGTTACGTGCCGCTTCCATGTCGCGTTGGTCATCTGCATTCGAGCATGCCGACAAAAGCAAAAACCCGATCATCCGCGAGATCATTCAGTGGGCCGCTATGCGATCCCCCGGTGGTGTGATTGATTTTGGCTCTCGCACGGCTTTCATCGAGAAACATCCTGATTGGCCTATTATGGGCGAACTGCGCCGTATTACTGAAAGCGTCGCGCAGGATAGCGGCAGCCCTACTGAACGTATTGCATGGTTCGGCAAACACGCGCCGACGACCACCAAAGGCAAGATTGCGTATGCCGATGCCGCCTTAGCTGTAGGTGACTTGCCACAAGCCGAGAAATTAGCGCGTGATGCGTGGATCAATGGTCGCTTCAACGATGGCAGCGATGAACGCGAGTTTCTAGAACAGTTCGGTCGCTTCATTACCGAGAAGGACCACGAGGCACGGCTGGAAGAACTGCTGTACGCAGAACAACGCCCTTCCGCTGAGCGTATGCTCAACCGGGTGAACGCAGAGAAAGCTGATATTGCACGGGCCCGTATTGCTTTAATTGGTTCGGCTGGAAATATCGAACGGTTGATTGAAAAGCTATCACCCAAAGCGGCCAGCGATCCGGGCTTGTTGTACGACCGCATCAAATGGCGGCGCACACGGGATAAAGATGACGAAGCGCGCGCGCTGTTGCCCAAAACGCCCGACACGGCCCCTCGCCCAGATTTGTGGTGGAAAGAACGGGCAATACTAGCGCGCGATGCGCTTCAAAATGGCAACCCGAAAGAGGCATATCAAATTGCAGTGAACCACGGCGCCATTGATGCCGTCAGCATTTCAGAAGCCGAATGGTTGGCGGGGTGGATTGCATTACGCTTCTTGAATGACGCGAACACAGCCTTGCAGCACTTCCAGAAAGTGTATGACACCGTGCAGTTGGCCGCGAACTTATCGCGCGGTGCGTATTGGGTTGGGCGTGCTGCGGAAGCCTTGGGGCGTGCGGATATCGCGGCTGATTGGTACAACAAAGCCGCAGTACATATCACGACGTTCTATGGTCAGTTAGCCTTAGGGCGCATGGCCTCATCCGCATCAGCGCAGTTACCTGGCGTTTCATTACCGCAATTGCCGCAAGACCCCATCGCGACACCGAAAGAACGTGCCGCGTTTGAAAGCAAAGACCTCACCAAAGCCACACGGGCCTTGGCTGATGTGCCCAATGGCCCCTACTTGCGCCCGTTCTTATTGTCGCTGGCTGAATCGTCCGACTTCGCGGTTGATCGCAATATGGCCGCGGAACTGGCCACCAAACTGGGCCGCGCTGATTTAGGCGTGTGGATTGCGCGTCAGGCCGGTCGTGACCGCATCATCATCATGACGCATGGGTATCCGATCCCATCGTTCAGTTTCCCGGATTACCCTGAAAAAGCGCTACAACTGGCCATCATGCGCCAGGAAAGCAATTTCGATCCGGGCGCTGAAAGCCCGGCTGGCGCGCTTGGTTTGATGCAGTTGATGCCAGCCACGGCCAAAGCCATGGCTAAAACGGCAAAGCAAAGCTTCAACAAAGCCAAGCTAACATCTGACCCCAGCTACAACGTACGCTTGGGTGCGCAATATCTGCATTCGTTGGTGGAAGACTTCGACGGCTCATACATCATGGCCGCCGCAGGCTATAACGCAGGCCCAGGCCGCGCCCGCCAATGGGCGCAACGCTTCGGGGATCCGCGGGATCCGAACGTTGACGCGGTTGATTGGATTGAATCCATTCCGTTCTCGGAAACACGCAACTACGTTCAGCGCGTGATGGAAAACGTGATCGTGTACCGCTCGATGCTCAACAACACACTGAACGTTCCCCAGACGTTAGAGCGCGACCTCAAACGAGCCCGCCCAAGCGTATCAACCGCGCCGAGCGAAATGCCGCTATATGCACCGCTGTCAGGCCAGGGCCAATAAATCGAGTATGAGATGCAGACATAAAAAAGGGCAGCTTAAAGCTGCCCTTTTTTATGTCGTGATTTTTTACTTCAATCAGGTTCCAACCATTGCCGGTTTCGGCGGGCCCGCCAAACGCGGGCTGCTGTTGTTGGCCGCTTCCGTGCGCGGCGGACGGCGATCTTCCATGATCGGCGTTAAATTGGATTCAGAGATGCGTTTGCAATGGCCTTCCATGTAAGCACCGGGCTCAATGGCCAGGCTTTCATGCTCAACGTCGCCAGCCATGCGAGCTGTCGAAGCCAAGAAAACGCTTTTCGCGCGGATCATGCCTTTAACAGAGCCGTGCATCCGCACAGTCTGGGCGGTGATTTCGCCAACAACGGTGCCCTTCACGCCGACAATCAATGCCTTGCAGCGGATATCGCCATTTACAGTACCATCAACCTGAACTTCGCCAGCCGAGACCAAATGGCCTTCGATTGACAAGTCTGTGCTGACGATAGAAGGCACTGACTTATTCTGTTCAGTGCGAACTTCTTGCTGTCCCTGCTGGGGGGTATTGTTAGCCCTTGAAAACATCGCTTCCAGCCTTCAAGAATTTTAATGGGTTAACAGCCTTGCCGTTTTGCAAGACTTCGTAGTGTACGTGGGGACCAGAGCAACGGCCGCTGCACCCCAACTGGCCGATAACGCTTCCGCGGGAAACCTTATCGCCCTCTTTCACCAAAACACGCGCCATGTGCGCATAACGCGTCACCAAGCCCATGCCGTGGTCGATATCAACCATACGACCATATCGCCCATCCCAACCGGCGTAAACCACTTTGCCCTCGCCGGTCGCCATGATCGGAGACTTGAATTCTGCCCCCATATCGAGCCCCAAATGCTGGGCATAGCCGCCTGTAAACGGATCGCGGCGGACACCAAAACCTGAGTTTAATTCGAAGGTTTTCAGTGGCGCATCAAGGGGTAAGCCCACCATCAGCTCTTTTAAATCGCTCAAACGATCCATCTGAGAATTCAGACGATAAAGCGATTCTTCCACTGGGCCCGATGTCGCAGCAGCGTCATCAACCGGAACGAAGGGGCCGCCCTGGCCGCCTTTATTGCGGGTATTTTGCTGGCGCAGCATGGCATCGATATCAAGGCCCGTGATGCTGAGCGACGATTCAATGCTGGAGATTTTGGTTTCAGCCAACTCCGAGAAGCGATGGTAAAGCTGCAATTGGTTGCTTTCCATTTCACGGATTTGGTCTTCGAGTGAGGCAACACGTTGCGCCAAAGCTGTACGATCCGTGACCGCCATATCGCGTTCCAGAACCACTTGGCGCAGTTCTAAACCGTCAGCTTCGATAAAGGATGTCTTTGAGTGGTGGCCGACAACATCGACCATCGAGCTTTCAAGATCACCTAGTTCCGCCAGAATGCCTTTGCGGGCTTCATCGGCGTGGGCACGTTCAAGTTGGGCTTTATCCAGGGCGAGTTCGACATTTTCTTCGCCTTTAAGAGCCGAGCCCGGCGATGTCAGAACTTCTTTAGCTTTGTTTTTAATACGGTCAGCCAGTTTGGCTTTATTTGGTCCGCCGGCTTGCGACAACTCTTGAGCTTTTTGCTTCAGCAGCGCGGACTCTTTTTCCACCAACCCCATCGAGTGCGTATAGCTTTTCTCGAGGTCTTTAGTGAGGTCGGACACGCGCTCTTTATAAATCGAGACCTGGGCGAGCAGTTGCTCGTAGCCCACGCGCGCATCGATAATTTCTGTATTTTTAGCGCGGATGCTTTCTGAATGGTTCATCACCAAGCTTGAGCTGAACAACGTCCAACCGCCGATGAATATACCAAGCGCCGCCATAACAGCCTGACGATGAGTCGACAGACGCAATGTGCGCATACGTTCGCCAGACCGAACAATCAGTTGGCGCTCCGGGAAGAAGCGCTGCAACTTTTGCTCAAAGCGGCCGAGGCCACGATCTAGCGGATCAAACTTGGATAGGCGTTTTCCTGAAAACACGCTGTCCCCTTACCCCGTTTTGACACCCAACTCTTATGTCTCACTCCCCGGTCCTCTCACAAAATTTTTGTGTCCGGGGTCGGCGCATGATCTGTCGCTTTTTGTGACAACAATCGTGTCACCATCTCGATCAATCGGTTTTTAAGTCCGGTTGATCGCGGTAGTGATGCGATCGGTCGGCGATTCAGGGTTACGCGCCAATCCGTATCCTGACGAGTCTCGCGCAGAAATTCAAAGATAAAGTAAACGAGCCAATATCATTTATTATCAATATATTATAAGATTTTTTTAACACGCATTCTTAAATATAAGAACGTTATAGGTGTATGAGCATGTCGCATCTTCGCCACACACGCGCTAAGTTCCTGATCTTATGACCCTTAATCCTGAATCCCAAGGCACTGAAATCCCCCCGCCTCAAGACAGCGCATCAAAAATCCGGCGCATGGTTTTGACGTGGTTTAGCTGCGGCTTATCACCCAAAGCCCCGGGTACAGTAGGATCATTGGGAGCATTACCACTTGGTATTTTGCTCGACCTTATTGGCGGTTGGCCGCTGCTGTTAGCGGCTGCAGCGCTACTCTTTTATGTGGGCTGGAAGTTCGCGGACTTAGAACTGCCCGGCAAAGACAGCGACCCTGGCTGGATCGTCGCAGACGAAGTGGTGGGGCAATGGATCGCACTTGCGGCAGCACCACTGACATTCGTGGGCATTTTGGGTGCGTTTGCGTTATTTCGGTTGTTTGACATCACCAAGCCATGGCCAGTCAGCACAGCAGACCGCAACGTTGGTGGTGGTTTAGGCGTTATGCTTGACGATGTCCTCGCGGGTGTCTATGCCGCAATCATCATCTTTTTCGCCCGATGGTTTTGGGCCTGACCGAACAGCATCAGTCACTCATGACTCAACTGCCGACAGACCTGCTGGACCTTGCAAAGATCGTTCTGAACGCTGCAAAAGCGGCGAAGAAGAAAATCACCACGGCAGAATCCTGCACCGGCGGCTTAGTATCAAGCTGCCTGACCGCTATTCCCGGTTCATCGTCGGTGTTCGAGTGCGGCTATGTCACCTACTCCAACGAAGCCAAGTCGCACATGCTGGGTGTGCCCCGCGATGCTATTGCCGAGTTTGGCGCCGTTAGCGACGTAACCGCCGCCGCCATGGCCGAAGGCGCAATGGCACAGGCGAACGCCGATATTGCGGTTTCGATCACGGGTATTGCTGGCCCTGATGGTGGGACAAAAGATAAGCCCGTTGGCTTGGTCTACTTGGCGGTCGCCCAGCGCGGCAAAGACGCTCAAGTGAAGCGCTACGTGTTTGCCGGAACCCGGAATGACATTCGCCGTGCCAGTGTGGCAGCCGCCTTAGAACTGCTAGCGAGCCAGCTTCAAGACGCAGACGAACTGGCTGACGCGTAAAGCACAGCAGCGCGCGCTTCAAACGCCGCAACCATGCGACGCACGGCTTCCTCAAACAGCATCCCGATAATTGACTGCAAGAGCTTCGAGCGAAATTCGAACTCGAGGAAAAACTCAACTTCGGTGGCAGGTTTGCCGCGGGGGGTTGTGGCGGGCTTGAATTGCCAAGTGTTGATCAAGTGATCGAACGGTCCGTCCAGATACTCGACTGTGATTTTATCGGGGCGCTCTAAGGTCACGCGCGAGGTGAACTTCTCGCGCACCATCTTAAAGCCAATGGCCATATCTGCCGTAAAACGGTTGGGCGTTTCGCGCTTTTTGATGCGGCAGGCCACACACCACGGCAGGAATTCCGGGTACTTTTCAACGTCGGCCACAAGGTCAAACACTTGCTCCGGCGTGTACGGTAAAAGCCGGGTTTCGCGATGCGTCGGCATATCAGCCCCTAAGCCTTCATGGCTTTCAGGCGTGCCGCCTTCAGCTGCTCGAAGTCGGCATCCGCATGGTATGACGAACGGGTCAGCGGGCTGGCCGAGACCATCGAGAAGCCCTTCACGCGCGCAATGCGTTCGTATTCGGCAAACTCATCAGGTGTCACAAACCGATCAACCGGCGCATGGCGTGGGGTTGGCTGCAAGTACTGACCGATGGTGATGAAATCCACATCAGCGGCGCGCATGTCATCCATCACCTGAATGACTTCTTCTTTGGTTTCGCCCAAACCCACCATGATCCCGGACTTGGTAAACACAGACGGGTTCAATTCCTTCACGCGCTCGAGCAAACGCAAAGACGTGTAATAGCGCGCACTGGGACGGATGGTGCGGTACAGACGCGGTGCAGTTTCCAAATTGTGGTTAAACACATCTGGCAGGGCAGACGCCACCAAATCCACCATGCCCATCTTTTTACGGAAATCAGGCGTTAAAACTTCAATCGTTGTGTTGGGGTTCGCGGCACGCACGGCTTGAATAACCGCGACCCAATGATGGGCCCCGCCGTCTTCCAGTTCATCACGGTCTACAGACGTAATAACCACGTGACGCAAACCCAGCTTCTTCACCGCTTCCGCGACATTAGCTGGTTCGTTCGGATCAATCGCATCCGGGCGACCGGTTTTGACGTTACAGAACGCGCAACTGCGCGTGCAAATATCGCCCAAAATCATCATGGTGGCGTGCTTGACCTTCCAGCACTCACCGATGTTGGGGCACGCCGCTTCTTCGCAAACGGTATTGAGCTTATGGTCGCGCATGATCTTGCGCGTCTCGGCATATTCCGGAGACGTCGGCGCCTTCACGCGCAGCCAAGCTGGCTTCGGGTTACGAAGGTTATGCGGTTTAATCGGCTCGACGTTGCTCATTCGTTTCTCAAGGTAGGCGATATGCCTACATATGGATTACACGGCCGTAGGCGTCCAGGACCGCTTCGTGCATCGCTTCGGAAATTGTCGGATGCGGGAACACGGTATGCATCAATTCCGCTTCCGTGGTCTCCAAGGTTTTGCCAATTGTATAGCCTTGGATCATTTCCGTCACTTCCGGGCCAATCATATGAGCGCCCAACAATTCGCCGGTTTTGGCATCGAATACGGTTTTCACAAACCCATTCGTGTCTCCCAAGGCAATCGCCTTACCGTTGCCGATGAACGGGAACTTGCCCACTTTCACTTGGTGGCCCTTATCCTTGGCGGCTTGCTCGGTGAGGCCCACGCTCGCCACCTGCGGATGGCAATAAGTACAACCCGGAATCAATGACGTTTTCAACGGATGCGGATGCAAGCCAGCTATGGCCTCCACGCAGATCACGCCTTCGTGGCTGGCCTTGTGCGCCAACCAAGGTGCTCCGGTCAGGTCGCCAATGGCGTACACGCCCGGCTCACCGGTGCGGCAATATTCGTCGATAATAACGTGCGTTCTGTCGACTTTGATTTTGGTGCCTTCAAGGCCCAAGTTTTCTACGTTGCCAACAATGCCAACCGCCGAGATCACGCGGTCGACCACGATCTCTTCCGTCTTGCCGTCTTGCTCGACGGTGACGGTCACGTTGTCTTTGCCCTTCTTCAGGGCTTTGACACCGGCTTTGGTCTTGATGATCATGCCTTGCTTTTCAAGCTGCTTACGCAAGAACACCGACACATCGGCGTCTTCAACCGGCACGATGCGGTCCATCACTTCCACCACAGTCACTTTCGAACCCATGGTTTGGAAGAAGCTTGCGAATTCAATGCCGATCGCGCCTGAGCCAATCACCAGCAGCGATTTCGGGAATACCTTCGGCGTCAGCGCGTGACGGTACGTCCACACCAACTCGCCATCAGCTTCCAAGCCCGGCAGTTCACGTGCGCGCGCGCCTGTCGCCAGAATGACGTGCTTCGCTGTGATATCAGCGACTGGTTTACTGTCTTTGGTCACAGCCACTTTACGCAATGCGCCTGACACGCCGTTCAGTTTGCCCTGCCCGTCGAACACAGTGACCTTGTGTTTCTTCATCAGGCCTTTAACGCCGCTGTTCAGCTGGCCTGCAACGCCGCGTGAACGTTTCACGATGGCATCTAAATCAAAGCTGACATTGTCGGCCTTCAACCCGAAATCCTTAGCGTGCTGCATCAAGTGATAAACTTCAGAGCTGCGCAATAACGCCTTGGTCGGGATGCAACCCCAGTTCAGGCAGATGCCGCCTAAGTTCTCGCGCTCGACGACTGCGGTCTTCATGCCCAACTGCGAGGCACGGATTGCGGCCACATAGCCACCGGGGCCACCACCTACAACGACCAGATCAAAATTCGTATCGCTCACGTGTCCTCGCTTTGCGGGCGTCTAAGCCGCTAATGCTTTCAAACTCTCGCCGCTCAGGCGGCGCACATGCCATTCATTCATGGGGACAGACCCCATACGCTCGTAAAACTTGATTGCGGGCTCGTTCCAGTTCAGCACCGCCCACTCGAACCGCCCGCAGTTTTCAGCAACTGCACGCTTAGCCAAGTGCTTGAATACAGCCGCACCAACGCCCTGCCCGCGATACTCAAGCTCGACAAACAAGTCTTCCAAGTACAAACCCGGACGGCCTAAAAACGTCGAGAACGTGAAAAACCAAAGTGCGAAGCCAATTGTTTTACCGTCAATCTCGCACAGAAATGCATTGGCTTTCTTACTCACGAACAGCGCGTTGTGGATCAAATCCTCTGTCGCAACCACTTCGTGTTCAAGCTTCTCGTAAACTGCAAGTGCGCGGATCAGCCGCAATACTGTGGCCACATCTTTTGGCTCAGCATCGCGGATAATCAGCGTCATAATTAAAGCAGTACCGTCAACGGCTCTTCGATGATCGCTTGGAAGGCCTGCATGAATTCAGCGCCCACTGCCCCGTCAACCGAGCGGTGATCAACCGACAACGTGCACGACATCATCGTGGCAATCGCAATCGCGCCATTCTTTACAATCGGGCGCTGTTCGGCTTTACCAACCGCCAAGATGCAACTTTGCGGCGGGTTGATGATCGCCGAGAATTCTTTGATGCCGAACATGCCGAGGTTCGAGATCGAGAAACCGCCGCCTTGGAACTCTTCCGGCTTCAGCTTCTTGTCCTTCGCGCGCGTGGCTAGGTCTTTCATTTCGTTTGAAATGACAGCCAGGCCCTTTTTATCAGCATTGCGGATAATCGGCGTAATCAAACCATCCGGTGTTGCGACAGCAACAGAGATGTCGACGTTTTCGTAACGGCGAATGGCTTCATCGGTCCACGTCGCATTCGCAGCCGGTACTTTGCGCAACGCAGCAGCAACGGCTTTGATGACAAAGTCATTTACGGAAAGTTTGTAATCAGCCCCGCCGCGTGAGTTCAGTTTGGTGCGCAGCGCCATCAACTCGTCGATATTGCATTCAACGGTCAGGTAGAAATGCGGAACGTTTTGCTTAGATTCCAGCAAGCGCTTGGCGATAATTTTGCGCATGCCCGAATTTGGAACTTCCGTGTACGGCTGACCAAAGTCCGGCACAGGACCAGACGGAACGTGCGCGCGTGCAGCCGGCGCCGCTTTGGCACCGCCGCCCGCAATCGCTTGATCAACGTCAGCCTTCACAACACGACCATGCGGGCCTGAACCCTTCACAGCGCTGAGATCAATGCCAGCATTAGTCGCCATACGTTTAGCTAACGGGCTCGCGAACACGCGCTCATTATTCTTCACAGCCGGAGCCATTTGCGGTGCCGCAGGTTTCGCAGCCGCAGGAGCAGCAACCGGTGCAGGTGCTGCAGCCACGGGCGCAGCAGCAGCGACAGGTGCTGCTTTTGGTGCAGAGGCTTTAATGGAACTTGCGTCCTCGCCCTCTTCCAGCAGTATCGCGATGGGCTTGTTCACAGCAACACCTTCGGTGCCTTCAGCGACCAGAATTTTACCGATCTTGCCTTCATCGACAGCTTCAAATTCCATCGTGGCTTTATCGGTTTCAATCTCAGCAATCAGATCGCCGCTCTTGACGCTGTCGCCTTCTTTCTTCAACCACTTGGCCAGTTTGCCTTCGGTCATGGTTGGCGACAAAGCGGGCATTAAAATTTCAATTGCCATGGTGCAAATCCTTCCCGCTTAGGCGCGATATGTGGTGGCTTTGGCAGCCGCGATAATGTCAGCCACTTGCGGCAACGCCATCGCTTCCAGGTTTGCGGCATACGGCATCGGCACGTCTTTGCCTGCCACACGCAACACCGGCGCATCCAAATAGTCGAACGCATTTTCCATAATCTGCGAACCGATTTCGCCGCCGATGCCACAGGTGGCCCAGCCTTCTTCAACAGTGATGCAGCGGTTGGTTTTTTGAACAGAGCGTACAATCGTCTCTACATCTAACGGACGGATCGAACGCAGGTTAATCACTTCGGCTTCGATGCCTTCTTTGGCCAACTCTTCAGCGGCCTGCATGGCTTTGCCAACCATGATCGAGAACGCAACGATGGTGACATGTGAGCCTTGGCGTTCCACTTTGGCTTTGCCGATCGGCAATACGAAATCATCTGCATCGGGCACTTGGAAGCTTTGGCCGTACAGAATTTCGTTTTCCAAGAAGATGATCGGGTTCGGATCGCGGATGGCCGCTTTCAGCAAACCCTTCGCATCAGCAGCCGACCATGGCGAGAGAACCTTCAAGCCCGGAATGTGCGCATACCACGAGGCATAGCATTGCGAGTGCTGAGCACCGACGCGCGCAGCCGCACCGTTGGGCCCACGGAACACAATCGGGCAACCCATTTGGCCGCCAGACATGTACAGCGTTTTGGCCGCTGAGTTGATGATGTGGTCAATCGCCTGCATGGCGAAGTTGAACGTCATGAACTCGACAATCGGCTTCAAGCCACCGAAGGCCGCGCCAACCGCCAAGCCCGCAAAACCATGCTCGGTGATCGGTGTATCGATCACGCGCTTTGCACCAAACTCATCCAACAAGCCTTGGCTGATTTTGTAAGCGCCTTGGTATTCGGCAACTTCTTCGCCCATCAGATACACGTTGGTATCGCGACGCATTTCTTCAGCCATGGCATCGCGCAAGGCTTCACGAACGGTTTGGGTTTTGAATTTGTTATATTCAGGCTCGGGCGCCGATGAGGCTTGAGCCGGGGCCGCAGGAACAGCGGCAGAAGAGGATTTAGCGGGAACAGGCGCTTCGGCTTGAGCGGCAGGCGCCGCTGCGGCCGCAACTTTAATGTCCGAGGCTTTTTCATCGCCTTCTAACAACACCGCGATGGGTTTGTTGACGGGAACACCTTCGGTGCCTTCGCTGACGAGGATTTTGCCGACAACACCTTCGTCGACAGATTCCAATTCCATGGTCGCTTTGTCGGTTTCGATTTCAGCGAGCACTTTGCCGGACGAGACTTTATCGCCCTCTTTCACCAGCCATTTGGCCAGCTTGCCTTCGGTCATCGTCGGCGACAACGCCGGCATCAAGATTTCAATGGTCATTGGTCAGCCCTCTTACGCCGCATCAATCAGAATATCCGTCCAAAGCTCAGACGGATCGGGCTCGGGGCTCGTTTGCGAGAACTCAGCCGCTTCAGTGACGATATCTTTGATTTCTTTGTCGATGGCTTTGAAGCCATCTTCATCCATGGCTTTGATCTCAACCAACTGCGCACGCAAGCGGTCGATGGGATCAAACTGCTCGCGCATCTTTTGCAGTTCTTCTTTGCTGCGGTACTTCGCCGGGTCCGACATCGAGTGACCACGGTAACGATAGGTGTTCACTTCCATCAACACCGGGCCATTGCCAGCGCGCACGTATTCCGTAGCATCTTGGCCAGCTTCGTAGACCGCTTGAACGCTCATGCCGTCGACAGACATGGTGCGCATGCCAAACGGCTCGCCGCGCTTGTGCAGATCAGGCGAGGCCGAGGCGCGTTGCACCGAAGTGCCCATGCCGTACTTGTTGTTTTCGATCACGTAGATCACCGGCAGTTTCCACAACGCCGCCATGTTGAATGCTTCGTAGATCTGACCTTGGTTGGCCGCACCATCGCCGAAGTAGGCGAAGTTCAAGCCGCCATCATTTTTGTATTTGTGAGCAAACGCCAAACCTGTGCCGATTGGCACCTGCGCGCCGACGATACCGTGGCCGCCGAAGAAGCCCTTCTCGCGGCTGAACATGTGCATCGAGCCGCCCTTGCCTTTGGAGTATCCGCCGATGCGCCCCGTCAGTTCTGCCATCACGCCCTTGGCGTCCATACCGCATGCGAGCATGTGGCCGTGGTCGCGATAACTGGTGATGACTGAGTCACCTTGCTTAGCGCACGCTTGCAACCCAACCACAACGGCTTCTTGCCCGATGTAGAGGTGACAAAAGCCACCAATGAGTCCCATGCCGTACAATTGCCCTGCACGCTCTTCAAAGCGGCGGATCAACAGCATGTCGCGATAAAACTGAACGAGTGTTTTGGAATCAGCGGACGGATTTGTGGCTTTCGTGCCGGCCCGTTTTGTCGCCATCGGACTCTCCCTGTTGTGCGTCTTTATTGTTTATTCTCAAGGTGTTTTGCGGGCAGGACACACCACCTGCCCGCAGCTCTTTGGTCTCTATCGCAATGAAATTGCGCAGCCGCAAGCTAAAGCTTGGTTAAGTCCTTGTTTTGCAACGCACAATTCTAGCTTTTCGCTAACCTGCTGAAAAATAAGGCTTCCACAGTGCTGCGCTGCAAAATTGCGCAATTGAACAGCCCTTTGAACGGTCAGATCAGGGTTATGTTACGGCAATCAAACGCCATAAGACGGAAAATTACGCAGCCATATTCCGGGCATTTTGCAGTTTTAAATAGTCGACTATTTATAACACCAAAATGCGGCGGGAATAACAGATGCCCCCGCACCACATCCGTGCAGACTCGCAATGCTTTTGATGGATTTAAAAAGTGAAATGGCGCGCTGAGTTTAGCGCGTGGTTTCCGGAACGATGCGATCGTTCGGATGAGTTGCACCCAACATGATACGCGCGCGCTCTTCCAGCATATCCGGGTCGAGGCTTTCCGAGCGCAACAACGCAACGCGGTGCTCTATCGCTTTCTTTTCGGCTGATACTTCTGCCAATGTTTCATTCGCGCGCTCAATCTCGAAGCGCAAATTCCACCACGCAATCAAACCCCGGTCGCCCTGAACCGCGTGATAGCCAAAGTAGACCATCACAGCGGCCCCCATCAGGGGACCGAGGACTTGACGCGCCTTACGGCTAAACTCTCTACCCACTGCGACACCCTCGCCCTAACATTCTCACGTCGCTGGTTATGATTCATTGAATCATGTCCGAGTCGCGGGGTCAAGACCGCAATACAAAACACGCGCCAGAAATTTCAGATATCAGTCAATTTTCTGATCATCCGAAACGTTATACACATAAAAAAGTGACGCCGACAAAAAGTAGGCAATCTTTCCTCCTCACCCCGCGAATACGGCATGGCGAGCCTCTTGTGCGGCACTGATACGCAGGCGCATGATTGAACAATCATTCGTCCCACCTATCTGTGACTATTCCCGCGTTCCCACATGTTGAGGAGCCATCATATGACGTTCTTTCGCGTATCAGACCGCCACCTGCCCAACACCTCGCGCCGTTCACTGCTGAAAGGCACTGCGGCCGGCCTTGTGCTGGGCTTCGTATGGCAAGGGCGCGGTAACCGCGCGATAGCGGCTCCCGCAGTGTTGGCCCCGAACGCATTCATTCGTGTGGCCACAGACAACACAGTCACAGTACTCATCAAACATCTGGAAATGGGCCAAGGCGTCTATACCGGCCTCACCACCATTGTCGCCGATGAGTTGGATGCCGATTGGGCGCAGATGCGCGCGGAACATGCCCCAGCCGATGTGAAGCTTTATGCCAACAGCCTCACTGGCATGCAAATGACCGGCGGCAGTACCGCAGTTGCGAATTCATACGAGCAACTCCGCAAAGCCGGAGCAACCGTGCGCGCCATGCTGATTACAGCGGCAGCGAAAACGTGGAACGCGCCGGAAAGCGAGATTAAAATTGAGAACGGCGTGCTGACTTATAAAGATAAGAGCGCGACATTTGGCGACGTGGCGGCAAAAGCAGCGACACTTCCAGTTCCAACAGATGCCCCCTTAAAAGATCCAGCCAATTTCAAATTTATCGGCAAGGTTTCGCCGCAGCGTCTGGATACACCTTCAAAGGTTGATGGCACCGCCAAGTATGGGCTGGATGTGTCATTTCCGGGCATGCTGACAGCCGTTGTACTGCGCGCGCCTCGTTTTGGAGGGAAAGTAAAATCATTCACTGCAGATCAGTCCAGCACGCTTCCGGGCGTGAAACACATTTTCGCCGTCCCCAGTGGTGTGGCCGTCGTCGCTGATACCTTCTGGCATGCGGATCGCGGCCGTAGCGCTCTGAAAGTGGAGTGGGATGAAGCGGCTGCAGAACATCGCGGCTCTGATCAGCTTTTGGCCGAGTATAAAAAACTCAGCGAAACACCAGGCACATCTGCTCGCAAAGACGGCGATACAGCTGATGCGCTTTCAAAAGCCAAGCGTACGATTTCCACCACGTTCGAATTCCCCTACCTCGCCCACGCCCCGATGGAGCCATTGGACTGTGTGATCAAGGTGACGCCCGACGGCGCTGAAGTTTGGACGGGTTGCCAATTCCATACGGTTGACCAAGGCAATATTGCGCGTGCACTAGGCTTGAAGCCTGAACAAGTGAAGATCAACACGTTGTTTGCAGGAGGCAGCTTTGGCCGCCGGGCCAACCCGATCTCTGATTTCCTCACCGAAGCTGCGCATGTGGCCAAGGCCTTGCCTGCGGGCACGCCCGTGAAAGTGGTCTGGACGCGCGAAGATGACATTCGTGGCGGCATGTACCGCCCGATGTACTACCACACGCTGAAAGCCGGTTTTGATGCGGACAACAAACTCACATCATGGAAGCATACGATTGTTGGGCAATCGCTACTGAAGGGCACGCCGTTTGAAGCCGCTGTCAAAAATGGCATTGATGGCTCTTCTGTCGAAGGCGCATCCAATCTGCCCTACGACATCGCCAACATAGCCGTCGACCTGCACACCACTGACGTAAAAATCCCTGTATTATGGTGGCGCTCGGTGGGCAGCACGCACAACACATACGCGACAGAAGTATTTGCCGATCAGGTTGCAAAAGCAGCGGGACAAGATCCGGTTGCATTCCGTCAAAGCTTGCTTGCGAAACACCCGCGCCATTTGGGCGTACTGAACCTCGCCGCCGAGAAAGCGGAATGGTCGAAAGCTTTGGGCAAAGACCGTGCACGCGGTGTTGCCGTATCAGAAGCCTTCAACACCTACGTCGCGCAAGTGGTTGAAGTCAGCCGCGATGCAAAAGGCAAAATCAAAATCGACCGCGTAGTCTGTGCGGTCGACTGCGGCATCGCGATCAATCACGACGTCATCCGCGCGCAGATGGAAGGCGGCATTGCACTGGGGTTAGGAACGATCTTACGCAGCAGCATCACGTTACGCGATGGCCTGGTCGATCAAGGTAATTTCGACACTTATAGTGTCACACGTATGGATGATATGCCGGTGATTGAAGTGCACATTGTGCCGTCAACGGCAGCACCAACTGGCGTCGGTGAACCTGGCGTGCCACCGATTGGGCCAGCCGTTGCGAATGCCATCTTCGCGCTGACCGGCAAACTGGTGAACCAGTTGCCGATGAGCGCGATGGTCTCTGTGTAATTAGCCTTTGATACCGCGGCGACGCTTGAACGCGTTGCCGCCGTACAAAGCAGCCGGGCCCAAATGTTCTTCGATGCGGATCAGCTGATTGTATTTCGCAATCCGGTCTGAGCGCGACAACGAGCCGGTTTTGATTTGGCCGCAGTTGGTGGCCACAGCAATGTCGGCAATGGTTGAGTCTTCAGTTTCACCCGAGCGGTGAGACAGTACCGACGTGTAACCAGCCTTGTGGGCCATTTCGACAGCAGCCAACGTTTCCGTCAGCGTGCCGATTTGATTGACCTTCACCAGGATCGAATTGGCCAAGCCTTTGTCGATACCATCCGACAAACGCGCCGGGTTGGTGACGAACAAATCATCGCCCACCAATTGGCACTTCGCACCAATCGCCTTGGTCAGCGCGGCCCAGCCTTCAAAGTCATCTTCGGCCATGCCGTCTTCGATGGACACGATCGGGTACTTCGACACCAAGCCTTCGTAGAACTTCACGAGGCCAGCGGAATCGAGCGACTTGCCCTCACCTTCCATCTCGTACTTGCCCTTCTTGAAGAACTCGGTCGAAGCGCTGTCCAATGCCAGCACAACGTCACTGCCTGGCTTGTAGCCCGCAGCTTCAATGGCTTGCATGATGAACGACAAAGCTTCGTCAGCGCTTTTCAAATTCGGCGCAAAGCCACCTTCGTCACCCACGTTGGTGTTGTGGCCAGCATCTTTCAGTTTCTTTTTCAGCGCCTGGAATACTTCAGCGCCCATGCGCACAGCGTCAGCCATGCTCGGGGCCGTCACCGGCATGATCATGAACTCTTGAATGTCGATTGGGTTATCAGCGTGTGCGCCACCGTTGATGATGTTCATCATCGGCACCGGCAACACATGCGCCGCAGCACCGCCAATGTAGCGATACAGGGGCAACTCGGCGTCAGCAGCAGCCGCTTTCGCAACGGCCAGCGACACGCCCAAAATTGCGTTTGCGCCTAAGCGCGCTTTGTTCGGTGTGCCGTCCAAGTCGATCATGGTGTGATCGATTTTCACTTGGTCGCGCGCATCCAAGCCAGACAGGGCTGCGTGAATTTCGCCGTTCACAGCTTCAACAGCTTTCAGAACGCCCTTGCCGCCGTAGCGCTTTTTGTCACCGTCGCGCAGTTCAACCGCTTCATGCGCACCGGTCGAAGCGCCCGAGGGAACAGCCGCGCGGCCCACAACACCGCTATCCAGCACCACATCGACTTCAACGGTTGGGTTGCCGCGGGAATCAAGAATTTCGCGGCCAAGAATGTCGATAATGGCGGTCATGGGGTGAGGCTCCGCTATAAATGAGGTGGAAAACTGGGCCGGTTGATAGGCGAAAAACTGCCCCCGGTCCAGCGTTCACCACCAGCCATTCGTAGGGTTAGCCCCCCTTACAAACGTTAGCCGAACTTACCGTTTCTGGGCGGATTTCACGAATTCTGCCAACTCTCGGTTAAATCGGGCTGGGTCTTGGGCAAACGGCAGGTGCCCAACGCCCTCGTACACCGAATATTTTCCCTTCGGCAGCGCCTTCTTCAGACGCTCGAAGGGCTCGGGCGTTGCGGCAATATCGTTAGAGCCCATTGTCACCAGCAAGGGCATAGTCATTTTCGGCACAACATCTTGATGGTCAAGACTACGCCCCTGGGCGGCGCGACGGAAATACGCGGGGACCATAATCGCTGATGTGCGAATGAGGTCGCGCAACTCTGGCGTTATGCCTGGGAATTCGAACATCTTTGTCGTCTCGTCGATAATGATGAGATTATCTTTGATGTTACCGCCACCTTGCATTACCGCGCGGCGTTTTAATTCTTCCGGGCTAATGTTTCCAACCGGCGGCGGCTGCGGCACCAGGCCCGCAATAGATGCAACAAGGTTCAAGCCTGCTAAATTATCCGTGCCGTATTTACGCACATAATCGGCAGCTACAAAACCACCATAAGACCAACCAACAATCACTGGCTTTTTCAAATTCGTGGCCGCGATAACCGCCGCCACATCATCGGCATAAATGTTTTGGTCCGCCGCATCTTCTTTGCGCCATGGCTTTCCAGAATTTCCATGACCGCGCAAATCGAACGCTACAAGCTTAAAGTCCTTCGCGAGGTCAGAATTAAACTGACGTTCAAAGGCCAAATAATTGAACGCCATGCCGTGAATAAACAGGATCCCTGGACCATCGGGGTTACCTCCCACTGCCACGTTCAACGGCAAGCCGCCGTACCCATCCACTGTTTTAAATTCTAAATCCGCTGCAGTTGCGGTGCTAGCAATCAAAAGTGCGGCACATGCTGCGACAACACGAGTTCGCATTAAAAAACTAAACATGAAAACCTCTGTCTATGAAGAGGATGAACCGAAGAAGGCGTTGAAGTCTGTCTTGGTAACTGTTCCAAAAGCATCGAATGAGCCAGTTTCCGCAACACTCTGCGCGACACGCATAAAATCCGTCCATGCTGCGCGCGCCAGATTGCCGCCCAAGCTAATGCGGCGCACACCAAGCGCCGAGAGCTTTTCAACAGACCAACCGAATACCGCCCCACCGACATTTACAGGGGTTGGCGATACGGCTTTCACCAGTTCTTCAATCTCACTCAAATCGCGCATGGCGGGTGCAAACACGCAATCGGCCCCGACATCGGCAAAGGCTTTTAGACGTCTGATGGTTTCAACAATATCGGGCCGACCAAAACAATAGCCTTCGGTGCGCGCGGTTAAGATGACATTAGCGCCGGTGTCATCGATCGCTTTGCGGGCAGCTTTAATGCGCGCCACAGCATGATCGAATTCATACAGGGGGTCGCTCGGATTACCGGTGAAGTCTTCAATGGAAAGGCCCGCAACACCTGTTTCGACTGCTAGCTTTACGCTTTCTGCAACGCCTTCAACATGGTGCGCGAAGCCATTTTCAAAATCAGCATTTACCGGGATATCGACCGCTTTCACGATCTCAGTCAAATGCGCGAGCACAATATCACGCGTGATCGCATTATCCGCTCGGCCCAAAGACCATGCCAGACCTGCGCTGGTTGATGCCAACGCCTTGAAGCCTAAGCTTTGCAGATATTTTGCCGACCCCACATCCCAAGGGTTTGGGATGACGAAACAGCCTGATTGATGAAGCGTGAAAAACGCGGCTCGTTTCTGTGCGGGCGTTGGCGGCATGGCACCTACGGGCGGGAGAGTTAATGTCCTGCCGGAGGTTGGCTCAAGCGGTCCACGTAGGCAATACCAATTGCCGATAGAATGAACACAGTGTGGATAATCGTCTGCCACATCACGCCCGCTTCCGTGTACCCAGCATTGGGTGAGCCCAGATTGCCCGCCTCAATAAACGTCCGCAGCAGATGGATTGAGGAAATGCCGATGATCGCCATAGCCAATTTGATCTTTAATACGCTGGCATTCACATGGCTCAGCCATTCCGGCTGGTCTGGGTGCCCTTCCAGGCGCAAACGCGACACGAACGTTTCGTAACCGCCGACGATCACCATCACCAAAAGATTGGAGATCATCACCACGTCGATCAGGCCCAAGACGATCAGCATCATCTGCTGCTCGCCAATGGTCATCGCGCCAGTAATGAGATGCCACAGTTCTTTCAAGAACAGGATCACATACACGGCCTGCGCCAAGATCAGCCCCAGATATAGCGGGACTTGCAGCCAACGTGAGGCGAAGATCAGGTTGGGCAATGGGCTTAAAGGGCTGCCAGATTTAGTGGTGTTGGGTTCAGGCGCTTTTGACATGGCTTCGATCACAACAAATGAAAATGGTGCCGCTGTTTTAGCAGCAAGCATGATAACGCGACTATAACGCTTTTGTGAGGGTTAGCGTTCTCGAAGCCGTTTTACGGCAGCTTAATGGGATGTGCTTTGGCCAGGCGGTCGAAGGCCTGCAGCGTTTCAATCACACCCGGCATATCTTTCAGGTGGATCATGTTCGGGCCATCCGACGGCGCTTTGTCTGGGTCCGGATGCGTTTCCATGAACACGCCCGCAATGCCCAAGGACACAGCCGCACGCGCAATCACAGGGGCGAACTCGCGCTGACCACCCGAGGAGCCACCCTGCCCGCCCGGCTGCTGCACAGCGTGCGTCGCATCAATGACGATGGGATAGCCGGTCTTGGCCATTTCCGGCAAAGCACGCATATCGGTGACCAACGTGTTGTAGCCAAACGACACACCGCGTTCCGTCAGCATGATTTTTGTATTGCCGGTAGAGGCCACTTTGTCGGCCACGTTCTTCATATCCCAGGGCGCCAAGAACTGCCCCTTCTTCACGTTGATCACAGCACCGGTATTGCCTGCGGCCAGCAGTAAGTCGGTTTGGCGGCACAAGAACGCCGGAATTTGCAGCACATCCACTACTTCGGCGGCGATGGCGCATTGCTCGATCTCGTGAACGTCCGTCAGCGTCGGCACGCCCAACTTGGATTTGATTTCAGCGAACACCGGCAGCGACTCTTTCAAGCCCATACCGCGACGGCCCTTCACAGAGGTGCGGTTCGCCTTATCGAATGAGGTTTTGTAAATGAATGGCACACCCAGCTTGGTGGTCATTTCTTTTAAAGCGGTTGCAACTTCCAGCGCGTGATCGCGGCTTTCCATCTGGCATGGGCCTGCAATCAAGACGAACGGCAAATCATTGCCGCTGGTGAGATTGCCGATTTTAACGTGGTGCGCTTTGGGGCTTTGGGTCATGAACCTAATATAGGGACTGTTTAGACCAAACGCGACTGCACTAATGCAGCTTCAATAAACGACGTAAACAAGGGGTGCGGCTCGAACGGTTTGGACTTCAGTTCTGGGTGGAACTGCACGCCGACAAACCACGCATGGTTCGGGTATTCTACGATTTCCGGCAGCACGCCATCAGGCGACATGCCTGAGAACACCATACCCGCCTTCTCTAACTGCGGCTTGTAGTTGATGTTCACTTCATAGCGGTGGCGATGGCGCTCCGAGATGCTGGGCTGACCGTAAATACCCGCCACCTTGGTGCCAGCCTTCAGTGCGCAGGCATAAGCACCCAAGCGCATCGTGCCGCCTAGGTCGGTTTTCTCATCACGCTTCTGAACTTCGTTGCCCCTCACCCACTCGGTCATCAAACCGACAATCGGGTTCTTGGTCGGGCCGAATTCAGTTGAACTCGCGTCATTAATGCCAGCCACATTCCGTGCGGCTTCGATGCACGCCATTTGCATGCCGAAGCAAATTCCGAAGTACGGCACATTGCGTTCACGCGCGAACTGCGCCGCACGAATTTTACCTTCCGAGCCACGTTCGCCGAAACCGCCCGGAACTAAAATACCGTGCACGTGCTCTAAGTGCTTCACGGCGTCTTCGCGTTCGAAGACTTCGGAATCGATCCAATCCAATTTGACTTTGACGTTGTTGGCAATGCCGCCATGCGCCAAGGCTTCCGACAGCGATTTGTACGCATCTTTCAGCGACACGTATTTGCCGACAACAGCAATGGTCACTTCGCCTTCAGGGTCGCGTACGCGCTTCACGATCTCGGTCCAGCGCGACAAATCCGGCGCTTTCTCAGTCGACAGCTTGAAGTGCTTGCAGACTTGAACATCCAAGCCTTGCGCGTGGTAGCCGATCGGCACTTGGTAAATTGTATCAACGTCGGTGGCCGGAATAACCGCTTCAGGCTTCACGTTGCAGAAAAGTGCAATCTTTTTGCGATCTGATTCCGGCAAGTCTCGTTCCATGCGGCACATAAGCACGTCAGGCTGAATGCCCAAGCCCAGCAGTTCTTTAACCGAGTGCTGTGTCGGCTTGGTTTTCAGCTCACCCGCTGCCGCAATGTAAGGCACCAGTGTCAGGTGCACGAACATGCTGCGCTCGTCGGTCAGTTCGTTGCCGAGCTGACGGATCGCTTCCAAGAACGGCAAGCTTTCGATATCGCCGACCGTGCCGCCGATTTCGACCAGGATGAAATCCTCGTCCGTGATGTCGCTTTGGACGAACTCTTTAATGGCGTCGGTAATGTGCGGAATAACCTGCACTGTCCCTCCCAAATAATCGCCACGGCGTTCCTTGGCGATGACGGTGGAATAGATGCGGCCCGTGGTGACGTTATCGCTTTGGCGTGAAGACACGCCCGTAAAGCGCTCGTAGTGGCCCAGATCGAGGTCGGTTTCAGCGCCATCGTCGGTGACAAACACCTCACCGTGCTGAGTCGGGCTCATCGTACCGGGATCGACGTTCAAGTACGGATCCAGTTTACGAAGGCGAACCTTGTAGCCGCGCGCCTGCAATAGCGCACCCAATGCAGCTGACGTGAGACCTTTGCCAAGAGAGGAAACCACGCCGCCGGTGATAAAAACAAACCGCGTCATGGGAGGTCACCTTACATCAAAGCATTACAACAGCAAGCGTGCGTAACACGCATGCACCAAGCCGCGGAAAACTTGAGTCCGCGGTAATAAAACGCAGCAGAAATTTTTACTTATTCGGAACGTTCGGCACAGACGGCGCAGGCGATTCGCCCGGCGCGGCCTGCGGTGTTGCCGCTGGAGCATCGGTCGCCGGAACAGACGGCGTCACGCTATTCTCAATGCTCGGAACGGCAGGGCCTTCCACTTGCGGTGCGAACATCGAGGAACTGGGGGCGCCAGAGGGTTTGGACAACAGCGCCAAGCCTAATGATGTGGCGAAGAACCCAATGCCCAAAATGGTGGTCATACGGCTAAGCGGATTAGGGCGACCGCGCGGCTGCACCATCGATGTTACCGAGGCTGTCGCTGACATCCCTGCCCCTGCAGCACCTTCACTCTTCTGCATCAGAATGAGCAGAATCAGTGCAATCGCAACCAACAGATGAATAATCACCAGAGCTTGAATCATAGCCTCGACCTTAATCTGAGCTTTTGGGCGGCCAGAACGACGGCGCCACATATTTTCAAAGGGCGGCGGGGTTTTAGCCCCCCAGCATATAAATAGCTAGGGGGAACCGGCACTATTACAAGAGCCTGCACCTCAAAAACGGCCCTTGAGAGGCCAGTAAAACTTGGAAATCAGCGTTTTGGAGCGTTTTCGATGATTGTCCAAAAGTCGGCCGCATCCAGGCTTGCCCCGCCGACCAAAGCACCATCAACGCCTGGAACCGCCAACAACGTCGCCGCATTCGAGCCCTTCACGGAACCGCCATACAAAATTGCCAGATCCGCGCTATCGGCGTGGTCTTTACCGTATGTCTCGCGAGCCACGGCGTGCATGGCTTTCACATCGTCCGGGGTTGGGGTGCGGCCCGTGCCAATCGCCCAAACCGGTTCATAAGCAATCACGATAGTTGCAGCAGTACCCTTGGCGGGCACAGAACCAGCGACTTGGTCGCGCACAACATTGGCAGCTTTACCAGCATCGCGTTGGGCTTCGGTTTCGCCGACGCAGATAATCGGAATCAGCCCAGCATTCAGAGCAGCTTCAGCCTTTGCACGCACGGCATCGTTGGTTTCAGCGTGGTCTGCACGGCGCTCTGAGTGACCAACGATCACATAAGTGCAGCCTAAATCTTTCAACAAAACGGCGCTGGTATCTCCGGTATGAGCGCCCTTTTCTTTGGCGTGGCAGTCTTGCCCGCCAAACGCCACAACACTGCCCGACACAGCCGCAGCAACAGTGCTGATCAAAGCTGCCGGAGGGCACAACGCAATACGTGGCAATGTCCCGGTGGCACTAGAAGCGCGTTTGGCCAGGTCACCCGCCAAAGCCTTGGCGACGGCCAACGAGCCATTCATTTTCCAATTGCCCGCAATCAATGGCTGCGCCGTCATATCCGTACCCTCACGTGAATGGCCAAAATGATGTGCCTGCACCTATCACACGTTCACCGCCTGTCCAATGCAGTTTGCAGTGATGGGCGTTTTTCAAATGCGAATAATCCAGCCCATTCAATTGTTTACCGTGCTTGCGGCAACCTCGCCGCGCTCTTATGATGCCGCGCCTTTTAGGGCTCGGCCTGCGGTTCTAAACATCGCGGGCTGTCACATCTCCAGACAAGCGAAGCACTATGATTCAGTGGTTTAAAGACGTCACGACGGACAGCATTTTTTTCAAGGCCTTCATGGTATTGATGGTCGTCAGTTTTGGCGTCTGGGGTATCGGCGACGTTATTACCCCTACTGTGGACCCAAATGTGGTCATTCAGGGTGGTCGCTTTGAAGTGCGCTCGGCAGAGTTGCAACGCCAATATCAGACCCAATTGGACCGTTTGCGCGAAAATTTAGGCCCTGAAGCTGCGGCTGATCCGGCCCTGAAGCGTACGCTTTTGACCAACATCGTCAATGAACTGCGCCAAGAAGCTGTCACCAATATGGCTGCCTTGGAACTCGGCGTCGACGTGAGCAAAGACCGCGTTCGTGAATCCGTCATGAGCCAAGATGCATTCAAGGATGAAAGCGGCAAATTCAGCCAGCTCAAATTCGCTGAAGTGCTGGGCCAAAATCAATTAACCGAAGCTGGCTTTGCCAAGCTGGTGGAAAACGACATTCGCCAGCGCACTCTTCTGCAGCCGGTTGGCGTGAACGCTGCAGCTCCGCAAGCGTTGGTCGACAAGCTGTTTGCATATCGCGCTGAAACGCGCATTGCCGACACACTGCTGGTGTCGGCCGATGCCATGCAAATCGGCACACAGCCAACCGATGAGCAGATCAAGAAAACCTATGATGAGAACATCGCCACTTTCACGGCCCCAGAGTACCGCAAAATCAGCGTTGTAATGCTGACGGGTGCTGCTTTGGTGACACCAGAGAGCATCGATGAATCAGTTGTCAAAACCTTCTACGACGAAAATGCAGCGCGTTATCGCACGGCTGAAACGCGGGATTTGTGGCAACTCTTGTTCGACACCAAAGAACAAGCCGAAGCCGCCCGCGCGCTGATGGCTCCTGGCGATAACTTAAGTAAGATTGCCGCAAAGGCCAAAGTGAACCCGCCGACCGATTTGGGTGAACGCGCCCTCGCCGATCCGGTGTTAGCGACTTTTGGTGATGCCGCGAAAATTGGCTTAAACGAAATCAGTCAGCCGGTACAAAGCGACCTCGGTTGGCACTTGTTGGAAGTGCGCGCGATTAAGCCTGAGTCAGTCACGCCGTTTGAAATTGCGAAAATCGAAATCCGCAAACAACTGGCTGCTGATAAAGGCACCGATGCGTTGTTCGATGCCGCACAACGTTTGGAAGATGAGATCGCAGCTGGCACACCGTTTGAGGAAGCTGCAAAAACGGCTAGCGGCACTTACTTAAGCTTCAACATTGATCGCCGCGGCATGTCGCCGGAAGGGATCATGGAGATCAACGCTCTGTTCGAGAAGGTAAAGCAAGAAACCTTCTACAAACTCGCGTTTGAAACTCCTGTCGGCACGGAATCAAAGCTGAACGAATTTGATGGCGGCTATTATGTGCTGAAGGTCGAAAGTTCGACACCGCCCACTCCGAAACCGATGGAGAAGATGCGCCCTGAAATCGCATCGCTCTGGCTGAAACAGGAAAAGCTGCGCGTGGCAAAGTCGTTGGCCGATAACATGGCTGAAGATTTGAAGGCCCAGTCCTCACGCACGATGACCTCGGTTGCCGACAAGGATAAGCGTTTGTCATATGCACAGTTAGGTCCCATCACCCGCTTCGGTGACAGCTTGAAGCGCGATTACGTGGTTGATTCTAAGCGCGTCAGCCCAGAATTGCTGACCAACTTGTTCAAAGCCAAAGAAGGCGACATCACTGTTTCTACGGTTTTGGGTGGCTACGTGATCGCCCGCGTAAAGCAAATCGTGCCTGCGAAGCCCGAGGGCGATTTGGTCGATGCATTGAAGCAAGTCCAAGATCAAACCCGCAACGCAGTAGCACAAGATATTTTACAACAGTTCTCGACGGCGCTGGCCGAGCGTTACCCAGTGACGCTCAACACCAAAGCCATTGATGAGATTGGGGGCGTCGCACAACCGTAAGCTCAGGAGCGGCATTTTACGCCGCACCGCTTATGCGCGACTGAACGTTGATGGATTTGTTGCCAGCCGAAAATGCTTTCACGGCCAAATACGACGCGGGCGAACCGCAAGTCGTCTGGACGGAACTTGCCGCCGATTTGGATACACCTGTTTCTGTCATGCTCAAATTGGGCCAGGAACAACCCTTCACGGCTTTATTAGAGTCCGTTGAGGGCGGTGCCGTACGGGGCCGCTACTCTTTCATTGCGCATGCGCCTGATCTGGTGTGGCGCGCCAATGGCCAGTCGGCCGAGATTTGCCGTACCCCCGATCAGCGCCCCTTAAAGTTTGTGCCAGAAGCCAAACAGACGCTCGCGTCACTGCGGTCACTGATGGCGGAATCGCGCATCAAGCTGCCGGATAACTTGGCTCCGATGTCAGCTGGCCTACACGGCTATATGGGCTACGACACCATTCGTTTGGTCGAGAACATCCCCAGCAAGAACCCCGACAAAATCGGGATTCCGGAAGCGATGTTCATGCGCCCCACCATCACCATTATCTTCGACAACGTCGATGATGTGCTGACCATCGTGACACCTGTATATCCGAAAGCAGGCATGTCTGGCGCCGCTGCTTATGGCGATGCGCGCAAGCGCATTTTAGACACGGTACAAATCTTAGAGCGCCCGATCCCGGCCCATACGCCTGTTGCCTCTGCGCGCTTTGAAGACGCCGTCTCGAACACCGGCCAAGCGGCCTATCACCGTATGGTCGAGAAAGCCAAAGAGTACATTGTCGCGGGCGACATCTTCCAAGTTGTGCCCAGCCACCGCATGCGTCTGCCGTTCACGCTGCATCGTTTTCGCTGTACCGGTCTTTGCGCCGCTTGAACCCCTCGCCGTTCTTGTTCCACATGAACCTCGATGGGTTCTCGTTGGTCGGCTCAAGCCCGGAAATTCTGGTGCGCTTGCGCGAGGGCAAAGTGACGATCCGTCCGATTGCTGGCACGCGCCCGCGCGGCAAAACCAAAGCCGAAGACGAAGCTTTGGCGAAAGATTTGCTCAGCGATCCGAAAGAACTGTCCGAGCACTTGATGCTGCTGGATTTGGGCCGCAATGATGTAGGCCGCGTCTGCAAAGTGGGTTCAGTGCGCGTCACCGAGCAAATGATCATCGAGAATTATAGCCACGTGATGCACATTGTGTCGAACGTCGAGGGCGAGATCGACCCTAAGTACGACGCAATTGATGCACTCATGGCAGGCTTTCCGGCAGGCACGGTTTCAGGTGCGCCCAAAGTGCGTGCGATGGAAATCATCGACGAACTAGAAACCGAAAAGCGCAGCTTCTACGGCGGCGCAATTGGGTATTTATCCGCCAATGGCGAGATGGACACCTGTATCGGTTTGCGCACAGCTTGCGTGAAAGACGGCCAGATCGTCGTTCAAGCTGGCGGCGGCGTTGTGGCCGATAGCGACCCGGAAATGGAATTCCAGGAAAGCAACAACAAGGCCCGTGCGATCATTCGCGCGGCTGAAGTTGCCTTGAAGCAGTTCGCTGGCGGCAACAGATAAAACTAGCAGTCGTTAGATTTTGACTTTTCGCAAACCTAGCGGCTCTCACCGCAATTCGAACTACAGGCTTGCAGTGCTGCTGTACGATATTTGAACACACGTGGTTTGAATATTGGCGAAAATACCATGCGGTTCCTAAAGAACGGTCAACGCTATCCGCACGCACAATAGGACACGACGATGATACATGGCCCGATGAGCGGCAAAACCATTCTATTGACCGGAGGCAATTCCGGAATTGGGCTGTGCGCTGCAGGCCAGCTGGCGCAAAAGGGCGCAAAAGTTGTCATCACTACGCGCTCGACCGAAAAAGGCGAACAGGCACAACGCGAGATCAAATCCCGCTATGGCCACGATGTTGAATATCTATTGCTGCATTTAGATGACTTTGAATCGATCCGTAATTGCGCCACTGCATTTCTGAGTCAGCACGAGCGGCTTGACGTATTGATCAACAACGCCGGCTTAAACACATCGGACCGTCGCGAAACCAAGCAAGGCTTCGAGTATGTGCTTGGCGTCAACCATATTGGCCCTTTTCTTTTCACCAACCTTTTATTGGATCGCCTAAAATCATCGGCTCCATCGCGTATCGTCTGCCTCTCTTCGGCGGGCCATATGGGCGCGCGTAAAGGAATGAGTTGGGACGATTTGCAGCGGCTCAAAAAATTCAATGGGCAAGCTTACTGCCAAGTGAAACTCGGCACGATCTATTGGGTGCAGGAATTGGCCAAACGTTACGCAGCGGATAAGATCACGGCCTATGCCGTCAATCCGCGCCTAGTGGCGACAAACTTTGCGCAAGATGGCGATACAAGCGGGCTTCAACGCCTGTTCTTTACTTTGGGCAAGTACTGGATGCTCACCCCCGAGGAAGGAGCCCGCACGATTACGTGGGCCGCGTCCGAACCGGGGATCGAAAATTTAAGCGGGCAATACGTTCAAGACTGTGCGCCTCGCAAGCCGTCGCGCTTTGCCCTTGATCCTGCTTCTGCCGAAAGATGGTGGAATTTAAGCGAACGCTGGGTGCGTGACGCACATCCGTAAGAAGTTAAAGTAGCCCTTGAATGACTTTCGCAAAGCGTACTGATGCGTTTGAGTTATGCCCAAGGAATAATTCAGGTTCGATGAGTTCTAATTCCATCAGCGTTGGTATGCCTTGGTAATCAACCATATCAACGCGCGCATAGGTTAACTTGCCCGGTGCCGCAGCCAGGGCCTTTTCAGCCGTCGCAAACTCAGCAGCCGTTGGTGTGTGATCAACAACTGTCCCACCCCAACGGGATTGAACGCGGTAATCGCCGCCCTTCGGAATTTTACGCACCGCATGTGAGTATTCGCCGCCAAAGTAAATCAGCGATACTTCACCGTGTATGGCGATGTTTGCCGCGAACGGCTGCACCAGCACATCGCGTGTTTTCGCAATATCAATCACATGCCGCGTGAGTGTTGGATCATTGATCGAGCCACGCATAGCCCCTCGTCCACCGCCATCAATAGCAGGCTTCACCACCAATTCGCCGTCGGGCGCACCTGATAAATCAGGCGCGGTTGTGCCTTTGGGAAGTAGCAGTGTCGGCATCACCGGCACGCCCTTGGCCTGTAAATCCAACAGATAGCTTTTGTGAATATTCCACGCGATAATCTCGATGGCATTTTGCATCGGAACAATTTGGGCTGTGCGCTGCGCCCACGCCAGAAATTCCGCGTGGTGGGCCACGTAATTCCAAGGCGTGCGGATCAGCACCAGTTCAGCGCTGGCCCAGTCAATGTTCGGATCATCCCATCCCGCCATCTCAGAGCGAATGCTGTGCGCAAACAATGCATCACGCAGCAAATGAGATTCGGGGTCCGGTTTGGTCATCACCACAGCTGTGGCGAGAAGCACATCAACACTCACTTGAGCTGACCTTGGCGGCGTGCGACTTCAGTCAGAGGCACAACGGCAATGCCCTTTTCAGGCAATGTGGCCAGCCACTGGCGCAGCACTGTGATGGTGGTTTTGTGTGGATGGCCAATCGCAATGGCGCTGCCGCGTTGGCGCGCGATTTGCTCAACATTGGCCAACTCTTTGCGCACTTCGGCTTCGGTCTGCACGTTATCTAAAAACACATCGCGGTCGACGGTTGGCACACCTGCGGCCCGCGCCAGTGCAGACCCAACACTGCTGCCGGTCGTTTTGGAATCCAGCCACAACAGCCCGCGTGCCTTCAAAGCTTCGATCACACGCGCCATGCGTTCTTTGTCGGCGGTGAACTTGCTGCCCATGTGGTTGTTGATGCCCACATAACCCGACCATGAATCCAGCAGCACACCCATGCGGGCATCCACTTCAGCCGGTGTCAGCGAAACTGTCAGCGCTTTCGGGCCTGGATTCTCGCGTTTGCTGAGGGGCTCCATGGGCACGTGAGCCATGACTTCAAAGCCGCCTTCACGCGCTTTGGATACCCAGGTCGATAAATTGTCGGCGTACGTCAGGAAGGACAATGTGAGTGGCGCTTGCAGGGTCAGAACCTGCTGGCCATTGGCGCGGTCCAGGCCCATGTCGTCGATCACAACCGCAATCACCGGCATGCCTTTCGGCACAGCGACGGGCACGGCATAGGCCATCACCGGGTCGGTGCGAATAGCGACAGGACGTTGCGGTTCAGGGACGACAAAGTTTGCAGGGATCGCAGGACCAAACAGCGGCGGCTCTTCGTCATCCAGAATGTCAGCGTTTTCGATGACCGGGCGCGGCACATTACGCTTCGGCTTGGGTGCGGGTTGAACAGCGTATTTCGGCACAACCGCTGGCTTGCGCGCCGTCACATTCAACCACGCGCCAAACATCACACCGGCAAAGAACAGCGCGAACGCCAAGGCTGTCGCTAGCAGCGGGTGAACGCCAAAAATGCCGCCGAAGCGCACAATTTTGGCTTCAGACTGCGACAAAGCAGCGGTTTTTTGCTCAAAAGTCGACATTAACTCGGGGTCTGGTTCAACTTGCGACATTAAATCAATGACTTAGATGATGACGAGAACCCCTTAACAGGCCATAAACAAGAGGCGCTTTTAGGGCAGATTTATTGAGGCGCTTTCCTTGACGGAACCAGCCCTGAGCGGCATTTTGACGACGAATTTGGCACGATGAGACTGAGCACGACATGTACCTGCTGATCGATAACTACGACAGCTTTACCTACAACCTGTGGCACTTTTTGGGTGAACTAGGCGCTGAGGTTGCTGTCCATCGCAACGACAAGATCACCGTGGATGAGGCGGTCAGCCTTAAGCCTGCGGGTATTATCTTGTCGCCGGGTCCGTGCGACCCCGATCAGGCGGGCATCTGCTTAGACCTCATCAACAAGGCAGCCGGTAAAATTCCAATTTTCGGTGTGTGCTTGGGCCACCAAGCCATTGGCCAGGCGTTCCAGGGCCGCGTTATTCGTGCACCTGCCCCCATGCACGGCAAGATCAGCGAAATCACCCACACCGGTCATGCGATGTTCAAGGATGTCCCGCGCCGCTTTAACGCGACCCGCTACCATTCGTTGATCGTCGAGAAATCCACCCTGCCCGCGCAGTTGGAAATTACCGCGACGACCGATGATGGCTTGATCATGGGCGTCGCCCATAAGTCCGAGCCGATTTATGGCGTGCAGTTCCACCCGGAAAGCATTGCCTCGCAGTACGGCCACCACATCTTGCGCAACTTCCTGATTTCGACCGGTTTAAAAGCCAACGACATTCCGAAGACGGCGAACACCGCCGCTGCGGCATGACCGACTTAAAGCCAGCGCTGGCCAAGCTTGCCGAAGGGCAAAGCTTGAATGAGGCCGATGCGGAAAGCGCATTCGACGCCATCATGTCGGGCACTGTCTCGGCGCCCCAAATTGGTGCGTTCCTGATGGGCTTACGCGTTAAGGGCGAAACCGTTGATGAACTGACGGGCGCGGCTCGTATCATGCGGGCAAAAGCCTTGAAGGTGAACGCCCCTGCCAATGCCATCGACACCTGCGGCACCGGCGGTGATGGCCTTAACACCTACAACATCTCAACAGCCGTGACGTTTGTGATCGCGGGCTTGGGCGTTCCGGTGGCCAAGCACGGCAACCGTGCTGCGTCGTCAAAGTCTGGGACCGCGGATGTGTTGCAAACACTTGGCGTGAATTTGGATGCAACGCCGGACATTGTGGAAGCGGCCCTTCAAAAAGCCAACGTGGGGTTTTTGTTCGCGCAAAAACATCACAGCGCCATGAAGTATGTCGGACCAGTGCGCACCGAGCTTGGCGTGCGCACCATTTTCAACTTGGTCGGCCCGATCTCGAACCCAGCGAGTGCCAAGCGCCAGTTGCTGGGTGTATTCGCGCACAAATGGATTGTGCCCATGGCCGAAACCTTAGGCCGCTTGGGGTCTGAGCGCGCGTGGGTCGTACATGGTTCGGATGGCCTGGATGAACTGACCACCACGGGTAAATCGTTCGTTGCTGCGTTAGAGAATGGCAAAGTCACAACATTTGAAGTGACACCGGAAGACGCTGGCCTGACCCGCGCTGAACCAGCGTCACTCAAAGGTGGCGATGCAGCACACAACGCGAAAGCCTTGCGCACAGTTTTGGCGGGCGAACAGAACGCCTACCGTGATATCGTGCTGCTGAACGCCGCTGCGGCTTTGGTTGTGGCTGGCAAAGTGAATGACTTGAAAGCAGGCGTCACGTTGGCCGCGCAAAGCATCGACAGCGGTGCGGCTGCGAAAGCTTTAGATGGCCTGATCGCCATCACGAATGGCAAATAAGAATGAGCGACACTCTCGCCGCGATTAACAAGATTAAACAGGCCCGCGTGAACGAGCGCAAAGCCCGCGTGTCGTTCGCCGACGTGCAAGCCAAAGCCAAAGCCGCCTCACCTGCGCGTGGTTTCGCCAAAGCCTTGCAAGCCAAAGTCGATGCAGGCCAGTACGCACTCATTGCAGAAGTGAAAAAGGCTTCACCCTCTGCGGGTTTGATCAGGGCGGATTTTGACCCAGCGAAATTGGCGCAAGCGTATGAACGTGCTGGCGCTGCGTGCTTGTCGGTGTTGACCGAGGAAGATCACTTCCAAGGCAGCGACGATTACATGATCGCCGCGCGCGATGCGACCAAGCTGCCGGTGTTGCGCAAAGACTTCATGCTGGAACCCTATCAGATTTTTGAAGCGCGTGCGTTGGGCGCTGATTGCATCCTCATCATCATGGCGTCTTTAAGTGACGCGCAAGCCATCGAGCTTGAAGATGCCGCCATTGAGGCAGGCCTGGATGCGCTGGTGGAAGTGCACGATGCGCCTGAGTTTGAGCGCGCGTTGAAACTGAAGTCGTCGCTGATCGGCGTGAACAATCGCAACTTAAAAACACTTCAAACCGACCTCGGCACGACTGAAAAGTTAGCCGCGATGCTGCCGAAAGACCGCGTGTTGATTGCCGAGAGTGGCCTGAAAACACCCGCCGATATGTCGCGCATGGCGCGCGTGGGGGCAAAGCGGTTCCTGATTGGCGAGTCACTGATGCGTCAAGACGATGTAGAAGCGGCTACCCGCGCCATCCTCACCCGCGAGCCCGAACATGCCTAAAAAGAAACTCACGCATTTCGACGATCAGGGCAACGCCGTGATGGTGGATGTGTCGGGCAAAGTTGCGACGGCGCGCGAAGCGGTCGCAACCGGGTCCGTGCTGATGCAAGCCGCCACCTTGAAGCTGATTAAAAGCGGCCAGGTGAAAAAAGGCGATGTGCTGGCGGTCGCGCAACTGGCGGGCATCATGGCGGCCAAGCGCACGCCGGATATTATTCCGCTCTGCCACCCCCTCGCCCTGTCATCGGTAAAAGTTGATCTGGTGTGCGACAGCAAAAAGAATGCAGTTCACATCACCGCCACTTGCAAAGTCACAGGCAACACCGGCGTTGAAATGGAAGCCCTCACCGCTGTCAGTGCTGCGGCGTTGACTGTTTACGATATGTGCAAAGCGGTTGATCGCGGCATGACACTGACAGGCATCAAACTTCTTAAAAAGTCCGGCGGTAAGTCGGGCACGTTTACAGCGAAATGATTTCCGTTACTGAAGCGCGTCAGAAAATCGTCGCGGCCGTTGCGCCTGTCGGCACCGAAAGCATTTCTGTTCTGGAAAGCTTGGGCCGCGTGCTGGCGGAAAACGCTGTAGCCCGTATTTCACACCCCGCCGCAAATGTCTCGGCTATGGATGGCTATGCGGTGCGTGCCGCTGATGCGACGCTGAATGCCACGTTAAAAGTCACCGGCACCTCTGCGGCTGGTCATCCGTGGGACGGCAGTGTGAATGCGGGCGAAGCGGCACGCATCTTCACGGGCGCGCATGTGCCTGCGGGTGCCGACACTGTCGTGCTGCAAGAAGATACAACCGCTGCTCATGGGCAAGTCACCATCAACGAAGCCGCGATCTTGGGCAAACATATCCGCCCGCACGGTCAGGATTTCAAAACTGGCGAGACGGTGCTGCATGCGCCGCGCCGCATTTCCTATCGCGATGTCGGCTTGCTGGCAGCCATGAACCTTCCGCAGATAAACGTGTTCAAGCGCCCGCGCATTGGCGTGCTCTCGACTGGCGATGAAGTTGTGATGCCGGGTGATGAGGTGAAGCACGGCCAATTGGTGTCAGCGAATGGCCCAGGCTTGTTCGCGTTTGTGGCGTCGTTTGGCGCGATACCTGTTCACCTCGGCATTGCGCGTGATGACGCAGCATCGCTGACAGCCATGGCAGAAGCCGCCAAAGATTTAGACATGCTCATCACCACAGGCGGCGTGTCTGTGGGCGATCACGATCTGATTGCCAAGGTCTTGGGCGAGAACGGCCTTGATGTCGATTTCCACAAAATCGCCATGCGCCCCGGCAAGCCGTTGTTGTTTGGGAATCTTAAAGGCATTCCATTCTTTGGCCTGCCCGGCAATCCGGTGTCGGCGATGGTGTGCTCAATCCTTTATGTCGGGCCTGCACTCGAAAAAATGCAAGGGCTGGAAGGTGCCGCCCCCAAAACCATTCGCGCACGCTTAAGTGTCGGCATCAAAGCCAACGACAAGCGCGAAGATTTCTTGCGCGCCACATTAGAGCGCACCGAAACCGGCGAAACCATCGCCACCCCATACCCAAAGCAAGACAGTGCGATGATCTCGACACTGGCCAAAGCCGATGGCTTGGTCGTCCGTCCGCCCTTCGCGCCCCAAGCGCAGCCGGGCGATGTGGTCGACGTCATTACTCTTTAAGTTTTAATTCCAAAAAATCTTTGGATGGTTGGCAGCTTGCCCGTAATGCCGGGCGATGTTTCCACCAGTTCTTTTTGCGCGCCAGGAATCATACTGGCGGCCTGATCGACAAACTCACTTAAAGGATCGCGCTTAATTGCCATCACCAAAGTCGGTTGCGTGATCTTTGGTAGTACTGCATGCACGTCATGGCTGAACGCAGCCTTGTAGGCGATGTGATACGTGGTCAGCGCTTTAAGTTGCATCATCACGCTTACCTGTTTTTCATCCGGCGGCGTTGTAGCATTGCCAGATCTATTCCAGGCCCACATCAGGTGACTACCATCCGCTTGCGGTTTCATCTCGGGCGCGTAATTGGCAATCGCTTCTTTTTTGTAGGCTTCGGTGAACAGCGGCACGCCGTCCAACACCAATTTACGCACGCGTTTGGGGTGACGCACGGCCAACTCAGCTGCGACTTGCGCGCCTGTGTGCGTGCCATAAAAATCAGCGCGCTCAATCTCTAATTCATCCAGCACACGAATGGTCGCATCCACATAATAAGCAATGGTGGTTTCCGGCATCGCAGGTGGCGAAGAGTCGCCGTTGCCCAGCGTATCCAACGCGATCACCAATCTATTCTGTGCTAACCCTGGGATCAGCGGCGCCAACCGCTCGGATGATCCGGGGCTGGCGTGCAGCATAATAATGGGCAACTCAGGCTTACGCGCGCGCCCATCCATGTAGCGATAATGCACCGGGCCTTCAGCGATGCGCACAAAGCCGCGATCAATCGGCGACACGCCCGGATTCATCGGCACCGGCTTTTTACTTTTAGGTGGAATCCCTGCCGCAGCGGCCTCTTGCGCGATCGCAAGCATGCTCGCAGCTACGCTTAGAGTCCCAGTCCCAACCATTACTGCGCGGCGAGATGTCCGTGTTGTGTCCGATGCCATCGTGAATTCCCCCAAAAACGTCCGGGCATTGTCTAAGAAGGCCCTGCCAAAAGCGAAGCCCCGGCAAGCCCTGGCCCACATATCGGGCATGATAAAAATCACGCCCCAATCAGAATCACTCGCATTTACGTACGTTTTCTACCCCTTTGGTATAACGCGCGCACTAGAGCGTAACCTTTCGCACGCCGAGGTATACCCTTGCATGACTGCCCGTATGGCGGGTTTTTCTGTATCCCCTTCCACCAGACGAAGGGATGGGCCTGACGTCTGACCACAAATTGCAGACCCGGACACCGGGGGGAAACATCGCGATGCTCGCCAACCTTACGATTAAGAAAAAGCTGACGCTGGCCGCTGTGTTTGCGGTCGCCATTATTATTGCAGCCAGCGCCACCGGCATTTTCGGCATGGTCGGCAGCAACCGCGGCCTGACAGAAGTGACTGAAGTCACCACAGGCGTGCGTCAACAGATGCAAGCCGACATGATGCACGACGCGCTCCGCGCAGACGTGCTGATGGCCTTGCGGGTTGGTTCAAAGGGCTCGGCCGAAGATCAAAAAGCCGTGTTGGATGATTTAATCGAGCACAGCGACGAGTTCAAAACGGCACTGGCCGAACTGAAAAAATTGCATATTTCAAAAGACGTTGATGCGGCGTTGACCGCAACCGAGCCTGCGTTGAAAAAATACATCGCCAGTGCCGAAAAAATCATCAACGAAGCCCTGACCTCGAATACCAAACTCGATGACCAGTTCGATGAATTCCTGAAAGATTTCAAAACTCTTGAAGAAAAAATGGGCGACCTGGGCGACCTGGTTGAAAATACTAGCGGCACCATTGCGAAAAAAGCCGAAAACACCAACAGCACCTTGCTGATCCTGCTCTGCGTTGTCGCAGGTACATCGATCGTGATCCAAATCATCACTAGCGTTGTCAGCGCTAATTCCATCACCCGCCCCATCAGCGATATCACCGAGGTGATGACCGAACTGGCCCATGGCAACGTCTCTGTAAAAGTACCGGGCTTGAACCGCCGCGACGAAATCCGCGCAATGGCCGAAGCCGTGCAGGTGTTCAAAGACAACAAAATCCGCGCTGACGAACTACAAGCCGCGCGCGAATCCGAGCAAGCCGCGAAAACAGCCCGCGCCGAAGCGATTGCAAACCGCACAAAGCAATTCGACAACATTGTGCGCTTGGCCCTCACCGCCGTCAGCACCACAGGCGGCCAATTGAAATCATCAGCCCAGAGCATGCAAGGTTCGGCGGAAGCCACCAACACGCAATCGAATAACGTTGCAGCCGCATCTGAACGTGCCTCGGCCAACGTGCAAACGGTCGCTTCGGCTGCTGAAGAACTCTCGGCCTCGATCAAAGAAATCACGCAGCAAGTTGCTGTCTCCAGCCAAATTGCATCTACAGCAGTCACTGAAGCCAACCGCGCCAAAGTCACCGTTGGTGAACTTGACCAAACCGCGCAGAAGATTGGCGAAGTGGTTGCCCTTATTACCGAGATCGCCGAGCAGACCAATTTGCTGGCTTTGAACGCCACCATTGAAGCTGCGCGCGCCGGTGAAGCGGGTAAAGGCTTCGCGGTTGTCGCCAGCGAAGTAAAAAACTTGGCCACGCAAACAGCCAAAGCGACCGAACAAATTTCCACTCAAATCGCGGGCGTGCAGCGCGCGACGAAGGAATCTGTTCAAGCCATTGAGAGCATCTTCAGCACGATTTCACAGATTGAAGAAGTTTCGGGCTCGATTGCTGCTGCCGTAGAAGAACAATCAACCGCGACTGCTGAAATTGCCCGTAACGTTGAGCAAGCCGCCAATGGTACGATGCTGGTCAGCACCAATATTGCTGGCGTCAGCAAAGCAGCCGCGCAAACCGGCGAAGTGTCGCACGATGTGCTGCGCGCTGCGCAAGAGATCAACACGCAGTCTGAATCGTTGCGCGCCGAAGTGGATGGCTTCCTGGCTGACATTAACAAAGCGGCCTAAGAGTCATTCCGTGGCAAACAAACTGAAAGCCGTCATTACCGGCACTGCCAACGCGCGCGTCACGCGCTCTATGGCAAACCGCCAAGTCTCAAGCCGGACATTTATGGCGCTGGGCCCTGCTTTGCGGGCCCGCCCGCCACAACCGCGTTATCGTGGCGGCATTACCGCGCGCGCTGTGCGTGGTTCTAAAACGGTGCATTAAGAGCCGCGTTCTCATCAAAGCCATAAGCGGCTTATGGTCACACAACCAACTAAATACTCCAAATGTCATCCCCCGACTTGATCGGGGGATCCATTCCTCAACACGCGCCTGAGTTTGTGGAACGATGGATTGCCCGGTCAAGCCAGGCAATGACAGTAGAGAATATTGGCGTTTCGAAACCGTCCCCTCTTCCACCCCGCCCCCAAGATATGAAACCATGCCCTCATCACTTTGGGGGTTTTAAGCATGTCCGCCACCGATGCCGACTTTAAGCACCGCGAAGACCTGATCCGCCTTATTGTCGGTGTGCAAGGGTTCATGAAACTGGTCGGCACCAGCATTGATGAAGTTGTGCCCGGCGGTTGTACGCTATCCGTCACCAAGCGCCCCGAACTGTTGCAACACTTAGGTATGTTCCACGGCGGCGTAACGGCGTTTCTGGTTGATAACGCCACCACAGCCGCAGCAGCCACCATCATGGCGGCTGATCGCACAACACTTACGGCAGGATTCAGTTTGAATTACCTCGCCACCGCGCAAGGCGACAAACTGATCTGCCGTGCGAAGGTGGTTAAGCCGGGGCGAACGTTGGTTGTGGTGAGTGCCGATGTGTATTGCGTCAACGATGGCAAAGAACGCCACACCGCCACAGCACTCGCGACTATTGCGCTGATTGAAGGCGACACTGTTGCGATGACAAAAGCGGCGGGGATTTCGCCGGATTAGGTAATCGTGATTCCCCTAGCAATATAGTCTGACGGTCATCCTCGGGCTTGACCCGAGGATCCAAGATAAAAACTCTCGAACGGTCGTTACACCCTGGATGCTCGCGTCAAGCGCGAGCATGACGACAGTACACATCATCAGTATCGATACTTGTCACCCAACCTTCACATTTCATCGTCCTAGAAATGCAGGATTGTGCGCTCTAAACTACGCTGCAAAGCGCGTATTCCCGGAGCCTCATCCATGTCCAAAAAAGAACTAAACAACGCAACATTCGATGAAGCTGCCCAACGCCGCCTCGCACAGATGGAAGGCGAGATGCAGGACAGCTTCGATGAAGAATTGGAAATGGAGTTGGATGAAGCGCGTCTGGAACGCCTGCTGAGCGAAAAAGGCATTCAGGGCCACACCGACACCATCGACCGTCACATCTATTTCAAAGAACTGTTCCGGCTTCAGCACGAGTTGGTGAAACTGCAAGACTGGGTGGTGCATAACAAATTGAAAGTCGTCGTGCTGTTTGAAGGCCGCGACGCGGCTGGCAAAGGCGGCGTGATTAAACGCATTACGCAGCGCTTGAACCCGCGCGTGTGCCGGGTCGCCGCCCTGCCTGCACCCAACGAGCGCGAACGCACGCAGTGGTATTTCCAACGCTATGTGCAGCACTTGCCTGCAGCGGGCGAGATCGTGCTGTTTGACCGCAGTTGGTATAACCGCGCCGGTGTTGAGCGCGTGATGGGTTTTTGTGATGATGCGGAATTGGAAGAGTTTTTTAAAACCGTCCCATCATTCGAGAAAATGCTGATTGGTTCGGGGATTATTCTGCTGAAATACTGGTTCTCGATTACCGATGAAGAACAACACATGCGGTTTCAAACCCGCATCTACGACCCCATCAAGCAATGGAAGCTCTCACCGATGGATTTGGAATCCCGTCGCCGCTGGGAGCAATACACCAAAGCCAAGGAAGCGATGATCGAACGCACTCATATTCCCGAAGCGCCGTGGTGGGTGGTGGAAGCCGTGGATAAAAAGCGCGCGCGCCTGAATTGTATTGCGCACCTCTTAAATTCGATCCCTTACGGCGAAGTCGAGCACGAGCCTGTTCAACTGCCCGAACGCGTGCGTAACCCGGACTATCACCGCGACCCCATCCCGCGCGAGATGTACGTGCCTTCGGTTTATTAAATATCGTCATGCTCGCGCTTGACGCGAGCATCCAGGGTATAAAACACATCCAAGCGTGGAACCGTCGGTCCTCGGGTCAAGCCCGAGGACGACAGAGCAGTGTATGTTAGTCGTGTGGAAAATATTCGCTCATTTTGAGAGCGAACGCAGTCAAAGACCGTGCAAAATGTTTTCCCCGCACCTCACACTGTTCCTCACACTGGCCCCCAAAGCGCCCTGATCTTTTCCTGCAAAAGCAGGTGCGTTAAGGTCACACCAACATCATGTGGGGGATTAGGACATGACATCACTCGAGCTGATTCACTTTGCACACGTACTCGCCTTTGCGTTGATTCTGGGTGTTGAGTTACCCGCCTTCTATGCGGCGAAGCTGGCCGCCGCTGAACGCATGCCACCCGAGACACGCCTGATGGCCGCGCGCATCGTCAACTGGTCGAACCTTCTTTCAACACTCTCCATCGCATTCCTGCTGCCGCTGGGTGTCTCGCTGGGGGCTAACCTTGGCGCCTACCGCGTCAATCACGAGATCGCGCTGACAATCACTTGGGCGATTGGTTGGGTGTGGGTGGCCCTCATCATCTTCTCGCAAGGCCGCAGTGCGTTTGCACAGAAGCTTTACGGCATCGAGATTTGGGTGCGCATGATCATCGGTCTCGGCAACATCTATGACGGGCTGTCAACGTTAGCGGGCTTTGGCAACGTCATCCAAACCAACTGGCTTGCGGTGAAGGTGCTGCTGTTGGGCATCGTCATGGTTTTAAGCGCGCTGATCCGCAAACGCTTAAAACCGGTACGGGCCGCGATGGCGTATATCGACCCGGAATCAGCCCTTAAAACCGGTTGGGATGACCGCACATCTTTGATGGTGTCAGACACCCTCAAAACCACCCGCCCCCTGGTTCACAGCATCTTCCTGTGCGTGCTAATAGCCGCCTGGATGGGCATTAATAAAAGCTGGTGAAAACGGCCCGCAGCTTAACGTTGCGCACTTGACGACACAGGGGAACCAAAGTAGAACATTTAAAGTTTCTCTTTTGTTCCCCTCCGCTGGCGCCCATTAGGGGCCCATCCCAGGGGTGAGTTTAAAGGTCGAGGCATAACCCCCAATGCTCACCAAAAAACAGTACCAACTGCTTTTGCTGATCCGCGACCGCATGAACCGCGAGGGCGTTGCCCCTTCGTTCGATGAAATGAAGGACGCGTTGCAGCTCAAATCCAAGTCAGGCATTCACCGCCTGATCAGCTCGCTGGAAGAGCGCGGATTTATCCGCCGCCTGCCCCACAAGGCCCGCGCGCTGGAAGTGCTGAAAATGCCAGATAGCGCCGAGAACCGGGGTAGCTTCGCCCCTAATGTCATCTCGGGCAATTTTGGCATGGCTGGGGCCGCCAACAAGTCCTCCTCGCCGATGGAGACCGTGGAACTGCCGCTGTATGGCAAAATCGCCGCCGGTACGCCCATCGAAGCGTTGCGTAACCCAACCGAGCACATGGGCTTCCCGGCAGGCTTGCTCGGCTCAGGCGAGCACTACGCGCTGACGATTGATGGTGACTCGATGATTGATGCGGGCATCAACGACGGCGACACGGTTGTGATCAAGCGTTGTGACTCTGCCGAAAACGGCTCGATTGTTGTAGCCCTGGTCGATAACGAAGAAGCGACCTTGAAGCGCCTCCGCCGTAAGGGTGAATCTATTGCCCTGGAGCCGGCCAACAAAGCGTATGAAACCCGCATCTTCGGACCGGACCGCGTGCGCGTGCAAGGCAAGCTCGTTGGCCTCTTTCGTCGATATTAATCTGAGGTCGCAGGGTCAGACGACGTTTCCGCCGCATCCTCAAAATCATCAATGCGGGTACTTTCGGCGTGATCGGATGCTGCTTGCGCAGTTGCGGAACGCGGGATTGGTTTTGCGGGTTTACGTGACCAGACGCGATCACCGGTAAAGTCCTCGACCGTTTCGATCTTGGCCCGACCATCATCCAAGTAAATCGCGTGTGCCCCATCCCGGCGAAAGTTCGCGCGATCAATCACAAACGCGTCGGGGCACTCATCCACATACATCTGCGGCGCGACGAGAATTTTCACGACACCACAATCTTCGGCGACAGCATCAGGTGAAAACGCCAGCGTTAAAGCTGTTTCGTTCTGAGTGAGATTGCACGCTGTACTATCGCACACGATACCCAAGTCAGTGTTTTGTTTTCCTGAAGCGGACCAACGCAGCTTACTGGCACCATACCGTTCTTTAATGACCGTGCGCACAAACCGATCGCGCCGATCTGTGTTCAGTGCAACACCGCCATTTTCATCGTGAATAGCAACCACCCGCCCGCTTTCATCAATGATGAGATTGGGCGCAGCACTCAACCACGGCTCCAAGATCGCGATCATCAACGGCACAACACCAACCCAACGCAAACGCCCGCGCCACAAGCAGATGATCACCACGCCCATGATCGCGCACACCAAAGCCCACGGCATCATCGGCGGCACATGGATTTGTGCATTCGGCCACTTCGCAACAGTACGCGCGATACTGTTGATAAAGGCAATGCCCTCACCCATCAATGATAGCACTGGCCCATCCCACCCGAATGGCATCAGAGCCAACGACAGCAAGCCCAACGGCATCACCCACATGCCTGTAATAGGTGCAGCCGTCACGTTTGCCACCAGTGAATAGACCGGCACGTTATTGAAGTGATACGCAGCCAGTACCGATGTCACAGACCCCGCAACCAAGTCGGTAATGACAAGTGCGGCGACATACACAAACGCCGCATAGCCAATGCGCAAGTTACCATCGCCATCGCGCCAACGTGGCTTTAAACGGAAGTGCTCGTACATCGCGACCAGCGCAATCACCGCCAGGAACGACATTTGAAAGCTGGGGCCAATCACGGCTTCGGGAAAAATTGCCAACAATGCGAGCGCGGCTAATGCAACGCTGCGTAGACTAATCACGCGCCGATCAAAGAAGATTGCGATGATGACAACAGCCACCATAATGTAAGAGCGAATGGCTGGCACACTCATGCCAGAAATCAGTACATAGAATGTCGTAGCCGCCAATGCAGCCCAGGCTGCAATCTTTTTCAGGTCATGACGCAAAGCAACGTAAGGCCATAACGCCAAAGAGCGCCGCACGATAAAGAACACTGCAGCCGCCAGCAGCGTCATATGCAGGCCAGAGATCGACAGCAAATGCGCCAAGCCAGACGCACGATATTGGTCTTGCAGCTTTTCAGGAATCAGCGATTGCTCGCCCGTCACCAACGCGACCAACACAGCGCCAGCATCGCCCGGGACGACCTCTAAGATGCGATCCGAAATCGAACGGCGCAGACCTTCAATTGTCTGGCGCACTTCGACAATTAACTTTGCATCAATTGGCAACTGCGATGGTTTCCATGGCGCAAGCGTGTAGCCTAAGGCACCGATGCGCTCGAAATAAAGATAGCGCTGGTATTCAAACCCACCCGGCACCACAGGACGTTCGGGCGGACGCAACACCGCACGCACCATGATCACTTCACCTACACGCGGCGCACCATGTTTTCCTGGCAGAGACAGGCGCACACGTAGCGGTTTTTGTTTCGGGCCACCGCCGCCTTCGTACATCACATGGTCCAGGATGACCTTGATGCGCCCCGGCTCGCGTTCCACTTCGAGAACACGCCCTGCCAAATTGAGAGGGCCGATCTCGCGCTCAATCACAGGGGCCGCGACATACCATGTGCGCACTTGCGCCGCAGTCCACCCAAGTCCAATGGCGACAAGCGCCAAAACAACAACGATCAGGCTATCGACTTTCCGGCGCGCTAAAGCCAGCCCTGCGCCAACAGATGCGATAGTGGGCCCCGTCCATACCCAAGGGTCTGTAGGCCATGCAAAAAACAGGGCAATCCCGCCGCCAAAAGCGACCACAAGCCACAGGAACGCCGCGGTGGCTTGGCCCGCCAACTCGTCCTGGAACGCGCTATAAAGATCCGCCCCCAATGTCCGTAACAAAGGCAAATTCCGGCCCTGTACCCCCGACCGATATATGATAAATCAGCCGCCACGCCCTGGCACGGCCTTATGTGCCGCTAACCATTCTATTCATTGAGTTTTCTATGACCGTCGTCACCCGCTTCGCCCCATCTCCCACTGGTTACCTGCATATCGGAGGCGCACGCACGGCGTTGTTCAATTACCTGTATGCCAAGCATACCGGCGGCAAATTCCTGTTGCGCATCGAAGACACCGACCGCGCACGTTCTACGCAAGGGGCAATCGACGCCATTATCGATGGTCTGAAATGGATGGGTTTGCAGTGGGATGATGACGTGGTGTTCCAGTTTGCCCGTGCGGCGCGTCACCGCGAAGCCGCCGAAGGTTTGGTAAAAGCTGGCAAAGCTTATTACTGCTTCGCAACGCCGGAAGAACTGACGGCCATGCGCGAAGAGCAAAAGAAGAACGGCCAACCGCTCCGTTATGATGGCCGCTGGCGTGACCGCGATCCGTCGGAAGCCCCTGCCGGTGCCAAAGGGGTCGTGCGTTTGAAAGCGCCCACAGAAGGCGACACCATTTTGCAGGACTTGGTGCAAGGCGAAGTCAAAGTCGCCAATGCGCAGTTGGATGACATGGTGCTGCTGCGCTCCGACGGTACACCAACCTACATGCTATCAGTCGTGGTCGACGATCATGACATGGGTATCACACACGTTATTCGCGGTGACGATCACCTGACCAACGCATTCCGCCAAATTCAGCTCTTCAAAGCGCTGGGCTTCGAGCCGCCTAATTTCGGGCATATCCCGCTGATCCACGGCGCTGATGGCGCGAAGCTATCTAAGCGTCATGGCGCGTTGGGTGTTGAAGCCTACCGCGATGAAATGGGTTTCCTGCCGGAAGCTTTGCGCAACTACTTGCTGCGCTTAGGCTGGGGCCACGGCGATGATGAAATCATTTCCGATACGCAAGCAATCGAATGGTTTGATGTCAAAGACGTGGGCCGTGGTGCATCACGCTTCGATATGGCGAAGCTGACCAACTTGAACGGCCACTACATCCGTGAAGCATCAGACGACCGCTTGGTCGAATTGATTGCTCCTACCCTGGAAAAGAAGTCAGGCGCAGCGCTCGATGCGGTTTCAAAAGAACGCTTAAAGCGCGGCATGGCCGGTTTAAAGCAACGCGCCAAAACGTTGATTGAGTTGGCCGATGGCGCGATGTTCTATGCCAAGAAGCGTCCGCTGACATTGGATGATAAAGCCAAAGGCATTATCGCAGACGGTGGCAAAGCCTTCCTGGCTGACGTGCTGCCGCAACTGCAAGCACAGAACACCTGGACCGCGCATGATCTTGAAGTCTGGGCCAAGACGACGGCAGAAGCAAAAGGCCTGAAACTCGGGCCTGTGGCGCAGCCGTTACGCGTGGCACTGTCGGGCTCAACCATCTCGCCGCCCGTGTTTGATGTGCTGGAAATCTTGGGCAAAGAGGAATCTCTTGCCCGGATTACGGACATCGTGAACGCCTAACATCGCTAGCTGATCACGGACGCATACACCCGTTGTGAGGCCTTATCCTCGCTCCTACCCTTTGCTGTCGAGCCAAGGGGGGAGAATACGCGTGGGTGAAAACACATCATCGGTTAATCGCCGTAAGTTTCTGTCGACCGCAGCAACTGTCGGCACAGTCAGCGCCATTCCTTCGGCCAAAGCCGAAGATGCAAAGCCTCTCGCACAACGTGGTGTCACAGCCCCTTCCGTCGCCGAACAAATCGCCGATACAGGTGAGCCGCCCAAAGCTGCAGCATCGTCACATGCTGATGACAGCGGCTCCGACTTCATGGTCGATGTCATCAAGTCGCTCGGCATCGACTACGCGTTTTCAAACCCCGGTTCGAGCTTTTTGGGGTTGCATGAATCGATTGTGAACTACGGCAATAACAAAGCGCCTGAGTTCATCACCTGCATGCACGAAGAGTCATCCGCTGCCATGGCGAATGGCTATTACAAAGCCGCAGGCAAACCGGCCGCAATTTTATGTCACGGCACTGTCGGGCTACAGCACGCAGCCATGGGCCTTTACAACGCGTGGTGTGATCGCGTGCCGTTGATTGCAATCTTGGGCAATACTATCGGCAGCGTGGATCGCGCAGGTGCCAACGATTGGCGTCACTCCGCGCAAGACCCAGCTGCCCTGGTGCGCGATTTTACAAAATGGGACGATCAGCCCACATCGTTGCAAGCTTTCGCTGAGTCTATGGTGCAAGGCTATAAAATCTCGACCACACCGCCGATGGAACCCATCGCATTAGTCGTCGATAGCGAATTGCAGGAAATGGAGTTGCACGACCGCTCGCAACTTCGCATTCCAAAATTCTCGCCCACTATTCCGCCGCAAGGTGATGCCAATGCTTTGCGCGAAGCGGCGAAACTATTGGTCAACGCTGAACGCCCGGTGATTTTGGTGGATCGCTTGGCCAACAGCCAAGCTGGCATGGACAATTTAGTCATACTGGCCGAGACGCTAAATATTCCGGTGATTGATCTGATTGCGCGGCAGAACATGCCGACCACGCACTATCTGTTTCAAAATGCGCAGCGCCGCCAACTCATCAGTCAGGCGGATGTGATCTTAGGTTTGGAAGTCACGGACTTCTGGGGCCAGGTCACACAGTTCAGTCGTGACGATGTGCGGGGCGTGCCACGCTATAAAAAAGACACCAAGCTGATCCGCATCGGCAGCAACGATCTGTTCATGCGCTCGAACTACCAAGACTTCCAACGCTACGCGCCGGCTGATCTCTCCATTGCCGGTGATGGCGAAGCGACCCTGCCCGCACTCATTGAAGCTGTGAAGCAGGCGCTGACCGATAATCGCAAATCAGCGCTGGCTGCGCGCACCGATCACTTCAAAAAACTTCATGCCAAGAATTTGGACGATGCGCGCGAAGCTGCTGCCTATGGGTGGGATGCCAGCCCCATCAGCACAGCGCGTCTGTGCATGGAACTATGGCAGCAAATCAAAACAGAAGACTGGGCGTTAGTATCAGTTGGCGCGTCGCAGAACTTCATCAGCAATTGGCCAAACCGTCTGTGGAAGATCGACAAGCAGTATCAGTACTTAGGTTATGGTGCAGGTGGCGGTGTCGGATACGGCTTGCCTGCTGCTGTGGGTGCCGCGCTGGCCAACAAAGCGCTGGGTCGTTTTTCAGTGAACATCCAATGCGACGGTGATTTCATGTATGCCAACGGCGCGCTGTGGACCGCCGCTCACCATCGCATTCCGCTGCTGACTGTAATGCACAACAACCGCGCCTATGCGCAGGAAACGATGCTGTTGCAAGGCATCGCCAACAAAAGACATCGCGGCGTCACCACAGCCAATATTGGCACTGCGATTACCAACCCCGACATTGATTACGCGAAGCTCGCGCAAGGCATGGGCGTATGGTCTGCAGGCCCCATCACCAATCCGGCTGATCTGGCCACGGCCCTGAAGCGCGCCATTGCTGTTGTGAAATCCGGCTACCCCGCGTTGGTCGATGTTGTGACCCAAGCGCGGTAATGGAGATAAAGATCATGCATCGTTCAGTATTCGCGATGGTTGCTATCGCTATTGTCGTTGGAACGACAGCGCACGCTACCGAGAAGCCCTCTGCCACCCGTGGTCGTGACACTTACATGAAGGTCGGCTGTTACCTGTGTCATGGGACTGTGGGCCAAGGCAGCAATGCAGGGCTAAAACTCGCCCCCGATCCGCTACCCGCAGAATCGATTGCGCAGTTTATCCGGGGCACAAAGGGCCCTATGCCCGCCTACAGCGAGAGAATCCTGCCTGATTCTGACGTCGCAGATATCGCGGCATACCTGCGATCCATACCCGCTGCGCGGTCGGCGAACAGTATCCCGGCGTTAAAGCCGTAAACCTTACTATCGATTGTGTCCGGCAGGCGTTTAGGGACAGAGAACACGCCTGAAACACAGCTTTACAACGGCCGCTTTGCGTTGATTTACAAAGCTTTTCCGGGCTATAAGCGATGTATAAATGCGGCGCAGGGGATGGTCCATTCGTCGGGGCCGCGGCAAAGCACCGCAGAATAACATCAAGACGAAAGGACAGGACGCGTGACCAACAAATCTGTCACCATCACCGATAACGAAAACGGCAAAAGCTGGACGTACCCGAAGATGAGCGGGACGACCGGCCCAGACGTCGTCGACATCCGTAAATTCTACGGCGACACAGGCATGTTCACATTTGACCCGGGCTTCACATCCACGGGTTCATGTGAGTCGAAAATCACATACATCGATGGCGATAACGGCGTGCTATTGCACCGTGGTTACGCGATTGAAGAACTGGCCGAGAACTGCAACTTCGAAGAAGTTGCCTACTTGCTGTTGAACGGCGAGCTGCCGAACGAAGCACAAAAGACCAAGTTCGAACACGACCTGACCTATCACACGATGTTGCACGAACAAGTGCACAGCTTCTATTCGGGTTTCCGCCGCGATGCGCACCCGATGGCCGTGATGTGCGGCGTTGTGGCAGCCTTGTCGGCTTTCTATCACGACAGCTTGGACATCAATAACCCTGAGCATCGTCGTATCGCTTCGTATCGCTTGATCGCGAAGATTCCGACGATTGCAGCTTGGGCTTACAAGTATGCGATGGGCCAACCCTTCATGTACCCGCGTAACGATTTGGGTTACGCCGAAAACTTCCTGTACATGATGTACGCAACGCCGTGCGAAGACTACCAAGTCAGCCCGACACTCGCTAAAGCCATGGATCGCATCTTGATCCTGCACGCTGACCACGAGCAAAATGCTTCGACCTCGACCGTCCGCTTGGCCGGTTCGTCGGGTGCAAATCCGTTCGCGTGTATCGCTGCCGGTGTTGCTTCGCTGTGGGGCCCTGCCCACGGCGGCGCAAACGAAGCTGTCTTGAACATGCTGAAAGAGATCGGCACCAAAGACAACGTGAACAACTGCGTGAAGCGCGCGAAGGATAAGAACGATAACTTCCGCCTCATGGGCTTCGGCCACCGCGTGTACAAAAACTACGATCCGCGCGCGCGTATCATGAGCCGCACGTGCCACGAAGTGCTTGCTGAATTGGGCATTAAGGACAACCCGCTCCTCGACATCGCGATGGAACTTGAGAAGATCGCGCTGGAGGACGAGTACTTCATCTCCAAGAAGCTGTACCCGAACGTCGACTTCTATTCGGGCATCATCTTCCAAGCCATGGGCATCCCGGTCACCATGTTCACCCCGCTGTTCGCTTTGGCCCGCACCACGGGCTGGATCGCGCAATGGAACGAAATGATCGAAGATCCGCAAAACAAGATCGGCCGTCCGCGCCAGCTCTACACCGGCACGACGACCCGCAGCTTTGTTCCGCTGAAGAAGCGCGGCAAATAAATAATGTGAACCGAGATTGGTTCAAAAAAAGAAGGCCACCGCTTAAATGGTGGCCTTTTTCTTTGCCTGAATTTTGCGCTTACTCTTCCGCACCAAGTGTCTTGATCTCGTGCTCGGACATATGCTCGCCTGACGCGACAACGAATGCCGCTCTCATGACGACCATACAGATCACAAAACTGACGACTGACAGCAGCCCGCGCCACGGGCTCGTCATATCGTCGTTCCACAGATACACATTAATGGCGACCGCAAGGCCAAACAGCACCGCGTAAATTGTCGCCCGCAGAGACGAAACCGTCATTGAACCCTCCATGGCTATTGGCTGAAACAACAATCCTCTGGAAGAAGGGTAAGCTTACGCCTGGCGCATGGGGCCCGACATTATACGAAGGTATAGTTTTGGGCCGGACTTGATCGTTAATCCCTGGCGATGACCCTTGGATCGACTAGCCCGTTAATGCTGAAAACCGTTATGATTTTTGCATCATGAACATACTTCCTATTGCAGCAGCATCCCTCGGCGCCACGTCCAAAGCTACGGCAGTCCGCGCCAGCAACATCGTCAACGCAACCGCGCCTGAGGCTAAAAAGCCAGAGGCCCAACCCGCACCTCGCGTGTTTCAAAGCACGCGCAATGCTGGCGCTTCGGTAATGACCCAAACCGTCGATCAACCGACGAATGTCACGAATGAAGTGTTGGCGTTAAACCAAGCCGCCGACCAGTACGAAGCTTCGGCCTCATTAGTGAAAGCCAGCGACGAACAGCACAAAGCGCTGATCGAAGCGATTGGCTAAATACTGAAGTCGCTAAGCGCTTAAGGCTTAATCACGAACTCTAAAACTTTACGAGCAGCTTGATGGCTGGGTGTTAAACCCTCCGGCGCAAGCTTGCTCAAGGCTGTTTTGAAATCAGCTTTTTGCGTATCGCGATAGTTCGGATCATTGATCAACCGCAGCATATCGGCGGTCAGTACAGTTGCATTGCAATCGGCCTGCAGGCGCTCTGGGACAACCACGCGACCTAAGATGATGTTCACCAAGTTCACAAACTTGGTATTCGCCAATAATCGGAATGCAAACGCCGACAGCGCGTTGACCTTATACGCAATGAGATGCGGCAAGCCTGCCATCGCTAATTCCAACGACACCGTCCCTGATGCAGCTAACGCCGCACGGCTGGCCGCAAAGGCATCGTAATGTTCAGTCGTCACCACAATGGGCCTTCCCGGCCATGTTGCAACAGCTGCCCTCACCCGTGCTTCCACATTGGGAACTGTCGGCACCACAACACGCAAATTGGGAATCTGGTGTGCCAACGCCTGAACAGTCTCACCGAATACGCCCAACAGCCGTGACACTTCGCCACCACGACTGCCCGGCAGCACAGTGATCAGCGTTTCATCAGCGCCAATGTTGTGAGTTTGACGAAATCGTACGCCATCGCCTTTGTCAGCGCCTGACTCAAGCACCGGGTGCCCCACCCACGACGTTTCCAATCCATACTTGGTGAAGAACGATGGCTCGAACGGAAACAGCGTCATCAAGTGCTGAATCCAACGCGCCAACTGCTTGGCGCGGCCCGGACGCCACGCCCACACTTGCGGCGCCACATAGCGCACGCGTTTGATTGAGCTATTTTTCTTTGCCAAGCGCTCGTGAATGCGCCCCGTGAAGCCCCATGAGTCGATTGTCACCAACACACTCGGGTTTTTCTTTTCAATATCGGCAACAGTTTGCGCGACACGGCGCAGCACCATGCGGACTTTCGGGATCACTTCAAAAATTCCCAGCAACGCAAGTTCTGCTGGATTAAATAACGAACGTAACCCTGCACGCCCCATGGCCGGGCCGCCGATCCCAGCAATGCGGATACGGCCTGCCGTTTCTTCTTTGAGGGCTTTGATCAGCAGTGCACCGATATGATCGCCCGATGGCTCAGCGGCCACCACGTACACCAACGGCAATGTTGGCAACGCAGGCAAGCCTAGCTGCTCGCCTGTCACGCCAACCACAAACAATCCGGTTTCATTGGCTGCGGCAATAACACCCGGCTGATCAATAATCAGCGTTTGCCCCGCTTCAATTGCAATGCCCTTAAAGCCGCGCGCGGCAGCGTTGCGCACCGTGTTCACACCAATTGTCGGCAGATCAATGCGGCGCTCTTGCTGAGGCTTTTTCATCTTCACCAGCACGCCGCCACTTGATCTAGCAATCAATGCGTCTGTGCCGGTTTCGTCTTCGCGGGCTGTAACAGCGCCGCTTTGCACGACAACCGCCTGGCCAACATCGCGTTGGCCCAAATCGCGTGCCGCTGCAGCGCCAATCGCAATATCAGCCAAACTTTCAACATCAGGCTTGTGTGTTCCCAGCACGCCTTGGGGTGCCAACAATCCTGCCAAAATTTCATCCGCGCCGAGAACCTGAAAGCCTTCACTTTCAACTTCAGAAATCACCGCAGACAACAGTCCATCATCGCCTAAGGCTTTTCCGGCGATGCGCGCGAAAAAAGAGGCGGTTTTAAAATCGGGTTTCATGTCAGCAAAGCTGGGGCGCTTTACAGCGCCTGCCATCACGACATGTGAGACGCCAGCTTTGCGAAGAAGTTCAAACCCCTTACCCGCTTCACCAAAGCGCAGCCAGAGGTCGGGCTCTTGGCCCAACTCTGAAGCATTGGCGAAGCCCTGAAGGCCGACCACGTAATACGGCAGGCCTGCATTGCGGCGGGCGGCAATCAGCAAGCCCGGCAGCGCACCGCCGCCGGCGATAATGGCTAATTTGTCTGGAGATGGCGCAACCACGAACGAATGCGCCTAACTGCTAATGGCCGTTTCCGTTGCCGTTCCCGTTGCCGTTCGACGCCGCGAGCGGCGTGCACAACGGGCGCGACGATTCAGCACGGATGAAATTAACAATGTCCATCACACCGCTTTGTGAGGCGTACAGGTCAGCCACTTCGTTCAAACGCTCGGCCATGGTGCCATCTTGGCTAAACAGCAAGCCAAAGGCCGCCCGCAGCTTTTGAATGTCGTCGCGCGAGAAGCCACGGCGCTTTAAGCCGATCAAGTTCAAGCCTGTGAGGTGCGCGCGATTCCCCTGCACAGCACCGTACGGAATGATGTCGCGGTCGACACCGGTTTTACCGCCGACCATGGCGTGCTTGCCAACGCGCACAAATTGCTGAATGCCGCACTGGCCGCCAATGATCGCAAACTCGCCCAAATGCACGTGACCACCCAGCGCAACGCCATTGGTCAGGATCACGTTGTTCTCGATCTCGCAATCATGGGCCACGTGGCTGCCAACCATGAACAAGCAGTTATCGCCAACTTTCGTCACCATACTGCCTTGGGCCGTGCCCCGGTGCATGGTCACGTGTTCGCGGATGATATTGTTCTTGCCGATTTCAAGGCGTGTTGGTTCATCTTTGTAGCGCAAGTGCTGCGGCGGCAGACCTAAGCTGACAAACGGATTGATGACGGTGCCTTCACCAATCGAGGTGAAGTTGTCGACGACAACATGCGAGTGAAGCTTTACGCCTTTCTCGATTTTTACATTGGCGCCGATAACGCAATACGGCCCAATCTCAACATCAGGGGCGATCTCGGCACTGGCGTGTACAACCGCCGTCGCATGAAAATTCGTCATTCGGGTTAGGAGTCCATAATCATAGCGGTGTAAGACGCTTCGGCGACGACAACACCGTCTACTTTGGCTTCGCCCGAGAACTTCCACACATTGGCGCGCTGGCGTTCTTTTTTGCAGTAAATCTTCAGTTGGTCACCCGGCTCAACCGGTTTGCGGAAGCGCGCGTTTTCGATGGACATGAAGTACACTAAGCGCCCTTCGGCTTGCGTACCCAAATGCGACACGACAATCACAGCGGCAGTTTGCGCCATAGCTTCGATGATCAGCACACCCGGCATCACCGGACGGTTCGGGAAGTGGCCTTGAAAAAACGGTTCATTGATCGTGACGTTCTTGAGGCCCGTCGCACTCTCGCCTGGGATGACATCCAACAACCGATCCACCAATAGGAACGGATAGCGGTGCGGGATCATCTGCACGATGCGGTGAATATCAATGGTATTGGCGGTCGCTTGGCCGTCCATAATCAAAAGCCCCTCTCGTCACGCAATCTGCAATCCGATGTTCACCCGGTCGCAAACGTTAAAATTCGGCAGATTTCGCCGATATTTAGGGCCTCTTTCGGGGTTGGGTCAACCGCGCTTTGCCCTTTATCCGCAGGTGTTGTAGGAGCCCTTAAGACTTTTTGGTGAGCTTTTCCACAGCGGCAACCTCGCGGAAGTATTGCCGGATTGGCTTGGCCGGTGAGCCCATCACCTTCTCGCCCGCCGCCACATCACGCATCAAACCAGACTGTGCGGCGATCTGCGCGCCTGCACCAATGGTGAGGTGGTCTTTCAAGCCCGCTTGGCCTGCAATCACAACGCCGTCGCCAATGGTACAGCTGCCCGAAATGCCGACTTGCGCGACGATAATGCAAGCTTGCCCCAGCACGACGTTATGGCCGATCTGTACGAGGTTATCGAGTTTGCAGCCTCGACCAATGACCGTATCGGCCAAGGCACCGCGGTCGATAGTGCAGTTGGCACCAATTTCGACATCGTCATGAATCACAACGCGGCCCAATTGCGGAATTTTACGCGGGCCTTTGGGGGTCGCGTAAAAACCAAAACCGTCCTGGCCCACTTGCACACCCGGATGAATCAATACGCGATTGCCAATCATGCAGAAGGTCAGCGTAACATTCGCGCCGACCACGCAATCATCACCAATCACAACACCTGGCCCAATAACGGCATGAGGACCGATCTTTGTACGCGCACCGATTTTAGCTTTACTGCCAATCACGGCATTCGGCGCAATTGCTGCCGTGAGCGCCACATCAGCATCATCCGCAATGGGCTTGTCGCCCCAGCACGATGATGTGTCGGGATAAAGTGCTGTAGAGAGCTGCGCGAAGGCCGCGCGCGGATCTTTGCAACTGATGGCCACACAGCTTGCGGGAACAGATGGCGCCAGTTCGGGCGTGGTCAAACAAAAGCCCGCCTTGCTAGACGCTAAAGCGGGCAGAAAACTCTTATCATTAAGAAACACCGCATCATGCGACGCCGCCCCTTCAAAGGTGGCGACGTCGATGATGACTAATGCGGTATTGATGCCATCGGGTAACGTCCCCCCGACCATCCCCGCCAAAGCTGTGGCAGGGACTGGACCGGCCCGGTGAAAGAACCGGGGATCAGGCATCGCCCGGCTTACTTCTTGGCCGGAGCAGGTTTAGCAGCGCCAGCAGCCGGAGCAGCGGCGTTCGGGTCTTGGCGTTGCAACGTCGCCGGATCTTGGAACTTCACGGTCGGCAGACGTTGGTTCAACTTGGTCAGCACTGGTGCGGTGATGTCCGAGCCCGTATCGACGATCAACAAAATTTGGCTGCGGGCCAAAACGGTGTTGATGCCTTTTTCTTTGGCAACGTCACCGGCGGCACCGTAGATGCCTTGGCCAATTTCGGCCATCGATTGTTGGAACGAATAGTCCAAACGTTCTTGCTTATCGCGAACGCGGGTTTGGAAATCAGCCAGCTTCTTTTGGAATTCTGTCGCACGGTTTTGGAACACGTCCGGCGCCATCACACCACGTTGTGAAGCCAACTCTTGATCTTCAGCACGCAGCTTCTTTTCTTCGTCGGCTACTTGGGTTTGGTACTGTTGAGCATACTTATCGCGCTCAAGACGGATAGCCTTCGAAGCGAGCGAGTCACGCAAGATCAAATCGGTATCAACAATGCCGATCACGGGGGTCGGCACGCGCTCTTGAGCGACGGCAGTGAATGACGTCACGGCAGCAGCCGTGATCACCAATGTTGCAAGCAACTTCTTCATTTTATTTTCCTCAGGTCTTTCTTTTTTTTCAAACGCGATAAAACAAAAACTTAGAATTTCTGGCCCTAGAACTTTTGCCCTTAGAACTTTTGACCAAAGTTCACGCGGAATTTCTGACGATCATCGAACGGCTGAGCGTTAAACACAAACGGCGACCAGTCGATCTGGATCGGCCCCACGGGGGATTCCCACTGCACTCCGATACCGGCTGAACCACGGAATGTTGTTGAGCTGTAAATGTTCGTGCGCTCAGTAGCACTCAGACGTTTGATTAAATCCTCAGGTGCGCCGATAGCGCCCCAGTCGGTAAACAGCTTCGGCGTCACACCAATATCTTTGGGCAAGCCTAACGGGATTTTCAACTCGGCTGTACCAGTGACAATCCAGTCACCGCCCAACGCGTCACCAGTTGTAGCATCGCGCGGGCTCACGCCAAAGTCGTCAAAGCCGCGCAGGTTAGTACCACCAAGCTGATAGCGTTGGTAGACTTTAATATCTTTACCAATGCCAACGATGTAGCCCGAGTTCCCCAACAAACCGAAGACCCAGCCTTCAAACGGTTGCGCATACCAACCCGCACTCAAGCCGCCTTTAACGTACTTTTCAGTACCGCCCAAGCCCGCCATGTCGGTCGACAAGCTGACATAGAAGCCGCGGGTCGGCTCGATCACGTTGTTCAGTTTATTCAACGACAGCGACTGGCTGACCACCGAGGTCACAGCCGTGCCCTCTTGCTCAAGGATGTACTGTGAAGATAGCGCGCTAATGCCCTTCAGCTTGGTCCACGACAGGTTATAGCCGAAGCGTTGGAACAGATATTCGTTGTAGTTAAACCCGAAGCGGCCACCACCACCGATGGACTGCGAGGTGAAGCCTGCTTCGTCTTCGTAGTCCTGTTCCAAGGCGAACAGATCAAGACCTGCGACAATGCGGCGGTCGAGGAAGTACGGCTCGGTGAAGCTTAAGTTCACCTGCGTTTGCTGCTGCGCCAGGCTGAAGTTCAACTTCAACTCTTGGCCCTTACCCAGCAAGTTCCGCTGCGTAATACCCACGTCGAACAACGCACCGGATGCGGACGAGAAACCAACCCCGAACTGCAATTCACCGGTGGACTGTTCTTCAACTTCCGCCGTGATGATGGTGCGGTCAGGTGATGTTTGTGATGGCGTATTCTCAACCTTCACCTTGTCCTGCTTGAAGAACCCTAAGTTCTCCAAACGCTCTTTCGAGCGGCGGATCTTGGCGGTGTTAAATGCGTCACCTTCGGCCAACAGAATTTCACGGCGGATAACTTTATCCAGCGTGACGACGTTGCCCTTCACTTCCACGCGCTCAACGAATACGCGCGGGCCTTCTTCAACTTCATAAACTAGGTCGATGGTCTTATCGGCTTCGTTACGCTTCACCTGCGGATTGACGTCGATGAACGCATAGCCCGCGTTACCCACAGCGTCAGTAATCGCGTTGATGGTATCGTCGATGGCTTTGGCGTTGTACCAGTCGCCGGCTTTGGTTTTGATATCGTTATCCAGGCGCGACTTATCGTAGCCTTTCAGCTTCACGTTCACGTCGACCTTGTTGAGCTTATAGCGTTCACCTTCTTTGACAGTGAACGTCATGAAGAAGCTTTCGCGGTTCGGCGCCAATTCGGCCACCGCTGAGATCACTTCAAAGTCGGCATAACCGTTTTGCAAGTAGAAGCGGCGCAACAATTCGCGGTCATAGTTCATGCGCTCTGGGTCGTAGGTGTCGTTCGACGTTAAGAACTTCCACCAGCGCTCTTCAACCGTCAGCACCACACTGCGCAGGTCATCATCATCGAACTGCTTGTTGCCGATGAAGTCGATTTTGCGAACGTACGTCGGCTTGCCTTCGGTGACTTCATAAACCAAGTCGACACGGTTTTGCGGCAGCTCGATGACTTTGGGTTCAACGCGAACGCCAAAGCGCCCCTTGCGGCGATATAGCTCTAAGATCTTCTCGACGTCCTGCTGCACTTTAGTGCGCGTATACACAACGCGCGGACGCAGCTGGATTTCAGGGGTGATCTTGTCGTCCTCGATGCGCTTGTTCCCTTCAATCGAAATACGATTGATGATCGGGTTTTCAACGATACGCACCAGCAGCAAATCGCCTTGGCGCCCAATCGAGACGTCAGCGAACAAACCGGTGGAGAACAAATTCTTGATCGAACGGTCGATCCGGGCCGGATCAAACGCATCGCCCTCTGACACGGTCAGATAGCTGCGGATCGTCGCGCCTTCGATACGTTGATTGCCCTGCACCGCGATGCCCGCGATGGTGTCGCTGCCTTGCGCGAAGACGGGCGTTGTGAACGTAACGCTTACGGCCCCAACATTAAGGGCGATGGCGGCCGCGAAGGCAAAGCTGCGCGCCACACGAATTGGCCAAGTTCCCTTGGATTGGACGGTCTTCTGGATGTTCACGGTGGGCACAACTGTCTTCGAAAAACCGGAGGGATGACTTAGAGCTGCACGATATCGTTCCAGGTAACGAAGACCATTAAACACAAGACCAACGCTAGCCCAACCCGTAAGCCCCACTCTTGGACCTGCTCAGGCAGGGGGCGCCCGCGAACGGCCTCGATTGCGTAAAACAACAGGTGGCCGCCGTCAAGCAAAGGAACCGGTAACAGGTTGATAAAGCCGAGATTTACCGACAGCATGGCCATGAAAATGACGAAATTAACGAACCCAGATCGAGCCGCCTGGCCGGAGTATTTGGCAATCCGGATCGGCCCCCCCAGGTCTTCGGTGCCCCGCAACCCCTTAATCATCTGACCGATGGCCACCACGGTGCTATCGACCATGATGTAGGTCTGCCCCACCGACCAGCCAAAGGCCTGAACCAAGCCCGGTTTTTCAACCCGGCGCTCGCCAGAGGCCGCAATTCCTAAAATCGCGCGCTTTGTCACATTTCCAAAGACGTCCTTGTCTTCAATAACCCTCGGCAGGGCATTTAAGACGACTTCATTGCGGTCGCGTAAGACCGTCACTGACATGGGCAAACCGTGGCCCATGGGCACCAGGCGCTGGATGTCTTCAAACCGGTCAACGACCGTCCCATCGACCGACAGGATGCGATCTCCAGCCAGGAACCCGGCCTGGGCGGCAGCGCTGTCTGGCACCACCTCGCCCACGACAGGTTCCGTGACCGGACGTCCGCCAATGACGAAAACGCCCCAGAGCACCAGGATCGCAAAAATGATATTGGCCGCAGGTCCCGCGAACACGATGGCCGCGCGCTGACCAAGGGTTTTGTATTTGAACGAGACAGCTTTTTCTTCCGCCGTCAGTTCACGGGGCTCTGACGGCTTGTCCGCGCCCCCTTCGACGGCCTGCATGGTCTCGCCCTCGCCGAACATCTTCACGTAGCCGCCGAGTGGAATCAGGCTGAACTTCCAGCGTGTACCGTGCTTGTCGTTCCATCCGAAAATTTCAGGCCCAAAGCCGATTGAAAAGCTTTCGCACTTCACGCCATTTCTGCGCGCGACATAGAAGTGGCCGAACTCGTGGACGAACACGACAATCGACAACGTGAGCAGGAAGCTAACCAAAGTGAACGGAAGATCGAAAATGGTATCCATAGGCGCTTAAGTCTCTTTCGTTGTCGACACGATAACGCTGCTATTCAGCAGCTGACGGCAGCCGTTTAAATTCTTTCGCGATCCGGCGCGCTTCGCCGTCCGCATTCAAAATATCATCTAAGGTGGTCAGTGCTGCGGCCTTAACACGGGCCAGAGCATGTTCAACATTCGCAGCAATATCCAGGAAGCCAATCTCGCCATTCAAATACCGTCCAACAGCGACTTCATTTGCTGCGTTCAGTACCGTAGGCGCAGCGCCCCCCGCTTTCAAGACATCACGCGCTAAACGCAATGATGGAAAACGTGTCATGTCCGGCGCTTCGAAGGTCAGCGAGCCCAATTTGGCCAAATCCAACCGCGCGGTAGGTGCATCAATGCGCTGTGGCCAACCCAGAGTGTAAGCTATGGGCGTACGCATGTCGGGCGTGCCCATCTGAGCCAACACAGAACCGTCACGATACTCCACCATGCTATGCACCACGGACTGGGGGTGCACGAGAATATCAATCTGATCGGCACTGAGACCGAACAAATGATGCGCCTCGATCAACTCCAGGCCTTTGTTCATCATTGTGGCGGAATCGATGGAAATCTTATCGCCCATCGACCAGTTGGGATGCGCCAGCGCCTGAGCGGGTTTTGCGGCCGCCATATCGGCCAACGACCACGTGCGAAATGGTCCGCCCGAGGCCGTTAACAGAATGCGATGCACTTTGTCGGCTTGCGCGAAATCAAATACCTGGAAGATCGCGTTATGTTCGGAATCAACCGGCAGCAACGTGGCTTTGTGGGTGGCCACCTCGCTCATGAACAGCGCACCGGCGCAGACCAAACATTCTTTATTGGCCAGAGCAATAATCGCACCACGGCTCACAGCCGCTAATGTGGGCTTTAAACCAGCCGCCCCCACGATAGCGGCCATAACCCATTCAGCATCCAAACTGCCCGCTTCGCAAATTGCGTCCGGGCCTGCGCCTACGCGAACGCCTGAACCTGCTAACAACGATGTCAGTTCGTCAGCTGCGGCCGGATCAGCGATAGCGACGAATTCAGGCTTTAGTTTTAAGGCTTGTTGCGCGAGCTTCTTCGCATTCTTGTGCGCTGTCAGAGCCACAACACGGTACTGCCCTGGGGCCCGCAGCAGCAAATCAACGGTGCTCTCGCCGATGGAACCGGTCGAGCCCAGAATTGTCACGCTTCGTTGTGAAGCGCACGTCACCACGCTGTCACTCCGCCTTCAAATACGACGCATAGCCATGCCGCCAAAGGTGCCGCGGCCCACAAGCCATCGAAGCGATCCATAACGCCACCATGGCCCGGAATGAGCCCACCCGAATCCTTTACCTGAAACTTGCGCTTCAAACCGGACTCAAACAGGTCACCAATTTCTGTCAGCACCGAGACCAACACCGACACGCCAAAAATAACGAGCGTCGGATGCACATCAATCGCCATCAACCATACCAAACCTGTGCAGGTGCCGATGATCAAACCGCCGACCGCCCCCGACCATGTTTTGTTGGGGCTGATACTGGGGGCAAGCTTAGGCCCCTTTAGCGTGCGGCCCACAAAGTAGGCGCCGATGTCCGTCATCCAAACCACAGCAAGGAACCAGAACATGGTCTGCCAACTGCCCTTGTCCATAACAAAGATCAGCGAAACCGCTGGCACAGCAACATACGGAATAGCACCCTGCACCAAGTGAAAACCTGGGCGCTTAGCGATTTGATCGGCCACAACAATCAGGATCGTGGCCACCAGCACCATCAACAATGCAACTGGCGCATCATAGATCGTCGCGACACCAACGGCTGCAACCGATGCCGTCGCAATAAAGGCGCGGCGTTTAGTTCCGGCTGCGCCATCCATGCGGGTGAATTCCCACGCCATTACGGCGGCAATGACAGCAACGAGAATATTGAAATACGGGAAGCCCAAATAAACGATGGATAGAAAAAGCGGAGCCGCCACCAGGCCGGAAGCAATGCGTGTCCACAACACCGTGTACGCTCCCTAACCCGTAACCGCGCCGTAACGGCGCTCGCGATTTCGAAACGCTGCGACAGCAGCTTCAAAATCGGCATACCCGAAGTCGGGCCATAACGTATCGGTGAATACAAACTCGGTATACGCCAGTTGCCACAGCAAGAAGTTACTGATGCGCTGCTCCCCAGAGGTGCGGATCAATAAATCAGGGTCTGGCAATTCGTTTGTAAACAAACGCTGCGTTACGGCATCTTCATCAATTTTTTCAGGCGAGAGTTCGCCTTTCAGGCAGTCTTGCGCAAGCTTACGGGCCGCCTCCACAATCTCCTGACGACTGCCGTAACTAAGCGCCAAGGTAAACATCAGACGTGTATTGCTGGCCGTGCGCTTTTCCGCATCTGCAATCAACGCCACCGTATCAGCCGGTAAACGCGTGCGATCGCCAATGACTTTGAGGCGCACGCCCTGCTCGGCCAGTTCTTTGATTTCCGATTGCAGATACAGACGCAGCAAGCCCATCAAATCACGGACTTCTGTTTCCGGGCGCTGCCAGTTCTCAGACGAGAACCCAAATAACGTCAGGTACGGCACACCAAGCTTCACAGCACTTTCCAGCGCACGTCGCACCGCATCAGCCCCCGCTTTGTGGCCCGCGGCTCTGGGTAAGCTGCGCGCTTTAGCCCAGCGCCCATTGCCATCCATGATGATCGCCACATGCGCCGGTACGCCCGGCGGGGGAGCCGCGGGAGCGAGTGTCGGAGAAACGGCGCGTTGGGGCTGCATGAATGCCGCGAGGCCTGTGTGGGTTAGACTTGGGTAATTTCTTGCTCTTTGTGCTTCAGCGCTTCGTCGATTTTCCCGATCATGCTGTCGGTTAACTTCTGCACTTCGTCTTGGAATTTTTTGTGTTCGTCCTGAGAAATCTTGCCGTCTTTTTCCAGCTTTTTCAGGGCGTCGTTACCGTCACGGCGAACGTTACGCACGGCGACGCGCGCTTGCTCGGCGTACTTGTGGGCAACCTTGCTCAACTCAACACGGCGCTCAGCCGTCAGCGGCGGGATCGGCACGCGGATCAAGGTGCCATCAGACATTGGGTTCAAACCCAAGTTTGCTTCACGAATGGCTTTTTCAACCGACTTGGCCAAGCCTTTGTCCCACACAGAGACCGAGATCAAACGCGGCTCAGGGACCGAGACGCTGGCCACTTGGTTCAACGGTGTAAGTGAGCCGTAAGCTTCCACTTGCACCGGGTCCAACAAAGCCGACGTCGCACGGCCTGTGCGCAGGCCTGAGAACTCTTTTTTCACGACGTCGAGCGTGCTCTCCATCTTGTGTTGGAGGTCTTTTTTCAGTGACGGAAAGTCTTGAGCCATACGCCCTCTCCTTGATTAAGCCGATGTGATCAGCGTGTGCTGACTGTTGCCACTCAGCACGCGTTCAACGGCATTGTCGTTGTGCATATCAAACACGATGATCGGTAAATTGTTTTCCCGTGCCAAGGCAATCGCAGCCGTGTCCATCACTTGCAGATTATCAGCGATAACCTTGTCGAAAGTCAGGCGGTCATAACGCTTGGCGGACTTATTCTTTTTCGGATCTGAGTCATAAACGCCATCCACTTGGGTGGCTTTCATCAGAACGTCGCAGTTCATCTCTGCCGCGCGCAACGCTGCCGCGGTATCGGTCGTGAAGAACGGATTGCCTGTCCCGGCAGCGAAAATCACCACGCGGCCCTTTTCCATATGCCGCACAGCGCGGCGGCGGATATAGGACTCGCACACCTGCCCCATGGCAATGGCTGATTGCACCCGTGTGGGAACGCCAGCGCCCTCTAAGGCAGATTGCACGGCCAGGGCGTTAATGATTGTCGCCAACATGCCCATGTAGTCAGCGCTGGTGCGGTCCATCCCGGTGGCAGCCCCAGAGACGCCACGGAAGATATTCCCGCCGCCGATGACCAAACAGACCTGACGGCCTTGCTGAACGACAGCTTTGATATCGCGGGCTAATTTGCCAACTGTATCGTTGTGAAGCCCGAACTCTTTCGGGCCCATGAGACCTTCGCCCGAGACCTTCAATAGAAGGCGTTTATACGGCAATGGTTGCGCCATGTTTCCCCGCGTCTTGTTCTTACGCATGAAGCAGCCGCCGAAGCTTAAAAAAAGGGACGGTTTTGCCCGTCCCTTTTCGTATCGGCGTTTCTGCCCCTGCCTGACCTTATACCAAACGTATTAGGTTAGGTCTTAGCCAAATTCAGGGGCCGAAAGCAATATAAAGATCAATATCTTAGCCGAGTTTATCGGCCTTAGGCCTTAACCCCAGCGGTGGCGGCGACTTCAGCGGCGAAATCGCTTTCGACCTTCTGGATGCCTTCGCCCAACGCAAAACGCAGGTAGCCCTTCAATTTGATCGGGGAACCGATTTCTTTGCCGACGGCGTCGATGGCAGCGCCCACCTTCACCTTGTCGTCCATGATGTAGTTTTGCTCCAGCAACACCACTTCTTCGTAGTACTTACGAACGCGGCCGGTCACCATCTTCTCGACGATGTCGGCAGGCTTGCCTGCGCCAGCAGCTTGCTCGCGGTAGATCGCTTTTTCGCGCTCCAAGGCAGCAGCATCAACGCTGGTGGTGTCCAGGAACAATGGGTTCACAGCGGCCACATGCATGGCGATTTGCTTGCCCAAAGCGTTCAACTTGTCGGCATCGCCAGCTGATTCCAGCGCGACCAGCACGCCAATGCGGCCGATGCCTGGCTTCACGGCGGTGTGGATGTACGATGCAACCACGCCCTTATCGACCGACAGCGAAGCGGTACGACGCAGGTTCATGTTTTCACCGATGGTGGCCACCAAGTGTGTCAGTTGCTCACCCACGTTGCGGCTTTCGCCCGGATAAGCAGCAGCCTTCAACTTCTCGACATCGCCGCCAGCGCTCAGCGACAGCTTAGCAACGTCTTCAACGAACTTCTGGAAGAGGTCGTTACGGCCGACGAAATCAGTTTCGGCGTTCACTTCCACAACGGCGCCCGAAGTTCCTTGAGTGGAAACGCCCACCAAACCTTCAGCAGCTACGCGGCCCGACTTCTTGGCAGCCGAGGCTAAGCCCTTCGTGCGCAACCAATCGATTGCTGCTTCGAAATCGCCTGCGGTTTCAGCCAAAGCTTTTTTGCAATCCATCATGCCCGCGCCGGTCTTTTCGCGCAGGTCCTTCACCAATGCGGCAGTAATTTCAGCCATGGTTCGGTATCCCTTAAAATCGTTGGTCGTGTTTCTGGATGTAAATCACGGGCCACCCTAAACGAGCAGCCCGTGACAAAAGTTTGAAATTCCACTCGCTGTTCAAAAGCGAGCGAAACAGCCTTAGGCTGACGCGCCTTCGCCATCTTTCTTCGGCGCACGAGCGCGGCTGCGCGGCTTCTTCACCACAGCAGCTTTGTCGTCGCCGTCAGCCGGCAGGGCTTCTGTAGCGTTTTCAGCTTCACCGACGTCAACGCCAGCTGACTTCATTTCGTCCGAAATGCCGTCCAGCACGGTGTTGGCAACCAGTTCGCAATACAACTTGATCGAACGGATGGCGTCGTCGTTGCCCGGAACCGGATACGTAATGCCACTCGGATCAGAGTTGCTGTCCAAGATCGCAACGACCGGAATGCCCAGCACTTTAGCTTCAGCAACGGCGATGGTTTCTTTATTCGTGTCGATCACGAAAATGATATCCGGGCGACCGCCCATATCTTTGATGCCGCCCAGTGAGCGGTTCAGCTTATCGCGTTCACGCGACAGGTTCAGGAGCTCTTTCTTTTTCAAGCCAGCCAGCTTGCCTTCATCAGCAAAACGCTGTTCCAGGTCCTTCAAGCGCTTGATCGAATTTGAAACGGTCTTCCAGTTGGTGAGCGTACCGCCCAGCCAACGATGGTTCACGAAGTATTGGCCGCAACGCTCGGCATACTCTTTCACCAGCTCTTGCGCTTGGCGCTTCGTGCCAACGAACAGAACGCGGCCACCGCCTGCAACGGCGTCATGGATGGCTTTCAAAGCGCGGTCCAACATCGGGACCGATTGTTGCAAGTCGATGATGTGAACGCCGTCACGAACGCCATAAAGGTATGGCTTCATTTTCGGGTTCCAACGACGGGTGTTGTGGCCGAAGTGCGCGCCGGCTTCGATGAGCTGACGCAAAGATGCTGTCGGAATCGACATGTTTTAGTTCCTTTTCCGGTTCATGCCTCCGCGGATGGGGAACCAGCCCAAGGGTTTTAAGGCCCTTCAAGCCAGCACCGGATCGACCTCAGGAACACCCCGAGCGCCGTAAATCCGCGTGTGGAATGGGCGTTTTGTATAGGCCCTGGGGATAAAGCGCAAGCACCAAGCTTGTTAGGCTTAAGGTTAAAGAGACTAAATAATACATTGATAATAAATAAAATTCTTAAACAGGCAGCTTGGATAACAGCCTAAACTTCACGAATCTCAAGGATTCCCGGCACGTTCTTTAAACCCGAAAGCGTTTTGGGCTGGATGGCGTAACGGCCCGGCAGCGATATCTCGACCCAGGAGCCGTTGTGGCGCGCGGCGAGCGTGATGCGGCCGTTCCCGCGCCCGTCGGCATTCAGCAGGTCTTGGAGTTCGTGAACCGGCATGGTGTCGTTGACCGCCAGACGCAGGTTCTTCAGCCGCGCGGCCAGCGCCTTTTCAAGCGGATCGGCCCGGCTGCACAACAGGCGCACACCGCGCTCGTCGTCCATCTGGGCATCCAGCGTCAGTAGCACCGGCGCACCGGACTCCAGCAACTCACGCGAGGCGGCCAGCACTTCCGACCACATGGTCACCTCGAAGTTACCCGTATCATCCGACAGCATCACGAAGGCAAACTTGTTGCCGCGCTTGCCCACGCGCTCTCTCTTCGCAACAACGGTGCCAGCCATTCGGATCGGATGCGAGCACTCCTGCGGCGTTAAGCGCGAGACATCCGTTGCTTTCTTCACTTTTAACGCATCAAGCGTTCCCGAGTACGCATCGAGCGGGTGCGCCGACAGATAAAAGCCGATGGCATCGAATTCGTGCGACAGCTTTTCCATCGGTCGCCAATCGGGGACGTTGTTCATCACCAATTTGACGCTGTTATCTTCGCCGCCGAACAAACTCACCTGCTTCGAGGTGCGCTCGCTAGATTTATGCTGCGCAAAACGCATGATCTGCTCAGCACCGCTGAACACTTTGTTCCGGTTAGGCTCTAAGCTGTCGAAGGCCCCGGCCTTCACCAGATTTTCGATCAAGCGCTTGTTGACGGCATTTCCATCTAAACGCCCGGCGAAATCCGCGAGCGATTTAAACGGCCCGCGCTTTTCGCGTTCAGCCACAACCGCAGCCATAGCGCCCTCGCCCACGTTGCGCACGGCGGCTAACGCATAACGCACTTTGCCTTCATCGACAGAGAAGCGGACATCTGAGCGATTGATATCGGGCGGCAATACCGGGATTCCCAATCGCACGCACTCGCCTTTGAAGCCTGCCAGCTTGTCGGTGTTACCCAAGTCCAGCGACATGGACGCGGCCATAAACTCGACCGGGTAGTTGGCTTTTAAGTATGCGGTTTGATACGCCACCAATGCATAAGCGGCCGCGTGCGACTTGTTGAAGCCGTAGCCTGCGAACTTATCAATGGTGTCGAAAATCTCGTTGGCTTTTTCTTTCGAGATCCCGCGCGCCGATGCACCGGTAATGAACGTTTGGCGCTGCGCATCCATCTCGGCTTGAATCTTTTTACCCATCGCGCGGCGCAGCAAGTCAGCGCCCCCGAGCGAGTAACCGGCCAAAATCTGCGCGGCCTGCATCACCTGCTCTTGGTAGACCATGATCCCGTAAGTTTCTTTTAAGATCGGCTCAAGCGACGGGTGCAGGTAATCAATCGGTTCGGTGCCATGCTTACGGTTGATGAAGCTTGGAATGTTGTCCATCGGGCCGGGGCGATAGAGCGCCACAACCGCGATAATGTCTTCAAACACGTCGGGTCTGAGCTTGCGCAACACGTCACGCATGCCCGTACTTTCAAGCTGGAACACCCCTGCCGCATCAGCGCGCGTCAGCATGTCGAATGTTTTGCGGTCATCAAACGGCAGCTTCAAGAGATCAATGGTAATGCCGCGCTTGGCAATCAACCGCACGGCTTCCTGCAAAACCGTCAGCGTTTTCAAGCCCAAGAAGTCGAACTTCACCAAGCCTGCTTGCTCAACATATTTCATATTGAACTGTGTGACCGGCATATCGGAATTGGGGTCTCGATAGAGCGGGACCAATTGCTCTAACGGACGGTCACCAATCACCACACCTGCCGCGTGCGTTGAGGCGTGCGCGTACAAGCCTTCCAGCTTCAGCGAGATATCAAACAGACGGGACACGGTATCATCCGTATCGCGCAAGCGCTGGAGCTCGGGGTCAGACTCAATGGCTTCAGAAAGCGTGACCGGCGCGGCCGGATTGTTGGGCACCAGTTTGCAAATCTTATCGACGTAGCCCAGCGGCATTTCAAACACGCGGCCCACGCCACGCAACACCGCACGCGCTTGCAGTTTACCGAAGGTGATAATTTGTGCGACCCGGTCGCGACCGTATTCCTTCTGCACATACCGGATCACTTCGTCGCGCCGGTTCTGGCAGAAGTCGATATCGAAGTCAGGCATAGAGACGCGTTCGGGGTTCAAGAACCGCTCGAACAGCAAGTTGAAGCGCAACGGATCAAGATCGGTAATTAACAGCGCCCACGCGACGACAGAACCTGCGCCCGAACCACGCCCCGGCCCCACAGGAATGTCGCGCTCTTTAGCCCACTGAATAAAGTCGGCCACGATCATGAAGTAGCCGGGAAAGCCCATCTTCACGATCACATCTAATTCGTATTCCAAACGCTCACGATACGGCTTGGCCGCTGCAACGCGTTCGTCTTCAGTCATCTCAGACTTGTACACTTGCGTGACAAGACGATGCTCCAAACCTTCACGCGCCGTCACCCGAAGCGCTTCATCTTCAGTGCGTTCACCGGTTTTGGGCGAGCGCGGCAGAATGGGTTTGCGGTTTTCCACCATGAACGCGCAGCGCTGCGCAATCACAAGCGTATTCGAAATGGCTTCGGGGATGTCCTTGAACAACTCCACCATTTCCGCTGAACTTTTGAACCGATGGTTCGGCGTTAAGCGGCGACGGTCATGCACGGCGACAAAGGATTTGTCGGAAATACAAATCAGTGCGTCGTGGGCGTTGTACATCCCCTCGTCTGCAAAGAACGCTTCATTCGTCGCAACCAGCGGCAAGTTCAATCTGTCAGCGTATTCCAGCAATAACGGCTCGAGCCGTTCTTGCGCGGCAATGCCATGACGCATCAATTCGATATACAAACGGCCTGGGAAAATGGACATCAGGCGTTCAATCGTCAGATCCGCTTTATCGCGCTGCCCTTCCAGCAATTGACGGCCCAGCGTACCTACAGGCCCCGCGGTCAGTGCGATCAAACCTTCATTGCACTCTTCAACATCGGCCCAGGTAATCTGCGGTGTCTCGCCCGATTCTGTTTCCAGAAATGCTTTACTGACCAGGTGAATGAGGTTCTCGTAACCCTTGGTGTTTTGCACCAGCAGTACCAACGCATCAGGTTCAGGCAACCGCCCGGCTTGACCGTGACCGTTGTTCACGTCTTCACGACGCACCGAAACTTGGCACCCGATGATCGGCTGCACGCCAGCCTTGGTGGCTGTTTGCGAGAATTCCAGTGCGCCGAACAAGTTGCGCGTATCGGTAAGCGCAACAGCTGGCATGTCCTGCTTTGCAGCAAGATCCACCAGCTTGGAAATCTTGATCGCACCTTCAGCCATCGAATAGGCCGAGTGAGTGCGAAGGTGAACAAAAGGCGCGTAACTCATAAACTTATCATTTCATACCTGCGCCTTTTTAAGCCAGCGCAGCAGGCGATTTATCCACAGATAATTTGGCGTCGGCCCTTTCGCCAGTGCACACTGAACGGTTGAAACCCCATCACGAGTGAGGCCCTGCGGGTCCCTGCTTTTGCAGGAAAAATGCAGGGGGCTTGTGGGGACAACAGCGGAATATGTGGAAATTACTTTCCACATTTTTCACCATGTCGAACACTGCTGTTCAACGTTCTGGGCCGAGGCCGATTATAGCATGACAGCGCAAACGAAGGGCGAACCGCCCCCCACTTCCACACATTTCACGCTATAATTTCAGCCTAAAAAATCACGCACCACAGCGGCAATTTCGGCCGTATGGCCATCCATCATGCCGTGCGTACGGCCCGGCAGATCGTGAATACGGCTTTGCGCATTCAAGTATGGTTTGGCGCGCGGCGTTTGTTCCCACAAGTCGTCCTGCGGATTCAAAACCAAAATCGGCTGCTTCACCTCACTTATCCCTTGAGTGAGGTCATAGGTTAAGGTCGCACGGAAGCCCCAAGAGCTGGTGCGCCAATGGCGCATGCGTTCCACTGTGATATCGCGGTAGCGCTCATCGGTCGTGTCCTGAAACATCCCACGGCCGCGTGTGCGCGCATTGTTCAATGTGGTTTCCAGCATTTCATCGTAGCTCCGCGCACGCCCCTCGCTGTCACGCATCTTGGCTTTTTCTTCGTCCGTGAAGATCGGCGCCGAGATTATGACGACTTTGCGAATGCGCTTGGGGAAACGGCGCGCGAGATCAATCGCCGTGAACGAGCCGGTGTGATAGCCCATGATATCGGTACGCTCGATTTTCAGTTCATCCATGAACTGAACCATCGCGTTCGCAAAATCGGGAATTTGCACAGGCTCGGGCGGCGTGTCGGACCCGCCGTAACCCGGCGTATCAGGCGCAAAGGCGTTCCGGTCTTTGCCCATTTCTTCGATCCATCGGTCGTAAACAATCCCTGATAATGGACTAGCATGCAGGCAGATCAGCGGCAGCTCTTTAGCGCGCCCGGGTTTTACATAGCGATAGTGAATTTGCCCGTAAGGACCATCGGTATAACCACGCTTCACTGCCGTCGTTTTTGCCAATGACTTCACATCATCTTTCGCTTCAGACGGTGAGACAACAAGACCAGCTCCGAGAGCAGTTGCAGCCATCAGAGTGCGACGATCCATATTCATGAGAAGCTCCTAGACTTGGACTAAAACGCCGTGTTCCATCCGCACCGTGCGATCCATACGGGCCGCAAGTGCTGGGTTGTGCGTAGCAATCAGTGCCGCCAAACCTTGATCACGCGCCAGCGTAATCAGTTCGGCAAACACGCCTTCGGACGTATCTGGGTCTAAATTTCCGGTCGGTTCATCAGCTAACAGCAATGTTGGCCGGTTGGCGAGCGCACGAGCAATGGCCACGCGCTGTTGTTCGCCTCCTGAAAGCTGCCCTGGGCGATGATCGGCGCGATCTTTGAGTCCCATACGGCCCAACAGTTCGCGCGCGCGCACTTCGCCTTCGGCTTTGGTTTTTCCCGCAATCATTTGCGGAATGACGATGTTTTCCAACGCCGTAAACTCGGGTAGCAAATGGTGGAACTGATAGACAAAGCCCAAATGTCCCCGGCGCAATTCGGTCCGGCGCTCATCATTCAACGCGCCGCACTCTTCGCCGCCAATGCGCACTTCGCCGCTGTCGGGTTTTTCAAGCAACCCTGCGATATGGAGCAATGTGGATTTACCAGCGCCAGATGGACCAACAAGCGCAATCACTTCGCCGCGTGCGACATTTAAATTCAAACCGCGCAATACATGCAGCGTGGCCCCACTGCCCTGCTGAAAGCTGCGGTGAACATTGACGAGCGATAAGCCAGAATTATTAGTCATGGCTGCTACTCGTACCGTAAAGCGTCAACAGGGTCGGTCTTGGCCGCGCGCCACGACGGATACAGCGTTGCAGCGAATGACAACACCAGCGCCATAATCAGCACTGACAATGTTTCATGCCAATCCATCTTGGCAGGCATTTTGGTGAGATAATAAATCTCGGGCGAGAATAAATCTGTCCCGGTTAAGACGCTCAAGAACTGACGAATGGCTTCGATGTTTTCACAAAACAGCACGCCCAGAATAAAGCCCAAGATGGTGCCGACAAAACCAATGCTGGCCCCTGCCATGAAGAACACGCGCATGATGGTACCGCGCGACGCGCCCATAGTGCGCAAGATCGCGATATCGCGCGACTTGTCTTTCACCAACATGATCAAGCCAGAGATGATGTTAAACGCCGCCACCAAAATGATCAGCGTGAGGATCATGAACATCACGTTGCGCTCAACCTGAAGCGCATTAAAGAACGGCCCGTTGGTTTGCTCCCAACTTAAAACTCGCGTATCTGGCCCCGTCACTTGCGCAACATCTTTGGCGATGAAGCGCGCTAAGTCTGGATCTTCCACATGAATTTCAATATTCGTGATGGTGTCTGAATATTTGAAAAAGCGCTGCGAGATCGGCAGCGGCATGAAGATGATGGAACTGTCAAAGTCGCTCATGCCGACGTTGAAGATCGCCGCGACTTTGAACGTCTGCGCCCGTGGGACCGCCCCAAAAGCCGTCACGTTGCCTTTGGGCGATAACAGGGTCAGGTCTGACCCCACACTAAGGTTATAGGTTTCAGCCAGCCGGGAGCCCACGGCAATGCCCTCGCCTTCAGTGAAACCATCTAGCGTCCCGTCCAGGATGTTATCGGCAATCCATTTGCGGGATTTCAAATCATCGCCGCGTGCGCCGCGCACCAAAATGCCCGAGGCCCGGCCCGCACCGCTGGCCAAAACTTGACCTTGCACCACAGGCACCGCAGACGTTACGCCCTTGATGCTTTTGATACGGCCTAAAAGATTATCGAAATCACCAATGGCATAAGCACGGCCGGAGACATCAATGTGCCCGTTCACGCCTAAGATGCGGCTCATCATGTCTTGGCGAAAGCCGTTCATCACCGCCATGACGATGATGAGTGTGGCCACGCCTAGCGCAATCCCAATAAACGAGAAGCCCGCAATAACCGAGACAAAGCCTTCGCGGCGGCGCGACCGTAAGTAGCGCCCGGCCAGCATCCGTTCGAAGGCATTGAACATGCGGTTAAACCTTACTTATTTTACTGATTGGGATTTGAAGTGAATTTGTTGAGGGCGGCGTCGAGCGAAATTTCTTCACGATCAACGCTGCCGCGGCGTTTCAGTTCCACTAATCCTTTGGCAATGCCCTTCGGACCAATGACGATTTGCCACGGCACACCGATCAAATCGTTGTCCGCAAATTTCACGCCTGCGCGCTCGTCGCGGTCATCGTACAGCACATCCACGCCCGCTTTGGTGAACTTGGCATAGAGGTCGTTGCACGCCGCATCGCAGGCCGCGTCACCCGCCTTCAGGTTAATCACGCCCACGCGGAACGGCGCAACGCCTTCCGGCCAGATGATGCCAGCGTCGTCATGGCTGGCTTCGATGATCGCACCCACCAAGCGCGATACACCGATCCCGTACGAGCCCATGAGCGGCGTCAGCGGCTGACCATCAGGCCCCGCAATTTGCGCCTTCATGGCGGCAGAGTACTTGGTGCCGAAATGGAAGATGTGGCCGACTTCAATGCCGCGAGCGCTGATCAGATCAGCACCCAGTTTCTCAGCCGCAGCAGCATCGTGTTTTTCTTCGGTGGCGGCATACAGGCTCGTCCAATCATCGACGATGTGTTGCAGGCTTGATTGGTAATCCACATCTTGCGGGATGGGTTTTTCCAATAATGCCTTGTGGCAGAACACACCGCTTTCACCGGTTTCAGCCAGCACGATAAACTCGTGGCTCATGTCGCCGCCAATCGGGCCGCTATCGGCCTTCATGGGAATGGCGCGCAAGCCCATACGCGAGAACGTGCGTAAGTAGGCGACGAACATTTGGTTGTAGGAATGCTTCGCACGCTCGAAATCCACATCGAACGAATACGCATCTTTCATCAAAAACTCGCGGCCGCGCATGACGCCGAAACGTGGGCGCACTTCATCGCGGAACTTCCAGTTAATCTGGTACAGGTTCAGCGGCAGATTGCGATAACTTTTGGCATTGTTGCGGAAGATGTCCGTCACCACTTCTTCGTGGGTCGGGCCGTACAGCATGTCGCGATCATGACGATCTTTAATGCGCAGCATTTCCGGGCCGTAGTCATCATAGCGCCCGCTTTCTTTCCACAACTCGCCTGATTGAACTGTGGGCATGATGACTTCTTGCGCGCCCGCTGCGTTTTGTTCTTCGCGCACAATGTTAGCGATATTCTGCAACACGCGCGTCCCCAGCGGCAGCCAGTTGTAGATGCCTGCAGCATGCTGGCGGACCATACCAGCGCGCAGCATCAAACGGTGCGAGACGATGACCGCTTCAGAAGGGTTTTCTTTGAGGGTGGGCAAAAATAAGCGCGAGAAGCGCATGGAAGGCAGTCCTTTAAGATCACGAGAAAGTTGAAATGTTGCCGGACATTAGGCGATGCGACGCGCCTGCGCAACGTGCGCGGCGGCTTAAAAAGTGCCGAATTACAGTGGCTTAAGGCTTAGTTTTTGGCACTGGGGGTTTCGTCGCTGGCAAAGCCCCCTGCTTCCCGGTTGTCATGGACTGGCGGCAGGCCTCGGCCAGCGCCACTTGGTCTTGCGGCAGCATCCGCTCGCCGTTCCAGAAGGCCTCGTTGCCCTTCACAGTGAGCGTGCCCAACGCAACTTTGCCTTCATAGGGCATGACTTTGCGTTGCAGGTCTTTCTCGGCCGTCGGCGGATTGTTTTTCTTCGCATCACGCCGCGCTAAACGATCTGCTAAATCCACGCCGATCTGAATGTCGATGGCTTCGGGTAGCGCCATGTTATAACCGCCGCCCGCATCAGCCGAGACCACAGGCTTGCCCGACACATCGACACCCGGCACGTAATCTGCCCCGCCTGGTTTGTGCGATTGCACCAGCCGATTGCAATCAGACCCGCGCACCACAATCGTTTCTGCGAACGCGGTCGAGACAAGCGCACTTGAAAGCATAACTGCCGCAACGAGGGCTTTGGTCATACTCTACTCTCCTGAGTCAAACGCCTTTACAGCATCGTGCTTGATTTTGCGCCGCTCATCGGGTGTGGCGCGGAAGTTGAAATTAATCGCCGCATTTTCCCAACTGCCGTACATCGGATTAGGAATCATGATCCAATCTTTGCCCCAGCGGGCAGATTGCTCTTGCGCAATTGCGCGACGTTCGGCGGCGGTTTTATTCCACGTCGATGTGAAATCCCCAAAGTCATCGCCAATTAACAAAAGGATACGATGAGTTTTAGCCACTTCCGCACGACGCGCCCCTTTGTCGTATTTCCAATCGTCGCGTTCGCGCTCCAGGAACACCGTGTCGAACGCAGGCAACCTTACGCCAATGGCTTCAAGGTTCTTGCGCGTCGGCGCTTCTTTATCAGCGTTGCGATTGCTGATGAAAAAAACCGTCACCCCTTTGGATTGCGCATACTGAATAAACTCAGCAGCGCCCGGTGTGGGTTTAGCAACTGCGCGGTCGAACCACTTGCCCATCAACTCACCAGCGCGCGTTTTGGTATCCACCAACATGTGAACTTGCACCGGGCCATTATCCAGCACCGTCTCATCGATATCCATGATGATGGCGGGCGGCAGCTTCGCGAAATTTCCGGTTTGCTCAGTCGCAGCAGAGTGCTTTTTATTTTTCAGGGCACGATCAAGCGCCGCGGTGGCGGTTGTATAGGCCGTGCGAGCCGCACCTTCGTACTCAGCACTCGTCATCTGCCAGACCAGCGCGTTCAAGCGATCATCCGCGACGACCGCTGCGCCATCGTTCATTTGGTCTTGGGCAAACGCATGTTGCGCGCAGAAGGCAGCAACACCAGCCAACGCAAGAAACTTGAACTTCACCATTGCCCCCAACGCTGAAACTTAGACTTGTTCGATCTCCACCAGCGTTCCCGCGAAGTCCTTCGGATGCAGGAACAACACCGGTTTACCATGTGCGCCAATTTTTGGCTCGCCGTCACCGAGGACGCGCTTACCTGACGCCTTCAATTTATCGCGAGCAGCAATGATGTCGTCCACTTCGTAGCAGACGTGATGCATGCCGCCCGATGGGTTCTTGGCCAGGAACGGCGCGATGGTGGAGCCCTCACCGAACGGATGCAGCAATTCGATTTTGGTGTTGGGCAGTTTCACAAAAACCACGGTGACACCGTGTTCCGGCAGATCTTGCGGGGCGGAGACTTCAGCGCCCAAGGTGTCGCGATAGTTGGCGGCCGCGGCAGCCAGATCAGGGACAACAATAGCAACGTGGTTCAAACGACCAATCATAACGTCCTCAGTTCAGTAGAAGCTTCCCTACTCATGTAGGGCAGATTCGGGTTTTTAGAAAGCGGGCCTAAACGCCCGAAATATGCACTTTTACCAAGGGTTTACGGCCAGTGGTGGCAAAGGCTTTGCGGACGGCGGTCTTCACCGTGTCCTCAATCACACCATCATCACGCCGCGCCTTCTTGGGCAGTTTGTTGATGGCGTTCGACAAAACCCAATCCCAACTGCGGTCGTGATCTTCCAGCGGGTCGCCAGTGCCCAGCACTGTCACTTGCGGCTCATCGATCAGACCTTCGTCATCCAGAGCGACAGAGACAACAACCGCACCTTCGTGCAGCAATTTCTTCCGCTCTTTGATGATGGGGTCGTTCATGGCGCGCACTTCGCCTTCAAGCCATGTGAGGCGTCCATTCCAGACCGTGCCCATTACTTTGGCTGTGCCATTGCTGAACTTCAGCGCTTGGCCGTTTTCCACCAGCACCGCTTGGGGCACTTGGCATTCTTCCGCCAACTTCGCGTGGGCATTCATATGCATTAGTTCGCCGTGCACTGGCACCGCAATACGCGGACGAATGAAGCCATACATGCGCTTCAACTCTTCGCGCGCCGGATGGCCTGAGACGTGAATATATTCATCGCGCCATGTCACCAGTTCCACGCCTTTGCGGATCAACTGGTTTTGGACTTTGTGCACAGCTTGTTCATTGCCCGGAATGACGCGTGACGAGAAAATCACCACGTCGCCTTTTTCAAGGCCGATATCAGGGTGCTGATCAAAAGCGATCCGCATCAACGCAGCACGCCCCTCGCCCTGACTTCCAGTGCAGATATAGACCACTTTATCGGCTGGCAGATATGCGGCTTCGTCTGCCTCATAAAATTTGCGTTCGCGTGAGATGTAGCCGGTGCGGCGCGAGGTTTCGACAATGCGCCACAGCGATTGCCCCACCAGCGCCACATGACGCCCATTAGCTTCAGCCGCTGCGGCAATACTATCAAGGCGCGCAACGTTAGAGGCAAAGCAGCCCACAGCAATGCGGCCTGTATATTTCGAAAACAGCTTGGCCAAGTTATCGCGCACAACGCGCTCTGACCCCGCCTCACCTTCGGTGAAGACGTTGGTTGAATCGCCGATCAGCGCCAAAATATCTTCCTGGCCCAGGGCTTCGAGTTTTTTGTAATCCGAGACTTCGCCCAGCACTGGGTCGGGGTCAAACTTCCAATCGCCGGTGTGAAAGATCGCACCATGCGGCGTGCGGATCACCACAGCATTTGGTTCAGGGATCGAGTGCGTGAGGGTCACGAATTCCAGATCAAACGGCCCGATTGTCACCTTGCCGCCCAAGGGCAGAATGGTGATCGGCACTTCGTCTGTTAAACCAGTTTCAGCCAGTTTGTTCTTGAGAAACTCCGCCGCAAACGGCGTGGCATACACGGGGCACTGCAAACGCGGCCACAAATACGCCACAGCGCCTAAGTGATCTTCGTGCGCATGCGTAATAACAAGTGCGTCTAACTGCTCACGACGCTCTTCGATGAAACTGGGGTCAGGCATCACTACGTCGATGCCGGGCACGGTGTCGTCGCCGAACGTGACGCCGCAATCGACCATGATCCAGCGGCCATCGCAGCCGAACAGGTTCATGTTCATGCCGATTTCACCGGCACCACCCAACGGAATAAACCACAGGCCCTGGTTCAAGCCTTTGGGTTCAACCCAGGCATCTTCTGCGTAATTTTTCTTTTTCTTCATGAGTTACGCTGATGTACGGCTAGGAGCCCACGCAATGTGAGATCACCATCGATGAAATCAATCACCTTGGTGGCTTCGGCAAACAGCGGCGCTAAACCGCCTGTGGCCACAACCTTCATGCGTTCGCCGCGCTCGGCTTTGATGCGTGCGACCAAACCTTCGATAAGACCGATGTAGCCCCAGAATACGCCTGAGGTCATGGCAGCGACAGTCGACTTCCCCACTACAGTGGCAGTGCCGGGATGCTTCACGGGAATGCGCGGCAACAAGGCGGTCGCCATATGCAGCGCTTCCATGCTGAGGTTGATGCCCGGCGCAATCACACCGCCGCAATATGCACCATCTTTATCCACCACATCGAACGTGGTGGCCGTACCGAAGTCGACCACAATCGACGGACCTTTGTAGGCCGCGTGTGCAGCGATCACGTTGATCACGCGGTCGGCCCCCACTTCACGCGGATTATCGATCTTAATTTCAGCGCCCAGTTTTAAATCTGGGTCGCCGATGAAACGCGGCTTCACCTTGAAATACTTCTCGCAAAGTTTGCCCAGATCAAAATTTCGCGCCGGCACGACTGAAGCAATAATCGCAGCCGTAATTTCGCTAGGCGACACGCCATCGTGCTGCATCACTTGTGTCAGCCAAATGCCAAATTCATCGGCGGTTTTGTCGGTCTTTGTGGCTGCACGCCATTGGGCGTGAAGGCGTTCGCCCTCAAAAACGGCGAAAACGATATTTGTGTTTCCACAATCAATGGCCAGCAACATACCTATTCTTCTTTTCGCGGCAGGATCACATCGCCCGCATGAATACGGCGCGGACCGGATGATGTTTCAATCACCAGTGCACCATCCACATCAAGGTCTGTGAAGGTACCGGTTACGGTTTCGTGCGGCAAACGCACATTGATAGTTTGGCCAATCCCAGCTGCATACTTCAGCCAGGCGTCGCGAATAGGCCCGAAGCCTTCGCGCTGCCAGGTCTCGACTAAAATGGCGATATGCTTAGTCAGTGCTTCCAAGGTCTGCGGAGGGAATACGCGCGCGCCATGTTGTGCCAACGATGTAATGGCATAGCGCGGTTGATCCACCTCAACCGCGACCAAATTGATGCCAATGCCCATGATCACGTACAGCTTGCCTTCAGGCGCATTCACTGTTTCGAGCAAAATGCCCGAGACTTTCGCCCCATCGAACAGCACATCGTTCGGCCACTTACAGCGCAGCGACTCATCCGGCGCATGATCGGGCATGATGGTTTGAATAGCGGCAATCACCGCCAGCGCGGCCACAAAGCCCAGTTCGGGTGCACGCATCACGCCAGCGCTGGCATCGACCAAAAATGAGGCAAATAAATTGCCCGGCGCGCTGGTCCAGGCGCGGCCTTCGCGGCCCCGGCCTGCGGTTTGCGACTTAGCGGTGATAATCAGCCCTTCGCTGTCTTCGGCCCCCATCTCGACCATGCGACGTAAAGCCGCATTGGTGCTGTCGAGTTCGTCAAAGGCCTTCACCCGCCAGCCTTGCGGCAGGCGGATGTTGTCCGGCGAAGAGGTGCTGGTGATACGGGCGTGAGCCACGCCCGCTCCTTAACTTAAGAACAGCGCTTTAGCCGCTGCGTCAGCATGGTTGATGAATGGACCCGCCACGAAGAACAAGAGCAGCACAATAGCGCTGCAGACGAACATCACCGTGCCCGTAATGCCATCTGGCTTATCGAAGGCATCAACCGATGCATCGAAGTACATGATCTTGATCAGGCGCATGTAGTAGTACGCACCAATCACCGAGGTGAGCAAACCGAACACCGCCACACCCACCAAGCCTGAATTAATCGCGGCCAGGAAGATGAAGTACTTGGCCAAGAACCCTGCGAGGGGCGGAATACCGGCCATCGAGAACATCAACGTCGCCAAGGCCAGCGCAATGCCTGGATTGGTTTTGCCGATACCTGCGAGGTCGCGGATGTCTTCAACCGCCCGGCCCTTCACGCGCATCGACAGGATGACGGCGAAGGTGCCTAAGTTCATGAAGATATAGACGAGCATGTAGAACAACATGCCAGCCGCACCTTCGGATGTACCAACCGCTAAGCCGATCAATGCATAACCAACGTGGCCGATGGAGCTATAGGCCATCAGGCGTTTGATATTCGTCTGCCCAATGGCAGCCACCGCACCCCAGGCCATCGAGATGACCGAGATGAAGATGACAACTTGCTGCCACTGCGCCATGAGCGGCGCAAATGGACCAGCCAGCACTTGCAGAAACAACGCCAACGCCGCCACTTTTGGGGCGACTGAGAAGAATGCGGTGATTGGTGTGGGCGCACCTTCGTAGACATCCGGCGTCCACATATGGAACGGCACAGCCGAGACTTTGAACGCCATCCCCGAGATCACGAACACGATACCGATAATGACTCCAACCGAGCCATGCGGAGCCGCAGCCATAGCCGTCGCCAAGCCATCAAACGACGTTGTGCCGCCGAAGCCATAAACCAGCGACGAGCCATACAGCAGAAGACCCGATGCCAAAGCGCCGAGCACGAAGTACTTCACGCCCGCTTCCGTCGACCGCAGGTTGTTGCGGTGATACGAGGCCAGCACATACAAAGCCAAGCTTTGCAGTTCCAAACCGACATAGAGCGAGATGAAATCGTTCGCCGAGATCATCATCAACATGCCCAGCGTTGCGAACTGAACGATGATCGGCAATTCAAAGCGCGCGATTTGCTCTTTTTGAACCCAGGAATTGATCAGCAGCAGCGAGATCGCGGCGCCAACCAGCGTCAGCACCTTCGCATAGCTGGTGAAGCTGTTGACGATGAACATGCCGTTGAAGGCCTTCACCTGATCTTGCGGTGCGGCCAGAACGAGCGCCGCCGTGCAGATCATGGCGATCACCGAAAGCCATGTGATCATGCCGGTGGAATCGGTTTTGCGGAACACACCGATCATCAAGAACAGCATCCCGGAAATCGCCAGGAACAGTTCAGGATATGCGGGTACGAGATCGAGCGTAGCGTTCATGATCGCGGCCCCTACTTCAACCAAGCCATGAGAGTTTCAGTAAACGGCAACGCAGCAGATTTCGCCGCCGTCGCCGCATGGAATTTCGTCAGCAAGTTATCAACCGACACGCTCATCACGTCGAAGACCGGCGTCGGATAAATGCCAAGCCACATGGTGATGATAACCAGCGGCGCCAGAATGACGATTTCGCGTGCATCCAGATCCAACATGGCTTTCACGTCGTCTTTCGTCAGTTCACCGTACACAACGCGGCGGTACAGATAGAGCATGTAAGCCGCGCCAAAGATCACGCCGGTGGCCGCGAACAGCGACACCCAGGTGTTCACTTGGAACGTACCCAACAACACCAAGAATTCACCGACGAAGCCCGCCGTCCCCGGAAGACCGACCGAAGCCAGCATAAAGATCATAAAGGCAAAGGCGTACTTCGGCATGTTGTTGGCCAGGCCGCCATAGCGTGAAATTTCACGCGTATGCAGGCGGTCGTACACAACACCGACGCAGAGGAACAACGCTGCTGACACAATGCCGTGCGAAATCATCTGGAACATCGCACCTTCAACACCTTGCTTGGTGGCGGTGAAAATGCCCAGCGTCACATACCCCATGTGCGCGACAGATGAATAAGCAATCATCTTCTTCATGTCGTCTTGCACGAGTGCCACCAACGACGTGTAGATGATGGCAATCACCGAGAGACCAAACACCAGTGGCGTGAAGTAAACTGTTGCTTCAGGAAGCATCGGCATCGACAACCGCAGGAAGCCGTAGCCGCCCATCTTCAGCAGCACGCCAGCCAGAATGACCGAGCCTGCCGTCGGCGCATCCACGTGCGCATCGGGCAACCATGTATGCACCGGCCACATTGGCACCTTCACGGCGAAGGATGCGAACATACCCAGCCACAGCCAGGTTTGCATTTCGGTCGCGAACTTCGCGTTCATCAGGGTCGGAATGTCTGTCGTGCCTTCCTGCAGGTACATTGCCAAGATTGCGACCAACAGCAGCACAGAGCCCGTCAACGTGTAGAGGAACAGCTTGAACGCCGAATACACACGGCGGCCCCCGCCCCAGATACCGATGATCAGGAACATCGGGATCAGCACGCCTTCGAAGAAGGAGTAAAAGATCACTAAGTCCAAGGCACAGAACATGCCGACCATCATGGTCTCGAGGATCAGGAACGCGATCATGTATTCGCGCACCATTTTCTCAATGGCGTGCCAGCTGGCCAGAATACAAATCGGCGTTAAGAACGTTGAGAGAATGACGAACGGCATAGAAATGCCGTCAACGCCCATGTGGTACGCAATCTTGAACTGCGGCAACCACTCTACTTTCTCTTCAAATTGGAACGCAGCCGTTGTCGTATCAAAACCGAAGTAGATCGGCAGCGACAACAGGAAGGTCGTCACCGTCACCAGCAACGCCACTTGGCGCGACTGTTGAGCAACCGTCGCTTCGTCCCCACGGATGGAGAGGATAATCAGCGCGCCAACAATAGGCAAAAAGGTGATGACCGAAAGGATCGGTAGACCGTCGAGGAATGTCACAAGAGCGCCCATGTTAGCCAGCCCCGCCCACGACAAACCACGTGACCAAGATCGCGATGCCCACAATCATGGCGAACGCATAGTGATAAAGATAACCGGTCTGCACAGCGCCAAGCTTTTTAGCTGAGCGTGCAACCACCTCTGACAACCCATCAGGTCCAAAGCGGTCGATAATGCCCGCATCCCCCTGCTTCCAGAACAAGCGGCCCAAGCGGAACACATTGCGCGTGAAGATGATGTCGTACAGTTCGTCGAAGTACCACTTGTTGAGCAAGAATTGGTACACGCCGGGGAACGCGTTCGCGATCTTGCCCGGAATATCCGTGCGGCGAATGTAGAAGATGTACGCCAGCAGAATGCCTGCAACGGTCACAACCAGCGGTGCTGCAACCACCCAGCCCGGCACATGGTGTGCGGCTTCGAGAATCTCTTTGCCCGGCAGCTTACCAATCGCCCCGTTCCAGAACTCATCATGATGATGGCCCACGAAGTATTCGTAGCCCAGCCAGCCCGCAAAAACAGCGCCGAGGGCCAAGCCAAACAGCGGGATCGTCATGATCAGCGGGCTTTCATGCACGTGTTCCATCGTGTGATGGTCCGCGCGCGGTTTGCCGTGGAACGTGAGGAACAGCAAACGCCACGAGTAGAACGCGGTCATGAATGCGGCGGCAATGCCCAAGGTAAAGGCCAAACGGCCTTCCGGCGTGCCTGCCCCGTAAGCAGATTCCAAAATCATGTCTTTAGAGAAGTAGCCTGCAAACGGCGGCAAGCCGACCAGCGCCAAGCTGCCAATCCACATGACAGTGTAGGTAAACGGAATTTTCTTCCAGATGCCACCCATGCGGCGAATGTCTTGCTCGTCCGACATCGCGTGAATGACTGAACCAGCGCTGAGGAACAGCAACGCTTTGAACCAAGCGTGGGTCATCAGGTGGAACACGCCAGCTTGGTATGCGCCAACGCCAAGCGCAAAGAACATGTAGCCCAACTGCGAACACGTTGAGTACGCGATAATGCGTTTAATATCGTTCTGTACGCAGCCTACAGTGGCCGCGAAAAACGCCGTGGCCGCACCAATCAGCGTCACAACCGTCAATGCATTCGGGGCCATTTCAAACAATGGCGACATGCGCGCAACCAGGAACACGCCTGCGGTCACCATCGTTGCGGCGTGGATCAGCGCCGACACAGGGGTCGGGCCTTCCATGGCGTCCGGCAACCACGTGTGCAGGAACAACTGCGCAGATTTGCCCATGGCACCGACGAACAGCAGCAAACAGATGATCGTCATCGCATGCCAGTCGCGGCTGAAGAAATGCACGGTGGCATCGGCTTTGGCCGGGGCAGCTTGGAAGATGGTGTCGAAGTTGATGGCATCGAACAGGAAGAAGATGCCGAAGATGCCAAGCAAGAACCCGAAGTCACCCACGCGGTTGACGACGAACGCTTTGATGGCGGCAGCACAAGCAGACGGCTTTTTGAACCAGAAGCCGATAAGCAGGTACGAGACCACGCCCACGCCTTCCCAACCGAAGAACAGTTGCAGCAGATTGTCAGCGGTCACCAGCATCAACATGGCGAAGGTGAACAGCGACAGGTACGCCATAAAGCGCGGTTGGCTGTCGTCGTGCGACATGTAACCGCAGGCATAGATATGGATGAGTGTAGATACACACGTAACTGTCATCACCATCACAGCCGACAGCGTATCGAAGCGCAGCGCCCAGTTCACTTCCAAGGTGCCGGATGAAATCCAGGTCAGGACGTGAACAACGCGCGGGCTATGGTGAAGCGCGACTTGGTCAAAAATGCCGACCGAGCAGATGGCGGCAATGCCAACACCAACGCAGGTGACGATCTGCGAGGCGCGGTCCCCGATGATGCGGCCAAAGAGCCCGGCGATAGCAGCACCGAGCAAGGGCATGAAAATGGCGAGGTAATAAATCACGGCGCCCTAGCCTTTCATCTGATTAATGTCTTCGACCTCGATCGAGCGGCGGTTGCGGTAGAACACCACAACAATCGCGAGGCCAATGGCGGCCTCGGCCGCAGCGACGGTCAGCACGAGCATGGTGAAGATTTGCCCGGCGAGGTCTTGCATGAACGAAGAAAACGCAACGAAATTGATGTTCACCGACAGCAGCATCAATTCAATCGACATCAAAATGACGATGAGGTTTTTCCGGTTCAGGAAAATACCGAAGATGCCCAGCGTGAACAAAATTGCGCTGACGGTGAGATAGTGGCCTAAGCCCACATGAAGCATGCCCGTCTCCATTACGCGATCCCCTTGCCGGTCGGCACTTTGACCACTTCGACGGTGTCTGCCTTGCTGCGTGCAACCTGAACAGCGACGTTCTGTTTGCGCACGCCCGGACGACGGCGCATCGTCAGAACAATCGAGCCAATCATGGCCACCAGCAACACCAAGCCAGCCGCTTGGAATACATACACATACTGCGTGTACATGATCTGACCCAAAGCGCGGGTGTTATCGATTTGAGTGATATCGGGTGTGGGCGCCAAACGTAAGGCTTCGGCCTGCGGAGACATCGCCCAACCGCCGTACACCAGCGCCAATTCCACCAGCAACACAATGCCGATGAAGGCGCCAATCGGCAGGTACTTCATGAAGCCTTCGCGGATCATGGTGACGTTGATGTCCAGCATCATCACCACGAACAAGAACAGCACGGCAACCGCGCCGACGTAGACAACAACCAGCAGCATGGCCAGGAATTCAGCACCCAGCAGCACGAACAAGCCAGCCGCGTTGAAGAAGGTCAAAATCAGCCACAACACCGAGTGAACGGGGTTGCGCTGAAAGATCACGTTCAACGCCGAAATGACGGCGATGATCGAGAATAAATAGAACGCGAGCGAGGCGATAATCATGCCGCCACCATGCTTGCTGTTCCGACGCGGAAAGTTGCCTGCGTCATTCCCCTGTTTCCTCTTTATGGTCGCTGCCAAAATCCCCAGCAGCGCGTTATCAACGATCTGTAGCAATCAGCCGGTTAGCGATACGCCAATTACCGGTACGGTGCGTTCAGTTCCAAACGCTTAGCCAATTCTTTTTCCCAACGGTCGCCGTTCGAGAGCAGCTTGTCTTTGTTGTAAAGCAGCTCTTCACGGGTCTCGGTAGCGAACTCAAAATTCGGGCCTTCAACGATGGCATCAACCGGGCAGGCTTCTTCGCAGAAGCCGCAGTAGATGCACTTCGTCATGTCGATGTCATAGCGCGTGGTCCGACGGCTGCCGTCATCACGCGGCTCGGCTTCGATGGTGATGGCTTGCGCGGGGCAAATGGCTTCGCACAGTTTGCAGGCGATGCAGCGCTCTTCACCGTTCGGATAACGGCGCAGTGCATGCTCACCACGGAAGCGTGGGCTCAGCGGGCCTTTTTCGAACGGATAGTTCACCGTCACTTTAGGACCGAACATGTATTTCAGCGTTAGCCACATGCCCGAGATCAACTCGGACAACAGGAACGCGCGGGCGGTACGGAATGCCATAACGTCCCCTCCTTAAACCGGAACTTTGCCGGTGTAGACCAGGTAACCAGCGGTCAATACCAGCCAAATTAATGAGAACGGCAGGAACACTTTCCAGCCGAGGCGCATCAGTTGGTCGTAACGGTAGCGCGGGAATGTCGCGCGCACCCAGATCATCAGGAACAAGCAGAAAGAAATCTTCAACGCGAACCAGACAATACCCGGAATGAAGTTCAACGCTTCAATCGGCGCCAACCATCCGCCCAAGAACAAGATCGAGACAATGCCCGACATCATGATCATGTTGGCGTATTCACCCAAGAAGAACAGCGCGAACGCCATGGATGAGTATTCGGTCATGAAACCAGCAACCAATTCCGACTCAGCTTCCGGCAAGTCGAACGGGTGGCGATTGGTTTCAGCCAACACCGAGATGAAGAACACAACAAACATCGGGAAGTGCGGAATGAAGAACCACATTCCGGTTTGCGCCTTCACGATGTCCGACAAGTTCAAACTGCCTGCAGTGAGCAACACGCAGATCATGATGAAGCCGATGGAGACTTCATAAGACACCATCTGAGCGGCCGAACGCATCGCGCCCAAGAATGCATAACGGCTGTTTGAGGCCCAACCGGCCATCACGATGCCGTACACACCCAGCGAAGAGACTGCGAACAGATACAGAATGCCGACGTTGATATCGGAAATCAGCCAGCCATCAGATACCGGGATAACAGCCCAAGCGATCATCGCCAGCGAGAACGTCACCATCGGCGCCAGCAAAAACACGATCGGGCTTGAGCCGGTTGGCAGTACGGTTTCTTTGGTCAGCAACTTCACAGCATCGGCAAACGGCTGCAGCAAGCCGAATGGGCCCACCACGTTCGGGCCAATGCGCATTTGCATCGCGCCGATGATACGACGCTCCGCGTAAGTCACGTACGCAACGCACACCAGCAGCGGCACAACGAACAACAGGATCTTGCCGAGGATCCAGGCTAACGGAATGACGTAACCGTCAATGAACTCAGCCATGGGTCCCAGTCCCCTTCGTGCCCATCACGAACTCTTCCGTGCACTGCGCCATGGTGCGCGACGCGCGGCTGATGGGGTCCGTCATGTAGTAGTTTTTAATCGGATAGTTGAACGCGGTAGCCGAAATGCTGCCAGCCGCACCGAACGGTTTCCACTCAGCTTTGGTCACTTGATCGAGTGCCGCAAATACCGGATTTGCGCTGCGCATACCGGCGCGCACTTGGTCAATCGAATCAAACGGCAGTTTTTTACCGACAACTTCCGACAACGCACGAATGATCGCCCAGTCTTCGCGGGCATCACCCGGCGGGAACACGGCACGTTCGGCGCGCTGCACGCGGCCTTCGGTGTTTACATAAGTGCCGCTCTTTTCGGTGTAGGCAGCACCCGGCAACACAACATCAGCGCGGTGTGCGCCGTTGTCGCCATGGTGGCCTTGATAAATCACGAAGGCTTTGCCCAGCTTGGCGGTATCGATTTCGTCGGCACCGAGCAGGTACACAACATCAATCTCGCCCTTGCCTGCTGCGTCCAGAATGCCGCGCGTATCTTTGCCGCCTGCCCCCGGCACGAAGCCGACATCCAAGCCGCCCACGCGACCGGCTGCTGTGTGCAGAACGTTGAAGCCGTTCCAACCGTCTTTGATCAAGCCGCAAGCATCAGCAGCTTGGCGGGCTGCGGCCAGAACTGCAGCACCGTCAGCACGCGTCAGAGCGGCCATACCGACAATGATCATCGGCTTCTTGGCGTTCTTCAGCGCATTGGCAAATTCATGGCTACCATCGGCAATCTTCGACAGTGCATCAGCCGTCGCACCGACATGCTGATACTTATATGTCAGTTCCAGCGCATCACCGATCACGCCAATGGCAACATTTCCGCGCAGGTAACGCTTACGAATGCGCGCATTCAACACCGGCGCTTCGCGGCGCGGATCAGCGCCCACAATCAAAATCGCATCGGCTTCTTCAATGCCAGCAATGCCGCTGTTGAAGAGATAAGATGCACGCACAGCCGGGTCCACAGCCGCACCGTCTTGGCGGCAATCCAAGTTCGCACTGCCCAGCGCGGTCATCAGTTGCTTGAGTGCAAACATCGATTCGGCATCAACCAAGTCACCAGCCAGTGCGGCAATCTTCGCACCCGAGATCGATTTCACTTTGCTGGCGATTGCCGCAAACGCATCAGCCCACGAGGCTGGCTTCAGTTTGCCGTTCACGCGCACATACGGTTGATCGAGGCGTTGGTTTTGCAAACCATCACAGGCATGGCGGCCTTTGTCTGACAGCCACTCTTCGTTCACCACTTCGTTCAAACGCGGCAGAACGCGCATGATCTCGCGGTTACGCGCATCAACACGCACCGCCGAACCCAACGCATCCATCACGTCGATGGTTTCCGTTTTGCGCAATTCCCAGGGACGAGCCGCGAATGCATAGGGTTTGCTGGTGAGCGCACCGACTGGGCACAGGTCAACCACGTTGCCCGACAATTCAGTAGCCAAAGCTTTCTCAAGATATGTGGTGATCTCCATATCTTCGCCGCGGCCTGTCGCACCCAACTCCGGCACGCCCGCGACTTCCGTCGCAAAGCGCACACAGCGTGTGCAGTGAATGCAGCGGGTCATAATCGTCGAGACCAACGGCCCCATGTTCTTGTCGCGCACAGCGCGTTTGTTTTCTTGGTAACGGCCACGGTCAGCGCCGTAGGCCATCGCCTGGTCTTGCAGATCGCACTCACCACCTTGGTCGCAAATCGGGCAATCCAGCGGGTGATTGATCAGCAGAAATTCCATCACGCCGTTGCGAGCCTTGTTGGCTTTTTCCGAACGGGTGTGAACAATCATACCTTCCGCAACCGGCATCGCGCATGATGCAACGGGCTTCGGCGATTTTTCGACTTCCACCAAACACATGCGGCAGTTGCCAGCAATCGACAGACGCTCGTGATAACAGAAGCGCGGAATTTCCACGCCCACCTGCTCGGCGGCTTGGATGATGGTGGTGTTTGGCGGCACTTCAACTTGTTGGCCGTCAATGGTGAGCTTTGGCATGTTCTATAAGCTCCCTTAAGCGGCTTTGGCGCTCGCGCGCGTTTTCGCATCACGGTAGTCAGCGATACGGCGCTCGAGTTCAGGACGGAAGTGACGGATGAGGCCTTGGATCGGCCAGGCAGCAGCATCGCCCAACGCACAAATGGTGTGACCTTCGACTTGGTAAGTCACTTGCTCCAGCGTATCGATTTCAGCCAGCGTGGCATCGCCCTTAACCATGCGCTTCATCACGCGGGCCATCCAACCGGTACCTTCACGGCACGGCGTGCACTGGCCACAGCTTTCGTGTTTGTAGAACGCAGACAGGCGCGCAATCGACGCAATCAGGTCGGTGGACTTATCCATCACCATCACGGCCGCAGTGCCGAGACCTGAGCGCACATCACGCAGCGCATCGAAGTCCATCAGCACGGTGTCGCAAATTGATTTCGGCAGAACCGGAACAGACGCACCGCCCGGAATGATGGCCAGCAAGTTGTCCCAACCGCCACGCACACCGCCGCAATGCTTTTCGATCAGCTCCTTCAACGGAATGCTCATCGACTCTTCGACGTTGCACGGATTGTTCACGTGACCAGAAATGCAGAACACTTTGGTACCAGCGTTATTCGGACGGCCAAAGCTTGAGAACCACGACGCGCCACGGCGCAAGATCGTCGGCGCAACGGCAATGCTTTCCACGTTGTTCACAGTGGTTGGGCAGCCATACAAGCCAACGCCAGCCGGGAACGGCGGCTTCAAACGCGGTTGGCCTTTTTTGCCTTCGATAGATTCAATGAGGGCGGTTTCTTCACCGCAGATATAAGCCCCTGCCCCACGATGGATGTAGATGTCAAACTTCCAACCCGAGCCGCATGCGTTGTCGCCAACCAAACCCGCCGCGTATGCTTCATCAATAGCGACCTGGAGGTTTGAGGCTTCGTTATAAAACTCGCCGCGAACATAAATGTAGCAAGCGTGCGCTCGCATGGCGAAGCTGGCGATCAAGCAGCCTTCAACCAGCTTGTGCGGATCAAAGCGCAGCATGTCGCGGTCTTTGCAAGTGCCGGGCTCGCCTTCATCGGCGTTTACGACCAAGTAGTGCGGACGGTCGCTTTCGGTCTTCGGCATGAAGGACCATTTCAGACCGGTCGGGAACCCAGCGCCGCCACGGCCACGCAAGCCCGAACGCTTCATTTCGTCGATGATCCAATCCGGGCCCATAGCCAGAATTTCTTTGGTGCCTTCCCAATCGCCACGGGCACGTGCGCCAGCAAGGCGCCAATCGTGATGGCCATACAGGTTCGTAAAGATGCGATCTTTGTCAGCGAGCATGGTCATGACCTACGCTTTCGGAGCAGCGGCTTTTGCCGCGGCTTCCGCTTTTGCCTTTTCGAATGCCGCTTTCGCTGCATTCAAATCCTGCATCGGAATTTTTTGAGTCGGATCGTCGTTCAGTGTCGTGAACTTACCTGACGGGCCAGAATTCACGCGGCCGTTTTGTGGGCCGTGCTTCGGCTTCTCGCCTTTGGCCAAAGCATCGAGAATTTTACCCATCGAAGCTTCATCGAGGTCTTCGTAATAATCGTCGCCAATTTGCGCGACAGGTGCGTTCACACACGCACCAGCGCACTCAACTTCAACCACAGTGAATTTGCCGTCCGGCGTTTTTTCGCCAGCGCCAATGCCAAGTTTCGATTTGCAGGCATGCAACACTTTGTCCGAGCCGCGCAATTGGCACGGCAAGTTCGTGCAGACTTGGATGTGATATTTGCCGACCGGATGCAGTTCGAACATCGTGTAGAAGGTTGCAACTTCCAGCACGCGGATCGACGGCATCGACAGCATGTTCGCAATCACATCAATGGCGGGCTGCGTCACCCAACCTTCTTGACGTTGCGCGAAGTCGAGCAGCGGGATCACTGCCGAGGCCTGACGGCCTGCAGGATATTTTGCGATCACCTTCTTGGCGCGTTCTAAATAGTCCGCGTTGAAGGCAAAGCTCGCCGGCTGTTCTTTGGCGAGAGTACGAACGCTCATCGGTCAACCTCACCGAACACGATATCAATAGAACCCAACACGGCAGGTACGTCGGGCAGCATGTGGCCGCGCAACATGAAGTCCATGCCATGCATATGAATGAAACCTGGCGCACGGATGCGGCAGCGGTACGGACGGTTAGAGCCATCCGACACGATGTACACACCGAACTCGCCTTTCGGCGCTTCCACGGCGGCGTACACTTCGCCTGCCGGAACTTTGTAGCCTTCGGTGTAGAGTTTAAAGTGATGGATCAACGCTTCCATCGACTGCTTCATTTCACCGCGCGGCGGCGACATGATTTTACGATCATTCACGCGCACAGGGCCTGACGGCATTTTCTCGATGCACTGCTTAATGATCTTGATCGACTGGCGCATTTCTTCAACGCGCACCAAGTAACGATCATAGCAGTCGCCGTTCTTACCAATGGCGATATCGAAATCGATTTCTTCGTAGCTGTCGTAAGGCTGACTTTTACGCAAATCCCACGCGATGCCAGAAGCCCGCAAGTTCGGACCGGTGAAACCCCACGCTTGCGCTTCTTCAGCGGTCACACGGCCGATATCGACCACGCGTTGCTTGAAGATGCGGTTCTCAGTCAGCAAGCCTTCCATGTCGTCGATGATCTTCGGGAAGCCCTCAGCCCATTTCAAAATACGCTCAGCCAAGCCCGTAGGCATATCGAGCGACACGCCACCCGGACGAATGTAAGCGGCGTGCATACGCGCGCCGCAAACAGCGTCATAGAATTCCATCAGCTTTTCGCGTTCTTCGAACGTCCACAGGAACGGCGTCATGGCGCCGACGTCCATGGCGTAAGACGCGATGTTCATGATGTGGTTCAGAATGCGTGTCAGCTCGCAGAACAACATGCGGATGTATTGCGCACGCTTCGGCGGTGTAATGCCCAGCAAACGCTCGGTCGCAATTGCGAACGCCTGCTCTTGGTTCATCGGCGAGACGTAATCTAACCGATCGAAGTACGGCACCGATTGCAGGTAGCTCTTATACTCGATCAGCTTTTCTGTGCCGCGATGAAGCAAGCCAATGTGCGGATCGATGCGGTCGATGACTTCGCCGTCCATTTCGAGCACCAAACGCAACACACCGTGCGCAGCAGGGTGCTGCGGACCGAAGTTCAGCGTGTAATTCTCAATTTCGATGTCAGCGGTTGTGTTGCTCATGTTACTTGCTCCCCGCCGCTTTTTCGTCGCCCGGCAGAACACCCTTCAAGCCTTCCCACGGACTCAAGAAGTCGAAGTTGCGGAAGTCTTGCGTCAGTTTCACGGGTTCGTAGATCACGCGCTTTTGGTCTTCGTCGTAACGCATCTCGACATAGCCCGTGAGCGGGAAGTCTTTGCGTAAAGGGTGACCATCAAAGCCGTAGTCGGTCAGAATGCGGCGCAAATCCGGGTGTTCCGAGAAGAACACGCCGTACATATCCCACGCTTCGCGCTCCAACCAATTAGCGCACGGAAACACGCCAGCCACCGACGGCACAGGCGATGCTTCATCCGTCGTCGCCTTCACGCGGATACGCAAATTCTGCTTCATGCTGAGCAGGTGATAAACGATTTCAAAGCGCTCATCGTTATCCGGGTAATCAGCACCGCACAGATCAATGAGTTGCGAGAATTGGCAGTTTGAATCATCGCGCAGCAACGTCAGCACTTTGACGATGGACGAGCGATGCACGCGAACCGTCAGTTCCCCGCCCTTCACGTCTGATGACAGAACAGCCGTGGGCAAAGCCGAAGCGACGTAGCTTCCGAGTTCGCGAAGAGTCTCAAGATTGTCTTGTGCGAGCGACATGTGCGAACCGATTACCGATCAATGGTGCCGACGCGGCGGATTTTTTTGTGAAGCTGCAAGATGCCGTACAGCAAGGCTTCTGCCGTCGGCGGGCAACCTGGAACGTAGATATCGACGGGCACGATGCGATCGCAGCCGCGCACAACCGAGTACGAATAGTGATAGTAACCGCCGCCATTCGCGCATGATCCCATCGAGATCACCCAACGCGGCTCGGGCATTTGGTCGTAAACTTTACGCAGCGCCGGTGCCATTTTGTTGGTTAGCGTACCGGCCACAATCATCACGTCCGACTGACGCGGGCTGGGACGGAACACCATGCCAAAGCGGTCCAAGTCATAACGCGCCATGGCGGAGTGCATCATTTCGACAGCGCAACAGGCCAAGCCAAACGACATCGGCCACATGGACCCAGTACGGCCCCAGTTGGCAAGCTTATCAAGCGACGTCAGCAGGAAGCCCTTGTTGGACAATTCATCCGACACACGCGCCATAAACTCGCCATCTGCGGGCGTTGCAGCGCGGATATGATCGGTCTTTGCAGATGCTGGAACGACGTTCATTTTCTTATTCCCACACGCCTATTCCCACTCGAGGGCGCCTTTGCGCCACTCGTAGATGAAGCCGATGGTCAACACGCCCAAAAACACCATCATTGACCAGAAGCCGAACAAACCGATGCTGCCGAGGCTGACCGCCCACGGAAACAGGAAAGCGACTTCCAAGTCGAAGATGATGAAAAGGATTGAGACAAGGTAAAAGCGCACATCGAATTTGCCGCGCGCATCGTCGAATGCTTCGAAGCCGCACTCGTAAGCGGAATTTTTCTCAGGGTCAGGACGATTGGGGCCTACGATCAACGAGGCCACAACAATGACGATCGCCAATCCGAAGGCGAGACCAATAAAAATCAGGATCGGCAAGTACTGCGTCAGTAAATCATTCATAGCGACGATCCCCTCACCGCTTCTTAGGCGGCGTCGTGTCCCCGGCTGTTGGTTTTTTTTGGTTTATCCAAGGAATTAGCTGTGCGGCGGACGGGTCCGCGCGGGCCCACCCGAACACCGCGAAAGTGGCGTGATCTAAGCTTTGGGCCCTACCCAAGTCAAGCACTACGCGGACAATAAACGCATTGACAGTATTGAGTTTTTTGACGGTTTTATGAGTCCGTCTAGATGCGAATTATTCTTAAAAAGGCGGGTGTGAAAAAGCCCTGAAACAGCGGAGGGCTATAGGCGTTTTTTGGCGAATGCACGACCTGAACCTGATTTCAGATACTTCTCGAATGAATAGGCCTGCTCTTCATCAGTAAATGCCACATAGGTCTTCAGACGCCATGGGCGAAACTTAGCTGTATGCGTGACTTGGCCGGAGTTGTGCTTTGCCAATCGGCTTTCGACATCATTTGTGATGCCGGTATAAAAATGTTCCGAATCAACGCTTTGGAGCAAGTAGACGTATTTCATAGCGAGTATGATAGCCCGCCTGTCGTGCTAGGCAACTTCGCTACAAAAAGAAAGGCTTGCCGAGCCGGAGCCCGCGGCAACAGCCCGCCTTCGCCCGGTGGGCTTCGGCGTGGCATCCTGCGCTGCTTCGCGGGCGCAGGATGGTAGGCGATGACGGGATCGAACCGCCGACATCTTGCGTGTAAAGCAAGCGCTCTACCAGCTGAGCTAATCGCCCTTAACCAATCCTAAGTTCGTTAACTGCTGGATTGTTAACGAAGCGGGCGGACCCTAATGCAGGACCGCCATAAAATCCATGCCGGATTAAGATAAAAAGACACGAATTGAAATAAAAATGCCGGCCCTGAAAGACCGGCATTTTTAGCAGATATTCTTCAACCGAATTAACGGTTTACAGCATCTTTCAAAGCCTTGCCGGCCGAGAATTTGGGGCGCTTGGACGCCGGGATCTTGATGGTTTCGCCGGTGCGCGGATTGCGGCCTTCGCTGGCAGCACGCTTCGCAACCGTGAAGGTACCAAAGCCAACCAGACGGACTTCATCGCCCTTTTTCAGCGTGTTGGTGACAGAATCCAACACCGCGTCCACAGCCTTTGCCGCATCAGCCTTGGTCAGGCCGGTGGCGTCGGCCACTTCGGCGATCAAATCGTTCTTATTCATTTTAGAAAGACCCCTTTTGGCAGTCGTGAGAGAAAATACACAACATGCGGCGCGGGCACTGGGCCTCACCGATCCCAGGGCCCATGGCCGTGAGCATCGTGAACCTCAGGAAATCCGCCATATTCCGAATGCGGGCGCAGTTTAAGCCGCGGTTTCCTTAGGCGTCAATGTAACGGCCATGAAAAACCAGGGGATAAGTGCCAGTTTTTGGGCCTTTTTCCTCTGCAACCTCCCAAGCAGCAGAGGTTCATAGCCACCGTTGGATGCAAAAGGAAACGCCGAGGCCGGATTTTACCCCTGCCTCGGCGTGCTTAATCGATAATCGATTCGATCAATTTAGTGCGTGCGAATGCCTTCTTCTTCATCATCCTGATCGCGCTTGGACTTGCGGTTGCCCTTGTCGTCTTCAGGGTCCACATCGTCCTTAGCCAGGATCGGCACCAACGGTTTGGCGAGTGCGCGTTGCAGAACCTCATCGACGGTCGAAACCGGGACAATGTTCAGATCGCGCAAAACGTTGTCAGGAATGTCCTCAAGGTCTTTCTCGTTTTCCTTGGGGATCAGCACAGTCTTGATACCGCCGCGCAACGCCGCCAGCAGCTTCTCTTTCAAGCCACCAATCGGGAGCACACGGCCACGCAGCGTGATTTCGCCAGTCATAGCGACATCTTTACGCACCGGAATACCAGTCAGCACCGAGATGATTGACGTACACATGCCAACACCAGCCGAAGGGCCATCTTTTGGTGTTGCACCTTCCGGCAAGTGCAAGTGGATGTCGTGCTTCTCGAACATGCGGGTCTTGATGCCGAAGGACAATGCACGGCTACGCACGAACGAACGTGCAGCCTGAATTGATTCCTTCATCACGTCGCCCAGTTGACCGGTCAACGTAACAGCGCCCTTACCGGGCATGGTCACAGCTTCAATCGACAGCAGTTCACCGCCCACTTCGGTCCAAGCCAAACCGGTGGTGACCCCCACCATGTCTTCACGCTCTGCAACACCGTAGCGGTACTTCTGCACACCTGCGTACTTCTTCAGCGTTTTACGCGTTACCGCGATCCGCTTCAGTTTCTTCAGGATGATTTCCTTCGTCGCCTTACGCACGATGTTGGCCAGTTCGCGCTCTAAGCTACGAACGCCAGCTTCACGCGTGTAGTAGCGCACCAGATCACGCAACGCGTCATCCGAGATCGCCCACTCGTTCTTCTTCAGGCCGTGCGCTTCGATCTGCTTGCTGATCAGGTGGCGCTTCGCAATTTCCACCTTCTCGTCCTCGGTGTAACCCGAGACACGCAACAGCTCCATGCGGTCCAACAACGGCTGCGGCATGCGCAATGAGTTCGCCGTTGTGATGAACAACACGTCTGACAAATCGTAGTCCACTTCCAGGTAGTGATCCTGGAATGTGCTGTTTTGTTCTGGGTCTAATACTTCCAACAAAGCAGATGACGGATCGCCGCGCCAATCTGCACCCAGCTTGTCGATTTCGTCGAGCAAGAAGAGCGGATTGGACGTCTTGGCTTTACGCATTCCCTGAATCACCTTGCCAGGCATCGAGCCAATGTACGTGCGGCGGTGACCGCGAATTTCAGCTTCATCGCGCACACCACCCAGCGATACGCGCACAAAGCTACGGCCTGTGGCTGTCGCAATCGAGCGACCCAGCGAGGTTTTGCCAACGCCCGGCGGACCAACCAAGCACAAGATCGGGCCCTTCAGCTTCTTGGTGCGGGTCTGCACAGCCAAATACTCGACAATGCGTTCCTTCACCTTTTCCAGGCCGAAGTGATCTTTATCCAACTGCGCTTGAGCCGCTTTCAGGTCGTGCTTCACCTTCGAGCGCTTACCCCAAGGAATGGCGGTCAACCAATCCAGGTAGTTGCGCACGACAGTGGCTTCCGCCGACATCGGGCTCATGTTCTTCAGCTTCTTGAGCTCGGCCAAGGCTTTGTCCTTGGCTTCTTTGCTCATCTTCAGCTTTTTGATCTTGTCTTCGAGTTCGGCATTTTCATCTTTGCCTTCGTCGTTTTCGCCCAACTCGCGTTGAATGGCTTTCATCTGCTCATTCAAATAGTACTCGCGTTGGGTCTTCTCCATTTGCCGCTTTACGCGGTTACGGATGCGACGCTCGACTTGCAGAACGCTGATTTCAGATTCCATGAACGCATAGATTTTCTCTAAGCGCTCAGTCACGCCTTTGGTTTCAAGCAGGTCTTGCTTGTCGGCGATCTTCAAACCCAAGTGCGATGCGATGTTGTCAGCCAGCTTCGACAGGTTGTCGATTTGGTTGATCGACACCAGCACTTCAGGTGGAATCTTTTTGTTCAGTTTGATGTATTGCTCGAACTGAGACACGACCGAGCGCGACAAGGCTTCAAGTTCCTTGTCCTCCTCTTTCGCGTCTTCAACCAGTTCAGCATACGCTTCAAAGAACGTATCGTTTTCTTTGTACGACGTAATACGCGCACGCTGGCCACCTTCCACCAGCACCTTCACAGTGCCGTCGGGCAGCTTCAGCAATTGCAGCACGGTCGAGACCGTACCAACGTCATAGATATCTTTTGATGACGGATCGTCTTGCGACGCGTCTTTCTGGGCCACCAGAAGGATCTGTTTATCGTCCGCCATCACGTCTTCGAGGGCGCGAACTGATTTTTCGCGGCCGACGAACAACGGCACGATCATGTGTGGAAACACAACAATGTCGCGTAAGGGCAGAACCGGAAACAACTTACCTTTAGGAACGCTCACCACTCACCTCTTCCTGGCGCCTATTCCAAGGCGCCTTTTATCGACCGTACCGGTAACGCTTGCCGGCATGCCGGCGCTGCATGAAACCCAGTAGGATCAGGCTGGCGTTCCAACATCGCCGCGACGGTCGGCCGCGTAGATGTACAGCGGCTTGGCTCGGCCTTCTGAGACCTCGGCGTTGACAACAATCTCTTCAACACCTTCCAAACCGGGAAGGTCAAACATCGTATCGAGCAAGATGCCTTCCATAATGGAACGCAAACCGCGGGCTCCCGTTTTGCGGGCGATGGCCTTGCGGGCCACTGTTCGCAGCGCGTCATCGGTAAATGTAAGTTGGACATTCTCCATGTCAAACAGGCGCTGGTACTGCTTCGACAGGGCGTTTTTCGGCTTGGTCAAAATCTCAACCAAAGCTTTCTCGTCCAAATCCATCAACGTCGCGATCACGGGCAAGCGGCCCACGAATTCCGGGATCAGGCCGTACTTCAACAAATCTTCGGGCTCGATCTCTTTCAACAATTCGCCGGTCTGACGCTCTTCGGTGCTCTTCACGTCAGCGCCGAAGCCAATGCCAACCCCGCGCCCACGTTGCGAGATGATCTTTTCCAGGCCCGCAAACGCGCCACCGCAGATGAACAAGATGTTCGTGGTGTCGACTTGCAGGAATTCTTGTTGCGGATGTTTACGCCCACCTTGCGGCGGCACGGACGCAACGGTGCCTTCCATGATCTTCAACAAGGCTTGCTGCACGCCTTCACCCGACACATCGCGCGTGATCGACGGGTTGTCTGACTTGCGGCTGATTTTGTCGATTTCATCAATGTAAACGATGCCGCGTTGCGCACGCTCGACGTTGTAGTCGGCCGCTTGCAGCAGTTTCAGAATGATGTTCTCGACGTCTTCACCGACGTAACCAGCTTCAGTCAGCGTGGTGGCGTCAGCCATCGTGAACGGCACATCCAAGATGCGCGCCAAGGTCTGCGCCAACAACGTCTTGCCCGAGCCCGTGGGGCCGCAGAGCAAGATGTTTGACTTCGCGATTTCAACATCAGCGCCTTTGGTCTGGTTGGACAGGCGCTTGTAGTGATTGTGGACCGCGACCGAGAGAACCTTTTTCGCGTATTCCTGGCCGATCACATAATCGTCCAAGACCTTACGAATGTCGCGCGGCGTCGGCACCCCTTCCCGCGATTTCACGAGATTGGTTTTGTTCTCTTCGCGAATGATATCCATGCACAACTCAACGCATTCATCACAGATGAATACGGTCGGCCCTGCAATCAGCTTACGGACCTCGTGCTGGCTCTTCCCGCAGAATGAGCAGTAGAGGGTATTTTTCGAATCACCACTCGATGACTTTGTCATCGTCTAAACTCCTGGCCGGGTTAGCTTTGTCGCCAATTTTCCCGGCTTACTACTATATCTCGTATGTTACCCGACAGTTTCAGGCGGGCACAACAATGTTAGTGCCGCCCAACCGCAACACCCAACGTTAACGATAGTTTAGATGGCCATCGACTCGTTTCATCAACTGGCGATAGGGCCATGACCGTATCTTGGGCCATATGTAACGTTTGACGGGGCAATTGAGGCACAAAACCCTCTTCCCGAGGCGCCAATTATGGCGACTCGGTTCGGAGTAACGCCTTAAGCCTTGGTCTCTTCTTTGGCTTTGTCGTCGCTCTTTTCAAGCTTCGGACGCTGGCTCACCACTTCATCGATCAAGCCAAAGGTTTTCGCTTCAGCGGAAGTCATGAAGTTATCGCGGTCCATAGCCTTTTCGATCTGCTCAATCGTCTTGCCGGTATGGTCCACGTAAATCTGATTCAAACGCGACCGCAGCGAGAGGATTTCGCGGGCTTGGATTTCGATATCCGCAGCCTGACCTTGGAAGCCACCCGACGGCTGGTGGATCATGATGCGTGCGTTCGGCAGTGCAAAGCGCTTGCCCTTCTCGCCCGCCGTCAGCAACAGCGAACCCATCGAGGCGGCTTGGCCCATGCACAATGTTGAAACGTTGCAACGGATGTATTGCATCGTGTCGTAAATCGCTAAGCCCGACGTCACCACGCCACCTGGCGAGTTGATGTAGAACGCGATGTCTTTGTTCGGGTTTTCCGACTCTAAGAACAACAACTGCGCGCAGATCAGCGTCGAGACGCCATCATGAACCTGACCGTTCAGGAAGATGATGCGTTCTTTAAGCAGGCGGGAGTAGATGTCGAACGAACGCTCGCCGCGATTGGTCTGCTCGATGACCATCGGCACGAGGGTATTGTTATAAACCTCAATCGGATCACGATCGCGCATTGAATCTACCCCAACCTGAAAAGACCTAAATAAGCTTAATTAGATAGGCTGCTTTTGTCGAAGCGCAAGCAGCTTAAATTCTTAAGCGACTTAGAACAGCGCCATCGGCGTTTCCGGGTCTTTTTCCAACTCTTCAATTGAGACTTCTTTGGTCGTCACCTTGGCCAGTTCCAAAATGAAATCGACCACTTTGTCTTCGAACACCGGAGCGCGCAGCGATTCAAGGGCCTCGGGGGTGTTCTTGTAATAGTTCACCACAGCTTGCTCTTGGCCACGGAAACGGGTGGCTTGCTCCATCACAGCGCGGCCCAGTTCGTCCGGGGTCACAGTGATGTTGTTCTTCTGACCGACGTCAGAGAGCAACAAGCCCAAACGGACGCGGCGCTCGGCAATGGCGCGGTATTCTTTACGCAGATCTTCGTCTGACTTCTTTGCGTCTTCGGCATCGAGTTGGTTCGACGCTTTAGCTTGCTCGATTTGACGCCAGATCGCGTCGAACTCGGCGTCAACCATGCCTTCCGGCACGGGGAACGTTTCGATTTCCGACAACTTATCGAGCAGGTTGCGCTTCAAGCGCAGGCGCGACACGCGGTCATAGTTGCCTTGCATCAGTTCGCGGGTCTTCGTCTTCAAAACGTCGAAGTTTTCAGCGCCCAATTTCTTGGCCAATTCGTCGTCCAGCTTGGCGGCTTCGTATTCGCGAATTTCTTTAACGGTGACGCTGAACACAGCGTCCTTACCGGCCAATTCAGATGCACCGTAATCTTCCGGGAACTTCACGTTCACAACCGCACGGTCACCAGCGACAACGCCGATCAGCTGATCTTCAAAGCCAGGAATGAATTGACCCGAGCCCAGTTCCAAATGCGTGTCGAAGCCCGTGCCGCCTTCGAAAGCGACGTCATTCAATTTACCCACGAAGTCGATGACAACCACGTCACCTTTTTTGGCTTTACGGCCATCGGTAACAACTTTGCTTGCGCGGTTGGAATCAGCCAAGTTTTGCAATGAAGCTTGCACAGAGTCGTCAGAGACCTTCGAGGTCCACTTTTCCAACTCGATCTTCTTGAAGTCCGGGGTTTGAATTTCCGGAAGCACTTCAACTTTCACATCGAATTCCAGGTCTTTGCCTTCAGCAAAGTTCACCAATTCGATCTTCGGCTGCATGGCAGGCTTCAGCGACTTATCGGTGATGACTGATTGCGCCGTATCGTTGATGGCCTTGTCGAGCACTTCGCCCATCACAGATTGGCCAAAACGCTTCTTCAACAGGTTCATCGGCGCTTTGCCTGGACGGAAACCCGGCAGGCTGACGGTCTTGCCCACTTCAACCAGACGCTCGTTCATGCGCTCTTCAATGATCGAGGCTGCGATCACAACATTGTATTCGCGCTTCAGTCCTTGAGCGTTCTTTTCCGTGATTTGCATGGCGTCGTCTCGTGCTCCCAAAAGTCGTCTTTGAAATTCGTTAAACCCACAATTTCGTCCCTCGCCGGCTGGGTTTAAAGCCGGTCGCGGTCATCCCCGATGCGTTGCAGAAACCTAATGGCTTGGTGCGGGTGAAGGGACTCGAACCCCTAAAGCCTTACGGCCACTGGTACCTAAAACCAGCGTGTCTACCAATTCCACCACACCCGCTGGGCTGTCGGGCACGCTACCCGCCGGAATGCCGCACTCGTTTAATGAAGCGCGCGGCTTTTCACAAGGGCAAGCCGCACGTGTTGACCATCCCAATTACAGTTCGTGGACACACGATCTTCAGATGGAATGGACGGGCCCCTTATCAAACCTCATAAGTAAATTTAAATATTAACTATAAATCATTGTTATTTAACATATTTTATTTCTTTTGCGACCTGATCGGCGAGATCTTCTGCCACTAACCCCGCCCCCAAGGTCGCACCAGCCTGTGCATGAAGCCAGGCAGAGGCTGAGGCGGCGTGCCACGGCGTCATCCCTTGCGCCAGAAGCCCCACGATCAGCCCCGCCAGCACATCACCCGAGCCACCTGTGGCGAGCCACGGAGCTGAAATGGTGTTGATGGCCGCACGGCCATCTGGCCCCGCGATCACCGTATCCGGCCCCTTCAGCAACACCACAGCCCCGCTCAATTGGGCGGCTTGCCGGGCTTGATCCAGCTTTGCCCCACGCACCTGAAACAAACGCCGGAACTCGGCATCATGGGGGGTAAGGATGGTTCCCGCAGTTCGAGATTGAATAGCCTCGAATAGAAGTTCGGGGTCTGTCGCAAAGCAGGTCAGGGCATCGGCGTCCAAAACCACAGGCCGATTGGTATGAAGGCATTTCAGGACCAGGGCTGAGGTCTGCGCCCCGACACCTGCCCCTGGCCCGATCAGAATCGCGTTCTTGCGATGATCGCTCAAAAGTTCATCCAAGTGCGCCGAGGTATCGACAGCCTTCACGAACGCCCCCGGCTGATCGCTGGCGTAAATGGCCTGCGCCCGACTGGGGACTGCGTAGGTGAGCAACCCCGCCCCAACCCGTCGTGCAGCATGACCAGCCAAGCGCGCCGCCCCTGTCATATCCGGCCCGCCAAACACCAGCGCATGACCACGCTTATATTTATGCGACTGCCAATCAGGTTGCGGCAGATTCCACAGCGCAGGCGTATTCACCCAGGCTTCGGGTTTGATCGTCTCTAATACAGATTCAGGGATACCGATGTCGGCAACAACGACCTCACCGCACAATTGGCGCGCGGGGTAAAACACATGCGCGGCCTTGAGATGGAAGAACGTCACCGTAAGTGCCGATTTGGGTGCAACGCCTGGCGTGCCCAAGTTCACCGGCAACATTACGGCACGGTCGCCATGCACACCGCTGGGCACATCGACCGAGATACAAGTCAGATCATCCGCATTGATGCGTCGAATGGCTTCAGCCGCAGCGCCATCAATGCCGCGATTGAGACCTGCCCCAAACAGCGCATCGACCACTAAGGGCCGCGACAAAAACAAGTCATCCAGCGCGTCTGTCGTCAGCGGATGCGCAAGGCCACCCATCGCAGCCCACGCTTTTGCATTCACAGCGGCATCACCCTTCAAGGCACTCGCATCCCCCAGCAATGCAACGCGCACTGGCCAGCCTGCATTGAACAACAGGCGCGCCAGGACAAAGCCATCGCCACCGTTATTGCCTGGCCCGCACAAAATAAGGATGTTTTGCCGCGCCCAACGTTTTTGAATTTCTCGTGCAAGTGCGGCTCCCGCCGCCTCCATTAATGTCAGCGTCGGCACACCAGCGGCAGCGGCGGCCTGATCGGCGGCATACATTTGCGCAACCGAGAGCACAGGTTTCTGCAGGGCAATAATGTGGGTCATAGTTTCCTTATGGCGCAGTCTCCGATACACATACATGAAATAGACAATCTTCGGCACTGCTTGCTGATCAGCGCGGACGCCGAACGCGAAGGACTTCGCGAAGGATTTGGAGTACGCACGTGCATGTAGTCGTTCTGGGTGCAGGCGTTGTGGGCACCACAACCGCACTGGCCTTGGCGGAAGATGGCCATCAGGTCACGGTGATCGACCGTCAGCCCGGCCCTGCGCTGGAAACCAGCTTTGCCAACGGCGCGCAAATTTCAGCCTGTCACACGAAACCGTGGGCCTCGCCCGGCGTGCCCTGGCAAGCGATGAAGTGGATGCTGCAACCCGATGCGCCGTTACTGTTTCGCCCCTTACGCTGGGACCCGCCCTTGTGGGCCTGGGGTTTACGGTTCTTGCGCAATTGCACGCCAGACCGCGTGCGTGTGAACATGGGCCGCGCATTGCGCGTGTCGTTGTACAGCCGCGATGTCTTACGCAGTTTACGCCAGCGCACCAACATTCAGTACAACCAAGTGCTGCAAGGCATTCTGCATATTTACCGCACGCCGGAAGAGTTTGCCGAGGGTCGCGCTAACGCTGCAAATTTGGAACTGCTGGGCTTGCCCCAAGAAATCTTAAGCGTGGCAGATTGCGTGCGCTATGAACCTGCCCTTGAACACGCAGCCAAGCATGACTTGGTGGGCGGATTGATGAGCCCTGCCGATGAAAGCGGCGATGCACGGTTGTTCACCGAAGAGATTATGAAACTCGCGACCGCGCGCGGTGTTGTGTTCCGGTGGAATGAAACCATCACCAAGCTTGAGCGCACACGCAATCAGATCACTCGCGTGATCACCAACAAAGGGGACATTACTGCGGATGCGTTTGTGTTGGCGGCGGGCAGTTACAGCCCCATGTTGGCGCGTGATTTAGGATTGTCACTGCCGATCTACCCGGCCAAGGGCTATTCGATCACAACTGATGTGACCACACCCAACGCAGCGCCCACCATCAGCATCACCGATGAAACGCGCTATATGGTGTTTTCACGCCTTGGCAATAAATTGCGTGTCGCAGGTACAGCGGAATTGGCAGGCTGGAACACGCAACTTGATGCAGTGCGCGTGGCACCGCTGGTGAACAATGCAAAGTCGTTGTTCCCGGATGCATCGCCCTACACCGATGTGAACCCGTGGTGCGGCTTGCGCCCCACCACACCGGACTCTGTACCGATCTTGGGCCACACGCCGATTGAAAACCTGATGCTGAACACAGGCCACGGCACGCTGGGTTGGACGATGGCAGCCGGGTCTGCTCGCGTTGTGGCAGACCTCATCGCAGGCCGTACGCCTGAGATTGATCTCAGCGGCTTAGGGCTAGAGCGCTTCAGCCAAGCTTAATATTGGGAACTTAAGCTTGCTGTGTGCCAGGCCGCGGCTTGGCTTTGCCATATCCGCAGTCGCACCGTGTTGATGGCTTCACGACTTTTGCAATCAAGGGCGAACCTTTGACGTTGCGGTCGCTCGGTTCCCAACGGAACTCAGCGCCACATTTGTCGCATTCTTGGCGGCGTGGAAACTGCGGCTGTGTATCGACTTGATCTTTCGGCATGGGCCCCTCTTCCCCTGACGACTATCCTCTCTCACATCACATCTTAAGCAGGTTTACGTTCAACCAACTTTGCAGGCGCACCAAACGCGAGCGCCCGGCATTCGACACCCATTTGCGTGCCAGTCCCGCTGCTGCGCGGCATGCCCAGCACTACAGACGGTGTTTCTTCATACAAACGATAAACGATCTGCGGCATCCACATATCGTCCGTTAAGCCAGCTTGGCCTGCTGTCGCAAAGGCTTCTTTGGTCTCAAAGAAATGCGCCGAGCCACCGCCCTTCGCAGGCTTGCCGACAATCACGGCCAGCGGGAAACCAGGATGCGACAAATACTCTTTGCCGTCGCGGATGACGATGCCGCCATCGGCTTTGCGTTCCACCACGATCACACGCGGCATATCTTCATTCGGGTCGGCGAACTTTTCGCGTGCAGCGGCGGCCGCGATCCAGCGCACGGTGTCGCGCACGAACACTTGCTGCTCAGGCTCGAAGAACACGCGCCACAAATAGTCGTAGGCAAACGTGCGGCGCTGTTCATCGTTGTTGAGATCAAGGCCTGCGGTTTTTACACCCGGCTTTAAAAAGCGATCTGCGGCACGATTGAAATCTGTCGCCGACAGATAGGTGAATCCGTAGCCGGAATTTTCGCGCAGCTTGACCAGAATAAGATCCGGGTGGCGTCGATGTTGATCAGAGGTGTGTTGATCGCTCACAGTCTTTAAATCCCCGCCACTCTAAATCCCCGTCACGCTGCCCCAACGCATCCCAATCGGATGAAACAGCAACGCAAACTATACTCGCTCAACTCAAAATATCTCAGCCGCCATAACAGAGCGTTAAAAGCTGAGAAAACATCGCAGATCAAATAGTTATCATCAAACTGCAACCTTTGTCCCCAGTAATCGTTCGTGTGATGTGGGGGGTGCACAAAGGATGGTGCGCCATGAAGCAAGGTGAGATGGCGGTTCACGTAAAACCTGCCGACGTCATTGCAGAGTTTTTACAAGCGATGACGCAAGCAACGCGGAAAACGTATCCGACGTGGCAACGTATTCTGGTTGACGGTGTCACCGACGTGGCCCCGGAAGGCACAGACCTCTACCGGCAACTGATTGAATACCAACCGCTGGAAGACTTCTACTTCGCTGGCGTTGTGGCGCTAGAAGCAGTCAAAATCCGTAAATATGTCGAACCGCGTTTGGCCGCAGAATTGCTAACCGAACTGGCCGCGCAAGTGGACCGCGTGTCTGGCCGCCCAGACCGGATCGTCGCGGACTTTGTTTTTTCGACCGTTAGCCGCTTGGAAGTTGAGTCCGGCGTCAATTTATTGACCATGCCCTATGATCAGGTTGTGCACTTGCTGCTGAACCGGATTGGCATTCCCAATTACGAAGCCACACGCTTATTGCTGAATGACTTTGCGTTCCGTCATTCATTAGGGGAACCGCTGGCGCGTGGCGTTCCCCAATGGTGGAAAGCGTATGGCGCGAAATTGAAACGCCAAATGACCGCAGCAACCCAGCTTGGCCATGTCAGTTTGGCGGCTGAATAAGTTACTCTCTTAAATTATTCGTCGCAGGACGTAAAAGCCTGCGCGGCGCATAGAACGACACCACAGCCAAGACGGCAGCGATGAACATGAATGTTCCCAACGCTTGCGGCGTGCCGTCTTGGATACTGCCTGATACTTGCGCGAACACCGCCGACAATCCCAATTGAATAAACGACAACAAACCGGAAGCTGTGCCTGCCAGTTCCGGATGAACACTCACCGCACCGGCTGTGGCATTCGGAATCGCCATGCCATTGGCTATCCCCATGAACGTCACCGGAATAAAGACCACAGCGATGTTCCAGATGCCTGCTTCCAGGAACACAAAAACGGCGAAGGTCGAGAGCGTCGCCAGCACCAAACCAATGCTGATCATGCGTTCAATGCCAACGCGCTCTGAATAGCGATTAGCGGCAACGTTTCCGCCCAGATAGCCAATGGTCGACAGAATAAAGCCTAAGCCATACTCCGTTGCCGAATAATGCATGACCGTAATTACCGCATATGGTGCGGTTGACAAGAACACATAGAACATCGCGATCATGAAGGCACTTTGCAGCGCAAACGCCATAAACTCTGGCGACTTCAACAACCGACCATAGCCATTAAACAGCGTGGCCATATTGGGAATGGGCAGCGGGTTCAAATTTGTTTCGGGCAACCGGGCAGCAGCGCACGCGAGCACGATACCAACAAAACCCGCGATGAAAATGAAGTTGCCGCGCCAGCCCAACGTATCCACCAACACACCGCCTGCGATAGGCGCCAACATGGGTGCAATCACCATGATGGCGATCAGCGATGCCAAGACTGAAGCCGCCTTCTCACGCCCATAAATGTCACGAATCATGGCGCGGGAAATTACAATGCACGCCGCCCCGCCGAAGCCCTGAAACAAACGGCCTGCGATCAGTAACTCGATGGTCGGCGCCACCGCGCAGGCAATGTTGCCCACCAAGAACATCACCAGCCCCGATAGCATCATCGAGCGACGGCCATAACGATCCGACAGCACGCCCCAGAACAACGTTCCAACTGCAATGGCAATCAACGGCAAGCTAACAGTGAGTTGCACATCAGATGCCGACACATCGAAGTGCCGCTGCACGGATGGCAATGCCGGCAAGAAGATTTGAATAGCGAAGGAACTGGCGGCAATGGTTAGCGCCAGAATGGCTTTCAAGAACTTATGCTGATCAGACATGGAACATGCTCAAGGGGAAAATGCGCGGACCCGGTGCGAAAACAAAATGCGCGGACCCGGCGCCAAGAAATAAAGCACGCGGACAATGGGCTTATTCAGCCGCCGAGGCAACGATGCAGACCCCGCACTCTTCCTCATCCGGTGCAGGAACGTGACCTGCGACCAGATCACGGGCGGCTTGCAAGGCCGATGCTGGCGGTGCGGCGAACGCTGCCTTGCTTTGTGACACACCCAACTGCAATGCCGTTTCACACGCGACATAGCCCGTAGTCATCGGTTCGATCACCGGCACGCTCATTTTACTAGCGATCAACTTTCCAATGGGCGCCATGCAGGTACAGCCCAAGATGATGGTATCCGCCCCTGCTGCAATGGCTTTGTTGGCTTCTGCAACAATGCGGTCGATCATATGCGCCTTGGCGGCGCGCATGGCTGCGACCGGATCATCCGCAGTGCCATGATTTGCCATTTCAGATTCAACCAGCACATTGAACACACCGACACAACGCGACTGCATTTGCGTTGATTGCAAACGCTCGTCGTAGATGAAATTCAAACTGGTGGGCCAGATGGTGACGATGGCGAACTTACGACCCAATGTTACAGCCAGTGACAACGCAGTTTCGCCTGCGCCAATCACCGGAATTGATAACGCTGATTTCAATTCAGCCAAGCCGTAGTCGCCAAAAGTGTTGATGAACACCGCGCCATAGCCTTTATCCTGCGCGCGAATGCCAGCTTCGACATATCCGATCGCGGCAATCCCGCGTTGATACGGCGTACCCGGAAACACGCTCAGCTTCGTTTCGATCAACTCAGGCTGATACGGCGCACGGGCAACAGCAGCGATCTCTTTTGGGGGCGTAGTGTTTCCTTGCGGGCCAACGCCGGTTCCAATCACTGCGATGCGTGTGGTCATACTTTACGCCTTTTTAAAGTGGGCCCGCAGCGCATCCAGAAATTGCGGCATCTGCTCGACGCGGCCCATGCTGACTCGGCACCAATTATCATACGGCGCGAACGGACGCCCGACCGCAATGCCTTGTTGACGCATAGCGGACGAAAACTCCCGCACGGGTTTACCTGTATCGAACATCAGGAAATTGGCCTGGCTTTTGGTGTACCGCAACCCCAACTCATCCAAGGCTTTGGTGGTCATCGTCATGCATTGGCGGACCAACTTTTTGCTGGTCGCCATGAATTCGGTATCTTGATAGCTGGCTAAACCAGCCACCAAGCCCATCTTGTTGGGCATCGACATGCGCACATCATTCAAGCGTTTGATGATATCAGGACGCGCCAATGCGAACCCCAACCGCAATCCGGCCATGCCATGAATTTTTGAAAACGTGCGCGAGATAATAACGTTCTTGCCTGCCTTCACTTGGTCAACCACAGAGCTGCCTGCGGGGTCATCCACCAAGTCGATGTACGCTTCATCAATCAGAATGGGCGCACGCTCTGAAACCACACCGATAAAGCTGCGCAAGTCTTTCGCGTTCAACATCGTCGCTGTGGGGTTGTTGGGATTACAGACGTACACCAACCCTGTCTTCGCACCAACGCGCGCTTGCATCGCACTCAGATCGTGCTTCATCTCTTTATCGAGATCGACCCACACCACAACGCCGCCCGTTTTCTCGACATAGTCTGGCGCTTGTTCAAATGTGGGGCGTGCGGCCACCATCTCTTTGCCGTTTGAACCGAACACCAACGCTGTGGTGCGCAACACTTCGGCAGAGCCTTCGGTGATCATTACATTTTCAGGGGCCAAGCCTTCGCGCTCTGCAATCAGCTTTTGTAATTGCGGAATTTCCGACGTCGCATATTTCCATCCTTCGCTCATCACAGCCATCATGGCTTGCTTCGCACTCTCGGATGGCCCGTAAGGGTTTTCATTTGCGCTGAGACGCAAGAAACCGCTGATAGGTGGCGACTGTATCGATGAAGATTGGGCAAATGCAGATGACACTGTGACGTGATTGAGTGCGAGTGCCGTGCCTGCTGTTTTGAAAATCGTGCGGCGGGTGATGGACTGCGTCATGACAAGTGCCCCCAAAATGAAGGGTACAGGATGCCAAAAGCCGTCCCCCAAGCCAATGTCGGCGGTGGAAAACGCTCTGCAAATGCAGAGAAATAGCAGGGATGCGATGGGGGATAACGTGGAAGTTGTGGACAAGCCCCGACAGCGATTGACTAATCCGCTGAGACAATCGGAATCGACTGAAACCCCTGCGCCTGATCAGCGCACACGAACGCATACACCGCGCCGGGGTTCAGTCCGACAATGCACCACACCGCTTCAGGATCGTGGGCCATGCTGAGGTCGTAAGCTGAAGGCTCTGGCACACCATACGGGTGCGAATGATAGTGCCCCACAATGCGCAAATTGGTGCCGCGCGTTTGGCGTAAGAGATTGAACTGTTCCTGCGGGTCGATCTCAAAACGCTGGGTAGGATCAGCGGCAATGTTACGCGTGCGATGAGCCTGCTCAGCAGTCACATCCCCCTCACCCCGCCCCACAAGCAACCCACAGCATTCGAGGCTGGGATTTTCTTGCGCGTGCCCGATCATCTGATCGCGCACATGATCGGGCAAGATCAGGCGCATGACTTACCTTGTGGGTGCTGAGGTATAGATGGTGCTGATGAGTTTGCCTGTGCCCAGGTCAACCACGCCAATGCGATCAGGCACCGCGCCGCCCTTCAACACCACGGCGACACGGTTTCCGCCCATTGACAGAATTTGCTCGATTTCGGTGCCCATTGGCTGACCCAAGTTCGCGACATCAACCATTCTGGGCGCGGCCTCGACCAGCGGGTCCATCACGACCGGTTGGAGCTTCGGTTTGGTTTCCAGGCGCATCACGCCGTACACCACCATGCCAATTGCGAAGACGATGAGGGCCCCTAAGCCGATCACGACAATTTTCTGGAATTTGGTGGCAAACATCAGACTTAAGCCTCATTCAAACGCGAGAGATGACGAACGCGCGCCACCACTATATGTTCGGCGCAAATTAAGGCTGATAGTTGATAGGCGCAATGGCTGCTACTTCTTCCCCACACGACGACCCAACACAAGACCGCCATACACAAGACCGCCATACACAAGACCGGCGCCAATTTGAAGTTGACCCGGATTACGCGGGCGAACGGCTGGACCGGTGGCTGGCCCATCAAAATGACGATATGTCGCGGTCGCGCATTCAGCAGTTGATCGAACAAGGCCATGTCACCCTGAATGGTGAACGTGTCCCATCCTCAACATCGCTGAAAGCCGGGCAGATTGCTGTTTTAAACGTGCCCGCCCCCGTGGCCGTAACCTTGGCCGCGCAAGACATTCCGTTAGATATCGTCTTTGAAGACAAACACCTGATTGTCATCAACAAGCCTGCGGGCTTGGTGGTGCACCCGGCGGCGGGCAACCCCGATATGACACTGGTGAATGCATTGCTGGCACATTGTGGCACGTCATTGCTGGGCATCGGCGGCGAGTTGCGCCCCGGTATCGTGCACCGGCTGGATAAAGACACGAGCGGCTTATTGGTTGCGGCGAAATCCGGCGAAGCCCACGCGAAGTTGGCCGAGCAATTTGCCGCGCACAGCATTGACCGCGCTTACGACGCATTGGTGTGGGGCGTACCACGCCCAGCATCAGGCATCATCCGCGGCCAGATTGGCCGCAGCGTCAGTAACCGCCAAAAGATGGCCGTTAAAACATCTGGTGGCAAATACGCCGAGACCCATTACAGCGCCCAAGAGAGCTACGGCGGCGCTGCCTCCTGGGTGGAATGCGTGTTGATGACAGGGCGCACGCACCAGATCCGTGTGCATATGAGTTCGCTGGGCCATGCGGTGATTGGCGATACGGCTTACAGCACGGTGCGCTCAAAGTTCATCAAAGAGTTGGATGATGATACAGCAACATTGGTGCGTGAGTTTCCGCGCCAAGCGCTGCATGCGCGTCTGTTAGGCTTTGAGCACCCGATTACAGGCAAGACGCTGCGCTTTGAAAAAGCCCCGCCTGAGGACATTCAGGCGTTAGCGACGGCGTTGCGTCAAGCGACGCAAAAAGGTGGCGTGAAGAAAATCACAGTTCAGGAGACTGCTGTGAATGAGGCCCCTGCGAAAGAAACGTCTGCGAAAAAGACAACTCAGAAAAAACCGGCTGCAAAAAAGACGCCTGTGAAAAAGACGCCCGTGAAAAAGACAACTGGTAAAAAGAAAATTGTGAAGAAGAAAGTTGTGACGAAGCCCGCCTTGAAAAAGAAATCAGTAAAAAAGAAAATTGCAAAAAAAGCGACCACAAAGAAGCCAGTTGCAAAGAAAAAGGCCTCAAAGAAAAAGACTGCGCAGAAGCCAGCCTTGAAAAAGAACGCGACGAAGAAAAAGCGTTAGACGTCTGAGGCCTCGGCCATCGCAGCAATGGCATTGCTAGCTGCAGCTTTAATTTTCTGTTCAGGTTCGTAGACCGATTCAACATCCGGCCCCCACTTCTGAACCAGTTCACGCTGTTGATCACGCAGCGCCGTAATACGGCGGCCTGCGGTCATCGCCATGAACGACCCCACGACCGCCGGCATGGTTGAATAAAGCGCCCAGCCGAAACCCGCCGCGCCATAAATCACCAACCACGCCCAAACGCTGGTGATGATCTGAATAGCGCCATCAACGGTGTGGCTCTTGGTCCACAAATCAGTCAGGAACGGGGCCGCACCCGCCAAATTAAGCGCGCCAATGGTGGCCCCTGCGTACCAGCCCTTACCGCGCTCCACCAACAAGGCAACGCCCGTGGGAATCAACGCAACCGATAGCACGACGACTGTGGGAATGATGGCGAACGAAATACCGGCCGCCAGCAACACATACAAAAATGCGTTGCTGCGGGCTTTGCCTGCGGGTGCTGCCATCGGTCTTGCGGGTGCTTTTGCCATGCCCTGCCCCTAGAAAATCTTCGAGACGAGGAAAATGGTGAACGTAATCAGCATGATCACGATGGCACCGATAGCACCGGACTGACGGCCCGACTGAATGGCCGACTCTTGCTGGTCTGCTTGGCCGTGTTCCAAATCAAACGCCTGCTTTTCAGCAGCCGCGTATTCAGCTTTGGCCCATGCAAAACCTTCGGCGTCGCGTTGGCGCTCTTCCGGGTTGTCGAGGTAGTTATAAATTTCAGCTAAGTTGCCTTTACGGATCAACTTCGGCATTTCGCGTTCAATTTCTTTACGCTTCGGACGACTTTGATAAGCGTTGATAACAGGCGACATCAACCCGCCCACCCAACTGGCCAAGCTGTAGAGCGCTTCAGGGCCTAAGCGCCATTGCACGATAGCCAGCACACTGAGCATACCGATGGTGGCACGATCTGGGCGTGGATCGTTCATCGCGTCAATCTGCGTTGAGACGCCCTTAGCGTAACGCGCCCGCATGAAAGCTGCGATATGGCGATCCACCGGCCACATCTTTGTATTGGCCCCCTTGGCTGCAATTTCCAGCGCCGGCAACACCGCCTTCACTTCCATCACATACTGATCGTCAATCAACGGGCTTAAACACGGCATCCATTCGTTAAGTTCGTAGACGCAACGCTCGATCCCTGCGCCCGAGTTCGGGTCTTTCAGGTAGTTGCGCAAATCTTTGAACACCGTCTCGAACTGCATGTTGTCGGCATTAAACATAACTTGCGCACCAACCCAGTGACGCCACAGTTCACGGTTGATGAAGTCCACGAACGGCTGAAGCTTCTGTTTGCCGAGTGTCGCCACAGCCATCGCGCCGCCCAAGCCTTCCAACGCCACGCGGAAATCGCGCATGCGCACAGGCGAGCGTGGATCAAGCACCATCAACACGCGGCAGATCATCAGGTCTTCCTGATCTTTGCCAGCTCCTGGCATGGCGCGCGAGTTCTTGATGGCTGAGGCAACCGCATCAGCCAACTCAGCCACTTCCAAACCACGGCGGATCCAAATTTCCAGCGAGCCATCGGCTATGATCACGCCCGCCTTATCCCAGTTCTGGTACATCGCGTACGACAGCGGGCGGATCGAATGGAATTCCTGATCGGCGAATTTAAACGCACGTTGCGCTTGGCTTTCTGAGCGCGCTTGGACTGGCGTTAAGCGCTTACCCGCCAACCACAACTCAATATTCTCAGGTTTCCAACGTTGCTGAATGTCATCGGTCAACAAACCACGGAAGCATTCAATCAACGACACGGGCATACGCTCGTCACCCACGAGCGTACTATACGAACCGTCTTTGATTTTGCGGCGAATGATTTCCGAGTCAGGCACGCCATGCAACGTGTTGCGGCCAATAGCCAACATCAACAGCGTTGCACCCAGAGCGTACATGTCATCGGCATACGTGCCCGAGCCACGGCCCGTGGGCATGCACATGCCGGACTCAATCGTCTCCAACACAGCAGGCTGATCGCACGCCGGAACAGACGTAACGCAATCCCCCAACACAATGTTGGTTTGGGCTTCGTCCACATAATATAAATTGTCTGGTCGGATCGCGCGGTGCGTAATCCCCTTCAGACCCAACTCCGCCAACGCTTCCGCCAGCGGCTTGATGATGGTCTTGGGGAACATGTGGTCTGGAATGCGCTTGGCGGAGCCCGCCAATGAATCCATCAAACGCCCACCCATGGGGCGATGATAAATCACGATGACGCATTTGCGTTCAATCGGCGGCCACTCGGCAATGCCCCAATCAACCATGTGCAACATGTGAGCGATTTCGTTGCCCTTCAGCGTGCGCATGACGCTGACGCGCGGCAGCATCTCTGGCTTACACACCAGCGCATACAAGGGGCGACCTTCTTGCTTACGGTCGCTGACTTCAAACGCTTGCGCATTTGGCATGTCGAGAGATGGAATAGATTTGTCGCAGTAGATCGTGAAACGATCACGGACAATGATGAAGCTTCCCGACACTTGAGGTCGGGGGCCAGGAGTTCCAGCAGGTTTTGGAGGGGCTGCTTGAGGCGCAGCGGGAGGAGTCGACGCCGCTGCGCTTGCGCGCGCGGGTGCCTCTCTCACGTCTTGAGCTGCTTCAGCCATTGGGATTCTTGCCCTAACTCATGAACCACCATTCTGGTGGTCAAGGTCTACAATAAGGCAACAATTCGGCGAATTCAACGCGATATCAGCGCATTAACCTTTGGGTTGAGAGGGCGTTAACGCCTTCGCCTGCATAGGTTAATAAGTCCGAACCAGGCTCGATACTTAAGCCCTTTTAGTCCGAGAACGGGTCTTTCACCATGATCGTGTCTTCCCGCTCTGGGCTGGTCGAGCACAGGGCCACCGGGCATTCGATCAATTCCTCGATGCGGCGGACATATTTGATGGCTTCGGCGGGCAATTGGGCCCAGCTACGGGCGCCACGGGTGCTTTGCTGCCAGCCCGGCATGGTTTCATAAACCGGGGTCACGCCAGCCTGGTCGGCCATGGCGGACGGGAAATAATTGAGCTTTTTGCCCTTCAATTCATAGCCCACGCAGACCTTAATTTCGGCCAGGGTGTCTAGAACGTCTAATTTGGTCAGGGCGATACCGGTGATGCCGCCCACTTTAATGGCCTGACGGACCATGACAGCATCGAACCAGCCGCAACGGCGCTTACGGCCGGTGACGGTACCGAATTCAAACCCACGCTCGCCCAGCAATTGGCCAACTTCGTCGGTCAACTCGGTCGGGAACGGGCCTGAGCCCACGCGCGTGGTGTAGGCCTTCGTGATCCCCAATACATAGCCAACCGCCGATGGGCCTAAGCCTGAACCGACCGCCGCCATGCCTGACGATGTGTTGGACGACGTGACGTACGGATAGGTGCCGTGGTCAACGTCCAGCATCGCGCCTTGCGCGCCTTCAAACAGAATACGGCGGCCATTGCGGCGCGCATCATCCAACAACTGCCAGACCGGAGCCGCGTAAGGCAGAATCAGCGGAGCCAGTTCTTTCAAGTCCGCGATGATTTCAGCCGCGTTCGCTTCTGGCAAACCCAGGCCACGCAACAATGCGTTGTGGTGCGCCAACAAGCGTTCGACTTTAAAGGCGATGGTGGCTTCATCAGCCAAGTCACAAATACGGATAGCGCGGCGGGCCACTTTGTCTTCATAGGCCGGACCAATGCCACGGCCTGTGGTGCCGATTTTGGATGCACCGGCTGCGGCTTCACGACCTTGATCCAGCGTTGAGTGCAACGGCAGAATCAGCGACGCACTGTCAGCAACTTTCAATGTCTCAGGCGTAATGTTCACGCCTTGATCTCTGATCTTCTCAATTTCTTTCAACAGCGCGCGCGGCTCAACGACCACGCCGTTGCCGATGATCGACAACTTGCCGCGCACCACGCCGGATGGAAGTAAGCTGAGTTTGTAGGTCTTGCCATCAATCACCAACGTATGGCCAGCGTTGTGGCCACCTTGGAAGCGCACAACCACATCGGCGCGTTCCGACAGCCAATCAACGATCTTACCTTTACCTTCGTCGCCCCACTGAGAGCCGACAACTGCAACGTTGGCCATGATGACCCCTTTTTATTGCGCGGCCTAAACGGGCGCGGGATTATTAGACTTCAAGATGTGCGAGCAACCCATGCGGCGCGCTTCATCTTCTTCAGACTTCTGCGCCGCCAAGCCCGCAATGATCGTCCAGCCTTGATCTTGCCAGGCCACGACAACACTGCGCGCGGTGCCATAGGGCACATACAAACGCTGACGGCGGCTCATGGCTGGTGTGACCGGCAACAACGCATCAATCAACAGTGTGACGCCGGTGGCCTTCTCGCCCGATGGCAAACGATAGCGGCCACCGCGGCCGATCTCACGTTGCGAGGCTGCTGCAAACACCGAGAACGTAATGCCGGTGTGATATTCAAAGCCGCGATTTTCAACCGCATCAACCGTGATCGCGACATCAGGAATAGCAACACGAAGTGCCCGCGCGACATGATACAGCGTCGCCCATTCGGTTTGCGCTGCGGCTGGCAATTGAAGTGTCGCGACCGCTGCAAGGGCGCGGTCCAGCGAACCTGAGGCATCAATCAGCTTGGTCAGAATGTCAGCGACTTTGCCGCCGTGCGCTTTGATTTCAGCAACGTCTTTATGATCAAGCGCAGCACGCACTTTGGCAATTTGATCAGCGTTAAGCCCGCTGTTTTCCAAAATCGCCGGAACAAGCGTAGGCAGCGACAAATCAATCGACAGGCCTGTAACACCGAGCGTCTTCAAAGCTTCGACGATGACGATAATCACTTCGGCATCAGCAGCACCGTTATCGCCGCCAATCAGCTCAATGCCCGCTTGGGTGAACTGACGCTCGGGCTCTAACTGTGTGCCCTTCACGCGCAGCACAGGCCCAGCGTACATCAACCGCAACGGACGCGGTGCGGTGCTGAGGCGTGTCGCGGCAATGCGCGCCACTTGGGTGGTGATGTCGTTGCGCACGCCCATTGTTTTGTGCGAGGCCGGATCGAGCATGCGGAAAATGCGCTCGCCCATGCCAGCGCCCACGCCAGACAACAGCGTGTCTTCAAATTCGATCAAGGGTGGTTTGACGAGATCGTAGCCATTCAGCGTAAAGGTACGCGTCAGCTTCTCCACAACCTCGTTTTCAAACGCGGCATCGGGAGGCAGCACATCGCGCAGCCCTTCGGGTAGAAGGGTTTTGGTCGAACTTTCGCTCATGTCGGACAAAGACCAACGCAGGACGGACGATCAGCGGCGTGGTTATACGCGGGCCAGCCGCCCCCAACAAGACCGTAAAGCGCTGGAAAACCAATAAGTTAGAGTTAAAACGCAAGCGCCTGCGACTGCTGGACGTGAGGGAGCGCCTGGACCTTGGCCAGAACCCCCTCGGAAACAGGCTGGTCGAGGCTAAGAAGCGCGATGGCGTCGCCCCCGCCTGCGGGCCGTCCGAGGTGGAAGGACGCGATATTCACCCCCGCCTGCCCCAGCGCTGTACCCAATGCGCCGATGAACCCCGGCTTGTCGTCGTTGATGACGTAAAGCATATGCGGGCTCACTTCGGCTTCGATGTGAATGTCGTTCACATCCACCAAACGCGGCTGACTGCCGCCGAACATGGTGCCCGAGACCGAGCGCGATTGGCGTTCAGTTGTGACGGTCAGTTTGACGAGTGTTTGATACAGGTCGTGCTCGCCCTTTTTGATCTCGGTGATTTCGATGCCGTGCTCGCGCGCAATGCTGGGCGCGTTCACCATGTTCACGGAATCCATCAGTGGACCCAGCAGCCCCGCAACAGCGATGGCCGTTAAAGGCCGTGTATTCAGTTCAGCCACATGGCCTGCATATTCCAGCGTGATGGATTTAATGCCCGTTTTGGTGATCTGGCCTGCAAAGCTGCCGAGTTGCTCCACCAATTTCATGTAAGGCTTCAGCTTCGGCGCATCTTCCGCTGACACCGACGGCATGTTGAGGGCGTTAGAGACTGCGCCCGTCAGCAGAAAGTCCGCAATTTGCTCGGCCACTTGCAGCGCGACATTTTCCTGCGCTTCGTTGGTGGAGGCGCCCAAATGCGGTGTGCAGACAACGTTCTCGTGCCCGAACAGCGCGTTGGCTTTTGCGGGTTCTTCCTCGAACACATCAAGTGCAGCACCGGCGACATGGCCACTATCGAGTGCGATTTTTAAATCCGCTTCGTTCACCAAGCCGCCGCGCGCGCAGTTGATGATGCGCACGCCCTTTTTCATTTTAGCAATGCTGGCAGCACCAATGATGTTGCGGGTTTTATCAGTGAGTGGCGTGTGCAGCGTAATAAAATCTGCACGCGCGAAAATGGTATCAAGTTCGGCCTTCTCAACTCCTAAATCGCGCGCACGCTCCGGTGATAAAAACGGATCGAACGCCAGAACTTTCATTTTCAAACCAAGTGCGCGGTCGGCAACAATCGAACCAATATTTCCGCAGCCAATCACCCCCAAGGTTTTGCCGAATAGCTCGACACCCATATATTTGGATTTTTCCCATTTGCCCGCTTGCGTGGAGGCATTGGCTGATGGGATTTGACGCGCCAGCGCCATCATCATGGAAATGGCATGTTCGGCGGTGGTGATGGCGTTGCCAAACGGTGTGTTCATCACCGCCACACCGCGTGCGGTGGCCGCATCAACATCAACGTTATCAACGCCAATGCCCGCGCGGCCCACGACTTTCAGCTTGGGTGCTGCCGCCAATATGTCGGCAGTGACTTTGGTGGATGACCTGACCGCAAGGCCATCATATTCACCAATAATGGCTTTTAATTCTTCGGGCTTGAGGCCGGTTTTGATATCGACTTCGACCCCCCGATTTTTAAAAATTTCAACGGCTGCTGCACTTAACTTGTCGCTAATCAGAACCTTCGGCTTCGCCATATCTCCTCCCCAGGATTTACAGGCGTTACGGATGCTCGATAGAACAGGCACGGCTCACAATGCTGAAAACAGATGCTGACTTAAGGCTTAGTCCCTCACGTATATCGCTAAACGTATTCGAATTAGGCTGGCGTTACTTCTGCATAAGCCCACTCGAGCCACGGCAGCAGCGCTTCGATGTCGGATGTTTCAACCGTCGCCCCGCCCCAGATGCGTAACCCCGGCGGCGCATCACGGTACGACGCAATATCAAGCGCTGCACCTTCGGCTTCCAGCAAGCTCGCCATTTTCTTGGCGACTTCGGCTTGCTTATCAGCAGCAAGCGCAGTGAACCAATCGGCAGTGATCTTCAAACAGATCGACGTGCAAGACCGCGTTTCAGGCTTTTCAGCCAGGAAATCGATCCAGTTCTTTTGCGCGGCCCAATCAGCGAGGACTTTTAAATTCTTTTCAGAGCGCTGAATGAGGCCCTTCAAGCCGCCGATACCTTCAGCCCACTTCAAGCCGTCCACGGCATCTTCCACGCACAGCATGGAGACGGTGTTGATGGTATCGCCTTCGAAAATGCCGTTCTCAAGCTTGCCGCCTTTGGTGAGACGGAAAATTTTCGGCATCGGCCATGGCGGCGTGTAGCTTTCCAAACGCTCAACAGCGCGCGGGCTGATGATCAACATGCCATGCTGCGCTTCGCCGCCCAGCACCTTCTGCCATGAGTACGTCACCACATCGAGCTTCTGCCACGGCATTTCCATGGCAAACACAGCCGATGTCGCATCGCAAATCGTGAGCCCCTTGCGGTCGTCTTTGATCCAATCGCCATTGGGAACACGCACACCCGAGGTCGTGCCGTTCCAGGTGAAGACCACATCGTTGTCGAAATTCACTTGGCTCAAATCAGGGAGCTTGCCGTAGTCCGCTTTAATGGTGCGCGTGTCTTTCAGCTTCAGTTGCTTCACGACATCCGTGACCCAACCTTCGCCAAAGCTTTCCCACGCCAGCATATCGACTGGGCGTTGTCCTAAGGTGTGCCAAAGCATCATCTCGACAGCACCGGTGTCCGACGCCGGAACAATCGCGATTTTGTAATCAGCGGGGACGCCTAAAATCGAACGGGTTTTGTCGATCACTTGCTTGATGCGCGCTTTGGGCAATTTCGCGCGGTGCGAACGGCCCACGAAGGCGTCTTTCAAGGCATCAAGCGTCCACCCCGGGCGCTTCGCGCAGGGACCAGACGAAAACTGAGGGCGCGCCGGTTTGACCGACGGTTTAGACGTGGCAGACATGGAGGGAGTTTTCCTTCGGGGGGACGGTTAACAGACCACAACACCATACGTTACGAGCCGAGTGTATGGAGTGGCGCTAGATTCGGTCAATGCGAGAAGCTGTAGAAAATCAGCATAGCAATTTTGTGCAACGCACTCATCCACATGGAGAACTAGGGCATGAACCTAGGCTTGCTCACGAACCGTGTGGGCATGATTCAATGGGCCGTGACCGCCGCCCAAGCCGGGTGCTGTGCGCAACGCTTCGCGCACGTATGCACGGGCGCGCGTCACGGCATCTTGCAACGTCATTTTCTGCGCCAAGCCCGCCGCAATCCCTGATGCCAACGTGCAACCCGTGCCGTGAGTGGACGTGGTTTCGATGCGCGTGTTCTCAAAAGTCACCACGTTATCGGGCGTAATCAGCATATCGACCAGATGATGCCCTTCTAGATGCCCACCTTTCAGCAACACAGCCTGCGCCCCTAACGCACGCAGCGGCGCAATGGCGGCATTCATTTCGGGGATGGTTTTGATGCTGCGGCCGATCAGCACTTCGGCTTCGGGCAAATTCGGCGTGACAACAGCAGCCCCCTTCACAATCCGCGCGATCAACGCGTCGGCTGCATCATCGGCCAACAATGGGTGCCCGCCTTTCGCGCGCATCACCGGGTCCACCACGCGCGGAATGTTGCTGGCGTGTTTATCAAGCGTATCTGCAACCGCATGAATCATCGGCACGGTCGCCAACATGCCGGTTTTAATCACGTCCGCGCCAATATCCGACAGCACCACTTCAATCTGCTGCTGCACGATGTTGGTGGGCACTTCGTGGATATTAAACACGCCTTTGGTGTTCTGCACCGTAATCGCGGTAATCGCCGTCGCGACAAATCCGTTCAAACAGGTCACGGCTTTGGTGTCGGCTTGAATGCCAGCACCACCACCTGAATCAGACCCAGCGACAATTAAGACCCGACCTTGCATGTTTTATTCTTTTTGTTTTATGCGGCGGCTTTGGAAATCGTATCAACGAGTGATGCCACGACTGCATCCACTTCTTTTGCATCATCGCCTTCGGCCATAACGCGGATCAATGGTTCAGTCCCAGATTTACGGATTAGCAAGCGACCCTTGCCCACCAAACGTTTCTCGACATCGCTGATGGCGGTTTTCACAGCGGCTAGCGCCAGAATGTCATCAGCCTTTGTGCCGGCTTTCAAACGCACGTTCTGCAATTTCTGCGGAACTGTTGAAAACACACGGATCGTTTCGCTGGCGGGCTTACCGCTTTGTACTAACGCACCCAATACCTGCAGCGCGGCAATAATACCGTCACCTGTTGTGGCGTGTTGGCCCAGAATGATGTGACCCGATTGCTCACCGCCGAGGTTGTAACCCTGCCCGCGCATTTCTTCGACGACGTAGCGGTCGCCCACAGCGGTACGCTTTAAATCCAGGCCAATGGATTTCAGGTAGCGTTCCAAACCAAGGTTGCTCATAACGGTTGCAACAACTGCGTCACCTTCAAGCTGGCCGTCGCGCTTCCACTGATTGGCAATCACGCCTAACACTTGGTCGCCGTCCACCATGTTGCCTTGCTCGTCGCACAACAACACACGGTCAGCATCGCCATCCAACGCTAAACCTAAATGCGCGTTATGGCTGACGACCAATTCGCGCATACGGTCTGGGTGCAGCGAGCCACAACTGTCGTTGATGTTAAAGCCATCGGGATCGACGCCCACTTTGACCACTTGCGCGCCCAATTCCCAAAACACCGCAGGTGCGATTTTGTAGGCCGCGCCATTGGCGCAATCGACGACGATCTTGAGGCCATCTAATCGCAAGCCCCGTGGGAACGTGCCTTTGGTGAATTCGATATAACGCCCACCCGCATCTTCCATGCGCTTGACGCGGCCCAGCTTCGCCGACGATGCGCGCTTGGAGGACATATCGCTGGCGATCAGCGTTTCAATTTCTTCTTCAATGGCGTCCGACAATTTATAGCCATCGGGCCCGAACAACTTGATACCGTTGTCTTGATACGGATTGTGCGAGGCCGACAACATCACGCCAATATCAGCCCGCAATGACTTGGTCAGCATCGCAATACCCGGTGTCGGGATTGGCCCCACCAGCACCACGTCCATGCCAACTGAAACAAAGCCCGCGACCAACGCAGGTTCTAGCATGTAGCCAGAAAGGCGTGTGTCTTTGCCGATGACGACGGTGTGGCGATGATCGCCGCGCGTGAAATAGTGCCCTGCGGCCATGCCGATGCGCATAGCAATTTCGGCGGTCATAGGGTCTGTATTCGCGAGGCCGCGAACACCATCGGTGCCAAAGAGACGGCGGCTGCTCATGCCACGAATACCTTGAACTGCATTGGTTGGCCGCAAGTTGTGACGGAGGACTGGCTGTGAATCAAGCGCATTACTGCCCCGCCATATGTGCCCACACGGCCAGCGCCTGGCGCGTTTCGGCCACATCATGCACACGGATCATTTGCACACCGTGATCAGCGGCAAACAACGCCCCCGCCAGTGAGCCCGCCAAACGCTGATCAGGTTTTTCGTTGCCACTGACGCGGCCAATGAAACTTTTGCGCGATACACCAATGGTCAGAACACAACCTAAGCCATGGAACATGGCCATGTGGTCGAACAACGCCGCACCGTGTGAATCGTTTTTGCCAAAGCCAAAGCCCGGATCAACCGAAACGCGATCAAGGCTGATGTTTTTCGCAACGCATGCCTCAATTCGGCTTTTGAGATAATCGTACACGTCACCAGGGGCCCAGGTGTAAGTGGGATTGTGCTGCATCGTGCCGGGCTGGCCTTGCATGTGCATCAAAATCACGCTTACTTTCGATGCTGCGACAACATCCAACGCGCCCTCTCCCGTTAGCGCAGTGACGTCATTTACAATCGCCGCACCCGCCGCAATCGCCTGCGCCATCGTTTTTGCATTGCGGGTATCGATTGAAACCTTCGCACCCTTTTCGGCCAAAGCTTTCACCACTGGCACAACGCGAGCGCATTCTTCGCCGGGATCAACAGTTGCCGCACCGGGCCGTGTGGATTCGCCGCCTACATCGATAATATCGGCACCTTGTTCTAACAGCGTCACAGCATGGGCAATCGCCGTATCAGTGCTGTTGAATTTACCGCCATCGGAAAAACTGTCGGGTGTGACGTTCAGCACGCCCATGATGCGCGGACGGCCCATACTGAGGCCCGCAAAGTCGGCGGGCGCTTGCGCAAACACCGATAGATCGCCGTTGTAGGTGCCGGGCGTGGCTAACGTATGCTTTACATCGCTGCCGGTCACCGTTGTGACTTCGAGTGCTGTAAACGCTTGGCGACCCAGGAATGACCAGGCTTGGCCTTTCGCCGCATGGCCTCGAATAGGTCCGCGTGGTGTCAGGTATGCGCGGCTCATGCCTTCATCCATTTTCCAATATCAACGCTAGCATCGCGCAGTGTTTGTCTTGTGCCAAACAAAAACCCCGCTGTCGCCAGCGGGGTTTTTAAATTCAGATACCTTCGCAGATCAACCATCCGTCTGCGGTGATGGCGTTTGACCAAACGGACGTTGGCCACCCGCACCTGCCGTCGGTACCGAGCTGCGACGGCCCGGTTCACGCGGCTTTGGCTGCGATTTATCGCTACGGTCGATCTTGCCACCCGACAGCAGAACTTCGATGTCTTCACGCGACAGGGTTTCATGCTCGAGCAAACCTTGCGCGATGATTTCCAACTGCTCGCGGCTGTCTTCGATGATCTTGCGGGCTGTGGCCTCGCCTTCTTCAACGAAGCGGCGGATTTCCTCGTCGATCAAACGCGCGGTTGCATCCGACACGTTCTTGGTTTGCGTCACTGAACGACCCAGGAAGACTTCCCCTGACTCGTCGTTATAACGCAACGGCCCAAGTTTCTCGGAGAAGCCGAACTCGGTGACCATGCGGCGACCAATATCAGTCGCACGGCGGATATCGTCTGATGCTCCAGTGGTTACGCGCTCAATCCCGAACGTCAGTTCTTCAGCGACACGGCCGCCGAATAAGCTCGCCAACTGCGCTTTGATCTCGATTTGCGATTGGCTGTACTTGTCGCGTTCCGGCAGCCACATCGTCACACCCAACGCACGACCGCGCGGAATGATAGTGACTTTATGCAAGGGCTCGTGGCCCGGCACTTTCAACATTACCAGCGCATGGCCCGCTTCGTGATATGCGGTCAGCTTCTTTTCTTCTTCGGTCATGACCATCGAGCGACGTTCAGCGCCCATCATCACCTTGTCTTTAGCTTCCTCGAACTCGCTCATACCCACGACGCGCTTAGCTTTACGCGCAGCCATTAAGGCCGCTTCGTTCACCAAGTTCGCCAAGTCAGCGCCTGAGAACCCAGGCGTACCACGGGCAATCACTTTCAAGTCCACATCAGCACCCAAGGGCGTCTTGCGCGAGTGAACATGCAAGATGCGCTCGCGGCCCACGATATCCGGGTTCGGCACAACGATCTGACGGTCGAAACGACCCGGACGCAGCAAAGCTGGGTCGAGCACATCAGGACGGTTGGTGGCGGCGATCAAGATCACGCCGTCATTGGCTTCGAAGCCATCCATCTCGACGAGTAACTGATTCAGTGTCTGTTCGCGTTCGTCGTTCCCGCCGCCCAAGCCAGCGCCACGATGGCGACCGACGGCGTCGATTTCGTCGATGAAGATAATGCAAGGCGCGTTCTTCTTGCCTTGTTCGAACATGTCACGGACGCGGCTTGCGCCGACGCCAACGAACATTTCAACGAAGTCTGAGCCTGAGATCGTGAAGAACGGCACGTTAGCTTCGCCAGCAATGGCGCGCGCCAACAATGTTTTACCAGTGCCCGGCGGGCCAACCAGCAACACGCCCTTCGGGATTTTACCACCCAAGCGCTGGAATTTCTGCGGGTCGCGCAGGAACTCGACGATTTCTTCTAAGTCGGTTTTGGCTTCTTCAACGCCAGCGACGTCTTCAAACGTTACGCGGCCTTGTTTTTCGGTCAGCAGTTTCGCGCGCGATTTGCCAAAGCCCATGGCTTTGCCACCGCCGCCCTGCATCTGCCGCATGAAGAATATCCAAACCCCAATTAGCAACAGCATGGGGAACCAGTTGAGCAGCACCGCCCAGAACGACAGTTCGCCATTGCTTTGCGGAGCGGCTTTCACCACCACGCCGTTTTGCAACAGGCTCGGAACTAAGCTTGGGTCTTCAGGAGAGTATGTGCGGAAATCACCACCCGATTTGTACTGGCCCAGAATGTTGGCGCCTTGAATGGTGACTTCAGCGATCTCGTTGCGCTCTACAGCCGCACGGAATTCCGAGAACGGCATTTCACGCGCTGTTGAGCGCGGGCTCGCCCCCTGGAACAAATTGAACAAGGCCACCACGCAAACCAGGATGATGACCCACAGCATGAGGTTACGGCTGATATTCAACGTCTTGACCCTTATGTCCTTGGCGGGCCCCAAAACGGGCAACACGCCTCACCTACTTAGGTACTCAAATAGTGCGCCAAAGCCCACTCGCAAGCCAATGATTTATGACCCAAATCATGGCTTTCGCGCACACAGCAGCTTTGCGTTTTATACGCAAACCACTGCACGGCAGACTTAAACGCTTAGCGCGCTGTTTGTGTGCCGAATTTGCTTAAATATCCAGGGTGTTAGCGGCGTCGGCGCCCACAAACCGAACAACAATATCCGTTGAAATGGTGGCACGATCATGACGCCATAGGTTGAGGTGCGGAAATGCCACAGGGCCTTTTTCATCCACAAGGACCGGCAAAGTGCGGCGGAACGCAGCTGGTATACCGTTCAGGGCTCTGGATTCGCCCTGCTCCACCCAAAACGCCTTGTCAGATGTTTGGTAGGGGCGCAGCCGCAAACCTGATGGGATGTGCCCGACAGAAAATGCAAAGCGCCCATCCCAAATGAAGGATGAAGACGGCGTTAGTGCGCGCTCTTCGCGAATGGCAGCGACCTCACGCATCACTGAAATCGCATCACCGGCGCGGCTGATGCTACAGCCGTGCAATGTGACCGCAGGCATATCGCCTGCTTTCAGTTTTGCATGAAGCCGCTCGAGGCGCTCAAACCGCGGACCATAAATTTGGCCGCCAGCAGCGCGCAGCACATCACTGAGGACACGCAACGAGATTTCATCGGCACTCGTGAACAGCTTTTTCGCAGACACCGTTGCTGCACCAAAAGCAGACCATGTGCAGGCATCATCAGCCAGCGCAGCCACGGCCTGATTAATCACCTCACGCGCGCGTTGCATGTGTTTGATCGTGGTGAGCAGCCGATCTGGCGTCAGGCCCTCGGCCTCAAGCATATCTCGCGCCTGGCGGAAGCGACTGCGGGTATATTTGTTGCTGGTATTGGATGGGTCTTCAATCCAATCCTGATGATGCGCTTGGCAGGTTGCGATCAACTGGGCTTTGCGCACCTCAAGCAATGGGCGCAGGAGAGTAATGCCCTGCACGTTAATGCGCGCATCCATGCCGCCCAAACCCTGCACGCCACTGCCCCGGCTGAGGCGAATAAAGAAGGTTTCAATCTGGTCGTCGGCGTGATGCGCCAGCAACAAATGAGTGCAATTGTTCGCGTGGCACCACTGAGTCAATAAGTTATAGCGCGCATCGCGGGCGGCCTCTTGAGCACTGCGCGCGAAATGGCGGACCTCTTCGCCTTCGTCCCATACCAACGTTTCATGCGTGATACCGCGTGCGCCCAGCCACTGCTCAACACTTTGGGCTTCCCTGGCGGCTTCAGGGCGTAAGCGATGATCGACAGTGAGAGCGGTGACGCGAATGTTGCGCGGCTTGGCCCAGGCGGCTGCCAGCAGCATCAACGCCATGCTGTCAGCCCCGCCAGAAACGGCAACCGCGATGTGCGCTTGATCCGCCACGGCAAAGCTTGCCATGGCGGCATTAAAATCATCTGCGGTTAAAGGCGCAGCAGAGACTTCCCGCGTGTTGGGATTTACGGGCACTTCAGCTTGGTGCGTTCTTGCTGAACGCTGCGGCGGATTTGATCGCCCGCATCGGGGTATTCTTTGTTCAAGCGGCCCAAGGCTGTGCAGGCCCCTTGCGCTTGACCAATGTTGCCCAACGCCATGCCCAGTTTCAGCAAGTTATCCGGGGCCTTGTTGCTCTTCGGATAATTCTGATAACCGTTCATGAATTCCACAGCGGCTTTCTGGTAGTCGCCACGTACATAGTGCGTTTCGCCCAACCAGTACTGTGCGTTCCCCGCCAGCGGATCTTTCGGATACTTCTTCAAGAACTCGCGGAAGGTTGATTCAGCGTTCGGATAATCCTGGCGCTTCAAATAATCGAACGCGAAATCATATTGGGCTTTCGGTGTTCCATCAGGCAGCTTGGCCGTGCCTTCAGCACCGCCAGCGCCTAACTGGCTGCCAGACACAGCGCCAGGATTAGGCGCACGCATCGGTGCAGGTTGCGATGGCGGCGGTGTCAGTTGCGGCGCTTGGCGCGCTTGTTGCGCAGCGGCAGCAGCTTCGTTCGGGTCAGCGGCCAGTGCGCGGCCTTGCGCATCGGTGCGCAAAGACCCGAACGTATTATCGCCCGCTGTTGAGGCCCGCACATTGCCGTCGGTCATGGGTGGTGGGCCAGCCTGAACTGGGGTTTGCGTGCGCGCGGGGGCTACACTCGGTTGCGTCGACATAGGCCGTGACAACGGCGCGTTCGGATCATATTCCGGCAACTGATCGCCCTGAAGCTGACGCGGCTGTTGCGCTGGGCGTTGTTGCTGTTGTTGTGGCGGCGGTGTGTTCGGCATGGCCTGGCCTGGGGGCACACCCTGCCCGCCACCTGCACCTTGCTCCAATACAGCGACGCGGTAATTCATGTCGTTCGACAACTGCTCGATCTGCTTGGTCAACTGACCATTGCGGAAACGCGCTTCTTCCAACTGACCCGTCAGTTGTTCAACCAACTGTTCTAACTTGATCACGCGGGCTTGCAGGTTGGCGGCTTCTTCACTGCCGCTGCGCATCATTTGCTGTTCAACGCGCAGCAAACGATCATTCAGTTCGCGTGTGCTTTGCGCTTGCGCAGGCAGCGCCGTGACAGCGAAGCCAGCAACCAAAGCGGCCGCAGTCAAATTGCGAAAGGGAAACAGAGTGGTCAGAGTTTGGCGCATCGAGAAGCTCTTACGTCAAATGGTTCAAATTCAGGTGGGACATCATGGCCGCAAATTCAGGCGTTATCATGATGCATGATAAGCACTTCAAGCCAGTGCGAAGTGCAAGGTAGCCCCCAGATGGGACCACAATGTGCCTAGCAGCAGGCACAAAAAAATTGGGCCGGATTTCTCCGGCCCAATCGTAACCTTAAAGCGAAGCGGTCTTACTGAACGACCGAGACGCCACGACGGTTCTTAGCAAAGCAGCTTTCTTCCGACGCAACGCAGGTCGGACGCTCTTTACCGTAAGAGATCGTCTTCACGCGGCTCGCAGCAACGCCCAACGAGGTCAGGTATTGCTTAGCAGCGGTGGCGCGGCGTTCGCCGAGGCCCAAGTTGTATTCGCGGGTGCCGCGTTCGTCAGCATGACCTTCGATGGTCACGGTGCGCGACGGGTTTTGGTTCAACCAAGCAGCTTGGCCGCGGAGGATGGCTTGCGCATCAGCGCGGAGTTCGAACTTGTCGAAGTCGTAGCCAATGGTGTTGCCAACGACCGTGTTGAAGTATTCAACCGAGTCCGGAGCCGGGCCGGTCTTCGCCGGAGCAGTCACAGCTGGCGTTGCTGTGCTGGCCGCGGTGGTGTCTGTCTTTTTGCCGGCGCAAGCAGCCAAGGCTACTGCGACGATGACCGCACTGATAAAGCGGATGTTCATTTTTATCCCCTGGGGTGTACTAAGTTGCCGATAGAACGTTGTTGTAGCAGAGCGAATTTGCCACGAAATTTTTTAGTTTCGGGCCCTCTTTTACCAAGACCACCGTTGGATTCAAGACCCTGTTACAGCGTTTTGGCTCCCTTATGCCCCTGAATATACATTGTTTTACGCCTGTTGCAAAAAAGAATCACTGCATCGCAACAGAATATCTTCAAAGCATTCAATGCCTTAGCAGAGCCGACTATTATTACAGCATACCCTGAAAGATTTTTAAGGGATCAAGGGCGACCACGCGGGGTCAGACGCGTCTTGGGGCGTCAAAATTTCCCTTTGATTATAACCAGTTAGATCAATTGAGAAGAGTCGCACACGGCCCGGCTGGGTGGCCGTCGAACGCGACTGCGCGAAGTACATGAGAACACGCCCGTTGGGCGACCATGTCGGACTCTCAACGATATAGCCTTCGGCCAGCAAGCGCTCGCCTGAGCCATCGGGCTTCATCACGCCAATATAGAAATTGCCCTGATTCATGCGTGTAAACGCAATCAAGTCTCCGCGCGGCGACCATACAGGGGTGCCGTATTTGCCTTGACCAAAGCTAATGCGTTGCACGTTCGTGCCATCGGCATTCATCACATAAAGCTGCTGGCTGCCACCGCGATCAGAGTTGAATGTGATCTGGTCACGATTTGGTGAGTAGCTGGGCGATGTATCAATCGATGGATGATCTGTCAGGCGCGTGGTGCGGCGCGTGCGCAAATCCATCTCGTAAATATCCGAGTTGCCATCGCCAGCCATGCTGAAGATGACTTTGTTGCCATCGGGCGCAAAGCGCGGCGCATAGGTCATGCCTGGGAAATCGCCCAACACTTCCTGACGGCCCGTATCAATGTTGAACAGATACACGCGTGGCACGTTACGGAAGTACGAGAGATACGTGATTTCCTGCGTGGTCGGTGAGAAGCGCGGCGTCAGCACCAGGTTTGCGCCATCGGTTAAGTAGCGATGGTTAGCACCGTCCTGATCCATGATCGCAAGCTTCTTCACGCGCTTGGTCGGGTCACCGCTTTCCGCGATGTAGACAATGCGCGTATCGAAATAGCCGCTTTCGCCAGTAATAGCAGTGTAAATCGCGTCCGAGATGATGTGCGCAACACGGCGCCAATTCTCAGGTTGGGTCACATACGCCTGCCCCACCATTTGCTGACCACCGAACACATCCCACAACCGGAATGCGATACGAAGCTGGCCCGAAGGCATCGGTTCGACAACACCCTGCACCAAGGCTTGGGCCGAAATCGTGCGCCAATCGGGGAAGCGCGGCTGAACTTCGAGCGAGGTTAATTGCTGCAAGAAGCCTTTGGGATCGAGCGGCTTGAATAACCCAGAGCGCTCCAGGTTTTTCGAGATCACTTCGCTGACATCGCGGCCCACTTGGTTGCTCTGGTCGTTCGACCCAGCAAAGGTGGTGATCGCAATCGGCATGGGCTCAACGCGCCCACGGGTAATATCAATCTTCACCTGGGCTTGAGCTGATCCGATCGCAACGACCGGGGCCAACAAGAGAGCGGCTAAGATTGCCACTACGAAGCGCTTCATCATTCGCATCACCCGCACATCAATAAATTAAACGGTTCGATCAAAAATGTAGTTCAGGCGTTTTAGTTTCATCAGTCCTGTCTAGTTTACGCGACCTTGGGGACTGAAGTTAAAGACAATGCCATCTTTGAATGTGTCGTAACGTTGTGGCGAAAATGGGATGTTCCCACAACTCAATACAGCGTTACGCGCACTATTAGCGAACGTCCGGAAGGTAGAATCTGCAAAATAGCGGCCCATGTCCACAATTTGTGCTTGTTGCACAGAACCGTCACGATTGATGTAGACACGCACTTCAGCCGACAAATTATCAATGCCTTCCTTACCCGGATCGATCCGCCAGCAGGCTTCAATATGAGCGCGAATGGCGTCTAGCTCGGTCATGGTTGCCTTGTCCGAGATATTCGGCGCAATCACTTTAGCCTTATCGGGCTGAACAGCGGCTTGTTGCTGGTTCGGCTTTTTATTGTCCTGCTTCTCCAGGTCCTTCACCAGGGACTGCAAATCCGCCCACTGATCTTTCTTCTTCTCAGGCGGCTTTTGCTGCTTTGGTGGGTCTGGCTTCTTGGGTTCAGGCTTTGGCTTGGGCTCTTCCTGAATTTTGAAATCCGGCGGGGGCGGCATTTGATCAGGGGTTGGCTGCGACATGTCAGCCACCTTGATCGGCTCCACCTTCATTTCTTCCTTCGGGGCAGGCTTGGGCTCTTCCACCGGCACGGGCTTGGGTGGTGCCGCAGTCACGTCAGCGATTTCCACCATCTCGATAATGATCGGCGCTTCTTCCGGCGGGTCTTTTTTCAAGAATGGGAAGCTCATGTAGCCCGCCAGTACCACGCCCACGTGCAGCACCAAGGACAACACAATGCCCTTGGATTCGTTTGGTTGGATGGACGTGTTAGGCGATCTACGCATGGTCTTTATTCAAGTGTCTCTGCGTCTGTATATTTAACGCGGCGCGCGCATTGATTTCTTCGGCGGGTCAGTCACGAAGGCGACTTTGGTAAAGCCTGCCGCCTGCACTTCCGCCATCGCTTCCATCATGCGCCCATAGGGCACATCGCGATCACCACGCACGTAAATATTCAGCTCGGGGTTTGATTGCTTCATGGCAATCAACTTGGGGCGCAACTCTTCCAACGTCACCGCGTTCTCAGGACCGTTCAAAAAGAACGCGCCGTCTTTCTGCACGAACAAGTTCAGCGGTTTGTTGTCTTGCGGTAGCGACTTGGCTTTGTTCGCTTGCGGCAGGTTCACATTCACGCCGGTTTGCAACAATGGCGCGGTGACAATGAAGATCACCAACAGCACCAACATCACGTCGACCATCGGGGTCACGTTGATTTCAGCTACCGGCGCAAAATTGCGACGGCTCGATTTGCCCCCACCCGCTCCTTTAATAAATGCGCCCACCGTTAGTTGCCTCGCACATCTAACTGACGCGACAAGATCGCGCCGAATTCACCGGCGAAGTTTTCCAAACGCACGGCGTAACGGTTCATGTCGCTCGACAGTTTGTTGTAGCCAATGACAGCCGGGATCGCGGCCACGAGGCCAATCGCGGTAGCAAACAACGCTTCAGCGATACCTGGAGCCACCGTCGCAAGGCTGGTGTCGGATGTCGCACCAATGGCGGTGAAGGTGTTCATAATCCCCCACACGGTGCCGAACAGACCTAAGAACGGAGCTACCGAACCCGTTGAGGCCAGGAAGATCATGCGGCGCTGAAGAATATCCATTTCGCGCTCAAGGCTGATTTTCATCACGCGGTCCAAGCGCTCGCCCAGTGTGCTGGCATTGCTGACAGCACCCGGCTTGGCAGCAGAACGTTTCCATTCGCGCATCGCGGCCACGAAGATCGCCGACATCGGTTCACGCGGCTTGGTGCCAATGCGTTCGTACAAGTCTTCTAACGAAGAGCCCGACCAGAACTTTTCTTCAAAGTCTTCAGCCTGACGAGACAGCGACCGCAACCGGATCACCTTGTCGAATATGATCGCCCAGCTCCACAGCGAGGCGAAGATCAGGCCCAACATGACCGTCTTCACCACAAGGTCGGCCTGCATGAACAAGGACCATGCCGAAAGGTGATTAGCGGTTCCAACGGCGGCAACCGCGCCTTGCGTAATTACGGGATCCATTCTGTCTCTTCCTACCTTCGCTTACTCTTATTGCGTTACGTACGGTCCTAAGACCTCACGCAGACTGGCCGGCACGCGTGCGGCCCGCCCATCTGCATTAATACACACGACTTGCGCATTGAATTGCACAAGGTCTTCCATTTGTCCGGTGTCATTTTGACGACGAATGAGCTGGCGGATCAAAAACGAGGCCCCGCTCATCTCGGTAAGCGTGGTTTCCACCTGCAACACATCATCAAGTTTGGCGGGCTTCATATAATGCACATCGCCTTTGTAAACCGCGAAGATGAGGCCGGTCTCTTCCCTCAAGGCATTTTGATAAATGCCGATGCTGCGCAGCATCTCAGTGCGGCCACGTTCAGCGAAACGCAAATAGTTGGCGTGATAGACAATACCACCTGCGTCGGTGTCTTCGTAATACACCCGCAAAGGGAGCACATGCGTTTTGCCGCGCAATTCACCGCCGAACAATTCGCTCATGAGTTCTCCCCATCGAGCAAATCAAATTGCGCGGTTTCGCGGCGCGGTACTTTCAAGCCTAAATGCACAAACCCGCGATCACTGACCATCCGGCCGCGCGGTGTACGTTGAAGCAAGCCCTGCTGGATCAGGAACGGCTCAATCACATCTTCAATGGTGTCGCGCTCTTCAGAGAGTGCGGCCGCCAGCGTTTCAACGCCCACCGGCCCGCCTGCATAATTTGCGGCAATGCAGTTGAGATAGCGACGGTCCATGGCATCAAGGCCAATGGCATCTACATCCAGGCGCTTCAGGGCTGCATCTGCGACGGGCTTGGTGATCTGGCCATCGCCAGCAACAGCGGCGAAATCGCGAACCCGGCGCAGCAAGCGACCGGCCACACGCGGTGTTCCGCGCGACCGGCGGGCGATTTCTGTCGCACCATCCTCGCTCATCGCTACCCCTAACACTTTCGCGCCACGACGCACGATCTCAACCAAATCTTCGGTCGAATAGAACTCCAGCCTGAGCGGGATTCCAAAGCGGTCGCGCAGCGGCGTCGTCAGTAACCCCGAGCGCGTTGTCGCCCCCACAAGCGTAAACGGCTGCAATTCAATCCGGACCGACCGCGCAGCTGGGCCCTCACCAATGATGAGATCCAGCTGGAAGTCCTCCATGGCTGGATAGAGCACTTCCTCTATGGCGGGATTAAGGCGATGGATTTCATCAATGAAGAGAACGTCGTTCGCTTCAAGGTTTGTTAAGATGGCAGCAAGATCGCCAGCTTTCGCGATCATCGGGCCAGAGGTCGCACGAAAGCCCACGCCCAATTCGCGAGAGACAATGTGCGCCAGTGTAGTTTTGCCTAAGCCCGGCGGCCCATGCAGCAACACGTGATCGAGCGGTTCTTTACGGGCTTTCGCGGCGGCAATGAACACAGATAAGTTCTCGCGCACAGCCGCTTGGCCGATGAAATCGCCCAGCACCTTTGGGCGCATAGATGCATCGGAATCCTCGGGTTGGCGGTCACCGCCAATAATGCGATCACTCTCAGCCATCGACGCTTCCTAACTCACGAAGCGCCTGACGGATGAGACGTGCCGTATCGGCATTCGCGTCTTCGGCAGCAGCACGGGCCACAGCACCGAAGGCATCGGTGCGGCCATACCCCAAATTGACTAACGCCGAGACGGCATCATCGGCATGAGAGCGCGGCGCAGAACGAGCGACTTTCTCTTTGCCAGCTGCTGCAAGCGGTTTGGCCGTGAGATCAAACGTTGTCAGCTTGCCTTTAAGTTCCTGTACCAAACGCGCAGCCAACTTGGGCCCCACGCCGGAAACCTTTTTAAATGCGCTCTGATCCTGCGCTGCAATGGCCGTGGCAATTTGGTCCGCCGACAATGCGCCCATGATGCTGAGAGCCACGCGTGCGCCGACACCCTGCACCGTCATCAGAATGCGGAACACCTCGCGTTCGCGTGGACTGGTGAAGGCGTAGAGATGAATGTGATCTTCACGCACATGAGTTTCGATGGTCAGTTCAATAGCTCCGCCCACTTGCAAAGCCATCAGAGTGCGCGAGGAGCAGAACACCTCGTAGCCCACACCGTTCACATCGATAATCGCGCCGTCTGATCCGATATGATCGACGCGACCCTTTAGTTTGCCGATCATTCTGCCGCCACCATCGCTTTAGACAGGCGCGCTTTGGTGACACGGTGATGTGCATGACACACAGCCACAGCCAGCGCGTCAGCGGCATCGGGCGAACCGGCACGGCTTCCAGGTAGCAAAATCGAAATCATCGTCGCGATCTGGTTTTTGTCGGCATGCCCTGCACCCACCACCGACTTTTTCACAAGGTTGGGTTTGTATTCAAACACCGGCACTTGCACAGATGCCGGGCCCAACATGGCAGCTGCGCGCGCATGACCTAGCTTTAATGTCGATGTGGGGTTTTTATTCACGAACGTATCTTCAATGGCGCATTCGGTGGGGCTGAACTGCGCGGTCAATGTCGCGACGGCTGAAAATAGATGATGCAGCCGCTCGGCCAGGGTCAGATCAGGATCGGGCTCGATCACGCCGCACGAAATGTACGAGAGCTTATTGCCCAGCGTATCGATCACGCCCCAGCCGGTATGGCGCAAACCCGGATCGAGGCCGAGAATACGCACGCTTCCAACAGCAACAGGTCCAGCACTGACTGCTGGAACTTCGCGCGATGTTGTTTGCACCACCGCCACGCGCCGCTTAGCCGCTGAGCTTGGCCATGACCTCATCAGACATTTCATAGTTGGCCGACACGCGTTGCACGTCGTCGTTGTCATCGAGCGCGGCGATTAAATCTAAAACGTCTTGAGCTTTTTCGAACGGCACATCGACCGTGGTGGTCGGGCGCCAATCCAGGCGCGCACCTTCGGCTTCGCCCAGCTTTTCTTCCAAAGCCTTTGTGACTGTGTGCAAAGCGTCGGGCGCACAATAAATGCTGTGACCGGCGGCTTTATCCGACACCACGTCGTCAGCACCAGCTTCGATGGCGGCTTCCATCACCGCGTCATCTGAACCTGCGTCGTATTTGTACGAGATCAGCCCGACACGCTGAAAATTAAAGGCCACGCTATTCGTGGTTCCCATCGTGCCACCATTTTTATCAAAGATGGTGCGCAGTTCCGCCGCCGTGCGATTGCGATTGTTGGTCAACGCTTCCACGATCAGCGACACACTGCCGGGCGCGATGCCTTCATAACGCGCTTCTTCGTAGTTTTCCTGCTCAGCACCGGTCGCCTTCTTAATGGCGCGCTCGATGTTGTCCTTGGGCATACTGTCGGCTTTGGCGGCAGCAATGGCAGCCTTTAAGCGTGCATTATATACGGGGTCAGGTTGGCCCAACTTAGCGGCCACCGTGATTTCGCGGGCGAGCTTGGTGAAGATTTTGGCGCGCTTGGCATCACGGGCGCCCTTCTTGTGTGCGATATTTGCAAAATGGGAATGGCCAGCCATCGTCGTTACGCGCTCTTATTCTGCTTTAGGTTCAGGGTCTTGGTTGTACACCATAATCAGCGGTGCACTAGGCGGCTTATACCAAATGTTGTGAAAAACGCCTAGAGTCGAGCGCTTTTAAGCAGGCAAGCTCTGCTTCAAGGCTCCACCGACACGGATGGGTTCAACACGCGCAGCCAATCCCGTCGCATCATCGGTCTCAACATACACGCCGCACAGCGTGGCCTCGCCCATCGCGGGCTCAAGGCGCTGGCCCGGCACACGATTGGTGAAACGGTGCATCGCCAGTTCTTTTTTCATGCCGATGATGGAATCAAAATCACCGCACATGCCCGCATCAGTTTGGAACGCCGTTCCGCCTGCCATGATGCGCGTATCGGCCGTGGGAATATGCGAGTGGCTGCCAACCGCCATTGATAAGCGGCCATCAGCCAGGAGGGCCAAGCCCGCCTTCTCACTAGTGGCTTCGCCATGAATATCCAAAATCCCTGCAGCGACCGTGCCTTTTAGGCTTTGGGTGGCAAGCGCTGCTGATACCGCGCGGAACGGATCATCGGCTTGTTCCATGAACAAGCGGCAGATCACTTGCGCGACAAAGACCTTCTCGCCTTTGGCGGTTTTGAAAACACCTGAACCCTGCCCCGGCGTGCCCGGCGGAAAGTTCAAGGGACGCAGCAATTTCGGCTGCTGTTTGATGTAGTCGACAATCTCGCGCTGATCCCACGCATGGTTGCCCAGCGTGATCACATCCACGCCCGCTTTATAGAACTCTTCGCAGATCGCAGCTGTAATGCCAAAGCCGTGGGCAGCGTTCTCGCCACAGGCCACGACAAAATCGAGATTCAGTTTTTCACGCAACGTCGGGATATGGGTGGTGATGGCATCGCGCCCCGACCGGCCCATGACGTCGCCACAGTAAAGGAGTTTCATAGGCCCTGTTTAGACGGCTTACACGAAGCGCAGCAAGCGCCGATCCGTCATCACGCCATCTAATTTTTGGTCGGTTGCTTCAGTAGGAACTTCAGGCACTTCCTGTTCATCAAAAGCAAAGCCCCACGCTTCGACCCGGCGTACCGACCGCAAGGCGTGGAGCGTGCGGTCATAATAAGCAGCACCGTAGCCCAACCGATTGCCCTTTGCGTCAAACGCCAGCAACGGCACCAGAATAATATCGGGCTCTATAATGGGAGATGATGGCCCCGGATGTGATGTCCCAAACGGGCCCGACTCAAGGTGTTGGCCGGGGGTCCATTGCCGGAACAGCAGGCGGTCACCGCGCGCACCCGCAACAGGCAGCGCAACCGAGCAGCCTTCTTTATGCAGATCAAGCAAAGCTGGGCGGCAATCAAGCTCAGAGCCTAAAGGCCAATAGCCAGCTATATTAATATGAGGCACGCGTCGTTTGATCTTAGACACCTGCGCTGCCAAGGCGGCGGCGGCTTCGGGTCCACGGGCTTGAAACACTTCATTACGCGCAGTCAAAGCCCTGCGCCGCAGCTCTATCTTGGCGGCTTGGATCGCGGCTAACGACATCATGATCAGAACTTAACGCGGGCAGTTACGCTTGCCCGTTCCCCAAACGCTTAGAATCCCCCGGTAGAATAAAGTGGAGCCGCAAAAGCCGTCGGCTACCTGGACCGTCCATTGGGCCAGTGTGATAGGTGGGCGCCATGTAACGAGACCGAAATCCCGTCAGGGACAGCTCCCTATAAGTAGACTATCGCCCCTGGGGTTCACTGAGCCTAACGCACCCCGCAGCTCCACCCCCAATCTAGGGACGTTCGAGGCTGGCGGCAATGTCTTCAATCCGTTTTGCTAAACTGGTCAGAACGCCAGCCGTGCCGGTATCGACCTGCGACTGTGCACTAGCGGCCTCAGATGCCATGCTATCTAACTTCTCATTCGCATCAGTCAGTTGGTCGGCGATGGTTAACGCAATCATCACCATCATCAGCGGTTCATTAATAGAGCCTGCTTGCTTTACCAACTCTTCGGCTTGCTGGTCGATGTAGCGGCCCAGGCGCGCCAAATGCGCTTCCTGCCCGTCATCGCAGGCAATCTGATATTGCCGCCCGCGAATGCTTATAGAGACCTGACCCACCGCCCTATTCCTTCAACGCCGAACCAAGGCGCCCGATCACATGATCCAGCCGCGCCGACACGCGCCCGACTGCTTCACGCAAGATCGCGTTCTCACGCTTGCTGGCCGACACGCTTTCCTCAAGCTTCGGCACATCAGCTAAGCGGGGCAGATCAGGCGCCAGAGTCGCGGTTGCCCGTTCAAGACGCATCACCGCCTGGTCTAATTTTTCCAGGGCGGCAGACACGGGACTGGCAGAGTTGTTTTTCATATCTTTCAAAGGAATAGCGCTTATTGCTCGTATAATAATTGAGCATAGAAGCCAGCCCATCGCAGAGTCAATAAGCACCGTCAGCGGTTCTATAACGTTACCCTAGGCAAGCGCTTTCGGGGCCTCTATATCTCGCCCCGCAATTTTGAAGCGGCGCGGCGCATATGGCCCCCGCAATTTATCTGAAGGACCAGTCCGACCATGAAGATCTCGACCCGGGTTAAGAAAATCCTCGACGGCTACGAAAGCGACAACCCAGGCACCAAGACCAACCTCGCCCGCATCCTGATGCACGGCAAACTGGGCGGCACTGGCAAGCTGGTGATCCTGCCTGTCGACCAGGGCTTCGAGCATGGCCCGGCCCGCTCTTTCGCCCCGAACCCGGCTGGCTATGAGCCGCACTACCACTGGCAACTGGGCATCGACGCCGGTCTGTCCGCCTTCGCCGCCCCCTTGGGCATGATCGAAGACGGCGCATCCACATTTGCTGGCGCCATCCCGACCATCTTGAAGGTCAACAGCTCGAACTCACTGAGCACGGAAAAGAATGCTCCGACCCAAGCCATCACCGCTGGCGTACACGATGCGCTGCGCCTGGGCTGCTCGGCGATTGGTTATACGATTTATCCGGGTTCTGACTCAGCTTACGACATGATGAATGACCTGCGCGAACTGACCGCAGAAGCCAAAGCTGCTGGCTTGGCTGTCGTGGTGTGGTCGTATCCGCGTGGTTCGGGCGTCACGAAGGACGGCGAAACTGGCTTTGATATCGTGGCATATGCTGCGCACATGGTGGCCCTGTTGGGCGCGCACATCATCAAAGTGAAGCTGCCGACCGCTCACCTTGATCTGCCGGAAGCCAAGAAGGTTTACGAAGCATCCAACATCCCGCGCGACACCCTGACTGACCGCGTGCGCCACGTTGTCCAAAGCTGCTTCGGTGGCCGTCGCCTCGTCGTGTTCTCGGGCGGTGGTAAGAAGGGCGAAGACAGCCTGTTCGAAGAAGCAAAAGCCATTCGTGACGGCGGCGGCAACGGCTCGATCATCGGCCGCAATTCGTTCCAACGCCCGTACGACGAAGCTATGACCCTCTTGGGCAAGCTGGTCGACATCTACAAAGGCAAAGACGAGTAAGCTTTTGTCCAAGACCGAAGAAAAAATTCGCTGCCGGTTGTACCTGATTACACCGGCAGCAATTGCTGACCTAAACGCATTCGCCCGTACGCTTGAGGACACTCTCGCGGCGGGCGATGTCGCATCGGTGCAGTTGCGCCTCAAAGACTGCGACGACAACACCATCCGCGCTGCTGTAAAAGCGCTGATGCCGATCTGCCATGCCAAAGACGTGGCGCTTATTCTCAACGACCGCCCCGACCTCGCAAAGCAACTGAACTGCGATGGCGTGCATGTGGGGCCAGAAGATGCGTCTTACGGCGAAGCACGCGACACTGTTGGTCCCGATGCCATGGTGGGTGTGACCTGCCGTGACTCGCGCCACCTCGCCATGGACCTGGCCGAAGAAGGTGCCGATTACGTGGCCTTTGGCCCGTTCTTCCCCTCGACCACCAAAGACGTTTCCGACCGTGAACCGTTAGACCCCGAAATTCTCGAAATCTGGTCGACGACCATCAACGTGCCGTGCGTCGCCATTGGCGGCATTACGGTTGAAAACTGCGAGCCCTTGGTGGCCGCAGGGGCTGACTTCCTGGCCGTATCCGCAGGTGTTTGGGCCTACGACAAAGGCCCCACAGAGGCTGTGAAGGCTTTCAACGCGATCTTCGACAAAGCCGTCAGCTCAGAAAAAGCGTGATCGATCCAAAATTAATTGAATGTGCGGAAGAGCTCGTTCGCACCGCTGAGATTCATGCCGTCGCGGCGTATACGCCGATTACGGACGAATTCCCGTTCCTGGAAGCTTATTTCGACGACCCGGAAAAGTTAGAGCATTGGGATTTCATCGTCACCACCGCGACAATATTTGCCGCGCTGAAATACCTGGAAGACGAAGCCTTCGATGCGCCGACCAAGCAAACCTTAGTCGAAAGAGCTTCGGCGCATATTCAGCAGTGGCAGCCTGAAGACGGACTGCGGGGACTTGAGGACTGCAAGTCTTTCGTTGCGCAATCGTATCAAAGCGCCCTGAAGCATACCGATAGCCCTGAATTAGCCCTGGGTGACTCGGTTGGAATGTGGATTGCTTGGAACATCTTGGGCCGCCCTTCGGAATCAGCCGAAGAGCGGAACTTCACAAGAAGCATCGGCCAGCTTGTCACGCAGCCGTTGGCTGATTGGTGGAAAGCCGCCTCCTAATTTTTCGGCACAATTGCCGTCGCCAGTGGGGCCAGCGTCAGCCCTGCTAACTTCAAGTGCGCCCAGGCAAACGGGATACCGATAATGGTGAGAGCCAGGCCCACCGCCGTGAACAGATGGCCCAGCGCCAGCCACCAGCCTGCCAGCACAAACCACAGAATATTGCCGATGAAACTTAAGGGGCCAGGATTGGTGTCGATGGCCTGATTGCCGAACGGCATCAGCGTGTAACCTGCAATACGCAACGCTGCCGGAGCCCACGGTAATCCGACGATGGTAATGGCCATAATCAGGGCCGCTAAAAGCCACCCCAACGCCATCCAAAGACCACCGAAAACAATCCAGAGAATGTTGAGGATCAGCGACATCACGCATCCTTAAAAAGTGAATCTGTTCCAGTACCTTAGAATCGGTTCTTCACGTTTTGATTCAAGAGCCGTGAGGTTACTTCTTTGAAGTTTTCTTGGACTTGTCCTGCTTCAATTTAGACTGGTTCAATTTGATATTCGCCTTCACAAGTTTGGTGATCAGCGCGAACGGAATGGGCTCCTCAAATGGGAACTTCAAATTGCCCTTTGGGCCTGCCCATTTCTTGGCGAGGGCCTTCAGTTTTGGGTCGCGTGTCGGCGGGAAAAAGCCGATGTGATTTTTGAAGCCTGCGAAGTACGCGACAATGCCACCCTGCTTGTAGGACGGGATGCGGTAGCTGATCCCCTCCTCGGCTTTGGGGGCAGCCTTGCGCACAGTGGCCCGCACCTTCTTCAGCAGGGGCTGAACCTTGGGCGGGAAGCCCGCAATATACTCAGGGACAGTTTTGGTCATGCAACAGGTGCCCAAAGAACGTCGGTAATGTCATTGGCGTGAGATGCCAGCGTGACGAGGCGGTCAAAGCCTAAAGCGCATCCGGATGACACCGGCAGCCCAGCATCCAATGCCGCCAGGAAGTCTTCATCCAACGGCGGGGCTTGGCCATACAAATCCTGGTGCATTTTGCGGTCGTGCTCGAAGCGGCGGCGCTGTTCGGCGGCGTCCGTGAGTTCCCCAAAGGCATTGGCTAGTTCCACGCCGCAGGCATACAGCTCGAACCGCTCAGCGACCCTTGGTTCAGAAGGCTTGCGCTGAGCCAACGCCGCCAAACAGGCTGGATATTCGCACAAGATAGTCGCACGCTCCGCGCCCAACTTGGGCTCGATCTCCATCATCACACGGAAGAAGATGTCCTCCCACGTATCCGACACCGACGCCTGAATGCCGTTCTGCTTTGCAGCATTCCGCAACGCATCGGGATTGGGCATCGAAACGGTGTGGTCTTCAATCGTCGCTAACAGGTCGATGTTGGCATAGCGCTTAAAAGCCTCCGATACCGTCAGGCGCTCTGGGGGCAGTGCTGGGTCACATACCCGACCATGCCATTTCAGCAGTCCATCATGCTCTAACGTTCTTTGAGCTGACTTCGTCACCTTCTCCAATAGCGCTGCGCAATCGGCCATCATCGCATCGTAGCTGGTGCCCGCCCGGTACCATTCCAACATCGTGAACTCGGGGTGATGAAGCGGGCTGCGCTCGCCATTCCGGAACACGCGCGCCACCTGGTAGATTTTGGGCAAGCCCGCCACCAACAGCTTCTTCATGGCGAACTCTGGGGACGTATGCAGGGCACGCTCGCCTGTTGCTTGGCCAAAGGGCTCCGTCAACGTGGTGGTAAAAGCCCGGATATGCCGCTCTATCCCCCCCGAAACCTGAAGGATGGGCGTTTCCACATCCATAAAGCCTTCGGCCTGGAAATAGGCCCGAACCGCCTTATGGGCCGCGCGACGGACCTCTAAATACGGCAACCGGCGCTTTAACGTTTCAGGGTGCCACCAGGGCGTCGACACAGACATTCGGTTGCGGTTCCAAAGGCTTAGATTTCAGAGCTTTATAGCCGACTTTCTCATAGGTTTCCTCGGTTGCGGAAGTAAGATCAAACTGTTACAAGCGCCCCGCTTTTCCCCCGGGAAATCAATCCATTCCGCTCTTTTAAACGAACAGCACACACTAGGCGCACCCATGAAGATTCAAGCCAACACCATGCGCGGCGGCATGGTCATCGAACACCAAGGCAAGCAATGGACCGTTTTGAAGATCCAATTGCTGCAACCGGGTAAAGGCGGCGCCTTCATCCAAGTTGAAATGCGCGATGTCGCGACCGGCACCAAGTCACAAGACCGCTGGCGTACCGCTGACACCGTAGAGCGCTTGGAAGTCCGTGAATTGGATTGCCAATATTTGTTCGCTGACGGCGAAGCGTTCACCTTCATGGACAGCACCACGTTTGACCAGTTCAACGTTCCGGCTGAACTACTGGGCGAAAAAGCAGCCTTCCTGCAAGACAACATGGCCGTGACCGTCAACTTCATCGAAGGCAAAGCGGTTGCCGTGAACTTGCCGTCGCAAGTGACCCTGACCGTTGTTGAAGCTGACCCGGTTGTGAAAGGCCAAACGGCCTCGTCATCTTATAAGCCGGCGAAACTGGAAAACGGTTTGAAGATCATGGTGCCGCCGTTCGTTGAATCGGGCACGCGCATCGTGGTTGCAACCGACGAAATCACCTACGTCGAACGCGCTAAAGACTAACTGTTAGCGTTTCATCTTGTTTTCACTTCGACTGAACTGAGCCGGTTTTATGCCTTTACGCACGCCCCTCATGAACGTGATGGTCACCGCGGCGGAAAAAGCCGGGAAAGTGCTGAAGCGTGACTTCGGCGAAGTTGAGCATTTGCAGGTTTCCCGCAAAGGCCCTAGCGACTTCGTGACCGCAGCCGACGTGAAAACCGAGAAATTCCTGGTGGCGGAACTGACGAAGGCGCGCCCCGCATTCGGTTTCATCAACGAAGAAGCTGGCGTTATCCAAGGGTCTGATCCAGACCACCGCTGGATCATCGACCCCATCGATGGCACCACGAACTTCATCCATGGCATTCCGCAGTTTGCGATGTCGATCGCGTTACAGCGTGGCACCGAGATCATTGCAGGTCTGGTTTACAACCCGATCACCGACGATCTGTTCACCGCTGAAAAAGGCACCGGCGCGTTTTTGAATAACCGCCGCCTGCGTGTGTCGGCCCGCCGGGTACTGGATGACGTGATTGTGGGCACGGGCACGCCGTTCAAGGGCCGTCCGAAACACCAAGAGTTTCTGGCCCAATGCGGCCGCGTGATTGGCGCAACAGCTGGCATCCGCCGCTTTGGCGCTGCCTCGCTGGACTTAGCTTACGTCGCCGCTGGCCGGTTCGATGCGTTCTGGGAAATGAACTTAAAGCCATGGGATATGGCGGCAGGCGTGCTGTTGGTGACTGAAGCTGGCGGCTTCGTCAGCGACTTAACGACACCGGGCAACCCGCTTGATACGGGCAATATCCTGGCGACTAATGGCGAACTTCAGACCTCGATGCGCAAGCTGATCCTGGGCGAATAGTCCTTCCCCCTTACTTAAGGTCGCGCCTTAAAGTTGCGCCAGGCGGCCAGCCAACCCAATTCCTGGTCTTATTTCAGCCTTAAGCGGTGTACATAACTGCTTAAGAACTCTGCGATATTTGTCATTTTCGCCATGCTGCGGGTTGTACCGTGCGAAGGCGATGATGTACGGTGTCGCGGGCTTATCCCGCCGACGAAACAAACGAGACAAAAAGATTTGGTTGGGGGTTGGGGTGAGCGTCACGTGTAACGGTCAACCGGTATTAGCGATGTCGGGAAATAAGTCCTCGAAACTCATGCTGCGAGCGATGCTGCTCGGCTCGGCTTTATCGCTAGCCGCATTGCCTCTCTTTGGGCCCGCCTTCGCGCAATCATCGTCGGATGTCAGCGTTGATTTAAGCGCCATCGATGGCGGCTCACGCTCATCCTCAGGCCCAATTGTGCTGCGCCCACCGGCAGGCACGCGCCCAGTAAATAGCTCGGCTGGTCAAACGATCAAACTGCGCGCACCACAAGCGCAAGCACCTGCAAAGAAAACCGTAGTTGCAAAACCTGTCGAAGAGCCGCGCGTTGAATCGCGCGCTGTCCCGACACCCGCACCTGTTGCCGCTGCTCCAGCGCCGACACCGGCTCCAACACCAGCTCCTCTGAAAACGGCAGCACCGGCGCCCACACCAACGACGGCAAAAGCGCCTGAGCCTGCACCGGTTCCGGTCGCGGCCACACCTCCGCCGACAACACCTGCGGCTGCGCCGTCGGCAGCTGCCGCAAAAGCCTCGCAGCAAGAACAAGCGGGCCCTGCCCCGTTCGTGCTGCCGGATAAACAACAAACAGCCGCAGCCCCCAAAGCTGCGCCGACGCCATCAGCCGCTGAAGAAATGACCACCGCTTTGTCGGTACCGTTTGCGGCTGGCGTGACAGACATTGATGTTGGCAGCCAAGGCTCGGTGAAAGATTTAGCCAAGCGCATGAATGCAGACAAAAACCTGCGCGTGCAGTTGATGGCCTATGCGACCGATCCTGAAAAGAACACCAGCAAGGCGCGTCGCTTGGCGTTGGACCGTGCGATTGCAATCCGGAATCTATTGATTGATGGCGGTGTCGAGCGCACACGTATTGAAGTACGCGCACTCGGCGATCAAGGCGAAGGTGGCAACCTCGACCGCGTCGATGCTGTGGCGGTGAAACGCTAGCATCATTGACGCTAACGTGATCGACCTTGCAGGCTTTTAAGCCCGCACCTTTTCGATTTCGGCCATCATTCCTTCAAACGAAGTGAGACCGAACGGCGATGATGAATAGCAACACGTATCTAACGCGCATGGTGATCTTCCTGATCGCTGTCGGCATTGGCTGTGCGCTTCTCACCAATACCCTCATCACCATCTTTATGGTCAATCCGCTGCTGAATGGCGCGATCTTGGCTGTGATCCTAGTCGGCATTGCGCTGAACTTTCGCGAAGTCATGCTGCTGCGCCCAGAGATGAACTGGCTCGATCAGTTCCGCGCCTCACTCTCTGCCGAAAATTTTTCCGAACAGCGCACCGATACATCCGAAGACAACATTCGCCTGCTCTCGCCGATGGCGCGCATGTTGGCGGATCGCCGTGGCAAAGGCCGCATCAGCTTAAGCGCGCCAGCAATGCGCACGTTGTTGGACGGGATTTCATCACGCCTGGCGGAAAGCCGTGAACTGGCGCGCTACTTCACCGGGCTTTGCATTTTCTTAGGGCTGCTCGGCACCTTTTGGGGCTTGCTCGGCACTATCAACGCCGTGCGTGACGTGATCAACAGCTTGAGCATCAGCGGCACTGATGTATCTGCGATGTTCGAAGACCTCAAAGGCGGCTTACAAGCGCCGCTGTCCGGCATGGGCACAGCTTTCTCGTCATCGCTGTTTGGTTTGGCAGGTTCATTGGTGTTGGGCTTCCTCGATTTGCAAGCAGGACAAGCACAGAACGCGTTTTTCAATGACCTTGAAGAATGGTTGTCGGGTGTCACGCGTTTATCGTCTGGGGCGGGCGTGTCCGAAGGTGAGCAATCCATCCCGGCCTACACCGAAGCGCTGTTAGAACAGACCGCCGAGAGCATGCAGGAACTGCAACGCATCATGGCGCGCAGCGATCAAAGCCGCGGCGTCGCTAATGAGCATTTTGCAGCGATGAACGACAAGCTGACCATTCTGGCCGAACAGATGCGCATCGAGACACAAGTGCTGTTGCGTTTGGCTGAAAACCAAAAAGAAATCACACCGCTGCTCAAACGCCTGAACGAAACGGGTTCGTCCGTGCAAGGTGGCATGGACGATATCACCAAAGGGCACATCCGCAGCATCGATGCGGTATTGATCCGCCTCGCCGGAAACATGGACAATCGCCAGGAAGATTTGATCCGCGATATCCGCGCGGAAATGAAACTGCTAGCGAAAACAATCGCTGCTACAGGCAGTCATAGCGGGTCGTCAGAAACCTAATGCCCGCGTTCACACGCCGCCCGCATCAAACTGTTGATATCTGGCCTGGCTGGGTCGATGCACTCTCGACGCTGCTGATCATCTTTATTTTCGTGCTGCTGGTGTTTGTGCTGGGTCAGTTCTTCTTGGGCCAAGCCCTCTCAGGCCGCGAACAGGCCCTCACTGCACTCAACAAGCGTATGGCTGAGATGACCGAAATGCTGTCGATGGAGCGCCAAGCACGCGTCGAGCTTGAGGGTAATCTCGCGCGCATGTCCGATCAACTGCGCACAGCCAACCAGGAACTCGGCGAACTGACAAAACTACGCATCGACTTTCGTGATTTGGAAGCACGCTTTGCCGAGAAAAGTACAGAAGCGGATCAACTGACTGCGGGTTTGAAATCAGCATCAGAAAAAACCGCTGCTGATCGCGATTTGATCGCCAAACAAGCTGAACAACTGGCGTTGATTCAAAATCAGGTTAAAGCGCTTGAAGCCCTCAAAGCTGATCTGGAAAAACAAGTCGCGGCTTTAGGGGCCAAAGCCAACACCAACGATGCAGCCATTGCCAAAGAACGCGCCCTCACGGCTGAAGCACAGGCTCAAGCCGCACTTATGACGCAGCAACTACAAGAGATGCAGCAAGAACTGGCGCGCCTCGCCGCCGCGTTGGACGCCTCTGACAAACTGACGGCTGAACAGAAAGCACAAATCTCTGACCTGGGCCGCCGCATGAACCGCGCACTGGCTGGCAAGGTGCAAGAGTTGCAACGCTATCGTTCGGAATTCTTTGGACGCTTGCGCGACATTCTGGGCAACCGCCCTGGCATTTCCATTGTCGGCGATCGTTTCGTTTTCCAATCTGAGGTTCTGTTCGCCTCGGGCTCGGCTGACCTTGGGGTCGAAGGCCAACGCCAGATGGTGCAACTGGCCCAAACCCTGAACCAGATCAGCCGCCAGATCCCCAAAGACGTGAACTGGATCATGCGCATTGATGGCCACACCGATACGGTGCCCATCTCAACGGCGGCCTTTACCTCGAATTGGGAGCTTTCTACGGCCCGCGCGGTATCGGTCGTTAAGTTCCTGATCGCGCAAGGAATTCCACCAGAACGTCTGGCTGCGGCAGGGTTTGGCGAATTCCAGCCCCTTGAAGCGGGCCAAAGCCCAACAGCAAGGGCGAAAAACCGCCGTATTGAGCTGAAATTGGACCAGCGTTAACCTTTTCAGCTCCGGTGCGATCACGGTCTTGAACCGGCGAAACCAACCCTGTATAAGGCGCGCTCTTTCGGGGCCCAAAGGCTGCCGGAATACCCTATTTATTTGCGCCTTAGCGCGCTCTCGGGCGTAAGGAAGAGACCATGAAAAAAGAAGGCCATCCAGATTACCATGAAATCAAAGTCGTCATGACTGACGGCTCTGAGTACACCACCCGTTCCACCTGGGGCAAACCTGGTGACACGATGCGCTTGGAAATCGACCCAAAGACGCACCCGGCTTGGACGGGCGTGCATCGCTTGAACGACTCTGGCGGCCAGATGGCCAAGTTCGCCAAGAAGTTCAAAGCTTTCGGCGCGAAGAAAGAAGCTTAAGACATTTTCTGATAGCGTCACGCGCTATCAACCAAAAGCTGCAAAGGCCGCGTTCTTTTGACGCGGCCTTTTTTATGTTATTTTCGCAACCGCACATTTCGCTAATGCGTTGTTTCATCAGACAAAGCGCGGCAGCATTGGCACAGTTAATAGCCTCTGTAGAACACCGAGGCTAAGACCATAACGGAGGGCCCGAAAGGGCCGTGGCGATGGCGATAACAGCAATCGTTCAGTTTGAAGTCCACTGCTACCAAGATGGCCGTTGGACGCTGCAACAGCGATACCCTGGTGATGAGCGCAAGCAAGCCATGCTTGAAGCCAATCACTTAGAAGACATCACCAAGCGCCCCTGCAAGGTCGTCAAGGAAACATATTACCCGCACGATAACCGCTCTGACAGCGTGACGGTCTACGTCAGCCCGCGCGCGAAAGAGATGATCGCGAAGCTCAAGAAGCCCGCGACCGGTTACGAAGGTGTCCAGGGGGCAGCCCGCGCAGCACGCGGGCTTGATGCGCGCACAAATGTTGGCACACGTGTGAAGGCACGCGCCATCGCCCCTGCCGCCGCTGATATTTTTTGGCGTGCCGTAATCGCCATGGGTTTGAGCTTAGGCTCGGCCGCCGTCGTCACCGCAATGCTGTCATGGATGCTCACGCGTCTGGCCACATTCGGCATCGCGATGGACCCGAACTCGCAAGCTGCGATTCTAACAATCACTTATATGCTTGTGTTCCTGCTTGGCGTGTTCGCGCTGTTCCGTTTTGGCGCGCCGATCAAGCGTTTGATCGCAATGCTGTGGGCCACGACTGCACCACAACAATCCAGCACCTCGTCCACAGCCTACGCCCTACAATCCGCTGGTATGACTTTAAAGCCCAAACGCAAGCGTGTGCCGTTTGAGTCTGAGCAAGAAGTCACGGACATGAAGAAAGCGCGTGGTGATTTAGATACGCTGCCGCCTGCCCAACCAGAGCCTGAATTGCCGCCGCCCCCGCCGCCCGTGCTGGTCATTGCTGAGCCACCGCCCACCAAGCAACAAAAGCGGGAACAAGACCAAAAGCAAAAGCCGGAACAACAACAGCCGCCGTTGGCCGAGCCGGTGCCGTTGCCTGCCTCGCTGGATGACCAATCCAGCAAGCAACGCACGCCCCAACAAACGCCCGAACCTGCGTTCAGCGAAAATATCAGTGAGCTCCATCGCGGCTTAGCGATGCGGTTTGCCACGGAAGTCATGCTGCCGCAGATTGCACGTAACACCGATGACCCCGTTGCACGGCGCGGCGCGGCCTTGTTCTTAACAGGCGCTATGGCCCACTTGGCCGCTGTCTCTGGCCTGGGAACGGTAGGCGAAATGGGCCTGACTATGGCGACGCTGCCAGCCACGTTACCGCGTCACGCGGTTGACGCCTTCGTCAGCCAATTCAATACGCACGTTAGCGCGCCGACCAACACGATGCTGATGAATCAGGGTCGCCAAGCCATGACGCGTTTCTTGGCTGGTCAACGCAATGATGGCACGCTGTCTGAAGCTCTCGCTGCATGGCGTGTTCCACCGCCCAGTGCATTGGTGCCCAAGCCCCCATCGACTGCTGATCAAACGCCAACTGATTACTATCTGATGACCGAGCTGCGCCATGATGATCCGGGCGTGATGGAAGCGCATAACCACGTCGTGCGTGAAGCCCTTGAGGCGACAGATGGGCGCGAGGTGAAGCATACAGGGCGTGGCATTTTGGCGCGCTTCCAACGCGCCGACGAAGCGGTACAAAGTGCACTGAGCATCGCTTCAAAGCTGCGCGAAAATGGCACCATTAAGGACAACAATGCGTTTTTCGCATTGGCGCTAAACGCTGGTTACGGTGCCAACGATGACCCGTCGCTGACAGGCAATGCGACGTCGAATGCACAAAGCATGCTGGAAGGAGCCTCACGCGGCGCGATTATTTCGCAACCGGTGGTGTATCAAAATGCCCACGCCAGCCAGCCCAGTCTTCAGGCCGATCCCTTCGCGGGATCTTGGCTCAAGCTAAGCGAGCAAGAGGTGCCGATACCACCTAGCTCATCTGCGGGCGTTTCGACCGTTGGTTGAATTAACGGGTTTGCTGTGGCAATTTCCGGAACAGTTGCAGGCTTAGCAATCATCCGGTAAGCCGCAGCTTACGCGTACATAAGCAAAACCATCGAAGGTCCGGTCTAACCGGCTGACATGGCATTGCTTTTGAGTGCATGGGGAAAAACGGTTGGGCTGCTTACGGCTGTCTAATCATCACTTAGCTTGGGTTCATGACCCATTACTAGAACAGGCGTCCTAACGGGACATGGCTCGCGATACGTACGAAGTCTATTACTACCAAAGCGGACGCTGGTCGCTTCACGCCACCTTTGAAGGTGATGCGCGCGAAGAAGCCGTCGCGGAAGGTATGAATGTTGAGGCGAAGTTGGGCTACCCGGCCCGCGTCGTCAAAGAAACCTTTTTCCCTGAGACCAACACCAGCGAAGAAATTGTTGCCTGGCAGGGTGCCAAGGGCAAAACCATCAACGATTCCGACAATATGTTCGGACAAAAGCAGGCGCCGCTAAAGGCCGCCGCTAAAAAGAAACCACCAGCGCCCCCTGCTCCGCGCGCGCAAGCTGCGGCACCGGCAGCGCCAAAGAAAAAAGGTGTCGCGCCGAAGCAAGTGGTGCGCAAAGCCTCTGCGCCGCGCCCGAAAAAAGACGAACGCGGCACGCTGGGTAAAATCGTTTTCTCGTTCATCATTGCAGGCACCATCGCCACGGTATCGGGGGCTATTTTAGGCGGCCTGTTGATTTATTTTGAGGGCTTTAACACCGTCGGCGAAGCGGACCGTGTGCCGCTGGTGTTCGGTACCTTCGTGTTGATGTTCTTCGTCACGTTGCTGTTGTTGCTGAACCGTGACTTCGGGCTTTTGAAGTTTGTCTTCCGCGAGAATGCCGCACAAAAGCAGCGGGCGGCGATGCAAAGCCCGATGATGCGCGCAGGACCGGTTAAGAAAAAAGCCGCACCGACACTTCAGGAAGACGAGTTCGATGTTGAGATCGAACGCGGTCAGGAAGAAGAGATTGTTGAAGAGGCCGCAGAAGAAGAAGCCGAGGACGAACTGCCGCCCGATCTCGATGCAGATATGGATGGTTCGTCCACGCCAGATACTGGCGAGATCAGCTTGGATGACATCGCTGAACCTGCGCCAGCGCCGGAACCCGTGCAGCAGCAGGCTTTCCAACAGCAACAGCCGCAAGCGCAGCAACAATTCGTACAGCCGCAGCAGCAACGCAGTTTTGCGATTTCTGAGCCGCAACCTGAACAGCGCAACTTTGCGGTACCTGAACCAAAGCCAGTGCAGAAAAAAGACCCGGCGGAAGTAAGTCCAGCGGAAGCAGAAGCACGCAAGATTTACGCAAATTTCGTCACCACTGCTCAAGGGTCAGTACAGGCAGAAGTCGGCGAACTGAATGCCTTCTCGCGCTTTGGGATGAGTTTGATGTTATCTGGCGCGCTAGCCTCATTAGGTCAGGCGAAGAAACTCAGCCGTGAGCCACAACTGAGCATTCTGCGCCAAGGCCTCACTGCCATTGGGAATACGCAAGACCGCACGCAAACCTTCTGCGCGGAATTGCCGGGCTACGGCAAAAACCCGCGCTACACACCGATGATTCAAAGTGGCTCGAAAGCCATGACCGCATTCATGGGCGGCAATTCAGGCGCCACCAAAGGCATCGGCACATTATTGAACGAATGGTCGAAACCTGAGAAACGCACATCTGTCCCGTCGATTTTCACGTTCCTGTTTACGGATATCGCGGGCTCAACCGCAATGACGCAACAACTGGGCAACGCTGGCGCGCAGAAAGTTGTACGTGCACACAACACGGCCGTACGCAACGCTATAGCAGCTGTGGGTGGCCGCGAAGTAAAGCACACCGGTGATGGCATTATGGCAGTGTTCAGTAATGCGCCATCGGCTGTGACAGCCTCGATCCAAATGCAGCGCGATATCGCCACGCATAACCGTGACAACCCATCCCTGCCCTTGGTTGTGCGTATTGGCATCAATTCAGGTGAAGCCGTGGAAGAAGAAAACGACTTCTTCGGCGCAGCGGTGCAGATGACAGCGCGCATCTGCTCGAAAGCCACCGACGGCAATATCTGGGTCTCTCAGACAGTTGTAGATGGCTGCAAAGGCCAACGCTTAGGCTTCATTCCGCGTGGCCGCTATGAAATGAAGGGCATTCAAGGGGCAAAACCGCTTTATGAAGTGGGTTGGACCGAGAAGCACAAGAACGAACTGGCCGATCTCTAGTCCAGACGTTATCAATCGGCCCTATCGCCATCTTCCTTGGAGACTGCCGTGCTACGGCTGACGGAACTAAAACTTCCCCTCGATCATACCGAGGATGACTTGAAGAGCGCTTTATGCGAGCGCTTGAAGGTTCCTGCTGCCGATGTTCTGGGCTTTACTATTGCACGCCGTGGTTATGATGCGCGCAAGACCGACCGCATTGCCCTGATCTACACACTTGATGTGGAATTGAAAAATCAGGCAGCTGTCTTCAAACGGTTCCATAAAGACCACAACATCACGCCGACGCCAGACACGAATTATAAGCTGGTGACAAAAGCGCCACCGACGATGAAGCATCGCCCCGTCGTAATGGGCTTTGGGCCATGCGGTTTGTTTGTAGGCTTTGTGCTCGCCGAGATGGGCTTTAAGCCGATTGTTCTGGAGCGCGGTAAAGCTGTGCGCGAACGCACGGTTGATACGTTTGGCTTGTGGCGCAAACGCGTGCTGAACCCTGAATCCAATGTCCAATTCGGCGAAGGTGGTGCCGGCACCTTCTCGGACGGCAAATTATACAGTGGCATTAAAGACGGCATGAACCGCATTCGCAAAGTGCTGGTGGAATTTGCCGCTGCTGGTGCACCCGATGAAATTCTGTACATCAGTAAGCCGCACATCGGCACATTTCGATTAGTGTCGATGATTGAGAACATGCGCGCCAAGATGATCGAGATGGGTGCTGAAATCCGCTTTCAGAATAAAGTCACGGATATCGAAATCAGTGAACACAATGGCGAACGCCGCATACATGGCGTTGTGCTGGATAACGGCGAGCGTATAGAAACCGATCACCTTGTCGTCGCGGTCGGCCACAGTGCGCGCGATACTTTCCAAATGGTGCATGACAAAGGCATCTTCATGGAAGCAAAGCCCTTTTCGATTGGCGTGCGCATCGAACATCCGCAGGCGATGATCAACGCCGTACGCTTCGGCAAACATGCAGGGCATCCGTTATTAGGTGCAGCTGACTACAAACTTGTGCATCACTGCAAAAGCGGTCGTTCGGTCTATAGCTTCTGCATGTGCCCCGGCGGCACTGTAGTGGCTGCCGCGTCAGAACCAGGACGCTTAGTGACCAACGGCATGAGCCAATATCGACGTGCGATGCGGAACGCCAACAGCGGGCTCGTCGTGGGCATCAGCCCAGACGATTATCCTGGTGGTGTATTGGCAGGCTTGGATTACCAACGTCATTGGGAAGAAGTGTCGTTCAAAGTCGGCGGCGAGAATTACAACGCGCCTGCTCAGCTCGTCGGTGACTTCATGGCAGGCCGCGCCTCAACCGCGCTTGGCAGCGTCACACCGTCGTACAAACCCGGCGTGACGCTGACAGATTTATCGCAATGCTTGCCGGATTATGCCGTCAGCGCCATTCGCGAAGCCATGCCGGTGTTTGGGCGGCAGTTGAAGGGTTACGACATGGACGATGCCGTGATGACGGCCGTTGAAACGCGCACCTCGGCCCCGATCCGCATCACGCGTGATGACACATTCCAAAGCCTCAACACCAAAGGCCTTTACCCAGCAGGCGAAGGAGCTGGGTATGCAGGAGGGATTTTATCCGCTGCGGTTGATGGTATTCGCGTAGCTGAAGCTGTAGGTTTAAGCATCGCTGCGCAATCCTAGCGCGAAGCGGACGCGACTCTCAAACCAACAGGTGGGACCTGCTGGCGTTATACTGTGCGCAAGCACATCTATTCCCACCTGACTTACCCCCAACAATATTATGGCCACATTTCTCAATGAAGTGTGGAACTTAATCGTATGCTGGGGAGTTATGATCAACACGCGGCAAAAGCTGCGACGTTATGATTGGTGGGGATGAGTTATTATGCGTCCGAATTTGCGTCTCGTGTCACGTTTCGATTTTGCGCCGAGTGGTTACGGTTCCAGTGATCATGAAGCCGGTGCCTCTGGTCAGAAACCCAGAAATGGCAACGGCCACAAACACAAATCCACCATCCTGGTGGTCGAAGACGAAGTGTTGGTGCGCGTGCCCCTCGCTGATTTTTTGCGCCAGCAAAACTACCGCGTACTGGAAGCTGGCAGTGCTGACGAGGCCAAGGTTATTTTGGAATCACGCGAACCCATCGAGTTGGTATTCTCAGATGTTCACATGCCCGGCAGCATGAATGGCTTTGAGCTCGCCCAGTGGGTGCGCCAGCAATACCCTGATGTAAATGTGATCCTCACATCAGGCGTCAGCCAATTGGTGACGACAGCAGGCTACGGCGCAGAACTGGGGCCCGTTCTGCCGAAGCCCTATTCGCTCGATACAGTGCTGGCCCAAATCAAGCGTTTGTTGATGGCATAACAACCTTGCAGGTCTGAATGAACGACAGTTTCGATCACAAAGCCGCAGGCGAACCGGGCTCTCATACCGTCATCGTGGTTGAGCCTGATATTTTAGCCCGCGTCGTCATTGCCGATTATTTGCGCGCCTGTGGTTACAAAGTGATTGAAGCCATCAACGCCGCAGAGGTGTTCACCGTGCTGGATGCGGGCGGGCGGGTGGAAACGATCTTCACTGAAGTCGTGTTGCCCGGCGAGATGGACGGCTTCACGCTCTCCAAGAAAATACGTGAAACGCACCCCAACATTGATGTGGTTCTCACCTCAAGCATCGTCAACGCGGCCAATAAGGCCGGGGATTTGTGTGATGAAGGCCCGCTAGACAAGCCTTATCACCCGCAGGAAGTATTGCGCCGCATCAGCGTGCTGCGCGAACGCCGCCGCACCCAGACAAAGGGCTAAGTCGCCCCCTTCTCCATCTTGTCGCCCGCCGCCCTAAACCAGTAGGCTATAGCCGCACGGGGGTTGGGGGAGTGGATGATGCAGATCAATCGGCGCGACATTCTCTTAGGAAGCGCAGCAGTGCTTGCAGCACCTCCGCTTTCTGCAGCCACAAACACCAGTGACACAAAAGCTGAAGCGGTGATGAACCGCATCGCTGAGATGTTGCTGAATGAAAGCCCCGAAAGTGCAACAAACCTGGGCATCGACAAAGATGCCCGCGCGCACCTGAAACACAAACTCGGCAATCGTTCCGTGACAGGCCAACGCGAGATCGCAGGCAGCTTGAAAAGCGCTGTAACAGACTTGAGCGCGATTGATCGCAGTACGTTATCTGACACCATGCGCGTAAATATCGATGTGATCCAAACGTCGTTTGAATCCGCCCTTGGCGGGTTTGAATTTAAATACGGAGATGTGGCCGTCGGCGGTTGGCGCAATGCGCCCTATGTGGTGGTGCAAAATGTGGGAGCGTTCTTAGACACCCCGCGCCTGCTCACCACCGATCATACTATTTCAACCAAGGACGATGCCGATGCGTATTTGGATCGGATGAAAGCCTATGCGCAGCAAATCGATGGCGAAACCGAGCGCCTGAAGATTGCAGCATCACATGGCGTGATTGCGCCCGATTTTCTGCTGGATAAATGTTTGAAGCAAATCAAACTCGCACGCGGCGGCAAACCTGCCGAATGGGAGTTGGTCACGTCGCTTGTGACTCGGACCAAAGATATCAAAGGCACCTTCGGTCCGCAGGCGGTTGAGATTTGCAATGCGCAGATTATCCCAGCACTCGACCGACAAATTGCCGAGTTAGAAACGCACCGCGCCCGCGCCACATCAGATGCAGGTGTGTGGAAGTTCAAAGATGGAGATGCCTATTACGCCTGGGCCTTAAGTGCCGGCACTACCACCAAAATGACACCCGATGAAGTTCACGCCATGGGCCTCGCGCAAGTGAAAGACTTGCATGCGCGCATGGACACAATTTTGCGCAAAGAGGGATACACAGACGGCAGCGTCGGCGCGCGCATGACGGCGCTCGGCAATGATCCCCGCTTTAAGTACCCCGATAACGATGCGGGCCGCGCCGAGATCATGGCGTTCCTCAACGCCCGTGTCGCTGATATCCGCAATCGCATGCCCAATGCCTTTAACACGCTGGTGAAAGGCAATGTGGAAGTGAAGCGTCTTCCTTTATCTGAAGAACCCGGCGCGCCTGGCGCATACGGCGGCCCCGGTTCGATAGACGGCACCATCCCCGGCAAATTCTGGATAAATCTGCACACCACCGATCTGCATCGTCGCTACAGCTTGCCCGATCTTGCGTATCACGAGTCCATTCCAGGCCACGTCTGGCAAGGAGAATACACTTTCAAGCTGCCCCTCGTCCGCTCGTTGTTGCAGTTCAATGCTTATTCGGAAGGCTGGGCGCTGTATGCCGAACAACTGGCTGATGAATTAGGCGTGTACGACACCAACCCCACCGAGCGTTTGGGCTATTTGCAAAGCTTGGCCTTCCGCGCGTGCCGCCTGGTTGTCGATACCGGCCTGCATGCGAAACGTTGGACCCGCCAACAAGCCATTGAGTGGTTCGCCACAACCAATGGCTCAGGGATATCGGAAGTCACCAGCGAAGTGGATCGCTACTGCTCGTGGCCCGGCCAAGCCTGCGGCTACAAAGTTGGTCACAGCGAAATCAACCGCTTGCGCGATCAAGCCAAAGCGGCGTTAGGTGCCAAGTACGATTTCAAAGCGTTCAATGACGCAGTGGTGTTGGGCGGCAACGTGCCGATGCTAACCCTAGGCCGCGTGATTGAACGTCACATTTCCGAGCATAAATGAACACACTCACTACAGCGCGTTTAAAACTTCGCGATTGGCGCGATGATGATTTGCCCGCCTTCGCAGCACTGAATGCTGATCCCGAAGTAATGGAGTTTTTCCCTAATACGCTAACCACTGAAGACAGCAATGCCTTCGCAGGCCGCATCCGCGACCGTATTGCGCAGCACAAGTGGGGCCTGTGGGCAATTGAAGTGATCAATGGCCCTGCGTTCATCGGCTTTGTCGGATTATCGGTGCCGAAGTTTCAGGCCCACTTCACCCCCTGCACAGAAATCGGCTGGCGCTTAAGCCGCGCCGCCTGGGGCCAAGGCTATGCGACAGAAGCCGCACGGGCTGCGGTAGACTATGGCTTTCAAATTCTGGGCTTGCGCGAAATTTTATCGTTCACCAGCATCGGCAATACAAAGTCACGCCATGTAATGGAAAAGCTGGGCATGACGACCGACCCGGCTGATAACTTCGATCATCCGTTGGTCGGCGGGCCGTTGCGCAAACACGTGCTCTATCGTTTGCGCGCTTCTTCTTAAAAACTCAGCTCTTAAAAAACCCTTCTGCGCCTTTTTTTGCACCTTCTTTTTTCACAATCTCGGCTTCCGTGCGCACGATCTCGGCTTTCAGGTCGGCGATGTATTCTTTCAAGTCGCCCACAGACATTCGCGTCAGATCTTTTGGCTTGGGCTTCTTTTTGATCGGATCGAGATCGTCTGTATCAAACACCATCGCAACACCTTGTCGTATCGTCGCACGAACCATTAGATTGCGGTCAGCATAAGGATCAAAACAAATGGCATCAATTCCTGCTTCTATGCGCGCTGTCGAAATCACCACACCCGGCGGCCCTGATGTGCTGGTCGCCACCACGCGCCCCACGCCGTCACCCAAAACAGGCGAAGTGCTGATTGCGGTCGAAGCCGCAGGTGTGAACCGCCCAGACGTGGTGCAACGCATGGGCCAATACCCTGCCCCGCCCGGTGCGTCGGATTTGCCGGGCCTGGAAGTCGCAGGTGCAGTGGTTGCTGTTGGCGACGGCGTTACGGCATTCAAAATCGGCGATAAAGTCTGCGCACTTATTCCGGGCGGCGGCTACGCGGAATATGCAACTGCCGATCAAGGTTCATGCCTGCCCTGGCCCGACGGTTTCAGTGCGATTGAAGCCTCAGCATTGCCCGAAACATTTTTCACCGTCTGGCACAACGTGTTTCAACGTGGCGCTTTAAAGCCAGGTGAATCGTTGCTCATTCACGGCGGCACCAGCGGCATTGGCACCACCGCCATTCAAATCGCCAAGGCGCTGGGCTCAACTGTCATCGTCACCGCAGGCAGCGACGAAAAATGCGATGCGTGTAAAAAACTTGGTGCTGATGTCGCCATCAATTATCGCACACAAGATTTCTTAGAAGTCATCAAGGCCCTACCATCCAAAGGCGTCGACGTAATTTTGGATATGGTCGGCGGCGATTACGTTGCACGCAATCTGAAGTGTCTGAAAACCGATGGGCGCATGGTGTCCATCGCGTTCTTGAACGGTGTGAAAGCCGAGGTCGACTTAAGCGCGATTATGCTGAAACGCCTCACACTCACAGGCTCGACATTGCGGGCGCGTGACTTAGGTTTCAAAGCAGCACTCGCCAGCGACCTCAAAACGCACGTCTGGCCCTTGTTGTCGGCCCGCAAAGTGGTCCCCTTGATCCACGCCACATTCCCCCTGGCCGAGGCCGCAAAGGCTCATGCCCTTATGGAAAGCTCGGCCCATATGGGCAAAATCGTCTTAAAAATATAATTATATCAATGGGTTGACGAATGGTTTGACCCATCATTAAGAAACCCGATATATATAATTATTCCTGTCATCTGGGCTTAAGCGAGTTCAGACGCGCCAAAATTCCGGCGCTAACCCTCGCTCATACCTAAATGACGCCCGAACATTACCTGAAAGGACCGCTGCAATGGCGCTGCCCTTAATGCCCAAAGCCACGGCCGTATGGCTGGTTGAAAACACCGCGCTCAGCTTCGAGCAAATCGCGGATTATACCGGCATGCACGAACTCGAAATTCAAGCCATCGCTGACGGCGAAGTCGCGATTGGCATTGTTGGCGTCAGCCCCGTCAGCGCTGGTCAAATCACCACGCAAGAAATCGCCCGCTGTGAAGCTGACCCCGATGCACGCTTGAAGATGATCAAGACCGATATTCCGTTGCCGAAGGCGCGGTCTAAAGGTGCGCGCTATACGCCGGTGTCCAAACGCCAAGATCGCCCCGATGCGATCTCGTGGATCTTGAAGCATCATCCGGAACTGACAGACGCGCAAATCTCGCGCCTGCTTGGCACAACGAAAGCAACCATCGCCAGCGTGCGTGATCGCACCCACTGGAATGCTGCGAACATTAAGCCGTCCAATCCTGTCACGCTGGGTCTGTGCACCGAAGCTGATTTGGAAAAGGCCGTTGTGTTGGCGCAACGCCGCGTCAATAACGCGATCAAAGCCGAAGAGCGCAAGAAGCGCCGCGAAGCGCGTGAAGCTGCCGCTGCCAACGCGACAGACGAACAAGCTGAAGCCGCAACCGCTGCGGAAGCAGAGCCGATTGGTTCTGATCCCGTTCCCAGCGCTGGTACCTAAAAAATCTAAGCAAAAAAAAGCGCTCACCTTCTTTAAGGTGAGCGCAAGAGACGTTGGGATCCTACCCCTTTGTCATCGCGGCAACGGCGAGTCTCCGTTGGTGCGCCGGAACGACAAACGTCTGACGGGACTTTTCTAGGGGGGTTAGTGAACCGCAATTTTTTGCAGTTCATCTTTTATTTTTAGCTTCTGTCGCTTCAAGTCGTGAATGAGTGTCATGTCTGGGAGAGGTCGCCGCTCTTCGATATCAATCTTCGTATCGAGTGCGGCATGTTTCGCTTTTAAAGATTCAGCTCTCACGTCTGCAACCATCCGTGCGCTCCTTTTTCCACGAGTCCAATCGACACAAAACTATAACCCGAAGTTTGGCCCGACCGAAGCGGTTGGCTAAGTTATTGGCTTAATTTGATTTTGCGGCGCAATAAAATTGCGGATTCAGTCGCCCTAACAGCCTGTATCCCTCAGAATACGGCGAGTCGCAGGACTTTGAGCTATTCCGCAGTACATAGCTTTTAATCGCGTGGTTTTTCGCGGGAATGACTTCACAAATACGCGCGTGTAAGATGTGCCATTGTCACATTTTGGGCCCCATTTGGTTCGCCATATTTGGCTAAAAGTGCGGCTTAATCAGACTGTTAGCTTGTAAAAGTGTTACCGGCCAAATCCGATGCAGTGGACCCAAGAAGCAATCAAAGAAAAGCTCGCACAGCTCGAGTTGGAACACCGCGACTTGGACGATGTGATTCATGCCCTGATGGCCACTGACGATTTCGACCAATTGAAAGTCGGGCGCTTGAAGAAGCGCAAACTTGGTCTGAAAGATCAAATCGCCACGCTGCGCAATCAACTCATTCCCGACATCATCGCATAACACCGCGCATGAAACTCCCCGCCTCGGCTTTCACGACAACAACCTGGGCCGACATCACCCCCACACGCCACGACGGCGAAACGGGTTATGCCCTGTGGCGCACACAGATGCTGGGCGACGTTCGCATTCGTCAGGTTGAATATTCAGCAGGCTATCTTGCTGATCACTGGTGTGATCGCGGGCACATTCTGTACGTGCTGGAAGGCGAATTGCTGACCGAACTGAAAGACGGCCGCACAGTCACACTGAAAGCCGGCATGAGTTATCAGGTGTCAGACTTCGGCGATGCCGCGCACCGCTCATCCACACAGACGGGTGCAAAACTTTTTATCGTTGATTAATTAAACGCTGCCGCCACGCAGCAAGTGGTCAGCACGGCCCATAGCCGTCAGCGCACCTTCATTGGCGCTGGTCACAATGGCAGCGACAGAGAGCGCAACACTCATATCAATGCCGCTGACATTGAAGCCTGTGATCAAGCATTGATCACGCACTTGGCGTGCCACGTAGGTTTCATCCAACGGCTGGCTTGGCATCTCGGTGACACCCACCAGCGATGATCCACCCGCAAAGCCCATCAAGTTGAATTTATACAGGCCTGGCGTCGCAGGTTTCGGCACAGCCACCATGCGCACTTTGCCGTTCTTGCCCTTCACTGGCATCATCTGCGGCGGTGAGTTGTCTTCGGGGACTTCGGTTGACGGATCAGCAAAGAATTCAGCCCGGTTCATGCGCTGCGCTAAATCCGACAACAATGCATTGGCCGCCAGCAAACCAGAACTGCGGCGCACATCTTCAAACGTTGAAAGATAGGCCAGCACCAACACGCGCGACACGCCGGGTTCCAGCGGTTGAACCAGCAACTGCCCCAACTTCGCCGACACCATATCGGCGGGCAGAATTTCGCCTTCAGCAGGCGCACCTTCGCGCTGTGCAACAGCGCTGGCGCTTTCGAGGCGGCGCACGTTCGCACGCAAGAAATTCACTTCCTGCACCAAGCTGGCCAAAGCAGCTTGCGTCGCAGGCGTAATCTGTTCCGCCGGAATGCCCAAGATGGTGATGCGGCTATCCAACGGGTTGGACTTAGCAATTTGCGTGTAAGCGTCAGCGACCTTCTTTGGCGGCGGACCTTGGTCGCGCCCAGCAGCACCACCAGACCCACGGCCGTCTTCACGGACCTGGACCAGGGCAACGTTGGTGGTGTGTTGAATATCACTCATTGAATGTCACACGGGGCTTTGAAAGCCAACTTTACAGCAATTAGATGTCATTGGGTCGAAACAAATCCATCTCACCATGTGCCTGATTTGTTACTAACACCTAAAGAAACCGCCATTTTTGGGCGGTTTTAGGGCCCGTTCTGGGGCTTGCAGTATGGCCCTTGGCCCATCCTTTTGTTGCGGAAACCAAGGGGTTACGGATAGATTGCGCCCTCCTTTTTGGGGCCTTTTTTGGGGACACATATGGGCAAGCGACCCGTCAAAACCGCCACACGCCAAGCCAACACACCCGTTCGTGTGGGGATCATCATGGGCAGCCAGTCTGACTGGGAGACCATGAAAAACGCTGCCGATGTTCTGAAAGAGCTGAAGGTCGCGTTCGAGGCCAAGATCGTCTCTGCCCATCGCACGCCAGATCGTTTGGTTGATTACGCCAAGACTGCCGCTAAGCGTGGCCTGCACGTCATCATCGCTGGTGCTGGCGGTGCGGCGCACTTGCCGGGCATGACAGCCTCCATGACTGCCCTGCCCGTGTTGGGCGTGCCTGTGGAAAGCAAAGCGCTGAAGGGCATGGACAGCTTGATGTCGATTGTACAAATGCCGGGCGGTATTCCCGTTGGTACGCTGGCGATTGGCAATGCGGGTGCGAAAAACGCAGGCCTGATGGCCGCCTCTATTCTGGCGCTGCATGATGATGCGTTGGCAAAGCGTCTCGCCACATGGCGTGCAAAGCAAACTGAGTCTGTTGCGATTTCACCGAAGTAGAAATGACTGCACCTTTAAAACCAGGCTCAACGATTGGGATTCTGGGCGGCGGACAATTGGGCCGCATGCTCGCCCTGGCCGCTGCGCAATTTGGCTATCGCACGCATGTGCTGTGCCCCGAGGCCGATAGCCCCGCCAGCCACGTTGCCACCATCACAACGCAAGCTGATTATACAGATGAGAACGCGCTCGCCGCGTTTGCGGCTGCGGTTGATGTGGTGACCTACGAATTTGAAAACGTGCCTGCGGCGACTGCGGCATATTTGGAAAAACATACGACTGTGCGCCCCTCGTGGCGGGCGCTGGAAATTGCACAAGACCGCGCCAAAGAAAAAGCCTTTTTCGCCGATATTGGTGTGGGCACGCCGCCGTGGCGCGGGCTGAACACCGAAGACGAATTGCGCAAAGCCGTTGAAGAACTGGGCACCCCTTGCGTTTTAAAAACCGCACGCCTGGGCTACGACGGCAAAGGCCAAGCCAAAATTTATAAACCTGAAGATATTGCCGACGCGTGGAAAGCCATTGGCGGCGCAAAAGCCAAACCGCACGACGATGGCGGGCCGTTTGCAGTACTCGAAGGCTTTGTGAATTTCCGCTGCGAAGTTTCAGTGGTTGTCGCGCGCGGTGTGGACGGTGTGGTGCAAGCTTTCGACGCAACTGAGAATATCCACACAAATCATATTCTCGATGTTTCGATTGTTCCGGCCCGTGTACCAAACTCAATCTTATTTAGTGCTGTCGCTGCGGCTGGTTTAGCGGCCACGAAATTGGACTTGGTGGGCTTGTTGGCGGTGGAATTTTTCGTCACGAAAGATGGTAAAGTGCTGGCCAACGAAATGGCCCCGCGCCCGCACAATTCGGGCCACTGGACCATGGATGCCTGCGAGACCGATCAGTTCCAACAAATGGTCCGCGCTGTTGTAGGCCTGCCGCTGGTCGAACCGTCGCGGTTCTGCGATGTGGAAATGAAGAATTTGATTGGCGATGATGTGCTGGGCCTTGATCAATATCATGGCAATCCGCATGCACACGTTCATCTTTACGGTAAAGCTGAAGCCCGCCCCGGGCGCAAAATGGGACACGTGAATATCTTAAAGCGTTGAGCACAAAAGTTAGGTCGTTTCAGTAAGGGAGTAGTCGCAATGCCCGGTCCGTTACACGGTATTAAAATTCTGGAGCAGACCAGCGTTGTGTTAGGGCCTTGGGCCTGTCAGATCCTCGCCGACATGGGCGCGGAAGTGATCAAGATCGAAGCGCCGCGTGGGGATTCAAACCGCACGCTGGGTGCGAACCGCGCCCACAAAAATATGTCGGCACTGTATCTCACCGTAAATCGCAACAAGCGCAGCTTGGTTCTCGACCTGAAACAAGAGAGCGCCAAGAAAGCGCTGCTTGAACTCGCGAAAACCGCCGATGTGTTTATTCACAACAACCGTCCGCAAGCCATGACCAAGCTGGGCTTGGATTATGAAGCTTTGAAGGCCGTGAACCCGAAGATCATCTATTGCGGCTCATACGGTTACAGCAAAAAAGGCCCCTACGGCGAAAAAGGCGCGCTGGATGACTCTATCCAAGCCGTGAGCGGCATTGCGATGCTGAACAAGATGGTGCTGGGAGAGCCGCGTTATTTGCCCACCATTGTCTGCGACAAAAACACTGCCATGAACGTGGTGCAAGCCGTGCTCGCGGCCCTCTTCCACCGTGAGCGCACCGGTGAAGGCCAAGAGATCGAAGTGCCCATGTTTGAAGCTATGGTCAGCTTCGTGATGGCTGAGCATATGTGGGGCGCCACGTTCGATCCCCCGATTGGCACGCCGGGCTATGTGCGCCTGATGAGCCAAGAGCGCAAACCGTACCCCACTAAAGACGGCTACATCGCGATTTTGCCGTACCTGGATGCGCACTGGGAAACGTTCTGCAAACTGGCTGAACGGCCGGACTTGCTCACTGACCCGCGCTTTAAAACACTGGCCAATCGTGTGGCCAACATCGACCAGACGTATTCTGAAACCGCCAAGATCATGGCGACGAAAACGACGATGGAGTGGATTGATATTTTCGGCAATACATCGGTGCCGACGATTGTGGTGAATACGCTGGAAGACCTGATCACCGACGAGCATTTGAATGCGGTTGGGTATTGGCAGTCGGTCGATCACCCCACGGAAGGGAAGCTGAAACTGCCAGGCTTCCCCATCAACTTCTCGAAGACGCCGGAAAGCATTCGCCGCCACGCCCCACTGTTGGGCGAGCACTCAACCGAGATTTTGAAAGAAGCCGGTTACAATCAGGCTGACATCGATGCACTCATTGCATCGGGCGCCACCTTGCAGGCTGCGAATTAGAACCGTCACAAAAGTTTTGCACAGAATTACGTTGTTTCCACCGGGGGTGGGTTCTCCACACATTCCCCCTGCTCTGGACCTGCATTTGCAGGGAGAAGTGCCTGCCGGGCGGACTCAAAAACTGCATTTTTTTGAGTTTTCCACACACGGTCTGGGCAGGCACTTCGGGACATGAGATGATGGACGCAACTCAAAAACCGGGAGGGTTGATTATGGGTGTTATTCCGAGCCGTCGTGGATTGTTGTTAGGCACAGGTGCAGTTGCGATCGGCGCATCATTTGCATCACTGCAAATGCCAACAGCACGCGCAGCTGTGCAAACAAAGACGATCTACAAAAACCAGATCGTTACACCTGATGCGTTGAAGAAAGCTATTTTGGAAAGCCCGCGCCGCCCCGAAGCTGATAAAAAACGCGATGCTGATCGCAAGCCAGCTGAGACCATGGCGTTCTTTGGCGTAAAGCCTGGCATGACCGTTGCCGAACTGATGACCTCACGCGGCTATTTCACAGGCGTGTTGGCTGAAGCGGTCGGCGATACAGGCAAAGTGTATGGCCAGAACAACAAATGGATCCGCGACCGCGTGAAGCCCGACAATCGCCCACTCGGTGAGTTGATCACCAAAGGCGGCTATAAGAATATCATCGAGCAAGACACTGAATTGGAAGACTTGCAATTCCCGCAAGGTAAGCTGGATGCCATCTTCATGGTGATGTTCTACCACGACACGTATTGGCTGGGCGTGAACCGCGAAGCGATGAACGCCAGCATCAAAGCGGCCTTAAAGCCGGGCGGCATTTACGGCATCATTGATCACACCGCCCCGCCAGGGTTTGGCACATCAGACGTAAACAAGAACCATCGCATCGAGCGTTATGTGGTGATTGATGATGTGACAAAAGCAGGCTTCGAGTTGGTCGAAGACACCGACCTTCTTGAGAATCCCAAAGACCCGATGAACGTGAACGTCTTCCAACAAGAACTGCGCGGTCACACCAGCCAGTTCGTATTGAAGTTCCGTAAGCCCGCTTAAAGCGGCGCTAAGTTGTCGGATAGGCTCAAGCGCTGGGGTGTTGCACCATCCCAGCCGCCACCGAGCACCTTGCTCAGCGTGACGACTGACGACAGCCTCGACAAACCCGATGACACCAGCGATTCTTGCGCTGATAACACAATGGTTTGCGCGTTCAGCACCGTCTGGAAGTTCACGGCACCATTGCGATAACGCAGTTCGGCCAAACGATACGCTTCAACAGCTTGAACATAAGACTCGTTAGCGAAGTCATACTGCACAGCATTTTGGGTCGCTGCGATCAACGCGTCTTCCACTTCGCGGAATGCTGAGATCACGCTTTGCTGATAGGTCTCAACCAATTCCATACGCCGTGCCCGCGTTGCTTGTTCATTGGCTTGCAGACGACCACCTTGGAAGATCGGAGCCGCAAGTGAGGCGCCGAGATTTGTGATGAAGGTCCCTGAGTTAAACAAGCCGCTGAGGCTGTCGCTCGCGGTACCGCCCGAAGCCGTCAGTGATAACGAGGGCAAACGCGCCGCACGGGCTGCAGCCACATCGTAGCCATTGGCTTTCAAATCGGATTCAGATTTACGCAAATCAGGACGACGTTCTAATAGCGAGGCTGGCAGGCCAGCAGCAATCGTTGGCAGTTTGAAGTTGGCGAGCGTACGCCCTTCAACATTGAAGCCTTCCGGCAGTTCACTCAGCAACACAGCCAAAGCATCGAGCGTTTGGCGCTCACTGACCCGCAAGGCTGGAATAGCAGCCCGCTGGCTCGCAATCGCAGAGCGCTGTTGCGCAAGCTCAAGGTTTGAAACTGTGCCGATACGTCGCTGCGCTTCAACCAATTCGAGCAAGCTTTCAGCAATACGCAAACGGCCCTCAGCCAAGCGCAGGCGGTCCCGGATCGACATCAATTGCAAATAGGTTGTCGCGACATCACTGAACAACGTAATGCGCACGGTCTCGCGATCAAAAAGGCTTGAATCGATACGCTGATTGGCAGCGGCCACGTTGGCACTCACCTGCCCGAACAAATCCACTTGGTAAGATGCATTGAGCCCTACCGACGTGCTGGTGGCATCAACCCGCGCATCGCCACCACTGCGGCCAATCGAACCACTGGCACCAATCGATGGGAACAACGACGCCCCAGCAGCCTTGGCACTGGCTTCGGCTTGCAGAATACGTGCGGCAGCGACTTTCAAGTTGCGGTTATTGTTCGCCGCACGCTCAATCAGGCGCGAGAGTTCTTCGTTTTCAAAACTGGTCCACCATTGCTGGCTCGGCCATACAGCCCCTTCAGCCGTGTCGATCAAATACCCTTGCGGCACAATCACTGTCGGCTGAGGTGGCGGCGCGCACGCAGCCAACAAAGCCAGTGCCGAAACAGAAATGAGAAAACGCTTCATGGGAGCAAACTCTAATCAGCACCAAGTGCCACAACAGGATCAAGATTGGCGGCTTTGCGCGCGGGCAAGTAACCGAAAAGTAAACCGGTCGCAAATGCACAGGTGAAGGCCAAGATCACCGGCCCGGCTGAATACAACACTGGCTTGCCGAAGCTTGAGAATGTAAAGGCAATGAGTAAGCCCAATATCACACCAATTAAGCCGCCGATGGCACACACCACCAAGGCTTCGGTATTGAACTGCAGCAGAATGTTGATCTTGCGGGCACCGGTCGCCATACGCACCCCAATCTCACGGGTGCGCTCGGTCACACTCACCAGCATGATGTTCATCACACCAATCCCACCGACGAGCAGAGAGATGGCCGCAATCGAGCCCAATAAAAGCGTTAGTGTGTCTTGCGTTTCGGTCCGCGCTTCAATCACCGAGGCCATGTTACGGATTTGAAAATCCTCAATACCGCCATGACGCGCTTTCAGGAGTTCGGTCACCATTGCCTGCGTCTCGTCGATACGGCTTAAGTCTTCTACGGCCACGGTAATTGAGCGGGCATAGCGCTGACCAAACACACGCAACGCACCCGTCGTGAAGGGTGCAAAAATAATATCGTCCATATCCTGGCCGAAGTTATTGGCACCTTTGGGGTGCATAATCCCGATAATCAGGAACGGGATGTTGTTCACAATCACGTACTGGCCAATGGGATTAGCCGTTCCGAACAGAGACTTCATCACCGTCGTGCCAATCACCGCCACCGGTGCATAATCGTTCATTTCTTCTTCAGTGAAGAACGAGCCTTGGTCGACATTCCAATCACGTGCGATTGTGTAACCCGGCGTCGTGGCATTGAATTGGGTTTGCGCATCGGCATTGCCATACCGCACCGTTACCCCGCCCGCGTACTCGGGCACGGCCTCAGACACATTCGGCACATCTGAAAGTGCTTTGGCATCGTCTATGGTCAGTGTGGCGCGAATACCATCAGCCATACGCATGTTGGGTGCGCCGGGACGTACAAGAAGCAAGTTGGTCCCCATCGACGCCATACGGTCCAGCACTTCCTGCTTGGCACCATTGCCGATGGCCAGCATGGCCACAACAGATGCCACACCAATGATGATGCCCAGCAACGTCAGCAGTGTTCGCAACAAATTGGTGCGCAACGCCCGGAACGCCATTTTGCTGGCCTCCATCACGTCGGGCATTTTTACGCCATCCGCCGCACCATGCGTATCCAATGGTGGCGGCTGTAACACTTGGGCTGCCGCCACAGGCGCACGCCCAGAGTCTTGCACCACATCACCATCGCGAATTTCAATAACGCGCTTAGCGCGCTTGGCCACATTCGGATCATGCGTGATTAACAGAATGGTATGGCCCTTGGCGTTCAGATCGTGCAGCAAGTGCATAACGTCTTCGCCGCTTTTACTATCGAGCGCGCCCGTCGGTTCGTCGGCCAGAATAACCGCGCCACCATTCATCAGCGCACGCGCAATCGACACACGCTGCTGCTGACCACCGGAAAGCTGATTGGGTTTATGGTCCAGCCGCTCACCCAAGCCTAGCGAGGTCAGCAGTTCTTCGGCCCGCACCACACGCTGATCGTGGGTAAGGCCTGCGTATACGGCGGGCACTTCCACGTTCTCAACAGCGGTCGATGACGCCAGCAAATTGTATTGTTGAAAAATGAAGCCAAACGATTCGCGCCGCAGCAATGCGCGCTCATCTGGGTCAAGCTCTGACACTTCCTGCCCAGCAAACTTGTAGCTGCCTGTGGTCGGCCGGTCTAAGCAGCCAATCAGGTTCATCAGCGTCGACTTACCCGAGCCCGATGCCCCCATGATGGCAACAAACTCGCCCGGATGAATATCGATAGAAATACCGTGCAGCACCTCTACCGCCAAATCACCACGGCTGTAGGTCTTGGTAATATCACGCAGGGAAATGATCGGTGTTTCGGTATCCGCATTGCCTTGCGAAACCGCGCCCGCGCTCATCGCCGATGATTTGCCAACAATGTTCATCAGAAGCGCGGCCCTTGATTACGGCCTGGTCCCTGCCCCTGCTGCGGGCGGGTGGCCCCCGAAGGCACATCAATCACCACTTCATCGCCAACGTTCAGGCCTGATTTCACCTCGGCGACAAGGCGGTTCATTACGCCGATCATCACCGTGCGTTCTTCAACATCGCTGCCGTTCTTTACCCGCACTATGTAAGGGCGACCGGCTTCAGGATTACGTTGCCGACCCTCGCCTCGCGCAGCACCTTCAGCACGAGGACCGCGCTGGCGCGCTTCACCTTGCGGAGGCGGCGTGCCGGCTGTTTGCGGATTACCGCCTTCGGCAGTCGCAGGCGGTTGAGGTGTTGGCGCACCAGCAGCGGCAGGAGCGTCGGCCGCGCGTTGCGGGCGCGGCGCGGCTTTCAATGCGGCAACCGGTACTGTCGGCACTTGCTTAGCTTCACCCACCAAGAAAAACACTTGCGCACTCATTTGAGTGAAAAGATCGTGATCGGGGTTTTCGACATCAAACAACGAGTTATACAGCACCACGTTATTCACAACTTCCGGCGTCGGAATAATCTGACGCAGCTTGCCGTAACGGCGGCGGTTCGCTTGGCCCAATGTGGTAAAATACGCGTTCATGCCGGTGCGGAGTTTCGACACATCGGCTTCGGATACTTGCGAATACACCGTCATCGTATCCAAGTCAGCGACACGCAACACAATCGGCGCCGTTTGGTTCGCGTTCAGGGTTTGGCCCTGCTTCGCGATCACGTCCACCACCACACCCGACATCGGCGCATAAATTTTGGTGTAGCCTAAGTTCGCACGATCAACATTTAACGTTGATGTTTGCTGTTTGATCTGAGCGGTCAACGCTGCAATTTGCGCGGCGTTTACTTTGGTTTGTGATACAGCCGCATCGTATACATCTTGGCTTGTCGCATTTTCTTTCAGCAGCGCAGTTTGGCGCCCCAACTGCTGACCTGCCAATGTGCGTTCCGCCTGACGTTGCGAGAGCTGCGCATTCAGGTTCAGGAGCGCCGCTTCACCTGCCCCCACACGCGCTTCGTAAATGGTGGGATCGATCTCAGCCAGCAATTGGCCTTGGGTCACTGTATCGCCGTAGTTCACGTGCAGTTTCTTCAACTGCCCTGAAACTTGCGTACCGACATCGACGTACTGCAATGGCTGTAACTTACCAACCGCCGTCACAGTATCTTCCACATCACCCACAACAACCTTTTGCGTCGTCGTTTGTTGGGTGTTGCTGCTGCTATTGCCCCAAAAGAGCCAGGCCAGCGCTGCAAGCACCACAACGCCCGCACCCATCAGCACAGGGCGCGGTAAACGCGCGACGCGCGATGTTGCGGTTTGCAACCGATCACGAACGGTAGAGTGGGATGATGTAGGCGAATGAGCATCCATAATCGAAACAGTCTTTACCAACAGAGATAAACAATGAAGTGATCAACAGATAAGCTTAACGAGGGTGAACCTTCGCAGGCTTATTTTTCATCAGCATGTCGAAATTGTATCTGGTCTGTAACCGCCCACAAAAAACAGGATGAAATAAGCGTTACATTCCACGTTATGATGGGCCACTTCGTTGACGGCGTAGTTAGAGGCCACTGCGATGAACACGCAGCCCCTTCAAGCGCTGAACTAAACGCGCCGGGCTCGGAAAACGTGCCAAACCTTCTGAAATTCGGCTCTTTATTTTTGGGATCTGCATCACGTTATCAATGCGGCGGGCCAAGAAGTCCCACGTGGCTTTGCAATGCTCGCTGCGATCCTCCAGCCAATATAACAAAGTAGATCCATATACACCGGCCAGCAGCATTCGCTTGGTGTAGAAGCTAAAATCGATCGACTTATCTCCAATCGCTTTCCACATCGCATCAACGGTTGTGTAAGCGCTTTTCAGCGCAGGGCCCGCAACCGACGGCACCGCAGACAACGCCAACGCCCGACGTACCGATTCGCGGTGCGGCGTCCAACGCTCCAACCGCAAGCGCACCACCAAAGCAATCTTCTCGCGGTGTTTTAACTTCGACGTATCCTGCTTGGCGTAGTCTTCGATCATCAATCGATCAGCGAGATCTAAAAAGTGCGCCACCGCGTCAGGCACACCACCCGGAAACAACAGATCGGCATCAGACGCCAAGAAGCCCGCATCTTCTGCAGCACGGCCCAATGTCGATGGTGCCCAGCCATCAAACGGCACATGCTTTAAGGCTGCTAAAATGACGTTATCGCGCCGGGTTTGCTGATCGGTCATGCGGCTTCGCCTTCTTCGTCTAACTGAAGTTTCTCGCCCTTGGCGGATGCTTGGGCCTTCAACGTTTCTACGAACGATAAAGTTGTCAGATCAGTCATCTGCATCGGATACAGCAGGCCATCTAAATGGTCGCATTCATGCTGCACCACACGCGCATGGAAGTTGTCGGCCACACGTTCAAAATGATGACCGTGCACGTCTTGCCACGCGTACTTGATCGACGTGAACCGCGGCACCTTGCCGGTGAGCCCCGGCACCGACAGGCACGCTTCCCAATCATCATTTTTCTCTGGGCTCAGTGGCGTAATAACGGGATTGATCATCACCGTTGCCGGAACTTCCACACCGTTGTTCCGCCCTGCTGGCACAAAGAAAATCACGACGCGCTTGGGCACCGAAATTTGCGGGGCCGCCAAACCAACGCCGTGTTCTGCGATCATGGTTTCCACCATGTCCGAGATCAGAACCGGCAATTCAGGGTCCGTGAAGTCGGTAACTTCGTCGGCGCGGCGTTTCAGGACATCTGCACCCATGCGGGCAATCGGTCGGACAGCCATCTTTTCGGTAACCTATTGAAATTTGTGCTGTTATAGCCCCCCGAAGATGGCGCGGCTATGGCCGTTTGGCTAGAGGACAGACCAGCGAAATTCGGCTAAGTCGCTGATATTGTGGCAAAAAATACCACTGCGGTGGGCCTTCACAACCCAAAATCTGCGTGATATACAGCGCGCCTTCCTACAGACCTTGGAATATCTAGGGCCTGTGGCGCATTGGCTGATGTGCGCCCCGAGGACACAGCATTGCACACACACTCTGCCGATGGAGACGACCCTGGTTCAAGTCATCGTTCGCGACAATAACGTCGATCAAGCCCTCAAAGCGCTCAAGAAGAAGATGCAGCGCGAAGGGATTTTCCGTGAAATGAAGCTCCGTAAGGCTTACGAAAAGCCGTCCGAGCGTAAAGCTCGTGAGAAGTCCGAAGCTATCCGCCGCGCCCGCAAGTTGGAGCGCAAGCGTTTGGAACGCGAAGGCTTCTAGAGCTTTTATCGCCGCCTCGGCGGCGATCGAAGAGTTTAGAGTGTGTGAAACGGAGCGCCTGAAACGGTGCTCCGTTTTAGTTTTGTCTACAGCCCACCCCGCCATGCGCCCAGCGCTGATTCCCCCCTACTGATTCTATGAATCATAGGCAAAAATTGCCGCGTTAACCTCCCTTAAACCCCCTCGCCCTTACGATTCGGGGCATACGCACACAGAACGCTCTAAAACCAAAAAAGAGTGGGGTAGCCAAAGTGACGTCCATTAGCATCCGCCGCGCAACTGCCGGCGACACCGCTTCCATTGCGTCCGTCGTCAAAGAAAGCTGGTTGGCCAGTAACAGCCGCTTGCTGCCTGCCGATTCCGCCAACGCCCTCACCCATGGTGACCGCCTGGCTGAAACGGTAACCCTCCACTGGCAAGCCATTCAGGTGGCTGAAGTTGACGGCGTAGTCGTGGGCGCTGTGGGCGTAAACGACTTAGGCCATATGTGGATGCTGTATGTATTGCCCGACTATCAGGGCCTCGGCATTGGCTCCGCGCTTTACAACGCTGCCATTGAGAGCATCAAAAAAACCGGCCAACCCAAAGCGATGCTGGAAGTGTTGGCGGCCAATGAATCCGCAGTCGCGTTTTATCGCACACGCGGCTGGGTGCCCGAAGGCCGCCGCACCGAGCACATTCCCGGCTTTCGCTTTACGGCTGTGCGGATGGGCTTGGCTCTCGCTTAGAGCCCCTCGCCTCAACATTTCGTATTCCAATCTTGCGCACCTAGCGCTTGACCCTGCCGCACGCGGGGTTTACTTGCAGCGTCATCAAGGTTTCATGTGAAACCTCGGGGGGTCCTGTGAAGGGGCTGAGATAGCGCTTGGCATTACTGCCGCCGCGCTGACCCGTTGAACCTGATCTGGGTCATGCCAGCGTAGGGAGTGAGAGCGATGTACGCCCGCCATCCGTCTGCGCGCATTTTGTCGATGCGCAATTCCATTAAAACCGCCTTGTTGTTGAGTGTTGCTGTTGTCGGCCCCATCTTCACGCATGAAGTTTTGGCTGATGATATGCGCATTGAAGAAATTGTTGTCACCGCACGCGGTCGCTCTGAGAATTTAATGCGCGTGCCCGATAGCATCGCGGTCATGAACCGCGATGACTTGGCCAAACATCAAATCACGAACTTTGAAGACGTGACGATGTACACGCCCGGTGTATTCGTGATTAACGACCAAGACCCCGGCACCAACATTATCACCATTCGCGGCGTGTCGACTGACCGCTTGCAGCAGGCTTCTGTGGCGTATGTGGTGGATGGATTGTCGCTTGGTGACAAAGAGCTGTTCACACAGCCCTACTACGACATGGACCGCATCGAGATCGTGAAAGGTCCTCAAGGTGCCTTGTATGGCAAGAATGCCATTGGCGGTGTGTTCAACATCGTCACGCGTGGGCCCACGGATGAATACGAAGCCGATGTAGAAGCCGAAGTTGGCAACGGCGGCAACGAGGCTGTGCGTGTTGGTGCAGGCGGACCGATTTTGGGCCGCAAACTGATGATGCGCATTGCCGCGCAATATCAAGATTGGGACGGCTGGATTTATAACACGTTCTTAAAAAAGAACGTGGATTATCAAACCACGCGTAACATCCGCACCACGTTTAAAGGCGAAGCCACGGATGATTGGACTTGGGAACTGCGCTGGAACGCAAACAACGAAGACAGTGGGGCGGCTTGGTTGTCGTCCAACAACATCACCGGCAAATACGCTGGCCGTATGGATGGCGCAGCACTGACTGATCCGTTTGGGGATTACGAAGGTAAATCCAAACGCAACTGGTACGGCGTATCGTTCAAGAACGATGTGAATGTCGCTGACGGCGTTCTGAGTGCGATTGTCGGTTACGATCATTATCAAAAGCGTTGGTCGGAAGAGTTGGATTTCCGCAACGACAAAGTGCTGACGTATGGCGGCATCCCGTCATTCTTCAATGGCATCCAGCCGATTTCGCAGCCGGTGGATTTCCGCATATGGACCGGCGAAGTGCGTTACACGTCCGCCGTTGATGCGCGTGTACGGTGGATCGCCGGTGCGTTCGCGCAAGATACACTGCGCAATCGTATCGACGATTTTGGCCCGCTGTTGTTTGGGTTTGAAGCCTCAGCCTTCCGTACACCTACCACGCAATTGGCGGCCTTCGCACAAGCTGAAACCAATCTGACTGATAAGTTGGAAGCCACACTGGCGCTGCGTTACGACAATGTCGACACGGCAGAAGACATTACGGGTGTGAACACTAAGGCGCGCTTTGACTACGCGAAAAAGACCTTCGACCAAGTGCAGCCGAAGTTGTCGCTGTCTTACACTCTGGCCCCACAGTCGATTGTGTACGCCAGTATCAGTCGTGGGTTTAAGCCGGGCGGGTTCAACCCAACACCCGGCGCGACAGATACCTACACGCGCATCTACAAAGCCGAAACGACAACGGCCTATGAACTGGGCGTGAAGACCAGCAGCGATGATGGGCGTTTATCGGCCACAGCGGCAGCGTTCTATACCGACTACAACAACTTCCAATACTTCGCCTTCATTGGCGGCAACGATGTGACCTACACCGCGCCGCAAGTGGACGTAAAAGGCTTTGAAGTCTCAGGGAATGCAAAGCCCTTGCCCTGGCTGCAGTTCGATGCATCTTTTGCCTACACCGATGCCGAGATCGGCACCTTCCGCGCGCCCGACCCCATCACTGGCGTGGGTTTGCGCAATTACACCGGCAATCAAACACCAAACTCACCGCGCTACAACCTCGCCAGCGGTGCGGAAATCGAAGTGCCAGTTGCCGCAGATATGAAAGCCACCCTGCGCGGTGAGTTCACCCTGCGCGGCAAAACGTTCTTTGAAATCGACAACGCGCTGTATTCACCCGCTGAAGGGGCGATCAACCTGCGTGCGGCTCTGTCCTCTGAGGCATGGTCCGTCGCTGTGTGGGGCAAGAACATCACTGACAATCGCTGGGCTGTGTCTGCATTCGGCCAGGGCCAGGTTGCACTGTTGGCCTTCTTGGGGCCCAATGGGCGGTTCGATAGTTTCAACATCAATCGGGGCCGTCAATACGGCGTCACGGTAAAGGCAAACTTCTAATGTCATTCACTGACAGTGTTTGGGCCGAAGCGGGAAAACTGCGTCAAGCCATCAAAGACTTGGCCTTCAACAGTGAACTTGCGGCAGGCACGTTGCCTGTCGCGAAATTCCAGTTCTACATCATGCAGGATTCCATTTACCTGGAAGCCTACTCGCGTGCGTTGTCTCTTGCGTCTGCCAAAGCGCCTGACACAGACCAGATGCTAGAATTTGCCGGGGCTGCGACTGTCGCTATTCAAGTTGAACGCGCGCTGCATGCAGGCTTCTTCAAAGACTTCGGCATCGATCATGCCGCGCGCGCCAAAACCGAAGCTTCACCCACGTGCCTAAACTACACCAACTTCCTGCTAACCACCGCGACCACCGGCAGCTATGCCGAACTGGTGGCGGGCATTCTCCCGTGCTTCTGGGTCTATTGGGAGGTGGGCAATCATATTGCATCCATCGCCACGCGCCCGAACCCGTATGACAAGTGGATCAACACCTACGCTGATAAAAACTTTGGCGATGCGACGCAGCGCGTGATCGACATCACCAACAAAATCGCAGCCTCAGAAGATGCCGCAACGGTTGAGAAAATGCGCCGCGCCTTCTTACGCTGCACGCAGTTCGAATGGATGTTCTGGGATTCAGCCTACAAGCAAGAACGCTGGCCGATCTGATTAGCGCTCATTTTAGCGGTCGTCATCCGCCCAGGGATGAATGGTGAGTGTCGGCCACTCAGCCTTAAAGCGTTCCGCTTTCGCATCATAGATATGCGACAGCGGCATCGCGCGGTTGGGCGTCATTATGATGTTCCAGACATCATCCAGCCCAAACGGAATGAACAAATCCAAGAAATCATCACCGGTGCGTTTAATGGCAATCGCCTCGGCGCGTATCGGAAAGCGCATAATACCTTCGGTGGCATTATTCAGCGCAGGATACGCGATGCCGAACTTATCTTCGTACCACAGATGCACGCGCGACTGGTTGCGCACCTGAATGACAGCGTTCAGGTCTTCAAACACCCGCTCGCAGTCTTTGATGAGAATATCTTCAGCTTCCCAGGTCGTATCTTCCGAGAAGTAGACGATGTCATAGTCTTTGATGCCCTGCCACGACGGGCGGCCAGTACGCAAATTCCACACCGTTTGATAGAGGCAGCCCGCCGTCAGCCACCAATCGTGAATCCCCATGCGGTTAAACCGCTCGAGAATTTCGACATTGATGCGGTTCATCAAGATCAGCTGCACCACTTGGCGTGCCAAACGCTCTGAGCGCGCCTCGGCCGTCGAGACTGTGCCAGCCTCGGGGAATAGCGGCACCGTTTTGGGCACGCGCTTGGGCTTTAAGGGCCGCTTATCTTCGGCCTCTTCTTTCGCTGTGGGGCGCAAACCTGCGTGAATACGCAAACGTAACGGTGCGCCGGTACCAAGACTGATTAAAGACATGGTGCGACCATAACGGAAAACCGTTAACGCCGCCTCAAACTAAAATGAATTGTCCGCAGGTAGAATCAAATTTCCACTTGGGTGCCAAGTTCCACCACGCGATTGGGCGGCAACTTAAAGTAATCCATGGCGCTCGTGGCATTGCGCGTCATCCACGCAAATAAACGCTCACGCCAAATTGCCATGCCAGGACGTGCGCTGGGGATAAGTGTCTCTCGACCCAGGAAGTACGACGTTTCCATATCTTCCATTTCCAGGCCCAGGGACGCAGCACTTTTCAATGCCGAGGGCACATCGGTGTCGTCCATATAACCGTAACTGAGCAAGACGCGATAAAAACGACGGCCGAGATGCTGCAATTCCAATCGGTCTGTTGGCTGCACGTGCGGCACGTCTTCAACCATCACGGTCAGGAATACAACGCGCTCGTGAATGACTTTGTTGTGTTTTAGATTGTGCAGCAGCGCATGAGGAATACCGCTGGCATTGCCTGTCAGGAAAACCGCGGTACCCGGCACGCGCGTGACTTTCGCGCTTAAGGAATTGAGGAACATATCCACAGGCATGGTCTCATCGGCCATGCAGCGCATCAACAGCGCACGGCCTTTCTTCCATGTCATCAACATGGTGAAAACCAACACGCCCACCACCAGCGGGAACCAACCGCCATGTGTGATCTTGGTGGCTGTCGCCGCCAAGAAGGTCAGATCGATTGTCAGCAGCAAGCCAACCAACAACACGCGGCCAATGGGGTTCGATTTCCAAACCTTGAACACGACCACTGCGAACAGAATGGTTGTGATGGTCATCGTGCCGGTCACCGCTACGCCGTAAGCCGCCGCAAGGTTGGTGGACGACTTAAAGCCCAGCACCAAAGCCAGCACTGAGATCAGCAGCGCCCAATTCACGAACGGCATATAAATCTGGCCCTGCTCGCGTTCAGAGGTATGCACCGTTTCAAGGCGTGGCAGAAAACCTAATTGAATGGCTTGGCGCGTGATCGAGAATGCGCCGGTGATAACAGCTTGCGACGCAATCACGGTGGCAAGCGTCGATAACACGATCATGGGGATCAAACCCCATTCCGGGACAAGTTTGTAAAACGGGTTTTCGATAGCTTCTGGCGTGCCCAGCAACAACGCACCTTGGCCGAAGTAATTGAGCAGCAATGCCGGAAACACCAGCCAGAACCAGCCCATACGGATCGACTTGGCGCCAAAGTGCCCCATGTCGGCATACAGCGCTTCAGCGCCTGTCACAGCCAGCACCACAGAGCCCATGGCTAAGAACGCAATCCGACCATCCAGCACGAAGAAGTTTACGGCATAGATCGGGTTAATGGCCTCCAGCACCGCAGGCATTTGAATAATGTTCGCCACCCCAACAGTCGCCAGCGTGCCAAACCACACAATGATGATGGGGCCGAACATAAAGCCGATCTTCGATGTGCCGACCGACTGAAGCATAAAGAGGAGAATGATGATCGAAACTGTGATGGGCACGACATAGGCGCTTAAGTCTTCCGACAGCACCTGCATCCCCTCGACCGCACTGAGCACCGAAATAGCCGGCGTCAGCATGCTATCGCCATAAAAAAGCGCTGCGGCAAAAATGCCCAGCGCTGTGACAACCACTGCATATTTAGAGCCACGAACAATACGCGTGACCATCGCGAGCAACGCCAAGCTACCGCCCTCGCCGCGATTGTCGATGCGCATCATGAACACTGTATATTTCAGCGACACGATGATGGTGAGCGACCAGAACACCAGAGACAGCACACCGTAGATGTGGGCTTTGTCCAACGGCAGCGGGTGCGCGCCAGCGAACGTCTCTTTAATGGCGTAAAGCGGGCTGGTGCCGATATCGCCGAACACGATGCCAATGGCGCCCAGGATCAAAACAGCCAACGGATCCCGTCCGTGGGTGCCCGGCGCTGATGGCGTTGCATCGCTAACCAAGTGGTCGACGTGGTCGGCCGGATCGGTTCCGGGTACTGGTGAGGCTTCAGCCAAGAATAACTCCTGAACGCTTCTGCAGTGCAGCACTTCTGCGGTGCAGCAAGAGCGCCGCGGGCGTATACACCCCTCAACGGTAGGCGCTCAATCGCCGTTCGAGAAGATCATAAGCCCTAAACGCATAGCAGGCCTGCAGAGTTCACACATCGGTAGATTGTGGATAAATGGTCTTTCGCATCGAATCCCTAGCTTTACAGCTTTGTTCGATTGTCTTGCAGGATTTGCCAAGTTTAGGCGGGGCTGGTTGAATGCAGGCAACATATTAGGGGAGTTCCAGATGCGCCGCATTCTGACCGCACTCATTTTAACCTTTTTAGCCGCCCCGACATTCGCGGCTGAGACAACCGATTATCCCAAGGGCCAACTGCCCGACACCATTGCCCCCGTACATTATGCCGTAGACTTGATGATTTTGCCCGAGGACGAGCGGTTCTCAGGCCGGGTGGCGATTGATGTCGATATTAAAGCCCCAACCAAGGTGATTTGGCTGCATGGACAAGACCTGGAGGTCCAAACCAGCAATATCGTCCCTGCCAAAGGTAAGGCGATCCCGGTCAAATTCGAGGAAATCGCCAATTCGGGTGGCGTCGCCAAACTGACCGCCAACGACACAATCCCTGCCGGCAAAGCGCGTATCGAAATTACTTACACCGCGCCGTTTAATCGCCAACTGGAAGGCATCTACCGGTCTGATGAAGGGGGCGACTCCTACGCCTTCTCGCAGATGGAACCCATTTTTGCGCGCCGCGCTATCCCGTCGTTCGATGAGCCGCGCTTCAAAACGCCGTTCGATACAACGCTGACTGTTCGCGGCAACCACACAGCCATCTCCAATACGCGCAACATCAAAGAAGAGAAACTGTCGAACGGCTTGAAGAAAATCAGCTATGCCACGACCAAGCCGTTGCCGACATACCTGCTCGCTTTCGCAGTGGGTCCGTTGGACGTTGTGGAATGGAAACCCATCCGCAAAACCGAACTCCGCAACGAAGAGATTCCGTTGCGCGGTATTACAGCCCGCGGCAAAGGCCCGCAGATCAAATTCGCGCTTGAGAACACTGAAGCGTTGTTGGTGGAACTTGAGAAGTACTTCGGCATCCCCTACCCCTACGACAAGCTTGATCTGGTGGCTGCAACCGACTTCTCGGCCGGTGCCATGGAAAATGCTGGCGCGATTTTTTACCGCGAAGTGTTGATGCTGTTCCAAGACGATGCACCGCTTTCTCAAAAGCGCCGTTATGCCTTGGTGCACGCGCATGAGATGGCCCACCAATGGTTTGGTAACTTGGTCACACCAGCGTGGTGGAACGACATTTGGCTGAACGAAGCCTTTGCTACGTGGATGGAATACAAAACCGCTACGGCCTGGAACCCCAAGGGCGAGTATGATCGCTTGTCGCTGGCGGGTTCATTGGGGGCTATGACAACAGACAGTTGGCTAAACGCACGCCAAATCGCGCAGCCAATTTTATCCAACGACGACATTTCCAATGCGTTTGATTCCATCACCTACGACAAAGGTGGCGGCGTTTTGGATATGTTCGAGCGCTATTACGGCGAAGAAGGTTTCCGCAAAGGCGTGAAACTGCATATGGAACGTTATCGCTTTAGTGTGGCGACAGCGAAGGACTTCTTACAGTCCATTGCCGACGCCAACAAAGACACCGAAGGTGTTGAAGCATTCTTGACGTTCTTGAACCAGCCGGGCGTGCCGTTTGTTCAAGCCGAATTGGATTGCTCGTCTTCAGGAACAAAGCTGAATGTCACCCAAAGCCGCTACGCTGTTGCCGGTGCTGAGTTGAATGCCGAGCAAAAGGCGCAAACCTGGAACATCCCGATGTGCGTCGCCTTTGGTGAAGGTGATAACCGCCAACAGGTTTGCGAAGTCGTGAAAGGCAAAAAGGACCAAGTCGATCTCAAGACCAAGCAGTGCCCGGCCTGGGTCATGCCCAATGCCAATGGCGCTGGGTACTTCCGTTACGGCATGGCCAACAAGCAATGGGACAAGCTGATTATCAATGCGTCCGCACTGACCGAGAAAGAAGTGCTGTCAGCGCTTGATAGTTTGGATGCCGCATTCACCAACGGCGACGTGGATGTGGACTTGTACTTAGAACGCGTTAAAGCCTTGCTGAAACGCGGTGGCAAGATGGCCCCATGGGATGTCGCATCCGCGCCCATCGGTCGTTTAGCGTGGGTCAAAGACACGCTGGTCAAAGAAGACAGCCGCGCACGCGTTGCGAACTATCTCACCGAACTTTATGGCAGCTACTACGACAAGTTGGGCCTTGACCCCAACACCGAGTTGGACAAAGCCAACCCAACGCAGGCAACATTGATGCGCACTCCTTTGGTCGGCCTGATGGCTCTCCAAGCGGAACGCGAAGATGTGCGCGCCGAGTTGGCAAAACGTGGTGCTGCGTATTTGGGTATTGGCGGTAGCGGCAAAATTACGCCGTCGGCTGTTGACCCCAGCATTGTCGATGTGGCGTTGATCGTCGCTATCCAAGACAAAGGCATGCCGGTCGCGGATGCAATCATCACGCATCTTAAAACCGAGCGTAGCGCTTTGATCCGTTCGCGGATGTTAACGGCCCTCACCCGCGCGAATGATCCTGCGATTGCTGAGAAAGCGCGCGCGTTGGCGTTGTCTCCTGAACTGCGCACCAACGAAGTGCCAATTTTGGTGTATGGCTCGGTCCGCAACCCTGCAAACCGCGAAGCCGGGTGGAAGTGGTTTAAAGACAACATAGATGCAATCTCTGAGCGCACCCCGCCCGCTGATCGCGGAGATTTGTCCGGCATTGGCAGCCGTTTCTGCTCCAAGGCCGAACGCGAAGACTACAAAGCCTTCTTCGATGGCCGCATCAACTCTATGCAAGGCGGACCGCGCCAGATGGCGCAAACGCTGGAGCAAGTGGACTCGTGCCGCACGCTAATTGATAAGCAACGCGGCAAAGCTGAGAAGTATTTTAAAAACCAACCGGGAGGGCGCTCGTAATCATGCGCGTAAAGCGACGGAGCGCTCTCAAGGTCATGGCAGCGGCGGCCACAGCCGCTGCCGTATCAGGAGAAGTTGTAATGGCTGATGATGCAAAAACGATTGCCGTGATTGGCACAGGTCGCATGGGCGGCGCTTTTGGCAAAACCTTTGGCGCAGCGGGCTATAAAATTATATATGGCTCACGCGATCCCGCAGACGCCAAGGTGCAGGACGTGGTGAAAGCCACACCGGATGCGAGCGCCTTAGGCCAGAAAGAGGCCGCTGCGAAAGCCAGCATTATCATTCTCGCCACCCCCTGGGGTGCCACAGAAGCCGCTGTGAAAGCTTTGGGCGATCTCAGCGGAAAACTGATCATTGACCCAACGAATGCCATTCAGTTCGGCAAGGATGGGGCTAGCCTGTCTGTCGATACCTCTGGTGGCGAATTGGTGCGCGACTGGGCCAAAGGCGCATCAGTCGTAAAAGCCTTCAATACTGTTGGCTATTTCGTCATCGCACAACCGGATGTGCTGAGCGACAAAGTGGCGGTGTTCTTGGCAAGCGACGACGCTGCGGCGAAAGCGAACGTTGCAGAGATTGTTAAAAAGCTTGGCTTTGAAGCAGTCGACGTGGGCCCGATGAAAGGAGCGCGCGTGCTTGAAGGCATGTCCATCCTGTATATGACGCCCTATTTCGGCGGCAAACAGGAAGACCGTTTCGAGTGGGCTGTGCGCCGCAGTGGCGACGTAAAACTTGGCGCGGTCCGCGCAGCCAAATAATCGGCAAAATAGAATGCAAAAAAGGCGGGCCATTACAGCCCGCCTTTTTATTGACGCTTATTCAGTTATTTCGCGCTATCGGCAGTGCGTTCAACAGCGCGGCCGACGCTGGCGGTATCTTGGCCCACGCCTTCAACAGTGTTGCAAGCCGACACGAGGGTCATCACGCCTAACAGAGCTGAGATGACGACGAAGCGAGATGTTTTGGTCTTAGTCATGTGGAATTCCTTTCCGTCAATGCCAACCAATAACGAAGTTGCAGGCAAAAAAGTTTCGACGAAAAAGGCCGTGGCATGGCAACGCCGCAGTTTGCTTGAGAATACGCGCGAACCAGCGGTTTTATTAGCATCACGTTGCCGTAGATTCGCCGCACTCTTGCCCCGACATGATCATCTTTCAGCACGCACGCAGCAAACGTTGCATAAAATTTATCAACAGTTCCCAGGTGTTATGCGCACCACACCGCCACCATTGCGCAACTTTCTCGCACCATAATGCGTTGAATAGGCATCCAACAGTTTGGCTCTGAGCAAGTCCTAAACGGCCAAAACCCAAACCGAAAGAAGGAGAAGCCTATGCTTTACTGGACCGTTGTATTCCTGATCGTTGCTGTCATAGCCGGTGTATTTGGCTTTGGTGGCGTGGCTTCGGCTGCTGCAGGTTTTGCGAAGATCCTGTTCTTCATCTTTATCGTGCTGTTTGCGCTCAGCTTGGCGCGCAGCCTAATTGCTTAAAACCTCATCGCTTAAAACGAAGTAATCCCAGGTTAACATCGACATTTTGACGTGGATCAACCCACCAAGTTGCGCATAGACTTAAGATAGCTTGGTATAAGAACCGGAGAACCCCTATGGCTCGTAGAAAAGTATTAAGTAAGTTTCGTGGCGGCATGTCGCTTCGCGAAGAACTGGAAATGATTGGCTCGCAAATTGCTCACTTAAGCGAACGCACGCTGGGTGAAGGCCAAGAAAAACTGAACGAAGAAGTCGAAAATCTGAAAGGCACGTTCGAAGAGCTTTTGGAACGTGCTGAAGACGCCGCCTTCTCTGGCCTCGATACACTTACGGGGCGTGTACAAGAGCGCCCCATTGAAAGCGTACTGGGCGCATTTGCTGCGGGCGCAGTACTCGCTGCACTTTTTGCACGGAGATAATTCATGGACCTGCTGGTCATCGCCCTGAAAGCGTTGGCCGCTCAGCAGGCCCTGCAGTCTACACGGAAAACAGCGCGCGGCGGCCTTATGGCCGTCGCGCTTGTTCCGGTCGGAATTGGGTTATTTCTGATTGGCGTGGGGTTCTTGGGGTACGCCTGTTACGCGGCTTTATTAGATTCTGTTTCACCAGCCATGGCCGCCTTGATTATGGCGGTAGGCTTTTTTGTGCTGACGCTGTGCCTGGGCTTGGGCATATGGTTGCGGTTGGAGCGCGGGAGCGAGCGCAACGCAAAGCCAGACATCGACCTTGATCAGATGCTAGATGCATTTGAGAAAGTGAGCGACAAAGTCGGTGACGAAGTGAAGAAAAATCCGGGGTCAAGTTTGGCACTCGCAGCCATTGCGGGCGCTTTCGCTTACGTCACGTTCTTTGATAAGCGCTAGACGATCCTTCGAGACATAAAAAAGGCGGGCTGTTGAGGCCCGCCTTTTTTGTTTGCGAAGGTCTCGCCTACTCTAAGGAGCCCACAATTTCTTCGGTCATCTTCTTTGCATCCCCGAACAACATCATGGTGTTGTCACGGTAAAACAGTTCGTTATCCACACCGGCATAACCAGCCGCCATCGAACGCTTCACGAAAAGTACCGTTTTGGCCTTCTCAACATCCAAGATTGGCATGCCATAGATCGGGCTTTGCGGATCGGTTTTGGCGACCGGATTTGTCACGTCGTTCGCACCAATCACGTAGACAGCATCAGCCGTTGAGAATTCGTGGTTGATCTCTTCCAATTCAAACACTTCATCATATGGCACGTTGGCTTCCGCCAGCAGCACGTTCATGTGGCCTGGCATACGCCCTGCCACAGGGTGAATGGCGTACTTCACTTCCACGCCAGCGTGCTTCAGCTTGTCGCACATTTCACGCAACGCATGCTGCGCTTGCGCCACCGCCATGCCGTACCCCGGCACGATGATGACCTTGCTGGCGTTCTTCATGATAAAGCCAGCATCGTCAGCCGAACCCGACTTGAACGCGCGTTGCTCTTTCTTCGCGCCGCCACCTGCAGCAGCTGCAGCGGCATCACCGCCAAAGCCACCAAGGATGACGTTGATGATCGAGCGGTTCATGCCTTTGCACATAATGTACGAGAGGATAGCACCCGACGAGCCCACCAGTGCACCGACAATGATCAGCAAACTGTTGTGCAGCGTGAAGCCGATGCCCGCAGCAGCCCAACCCGAATAGCTGTTCAGCATCGAGACCACGACCGGCATATCGGCACCGCCAATCGGCAAGATCAGCAGGAAGCCGATCAGGAAGCTCAACGCCATCACAGCGTAGAACAGATTGTGATCTTCCGATTGGCAGAACATCACGATCAGAACCACGATAGCGATACCGATGAGAGCATTCAGCGGGTGCTGGCCTTTGAACACCAGCGGGTTGCCGGTCATCAAACCCTGCAATTTTGCGAATGCAATGACGGAGCCCGAGAAGGTGATGGCTCCAATCGCGAGGCCAAGCGACATTTCCACCAAGCTGCCAGCACCAATCGAGCCCGGCATACCAATGCCATAGCTTTGCGGTGACAATAGCGCGGCTGTCGCGACGAACACCGCCGCCAAGCCCACGAGGCTGTGGAAGGCCGCCACAAGTTGCGGCAGCGCTGTCATTTTGATTTGGCGCGCAATGATAAACCCGATGATGCCGCCAACGGCCAAGCCGCCGACGATCCATAAGTATTCACGCACGACGGGCGAGACCAAGGTGGTGACGATGGCAATCGTCATCCCGATCATACCAAGTGTATTACCTTGGCGCGCACTGGTGGGGCTGGAAAGCCCGCGCAGTGTCAGGATGAAGAATACGCCTGCAATGATGTAGGCAAAGAGTGTTGCTGCTTCTGCAGTCATGACCGTCCCCTATTTGCCTTTCTTCTTGAACATCGCAAGCATGCGCTGCGTGACCAAGAAACCACCAAAGATATTCACAGCAGCCAGCACAACGGCCAGGAAGCCCAAGACTTTCGCAGCCGATAATTCTTGCGGACCCGCCGCCAGAATCGCGCCGACGATGATCACGCTGGACACCGCATTGGTCACAGCCATTAAAGGGCTGTGCAAAGCTGGCGTGACACTCCACACCACGTAGAAGCCGACAAATACGGCCAATACAAAGATGGTGAGGAAAAACCAGAAATCGTTGGGGCCATGCGCAGCCAAGCCGGCCAGTTCAGTTGCTTGTTCCATAATCTAACTCCTTAACCCGCGAGAGCAGGATGAACGACAGCGCCGTCTTTGGTGACGAGCGTGCCCTTCACCAGTTCGTCGTCCCAATTGATCTTGAGATTGCCTGGCCCCTTCTCGATCATCAGGGTGGCAAAGTTCAGCACGTTCTTTGAAAAGAGCGCAGATGCATCGCGTGGCAAACGTGCAGGCATGTTGGCATGGCCCAGAATTATCACGCCATTCTCGGTCGTGACATTCTGCCCCTTCACCGAGCCCGCAACGTTGCCGCCGGTTTCAACGGCCAAGTCGACGATCACTGAACCGGCCTTCATGCTTTTTACCATCTCAGCCGAGACCAGTTTTGGCGCAGGCTTGCCGGGGATCAGCGCTGTGGTGATGATGATGTCAGCTTTCGCAACTTCAGCCGCGACCGCAGCCGCTTGCTTTTGCTTGAAGTCGTCATCCATTTCCTTGGCGTAGCCGCCAGATGTTTCCGCGGCTTTCATCTTCTCTTCGTCAACGACGATGAACTTACCGCCCAAGCTTTCCACTTGTTCTTTCGTGGCATAGCGCACGTCGGTTGCGTAAACGACTGCGCCCATGCGTTTGGCTGTCGCGATGGCTTGCAAGCCCGCAACGCCCACGCCAAAAATCAACACGCGCGCTGGCGCAATTGTACCAGCCGCCGTCATCATCATCGGCATGGCGCGACCAAACGTCGCGGCCGCATCAACCACAGCTTTGTAGCCCGCCAAATTGCTTTGCGATGACAGAATATCCATGGCTTGTGCGCGGCTAATGCGCGGCATTAATTCCAGCGCAAAGGCGTTCACGCCTTTCGCGGCCAAGGCCTGCATGCGTGGCTTAGACGTCAGCGCATTCAATTGCGCCATCAGGTAGCTGCCGGACTTCAGGTTAGCGACTTCATCCGTGCCCTCATCCGCCGTCATGGGCGACTGCACTTTCACCACCAACTCGGCATTGGCCACTGCACTTACGACATCAGCCGCAATCGTTGCCCCCGCCGCTGTGTAGTCAGCGTCCGAGATACTGGCACTGGCGCCAGCGCCCGTTTCCACCACCACTTGGCAGCCAAGGCCTACCAATTTTTTCACCGTGTCAGGTGTCGCCGCCACCCGGGTTTCGCCAGGACGGCGTTCTTTCAGCACTGCGATCTGCATATGTATATCCCCTAGACCCACGGCCCCAGACCTACCCGTAAGGCCCCCGCAAGGAGCCCCAGCCTGCAAATACAGGCGGTTCCGCTTCGATCAGTAGGCCATTCATGCAGATTACAACCCAGCTTGCCAAGGGACATGGCCGTTAAAAAATCGCTTGCGGCCATAATTGGTCATGCGCCCGGGATGACTTGTCCCCCACGTCTTATCCAGGGGACGACACTTTTTTGGGGTTGCGGCTGAGAAAGGGATCAGGCTCAATTCTTTCTAACGTGGAATTGAACCAAAACGGCGGGCCTTACGTTAAACTAATAACCAGGAGGGACCGTGAGCACGTTTCAGTATTTCAAACCGGCTGCGTTAACCGCAACTGCTGTAGTGCTGGCGTTGAGCTTCAGCGCCCCTTCACTCGCGCGCGAGCAGAAAGAAAAACTGCTGTACGATGTGATGTTCGGTGGCTTGCATATTGCCGACGTTGTCGTTTCACTTGATCAGTCTCAAGCCACATTCGATAGCAGCGTTCAAATGCGCACGCGCGGCGTTGCCGAGGCCTTTCGTGATTTTCGTGCCGACGTGAAAAGCACTGGCGAAATTAAAGGCGATAAACTTGGCGTGGTTCCCGCTATCTACTCTCGCAGTTGGCGCTCACCGGACGTCGCCACCGAAATGACGATGACGTACGACCCAACAACGCGCATCAGCAACAATACGTCCGAGCGCATTTATAACCCAGCGACCGGCGAAGCGATCCCGGAAAACAAACTGCCCTGGAATAATAAGCGCGAGAAAATTTTGCCGGTGCCGGAAAACTTACGGGTCGGTGCCGTCGACCCAGTGACAGCATTTATTGCCGCGCGTCACCAAATTATGGAATCCGGAAAAAGCGAAGTTCGCGTACCGATTTATGATGGCCGCCGCCGCTACGATATCATCAGCACCAAAGGTGAAGCCAAGACATTCACAATTCGCGGTAAAGAACAAACCCTGATACCGGTGACCGCGCGCTTAGAACCTGTGTTTGGCTTTGAAGAAGACGTTGAAGAACGCATGCGTGAAGCAGAGACAAGAATACTATTCAGCACTGATGATCGGTTTGTGCCGGTTCAAGTCGTTCTCAGCACAGATATGTTCTCAAGTGTGATGAACTTGGTCGCCGAGTGTAATGCTGACCCCACGCCATGCAATGGGGTCAGCATACCACCTGAGCAACAAGTCGGCTCAGCGCCTTAAAACCAGCGCTTAGCCTTTCTTTTTCGCGTTACGCCACGCGAGATATTCCGGGAAGTCCAAGCGCGGCTTCGTCCAGCTATCGATGTTAAAAATCTCTGGCGTTTGCTTTTCCAGTGACGCGCGCGCGCCCTTCGGCAATTCATCCAAATTTTTCAGCTTCGTACCGTAAGCTTTGCCATACGTACGGCCAGGCTTGCCACCCAAACCAAACCACGGATGGAAACTGACCATATTCTGGAACTGAGAGAACGCCCCTGCACGGGTGAGCTTTGGGTTCATCACATCAGCAATCTTGCCTGCGTGCATAAAGTGAGAATCCCAGAAGTACGTCGGGCCTGCTGATTCGGTCGGGTATTGGTCTGGCTTGACCGGATTGGGGAATGAGAACGCCGATTGGCTGGCGACAAAAATGGTATCGCCAATGATATCGATGCGTTGTGCTTTAGGTTTCACCGTCGCGGTTTCATCGGTAACCGCGCCATCTGGGCCCACTTCTGCTTTGATCGGACCACCGACAAAGGGCCAAACATCGCGCTTCTCACCCGTGATCGGATTTTCCCAAACGTCTAGCACTTCATCGGTATCGAACTTGCAGTAAGCGCCCGACTCAAACACTGTGCCGCCGTAATTGCCATTGGGCAGAGGCTTCCATTTCGTAATGTTCAGGTTGTTCATGGTGGTGAACGGAACCAAATTGCCATCATTCATGTAGCCGTACAGGTGCAAACGATAAAATGTATAGACGGTTTCTTCCGCAATCGACCCCTGAACCTTAGCGCGCACCATGGCGCGCACTTTCGGATCTTCCAAATCAAGCTTTGCTGGCGCGGCACTATAGGCCTTGAACGGCGCAGCTGCCGCCATGGTGGCTACCGCCGTGCTGCCAATGATGCCGCGGCGTGAGAACTTGGATGACATGAAACCTCCCCTGAAATGATAAAGACAACTATAGGGAAAGTTAGAAAATTGGCGACAGTGCAAAACGAAAGATAGCCCGTATTTTGGGCTAGTTTAAAAGCCCGCTTTTTTTCAGAGCTGCGGTTTGATTTTTCTCAAGCGCAGCTTCGCTAAAGTCTTGGATTGTGTCGTGAAACAGCCGGTACCAATTCACTTTGGCGCCCAAACGCAAGAAAACGCCGCCCAACCCCACAGCCGCCCGGTCCATCAACACAAACTCGCGCGGCGGCTTTACCCCGCCCAGCTTTTTCAACTCGGCGTGAACTTTGGCAGCAACTTCGACACCGTATTGTGATGCGTTGGTTTCTTCGATCAAGCGCGGGCGATCTTCCATCAACGGCGCATACACAAACGCGGCCCACTGATTCAGCGTTTGAATGACTTCTTTCTTTAAGCCTGTGAAGCCCCAGGTCTCGTAAGCGGAAACAGCTAACTCCTGATCCCCTTTTCCCAATGCGCGATATAGATCAATCACGCCACGCACAAATCGTGGCGAGAAAATGCGGATCGCGCCAAAGTCGAGAAGATTGATCACATCATCAGGGCGCGCCGTGTAATTGCCCAAATGTGGATCGCCGTGAATAACACCGAAGTTGTAGAACGGCACGTACCATGCCCGGAATAAATTGATTCCCAGCCGATCACGCCGGTCTTGATCAGGTTTTTCATCCAGAATGTCAGTCAGTGATCGGCCTTCCAGCCACGACATCGTCAACAAACGGCGCGTCGACAAATCATCGATCACATCAGGAACAACTACGCCATTCTCGTTCTCCAACATGGCGCGATAGAGCGCGAGATTCTTAGCCTCGTTGGTGTAGTCTAGTTCTTCGCGTAATCGGTCAGCGATCTCGGCGTGTATGTCACTGGGGTCAATCGCCGCGTCGAAACGTTGGTACGCGCCGAATACCAACTTCAGTTGGCCCAAGTCGGCTTCAACCACAGAATCCATATCTGGATATTGCAGCTTGCAGGCCAGCAGCGCGTCATCATGCGCCGTGGCACGGTGCACCTGCCCCAGCGATGCCGCGCGCGCCGCTTCCCGCTCAAATGTTTTGAATTTAGTTTGCCAATCACGTCCCAACTCGGTCGTCATGCGGCGGTTCACGAACGGCCAGCCCATATGCGGTGCGTTGGACTGCAACTGCGCCAACTCCCGCGCATATTCTTTTGGCAATGCATCCGGTATGGTGGACATAATCTGTGCCACCTTCATCAGGGGGCCTTTTAAGCCCCCTAAAGCCGCACGCAGATCATTGGCGTTTTTACTACGGTCGCTTTTTAGGCCCAAAAAGCGCTCGCCTGCGACACGTGCGGCAAAACCACCGATGCTCGTGCCCACTTGTGCATAACGTTTTACGCGGCCCGCCAGGGTGTTTTCGTCTTGGGCCACGTGATTGCCTCTTACGCTACTTTTTCAAGTTGATCGATAAAGCCTGATATTGTGCTCATACCGCGCTTCCAGAAACCCGGATCAGACGCATCCAAACCAAACGGCGCCAGTAATTCTTTGTGACGATAACGTCCACCCGAAGCCAGCATGTCTAGGTACTTTTGCTCAAAGCCCGGCACGCTTTTGCTGGTATAAACGTTGTACAGGGAATTCACCAAGCAATCGCCGAAAGCATAAGCGTAGACATAGAACGGTGCATGCAAGAAGTGGCTAATGTAGCTCCAGAACCACTGATACTCTTCATCGAAGTTGAAGGCAGGCCCTAAGCTTTCACGCTGCACCTTCATCCAGATTTCGCACAAACGTTCAGATGACAGTTCACCCTCTTTGCGTTCATCGTGGACGTGGCGCTCGAACTCATGGAAGGCAATTTGACGCACCACCGTGTTCAGCATGTCTTCCACTTTCCCAGCCAACAATGCGCGGCGTTGATCGGGGCGCGTTTCTTCTGCCAGCAAAGCCTGGAACGTCAACATCTCGCCAAACACAGACGCGGTTTCAGCCAACGTCAGCGGTGTTGATGAAATCAACCCTCCCTGCTTACCCGCCAAAACTTGATGCACGCCATGGCCCAATTCGTGGGCGAGTGTCATCACATCATGCGTGCTGCCCATATAGTTCAGCAAAATATAAGGATGCGCAGTTGTGACTGTTGGGTGCGAGAACGCACCTGAGGCTTTGCCGGGACGCGCAGGTGCATCAATCCAATTCTTGATAAAGAAGTCGTCCGCAATCTCGGCCATTTTGGGCGTGAAGGCCTTATAGGCATTCAACACCGTCGCGCGCGCTTCCGGCCAAGCGATCTTGCGATCTTCGGCTTGCGGCAACGGCGCATTGCGATCCCAATACTCCAGCTTCTTCTTACCGAACCACTTGGCCTTCATGCTGTAATAGCGGTGCGCGGTTTCGGCATAGGTGTCTTTGGCGGCCGTCACCAGTGCCTGCACCACTTCGTCTTCCACCAAGTTGCCCAGGTTCCGTGATGAGACGGGGCGCTCGAATTTACGCCACTCGTCCTCAACCGCTTTGTCTTTTGCCAATGTGTTGGTGATCAGCGTGAATAGCGGTGCTTTTTCTTCCAGCGCATCACCGACGGCTTTAGCCGCTTCTCTGCGCTTCTCACCCGACGGATCAGACAACAGATGCAACGCTTCGGTCAGCGTGACCGTTTCATCATCAAGGTGACAGCGCATCGACGCCAAAGTTTCATCATAGAGACGCACCCAGGCCGCGCGGCTGGTCGTGGATTTATCTAAGAACAACTTTTCAAGATCGTCAGACAATTCGTGTTGGCGGTAGATACGCAAATCACGAATCCAAGGCTCATACTTCGCGGCCGCCGGGTCTTTCATTTTCTCGGCTAGCACAGCATCGTCTAAGCGATTGATCTCGAGCGTAAAGAAAATGGTGCGCCCGCCGAGAACAGTGAGTTTGTCGTTAATGTCCTGATAGAACTTGCCGCGCTTTGGGTCAGACACATCGACCGACTGATACAGCTGCGCGTAGCTGGCAATTTTGCCTAGGGTCTCGCCCATCGCTTCGTAGTCAGCGATGGCCTTGCCGAAGTCAGCGCCCTTGAGTGAGGCCACATTTCCACGATGTTTCTCAAAGGCAGCGATGCATTCTTCAACGGCCTTCAAATCGGCCTTTAAGTCAGCGCCGTCCGGGCCGCTGTAAAGATCAGCAAGGTTCCACTCAGGGAGAACGCCCAAATCTGCGCCTTTTCCCCCACCTGCAACAACATCGTCCTTGCGAACGTTAGAAGCGGATATCAGCATTTGGGACGGAATGAGCATATAAGACCTCTCGGCGGCGGTATTGTCGCGGGCCCTTTGATATAGGTGGTAGTCGTGACCCCGCCAACTGGGATTTCGCTATCTACAAATTAAGTCCGCAACTGCTTGAAAAACGTCACTTCAGGCCCGAATATAGGCTCATATAGACTGAACTTACCTCTGGGGAGGGGTAACGAGTGTCAAAAACGTCACGTGCTGTCGATACGTCCTTGGTTAAAAGCTTGCCTGCGATGTTCTTCACGCAGGCCGAGTACCACGAGGATTTGAATTTCCTCTGGGCCAAACAGGGCGAGACCTATAAGCCACAAACCTGGGCGGCGATTGATGCTCAGGTGAAAGCCTGCGCTGCCGGCTTAAAAAATATGGGCGTTAAGTACGGTGACCGCGTGATCATCGTCTCCGAAAACCGCCCGGAGTTTTTTGTGGCCGACTTGGCGATCATGGCTATCGGCGCAGTGTCCGTTCCCACCTACACCACCAACACCGCCTTCAATCATCTGCACATCATCAACGACTGCGGCGCGAAGGTTTCGATTGTATCGACCCCGCAATTGGCACGGCATTTCATTGCTGCAGCCATGGAAGCGAACCACAAAGTTACGATGGTGGTGATGGATGACGCCGACAAGGTAATGAAGTCTGACATCGACGTGAAACCCTGGGCCGATATGATGGCCAGCGGACGCGGCGCAGGCCTTCCGCCTGAAACCGAGCACTTAAAGCGCACAGATTTGTGCTGCATCATTTACACGTCCGGCACAGGCGGTGTGCCGAAAGGCGTGATGCTGAGTCACGGGAACATTCTGGCCAACTGTTACGGCGCGACGGACCTGATCAAAACACTCGGCATTGATGACGAAGTGTTTTTGTCATTCCTGCCCCTTAGCCATTCATACGAACACATGGGCGGACAATTCCTGCCTATTTCGCTGGGCGCACAAATTTACTACGCCGAGCGTGTCGAAACACTGCCCACCAACATGCTGGAATGTCGCCCTACCATTATGACGGCAGTGCCGCGCCTATATGAAAGCATGCGCCTGCGCATCTTGCAGGGCTTGAAGCGTCAGAAGCCGCTACAGCAAAACCTATTCAATATGGCACTGCGCCTCGGCATCAAGAATTACGAAACGCCAGAGCAGATGACGTTCTGGGATAAAGTTCAGAACTTCGTGGCTGATAAGTTAGTTCGCAGCAAAATCAATGCCCGCTTTGGTGGTCGCTTGAAAGCCATGGTCTCAGGTGGTGCGCCGCTGAATTACGATGTCGGCGTGTTCTTCATCGCATTGGGCGTGCCCCTCCTCCAAGGTTATGGGCAGACAGAAGCTGCCCCCCTGATCAGCGCCAACCCGCCCAAGAAAGTGAAACTGCGCACTGTCGGCCCACCGGTCAAAGGCGTGGAAGTAAAGATCGCCACCGACGGTGAAATTCTGGTGCGCGGCGAAATGGTGATGAAGGGCTATTGGAACGAGCCCGATGCAACGTTAGTGGCAATTGATTCAGACGGCTGGCTGCACACCGGCGACATCGGCCACTTGGATGAAGACGGCTATATTGAGATCACCGATCGCAAACGTGATATCATCGTCAACTCGGGTGGCGACAATATTTCACCGCAGCGCGTGCAAGGCGTGCTGTGCCTGGAAGAGTCCATCGCGCAAGCCATGGTTTACGGCGATAAGAAGCCCTACATCTCGGCGGTGATTGTTCCCGACGAAGGCTTTGCCAAAGCTTGGGCCGCGCAGTCGAATGTGCCGGATGATTTGGCACAACTCGCTGCCAATCCCGACTTCAAAGCCGTCATTGCCAAAGCCATTGAACGCTCGAACGCGCAACTGGGCACAATCGAGAAAGTGCGCAAATTTGTATTGGCTCCGCACCCGTTCACAGTCGAAAACGGCCAAATGACGCCGACCTTAAAAGTGCGCCGTCACGCCGTGATCCGTGAATACAAAGACGCGCTGGAAGATCTTTATGCGTAAAGATTTATACGCCTAATGGCAGGCATTATTCTCTCCATCGTCTCGGTCGCCGCGATGATCTTGCTGATCGTCCGGCGCGAAAACACGAGCGAGAAAATAAAGATGCTGCTGGGCGGCGTCACCGTCGCCTCAGGCATTGTTGCAGTCAGCTTGATTGCGGAAAAACTGTAGAGCGATTATTCGCCGACAGCATCCAGGTATACCTGGATGAGCGACTCTTGCTCTTCACGGTCGGCCTTATCCATGGCTCGAATTTTGATCACCTGACGCATGATCTTGGTGTCAAAGCCAGCACTCTTGGCTTCCGAATAGACCTCGCGAATATCTGCGCCCATGGCCTTCTTTTCTTCTTCAAGCTTTTCAATCCGGGTAATGAATTGCTTGAGGCGTTGTGCAGAAACGTTTTGATCGGCGTTGCTACCGTCCATGGCGATATCCTTTTGTGGAGCGGTCGCGAACCTATGAGAAACACCCCTGGCCGCCAAGCCTTTTAGCCTGTGGATAACACAAAAAGCTGGGGGTAAATCGTTGCCTCAATCAAGGCGACGTACAATTGGGGCACCATCCGCGCCAATCTCGACAATGGCTTTGACGTTGTTCTGAGTGCGGAATTTGGCCCGCCAGCTCTCAAAATCACCAGCCTCAATGCGATCTTCCCGGAACAACGAGAACCCGCGCAGGTCACCCAGCTTGGCATCGGGTGCCGCATTGGCCGCCCCTGCCCCGGTTTTGTCGCTGACCAACCCGAAGTTGGAGCGGTAACGCTTATCCGGCGTGGGGGCAAAAATGAACATCCGATACGTATCGGTTTTTGTCGCCTCGTTTGGCGTCGTGCGCACGCCCGTATCGGGGCTCAGCACTTTAATCTCGTTCTTCTCTTTACTGGCTGCACTTTTGGGCAGTGCTTCGGTGAGATTCACTGTGCCGTCTTTATCTGTCATCTCGCCTTTGATGATGCTGACAGTTTCAATGCCCTCATCGGCTTTCGTGACACCCTTGCCGTACTGCGCGGCTAACTTGCTGGGCGGATAAAATTTGTACTCGGTCTCGGTGTAGTTACGCCCGCTGATCTCCACATGGATCAGGCTGTTATAACTGCGAATGTTATAATCCAGCTTGTTATCCATGTAGGTGTTGTCGGCACGCCACCAGCCTTGCATTAGCTTCCAGTACGGCACATCAGACAATTGTGTTTGCGCAAACGCTGACGTCGAGAAAACAAGGGCGGCGATAAACGAAACAGCGCGCATGTTATTCCACCACCGAGATCACGGCGTGCAACGGCTTGCTCGCCTCAAACTTCTGCTCTTGTTCCGGCGTCGCAGCTTTCTGGTTTTTCGCTTTCCAGTCTTTCAGCGGCATGCCGTAAACAATCTCTTGCGCCTGCTCGTAGCTCACCGCATCGCCGTAATGCTCGGACGCGGCCTTGTACCACTTGGCCAAACAGTTCCGACAAAAGCCCGCCGTATTCATGATGTCGATGTTCTGCACATCGGTTCGTTTTTGCAGGTGCTGCACCAAACCACGAAACGCTGCCGCTTCAATTTTCAAGCGCGTGAGTTCGTCCATGGTCGTGCTCCTAGTAATGCCCGTTTAGTAATGACGCGTGTCGTTCATATCATCTTTGGCAAGGATGGTCGGCATCATAGCGGCAAGAAAGTCCGCCCACCAGATTTGCCCGGCCTGCGTGCAGATCAAATCCTGCCGGATTTCAATTTGCGCATGGGGCACGCTCTGCGAAAGACCGTGCATCTTAGCGCAATAGCCATGGGTAATACCGGAATACGGCTCATTCTCCCCCACGATCATACCCGGCACTTTGCGCATCTCGGCAATCAGATGATCGCCAAAGCGCGTGTCGCGGCTGAACATTACACCGCAATGCCAGGGCCGTGGCTTCGCGCGGCTTTTGCTCATCAGCGCAGGTGTGAAACTGTGGATCGACAAAATCACCGGCATAAAGCCGCCATCGCGGATCACGCCCAGTTCCCAATCAATCGCCTGGTGATACGGCCAATACAGAGCACGCACGCGCTCGGCTTTTTCTTCTGGCGTCATGGTCACGTTAGCCGGAATAGTGAACCCGTCACTAGACATCGGAATGGCATCAGGGTCACCCAGCACCCGGTTCACGTCGATGATTAGCCGCGAATAACGCGCAATCACCGCCGTCGCGTTAAAGCGCTGCGCCAGCAAACGCGACACGGCAGCGGCGCCAATATCCCAACCCATGTGGCGGCTTAAGGTATCAACGCCAACGCCCAGGTGCTTCAAGCTTTGCGGCACAGCATTGCCACCATGATCGCAATGAATCAGCAATCGCCGTTCGGGGCGCCCATGAATAACTTCAATTGGCGCAGGCTCGCCGGGCAATAAAACAGGAACACTCATTGGCGCTAGATCAGTTGGTATGCCGTGCATTGATCAGAATGCCTTAGCATGAGAAACAATGTCGGTCATGTGAGGAAAACCTGAATGGTTGAACGCTCGTGGGTGGAACGATGGGCCCTGCCCATCCTGGTGTGCGGTACGCTGGCCTTGGCCTTGTCGCCCATCTTTGTGCGCCTGAGCGAAATGGGACCTGTGGCCACCGGCGTGAACCGGATGATGCTGCCGCTGCCGTTCTTTTTTAGCTGGATGTTTCTGAAGCCATCGCAACGCTTGGCCCTGGATCAGCCCCAAGGCCAGCGTGACATTCTCTATCTCTTCCTCGCCGGCGCATTCTTCGCCGGAGACCTCGTTGTGTGGCATTGGTCGATCCATCTCACATCTGTCGCGAATTCCACTGTTCTTGCCAATCTCGCCCCCGTTTTTGTCATTTCAGGGGCATGGCTGCTGTTTCGTGAGAAGGTTTCCAGGCTTTTTCTTGTCGGTCTTGCGGCATCGCTGTTTGGCGTGGCGGTCCTGATGGGCGAAAGCTTGAATGTGTCTCTCAAAACTCTTGGCGGCGATGCACTGGGCCTTTTCGCCGCATGGTTTTATGCAGGCTACATTTTAACCATCGCCCGCGTGCGTAAGCGCGTGCCCACTGCTGCTGCCATGGCCTGGGGCGGATTGGCGGCAACGATGATCCTCTACATTCTCGCGTTCGTATGGGAAGGCGACGTATGGCCCGACACAACGCGCGGCTGGCTGGTCGCCATTGGTCTGGCAACCGTCACACAAATTCTGGGCCAGACATTGATCGCAACAGCGCTGGGCCACGTGCCTGCAGGCTTCGGTGCGATGGTTTTGTTACTGCAGCCTGCCCTCGCAGCCCTGATTGCATGGTTCATGTTTGATGAACCTTTGAGTGTGTGGCAAGGCTTGGGCGGCATTGCCATTTTGATAGGCCTCGAAATAGCTCGGCGTGGAACGCCAAAAACAAATTAAGCGTAGAACGCCAAAGACAGCGTAACAACTAGCCAGAGCCCACCCAAGCGCGTAGTCTGATCTCACGTGGGGTGTTCATCATGTATGACGATAGCGATTCATCTAAATACCGCGGCCGCCGTGCAAAAATTATCGCAACGCTCGGGCCTGCTAGTTCAAATCCGGAAGTGCTTGAAGAGTTGTATGATGCGGGTGCTGATATTTTCCGCCTCAACTTCAGCCATGGCAGTCATGAAGACCATGCCAAGAATATCGCCACCATTCGCGCGATTGAAAAAAAGATCGGTCGCCCCATCACGATCCTGATGGATTTGCAGGGCCCGAAGCTGCGCGTCGGCGTATTCAAAGGTGACCGTGCGATCATCAAACCAGGCTCGTTATTCCGCCTCGATCTTGATCCGACACCGGGCGATGAAACGCGCGTGTGCTTGCCGCATCCCGAAATTTTTGCAGCTCTTAAACCGGGTGCCGCGCTGCTGGTTGATGATGGACACTTGCGTTTACGCGTTAAAGAATGCGGCCCTGATTACGCAATTACCGAAGCCATCATCGCGGGCGGTATTTCTAACCGCAAAGGTGTGAACGTCCCTGACGTGACATTGCCCATCCCAGCAATGACCGAGAAAGACAAAGCCGATCTGCAATTCGGCCTCAGCCAGGGTGTGGATTGGGTGGCGCTCTCGTTCGTGCAGCGTGCCGAAGATGTAGCTGAAGTGCGCGCTGCGGTGCGCGGTAAAGCGGGCGTGCTTGCGAAATTAGAGAAACCATCTGCCTTGGAACACTTGGATGCCATCGTCGATGCATCTGATGCGATCATGGTCGCGCGCGGTGACTTGGGCGTTGAAATGCCGCTTGAGCAAGTGCCGATCTTACAAAAGCGCATCATCCGGTCGTGCCGTCAGCGCGGTAAACCTGTCGTCGTCGCCACGCAGATGCTTGAAAGTATGATCAAGTCGCCGGTCCCGACACGCGCTGAAGCATCAGACGTTGCAACCGCGATTTACGATAGCGCCGATGCTGTCATGCTCTCGGCTGAAACCGCAGCCGGTCAGTTTCCGGTGCGCGCCGTCAGCACCATGCATCGCATCATCAAACAGGTCGAAACCGACGAGCATTATATCAACATCACAGAAGCCAGCCGTTTAGAGCCGGATAACTCTTCGCCCGGCGCAATTACAGCAGCCGCACGCCAAGTGGCGCATACATTGCAAGCGGCGGCAATTGTCACCTTCACCACATCCGGCACAACAACCATGCGCGCTGCGCGTGAGCGTCCTGATGCGCCGATTATGTGCATCACACCCAATATCGTTGCAGGCCGTCGCTTAGGTTTAGTGTGGGGTGTGCATGCCGTGGTGGGCGACTTCATCCACTCGGTCGATGACATTGGCGATGTCGCGGTGAAAGCCGCCGTTGAGTCCGGCATTGGCCGCGATGGTCAGGCGCTTGTCCTGACGGCAGGTATGCCCTTTGGAAAAGTCGGATCCACCAACATGGTGCGCGTGGTGTGGATCGGCGGGGAAACCTCTGCCCAGTAAAATGGGCGCGCAGTAAAACTGCGCTCCCAAAACTCAGACAGCAAAAAACCGCGAGACAGTATCTCGCGGTTTTTTTGTTCTTAGAACTCAAGACCAGTCCGCAAAGACTGGTGCAGAATTAAAGCTTAGCCTTGGCGAGCTTTAAAACGCGGGTTCTTCTTGTTGATGATGTAAACGCGGCCCTTGCGGCGAACGATGCGGCAGTCTTTGTCGCGCGTCTTGGCCGAGCGCAGCGAATTGCGCACTTTCATGGCGAATTCCTAAACTTAGATTTCTGTAACCGGACCGTTTCCAGCCCGAAAATGAGGCGGTTGTATAACCAATCAAAACAGCGGGCGCAACCGTTAAGGTGCCATGACGGCAAATCAATAAGCCATTGAATTATATAACTTATTATACAATCCCGCCTATCCCAGCCAATATCTCATCACCGCAGATGTTGCATATGGCCGTTCTAAAGGCGCCAAATGCCCGCAATCTTCGACGACAACCAGCTTGGCGTGGGGAATCGCATCCGCCATCTCCTTATGCCATTCCACCGACGACAGGGCATCCTGACGGCCGCAAATCACCACTGTCGGCACATTGATGGCAGGCAAGTCCCCGCGCCCATCCACACGCTTCAAAATCGCCATTTGCTGGCGCTTAAAGGCGTCCTGGCCGGTCCGTTCTGCCATTTGCAGAACCACATCAGCCACAGTGGGGTCTTTCAGGCGTGAGGGATGCACCAGGTTCGGCAAGAGGCGCGGCGTCACGCCCTTGAACTTCCCGATCTCGGACAGGCGAATTAACTGCTGGCGGGTCTTCACCTGGGCTTCGGTGTCAGCCCGCGCATTGGTGTCGATCAGGGCCAAGCGCTCTACGCGTTCGGGGGCCCGGCGCATGATCTCTTGGGCCACGTAGCCCCCCATAGAAAGTCCCGCCAGACAGAACGTGCGCGGGGCCGTATCCAGCACCCGCTCGGCCATGGCACCTAAGCTCTCGTCCTGGGTCAGGTCGGCCACCCAGGTCGTGCAGAGGTCCGTTAACGTTTCGGTCTGGTGACGCCATAAGGCCCCATCGCATAACAGACCCGGCAAAAGGACGAGATGGCGCTTTTCCACTGATAACCTTTTCGGGGGTTAAGCCCCCGGTTTTAAACACAGTTCCGACTCAAGCCTTGTACATTGACTTGGGGTTGTAAGCACCTATGATGCCGCGCTCTTAACCGGCCCGGCGGATCTTTCCGCCCGCCCCAAGCGACAGGCGTTGGCAGGACCAACGAACACCTTTCCCGCAATGACATTTGAAGATATCGGCCTTTCGCCCGACACACTTAAAGCTGTCACGGATTCAGGATATCAGACCCCGACCCCGATTCAGGCGCAGGCAATTCCGCTGGTTTTGATGGGCCGAGACGTGATGGGCATCGCGCAAACCGGTACTGGTAAGACTGCCAGCTTCACGTTGCCCATGATCGACATTTTGGCCGAGGGCCGTGCCAAAGCACGCATGCCCCGCTCGTTGATCATCGCTCCCACGCGCGAATTAGCCGCGCAAGTCTCAGACAACTTCACGAAGTACGGCAAGTATCAATCGCTTTCGATGGCGCTGCTGATTGGCGGTGAGTCGATGCAAGAGCAAGAAAAAGTGCTGGAGCGTGGTGCTGACGTACTCATCGCGACACCGGGCCGCCTGCTCGACTTGTTCGAGCGTGGCCGCATTCTGCTGAACGATGTGAAAATTCTCGTCATCGACGAAGCGGATCGCATGCTCGACATGGGTTTCATCCCCGATGTTGAACGTATTGTCTCGCTGCTGCCGAAGATCCGCCAAACGCTGTTCTTCTCGGCCACCATGAACCCGGAAATCCGGCGCTTGGCTGATAAGTTCTTGATGAACCCGAAAGAGGTTCAAGCCACTGCCCCGGCCACGACTGCAACCACGATCACGCAAGCGCTGATCACCGTGCGCACCGAAGATAAGCGCGAATGTTTGCGCCGCGTGCTGCGCGCCGAGAATGTCGAAAACGCATTCATTTTCTGTAATCGCAAACGCGACGTCGATATCGTTTTCAAATCACTGACCAAGCATGGCTTCAACGTTGTAGCGCTGCATGGCGATATGCCGCAGCCCAAGCGCATGGAGATGCTGGCAAAGTTCAAATCGGGCGAAGCCAAGTTATTGGTCTGCTCTGATGTCGCCGCACGCGGGCTTGATATCAGCGGCGTCAGCCACGTTGTGAACTTCGATGTGCCATTTAATTCGGAAGACTACGTACACCGCATTGGCCGCACGGGCCGCGCTGGCAAACAAGGTCACGCCATTACCATTGCCACCCGTAACGACGCCAAAGCACTGGCCTCGATTGAACGCTTAATCAAACAGCCGATCCCCGTTCTGACGGAACCAACGATTGAAGAACTGAAAGCTGGCGCATCTACGGGTGATGACAGCAGCGAGCAGCCTGATCGCAGCCGTGGCCGTGGTCGTCGCGGAAAGCCCGAGCGCAGCCGTTCAGACCGCCCTAAGCGCGGCGGTGAACGTACCGAAAGCGCACGCACTGAAACAACCAGCGAGCAACCTGCCCAAGCCAGCGGCGATCAGCCAGTTGTGCCAGAGCAATCCGCTACACAAGACCAACCTGTTGCACGCGAACGCAGCGAACGCCCTGAGCGTCCCCGCCGCGAAAGAAGTGATCGCAATGATCGCGGCAGTCGCGATCGTAATGATCGTGGTGACAATGACAGTCGCCGTCCCCGCCGTGGCCGTGACGATTGGGCCCGCGATGCCGGCGAGATGGATCACGATGATAACGTGATTGGATTTGGCTCGGCTATTCCGGCGTTCTTGCAGGTAGCCCCGCCGCGCCCGACCAACCCCGAGCCGATTGACGTTCCCACCGGCGACGACGAGTAAGTCTACTTAGTTTACCGGCCCTCTCGGCTTTTCATCCTCGCTTGGCTCTAGCGACGCCGGATCGATATTGGCTGGGCCACCATGATGATGCACCAAGTGCCACATCGAACCATCACGCGTAAAAACGTTCGTGGCAATACACAGTTGATCGCCGTTCAATTCCTCAACACACGTCACAATGGCCGTATCGCCACACACAGTGACGCGCTCATTATGTATTTTGACTTTCGGTGAATTGGGATTGCGTAAGATGCCTTGCCAGCTTTGCAGGACCTCGTCGCGCCCGCAGATAATGTCCCAGCCTGGATGAATGCACGATACAGGTTTGGTGGTCGACCACGCCTCGCCCATGGCTTTCGTGTCACGGTTTGAAAACGCCGCGTAAAACGCTGCATGAGCGAACAAGACGGCATCGCGTTCTGTCATGACGCAGACCCAATAAATTGAATTAAACTGATGCGAGTTGCGAAAAGCTAGACTAGCTTAAGTCAGTTTTGTTGCTCACCCCTTTTTCAGCTTTCATTCTTCACAGTTCAGTCATGCCCACACCTACTGGCCCTACACTCCCCCCTTCTGACGGCGCAAATGCAAAGAGTGCTGTCATTCTTCTTCATGGCTATGGCTCGAATGGCGACGACTTGATTGGCCTCGCGCCCTTCTTCGCGCAAAGCTTGCCCAACACCGTATTTTATTCACCCAATGCGCCCGAGCGCTGGGAAGGCGGTTTCTCTGGGAGTTACCAGTGGTTCACGTTGCAAGGCTACGACCCGGAAGCGCTACGCCGCAGTTCTGCCACCGCACCTGGCATTTACGACACCATGTTAGGTGGCGCTGAAAAAGCCGAGGGCTTTCTGAACAGCTACATTGATAACGTGATGGCGCACCATGCGTTGCCCGCAAACAAAGTGGCGCTCATTGGCTTCTCGCAAGGCACTATGATGTCCTTGCACGTCGGCTTGCGCCGCACTGAAGCATTGGCAGGTATTGTCGGCTTCTCTGGGGCCATTGTTGGCGCAAGTAAGCTTGGCACTGCAATCAAGTCACGCCCGCCGATTTTATTGGTGCATGGCGAAGCCGATCCGGTTGTGCCGATTGAAGCCTTTGGCGAGATCAAAAAAGTGCTGACCGCAAATAACGTCCCCTTCGATGCCATGATTGTTCCAGGCTTACAGCATGGCATTGATCCAACAGGCGCCACGCGCGCGGCTACTTTCTTAAAATCAAAACTCGCTTAAAATCAAAACGGGCTTGAAAAGGTTTTTCCCATGCTTGGACCGATCGTCGCCGTCACAATGGTTGTTTCAAACTTAGCGCCCATTGAAGAAGCCTATGGTGGGTACCTGGGCTATAAGGTTGTCGAACGCGGGCAAATTTCAGCAGACTTGGCCGAAGTTTGGGGCACGCCACTGGTCGCAGGTAAATCCTACATCGTCATGCAGCCTGAAAGCGGTGCGAACTGCTTCTTGCGCTTCATCGCGACAGACGCCTACCCCAACTACAAGGCGCTCAGCACCTACGGCTGGAACTCCACCGAGATTTTGGTGAAAGACGTGGATGCGGTTTACGAGAAACTGAAGAATTCGCCGTTTGAAGTGGTGGGCACGCCGCGCAATTTATCGACCACTGACAAAATCAAAGCCATGCAGGTGATCGGCCCTGCAAAAGAACTGCTGTATTTAACAACAGTGACGGATGCCAGCTTTGGGCTGGGCATGGCGGACTCGTTCGTGGATCGTCCGTTCATCGTCATCAACGGCGGGCGCGATATCGCTGAGTTGATTTCCTTCTATCGTGATGTGTTGAAAAACAAAGTATCCGAACCGCAACCCGTGCGCATGTCGGCCCTGAATAAAGTGCGCGGCTTCGATTTGGAAATGAAACATCCGCTCTCCACCGTCGATATCGGTGGGCCGTTTTTGGTCGAGATTGACCAATACCCGCAAGGAACCATCGACCGCGAAACACGCCCCGGCGATTTACCACCAAGCACTGCATTAGTCGCCTTTGAAGTGCAAAGCTTATCGAAGATCGGCGTGCCGTTCGTCAAACCGCCCGCAATCATACAAGGACGCCCTTATAACGGACGCCGCGTCGGCGTGATTAAAGGCCCCTCGGGTGAATTGCACGAGTTGGTCGAAACACCCAATCTTGATAACCGCTAGCGTACGACCGACGCTTTAAAAGCGGTCATCTGTTTCTTGCGAACGGGCCGATTCTTGCGGGCTGTCCTCACCCATCTTTCTGTGAGCGCCTGACACGTGATGGGCTTTAGCGAGCTTACGGCTGGCTGTCTTTTGCTTTTCACGTTTACGCGCAATCGACAAAATCACCAGCGCCGCACCGCCCAACGCGATCCATGGGAAAAACAGCGAGATGTCACGCTCGAGCGACATCTGCGCACGGATCGCAGGGCGGCATTCAGGGAGGCGATTTTCGCAGGCCTCGCGTCCTCGCCTCTCAGACCCTGAGAAAAAGAACGACGGAATTGCCATTCCGTTCTCGCCCATATCCTGCGCCACAGCAGGCGCAACTGGTGATAGCGCTAAGCCCAAAGCAATCAGGCGTCCAAGATGAGATTTAAAGATTTTCATCGATCAACTTTACCATACGTATAAGTCACGATCCGGGCAGTTCACGATCAGTGGCAGAAGCGTATAATCGCCACGAGTGCAAAAACCCAACTTAAATACATATCACGCTCTTGGCGAGCATGATGAACAGGCACAAATGACAATTCGCATTCGCGAAATCGACCATGTTGTTTTACGGATCCGCGATTTGCCGCGCGCGCTGGCTTTCTACCGCGACATTTTGGGATGTGAGATCGAACGCGAATTAAAAGGCCGTGGCATGACGCAACTGCGCGCTGGATCATCGCTGATTGATCTCGTTGAAATTGATTCTGATCTGGGTCGTAAAATGGGCGCAGGCCCTGGGGTTGAAGGCCGAAACATGGATCATTTGTGTTTGCGGGTAGAGCCATTTGATGCGTCAGCAATTCTGACCCTATTACGTCAACACGGCCATGCACCTGACGATGTCGCCACAAGATATGGCGCTGAAGGTAACGGCCCATCCATTTATGTGAACGACCCGGACGGAAACACAATCGAGTTAAAAGGCCCGCCAGCACAAAAGTCGTTGCCATAATTGCAGTCGTGACCAGCGCACCAGATTTGATAAAGTAAGCACCACGAGAGAATAAGCCCCACCAGAATGTTTTTAGAAAAGCTTGTATGACGAAAAATTAGCACACACGACGAAGCGCCTTGATGCTTTCAGCATCACCCCGCTCTGCCGCAGTTGTTTGGAATGGAAGGAACACCCCATGTCAGACCCTGTCACTCAAGGCACAAAAGGAAACCCCAAGGGCACAAGATGCGTGGCCCTGGTCGGGCCCCAATCCAGCGGAAAGACAACTTTAGTCGAGAGCATGTTGCTCGCGGCCAATACAATTACAAAACGCGGGCGGATTGTTGATCGCTCGACCGTCAGCGACACATCCCCCGAAGCCCGTGCGCGTCAAATGTCAACCGAACTGACCCCAGTTCGGTTTTCTTATTTGAATGATAGTTGGGTGCTGATTGATTGCCCTGGCGCTGTCGATTTAGTGCAGGAAGCACACCAAGGCATGTTGATGGCCGATGCGGTGATTGTGGTGGCGGAAGCCGATCCCCACAAAATGCTGTCACTGGGCAGCACGCTGCGGTTCTTAGACGATCACAAAATCCCGCACATCTTATTCATCAACAAAATGGATGCGGCCCAAGGCTCTGTCCGCGATATTCTCGCAGCAGCCCAGGCGCAATCTGCACGGCCTTTAGTGCTAAGGCACATTCCGCTCGTCGCGGAAGACAACACGATCACCGGTTACATCGATTTGGTGGCCGAGCGCGCGTATCACTACAAACTCGATCAGCAGTCAGAGCGGATTGATTTATCGAAAGCCAGTGGCGATGGCACGGAAGACGCGCGCCGCACACTGCTTGAAAAGTTATCCGATTTTGACGATGAACTAATGGAAAAGTTGTTGGACGATATCGTCCCCGATAAGGCCGAGGTTTATAAACAACTGTCCAAAGATCTCGCGGAAGATCTGATTGTCCCAGTGATGATTGGTGCGGCGGAACATCAGCATGGCGTAACTCGGCTTTTGAAAGCCCTGCGCCATGAAGTGCCCTCGCCTGCCGCGACAGCATTACAACGCGCCATTCCGCCCGGCGAGCATGTGACGCAAATATATAAGACTATTCATGCGCCCCATATTGGCAAAATGTCGCTGCTCCGCGTTTGGCGTGGCACGCTGAAAGACGGCGACACACTGGCCGGTCACCGCGTCACCAACATGCAAGACGGCGCCGAACCCAAATTGGGTAAAGCGCGTGTCAACACTGTGATGACGGGCGATGTGGTTGCGCTAACAAAATTAGAAGGCGTTTTCACAGGCGATATCCTGGCCACCGATGGACATTTAAAGCCGAAAGTTTGGGCGATACCGCCGACACCACTTTATGCCGTGGCTGTTTCGACAAAAGACCGCAAAGACGATGTGAAATTGGGTGATGGCTTACGCAAGCTCTGCGAAGAAGACCCGTCGCTGTCGGTCCAACACATTGCCGAAACATCAGAACTGCTTCTGAAAGGCCAAGGCGATATTCATCTCATCATTGCAACAGAACGGTTGAAGCGAAAATTCGATTTGGTTGTTGACGTCAGGTCCGCACAAATTCCGTATCGCGAAACCATCAAGAAAAGCGCGACACATCATGCGCGTTTCAAGCGCCAATCGGGCGGACATGGCCAGTTCGCAGACATCAAAGTCGAGATCAAACCGCTACCGCGTGGCGCAGGCGTGAAATTCACTGACAGCATTGTCGGCGGTGTTGTGCCGAAGAACTTTATCCCTGCTGTCGAGGCCGGTGTGCGCGATAACACCGTGCGTGGACCTTTAGGGTTCACCGTCGTTGATGTGGCCGTGAACTTGTTTGATGGCCAATATCACAGCGTCGATAGTTCCGATCAGGCGTTCCGCACGGCAGGGCGTATTGCGATGACAGAAGGGTTACCAGAGTGCGAGCCTGTGTTGCTTGAACCGATTGATGAAGTGGCTGTCGCAGTCCCCAACGAATTCACATCGAAGGTACAACGCGCCCTCACCCAGCACCGCGCCCAAATTATGGGCTTCGATACGCGCGAAAACTGGCCTGGCTGGGATGTGATTAAAGTTCACATGCCTGAATCAGAAATGGCGACACTCATCACTGAAATACGCTCCATTTCCCAAGGTGTGGGAACCTACGATTCCAGGTTCAGTCACTATCAAGAGTTGATCGGACGTGATGCCGAAAAGGTCGTGCAAGTTCGCAAATCACAATTACAAGCTATGCACGCCTAACTTCTGCCCGATTCCAACCGTTTCTGGTAATAACGTTGATGTTGTTACCAGATAGGTTGCCGCATTGGATCGTGTTTCTAAAATTCGCAAGTGGCTGAAAGATCATCTGCCCGATACACCATGGGTGCGCGTGCCCATTGGTATTTTGTTGGTGATTTTTGGGTTCTTAGGTTTCCTGCCCATCTTAGGCTTCTGGATGGTGCCTGTGGGGCTTTTCATCCTCGCGATCGACTTCCCACCTGCGCGCCGTTTGGCACGCTGGCTGATGGTGACAGTCGGGCGAAAATTTAAAAAGAAAAAGCGCTGAACTACTGCTCTTCGTTATTTCAGCGCATTCTCGATCAGATAATTACCAATTTCCGCCGGAGACGGTTTTTTTACCTTCGGCTGTTCGCCCGCCATGGTTTGCTTGAACACCAAATGCGTTGCCACATCATTGTCGTTCAACCGGAACACACTGCGCGTACCCTTCAACTTCGGATAATAATTGGGATCAACGAGTTTGAGGCGCTGGGCCAACTTTGCCAGCATCTCATCTTCGTCAGTCATTTCGGGCACATCACGCGTGGCCAACACTTTCCAATCAGCCTGACCCAGCACAGATGCATCATTCAGGGCTTTGGTAATGTCAGACGCATCGTCGGTTAAGCCCACCTTGTAGATGTTCTTACTAATCCCGACATCAGCACCCCATTCCTGAAGCGCCTTACTTTTGGCAGCGTAAATCGTACCCATGAAGCTCAGTTTATTCTGCGGCCATCGCTCCAGTCTCTGACCAATTCAGAATGGAATGACCCAATAAGCGGCCCAATGTAATCGCACCCGAGACTGATGAGCCACCTAAATATGCGTTGCCGAAAATGCCCATGCCCAGCATTTCGCCGACCGCATACAAATTCGGGATCGGCTTTTTGGCGGCATCCAGCACACGCAAATTCGTATCCACCGTCACACCGGCAAAGCTGACGACGGTGATGGAATACAATTTCACCGCATAGAACGGACCTGTGGTGATGGGTGCTGGCATAAACGTGCGCCCAAGTGCATCGTGTCCAACCGCTTGGCCATCATTGTAGCGCTTTACGGTTTGCTTTAGCGTCTTTGCGGGCAAGCCAGTCAAAGTGGCCAACTCATCCAGCGTATTTGCTTTGCGATAGTTCGAATTGGTCGCGAAAGCGCGCGCCACTTTTTCTTCATCCCACAAGAAGAACGGCGACGGTGACTTATCAACGATACCTTGGTCGTAAATGCACCAGCACGCCCAATCGTCTTGCAGCATCAACGCACGCTCACGCGTGTCGGGGTTTTTGTCATCTTCAGGCATAAAGCGCTCGCCCTTCAGATTGACATAAATCTCCCACGGCTCGCGCATGCTGGGTTGTGTCTTTGCATGAATCCAAACTTTGTTCGGATCATCCAAGCACTGCGTGCCACCGAAGGTCATGATTACTTCTTCGGCACCTTCAAGCTGCGCGCCGTATTTGCGCGCGATTTGGATACCTTTACCCATTGAATAGGGATTGGTGTAAACGCGGCGCGGACGGTCATGCAGTTCACGCCACATGGCTTCGTTGTTGGCATACCCCCCGGCAGCCAGCACAACGTTACGGCCCAAAATCTCTTCGGTCTTTCCGTCGGCAGTTTTGACCTTAATGCCCTTCACGCCGGATTGGTCGGTCACCAGATCAAGCATCTCGGTTTTCAGCATCAGGGTCAGGTTGCCTTGCGCAACCATTTTCTCGAAGGCGGGCTGGAACGCGTCCACATAACCGACCCCAGCATTGGCTGGCGTATAAATGCGGGCTGTGTCGTAAGGCTCATGCCCCCGCACCGCCTCGGGCTGGTTGTCGGGGTATTTCATCCCAATGCTCATCAGCCATTCGTAGGCGGCGGCGGCATTATCCTGCCACAGGCGCATCAGGGTTTTGTTGCCGGTGCCGTGGTTGATTCGCAGGCCATCCTGGAAATGCTTCTCAGGACTGTCTTCGATGTTTTTGCTGCGCTGCAGCGAAGTTCCTGCCGCACTGAATGAGCCGCTGGATAAATGCAGCGTTCCCCCAATCCGATCAGAGACTTCCACGACCAGGACCTTCGCACCGCGCTGCGAAGCGTGCATTGCGGTAGGCAATCCGGCCGTGCCTGCACCGACAACAATAACATCCCAAATCGCGCTCATAGGCCCCTCCATATGCATTTATAAGCCTAGCTCAGCAGGTGTCTGGGTTGTGCGCAAGCGAGCAGCGCGATCATGGTCGAAATTCGGTTTACATATCAAAATATGCCAATCTTTACGGGCACTTGAAGTGGAGTTTTCCACACCAATATTCGCCCTACTAGAACCCTTGATTAGACCTATTCCATCCTGGGGCGAGGTCCGCTATAGCCATCGCTTCCTAGAAATGGGCGCCCACCTAAAAAGGCCGTGCCCGGCTAAGGTTGGGGTGGCAAAACCGCCGCCCTAATGACTTCAAAAAATAGCGCGCCGACGGGCCAGCACCCGGGACAGGTTCGCATGTGGTGTCGAGAGCAAGATGAACAAAGAAATCGTGTTTAAGTCGCGCAACGCCAAACTCAATACACTCGTGGAGGAGATGGCGGCGCTCTGCAAACCCGATCAGATCCACTGGTGCGATGGTTCAGAAGCAGAATACAAACAACTCTGCGACCTGATGGTGAAAAACGGAACGCTGCTTCCTCTGAATCCCGCCAAACGCCCCGGCTCATTCTTAAGCCGCTCGGATGCCTCAGACGTCGCTCGCGTTGAAGACCGCACCTACATCTGCTCGAAGAACAAAGAAGACGCTGGTCCGAACAACAACTGGACCGACCCGGAAGAAATGAAGAAGACCCTGAAAGGTCTTTTTGATGGCTGTATGCGTGGCCGTACGATGTACGTGATCCCCTTCAGCATGGGCCCCTTGGGCTCAGACATCGCCCACATCGGCGTTGAAATTTCTGATTCGCCTTATGTTGCCGTCAGCATGCGCACCATGACCCGCATGGGCTCAAAGGTGCTGGACGTGCTGGGTGAGAACGGCGACTTCGTGCCGTGCTTGCACTCTGTTGGGGCTCCGTTGGCCCCAGGCCAAAAAGATGTGCCGTGGCCGTGCAACTCAACCAAGTACATCGTGCACTTCCCCGAAGAGCACGCGATCTGGTCTTACGGTTCGGGTTACGGCGGCAACGCGCTTTTGGGTAAGAAGTGCTTCGCACTTCGTATTGCGTCGATCATGGCGCGTGAACAAGGCTGGTTGGCCGAGCACATGCTGATCGTGGGCTTGGAATCACCCAAGGGTGAGAAGACCTATGTTGCAGCCGCCTTCCCGTCGGCCTGCGGCAAGACCAATCTGGCGATGATCATTCCGCCGCAAGGTTTTGAAGGCTGGAAAGCTTGGACTGTTGGCGACGACATCGCCTGGTTGAAGCCGGGCCAAGATGGCCGCTTGTACGCCATCAACCCTGAAGCCGGTTACTTCGGTGTCGCTCCAGGGACGTCTGAAAAGACGAACCCGAGCGCGATGAAGTTGCTCGAGAAGAACGTGATCTTCACCAACGTCGCACTGACCGACGATGGCGACGTGTGGTGGGAAGGCATGACCGACACCCCGCCTGCGCACCTGATCGATTGGCAAGGCAAAGACTGGACGCCAGATGCTGGTCGCCCGGCTGCACACGGCAACGCGCGCTTCACTGCACCAGCAACGCAGTGCCCGAACCTCGATCCGTCATGGGATGATCCGAAAGGCGTGCCAATCTCGGCATTCCTGTTCGGTGGCCGTTTGAGCCACACCTTCCCGCTCGTATTAGAATCCTTCAACTGGGATCACGGCGTATATCTGGCCGCGACAATGGGCTCGGAAGCGACGGCTGCAGCCGTGAACCAAGCCGCTGTGCGCCGCGACCCGATGGCGATGCTGCCCTTCTGCGGCTACAACATGGCTGACTACTGGAATCACTGGCTGGCCTTGAAAGACAAGATCAAGCACCCGCCGCTGATCTTCCGCGTCAACTGGTTCCGCCGCGATGAAAACGGCAAGTTCATGTGGCCCGGTTATGGCCAAAACATGCGCGTTCTGAAGTGGGTTGTGGACCGCGTCCATGGTCGCTCTGGTGCTGTGGAAGGCCCCTTCGGCAAGACCCCGCGTTATGCCGATCTGACCTGGGACGGCATGCCGTTCGATGCCTCGAAGTTCGACAAGCTCATGGAAATTGAGCGCGTAGCGGCCTTGCGGGAATTGGATGACCAGTCGGATTTATTCTCACGTTATGGTACACGTATGCCGAAACCGATGTTGGACCAGCGCGAACAAGTGCGCGCCCGGGTCAACAGCGGTGGCGATGTGTGGAACCCTAGTGTGTAATCTGAGTGTGTAAATGAGCGCGTCTTTGCCTGTTCAATTTCCGTCTGAGACAATCAAAGACGCAGCAACATACGCCGCCAAGTACTTCGAAGCGTTGCGGGATGCGACAACCCGCATCGACGTTCAAGCCATTGCCAAAGCTGCAAAGCTTTTAAGCGAAGTCTATGACCGCGGTGGCCGCGTGTGGGCCATTGGCAACGGTGGTTCGGCGTCGCTCGCTGATCATTTGATGTGCGATCACCTTAAAGGTGGCCGCACCGGCACCAATCGCCGCCCGCAAGTGTGCAGCTTGGCCAGCAACAACGCGATGATCACTGCCATTGGCAATGACATCGCGTTTGAGCAGATTTTCACCTACCAGCTTGAAAGCTTGGCCAAGCCTGGCGATTGCGTGTTCGCGATCTCCTGCTCGGGCAATTCGCCGAACATCGTGGCGGCTCTGGAATGGGCCAAGCGCGAGAAGGTCTCGAGCATTAGCCTGACAGGCTTTGCCGGTGGCAAGGCGCATGAACTGGCTGATGTCGGCATTCACACGCCGGTTGAAAACTACGGCGTATCGGAAGATATCAATCAGTCTGTCATGCACATCCTGGCGCAGTTCTTGCGCATGGAAAAACTGACGACGCCAGTGCCCCTGCCCGAAACCAAATTTTAGTTAAATCCTGTGGCAAAAAATCTGACCCTCCGCGATGCGCTCACCTCAGCCGTAAAGCGGCTGGAAGCAGCTGATTTGGCTTATGGCCACGGTACCGACAATGCGCTGGATGAAGCTGCATTCTTGATCCTTGAAGGCTTGGGCTTCGATATCAATAAGCTCGATAAGCTGATCGATAAGAAGCTGACGCCCACCCAATATTTGCGCGTCAATCAGTTAATCAACTTGCGCATCACCACGCGCAAACCAGCATCGTACTTGGTGGGCCGCGCCTATATTCAAGGCATTCCATTTAAGGTGGATGAGCGCACCATTGTACCGCGCTCGTTCATCGGTGAGTTGCTGTACAGCGACCACATCGTCGGCCCCGGTGCAAACTTCATTCCGCAACCGAAGAAATTAAAGCGCGTCGCCGACATCTGCACAGGCTCAGGCTGCTTAGCGATTTTGGCGGCGTTGAAATTCCCCAATGCGTTGGTGGATGCAACCGACCTGTCGAAGAAGGCTCTCGAAGTCGCCAAAGATAACGTCTCTGAGAAGAAACTCGGCAAGCGAGTCCGCCTGCACAAAGGCAATCTGTTCGCGCCCTTGAAGGGCAAAAAATACGACCTGATCATCGCCAATCCACCGTATGTGGATGCGCAAGTGATGCGTCAGTTGCCACCTGAATACAAACACGAGCCTGCATTGGCTTTGGCTGGTGGCAAAGATGGCTTGGATTTGGTGCGCAAGATCATCAAAGATGCGCCGAAGCATCTGACACCCGATGGCGCGCTAATTTGCGAAATGGGCACGGGCCGCGAAATCATCGAGCGCGAGTACCCGCACCTGCCCTTCTTCTGGCTGTCGACCGAAAACAGCGAAGGCGAAGTGTTCTGGCTGACGACTGCCGACCTTCAGCGTAAACCACCGAAGGTGGTTAAGGCTAAGAAGGCCAAAAAGAAGAAAGCCAAGGCTTAGTCCTCGGGCCTCATTCACAGCACGTAATGGTGGAACAGCGCAAAATGCGTTGCGGTTCTGCGCGCCTGCCGATGCAGAAAAAGAGCAGGGAATTCCGGGTGAAAACGCAGAAGTCCGTGGAAAACGTTTTCCACGGATCTCACATGCTAGCGAGGCCCGCTTAACGCGGCCCACTTAACGGGGTAAGTCGCTCGCGCCCATCAGGAAGGCATCAACCGCACGCGCAGCCTGACGGCCTTCGCGGATCGCCCAGACCACCAAGCTTTGACCACGGCGCATATCGCCAGCCGCGAACACTTTGGGCACTGAGGTTTGATACTTGTTGGTATCAGCAGCGACGTTGCCACGGCCATCCAAGGTCACGCCCAGTTGTTCCAGCATGCCAGCCTTCACAGGGCTGACGAAGCCCATGGCGAGCAATACCAGATCAGCTTTAATCGTGAATTCAGTGCCCGGCACGTCTTTGCCGTTTTCCAAACGCACGACATGCAGCGCAGTCACGTTGCCATTCGCATCGACATCGAATGACTTGGTGGCAACGGCGAAGTCACGCTCGCAGCCTTCAGCTTGCGATGATGAGGTGCGGAACTTCAGCGGCCAGTACGGCCATACGAGTGGTTTATTTTCCTGATCCGGCGGACGAGCCATGATCTCAAGCTGAGTAATCGAAGCTGCGCCTTGGCGCTTCGAGGTCCCGATACAGTCAGAGCCCGTATCACCACCACCGATGACAACCACATGCTTGCCGGTCGCTAAAATCTCTTCAGCCGCCGGAATTTTATCGCCAGCCACGCGCTTATTGTTTTGGCGCAAGAAATCCATGGCGAAGTACACGCCCTTGGCTTCGCGGCCCGGCACTGGCAGATCGCGCGGCGCTTCCGCACCACCGGTCAGCAACAGCGCATCGAAGTCTTTCAGCAGGTCTTGCGGCTTCACATCCACACCAACATTGCACTTCGTGCGGAACGTCACACCTTCGGCTTCCATCTGCGTCACGCGACGGTCGATCAGGTGCTTTTCCATTTTGAAGTCAGGGATGCCATAACGCATCAGACCGCCAATGCGATCTTCCTTCTCAATCAACGTGACAGCGTGCCCCGCACGCGCCAACTGTTGAGCGGCAGCCATACCAGCAGGGCCAGAGCCCACGACCGCAATCTTCTTGCCGGTTTTTTTCTCCGCGATTTGCGGCTCGATCCAACCGTTTTCCCAGCCCTTATCAACAATCGCACACTCGATGGTCTTAATGGCCACCGCGTCGTCGTTGATGTTCAGGGTGCACGCTGCTTCGCACGGAGCCGGGCAAATGCGGCCCGTAAATTCCGGGAAGTTGTTAGTGGAATGTAAGTTCGCTAACGCGTCTTTCCACTGACCTTTGTAAGTCAGATGGTTCCAATCCGGGATCTGGTTATTGACCGGGCAGCCGTTGTGGCAGAACGGAATACCGCAATCCATGCAGCGCGCGCCCTGACCTTGCACGTCTTGGTCAGATAGCGGCTTTACGAAATCGCGGTAGTTCTTAACGCGCTCTTCGACCTTTTCGTAGGCGCGCTCGGCGCGACGAATTTCCAGGAACCCTGTAACTTTACCCATGTGCGGCTTCGCTCTTCTTTTGGGGCGCATCAGCGGCCACTTTGGCAGCGGCCATGTTGGTGAGTGCACGGCGGTAATCAACCGGCACAACCTTCACGAACTTCGGCAGATACTGATCCCAATTCTCTAAGATGTGTTTTGCCCGCGCACTATTGGTGTAGTGGCTATGGCGCTCGATGAGGCGATACAAACGCTTCACGTCGTTGTTCAGCGGATCGGCCATCAGGCTGGCCAAGCTGCCGTTCTCACCTTTCGGTGCCGGTGCTGGTTTGATCTTTTCCAGTTCCACCATGGCCGCGTTGCAGCGTTGGTTGAACGTACCATCTTCGTCCAGCACATAGGCGATGCCGCCCGACATACCAGCTGCGAAGTTACGGCCCGTTTGTCCCAGCACAACAACTGCACCACCGGTCATGTATTCGCAACCGTGGTCGCCCACACCTTCAACAACCGCGACCGCGCCCGAGTTGCGCACGGCGAAACGCTCGCCGCCGACACCCGCGAAATAGCACTCGCCTTCAATCGCGCCGTACAACGTCGTGTTGCCCACGATGATGTTCTGGGCCGGATCGCCCTTGAACTCTTTCGGTGCATACACAGCGATACGGCCGCCCGACAGACCCTTGCCGGTGTAATCGTTCGCGACACCGACCAGTTCAAACGAAATGCCCTTCGCCAGGAACGCACCAAAGCTTTGACCGGCGATGCCGTTGAATTTCACCGAGATGGTGTCTTCCGGCAGACCAGCATGGCCATATTTACGCGCCACATCACCCGACATCATCGCACCGACTGTGCGGTTGATGTTGCGGATCGGCATTTCGAACGACACAGGCGTGCCCTTCTCGATGGCCGGCTTGGCTTGCGCGATCAGTTTGTGATCGAGCGCCTTATCCAGGTGGTGATTTTGGGTTTCTTTGTGGCTGATCAAAACGTCAGGGCCCACGTCTGGCTTATGCAGCAAGCGCGTGAAATCCAAGCCCTTGGCTTTGTAGTGATCAGTGGCGCGACGGATATCGATCAAATCCGAACGGCCAATCATGTCTTCAAATTTGCGGAAGCCAAGCTCAGCCATCAGCTTGCGCACTTCTTCAGCAATGAAGAACAAGTAGTTGATCACGTGTTCCGGCTGACCGGTGAAACGCTTGCGCAGTTCCGGGTTTTGCGTGGCAACGCCAACTGGGCAGGTATTCAGATGGCATTTGCGCATCATGATACAGCCCATAGCGATCAACGGCGCAGTCGCAAACCCAAACTCGTCAGCGCCTAACAGCGCGCCAATGATGACGTCACGGCCGGTCCGGAAACCACCGTCCACCTGCACGGCGATACGGCCGCGCAAGTTATTCAAGACCAGTGTTTGATGAGTTTCGGCAATGCCGATTTCCCACGGGCTACCTGCGTGCTTCACCGACGTGAGTGGCGATGCCCCCGTGCCACCTTCGTAACCAGCAATGGTCACGTGGTCGGCCAAGGCTTTGGCCACGCCAGCCGCAACCGTGCCGACGCCGATTTCAGACACAAGTTTGACCGAGATGCGCGCTTGCGGGTTCACGTTCTTCAAATCGTGAATCAGCTGCGCCAAGTCTTCGATTGAATAAATGTCGTGGTGCGGCGGTGGCGAGATCAAGCCTACGCCCGGTGTTGAATGGCGCACTTTGGCAATCGGGCCATTCACCTTATCGCCTGGCAACTGACCGCCTTCGCCTGGCTTCGCCCCTTGCGCCATCTTAATTTGGATGTCGTCGGCATTGACCAAGTATTCAGCAGTCACACCAAAGCGGCCCGAGGCCACTTGTTTGATGGCAGAGCGCATTGAATCGCCATTTGCCATCGGCTTAAAGCGGTCGGCTTCTTCACCGCCCTCACCCGTGTTGGACTTTGCGCCAATACGGTTCATCGCAATAGCCAAGGTCGTGTGCGCTTCGCGGCTAATTGAGCCGAACGACATGGCCCCCGAAGCAAAGCGTTTCACAATATTGGCCGCAGGTTCGACTTCGTCGAGCGGCACCGCTTTCGGCGCTTTCTTCAGTTCAAACAAGCCACGCAGCGTCATCAAACGCTCGGACTGATCGTTCATCAACTTCGAGAATTCTTCGTACGTCGCAAAGTTATTGCCACGGGCCGCATGTTGCAGCTTCGCAATCGTATCGGGCGTCCACATATGGTCTTCGCCGCGAATACGGTAAGCATACTCGCCGCCCGGATCGAGCGCGTTTTGCAAGTACTGCAAATTGCCGAAGGCGAGCTTGTGACGTTGAACGGTTTCGTCAGCCACTTCCTTCAAGCCAATGCCATCAACAGCTGATTGCGTGCCTGTGAAGTACTTTTCAATAAACGTGTGCGACAGGCCCACGGCATCGAAAATCTGCGCGCCGCAATACGACTGGAAAGTCGAGATGCCCATCTTCGACATCACCTTCAGCATGCCTTTGCCGACAGCTTTGATGAAGTTCTTCTGCAGCTTCTCGTCCGTGTAATCAGCAGCCAATTGGTTGCCGCGCATGCCCTTCAGTGTTTCGAAGGCCAAGTATGGATTGATCGCTTCAGCGCCGTAGCCAGCGAGCGTGCAGAAATGATGGATTTCACGCGCTTCACCAGTTTCAACAACCAAGCCGGTTTCCGTGCGCAAGCCCATACGGATCAGGTGGTGATGCACTGATGCTGTGGCCAGCAACGCCGGAATGGCGATGCGGTCGCGGCTGACATTACGATCAGACAGGATCAGGATGTTGAAGCCCTTCTCCACCGCTTCGTGCGCGGCCGAGCACAAGAGCTTCAAGGCATTGTTCATGCCATCAGCACCATTGGCGACGGGGTATGTGATATCCAGCGTTTGCGTTTTGAACGCATCGCCCACCAGTTCATTGATGCGGCGGATTTTCGATAAATCCGCGTCGGTCAAGATCGGTTGGCGCACTTCAAGGCGCAGGTGGTTGTCGATTTCATCCAAGCCCAGCAGGTTCGGCTTCGGACCCAACAGCGACACCAGCGACATCACCAGCTCTTCGCGGATTGGATCGATCGGCGGGTTGGTCACTTGCGCGAAGTTTTGCTTGAAGTAGTTGTACAGAAGCTTCGAGCGATTGGAGAGAACGGCAATCGGGCCGTCCATACCCATCGAGCCCGTCGGTTCTTCGCCGGTACGGCCCACCACTTCCAAGATGACGTTCAAGTCTTCTTGCGTGTAGCCAAACGCTTGCTGACGGTCGAGCAGGCTTTCGGTCGCGTTGTGTTCTTCCGCTGGCAGATCGCCTGGCAGTTCTTCCAACACGAATTGGCTTTTTGCCAATAAAGCTTTGTACGGCTTCGCAGCAGCCAATGAGGCTTTCAGTTCAGCGTCGTCAATGATGCGACCTTGTTCAAAGTCGATCAGGAACATGCGACCCGGCTGCAAGCGCCACTTTTTGACGATCTTGTGCTCAGGGATGTCGAGTACGCCCGCTTCAGACGCCATGACGACCAAGCCGTCATCAGTGACGAGATAACGCGCCGGGCGCAGACCGTTACGATCTAACGTCGCGCCGATTTGGCGGCCATCGGTGAAGGCAATAGCTGCGGGGCCGTCCCACGGCTCCATCAAGCCAGCGTGGTATTCGTAGAAGGCCTTGCGCTGCTCATCCATCATCGGATTACCAGCCCAAGCTTCGGGGATCATCATCATGACCGCGTGGGCCATCGAGTAACCACCCTGCACCAACAGCTCGAGCGCGTTGTCGAAGCTGGCGGTATCAGACTGGCCTTCGGCAATCAGCGGCCACAACTTTTTCAAGTCATCGCCAAGCAACGTGGACTTCATGGAATGACGGCGCGCCGCCATCCAGTTCAGGTTGCCGCGCAACGTGTTGATTTCGCCGTTATGGCAAACCATGCGGTACGGGTGCGCTAAACGCCATGATGGGAACGTGTTGGTCGAGAAGCGTTGGTGCACCAGCGCCAGCGCCGACACCATGCGTTCGTCTGCGAGGTCTGGATAGTACTTGGCGACTTGCGGGGCCAAGAACATGCCTTTGTAGACCAGCGTGCGTGACGAGAAGCTGCAAATGTAGAAGTCTTTTAAGCCCGGAATCTTGTGGGCGTGCGCTGAACTCTCGGTCAGCTTACGGATGATATAAAGGCGGCGCTCGAACTCATCGCCAGCCTTCGTCTCAGCGCCGCGACCAATCGCCAGTTGGCGGATCCACGGTTCGGTCTCAATTGTCGCTTTACCCAGGCACGACGGATCGACCGGCACATCGCGCCAGCCCAGAACCGTTTGACCTTCTTCGACAATCAGCGATTCAATGAGTTCAATGCACTCTTTCGCCGCAGCCTTGTCTTTGGGCAAAAAGATCATGCCAATGCCGTAGTCACCAGCCGCAGGCAGCGTGACTTTTAATGCGGCAAATTCAGCGCGCAGGAAGGCATCCGGCGTTTGAATGATAATGCCAGCACCATCGCCTTGCAGCGGGTCAGCGCCCGCAGCACCACGGTGCTCAAGGTTTTCCAAGATTTGGAGGCCCTGGCGCACAATAGCGTGCGACTTCGCGCCCTTACTATGGGCCACGAAACCTACACCACAGGCATCATGCTCATTCCGCGGGTCGTAAAGACCCTGGCTGTTGGGCATGCTCATCGGCAACAAACTCCAGTAACCCCTAAAACTTCACACCCCGTCGCAGGCGTGGATCGTCCGAACGACCACACCACTACAGGATGCACCTCATCCCCGTTTCGACATTTTTTATTGTCTGGGAAGCGCTCGCTATAGAGCGCCGATCTATCAATAGTCTAGATCATAATGCCGTCAAGCATTCGATCGGCCGTTAGATGAGCGAATGTAACCGCATAATGGCGTGGCGCTGATCGCGCGAAACGTGTAGCGAATTTTGCGCAGTTTTGCTGGGTTTTTCAGTGCCTTTGAATCGTCACGCAATAAAAGTACATCGAAAAAGCTGGCCAGAGTTATCGGCATTGCCGATGCAAAAACCGTTATTGGTGTGTGGAGAGAATTTTTCACTCCAGTACCCATAGGGCTATGGATTTTGGCCGCCCGATTCTCTGTTCTGGTTGACCATTGGCACCCCGGAAAGTATCGACACGGGCCTTAGCTCCTGGACGATAATAATGTTGCGCGTTGAGAACCTCACCTACCGGATCGGCCCCCGCCTGCTGCTGGATAGCACCAGTGCGTCGATCAATGCTGGGCACCGGGTAGGCTTGGTGGGCCGCAACGGCACCGGCAAGACCACGCTGTTCAAAATTATTATGGGTCAGTTGGGCGCTGAGAGCGGCACGGTGGATATCCCCAAACGCTGGAGCGTAGGGGTAACCAGCCAGGAAGCACCCCACAGTTGGGAAAGCCTGATCAACACCGTGATTGCCGCTGACAAAGAGTTGGTGGCTTTAAATGCGGAAGCAGAAACCGCGACCGACCCCAACCGCATCGCTGAAATTCACATTCGACTGGCCGACAAAGACGCCTACACCGCCGAAGCACGCGCGGCGCGCATTCTGGCCGGTTTAGGTTTTGATGAAGACGCGCAGCAACGCCCCTGCTCTGATTACTCGGGCGGGTGGCGGATGCGCGTGGCGTTGGCAGGGTTGTTGTTCACGCAGCCTGACTTGCTGCTGCTGGATGAGCCCACCAACCACTTGGACCTGGAAGCCACCATTTGGCTTGAAGACTATTTGAAAAGCTACCCCGGCACGATTTTGCTGGTGAGCCATGATCGCGGGCTGCTCAACCGCGTGCCCACATCGATCTTACATCTCGAGAACGCGAAGCTCACCATGTACCAGGGTGACTACGACTTCTTCGAGAACACACGCCGTATGCGCATTGAGCAGAACGAAAAAGCGCGCGTGAAGTTGGACCAGAAGCGCGCGCACTTGCAGTCGTTTATTGATCGCTTCAAAGCCAAGGCCACCAAAGCCAAGCAGGCGCAATCACGCGTGAAGATGCTGGAGCGCTTGCAGCCGATTGCCGAGCACAGTGAAGAAGGCGTGGTGAGCTTCATGTTCCCCGAGACCGAGGAACTTCCGCCACCGCTTTACAGCGTGAACAACGTGACACTTGGGTATGACGGCAAGCCGGTGTTGAAGAACCTTTCGCTGCGTTTGGACTCTGAAGACCGCATCGCGCTGCTGGGCGCAAACGGTAACGGCAAGTCCACGCTGATGAAACTGTTCGCGGGCAAGCTTGAGCCCATGGCGGGTGGCGTGACGAAATCGGGCAAGCTGCGCATCGGCTACTTCGCGCAGCATCAGGCCGAAGAGTTGGACATGAACGCGACGCCGATCATGGAGATGCAACGCCGTCGCCCCGACGACACCGAGCAAAACATCCGCAATCACTTAGGGCGCTTTAATTTCTCGAAACCCAAAGCCGAGAATAAAATCTCCAATTTATCTGGCGGTGAAAAAGCGCGCCTGCTGTTTGCGCTGATGACATTGTCCAAGCCGCATATTCTGCTGCTGGACGAACCCACCAACCACTTGGATATGGACTCACGCCAAGCCCTGGTGGAAGCCATCAACGCGTTTAATGGCGCGGTGATTCTGATCAGCCACGATCCGCACGTGCTTGAGTTGAGCGTGGATCGCTTCTTGCTGGTAGACCAAGGCACGATCACGTCTTTCGACGGCGACATGGAAGACTACCGCGCGCACCTGCTGAGCCGTGATAGTCGCGTCGTTCAGAAGCAGCCGAAAGAAACATCGGCCTCCGTTGTTGATGCCAAAGCAGATCGCCGCACCGCTGCTGAACGTCGCCAAGCGTTGAAACCACTGAAGCAGAAGGTTGAGAAAGCCGAAGCCTTGGTCGAGAAGTTGACTAAGGAACGCGCAAAGCTTGATGCAGCGCTTGCTGATCCGAAGTTGTACGAAGGTCCGCCCGCCAAAGCATTGGAGCTTCAAACGCAGCTTGGCAAAGTCATGAACGAGCTTGAGACCGCCGAAGAAGCATGGCTGCTGTTGCAAGACGAGTACGACCAAGCCAACGCGGCCTAGTGGCAACCTCTCAAAAACCTGAGTAAGCTATCTACTCTGGGTTTATTGGGGTGTTGCCTGTGAAAGCCGTTGTTCTCGCCTCTTTCGTTTTGTTTGCATCATCAGCCCAAGCCGTCACCATTCAAGACAGCCTCTGGCGTCAGGAAGGCGGCACGAAGTCAAAACCTTGGGCAGGGTTTGGAGCAAGCATCAAACTCGCCAACGAGCCGCAATTCAAATCTGTGTTGGCCCTTTCCACTGACGGTGAGAACTGGGGCGAAGCCTCAGGCACATGGATCGGTAACGATGAAGATCATGCGTACATCCTGACCTCCGCGCACATTTACGAAAAGAAACCCAAAGCCAGCGACTATGTAATCCGCGGGACGAATGGCAAAACGCTGAAGGCCGATAAAATCTGGGTTCATCCCGATTGGAACGGCGATACAGAAAGCCGCACAGGCTATGACCTTGTGATCTTGCGCCTGCCCTTTCCGCTGAATAATGCCGGGCCGCAACCCATTCTGTATGACGGCAAAGACGAGCTTAAAAAGCTGATCACGTTTGTGGGCTACGGCAGCCGTGGCATTGGCTCCACCGGCGAAGACGATAAGTATTACGAAGCCTCTGATAAAGCCGCCGCGCAAGGGTTGGTCGAAGAAGTCGTCGATGCAACACCAGAACTGAATGAGACAGACAGCGGCAGTTATCTTGGCATCTGGATGGGTCGCGAAGATGGCAGCCTCAAAAACCCGTTCGGCGGCTCAAACAAACCCGCAACACCATTCGTTGGACTTGTTGGTTCAGGTGATAGCGGCGGCAGTGCGTGGATGAAGCGCGGCGAGCAATGGATGATCGTCGGCGTGAATTCGAATGGCTCAGGCAAAGCCAGCTACGGCGACAAATCCTGGTTCACACGCGTGTCGTTCCAAAAGCCGTGGATTTTAAAAATTTTTCCCCGCGCAAAATTTTCCGGCAGTTAGTTCCCGTCTTTATCGACCGCGAACGTTTCGGTTTTGCCGCGTGATGTCGGCTCCCAGCCCGCCGCAATAATGCTTCGAATACTATTCGTCAGAAGCTCTTCGGTGATTTTCGGACGCAGCCATTTCCACGACCACTCGCGCTCGGCCCCATCGATGGGCTTTGGCATTGGAAAATCCAAAACAGCTTCGCGCTTGGCCCCCACCAGTTTGATGGCAATGGCCATGCCATGACCGGTCTTTGAATGCCGCGCTTCACGGCGCAGCGACCACTCGTATTCATCGCCATCGACTTTAATAATGCCGCTGAGATCGCGTGTGTGGACGTGGGCCATAGCTGTGGGTACTCGCAGGGATAGGAATGATCTGGGTTATACCCAGGCTCGACTACTGTGTCTTCTCCCAAGCCAGCCGTTTATCCAGATTAATTCGGGCATTATCAACCAACCGGCGACAGGCCGTTGCATCAACCAGGGCATCAGCGTTGCCAGCGTCACGCTTTTCCAGGCGCTCCCACAGCTTGCTGACACCAGGATGCGCAGTAATCAGAATATCGCACGGCGTTGAGGCGAGGCTTGCAAAGCTTTTACCAAAGTCCGCCACCGCATTGGGGTAGGCCTTGCTATCTGAGAAACGAAAGCCATCTTTGGAGACCGCCGTTAAGCTGTCTGCGTAGACGACGTTTAAGCATCGTGTGCCCTCACATGACGCCCAAGCCCAACTTGTGCCGCCTGAGGTGTGCCCCGGTGTGAAAAGCGGCTTAATCTCAGTTGCACCCACCTTCACGGTTTCGCCGTCTGCGATGACCGCAACATTCGCAACCGGCCTCATATCTGCATGCATCCCCACTTGTGGATCGGTTAAGGCCGCTTTGCCGCTGGCGAGCACGGGCGCGCTTTCTGGGCTGGCTTTCACTACGGCCCCACTGAGGCGCTGCAACTCTGCTAGTGCGCCTGAGTGATCGAAGTGCGCATGCGTATTCAGGATGATTTTCACATCACGGATATTAAAGCCAAGCTTTGCGATATTGGCAGCAACTTGGACCGCGACTTCATCGGGCCCACCATCAATTAGAATGTGACCTTGTGGCGACGTCACCAGCAACACCGTAATGCCTTGCGTGCCGACGTAAAACGTATTCCCAAAAACTTTGAAGGGCGCATGTGGTATCGCCCAGTCGTTCTCTTGCGCGCGCAGCGATGTCGCGCCCATGACAAAGCATGCGGCAATCAGCAGTATTGATCGAAACATTGATATCCCCAGAACAGTTTATGGCCGCAAGCTAACGCGCCTGTATGGCAAGATTGCGATCATCATCACGTCGCGTGTGAACGAAAATTAATATTCGTCATTGAACCGTAACACCTCAGACACGCAGCTGTCATCGCGTTCGGATAGCTATCAGTCCGACTTCTCGCAGTGCAATACAGCGTGAGGCCGATTGAACAATAACCAAAAACGCCAAAGTTGCGCGCAGCTCAGGAACGGTTTCTTGCGGCTGCAATCAGCAACATGTGGACGGCGTTTTCGAAGAAGAGGGAATTTTATAGTGGTTGAACAAACCCAACTGACCGACGAGCGCCCCGAAGGCTCTAATACGAGCAACAATCCGGCGCTGCGTGACATGATCCAGGGGAATTTATCGCGCCGCACAGTGATGGATGCTGGCCTTGGCGCTGCTGTACTGTCATTCCTTGGCGCGGCTGCAAAACCGTTCGATGCTGAAGCGAAGAACGTTATCAGCCCGGTGTTAGGTTTCGATCCGGTACCGACCAGCCAAGCCGACACATTGGTTGTCGCCCAAGGCTACACTGCCGACATTCTGATCCCCTGGGGTCAACCGATCCTCTCGACCGGCCCAGCTTGGAAAAAAGACGCATCGAACACCGCCGCTGAACAAGCGCAGCAAATCGGCATGCACCACGATGGCATGCACTACTTCCCGCTTCAGAACGGCCCGCGCGGCAGCCAGAGCGGCTTGCTTGTTTTGAACCACGAATATGTCGACCCCACCTTGCTGTACACTGATGGCGCAACCACCATGACGGCAGAAAAGGTCAACAAGGCCCTGGCCGCACATGGCGTTACGGTCATCAAGATCGGCATGGTGGACGGCAAATGGGCCACCATCGACAGCGAGTACAACCGTCGCATCACCGGCACCACGCCGATGGCGTTCTCGGGCCCGGTCACTCTTGACCATCCGATGCTGAAATCGGAATTGGGCACAGCACCAATGGGTACGCTGAACAACTGCTCCAACGGCTTTACACCGTGGAACACGTACCTGACTTGCGAAGAAAACTGGAACGGTTACTTCGGCACAACGGCTGCTGGCTGGACCCCGACGGCACTGGAAGCACGTTACGGCGTGACAGCAGCAGGTGCGGGTTACAACTGGCACTTGGCTGACTCGCGCTTCGATGCCAACCGCAACCGCAATGAAATGAACCGCTTTGGCTGGGTTGTTGAAATCGATCCGTTCGATCCGACATCAACGCCGATCAAGCGCACCGCACTTGGCCGCATCAAGCACGAAGGTGCGACGTATGCCGAAACACGCGGCATTGCCGTGGTCTATACAGGCGACGACGAAAACGGCGATTATTTTTATAAATTCGTCAGTGCCGCAGCTTGGCGTGACATGCGCGAAGAAGGCCGCAGCCCGCTGGATGAAGGCACGCTGTACGTTGCAAAGTTCAACAATGACGGCACCGGCCAATGGCTGCCGTTGGTGTGGGGCCAAGGTGTTCTGACGACAGCAAATGGCTGGACCAGCCAAGCTGACGTTCTGATCCGCACACGTCTGGCGGCTGACGCTGTCGGCGCAACCAAGATGGACCGCCCAGAATGGGCATCCGTTCACCCGCTTACGCAAGATGTGTACGTGACCCTCACCAACGGTACCGGTTGGGGCGCACCGAGCGGCCCGAACCCACGTGCACCAAACACGTACGGGCATATCTTGAAAATCGGCACCGGTGGCGATCACACCGATACAAAGCTGACCTGGAGCATCTTCCTGCTGGCCGGTGACCCGGCATTCGATCCGAGCGTGAACTTGAGCAGCCGTAACATCTTCGGCTCACCCGATGGGCTGTTGGTCGACCCGGATGGCCGCTTCTGGATCCAGACTGATATTTCGAACTCAACCCAGAACCGCGCCAACTACGCCAACATCGGCAACAACATGATGTTAGCAGCTGATCCAACGAACGCTGATATCCGCCGCTTCCTCACCGGTCCACGCGGTGCGGAAATTACGGGCATCTCGCTCACGCCAGATCAGCAAACAATGTTCATCAACATCCAGCACCCAGGCGAAAGCACGACAGCATGGGGTACGCCGACACCGGCAAACCCGCGTGTGGTCAGTAACTGGCCTGACTACGACCCGGCAGGGCGTCCGCGCCCAGCCACCGTCGTCATCCGTAAAATCGGCGGCGGAAAAATCGGCGCTTAAACAGCGGCACTTGCTTCGCGCGTGGCCTTGAAGGAACGACACGTAAACCTTCAGCCACGCGCTTCACACCACGATGAACATGAGGAAATACGAATGCGTATGAACGGAAAACTGATGCTTGCGGTCCTGATGCTGGCCACGGCGTCGACCAATGCCATGGCTGGCAGTGATGACATGCTGCCGGGCACTTTCGCGGCGAACATCTCGGTCGCCAACGATTATGTCTTTCGCGGCTTTACCCAAGTCGGTGAAGATGATGTCGCAGTTCAGGGCGGCATTGATTGGTACTCAGGCGCTGGGGCTGGCATCTCGAATGCTGGCGTCTATTTTGGCGCACAAGCCGTGAACATGAATTTCGGTCTGCCCGGCGAAGGCGACGTGAAATTAGATGTCTATGGCGGCTATAAAGCCAATATCGACAACTTCAGCTATGATATCGGCGCCATTAAATACTTCCATCCCAGCACGGCAAAAGCGTTGGAATATGACTGGTATGAAGTACAAGGCAAAGTCGGCTACGACTTTGGCCTCGCGAAAGTCACAGCTGGTGTTGCTTACACCCCGGACTTCTTCGGTGGCCTTGGTGACGGCTGGTATTATTCCGGCAAAGTAAAAGTGCCGCTGAACTTTGGTCTTGATGGTTTAAGTGTCGACGGCACCGTCGGTTACCAGAATTTAGAAACCGGCTTTGAAGATATCATGGACTACAGCGTCGGCGTGACCTACGCGTGGGAGTGGTTCACCACAGACGTTCGCTTCCACGACACAGATGGCAACTCACTTGGTTGCAAAAAAATCTGCGATAGCCGTGTCGTCGTGAAAGTCTCGCGCTCGTTCTAAAATACGCGATATCAATACAAGGCTAGAATTCAGGAGCACGCAGATAACATCAGCGTGCTCTTTTTTTATGAACAGCAGTCACCGCTTCATCTGCCGTTTATTTCAAAATTTTGCGTCACACAGTTCCATCCGCGCATGCGGTGCCGGGCTACGGGGATGCGACGCGACAAAAGAAAAAGGGAAGCTTAGGTTTCCCCAAGCTTCCCTTTAACTGAACTGCGAGCCGGGTGAACCGGCTCAGCGAATTCCTGCAATCGAAACTGTTAGACAGCTTCCTTCAAGGTCTTAGCGGCGCGGAAGGCAACCTTCTTGCTCGCTTTGATCTTGATGGCTTCGCCCGTTGCCGGGTTACGGCCCATGCGTGCCGGACGCTTACGAACCTGCAGGATGCCGAAATCCGGGATACGGATCTTAGCGCCTTTCTTCAGGTGCTTGGTGAGCGAAGCAACCAAATCGCCCAACACTTCGTTCGCGAGCTTCTTCGACAGCTCGTGCTTTTCGCTGAGTTCTGTCGCGAGGTGCTTGAGGGTCACAATCGCTTGTTTGTCTTTTGAAGCGGCCATTCTCTCGATCCTTTTTTGAGACAATATACAGTCTGAAACGTCTTCAACTGTGGGCGAGAGACCATCACAGACCCCCTACATATGCAAGTGTTTCAGCGAAAATACCCCACATCTTGCGCTACAGGCTGTGGATTGTTCGCGTTTTAGGAGGCCTTGGAAACATGCTTTTGACCCCCATTTTGCAGGCTGAAATGCCGGTCATCGGCATCGTGAATCGCACGCCAAACGCCATGCTGCAAACACGAAAACCCTCACGAAGGCCCAGAATATCTGCGGATTCGGAGGGGCCAGGGCAACAACACAGCGCTGCGGACGTCTGCGCATTTTCGGTTATGCACGTAGGACGCGCCGCGCAACACGTCGCAGCCCAATCAAGTGCAATTTGAGCCTGCGGAAAAAAATTTTGGCCGACATGCCGTCAACGCCTATTTTTAGGGGGTTTGTAGCCCCTCGAACGCAATTCGCATTCCGACTCGCGATCCGATTCTATTATCCATAGGCACAGCCATCGGTGCGTTGCATGATGTCTTGAGACAGTTTCGGGGGTTCCAATGCGTGTGTTTCAGTTTTGTGTTGCTGTCTTCGCAACCGGGCTCGTGCTCGCACCCCCAAGCATCGCAGCCCCCACCTGCACCATCATTGCCGATGCAGCTTCGGGCGAGATTTTGGTCCAAGATGGCCCCTGTGGGACTCGGGAAAGCCCCGCCTCCACCTTCAAAATAGCCCTGAGTCTGATGGGATATGACAGCGGCTACCTGAAAGACGCTGGCACCCCCAGTATTGCTTACAAAGACGAATATCGCGCCATGATGGACAGTTGGAAGGTCACGACCACACCCAAAAGCTGGATGGAAGACTCAGTGGTTTGGTATTCGCAGGTGATGACGAAGGCGCTGGGGCCTGAAAAGTTCAAAACATATGTCAATAGCTTTCACTACGGTAACGGCGATCTTGCAGGCGATGCGGGCAAGAGCAACGGCCTGACAAACGCCTGGCTTGGGTCCTCGCTGCAAGTCTCGCCCGCAGAAGAAGTTGCGTTCGTGCGCCGCATGCTCTCAGGCCAATTGCCCGTCGCGAAAGACGCGATTGCAAAAACAAAAGCTATTATCCCTGAATTTCCGGCCGCCGATGACTGGACCGTGTATGGCAAAACTGGCAGCGGCTTACGCCGCAACGCCGACGGCACCAAAACGGGCGGCCTTCAGTTCGGCTGGTTTGTGGGCTGGGCCACGAAAGGTAAACGCACAATCGTTTTCGCGCGACTTGTGCGTGATGATGAAAAGATCGACGACCGCGCCGGCATTCGTGTGCGCGGGCAATTCATTGATGAACTCCCCACCCTGATGGCAGGTCAATAATGCTACTTCTTTCGCGCAGAGTGAGCCTTCAAGTTTCAACCGCAGCAGCCGTCGCGGCGCTTGCGCCCGCGGCTTTTGCAGCGACCAACAAAAAGCGTACCCGGACGTATGAAGTGGGCGATGCCAGCAACGGCATCAATTTACGAATTGTCGAGCGGCCCATGCCGAAACCCGGCCCAGGCGAAGTGCTGCTGAAAGTTCATGCAACGGGCCTCAATGCGCGTGACTTAAGCCTGATGAAGCGCCTACGCATTTACGGTGGGCCTGGCGATACGCCACAGCGCGTGCCGCTGGATGACAATGCCTGCGAAGTTGTCGCGTTGGGCGCAGGTGTGACCCGCGTAAAGCCGGGCGAGCGTGTGATCGTTACCCACTTTCCGCTGTGGACGGACGGCGATTGGGACGACGACACGATGTCGAAGATGGACTTCTCGGTGAATACCGATGGGTTCCTGACCGAATACATTGTGACGCTGGCCCAAGGTTTGGTGAAAATCCCAGACGGTATGAGTTACGAACACGCCAGCACGTTCCCCAATGCAGGCTTAACGGCGTGGCATGCTGTGGTGGAAGACGCCCAAGTGCGCCCCGGTGAAACTGTGGTGACACTCGGCACCGGCGGCGTGTCAGTGTTCGGGTTTCAATGGGCCAAGATGCTGGGTGCGCGCGTGATCGTCACGTCATCAAGTGATGAGAAATTAGCCCGCATGAAAGCGCTGGGCGCTGATGATGTGATTAACTACCGCACCACGCCGGATTGGCACAAAGCTGTTTTAGAGAAAACAAATGGCCGAGGTGCTGATGTGGTGCTGAACACCGTGGGCATTGGTGAGATGGAGCGCAGCCTCCTCGCCTGTGCCTCCAACGCCCGCGTCATGTTCATTGGCGCAAACCCCGTGCAACGGACCGGCACACAAACTGACGCAGTCGGATTGAAGGATTTTCCGCGCGGCATGATTATGAAGGGCTTAACGATTAAAGGCGTGATCGTCGGTAGCCGCCGTATGCTGGAAAGTGCGGTGCAAGCCGCACACACCAACAACATCAAACCTGTCATTGACCGCGTCTTTTCGTTTGAGCAAACACCCGATGCGGTGAAGTACATGGAGAGCGGCGAGAAAGTCGGCAAAATCGTCATCAAGGTGGCCTAGCATGAACCCTCTGCAAAAATTGGCCGTCGCTGCCGCAGGGGCGCTTACGATAGGGAACGCGCAAGCTGATACGCCATCCGCCACCTTCTTCCGTGATCTTGCCGAAACGCGCGATTACACATTAGGCAGTCCAACCTCGCCCAAGTTCACGCCTGATGGCAAAAGCATCATCTTCTTACGCGGTGGCGCTCGTGACCCGGTTCTACGGCTGTATGCGTTCGACATTGCGACGAACCAAGAACGTGAATTGATCACACCAGCACAAGTGCTGGGCAGTGCGGAAGAAAAACTATCGCCCGAAGAAAAAGCCAGGCGTGAACGAGCCCGCGTAAGCGTGCGAGGCTTCACCAAGTTTGAACTGTCGAAAGACGGCACGCGTTTAGTTGTGTCACTCTCGGGCAAGCTCTACATGATGGCGTTAGCCGACTTGAAAGCAACTGAACTGCCCGGCCAGAACTGGATTGACCCGCGCTTGTCACCCGACGGCAAATACTTGGCGGCTGTCGCCAAGAACGAATTGCACGTGATTGATTTGCAGTCATTAACCGTGACGCAAATCACCACTGGAGCCACCGAAACGGTGCATCACGGCGTGGCGGAGTTTGTGGCCCAAGAAGAAATGGATCGCCGCGAAGGTTATTGGTGGTCGCCTGATAGCGCGTCCCTCGCCTATCAGGAGAATGACGAGACCGATGTGGAGGTGCGGTACATCGCCGATCCACTACACCCTGAAGCCGAGCCGCAAAAATTCTTTTATCCGCGCGCTGGCACGACCAACACCAAAGTACGCCTCGGCGTGATTGCACGATATGGCGGCACGACGACATGGATTGATTGGGACCGCGAAACATACCCCTATCTCGCCCGCGTCGTATGGAGCAAACAAAGCGCACCTTTAAGTATGCTGGTCCAAAATCGCGCCCAACAAAAGCAAGTATTGCTAGCCGCAGATCATGTCACCGGCAAGACACGCGCGCTGTTAACCGAAACTGACAAGGCCTGGCTGAACCTTGATCCATCCGACCCACCGATCTGGCTGAAAGACGGCCAGCACTTTTTGTGGACGACCGAGCGCAACGGCGCGTGGCAAGTGGAATTGCGCAAAGCCGATGGAAAGCTTGTGCGCGCGGTCACACCGACAAACTTTGGCTATCGCAGTTTTGTGACGCTGGATGAAGCCCAGAACCAAATATATGTCCGTGGCAATGCCGATGCACGTGACATTCATCTGTGGTCATTCTCCTTAAAAGGCAGCGCAGGCAAACAAATCACGTCTGCATCCGGCAGTCACAACGCCACCTTCAGCAACGATCATCAAACATACGTGCATGGGTACCATTTGCGCGACGGCACGATTGGGGCCGATATCGTGCGTAATGGTCAGGTGATTGCGAAACTTCCGTCTGTGGCGGAAGCCCCGCCATCACTTCCCACTGTCGAATTTACGCGCACCAAAGGCGCGATTGCGTTTGATACTGCCATTACCCGCCCACGCGATTTCACGGCGAACAAAAAGTATCCAGTGCTGCTGTATGTCTACGCAGGTCCCACTGCAAAACGCGTCACTACGACGTTACGCAGTTATTTCCTCGATCAATGGATGGCGGATCAGGGCTACATCGTGGTGCGCATCGACGGACGCGGCACACCCGGTTATGGCCGCGATTGGGAACGCGTCATTCGCGGCAACTTCATCGACATTGCTTTGAACGATCAAGTGGACGGCCTAAAAGCCCTGGCTGCGACATACCCAGAACTGGATATGGCCCGCGTCGGTGTGACGGGTTGGTCTTTTGGCGGCTACTTCACAGCTATCGCCACCATGCGCCGCCCAGACGTGTTTAAAGCGGGTGTTGCAGGCGCACCGGTTGCCACGTGGGAGAACTACGACACGCACTACACCGAGCGTTATCTGGGCTTACCTGCGGAAGCGCCAGAAGCGTACAAGGTTAGCAATGTCACATCATATGTGAATGAGCTACAGCGTCCGCTGTTACTGATCCATGGCCTGACCGATGACAATGTTTATGCACAGCACACATTGCAAATTATCGATGCGTTGTTCATGGCGGGTAAGACATACGAATTTATGCCCATGCTCGGCACGCACATGATCAGTGACCCCAAAGTGCGTCAGCACCAGCAGGAGCGCATCATGGAGTTTTTTGCGCATTCTCTTCAGTAAGAAAAAACCCAGGCCGTGCGTGGTCTGTGGGGCCAGCACACAGCCTGGGTGAGTAAACACGCAGTCAGAAGGGGCTCCGAGAGGGAATGTCCAACTGCGTGCTGAAGAGGATCACTTAAGCGGCAACAGCAACGCTTGCTGACGATTTGGTTGCTGTCGCTAACGCGTCGCTATAACGCGACCATGTCGCGGGATCAGGACGATTTGGTTTGTTGGCTTCCAATTCTTCAGCTGCAGCCAGCAACTGATCCTTGGTGACACTGCCCGTGCCTTCCGTGTCTAAGCTTGTGAACAGTTCATCAGCTTGCTCGGTCGTACCGCCGCTTGATTTCACGAACTCTTCCATTTCCGTCTTCGTCAATGTGCCATTGCCATCTGAATCGATTTCGCCAAACAGCTTTTCTGCTAGGTCGGCAGAAGACGGCGGTGGACGATGCTCTGCACGTTGAGGACGTCCTCGCTCGACAGATTGCGCGAGCTCGTCTTCTGAAACAGATCCATTTCCATCACTGTCCAGAGCGCTAAAGATTTTGGCAGCGTCGTCTTCGCTACCGCCTTGTGCCTGGAGGAAGCTTCCAAGCTCGGTTTGAGAGACATTGCCATCACCATCGCTGTCGATACTCGAGAAGAATTCCGAAACACCCTGTTTTGGGCCATTCTCGTTATCGGCTGGTGGCGGCGGTGGCGGTTGGCCCACACCGCTTTCCTGGGCTTGCATGTGAAACAGCAAACTCATGATGGAATCACTGAGCTGCCCCGTACTGGAACCGCTCGATTGGCCGGTCGTTGTGGTTGAAGCGGGCGTTGTTTCAGAGCTCGAAGCGGTCGAGCTTGCGCCCGTGGCTTCGAGTTCGTCATACAATTTTGTAAGGATTTTGGATGGGTTGGGAGGCTGATAGCCGCCAACCGCATAACTTCCAAGCGAGCTTACGGTCATGGTCCTTCCTCATATGGTTGAGACGCCAAACTGTGGGCAAAACCCAATTCATGCGTCGTATCAAAGGCTTGAGAAACGGTGCGGCTAATTCTTCAGCCGCCAATCTTCGTTGTGACCACGAGCCTGCCCTTTAGAAACGATGGGCGATAAGCATTCCTGCGTTGAAAAATAAGCGCAGGAACATGCCCCCGCAGACCGTCTAAGAGATGTGTTAGGACCATCCGGCCGTTGAGCGCCGTATGTTGGAGCGCAATGCCAGACGGTTTTATCCAAGACGACGCACTGATTGAGCGGAGCCGCACGGGAGACGAAGTCGCTATTCGGACCCTGGTGGAACGCCATGCCGATACGGCTTTTCGTATGGCCTTCCGCATGGTCGGGCAAAAAGCGCAAGCCGAGGACATTGCTCAAGATGTCTTGGCCCGCATGCTCGACTACCGCGAAGGCTGGCTGTCAAAGCCAAGTTTGCAGGTCTGGCTTCGTCGCTCGATTTATAATCGTACTGTCGACATCTATCGTAAGAATAAAACCTGGATGTTCGGTGATTTTACCGAGGCCTTAGAAAAACAAGACGATACCCCTCGGCAAGACCATCAAATGGAAACACAAGAGACAGAGCGCCGGGTGACCGACGCGATAATGTCCCTGCCCATCCGCCAACGTGCGGCGATTACGTTATGTTTTTATGAGCACTTAAGTTTAGCAGAAGCTGCGTCAGTCATTGGGGTGACACCAGGCGCAGTTGAGTCGCTTTTGCATCGCGCAAAAGCAAACTTAAAAGAGAGATTAGTTGCGTTGGAAAAGCGTAACTGGGGAACGGCCGCCACGAAAATTGCAGCCGAGTGAGGAAGATATGGAAACGAAGAAGCATCCACAATCATCAGATCAACAACTCGACGACATTCTGAACCAATGGACTGTGCCATCAACACCGCCGTGGCTTAAGCAACGCGCCGTCGTGGCCATTTTGGATCAACGCCAGACCTCGACGGCACAGACGTCGAAAGCTTGGCCGTGGACCCCGCGTTGGCTGGCAACAGCCATGAGTGTCGCGACCATCATGGGCGTGCTGGGTGGTGCATTGTTGCCCGCAAGCGCGGCTAACACCAACAGCACCGAGATGATCTCGCTATTGTGGTAACGGAGGCCTCGATGGAACGTTATGTGAAATGGATCTTGCTAGCGTCGCTGTTGATTAACGCAGCACTTGTTGGCTTTTTAAGCGCGCAGTTTTTCCGCGGCGGCCCGCGCATGTTTATGATCAATGACATGCAAGGCAAGTCCGGCTGGCCCGACGACAACACGCGCAAAACCTTAGACAAAGCGTTTGAAGCCGAGCGCCCGGCCCTAGATGCGGCCTTGCGCGAGATGTTTGAGGCACGCGAGAAGAGCGTTGAACTCCTTCGTGCTGAAAAGCTGGACATAGCCGCTCTTGATGCTGCCGGGGCAGCAATGCGTGCGGGCAACGACAAAGCCATGGCCTCATTCCAACGCGCAATCAAATCTGTGGCCGAGTCTTTGTCGACCACTGAACGTCAAAACTTAGCACGCATTCTAGATCGCGGGCCGCCACGTATGTTTGACCGCGATTTCAAAGTCTTCGGCCGTGAGCCGATGATGTTCTTCCGCGGACCTGGCCCTGGCATGGGCGCAAATGGAGGCGCAGGCCCAGGAGGATTCACCATGCCGATGCCTCCCGGTCTTCCGGCACCACCGGGAACACCAGACCAAGTCACCCCGGCGCCGCAATAACGCAGCTTACTTTTTCGCGACTGCCACAAGCGGTTTCGTGTGAGCAGAATCTAAATACTCATCCAGCGCTGTGATCTTGCCGTCTTTGACGGTGCAGATCACAGCCGCAGGCATCGCGAACTTTGCGCCATCCGGCAACGTGCCGCGCAGCACGTGTTCTTGCAGATAACCGCCTGGAAAAGGTTGGATGCGCTTCACGTCGTAAAAGACGTCTTTCATCACTTTGTGAATCCAGAACACACCTTTGATGTTGTCATCAACGGTTTGATAAATGTTGTCGAAGTTGTGCCAAATCTTCGCATCGGGTGCATACACCTCGCGAATGGTGTCGATATCTTTGGCCATGATCGCTGCAACAAACCGCTTTGCCAGCGCTAATGTGTTCTCAGGCGTATCCATAAATCCCCCCAGTTTAACTGACGTGTAGTTTGCCATGCCGCACCGTAACCCCGTGCGCTTCACGGTCCCAGGTGTCGGGCGTAATACCTTCCGTCCGCAGACGATGTTTCTCAACCTTTGCCGTGGGCGTTTTGGGCAGCGCGTCCATAACGCGAATGTACCGAGGCAGCATAAAGTGGGCCATGCGCGGCTCTAAGAACCGCAGCAATTCGACCTGATCGATTGTTTTGCCGGGGATGGGCGCGACGACCAACATCACCTCGTCCTCACCAAACTCACTGGGCACTGGAATGACGGCCACATCAGCAATTGAAGTGTGAGCCGCCGCTTCGGATTCGACTTCAAAGGATGAGATGTTCTCGCCCCGCCTGCGAATGGCGTCTTTCTGGCGATCGACAAAATAGAAATACCCATCCGCATCTTTGCGAAACGTATCGCCGGTGTGGAACCAGCCGTTGCGCCACACCGCTGCAGTGGCTTCGGGATTTCTGAAATAACTGGTAGTGATTTCCCAGGGGCGACTGGTGCGCACAACCAGTTCGCCCACCTCGCCCACCGGCACTTCGTTATCGTTCACATCAACAACGCGCGCTTCTTGGCCGCCGCGCAACCGCCCGCAGGTGCCAAATTGCGGTGGATTCGGAACATCTTGTGCAATGGGTGTTGCGATCTCAGTCATGTTGAAAGCCGTGTACATATTTAGACCGTAGCGTTCGGCGACAATCAACGAGTCCTGATTCCACGGCACTGTCGTAACATTGCGTAAGGGATGATCTTTGTCGCGCGGACTTGGGGGCTGCTTAAGAAGGAAGCGCGTCATCGCGCCAATCAAACAACAGCCGGTAATGTTGTATTGACGGATGACATCCCAAAACGCATCGGTCTTGAAGCCTTCGTGCACAACGCACGTGCCGCCTTTGGTCAGGCGGTCCATCACTGAGCCCACACCGGTGACATGGAACAGCGGCAAATTGACGAGAAGACGATCTTCCTCTTTGAAGTATGGCAGAGCCATGGTGGCGCCGGACCACACTTGAATATAAGCACTCACCACTGCTTTCGATGGCCCTGTCGTACCCGACGTAAACATCACATAAATTGGATGCCATGGCTCAACGGGCTGTTCAGGCTCCGCAGTTGCATCAGGCTGTAATGCCGAGGCATCGTAAAATTTATAGTCGCCTTTTAAAGAAACGGGCGCGCCACCGACGACAATAATGTGCTTGATGGTCCCCGTATCAACATCAGCCAGACGATCCATCAGGCTGGCATGCACCACTAACACTTCGGCTTGCGCGAGTGTCAGTACGTGCTGCAATAAGCCACCGCGATAAGCCGTATTCACTGGGACAAAAACAGCGCCCAAATAGTTGGCCCCGAACCACGTTAGAATGGCCTCGGGTGTGTTGGGCATCCAGCACAGCACGTGATCGCCTTGTTTCACACCCAATTGACGCAAACCGGCGGCGGCGCGCTGGGTGCGTTTCAGTGTGTCTTTGAAACTCCACTGCGCGCCGTCGGTAAACACAAACAGCGGATGATCAGGCTTGTCTTTGGCCCAGCGCTGTAACAGCGCGCCAACCACACATTCGTCTCGGGCCGGGATTTTGGAATGATCGACTATGGCTTGATCCATAGCCTGATGCTGCCATGGGCTTTTGACCGAGGGAAGCCGCCCGCTGCGGGAACGGCGCAATTTTTGACGGGGCCGGGCGCGCCCTGATATGTCATGAGCCCTAGGTTATGGACTGTTGGCGTGGGGAAAAATGTCAGCCCAATCTCAATCTACTCTGTTTGCGCCGGGCAATGCCCGCGTTGTCCTGGCCAGCTTGGCCGGCACCGCGATCGAGTTTTATGACTTCTATATCTACGCCACGGCGGCATCCCTGGTGTTTGGCCCCCTGTTTTTCCCCGCCGCCTCGCCGTCTGCGCAACTGCTCGCCTCATACGCCAGTTTCAGTATCGCCTTCATTGCCCGCCCCTTAGGGGCCATTGCGTTCGGACATTTCGGTGACCGTATCGGGCGTAAATCGACGTTGGTTGCCTCGCTGCTGATGATGGGCCTGTCCACGCTTCTCATCGCATTCCTGCCCACCTACGAAATGGCAGGATGGTTCGCGCCGCTCGCCTTGTGCATCTTGCGCTTCGGCCAAGGCTTTGGCTTAGGGGGTGAATGGGGTGGTGCAGCGTTGCTGGCCGTTGAAAACGCACCACCTGGCTACAAAGCGCGCTTTGGCATGTTCCCACAATTGGGCGCGCCGGTGGGCTTCATTTTTGCCAACGGCTTGTTCCTCATTCTCGGTTTAATTCTGACCCAGGAAGAATTCATCAGTTGGGGATGGCGCTTGCCGTTCCTGGCCAGCGCGTTGTTAGTGGCTGTAGGTTTGTGGGTGCGTTTGAAACTAACTGAAACACCGGCTTTCGCCGCCGCACTTAAGGAAGCCCCGCCGCCACGCGTACCATTAGCCGAAGTGTTGCGCGACTTCCCACGCGAAACCATCTGTGGCGTGTTCGCGGTTGTCGCTTGCTTCGCCATCTTCTATCTCACCACCGCGTTTGCGTTGGGCTATGGCACCACGACGCTGAAATATTCGCGCGAAACATTCCTAGCCGTGCAACTGGGCGCCATCGTGTTCTTAGCAATCGGCATTATCAGCGCTGGTGCCATGGCTGATAAAACCACACCACGCCGTGTTTTGATGTTGGGCTGCATTGGCACAGTCTTAGCTGGCTTTGTACTCGCACCACTGATGGGTAGCGGTTCACTGGTTCTGATCTGGTTGTTCTTATCCATTGCCCTGATGTTGATGGGCTTCACCTATGGGCCGCTCGGCGCATGGTTGCCCGGTCTGTTCCCTGCCCGCGTGCGCTATACCGGCGCATCTATTGCTTTTAACGCAGGCGGGATTTTAGGCGGTGGCATCGCGCCAATTTTGGCCCAAGCCCTCGCCGATCAAGGCGGCCTGCCGTATGTCGGGCTTTATTTAAGTACGGCTGCGTTGGTTAGCTTTATTGCGTTATGGTTTTTGCGTCGCTAACGCGCAACGACCATTGGTAATGCCGCGCTCTCAACTTTTTCTAATTCCCGCCGCCCTTATCGTCGCTGCACCTGCGGCTGCTTACGACTTCCTCACGCTTGCTCAAGCGCAAGCTCAACTTTTCCCTGGTGAAAAGCTCGTCAAGAAGCCCGTTAAGCTGACCGATGCCCAAATTGCCGCGATCATGAAAGAGTCAGGCATCGGTGTTTACCGCAGCACCGTGCAAGCGTGGCGCAGCAAAAATGGCGAATGGATGGTGCTGGACCAAGTTTTGGGCCGCCAGGACACCATCACCTACGCCGTCGCGTTTACGCCAGAAGGTGCAGTGAAAGCCGTTGAAATTTTGGTGTGCGAAGCACTGTATGATGGCGTGCGCAAGCAAACATGGCTGGCGCAATTCATCGGCAAGAATCCAGAGACCATGAAAGTTCTCACCAGCATCGAGACCATTTCAGGCACAACGCTTTCCAGCGTAAATATCGCCGAGGGCATTATGCGCCTGATCGCCACACACAAATTGGTGCTGTCGACGGTGAAATGAGGCGTGGGATCGATCCCACGAATAATCCCGTTTAGATTTTATGGAAACTGGCGGAGGAGGTGGGATTCGAACCCACGATACCCTTTTGGGGTATGCACCTTTAGCAAAGGTGTGCCTTCAGCCACTCGGCCACCCCTCCGGGGGTTTGTCGGCGAGGGCGCAACATGGCGATGGGCTCGCATATTGTCAACCCGTTACAAATCCTTGAGTTTGCTGAGCTTTCGCCGCTAAAAAGCCGCGTTTTCGCAGTGTATAGCTTGGCAAGGGTCCTGGCCTTCTGAGTCGGGCCCTAAATCGTAATCTTGGGGTCTGCCGCTCATGCCGTTTGCCGTGCCGTCTCGGGCTTCTATTGCCCTCCTTCTTGCTGTTACCACCCTGCCCTTTGTTGCCGTGGCGGAAGACGCCAGCGTGCCGAACAAGGTTTGGGTGGCTGAAATTACCGTGGGCGGCAGCCTGGCAACGGGGAATACAGAACGCTCTGCCATCGATACGGAAGCAAAAGTGAAATACCGCTCGGGTCGCGTTTTGGACGAGTACAATTTCTCGGGCGAAATGGCGCGTGAATTTGGCAAGACCACCGCCGAGCGCATTAAGGGCGGCTACCAAACCAACATCGACATTCAAGATGGCTTGTTCGGGCTGGCTTTCGTGAATGCGGAAGACGACCGCTTCTCAGGGTTCGATTACGAGGCAGAAAGCGGTATCGGTGCCGGTTACCGCGTCATCAATACAGCCAAGTTGCTGGTCTCGGTCGAAGGCGGCCCTGGCTACCGTTACAGCAAAGCAACCCCTCCTTCGATTACGGAAAAAGAGATCTTCGCGCGCGCGTCCGCAGAGGTGGATTACAAAATCTCAGACAACGCCACGCTGAACGATGAAATCACGATCAGTTGGGATGATGAGCGCACAAAAATTGAAAACACATTGTCGCTGAGCAGTAAAATCTACGGCCAGCTTTCGGGCCGCACATCTTTCAATGTGCGCTACAACAGCAACCCGCCAACGGCGACACTGGATAAAACCGACACGATTACGAAGGTCGCGCTCGTTTATCGCTTCTAGAAATTAGGTCGGAAGTGTCGGCACTTTAAGGCCACGCTGAACGGCGGGCCGCTCGCCCACCTTCGCGTTCCACCCTTTCACGTGCGGCCACGCGTCCAAGCCGCCATCAAGCGTGCGGCCTGCCGCAAGTACCCAGCCGTGGCAGGCAATATCGGCAATACTGTAATCTGGGCCCGCAAGGTAAGCGTTATCGGCTAACTGCTTGTCCATCACGCCTAAGATGCGTTTGCTTTCATCCGTATAACGCTGAATGCCGTACGGAATTTTCTCTTTGGCAAATTTCACGAAGTGACCCATTTGCCCGAACATCGGGCCAACGCCTGCCATTTGGAAAAACAGCCATTGCATGGTGTTGGTGAAGCCGCGCACATCAGACGGCAACAATGCGCTTTTGGTTTTCTGCGCCAAGTAAACCAAGATCGCGCCTGACTCGAAGATGCTGATGGGTTTACCGTCAGGGCCTTCGCTATCCACAATCGCGGGGATTTTGTTGTTCGGGCTGATCTTCAAGAACTCAGGCTTGAACTGCTCGTCTTTGCTGATGTTCACAACGTGCGTGTTGTAGGCCAAACCCAACTCTTCCAGCATGATCGACACTTTCCAGCCATTGGGCGTGGGGAACGTATAAAGATCGATCATGGGAACCTCTTTTATTTTAGAGTTTAGGGCACGCACTCAAAGATGCATTGGGTGCCGCATTCAGCACATAGTGACCGGCGTGGCTTTCCGCCACAAAAATGGCGTCGTCCGGCGTAAATCCCTCAGGGCGAGATAAAGCCGCCAAATCAGCCCAGAACGTGAAGAAAAATTCGCTGGTTATGACCTTGCCGTCTTTCAGCAGGACCACAAGTTGGTAACGATCATCAGCCATCAGTTGCGCTTGCTTGCCCCCGCGCTCAGACCACTCGACTTTGCTTAAAATTGGATGTTCAGCCAGCGCTTTGCCCTGATCATATGTGACAAACACCACGCGGTCCCACGGCTGGGTCGCGATGTTAGCCAAACAGATCAGCGGATTATCAGCCAACCCCCGCGGCGTTTCTTCGCGCGTATCTTCTGGTTCAGCAGCCTGCGGATCGGCTGCTGCACGCAACGCAATCTCAGCCCCAAAGGCCCGCAACCACGATGGCGGCACGGTGCCAACGTAGAAGTAGCCGCCGACCAACAGGCCCAGGACGATGAAGATGATCACGCCCTTCCCGCTGTTCCACCACCGTAATGGTGGTTGGGGGGCAGACGGTTGAGTCGGTGTGGTTACAGCGTCAGACACGTTGATTATTGCGCCAACTTCTTTTTCAGAAGCTCTTGGCACACGGCCGGGTTGGCTTTGCCTTGGGTAGCTTTCATCACCTGCCCCACGAACCAGCCGACCAATGCTTCTTTGCCCGCTTTAATTTGGGCAACTTTGTCTTGGTTTGCGGCCAACAGATCGTCGATGGCTTTTTCAATGGCACCAGTATCGGTGATCTGCTTCATGCCCCGTTCTTCAACAATCGCTTCGGGGTCTTTGCCGCTCTCCAGCATGATCTCGAACACATCTTTGGCCAAACGTCCATTGATGGTGTTGTTCTTAATCAACGCAATCAGCTTCGACAGATTATCGGCGCTGATCGGGCTTTGATCGATGGTCAGGTTTTTGGCGTTAAGGACGGCGAACAGATTGTTCGACACCCAGTTGTTCGCCAATTTGCCATCACCTGATTGCTTGGCGACTTTCTCAAAGAAGTCCGCGTTTTCTTTTTCAGCAACCAGCACGCCCGCATCATACGGCGACAAACCGTAGTCTTTAATAAAGCGCTCTTTCTTCTCGTCTGGCAGCTCTGGCAGCTTCACGCGGATTGCATCAACGAAGGTATCGTCGAAAATCAGCGGCAGCAAATCCGGGTCTGGGAAATAGCGGTAATCGTGCGCCATTTCCTTCGAACGCATGGTGCGCGTTTCGCCTTTGGCTTGGTCGAACAAGCGCGTTTCCTGATCAATCTTGCCGCCGTTTTCATAAACTTCAATGTGGCGCTTGGCTTCGTACTCAATCGCCTGCATCACGAAGCGCACTGAGTTCACGTTCTTGATTTCGCAACGTGTGCGCAGTTCAGTTGAGCCCACCGGGCGCACAGAGACGTTGGCATCGCAACGCATGTTGCCTTCTTCCATGTTGCCATCGCACGTGCCGAGATAACGCAAGATCGAGCGCAATTTCTTCAGGTACGCACCGGCTTCATCGGGGCTTCGCATATCAGGCTTCGAGACGATTTCCATCAACGCCACGCCCGCACGGTTCAAGTCGATGAATGACTTGGTGGGGTGAATGTCGTGGATCGACTTCCCGGCATCTTGTTCAAGGTGCAGGCGCTCAATGCCCACGGTGCGCGACGAGCCATCAGGCATATCGAGCACCAGCGTGCCCTCGCCCACGATCGGCTGATCGAACTGGCTGATTTGGTAACCCTGCGGCAAGTCGGCGTAGAAATAGTTCTTCCGCGCAAACACGCTCTTATGATTGATCTTGGCCTTCAAACCCAAGCCCGTACGCACGGCTTGCTCAACCGCCATTTCGTTGATGACCGGCAACATGCCCGGCATGGCCGCGTCAACGAACGCAACATTGGCATTCGGTTCAGCGCCGAACGATGTCGACGCGCCCGAGAACAACTTTGCGTTGGAGATGACCTGAGCGTGGACTTCCAGCCCGATCACAACTTCCCAATCACCCGTATCGCCTTTGATGATGTAGCTCATGGCACTAACCTTTTAGGCTCGGAAACTGTGCTGCATCTTCCAGCACCTGACTGACGCGGAACAACGTCTCTTCATCCCAACGCTTGGTCAGCACTTGCAGACCCAACGGCAAGCCATCGCTGCTCAAGCCCGCTGGAACCGACGAGCCCGGAATACCAGCCAACGAAGCTGGCACCGTGAACACGTCGTTTAAGTACATCGCAACCGGATCAGTCACCTTGTCGTTCAAACCAAACGCTGCCGTTGGCGCGGTTGGTGTTAAAATCGCATCGACCTTTTGGAACGCTTGCTCGAAGTCTTGCGCGATCAGTGCGCGTACTTTTTGCGCCTTCAGGTAATACGCATCGTAATAACCAGCCGACAGCACGTAAGTGCCGATGAGAATGCGGCGTTTCACTTCCGCACCGAAACCTTCGGCGCGGGTTTTGGCGTACATGTCATCCAACGATGAGCCAGGAACGCGCAAGCCGTAACGCACACCGTCATAGCGGGCTAAGTTCGACGAGGCTTCAGCAGGTGCGACGATGTAATAGGTCGGCAGTGCGTACTTCGTGTGCGGCAGAGAAATCTCGACCACTTCAGCGCCAGCAGCTTTTAGCCATTCAACGCCTTTGTCCCACAGCGCATTCACTTCAGCGTTCAAACCATCCGGGCGGTATTCTTTGGGGATACCGATCTTCAAGCCCTTCACGCCCTTGCCCAACACAGTTTCCATGTCTGGCATGGCTTGCGGTGATGAGGTGGAATCTTTCGGGTCATGGCCGACCATGGCGTTCAGCATGATTGCTGCATCGCGCACGGTGCGCGTCATCGGGCCCGCTTGATCTAAAGAACTCGCGAACGCCACAACCCCCCAACGCGAGCAACGGCCATACGTAGGCTTCACACCCACAATGCCGGTGAACGCGGCAGGCTGACGGATCGAACCACCTGTATCGGTGCCGGTTGCGCCAGCAGCCAAGTGCGCAGACACAGCCGCAGCCGAACCACCCGACGAACCGCCGGGGGCCAAATCATCGCTGCGACCTTTGGCCTTCCACGGGTTTTTCACCGGACCATAGAAGCTGGTCTTGTTCGATGAGCCCATGGCGAATTCATCAAGGTTCAACTTGCCCAGCATCACCGAGCCCGCATCGCGCAGCTTTTGCGACACGGTGCTTTCGTACTGCGGCACGAAGCCCTTCAAAATTTGCGAGCCCGCCGTGGTTTGCACACCTTCGGTGCAGAACAGGTCTTTAATCCCTAACGGAATACCGTCGAGATACTTGGCATCGCCGTTCTTGATGCGGAAGTCAGACTCTTTCGCACGCTCACGCGCCACATCTGGCGTTTCGGTGATGTACGCATTCAAGTCGCGGTGCTTCTCGATCGCGGCGATGTAAGCGTCGGTCAGTTCCAGCGCGGTGAAATCTTTTTTCTTCAGGTGCTCGCGCGCCTGAGCAATGGTGAAACGCGTTAAATCGGTCATGGCGCTTACTCCACCACTTTTGGGACGGAGAAGAACGAGTCATGACGGTCGGACGCATTGTGCAGCACCTTGTCGGGCTGATTGCCATCCGTGACCGCGTCTTTGCGCCAGGCCAGTTTCATGTCGGTGCCGCCCGTCATGGGGGCCACCGTGTCGGTGTTCACTTCCTGTAACTGCTCGATCCAGCCCATGATGCCGTTAAGTTCCTGGGCAAGCGGCTCCAGGGCGCTATCGGGCACGTCAATGCGCGCTAAATGCGCAATGCGGCGAACCGTGGCTTTATCGAGTGACATGGGCTAAGGCTCTCATTCTCGTTTGGGCTGAACAGGTTAGTCTGAACAAAACGGACCCTGGCATATACAAATAGCCCTGGTCGGAACCCGAATCTGGTCCCGGTTGGGCCTGAAGAAAATACCTAGGGATAAGGTTTGGTAACATCCACCATGGCGATCTGCAAGCCCGCAGAAATCAAGGAAAAATTGGCCAAAGGCCAGGCCGTTTTGGGCGTGGATTTGGGCACCAAAACCATTGGCGTGGCCATCTCGGACATTGGCCTGATGATCGCCTCGCCGGTGACCACCATAGAGCGCAAGAAGTTCACGAAGGACTTTGCGGCCTTAGAGAAAATTATCGCGGATCGGAATGTGGGCGCCCTGGTTCTGGGCCTGCCGATTGAGATGGACGGAACCGAAGGCACCCGCGCCCAATCCACGCGCTCGTTTGCAATGGAATTCCTGGCCCGCCGCGACATGCCCATCACGTTTTGGGATGAACGGTTTTCAACCGCCGCTGTACAAAGAATGCTGACCGACGAAGCCGATATGTCCCGCAAACGCCGCGCTGAAGTGGTCGACCGTGCGGCGGCTGCTTACATTTTGCAGGGCATGTTGGATGCGCTTCCGCGCAGCTATTAAGCCCTACATCAAACAGACATTTGTCATATCGGTCGTCACGCCAGCGGCATTGTTTTTCAGTAAATGCTGCAACGTGCCGGTAAAGGCCGCATCAGCCTTTACGTTGTAGTGGAACATGTGCCCGCCGGGCACCATGCCTGCTGACGCTTCAATGGTTGCCACATCTACCACCACGGATGCGTTGGCGGGAATTTCATTAGTCGTGTAGGTGCCAATCGCTGTGCCGTCGTAGGCCGCATACATCGTCAGCTTGGCCGTGGTCGGAAGAAAGCCGGTATTGTGAATCACAATCGCGCTGGGGTAACCAGCCTTTGCCATCAGAGCTGAATGCACACCAATCAGCGTACGCGGATCTGCGGCGACGGATTCAGAACATGTGCTGGCATTAGAAAGCGCGCCATCAGGTGCGTGCCACACAACGTGTTGAAATAATCCATCAATGTCGGTCTGCACACTCACACCGTAACTTTCGTGGGCTGTCAGCCCCAGTGCCGCTTCAATATCCGCGACGGGAAATTGAAGTTCGGCATCCACCGGAACATTCGGGCTCACCCACGGCCCAAAGGCTTGGCCCGTTTTGGCATCGTACAATGTGACTGATACTGGCCCCACTGTGGTGCCGGAGTTATAGAACCGTAAATGCGATTGGAACGTGGAATGGCCCGAGCCATACACCGCAGTGCTGCGCAAAACCGTTGGGATAGAGGCTGTCGATAGCCCCGACATCGCGCACACAGATGTCATGTCCGACACCATCAAAGGCTGACGGTTAGTGACGAGGTGCTGGTAAAAATCACCGCGCGTTGATGAATTGATGATCAACCCAAAATCAATCACGTTGTAGTGAAACTGTGATGCTGTGGGGGTGTACTGCGTTTTTGCAGTCGAGCCGAACAGTTGAATTTGTGATTCAATCATATCTGCTGTGGAGATCGGGCTGGTGTTGGTCGCAACCAACCCCGGCAAGTAAAACCCGATGCGCGACCCTGAGGCAGCATCCTGCACTTCAAGCTGCATCTGGCCTGAAGCGGGTGCGACGTGATTGAACACAATCGAGCTTTGGTAACCTGCACTCAGCCGCGATGAATGCACATTCATGGCGTAGTTGCTGGGGGCCATGACAGCACTGCCGCAACTGCTGTAATTCATCAGCGCTTGGGCCTGCGGATCAAACACAACATGCTGCATGTAGCCAAACGCAGAACTGGCCTCGAGTTTTAAATTATAAGAACTGGGCCGCACCTTGCCCGGCGCAGCAGCAGCTTCAAGCGTTGCCATATCATACTGAATCGCTGCGTTCGGCGGGATCGGCGGACTTGTCCATGTCGCGTAAAGGTCGCCGCTATCCGCATCGTATAGGGATGCCTTTGCAGTGCCGCCAGTCACGGTGTTGTAAAACCGTAAATATGACTGCGGTCCATTGGGTGACGACGGATATACACGGCTGAGCGTGGGCTTTGGAAGTTCAAAGGCGCCCTTGGGCAACACATACGACAATAGCGTCAGTGAATTGGCCGGGAATGTATTTTCATCACCAGCTTGGCTTAAGGTTACGCGACACACCCCTGCGCGGCGGGCACTCACTGTGTCACCCACAATCGCGCATACTTTTGGCGTTAAAGACGTGATCGTCAGCGGCAAGCCTGATGATGCTGATGCCCCTAACTTAAACGGGGCATCGCCAATGTTGCGGTAATACGGCAGCTGGTTTTGGACCGTGATGGTTTGTGTCGCCGCACCACCGGTTAAATTTACGAACTCTGTATCAGCCGGATTGCTGAAGCCAGGGCACGGAAAGTTCATCGCGCGCTGCGCCAGCGAAAAACTGAGTTGCTCACGCGATGTCACGCCGCGCGCTTGAATGGTTGCAAACGCTGCATCCGTCAGCGTATCGAAATACGAGATCAGGTGTTTGCCTTGCGGCGTTTGCACCCACACCGCCATATCAGACCATGTTTCCGAACCACCATGCGTACCGATCAGTTGCCCTTCGGTCACGTGATCACCGATGGCCAATAATGGTGCTGTGGCCACGTGAAAAATGATGAACCGAAAATCCGGGTAAGCATCGGAGCGAAACTCGATTTGTTGCCCTAAAAATTCGGCAGTCACATTCACTACTGTGCCTGTGACTGGTGCATACACTTTCACATTGGCATCGGGTGCAATGAAGTAGTGCTTCATCGACCGGCAATATTCCGGCCGATTTTGAATCAGCACGCCCTGGTTCCCGAACTGCGAGTTATCGGAATAATCATGGCCGACGAACGAACGATACTTCGACAGCCGCGTGATCTTGCGCATGTCGATGTAAACCGAGTTCACAAACTTCGGGATGCCCTGCGCGGCGATGTCGTAATCAGCCTTCGCCGGTGTGACACCCGAGCTTAAAAAAGCCAGGGCGAAAACCGCGAGTACCATCAACCCAAAGGTGATGCGCGATCCATGCGGCGTCATGATGTTAAGAAAGCCCCCCAGCATTCTTGCCTCATCCCGGTGCTAGAAACGCTTCTGCGGCACCCGGCTTGCCCTTCATCATTCCGATTCTATACCAGTTTAGCCTATTGAGTCGCGGCGCTAAATCCTGCACAACCCCGCCGTCATGGCAGCCCCCTTATTTCAACTCAGTAACGTTTTCCTCACCTTCGGCGGAACCCCGCTTTTGGAGGGCGCAGGCTTGGCCGTTCCCCCAGGGGCACGCATCAGTCTTGTGGGCCGCAATGGTTCGGGCAAGTCCACGCTGCTGAAGATCGCGGGTGGGCTGGTCGACGCCGATAAGTCTGAACGCATTGTTCAAAAAGGCGTTTCCTTGCGTTACCTGCCGCAAGAGCCCGATATGTCGGGCTTCAACACGACGCTGGAATACGTTGAAGCGGGCCTGGATGACTTAGACCTCGCCTACCGCGCGCAGTATCTGCTGGGTGAGTTGGGCCTAACCGGCCAGGAAGACCCCAAGAATTTATCGGGCGGTGAAAACCGCCGCGCGGCCCTCGCCCGCGTCCTGGCCCCCGAGCCCGATATCATCATGCTGGACGAGCCCACCAACCACTTGGACCTGCCCGCGATTGAGTGGTTGGAACAAGAGTTGAAAAGCTTGCGATCAGCTTTGGTGATCATCAGCCACGACCGTCGTTTCCTGTCGAACCTCACACGGACGACTGTGTGGTTGGATCGCGGCATTACGCGCACGGTCGAAAAAGGCTTCGCCGAGTTTGAAGACTGGCGCGATGAGTTCTTAGAGTTGGAAGAGTTAGAGCGTCACAAGCTCGATCGTAAAATCGTCCGCGAAGAAGATTGGGTCCGTCACGGTGTGTCTGGTCGCCGTAAGCGTAACGTCAAACGCATGGCGAACTTGGAAGGCCTGCGCCAACAACGCCGCGACAATAGACACACTGTCGGTTCTGTAAATTTCACAGTCTCCGAAGGCGATACATCGGCGAAGCTGATTACAAATGCCGAGGGCATTTCAAAAGCGTATGGCGACAATGTCATTATCAATGACTTGTCGATCAAAATTGCGCGCGGCGATCGGATTGGATTGGTCGGACCCAACGGTGCGGGCAAAACCACGCTGCTGAATATCCTCACCGGCGCATTGCAGCCCGACAGCGGCAAAATCAAAATCGCCGAGAACTTGCAGATGGTCACTTTGGATCAGCGCCGCGAAATGCTGAACCCCAATTGGACGCTGAAGGAAGCTTTGGCTGGCGAGAACGCAGATTTCGTGCAGATCGGCGACAGCAAGCGCCACGTAATTGGCTACATGAAAGATTTCTTGTTCGAACCTGAACAAGCCAAAACTCAAGTCAGCAGATTATCGGGTGGTGAACGTGGCCGCCTCATGCTGGCGCGCGCACTGGCTAAGCCGTCCAACTTCTTAGTGCTGGACGAACCCACCAACGATTTGGATTTGGAAACGCTTGATCTGTTGCAAGAGATGATCGCGGATTATCCGGGCACTGTGCTGATCGTCAGCCACGACCGTGACTTCTTAGATCGCACCTGCACCACTATCGTTTGCAGCGAAGGCAAAGGCGAATGGGGTGTGTACGCGGGTGGTTACACCGACATGGTGGCCCAGCGCGGCGCTGGTGTGGCGGCGAAAGTGGCGCGCAATATCGAAAAAACTGAAGACGCCAAGCCTACAGTGGAAGCCCCACCCTTAGCCCCGTCACCGCCAAAGCGCAAAATGAGCTTCAAAGAAAAGCACGCGCTGGAAACACTACCCGGTCGCATGGAAGACTTAGAAGCTGAGATTGCCAAGCTTCAAGACAAGCTCGCAACACCGAATTTGTTTGCGAAAGACCCGGACACGTTCAGCAAAACTTCAGCCGCTTTAGAAAAAGCACAAACCAAACTCGCCAAGTGCGAAGAAGAATGGCTTGAGCTTGAAATGCTGAAGAACGAATTGGCCAGCTAACTTAGAAAATTAGCTCATAAAAAAGCCCCGCTTTCGCGGGGCTTTTTATTTAAACCGCGGCTTGCGGCAAGTACGGTTTGACCATTTCCTCAGATACACCCCACAGCTTCTCAGCCAGTGCCTTGTCTTGCATGGCTGCTGTTTGTGGGATCACCGGGTTGCAGTCTTCAAAGTACAAACCGCTGGTGGTCGACAGCGCCGGAGACGTTGCCACATAGCTTTGCGTGGCAGCGCCCTCTTCCACCGTCTTCATGAATGTCCAGCCAATCAAGCCAGCCAATACGCGCACGTACCAGGGGAAGTGGCGGCCCAGGTTGGTGTTGATAACGCCCGGGTGAATAGCATTGGCGGTTGTCGTGGTGCCTTGCAAACGCTTCGCCAATTCCAACGACATCAAGCCGTTCGCCAGTTTTGATTGGCCGTACATTTTGTTGGGTGTGTAATCGCGCTTGCCATCCAGATTATCAAACTCGATGCCGCTTTCGGGCGCCCAGCGATAACCCATCGAGCTAACCGTCACAAAGCGCCCTTGCGGTGCGGCCTTCACCTTCTCCATCAGGCGATTGACGAGAATGAAGTGGCCCAAGTGGTTCACCACAAAATGCTTCTCAATACCATTGACCTGCTCCAACTGCTGCAAGGCCATAATGCCTGCGTTGGTGATCAGCACGTCAATCGGCACTTCTAATTTGTTCACTTCGTTAGCAGCAGCCGCAACGTTTGCGAAATCTTGCAGTTCGCAAGCAAACGGCGTGCCCTTCCCTTTGATGCCGGGCATGGCGGCTACTTGCGCGATGGCTTCGGCGGCTTTGGCTTTATCGCGGGCTAAACCCAGCACATGTGCGCCGCGCTTCATCATCACACGCATGGTTTCAAAGCCCAGGCCGGAATTGCAGCCCGTGATAAGCACCGTTTTGCCCGAGAGGTCGATGCCTTCGGTCACTTCTTCGGCGGTGGATTTTTTATCGAACTTGCTGCGCACAGCGCCCGGTACGGGCAGCGCATCTTCGGTCGGATCTTGTTTTTTCTTGTCGTCCGCAAATGCAGCACTAGCGGCTGAAACGGCCAACGCGGAACTGGCGGCCAAAACCTGACGACGATTGACTGATGTATTCATAAAAAACTCCCCCAATGATGCGGTTTATACGCAACAATCTGGGGGAGAGATTACACTCAGGTCGGCAATGTGTGCGAGAGGCACGATGAGGCGACCACCTTGCGGGTGACCGCCTCACATTATCGTGTTTAGAAGTTATAGCGGGCGCGCACGCCCACTTGGCGCTTCACCGGCATACCCACGTAGATCGCACCTTGGGTGGCGGTGCCGCGGAATTGGTCGGTGTCACGTTGAACGGTCGTGTTGTAATAATCCTGGAACGCATTCAGCACGAAGGCTTCCAGCATTACGCTTTCCGTCTCTAAACCGACGCGGAAGTTAAACACGTTCTGCGCATTGCTTTTCACAACGTTGGTGATATCGGCGTAGATCGGGCCCGCAAACACATACTCACCATTCACGTACCAATCAAAGTCACCCGTGAAGCTGTCTTTGTATTGCAGCGAGGCCAAGCCGTTGTAGCGTGGTGTGACAGGCAAGTGGTTCCCCACCGGGGCCGCCGTGAAGGTGGTGCCAATGATCGCTTGGCAGAACACTGGGCACGAGTAGGTCTTGATCTTGCTGTCATTGTAGGCCGCATTCAAACGACCGGTGATCTGGTCGGTCAGGGCCCAGTTACTATCCAGTTCAATACCCTTCAGATTGGTATTGCCGCTGTTTTGTGACGGACGTTGCGTGAAGTCGAGGATCGTCGAGGCCGCATTCAAGTAGGTTTGGATCGGCACTTGAATGATCTGGTTACGCCAATGGGCGATGTACGCTGCCAACGCAAACGTACCGCGACCATCGAACACACGCCCCTTCAAGCCAAGCTCGTAGTTGTTCAGCTTTTCAGGCTCCACGAACAGGCCGATGTTATTGGCCGCATAGAGCGCCAAGTTACGCGCTTGGGTTTCCGTGGCCAAAATCGTGTTGAACGTACCGGGGTTCACACCTTTTGAGTACGTCGCGTACACCATCAAGTCGTCGTTGAACGTGTAATCCACGTTGGCACGCGGAATGAAGTTCTTGAACGTCTTTTGTAGCGGAATACCGCCTGCCGTATTCACGATGGCATCGGTTTGCCAGTTGTACGACGTAATGCGATCTCCCTGATAACGCGCCTCGAACGTCGCCGTCAGTTGATCGGTAATGTCGTACGCTAAACTGCCGAACACACCTTGGGTGCGCGTCAGCGTGCTTGTGGTCGTGCCACTGAAGTTCGCGATGCCGGTGTTTTCACGCGTACCATACACGCGGTTAAAGCCCGGATACGTCTTGAAGTAGTTGACGCCAATCATGCCGCGCAGGCGTTCATCTTGATCAGACGTCGCACGGAGTTCTTGGTTGAAGTCTTTGCTCTTGCCTTGTGTCAGCAACAACAACGCCGGGAAGCGATACACGTTCGGTGTTGTTCCGAACGCCGGGTTCACAACGTTCTGCAAATCTTCAGCGTACGAGTTGACGATGTTATCTAAGTACTGCTGATTGTAAGAGGTGATCGAGCTTAAGGTCACATCAACGCTGGGGATGGTGTATTCCATCAAGCCGTTAGCATGCCACGCTTCACGATAAAGCCCTGGGTTCAAATGACGGGCTGCACCCAACGGACCAGCCAAGCCAGAGCCATTTTGCAAAACCAGTGACGTGAACGATTGCCCGTTTGCGAACGGTACCGTTAACGGCATGTTCACAGCCAAACGATTCTCTGGGAACTTGGGCAACGTGCCGCAGAGATACTGCGCTGTGCCGCCAGAACGGCAGTTGAAGTCGTTCGCGATTGTGTACTTGCCTGTAGCTGGCGCGCCGTCCTCATCTTCCCAATAGGTCAGGAATGCGGATGCGCGGAAGTTATCGCTAGGTGTGTAGTTCAACACACCGTAGGCGCTATAGGTTTGACGATCACCCAAGTGCGAGCCATCGGCGTTATTTTTGTACTGGCCTTGGGTTTCATAGGCACGGCCACTGACACGGAAACTCAAGACGTCAGCGACCAACGGGCCTTCGAACGACGCACTGAAGTCAGTCCATTCATCGCTGCCAGCCAAACCACTGACCGAACCCTTAAATTCATTGCCGGGTGTTTTAGTGACCAAGTTCACAGCGCCTGCGAATGATGAACGGCCGAAGTACGCACTTTGCGGCCCCTTCACCACTTCCACGCGTTCTAAGTCGCCCACGCCCGGTACAAACCCGCCCGAGACAGGTGCGCCGTTGATGAACACCGATGCTGATGGAATAGATGCAATCGACGGCGGCATGCCACGCACGGTCAACACTTGTGTCGCGCGGTCATTCCGCTGCGTACCGTAGTTGGAAATAAAGAAACCCGGTGTGGCTTTGCTGACATCGTTCAAGTTCGCGATGCTCATCGCTTCGATGTCTTTCGAGGTCACTGCCGACACGGTAACAGGTGTCTCTAATAATTTTTCTTCGCGTTTACGCGCCGTAACGACGATTTCTTCAACCGTTTGTGCGTAGGCGGCCGAAAGTTGAGCTGCGAGAACCGCTGTGCTCAGAAGCCCAATTTTAAATGTATGTTTAGCCATATTCAGAATCCTCCTTAACCCTTGCATGATGATTAGACACAGGATCGGAGGCATAGGCTTTAGTCTTGCTTGGCGTCATTCATATCGTGGGCACATCGCGTGCTTCAGCGAACACGCGATGATTTCCCCTGGACTGTGTTAAAAATGCTGTCCGCTTTTCAAGAGGCGCCATCAATTGATGGCTTTCGCCTTATCGGCATAACGTTGAAACGCTTTCATTAGCGCTTCCGAGGCTGGTGTTTGGGTAATGCGACTGGACCAAATCAACGCGGTGATTTGGTCACGCGACAGTACGGTTTGATTGATCTCCACCAACAACCCCTTGCTCAAATCTTCCGCCGTCGTGTTGTCGGGCATTAAGCACAGCAAGGGCCGCTCGTGCACCATGGCGCGAATGAGTGAAAATGAATCCGTGCGCACGGAGATTTTCGGCAGCGGCAAGCCGCCATCATTAAAGCGCACGGTCAGATAATCTGTTGCAATCGCTTGATTGGTGACGATCCACTCAAACTGCGCCATGTCGCTGAGGCTAACATTTTTAGCTTTCGCCAGCGGATGGTCTGCCCGCGCATACACGACAGAGCGGCAGGTTTGTTGCGGTAAGCTTTGAAGGTCTGAACCTTGCACCAGTTCTGGCGACCACAGCGAATAAACAAAATCGACTTCGCCGCTTTCCAACAGCTTCGAGAGTTCAGGCCACAAGTGAACCGTCACCTCCACTTCGATGTTCGGATATTCGGTCAGAAAGTTCGACACAACCTCGGGCACGATATGGCTGCTAAAAGTCGACAGCACGCCCACGTTCACGCGCCCGCGTTGAAGCCCACGCAATACGTCCAATTCTTCCCGCGCTTTGGTGATCTCGCGGAGAATCGTGTTTGCATGCTTCGTGAGAGTTTCACCATAGGGCGTGATTTGCGTTCCAGCCGGACCGCGTTCGAAGAGCGAAACCCCCAATGAATTCTCGAGGTTGCTGATGCTCTGCGATAAGGCTGGCTGCGAAATATTTAGCGTCTCGGCCGCCTTGCGGAATCCGCCAAGCCTTTGAACTGCAATAAAATGTTTAAGCTGCTGTAATTCCATCACATTCTGCCTAAAATGGTGGCAATAAGTATATGTTATCAGATATACGAAAATAGTATTAGGAAATTATCGGAGACCGTACTCATATTGGCCCGGATCGTGAACACTTCCCGGCACCGCCCGGATGGTGAGCGCACGAAGAGATCGGAGGGACTAAACCATGCCACATACGGCCCAAGCCACGACGCCCGCTCTGGAGCAAACAGCCCCATTGATGCCGGCCATTAACGCTCTGCCCAAACTGACCCTGGCCAGCAGCCAGCCTGAAGCTGAAGCCATCGGGCCCGGCCCAGAAACCGTAAACTCGATTGTCCGTTCGTTCGCAGTGCTGAATGCGCTGAATGCGAACAACGGTTCGACGGTCGCGCAAATTGCATCCATGACCGACCTGCCCCGCGCAACAGCATTCCGTATTCTCGAAACGCTTCGCACGTTGGGTTATGTCGAACGCGGCAATCAAAACGGTGCGTTCTTCCTGACCGCCAACGTGTTGGGCCTCAGCAAAGGCTTTGCAGGCCAAGGCTGGGTTGAAGAACATGCCAAGCCACTCATTTCATCGCTCGCCCGCGAAGTCATCTGGCCCGTCAGCCTGACAATCCCGCGCCATGCTGCATTGGTGATGCGTCTTTCAAGCGATTTTGAAAGCCCGATGATCGAAACGCGTTTCAACACCGGTACGTTGTTGCCGTTGCTGGCCACCGCCTCGGGTTATGCGTACTTGGCCTTCAGCCAAGCCGGCACACGCGAACAACTGATTTCATCGGCCTTGAACGAAGCAACCGACAAGCTGAAGGGCACGCCTGTTCAAGTGCTCGAGTTCCGCTCGAACATTCCGACCATTCAAGCCAAGGGCTATGCCTATTACTCAGGCTACTCACACAATAAAGGCTTAAAGCGCACGGCTGCGATTGCTGTGCCTGTGCGTCGTAACGATGAAGTGGTGGGCTGCCTGTCCATGCGCTTCTTTGCAACCGCACTGACCAAGAAAGCGTTGGAAGAGAAGTTCATCCCGATCTTCCGGAACGCTGCCGCTGCTCTGGAAGCCAAGATGAACTAAGTTACTAACGCTGATTTCCACAAACGTTAGCGTTAAAAAAATCCCCGCCAGTAATGGCGGGGATTTTTGTTTGGCGAAACTCAGACCAGAGTAGCTAGCAACACATCCAATTGCGCGAACTGTTCGCCCGAACCGCCTGTACTGCCTGACGCAATTGCAGCATCGAGGGCGTCCTTCGATGGATACAGGTCATGCATCGTCACAAAAGTTTGGCCGCCCTTTTCAGTGAAGGTCACAGTGGTCACAGCACCCTCGGCACTTTCCTCGTTGGTCCAAACCAAGCGTGCCTGCGGCACCACTTCGATGTATTTGCCAACGAACACCATCGGCTGTTCTGATGATGGATGACTAAAGACAAACCGGTACGAGCCCCCTGTGCGCACATCAGCCTCGCACGACACGAACGAGATGCCGTAAGATTTCGGTGCCCACCACTTCAGAAGCAATTCAGGCTTGGTCCAGGCATCAAACACCAAACGCACGGGGCCATTAAAGGTCCGCGTCACAACAAGCTCGCGGTCAGACGTCCGCTCAACGTTTGTGTTCGTCATATCACTTCAATCCCTCTTCTTTCGGGCTTCAGTTTTCTCTTTGCGTTTAAGATCTTCAATCACGCTATCCAGGGCGCTGAAGCGGGCTTCCCAGAACTGGCGATATTTCTCAAGCCAGGCCGCCTCTTCCGCGAGGCCGCGAACACTGAGTTTGCAAGTGCGCACCCGACCGACTTTCTCGGTCGTGACCAGCCCGGCCTCTTCCAACACCCCCACGTGCTTCTTCATACCCGTAAGGGTCATGTGAAACTTTTCAGCTAAGTCTGTAATCGAGGCGTCGGAACGTCCCAACTGCTCCAGAACACCACGGCGGGTGGCATCTGAGAGTGCTGCAAACGAGGCATCGAGGCGTGATGTTTGAAACTGAACCATGTGGTTCAGTATTATATAAATGGTGCGTCACGCAAGCACAGATATGTGAACGCCTGCGGCGAATGCATCACGCGGCCAGGGTTTACAGCCAGCCCTCAAGTCCGATAGAGCGAACACGACCATATTTTCCCGCTTTTTATCCTTGGAGACTCTCCATGCTCTATACCCGCCGCCAATTCACACAGACCACAGCGTCGTTGGCCCTTGCTGCCACCGTCACACCGTCATTTGGCGCATTTGCTGCTACCGAACTCCGCCCCTTAGGCAAGACAGGCTTGAAAGTTCCGCCCGTGGGCATTGGCTGCAACAACTTTGGTGGCCGCATGGACCAAGCCGCAACGCAAGTTGTGGTGGATGCTGCTTTGAAGCATGGCGCAATTCTGTTCGACACCGCTGAAGCCTATGGCAACGGCAAGTCGGAAGAGTTTTTGGGCAAAGCTTTGGGTAAACGTCGTAAGGACGCCATCATCGCCACCAAGACCAGCAAAGGTGGCCGGGCTCAGGTCATTGCTGCCTGCGAAGCGTCACTGAAGCGCTTGGGCACCGATTACATCGACCTTTACCAATTGCACCGCCCCGACCCAGAAGCGCCGATTGAAGACACACTGCGCGCGATGGATGATTTGGTGAAGCAAGGCAAAGTGCGCTTCATTGGTCATTCGAACTTTGATGGCAAACAAACTAACGAAGCGGAAAAGATTGCCGTTGCGAACAAGCTCAACCGTTTCATCTCGGCGCAAAATCAGTACAGCCTGCTGACACGCGATATTGAAGCTGATCTGGTGCCAGCATGCGAAGCGAACGGTGTTGGAATCTTGCCCTACTTCCCGCTGGAAAGCGGGATGTTGACCGGCAAATACAAGCGCGATGAAAAACCGGCCGAAGGTACGCGCTTGGCCGCCTGGGCAGACCGTGGGGCGGATCGCTTCCTGAACGATGAAAAGCTGACGAAAGTTGAAAAACTGGACGCTCTCAGCAAAGCCAATGGCAACACGTTACTGCAAATGGCCTTCGGCTGGCTGCTTAGCAAGCAATACATCGGCAGCGTCATTGCTGGCGCAACAAAAGCTGAGCAAGTGGAAGAAAACGTAAAGGCTGCAAGCTGGCGTCCGAGCCCAGCTGTAAGTGCGGAGATCGATAAGATCACCAAGAAGGCCTAAATCGCACGCTTTTTGCCGCATTTCTGACGCCCTATTTTAATTAAGTCGATGAACAGCCCGGAACTATATCCGGGCTGTTTGCGTTTTATCTCTGTCAACACACTGACGTAACCAATTGATGAGGTGCGCTATGGGCAGAGGTATTTTGCTGTGGCTGTTGGGCGTTCCGATCCCGGTCATTATCTTGATCGCGATCTTCACCAACTGGATCTAGCGATCTAAAGGCCGAAACGAATTCAGGCTGCAGTGTCACACGAACCCGTTAAACGGTTTAACTGAACTGCCATCCTGCATCAGCCGGGCAATGTGCACCACATCGCTCGGCTGATTTATTTTAGAACTGTTTTATTTTATAATGGCGGAATACGAATGCTATCAGGCAGCAGCCCCTGCACCGCCCGATCCATCATCATCTCAAAGGCTTTTTCCATATGTCGCGTCAGTCGCACTGTATCGAACAATGGTGACGATAACCGCTGTGACTGTAGGCGTTGGCGCAAATCTGCCAATCGCTCAGGATTTTTCGATAACGCAACGGCAAGGCTGACGTAATCTGCACGCGACGTGGTGACCAACACGCGCAAATCCAAAACGCTCAACACACTTGCGGCCACCCGGCCAGCAAAGGTTTCACCTTGGCAGGTCAGAACAGGCAGCCCTATCCACAACGCATCACTAGCCGTCGTGTGCGCGTTATAGGGCAGCGTATCCAGAAACAAATCTGCCACCTGATAGCGTGAGAGGTGCATTGCGTGTGATGCAACCTTGGGCGCAAAGATCAGGCGTTCAGAGGAAACGCCCTGCGTCATCGCGTAATCACGCAAATTTTGGGCTTGCCAAACATTGGTTTCTGTCAGCCACAGCACACTGTTCTCAACGCGCTTTAAAATCTCGAGCCACGCCTCAAACGTGGCTTGATTGATTTTGTAGGCGCTGTTGAACGCACAGAAAACAAACTGATCAGGCTGAAGGCCGAAATCTGCACGCTCTGCCATCATGCCATGCGGGCGCTGGCCATCATTAGGCTGAAACGTTTCAGGTAAATACACCAGCTTCTCAGAAAAATCAGCCTCGCGACCTGGGGGTGCGATCACATCATCAACAATGATGTAATCCATATATGGCGCACCCGTGGTAGCCGAATAACCCAAGTAGTTTACCTGCACAGGTGCCGCGCGATGCCCGAAAATGCCAGCGCGTCCTCGCCCCGTATAACCCGCCAGATCAACCGCGATATCAATGTTCATGTCTTGCGCTAAGGCCGCAACATCACGGTCTGATGTGCTGCCAACATCGATAAACTGATCAAACGACGCTTTGATGCGCTGAAACATCGCGCCATCGTTGACCGGGCCATATGAAAACCCGACGATCTCAAATACCTCACGGTTATGTGCTTCAAGCACACCTGCCATCAGATACGACACAGCATGTGGCCCAAAGTCGGGCGAGAAATAGCCAATGCGAATTTTATCACGACGACGCGCTTTGGGTGCATCTGCGGCCACAATATACCGCGCGGACATATTGCGCGCGCATTGCAATTGTTCTTGCGCCGTAAAGTCACCCACCAAGGTCGCAAAGGGTGCCGCTACATCAAAACCGCGTGCGATCCCTTTGCGCATGACCGGCATTAATGCCTCAATCTTTGGCCAGTCGCACATTTTCGCGTAAGTCTCGAGCGCGTAGCCCGCCGCAAAGTGAGCATAAGGATCAATCACCGCAGCTGCTGCGTAATCCGCCGCGGCCAGATCAAGTGCTTTGAGTTGCGCATAAGCATCACCTCGCACCACGTAGTACGGGCCGTGTTTGGGCTTAAGCGTAATAGCAGCATCGTAGCTTTGGATCGCATCGCTGTAACGATGCAATGAGCGCAACACATCCCCGCGTGCAGCGTGCACTTCAGGTTCAGATGGCGATAAGATCGCAGCTTTGTCGGCGGCTACCAAGGCGTGATCGAACCGCTTCAGCGCCGACAAGGCATAAATCAGCGTCATGTACGCTGGGAAATATCCGGCATCATAGCCAATCGCACGCTCAGCATATTGTACAGCGTCTTCATACCGGCCTACTTGATTGAACGCACCCGCAAGGTTTGATAACGCTGCAACGTAATTTGGTTGTAACGCCAATGCCTCTTGAAAATCCGCAATCGCCTCTTCGCACTGGCGCACCTTCAGCCGCACAGTGCCACGATTGTAGAACGCCTTCGCATCTTTCGGCTGACGCTCAATAAATGCGCTGTAAGCAGCAATCGCCTCAGCATGACGATCCAACTGCGCCAGCACCGCGCCCAGGTTGGCATAAATGCTAAAATAATCAGGCTTTTGCACCAGCGCTTGCTTTAAGCTCGCTTCGGCGGGCTTTAACAACCCCAACTCGGCCTGCAACACGCCACGGTTATAAACCGCATCTGTGAATTGCGGCTGCAATGCAACTGCGCGATCAAAATGCTTCAGCGCATCTTTCTTGCGATCCAACATATACAGCGCACGGCCATTCAAAAAATGCGCTGATGCATTGTTGGGTTCGCTCGCCAGCACTTTTTTCAGCGCATCCAACGCATCCTGTGCCGCACCCCGTTGCAGATGCGTAAAAGCTGTCGCCAGCAAAGGATGGGGTTGGCTTGGGGGCATATCACCGAACAACGTAAATGAATGGACGGTTATAGAACTGCGATTTTCAAAGTTAAACTGGCTTGAGCGGAGAATGGGGCGTCACAAGATATTCGATCTCGATCGCATCACCGGCTTGCACATCACCACTGGCAATGACAACGGCCATTACACCGGCTTTGGGGAGTAAGTCTCCGTCTCGCGTGCGCGCTAGTGTCGCCTCCATCAAGCCGGTCTGGATTTTATCCAGTTGCGAACAAGGATTACGTAGCCCCGTCACTTCGATGATGGCCTCGCGCCCAATCCGTAACCGCGTGCCCGTCGACAGCGAAAGTAAGTCGATGCCGCGTGTCGTGATGTTTTCGCCCATGCGCCCAGGGGCCAGATCAAATCCCTTTGCGCGCAGTTCATCGTGAAGCTCGCTATGAATAAGATGCACCTGCCGCACGTTACGCGCCATCGGCTCTTTGGCGACCCGGCTGCGGTGTTTTACCGTTTCCCCCATGTGCGCATCCCCCGCCACGCCTAAGCCCGCCACCAACCGGATCAACAGTTGCGGCCCCTTCGCCACGGAATGGGTTGGACTGGCACTAATGGCGGTCACGACTGGCAACATTTGCGGTACTCACGAGTCGCTGTGATGCAGGAGTGGTTTCAATCGCCGAGGACAGGCCCCAGGTCAACGTTTGCCCATTTTTCCTGATACTCATGTAATACCCCAATTCCACATCCAGCCCTGCCGCGCCTGATATGGGCCTGCATTTGCAGGACACGGACTGTGAAAAGCTGGTTTTCCACAGATGTTTTTCCACATTGGCACGTCCGTGCTTGACCCTGCGGAAGGCCGCAAATATGTTGCCGCCTTATGAAAGATCAGGTCTTCCCCCACCGTCACCTCTTGGGCATTGAAGGCCTAACTCCTTTAGAAATTAATCACCTTCTCGACCTCTCTGAACGCTATATCGCGGTCAATCGGTCTGCGCATAAGACCAACGAGGCGCTGAAGGGCCGCACCATCATCAATCTGTTTTTTGAAAACTCGACCCGGACCCGCACGTCCTTCGAGTTGGCCGCGCTCCGTTTGGGTGCCAACGTCATTAACATGCAGGTCGAGACCAGTTCGGTCGCCAAGGGCGAGACGCTGATCGACACCGCCGTCACGTTGAACGCCATGCACCCTGATGTGCTGACCGTGCGCCACTCAGACTCTGGTGCCGTGAAGCTGCTGGCCGACAAGGTGAACTGCGGCGTGGTCAATGCCGGTGACGGCAGCCACGAACACCCCACACAGGCATTGCTGGATGCACTGACCATCCGCCGCCGCAAAGGGCGCTTAAGCGGCCTCATCGTCGCCATATGCGGCGACGTGCTGCACAGCCGGGTGGCCCGTTCGAACTTCTATTTGCTGCTGACGATGGGCGCGCGGGTGCGCATCATCGCGCCCAAAACACTCATTCCGTCAGGCGTTGATCGCTTGGGCGTCGAAGTGTTCACCGACATGAGCAAGGGCCTGAAGGACGCAGACATTGTGATGATGCTGCGCGTGCAGAACGAGCGCATGAAGGGTAGCTTCATCCCCTCAGTGCGCGAGTACTTCCGCTTCTTTGGTCTGGACCGTCAGAAGCTGGCCCAAGCCAAGCCTGATGCGCTGATCATGCACCCCGGCCCCATGAACCGCGGCACCGAGATTGATAGCGATGTGGCTGATGACTTCGAGCGCTCGGCCATTCGCGAACAGGTCGAGTTAGGCGTGGCCGTGCGCATGGCCGTGCTGGAAATTCTGGCAAACAACAACATCGCCAACACTGCTGCGGGAGACGACAAATGAGTGTCGCCAAACCCGGCAAGGTTGCCTACATCAACGCGCACATTATCGACCCTGCCTCAGGGTTTGATGGCCCTGGCGAACTGATTACGGTGGGCGAGGAAATCGCCGACGTCGGCGCGAAAGTGCTCGACGGCAAGTCCAACAAAGATATCCAGGTGATCGACTGCGGCGGCCACATCCTGTCGCCGGGCTTGGTCGATATGCGCGTTCAACTGCGCGAGCCCGGTGAAGAACATAAAGAGAGCTTGAAAAGCGGCGGTGAAGCAGCGGTTGCTGGTGGTGTGACCACCATGGTGGGCTTGCCCAACACCAACCCGATCATCGACGACGAAGCGACCGTGGAATATGTCGCACGCCGCGCGCGTCAGCATGCCCTCACAAAAGTGTACGTGTACGGGGCTGTGACCAAAGGCCTGCAAGGCAAAGAGCTGGCCGAGATGGGCTTGCTGTCGGAGGCCGGTGCGGTGGCGTTTACCGACGGCACCAAAGCCATTTCCGATGCGCAAGTCTTACGCCGTGCGCTATCGTACGCCTCAACGTTCAACTTCCTGATCATCCAGCACCCCGAAGAGCCATCGCTGGCCAATGGCGTGATGAACTCGGGCGAAACATCCACGCGCCTTGGCTTGTCGGGTATTCCCCGCGAAGCCGAGATCATCATGCTGGAACGCGACTTGCGTTTAGTGGCGATGACCGGCGGGCGTTATCACGCCGCCCACATCTCGACCGCGGAAAGTGTCGAGATCATCGCCCGCGCCAAGGCCAAAGGCTTGAACGTGACGTGCGATACGGCCCCCTTCTACTTCGCGCTGAATGAGTTGTCGGTTGGCGATTACCGCACGTTCGCGAAACTCTCACCACCGCTCCGTACCGATGCCGACCGCCAAGCCATCGTCGAAGGCTTGAAGTCGGGCGTGATTGACTGCATCGCCTCGGACCATGCCCCGCATGATCAAGACTCAAAGCGCCTGCCGTTCGCGCAAGCGGCCTTTGGCGGCAGCGGCCTGGAAACATTGCTGGCCGTGTCATTGGGCCTGCATCACACCGAAGAGATGCCGCTGATCGACGTGCTGCGCCGCCTGACTGTCGCGCCGGCGAAGCTATTGGGCCTGGACGCGGGCAGCCTCGCCAAAGGCCGTAAAGCAGATTTAGTCATCTTCAGCCCGCATCAGGGCTGGAAGGTTGTCGCCGATAACTTCAAATCCAAATCGAAGAACTCACCCTTCGACGGCCAACCCGTCCAAGGTAAGGTCTTACGTACTGTCATCGACGGGCGCACTGTTTTTGAAGCGAAGGCATAAGCATTCATGTTCACTGGCATACCCACCGCTGAACTGATTGTCGCGTTGCTGGTGGGGTATGCCTTCGGGTCCATTCCGTTTGGTCTGGTCATCACCCGCCTGGGCGGCTTGGGCGACATTCGTACCATTGGCTCGGGCAACATTGGGGCGACAAATGTTCTGCGCACGGGCCGCAAAGACTTAGCACTCGCCACCCTCCTGCTCGACGGCGGTAAGGGTGCGATTGCTGTCATCCTGGTGCGCATCCTGGCCGATGGTCCGCAGACCGAAGCCTTAGCGCTGTTGGCCGGGTTGGGCGCGGTCATCGGGCACAACTTCCCGATCTGGCTGAAGTTCAAAGGCGGCAAAGGCGTTGCCACCACCTTCGGCCTGATCTTGGCTGCTCACCCCATCATTGGCCTGATGGCCATCGCCACGTGGTTAGCCATGGCACTTATATATAGGTACTCGTCGCTGGCAGCCTTGATTGCCCTGGTCATGGCCCCGCTCTATGCGCTGCTGCTAAGCCAGCCGATGCACGCCGCCATCTTTGCAGTGCTGGCCGTGATGGGGTGGGTCCGCCACCACGCCAACATTACGCGATTGGTCAAAGGCACCGAGCCCAAGATCGGCGCAAAGAAAGACGCGTGACAGCCCTCACCCGAGACGAGTTAATCGACTGGCTCCGTCTTAGTTCTACCGACGGCATCGGCCCTATTACCTTCAAACAGCTCCTGGCTAAACATGGCTCGGCTAAAGCCGCGCTGGCCAACCTTCCGGCCAAAGCCAAGATCGGCACGCCGCCATCGGCAGACCAAATCGAGCGCGAACTGATTACCGCTGCCCGCGATAACATCACCGCCATTCCATCGTGCGAAGCCGCCTACCCCGATCACCTGCGCCAGATCGAAGACGCCCCGCTGGTGCTTTGGGTGCGGGGTAACGCAAGTATCCTGCACCAGCCTTGCATCGGGATTGTCGGTGCCCGCAACGCCAGCCTGAACGGCAAGAAGTTTGCCAAGAAGCTTTCCGCTGACTTAGCCGATGCCGGGTTCGTGGTAGTGTCGGGTTTGGCGCGCGGTATCGATGGCGCGGCTCATGAAGGCGCACTGACCAAGGGCCTGACGGCTGCCGTCGTCGCCTCCGGGGTCGATGTGGTTTACCCACCCGAGCATCGCCAGCTCTATCAGAAGATCATCACCTCGGGCGTCGTCATCTCGGAACTCGCACCTGCGACCGAGCCCCAGGCCGGTCACTTCCCCCGTCGCAACCGGATCATCTCTGGACTCAGTCAGGGCATCATCGTGGTCGAAGCCACCCTGAAATCAGGTTCGCTGATCACTGCCCGCCAAGCCCTTGAACAGGGGCGCGAGGTCTTTGCCGTTCCGGGCTCACCGCTCGATCCCAGGTCGGAAGGACCCAACAGCCTGATTCGGGATGGCGCCGTACTTATCCGCTCAATTGACGATATCCTGGAGGTCATGGGGCGGCCCGATAAAAAAGATTCAAACCTCATCCAAATTGATAATAGTGAATCACAAGATACTGAAATATTTGAAGAGATTGATGTCACATCAATAAAGGGGCGGCTCCTGCAAGCCCTGGGGCCCACGCCCGTGTCAGTTGACGAACTGGTGCGCCAGTGCCAAGTGTCCGCCGCATTGTTAACCCCCCTCCTTCTTGAGATGGAACTTGAAGGAACTGTGGAGCGCCTTCCGGGCAACCGGGTTGCACGGATTGGAAAGGTTTGAATTTCTTAACTTTTCCGAGTTACCACAGAAAAAAGCCGTATCAGGTTGGCGTCGGGTGGCGCTGAAATTAGAAGCCTGAAGGCAAAAAGAACTTCGTCAGAAACTGGGAAGTAGGACGCCCGATGCAGGTCGTCATCGTTGAGTCACCGGCGAAAGCCAAGACCATCAATAAGTACCTTGGAAGCGACTATCATGTGCTCGCCTCCTACGGGCATATCCGTGACTTGCCGCCAAAAGATGGCTCGGTCCGTCCGGCGGAAGACTTCGCCATGGATTGGGCGGTTGATCCCTCGTCTGTGAAGAACATTAAAGCCATCGTCGATGCCCTCGACGGCGCCGATGGCGTCATCCTCGCGACTGACCCGGATCGCGAAGGTGAAGCGATTTCCTGGCACGTGCTGGATGAACTGCAAAAACGCAAAGCCCTGAAAAAGGGTCAAAGCGTCAAGCGCGTCACCTTTAATGCCATCACTAAGGCCGCAATCCTGGATGCCATGGCGCATCCCCGCGATCTGGACCAACCGCTGATCAACGCCTACCTCGCCCGCCGCGCACTCGACTATCTCGTCGGCTTTAACCTGTCGCCGGTTTTGTGGCGCAAACTGCCGGGGGCAAAGTCTGCTGGCCGCGTGCAGTCTGTGGCATTGCGTATGATCTGCGACCGCGAACTGGAAATCGAGAAGTTCAAACCGCAAGAGTACTGGTCTGTCGACGTCGACATGAAGACCGACAAGGACGAGGCCTTCACAGCCCGCCTAACCCACTTCGAGGGCAAGAAGCTTGATAAGTTCGACCTGAATAACGAAGAGATCGCAGGTCGCGCTGCTGCCGCCGTGCAGGCTGGCGCGTTTAAAGTCACCGCGGTCGACAAGAAACAGAAACAACGCCGCCCATACGCGCCGTTCACCACCTCGACCCTGCAACAGGATGCCTCGCGCCGCCTGTACTTCTCAGCCCGCCAGACCATGACGATTGCGCAAAGGCTGTATGAAGGTGTGGACATCGGCGGCGAGACGGTCGGCCTGATCACCTACATGCGTACCGACGGCGTGCAGATCGACGGCGAAGCCATCAAGAGTGTGCGTGCCCTGATCAGCGACACCTACGGCGACAAGTACATGCCGAAGGAAGCCCGCGTTTATACGTCCAAAGCGAAGAACGCCCAGGAAGCCCACGAAGCTGTGCGCCCCACCGATCCGCGCCGCACGCCCAAGGACATGGAGAAGTACCTCAACGCCGAGCAGTTGAAGCTGTACGACCTGATTTGGAAGCGCACTATCGCCAGCCAAATGGAAGCGGCCCTGCTGGATCAAGTGGCCGTCACCATCGCAACCGGCGACGAAAAAGTGCAATTGCGCGCCAACGGTTCTGTTATTAATTTCAAAGGCTTCCTGGAAGTATATGAGGAAGCACCTTCACAATCTTCGGCGGCTGTCGAAGAAGAAGAAGGCACCGGTCGTATCCTGCCGCCGATGACGGAAGGCCAAGGCACGACGGTTGCGAAAGTCAGCCCAGAGCAGCACTTCACCCAGCCACCGCCGCGCTTCTCGGAAGCGAGTTTGGTGAAGGCATTGGAAGAGCAAGGCATCGGTCGCCCGTCGACGTACGCCTCGATCATTCAGGTGCTGCAAGACCGGAAGTACGTCCAGATGGACAACCGCCGCTTCATCCCACAGGACAGCGGCCGGGTCCTCACCTCGTTCCTGGAAAGCTTCTTCCTGCACTACGTGGAATACGACTTCACGGCGAACCTGGAAGAACAGCTGGACGAAATCTCGAACGGCTCGCTGGACTGGAAAAAGGTCCTGGCCGACTTCTGGAAAGACTTCCACGCCGCCATCGAAGGCACCAAAGACCTGACCCGCACGGCTGTCATCGACGCGCTCGACAGCATGCTGGAACCGCATCTGTTCCCGGAACGCGCCGATGGCTCGAACCCGCGCAAGTGCCCCGCCTGCTCTGAGGGCCGCATCGGCCTGAAGTTCGGCAAATTTGGCTCTTTCATCGGCTGTAGCCGTTATCCCGAATGCCGTTACACCCGTCCTTTGGGTGCCGCCGAGCCCGCCGAGGGTGCGGTCGCTTTGGATGGTCCGAAAGTCTTGGGCCAAGACCCGGTGACGGGTTTCAATGTGACCTTACGCGTCGGCCCTTACGGCCCCTATGTGCAATTGGGTGGCGATGAGCCCCCACCGCCTCCGCCGCCTGCTCCTGTAGAGCCGGAACCGGTAGAGTTGGACGCCAAAGGCAAACCGAAGAAGAAGCGCAAGAAGGCTGCCCCCAAAGGGCCGAAGCCGAAACGCGCCTCTATTCCCAAGGGCATTGATGCTGACAGCATCGACTTGGCCGCAGCCTTAAAAATGCTGGCCCTGCCCCGTGAAGTCGGTCCGCACCCTGAAACGGGCGAGATCATTATGGCCGGCAACGGTCGGTTTGGTCCGTACCTGAAACTGGGTGATCGCTTCCAGTCGCTGAAAGGCGACGATAACGTTCTGGAAATCGGCCTGAACCGCGCTGTCGTGGTGCTGGCTGAAGGTGCCGAACGTGCTGCTGCCCGCGCCGCCAAAGGCGGGGGGGCTGGCAAAGTGCTCGGTGCACACCCAGATGATAGTAAGAACATTACCCTGAAGGCCGGGCGCTTTGGCGCTTACGTGCAGCATGGTGATATCCGCGCCACGCTCCCGCGTGGCTCAGAACCAGCCTCGATCACACTCGAGGAAGCGGTTACACTGCTGGCTGAGAAAGCCGCAAAGGGCTCTGGCGCAAAAGCAGCCGCCGCGCCCAAAGCAAAAGCCGCAAAGCCAAAAGCTGCTCCGAAGGCGAAGAAGGCTACAAAAGCCAAAGCAACGGTCGAGAAAGTCGCCGCTGCAAAAGCGCCAAAGGGGCGTGCCAAGGCACCCAAAGCTGCTGAAGTCTAAAACGAGTTATTTAAAGTAAGTGTCCGAACCTAAACGTCTGAAGAAAAACCAAAACAGAACGCCCCTTCCTACCGAGGAACAAATCCTCGAATTCATCCGCGAGTCCAAAGGACCCGTTGGCAAACGTGAAGTGGCCCGCGCTTTCAATGTTCGCGGGCCCGCGAAAATCGCTCTGAAAGCCCTGATGAAAAAACTATCCCTGGGCCTCACCGGGGATGTCGGTAGCGGCTTGGAAAAAAGCAAACGCCGCTTCCACAAAGTCGGTGTTCTAAAACCTGTTGAACCCATCGAAATTACAGCCATCGACAACGACGGCGACCTGTTTGCGAAACCCACGAACTGGGATTCCACCGCACCACCACCTGCCATTCTGGTGATCGCCAAAGCCGAACGCGGCAAAGCATATGGTGTGGGAGATCGCCTGCTCGCCCGCATGACGCCCGTGGGCGATGATGCCTACGAAGCGCGGCCGATGAAAAAGCTGACCGCGCGACCCGGTAACCTGATGGGGATTTATGAAACCACACGCGGCGGCGGTGGCCGCTTGCGCCCCACCGACCGACGCTACCGCCATGAAGTGGCGATTGCCGCCAAAGACAGCAATGGTGCCGAGCACGGCGACTTGGTGACTGTCGAAATTACCGCCGAACGCACCCACGGCCCGCAACAAGCGCGTGTGGTTGAGTGCTTCGGCAAAATGGACCGCACCAAAAACCTAAGCCTGATTGCGATTAACGCGCTGGGCATTCCACATGAGTTTTCAGAAGCCGCCGAGAAGCAAGCCCGAGATGCAAAAGCCGCTCCGTTGGGTGATCGCACAGACCTGCGCGACATTCCGCTGGTGACCATCGACGGTGAAGACGCCCGCGACTTCGATGACGCTGTGTGGGCGGAACAAGATACCGACCCAGATAACGAAGGCGGCTGGCACCTTTTAGTCGCCATTGCTGACGTGTCTTGGTATGTGCGCCCCGACGATGCGTTGGACAAAGAGGCCTACGCACGGGGCAACTCCACTTACTTCCCAGACCGCGTCATTCCGATGCTGCCCGAGGAATTATCGAACGGCTGGTGCTCGCTGAAGCCCAAAGAAGACCGCCCCTGCATGGCGGTTCATATGTTTATCGACAAGCACGGCAAGTTGATCCGGCATAAATTTGTACGCGGCCTGATGCGCTCGGTTGCACGTCTGACCTACAGCCAAGTGCAAGCGGCTATCGACGGTCACCCCAATGACCTGACCGAGCCACTGGTCGAGCCTGTGTTAAAGCCGCTGTATGGCGCTTACCGCGCACTACTTGAGGCCCGCGACAAACGCGGCACGTTGGAATTAGATTTGGTGGAGCGCCAAATTCTGGTGAACCGCGACAGCGGTGACATCACCGGCGTTGTGCCCCGTGCGCGCTATGACAGCCACAAGCTGATCGAAGAGTTCATGATTTTGGCGAACGTGGCAGCCGCTGAACGCTTGGAAGGCTCAGGCTACCCTTGTGTATACCGTGTGCACGAACCGCCCGATCCGGAACGCCTGGACAATCTACGCGAAGCATTAAAGTCGTTGGACCTGCCTGTGCCCACCGGCTCGGCACGCCCCGCTGATTTTAATCGCATCCTATCGAAAGTCCGCAGCGGGCCACACGTGCACTTGGTGAATATGTTGGTGCTGCGCACGCAGTCTCAGGCTGTGTATAGCCATAATAATCTTGGGCACTTTGGGTTGGCGTTGAAACGCTATGCGCACTTCACCTCACCCATTCGCCGTTATTCAGATTTGCTGGTCCACCGCGCCCTGATCGCCGCAGGTAAACTGGGCGAAGGCGGTTGGGATAAAAGCAAAGACCCCGACTTGGAAGAGATGACCGAGCATATCTCGGTCACGGAGCGGCGCTCGGCCACTGCGGAACGCGAAACCGTTGACCGCTTTACGGCGGCCTACCTGGGCAACAAAATTGATGCCCTATTCAACGGCCGGGTGAACGGCGTTACCAAATTTGGGGCGTTTATTACCCTGGATGAAACAGGGGCTGACGGCCTGCTGCCGATGCGCAACTTGCCGCGTGATTATTATGATCACGATGAGGCATCTCACCGCTTGATTGGCCAACGCCATGGGCTAGTCTTGAGGACGGGAGACCCGGTGGTGGTGCGGCTGCTAGAGACCGACGACATCACGGGTAGCATTGTGTTCGAGTATGTCGAGGGAGCGACCAAGAGCCGTGGCGATAGCAACAAACAGCATCGACCTGGCCAACATAGACAGGGCAAAAATCGCGATGGCTACACGCAAGGTAAGCGTGGCCGCCCCGGTAACATTCGCGCCGGTAAAAAACGTCGTCGCTGAAAGCGCGCCCAAAAAAATCATAAGTAAACTCTGGTCGAGCACTGCCGTAGCGTTGCTTGCAACTACGCTTCTGACGGCTTGCGCTTCTGGCCCCTCAACAGCTGTACCGCGCGCAGGTTCAAGCGCCGCCCAATTTGAACGCAACGCCATCGGCTCGGTGCTGCGCGCAGGCTTCAGTGAAATCCGCGACAAAGGCTTAGTTGAGCGCTCGGTCGCTGATCTGTTTATTGCGGGCTTGCGCAACATCAGCAAACTTGATCCTGAGTTCCGGCTTGTCGTGGAAGATACTCGCGTGTTGCTGGTCCATGACACAATTCCGCTTTTGAACATTGTCCGTCCCGACGATAACGATCTGCAAAGTTGGGTGAATCTCACCACCGTGGTTTTTGAGAGCGCACGACGTTACTCAAACCTGGCGCGCGATGTTGATCGCGAAACCTTGTATCAATTCATGTTCGATGGGGCGCTGACGCAGATTGATCCCTACTCGCGCTATTCAGGCAATCGTAATGCCAGCATGAACCGCGCCAATCGGAATGGTTTTATCGGCATTGGCATCGAGTATGATATGCGCGTGGGTGGGGCTTATGTCACCAGCATTGTCGAGGATGGCCCCTCGTATCATGCGGGCTTGCGTGAGAATGATGTAATTACCGCAGTGGATGGCAAAGACATCAGCGGCATGACGCGCGAAAGTGCGCGCCGTTTAATTGCGGGCCCGTCAGAGTCAAACGTGCGTTTGACAATTATACGCAACGACGTCCCTGAGAAACTGAACATCATGGTGCGTCGCGGTTTGATTGTGCCGCACACTGTTCAGTGGAGCATGACCGGCAATGATGTGGCCGTGATCCGCGTGCATAGCTTCAATATCCGCACCAGCAATGACGTGATGAACGCAGTTGCCGCCATTAAAGACACCACTCATAACGCCGTAAAAGGTTACGTGCTCGATCTGCGCGGCGATCCGGGTGGACTGCTAGATCAGGCCGTTGATGTCAGTGACTTGTTCCTCGACAGCGGCTCTATCGTCACATTATCGGGTCGTCATCCGGGCGCGAAGCAGTTCTATGCCGCGCGTGCGGGTGACATCGCTGACGGCAAACCCATTGTACTGCTGATGGATGGCAAGTCTGCCTCCTCGGCTGAAATTACCGCCGCCGCGTTAGTCGACAATGGACGCGCCATTACGGTTGGCACAAACACACTTGGTAAAGGTTCGGTGCAAACCCTGATCCGACTGCCCAACGACGGCGAGATTGCGCTGACGTGGGCCGAAGTGGTTTCCCCGGCTGGGTATAGGGTGCATGGATTGGGATTATTACCGACGATTTGCACCTCCAATTACGACGGCGCGTTGACGGACGTGATGTCCAGCGTTCAGCGTCGCCAAGAGCCCTGGCGCGCGATGCCTGAGGCTTGGCGTAACCATGAACGCACCGCCGAGCGAATTGGGGCGTTGCGCGGCTTATGCCCTGCCCAAGCCCGATCAGATGAGCACGACGACGAGACCCTGGCCGTGCAAATGGCCGCCGACCGGGCCCTTTATGCCCAAGCTGGGTCCAGCAACCTCGCCGCAAACCCACAAGCCATTGAATATAAATAGTTTTTTAGATACCCGCCGGGGTTGACTTCACCAAACTGCGGTGTATTGTCCGCGCCTTCTCGCGCACCCATATATGGATTCATATGTGGAAGAAGCGCGGAGCTTAAAGGATCTGAGTTATGGCGAAACCGGCGACAATCCAAATCAAACTTGAGAGCACTGCTGACACGGGCTTTTTCTACGTCACGAAAAAGAATCCCCGCACCAAGACCGAAAAGATGGAACTGAAAAAGTACGATCCGGTCGTGCGTAAGCATGTGATCTTCAAAGAAACCAAGATCAAATAGCCGCAGAAGGTATTTGATCGCATCAAGCAGCCGCGAAGGTGTCTTGATGAATACGAAGGCCCGCTTGGAACAGCGGGCTTTTTTATTGGGTGAATGAGGGCGTTTTGCCCGACAAGTGTTGAAGTGGTTGGCGTGACGAAAAACGACAACCTGAAAGAGTCTAGGCGGCAGGCCTAGCTTCCAAAAACTTCGAGACTGTTTGCAGGAAGTTGTTCACCGAGATCGGCTTAGCGATATATCCATCGCAGCCGCCGTTGCGGATTTTCTGCTCGTCGCCTTTCATGGCGAAAGCTGTCACGGCCACCACAGGAATGGTGTTCAAGTCATCATCGGCCTTCAGCATCTTCGCAATCTCAAGGCCTGAGATTTCGGGCAGCTGAATATCCATGAGGATTAAATCAGGGCGATGCTTGCGCGTCATGCTCAAGACTTCGCGGCCATCGCGCGTCTGCAATGTGTTGTAGCCATGCGCTTGCAACAAGTCGTTGAACAGCTTCATGTTCAACTCGTTGTCTTCAACGATCAGAACCGTCTTAGACATACCCCAAGTAAGAGCGCTGCGACGCCCCCTCTCCCATAAAGTTTCGACCCCAATCTATTACATCCTGGGGAAAAATCCATACGCTGTAAATAGCTAGTTCTATGGGGTTTTTCGATCCTATGAAGAGCTATAGGTCAGTAACCGCTATCCGGCTGAGAGCTAGAATACGACCGTTTTTGTGCCGTTCAGCAGTACGCGGCGGTCGGCGTGATAACGCACCGCACGTGCCAAAACCACGTTCTCCAAGTCACGCCCCACAGACACCATATCAGCCACACTCTGCCTATGGTCTACGCGTTCGACCGCCTGCTCTATAATGGGTCCCTCATCGAGGTTCGAGGTAACGTAATGCGCTGTGGCGCCAATGATTTTCACGCCACGCGCAAACGCCTGCTGGTAGGGCCTCGCCCCTTTGAAGCTGGGCAGGAAAGAGTGGTGAATGTTGATGCAGCGCCCAGACAAAGCCTGGCAAGCCTCGGCACTCAATACCTGCATATAACGCGCCAGCACCGTCAAATCAGCTTTGGTGTCGTCGACCAGCTTGAGGAACTGCTGCTCCTGCTTCGCTTTCGTTTCAGGTGTAACAGGCAGGAAATGATATGGAATGTCGTGCCATGTGACCAAGCTGCGCATATCCTCATGGTTTGAGACCACGCCCACCACATCAATCCCTAACTGGCCGGTATGCCAGCGGTGCAAAAGATCATTCAGGCAATGCCCGAACTTTGACACCGCAATCAGCACCTTCGGTTTGATGTTGGCGGAAACGATTTCCCACGTCATCGCAAACGGCGCAGCAACATGTGCGAAGGCTGTTTTAATCACTTCAATGTCAGGGCTTTTCTCGCTACGCGTAAAGACAGCGCGCATGAAAAAATTCATCGTCGACGGATCACCAAACTGCGAGCTTTCATCGATGAAGCACGCTTGATCACGCAAAAAACCCGAGACTGCGGCCACAAGGCCGGTCGTGTCAGGGCATGTGATGGTGAGAATGTAGCGATCAGGCAACGTCGTCATGGCGGGAAACACAACTTTAAAAATAATGTGATGATGTGCACAGAGCGCAACGTAATCAGCAAGACATAATCCGCAAGGATTTTGGCGCTGAAATATGTGGAATACGCATAAAAACGGCCGGGTATTTGGCCCGGCCGTTTTCGTTTCAGGTCTGTAAGACGCCCAAATTAAGCCCGGGCATGTGGAATGCTTTTGTTGTGCGTCGAGGCTTCAATCGCTGCCGATGCCGCAACCACGGCTTTCTGCAACTTATCGAACGCCTTATTCTCAATCTGACGCACACGTTCGCGGCTGATACCAAAATCGGCACCGATGTCTTCCAACGTGCGCGGCTCGTCGATCAGGCGGCGTTGCTCGATCACTGTGCGTTCGCGCGGGCTTAACACGCCCATTGCATCTCGCAGCAATTTCATGCCGATGGTCCGTTCTTGACGATCACCCAAGGCCGACTCTTGGTCTGGGCGTTCATCCATCAGCAAGTCTTGACGCTGCGCATCGCTTTCTTCGCCAACCGGTTGGTTCAGTGATGCGTCACCTTTTGACAGGCGGCGGTTCATCGACTGCACTTCATCGGTCGTCACGTCTAAGCGCTTCGCAATCGTTTCAGCGGCTTCAGGCGGCAAGTCACCGTCTTCATACAAGCCCAGCTTCGACTTCAGCTTACGCAAGTTGAAGAACAGCTTCTTTTGGGCGGCAACAGTGCCGACCTTCACCAACGACCACGAATTCAACACGTATTCGTTGATGGCGGCTTTAATCCACCACATCGCATACGTGGCCAAACGGAAGCCACGATCCGGCTCGAATTTCTTGACGGCGCGCATCAGGCCCACGTTGCCTTCGGAAATCAAATCCGAGACCGGCAGACCATAATAACGGTAGCCCATTGCAATTTTTGCAACCAATCGCAAATGGCTTGTGACGAGCTTATGCGCAGCTTCGGTGTCTTCATGCTCATAGAAGCGCTTGGCCAACATGTACTCTTCATCCGGATGCAACATCGGGAATTTCTTGATCTCATCAAGATATCCCGACAGGCCAGCATCGGACGCGAGCACGGGCATACGCGAGCGAGAAGACAAAGCTGCAGGCTTAAAAGAAGTCATCGCATTCATTTGCAACCTCCATGGGCGGGCTGCGCCCAACAAGTTCAGCATCACGTCGGAAATGCAGCCGACGTATTTGCTGCACGTGATCACTTGTGTAACGGAGGAAATGAGAGGTTGGTTCTTGAGATAAAAAGAACCGATGAAGCGGAACCTTCAAAGCCATGCCCTCCGTTGAGCAACATGACACGTAAACTGGCCCACCTTTCGGTCTGGCCCCTTTGCCGAAGGCCCCACCTGGGCACCTCCAACAGGGACTATATTAATCCCAATTCAGGTGCCGTTAAATGAAAAAAGATTAACCTGATTAATCAATATAAAACATGCACTTAGCTATATATGGGCACAGCTTTGGGGCTGTGATTTTGGCAATCTCGCGCCCTGAGTGCTAACCATTCCAGGCCGCTTTAAGGCCCTGCCAGTCTCTGCAATCCAGACATAAAAAAACCCTCTGCCCTACATGTCGCAGGGTCAGAGGGTGATTTCGTGGCAATCGTTATTTCGCGAAATTCTATGAGCGATTACTTGGCAGCGATGACAGCGATTTCGACAACGTACTCCGGTGTCGCAAGTTTCGCTTCAACAGTCGCGCGTGCTGGTGTTGCCAAGGCCGGAACCCAAGCGTCCCAGGCCTTGTTCATGTCACCGAAGGTCTTCATGTCAGCCAAATAAATCGTTGCCGACAGAATACGGGTTTTATCCGAACCAGCTTTGGCCAGCAGATCATCAATCTGCTTCAAGATCGCAGCCGTTTGGCCCGTCACATCCGGCACATCTTTGTTCACTTGGCCAGCCACATACACGGTGTTGCCGTGAACGACGGCTTGGCTCATGCGGGCGCCGACTTCAATGCGTTCGATAGTCATGGTCTCGCTCTCCTACGTTTTTAAAAGGTCTTATTTCTTCGCCATATCGCCGTGAACATGTTCACGGGTCTTATTGAATTTGATTTTCGGGAAGTCTTCTTGCGTCCGCCCCAAGTGCCAAGCATTGCGCGCTAGGAACACCGGCGCATTGTCGTGGTCTTCAGCGACACTGCCTTGGTTGCCGTCGATGAACTTTTTCAAATCGTTGTGGTCTTCCGCCGTCACCCAGCGCGCCGTGTACAAGCTCGATGCTTCAAACTTCACGGGCACGTCGTATTCGGTGCGGATGCGGTCTGCCAGCACATCAAACTGCAACGAACCAACCACGCCCACAATCCAATCCGTACCAATGCGCGGGCGGAACACGGAAGCAGCCCCCTCTTCTGCCAGTTGCTCCAACGCGCGGCCCAAGTGCTTGGCGCGCAGCGGATCTTCGGGGCGCACGGTTTGCAACAATTCCGGCGCGAAGCTGGGGATGCCGGTCACGTGGAGCACTTCACCTTCGGTCAGTGTGTCACCGATGCGTAAGTTGCCGTGGTTCGGCACGCCGATGATATCGCCGGGGAATGCTTCTTCCGCTGTTTCACGATCTTGCGCCAAGAACAATTGCGGCGCGTGAATGGCCAGTGTTTTGCCCGAGCGAACGTGCAACAGCTTTGCGCCGCGCTTGAAGTGACCCGACGACAGCCGCACGAAGGCAATGCGGTCGCGGTGCTTGGGGTCCATGTTCGCTTGAATTTTGAACACGAAGCCCACAACTTTCTTTTCGGTCGGCTCGACTTGGCGTTCAGCGGTCGGCTGCGGGCGCGGTGTCGGCGCCATTTCCGCCAAGCCATCCAAAAGTTCGCGCACACCGAAGTTGTTGTAGGCTGAACCGAAGTACACCGCCGTCATATGGCCTTCCAGATAGGCCTCGCGGTCGAATGGTTTGCAAAGCCCGCGGACCATCGCAACTTCTTCGCGCAGCTTCTTCACCGCAGCTTCCGGCAGCAGTTCATCCAGCTTGGGGTCATCCAAGCCCTGAACTTCCGTGCCTTCATCAAGATGCGCGCCTTTGCTGCGTGCCATCAAAATCAGGCGATCACGCAGCAAGTCGTAGCAGCCCAAGAAATCGCGGCCCATGCCGATGGGCCAACTGACAGGCACCACATCAAGCTGCAGCTTGTCTTCGATCTCTTCGAGCAATTGAAATGGGTCTAGGCCTTCACGGTCCATCTTGTTAACGAACGTCATGATCGGCACGTCGCGCATGCGGCAGACTTCGAACAGCTTCAAGGTCTGCGTTTCAATGCCCTTCGCGACGTCGAGCACCATGACCGCAGAGTCCACAGCCGTCAGTGTGCGGTATGTGTCTTCGCTGAAATCTTGGTGGCCTGGCGTATCAAGCAGGTTAAATGTGCGGCCAGAGTAGTCATACGTCATTACTGATGACGCAACAGAGATACCGCGCTCTTGCTCCACCTTCATCCAGTCGGAGCGCGCGCGGCGGCGATCGCCACGTGCCTTCACCGCACCGGCCAACTGAATGGCACCGCCGAACAGCAGCAGTTTTTCCGTCAGCGTGGTTTTACCCGCGTCAGGGTGCGAGATGATGGCGAATGTGCGTCGGCGTGCGACTTCTTTGGCGACTTCAGTAGCAACAGCGTTCATATGATTTAACCTTCGAACGCATCGAGCTGCAGCGCGATGACTAAACCATCAAGCGCGGGGGAGCATTTTACTTGGCAAGCAAGACGCGAATATTCGTTGCGGTAATCGGACATGTCGAGCAGGTCCATTTCTTCGTCACCGGCGCGGCCGGTTTTGTCGATCCATGCCGGATCAACTTGAACATGGCAGGTGGCGCACGCCATGGCACCGCCACACTCGGCGCGCACGGGAACACCCCCCAAACGGAGAGCATCCATCACAGTTCCTTTGGCAGCGCTGGGCACGGAGCGCACACTGCCATCGGGCAGCTTTACGGTTATGGTCATGGGAGGGCTTAATCTAGGAAAACCGGGCCAATTTCAATGGTGTTTCGCCCGAAAGTCCTCCAGAAAAAAGCCCTGCCCCATCAAAGCCTTAGGGGCCCCGATTTAACGACACTGAATTGTGGGTGACGTGTCAGCTGGCGGCATCACACCGCCCTTTACCGCCAGGGGCGCAATACCACTGGTTTTTTGCACCACATCATAGCCACGCGGGCACTGCTTTAAGGCAGACTGCGCGCACGGCGCGGTGCGGATATCACACTCCAGGGCGTGGGCTTGTTGCTGAGCTTTGGGTGCTGGGAAACCAGCGCATGCAGACAGGGAAGCAACGGCAACGGTGGCGAGAATAAACTTCGCAAGAGAACGAACAGTCATATCAACTCATATCAGCCTAAGGGTGGTTCAGGCTGATGCACCGATCTTGGCCTGAATGCTGGAGCTCGACGTTGTGTGTTCGAACCTCAGCTTTTGATCGGGGCGTGCATAATGGAAACACCCATGCGCCATCAAGGCTGATTCATGGAAGCCCGACAAAATAAGTTTAAGCTTTCCAGGGTATTCGCACATGTCGCCGATACAGAAAATGCCGGGAACATTGGTCTCGTACGTCTCGGTGTTCACCGGGATTTTATTGCTCTCTAGATTGATACCCCATTCACCTATGGGACCAAGTTTCATCGTCAGCCCATAGAACGGCATGAAAATATCGGCAGGCACATCGTACTCGCCCCTCTCGGCGCACTTCAGCGTGACAGATTCGAGTTTTCCATTGCTGCCATTCAGCCGCACCGTCTCGGCGATCTCCAACTTCACCTTGCCCTCGTTCACCAGGGTATACATCTGATCGACGGTCGCCTGAACGCCACGAAAATCATTCCGGCGATGAACCAGCGTGATGCTGCCGGCGACAGGGCTTAAGTTGACAGTCCAATCCAGCGCGGAATCGCCACCGCCCGCGATCATGATCTTCTTGCCGCGAAAATATTCCATGCGCCGCACGGAATAGAACACCGACTTGCCTTCGAATTCTTCCAACCGTTCCAGTTTGGGTTTTTTCGGCGTGAAGCTGCCGCCGCCACCCGCAATGCAAATCACAGGCGCTTCAATGATCGTGCCCGTGTCTGTGGTCAGGCGCCACTTGCCGTTCTCAAGCTTGCTTAACGACGATGCCATTTCACCCAAATGCATGATGGGTTTGAATGGCTCGATCTGCGCCATCAAATCATCCACCAGCTCCTGACCGGTAATCTTGAGACGGCTCGGAATATCGAGGATGACTTTTTCAGGATAAAGTTCGGCGCATTGGCCGCCCGCTTTTCCCATAATGTCGATGACATGGACGTGCAGGCCCAAGAGGCCCAATTCAAAAACGGCAAACAGGCCCACCGGGCCCGCACCGATGATGATGACGTCTGTCACATGATGTTCAGCACCAGAATCCGGCATCGTGCTCCCTCCCGAACGGCCGTTAAGAACGGCGCCTCCGAACGATATGCACGGCTCGCGTCTACAACTCAGCTTCGGCGAACCGCCTTACAACTGAACGTGCGCACTCATGAACATGCTTACTTTTGAACTGTCTCGCCCTGGAAACGTTCCCACTGCTCAGCAGTGTCCAGGTCCGTTAGGACGCCAGTGTCGTCAAATTCGACTTCGTAGACAAGAGACTCATTGGCCCCAATCAGGTGCTTCGCCCCCACATCACCCGAGACCTGACGCATTTCATCAAAGAAGCGCCGGGCCCAAAGTGTCGGGTTCCCACGTTTGCCGGTGTGCGTCGGCACGCCAATCAGGCGGTCAGATGCGGCATCAAAATGTGCGACAAGCTTTTGAACATGCTCAGGTTTTAACATCGGCATATCGCCTAAGCACACCAGTGCGGATTCAATGTCGGGATGCACATTTGAAAGCCCCGCCTTCAGGGATGTGGACAAACCTTCGGCATAATGCGGGTTTGTGACAAAGCGCACCGCCGTGCCCGCTAAGGCCGCGCGAACTTCGGTTTCCTGATGGCCCAGCACGACAACAATATCTTCAATGCCTGCGGCTTTGATGGTCTCAACGGTTTTACGGATCAGCGGCGTACCGCCCACATCCATTAGCAATTTATTCGGGCCGCCCATGCGGCGCGATTGCCCCGCCGCTAACAGCAACGCCGTCACCCGCAACTGATGCGGCGTTTTGTTTTGTTTCTTCACGGCACTATCGCGCGGCAACGGACGTGTGGGCGTATCGACCAACAACCCACCGGCGCCCATTTTCATAATGTCTTCGCGCGAGACCGGCACACTGGCTGCAATGCGTTGCAGCACCCAATCGAGCCCATTCAATTTGGGTGAACGCGCACAACCCGGCAGCACCAACACCGGCACATGCTCGATATGTCCCAGCACCAGCAAATTACCGGGATCAACCGGCATGCCGAAGTGATCAATCTCACCGCCTGCCTTCACAATCGCCGCAGGCACAATGTCACCGCGATCAACCGTGGCCGACGCACCGGCGATTAGCACGACATCGGCCCCTTTGGCACGCGCCTCATTAATCGCTGTCGTTGTGGATGCTGTATCATGCGCGCAGTCGGATACTGCAATCAGTTCACCACCCACAGAGGCTACGCGTTCACGCGTAATATCAGTGGTCGATGCAATCACCGAGGCTTTTAAGTTCGGCAGTGTCGTATTGATCAGCGCGAATTTCTTGGGCCGGAACGGCACCACACGCACCGCCGGACGGTGCATAGAAGACTCAATGCGGTTCATCGCCGCAGGAGACACCGCAAACGGAATGATTTTCACGGTCGCAATGGTTTGGCCCTGACGGACCGCGTCTTTATCCGGCAGCGTCGCGACTGTCACAGACTCGTCGATTAGGTTCAGCGCATGAATGGCGGCCACATCGACGGTCACAATGCCGTTGCTGAGTGCTTCTAAATTGCAGCGGCCTGTGTGTGATTCAGAGAGTTGCACGCCGCCACCGGCAATGCAGGCCGCAATCTTGGCGGCGGCATCATTCTCGCCGATATCACCCTGCTCCAACCACGCACCGGTAACTTCGGTGACACCGAGCTTCTTCAGAGCCTCGATATCATCCCAGGTAATCTCATGGCCCTTTTTCAGCGTCAGGCCATCACGGCGGAACGTATGCGCCAGGATTACATTTTCAGCTGTATCAATCGGGAACGTGCCGAACTTCATTTTGCATCCGCGCGTAAAACTTCAATCACTTGCGCGACGATGGATACGGCGATTTCCGCCGGAGAAATAGCGTTGATGTTCAAGCCCACCGGCCCGCGAATGCGCGCTAAGTCTGCATCGCTGAAACCTTCGCTACGCAGACGATCCAAGCGTTTCTCGTGGGTTTTGCGACTGCCCAAAGCACCGATATAAAACGCAGGCGAGCGCAAGGCCGCCGCCAAAGCCGGGTCATCTAACTTCGGATCGTGCGTCAGGGTCACTACTGCGGTGCGATTATCGGGCTTCACAAGCTTCATGCCATCATCGGGCCATTCTTCAATCGCCGTGGCACCTGCCAACTTGCCTGCGGTTAAAAACGCCGCACGCGGATCAATCACCACAACCTCAAAGCCAGCAAGCTGTGCCAACGGAATCAGCGACTGCGCGATATGCACAGCCCCCACCACCACCAGCCGTGGCTCGGGACTATAGACGCGCACAAACAGTGACGTGTTTTCCAGCGCGCTCGATTTATTGGCCGCCATCAGGCGTTTGATTTCGGGTAGATGTGCCGTCACATCCAGCGCACCTTGCGCCGTATCAGTGACCAGCGTTTGCAGGCCCGTGCTTGTCTCAGTCACCAGCGCGACAGGGGTTTTAGCAGCGATCAAACTCTGCAATTGTTTGCGAAGATCGGCTTTCACTCAACCGCCTCCACAAATACGCGCACGCGTCCGCCGCAAGCTAAGCCCACTTCCCATGCCATTTCGTTGGTGACACCAAATTCAAGCGTCTTTGGCACGCCTGTCAGCATCACATCGCCTGCGGCTTCAATCACAGCTCCTTCGATACAGCCACCAGAGACTGAGCCTACAAATTCGCCCGCATCATTAATGGCCATATGACTGCCCGCCGGGCGTGGTGATGAGCCCCAGGTTTGCACAACTGTGGCCAGCGCAGTTTTGTGACCCGCACTGCGCCATGTGGCAATTTGATCTAATGCATCGGTTTCAGACATGAACCTAACTTAAGAACACTTGGGCTAAGCGGCAACAGGCGCGCGGCGCGGCGACTGAACCGCTGATAACGCTTCGATTAAGCCGGCCAAACTGTTGAGATTGTGAACGGGCCGGAACTCATCCACATGCGGCAGCATGGCGCGAATACCCGCAGGCTTGGCTTCAAAGCCCGCATATCGCAACAATGGATTGAGCCATATCAACCGGCGGCATGATTTCTGCAAGCGTTGCGTTTCGTCTGCCAGGCCTGCGCCACCATCACGATCCAAGCCATCGGTAATCAACAGGGTCACAGCACCCTGCCCCAGCACACGGCGCGACCACAACCGATTGAACTCTTCCAATACAGCACCAATGCGCGTGCCGCCCGACCAATCCTGAACCGTCTTGCCCACATGCGCCAACGCCACATCCGGGTCGCGATGGCGCAATTCGCGCGTGACGTTCGTTAAACGCGTGCCGAACAAAAACACATGCACGCGGTCGCGATCATTCGTAATGGCATGCAAAAAATGAAGCAGCATGCGCGCATAGGCCGTCATGGAGCCGGAGATATCGCACAACACCACGAGCGGCGGATGACGCTGCGCGGGCGCTTTGCGCTTGAGGTGAATGAGATCACCTGTGGCGAGGCTCGCCTTTAACGTCGCACGCAAATCAATACGTGGCCCGCGCGCAGCGGACACAAACCGACGTGTCTGCACCTTCGGAATCGGCAGCCGCAGCTTTTTCAGCAACAGCTTGGCATCGGCCATTTCTGCCGCACTCATTGTCTCGAAGTCTTGGTTACGCAAACGCTCAGAAGCCGACCAACTGGCCGTCATATCGGTGACAGCAGGTCCCGGCGCATCATCGTTGGCACTTGATTGCGGCATGACATCCGCAAACGCATCAGCAATGCGACGCGAGGCTTGCGCCTCACCACCAGCATTTAGTTTTTGTTTCTGATCAATGTGCGCAACATCATCGGTTTTCGCGGCGTGCCAAAACCGATCAAACGCCAACCGAAACATTTCAGATTGCGCATGCCTGGTCACAAACATCGCATGCAGCGCCCAAAACACATCATCGCGGCGACCGAGATCAATCCGCGTCAGTGCATCAACAGCCGTCGCCACCTGTCCTGGCCCAACACTCAAGCCCACGCGCCGCAAAATGCGCGCGAAGTGCATGATGTTAAAATTTAACGCATTTATTGACATCACAGTTATGTCTTTGCGTAAGATCTGTATGGAATAGTGGACCGACGAACATTCAACTTAGCCAGATCAACCATATTTAGAAGCGATTTGACTGCCTCTTCAGATCGCTCCGGAGCCGCCGGACCAACAATTATTTCGAGAACGTTTCCTGGCACCTTGACCGGAAATGGGGAAGGAACATAAGGAACCAATGCCGAGCCACGCAGCCTAGACTTCAAATAGGGACGAAGCTCTGTCGGTGAGCTATTGTAAATTACAAGCCGGGTTTCAATTTCCCCGCAGTATGCGCGGTGTTTTAGTGTTGCACTGTTAAAAATGTGCGCAATAGCAAACTCAACTCCCAATCTTTTAAAAAAATACTGCCGCTGCAGTTCATCTTTTAGCAAGCCATCGTCAGAAACTTTTTTAACAACTTCTATAACTTTCTGAATTGTCGGCGCATGATGGGCTTGCCCCACCTTTTTTTCTTTATCGTCATATTTAACGCACGCAATCGAAGTTCGTTCATTCGGGTTAAGCGCTTTTAAATTGACGCATTGATCAGCTGAGAAAATAGAAGGCGCGAATGCTATGGCATATCCCCGACCATCGTCACCATAAGCTCGCCATTGAGAAAGGTCATCCTCAACCGCGCTAAAACTGGAAACGTATACACCCACCGCGTTCTTGAGAGCACCACCAAGCATCTTACTGATGAATTCGAGAAACTCCTTCAAGTCGCCACTCGATCTCACCGCTTCGTTTTGCAAAAGATCGATAGCAATATTGTTGCCATACTCAAACTCGCTTGGATCGTTTGCATGCAGAACGTCGGTAAACCAGAGCTGGCCACCTTCAAAAATCCCTTTTAGCCCAGATGCGCTGGTATAATGATAAAGTGGAGAAGTAACTTTATCGGCACAATCTAATGCTTCTAGGCGCTGACTATTCCACTGCATAAACTGGCCAACTGCACTTGCCAGTTGCGGATTCAGCGATTTCTGCACTTGAGAAAAGGTTGAATTAACCATCGCCGTTTATCCCGCAGCTTTCTGCGCGGCCATCACAGCATTGGCCGCCACATCGCCGCGCACAGCCGCAATGTCGTCCTGATACTTCAGCACCACGCCCAGCGTGGCATCCACCGTTGCGGCATCCAATTCCTTGGCATTCAACGCGGTCAGGGCTTCGGCCCAATCAATCGTTTCAGCAATGCCTGGCGGCTTAAACAATTCCATACCGCGCAAGTTCTGCACAAAGCTCACAATCTGTGCGCCCAATTTATCACCGATATTCGGCGCTTTGGATTTCAATATCGCGCGCTCGCGGTCCACATTCGGGTAATCGACCCAGTGATACAAACAGCGGCGTTTCAGCGCGTCGTGAATTTCGCGCGTGCGGTTGGACGTGACGATTACAATCGGCGGCGCATCAGCTTTCACCGTGCCCAATTCAGGGATTGTCACCTGAAAATCAGACAGCACTTCCAACAGATACGCCTCAAACGGCTCATCGGTGCGGTCTAACTCGTCGATCAATAATACCGGCGGGCCACCGTCGTGCTTTTCTAACGCCTGCAACAGCGGGCGTTTGATCAAATACTCTTCTGAATAAATGCTGTGAGCCGCATCACTGCCTTTGCCCGCCGCTTCAGCCAAGCGAATGGCCATGATCTGGCGCGGGTAGTTCCACTCATACACCGCTGCCGAAACATCCAAGCCTTCGTAGCACTGCAACCGGATCAGATCGCGACCTAAGGTTTTCGCGAGCACTTTGGCAATTTCGGTTTTCCCGACACCCGCCTCGCCCTCTAAAAACAGCGGGCGCTTCATGGTCAGCGCCAAGTACAACGCGGTTGAGAGCGAGCGGTCAGCTACATAGCCGCCACTGCGTAACAATTCCGTCGTCCGATCAATCGAAGTGGGAGCAGCCGTCATGCGTTTTTAAACCTAGTGAAACTGAGCGATATGTTATCTGATGCCCTACCTCAGTGACAGGAGCAATGACATGGCCAGCCTACCAAAAGTCACCGTTTTCCACTCACCCAACACACGATCCACCGGCACTGTGATTTTGATGGAAGAGCTGGGCGTGCCTTACGACCTGCATGTCATCAACATGAAGGCTGGCGATCAACGCAAACCTGAGTACCTCGCCATCAATCCCATGGGCAAAGTGCCTGCCGTAAAAAATGGCGATGCGTTGGTCACCGAGCAACCTGCCATCTTTATCTATCTGCCCGATCTTTATCCGCAAGCAGGCTTGGCGCCTGCTGCGACAGATGCCGCTCGCGGGCCTTACTTACGCTGGCTGGTATATTACGGCTCGTGCTTTGAGCCTGCGGTCGTCGACAAAGCCTTGAAGCGCGAGCCCGCCCCGCTTGCCATGAATCCTTATGGTGATTTCGACACCATGTTGAAAACACTCTCGGACCAAATGAAGCGCTCGCAGTATATGGCTGGCGATAAGTTCACAGCGGTCGATGTGTTGTGGGGCACCGCCATGCGCTGGATGCTGGCATTTAAGCTGGTGCCGGAAACGCCAGAGTTTGTCGGCTACCGTGACCGCATTATCTCACGTCCATCGTTTAAGAAGGTCGAAGAGATGGACAAAAAATTAGCCGCCGAGCACGAAGCTGCGGCGGCTAAATAAATCCTTTAAATCAGGCGTCGAAACTAACCTTTCGGCGTCCCGTTAATATCAGCCGCAGCGCGCTTAATGGCCTTGCGGATACGGTTGTAAGTACCGCAACGGCAGATGTTGGTGATGTAGGTGTTGATGTCATCGTCCGACGGGTTCGGGATGTCTTTCAACATCGCCGAAGTCGCCATGATCATGCCGGGTTGGCAGTAGCCGCATTGCGGCACGTCTTCCGCAATCCATGCCTTCTGAACCGGATGGCTGCGATCAGTCGACAGACCTTCGATGGTCGTGATGTTTTTGCCGTCAGCATATTGAATCGGGATCGAGCAGGAACGCTCAGCCGTACCTTCAACGTGCACGGTGCACGCACCGCAGGCTGCGATACCGCAACCGAATTTCGTACCAGTCAAACCCAGCGTATCGCGTAACACCCAAAGCAACGGCGTTTCGGGATCAACATCGACTGTTTTCTTTTCGCCATTCACTGTGATGGTAAACGCCATGGCCCGACTCCCTGAACTCAAAATCTATGACTGCGACGGTATCGTCTCTTGATAAGCGTCAGATTCTACTGACGCAAGTGATTGCCGTAAATGTGTACGCTGCGTGAGCCACGCAAGTGTGAGACATCATTCCGTTACCCAAAAATCAAACCGCAGCGATGCTTCGAGACTCGGCTAGTTTCCGTATTTAATCGTAGTTTTTATCTGCTGCATCGCACCATAGTCACCTGAGCTCCCTCAGATTTATATAGTCGACTATATTCGACATATAGTAGCTGTCATAAGGCCTTCACACAAAATAAAGTGACTTTTCCCGAAATTTCTGAGACTATTGGTTAACAGAGGGGTTATCGCCGTTTCACATGACTGTGGCGTACGATCATAACCGAAGCTTAGACCAGGGCCCGTCGCAGCCCGAGTCCACACCCGAGGCGAACGCCGCCGTCGGACAGTTGGCGCCCCACCATCATTTGCCTGCCTTTTTGCTCACGCCTCCCCGCAAGGGAGGTGTTTTCGTTTCAGCACCCAAAAAAGCCGGTCTGAGAAAGGAACCGGAAACGCATGGCGAGCCTGATGCCGCCGCCGATCATGGCGCGGCACATCATGATTCCAATAAGGGAAATAAGTTCGAAATGGGAAAGAAGTCTGCGCGTAAGCAACGCTACAACGACGACAGCAACGCAGTTCAACTTCGTGCCATTCCAGGTGGGTGGGATCCACTCGACCAACAGCGCAGCCAAAGCCAGCGCCAACGCGAGCAACAGCGCGGACATCATCCAGATGATGACCATCGCGATCAAAGCTTCGTTCGCACTGTTAAACCGCGCAGCGACAATCAACGCCAGTTGATGGAAGCGATAGAAACCAAACCTCTTACACTCGCGTTAGGCCCGGCGGGCACCGGGAAAACGTACTTAGCTATTACCTGCGCGGTCAAAAAACTTGAATTGGGCAAGATCGACCGCATCATTCTTTCGCGCCCCGCCATTGAAGCGGGTGAAGCGCTGGGCTACCTGCCCGGCACGATGGAAGAGAAGATGTCGCCGTACTTGCGGCCCCTCTACGACGCGCTCAGCGACCGCATGGGCGCTAAACGTCTGCGCCAATATTTAAGCGATGGCACAATCGAGATCGCACCGATTGCTTACATGCGCGGGCGCACACTGAACAATTCGTTCGTTGTGATCGACGAAGCGCAAAACTGCACGTATGGTCAGATCAAGATGTTACTGACCCGATTGGGTTGGCACTCGCACATGGTGATTACGGGTGACCCTGATCAACTGATTTGCTACCGGGCATGTCTGGCTTAGCTGATATCGCTAACAAGTTAGCAAGTGTTCCGGATATCGAGATTGTACGCTTAGGCCCGCAAGACGTCGTGCGCCATCCGCTCGTCGCCTGCATGCTCGCTGCTCTTTAGAAGCAGCAAGCCTAATCCGTACTATAGAGGTGCGTCCCTGAAACTTGGGGCGGTGTGAGAATCACCGCCCCCATTTTTTTGCGAGCACATATTTCAGCACCAAAATCACGACATTACGATGACGCGGTCATGAATCACCGATGACAATGTCTTGGCACAGACGGCCCAAATACGTAGTTTCTAGCACATGAGCCCAAACTGACGGCGTAAGTGTGAAACAATGGCCACGAAGAAAGTTGCAAAAAAGAAAGCCGCAAAGAAAAAGCCCGCCCTGAAAAAAGCGACCAGCCGTCGTAAATCTGCATCGCAGCAAATCGATCAGCGCATCAAAGACGTTGGGGGCTGGCGTGGCGAAACATTGGCGCGGATGCGTGCGCTCATTCTCGCGGCGGCGCCAGACGCTATTGAAGAAATCAAATGGATGGGCACACCTGTCTGGTCGCAAGACGGCATCATCTGTACTGGCGAGACTTATAAGCAGGTGGTGAAGCTGACGTTCGCGAAGGGCGCGTCCCTTCCCGATCCAGCGAAGCTGTTTAATTCCAGTTTAGAAGGCAACATGCGCCGCGCCATTGATATTCACGAAGGCGAAACGGTAAATGCCACGGCATTCAAAACCCTGATCAAAGCGGCAGTCGCGCACAATGGCACCAGCAAGAAAAAGCGCTAAGGCGAAAACAAAGCCGAAAGCCAAACCAAAGAAAGCCGCAAAACTAGTGCACGATGGTGTTTGTGGCCGGCTTCACGAGGCTCGGCAATTTCGCGACGATTACCTTATTGCGGCCCGTGCGCTTGGCTTCGTACAGCGATTCATCAGCGCGTTTCACCGCCGACTCAATGCTGTTTTCATTGGGCGCATACTGCGCAACGCCTAAGCTAACTGTAATCGAGATCATCCCACGCGGGGTCGCGATCTGCTTATTTTCGACCGCAACCCTTAAACGCTCTCCCAGCTTTGCCGCTGCAACGATATCCGTTTCCGGCAAAAGGGCCGCGAACTCTTCCCCACCCAGACGCGCCATCACGTCCGTCAGACGCAATTGGGCCAAGCAGACTTTGGTCATTTCTTTTAGCACGATATCACCGACATCGTGGCCGTGCGTGTCGTTGACCTTTTTAAAGAAATCGATATCCAGCGCGATGACGGCAAAGGGCTTTGCATAGCGCCGGGCGCGTTCGACTTCGCGGCGCGCCGCCGCTTCAAAGCTACGACGGTTCGGTAACGCAGTCAGTGGATCGGTGCCAGCCTGGGCACGCAAATCTTCTTCCAGGCGCTTGCGTTCGGTGATGTCCAGAATGACCGCAAAGTCGCGAATGCGTTTGCCTGACTTATCGACACTACGTTGGATGCGCGAGCACAGGTGCCTCACTTCATTCGAGCGCGTCAGAATGCGATAATCAAATTCAATCCGCCTCCACGTTTCATCGCCGATAATCGACATGTAACGCTCCCGGTCATCGGGATGTAGTGCGTTGATGAACGTATCGACGTATTTATCAGCCGCTTCGCCTGTCACACGGCCACCGGGCGCGAAGGGCAAACCGAGGCTGTCAGCAAAGTCGTTAGTGACGTCCAACATTCGACTTTTCACGTTGAAGTCGTACCAGCCTAGCTTGGCGATATCTTGCGCCTCTTCCATGCGCTGAAGCATCACCGATTTTTCGGCATCAACCTTCTTGCGCTCATCAATATCAAGAATAAGCCCCGCATAATTCCAGGTGCGCTTTACCTTGTTTTGTGGCCAAGCGTTGAAGTGAATCCAACGCGGCGCACTGTCTTTGTGCAAGACACGCAAATGCACATCCACCGGCTCACCTGCCGCCATAGTGCGCAACACAAAGTCATCAAACGCGCCAACATCATCGGGGTGCAAACGTAAGCCACCGCTTTCTTTTACAAGCTCATGCGCTTTAATGCCGAGCAGTTTGGCCGACAACTCATTGGCCCAGGTAAAACCGTGATCGTCTTGCGATGTGAATTGATAATTGAACAGCACAATCGGCAACGCATCAATCGTATGACTGGGTGCTTTTGGGATCGCTGTTGATTTACGTGTGGCTGGCTTTTTGGGTTTGGCTATTTTGCGTTTAAGCGTTTTGCCCTTGGGTGTTTTGCCCTTGGGTGTTTTGCTTGGTGACGCTTTACGCTTGGGCGCGTTGCGCGAAGCCTTTTGACGCAAAGATGCCATGTGAAACCCGCCCCTACCCAGGTTTCAATTAAACTCTCATGTCGTTGCTTTCGCTATCAAAAAACACGGTCTGGTTTTGAGGCCAAACCTCTTTTATCTACCCCACAACGAGAGGTTCACCCATGCTGGCCAGGGGCGCAGCCCCGGTTTTGGTAATGACGACGAGGTCTTCAAAATGGGCGCTGCCTAAGCCCAGCGATAGACTTGGGAAATCGACCGTGATGGTCATGTTTTCTTCCAGCACGATGTCTTGGGCGACGGCATAGGGCAGACCATCGACATAGGGATGGTCGGTGTGTTGCAGGCCAACAGAATGAGGACCGCAGCTGACGGGCAAGTCCGATAAGCCGGTTTTCTTCATGGCCTCTTGGCCGACCTTGCTGATGTCGGAATACTTCATGCCGGGCTTCAGCGCGGCGAAGGCTTCTTGCCAGCCGACCTTCATCATGGCGGTGCGTTTTTTCAATGCGTCCGATGGCTCACCCAGAACATACGTGCGGCCAAAGTCGCCATGGTAGTAATTGATCTGGCTCACGGCATCGATGAGCATCGAGTGACCCGGCTTTAATTCCGGTTCGACCATGCCTGCCGGTGTGCCCGCAGCAATCCAGGTCGACTTTGCACCACGCTTCGCGGCCTCGATCATAAAAATTTGATCAATATCTGCCTTGGTTGCCCCCGGCCCTAACTGCTTCAGCATCTCCATCGCAGCGTCTTGATTGGCGCGCGCCGCGAGCTTCATAAAACCCAACTCGACTTCGCTTTTGATCATGCGAATACGGCGCAGCGTGTTGTCGCCCGGAACGCATGTGACGGTGTTAAAACCGAGCTGTTCCAGCGTGTGCGCAATGCGCCAGTCATCAACAGCAATGCGGCCTTTGCTCAAGCCCATCTCTTTCAGTAGTCGCACGAGAGCCCATTCGGGTGTTGGGGACATTTGTTTGTCCCAGATTTTATTGATGGCCGCCCAGTCTTTCTCCCGCGGTGTTTGCGCATCCAAATCAACGCGGCGTGTCATGCCCATGCTGGCTGTCGGTTCAATTGTAAAATCACCTTTAGCCGCAATATCACGCCAGTTGGTGGGGACTGCGTATGGGATCACCAGTTCAGCATAGTCGCGCTCTTTGCTCGCGATCTCCCACAGGTCTGATGACGACACGACCAACCCGATGGGCTGCTTCTCGCTGCGCGCCATTACCGCGAAGCTGGCGTTTGGCGTCATCATCTTGGTGCGGTAGCTGGTGAAGTTGGACAGATAAAAAACGTTGATGGGATTGAGCGCGATAATGCCGTCGAGCTTTTCTTCTTCCATCACGCGATATGCACGGGGTTTGTTGACCACCATGCGCCGATCAAACGGCGTTTTCAGCGCAGGCATACCCCAGTTGGCTTTTGCAGGTTTCGCATCGACAGACGTTAATGCCGCAACGCCTGCGGCAACACCTGTCAGCACATCACGACGATCAACCATAGCCCACCCCTTTGGCAGTGAAGGCGCTAGCTTACGCCTCGCATCACTGCCGCCAAGGGTGATTGAGAAACATGTTCATTATGTAAAAACGCACAAATTGTTTGTCGCCTTTGGCGCAATTTGTTTCACGTGAAACAAGTTAAAAACACGGCTGACTGTTTTGGTGGAAAACGGTGAAAGGTTTTGCAGGGGTTTTGAATTTTTGCACCGCGTACGCCTGCTTTTGCAGGAAAAATACAGGGGGATTTACAGAAAGAGTGTGAAGAACACCGCAGCGGTGTCTGGCAGCGCATCAACAACCGTTGCGATTAAGTTCTCAACACAATTTCGTTCATAACCATCGCTTATCCAAACGCAACCCCTCTACGTCCATGGGTGTGACGATAAGATTGAGTATTGCCCGCGTCTGTCTTCTTGATCCACAGCGTTTCGTGCACATAAAAGACAATTGTGTTGATAGCGGGTTCAACCAACGCAATACCGCCCGCAATCATCAGCGACCCCGTGAAGGCATACGACACCGCGAAACCCACCATGAAGTGCAACACCGCGAAGGTCAGGGTTTTCAACGTGGTTTGGTTCAGTATCCGATGCAAGGTCATCACATCACCTCAGTGCGCTTCAACGCATTTGAAGGACGCGTGCTGATGTAAATCGCCACGCCCAACAAAATCGCCAAGACCACAGACATCACACTCACACTTTCCACAGTCATCACAATAACTCCGGCCGATAACATTAACGACGCAACCGCGACAATTTTAATCTCGGTGGGGATTGCACGATCCCGCACCCATGCTTGCAATGGCGGGCCAAACTTTGGATGATTCAGAAGCTTCTGCGCCAACACAGGTGAGCTTTTTGAAAAGAACCACAACGCCGCGATCATGAAGCAGGTGGTGGGCATCACCGGCAGCACCGCACCGATGATGCCCAAGCCCACACACACCCAACCGCTGATCAAATACATTCGCCGCATCACACATCACTCGAATTGGGGTCACTCTAAATTGGGGCCCGGCGCTGCCCGCTGGGGGGAAAGATGACTGAGGGGAAAAGCCATCTTGGGAGGGGACAGCGCCGGGAGGGGTTCGTTTTCCTAAAAGCTGTTCGTTTCGTTGAAGACAACTTGCTTGAAACCGGGCCGCAATAGAAATTATAATAAATATAGTTATTATAATTTTTTCTTATGATGTGCCGCCATGCTGAACATCACCCTGAAGCAGCTTAACTATCTGGTTTCATTGGCAGAAATGCGGCATTTCTCGAAGGCGGCGGCCCTGTGCAATGTCACCCAGCCTGCCCTTTCCACGCAGATCAAAGAGTTGGAACAGAGCTTGGGTTTTCAGATTGTCGAACGCAGACGTGGCGCCGCTGAATTTACCACTGAGGGCAAAGAGATCTTGCGGCGCGCGACAGCGATTATCGCGCAAGCGCATGACCTGGAAGACTTTGCGCAACAGCGGCGCGGGCGATTGGTGGGCAATCTCGCCATGGGCATTATTCCGTCCATCGCGCCGTACCTGTTGCCGTTGTGCCTACCAACCATTCAGTCTGAATTTCCACGCCTCGATTTAAAACTGCGTGAGACGCAAACTGCAGCGCTGATGGAAGAACTCGCCAGCGGCCAAGTCGATGCCGCTATTTTGGCCTTGCCGATTGACCGCGCAGGGTTCGAGATTTTTCCGCTGTTCGATGACAAATTCTTGGTGGCCATCAGCGCCACCAAAGCCAACGCCTTGCCCGCGCGCATTGCGCCGGACACCATCGCGCCCGATCAGCTGTTGCTGCTGGAAGAAGGCCACTGCCTGCGCGATCAGGCGCTGTCGTATTGCCATGTGGCCAACCCCAAGAACCTGACGACGCTGGGAGCTACCAGTTTAAATACGGTGTTGCAGATGGTGGCTGCCGGATACGGCATAACCCTACTGCCAGAATTGGTAATGCGCGCTGATAAGCCCGATCCGCGTATTGTGCTGAAGCGCTTCACCGCACCCGAGCCAAAGCGCGAAGTGGTGATGGTGTGGCGCGCCACCTCACCCCGCACTAAAGACTTCAAGGAATTGGGGAAGTTGATCAAGAGCAAGTTCATGCAGGCAAAGCCGCACAACTGATGATGCGTCCTCATATGCGGCAAGTCCGCTGGCCGATGGCTTTTCGGGTTTGCGCATCTCGGGCAACATCAGTTTCCTGACGCCTGATGAATGGCCTGCTTTCATGGCTTATGAAAAATCTGTGACCACGGCATTCTCAGGCCGTCGCGTGATTGCCCTGTGTAGCTATGTGCTGGAAGACTGCACCCCAGAACAAAAGACCGAAGTATTACGCGCGCATGGCTATGCCTTTGAGCACCATGACCAGCACTGGCATGTTATCCCCAGCGGGCCACGCTTTTAACTCGCCGCCTCTAACTTGCCGTCTCCTGGGCTTCTGACCTAACGCATCTCGCCTCCCCCAGAATTTATGCTAGCTTGCTCCTGGGCAAGGAACTTGGGGCGGGTTTGTTTGCGGTCAGCCATTCACATCAGCGCACGCGCAACAGCGTGCGCACTGCTTATCGCAGTATCGGCGCTGCAAGGCTGTGCCGTAGTGAACACCGCTGCCGCCATATCGCGGGCAATAAACACGACATCTAATGCCGTGACCAACACGGTCGTGAATAGTTCCAACGCGATTGTGCGTTCCGTTCAACAGATCCCCGCGCAGACCATGTACAACACTGCTCCACGTCGCGTTGTTGTTCCCGCCCGGCAGCCCAGCGCATCGCAGGTGAACGCCGCGCGCCAACGCGCCGCACAGAAAGCAGCCAAGCAACAAGCCGCAGCGGTGAAAGACAAAAACAAAAAGATGTCGAAAGAGCGTTCGGACATTTTGGAAGTGATGCCGCCCGAACTGTTGGATCAATTGACCAAAGACGAATTGATTTTACAGTCCATCATTCAGTTGGATGCGCTGGATGGCCCAGGGAAAGAAACCGTGTTCTGGGATTTAAATGGCAGAGCTGGTACGGCGTTTGCCGAAGACCCCACAACGACCGGCGGCTTTAAGTGCCGCGTCATCACCGAAACGCTGAAGATGGATGACAGCGGCGAGGCCACAGAATCAAAAGCCACCGCGTGCAAAACCGAAAGCACCGCCTGGACACTTTCGTTTTAATGACGTTTTCTTTTTAGAGTACAAAACATGACAACACTTTCGCGCCGCGCCTTTACAGCCCTCACTGCTGCGACCGCACTCAGCACACAAGCACGCGCCGCTGACGCGCGCGTCTGGACTGATGAAGGCGATGTGGCTGTTGCGGGTGGCAAGATGCACTGGGTATCCGTCGGCAAAGGCGCGCCGATTGTGTTCTTGCCCAAACTGGGCGGCTGGGCTGACGACTGGCGGCATGTCGCGAAAATTTTGAGCAAAGATTACCGCGTGATCGTGATTGATAATCCGGGCCACGGCGGGTCAACGATGAACGGTGCCCCGCCCTATTGGGTGTCGCTGCCAGAATCTGCCGCAATGTTAATGGCCACATTGGATGCGCTTGGCATTAATCAATGCGCCATTGGCGGCAATTCGCTGGGCGGCTGTATTGCAACCGTTGCGGCAGCATTATTCCCACAGAAATTCAACAAGCTCATCCTGCTAAGTGTTGCGCTGGGTGATGCCCGCACGCGTGCTGAACTGGAAGAGCAAGATAAAGTCAGCGCGCAGAACTATGATTCCGAATGGCGCCCGCTGGCCCGCCCGCTTGAAGTGGCGACAAAAACCTTTGGCGTCAAAGACCAGGTTATCAATGACGAACAAAACGCCAGCCGTGCCAAAGCTGGTGCCTGGGTGCGTGCATCCGAACGCGGTGTGGGCCATGCCGGTGTGGTCGATTACTTGCCACGCATCACGGCATCAACGCTGTTGATGTATGGCCAGAACGGGAATTACAAAAACTTCGAGCCGATTGGTTTAAGCAAGATTCCAAAATCGCGTTCATTCCATGTACCGGGCGCCAGCGCCTTCGCACATCAAGACCAACCCGCCGCCACTGCCGCAGCAATGCTGACCTTTTTGAAAGAAGCATAGTCGGCATCCTTGTGACGCCCTCACGTGGCTTGTGACTTCCTGGCCACACTTTGCACGCCACCCTAACCACAGGAAGTTCGCAAAGCGAACGTACAGGCTTTGCGGCTATGCACACAAAACCTCTTCCCGCACAGTTACAAAATCGTGACTGCAAGTGATTGCGGTTTTCACTCCGCAAGCAACTCTGCATTCGCGCCTGTTAAACTAGTGCGTCGGAGGGGGAATTCATGTCGCGCATATCTCAGCAATTAAAATTAGGCTTACTTCTCACAACAGGTTTGGTTGTGGGAACACATGACGCCTTCGCGCAAATCGAAGAAGTAGTGGTGACCGCGCGGAAACGCGAAGAAAGCCTGCAAGCTGTTCCCATTACGGTGACAGCCTTCTCGGAAGAAGCGATCAATCGTCAGGGTATTCGCACCGTCGCCGAAGTGGCGAAGTTTACGCCAGGCTTGAACTTCGATCGCGGCTTTGCCCCGCAAGATACACGCCCTAGCATTCGCGGCTTGCCCACAACGCGTGGTCGTCCGCCGGTTGGCATTCTGCTGGATGGCATCGACATTTCATCTGAGTCCATCGGCACGGCTGGTGGTTCAAACTTGATGAACTTGAAACTGGTCGATGTACAACGCATCGAAGTCGTCAAAGGCCCACAATCAGCATTGTATGGCCGTGTCGCGTTTGGCGGCGCGATCAACTACGTCTCGAAGAAACCTGATTTTGAAAAAGCCGAGACCACAGTGAATGTGGATGTGGCAACGTATGATATGTACGAAGCCAAAGGCGCCACAAACATTCCGCTGTCGGATAAAGCGGCGCTGCGTTTGAACGGTTTGTATAGCTACTTCGACGGCTTCTACAAAAATTCCGTGAGTGGCGCGACCATCGGCGGCTCGGAAACTTGGGGCCTTGCCGGTGCATTACGCTTGAAGCCGGCCGACAATGCCGACTTCACCCTGCGCGTGTCGTATTCGGATGATAAATCAGAACCACGCCCGGCTTATTACTTTGGGCAGCGCGTTCCGGGCCGTGGCACGCGCGTGAACATGCCCGCAAGTGCTGTGGGCGAACGCTTAGGTTTGATCCCCGCGGGTCAAACACTGCCCAACACCACGCCAGTGCCTGCCACCATCCCCTTCCCCAAACTGGGTGAAGAACTGCGCGGCGACCAAGTGCTGCTCAGCGTCGATCCGCTGACAGGTAAGGATTACGAAGGCGGACGCTTGAAGCCTGTGATCGCAAGCTTGGTCGGTGACATTGATTTTGATTGGGCCACCTTGTCATCGTGGACAGGTGTGACACGTGGCAACGCGCTGAGCCGTGCAGACGGCGATTTTTATGGCGCCAAACCAACAGCCGTAACCTTGCCGACACCGGGAACGGCTGAACCGTTGAACGCAGCCCAAGTGTCTGATTTCCGCAACAAGGTTTCGCAATACAGCCAGGAACTGCGGTTGGGTGATTTGCAATCGCAAGGCTTCCGTTGGGCTGTGGGCGGGCTGTACTGGAAAGAAGACTACGAAAGTGTGAACTCATCGGTGTTCGTGCAAGCCAGCACACGCCTCACACCAGGCTGGTCAGTCGCGCGTGAAATGCAAATTCGCGGTAACCCGGTGGGTGAACTGAATACGCGTGATACCGAGCACTATTCAGGCTACGCCATTGCTGAATACGATATCACCGACCAGTTGGAACTGAGCGCCGAAGGCCGCTACAGCCACGAGAAGTTCACGTATCTGTTTGGCCGTTCGATCTCAGCGCCTGTCTCGGGTACGACATTGCTGCCGTTTGCTTATGCGGGCGGCGTGTTCAACCCCACCTCGACCACCAACTTCTTCGCACCGCGCGTGACCTTGAACTATCAAGCCACGGATGATGCGATGGTGTACGCCACCTATTCGCGCGGTGTGAAGCCGGGCGGGTTCTTGAACGTCGCAGTTGTGTTCGATGTGGCCGACGCTCTCTACAAGCCTGAGAAACTCGATAACTTTGAAGCAGGCTTTAAAACATCGTGGCTGAACGACACGTTGCGCTTCAACGGCGCGTACTTCCATATGATCTACAAAGATCGCCTGACGCAGTTGTTGGTGCCTGAACCACGTAGCCCGCAAGGCACAGTCACCAAGACCGTTAACCAAGGCGAAGCCAAAGTGGATGGCGTAGAGTTGGAAACAACACTTGCCCCGACCGAAGGCTTAACGCTGCATGCGGCGTACACGTACCTGAACCCGCGCTTCACGGATTCAGAATTCCCCACCACGTCGAACCTCGACATTTTCAACGCGGGCAATTGCCGCATTGGAACGGTGGGCTCACAGCGCGTGTGCTTCGTGAACACCAACGGCAATCAGTTGGAACAAACCGCCAAACATTCGTTGTCGGCGGCGATCAACTTCACCATGCCGTTGCAAGGCGATTGGAACCTGATCAGCGAACTGTCGACACAGTATCGTTCGAAGCGTTACCAACAACCGAGCAACCTGACCTGGATTGCATCGAACTGGAACGTGGATGCACAGATCGGCGCCGAGAACGGTGCTTATACAGTGTTGGCGTACGTGACCAACCTGTTCGACAACCGCAAGCCTGTATCAGCGCAAACTTACGGCGACCCGTTCATTGTGCCGCCAGATACGGCTCCGGTGCTGGCCTATGCCACCTATGCGGCGGACAAGCGCCAAATGGGCATTCGCTTTGGCGCCAAGTTCTAAGCTTAAGTCCTACAAATATATCTAACCAAACGGCGGCCATTGGTATGACAGTGGCCGCCGTTTTTCTTTGTTCTCATCGACGCTGGCTTGAAAGCAGGCGTACCATCGACCCCGCGTTATTTCAGCATTGGGGGAAGACATGAGAGCCGTAAAACTGCTTGCAGCCCTGTCTCTGATCACAGGCCTGCTGACACAGCCCGCTATCGCCGCCGATAATTCCCAAAATCAGAATTCACAAGTTCAAAAAGACGTCGAAGCCGTCATTCACGATATGGCGGGGCGCTGGGCCAAGAATACGTGGTCCACAATTCCAAAAGATTTGTGGGATACGAAAGAGCCTACGCCGATGTATTTAGCCGAAGAAGAACCAACATGGCGCATTGGTTGGGATGCCATGAACGAGTACTTCAACCCGGCGCGCGGTGCGGGCTTCATGCAAGCCTCTGAATATAATGCATCGGACATTCAAGTGCGCACGATTGCAGGTGATATCGCGGTCGCGACCTGGAGTATTTATTGGCAGATGAAAATGCGCCCCACCGCGCCGATTGCGGAACGTTTGCGGGCCACGGGTATTTTCCGCAAAACCAAAGCAGGCTGGAAGTTCATTCACTACGCCGAAGCGCCGAAATCGCCCGCTGTGTATATCCAGGAACTGTACGGCGACCGCGTTTCGCCCGAGTTCCGCGACCGCGTCAAAACGGGCGCTGCCACCCACTAAAAAGCAACCCACTGATTTGTGTCTTTTAAAGACGCATTTAAGCTTTAATACGCTAGATCATACACCGGGAGTCTGGATAGACTTCCGGTGTTGTTCTTTTTTCGAGATGTATCATGAGCGACTACGACGATTTCGACGCCGAGAAAGCCAAGAAGCAAAAGAAAAAGCCAATCAAACGGCGGTCAGCCTTGGCCAAAGTGGGCTTGGGGCTGGCGGGCGTTGTGGGCTTAGGCGTCGCAGGCGTGGGCGGCCGCGCCTATCAAACGGGCGCCTATAAAAGCTTCACGGATGGCGACGGGTTTGAACCCTGGCGCGCCTGGAACGAACAAGTACGCGAGGGCGGCACCAAGACGCTGGATCACAAGCCTGCGGGTTTGATCGCGGCTGGTATCCTGGCGGCGAGCGCCCACAACTCGCAACCGTGGCGCTTTTCGATCAAAGGAAATTTGCTGGATATCGTCGCGGACGAGCGCCGCAACTTAGGCTCGGTCGATCCGCAGTTCCGCGAAATGACCATTAGTGTCGGTTGCGCGATTGAGAACATGGTACTGGGCGCCACAGGTGTCGGCATCACGCCGCTGCTGAACCTCTTGCCCGATGGGCCGCTGGGCAAAACACTCGCGCGTTTCACCATTTTTGACAACGTCGCGCCGACATCGAAAGAAGCAAAAGCCATCGGTAAGCGCAGCACCAATCGTGGTGCCTATCAGCGCGAACGCACATTGGATTTGAAAATCCTCGACGCTTTAAACGCCGTCAATACATCATCGATGACCAAGCTGTTTTGGCTGACGTCGGAAAGTGATGCGGGCAAGCGTTTCGCCAACGGCACGTTAAAAGCGACCGCCGACTTTATTGCCGACAAAAATATGGTGGTGGACAGCTACAATTGGTACCGCTTCACGGCAGGCGACCATCGCGATGGTTTAACACTGCCGACGGTTGGTGTTTCTCCGCTGGACGCGCGCATCGCCATGATGCTGCCGCGTGGGTTTGCGGGCGATCCGCACAAAGCGTGGTTAGAGATGACACGCGATGTGCACTTGGCCACCGCCCCTCAATTTGGCCTAATCGCCATTCCCGCGCTGGATGATCGTGCCGCCCTAATTGAAGCCGGACGTTTGTGGCAACGTTTGCACATTCAAACCACGCAGATGGGCCTGGCTGTGCAGCCGCTGAACCAACTCACCGAAATGGCAGATCGCGACCGGATGCTGCAACGCGCTTCTGCCGCTGATGGCACGCTGAACAGCTTGGCGTCATTGAATGGCAACGTAATCGTGTTTGCGTTTCGTATTGGCTACAGCCGCGCTGTCACGAACTTAAGCCCGCGTCGCAACATCGAGGACGTTCTCGACAAAGCCTAGTTGTCGAAAGACCGGTTTTTCGACCGCCGCGCGGGCACGCCTCTCAAACTGTATACGGGTTACACGGGTGCTGTTTCAAAGCGTATGAGCCCTCGCCTATCATAACGTCATCAATTTAGTGGGGAGCTAAACTATGACTGACACAACCATCACACGCCGCAACGCCATGGCCGCTGCGGCCGCCGTCGCTGCCATCAGTGCAAGCGGCACTGCCTTTGCCGCGGATGCGCAAACCGTACTGATCACCGGCTCGAACCGCGGCATTGGCCTTGAATTCGTAAAGCAATACGCCGCCAAGGGCTGGAACGTGATTGCCACCACCCGCAGCCCCGACAAAGCCGACGAACTGAAAAAAGTTGCGGCTGGTAATAAGAACGTCGTCATTGAAGCCTTGGATGTCGCGGACAATGCTTCTGTGGACGCGTTGGCCGCGAAGTACAAAGGCAAGCCGATTGATCTTTTGTTGAACAACGCTGGCATCACGGGTGATTTCATGAACCCGAAGCCGCAAAGCTTCGGCACGCTCGATCACAAAGAAGTCGACAACTTCATGCACACCAATGCGCTTGGCCCGCTGAAGGTGACCGAAGCGTTTTATGAAAACGTGAAGTTGGGCAAAGGCAAAAAGATCGTCGCCGTAACGTCATTAGCAGGCTCGTTCGGATCGAAGTTCGGCGGCGGCATTCCGGGCGGTTACTGGTACAAAATCAGCAAGGCAGCCTTGAACGCTGCCATGGTGAACGTGTCGATGGACGCTGCCAAAGACGGCATTATCGTGACACTTCTCTCGCCCGGCACCGTGCGCGTTGAGAAAATCGGCAACGCCAAAATGCCAGGCCTGATCGAACCCGTGGAAAGCATCAGCGGCATGATCAAAGTGATCGATGGCTTGCAGCCGTCGGATGCGGGCCAGATCGTGCGCTACAACGGCGAGAAACAACCGTTCTAAGCATGGCATTCTAAAATGGCCTATCAAGGCTCATAAAAGCATAAGGAAACGCCCCATCGGTTTGTGATAACTGTGGGGCGTTTCTTTTTGGTCTGATGACTGCTCTGGGGAGGGCTTGGTTATGACTGACACAACACGCCGTACTGTTTTACAGGGTGCCAGCGCCCTCGCCGTCGCGAGTGCTACGGCCGCAAACGCGGCAACAAATCCCGGCACCATTCTCATTACAGGCTCAAGCCGTGGGATTGGTTTGGAATTCACCAAACGCTACGCCGAAGATGGTTGGGCCGTCATTGCCACCGCACGTGACCCGGCCAAGTCAGAACAACTTCAAGCGCTCGCGAAAAAGCACAAAAACATTCGCCTGGAAGCGCTGGATGTCACCAGCGTTCAGGGCATTGATGCGCTGGCCGCAAAATTAAAAGATACACCGATTGATGTGTTGCTGAACAACGCAGGTATTTCGGGCGGTGCGGCCAAGCAAAAAGTCGGCACCATCGACTTCACCGTGTTTGATGATGTGATGCACACCAACGTGCTCGGCCCCATCAAAATGGCCGAAGCGTTCACGCCGCATGTAGCCGCCAGCAAGCAAAAGAAGATTGTCAGCATCAGTTCCACCGAAGGGTCACTGACGATCATCGCCCCGCGGCCGGATGTGAACAGCATTTTCTACCGCGCCAGCAAGGCCGCGCTGAATATGTCGATGATCAACATGGCTAAAGCGCTCAAAGACAAAGGCATCATCGTCACGATGCAATCACCGGGCTTGGTGCAGACGGACTTTGTGGGCGACTTGCGCCTGCCCATCATGATCACCCCAGAGCAAAGTGTTGCGCTGACGATGCCGATCATTGCGAAACTGACGATAGACGATACGGGCAAATACTATCGCCACACCGGCGAAATCGCGCCCTGGTAATAAAGGACCACAACATGACAAACGATCTGAACCGCCGCGATGCATTAGGTGTTTCCGCTGGCGCCACTGCTGTTTTGGGTATGGGCTTCTGGACCGAAGCCAATGCCGCCGATGCTAAAGCCGCATCAACCGTCGTGCTGGTCACCGGCGCATCACGTGGCTTAGGTTTTGAGTTCGCCAAGCAATACGCCGCGCGCGGCTATACCACCATCGCCACGGCGCGCAATCCTGAGAAAGCCGCTGAACTGCAAGCCCTCGCCAAAGCCAACAAGAACGTGCGTCTGGAAAAGCTAGACGTGACAGATCACGCCAGCATTGATGCACTGGCGGCGAAGTTAAAAGGCACCGCGATTGATATTCTGGTGAACAACGCTGGCATTGGCGGCGGCGGCAATAACCAAGTATTCGGTAAAATCAACTACGCCATCTTCAACGACGTGATGCAAACCAACGTCGAAGGCCCGATGAAAATGTCGGAAGCCTTCATCGACCACGTCGCCGCCAGTAAGCAGAAGAAGATTATGATGGTGTCTTCCAGCCAAGGTTCGGTCGCATCTGTGCGTTCGCCCAGCTTGTATTTCTATCGTGCCAGCAAGTCGGCCCTGAACATGATCACAGTGAACTTGGCGCTGGCCGTCAAAGACAAAGGCGTGATTGTCGGCATGGTCGCACCGGGCGCCACAGACACCGATTTCATGGTGGAAGTACGCGGGCGCATTCCGCTGGGTAAACCCGATGAACGCGCCGCAGGCATGATCGCGCAAATCGACGCCTTCACCATCGAGAAGACCGGCCAGTTCTTTGAATGGAACGGCGAGAAAATTCCGTGGTAGGCGCCTAAAGCCAACACTGAGCTTAAGAACAAAGGGCCGCCTCAGACATGAGTGCGGCCCTTTTGCTTGACCTGCACGACCAACTTTTGTATTTAAGTAATTACTTAAATACAAACAGGTTGAAAAAGTGCATATTTCTCAATCACTTCCACAAACCTTTGCCGCCCTTGGCGACCCGACCCGGCTTGCGATCCTCAGCCAACTCGCCACGCGAGGCGACCTCACCGTGCAAGAAATTGCAGCCCCCTTTGAGATGAGTTTGGCGGCTGTCTCGCAGCATTTGAAGGTGTTGGAGACCGCGGGCCTAATCGCGCGCGGACGCGATGGGCAGAAACGCCCCTGCCGCCTGAATGTCGAGCGCTTAAATGAAACTGCGCGCTGGTTCGATCACACCCGCGCCGCATGGGACGCGCGCTTCAACCGTTTGGAAACCTTCCTGACGAAACTTGAAACACAAGGTGACGACCAATGAGCATTGATCCCCTTAAAACATGGGCGCTTGATCGTGAGATCGTTCTTTGCCGCGTCATCGCCGCACCGCGCGAGCGTGTCTTTCAAGCATGGACCGACCCAAAGCAAATCGTGCAGTGGTTTGGGCCCGAGGGCTTCAAAGTTGAATCACTGGAATGCGACATCCGCGAGGGCGGACGCTGGCGCTTCATTTACACCGGCCCCGATGGCACGCGGTGGGACAACCGTATGGTGTTCGTGCGCATTGATGCGCCGCGCGTGATTGAGATTGAGCACGGCTCGGATAAAGACGAAGACCCGGCACGTTTTCACGTCACGGTGACATTCGAGGCCCAAACCGATGGCAAAACCGTGCTGACCATGCGCCAACTGCACCCCACCAAAGAACAGCGCGATGCAGGTGTTGGCTTTGGCGCTGTGGAATACGGCTATCAGACGCTGGGCAAACTCGCGCGCCATGTCGGCGCGAGCTAAATGCCTACTCTTTTTTCGGCTACTCTTTCTTCGGAACCTGGCGCTTGAACCCTTCGGGGTTCACGCGGTCCTTGGCACCTTCATAGCGCGCAAATTCGGGGTACGGGTACACGGGGCGTGAGAAGGTCTCGTTGCCCACAGCGTCTTTGTGCGTGCCCATCAGGCTGTCGGGGGCTTTGCCCAGTTCCACCCACTGCTCAATCGCGGTGATGAAATCAAAGCTGTTCACCCCTGGCCCACCGCTGCAATGGTCCATACCCGGCACCATAAACAGGCGTGCGGTATCAGACATGGCGGCTTGGCCGCCCATGGTTGCGGTTGCTGTTTCAAAGTAATCGACCGTGTTCAGCACTGGGCCATCTTGCCAGCCGTGATAGATGATCATGCGACCACCGCGATCACGAAAACCACGTAAGTCGGGGTTAAAGCCGGTCGTGAAATGCAGCATGAAGTTCATGCGCTCAGGGTCGGTATCGATGTTGAACTTATCCAACGTATAAGCCGGGCCTGGGTCTTCCGAGAACGCGAGGAAACGGAAGTTCTCCTCCGCCAGCTTTAAGTACTGCCCCGGCCCGCCATCGGCAGATACAACTGTGCCTAACCAATTCAATTCACCACCGGGCATATGGCCACCGGGCGTGATGTGTGCGCCGTCAGATGTGGTTGGACCTGCGTAAATTTTGCGCGCGGCTTCCACTTGGGTTTCCGTCAAGCAATCGTTGCGTCGTAAAAGATCACCCGAGGTAATGCCACGGCATTGCAGTTCAGCGGGGTCAAAATCGCACTCGCGCGGGTCTTCAATGATGCCGTCGACACTGCCGTCCTTCGCGTCGCACTTCTTCATGACGGCGGCGCGGATGAGGTACACGTGTTCGGTCGACAATATCGGGCGACCACTTTCGGTGAGGTTGGCTTTCGCCGACCAGTAGAAATCCAAGGCCCCGGCTTTGGTGGCCACAGGCGCACCGGCGACAATGCCATCAAAGTCCATCGGGTAGCGTTGCGCTTCCACTAGGCCCTGACGGCCCCCTGTCGAGCAGCCCCGGAAGTAGCTTTGGGTGGCATTGACGCCATGGAAGGCGCGTAAGATGGCTTTGGCAGCAACAGCCGTCACGTGCGTGGCGCGGTAGCCGTAATCAATCTCGGCATTGCGATTGTTGTAAGCCCACACGGCATCCAGAATTGCGCCAGCATGGCCCATGTCGGTCGCAACCGTGACATAGCCGCGTTTCAGTGCATCATTGGCGTCGTCGATCATGATGATGCCGCAGTACGCACGGCAGCCCTGCATGAACAATTTGCCGTTCCAGTTATCAACAGGCAGGCGCAATTCAAAGCCTACATTGGGCGCGATGTTCCCGCGCACGCGGCAATGACTGGGGGCTTCAGGGGTGGAGGCCACCAAGTTCGCCGTCAGAATAGAGGTTGGTGCGTCTGGGATGCCTGAGAAGTTCATGCGCGCGAGGTCCGCGCAGGCGACAATAGGCCCAATCCCTGAGCGGGAGTCTTGAGCTGCAACAGGTGCAGCAGCCGCCGAGACAATAATGCTCAGCGCAAATAAAACGCGGATCACCGAAGTGCTTTCGTTAAGTGGCTTACCCAAACACAGATTGAAGCAAGCGCACCACATGGGCCTGCCCCAACGGATCGAGTTTTACACCAGTCGCCGAGAAATAAACATTCAAGTTGTTCTGGGCGTCGGTCTTTTGAAGGCCGCCGGAGCGCATTTCGTCGGTTTCGACATCCTCGACCAAGCTGTACATGGCCAGCATTTGCATCTGTTCCATATCAAGCTCGCACTGCTTAATGCGGGCGCGCAAGGCATTGGCGGTATCGCTCTCTTCCCCACCCATGTCGGTGTTGGTGATGAAATCTTTGAAGTTGGAGCGGCAGTTGCGTAACGGCTCGACGAACGAGCGCTGCCAATCGCGTGACAGTTTTATGGCAGCGCCCATGTAGCGCGCCAGATAGTGCCCAGGGGTGCCCCGGCGAGCCAGCCACAGGCAGAACATGATCATGGTGACGTCTGCGCCCAAACGGTTTTGAAGCGCCAAGCACGCCTTCTCAACATCCGGTTCGGCATATGCCCACACCGCAAAGTCCCATAACGGGTTCCCTTTGCCGATATCGGACAACAGTGGCTTCGTCATCGTATCCAGACTGATGAAGTTCATTTGGGCCTGCGGCGGGTTGTTTTGCGTTTGTTGCGGACGGCTTCGTTGCCGGTGTCGTCAGCAGCAGGTTCACCCCACCGACGGACTAAACCGTTCTCGATGTCAAAAAGATCCAAAACACGACCAACGGTGTGGTCGATCATGTCGTCTAAGGATTGGGGCATGGCGTAAAAGCCGGGCACCGGCGGGGCAACAATGGCCCCCATTTCAGAGACTGCGGTTAATGTGCGCAAGTGCCCGACATGGAGGGGCGTTTCGCGAACCATCAACACCAAGCGGCGGCGCTCTTTCAGCACCACATCAGCCGCGCGTGTCAGCAACGATGACGTAACGCCCGAGGCAATTTCAGAAACAGACCGGATCGAGCACGGAGCAATCACCATGCCTGCGGTCTTGAACGAACCGGAGGAAATGGCGGCACCGATGTCAGCGTTGTTGTAAACGACTGAGGCCAAGTCTTTGAGTTCTTTGACCTTGAGGTTGGTTTCGTAAGCCAGCGTCACTTCCGCTGACTTGGACATCACTAGGTGCGTTTCCACACCTAAATCACGCAGCGTTTTCAGCACGCGTAAGCCATAGACGATGCCCGAGGCACCGCTAATGCCGACAATAAGCCGATTCTGTCCGGCGGTTTTTTTCATAAAACTCAGCCACATCAGCGCCTTCGCGGCGCCCTTCGTTTTTGTGCGTCAAAGGCCGGTCAAACCTCGACCAGCAAGCACGAAACGTAAGGCACTGTTATTGCTGGCTGGTTAATGTGGTGGCTGATTTATGCGGGCCGAGCATCGCTGTGGCGCAGCGCTTGTTAAAATATTGAATTATAAAGGCTTTTATCCAAAAAAGTGCCCCTAGCTGTGCAGCTTTTTATAGCGCTCCCAACTCGACATCGCCTGTGCCCACGGCTGATCGCTGGTGAGGTAGTTGGGTTGTTGCCGCTCTAAAATCTCCAACGTCTTCGCTGGAATCTCATGGGGGCCAGCGAGCTTGTGGCCCGTGCCAATCGTGAGCAGCTGCCCGGACATCTGACCCAGGTGCAGCCACGGCAACCATGAGCGCATGGAGGTCCACCGCATATCGTGCGGTGCTGATCGTTTATTTTTACGAAGCTCGCTCAAGCGACCCGATAACGTGACGCTGACGTTCGAGAACGTTGTCTTGCCCGACGACGCCTTTGGCCACTCTTTCGGATCAAGCGGATGTGGGCGTTCGAATGCAGCTGTTTCTGTCAGCCACACCTCATCCCCTTCTACACGCCACGGCAGCACCACGGGCTCGGTTGGCGGTTTTGTCGTCCAAGGGTAGACAGGGCCTGCAGCTGTGTATTTGGTCTGGGTTGGCCCATCCCACACATGAATAACGTTGTTCTTCTCGTTCGTAATCGGATTATCAAAAACGTCGAGGTATGCATTCGTTTTCCAATCCAGGAAGGCTGAAGTGTCATACAGAAGTTCGGTATGTGACCCGTCGCCGTTATCGGTCCACTTCGCTTTGATCAGACCCTGGAATTTAAACAAAGGAATGGGCAAGCGTTCCGGCAACACCGCGTACACGTCGCCCCAGTAGTGACGGAACACCCATTCATTACCGAGCGAGCCACGCAGCTTCACGTTCGCTTTATGGCCTTCGATAGGATCGAACAAGTTTATACCGGCATCAGCACTGCCCGCACCGGCAACGCTGGCAACCGAAGCAGCTGCGAGCGACGTGAGAACATTGCGCCTTGAATGGCCCTCAGCATCCGTCATCGCCGCCCCTCCTGTTGATGATCTTACTTGAGCCAGCGGCTGTTACGATCCAGCAGCTTCTTCATATCTTCATTGGTTTGCGGCAGCTCTTTCGCCGGCACATCCAAATGGTTCAGCGGCACTTCTTGCTGATACTGATCAAACACAGGCTTCACAACGTCCAACGGGTAGCGCGGAATGCTGCGGCCTTGGCGGAACTTCGCAATGGGAATTTCCGCTTCGATGAAGCTTTCGTTGTTGCTGGGGTCTTCCGCCAGCACTTTGCCGCGCGGATCGACAATCAACGACCCACCACCCAGGTTTGCAGGCACGCCTGACTCTGGGGGGAACGTGATATTCGACATGGCCGAGTACATGTTGTTGTAGAAGGCAATGGCTTGCACATCGACCTTCGAGAACAATGTCGCCGTGCGCATCATGATCTCCGTGCCGCGCATCGCATACGCTGCGAATACGAACGGATCGACCTGCACAGTACTGACGGCAATGTTGCCAAACTCTGTTTGCAACACTGGGAACTCTTCTTCGATGCCGTATTTGGCGCGGAATTTATCGCGCACATTTTCAAGCGTCGTCGTCGGGATTTCATCGCCTGTGAACCGAATGACGTTGCGCGACTTCCAGTACACTTTCTTCAGCTTGCCATCGCGGCCGATCACCGGATTGAGGCTGAGAATGTGTCCCGGCCATTCAGGGTCGTTCGCATAACTGCCAAAGATAATGTAGGTATCGCACGCTTTGGCCAGCTCACCGATGCGCTTGGTTTCAGGGCCAGGCACACGAATAGTGAATTTCAATTTCTCATCACGCGTGCCAGCCGAATAACCCGTCAGTGGGAATTCGTTGAACAGAATAAAGTCGGGCTTCTTGCCTTCTTTGCAGGCTTTATTGATCCAATACGCCATGCGTTCAACGTTGGTGGCCAGCCCCTCTTTCATCGACGGCGCTTTTTGCAGATTGATGGGGGCGTTTTGCACCACCTTCACCACCACCACATCTTTTTCCAACGGCACGGTTGGGTACGTCCCATCCGGGCGCACCAGTTGCGGCGCGGCTGATTGCGCAAGCGCTGTCATACTCCAGACGCTTGCAACAAGAGCACCCAAAATTCCGGTTTTCAAAACATTCGTCGCATTGCGCATTAGTGTGCCCCCCGTGGCGAAATTGTTGCGCAATCCTGCGGCGCTTCTCGCGTCTTGGTCAAGTCAGCTTATATAAAACAACTAAGTGACCATCGGGATCGAAGAACGCTGTTTCGCGGCCCTTGGGCTGACCATCCGCACCTAACAATGGGCGCTCGGGTATAACCTTTAGAGCCATATTTTTAAGCTTGCCAAGCACCTCGTCGAGGTTCTCGCAGTTGATCACAACAGCTGCGATGTACGGCACAGGTGGCGGTGGTAATTTTATACCGGTGACTTCTGTCAGGGCTAACACGCGCACTTGGCTTTCGCTGTCCAGCGTTGCAAAGCGCAGCTTGGCCTCAGCCGGAAACTGAAACACGGGATAAGAGTACGAGGTTGGCAGTGACGTTTTCAATTCACTGACCGTGAACCCCAACACATCACGGTAAACCGCGAACGAACGGTCCATATCCGCAACGCACAAGTTCACGCGCTTCAACATCGGCATCGGACGCTCCACAAAGCATAACCCCCAGCAGCTTCAAGCTACTGGGGGTTTGTTCTCACGTTTCAATTAGAAGCGATAGAGAGCCGTGACACCGAACTGCTGCTTTCTCGGCGCGCCAACGCGGAAATCGCGGAAGAACGTCAGACGTGTGTTTGGCCCCACAGCCCGCAGCACCGGATCAGGGATCACCAATGGGCTGTTGAAGTTGAACAAGCGCGTTACAACGGTTGGCGTTTTGTCGTTGAGCGCGTTGTTTGCAAACAACGTCAGCGTCCAATCATCGGTCTCAATACCTGTTTTCAAATTCAACATGTATGAGTCGCCCGTGCCGGCCAAATTCTGCACCTGCGCCCAGCGATTAGATTCGTACGTTAAATCCGTGCGGAAAAACGCTTGAATGTCTCCTGATACCGGCGCGTGCAAGTTGCCAGTCAGGATTAACTGATGCGCTGGTGTTTGCGGAATTTTACGGCCACGCACTTGGCCTGTAGGATCGCGTTGCGTAGCTTCGTTTCCGATTTGACCATCAGTATCACGCAAGTCACGCTCGGTTTCGTCGATGTAGTCGCGAATTTCAGCGTCGTTATAGGCATAGCCGACACGGAAATCGAAGAAGTCCGTTGCCATCACGTTTGCATCAAACTCCAAACCGCGAATGCGCGACTTACCCGCGTTGACGATACGTGGGAATGTCGTGGGCGATGCTGGGCTGATGCGCAAATACGGATAGCCAAGGGTTAGCCCCTGATTGGACCAATCGTTGTAAAACGCAGCCGCAGTGATCGTGGCACGACGCTCAAGCAGGCTAGCTTTATAGCCCACTTCATACGTCCACAGTTTTTCTTCGTCGTAGCGTTCAGCACCCGCGGCAAACACCGCTGCAATGTCAGCTGCGACCATGTTGTTGACTGGAACGTTATTGAAGCCACCCGGCTTGTTACCGCGCGCCAAGTTCAAATAAATATTCGAGTCATCGGTTAAGTCGTAGCGTGCTGTAAAGCGCGGCAGGAAGCTTTTGTATTTCGCGCGCAGTTCACGTGTGCCGCTAGCTGTCGTGATTTTTTCGATCACACCATCACGATTGAAGTCAGCATAGACTTCGTCCTCTTGGTAGCGGCCTTCAAACGTCAACGTCAGATCATCAGACAAATCGCCTTCGATTAATCCGAATAGGGCATGGTTTTGTACACCTGACGCATCTTCACCGTACGCTAAACCAGTCGGATTAATGCGAATTTGCCCCAGCGTTTCGGGGCGGACACTCATGATGCGATCACCAATCCCGGCTGTATTCCCTTCCCGGTACATGTAAGCGCCCAATAAACCGCGCACACTTTGGCTTTGCGGCGTTTGAATGCGAAACTCTTGTGACCAATCGTTCACGCCCGAGACACCACCACTCAGCACAGCGGTATCAGCAGCAGCCGTTGCACCCAAGCGGCGGTTGCCATCGACATACTGATCGATGAATTGCTTATCGAGCGATTTGTCATAGGCCCCGACATACGTCAGCGTCCAATCGTTCAAATCATATTCGATTTTGCCGCTATAACGCTGCACTTCACGGTCGCTGCCGTATTCTCCCGCAGCTTTAAGAGCATCGTTGAAATAATAGAATGTCGAGGGCAGTTCGACTTCACCGCAATAGTAACCAGCCGAACGCGTTAAGCTGCGCGGAAGGCCTGAAATTGGTGTGGTCAATACCGGCAGGAAGCAGTTGTTTTTTGTGTTGCCGTTAAAGAAATCAGCAAAGCCCAAATCCTGGTCGCGCGAATACCCAACGTTGACTTCAACTGTCAGATTCTCGGTTGGATTGGCGACAATCTTACCGCCAATGTTTTTGCTTTTCTGATCGCCAATATCACGCTTGCCGGTGACTGCGTTTTTGTAATCCCCACCGAACGAGTAGTAACGCGCGTTTACTTCAGCAAACAATTTGTCTTCAATGATCGGTCCGCTGACGTAACCTGTACCTTCGTAATGATCGTACTGGCCAACTGTCGCTTCAACCTTGCCCTTCCATTCGTTGGTAGGCTTGCGTGTGATGAAGTTTACCGCGCCAGCAAATGTGCCACGGCCCAATTGCGCCGACTGCGGGCCACGAATGACTTCGATGCGCTCTAAGTTATCAAGCTGATAACTGGACGGGTTACCTGCAACATACACACCATCGACAAAGAAGCCGGTGTTTGGGCCACCGAGAATATTCGACATGCCGCGAATGGATGGACGGTTCGATGCGCCGCCACCTTGGCCAGATCCTAAACGGCCGAAGCCTTGGTGATAGGAAAAGCCGACCGTTTGCGTGGCAAGGTCGCTCATGTTGTTGATGCCACTGCGTTCGATCTGCAACTCAGTGATTGCGCTGATGGACAGCGGCACTTCCATCAAATTTTCTTCGCGCTTACGCGCTGTAACGATGATTTCTTCCAATCCGCCAGACTGCGCCGTCTGTTGTTGCGCAGAAGCGGTGGACATAAACGGCACCTGCAGTGCCGACGCTGCGAGCGCGATAGCTGCAGTTGTTAAAAGACGATCTCTCTTCATATGGCCCCCCTGTTTTTCGAAGTACCCCCACTTTGGGTACGTATTTCCCCTGACGTAAATCTTACGCCTAACAAGCTAATGATAGAATATGCATCTTTATAGAATCTTTGAGATATATCAATTTTCTATTTATTGACCGATAAACAGCACAATGTTCTATTTGAGCCACAGATTAGGGGGAAAAACAGATGACTCAATCTAAATCAACGCGTCGCTCACTGATGACCGGCATCGCAGGCATGGCTGGCGGAGCCGCACTTGCGGGACGCGCCGCAGCCGAACAATTGGCACAAGACAGCACCGCATCACGCAAACCTGCCACGACCGTTTCAGTTGCCAAACGCGGTGTTTACGAAACCACACCACTGCGACAAGACGCCATCAACGTCACAGCGATTCAATCGCGCGTGCGCGCCGTTGATTTGAAAAACTTGAAGTCATCAATGGCAGCGAACATCAAGCACGTCACAGATTTGATCGACAACGCGCAAGGGTCAGCAGATGCCTGGGGCGGCGAACGGCTATGGGGTGCGAAGCAGGATTTGATCTGCATGCACGAGTTTCCAATCCAAGGCTTTCAACCTTGGAATCGCAAAGAACTGAATCGCATCGCGTTTGATCTTCCTGGCCCTGAGGTAGAAGCAATCGGCCAGAAGGCTAAAAAATACGGCTGCTACATTGCATTTGGCTGTTACGCCAAAGAAAAAGATTGGCCGGACCACGTCATCAACATGTCTGTGATTGTTGGCCCCACGGGCGAAATTGTTTCGAAGCAATGGAAAGCCCGCAACATTCTGGGATTGTTTGGTGAAGGCGCGCTGATTGGCACGACGATCTATGATGTGCTGGATCGCTACGTTGAAATGTATGGGTGGGATGCCACCCTGCCCATCGCACGTACAGATATCGGCAACATCGCAATGACCGCCGTCGGCAGCGAACCGATGCTCTACCAAGCCCTCGCCTTGAAGGGTGCAGAGATCATGATCTTAACCGTTACCGGCGGCACCAATGCTGAGTCTGCGATTGCCGCCGCGCGCGCCAGCCGCACCTATTGCGTGGGTGTTGGCAATTCTGTGTCACCCGACAACATCGGCTTTGCCGAAGCCGCAGGCTCTAAGGATGAAGGCACCGCGATTGTTGATCCACGCGGCACGCCATTGGCGCGCTCGTCCAATCACCACGAGGATATCGTTAGTGCGCGTGTGCCGATTGCGGACTTCCGCAAGAACCGCCGCTTCCCGGAATATCCGATGGCGCTGTTACTTCCTGTTTTCCAACAGTACGAGCCCTTGTTCACGCCAAACGCTTTCCTGCAACAACTACCAAAAGACTACAATGAAGCAGGGGCATTGGTGCGCAAGCGTATGAACAGCAAGTAGCGACTGCAAAACGCCGTGGGCACAACAATTCCCACGGCGTAAGCTTTTGAGGGCATTAGGGGGGAGCGATTATGAAATTATCGGTTTGGAGTCTTGCGGTTTTTCTCAGCACAGCAGTGACGGCAACAGCAATCGCCGCACCAGGGTACGAACAAGATCGAAAGCAGCTTGAGCAAGTTTTGCAGGACATGATCGCATGGCTGCCGGGCTCGTGGGACTCCTACCCACAAGTTTATTACGAAAAAAACGTGACGATGCCCAAAGAAGGCGGCCATGAACATTGGCACCGCACGTTCGCGCGCATCAATGCGCCACAAGTCGGCGATGTTGTATTTTACGGACAAATTAATGCCGATGGGCGCGATGGCCCCATCGTCGCGGGCAGCCAAGTTTTATATAAAGTGTATATCGATGAGAAACTGGGCGCTGTGAACGTCCTAGGCCAAGGCCCTCTCAACCCCGAACAATTTGAAAATTTGCACGAACGCCCTGAACTGTGGAGCAAAGTGCAAATGCGTGAACCTGGCGCACTGAATTGCGATTGGGTCTGGCGTCGCGATGGCAACCAAGTGTTCGGCTTACTGCAAGGAAACACACCTGAAAAACAAAAGTATGGCCCTGGCACCTGCTCTTTTATCTCGAAGCGGGCAGATGCTGAATTTCGCGCTGATGCCGAATGGGTGTTAACGCCTGATATCCTTTGGCTTTACGACAACAACTGGATGGCTGATCAATTGTTCTTAGGCCGCAATGACAGAACCCACACAAAATTGTACCGCGCCACACCGTATGACTGTCGCGTGAAAGATGCCGCGGGCGCCAGAACGCTCAAAGGCTACGACCGCGGATACAAAATACCACTGACATCTAAAGACGGCAGCAAGCGTGAAGCGATGTTGCTGCGCGCGGAATACCCCGCAGCTAATGGCATCGCTGATCAACTAAAGCTGATGATCAATGACCCGAGTGGAAAAATCATATCTGCCGTTGATGCAACACCGCTCGCCGCAAAGATTGCAGCGAAGTCAGAGGGGATGGAAGTAAGCTGCGCCAAAACCGATAGCTTTGCGCCACTGCATACGAATCACTAAAAATGGCCGAAGCGATCCCCACACCAGTTGCCACGCCGTCACGCAGCACGTGGGCGTGGTGGCGCACAATTCATAAAGTGGCGGGTTTGGCCGCGATGGTGTGGCTGACGGCCTTAGGGTTAACCGGTTGGATCCTCAATCATCACGAATGGCGCTGGTCGCACCAATGGACCGTGCCTGATTGGGTCACTTCTGCACGTATTGATCGGTTGGTGCGTGGCACCATTATGCGCGAGATGACTGCAGACCCTACTGATGCAAATCGTTATCTCGGCGGCTCAGAGCGCGGGCTGTGGCTGACCACAGACAATGGCAAAACCTGGACCGACATTGCGTGGGATGGCGCAGAAGGTTTGCCGCAAACCTATGCGGTTGTGGATGGCCCCGCAGAGAACCTTAATCATGTGTGGATCGCAACAGATGACGGCATCTGGATTGTTAAAGATAATGGCACGCGCGCCGTTCCATTTACCTTGCGCGGTCACGACATCACCAGCCTTACTCAAGGTTCAAAACCTGGCGAACTTGTTGGCGTTGATCATCACAGCCGTATTTTCCGCATCGATACGACAAACCCTGACAACATTTCCTGGACTGATTTAAGCGACGTGCAAGTGTCTGGCTTGCCAGCATCATTATCACTTCCGGCATTCACGCTAGACTTACACGTCGGCACCGGCTTTTTGCCGCAGCCGTGGTCGCTGATCGTCAATGACTACAGCGGCATTGCAATTATAGTTCTGTCGATAACGGGTTTTGTCTTTTGGTGGCTTCCCCAACGCTGGCGGCACCAACCCGCCAAAGGTCAATTAAAACGACGTCAGCGTGTGCTGCGCTGGTTATATCGCGGCCACGGCCCCATTATCGGCCTGCTCGCGATTGTTCCGATATTATATGTCAGCATCACGGGCGCGATGGTTGATCACATTGAAGCGTTGATTGAACATGGCAAAGAAGTCCGCCTACCTCGCCAAGCCTTACCGCCCATTTACGATTACAAAAATCTCACCGGTGAAATTGGCGATGTGATTGCCTATCCAGATCAGCCTCAGTCCCTCACCATTGCAACGCGCTTGGGGATTTTCTCATCCTCAGATGCAGGCAAGACATGGGCTGCCGAAAAAATACTGCCCGAAAGTGACGGTACCGATGCGAGCTTGGTGAACCTTATCCGGCGTGACGGCGTTACATTTGTGGGCGCCGGTGGCGTTGGTCAGTTTTATCGCCGTGACAGCGAGACCAGTTTTACACCCCTGAAGGTCAACGGACCAAAACTCGCGATTACCGATGCCTTTCGGCGGGACGAGATGTGGTACATTAAAATGAGCCGCTCGATTTACGCCGCCCCAAGCTTAGATGCTGTATTTGAAGATACAAAAATGCCCTACCCAGGCGTATCGGGGACCACTTTTTTCCTGTTCCTGGCCGACATTCACACTGGCAATATTTTTACAGGTCAGTGGAAGTGGATTAATAATATCGTTGCGCTGCTCGCCATTATATTGACCATCTCTGGGCCAATCGTGTGGTGGAAGCGCAAGTGGTAAGAATGCAAAGCCTCCAAACCGCGGTTCGTTTTATCTGACGCATTTAAAGGATGCCCTATGGCTCGCCCACACATCATGTTCATTCAGGCGCAAGATCTTCCCTGGAGCAAAGGCCTCTATGGCCCCGGTCGCGAAGATATTGAGATGAAAATGTTGAGCATTGATGAGGCGGGAACGGACGCCACAACCATCATTCGTTATCCTGCGGGCTGGCAACGCACCCAATCTGAATACAACACCGCCCATGAAGAGTTCATGGTTCTGGAGGGTGAAATCATCATCAATGGCAAAACGTATGATCGCCACTGCTATGGCTTTTTCCCTGCAGGCTACACGCGCGAAAGCGCATCATCGCCAAAGGGTGCTGTGTTGCTGACCATGTTTTACGACAAACCCACCATCATCAACGGCGTGGGCAAAGCCTACGACGAGAAATTGCTGGTACAGTTTGTAGACCCGAAATTGATGGAGTGGGATCCAGGCCTTGTCGATCCACAACTGTCAAAGGGCGTTGCGATCAAGCCATTCCGCACCGATCCATACACAAGCGAAGTCTCGTTCCTGTATTGCTCGCCGCCGCATCGCGTTCCGCCGGGCATGGCCAAGCCGCAATGGACGCACCCGATGGTGGAAGAATTGTATGTAATCGAGGGCGACTATGTGTGGGGTGATTGCGGACGCATGGGGCCAGGTGGTTATGCGTGGTGGCGTGAAGATGTTTACCACGGCCCTTCTGGTACCGACACCGGCTACAACTTGTTTGTGCGCACGATTGGCGGGCCGCTGGTGAATACGTTTGCCACCGAGAAGCTGCCGTTCACTTGGGATGCGCCGTACAACCCGCAAATTCCCGATGAATTGAAGAAGTACGCCAAAGGCTATGTGAAGCCGAAGAACTATTAGGCAGACAATCTATTAAGCAGACCATGCCTGTGCAGCCGTGACAGCGGCACGATAAGGTTTGAGGCAAAATACAAGCAAGATAGCCGCAAGCGTGGCTGAGATGCCCGCTGTAATGGCAAGCGCATATTTCAAGGCCGCGTCATCGCCAAAGCCATATTGCGTGATGGATGCGACAATGGTGGGCCCCACGCCAATGCCAGTGAGATTCACGACGAACAGATAAAGGGCTGAGACTTGCGCGCGCATTTGGTTCGGCGTGATTTCCTGCAATGCCGCAGCAGCTGCGCCAAACGGTAAGCTTGAGAAAAAGACAAACGCCGCATAACAGCCTAACGCCATGAATGGCGTGGGCATGAGTGGCGACAGAATACCCAACGGCAAAAGCCCTAATGCTGAGACAACGCCCACGCGAATATTGGCATCTGCCATGCCGCGCCTCTTGAAGCGTTCTGCCAGTAATCCGCCCAAGGGTAGCCCAAGCGTTCCAAATAATGCCACAGCCGAACCAAACCACGGGCCGATCTCTGCCGGCGTCCACATAAAGGTGCGCGCGAAGAATGTGGGTATCCAGGCCGCACATCCGCTCCACAACATTGTCAGCATCGCGAAACCGAGAAAGTGCAGGCCATATGTCGCACGGCGCGCCATGATAAACGCCAGCGTATCTTTTAGTGTTGTTTGGCCAGTCTTCATTAAGCCACGACGTATGGGCTCTTTGACTGTCTTCATCAGCGCGGCAACCAAAAGCCCTGGGATGCCAACCGCCAGAAACACCACCTGCCAGGGCTCTAAATGTCCGACGGCAGGCAAATCCAACGGCGGCGTGACCGCAATCACGCTGCCACCGACAATCAGCGCCAGCCCAGAACCGATGTAAACACCCGTGGCGTAGACACTGATCGCAAGCGTGCGACGATCTGGCCGGAAGTAATCATTCAGCATGGAGTACGCAGCCGGCGACAAAGCAGCCTCACCCACGCCGACACCAATGCGCGCTAAAAACATCTGGCTGAATGAGCGCGAGACGCCACACAGCGCGGTCATCATGCTCCACACAAAAATACCCACCGCGATAATTTTTGTGCGGTTGGCGCGGTCGGCCAGCCAGCCAATGGGTACACCCAAAACCGTATAAAAAATCGCAAACGCCAAGCCATGCAAAAGGCTGATCTGCACATCGCTAATGCCCAACGTATCGCGGATGGGTTTAACCATGAGTGTGAGTATGGTGCGGTCGATGTACGACACGGTGTACGCCAGGAACAAGACCAGCACGACGTACCAGGCATAGCGTTCGGGCGGATAAGCATCCGCTGTGTTACCTGAGCCCGGCTGTTGAGTATGATCGTTCATGTTTCCCCGTCGCAGCACGTTATGAATGTGGCCAGCGTTTTATAAATCTGGCACAGTTTCATCATGACATCAGCACCGTTGCGCATTACGGCTGGAGACACAACCATCGACCACATTGGTCTGGTGGGCCGCGACATTCACGCCATGGTGAATACGTTCCGCAACTTAGGTTTTCTGGTCACCAATCCCGTCCCACTGACGCAGCCGGGCCCTGATGGGAATCCTATTCCTTTAGGTCAGCTTTCTGCGCACGTCATTTTCCCTAACACGTACATTGAACTGACGGCGGTAGAAAATCCTGGCCAAGGCAATCATCTGGATCCCTGGCTCGCCAAGCACGAAGGCCTGCACATCCTGGCGTTTCGCACCGAGAACGCAAAAGAAAGCTGGGACGCAATGGCGGCCTTCGGCGTTGTGATGCCCCCACTTCGCGCGGCGTCTCGGGACGTAAAAGCCGGCGGCAAGAGCGGGATTGCCGATTTCAAGTGGTTTCAAATCCCAGAATCGATCGTGCGCGAAGGCTTTGCCTGCGTTGTCGAACATCAAACCCCAGAGCTGGTCTTTATCGACGCCATGACCAAGCATGAAAATGGTGCGACAGGTTTGCGCGGTGTAGGTGCTTTGGTGAATGACCTTGATGAGGCCGTCAGCCGGTACGAACGTTTACCGGGCGCTGAAGTAAAATCATTCGCACTCGGGCGCTATGTCGTCTTGAAGACACAACGCTTTGTCGCGCTAACACCGAAAGGTATGAACGCGTTAACCCCAGGCGCGAAACTGCCTGCCCCACCGTGCTTTGCTGCGTTCGCGATCAGGGTGAAAAATATCAGCGAGACGTGCGCGTTCTTAACCGGACGCAACGTGCCCTTTCAGGTAGCCGGGGAACAATCAGTCTGGCTCAAGCCAGAACAAGCCTGTGGCGCGGTGCTGCTATTGATCGACGAAAGCGCGCCCGTATAAATATTTTGGAATGAAGGATTCTCACATGGGTGATTTACGTGCACCGTTCAAAGAGAATATCCGGCGTGTTGTGACGTCCGTGAATGCGGATGGGAAATCATTCGTGATGTCGGATAACGAGCCGAACGACGTCCTGCTGCTCAACGGTTGCCGCATGGTGCGGCTCTGGCAAACCAGCGCGGTTCCGACGACTGTTCCTGCGCACACCGATCCGACGCAAGCCGGATTAGGGCGTTTGCCGACACAGTTCTCGGGCACGCGGCTTTATAGTGCGGAACTTCCGACAGGCATCAAAATCGCGCTTCATCAAGGCGATACTGTTGATTACATCACAGTCGTCAAAGGACAGCTGACGTTGGGTCTTGAAACGGGCGAGACTATTTTAAACCCCGGCGACGTTGTGGTTCAGACCGGCAATATGCATGCCTGGGAAAATCGGGGGGCAGAGCCCTGCCTTATTATGGTGTGCGTTGTCGGCGCAAAACGCGAGGCATAAGCCCTACACTTTTACTTGTGACCGCCACTTGTGACCGCGATGTCACAGTAGCCGTTTTTCCATTCGCGTTACTCAACAGCCGGTTGTGACAGCCCCCAATATTGCCCAGTATTCGGGCGCTGTATGGGCGGCTTCGCTATTTCCCGTACTCGTGTCGACCGAGAAAATAATTGCTGAAAACATGGAATAAGTAGGGGTAAGTACAATGACCAGTAGCTCCACGCGCATTGCAATTCTCGCCGCAGCACTGTCCACCACTGCGCTATCTGCGGTGGCACAAGACAGCGCCTTTATCGAAGAAATCACCGTCACGGCGCAAAAGCGTGAGGAGTCTATTCAGTCCGTTCCCATTTCAATTGTCGCAATTTCAGCCGCACAATTAGAGCGCTCAGCTGTCACTGATGTTCTGGGGATCGCCAGTCGCACGCCGTCGCTGCAATACAGCCAAGCGGGCGGTGAAGCGCAAATCTATATTCGCGGTGTTGGCTCAAACCTACTTGCGGTCGGCGCCGACCCGAGTGTCGCGATTCACTTAGACGGTGTTTATTTGGGGCGTCCCAACATGGGCCTCAATCAGTTCTTGGATGTTGAACGCGTTGAAGTGTTGCGCGGGCCCCAAGGCACACTGTACGGCCGCAACGCCACCGGCGGCAGTATCAACATTATTTCGAAAATGCCGAGCCAAACACCAGAAGGGTACGTATCAGCTGGTTACGGCAGCGACAACAAGATCGAAGTGAAAGGCGCGTACGGCGGCCCGATCACCGACAAACTGAGCTTCCGCGTTGCCGCACGCCATGAAGAAGATGACGGCTACATCGAAGATCTTGATCCCACAGGCGGCGATAAACTGGATGATATCGATTTGTGGGCAGGTCGCGGCGCACTGCGTTACCAAGATGAGCGCATTGATGCCAAGTTGATTGTCGACTGGTCTGACTTCAATAACGGTAACACTGCTGTGCGCCCGCTTGATACATTGGGCGCGGCAGCCTTGGCTGGCGCAAAAAATACATCAAGCTTGCTGCAAGAATACAACAACCTACCAACATTCATGAAGTGGAACACCGGCGGCCCGACACTAGCCGTTGATTTTGATGTCGCTGATGACATCACGCTGTCATCCGTCAGCAGCTACAAAACATTCGAGATGGATTTCTACTTCAACACCGACGGCACGGAAATTCCTGTCACGCGCACCACGGAAACCTTCGACACCAATCAGTTCAGTCAGGAATTACGCCTCGCCTCTTCTGGCACAGCGCCGTTCCAATGGATTGTCGGTGGCTATTACTTAAATGAAGACAAGGAAGGCGCGCTGGGCCTGGTGCGTGAAAACTTACGCAACGCTGTAACTGGTGCGGCATCCCCTCTTGGCGTGTTCATCATTCCGGCGGAAGGCAAAACCAATGCCTACGCCGCATTTGCCCAGGCCTCATACAACGTCACTGAGCAATTGAAAGTCACGGCAGGCATTCGTTATTCAGACGAAAAGAAAAGCGATGCGAATAGCCAGTACAATATCTTCGTGGGCGCCACAGCCACAGCCGATCAGGTCTCGCGCGGTTTGTTTGGCGGCTTAAACCTTGCCAACTTCACACCTGCGTCAACACGCGTAGGCACAAAAAGTTGGGATGCGGTTACGCCAAAATTCGGCATCGACTATCAGGCTGCCGAGAACGTGCTGGTGTACGCATCAGCCACACGCGGCTTTAAATCAGGTGGCTACAACGACTATCAGCCGACTAACCCGGTGTTTAACCCGGAATTCATTTGGTCGTATGAAGCAGGCGTGAAGTCTGATCTGGCTGACGGCAAGCTGCGCTTGAATGCATCGGCGTTCTATTACGATTACTCTGATCTGCAAGTAACGACCTTCTTCAACAGCCTGACGCTGGTGGCCAATGCCGCCCAAGCCAAAGTGAAGGGCATTGATTTTGAAATGGTTGCGCAGCCAAAGGCCGCCGTCACACTGGGCATGTCTGCAAGCTTGCTGGATGCTGAGTACGATGAATTCAGCGCACCTTACGGTGTGTGCTCACCGCTGGTCTTGGCTGATGCCACATGCGCTGGCCGCACAGCAGGCCAAGTGCGCTTGATTAACGCTAAAGGCAATCGCCTCAACAATGCCCCGAAGATCAAAGGCAATGCCTTTGTCGAGTACGCGCATGACATGGGCAATATGGGCACACTGACTATGTTCGGCCAAATCAGCTACACCGACAAAATCTTCTTCAATGCGGCTAACGACCCCAACGCCAGCCAATCAAGCTACACGCTGGTTGATGCGCGCCTGACGTGGGCCCCGCAAGACAGCAATTTTGAAGTGTCGCTATTTGGTAAGAACCTGTGGGATAAAGAGTACGTCCACAACATCGTGCAATTCACCTCGACCTCGCTGCCGCCGTCTGCGACTGCGTTGCCGAATGCGGGCGTACCGATCACCGATCCATTCGCAATTGGAAGTGCGCTCGGCTACCCAGCTCCGGGCCGCCAACTCGGAATTGAAGCGAAATACCGTTTCTAAATAAATCTGAGGCCAGGGCCGCCATGGCAACATGGCGGCCTTGTTCGTGAGGGCAAACCCATCGCCTGAGATTTTGTGTACTATTTTCCTCCTTTCTCCTTGACCCCTTTATAAAGGTATACTTATATACCAAAACTGCTGCGGGGCAGTGATTCGGGTATGTGGAAATAGCCCGTCACGGAGAGGGACAATTCTAGATTTACGCTCATACTTGGCGGCCGAAAAATCTTCGGTGTTTCGCCCGGCTGAAAGCCTGTCGACGGTGCATGAAATCACCGGGCTTCAGTATGCGTTGGAGAAACAAGGGCGCCGCCCCATCGTCGTGATCGATAAACCGATGCTTGCGAACGGCAAGATCAGCGACATTCCGGTCGTCTGCAATCTCACAGCCAGCCGCGCGCTCGTTGCAGCCGCGTTGGGCATCAACGACCACCGCAGCGCTGCGCCCATTTATGCCAAGAAAACCGGCAACCCCATTGCGCCGAAAATTCTGACTGCAAAAGATGCTCCTGTGCAGGAGATCGTGTTGGAAGGCGATAAAGCCGACCTGACGCTGATCCCTGCCCTCAAACAACACAACTTCGATCCGGGCGCGTACTTAACCGCTGCCCACGCGACCACCTACGACCCTGATACTGGTGTTGATAACACCGCCATCCAGCGCTGCTGGGTAAAGGGCAAGTCGCGCATGAGCTACTATCCCTACCCGGCCTCGCATAATAACCGGAACATGCGGAAATTCTGGGCGAAGGGCGAAGATTGTCCCGTGGTGTTATGGATTGGACACCACCCCGCTGTACTGATGGGCACTCAGGCAAAATTGAGCTACCCGGAAAGTCACTGGTCTGCGTGTGGCGGCCTCATTGGCGAACCGTTGCGCGTCGTACCCAGCCGCACCTTTGGCGACAAGATCATGGTACCTGCTGACGCAGAGATCGTCATCGAAGGTTACGCGCTGAAAGACCAGTTAGAAGCTGACGGTCCGTTCGGCGAGTACACTGGCTACTCAGGCCCGCAAGTCGCCGCACCTGTGTTTCAGGTCACGTGCATCACGATGCGCAAAAACGCGATCTATCACGATTATGGCTCTGGCCTGACCGACATGCTGGTACCCGATAACATGGCGATGGAAGGCAAAGTGTATAGCTTGGTGAAAGCTGTCGCCCCCAGCCTGACCAACGTGCATATCCCGGCGCAAGGCCGCCGCTTCCATGCTTACTTACAATTCTCGAAGCCTGGCCCTGGCGAAGTGCGCGACGGCCTCACGGCTGCTTTAGCTTATCGCCGCCTTAAAATGGTCATCGCAGTCGATGACGACATCGACCTGTTTGATGACAGCGAGATGATGTTCGCGCTGGCCACCCGCGTGCAGTGGAGCCGCGACAGTTTCACCATCGATGGCTTGTCAGGGTCGCTGCTAGACCCCTCGACACCTGCGGGGGCCAAGACGCTTTCAAAGATGGCTATCGATGCAACGTTCCCCCTGCCTGCGTTCCCTGGCGCGCCGAGCCCGGTGCCGCCGCGTTCGCAAGTTCCTGAGAACGCTTTAGCCAATGCCGCCAAGGTCTTGGTGGGTGTGGATATGACAGGGTGGCCCACTCTATGACCGCGCCCAAAATGAAATCTAATGTTGAACATATTCCTGCTGGCGCCTCGTGGGAAAAAACTGGCAACACGTCGTGGACTCAATGCCCGTCGTGCAAAGGCTGGTTCCATGTGGGGCCAGGCATCCTGAACCGTCCGGACGTGAAATTGCACTGCCCAAGTTGCAGTACCGATTTCCATCAGTCCGAAGCGGCCCGGATCATTAAGGCGGGTACTTAAACCGTACCGTTGAACAGGAAACCGAGGACGCCATGAACGCGATGACTTTCGACCGCTCCAAAGCCAAGTTCCCCGTTGTGGAAGTGGCCACCAGCCACATCAATGGCGTGACGCTGCCTGCGGGTAGCGGTGGCGAACGCATTCCGGTGTTGAGCCCCGCTTCCGAGCAAGTGATCTCGCATCTCAAAGAAGCCGACAAAGCTGAAGTTGATGCGGCTGTACGCGCCGCGCGCGAAGCCTTCGAGAAAGGCCCTTGGCCGCGCATGAGCACCGATGAGCGCAAGCGCATCATGGTGCAAATCAAAGAAAAACTGATCAAGCACGGCGATGAAATTGCGTACCTGGAAACGTTGAACGCGGGCCTGACGAATTCTTACGTCCGTGGCTTCCACGTCAATCGCATGGGCCAGAACTTCGAGTTCTTCGCTGAAGTGGCCAGCCAAGCGTCGGGCGAAGCGTACCTGCAAACCAAGCCCTATCTCTCGGTCGTCACGCGTGAGCCGATTGGCGTTGGCGCGCTGATTGGTCCGTGGAACGCCCCTATCGCGCTGTGCAGCATGAAGATTGCAAGCTGCATCGCGTTTGGGAATACCTGCGTCCTTAAGCCGTCTGAATTCACCCCGCTGTCATTGCTCCGCGTTGTCGAACTCATCAACGAAACCGACATCCCGAAAGGTGTCGTGAATTTGGTAAACGGTCGCGGCCATACCACGGGCGATGCGTTGATTTCGCATCCCGGCGTTGACGTAGTCTCGTTCACGGGCGGCACGACAACAGGCCGCGCCATTGCATCTAAAGCTGGTCAGAACTTGAAGCCTGTCGCGTTAGAACTGGGTGGCAAGTCCGCCAACATCATTTCCAACACAGCAAACCTGGACCGTGCTTTGGATGGCGCGCTGTTGGGCATCTACTCAAACAACGGTCAGCAATGCTTGGCTGGTTCGCGCATTCTGGTGCAAAGCAAGATCGCTGATGAATTCATCGCGAAGTTCATTGAGCGTTCGAAGCGCATCGTCGTCGGCGATCCGATGGATGCAAAAACCCAAGTGGGCCCGGTCTGCTACGAAGGCCACATGAAGCGCATTCTGTCGTACGTCGACGTTGCCACGTCTGAAGGCGGCGAATTGTTGACCGGCGGCAAGCGCTTTGCTGGCCAAGACAAAGGCTATTACATCGAGCCGACGGCTGTGATTGCGAAAAGCAACGATACACGCGTCGCCCAAGAGGAAATTTTTGGCCCCTTCGCAACGTTCATCAAGTTCGATGAAATCGACGAAGCCATCGAGATTGCGAACAACTCGGCGTTCGGTCTCGTGGGCTACATCTGGTCTGAACACCTGCCCACGGTGATGAAAGTGTCGCAGAACGTGCGCGCTGGCACCATTTGGGTCAACACACCGCTGACCCGCGAACTGCGCGCGCCATTCGGCGGCTTTAAAGAATCCGGCATTGGTCGCGACAGTGCTCAAGACTGCCTGATGTTCTTCACGGAAGCGAAAACAACGACGATTCCGCTGCAGGATTTCCCTATGGCGAAATGGGGCGCGTAAATTTTCGCTTCAACTCAAACTTAAAACTACCGACGAGGAGTCACCACAATGCAAAAACAACTCATGAGCCAGCCCGAATTCTTTAAGGCGCTGGAAGCCGCGCGTACCCCGGTGCACTCCGGCGGTCACCCGTTCAGTGCCGCTTGGGCGCGTGGCGAACTCAGCCTGAAGCAAATCGGCCTGTGGGCTGTTCAGCACTTCTATTACATCGATCCGATTCCGCAGCAGTTCGGCATGTTCTTCTGCCGCTTGGACGATTTGGAAGCGCGTCAACACATGTTGGAAAACTTGCTGGGCGAAGAAAACCCAGCCAACCCATCGAAGCGTCACCCAGACCTCTTGGTGAAATTCGGCAAAGCTTGCGGCCTGAAAGAAGAAGATTTCTACGCTGCTGAAGAACAAGGTCGTGTTCTGCCATCCACGCGCGCGATGCGTTCATGGATTTGGGAATTGGTGAACGTGCGTCACCTGGTTGAAGGTGCGGCTGGCATCATGGTGGCACTGGAAGGCCAATTGCCGACCTTGTACCCGGCTTACGTTGAAGCAATGGCCAAGATGGGCCTGACCGACGATGACATGGAATTCTTCCATGTTCACATCGTTGGTGACGTCGAGCACGCTGACGTTGGCTTGGAGATCACCTCGCACTACGCAACAACTCCGGAACTGCAACAGAAGGCCATCTCGGCCGTGCGTGCATCGACGGAAATGCGTTGGCGTATGCTGGACGGTATCTATGAATCCGTCATCACCAAAAAAGCGGCTGCTTAATTAACTGCTTTTTGCGGAATAAACCGTGACAACAAAACCCACATTGATTGATGCCACCGGAAAAGTAGCGCTGGTTACGGGCGCGCTTGGCGGCATTGGTCAAGCGTGTGTCGACATGTTCTTAAGTGCGGGGGCATCTGTGGTGGCAACAGGGCGTCGGCCTGTTGCAAACGACGATCCCCGTATCTTGAGACTATCTTTGGATGTCACGGACGAAACTCAAGTGGCCGATGCGATCGCCAAAACCAAAGATCGCTTCGGCCACATTGATTATCTGATTCATATGGCCGGGATGGTGGGCAAAGGGCGCATTGATGAAATGCCGCTGAACGATTGGCATACCGTCGTGAACACCAACCTGACCTCGGCCTTTTTATTGATGAAGCACGCCTACCCCATCTTGCGTAAACCCGGGGCTTCGGTGGTGCTCTGCGCCTCGTCGAACGCAGCCAATGGCGGCAGCTACCTGTCTGGTGCCGCCTATGCGTCCTCTAAGGCTGCGCTCGTGAATTTAACGCGTTATGCCGCCAAAGAATGGGCCCCGGACGGCATCCGTGTGAACATTTTGTCTCCGGGCCCTGTCGATACGCCGATGCTGGACCGCTTAAGCGATGCCCAGCACGACGGTTTAAAAGCCCAACTTCCCCTTGGCCGCTATGCCACAGCCGAAGAATGCGCTGGTGGTGTAATGTTTTTGTGTTCTAATCATGCCCATAGCATGACCGGGACTAACATGAACATTTCGAGCGGCTTGGTCCTGGACCGCTAAAGGCAACGCTGATGAATCGCATGACAAAACCCATCGCTGCAGTCGACGAAAATTTGGCTGTACCGCTATATCACCAAGTCTATCTGGTGTTGCGCGAGAACATCCGTAACGGCAGTTACGGCGACAGCCCTGTTCCCACCGAAGTGGAACTGTGCAACGCCTTTGGCGTCTCGCGCATCACGGTGAAACGCGCCATGCACGAACTGGCCAAAGAAGGCCTGATCGTGCGCCAACGCGGACGCGGCACCTTCGTGGCGCAATCATCGCAACCATTGCTGCCGCAACGTGACTCGCTGGAAGATTTGCTGCGCAACGTGAAAGCAATTGGCGCGGCCACAGAAATGGATCGCCTTGATGGTGGGTTCGTCTCTGCGTCGAACGATGTCGCCTCGAAGTTGGGTTGCGAACCCGGCGCGCAAATTTATGCCACTAATCAAATCCGCAAAAACAGCGGCCAACCCATCGCTTGGGTGAAAGCATTTGTGCCACACGATGTGGCCGAGCGTTTGACAGATCGCGACACCAATACACAGCCGATGCTGGCCCAATTGTTACAAGCTGGCGTGAACGTGGCACGCGCTGAACAAGCCATCACCGCAACAATCGCTGACCCTACGGTTGCTAATTTGTTGGGCATAGATGTGGGCGCACCCCTCATCCGTTTGACGCGCTTGGTCTTTGATAATCGCAACCGTCCGGTCGAATGGCTGACGGCTTTGTACCGTGCAGATCGTTACGAATACCGAACCACACTGACGCACGAGACCATTGGCAGTCATACCGAATGGCGCGCCGCCAGCTAGCGTTAACAGCTGAATACAGGGCCAATTGAACTAGAAATGGGGCCTGAAACTTCTTAAAACCGTTGTCCGCAAGACAACGGTTTTTTGCTTTTCAAAGGAGATATTCATGTCTGGCTCAACGGTTTCCATTAAAGGCAAAGACGGCAATTTCGACGCTTATTTGTCACTGCCGCCAAAGCCCGGTCCGGGCGTGATCGTCATTCAAGAAATCTTTGGTGTGAACACCTGGGTACGCACGGTGTGCGACATGTTCTCGCGCGCAGGCTACGTGGCCATGGCCCCTGATCTTTTCTGGCGCATCAAGCCCGGTGTTCAACTGCACCCGTTCTTCCCAGAAGATTTCAAAGTGGGCTTGGACAACTACGGCAAATTCAATGTCGATAAAGGCGTTGAAGACATTCAAGCCACCATTACCACCTTGCGCGGCCACGAAGCCTGCACGGGTAAAGTCGGCACCATTGGCTTCTGCTTAGGTGGCACTTTGGCGTACTTAACAGCCACACGCACCGATGCGGATGCAGCTTCAAGCTACTACGGCGTTGGCATTGAAAATCTTGTGGGCGAAGCCGCCAACATCAAGAAGCCCTTACAAATTCACATCGCTGGCAAAGACCCGTACGCCCCTGCGGAAGCCATCAAGAAAATCGAAGACGGCGTGAAGGGCAAAGCAGGCGTTGAAGTGTTTGTCTATCCGGGCCTGGATCACGCCTTTGCGCGCGACACCGACCCTGTGCACTTTGATGCTGAAGGCACCAAGCAAGCACATGGCCGCAGCTTCGAGATGTTCAAAAAAGCTTTAGCGTAAGTTCGTTATCCAACGCACAAGTTCTAAACCAATCGTGCCGGCCGCTTCCTCCTGAGGATGCGCGCCGGCACTGACGTTTAGTTCGCGTTGATTGTTCGCCGCACGCGCGGTTTCCAAACGTTCACCGACCATCTTCACGCCGCGCTCAGCATTTATAAAAAGTTTCGGCACAGCGCTTTCCGCCAGCCAATCGCGCACACCTATTAGGATATCGAAGGTGTCCGCTGGAATGCCGTTAATGGGCACTTCGCGCTCCCACTCTAGCAACGGCCTGCGGCCCTCACCTGTCGTCTCATAGGGCTTAAAAAAAATCTCGCGCTCGGAGTCATCCAACCTGGGGCCGAGAGGTGCGAACAGCAATTTATCCATGAGATATGAAGTCTGTAGCGCCATGGCCTCGCCGGGCTTCGAGCGCAAAAATTTGTACTCATCAACCACAGGTTCTTCCATGTAGGCCGAAATCAGGGGGGTGACTTCGGCCTCCATGTAGCAAAGGCCCTGAACTAAAAGGGGATTTCTGAGGGCCCAATCACACGCCAAAGCCGTGCCCCAACCATGGGTCACAAAGACCACACGGGAGCCGATCTCGAGCTTTGCCAGCAGGGCGTCCAGATAACGGCGGTGGATCAAGTAGATGTAACTCTCGGCGCCAGTACCTTTCAGCTTGGCCGACGCCCCCATGCCGATCAGGTCAGGTGCAACAAGACGCCCCAAGTTTTCAAGGAATGGCGCGACTTTCCGCCATGTAAATGAACTGGTCGCATTCCCATGCAGAAACACAATGGTCGGAGCACCGTCCGCGGCTTCACCTAAATCGCGGTACGCCATTTCTGAATCCAGAACCGCAGTCCGCTTTAAAGGCCATTCAAACGCGTCCGTACCCGACATGCATTCACCAATGTTAAAAATCACGCACCGCACGCGCAGTAAAATTGATTCAACCTAACGTGGGCGCCTTCAATCCAGCGCAGGAATTTCAAAAGTTGAGCTTAACACATCATAACCTAACCCGCAGTTTATAAGGGTTTTTGTAGTGTGCGCGCGCCAGCACAAACGGTAGTATTCAAAGTCACAGTTGTTCCGCCTACTGATAGATCAAAGCATAAAACGATAAAAGGAACTGCAGCAGATGGATGTCTACGGCGCAATATTGTCGCCTTATGTCGCGCGGGTTGTCCTGACCGCGCGTCATAAGGGGATCAAGCACAAATTAAAAATGCTCGAAGGCGGTATCAAGTCGCCCGCATACTTAGCAATGAACCCTCTCGGCAAAATGCCTGTCATTAAAGATGCAGGTACCACGCTGTTTGAATCCAGTGTCATCATTGATTACCTGGATGCGAAGTACAAAAAGAAACGCATTATTCCGTCGACAGCAAAAGATGCTGCAAAAGCGCGATTACTGGCGACAATTTTTGCAGAATACGTGCAAGTGCCGACGATGGCGTTGTTGCGTCAACGCGACCCGGCCACCCGCGACCAGAAAGTGATCGAAGAAAAGATCGCTGAAATTAATCGCGGTCTGGATGTTGTAGAAAAACAACTTTCCGGCAAAGGCTGGGCGTGCGGCACAAAACTCAGCGTGGCCGATGTGTACGCTGTGCCGTGCTGGTTCTTCGTCAATGCGATCTTGCCGCAGTTTGGCGTAATCGACCCGACCGGTGGTCGCAAGAAACTGGGCAAATATGTCGCCAAGCTGAATAAAGAAAAACTCACATCTGGGCTGCTGGGCGAGATGGGCGAAGCGATGAAAAATTTCCGGCCAGGCGGCCGTTAAGGGGAAACGAAATGGCCGCAATTACAGTTTATGGTTCTGTTTTATCCCCCTTTGTCGCGCGCGTGCTTCTCACCTGCGCCTACAAAGATATTCCGCACACGCTGACGATGCCCAAAGACGGCATTAAAAGCCCGGAGTATTTGAAGCTCAATCCGTTCGGCAAAATTCCCGCCATCAAGGACGGCGCGCTGGTGTTGTATGAATCAGCCGTCATCGTTGATTACCTGGAATCAAAATACAAAAAGAAGAAGCTCCTGCCCGCTGCCGCAAAAGCCATGGCACAAACCCGCCTGATTGCGACGGTCACAGCCGAGTACGTGCAAGGCGCTGGCTTGAAGTTCTTCCGCTTCAAACGCGCCAATCAGTTCACACAAGCCGACCTTGATGCCGCGACAGTGGAACTTCACAAAGGCTTGGATGTGCTGGAAAAGATTGCGGTGAAAAAGAAATTCATCGCTGGCCCCTCGCCTACTTTGGCTGATTGCTTCGTGGTCCCTGCGCTGTTCTTTGCCATACATGCCTCAGGCTTTTTCGGCATCAAGGACGTGCTGAATGGCCGACCCAAGTTGAAGGCTTATTGGGAGAATGCGCAGAAAGACAAAATTGCCAGCAAAGTGCTGCAAGGCATGGCCGACCGCATGAAGCAGCTGATTCCAGCTTAGTTTAAGTGCATTTCAAGAACGGCGGCCTTCGCACGAGGGCCGCCGTTTTTATTTTCAGTACAGATCGTCTTTGTGTTTTTCGACCAGCGCGTCAATGGCAACACCATCGTAGCCAGCAATTTGATCGGCTAAAACTTGCCCAATGGTTGGAAATGATTTGCGATCAATCTGAAGACTGCCATCCCACAGCTTTGAGCGATCTAGCGCCCGTGCGCAGTGCAGAAACACCTGATCAATCTCAATGATGATCACCGAGATCGGCAGCTTGCCCTTGGTTTCAAATGCAGTCTTGAGCGCAGGGTCAGTGGTGATACGCGCGCGGCCATTTAAGCGCAGCATCTCGTTCATGCCGGGCACAAAAAACAACAATCCCACATGCGGATTGGTGATGATGTTCTCAAGCCCATCCAAACGGTTGTTACCTGGCCAATCGGGAATCATCACGGTTTTGGCGTCGCGTACTTTCACAAATCCAGCGGGTCCGCCTTTGGGCGAAGCATCAAGGTTGCCATCCACATCAGAAGTCGCCAGTACGCAAAAGGGGCTTAAGCCAATGAATGCGATGCTGTGCTTTTCCAAGCCCGGCAGCACCTTCTTCACCGCGCCTTCAAAGGGCGTTTTGTAAACCGTGCGTAGGGTTGCGCGGTCGGTAATCGCGTAGGGGTCGTTTTTCAAACCATCCGGCATCTAAAAGTCCTTTAACCGTCTTTAAACGCTGCCCTGGTAAGGTTATGTGGTAGGGACTCTGGTGGGCACCGAAGCTAGCATGGCGCAAGCACGCAGCGACAGACAGACAAGCGATGATGCAGGACATTTCGGCTGGTCTGAGATTGTTGCCGCGGCCTTGGCTGTTGGCCTTGCCGTTCTGCTCAGCCCAGCCCCTGCATCGTCCGCTACCATCGATGACGAAGACTGGAACTTCCTGTGGGTGAAACCCGCCGAAGCAAGTACGTCAGATGCCAAAGTGTCAGATGAAGGCCGCCCCATTCAAGTGGCTGGCACTTACAACTTAGCGCTTCAGCCTTTGGCCGAACATATGGCCCTGCCGCGTGACACGTTTACCTTCACCGAAACGGTCGCCACCACACCCTTAGACCGCCGCATTGAAATTCTGCCCGTGGGTGCACGCAATACGCCGCCGGTTGATGGCAACCTGAATGCGTTCCAACCCGGCATCGCGCTCCGCGAAGACCGTTGGACCATGCTGGATGTCGATGGCGTGGTGCGGTTGTCGGCTTACGCGCGCGGCACGCTCGAGCACGCAGATACCGCGCTCGTACGCTCGCCCATGCCATTCCCGCGCGGCCTGGGCACTGGCGTTGGCATGGTTACGTCCACACCCGTCTACATTGGCGCGACCGTAAAAACTGACAGATCGATCTATGACATTGATCCGAACCGCTTTGACGGTGCGCGCTGGTCCACCAGCGTGTTCATGGGCACCGACACAAGCCTAGGCCCTCTGTATTTGGGCACCAGCAAAGACGCCAATGGATCGCGCAGCGCCTATCTGTACCTCGGCCGCTGGTTCTGATTGCGCGAAATAAGCGTGGCGCTTAAGCTATCGCGAATCCGCAGAATTTAATGGATGTTAGACGACGACGATGGAAAACATCGCCACCGCCAACGCTCTCCTTTTATTCGGCGCGCTCTTGTTGTTGCTCGGGATCATTTCCAGCCTCATTGCGCGGCGCTTTGGCGCGCCTTTGTTGTTGATCTTCTTGGTGATCGGCATGTTGGCGGGCGAAGACGGCCCTGGCGGCGTGGTGTTCAATGACTACCGCCTCACCTACCTGATCGGCTCGATGGCCTTGGCCATCATCCTGTTTGATGGCGGTTTGCGCACACGTCTCACCCACCTCAAAAACACTATTCTTCCAGCCACTGCACTTGCAACAGTTGGTGTTGTCATCACATCGGGCATCGTTGCGTTGGCTGCAGTGTACATCCTGAAATTGGAATGGCTGCCGTCGTTGCTGCTGGGCGCGGTCGTTGCTTCGACTGACGCCGCCGCTGTGTTCTTCCTGCTGCAAAGTGGTGGCTTGGAGCTCAAACGCCGCATCGTCACCGTACTGGAAACAGAGTCCGGCACCAACGATCCCACGGCCGTCATCCTCACGTTACTGCTGGTGGAGATGATCGAGGCCACAACTGCCATTGGCCCGCTTGAGATTATCAAAATCCTGCTGCTGCAAGTTGTCATCGGCAGCGGCCTTGGCTTGCTGGGCGGCTATGCAATGTCCATCACGCTGAACCGCGTAAACCTGCCTGGCGGTTTGCACCCATTGCTGGCCATCGCTGGCGCAGTGCTGATTTACGCGGTCACCGCCGTGCTAGAAGGCTCAGGCTTCTTGGCCGTGTACTTGGCGGGCTTGGTGCTCGGCAATCGCCCCCTTCGCGCTTCGGCCAGCATCATCACCGTCAACGATGCTGTCACGTGGCTGGCGCAAATCGGCATGTTCTTGGTACTCGGCTTGCTAATCACCCCGTCACGCATGTTGGACTACGCCTTCCCAGCCCTCATCATCGCTTCGGTGCTGATGTTTGTGGCACGCCCGGTAGCGGTGTTCATCAGCTTGGCGCCGTTCGGATTTAAAGCGAAAGAAAAGACCTTCATCTCGTGGCTAGGCTTGCGCGGAGCGGTGTCGATTTTCTTGGCTGCAATTCCGATTTTGTCGGGCATGGAAAATGCGCAGCTCTATTTCAACATCGCGTTCTTCGTCGTTTTGATCTCGCTGGTGTTGCAAGGCTGGACCATTGGTCCCGCCGCGAAATTCTTAGGCCTCGCATTGCCGCGTAAGGGTGCCGCCGTGCACCGCGTGGAATTGGATATCCCCGGTCAGTTGGGCGTGGAAATGGTGGGCTACCCTGTTCACGCCGACAGTGCGGTGATGAACGGCGCAAAGCTGCCAGAGTGGGCGCAACCAGCCTTCGTGGTGCGTGACCAAGCTGTGCAAGTAGCCAAAGAAGCTGGAAAATTGAAGAACGGCGACTACGCCTACTTCATGGCCCCGCCCGAAAAAGCCGCAACGCTCGACCAATTATTCGCGCACCATGCCGAATTGCTGGCGCACGATGATCCGTTCTTCGGCGAATTTATTTTCGATGGCACGGCGAAAGCGACCGATTTAGCGCGGCTTTACGGTTTAGAAATCGCAGTCGAAAATGCCAACGCTACATTGGCCGATGTGTTTGCAGCGCAGTTCGATAACACCCCACAAGTGGGCGACCAAATCCCTGCCGGTTCAGCAACAGTTGTTGTGCGTGAGCTTGATGGCGAACGCGTCAAGCGCGCGGGCCTGCATTTGAATATGTGAGATATATATTGCTCAGGATGAAATTATCTCAATTCATGAGATGCGTCGTCGAGCCCCGCTACATTACTTAACTAAAGCAAATAATGCGCGTCTTAATGCAGCTATTCTTAGTAATCAAATAGATGACAAATCTTTAAGTGATGCCATCAATCTTACAGATTATTCCGATAGCCCTGGAATTGCATTACTTGAGGGCTTTCGACGTGAAGCCAGCATAGCCTTAGAACTAGTAATTAAGGCAGTGATAGCAAGAAAAATTGAAATGGGAACAGCGCCCAAACATGTCGTGCGAGTTCGACCAACTCACGATGTAACCCGATTATGGAATGAAGCTGAGTTACCTAAGCTAGGAAGAGAAGATCAAAGATTACTTTTACGAGTCAAATCTCTTCTAAGTTGGTCAAGTAGATATGCAGCACCATATAACGATAAGCAATCAGAAGAAAAGTGGGAAGAAGACGAACGCCTAAGACCGCAAAATAAAGAACCTTTTCGTATCGAAAGTATAGCAAGCACACTCTCTTTAACTTGGGAAAATTTCGACAAGCTTTACAAAATAGCCTTTAAAGAATTTGTCCGTATTCAACGCCAGTAAAACCTCACAAACAAATACGGCCCTCCCTCTCGGGAAGGCCGTAAATATATTGCACTTGTTGCAACGTATTACACAACCATGCAAACCGTTTTGGTTTCCAGGTAGTTCTCAACAGCTTGCATGCCGTTATCACGGCTGAAGCCTGACTCTTTGTAGCCGCCGATGGGCTGTGCCGGATCGAAGAAGTGGTGGCAGTTCACCCACACGGTGCCTGCACGCAAATCAGCGGCCAAGCGATGCACGGTCGAGAGGTTTTGGCTCCAGATGCTGGAGGCCAAGCCATAACGCGTGTCGTTGGCTAAGTGCTGCACTTCTTCAATGGTGTCGAACGGTGTTGCGACCACCACCGGCCCAAAGATTTCTTCGCGCACGATCTTCATGCTCGGCTTCACTTTGGTGATGACGGTCGGCGAGATGAACGTGCTGTTGGGGCCTAATTGCTGGCCACCGGTCACAACTTCAGCACCTTCGCTGATGCCGCTGTCGATGTAGCTTTTCACTTTGTCGGCTTGCACGCGGTTGACCACAGGACCCAACTGCGTGGTTGGATCAAGACCGTGACCCAGCTTCATGCCCTTCGCGATATCGGCAATGCCCGCGACAACCTTATCGAACACTTTCTTTTGGATATAAAGGCGCGACCCGGCCACGCACACCTGCCCTGTGTTCCACAGGATCGCGTTAGCTGCCCCCGGAATGGCCATATCCAATTCAGCATCATCAAACACGATGGTCGGCGACTTGCCGCCCAGTTCCAACGCCACTTTCTTCAAGTTGCCTTGGGCTGCTTGCAGAATTTTACGGCCCGTGGCGGTCGAGCCTGTGAACGCCACTTTATCAACGTCCATGTGTTCGGCCAAAGCTTGGCCCACTTCGCCACCCAAACCAGTGACCAAGTTGAACACGCCCGGCGGCAAGCCTGCTTCCAGCATCAGTTCGCCTAAGCGCACCGTGCTCAGTGAGGTATCTTCGGCAGGCTTCATCACCACCGAGCAACCCGCAGCCAAAATTGGCGCGAGCTTCATGGCTTCCAGAACCAGCGGGCTGTTCCACGGCATGATCGCCGCCACAACGCCTAGAGCTTCTTTTAAAGTGTGCGCAATCACGCGCTTGCCAGCCGGTTGGTAATTGATCGACGGCTGCATGGTTTGGCCTTCGATCTTCGTGCACATGCCCGCATAGAAACGGAACTGCGCAGCCGCACCGTAAATTTCAGCGCCAGCCACATACAACGGCTTGCCTTGGTCGAGTGATTCCAACTCGATTAGTTCTTGCGCGTTGGTTTCAATCAACTCAGCGATGCGCCACAGAACGCGGCCACGATCATCCGGGGTTTTATTCCGCCACACGCCTGATTCAAATGCTTCGCGCGCAGCCTTCACAGCCAGATCAACGTCTTCCTTAGCCGCGCGCGGAATGGTGCCGTTCACGCGGCCTGTGGCCGGGTCATGGCTGTTGAGGCGCTGGCCTGACTTCGCATCCACCCAGTTCGCGCCAATCAGCATTTTCTTGTCCTTGTTGGCCAAGAATTTGAGGGCGTTAGGGTTGGATGGTTGCAGTTCGTTGACGATGAGATTCATGGGCGCTCCCCGATATAGGCCAAGGCGCAATGCCTCTGCCCGCTTCAATATTAGCGAATTCAATACTAGCGAATTCGATGGCCCATAAAAGACAAGTCCGGCGGCAGGCTTTCAAGCCTGATCCGCCGGACCTCCGAACTGTGGTCGCTATAGTAACCGGTATACAGCTGTTAGCTGCCGTATACCGAGAAAAGCTTAGACAATGTGACCCTTGTGGTTGGCCAAGTACCACTCAGCCACTTGTTCGCGGGTGGCGAACCAAACGCCCGGCAAGGTCTTGGCGTAGGCCAAGAATTCCTTCAACGCACGAACCCGATAAGCGCGGCCCGACACGTGCGGGTGTAAGCCTACATTCATCATGCGGCCCGAACCTTGTTCGGTGGCTTCTTCGTGCAGAACGGTCAGTTCTTCTTTCAGAATGTCACGGAATTCGTCGGTGTTGTGGCCACGACGGGTTAGAATCGTGAAGTCGTTGATCTCGTTGGTGTACGGCGTCGAGACAATCGGGCCATGATCGGTTTCGATCAAATACGGCTGATCATCGTTCATGATGTCGCAGTAGTGGATCAGGCCGTGCTCTTTCAAAATGCCTGGTGTGTTGACGGTGCCGCGCAAAGACGACGACAACCAGCCACGCGCGGGCTTGCCGTAGAATTCTTTGTACACCTTCAACGTCGCTTCGATGATTTCGCGCTCTTTCTTCGGGTCTTTTGCGAAGTCAGAAAGCAACTCACCTTGCTCGTAGTTGTGGGCCAGAACTTCCCAGCCGCGCTCTTGCGGGGCGCGGGCGATGTCAGGGCGGATCAGCGCGGTCTTGGCATTGATCGTGCAGCTTGCAGGCACCTTGGCTTTGTCGAAGGCATCGAACAAACGCCAGATGCCGACGCGCTGGCCGTACTCACGCCACGTGAAGTTCGGGAAGTCGGCGACATTACCAGGAAGCACGTCGGGTAAAATCGGCGGACCACCGGCGTAATACGCTTTCTCGGTGTCTTTCGTCATATCCCACGTCTCGAGATTGAGCGTAAGGATCAGAGCAACCTTCTTGCCATCGGGCCATTTTAAAGGCCCGCGTTTTGCAATGGCCGAGAACGGATAACGCATCGTCACTAAAGTCACTCCTGAGAAAGAAACCAAATACGCGGTAGAACTTTAAGCTTCTGCCAGCTTAAGCTTCGGCAAGAAGACGACCAAAGCCTTCCATACGGTCCTTAATGCCCGCATCACGCAGCGAATACCAATAGGTCGCAGCGTTAATGGCAATAACCGGCTTGTCCAACCAACGTTCAGCTTCTTGCGCCACATCGACGCAGGCCAAGTTGGTACCAACTTGGATGATCGCATCGGGGTTCGACGCGTTCAGTTCCATGATAGCTTTACGCAGCTTTTCCGGCGGCTCATGGGCAATCAACATCGGGCTGGGTGATTTCAGACCGATCAGCGAGATCACGTCATAGCCGTTGTCGGCAAAGAATTTGCGCACGTTCTTGTCGCCCACCGGCATGTAGGGCGTTAACACAGCCACGCGCTTGATCTTCTTTTTGGTCAGCTTTTGGTAGGTTTTTAAGGCCTCTTCGCAAGCGTGCGAGCCCAGCGACACTTTGATTTTCGCGCGCTTTTCCATTTTGCGCTTCAGCTTGTCGGCCCCACCAGCGCCATCCCAGAAGGTCTCAGCGCTCATGCCCATGATCACGTAGTCGGGCGAACAGGTCATGACAGCATCAAGACCGTCTTCCGTGGCGCCACGGATGTTGACCAGCAGTTGTTCGAATTCTTTGTCGTTCCGCACCGGATCATCAGGGATGACGATGCGGCTGAAGTGGTTGGTAACGCCGCGCGGTTGCATCAGCGCGTATTCAGGTTCCACTGAAGTGTTCGTGGACGGCGCGATCACGCCGAATTTCATGCGGTAGCCGAGTGAATCAACCATGTAAGTGCTCTCCGAGTAATAGCCTTGCGGCTTCCCTTATTACTGAATCGTGCCTTTATTGAATCGCATATGATTCGCGAAGGACGTTGATCATTGATGTCTTCATCAGGAACTTCTTCGCCAGCACCGGATCGTTGGCTTGGCGCATGAAATCCGCCTGACGCTTCTTTTGCGCATCGGGATCTTTCTCTTCCATCAGCTTCTTGTTCGCGATGGTGTGCTCTTGCACAAACTTCGTCGCCGTGATGCGACGCTGACGATCATACAGATCGAAGGCCGCGCTTTCTTCGGCTTTGCCGTCACGGACAGCCAAGAACTTCTCGACCAAGTTGAACGCGTCATGCAGACCGCCATTCATACCCATGCCGCCCAGCGGATTGTTGATGTGCGCTGCGTCACCGGCCAGGATGATACGCCCCAAACGATAGGTGTTCGCGACGCGCTGGTGCACGTTGTACAACGTGCGGTGACCGATCTCGTAGTCACCTTGCTTCGGCGCCAAGTGCTGTAAGCGATCTTGGATGTAAGCATCCGACAACAGCTTTTCGTTCGCATCGCCTGGTGTGGTGGGGAACAGCACGCGCCACAAGTTATTGCAGCGAAGCACCACGCACCACTCGTCCGGGTCCGAGACATAGTTCACGCCAGCCAAACGCGGCAGGAACTTCTCGAGAGGGTATGGTGTGGAGGCGACCAGGAATTTCTCGGGGTACGTCAAACCTTCGTATGTCAGGCCAGAGGTTTGGCGGACCATGCTGTTGGCACCTTCGGCACCAATCAGGTACGAGGCACGCATGGTCTTTTCGCCGTCCGGCGTGCTGATCAGAACGTTCACGCCATCCGCATCTTGATCCAGCACTTTGATCACACCGTGCTCGAACAACACTTTGGCGTTCGGAATTTTGTTCAACTCTTCGACACAGATTTTGTTCAAGCGCCATTGCTCGCACTGCAAGCGATACGGATGCTTGGTTTCATCCTTAATGGCCGACATATCGAACTCGGCGATCTCGCCGGTGCGGCGATCCCGGTACTGATACTTCGGCACGATCAGACCCAAGCTGATCAGGCGCGGCATGAGGTCTAAGCGATCCAGCATGTCCATCGACGGCGGATGGAATGTGGACGCGCGCAAATCTTCCGGAAGCACCTTCTCTTTCTCAAGAAGGATGACGTTGAACCCTTCACGGGCCAAGTACAGCGCGGTGACGCCGCCAACAGGGCCTGCGCCACAAATGATGATCGGATCTTTCCCAGGAAAAGCCATACGCCCTCTCAAAACAGCTCGAATTTATTGAACTCAATGGTCGTCCGAACGGATGTGCCAGAGTGTATACACCCCAGCAAGGTCCGCCCGGCAACTGATCGCGTTGTGGGCGAAACGTCCTTTAGAACGAACGAAACGCTCCGTTGTGAAATAGCAGCGGGTCTTTACCAGTGTTGAGCACGCGCTTCACGTGACCGACGATGATATCGTGATCCCCACCCGGATATCGGGCCCAAACGTCGCACTCGAAGTACACCACGCAGCCTTCCAACAGCGGCACCCCGCCACGGCCATCCATCAGGCTGACGTTCTGGAATTTGTCGGCCCCCGACTTCGCCATCTGGCGGGCCCAGTCTTCTTGGCCCGAAGCCAGGATATTCACAGCAAAGGCTTGTTGCGGTTGGAAATAGTTAAAGGCGGGCGTCGTTTTAGCGATGCTCCAGAGAATCAGCGGCGGGTCTAAGGACAACGAATTGAAGGAATTCACTGTCATGCCGACGCGGACGCCTTCTGGATTCAGGGTCGTCATAACCGTAACGCCTGTGGCGAATTGTCCGAGACTGCGGCGAAACGCACGGCGCGCCTCCTCATCAGCCATGGGGTCGACAGCCGTAATGCCTTCAAAAGTCAGCGGATTTATAGCTTGATTGGTCACGTCTTCCTCATCTTTGGCCGCCGGGAACCTAAGTCCTATAGCCCAAACCAGCATGGCCGCAAAAACATATATCCACCTGTTGGACATTGGGCTACGCTGCCCACCTGTCCATCCAGCGGTAGGTTATCAGAGCGCCTCCGCAAGGGTGAACCCAAATCGAACTAGAGGTTCACCAGAAGACCTTCATCGCAATAACGGAACCACCATGTCAGACGAACTTGAAGACTTAGACGACGGCGAAGCAGCAGCAGGCGGCGAAGGCGCGGATTCCGTCCGCCCGATCCGAGCGCTGATGCGAGGTCTGGATACATTGCAGGAATTGAACCGCCACAACGGTGCGACCGTAACCGATATCGCGAAGGCCGTGCGCCTGCCGCGCACCACCGCATATCGTGTTTTGGAAACGCTGTGCGTTGCGGGTTATGCGATCCGCGATCCGTCCGATGATCGTTATCGCCTGACGTTGAAAGTGCGTGCGCTGTCGGATGGCTTTGATGACGAAGCGTGGGTGCATGACATCGCCAAGCCGCTCATCACCAAATTGGGCCGCGAAGTTGTGTGGCCGCTGGCGATCTCAACCCTGCATGGCACGTCGATGTTGGTGCGTGAAACCACCGACAAAGACAGCCCGCTGGCATTGGAACGTTATTCAGCCGGCGTGCGTGTACCGGTGTTGGGCAGTTCGTCAGGCCGCGTTCACATGGCCTTCTGCAGCGAAGAACAACGCTCGACCATGCTCGACGTGCTCAGCCGTTCAGATCGCCCCGAAGACAAATTGTCGCGCGACAAAGCGCTGGTGAACCGCATCATAGCCGAAGTTCGGAAGAACGGCTGGGCGATGTATGACAACCCGGCGTTGGCCGAGTTAAACTTGGCTGTGCCGGTCTTCGCGAGAGGTCGTGTGCTGGCAGGTTTGGTGATGCGCTTTATTCGCTCTGCCATGACGCCTGATCAGGCCGTTGAAAAGTACGTGCCCTTCATGAAGCGTACGGCAGAAGAAATCGGCAAGGCTTTCGAAGCTTATCCGCAACACCAATAACGCTTCAGTTCTAAAAGGTTCTCCGTGGTTCAGATCACCCGGCATTTCGCCACCATCGACGTGCCGGGCACTGCCCCACGCCAAGTACACTACCGCAAATCCGGCAGCGGCCCCACGGTTGTGCTGCTGCATCAAAGCCCCGTCTCATCGGCAGAGTACGAGCATCTCCTCAATCAATGGGGGGACGTGGGCCTGACGTTCATTGCCCCTGACACACCATCGTTTGGTCTGTCCGACAGCCTGCCCGGCGAAGCACCGCTGATCGAACCTTACGCCGAAGCGTTAGCGCAGTTCCTGGATGCCATCGGCGTTGATCGTTGCGGCATCTACGGCACGCATACGGGGGCCATGATCGCCGCCGAGTTTGCCCGCGCCTACCCTGAGCGCACCGATGTGTGCTGCTTGAACGGTTATGTCGTCGCGACACCCGAAGAAGTTTCGGACACGATGGCCAACTACTTCGTGCCCCTCGTCCCACGCGATGATGGCTCGCATATGGTATGGTCGTGGGTGCGTATGCGCGACCAGATGATTTTCTATCCGTGGTACCGCAAAGCCGCCGCCAATCGCATGACGTTCGATGTGCCACCGGCTGACTTTTTGCAGCCGTTCATGATGGACTTCTTCCGGTGTGCCAATGATGGCTTGCGTGCGTACAAAGCGGCCTTCACCTACGATGCGATCAAAGGCTTACGCGGCATGACATCGCCGTGTCATGTGATGGCGTTCAAGCAAGACGTTCTTTACGCGCACTTGGACCGTATCCCGAACGACATGCCCGCTTGCGTGAAACGCGAAGGTCATCCGACACCGATGGCAGTTGAAGCGCGTGCGCTGGACCTGTTCAAGCAACACTGCAAAGGCAAGACACCGCCACATACTGCAACTGCGACCATCTCCACACGTCCGTGGCAGAGCATGGCCAAGACCAAGCATGGTCAGATCTACCTACGCCGCTCACACACCGGCAGTGGCAAGCCTGTCGTGTTGCTGCACGATGCGGGTCGTTCATCGAAGCAGTGGCAGTTGGTGCAGCAGATGCTGCACGGTCAACGCCCTACTCTTGCATTTGACTTGCCGGGTCATGGTGACACTGGCGCCTCGGCTGGGAACCAATTCTCGGTGCAGCAGATGGCCGACAGCATTGCAGAAGCACTCCATGATCTCGGAGTCGGGGAAGTCGAAATTATTGCATCTGGCGCGAGTGCTGCGGTCGCGGCCGCCCTGCAAATGCAGGCCCCAGAGCAGGGAATTCCGGTGACTTATGTGGATCCCTGGAATTTTCAGGAAAACGACAAACTTAAACTAAAGTCTCAACTGGTCCCGGCCCTCACGCCGTCATGGTACGGCGCGCATTTGATGGAAGCCTGGGCGGTCGCGCGCGATGCTGAATTGTACTGGCCGTGGTTTGAACCAACCCACGCCAATGCCATTCAATCACAGCCCAACCTCAGTGCCGATGCCGTGCACGTCAAAGCGGTTGATCTATTGAAAGCAGCGTCAGCACATGCCGCCTTCGTGGCAAGTGCGCTCGATGCGACGATCGCGAACGCAGGAAAGAACGTGACGATTGCCACGTTGAACAATGGGCCGCATGCCGAGAACGCCAAGCGTCTCGGCGGCCATGTCGTAACGTTGGCTGAAGACCCATCGCGCTATGCGGCAGGATTAGCAGCGCTTTTCCGCGCTTAAATTTATTTACTATCAAACGACCGCACGCCGTTCCAATCGGCGGGCGGTGGATTGACGGTAAAGTCTTGGCAGCGCTCTACATACATTTTTGCGACCTTGTCTAAGTTGCGCTCTGCCGCAAGGGTTGAGAAAGCCGACAAGGCTTCGGCCCAACGACGCTGGGTATAAAGCATTTGTGCTTCATCCCAGCGTTTTAGGAACGTCACCATCACCGCATCAGCCGCCACATCGGCTTTGGTGCCAATCAGTTCAAAAATCTCAAACGGTGCAATCGCACCTTTGGGAAGTACATAATCAACACGGCGGAACACCATTTCGCCAAGTGCCTGATCGCGCAAGTGCGCACTGGCCAAAATTTCAGTGCCGTAAAATTTGTTTAAGCCTTCAATGCGCGACGCCAAATTCACCGATGAACCAATAACCGTGAAATCCATACGGTCTGGTGCGCCGACATTGCCGAACACCGTATCGCCACAATGCAAGCCAAAGCGGGTGTGCCACGGCCATTGCCCTGCCGCCTGCCATTTGATCGCAAGCGCACGGCTCGCGGCGCGCGAGGCCAACGCAGCCCGGCAACATAACACCGCATGACCCGTCTGCCGTTGGGGTGCATTCCAGTACGCAAAAATTGCATCGCCCACATACTTATCAAGCGTGCCCTGGCCGTCCAAAATCGGCGCGCAAACGTGGTCGAAATATTCCGACATCACGGTCATCACACTTTCAGGGGCCAGCTTTTCGCTGATGGTCGTGAAGTCGGTCACGTCGGTCATCAGCAATGACAACTCACGCATCTCACCGCCGACATCGGCTTTACCGCTGCTGATCACTTGCGAGACGATGGCTTTGGGCACGTATTTGCTAAAAGCTTTTAAGCCATCTTTCATCTCGGTCATCGAGCGGAACAGGCGATCAACCTCTTTGGTGGTACTGCGCAAGGGCTTAGTTCGATCGGTAAAAACCAAGCGGCTCACTTCAGCGGCTTCTTCTTCCGCCTGCCGCAATTCACCAGCAATATTGCGACTAACCAACCCAATCACCAACAGCGTGAACGACAACACAAAGAAGCCAATGCCTAGGCTGGTCTTTAAACCTTCTTGCAGTTCGCGGTTCACATCCGTGATGTTGACGTCGGCACCAAACAGCACAGTTTCGCCCGAGGCTTGCTTGAACGGCACGATGCAAGAGCGGAAGGCACCGTAGGAATCTTCCGCACTGCCGGTTGTCTTGTATCCGGTCTTGACCGCATCAGCGTACACCGGCGGCAATTCGTACGGATTCAGCAACAGCGCGGTCATGGGGTCGGCGTTTGCCGCTTTTTGGTCGTCGCTGAGATTACTGACCAACTCGTAAGCGGTGCCATCTTTGCGCGCGACAATCGACCAAACGAACTTCAGGCGTGCGCGCTGAACGTACTCTTCCAACTCGTTCTGCGCGTAACGGTATTTATTTGTGTACTCAGGTTCGGTACGGCTTTGGGATTCCGCTTCCAGAATGACGAGAGGGTCGACAATTTGTTGCGCACCGTCAGCCGCCGAGCACAGCAGCGCGTCGATATCGTCCAACATGCGCGTCTTGCTGGCTTCGTACGACAAGCCAGCGAACATCAACGTACCAAGCACGGTGACCGTCGACAGAATGATCGACAGCTTGACCCGGAACGGCCACGGCGGTGTAAACAGGTCTTTGAGAGCCTTCACCGGCACAAATGCACACTCCGAACCAAACAACTTCAAGACGCGATTTTACGATAAAATTTCAATTTGATAACGCATTCAATTTTATATCTCGGCTCATAACCACTCTTTTCGACGCATAAACAAAAAGCCCGAACGTTACCGTCCGGGCTTTTCACTCAAAGACGTTAAGTCTTTTTATTCTTTTTCATCACTTCTTTTCATCAAGGCCATGTGCAGCGGCTTGCATGGCGCCCGGAAGCGTCGTGTCTTCCAAAATGTCCAAGCCTTTCGCTAGGCGTGAGTTCGACAAACCGTAGAACACATAAATGCCCGCCCCCAGCACCAAGTAGCCGCTGAGGATCATGGCGGGGATCGGGTCACCTTCGGTCGCTTTCACGATGATATCGATGATCAGCGGCGCTGCCATGATGGCTGCACCGATGATGCCTGCAATCGGCACCCAGATGCCGCCGGGGGCAACAAACGGACGATGCAAATCAGGACGCGTTTTGCGCAGCCACAACACACTGATGCAAACAATCCCAAACGCAAACGCAGTGCCTAAGCTGACCAAGTCACCCAAGATAGTGATAGGCAACAGCGAGGCCGCAATGGCGATCAACGTGCCCAGTACAATGGTGCCAATCCACGGCGTGCGGAACTTCTGGTGCACGGTGGCAAATGCGCGCGGCAACAAACCGTCACGGGCCATGGCGTAGAAGATACGCGATTGACCGTAGGTGAGGATCAACATCACCGACGACAGACCCGCGACAGCGCCAATTTTGATGGCCAGTGAGAACCACGGCATGCCCATACGGTCCACCGCAATGGCAATCGGTTCCGGCACGCCCAATTCACGAAACGGCACAATGCCAGTCAACACGGCAGCAACAACAATGTAGATAGCCGTGCAGATGAACAGCGAACCCAGAATGCCGAAGGGCATATCTTTTTGCGGGTCGCGTGCTTCGGCGGCGGCGGTTGAGACCGCTTCAAAGCCGACGTAGGCAAAGAAGATCACCGAAGCCGCGCGGAACACCCCTTGGAAGCCGTATTTAAAGCCGCCTTCGTTTTCAGGAACGAACGGCACCCAGTTGTCGCTATTTACATAAGAAACACCGGCAATGATGAACGCCACTAGCACGCCCACTTTAATAACGACGATGACGTTATTGACGTTGGCAGATTCAGACACGCCGATGACCAACAAGGCTGTGACCAACAAAATACCAATGGCGGCAACCAAGTTGAAATCACCTGTGACCTGGAATGCCCCAACACCCGTGGCGCTATCTGTCACGAATTGAATGGTAGAGGCCGCAAGATCAGGCGAGATGCTAATGCCCAACGTGTTGCCGAGGCTGACGACGTAACCGGACCACCCCACAGCAACCGTAGCCGCAGCTACGCCGTATTCCAGCACCAGAAGCCAACCCATCACCCAGGCGATCACTTCGCCCATGGTGGCATATGAATATGTATAAGCAGAGCCCGCGACCGGCATGGTAGACGCCAGCTCGGCATAGCACAAACCAGCGAACGCACACGCGAGGCCAGCGATGATAAATGACAGCATCACGCCAGGGCCTGCGAAATTGGCAGCAGCGTTACCGGTCATCACATAAATGCCTGCACCGATGATGCAACCGATGCCGAGCATCACAAGGTTCCACTTGCCTAATGTTCGTTTAAGGCCGTGGTTGGTGGACTCACGTTGAATTTGATCGACAGATTTTTTGATGAACAATCGACTTTGGCCGGTAGTGCCAGTCATAAGATTTTTCCCCATCTTTGTTTTGTCGGCCAGTCCCCACCGGCGGCGACAAAATTCATAACTGCCAAGACCTTAGAGACAGTCCTAGGACACTGCAATGGGCGCGATATAAAGTTGCGTTGCGTTTGGGGTAGGCTGGTAAAAAGCGGCAAAGCTTACCAGGGCTAGCGCGGAAGAATTTGCCCAGCGCTTGCGCGCGGCATTCTCGCCCCGCCGCTAATTCCTTGAAAAACCGCCATTTTTAGCTAGCTTCACTCTGGCACGGCCCTTGCAATTCTAGTGATGTCGCCCCTGGCTGAAAGCTTCGGGGCATCAGAATTTGGAGTGGTCATGTCTGTTATCGATTTCATTTCGGTGCGTCGTCACGCCGACCCGTCGGTGTCGGAGAGCCTTGCCAGCGCACCGGCGCCTGAGAAAAGCAGCCCGGCGATGCCAATGCTGTCGTCGAGCCAATTTGCGCGTCACTTAAACCAGATTGCCGAAGATGAAATGCGCCGCGCGATGAAGCGCCATGTGGATGTGATTGATCCGCGCGAAATGATCGACCTGACCAAGATGATGGCCGAGATGAAAGCCAAGTATTTGGCAATGACACTCACCAGCGCATCAAACCGCACACCGATGACAGATGCGGAAGTGGAAACGTTGAAAGGCATGCGCCTCCGATTACAGGAAATGGAAGCGGCCTATAACGAAGTGAATGAAGCGATTGCCTCGCAGCTTGTTGATGTGCGCGGCGTCATCAAGGAATAAACGAAGGAATACTGCACGACCCCTTAGGGACTCTCTTTGGTAGGAACGGCCCCTAAAACATCGCTGGCATCGCCCGTCAGGCTTTTACACCAGCGAAGAAAAGATTTCTGAACTTCGGTCCCTCACCCTCCTCTTCACCGTTGCAAGGTTTTATCGAGGTGACCACGGCCCCGGATTCTCAGCCAGAAAGGCTGGGCCGGGGCTAATCTTTTGTTACGACACATCATTATTAACCTCTCCCTTGGGAGAGGTCGGCACGCAGTGCCGGGTGAGGGCAAGTGCGTTTTGTCTTGTTCGAAATTTCGCGCAAGTTACCTAACAACGCGCCCTCACCCCGGCCCTCTCCCAAAGGGCGAGGGAGAAAAAATGATAGTTACGCAAATACGCCATTAAGAAAACGCCACAATCAACTTCACATCTTTGCGAATGTGAAACGTGCCATTACCACGTGCGAATGCATCATCAATCGCCGTACGTAATTCAGCAGTGCGCGCAAGCTCCTCATCAGAGTGCGGCAGGCTCAGGACGTAATCGAATACGTCTTTCGGGTCAGTGCAGAGAAGGTCATCCGCGAACGGAATGACCTCGACCGCACCAAAGCGTTCACGGAACGCGTTCACGGCTTTGTCGACGCTGATCAGCAATGTGGAGCGGTCCTGACTCGGTCCGCCAAACACACACGACGTGAGCTCCACCAAATCACGCATGTGGTTCACATCGTTCAGCACGCACAACACACGGCCATTAGATTTAAGAACGCGGTGGAACTCACGCACGGCTTTGAGTGGGTCCGGGACGTGATAGAGCATATGCACGGCAAAGACAGTATCGAACGCGTGATCAGCAAAGGGCAGGTTTTGCGCATCAGCCACGCGGGAGGATATATGCGGGAAATGCCCCTCGCCTGCCACAGCCTGAGACGCTGCGCGCACCATACCTTCAGACAGATCAACCAAGTGCAGCGCTATGTTTTGCGGCAGCGTAGGCGCAACAGATCTCCACATCGCGCCCGAGCCACACCCCACGTCGAGAATCACAGCGTTTGGTTTTAAGCCCGCTTGCGCGACCAGCCATTCATGCCAATCGGCACGGCCATATTTTTTGTGAAGACGGGACCGTGCATCAAGGTTCGCGGTATCGCGATACTGCACGTCTTTGAGGTACGTTTGACTATCCCAACTCACAAGCGGACCCAATTCATTGCGAGGCGCATAATATCGCACGCGCCCCGCAACTGGTACTTTAATCGTCAATCGAGCAGATGGTCGTGAGGTTCAAAACCGAGCCATAGACGCGATTGTTGGTGACGACATGTGAAAGCAACGCATTAGGCGGATTGGTAGGATCGCTATCGAAGATTAAGCTGAAGTGAAAAACCTGATCGCCCAAATACAGGCCCAGTTCGTTCAAGATATCATCGGGCGTAAAGACATAAGTGGAATTACCGATGGCGTTAAATGTCAGCAAGCCGCGATAGCGCCCGGTTTGCGACTCATGGATGCGCGCACGAATGGTGGTGCTGAAAGGGTTTTCGTTATGGACCGTGATCAGGCTAGGAAAGCGCGACGACAGAAGCTGCGTGTGCAGGTTCACAACACCGGACATTAATGGCAGGTAGTTGTACCCAGATTTATAAGAACAGACGGACATGTTCTCGAAGAAATCCGAATTCGAATTGTAATACACGTGCTGAAAGCCCGTGTTGTAGTGACTGGTGCGGACATACAGGCTGACGTTTTGATCCGCCGGATCAAACGATGACCCATGCGCAATATACAGCAAATCCTGCAACGAATACTGCGGTGAAGCCCGCGGCGGCACGTTCACAATCGCTGTGCCGTAATCACGCCCCGTATCGTCGCCAATGAGGCGCACAGTGTATGTAGCCGTCGCGATCGTGTTGGCATTGGGAAGGCGAATGAAGCTGGTATTACCCAAAGCGCCAGGCGTGGCGTTGGGAATGACAGTCCAGTTACCGCTAACGATGGCTTGTGATCGTTCAAGGCCCTCACCTGTTGACTCTGCGACTACCGGTTTCAGTTGGTTCAAACGCGAGCTGGATTGGTCAGGAGCACTTGCAGCACGGGCGCGTTCGTATTGTTCTTTTAATTGCGCTTGCTCAACGGCGCTTGGCAGCGGCCCCTGACGGCGCAAATATTTCTCAGGATTTTTAAGTTCAACGACAACCTCTGGCGTATCGTTGCTGACGGCGACCGTCGCTTGCGCCAACGCACTTGCGTTCAGTGCAACGACAAAACCAATGGCGACAAAACCAATCGCAGCGATACTCGAGAAAGCGAAACTTCTTTTGCTTATGTAGCGCATGATCATCCCCACTACACCGCGTCAAAATGCTTTAAGCGCGACGCTTCAGTGCAGTCTGATCTCACGCTTCATTTGTGGAGGTTTGGCGTCCAGACTAAGGCGCGAATATGTCTCACGCAGAGTTGTTTGACGGCGCACCTCACACAACCAGTCTCACAACTGAGACGCGACTCGATGAATGATCAAGAAAAACCTATAATTTCTTGCAGTAGAACGATGCGTCAGCATCTTCGCGTCTTATCCCACGCCCAAGCCGGATAATGGTCCAGACAAAACAACTCACGGTCGCCTTGCACATTTTTTTAGATCGGCGATCTACGTCCAAAGAATAAGCCTTTTAAAGACTTATACTAAAGGTGAGCAATGCTACGCGCGATTAACATTGCCTTCGATTGATCTGCGGATGAAAGGACATCGTAAGAAGCGCACAAAAACAAAAGCGCCTGGGGGATGTACGAATGCATCCACAACAAAAAGGACCTGAATTAAAATTCAGGTAGGCATATGCCACAGCTAAATTTGAAGACAATATTCGGCTCTTCACGTATTCAAGACACAACTGAAATGGCTGCAAAAATTGCAGCAATCGAGAAGTCGCAGGCCACCATCGAATTCTCACTCGATGGCACGATCATTACCGCGAATAAGACGTTTTTAGATGTGATGGGGTATCAGCTCAGCGAAATTATGGGCCGTCATCACAGCATGTTTGTCTCTGCTGCCGAAAAAGACGGCGCAGCTTACCGCGCTTTTTGGGCGCAACTGAAGCAAGGCCATTTCCAAGCAGGCGAGTTCAAACGCCTTGGCAAAGGAGATGCAGAAGTTTGGATTCAAGCCACATACAGCCCGATTTTTGATAGTGCGGGCAAGCCGTTCAAAGTTGTGAAACTCGCAACTGATGTGACGCAAACAAAGTTACAGAACGCCGACTTCGCCGGACAGTTAGAAGCGATTGGTAAATCGCAAGCGGTGATCGAGTTCAATCTGGATGGCACGATTATCACAGCGAACGAAAACTTCCTGAGCACACTGGGCTATCGCATAGATGAAATCCGTGGCCGGCATCACAGTATGTTTATGGAATCCGCGCAGCAGCATACCGCAGAATATAAAAATTTCTGGGATCGCTTAGGCAACGGCGAATTCCAAAGCGGGGAATACAAGCGTATCGGCAAAACCGGTCGCGTGATTTACATCCAAGCGTCATACAATCCCATTATCGATATGAACGGCAAGCCATTCAAAGTTGTGAAGTTCGCATCCGATGTCACAGCGCAAGCTGTCGCGCGCCAGAAAAGTGATTTTGTCCGTCAGCAGATAGAAAATGTCGCCGCTGGGGCCGAAGAACTGAACGTGTCAGTGGGTGAAATTTCATCGAATATGGTGAAAGTAAAAGACACCGCCGATGGTGCTGTCGACCGCGTGTCTGCCGCAGGCTCGACCACATAAAAACTAGGTGTAGCTGCTGAGTCGATGGTTGGCATCGTGACCCTGATCCAAAAAATTGCTGACCAGGTAAACTTACTCGCCCTGAACGCAACGATTGAGGCTGCGCGGGCGGGTGAAGCTGGGCGTGGCTTTGCGGTCGTCGCACAAGAAGTAAAAAATCTGGCGAGCCAAGCCAAAGTCGCCACTGAGCAGATCACCAGAGAGATCAACGGCGTGCGCTCTGTATCGCGTGAAGTCGCTGATGCCTTAGAAGGTATCAACGAGTCCATCAACGCCGTGCAAAAATATGTAGCCTCTACAGGGGCCGCCATCGAGCAGCAAAGTGCCGTCGCCAAAGATATGTCATCGCAAATGCAACGTGCCGCGACCGAGGCGGCAACTTTAGGCTCAAGCTAGTATTAAGAAGAGGCCACATTCTCGTCGCGTGGCCCCCTCCTCTCTTTTTTAGCCCTACTCTTTTGGACAAGCCCCCAAAACGCCATAGCGCGTGAGGGCGGGTTATGCTCCGTTACGCTCCTTCATTTTGCCGGGGAGTTTCCATATGCCTGCGACCGTCCTTGTTAGCGCCGCCAATGGCCGCACAGGCCGCGCCATCGTCAATGCCGTGAAGGCCAAAGGTGCGAACGTGCGCGCCTTTATTCGCAACCCAGCGCAAGTCGATGGGTTAAAGGCCGCCACCGGCATCACCGATATTGTGGTGGGCGACATGCTGAAGGCCGATACCATTGAAGCGGCAACGCAAGGCTGCGATGCAGTCATTCACGTGGGCCCGCCGATGCACCCAGATGAGAAGCTGATCACCAGCTATTTCGTGACGGCCGCACAAAAAACGAACGTAAAGCGCTTTGTATATTACTCAGTGATGCACCCCTTGCGCCGCGAAGTGCCGCACCATGCGCGCAAACTCGATACCGAAGAGATGATCATCGAGTCCGGTGTGCCATATACGATTGTGCAGCCGATCCGCTACATGCAACACGTCGAAACGATATGGAAAGACGTCACCACCAATGGCGTGCATGCCATGCCTTTCAACACGCACGTCAAATTTAATGTCGTTGATTTGCTCGATCTGGCCGAAGCGAGCGCCAAAGTAGCGTTGGAAGATGGGCACCTGTATGCAACTTACGAACTGGCTGGCCCTGAATCTCTCAGCCAAGACGATATGGCCAAGATTTTATCCGAGGTTTTGAAGCGTGACGTAAAAGCGCGCCACATTCCGCTGGACGAAATGGCCGCCAAAGCCAAAGCCGCAGGGGCCACAGATTTGCGCATTGAGACAATGCGCAAAATGAACGGCCACTACGATCACTCAGGCTTTTTGGGAAATGCAAACGTTATGCGCTGGCTGTTGGGCCGCGAGCCCACCACTTACAAAGCGTACATCGAACGCCTCGCAAAACGTGACGGCCTGATTTAGTTTTTCTTTTCGGGCTCAGCGACGACGACCTGATTGCGCCCGCCATGCTTGGCGGCATACAGCGCATCATCAGCCGCTTGGGTCACTTCAAGCGTCGTATCAAAGTGTGGGTATGTAGCAATGCCTGCACTAAACGTAATATGGAACGTGGTGCCATCCGCGTCGTGCTCAACTTCGTTGGCGGCTTCACGCAATGCATCTACCACCGAGCGCGCGGTGACCGCATCTGTGTGTGGCATCACAATTGCGAACTCTTCCCCGCCATAACGGCCGACATAGTCGACACGACGCAAGCGATTGCGCAATAAGTGCGTGATGCGGATCAAAACCTGATCGCCAACCACGTGGCCATACGTATCGTTCACCTTCTTGAAGTGATCGATATCGACCATGCAGAACGATACCGGCGCACCGGTACGTGCGGCCACACTGATTTCGCGCTCTAAGTTACGCTGAATGTTGGTGTGGTTCAGCAACCCCGTCAGGCTATCGCGGTCGGTCAGTTTTTTCAGATCACGATAACGATTTGAACGGCTGGTTACCGCCGAAACCAATTGCGCAGGCTGCAACGGCTTCACCAGGAAATCATCGCCGCCCAAGTGACGCGCCTGAAGCTGCAATTCAAGCCGCGCTTCCATCGACAAGAACAAGATCGGCACCGTGGTATAGGCCGGGAACTGCCGCACGATCTGCGCCAACTCAAGGCCTGTACAGTCGGTCATGTACACGTCCATGATAATAATATCAGGATCGAAACCAGACAGCGTTTCCAGCAACTTCGATGGATCGCGCACCAAGCGCACGTCCATTCCCGCATGCTCCAATGTAGCCTGATAGAATTGCGCCAAGATTTTTTCGTCTTCGGCAATCACCACCCGGTACGAGCGTTGCGTATGTGTTTCCTCGATCGAGGAAATAACATTGATGGCATCTTGCGTTTCAAACGGTTGCGGAATGAAAGTGCACGCGCCAATGCGCACGGCCTTTAAACGTTCTTCAAAAGTCGCATTCGCCGACGTTAAGATCAGCGGCAGGCGCGATAATGCACTGGAACTACGCAAGACCGACAAATGCGCATTCCCGCGCGTGATGTCAGCAAAAATGACAGCATAGTCGCCTTGAATCAAATTGTGTGGCACAGCACTTAAGTCAGGCGTAATCGTGCACGGATAGCCAAAATCTAAAATGGCTTCACGCAGATCAATGGCCTTCTGATCATTCGTTTCCGCTGCCAACAATACATGAATGGCGCCGCACTCAACGTTATTATTGCCGACAACTTTATTGTCATCGAAAGAAATGGGCTGACCGGGAAGCCGCGCCGATTTTTCCAACTCTTGAATCAGTAATTCGGCTTGTGCGATTTCTTCTTTATTCAACGCGTCGCCATCTTCCAGTACCAACCGGAACAATGCATCCAACGGAGCAGCGGCGATACTCACGTCGGGAAAGCCGAAACTTTTGCCTGATCCCGCCAGTGAATGAACGATCTCGTGGATTTTCTTTAAACCCGTGGGAACAGTTTCCGCCAGGGGGTTTTGCGCAATCGGGGCCCAGATGGTGCGCACTTCACGCACACGCTCTCCCAACGCTTCGCTGAACTCAGCACGAAGCGCGCGCAAACGATCCAAGATATTGCCCGGTAACGCGAAAGGCTCCGCGACATCGGGTGAAGTCGTCGTCATCTTCGGCAGTCCAGATTCCCATCATCCCCGCAAGCCATGCAGGGCCCATATGCAAAGTGCGTCGCTTGGCCTCAGCCGTCAACTCAAGACGGTGCAATTTACACGGGCGTTGTTAGACACTGTGCGAGTTGGAAGATAAATACCTTAATTGAAGAAAAGCCAATCCCCTGGTTTGTATAAAATTGTATCGCTAGTGATTTGAAATTCCACACGATTTGGAGGTTAATGTGCGCGCCGCAGAGCGCCGCCTCTCAGATAATTTTTAAGACATTTTCGGGCGGGCGGCCCAGCACGGCCTTTGCCCCAACCACCACAATCGGGCGCTCAATCACGATGGGATTTTCAACCATCGCCGTCATCAATTTGTCTTCTGGCCAAGCAATATCAACCCCGGCCTCGACCGCTTCCTTTTTACGGATGATGTCAGCAGCCTTCAGGCCCAAAGCCTTTAAAATAGACTTCAGTTCAGATGCCGTTGGTGGGGTTTTCAGGTACTCAATCACAGTGGGCTGAATGCCCTTTTCTTCCAGCAACGCTAATGTCTCGCGCGACTTTGTGCAGCGCGGATTATGATAAATCGCGACGTCTTTCTTGGCCATTTGATTGCACCTAAGGTTTTGGTTGCACGCAACGTCACTCCTTGCGCGATATGCGAGCAGCGGCAGGGTTCATTTTGCGATGTGGCGCCCAATGTGCAAGGTTCGGCCCCATGACGACCCCAGACAACTCAACTCCGCCACAACACGTTTCCTCATCAGATATATCGTTGTGGGCGCCGCTGCAAATCCGGGACTTCCGGCTGCTATATATCGCGCTGTTCGTCACCAACGTGGGCGGCTGGATGAATGGCATTGGCTGTGCCTGGCTGATGGCATCGTTGGATAATCGCGCGTTGATGCTGGGCTTGGTACAAGCCTCATTCATGCTGCCGTCGATTTTCCTGTCGTTACCGGGCGGGGTGTTGGCCGACAAGGTAGACCGCCGCCGCTATATCATTACGCTCAGTTGCGTCATCTGCGTCGTTGCCTTGGATTTATCACTGCTCACGTGGCTAGGGTGGATTGGCCCTTGGACATTGCTGGCCCACACACTGGTCATCGGCAGCGTCTTTGCGTTGCAAGGCCCTGCCATTATGGCTGTAATTCAAGACTTGGTAAAACGTGAGCTGCTGCCCCAAGCCCTCACCCTCAATTCTATTGCGCTGAATGTGGGCCGGTCGCTCGGCCCCATGTTTGCAGGCGCGATGATCAGCATTGTCGGGTCTGCGTCGGTCTTTCTCGTCAACACGATTGGCTATGCGGGCCTTGGTACATTCTTTATGCGCCAACCGCCGCCCAAACTTTATCAGCCCTCCCGCGAGAGATTTGTTGAAGCCCTGTGGAATGGTGCGCGCTTTGCCATGACCGAGCGCGGCTTTCGCGGGATGCTGATCCGACTGACAGTTATTTCAAGCTGCATGAGCGCACTATTATCGCTGATGCCCCTGGTCGCCAAAGAACAACTGGGCGGTGGCCCCAGCACATTCGGAACACTTGTGACCTGGGTTGGGGTCGGCTCCGTGTTTGTCGCATTCGGTCGCAGCCGTCTTAGCGGTAAAGTGACACCCAATATGCATGTGCACTTGAGCGTACTTGGCGCTGCTTTGGCATATATAGGTCTAGCTTATGTGCACGATCTTACACTGGCTGGGGTATGCACTTTTATATACGGGATTGCATGGACCAACGTGTCCATCACATTCCAGGTTGGGACGCAGATGCGCCTGCCCTCAAACATGCGGGGTCGCGGCATCTCGCTATTTATTATGACATTCAGTTTGGGAATTCTATTAGGTGGTGTTGTATGGGGCTTGGTCGCCGATATGATCGGCATCAAGATTACATTGATTGCGTGCGGCATAGGCATCATTGTTTCTAACTTGATGACGTTCCGCTTATCGATGAACGCCCCAATCACACAGAGCTGACCTTCAAGTATGGCCTCTTCGCCCACACCACGCCCCGGCATAACAAATATTCGGGCGTATGTGCCCGGCCAAACTGTCGAAGCTGACGGACGCAGCATCAAACTCTCTGCAAACGAGTCAGCTTTGGGGCCAAGCCCCAAAGCGACAGAAGCATACGTAAATGCAGCCGCGCGTATGTCGCGCTACCCAGAGTCAGATGCTTTCGCAATCAGAACGGCCATTGCAAAACTCTACAATTTAAAACCTGCGCTCATTCTGATGGGTATTGGCTCTGACGAACTTTTAAGTGCGCTGGTGCGCGCGTACGCAGGCCCAGGTGATGAAGTGATTTATCCCACCGTCACTTTTCCGATGTACCGCATTTACACGATGGCGACGGGCGCCTCCGTTGTTCAAGCGCCAGATAAGAACTATGCCGCAGACGTTGATTCCATTTTGGCGAAGGTCACGCCAAACACAAAAATTGTGATTATAGCGAACCCGAACAACCCGACAGGCACGTACACACCCAAAGCCGAATTGGAACGCCTACGCGCAGGTTTGCGCGATGATATCTTGCTGATCATTGATTCTGCGTACGCCGAGTATGTTGAGCAACCCGACTACGATGCAGGTGCCTCATTGGTTGAAAGCACAACCAATACAGTAATGACGCGCACGTTCTCAAAAATTTTCGGGCTGGCGGGATTGCGTCTGGGCTGGCTCTACGCATGCGAAGAGATCATCGGCATCGTTGGGCGTATTCGTTCGCCGTTCAATGTTTCTGTACCCGCGCAAGCCGCAGGTATTGCGGCACTTGAAGACGTTACATTCCAGCGCAAGATCATCGAACACACCCGCAAATGGCGTGAGATTTTAATCCAACGTATTAAAGGCTACGGCCTTCATGTGACAGGCACCGAAGGCAACTTTGTGAATATCGGTTTTCCCGACACGCCAGGATGCAAGGCGTCTGATCTCGATACTTACCTGCGTTCAAAAGGAATCTCGGTACGCCCCATGACAATGTTTGGGTTACCCAATCACTTGCGCATCACCATCGGCAAAGATGATGAGATGAATATCCTGATGGACGCCCTGGATGCGTTTTACGCGCAAACACCGGTGTAGTTACTTTAGGGGGTTATTGCGGTACTTCTCGATCCGGCCACGCTGGAAAGCTTCAGGGTTTTTACGAATATCTTCGTACATCGCCTGCGCACCGAGACCTGCATAGATGTCATCAGCACCAGCCTCCACTGCGCTTAACACTTCGCGCGCATGTTCAACTGGCGTGGCCTTGGCATGCGTTCCCTTCGCCGACATGCGGCTTTCAACCGCGCCGGTAAACACACCGTGCACACTGACATTCGATGGCTCTAATTCGGCGCGCAATCCAATCGTCGCCATGGCCAAAGCGCTTTTGGCAGCACTGTAGCTGGAGTACTCAATCACGCAGAACAATGCGCCGATTGAGATGATGTTGATGATAGCACTGCCGGTTTGCCCGGAATTTCTGATGAGATGCGGCGCAAACCCACGGCACATTTCAACATGCGCCCAGAAGTCTGTTTCCATCACATTGCGAGCATCTTCCAAATTCGATGCGCCTAAGAAGCGGCGTTCGGCTGGCATTTCGCTGCCTGCAATACCGGCATTGTTGATTAATAAATTCACATCAGTCGCTTGCGCAAACACGGCCCGACGTTGCGCATCGTTGGTTACATCCAACGGCAAGGCGATAACGCGCTTCGGATCAAGCGCTGTTAAATCCGCCAACGTTTCAGTCCGGCGCGCGGTCGCATAGACCTTAGCGGCACCGCGCTCTAGCAGCACTTCAACAAACCCGCGCCCAATGCCTTGATTGGCGCCCGTTACCAAAACTGTGGACCCTTGCACTTTCATATGATCGCCTCCCAGCGTGCGTTAACTGAAGCACGCTTCAGCGGGAACGTCAGCAATGATTAGAGCAATGCAGGCGTGAAATTTTAAGAAAATAAAAGCGGCGGAGCGTCATCGCACACTCCGCCGCTCTCTTCAGCAGTCACTCAGAGGGAAGCCATGAAGAGATGACTGCTAAATCTATTCTGCTGCCGCCTGGGTTGAGGACAGCGGCGCAATGAGTGGTACTGGATCAATGACCCAGCCTTTGGCGCGACGGCGCTCTGGGCTGGGTATCGCATAAATCGAATGAGAGCGGTGGCGTGCGACCTTGGCGAGGTCAATCCGCCACCCGCGTGCTTCCCACTCTTTGCAAAACTCGCGGTAACGCGCGATGGGCACATCAGCGGGCATGAAGACTTCATGCGTGTTGGTGGCGGGCGTACCGACCGGTTCAATCTCTTCCAGAACTTTTTGGTCCTGCACCGCGACGTATAAATTACGCTCCATGATGCGCTTGTCGTCGTCTTCGCTGGCCATAAAATTACGCAGCGTAACCAAGAACAGGCGCGTCTCTGCTTCGTCTACAGGCGTTTCAAACAAGTATTGATGGATGAACGTTGTCGGCGATGGATGAATATACGTCCATACCATCGACGGCCCATGGCTGCCTGTACCTGCCTCGATAAACGCATCGCCTGTACGCCCTGAAGCCGCACGCATTTTTGCTTCAGGCAATGGCGGCGAATACATTTTGTTGAAGAAGCCAATACCCCAAGGCGCTTCTTTGAAATCAAGTTTGTGCACGCGGTAGTCATCGTTATCACCCGAGAAACCATGCGTATCGTGCACATATTCATTATGTGCGGGATCAATCGAGTTCTCGATGGACCGCTTGTAATCGATCTTCCAGACACCGGGTTCTTGCACCGTGGCGCGCCAACCATCTTGCACACCCGCAGCCCCCCATTCAGGGATATCCATAATCGGCGGGCGCTCGGCCTCGGGCAGGTCGCCTAAGAACGCAAAGACAAGGCCATACTTTTCCTGAATTGGATAACTGTCCACTTTTGTCCGGTTTGGGATTTTCTCGACGCCATCGACTGGCCCCAGGGATGGAATTTTTTTGCAGATCCCAACACCGTCAAACTGCCAGCCGTGGTACGGACATTCGATATGATCACCACGGACCCGGCCCCCAGCCAAAGACCCGCCGCGATGAGTGCATACATTTGAAAGACAATGCGCTGCCCCGGTGCTGTCGCGAAACAGGACAAAGTTGTGCCCCAGCATTCTGACCTTCAGTGGTTTATCGGTCAGTTGGCGGGATGTCGCTGCGACGTACCAAAAGTTAATGAACATGCGCCCCTCAGTGGCTGTATTCAGTGAGGCGAGCATCAGGCAAAATGGGACAGCGTCGTATGACCTGGGTCAAGAATTGGGTTTTTTGCAGATGTTTTCTGCCCTGGCCCTGGAATTTGCTGAAAATTAAGCCTCCCCAAGCGCTTAATTCGGTCTGATAGGCATTCCAGAAACTCAATTTCGGACTTAAATTGGGGCCACGAGCCCCCTCTTCATGACAAAGGCCCGCTTGGGTGAAGAAATTTTATCCATCCCTGATCGCTTATGGCGTCTCAACCCTCGCTGTGGTTGTTGCGCTGGGCGTTGGCACGGCCGTGAAAGACTGGCTGGGGGCGTCGAACATCATGTTGGTGTTTTTGCCCTCCGTGCTGATCAGTGCGGCCTTGTACGGCTTTCGCCCGGGCTTGTGGGCCAGTTTGCTCTCCGCGATGGCGGGCACGCACTTTTTAGGTGGTCCACGCTCATCGTTTGAGGTGTCAGACCCTTCCAGCATCTGGGCGATTATGATTTTCACCATGGTCGCGGCTTTTGCTTCGGCGATGGCGGATCATGGGCGCTATCAAGCCGCTACCGCGGAATCCAACGCGCGCATTACTGATCAATTATATGCTTTCAGTCAGAAGTTGGCCGCCATCGGCAACGTCGATGAGTTGATCCTGGCCGCGATTATGCAAATCCACGCCATGTTGAAAGTGGACGTGGTGATTTTGCGCCAAGCGCAAAACTTCCAGCTCGACCCCATCATGGCGTGGCCACCGAACACGCCGTTATCAGATGCCGACCGCAACGCTGCCAATTGGTGTTGGGAACACGGCAAGCCTTCCGGCGGTGACTTCCGCGTATGGCCAGGCGCCACGCATTTGTTTGTGCCTCTGCGCACAGGTCAGGGCGTTGTCGGCGTGCTGGGTGTGAAACCCGGCGTGCATGGCGCAGAACTTGCTCCTGCTGAACGCAAGTTATTGGATGCTTTGGCCAACCACGCTGCTGTGACGGTGGAACGCGCAACGTTTGCGGCCCGCGTTGAAGAAGCTCGCCTGATTAAAGAAACTGAGAATTTCCGAAACGCATTGCTGTCATCCCTCACTCACGATTTCAAAACACCTTTGGCGTCAATCTTGGGAACGATCTCAAGCTTACGGCACTACGGTGTGATGTATGACGACAGCACACGCGATGAAATGCTGGGCACCGCACAAGAAGAGTCCGAGCGCTTGAACCTTTATCTCGGCAACTTGCTGGACATCACGCGCCTAGATACGGGCGTACTCAAACCAAAACGTGAAATGATCGACGTGACGGATTTGGTGGGCGCTGTGCTGAAACGCTTCAGCACATCTGCGGGAGCCACGCGCATTGAAACAGCCATCACGCCTGATCTGCCGATGGCACCCTTGGACTTTATGCTGGCGGAACAGGCGCTGTTCAACATTATCGATAACGCCGTAAAATATACGGCTGCAAATGGCCGCATTATTATGCGTGCGTTCTTGCGCGCTGGTGCGGTTGTGATTTCAGTGGAAGATAATGGCCCAGGCATTCCCGGCGAACACTTGGCCCGCATCTTCGACCGCTTCTACCGTGTCAAATCTATCGACAAATACCGCGCCGGTACGGGTTTAGGCTTGGCCGTGTCGAAAGGCTTTGTCGAAGCCATGGGCGGTACACTGATTGCAGCAAACCGCCCTGCTGGCGGCGCTGTCTTCACCATGACGTTCCCCATTATCAGCGCTAGCGCTGCGGTCCCGGTCCCGTTAAAGACTGCGGTCAATGCCTGAGAATAAAGTCACCATTCTAATTGTTGATGACGAACCTGCGATTCGACGTTTCCTGAGGAACACGCTCGCGGTGCAGGATTACCGTGTCGTCGAGGCAGAAACCGCTGAAAAAGCGCTGTGGTCTGCACGTCACGAAAAGCCCGATATGATCGTGCTGGATTTGGGCCTGCCCGATCGCGATGGCCTAGAGCTGATCCGTGATTGGCGTGCGCAGTCCACTATTCCCATTATCGTGCTGTCTTCGCGCGTCGATGAAAAAGTAAAAGTCGCGGCCCTAGATGCCGGCGCTGACGACTACATGACCAAGCCATTTGGCGTAGATGAATTAATGGCGCGCATTCGCACTGCCATGCGTCACCGCTTTACCTCACAAGGTACACAGCCCGCATTCACCACAGGCGATTTGGAAGTGGATCTGGTGAAACGCATTGTGCGCGTGCGCAGCGAAGACGTGAAATTGTCTCCCAAGGAATACGATATCCTGCAGCATCTGGTGATTCACGCGGGCAAAGTTTTAACGCACAGCCACCTTGTGCGAGAGATCTGGGGACACGAAACGGCCGTAGATGTGCAGTATTTACGTGTCTATATCCGGCAACTGCGCCAGAAACTGGAAAAAGACCCCGAAAGACCCCAGTTTATACTCACTGAATCGGGTGTCGGTTACCGGTTGCAACTACACGATTAGTTGCGAATCGACTTTTAAGTTTCGGCCTATCCCTTTGAAATCATGGTGGCTTGTGGATAAGTCTTGCGAAAGGCTTATTTCCATAACTTTCACTCACCCAGGCCCCATAACACCATCTTAGCGTGTGCTCATCTTTATGAAATTCCTATACGCTCCGGGAGTCGCCCCTCTGAAATTCCTATACACATTGCCTTGAAACACTATCGAACTTTTATGGCTTAAAATCAGAGGCTCATACCCGGTTAACGGCGTGCCTCACCTCACGCCGCCACAAAGAGGGTCGAGTAAATGAACGTTTACGCACAGCGTAACAAACCCGGTGGTTTCCTTTCAAAGCGCGGCATTGGCTTTTTAGTCACCGCTGCTCTTCACGTGCTTATCGTGTACGGCCTGATCACTGGCTTGGCGCGCTCGGTCGTTGAAGTCATTAAGGGACCAATCGAAACGAAGATCATCGAAGAAGAAATCAAACAAGAAGACAAACCGCCGCCGCCGCCGCCGAAGTTCGACAAGCCGCCGCCGCCGTTTGTTCCGCCGCCGGAAGTGTCGTTCGCGTCAGAAGCGCCGCCTGCGGCAACCGCGATCACACAAGCAACGACGGCACGTCCCGCTGCGGCACCTGCGCCGTCAACGGCAACTGTATTGCCGAAAGCCAACCCGCGTCGTCCGAACGCACAACCTGAATATCCGCCGTCATCTAAGCGCGCTGGTGAAGCAGGTTCTGTGACACTGCTGCTGTACGTCGATGAAGAAGGCAAAGTTGCCGACGTGAAGATCGACCAAACCAGCGGCTTCCCGAAGCTTGACGAAGCAGCCGAAAAAGAAGCTCGCCGTTCGTGGCGCTTCATTGCCGGCACTGTCGGCGGCAAGCCTCAGGCGATGTGGCATCGCGTGAAGGTCACATTCAAGATCACTGACTAACGCTAACGTACTTCAATTTATCTGAAATCCATCATCTAGCTTTTATCGCGGAGGATATGACTATGAGTTCTTTGAAACGCACACTTTGGCAAGGCATTGCTGCCGTCGCTTTGGTCGGCACGTTGGCTATGAGCCAAGCTTCGGCTCAAACGACCCCGGCTGCTCCGGCTCCTGCCGCTGCTCCGGCTGCTACGGATCCGATGGCCGCTCCGGCCCCGACCGATCCGAACGCTGCTGCTGCTGTTCCGGTTACTGAACCAGCTGCTGCTCCGGCTGCTGAAGCTGCTCCGGCTGCTGACACCGCTGAAGTTGCCAACCCGTACGGCTTGGAAGCTTTGTGGACGCAAGGTGACTTCGTTGCACGCGGCATCTTGGTGATCTTGGTCATCATGTCGATGGGTTCGTGGTTCATCCTGTTGACCCGCTTGTGGGATCAACAAGTGGTTTTCAACCATGCCAAGACAGCCACCAACGGCTTCTGGAATGCAGCTAACCTGCGTGAAGGCCTGACCAAGCTGGAAAAGAACAGCGCTTTCCGCGCTATCGTTGAAGAAGGCTTGAAAGCTGCCGAACACCATGAAGGCAAGCTGACCGATCAAATCGCTCTGACCGATTGGATCACCACCTCGCTGCAACGCACCACCAACGACGTGCAAAGCACGCTGCAAAAAGGCCTGCCGTTCTTGGCCGCTGTTGCTTCGTCTTCGCCGTTCGTCGGTCTGCTGGGCACCGTTTGGGGCATCTATCACGCCCTGGTCGCCATCGGTATCGCTGGCCAAGCTTCGATCGATAAAGTCGCAGGCCCTGTCGGTGAAGCTTTGATCATGACCGCGATCGGTCTGGCCGTCGCTATCCCGGCTGTGCTTGGTTACAACTGGCTGGTCAGCCGTAACAAGGTCGTGTTGGAAACGGTGCGTAACTTCGCCGCCGACGTGCACGCTGTTCTGCTGAGTGGCAACAAGAAGGTCGCGCGCTCGTAAGAGCCGCGACTACTTCTTTATTAACTGCATAATCTTGGAGAACCCCTATGGGTATGAGCGTCGGTTCCAATGAAGATAATGGCGAAGAGGAAGTCTTAGCCGCTATCAACACTACGCCCCTCGTGGACGTAATGTTGGTGATGTTGATCATCTTCCTGATCACGATCCCGGTCGTGATCAAGACGGTGCCCGTCGAACTTCCGAACGCCAGCAACATCGCAACGGTCACAAAGCCTGAAAATATCGTGGTTGCTGTCGATGCAGATGGTGGTCTGTATTGGAACGACACTCTTCTCCCGGATTACAACGCCTTGCTCGACCGCTTTAAAGGCATTGCAGGCATGGACCCGCAACCTGAAATCCACATTCGTGGCGATAAGAATGCGCGCTTTGAGTCTATCGGCAAAATCATTGTTAACGCCCAACGCGCCAGCATCCTGAAAGTCGGGTTCATCACTGAACCCATTCAGGGTGGTGGTCGCTAATCAGCAAATCTTACGGAGTGACTTAATATGGGTATGAATGTTGGTGGCGGTGGCGGCGGTAACGAAACGGAAATGGTGGACTTGAACACCACTCCGTTGATCGACGTGATGCTGGTGCTACTGGTGATGTTGATCATCACCATTCCAATCCAAACGCACGCGGTGAAGCTCGACATGCCGCGTCCAAACGCAAACCCACCGCCGCAAGAAATTGAGCCGGTGATCATCCAACTGGTCGTCGACTTTGACGGCACGGTGACTTGGGATGGCAACATTGTGGCCGACCAGGCCACGCTGGAACGCTACATGAAGCAATCCGCTGCTCAGGAACCGCAACCTGAAATGCACTTGCGCCCCAACCGCTTGGCCAAATACGGCAAAGTTGCTGAAGTGTTAGCGACTGCGCAGCGTAACGGTGTTGTGAAGATCGGCTTTGCCGGCAACGAACAGTATATACAATAAATTCGCCTTAATCTGACCCTACCTTACGGGCTACGGCGTTAATTAGGAGGACGTATGAGCAAACTGAACTTTGGCCGCGTGTCTATGCGCGTTTTGACAGTGGCCTGCGCACTGGCGTTTGGTGCAGCCGTTATTCCGCACTCAGTGTCGGTTGCTGTTGCCCAAGATAAGGAAAAGAAAGAAAAGGGGCCGCAAGTCAGCCCGAAAGTCGGCAAGCCATTAAAGGCTGCGCAAGACGCTATCGCGGCGAAGAACTGGAAAGAAGCGAAGGCAAAGATCGACGAAGCCAACGCTATTTCGGATAAAACTCCGTACGAAGTTTATGCGATCGCTAATTTGCTCGGTTATGTCCAAGTGAATCTGCAAGACTACGCAGGCGCTGCGAAGAGCTTCGAGACGACATTGAACAGCGAGTTTACCCCTGCTGATCAAAAAGTGGCGACCTCAAAGTCAGTCGCTCAGTTGTACTACCAAAACAAAAACTACGCGAAAGTCACTCAGTACGGCACGATGTACTTGAAGGAAAACGCGAACGACTCAGACATGCACATGATGGTGGGCCAAGCCTACTATCTGCAAAACGACTTCCCGAACGCTGCTAAATCTTTGAAAGCGGCTGTCGACACGGCTGAAAAAGCAGGCAAGACGCCGAAGGAAGATTGGCTGCAACTCCTGATGAGCGCTGAGTACGAACAGAAAAACGAAGCTGGCCTCACCGCTGCCTTGCAAAAAATTGTTGGTCTGTATCCGAAGGGCCAATACTGGGAACAGCTGATCCAGTTGCAAGAGAAAGACATCAACCAAGGTGGCAAGTTCTCGCTCGAGATTTACCGCCTGCGTATGTATGTCGGCGCAAAGCTTGAGCCGGATGAGTATCGTGAAATCGCTGAGTTGGCCATTCAAGCCGCTCTGCCGGGCGAAGCCGAGAAAGCAATGGCTGTTGCAGCTACTGCCGGTGCGAAGACCGAACGCGATACACGTTTGACCACCATGGCAAAGACCCAAGCCGACGCCGATAAAAAGACGCTGGCTGATTCTGAGAAGCAAGCTGCCGCTGCTCCTAACGGCGAACTTCTGGTGAAAACCGGCGAAGCTTACTTAAGCTACGGCAACACGGCCAAAGCCATTGAGCTGATCAACGCTGGTATCAAGAAGGGCCCGAAAGACGCTGACCGTGCGAAACTGCGTTTGGGCGTCGCCCAATTGGAAGCCAAGCAAGGCGCAGAAGCTAAGAAGACCTTCAGCTCGATCACCCCTGGCACGCCTTATGCAAAGCTGGGCAAGTTGTGGTCCCTCGCTGCAAAGTAATCTGGCCTAAAAGCCTGTTATAAAGCCTACCGAAAGGCCCCGCTGCAAAGCGGGGCCTTTTCCGTTTCAAGGGTTTCCTGCGCCTCAGCCCGCAAAATATTCCCAACACCATGACAGTTGTTTTTGAGGGAATGTTAAGACTCTCAGCGCACAGTCCAGCCTTAGTCAAAACCCTTTCGGGCGATTTAGGTCATGGGCGTACAATTTGAGCGCTTAGTTTTTTCTTCAAATAGCTCGCTGACCTTGATTGTCAGCGACCTGTTACGCCAGTCCCGCGAGGGTGCTGGCCCTGTGGCCGACACAGATAACGGCCAAGAAGACTGGATTAACGCCCTCTCCCGCCAGACATCCCCCTTACTTCAATCAACGGCTGGGCGTGAAAACCTGGAAGCCTGGTTGGCCGCAGTCGATTTGGCCGGCCTTTAAGCACACCTATTTTGGCCAGTTCCCTCGTTTTGGCCAAATTACGCCCTCCAATTGAATCCGGGCGCAGAGCCTTCTATAAGCCTGCACACACAATAAAGACCGCCCTAAACGGCCCCAGCAGAGTTGTGTCGTCATGCTAACCCAGCGCTCAAAATATGCCCTCCGTGCTCTTCAGGCCCTCGCCGCCCAAGAGCCAGATGCACGCCTTCTGTCTTCGGCCATCGCTAAAGAACAGCGCATCCCCCAGAAGTTCTTAGAACAGATCTTGCTGGAGTTATGTCGCCGGGGCTTGGTCGCCAGCCACCGTGGTCGTAATGGGGGCTATAAACTGGCTAAAAAAGCCAACCAGATCACCATTGGCGACATTATCCGCTTTACCGACGGCCCGCTTGCCCCCATCGCTTGCGCTAGCCTGACAGGCTACGAAAAGTGCAAAGACTGCGTGGACGAAAAGCGCTGTTCCATTCGTAAAATCATGCGCAAAGTGCGGGATTCGATGTCGGACATTCTGGACCATACAACCCTGGCCGACACCCTGACCCGATAGTTAACGGGGCGGGTTTCCCCTGCTTTTTCATCGGCCCGTAGTAGAAAATTTCTCATTTTTAATCCCTACCAAATTCGTCGGTTAATCCGAATTGGCGGAACCACGTTCCATCTAGATCATTCCTCTCACACACGCGACGATGACGTTTGCGTGCGCCAAACCAACACGAGAAGAGGACAATGACCATGAACGCCAATTTTACGACGTTGAAATCCCGCCTGCTTACCGTTGCAGCAGCGAGTGTCATGGCCTGCGTCGGAATGGTCGCAAGCGTGCACGCGAAAGACTTGACGCTGTTGAACGTCTCATACGATCCGACGCGTGAGCTTTATCAAGAAATCAACACAGCTTTCGCTGCGCAATGGAAACAAAGCGGCGGCCAACCCATTACCATCCAACAATCACATGGTGGCTCGGGCAAGCAGTCTCGTTCGGTCATTGACGGCTTAAAAGCTGACGTCGTGACGCTGGCTTTGGCGTACGACATTGACGCGATCGCCGACAAAGCAAAGTTACTACCCGACAATTGGATCACACGCCTGCCGAACAACAGCGCGCCTTACACATCAACCATCGTGTTCGTTGTGCGTAAAGGTAACCCCAAGGGCATTAAAGACTGGAGCGATCTGGTGAAACCGGGCGTGTCCATTGTTACGCCGAACCCGAAAACATCGGGCGGTGCGCGTTGGAATTATCTGGCGGCGTGGGGTTATGCGTTGCGCAATAACAACGGTAGCGAAAAGGCCGCTCAAGATTTCTTAAAAGCCTTATTCAAGAACGTCCCTGTTCTTGACTCGGGCGCGCGCGGCGCCACCACCACCTTCGCACAACGCGAAATTGGCGATGTGTTCCTGTCATGGGAAAACGAGGCATACCTGATTCAGAAAGAATTTGGCGCAGACAAATTCGACATCATTGCGCCGTCAGTGAGTATCTTAGCTGAACCTTCGGTCGCCTTGGTTGACAAGAACGTCGACGCCAATGGCACGCGTGCAGCAGCAGAAGCGTACCTGAAGTTTCTGTACACGCCCGAAGGCCAAAACATCATCGCGAAGAATTTCTATCGTCCGCGTTTGGCCGAAGCGGCAGCCGCGTCACCTGTAAAACTGCCGAACATCACACTGTTCACAATCGATGAAGTGTTTGGTGGCTGGAAGAAAGCTCAATCTACGCACTTCAATGACGGTGGCATCTTCGATCAAATTTACGCGCCTTAGTTTTTAAAACGTAAATTAAAAAAACCGACCTAACTAAAAATATAAAGGGGAATCGTATGATTACTCAACGCTATAGCTATGCCTTAGCTCTACTGAGCACAGTCAGCGTAATGGCAATGTCAGTACCTGCCAGCGCTGGACCATCAGAAGATGCACGTATTAAAGCCTTGGAAGAACGCTTAGAGCGTTTGGAAAAGCGCAACACCGAGTTGGATGCGAAGAATGCGCAACTTGATGCCAAGAACAAGGCGCTGGAAGAAAAAGTTGACTGGCGCACTGAACGCTTGGAAAAAGTTGAAACCAAAGCTGCAAGCTTAGTGAAATCTGATGTGTCGCCAACCATCGTCGATCCATCTGGTAACTTCACGTTCAAAGTTCGCGGCGTTGTCGATGCGGATTATGTCTACTTCAATGAACGTGCTGGTGGTTACGACTACAATACCGGTACGGCGTTTCGCCGCGCACGTTTGGGTGCGGAAGGCGATGCCTTCAAAGACTTCAAATGGCGCCTGGAAGTTGACTTCGCTGGTAACGTGACGGCGGTTCAAGATGCTTACGTCTCGTGGGGCGGCATCAAAGGCTGGACATTCACGGCCGGCCAGCAAAAAGCTCCGTTCGGTTTAGAATCAAACACATCGGACAACTTCAATACGTTCATCGAGCGTAGCGTTGCTAACGTTGCATTTGGTAACGCTGGAGCTGAACGCCGCATCGGCGCAAACGTGCAATACGTAGATGAACAATTCACAGCTGCATTTGGTATTTTCGGCGATAACGAAAGCTCAGCCCGGGCCGACACAGCGCCGGATGAAAGCTGGGGTTTCAACAGCCGCGCAACGTGGGAACCCATCAACTCTACGGATGATCGGAAAGTGCTCCATCTCGGTGCATCTGCTTTCGTCCGCAGCGGTTTGAAGCAAGCGAGCGGCACGACAACGCTGAAAGATGCTCTGCGATTGTCTGACCGTCCGAACATCCGTGTCGACGGTGGCTTAATTGCTGACACGGGTGTTCTGACTTCAGTCAAAGACATCAACTACTGGGCTCTGGAAGCAGCTGGTGTTTGGGGCCCCTTCTCGATCCAATCAGAATATGGCCAGTTGGAAGCCAACCGGTTGGGCACGTTAGCCGACGTCACGTTTGATGGCGGCTATGTGTTCGGGAGCTGGTTTCTGACGGGTGAATCGCGTTCCTACAAGAACGGTACGATTGATCGCCTGCGTCCAAAAGCAAACTTCAACCCGCTCAAGGGGAACTGGGGTGCTGTAGAGTTGGCCCTGCGATACGACTGGTTCGATTTTTCCAATACGCCTGTCACCGGTCGTACAGGGAACGACGGTCACTCGGTCACAACCGCTTTGAACTGGTACTTGAACCCAAACACGAAGTTCCTGTTCAATTGGGTGCGGTTCTCGGGGGACAACACGCCACTGGATCCCGTTGGAAATGAAACCAAGGGCGATGCGTTTGCTGCGCGTCTGCACTTGGATTTCTAAAACCAGTTTCAGTTCGTAAACTTACCTTTGCCCTTCAATGAGTAGTTCGACCATGACTGATCCATACGCTTTAGGATTATCAGCTGACAAATTGTGGAGCCCCGAGGAATTGGGCGCAGCACGTATCGTCTCGCGTGGTCAGACTTACGCATTGAAGGGCGAAGATACATACCGCCCACATGTCAACGCACAGTCTGTTGATCTGGGCTTGGTTCGCGGTAGCCGCATTGCCATGAGTTTGGGAGCCCTGTGCATTCTGTTGCTAACGATTTATGCGCTGTCGCCTGGGGGCATTGAATCGGCGCTCAATACGCTGGCCATCGCCGCCCTGCCCCTTGTTGCGGTCTTTGCCTTTCGAGTGTGGGATGAGCTTCGTCTTCTGTGGTCGCAAAACAGAGAATAAAATTCTATCCTCCCTGGCCAGCCAGCCAGATTGCGCTAGCCCAAGCTGAAACACGGCCCACTTCTTGGTACTCACCCATCTGAATTTCAACGGGATTTTGCCTACCCGCATGGGCTTCCATGTGATCCGGCGTGTTTTGTAGAATGAGTGAAATGTCCGCCACCGTACCGCCGTTCGTGCCCGAGGCCGCACGCCCCTCGCTCACCACGACCGCCGCAAGCGCTTCGCAAAAAGCGCCACGCTGGAGCTTGGTCAAACGCTCAGTGCTGCCGGGCTTCGGGCTTAGCTTAGGCTTCACCATTTTTTACCTGTGCATCATTGTTTTGATTCCAATGGCCGCCATGGGGTTCAAAGCCGCAGGCCTGACCTGGGAAGGCTTTCTGAAAGCCACCATGTCGCCGCGCGCTCTCGCCTCGTATCGCTTGAGCTTTGGCGCCGCTTTGTTGGCTGCCGCCATTAACGCCGTGTTCGGTCTGATGACCGCCTGGATATTGGTGCGTTACGAGTTCCCGTTTAAGCGCGTTATCGACGCTATGGTCGATCTGCCTTTCGCGCTGCCTACCGCCGTGGCAGGAATTGCGCTGGCCTCTATTTACGCACCAAACGGTTGGATCGGCCATTTGGTCCCCATGAAAATTGCCTTCACACCCATGGGCGTGGTGATTGCGCTGACATTCATTGGCTTGCCGTTTGTGGTGCGCACAGTGCAACCCGTACTGCAAGACCTCAGCCGTGAAGTGGAAGAAGCTGCCGCTAGTTTGGGGGCAACCCGCTGGCAAACATTCCGCCGCGTGATTTTTCCTGCCATCATGCCGTCATTGCTGACAGGGTATGCGTTGGCATTTGCACGCGGTCTGGGCGAATACGGCTCGGTTATTTTTATTGCCGGCAACTTGCCGATGAAGTCTGAAATCGCGCCACTGCTGATTATCGGCAAGCTCGAACAATACGACTATGCAGGAGCCGCTGCGATCGGATGCGTCATGCTGGCTGTCGCTTTCGTGATTCTTCTGGTCATTAACTTGCTGCAACGCTGGACGCGCGTGCGCGGAGGTGAAGCATGAGCTCCCCAATCACCTCAAAACACCGTAGTCCCGTTGCCGAAAGCCCATTGGTGAAATGGCTGTTGATCGGCACATCACTCAGCTTCTTGTTTCTGTTCTTGGCACTCCCGCTTCTGACGGTCTTCATCGAGGGCTTACGCGGCGGGCTTGAACGTTATTGGAACTCAATCATTGAAGCAGATGCCGTTGCCGCCATTAAATTGACCGTCATCGCCGCTGCGATTGCGGTACCCTGCAACCTCGTGTTTGGCCTTGCAGCATCATGGGCAATTGCCAAGTTTGAATTTCGCGGCAAGCACATCTTGATCACATTGATCGACCTGCCGTTCTCGGTGTCGCCGGTCGTTGCGGGCTTAATCTATATGCTGCTGTTCGGTGCCCAAGGATTGTTGGGGCCGTGGCTCGTTGAGCATGACATTCAGATTATGTTCGCCGTACCCGGCATCGTTCTCGCGACAATATTTGTGACCTTCCCGTTCATTGCACGCGAGTTGATACCGCTGATGCAAGAACAGGGAACAGAAGACGAAGAAGCCGCGCGCTCGTTAGGAGCGAATGGCTGGCAGATGTTCTTCCGCGTCACATTGCCCAACGTGCGCTGGGCGCTGCTGTACGGCGTATTGCTGTGTAATGCGCGCGCCATGGGCGAGTTTGGTGCGGTGTCTGTTGTGTCGGGGCATATCCGCGGCCTGACCAACACCATGCCTTTACACGTGGAAATTCTATACAACGAATACAACTTTATCGCTGCCTTTGCCGTTGCCTCTGTGCTGGCATTCCTGGCGTTGGTAACGTTGGTGATTAAAAGTGTTCTTGAATGGCGTCACGGCAGCGACATTTCAGCCGCACGCGCTTAAAAGAAGAAGGATAGAGACATGGCCGTTATCGACATTAAAGATGTGTCAAAGCAGTTCGGGTCTTTCAATGCCCTGAACCACATCAACATGGCGATCCAAGAAGGCGAGCTGGTTGCACTGTTGGGCCCATCAGGTTCTGGGAAGACCACGCTGCTGCGCATCATTGCAGGCTTAGAGTTTGCCGATGCTGGCCAAGTGACATTCGAAGGCGTTGATGCCGCCAGTAATCCGATGGTGAAGCGTCACGTGGGCTTCGTGTTCCAGCACTACGCGCTGTTCAAGCACATGAGCGTGTTTGAGAACGTGGCCTTTGGTCTGCGCGTGATGCCCAGCAATCAACGCCCCTCAAACGCCGATATCAAACGCCGTGTCGAAGAACTGTTGGAACTTGTTCAACTGGGCAACTTGGCGGGTCGTTTCCCCACGCAATTGTCGGGGGGTCAGCGTCAACGTGTGGCGTTAGCGCGTGCGCTAGCTATTGAGCCGCGCGTATTGCTGCTGGATGAGCCGTTTGGCGCATTAGATGCGCGCGTGCGTAAAGATTTGCGCCGCTGGCTGCGCCGTTTGCACGATGAAATGGGCCTAACCAGTGTATTTGTGACACACGACCAGGAAGAAGCGTTAGAATTGGCTGACCGCGTCGTCGTGATGAACAACGGCGAGATCGTGCAATCTGGTACACCCAGCGAAGTATACGATGTGCCCGCTACTCCGTTTGTCTACGAATTCCTGGGCAACGTGAATCGCATTCCCTGCAAATTGGGCAATGATCGCGCGACGTTCTGGGGTCAGGATGTTGTGGTCGAAGGTATTCCGGCCAACACCCCGCAAGGCGAAGGCTTAGCCTATGTCCGCCCTCACGATATCGAAGTGGTCGATGGTCGCAACGTCTTCGGGCAACCCGCTATTGTGCGCCATGTCTCTGTATTGGGCTCAATCGTCCGCGTTGACCTGGCCGTCGAAGGCGCAAAACAATTGGTGGAAATGGAAGTTTCTCGCCAGAAGTTCCAACAGTTGAACTTGCGCACGAACAACCCGGTACACGTCCGTGCACTGACGGCACGTGCCTTTCCCGCATAAATGATTTGATTTGAGATGCAAAAAAGGCGGCCCTGGTGAGCCGTCTTTTTTATGCCTGGCGCTTTTATGATTAATGCATCGCCACTTCAGTGGAGTGCCCCAGATGACCACCGAGCTGTCCTGAGTGAGCTTTATCCATTTTACGCTCTGCATCCTTTTGCGACGGTGTATCCCATAGCTTTGATCCTTCAGGTGTGATCTTCAGCAAGCAGGCATCCGGATCGGAAGAACCACCGGCAAACCAAAGGTCGGCATCTTTGGTCCAATGCTGCTCAATAATTTCGCGGTCCGTTACTACTTCACCGCGCCCTGCAACAGACAGATAAATTCCGGCATCCCGATCTTCGAACACAACGCAGACCCGATTGTCATCTTCGATCTGCTCGTCCTTATGTGAACTAAGCGATGAAATAAACCACAGCGCATTTTCTTTACACTCAGCTTGAACACCCATAGGTCTGGCATGAAGCTGGTCACCATCGCGCGTCACCAGCATTGCAATCTTGGCAGCATCGATGATCTGCCAGACACGTTCTAATTCGGATTTCTTGGAGATCGGTTTTGATTGCGCCATCGCGAGCACTCCCAGGTAAGAAGACCCAGGTGTAACGGTACACGCAATGTGATGTTCCTAAACCCTATCGATTCAAGGGCCATGAATGCCGCTTGCTATCAGTCTTGAAGAGCCGTCATGTTACGAGGATCGCGGTCCCAATACATCGCGAACTTTCATGGCCAACTGTTCAAATGTGAACGGCTTGGGCAGGAAGGCTGTCCCCGGATCAAGCATGCCATTGTGAACGACGGCATTACGCGTATAGCCCGTGGTGTAGAGCACCTTCATTTTGGGCAAAAGCTCAAGCGCTTTATCCGCCAACTGACGACCGTTCATACCTGGCATCACGATATCGGTGAATAGCAGCGCGATATTGGGCTGCAAATCAATTTGCGCCAACGCATCCGCTGGGGTCGAGGCTTGTAGAACCGTGTAACCAAGTTCGCGCAACGCATCGATAGAGATATGCCGTACTTGGCGATCATCTTCCACCACCAGCACAATCTCATCAGCAAAGCCGCGCGGGGCGTGATCCAGTTTTTGAACAGCCTCCACGGCAGCTTCAACGCCAGTATGACGTGGGAAGTAAATCTTAACCGTCGTGCCCTGCCCCACCTCGGAATAAATTTTTACGTGGCCGCCAGATTGTTTGACGAACCCAAACACCTGACTGAGACCAAGCCCGGTGCCCTTGCCGACACTTTTTGTTGTGTAGAATGGGTCGAATGCGCGTTCTATCACATCGGGCGCCATACCGGTCCCGGTATCTGTCACCGAAATCATCACGTACTGGCCAGGTGTCACTTCGTCGTGGTCTCGCGCATAACGCTCGTCTAAATCGCTATTCGCCGTCTCGATGGTCAACTTACCGCCTTCTGGCATTGCATCGCGAGCGTTCACGGCCAGGTTCAACACTGCCGTTTCAACTTGAGCTGGGTCGGCAAACACGCGCCATAACCCAGCCGAGAGGACAGTCTCAATTCGCACATGCTCGCCAATTGTTCTTTGCAACAATTCAGACATGCCACCAACGAGCTTATTGGCATCTAGTGTTTTAGGCTCTAACGGCTGCTGACGTGAGAAAGCTAAAAGCCGTGACGTCAATGCCGCTGCGCGCTGGGCGCCTTCAACGGCGTTGTCGACGCTTTTCTCGACCGCAGCTAAATCGCCACTTTTCAAGCGGCGCTTACCCAAATTCAATGACCCGATCACGATCGCTAACATGTTGTTGAAGTCATGCGCGATGCCGCCTGTAAGTTGGCCGACCGCTTCCATTTTTTGCAGTTGGCGCACTTGGCTTTGGGCCGCGCGACGTTCGCCCACTTCACGCTGTAATTGAGCATTTGCCGTCTGTAACGCCAGAATACGATTACGCGCATCACGCAAAACAACAACAGCTATGACAACAACCAAGATCAAACTAACCACCAAAGCCGCTTGTGCCGTGCGATTAAAAGCGGTTCCGCGCAACCCGCGAATATTTAGTTGCTCGCGTCCTTCTGCACGCATCTGTGCAATAATACTACGGATCCCGCTCATGAGATTCTTGCCGCGATCGTCATTGACTACGGCAAGCGCATCATCGGTTCGCCCAGCCACGCGCAGATCAACGGTCTGTCGTAACTCGTCAAGCTTCTCAGAAAACAAAGGCCGCAACTTTGCAATGAATTGCTGCTGTACGTCGCTGTCTGCGGTTTGCTGGGCTAGGGCATCAAATTCAGGCCCGATTTCGCGGCGCGCGACATCATAGCTATCAAGATAGTCGATACGACCTGTCAGCAAAAAACCACGCTGCCCGGTTTCGGCATTAACGGCCAAGGTCTCAATGCGATTGAGACGGCTTTCAATCTCCAGCAGCGCCCGAACTGCCATACCTTCGGTGCGCTGCAGGGTCGCCAGCAGGATCGCGCTCGCCGCAGTGACCAGCAGAAGGAAGAAGCCCACCATCATGGGTAACAAAGTGCGCAGTAGCGTATTGCGAGCCAGCATTAATCCCTCGGCTTTAAAATTAGCCTGATTGAATCGAAAATAGTGAATAAGATCAATGAAGATGATGGCTGTATGATTATTTAATGCCGCGAGATTCGAGGTCTTGACCCGCCCAGGTTATTCCCCCTCAATCTCAAAATGGTTTTTGGGATCTGAATGATGGCGAAGAACGCAATTGCCCCCCGCTCTATCGCGGATGGCGAAAAGAATATTACCCAGTTCGCGCAAGATTTAGGCAGCGACTTTGCACGCTATGGATTTGCAGTGGTAGCCGACCATGGCATTGCGCCCGCCACAATTAACGATGCCTTTGACCGAACGCGCAAATTCTTCTCTCTGCCGGACGATGTGAAGCGTAAATACTTTGTGCCTAATGGCGGCGGGCAACGCGGCTATACACCCTTTGGGATTGAAACCGCAAAAGGTGCGGCCCGTGCTGACTTGAAAGAGTTCTGGCATGTCGGCCGTGATTTACCATCAGGGCATAAATTTGCATCTTTCATGCCGCCGAATATACCGGTTACCGAAATCCCCGACTTTGCCGACGCAACTTATAAACTCTACGAAGCCTTAGATGTATTGGGCTTGCGTATTCTCAGCGCCATCGCAATCTACTTGAAGCTCAACCCACATTTCTTTGACGATAAAGTCGCCATGGGAAATAGCATTTTACGATTGCTGCACTATCCGCCGGTGTCACCCGATGCAAAAGGCGAACGCGCAGGTGCGCACGAAGACATCAACGTCATTACGTTGCTTCTGGGGGCCGAAGAAGCAGGTTTGCAGCTAAAGGACCGTGATGGACATTGGCTGGATATCGACCCGCCACCCAATTGCGTCGTGGTGAACATTGGCGACATGTTGCAGCGCCTGACCAATCATGTGCTGCCCTCAACGTCGCATCGGGTTGTAAACCCGGGCCCTGAGCGCGCGGCGTTCCCCCGCTACTCGATGCCGTTCTTCCAGCACTTTGCGTCTGACTACCTGATCGAGACCCTGCCCGGCTGTATTTCGCCTGAGAATCCGAACCGTTATCCCACCCCAATTACCGCCAACGACTATCTGCGCCAACGTCTGGCCGAAATTAAGCTGATTTAGGGGGCTCCCCACTGCCAAGCCTTGAAAAAACCCTAGGATTTCAGCCATTTCGCAGGCTCATTTTAAAGTATTGAAAGGCTTGATTTTCCCCGCCCCAGCCGTTAAGACCTGCCCTCCTTGAGGCCATCCACATCGGACGGCGCAACGGCTAGGTCCCCATCGTCTAGAGGCCTAGGACATCGCCCTTTCACGGCGGTAACCGGGGTTCGAATCCCCGTGGGGACGCCACTTACATCAGGCATAGCGATCAAAATAAAACTAAACAGCACCACGGCTGCTTAGTTCGATTTTGCGTGCTCTATTCTGCACGCAGGGCGAACACGCGTAAGCCCATGCCAACGATGCGGGCGGATGACTAGATTTGCGTTGTGACGCCTGAGCCCACCTCCTAACACCAACAGCCCACTCATCCTCGCTTTGAGACGCTTCTGCGTCGCCGGTATGGGCTGCAACGACCGCTCGTTCGTGCCACGCAAAATCTCGCAAAGCCCCGTCAACATCTCGACGGGTTATCCAGAAAGGCTTTGCGCATGTCGATCCAACGTCAAAAAATCCGTGAGTTGATGAATAAGCCGGGCATGATTGTCGCCCCTGGCGCCGGCAGCCCCTTAGAAGTGCGCCTGATTGAACAAGCTGGGTTTGATGTCGCCTATTCCACGGGCTATGGCGCTGCCTGCTTACGATATGGCCTGCCTGATATTGGTCTGGTTGGCTTTGCAGAAAATGTGGAATTTGTGCGCGCCATTCGCGCGGTGACATCCATCCCCCTCATTGCCGATATCGACACGGGTTACGGTGATATCGCTAACGTCAAGCGCACCATTGAGACAATGGAATGGCTTGGCGTTGCGGCTGTGCAAATTGAGGATCAAGTCTGGCCAAAGAAATGCGGCCATATGCATGGCAAAGTGGTTGAATCGCGCGATGTCTCCATACGCAAAATCAAAGCAGCGGCGGCAGCTCGTAAAGACCCGAACTTGTTGATTATCGCACGCACGGATGCGCGTGGCCCGCACGGAATGGATGAAGCCATTTGGCGTGCAAAAGCTTACCGTGACGCTGGCGCAGACGTGACGTTCTTCGACGGTGCGCAATCGCTTCAAGAGATGGAGCAAATCTGCGCCCTGAACATTGGCCCGCAAATGACCAATATGTCTGAAAGCGGACTGACCCCTATTCTGTCTGCAAAAGAACTTGAGCAGATGGGTTTTAAAATCACCATTTGGCCAACCACCACCACACGCATTCAAGTGCGTCAAACGTGGGAATTCCTGACAGAATTCAAGAAGACGGGCGACTCACGCCCGTGGTTGGATCGCATGGCCTCACTCGACGACACGAACGAGAAGCTAGGATTAAATGAGTTGAACGCGTTCGACGCTCAGATTCTCGGCAATAAATAGAACTCGTATTAAGGAGCGCGGCTCATGGCGATGTCATTCAGAACATTAGGGAGTAACGGACCTCAGGTTTCGGCCCTCGGGTTGGGATGCATGGGCATGAGCCATTCTTATGGCGTGCCTGATGATGCTGAATCGATCCGCACAATTCATCGCGCATTGGATTTAGGCGTAACATTTTTTGATACCGCTGAGGTGTATGGCCCGTTTGTGAATGAAGAACTGTTGGGCAAAGCCTTGGCGGGGCGTTGGGGCAATGTATTTGTGGCCACGAAGTTTGGCTTCAATATTCAAGATGGAAAAATTAAAGGCGGATTAAACAGCCGCCCTGAGAATATCCGCTACGTTGCGGAAAGCTCATTAAAACGACTTGGCGCAGATCGCATCGATTTATTCTACCAGCACCGTCTCGACCCCAGCGTGCCCATCGAAGATGTTATCGGCACCATGGCCGACCTCGTGCGCGAGGGGAAAGTTCGGTACTTGGGTCTATCCGAAGTCAGCTCGAAAACACTACGTCGTGCAAATAAAGTGCATCAAATTTCAGCCCTGCAAAGCGAGTACTCACTTTGGCACCGTGAACTCGAAGCCGAGATTATTCCCACGCTGCGCGAACTGGGCATTGCCCTAGTGCCATTTAGTCCGCTCGGTCGCGGCTTTTTGACTGGAACCGCGAAACGTGCAGAAGAATATGGCGACAAAGATTTCCGCAAGAATTATCCGCGATTGGTCGGCGCAAACTACGACATCAACATGGCGAAGTTAGACGTCGTCAAACGCATCGCGCAAACGCACGCAGCGCAGCCGTCTCAAGTGGCTCTCGCCTGGTTACTGCAGCAAGGCCACGACATCATACCTATTCCAGGCACGAAGCGTCAAAAGTATCTGGAAGAGAATCTTGGAGCGCTTAATGTCGCCCTGACACCGGATGAACTGGAGGCTTTGAATCAAGCACTCGGCGCTGATGCTATTTCGGGTCCGCGTTATACCGCAGATCAGGAAGCGATGGTGGATAAATAGCCTTCATATATCCCGCAGCAAAAATGCCGTTTTTGCTGGCAATCCGGCTGAATTACGACAGGAACAAAAACTTCAAAGCAGTCGTTGAAAACTAGCCTCGCCGCATTGCGACATGCTGGCGAGTGATTTGTTTCAACATATCTGGAGAGGAGATCCCAGATGAAGAAGTTCCTCATTCCCCTTGTTGCTACTGCAGCGATGTTATCCGGTTCTGGTATGGCGGCAGCTCAGGTGACGCAGACGACCACAACCACATGGACGAACGATCAAGGCACAATGATTCGGGAATATTCGACGGTGAAAAAATATTCACCGGTATCGGACCCAAATCTGGATGTAACAGTCGGCGCGACCTTGCCTGCAAATGTCACTGTGTATCCGCTTCCCGAAACAGTGAAGGTCGTGAACCCGGATCGTTATAGCTACGTCATTGTCAACGATGAGCCAGTTGTAGTTGAACGCAGCAGCCGCCGCGTTGTCCATACCTGGAAAGATTAAGTAGATTCTCCAAAAAAGCTTAAGGCCGTGCTTTTATAGGCACGGCCTTAGTTTTCATCTCTCTTCAGATCGAGAATTTACTCAAATCCTCTTTGACTTGCGCCAGAACTGGCGCCCAATCGCCATGTGTTTTTTGGCGATACAATTTCACCGTTGGGTACCATGGACTATCTGTCCGTTCACGCATCCAACGCCAACACGTGTCAAAACGATTGAGAATCCAGACTGGCTTGCCCATCGCACCGGCCAAATGCGCCGTCGACGTATCAACAGTAATAACCAGATCTAAATTTTCTATAAGAGCGGCTGTATCCGAGAAGTCATTCAGATCAGATACAAAGTTATGTAAATTAGGAGTGGGCCAAAGCGCTGCCGCGCGTTCGCGAAACTCTGACTCTGCGGGCTCGCCTTTTTGTAAGCTGTAGAATTCAATGTTGGGCAGATTTAAAGTGACAATAAGGTCTAATGGTACGTTGCGGCGCGCATTGGCAATGCGCAGCGCTGGATCGTTACGCAGTCCACCGTTCCACACCAAACCAACACGCAGCTTTGTCTTCGGCCCTAACCTATCCCGCCACCCCGCAGCTTTCTCAGGATTCGCGCGAATATAAGGAATGTCAGCAGGAATACTTGTGAGATCAGTGCCGAACGCATGAGGCAAACTCATGGTCGAAATATGGAAATCAAAATCAGGCAACGGGTCGCCCTTTTTCACAATCTGATGCAGACCTTCAAGATTGCGCAATAATTCGACCAAAGGCGCACGCACCTCAAGCACAACGTGGGCACTTTTTTGAGCAAGAAGTTTCACATAACGACAAAACTGCAGCGTATCGCCTAAGCCTTGCTCACTCTGCACGAGAATCGTTTTGCCCAACAAAGATTCATGCCCAGACCACTCTGGTTGCGGCAAGGGCTTGAAACTCTTATCAATCGCGGTATTCCGTCGGCTTTCAAATAGCTTCCAGCCTTCGATGTAATCTCCCCGCATCAGCAACGATAAAGATTTATTAAAAAGTGGCTGAATCGCTTCTGGCTTCAAAGCTAAGGCTTGGTCGTAACTTTCTATCGCCTCGTCGATCCGCATGAGATCATGCAACGTCAACCCGCGATCAGAATATGTACCGGCCATATTAGGGTTAAGTGCGAGCGCCTTATTATAGGTCTCGATTGCAGCCTCAAAATGACCAAGGCGCATCAAACTCAGGCCGCGATTTTGCAGCGTGCTTGCTGATGATGGCTCTCGCATCAGCGCTTGATCGTAGCTTGCAACAGCCTCTTCATACCGCTCGAGTTCATACAAACAATAGCCATGGTAGAAATACGCAATCGCAGGCGTCGAAGGCTGCTTGATTGTTGCACCTAGCGCAGCGACAAAGTCATCCAATTGGCCGAGTTGGCGGAATACTTTGCTGAGATTAAGGTACGCATCCGCATTTTCCGGCTGAAGACGTAGCGCTGTTTCGAAACTAGCGACTGACTCATTGAATTTCTTCAGTTCAGCAAATGCGACGCCGCGATTAATATAGATTTCAGCACGATCAGGCTGCAAAGCAATGGCTTTATCGTAGCTTGCAATAGCGCCCTGATAATCGCTTAATCCCACAAGCGCCATACCGCGATTAACATGCGCTTCGAATAACGTCGGCACAAATGACAAGGCGTTATCATAGCTGGTAACGGCATCTGCATATCGCTGAAGTTGCTGCAAAGCATCCCCACGGAACAGGTGCGCTTGGAAGAACTGCGGCGCAATTGCAATCACCTGATCGAAGCCAACAACTGCGTCCTCCAGCCGTCCTTTATGCATCAAAACATGCGCGTGGCTAAAAATAGCCCCGGCATAGGTTGGATCCATCGCGATGGCTTTGCCATAGCTTGCAAGCGCATCATCGAGTTGACCAAGCGCCTGTTGAGCATTGCCGAGATTGCAGAAAAATGAAGCATCATTTGGAAAAAGCGCGATCGCTTTGCCAATCAAATCAACCGCACGCTGCGCATCACCGGACTGAAGAGCCGCAACACCCAGTAACTGCATTGCGTCAAAATGGTTGGGAGCCTGCGCCAACACATCGTTGTAAGCAATCTGCGCTTGGTCCAATTGCCCCATCTGGTGGAAACTGCGCCCCTGCTCAAAGAGGGCATTGATTTCAGCGGAGAATTGAGGATCAGGCGACGACATGAGAAACCGATATGTAGAGTGTTTTTTAAGGAACGCTATAAATAGGTCAGAAGCGCCGTCATACTACAGTTTATGAGGGCAATGTAAGCATATCCGGCTTAATAATCGTGCGGTGATGGTAATGTGGCGAACTGCTAGCGGCAGGATATTTAGGCCAAAAAAGCTGTACCGATGAAGCTTCTATCATCAGAAAAAGATCGCGAACGGCCTCGATAACGTCTGGCGTATCGTTTTTCAGCTGTCGCCCGACCTTCAGCGCAAACCCACGACAGAGCGTAATTTCGGGCGTCAAGCAAGCATCACTCATGTGGTCTTGCGCCCAATATTGGGCCACATCTTCGATGTGACCATAACAAAATAGATCCGACAGATGATAGAGCGGCTCTAGGAACGACCAGTATTCACACACGATTAAACGGTGACGAAGCCCCGGCGTACGCACCGAATTTGGCTTGTCGTTCGCAAGCAAGGCCGCAAACTCAGTCATGATATTGGGCTTTAAAAAGGCGACATCGGTACGGGTCAATAATATGTATTCTGCACCCAGCTCTTTCGCACGACGTATACCGCCGACAGCGCACTGAATTTGGTAGTTGAGATTCCCCATACCTGGAATAGACGGCACTGCGTTCAAAGCAATATCATCAACATAGGGCCGAACCTCAGCCATCAACTCTGGGCTCGAGGTCTCCCAAGTCGACAGCAAAATAAAATGATCACCATGCACACCACGGTAGTGCTTGATCACATCTATAAATTTCTTCTCTAAGGCGCCGCGAACCACAATCATCCGCGATGTCGATGGATCACGCGTCTGCAGTGGTTGGGCCGCACTTTCTTTAAGTATGGGGAGGTAATGCTCGATTGATACTGCGAGTGACTGGAGTTTTGTTTTAAGCTCCTCGTCCGCACTCAACGTTTTGGCTGCAGTCAATACCTGCTGGGCATCACCCCACTTCCCTTGGCACGCCAAGTTATGAGCCAAGCTATAGAAAACAAAAGCGCTATCGGGACTTTCAAGTGCCTGTTGCCGCCAATGGTTTTCTGCAGCAGCAGGGCTATTATAATTTTCAATGAAGGCAATCGCCTTAAACTTAGTCTCGGTGCGCGCCATATACTGGCTAATCAATGCATCACGATATCGCGCTGATTCTGTTGCGCGACCGACAACTTTCAGCGTTCTAAAATAAAGCGTTCCGAAAGTGAGAAGTTTACTGGGATCTGTCTGAAGAATATATTCGCAAGCCATCAGCACATCTGCGGTTGCGCCAACCATTTCGGCTGAGCGCGCGAAATGCTCCCAATACAATAAATTATCAGGCTCATTTTTAATAAGATCGGTGAATATCACCCGCATCTCATCGGCCTGAAAACATTGCGCAAGTGACTGTGCAAGCATAACCCGCACATCCGGGTTTGTCCCCCATGCCGCAGCAGCCCGTCGCGACACCCCTAACGCCGCCTGATATTGGCGGGTAGAAATAAGTGCAAACCGCAGGTCGAAGAAAAAGTCGACGGTTGCATTGGGACAGTCAATCGCACTCTGCATCGCTTGCAATGCTGGAGCATACTTCCGCGCCCGCCACAGTAAAGTGCCGAGCGCATGCTGGCCTTGCCCAAAGGTAGGCGCCTTCTTCACAAGCGCAGTGCAAGCCTCGATTGCCTTGCTGAGATCACCCGCCTGCGCCAACGCCCAGCAGCCTGCCAAAGTGTCCATAAATTCTTTATCGTTCTGGCTTGGCGCAGTCATAGGGCGGAAAAACAATCTTAATTAATGATGAGGCGGCACATGGTCTGGTGTCGACTTAAACCACATGCGCATCAATATGCGGTCACGCAAGACAAATTGATGATAAAATACCGCACCAATATGCGCCACCAGCAATGCATACACTACATACTGGCCCCAATCATGCCACTGCGTAGCCAAACGCGACCACCTGCGACTGAGCGGTATCGCTGCAGGTAGATCAACCAAGAAAAATAACGTTATCTCACCGCCCCGCGCAGCCACAGCGACATAGCCACTCACAGCCATCGCAATAAGCATCGCGTACAATAGCCCATGCACAACATAGGCCGCGAAACGGTACATTTTGTTGATACGCGCAGGAACTGGCCCCGGAATGCGAAACCGCCAATAGAGCCGAACGACAAGAACCATCAGGATCGTGAGGCCGATAGATTTATGAGATGTCAGGAGAGCGTCTTTTGTAGGGCTTTCATCTAAAGTGCCAGCTTGCAAACCTAAAGCGAATGACAACACAAGAAAGACAGCAACAATCCAATGAAGAATGACAATCTTACGATTATATCGTTCGATCATTGTCTTTCTGCGCCCATACAAAGCATCTCGAGACAGCCCACTCTTTAGACAGGCATATTTTTTACATGTGCCTATAGCCTGTTCAATCAGGTTCTGGGGCCTTTCCATGGTAGATAGCTATAAGCGCCACACAGCAGGCACCCAAAATGCGTAACATCTTGTCGGGCATATTCAGCACATTGATCGTGTCTATATGGTCAATGCCAAGCATGGCGATTGATTGGGATCAGGTGAAAAACACCAACGTTACCCTCTTTTATCCTGCGCAATTGTCATGGGAATATTTATGGGACAGTGCAGAACATTCTGGCGCTAAAAAACTGAAAGATGGGCGCGGATGCCGCAGTTGCCATGACGGCAAAGAAGAAGCCTCAGGTGCTTTGATCGTTGATTACACACCGACCGAACCACATCCTATTGCGGGCAAGCCTGGCTCTATCAAAGCATCGGTGAAAACCGCCTATGATGCAGAGAACTTGTTCATACGCGTCAGCTTCGATACCTCAAATCAGCCCAGCGCAAACATGGATGCCGATTTTAGCGATAAATTGAGCATCATGATTGATGATGGCAGCGTGGATGACATGACACGAACCGGATGCTGGGTGGCGTGCCACGACGACGCTTACACCATGAAAAAAGGTACCTCCGACGCGATCACAAAGCATCTCTCACCGTCCATGCCATCAGAAACTGCATCCCTGGAATACTGGCAAGCACGTTTGGCGGCTGGAAAAGTTACGCAATTTTATGACGGGGTCATTCGCAATAAGCGCAGTGAGCAAAAGTCGAATTTTGTAAAAGGCGACGCGCGCTTTGAAAATGGCACATGGACTGTCACGTTCAGTCGCAAACTTAACGTAGGAACTGATCATAAGATTATCCAGCCCGGAAAATCTTACACCATCGGACTTTCTATTCACGCGGGTTACACAACGCGACGCTTTCACTACGTCTCATTAGAAAAAACACTCATGCTGGATCGTGAGGCAGCAGAAAAGGTAGCAGCCGACTTCATCGCAAAACGGCAATAAAAAAGCGGCCCTTGCGGGGCCGCTTTTTATAACTTCAACAAACTAAAACTTATTCGTAAGTCGCCGATGTTTCTTCGGTCTTACGATTGTATTTGATTGTCACGGCTGAGATTTCGCACAGGTTCAAGCTACCCCATTCAGCCGACGAGTTGTCGTCTTCGTAAACCACTTTCAGATCCCATTTGCAGGTCTCAACGCTACGCGAGAACTTAATCTCGGTACGTTCGCCTTCGGCCAGCACGTCACGGCCCAGCACATCTTCTTGCCAATCTTTTGCCTTCACGGGCGAAACATAGACTTCGCTAATGGTGTAGCCGGTACGGTTGATCAACGTGAAGTCTTGATCGCCAGCCATAGCAGCTTGCGAACCAGCAACGGCCATAACGGCACCGAGTGCGGCAAAACGGATGAAATTCTTCATAAGGAAAAGCCCCCAAAAAACATGTTAGACGAGTATTTTACATAGCTCGCTTACACGTACAAAGGGAAAGTTTGAAGTCGAATATTTATTTAAAAGCGCCCCACACGCCCTAGTGATTCGCTTTTTAGAAAAGTAAAAGGCGGCCTTTAAAGCCGCCTTTTCTTGAACGATCTACTACAATTTGGGGGCTCCCGAATTAGTCACGGTATGGATTGTTGGGGCGGTCATCGAAACGGTTTGGCACACCGTCACCATCACGATCGCGATCATAACGATTCGGGACACCATCCCGGTCGCGGTCGCCATACCCACGCGCAGGCGGGCCGTCATAAGAGCTTACGCCAACACCGACACTGGTGTAGCCGCCAGAATAATAACCATCGCCGCTGGAGCAGGCCCCAAGCAGCAAGGCTGATCCAACGACGCCAACCATAGCCAATGCTTGTTTTGTCTTCGTCATTTTGAATCTCCTCTATCAGTCCAGGTACAACGCAGCGAATGCGGCTCTATTGCGACAGAAGTGAGATTTGTTTCAGGCGGCCTGATTGCCCGTGGATCGCGATGACAAACCCGTGACAGTGCAACTGGGCCAGCGGCCGGGTCTTAACCTTGTGAAAAGCTTTAACCTTGTAAAACCGCTGGAAAGCTTGCAAAGAATTCAATGCAAGGCATGAACAATAACAATCGTGGCGCAACGCTATGTCATCCACTTCGTCTGGGCGCTCTAAAAAGGTTCGGGTCACTGTCGCTGACTTAAACGACATGGCTGCCATTCAAGAGATTTATGCCCATTACGTTTTAAACAGCACCTCGTCATTTGAAGAGGATGCGCCGACTGTGGCCGAAATGACGGCACGCTGGCAGAAGCTTAAATCCATGGGCATGCCCTGGCTGGTCGCGATGATTGGCAAACGTGTGGCGGGTTACGCCTACGGTGGCCCCTTCCGTGAGCGCTCGGCTTATCGCTACACCATTGAAGATTCGATCTACATCGCGCCCGACATGCTGGGCCTTGGCGTTGGCAATGCTTTGATGAGCGAGTTGATCAAGCGCTGCACCAACCTGGGCTTCCGCCAAATGATTGCGGTGATCGGCGACAGCACGAATGCGGCCTCGCTGGCGATTCACAGCCGCCATGGTTTTCGCGTGATTGGCGCGCTGAGTTCGTCGGGCTTTAAATTTGGCCGGTGGGCCGACGCAGTGCTGATGCAGCGCCCCTTAGGCGACGGCGATTCAGAATTGCCGGACGCCAAGCCCGGACGCCGTAAGCGCAAACGCAAATAGTTCACTCACAAATAAAAAGGCCCGCGATCTCTCGCGGGCCTTTTTGCTTTTCAGCGGATTGGATCAGCTTATGACCCACCCAACTTCACAGCTTGAGCAACCATCGCGGTCAGATCAATGAAGGTCTTATCGCGCATCTTGCCGCAGTTGCGCGTAACAGCGCCGGTCAGCATCGGCTTGTTTTCCAAGTTGATCACCATTTCTTTGTCGGTGAAGTTCTTGAAGCCTTGGATGAAGGCGAAGGCCCACAAGTCGGCCAAATCAGCTTTCATCATATCAGCAGCAGAACCAGCCTTCGCATCAGCATGCATGGCGCAGGTATACGCACCCGTGTCGATGGTTTCTTGCACGATCGGCAGTTTGCGGTTTGATTCAGCCAACTTCGCAGCGACAGCCCAAATGGTAGCCGACGGGAATTCTTTGCACTTGCTCGCGAGATCAGAATTCAGTGCGTCAGCGGCTTTCGCATCACCCGACGCATCGAGTTTGCCTTGGGCCTTGTGGAAGCCCGACAGGTAACCCGCGATCCACATTTTTGCCAAACCAGATTGGGCTTTGGTCGATGAGTTTTCAGCCGACGCGCTGGTGTATTGCAGGCACGAGAAACTGGTACCGTCGAATTCCGCACCTTGTGCGTGGGCAGCCGAAGCGCCGAACGCCATCGCGGCAGCCATCGCCACGCCAGCAACAATTTTCTTCATGACAGACATTCAAGTCCCCCGTCTTAATTTGGTTATGTCGGGCGCCGCATGCATACGAGAACGTATGCGGGCCGGCCCCGGCGGTGTGCGAAACTGGCACGGCACCCCACCCCTGGTCAACGAAAGGAATCGCTTGGTTTTACAGGTGAATTTCGTGTGTGGCGGGCGGCATTATGTCGCAAACATGGCATCATCAATGAGCAATTGTGCATTCGTGCGCCCTTGCCATGTTTCAAGCTGAATTTTACCGCTTAAATGCAAGGTGCGGCCCTTGGCATTCAGCAGCCCCACGCCCAGCTCAGAATCTGCGCTTCTAAATGCAATCGCCTTTAAACGCCCACCACTGCGGCTGGTGAGAAAGCAACGCACGTGGCCCGTCCCGACGATGTCCGCTTTCGCGACTTGCGCATCTACGACAGCGAATCTGGGTTCGTCATTTCCTGCGCCGTAAGGTTCCAACTCGCCCAACATGCGGGCAAAGTCGGTCGTCACCGCATCGATGGACAACACGCCGTCCAAATCGTGCGTAATCACGCTACCGCCAGATGCGGCTTGTGCCGCCACATGCTGTTCCATGAATGCGATGAATGCAGGTAAGCGTGCTTCTTCAACTGTGAAGCCTGCCGCCATCGCGTGCCCACCGCCATTAAACAGTAAACCCAAATCACGCGCTGCTAAGACCGCCTTACCTAAATCAATCCCGCGCACCGAGCGGCCTGAGCCTTTGGCCATTCCGCCATCCAGCGCCACAACGCATGTGGGTCGGTCGTAGCGATCTTTCAAACGGCTTGCGACAATGCCGATCACACCTGGGTGCCATGATTGCCCCATAGCGAATAACACCGGCTTATCTTCGTTACGTGTTTCGACTTGCTCAATCGCTTCAGCCAACACCGCAGCTTCGATGTCTTTGCGCTCGCGGTTATGATCATCAAGCCGCAAAGCAAGGGCAGACGCCTCATCCGGATCGTCTGTTGAGAGAATACGAATACCTAAGTCTGCCTGACCAACACGCCCGCCTGCATTCACACGCGGACCATACATAAAGCCCAAGTGATACGTGCTCGGCGCCGCATCAATGGCGGAGACTTTGCGCAAAGCTGCAAAACCTGCATTGGCTCCCCGCCCCATGACATTCAAACCAGACAGAACGTAAGCGCGGTTTAAGCCAATCAGTGGCACGACATCGGCAACCGTGCCGAGGGCGACGATATCCAACCACTGTCTCAGGTCTGGCTCGGGGATATTGTTGGCGGTGTACCAACCTGATGTGCGTAGCGCGCGGTTGAGCGCCACCACGAACAAGAACGTAACACCGACCGCCGCCAAGTGCCCTTGCTTGCTGGTGCAGTCCAAACGGTTGGGATTAATCACCGCAGCAGCATCTGGTAAACGTGGCTCGGCTTTGTGATGATCGACCACAACCACATCCAGGCCTGCATTTTTAGCCACGGACAGCGGCTCAAAGGCCGTGATGCCGCAATCAACCGTGATGACCACCTTCACGCCCTGGGCAGCTAATTGCTGCATCGCAGGTGCATTGGGGCCGTATCCCTCTTTCATGCGATCAGGGATATAAATGACGGCATCAATACCCAGGCTGCGGAAGAAGCGCTTCAGCAGTGCAGATGATGTGGCACCGTCGACATCGTAGTCCCCGAACACTGCGATGGTTTCTTTGGCATTGATCGCCTTCACCAGACGCGCCACAGCCTCGTCCATCCCCGCAAGCACACTGGGATCGGGCATCAGCGTTTTCAGTGTGGGGTGTAAGAAATCGTGCGCGGTTTCAGGCGTCACACCACGCGTCGCCAGCACGCGTGCCAGGGTGTCATTGACACCCGCATCACGCACTAAGCTTTCAACGAGGCGATTATCAATCGCATGCAGCCGCCACTGCCGCCCACTTAAAGACGTCAGGTTATCGAACAGTGACGGTGATGCATTCATTCCCGTGAAGATTATTTAACGGACTTGTTGCCTTCGCCGTCGAGGCGATGGAAGGCTTCCACATAACGTACAGTGCCCGACTTCGAACGCATCACCAGCGAATGCGTCACTGCACCGTGTTTGGTGCGGCGAATACCCTTCAGCATTGGGCCTGTGGTTACACCTGTAGCCGCGAACATCACGTTGCCCTTGGCCATATCCATCATCGAATATTTTTTATTCAGATCGGTGATGCCCCACTTACGCGCGCGGGCTTTTTCATCGTCGTTGCGGAACAACAAACGGCCTTGGATTTGACCGCCAATGCAGCGCAGGGCCGCAGCAGCCAACACACCTTCCGGCGCGCCGCCTGAACCCATGTACACATCAACTCCGGATTCTGCTTCGGCAGTTGCGATCACGCCAGAAACGTCACCGTCGCCAATGAGCATGATACGCGCGCCAGACTCGCGCACCTTTGCGATCAAATCAGCATGGCGTGGACGATCCAAAATGCAGACAAGCAAATCGTCCACATCAACGCCCTTGGCTTTCGCGACGTTCTTCAAGTTTTGCAGCGGTGTGTTGTCCAGATCGACAACGCCATCCGGCAAGTCCGGACCAACCGCGATTTTATCCATGTACACATCAGGCGCGTTCAAGAAATTGCCAGCTTCGGCCATCGCAATAACAGCCAACGCATTGGGGCCGCCCTTAGCGGTGATGGTCGTACCTTCCAGCGGATCAAGCGCGATATCAACGCGCGGACCTTCGCCAGAGCCAACCTTCTCGCCAATGTAAAGCATCGGGGCTTCGTCGCGCTCGCCTTCACCGATCACAACGGTGCCATCGATATTGAGGCCATTCAGCGCCTTGCGCATGGCATCCACGGCGGCTTGGTCAGCTTCTTTCTCATCACCACGGCCCACCAAACGCCAGGCTGACAGCGCAGCGGCTTCGGTCACGCGCACTGTTTCCAGCGCTAAGTTACGTTCCAAAACATTTGCGAAATTCGGATCTTGCATCGACATCTGTTTATCCCCTCACAGAAAATTATGGCGCCGGAAACCGCTCAATGCGGATCATATGCGGCGGCTCGACCACGGCTTTGTTGGCTTCGAGCTTTTTAAACACACGCAGCAACGGTGCTTCTTGCGTGTCGTGCGTAATAATCACGACATTCACTTGCGCATTTTCGTTGCGGCCCCGTTGTAAAACGGACTCCATCGAAACTGACTCATCGCGGAACGCCGCCGCGATATCGGCAAACACACCCGGCTGATCAACCACAACCAAACGCACGTAGTAGGCACCTACGCGCTCGGCGACTGGAACAACCTTCGCTTTCTTCAGTGCGGCCACCGGCACGCCAAACGTCGGCACCTTGCGGCCCGCGGCAATGTCGATGATATCAGCCACAACAGCAGATGCCGTCGGGCCAGCGCCAGCGCCGCGGCCTTCAAGCACGGAGCGGCCCACGAAGTCACCTTCTGTCACCACCGCATTGAATACACCCTCAACAGCAGCCAACGGCGAGTCAGGCGAGATCAAGCACGGATAAACGCGCTGTGTAATGCCATCAGCCGTACGGCTTGCATGGCCAATCAGCTTAATGCGGAAACCCATTTGCTCGGCATAGGCGATATCGAGCGCACCGATACGGCGAATGCCTTCAACGTGCATGCTCTTGAAATCGACTTCAGCGCCGAACGCAACGCTGGCCAAGATCGCCAGCTTGTGCGCGGCATCAACACCGTCGATATCAAATGACGGATCAGCTTCCGCGTAACCCAAATCCTGTGCCTCTTTCAGCACATCACCGAAATCACGCCCCGAGGCGCGCATGGTGGTGAGGATGTAATTGCAGGTGCCGTTCAAGATGCCATAAATGCGTTGGATGGCGTTGCCCGCCAGGCCTTCGCGCAATGTCTTGATGATCGGGATGCCGCCCGCGACAGCCGCTTCGTATGCCAGCGTCAGGCCCGCTTTCTCAGCAGTCGTAGCAAGCGCCACACCATGATGCGCCAGCAGTGCTTTATTGGCTGTAACAACGTGGCGATTTTTCGCCAGTGCCGTTTCTACGGTTTGACGCGCAGGCCCTTCCGAGCCGCCTATCAATTCGACGATCACATCGGCATCGGCCTCGTTGGCCATCTTCACCGGGTCGTCGAACCATTTGACGTTCGCAAGATCCACGCCGTCGCGCTTCTTCTTCGCATCACGCGCGCTAACAGCCGTCACAACAACCGGGCGGCCACACTTGGCGGCAATGAACCCAGCGTTCGCATTCAACAGTTTTAAGGTACCGGCCCCGACAGTTCCGAGGCCGGCTACGGCAATTTTCAATGGAGAGGTCACGAATTCGCAGCCCGTTTGCTATCAAAATTTTTCAGAGCGCCTTGGCTACCGAAGAACGTTCGGATACTGCGCACGGCTTGGCGAATGCGGTGCTTGTTTTCCACCAACGCAATCCGCACAAAGCCCTCGCCCGCTTCACCAAAGCCTGTGCCTGGCGCCACGGCCACATCGGCCTCGGTCAGCAGCAGCTTCGAGAATTCCAGCGAGCCCAAGTGCTTGAACTGCTCGGGGATTGGTGCCCATGCGAACATCGAAGCCGGCGGAGATGGGATCATCCAGCCCGCTTGCGCTAAGCCTTCCACCAACACGTCGCGGCGTTCTTTGTAAATCTGGCGCGTTTCTTCAACGCAGGTTTGCGGGCCATTTAAAGCCGTCGCAGCAGCGGCCTGCACCGGCGTGAATGCACCGTAATCCAGATACGACTTAATCTTCACCAACGCTGAAATCAGGCCAGGGTTCCCTGCCGCAAAGCCCACACGCCAACCGGCCATGTTGTAAGTTTTGCTCATGGAGGTGAACTCGATGCAGATGTCTTTCGCACCGGGCACTTGCAACACGGATGGCGGCGGATTGCCGTCGAAGTAAATCTCGGCGTAAGCCAGATCCGACAGAATGTAGATGCTGTGGTGGCGGCAGAACTCGACCACCTGACCATAGAAGTCCAAATCCGCAACGCACGCGGTCGGGTTCGACGGATAGTTCAAGATCAGCGCTTTGGGCTTCGGCACCGACAACTTCACGGCGCGGTCCAACGCAGCCATGAACTCAGGGCCCGGCTGATACGGCAGATAGCGCACAGCACCATCCGCAATGATGAAGCCGAACGGGTGGATCGGGTACGCCGGGTTCGGCGTTAAGATCACATCGCCAGGGCCGGTGATGGCCGACGCCAAATTCGCCAAGCCTTCTTTTGAACCCAGGGTCACGCAGACCTCTTTGTTCATATCCAGATCGACGTTGAAACGGCGCTGGTAATAATTCACGAATGCTTTGCGCAAGCCTTTGATGCCTTGGGACGCCGAATATCCATGGGCTTTCGGATCACGCGCAACTTCTGTCAGCTTGTCGACGATGTGCGCCGGTGTCGGTAGGTCAGGGTTGCCCATCCCAAAGTCGATGATGTCTTTGCCCGCCGCTCGCGCTTTCGCCTTCATCGCGTTCACTTCAGCGAACACGTAGGGCGGAAGACGTTTGATGCGGTGGAACTCGGACTCCATTGGGATGACCTTATGTTGATGAAAATTGGTTCGATGATTTAGCCCTAGACTTTGAAGCCTTTAAGGCAGCTTGGAGCAGCTTAAAGGGCTGGAAAGCCAGAGGGGTAGCAGAACGAAGGGGTGCGCTTTGGCCAGCGCTTCGTCAAGAGGTTAAAGCGGGCAGATTGTCCTAGTAATCGAGGTAGATATCCGCCGCATCCCCCAGAACCGTGCTGTCGGCCCCACCGTCATACAAACGCGACGCTGGAACACCTAAGCGACGAAGCTCTTTGCTGACGGCGGCCGCACGGGCTGCGGCCTGATCGCCACGACCAACGATGCGGATTGCACCATCGACCTGAACCCGTAAGCGCGCGGCATCCGCCAGAATGGCTTTACCTTGTGCCGACAGGTTGGCGCTATTCGGCGCAAACACCACCGTCCCCACTTCTGATGACACTGACGCATTGCCCGGGTCGAAACTGTTGCGGCTGGCGCTGGCTGATTGCAAGACGTTACGGCCGCCGCGCGTCCCCGAGCTATCGACCACCACCGTATCATCTCCATAGCCGACTGTTGAATTGTTCGGCTGGGTATAGGTGGGCGGTGTGTATGTCGGGGTCGATGGGATCAAAGCTTGAACCGGAGCGGACGCAACCGCTGTCGGTGCCGGCGTCCCAGCAACAGGTGCAGGAGTCACAGGTGCGGGCGCACGCGGCGCATCAGGAATGCCAGCACCCGGCGTCGGCGCAGGCGCGTTTAGACGATCTGCCAAGTCAGCGGCACTGGGTGCAGATTTAGCAGACGCCGTGGCGGCCGGGGTGGCATCAGCCGGAGCTGGCGCAGTCTTCGACGGCGCGTCCAACTGACCTTGCAGACGGGCAACCTGCTCGACCGGCGCAGCAGCCGGACGTGGCGGCGCACTCGCTTCGGCAGTTTGGGTCTCGTTCAACGGACGCACGGTCACCGGTTCACGGCGGCCACCTTGCTCGGTGTACTCCGCCTTCGTTTTATCGGCGAGCAAACCTTCGGTCGCGCGGCGGGTATCTGCCGCAGGCTTGGCGTCGGCTTTGTTCGCGGTGTCGACCTTGGGCTCTTCTTTTTTCTCTTCTTTGGGCGGTTCGGGCGCTTTCTTCGGCGGCTTTGAAGAGGCCTTTTTCGGTGCGGGTTTTTCTTCTTCAGCTTTCTTCTCTTCGGCCGCAGGCGCAGCCGCTTGAGCAGGTGCCCCCGAACTCAAACCGCCCGACGACGTTTGAAAAGCACTGGAAGCGCTGCCGGAACCCATGAACAATCCGCCCGTCATGGGTGCGGCTGGGGCTGATGGCGCAGCTTCAGCAGGCGCATCAGTGCCCTCAGCTTCTGCGGTTTGCTGGGCTTTATCGTCGCTGCTGAAGACGCCGCTCACAGCATCCTTCGTGCTCTGCCAACCGCTCTTCACGGTCGTGCACGCTGACAAGCAGAGAGTCACAGCCAGCATGGCCATGCCAAGTCGTAAGCGCGATTGAAACTGAGCATCCCCGGACTTCATGTGGCGTCCTAACATCATCAACATTTTATTTTATTCTCAATCACTTAAGATTCACGTCTGAAGACGGATAAGAACTGCAAAATCTTTCGCAATCTTATCTTTCGCAGCCCCAAGCCGCCGTCTAGACTGAACCCCAGATGATCCCCCTGCATAGCGCGAACGGGGCCATCAAGGCATTAAAAAAACGACGATTTCATGGCTGAGCGCAACACGTCTGCTTCAGAGAAAAAGTCACCCAAATCGACCGCTGGGTCTACCCCACCACCTCCGACTGCTGCCACCGCATCACCCGAGGACATGTCTGCCGTCATGGCCGACATAGCCGAGCGCTCCCAACGGCTGATCCAGGACTTCGTCGCCAAGAACGCGTCCAGTCCCAATTCGACTGGGATCAGCGACCCCTTGAACGTCGGCGAAGCCTTCCTGGAGCTCACCCGCCAGATGATGGCTGACCCCACCAAACTGATGCAGGCCCAGGTCAACTTATGGACCGGGTACATGGACCTGTGGCGCAATGCCACCCTTCGCATGATGGGCCAATCCGCCCCGGCGGCCATCGAACCTGAAAAGTCAGATCGCCGTTTCAAGGACGAAGCCTGGTCTGAAAACGCGGTGTTCGACTACCTCAAGCAGTCCTACCTACTGACGTCCAAGTGGATGCAAAACACCGTCGGCCAGGTCGAGGGCTTGAACGGCCAGACCAAGCGCAAGGTCGACTTTTTCACCAAGCAGTTTGTGGATGCCCTGGCCCCCACCAACTTCGTCATGACCAACCCCGAAGTGTTGCGGCTGACCGCCGAGACAAAGGGCGAGAACCTAGTCAAAGGCCTGCAACATCTGCTGTCAGATTTGGAAAAGGGCAAAGGTAAGCTTCGCATTTCCATGACCGATGAAAGCGCTTTCAAGGTGGGCGAAAATATCGCTGTCACGCCGGGTAAAGTGGTGTTTCAGAACGACTTAATCCAGTTAATCCAATACATTCCTTCAACGCCACAAGTATTTGAAAAACCTATCGTTATTGTTCCACCATGGATCAATAAATTTTACATCCTCGATCTCAAACCCAAGAACTCGCTGGTCAAGTGGCTGACCGATCAGGGCTTCTCGACCTTCGTCGTGTCCTGGGTCAATCCAGATGAGAAGCTGGCCACGAAAACCTTCGACGACTACATGATCGAAGGGGCCATCGCCGCCATGAACGCCGCCAAGGCCGCGTGCGGTGTGAAGCAGGCGAACATGGTGGGCTACTGCATCGGCGGCACCCTGCTGGCAGGCACGCTCGCCTACCTCAAGAACAAGGGCGACGACAGCGTGGCCTCGGCCACCTTCCTCACCTCCATGACCGACTTTAAGGACATCGGCGAGATCCGCGCCTTCGTCGACGACAAGCAGTTGGAAAGCCTCGACACTCGCATGACCGAAGCGGGCGGCTACCTCGACGGCGCGGACATGGCCACCACCTTCAACATGCTCAGGTCCAATGACCTGATCTGGTCGTTCGTGGTGAACAATTATCTGATGGGCAAAGAGCCCCTGCCCTTCGACCTTCTGTACTGGAACTCGGACTCCACCCGGATGCCGAAGGCCATGCACAGCTTCTATCTTTGGAACATGTACCTGAAGAACAAGCTGGCCCAGCCAGGCGGGTTATCTTTGGGCGGGGTGCCCATCGACCTCGGCACTATCGACACCCCCACCTACTTCCTGAGCTGCCGGGACGACCACATCGCCCCATGGACCTCGACCTACGAGGGGACCAAGTTGATGCGCGGCGCGCGGGACAAAGGCGACGTCCGTTTTGTGCTCTCAGGGTCAGGGCATATCGGCGGCGTGGTAAACCCACCGGCGGCCAACAAGTACGGCTACTGGACCAACGACAAACTGGGGCCCTCAGCTCAGGATTGGCTCACAGGTGCCTCCCAGCACCCCGGCTCCTGGTGGACTGATTGGCAGACTTGGCTTGGTCTTAAATCGGGCCCGCAAGTGCCCGCCCGTACCCCCGGTGATGGCCCCTTAAAAGTCATCGAAGACGCCCCCGGAAGTTACGTCAAAGTCCGAATTACATAGTCGACTTTGTATTTGGGTTGTGACCACTGCTTAAACGTGGCCGCCATAACGCAAAAACCATCTGTTCAGCGCTTGCCGCAACTTTTATAGTTTTTAGACGAAACGACGTAGAGCTGCGCACGCGATGAATGCCACTGGGAACACAACCGTCAAATCGATGGAAGCAAACCTCTGGGACAACTTGGTCTTTCTGGCCAAGACCCGGAAGGATGCCGTTGTACAGGACGTCCCTGACCTTTTGCTGATTGATAGCGGGCTACCGACTGATCGCTTGAATAAGATTGGGCGGTGCGCTGTGCACCCGCGCTATGGCGCAGACCGCATTGAAGCGGCCATCAATCACTTCCGCAAAAAAGAAACACCTGCCCCCTTTACCTGGACTGTTGGCCCTTTGTCCGGTCATGGCGCTTTGGAAGCGACATTGACGGAACTGGGTCTGAAACAAGTGGGCGAACGCTGGGGCATGATCGGCAACTTGAAAGACATTCACTTGCCTGCCGCCCCAATGGCCGGCTTAAGCGTGAACCAGGTTGAAACAAAAAAAGGCGTGGAAGAGTTCGCCACCATTCTGTCGGCAGCCACCAAGCCGCCTAATCCGCACATCACCGGTTTTTATACCGATGCAGCGCAGTCCATCCTGATGCCCAATGCGCCGATGAAGTTGTATGTGGGTGCTGCATCCGGCAAACCGGTGGCCGCAGGCGAAACCTATTACTCGCACGGGATCGTCGGGCTCTCGAACATTGTTATGGACCCCGCCGCCGCAGGCAAAGGCTACGCCCCGGCCCTGATGCTGGAAATTCTGCGCGCAGCCAAACGCAGTGGTCAGACCACCGCGTTTGTTCAAGCTGATGCCACGACGAAACCAATCTACGAGCGTATCGGGTTCAAACCCGCGGGCCAGTTCACCGACTTCCGCCTGGTTGCAAACTAATCAACCGGAAGCGGTGCGACCGGATTAACCAAATCAGCACTGCGCAGTTCACGCCAGAAATCAGCTGGCACAACTTCGTTTAGCGCGGCACGATCTTCAGCAATCCGGCCTGGCTTGCTTGCACCGGGGATAACCGCGGCCACCGCCGGATTGGCCAGCGCAAACTGTAAGCCTGCCGCCTTCATGCTGATGCCATGACGATCAGCGATAGCTTTAATGCGCGCAACCTTGCTCAGAATATCAGGTTTGGCTGGCGCGTATTCAAAGTTCGGTCCGCCCACCAGCGCACCAGAACTATACGGCCCACCCACAACGATCCCTAAGCCACGTTGAGCAACCTGTGGCATGACGCGTTGCAACGCACGGTCATGGTCCAGCAGCGAATAGCGACCCGCCAGCAAAAAGCCATCAGGGCGCGGCCCTTCAAGATCGAGCAAAATCTCGATGGGCTCGACTTTGTTCACACCCAACCCCCAGGCTTTAATGACGCCCTCGTCGCGCAGTTTATCAAGAGCCTTGAATGCACCTTTGCGCGCACTTTCAAAAAAGCTCAGCCATTCGTCACCATAGAAATCCTGTGCAACGTCGTGCACCCACACGATATCAATGTGATCGGTCTTCAGGCGCTTCAAGCTGTCTTCAATCGAGCGCAGCGTTGCAACTTCAGAATAATCGTTCACGATCTTATTGGGGCGGCCGTATTTGAAGACATCGCCCTTTTCGCCCAGATCACGTGCGCTCACATCTTCCACTTCGTCGAGGATGATGCGGCCGACCTTCGTGCTGATCACGTAGTCTTGGCGCGGCTTGTCGGCCAATGCTTGGCCCATGCGAATTTCCGCCAAACCTGCACCATAGAATGGTGCGTTATCGAAGTAGCGAATGCCGTCGTTCCAAGCTGCATCCACGGTCGCTTGCGCTTCGGCTTCCGGGATATTGCGGAACATGTTGCCAAGAGGCGCGGTGCCAAATCCAAGCTTGCCGGGGAGAATGTTTTTAAGAGCCATTTTCTTATTCCTTGTGTGAGAATTTTAGAGCAAGCCAAGAACCAGTTGAGCCACAGCGCCCGATGATTGCGGGTTCTGGCCTGTGACTAAGCGGCCGTCTTGGATCGCATTCGGTGTGAAGTCCGGCGCAGCATGATGGATGGCACCAAGCTCTTTCAGGCGTGTCTCAAGCAGGAACGGAACCTTCTCAGTTCCGTGAACGGCACGCTCTTCAGCGTCGGTGAAGGCTGCAACGTTACGGCTTGCGATAAACGGCGTGCCATCTGCTTTATACATCCCGGCAAAAACAGCAGGCGCATGACAGACGCTGGCGATAATGCGGTTGGTGGCATCAAAACGCAGCAGAAGGTCGTGCAGTTTCTTGTTGTATGGCATGTCGAACACGGTGCCGTGACCACCCGGCATATAAACCGCGTCGAACGCATCGACATCTAACGTGTCGAAAGCAGGCGTATCAGCCAGGACGTTAATGGCGTTTTGCCATACGAGCGCTTGTTGAAACTCCGGGATGCTTTTGGGATCAACGGGCACCTTCCCGCCTGCCATAGACGCGACGACAACCTCATGGCCCGCCTGCTTGAAAGCCAAATACGGAACTGCGTGCTCTTCAAGCCAAACGCCAGTCAGTTCGCCATTCAACATGTGCTCGTGACTGGTAAGTATGAAAAGGATTTTCGACATGTGATGCTCCTGATTGCTGTTCTGATGGGCTGATCATGCATCCCAGACGCATATTCATCCAATTTATCCGTTGAATTTTAGATATTCATAAAAGATTATAACTGGATGAAGTACGACCTGAACCTGTTGCCGGTGTTTTTAGCCCTCATGGAAGAGCGCAGCGTGACCCGCGCGGCTGAACGCCTGCACATTACGCAACCTGCATTATCGAATGCGCTAACCCGCTTAAGAGCCATGCTGCACGACCAACTGTTCATTCGCGAACGCTATGGCATGCAGCCCACCGAGAAGGCTCTGGAACTGGCCCCCGTCATTGCATCGGCTCTGGCAACGTTGGACGAGGTTGTGCTGGGCCAGCAAGAATTCGATCCGACAAAAGCGAACCTGCAAATCACCATTGCGCCCAATAGTTATGTTGAATTTGCACTGGTGCCCGCGATTGTCGCGAAATTGCGCAAAGTCGCACCCGGCATCAGCTTGCGCCTCACCTCGTTTGGAACCGACTTAGCCGAGACAGGCGTTACATCCGGAACCACATGGCTAGTCTTGGGACGCTTTGTTGACCCGCCTGATAACTTAGTCGTGCAGCACCTGATGGATGAAAGCTTGGCCTGTGTGGTGCGCGCCGATCATCCGATCATTGGCAAAAAGATTTCGCGCAAACAATTTGAAGAGATGAAGCATGTGAACATGCTACCGCCAGGCCGATTAAAGGTCGGCTTGTTCCAGCAACTTCAGAGGCAATCTTTAAAACGCGAGGTCGCTGTATCTGTAACGCACTTCCTGGCGATTCCAGAAATGATCGCAGTCACAGATTATTGTGCCACGCTCCCGCGCTTAATCTGCAACCACTTGGCACATGATAAAAGGTTGAAGTTCATGCCCGCCCCCGTTGACCTCGGCACGTTCCCGGTCGAGATGGCATGGCATGTCCGCTACCGACATGACTCGGCACACCGTTGGCTGCGGTCTCTGATTGTTGATGTCGTGAAAGAAGTGGCGCGACGTTAACTAAGTCATCGCCGCGCGGATGCGCGCTGAGACCCATTCGCTGATAATGACGGTGGCGAAGATCGCCAGCAAAATCACCGAGACACGCGACCACGCCAAGTCACCAATCGAAGCGTTTAGTTCCAGGCCTAAGCCGCCTGCACCAACCAAACCTAGAATTGTCGACTCACGGATGTTGATGTCCCACCGGAACACGGCAATCCCTGCGAACACCGGCGAGACTTGCGGTACAACGCCGTATGTAATGATCTGCGATGCTGTGGCTCCGGTTGATCTAATAGCTTCAACTGGCTTCGGGTTGGTTTCTTCAATCGCTTCGTAGAGTAACTTGCCAATGAAGCCGATGGAGCGGAACGCAATGGCAATGGTTCCTGCCAGCACACCCGGCCCCAAGATCATCACCAGCACCAACGCCCAGATCAGTGAGTTGATCGAGCGCGAGGCAACGATGCAGAACAACGCGAACGGACGTGCAATCGCAGCACTGGGTGTTGTGTTGGCCGCAGCCATGAATGCTAAGGGCACAGCAAACAGAATGGCAATCAGTGTGCCCACCGTTGCCATGGTCATCGTGTCCCACAAGGGACGCAGCAGAACTTTGGCATAGGCCCAATCGGGCGGGATCATCCGGTCCAGAATATCCGCACCCTGTTCAGGCGCATCGAGCACGAAGGACCATTCGGTTCCTGCGGAAATTTTCTGCCAGCACCATACGAACACCGCGACAGTGATGAGCCAGCCTGCCCAACGGGTGAGACTTTGGCGCTGATCGTACCGTTGCCAGACGCGCTGGCCGTTTTGGTCTTTCACCGGCATTAGCGCACCAACTTGCGGGTATAGGCCGAAAGATACTCAGAGCCCAACACAATGATGATGATGACCAACAAGATCGCCGCAGCGGATTCAAATTCGTAGCGGTCGAAAGCGGTGTTCAACGTCGCCCCAATACCACCCGCGCCGACGATGCCGATGACGGCTGACTCACGGAAGTTCATGTCGAGGCGATAGATGGCAATACCAATCGCGCGCGGCATAACAAGCGGCTGAACTGCATAGTTCAAACGCTGCAACCATGAAGCACCAGCAGCGCGCATCGCTTCCAGCGGCAGTTGATTTGCAGACTCAATATCCTCGGCCAGAAGCTTTCCAAAATAACCTATGGTCGCGAACATCAACGTCATGAAGCCTGCGAACGTACCGAAGCCGAACAATTTCACGAACAAAATCGCGACCAGAATCTCTGGCAGTGTGCGCGACACCGCCATGATGGCGCGGCACACCATGTAAATCGGGCGCGGCACCAAGTTGCGTGCACCACCAACGCCAATGGGAATAGAGAGAATGATGCCGACCAGTGTGGCCGCAAATGCCATCCACATGCTTTCCAGCACGCCGTCGATAATCGCATCGCCACGTGTCGTAAAATCTGGCGGTGCAAAGCCGGACAAGAAGCGCTGACCGCGCTCAACGCCTTGCGCCACGCGTTGCCAGTTGATGTCCATGGTTCCGAACGCAAGGAACAGATAGACGACCGTGCCGATATAGATGGACCAGCGTAAGCCAGGATTGGTGATGAGCGGCGGCTTACGCCACACACGCCCGACTACTGGTGGTGCCGCTTCGGCCATTAGCGCAGGCCCGACAGACGTTCTTGATCGACGTGCGGGCCGCCTTCGCCAGCGTGCACAAATTTCATCAGGGCGCGTTGGCCAGCGTCTTCCCAATCTTCTTCGCCGTAGATGCTGGTAAGTGCATCGTTGTTCAAGTCATCCGGCGTGCCATCAAACACGACACGGCCATCGCGCAAACCAATCACACGGTCGGCAAACATTTTCGCCAGCGGCACGTCGTGAATGTTCACAATCGCTGTCAGTTTGCGTTCGCGGCACAGTTCAGCGATCAGGCGCATAATCTGACGCGAGGTTTTCGGGTCTAAGCTTGCGGTCGGCTCATCGACCAGCAGCAAATCAGGATTTTGCATCAACGCGCGCGCAATGCCGACGCGTTGACGTTGACCACCCGACAGCGCATCAGCGCGGCGATCCGCAAAGGCCCCCAGGCCCACGCGATCTAACAGTGCGAACGCATTATCAACATCGCTTTGCGGATAATTGCGCGTAAAGCTTTGCCAGAAGTTGACATAACCCAGCCGGCCCGAGAGTACGTTTTCCATCACGCTCAAGCGGTCGACCAAGGCGAACTCTTGGAAGATCATGCCGATCTTGCGGCGCGTTTGGCGCAACTGCGAACTGTTGAGTTTCACCAAATCCGTATCGCCCCACCGCACTTGGCCTGAGGTCGGTTCGACCAAGCGATTGACGCAGCGGATCAGCGTGCTTTTGCCAGCCCCTGATGGACCGATGAGCGCGATGATCTGCCCCTCGTCGATTTTCAACGAGACGCTTTTCAAAGCTTCGTTGCCAGAGGCGTAGCGTTTCAGGACGTTTTCAAGATGGAGGGCGGGCATAAAACCAACAATGAAACTGCAAACCGGCGGATGGTGCCGGGCTGTGGAAACCTTTGCAATCGGCGTCTGGATGTTATCCCCAGGCTGTGGATAACTTTAAGGCCCGATTATTTGCAGTCGTACTTCACGCCCGATTGAGAGTCGATGTCGCGGATCATCTGAAACGCGGATTTATACTCGGTCGGCACAAAGCGGGTCACATCCGGCAGTTCGCGCTTCAACTTGGGGTCGTTATTGAAGTCGTAGGTTAGGAACGCTTCGCGGATCTTGGCGGCCAGTTCCGGCTTTAAGCGATTGGTGTAGCCGAACGCTGTGCCCGGAAACTGATCAGACACATAGATGATGCGCAGCTTGCTCTTGTCGATCACTTTGCGCTCGTCCATGCGGATAATCAGATCGCCCGCCACAGCCGCCGCTTCATAATCATCATTCGCGACACCAATGATCGAGGTTTCATGCTTGCCGGTGAAGCGCGATTGGTAGTCTTTGCCAACTTCCATGCCGAACTTGTTTTTCAAAATCACGGTCGGCGCTTTGTAGCCCGTCGCAGATGTCGGGGAGACGAAGGCAATGGTTTTGCCTTTCAAGTCAGCAACAGTTTTCGCGGGCGAGCTTGCGGGAACGATCACTTCCATCGTGTAGCCCCACTGCCCTTCCGGCGTGCCCAATTGCGTGGCCGGCACAAAGCCTGCGCAGTTCACGGCAACTGGGGTCGAGCCAGCATTCACACCTGCAACATGCAAACGGCCTGAACGCATGGCTTCTAACTGCGCTGAGTAATTCTGCACTTGGAAGAACGTGACCTTCTTGCCGGTCACTTTTTCCATGTGGCCTAAGAAACGCGCCCACACATCAGACCACATGGCTGGGTCTTCAATCGGTGTGTACGAGAAGATAATGGTTTTCGGGTCCAGCACATCGCCTTCATCGGTTGGCGTATCGGCGACCATGTCGTTGTTGCGGTCGCAGTACTTCGGATCCAAACTGCCGCGCGGGCATTCGTCGGCGGCCTGGGCTTGCATACCCGTCAGCGCCGTCAGCATTAATGCCGTCCAAAAAACCCGCTTCATTATCAAATCCATCTTGGTTGTTATTTGCAGTCGTAGTTTACGCCGGTCGCCGTATCGACATCGCGGACAACTTGCCACTCGGTTTTATAGGAAACCGGTATGAACTTCGTCTGTCCCGGAAATTCGTCGCGTAAGGCGGCATCAGAGTCAATGTTATATGACAAAAAGGCCTGCTTGATCTTTTCGGCTAAGTCCGGCTTCAGGTTGTGGGCATACCCATAGCCTGTGGTGGGAAATGGGCCTGAGCGGTAAATGGTGCGAATTTTCGTGATATCGAACACTTTTCGTGCAGCAATCGGCGCCATCACCACATCGGCCACAGCACCCGCTTCATAGTCACCGTTCACGACACCCAAAATCGAGTTGTCATGCTTGCCTGAAAACACTGATTTGTAGTCGCGCCCATTTTTCAGGCCGAAGTCTTTTTCGAGCAGATACATCGGCGTTTTGTAGCCAGAGTTTGATGTCGGCGATGTGAAGGCGATGGTGCGGCCTTTTAAATCTTCGGGCTTTTGAATTTTAGAATCGTTACGGACGATAATTTCCATCCGACTTGCAAAGGGCGTTGTGGGCGATGACATCATCGCGACGGGCACAAAGCCAGCGCAGTTCACAGCAACTGGAACGCCACCCGTATTTGCGCCTGTAATGTGCAAGCGACCCGAACGCAACGCTTCAAACTGCGCTGCGTTCGACTGAATTTGGAAATACTTTACTTTCTTGCCCGTCACTTTTTCTAAATGCGCAATGAAGTTTTTCCACACCGGGCCATACACTGACGGATCTTCAACCGGTGTGTACGCAAAAATCAAAGTGTCAGGATCGCTGATGTCTTTTGCGTTGGTGGGAGCATCAGCCAGCAAGTCGCCATCGCGATCACAATACCGCGCATCAAGCGTGCCATGCGGACATTCTTCAGCGGCGTGCGCGCTGCTGTCGAATATCAAACTTGCAATCGCTAAACCTAAAACACGCTGAAACATCGCCACCCTCATTGTTGCAGCATCAATGTAATAGTTAACGGAGCGGCGGCAAATGACACACATGTGACAACATGTGGAAAAGGTGAAAAGAAACTGGCGGTTTTGATCTTCCAGCCCTGCAAATGCAGGACTGTAACAGGGACTTTTGGGGGAAATTCAGGCAATCCGTGGAAAAGCCAGAATTGAAACTGCTAGGCGTAGGCCTAATGGCCTTCGTTATATTCGTTGTCGACAACGCGGCGATATTCTTCACCCAACGTCACGTAGCCAGCGGTGCCTTTGCTCATAGCAGTGATTTCGTCGTCGCTTAACGTGCGCATGAAGCGCGCCGGTGAGCCACCCCAAAGCTGGCCTTTCGGCACACGCTTATTCGGGGCCAGCAATGCACCTGCGGCCAACATCGCGCTGCTTTCAACGAGGGCATGATCCATCGCGGTGGCACCCATGCCAACAAACGAGCCGTCTTCCAGCGTGCAGCCATGAATGATGGCGTTGTGGCCGATCAGCACATCGTTGCCAATCAACGTTGGGCCGTTCTTGGATGACACATGAACAATCGTGCCGTCTTGAATGTTGCTGCGATCACCGACGCGGATGTAGCTGACATCGGCACGCAACACGACGTTGAACCAAATGCTGGCTTTAGAGCCGATATGCACATCGCCAATGATGGTGGCGTTGGGCGCAATAAAGGCGTCTGCCGCAATTGTCGGCCAGACGCCTTTCCAGGGAAGAATGACAGGTGTTTGCATAAGGGCTTTATCTTTGTACTTGGCCTGATCGGAAAACCGGTGCCCACTTTTCCGGGCCAAGACCTAGTTTAGCCCGGCGCTCTCCGGCAAACCAAGGGCGATGTTCAGCGATTGCACAGCCGCCCCTGACGCCCCTTTGCCCAGGTTATCCAACTGCGCCACCAAACGCGCTTGCCCTGCTTTATCCGAGCCAAACACATATAGCTTCATCTGGTTTGTGTTGTTCAGTTGTTCTGGGGCCAGTGTTTTCAAAGCACCTGACTCAGCCAGCGGCACTACTGTCACAAACTTTTCACCTTCGTAGTGCTTGGTCAGCACCGCGTGAATGTCGGCAATCTTCGGCTCGCCCGGCAGCAGCGACAAATGCAGCGGAATTTCCACTAACATGCCTTGCGCATAACGGCCCACTGACGGCGCGAAATATGGGCGCAACGAAAGACCGCCCCACTTTTGAATTTCCGGCACGTGCTTGTGCGTTAGTTCAAAGCCATACAAGCGGAATGGGACTTCAGTGTACGTCGGGTCTGCTTTGTTTTCGAACTCAGCAATCATTGCTTTGCCACCGCCCGAGTAACCGCTGACGGCATTAATCGTCACCGGATAATTCGGCGCAACGACGCCAGCACTCAACAGCGGATGCAGCAATGCAATCGCACCCGTGGAATAGCACCCCGGATTCGAGATGCGCGTGGCTGCGCCGATCTTTGCGCGCTGGCCTTTATTCATTTCCGGGAAACCGAACACCCAACCGTCAGCGACACGATGCGCGGTCGAGGCATCGATCACTTTCGTTTTGGCATTGGTGATAAGTCTCACCGACTCTTTGGCCGCGTCATCCGGCAGGCACAAAATCACCACGTCAGCTTCGTTCAACAACGCAGCACGCGCGGCTTCGTCTTTGCGCTTGGCCGGATCAATCGAGATCAGCTGCAAATCAGTGCGGCCTTCCAGGCGCTGCCGAATTTGCAAGCCTGTGGTGCCAGCTTCGCCGTCGATGAAAACTTTAGGGGCCACGATCGTTATTCCACGCAAAAACTTAAGGAAATCGCGGCCTCATTACCCCCCATGGCCTTGGGGGGCAAGTTTTAATCTGGCTTACCTGCTAGGACGTTTCAGCAACTCATCGCGCGTGAAGTAGCGGCCGTTGGACACGACGGCATTGATGTTGCGTAAGTCTTTGATTCGGGCCAAAGGATCGCCATCGACGATCACCAGATCGGCCAGCTTACCCGCTTCCAGTGTGCCGATGTGCGGCAGAAGCCCTAAGCGTTCGGCGGGCCAGGCGGTGGCGGACAGCAGCACTTGGTAGGGTGTGAGCCCCGCTTCCTCGTACAGTTCCAGTTCCACCTGAAAGCTGAACCCATAGGGCATGAACGGACTGTCGGTGCCTGCGGTAATGCGCCCACCTTGATCGACAATTTGTTTTACCGCTTTCTGCATCGCAGCAACAGTGCGGTCCAACGCAGGCAAATTGGCGCGCGAGCGCTCCGAGAATTGCGCTGTGGTTTTGCGTTCATCCTCGGTGTAGATCGCGGTGTAGACCGGATGTTGTGCCAATGTGGGATCTCGTAACGTGTTGCGGATCAGGCCACCTGACAACCCCATGGTGGGCGTCACCGTCATGCCTGTGCGCGAGAGCATGTCGATGACGTCGTTGTACGAATACCCGAGTTCCGATTGCTTGGGCGAAAACCCACGTCGCGACGTACCCTTTAAGTGCTCGACCGCATCGACGTTGTAACCCACTGCCGGATAAATCTCGTGGCTTGAGACCGGAATGCCAATCTCGTGCGCCTTCGTCACGATGGTTTGCTGCATCGTGTCGGGCATACGCACGTAGGTTTTGATCATGTCGAAATCGAGTTGCTTCGCGCGCACCATTTCCAGTTCTAAATGCTCAGGTGTGGTCACACTGTTTGCAAAACCGTAAAACACACGCGTACCGTCGGTTAAGGCACCGGCATAAAATTCACGTGGGCCGATCCGTTTGCCTGTGGTCCAAGCTTCACGGCGCTCCAACGCATCATACGGGTCAGAGCCTGGCTCGCGCACTGAGGTAACACCCATCGCCAACCAAAGCCGTCCCAAACGCTCACCGAAGGTAATGCTTTGGTGCGTGTGCGATTCCATCATGCCCGGAATGACCGCTTTGCCAGACGCATCGACAACCTTCACCGTCGCGGGCCAGTCCCTTTTCGGCTCTATCGAGACAATTTTATTGCCGTCGATCAGCACATCGACATTTTCGGCGTAAGTGTCTTTCACGCCATCAAACAGTTTGCCCACGCGCAGAACGTATTTGGATTTCGGAATATCCAGCGTGTAGGTGAAGTTGGGGTGCACATCTTGCGGCTTGGCTCCCGGCTTCAATTTGGTGAAGCGATCCGTCGCCACATAGAACAGTGTTTTGCTATCCCCTACCCAGCTTGGCGCTTCCGTCAGATGTTCGTTCACACGTACAGGTGAGCCTGCAATCTCACCGTCCGGCGTCACCGGCACCGTCCACAAACGGCCATCGAACACATAGGCAAGTGATTTACCATCAGGCGACCAGATCGGGCCATCATCGCCACGCATGGCCAGTGATTTATCAGGGTGTGGTGTTTCGTACTGATCTTTCTTGGCGTCTTCATCAACCTCGATAATCAGAAACTGACTAAAACCTTCGCGGAAGCGCGACGACCCAGGTGCAAGCGCAGAAAGAGCAAGATGCGTGCCATCGGGTGACCAACTGACACCACTGGGGGCCCAGATGTTGGGGCGAATTTGTTTTACCTCGCCTGACACCACATCCACTGTATGCAGCGTGCCACCAGCTAAACCCGACAAACCGCCAGCTTGATAAAAAGCGATGCGTTTATCATCGGGCGACCACACCAGCTTTTGCACTTCGTTGGTCAGGTTCGTCAGTTGGCGATCTGAGTTGGCTTTCAGATCACGCAGCCAAATTTCAGTTTTGCCACTGCGATCCGACACATACGCAATCACTTTGCCGTCGTGCGACCAAGCGGGGTCAAAATCTACAAAGGCATCGTTGGTGAGTTGTTGCGGTTTAGCACCTGCGCGTGTGACATCGCTGAGCCACAAATCACCCAAGGCCGTGAACACCGCACGCTTGCCATCGGGCGAGACTTGGGGCCCGCGCAGGCCTTTTACGGGCCGCGGCTTCGTCGAGGTGAAGTCATAGGTTTTGCGGGTATAGGTTTCGCGCGCGATCTCGACCGTGGCTTTGAACGGAATGGATTTTGGTTTCGCTTTGGGCTTTGTGACATCAAGCTGTTTAATCGCGGCATCGGCGGTGTAGACCACCTCGCCCTTCAACCAAGCAGGGCGGAATGGAAACACATCTTCTGTGGCAGCGCTGATATCGGTGACGACAGTGCTGGACGCATCCATCAGTTTCAGACGCGCACCAGCCCGCGTGGTTTCAACAAACGAAATGTACTTGCCATTGGGGCTCCAGGACGGCCCAGCAATAGTTCCGCTAACCGGCGCCATCATGCGCTCGGCCACACCTTCAAAGGTGATGGAATAAATGCCTGCATTGTCCGGGCGATCTGATGCATAGACAATGCGCTTGCCGTCGGGGGACCATGTGGGTGCGAATTCGTTTGACGGCGTGATGGTGAGCAGGCGCGGCTCTTCCGAGCCATCAGCGGCCATCACCCAAATGGCATAGGTGCCATCGCGGTCGGATGAAAACGCAATCCACTTGCCGTCTGGTGACCATGCGGGTTCGCGTTCGTCAAAGCTGCCGAAGGTGATTTGTTTTAAATCCGTACCCTCGGGGGCAACGGTATAGAGATGCCAACCACCATCACGGAAGGATTGGAACGCGATCTTCGATCCATCGGGGGACCATGCAGGCCCGCGCGCATCGGCAATGCGGTCTGTGATGGCTTTGGCCTCGCCTCCACTGACGGGTATCACCCACAGTGTGCCTTGCAGGTCGAATACGATGGATTTGCCATCAGGCGATGTGGCGACACCGAAGTTGGTGCCCTGCGTAAATGTAAGGGGCGCGGCAAAGCTTGCGCAGGAAAAACACACAGCCAAAAGAGCAGCAATAAAAACCCGCATGATGATCGCCCCTTCCCCAAGGACCGACAGTTTACAAAACTATTGGCCTGGGACCAGACCCGGCAGACGGCAAAACTGGTTAATCACCTTGCCTGACCGCGTGAGGAAACCAATACTTGGCGCGTGATTTTTCTCTGATGAGCTTCACCCGCATGAAACTTGTACGTGTTTTGATTCCAATCTTGCTGGTATCCGCCATGGGTTCTGCCCTGTTTTATGGGCCACATCTTTTGGTGGCCTTGGGCGACCGTGCAGAAGCGCAGCGGGATTACGGCGCTGCTGCCAGCCATTATAATCGCGCCCTTAGTTTACCGACATTGCGCGATGCGGATCGACCCCGCGCACTTGAGAAAGCAGCACACGCACAAGAACGATATGCCATTGAAACCAGGGATGATGGCGATTTATTCACGGCCTATAATTTGATGCGCGCGCTATATGCCGCACAACCCAATAGCCAGCGCGCCTTGAGTTTGTCGCATTTGTTATTGCTGCTCGGCGATTATCAGAATGCACAAAAGGCTTTAGCGGTCGCACGCGCGACGGATAATGGTGACAACGCATTGGCGGCGACAATTTTGGATAGTCAGATCCGCCGCAACATGAATGACGTGCAAGGTAGTTTGAATGTGCTGACCACCACAGCCGATGAAAACGCAGGCAAAAACTTAGGCCGCGATTTTCATTACAACACCGGCGAAATGTTGATGAAGGTGGCGCGCTATGAAGATGCTGCGGCGCAATTCACCGCAGCCCTCGCGGCCAAACCTGAGGATGCGCAATCACAAGTTCAATTGGGGTGTGCGGTGGCGGCCATGGGCGACACACAAGGGGCTTTGAAGCGTATTGAAGAGGCCCGCGCGAACATGACTACGCCGCCGTGGACGCACGATATTGCAGCGACCAAACGCTACATCGCGGGCGTTGAGAATTTGATTACACAACTGCGCGAGCGCCTGAAAACACAAGGCCCCACCGGATCTGGCGATAAAGTGGATTTATGCAGCAACACCCTGCCGCCGGTGTACAGCGTGCGTTACGGCAGCGCGCTGATTCACCAGTTGGATACGAGCTTTTAGGGCAAACCCTTGAGCAACGGATATTGATCCAACGACTTTGGTTGTGGGATCGAAGCCAAGTAGGCGTGAATATCCTTTAAGTCTGCATCGCTTAAAACCTGCTCGCGATAGGGCGGCATGGCGTCTGATGTATTGTGCACAAACTGTGCGAACTGATCGAACGGCAGCGGGCTAGGTGCGAGCTTTAAGCCTGCCGTACCGCCCTGCCCTTGCGTGCCGTGGCACTGGTAGCAGCCGACTTTCATGAACAGCGCTTTGCCGCGCTCAACCGATGATGCAGCAAGTGCAACGGATGATGAGAGGGCGATGATAGAGAGGAGAATGAGTTTATTCATGGTCATCTCCTAACGGGGTTGTGTCACAACATCGAGCAGCGCGGGCTCGCCGCGCCGCACGACCGCCACAGCACGTTTCAACGCTGGGCCCAGATCATTCGGGTTCGTAATCGGCCCCTCTGCCCACATGCCCATGGATTTCGCGAGCATGCTGTAATCAATGAACGGATTATCAATCGTGGTGCCAATGTGGGCGCGATCAATGCCGCGATTGTTACGGTTGGCCATGCGCTGAATGTGCATGGTTTCCTGATGGTAGGCGCGGTTGTTGTGCATCACCGTCAGCAGCGGAATTTTGTGATGCACCGCTGTCCAGATCGCACCGGGCGCATACATCATGTCGCCGTCGCACTGAATGTTCACCGAGAAACGCCCCAGCGCTTTGTTGGCCAGCGCCGCACCGACTGACGCCGACATGCCGTAGCCGACACCCTGCCCGCCCGCGGTGCCGATGTATTGGTACGGCTTTTCAAACGGCCACAAGCGGCGGCACCACGAACTGATAAAGTGATCGGGCGAGACCATCGCCCAATCTTCACCTTGAATGGCGTTCCATAATTCTGCGGCCAGGCGTGATGTACCAATGGGGCTCGCATCCCACGCGTAACGCGCATCTTCTTTAGCCTTTAAGCGTGTGGCCGCGTGGGCTTTGCGCAGCGCATCACCGCGTGCTGAAGTGCTGGCTCCATTCAGCGCGCGCTTCACTTCTTCTGTCAGCGCAGGCAGCGTGGCTTCAGCGTCACCGCTGATGGGCAAGTCGGCTGCCACATAGCGTTGGAAATCCTGATAGTTAGATTTCAGATAAGTTTCACCCACAAGGCCAATGGTAATTAGTTTTGTACCGTCGGTGATTTTGGGGAATGTCACGTGTTCCCCGTTGTCGATGAACTCGTTGATCAGGCCCCACACGTCGTTTACTTCCAGCGCCAAAATCACATCGGCTTCGCTGATGAGCTTTTTGGTGCGCGTGGAGTGATTGAGGTAGTGCGTGGTCGGGAAATTCAAACGCCCGGCCACATCAATCACCGGTGCATTCAACGCTTCCGCCAACTGTACCAACAAGTCCATGCCAGAGGGTGTGCGGGCCATGCGGTCGGCGACGATCACCGGGTTCTTGGCTTTGGCCAACCATGCCGCCGCTTCGCGCACCGCGCCAGCATCACCTTGCGGCGGGGCTGAGGCGATATACTTCGGGATCATCAAGGCACTACGGTCTTCAATCTCGTGCTCTTGCAGTTCAGCATCGGCGACAATCACCACCGGCTCTTGTGGCGGCGCCATGGTGAGCTTGTAGGCGCGCACGAATGACTCAGCGTAATGCTGTAACGATGCGGGCTGATCGTCCCACTTTACAAAATCACGCACGATCGCCGCTGGGTCTTGCGCGGTGTGCAGCCACTCGACACCAGGGCGGCGTTTCGAAGCGTCTAAAATATTGCCGAGAATGGTGATGACAGGTGCGCGGTCGCACCATGCATTGTAAATCGCCATAGCCGCGTGTTGCAGGCCGACGGTGCTGTGCGCCAACACCGCCATGGGCTTACCGCTCGCCTTCGCATACCCATGCGCCATGGCGACGGACGTTTCTTCGTGCAAACAGGTGAGGAACTCGGGCGCAGAGTTGTTGCCGAAGTTCACAATGCTTTCTTGAAGCCCGCGAAAACTGGAGCCAGGGTTTGATGCGACGTATTCAATTCCCAGTGACTGCATGACTTCCACCATGAAGTCTGAACCGGGCTGACCGTTGGCGGCTTTGGTGACTTTTGGTGTGGATGTTTCAGCGGCGATTTGTTGCTGCGTGGGCGCTGCAACGCTGCTGACTTTTTTGGTTTCAGCTTGCGCAGGTGTGATGGCCGTGAGCGGTGCAGCCGCACTGGCTGTCGCCGCAGCCTTTAAAAAACTCCGACGACCAACATTATTTTCTTTGCGTGCCATACCCTGCCCTCGCGCTTGATCCGCTCACGACAGGATGCGCCCGTTCCATACTGTAATGCAAAAGGACCGATCATACCTCGACCGGCCCCCGGACGTTTTGAGCGCACATAAAAAAAGGCCGGTCTTGCGACCGGCCTTTTGTATCGGGGGTAACCCCAAATATTTTTTAGCGCTTGCTGAACTGGAAGCTGCGACGTGCTTTCTTGCGGCCGAACTTTTTACGTTCAACGATACGCGAGTCACGCGTCAAGAAGCCACCGGCCTTCAAGACCGGACGCAGAGCAGGTTCGTAGTAGGTCAGCGCTTTCGAGATGCCGTGGCGCAACGCACCGGCTTGGCCCGACAGGCCGCCACCGTTAACGTTACAGACGACGTCGAATTCGCCCAAGCGATTGCACGCCACGAACGGCTGCGTGATCAACATGCGCAACACTGGACGTGCGAAATACTTTTCCACTTCGCGGGTGTTGACGATGATTTTGCCTTTGCCTGGCTTGATCCAAACGCGGGCGACCGCGTTTTTACGCTTGCCGGTCGCGTACGAACGGCCTTGCTTATCGCGCTTGGGTTCACGCACGGGAGCCGCGCCTGCGGCAACGGTGCCCTTCAGATCGGCTAATGTTCTGGTCTCTTCGGCCATGATGTCCTCGTGTTCCGAATACTTTGATTAGCGCTTGTTCTTCGGATTGCGGCTGGCGATATCCAGCACTTCCGGAGTTTGCGCTTCGTGAGGATGCGTAGGGCCTTTGTAGACCTTCAGCTTGGTGAATTGGGCGCGGGCCAAGGGGCTGTCCTTCGGCATCATGCGCTCAACGGCCTTCTCAATGATACGTTGCGGGAACGGACCAGTGATAATGCGCTTGGCCGGGCGGTCTTTCAGACCCGAGGTGTAACCCGAATACCAAGGATAGGTTTTTTGCTCGAGCTTGCGGCCCGTGAGCTTCACCTTCTCGGCGTTGACGATGATCACGTTATCGCCCGTATCGATGTGGGGCGTGTACATGGGCTTATGTTTGCCGCGCAGGATGTTGGCAACGATCGCAGCCAGACGACCCAAGATCAGGCCTTCAGCGTCGATCACAAACCACTTCTTCTGCACGTCCGATGGCTTGGCGTGATAAGTTTTCATTGTGTTCTCATTATTAAGTGCGTCTTTGACGATGGACACATACAGCCTTTAAAGCCGAGGTCCAGCGAAGGCGCGGAATATAGAGATTGAGGGGTCAGGGTCAACCCCAAAAGCCGCAGTTTAGAGCGGTTTTTATGACGGTATTATAGTACCGTCGATATAAATGGCGCTTTAAAAAGCGCAGAAAAGCGCCACTTTAAGCCCGGATTTCGCCCAGGAGCCGCCCTAAGCCTTATACGCTAGCAGCAAGCGGTCGGGGCCTAAGCGGCTGATGATGGTGTCGATCTCAGCCTTCGCAAAAACAAAGCAGCCAAAGCTGCAACCGATGTCTTTCTTTTGGGCGCGCTCGGGGCTGACGAATGACGCGCTGTGAATCACGATGGCGCGGTTATAGGCCTCGCTGTTTTCAGCATCCAGCCCGACCAAACGGCGCGAACGGCCATACTCGCCTGAATACTCCTCACCCGTCACATAACTGCCCGATGAGGTTGCCAGCGAGCCATGTTGGTTCGAGAAACGCTTCAGCCATCCGGTTTGTTCAGGGTCAGAACCCGCACCATGCGCGACCAAGAAGCATTCGATGCTACCACGTTCTAAATTCACTAACTGGAACCGTGGCTTTGATGAATGCTGGCCGAAATTCACAACGCCCACCAAATCGCGATGAACAATTTGCGATGCGTGTTGATTAAGCGCTGCGCGTGCGCGCCAGATCATATCGGCATCGGAATGCGGCGTAGCCGCTTCAGCGCGGGCCGTAACTTCAGGCGCGGCTTCAGATGCGTCATCTGCAAAAGCGCGTGAGGCAATGAACGAACTTGATGCGAAGCTCGCCGCAACCAAACCACTGCGCGCCAGAAAGCGTCGACGTTCCATGAAGACCCAACCCAAATGCACGAATGTAAATTGCAATGTCGCCGCATACGTCCGGCGTACACCCAAGCTGCACAAGTTAAGTAAAAATCAGGTCAACGACAATGCAGGCACCATCATTTTTGCATAGGATGCGTTGATTGCTTTAACGTTCGGATGCTTTGTTCACAGCAACAGTATGCTATACATTACAGCCGAATGCCGCGCTTCGCCCTCAACACTTTGCATCACGTCACACACTCATGACCTGGACCGAACGCGCGTTATTTTTCACAGCCACACATCGCGACATCATCGCCCCCTCACCTGTTGGGCTGATTGATTGCGGCGCGCGTGGCAATATTCCTGAGCCCTGGACAAGCTACGAGACGACGAACGCCAATACATTGCGCGTGTTGGGGTTTGAACCTGATGCCGCCGAAGCAGAGCGTTTAGGTGCTGCAAATTCAAACCGCACATACATCAGCGCTGCCGCATGGAACAGCACAGGCACGCGCGATCTGTACATCACCACGCAACCGCAAGCCTCGAGCCTCTTTCCGCCTAATGCCGATCAAACGTTTTTGTACGCATCAAACGGCGCGCAATATCTGAACCTGCACAAAACCCGCACTGTTGAAAAAACGATAACTGTGCCGACAACAACGATTGATGCAGAAGTTGAAAAGATCAGCTTTGATGCAGACGTTTTAAAGATCGACACGCAAGGCGCTGAATACGAGATTCTGGAAGGTGCCACACACGCGCTGAACACATTGTTGTTTGCCGTACTGGCGGAAACCTGGACGACGGAAATTTACAAAGGCGTAAAACCGGCGTGGGAGGTGATGCGGCTGATGGCGGACCGCGGCTACACGCTGATGACGCAAGACATCGCAGGCCTCGCCCGCCGAAGCTTCCCTGAAACACCGACGTTTAAGTTTGTACAGCGCGAACAAACCATTAGCTTTGAACTGTTGTTCTTTAAGCACGCCAGATCATTCGTTCGCAGCGCTGCAAACCCAGCGAAGGCTTTCAAAGCCGTGGGCATTGCCGATGTATATGGCTTCCCAGACTACGCGGTCGAATTACTGCAAGAAATTGTGATGCGCTGGCCTGGCGAGATCAACAATGTGCAGAAATGTTATGACGAGCTCGTCAAACACCGCGCACTGCCCGGTAACTTAGAGGCTCTGTACCCAAAACTGCATACTTAAGCTGTTTTTCTAAGCCGCTTTTTTGCGCGTCGGCATGTGCGTCATCCACGACATGATGCGCCGCCCGACTTCAACACACAGCCGTACAATGGCAACTTGCGCTTCGCGGATGACAGGCTCTTTGGTCAATTCCTCAAGCGCTTTAATCAGACATGCGGCAAACAGACGGAAATCTTCTTCCGTTAACGCAAACCCATGGTGGGCCCGCGCTAACACCACGAAATGATCATCGAGCAAATCAAGATCGGGCAGAACTTCCACCAGCATTTTCAGCGAGCGTGCGAGTTTTCGGTTTTGGCGGCTCATCTGATGTGGGAACACATCGCGCAACGCTGGGCGCGCCATGAATAAGTATTTGTAGAATTTCTTGGTCAGAACCGGACCAAGTTTGCGGTAAAAAATCAGTTCGAAATATTTCTGAATCAGAACAATTTCCAACGGTGAAAGCTTCACCGGCCCCTGCTTTTTCAGCATCCTTATCCCCTGTGGTGCCCCGGCACGTTAGCGAAGAGATGCCACGTTCCTATCAATATTAATAGAGGGCCTACCTTGAAGACTAACGTTATTCCGCAGGCAGCGGCGTCGGTGCAGGGGCTGCACTTTCGCGGCGGCGCTCGCTGGGGAGTGACAGTGCAATCACAGACATCACAACAAGTGCCGCAGCCATGGCGACGTACAGCGCATCGAAATTGCCGGTGGCCTCTTTCACTTTCGCCGTCAGGTAAATCCCTAACGCTGAGAACGTGAACGAGATAATGAACTTCATGCCGTAGGCTGTGGCTTGCCACTTGCCCGGCGTGTAACGCGCCAGCAATCCGTTCTCGGCGGGCAGTGCGCCGATATTGAAAGTGACCATCATCACAGCGGCAACAAACAACAGCGCTGAGGTATTGCCCGGCACCAACAACATGGCGGGCGCTTGCAAGAATAAGAACAGCGCGTAAATCCATTTCAGCGGATAGCGGTCAGCCATGTGCCCGGTGAACACCTGCACTACACCGCCGACGGCGTACACAATCATAATCGCGGTGCCGATGCCCGAAGTGCCGTCGCCGAATAAACCGTTCAGCCCTTGCTCGAACACTTTGGGCAGCGACGTTTGTGCCACGTTGTAGCACATGCCGCCTACGATCATCGCGAGTGTGAGGATGATGTAGACCTTCACCGTGTCACCGCGATCTAGCTTCGGTGACGCTTGATGAATAATCTTTACGTCGTGCAGTTTGTCTTTGTGCTTGGCCCACACGAACGCGAGGCCGGTCAGCATGACAACAATGCCCGGCAGAATGAAAACTGTGCGCCAGCTGGAGAATTCCAACAGCGCCCCTGCCAACACACCGGCAATCGCAGGCCCTAGTCCACCAAACATGCCGTTGATGCCAAGCGCTTTGCCCCGCGCGACACTGTTCTGCACCATCCACGCGATGCCGACCGGATGGTAAATCGACCCAAAGATGCCGAGGGCCGCCAGCGCGATTGAAATTTCCAACGGCGTAGACGCCAGCCCGACGCCAACAGCACTTAAACCGAACCCAAAAAAGTAAATCGCCATCATGCCCAAGGGCGACCAGCGATCTGCCAGCCAGCCCATGATGGGCGCGAACAGCCCGGTGAGGATTTTGCCCGCTATAATAAGTGTCAGCACTTGCTCGTACGGAATGTTCAAGACTGACGGCAGCACGAGCGCCACTACGAAGTACATGGGCTCGAACAGGTGATTGTAAAAATGGCCAATGGAGGAAAAGCCGATAATCGCTGTCGGCGACCCTGCGGGCTTATCGGCGTGAATATCGAGGTCGGGGGCTGTGGCCATCAATGACCCCTCTTCTGGGCTGGCCTATAGACATAGCCGATTCTTTAGTCGAATCGGATGATGACAAAGTGGGGCGAGTGACGGGACTCGAACCCGCGACCCCCTGGACCACAACCAGGTGCTCTAACCAACTGAGCTACACCCGCCACAATGTCGTTATCAGGGTGGATATGAGCCAAAACGGGCCTCAAGTCCACCGCCCCAAATACCCTGGGGACCGGGTTCTTATACCCCCCGTTTGACAGCGTCAAGAAAACCACTGGGCGGCCGAGTTCGTGCCCCTGAAACGGCCGCCAGGGGGCTTCCCCCTGGGGATAAAAATCCAGTCGCCCACTCTTTAAGCAGTCTGGTGATTTCCTGTGCAGATTCGACCGAGCGCCTGTAAAAAAAACTGCGAAAAAACGCGACTCTCTTACTCACCCACGTTGGCACAGAAATTGAATATCATTCCGGTGATGGGGTGGTTTGCCGCAGGCGAAAGTTGCGCGGCTTTTCACTTTATCGCGGAGAGGAACCTAAGGCTCGTCACGGCCCGAACAGACAAGGGACGCTTATGAAAAAAATCGAAGCCATCATTAAACCGTTCAAGTTGGACGAAGTGAAAGAAGCATTGCACGAGGTCGGTTTGCAGGGCATTACCGTCACCGAAGCGAAAGGCTTCGGTCGTCAGAAAGGCCACACCGAACTTTACCGCGGCGCTGAGTACGTCGTCGATTTTCTGCCTAAAGTGAAAATCGAAGTTGTACTTGAAGATGCCATGCTGGACCGTGCAATCGAAGCCATCAAAAAGGCAGCGCACACCGGCCGCATCGGCGACGGAAAAATCTTCGTCTACTCAATCGAAGATGCCATTCGCATTAGAACCGGAGAGCGCGGCGCAGACGCCGTCTAAACCACGCACTCCCGCCGGGGACGAAAACTCGGCACATCACCAACGTCTTACCCTTCGGCGTTATGCCGCAGGGTAAAATGTGCTTAACAACATAATAGAACTGGGAATGAGGAATTAGGACCATGTCGGACGTTAAAAAAGTCCTGGATATGATTAAAGAAAAAGACATTAAGTATGTCGATTTCCGCTTCACGGACCCTGCCGGTAAATGGCACCACACTGCACAGTACGTCGGCACGATTGACGAAGAAATGCTGACCGAAGGCATCATGTTCGACGGTTCGTCGATCGCCGGCTGGAAAGACATCTCTGAATCAGACATGCAGCTGCGTCCGGACCTGTCGACTGCGACAGTTGATCCTTTTGCTGCTCAACCGCTCCTGATCCTGTTCTGCGACGTGATCGAGCCGTCGACTGGCCAACCCTACAACCGCGACCCGCGTTCAATCGCCAAAGCCGCTGTTGCGTTCTCTGACGCACAAGGCATTGCTGATACCGTGTACGTCGGCCCCGAAGCTGAATTCTTCATCTTCGACGACGTTCGCTTCTCGATCGATTCAAACAACATGTTCTTCTCCTTCGACCAGGAAGAAGGCCCCTACAACTCGGGCAAGCGCTACGACGAAGGCAACATGGGCCATCGTCCGCGTCCCAAGGGCGGCTATTTCCCGGTTGCGCCGGTTGACGGCGGCCAGGACATCCGCGCCGAGATGGTGACGGTGTTGGAAGAAATGGGCGTGACGATGGAAAAGCACCATCACGAAGTTGCCCCCAGCCAGCACGAATTGGGCATTAAGTTCGACACACTCGTAAAGTGCGCGGACAGCATGCAGCTGTACAAGTACGTTGTGTCGATGGTTGCTCACTCATACGGCAAAACGGCGACCTTCATGCCGAAGCCAGTGTTCGGTGACAACGGTTCGGGCATGCACGTCCACCAATCGCTGTGGAAGAAGGGCAAGAACCTGTTCGCTGGCTCGGGCTATGCCGACCTGTCGGACACCTGCCTGTACTACATCGGCGGCATCATCAAGCACGCGAAAGCCATCAACGCTTTCACCAACTCGACCACCAACAGCTACAAGCGCTTGGTGCCGGGTTATGAAGCGCCGGTTTTGTTGGCTTACTCGTCGCGTAACCGTTCGGCCTCGTGCCGTATCCCGTACGTGGCGAGCCCGAAGGGCAAGCGCGTGGAAGTCCGCTTCCCGGATCCGGCTTCGAACCCGTACCTGGCCTTCGCTGCCATGTTGATGGCCGGCCTGGACGGCATCAAGAACAAGATCCACCCGGGCGATCCGATGGATAAGAACTTGTACGAATTGCCGCCGGAAGAACTGAAGCAAGTTCCGCAAGTTTGCGGTTCGTTGCGTGAAGCTCTGGAAAGCCTCGACAAGGACCGCGCGTTCTTGAAGCAAGGTGACGTGTTCACCGACGACTTCATCGACGGCTGGATCGAGTTGAAAATGGCCGAGCAGAAGCGTCTTGAAATCACGCCGCACCCGCTCGAGTACTACTACTACTACTCGGCTTAAGATCGTGTGGCAGTGAGCAACCACTGCTAAACGTCAAGAAAACCCCCGGTCGCAAGATCGGGGGTTTTTTGCTGCCCCCTGATGTGAGGCGCCTTTTCGCTGCACTGCGAAATTACCGCGCTGAAAAGCGCCAATAGAACGGACGATCACACAAAATCTTGTCCCCCGCCTAAGACCTTCCCTGATACAACCGCGGCGGCCCTGCCTCCTCAGGCAGGCTATAAAGTCCGTGGCAAGTTTATGAACGTCTCGTTGCCCAAGCCGCAGGTCGAAAACATCACAGCGCAAAAGCTGTCGTTTGCGATTCTGGGGGCACTGACGGTGCTGGTGCTGGTGACCTTCCAGACCTACGGCATCAGTTGGGACGAAGAAGTTCAAAACACGTACGGCAGTAAAATCCTGTCGCTGTACACCAGCTTCTTTGCTGACCGCAGTGTCTTCTCGTATCTGAACTTGTGGTTCTACGGCGGGTTCTTTGACCTATGCACCGCCATTGTGAATCAATTCACGCCGTTCGACATGTATGCCACGCGGCATTTGCTAGGCGGACTGTTCGGCGTTGTGGGCTACTTCGGCATCTGGCGACTCACGAAGTTATTGGCAGGTGATTGGGCGGCATTGATTGCACTGGCCGTCCTCGCCTCGGCCCCCCTGCTCTACGGCCATATGTTCATCAACCCAAAGGATGCGCCCTTCGCGTGGCTGACCGTGTGGGTGCTGTATTACGGCTGCCGCGCGCTGATGGAAGGTGAACGCGTAACTTGGAAGACCATTTTAGGTCTCGGCATCACTCTGGGCCTCGCACTCGGCACGCGCATTATGGCGATGGCCTGGTTGCTGTCGATTTTGGGTGCATTTGCTGTCGGCGTAATGGCCGCAAATTTGAAACACCCCAAAGTGTGGTTCCCGCTATTTTGGGCGCGTATCAAACCACTGTGGTGGGCCCTGCCCATTGCGTTGGCATTGATGGCGATTTTCTGGCCGTGGTCTGTGACCGCACCTTTCAACATCGGCATTGCGATTAAAGAGTTCACCGACTTCCCGTGGGCCGCCCAAGTGCTGTGGGACGGCGAGATGGTAATGTCGAACGACTTGCCGCCGGAATACCTACCGCTGCTGTTATGGGTACAATTGCCCGAACTGGTGTGGATGGGTTTGCTCGCCGCTATTGTGTTGGTGATCTTGCGTCTGACAAAACATGGCGTGGGCTTTTTCACCAATTCAAAAACACTGGCCGTGCTTCTGGTCACTGTCACAGCCCTGCTGCCGATTGTAGCGTGCGCGGCTCTCGACCCAACGCTTTACAACGGCATGCGGCACTTCCTGTTCTTGGTGCCTCTGCTGGGCATTCTTTCGGCCATTGGTATCGAACGCTTAGTGCAATGGACGTTGAGGAATGCAAAACCGGTTGCATACGCATTGATTGCGTTGCTGATTGTGGGTGTCGGCCGACAAACGTGGATTGCGCATGAACTGCACCCCAATGAATACGTCTATTACAACGCCTTTGTAGGCGACCTAGAGGGCGCTGAAGGTCTGTTTGAAATGGACTACTGGGGCAGTTCACTAAAAGAGGCCACCAAAGCGGTTTATGACGTGATTGACCACACTCACACCATTCCGCCCGGCGGCTTTAAAATTGAAGTCTGCGCCAATCCAAAGTCGGTCATATACTTCTTGCCCGAAGATAAAGTGACGCTAACCCGCGACCGTGCGGCTGCTGATTTTTATGTCGGTTTAAATGGCCCCGCCTGTCGCAATGCGCCTGACCATACAGGCCGCGTGATTTCGAACATCGAACGCCGTGGCGTCACTCTTAGCCGCGCGATAGATTTGCGTAAACCTGCAACACCATAACTTGGGGCGATCAAGATGCCTGGGCTGAAGCTGTTTTTTCATCCGCTCTCGTCGTTTTGTCACAAGGTGCTGATTGCGCTGTATGAAAACAACACGCCCTTTGAGCCGGTTGTTGTGAACTTAGGCGATGCGGACTCAAGCGCTGAAATGCGCAACCTCTGGCCCATCGCAAAATTCCCGCTGCTGCGCGATGACACACGGGGTGAAACAATCCCGGAATCCAGCATCATCATTGAGTATCTGGCGCAGCATTACCCAGGCCCATCGCAATTAATCGGCAAGGACGAAGACTTTGCGCGCGCGACACGACTAAAAGACCGGTTTTACGATCTGCATGTTCAAGTGCCGATGCAGAAGATTGTCGGCGACCGTATCCGCCCCGAAGGCGAACGCGACCCTTTTGGCGTCGAGCAAGCACGCGCGGCCTTAAAGACAGCGCTGGATATCGCCGATAAAGATTTGGCCGGAAAAACTTGGGTGATGGGCGATCAGTTCACCATGGCCGATTGTGCCGCCGCCCCTGCTCTGTTTTATGCGAACTTAGTTCTGCCTTATACCAGCACGCACAAAACCGTTGCGGCGTATTTTGAACGGCTGATGCAACGCCCGTCATACGCACGCACGCTGAAAGAGGCTGAACCGTTTATGCAGTATTTCCCGCGCGGCTAAGTCGGACGGCTAAAGATCTTTGAAGCGCCGCAAGGCAAAGCCAGTTTGCGTAAGTAGATCAACAAAGGCCGACGATTTTAAGAACTGGTACTCATTTGAGCGCGCATGGCGTGTTGTGCCGTTTTCCTCTGCGCAGTCGCCTGGGTGACACATAACGACAGGTTTACGGGCGCGCGTGCCAATGAAACGCTGAAAGAGTTGCGCGATATTTTCATTGCCGCGCAACCCATACACACCACTAAAGCCATCATTGGCTTGCACGCGCTGAGAAAAAGATTGGCCTAGTATGGCGAGAAAAAGGGCTTTCGGAATAGCAATACCGCGTCGAATAATCTCACTATAAGGTTCCGTAATATTACGCAACCACGCCTGAGGTGCACGTACCGAAGCGACTTCAAGCAATGCATCACGTATTCCAGGAAACACATGCGTGTGCAGGTGACCATCCACATGATCTGGTGGACGACCCAGAGCAGCTTCAAAAGCATCGAACTGAGCGGAAATTTCAGCGATCAACTCAGTGCGATCCAACAACCCAAGATGAGATTTAATAAGTATGGTTTTGATACCTGGCAAGCGCCCCGTGGGCGCAATACGGGGCATAGTCGTGATCGGCTTTTCATCCACCAAGGTGATGTGCAGGCCGATATCTATTCTACCGATCAAAGGCTTTAGTTGCGGTGCGTCTTCATACCAATGTGCAGCACCTGTCATGCAACTGACTGCCGATAAGCGACCTTGCTCTGACAGTTCTACGATGGCGCGATCGATGCCCGGCGATAAGCCGAAGTCATCGGCGCAAAGAACAAGACCACGCGGCATAAAATAATCGAACTACAGCGTGTTTTGTGAGCTCGTGCGTTGTGTCGTCGCACGGTCAAGATGAATCACCTGCGCGCCCGGCACCACCGGCTGCGGCAACTGATCACGCACAATATACAGCGGACGCGCTTTCACTTCTTCCAGCACGCGGCCGACATAGAGCCCCACTAGGCCCAACTGCAGCAGTATCAAACCACCCAACGCCAACACCGAAACGATGATCGAGGCATAACCTGGCACATCCACGCCGTACATCAACGTGCGCGTGAAGTAGAATAAGCCCAGCATCAAAGCCGCACTGGCAGCCAGGCCCCCCATCAATATACCAAGTTTCAACGGCACCGTTGAGAACGACAACATGCCGTCCGTCGCAAGCTTGAACAGGCCAATGATCGAGAACGAGCTTTTTCCATGCTTGCGGTCTGGCGGATCGAACGGAACGCCAATGCCGTCATACCCCACCCAGGCATAAATGCCCTTCATGAAGCGCGAGCGTTCTTTCAACAAACGAATGGCGTCAACCACGCGGCGGCTCATGAGGCGGAAATCACCTGCGTCCGGCGTGATGCGCGTTTCAGACATTGAGTTGAAAGCACGGTAAAACATTTTGGACAAACTAGCGCGGAGGAAACTGTCCTTCTCGCGACCAGCGCGGACACCGTACACAACATCATGGCCCTGACGCCATTGTGCCAAAAACTCGGTGATCACTTCAGGCGGATGTTGCAAATCGCCATCCATCATAATGACAGCGTCGCCCGAGGCAGCATCAATACCGGCACTGAGCGCCGTCTCTTTTCCGAAATTGCGCGACAAGCGCAGCAATTTGTAATCCGCACGATCACCGGCAAGTGCCGTGATCGTCGCCCACGAGTCATCCGCGCTGCCATCATCGACGAAGATGAATTCAAAGCGCGCGGGGTCATTGGCTTTCACCGCGTCTAAGCGCGCCGTCAGTTCAGGAAGCGATTTCGCCTCGTTGAACATCGGCACAACAATCGACACGAGTGGTATCGGGTTTGAATGGGTAGGCGATACGTTTGCGGGCGTCATGGATTTGAAAAAGCGCGTTACGTTTAAGGGCTGAATTTTTCTAATTCAGGGCCATACCCCACCATCCCTATTTAAGGGGCCCTGTCGTAAGCCTTAAGCGCGCCTTCATAGCAGTTTGGCGCCCCCGAATCTATTGCGCCTAAGGATAACTCAGGGGCTCATAACCATTGAAATCATTACATTATTGGCGTCGCAGGGCGGCCAACCGTTCTTCGGCTTTTGACAGCCCCAGGGCTAGGCCAAGCAGCACCAGTATACCCACAATTGTGGCTCCAACCTGATGATGCCAGTGCTGCCGCGCCAATCAGCCCGAACATCAGCATGTCAATCGCAGCTGACATCATGAAAGGCGAGTTTCTAAGCGCGACGTAAAAGCATTGGCTCACGAAAAGCCCGACAGGACAAACAACCCCGCCGCATCGGACAAGCCAAAGCTAAGCGATGTGGCGAGCGAGCAGATATTATCGGGGATGTGATTGATGCAGATCATCAGCACAGCAAGGCAGCGCCAAAAATAAATCCGTCAATGCCGTGGATGTGAACGATCTCGTTCACATGCCCCTGAGCACTACTTTAGGCTTAAAACGCCTAAAGAACACGCACAGAATGCGGCACATTTTGGCCACATTACCGTTAGTTAATCGGAGCTGCGAAAGCATTCCCGTCAGGTCATAAAGGGGATTCTGGGCCATTTGAATTGTTTGCGGGCATCTGGCCCCTATTTTGTAAGATCAGCAACAAGTTGAGGTGTAATGGTGCAACAACCGCAAAATCATGTTCAGCGGCCGGCATCCAATGCTGTTTCCCCTGCTATTCCCTCCGGTCCATTCACGTTCGGGATAGAGGAGGAATATTTTATTGTTGAAGCACGCAGCAAGCGCATGGCTTTGCGCTCGCGTCCGAAATTTATTACCGAATGCAAAGATGCTTTAGGCGGAATCGTCGACGCTGAAATGCTTCAATCACAAATTGAGATCGCAACACCTGTTTTGGATGACATGGGTGAAGCGTTGCGCGAATTACATCAAGCCCGCACCACAATTGGTACCATTGGTGCGCGCCATGGCTTAAGCATCGCAGCCGCTGGCACATATCCGCTCGCAACGTGGGATGAACAGCACGTTACGCCCAAACGCCGCTACACGGAAATTCGCGAAGAATTGCAAATCGTCGGACGCCGCAATGTATTGTGCGGGTTGCATGTCCATGTGGCTCCACCAGAAAACACCAGTCGCGTGGATCTGATGAACCGCGCGATGCCATTTCTGCCTTTATTCTTGGCGCTCAGCACATCATCCCCGTTCTGGCAGAAGCAGCGCACCGGCATGAAAGGTTATCGCCTCGCCGCATACGATGAGTTACCACGCACAGGGTTACCCGCGATATTCCGCAATGAAGGCGATTATCATTTACTTGTGAATTTGTTGGTCAACTCGGGTGCTATCGCAAACGAGTCTCACATCTGGTGGGCGATCCGCCCATCGTCGCGCTTTCCCACACTTGAGCTACGCATCGCGGATAGCTGCACATATGTAGTCGATGCGGTGTGCATTGCTGCGATGTTTCGCTGCCTCATCCGCGCACTTTGGCGTAACCCAACGCTGAATGCCGACCTGGTGCCGATGCATCGTCTAGTGATTGATGAGAACCGTTGGCGCGCGCAGCGATTTGGAATTCATGGCTCGTTGATTGACCTTAACAAGGGCGTGCTGCGCGACATCCCTGATGTCGTCGAAGAATTTTTGACACTGATCGATGAAGACGCCGAAGCATTGAACTGCCGCAAAGAAGTTGAACACGCGCGCCGCATTCTCGAACGCGGCACCAGCGCTGACCTACAACTCGATATCTATGCAAACGCTCGCGACAAAGGCGTCACGAAGCAAAAAGCCGTTCAGGCCGTGGTCGAGTGGTTGGCAACGGCGACACAACACCTCAGCGATGAAATGGAAGCTCCCCAAAAGCAAGAGGCGCAGTCATAGACTGCGCCTCTGTCATCTTTCATCGCACCTTAAGCTTAGTGAACTGTTTCAGACGCTTTCGGACCTTCTGTTGACGTATCAACCTCATGATCTTCATCGTCTTCCGATTTCTTGGGAGCCGCTTTCATGGGGGTCACCACAAATGTCGCAGCACCGTCGACGATATCCACTTTGACATGGCCGCCGGTGATGAGATCGCCGAACAGCAACTTATCAGCCAAGGGTTTCTTGATTTCTTGCTGGATCACACGCGCCAACGGACGTGCGCCCATTTGCTTATCGTAGCCCTTCGTGCCCAGCCATTCGCGTGCTGCAGGCGTCAGTTCAATCGTGACGTTACGATCAGCCAATTGCGCTTCCAACTGCATCACAAACTTATCAACCACACGACCAATCACTTCCGGCGGCAAGTTCGAGAACGGCACGATCGAATCTAAGCGGTTACGGAATTCCGGCGTGAACATCTTTTCGATGGCTGCTGAGTCTTCGCCTTCGCGCATGTCACGCCCGAAGCCGATGGCATGCTTGGCAGCTTCAGATGCGCCCGCGTTGGTGGTCATGATCAGGATCACATTGCGGAAGTCGACCGACTTGCCGTTGTGGTCCGTCAGTTTGCCGTGATCCATGACCTGCAACAGGATGTTGTACAAATCTGGGTGCGCCTTCTCGATTTCGTCCAGCAACAGCACGCAGTGCGGATGTTGATCGACAGCATCGGTCAGCAAGCCGCCTTGATCAAAGCCCACGTAGCCCGGAGGTGCGCCAATCAAACGCGACACCGTATGACGTTCCATGTATTCGGACATATCGAAACGATGGATTTCGATACCCAAACTTTTCGCTAACTGACGCGCCACTTCGGTTTTACCCACGCCCGTGGGGCCAGAGAACAAGTAGCTGCCAATCGGCTTTTCAGGTTCGCGCAAACCAGCACGAGCCAACTTGATGGCGCTGGCCAAAGCATCAATAGCCTTGTCCTGACCGAAGACCATGGTCTTCAAGTCACGCTCTAAGTTTTGCAGGGCGGTTTTGTCGTCACGCGTGACAGTCTTGGCCGGAATACGTGCGATCTTGGCGACCACTTCCTCCACGTCCTTCACCGTCACAACTTTTTTGCGTTTGTTGGCAGGCAGCAGCATGCGCGATGCGCCAACTTCGTCGATCACGTCGATAGCTTTGTCGGGCAGCTTGCGATCGTTGATGTAACGCGCAGCCAATTCCACCGCCGTGCGGATCGCATCGGACGTGTAACGGACCTTGTGATGCTCTTCGTAATACGGCTTCAAACCCTTCAGGATTTTGATCGCATCTTCCACGCTCGGCTCGTTCACATCGATCTTTTGGAAACGACGGACCAGCGCGCGGTCTTTTTCGAAGTAGTTGCGGTATTCCTTGTAGGTCGTCGAGCCCATGCAGCGCAGAGCGCCCGAAGCCAATGCAGGCTTCAACAGGTTCGAAGCATCCATCGCCCCGCCTGATGTCGCACCTGCACCGATCACAGTGTGGATTTCATCGATGAACAGAACCGAGCCCTTGGTGTTCTCAAGCTCCGTCAAAACAGCTTTCAAACGCTCTTCGAAGTCACCGCGATACCGCGTGCCAGCCAACAATGCGCCCATATCCAATGAGAACACAGTGTTGTCGTGCAGCACTTCCGGCACTTCTTTATTCAAAATGCGACGCGCTAAACCTTCAGCAATTGCGGTTTTGCCTACGCCAGCATCGCCCACGTACAGCGGGTTGTTCTTGGTGCGGCGGCACAAGATTTGAATCGTGCGTTCAATTTCCTTATCGCGCCCAATCAACGGGTCGATTTTCCCCTGCTTGGCTTTTTCATTCAGGTTAACGCAGTACGCGGTTAACGCTTCCTGGCCTTTTTTCACGACCTCTTCCGCGCGGCCATCGGCATCAGCACCCGATGGCGGGCGGCGCTCAGATTGCGCAGCGGCACGCTTCGCAATGCCGTGTGAAATGTAATTCACAGCATCCAAACGCGTCATTTCCTGCGTCTGCAAGAAATACACTGCATGGCTTTCGCGCTCCGAGAACAATGCGACTAGCACATTGGCACCGGTCACTTCTTCACGGCCAGAGGACTGCACATGAATAGCAGCACGCTGCACAACGCGTTGGAAACCAGATGTCGGCTTCGGGTCATCGCCCGAGGTGCTGACCAGGCCTTTTAAATCATCATCGACGAATTGTTTGGTGGTGCCACGCAACTGATCAACGTTGACGTTGCAGGCTTTCATCACCGCAATGGCATCCGGGTCATCACACAACGCGAGCAACAAATGCTCGAGCGTCGCGTACTCATGACGGCGCTCGGAAGCGGCCGCTAAAGCACGGTGCAACGTTTTTTCCAGATTTTGCGATAACATTGACAAGGGCGGAGTTCCTTATTCTTTTTCTACTTTTCCTCACCGCCTCTTCGGCGGCTACTCTTTCTCAAGCGTACACTGGAGTGGATGTTGGTTTTTACGGGCCAGATCCATCACTTGGTTCACTTTTGTCTCAGCAACCTCGAAGGTGAACACACCGCACACACCCACACCCTTTTGATGGACATGCAGCATAATGCGCGTGGCTTCCTCGGCGGTCTTGCTGAAATATTTCTCGAGCACATGCACCACGAATTCCATGGGCGTGTAGTCATCGTTCAGCATGAGCACTTTGTAGAGCGAGGGCTTTTTGACCTTCGGCCGCGTTTTAATCACAACGCCGGTATTCGAACGTCCGTCATCACTGCCGTTACCGTTGTTCTTCTCATCACCAGATGAGCGAATAAGCGGCAAGGACTGCAAAGGAAGATGGCGCTGAACGTCGGGTGTCATCATGATCGGCAAACGGTCTCAAAAAAGGTCGTCAGGGCTCGCCCCCAACACGGTGCTTAAGAATAACAATACCGTCCAGATATTGGTTTAAAAAAGGTGTTGTGCCAGAGGGTGGGCGCAATTTGTTTTCGATTGCCTTTTCCGTGGCTTGCGAGGCGCTCTTTGATCGCAAGTTATCCACAATTAGCGATTTAGAAGAGATCGCGCTTAGGTTGTTCAGACAACCTTAAGATCAATGAATTATGATGGATTTCAACGAGATGGTGGACTTTGTCACACTAAATCCATATCTTTTTGCCGAATAGAACCCAGCAAATGGGTCGCCCTGAGAGAGAACCGGTAACCGTGGGGTTAACGTAAGGCCGCAACAAGGCCTTGAGATTTGAGGGTATTATCGGAATGGCGACGATTACTGGGCGCGCGCAGGCGCGATATCGACTCGGGTTCATCTCGGCCGCATTGGCTCTTTGTGCGCTTTTAAACCCGCTCCCGGCCCTGGCAGGCTATGCCTCCATCGTTGTTGATGCCGAAACCGGCAAAGTTCTTCATGAAGCCAACCCGGATGCCCGCAATCATCCGGCGTCCCTGACAAAAATGATGACCCTGTACATGCTTTTCGAAGCCATGGATCAGGGCAAGTACACACTCGATTCACGCTTAAAGGTTTCGAAGCGCGCCTCTGAGATGGCGCCGTCAAAGCTGGGCCTGGCCCCAGGCTCAACCATTCAAGTGCGCGATGCCATTCAAGCGCTGGTCACGAAGTCGGCCAACGACGTTGCAGCCGCAGTTGCCGAAAATTTGGCCGGCGGTAGCGAAGCACGCTTTGCGCAAAACATGACCACAAAAGCGCACGCTATGGGCATGCGCACGACGGTATTCAAAAACGCATCGGGCTTGCCGAATAAAGGCCAAATCTCATCGGCGCGTGACATGGCCATTTTGGGCAAGCGCCTGATGATGGACTTCCCGCAGCACTATCATTTCTTTGGCCAAGACTCCTTCACGTACGCTGGCCAAGTGATCAAGTCGCACAACCACTTGATGATGAGCTATGCGGGCGCTGACGGTTTGAAAACCGGCTACACGGCGGCTTCTGGCTTCAACCTCGCCGCCTCTGCCAAGCGTGACAATCACCGCATCATCGGCGTGGTCTTGGGCGGCACATCTGCACGCGCCCGTGATACGCACATGGCCAATCTGCTTGATAACGGGTTTGCCCGCATCAACGGCCAGCCGGAGACACTGATCGCGCTGCCGATGCTGTATGATCAACCGGATGCGAACAGCACGGAACAAGTGGCTGTGGGCGATATTGATGAGTCAGTCTTCCCCGATCCGAATGTCGTGAAGGCGCAAGCCAAACAACAAAGCAAAGCCCGCAAAGCCGAATTGGCGACGAGTTGGGGCATTCAGGTCGGCGCGTATGGCTCACGTGACACCGCGACCGAACAAGCGACACAAGCCCTCACCCGCATGATGACGATGTATCCGAAAGCAGACGTTCGTGTAGAAGCGATGAAAGATAGCAAAGGCCGCACCCTTTACCGTGCGCAGGTCGTGGGCTTAACCCAAGACCAAACCTCATTTGCCTGCCAAATTGCCGACGTCAAAACCAAGGCGGGCTGTAAAACTGTAGCCCCGGCGAAAGCTGTGAAAGTCGCTACGCGCTAATTAAAGCGCCGCTCAAATTAAAAAGGCCCGCTGAGACATCAGCGGGCCTTTTTCGTATCTGCATTCGTTGAAGCGTTTAGTGACCAACTGACTCAGTGGGCAAATCCAGGCCACTTTGCTTTAACTGTTCAGCCAAGCTGTGCTTCAACTTCTCTAAGTTTGCTTCGTTATTTGCTTCCGCGCGGGCGACCAGCACGGCCTGCGTATTTGAAGCGCGCAGCAGCCACCAACCGCCATTCTCGTTCACGCGCACGCCATCGATGGCCGATACATCAGCGCCGGATTTGCTCAAGCGCGCTTTGACTTCATCAATCACCGCGAATTTACGCTCATCAGCACATGGGAAGCGCAGTTCCGGGGTGTTGACCATCTTTGGCATGGCATCGAAGCGCTTGGCCAAATCGAAGCTCGGATTTTTCGCGATGATGCTGAGGAAACGAAGGGCTGCGTACAACGCATCGTCGTAACCAAAGTATGTATCGGCAAAGAAGATGTGGCCGCTCATCTCACCCGCTAAAGGTGATTTAGTCTCGGCCATTTTGTTCTTGATCAGCGAGTGACCGGTTTTCCAGATGATCGGCGTGCCACCCATGCGAGCGACTTCATCGAACAAGCCTTGGCTAGCCTTCACGTCGGCGATGATCGGCGCCTTAGGATGCGTTTTCAGAACGTCTTCAGCCAGGATTTGCAAAATCTGATCGCCCCACAGAATGCGGCCTTGGCCATCGATCACACCAATGCGGTCGCCGTCGCCATCGAAGGCAAAGCCAACGTCGGCCTTCTCTTTCGCAACAGCAGCTTGCAGGTGCTCTAAGTTCTTTGGCACCGTCGGATCGGGGTGATGGTTCGGGAATGTGCCATCAATATCGCCAAATAAAACAATATGGCGTCCCGGCAACTTCGCCACAGCCTGGGTCACCGCTTCACCGGCAGCGCCATTGCCTGTATCCCATACAGCGGTGAGTTTGCGATCACCTGTGAAGTCTTGCAGCACGCGCGCCACATAACGCGACAATGTTTCGCGCTCGGTCGCAACACCCTTGCCGGTCTCAACATCGCCCTTGGCTGCTTGCGGGCCCAATGCGCGAATGTCATCCCCGAAGAAAGGCTTCTTGCCGATCATCATTTTAAAGCCGTTATGCGTCGGCGGATTGTGCGAACCGGTGATCATGATGCCGCCATCGGCGTTTTGATCGTTCACGGCGAAATACAACATCGGCGTGGGGCCACGGCCCACACGCTGCACGTTCACGCCTGACGCCAGCAAACCTTCAACAACAGCGGCTTCCATTTCGGGTGAGCTTAAGCGGCCATCGTAACCAACGCAGACCAGCAGATCTTTCTTGCCGGGGTTCTTGCGGCGGACATTGCTGCCAAAGCAGTGACCAATGGCGCGCGCATCAGCCGCGAACAAGGTTTCGCCAACGATGCCGCGAATATCGTATTCACGCAAAATGGTGGGATGAAATGTATGAGCTGAAGACATGAGATATGGACACACATGAAAGCCTGAACTGCTCAGGCTTATGGCTGAATAGTGTGGCCGGTTCAAGGCGGGCGATCAGAGAACGCTTGACCGCACCGCACCTAAACCACTGGTTTATATTATTATTTCGCCTTGGCTTCCCAGGTCACACGGCCCAGAGCTTCGCGATAAGCCGAACGGCCCCATACTAAGCAGACAATCGCCAGAATACCGGTGACAAACACCACCAAGGACAAGGACCAGCCTATCTTCATCGGGTCGCCAAAGATTTTGTCACTGCCCAGGCCAACCGCGAGCGGGCCGATACCTTGCGCCACAAGGCCGGTCAAAATCACATACATGGATGTGACTAAGCCGCGATGTTCGTTCGGGGTGATTTCGTTGATGGCCGTCATGGCGGCCGCCGCCGAATAATTCACGAACAGCGCCTTCACCAACAAAATCGGCAAGGCCAATTGCCATGTCGGCATGATGGGACCGAAGCCGCCAAAAATCGTACAGCCCAAAGCCCCCAGCAATGCGGTAACCCACACGCCTTCAGCCATACCCTTCTTGCGGAAGTAGCTAGTAACCGAGCCAGATGTGTAAGCGCTAATGATACCAATGAGCCCGCTCATCACGCCAAACTTGAATGCGGTTTCAGCGGGTGTCCAGCCATAGACGCGAATAAAGATCGTCGCATGCCAGTACGCTGCGCCATAGATTTCCAAAATGATCAACGCGCAGGCAATCAGGAACAAGCCCAGCGACTTCTTGTTCATCATGATGAAGGCCCACGTTTCAGAAATCGTAGCTTGGCCCTTCTTCGATGCCGCTTGGCCTAACCGCACAGGCTCTTTCACAGTCGCTGCAAGCAATGCGACGGGGATCAATCCAGGCAAAGCAATGATGATGAACACCACTTGCCAAGGCTTCAAGTCACCCAGCAGCGGTACAGACACGTATGTATACGCGGCCAGCGCTGCGAGAATGGTGCCACCAATGATGTAGCTGAGAATATTCGCGACAGCCGTCGACATCGTATAGAAGCCAAACGCGCGCGGGCGTTTCTCGGGCGGGAAATAGTCAGAGATCAGCGATGATGCGCAGGGGTTCAAGGTTGCTTCGCCGACGCCAACGCCAGCACGTGCTGCAAATAATGACTTAAAGCCCGTCGCAAGACCGCAGAAAGCAGTCATGACCGTCCAGAAAAACATACCGCCGCTTAAAATCCATTTGCGATTATAGCGGTCGCTAATCCAACCAAGCGGCAGACCAAAAATCGTATAGAAAATGGCAAAGCCTAAGCCTTGCAGCAGGCCCATCTCGGTATCCGTAATACCGAGATCTTTTTGAATGGCGGGTGCGAGCAAACCAAGGATCGTGCGGTCGATGAATGCGAACACGTAACCAAAGCAGATTACGCCAAGCACATACCAAGAATAACGTGCCGACGGATAAACGTGCGCCGTCGCAGGCGCCGTTGCCGGTGCTGTAGTCATCAACCGTCCCCCTCGAAAACCGCCTTACTCAGGCGTTCGCGCTTACTTGCCCCAGGTCACGCGGCTTAAGCTTTCGCGATAACCCTTCAAGCCATAAGCGAGCACGGCGCAGCCCACAGTTCCAGTCACAATCGTGACAAGACTGAGGGAGTCCGCAATGCGCATTTTGTCGCCGAACACAAAGTCCGTGACCCAACCGGTCAACAGCGGGCCGAGACCTGACGAAATCAAACCAACCAGGAAGATGTAGGTGGATGTAACGAAACCGCGCATTTCGTTCGGCACGATTTCACTGATGGAAGCTAAAGCCAATACGGAAGGATAGTTTGCGAACAGCCCGGTGATCACGAACACAGCCAAGGCCAATTCCGGTGTCGGCATTTGCGGCGCGATCACGCCACCAGCGACGCACCCGATGCAGCCCCACAAACAAGCCCGCAGAGTACCGTCGATATTGCCACTCTTCTTCAGCTTACCAGCGACCCAACCCGCAGACAGCGCGCTGATGACGCCCATGAACAGGCCAGGAATACCGTAAGAGATTGCGAACTTCGCCGGGCCCCATTGATGGATACGCTCGAAATACACCGCCATCCAGTTGACCCACGCATAGATCGACATGATGACCAACGCGATACCAACGTGGTGGCAAATCAACGCGCGCTTGTTCGTCGCAAAGAACGTTTTGATCTCAGCGAAGCTGGCTTTGCCCTTCGCCTTGTCAGCGACTTCCTGGCGCGCCGGTTCTTTGACCGTCAGCCAGAAGATCGCAGCCGGAATTAAACCGGCCAAACCAATAAACAGGAACATCGCCTTCCACGGCTTCATCTCACCGAAGAAGCCGACATCAACAACTTGATACTTCGCCAAGAAGCCAAACACGATACCGCCGGCAAGATACGTCAGGCCCGTGCCGATAGCCGTGCCCATGACGTAAATGCCGAAAGCTTTCGCGCGTGTGCGCGGCGGGAAATAGTCACCGATGATGGATGAGGCGCACGGGTTTAGTGTCGCTTCACCGATGCCAACGCCAACACGGGCCATAAAGAGCGTCCAGAAGGTGCCCGCGAAACCGCAAGCCGCGGTCATCACGCTCCACACCGTCATGCCGATGCTCAGGATGGTTTTGCGGTTCCAACGATCGACCAGCCAGCCAATGGGAATACCGAAAATTGTATAGAACAGTGCGAAGGCAATGCCTTGCAAAATACCCATCTGGGTATCAGTGAGCAGCAGATCCTTTTGGATCGATGCTGTCAGAAGGCCAACAATGATACGATCAATGAACGCAAAGATGTAACCAATGCAAATGACGGAAACGACGTACCAGGCATACTGTGGGTTAGGATAGTTTGCTTCAGAAGCAGCGACGTCGGCGGCAGTTGCCGTCGGCATTGGTCCAGCCATGGAAATCGTCCCCTTGCAGTAATCTGCACCAGCACGAAATGCGGCTGGCACCCAAGATGGTCGAGACCCTAGCAGACCGTCATAATCTTGTCGCGGTCAGCCGAGGCGCTGACCACACATTGATTTATATCAACCCGGATGACGGTTTCAGGTTGCAACTGGAACGGAAGGACGACCGACGCAGGTGTAGTGGAAGCCGGCTGCCGCCATATCGGCGGGGCTGTAGACGTTACGAAGGTCAACCATCACCGGCGCTTTCAATACTGACTTCATGCGCTTGATGTCGAGATTTCGGAACTGATTCCACTCGGTCAAGAGTGACACGGCATCACAACCGGTCATGCAGTCGTATGCATCTTTGCAGAAGATCGCGTTGGGCAGCAGTTTCTTGGCTTCGTGCATCCCCTCGGGGTCATACACGCGCACTGTCGCACCAGCGGTTTGCAACGCAGGCACAATATCCAAGCTGGGACTGTCGCGCATATCGTCGGTATTGGGCTTAAACGTCAGCCCCAGAATGCCAATGGTTTTGCCGCGCACGGAACCACCGCAAGCAGCGATGATCTTCACCGCCATCTTCACTTTACGCGTTTCGTTGATCTCAGCCACCGTCTCGACAATGCGGATAGGTGCTTTGTGTTCTTGTGCTGTCTTGGTCAGCGCCAGGGTATCTTTCGGGAAGCAGCTGCCGCCGTAACCAGGGCCAGGGTGCAGGAACTTCTTACCAATACGACCATCGAGCCCGATGCCTTTGGAAACATCGTGCACATCCGCGCCCACCTTTTCGCATAAGTCAGCGATCTCATTGATGAACGTGATCTTGGTGGCCAGGAACGCATTGGCCGCGTACTTCACCAATTCCGACGTTTCCAAATTCGTGAACAGGATCGGCGTTTCGATCAGGTAAAGCGCGCGGTACAACTTGCGCATCACTTCGCGCGCGCGATCCGTTTCCGCACCAATTACGACACGGTCTGGGCGCATGAAATCGTTGATCGCCGAGCCTTCACGCAAAAATTCTGGGTTCGAGACCACATCAAAGTCCGCATCTGGGCGCGTTTCTTTGATGATGCGCGCAACTTCGCGGCCAGTGCCCACAGGCACAGTCGATTTGGTGACGACAACTGTGTACTGGTCCATCGCGGCTGCGATTTCTTTAGCCGCCGCATACACGTAAGTCAGGTCAGCGCCGCCATCTTCTTTGCGTGTGGGCGTACCGACCGCGATAAACACTGCATCCGCACCTTTTACAGCTTCGCTTAAATTCGTGCTGAACGTTAAACGGCCGCCCTCGATATTGTTCTTCACTAACTCATCAAGGCCGGGCTCGAAGATTGGAATCTCGCCTTTTCTCAAGCGTTCGATTTTGCCCGCATCTTTGTCGACGCAAATCACATTCACGCCGAATTCAGAAAAGCAGGTACCGGACACCAAACCAACGTATCCGGTTCCAATCATCGCAACGCGCATGACGGCTTATCCTTAAAAGGAATTTATTATTTTGATTCAGCCAAAAGGCGCTCGATGATCGGGCGCAAGCGACCTTTCATCTCGGCGTTCGCTAAACCAAAGGCAACGTTGGCTTCAACAAACCCCACGCGCGTACCGCAGTCATAGCGCGTACCTTCAAACCGATACCCATGGAACGGCACGTCACCAATCGTGCGGTTCAAGGCATCGGTCAGCTGAATTTCATTGCCTGCACCCTTGGTGCGTTTGTCGAGTTCTTTGAACACGACAGGGTCCAAGATGTAGCGGCCAATGATGGCCAGGGTTGACGGAGCTTTCTCCGGGTCAGGCTTTTCTACCAAGCCTTTGGCTTTGGCGATGTTCCCGTCTTCCGACTGCACATCCAAAATGCCGTAACGATTGGTTTGATCGCGAGCAACGTTTTCAACTGCCACAACGTGACCACCGACTTTCTGGTGGGCATCAATCAATTGTTTGAGGCAAGGCGTCGTCGACAACACCATGTCATCGGGCAAGATCACCGCGAACGGCTCATCGCCAATTAATTGCCACGCGCACCATACCGCATGCCCTAAGCCCAACGGCTCGTGCTGCTTCACCATGTGAAGCGCGCCCGGTGGCAAGGTGGTATCGGTAACGGCCTTCAGTTCAGCTGTTTTCTTCTTCTCAGCCAGCATGGCTTCCAGAACAGGGTGAACCGAGAAATGGTTAGCGATGGACTCTTTGCCATCAGCGGTCACGAAAACGAATTCTTCAATCCCGGCGGCGCGGGCTTCTTCGATCGCGTATTGCACCACCGGCTTATCGATCACCGGAATCATTTCTTTTGGGATCACTTTGGTGGCAGGAAGGAAACGCGTGCCCAGACCAGCGACCGGCAATACGGCTTTGCGAACTCGTTTTGGCATTCAACGACCTTTGCTTCGGGTTCTTTAAATCCGTTGGCTTTGTGCCATGCGAACGCCCCCGGAGCAACCGTCAGGGCAGCTTTTAAGGTCTATTCAGGCGCCATTCATCATCCGAGAAGAAAGTCCTTGGCCGCGTTGATTTTGGCAGCCAAATAGTCGGTGCCGCCCTTGTCGGGGTGCACTTGGGCCATCAGTCGACGATAGGCCGATTTGATCTCGTCCGTGCTGGCCCCTTTCGCCAACCCCAGAATTTGCAGGGCTTCGTCCTCGCTCATCATCATGCTGGTCGGCGCGCTGGCCCGATCACCGGTCCGAGATGACGCGGCCCCACGATCACGCCAGTCGGGATGCGCTCGATCTAAAAATGATTCCAGCAATGCAGCCGACTCAGCGTCACTGCGCACCTCTGTTGCCAGTGTCATCAAATCTTCAAACGCAAGGCTAGAAAGACCACGCCCTGAAAACTGCCCCTGCACCACCTGACCATCCAAGTGCCCGGTGTCGTGATCGAGCGTCATGTTCAGAAATGCGGATTGAACTTGGGATGTATTCGCTTTGGCTCCCCCGCCCATGCCGCGTGCGAAACCTTTAAACGCACCGGACATCTGGCGGCCCATCTGCACCATGCTGAACGCGCGCATGGCCCATCCAAACAAACCGACCAAGAAGGCTATCGCGACGCCCAAGCGACCGGTGATCGCCAAGACCGCAATAATCAACAGACCAATTGCAATACCGCCCCAGCGCAGGCTTTTTTTCAACTCTTCAGTCTTGGCGTTGCCGTACCAATTCAAGAAGTACAGCACAGCACCAATGACCAGAATTCCCAAAAGCAAACTTGGCAGCATGCGATTACCTGCCCAATTGCGATGTTAAACGCAGCACGTCGCCGCCCGCTCGTTTGCTAAAATCAGCAAGCGCTTTCGCGCCGCCAGCAGCATAGATCGCAACTGCTTTTAGTAAATCGCGTAGTTTCTGCGGACTGTTGGCATCGAACGTGTCGTATGCCCCGCCTGTAAGCTGTGCGACGCGGCGGAAGGTCGATGCCGCAGGCTCGCCCCCACCTTCGTGAAAAATGAACACCGGCACGTTTAATACGCCCAGCTTGCCTGCGGCAGCTTCAAGCGCATCCGCACTTTCTTCCATCGCATCACCGATGAATACCACCGCGTTCACCTTCTTGCGGCGCGTTTCATCGCTTGCGTGACTGAGGATGCGTTCGATCTGTGTTTGGCCACTGAGGAAGCTCACACGGCGCATCTGCGCGATCATCTTGATTGCATCAACCATCCACGGGCTGACATCGAATTCCATCATGCCGCGATAGTAGGCAAGCTGCACATCAAGCCCGCCAACCGTTGCAGCCTCTTTGAACATCTCAGTTTGGATTTCGATGGCCTGATGCCATGAGGGCGCACGACTGGCCGTTGCGTCCATCGCAAAAATCAAACGGCCACGCTGCCCGGTCACAATCGGCACCGGTGATGAAGACACTTGTTTCAGAAAGGCCGCAACGCCGCTGCTGACAGGGCGGTTCGCGGGCGTATTTGCTGATGGCTTATCAGGCGGCGGCATGTGTCGGGTTACTGTGATCCACGGCTACATCTTCCGATATAGGCGCATCTTCCAGCTCAGACAAACCCAAAGCATCCAACAATGTTCTGATTTCAGCGCGGGCCGCCACGTGCGACATGGCCAACTGCCCACCTGTGTTTAGCACCGACAGATCTTCGACGGTCAACCCATCCAAGAACATCTCGCGGTAAATCACGCGTTCCGTAATGCCTTGTGCAACACGGAAGCCAATACGGCGGGCGAGTTGATCAACCAACTCACCCACCAGGCGTTTGTTGCGCGCATCCAAATGGCCCAGACGATTGCGCACCACGACCCAATCAATCTGGCCCCCATCACGGCGAGCACGAATTTGTTTAGCTTTCCATACGCGTTCAGAAAAACGGCTGGGGCGCGCGATCACCTTTTTGATGGGATCAACGGTCGCAAGCACATCCAAATCAATCAAGCTGTCGTTCAACGGCGTGACAATGATATCGGCGTACGAATGCCCCGCCAGTGACAACAGCGAGTCATACCCAGGCGTATCGATCACCACAAAATCGCAATGAGATAGCGCGCCGATGGCTTTGGCCAATTCCGCTTCATCGCCATCCTGATACGCCACAGGTAAAATAGACCGATGCTCAGGTTGCGGAACAGACTGCGCCGTGCGGTCACCAAAAGCTTTACGATTAGACACGTAGCGCGACATGGTCCCCTGTCCGGCATCAAGGTCAATAGTTGCGACCTTGAATCCACGCACCATCAGCGCGACTGCCACATGCATGGCCAGGGTAGATTTACCGGTACCGCCTTTTTCGTTGCCGAAGACAATAACCTTAGGACCAGAAGCTGACTTCAAAGATGTCATATTAGCCGTATCACTCACTTCAATTCGCAGCGCAGAAACTCAATTCGAGGGCCCATAGCTTGCGCGGAATTCTTGACCGTCTGGGCAACCGCCTTCAGACTGTGTGATAAAGCTAAGAATGCGTTTTCACACTACTTTTTTGTGACCAGTACAAATGTCGTCCCAGATTGAAAATGTCGCCACTGAATCTGCAGATTGTGTCGTGATCGGGGCCGGGGTCGTGGGGCTGGCTGTGGCCCGGGCCATGGCCCGGAAAGGCCGCGAAGTCCTACTGATTGAAGCGGAAGAGGCGTTTGGGTCGATCACCAGTGCGCGTAATAGTGAGGTAATCCACGCGGGCATTTATTATCCGCATGGCAGCTTAAAAGAACGGCTGTGCGTGGAGGGACGCGATAAAATGTACGCCTTCTGCCACGCTTATGGCGTGACCTATAAGCGCACCACCAAAATTGTCTTTGCGGCCAACGAGGAAGAAGTCGCGCCCCTTAAAAAGCTCCAAGCCCATGCGGCTCAAAGCGGCGTGTTCATGACCTACATGACGGGGCCTGAAGCCCAGAAATTAGAGCCTAATTTAAAGTGCGCAGGCGCACTGCTTTCTCCCCTTACAGGCATTATCGACAGTCATGGCTACATGCTGGCGATCTTGGGCGATGCCGAAGCGCATGGCGCGATGATTGCCTACAATAGCCCGGTCATTGGCGGCGAAGTGACCGATGACGGCGTGATTATCCACACGGGCGGCGAAGCGCCACTGTCGCTGAAATGCAAAACCGTGATCAATTGCGCTGGCCTCTCCGCGCAAACAGTCAGCCGCAGTATCAAGGGGTTACCCATCCCACACATTCCACCGCAGCACTATGCCAAGGGCAATTACTTCTATTTGTCGGGTAAGGCCCCCTTCTCGCGCCTTATTTATCCACTGCCGGGCGCATACAGTTTGGGCGTTCACTACACCTTGGATCTGGCTGGTCAGGGGCGGTTTGGCCCTGATGTCGAATGGATCGACAGCATTAACTATGACGTCAACGAAGGCCGGGCTGCGAGCTTTTATCAAGCAATCCGCAAATACTGGCCCGACCTGCCAGACGGCTCGCTCCGGCCTGGATACAGCGGTATTCGGCCAAAAATCCAAGCCCAGGGCGAGGCTACGAAAGACTTCATGATCCAGTTCCCAGCCGATACCGGCGTTAACGGATTTGTGGCCCTTTATGGCATAGAATCGCCGGGTTTAACGTCCAGCTTGGCCATCGCTGACTATGTCGCCGAGCGCCTGTAATTCAAAAAAATGCAACCCGAGACTTAAGCTTTTACGCAAAATGTTCATGATGCGCCGCAATCATCTTTTTCTGGCTCTTATTCTCGGCTTGTCGCTGAACATCACCGCAGCGACGGCGCAGCAGGACCAGCGTCCGCGTGGGCCACCACCAGGGGCAAACTTGGAAGGTGGCGAAGCCAACGAAGAGCCGTTGGAGCCCGAAGACATTCCGGAACTTAAACCGCAAGACGATATTACGTCGATCAAAACCGTGGCGCCGGAATTGCCTGACCGTACCAAAGAACTGTTGGGTGATACCAACATCATCTTGAACATTCCGCTCAACCAAATCCCCAACTACCGCGACGAGATGCGCAAGATTGTCGAGGAGTTAGCGACATTTGGACATACGCGCTCCCCCAGTTTCACGGTCGTCACGTTTGGCGGCTTTGATTTATTCACATGGGGCCAGCGCGAAGTAGACCTGACCGAACTGCGCCGCCCGGAAGATTTCAAAGCTGCGACAGCCGGTGAGTCTGAGTTACCGGTTGGTTTTCCGATGCGCCGTTATCAGCAGCGCGTGAACGGCTTTATTCTGGATGGCTTTTACTGCGCTCCGATCCGCGTGCCGTTATCTGACGTGCAAGCCTCGCGCAATGACTCGCTAAAAGCCCTCTCTATTGACCACTGTCCGGAAGAGCGCGCACAGCAAGCCGTTGAAATGGCGCGCAAGGACCGTATCGTCGCGCACGTCGACACGGATATGGATAAAAAGTTCGCGGATATTCCCGCCGCACGTCCGAACCCTGAAAATCCTTACAGCGTTGAGAACCTGAATGCAGCGCGCAGCATGCTGGTGAACCTCAATAGTCGTAAATTCGGCAGCAAAGGCAATTGGCTGGAAGCATTGCGCAACACCAATCACGACGTAGTGGTGATCTCGGGCTTCTACAACGGCAATCAAGCACTGACGAAAGCTGAAGTGAACAGCTTAAAATACAAGAAGCTCGGCGCACGTCGTTTAGTGATGGCGTGGATCGATATCGGCCAAGCGTCCAACGATTCTTATTACTGGCAGCGCGAATGGCAGGTGGGAAATCCATCATGGTTGACGTCGCTCGATCGTCAGAATCCCGGCAAATATAACGTCGAGTTCTGGAACCCAGCCTGGAAAGCGATCTTTGGGAAGACTTACTCTGGCCTATTGGATATGGGCTTTGACGGTATCGTGATTGCGGGCGTTGAAGGATACCGCCGCTGGGAAGCGATGACGCCTATCAACTAAGAGTCTTTGATAAATTAAGGATGTGAAACGGGCCTAGCCCGTTACTTTCTTGATCGCGAGCGCCAAGCCAGTCAACAACTTCGGGCCCATGGCACCGCCGTCGCCTTCCATCTTCTGCGCGATCACCAGCCGCAACGTTTCAACGTGCAACTTCACGATATCCATGCGCGGATCATCCAGATCGTTACCTTGGATTTCGATGAACCTACACAGCTGACTGCCAACCTGGGTCATCAGCGCGTAGTTAAAGCTACCGCCCTGCCCTTTAATCTCGACCGTCTTGTTGTAGAGATTTTCGATATGCGCCGGGCGATTGGCTTTATCTTTGATCGCCAGTTCGCACAGTTCATTGAGCTGATCCAGATCGCCATGAACCCATTTCAGATAGTCGCCCTTCATCGCGCCGATTTTGTTTTCAGCGGCACCGACGAGGCTGGGATCGATCGTCAGAGATACGCCCGCATCGATCTGCTTTTTCCGAAGATTATTCGGCGGCGTAATAAACTTAACTGTTTGATCAGACATCCCAGAACGGTCCTTAGCGTAAGGGCTTACTCTACCCCGATTTAGGGGGCTGTAAAACCCTGTCTGACATCAAATGCATTCGCAAATGCACATCTGATGAACCCGGCCAGATTTCAGCCGCAATTGTATCGGCCATAAGACGACACCGGTTACAGCACGATCAGCGTGGCCAGCCCTAAGAACGTGAAAAACCCGACAATATCAGTGACTGTCGTCAGAAATACGCCCGCGGAAGCGGCCGGATCGGCCCCCATTTTATGTAACGTGAGCGGGATCATAATGCCCGCAAACCCCGCGACAGTCAGATTAATCAGCATCGCGCCGGCAATCGCCAAGGCCAGGAACATGTCGTGAAACCAGAGGTACGCAATCGCCCCCACAATGGTCGCAAACAGCAAGCCGTTAATCACGCCTACAAACAATTCGCGGCCAGTGACGCGCAAGGCGTTACTTGAATTGAGTTCGCGTGTGGCCAGCGCGCGTACAGCTGTGGCCAGCGTTTGCGTCCCAGCATTGCCGCCCATGCCAGCGACAATCGGCATTAAAACTGCAAGCGCGGCCAGCTTTGCAATTGAGTCTTCGTACAACCCCACAACCGATGATGCGATAAACGCCGTCACCAGATTGATCCCCAGCCACGGAAAGCGCGATGTGGCCGTGCGCATAATGGCGCTGTAAAGGCTGGACACTTCGGCATTACCGACACCGGCCATTTTCAGAATGTCTTCTTCGGCTTCTTCTTCGATGACGTCGACGATGTCATCGATGGTGATTTGTCCAACAAGACGGCCAGATTTATCAATCACCGGGGCCGTCACCAAGTTGCGCTGCTTGAACAGGAAGGCCACGTCTTCCTTATCCATATCCAGCGCAATGACTTCAACATCTTCGTCCACTAAATCGCGCATGCGGTCTGGACGTTTAGCACGCAGCAACCGTGCCAGTTCCACCAGCCCTTGCGGACGGTTGCGCGCATCTACAACGAACACCGCATAAAACTTCTCGGGGATGTTCTGCACGGCGCGCATGTAGTCGATGGTTTCGCCGACGGTCCAATAATTTGGCACCGCCACGAACTCGCGCTGCATCAAACGGCCAGCCGAGTCTTCTTCGTACGCCAGGCCCTGCTCGATCAGCATGCGCACCGCTTGGGGCATGCGTGCCGCGACTTGGGCGCGCTCTTCAGGCGTTAGCTTAGATGCGACATACACCGCATCGTCCGAATCCAGTTCTGTCAGCGCGGCTGCGAAATCCTCGAAGCCCAGAGCGTTCATCACTTCGTCGCGCACTTCCTCGGCCAATTCGGGCAACACGTCGGCATTAAAATCTTCGCGGATGCTTTCCACCAGCAACCGGCGGTCTTCGGCGTCTAAGCGTTCCAGCAAGTCCGCCATGTCGGCGTAATGCAGGTCGGCCACCAACTCGCGTACACGATCGCGATTATCAGCCCGCAAACCTGCCGCCACCTCTTCCACGAACGACGCATCAAGGCCGAAGGCATCTTCGGTCTCTTGCGACAGTTGGCGGTGGGCAACAGGTTCAGCCATAGGGCACGCAGCTAATCGAGATGACGGAACATGCGACGCCCCGCACACGCGGCAACGCGAATGCCTGCGACATAGAGGGTGATGCGCTTCAGCTTGGGCATGGCGGCACCTCGTCGAACAATCGTCCACCCCTAAACAGGATGGAATGGTATGGCTGATGTGGGGCTGGCGACGCATCCGAATGGTGCGGCGTCTGCACACCTGCCCTAGACCTTTATAAGCCTACGATCAAGCGAAAGTGAGGCGCCCCATCAAAGACGCAAACTTTTTTCGTGCGCGTTGCGCTAGCATGACAACCACTTCATCACCGTAGGGGACTATTCGCACATGACACTTCTTCGGCGCACATTCATTGCAGCACTGACAGCGTGCTTTGCCTTTACTTCAAACAATGCAATCGCCCAAACCAAAGGGCCGATTTTGGTGCTGGGTGGCACAGGCCAACTAGGCGCTGAAGTGGTGAAGCTATTGGTGGCCAAGGGCGAAGACGTCACCGTGTTTGTGCGCCCCGATTCGAAGCGTGATTTACTGGCAGGCTTAAAGGTCGATTACGTCATCGGTGATCTGGTGAATGACGCCGATATTGCTGCAGCGCTGAAAGCCAAGCCCTACCGCGCCGTCTTTAATACCGTGCGGGTTGAAACGAACGATCTTCATTTCTATGAAAAGATCATGGGCAGCTTGGCCACCCATGCGAAGGCCACGGGCGTCAAACAGATCATCCATCAAAGCGCCGTCGGCGCCGGTGACAACGCAAAAAATTTCCCCACCTTGGGCTGGGAGAAGGTTCCTGGCCTCTTGGACCGTTTGAAAGATCAGGGGGTCGGCGAAGAGCTGCTGAAAAAAAGCGGCGTGACCTATGCGATCATCCGTAACAGCCGCGTGTGGCCGTCTGATACGCCTGCGACTGGCAAAGCCAAGCTGACGGAAGATCAAACGGTGCTGACGCCCATGACACGCATAGACCTCGCACAACTGACGGTCAGCTGTCTGGACAACAAAGCCTGCGCCGACAAAACCTATCATATCGAGGATAAGAGCCTGAGTTGGCCTCCCCCACGTATGGGAAGAGAGTAAGCGCTCCCCATACGCAGGAGCTGCTTTGTAAATTCGAGAGTTCTGAATGGCTTGCCAACCGACATTCGGGAGCAATGTGCCATACATTCGGCGCTCGGCTATAGAACGCCGCCCCGCTGGCCTCATAGTCCAAGACCAACCACACTCGAATAATCCAAAACGATGCCGTAAACTAACAACCTGATGGGTGCAGAAGCGCGGTCAGACCAATTCGGCAGCCAGGGGTTAAGGGGAGGCGGGTTTTTCCATGCAGGTTATGCACAGATTGCGTTCCTACCACGCGATACTCGCCCTTCTCGTGGTCCTCGCCTATGTCACTGGCGACGACAACATATTCCACGCTTGGCTCGGATATGGGGTCACGGCCATAATCCTCATGCGGCTCGCATGGGCCCTTACCGGCGTCCCACAATTGGGCCTCATGCGGTTTTATCCGCACTTCGATGGCTTGCGCCTTTCCACTGCCATAGCGCATCCGGCAATCAGCCGGACGCTTCTTTTAGGAATCGCGGCGTGTCTGATCGCCGTTACGCTGACCGGCATTGCCATGGACCAGGGCCACTCTATTGGCATGGCAGACCAGGCAATTGGTAGCGCGGCCCTTGCGGATAGTGGTCGTGGTTCTGGACGAGACGCAGACGACGATAGGCATGACGACGAGGGTTTTGTAGGCGAAGTTCATGAGGCACTAGCGAATTTGCTTATGCTTCTCATAGTCACTCATGTTTCCTATCTCATTCTCTTCAAGCGACCGCTCGCGCTGTTCATGCTATTTTTTCACACCCCCGCAAAAAAGGATGGCATTCCGTGAACATGCATGAATACAAAGTATGGGATGCCACCACGCGCGTTTTCCACTGGCTGAATGTCATCTGCGTTCTTGGTCTGATCGCCGTCGGCACGGCTATTCTTCAGGCTAACGCCCTCGGCGTGCCTAACGACGGCAAGATCATTCTTAAGACGACCCATGTGTGGATTGGCTACGTCTTCGTGTTCAATCTCCTCTGGCGATTAATATGGGGATTTATCGGCGGGCCTTATGCACGCTGGCGGGCCGTCCTCCCTTTCGGTAGCGGATATGCAACCCAACTGGCTGACGAGATTTCAGCAATCCGCGAGGGCCGCGTCGTGAACTACATCGGCCATACCCCTCTGGGACGCATAGCAGTCACAGTGTTGCTTGGTGTTTTAATTATCCAAGGTGCCACCGGGCTTATATTGGCCGGAACTGACCTCTACATGCCGCCATTTGGAACGACCATCGCGGCGGACGTTGCCGCAAGTGGATTGGATCCAAGCCAAGTCAGGCCTTACGCGCCTGAAACGGTCGATCCCGAAGCTTATAAGGCAATGCGCGATATGCGAGCTCCTGTCGTGGAAACGCATGAGATTATGTACTTCGTGCTGCTCGGCCTTATCGCCTTACATATTCTTGCGGTCGTCCTGACGGAGTTGAAACACGGCGGCAATATTGTCTCAGCCATGTTCAGTGGGCGAAAGACATTCGCTAGTCCTCCAGCTGATAGGCCGAAGTAAGTGAGCCGCTCACATAACGAACGACACCGGGTTGAGCGCATAGGATGGTTACGCGCCGCAGTTCTCGGCGCAAACGACGGTATCGTTTCCACTGCGAGCTTAATTGTCGGCGTCGCGTCGGCATCAGAAACCGGATCAGCACTTCTAATCACGGGTGTTGCGGGGTTAGTTGCCGGCGCCATGTCTATGGCGGCTGGCGAGTATGTCTCGGTAAGTTCGCAGTCGGACACTGAACTGGCAGACCTCGCTCGGGAGCGAGCTGAGCTTGCAAGCCAACCAGCTTTTGAGCGTGCCGAATTGGCGGACCTCTATATTAGCCGAGGGGTGGAGCGCGATCTCGCATTGCAGGTTGCCGATCAACTCATGGCGAAAGACGCGCTTGGAGCACACGCCCGTGAAGAGTTAGGGATTTCTGAGATAACGAGCGCACGTCCCATTCAGGCTGCGTTTACGTCAGCGGCCACCTTTTCCGCCGGGGCCGCTTTGCCGCTGATTATGGTTTTACTATCCCCCCCGTCACTTCTCGTCCCAGTCGTTTCGATCACCTCTCTCCTGTTTTTGGCTTTGCTCGGAGCTATAGGCGCCCGGGCTGGCGGCGCTCGTGTGTTCAGGGCAATGGTACGCGTCACATTTTGGGGCGCCCTCGCAATGGCCCTGACGGCAGGTATCGGTTCTTTATTTGGAACGGCGGTTTAAAGACCAGTGACATAATGGAAATACCTCCATCGTGTCTTTTCAATTGGCCTCGCCTGATCGCATCGCTGGGCTTCACACTCACACACTAGGAAACCATCAGCCGTAATTACGACACCTGGTCGGCCGCGTGGACGTGACAGTGAGCCAAATCAGCATACCGGCTCTCAGCATGAAAGGTGGACGATGCGGAGGATAAGAATAAGTGAGCGCTTACAATTATCTTTATAGCTCAACGTATCATTTTGAAAAAATGGTGCGGTCGAAAGGAATCGAACCTTCACGAGTTGCCTCACAGCGACCTCAACGCTGCGCGTCTACCATTTCCGCCACGACCGCACGGTATCGGGTTTTAAGGGGCAAGCGCCCCAAGTCCGGTGAAGGACCCTGGTAAGGGGCCGGGGAATACCAAATCGGCCCCCCTTGTGCAACTAAAGTCCACTGGCCCAAACCGCGCCCACTTCAAAGGGTTAGCAACACTCATCTCTGGGCAGGGCTGGCATGCCCATATGGGGCTCGTGAAAAGCCCGCTTTGCCTTTAATTATAAGCCCATGAAGGACAATTCCAACGAACAGGGGCCCACTTGCACCCCAAAGAGCCGCTGGCGCCCCTGGGACGCATCTGGCGCTGCACCGCTTGCTATCCGGCATTCTGACGGTCTTGTGGCCTACCCTGAGGCCCTTGCCGCCATGGAGGCCAAAGTTGAGGCGATCAGGGCTGGGTCTGAGGACGAACTCTGGCTGCTGGAGCACCCACCACTTTACACCGCTGGCACCTCGGCCAAGCGCGATGACCTGCTGACCCCAGACCGCTTCCCTGTGTATGACGCGGGACGTGGCGGCCAGTACACCTACCACGGCCCCGGCCAACGGGTGGGTTACGTGATGATGGATTTGAAGCGCCGCGCCCTGCCCCCCGGCCCCGATATCCGCTGCTACGTGCACGACCTGGAAGAATGGCTAATCTGTACCATCGCGCACTTTGGTGTAAAGGCCGAACGCCGCGAAGGCCGCATTGGGTTATGGGTCGCGCGGAAGAATGAATTGGGTTTAGTGCAGGAAGATAAAATCGCTGCGTTGGGAATCCGTGTGCGCCGCTGGGTTAGCTTTCACGGCATTGCACTTAACGTGAACCCCGACCTGTCGCATTTCACTGGGATTGTTCCCTGCGGCATTAGCCAGTTCGGCGTGACCTCACTTCATGCGCAAGGCGTGAAGGTGAGCATGAGTGACGTTGATAAAGTTCTGATCGAAGAATTTAAAAACGTGTTTGGGACGGCGTAACAAAAAGGCCCCGCATCGCTGCGAGGCCTTTTGCATTTCAGATCGACGGATTTTATCAGCCGTCTTTGCCATCCAACACAGCGCCTGGATCAGCCCATACATCTGGGAACAGTTTCGCCGTCCACTCTTGGTATTCTTTCGGGTAATCCTTCAAGCCATTCAAACGACGGCCCGTGGCGTTACCCAGCAAGTGACCCGGACGGTCGCCCATCTTCAACCACGGACGCCAGCCGACGATGCCGTTGAAGTGCACCAGGGTCGGTGTTTGCTTCAACTTCGTGTTGTTCAATTCGGTCAACATCGATTGATAGGTCGTCACTTCGTTGTAGACGAATTTCGGACCTTTGAAGTCCGGCGGGCTTGAGGCCATCGTCTCTTCCACAATCCACACATCATCATTCACAACACGCGCAGGCAGGAAGCGGTGCGAGAATTGCAAACCTCGTGCTGCTGCACCGGCAGCTTCAACGCCGTCAGCGGTCACAATCACGGTGCTGGGCCCCATGCGGGTCGGCGGCACGGTGACGGTTTCGCCAGTGTACGGGTTGTTGAAGGTTTCCAAACGCTGGCCGGTGTTCCAGTCGGTGAAGTACGCCACTTCGAACGTGCGGCCTTCAAAGTTACCGTTTGGTAGTTGCTTGTAACGGCTGAAGGTGCCGCCCAACACGCCGTACAGCGGCGTCAGTTTGGTGTCGACCACGCCGTAGTACAGGCCCTTCACCATGCCGTAGCAGATGCGGTTATCCAAAGCGCCGCGCATTTTTTGGATTGCGGTCAGGAAATCAGCTTTGTTGTTCAGGTCGAGCTTTTTGCCCGATGCAGCTTCAGCGGTCGACACTAAGCCGCCCACGCTCAAGCTTGCCAAAGCTGCGCTGCCGAACCCTAAGGCGCTGCGGCGCGAGGCAAGCGGTAATTTCTCAGTCATGAAGTCTCTCCCATAGGTAAAATCAGATCGTCAAATTCTTCGGGGCCGAGTACAGCCCATCTGAAGCCATGAGTCGATTGTTGAAGGGTAACCGATTATCCTTGGTTCATACGTTGGACAGCTATAAAAACCACGTGATGTCAGCACAAGCACCACAAACCACGCTTCATATCGTCGCCGCCGAACCCGCCAAAACGGGTGGCTATGCCCTGCTCGATTCTGGCGATGGCCGGAAATTGGAACGCTTTGGCGAAGTGATCGTCGACCGCCCCGAACCGCAAGCCATGTGGAGCAAACGCTTGGCCCCTCAAGAGTGGGACAAAGCACACGGCGTATTTGATGGCGGCGATGGCGACGATGAACAAGGCAAGTGGAGCTACAAAGGCAACCCGCCGCAAAGCTGGGAGATGGAGATTGGTGGAATTACATCGGTCTGTCGCTTCAGCGCCTTCCGCCACATGGGCTTGTTCCCTGAGCAGGAACCGCACTGGCAGTGGATGGCGGATCGTTTGAAGGGCGCTGCTGAAAAACCGCGCGTCCTCAATTTATTTGCTTACACCGGTGTAGCCTCGCTAATCGCAGGTAAGATGGGCGCCGATGTGACGCACGTTGATGCGTCTAAAAAATCTGTCGCCTGGGCGAAAGAAAACCAAAGCGCGTCGGGTTTAGACAGCGCCACCATTCGCTGGATTGTGGATGATGCCCGCAAGTTCGTCGCGCGCGATGTACGCCGTGGCAAACTCTACAACGGCCTCGTTATTGACCCGCCAAAGTTTGGCCGTGGCCCCGAAGGCGAAAAGTGGGAACTGTTCGATCACTTGCGCGAGATGATGCAAGACTGCGTGAAGCTGATTGATCCCAACAACGGCTTCATGATTTTCACGGCCTATGCCATTCGCGCCTCGGCGCTTGCGATGGACGGCGTGATGAAAGATGTGCTGGCGGATCGCGGCGGCACATTTGAAACGGGCGAACTCGCAATCCGCGAAGCCCCCGCTCCCGGTGCAAGTGTGCAGCGCTTACTGCCAACGTCGCTGTACGTGCGGTGGCATACTTAAAACGACGCGGTATCGCGTTCGGTAAAACTGCTGAACATTTCTGATGTTTCGAGCGGCTTTGTATCCACCGACGTCACACGCGCGAGTGGCGGACCACTTTGGCAATCAGAGACAAGTTGATTAATCGCATCCACGTGGCCTTGCACCACCGCTTCGACGCGACCGTCTGTTAAATTACGCACCCAGCCATTCAAAGCCAGTTTGCGCGCGGTGCGTTGTGTCCAGGCGCGGTAGCCCACGCCTTGCACACGCCCTGAGATGAGAAGATGAAGCGTGGTGGTCGTCATATTTTGCGTCCACCACGCTTTAAAGATTTACGCGAACTCGATGATAATCTGGTCAACAGCCAGAGAAGCGCCAGAGGCTTGGTGAACTTTCTTCACCGTGCCATCGCGTTCGGCCTTCAGCACGTTTTCCATTTTCATCGCTTCGACGATGGCGAGCGTTTCGCCCGCCTTCACGTCTTGACCTTCGGCCACAGCGATAGACACCAGCAAGCCCGGCATTGGCGACAGCAAGAACTTCGACATATCTGCAGGCGGCTTGTACAGCATCAGCTTGTTCAATTCGGCTTCGCGCGCGGTTAGGACTTTCACATCCATCTGCGCGCCAGCGTGGAACAGGCGATAGCCAGACCCGCGCACATCGATCTGCACAGTCACTTCGCTTGTTTTGCCGTCTTCGGTGACTTCCGCTGTGTACAGCGCTTGGCCATACGTCCATGCGCTGGCAATCGTCACAGTCTTATCGCCAACCTTCACCGTGCCGCTGGCGGGGCCTAAGTTCGGGTCATCACCCAACTCGTTGTGCGCTTCCACGTCGGCTTGGAATGAAACCAAGCTTTCGCCCTGGCCCTGCACCACGAACCAGCTTTCCGGGACTTGGCGAGCATGGCCACGAATTTGGCCCGAGATCGCATTGGCGCGGTGTTGGTACGCGTTGTGAACCAGCGCCGCGATACCCACCAACAACGTCGGATCTTTCGCAGGCAAGTCCTTCGCCGAGAAACCGTCTGGGTATTCTTCAGCAATGAAGTTGGTCGAGAGATTGCCCGACTCAAACTTCTTCTTGCCCATCAACGAGGCCAAGAACGGAATGTTGTGGCTGACACCGCGAATGTAATAAGCGTCCAGCGCTTCGCGCATCGCTTCAATCGCCTTGTCGCGTGTTTTGTCGTACGTGATAAGTTTGGCGATCATCGGATCGTAGTACACCGAGATTTCACCACCTTCATACACACCCGTATCGACACGCACGTTTGCGCTTTCCACTGGCGGCACGTAACGCACCAAGCGACCGGTTGACGGCAGGAAGTTGCGGTACGGATCTTCCGCGTACACGCGGCTTTCCATCGCCCAGCCGTTCAGCTTCACGTCTTTTTGCGCGAACGGAATTTTCTCGTTTGCAGCAATGCGGATCATCAACTCAACCAAGTCGAGGCCTGTCACCATTTCCGTGACCGGATGCTCCACCTGCAAGCGCGTATTCATTTCCAGGAAGTAGAAATTGCGTTGCTGGTCGACGATGAATTCCACCGTACCGGCCGAGACGTACTGCACAGCCTTTGCCAAAGCTACAGCTTGCTCGCCCATTGCTTGGCGGGTTTTTTCATCCAGGAACGGCGACGGCGCTTCTTCGATCACCTTTTGGTGGCGACGTTGGATCGAGCACTCGCGCTCGCCCAAGTACAAAGTGTTGCCAGCGCGGTCGGCCAACACTTGAATTTCAATGTGGCGCGGCTGAATGATGTAACGCTCGATAAACACGCGATCATCACCGAAGGATGACTTGGCTTCCGATGTCGCGCGCTCGAAACCTTCTTGCACTTCCGCTTCGCTGTGCGCGACGCGCATGCCCTTACCACCACCACCGGCGGAGGCTTTGATCATGACCGGGAAGCCGATCTCTTTTGCGATCTGAATTGCGTGCGCTGTATCTTTCACAACGCCATTGAAACCCGGCACAACGCTCACACCGGCCTTCACAGCCAGCTTCTTCGATTCAATCTTGTCACCCATCGCTTCGATGGCGTGGGCGTCAGGACCGATGAAAGTGATTTTCGCAGCCGCTAAAGCTTCCTGGAATTTACGGTTCTCAGACAAGAACCCGTACCCAGGGTGCACAGCTTCCGCGCCGGTTTTTTTGCAAGCTTCGACGATGCGGTCGATGAGCAAATAGCTTTTCGCTGTCGGCGCTTCACCGATGTGTACGGCTTCGTCAGCCATTTGCACGTGCAGCGCTTCTTTATCAGCGTCAGAATAAACAGCAACCGTCTTGATGCCCATTTTGCGCGCGGTCTTAATCACGCGGCAGGCAATTTCGCCTCGGTTTGCAATCAGGATTTTTTTGAACATGGCGTGTCTCGTCTCGCGTTCGTGCGTGCAGCTTAAAGCGGAATGTTGCCGTGCTTCTTCCAAGGATTTTTAACGTCCTTGGTTTTCAGCAAGTTCAACGATTTGCAAATACGGCGGCGTGTGCCATGCGGCATGATCACGTCATCAATGAAGCCGTAGTTCGCCGCTTTGAACGGATTGGCGAAGTTCTCTTCGTACTCTTTGGTGCGGGCTGCGATTTTATCTTTATCGCCGATATCCTGACGGAAGATGATTTCCACAGCGCCCTTTGCACCCATCACAGCAATTTCAGCCGTGGGCCAAGCTAAGTTCACGTCACCACGCACGTGCTTAGAGCTCATCACGTCATAGGCGCCGCCATAAGCTTTGCGGGTAATGACAGTGATTTTCGGCACAGTGGCTTCAGCATAGGCGTACAGCAGTTTCGCGCCGTGCTTGATGATGCCGCCATATTCTTGATCAGTGCCCGGCATGAAGCCCGGCACGTCCACAAACGTGACGATGGGAATGTTGAAGCAATCGCAGAAACGCACAAAGCGCGCGGCTTTGCGTGAGCTGTCGATATCCAAGCAGCCTGCCAACACCATCGGCTGGTTGGCGACGATGCCGACTGTTTGGCCTTCCATGCGACCGAAGCCGCAAATGATGTTTTTCGCGAAGTGTTCGCCCACTTCAAAGAAATCGCCTTCATCAACAACTTTGATGATCAGCTCTTTCATGTCGTATGGCTTGTTCGGATTATCCGGGATCAACGTATCCAACGAGTAATCATCGCGGTCTGGTGGATCGGTGCACGGCACCACCGGCGGCTTTTCTTTGTTGTTCAGCGGCAGGAAGTTCATGAGACGGCGCAGTTGCAACAGCGCGTCCACATCGTTTTCAAACATACCGTCAGACACGCCCGACTTGGCTGAGTGCGTCATGGCACCGCCCAGTTCTTCTTGCGTCACCGTTTCGTGCGTCACGGTTTTCACAACGTCAGGACCCGTCACGAACATGTAGCTGGTGTCCTTCACCATGAAGATGAAGTCGGTGATGGCAGGTGAATAAACGGCACCACCGGCGCAAGGCCCCATCACCATCGAAATTTGCGGCACAACGCCCGAAGCCAAAACGTTTTGCAGGAATACGTCTGCGTAACCGGCCAGGGAGCTCACACCTTCTTGGATGCGCGCACCACCAGAGTCATTCAGACCGATCACGGGTGCTCCAACTTGCACCGCCTTTTCCATGACCTTTAAAATTTTCTTCGCGTGCGATTCAGAGAGCGAACCACCAAAGACCGTAAAGTCTTGGCTGAACACAAACATCGGACGGCCGTTGATGAGGCCGTACCCGGTCACCACACCATCGCCCGGCACCTTTTGTTCGGCCATGCCGAAGTCGGTGCAGCGATGTTCGACGAACATGTCCCATTCTTCAAAGGTGCCTTCGTCGAACAACAGTTCGATGCGCTCGCGCGCTGTCAGCTTGCCTTTGGAATGCTGTGTGTCGATGCGTTTTTGTCCGCCGCCCAAACGAGCTAAACGACGCTTCTCTTCAAGTTTTTGAATATTCGCGCTCATGCCTGATCCGGTGTTCTCGCCGTCGGAAAGAGTAGGAGGAAAGTTAGAAAGTTCACCCCTTGCGGGTGCCCAGGACAGAGCCCGGATGGCCCTCAGTTAGCACACCCCTTCCCCTTTTGCGCCAGTAAAAAAAATGGCCGCAACCCCAGAAAAAGGCTCACAAAGTTGCTATTTCGGACTATGGGATTGTACTGGCCGTTCACGGCTGACTTTGCGTATAAAATGGTATGTCAAAAGCAAAACCGTTGAATCACTGGCTGAAGTTCGCCCTGGAAATGGGGCCGTTGCTGATCTTCTTTTTCGGCAATGCGCGTTTCGGTCTGTTCCCCGCCACCATCGCCTTCATGGCTGCAACTGTTGCGGCGCTGATCGTGTCGTATGTGCTCTCACGCACCATTCCGATCATGCCGCTTGTCAGTGGCGTGTTCGTGCTCGTGTTCGGCGGCCTCACGCTTTATCTCGACGATGAGATGTTCATCAAACTCAAGCCGACAATCGTGAACCTCTGCTTTGCACTGATTTTATTGATCGGATTGATGATGAAGCGATTGTTCATCAAGCTGGTGATGGAAGCTGCGATTCAATTGACCGACACAGGCTGGACGCTGCTGACGAAAGCGTGGATCGGATTCTTTTTTGTTCTTGCTGTGTTGAACGAAGTGGTGTGGCGCAATTTCCCGACGGATACGTGGGTGAGTTTCAAGGTGTTCGGCATCATGCCACTGACGCTGTTGTTCAGCTTCTCGCTGATCCCGATCATCATGAAACATCAGATCCACCCCGCCCCTGAGCCCTCAAAACCCGAACAAAATTAAAGTTTTAATTTAAATGGGTTGCCGGGCGGACACCCGGTGATTGAGGCGTGCATTGGCCTCTCTTTCCCCTTATGTTGCACTGCATCAAATCTCTGGGGAAGAGAGACATGACACCAGCAAAACCGAATCAGGACGGGTTGAAAAAGCCTGTCCGTGCGAAGCCATTGCCGAAGGCAAGTATGGCTGCGAAGCCCAAGTCGGGTCCGGCTGGGTTCGTCCGTGCGGTGCGCCCGGCCATTACGAGAGCGGGTCGTTAAGGTATAGCGCCTCCTGCTAATGCAGGCCGTTATCAGGGAATCGGAGGCCGGTTCCCACGCATTTCACACATTTCAGAGCTGAGCTTTCTTAAGCACGAACGCAGGATTCTATTTTGCGAATGACTCTCATTTGCTATTGACGCACGCACCTTGCCGTCACTATGAGATTGCGACTGCCTCGCATTTTCATAGTAGCAAAGGTTCATAAGATGTCGCCGCGTTTCCGGGCTGCCCAAGACCGCCTTCCGTTGGGTCACTCATCAACCGGGCCCCATGGCCCAGCCGCCCCCGCAGCCACCCGTACGTCGAAAGCCCTGCGCACCACCTCGGCTCTCACCCCGGCGGTTTTAGTGAGCGTGCTCGCATGGTCAGCGTTGGCAGATGATCAGACGCAAGTTGCCCAAAGCGACCCCAACAGCTTCATCGAGCAAATCACGGTCACCGCAACGCGTGTTGAAACCAACCGCCTGGAAGTGCCGGTCAGCGTCAGCGTCATCACTGACGTTGAGATCGCCAACCAGATGGTCACCGACATCAAAGACTTGGTGAAGTTTGAGCCGGGCGTATCGGTGCGCTCGTCATCCCCGCGCTTTGGCGCCGCCACCGCAGGTACGGGCCGCGATGGGAATGCGGGCTTCAACATCCGTGGCTTGGATGGCAACCGCATCCTCATTCAGTCGGATGGTATTCGTCTGCCCGAAGCCTTTTCCTTCGGCGGGCAATCTGTCGGTCGTGGCGATTACCAAGACTTAGACTTGGTGAAGAGCGTAGAAATTTTGCGCGGTCCTGCATCGGCCCTCTACGGCAGCGATGGCGTGGCGGGTGCCGTCAGTTTCACCACCAAAGATCCGTCTGATTTTCTGAATGGTAAAGATTGGGCAGTCCATGCCAAAGCGGGTTACGCAAGTGCTGACGAAAGCTGGGCCAAGGGCGCTGTCGGCGCAGCCAGCCTGGGCGCGTTTGAAGCGTTTGTGGCTTACACCCGCCGCGATGCCCACGAGCAAGAAAACCAAGGCACCGACACTTCGCTAAACACCGACCGCACCGCCCCCAACCCGCAAGACATCTGGTCGAACGCTGTATTGGCGAAGGGTGTTTATAACATCAGCAACACCAACAAACTCCGCGTCACATACGAACACTTTGACCGTGCCGTTGATTCGATTGTTTACACCGCCATTGCCAAGCCGCCTTTAGCATCGACAAGCGTGATTGGTTTAACCGCCCGCGACGATACAGATCGCGACCGTGTGAGTGTTGATCACCGCTACGAAGGTGATGATGGCGATGTGATCGAGAAAGCAAGCTGGGCCGCCTACTACCAAAAAAGCAAAAACCGCGAGTACTCAGCCGAAGACCGCAACACCGCAGCTGATCGTTTGCGCATCAACCTGTTTGATAACCGCGTGATCGGCCTCAACACCGAACTGCGTGCTGGTTTTGATACAGGCGGGGTTGATCACACCGTCATTGTCGGTGGCGATATCTCCGAAACGCGTCAGACAGGTTTAAGAGATGGCACCGTGCCGCCTGCTGGTGAAACGTTCCCGGCGCGGGCGTTCCCGACCACCGACTACTTGCAAGCCGGCGTGTTTATCCAAGATGAACTCTCCTTCTTGGACGGCGCGATCACCGCTTATCCAGCCTTACGTTTGGATCATTACAAGCTGACGCCAAAAGCGGACCCGCTGTTTACCGCTGGAACTGCGGAGAGCAAGTCGGACACGCACCTGTCACCCAAATTTGGCGTGCTGGGTAAAATCAATTCGCTGGTGGGCGTGTTTGCTAACTACTCCGAAGGGTTTAAAGCGCCATCACCGGGCCAAGTGAACAACGGCTTTGCCAACGTTGTGGCGAACTACCGCAGCGTATCGAACCCGAACCTGAAACCTGAAACCAGCGAGACTATCGAAGGGGGTTTACGCTTCACCGATCCGAACTGGTCGGGCAGCATCACCGCGTTCTCTGGCAGCTACAAAAACTTCATCGATCAAGTGCAGGTGTCCGGCAACTTCACCGCGGCTAACCCGGCTGTATATCAGTTCATCAACCGTGGCTCTGTGAAGTTGAAGGGCATTGAAGCAGAAGGCCGCGCGCTCTTGGGCTACGGCTTCAGCGCCATCGTGGCGGGTTCGTACTCACGCGGGAACGCCACCACAGCGGGCGTGCGCGCGCCGTTGGATAGCGTTGACCCTGTGAAGTTGGTGGCAGGTTTGAACTACCGTTCATCGGATGACATCTACGGCGCTCAATTGTCGGTGACACATTCGAACGGCAAAGACGTCAGCCGCACCAGCAACATTTGCGCCCCCAGCTGTTACACGCCGGAAGGCTTTGAGGTTGTGGACCTGACCGCATTCTACAACGTCACCGATAACGTCACATTGCGCACAGGTGTGTTCAACCTGTTCGATGAAAAGTACTGGTGGTGGAGCGATGTGCGTGGCCTGGCCAGCACCTCGACAATCAAAGACAGCTACACGCAGCCTGGCCGCAATGCCAGCGTGTCTGTCTCGGTTCAGTTCTAATTGGGGTCAGAAATATGAAACACATTCTGACTTTAACCATGCTATGCGCCGTCCTGCTGGTCAGCGGGTGCACCACAGCACCACATGCCTATCAAACAGCGCCGACGGAAACGTCGGCGCAAGTTCATGCCGAAAAGAAAGCAGCCTTTGAACGCGACCGCCAATCCATCCTCGCCATGGCTGGCGGCCACAAAGTAAAGTTCGATTTGCGTGAGACTGTGAATATCGCGCCCGACTACAAACCAGCCGACAGCAAACCCAGCCAAGGCAGCGAATATGTGAAGGTGGTCGAAGACACCGGCAACACCATTCGCTTACAACATATTTTGGTGGGCGTGGGACGTAATGGCAAAGAGTTCGTGCTGAAACACTGGCGTCAAGATTGGACGTATGAACCCACCGAGATTGTTGTCTACCAAGGCAACAGCACATGGACCAAAGAACCTGTGAAGACCGAAGACCGTGCAGGCGCTTGGTCGCAAGTCGTGTGGCAAGCAGACGACTCACCGCGTTACAGCGGCGTTGGGCATTGGCGCTACGACGGTGAAACGCGTTGGACGGGTTACGATGTTGTTCGTCCGCTCGCACGCCGTGATGCGGTGAAGAAGCCGCCGTTTGATCGTTATCTGTCCATGAACCGCCACACGCTGACAACCGAGGGCTGGCTGCATGAGCAAGATAACGCCAAGCAAAGTTTGCGTGACGGCGCGTTGAAAGCCATCGTGCATGAAGTGGGCGTGAACTCTTACACCCGCTCCCCTGATGTGCGCGTCGACTTAGGCGACAAGTACTGGAATGCCACGGCTGAATATTGGGCTGCGGTGCGCAAAACCTGGGATGCGCAATTGGCCAAAACAGGCAGCTTACGTGTGCCTGAAGTGGCTGAAACCGGCAGTGACACAACAATCAAGCTGCTGACACTCAGTGATGACATTGCATCAGGCAAGCAAACCACAGCAGCGGCTATTCAAGAGGCCATTGCTGAGATTGTCAGCAAGACACAAGTTATTGCGAAGTAAGCTTTAAGAAGGCACCGATACCATCCAAATCCGCTGCGATGCGGTTGCGTCGGTCGGTGGCGAGTTCATCCTCGCCCCACATTTCGATCTGGTAGGTTTCGTCTAACTGTGAAGCCGCGAACAGTTCAGGGGAATTCAAACGCCCCTGAACAAACGCCAGAGAGAGTGTGAGTGACGACGTAATCGCCGCAGCCGCTTGGAAAGCCGTTAAATGAATATCGTTCAAGGCCGCAATCGCGGCCTTTAATTTTGCGACTGTTTCAGCAGACTGCTCGGCAGGCAGAATCCCATCGACAACAGTGAAGGTTGCACCGTGCTTAGCCGCAACCCAATCCAAGATCGGTTGCCACACGGTTTCCTGGCGCGTTTTTAAAATCGCCGGGTGCGCGGCGCGGTAGCACAGCAAATCTGTATCCGCATATTTCATCAGCTCATCAATCATGCTGTCACGTTCAGGGGTGACGCGGTCGATGGCGGTGGAGAGCAACCGCATCAGCGGCATGCTTTCGGGCTCAACAAATTCCTTTTGCGCATCCCACTCGGCGGCAATCGCTTCAGCCAGCGCTTTGATTGGCGTCGCAAGCGGTTTCCGCATGGGTGTTTTCAACTGCTTGCCATCCAGCGTGACGTGCCAGCCTTCGGCGTCCTGAAGCACACCCACGGCCTTATAGACGCGCTTGGTCTTGGGGCGCGGCGGCTCCTTCACAGCAAGCTTGGAGGTGTCGACTTTACCTGTCGAATTTTGGGGGGTGGGGGCTTGGTTCTCTTCGGTCATAGGCCCCCTATAGCGCGTTACTTCTTCTGATTCCAGATGCGTGCTGCGGCACAGACATCACCGGTATCCACCGGGTGCGCCTGGTTGCCATTGGCCAAATTGCGCAAGGCGTTGACCACGCCGTCCGAGTTCAACTGCGCCTGGGGTTGGGCCAGCGGGCCGATCACTTTTAAAGATGAACCCAGATCGCCTAAGCCTACCGCAAAGCCCGATTTAGCCCGTGGGTTCACGGCCAAGTTCACTTGCTCGTTCACCAGATCAATTTGGCCGGTGGCCGTGGCATCCATTTTGTCAGTCGACAACGCAATGCCCTTTTCGGTGCGGGCGATGCCGTTTTCGATCTGCACATTCAGCACGGCACAACGCGCAATCGTCTCCGGCGATTTATCCCCGATCATGCCCAAAATTTGCACGACGATATCCGCACCCATGGCTTGCAGCACATCGTTGCGAATGCGCCCCTCGCCCATGTGGCCGACCACAGATCCATCAAGTGAAGCGAGCACTTCGCGCACCGTGTTCCCTGCGCCGCGCACATCGATACTCAGATCAAGCGGGCCTTTGCTGACGCCGTCCGCATAGCCCAACTGCTTGGCCAAACGCTCAGCACTTAAACCGCGCGCATTCAGTTTCAAAGATGCACGCTTGTTGGTCTGCGTCATGTTGAAATCAGCCGTGACTTTACCACCAAGCAAATTGGCGTTGATGCCATTGGCCGCCAGCTTGCCACCGCCCATTTTCACGGGCAGCGAAATATCGGTGAGCACAATGCCATTTCCCAATGCCATTTGGCCGATCTTGAACGTCACGTCCGATGGCGCGCCATTCAGTTGCGCCCACGGCAACGGATCATCAGAGAACAGTTTGCCATCGCGTACTGTGGTGCGCGGTGTTTTATTATGACCGATGTCTTCCGACAGATTGAGTGTGGGAATGTTCAGCGTGCCGGTCATGCCCGGCATAACTTTGGGCAACTGCGCAGTCGCCGATAAAGCAGACATGGAGGTGATCACAACAACAACGCTAACGATGGATTTAAACGACATACAAAAACCTACGGAAACGGTTGCCCCAACCGCATGTTATGGCGCGGCTGTGGGGCGAATTCATGGCGGCTAAACCCATACCTAGAGAAACACCATTCCTTACTATAGACTGAAAGGGTCGAATGTTCAGAATCGCAAACGTTGAACGAAAATGACTACACATAATCTCGTAAACAGGCAGGTGCAGGTTGAGTTTGACTCACCACACTTTCTAGATCGAGACGTTGCCACGAAAGCAAACATTAAGCTTATCGACTTTAACGCGATGACCTTATTACTTGAGATGATCCCGCCTGTAAGCAATGGGGGACAAGTTTACCCTCTCGCGATTGCTCGTGCCCGCCACGCAAAAGATACATTTGATCTTTTAATAAAAGGCGACGGGCTATTATGCGGCATCACCTGCATTCCAGCAGATAAATATAATCCTGAAAAACCATTTGATACGAATTGGTGGCGTGGTGGTGGCGCAGAAATCGCCTCATTAAAACTAACCAGTAGCTAATTCTTCTTCTGATGCCAATTGCGTGCATCCGCACAGGGATCGCTTGAAGCAGCCTCAGCTTTATCAACCGCGCTTTTGGCCAGCAGTGATGCACCACCTGTGGCAAACGCCGCCCCAATTGTGCCCAAGGCTTTAACGGCACCTTTTGAATCGATCTTCAGGCCTGGGTCCGCCAGCGGCCCACCGATGCGGAACGATTGCGTCAGATCGCCCAAGCCCACACTGATGCCGGTTGTCGCGCGCGGCTTTATGGAGAGGTCCACTTGCTCTTGTGCCAAGTCAACTTTTCCGGTCGAGACTACATCCATCTTATCGGTCACCAACACCACACCCTTGTCAGTGTTGGCGATACCGTTGGCGATTTGAAAATTAATCACCGCGCACTTCGCAACCGTGTAGGGGTCTTTATTGCCCATCGGATTCAGCGCGCTGAGCAACTGCATAATCACGTCAGCGCCAATGATATTCAGCGCATCGTTGCGAATGCGGCTTTCGCCCATGCCGCCAATGACTGAACCATTCAAGCCCGCCATGATGGCCCGCACACTGTCACCAGCCCCGCGCACATCGACAGCAACATCAACGGGACCTTTGGTCACAAGGTCTGTGACCTTCAATTCGTTCGCCAGTTTCTCCGCCGTGAAACCTTGCGCATTCAGTTTCAGCGCCAAGCGCTTTTCAGATTGCACCAAGCCCAAGTCTGCCGTCAGACGCCCACCCAGAATGTTGGCCCCTACACCATCGGCATCAAGCTTGCCGCTTTTCAGTTTCACGGGGATCACCACGTCATCCAACGTGAGACCATTGGGCAGCGTGAGTTTGCCGAAGCTGAGTTTCAAATCCGTATCGGCCGACCCCAGCAATTCCCACGGCAGCGGATCAGCCGGGAAAACTTTGGTGCCCGGCGCTGGCTTTACGGGCTTTGCATTTTTTGCAGCGGGGTCAGGTGGCAGATACTTAGCCAAATCCAATTCAGGGATTGTCATCACACCTGAAATGACGGGCTTCTTTTTCGACACATCGGCCACAATGTCAGCATCAATTTTCAAACCCAACGCTTCCAACGCCAGTTTGGCCGGAATGGGTTTGTTCATCGCGATCAATTCCGCGATCGGCGCAATTTTGCCTTCGGCTTTAATCGCCTGGCCGGACACCGTGCCCTCAACATTCAACGCACCATCGCCTGCGATCTTGAACGCTTTCAAATCCACATCCATCGGGCCGCCTTGGCCTTTGTAGGCCACCTTGGTTTCACCGACGGCAAGCTGCGTGATGCCAAGCTGTGCGATTGGGCCTTTCGCATCCAATGATGTTTCGCCCATAGCGAGTACGGCTGACTGGGTTTTGTCTTTGTACTCAACTTTGACGCCATCAAATTCCAGGTGCGTCAGTTCCAACGCGGACAGATCGCCGCGCAGCTTCACCACTGTGGGCCCCAGCAACACCGTCGCATCTTGGCTGCTTTGTGCATCTTTGTAGGTCAGGGTGACGCCATCGACCTTTAAGCCGCTGATGGTCAGCGGCGTTGATGCTGATGACGATGGCGGCACATCGAACACCCAGTTTTGTTTACCGGCACTGTTTACTTCCAGCAACGCCAGCATGCCTTGCACGGACACGTCAGAGATCCGCACATCACCTTGCAGCAGCGGAATGAGTTGCGTGCTGGCTTCGACTTTTTTGAGCACCAGCATCTCAGGCTTGCTGCCCCACGCTGCGTTGCTGACAACAACATCGCTGATCACAATGGCAGGCGTGAGTGAGATGGAAAGTTTGATGTCACCGATTTTAACATCGCGGCCGGTGGCGGCCTTGGCTTGATCTTGGATCAGGCCTTTGTATTGGCTGACATCGAAGGTGGCGAGAAAGGCAACAAGACCGAGAACAACAACGACGACAATGCCGGCGACGATCTTGAGGGCTTTCATGGGGCAACCTCTATGTTGGCAGCGGTTATGTTTTGCGACCGATCAGCTGATCCATAGCTTGCAAAACATCTTCCATGCGATCAACAATCTTATGCGCACCGAAGTCAGTTAATTCCTGCGCAGGGTGATTGCCCCACTTGACTCCCAGGGCATGTGTTTTGGCCGCGAGTGCCATACCGATGTCGTAGGTGGTGTCGCCGATCATCACCGTTTGATCGGGCGTGGCACCCGTTTCGCTCATGGCTTGCAGCAGCATTCCCGGGTCGGGTTTACCGGGGGCCACATCGGGCGTTTGGATCGTGACAAAACGACCGACAAGGCCGTGATGGTTGAGAAGGAAATCGACACCCCGGCGGCCTTTGCCAGTGGCGATGCCGAGAATGTACCCGGCGTTCTCCAAGGCATCGAGAGTCGCGTGCGAACCCGGAAAGAGGGTTTCGACATGTCCTGATTGCTCGCGCCATTCGGCGAAGAGTTTTCGATAAACACGGTCGGCTTCCGCATAAGTTTTGGTGTCGTGGCCAGGAAACAACTTCTCTAAGGCCAAGTCCAAAGACAATCCGATGACTCTGGGGATTGCGTCGGCTGCGGGTGCGGGAATTTGTAAAATCGTTGCGGTTTCGTTCACCGCGCGCGCGATGTGGCCGACGCTGTCGACCAGCGTGCCATCCAGATCGAACACCGCAAGTTTGATTTGTCCGGGCATTTTATGAAGCGCTAATTCTGTGGGGCGTTAATTAATGTCGTCGCCTTCGCGTTCAACAAACGCGAGCACTTTGAATATTTTCTTCATATGGTCCGGTAGCGGCGCTTTGATGGTGACGGACTTGCGGCCAGAAAGCGGTACGGTCAGCGAGCGCGAATGCAGGCAGAGCTGTTGGCCCATGCCTTCCAGCATGCCTTCTTCTTGCATCTTGGGCGCGCCGTATTTGCCATCACCGACAATCGGCGCATTGATGATCGCGCAGTGTGCGCGCAGTTGGTGAGTACGACCCGTGCGCGGCATCAAGGCCAACCATGTGAACTTCGCACCGGCTTGTGAGACGGTGACATAATCGGTGACGGCCTTGCGGCCTTCTTCATCGTCCCACTTCATTTTCTCAAAACCGGGCCCGCCTTTTTTGGCGAGCGAGGCATCGATCGTGCCTGCCGGATATTGCGGGCGGCCATGCACCAACGCCCAGTACACTTTATCCATTTCACGCTCTTGGAAAATTTCACCCAAGCGCGAGGCGGACATGACAGTGCGCGCAAGGATCAGCACGCCAGAGGTATCGCGGTCCAAGCGATGCACCAAACGCGGGCGCTCTTTGGCGTCGAACTGCAACGCATCCAACATGCCGTCGATATGACGCGTAGTTTTGCTACCGCCTTGCACCGCCAAACCTGCAGGCTTGTTGATCGCGATCATCTCTTCATCTTTGTAGATGACGAGTGATTGCATGAAGGCGGTATCTTTCGGCGACACGGCCGAGCGCGGCTTTTTCTTCGCGGCTTCGGTGGCAGGAGTTTCAAGCGGCGGGATGCGAACGGTCTGGCCCACTTCCAATCGCGTGTTGGCTTTGGCGCGTGCGCCATCGACACGGATTTGACCCGTGCGCAAAAGCTTTTCCAAACGGCCGTGTGTCAGCGCCGGATACCGGCGCTTGAACCAGCGGTCGAGCCGCATGTCGGCTTCATCTTTGCCGACAATCGTTTGATGAACCCCAGCCACGTTTTTATTCTTTCGTGTTGCTTTGCTTCTGGGCGCGCAGTTTCGCCCAGTATTCTAAGCGTTTATTGATTTCGCGTTCAAAGCCACGTTCCCGCGGCTGATAGAAGTTTTCGCGATCCATGCCCTCGGGGAAGTAGTTCTGGCCCGAGAAGCCATCTTCTGTGCTGTGGTCGTACTCGTAACCCTTGCCGTAGCCAAGCCCTTTCATCAGCTTGGTGGGGGCATTCAGGATATGTTTGGGCGGCATTAACGATCCGGTGGCGCGGGCCGCCGCCATAGCTCCCTTATGGGCCTCGTAGGCGGCATTGGATTTGGGGGCTGTGCCCAAATAGATCACCAGCATGGCGATGGCCAGGTCGCCTTCTGGCGAACCTAGGCGGTCATAGGTTTCCCAGGTGGCGATGGCCGTTTGCAGGGCTTGGGGATCGGCCATGCCAATATCCTCAACTGCGAAGCGTGTGAGACGGCGCAAGAGGTACGACGCATCCTCGCCCGCATCGAGCATCCGGCTGACCCAGTACAGCGCCGCATCGGGGTCTGAACCCCGCAGCGATTTATGCACCGCGCTGATGAGGTTGTAGTGCTCCTCGCGGTCCTTGTCGTACACCGGCGCACGGCGTTGGACGATGCTCGGCAGGTCCGAGATATCGAGCAGCTTTTTGGGATCGGGCAGAAGGAACAAATCTTCCGCCAGCGTCAGCATGTGGCGGCCATCACCATCAGCCATGGCGCGTAACGCAGCCCGCGCGCCTTCGGTGAGTGGCAGCGCACGGCCCATCGTTTCTTCCGCGCGTGCCAGGAGCTTTTCGAGTGCAGCGTCATCCAACCGACGCAAAACAAACACCTGACAGCGCGACAGCAACGCTGCGTTCAGTTCAAACGATGGATTTTCAGTGGTGGCACCAACAAGCGTAATCGTGCCGTCTTCGACGAACGGCAAAAAACCGTCCTGTTGCGCGCGGTTGAACCGATGAATTTCATCGACGAATAAAAGTGTGGCTTGGCCTTTGCGCCTTCTTTGCGCGGCGGCATCAAACGCTTTGCGCAAATCCGCGACACCTGAAAACACCGCAGACAACGGCTGGAAAAACAAGTTTGTATCTTGCGCGAGAAGACGCGCAATCGTGGTTTTGCCGCAGCCCGGCGGCCCCCACAAAATCATCGACGGAACACGGCCCACGGCCAGCATGCGCCCCAACGGCGCCTCAGCGCCTAACAGGTGATCTTGGCCGACGACTTCCGATAATGTTTTTGGGCGCAGACGATCTGGCAGCGGCCGGTTCGCATCCGGCACGCTTTGCACAGGTTGATCGTCGCCGAACAAATCAGCCACAACTAATCCTTAATGGTCGATTGCAAAATCTGGCCGTTGCGGTTGAGCGAGATTTTCCATGGGCCCGGCTTTTGCACGGCTGCGGTTAACTGCTCGACCGTCGTAATGTTGGAATCATTGATATCAAGCACCTTATCGCCGGGGCGAATGCCCATGCGCGCAGCAATACTGTTGCCTTGCACATCCAACACCAGCACGCCGGTTTCATTGAACTCGACTTTCATTTCATCGGCCACAGCAGGGTTCAAATTCACAACTGTCGCTCCTGCAAACGGCTGACGTCCGGCCAGTGCGGTTTTCTGGCGCGGCGGGTCTTCCGGCGGCGCTTCTAATTTGATCGAGAAGTGTTTTTCGGTACCGTTGCGGTTCACCGTGATATCCACGTTATCCCCCAACGGAACAGTCGCGAGCACATAACGGAACTCATCAACATCGGTGATACTTTTGCCGTTCACCGACAACACCACATCGCCCACAGCCAAGCCGCTGCGCGCAGCTGGGCTTTTCGCCACAACGCGTTCCAACACCAAGCCACTAGGGCGTGGTAAATTTAAACTGCGTGCGAGATCAGGCGTGATGGTCGCGCCATTCGCGCCCAACCAAGGCCGCACCACTTTACCTTCTGACAACAGCGATGCGACAACATTGCGCGCTAAGTTGGCCGGGATCGCAAAGCCAATGCCGACGCTACCGCCCGTTTGCGAGAAGATCGCGGTATTGATGCCGATCAAACGGCCATCGGAGGAAATGAGGGCACCACCCGAATTGCCGGGATTAATCGCTGCATCCGTTTGAATGAAAGACTGCACGTCCGCCACACCAACGTTGGTACGGGCAAGTGCAGAGACAATGCCCGAGGTGACAGTTTGACCAACACCAAACGGGTTGCCAATTGCCAGCACCAAGTCACCCACTTCGATGGCGTCAGAGTTTGCGAGTTCCAAAGCCGGGAGAGTTTCTTTCTCGATCTTCATACGCAGCACAGCGATATCGCTGCGGTCATCGCGACCAATCACAGTGGCTTCAAATTCGCGACGATCAGACAGCACAACGCGAATTTCATCGGCATTGGCAATCACGTGATTGTTGGTGAGCACAATACCGTTGGAGCGAATAATCACACCCGAGCCGAGCGAGTTTTCAACACGCTCGTTCTTGCCGAATTGTTGCTCGAACTGCTGACCAAAGAACTGGCGGAAGAACGGGTCATTAAACAGCGGCGAGGCCTGCTGACGCACAACGCGTTTGGTATAAACGTTTACGACCGCAGGCCCGGCTTTCTTCACAACGGGGGCGAACGTGAGCGAGATTTGCTCACGACTACGGGGAACCTCTTGTGTTTGTGCATAACCAACAACAGGCACAGCAGCCGTTGCCAAGGCCGTGAGAACAGAGAGCAGACGAGCAAAGCGCATGGGCTTATTCCGTAAACAATGAGGTGCGGGCGCGCGTAGTCATGAGCCCCTAAATGGGGATTTGGCGTGCGTTTATCCAGCCCCGCTTATAGCGCTGCCGGGCAGGCCCGTGTACCCCACGGAAAATGACAGATTGCTTAGGTTTTTGAAGGCTCGGGCGTAGGGCGAAAGCGGACCGTCGTCCACACAAATGCCGCCGTCATCAGGGTGTCGAGCGGATAGGTCAAAAACGGCCCGACAATGCTGGGAGGTACGGCGGTTGAGGCCATAAACAGGAAGGCGCTTAAGCCCAGCCAGGGCCAGCCGCGCGCCACCCACAGCAAGATGCCCATCATGGATACGCAGAGGAAAATAAGCGGAATAGCGGGCGAGAACGAGCCTCCGCCCAGCCCCTCTTCACCGGGCACACACGCCTGCCCCACGGGAACTTTGTTCACATAGCGCAGCGTGTCGGCAAAACAGGCCGTGTGATAGTCAGCGGTAATTGCGCGCGGCACCTCAAGAGCCACAAACACCACAGCCAGCACACACGCCGCAATTAGCCACCATTTGCGTTGGGCCCACACGAATCTCGCCTGACGCGCAAGTGCGACCACGCCAATCAGCAGCAATGGCATGGTGAGATAGAACCACGTGAAACGAATGCGGCTCATTATCTCGAGTGTAGGGCCTGCGCCCATCCAGTTACCGATAGCAACTGTCAGCACATCGAACCACAAGAGCAGCAGCAGAATGGCTTGCGTCAGCAGTGCGATGTTGGCGCGGTCATGCATATACGCACGCCACGCCCACACCAGCAGTGCGATATCAACAAACGTGAGAATGAGCAGCAGAATGGAATACATCTGCTGCTCATATCACATTTAAGCGGGAACGGCTTGCGTTTCGCTGGGTTGATTTTTATTGGGCTTTGGGCGGCCAGCGTATTTAAAGCCTGCGGCAATCACGCCGGCGTTAAAAATGGGTTCGCCGAAGTTACCCAAAATCTGCGTCCAGGCCGCACCTGGCAAAGCCGGGCCCGCAGCGGCACAGGCAAACATGAAGATGGCGCTTAAGGCTAACCACGGCCACTTGTCACGCACCCAGAATGCGATGCCCAAAGCCATCATCATCAGGTTGGCGGAAATAGCCGGCAGCGGACCAGGTTGCGCTTGCTTCAGTGGCGTTGTGCCTTCGCAAATCTGATCGGCCGGAACGCTGATGACCATGCGCAGGGTTTCACCGTAGCAGGCAGGTTGGAACGTCACTTGCCAGATATACGGCACGTCTTCGTACATGAAGAACAACGCAATCAGCACGAAGATACCGACGACAATTTTATTGCCCATCCAGGCGAAGCCTGCGCGCTCACCCAACAACGGCACCGCAATCACCAGCAGCGGCAGCGTTTGCCAATGCCAGTAGAAGCGTAAATACGTCATGCCCGTCATCAACGCGCCCTCGCCCACATAGCGCCCGGCAGCAATGGCGAAATTATCGATCCACAAAAACAACAGCGGGATCAGGATGAATAACGTGATGGCATTCGGATGTGCGCGCCACAACTTCACGGCATAGAACAACGCCACAAAGCACATAATGGAAATGATAAGATAACCGGCGGTGATCATGATGCTCCCCCTCAAGATCGATGGCCCAGCATAACTAGTGCTTCATCTCTGACCGATAAGTCCATGGCGCGTTGGCCAGTGGGTGGTAGTCCACACACGATTACGTGACTAAGGCCCCGCTAAAAGTGGGTTTACCAAGGTTTTGGGCTGCCATCGAACGCATAAAATATATTCGCGTTTTGCGGGGTTAAGGCATCAATCACCTTCATCATCCCCGCAACGCTTTCGGAAGCAGGCATGTTTTGGGGACGCTTGTCGCCACCAGCCGTGCGGCCCATATCTGTATCCACGCCACCTGGCGCGATAACCCCGACCGCGATGCCCTGCGGTTCCAGTTCGCTTGCGAGACTGCGCATCATAATATTCAGCGCAGCTTTGCTGGCCGGATAGAAATACAACCCGTTGGACACACGCGGCTTGGAGACCGAGCCATTACCGCTGGAGACAGCGACCATCTTTTTCAGTTTGCTGCGCGCAACGTTCCCACGGAACGCATCGGCCACCGCTAACGCGCCAAAGGCATTGACTGTCATCATGGTTTCAAATTCGCGCCGATCAAGGCCACCAAGCTTTTGCTTGGTTTTGACATCACCCAGCAGCCCAGCGTTATTGATCAGAACATCGACCGGTTGATCTCGGAATTTTTCAGCAAGCCGCTTGATACTGACATCATCGCTGACATCCAGCTGCGCCAAAATGACTTTGGAATTTTTCGTAGCCAGGGCTTTCAAATCGACTGCCTTGTCGAGATCGCGCGCTGTAGCGATGACACTCCATCCCCGCGCGGCATACTGCCGCACGAACTCAAACCCAATACCACGGTTCGCACCTGTGACGAGAACAGTCTCTGCGCACGCCGCATTTGCGGAGATGAGAAGAACTACGATGGTGAAGATGATGCGTGTCATCCATGTTCCCCAAAAACAAAAAAGGCAGTCATTGCTGACTGCCTTTTTAAGTTCATCGAAAAGATGAAAATAGATTAGACGGCGGCGGCTTCATCAGCGACGACAACCGGGCCAGAGTCTTTGCCCTTCGCGTCAACATCGCGGTCCACCAGCTCGATGATCGCCATCGGAGCAGCATCGCCATAACGCATGCCAGCTTTCAGCACGCGGGTATAACCGCCGCTGCGTGACTTGTAACGGTCGCCCAACACGGCAAACAACTTCTGCACAACTTTCTCATCGCGCAGCTTCGAGAGCGCTTGGCGACGTGCATGCAGCGTGCCGGTCTTACCCAGAGTGATCAGCTTTTCAACGATCGGACGCAGGTCCTTCGCCTTCGGGAGCGTGGTCTTGATTTGCTCGTGCTTGATCAACGCATTAGCCAAGTTCATGAACAGCGCCTTGCGGTGTGCTTTGGTGCGGTTCAGTTTACGGCCAGAATAACCGTGTCTCATGATACGTCCCTTTCTTCACTCTGGCTTCGCGTGCGAAACCGATTGGTTTAACCACAAGCCGCGCCAATGTGACGTGTACGTGTGGGGCGGGCCGATATGGCCCAAACTTCAAGCGGCGCCGAAGCGCCGCTTGTTTTGATTTAGAACGGCTCTTCGAGTTTCTTGGCCAGATCTTCGATATTTTCAGGCGGCCAACCGGCCACTTCCATACCGAGATGCAAGCCCATCTGAGCCAACACTTCTTTGATTTCGTTCAACGACTTGCGGCCGAAGTTCGGCGTACGCAGCATTTCGGCTTCTGATTTTTGCACCAGGTCGCCGATGTAGATGATGTTGTCGTTCTTCAAGCAGTTGGCCGAACGGACCGACAATTCCAACTCATCAACCTTACGCAGCAAGTTCTTGTTGAACGGCAGTTCGTCTTCAACACGTTCAGCGATCTGAGCTTGCGGCTCTTCGAAGTTGATGAACAAGCGCAGTTGTTCTTGCAAGATGCGCGCAGCCAAAGCCACAGCGTCATCCGGCTTCACGGCGCCGTTGGTTTCAACCGTCATCGACAATTTGTCGTAGTCGGTTTGCTGACCAACGCGGGTGTTTTCGATTTTGTACGAGACGCGGCGAACAGGCGAGAAGATGCTGTCGATCGGAATCAAACCAATCGGATCATCTTCGCGGCGGTTGGCCGAAGCCGGCACATAACCTTTGCCTGAGTTCACTTCCAATTCGATCGACAGCGAAGCGCCGTCATCGAGATGGCAGATGATCAGATCGGGGTTCATAATTTCGATATCAGCTGGCGTTTGGATTTGCGCAGCTGTCACTTCGCCCGGGCCTTTGGCCTTCAGCGTCATGCGCTTCGGACCATTGGAGTGCATCGACAACGCCAGTTGCTTGATGTTCAGGATCAAGTCAGTGACATCTTCACGCACGCCGGGGATCGATGAGAACTCGTGCAACACACCGTCGATACGCAGCGACGTAACGGCGGCACCTTGCAGCGACGATAACAGCACGCGACGCAGGGCATTGCCCAGCGTTACGGCAAAACCACGCTCGAGGGGCTCAGCAACAACAGTAGCGACGCGACGTTGATCGTCGCCAGTTTCGATGGCGAGCTTCGAGGGCTTAATCAATTCCTGCCAATTTTTCTGGATCACGGCTTGGTTCCGCCTACGTAGTTGAACTCAAAAACCCTCTTTGAAAAAGAGGGCTAAAAACATCACCGGGCCGCGCGAAACGCGGCCCAGCGTATGAATATATTAGACGCGACGACGCTTGCGCGGACGGCAGCCGTTATGCGGCACCGGCGACACGTCTTGGATCGACGTCACTGTGAAGCCAACGGCTTGCAGAGCGCGCAAGGCTGACTCACGACCCGTACCCGGACCTTTTACCAGCACGGAAACGACTTTCATGCCGTGTTCCATTGCTTTCTTGCCAGCAGCTTCAGCAGCAACCTGAGCAGCATACGGGGTCGATTTACGCGAACCCTTGAAGCCCATGGTGCCAGCTGACGACCAGGCAATAGTGTTGCCTTGCACATCGCTGATGGTGATCATCGTGTTGTTGAACGTCGCGTTCACGTGCGCGATGCCTGAGCTGATGTTCTTGCGCTCTTTCTTACGTGCGCGTGAAGCACCGGCTGCAGGAGCAGCGTTACCAGAAGCGGCGGGTTTTGCCATGTGTCGATCCAGTCTGTCGTCTTTGCGTTAGGTTCAGCGCGAAGTTTATTACTTCGTCACTTTCTTCTTGCCGGCGATCGGCTTGGCCGGACCCTTACGGGTACGAGCGTTCGTGTGTGTACGTTGACCACGAACCGGCAAGCCCTTGCGATGACGCAGGCCACGATACGTGCCCAGGTCCATCAGACGCTTGATGTTCATGGCGACTTCGCGGCGCAAGTCACCTTCCACCGTATAGTCTTTGTCAATCGCTTCGCGGATGCGACTAATTTCATCTTCGGTCAATTGATTGACGCGGCGCGCGCTCTCAATACCAACCTTATCGCAGATGATTTGAGCATTGGCCGGGCCAATGCCGTAAATGTAGCGCAGTGCGATAGTTACGCGCTTATTCGTCGGTAAGTTGACGCCAGCGATACGTGCCAAGGCCCGTACTCCTTTTTATCAATTCAATTGTGTTGGTGAACGCCAGGGCGATCCCGGAAAAGTGCGCCATTATAGGCACTTAGCTTCCCGAGTCAACCGACGCTCACAGCCCTAAAATACGTTCTAAATCAGCGGCTACCAGGTCCATATCCCGGTCACCGTCGACCACTTTCAGCACCCCTTTTGCCTCGTAAAAAGGCAACAGGGGGGCCGTCTGTTGATGGTAAGCCGCCAAACGGGTTTTAACCGTTTCCGCCTTGTCATCCGACCGGCGCGAGAACTCTGTCCCGCCGCACACGTCGCAGACCCCAGGCGTCTTGGGCTGCTTAAACTTATCATGATAGCCTTCGCCGCACTTCGCACAGGTAAAGCGGCCAGTCAGGCGCTCCGTCAGGCGTTCGTCCGGCACTCGGACTTCAATCACTGCATCCAGTTTCAGGCCTTTTTTAGCCAGCATCTGGTCCAAGCCCTCAGCCTGAGGGATGGTCCGGGGGAAGCCGTCCAAAATAAACCCATTCGCACAATCGGCATCATCGATACGGTTATCGATCATGGCGATCAACAAATCATCAGACACCAGCTTCCCGGCATCCATTACGCTTTTGGCCTGCAAGCCGACCGGCGAACCCGCCGAAATTGCAGCACGCAGCATGTCCCCTGTCGAGAGCTGTACAATCTTGTAGCTCTCCTGAAGCCGTTTGGCCTGGGTGCCCTTCCCGCCGCCGGGCGGCCCCATCAGGATCAGACGTCTACCGGCCATTATTTCTTGCCGCGCAGGCGCGCCTTCTTCAACAAACCTTCGTACTGGTGCGCCAGCAAGTGCGCTTGCACTTGTTGCATCGTATTAATCGTTACGTTCACCACGATCATCAAGCTGGTGCCACCAAAGTAGAACGGCACGCTGAGTTTCGAAATCAAGAACTCAGGCAACAAGCAGATGATGATCAGGTAAGCCGCACCAACTACAGTCAAACGCGTCAGAACGAAATCCAAATATTCAGCAGTGTTCTTGCCCGGACGAATACCCGGAACGAAGCCACCATACTTACGCAAGTTCTCCGCCGTATCTGCCGGGTTGAAAACAACCGCAGTGTAGAAGAACGAGAAGAAAATAATCATGGCCGAGTACAGAACCATGTACAGCGGCTGGCCACGCCCCATCAGGGCGCCCATCGTATTCAGGATACCGCCTTCGTCACCCGAGCCTGCACCTTGGAAACCAGCAACGGTCAGGGGCAACAGCAGCAAAGATGACGAGAAGATCGGCGGAATAACGCCCGCGGTGTTGACCTTCAGCGGAATGTGAGAGCTCTCGCCACCAGACATGCGCGCACCCACCTGACGTTTGGGGTACTGCACAAGAATACGGCGCTGCGCGAGCTCCATGTAGATAATAAAGGCGATGGCAGCAACAGCGCCGACACCGAGCAGAATGATGATGATCGGCGATAAGGCGCCGGTGCGGCCCAGTTCAAGAGTACCAGCCAACGCGCCCGGCAAGCCTGCAACGATACCCGCGAAAATCAGCAGCGAGATACCTTGACCAATGCCACGCTCGCTCATTTGCTCGCCAAGCCACATCAGGAACATCGTGCCGCCCACCAACGTCACCACGGTGGTGAATTGGAAGAACGTGCCGGGGTTCATGACAGCAGGCGCGCCCGAAGCAGAAGTCGCGCTTTGCAAACCTGTTGCAATACCAAACGCCTGAAGCGCTGTAATCGCAACGGTCAGATAACGCGTGTACTGGTTCATCTTGATACGACCAGTCACGCCTTCCTTCTTCAGCGCTTCCAATTGCGGACTGACAGATCCCATCAGCTGCACAATGATCGATGCTGAAATGTACGGCATGATGTTGAGCGCAAAGATGCTCATGCGCGACAACGCGCCACCAGCAAACACATCGAACATGCCCAAGACGCCTTGGCTCTGAGTCTTGATGATCTCAGCCATGACAATGGGGTCGATGCCCGGAAGCGTGATGAACGTACCAGCGCGATAAACGATAAGAGCACCCAGCACAAACCAGATGCGCTTTTTAAGCTCATCGGCCTTCGAGAAAACCCCGAAGTTAATGTTCGCTGCAATGTTATCGGCGGCTGAAGCCATCGATGGTGCTCTTTATTCCGTTTATGACGCGATATAGGAAAGCGGCGTTATTTTGCCGCTTTCTTTTTGCGATCCTTAGGAGCCGGTTGCGGTTGACGCGCCGGAATGATCGTCACGCTGCCGCCTGCTTTTTCAACAGCTTCAACAGCCGACTTGGAAGCGCCATCAACTTCGATGGACACTTTCGACTTCAATTCACCTTGCGCCAACAAACGCACGCCGTCCAATTCACGACGAACCAGACCAGCAGCGATCAAAGACGTAACGTTGATCTTGTCGCCCTTCAGCAAACCGGCATCGACTGCGGCTTGAATGCGGCCCAGGTTCACCACTGCGTAATCTTTACGCGCCAGTGAATGGAAACCACGCTTCGGGATACGGCGGAACATGGGCATTTGACCGCCCTCGAAGCCGTTGATGGACACGCCAGTGCGTGCCTTCTGACCCTTCACACCGCGACCCGAGGTTTTACCCAGGCCAGAACCGATACCACGACCGAGCAACTTCGGCTTACGCGTTGCACCAGGCCGGCTTTTCAATTGATTGAGCTTCATCGCCGTCTCATCCCTATGTCGAACGGCCCAGTCGCCTGGGCCGTATTCTTACGTCTTATGCAGCCCGCCTTAGGCGGCGTCTTGCACGATCTCAACCAAGTGTTGGACCGTACGGATCATACCGCGCACCGCCGGAGTATCTTCCAACGTGCTCACGCGGCCGATCTTATTCAAACGCAAACCAACTAAAGTCGCGCGTTGATTTTTGTAACGGCCAGCACCGCTGTGAATTTGACGAACGGTAATCGTCTTGCCCGCTTTCTTCGTCGCCATGATTAGGCTTCCTTCTCTTCGACTTTACCGTCTTCGCGGCGGCCGACGATGTCAGCAACCTTCTTGCCACGCTTCGCAGCAACGGCACGCGGAGAGGTCATCAATTGCAGAGCAGCAAACGTGGCTTTCACCATGTTGTGCGGGTTGTTAGTGCCCGTGCTTTTGGCAACGATGTCTTGAACGCCCATGGTTTCGAACACAGCGCGCATCGGACCACCAGCGATGATGCCCGTACCGGCCGGAGCCGAACGCAAGATCACCTTACCAGCACCGAAGTGACCACGCAGATCATGGTGCAACGTACGGCCTTCGCGCAGCGGAATACGGATCATGTTGCGCTTAGCTTGATCGGTCGCTTTACGAATGGCTTCTGGCACTTCACGTGCTTTGCCCGAACCGTAACCGACGCGGCCTTTGCCATCGCCAACAACAACCAACGCTGCAAATGCAAAGCGACGGCCACCCTTCACAACTTTCGCAACGCGATTGATGTGAACGAGCTTGTCGATAAATTCATCGTCCTTTTCGCGCTCGCCGCCGCGGCCACCGCGCTCGCCGCGTTCACCACGACCGCCACGCTCGCCACGTTCACCGCCGCGTTCGCCACGATCACCGCCGCGCCCGCGTTTCGGTTCTTCAGCGCCTTGAGGAGTACGCGCCATCTGTATAATCCTTCTTCGTCTCTAAATTAGAACGACAGGCCGGCTTCACGCGCGGCATCCGCCAGCGCCTTGATCCGACCGTGGTAAACGTTACCGCCGCGATCGAATACGACAGCCTTCACGCCCGCTTTCACAGCGCGCTCACCGACAACTTTACCGACGACCGCAGCGGCATCTTTGCCCGCGCCCGACTTCAATTTGCCGATAACTTCTTTCTCGATCGAAGACGCTGCGGCCAAAGTCTTGCCGTCGGCGTCTTGGATCACTTGAGCGTAGATATGGCGGCCCGAGCGGAAGACTGACAAACGGGCTTGCCCGGTTGATGTATTCTTCAGCTTGTAGCGATTGCGCGCCTGACGGCGGCTGAAACGTTTTGCATTCGTGCTCATGGTTCTCGTCCTTGGGCCTCAGCGGCCAATTATTTCTTCTTGCCTTCCTTACGCAGGATGGTCTCGTCACTGTATTTGATCCCCTTACCTTTGTAAGGTTCCGGACCTTTGTACCCGCGAATTTCAGCGGCGACTTGGCCAACGCGTTGGCTGTCGGACCCTGAAATAATGATTTGCGTTGGGGTCGGCGTCTTAATTTCGATACCTTCCGGCACGGCATACTGCACGTCGTGCGAGAAGCCCAAGTTCAAGGTCAGTTTCTTGCCTTGCGCTGCAGCTTTCAGACCAACGCCGTTGATATCCAACGTCTTGGTGTAGCCTTGGCTCACGCCCTTCACCATGTTGTTCACCAGCGCGCGGGTGGTTCCCCACTGCGAGCGTGAACGCTTGGAGTTATTAGCGTTCTTCACCCAGAACTTGCCGTCTTTAACTTCGGCATGAACGTCGTTGGTGATGGCGAGTTTCAACTCACCCAGCTTGCCCTTCACAACCAAAGTGCCGCCAGCCAGCGTTGCAGTAACGCCGGTGGGGATCGTGACAGGGTTTTTTCCTACGCGTGACATAATCGTTTTCCTTAACCGAGATCAGCGCACCGACCTTGGGCGTACCCTCGTTAGAACACTTGGCAGATAATTTCGCCGCCAACATTGGCTTGACGTGCTTCGTGATCTGACATCACGCCGCGCGGTGTCGACAAAATCGAGATACCGAGGCCGTTATAGACTTTCTGCAAGTCTTTAATCTTTGCATACACGCGGCGACCCGGTGTGGACACGCGCATGATTTGCGAAATCACAGGCTCGCCTTCATTATACTTCAGCTCGACTTTCAGCTCGTCGATGCCTGCACGGACGTTGCTGCGCGAGAAGCCACGAATGTAGCCTTCACGTTCAAGAACGCCGAGCACGCTTTCGCGATGCTTCGAAGCCGGAACCAAGATGCTGGATTTGCCAGCTTGCTGACCGTTACGGATGCGGGTCAACAAATCGCCGATCGGATCGGATAGAGACACTGCGGATCCTCCTTACCAGCTCGATTTGACCATGCCGGGAATTTGACCTTTTGAGGCCAATTCACGCAGCTTGTTACGAGCTAATTTGAACTTGCGGTACACGGCGCGCGGACGGCCGGTCAATTCGCAACGGTTTTGACGACGGATTGCTGCGCTATTGCGCGGCAATTGCGCGAGCTTGAGCACAGCTTCAAAACGGTCTTCGTCTGAAGACTCTTTGCTCATGATCACGTCTTTTAGTTTTGCGCGGCGCGCTGCGTACTGCTTGGTCATACGTTGGCGCTTTTTGTTGCGCTCAACTGAACTTGTTTTGGCCATAGGTTTACTCCGCCCGCCTTAGTTCTTCTGGAACGGCATATCGAAGCCTTCGAGAAGCGCAAAAGCTTCTTCGTCGGTCTTTGCCGTCGTGCAGATGGTGATGTTCATGCCACGGACCTTATCGATCTTGTCGTAGTTGATTTCCGGGAACACCATCTGCTCTTTCAAGCCGATGTTGTAGTTGCCCTGGCCATCAAACGACTTGCCATTGACGCCGCGGAAGTCACGAACGCGCGGCAGAGCAATGTTGATCAAACGGTCGAGGAATTCGTACATGCGTGCTTTACGCAACGTGACAGAGCAGCCGACCGGCTGATTTTCACGCAACTTAAAGTTCGCAATAGCTTTGCGCGAGCGTGTGATAACCGGCTTCTGACCTGCGATGGCCGTGAGGTTATCAACGGCACCTTCAATCTTCTTACGGTCTTGCGAAGCTTCACCAACACCCATGTTGATGACGATCTTCGTCAGCTTTGGCACAGCCATGACGTTCTTGTAGCCGAACTTTTCAATCAGTTTCGACTTCAGAGTCTTTTCGTAGTGTTCGCGTAAACGCGCCATAGTCTTCGTCCTTGCTCTAGTCGATGACTTCGCCGGACCGCTTAGCTACGCGGACCTTGCTGCCGTCTTCGAGCGTCTTGAAGCCAACACGCGTCGGCTTGCTATCTTTCGGATCGACGTGCGCCACGTTTGAAACGTGAATCTTCGCTTCACGCTCGATGATACCGCCTTGAGCGGTCGTCGAGGGTTTCGTGTGACGCTTAATCATATTGATTCCTTGCACGATCACTTTGCTATCGCGCGGGAAGGCTTTCACAACTTCGCCAGTTTTGCCTTTGTCCTTGCCGGCCAAAACGACGACTTTATCGCCTTTTTTAATTTTTAACTTGGCCATTAGAGCACCTCAGGAGCCAGCGAGATGATTTTCATAAAATTCTTACCGCGCAGCTCGCGTGTCACGGGTCCGAAAATACGGGTGCCGATCGGCTCGTCCTGCTTGCTGATCAAAACAGCGGCATTGCGATCAAAACGGATCGACGTGCCATCGGCGCGGCGCAGCGGGAACGCTGTGCGAACGATGACAGCGCGATGCACGTCACCCTTCTTCACGCGACCACGCGGAATGGCGTCTTTCACAGACACAACGATCACGTCACCAACAGTGGCGTATTTGCGCTTCGAGCCGCCCAGCACCTTAATGCACATTACGCGCTTGGCACCTGAGTTGTCGGCTACTTCGAGGTTTGTTTGTTGCTGAATCATTTTTTCGATCCTTCAAAACGAGGGGTTCACGTCAATTTAAACTGACGTTACTTCGCCGCCGTCTCCTCGATCAGTTCCCAACGCTTCGACTTTGAAATCGGGCGGCATTCGCGGATACGCACCACATCACCCACCTTGCCCGCGTTCGACGGATCATGAGCCGCATATTTTTTGCTGCGACGAATGAACTTTTTATAGATTGGGTGCATGATGCGGCGCTCGACGCTGACGACAACAGTTTTGTCCTGTTTGTCGCTGACCACCACACCCTGAAGAATACGTTTCGGCATAGCCTTACCCTTTCACTCGCCAGATCACTTCGCAGCGCGGCGACGTTCGCCGAGCACGCTTTGGACCTGCGCGATTTCTTTACGCGTTTCGCTGACCTGAGCCGTGTTTGTCAGCTGCCCGGACGCCTTCTGGAAGCGCAGGTTAAATTGCGCCTTCTTCAGTTCGCCCAACCGCGTCGCAAGTTCGTCGTCGGTTTTTGCTCTGATATCCGCTGCTTTGGCCATCGCCATCATCCTGTTTCTTAGCCGCCGATACGGGCGACAAACTTTGTCTTAATCGGCAGCTTTGCTGCCGCGAGCGCGAACCCTTCGCGCGCAGTTGCTTCCGGCACACCGTCCACTTCGAACAACATGCGGCCTGGCTTTACACGGCAAACCCAATACTCGGGCGTACCTTTACCAGAACCCATGCGCACTTCGGCGGGCTTCGTCGAGACTGGCACATCCGGGAACACGCGGATCCAGACGCGGCCTTGACGCTTCAAAGCACGAGTCAACGCACGACGCGCGGCTTCGATTTGGCGCGCGGTCATACGATCCGGCTCCATCGCTTTAAGGCCATAAGTACCGAAGTTCAGCGTAAAGCCGCCCTTGGCGTTGCCTTTGATGCGGCCCTTAAAGGCCTTACGGTATTTCGTTCGTTTCGGTGATTGCATGATCGTTACTCACGAAACCGGAGTGTTTAAAGCTCCGGATACATTTCCCTATTAGGTCCGAGCCGGTGTCGTGTTTTCGGCAGCGCGCTTGTCCTGGGCCATCGGATCATGTTCCATGACCTCGCCCTTGAACACCCACACCTTCACACCGCAGGTACCATACGTCGTCTTCGCGGTGCCTTCACCGTAATCGATGTCGGCACGCAGCGTGTGCAACGGCACACGACCTTCACGATACCATTCGATGCGTGCGATTTCCGCGCCACCCAAACGGCCCGAGCAGTTGATACGAATACCTTCGGCGCCCAAACGCATAGCGGATTGCACCGCACGCTTCATGGCACGACGGAAGGCCACACGGCGCTCGAGCTGTTGCGCGATGTTTTCGGCAACCAATTGAGCGTCGATTTCAGGCTTACGAATTTCAACGATGTTCAAGTTGACTTCGTTGCCGGTCATCTTCTGCAGATCCTTACGGATCACTTCGATGTCAGCACCCTTCTTACCAATCACAACACCCGGACGGGCGGTGTGGATGGTTACGCGGGCTTTCTTCGCCGGACGTTCGATCACAATACGCGCAACACCGGCTTGCGCCAGGCGCTCACGCAAATATTCGCGAATCTGGAAGTCTTCATGCAGAAGCTTCGAGTATTCTTTGCGACCAGCATACCAACGCGAATCCCAGGTGCGGTTGATGCCGAGGCGCAGACCGATCGGGTTAACTTTCTGACCCATTAGGCACGCTCCTTAGATGCGGTCTCGCGCTTTTCACGCACGATGATCGTCAGATTGCTGAAGGGTTTCGTGATGCTGCCAACGCGGCCACGGGCACGCGGGCTGAAACGCTTCATCACCAGTGACTTGCCGACGTAGGCTTCGGAGACAACCAACTGATCAACGTCGAGCTGATGGTTGTTTTCGGCATTCGCGATAGCCGATTCCAAAATGCGCTTCACTTGACGGGCGATGCGGCGCGGCGAGAATTCCAGTTCGGCCAAAGCTTTCTCGGCAGATTTGCCGCGGATGCTTTCAGCAACCAGGTTCAGTTTACGCGGGCTGGTACGGAGCGAGCGGCCAAAGGCGCGGCACTCGGTGTCACCAACACGACGAGGAGCTTTTTTCTTGCTCATGGACTAGCCCTTCTTCCCAGCCGGAGCAGCTTTTTTGTCTGCTGCGGTGTGGCCATGGAAGTTACGCGTGGGCGCAAATTCGCCGAACTTATGACCAACCATGTTTTCGGTTACGCTAACCGGCACATGCTTGTGGCCATTGTGAACGCCGAACGTGAGGCCCACGAACTGCGGAAGAATGGTCGAACGACGCGACCAAATCTTGATGACTTCGTTGCGACCCTTGCCACGAACGGCATCTGCCTTCTTGAGCAGATAGCCATCGACAAACGGGCCTTTCCATACTGAACGAGCCAATGATGCCTCCGTCCCTTAAGCTTTTTTCGCGACGTGACGGCTGCGCATGATGAGCCGTTGCGTGCGTTTGTTGTTACGAGTGCGCTTGCCTTTTGTCGGCTTGCCCCACGGTGTGACCGGGTGACGACCACCCGAAGTCTTACCTTCACCACCACCATGCGGGTGATCGACCGGGTTCATGACAACACCACGGTTGTGAGGGCGGAAACCGAGCCAGCGCATGCGACCCGCTTTACCGATGCTGATATTTTGGTTGTCGGGGTTCGACACGGCACCGACAGTCGCGACGCACTCGGCGCGCACGATGCGCAACTCACCCGAGGACAAACGCAGCTGAGCGTAGCCAGAGTCTTTACCGATCAATTGAGCATAGCAGCCTGCAGAACGAGCGATCTGACCGCCACGACCCAATTTGATTTCGATGTTATGCACGATCGTACCGACCGGCATGTTCTTGAGCGGCATCGTGTTGCCTGGCTTAATGTCCGCTTGGTCGGCAGAGATGACTTTGTCACCAGCCTTCAAACGTTGCGGCGCCAAGATGTAAGCCAGCTCACCGTCTTGATACTTCAAGAGAGCGATAAACGCTGTGCGGTTCGGATCGTATTCCAAACGCTCAACAGTCGCGATCACATCGCGCTTGTTACGCTTGAAATCGATGACGCGATACTTTTGCTTGTGACCACCACCGCGAAAACGCGAAGTGATACGGCCCGAGTTGTTACGGCCACCTGTGTTGCTCTGACCTTCGGTCAGGGCTTTAACTGGCTTGCCCTTGTACAACTCGCTTTTGTCGACGAGGACGGTGCCACGCAGCGACGGCGTCGTCGGTTTATACGTTCTCAATGCCATGGCTTAGAGCCCCGTCGTCACATCGATTGATTGGCCTTCGGCCAACGTCACGATTGCCTTCTTCACATCGCTACGGCGACCCGGCAGGCCACGGAAGCGCTTCACTTTGCCTTTGGTGATCGAGGTGTTCACGGCCGTCACAGTGACCTTGAACAACGTCTCAACCGCACGCTTGATGTCCGGCTTGGTTGCCGTCAACGGCACGCGGAACATCACTTGGTTGTACTGCGACACCAAGGTGGCTTTTTCTGTGATCATCGGTGCGCTCAACACATCGTAGAGCGACGGAGCGATCACGCCAGCCTTCGGCACAATGGCTTTCTTTTTCGGTTTCTTGGTCTTGCTCATGACAGGCGTTCCTGCAACTTCGCAATGGCAGCTTTGGTCAGAACCAAAGTGTCACGGCGGAGAATATCGTAAACGTTCGCACCTTGGGTCGGCAGGACATCAAGACCTTTGATGTTACGTGCCGCTTTCGCGAACGCGACATCGATCTCGGTACCGTCGATAATCAGGACCGAAGCCCAGCCCAATTTCTTCACGTTGCCAGCCAAATCTTTGGTCTTGGCTTTGGCTAATTTGGTATCTTCGATCACAACCAATTTGCCGTCTTTGGCTTTTGCCGACAGAGCCGAGATCAGGCCCAAACGACGGATCGCCTTCGGCAGATCATGACCATGGCTGCGCACAACCGGCCCGAAGATCGTCGCACCGCCGCGGAACTGCGGCGAACGCATTGAACCTTGACGAGCACGACCGCCACCTTTTTGCGCGAACGGCTTTTTTGTCGTGCCGCTGATTTCGCTTTGGGTTTTGGTTTTATGCGTACCGGCGCGACGCTTGGCCAACTGCCAGCGCACGACACGGTGAAGGATGTCCTTACGGACTTCCGCGCCGAACAAAGCATCGGGCAGATCAACCGAGCCCGAGCTCTTTTTGTTTTCGAGTGTAATGACGTCAAATTTCATGGCGTCTTAGTCCTTCTTCTCGGCGTCAGTTTTGCCTTTTAAGCCAGCCGGCAACGGCAGCTTTTCAGGCAGCTTTCTCTTCACCGCATCAGACACCAGCACGTAGCCGTTGTCCGAACCGGGGACTGCGCCTTGCACGAACACAAAGCCCTTCGCGTCATCGACAGAGACGACTTTCAGGTTTTGAACGGTCACGCGATCAACGCCCATGTGACCGGCCATCTTCTTGCCTTTGAACACCTTACCAGGGTCTTGGCGTTGGCCAGTCGAACCATGCGAGCGGTGCGTCACCGACACGCCGTGGCTGGCTTCCAAACCGCGGAAGTTCCAACGCTTCATGGCACCGGCAAAACCTTTACCCTTCGAGGTCCCGGTCACATCAACGAACTGACCAGGCACGAAGTGCGAGGCAGCCAATTCGGCGCCGACTTCCACCAGGTTCTTTTCGTCAACGCGGAATTCCACGAGCTTGGTCTTCGGCTCGATCTTCGCCTTGGCGTATTGACCACGCAAAGGCTTGGTTACGCGCGAAGCTTTGCGCGTGCCGATGCCCAGCTGAACAGCTGTGTAGCCATCCTTTTCCGTGGTGCGTTGAGCAACAACCTGCACGCCGTTCACATCTAGAACGGTCACAGGCACTTCGTTGCCATCTTGATTGAACAGGCGGGTCATACCCACCTTCTTTGCGACGAGGCCCGTACGCATTTGCATCACCTTAGAGCTTAATCTCGACATCAACGCCGGCGGCGAGGTCGAGCTTCATCAACGCATCCACGGTTTGCGGCGTCGGATCGACAATGTCGAGCAGACGACGGTGAGTGCGAATTTCAAATTGTTCGCGCGACTTCTTATCGACGTGCGGCGAACGGTTCACAGTGAACTTCTCGATCCGGGTCGGCAACGGAATCGGCCCCCGCACTTGGGCGCCCGTGCGCTTCGCGGTGCTGACAATCTCTTTAGTAGATTGGTCAAGCACGCGATGATCAAACGCCTTAAGGCGGATGCGGATATTTTGACTGTCGATCATGACGTTATTTCCAGCGGCCTAATTTTGCCAAACTCAAATCTTAAGAAAAGTCGCGGCATCTCAGCGAATTTCGCGGAGATGCCGCGGGTCTCAATTACTCTACGATTTTAGCGACGACGCCTGAACCGACGGTACGGCCACCTTCACGGATGGCGAAGCGCAAACCTTCGTCCATCGCGATCGGCGAGATCAGGTTCACCTGCATGGAGATGTTGTCCCCAGGCATCACCATCTCGGTGCCAGCCGGCAGCTCGATCGTGCCCGTCACGTCCGTCGTGCGGAAGTAGAACTGCGGACGATAGTTCGAGAAGAACGGCGTATGACGACCACCTTCTTCCTTGTTCAGGATGTAGCACTCGCACGAGAACTTCGTGTGCGGCGTGATCGAACCAGGAGCAGCCAACACTTGGCCACGCTCAACGTCTTCACGCTTCGTGCCGCGCAACAACGCGCCGATGTTGTCGCCCGCTTCACCTTGGTCCAGCAACTTGCGGAACATTTCAACGCCGGTCACCGTCGTCTTCGTCGTCGGCTTCAAGCCGATGATTTCGATTTCTTCGCCGACCTTCACGATGCCACGCTCAACACGGCCCGTCACAACGGTGCCACGGCCTGAGATCGAGAACACGTCTTCGATCGGCATCAGGAACGGACGGTCCTTCGGACGCGCCGGTTGCGGGATGTTTTCGTCAACCGCCTTCATCAGTTCCAGGATCGCTTCTTTGCCCAGCTTCGCGTTTGAGTCTTCCAACGCAGCCAAGGCAGAGCCCTTCACGATCGGAATCGTGTCACCCGGGAATTCGTACTTCGTCAGAAGTTCGCGGATTTCCAGCTCGACCAGGTCCAACAGTTCCGGGTCATCAACCATGTCGCACTTGTTCATGAACACGACGATCGCAGGAACGCCGACCTGACGAGCGAGCAGGATGTGCTCACGCGTTTGCGGCATCGGGCCGTCAGCAGCTGACACAACCAGGATCGCGCCATCCATCTGCGCGGCGCCCGTGATCATGTTCTTCACATAGTCAGCGTGGCCAGGGCAATCAACGTGAGCGTAGTGACGGTTGTCCGTCTCGTACTCAACGTGTGCCGTCGAAATCGTAATACCGCGGGCCTTCTCTTCTGGCGCCTTGTCGATCTGATCATAAGCAGTGAACGTCGCACCACCCTTCTCAGCCAACACCTTCGTGATCGCCGCCGTCAGTGACGTCTTGCCGTGGTCAACGTGACCAATCGTGCCAATGTTGCAGTGCGGCTTATTCCGCTGAAATTTCTCTTTACCCATGGTCGTATCTCCAACTTAAATCGTGTTGAGTTTGTTCTTCAAAGTTCGGCGGATTAGCCCGCCATCTTCGCCTTAATTTCATCCGACACGTTGCTCGGCACTTGCTCATAGTGATGGAATTCCATCGAGAACTGAGCGCGACCTTGGCTCATCGAGCGCAACGTGTTCACATAACCGAACATATTGGCCAGAGGCACCATCGCCGAGATAACGCGAGCATTACCACGGCTGTCCATGCCACCCACCTGACCACGACGGCTATTCAAGTCGCCGATCACGTCGCCCATGTAATCTTCAGGCGTCACAACTTCGACCTTCATGATCGGCTCAAGCAGCTTCGGAGCAGCTTGCGGAAGACCTTCACGGAATGCAGCACGAGCGGCGATTTCGAAGGCCAGAGCCGACGAGTCTACGTCGTGGTAAGCACCATCATGCAGCACAGCGCGGAAGTCAGTCATCGGGAAGCCAGCGATCACACCGTTGTTCACCGAAGATGCCAAGCCCTTCTGAACGCCCGGGATGTATTCGCGCGGCACCGAGCCACCAACGATTTCGCTTTCGAACGTGTAACCTGAACCAGGCGGCATCGGCTCGAAGCGGATTTTAACGCGAGCGTACTGACCCGAACCACCCGACTGCTTCTTGTGGGTGTAGTCGATGTCGAACACCTTCGAGATCGTTTCACGGTACGCGACCTGCGGAGCGCCAACGTTGGCTTCCACTTTGAATTCGCGCTTCATGCGGTCAACGATAATTTCCAAGTGCAATTCGCCCATGCCCTTGATGATCGTCTGACCACTTTCGTGATCGGTCGTAACGCGGAACGAAGGATCTTCAGCCGCCAAACGGGACAACGCGAGGCCCATCTTTTCAACGTCCGACTTCGTCTTTGGCTCAACCGCAACTTCGATCACCGGATCCGGGAAGATCATGCGCTCAAGGATCACCGGCTTATCGGGATCGCACAGCGTATCACCAGTCGTCGTATCCTTCATGCCAACGAGCGCAACGATGTCACCAGCCGAAGCGGTTTTGATTTCTTCGCGGTTGTTGGCATGCATCAGCAACATACGGCCGATACGTTCTTTTTTGTCTTTGATCGAGTTCAGCACGCCGGTGCCACTCTCGAGCTTACCCGAGTAGATGCGCACGAACGTGAGCGAACCCACGAACGGATCGGTCATGATCTTGAAAGCCAGGCCAGCGAACGGCTCAGTCGGGCTCGGCTTACGCGGAACTTCGGTTTCTTCTTTACCCGGCAGAATTGCTTTCACCGGCGGCATATCGAGCGGCGACGGCAAGTATTGGATCACGCTGTCCAGCAATACTTGAACGCCCTTGTTCTTGAACGCCGAACCGCAGATCACAGGAACGAATTTCTGCGCAATCGTGCCTTTACGGATGCACTTATGCAGCGTCGCTTCGTCAGGCTCGTTACCTTCAAGATAAGCCTCCATCGCCGCGTCATCCATTTCGACAGCGGTGTCGACGAGCGCTTGACGATATTCTTTGGCTTTATCAACCAGGTCAGCCGGGATGTCGACTTCGTCGAACTTGGCGCCCAGGTCTTCGCCCTTCCAAATCAGGGCCTTCATCTTCACGAGATCAACGACACCCGCGAAATCAGCCTCAACGCCGATCGGCAACGTCAGCACCAGAGGCTTCGCACCGAGGCGGTCAACAATCATGTCGACGCAGCGGTAGAAGTTGGCACCCATGCGGTCCATCTTGTTGACGAAACACATGCGCGGCACGCTGTATTTATCAGCCTGACGCCAGACGGTTTCAGATTGCGGCTCAACGCCAGCAACGCCGTCAAAGCAGGTAACAGCACCGTCGAGCACGCGCAAAGAACGCTCAACTTCAATCGTGAAGTCGACGTGCCCCGGGGTGTCGATGATGTTGATGCGGTGATCTTTCCAGAAGCAGGTCGTCGCAGCCGACGTAATCGTGATGCCGCGCTCTTGCTCTTGCTCCATCCAATCCATGGTGGCAGCGCCATCATGGACTTCACCGATCTTATGCGAACGGCCGGTATAATAGAGAATACGTTCCGTAGTCGTGGTTTTACCGGCATCAATGTGAGCCATGATGCCGATATTGCGGTAACGCTCGAGAGGAGTTTTGTCGCTCATTGTATTCTCTAAAAATCCGAGTTCGATTACCAGCGATAGTGCGAGAAGGCGCGGTTAGCTTCAGCCATACGGTGTGTATCTTCGCGCTTCTTCACAGCGCCACCACGGTTCGAAGCCGCATCCAACAACTCAGCAGACAAACGGTCGACCATTGTCGATTCATTGCGCTCACGTGCGTACTGAACCAACCAACGGAAGGCGAGAGCTTGACGACGCTCAGAACGAACCTCGACCGGAACCTGATACGTGGCACCACCAACGCGGCGCGAACGAACTTCAACGGTCGGCTTAATGTTCTCAATCGCATCATGGAAAGTTTTCACAGCGTCAGAACCGGCCTTCTTGCCGATCTTGTCGAGCGCGCCATAAACGATCGTTTCGGCGGTGCCTTTTTTGCCGTGCATCATGACGGTGTTGATGAACTTCGCGATAACCAGATCGCCGAACTTGGCATCGGGAAACTGCGGGCGCTTATCTGCTTGGCGACGACGTGACATAGATGTCTGCTCCTATTCCGCGTCTTACTTAGGACGCTTCGCGCCGTACTTCGAACGGCGCTGGCGACGAGCCGACACGCCTTGCGTATCCAACGTGCCGCGGATGATGTGATAGCGAACGCCCGGCAAGTCCTTCACGCGGCCGCCACGGATCATGACGACTGAGTGTTCTTGCAGGTTATGGCCTTCGCCGGGGATGTAGCTGGTAACTTCGAACTGGTTGGTCAGACGAACGCGCGCAACCTTACGCAAAGCCGAGTTCGGCTTCTTCGGAGTCGTCGTATACACGCGCGTGCAAACACCGCGCTTTTGCGGCGAACGCTGCAAGGCCGGAACCTTATCGCGATAGTTCGGCTTTTGGCGGCCCTTACGGACCAATTGGCTAATCGTCGGCATCGACCGTAACCCTTTGTTCGTTCAATCTCTTTTACGCATTCGTCGTTTCTTCGCGTCTATCATCGGCAACGCCAACCGCTAACGGTCGTTTGCCCAGACGCGAAAAAACCGGATCACCTGGGCCACAACTCCGGGCCCATTCCCGGTTCACAACAGGTCACTAAGACCTTATTTTTTATAGCTAATCGACCGCTGCCCTCGTCTAGAACGCAAAAGGTTCTACCACCGGGCGCCGTCGAACGTGGCTCTTATAGTGACGCACCGGATAAGCGTCAAGCACGCATTCGGCGGGTTTTATGCGCTTTTTCAGAGGCCTGGCGCGTTCTGTCCCGAACTTGAAACAAAATAAAAGGGGGCTAAAAGCCCCCTTTTACGCAATTTAGTGTCGCGAAATGTTATTCTGCAGCGGGCAAAGCCGGTTGTTCGACCGGTTGCTCGGGCTGCAAGCTCTTGTCGCGGCTTGCGGCGATGGTTTTGAGGCGATTCATCAGGGCGCCAGTACCAGCCGGGATCAAACGGCCGACAATGACGTTTTCCTTCAAACCAACGAGTCGGTCGTTCTTGCCGGTGACCGCAGCCTCGGTGAGGACGCGAGTCGTCTCTTGGAACGAAGCGGCCGACACGAACGACTGGGTCTGCAAGCTTGCTTTGGTAATACCTTGCAAGACCGGCAGCGCACGAGCGGGCTTGCCGCCTTCGGCTTTAACCTTGTTGTTTTCGGCATCGAATTCCATGCGGTCGGCCAACTCGCCGACCAGGAATGTCGAATCGCCCGGCTCAACGACTTCCACCTTCTGCAGCATCTGACGAACGATAACTTCGATGTGCTTATCGTTAATCTTCACGCCTTGCAGACGATAAACGTCTTGGATTTCCTTGATCAGGTAATCAGCCAGAGCTTCGACACCCATGACGCGCAAGATGTCATGCGGCACTGGGCTGCCATCTAACAACGCATCGCCACGACGGACGTAATCACCTTCTTGAACGGCCAAGTGCTTGCCCTTCGGAATGAGATACTCTGTCGGTTCGCCCTTCTCAGGACGCACGATGATGCGACGTTTGGCTTTGTAGTCTTTACCGAACTCAACGCGGCCTTCGATCTCTGCGATAACCGAGTGATCCTTCGGCTTACGAGCTTCGAACAATTCAGCGACGCGCGGCAGACCACCGGTGATGTCACGAGTCTTCGAGCCTTCGCGTGAGATACGTGACAACACGTCACCCGCGTGAACTTTCTGACCGTTCTCGACCGAGAGAATCGAATCTACAGCCAAGTAGTAACGCGCTTCAGAACCGTTCTCGAGCTTCAGCACTTTGCCATCCGGACCACGCACTTCGATGCGCGGCTTCAAGTCAGCGCCACCACGCGCTTGCTTCCACTCAGTCACAACTTTCGAGTTGATACCTGTGGATTCGTCAGTGGTTTCACGCAACGAGACGCCATCAACGAGGTCAACGTAATGCGCTGTACCGCTTTGCTCGGTCGTGATCGGCAAGGTGTACGGATCCCACTCGGCCAAACGCTGACCGCGCGTGACTTGCGCCTTATCTTCAACCAACAGCTTCGAGCCGTATGGAATACGGTGACGCGCTTTTTCACGGCCGTTCGCATCTTCGAGGATGAATTCGAAGTTACGAACCATGACGACTTGGATCTTATCGCTGTTACGCACAACTGATTTGCTGAGCAATTTCACGCGCGCATCGAACGGAGCCTCGACGCTTGATTGTTCAGCACCACGCTGCGCCGCGCCACCGATGTGGAACGTACGCATCGTCAGCTGCGTGCCAGGTTCACCGATCGACTGAGCGGCAATAACGCCAACCGCTTCGCCGACGTTGACCGTAGTCCCGCGAGCAAGGTCACGGCCATAGCACTTACCGCAAACACCGTTAACGGTTTCGCAGGTCAGGGCCGAGCGGACCTTCATCTTTGAGATGCCGGCTTTATCAACCATTTCGGCATCAGCTTCGTCGATCAAGTGGCCCTTCTTGAGAAGCACTTTATTCGTTTCAGGGTGCACAATGTCTTCACCCGTCACACGACCCAACACACGTTCGGCCAAGGAAACGATAACGTCACCGCCTTCGACCAGAGCCTGCGTTGTAACGCCTTGATCGGTACCGCAATCGTCTTCAGTGATGATGGCATCTTGCGCCACGTCAACCAGACGACGTGTGAGGTAACCCGAGTTTGCGGTTTTCAGCGCGGTATCGGCCAAGCCTTTACGCGCACCGTGGGTCGAGTTGAAGTACTCGAGAACCGACAGACCTTCTTTGAAGTTCGAGATGATCGGCGTTTCGATGATTTCGCCCGAAGGCTTGGCCATCAGACCGCGCATACCAGCCAACTGCTTCATCTGAGCAGCGGAACCACGAGCGCCCGAGTGGGCCATCATGTAAACCGAGTTGATCGGCTTGCCGGCTTCGATCTTCGAAATTTCTTGCATCATCGCTTCGGCGACAATTTCGGTGCAATGCGACCATGCATCGACCACCTTGTTGTACTTTTCGCCACGCGTGATCAGACCATCTTGGTACTGCTGCTCGAATTCCTTCACTTGGGTCTCGGTGTCTTTGACCATTTTGATCTTAGACTTCGGAATTACCATGTCGTCCTTACCGAACGACAAGCCAGCACGTGTTGAGTACTTAAAGCCCAACGCCATGATGTGATCGCAGAAGATGACCGTCTCTTTCTGACCGCAGTGGCGGTAGACCAAGTCGATAACTTCCGTGATTTCTTTCTTACGCAGAACACGGTTGATGACCGAGAACGGCACCATCGGATTCAATGGCAACTCTTGCGCCATAATCATACGGCCCGGCGTGGTTTCCACGACGATCGTTTTCGGATTGCCTTCAGAGTCGACAGTTTTGTAACGGCATTTGATCTTGGCTTGGATCGAGAGCACGCCAGATTGCAATGCGTGTTCAATTTCCGCGACGTTCGCAAACACCATGCCTTCGCCCATTTCACCAGGGCGTTCGATCGTCATGTAGTACAGACCCAAGATCATATCTTGTGTCGGCACGATGATCGGCTTGCCGTTGGCAGGCGACAGAATGTTGTTCGTCGACATCATCAACACGCGCGCTTCCAGCTGAGCTTCCAGCGAGAGCGGTACGTGTACGGCCATTTGGTCACCGTCGAAGTCGGCGTTGAACGCCGTACACACCAGCGGGTGCAACTGAATGGCTTTACCTTCGATCAATACCGGCTCGAACGCTTGGATGCCCAAACGGTGCAAGGTCGGTGCGCGGTTCAACAGAACCGGATGCTCGCGGATGACTTCTTCCAAGATATCCCAAACTTCGGGACGCTCTTTTTCGACCATGCGCTTAGCTGCTTTGATCGTCGTCGACATGCCGTAAATTTCAAGCTTCGAATAAACGAACGGCTTGAACAGTTCGAGCGCCATCTTTTTCGGCAGACCGCACTGATGCAGTTTCAGTTCAGGACCGACGACGATGACCGAACGGCCCGAGTAATCGACGCGCTTGCCGAGCAAGTTCTGACGGAAGCGGCCTTGCTTGCCCTTCAGCATGTCAGAGAGCGACTTCAGCGGACGCTTGTTAGCGCCGGTAATAGCGCGGCCACGACGACCGTTGTCGAACAAGGCATCGACCGATTCTTGCAACATACGCTTTTCGTTGCGGATGATGATGTCGGGCGCGCGCAGTTCGATCAGGCGCTTCAAACGGTTGTTACGGTTGATGACGCGGCGATACAGATCGTTCAGGTCAGAGGTCGCGAAACGGCCACCATCCAACGGTACCAGCGGACGCAACTCTGGCGGAATGACCGGAATGACTTCCAGGATCATCCACTCAGGGCGTGCGCCGGAGGCGATGAACGCTTCCACCAGCTTCAAACGCTTCACGAGTTTTTTGCGCTTGGCTTCTGAACCGGTTTCACGCAGATCAACGCGCATGGTTTCGCGTTCTTCTTCCAACTTCACGTTGGTCAAAGCTTCGCGGATGGCTTCAGCGCCGATACCAGCGCGGAAGCTGTCGTCACCGAATTCTTCTTGCGCTTTGATGTACTGGTCGTCGGTCAGCAATTCATATTGCTGCAACGGCGTCATGCCTGGCTCGAGCACGATGTGGTGTTCGAAGTACAGAACGCGTTCCAAATCCTTCAGCGTCATATCGAGCAGCAAGCCAATGCGGCTCGGCAGCGACTTCATGAACCAGATGTGCGCAACAGGTGCAGCCAACTCGATGTGGCCCATGCGCTCACGGCGAACTTTCGACAGCGTAACTTCAACGCCGCACTTTTCGCAGATGATACCTTTGTACTTCATGCGCTTGTATTTGCCGCACAAGCATTCGTAATCCTTGATGGGTCCGAAGATGCGCGCGCAGAACAAGCCATCACGTTCAGGCTTGAAGGTACGGTAGTTGATGGTCTCAGGCTTTTTGATTTCGCCGTAAGACCAGGAACGGATTTTTTCAGGGCTCGCCAGCGAAATCCGGATTTGGTTGAAGGATTCCGAAGTGCCTTGCACTTGGCCGAAGATTTTCGTGAGTTCGTTCATTTCGCTCGTCTCCTAAAGGAGTTCGCTTTTTGTATTGAGGAATGCGGGGCCTCCGGTGAAGGAGGCCCGCATCATCGTCTTCAGTCGGCTTATTCGTCTGCTGCGTGGCTGAGTTCCACATCCAAGCCCAGTGACCGCATTTCCTTCACCAACACGTTGAAGGATTCTGGGATACCGGCTTCGAATGTGTCTTCGCCGCGCACAATGGCTTCGTAAACCTTCGTACGGCCTGAAACGTCGTCCGACTTCACAGTCAACATTTCCTGCAGCGAGTAAGCAGCACCGTAAGCTTCCAGGGCCCACACTTCCATTTCCCCGAAACGCTGACCACCGAACTGCGCCTTACCACCCAACGGCTGTTGTGTGACGAGTGAGTACGGACCGATCGAACGTGCGTGGATCTTGTCGTCGACCAAGTGGTGCAGTTTCAGCATGTAGATGTAGCCAACCGTAACCTTACGGGTGAACTCTTCGCCCGAAGTACCATCGCGCAGCGTGACTTGACCCGACGGATCAAGACCCGCCTGCTCCAGCATTTCGACGATGTCAGCTTCGTGCGCACCATCGAACACTTGAGTTGCGATCGGAATACCAGGACGCAGATTGTCAGCCAGTTCGATCAGGTTCTTGTCGTCGAGATCTTGGAACTCAGTCTTGTAGATCTTCTCGCCGTAAACCTTTTTCAGCATGGCGCGCAGGTCGCGATCTGACTTACCGGCGTTATGTGCATCAACCATGGAGCCCACTTGCAGGCCCAAAGCGCGGCAGGCCCAACCCAAGTGTGTTTCCAAAATCTGACCGACGTTCATGCGCGAAGGCACGCCCAACGGGTTCAGCACGATATCAACAGCGGTACCATCTTCCAGATAAGGCATATCTTCGATCGGAACGATCTTCGAGATGACCCCTTTATTCCCATGACGGCCAGCCATCTTATCGCCGGGTTGCAACTTACGCTTAATGGCCACGAACACTTTGACCATCTTCAAGACGCCCGGCGGCAATTCGTCGCCGCGTTGCAGCTTCTCGACGCGATCTTCAAAGCGCTTATCAATCAAGCCCACCGAGTAATCGAGAGACTTCTTCATCTCTTCGATTTCTTCCATGGCGCCGTCGTGTTGGATCACGAACTGCTTCCATTGACCTTGCGTATGCTCGGCCAAGGTTTCTTCGGTGATCTTGTTACCGGCAACAGCTTTCGAACCCTTCGGAGCCGAGACGATCTTGCGACCGATCAACAACTCTTTCAGGCGGTCATAGAAGCTACGTTCAAGAATTGCCTTCTCGTCGTCGCGATCTTTGGCCAGCTTTTCGATTTCAGCGCGTTCGATAGCCAACGCACGTTCGTCTTTATCGACGCCACGGCGGTTGAACACACGCACTTCAACGATGGTACCTTGTGCGCCCGGCGGAACGCGCAGTGACGTATCACGCACGTCAGAGGCTTTTTCACCGAAGATGGCGCGCAGCAGTTTTTCTTCTGGTGTAACTGGCGATTCACCCTTTGGCGTCACCTTACCAACCAGAATATCGCCCGCCTTCACTTCAGCGCCAACGTAAACGATACCGGCTTCGTCGAGGTTCTTCAGCGCTTCTTCACCGACGTTCGGGATGTCGCGCGTGATTTCTTCCTGACCCAATTTCGTATCGCGGGCCATGACTTCGAATTCTTCGATGTGGATCGACGTGAACACGTCATCGCGAACGATGCGCTCAGAGATCAAGATCGAATCTTCGAAGTTGTAACCGTTCCAAGGCATGAACGCGACGAGCACGTTACGGCCCAGAGCCAGTTCACCCAACTCAGTCGACGGACCATCGGCCAAGATGTCGGACTTCGAAACGATATCACCCACCTTCACCAACGGACGTTGGTTGATGCAGGTGTTTTGGTTCGAGCGTTGGAACTTCTGCAAACGATAGATGTCAACTGCAGGCGTAGTGGTCGAGGTATCTTCGGTTGCGCGCACAACGATACGCGTAGCGTCGATCTGCTGAATGATACCCGAACGGCGGGCCACAACAGTCGCACCAGAGTCACGCGCCACCGCTTCTTCCACACCGGTGCCCACGAACGGAGCTTCCGAGCGGATCAACGGCACGGCCTGACGTTGCATGTTCGAGCCCATCAACGCGCGGTTCGCGTCGTCGTTTTCCAAGAACGGAATGAGCGCGGCAGCCACCGATACGATCTGCTTCGGCGACACGTCCATGTAATGGATTTCGCTGGGCGACATCATGATGTTATCGCCAGCATGACGGCAGTTCACCAGATCAGCAGTGAATTTGCCTTTCGCATCGAGCGCTTCATTCGCCTGAGCAACGTTGTAGCGGCCTTCTTCCATCGCCGAGAGGTACACCACTTCGTTTGTGGCGCGGCCGTCTTCGACTTTGCGATAAGGCGCTTCAATGAAGCCATATTGGTTCACGCGGGCGAACGTCGCCAGCGAGTTGATCAGACCGATGTTCGGGCCTTCTGGCGTTTCAATCGGGCAGATACGACCATAGTGAGTCGGGTGCACGTCGCGGACTTCGAAGCCCGCGCGTTCACGCGTCAAGCCGCCCGGACCAAGGGCCGAGAGACGGCGCTTGTGGGTGACTTCCGACAGCGGATTGGTTTGATCCATAAACTGCGACAGCTGTGACGAGCCAAAGAACTCGCGCACGGCAGCAGCAGCTGGCTTCGCGTTGATGAGGTCATGCGGCATGACCGTGTCGATATCAACCGAGCTCATACGCTCGCGGATCGCACGTTCCATACGCAACAAGCCAACGCGATATTGGTTTTCCATCAACTCGCCGACCGAGCGAACACGACGGTTGCCCAAGTGATCGATGTCGTCGATTTCGCCCTTACCGTCTTTCAAGCCCACCAACACCTTCACGATGCGCAGGATGTCATCCTTACGCAGGACGCGCATGGTATCCGGCACTTCGTCGTTGGTCAGGTTCAAGCGAGCGTTCATCTTCACGCGGCCAACGGCCGAGAGATCGTAACGCTCTGAGTCAAAGAACAAGCCTTGGAATAACGCTTCCGCAGTTTCCAAGGTCGGGGGTTCGCCAGGACGCATCACGCGGTAGATATCAACCAACGCTTCATCGCGGTTGGTGTTCTTATCCAGCGACAACGTGTTGCGGATGTACGGACCGATGTTAACGCCGTCGATGTACAACGTCTTGAACGTGTCGACGTGATTGTCATCGAAAGCCGCAACGTGATCAGCGGTAATTTCTTCACCGGCTTCGATGTAGATTTCACCGGTCTTGGTGTTCACCACGTCTTCAGCGGCGAAACGACCAATCAGCTCTTCCGGCTGCATGCGCAGCTCTTTCAAGCCTTCTTTTTCCAGCTTGTTCGCCAAGCGCGGGCTGAGCTTTTCGCCAGCTTCAATTTTCACGCGGCCGGTTTCAGCATCGACCAGCGGGAACAAGAGCTTCATGCCCTTCATCTTCTGCGCGTCGAATGCGGTCACCCAGCCTTTTTTGTCGCGGCTAAAGGTTTGCGACTCATAGAAGTAGTTCAGCACTTCATCAGCAGTCATGCCGCGGACTTCAGTGATGTCTACTGTCTTGCCTTGCTTGGCGCGTTTTGCGCGCAACTCTTCAGTCTCACGACCTTCGAGCGCGTACAGCAACGTCGTCACCGGCAATTTGCGGCGGCGGTCGATACGGACATATACGAGGTCTTTGGCATCGAATTCGAAATCGAGCCACGAACCGCGATAAGGAATCACGCGCGCTGCGAACAGGTATTTGCCCGATGAGTGTGTCTTACCTTTATCATGGTCGAAGAACACGCCCGGCGAACGGTGCATCTGCGACACGATCACGCGCTCGGTGCCGTTGATGATGAACGTACCAGTGTCGGTCATGAGCGGCATATCGCCCATGTAGACATCTTGTTCTTTGATGTCGCGGATCGAACGGGCACCGGTGACTTCGTCGATATCCCACACCACCAAACGCAGCGTGACTTTCAACGGAGCCGAGAAGGTCATGCCGCGTTGACGGCACTCTTCGGTGTCATACTTCGGAGCTTCTAAGTCATAGCCCACAAACTCCAGCTCGCCTTTGCCGCTGAAGTCTTTGATTGGGAAGACACCCTTAAACACATCCCACAAGCCAGACTTTTGGCGCACATCAAGCGGAGCGCCGGGTTGCAGGAACTTATCGTAAGAGCTTTTCTGCACTTCGATCAGGTTGGGCATCGGGGCGACGACTGGAATTCGCCCGAAGTCCTTTCTTACGCGCTTACGACCGGTCAAGGATTTGGCCATTAGAATCCTCGTGTTTGATATCGACGACAAAATCCCGGGCTGCACACCTGCGGCCCGGAACACAAATTCCTCAGCATCATTGCGATGCTTTGGCGAGAAAAGCGCTGATCGCGTTCGCTTCTCTCGTCAAAGCAACGAGGCTGGTGGTGACGTTGCCGTCACCACCAAACACGTCGTGAATTACTTCACTTCGACTTTCGCGCCAGCGTCTTCCAGCTTCTTCTTGATGGTGGCAGCTTCGTCTTTCGACACGCCTTCCTTCACAGCTTTCGGAGCGCCTTCGACCAGGTCCTTGGCTTCTTTCAAGCCGAGGTTGGTGATCGCACGGACTTCTTTAATCACGTTGATCTTGTTCGCGCCGCCATCCTTCAGGATGACATCGAACGCGTCTTTTTCAGCAGCGGCCGGAGCAGCGCCAGCGCCGCCAGCAGCAGCAACAGCAACCGGAGCAGCAGCGGAAACGCCCCACTTCTCTTCCAGCAACTTCGACAGTTCAGCGGCTTCGATCACGGTCAGAGCCGAGAGATCGTCTACGAGTTTGGCCAAATCAGCCATGTTAGTTCTCCTGATGTATCTTTGGTTTGAGTTATTTCAAGTAGGTACTACGCGGCTTCGCCTTGCTTGGCGCGGGCCGAAAGAACACGAGCAATCTGGCCACCGGGGGCTGCCAACACGCCAGCGATTTTGGTCGCCGGAGCTTGGATGAGCCCGATGAGTTTGCCACGGAGCTCGTCCAGACTTGGCAACGTGGCCAGGGCTTCCACCCCAGCAGCGTCCATCGTCTGGCCATCGAGCGAACCGCCGACAACCACCAGTTTGTTGTTTTCCTTCGCGAACTTCGCAATCACCTTTGCGGCCGCCACAGCATCCGTCGAGTAAGCAATACCCGTCGGGCCTCTGAGGAAGTCGCTGATGCCTTCGAACTTCGTACCAGCCAAAGCCAAACGCGCGAGCCGGTTCTTAGCAACTTTGTAGCCAGCACCAGCCGCTCGGATTCTCTTACGCAGCTCTTGAACTTCAGCCACCGTCAGACCTTTGTTCAAGGTGATGGTGATCTGATTTTGCTGCAACAAGAGAGCATTGAGCGAGCTGATCAGCTCCTTCTTTTGCTCACGGTTCACGGTAGTCTCCGCTTCTGAGATCATCACCCAACAACAGAAAATCCATTGTGAGATCAGACCGGTTTCAAAACGCCGATGAACGAAACAAACTGGTGTTCACCGGTTCTCACGTCCTGCCCCAGAAGCGCATCACCGCCGTGGTTTGAAACTCAAACCTCAACGTCTTTGCTACTCCCGTCTGTGGCGGTGGGTTGCCCCTTTATGCGTCACCTGAAAAATCAGGATCGACACCACCGGTCTCGGACAGGGTTCGGTTTGTCGTCAGGCTCACCAAAATTAAGGCGGGCTGACTAAAACCGAATTGATCCGAGCAGCTTTAAAGCCACTCGGATCAAAACTTAAATCCGGTTAGCGGACAGCCGCTTCGCCGGTATTCACCTTCACGCCAGGCCCCATGGTGGAGCTGAGCGAAATCTTTTTCACGTATGTGCCTTTGGCACCGGCTGGCTTCGCCTTCACGATCGCATCAACGAACGCTTTCACGTTGTCGACGATCTGTTGCTCGGTGAAGCTGGCTTTACCAACACCAGCTTGCACAATACCGGCCTTCTCGACGCGGAACTGCACTTCACCAGCTTTGGCGTTCTTCACGGCAGTCTTCACGTCCATCGTGACGGTGCCGAGCTTCGGGTTCGGCATCAGGCCGCGCGGACCCAACACTTTACCAAGCTTACCGACAACACCCATCATGTCCGGGGTTGCGATCACGCGGTCGAAACCAGTTTCGCCTGCAGTGATTTTGTCAGCCAAGTCTTCAGCACCAACCAAATCTGCACCAGCTTCGGTTGCTTCTTTTGCTTTGTCGCCCTTAGCGAACACAGCAACGCGCATGTTTTTGCCCGAGCCGTGCGGCAGAGCCACGACGCCGCGAACCATTTGGTCAGCGTGCTTCGGGTCCACACCCAGGTTCATCGAGATCTCAACGGTTTCGTCGAATTTGGCTTTAGCGCCTTTCTTCACGAACTTTACCGCTTCGACCACAGAGTAAGTCTGCTCACGGTCGAGACCTTCGATCGCAGCCTTCATACGTTTGACGAGACGAGCCATGATTAAGCCACCACTTCCAGGCCCATCGCGCGGGCCGAGCCTTCGATTTGCGCCATGGCGGATTCAACCGTCGCACAGTTCAAATCAGGCAGTTTCTTTTCAGCGATTTCGCGCACTTGCGCCTTCGTCACCTTGCCGACGTGGCCACGGCCAGTCGTGCCCGAGCCCTTCTCGATCTTTGCTGCCTTCTTCAAGAAGTAGCTGACCGGCGGGGTCTTGGTGATGAACGTGAAGGTACGGTCAGAGTACACCGTGATAACGACAGGCGTCGGAACGCCCGGATCGCTCTTCTGTGTCGCAGCGTTGAACTGCTTGCAGAACTCCATGATGTTCACGCCGCGCTGACCCAATGCAGGGCCGACCGGCGGAGACGGGTTGGCTTTGCCAGCTGGAATTTCCAGCTTAACGTAGCCTTCAATTTTCTTAGCCATCGTAATACCTCAGCTTCGTTACCAGTTAGCCACTGGCGGGCCGGGTCGTGGTGCGATGACTGCTGGACTTTGCAATCGATCTCCCACGCTCACACCAACCTGAACCCGGTTCAGATTGGCGGTCACAGTCAGGTCTAGAGTTTCTCGACCTGGCTGTACTCGAGTTCGACCGGTGTAGCGCGGCCGAAGATCGAAACAGAAACTTTAAGACGCGCTTTTTCTTCGTCGACTTCTTCGACCACACCGTTGAACGATGTGAACGGACCGTCAGACACACGCACTTGCTCGCCAACTTCGAACACCACGCTGGGCTTCGGACGGTCGATACCTTCCTGCACCTGCTTCATGATGCGCATGGCTTCGGCTTCCGAAATCGGCAACGGCTTGTTTTGCGTTCCCAGGAAACCAGTGACCTTCGGCGTATTCTTGACCAAGTGCCAAGCGCCGTCCGTCAGATCCATTTTCAACAACACGTAGCCAGGGAAGAATTTGCGCTCAGCGTTGACCTTGGCCCCGCGACGCACTTCAACAACTTCTTCCATCGGCACGAGAACTTCTTGAATCTTGTCGGACATCCCTTGCTGAGCCGCTTGCTCACGGATGGACGACGCGACTTTGTTCTCAAAGCCGGAGTAAACGTGCAGCACATACCACTTCGCAGACATCGTTTCTCTAAGCTCCGAACAGCAAGGACACACCCCAACTCAGGGCTTTATCTACGACGAGAAAGTAGACACCGAGAAAAATACAAAACACGAACACGAGGATAAGCGACATCGTGACTTCACGACGGCTCGGCCACGTGACCTTGGCCAGTTCCTGACGGACTTGGCGTACAAAAAGACCAGGACTGACAGAAGCCATCGGGACTACTTCGCCACTCTAAAAAAACTGAGCCGAACAACCGACGAATCTGGGAGGGGTTCTAGAAACAGACAAAACAGGTTCCGCTAGGATTCGCATCCTCTAGCCGAGTCACTGCCTCCAGGTGGCAGGGGCGATAGGGATCGAACCTACAACCCCCGGTTTTGGAGACCGGTGCTCTACCAGTTGAGCTACACCCCTAGGACCTGCCGTAAATCATTGTTTCTAATAGCAAATCTTTCGAACAGATGGAACACCCGCCGATTGCCTTGCTATGTTAGCACCGCCGTCGCTGATTCGTTGCCGTTAGGCAACACAAAAGTACCGTTCGGAAGGACCCCTCCGGCCGGCAGAGGGTCTATACCCCGTGCCTGCCAACTGAATCAAGTCCTTTGAAACATTACCGAAACAGGGCGTTAAACCCCTGTTCCGGCAATCATTTCTAAACGGCGGATTACTCTACGATTTTAGCGACGACGCCTGAACCGACGGTACGGCCACCTTCACGGATGGCGAAGCGCAAACCTTCGTCCATCGCGATCGGCGAGATCAGGTTCACCTGCATGGAGATGTTGTCCCCAGGCATCACCATCTCGGTGCCAGCCGGCAGCTCGATCGTGCCCGTCACGTCCGTCGTGCGGAAGTAGAACTGCGGACGATAGTTCGAGAAGAACGGCGTATGACGACCACCTTCTTCCTTGTTCAGGATGTAGCACTCGCACGAGAACTTCGTGTGCGGCGTGATCGAACCAGGAGCAGCCAACACTTGGCCACGCTCAACGTCTTCACGCTTCGTGCCGCGCAACAACGCGCCGATGTTGTCGCCCGCTTCACCTTGGTCCAGCAACTTGCGGAACATTTCAACGCCGGTCACCGTCGTCTTCGTCGTCGGCTTCAAGCCGATGATTTCGATTTCTTCGCCGACCTTCACGATGCCACGCTCAACACGGCCCGTCACAACGGTGCCACGGCCTGAGATCGAGAACACGTCTTCGATCGGCATCAGGAACGGACGGTCCTTCGGACGCGCCGGTTGCGGGATGTTTTCGTCAACCGCCTTCATCAGTTCCAGGATCGCTTCTTTGCCCAGCTTCGCGTTTGAGTCTTCCAACGCAGCCAAGGCAGAGCCCTTCACGATCGGAATCGTGTCACCCGGGAATTCGTACTTCGTCAGAAGTTCGCGGATTTCCAGCTCGACCAGGTCCAACAGTTCCGGGTCATCAACCATGTCGCACTTGTTCATGAACACGACGATCGCAGGAACGCCGACCTGACGAGCGAGCAGGATGTGCTCACGCGTTTGCGGCATCGGGCCGTCAGCAGCTGACACAACCAGGATCGCGCCATCCATCTGCGCGGCGCCCGTGATCATGTTCTTCACATAGTCAGCGTGGCCAGGGCAATCAACGTGAGCGTAGTGACGGTTGTCCGTCTCGTACTCAACGTGTGCCGTCGAAATCGTAATACCGCGGGCCTTCTCTTCTGGCGCCTTGTCGATCTGATCATAAGCAGTGAACGTCGCACCACCCTTCTCAGCCAACACCTTCGTGATCGCCGCCGTCAGTGACGTCTTGCCGTGGTCAACGTGACCAATCGTGCCAATGTTGCAGTGCGGCTTATTCCGCTGAAATTTCTCTTTACCCATGGTCCGCGTCCTTGATGTGTATGCTGTTCTATACGCCGGCGCCAAAGCGCGCTGCACGCGTGTACCCGCAAATAAACAGCACATCAAGCCCGAGCATCCCTGGGCCACTGATGCGGTAATCAGGGCCCAGGGATATGTCGGTTTAGTGACTAACTTCCAAAGCGATAGGTCAGAGTCAGGCGCAAGGCACCGTAGTCAAAATCGCTATCACTGCGGCGGATATCCGTGCCGCTCGCGTTCGCCAGAATGAACGGATTCGTAGCAGGCGCCGGACCAGCCGCGCGGACACGATATTTGCTGTCACTCAGGTTGCTATAGAGGTACTCGGCCCCCACGCTCCAGCCTGGGGAGACACCCCATTCCAGACCACCGCCGACTTGGTAGCCTGACAGGTTCTTACCATCACGTGTCGTAAAGGTGTTCACGCCGTTGGTGGTCGTGAACGCATGGTCTACATCGCCACGCACCCAACCCGCCGTACCGTAGATCAACGCTTTGTTGACGGCCAAACCAGCGCGGGCACGGATCGCACCCGACCAGTTCAGTTCACGTGTCATGGTGTAGCTCGCCGGTGTGGTGCTGAAACCAGACACGCTGTCGTTCATGTTGTGCCAGTTCAGTTCACCGACAGCACCGAGAACGATTTGATCCCATTGCCAGTCGTAACCCAAACGCACGCCTAACTCACCGCCGTCTTTTTCAGTCTTACAGCCGCCCGCAGCCGTTGCATTGTTGGCGCGACCACCGCAGAAGCCCGGCGAAAACGCGTTGGCACCTGCTGCTGTGTTCACGAAGTTATCGTAGTTGCCGTCCAGATTCGTATCGAACTGCAGACCTTCGCCTTTATCGCCTGGCTGGATATCCCACCCGCCGTGAACGCCGACATAAAATCCACGATGGTCCTGCGCTTGCGCAGCTGAGACCGAAGCCGCGAGGCCAATGATGGCCGACGTTAACAGCATAAAGCGTTTCATAGTCACTCCTTCAACATCACTAAACGTATTCACTTCAACGCACCGACATATTGTCGACACGATTGCGCATGATGCGCGCTGGCAATTGCCAGGCGTAAAGACGTTTCAGAGTGAAGGTTGGTTCCGGGGATAAAAATGTTTACGCAGCAGTGTGTCATCACAACAACACATACATGCGATGCGCGCTTTTTGAATTTTGAATAGCGTGACGTGCAAATCCAGTTACGTGCGCAATACCTCAGAACAAACGCGCGTCACGTGAAAGTGATTCACGCGCGATGGGGTGAAAGAGAAAATAAAAGAAGACGATGAGTTCGTTGCACCACCCGCCTTCGCTCCGCTACGGCAGGGCGCAAGTTTCTGTAAGCTCGTAAAACTCGCTAACAGAAACTAAGCGTGGAGCGGGTGAAGGGAATCGAACCCTCGTCGTAAGCTTGGAAGGCTTCTGCTCTACCATTGAGCTACACCCGCATCTCTAAAGAGACGCATCGCGCTTTATATATTTTGACCAGACAGACAAAAGCAAGGCACCGAACACCATAGGCGATCTAAATCTGCCGTTTCGAGCCATGATCACGTCGAAAGTGCCGCAGAAGGCTTAAGGATGTGAGAAGAATGGTGGAGGGGGCAGGATTTGAACCTGCGTAGGGTAAAACCCGGCAGATTTACAGTCTGCTGCCATTGACCGCTCGGCCACCCCTCCAGGGGACGTGAGATTTCCTCAACAAAATCAAAGGAAACCAACAACGTGCCGGTATTCTTGCGCGGGGCACGGAAGTAGGGGGTTCGCTGTGCCTTGTCAACGCCTATCAAGCACGTTACCTGCTGCGCAGCATTGGAGCATCTCATGAAATCAAAAGGGCCACAGGGCCGCGACCGTAAGCCACACAAAGGCCCCGGAAAACCACGCACTGAAAAATCCAGCTTCGGCGGCAAATCGAGTTTCGGCAAACCGAGCTTTGGCAAGCCGCGCGGCGAAAATCCCCGTGGTGAAAACCCCCGTGGCCAAAACCAGCGTGGTGAGAATGCCCGTGGCGAGAATCCGCGCGCTGGAAAACCGTATGAAGGCAAATCCTACGGCGGGAAACCTCGCGGTGGTAAGCCGCATTTTGGTAAGTCAGGCGGCTCGCGCCCTCAGAATGATCACTCACGTGATCAGCAGCGTGAGTCCCCGCGCGACCAACAGCGCGATCATCGCCCACAGCGCACTGAATATACCAAACCCCATTCATCCAAGCCGCCGAAGCCAGAACGCGAGAATCGCAGCGAGTATAATAACTCGACGACTGAAGTCTGGCTGTACGGCCATCACCCTGTCGCAGCCGCGTTAGCCAATCAGGAACGCCGTGTCTTGCGCTTGCTGGCAACGCCTGAAGCCATGGAACGCCTGCGCGAAGATGCGTCAGTGCCGCAAGGTGTGCTGACACGTGCACACAACGTATCACGCAAAGAAATCGACAATATCGTCGGCGAGAATGCCGTGCACCAAGGTGTCGCGATGTTCACGCGTGTGATCGATCATCACCTGGAAGACGTTCTGGAAATCGCCAAAGAGCGTGAAAGCTGCTGCGTTGTGCTGTTGGATCAAGTGAGCGATCCGCATAACGTCGGCGCCATCTTACGCTCGGCTGCTGCCTTTGATGCATCTGCGGTCATTACGTTGGATCGCCGTGCTGCGGCAGAAACCGGTGCCCTGGCCAAATCAGCTTCGGGGGCTTTGGATCGGATTTCCTTTGTTCAAACCACCAACCTCTCCCGCGCCATAGAAGTGCTGCAACAAAACCAATTCTGGGTCATCGGCCTGGAAGCGGACGGCGAGAAAAAACTGTCTGAAATTGACCTGAAAGGCCGCATCGCGTTCGTGATGGGCACGGAAGGCGAAGGTTTGCGCCGCTTGGTCCGCGAAAACTGTGATCAGGTGGTCAGATTGCCAATTAATGCAGCCTCGGAAAGCTTAAACGTCTCCAATGCCGCCGCCATCGCCCTGTACGAACGGGTCCGGCAAATTGGTTAAACCTAATTCTTGCGTTTTTGGGGTCTGGGGCCTTATGGTCCCGCCCCGCGTCGGCCCCTTCGGGGTTTAGACGCTTTCCGAATGGAATCGCCGGTTTAGCTCAGGGGTAGAGCAACCGCCTTGTAAGCGGTAGGTCGTGTGTTCAATTCACACAACCGGCACCATTTTCCGGCCTCTATTTCGTTTCCCTTCGCGCTATATATAGTATGCTGGACCAGCCTGTATTGTCAGGCGGTTCAATGACTTGTTTGTTTTTGCAAAAGAATTTCAGGGCTGAAATAAACAAAAACAAACAGAGATGCGGTTGAATAGCGTCTTATGTGTAAAATCACTGATAGATACCGAACAGCAACCCTAACGACTGTTTTGAGGATTCAGTGAATACGCCCGTGCCCCATATCCTGGTTGTCGAAGATGATCGCTTCGTCCGCGAGCTGGTAGAGATTTATCTCTCGGCCGAGGGCTACCGCGTCACTGCGGTTACAGATGGGATCGAGATGCGCGCTGCTATGGCCCGCGTTCCGGCTGATCTGGTGATAATGGATTTGAAACTGCCCGGCGAAGACGGACTGACCCTGACCAAATATTTGCGCGAAACATTTCAACTGGGGATCGTAATCCTCACCACACGTAACGATGCAGTGGACCGTGTTGTGGGGTTGGATTGCGGCGCGGACGATTACATCACCAAGCCATTCGATCAGCGCGAACTGTTGGCGCGCATTCGTAGCGTCTTGCGCCGTGCCGGCACCGTGCGCCCTGCCGCACACACAGCCCCTGTCATCAGCACCCGCCACGACGATGAAATCTCATTCCATGGCTATCGCTTAGACCCCGGTAATCATGTTCTAGTGGCGCCCACTGGCGAGCGTGTTGAATTAACCAGCAACGAATATCGCCTGCTTGAATATCTGGCGCGCAATCCGGGTCGCATTATGTCGCGCGATTTGCTGATGGATTTAGTGCTGAAGCGCTCGCGCGATCCACTCGACCGCAGCATCGATGTGCTGATCACTCGCGTGCGCCACAAGATTGAAACTGATCCACGCCGCCCGGCGCTCATTAAAACTGTACGCGGCTCGGGCTACGTGATTCCGCAAGACGTCTCGCTTGCGATTAATTAAATAGACTGAACAAAATTCAGAACAAAAAAACAGGCCCCATTGTGGGGCCTGTTTTGTATCTGCAGTCAGATTAAGTTTGCGTTGATTACATCCGCATCAACGGCTTCATCATCCGCGCCACAAAGCCTGTGGGCTTCAACTCACCGCGTGTAACCACCAAGCAAATGCAGTCACCATCATTATCTGCGACGGGCTGGTGTTTGGTATCGGTATCAGCGCATTCGACATCGCCACGGCTATAGCTGCCGAACGAATCAGTATAACCACCCGCCAGCACCATCGTGAATTCATCGTCTGTATGGCCGTGGTGCGGCATACGCGTCCCTGATGCAATGCGCATCAAGCCCACTTTTGCGCCCACACCGTCGTCGAGAATCGGCGCATAGCGCACGCCTGGGCCCATCCATTTCCACTTCAAGCTCTCAATGCCGCCAGGCACATAAGCACGCAGCGGCTGCGGCAACATCGTATCCACATCATTGCAGTTAGCGGCGTTGTCATAACGAACGTCGCTGCGGAGCTCGGTTTTGGTATCAATCATTTGAAGCAAATCGCCAGCCGAGACCTTAACAGTGTGCGTCGGCGCTAATGATTCAATTAGTTCGCCACCAATCGCTTCTGCGGCCATGGCAAGCGCACGGCACTCTGGGCACAAGGCCAAGTGCGTCGCCACCAAGACTGAGGTGGGTTCATCAAGCGTACCGGCAGCATAGGCCAGCAACGTGTCTTCGCTGAGGTGATGCATCAACGTTGTCATTCTTCGCTCTCTCCTAAAGCCACGCGGATACGGCGCATGGCTAAACGTAAACGAGATTTTACGGTTCCCAACGGCAACGCCAATTCCTTGGCAATCTCACCGTGCGGCTTATCTTCAAAAAACGACAAACGCACAACGCACGCTTGTTCCTCGGGTAATTCTTTAAGTGCATTGCGAACCTGAATGCGCATTTGGTCCGCTTGCATTGTTTCGTCTTGAGACATTTCCGGATCGGGCACGAAGGCCGGATCTTCCACATCGAACTCAGGACGGCGATTTTTGCGGATCATGTCGATGCGCAAATTACGCGCGATCGTAAAAATCCACGTTCCAGCGGATGCCTTCACCGGATCAAACATGCCAGCTTTACGCCACAGCGACAGCATCGTCTCTTGTACAATTTCTTCGGCCTGCGCGTCGTCGGCGCCATGACGCATTAGGTAGCTTTTCACGCGCGGGGCATAGTGTTCGAACAATTGGCCAAAAGCTTGGCGGTCCTGCTTTTGGGCAACAGCCAAAACCAATGCCGACATTTCCTCAGCCGTCGGCGCAACCGCACGTTCAAGGGGGGCGCGGGCCATCATAGGCTTTGGCCGACGTAAGCTTGCAGCACTTGGGGCAAACGGAGCACGCGCGGGGCTCGGCATCTGTTGGTCCCAGGTAAGTGATTGCAGCACAGCGATTCTCCCAAGCCCAGCTTCGGTTCTAAGCTTCTACGGGTCAGGCGTAGGGTTGGATCAGTCGCAGGATTTGTGGGGGACCCTAAATCTATAGCTATCCCTTTGACCTCAAAGTGAACTAAGGCCCATGAAGGGACGTAAATGTCTTGATGAAGGTTGGGACTTTTCCGCATATTGGAAACGTAATCGGCCTTATCAAAGGGTCAGTCGCCACAGCTTAGCACAGTTACTGCGTCAGGCGACGGATTAAGGCGTAATGATCTTAAGTTTTAAGATAATGGGGACGGACAGAGACCCTCATGTTGAGATGGGTTCTCTGACATAATTGGAAAGCTGAAATCTCGATGTCGGGTTCTAAACGATTGAATATTGCTGTCGTCGGCAGCGGTGTGTCTGGCTTGTCGGCAGCGTGGCTGTTGAATCAAAACCACAACGTCACAGTTTATGAAAAAGAAAGTTGGATCGGCGGTCACTGCAACACGGTCGATGCAACAGTGGACGACAACGGCACCGCCCGCACCATTCCGGTCGATACCGGGTTCATTGTTTATAACCAAACCACCTACCCCAATCTCACGGCGCTGTTCGACACACTCGGTGTGAAAACTGAATTCAGCGATATGTCGTTCGCGGCGTCTTTAAACAACGGCGGGTTTGAATATTCCGGCAATACGCTGTGGACCATGCTGGCGCAGAAACGCAACTTAGTGCGTCCGCGCTTCTGGAACATGGTGTGGGATATCATGCGGTTTTACCGCGAGTGCGTGACCGATGCTGCAAAGCCAGAAAACGCGAACCTGACATTAGGTGAATACCTGCTGCGTGATGGTTACAGCGAAGCGTTCTTGCGCGATCACTTGTTACCGATGGGCAGCGCCATATGGTCGGCCTCGTTAAAAGACATGCGGGCCTACCCGCTATCGTCTTTCGTGCGTTTCTTCAAAAACCACGGCCTGTTGGAGCTGCAGGACAGCAAGCGCCCAAAGTGGCGCACGGTCACCGGCGGCAGCCGTGAGTATGTGAAAAAGATTGTCGAAACACTCGGCAATAAAGTGCGCACAAACTGCCCCGTCACCAGCATTACCCGTAATGCGAATGGCGTGGTGATTACAGCGGCGGACGGCACGATAGAAACATATGACCATGTTGTGATGGCCTCGCACTCAGATCAGTCGTTGCGCTTGCTGCAAGATGCATCCGCGAACGAGCAGCGCCTGCTGGGCGCCATCCGGTACGAACGCAATACAGCCATTCTGCACACCGACATCGCCATGATGCCGAAACGCAAGCGCGCCTGGGCCAGTTGGAATTACCTGTCGGAAACCGGCGACTGCGATACACGCCTGGTGTGCCTGACGTACTGGATGAACCTGTTGCAGAATATCGACCGCAGTATTCCGATTTTCGTAACCCTCAACCCGCACCGTGAACCGAAAGCCGAAAAGATCGTCGCCCGGTTTGAATACGATCACCCGATCTTCGACAAAGCCGCATTAGAAGCACAGCAACAACTGTGGTCGATCCAGGGCACAAACCGTACATGGTTCTGTGGCGCCTACTTTGGCCACGGCTTCCATGAAGATGGTTTGCAAGCGGGCCTTGCTGTGGCGGAAGCTTTGGGTGGCGCACGCCGCCCATGGAATGTGGCCGAAGAGTCTGGCCGCATTTACTTAGCCCCAGCCGCGGCATAATCACCGTGAGCGACTACGCCTCATGCTTCTATGCGGGCACGGTATTTCACCGCCGCACCCGGCCGCGCAAACACAAGCTGTCTTATAATGTGTTTTCCATGCTCGTCGATTTGGACGAATTGGAGACGCTTGACCGTGACATCAAAGGCTTTGGCTATAATCGTTTCAGCCTTTTCAGTTTTTATAACCGCGATCATGGCCTCGGCATCGATGAACCGTTGCGCCCCTGGATCGAAGCTGAACTGAAAAAAGCGGGCATCGACATTGAAGGCGGTGCCGTGCGCTTGCTGTGCTATCCGCGCATGCTGGGCTACACGTTCAATCCGCTGAGTGTTTATTTCTGTTATCATCGCAGCGGCAAACTTGCGGCGATTTTGCACCAAGTGACGAACACGTTTCATCAACGCCATTCATATTTGTTTCCGATTGAAAGCGATGATGATCTGGATCGCCAGGCGTGCGTAAAAGAAATGTATGTCTCGCCCTTCATCGACATGGGCATGACTTACAACTTCAAAATCAAACCGCCGACAGATGAGATCGCTATCGCCATTCAAGAAAACGACGCCGAAGGCCCGCTGCTGTACGCGTCTTTTGCGGGACAAAAACGTCCCTTCTCGAATGCGGGGCTTTGGAACCTGTTTCTCACATATCCGTTGATGACGTTGAAGGTTATTGGCGGAATCCATTGGGAAGCTTTATTATTGTGGATCAAAGGGGTGCCGCTGGTGCACAGACCAGCGCCCCCGCCAGAACCCGTAACGGTTATCAGATCGTAATCGGGCAAATACCAGGAGCACGTACCGTTATGAGTGAAGCGACAGCACACACTGCCGCCAATCGCGACAATTACCACGCTGGCAATTCGCTGATTCAAAAAGCGTTGAATGTCGTGGGTCGCTTAGAGACAGGCCGCCTCAGCGTCACCATGCCTGATGGCAGTTCCTACGAACTCTCGAGCAATACCGATCATGGGCCGCATGCGGTTGTACACATTCGCCGTTGGCGCGCGCTACGCCGCTTCTGGTCGCAAGGCGATATGGGCTTTGTGGAATCGTACATGGACGGCGACTGGGATAGCCCCGAGCTTTCCAACATTATCGAACTTGCCACGCTGAACGTGAAATCGTGGGACGCAGGTGCATTGCAAAGCATTTGGCACCGCGCTTGGCATCGCATTTCGCATTTGCTGCGCGCTAACACTAAATCAGGCGCACGCAAAAACATCTCGGCGCACTACGATTTGGGGAATGACTTCTACAAGCAGTGGCTTGATCCGACGATGACGTACTCATCGGCGTATTACGAAAGCGAAAATCAACCGCTGTCGGATGCGCAGTTGAAGAAATATCGCCGCATTGCAGATATGCTGGAATTAAAGCCCGGCAAAAAGATTCTGGAAGTTGGGTTCGGTTGGGGCGGTTTTGCAGAAGTCGCGACCAAAGAATATGGCTGCGAGTTGACCGGCCTGACCCTCTCGAAAGAACAACTGAAGTTCGCCGCCGAGCGCCTGCAGAAACAAGGTTTGTCGGACAAGGTTGATTTCCGCCTGGAAGATTATCGCGATGCGGGCGGCACCTTTGACCACATCGTCTCCATCGAAATGTTTGAAGCCGTGGGTGAAGCCAACTGGCCGCGTTATTTCCAAATGGTCCGTGATCGTTTGGTTAGCGGCGGTACAGCTGCGTTGCAAATCATCACCATCGCCGAAGACCGTTTTGAAACGTACCGCAAGAGTGCTGATTTCATTCAAAGCTACATCTTCCCCGGCGGCATGCTGCCCACCGTAGAGATTTTGAAAAATCAGTTCGAAGCTGCACGCCTGAATTTCCAAGGCTCGGATATGTTTGGGCTTAGCTACGCCAAGACCTTGCGTGAATGGCGTGATCGGTTCTTAGGGGCTTGGTCATCAATCCAGCCTTTAGGCTTCGATGAACGTTTCCGCCGCATGTGGGAAATGTATTTGGCTTACTGCGAAGGCGGTTTCCGCGCCAAAAGCATCGACGTTGGCCAATTTAAAATCGCAAAATCGTGATTTAGCTTTGCAATAGCTCTTCTAATCTTTCGGCGCGGTCGTATCGTATCAGCATCATGACCGCGCCCAAGCTTTCCCTCTCTCATCTCATCTTCTACGCCCTGCCCGGCTTTGCGTTGGCAATGCCGACCATTCCGGCGGCTGTGTTTCTGCCTTCGATGTACGGCGCGGAATTGGGCTTGGCCGCAGCAGGCGCAGCCCTGTTCATCGCGCGCGCCTTCGACGTTGTCACCGACCCGTTGATCGGCGCGCTGAGTGATCGCTGGAAGTTTTCGGTCGGTCGCCGCAAGCCGTGGATCTTGGTTGGCGCAATCTTGGCGGGCTTCGCGCTCATCAAGCTGTTTCAACCACCCGCAGGTGTGACGACAGCCTACGTGACGCTGTGGTCCGTCATCCTTTACCTCGGCTGGACCATGATCAACGTGCCCTACACCGCTTGGGGCGCTGAGATGACCGGCGACTACAACGTACGTGTGCGCATTACCTCGGCCCGTGAAGGTGTGATGCTGCTGGGTATTTTTGCAGCGGGCACCATTCCGGTTTGGGCGGCCAGCGCGGGTTTATCTGAACGCGATGCGCTAGCGATGATCAGCTGGATGGCGGTGATTGCCGGCGGACCATTCATTGCGATGATGCTGTGGCGGGTGCCTGACCCGGTGCCCCGTGACGCAAAACACGCACCATTTTCAATGAGCAGCATCATTGATGGAACGCGGGCTTTATCCAGCAACAAACCATTCCTACGCTTGTTAGGGGCATGGCTGATTAACGGCTTGGCAAACGGCATTCCCTCGACGTTGTTTCTCTTGTTCCTGGAACACCGCTTACAGGCAGATCAAACCCAGCGCGGTGTCTTGATCCTGGTCTATTTCTTGGCGGCCGTTGTCGCGATCCCATTATGGAGCGTTGTCAGCGCACGCATCGGAAAGCATCGGGCGTGGTGCTGCGCCATGCTGCTGACGTGCGCTGCGTTCATGTGGGTGCCGTCCCTGGAGCCCGGCTCCGTGATCGCGTTCGGTATCGTCTGCGCTGTGACCGGCATGGGCTTAGGCGCTGATTTGGCGCTGCCCCCAGCCCTGCAAGCCGATGTGGTCGACTTCGATACCCTTCGGAACAAACAGCCGCGGGCGGGCCTATTTTTCGCGCTATGGAGCATGGCCACCAAGCTGGCCTTAGCCCTAGCGGTCGTGGTGACATTCCCCATTTTGGCGGCTTTAGGCTTTGACCCAAAGGGCACCAACAGCCTAACCGCCTTGTGGTCACTTTCGGTGATCTACGCCTGGGTCCCCGTCGTATTGAAGCTGGTAGCAATTGCGCTGATTTGGGCCTTCCCCATCACAGCGGCGCGCCAACAGCTTGTAAGACGGCGGTTAGACGCCCTTGCAGCACGGCGTGCATAACGACAGGGAGAGGCCATGACTTCGAAATCAGCGCAGATGTTCCGTTGGGTTGCCGTATGGGCGGCGGCCTTTTTGATCACAGGTTGCAGCGGTTCAATGAAACCCGAAGATTTTTCCAACAAGCAGCCCCGCTTCGTGATCGAAGAGTATTTCACGGGCAAGACGAAAGCCTGGGGCATATTCGAAGACCGCTTCGGCAACTTACGCCGCGAGTTTGTCGTCGACATCACCGGCACATGGGACGGTAAGCAACTCATTTTGGATGAGCGCTTTGTCTATTCCGATGGCGAAAAAGAAACCCGCGTCTGGACCATCGATAAAGCGGACGAGCACACGTACACCGGCACCGCTGGCGGTGTGGTCGGTACCGCGCAAGGCAAAAGCTTTGGCAATGCTTTGAACTGGAACTACGACTTCGATTTGAAAGTCGGCGATGGCACATGGCGTGTTCATTTCAACGACTGGCTGTTCTTGCAGCCTGACGGCGTGATGTTGAACAAAGCCGAAGTCACCAAGTGGGGCATCCACATCGGCACTGTGACCCTGGCGTTCCAGCAGGTTGCGCGTGAAAAACAAAACGCTGCGGCAAACGATTCAGAGTTGGTCCGTAACGCCGCCGAGTAGCCGCCGACTAGCCTCTGGCCCCTGCATTTGCAGGAGGTTTGCAGGGCTTGTCGGGGGATTGCGTGAATAAATCGCGGCTAATTGCTCTCAGAATCTTTTGCTGACTGCTCTGGTGATGCCGGCGTATCGCCCGCGAGGGTGGTCGGCTCACCTGGTGCTAACCCGCATTGACGGCAGCGATATTCAATCAGCGAACCATCGCGCGCCTTGAAGGTCATTTTAACCCAGTGATTGGCGGCGTCGTACCAGACATCAACATCTTTCAGTTGGCCGGTGTATTCTAAGCGCTCGGCATCGACCGACCCTTGTGCAGTTTCAACCCGCTCTATGCCCTTATGCGCCATGGCGACATTGGCCAAACGCCCATTCAGCGTGTTCAAGATCGTGCCCGTTATCGCTTGGCCGCGATGCCAGTGGTTGGTGGGGAACACCCAGTTGGAGGCGATGAACGACCCACGTGAGCTGTCGACTTTAAACAACCCATCTTCCATCCGCGCGTTGGTTTTGGCGACCTTGCCATTGTCATCCACCGTCACCGCCACGGCGATGGGTTTATTATCGCGCCAAACTTCTGTTGAGTCGTACTTAAAACTATACGCCGTGAAGAACAGAACATCGACGTTCAGTTCCATTTGCGACGTGACGGTCAGGTCAGCACCATTGCGCATGAAACTGGTGCGGTGGACGCCGATTTTAGAGCCCTTACGATACACATCAAACACCACATCGCCGCCATAGAGCGCGATGGGATCGACTTTCGGAATCTTTTCTGCTTCCGGCGCGTTGATGGATTGGACTTCCAATTCCATCGTTGAAGCAGGATCAGTTGTGACGGCAGGATTCACGTCATCTGGCAGCGCGCTCTTTTGCGCGACATCTGGCAGCGCGCTTTCTTGCGCGATGGCGAAAGGTACGAACGATAAGTTCGCAATAAGAAGTGCAGGGAAAAATTTGGCGCAGTGTGGCGTCATGGTTTTCCGGGCGAAATGTTAATATGACAGCGTTATATCATACATACGGGAGCAAACACAGTTTGGTTGCGTCTGTTCGCTAAATTACCAACCGCACACTATTTTGTGACCAGGTCTAGTTTTTCATACACAGGAACTCGCAATTTAACGTCGTAATTGCGCACGCGTGGCCCCACCACCGAAATATCCGTCACCTCATACAATAACAACGCAGGCGCTGCATCACGCGTTTTCGCAGCTAAGTCCTTCAACAGCGTGCGACGCTTTTCCACATCGAACTCGCGTCCTGCGGCCTCAATCAGCGGCATCATGGATTTATCGCAGAAGAACGGATTGGTTTTCGCGCAAGAATGATATTCGAGTGCGCGGAGTGAATCGTAATACGGCGCGCCATTCCACGAGAGGCCAAACATATCGACCTCGAAATTATTGCTGGTGTATTTGCGCAGCCAATCCGAAAACACGACCGAACGAATTTCCAGATCAATACCTACAGCGCGCAAATCCTGCTGCACCAACGGCAGAAAATCAGCGCCACCAGACAAACCATTGGTCACAATCTCAGCCGACAATTTCAGACCCTTCGCGTAACCTGCTTCGGCCAACAATGCTTTAGCTTTGGCCGGGTCATACGGGTACGGCTTTAAACTTGCATCGTAGCCAAACGTCGCAGGTGTTGCGCCCTGACTTGCAGGCTTCATGGTGCCGCGCATCACAACATTAGTAATCGCGTCTTTGTTCACAGCGTAATTAATCGCCTGACGCACGCGCACGTCTTGCACGGCATGCTTGCCCTCGCGCAACGTTTCAAACGCGATGCTGTAGACTTGCGCTGTTTGTGAAATGACAGTTTTGAATTCTGTATCTTTGAACTGCTCGGCCATTTCCGGCGGCACGATGTTCAGGATATCAATGCGGCCTGCTAACATAGATTGTCCGCGCGCAATGGTGTCAGCCGCCATCACAAACACGATGCGATCAATCAGCGGTTTGCGCCACGATGTCCGGTTCGCATCAAGCAACAACTGCCCACCCTGATACTTCCACGACTTCAGAACAAAAGAGCCGGTGCCACTGGGGGTTTGCGCAAAGCCATCCGGGCCCAATTCGCGCCAAGCCTTCGGCGCAACAATGGGCGCAGCAGTTAAACGTTTAGGTAAAATCGCATCGGGCTTTGTTGTGATGATATCGACTGTCAGCGCATCAACGGCAATCGCATCGGTCACTGTGCCGACCTCGCCGCTCACCAATGTTCGCTTGCCCTCGTCGCTGCGCAGCCACTTCAATGTCGCAACAACGGCTTCGGCGTTGAAGGCTTCGCCATTGGAGAACACCACATTGGGCCGCAACTTAAAGCGCCAACGCGTCGGCTCCACGGGCTCCCAACTGAGCGCGAGCCAGGGCTGCAATTCGCCAGCTTCATCGGGTTTTACCAACGTGTCGAACAACGCTTCCCAAATGTAACTGGATGGTGGGCCGACACCCGTAAAGGGGTTACCCAAACTGGGCGGGCCTGAAATCAACGCCATGCGCAGTTCTTTGTCTGCGGCGGATACAGAACTTGCGCCCACAAGTGCAGTTAAGATGAACAGAGCCGCAGATAGAAACCTAAATGTCATCACACACAACTTCTAATCAGGGTACTTTTAAGGGCCGCGGCACTGTAGCGATGACGCCATTCACATTCACGGGTAAAGATCGCATTTTGTATCCCAAATTCAGCACGTCGCAGTTAAAATCGGCGTTAGGAGAATACCCATGCGCGACATGAGCAACGAAGACAGCCGCCGGTTTCAGCAACGCCCGTCCAAGAACGTTCTGGGTGGGCCACTGGCATCGTGCTCGACGTCACCTGTGACAGGCTTCTTCCGCGATGGGTGCTGCAACACCGGCCCGCAAGATGTGGGCTCGCATACGGTGTGCGTGGTTCTGACAGCTGAATTTTTGGCGTTCTCAAAATCACGCGGCAATGATTTGAGCACACCGATGCCGGAGTACGGCTTCGAGGGCTTGAAGCCCGGCCAACGCTGGTGCCTGTGCGCGCCCCGCTGGCAAGAAGCGCTGGACGGCAACGCCGCGCCGAAGGTTGTTCTTCAAGCCACACACGAAGGGGCCTTAGACTACTGCGAACTGGCTGATTTGAAAAAATACGCGGTCGATTTGAACTAGTTAAAACGGCTCTATTCCGCCGAATTTTAGCCTTCGGCTTAGACACCCCCTCATGACCGGGCATGCAACGCCCGCTCCACCTTGACAAATACTACGTATCTTCATATATTTGAATATATGAAGATACTGAAAATGACCAAAAAAGCGGAAGAGGTCAGCGAGCTGCTGAAAATTCTCTCGCACCCCAAACGCCTTTTGATTCTGTGCCAGCTTGTGGAGCAGGAGCGATCAGTGGGCGACCTGGCTGCACTCCTGCAACTGCGCGAGGCCGCCGTTTCGCAACAACTGGCTCTGCTTCGCAAGGACAAGCTGGTGAATACACGTCGCGAGGGCCAAACAATATTTTATAGCCTCGCGCGTGCAGACCTAAAGTTGTTGATTGGTTTTCTATACGAAACGTACTGCAAATAGGCATAAGGCAGAGCCGCAAACATGGACAACTTCACCCCCCTCACCTCGTTGCTGGGTGGCGTGCTGATTGGCTTATCAGCCGTCGTTCTGATGCTGCTGAACGGACGCATTGCAGGTGTGAGCGGCATCACGGTCGGGATGCTATCGCGAGCGACATCCACACCTGATCGCGGATGGCGCATCGCATTTGTGGCCGGAATCATTATTGCGCCACTGGCGCTGATGGTTGTGAATGGTGCGCGCCCAGAGATCGTTTTTGTCGCGCCAGTGCCCGTCATGATTCTGGCTGGGCTTTTGGTCGGCTTTGGAACGGTCTTAGGAAACGGCTGCACAAGCGGACACGGCATATGTGGCATCTCCCGACTTTCCACGCGCTCAATCATCGCAACTGCTGTGTTCATGGCGGCAGGTTTTGCCACCACGTTCATCGTTCACCACGTCATTGCGGGAGGCTAGGTCATGAAACGCGTTCTCGGCGGATTAGCTGCGGGCCTGCTCTTCGGCGCAGGACTTGCAATTTCAGGAATGATGAATCCCGCAAAGGTGATCGGCTTTCTCGATCTGGCGGGCGCATGGGACCCAAGCTTGGCGTTCGTGATGCTGGGCGGCGTGGTTGTCACAGCGATCGGTTATCGCACCGTGTTGCGGCGTGGACAGCCGATGTTCGAGCCACGGTTTACCCTTCCGACACGCACTGACATTGATCTTCCGTTACTTCTGGGCGCGGGCTTGTTTGGGATGGGTTGGGGCTTGGGCGGCTATTGTCCTGGGCCTGCCTTGGCTGGACTTGGCTTTGGTGGAACGGAAACTTTTGCCTTCGTCGCAGCCATGGCGGTTGGAATGCTTGCTGCGCGACGGAGCAGCACATTTTTCGACCGCCTGACAAAGAAACCGAAAAACACGGCTTAGCTGATTTCGCAATTACACAATCTGGCACACAAGTTGGCACACATGCCGAACACAAACATGCAGATCGAACCGTTTTTCGACCCGACAACGTTCACCGTCACTTACGTCGTCACTGACACGGCAGCAAAAGCCTGCGCCATTATTGATCCGGTTCTAGACTTTGATGCAGCATCGGGCCGCACATCTTCGGCGTCAGCTGAGAAGGTGATTAATTACATTCGCAATCTCAGGCTGCGCCTTGAGTGGATTCTGGAAACACACGCCCACGCCGATCATTTATCAGCGGGCCATTACATAAAATCACGGCTTGGCGGGAAACTGGCCATCGGCGCGCATATCGTTGATGTGCAAAAAATATTCGCAAAAGTTTTCAACTTTTCTGACGGCTTTGCGCCAGACGGAAAACAGTTCGACGCTTTATTCGAACATAATGACACGATTACGATTGGCGATATTAAAGGCCGAGTCATGCATACGCCGGGGCATACACCGGCCTGCATCACTTACGTGTTTGAAGATGCGGCTTTTGTGGGTGACACACTGTTTATGCCCGACTACGGAAGTGCGCGCGCTGATTTTCCAGGGGGCGATGCCCGCACGCTCTACCGTTCCATGCGCCAGATTTTGGACCTGCCGCCGGACACGCGCATTTTCACATGCCATGATTACAAAGCCCCAGGGCGTAGCGAGTTTGCGTGGGAGTCAACGGTCAGAGATCAACGTCACTCCAACATTCATGTGCGTGACGGTATTCGCGAGGACGAATTCGTCACGATGCGGACTGCACGAGACAAGACGCTGAATGTGCCGCAACTGATTCTGCCCTCAATTCAAATCAACATCAGAGCTGGCGCACTGCCGCCCGCAGAAGAAAACGGCCTGTCTTACTTAAAGCTACCTCTCAACGCGTTGTAGTGCGCAGCGTGTACAAATATTGAAGTGATGCCCATGCTCCCTGACATATTAGCCGTCGTGTCTGGTGGATTGGTCGGCCTGGTTCTGGGCCTCCTTGGCGGCGGTGGCTCGATTCTTGCGGTCCCGCTTCTGCTGTACTTGGTTGGTTTTACAGACCCCCATTTGGCGATCGGGACAAGCGCTGTCGCTGTCTCGCTCAGCGCGCTCATCAATCTTATTCTTCATGCACGACAAGGCACCATTAAGTGGCCCTGCGCCATTACATTTGCCATCAGCGGCAGCCTTGGCGCATTGGCCGGGGCCGCATTTGGCAAGGCTGTGGATGGGCAGAAACTGCTTCTGGCCTTTGCGGTCGCGATGTTCGGCGTCGGCATCTCGATGCTGCTGCGTAAGCCTGATGCGGGCGACGTCAATGTTCACATCACGCCACGACTTGCCGCGCGGCTGATACCAACAGGTTTTTTAACAGGGATGGCGTCGGGCTTTTTCGGTATCGGCGGCGGCTTCCTCATTGTTCCGGGGCTGATTGGCGCAACCAATATGATGATGCTGAATGCGGTGGGCTCATCATTGGTGGCGGTCACGGCTTTCGGTGCTGCGACCGCAGCCAGCTACGCCTTTTCAGGATTGGTCGTGTGGAAGGTGGCCGGGCTGTTCGTGCTCGGCGGACTCGCAGGCGGTTTGCTCGGTCAGCGCGCCAGCACACTCTTGGCCAATCGCAAAGGTGCGCTGACGCGAATATTTGCTGGGTTTATCTTCGCTACCGCGACTTACATTGCGTGGAAAAGCTTGGCCTAGGTCGCTCGAAACCACGCCCAGCCCAGATACAGAACGCCAAGCCAAACGGCGATAATCGCAACGGCCCCTGCAGTGCTTTTTGGCTTCGCCTTTTCGTCAGCCATCCACTGCTCTGCTTGTGCGCGACACGCGATAATCACATGCGTTGGCAGCAATCGAATCATGAGCCAGATCAGGATGGGGATCAGCAACAGGTCATCCACATAGCCCAACACCGGAATAAAATCCGGGATCAGGTCAATGGGACTAAGCGCATAAGCAACCGTGAAAATGCACAAAGCCTTGGCGAGCCATGGTGGGCCCGTATGATTGCGCGCAAACCAAAGCGTGAGCGCATCGCGCTTAAGGCGTTTCGCCCACGCTTTGATCGTAGCCCACACGTCTATTTTTGTTCAGGTTGCTTCGGTTCAGACGGCACCAATTTGAAGCCCATCTGCGTCATCATGCCCAAGCTATCACCTGCGCCCCAACGTTCGACGACTTTGCCGTTTTTGAAGCGGTAGATATCAACCCATTTGAAGTTGAATGATTTGCCTGTCGGCGGACCGCCGAACAGCGGGCCATCATTCGTGCCTTCAACAGTTTGATAGGCCATCACCAGATCATCACTGCACATAATCAGATCATTGGTGAGTTTGCGCTTCGGGAATGCGGTGGCCATGTTGACCACCAGCAACCGAATGGCTTCGGGCCCGCGCGGCGTGTTGGGCGCGGTATCGTGACTGAGAAAATCATCGGCGATGTATTCCGAGATCATCTCGGTTTTGCGGCCATTAAACACATTATCGAACAGGCCGAGATAACGTTGCAGCATGGCCTCTTTGCCTTTGCATTGCACTTCGCCCGCAGAGGCGTTTGAGGCAACGAATAACGCGCTGAGCGCAACAATCCATTTCAACATCATGCGTGCTCCTATTTCTTTTCTTCTTTTTTCTCAGCTTTGGCTGCTTCCATCTGCGCATATGGCAAGAGCACGCCAAGTTGAGACAGCATCGTCATACCGTCGCCGTTCCCCCAACGCTCGACCACTTTGCTGTCTTTGAAGCGGTAGATATCAATGGCGGTGAAGTTCACTTTTTTGTTGGGTGCTGGCATGCCGAAGAACGGCCCGGTTTGTGTGCCGGTAACAGTCACGCGCACGATCACGAAGTCTTCGGCGCAGACAATCAAGTCGTTCGTCAGCACGCGGTCCGGCATGTTTTTCTTGGAGTCGATCCACATGGGCTTCAGCGCATCGGGTTTCAACGTGACGGTTTTACTGCCACCTTCATCGGCGTTGTGGCTGATGAATTCAGGCGCATAGAATTCGCCTGCGCGTGTTTCATCGCGCTGCATAAACAGCACTTTGTGCATTTCTAAATATGTGGCGAGATTTTTCTCATTCCCTTTGCAGTACGTGTCGCCCGCAAAAGCAGACGCACTAAACGCAACCGACGCCGCGACAGCTAAACCTAAAACGCGCATAAAATAGTCCTCCCCTGATGACCCCCAAACAATAGGCTGAAGTTTTGTGCTGAAACAAACAAAACGCGCCGCTTTGCCCCAAGATATTTTTGTAACAGCCTAAAACGGACAAAGCCCTTCTGCGCGCCGTGGGATAATCTGTGCCCGCTTTTTTGAACTGGGAGGGTTCTGATGAAATCAATTGCAATCGTATCTGGCCTTGCATTTGCGCTGATGGCGACCACCGCCATGGCACAGCCGAAAAATCACAATAGCTCTGGGATGCGCGAAGCCTGCGCGGCTGACATCGCCACGCACTGCGCGGGCGTGGAGCAAGGCCAAGCCACCATGCAGTGCGTGATGAAGAACCGCGATAAAATGTCGGACGGCTGCAAGTCTGCCATGGCTGCGATGCGCCAAGGTGGCGGCATGGGTGGCGCAAATGGGGGCGGAATGCCGCCCGCTGCAGCTAAGCCTGAAGAAAAGAAGCCGATGTAACTTAAGCCTCATAACGCATTGCCCCCAAACGATAGCCGCCTGTAAGCTTTCACGTCAGGAGCAACGTTTGGGGGAGCGTTATGTCTGAGACAATAAGATCGCCAGTACGCGCCGTTTTAATAGGCGGGCTGATCGCAGGTGCGTTCGATATTAGTTATGCGTGCGGCTCATCGTTACTGTTGGCCGACATTCCACCTGCAACCATTTTGCAAAGCGTTGCCTCAGGCGTGATGGGTGCTGAAGCCTATACCGGCGGCGCGGCTGCAGCCGCATTGGGCTTGGCCCTTCACTTCATGATGATGATCATCATCGCCGCGATTTATGTGACCGTGGTACGCAAGGTGCCAAAGTTAGCTGCGCAAAATCCGTGGCTGATGGGCCCAATGTACGGTGTGGCTGTATATTTAGTGATGAACCGCGTGGTGATACCGCTGTCAGCGTTCCCCATAAAAACGCCCTACATTGCCATCACGTTCTTAAGCTTGGCCGTGCATATGTTTTTGATTGGGTTGACCATCGCACTGGCTGAAGCAAAGACGCGCTAAATCCCAATCAACTCAAACAAAAAGGCTGCACCGTGATGATGCAGCCTTTTAAATTCTTTAATCTTGATTGCGTTTTAAAACGGCCACGTCGGCAGCGGAATGTGGATGTGGCGGTCAATCACAATCGCCAAGAACACACCGGCCAAGTACTGCATCGAGAACAGGAAGTTGCGCTTCGCTAATTCACGCGAAGGGTCTTTCACCAGCAGCCAGTTCAGGTACAGGAAGCGCGCACCAAAGCCCAACGACAGAATACCGTACACCGGACCCAATTCGCCGAAGGTCCACGGCAGGAAGGCCGAGATCACCAACGCAATGGTGTTGCCGAAAATCCAGCGCGCACAAACCGCATCGCCCTTAACCACCGGCAACATCGGCACGCCGGTTTTGACGTAATCGTCTTTAATCATGATCGCGAGCGACCAGAAGTGCGACGGCGTCCACAAAAAGAGTGTGATGGCCATCAGCCACGGCAACAGCCACTTGTTGGGATCAACCGCAGCAGCGCCTGCGAGAACGGCGAAGCTGCCCGCCGCACCACCGATGATAATGTTGGTCCAGTGATAGCGCTTCAGCCACACCGTGTAGACGATGCCATACACAAATGCGCCAAGGGCTAAGTGTGTCGCAACTAACCAATTAAACGCCAGCACCGAGATCAAGCAGCTGGCCAGCACCAAGCCAATCGCGAGCCACACCGTATGCGTGGGATCACCCAACGTGCCAGCCGCGAGCGGACGCGAAGCCGTGCGCGGCATCAGCTTATCAATGTCGCGGTCCCAGTATTGATTGAACACAGCGGACCCAAATGAGCCCAGCAGTGTTGCAACAAACAAAATAGCGAGTTGGATGCCATCTACATCAACGGCGACAGCGGCGTAGCCTGCCATCGCCGACAGTGCGATCAGGAAGCCGATGCGCGGCTTGCACAATTCCCAGTAAGCTTTGAACTGCATGTGACTGACTGCTTTTTCTAATTGGCCACAATACTGCGGCGGCGCTTATTCAGCTGTACTTATTCTGCAGGTCGGGCACCCACGCCCGAATGCAGCGATGCGGTAACACCTTCACGGCTCTTGGCCAACAGTAATTTCCCCGCCAAAACCACGAACATCACGCCACCAATGACGGCGATCAATCCGCCCAATCCCATGAACGAGAGCGACACAATCTTTTGCCAGCTATCTAATCCTTGGCTGGCCCCCGCAGTTTTGCGGGCCACACCCATGCTGCCCGCTACAAATAGCGACATCGAGTGCAAAAACTGGCCCGCGCCCAAAAGCGCGTACATCCATGTCCGCAATCTGCGGCGCTCGGTGCGGATGCCCAACAGCGGCAAGAACAACGCGAAGTAGAGCGCCATGAATGACAATGTAACAGCGATCAAGGCTGCGTGATAATGCGCCGGCGTACGCGTATCGACCGAGCTTTCAAAGAAGCCGATGAGGCCACCAAAGCCGAACAGCAACAGCGACACCACCATGCCGGTCACTTCTGGTGCACCTGATCTGATGTCACGCCAGCGTTTGGCCAGCAGATACAAAACGCCAGCGATGATGACAGTCGTGGGAATGGGCAGCACGTACCAATACAGGTCGGTGAACATCAAACGCTGCGCCGGGTCGCCAGCTTGGTACGTCACATACAACAGCGGGCCCACAGCAGCGCCCGCCACCATGATCAACATCATCCACGAAAAGATGCGGCCCGAGACAGGCGTTTCGCCCAACGTAATGCGCGTGAGCACGTAAAAGGCGCACAGCATCAGTGCCGTATTGGTGAACTGCATGACGTGGCCACCGCCCCACATCACAAAGTCATTCAGCGTTTCAACGTCAATATTGTCTGGGCGCAAAATGAACGCGACAGCAATGCAGATTAGCGCGATCAGATAAATCACGCCTGCGGCTGCAACGCCCAGTGTCAGCGGCTCAACATCGCGGCGCGCCCGCAAGATCATCAACAAACGCACGATAGGTAACGCCAAGCTCACGCCCAGCAGCGTCAGGCCTGCGTAATAAAGTGGATGCACAATGACGGGAATATAGTTGTTGGGTGATGGCTCACCCAAATCACCCAACACGGGGACCAACAGCAGCAACACGCTTAAAGCTGCGCCATACAAACCCGTACGGCCAATCAGAATGCCCGCGCCGTTTAATTCATCGTTATTCGGGCCGAGCGTTTGCGCGGTGACAAGAACTGTCAGCGCCCCATGCACGCCCATATACCAAATCACGAAAGCAAAGGTGACGTGCGCGACCAAACCTTTTTCAAAGAATGACTGCCCCGACCACGGCAGAACATTCTCAGCGCCCGGCACGCGCAATAGCGCGATCAACAGCGCCAGCAGTCCAGCAACACCCAACGCCACCAGCGGCAACGCGACCCAGCCAAACAACTCATGCCGGAAATGTGGGGTCAGCACGCCAGCAAAGCGGCCATCGACAGCAACGTCGAGCCGATTCTTTTTATCGCGGACTGTGTGATCAATGTCGTCGATCATCAGACTCGATGTTTCCAAAATGGGCTTGTTACCGGTGAGGAACGATATCTTCTTGTTTTACCACAGCGTTACGCTGCGGGTGCCGGGTAAACGTGGTATAGAATGACATAGATAAGCACCCCGGTCACGGTCACATAAATCCAGATCGGCCAGGTAATCCGGGCGATTTTCCGATGCGGCGCAAATGCAGGATGGAACAAGTCGCCAGTTTCGCGCCAGGCTTTCAGTGCCCGCCATAAGGTCAGGGCGATCATAGGCGTCGAAACAGCAGCCAGCAGTACGTGGCTGATCAGCATCGTGAAATACGCCGGGCGTTCCCAGCCCGTGCCCGGAAACACGAAGATGGGCGCGGTGAAGTGATAGACCAAATAGCAGACCAGGAAGATGGCCGACACAACTGCGGCTGCGAACATCACTTTGCGATGTCCATCGCGATCGCCTGATTTGATCTTGGCAAAACCAATCAGCAGCAAAATCGTGGAAATCGCGTTCAATGCCGCATTTACGTGCGGCAACACTTCAGCCGTAGTCATAACGCAGTACCTTTGTATGAAATCATATCAAACAGCAGGGCGAAGATTCGCCCTCAAGGCCCCATAATTGCGGTCTTGATGATGATGCTGACGTACATGAACAGGGCCAACGCCACCAGAACGGCACCAACAATCAGATTGCGCTTGCGGGCTTCTTTTTGTTCTTCGGGCGACTTTTGATTTGAGCCGGTCATGCGCGATGTCATCCTCGTATTTTGAAAAGCGCGGGTCTTTGTGGCGCTTCTGTAGCCCAACAGCGCGCCCAATCAAACGGGAACCCGTGTAACAGGGACAGAATCGGACACTTGGACGCGCTTCAATAAAGCGACAATTAGCCTATTGCGAGTGAGTTGCAATTAACCGCCCTCGATAAATTCGTTAAAAGACGAGTTTATCGGCTCAATCAGTAGGTTTTTGAGGCCCTGGCTCGCTTTACGCCGTAGTCCCTTGTGGGCTACCCTGCCAGAGGTGGGTTTGAGTTGGCTTTGCGGTTCCGCAAAGCCATGCAGAAAATTGAAAAACCTAAAAAAATCAGTTGAACGGCCCAGGCCCGGACCTTAAACCGGCCAGCATTACGGCCTAAATGGAGAGCATCTGTGACTGCTAAGGTATTGGGGTTCTTCTCCCTTATTTCGACCGCCCTCATGTCTGTGGCGGCGGCCGCTCAACAAGACATGCCAACCCCTTCATTCCCGAAGGAATGGCAACTTGGTTTGCAAACACCCGCCTCCACGGTGGCGGAGATGATCCACTCATTCCACAACGAGCTTCTGTGGATGTGCATCATCATGTCGACATTCGTTCTTATTCTTCTGTTGATCTGTATTTTCCGCTTCAACGAGAAGGCTAACCCTGTCCCTTCAAAGACATCGCACAACACGCTGATTGAAGTGATCTGGACGGTTGTTCCGATCCTGGTCCTCGTCACGCTGGCGATCCCGTCTTACCGCCTGCTGTTCTATATGGACCGCACGCATGAAGCCGAAATGACCTTGAAGATCATCGGCAACCAATGGTTCTGGTCTTACGAATACACCGACCAAGAAATCTCGTTCGACGCCATCGCGATCCCGGACGATCAAATCGACAAGGCCAAAGGCCAGCACCGTTTGTTTGAAACCGACAAACACGTGATCCTGCCGGTCGATACCAACATCCGCTTACTGTTCACCGCCAACGACGTGATCCACGCTTGGACCATTCCGGCCTTCGGCGTGAAACTCGACAACATGCCGGGCCGTACCAACGAAACCTGGGTGCACATCACGAAAGAAGGCCGCTTCTACGGCCAATGTTCAGAATTGTGCGGGATTGACCACTCGTTCATGCCGATCGTCGTCGACGTCGTCAGCAAAGAGAAGTTCAAAGAATGGATCGCGAAGGAAAAGCAGTCGGCTGAAGGCCCTGCTTCGACCCAACTCGCGTCCGCTCAATAATAGTTCGCTCAAATAAGCGATTTTGGAGACAAACAGATGAGCGCAGCCTCACACGCAGCCCACGGACATGATGATCATCACGATCACCACCCGACGGGCATTGCACGCTGGTTATATTCCACCAACCACAAAGACATCGGTTCGCTGTACTTGATGTTCGCGGTTGTCGCTTCCCTCTTCGGTGGCGGCTTCTCGATGATCATCCGTATGGAACTGATGGATCCGGGCTTGCAGTTCGTGCACGACAAGCAGTTCTACAACGTGCTGGTCACCGCACACGCCCTGTTGATGGTGTTCTTCGTCGTCATGCCCGCACTGATCGGCGGGTTCGGCAACTGGATGATGCCCATGATGATCGGCGCGCCAGATATGGCGTTCCCGCGCATGAACAACATCTCATTCTGGCTGATGCCTCCGGCCCTGGTCCTGTTGGTTCTCTCGATGGTCGCAGGTCAAGGCGCTGGTACGGGTTGGACGCTTTATCCGCCGCTCTCCAGTATCGCAGGGCAGCCGGATATGTCGGTCGACTTCGCCATTTTGTCGCTGCACTTGGCTGGGGCCTCTTCGATCTTGGGCGCCACCAACTTCATCACCACCATCCTGAACATGCGCGCTCCTGGCATGACCATGCACAAGATGCCGTTGTTCGTGTGGGCGACGCTGATCACAGCCGTGTTGCTGTTGCTCGCTGTGCCGGTTCTGGCTGGCGCTTTGACCATGCTGCTGACCGACCGTAACTTTGGTACGGCCTTCTTCGATCCGCGCGGCGGCGGTGACCCGCTGTTGTGGCAGCACTTGTTCTGGTTCTTCGGCCACCCTGAAGTGTACATCATGATCTTGCCGGCATTCGGCATCGTCAGCCACGTTGTGTCGACCTTCTCGCGCAAGCCGGTGTTCGGTTACTTGGGCATGGCCTACGCTATGGCCTCAATCGGCGTCGTCGGCTTCGTCGTGTGGGCGCACCACATGTACACGGTCGGCATGGGCGTGAACTACCGCGCTTACTTCATCGCCGTGACGATGGCGATTGCAGTTCCGACGGGCGTGAAGATTTTCAGCTGGGTTGCAACAATGTGGGGCGGTTCGATCCAATTCCGCGTTCCCATGCTTTGGGCCATCGGCTTCATCTTCCTGTTCACCGTGGGCGGTGTCACAGGCGTGGTGCTGGCTAACGCTGGCATGGACGTGGCCTTGCACGACACCTACTACGTCGTCGCACACTTCCACTACGTGTTGTCACTCGGGGCCGTGTTCGCAATCTTCTGCGGCTACTACTACTGGGTCGACAAGATGACCGGTCACAAGTTCCCGGAATGGGCTGGTAAGATCCACTTCTGGTTCACCTTCATCGGCGTCAACATCACGTTCTTCCCGCAACACTTCCTTGGCCTGGCCGGTATGCCGCGCCGCTACATCGACTATCCGGATGTGTTCGCGCATTGGAACTACGTCTCGTCAATCGGCGCGTTCATCGCTGGTGGCGCCTCGGTGTTCTTCATCATCATGGCCATCCGCAACTTGTTCGTGGGTGAGAAGTCGGAAGCCAACCCGTGGGGCGAAGGCGCAACAACACTGGAGTGGACTGTCGCCTCGCCGGCACCGTTCCACACCTTCGAAGAGCCGCCGCATATCGGCTCTTCGGGCAAGCTGCATCCGGCTGAGTAATTAGCCAAAAGACTGAAACGGATATGACCGAGGCAAACCTCAAACGTAAGAATCGGAAAGTCGCAGCGGCCGCACTGGGTGCGGTCGCCGTGATGACCGGTTTGGCGTTTGCCTCGGCCCCGTTGTTCTCGATTATCTGCCGCGCCATTGGCTTGGACGGCACGCCGCAAATCGCCACCAAGGCCCCGGATCATGTGTCCGAGGCCTTGGTGACGGTTCGCTTCGATGCGAATACCGACCGCGACCTGCCGTGGGAATTCAAACCCAGCCAGAAGCAAGTGACGCTGAAGCTGGGTGAGACCACCACGATTACGTATCACGCGAAGAATTTGAGCGATAAGCCGGTAAAAGGCATCGCCACGTTCAACGTGACGCCCGAGAAGACGGGCATGTATTTTAATAAACTGCAGTGCTTCTGCTTCACCGAGCAGACGTTGCAGCCCGGTGAAAGTGTCGAGATGCCGGTCACACTGTTTGTTGACCCCGACATGGCCACCGACTCACTGACCAGCGACGTGCATACCATCACGTTGTCGTACACGTTCTTCAAAGCCCTCGACGGCGGTTTGCCCGAGAAGGCCGAGAAACAATTTTCACAAGCTCCGGCGTCAGCCGGGGTTAACTAAGATCGTCATTTTGAGACGCGTTTAAGAAAGAGGGTTCGATGAGCGCAGCCGCGAAACATCCATTCCACATTCTCAACCCGAGCCCGTGGCCCCTGTTGGGCTCGTTCTCGGCGTTGGTCCTGGCCGTCAGCGCGGTCATGTACTTCCACAAAACCCCCATCTTGGGCGCAACACCCGGTCCGTGGCTGTTGATCCCAGGCTTCGTCCTGTTGCTGCTGACGATGTTTTTCTGGTGGCGTGACGTGGTCCGTGAATCGATCGTCGAGCACGCGCACACCGATGAAGCCAGCCATGGCCTGCGCATCGGCATGGCACTGTTCATCGCCTCTGAAGTGATGTTCTTTGTGGCGTTCTTCTGGGCGTTCTTCCACAACTCACTGGGCTTCTCGACCTCAACGCACCAATGGCCGCCGGAAGGCATTGCTGTTCTGGATGCCTGGGACCTGCCCTTCTACAACACCATCATTTTGTTGACCTCGGGCGGTACGTTGACCCGCGCTCACCTGTTCATTGAAGAAGGCAACAACAAGCTTGCTGCACGTTGGACCTTCATCACTGCAGCTTTGGGCGTGCTGTTCTTGGGCCTGCAAGTGTACGAGTACGGCCATGCTGCCTTCAAACTGACTGATGGCATCTATCCGTCGACCTTCTACCTCGCCACAGGCTTCCACGGTTTCCACGTGTTTGTCGGCACCTGCTTCTTGTTCGTCTGCGGCTTCCGCGCCCAGAAGAACCAGTTCACCGCCCACAAGCACATCGGTTTCCAAGCAGCTGCTTGGTACTGGCACTTCGTTGACGTGGTGTGGCTGTTCCTGTTCGTGTGGATCTACTGGATCCTGGGTTCGCCGGTTCGCACCTTCGCGCACTAAGCCGAACATACGAGACACAAATAAAAAGGGCCGGTGAAATTCACCGGCCCTTTTTTCGTTAGCTCGTCATCTTCTTGGGGTGACACGCACCTTTCGACAGCGACCGCTAACAAACTTTAAGTGTCGTAATTAGTCGCGATAAGGATTGTTTGGACGGGCGTCATAACGGTTCGGCACACCGTCACCATCGTTATCGCGCCAGCCGCGGTTCGGGTAATAGCGGCGCGGGCGATCCCAGTAACGGTCACGGTAGGCCATGCGATACGCACGGGCTTCACGCGGGTGCCAAGCATGCCAATAACCGTAGTGATCGTAGTAACCGTCCGAGTAACCGAAACGCACGTTGCCGAAATCCAAGTCGACAGCAATCCGATCACGCGCAACTGCGGGGGCTGATGTCAACGCAGTGACTGATGTGAATGCAACAGCACTGGCTAACACAGTGGCTAATGTAATCATCTTCGTTTTCATCATGACCTCCTCTGCAAAACGGTCATGCAGTAAAAACGCCAGCTCAGCGAAATTAGTTGCGCGATTTTTCTGACGATGCGTTTGATAATTTTGGGGCAGATCACACAAACGCCACGATTTAGGAGGGCGTTATTTCCATCACTGAAACTGGGGAAATAAAAAAGGCCAGATTAACTGGCCTTTGCGACGTGAGTTTTTACGCCTCATCGTTATTGCATTATTGCAAGCTGGCTCATTGAAATTGGTTGGAGCCTTTATCTTTCACAGCACCATCGATATTTCCATCGCGCCAGCCGCGATGAGGGTAACGACTGCTGGGGCCATCCCAATACCGCTCACGATACCTGATACGAAATTCACGCGCTTCATCTGGCGTCCATGAATGCCACGCGCGACGATGATCGTAATACCCATCGCTATAGGCGAACCGCACATCGCCAGTATCAAAACTAAAAAGAGATGTGTTCCGCGCGCTTGATGGGGACGCAGCGATTGTCGTTGTCATAGTCGTCGCACCAAATGCAACTGTCACGATGGCCGCGACTGCAACCGTACGCGTCCTCATGATGACCTCCTGTGTTATACGTTCACGGTACCGAACGCCGCGTTGTGAAAATTGTTTCCAGCGGTTGCGAAAATGCAGAAAAGAAAAAGGGCCGGTTTTCACCGACCCTTTTTTGTTGGTCGCATTTGCCACGCCAAGTGGGAACCACTTCTCGGGCAAATGCTCCGTTTTAAATATTAGTCACGATATGGGTTGTTTGGACGGTCGTCATAACGGTTCGGTACGCCGTCGCCATCGTTATCGCGCCAGCCGCGGTTCGGGTAACGGCTACGCGGGCCATCATAATAACGGTCGCGGAAACGGACACGATATTCAGCCGCTTCGCCACGGCGCCACGCGTGCCAACGGCGGTTGTGGTCATAATAACCGTCGCGATACGCAACGCGCACGTTGCCGGTATCAAAGCTAAACGCGAAGCTGTCACGCGCCATGGCCGGCGCAGACATCGTGACCGGAATGATGGTCGTGCCAGCAATGGCACTGACGATCACGGCAGCCAGAGTAGATTTGTTCATGGCGGTGTCTCCTGTTTGTTTACGCCGGTGTTCGTAACCGGCAGTACAGACAAGAACGTCGCGTTTCAGGGTTTGTTACATACGATTAGACCGCAAGCTGGCGGAAAATTTACGGAACTCAATAAAAAGTGCCCCAAATCTGCCGTTTTTAGTGGCGGTTGCGCATAAAACGCATGGCGGTATCAGCGTTATAGCGATTGACCGCACAGCTGAGCAGGATCACTACCATGTATCAAAGCTTGCTTTGAAAAGGTGGTTCCCAATGCCGCGCCCAACCGTGCCGTTGCCGATTGTCGCTTTGAAATGCTGCTGCCCCCGCTGTGGCGAAGGCAAGCTGTACGCCGGCTTTCTGACTATCGCAAAATCCTGCAACAAGTGCGGCCTCAGTTTTGAAGGTCACGATACTGGCGATGGTCCGGCATTCTTTGTAATGCTGCCGTTGTGCTTAGTCGTTGCAGGCTTGGCGCTGTGGGTTGATACCGCGTTTGATGTGCCGCGTTTGTTTCACCTAATCTTCTGGCCGATCATGATCATCGGCGTCTCAATGCTGGCGTTGCGCCCGATCAAAGCCGTGATGGTGGCGCAGCAATACAAACACCGCGATATCGAAACCTACGACAGTTCCGCGCAGCAATAATTCGATCACGGTCCTTCACCACGGACGCTGGTGATTTCAGCGCCCTCGCGCATGGTTTTTGTGACGGGCGTGTTGGCGACAATTTCTAATAGTCGGGTCCACTGCGCCTCATCCAACGGCTGATCAGAATGCAGGGTGCGATGAATGTGCGCCTTGCCCGCATCATCTTTGTGGAAACGTAAATCAACCCGGAACTGCCCTAAGTTCCAGCCCTTCTTTTCGGCATACATGCGCAACGTAATCGCGGTGCACGCTGCCAATGCCGCTACATAATAATCGTAAGGTGCGGGGCCCTTGCCCTGCCCGCCCATGCGCGTGGGTTCATCAGCGACAAGATCAAATCCGCTCACACGAATGTTGTGAACGTAATTGGTACCGGTGGATGTGATGATGGCGGAAGTAGACATGTGCGTGCTCCGATGACGTGTGCACGCAATTTAGCCCAGAAAACCAAAACCGGTTACCCCTTGCGGAGTAACCGGCTTGGCCGAAAGTTTGAATGTAAATTCTAGAACTGGGGAGGAGTGGTAAAGCGGGACCGTTACAGAACCGCTTCACCATGTAGGTTTACATCCAAACCTTCACGTTCAACGTCGGTGTCGACACGCAAGCCGATCACCAGATCAATAGCTTTGGCGATGATGAAGGTGGCGATCGCGCAGTAGATCACCACAATTCCAGCGCCGTAGAACTGCGTCCAAACTTGGCCCGCGTTGCCATCGATCAAGCCGGCTTTACCTTCGCCGCCCACCGATTGCACCGCAAACACGCCAGTCAAAACAGCGCCAACGAAGCCGCCAACACCGTGCACGCCAAAGGCATCCAAGCTGTCGTCATAGCCGAACTTGTGCTTGAGCCACGTGGCCGACCACCAGCAGACGACACCTGCAATCAGACCAATGATCAGCGCGCCCATCGGATCGACGAAACCAGCCGCAGGCGTAATCGCAACCAGGCCCGCAACAGCACCAGAGATGATGCCGAGGATGCTCGGTTTGCCCTTCACGACCCACTCAACGATCATCCACGCCAAGCCAGCAGCGGCGGTGGCGATTTGCGTGACCAGCATGGCCATACCAGCAAGACCGTTCGCTGCAACAGCCGAGCCCGCGTTGAAGCCGAACCAGCCCACCCACAGCAGTGATGCGCCGACCAAGCTGAGCGTCAGGTTATGCGGCGGGAACGGATCTTTGCCGTAGCCCGTGCGCTTGCCGAGAACGAGTGCCAACACCAAGCCAGCCACGCCAGCGTTGATGTGCACCACAGTGCCGCCTGCGAAATCCAGCACGCCGTCGACGCTGAGGAAGCCGCCGCCCCACACCCAGTGAGCGACCGGCACGTACACCAGCAACGACCAGAGTAGCGTAAAGATCAGAACGGCAGAGAATTTGATGCGATCCACATACGCACCGGCAATCAGCGCCGGGGTGATGATCGCGAACGTCATTTGGAAGACGACGAACACGGTTTCAGGGATCGTGTAGGAAATGGAACCGAGTTCCACGCCCTTCAAGAAGGCTTTGCTGAGATCGCCGATGTAGGCCGATGTGCCTTCAGCGCCCGCCGTAAAGGTGAGGCTGTAACCAGCAACCATCCAGACAATGGAGATCAAGCAGGTGATGGCGAACGAATGCATTACGACGGATAGCACGTTCATTTTGCGGACCATGCCGCCGTAGAACAGCGCCAAGCCCGGAATTGTCATCAGCAATACTAAAGCTGTCGATGTCAGCATCCAGGCGGTATCGCCGCTATTTAAGGTCGGCACCGCAGCGGCAGCAGCCGGAGCTGCTTCAACGGCAGCGGCGGTTGCAGTGGTCGCGGCTTCAGTGGCGGTGGTGGCAGCTTCTTGTGCAAAAGCAGACGCAGCGGCGACAAATGCCGATACGCAGGAAACAACTGCTGTAACGGTAGACGAGCGGAAACCCAATGTGCTCGCCGGTACGGCATCCCCAGTTCTGTTCATGTCCGGTCCTCTCGTTAAATATTGGGCAGGCCGTTGGATGTAACGGTCGGTTGGCCCGCCAAAAGCAGAGGACTCTATTCAAGTTCCGTGCCGTTTTTGGCAGGGCCGAATAGTTATGAAAAATCAAAGGGTTGATGAATCAGCGACTCATTTTTAGTCGACTTTTGCTCTCGCAATGTGCAGCCAAGCGAGAGTTTGCCTAAAAATAGTGCAGCGCAATATGGCGACTGAGGGAATGACTCTTATTTAGGCGTTTAGGCGCCCAGCTTGCCGATAATGGAGAGGATATTGCCCGCGGTATCGCGCATGTGGGCGATGCCCCCGCCCCAGGCCTGCTTTTGCGGCGGGGCCATGAACTCAACGCCCTGGCCTGCCAGCTCTTCATAAAACGCCCCTAAGTCTGGGGTCAGGAAACTGACGCCCAAGAACCGCCCCACCAACTCGCCATACGCCGGGTGCGTGGGGGCGACGTATTCCACGGCCAATTGCGCGGCACCGGTGTCGAAGATGGCAAAAGGACTATCAGCGTCGCCCGTCATTACCGGCAAGCCCACAGTCTCGGCATAGAATTTAAACGCCGCACCGAAATCGCCCACATACACGCGCACGCTTTGAAGGCGCAGCTTAGTCTCATGGTGGTGATGATCATGGTCGTGGTCGTGATCATGGTCGTGTGCGTGATCGTGCGGCATTTTTTCACCACTTCTGGCACTTCAACAGAGAACAAAACGCTAGCATGAGGGATTGGGACGCAGCAATGCTTTGCCCTTGTTTTTCAATGAAAATATCAGCCTAAAACCGGTTCCATAACGCACGCTTTTGCGGGTAAAATCAGGCTTAGAATTAATCCTGGAGTTTCCATGTCGCTGCCCCCCGATCAGGTCTTTTACGTATCGCCCGCTCAGATCAATGAATGGCGCGCCAAGAACGACGCCGTCATTGTTGATGTGCGTGAAGATCACGAATGGGAAGAAGCGCATATTCCTGGCGCGATCTTGATGCCGTTATCGACGTTCGATCCGAGCAAAATCCCCGACCCGCAAGGCAAGAACCTGGTGTTTCATTGTCGCTCGGGCCGCCGCTGTGGCATGGCCGCCGAGAAGGCCGTGGAGGCTGGTTACAAAGGCATTATCAAGCGCATGGAAGGCGGCATCATCGCCTGGCATGCCTCGGGGTATGAACTGGAATAGATGACCACCACAGCAGCCGCACCGGTTGAGCCTGCATCGCTTGCGCCCTTGATTGGCCAAGAAGCAAACCGCGTATTCCTGGCTGTGATTGACGATACCGAAGAACTGAACGCCGCCATTCGCTACGTGTGCAATCGCGCGCGCACCACAGGCGGACGTGTCGCTTTGTTATATGCCTACGAGATCGACAAAGACTTCCAACAGTTCGCCGCCGTCGGGCAACTGATGGAACAAGAAGCCAAACAAGCCGCCACTGAAACGTTGAAAACGCACGCGCTGATGATTCAGCAAAACATCGGCCGCGTGCCCGACATGTATGTGCGCAAAGGCAACAGCCGCGAAGAATTGTTCAAGCTTGTCAGCGAACACCCTGAGATCAGCATTCTGGTGTTGGGGGCTGCCACCGGCAAATCACCCGGCCCCTTGGTGGAAGCGGTAACCGGCAAATACGCCGGTAAAATCGGCATCCCGGTGACGATTGTTCCCGGCGACCTTAATACCGATGAAATTGATCGCCTGACGTCAGCCTAACATTGCGAGAGCCTTGATAAATGGGCTAGCATTCCGCTTACGCGCCTGAAGAATAATTTTTTCTGACAACGAGAGACAGACATGGCATTTGCCGCGCCTGCCGAAGCTGATGGGGTGAATACTTCTCCCGTTGTCGCGGATGAGGTGAAAACGACCACCTGCTACATGTGCGCCTGCCGTTGCGGGATTAAGGTGCATATGCAGGACGGCAAGGTCCGCTACATCCAGGGCAATCGCGATCATCCGGTCAATAAAGGCGTGCTGTGCGGCAAGGGCTCTGCAGGGATTATGCAGCACTACTCGCCTGCCCGTTTGCGCAAGCCGCTGAAACGCGTCGGCGAGCGCGGCGGCAGCGATTACGTCGAGATCGAATGGGATGAAGCGTTAGAGATCGCCACAAAATGGCTGGGCGATATCCGCAAAACCGATCCGAAAAAACTCGCCTTCTTTACAGGCCGTGATCAATCGCAATCCCTGACAGGCTGGTGGGCCAATCAATTCGGCACACCGAACTATGCCGCACACGGCGGCTTCTGTTCGGTGAACATGGCGACCGCTGGCATTTACACCATCGGCGGGTCTTTCTGGGAATTCGGTGAGCCTGATTGGGCCCACACCAAATACTTCATGATGTTTGGCGTGGCTGAAGATCATGACTCAAACCCGATCAAGATGGGCTTGGGCAAACTCAAAGCACGTGGCGCGAAATTTGTGTCAATCAATCCGGCGCAAACCGGATACTCGGCCATTGCTGATGAATGGATTGGCTTGCGCCCCGGCACCGATGGTTTGTTTGTGCTGGCGATTGTGCATGAGTTGCTGCGCGCGGGCCAAGTCGACTTAGATTATCTGGTGAAATACACCAACGCCCCGTGGCTTGTTTATCAAGCACCGGGGCACGCCAACGATGGACTTATTGTTCGAGACGAAAAACACAATCCGCTGTGTTGGGATAAAACGGCGGGCGCGCTTGCATCGTCACTCCGCGCCGATGTGACACCTGCACTGACGGGTTCATTCGATGTGAACGGCTTGAAGGCCGTGCCTGCGTTCCAATTAATGGCCGAACGCTACAGCGATGCGCAATATGCGCCCGATGCGGTGGCGGAACGGTGCGGCATTCCGGCCAGCACCATCAAACGCATTGCCGCTGAGTTAGCGCATGTTGCCTTTGAAGAAACGATTGAACTACCGATTGCTTGGACGGATTGGGCGGGCCGCCGTCACGACAAGATGGTGGGGCGACCCGTTGCGATGCATGCCATGCGTGGCATCTCAGCTCACTCGAACGGCTTCCATACCTGCCGCGCAATCCACTTATTACAAATGATGCTGGGCACCATTGATGTGCCGGGTGGGTTCCGCTACAAGCCACCCTTCCCGCGCCCAACCCCGCCTGGCCCTAAGCCCGCGGGCAAAAAGGGCATCAAACCCAACGAACCCTTAGGGGGTATTCCGCTGGGCTTTGTGACAGGCCCAGAAGATTTGTTGTTGGATGAGGCGCAAAGCGCCATCCGCATCGACAAAGCTTACACGTGGGAACACCCCATCGCATCACACGGCTTGATGCACATGGTGATCGCAAATGCGGTGAAGGGTGATCCGTATAAAATCGACACGCTGTTTTTGTACATGGCCAATATGGCCTGGAACTCGTCGATGAATACGCGCGCCACCATCGACATGCTGACGGCGAAAGATGACAACGGCGATTATAAAATCCCGCACATCATTTACGCCGATGCGTATTTTTCCGAGACGGTCGCATATGCCGATTTGATTCTGCCCGACACGACGTACCTGGAACGTTGGGATTGCATCTCGCTGATGGACCGCCCCATCTCGGATGCTGAAGCTGCTGCCGATGCAATCCGCCAGCCTGTCGTCGAGCCCGACCGCGATGTGCGCCCCTTCCAAACTGTGCTGCTGGACTTGGGCGCGCGTCTGCAACTGCCGGGCATGGTGAACCGCATTTTGAAGCCACGCTATCCCGGCGGCTATGCGGATTATATTGTCAATCACGAGCGTGCGACAGGTGTTGGCCCATTGGCAGGTTGGCGTGGCGACGGCACGCAGCACGGGCGCGGTGCGCCCAACCCGAACCAACTGCAAGCGTACATTGATAACGGCTGCTTCTGGCGCGGTGAAATTCCGCATGAAGCGCATTACTACAAAATGGCCAACGCCACGTATTTGAAGTGGGCGCAAGGTATGGGCTTTTTGCCCAAGGCTGAACAAATCGTGATGCAGATTTACTGCGAACCATTGCAGAAGTTCCGCAATGCCGCACGCGGGCATGGCGCGATCCAACCGCCCGATAAAGACCGCGCGCGCATTGAAACCTATTTTGATCCGCTGCCGATTTGGTACGCACCGCTGGATGAAGCCGCCGTTGATAAAACGGAGTATCCGCTGCACGCGCTGACACAGCGCCCGATGCATCATTATCACTCGTGGGGGTCGCAAAACGCGTGGCTGCGCCAGATCACAGCACAGAATAAACTGTTCATGCATCGCGAAACTGCGGCGGCGCAAAACATTGCCGATGACGATTGGGTGTGGATCACCAGCCGTGCAGGCCGCGTGAAAGCACAAGTGAAGTTGATTGATGGGGTCAACAAAAACACGGTGTGGACCTGGAACGCCATGGGCAAACGCAAAGGCGCTTGGGCGCTTGACCCGAATAGCCCAGAGGCCACACGCGCATTTTTGCTGAACCATGTGATTTCAGAATCGCTGCCCGATGGGCGCTCGAACTCTGACCCCATCACCGGCCAAGCCGCGTGGTTTGATGTGCGCGTGAAAGTGGAACGCGCCGCCGATCACGAACAGAACGGCACGGATAACGATTTCGGCCAGCTCAATCCGCCACCGGGCATTCATGTTGGACCGGACGTGCTGCAATACGGCGCCGCATTTCGTGAGGCTGCCGAATGACAAGCCTGCCTGAAAAGACTGACAAGAAACTTGGCCTCGTCATCGACCTCGACACCTGCGTCGGATGTCAGGCGTGTGTGACCAACTGCAAAGAGTGGAACACCGGCGGGCACATGGCCCCGCTGACCGATTTGAACGCGTATGCCGCTGAAGCCGACGGCGTGTGGTTCAACCGCGTGCATACCTATGAAGTGAGCGATAGTTCGGTGTGCGGCGCGTCGCCGTCGCGCACCATGCACTTCCCGCGCAGTTGCTTGCACTGCGAAAAGCCAGATTGCGTGACGGTCTGCCCTACGGGTGCATCGTACAAGCGCACATCAGATGGCATTGTGCTGGTGAACGAAGATTTGTGCATTGGCTGCAAACTGTGTTCATGGGCGTGCCCTTATGGTGCGCGCGAGTTCGACGTGTTTGAAGGCGTGATGAAAAAGTGCACGCTGTGTGTTGATAGAATTTACAACGAGAACCTGCCGGAAGAAGACCGCGTGCCAGCCTGCGTGGCCACCTGCCCCACCAGCGCGCGCCACTTTGGCGATTTGGGCGATCCTGACTCTGCCGTTTCAAAACTTGTGGCTGAACGCGGTGGCGTCGATCTGATGCCTGAGATGGGCTACAAGCCCACTAACAAATATTTGCCGCCGCGCCCGCGCAAAGACACCTCAGCATCTGTCCCCGCCAAAGAACTTGCGCCTGTGACGACGACAGGCTTCTTAGGCTGGGTTGATAAATTTTTGTCGCGCTGAATATGAATCCTGCGTTTTCCGTCATCTTCTTCACCACAGCGTCCGGCGCCGGATACGGCATGCTGGTGACGCTGGGCTTTTATGGCGCGCACAATGCGTTGCCGCAGAATTTCTGGTTCGCGGTGATCAGCATGCTCACCGCGCTCGGCCTCATCACGGCAGGCTTGTTGTCGTCTACGTTCCACTTAGGCCATCCGGAACGCGCCTGGCGTGCATTCTCTCAGTGGCGCACAAGCTGGCTCTCACGCGAAGGCATTGCCGCACTGATCGCTTACATTCCGGCCTGTGCATTTGGCTTGGCGTGGGCGTTCCCAACATTGGAACTACCTGCGCGCATTCTGGGCTTGCTGATGATCCCATGTGCGTTCATCACGCTGTTCACCACAGCGATGATTTACCGCAGCTTAAAACCCATTCATGCATGGCATAACAAATGGGTGGTGCCGAGCTACTTAAGCTTAGGGCCCATGACAGGCGCGGTATTCACGCTGGCCCTCGCCGCGCTGTTTGGCGTGAGTTTGAAATTCTTAGCCCCCATCTGTGGCGCGTTCATCGCCGTCGGGCTGGTGGTGAAGTGGATGTACTGGTCGTTCATCGACAGCGCATCAGCCGCAAGCACACCCGCCACGGCCACCGGCCTTGCGGGCACAGGTGCGAATGTCAGCGTGCGCAGCGTGGAATGGCCCCACACCGAAGCCAACTATGTGATGAAGGAAATGGGCTTTGCGGTCGCCCGCAAGCACGCCAAAAAACTGCGCAGTATGTCAATCTGGCTGGGCTTTATGGTCCCGGCGATTCTGATTGAAACGTCAATTTTATTGCCGATCCCCCAACTGGCCTATTTGGCCTTGCCCGCAGCCATCCTCATGGCGGTCGGCATTGTGACCGAGCGCTGGCTGTTTTTCGCTGAAGCCAAACACGCCGTGACCCTGTTTTATGGGGCCGAGAAGGCCTAACCCAAAACGTCCGTTCCCTGGGCGCGTTACAAAACCCGCGTTGCTGGCGTTCCCCCTCAAGCGCACCTTTTTAGTGAAGGTCGTAAAAAGGGAGGGCTTTGGGTATGGCCGACGACAATAAGAACCGTCCGAAAGTAGCGATGGATTACATCAAAGGCGACACGGACTCAGCCGTGTTTCTGGGTAACCCGCATATCGATAATTTGATGTCGATCGTCATCGCCATGGGGGCAGAGATTTGGGCTGACCGCCAGCGCAACCGCATCATCGAACATCTGCTCGAGACCAAAGGCAAAGTCACCAAGGCGATGATCGAAGCCTACGTGCCGACCGATGAGCAGAAGACCGCCTGGGCCGCTGAGCGTGACACCATGACCAAGCGCGTCTACGGCGTGCTCGCGCGTGACACATCTGGCGCGCGCCCCTTCGGCGAACCTCGTGATTTTAAATAGGGGGACCGCACAATGTTAGACCGTCGTACATTGATGGGCGTTGGTGCCGCTGTGACCTCTGCACTCAGTTTCTTCACCGGCCGCAAAGCTCACGCGAAAGCTGCCGAGCCACAAGTGAAACCCGCAGGCACGTTAGCGCCACGCGGACGCTTCGGGCGCATGGAGCGTTTGGCCAGCTTAGATCTGGAAAGCCGGCAAGATTTCCTTATGTCGTTCCGCACCTGGGCCAATAGTGATCTCAGCCGGGCGGCCAATGAACGCGCCAATGCGCTGTTAGAAGCAAAAGGCATCAAGAAGGATGCCGACATTCCGCAGCAAGAAGCCATTGCGCATCTGAAAGATGATCCATTGATTGCCACCAGCACCCGCGCGTGGATTAGCTGCCAGCAATTATCGTGGAATGGCTTGCGCGAAGAGTTTGAAGGCAACGCCGACAAATATCTCTCTGAAATGGAAGCCGCCGAGAAAATGGGCCCCGGCAAGTTGGAGTTAAACCCAACCTATCCATGGCCGGATTACGTAAAGCACGAAATTCACATTCAGCCGGGCGGCTATGTGGGGAACGAGTTTGCGGGCCACATGTACCACTACGGCACCAACGGCTTCTACACAGGCCGCAACCAGAACGATGAGCTACATGTTGGCTCGGCCAACAACATGCCAATCCCGAAAGACGGCAAGGTGCTCCGCATTTTGGATGTCGGCACCGGCATTGGCCAGTTGGCGATGGCATTGAAAGAACGTTTCCCCAATGCCGAAGTGTGGGGCATCGACGCAGGTGCGCCGATGTTGCGGTACGCGCACTTGCGGTCTGTGGAACGCGGGCTGGATGTAAACTTCGCGCAGCGCATGGGCGAAGATACCAAATTCCCTGATGGGTATTTTGATATCGTCACCAGCTACATCATGTTCCACGAAGTGAACCCCGAAGGCACCAAAGCGCACGTGAAAGAAGCGATGCGCATTTTGCGCCCCGGCGGCGTGTTCTATCCGCTCGACTTCAAACTGACGGGTGCGCCGCGTTGGACACCTTATGCACAGTATCGTCGTTGGTGGGATCATCGTTGGAACAACGAAGTGTGGACGATGAAATTCCGCCAGAACGGCTTGCCCGATATTATTCGCCAAGCAGGCTTTGACTTGAACGAAAAAGAGCCGGAGCTGTTGAAAGGCTTCGGCATCTTGAACGCAACAAAACCCGCGCAAGCGTAAAGCCGATATATAGATGTGACGAAAGGGCCGGTGATGAACCGGCCCTTTTTATTTTGTGTAACGATACGCTTGTGATAGAAGCCGCACATGACTCGGTTCAGCCGCATTATTGTTGTGTTGGTCTTGGGGCTGTTTGCATTAACTGCAAACGGTGTGGCCCAGAATCAACTGTCGCTGAACGTCCTCACCGCTAAACTTGCCGAGGCTGCAGGCCGTGGCCCCGGGCATATCATGCCCGACGGCACGTTTATGGCCGATGCCGATATGCTTGCAGATGGCGACATCTGTCATCCCGGCGGCGCAGATACTGCCCCAGAGGGCGGCCACACCCACAAAGGCCATGCTGACTGCGTGGTGTGTAGCCTTGTGGCCACCATGGGCGCCTTCTCACAAGCCGCCGCAGTGGTTGTTGCTTTTGCTAAGCCCGATACAGACGACACGTATGGCTGGATTGCGCGCGATATTGCACCGCGCATTGTTCACACGCCTTACGCCTCACGCGCACCACCGCGCATTTTTGCTGCCTAACGCAGCTTCCTCAGCTTCTTCAAAAAATAACTAAAATCTTGCGCCCTCGCGGCTGAACGCCCGAGCGATGCGCCCCTGACCTATGGAGACTTCTTATATGCGTCCCGTAACCCCTTTCGCTTGCCTGCTTCTCAGCACGGCACTCACTGCACCTGTATTTGCACAAGACCAAATCGCTGATGCTGACACCACCGATGCCATCGAAACCATTCTGGTGGTCGGACAAAAAGGTACACCCATTGAAATTGCACCGCGCGGATTGGCCGTGTCTCTGGGCGAAGCACAGTTCGAAGCCATCAATGCGGTGAATACCGAAGACCTGATGAAGTACGCGCCCAACTTCTTTGTGCGCAAAAGATATTCAGGCGACAGTAATGGCGTGCCGGGCTTTCGCGGCACGCACTCCACTCAAAGTGCTCGCACATTAGTCATGGTCGATGGCTTTGTGGTGTCGAACTTCCTCGGCAACTCGTTCAGCTTCTCGCCCAAGTGGGGCGTCGTTGGCCCCGGCGAAGTGCAGCAGTTCGATATCGTCTATGGCCCCTATTCCTCGCGTTACGCCGGCAACAGCATGGGCGGCATTGTGAACATCACCACGCGCGATCCTGAACGCACGGAAGCTTTCGCAAAAAATCAAGGCATGGTGCAGCCCTACAAACAGTTCGGCACGCATGATGATTACTTTGGCGGCTCGGGCGAAGCAGGCTTCGGCTGGGCGCAAGAAGATGGACCGTTCTCTGTTCGTGTAACGGGTCGCACCTTTCGTAATGATGGCCACCCGCAGTCCTATTACGGCCTAAGCCCTGTGACAGGTGCAGCGGGAACACGCGTCACTGGCGCTTTCGTGGATCAAGCGCAGGTTGATGCGGCGGCGACGGGCACCGCCATTGCCAACGCCCCTGGATCAGTCACAAATCCTGTATTCGCATCATTGTCACCCGCCGAGATCACCCAAGACCAAGCCAAGGTGAAGATTGGTTATGATGATGGCGTTGTGAAAGGACAAGCCCTGTTTGCCTACTGGCACAACGTAGATAACCAGACATCACCAGACTGCTATTTACGTGACGCTGCGAACAATACGGTCTGTGAAGGGCGCGTAACCATTGGTGCACAAACCTACACCGCGTCAGGGGTGAACTACTCAAAAACTGTCCGCGATGAATACTTGGCAGGCTTAAAACTCAGCGCGCCGTTCGCTGACACGTGGACGGCCAAGGGCAGCATCTCAACCTATCAAGTCCCCACAACGGATGCCTTCACCTCAAACGGCTACATTGCTGGTGCATCCAACGGCGCAGGCACATACGCCGAGCAAGGACCAACGGGGTGGTTCACCGGCGACATCAGTGCCGAAAACAAGACTGCAAGGAACGAGTTTGCTGCGGGTCTGACCGGAAATGCCTACCGTACCGAATTAACGCGCTACACGGTTGCGAACTGGCGCTCTGACGCAGGTAAGGCCTTCTCAACACAGACCTATGGCAAAACGCGCATGCTTTCTGCTTGGGCTGAGAATAAATTCACCATCACCGATAATCTGTCGATCAACGCTGGCCTGCGGTACGATGACTGGCGCGCGTATGATGGCGGCTTAGGACGCTTGGGAACCGGCACACAAGCCGGACGCGCCATATTTAATCAGTATGCCTCGCGCACTGAAGACGCATTAAATCCCACCCTCTCCACGCAGATCGGCTTGCCCGATGGCACAACACTGCAACTGAGCTTGGCCACATCCACACGCTTCCCAACAGTGGGGGAGTTGTTTCAAGGCAGCTTGAATGGTGACGGCACATTCAACGTCGACAGCTTTGACCCGAACCTAAAACCAGAGAAAAGCCATGACGCAAACTTCCTGGTTGGTCATGACTTCGATTGGATCAAACTGACGGGTTCCGTGTTTTACCAAGACGTGAAGGATACAATCTTCCAGTTCATCGGTTTTAATCAGAACTTCGTCTCAACATCGAGCTACAAAAACATCGACAAAACCCGCCAGTATGGCGTGGAGGCCATTGCTGAAACATCTGATTGGCCTGTCGAAGGTATGACGATCGAAGCCAATGCGGCGTACATCAATTCCAAAACAATCCGCAATGCTGCGGCACCGACATCCGAAGGCGTGCAATTTCCGCGCATCCCCAAATGGCGCATCAACGGTAACCTGCGTTACGACTTTACTGAGACTGTAAAAGGATCACTGGGTGTGCGTTACGCTAGCCGCCCGAACACAGATTTGTTCGGCCTGCAACGTGGCGATACGTTTGGCTACACCTCGGAATTGTTTGCGCTGGATACGCGGGTGAGTTGGGATGTGAGCGAACAGGTCACATTGTCTGCGGGCATCGACAACATCACCAATAATCGCGCCTGGGTGTTCCACCCCTACCCGCAACGCACGGTGATGATCGAGATGGGATGGAAGATGTAATGGAAAACCCAGCGCTTCCGAATCCCGCCTTTTACCGCACTGTTTGGCGTTGGCATTTTTATGCCGGGCTGTTGGTGCTGCCGTTCGTAACTGTGCTGGCTGCGACAGGACTGTTGTATCTGTTCAAGCCCGAAATCGAACGGTGGGAAGAACGCAGCTACCAAAATCTTCCCATGGAAAATGCAGTCCCTGCACAAAAGCAATTAGATGCAGCATTGGCGGCATTTCCCGACGCACGATTTCAAGAGTATCGCCTGCCCGAAAGGGCGGGCGATGCGGCGATGATTACATTTAAGACTGCTGCATCCGAGGAAATTGAAATCTTTGTCTCACCGCAAGGCCAAGTCCTCGGTAGCATTGGGCATGAAAGCCGCGTGATCTCAATCGCACGGCGCATTCATGGGCAACTGCTGCTGGGCCCGCGTGGCAGTTGGCTCGTGGAGACGGTTACAAGTTGGACAATTGTGATGGTGCTGTCAGGCCTTATGTTGTGGTGGCCCCGCAACAGTAGCTTGGCTGGAGTGGTTTGGCCTCGGCTCAACCAAAACAACCGTATTGTCTGGCGCGACTTGCACGCCGTGACAGGCTTTTGGATTTCCGGATTTGTACTGATTTTACTACTCAGCGGATTACCTTGGGCTGGGGTGTGGGGTGACGCCTTAAAAACCGTACGCACTGAAATGGGATGGATGAAGGGTAAGCAAGATTGGACGATTGCGGGGGAACACGCGGAGCATGAACACCACAATCACGGTCCTTCCCAAATCACCTCAACCTTCAGCGATGTGGTGATGAAAGCGCAGGATGAAAATTTGAGCTTTCCCGTCCTCATCAGTGGCCCGGCCCAAACACCATCAGGACCGGCATGGGTGGTGAAATCAGATGCGCAAGACCGCACGCAACGCGCAACAATTTGGTACGATGCAGCCACGGGTACTGAAACAGCACGCGAAACGTTTGCTGAACGCCATGTAATTGACCGCGTGATTGGTTACGGCATCGCCTGGCACGAGGGCCATTTGTTTGGCTGGATTAACCGCATCATCGGCATCGCGACCGCTTTGGGACTTATCTTGATGACTGTGGGCGGCGTGATGATGTGGTGGCGGCGCAAACCCGGCCATGCGCTCGGCGCGCCACCATTGCCACAAACGAAAGCAAACTTGCGTTGGGTCATTGCGACGCTGTGCCTCCTCGGCATTCTCTTGCCGATGTTCACCGTATCACTACTGATCGTCGCCGTTTTGGATAGGTTAGTGCTGTCGCGCATTGCACCAATCTCAAAGTGGTTGGGCCTCAAACGCGCATAAAAAAGGCCGGGTCATGCCCGGCCTTTTTAACTTATGCCCTATTGCCTATTTCGGCATCGCCACGACTTTTTGGTTAGCTGGGCGGCTGGTGCAGGCCTTCAGCCAGCGCGTCATGTTTGGGTACGGCGCAAAATCAAACCCAACGCGGTTCAGGCTGTTGAGGATGCACGCGGCATTCAGGTCCGCAATCGTGAAGCTGTTGCCAACCAGATAGTCTTTGCCCGCCAAATACGCATCGATGTACTTAATCTCAGGCGTAAAGCGCGCAATGTTGCGGTCAATCGTCGCCTGGTCGGATTTATCGGCAGGCTTGAACACCTTTTCTACCACCACGGCGACAATCGGCATTTCCACTTCGGTTGCGGCCCACATCGACCACTGCAAGCACGCAGCTTGTTGAGCGGGGTCCGACGGCCACAACTTGCCTGCACCGTAACGCTGCGCGAGGTACAGGTTGATGGCAAAGCTTTCCGACATCGCGACACCGCCGTTATCATCGGTCATGGCCGGAATTTTCTGGCCCGGATTGATCGCGGTGAATTCTGGCGAACGGTGAGCGCCTTCGGCCAAGTTCACTTTGCTCAGTTTGTAATCCAGGCCCAGTTCTTCCAGGACCCACAAGTTGCGGGTCGCGCGCGAGGTCAGGCTGCCATACAGCGTAATCATGATTGTGTTCCCTTCTGAAATTTTTTGGCCGAGAATTGAAACAGCTTTAGGCCGGTTTTTTCTTCATGGCGTTGACTTTAAGGTTGGCCGGGCGCGTTAAGCACACCTCCAACCACTTCACGACCGCAGGCCACGGCGACAAATCCATGTTCGTGCGCTGCAAGTATTCGGTCACCGCCGAGACATTCAAATCCGCCACAGAAAACGCATCACCCGCCAAATACGACGAACGCGTCAGCGCAATTTCCAATGTCTTTAAGGCTGCTTTGCTTTTTTCAGCAAACGCCTCCACGGCTTTCATATCGCGGTTGGGTTCCGGCGTGAGGATCAGTTGAATCAAACGGCCCGCCGCAGAGGGCTCTAATTCTGTCGCCGCCCACAGCGTCCATTGAATGCACTTCGCACGGCCCGCTTTGGTCTCGGGCCATAACTTTCCTGCGCCATATGTGTTGGCGATGTAGAGGTTCATGCCCAGCGATTCGGTCATCACCACATCGCCGTCGGTCAGGGCGGGCACTTTGCCTGCTGGATTGATGGCCAGAAACTCAGGCGTTCTGGTTTCCCCGTTCAGGTAATCGTAGGGAATGTGTTTGTACGGCAGTTCCAGTTCTTCCAAGGCCCACAAATTCCGCGCCGTGCGCGAGGCCGCTTTGCCGTACAACGTAATCATTCGCGATTTTCCTTTCGGGTTTTATAGCGGGGACGCTCGGCCGCTTTTTCGACCGGAGCAGAAATCCCCCAATCGCGGCCCCAGTTCAACCCTTCTAAGGTTGTGGTTCGCGGTGCGTACTCGGCGCCAATCCATCCGGCATACCCATGCGCATCCAGCAAATTCATGATGTAGCCCCAGTTCAGTTCGCCCAGCACATCGGGCTCGTCACGGTTGGGGGCATTAGCAATTTGAATATGCGCGATGATATCGATGTTGTTTTCAATAAAGGCGGTAATGCCGCCTTCCAACATTTGCGCATGAAAAATATCGTACTGCAGCTTTACGTTCTTATGGTCCAACGCGCGCACAATTTGCGCGGCCTGTGCGGGCGTGCGCAGCATGTAGCCTTCAATGTTGATGTTCTCCACCACCACCCGCACGCCTTCTTTGGCCAGCATGTCACCGGCGTATTCCAGATTTTTCAGCAGTACATCCACGGCATCCATCTGGTCGTCTTCATCGACGATCCCAGACATGATGTGGACCTGCTTGCACTCAGAGTACTCGACATAGTCCAGCACGGTTTTGAGGCTATCGCGGAATTCGCCCGAGCGGCCCTGAAGGGCTGCAATGCCCTTCTCGCCCGCTTCATAGTCACCCGGAGGAGCGTTGAACAACACCAGGGGAATGCCAGACATCGCCACCTTGTCGCCGAATTCCCCCGCCGAGACCTCATAGGGGAACATACATTCGGTGCCCGCGAACCCGCATTGCTTGGCGAGCGCAAATCGCTCCAAGAACGGAACCTCTTGGAACAGCATGGAAACGTTGGCGGCAAAACGCGGCATAAAAAGGGGAATCCCAGCATGAAAGGGGCATAAAAACTGCCCCTTTCATGGCCCGGTTACCGCCCGCAATCCAGAGAAAATTTTACCAATAATCCCGGGGGTTATGCGGTTAATTCGCGCTTGCCGTCGTGGGCTGGCCCAAATGCTGCACCAAGAAGCCGTCCATCAGTTTCAGCATCGCAATGCGGGTTTTGGATTTTGAGAGCCAATGGTCCTCGCCATCCAGCGTCACGAACTGCACGGGCTTGCCCGCCGCTTTCAGGGCGTCTTCCATCAACTCGCTTTGTTCGTGCGCCACCACCGTGTCGTCTTTGCCGTGAATCAGCAGTACCGGGGCTTTGATATTTTGCGCCGCCGCCGCTGGTGAATGCGCGAGCCAACTATCCGCATCACTGCCCATAGATTTTTGCCAGTACTCATACGATGGGCTGCGCGTACCATACCGATTGGCGACCCAGTTCATCTTGCGCACCAAGTGCGAAACGCCATTCACCGAGATCGCGCATTTATAAAGATCTGGGGTAAAGGCAACGCCAGCCAACGCAGCGTAACCGCCATAGCTACCACCAACAATGCAAATGCGTTGTGGGTCGGCAATGCCGCGTTCGATCAAATTCTTCACGCCGTCAGTCACATCATCTTGCATCTTGCCACCCCACTCACCGTGGCCAGCTTCTTCAAACGCAGTGCCGTAGCCATTAGAGCCTCGGAAATTTACTTGCAGCACCGCGTAACCGCGGCTTGCAATCGCCTGCGCCCAGTAGTCAAAGCCGCCATCATCGCGACTGGCGGGCCCGCCGTGCGGCAACATCACCAACGGCATGTTCTTGGCCTGGGCTTCGCTGACTCCCGATGGAAGCGTGAGGTAAGCTGGAATTACCAACCCATCGCGCGCTTTGAAGGTAAAGGCGGTCACAATACCAATGTCGCCCTTGGCCAAATCAGGACGCGCGCGCGTCAGGTGCTCCAATTTTCCTTTGGTACGGTCAAACACAAAGTAATCGCCCGTCGCACCGCCGCCACTGGCGAACAACACAAACTTCTGGCGGTTACGGTCCCACGATAGCAACGTGACATCACCCCAATTGGGCAATGCCTTGCTGGTGCCCAACAATACGGCTTGCAAATCGTTCTCGAAGAAAATCTGTTCGGTGTAATCATGCGCGTAGTTGGCGCCCACAATTGCACCCGAATATGGGTCTTTAATGACGCCACTGATGTCGCCTGAGGGCGGTTCAAACAACGCTTTGCCGATGCTGCCATCGGTCAGCGACATTTCAAACAACGAGAAGCGATCAGTTTTCGACCGCGTGCCGACAATCAGTGCGGTGCCAGCTGTGTTTGCGCCGTAGATACTCATCTCCGGCGTTTTTGTTTCGTCTTCAAAAATCGCTTTATAACCACCCAGCTTGTCTTCATCGGTCGGCACAAACACGCGGTAACGGTCCGACTTACTGCTGTAATCCACACGCGCGATCACATAGCCCTGGGGGGATGTAATCCAATCCGATGTGGCTGCTGTACCGCGTGTGATAATGCCACCACGGCCACTTTTGCCATTCACGCGGTACAAATCGCGCTGACCACCGGGGATGCCCTTCACATCAGTCGTCGCCCCCATCAACACATCGCCCGTATCCGTCCACAAACGGCTGGTGATGTCGCACAGGCCCCCTTGCGCTGCTAATTTATCGCCATTCCCGCTCAACAATTGCTTCGGGTTATTTTTGCCGCGCGTATCGACCGAGAATACGCCGCAGAACTCAATCAGCGTGGAGCGAAAGGCCAAGTTGTTGGTGGTTTCTGTCGCGTAGAACAGAACGTGGTTATCGCTGTTCCACTCCACATCGCGCACTTTGATCTCGCCCAAGTCGTACTGCATGGCTTTCTTGGTCGCGAGTTCCAGCACCATCAGCCCGGCACGATCATTCTCGTTACGGATCATCGCCACCTTGGTGCCGTCGGGTGAAATCTCGACATCGGAGACTTCAGGGTCTTTGCCGTACACTTCAATCGGTTGTTTGGCCGACACTGATACCGACAAACCGGCAACAACCAGAGCAAAGCTTAGAATTCGCAACATAATCGATCTCCAAAAATATCAGCTCAAAAAATTCAGTGTTTAATTCGCAGGGCTAACTTGACCGCCAAGATGCTTGGCTAAAAAGCCATCTAGCGCTTTCAGCATCTCGGTGCGTGTTTTCGCACGCGATAAATAATGGTCTTCGCCATCCAGTTTTACTAACTGCACCGGCTTGCCCGCATCTTTCAGGGCGTCTTCCATGAACCGGCTTTGTTCGAACGGTACGACAGTGTCGTCCTGGCCATGAATCAACAGCACATCCGCAGTTACCGCTTTGGCTGCGTTAGTGGGCGAGCGCGCTTTAATCATGCGCGCGTCTGTGCTGGGGTCGCCGATCCTGCTTTTCCAATATTCGTAACTGGCACTGTCGCCGCCGTAGCGCTTCAGTTGCCAATCCAGAACGCGTTCCAAATCCGAAACGCCGTTGATAGAAACGGCACATTTATAAAGGTTAGGTGTGAAGGCGGCCCCTGCCAGCGCTGCATAGCCCCCGTAACTGCCGCCAACAATACAAATGCGTTGAGGGTCAGCCAGGCCATTCGCGATGGCGTACTGCACACCGTCGGTTACATCATCTTGCATCTTGCCGCCCCACTCGCGATGGCCTGCATCGCGAAATGAAGCGCCGTAGCCTTCAGAGCCGCGAAAGTTCATTTGCAGCACCGCATAACCACGGCTTGCTAAGGCTTGATTCCAATAATCGAAGGTCACGGCATCACGCACCTCGGGCCCGCCGTGCGGCAACACAACCAACGGCAAGTTCTTCGCAGCCGCCATGTCGCGCATGCCTAAGGGCAGCGTCAGGAATGCTTGAATGGGCTGCGCATCGCGCGCTTTGTAAAAGAAGGATGTGACGGTTGCGATATTATCGCCGCGCAAGTTGCGTCGTACCGAAGCCAAATGCTGCAACTTCCCTGTCGCCGCATCTAAGGTAAAGTAATCGCCCGCACTCTTGGGGCCTTCCGCAAAAATCACAAATGTTTTGCGCGCACGGTCCCAACTTGAGATCGTGATCGTCGGATAATCTTTTAGCGCCGCCTTCACCGATGTCAGCACACCTTGCAGATCATCTTGAAAGAAAATCTGTTCCATATGCGCTTTCACATACGTCACGCCCGCCAACTGCGTGGTGTAGGGATCACGCAACACGTGGTCGATATCAACGCCGTCAGCCTCGAACACCGGCTGGCCGATGCTGCCGTCTTTCAAAGACAACTCGTACAAACCCAGCAGGCCATTTTTGCGATACGTGCCGATAATCAGCGCGGATTCATCTGCATTCGCGCCATACACTGACAATTGTGGAATTTCAGCATCTTCCACAAACGCCGTATCATAGTCACGCAGGCGGTCCGCACTTTTGGGAATAGAAATGCGGTAGCGGTTGGCACGTTGTGTATGATCAATGCGCGCGATCACATGGCCCTTGGGTGACGGGATAAATGCACGCGTTGAATCTGTGCCGCGCGATATGCGCGTGCCGTAACCCGTTTCGCCGTTCACGCGGTACAACGCAAACTCGCCATTCACGCTGGAGGCGTTGCCCTTGGCACGGGCAGATTCCAACGTCGAACTGGCGTTGCCAGTGGTGTAGGCCATCATCAACACATCGCCTGTGTCGTTCCACAACCGCGTGTCCACATCACACAGGCTGCTTTGCGTCGCGATTTCCGGGTTCTTTACTAAGAGTTGCTTGGGGCCATCCGTCTTGGTGACGTTGACTGAAAAAACACCGCAGACTTCCACCAGAGAAGACTGAAACTGCATCATGCGGCGGGTTTGGCTGGCATAGAGCAACACATGCTGGTCGCTGCTCCAGAATGTTTCGCTGACTTTCAAATCACCCAACTGGAAGCCTTTGGCTTTGCGGGTGTTAAGATCCATGATCAGCAGAACAGGCTCTTTGCCTGCCTCCATCTGGATCATCGCGGCTTTGGTGCCATCGGGCGAAATATCGACCGACGAGATTTCAGGGTCTTTGCCGTATTCTTCCAGCGGTGCCGCGGCAACTGCAGGCCATATAGCCGCAAAACAAACGGACAACGCGCTCATAACAAGCGCCGCCCAACCCCTTGGTAACACCATGAAAAACAACCCCAGCTAAGAATCCCCGGAAGATTAAAACCTCAGGGTTGGGGCGCAGTCAACTAAATGGGGAATAATTCACAAGGCTCGCCAAAAGTTATGCGTGCATACCAATTAGCTGATTTGGGTGAGAGATGAACTGCGAGCGAACCGCTTATTTTGCCAACAGGTCAGCAATGCGTGCGGCCACATCGCCTGCAGCGTTTAAGGGTTCGTGTCGCCAGCTATCGTAATTGCCATCAAACGCGCGGGCATAACCGCTGGCATATAAATCATGATGCAGGCGTGCATGCTTTTTCGTTACCATGCCTGGCGGTGCATAAATATAAACCGGCCCTGGGTTGGCGCAGGCTTCCGAGCACATGGAAACAGAGTCACCCGTTACCACCAACACGTCAGCCAACGCCAAGTAACCCGCATACGGGTTCGGCGCACCGCTTATGCCTTGCTGGCTCCACACATATAAATAGTGCGGCTCGGTAATGGCGGCACGAAGGGCTGCTTCAGCCTCAGCGCCGGTGCGGCGCGACGTGGTGAGCAGCACCGAGCCGCCAAGCTCGCGCGCCATGGCATTCACGCGCGCACCCAAGTCAGCGGCAAGCTTGGGCGGAAATGGTTTGGACTTCGTGGCCCCACCGACAAACAACGCAATGTACGGATGCGGCAGCGCCGTCATGATGCCGGACCAGTATTCGTTCTCAGCGGCCAAACGCGCCTGAGAAAACCGATGCGGTGCCCCCATCATGCGCATCACATTCGGCGCATCGACTTTTTGGCCTGATGGGTCTTTGTGGTTATGCAGCGGCTGTTCGCAATCGTGTTTGGGGATCGCGATCAGATCAAACTCGGCCGCACCCACTTTGCCGGGGTTCATGATCTGCGCAATCTTGGTTTGAAAGCCGCGCGCGCGTGATGCTTTTTTAATCCAGCGCGCCACAGGGCCGGTGCGACGCCCGGCAGCGATCACCACATCCGGCCATGGGTTCTTGGCATTCCCTGCAATGCGGCCCACCGTCTCTTTGGTGACACCAATCAGCGTCGAGCCGCGCACCACGTTGGGCAGCTTGGCGAACGATGTGTATTCGATTTTCTTCTCCACGATGGTCGAGGTTTCACCCTCGAACGGCACACCCAGCTTGGACGCAAGCGCTTCAGCCACGCCACGCACTTGCGTGGCATTGCCAGGGCGGTCGTCGATCAGAAGCCAAATGATGGGCGGGGTGGCGGGCATGCCATGTCATATCTCTGGGCGTGCGCACAAATCAAGCACGCAAGGCGAGTGCCCCAAATACGCCTTAAACCAACCGCATCCCCTGGTTGGGGGCACCTGCGGCGACGGTAATGCGCTTATCAACCTTGGCGGTAAAGTTGCGCGAGCGCACCGTATCGACAAACAACCATTCGGCCTCGGCGGTGTCTTTGGTCAACGTGATGGTGGCATAGCCGCGCGAGGTCAGTTCGCCGTAAACCATGTTCTTATTTTTCGCCATCATGGCCTTCACCATGCTGGGCCCCACCCCCATGTACGATTCCATGCCGGGCGATGTGACAGACGCCGTCGTCACTTCCAACGCGCGCAAATCGCCTTTTGAATCGTGATGCACAAAGCCCCACGCGTTGTGAATATCGCCACTGAGGATAATGGTGTTGTTCGCGTGCTCACGTAGCGTTTCAATCATGCGGTCGCGCGAGCGCGGATAACCACCGCCCCACGTATCACTGGCGAAAGGCACGTTGTTAGCTTCTTGCAGTTTCATGCGCATGAAATAATCAGGCCCAAAACGATTTGCTCGTGCCGGGTCCATATGCGTGGTGGGATCAACCGGCACGAATGTCGCCGCAATGGTTTGTTGACCCAGAATTTGCCACGGCACACCGCGCGCCTTGGATGCTTTCAGTGTTTCCGTCAGCCACGTTTCCTGCTCGGGGCCCAATATCGTGCGCTCACCGTTTAGCACTTCAGTTTTGTAGCGCTCATAATCCGGCATGAAGATGCAACCCTTCGGCAACTTCTCTGCGTCACCCGCAACTTGCACAAACAAATCCGGGCGCGGCGTTGGCGGATACGTGCTGGCATCATACGGCATCGCCCATTGTGTTTTGCCATCGGGGCTAGGCTCGGTCAGGAACACCATGTTCCAACCACCCGGCGCTGGGTCGCGGCCATGAATGCGCGTGTCCAACATAATAATGGTCGCCACATCGCCCACATCGAAACTGCGGAAGATGCGCGCAGACTCACCGGGCTTCACAGGCTCAGGTGCAAGCGGACGAATGGGCATCCATTCAAAGTACGCTTGGGCCGCGCGCGCTTTGCGTTGATCCCACGTGCCTTCGGTGCCGCCCCAATGATTTTCCGAGCCCATTTTATAGGCGTTGTTGGCGATCTCATGATCGTCCCACACTGGCACGAACGGATGGCGACGATGCATCTCTTGCAAATCAGGGTCTTGCCGATAGCTGCCATAGCGCAACCGATAATCCGCCAGTGTCACCAATTTTTTGCGTGGCTCGGCGATACGACTGCCCGCCGCAATTTCCGCTTCGGTAGAAATGCCAGGGCCATACTCATAAATGTAATCACCGATGTGCAGCGTGACGTCGATATCATCGCGATCAGCGCAATGACGATACGCGTTGAAAAACCCCTGCCCCACATTGGCGCAGCAAAACACAGCAAGCTTCAACGGGCGCGTGCCTGATGCAGGGAACGTGCGTGTGCGGCCTATTGGTGAGATCACATCACCATTCGATTTGAAGCGATAATAATACGTGGTGCCCGGCAGCAAGCCCGTCACGTCCACCTTCACCGTGTAGTCGCGCGTATCGTCGGTGTTGGCGGTGCCGCTTTTGATGAGTGTGGTGAACGCTTCGGTGTCAGACACTTCCCACGTCACAGTCACACGGCCCGAGGCCGCCGGTTCCGCGCGCGTCCAAATCACCACCGCCGTGTGCAGCGGATCACCACTGGCGACACCATGCGTAAAGCGCACGGACGCCGCAGGTGCATCAGGCGCAAGCTCGGCGTCGTTCACCACTTGTGCAGCGTTGGTCGTGGTGGCGATGGTCACGGCGGTCGCTGCCCCCAACCCCACCATCAGATCGCGCCGCTCAATCAGTGGATTTGACATGCTGTGTTCTCGTGAGCATCTATGAATAAAATCACGTAAGCATTTATGTGAGCGATTATATAAAGCCTTTTTTCGTCGTTTACGTAAACCATACCAACACAATCACAATAGATTCAGTTCCTCCGGAACTGGCGCTGACGCGCCACGGGCTGATGATGGTTTCGACCTGAACAAAATTCCACACGCGCTGGTTGCCGCTGCGTCCCCGCAACTCACGCACTCCCCCATTTCGCCTGCACTGCAGCCTGCATTTGCAGGGAGGCCGCACTCATTTTTCCAAATTATCCACATCGACGCACAACACCGGACAGAGCTGTCTCAAGTCGTGGATAACGGCCGGATTGCGCCTCAAAAACCTTTGCGGGAACCAGCGAAGCGGGTAAATCTAGCTTCGAGATCATCACCCATTTTTCGGCTCTGCCTTTGAGGTTTTGTCTATGTCGACCAGCACCGTTTCCAAGGTTCGTAACGCCCGCCAAGAGGCCGCTGGCCGCACGGTCGCAAAGATTTTGCTGGAGATCAAAGCCGTCAATTTCCGCCCCGAGGAGCCCTACAAACTCACGGCTGGCTGGGCGAGCCCGGTGTACATCGACTGCCGCAAAATCATCGGCTTCCCGCGCGCGCGCCGCAAAATCACCGAACTGGCGCGCCTGGAAATTGAAGAGAACGTGGGCCACGAAAACATCCAAGGTATCGCTGGCGGCGAGACCGCTGGCATCCCCTACGCGGCCTGGATTTCCGATGCGCTGATGCTGCCGATGCAGTACGTGCGCAAAAAACCCAAGGGTTTCGGTCGCAACGCGCAAATTGAAGGCGACTTCAAAGACGGCGACAACATTGTGTTGGTGGAAGACTTGGCATCCGACGGCGGCTCGAAACTGCTGTTCACGAAAGCTTTGAGAGATGCCGGTGCGAAGTGCGACCACGTGTTTGTGGTGTTCTTCTACGGCGCGTTTCCGGGCGCGATTGAAACGCTGAAAAACGACGGCCTGGATTTGCACTACCTGTGCACCTGGCGCGATGTGCTGGCCGTGGCGGAAGAACAAAAGTCATTCAGCGATGCTGCCATTCAAGGTGTCAAAGACTTCCTGGCTGATCCAGTGGGTTGGTCTGTGAAGCACGGCGGCAAAGGGGCTTAGTGCCTCACGGCGCAAGCCAACAGAGCACCGCTCTTTTATTCAAGCAGCAGCCAACATTCAGAGACGTTAGAGGTGTACGCGGCGGATTACTCCGCCGCGTTTTGCGTCGTCGGCAGGATAATGCGGGCCCGCAGGCCCACAACTTTGCCCGCATCGGCGCGGTTCGACAGTTCGATATCGCCACCCATCGAGCGAATAGCATTACGGGTAATCGTCAGGCCCAAGCCTGTGCCACCCGTTTCGCGACTGCGCGACGCTTCAAGCCTGAAGAACGGTGTAAACACCTTCTCCATATCGGTTTCGGGAATGCCGGGGCCATCGTCGTCAATGACGATCTCAATCCCATCGCGAATGGTGGCCAGGGTAATGCGCGCCGCCTTACCGTACTTCACGGCGTTATCGACCAAGTTGCTGACAGCGCGCTTCAACGCCAAAGGCCGGGCGATAATGTCGAGATCGACTGGCCCCGTATAAGTAACATCGTGATCAGAGGCCGCTTCATCAGACGTGATATCGGCCAACATCAGCGCAATGTTTGTGAGCGCCGTCGGCTCGTTGGCGGCATCGTCACGGGCAAATGCGAGTGTGGCCGAGATCATCTTTTCCATCTCGTCCAAGTCACGCAGCATTTTCTCGCGCTGCTCGTCATCATCGACAAACTCAGCGCGCAGTTTCATGCGCGTAATCGGCGTGCGCAGATCGTGACTGATCGCCGCCAGCATTTGCGTGCGGTCTTGAATAAAGCGCTTCAGGCGCGTTTGCATAGTGTTGAAGGCCCGCGAAGCGCGGCGCACCTCACCCGGCCCCTGCACCACCAACGGATCAGCGTTGAAGTCGATGCCCAAGCGTTCAGCAGCAAGAGCAAACAACGCGAGCGGCTTCGTGGCGCGGCGCAGGCCCCACAGCGACACGATCGCAATCACCAGCGACAACACCGACAAGAAGATGATCGGATTATTGCGACCCGGGTTTTCGTTCACTGCCAACACAATGCGGCTGTTGAACCACGCGTCGCTGCCTACTTTAATCGATACGCGAATAATCGCTTCCGACCCCAGACTAATCATGGGGGGCGCGCGCATGATGTTTTCCATCGTCCGATCCCGGCGGTCGCGGCGTTGATCGGGCGTCAAACTCTCGTCCGCTCGTTGTTGCGTCAGAGCAGGCGGCACGGGCGGCGCACCCGGCCCTTCCATGCGGTGATCATGCCGCAGGCGCGCATCACGGTCATCAGCATCGGCAGCCGCTTCATCGGTGCGGCGTTGACGCTCCACTTCTTCATCGGACGGAAAACCATCGCCAGCCGCGTTATCTTCGCGCTCGATCTTACTGTCGATGTAAATCTCAGTGCCCGGCGGAAACTCGCGCACCAAACGGCGCTGCACAATCTTCGACGAAAACTGCTCGTCGGAATGTTCAACAATCGGGCGGCGTGTAACCGCCATCACCATGGCGGGGGAATTCAAACGACGAATGATCACGGCTTTATCGCGGTCGGGTGCACGGTCGACCAAACGGCGAATGGCAATCAACTGGTCAGCAGCTTGCCCCGCAGCGGCAGCAATGGCCGCATCGCCGCGATAGACCGCATAGAACATCAGCGACATGCCATTCAGGATAATCACAATCGTCATCACAAAGACGATGATGAACGTCGCTAAGTTGTCGATCTTCAGACGCTGCACCCACCGCGGGGGCCCATCTTCATACATCTCATCGACACGCGCACGCGCTTCGGCTGCATTCTCTTTTGCAGTTTTCACTCGCTCGGCAGTGTTCAGAACACTCTCAGCCATCTTAACTCTCGGTCTTTATCCGCGACGTACATCCGGTGTGAACATATAGCCCCCACCGCGCACGGTTTTAATCAACACAGGCACTTTGGCATCGGGCTCGATCTTTTTGCGCAAGCGCCCCACCTGCACGTCAATGGCGCGATCAAACGGAATAGCCGCGCGGCCACGCGCCATATCCAACAACTGATCGCGATTCAGCACGCGGCGTGGATGTTCGACAAAGGCAATCAGCAGTTCGTATTCACCGGCCGTCAACACAATGTCTTCGCTGCCTTTCTTCAAGGTGCGGGTAGACGGCTGCAATTCAAAGTCTTCGAACAAAATCTTTTCTTCGCTATCGCCATCCACTTCGACAGCAGGCGTCAGCGGCGGCGCAGTGGTGCGGCGCAAGACTGCTTTAATGCGCGCCGACAGTTCACGCGGATTAAAGGGCTTGGCGATATAATCATCAGCGCCGACTTCCAGACCAATAATGCGGTCCACGTCTTCGCCCATCGCCGTCAGCATAATAATAGGAATGTCAGAGTCGGCCCGCACCTGGCGGCACAACGTCAGGCCATCATCGCCCGGCATCATCAAGTCCAGAACAATCAGATCGATCTTCCAGTCTTTCAAGGCCTGCTGCATATCGCGGCCATCCTTAGCCGTGGTGACGCGAAAATCGTGCTTACTCAAAAACCGGCTGAGCAGATCACGAATTTCAGTGTCGTCATCGACGATCAGGATGTGCGGTTTGGCAGTTTCAGTTGCGGTGCTCATGTTTCAATACTTATGCAACAAGCGTGTTCATCAAATAAGACTGGAAAAGAAAGCGGGCAAAGTGCCTGCCCGTATGACAGTAATTTTACTGTGCAAAATCAAATGTTTCCAAGGTTTCCGGTAACAGCCTGTAACAGCGATGGGAACCGATACAGCCCGTTACACGATTTCGGTATTCATGACACACCCCCGTTACACCCGAAGATCATAAATGTCTTCAGAAGCCGGGACGAACCCCCTACCCGGCACATGAAGGAGACAAAAACATGATCATCTTATTAAACGCCATCATCGGTCTGACTGGTATCAGCACTGCCTGGATGGGCATCAGCTCAATCTTGCCGCGCGGCTAAGATAACAACTTAAGACGTAGGCCTACTGAAAATCGTAGGCCTACGGATGATAAGACCCACGCGAAAAAGCACGATTAAAGTTCCAGGTTTTGCGACCCGAGATCAACCGACAACAACTGTTCTCACGGAGCAAAAACTCATGAATACCAAGATGTATCTACAAGCGATGAAATTACGCCCCACCACGCTGGCCGTTTTATTCGGCCTTGGCACGATGGCAGCAAGCACTGCTGCATATGCCCAAGGTCCGGCAGGGCATATGGGCGGTGAGCGCGATGGCAAACGCTTCGAGCGTATCAAAGACCGCTGCGAAAGCTTTGAAGCCAAACTCGCCAGCATGGATAAAAAGCTAACCGCTGACCAAGTGCGGGACATTGTCGCAGGCCGCTTAGCCGAACGCGGCAATCCAAACGTAAAGGTCGGCAAAGTCTCGACCAAAGGCGATGTCGTCAGCGTTGATATTGTCACGGTCAAAGGTGACTCGTTAGTGATGACGCGCGAAATTTCCACCAAAACCGGCCTGCCGCCCAGCGCAACAGATCGTTGCGACAAGATTGAAGAGCGCATCGAAAAAGCAAAGGCCGAGGACAAAGATGGTGTGCGTAAGCCCCACCGTGGTCCCAGCGCAGGCTTTGGCTTTATCAATCGTGATGGTGATCGCGACCTGAACCTGACCGCCGACCAAGTGAAGAAGTTGGCCGACGCACGCCTGATCATGCAAGGCAATCCGCGCCTCCAGGTCGGTGCTGTGAAGGAAAAAGATAAAGACACCTACACCGTCGACATCGTGACTGTGGACAACGCACTCGTCCTCACCCGCGAAGTCGACAAACATAACGGTCGTAGTCCACGCGATTAATCCAAGTTGAAAAGCGCCCGTAGAAAGAGCTGAGAGAACGACAAAGACGTCTTGGTCAGTTGGTAGTTTTAGGCCCCCAGCCTTACCCCCTCTGCCGCTGACCAACCCCAACCCCGGTGGCGCCCCCAGTGCTGCCGGGGTTATTTTTTTGTTCAGGCAGCACTTCCTTTGAATAAATCTTGGGCCGCCGGGGTTTTGCTTTTCTATGTGGCCCCAAACTCAAATGTTCTTGTTTTGTTCTTTTGAGTGACGTAAGCTTTGAGCATGTCGAGTCAGCCCGCAAAAAGCCCTGCGAATAAGTTTCCCCCGCTCCATTCAGCCAAGCGCTACTTGGGCGGCGAGCTAAATGACACGCACGGCGCGCATCCCGATGCCCGGCGCGGGCGTGGCGCGGTTGGCAATCCATCGGGGCGTTACGACAAAGAGCACCGCGAGAATTTTGACGACGGTTGGGACAACGTCGACCTGCCACCGCCGCCACTCAAGACCCATGTGTTGAAAGACACCAGCCGCAGCATCATCGCGCGCAACAAATCGCCTGACATTTCCTTTGATCGCTCGATCAATCCCTACCGAGGCTGCGAGCACGGCTGCATCTACTGCTTCGCGCGGCCCAGCCATGCGTGGCTAGGCATGTCACCGGGCTTGGATTTCGAGAGCAAGATTTTCATGAAGCCCGACGCAGCACTGTTGCTGGACAAAGAACTGCGCGCCCCGAACTACAAAATGCAAACCATGGCGATGGGCACGAACACCGATCCGTACCAACCTGTTGAGCGCAAATACCAAGTCACGCGCTCGGTTTTGCAAGTGCTGCAACGCTTTAATCACCCTGTTGGCATCGTCACAAAATCAGCGTTGATTACACGCGACATTGATATTCTGGCGCCGATGGCCGCGCAAAATTTGGCGCGCTGTGCGGTTTCGATCACCACGCTGGATGGCGCGTTGGCGCGCAAGATGGAACCGCGCGCCTCCACACCCACACGCAGATTGGAAGCCATCAAAAAACTCAGCTCAGCAGGCATTCCCACCGCCGTGATGTTTGCACCCGTTATCCCCGCGCTGAACGATCATGAAATGGAAGGCGTGTTGGAAGCCGCGCGCGATGCTGGTGCGACCAGTGCTGGCTTTGTGATGCTGCGCTTACCGCTTGAAGTGCGCGATCTATTTCAGGAGTGGCTGGCTGAAGCGGTCCCTGATCGCGCCAAGCACATCATGACGTTGATCAGGTCTATGCGGGATGGGCGCGATTACGACCCCGATTGGCACACCCGCCAGAGCGGCACCGGACCAATTGCAGAGTTAATGCAGAAACGCTTCCGACTGGCCTGCCAGCGGTTGGGCTTAAACCTCACCCGTGGCACCACAGACTATTCGCTGTTCAAGCCCCCGGCCCAGGTTGGCGACCAACTTTCATTATTCGGCTAGCCCTCTCACCTTAAGATGATGTTTGCCGAGCACACCGTGTACGTTTATGCGTGCGACGGGGCCAATGTCCGGATATTAAGAATGGGTTCGCGGTATGAGCGCGTGTGACGCGCCCGCCACACCCGTAGACATTTCAGCCCCCAACCGCAGGAAGTCGCCCTTGTGCGTTGCAACACAACGATTTTTCGCTACCTTCACAGCGGTTAATCGAGCGGGGAATTCAACTGAGCGGCGAGTGATCTTCAGTTCAGTCTCTTACACAAAGTTGTAGAGCTGATCTGCAAGAGGGAGAGAAGTCTGCATGGCTTACGTTGTCATGCGGCATTCACGCGTTGTTCAGTTCATATCACATTCAACCAGCCCCGCTCCAAACGACTTCGTTGCAAGGAGCGACCTCGTGAAGATCTTCAAAAAAACTCTGCTGCTCTCGGCCAGCTCGGCCATTTTGCTGTCAGCCTTACCCGCCATGGCGCAAGTGGAAGAAATTATCGTCACGGCCCGTCAACGTTCGGAATCGTTGTCAGACGTTCCGGCGTCGATCACCGCCTTCACCGCTGAGACATTGGCCAACGCAGGTGTGGCTCGCGCTGAAGACTTCATCGCCTTGACCCCTGGCGTGACCATCGTGACCGGCACCGACGAAATCGGTAACGCCCAAGTCAACATTCGCGGCATCAACGGCGCACGCGATGCTGAGAACAGCTTCGGCCTGATCATCGACGGCATCTTGATGACCAACCCGTCAGCCATCAGCCGCGAATACCCAGATTTGCAACAGATCGAAATCTTAAAAGGTCCGCAAGGCGCGCTTTACGGTCGTAACGCTGCGGCTGGTGCGGTGATCATCAACACCAAGAAGCCGACCGATAAACAAGAAACCATCATCAAAGGCACGGCTGCCGACAACAACACCTTCGCGGCCACGGTCTCCACCAGTGGCCCAGCGACGGATAAAGTGTTCTACAAAATCCAAGCTGATTGGCGCCGCACCGATGGCTTCTTCAAGAACACGTTCTTGAACAAAAAGGTCGTCGACGACTACGAAGGTTACAACATCAGCGGTCGCGTTGTGTTTGAACCGAACGACGATGCTTCAGTTGATGTGAAAGCGCGTTGGGGCCAAGTGGACGCCGCCGCCATTAACTTCAATGCCGTGTTCGCATTGCCTGGCTTTGCTGCTGCTTTGGGCAACCCGGACCTCTACAAAGATGTAAACACGCATCGCCCCAATTACGTTTTCAACATCGATCCTGAAAACGACCAGGATAACCTGGAAGTGTCAGCAAAATGGGACCAGCAGTACGACGCCGGCACGCTGACCGGGTGGGTGCTGTACAGCAATGTGAAACAAGATTTCTCGTCTGACGGCACATCTGCTGCATTCGGCTTCTTCAACCAAGATGCGGCTTGCCGTGCTTCGACTGCGCAATTGTCAGCGGCTGGTGTGCGCTTGCCGTCACCTGAGTTCTTGGCCCCGACCCCGGAAGGTTCGTTCCTGGGTGCGTACACGCCAACACTTTGCGATGGCACGCAGTTCCAAGTGCGTAACCAAGAAGACATGAGCGCCGAAATTCGCTTCGCATCTCCGGCTGATCAAGACTTGCGTTGGTTGGTGGGTGCGTATGGCCTGCATATCAACCGCGAAGTCGGCGTGAACTTAGGCATCGACCGTGGCCGTGGCGTGACAGAGCAACTGTACCTGCCGCGCGGCGATGTGAACGCAACTGAGTCACTGGTTCATGACCGCTTCAAGAGCAACGTGTACTCGGCCTTCGGTTCGGTCGCGTATGACCTGCAAGAAAACACCGAATTGTCGGTGGCGTTACGTTACGACCGTGAAGAGCGCAAAGTGCACAACTTGGTGCCGACTACCGCGCGCACGCAGTACGTTGACTTCACCAACGACGGCATTTCTTCGGGCAACGCCTTCCTGAACCCAGGCCTTGATCCGACGATCAACCCGGCTGGCGTGCGTGACAAGAAAAACACCTACGATCAGTTAGAGCCGAAGATCAGCATCACCACGAAGCCGACCGAAGACTTAACGCTGTATGCCAACTGGGGCATTGGCTTTAAGGCCGGCGGTTTCAACAACCAAGGCGCCAGCGCCACGGTGAACGTGTTCTTCAACCGTCCGCCAGTAAACGCGGGCCTGATTATCAACGACAACTTCCGCGAAGAAACCTCGTCAGCGTTTGAAGCAGGCTTCAAGTCGACGTTTGCTGACAAGCGCGTGAGCTTGGAAGGTGCCGTCTATCACAACACTGTTGATGATATGCAGTTCTTCGAATTCTTGGTGGGTCCGTTCGGCCTGCTGCGCGTTGTGAACAACATCGACAAAGTACGCTTGGTTGGCGGTGAGTTGGCCTTGAACGTGCAGATGACCGATTGGCTGCAGTTCTATGCTGGCGGTAACGTGACCGACAGCAAGATCAAGCGTATGGCGTCGCGTCCTTACGTGGTTGGCAACGAGTCACCGTACACCGCTGACTACACGCTGAACTTCGGTTCGCAAGTGTTGACGCCGGTAAATGACAAGTTCGACTTCTTGCTGCGCACCGACGTGAACGTGGTGGGCCCCACCTGGTTCCACGTTGTGCAATGCCAAGATCGTCCGACCTTGTTCGGCGTGCCGAGCAACGGCTGCAACCAACAGCGTAATGTCTACGCCACCATCGATCTGCGTATGGGCGTACAAAGCGACAATTGGTCAGTCACTGCGTTCGCGAAGAACCTGGCCAACAACAAGCACCTGGAAGAAGTCATCCCGGCGCCTGAATTCGGCGGCTCGTTCATCTCGCCGGGCGCTCGTCGCTTGATCGGCGTGGATGCCTCGCTGAAGTTCTAAGATTTAAACCAATACGGTTTGCACAGCGGCGCCAGAGCAATCTGGCGCCGTTTTTGTTTGCGCCACCTTTCAATGCACGTTTACGATAGCGCCATATGACCTGGGGAGGTTTCGATGACTGATATTGATTACTCGCGCCGCGATTTGATTGGCGGCTTTAGCGTCACTGCCATGATGCTGGGGGCATTCACAACAGCATCGCAACCAGCACACGCCATGCTGATGGGCGACGCACCGGGCCTGCCTGACCTGAATGATCCGCTGGTGAACCTGCATGGCTTCATGAAGATGCACGGTAGCTTGGATGAAGTGGACTGCCCCTGGTGGTACACCGGCATTATCTACGGCATTCAGGATAATACTGCGCCGAAGCCTCTGTTCCGGTTTGAAGGTTGCGAGATCAACCGCTATCGCGCGAATAAAGATGGCGAAGGCTACGTGCAAAGCGGGCGCACGCTGACCTTCTACCGCGACCTCGAGACCGGCGAGATGATCAACACCTGGAAGAACCCGTATACGGGCCGCGACACGACACCAAAGTCGAACACGCTGGCGGGCAATGACTCGTTTTATCTCTCGACCAAAGGTTTGCGCTTTAAGGAACAACTTTCATCAGTCCCCGATAAGTCGTTGAAGCTGAATTGGCACGCGAATGGCGACATGATTTGGCTGATTAAAGATCGCGCAGCCCCCCGCGCGTTTGCACAGCCGTGGCTGGAGTGTTCATCCACCTTCGCAACAATCAAAGAATTTGCTGATCCGAAAGTGAAGCGCGCCAACGCAACCTTCTCATCAACGTTCTGGGCACCGTGGATGCCATGGATGGAGATGAAAGATGCGCAGGGCCAAAACATACCAGGCCACGTGGTGTGGCACGCGTCAGGCCGGAAATTAAAAACGATTGATGAGTTGCCGCCAGAATATTTGGCGCGCGCGAAAAAAGAAGCTCCGCAACAACTCAGTGCTGCGCCACCCAAACCATAACGAGTATCAAACTTACTTTTTGCTGATTCTGGTTTGTATTGCACGCTGTGCGATTTTGGCTTCGCGCAAAACGCGTTGTCTCGCGAGCGTCACAACGTAACCTAAGCGAAACTGTGACATTCTGATCTCACAATCACGACAATCGACACCTTAGATATATAAAGGTCTGTAGCCATCGCAAAATGTCGCAGCCATTCTCTGGCTTGCGCTATTGAGGGGCCGTGTTCTCCGCGTTTCGCGTTCAACGATGTGCTTCTTCTGCGCAAGCAACGGACGGAAGACCGTTTTTCCTTTAGTCGATAAATAGAGTCGGGATTACGTCATCCACGCTGGAACGCTGCTGTAATCTCATAGACATATTTTCATACCTTGCGCGCCTGTGTCGGTTTTTGAAACGGGGCACGCGCGCAAAAGACAACGCAAAACAAGAAAAGGATCTGTCATGTCATCTGCCTTTACATCACGCACACTGAAAGGCGCACTGTTCGCATCGGCCTCGCTGCTGGCGGTTGCTAGCACAGCGTCGGCCCAACAAGTTGCCCAGGCTGAAAAAGCTGGCCAGTTGGAAGAGATCACCGTCACCGCACAGCGTTACTCAGAAGATCTGCAAAAAACGCCAATCGCCGTCACCGCCTTTTCGGCTGACAGCTTAGCCGAACGCCAAGTGTTCAACATCCGCGACCTGCAAGCCGTTGTGCCGGGCGCGATTGTGCAGAACGTTGTGGCCTTGCAATCCGCACCACGCATTTTCATCCGCGGCGTCGGCCAAGATAGCGCCACGTTCAACGCTGATAACGCTGTCGGTACATATGTCGATGGCGTTTACATGCCGCGCTTGTACGGCGCGTTGTTCGACTTCTCTGATATCGAACGCTTGGAAGTCCTGCGCGGGCCGCAAGGCACGCTGTACGGCCGCAACACGTCAGGCGGTGCGATCAAGATCGTGACCAAGCGCCCGACGAATGAATTGAGTGGCAACTTTGAAATCGCGCTCGGCACCCACGACCAAGTGGACGTCAAAGGCTATGTCTCTGGCCCGCTGATCGAAGACAAAGTGTTCGCATCTTTAAGCGCGCTCAGCCGTGACCGCGATGGCTTGACCACCGCGCCGAACTTGAACAACAAGAAGGTCAACAACCGCGATGTGACCGCCGTTCGCGGCAAGTTACTGTTCACACCAACAGACGCCTTCGAAGTCGAGTTGGGCCTGGATCACACGCAAGATAACTCTGGTCCATTCTTTGGCTCGGCGATTGCCGGTAACGCTGTGACGTTCCCGAACGCTAATCCGAACCGCGACATCTTCGTGACCGACGGCAATTCAGCCGATCAATCAAGCGTCGAGCAAAACGGCGCAACCTTGACGGCGAAATACAACACCGGCGCTTTCACGCTGACCTCAACCTCAGCGCTGCGCAACCTGACAACCGAAGCCGTTCTGCCGCTGGATACAGCACCGAACAGCGCGCTGATCTCGGGCGTGTTCTTGAACGAAACCAGCTTCAGCCAGGAATTCAACGGCGTTTATGAGAGTGATCGTTTCACCGGCACCGGTGGCGTGTATTACTTCTTTGAACGCTCACGCTTCCTGTCACCGCTTGGTCTCAGCCAACCGGAACTGTCGAAGCAAGACACCAACTCGTACGCAGCCTACGCGCAAGGCAGCTACAAGATCACAGACCAACTGAGCGTCAGTGCTGGCATTCGCTACACCGACGATCACAAATCTTTCTATAACTTCTATTACGTGCCGACCGCTGCAATCCCGACCCGCACCCCGAAGCTGGGCAAAGACAGCTGGGATAGCTGGACACCGAAGTTCGGCGTTGAATACCAAGCCAACGATGACCTGCTGCTCTACGCCAGCTATTCGAAGGGCTTCAAAGGCGGCGGCTGGAACCGCGTTCCGCCCGCAGTTTCAAACGGCCAATTGGTGTACGGTGTATTCTCTTACGCGCCTGAAAACGTCGACGCCTACGAAGTGGGTGCGAAGTTCCAGAACGCCGACAACACCGTCCGCTTGAACGTTTCGGCTTATTATAACAAGTACGACGGCTTACACGTTTCGCAGCAAATTCCAGGCACGACGATTGTACGTACTGTGAATGCGTCAAGCGCCCGCGTGCAAGGCATCGAGTTTGAGCCAAGCTGGCAAGTGACCGATAACTTCTTGCTGTACGGCAACGCTGCCGTAACAGACGGCAAGTACACGGACTCGTTCATCTGCCAATTGAACGGCGTGTTCCAAGAATGCCGCGTGAAAGACCTGCGTGGTGTGGCCCCGTTCAAAGGCGCCTTGGGCTTCACGTTCACACCTGATGTCGGCTTGCCGGGCCAAGTGCGCTTGGGTGCCAGCGTGGATTACAGCGACAAGTTCTACAACGACGCTGTGAACACCCCGCTGATCGCAGCCCGTGCACGCACGCTGGTTGACGCGTTGATCGCTTACGACAGCGAAAACCGCGATTGGACCCTGTCACTAGAAGGCAAAAACATTCTGGATCACAACTACTACTCAACGGGCTTAACCGTTGGCACGACAGTTGTGGTGTACCCGAATGATCCGCGCACCGTCACCGCGCGCTTCAAGTACAACTTCTAAAACGTCTGAGAAAAACGAGCCCCTAGATTTGGGGCCGCCGGTTGAACCAGGGCCGGGCAGTTTCAAGCTGCCCGGCCAACCGGAACAGCGTTGCTTCATCGTTCATGCGCCCCATGAACATGACACCCACCGGCAAACCTTCCGGTGACCAGTGAAGCGGCACCGACATCGCAGGCTGACCTGTCATGTTCGCCACCGCACTAAAGGGCGAGAAGCCCATGCCTTCCCGCGCATAATCTTCAAACTTCGACGACAGACTGAGCAGCCCCAATTTAATCGGCGGCTTCGCTAATGTTGGCGACAATACAATGTCGTAGCCCTGCTGAAACTCAGCCATCGCCCGGCCCGTTGCATCAAACACCGCGCGCGCTTCTGCATATGCAGCGCCCGGCACTTTTTTGCCTTGCTGATAGAAATACCACGTGATGGGTTCCACATCGGCTTCTGTCACGGCACGGCCTAACCGCGCCGCACGGCCATCTAACCCACGCACCACCGACACACACAGCGAAGCAACTAAACCATCGAACGTGGCTTGTTGATTGATGGGGAGCTTTTTCTCTTCAACAATATGGCCCATGTCTTCGCACAGCTTGGCCGCGCGATGCACAGCATCCAAGCACGCCGGATCAACCGGCACACCATTGGGCGGCGAGACCACCAACGCAATACGCAGTTTGCCGGGATCAGCGCCCACTTCTTGCGCGTAGGGGCGGTTCGGCGGCACCGCGCTATACGGATCGCCCAAATCAGTGCCCGCAGAGACATCCAACAACGCGGCACTATCGCGCACACTGCGGCTGACAGCATGAATGGTGCCTAAGCCATTCCAGCTTTCAAAACTGCGCGGCCCGCGTGGCACGCGGCCTCGTGTGGGCTTTAAACCGAACACACCGCAGCACGATGCAGGCACACGAATTGAACCTGCGCCATCACTGGCATTTGCAATCGCGACAACATTGGTGGCGACAGCTGCCGCAGCGCCGCCCGATGAGCCACCGGTGGTGCGTTCTAAATTCCAGGGGTTTTTGGTTTGGCCGTGTACTGCGGATTCTGTTGTGCCTGCCAACCCCAACTCGGGCGTTGTGGTTTTTCCAAAGATCACCAGGCCGGCATGCTTATAGCGGGCAACCAAAGTGCTATCGACGGGTGCCATATCATCTTGGAAAAACTTGCTGCCCGAGCCTGTCGGTGTGCTGGCCAGATCAACGCCCAAATCTTTCAGCAAAAACGGCACACCTGTGAAGGGCCCGCGCGGCAAACCATCGGCGATTTGTTTGCGTCCGTAGTCATACAGCCGCTGCGAGATGCAGTTGATTTTGGTGTCGACAACTTCAAGGCGCGCAATAGCTGCTTCCAGAAGTTCCCGGGGTTCGACATCGCCCTTGGCCACCAGAATGGCCAAGCCGGTGGCATCGTAAGCCTGATACTCATCCAACGGCATCTTGCCCTTGGGTGCTGCGGCTTGAAGCGGCGCAGTCACGGAGACCGCAGCAACGCTTGCCGCAACGCCTAATGCTTGCCGCCGATTTAAGCCATCAGCCATGTGCCCTGCCCCTCGCGCACGCCGTTGGAGGGGGCGGAGTATAGCGGCACAAAAGACGTTTGGCTCGCCTTTCGTTCGGCTTTTACCCCACTCCCCCAAACAAGCAAGAACGCCCGGAGCACATTGCCTATAACGTCACCGTCCGGCCGATTAAAGCCAGCGCTCAGTTCGCCTTCAGCCCCCCTCGGATAAAGCGTCCTAGGTCAAAATTCCGATAGACGCATCACATTGCCCACGCTCATTCTTTGAGAAGAATTGGAGAATGTTATGGACGACATACGCCGTTTAAAATTCATCACCGCCGATGTTTTCACCACGCAGGCTTATGGCGGGAATCCGCTCGCGGTGGTGCTGGATGGGCGCGGTCTCTCTCAATCCCAAATGCAGAAGATTGCAAACGAGTTCAATTTGTCGGAAACGACATTTGTTCTTCCGCCAGACAACCCAGCCCATGCCTACCGCGTGAAGATTTTTACGCCCACGGTCGAGATGGAATTCGCGGGTCACCCCACAGTCGGAACGGCATGGGTCTTGGCCGCACTGGGCCAACTGCCGCGGGCCGAAAAAGAAACATCAGCCGTGTTGGAAGAAAACGTTGGCCCCGTCCCGATCCGCGTGCGCTGGGATGGCCATGAACCAGCGTACGCAGATTTCACCACCGCCAAAGTACCAAGCATTGAAGCGACCGCATCACTGAAAGAATTTGCCGCGATGCTGAACTTGCGTGCCGATGACGTGGATGAGAACGGCACGCCTGCACTCTCGCTCTCTTGCGGTACGTGGTTCACGTGCATCCCCTTACGCTCGGTCGATGCGGTCGCCCGTGCGAAACTGAACATGGACATCTGGGGTAAAATGCTGGGCGGCAAGCCTGCCAATAAAACCTACATTTTCGCCCGCACGGCTGCCGACAAAATCCATGCCCGTATGTTTGGACCCGGTGAAGGTGTGACCGAAGACCCTGCCACAGGCTCGGCGGCGTGCGCTGTCACAGGCTGGCTGGTCCGCGATCAGAAACTGCAAAATGGCACAGGGCGCTGGACCATCACGCAAGGTGTGGAAATGGGCCGCCCCAGTACAATTTTCGCTGAGGCTGATGTTGCGAACGGCCATATCACCGCCGTCCGTTGCGGGGGCACGGCGGTTCTGATCAGCGAGGGCGAATTGCGCGCGCCTGATTAAGATATTCTGTGCGGTGCACAGCGGGAATCTGTCTCGGCGGCACAACTCTTTAGTGCTATAATAAAGCGTATTCCTTAAGGGAGAACGCCATGCGCACCAGCCTTGTTGTCCTCACCTATTTTGCGATCAGCCTTATTGGCGCTGCGCACGCGCAGTCATTCTCGGTCGGCAACGGCTTGGTGGACGAGAGTGCAAACGCCCTGGGGCGCGAACAATGGCGCAAAGGCACTGAACTCGCCCAAAAGGCCATTAGCTCGGGCGAATTGATGCCCGAGAACCTGCCCGCCGCTTACAACAATCTGTGTATTGGCCTGACGCGGACAGGCAAGCTGGATGACGCCATGAACGCCTGCGATAAGGCCATTGGCTTACGTCCGCGGCAGTGGAGTTTCTATAACAATCGCGCCAACATTTATTTCTATCGCCAAGAGTTTGACCGGGCCCTGGCTGAATACTACAAAGCCATGACCTTTAGCCCTGGCGACGATGTGTTGCTGGGCAATATTGCGCTGACGTTGAAGGCGCGCCGCTTGCGTGGAAACGTGAATCCCAACCGGCGCACGAGCTAACGTAGGATTTGAGTTTCTTAAAAATAATGTGCGCCCGGTACGAGATTTTACCTAACTTTGAAAGCTACGTTGCCGGTGTCGCGCTGGGGCTTGCCCCCACTGACGAAGACGCAAAGCGCTTCAGAAAATTCCCGAAAGGCGAAGTACGCCCCACGGACATGGCACCTGTTATTTTGCCTAGTGGGGCGATGGCCTGGATGCCATGGGGCTTCATCGTCAACTGGCAGCGCGGCCCGGTGATCAACGCGCGCGCGGAAACGCTGGATCAGAAACCCACCTTTAAGCCGTTGTTACAACAACGCTGCGTGGTTCCAGCCAGCGCTTATTTTGAATGGCGCGAAGAAGGGGCCAAAAAAGTCAAAACCCGCATCAAACTCGCACAAGACGGGGGCGTGGCATTTGCAGGGTTACTGGAGAACGGCACGTTCACCATCATTACCTGCGCGCCCGCGAAATCGATTGCGCACATCCATGATCGCATGCCGGTACTGTTAGACCGGAATGCACAACGCGAGTGGCTGGATACATCGCGCCGCTTTGCCGACGTCAAACATGTGCTAGCCACCAGCGGCGCATCGCTGGACGCAGAAGAAATTCGACCGCCGCCGCCAGCACAAAGCGATCTGTTCGGCTGATTTAGACTAGTGACACAGGAATACAGGCAAGATCGCCTGCTGCATCACGTAACCCGTCACACTGCCAAGAATAAGCTGCCGGAGTTTAGAGCGCGTATAAGCGCCCATCACCATCATGTCGGCATTCAAGTCGCCGGTGGCGAATAACAACGAGCGCCCCGTGCGCACTTCACGGGGCAGTACTTTTGACACAACCGTATGAACGCCGTGATACGCGAGGTGCGCTTCCAGATCGTTCGTTTCAGCGTACCACTCTTCTTCTTCCACGCGCAGAATGGTCACTTCTTCAGCGCGCTTTAAAAACGGCAGGGCTGCTTGCACAGCACGTGTGGCTTCGGTTGAGCCATTCCAGAACACCGCGATTTTTTTGAAAGGCGCCGTAGACGGAATCGCTGCAGTGGCAGGGGCTGCGGCAATAACAGGCCGTCCGCTTTGCATCAGCGCTGCATTCAGCGTCATCAGAGCAGCGGTTTCGGTTTCCCCCGTAGGACGCGAGACGATCAACAAATCTGCGCGGCAACCACGTAAAGCAACCACTTGTTCTTCAACGCCTGAAGCTTCCATCCAAGTAATACCAAAGCCATTACTGCTGGCGGGAACGGCATTGGTATTGGTGATATTCTCACGGGCCAGAATTTCATCGTAGACAGCTTTGGTGCGCGCGGCGCGTTGGCCCGCTTCTTTCTCGGCCACGCCCATCATCTCATCGACCATTGCACCCGACATCGCTTCACCGACAAGGGGTAAAGCCGCCGCCGGGTCCGAGCGCACATGCATGGCATCGACATGGCACTCGAGATGCCGTCCAACACGAATGGCCGTTTCAAGGGTGGCACGCCCACTGGTGGCGTCGCTGACGACAGCGAGAATATTGCGAATGCTCGACATCGGCACGCTCCATTATAAGCCGATTAAGCTGAAAGCCTGTGAACCTATGTTAGCAAGTTTTAAGGGCCATCGACGAGTCCCCCCGTGTTCACAAAGCCTAGATTATAGTCAAACGCTGCCCACCTGATGCGGTTCCGGCAGGCCTTCAGGATCCTGGTGAATCATGACGTCGGCATTGGGGTAAGCCGCCAGAACGTCATTTTCAACGGCGTCAGAAATACGGTGCGCTTCAAACAGCGTCAGTGATGGGGCCAGCATAATATGCATCTGAATGAAGGCCTTCGCACCAGATCGGCGGGTGCGCAACTCGTGAACGCCTTTCACGTTTTGATTTTGTCTTACGATCGCAAGAATCTTTTGGCGCTCAGCCTCGGGCATCTCTTCGTCCATGAGATGAGCGATAGAGGCCAGCGCAATTCTGCCTGCGTTTACCAAAAGGAAAGCGGCAATGAGGCCGCCAAATAGTGGATCTGCCCATGACCACCCCAGATAGGTCGTTGCGTAAACAGCAAAGATTACGCTGGCGTTCATCAACACATCACCTGTGTAATGCATCGAGTCTGCGCCAATGGCTAACGAACTGGTTTTGCGCACAACGTAGCGCTGAAAAGCCACCAACCCCAATGTGATCAGTGTGGCCGGGATCATGACCAACAGACCAACTTCACCGCTGGCGACAGGCACAGGCGTGATCAACCGCGACACTGTTTCAATTGCCAACAAAACGCCCGAGCCCGCGATAAAGGCCGACTGCCCCAACGCCGAAAGCGGTTCCGCCTTACTATGACCAAAACGGTGATTGTCATCGGCAGGCAGCAAGGCATGACGCACGGCAAAGAAGTTTAAAGCCGACGCCAGCAAATCCATGGACGAGTCTGCCAGACTGGCCAGCAACGCCACCGAGCCGGTGATGAAGTATGCGGCCGTCTTCATGGACACCAGCAAAACAGCAGATCCAATGGCGAGCATTGTCGCCAGACGCATCAGCCGCGCGTTGGCATCCGATGTCATGGCCAAACCTTCATCATGGCCCAACCTTCATCATGGAAAGAAGCGCTCGGTGGTCCAACCGCTACCCGCACGACGATAGATCAAGCGGTCGTGCAAACGGTTGGGCACGTCCTGCCAGAATTCTAATTTCTCCGGCATCATGCGAAAGCCAATCCAGTATTCAGGGCGCGGAACAGTTTGGCCGTCAAACTTCTGTTCGGCATCCTGCAGGCGCTTCACCAGCTCGGCGCGCTCGGGCAAATGGCGCGACTGGTCAGACGCCCAAGCGCCTAACTGGCTCACGCGCGGGCGACCGGCAAAGTATTCGTCCGCTTTTTCATTGCTGACTTGCGTCAGCTGGCCTTCAGCGCGGATTTGGCGGTTTAAGCTTTTCCAAAACAAGCAGATGGCGCCAAAGGGGTTTTCTGCAATCTCGCGACCCTTCTGGCTGCCGCCGTTGGTGTAGAATACCAAGCCCTCTGGCCCGAACTCTTTCAGCAAAACCATGCGCACCGATGGCCGCCCGGCCTTCGTCGCGGTGGCCAAACTAATGGCTTCAGGCAATGTGGGCTCTGCCGCCGTCGCCTCATTGAACCACTGTTCAAAGGTGACATAGGGATCGGCGTTGACGGGGATTAAAGGTGTGCTTTCCATAGGGCAGTCATAAAGTGCTGAGGGCTAACGGACAATTGTTTAGCAGGTTGAATTAAGTTGTGGAAATCTGCCCTAAATACCTTGAAACAGCCATTGTGGATGGCCGGAATGCCCTTATTTCGCCACCTTCCCCCCGTTGAATCAGGTCAGGTTTAAGAACGAAAAACCCAGGGCAAAGCCTGAAGAACAGGCAATGCCCAACGTACAGGATAGGATCGAGGTCACTCACATGAATACGCGCTTTGCTCCCCGCTTATTAATCGTCGCTGCAATGGCGTCGGCCCTGGCGCTGTCTGGCTGCGCCAACGATGGCCGTGGCGGTAAGGAAACCGCAGGTACCCTGATCGGCGCAGGCTTGGGCGCTTGGGCTGGTTCGGCCATTGGTAAAGGCAGCGGTAACGCAGTTGCCATCGCTGCCGGCACGCTGATCGGTGCCGCCGTCGGTAACTCCATCGGCAAAAGCATGGATGACGTTGACCGCATGCGTCTGCGCGAAGCCGAGCAACGCGCCTACTCTGCCCCGATTGGTGAAACGATCGTGTGGGAAAATCCGAAGTCCGGTAACTATGGCCGTGTGACGCCAGTGCGCGAAGGCCGCTCAACCGGCGGCCGTTATTGCCGCGAATTCCAAAGCGAAATCACCGTCGGTGGTAAGCGCGAAAATGCACATGGCACCGCCTGCCAAGAGCCGGATGGTTCATGGCGCATTACGGGCTAATTGCGCGGACACAGAAATGAAAGAAGGGCGGCTTTTAGAGCCGCCCTTTTTATTTGCGCTTATTGATCAGCGACTGATCGCGCCACACGCTCAATCGACGCGGCTCTATCGTGCGGCGGTTCACTGACAATCTTGGCCAATGTGATGCTGAGGCTGGTGCGCTCGGTTTCAGCCGCGCGTTGCAGATAATTTGCCAAGCGCTTACCCATCGTCGATTTTTGCGACGGCGTGGTGGCCATCATCTGCGGAAAATCCAACCCCACACCAAACATGTGCACGATGTCGCCCAATGCTAAACGATCAAGATCGCGGCTCAGCATCCAAGCACCACTATCTGTTGAGGCAATGATGTAGCCTTTGCGCAACGTATCAAGCACACGCATCAACACCACATCAGGCACAGCCAATGTTTTTGCGAGTGCGCGTGACGACATTGCACTGCCGATATCCTGCGCGACGGCCAACTTCGCAATCACATCCAGTGCCAATGCAATGCGCCCCAATGGTGTGTCTTGTGCGCCGCTACGGCTATAACGCCAATCCGGCAGCGATGCTGTAATTACAGCCCCTGCCATCACCGCCATCCACTGAAAGTAAACCCACACCAGGAAAATCGGCACGGCGGCCAATGCGCCGTACACCGCCTCGTACGACGTCATGGATTTGATGTAGTTCGCAAACCCCCACCGCAACGCCGTGACGATGATGGCTGCTAACGCCGCACCAATCAGCGCGTCTTTAAACGGCACATGGCGATTTGGCACGATCAGGTAGACGAACGTCAGGGCCGCCCACGCCAGTAAAATGGGCATCAGAAGCCCCAACACAAATGTTGTGACTGTGGCAATCGGTGTCGGCGCTGGATTTGTTGGCGTGCCGAAATAACCATACAGCGTGAAACTTGCCGCGACCAAAAATGGCGCAACGGTAATCACCGCCCACAGCACCAAGAGGCGCATACGCCACGACCTCTGACGCGCCACCTTGAAAATCGCATTGAACGAATTTTCAATCGTCAGCAGCAGCATCAGGGTGGTGAAGGCCAAGCCGAGACCACCAAATGCGGTAAGCTTGCCAGCTGCATCCAAAAACGCCGCAAACTGCTCGGTCATCTTCACGCCCACATCGGGCACGAGGTTGCTGAGGATAAAGTCCTGCACGGCCGCACGCAGTTCAGCGAACCCTGGGAATGCGGTCAGCAGCGCCAGAATCAAAGCACAGGCCGGAACAATTTGCAGGATGGTGGTGAAACTGAGCGACGCCGCCACACGCGGCACCTCGCCTTCGTCCATGCGCACCACGAAATACCAGATGGACGATAAAACCCCACCATCAGGAAGGAATGAGGTGCTTTTGGCCTGTGGATTATTTTCCACAGATCCATCGGGCGCAGGCCCCCTCACCGCTGGGCCGGAAATCGCTTCACGCTCTGATTTATCAGACGCTGGCTCTGCCTGCGCTTCGGGCATAGGGGGTTGCCTTGCTCAAAGAATCGTTTCGTGCAAAATCGCGATCTGGCATAAGATGCCCCAATCTGGGAATCGATGGAAGATTCTCTTTATTTTCAGTGGGTTTGAACCAAAGCATGACTGCCTCCCCGGGATTAATGGCCGGCAAAAAAGGCCTGATTATGGGCGTTGCAAACGACCGCTCCATTGCCTGGGGTATTGCCCAGCAGGTTGCGGCCCAAGGCGGGCATATCGGGTTCACCTACCAGGGCGAGGCGCTGGAAAAGCGCGTGCGCCCCTTGGCCCAATCTGTAGGTTCTGACCTGATCTTGCCGTGCGATGTCTCAGACAGCGCCTCGGTAGAAGCCGTGTTCGAAGAAGTCAAAAACAAATGGGGCACGCTGGACTTCGTTGTCCACGCCATTGGCTTCTCCGACAAAGACCAACTGCGCGGCCGCTACATCAACACCACGCGCGATAATTTTTTGAAGACCATGGACATCTCGGTCTTCTCATTCACCGAAGTCTGCAAACAAGCCCTGCCCTTGATGCCCAATGGCGGCAGCTTGCTGACACTCACATACTTTGGCGCGGTGAAAGTTATTCCGCACTACAATGTGATGGGCGTTGCGAAAGCCGCCCTGGAAGCCAGCGTGAAATATCTGGCCGCTGATTTGGGTCGCGACAATGTGCGCGTGAACGGCATTTCAGCTGGCCCGATCAAAACGCTCGCTGCGTCTGGTATCGGCGACTTCCGCCACATCATGCGCTGGAACGAATTGAACGCGCCGTTGCACCGAAACGTCACGATTGAGGATGTGGGCAAGTCTGGCCTGTATTTCCTCAGCGACTTAGCCTCGGGTGTGACGGGTGAAATTCATTACGTCGACAGTGGCTACAATGTCGTTGGTATGATGGATGTGCATTCCACCACCGAAATCGCCGAGATGCTGCAAGGCGTGAAAATCAGCTCTTAAAATTTAGAGCGCTTAAAACTGAGCCTGAAACAAAAAGCCGGGCAGAATGTCGAGTAACACTTTCGGAACACTGTTCCGGTTCACCACCTTCGGGGAAAGTCATGGCCCCGCTATCGGCTGCGTCGTCGATGGCGTACCGCCGGGCTTAAGCCTGACCGAAGCTGACATTCAGGTGTGGTTGGAAAAGCGCAAACCCGGCACCTCGCGTTTCACCACGCAACGCCAAGAACCCGATGCTGTTAAAATTCTCTCAGGCGTGTTTGAAGGCAAAACCACCGGCACATCAGTTGGCCTGCTGATCGAGAACGTTGACCAGCGTTCGAAAGATTACGGCGACATCGCGCAGAAATTCCGCCCCGGCCACGCTGATTACGCGTACCAGGCAAAATACGGCATCCGTGACTATCGCGGCGGCGGGCGTTCGTCAGCACGTGAAACAGCCATGCGCGTGGCGGCAGGGGCCATTGCACGCAAAGTGTTGGAACACCGCATTGGCGCAGATGTGAAAATTCGCGGCGCGCTTGTTCAAATGGGCCCGCACAAAATCGACCGCGCGGCGTGGAATTGGGACGACGTGAATAACAACCCATTCTTCTGCCCCGACTCTAAAAGTGCTGCCGCCTGGGAAGGCTATTTAGACGGCGTACGCAAAAGTGGTTCGTCTGCTGGTGCCATCATTGAAGTGGTGGCGGAAGGTATTCCCGCTGGTGTCGGCGCGCCGATTTACAGCAAGCTTGATGCAGACTTGGCCTCGGCACTCATGAGCATCAATGCCGTCAAAGGCGTTGAGATCGGCGATGGCTTTGCAGCCGCCGCATTGTCCGGCGAAGAGAACGCCGATGAAATGCGCAAAGGCTCCAATGGCAAACCAAAGTTCTTGTCCAACCACGCAGGCGGAATATTGGGTGGCATTTCGACGGGCCAGGACATTGTTGCCCGCCTTGCCATAAAACCGACCAGTTCGATCCTGAGTTCTCGTCAGACCATCGATATTCATGGCAACGACACGGACATCATTACCAAAGGTCGTCATGATCCGTGCGTGGGTATTCGCGGCGTGCCGGTGGCCGAAGCGATGATGGCGATTGTGTTAGCTGATCAATTGATGCGTCACGAAGCACAATGCGGGCCTATTAAGCGCTAATTTTTTATTGCTGCGTTGTTCTCACTTCACGCTGCTCCCCGCAGCTTATTAAGGACAGGGCTATGAAATTCCTCGGCAAACTGATCCTCGGCGTTTTCGCCAGCATCGGCTTCTTCATCGTCGCGCTGACCGGGCTTGGCATTTACGCCGTCATGAAGGCTGAGAATTTAGGGCCTGCAACACCGACGCCTCCCGCAAAGATCGTGCTGAAGCTCGATCTTGATGAAGGATTTGTCGAAGGCTCCAGCGGCCGTCGCCTGGAAGGCTTTTCCTTAAAAAGCCGCACCACACTCCAAGACGCCATCATCGCTATTCGCCGCGCGAAAGATGATGCCCGGGTGGTCGGCATTGTCGCCAACATGACCGAGCAGCCGTTGGGCCTGGCCCAGGTGCAAGATGTGCGCGATGTGATTGCGGAATTCAGAACCTCGGGCAAACCGGCGCTGCTGTATTCTGAAACCATCGGTGAAGGCACCGGCGCCACGCCGTCTTATTACCTCGCCTCATCTTTCAGCGAGTTGTGGGTGCAACCTTCTGGCACCGTTGGCTTGGCTGGCATTGGCATTGAACAACCGTTCTTCAAAGGCTTCCTGGACCGCTTTGGCGTGAAGGCCAACGTGATCCAGCGCAAAGAATACAAAAGTGCGATGGAGAACCTGACCAACGAACGCATCTCGCCCGCCAACAAAGAAGCGCTGCAAGCATTGCTCGGCTCGTTCTTTGATCAGTTTGTGTCGGGCATTTCTAAAGACCGCTCGCTCGATGCTGCTGTGGTGCGCCGCATGATCGATAAGGGGCCGTTACTCTCTCAAGAAGCACTCGAAGCGAAATTAATCGACCGCTTGGGTTACCGCGACGAATTTGAAGCGGAAGTGGAAAAGCGTCTGCCCGATGCGGAAGCCGTCGAAATCAACAAGTACCTTGCTTACGGCCCATTGCCGGGCCGCGCTGAACCGAAAAAGAAAGTGGCCGTCATCAACGCCATTGGCGAAATCACACGCGGCAGCGATGACAACGATCCGTTTGGCTCAAGCGATGGCGTGAAGTCTGAAAGCTTCGCAGAAGCTGTTTCTGATGCAGCCGCCGATGACAGCATCGACGCTATTCTGCTGCGGATCGACAGCCCTGGTGGGTCTTATGTTGCATCCGACACCATCTGGCGTGAGTTGGTTCTGGCCAAAGCCAAGAAGCCGATCATCGTCAGCATGGGCAATACTGCTGCGTCGGGCGGTTACTTCCTGGCGATGTCAGCCGACCGCGTATTTGCGCAACCCGCGACCATCACAGGCTCGATTGGCGTCATCATGGGCAAGCTGGTGTTTGGTGGCGCGTTCAGCAAACTCGACATCAACTGGGACCGTATCTCGTTTGGTGACTCTGCCGGTATGTTCAGCAGCACCACAGAGTTCTCACCCAAAGATTGGGCGCGGCTGAACGAAATGATTGATGCCGCCTACGCCGACTTCACCACCAAAGCCGCCAAGGGCCGCAACAAAGACGTGGCCGAGTTAGAGCGCAATGCGCGTGGCCGCGTGTGGACGGGTGCTGATGCTTTGAAGGCCGGGTTGGTAGACGAGTTGGGCGGCTATGGCCGCGCAATTGACTACACCAAAGAAAAACTGGGCCTGAAACCAACCGACACCGTGCGTTTGGTACCCTTCCCAGCGCCGGAAGATCCGTGGAAGAAACTGTTCAAGGCCTTTGAAGACGGCGGCTTACCCTTCGGCATCATGAGCGGCCTCAGCACCATCAATACGTTGCTGCATGATGTGGCTCCGCTGACGGAAGCAGGCAAAGCCATGAATCGCTCTGGGGTACAAATGTACGCCGAACCGGTGCGTGTGAACTAAGTCGCAGCCGTACTCTGCTCCGCGCCAAAACCGCAAGATCGGTCGAGCGGGTTATATCTTCGTGCGTTTAAATAGCGCTGCCACGGAGAACAGAACGATGACGGCGGCGCTTCAAAACTACCATACCCGGATGCAGCGGGTGCTGGATTATATCGACCAGCATCTTGAAGATGATCTTGATCTAGACGCATTGAGTGGCGTTGCCGCCTACTCGAAGTATCACTTCCATCGGCAGTTCACAGCGACCTTTGGGCTCTCTGTGCATCGCTATATTCAGCTGGCCCGCATGAAGCGTGCGTCATACCGGCTGGCTTATCGGGATGCACAAAGCGTCACGGACATTGCGATGGATGCTGGTTACGATGCGCCTGATGCCTTCGCCCGTGCCTTTCGGCAACGGTTTGGGCAATCGCCTTCGTCGTTCCGAGACTCTCCCAATTGGGAGGCGTGGCTTGCGGCCTTCGGGCCACTTGATGACGCAAGGAACAAACTGATGCCAAAAACATTTACCGCTGCCGATGTAACAATCCGCGATGTACCGACGACTCCTGTGGCCATCATGGAACATCGCGGCGACCCGGCATTGCTGGGTGCTACCATCCAGCGTTTCATCGCGTGGCGCAAAGCGATGGGCTTGCACCCCAAAATAAGCCCCACGTTCAATGTCTGGCGATCAGAGCGACGCCCTGATTCACCCGCCGACTACAGCGTCGATCTTTGCGTGGGGACATCCCAATCAGTCACAGCGAACGACCAAGACATCAAAGCTGGTGAAATACCTGGCGGACGTTGCGCGGTGCTGCGTGTGGTTGGCAACACAGATAACCTCGAGCCCGCAGCCCTTTATCTGTATCGCGATTGGCTTCCGGCCAGTGGCGAAGAAACGCGCGACTTCCCGATTTACTGCCAACGCTTAAAGTTCTTCCCGGAAGTGCCCGAGCATGAAGCGGTGGCGGACGTGTTCTTACCGCTCAAAGAGCGCGCCGATTAAAAATTCGACGTTGCCTTCAGGACCTGTGATGGGGCTGCGTGTAATGCCTAGCACCGTCCAGCCCGGTTGCGCAGCCAACCACTCACGGATGGTCTCGCACACTTCGGTATGTACGCTTTCGTCACGCACAACACCTTTGGCCCCAATCTGATCTTTACGCGCTTCAAACTGCGGCTTGATCAGTGCCACCATGAACGTGCCCGATGTCGCTAAGGACATGCTGGCGGGCAACACCGTGCGCAAGCCAATAAAGCTAGCATCGCAGACAATTGCATTCACCGCCTCTGGGATGAGTTCGGACGTAAGGTGACGCGCGTTGGTGCGTTCCATCACGACAACGCGCGCATCTTTGCGCAATTTTTCAGCGACTTGGCCGTAGCCCACATCGACCGCGTAAACTTTCGCGGCATCATGCGTCAGCAAGACATCAGTAAACCCACCTGTAGAGCAGCCCACATCAATGCACACACGGCCTTTGGGGTCGAATTTGAAATGCTCCAGCCCATGCGCAAGCTTTAACCCACCGCGCGACACCCATGGATGTTCGCGGCCACGCACAATAATCTCGTAATCTTCTGGGACTTTATCGCCAGCAGCCGATAAGCGCTGTTCACCGTGGAACACGATGCCCGACATGATCAGCGCTTGGGCTTTGGTCTTGTCATCGGCAAGACCACGCGCCACCAGCAATTCATCAAGGCGGATTTTTTTGGCCTTCACGACCTTAAGCGCTAGCGAGGCCGGGCAGCGTCTTGCCCACATCCATACCCAAGGCACCCACAGCAGCTTGCGCGATGTAGAACGCATTCAAGCCTGCGGCTTTTAATTGCTCTTCCGGTTTGGCTTGTTCAAAGAACACGTCAGGCATGGTCAGCGTGCGGATTTTAAGGCCGCGATCCAAACGCCCGCTTGAGGCGAGATACTGCAGCACCGCAGCCCCAAAGCCGCCGGATGAGCCTTCTTCTACCGTAATCAGCACTTCATGGTGCTCGGCCAATTGCGCGATCAAATCTTTATCAAGCGGCTTTGCAAAGCGCGCGTCAGCCACCGTACAGGTGAGCCCACGTGCCGCCAACGTATCAGCGGCCTTCAAGCAATCTGCCAAACGCGTACCGATGCTGAGGAGTGCAACCGATGTGCCTTCGCGCACAATACGGCCTTTACCGATCGGCAACACAGAGCCACGCACCGGCAGTTCAACACCAACGCCCTCGCCGCGCGGATAACGCAAGGCAATGGGCCCTGAATCGTGCGCCGCAGCGGTTGCGACCATGTGCATCAACTCGGCTTCGTCAGCCGCAGCCATGATGGTGAAATTGGGCAAGCACCCTAAGAACGCCAAATCAAACGAGCCAGCGTGCGTCGCGCCATCAGCACCCACGTAACCAGCACGGTCCATGGCAAACCGAACGGGCAAGTTCTGCACCGCGACGTCATGCACCACTTGGTCATATGCGCGCTGCAGGAATGTTGAGTAAATCGCACAGAACGGCTTGAAGCCTTCCGTCGCCAAACCTGCCGCAAACGTGACGGCATGTTGCTCGGCAATGCCCACATCGAACGTGCGCTTGGGGAATTTCTCGCCAAATTTATCAAGGCCTGTGCCGCCGGGCATGGCGGCCGAAATCGCGACAATCTTGTCGTCAGTTTCGGCTTCGGCAATCAGGCCCTTGGCAAATACCGACGTATACGACGGCGCTTGCGCTTGGGCTTTCACTTGCGCGCCCGACACCACATCGAATTTTGTCACGCCATGGAACTTGTCGGCAGACGCTTCAGCAGGCGCGTAGCCTTTGCCTTTTTGCGTCACCACGTGAACCAAGATCGGCCCGAACTCGGCATCGCGCACGTTGCGCAACACCGGCACTAAGTGGTCGATCCTGTGACCATCCAAAGGCCCGACGTAATAGAAACCCAATTCTTCAAACAGCGTGCCGCCGGTAACCATGCCTCGCGTGTACTCTTCGGCTTTGCGGGCGGCTTCTTCCAACGGCTTCGGGAACACCGAGGCGATTTGTTTCAACGCCTGACGCAAACCAATGTACGGCTTTGATGAAAGCAGTCGCGATAGATAAGCACTCATTGCACCCACAGGCGGCGCGATGGACATATCGTTATCGTTCAAGATCACGATCAACCGGCTATTCATCGAGCCCGCGTTGTTCATGGCCTCATACGCCATGCCAGCGCTCATGGCACCGTCGCCAATCACAGCAATCACATGATTATCGCCGCCCATCAAATCGCGCGCGACGGCCATGCCCAAACCCGCCGAGATCGACGTCGAGCTATGGCCCGCACCGAAGGGGTCGTATTCGCTTTCGCTGCGCATCGTAAAACCCGACAGCCCGTCTTTTTGACGGATCGTGGTCATACGGTCGCGGCGGCCAGTGAGAATTTTATGCGGATAAGCCTGGTGGCCCACATCCCAGATCAGCCGGTCGGCAGGTGTTTCAAACACATGGTGCAGAGCCACGGTTAATTCCACCACGCCCAAGCCAGCACCCAAGTGACCACCGGTGCGCGAGACGGAATGAATCGTCTCGGCGCGCACTTCGCCCGCTAATTGGGTCAGTTGCTCGATGGATAAATTGCGCAGGTCTTTGGGGCCTGACACGTTATCAAGCAGAGGCGTTTGCGGAGGAGTCGGGGTCTCGGACACGAAGGAACCGCTTAATTAGTTAACATCACGATTTACGGCTCAGGACAAATTGGGCGGCTTGCCGCAGCACGTTGGCCGCTGGCCCAAAGGGCGCCAAATGGCCCTCGGCCCGCTCAATTGTCTGGCTGGCCAGGGTTTTAGCACCTCCCACCCCCAGGCGGGAGACAAAAGTGCCCTTCCCGGCCGCCGCGTCCTTACCTGGGGTTTTGCCCAAATCCCCGCTGGAGCCCTCGACATCCAAGATGTCGTCGGTGATCTGGAAGGCGAGGCCCAAATCTAGCCCATAGGAAAACAGCGCCTTTTGGGCGGTTGAATCCCCCGCCAGAATCGCGCCTGCCGCCGCTGAAAACGCGATCAGCTGCCCGGTCTTTAAATTCTGCAAGTGGGTCAACGCATCCACATCCAACGCCCCAGACGAGCTAAGGTCGATCATCTGACCGCCCACCATGCCCGCCGCCCCAGCGCCTTTGGCCAGCGCCGTGACTAAATTCGTGCGCACGTTGGCATCGAAATGTGTCGCAGGCGCGGCAACCACTTCAAAGGCGAGTGTCAGCAGCGCATCGCCCGCCAGAATCGCCGTCGCGTCGTCCCAATGTTTGTGAACCGTGGGCCGCCCGCGCCGTAAGTCATCGTTATCCATCGCGGGCAGATCATCATGGATCAGCGAATAGCAGTGCACCATCTCAATGGCTGCTGCGACGCGTATAGAATATGCGCGCGGCACCTTCAGCATGTCGGCACTCGCACACACCAAAAACGGCCGGAAGCGCTTGCCGCCATCTAAGGCCGCATAGCGCATCGCATCGACAACTTGCTTTTCAGGCGTGCTGACAGCGGGAATAAGATGATCCAGCGCGGCATTCACTGCCGCAGCAACATCATTCAGCGTGGATTTGAAATCCGCAGACATAAACGCGTTAAGCTTTGTCCATGGGCTTAAGCGTCCATGGGCTCTAAGCCCAGCGCTTTACCCGCTTGCGTGATCTTCTCGACCTTCATTTTGGCGTCCGCCAATTTGGCTTCGCAGTGCGCCTTCAAGGCCGAACCACGGGTGTACTTCTCAACCGCTTCATCCAGCTTCACTTGGCCGCGCTCGAGGCTCTGGACGATCGCTTCCAGTTCCTTCATCGCCTCTTCAAAGCCCAGCTTGGCAATGTCTTCAGGGATGGGTTGAGCGGGTGCCTTAGCCATTCGTAATCCTGCCTTTAGTGATCTTTGAGCGTCTGAACATGGGCCGTCACACTCTCGGCCAGCGCGTCGAGGTTATAGCCGCCCTCGAGCACCGATACCACCCGCCCCGCGCACGTGGCATTGGCCACATCCATCAGGGCGGCGGTGGCCCAGGCAAAGTCGGTTTCAGTCAGGCCCAACTGCGCCAGGGGGTCGTCTTTGTGGGCATCAAACCCAGCGGAAATAATGATGAAATCCGGTTTGAAGGCCGTCAGCGCAGGCAGAATTTCATCGCGGAATCCACCCCGGAACACATCGCCCCGGCTCCCCGCATTTAAAGGCACGTTCACGATATTATTGTGTGCGCCCTTTTCGGCCCTGGCCCCTGTGCCTGGGTAAAACGGGAATTGATGGGTCGAGGCATAAAACGCATCGGCATCATCCCAGAAAATATCCTGCGTGCCGTTGCCGTGGTGCACATCAAAATCAATCACCGCCACACGCTGAAAGCCGTGCACCGCGCGCGCATGGTACGCACCAACCGCCGCATTATTGATGAGGCAGAACCCCATCGCACGTGATGATTCCGCGTGATGCCCCGGCGGGCGCATCGCAGAAAACGCATTGCGGGCTTCACCCTTGGCCACCGCATCAACACCGCGCACGACAGCCCCTGCCGCGCGCAGCATGGCTTCGTTCGAGCCGGGTGACACCACCGTATCGGCATCGATGTTATGACGGCCCGATGTCGGCATAGCCTTACTCAGGTTCGCGGCAAACGCCCCTGGATGTGCGCGCGCAATTTGTTCTGGCGTCACCAGCGGCGCATCCTCACGCGCGACATCTTTGAAATCAGACTGCGCGAGCGCGTTTAACACACTGCGCAAACGATCTGGCGATTCCGGGTGATACGGACCGGTATCGTGCGCGAGACCACTTAAATGTGTGACGATGAGTGTGTTTGTGGACATCAGAATTTATCGAGTGGGATTTTCAAATACCGCGTGCCGTTACTTTCGGGTTCAGGCAAACGCCCACCGCGAATGTTCACCTGTACTGATTGAATAATCAGGTTCGGCAACGCCAATGTTTTATCACGGGCGGCGCGCATCGCCACGAACTTGTCTTGGGGCACACCGCCGCCGATATGCACATTGTTGGCTTTGTGCTCGGCCACAGTCGCGTCCCATTTTATCTCGCGGCCACCTGGGCCGTAATCGTGCCCCACGTAAACGTGCGTATTGTCTGGCCGCGACAGAATTTTATGGATGGAGTTGTAAAGCGTTGCCGCATCCCCACCGGGGAAATCACACCGCGCGGTGCCATAGTCGGGCATGAACAGCGCATCACCCACAAACACCGCATTACCGATCACATAGCTGATGCAGGCAGGTGTATGACCCGGCGTGTGCAACACCTTGGCCGTTAAATTCCCGATCTTAAATTCTTCACCGTCTTTAAACGTTTGATCGAAGTCAGACGCATTGGGGGCAATAGTGCTAGCGATATTAAATAGCGTACCGAACAGCTTTTGCACCACCTGCACTTGACCACCGATGGCCAGCTTGGCGTTCAGTTTGGATTTTACATAGTCAGCGGCAGTTAAATGATCAGCATGTACGTGAGTTTCTAAAATCCATTCCACTGTCAAACCTTGGCGGCGCACGTCGTCTAGAACCGCGTCGATGGATGTGGTGCTGGTGCGCCCAGAATTGGCATCGTAATTCAGAACAGGGTCGACAATCGCGGCCTGCTTTGTCGCAGGATCAGCCACGACATAGGTCAGGCTGCCGGTGACCGGCTCGTGAAACGCAGTAATCACCGGATCAGAGGACATGCAATCGGATGAACCTTGTCAATTCGTGGCATGCTAGCGTATGGGACATATAGGGGCCACTACCGTAAATTCAATTTCATGACCGACAGCACATACCGCGCCGACATTCGCTTAGGCATCGACCTGGGTGGCACCAAAATAGAAATCGTTTCTCTGGATCGCTCTGGGGCGGAGCGTTTCCGCAAACGTGTTCCAACACCGCAAGGTGATTACGCCGGAACTGTGCGCGCCATTGCAGATCTGGTTGCTATTGCCACCGCCGAAACGGCCAGCATTTGTGCAAAACCCACATTGGGCGTCGGCATCCCCGGCACCATTTCACCGGCCACCGGCTTGGTGAAAGGTGCGAATTCGGTCTGCCTAATCGGGCACCCACTGGACCGCGATATTGAAGCGGCTTCAAAAACACCCACACGTCTGGGCAATGATGCAAATTGCTTCGCATTGTCGGAAGCCAGCGATGGCGCAGGCAAAGACGCGTTGGTTGTCTTTGGCGCCATCTTGGGCACCGGTACCGGCAGCGGCCTTGTGGTCGATAAAAAAGTCATCTCAGGCCCCAACGCTATTACGGGCGAATGGGGGCATATCCGTATGCCGTGGGCGACAGCCGCCGAAACACCCGGCCCCGATTGCTACTGCGGACTTAAGGGATGTTTAGAAACATTCCTATCAGGCCCAGGCTTGGCGGCAGAATTCAAACGCGTGACCGGCATCAGCCGTCCGTCGGAAGAAATCGCGTTAGAAAAAGATGAGCTGAGTGTTGCGGCGATGGATCGATATGTAGACCGCCTCGCGCGCGCCTACTCCACCATCATCAACGTGCTTGATCCAAATATTATTGTCGTGGGCGGCGGGTTATCAAAAATCCCGCGCCTGTATACCGACGTACCGCCCCTGCTGGAAAAGTACACGTTCTCGGATACGGTCGTAACGCCGATTGTGCCTGCAAAGTACGGAGATTCTAGCGGCGTGCGTGGCGCAGCGTGGCTTTGGCCATAAGTAGGACTGGGGCCGTCATCAATTCTTTGCGCAGTCGTCTGGCTTGATGCGCTGAAGCTTGTCGAGTTCCGCGCGGATTGTGAAATCGCCAAACGCCTGTTCGAACGACGGCGCAATCCCTGAAGCATAGAAGCGCTGAAACACCTCGAACGCTGGGGTGTCGCGGTTGGCATCAACCAGATTGTAGTACGCCAGGTTCAAATCCCACGCGGGCATCATCAGCAAGGCCACATCAATATCGTCTTGCTGTGGTAACGCGTCTTTTAGCGGCGCGATTTGCGGCCCGATCACTGTGGACATGAGACGCGGCCCCACGCTTGAAGCGCCGTTGAACATCACACTGCGAAACTGGCGGTCGCCTTTCTCGGCGTGGCTCAACAGTTCTAACGCATGCGCGACTGGCAGCAACGTTCCGCGCGGCAAACTGATGCTCAGCTTGCGCGGCTCACCGCCGGGCACTTCAGCGGGCAGGCTATATTCAACCTTGCCTGTGCCGCCGCGTTGAAACGCAGCCATACCTTTAAAGGCCTCCACCGGCACGCCGCCTTTTACAGTGCGCGCCGCAAACGTGTAGGCAGTGCCATCTTTTGCTTCAAAGGATTCAAAATCGCGTTCGTTCGTGGATGTGGTGTCATCACGGAACGTCAGATCTATCATAATTTTTGAACGCGTTTCCCAGCCGTCGCAGGTTTCGTGAAAGCGCACGTTAAGAAAACCGTTGGCGGCACGCGGGCCTGTCGCGAAACTGCCACGTGCTAATTGCACGGAATAAGTCGCCTCGTAGGAAAACAGATTGGGCGATGCCGTAGCACCAGAGCCAGCGGACAAAACGCCAAACGCAATGAGGGTTCGGATTATGTACCGCATCAGCACCCGCCGTCGCGCTTAGTCAGCTTGGTTAAATCCATCGACAGCGTGTATGCGCCGTAGTCTTGCGTCATGGCGCGAATCACACCGTTGGGCAATAACTGCACACTGGTTTCGTAATCCGGCGTTTCGCTATCTTTGCCTAAGGCAAAATACGCCATCGTCACCGGCCAATACGTATTCATCAGCAACTCAGCATCTTTCGCGACCGTGATGTTCATGCCGTCGGCTGAATCGGCTTTGGTCAAATTGCGCGGCGGCGCGATAAACCCTGTCACGCGATACGGCCCTTCTTCAAAGGCGCCATCCATCACCGCTTGCACCACGAGGGGCTGGGCGTCTTGCCCCGCGCGGATCAACTCACGCAATTGAGTCATCGACAGCATCGTGCCCGGTGGCAAATCGTAATTTACTTTCTGCCCACCGTCGTAGGTTGCGGTCCCGGAACCGTCCGCAGCTAAAACCACCGCGCCGGTATACGAACTTTCCAATGTGCCATTGTCGTAGACCTGCATGCGGTACGTCGCACTGCGGCCATCTTTTGATTCCCAACCGGCATAGCGCTTCAAAATTTGCGTTGAGATGCCATTTGAGAACGCAAGGTTCACATCGAGATCAGTTTCAATCGTGTACCCGTCACAGCGATCGATCAGCGTGTACGTCATTTTGCCTGATGCTGCCCGCACACCATCAATCTGCGTGGCGCGGGTGAGTGACAATTCATAAGTGGCCGCATGTGAAGCCAAATCTGGCAGATCAGGTAAGGCCCAAGCCCCCGACACCAGAGATATCAAAACGCTGGCCACTGAAACGGATGAAAAAAGGAACTGGGTGATTCGCACGGATTGGTTTTGACTATGAACGAGTTTGAACAACGCAGAGCACAAGTAGATATGTAGCCTAATGGCGCTGCAAATTCACGCAATCGCGCATGGGTTGCGGCCTCCAGGAGCACCCCTTGTTGGGATGCTGCCTACTCAAATTTTAGTCAGATGAATCAACGATTTAACAATACTTAACTGGCGCAAAGGATATAGAAGTAGTACAAGCACTGTGTCGTGCTCGAGTGACTCCCGAACTAAACCTGAAATTGTACGTTGTCATATTCGACCACCAAAAGAATTTGACTGGGCCCGACACTGTCGAAATAAAGACGCAGGGAATTGTTCTGGGGATTGGGGAAACTGCCAATGGCGGTGCCGGCTGAACGTACGCCTGCGAACGCGCAAGACGCGACGCAAAGTGAACAGCAACAACAAAATCCGATTGTCTCGAAGTTGGCGCAGCTTGTGCGCTTTACCGAGCAGGTAAAGCCTGCGGGCGAAGCAGCAGAGTCGACAACGGCGGTCACGCAACTGGCCAGCCTTGCGCACAACCTGGTTGAGGAAATCGGCAATCATCTCGCAAAACAAGACCGCCGCATTGCCGAGTTGGAAAACTTGGCCACAAGCGACGGCCTCACGCGTGTGCTCAATCGCCGCGGCTTTGAAGATCGCCTGATCCACGAATTGTCTGTCGCCCGCCGTCACGGCGTGGGTGGCGTGTTGATTTTCGTCGACCTTGATGAATTTAAACCGATCAATGACACCTACGGCCACGCCGCCGGTGATGAAGTGTTGATGACGGTGGCAAACCTGTTGCGCAGCCATATCCGCGATACCGACTACATCGGTCGTATGGGTGGCGATGAATTTGCAATCCTACTGCCGCGCTCGAACAAGCGTAACGGTGTGCGCCGTGCGGAAGAGTTAGATCGCAAATTGAACAATGCTTACGCCGCTTGGGGTGGTCATAACATCCAGATCAAAGCCAGCTGTGGCGTGTACATGTATTCGTCGAACATCGAGATTAAAGAGCTGCTCGAGAACGCCGACCAAGCCATGTACAAAATCAAGCAAGAGCGCAAACAGCGCCTCGGCATTCAAACGCGCGATTAAGCGTTTGCGATAAGCAGACATAAAAAAAGCGGCTCAACCTGAGCCGCTTTTTTATTGAGCCTGATGCGCCTTTAAGCTTTCGGCGCGTCTTCAGCTTTCTTTGCCTCTTTCGGCAAATCCAGCTTGATGTGCAGTTCTTTGAGTTGCTTGGCCGAAACCGTATTCGGCGCTTGCATCAACAAGTCTTCGGCTTTGCCGTTCATCGGGAACAACGTGACTTCGCGGATGTTCGGCTCGTCCGCCAGCAACATCACAATGCGGTCGATACCCGGGGCCGAGCCCCCATGCGGTGGTGCGCCGTACTTGAAGGCGTTCAACATGCCACCGAAGCGGCTTTCCACATCTTCTTTGGTGTAGCCCGCGATCTCGAACGCTTTGTACATGATCTCTGGGCGGTGGTTACGAATGGCACCAGATGACAGTTCAACACCGTTGCAAACGATGTCGTATTGGAACGCTTTAATTTCCAGCGGATCTTTATGCAGCAGCGCATCCATCTCGCCTTGCGGCATCGAGAACGGGTTGTGGCTGAATTCGATCTGGCCGGTGTCTTCGTTGCGCTCGTACATCGGGAAATCGACGATCCAGCAGAACTTGAACTTGTTTTGCTCCAGCAGGTTCAACTCGTTGCAAATCTTGGTGCGCACTAAGCCTGCAAACTTGGCCGCTTTGTTCTTGGCATCACAGACAAAGAATACTGAGTCGCCATCGGCAACCCCCGTGATCGCTTTAATCTGTGCGGCGCGATCAGCATCGAGGTTCTTGGCAATCGGGCCCTTCGCTTCGCCGTCTTTGTATTGGATGTAGCCTAAGCCACCCGCACCTTCCGAGCGCGCCCATTCGTTCAATTTATCGAACCAGCTGCGCGCGTTGTCAGCCGACTTCGGCGCTGGAATAGCGCGGACGATCGAACCCTTTTCGATGTTCTTGGCAAACAAACCGAAGTTTGAGCCACGGAAGGCTTCCGTCACATCGGTGATCAGCAACGGGTTACGCAAATCCGGTTTGTCAGAGCCATACTTCGCCATGGCATCGTCATACGTGATGCGCGGGAACGGCGCTTTGGTGACTTCGCGGCCGTTGGCGAATTCTTCAAACACGCCCGACAACACCGGCGCGATGGTGTCGAACACGTCATCTTGCGTGACGAACGCCATTTCAAAGTCGAGCTGATAGAACTCACCCGGCGAACGGTCAGCACGGCTGTCTTCATCACGGAAGCAGGCCGCGATTTGGAAATAGCGATCAAAGCCCGACGTCATCAGCAACTGCTTGAACTGCTGCGGGGCTTGCGGCAGCGCGTAGAATTTGCCCGGATGGATGCGCGATGGCACCAGGAAGTCGCGCGCGCCTTCCGGTGATGATGCGGTCAAGATCGGGGTTTGGAATTCCGTAAAGCCTGCATCCCACATGCGCTTACGAATGCTGGCGATGACTTTGGAGCGCAGCAGCATGTTGTCGCGCACTTTTTCACGGCGCAAATCCAGGAAGCGATACGACAAGCGCATTTCTTCGGAATAGTCCTGCTCACCTGCCACTTGCATCGGCAATACGGCAGCATCGCCCAACACAGATACGGCACTGACGATCAGTTCAATGCCACCGGTCGGCAACTTGTCGTTCTTGGTTTCAGCCGAGCGCGGCACAACCTTGCCCGTGACGGACACAACAGTCTCAGGGCGTAGGTCTTCCAACTGTTTGAAGATCGGGCTGGAGATGTCCACCACGCACTGGGTGAGGCCGTACATATCGCGCAAATCGACAAACAGCAGATTCCCGTGGTCACGCTTGCGATGGATCCATCCGGCCAGACGGACCTCTTGGCCCGCGTGTTCAGGGCGCAACGCGCCGCAAGTATGGGTACGGTAAGAATGCATGGAATACTTAGCCTTCGGTTAGGCGGCGGGCGGCCCAAAAGGCGCCCAAAGCCGCAGTTTTGGCCGGATTTGGGGCCGTGCCCTGCACCCGGTGCGGGCGTGAAACCACACCGAATGGCTGTTTTTGTCAAGGCTAGGGGCGGATTCGGGGTATTCCAGAAAAAGTGCCCCAATTCAGGCGGTTGCGGGCACCGCCTGGGAAGGTTAAACCTGCCGCCGCATGACCCAAGAAGTAACCGCCCTTATTTCGGATACGGCCACGTTAGCCGAGTTCTGCAACCGCCAAGCGACGGCGGAATTCGTGACCGTGGACACAGAGTTCATGCGGGAAACGACCTTCTGGGCCAAGCTGTGCCTGGTTCAGGTCGCGGGCCCCGACGAGGCGGTCTGCATCGACCCCCTGGCCCCTGGGATTGATTTAAAGCCCCTGTACGAGCTTTTTGCCAACGAGAAGGTGCTGAAGGTCTTCCACGCCGCCCGCCAGGATTTGGAAATTTTCCTGCACGAAGGCGGGGCCTTGCCGCGCCCCGTGTTCGATACCCAGGTTGCGGCCATGGTCTGCGGCTTTGGCGATCAGGTGGGTTACGAAACGCTGGTGGCCAAGCTGGCAGATGCCAAATTAGATAAGTCCCAGCGCTTTACCGATTGGTCGCGCCGCCCGCTGACAGATCGTCAGGTTAAATACGCCCTCTCCGACGTCACGCACCTGCGCAAAGCCTATCAGAGCTTGGCCAAGCGCTTAGAGCGCAGTGGCCGTTCGGCGTGGCTGACTGAGGAAATGGAAATCCTCGTCAACGAGAACACCTACCGCCTCGACCCGAAAGACGCCTGGACGCGCATTAAGGCGCGCACACGCTCGGGCCGAATGCTGGCCGTATTGCGTGAATTAGCCACATGGCGTGAAGAAACCGCACGCGCGCTCGATTGGCCGCGCGGCCGTATCGCCAAAGACGATGCATTGCTGGAATTGGCAGCTCATCCGCCCGCAACCATTGACGACCTGAAGCGCTCGCGCTTGGCCAAGCAGTTAGCCTCTGAGCGCTTCGCCAATGGCGTGCTGGGGGCGGCCAAACGTGGTCTGTCGATTCCAGAGTCGGAATGGCCCGCATTGCCAGAACAAGACTCGAGCAACATGGGCCCGCGCGCGGTTGTTGAACTGCTGCGCCTGCTGTTGAAATTGAAGAGCGAGCAGCACAACGTCGCCTCGCGCCTGATCGCCACCTCTGAAGACGTAGATGCCATTGCCTTAAGTGATACCGCGGATGTGCCCGCCCTGCATGGTTGGCGTCGCGAGTTGTTCGGCGAAGATGCGCTGAAGCTGAAACAGGGCAAACTTGCGATTGCCTTAAGTGACAACGGCAAGAAGATCGAGATCTTCGCGCGCTAATTTTTTTGCGCGCGCAACTCACGTTACTCACATTCGCGCGCCTGCATTTCTCCTGCAATTGCAGTGAACACTATACCGCAGCGGTAAAACAGATGTGTTCGCGCATTGTTTCACGTGAAACAATTTGCGCTACTTCCAATCAATCCGATGCGCAAAACCAAGGTGCTGCGCCAAGCGTTCTAAGCGCTTCGGGAAAGCACCTGATGCAAACAATGGCTCGTTGGAATTCAGTGTCAGGATCAGCGTTTTGTTTTGAACGTTCAGTTTCGCACGCTTCAAAATACCTGTCGCACCCGGCGACAGCGCATAAGCCAGACGCAATGCCAGACCAATGGCGCGAATGCGGTGGATACGCGAGTCTTCCAGCAACTGATGCGCCTGCTTGATAATGGGTGCCGCTTCTTCACCGCCGTAGCGATAGAACATCACCAGTGCGAGCCCAGCGCGATCCTCGTGGCCTAAACCTAAAAACGGCAAACGCAGCACGCGCAAGAACGCCTGTTCACCGCGATAATCCGGGTGCTCCATCCACCACGCATCACGCAAGATGCACGCGGTTAAACGCAAGCGGCGCTGCTTGATCGTTTCGTCGGCGAAAATCGGCCCCATCCAGTCAAAGGTCTCATGACCTACTGCGGGATCACGTCCAGCCTTCAGCGCAATGTCTTCAGCAAGGCCGATCAGCGGATCTTGCTTGCGCAAGCTATCGGGCATCACCTTGAAGAACTGGCCTTCGCGCATCCCGTAAATCGAGAATACGATATTTTTGGGCTTGGTGATTTCGATCAGGCGATCCAGCACCGCAGCGGCCATCGGCAAATTCGCCAAGCGACTTTTTGAAACGCCTTTGATGCTTTCCAAGCTGCGCTGGCCTTGGCGTGCGATCACTTCAAACAGACTGAGTGCATGCTGACGTTCGAGCGTAAAATTATCGAGCACGTGCAGCGGATAATTCATTTGCGCGATACACACCCGCGCGAGCGCACGCCACGCCCCCCCAACTACGAACAGCGACTGATCCTTGGCGCGGCCCACAACCCATTTGTGCTTATCCAGAGCGCGATTGATGATGCCAATCGCTTTGCCGCGGTCGCCTTCGGAGGCTTCGGTGAGGCGCAACAAACCTAAAGGAAGTGTGGTGTGCTCGCTCATATCGCCTTTGGCGATGTGTACGAGTTCCAAACTGCCGCCGCCCAAGTCAGCCACCACGCCTTCGGCATCGGGGATACCGCAAAGAACACCTAACGCTGAGCGCTTGGCCTCTTGCTTGCCGGTCAAAATTTGAACTTTCACGCCGCAGCGTTTTTCAACCGCGTTCGCGAAGTCTTTGCCGTCGATGGCATCACGCACGGCAGCAGTGGCCAGCACATCAAGGCGGTCGCAGTTCAAAGCTTGGGCAATTTTGACGAATCGGCCCAGCGTATCGAACGCCATTTTCACGCCGTCAGAGTTCAGGTAGCCAGTTTTCTCAAGCCCCTTACCAAGCGCGCAAATGGCTTTCTCGTTATGCAGCGGAACCGGCGTGCGGGTGTGCGCCGAGTACACAACCAAGCGCACGGAGTTCGACCCAATGTCGATAATACCAAACGGACGAGACGACGGATCTTGGTTCATGCGTGAGAATAATCAGAACTCAAACAAAACGAAACGCCCATCCTGATGGGCTGAAGCGGTCAATATCAGCTTTAGCGGCGGGTGGGAACCAGCTTAGGAACGCGGGACCGCGTTCTTTCCAGCGCACTGCCGCGTCCCGACAGCGACGGGTTGTTCATGAAGTAATCATGAGCGCTGAACGGAGCCGCACCGCCTTCCTGACGTTGATAGTTGCCATCTGGCTTTAAGTACCAGCTCTGCAAATTGTCATTCAGGTTGGCCACCATGATCTGATCCAAAACCTGCTGGTGCACTGTGGCGTTCTCAATCGGCACGAACGTTTCAACGCGGGCCAGTAAATTGCGCGGCATCCAATCCGCCGATGAGAAGTATATTTTGGCTTTGCGCGACGGCATCTCGTGACCATTGCCAAAGCAGATAATGCGCGAGTGCTCAAGGAAGCGCCCCACGATGCTTTTAACACGGATGTTCTCGGACAAACCTTTAACGCCGGGACGCAGGCAGCAAATACCGCGGATGACCAATTCGATTTTCACACCCGCTTGCGACGCGCGGTACAGCGCATCGATCACACGCGGATCTACCAATGAGTTCATCTTGGCCCAGATCGTGCCGGGCTTCCCTTGCTTAACGAACTCGACCTCGGCTTCAATCAGACTGAGAATTTTCTCATGCAAGCCCAGCGGCGCGATGGCCAATTTCTCAAGTAACTCAGGCTTGGCATACCCCGTCATATAGTTGAACACACGCGCCGCATCACGGCATAGCACCGGGTCGCAGGTGAAGAACGAGATATCGGTATAAACTTTGGCTGTCACAGGATGGTAGTTGCCGGTGCCAAAGTGCACATAGCTGCGGGTGTCTTGCCCTTCGCGGCGCACCACCAGCGAAATCTTGGCGTGGGTTTTTAAGTTCACGAACCCGAACACCACGTTCGCGCCCGCACGCTCTAAGTCACGCGCCCAGCGAATGTTGGCTTCTTCGTCAAAGCGCGCTTTTAACTCCACCATCGCCGTCACTGACTTGCCCGCCTCGGCGGCTTCAATTAGCGCCTTCACAATGGGCGAGTCTTTACTGGTGCGGTACAGCGTTTGCTTGATCGACAGAACGTTGGGGTCACGCGCAGCTTGTTTCAGGAACTGCACAACCACGTCGAATGATTCGTACGGATGGTGAACCACTAAGTCTTTTTGCTGAATGGCAGCAAAGCAATCGCCATTAAAATCACGCACCCGCTCGGGGAAGCGCGCATTGTAGGGTTGGAATAACAAGTCGGGCCGCTCGTCGATAATCAGCTGCTTCAAATCCACCTGGCCGATCATCCCTTCAATCGTGAAGGTATCGGCGGGCGACACTTCCAACTCATCACAGATCAGCTTCACCTGCTCAGGGGCCATGCGGCTGCTGATAGCCAAGCGGATACACGTTCCCAAACGGCGGCGCTTCAACGCAGATTCGAAACTCCGCACCAAATCTTGCGCTTCTTCATCCACTTCCATTTCCGAGTCACGAATAACGCGGAAGTGACCAACAGATGACACGCGGTAGCCGGGGAACAAACGGCCCGCAAATAACGCAACCACGTCTTCCATCAAAATAAAGCGTGTGCCGGTGTTATGAAGGCGCACGAAGCGCACGACTTGTGGTGGGATCGGCACCAGCGCACGCATCGTCTCGCCATCAGCAATACGCGCAAGTTGCAGCATCAACGCGTGGCTTAAGTTCGGAATAAACGGAAACGGGTGCGCCGGATCAACCGCCAGCGGCGTGATCACCGGGAACATATGATCCATAAACCGCGCTTCCAACCATTCCAGATCAGACGCGTTCAAATCTTTTGGTTCAAGAACAATGATACCTTCTTTCTCAAGAAGGATTTGCAGTTCGTCCCACACCTCGTCCTGCAAGCGGAACAGGTCACGCACATAGACGTTAATTTGGTCCAACTGCTCGCTCGGCGTTAAGCCGTCGTCCGAGATTTCGACAATGCCATTGTTCACCTGACCTTTAAGGCCAGCCACACGCACCATGTAAAATTCATCAAGGTTCGAGGCCGAGATCGACAAAAACCGCACACGCTCCAACAACGGGTGGCGCGGGTTACGCGCTTCTTCCAACACACGGGTATTGAAGGCCAACCATGACAGTTCGCGATTGATAAAGCGGTCGCGCGGCGAAAAGCGCTCGGGGCCCAACTGCAGGACCTCGGCACGCGGAGCTGGCATCGGATCGGCGGAAGCGACCATGTTTATTCCATTAAAACTTAAGGCGTCACGGCCTAGTCACGATTACGGTTAAGTCACGACATAATTCAGTTACCGAAAGCAAGAGCGTGAGCCAGATTTCATAAAACTGCAACGCGACCCCGCCTGAACAAGGTAACATTATCCCGCCGCTGTCTAGAAACCAGGGCTTAGTTACAGATCATGACAAAAACGCTCTATCTTTTGCGCCATGCAAAATCCGACCAAACGGTTGGCGGGGCTGAAGCCCTGAAGGACCATTTGCGCCCCCTCGCCCCGCGCGGCGTTAAGGCGGCACAGCGCATCGAAGCGTATTTGGCCGCGCACCGCATCGCCGTGGATCGTATTTACTGCTCTACAGCTACACGCACACGCGAAACGTTAGATTTGATCCGCGAAGGTCTTGAAAGCCCCAGCGTCTCGTTCCGCGATAAACTTTATCTGGCCTCCTGCGACGACCTGATCGCCTTTGTGCAATCCATCCCCGACGCAATTAAAAGCGCGATGATCATCGGCCACAATCCAGGCTTTCACGACCTGGCTTTAACGCTGACGGGCCGTGCTGGCCCAGGCTGCGCCAAAGCCTTAGACAAACTCCGCACGAAATATCCGACCGGCGCGCTGTGCACGCTGACGTTCAACGCCAATTCTTGGAAAAAGGTCGATGCAGGCTTAGGCACACTGACAGCTTTTGTGCGCCCCAAAGATTTGGATAACGACTAAATTAGGCCGTTAAGCGCGCCAGCAGTTCTTTCACAAGCGGCACAGTTACCGAGCGCTGACCTGCCAGCGATTCACGATCTGCCATTTCAACCAGTGTGCGAGCCGTCGCAAACGTGCGGTCCATGTGCCGCACCAAATATGACACCACTTCGGGTGACACCGTAATTTGGCGGTCGGTAAAGAGCTTCACCAACACAGCCTGCATCATATCGTCGTCGGGGGATTCAATACGCGCCGCCGTGACAGACGCCAAACGTGAACGCAGATCAGGAAGCGCAACAGTCCATCGTGCCGGGGCCTCACGCCCCGTCAGCAGCAACCAGCCTTGCGCCTCGATCACCGCGTTATAAAGATGGAACAAGGCCGTCTCATCAACACCCTTTCCATCAATCTTGGCATCGCCATCTTCAACAACAATCGCTTTGTGGGCGCGGACCAAGTCGCCCACATCAGGCGTATGAACATCACGCGCGCTCAACACAAGGGCCTGCGCGCGCGTCGCAAAGACTTGCGCCAAGTGGCTCTTGCCGCAACCAGCAGGTCCGAACAGCGCCAGCACGGGCCGTGGCCATGCAGGCCATTGATCAATCCACGCCACAGCATCGGCGTTACCAGGGGCGACAAAAAAATCATCGCGCCCGAGCGCTGGCCGAAAGCCCAGATCCAAGGGAATTTGTTTGGTCGACGACATCACGCTTTAGACAACGATACGCTGAGGAACACTATTGCGGCGCAGGCGTGGCTGGCACCGCTGCTGGCTCAGGCACAGCGCGCGCAATGGGCTTTAACATCCACATGTCACCGTCTTTGGCCAAGTCCAGTTCGCGTTGGTTTAGGGCAAACTGCAACTGCGCCTCATCGCCTGCAAACACGATCACCGCCTGCACGAGCGTGCGGCTCATGGCTTGCATATCAACACGTTCAACGACTGGAATTTGGCTTAAGCGGTTTTTCACGCTGGCCCATTCGGCCAATGAGGTCACTGGGATCAGCGTGGTGATTTTGCCACCTTCGCCAAACTTCATAATATTGCGTTGCTTCCAGCCTTCTTCAATCGCACGCGCCGAATCCACTGCAGCGGCAATGAAGGCTTCCTCACGCGAGGCAATCGAACCTAACGCCGCTGTTGAACTGGCGCGCCCTTCCCAAGGTGTTCCCAACGGGCGCACCTCAGCGACACTGACAGTCACATTGCCGCCTTGTGATGCGGTGGCGACAGCAACGATTGCGCCCGCAGCGCCGTATTTATCTGCAATGCGTTTCAGAGCAGCGGCATCGCGCGACAGCGCTTGTTCAGATGATAACAGTGACACGTCATCCAGGTCGCCCAGCGGCACCATCAACGGCACCAAACCGTCATGCGGCATCAGTTTGGCCCAGGCGTCTTTCCAGGGATTGCCATCTTGCCACAGCACCGTGGCACCGCCCTCTTGTAGTACAGGGATAATCACCATCGGGCGGCTGGCCGTTTCGGCGTAAGCAACATTTTGATTGCGCAAGAACTTGCGCACTGCGTTGGGATTAAAGCGCACATTCAAGTCAGCCAAGTAACGCACGGCTGAGGAGCGTTCGTTGGTCACCGAAAACTCGTAGATCATGTCGATGATCTGGTTTGCGGGCGGCACAACAATTTTGCCGGCATCAATCGGCATGGTCATGCGCTCGATGAGTTTGCGGAACGCGGCCACCCGTCCCTCAGTATGCGCGCGCTCACGCGCTTCGGTCACACTGCCCGCCGTCGCATCCACCGGCACGCCCTTGACCCAAAACGGGTCGAACTTCTGTTGGCTTGCGGCTTGCGGATTTTGGGCATAGGTGGCCGGGGCAAAGCATAAAACCCCGAGCAAAACCGCCAAAACGCACAGAGTCTGGCTACTTGCCTTGAAGCGGTGATTCAGTATGTTGCCCAAGATTTTCTCCAGCCCGTTAACCGGCCCTGCGGCCATGTGATTTCCAGGTGAAACCACGATACGACAATGGTTTAGCCTACTCCGATGCCGGGGTCGATATTGCACCATTATGGGCTTTCTGAGGCGTTTTAGAGCATGACCAACAAGTCCGTCGATTACACAGCCGCTGGCGTCGATTACTCGAAAATCGACCCGTTAAAGATTGATGCCCAGCGCGCCGCCAAAGAGACGGCAGGCAACCTGGCCCATACGGGCTTTAAGGAAATCGAAGCCTCGCGCGGCGAATCGGCCTACGTGGTCGATATGGGCGACTTCCTGTTGGCCTCGATCACCGAGTGCCTCGGGACAAAGGTTTTGATCGCGGATGCCATGCGCCCGATTACGGGTAAAACCTATTTCGATTCGCTGGCGCAAGACACGCTGGCTATGGCGATCAACGACATCATCACCGTGGGCGCGACCCCGATTTCCGTGCAGGCTTATTGGGCCGCAGGATCAAGCGAATGGTTCGATGACAAGCAACGCTCGCACGATTTGGTGCAAGGTTGGAAAGCCGCTTGCGACCGCTGCAAAGTCGCCTGGGGTGGCGGTGAAACGCCAAGCTTGGGCGGCGTTGTAAATGCGAACACCATCGACTTAGCTGCATCGTGCATTGGCGTGGTGCGCCCGCGTGAACGCCTGACCATTGCGGATAAACTGCAAGCGGGTGATGTGATTGTGATGCTGGCCTCAAGCGGCATTCATGCGAATGGCGTTTCACTCGCCCGCAAAATTGCTGCCGACAGCATTGATGGCTACAGCGCGAAACTGAGCGATGGCCGCTTGTACGGCGATGCGCTGCTGGATCCGACAGTGTTGTATTCGCCCGTCACGGAAGCGCTGTTTGAAGCAGGCATTATTCCGCACTACTGCGCGAACATCACCGGCCACGGCTGGCGCAAAGTGATGCGTCATCCCGGTTCATTTACATACCGATTCCACAATGTGGGCTCAGTACCGCCGGTGCTGACGTACTTGCAGCGTGCTGCGCGCATGAATGACGCTGAAGCTTACGGCACCTTCAACATGGGCGCTGGTTTTGCGCTGTTTGTTGCGGCAGGCGATGCGGAGAAGACTGTCGCCACAGCTCGCAAAGCTGGTGTTCATGCGTGGATTGCAGGCGCGGTTGAAGCTGGTGCAAAGAGCGTGGTGATTGAGCCCATCAACGTCACGTTCACTGACGCTGATATGCATTTACGCGCTTAAAAATAAGCGGGCTTAAGCCAGCTTATCCAGATCAATCTCGGCTTTGAAAATCTTCTGCAATACGAGCGGATAAAGTTCCTGCTCTTTGGCTTGCACGCGTGCGGCTAAGCTTTCCGGCGTATCGCCCGCTTCCACTTTCACTTCGCCCTGAATAACAACAGGGCCGTGATCGTATTCACCATCAACGATGTGAATCGTCGCACCCGACACACGATCACCCGCTTTCAACACGGCTTCGTGTACGTGCTTGCCGTACATGCCTTGCCCGCCGAATTTCGGCAGGAGCGCCGGATGAACATTGAGAATACGTTTGGGGTACGCAGCGAGAATTTTCGGGCCCAGTTTGCGCATGTAGCCCGCGAGAACAATCAGATCGACGTTGGCGGCTTTCAGCGCATCCGTCATCGCTGAATCGAGCGCATCTTCCGAGCCAAGTTTGGTCGCGCTTAAGTGCTGATAAGGCAAGCCTTGCAAACTGGCCCAAGCAATCGCGCCGCAGTCTTTGTTGTTGGAAATAAGAAGGGCCGGCTCAGCGTTGAGTCGGCCCTGTTTACAGGCCGCCACAATCGCCCGCATGTTGGTTCCATTATGCGAAGCAAGGAACGCGATACGCGGGCGCTGCGGCAGCGATGTCATGAAGTTCAATTAGCCGACGATTTCGAGACCAGAGAAGAAGTACGCGATTTCGATTGCAGCGTTTTCAATCGAGTCTGAACCGTGGGCCGAGTTGGCTTCGATTGATTCAGCAAAAGTCTTGCGGATCGTGCCCTCAGCAGCGTTCGCCGGATTGGTGGCGCCCATGATTTCGCGGTTCTTGGCAACGGCGTCTTCGCCTTCCAGAACCTGCACAACCACCGGACCCGAGGTCATGAACGCAACCAAGCTACCGAAGAACGGGCGTTCTTTGTGCACGCCGTAGAACTCTTCCGCTTGGCCTTTCGTCATCCAGATGCGCTTTTGAGCGACGATGCGCAGGCCACCAGCTTCCAGCAAAGCGTTGATCTTGCCGGTCAGGTTGCGGCGGGTGGCATCGGGCTTAATGATCGAGAAGGTGCGTTGAACGGCCATAGGAACTCGCTTTTGAGATAAGGTTAGAGAGGGAAACGTTGAATTCGGGCGGGGTTATAGACAAACCCACCCCAAAGGGCAACCAAGCGGCCTAAACCGGCCTTTTTCAGAGGGTTAGGTGGCTTTCTCAGCCCATGAACCCGATTCTGTCTGCTGCCAGTAGTGCAGCTCGTGGCCCGCCTTTTTGGCCTCAGACCAGCGGCTGCGGGCCTGGGCCAGCGCCTCATCCGACGTGCCATCGAACATATCCAGGCAGCGCTCGAAGGTGGGCAAGAACTCCGCCGACATGCCATCCGTCAGAACCAGAATACTGGCACCGTTCGGGTTCTCTTCCTTGGCCGTCAGATACACCGGCTGGTCGGCTTCGAAGCCATCGCGCGCGCTGCCGTGCGCCAGCCATGAATTGGGATTGTAGACCCACAGATGATTGTTGAGCGCTTCAATGCGCTCATCCGACGCCGCCATTACCACGGCGCGCTTGCCCGAACCGACGACGCGTTCCAGCAGCGCGGGCAAAGCACGTTCTAAGGGCGAGGTTTGCAGATGGTAGAAGTCGACTCTCATGCGGCTATTTTTTCCCGACGATGTCCTGCCTCAGAAGTGACACCAATGAGGTCTGCGAAACCTGTTGGCTGTTCGTTGTAAGCCGACCATAGCAGGGGAGTGCAAAGAGGCGAAACATATCTGTTATGCTGAAAGATGAGCGATACGTTTGCGGAGACGCGGCAAAGCATAGTCAAGAAAAACACGCATTTTAAGCGGCTGCAGGGATTGTCCGGTATGGACCAAGTTTACAGGCAAGGGGTTTAGCTCGTATCGCGCGAGCACGATTTCCAACTTGCCTTGCATTACCGCCAATGCCGACTGGTAAGACAGCACGCGCGTTACGCCGACACCAGCGACCGCCGCATCGATAGCAGCCTCAGCGGTGCTGGTTGCAAGACGAGAGCGCACAGGCACCGATTGCGCAAGCTTTTTGCTGGGCACGGCAAAGTCCCAATTTTCAATCCCCCCCATCATCTCGAATGTCACAGCCACGTGCGAAGACAAATCCTCCGGCTTTTTCGGCTTTCCATGGGATGCAAAGTAGTCTGGGCTACCACAGACCACGCGGCGCACCGCGCCAACGCGCGTAGCGACCAAGCTACTGTCGGGTAAGTCACCAATTCGAACCGCCAGATCGATATTGTCACCGATCAAATGCGCGTTGCGGTCGGAAAGCATAAGGCGAATATTGACGTCAGGATACGCCGCCAGAAAACCACCAACGATGGGCAGCACATGCAAACGCCCGAACATGATGGGCGCGGTGATTACCAGTTCGCCGCGCGCGGATACAAATTCGCCCGTCGCTGCGGTCTCCGCATCATCGAGTTGCTCCAGGATGCGCTTCGTAGCGGCAATGTATTCGGCCCCCACGCTGGTCAGCGATAACTTTCGCGTCGTGCGCACCAAAATCTGCGCCTTCAAGTGCGCCTCTAAGTCGGCAATCTTTCTGCTGACCGTCGGCAACGGAATACGAAGCTGACGGCCCGCCGCCGAAAAACTTCCGGCCTCCACCACCTTCAGCAAGATTGTCATCGCCTCTAAGCGGTCCATCAACTATCTCATTTTTTGGAATAATATATCTCAAACGTAGCATATTATTCCAATTCCGAAAATCGCCTAGTTTTCTCTCATCGAGCCAACATTGGCTTTCACATCGACAGGAGAACACATATGTCACGCATTTCCGTCCCAGCACTTGAGTCCACGCCCGCAGCGTCTCAGCCCATTTTAGAAGCCGTGAACAAACAACTGGGCGTCGTGCCCAATCTGTTTCGTTTAGCTGCGCTCAGCCCTGCGGCTCTGACCGGAATGACGGGCCTGAGCGGTGCCCTTGGCAAGGCCCTGGATGTAAAGACGCGCGAGCGCATTGCCATCGCCACGGCGCAGGTTAATGGCTGCGATTACTGCCTTTCAGCGCACGCTTATTTGGCCGCCAATCTCGCCAAACTCTCGCCGGCCGAAATCGAAGCGAACCGCAAGGGTGCTTCGACCGATGAAAAGGCCGACGCAGCAGTGCGGTTTGCCGCCAGAGTTGCCCAGACGCGCGGCAAGGTCTCCGATGCAGACCTTGCAGCCGTAAAGTTAGCCGGGTTTAGCGAAGCCCAAATCGTCGAGATCGTGACGGTTGTAGCCGAGAATTTTCTTACGAATCTTCTCAACAATGTGGCCGAAACCGATATCGACTTTCCGGTCATTCATACCGCGCAGGCTGCTTAAGCTTAGGCTGGTCGGCAATGCGCAATGCGTTGCCGACCCATAGCGCCACATCTGGAGGACAAAATATGGGCCACGCTTTTCTTCAAATTGCCACCACGCCAAGTGTGCGCGCCGTGCAACAAGCCGCAGGAAGTGCGGCGCATTACGCAAGCTTCAGCGGCAAACGCGCTATGGATACACTTGGTGACGCTGAAGTGCGTTTCATCGCCGCGCGTGACAGTTTCTATATGGCCACCGTCTCGGAAACCGGATGGCCTTATGTTCAGCATCGTGGCGGCCCACAAGGTTTCCTGCGCGTTCTCGACAACAAAACGTTGGCGTTCGCGGATTTTCGCGGCAACCGTCAGTACATTTCGGTTGGGAACCTTGCGGGAAGCAACCGCGCGGCGCTGATCCTGATGGACTACCCGAATCGCACCCGCCTCAAACTTTATGTTCGCGCAGAATCGAAGGACTTGAACGCCGATCCTTCACTCAGCGAGAAACTCGCACTACCCAGCTACAACGCCCGACCTGAGCGGGCAGTTGTTCTTCACGTTGAGGCGTTCGACTGGAATTGCCCACAACACATCACCCCGCGATACACCGAAGATGAGTTGGAACCGGTACTCGCACCCGTGCGTCAACGTATCACCGAACTTGAGCAAGAAAACGCGCGACTGCGGCAGCAACTGCATCGCGATTTAAAGCGGATATAAGACCTATTCGTCACTTCGGGGGAAATTATGATCAAGCTCTACGACTCAGCACTCTCGGGCAATTGCCATAAAGTTCGTATGGCGCTGGGATTTCTGGACATCGCTTATGAAAAAATCCCTATGAACTGGGCCCGCGGGGATCAGGGCTCGACCGCGTACCGCGCGCTTAATCCGCGCGCTCAACTTCCGGTGCTTGATGATAACGGGACCATCATCTGGGACAGTCAAGCCATTCTGGTCTATCTCGCACGCAAGTATGGCCCGGAAAGCTGGCTGCCCAACGATCCCCTCTCACTCACTCGTGTTGTACAGTGGCTGATGCTCGCGAATGAAGAAGTTCGCGCTTTGGCCTGGGCGCGCGTTACAGTTCTGATGAAACAGCCCCGGAATGAACTGGGTAAACTGCAGGACTTCGGCCGATCTGGGCTTGCGACACTTGAACGCCGGTTAGAAAGCCATGCGTGGGTTGCGCTCGACCACTTCACAATCGCTGATATCGCATGTTTTCCTTACGTCGGCCTCGCGGCGCAGGGCGAAGTTTCACTTACCCCGTTCCCAGCCGTAACGGCATGGCTGAAGCGCATACAGGCCATGGACAAGTATACTGGCATGCCAGGTCTCGAACCGCTGCTCACCTGAATTTGGAGCGCCCGCAATCAATGCGTATTCGGTTTTCCACACCATCTGATCGGCATACACCGTTTTCAAACGAAATGGTGCGACCAGCATAAACTTTATCGATCACGCGTTGTCGCAAAGGCCCGAGCGGCAGTTATGAAAGCGTTGAATGCTGCAGAGGAATTGCGTCGGTTTGGATAATAGAGGCACAGCGGCGCAAGGGGCGGCGTCCAATCTTCCAAAACACGGATCAGCCTTCCCGCCGCGATCTCCTCAAGGACATCTGACTCCATAAAGAAGCCGATGCCAATTCCGGCGAGCACCGTTATTCGAGAGAGACTTGCTTCATCCAACGTTATGCGCCCACGAACGTCGATCTGCACTGCTTGGCCGTTCTTTTCAAACTGCCAACGATACAAAGCACCATTCGGCAGCCGTATGCGCAGACACTGGTGTGCCAACAAATCATTCGGCGCATGTGGACGGCCATGCTTATCAAAGTACGAAGGCGTGGCGACAACAGCGTAGCGGCGCGCTGGCCCCAACGTCATCGCGATCATGTCGCTTGGCACCATGTCCGACCTCCGAATGCCAAGGTCGAACCCATCTGCGACGACATCGACAAGGCGTCCTTCTGTGACCAAGTCGATATGCACCTGCGGATAGCGGTTCAGGAACGGAAGTATGAGCGGTGCGAGCACCTCACGTGCTCCTGTGGCAAAGGCGTTGATGCGCAGCGTTCCGGTGGGCGTGTCTTGGTGCGAACGGGCTGCATTCATCGCCACGTGAATTTCGTCGAGAGCTGGCCCGACTTGGCTGGTGAAATTGCGTCCCGCGTCGGTCAGCGAGACGCTGCGCGTAGTGCGATTGAACAGTCTGACGCCGAGTTCACGCTCAAGCTTGCCGATGGCGTTGCTCAGAGCGGTTGTCGACACGCCAAGCTCTAGCGCGGCAGCCCGGAAAGAGCCTTGCCGCGCTATTGCTAGGACAGCATCAAGTTCTATGAGACCAGATCGCGTCATTGTCCCGTTTTTCGATATAGCACATATCGATTTATCCCGATTATCGAAACAAAATACCAGCCCTAAGTTCCTCCGGCGGGCAAGACGCTCGTCCCTTTTTTTGGAGGAATACAATGGCTATCGAGCTACCGAAGCAAATCTCGGCTTATTTTGCAGCTGACGGCGCTAGATCACCGGACGCAGTGGCTGCGTGCTTTACTGCCGATGCAGTGGTGCGCGACGTCGGAGAAAATCACAACGGTCAGGCCGCCATCCGTCAATGGAAGGCATATGCGGACACTAAGTATACCGTCGTCATTGAACCCATCGCGCTTTCGATCAAAGACGGCCAAACCTGCGTAACGACCACATGTACGGGCAATTTCCCCGGCAGCCCTCTTGATATGCTGTTTGCCTTTAGGCTGACGGACGAAAAGATCTCGGAACTGGAGATCACGCTATGAGCCCTTTTGTTACGCTGGCGGGCAAGCGCGCTCTGATCACTTCCGGTACGCGCGGGGCAGGCGCTGCGACTGTGCGGCTCTTCCGCGAACTCGGAGCTGAAGTTCTAACGACCGCTCGCACCGCCCCGAAGGAGCATGTTGATGCTATCTTTTACGCGGCAGATCTGACGACACAGGAAGGCTGCGCGAAGCTCGCGAAAGCCGCTCAGGAGCAACTTGGTGGCGTCGATATCGTCGTCAATATGCTGGGCGGTTCATCAGCACCGGCAGGTGGGTTTGCAGCTTTGAGCGACGCCGCGTGGAGCACGGAATTGGCTCTCAACTTGATGCCCGCCGTCCGGCTTGATCGCGAACTCGTTCCCGCGATGGTGGAACGCGGCGGAGGCGTCATCATTCACGTCTCGTCGATCCAACGCTTTATGCCGCTGCCTGAGGCGACCACAGCATATGCGGCAGCCAAAGCGGCGCTCTCTGCTTATAGCAAGAGCTTGTCAAAAGAAGTCTCGCCCAAGGGTGTGCGCGTCGTGCGCGTATCGCCAGGCTGGATAGAGACAGAAGCCGTCGCAGGTTTTCTTGAACGCGTCGGTGCAGTACATGGCGAAGGAATTGAGGATGCGAGAGAGCGGATCATGGCCTCGTTGGGTGGCATTCCCATTGGCCGCCCCTCGACACCAGATGAAATCGCAAACCTGATCGCATTTGTCGCATCAGACCGCGCCAGCAGCATCACAGGCGCTGACTATGTAATAGATGGGGGCACAATTCCAACGGTATGACTGCGGCACCACATTAGGATGAATGGCATCGTACGCCGTTTCTAATATTGAACCTAACGCTCCGTGGCATTCGCTACGGGGCGTTTTTTGCTGATGTGGGCACCAACAGACCCGTATCAAACTCAGCAGATTAAAATCTCAACCCGCCAACTTGATCCCGACGAAACCAACTTTCTTGCCCGAGAGCACGCGGAGCAAAACCGACTTGCGTTTATCTTGTTTGGCTTTCGCCAGGGCCGACTTGGCGTCATCAACACTTGCAACCGTGATCTGCTGAATCTCATCAATCACATCACCACGGCGAATGCCTTTGGTGGCGGCATCGCCATCATCATCCACATCAAGCACAATTAAACCACTGACGCTGTCTTCCAACTGATAGCGTTTGCGCAAACGCTCGGTCACGGGCGTGACGGTCAGCCCCAAATCAGCGAGTTCAGTTTTCTCGGGCTGCACTTTGTCTTCCGCCGCTGCGGCCACTGCCACCATGGGCGCAGCTTCTTTCAGTTCAGCGACTTTCGCTTTGATGGTTTGTTGTTTGCCTTTACGCCAGATCACCACATCAGCAGTTTTATCGATGGGCGTTTCAGCAACAATGCGCGGCAATGCGCGCATTTTATCGACCGGCTTGCCGTCGAACGACAAAATGATATCGCCCATCACCAGACCAGCTTTTTGCGCCGGGCCATCGGGCGTGACTTCGGCAATCATCGCACCGCGCACTTTATCAAGGCCAATGCTTTCCGCCATTTCCGGGCTGACGGATTGGATCTGCACGCCAATCCAGCCCCGGCGTGTGCGGCCATACTGTTTGATGTCGTTGAGCACAGGGCGCACTAAATTCGCAGCCGCGGCAAAACCAACACCCACCGAAGCACCTGACGGCGAGAAGATTGCCGTGTTCACGCCCACCACTTCGCCATCCATGTTGAACAAGGGGCCGCCCGAGTTGCCGCGATTAATCGCCGCATCGGTTTGGAAAAAGTCATCGTACTGACCAGCAGAAATATCCCGCGCGCGCGCCGAGATAATCCCCGAAGTCACAGTGCCGCCCAAGCCAAACGGATTGCCAATCGCCAGCACCCAATCGCCCACGCGCACTTTGTCAGAGTTGCCCCACGGCACAGCCGTTAATTCGCGCGATGTGGTGACTTTCAGCAGCGCGATATCAACTTTCTCGTCACGCCCCACCAACTTCGCATCGAGCACAGTGTCATCATTTAACGTGACGGAAATTTTATCCGCGTTTTCGACGACGTGATTGTTGGTGACGATGTAGCCTGACTTATCAATGATGAAGCCCGAGCCCAGCGATGTTTGCTTGCGCTTCTTGGGCTTGTTGTGATCGTCGCCGTCTTCTTGCTGGCGGCGCTCAAAATCCTTGAACCATTCTTCGAGCGGTTCCGTCGGATCAAGATCATCCAACTCCCCCCCTTTGCGTTCCACGGTTTGTGTCGTGGAAATATTCACAACGGCGGGCGCTAATTTTTCGGTGAGATCAGCGAACGATTCAGGCGGTGTGCGCGCATCGGCGGACGCGATCACCGCACTGAAGGTGAGCAGGACCGCCAAACATAACGTCTTCAACACGGATAAGGACTCCGTCCAAACTAAGGATCGAGCCTGCCCCAAAACGGCAAAAGCCCTGGAATTGAGCCAATTAATGGCCGAATCCCAGGGCTTTGCAAGTACGTCCTAAGACAAGTTAGGACTTTGTATCAGTCACGTAATAACCCTGCCCTAAAGCAGGCTTATTCTATCATCTTGCGCTGGCTGGCAGCTTGTCGAAGTACTTAAAGAACTCCGAGTTCGGGCTTAACACCATGGTCGTGCCGGTACCTAATGATGCCCGGTAAGCTTCAAGCGCCCGGAAGAACGCATAGAACTCAGGGTCTTTGCCTTGCGCTTTGTTCAAGGTCGCACGGCTTTCAGCTTCGCCGTCACCGATCAGGATCTGCACTTCCTTCTCAGCTTCAGCCAGGATGATCGTGCGCTCACGGTCGGCTTCGGCTTCAATGCGCGACTTGGATTCTTGCCCCAAACCACGCGCTTGCGCAGCTTCAGCCACACGGTCAGACCGCATACGGTTGTAGGTCGATTGCAGAACTTGCTCGGTCAAGTCGGTGCGACCAATACGCACCTCAATCACTTCAATGCCGAACTCGGGCGCACGACGGCGCACCGCTTCGGTAATGTCGCGCATGATCGGGCCACGTTCGACATCCAGCAGGCTCTTCAAATCGGTACGGCCGATACGGTCACGCACCGCACCGTTCAAGATATTGCCAAAGCGATCGCGGAATGTGTTTTCAGACCGCACAGTTTGGAAGAACTTGATCGGATCGACAATTTTATAACGCGCGAATGAATCAACATTAATACGGCGCTGATCCACCAACACCATGTCTTGGCCTGCCGGATCCAGATCAAGAATACGTGCGTCGTAGTATTCAACGTTCTGCACAAACGGCACTTTGAAGTTCAAGCCTGGCTCGGTAATCACGCGTTGCGGATTACCTAACTGCACCACGAGCGCAGTTTGTGTTTGATGCACGGTAAAGAACGCACTGGACGCCACCAGGATCAGGATAACGGCAATAATCGCGCCGACGATTGTACGGGTCGAGTTCATATTACTGACCTCCCTGCTGGCTTTTCTTTTGGACTTCAGGCAACGGCAGATACGGCACAACGCCCGAGCCACCCTTGTTGTCCATGATCACTTTGTCGGCCTTGGCCAACACTTCTTGCATCGCTTCCAAATACATCCGGCGCGCCGTGATGTCTTTGTTGGCGGCATACGTGTTGTAGAACGCCGTGAAGCGCGAGGCCTGACCTTCGGCTTCTTTCACCAGCTTCTCTTTCTGCGCCGATGCATTCTGCGTCATACGCGCCGCTTCACCTTTGGCGCGGGGCACGATGTCATTTCGGTACGCATTGGCTTCGTTGATCAAACGCTCGCGGTCTTGGTTGGCGCGTTGCACGTCATCGAACGCATCACGCACTTCCTTCGGCGGCTCCGCACCTTGAACCTGCAAGTCCAAGATCGTCACGCCAGACTTGTAGCTATCCATGATCGTTTGCAACAAATCCTGGCTGCTTTGCGCAACCTGTTCGCGTTCACGCGTCAGGATGGCTTGCAACGGTGTGCGGCCCACGATTTCACGCACGGCACTTTCCGAAGCGATCTTCACTGTTGCTTCCGGCTCACGCATGTTGAACAGGAATTCACCGGCATCGCGAATACGCCATTGCACCGTGAATTTGATATCGACAATGTTTTCATCGCCCGTCAGCATCAGACTTTCTTGCGGAATATCGCGGCTGTTTTGTGCGCCCGGCGTACCACGGTAACCAACCGTGATCTGGTTGGTTTGCGTCACCTTCGGCTTCACCACGTCCCCCACCGGGGCTGGGAACCAATAGTTCAAACCAGGCTGCGTGGATTTCACGTATTTGCCGAACAACAGTTCAACGCCCTGCTCGTCAGGTTGCACGCGGTAAAAACCGCTGATGCCCCACAAGCCCAGCACGATTGCTGCGATCAGCAAAAAGCCGCGGCCGGTCCCCAAACCACCAGGAATGAAACGGCGCACGCGCTCTTGGCTACGGCGTATTAAGTCTTCGAGATCGGGGGGCGTACCACCGCCACCGCCGCCACGGCCACCCCAATTTCCGCCGCCGCCACCGCCACTACCGCCGCTGCCCCATGGGTTGCCGCCGCCACCGCTGCCGCCGCCCCAAGGCCCCTGCTGCTTGTAAGCCAATTCGTCGTTTTCCATTGGTACCGTGTATCCCCGTTAATCTATCGCGCGATCTTAGCCGGATTCTGCGGCTGAAATAGCCACAGAATCCGCTTGCGGCGACAGGTTTGGGCCTTATAGGACAACCCCACCCCGTGCAGCAAACGGAACAGGGCGTAAGACCAGCCCCATTCCCGCCCGCGGTCTGCTTCCCATATTGGTTCGGTCAAACGGATTTCAACGATGCCCGCCCCCTCCCGCGACGAGATTTTAGCCCTGCTCAAGACCGTGGATTCGGGGACAGGTGGCATCAGCCTGGTCGACCGCAACTGGGTGAAGGACGTTCTGACCAAAGACGGCCATGTAACAGTTGTGCTGGAAGTGCCCGCCGCCATTGGCCCGAAGTTGGAACCCATCCGCGCGGCTGCCGAGAAACAAATTCAAGCTTTGTCGGGCGTTATTTCCGCAACCGTTGTGCTGACGGCCGAAGCCGCCGCGCCCAAACAAGCTGCGCCACAAAAAGGTGCTGGTGGCCGCATTGAACTGCCGACCGTCAAACACATCGTTGCCGTCGCGTCAGGCAAAGGGGGCGTTGGCAAATCAACAACGGCCGTGAACATCGCGGTCGCACTGTCGCAGCTTGGCAAAAAAGTCGCGATCTTCGACGCTGATATTTTTGGGCCGTCGCAACCCCGCTTGCTCGGCGTATCAAAATTAAAACCAAGCTCAGACGGCAAGCGCGTCACGCCATTGGAAGCTCATGGCATCAAGGTGATGTCCATCGGCTTCATGATTGCCGAAGACAGCCCGATTGTGTGGCGCGGCCCCATGGTGATGGGTGCGCTGGAACAAATGCTGCGCGATGTAGATTGGGGCGATTTAGACGTGATGATCGTCGACATGCCCCCCGGCACTGGCGATACACAACTGACAATGTCACAAAGGGTTCCACTTGCTGGTGCGGTAATTGTTTCAACACCGCAAGACATTGCGCTGCTGGATGCGCGCAAGGGCCTGAACATGTTCCGCAAAGTGGAAGTGCCGATCTTGGGCGTGATCGAGAACATGAGCTATCACGTCTGCACCAACTGTGGTCACCGCGAAGACATTTTTTCGCACGGTGGCGCACACAAAACGGCTGATGAATTAGGCGCTGATTTCTTGGGTGAGATTCCGCTGGATTTGAAAATTCGCGAAACCTCCGATGGCGGCACGCCGATTGTTGCGTCCGAACCTTCAAGTCAGCACGCCAAAGCGTACTTGGAGATTGCATCAAAGATTTTAGCGAAGCTTGAGCAAGGCCCACAAAAAGCCGCGCCCAAAATCAATTTAGGGAAGATGTTCGGGATTAGCTAATTCGGCGCAACTAACGCGGATTTGAACTGAACCACATCCGCGCCATCAGGCCGTCGCGGATCACAAATTGGTGATACAGCGCCGCGACAATGTGTGCCGCAACCAACGCATACAAAACATATTGCAGTGATTCGTGGAAGAACTGCGCCTCTCGCGCGAGATCAAAGTCGCGGAACTCCCCTTGCGGCAACTCGAATACACCAAAGAACGAGATGACGCGGCCACGGGCGGCCAGCCCTGTATATCCGGTCAAAGGCAAGATAACCGCCAGCAAATAAAGGCTTACGTGCGTGACGGTCGCCGCCCAATTTTGCGGGAGCGTCATTGCTGGGGGCAATGGCGGTGCTGCATGCGTCAGCCGCCAAACGATGCGCACGACAATCAGCGTGAATACAATCAACCCAAACGACTGATGCGCCACCAAGCTCGCCCGCGTCAGGTCAACGTCTTTTGCGTAACCCGTGACCAATCCGGACGCGACCGCAAACACGATTAACGCTGCGACGGCCCAATGCAGCACAATTGCGACGGTGCTAAACTTTTGAGCGCTAAATCTCTGTATCGTCATTCGCAGTCAAATCGCTTCTGAGGGAATCCACGTGTTGTTCGCCAAACTGTGTCGCGTCATATCGCTGCTGTCTTTAACTCTGGCCATTCCGCTCGGCGCGCGGGCGGCAGAGGTGAACTGGGCCAAGATTGAAGGTCGCGACATTACCGTATTTTCGCCCGCGACAATGTCATGGGAGCGGTTGTTCACGCCACGCGGTCATAGCGGACAAAGAGATTACAACGCAGGGAAAAACTGCCTCGCCTGTCACGGCGACATCGACGAGAAGGAGATGGGCAAGCACCTGGTGAAGGCTGGCGGCTATATCGAACCTCGCCCCATTGTCGATAAGCCAGGATTTCTAATTGCTAAGGTGAAAACCGCGCACGATGCCGAGAACTTTTATTTGCGCGTGGAGTTTGATCCGGGCACACAACCGAATGCCGGGCAGGACAAAGATTTTGAAACCAAAGTGGCCGTGATCTTAGACGACGGCAAAGTTCCCGAAGCCTCACGCGCGGGCTGCTGGATGGCATGCCATAGCAACATGGCCAGCATGTCGGCCAGCCCCACGATTACGGCGACAAAATATCTGCCTGAATCGCGCGTGACGATGGGCAGTGCTGGCGGCGATCAAATCAAACCCGAAGCTGAGTTAGCCAAGCTGCGCGAAACCGGAACGTATTTGGAATACTGGCAAGCGCGTTTAAAAGCGGATGGCAGCGTTAACGCTATCGACGGCACCGTGCTTGAGAAACGCACCGAGAATGCAAAGCCAGTTGTAACCGCGACCGCAAAGAAGGAAGGCAACGTCTGGGCTGTAACCTTCACGCGCAAAAAAGTCGCAGGCGGGCTTCACAAAGATATTAAAGCAGGCACAACCTATCCAATCGCCATTGCCATTCACGCAGGCTCAGCCGCGCAGCGTTATCACTACGTGTCGCTGGAACGCAAAATGGTGTTGGATTCAGGTAAGGCGGATTTTGTGGCGGCGTTGCAGAAATAGATTAGCGCTCGAGCGTCACGAAACTAAAATCAGGCTCGCCGGGCTTCTCGTTCTTATGCTGGGCCCGGCGGGTTTCTTCCCACCCGGTTAAATCCAGATCAAGCTTCGCATCGCCATCATAAGCGCGGTGCACTTCGGTGAGATAAACGCGCTGCGCATGCGGTAAGGCTTGGCGATAAATCTCGGCCCCGCCCATCACGATCACTTCATCAACGCCCGTGCGATGTGCGTCTTCGTATCCCAAGGCCAAAGCTGTTGCGAGATCGTGCGCGACAGTGACACCTTCGGCACGCCATGACTGATCGCGTGTCACGACAATGTTGGTGCGGCGCGGCAAAGGCTTACCAATTGAGTCATAAGTCTTGCGACCCATGATCACAGGCTTGCCCACCGTCTGTGTTTTGAAAAATTTCAAGTCCTCAGACAAGTGCCAAGGCATTTTGTTATCAATGCCAATTACGCCGTTCTCGGCGCGCGCAACGATCAGGGCAACAACAATTGAATCAGTCATACACTTCTGTCGCTTGCACTTTCTGGTTCTTGGGGGGCCTCAAGAACAGCACCATGGGAATGGTGAGCAATACCAACAGCAGCAGAATTTGGAAATCCTCGATATAGGCCAGCATGCTGGCTTGGCGTGTGACTTCCTGGTTCAAAATCGGCAACGCCTGGGCCAAGTCGCCTAGCAATCCGCTGGATTGGCCCACTTGCGTTTCAAGCGCGCGGGAGAACGGATTGATGTGCTCTGACAAAATGGCGTGATTGGCTTGGGTTGATTCCGCCAAGTTGGTGGTGATTACCGACACCCCGATACTGCTGCCAATGTTACGGCTGAGGCTGAAGGTCGCCGCACTTTCGGTGCGGAATCTGATGGGAATGGTGCTGAACGCCACCGCCGACAGAGGCACATAGATAAAGCCCATGCCTAAGCCTTGCGTGAAGCCTGAGATGATGATGGGCCAGTTGGGCGTTTCGAGCGTGAAGTTGGCCATCTGCCACAGGGACGACGCCATCAGGATAATGCCAACACCGATCAAATAACGCGCGTCGTACTTCGAGAGGAGGCGCCCCGCCAAGGCCATAGAAATCATTGTCCCAAGTCCACGCGAGACAAGCGCGTTGCCTGCCGTGGTAACCGGATAGCCCAGCAGCGTTTGCAGGAATGTGGGCAGCATCGCCATAATGGCGAACAAGATCACGCCCATCAGGAACATCACCGAGATACCCATGACGAAATTCAAATCCCGGAACGGCACCGGACTCATGAACGGTTCACGAGCCGTGAACATGTGCACCAGGAATACCCATGCGAACGCGCCGGCTAATAATGCTTCAATAACAATCTCGGGCGATGAGAACCAATCCAACGTATGACCGCGATCCAGCATCAACTGCATACTGGCCAGCGCGATACTGAGCATCGTGAAACCGAAGAGATCAAACTTCGTGCGCTTTTCAACAGGCGTATCGGGTAAGAATGTTGCAAGCCCTAAAGCAGCCATCACACCAATCGGCACGTTGATGAAGAAAATCCAGCGCCAGTTATAAGCGTCGGTCAAATAGCCGCCGAGCGTGGGCCCCAAGATAGGGCCGATCATCACCCCCATGCCCCACAGCGCCACCGCTTGGCCCCGCTTTTCAGGCGGGAACAAATCCTGCATTGAGGCTTGGGCCAACGGAATGATCGCCGCGCCAGCAGCACCTTGGATCAACCGATAGAGCACAATTTGCTCGAGCGACAGCGCAAGCCCGCACAGCATAGAGGCGATCACGAAGAAAATCACAGCGCCCAGAAAGAGTTTGCGGCGGCCTAAACGGCGCTCCAAATATCCTGTCAGCGGTGTCGCGATGGCTGTTGCCACCATGTACGACGTCAACACCCATGACACTTGGTCGATGCTGGCATTCATACTGCCTTGCATGTGCGGCAAGGCAACGTTGGCAATGGTTGTATCCAGCGTCTGCATGATCGTCGCAGCGACGACAGAGACAGACGCTAACAACCGTGCCGTTCCGGGGGCAATCCCGCGCATGATGATTTAGCTCGCAGCACCGAACCAGCGCGCATAACGGCGCGCACCGGTATCAACCGTGGCATCGACACTCATGCCGGCGCGCAACACCGGGCCATCCTGCTGTTTGTCGATACTTAAACGAACAGGCACACGCTGCACCACTTTCACCCAGTTGCCGGTCGCGTTTTGGGCGGGCAGCAATGCGAATTCCGAGCCGGTGGCTTGTGATAGCGAATTGATGTGCGCATGCCAGGTGTGACCGGGGTATGCATCGACCGTGATTTCAGCATCCTGGCCGTTCTTCATAAAGGTGATTTCGGTTTCTTTGAAATTCGCATCCACCCACACATTGTTGCTAGAGACCAGACTGAGCAGCGTTACACCTGTACGCGCGTAATCACCCACTTGCGGCACATGGCTGACTACGCCATCAAACGGGGCAACGATCGTTGAACGTCGCACCTGCAAGGCAGCCACTTCGCGTTGCGCCACAGCTTGCTGATAGGCCGGATGATTTTCCAGCGCGATATCTGGGTCACCAAACAAGTCCGCTAGTGACTCTTTGATTTTGGATTCTGCAATCGCGACATTGGCGCGTGCGACTTTTAACGCGTTCTGACTGGCGTCACGCGTTGCTTCCGCACCGGCAGATGTTGAAGCCAAACGCGACTGACGTTCGAACTGGCGCTGCGCATATTCAAGCTGCGATTTCGCCGCCGCCAATTCATCGACATTCTGATGATAGCGCGCGCGCTCAGCTTCCACATTGCCCGAGACTTGCTTTAATTGCGTATCGGACGCCGCGAGCAGAATTTCATAGTTAGTAGAATCAATTTTCACCAACGGCTGTCCGGCTTTCACGACGTCATTGTCGTGCACCAAAACTTGCTGAATGGAGCCCGCGACTTCGGGGCTAATGTCAGCAATATCTGCGCGCACAAAAGCGTTGTCGGTCGAGACATAGCGGCCCGAGACCATGTAGGCGACGCCTGCAATGATCAGCACCAAGGGGGCTAACATCATGAGCTTCTTGCGGAGCGATCCGCGGTCCGCATCCGCTATGGCATCAGCCGCGGCGATATCAATGGCATCGTCTTTCATTTTGGGGCTCGCTTTTTTATTTTTGGCGCAGGTTTTTCGCCCGCGCTTGGTTCTGTTGTGTAGTTGGCACGCACTTTTCGTAAGAGTTCGACCAGCTTTTGTTCGTCAGCTGCCGAGATACCTGTGAGGCCCTGGTCACGCACGACAGTCGCGATGTCCCAAAGCTTTTCCAGAATCGGTTTGGCTTTCGGCGCCAGATACAAACGGATGGCACGGCGATCTTGTGGGTCTTTCACGCGTTTGACGAAGCCCGCCTTCTCCATGCGGTCGATCAAGCGCACCACCGTCATGGGCTGCACTTCCAATCGCTGTGCTAATGCGGTTTGGGTCAACCCTTCACGGCGCGCGACGTTGGCCAAAGCTTTCGCCTGCACTTGCGTCAACTTCAGGCGCTTGGTGTGAACATGGAATTCCCGCCGCTGCAGCCACGAGACTTCGCTGAGCAGGAACAAAAACTGAAGATGTGCATCGTTAATGGAAGTCATTTCTAAAGGGCTCTTTAAGGCCCGAATCAATTCATAAGCTAGGCTTATTATATGCTTGGGCTAGCATTGGAAAAGACTGCTTAAGTTATTGAGAATCAGGGATTTTCAATAATGTAAGAAAAATCTGGAGGGGTTAGACGGCCACTTTTGCGGCGATATGCGGATGCGGCTCGTAGCCCACCAACTTGAAATCCTCAAACGTGAAAGCGAACAAATCGCCCACGTTGGGATTGATCTCTAACTTCGGCAGCGGCTTGGGCGCACGGCTTAATTGAATGTGCGCCTGCTCGACGTGGTTGGAATAAATGTGCGCATCGCCCAGCGTGTGCACGAAGTCACCAGGCTTTAAGCCGGTCACCTGAGCCACCATCATTGTCAGCAGCGCATAAGATGCGATGTTGAACGGCACGCCCAAGAAAATATCAGCACTGCGTTGATACAGTTGGCACGAGAGCTTGCCGTCGGCCACATAGAACTGGAACAAGCAGTGGCATGGTGGCAACGCCATTTCATCCACGTCCGCAGGGTTCCACGCGCTCACGATGTGACGGCGACTATCGGGGTTGCGCTTAATCGCATCCACCAGGTTCGCGATTTGATCGATCTTGCGGCCATCCAGCGAAGGCCAACTGCGCCATTGGTAGCCGTACACAGGCCCCAAGTCGCCATCTTCGTCCGCCCACTCGTCCCAAATCGAGACGCCGTGATCTTTGAGGTATTTGATATTGGTGTCGCCGCGCAAAAACCACAGCAACTCGTAGATGATTGATTTCAGGTGCAGCTTCTTGGTCGTGACCATCGGAAAGCCTTCGCTGAGATCAAAGCGCATCTGATAGCCGAACACACTGTAGGTGCCCGTGCCAGTGCGGTCGGATTTCTTAGCGCCGGTTTTCAGAACGTGATCGAGAAGGTCGAGGTACTGCTGCATGAGTCGGTTATAAACCGACCGGAGAAATCACAACAGACTTTCTCGACTTATCCACAAGCTATCAGAACGGTTTTGCCGCGCCCATGTAGCCCACCACAAACATCATGGCCCACAATCCATACAGCACATAGCTGCCCCAATTGAGGGCATGGGTGATGATCGCCTCGCCTTCTGCTGTAATCTGGCCTACCCGCATCCCCGGCAGCACCGCATACACCTTGGCGATGTAATGCCGAATGCCCAGCCCGCAGCAGATAATCAGCGAGAACAGCGTCACCTTTACGCCCAGCCACTTGGCCATCAGCGGCTCGCCCGCGAAAATGGATGCGACGCCCGTGATGAATAACACAGCGATCAAGACATAACGGAAGGTCAGGTCGACTTTGCTCATGGGTTTATAGGCGGGCTTGCCCACCTGATAATGCAGTACCCAAATGTAGATGAACCACACAATCGCAACTACCCACAGCGCCGCAAGCCATGGCCCTTTGATCGGCGATAAATCCAAATCCGCCGCCAACTGAAAACCGAGAGGAAGCGACAGGATCAGCGCATTGCGCGGGTGCTGATCGACCAGCAGAATAAAATCCCACAGCTTGATACGCTGCTCGGGCGGCATGTCTTTAGCGTTTTTAAAATAGTGCGTCAGCGCATTGATAACGAAATCGCTGCCCAGCCAATAGCCCATCACCGCGACGTGCAGCCACAAGACAAGATCATACTGCTCAATCATTTCGGGCTCCGCAGCTTGTAAGCGTAATAGCTTGGGTCATCATAGGCTTTCCAATCGCGCGATGTCCGCACTTCATTGATCAACGTGCGTTGATACAATTTGCCATCGCGGTACCAATGCCACGCGCGGTTCTTGGCCATGCCATCCTGCGCCATGGTGATGAATTCGTAGAAACTCAAACCCGCATCAAGCTTGCTCACCCAGCCCACCATCACAGTGCGCTTGGTCAGATCCAGCGCATCAGCGCCAATCCAGCCCTTGATCAGCTCATTATCCACCCAGAGCCGGTCGCCTTGAAACAGCGCCTCGAAATAGCGGATCTCCTGGCTGCCATCAGCCCAGGTGTAAATGTTGGTCTGCGCCATTTTGGCCGTCGCGCTATCGTCTTCCTGCAAGCGGCACACCAGGCGCGATTGATGCCGGTCGATAATTTCGTGATTCGCATTCAAATGCACATACTCGCCGTCCCACACACCCGCATGGTCGGCCACCAATGGCATCGTTTCAGAAATCACACCCATCCGGCACTCCTTCATTGCCCTGAAACAGTGCCTGAAACCCAGTAGCGCCCGGTAACAACTTCAGATATTTATTTACACCTTAAAGGCGTAAATCGGAGCCGCCATGGAACTGCGCCAACTGAAGCACTTCTTGGCCGTCATCGACACTGGCAGTTTTTCAGCCGCAGCCAAGCAATTGGGCCTGTCCCAACAAGCCCTCAGCAAAAGCATTGCAGCGTTGGAAGACATCACCGGCGTGCGTTTGTTTGATCGCGACACGCGCAACTTAAACCTCACCACCTTCGGTGACATGCTGGCCAGTCACGCCCGCAACATCGATGCCGAAGCGCAGCAGTTCCACCGCCATGTCGATGATGTGCTGGGCGTAAAGTCAGGCCGCTTAATGATTGGCGCAGGCCCCACAGCGGCCGGGCACATTGTCGCGGACGCGGTTGCGCACCTGGCCAAAGCGCGTCCCAAGCTGCGCATCTCTGTGATTGATGGCAACACAGATACACTCACACCGATGCTATTGCGCGGCGCGTTAGATGTGATTGTGTGCGTGCAAGACGAACCGAATGACAATCCGCTCGTCATTTCAGAAAATCTATACAGCGAGCCCATGCGGCTGATCGCGGGCGCAAACCACCCACTCGCCAAACAGCGCAAAGTGAAACCGGCCGACACGCTGGATCATCCCTGGATGCTGGGTTGGCGCAGCGCCAGTATGGCAAAGGCCGTGAATGCTTTGTTTGCCAGCCACAAATTAAAAGCCCCTATCGCGGCGCTGGAAACAACCTCAGTCACCTTCGCCCGCGCCATCCTGGCCGAGGGGCAGCACTTGGCCGTCCTGCCGCAGCAGTTATTTGCACCGGAGTTGAAATCAGGCGCGCTGGCTATCCTGCCCTTGGAGGCAGACCTGTCCGCCTGGGCTAACCCCATTACATTATCTTACCGCCGCAATAGCACCCGATCCCCCGCCACGATGGCCTTGGTCACGCAGATGTATGCAGCGGCACAGGGTTTAAACGGGGGCCAATCGGCCAAATCAGGCCGTAAACCACAGCAGTAGCGAAATTAACCAATACCCCTTATATTGGTCTCGCCGCCTCGTGCGGCTATGGCGCTAAACGTATTGCGAAATAAACGTTTCGGACCCGGGGGCAGTGCCCGGCGGCTCCACCAATTGCGGTCTTGGGTGCATACCCAGACCGCCTATGGGGCCGATCCAGGATCGACGGGCGTAGTAAAGGCAATGCTTGTTCCCGGTATTGTACCACCGTTATCGGGCTATTTTTAAAAGTGCCAACGACAACGTTGCACTCGTTGATGACGTCCGTCTCGCCGCCTAACGGCCGCTAGACACTTGTCTAAAACGCGGTTCGGAGGGGCACCGGGCAACAGAAGCCCCTCCACTTTATCACACACGTCCATCCTGCCGTTTCCCCCTTAAAATCATCCGGTTATACCCCTTTAGACCATTGCAGTCGGTACGCCTGCAGGGGAAAATAGGGCATCAGATTCGTTTTCAAGTTTCAGGCCCGTTTTAAATTTCAGGCCTGTTTAAGTTCAGGCCCTAAGCCCGGTGGAATGCCCGTGTCGAGTTTAAGTTACGAGCGGATGGTGGAAGACGCGCTGCGCGGTGTGCTGCGTCAAGCCTTGCGCATTACGGAATCCCAAGGCCTGCCCGGTTCGCACCATTTCTACATCACGTTCGACACCACCCACCCTAGCGTGCGTATGCCCGAAAGCTTGCGTGCACTTCACCCGAACGAAATGACCATTGTCCTGCAGCACCAGTTCTGGGACCTGAAGGTGAATGAAGACGGGTTCGAGATCACCTTAAGCTTCTCTGGCCAAAGCCAACGCTTGAAAATCCCGTTTGCAGCCGTGACGGCCTTTGCTGATCCGCACGCTAAGTTTGGCCTGCAATTCCATGTGGAATTCGAGGAAAAGACGAGCGCCGACGAAGACGTCGAAGCCCTTGAACAGGAAGAGAATGTCTCGACCCTTGGCACCCCTGCCGTGAAGCCCAAGGAGCTAAAGCCGAAAGAGGCTAAAGCGAAAGACGCGCCGCGCCCCACCATTGTTCGCTCTGCCGATGACGGCGACACCGAAGGCAACAATGTGGTCACGCTCGATACATTCCGTAAGAAATAAAACCGCGCTGGGCGAACCAGCAGCACCAAACCTCAACGCACACGTTCATTAGATACGATTGGATAAAGCCATGCTCGATGCCGCATTTTCCGAGATGTTCCCGCTTGGTCATGACGAAACGCCGTACCGCAAATTAACGAGCGACGGCATCGCGCTGGAAACGTTCCGCAATCAAAAGCTTGTCACCGTGTCACCTGCGGCCATTACCGCACTGACCGCCGAAGCCTTCCGTGACGTGTCGCACCTTTTGCGCCCCGGCCATTTGAAGCAGCTGCGCGCGATTATGGATGACCCCGAAGCATCCCCGAATGATCGCTTCGTCGCGCTGGAACTGATGAAAAACGCCAACATCTCGGCGGGCTTTATTCTGCCGATGTGCCAAGACACCGGCACGGCCATTGTGATGGGCAAGAAGGGCCAGAACATCTACGTCGACGGCGATGATGCTGCGGCCATCAGCGAAGGCGTGGCGGAAGCCTACAAAAAATTGAACCTGCGTTACTCGCAGATGAGCCCAACCTCGCTGTTCGACGAAAAGAACACCGGCAATAACTTGCCCGCTCAGATCGACCTCTACGCCACGCCCGGCGATGCCTACAAATTCATGTTCATGGCCAAGGGCGGCGGTTCAGCCAATAAAACGTTCTTGTTCCAGAAAACCAAAGCCGTGCTGAACCCAGCAGGCTTGAAGAAGTTCTTGGAAGAAGAAGTCAAACATTTGGGCACATCGGCCTGCCCGCCATATCACTTGGCTATCGTGATTGGTGGCACCTCAGCAGAATTAACGCTGAAGACCGTGAAGATGGCCTCAGCTCGCTACCTCGATCACCTGCCCACCAAGGGCGGTGTTCATGGTCAGGCGTTCCGTGACATCGAGATGGAAAAAGAAGTTTTGGAGATGACGCGCAATCTCGGCATTGGCGCGCAGTTCGGCGGCAAGTATTTCTGCCACGATGTGCGCGTGATCCGTTTACCGCGTCACGGCGCCTCGTGCCCTGTTGGGATTGGCGTATCGTGCTCGGCTGATCGCCAAATGCTGGGCAAGATCACCAAAGACGGCGTGTATCTGGAACAACTGGAAACGAACCCGGCGCAGTACCTGCCGGAAGTGCGTGAAGACAAATTGTCATCAGATGTGGTGAAGATCGACCTGAACCAGCCGATGGATGAAATCCGCCGCACCTTGTCGCAGTATCCGATCAAGACCCGCGTTTCTCTGTCAGGCCCGATGGTCGTGGCGCGCGATATCGCGCACGCCAAACTGAAAGAGCGCATTGATGCTGGCCAAGGCCTGCCCGATTACATGAAAAACCACCCGGTGTATTACGCAGGCCCAGCCAAGACGCCGACCGGCTATGCTTCCGGCTCCTTCGGCCCCACGACTGCGGGCCGCATGGATAGCTATGTTGATGAACTGCAAGCCGCTGGTGGCTCGATGGTGATGCTGGCCAAGGGCAACCGTTCCAAAGCCGTGACCGATGCCTGCAAAAAGCATGGCGGTTTCTACTTGGGCTCTATTGGTGGTGCAGCCGCAAGCTTGGCCGAGAAATCGATCAAGAAAGTAGAAGTCATCGAGTACGCAGAACTGGGCATGGAAGCCATCTGGAAGATCGAAGTGGAAGACTTCCCTGCGTTCGTCATCGTCGACGACAAGGGCAACGACTTCTTCACCAAGCTGACTTAAGCGAGCCCCTACTTTCATATTATATAACGCAGCATGCCATCGGCTCGCAAACTTGACTTAAGCGACGTCACCATCGTCACGGCGGATTGCTCAACGCCAACGTTGGCCGCGCGGGCGATGGGCCACTGCATGTCGCTGTGCACATTTGGCGATGCGATTTTCTTTACGGATCGCGAGGTGTCGGGCGGGCAATTTCGGGTGACACCCATTCCACCGATCCGCTCAAAGACCGATTACAGCCGCTTTATCTTGAAAGAGATGGCTCCGCACATCCGCACGCCCTACGTGTTAATCGTGCAATGGGATGGGTACGTCGTCGATCCGCAGCAATGGCTGCCTGAGTTTTTGCAGTACGATTATATCGGCGCACGCTGGCTACATTCGCCAGATCACATCAAGGTCGGAAACGGCGGTTTTTCATTACGCTCGCGTAAATTGCTGGATGTGATTGCCGCCCCCGGCTTTCAATTCGTTGAGAACGAGCCCGAGGATTACTTGGTTTGCCGCTACAACCGCGACTACATGGATGCAGAGGGTATTCAGTTTGCCCCTGAGTCGGTCGCCGTAAAGTTTTCCTACGAATACGAGCAGCCGCAAACGCCAAGTTTTGGCTTTCACAGTGTTGCGAATTTCTGGCGGCACATCGACGACCTTGAGATGATGGCTATTGCCAATCTTTTCACGCCATCAATTCTAAAATCTGTCGCCTGCATGCTGCTGATGCTGAGTTACTATTCGCAGAACAAAACACAGCCTTGGCATGCATTGTATAGCAGGCTGCGTCGTCATGCAGAGCCCGCAACGATTGCATTTACCATGTCGCAAATTTTGGCCGCCCCTGAGCATGCTGGCGGCAACGTGCAAAAGTGGGAAGATTTGTCAGCAAAAATGAGTGCCGCCATTTAAGGTGCGCACTGTTTGCTGAACGTTTTTTCTAAAAACTTTTTAAGCTGAAATCGTCCAACCGATTGAAACAATGCACGTCGCGCTGCCGTTGCACTGCAGACTTCTCGTTTCAAAACAAACCGTAACGATGGTCTTACTTTGCGGTCGCTCCATAGCGAGACGCATCCATTGCTTTCATTGTTCATGGAAGGACACACCATGCCCCGCAATTATTCACACAACGACTTCGACCGTCCGAACCGCAATCGCCAAGATCGGACTGACCAAGATCGTACTGGCGAAGACAATCATTACCACACCCCGTTCTACCAAGGTGAGCGTGATGAAGGTCGCCCGCGAAATCGCGCTGCGGCCCGCCAATATGGCCAGGACCAATATGGGTCAGGCCAATATCAACGCGATGACGAGCACCTTTCCAACGCAGCTGACACATACGGCGCACGGAACCGCAGTTCATCGCCTTATCGCCCGTCGTCAGATTGGAACGGCAATCGCGAGTACAATGAAAGACACGACTACGATCATGGCCGCGTACAATCCGGGCGTAGCACATACGGCAGTGGCCGTTATGAGACCGATTATAACAACGAACCATGCAATGCTGGTTATGCCCGCCGCGAACGGCCAGAGTACAACCGCTTTGATCAAGACCACGATCAGCATGGCGGTTATTCGCATCAGTGTCGGTCATGGCGTAGCGGCGAAGGCCTTGAGTCAGAGTCAGGCCACAGCGAACTGTACGGCAGCACTTACGGCGAACCTGATCAGGGCCGCAGCCGGTTCAGAAGCGCCAACGAGTGGCACTTGCCCTCTAGCGCGAATAGTGGCTTCGACCGTGATCGCGATCGCTCGTACCGCGCCCGCAATGAACGCGCCTATGGCTCACCGTACGATGACGATGAGCATGAAGATGGCCGCTTAACCACAGGCGCATCGTCAGGGCGCAATTCGTATCGCCGCGGCTGGCGCGACTAACCGATAGATTTTTGTAAGAAAGATGCAGCCGTGGCCTCACAACGCCACGGCTGTTGTTTTATGGCGTCGGGAGTGTGGGGCGCGCAAACAGACGCACCAAGTGCGGCCAAAACACGTTCAACGCCAAACCGCCCATCACAAGTGCTGCCGCCGTTAGCTTCCATACCGGCAACGCCTCAGCCAGGATGAGGGCCGATAAGCCCATACCAAAGACCGGCACCAACAGCGACAACGGCGCAATGGATGCCGCTGGGTAGCGCACGAGTAACCAGCCCCAGACAGCAAATCCAAACAAACTATTCAGCCACGATTGATACAGCACCGACACCCAGACCATCGGTGTCATGGCGGTGATCGCTTCAATCTGGCCTTGCTCAAAGATTGCGGAGAGCACGAACAATGGCAGCACAGCAAAGCCGCTGGACCATGCCACGTAGGCGACCATGTTGATCTGGCCCGCGCTCGTTTCACCGGCGGCCTTATTCATCATATTGCCGCCCGCCCATGACAAAGCAGCCAGCAGGACCAAAGCAATACCCAAAGGTGTTGTGGTGCCGTCGGTATGCGTCATGATCACGCCAATACCGGCCACAGCGAACAGCAGCGCCAGCACTTGCACGGGACGGACGCGCTCACCGCTGATCACCATCGCCAACGCAATCGTGAAGAACGCATTGGTTTGCGCAACCAGCGAGGCCAAGCCCGGTGAGATGTGACCGTTCATGGCCAGATACAACAAGCCAAACTGTCCAACCCCGATGAAAATGCCGTACAGGCCTAAGTTCGTCAGGCTGACTTTAGGGCGCGGAATGAACAGGATCGCCGGGAAGAACGCGAACAAAAACCGCAAGCCTGCAAATAGGAGCGGCGGCAAGTGATCAAGGCCAGCGCGGATGACCACGAAGTTACTGCCCCACACGGCGACAACCAGCACCGCGAGTAAAAGATGACGAAGGGGAACTGCAACAGCCATGACACGCCGAAAGGGATGAAACTTATAATAAAACGAGCGATGTTCTTAGGTGCTGCGGCTGCGAAGTCAAATACGCGAAACGGCCCGCAGCAATGCACTGAGTGCACAGCTTGGCATTGGAAGTGACGAAAAGAAAACGCCGAAAACTTAAAGCTTTTCTCCACGCGTTTCACGCTGTTCTATCCCGGCGCACGTTGCGTGAAGGGGCCCTAGCGATTACCTTTCAAATTATGATTCTGAATGACTTTGCAACACGTTAAGCCGCTATTCATGGCCCAGTTGATGACTTTTCCCTGGCTTTCCACACACTCCCCCTGCTTTTTTCCTGCAAATGCAGGAGCGACAGGGTGAACGCCCTCAACAAAAACGCCACGAATAAAGAGGTGGGCCCCACCATGTTGTGGGATGGCCCGACCAATGCCCCCCTCACCATGCTGTTAGCACATGGCGCTGGCGCACCGATGGATACGGACTTCATGACGTTCTTCGCAGAAGGTATTGCCGCGTACGGCTACCGCGTCGGTCGGTTCGAGTTCCCCTACATGGCCGAACGGCGTATCAATGGCACGAAGAAGCCACCCAACACCGCACCGATTTTGCTCGCCACATGGCGCGCGGCCATTGCGGCATGTGATGCCGAGAAGATTATCATCGGCGGAAAGTCCATGGGCGGTCGTATCGCCAGCATGGTCGCCGATGACGCCAACGTGGCTGGCTTGGTGTGTTTGGGTTATCCGTTTTACGGCGCAGGTAAGCGCGACAAACCTCGCATCGCGCATTTAGAAAACTTAAAAACACCGACGTTGATCTGCCAAGGCGAACGCGATGCTTTAGGCGACCGTGCTGCTGTCGAGGCAATTGCGTTGTCACCGAGAATTACCGTCCATTGGCTGCCCGATGGCGACCATGATTTAAAACCCCGCAAAGTCAGCGGCCATACGCACGATGATAATCTCAACAGCGCACGTAATGCAGTAAGTGCGTTTCTTTCACGCGTCGCGAAACCAGAGGTGCGAACATGAGTGATAAGACACGCCGTGAAACAGACAGCATGGGCGCGATTGATGTGCCTGCCGATCGCTATTGGGGCGCACAAACACAACGCAGCCTCGGTAACTTCAAAATCGGCGGGGAGCGTATGCCACTGCCGCTCATTCATGCCTTCGGTTTGCAGAAAAAAGCTGCCGCACTCGCCAATAAATCATTAGGTGCGCTGCCTGGTAACATCGCTGATATCATCGCAACGGCAGCAACCGAAGTTGCTGACGGCAAGCTGGATGACGAATTTCCATTGGTGATTTGGCAAACAGGGTCAGGCACACAGACCAACATGAACTTGAACGAAGTGATTGCTGGTCGCGCCAACGAGATCTTGGGCAAAGGACGTGGTGGCAAAAGCCCCGTGCACCCCAACGATCATGTGAATCAAGGCCAATCCTCAAACGACAGCTTCCCCGCTGCAATGCACATCGCAGCAGCGATTGAGTTGGAGCGGCGTTTGCTGCCTGCACTGTCTCAACTGCATACGGCGTTGGACGACAAAGCCAAAGCCTTTGCCGATATCGTCAAAATCGGTCGCACGCATTTGCAGGACGCGACACCGCTGACGGTTGGTCAGGAATTTTCTGGTTACGCCACGCAACTGAAATACGGCATCGAACGCGTGAAAAACGCAAAGCCTGCGTTGCTGCGCTTGGCCCAAGGCGGCACGGCTGTCGGAACAGGCTTGAATGCAAAAGTGGGCTTTGCTGAAAAGTTTGCAGAGGAAGTCGCAAAGCTCACATCCTTGCCCTTCACGCCTGCGCCAAATTTCTTTGAAGGCTTGGCTGCCCATGATTCATTGGTGGAATGCTCAGGCGTACTAAACACACTGGCCGTGTCGCTGATGAAAATCGCCAACGACATTCGCTTACTCGGTTCGGGCCCACGCGCCGGTTTAGGCGAACTTGCGTTGCCCGAAAATGAACCCGGCTCATCGATCATGCCGGGCAAAGTGAACCCGACGCAGGCCGAAGCCATGACGATGGTCTGCGCACAAGTGATGGGCAATCACACAACAGTAACGATTGCAGGCGCGACGGGCCATTTGGAACTCAATGTCTTCAAACCCGTGATCATCGCCAACGTCCTGCGCTCCATTCGCTTGCTGGCGGATGCATGTGTCAGCTTTGCCGAGAATTGCATTATGGGCCTGGAGGTCAACCGCGCGACTGTGCAGCGTCACTTGGAAGAGTCTTTGATGCTGGTGACTGCGTTAGCGCCGCATATTGGTTACGATAAAGCCGCAAGCATTGCCAAATTAGCGCATCATGAAAATCTGACGCTCAAACAAGCAGCATTAAAGCTGGGTTACGTCAGCGATTCTGATTTCGATAAATGGGTTCGCCCCCAAGACATGATCGGGCCGACCAAGTGACGACGATTAAAAAGAGATCGGTCAAACTTCAAGGCCACCGCACCAGCATCTCAGTGGAAGATGAGTTTTGGGATGCGCTTAAAAGTATTGCGGATACAGAGAACATCACGATTGCAGATTTACTGACCCGCATTGATGCCGACCGCCCTGGCAATCTCTCTAGCGCAGCGCGGCTTTACGTACTGAAACATCTGCAAAATCAACGCTGACCAATATCCATCTTGATTGTTGGCGCTTGAAGCGGCCCGGTAATTGTCATGGGCACGACAGGCGGCAGCACCAATTGCGCTGATGGCCCGGCGATCTGACCGCGATCTCGCAGACGCAGCGTGCCCTTCAAATCGAAGGCATCGCGCGCGAAATCTAAGCCCCCGCCAAACGTTGCGGCATAGGCGTTAGCCCGCACACCAAGTTCGCTAAAAGTCACAACGCTCTTTGACATCGTAAAATTGCCAGTACTTTCGACATTCGAAAGCGTGCGACCATCGGGTGTTTCGGCGCGCACAACAGCAGACATTGGCGCCAAGGCCCCTCCATTTTTCAACACAGCATTGGCGGGCAGCATCACATGGAAGTTGCCAGAACCACTGAAACTATCGGCCCACCCAGCAGCACTGGCTGCGGTCGCTGCAAAGCTGAATGTCAGATCACCTTGGCCTTTCGGCGGTAGGCCAGGAACAATCAACGCAGGGTTTGCATCGCTGACGACAATCTGCCCCTGCAAAGCATCAGCCCAATGTTCAGCATTTTCAACATCAGGAATTTTCGACCACTTCAACGCCACCTGTGAACGGCCCCCAAACAACTTGCCGGTCCACTCGGCCAATTCAGATGTGTTTTTGGTCACGACATAGCGTACTGAAAAATCCCGCGCGTCGAACAGCGATGATTTCAAACGTGGGCCCGCCAACGTCACCACACCGCTCCAATCGCCAGGCTTGGGGATTGGCAAAAAGGGTACGGGGGCTAGCGCATTCCAATCCATATCTATATTTGAAATTGATACGCTGACAGAACGCGGGTCAACCGCATCGTTCACAATTGCTTGCGCCTGAAACGTGTGCGGACCAAAAGCGAAATTCACGCTCGTGATTTCGGTTTGCTGCGGAATGGCATTGATCTTACCACTGAGCGTAAACGGGCCAGAAAGCTTACCCGCAAACGATGCACCAGGCCACAACGCAGCGCGCAGATCATTGGCATTCGGATGCGCGACATCGATATCACCAAAGTACGTTGTGTCGGTTTCATTCAAGCTGAGTGTACCGCGTGACTTCAGCGTCATCGGACCAAGCTTGCCATCAGCGCTGATCACAGCACCGCTCAGCAAACCGCTCACACTGCCGGACAGGGCCAGCGGGCTGATTGCTTTCACGCCGCCCGGCAAAGCGATGGCAAAACTGCGCAAAAAGCGCGGCACATCGACAACCTTTGCATCAAACTGCACACCTTCGGCAACGGGAACAGTATCAAGGTTTTTCACCTTTCCACCCAGCCAGAGCGACAGTCCAGACGTCCCCTCAAATGCGAGTGAACGAATATCAGCGCCGTCCTCATTCAATGCGACATCGACACCAAATGCACCACTGAGCGTTTCTTTCCACGAGGCGTCTTTAATTCCGATGCGTACATTGCCGCGCTGCTGGGCGAGCGTCGCAAGCCAAGGCGCCAAAGGTTTTACACCATAACCGTTGGATGATGCAGGCGTGGGGGTCGCTGCACGCGGCAACGTAATCAGGCTGGCCAACAGCGGCGCATAAGCATCAAGTGCTAAACGATCAATATCAAGATTGATGGTAGTCGGCGCACGAGCAGACCAACCAAAAGCAACACGGCCTTTGGCTCGGCTGGCATCAAGACCCAGCGCGATGTCATTCAGCGCGATGATTTTGTCGCCAGCCTGCACAGTACCGTTGGCGCTAAAACTGGTCAGACGCCCCTCTGGCACACTATCCAGCGGCACACTCAGCCAGCCCAACAGCGCACGCATATCTTGATTAGTCACGCGCCACGCGCCGTCTAGCGCTTGCGCGTCATTATTCCATAACCCCGACAGCGAAACTCGGGTCTGCCCTGGTAACGTGATCGCTGCATTGCGCAGTGTGGTCTGTGCCCCATCAAGGCGCGCATCAACTGCAAAGTCGCGCAAGACATGCTCGCCCAAACGCAAGCCCTGGGCGTTCACCTTTACATCCCCTTGCCATGGCGCTTGAGAGGCAAAGACACGATCTAGAATTTGAGGCTGCGATGTGCTGGGTTGCGCCGGGCCCGTTTGTGAAGGGACAGCCGGAAGCCACGCACTGATATCGAGGCTGCCAAGCTCCACCGTCAGAGCAAACGTGGGATGATCAAGAAAGGATGCGCTACCCGTAAATGACGCGGCCTGATCAGCCACTTTGACAGTACCGTTGCTGATCTGCGCCTGATCGTTCGCAACCTTTATATCAGCGTTCAAAGCCAATGCTTGTCGCGTCATCGGCCAGCGCATGGGGTCAAGATCAAACGCTTGCGACAAGGCCAAAGCGTCTGTGGCATGCAAAGCAGATACTGCGAGTTTACCATCGAAGCTTTTCTCAGGCGCGTTGCGTAACCCCGACACCTCTAAGGCAACATCAGCTTCGGGCAACCTGAATGTCGCTTGAATATTTTGCGCACCATTCTTTGATGGCACACCGAAACGCCCGGTTGCTTCAACCGCCAAGCTATCGAGCACACCTGAGACTGCCCAGGTCAGGCCGCCGCTGGTTGTGGGGTTAAGTTCAGCTTCAACACCATCCATCGTAAGCGGTTGAGCGCGACCTATCACCGTCACCTGCCCTCGCTCGATAACAATCTGGGGCAAGGTCGCACCAGCCAAACTGAGCCCCGAGGACGGCAGCTCAATCACGGGGCGCACCAGCACCAAATTTGAAATGCTATAGTTGCCGAGCAACAAATCGCCCCAGGCTAAATTAGCCCGCACCTCTTCGGCATTTAGTTTCAGCGTTGCAGCATCACCTGCCACGGTAGCAACATCTTTAACGATCAGGCGTGGTGATGGCACCAGGCCTAGCAAAGCCTCGCCGCGCACTTGCACGGGTTGGCCCAGCGCTTTGCTCATCTCGGCGGAAATCATCGGCACTGCGCCACGCATGTCGATCATGCGGGGCGCAACTAATGCCGTCAGCAAAATCAGCACGATCAACGCAAGCCCGAAGACCAGCGTTGTTCGTACTGTGCCCGATAGGTTCACGTGCGGTGGCAGCGACTAGAAGAAGGTTTCCGGAACCGACATTACAGATGCACTGCCGGTGCGGATCAAACCATCTAACGATGCGATCTGCGGCAATACTTTCGCCACAAAGAAGCGCGCTGTGTACAGCTTGCCTTCGTAGAAGCTGTCTCCGCTGTCTTTCTTAGCAATGGCTTGCTCGGTCATCAGCACCCACATCCACGCCATTGCCGTCAACGCGAACATGCGCAGATAATCATTGGCCACAGCGCCACGCAAGTTGGCGTCTTTTGCCGACCGCTCAGTAATCCACTGCGTTACAGCGACCAGCTTCTCGCGCGCATCTTTGAACGGCGCAATAAATTCGGCCAAGTCATTGCGGCCTTGCAAGCGCGCCAACATCGCATCGGTTTCAGCAATGAAGCCTTTAAACAAGCGGCCACCAGCAATGCCCAATTTACGGCCAATCAGATCCAGCGCCTGAATAGTGTTGGTACCTTCGTAAATTTGCGTGATGCGCACATCCCGCACCATTTGCTCCATGCCCCACTCTTTGATGTAACCATGACCGCCATATACTTGCAGGCACATGTTGGTGATCTCAGTCCCCATGTCGGTTCCTGAGGCTTTTACGATGGGGGTGAGCAAGCCCACCATGTCATCGGCCTTCTCGCGCACAGCGGCATCAGCGCCGTGGTGCGAGATATCAGCCTGCATGTGAGCGTACAGCGTCAAAGCACGCTGAGCTTCCACCACACTGCGCGCAAACAGCAAACGGTTGCGAATATCAGGATGCACAATAATCGGGTCTGCCGCTTTGTCCGGGCGCTTCACGCCATCGGCAGCACGGCCTTGAATACGGTCTTTCGCATACGTGGCTGCGTTTTGATACGCCAGCTCAGACTGCGCAATGCCCTGCGTGCCGACGAACATGCGCTCTTTGTTCATCATGGTGAACATGCCGGCCAAACCTTTGTGCGGCTGCCCCACCAGCCACCCCGTCGCACCGTCAAAGTTCATGACGCATGTGACAGAGGCGCGCATCCCCATCTTGTGTTCGATAGAGCCGCAATTCACAGCATTGCGCTTACCTAACGAACCATCTGGATTGGCAATAAATTTCGGCACGAGGAACATGGAGATACCGCGGCTGCCTTCCGGCGCATCCGGCAGTTTCGCCAGCACCAAGTGCACAACGTTGCCCACCATGTCGTGTTCACCGGCGGAGATGAAAATCTTCGTGCCCGTGATGTTGTAGCTCCCATCGCCATTCGGTACGGCTTTGGTGCGCAACAAACCTAAGTCAGAACCCGCATGTGATTCGGTTAAGCACATGGCACCTTGCCATTCGCCACTGACCAACTTCGGCAGATAGACTGTCTTTTGTTCGTCTGTGCCGTGGGCTGCCAAAGCTAAGATGGTGCCTTGCGTCAGGCCGGGATAAAGGCCGAACGATAAGTTGGCCGAGCCAACCATTTCCGCCACGAGATAATCCAGCGTTTCAGGCAAACCTTGGCCACCGAAATCAGGGCTGGCTGTTAAGCCGCACCAACCACCTTCGGAATATTGTTTGTAAGCTTCTTTGAAGCCTTTTGGTGTGGTGACGTTACCGTCTTTAAACGTGCAGCCTTCTTGCTCGCCCACTTGGTTCAACGGGTGCAGCACGTCTTGGCAAAGCTTTGCGCACTCTTCCAATACCGCATCCATGACATCTGCCGTCACGTCTTCAAAACCCGGCAAAGCGGTGAGCGTTTTTTCAGCACTGAAAACATCGTGCAGCACGAAGCGCATGTCGCGAAGCGGAGCGGTATAGGTCGTCATATGTGTCGCTTTTGTTATGAATGGTTATAGACAGCATCAACACCCGAATCGGGCGCGGCAGTCCCCACGAATGGCCGTAGATTAAGCCAAGGCCGGGCCGGGTCAACTGGCGGTACGTGCTGGTTTTATTGTGAAATTCAACCAGCTGATCTGGTTTTCGAACAGCTGCGTACATAAATAAGGACAACATTAGTCTTATTTAATTTGCCGAATGGCATCTCGCGCGGTGTTGATTGGATTTGTAAGCCGCCACCGTGGCTGATGAGAACGGAGAAACATGATGGCCTTTCAATTTTTCAAAAAGAAACCTGCTGCTGCCCGTTCCAGCATCACCACACCCGTTTTGGCGGGCGACTATCTATCGCAAATCAAAACCTATCCGGTGCTCACCGAAGCCGAAGAGCATGAATTGCTGACGCGCTGGTTCCAGCATGGCGATAAGAAAGCGCACGATGCGCTGATCAACAGCCATCTGCGCTTGGTTCCAAAGATCGCACAGAAGTACTCGGGCTATGGCATCGACATCACTGAGCTGATCAGCGAAGGCAACTTGGGCCTGCTGCACTCGTTGGAGAAGTTCCAACCCGAGAAAGGCTTCCGCTTTTCCACGTATGCACGTTGGTGGATCAAGGCTGCGATTCTGAATTTCATTCTGCAAGCCTGGTCACTGATTAAGGTGGGCAATGGCGCAAACAACAAGCGTCTGTTCTTTAACTTACGCCGCGCCAAAAAATCGCTGCTGGCGGACGGCGAACGCACGCTGACAGAAAAAGATTTAGAGCAACTGGCACACCACTTCCGCGTGACCAAGGAAGAAGTGGTGGCGATGGACCGCCGCATGACCGCGAACGACGTGTCACTGCATGCACCTGTCGGCCAAACCAGCGAAGGTGACTCAATTGAGATCGGCGACACCATCGCTGATGACGCACCGAACGCTGAAGACGTTCTGATTGCAGCCAACGAACGTGCGTGGCGCAGCCAAGCGCTGCGTGATGCCTTGGCGAAACTGGACCAGCGTGAGCGCGATATCATCTCACGTCGTTACCTGACCGAGCGACCTGTCACGTTGTCGAAACTGGCGACGATTTACGGGCTTACGGCTGAGCGTGTGCGCCAGATTGAAACCAAGGCCATCGACAAGGTCCGCCAACTGCTTCGCCCGGCTCGTCCGGCACTTGCTGGCGCTTAACTAGGGTTATAGGGTCGGCGTTATGCCGACCCGTCACCTTGCCGCCGCCCTTCTTGTTGTCCTGCTCTGGGGCTTAAATCACGTTGCCGCTAAGGTGGGCGTGACCGCAACTGGCACGCCTTTTTGGTTTGTCGGCATCCGGCTGCTGATGGTGGCCATCCTCCTCGCGCCGTTTGTCAAACTGCCGCACGGGTTCTGGCGGCCCATGATTGCGCTGTCGTTTATTTACGGCACGCTGCACCTGGGCCTGATGAACTTTGGCCTGAAGGGCATTGATGCCGCTACGTCCGTCATTATGGTTCAATTGGGCACGCCCATTACGATTTTGATGGGGCGGTTTTTCTTCGGCGAAAAGTTTGGCATCTGGCGCTGGGCTGGCATTGCGTTGGCATTTGTCGGTGTCGCCATGCTGGCCGGTGAACCACGCAACGTCGCCCCGATTTACTTTGTCGCTTCGGTTATCGCCATGGCGGCTTGGGGCGTGGGCAATGTGTTCATCAAACAAATGGATAAATTGCACCCGCTGGCGATCAGTTGCTGGAGTTCACTGCTGGCCGCGCCGCAACTGCTGCTGATTTCACTTTTCACCGAAACCAATCAGTTAGTCGTATTTGAAAGCTGGATGCCGGACTTCTGGCTGATGGCCGCGTACTCAGCGATTGGGTCATCGATCATCGCGCACTCAACCTGGAACGGCCTGTTGCACCGCTACCCCATGAGTACGGTGGCACCGTTTAATTTGCTGGTGCCTGTGGTGGGCTTTGGCGCTGCCATTGCGCTGTTAAACGAACCCATTACCGACGAGAAAGTCATCGGCGGTCTCTTGACCTTTGCCGGGGTCGCGATCATTCAAGTGCGTATGATCATTAAGCATATCGCCAACCGCGATGCCGAACGAACCGCAACACCTTAAATATATCGAGTGCCCCTCGCCCAACTTCGGTGAGCGCAAAGCAATACCGGGGTTGCCCAGGATTGCTTATGTGGTGCTGCACTATACCGGCATGAAGAGTGCCGAAGATGCGCTGGCTCGGCTGGCTGACCCGGCAGCACAAGTGAGCGCGCATTATGTGGTGGATGATGACGGCCTGATTTATCGCATGGTGCCGGAGGATGCCCGCGCCTGGCACGCAGGCGTGTCGTACTGGCGCGGTGTACGCGACCTAAACAGTGTCTCCATCGGCATTGAGATCACGAACCCGGGGCACGATTACGGCTACCGCGATTTCCCGGCTTCACAAATCGCCAGTGTAGATGCTCTGGTGCGCGATATTTTGGCACGCCGAAATTTAAGCGCTGCTGCCGTGATCGGGCACTCCGATATTGCACCTGTACGCAAAATTGATCCGGGTGAGTTATTCCCGTGGCAGCATTTGGCTGAGAACGGCATTGGCGTCTGGCCCAGCTTAAGCGGCACCAAATATCTGATCACATCAGACGATGCGATGAGGTTACTCTCGGCCATTGGGTACGCAACACCACTCTCGACCGAACAAGGTGCCGATCTTCTGGCCGCACCTACGGATTGCGTCGCGGCATTCCAGCGCCACTATAGACCGCGCAAAATCGATGGCCTTTTGGACGGCGAAACGTTAGCGCTGATTCAATCCTTAGCTGCCCTCGACCAAGCTTGATTTTAGAGCGCCTAAAGACCATGTTGCGCGGGCCAGACGGCCGGATAGCCGCGGTCAGCAATGATCGAGGAAAGTCCGGGCTCCACGGAAACAAGGTGCCGGTTAACGACCGGCGGGGGCGACCCCAGAGACAGTGCAACAGAAAGCAAACCGCCTCGGCTTGCCGAGGTAAGGGTGAAAGGGTGCGGTAAGAGCGCACCGCGCGGCTGGTAACAGTCGTGGCACGGTAAACCTCACCTGGAGCAAGACCAAATAGGGATGGCCGATTAGGTAGGCTTGCCTACGCTAATAGATGCGTTTCCGCATCGTCGTCCGGGTCGGTCGCGTGAGGTGCTTAGTAATAAGCACCCAAGAGGAATGGCTATCCATGGGCTTCGGCCCAGGACAGAACCCGGCTTATAGGCCGTCTGGCATTTTCTCTCTCTATGCTTCTTTGCAGAGCTTATTCTTTACAGACCTTGCGGATTTCTTTGATGACATTGTTCATCACCACCGAGCGATAGCCTTTGCGCCGCGTGACAATGCCGATGTTGGGATGGCGCTTCCTAATCGGTGCTTTAATTTCAGCGAGCTCGCCACGGTCTACGATGCCTTGCACCGAATGGCGCGGCGAGATCATCACTAAATCAGGATTACGTTTCAGAAGTTCCAAGTTGAAGGCCTGTGATGAACTGAAGATCGGCAGCGTTGTGGAATCTTGCCCTTGCTCTACGGCATCCAACGAATTGTGGAACTGAAAGATCGAACTGTTTTCGATCGGCAAAATCCAACGGCTTTCCATCAAGTCTTCACGCGGCACGCTGGCTTTGCCTGCCAGCGGATGCTTGCGATTGGCAACAATAATGGAATCACTATCTAGCAATTTCTCGTACACTAACGAAGGCGCGTTGGTTTGCTCTTTATAACCGACGAACAGAAAATCCACTTCGCCAGCCATAAGCTGTTCGGTTAAGTCATCCAGTGTGCCTTCAACAATTTCAACCCAAACCTTAGGGTTGGCTTCAAGGACACGGCTGACAGCTGTCGGCAGCATGTAGCCTGACAAGTGTTTGTGCACGCCGATCACCACGTTACCGACCGCGCGGCCTTTGATCGCCGACATCATAGCAATGGCACGGTTGCGTTCATTGATGATGGACTGCGCGTAGTGGATCAGCCCCTTACCAAAGATCGTCAGCTGCACACCGCGCGCCGAGCGTTCCAACACCGAGGCACCCAAAAACGTTTCGAGGCGCTTGATGCTTTTGCTGAGCGCTGATTGCGTGACGTTCAATTCTTCTGCCGCGCGTGCGAAATTTTTAGTTTTCGCCACCATGACAAAATGTTTGAGCTGATTGATTTCCATGGATTTTATTTAGCCCCTGCTCCATGCCGTGATGGAATAGCTTCTGTCCAATAAGTCCATTGTTTTAGCCCCCCAAATATCGCGACATCTCTTCACAATCTAGGGAGTTCGTATCTATGGAACCGTGGCGCGCAACCTGCGTTCAAGTCGTCAATCACACTGTCAACGGCGTTTCGACCCGTAAAGACGCGATGGAAATTATCAACCGCCGCCTCGACCGTTGGGAAGAGTTGCTGCGCGGTGCGTTCGGCAGGCCGTCATCTGTAAAACAACTGGCGCTGTTCCCCGAATTTGCTCTGCAGGGGTTCCCGCTGGGTGAGACCGCGGCCCAATGGATCGACAAAGCTTGCCTTGAGATTCCAGGCCCCGAAGTGGGCCGCCTGCAAAAGATCGCGCAGGACTTGAAAATTTACATCGGCGCCAATGCCTACGAAAAAACCGACGAATGGCCTGGCCGTTATTTCAATTGCTGCTTCCTGATCGCCCCCAATGGCAATGTGATTTTGAAGTATCGCCGCATTAACACGGTGCATTCGCCTTCACCGCACGACTTCATGGATCGCTACTTCGACAAGCATGGCATTGAGGGCACCTTCCCGGTTGTTGACACAGAGCTGGGAAAAATCGGCATGTTCCCCTGTGGTGAGATTATGTACCCCGAGGCGGCACGTGTCCTCATGCACCGGGGCGCTGAAGTGATTTTGCACCCAACCAGCGACCACGGCACCTCAGAAGCCATGGGTTGGGAATCCTGCAAACGTGCACGCGCCACCGAGAACATGGTGTATTTGGTTTCATCGAACTCAGGCGGCATCGTTGGCACCCTGCCAGCAAACAGCAACATGGGTTACTCGAAGATCCTTGATTACAACGGCGTCGTCATTGCCAACTCTGGCGGCCCTGGTGAAACGTTAGGCGCTTCAGCACTGATCGATATCGCCAACTTACGCCGCGCGCGTCATGAACCCGGCGCTTTGAACCGCATCTTGCGCCAACGTAACGAAATCTATCTGCCGGTGTATCAGCAAGCAGCGATGTACCCACCCAATAGTTTTGTTGAAGGCCCGATGGATTCCAAACAGCGTATTTTGGAAATCCAAGAAGATACCATCCGCCGTTTGACCGAACGCGGTATCTTGCAAAAGCCTTAACTACTTCATCTCGCTCTACTTCATCTCCCAGAGATGCATATTCAACTGGTCTTGGAACGGCGCGTAAGCTTTTACGCGCTGTGACACCCCATCAAATTCTACGTTCTGCCACAAGAAAATGCCCGGCGGGCTTTCTTGCTCCCGCGCCACAACCTGATGATACAGCTCTGCACGCTTTGTGAGGTCCACCTCCCCTTTGACTTTAGCCAACAGTGCGGTGACTTGAGCATCGCAATGGTAGGGGTGGCGCTCGGGCATTACACCGATACACGCGCGATGGCGGTAATCCATCAATGGGTCATTGCCGCGCGTGAAGGTGTTGAACATCTCCACATCAAGCTTACCCAGAAACATATCCTGTTGCTGCCGCAAGATAGAGCGCATTAGCACTTCGACCTGCACGCCAATCTTTTGCAGTTCAGCGGCCACCAGCTGATACACGGCTGTATCAACACCTGTGGTGCTAGATGCGCCCATCTTCATGCTAAAGCCATTGGGGTATCCAGCTTCAGCTAGTAACTTCTTGGCTGTTACCGGATCGTATGGAATAGGCTTGATGCTAGGGTCGTATCCAAACGCACCGGGGAACGAGAGTTGGCTGGATGCTTTAGTGGCATCGCCAAAGATTTGCAGCACCACGTTCTCGCGGTTCACGGCCATGTTTAAAGCACGGCGCACCCGCATGTCTGCCAGCGGTGATTTCGGGTTCACCTTCTCGCCTTCGGTCGCGAACGCTAAGAAGTAAACCTGTGACGTAAAGCGACGCTGGAATGCTGCGCCCGTCGCCATAACCGGGTCTTTGCTCTCTAAGCTGATGCCGTAGGCGATGTCAGTCGCACCTGATGCCAAGGCTTGCACACGCGCGACTTCTTCAGGGACAACAGTTAACGTGAGTTCATCAAGCTTTGCTTTGCGCCACGATGTCGGGTTGGCTTTCAATACGGCCTTATTGGGCGCATGAGAGTCCAATACAAACGGCCCTGATCCAATGGGCTGAACTGTTTCTGGGGCTGCGCTGGAAAGCTGGCGGGTTTGCGCAGGCGCTGGCACACGCCATGCGGCCACATGCAACGGGAACAACGGATCAGCTTCACTCAGTTCAATCCGCACGGTCAGCGTATCAACAACAGATGCGCTTTTCACCTGATACAGCGTGCTACCGATGGTTTCGGCACGGCCCGCAGGTGAAACGATGCGCTCGACAGATGTCACAACGGCAGCGGCATCCAGCTTCTCGCCATTCGAGAACACAACGCCATCACGCAATTTGAAAGCCCAGGTTGTTGGGCCTTCAGCACGCCATTCGACAGCCAAAGCCGGGATCACCCGGCCCTGGTCATCGAGCATTGTCATCGTATCGTACAAAGCTTGCATCGGCATAATCGCGGGCAATGTGATCCCTTGATAAGGATTGCCGGGCTGCGTGGTCATGGTGGCCAGAACCAGACGCATATGCCCTTTGCTATCAGCCGCATTTGCCTGAGCACTCATCGTGCCCAGGCAAAGCAATGCCATTCCCGCAAACGCGAGCCGTGACGATACAAACATAGGGTCCGCTTTACTTCTTGTGGTTAACCGGCAGATCAAGCTTCGCGAGATCGATTTTCTTGCCGTCTTTAATAACGGCATCAATCGCGCGGAAGTTTTTGATCGACGCTGCCGGGTCAGCCTTCAACAGCAACAAGTCAGCCAACTTGCCAGTCTCGACACTTCCCAAGTCTTTCTCATGACCCAAGTAGTAAGCCGCATTGTAAGTGGCGATCTTGATGCAATCGAACGGTGAAATGCCTGAATCAGCCAGTAATTCAAGTTCCTGGTGAACAGTCGGCCCCAACGTCCGGTCAGTCCCCAAAGCCAAAATCACACCACCAGCATGCATGGCTTTAATATTCGTCTTGGCGAACGGCATCATCATGCGGAACGAGGCTGACATCCCTGATGTGATGTAACGCTGACGGTCGACCGTTTTCATCGTCTCAAGTTCTTGCGGCGTCATGGTGGCGATAAACAACGGGTCATCAAAGATCGTCGGCTCATCAGCGACACGCGCAATGTTCGAGAACACCACCATGGTTGTTGAGACCGGCGTTTTTGTATCCGCCAAGCGCTTGATGTAGCTGTCATTCAGGGCGGCCCGTAACACGGGGTGCGCGAACGCATCTGTACCGGCATCCATGGCTTCATAGGCGTCTTGCTCGGTTGAAATGTGTGTCGTGGAACGCACACCGCGTGACTTCGCATAGCCCGTCAGTTTACCCATCAGATCAACCGACAGCGTGGGCACGTATTTGTTTTGATAAAGCCCCATACGCTCAACAATAAATTTCAGCATATCGGGTTTTTCGTTATCGATCTTGGTCTGAAGGTCTTTCAGCGCCTGATCTGTGCTTGCTGCGTTCAGAGATGTGGGACCCGACGCATAACCATTGGGCACTGCGATCACGCCACCAGCTGCAAAAATGCGCGGGCTGGTAATTTTGCCCGCGCGCTCATCAGCCCGCATTTTGAAAATGAAATTCGCGTTGTTCCCAGAGTCATAAACACTGGTGACACCGCTGTAGAGATAGCCGTGCAACGCCGTGGTCCCCGACTTCACATCGAAGGACTCTTTACGCTCAGAGCCCTGCATCACGCTGCCGCTATGCCCGCCACGCAAGTGAATGTGGCTATCGATCAAGCCGGGCAACAGGTACTTGCCGGTACCATCAATCACCTTCGCACCACCAGCCTTGATTGGGCTGGTTGATACTTCGGCAATCTTATCGCCTTTCACTAACACGTTGGCGTTGGCAACCGCAGGGCTGCCTTTGCCATCGTACAAGGTGACATTCTTGATCAGGATATCAGCGCGTACAGCCCCTTGAGCTGATACGGCTAAAAACACAACACCAACGCAGGTCGCTAACAGGTTTTTGTTCAGCATTTTCATAATCGTGCCCCTTTTTAGAAGTCGTACGATGCGCGGATGCCGAACGCCTGCTTACGCGCAGGTGTCATCCAAGCTGTTGGATACTGTGTGGCAATGGCCGGTCGCGGATCAAGTTGCGCCGAACCACGGCGGCCTGCCACCCACTGGTCTTGGTTGAACAGGTTGGTGCCATAGATTTCAATGCGCTTGCCTTCGCCTTGCAAGCCCATGCGCAGATTAGCCGTGAAGTAGTCACCCACCCAGCTTTGATTAAATTCATCGGCGTAGGTTTTGCCGGTGTAAGTCAACTCACCTCGCACGAACCAATCAAAGTTATCGCTGATCGGCGCTTTATACGTGGACGCCAACGCACCTGACGCGACTGGGTATTCGAAGATTTTCAAGTCTGTCCCAGATGTGCGGCCTGTGGCTGCAAATGCTGTGGGCGATGAGAAGCTATCGAATTGCGATTTTAAAATTTCGAAGGTCAGATCAGCAGTCCATTGATCTGTAATGGCTGCGTTAAATTCGCCTTCGATGCCCTTCAGCGTACCAGAGCGCGCGGTGTAAACACCAACCAACGGCGCAAAGAAGCCAGGGCCACACACCGCACCTGGGCAGAAGTAGAAGATTTGGTTCTTCAGGTTCTTCCACTCAGCGTAATAGGCCGCCACCGAGTACCGGAACCAATCAACCTGCTGCTTGATGCCGATTTCGTAGTTATCCAGCGTTTCTTTGCCGATTGAGTCCACATAGCCAGGGTCAGAGCGAACGGATGCTTGCAGCGCCGGGCTGAGCAATGCCGTTTGTGTATTGGCAAAGCCTGGGTTGATGCCGCGCGACCAGCTTGCGTACAGCGTCATGTCTTGAACGGGGTGGTATGACAAGATCGCGCGCGGTGCGAAGCCCTTGGTGGTCACCGTTTGCGCACTCGGCGAACCAAACGAGTTCGTCACCTTGTCGCGCTGATAACGGCCTTCCAAATCCAAGCTCAAGTTATCCAGAATATCGTAGTGCAGACCACCAAAGACGCCCCAATACGACACCTTGCCTTGCGAGCCGTAAAATTGTGGTGCGGAGTACACGACGTTATTGGCTGTATCGACTTTCACGATAAAGCCCGAGCCCGGCGCGCCCAGTTCCTTTTGCGAGAACGTGTTTGCGCCCACCAGCCACGTCAGACGCTCATTTTCCGGTGATGAAATGCGAACTTCACCTTCGGTGTTTTCAAACAACGCTGGCGTAATGGCAACGGCAGAGCCGTCTTTCAACAATGTCGCAACCGACATGACGCGGGAGGTTGAGTCCGCACCGGCGGCGTGGAAAGTGTAGCCATCCAGGAAATTGTAATCGACTGAGCCAGCGAAGCGGTCAAACTCGCTCTTCAGGCCCATGTGGTCGATATTGGGCACACGGCCATGCAACGCAAAGTCCGTGCGCGTTAGTGGATTGGCTTGGTTGTTGTTTAAGATATCGGCGATGATGTTCGGCGAATTTGAACGTGCAAATGCAGGTGTCACAAAGCTTGAAGACACGTCGATAATGCTGCCGGGCACGCCTGTATCGCCCAACCTTGGCAATTGGCCGCACCAATAAGGCAGCGTACCACGAATACATTCGGCTGGATTGCCGTTGATTTCCGGACGGCTGGCGTTCAAGTCCACGATAGCGGGTTCAGAGTCATCCCCGACGCTGCGCATATAGTGCGCACGGACTTCCAGATCGTCAGTGGGTTTGAAGACCAACTGGAAGCTTCCGCTGTCAGTTTTCTGACGACCTAAATCGCCGCCATCAGAGGTTTTGTAGTGTGCGCCCATCTGGTTTGATGTGCCGGACACACGGAACAATAGTTTGTCGGCAATAATCGGACCTTCGGCACTTAAGTTCACGCTGTAGGTATCGCGCGTTTCAACAGATGCTGCTGCACGCCCCGAAAACTCATCGCTAGGTGTGCGCGTGATAAAGTTCACGGCACCGCCAAATGTGCTGCGGCCGAAGTAAGCGCTTTGCGGCCCTTTGATCACTTCAACGCGCTCGATGTCATCAAACGTCATGCTTTGGGCACCGCCCAATAAGTATAAGCCATCAATGAATACGGCGCCTAACTGCGACAATGAACCGCCGACACCAGCGTTCATTCCACGGAAGCGGAACGATGGCAGAATACGCGCGCCAGTTTGAGTGTTCTGATTTTTGTAGTTAAAGCCCGGTGTAAACTTGGTCAGTTCCGTCATATCGCGGATCTGCGCTTGTTCGATTTGATCTGCAGACAGGCTGGTAATCGACAGCGGGATTTCCATCAAATTTTCGCTGCGTTGACGCGCCGTAACAACAATTTCCTCCAACGCTGCAGGCTTGTCTTGCGCAATAGCAGTCTGCGCAAAGCCAACTAGCATGCTTGTTGAAAGCAGTAGCGCCAACTTTCTCGTATTCATCATTAGGCCGTCCCCCGGGATAAAATCGAATGCAGAGCCCAAGAGGTCGCGCTCTCGCACGCACACACTTTGGCCTTACGCGTTACGATCAGGTGAGAGGCCCGAGAGGGGAAACGACATTTAGGAAAAAGTCGTTGACCTAATGGAATATGGGGGAAGAAACCGCCAAGCGTGACTTTCTCATCACGCTCACCGCATTTTGATGAGCATTGGCGTTTTAACACATCGGACGTCGTCACAAAATCTGATGGTGTAATACTGAAAACGCATAAGCGATTTTGGCACCCTTTTCAGAATGATCAGCCTCAGGCGTGCTCACCACGTTGTAGACATCGCCCATATTGCCCCTTACCTCGGGGTCTCTATTGCAGTGCGGAACCGTGCAAAACCCTGGTTTTCCGCGTACACTCAATTCGCCAAAATGTGCGGTACGCGGACGACCCAGATAATCCCCGCCTAAAAACCAGCCTATCTACTAAAGTTTTTTGCAGTGCGAGGGGCGCACTGAAATTTTGCGTCAAACCGGCTGGTGTCTCATTGCGGCGGCTTGGTTTACGCTTCCAAAAACATAGAGGCATACATGCGTATCATCCCGACTTTAACGTTTGCCGTGGCATCGACGCTGCTGTTTGCGAACGTGTCCATGGCTCAGGTGAAAACCGAAGCCGACAGCACCTTCGTTGTCAAAGGCTCTGAACGGGCGGCAACGCCAGTGACCGTGCGTGCTGACGGCAAAACCGTAACCTACAATGCCCAAGTCGTGGCATGGCCGACGGCAACTGTAAAAGTGCTGACCTTCAAGAAAGCCAAAGGTGGCGTGCTGCACCAACTGACCGACGAAAAAACCATCTTCGTTCGTGAAGGCAGTGTTGACACCATCGTTGATGGCAAAGCCGTGACCTTGGGCGCTGGCGACTTGGCCAGCCTGCCAACCGGCACCTTAAGCGGTTCGGGCAATGCGGTTGTCGTGGCTTGGACGGCTGGCGGCTTAACGCCGGGTGCAACCCCGGCTGTGGTGCGCGGCGCTGACGTGAAGCCAGGCGGCGCAGGCAAACTGACCATTAAGCGTTACGACTTCCCGGGCAACTCTGTGCGTTCTGTGACGATGCAAAAAGGTGGCGACACCACCCCGAACAGCGCCAAAACCGATTCACTGATTTATGTGACCGCTGGCAAATTGCGCTTCCATCAAGACGGCAAAGTGTTTGATGTCGGCGCTGGCGATTTCTTACGTGAAGTTGCCGAGCTGAAGCACAATTGGGAAGTACCGCAAGATGCGGGTTTCGTGACCACCAGCGCTCTGCCGATTGGCGCAGGCCCGATTGACCCGAACAAAGCGACCGATCGCCCGAAATAATACGGCGACAGTAAATAGCGAAACGGCGGCCCTTCAAAAGGCCGCCGTTTTTATTTTTGCTATGTGGTAAAGCGTTACAGCGTTTCTTCGATCACGCTTTTTTGTAGCAGTACGTGGAACCCACCAAAGCCGTTTCCGACGGCAAACCGGTCGCCTTTAATGTCGCTTGGCACCTTATCAAACTTAAACGTAAAAACCGGCTCACCGCGATAGTGCCACTGATTGCCTTGTTTGTTCGCAACAATTGTCCAGTTGCCATAAGCAGCATCACCATCCTTGGCTAACATCGGCGACCAGCTTTCAGCCATACATTTATCATCGCAATAGAGGCGCTTCAGTTCGTCCATGTTGGTGTTAATTGAATATAGCGTCATCCCATTCGCATCAGCGAAAAGCGGTCCGTAATCAGAAACACGTACGGTCACCCACGGCGGAATCGGCATAGCTTCATGCAAAACAACCGGCGTCCATTCTTTATTCTCGCCACTCAGATCGCCTGGCAGCAAATCGCCTTTAAAGGTGTAAACGGGCGCCCCGTGATAAGCCCACTGCTTGGTGGCATCGTCATCGCGAACGATAATCGACCACTCGCCTGTTGGGTTCGCGGACCAAGCCGCACGTAATGGTAAGCGCTGATCAAGGCATTTGTCTTTGCAGGGCTTCTTCGAGACATATAACGTGTGACCATCAATCGTCGCGGCCACACGACCTTCAATGGTGCTTTGATAGACTACAGTTTGTGGACGTGGCGCCAAGTCTACGGCGACATGCCAAATGTCTTGCAGGCCACCGCCAAGCGCCATGCCCGGAACAGAATCCTTGGCATACTTATAAAGCGGCTTACCTTTATAGGCCCACTGGCGCACACCGCCCGCGCGATCGACAAAACTCCAAGCTCCAACAGCCTGATCTGATGCCTCAGCCAAAAATGGCGGCCACTGCTTTTCACATTCGCCAATGCATGTTGAAACTGCCTTGGTATCTTTGTCGTAGGTATAAAGCGTATGGCCTGACGCCGTTTCAAAGAACACACCTGCTGCATTCTTCTCAGCCTTTACCGCAGCCGGAATTGCAGTATCCGCAAATGCCGGAAACGCAAGAACCAACGCTAACCCCGTGGCAAGCTTCCACATAGCTAAACCATAATCTCAGAAATGGCCTTCGAGGTTTGCATCGACTGCGTTCCCCACTTTTCAACCTGCATGCCCAGCACCTGCTGGCATGTTAGGCCAATTCGCGAGATCGGGTCGCCATTGCCACTGATGTGATAGCCCGTCTTCATGCGACCACCAGCTTTGCCAATCGTGAAGACCGGAATACCGTCGATGGCATGCAACTTCGCGAAGTTCGTATCGCTATTGGCGAAGATCAGCGTGTTATCCAAGAGCGAGCCATCACCTTCTTTAATGTCGGCAAACGCTTTGATGAAGGCCGCCATGGCCTCGAAGCTACGCAGGTTGTACCATGCCACATCAGCCTGATAGCCAAGCTTTGTGTCTACTGGCTCTTCGTGAGTAAGCGTGTGATGAATGAACGCCTCGCCGCGACGATGTAATGTCGAGAGCGCTTGCGAGTACAGCATGTTGAACACGCGCGTTTGATTGCACGCCACCGCCTGTGCGAGCATTTTGCTCATAATTTCGTGGTTGGTCATCACGACATCTAAATCTGTACCAACTGACTTCTCACCGGGCGACTTCGGCACACTGCATGATTCCAGTGGGGCTGGCTTTTCCAACTGCAAAGCCAATTGCTGCTCGAACTGACGCACTGAGGTGAAGTACTCGTCCAGGCGTGCTTTATCAGCCGAACCGAGTTGCTTCATCAAATCTTTGCGGTCGTCGCCCACCACTGACAACACGCTATGGCGGACCATGGTGGAAGGATCGGGTTTGAACTCAGCCGCATTGGGATCGGCGAAATCTGGACCAAACATTTTGGCGTACATGGCTAGCGGCGAAACTTCAGCCGCATTACGGCTGCCAGAGTTGCGCGCTGTATAGCTGTCACGCGGATTGCCGGTGGATGACAAATCAATCGAGCGGAAGCGCGTACCGCCGCCAAAGTGATCAGACGCCAGCACATCAAGCGTCGGCGCGGGAATTTCACCCGCATTATTGGGAATAGACCCTGTGCGGCACCCAACCCAGCCGGTGTAGTGCACAGTCGTCGCTTTGCCATCTAGCAACGAGTTAAAGTTACTGAAGAAGTTGATCTGATCTTTGTACGGCGTGAGCGGCTTGCACTCCTCCAGGAACTCAATGCCTGGGCCGGTTTTGGCAGCGACACCACGGCCTGGCGTAAAGCCTAAACCCCAGAACCATGTGCCAAATCGCACCGGAATGGGTGCACCAGACGCAAGCGCAGTGCCGTTGGTATTCAGGAAGCAATCCAGGAATGGCAGCGACACGCCAACCGCGGCACCGTTCACCAGGCCACGCAGAAGTTTGCGACGGGGAAGCTTGCTCATGAACGGTCCTTTACGTCTTCACGTGTTTCAGCGCGCATCACAGGCGGTGGCGTGACAGCTGTGAACGCTTTACTAAGTACAATCTCGCGCAGCAAATCTGGGAAGCGATAATCAGCTTTGGCGAACTCTTCCCGCAGGTATTTCGTCACACGACGCTCTGCCGACGTTAGCGGTCGCCCGACCCCGTAAGCATATGCGCGCTTCACGACGCACGCTGGGATAGCCGGATTTTGGGCCAGCGCTTTGCCCAAATCTTGCATGTTGTGGAATGGAATTCCGTCAAGATCACCGCTGATATCAATCGGCGTTTCATTCTCGATCTCACGCCATTGCCCAGCACCGTCGTACTTCTCAAGCGCCAGTCCAACGGGGTCCATGATCTTATGGCACCCTGCACACGTCGGGTTTGTGGCGTGCGCCGACAAGCGTTGGCGGGCAGTTCTATTGACCGGATCATTCACGTCCTGCACCGCGCTGAAATCAACATTGCCCGGCGGATCAGGGACCATCTGGCACATCAAGGCTTCGCGGATCGCTTTCCCGCGAATGGTCGCAGAACTGCGGCCCGGATGCGAGAACAATGCAATGAAGCCCGCAAGCGAGTGAATGCCCTGATGGCTGTCACCTTCTGGGAATTCATACGGAACCCAGCCCAAAGGCTGGCTGACAGGCATTTTGTAAACGACGCCCAAGTCCGCCGTCATGAACGTTTTGCGCGTCGTAAACAGATCGGGATAGCTCCCTTTCTGTGTGACCAGATGATCGACAATCGTGCGCAATAACTGCTCACGCGATTGATCCGCGGCTGCCAAACCAAACGCCGGATAAATAATGGCGTCTTTCTGCAGCGTTTCAAAACCATCAAGCGCCAGCATGTCATTGAAGAACGCGCGCGTGCCGCCTGCCAAGCGTGGCGAAGCCAACATACGATCCACTTGGCGTTTGGTTTCCCCTTCGTCGTTCAATGCGCCTGATTCTGCCGATGCCAGCAGCGCTTCATCCGGCGTGGTGTTCCATAGGAAGAAACTGATACGCGCCGCTTTCGATAATGCCGTCAGACGATATTTGCCCGCACCTTTGGGATCAGGCTCGACTTGATCTGCAATGAACAAAAACTCTGGGCGCACCAACATCGCCGTCAACGCGGCAGAAATGCCAGCATAGAAATCGCCCAGCTTCTCGGTCCCGGCACGTGACACCAGAGCAAACGTTTTGAGTTCGTCATCCGTTAATGAACGACGATACAGCAACCGCCCCGTACCTTTAAAAAAAGCAGTAGAGCATGCATCATCAGCTTTTGATGCATCAGCAGGTTTGCATGGCAACAGCACATCACGGTGTGCCGCATCCGTGACTTGGCCCGCAATCGAGCGCGCCATGGCTTCGTAGCGCTCGAACGCTGAGCCGTTAATGGCTGACGTACTGGCCCCCACAGCCAACAGACCGTTGGAGCGATTGATTGGGTCAAAGCGTCCGCCAATAACAATATCGTCACCAAACACGTCGGCAATGACTTGGCGGTATTGCTCTGCCGTTAACCGGCGCATCACCGGCGGGCCACCAGCCACTTCAGGCTCAGAAGCACCGCAGCCAGTCAGCAGCGTAAAACCCGTAATTACAAAAGCAACGCGTGCAAACGATATCATGGCGCGGCTCCTGCGGTCTTTACAGCGCGCGGGACAACGAAGGCTGGTAAGGCTTGGATATCCATCGCCTCAGAAATCGCCGTGCACTCCCCTGTATTCGGATCAGGGTAACCATCAGCCAATTCACGCGAAGCCACATAAATGGCTGGGCAGCTCCACTGCCCTGTGACGGTCAGGAATTCAATTTTGCGAATGTAATCCCACCAATTATCCCAGTCGCGATACCCCGCAAGCATTCCGGAATAAACCTCGCCATCATCGGCTTTCGTCATATCCAAATCCAGGCGCAAACCTTTGTAAATCATGTCACCGGTCACGTTGTTGCCGAACAACGGCAAGTGCGCATCGACAGGCTCGGTGATCAAATGACCATCGACGATTTTGCCTTTCGCGGTTGCGCCATAATGCGGCGTTTCACTGACACGGTAACTGGCCCAAGGCAGAATGCGACCAGCCGGATCTTTGCGCAGCAAATCAGTAGTGCTTTCAAACGACACAGTTACATCCGGGTCGTTCCGTTCGTCATCCACATCGGTCACATGCAGCAGGAAAATACCCTGGCTGGAATCGCGGCGCTCACGATTGGGGTGGCCTTCCATGTAGTTGCCACGCCGCCAACCATAAATGCAGCCCAAGATGCGATACATCTGGTTATCGACTTTGGTCTTGCCGTCGATGCTGGTGAACTTTTCGTGCTTGCATGACTTCGGCGTCGCACTACCGTCTTCAGTGCCATCCAAGTTCATCCCGCGTCCAGTTTTGCCTTTGACCACACGCAGCGGCGGATCTTTCACCACCTCGGGGAACCAACACACGTCTTCTTTGTTGGGACCACGCAAAGCCGCTGTCGGGCGGCGCGGCGGATCAACCGGCTCGATCAGGCCACCGTTGGTAAGTTTATCGCGATCCAGCGGCGACAAGCCTTTCCACCACAGTTCATCGTTTCCGATGGCCAAGCCTTCTGGGCACTCTTCGTAATACTTCGTTTCATGCGACGCGAGATTGTAGTCGACAACAATAAAGCCCAACGACTTCTTTTGTGCGGCTTCCGCAGATTGCGCTAACAGCGATATCGCAATGACACTGAGCGATGAGACAATGAACTTGTTCATTTTGAGACACCCTCTGGCGCACGCACATCAAGTTGGCCGCGAATTTCGCCCAATGGAAATTTTGCAGTCGTCAAATTCACGTAAGTCCACCCATAAAGCAGGTACTGAACTTGCGCTTCAGTAAGCGTCGCCGAACCTTTGATAGGGCTGGCCGCACCTTTTTTCGCCAAATCTAAAAATTTCTGACCATTGGCACCGGGCTGCGCTGGACCATAAATCGCAAGCGTATCCAACGGACCCGATAAATCTTTGAACGTGATCGTCCACGTAAATTTCAAATTCGACAAATCGAGGTGGAAGTCTGCAATCCCAGTCCCGGGGCTCTCCGTGTACTTCGTCTCCCACTCTGCCGCCATGACAGCATGGAAATCGCGTTCGCCCTGCGCATATGCCCAGCTTGGCAATGCAATGATTAACAACATTATCGTTCGCGATAGGAGCCGCATTTTTAGAAGCCGCACTTAGAATCCCCCTCCGTTCCTTCAGCAAAAAATCGCACCCACAATTCAATGCTGCGGCCAGCATAGCCCTGCCAGCTTTTTCGATTCGTCCTACATTCGACCCTTTTGATGAACCTCGCCAATAATAAAGTGAAACAGGCTCACCCGGCGCACAGGGGTAAATCTGGTCTTTATCGGTAGCCTTGTTTTGGCGCTATCCTGCGAGTCTGCCAAACCCACAGCTACAGGACATGTTGGCTCTATGGTCGCGATCTCGCGCTGCACATTGGCGCTGTGGAGTGCTTTGACTGTTCTGGTCAGCGCCGATGCAGCGAGCCAGCCACACGCACAAACCTCTCAAAACATGGGCTTCGCTGTCATTTCTTTAAAAACGGCTGGCATTGAAACACCGTATCTTGATGAATGCCCGGAAGGCGTCGCACTCGGGAATGACGAGATATGGTGGCGTTCACTTTCGCCTCGTGATCGTGATCGCTTGACTGACAGTGGCAATAAAGAGCCGTCCGCGCGGCGGGGCACCGCTACTTTGCGCGGGCCGGAAGGGCAAGATGTTTGCTGGAATCCCAGCCTCGTCCGGGATCCGGTCATGCGGACCGTGAAAGGTCCCTATTCTGTCGGCTTTAATTTGGACGGCACCGCAACTGGCGAAGCAACGCCAAAAACGTGCAGACACGACAAGTTTGTCAGTCCCGACGGAAGCACACAGATCGACAACCAAATGAAACGTCTCATCGGCTGCATCCATGGCTGGCGATCCAATGGCTACATCGAAATGACGTCCGACACAGAACGGCGTAATTCATCGTTCGGTATTATTTTATTTCAGGTCTCCGGCGTCACTGATCCGCGCAATTCACCCGATGTAACCGTGCGCGCTTTTCGTTCAGCCGACGTGATGCCCAAAGATGCCGCCGGAAATATTTTGCCATTTGCGAGTTATCGTATTGATGGCAACCCACGCTACGGCACCACACTCAAAGGCCGTATTAAAGACGGTATTCTCACAACTGAGCCCGCAGATGTTCATCTGCCTTTTTATGGCAACCGAGTTGAAACCGAGTTCTTCATTCGTGATTTCAGACTTGAACTGACACTCACTGAAAACGGAGCCACAGGATTAATCGGCGGATACCACGATCTGGAAAATTGGTGGGATTACGTACGCAAAATGGGGTACTTGGTGGAAACGGCGCAATTCAGTTGCCCTGCTTTGTATGCCGCCGCTCTGCAATTAGCCGATGGCCACCCAGATGACAAAACAGGCGCGTGCACATCTTTATCAGTGGCTTATAGCGTTGACACGATACGCGCGTTTGTGAACGAAAAAGCCAAGCCAATAATTCTACCGCCGTCTGATATCAGCACAGCAAATACAGATACCCTGCCGCCGGGCATAAAAGTCAGCCAACTCTCTGTTGGCGAAGTGCTGACCACCGCAAGTGGCGCAACTCTGTATGTTAAAGCATCCGATACCAGCACCTGCACAGATGCCTGCGCATCACGCTATGCGCCACTCCTAGCACCATGGCGGGCCCAAAATATTGGCGCTTGGTCAATCATCGAAACCAATGACATGCGTCAATGGGCACAGAACAGCCATGCTGTATTTACATGCAATGACGATTTCAGTACTGGCGACATTAATTGCAATCGAGATGGCTGGCAGCCGTTAATCATACAAAGTCCACCCAAGATCCCGACAGCGTTTAAAATTATTCCGTCGGAAGTTGGCCCGATACTGGCTGATCAAAATGGGCGAACACTTTATCGTTTCATTGGCAACATGACCGACTTCATGCGTGAAATTTGCGACATGTCATGCATGAGCACACAATGGCACACTGTTCCTATGAATGCGACGCAGCCCCCTCCCGCCGCTCCGTTCGCGGTCGGTACGGATGAGAATGCGAGAATCTGGATGTTTAAAAAGAGCGCCATTTACACGTTCGCTGGCGATGATGGCCCTGGCGAAGTGTCAGGCCATCGCTTTGGTGGCGCAAGTGTAAGTACAAAAAACTGGTTCGCTGCATTGACCGTCGCAGATGCTACGACTTCCGAACCACGAGCACCGCAGCCCGCATTACAAAAGGAAAGCCCACAATGATTAGTCGTATTATAGCGTTGGCCAGCGTTACAGCGCTTGGCGTCACATCAATCACGGGGGCCGCTTTCGTGAATGCAGCAGAATTAGAACGCGCCACCCCAGAAACTGTGGGCATGAGCAGCAAAGGCCTTGAGGATTTGAAGGCCAAGATGACTGAGATGGTGACATCTGGCCGCCGCGCCGGGATTGTTTATGCAATCGCACGTGATGGAAAAATTGTCGCCTCCGAGGCTATTGGCAAACGCGATCTTGAGCGCAATTTACCGATGGAATCCGACACCTCGTTCCGCATCTATTCACAAAGCCGGGCCATAACTGCTGCGGCGACGCTCACGTTGCTGGAAGAAGGAAAGCTTTCGCTGGCGGACCCGGTGTCGAAGTATATCCCTGAGTTCGCAAAGACCCCTGTTTTAAAAGGCGACGGGACAACCAACACCGAGCCACAAAAACAGCCGCTGTCAGTGTTTAATCTGTTCACGTATACGGCAGGCTTTGGGTATGCCCCGAGTTGGCCGAAAGAACTGGGCTTAAAACAAAGCGACGTGATTAACCTGAACAAGCCATTGGCAGATGGCATTCGCCAACTCGCAGCTTGGCCGTTGATTGATCAACCAGGGTCAAAATGGCGCTATGGATTTTCGGGCGATGTTTTAGGCCGCGTTGCCGAAGTGGCATCGGGCAAGCCGTTGAATACATTCTTGCAAGACCGTTTGTTTAATCGCCTGAGCATGAAGAATACCGACTTTTGGATTTCACCGACACAAGCGGAACGTCATGACCTTGCGAATGTCTATACGCCTGGTGCGGATGGTAAGCTGACAGATATGACTGAGAAAGCGACACCACTTTCGACATACACAAAACCAGGGCCATTCTTCTCGGGCGGCGGCGGATTGGTCTCAACTGTCCCCGACTATTTGCGGTTTGCGCAAATGCTACTGAACGAAGGCCAGTTGGATGGTGTGCGCATCTTAAAAGCTGAAACCGTGAAGGACATGCTGAGACGTCAAACGACTGCGGACCAAGGCGATGTTTATTGGTATGATCCCGATGCTTTCCCAACTGTGAAAGGTTTCGGCTGGGGATTATCGATAGGCGTGCGTCCGGATGCAGCAGGTCCTGAAGTTCCGGGAAAGCCGGGAGAAAGAGGCTGGGCTGGCCTGGCCAACACGCTCTTCTTCATTAACACGAAAGAACGCATTGTTGCTGTAGCAATGGCGCAGTACGTGGGGCCGAACGCAGGCGAACTAAATTTCGCATTTCGCGACGGCGTTTACGCCGCAATCACAAAAGCGCATTGAGAATTCTACTTTTTACATAATGCCACTCACGGCCGAATCTCGGGAACGAGGTTCGGCCGTTTATATATTTTACAAATCTTGCGTGGACGCGATTTCGACAATGCTACGTTGACCATCCCCCCTACCAAGCTGCACCACACAGTAGATGGCAGTTTTAGCATAGGCAATCGTATCAAGGCGCAAGAGGCCAATGCCCGTTTGCAGCACAATCAGCGCTACTTGCTCTAACGCTGCCTGTGAGGCGAATTGGCATGAATTTAATGGCTTAAAACTCCGCAGACACTTGCAGGAACCAGTTGCGCGGGCGGGCATAAATCTTTTCAGCATAACCCAACGTGCCCAATGACGCGTTTCCCTGTATCAGATAACGCTCATCAAATACGTTTGCGACACCGGCCGTAAGCTTCCAGCCTTTGTCGCGATCCGCCAGAGAAACTGATGCATTACCGACAAAATAACCATTTTCCTCAATCTCACGTACGCTGCCCGTGATGAATGTGATTTTCGATGTGTGGCTGCCATCGAAGCGCGGCGTTAGCGAGAGATTGTCGTTCAGCGCAAACTCGTAGCCGATACCAAAACTTCCCTGGAACGATGGTGTAAACGGCAGATCATCACCCGGGGCAACCGTCGCCGTAGCACCGGGAACAGGCGTGATCGTGCGAATATCGTCGTCAAGCACGCTGGCAGACGCATCAAAAACGAAACCACCTTGCGAGCGATAATTCATTTCGGCTTCTAAGCCTTTGATACGCGCTTTACCCGCATTAAACAGTAACGGCACTACGCCCTGACGGAAGATCAGTTGGATATCACTGTAATTAGCAATGAAAGCAGCCGTGTTAAAGCGAACATCCCCAAGTTCGACTTTCGCGCCAACTTCAAAACTTCCAACCTTTTCCTGGTCGAACGGCACCGGCACATTTCCGGTCGGGGCAGCGTTATAACGCGTATTGAACCCGCCGGACTTGAAACTGCGGGCATAGGACACATAAGTCGTCAGCTCATCTGACCACGAATAGCGCACACTTGCAGAACCGGTCAGCGCTGAGAAGCTATCCTTGAACGGCGTGTTGAAAATAAAGAGCGGCCCGCCCACACCGGTCACAGTGGTTGGGAGCGGATTCGGATCTGGCAAGGTTGCAGGGAACAAATTCAAGACCGTGCCCTGATATGACTTATCGTCATTCGTGTAACGTAAGCCCGCAGATACTTCTAAGCGTTCAACAGGTTTTACGGATGCTTCACCGAACACCGCAACAGACTCAGTTTTCAAATTAGAAAGCTGGAGATCGCGCGAGCCTGGCCCACCTGCGAGCATGGATGTAATCACCGGCGGTGATGGCGGGAACGCCAGCGGCACCGTGGCACGTTCGAAGGTTTTCTCGTCGAAGTAATAAGCGCCGACAATGCCGCTAAAGATATCCGCATTATACTGAAGCTGAAGTTCCTGACTGAATTGATCTGAGTCAGCGCCCACATCTGTGGTGATCATGACGAATGGCGTATTGTCAGCATCACGAATGCCGCGCGACTGAGTCGAGCGGTAAGCTGTGATGGACTTTAATTTCAGACTGGATGAGAGATCAGCCTCAAGCGTCGGTGAAACGCCCCAGACTTCGGACGTGCTCAGAACGCTGGCGGTGCCGCCGTTCACAAAGTTACCTTTGGCCTGAAAATCGTTCGCGCAGCGCGGATCATTAATAAGCGGCACATTTGGCGCACCAAAACGCGGATTACCCGGCGTCAGCGGAGCAAATGGGATGGTCGCCCCAGGACATCCAGCAGCAACACTCACAATTGCAGCAACAGGCGCTTGCTCATTAATTCCGGCGAACACAAACGGCGCGCCATGCTCGTCACGTTTTGTATAATCAGCGCGAACGTTCAATTTGATGTCGTCATTCATTTCCCACAACAGCGCGCCGTTCAACGTCATGCTGTCATCATCACCGAGGTCTAATCCGTCAAATGAGCGGATCACATAACCGTCACGTTTGCGAAAGCCGCCTGAAAGACGGGCCGCCATTGTATCTGCAATAGGAATGTTGATGGCTGCGAAGCCCTCATAAAGATCGTCTTCTCCAGTGCGCAGCCGCGCATTACCGCTAAACTCACCCAACACCGGCTCACGCGTTCTGACCAGAATAGCGCCGCCGATTGTGTTACGACCGAACAACGTTCCTTGTGGGCCGCGCAGCACTTCAACGCTTGAGATATCGCCGAATTCAATCGTCCCGCCGACAGCACGACCAAGATAAACTTCATCGAGATAAATGCCGACGCCGGGATCGACAGCTGCAGTGGGATCAAGCTGACCAACACCACGGATAAAAACAACCGACGAGGCTGAGTTCCCCGAAAGCTGACCGGCAGGCTTGAATTGCAGGCTTGGCGTTACGCGTTCAAGATCAGACGTTTGCTGGATTTGCCGATCAGCCAGCATCTCTGCTGTGAATGCAGTAACGGCGATAGGCGTATCCTTCAGTGATTCTTCACGGCGCCGTGCCGTCACAATCACTTCTTCCATCTGGACGATGGGCTGAGCTTTCGTGGGCTCGATGTTCGGAGTCTGTGCGTACGACGCATCCGTCACGCCGAAAAATAGCGCCGAAATACTCGCCAAGAGTGTTCTTTTGTTTTGCTGGCCGGTCATATTCGCCTCGCGCTTTCTGTCTGTTTTGTGGCCGGACAGCGAGACGAACATCATCCCGCTTTCCGTCAGACCCCCGGCGAGCTGCGTACCTTGCAGCATAACATCCAAAGCTTCAGGCACAGTGTAACGACCGACAACCGGCCTCATACCGGTCTGCTTGGCTAGTTCATAAGGATACAGAATGACTAAATTTGTCTGGCGTACGATTTGATCAAGCGCAGTCCCGAGTGTTCGCTCGCGAATTTGAAACTCGTACTTCTTGTCGAAGTCTTGCGCATGCACGCCAGCCGTCGCCATTAGCCACACAAATAAAGCAATTTGTGCGACCAACACCGTTCTTAGCCTGTTCACTCCCCCAGTCACCAACCAAGCGGTCATTTGCGAAGCAATTTTACCGCTGGTCTTATCGATATGACGGAAGCAGGTTTTGAATCCTCAGGTGCGCATTTCGTTTTTTTTGTAACAGCAATCTCTCCCCCTTCTCGCACGCGGCTCAAAGCATAACTTTATGACTTAGAAAAACCTTATGACTTAGACGATAAGCGAATGTGCGTTGCATCAATCCGCTCGACCTTCAATTTGAAACTCGTCGCAAGTGATTCGATAGATCCGTTGACTTCATTGATGCCGAAATAACCGGCAACAGGCCTATTCAGCAGCGCGCGTTCGGCAACTTCAATTTTGACGTCCGTATATCTGCTGATATCAGCGATGACTTCCGAGAGCGGCTCGCCTGAGTACACAAGTATGCCCTGCCGCCACGCCATTTTGCGCACGACCTTAGGCTGCGGCATTTGCTCGATGTCCTCGACGCGCTCCTTAAACACGGTCGTTTGATTGGAACTCAGTTGGGCCACGGATGGGCTGTCGATATTAAGACGTGGCGGAGCCGGTGCGCGCGCTGTGTTCGGAGCCGACGGCGGCTGCGCACTGAGTGCCACGCGACCTTTTTCGACAGTGACTTCCACAGCCTCTTGTTCGCGCAGCCTTACGGTGAACGCAGTTCCAACCGCTGTGACGATGCCATTGGCCGCATAAACGGAAAAAGGCCGTTTCGGATTATGAGCAACGCTGAAATAAGCTTCACCGCGCGCCAAATACACGCGCCGTTCTGCGGCCGAAAATCGAACCTCGATACGGCTATTCGTGTTGAGCTGGATGGTTGACCCATCAGATAAAGTCACAGCCTTTAATTCGCCGACTTTCGTTTCATAGTCTGCTTGCTGTGGCGCGGCACGGTCTAAATAACCAACATAAGCTGTACCAGCGACCAAAACGCCTGCCAGGCCTGCCGCCATGGAAAGACCAATCCGTCGCGACAAAAACCGCGTACGCGCTGGAAGCGCCTCTTCGGCTGCTTCAGCAACCACATCGAGTTCCTTCAATACCTGAAGATCAGAGTTTAAATGCGACATTGAATCAAAAGCATGTCGATGCCGCTCGCTTTGACCCAGCCACGCTTTGAAATTAACGCGATCTTCTGGCGTCACGTGATCGCGCCCAAGCACGGTGATCCACGATGCCGCTTCGTAACGAAGCTCATCCGCATCCGGTAGGCGCACGATATTGTCGTGGTCGTTATCCATTGCGCTCAACTACATCTTTGGGGGCAACCACGATGTTAAGCTTGGTTACCTCAACGTCATCGCTTTGTTTTCCGCCGAATTCAGCGGCATCGTAACCGTTAGCTCGTAAAAATTGATCGCACTTCACAAGCGCAATCGTCACATGCTTTTCGACGGCACTGACACTAATGTTCATTCTGCTCGCAATCTGCTTGTACGAGTAGTCGTTCACGTGCCGAAGCAGAAAAGCCTTCCGGCACTGCGGGGGCAACTGCGCAACGGCCTTCGCAAACAAGGCCAGTTTCCGCCGGCCATCCAGCATCGTATCCGCAGCAGCCTGGTCCTCATCTAATAAGAGTGACGAGCCGCCCGAATCCTCAAGTGAATCGATCGGCAAAGATGCTTTTTTTCTCAATTTATCGAGTGCAATGTTTTTTGCGATTTGAAACAAATAGGCTTTCGGCTCGCTGATAGACCCTTTGGTTTCAGCCGCAAAACCCCGCAAAAACGTTTCTTGAAGGATTTCATCAGTATCGGCCGCAGACCGACACAGGCGCATAATGTGGCGCCGGATCGCCTGCTCATTCTTCAAAAATATTTCTAAAACGTCCGGCATCGTGATGCTGTAACAACCACTTCGGGTGAAGCACGAACGGTACGCCGGTAAATTGATTTAGGTAACCCCAGGAAAATTTCTCAGAACGCTCTAAACCAAGCTGTGGATTTACGAACGTCGTCCGTCATACACCAAACGCCTCAACATATGTCGCGTCCAATATTGCAGCGCAGCGAAATGTGATGAGACTTAGTCGCATTTAAGAAATGATAGTGCGCCGTTGCCAACAATAGTTCATTTAACACAATGAAATGCGACATGTGCATCGCACAATGATTGCAGGTACCCGCCCTTACTGACGGGCGATGGACTGGCTGCTCTCGACAATCAGCTTGCGTAGCCACTTGTGTTCTGCGGCACTATGCACGCGCGGATGCCATGCCATCGACAAATCGTTATCTGGAAAGTCAAACGGTGGCCGCACAATACGTACAGCATCACCGAAACTGCGCGCTAATCGTTCGGGGCACATTGCGACCATGCTTGTGTTCAGAACAATACTTGGGGCCAAAGAGAAGTGCGAAATACGTAGCACAACGCGACGTTCAAGCCCCCGCTCGGCGAGATAACTGTCGATCAGGTTCGGATAAATAGGCCGATCACTTTCAAGCCCGACGTGGTCTAGCGTGACAAACTGTTCAATCGAAACCGATTTTCCGACCTTCTTATTGTTCTTGGCACAGATGAGGACAATACGATCATCCATCAATTTGCGCCGATGCCACTGTGGCGGCAGCGACCGTAGCCAACCAATACGAAGATCATAGCGGCCCATATCGAGCTCAGAGAGATCGGTCTGCCGATTGGGGATAACAGCGATACTGGTGCGCACATTCGGCGCCTGCTTCAACATTGCACTCAGCATCACGGGCAAAAGAACTTGGCCGGCGTGATCCGTGATGGCGAGCTTGAATAATGCAGTTGAACTGGTCGGAACGAACCGCTCTTCGTGAAACACCTCGAGCAACGCAGGCAAGACCTGTTCAAGTCGCGCACTCAATGCTTCGCCTTGAGCGGTCAGAACGAGGCCACCTGCCTCGCGCACGAGTAAAGGATCGCTAAATATCCGGCGAAGACGCGCGAGAATATGACTCAGTGCGGGCTGGGAAAGGCCGACTTCGCGCGCAACACGGCTCACATTGCGTGTGACCAGAAGCTTTTGCAGCGCGGTCAACGTCCCGAGATCGATTTTTCGTATATTCGTGGCAAGAATATCCGTCATGATAATCATACATTATGAAGAATGATGATCTTCGGATAGCGTTTTCTCTTCCAAACCCCTGGGGAGGGGAAAACGTGACTAAAATTGAGACCATAGCTCCAGTGGGCACATCTGGCGCGCCAATTGCTGGCACTATGAGCCAGCGTATTGCGCGCCTTTTCGCGCGCCTCGACAATGTTCGCGAATGCCGTTTCACGGTCAGTATCGCGAAGTCAAAATTGATGACCGCGGCTTTTGAGGCCACCGAAGGTGAGCCACAGGTCATCCGCGTGGCCAAGGCTTTTGAAGCTGTTCTGCACGGCATCCCCGTTTTTATCGAGCCCGATGATTTGCTGGCGGGCAACTTTGCATCCACATCAGGCGCCGTGGAACTCAGCAGTGTTTGGGCCAATTGGGGCGTGGATGAACTGGACGCACTTTGTGCTGCAGGCTTCAAAGTAGACCCGAACGACCGGCCCGAAATTGCGCGCATAAATGACTACTGGCGCGGCCGCTCTCTCACCGCGCGCATGACATCGCGTTATGACGACGAACGGCTTTGGCCCTATGCGCAGTTAGGTGTGGTTTTGCCCGCCTTCCGTTCGAAAGCCGAAGGCTGGGGCCCCGGCGGGATGATTGGGAATGGCTGGGGCATTCACCATGAGATAAGTCAGATCATCGGCGTTTTTGATTATGAGCGCGTGCTGCGTGAAGGACTTAGAAGCCATCTCGCCGAAGCGGAAGCTAAACTCAAAGCATCACGCCTGATGAGCGCGGACGATGTTGCATGCACCGAGTTGCTACAAGCCATCATCATTTCCCTAAAGGCCATTATTCATTTTGCGAGCCGCCTCGCTGATACAGCCGAACGTGACGCAAGCACCGCACAGAGCGCGCGTCGCGATGAATTGCTGCGCCTTGCTGAGATGTGCCGCCATGTGCCGCTGAACCCAGCACGGAATTTCCACGAGGCCATGCAATCCCTATGGATAATGTGGTTGATGATCTTACCGGCGGGCATCCTCTCCTTTGGCCGTCTCGATCAACTGCTGGGTGGCTACTATGCCGATGACCTCGCCGCCGGTCACATTGATGAGCCGCGCGCGCTCGAACTGATGCAATGGCTGCGCATCAAAGATTCACAGATTGTCATCACGTCAGGCCAGACTCATCGTCAGAAATACGGTGGCCTCGCCAAATGGCATAACTGTGCCGTTGGAGGTCAGACGCCAGACGGCGCTGATGCAACCAACGCGGTGAGTTTCCTGCTTTTAAAGGCGGCACGCACCTGCCCTACGCCGCATCCAACGCTGACAATGCGTGTGCACAACAACACACCCTCTGCACTTCTTGATGCTGCGTTGGATTTGATTGGCAGTGGCATTGGTCTGCCTGCATTTTTGGGCGACAACTCCGTGATCGATTTCTTGACGCGTGAAGGCGTTGACATCAAAAAGGCGCGCGACTACGGCGTCGCTGGGTGTCTTGGGGTGAATGTTATCGGTCAGTCACGAATGGTTGCTTCGCCCATGTTTGTGGCGCCACTGGTGATGAACTTCGCATTGCATGGCGGCGTTGATCCGCGCAGTGGCAAACAAGTCGGCCCGAAGACGCTGCGTCTGGACGAGTGCCGTGATTTTGCGGACTTTGAGGCTGGTTTAAAAACACAACTCGCGCACTTCCTTGAACTTCAAGCGGAGTTCAATAACGTCACGATCCAGAGCTATGGCGAGTGTTTTCCGCAGCCTGTGGAATCAGCCCTGACCGATGATGGCATTGGCGCGACGAAAAATATCTTAGGCCGAACCCTGCCGTTTGAAAACGGCTCGGCTGTTAATCCCATCGGGCTTGTAAACGTCGCCGATGCATTGGTGGCTATTCGGCAATGCGTCTTCGAGAAAAAAGCCATTGGTGCGGCAGAGCTCCTAAAACACCTCGCGAACAATTGGTCGGGGGATGCCGGAGAGCGTGCGCGCAAACTCATGCTTACCGCGCCCAAGTTCGGTAACGCAGACCCTCAAGCAGATGCCACCGCCACCGAGCTATACCGCTTTTGCGCCGACACAATTACGGCGCTGACAACGACATACGGCGGACATCATAAGGCCGGCTCAATTACCATCGGCACATGCATCATGCCGGGTGGACGCGCCAGTGGCGCAACACCAGATGGACGACGCGCAGAAGAGGGCCTTGCGGATGAATCTCTCACTCCCATGCGGGGCCGTGATCAGGGGAACTTGAGCGCTTTATTGAACAGTGCGCTCAGTATCGATCAAGTCACCTGGCAGGCCCTTTCACTTGATTTGCGCCTCGCCCCAGCCCTGTTCGCCGATGGCGCACAGCGCTCAAAAGTCGCCGCCGTTGTGCGCGATTACTTCCGTCGTGGCGGAAAACATATTCAGTTCAATGTTGTTGCCGATGACGTTTTATTAGCGGCGCAACATGAGCCAGCACGCTATAGCGATCTGATTGTCCGCATTGGTGGCTGTAGTGCTTATTTTACCCAGCTTCCGCGCGAGACGCAGGACGAGATCATTCACCGCAGGGAATATCAGAATGTCGACTGAGGTGGATACACTCGCATTAACGCAGGAAAACAGCAGCGCTAAATCATCGCCGCGTGTGGCGCTATTCTTGCTGTTTTTGCTGAACACGTTGCTGGTGCTCGACAAAATTATCTTCACCGTGCTCTTGGAGCCGATCAAGGAAGAGTTTGCGCTCGACGATTTTCAATTGGGCCTTTTGGCAGGCGCGGTTTATGCCGCGTGCCTCGGCATCGCTAGCATTCCTTTTGGATATCTGACTGATCGCGTGAATCGTAGGAACCTGGGCGCGGCGTGCCTCGCCTTTTGGTCGGCCATGACCGCGCTGTGCGGCATGGCGCAATCCTATCCCATGTTGTTGGCCGCGCGCCTGGGCGTTGGTGTGGGCGAAGCTGGCGGCGGGCCCACAGCGCTTTCAATTATTTCGGATCTTTTCGAACATAAACGACGTGCGACAGCGATGGCGATTTTTTCGTGGGGCACGCCTGCAGCCGCTTTGATCAATCTGACGGTGAATACACAAATCGCGCATGAGTGGGGCTGGCGCGCTGCACTATTGACCGCCAGCGTGCCCGGCCTGTTGGTGGCCCTCGCGATGGTCACCTTTATGATCGAGCCGCAACGCAATTTTGGCGCAAGGAAAGAGCCACCGCCGCCGCTCTCGACCACTCTTCGCTATGCTTGGAACACGTGGTCCTTGTTGTTTCTCCTCGCCGGAGGCATGTCTGCCTACATCGTGCTCGCAGGTGTCAGCAGTTGGAATTTCTCATTTCTCGTGCGCGCCCATCACGTCAAGCTGAATGAAGTAGGCCCCCTTCTGGCTGTGACAATTGCAGGCGCCGGTTTTGTTGGCCTCTACGTTAGTGGCAAGCTTGCTGATTTACTTGCAGACCGTGATGAGCGCTGGCGTACACGCGTGATGGCGATCACCACAATGGCCTCCGTGTTCTTCGGGTGGGGCGCTTTCAATGTCGATGAATGGCATTGGGCAGTTGCTTGCACGGCCGGTCTCGCGGCGTGCTCTAGCTTATGGCTCGCGCCGGGCTACGCACTGTCGCAAAGCCTGGTGCCTGCGCGCATGCGCGGCACGATCAGCGCAATTCTTTTTATGTTGGCCAACGTTGTCGGTTACGGCCTTGGCCCACCGCTTGTCGGCGCCATCAGCGATTTCGCTGCGGGAACAGGCAATGACCAATCACTCCGGCAAGCACTCACGATTGTTGTCACTTTGAATTTGGTTACGGCGGGGCTGTTCCTGCTTTCGGGACGCACCTTGAGCAAGGATCTCGCTGCCGCAAATTAATCTGCGCTATTCACTACACAAGGGGGAGGAAATGATGTCTCAGAAATATGTAAGCGGCATGTGCTTTACAGTACTTTCCATGGTGCTGGCTTCAGTTAATGCCAATGCGCAAACACCCGCACGGCCTCCAGCACAGGTGGCACAACAGCCTGAACTTGTTGAAATGATCGTGACCGCTCAACGTCGTGAAGAGCGGTTACAAGATACGCCGATTTCGATGGCTGCCATCTCGGGCGAAAGTTTAACAGAACGCGGCGTGACGAATCTTAAGACTGTCACTAACTTTGTTCCAAACGTTGAATTTACAAACACCAATCGGCCAACTGCAGGCGGCGCGGCTTATGCGGCATGGATCCGTGGCGTCGGCACTGGCGACTACGCATTTCCGACAGATCCGGGCGTTGGCATTTATGTCGATGGCGTGTATCTGGCGCGCACGCTCGGCGGATTACTCAGCGTCGCTGATATTGAACGCATCGAGGTGCTGCGTGGGCCGCAGGGCACGCTCTATGGCCGCAATACAATTGGCGGCGCCATCAATGTCATCACTTCAAATCCTATTCTTTCAGGGGATGCTGAAGGAACGCTGACCGCGCGTATTGGTGAATATGGACGTGCAGACGCCGTCGCCACGTACAATACCCCTCTTGTCGAGGACAAGGCTGGCCTCAAGCTTTCTGCAGGTTATTTCAGCACGGATGGTCACGGTCGCCGCATCTATACCGGAGAGCGAACCAACGATGAAGATCGGTTAGTGACGCGCGCTGGGTTGCTGTTCCAAGTCTCTGACGATGTGCGCCTGGATGTTCGAGCGGATTATAGCCGTCAACGCAACACCGGCTCTGTCGCGCAAATTGAAGCGCAACTGACGGACCCAACGCCTGCCCTCGTCGCCAGATTTAACAGCATTGCCGCACCGGTTCAAAACACGCAATTCCGTTTGCCGCCAGGTTCGGTCTATGGCGGTGCTTTCGCGTTACCCAATACATATACGAGTTACAGCGCGAGCCCACTGCAAGACGATTATGATATCGGCGGCACCCAAGCGACCTTGTCTTGGAGCCCCAGTGATGAGTTCAATTTTAAATCCATCACGGCATACCGGAAGCTACACACGCAAATTCAAGTGGATGGCGACAACAGCCCCTACACCATCTCGACGACCAATGAGACTATTCATGACGATCAATTCAGCCAAGAATTCCAAGCGTCAGGTGAGCTATTTGATGACCGCGTAAAATATCTGGCTGGTCTCTATTACTTCGATGAAAGCGGAACGTCGGACAAAACCAGTTTCAGTTTCCATGGCGTCTATGAAATTACCGGCCTTGCAACGGATGCGCGTGACACCTTTACAGCACAGCGTTACAAGGCAAAGTCATACGCAGCGTTCACCCAAGAAGACATCACGCTGACGGACGGCTTGGAGCTGTCACTTGGTGCGCGTGTTAATCGCGATGAGAAAGATTTCACAGTCCAAGTCACTTTGCCGCAACGGGCTAACCTTGTGCAGATACCGTTACAAACGCGCAGCGAGTCATGGACATCTTTTACACCACGCGTTGGCCTCAACTGGAAGCCGAACGACGACATGTTGGTATATGGCAGCTGGTCGACCGGTTTTAAAAGCGGCGGCTTTTCCAACCCAACAGCAACTCTTGCTGCTCCGATTTATGACCCGGAAAAGCTTCGTACATTCGAGCTTGGGGCAAAGACACAAGGACTTGATGACCGCCTGACATTTAATATCGCTGGCTTTCTATCAAAGTGGAAAGACATCCAGCTCAACGTCATTGTGCCCGGCCCCACAGGCGGCGTCGTCAATCTGACCGGGAATGGTGGCACAGCACGATTGTACGGCTTTGAAGCTGAGTTGACCGCACAGCCTCAAGACGGACTGCGTTTTAACCTCGGGCTCGGTTATACGCACAATGAATTTACTAATCTTGCCGCAGGCGCTGTGACGGCTGGCATCACCCTCGGCACTCAATTACCTCACGTACCGAAGTGGTCGATCACACCGGGTGTGCGTTATGACTTGGACACCGATATCGGCAGCTTCGTGTTCCGCTCTGATCTGTCATATCGCAGCAAACAATTCCTCACGATTGCCGATCCGGTATCTCTCGAAGATGGTTACGCATTACTCAGCGCACGTCTCAGTTTCACACCTGAGGCAATGCCGAATCTAGAGCTTGGCGTGGAAGGCACCAACCTCACCGATCACCGCTATCTCGTATATCACCAACGCGCGACGATCTTTGGCATCGCCATCACGCAACCTGGCGATCCGCGAATGATCTCGGGTACCGCAAAATTACGGTTCTAAGTTGGACTATCGCCGCATCTCGCCGGTATTGCCGCCGGTTTCAATCGTGTCGTTGGGCAGTTGGAATACGTTTTCCCGCTGCTCACCGGCCGAATTGAAAGCGCTTCTCGCGCATGCCTTTGACCGGGGCATAAACTTACTCGATGTCGGTTATTACTGGGACAAACCAGATACTGAGGACGCTGTTGCAGCGGCCCTGGCTGGAATTGGTCTAGCGCGCGACCGCTATCTCATCGCGCAAAAGCTTTGGTTATGGGATTACCCTACTGAGTCTTTCGAAACACAACTCGCCCGGTCCTTGAAACGCCTTCATCATGCATTTGTGGATATTGTGATGGTATCCCGCCCCACAGCAGGGGTGGTTTTTGAAGATTACTTAAACGAAGTGATCGGACTGACACGCAAAGGCATGGCGCGAGCCTGGGGTGTAACCAATTTTCTTCCCGAGCACGTGGATCAAGCTCTCGCGATTTGCGATGGGAATGGGTGGCCACGCCCAGTCATGCTGCAGATGCAATATAACGTCATGCGCCGAGGCGTCGTCGAAAGCCCCGGCTATGCGCGCATTTTCTCTTCTGGCCGTCTTGGTCTGTGTGCTGCCCATATACTTGAGGGCGGCATTCTCGCTGGACATCTAGACCGTGACCGCGTGGATCCACCTGCGTATGCGGAAGGCGTGAAGCCGATTGATCGCAATATCGCGCGCGACTCAGGAGGTGTTCGAGAAGAGATTCGTGCGCGACAACCACGCTTAGCTTCTCTGGCCGCACAAATTGAAGCGACACCTGCACAACTTGCTTTGGCTTTCGCGCTATCTCATTCTGGGCTAAAAACGGCACTTATCGGCGTTACAAAAAAAGACCAGCTTGATGAGAATCTGGCGGCACTCGAATTGGTACAACGCCTCCCCGAAATCTCCGCGCAATTGGATCAGCTGTCGATTGAGGGCGCCGCACACCCCAAGCTCTTCAATCCGCATAACGATATCTGACAGCCCTTACATAGGCACCTGAAGCCTGACCGCTGACACACCGTCTTAAATGAGTTCTGGCGCGGAGGCGCCATATTGAAGGCGCTCCGCTAACGCAATGATCAACGGGAAAAACACCGGGATATTCCGAATTTAAGGTGTTGAGCAGGGGCAAACGTCATACAGCGCAAGACGACAACAACAGGCCCACCGTTATTAAACGAGGCGATATAAGCCCCCGGTGAGTTCAATACATTCAAATGTTTGAGATATTATCCATTCATTTCAATGACTTAAAAGAACACCACCCGCCATCCCATCTCTGGCCATGAAACCGTCTCATCACCGGCACGGTTTAACCACACACATATATAATAAGTGTGCGTTCAATAATCGCTCACAGACATTGTCTTGCCCCCACCTTCTGCTTACACCCCACAAAAGAACAAAAAGGGAACATTTGGCGAAAAATACCCTTTAATCCCATACACTTAGAGCCCGCTCCCATTGACACCCATAATTTCCCATGAGATACCATATTGGTCCAAAATCTGCGCACCCGAGCAGGTTAACGGACCGGGGCTTTGGGGTTTCGGGTAGAGGGCGGTCCGGTGCTGAAAGCATTCATCGGTACCTTTGTTAATAAAATTGATGCGAAGGGGCGGATTTCCGTCCCCGCACCGTTCCGCACGTCTTTACAGGCGCGCGGCCTGACGGGTGTTGCCCTGTATCCGTCGCTCACCGGTGAATGCATCGAAGGCTGCGGCATTGATCGTATCGAAGCCCTTGTTGAATCAATGCAAGACGCAGCGTTGCCCTCTCTCGACGATGATGCCATTGCCCACCTCATCGTTGGCTCTGCCCGTGAAACCCCATTCGATGCGGGTGGCCGCATCGTTCTGCCTGAAGACTTCATCGCCAAAGCAAAACTGACCGACAAAGGTGCCTTTGTTGGTAAAGGCCGCACGTTCCAAATTTGGGAACCTGAAGCTTTGGCAAAAATACAAGACGCGCTGATGCAACGCGTGCTGGCCGGACGTACTGCTCAATTGAGCACCGGCAAAGATGAGGCGCGATGAACACGCCTGATCTTGCATCACATAACCCCGACAGCCCTCACATCCCAGTTCTCTTGAACGAAGTCGTAACCGCGTTAGCTCCACGCGACGGTGGCGTCTACATCGACGGTACCTTTGGTGCTGGCGGCTACACCACCGCGCTGTTGGAAGCCGCGAACTGCAAAGTATGGGCCATTGACCGCGACCCCGATGCATTGGCCCGCGGCGCCGCACTTGTCTCCCGCTTCCCTGATCGATTGCATCTGATTGCTGGCCGCTTTGGTGATATGTCGAAACTCATGGCCGAGCATGGTGTCCGCAACGTCGATGGCATTGCTCTGGATATCGGTGTCAGTTCCATGCAGATCGACGATCGTGCACGCGGCTTCTCGTTCTTGCGCGATGGCCCACTTGATATGCGCATGGAACGGACTGGGCGTAGCGCGGCTGATGTTGTGAACACGCTGCCCGAAAAAGAACTAGCGGAAATTATTCTGACCTTTGGTGAAGAGAAACACGCACGTAGCGTTGCCAGAGCCATTGTTGCTGCACGCGCAGAACGCCCCTTCTCGCGCACATTACATTTGGCTGATGTCATTCGCGCCAAAGTGCGCCGCGCGAACGATGGCATTGACCCTGCGACGCGTACATTCCAGGGTTTGCGTATCTACGTGAACGACGAATTGGGTGAACTCGACCGCGGCTTGCGGAGCGCTGAATTCTTGCTAGGTCCTGGCGGGCGCTTGGCCGTTGTTTCATTCCATTCGCTGGAAGATCGTATTGCTAAAACATTTATGCGCGCACGTTCTGCTGAAGCAGCGCGCCCGTCACGTCATATGCCCGCAAGCATTATGAAAGGCCCGACCCCGACCTTCACAGTGTTGAGCCGCAAGCCGATTACACCGACTGACGAAGAAATGAATCGGAACCCGCGTTCGCGTTCGGCGCGCTTGCGCGTTGCTGAGCGTACAGAAGCCACGGCCCTTGCAACAGTAGGAGGGCGCGCATGAAACTAACTGCAATTATGTGGGCAGCTCTTACCGTTATTGTTGGTGTCAGCCTATTTATGTTGAAATACCAAGTCCAAGGCTTGGAAGATCAGCTGCAAGCGACTTACGTACAGATTGAGAAAGACAAGACGGCCATTCGCGTACTTGAAGCAGAATGGACGTACTTAAATGATCCCGGCCGCCTGCGCCGCTTAAGCGAGCAGTATTTAAGCTTCACGCCGCCGACCGCGTCGCAAGTCATTACCATTTCGCAGTTGCCGTTTAAAAACGGTGAAACGCCGAAGTTTGAAGGTGTATCGACACCGCAGCCTGCGAAACCCGTAGACGTACCGTTGACGGGTCTTCGTGAGGCGCGTGCACCTTCTGATGATCAGTACGCACTTCAGCGTGCGGCTTATGACGTTGAGCCAGAAACAGCACCAAGCGCTTTGACTAATAGCATTGCACGCTTGCAGCGTTTGTTGCCTGCAAACTGGACCGCACACAATGTGAGTGTGCGCAATGTGAGCGCGCCCTTGCTGCAGGAGCCATTACGATGATTGGCTCGATGTCAGGCAAGCGCCGTCGTACATTCCATTACCCCGGCGAAGATGTGCGCCCCACTGTCACAACCAAAGTACTGTTAGAAGGTGCGACAAAGCGCGTGGTTGAAACCGGCCGCAGCCGCTTGGTTGTAACGGCTGGCCTGTTCGGCTTGGCGTTCTTAGGTATCGGCGCGCGCTTGGTTGACTTGATGGTGCTGAACGATGTGCTGAGCCCTGGCGGCACGGTTCGTGTTGCGCCTAAAGTTGCTGCGGCACCGATTACACCTGCGCACCGCGCCGAGATCGTTGACCGCAATGGCATTTTGATTGCCACGAATTTGCCCACGGTCAATCTTTACGCAGATTCGCAAAAGCTTCCGAAAGATATCAAGCAAGCTGCCGAGAAATTGGTGGCGACATTGCCGGATTTACATTTCGACGACGTGTTCCATCGCCTCAGCAGTGGCGGCCGCTTTATTTATTTGCGCCGCCACTTAACACCTGCGGAGCAAATGGCCGTGAACCGCTTGGGCATTCCAGGCGTGTACTTCGAAAATTCCGAGCGCCGCACATACCCGCACGGCCCGTTGTTCTCGCACGTCGTGGGAGCGACTGACCCGGACAATCGCGGCAATGCTGGGGTCGAAAAAGAATTCGATAATCAGCTTCGCAGCCAAACCGACCAGCTAGAACTATCTTTGGACGTGCGCATTCAACATGCCGCTCGTGAGTCGCTTGCTGAAGGTATTGTGCGCTTCAATGCCGCCGCAGGTAGCGCTGTTGTGATGGACGTGCGTGATGGCTCGGTTCTCGCCATGGTCTCGCTGCCCGACTACGACCCCAAAGCCATGGGCGCTGCGAGCGACGATGAACGCTTTAACCGTGTCACGCTGGGCCTGTACGAAATGGGCTCGACCTTCAAACTGTTCACCGCCGCAATGGCGTTGGAAGAAGGCACGGCCACACTCGACAGCCGCTACGATGCCTCTCAGCCGATTAAAATTGGGCGCTTCACCATCAGCGACTATCACGGTCTAAACCGTTGGGTCACCGTTCCGGAAATTATGATTCACTCGTCCAACATCGGCGCTGCCAAAATGGCGCTGGAAGCGGGCACGGAAAGACAAAAAGCCTTCTTGCGTAATCTGGGCCTCCTCTCGCCTGCGCCATTGGAATTACCGGAAATCGGCACGCCCCAATATCCGCGCACTTGGCGCGATATCAACACCATCACCATTTCTTATGGCCATGGCGTGTCTGTGACACCGATCAATACAGCAGCGGCGGTGACCAGCTTGGTGAATGGCGGCGTGTTATATCCACCAACCGTGGTGAAGCATCCTGCCGATCAACGCCCAGAAGGTCGCCAAGTTATTTCGCAGAAAACTTCTGATTCAATGCGCGCATTGATGCGCCTGATTGTATTGGAAGGTTCAGGCAAACAAGCCGATGCGAAAGGCTACCTCGTCGGCGGCAAAACTGGTTCTGCCGAAAAAGTTTCAAGCCGCGGCGGATACTCTGAAAAATCGCTGCGTACTTCCTTTGTGTCCGCGTTCCCCATTGATGCTCCGCGTTATGTGGTGCTGGTGGTGTTGGATGAACCGAAAGCGACCAAAGCCACATATGGCTTTGCGACGGCTGGATGGAATGCAGCTCCAACGGCGGGCAACATCATCACTAAAATTGCGCCGATGCTGGGCGTGTTCCCGGTTGGCCATACAGACACGTTCCAACCACTTGCGGGCTTAATCGCAGCACGCGGCGGTGTTCACGAGAAGAACGAGTACGGTGGCACAGCTGCACAAACGGCATCCACAACGACAGCGACCACAAAGCCCATCAAAGCCACCACTGTTGCGGCAGCAGCTGTTGCGCCCACGGTAGTCAGCGCACCGCTGAATAACGGTGAATCAGACCGAACGAGCGCACCGGAAGATCCGGACTCGATCGGAACGTTAATCGACACCATTGGTGGTGACGGTGAAGTTGAGTGAACTCTTGGAAGAACAGGGCATGAACCCTGCGGCGCTGAAAGAGCTGGAGATTGCAGGTCTCACCGCTGACTCGCGTGCGGTGAAGCCTGGCTATTTGTTTGCCGCCATTCCAGGTGTGAAGGCGGACGGCCGTGCATTTGTTGCTGACGCTGTTGCACGTGGCGCCAGTGCAATCTTAGCACCGCCGGGAACAGACCTGGCGGCCGCAAAAGCTGATGCGCAAGGCCACCCTATTCGCTTGATCACCGACAGCAACCCACGCCGCCGCTTCGCGCTGATGGCTGCGAAATTCTATGGCGTGCAACCTGAAACGATTGCGGCCGTCACCGGCACCAATGGCAAAACATCCGTTGCGCACTTCACGCAACAAATGTGGGCAACATTGGGCAAACAATCCGGTTACATGGGCACGCTGGGCGCATGGGGTGCGGGTCAAACGTTTGAAGGCACGCTGACGACACCGGATCCGGTTGGTGTGCACAGCTTACTCAGCACCATGGCGAACGCTGGCGTGACGCATTTAGCCATTGAAGCTTCAAGCCATGGCCTGCATCAGTTCCGTATTGATGGTGTGCGGATTTCTATTGCGGGCTTCACCAACTTAAGCCGCGATCACCTGGACTATCACGGTTCGATGTCAGCCTACTTGGCAGCAAAAATGCGCCTATTCGCCGATGTCATGGTCGATGGCGGCACGGCAGTCTTAAATGCTGACACACCGGAATTCCCTGCACTCGACACCGCATGTCGTTTACGCAATCACCGTGTGTTGTCGTTCGGTGAAAATGGCGACGCGATCCGTCTGGTTGGCGTTGAGCGTGAAGCCGCTGCACAGCGTTTGAAGTTGAACGTGTTTGGCCAAGAGTTTGACGTAAAGCTACCGCTTGCGGGGCGCTTCCAAGCCGCCAATGCGATGTGCGCACTGGGTTTTGTTTTAGCATCAGGTGCTGAACCCAAAAATGCTGTAGCTGCCTTAGAAACACTGCACGGCGTACCTGGCCGTTTGCAATATGTTGGTGCGCGCGCAAACGGCGCACCTGTGTACGTCGATTACGCGCATACGCCCGACGCACTTGAAACCGTGTTGAACGCGCTCCGCCCTCACACCACAGGACAGTTAGTTGTTGTATTTGGATGCGGTGGCGATCGCGACAAGGGCAAACGCCGTTTAATGGGCGAGCAAGCCAAAGAACTGGCTGATCGCGTGATCGTCACAGATGACAACCCACGCACCGAAGATGCCGCCACTATTCGCCGCGAAATTTTACAAGGTGCAGAAGGCGCTGAAGAGATTGGCGACCGCGACTTTGCGATCAAAACCGCGATCAATGATTTAAAGTCTGGCGACGTTTTATTGATTGCAGGCAAAGGCCACGAGAATGGCCAGATTGTCGGCAGCACTGTCATTCCGTTCAGCGACGTTGAGGTCACGCAGCGTCACCTCCGCGAGGTTCGGACATGACATTGTGGACCGCAGCTGAAGTTGCCCAAGCAACACATGGCACAGTGAGTGGTGATTGGTCAGTCGATGGCGTTTCGATCGATAGCCGTACTGTTGCGAAGAATGATTTATTCGTGGCTCTGCAAGGCCCGACGCACGATGGCCATAGCCATGTGGAGTCCGCTTTGAATGCGGGCGCTGCTGGTTCTCTTGTGCATCGACTGCCGGAAAACCTGTTCCACCATCTGCAAGATAAGCTGGTGATGGTTAAGGACACGTTTACAGGGCTCAATAATTTAGGCGTCGCTGCACGTGCGCGCGTTGATGCAAAAATCGTCGCCATTACCGGTAGTGTTGGCAAGACCGGCACGAAGGAAGCACTGAAAATTGCGTTCAGCGCTTTGGGCCGTACGCACGCCACGCTGGGTAACCTCAACAATCATTGGGGCGTGCCGTTGACGTTAGCGCGCATGTCGCGCGACACGCAGTTTGGCGTGTTTGAATTGGGCATGAACCATGCCGGCGAGATCGCACCGCTTGCACGGCTTGTGCGTCCGCATGTAGCGATTGTTACGGCCGTCGCCGCCGCACACCTGGAGTTTTTCAACTCTGTCGGCGAAATCGCAGATGAGAAAGTCAGCATTGCCTCTGGCGTTCTTCAAGGCGGCGCAATCATTCTGCCAGCTGATAGCGAATATTTCGAACGCATGGTGATGGGGGCCAAGCAACGTGGTTGCAGCAACATCATTTCGTTCGGTGTTGGCACGGCGCACGCTCAATTGCTTGATATGACATTCAAAGCCACCGGCATGCAGGTTGTGGCCAACATCCTGGGCCAAAGCGTGACCTACGACCTTGGCGTCACCGGCAAACAATGGGCGCTCAACACCATCGCCGTTCTGGCTGCCGTGAAAGCCGTGGGTGGCGACATCGCGCAAGCTGCCGCTGCGTTGACAAAATTAACGCCCACCAAAGGCCGCGGCTTACGCACCGATGCTGCCATACACGGTGGCACCGTGACTGTGATCGACGAAACATATAATGCCAGCCCAATTTCGATCGCGGCGCTGGCCGACAACTTAGGTCAAATTAAAGCCACACATCAGGGCCGCATCATCATGGTGTTGGGCGATATGTTAGAGTTGGGCACATCAGGGCCCGATCTGCACGCTGGCTTGGCCGATGCGATGGCGCGTAATGGCATTGACGCGGTGTTCACCGCTGGGCCATTGATGGAACATCTCTACAATGCCCTGCCCCGCGAAAAACGCGGCGGTCATGCAAAAGACTCAACCACATTGGCGCCGTTAGTGGCCGCCGCTGCGAAGCCTGACGACCTCATCGCCATCAAAGGCTCGAACGGCAGCCGCATGAGCGTGGTGGTGGATGCGGTGTTGGGTTTAGGGGCCCACACACCGAAAGCTGCAAACGGACATTAGGGGAAACTTCAGGGATGCTTTTTTACCTTTACCAACTCGCTGACGATTTCGCGGTGTTCAACCTGTTCCGTTACTTAACGTTCCGGGCGGGCGCTTCTGTTGTGACCGCCATGATCGTCTGCTTCGTGTTTGGCCCAGCGATCATCCGCTGGTTGAAGGTAAAGCAAGGCAAAGGCCAACCCATCCGCACTGATGGCCCGCAAAGCCACCTCATCACCAAGCAAGGCACGCCAACTATGGGCGGCGTCATGATGTTGCTGGGCATTGGCATTGCGACTTTGCTGTGGGCCGACTTATCGAACCGTTACGTCTGGGTCGTGCTGTTGGTCACGCTGGGTTATGGCCTGATTGGGTTTGCTGACGACTACATGAAAGTAACGCGCCGGTCTTCCGGCGGCGTGAAGGGCAAGATCAAGCTGCTGGCGGAAATCGCCATCGCTGGCATCGCTGCCTATTGGATCACCGATATCAGCACGCCGGGCCTGGCCAACACGTTGGCGGTGCCGTTCTTCAAAGACGTTCTGTTGAACCTGGGCATTCTCTACATCCCGTTTGCCATCTTCATTATGGTCGGCGCTTCAAATGCCGTGAACCTGACGGACGGCTTGGATGGCTTGGCCATCGTGCCGGTCATCATCGCAGCTGGCGTGTTCACCATCATCGCCTACCTGATCGGCAACACAGTGTTCGCCAACTATCTGCAAGTGCATAACGTGCCGGGCGCTGGTGAGTTGGCCGTGTTCGGCGGCGCCATCGTTGGGGCTGGTTTGGGCTTCCTGTGGTTCAACGCCCCGCCCGCCATGGTGTTTATGGGCGACACGGGTTCGCTGGCGATGGGTGGCGCGTTGGGTTCGGTCGCTGTCATCACCAAGCACGAGATCGTGCTGGGGTTGGTGGGCGGCTTGTTTGTGCTCGAAACGCTGTCGGTGATTGTTCAGGTCGCGTCGTTCAAGCTGACCGGCAAGCGGGTCTTCCGTATGGCGCCTTTGCACCATCACTACGAAGAAAAAGGTTGGGCTGAGTCCACAATTGTGATTCGATTCTGGATTATCGCCATGATCCTGGCGATTGCGGGTCTGGCGACACTGAAATTACGCTGATCGATTTGTTAAAGGGGTAGGGTTCGCGTTTTATGGTTCCTGTTTTCACATATGCTGGACAGCGTGTTGGCGTGATGGGCCTGGGTAAATCCGGGCTGTCCGCTGCTGCCGCCTTAAAGGCAGGCGGTGCGTATGTCTGCGTGTGGGACGATAAAGCCGAAGCGCGCGAGAAAGCCAAAAGTGCAGGCTGGGAGTTGATGGACGTCGATGCGGCACATTTAGATGTGTCGCTCATTGTCTGGAGCCCCGGCGTTCCGCACACGCTGCCCAAGCCGCACCCGTTAGCTGTGAAAGCTCGTGCGCAAGACATTCCGCTGGTCTGCGATGTCGATTTGCTCTGCCGCGCCCAAGAGGCGGCCACCTTCATCGGCATCACCGGCACAAATGGCAAATCGACCACGACATCGTTGATGGCGCATATTCTGCGCTGCGCAAATCGCGCGGTCGAAGTGGGCGGCAACTTAGGCACACCAGCGCTGGATCTGGCATCACTTGGCGCACTTGGTACATATGTGCTGGAATTGTCGTCGTATCAGTTGGAACTGGTTCCGGCCATGTCGCTGGAAACGGCGATCTTCCTGAACATCACGCCCGACCACATTGACCGTCATGGCGACATGGCCGGTTACGTCAAAGCCAAGAAGCGCATTTTCGAACGCCAACGGTTCCCGCGCACTGCAGTGATCGGCATTGATGATGAATACTGCGCTGCACTGCGCGATGAGTTAGTGCGCAATGGCTTGCACAACGTGATGCCGATCTCCACCAAGCAGGTGGTAAAGGGTGGCGTCTATGTCGACAACGGCTTGCTCATGGACGCAACCAACGGCCACGCGACAGCGTTGATCGACCTTAAAACAATTCCCACCCTGCCGGGTGAACACAATTGGCAGAATGCGGCCGCCGTCACGGCCGCAGCTCTGTCGCAAGGCATTTCGGCGGCGACAATCGCCAATGCCTTGACGACCTTCAAAGGATTGGCGCACCGCCAAGAGCTGGTTGCGACAATTAATGGCGTTCCCTTCATCAACGACAGCAAAGCGACAAACGCTGACGCGACGGAGAAGGCCCTGCGCTGCTACGACAATATTTATTGGATCGCAGGCGGCATTGCGAAAGAAGGTGGTATTGAGTCGTTAAAGCCCCTCTTCCCACGCATCCGCCATGCCTATCTCATCGGCGAAGCGGCAGATGACTTCGCCGATACGCTAGAAACCAACAAAGTCGCGCACGATCTGTATGAAGATATCGAAACCGCTATTGAAGATGCGGGTGAGCGCGCGATGAAAGACAAGCTGCCCGGCGCTGTCGTGCTGCTGTCACCGGCTTGCGCCTCATTCGACATGTTCAAAAGCTTCGAGCATCGCGGCGATGTATTCCGCACCGAGGTTCTGGAATTGTGGCCGCAAGGCTCAACTCCCAAAACAAATGGCAAACCAAAGAAATCAGGTAAAGCCGCATGAGTACGACCGTCGCCCGCACAGATATTTCGACCGTCGGCCGCTGGTGGTGGACCGTTGATAAATGGATCCTCGCCGCCACCACACTGTTGATTGGCATCGGTATCATTTTGAATTTCGCAGCTGGCCCACCGGCTGCGGGCCGCATTGGTGCGGAAACGTTCCACTTCGTGCGCCGTCAAATGGTGTTCCTACCCGCGACCATCATGATGATCTTTGCCATTTCATTGATGGCGCCCATTCAGGTGCGCCGTTTTGCTGTCATTGGCTTCGTCATCACGTTGTTACTCATGCTGATCACGTTGATGACTGGCATCGAAGTCAAAGGCGCAAAGCGCTGGATTTATCTGGCAGGCATGTCCCTGCAACCATCCGAATTTATCAAGCCGTTCTTTGCCGTCGTTGCAGCATGGATGTTCTCGGAACATCGGATGCGCGAAGATTTCCCCGGCAACATCATCTCGGCAGGCTTGTTGCTTGTTGTCGTCGCCGCCCTCCTCAGCCAGCCCGATGTTGGCATGACATTGGTTGTGACAGCGGTATGGTGCGCGCAGTTCTTCATGGCAGGTTTGCCTATCTTCTGGGTGATCTTGATTGCCGTGGCTGGTTTAGGTGCGATCGTGGGCGCTTACTTCACCTTCCCGCACGTCGCTAGCCGTATCGACCGTTTCCTCGATCCCGCAAGCGGTGACAGCTACCAGATCACGCAAGCCATGCGTGCCTTCCAGCAAGGTGGATTATTTGGCCGTGGTCCCGGCGAAGGTCGTGTGAAAGAAGCCCTGCCTGACGCGCATACGGATTTCATCTTCGCCGTCGCAGGCGAGGAGTTTGGCGTGTTCCTGTGCTTGCTGATGGTCGCACTGTTCGCATTCTTGGTCATCCGCGCACTTCTGAAAGTTATGCGCGAAGAAAACATGTTTGTGCTGCTGGCTGTCGGCGGCCTCTCTGTTCAGTTCGGCCTGCAAGCCATCATCAACATGGCTTCGAGCCTGCACATGATGCCCACCAAGGGCATGACGCTGCCGTTTGTGTCTTACGGCGGCTCGTCGCTGTTAGCGCTTGGTGTTGGTATGGGCATGATTTTGGCGCTCACGCGCCGCCGTCGCGACCCAGAGGGGCACGCCATATGAGCACCAGCACCCACGACAATACAGAACAAAAGCCGCTGATCGTTCTTGCCGCCGGTGGCACCGGTGGCCACGTGTTCCCAGCGGAAGCTGTGGCACAAGAACTGCTGGCTCAAAACTATCGCTTAGCCCTCATCACCGACGAACGTGGCGAGCGTTATGGCGGGACGCTGAGTTTAATTGATAAGCATTTCATCAGCGCCGGTTCCCTGGCGGGCCGTGGCGTGTTTGGCAAAATGGTTTCTGTCGTCAAATTGCTGATCGGCACCGTGCAAACCTATCGCTTGCTCAAACGTTTGCAGCCGTCCGTGGTTGTGGGCTTTGGTGGCTATGCCGCCGCCCCGACGATGTTTTCAGCCTTGATGGCGCACATCCCCACTGTCATTCACGAACAGAATGCGATTTTGGGTTGGGCCAATCGCAAGCTTGCAGGCCACGTCAGCAAAGTTTGCACATCCTACGACTTGGCACGCCCTGCCCCCTCCAGCGCACATCTGATTCGTACTGGCATGCCCGTGCGCCCGGCTGTGGCTGATGTGCGCTCGTTCCCCTACCGTGCACCAGATACAAACAGCGTATTCCGCATTCTCGTCCTCGGCGGCAGCCAAGGCGCCCGCGTGTTCACAGACGTGATGCCCGCCGCGATCAAATTGCTGCCGGAAGAATTACGCAGCCGCATCGAAATCTCGCAACAGTGCCGCCCGGAAGATATCAACCGTGCGCAGAATGCTTATGCAGGCTTAGGTGTGCATGTGGAACTGCGCCATTTCTTCGACAACGTACCGGAACTGTTGAATAAGGCGCATCTGCTGATTTCGCGCTCTGGCGCATCAACCGTTGCCGAAACAACCATCACCGGCCGCCCCAGCATTTTGGTGCCTTATCCGTACGCCGCTGACGATCATCAAACCGCCAATGCCAAAGCGCTCGATATCGTGGGTGGTGGCTGGATGATCGGCCAAGGCGCATTCACGGCTGAAACCGTCGCCGCCAAGCTGACTGAACTGATGCAAACTCCCCAACTACTGGCCGACGCGTCAGCCAACGCGCTGGCGTTCAGCATCCCCGATGCCGCCGGTCGTATGGCCGCCGTCGTAACGGGCTTTACGCATGGTCAAAACGGGGCGCGCGCAGGCCGCAACGTTTCTGCGACATCTGTATCAGCCACGCTGACCAGCATGCACAACACCAACAAGTTAGATCGCCGTATGTCTCGAGGAGCCGCCTAAGATGCAATCCATGCCACTAGATATCGGCATTATCCATTTCGTCGGCATTGGCGGGATTGGCATGAGCGGCATTGCCGAAGTCATGCATAATTTGGGCTATCAGGTTCAAGGCAGCGACATTGCACAAAATGCAAACGTGGATCGCCTGCGCAACCTCGGCATGAAAGTTGAAGTGGGCCATAAGGCTGAAAACCTGGGCGATGCGCGCGTCATCGTCATTTCATCTGCTGTGAAGCCCGACAACCCAGAAGTGATGGCCGCACGCCGTAATATGCTGCCGGTCGTGCGCCGCGCTGAGATGCTGGCTGAACTGATGCGCTTGAAATGGTCTGTGGCCATTGGCGGTACCCACGGCAAGACAACGACGACTTCATTAATTGCCACCGTTCTCGACAACGCCAAACTTGATCCGACCGTGATCAACGGCGGCATCATTAACACATATGGCACCAACGCGCGCTTAGGATCCGGCGAGTGGATGGTGGTTGAAGCGGACGAGTCTGACGGCACATTCAACCGTCTGCCCGCAACCATCGCCGTGGTCACCAACATCGACCCAGAGCACATGGAGTTTTACGGCGACTTCGCAACGCTGAAGGCCGCTTTCCGTAAATTCGTGGAATCAATTCCGTTCTATGGCTTCGGCGTGCTGTGCATCGATCACCCCGAAGTGCAATCGCTAATCCCGCTGCTTCAAGACCGTAAGATCGTCACCTACGGCTTGAGCCCCACTGCCATGGTGCGCGGGCTTAATGTCGTTCTGGATAGTAACGGCGTGCGCTTTGATGCGGCATTGTCGGACCGCTTGGTTGGCGGCGAACGCACCATTAAAGACATTCAACTGTCTATGTTTGGTCAGCACAACGTTCTGAACGCATTGGCTGCTGTTTCTGTCGCAGCTGAAATGGGCATTGCAGACGACGTAATCCGCGAAGGCCTGGCGAAGTTCGGCGGCGTGAAGCGCCGCTTCACCAAAGTTGGCGAAGTTGATGGCATTACTGTCATTGATGATTACGGTCATCACCCGGTGGAAATCAGCGCTGTTTTAAAAGCTGCGCGCACCACCACGAAGGCCCGCGTCATCGCTGTGGTGCAACCGCACCGCTACAGCCGTCTTCAGCAACTCTTTGAAGGCTTCTGCACTTGCTTTAACGATGCCGACCATGTGGTTGTGGCCGATGTGTACCCAGCTGGCGAAGCGCCGATTGATGGCATCAGCCGCGATGCGCTGATTAACGGTCTACATGCGCACGGTCATCCGCAAGTGACGGCGCTGCTCTCACCGAAGCATTTGGCGGCTGTCATCGATGATATCGCGCAACCAGGTGACTACGTCGTGTGTTTAGGTGCGGGCAATATAACCGCGTGGGCCAACAGCTTGCCGCAAGAATTGGCGACAATCCGCAAATCGAAGGGCACCACCCAACGTTCAGGAAGTGCTGCATGATGACAGTTCAGGCCACATCGCCGAGCTTGGTTGATCGTCTGCCGCAAGTTCGCGGCAGTTACGACGCTATGGCCGACTTGGGCCGCATGACGTGGTTCCGCGTCGGCGGACCGGCGGAAGTGTTATTCACGCCTGCCGATGTGGCAGACCTGTCGGCGTTCCTGAAAAACAAACCATCTGACGTACCTGTGACCGTGATTGGCTTGGGTTCAAACTTGCTGGTCCGCGATGGTGGCGTGCCGGGCGTGGTTATTCGCTTGGGGAAAGCATTCAACACGATTGAAGCGGATGGCCTGACCTTGCGCTGCGGCGGTGCGGCTGTTGACGCCAATATCGCAACAACTGCACGCGATAACAGTATTGCAGGTTTTGAGTTCCTGACGGGCATTCCCGGCACCATTGGTGGTGCTGTGCGCATGAATGCGGGCTGTTATGGCCGGGAAATGCAAAACATCTGCGTTTCGGCCACTGCGCTGGATGAAACCGGCAAAGTGCATAAGCTCTCGTTAGACGAACTGGGCTTTAGTTACCGCCATTGCAGCACGCCGAATAATTGGGTGTTCATTGGCGCTGAACTGCGCGGCGTAAAGGGCGACCCCGATGCGATTACCGCTCGCATCCGTGAAATTCGCGCCGACCGCGAAGACAGCCAGCCGACACAAGCGCGCACAGGTGGCTCAACGTTTGCCAACCCGGCCGAAGCCAAAGCCTGGAAGCTGATCGACGATGTCGGTGGGCGTGGTTTGGTGCGCGGTGGGGCCATGGTCTCTGAGAAGCACACAAACTTCTTGATCAACACCGGCAGCGCCACCTCAAGCGACATTGAAGGCTTGGGCGAAGACCTGCGCCGCCGCGTGAAAGAGAAAACCGGAATTCGCTTAGAGTGGGAAATTCGTCGCATTGGTTTGAACAAAACCGATCCGAATGCGTTGGTGACGGCATGACGGCGCGCAAAATTAAAAAAGTCGCCGTCCTGGCGGGTGGACCATCGAAAGAACGCGACGTGTCATTGGTCTCGGGCAAGGCGGCTGCAGCTGCGCTGCAAGCGCTGGGCCATGAGATGACATTTATTGATGTGACCAAAGACGTGACGGCTTTAGTACGCGACTTAAATGCCGCCAAACCTGATGTGGTGTTCAATGCATTGCATGGCCGCATCGGCGAAGATGGCAGCATGCAGGGTTTACTTGATATGATGGGCCTGCCCTACACGCATTCGGGCCGCATGGCATCAAGCATGGCCATGGATAAGCCCATGGCGAAAAAGATTTTCGCCTCGGTTGGCATCGCTGTGGCTGAGGAAGTCATTTGCACCCGCGCGCAGGCTGAAAAAGGCGACGTCATGCCGCGCCCCTACGTCCTGAAGCCCTTTAACGAAGGCTCCAGCGTGGGCGTGAAGATCGTGCGTGCAGGCGATAACTGCCCGCCGCTGGATGACTTGGGCGTTCCACCCGAAGGCCTGATCATGGCCGAGCGCTTTATTCCCGGCCGCGAAGTGACTGTGGCCGTGATGGGTGACAAGCCCTTGGCCGTCACTGAAATCACCACCGGTCGCGACTTCTACGATTATGAAGCCAAGTACGCTAAAGGCGGCTCGGCGCACGTCATTCCGGCTGATCTGCCCAAAGACCTTTACAATAAGGCGATGGAGCTTTCGGTCCGCGCTCACAAGGCGCTGGGGTGCCGTGGTGTCTCGCGCGCTGACCTGCGCTATGACGGCGAAGAGTTCTACATGTTGGAAGTGAATACCCAGCCGGGCCTTACACCAACGTCGTTGGTGCCGGAGCAAGCGGCGTATGTGGGAATTTCTTTCAACGATCTCATTCAATGGATGGTGGAGCACGCCCAATGCGACGCTTAGCCATTCTCTTAGGTTCTGTAGCCGTTGTTGGCGCCATTGGCGTCGGCATCCGCATGTCTGACCGGTGGCCACAATTTACCGCTGCCTGGCGCAACGGTAACGACACGGCGCTGGATTTAAGCGCTACCGCCGGACTTCGTCTGGAAGCCTTGACAGTTCAAGGCCGGGTCAACACCGACGCTGAAGACATTCTGGCATCGATGGATGTGGAACGCGGAACGCCGATCCTCTCCATCAACGTCAGCGAAGCGCGCGAAGCATTGGAAACCCTGCCGTGGGTGAAATCAGCCCAAGTTGAGCGCCAATTGCCCAATTCTGTGCACGTCATGCTGCAAGAACGCTCGGCTTACGCGCTCTGGCAGCGTGGTAAGCGCTATACGCTGATTGATGCCGAAGGTACGGCGATCGTCGATGTGCCGGGCCAAGTGGGTGAACTGCCGCTGATCGTCGGTTCAGACGCCCCGGCCCATGCGCGTGTGCTGTTTGAAGTGCTGAAGACTCATCCGGACCTCGCAGAAAGAGTCCGCGGCGCCGTTCGCATCGGTGAGCGACGTTGGAACATTCATTTTGATTCATTCGAGTCGGGCATTGCTGTACGAATGCCTGAGAACGACATCGCCGCCGCGTGGGACCGCTTAGCCACGTTGGAGCGCGATCATAAGATTCTGGAACGCGACTTGGCTGGGATTGATTTGCGTCTTCCTGACCGCCTCGTTGTGCAACTGAACCAGGGCGCTGTGGATCCAACCGCACCGCCCAAAAAGAACGATAAGCATCCGAGCACCACCAAGAGTGCCAAACAGGATGTCTAAAGAGAGAGAACGGCCGAACGGAGCAGACATTGGCGAGAAGGTTTAAGGAGCAAAGTTCAGTGTCAAAAGCTGTGTTCACCGGCGCAAACATTGCCGCGCTGGATGTCGGCACCACGAAAGTCGCCTGTTTCATCGCCCAAGGCGGTGAAGACGGCGACCTGCAAGTCGTTGGTGTTGGGCATCATCGCTCGCGCGGCATGCGCAACGGCCAGGTCGCGAACCTGGAAGAAGTCGAAACGTCAGTCCGCGAGGCGGTTGAAGCCGCTGAGCAGATGGCGAACGTGCGCGTGGATCAGGTGTTCCTGAACATGTCGTGCGGTGCGCCGCGCTCGACCCGTGTTGATGTGGAGTTGGCGGTGTCGGGTCATCAGATCCGCGACACTGATGTGCGACGCGTGCTCGATCATGGCTCAAACATGTTCGATGCTGCTGATCGCGAGTTGATTCACTGCATTCCAACGGGCTACAGCATCGACGGCGGCAACGGCATCATCGACCCGCGCGGCATGTACGGCGAGAAACTGGGGGTGAACATTCACCTGGTTACCGCCGGTATTGGCCCTGCGCGCAATCTGTCGACTGTTATCGACCGCTGCCACCTCGATATCAAAGGCCGCGTAGTCTCGCCCTATGCCTCGGGGTTGGCCTGCTTGGTCGACGACGAGAAAGACATGGGCGTGACCGTCATCGACATGGGCGGCGGCACGACATCGATCTCGGTCTTCATGGAAAGCCAAGTGGCCTTCGTGGAAACCATCGGCATCGGCGGCAATCACGTCACTAACGACATCGCCAAGGGCCTTTCAACGCCGGTCGCCAAGGCCGAGCGTTTGAAAACCGTCTACGGCACTGTCGCCATGATGCCCAGTGACAGTCGTGAACTTCTGAAAGTGCCGCTGGTAGGTGAAGACGACGAAAACCAAGCGTCGGAAGTGCCGAAGTCCATGCTGGTTCAAATCATTCAGCCGCGCATTGAGGAGACGCTCGAACTCGTGCGGTCTCATCTCGAAGCCAGCGGTTTCTACAAGAGCGCGGGTCGCCGCGTGGTCCTGACAGGGGGCGCAAGCCAACTGGAAGGTCTGCGTGATCTGGCCGAACTCGTGCTCGATAAACAGGTGCGTCTGGGCCGCCCCAAGATGATTAGGGGTCTGCCTGAGTCCGTTAGTGGTCCTGCGTTTGCGACAGCAGCAGGGCTTTTGCGTTATGGGCTCAAAGAACACGTCTTGCGACCAAATTACGCGGCCTTGAATGCCGCGAATCAAAAACGTGGCCTGGGCCGAATTGGCCAATGGCTGCGGGAGAACTTCTGATGAGAGGAAGGGCCGAATCTGGGACGTCGCTGCGGAAGACCGGTCCGCCGTGCGCGTCTCAAAACAAAAAAAGACTGCGGGAACCCGCAGGTGTCGTTGCAACGAACACTCAAAAAAACACTGATGGAGCCTACTAAAATGACAATCAATCTTAGCGTACCTAAGACAACGATCGAGGCGCAGTTGAAGCCTCGTATTACCGTTGTGGGCATCGGCGGCGCCGGTGGCAACGCGGTTAACAACATGATCCAGGCCTCGCTGGAAGGTGTCGACTTCGTGGTCGCCAACACCGACGCGCAAGCCCTGGCCCTCTCTCGTACCGACCGCCGCATCCAACTAGGCCGCGATATGACCCAAGGCTTGGGCGCTGGCGCACGTCCTGATATCGGCCGTCATGCGGCTGAAGAGTCTGTGGAAGCCATCGCGCGCGAAATCGACGGCAGCCACATGGCGTTCATCACCGCCGGCATGGGCGGTGGCACCGGCACCGGTGCAGCACCTGTGATCGCACGCATTGCGCGCGAAATGGGCATCCTGACTGTCGGCGTCGTGACCAAACCCTTCCACTTCGAAGGGGCCAATAGAATGAGACTTGCTGATGCTGGTATCGAAGAACTGGCAGGCTTAGTGGATACACTGATCGTGATCCCGAACCAGAACCTGTTCCGCGTGGCCAACGAGAAGACCACCTTCTCGGACGCCTTCAAGATGGCGGACGATGTTCTGTACGGCGGCGTGCGGAGCGTAACAGACTTGATCATCATGCCTGGCATGATCAACTTGGACTTCGCTGACTTACGCACTGTGATGAAGGAAATGGGCCGCGCCATGATGGGCACGGGTGAAGCCTCTGGTGATCGTCGCGCGCTCGACGCCGCCGAAGCTGCCATTGCCAATCCGCTGCTGGAAGAAACGTCGATGAAGGGTGCACGTGGTGTGTTGATCAACATCACCGGCGGCAATGATATTACCCTGTTCGAAGTCGACGAAGCTGCCAACCGTATCCGTGACGAAGTCGAGTCAGACGCGCACATCATCTTCGGGTCATGCTTCGATCAAAGCATGGAAGGCCGTATCCGCGTGTCTGTTGTTGCAACCGGTATTGATTCGGATGTCGGCGTGCAACCGCGCCCTATGTTCAAGCCGACTGAAACACGTGCAGTCGGCCGCTTGATGCCGGAAACCCGTACCGCTGCTCCGGTGGCTGCTGCAAAACCAGCCGCTCCGGTGATGCGTGCTCCGGCTCCGGTACAACCAACATTATCGTTCGGCATTGGTCCGGGTTCGGCCCCGGCTCCAGCTGCGATGATGCGCGCCACTGAACCCAGCGATGAAGAAAAAGTGCTGGCGAAAATGGCCGCTGTGTTGAAAGCGGAAAAGGCTGAGATGGCCCAAGTTGCTCCGGCTCCGATGCCCGAACCAATCTTGGAAGCCGTCATGGAAGAGCAAACCATGGTGGCCGCTGTTGAAGCTGTACCGGTGATCGCTGAAACCCCGATGATGGTTGAAGCCGCTCCGGTTATGGCCCCGATGGCTCCGCAAGCCGCTCAAGCTGCTGCTCTGGTGGAAACGCTGCGCGCCGCCCCGCCGGTGGCTCAGCCGCGTATTCCGCTGGTGACCGTGGATCGTCCGGCTATGGATCGCCCTGCGATGCGTGACACCTTCATCCCGCGTGCTCCGATGACGGCTGCCCCGCAAATGGCTGCGGCTCCGATGATGGAACCAAAGCTTGCTGAACCGAAAGCTGCTGCCCCGGCGCCCGCGCCGGTTGCTCCGGCCCCAGCTCCGGCCAAAGCTGAAGGCAGCCGTTTAAGCCTGTTCAGCCGTTATCGCAGCCTGACCGCCAAGAAGCCGGAAGAGGCCCCGCGGGCCGCGGCCGAGCCGATGAAGGTTGAAAAGACCAGCCCGGCGATCAACATCTCGGTTGGTCCGGCTGATCGCATGGTCTCGTCACAAAGTGACGATGAACTTGAGATCCCGGCTTTCTTGCGACGCCAAGCGAACTAAATCCTTCATATTACGTTATTAAGGGGCCTGTTTAACGACAGGCCCCTTTTTTATTGCCTCTAAATTGCCTCAAACATTCACAAATTCGCCAAAAGTTAATGGTCCAGTCCACCCCGTCACAAGCTATGCACCGGCTGCAAAGAGGCAAAATTGAACTCTGTATCTTCTCAGCAACCGGGTCATAAAATGTTGCAAGCGCTACATTTTTCCCCTTGTCTTCCAAAGCCGTTCTGCAAATATCTAGCTATACGGTCCTCGGGGGTTGCTACCCAAGAACAACACGGATGCCTGGGCGCATGGAAACATGGCGCGGGACGTGTATTGAAAGATTGGTGATATGAACTTGGATTTTAGCAACCCGGAACGTGTGAATGGATCGCGTTTGTCGACCACGCCGTTCTCCCGCCGCCCAGTCCTTCAAAAAACACTCAAAACTTCAATTGGCTGCACCGGTGTCGGCTTGCATTCCGGCTCTCGTGTTGCGCTAAAATTACATCCTGCACCATCCAACACTGGCATTGTGTTCCGTCGTTCCGACTTGGTCGGCGGCGGTGCTGAGATTCCGGCGCATTGGACAAGTGTGACAGACAGTCGCCTGTGCACTGTTATTGCTGATGAAAACGGCGTTTCTGTAGCAACCGTCGAGCATTTGATGGCTGCATTCTATGGTATGGGCATCGACAACGCGGTTGTTGAAGTGAACGGCCCCGAAGTGCCCGCTATGGACGGCAGTGCATGGCCTTTCATGTTCCTGATGGAATGCGCTGGCATCACCGAGCTTCAAGCACCACGCAAAGCCCTTCGTATCCGTAAAACAAAGACGTTGGCCTTAAATGGCAAGCGCGTGTCGTTCTCGCCGTCGCCGAACGACCTGCACATTGATTTCGAGATCGACTTCAAAGCTGCGGCCATTGGCCGTCAGTTCTGCAGCTTCGTTGTCTCGGACGAAACCTTCAAAACCGAAATCAGCCGTTCGCGCACCTTCGGTCTTCTGTCCGAAGTCACAGCTTTGCGTGAAGCGGGCTTGGCCCGTGGTGGCAGCTTGGAAAACGCCATCGTTGTGGACGGCGACCGGATTCTCAACGAAGACGGTCTGCGCCACGCCAACGAATTCGTCCGTCACAAAGTGCTGGATGCTATCGGCGACCTGTACCTGTGCGGCCACCCCATCATTGGCTATTTCTCGGGTTACTGCTCAAGCCATGCCGATACGGCGCGCCTGATGCAGCAAGTGCTGTCCGACCCCACCTGCTGGGAATTGGTCAACATTGAGGACAACCCACGCCAGGCCACCTGGCTGGATGCACAGCCTGCCGTTGCGGCTGCGCTGGCTTAGTTTTCCTGCGCTTTATTCACTTCGCTTTTTCCCCGAATCGGCAGCTTAAAATCGTCGTAATCTGTAATGATTGCGTGGGTTTATGCTGAGTGACAGGGCGCAATCGAATGATATACTCCGCGCCCGGCGGGTCGGGGTACAACGAGTTGGGTTCACCAGTTCGGTTATCGCTGATCCACCACTCCATCAAACCTCTTCGGAGATGTGACTGTCGTGTCCATTTTCGCGACCCGTATTCGCTCGATTGTTCGCCGCTCGTATCTTCGCCCAATCGTCTTGGTTCTGGGCGCAGCTTTGGCTTTAAGCGCCTGCTCCAGCGACGATGAACTCGAATACAAAGAGCGCACGGTTTACGAAATCTACAGCCAGGCGATGATGTACTTGGATGACGGCCGCTTCAAAGATGCCGCGCAGTACTTTGACGAAGTCGAACGCCAGCACCCCTATTCCGTTTGGGCGACCAAGGCCAAGCTGATGTCGGCCTATGCGCAGTATCAAAACAATAAGTACGACGACGCCATCACCAGCCTGGACCGCTTCATTGCGGTTCACCCTGGCAACCGTGATGTGGCTTATGCCTATTACTTAAAGGGCCTGTGCTACTACGAACAGATCACCGACGTGCAGCGTGACCAAGAAATGACCCGCAAATCTTTAGAAGCTTTGCAGGATGTGGTGACGCGCTTCCCAAACTCCAGCTATGCCCGCGATGCGACACTGAAAATTGACCTGACCCGCGACCACTTGGCCGGTAAGGAAATGACCGTTGGGCGCTTCTATCTCAACCGCAAACAGTATCTTGCTGCCATCAACCGCTTTAAGAACGTGGTCGATCAGTACGGCAACACCACGCACGTGCCAGAGGCGCTGTATCGTTTAACGGAAACCTACACAATTCTGGGCCTGAAAGAGGAAGCCAAAAAGAACGCCGCCGTTCTGGGCTTCAACTATCCGGGCACGGATTGGTACGAAGACGCTTATGAGCTGCTGCAAGGGCGTATACCCAAGTCAGTTCAGAAAGAAGTCGCCGAGAGACCGTGGTATCAAATCTGGTAATCTGTTCCGGGTTTCAACAAGCAGCGGTGTAATGCGCCTATGCTGACGCATCTTTCCATTCGCGACGTTGTGCTGATCGACAAGCTCGATATCGAGTTCGAGCGTGGCCTGTGCGTGCTGACCGGCGAAACCGGTGCCGGTAAATCCATTGTGCTCGACTCATTGGGGTTGGCCTTGGGCGCTCGCGCTGAAGCCAGCCTGATCCGCAGCAAGGCCGACAAGTTATCCGTCACGGCATCGTTCCTACTGCCCAAGCGCCACCCGGCGCTGGCTTTATTGGCTGAACAAGACATTGCTGTGGAAGACGACAGCATTGTCGTGCGCCGCATTGTCTCAGCCGATGGCCGTGGCAAAGCGTTCATCAATGATCAGCCTGTCAGCGTCAGCCTGCTGCGCACCATTGCCGAACACTTGGTTGAAGTGCATGGCCAGTTCGACACGCATGGCCTGCTTGATCCCGGCACGCATATGGATGTGCTGGATGATTATCGCAAAGCCAAAGACAGCGACCGCTTAGACCGCACATGTGCCGACGCTTTTGAGGCTTGGCGCATGGCATCCCAAGCGCTGAAAGATGCTGAAACCGCGACCGCAAAAGCCGCTGCCGATGAAAACTTCCTGCGGGCGGCCCTTGCCGAACTGGATGACTTGGCCCCGCAAGCAGGCGAAGAGAAAGACCTGTCTGACCGCCGCGCGCTTTTAAAGAACGCCGAGCATATTGTAGCCGCACTCGGTGAAGCCCGCAGTAATCTCTCGGGCGACACTGATGTGGAAAGCCTGCTGCGCACGGCGGCCAGCAAATTGGCACGCATCGCCCCGCAAGCGGGCGGACAGTTGGATGCGCTGTGCCAATCCTTAGAGCGTGCCGTGATTGAAGTGGCCGATGTGCTGCAAGAATTGGATCGCACTGCTGCACAAGTGGAAGCCGAACCCAAAGAACTGGAGCAAGCCGAAGAGCGCTTGTTCGCGTTAAAATCAGTCGCCCGCAAGCACAAATGCAATGTCGATGACTTGGCCAAAGTTCAGGCCGACATGAAAGCACAGTTGGACAGCATTGATCATGGCGCTGATCGGATTCGTGATCTGGCGGCAACCGTGAATAAGACGAAGCTAGTGTTTGAAACGGCTGCCCAAAAACTGCATGAGTCGCGCGTGGCCGCAGCATTGAAACTCGACAAAGGTGTGGCTAAGGAACTGGCCCCGCTGAAGTTGGACAAAGCCACGTTCAAAACAACGCTGGGTACTGTGGGCCCCGAGAACTGGTCCGCGCGTGGCTACAGCAAAGTGACGTTTGAAGTCTCCACCAACCCCGGCACACCTGCAGGGCCTTTGGCCAAAATTGCCTCAGGCGGTGAATTGGCGCGCTTCATGCTGGCTTTAAAAGTCGTGCTGGCAGATACGCAAAACCTGACCACGTTGATTTTCGATGAAGTTGACACCGGCATTGGCGGTGCAACCGCAAACGCCGTGGGCGAACGCTTGGAACGCTTGGCCAAAGATGTGCAGATTTTGGTGGTCACGCACTCACCCCAAGTGGCTGCCCGTGGCCAGCACCATTGGCGCGTCGCCAAAGGCACTAAGGCAGGTGAAACCACCACCAAAGTGGGCCTGCTGAGCACCGATGAGCGCTTAGAAGAAGTGGCCCGCATGTTAGCCGGTGACAAAGTGACTGACGAAGCACGCGCGGCGGCTAACCGCCTCATTGCAGGTACAGCATCGTGAGCGCAAGCTTACGCAAGAAGGCTGTCGACGACCTCACGCAAGCCGAAGCTGAAAAAGAATTGAAAGCTCTGGCGACAGAAATCGCCGAGCACGATGTCGCATATCATCGTGAAGACGCGCCGACCATCAGCGATGCTGATTACGATGCTCTCACTCGCCGCAATAACGCCATTGAGGCGCGCTTCCCGAAGCTGATCCAACCCAACAGCCCCAGCAAGAAAGTTGGCGCGGCAGCGGCCAGCGGCTTTAAGAAGGTTAAGCACGCCATTCCGATGCTGTCGTTGGACAACTTGTTCAGCGATGACGACGTGCAGGATTTTGATGGTCGCATTCGCCGTTTCTTGAAACTCAGCGCTGAAGAGGCAGTTGAGTTTACCGCCGAACCGAAAATTGATGGGCTGTCATTCTCGGCCCGCTATGAAAACGGCAAGCTGACTGTGGTGGCGACACGCGGCGATGGCGTGGAAGGCGAAGACATCACGGCGAATATCCGCACCATCAAAAAAGGCTTGCCGGAAAAACTGACCAGCACCGACTTACTTGGCACGGTGCCAAAGCTGCTAGAAGTGCGTGGCGAGGTCTATATGACCAAGTCCGACTTCATCGCCATGAACGAGCAGCAAGCCAATAAAGGGGCCAAGATCTTCGCCAATCCGCGCAACGCTGCGGCTGGCTCACTCCGTCAACTTGATACAAAAATCACCGCCGAGCGCCCGCTGAAACTGTTCGCCTACTCTGCCGGTGCGGTTGAGGGCATTGAGTGGGCGACGCACTGGGAGTTTTTGAAACAGCTGGAAGCCTGGGGCTTCCCCGTCAATAAAGACTCCAAGCTTTGCAAAAGCGTGAAGGACTTACTGAAAGCCTATCGCGATCTCGAAGGCCGCCGCGCGAAGCTGGAATACGATATCGACGGCATTGTTTATAAGGTCAATCGCATCGATTGGCAGAAGCGCCTAGGCTTTGTCAGCCGTTCGCCGCGTTGGGCTGCTGCGCACAAATTTCCAGCGCAACAAGCCGAAACTATTTTAGAGAAGATTGAGATTCAGGTCGGCCGCACCGGCTCACTCACGCCTGTTGCACGCCTGACGCCGGTCACTGTCGGCGGCGTAGTGGTTTCGAATGCCACGCTGCACAACCAAGATGAAATCGAGCGCAAAGATGTGCGCGAGGGCGATACGGTTGTGATTCAGCGAGCGGGCGATGTGATCCCGCAGATTGTTGAAGTGAAACTAGACCTGCGCCCGAAGTCCGCCAAGAAGTACAAGTTCCCCGACCACTGCCCCGTCTGCGGTTCAAAAGCCCACCGGGAGGAAGATGAAGCGGTTCTACGTTGTACCGGCGGCTTGTTCTGCAAGGCGCAGGCGGTTGAACGCTTACGCCACTTTGTGAGCCGCGATGCCTTTGACATCGAAGGCATGGGCGAAAAGAACATCGAAGAGTTCTTTGCCGAAGGCATGGTGAAAACCCCCGCCGATTTGTTCAAACTGGAAAAACGCGATACCGACCCCTTACGCAAACTGCAAAATCGCGAAGGTTGGGGGCCGCAGTCGGTCAGAAAACTGTTTGATGCGATCAATGCCCGCCGCGTCATTTCACTCGAGCGTTTTATTTATGCGCTGGGTATTCGCCTGATTGGCCAAGCCAAAGCGCGACTGTTAGCGCAGCATTACGGCTCATTCAAAGAATGGCGCAAAGCCATGGTGGCCGCTGCCAAAGGCAGTGCTGAAGCGAACGCCGAAGTTCAAAACATTGAGTCGTTTGGCGAGTCCGTGAAAGACGAGTTGGTCGCGTTCTTCGCAGAAAAACAAAACGTCGATGCGGTTGATGATCTGTATAACCAGATGAACGAGGTTGAAGATTTCGTTCAAGCCGATACATCAAATTCAAAAATCGCGGGCCTGACGGTTGTCTTCACCGGCAACCTCGCCACCATGACTCGCAGCGAAGCCAAGGCCAAAGCTCAAAGCTTGGGGGCCAAGGTTGCGGGGTCTGTGTCTGCAAAAACAGACTTGGTTGTTGCAGGACCAGGCGCGGGCTCGAAACTGAAAGAAGCCGAGAAATTCAATGTAAAAGTCATCAGTGAAGATGACTTTGTCACACTGATTGTCGGTTAGATCGGCCTCGTCGCTTCAACCAGCCACGCTTTCACATCGCCATCAACGAGCTTGCCGACTTCGTTGCGCACCCGCGCGTGGTAGTCGTTCAGCCATTTCTTTTCGGATGGCGACAGCACATCGACATCCACCAAGTTCAAATCAATTGGCGCGAGTGTCAGCGTTTCAAAATCATAGAGCGTTTTTTCAGCGCCGGGAATTTTGTCGGCTTCTTTGACAGCCACTAAATTCTCAATGCGAATGCCGTACTCGCCCGTTTTGTAATATCCAGGTTCATTCGAAACGACCATGCCCGGCTCAAGCGCAACGGTGTTACCCACTTTACTGATGCGCTGCGGGCCTTCGTGTACGCCTAAGAATGTACCGACGCCGTGGCCCGTGCCGTGATCGTAATCCAAACCGTCTTGCCACAAGGCATGACGGGCCAATGCATCCAATTGGCTGCCGGTTGTGCCTTTCACAAAGCGCGCTGCGCCCAAGGCAATATGGCCCTTCAAAACCAGCGTGAAACGGCGTTTTTGTTCTGCGGTCGGCGTGCCGACAACAACAGTGCGCGTCACATCTGTCGTGCCATCCAGATACTGCCCACCGGAATCAATCAGCAGAATTGTGTTCTTCTTGATGGTTGCATTGCTTTCTGGCGAGGCGCGGTAGTGGACGATGGCACCATTGCCTGCCGAGCCTGCAATCGTCGGGAAGCTTGGGCCGCGGTAGAGATTATTTTCAGCACGGTACGAGGCCAATTGGTCTGCCGCTGAAATTTCCGTCAGCGTTTCAGTCGGCGCTTGCTTCGCCAGCCACGACAGGAATTTAGCGAGCGCCACGCCATCGCGTAAATGCGCATCGCGCACGCCATTCAACTCGTCCTTCGTTTTTTGCGCCTTAATCGCGGTCGACGGATCACCAACAATGCGCGCATCGAAGCCTGCGGTTTTGATGCAATCCACCAGCCAGCGCGACCCTGTTTCCCGATCAACGCCAATCGACTTCAACTGGCCTTTGCGCTTCACCAACTCGGCGTTTACGCTATCAAATGCTGCGAGCGCGATTTTATCGCCCAGGTACTTTTGCAACTCAGGTGTAATTTTGGCGGATTCAATAAACAACGTGCCGCTGCCATTCGCGGCCAACAGTGCATAACCCAGCAGCAGCGGCGTGAACTCCACGTCAGTGCTGCGCACGTTAAACAGCCATGCAATTGAATCGGGCGCTGAGAACATAAAGGCATCCAGCCCCTCTGCCCGCAACCATTCGGTAATCAGCTTTTGTTTTTGCGCGGTCGTGCGGCCTGCAAATTTTTCTGGGTACAGCTCAACAGGACCAGTCGGACGCGGCGGCTGATCAGCCCAAACACTGTCGATCAGATTTTTGGTCAGCGCCACCATCTCACCACCGGCTTTGCGCACGGCCTCGTCGATGCGGAGCAAACCCTGCGGTGTGTGCAAACGCGGATCGTACCCCACCTTCATGCCGGGCTTGATGTGCTGCGCGAGCCAGCTTTGCGGCGGCTCGTCGATCAGGTGCTGATAGCTGTACAGTTTTCCATCCACCTGATCGCGCACTTGCAACGTATAGCGGCCATCGATGAAGACCGCCGCATCATCCTTCATCGCTATCGCCACACCGGCCGAGCCGGTAAAGCCTGTCAGCCAGGATAAGCGCTCGGCGTATTCAGCCACGTATTCACCCTGATGCTCGTCTGAGCGCGGGATGAGATACGCATCAACGCCAGCGGCGTGCATGGCACCCCGCAAGGCCGCCAACCGCTGGGCCTGAAGGGCAAATCGCATTTGGGATGAGGAATGGTTCATGCTTAAAAGCTAATGAGTCTGGGGCGCTGTTTCAACGCTTCAAAACCAGCGTGGACCAGCCGTTTAGGGTAATACGGCGGTGCAATTTCAGGCCCTGGCGGCGATATGCCCCCAGCACCATCGCTTCCTGATATCTCAGCAAACCGGCCATCACCAGATAACCACCGGGGCGCAGCATCTGCGTCATCGCCCGTGACATGCGGCATAAGGGCCGTGCCAGGATGTTCGCGGTGATGAGGCTAAACGGCCCTTTGCGGCGAATGTCGCGAATGTTTAAGCCATCACCCAACGCCGTACGCACCACATTGTGCTCTTGGTTGCGGTTGGCATTGTACGCCGCAACCCGCACGGCTTCGGGGTCAATGTCTGTCGCCAGAACTTGCCTGCGCCACGCCTTCGCCATGGCGAGTGCTAAAATGCCTGAGCCGCAGCCCAAATCCAGCATGCCGCCTTTGGCCCCAAGCGCGCGATTGAGTGCGGAGATTTTACGCAAACCCGACAAAGCCAACAAACAGCCAAACGTGCTTTCATGTTGGCCTGATCCAAACGCCGTTGCAGCATTGAGTTTAATCGATGTCACGCTGGGTGGCGGGGCTGCGGTGATGTGATCGCCGTAGATGTAGAACTGACCTGCTTGCAGCGGCGCGAAGCTTTCGTAACTGTCTTTCAGCCAATCACGGGCTGGCACAAATTCAACGCGGAATGTCGGTTCGGGCAAACCGTGTGACTGCGCAATCAACGCAAACCGTGCGGCAATATCGCCCTTCCCTGGCTGCTCTAAAAACAGCCCCTCAACGCCCCAAATTGCTTCAGGACGCGCATGTTCTTCGACTTCGTAAGAACTGACGGCCACCGCGATATCGGTAAGCGCGGTTTCATAAACGTCGCACTGACTGTAGGGGCACTCGAGACGGACAGCCCAAAAGGACTGGGGGGAGACACGCTGCGATTTCACGACTTTTAAAAACCTATTCTCTGTTTGCATCTCAATTGAGGAAAAGATAGCGCCCCTGCTCGCCCTGCTAATGCAGGCCCAGATCAGGGGGAATGTGGGGAAAGCTTTTGCCAAGCCTTTGAATTTACAAAAGACCTTGATTACCCGTTAAAACCGCAAAATTTTTCCGCCAAAGTCACCTCTCACGCACCCTTGGCGCATCCTCGACACCTTAGGGTGCTACAGCACCCAGCTATTCTACACCAGACTAAAGAGGGTATGGAGCACGCACCGAAAGCTCAAGAGTGAGGACTGCGGAAGGTGGGGAAAACACGCGCCTTATACTTTGAGATAGGCGTAACGCGAACACGCTACCACCTATCCATACTTTCGATTTTCACATCCTCTCGCGTCTCAGACAGCGCCCCCCGAAGCCTGCATGATCCCATGCATAAATTGTCCAGGTTCAACACACACCGCAGCGATGCGGTCCATTCGTTGGGAGACGATCATGGCTCATGCAAGAACACAGAACGGTTGGTGGATTAACTTAACAATTTCCAAACGCCTCACATTTGGCAATGCGCTGATCTTGGGCGCACTGGCTGTTTTAGCCGTGACGACGATTATTGGCTTAAACAGTGCCACATCCAATTTTACCGAATACCGCACTCAAGCCCGCCAAACCGTCAACCTGGGCGCGATTGAAGCTGACTTGTTAGCCGCGCGGATTGCGGTAAAAAATTTCCTGATCTCAGGCTCGTCTGACAGCGCCCAGAAAGCCGAAGCGAAAATCAAAGAAACCGTGAATGACTGCATCACGGCTTTAGGGTTGCTTGTCTCGCAGGAGAGCAAAGACGGCATTCAAAAGCTTTGTGATGAGCTGACTGTTTACGGTGAAGAGTTCCAAAAAGTCGTGGCCTTGCAAAACAAGCGTGATGCGCTGTCAGGAAACCTCGACAAAATTGGCCCGGAAATCGAAAAGTCGCTGTCGACCATCATGCGTTCGGGCGATTCAGTTGCGGCCGGTGAAGCGCTGCGCTCGGTATTACTAAGCCGCATTTATGTGGCGAAATATTTGCGCTCTGGAGACAACGCCCAAGCCGAGCGCGCTATGCAAGAAATCATCGATGGCACACAACGCGCCGAACGTTTGGCCGGCGGTAGAGCTGTCGTGACGTTAGAAAAAGAGTATGCCGACACCTTCAGAGAAGTCGTGGCGGCATATGAAGCGGAAGAAGACCTGGTTAAGAACCGCTTGGATAAAATTGGTCCTGCCGTCGCCGCAGACATCGAAGACATGGCAACCGGCTCGAAGAAAGTGCAAGACACAGTTGGCCCGCAAGCTGCATCTGCGATCAATAACGTCAGCACCACCACCCTGATTGTCTCGGTTCTGGCTATGATATTGGGCGTTGCTGCTTCAGTGATCATCAGCCGCGCTATCAGCCGCCCGGTCGTAAACATGACAGGAGCCATGAAGTCGCTGGCCGACGGTGATAAGACCATCGACATTCCGGGCACGGGCTTAAGCAACGAAATCGGCGCGATGGCCGATGCTGTTCAAGTGTTTAAAGACAACATGATCCGCAACGAAGAAATGGCTGCAGCTCAGGAAAGTGAGCGCAAAGCCAAAGAAATGCGTGCCGAAAAGATTTCCGCCCGCACCGCCAACTTCGACAACGTGATCAAGCTGGTCCTGAACACTGTCAGCTCCGCCAGCCAACAAATGGAAGCGTCAGCGCAAACCATGCAGGCCGCCGCTGAAGAAACCAATGTGCAGTCCACCGCGGTTGCGGCTGCGTCTGAACAAGCTTCAGCTAACGTGCAGACGGTTGCGACCGCCACTGAAGAACTGTCGGCCTCGATTGCTGAAATCACCCGCCAGGTGTCGGAATCAAACCGCATCATCAACACGGCAGTCACTGAAGCCAACAAGACCAAGGACATGGTGCGCAGCCTCGACACCACCGCAGAGAAGATTAGCCACGTTATTTCGTTGATTACCGATATTGCTGAGCAAACGAATTTGCTGGCCTTGAATGCCACCATTGAAGCCGCCCGCGCCGGTGAAGCTGGCAAAGGGTTCGCCGTCGTCGCCTCGGAAGTTAAGAGCTTGGCGACACAAACAGCGAAAGCCACTGACGAGATCAGCGGTCAGATTGCTGGTGTGCAAACCGCGACCAAAGCATCTGTGCAAGCGATCGAGAACATTTTCTCGACCATCGAAAAGGTAAACCACATCTCTTCTGCCATCGCTTCGGCGGTGGAAGAACAAGATGCCGCCACCAAAGAAATTGCGCGCAATATCGAACAAGCCGCCGTCGGAACGCAGGAAGTGTCCAGCAACATTGGTGGCGTCACGCAGGCCGCCGGGGAAACCGGTCAAGTGTCAGCGCAAGTCTTGCAAGCCGCCAAAGAACTGGCGCGTCAGTCCACAACCCTACGCTCTGAAGTTGATACATTCCTGTTCGACATCAAAGCCGCTTAGCTCATTCTCCATCAACTCCGGCAGCTCCTCACCCCCGAACTAGAACTGCTGAAGCCTCCGCCGCATTGTCGGCGGGGGCTTTTTCTTTGCGGCCGGGCTGATACCCCACTCGTCTCATCCCCCAGTTGCGTCATGCACACTCTCTTTTTCGGCATGCATTTCCCTTTACACCCCCCAGGGCTCCACTATCTTTTGGTATAGTTTTTCATAGACAGAATGAGCAACTAAAAGTCGATTCGGGTCGAAACTAAATCGAATTCGGCGCAGTTTTCTGCGCCTTCCATGCACCTTACACATAGCTTGCTGACCCACCCTTGCGTTGATCCATTTTACCTCCCCTCAAACGAGGGTTGGGGGCCTACGCCTTTCGGATAAGGGGCACCGCCCACTATCTCCTTGTCATCGACGACTATCCCTTCGGTGTGCAAACCACCACCGCAGCGCTCCATAGCCTTGAAGCCAATCACCTCACAGTTGGGGGGTGGGAGATCCAGGGACAAACAAAAAAAGAATGGAGCGACCGATGACCACCGCACAGCACCTACAGACATCACGCCAGATACCATCACGCCAAGCACCATCACTATGGGCAAACATGACCATTTCCACCCGTTTGAGTTGGGGAAACGGCGTTGTGTTAGCCGCCCTCTTGGCTTTGGCGGGCACGACATACATGGGGTTAAACAGCGCTGGCGATAACTTCTCAGAGTATCGCTATCAGGCCCGCCAAACCGCGAACTTGGCCACGATCCAAGGTGATTTGTTGCAAGCCCGCATTGCCGTGAAAAACTTTTTGATTACAGGCACCGAAGAAAGCAAACACACAGCCGAAGAAAAAATTAAAGAAGCCATTGCTGACTGCGGCACAGCATTGGAGGTGCTGGTGGTAGAAGATACACGCCGCGCCGTGAAAGAGCTGTGCGATGACATCGCCGATTACAGCAAGGGGTTCTCGGCCGTTGTCGGCTTGCAACGCGAACGCGAAAGCTTGTCGGGCACGTTGGATAAAATTGGCCCAGAAATCGAAAAAGATTTGTCTTCGATCATGCGAGACGCTGATGATCGTAAAGATGTCAACACCGCATCCATCGCTGCCGAAGCCTTGCGCTCGGTTCTGCTCGGCCGCATTTATGTTGCCAAGTATTTGCGCACCGGCGATGACGCTCAGTCTGCGCGCGTCAGCAAAGAACTCGGCGAAGCCTCGAGCAAGATGACGGGCCTGGGCCGCGCTGGCAACAATGCCAGCTCCCTCACCCGCAGCTACATCGACACGTTCAACGACTTAGGCAAAGCCTACGAAACCGAGCAGGCCGTGGTGAAAGACACGCTTGATCGCATCGGCGTTGAAGTGGCGAAAGATGTCGATGGCTTAACCACCGACAGCAAGAAAATCCAAGACACAGTTGGCCCGAAAGCAGCCGGTGAAATCAATACAGTCACCAACGTCACCATTGGCATTTCGCTATTGGCTATTTTGATTGGTGTTGCGGCGTCGATCGTCATCAGTCGTGCCATTAGCCGCCCGGTCGTCGACATGACTGGTGCGATGAGAAACCTGGCGGATGGCGATAAGACTGTCGTCATTCCGGGCACGGGCCTGCGTAATGAAATCGGCGCCATGGCCGATGCCGTGCAGGTGTTCAAAGATAACATGATCAAGAACGATGAAATGGTTGCTGCGCAAGACGCTGAACGCAAAGCCAAAGAGGTGCGCGCCGAGAACATCTCGAAGCGCACATCGAACTTCGACAATGTGATCAAGTTGGTGCTGAACACCGTGGGATCGGCCAGCCAGCAAATGGAAGCCTCCGCCCAGACCATGCAAGCGGCGGCCGAAGAAACCAACGTGCAATCAACCGCCGTTGCCGCAGCTTCGGAACAAGCCTCGACGAATGTGCAGACAGTTGCAGCCGCGACAGAAGAATTGTCGAGTTCAATTGCCGAGATCAGCCGTCAAGTTGCGGAATCAACGCGCGTGGTCACACAAGCGGTGCAAGAAGCCACCACGACGAAAGACTTGGTGCGTGGGTTAGATGAAGCTGCTGGCCGCATCGGCCGAGTGGTTGCGTTGATCACCGACATCGCCGAGCAAACCAATCTGCTGGCACTGAATGCAACCATTGAAGCGGCCCGCGCTGGCGAAGCTGGCAAAGGGTTCGCGGTGGTTGCGTCCGAGGTTAAAAACCTCGCGACCCAAACCGCGAAAGCCACCGAAGAAATCGGGGGCCAGATCGACGGTGTGCAAAACGCTACGAAAGCCTCAGTCGCCGCCATCGAACGGATCTTTGAAACCATCGAAAAGGTGAACGGCATCTCGACCACCATTGCCTCCGCCGTGGAAGAGCAAGGCGCCGCCACCAAAGAAATCGCACGCAACGTCGAGCAGGCGGCGATTGGCACCAAGGATGTTTCAACAAATATCGCGGGCGTGACCCAAGCCGCTGGCGAGACTGGTCAGGTTTCCACGCAAGTCCTTGAAGCGGCAAAGGAATTGGCACGCCAATCGACCACGCTGCGTACCGAAGTGGATACCTTCCTGCACGATATCAAAGCGGCGTGATCACCCCCGAATCCATAGAAACCGCCGTTTCCGCAGCCTGGCACGTCCAGGCTGCGGCTTTTTCCCGACCCGCGTACAGCCGGTGTTCGCAAGGTGATCGTATAGAGTCAAAACTATCTGCTCTTTCGGATAGGGAGGAGATGCGCTGCGTCTTTATCCCAGGGGTGTACGCCCTCCGGGCTCCTCAACCGGAACGATAGCTGGCTAGCATGACCGGGCAATCACCTCGGGGGTGAGGGCAAAAAACAAAACAACAATCCGTTCTATGGAGGACGCCGTGATAGAAAATCTGTCGATCAAGCAGAAGATGATGGGCATCTTCGCCATCATCGTAACTGTATTCTTAGGTTTCGCAGGCTTCAGCGCTTACACCGCCAGCGAAATTAATGCTCAATCCAGCGATATCGCCGACCGCTGGTTGCCACGTATTGATATGGCAGCCCAGATTTCAGCCGCCTTGTCACGCCACCACAATGACCAAGCCCAACTGATCTTATCGACCGCTCAAGAAAAGCTGCAAAAATATAAAAACGCGATCGAACAAGACCACGACGACTTCGAAAAAATTACAAAAACATACGAAGACTCAATTCGGACTGAAGACAATCGTCGTTTGTTCAAAGCTTTTACCAACGCAACAGAATCTTATTTCAAGGCATCCAGCTCGGTCATCGAGCTTGCGATGCAAAATAAAGATGACGAAGCGCGCGACATCTACCGCATCCTGACAGACGAAGGCCACGCCAAGGCTACAGCGGCATTGGCTGACATTGTCGATTTCAACAAAAAGGGTTCGGATGAAGCTTCAGCGGCGGCTGACGCGCTTTACAGCAGCACACTGACGTTGATTGGTGTGGTGATTGTTGGCGTGCTGGCCATTCTGGGCTGGGCCACGGTGTTTGTGGGCCGCAATATTTCTGCCCCGATTGGCGCTATTACCGGCACGATGACGAAACTGGCTGAAGGCAACAAACAAATCGCCATCCCGTTCACGGGGCGCGGCGATGAAATTGGAGCCATGGCTGGCGCTGTTGAAGTGTTCAAGATCAACATGATCAAGAACGATGAAATGGTGGCTGCGCAAGAAACTGAACGTAAGGCCAAAGAAGTGCGTGCAGAAAAAATCTCGGCCCGCACAGCCAACTTCGATAACGTGATCAAGTTGGTCTTGGGCACGGTCAGCTCGGCAAGTCAGCAAATGGAGGCCTCGGCCCAAACCATGCAGGCTGCGGCTGAAGAAACCAACGTGCAGTCCACGGCTGTGGCTGCGGCGTCGGAGCAAGCGTCGAACAACGTGCAAACCGTAGCTGCCGCAACAGAAGAGTTATCCAGCTCGATTGCCGAGATTAGCCGTCAGGTCGCAGAATCAACCCGCGTGGTTAATCAGGCCGTCAACGAAGCCACGAAAACCAAAGAATTGGTGCGTGGATTGGATGAAGCCGCAGGCCGCATTGGCCGTGTGGTTGCGTTGATCACCGACATCGCAGAGCAGACCAACCTGCTGGCGTTGAATGCCACCATTGAAGCCGCGCGCGCTGGTGAAGCGGGCAAAGGCTTTGCGGTTGTGGCATCCGAAGTTAAAAATTTGGCGACCCAAACTGCAAAAGCCACCGAAGAAATCGGCGGTCAGATCGAAGGAATCCAAAGTGCGACGAAGGACTCGGTTGGAGCCATCGAGCGCATCTTTGAAACCATCGAGAAAGTAAACGGCATTTCCACCACCATTGCCTCGGCTGTGGAAGAACAAGGTGCCGCCACCAAAGAAATCGCACGCAACGTCGAACAAGCCGCGTCGGGCACCAAAGAAGTGTCCACGAATATCGTCGGCGTCACCCAAGCTGCCGGAGAAACCGGCCAGGTGTCCACGCAAGTGTTGGAAGCGGCCAAGGAATTGGCCAAGCAATCCACCACACTGCGTACCGAAGTGGATACGTTCTTGCTGGATATCAAAGCGGCCTAAAGACCGCAGAGTTACCCGCAAGGTTATTCTCCGTTTCCTTGCGGGCCGCCCAGCTCCTCGCCTTTCCTCAGGCGAGGAGCTTCTTTTTTATAAAGTCTGGCCTCCGCGTTCCTCACGCCGAGGGCTTTCTTTTATTTGAAAAGGCAAGCCTAACCACACGACAAGTGTGGATTTTCTTAAGCCCTGCTTCAGATACCGAATCCTCAGCATCTCGGGGTCAAAACCGACTGAGGGATGCTTTTTTTGTGCGACCTGCAAGCGACACGCCCAACTATAGATGTATGTGTGCAATGCAAATGCTTGTGCCGCAGATTGAAGCGCCCCCGAAAATCGCCCCTGAGTATCCGAAAGAGCATTGCCCCCTATCCATCGGATACGCCCAAGACCTTCACGCGAATGTTATCGAGCTAGCAGATGCAAGCGACGTGCGGAGAAACGCAGCGACGTCGAGAGCATCTTTTAAGACATATGGAGGTCACAGAACCATGAGTGCTTTAAATAACTGGTCCATTAGAAGCCGCGCATTGTTGGCTTTTGGACTGATGATCGCGCTTATCGTTACTATGGGCGTCATTGGCTACGCCCAAATGGCGAGAATGGGGACAGCAGCGAATGATGTATCGGGAAATTGGCTCCCCAGCATAAAGGTCGTCGGCGAAGTTAAATTTCTAAATGCACGCACGCGGACAACATTATCGCGCGCTATATTGTCGCAAACGCCGGAAGATCGCGTAAAAGGCCTTGCTGACTATTCAAAGCGGCGCGAGGAATTTTCATCGAAAATCAAAGAGTATGAAAAACTCATTTCATCTGATGAGGAACGCAAACTCTACGATAAAGTTGTTGCCACGCGAGAAAAATATGTTGAAAGCGTAGACGCAATGATCTCGATGATGCAAAAAAATGTGGACATCAAGATTATCGGCCAAGCCTTTGTTGATAGCTCCGAGCAATTTAATGCAATTGGTAGCGCCATTGATAAATTGACTGAGATAAACAGCGTTGGCAGCGATAAGTCCGTAGCCGCGGCACTAGATGCCGAGCAGACTGGCGGAATGACAATGATTGCCATTACAGTCGTAGCAACTATTGTTGGCCTTCTATCATTCTACATGGTGACGTCGACCATCGCCGCTCCCATCGTGACAATCACTAGCACGATGTCTGAGTTGGCGAATGGCAATAAGCAGGTGAAAATTCCGTTCGCTGATCGCAAAGATGAAATCGGCTCCATGGCAGAAGCTGTGGAGGTGTTTAAAGACAACATGATTAAGAACGACGAAATGATTGCTGCCCAAGAAGTCGAACGCAAAGCCAAGGAACTGCGGGCTGAGAAGATTGCTCAACGCACCGCCAGCTTCGACAACGTGATTAAGTTGGTTTTAGGAACAGTCAGTTCAGCCAGCCAACAAATGGAAGCCTCAGCACAAAGCATGCAAGCTGCCGCTGAAGAAACCAACGTACAGTCGACTGCCGTGGCTGCTGCGTCTGAACAAGCGTCGACAAACGTGCAAACGGTTGCCGCCGCCACAGAAGAGCTTTCCAGCTCGATCCAAGAGATCAGCCGTCAGGTTGCACAATCAAGCCGTGTCGTGACCCAGGCCGTGAAGGAAGCAACTGAAACCAAGGAACTGGTGCGCAGCCTTGACACCACAGCCGGGAAAATCGGCCAGGTTGTCGCCTTGATTACCGACATCGCCGAGCAGACGAACCTGTTAGCCTTGAATGCGACGATTGAAGCCGCACGCGCTGGTGAAGCAGGCAAAGGCTTTGCGGTTGTGGCTTCGGAAGTGAAAAACCTGGCGACACAGACGGCCAAGGCGACGGAAGAAATCAGCGGCCAGATCAATGGCATTCAAAATGCGACAAAATCGTCCGTCGCGGCGATCGAACGCATCTTTGAAACCATTGAGCAGGTTAATGGTATTTCCGCCACCATTGCTTCGGCAGTGGAAGAACAAGGTGCGGCGACAAAGGAAATCGCCCGCAACGTTGAACAAGCTGCATCGGGCACACGCGAAGTTTCGACCAACATCGTTGGCGTGACCCAAGCCGCAAGCGAAACCGGCCAAGTGTCCACGCAAGTGCTGGAAGCGGCCAAAGAGTTGGCCAAGCAATCCACCACACTACGTTCAGAAGTGGATACGTTCCTGACGGATATTAAAGCGGCTTAACACCGCCGTATGGATATCTGAGACTCCAACTCGTACAGGCTTCGCTCTCTCCTCCATAGGCCTGAACGAGTCGCCCGTAGCCCTCCGCGTCCCGACGCGGAGGGCTATTTTTTCATATTTTTTTTCGCGTGGCGCGCGTGTCCACACACGAATGTGAGTGGAAAACTCAGTGTGTGAACGAATTTTCTACGTCGTAAGGATAATCCGCACTGGGGCGTACGCCTTTATCTCATGTGGTCTAGCCCTCAGTTCATCCTGCATTTTTGTGACGCTTCCGTAACAACTACGATCTCCAGTGAGCACACACACTGGATTGAAATCGTAACTGGGAAGCATACATGACCGCTCTTACAAATCTGTCCATCAAGACGCGAGCCTTACTCGCGTTTGGCTTGATGATATCGTTATTCGCTATTTTAAGCTTGGCTGCGTTCATCCTCATGGGACGCATGAGTGATGCCACAACGAAGATAACCACGGACTCCTTACCGTCTGTTCAGGCTGCCGGAGAAATTAAGTTTTGGAACGGGCGCACGCGCTTCGTACTGGCGCGCGCCATCTTATCGCCAACCGCTGAAGGCCGTGCAAAAGGCATCGAAGACTTAACGTCTGCACACGAAACACTGTCTGGCAATGTTGAGACTTACAGGAAACTCATCTCATCAAAAGAAGAAGAGAAGCTTCTCAATGAGGTCACTAAGCCGCGCGAAGAGTACGATACCGAGATAAATAAAGTCATCGGGCTTATTAAGGCAGATGCCGATCTCAAGACGATTGGAGCAGCTTTTACTGCAACAGCGACACAATTCAATGCAATCTGCGACGCAATTGACAAGCTGACAGAGTTCAACGCCGCTGCTGCACAAAAGACCGAACAAACAGCCTCAAGCAGTTACAACGTCGCTGTTGTGACGCTGATTGTCGTCACGGGCTTGGCGTTGGTTGTGGCATTGGCATCGCTTTATATGGTCACTTCAACCATCGCAACGCCGATCATTAACATTACGGAAGTGATGAGCGTTTTAGCGCGCGGCAATAAGCAAGTTCAAATTCCTTACGCTGACCGTAAAGACGAAGTTGGCTCGATGGCCGGAGCTGTTGATGTGTTCAAGCAGAACATGATCAAGAACGACGAAATGGTCGTCGCACAAGAAGTCGAACGGAAAGCCAAGGAAGTCCGCTCTGAGAAAATTGCACAACGCACCGCCAGCTTTGATAACGTGATCAAGTTGGTTTTGGGCACTGTCAGTTCAGCCAGTGAGCAAATGGAAAACTCAGCGCAGACCATGCAGGCCGCCGCTGAAGAAACCAACGTGCAATCCACCGCCGTTGCCGCGGCTTCGGAACAAGCCTCAACCAACGTGCAAACCGTAGCTGCAGCAACAGAAGAGCTTTCAAGCTCGATCTTAGAAATCAGTCGTCAGGTTGCTGAATCCACTCAGATCGTTGCACAAGCTGTGCGTGAAGCTACAGAGACGAAGGAGTTGGTGCGCAGCCTCGACACCACCGCCGGTAAAATCGGCCAAGTCGTTGCACTCATCACCGACATTGCCGAGCAAACAAATCTGCTGGCGTTGAATGCCACGATTGAAGCGGCACGTGCGGGCGAAGCGGGCAAGGGCTTTGCCGTCGTAGCCTCGGAAGTAAAGAACTTGGCGACCCAAACCGCTAAAGCCACGGAAGAGATCGGCAGCCAGATCAACGGCATTCAAGGCGCCACCAAAAGCTCGGTGTCCGCGATTGAACGCATTTTTGTCACCATCGAAAAAGTGAACGGCATTTCCACCACCATTGCAGCCGCCGTCGAAGAACAGGGCGCGGCAACCAAGGAAATCGCCCGCAACGTTGAACAAGCGGCATCGGGCACACGCGAAGTTTCGACCAACATCGTCGGCGTGACCCAAGCAGCAAGCGAAACCGGCCAAGTCTCAACGCAAGTGTTGGAAGCGGCCAAAGAACTGGCGCGTCAGTCCACTACACTGCGATCAGAAGTCGATACATTCTTGCTGGACATCAAGGCCGCTTAACCAACCATCACAAACGTCGCTCCACAACGTCTCACCCTGCTGTCTTCGGGCAGCAGGGTTTTTTGGGGATGTTCATACAGCGTCCGAATGGCGTAACGTGACGGCATCACAACTAACATGGTGAGACGTCATGACACCCACCACGATCTTTGCACCGTTTTTGACGCTGATGGCCTTAACGTTTGCGGTATGGATCTTTATGTATATCCGCCGTATTCGTTTCATTACGGGCAACAACATCAACCCGCGTGATCTGGAAAAGCCAGGCGAGCTTGATCGGTTGACACCGCCGGCTGTCTACAATCCCTCAGCCAACCTGAAAAACCTGTTTGAGCTGCCGGTGCTGTTTTATGCGCTTGTGCTGTATTTGTGGGTCACGCACCAGGCGGACGATTTATACGTCATTGCCGCGTGGGTATTCGTAGGTTTCCGTATCCTACATTCCATCGTGCACTGCACGATCAATATCGTGATGGTGCGGTTTTACTTGTATGTGATTTCAGCTTTAGCGCTGTGGTTCATGATCGGCCGCGCAGTGATTGATTTCCTGGCACGTTAAATCTTTTAGTATTAAAATGAAGACCTTATTTCTGCTTCATCATTGCAATTATTTCAGCAAATGACCGACCTAACCGACAGCTTGATATTCGCATCTCGCGTTTTTCCTCCGCGCGCAACAATGCTGGCGCAGTTACAGCATATCTTTCCGGGCGCAACGGAAATTAGTTCTGACGCATTGCTTAAGCGCATGTCGGACAAAGACCGAAAGACTGCACTTCATGACGACTTGATCTTAAGCTTGTGCGCTTATTTATGGGGGCACGCGCCTCATCGTGAAGAAATCGCATCCATTGCGCTACAAGCCCTCGCCCGGTGCAACGACACCAACATCGCAGTCGCCGAAAATCTGCGCACGTATATTAAAGATTTTGATGCGAACGTTGACGCGAAGAAAAGCTATCAGCGTATTCACGCCGCACATCGCTCGAAGCAAAGCTATTATTTCCGCACACAGTATCAAGCCAAAGACGTCACGCGCCTGAAAGCGCAGCTTACAAGAAACAAAACAATTGTTCCGATTGCACAAGACGCATCTTTTACCTGTATCGGCAGCTGCTTTGCGTCAAACCTTGGTAGTTTGATTAAGCAGCGCAACGTCGACGATGTGATTGCGTACCGATATCAGGACGACACCGACCCCTTAAACGTTCTGATGTCAATTATTCACGCGCCCCATTTTAAAGAGCGCATCAAAAGCCGAAAAAAGAATGTCGTCATTCTCACCGCCGGGTTTGCCGAGACCGGGCAAAAAGATGATGATGTCGGCAGCGGTACGCTCAGCAGATTCTTGAAACCGGAAAGTGTCGCGCACGCGATCACACAGGTCCGCAAAGCTTTAAATGAATATGGCTCCGACGTACGCCTCTTTACGACCGTTTCGCCCGTTCCCTTAAATGGAACGATGAGCGGCCTGAGCCCATACGAAGCGAACGCCATCTCAAAAGCGATTATTCGACTTGGTGTTGAAATGGCGCAAAATCAAATTGACGGAATTGAGTACTACCCCTCATATGAACTTGTGACGCAGCACAGCGTTGCCATTGATACTGTTTCTGCTGGGGTTGCAGATGGCAGCCCCTTTCACGTCAGCCCGCTGGTTGTTCAATTTGTGATCGATCTATTCATGGAATTTTACATGCCATGGATTGACTTCACGCAAGCCCCTTCGAATGGGCTTTTAGAAATCATCACATTAACCCCGCAGCGCGCATCTGACCTAGATTTGTAAGGGCGCTTATTTCTTTGAAGCGGGCTCGATAAAACTGTCGATCACTTTCTTGCGGCCCGAGGTCTCGAACTTGATGTCGAGCTTGGTGTCGTCGACGGCTTCAACAATGCCGTAGCCGAACTTTTGGTGAAACACGCGCATACCGACTTTGTAAGTGCCGTTGGTCTGGCGCGGTTCAACGTCCCAATCCGTATCTACATCGGTGAGTTGCTCGCGCTTGCGTTGATTATTACGCCACCACGGCTGTTTCCAGCTATCAGGCGAGGCACCGCCCCCCGCTGACGCATAAGCTGAACCATACAGCCCCGCATCGGCTTCGCGCTCTACCGCATCGGGCGGCAGTTCATCAACAAACCGCGACGGCAGACTGGCTTGCCATTGGTTGTACACACGGCGGTTGGCGGCAAACGAGACGAACACTTTTTGGCGCGCGCGCGTAACACCCACGTAAGCCAAACGGCGCTCTTCTTCCAAAGACGCTTGGCCACCCTCATCAAGGGCGCGGCGATTGGGGAAAATCTCTTCTTCCCAACCAGGCAGGAACACCACATCGAATTCCAAGCCCTTGGCGCCATGCAGCGTCATCAAGATAACGCCCTCTTCGTTCTTATTGGTGTCGTTATCCATCACTAAACTGACGTGCTCTAAGAACGCAGCCAGCGTGTCCCATTCTTCCAGGCTTGAGACAAACTCACGCAAGTTATCCAACCGGCCCGGTGCTTCGGGGGATTTATCCTGCTGCCACATCTCGGTGTAGCCGCTTTCATCTAGGATCATCGCCGCCAGTTCTGAGGGCGACGCGTTTTCTTTCAAGCTCTGCCAACGTTCGAAATCGTGCGTGAGCGCTTTTAAGGTCGTACGGGCGGCTGCACGCAATTCATCGGTTTCAATCATGCGGCGCGTGGCTTCAAACAACGGAATCTGTTGGGCGCGCGCCAGTACGTGAATTTTCTGCACAGTCGAATCACCAATGCCGCGCTTAGGCTTATTGACGATGCGTTCAAAGGCCAGATCATCCTCGGGCTGCTGCACCAAACGGATGTAGGCAATTGCGTCGCGAATTTCTTGACGCTCGTAAAAGCGCGGGCCGCCGATGACTTTGTACGGGATACCCGTGGTAATCAGGCGTTCTTCAAACTCCAGCATCTGGAAGCCTGCACGCACCAAAATCGCCATTTGGCTGAGCTTCTGGCCTTTGCGCTGTTGGCCCTCAATCTCATCGACGACCCACCGCGCTTCTTCCTGGCCATCCCATACGCCACGCACTTTGATCGGCGTGCCATCATCCACATCACCTTCGTGACCGGTCCGCAGCGTTTTGCCTAGTCGATCTTCATTGTGGCTGATGAGGTGCGATGCGGCTTTTAAGATGGTCGGCGTCGAACGGTAGTTACGCTCCAGGCGCACAACCTTGGCATCGGGGAAATCTTTCTCGAAGCGCAAAATGTTGCCCACTTCAGCGCCACGCCACGAGTAAATCGACTGATCATCGTCACCCACGCAGCATAAATTGCGATGCTTCTGACTCAGCAGCCGCAGCCATAAATATTGCGCGACATTGGTGTCTTGATATTCATCGACCAGAATGTAGCGGAACTGCTCTTGGTATTCAGTCAACACTTGCCCGTGCGTTTGGAACAGGTCCAAGCACAGCAACAACAAATCACCGAAATCGACCGCATTTAAAGAGCGCAGGCGGTCTTGATAGTTGCGGTACATCGCCAGCGCCCGGCCGCCCGCAAATTCCGTACTGCCCTCGTACATCGCTTTGTCTGGCGTCAGCCCGCGATCTTTCCAGCGCTGGATCATTCCCATCAACGCTTGTGCGGGCCACTTTTTGGTGTCGATGCTTTCACCTTCCATCAGTTGCTTCAACAGGCGCAACTGATCGTCAGAATCCAAAATGGTGAAACTCGACTTCAGGCCGATCAACTCTCCATGACGGCGCAAGATACGCACACACAACGCGTGGAATGTGCCCAGCCAAACAGACTCAGAGACAGGCCCTACCAAGTGCGCCACACGCTCACGCATTTCGCGCGCGGCCCGGTTGGTAAATGTGACAGCCAGCACTTGCCACGGCTTCGCCATTTGGCGCGCCAGGATGTAGCCTAACCGCGAGGTCAGCACGCGGGTTTTGCCGGTACCTGCTCCCGATAACACCAACAGCGGGCCTTCTGTCGTTTCAACAGCTTGGCGTTGTTCAGGGTTTAAACTTTCCACCCACGGCAATGTGCGCGGCGGCGCAGCGCGCGCAGGTGCAGCCGGGCGCGGACCAGAAGATGGCGCCACGGAAGAACCACTCGTTTCTGTACGAGAGGGCGTTACGTCAGAAAACGGCGGCGCATCATCGCCGTCAGACAGATCAAAAGGATCGGAGGACATGCGCCCAGTTATACGCGCAAGAACCGTTGAAAGGCTAGCGGGCTAAATCAAGCTGCGAGCACACGCGGTCGCGGCCCATTTGCTTCGCTAAGTAGAGCGCCGAATCCGCGCGCGAAATAAGGTCATCAACTGATTCACCGATGACATATTCCGCGACACCAATCGAGATCGTAATTTGGCCCAAACTTTCGCCGGTGCGGCGATTGTGGATTTCCTTGCCCCGCACAGCCATGCGGATCTTCTCGGCCACCGCCATGGCGTCTTTCAGGCGTGTATTGGGGAACAGCACAGCAAACTCTTCGCCGCCATAGCGTGCAACAAAATCAGAATCGCGCACGTTCTTGGCAAGTAAGTTCGCAACAACCTTAATCACTTGGTCGCCGACCAAGTGACCATGCGTGTCATTGAACGATTTGAATTTATCGATGTCCGTCATCATCAAGCAGAGGTAGCCGCTCTTCTGCTTCAGCGCGAACGTCATATCATCGATTTCTTTATTAAACGCCTTGCGGTTCGGAATACCGCTTAAGCCGTCGGTATATGCTTCTTTGCGGATGGCGCTAAGATCGCCCTTTAACGCATCGATTTCTCCCGAAGCCGAATTTAGTTTGGTACGCAGTTCTGCATTTAAGTTCGCGACCTTCTGCGTTTCGGTGATCATCGCTGCCACAGCGCCAGAGAGTTTCGGATCAACCGAGCCCTGCACTTCACCTTTGAACTTCTCAAGCGCCTTGGAAAAACCTTCCGTGCCTTGGCTTCCGGCCGCCACCAAATCCATCACAGAATTCAGTGTCTTGGCCAAACGCTCGTTGGCTTCGTCCAACTTCTGGCGGGTGGCCTGGTCGGCCATGCTGGCCAGAATAGGGGCGATGTATTTGGCAAACATCGCCTCGCTGACATCGGATGTGATCGGCTTTTTGCTTTTGAAATAGCTATCCAGTTCGGCCTTTAAGTCCAAGCTTTCGCCAGAGCAGTAGGTATACCAAACCGCGTAATTCAGCGGTTCGGGCTTACTGGCAATGGTGCGAATAATGCGCAAGGCCGCATCGGCCGCATGGTTTTCACGCTCAAAGGTCGGTTTCGCCATAATTCATAACACCTGATCAGTGTTTCGGATTTACGACGAACCCTGCCCTTGGTCAAACCATCTGACATGCCGCCACCGCTAGGCGTTTTGCCCGACCGAATACCCTGATACTGGCCCTGACCGTTTCCACCGCTGGTTGGCTGGAGGGTAAAGCGCAGAGGGGCTTTAAGCCAAACATCATATCCAGTGATGGGATATGGGGCGCTTAAGCTTGCTTAGGTTTTGGGGTGTTGTGCGCGCAAACCCAGAATGTGGCAAATCGCGTACGTCAAATCTGCACGATTGAGTGTGTAGAAATGAAAATCTGTCACGCCATCAGCTTTGAGTTGCTTCACTTGCTCGGCCACGATTGTTGCAGCGACAAGGCGACGCGTTTCTACATCGTCTTCCAAACCATCGTACAGTTTGTGCAACCATTCCGGCACCGATGCGCCCGCCTTCACGGCCATGCGCTCTGCTGAGACAAAGTTCGTCACCGGCATGATGCCCGGCAGAATGGGCGCAGTAATGCCCGCCTTCGCTGCCTGATCGCGGAAGCGGCGATAAACATCAACATCGAAGAAAAACTGTGTAATCGCGCGCGACGCACCCGCATCGATTTTACGCTTCAAGTTATCGATATCAGCGGCCTTGGTCGGGGCTTCCGGGTGGCCTTCGGGGTTAGCCGCCACAGAGATTTCAAAATCAGCGACTTTCTTTAAGCCCGCGACCAGATCGGCCGCGAATGCGTACCCGCCGGGATGTGGCGTATAAGTTGAAGCCCCGTCTGGCGGGTCACCGCGCAAGGCGACGATATGGCGAATGCCCGAGGCCCAATAGTGGCGAGCCACCTCGTCCACCTCGGCTTGGGTGGCAGCCACGCAGGTCAGGTGAGCGGCGGCCTTTAAGCCCTTCTCACGCTGGATGCGGTCAACGACCTCATGGGTACGCTCGCGGGTTGAACCACCGGCACCGTACGTCACGGACACAAAATTAGGCAGTAAAGGCGCTAACCGCTCAATTGCCGCCCACAGCTGATCGTACATAGCTGGCGTTTTGGGCGGGAAAAACTCGAACGATACCCGAATTGGGGAGTCTTGCTGGTTTTGACCCCCAACCTTTTGTCCAGATGCGAGTTCGGCGGCAGAGAGCGGTGGCGGAGACATATCAGACAGGCCTAAAAAACGATTCGCGCAACTAAAATAGGATACCTAAATACAAAGCAATTACTGACAACGGCCAGCAAGAGCCCTCAAGGCACGGCATCCTTTTGCCGTATTTAAGCGTTTAGGACCAAGGTTTTCTTAGCTGACAGATTACCCTGGAATGCACTAGCACAACTTCTATGGGGTGCGTCATAGTGGTGACACTTTCGTGTATAGTGTTCCGGGTGCGGCTATGGTAGCCATCGGCCCATCGGCCCGGTTCTGTTAGAGTGTTGTTTCGCGCTGGTTTATAATGAGTTTTATGATGTTGCCCTCCACCCCCCGCTCCCTCACCGCTGTGATCTCTGCTGCCGCCCTGGTTCTGGGCTTGAGCGCATGTGCCAGCAACAAAACACCTGAGGCAAAAGCCGAAGTGGCGGAAACCAACGACCAGCTCGAGCCGTTCAACCGCGCGATGTTCAAGGTCGATCAGGGCTTAGATGCAGTCATCATCCGCCCGGTCGCGTGGACGTATCGTAAAGTCGTGCCGGGCTTCGCCCGTCGCGGCGTGAGCAACTTCCTGCGCAACCTGCGCTCGCCCATCACCTTCGCGAACGACATCTTGCAAGGCGAGATGAACCGCGCTGGCGAAACCATGGGCCGTTTCCTGATCAACACCACTGTCGGCATCGGCGGCTTGGGCGATCCGGCCACCGATTTAGGCGTGCCCTACCACTACGAAGACTTCGGCCAGACTTTAGCTGTCTGGGGTGTGGATAGCGGCTCTTACCTCTACCTGCCGATCATTGGCCCAACCAGCACGCGTGATGGCTTTGGCCTAGCGGTCGATAACTTCGCGTTCGATCCGGTGAGTTGGTACTCGTATGCCGACAACCCGAGTTGGGTGCAGTGGGCATACTTCGGCACGCTTATTGTCGACCTGAAAGCCGACACCATGCCGGTGACAGACGAGTTAAAAGCCTCGTCGATTGATTACTACGCATCCTTGCGCGCGGCCTATCAGCAGAACCGCGAAAAGCAAATCCGTAATGGCGCAGCAGGTCCGCTGCCGTCGTTCTCGGATGAGGGTGGCGATCCGTTTGCGGACACCACGAAGAAGTAAAACGACCTCTGCTGTTCCCTTTTTAGGATCACATGATCCTGAGGACTGAATGACGATGATCTCTCGCCGTGACTTCACAGCCTCGACGCTGGCCCTTGGCGTGTGTGCTGCATTTCCTTCGCTGTTAGGCCCATCGGTGGTAATGGCCCAGGACTGGCGCAACGACCCAAAAGCGTTTGTTGAGAAATTCGCGCAAGTCGGCATCAGCGAAATTCTGGCCGCGTCTGGTACGCAAAAAGAAAAGACTGAGAAGTTCCGCACGCTGTTCAAGGAATACTTCGACATTCCCAGCATCGGCAACTTCGTGCTGGGCCGCGCCGCACGCACAGCCACGCCAGATGAAAAGACAAAGTTCAATCCGCTGTTTGAAGACGTGATTGTCTACACATGGTCGCGCCGCTTTGGTGAATACAAAGGCCAGTCGCTGAAAGTGAACGACAGCACAGCTGACGGCGAAGAAGGCTCGGTTGTGAACTCCACCATTCTCGGCAACGATGGCGGCAATTTCGCTGTGCAGTGGCGCTTGCGTAAACGAGAAGGCGGCTACCGCATTGTTGACGTGATCATCGAAGGCGTCAGCATGGCGATCACGTACCGCCAAGAATACGCCACGCTGATTCAGCAAAGCGGCGGTTTGGCCGGGCTGATTAGCCAAATCGAAAAGCAAGTCGCAGATCTGAGAGCCAAAGTCGGCTAAGCTGCTTCAAAATATTCAAATAAAAAAGCCCGCTCGGTTTGAGCGGGCTTTTTTTTTACTGGCGCTGATTTAGCGCGAGATTGGCTTGTACTTAATGCGATGCGGCTGGGCTGCATCTTCACCTAAGCGGCGCTTCTTATCTTCTTCGTAGTCAGCGTAGTTGCCTTCGAACCACTCCACATGGCTGTCGCCTTCAAAGGCCAGAATGTGCGTCGCGATACGGTCTAAGAAAAAGCGATCGTGTGAGATCACCACCGCGCAACCTGCGAAATCCAAGAGCGCGATTTCAAGGGCACGCAAGGTATCGACATCCAAATCGTTGGTTGGTTCGTCGAGCAGAATAACGTTCGCGCCGGTTTTCAGCATCTTGGCCAAGTGCACGCGGTTGCGCTCACCGCCCGACAACTGACCGACTTTCTTCTGCTGATCTGCGCCACGGAAGTTAAAGCGCCCCACATAGGCACGGCTGGGGGTTTTGAACTTCCCCAACATAATCTCTTCGTTGCCGTCGGAAATTTCTTCCCACACCGTCGCCTTATCTTTCAGGCTATCGCGGCTTTGATCGACGTAGCCCAATTGCACGGTCTCACCAATTTTAATGGTGCCACTGTCGGGTTTGTCCTGGCCGGTGATCATACGGAACAGCGTCGACTTACCTGCACCGTTCGGACCAATCACGCCCACGATGCCACCCGGCGGCAGATTGAAGGTGAGGTTGTCGATCAACAACTTGTCACCGAAGCCTTTGGTGAGGCCGTTGAATTCAACCACCGTACCGCCCAAACGCTCAGCGACCGGAATAATGATCTGCGCGGTATCAGGGGCTTTGTCAGCTGCAGCGGCCACCAAGTCATTGAACGCTGAAATACGCGCTTTGCTTTTGGTGCGGCGTGCTTGCGGGCTTTGGCCCATCCATTCCAATTCGCGTTCGATGGTGCGGTCGCGGGCGGCTTCTTCGCGCTCTTCCTGCTGCATGCGTTTTTGTTTTTGCTTCAGCCAGCCGGTGTAGTTGCCTTCGTATGGAATGCCCTTGCCGCGATCCAATTCCAAGATCCAGCTGGTGACGTTGTCCAAGAAATAACGATCGTGGGTTACGGCCACGACAGTGCCCGGATACTCTTCTAAGAACTTTTCCAACCAACCCACCGATTCAGCATCCAAGTGGTTGGTGGGTTCGTCGAGCAGCAGCATATCTGGTTTGGACAGCAGCAAACGGCACAATGCGATGCGGCGGCGCTCACCGCCTGACAGCTTGGTCACATCGGCATCGCCCGGCGGGCAACGCAGCGCGTCCATGGCAATCTCGACGTTCCGCTGCAAATCCCAGCCATTTACGGCGTCGATCTTTTCTTGCAATTCACCTTGCTCGGCGATGACGGCGTTCATTTCATCATCCGTCAGTTCTTCAGCAAAGCGCGCGCTGACGGCTTCAAAGCGGTCGAGCAGCGCTTTTACTTCGCCCACGCCGTCCATGACGTTTTCAAGAGCGGTCTTGGTTTCATCCAACTGCGGCTCTTGCGACAGATAGCCAACCTTCACGCCTTCAGCGGCCCAGGCTTCACCGGTAAAATTGGTGTCTTGGCCAGCCATAATCTTCATCAGGGTCGATTTACCCGACCCGTTCACGCCCAATACGCCGATTTTGGCGCCTGGCAGGAACGACAGCCAAATATCCTTCAAGACCTCTTTCCCGCCGGGGAAAGTCTTGTTCAGACCCTTCATGACGTAGATGTATTGGTAGGCTGCCATCGGTGCTCGCTCATTAAAAAAGGATGAGAGCGGCTTTTACACGGGCGGCGGAACCCTGTCGACCTTCACGGGCTGAACATCAGGGACGCCCTGCACGAGCATACGGCGCCTTACGCTCTCGCGCCTTCAGCCTGAAATTCAAGCGTTTTGAATGCTCACGACAGCAGCCCCAGAACGCCGCCGCGCCCGCGTGCGCGATCAAACCAAATTACCGTTTGCCTGGCGACCTTAGTACCCAACCGCCTAGACATCATAACTTAAGTACCTATAACCAGCTAACTTATTGTAATTAAATAAAAATTCAACCCTCAGTTTATTATCATGCCCTGTTTTTTGCCTCAGATCGCAGTCCGCTTTAAGCGCATGTGGGGGGCATTTCGATCTGAAGCGATGCGGGATGATGGCGTTGCAGGCCTGATCATCGCCATAGCACTTATCGCTCTGGCAACGACGATGATTGCTAGCTTGCAGCGTCAAAATATTGAAAGCAAAATTCAACGCATCACGACGTCATCGACCTCGGCAAAGGTCATCAAAGATAGCATCCTTGCCTATTTCCTGACTGGCGATGACGCCACGCCATCCACCTTGCACTACCGTCTTCCATGCCCAGACACGGACATGCCGCCCGATGGTTTAGAAAACGGCACGACAACATGCGCCGCCAGTACGGGTGTGCTGCCGTGGATTTCACTACGCTTGTCTGAATCAGACGCCATCGACGCATACGGAAATTATTTCACCTATGCCGTTACCAGCAATGATACGGCACGGTCTGTATGCACATCGGTCGCTAATTCATACGACTCTTCACTGGTCGAATTCACCGGCACAATGAACAATGTGACTGATACCGAAGTCAGGCTTTCGAGCCAGTCAGCCGGTGAAGGAACCCCTTATTATTATGCGATTATAAGCCATGGCGCGAACGGCCTGGGCGCGATTTCGTCCGCGAGGACAGCGCGTGCTACGCCAAGCAGCAGCGCAGAGCTGCAGAATTGCCCCTCGACAAATTCAAACTGCACTGACCCTAGCAATGTGGTCATCATTTCCGGCCCGGCCAATACGGACAGTTCCAGCTATTTTGATGACAAAGTGTATGTCGGCTCTAACACGCAACTCACACGGATGTGCGAAACACTGACCCCGGGTGGGGAAGTCAACGCTGTCCTGAATGAAGATTTTACCGATGCAACCGTCGGCGCATTGCCAAGCAATTTGGCGTCACTCAGCGGCAGTGCAAGCACACAACAGTCCACTGTCAGTGGCAATGCAACTGACCGCGTGCTGCGTTTTAGCGGCGGTGGTGCGGCAATTCGCGCAACAACGCTAGCCCTAAGCCCCGCCGAGCGCGGACGCTACTTCTCGTTTGAATGGACACCGACCACATTAGGCACCAGCAACACAGCCGGCATATCGGCGGGTCTGCGCGCGACACCTGCTGATCGAAATACAGTAACAACTGTCGGCAGTTTCAGTGCTGATATTTTCGATACCGGCACCAACGACGGCATTACCGTGCGCTTTTTCACCGATGTTGCAGACAATGCAAATGGCGCTACAGCAAACAACATCTTCATTTGCGATAACGTCACGACAGCCTGCGATTCAGGCAGCAATCTAGCCATCAGCGCTAGCACCTTCACCATCAGCAACAACACAAGTTATACGGTCGAAATTTATGACGATGGGGTGCAGGTCTCGGCACGCATCACACAGAATAACCTTGCGACGAATACAGCATTCGTATCGCTGACGGCCATTGCTGCCGCTCAACGTGATTTAGGCAACACGAACGGCGTCACTATCGTCAATTACAGCGACGCAACCACCGAAGTTGACGACATGTTTCTGGGGCGTGGTGGTATGGCGGCCCGCTTTGACGGCGCAGATGATATCGTCCTGACAGGTGGCGACAATCACGACACCACCACCGGCAACCTCACATTAGAAGCGTGGATGCGCCCGCGTGCGATACCGACAACGGGACAAGCCACTCTGATTTCAAAGTGGATCGAGGGGGCTGCCAACACCTCACAGGCTTATCGTCTCTACATCCGGGCTGGTGGCGGGATTACGTTGCAGCTTGCGGGAACACCAGGAACGGGCGTTGTCCTGGAAACGCATAACTTTAGTGGCTACACCGCAAAAGCAGGTCAGTGGGATCATATAGCTGTCTCATACAACGGCACGGCCACCTCTGGCCGCGCGGCGAAGCTGTACGTAAATCGCGAGCTTATCGCCAGCAGCACATCAACTTCATTTGCAACCAATGGCGTGCGCAACGGCACAGCCCGTTTTACAGTTGGCGCAGAGCGCGACAGCGTTCCCAATATCGTCAACGAATTCACAGGCGACATCACAGATGTGCGTGCGTGGAACGTGGCCCGCACGGCCTCGGAAATTTTTGACAATTATGATCGTCGCTTGCCGCTTGTCAGTGGCAGTGCACCTGGCTTGATTGCAAACTGGACATTCGACCGCGACAAATCCGGCACGTTACCGACATTTGCCGCAACGACAGTTGTATCTACATTATCAAGCACCGCCGGCGTCAACGGCACGCTAACAGGAGCAACCTATACTTCTATTGGTCAACGCCACGTTCCTGTATTCGCTTCGGCCGCATTCTGTTCTTCTGGCTCCTCGCAAGGCGCTGTTGTTGGCGCATTCAAATGCGAATACCGCCAAGCCGATCAAAGTCATTCAATTAGCGTGCCGAATAATCTGTCATCTTTTCACGTCAAGGCCTGGGGCGCAGGTGGTGGCGGATACGAGTTCGGCAGTGATGACTCGACCGGCGGCGGCAGCGGTTTCTCCGCTGGTAAGCTTTACACCATCAGTGGCACAGCAATTACCGGCCGCTTAGATCTGCGGATTGACGTGAGTACGGGCGGTGCGGCTGCGACAGCGCGCAACAATGGCGCAGGCGGCGGCGGTGCGTCAGGCTTGTGGCGCGACACAGATGTGGATGATGTCTTAGACCCCAGCACCGATTTTCCAGGCATGATCGCGGGCGGCGGTGGGGGCGCATCGTTCGGCGATGACAATATGGGCACAGGGTCCAATCCCAACTGCGACACAGAAGGTAACTGCGGCCCTGGCGGCGGCGGTGGGGGAACCGGCGCCGCCCCAGCACGTGCGCCCGACGAAAGCAGTAGCAGATGTGGCGGACGGCCAGGTAGCTCAACATCATTTCCGGCAACAAGTCCTGTTCATGCCACAAACTGCGAGGCCGGGGGTATTGCCCCGACAGATCGCAACGGAGCGAGCGGCAGCGGAAGTGCTGCGGGCGGCGTATCGCTGATTGCAAATGGCGGCGCAGGACACAATGGCCTGAATGATGGTAGCGGCGGCGCTGCCGATGAAATTGGAAGTGGTGGCGGTGGAGGTGGCATCCGTGTTGTCGGCATGACCTCGGGCGGCGGCCAGACTGGCGGCTTCGACAGCGGCACCATTGATACTGATGCTAACGTGCCAGACGACGACGGCTCAGGATTTGGCGGAGGTGGCGGCGCTGGCTTTGCCGACACAGGCGCAATCGGCGCAACGGGACAAGCAGGCCGTTCGGGCGTTGCCAATGGCAACAACGCTAATCCGGGGGGAACACAAGATCCGGACTATGCGGGAACCGGTTATTGCTCCGCGACAGGCTCGCCGTGCAGCAACACACCTGGGCGCGGCGGTGAAAGCGGCAGCACAGCAGGAAAACAAGGGGCTGTTATTATACAATGGTAGATGGACTGACGAGAAATCAGCGCGCCAAGAAGTAGTTCTGAGCGCGTTGATGAGGCCGAAGCACGCTGATAGGGCCCTTTGTTCAGGGGCACTTTTAATACAATCGTCTCTATTTAGCAGGCGTCCGTTGTCAGGTTACGGGGCCATGCTTTACGGTTGTGTCTATTCAATCGTGTTTGGGGGCTTTCATGACAGTTCGTGCCTATCTGTGGATGAGCGCGAGTGCCTTGGCTTTAGGTCTCAGCACCACGATGTTTTCAACGCCCGCCCAAGCCGCCTGCACGCTGGTGGGAAGCACCGTGACCTGCGATGGCCTGGATGACGATGGGTTTACGGGCGGCAACGGCCTGACGCTCAACACCCTCACCGGCAGCTTTGTGCAGAGTGTGTATGATGGCAACCCCAGCACCTTTTGCCCCGCGTTTCGGGCAGCCGTGCGCTTAGGTACCAATGCGCGCGTTTCGAATAACGGGCAAATTTTAGGCCGCGGCAATTGCGGCCTGGGCATCGACACCAGCAACGGCCTGACACTCACTAATGACGGCGACATCCGCACAGACTCATCTGTTGCGTATGCCATTCTGACCGGCAGCAATTTCAACATCACCAACCGCGGCACCATTCACACGGTCAATGCAGGCAGCGTAGCGATTGTTGGCGTGAACAACGGACTGATCACAAATGCCGCAAGCGGTGTGATTGAAACCACCGCCGCAGATGCCCCTGCCATTTATGTCGAAGACAGCAACACCATCACCAACGCCGGCACCATCCGCACCAGCGGCAGCGGCGGCATTGGAATTGATGCGGGGGCGACCAACAGCATCACCAACACTGGTACCATCACCGCCACAGGCATTGCATCGTCCGGTATTCATCTGCGCGGTGCCGGCAATACTATCATCAACAGCGGCACGATTTCCGCGATCTCGACACAAACTCCGCGCGATGGCGAAAACAGCATCGGCATTCAGCTTGATGGCAATAACAATGTGATTAGCAACACCGGAACAATTTCCGGCGATTACGCTGGTGTGCAAATTTCTGGAAATAACAACATCATTTCAAATGGCCGCACGATCACAGCCAATGCACCGACCAGCGCCACCACGCTGGGCGCTGCAGTGTTGATTAACGGCAACAATAACATCCTCAACAACTTCAGCGCCATTCGCGGCAACGGATCTGCCGCGGTTCGCGTCACCGGTGCCAACACAACAATTTACAACGGCGGACAAATCACCGGCGATGTGATTCTGGGCAGCGGTACCAACACGCTGACCATGGGCAACATCACATTTATCAGCGGCGTTATTGATGGACGTGCGGGCACGAGCAACAAGCTCGTTTTTGAAGGTGCAGGAGCTGTTTTCTCCAACCTCATTCTGGGCCGCTTTGATGCAGAGAAAACAGGAACCGGATCGTGGCTTCTGGGCGGCGACGTTTCGTTGCTTGGCAATGTCCGCATTTCCGGCGGCAATTTCGTGCTGACAAATTCTCGGCTGCGCGCGGGCTCCGTGACGATTGATGCGCAAGGCGGGTTTGGCGGCACAGGCGTAATCTCGGGCGCTGGCGTGGGCAGCAGTTTCCTGCCGACGTCCGTCACAAATGCAGGTGAGTTAACCCCGGCCACGGGTGCGATTGGTGACCTGACGATTATTGGCTCACTGACGCAGACCCGCACAGGCCGCATCATCTTCGACATCACAAATAGCGCATCTGATCGCATTTCCGTCGGCGGCAACGTCAGACTGGATGGCGAGTTGGTGCTTCGTACGACGGCTTCCAGGTTGAACAGCGGCCAATCGTTCACGCTGATCAATGTGCCAGTTGGTGCGGGCACGATTTTGGGATCGTTTGCCAGCGTGACACAATTATCGCCTTACTTCATCACAGGTGCGATCAATGTCACCAGCAATACCGTCACAGTGAATATTCAACGCAACGCCTTTGTAAGCGTCGCGCGCACACCAGAAGAAGCAGGCTTAGCGGCAGCCTTCGACCGAGCCGTTGTATCAGGCAGTGATCCTTTAAATTTGGTACCGCGCCTGGATGGCATGACAGCAGCACAAGCGCAGTCCACATTTGCATCGCTGACATCAGACTCACCCGTCGCCGCACAAACGTGGACGGTGTTAGCGGCGCAAACCACAACAGATGCGTTGGCCCCGTGGCTTGATCTCAGCAGCACAACACATACGCGGGGCACATGGCGCACGTGGGGCAGCGTGCTGGCGCGTACGGGCGAAACGGGTGCGAAGATCAGTAGCGATCACTTTGATTACCAGATGAAAGGTGTCAGCGCTGGTGTGGACTATGCGATCACCGATGATACGCGCATTGGCATGACGGCCTCGTACATCGACGGCGACACATACTTTGCGAGCGGCAATGCCAAGAACGAACTATCCAGCACAGCGCTTGGTCTTTACGCCACGCACCAGAACGAAGCTTGGTTTGCAAATGTGGGCGGCTTTATCGGAGACGGTAAAGTGTCGGCCACACGCTTGAATGGGTATGTCGACCCGCTGGCGTTGGTGATCGGCAACCTGAGTGCCAAAGCCGATACTGATATGCACAGCGTCTTTGGTGAAGCGGGCTACATTGTTCTGGCCAGTGATTGGCAAATTAAACCGACTGTCGGTATCAATTATGCCCACGCCAAAATTGGCGCGCTGAGTGAAACAGCTGCGACAGGCTTGGCGGTGCAGGCGCAGAAAGCATCGTCGGTACGTGGTGAAATTGGCTTACGCGCCAACAGCGCTGAAGGCCCCGTCCGATTATCGGTTGGTGCGTTCTGGTCGCAAGACTTGAAAGACAATGATCGCACCGCATCTGCGCGCCTTGTGGGCTTTACCGGCAGCGACTTCGTCATCGTGGGGCGGGCAGAAAAGCGGGGTTGGTTGAAAACCCAAGCCGCCGCCAGTATGGACCTGACACCGGCCCTCACTGCCAAACTTGCCTGGACAGGCATTTTGAATGACCGCCTCGGCGGCCACGCGGCGACAGCGGGTCTTTCATATCGCTGGTAGAACGAAGACATGACCGAGATCACCAAAGCTGCAACCGGCCCTTTGAACGGTGTGCGCGTTATCGAGATGGGCCAATTGATTGCAGGCCCCTTCTGCGGACAGTTGCTAGGCGACTTCGGCGCTGAGGTGATCAAGATTGAACCGCCAGGCGTGGGCGACCCCATGCGCGGCTGGGGCCAGCAGAAGAAAGACGGGCATCCGTTGTGGTGGTCGGTGATCGCCCGCAACAAGAAATCTGTGACGATTGATTTACGCCAAGCCGAAGGCCAAGAGCTTGCCCGTCAGCTCATTGCAAAAAGTGATGTGCTGATCGAAAACTTCCGCCCCGGCACGATGGAGAAATGGGGCTTGGATTACGCGACACTGTCGAAGCTTAATCCGCGCCTCGTGATGATCCGCGTGTCTGGCTACGGCCAAACCGGCCCTTATGCAAAGCGCCCCGGCTATGGCCAGATCGGCGAAGCAATGGGCGGCTTGCGCTATCTGATCGGCGAGCCGGACCGTGTGCCTGCCCGCGCTGGCATCAGCATTGGCGACTCACTTGCGGCAACATACGCTTGCCTCGGCGGCATCATGGCGCTGTATGCGCGAGAGAAAACCGGCCGTGGGCAAATTGTCGACAGTGCGATTTACGAAGCAGTACTGGCGATGACGGAATCTCTTGTCATTGAATACGATCAAACCGGTTATGTGCGTGAACGCACGGGCTCGGTGCTGCCGGGCATTGCACCGTCGAACATCTATCCCGCCAAAGACGGCTCATTGGTAATGATCTCGGGCAATCAGGACACGGTGTTCAAACGCCTCGCCGTGGCGATGGATCAACCTGAATTAGGCACCGATCCGCGCTTCATCGATCACGCAGGTCGCGGCACCAACATGGAACTGTTGGATGGCATCATCGCTGACTGGACCAAGACGTTGTTGCCTGATGAGATTTTAAAACGTCTGGAAGACAACGATGTGCCTGCTGGTGTCGCGTACCGTGGCCCTGAAATGTTCGCCGATGCGCACTACAAAGCGCGCGAAGCCATCACCAAAGTGGCTCATCCATTGTTTGGCGAAGTGACGATGCAGAACGTCGCCCCTCGTATGTCGGAAACCCCCGGAAATATTCGCTGGGTCGGCCCTGCATTGGGTGAGCATAACGAGGCCATCCTGTCGGATGTCTTGAATATGACGGCTGACAACATCGCTCGCTTGAAACAGTCTCGCATCATTTAGTGACTTAAGTACGCTATGCGAACAGACCTCGGGTTTTCCTGATTGCTTTGCGCTGCGGTGTTAAGACGCAAAACAGCATCTCACGGAGGGACTTGATGAGCTTTGAAATGTATAGCGGCCGGATCGATCTGACCGAGCCGGATGGAAAAACCTACGACTACGAGCGCTTCATTCTCACCGCCAATCCCGATGGCACGCGCACGCTGCGCACGCTGACGCGCTCACCCAAGGGCGATTTGCTGCGCGATACCAATCAACTTGTCGCGGCCGACTGGCGCCCGATTGAAGCCATGGGGCGTTTGTTTTTTAAAGGCCAAGCGCATGGCACCGTGATGCGTCGCGTGATTGGCGATAAATTGCAATCCTGGGTCTGGCCCCAAGGCGGCGAGATGGATTATGCCGAGTTTGAAGCACCGCCGAACATGACCGTTGGCTTCCACCCGATCTTTCACGACATCTGGAAGACCTGCTTTATCGACACCAGCAACAACGATTGGCAAGACATCTTGATTCACACAGTTTCGAACTCGTGGAATGGATCAAGCTTAAGCCATGGTCAGAAGATCACCGGCAAGATGCGTTACACCGGCACTGAACAGTTGACGGTGAAGGCTGGGACGTTTGAAGCGCAACGCTTTGAGTGGAAGACATCATTCGAGAAGATCCTGCACCTGTGGCGCAGTGGCCCGCATAACCTGTTTTTGAAACTGGTTGTGGCCGAGGGCGATAAGGCTAATTCAGTATACGAATTGCACTCGGTCGAGACTCAGAAGGTGAAGTGGCCCGCCTGATATTGCAGAACGGGAGCAGGGCTTTTCAGGGGATAACGTGAGTTGCGCGGAGGCCACCTCCGCGCCTCATATCACTGCTTGTATACAATCCCGCCCTTCATCACGAAGGCGACGGTCTTTAATACCTTCACATCGGCGAGCGGGTCAGCAGCCACGGCAATCAAATCAGCCCGCTTGCCAGGTTTCAAATCCCCCGCTTCAGCGCTAATGCCCAACAGGTCAGCCGCATTCACAGTCGCGGCCTTGATCGCGGCCATCGGCGGCATGCCGTGCTTGACCATCAGCTCAAACTCATCGGCATTGCGACCGTGCTTTGACACACCAGCATCGGTGCCGAAGGCAATCTTCACACCACGTGGAAATGCTTTCTCCAGCGCCTTGCCGGTAATGCTGATGCGCCAATCAATTTTGGCACGGACATCGGGCGGATAAGCATTCGGGTCTTTGGCGATGCGCTCGAGATACCCATTCACAGTGGAGAGTGTCGGCACATAGTACGCGCCGGTTTTGAGGAACAGCTTGATGCCCTCTTCATCCAACAGCGTACCGTGTTCAATCGAGTCCGCTTTGTATTTCAACGCCAAGTTAATGCCATCAGCCCCGTGCGCGTGAACAGCGACCTTCTTGCCGTACAAATGCGCGGTCTCAATCAGCGCCTGGGCTTCATCGTCGAACATCTGCTGACCTAGGCCCAAACCAATGCGGCTGTTCACGCCGCCCGTGGTCATGATTTTAATCAGGTCTGCACCGCGCCGGATTTGCATGCGCACGGCTTCACGGCAGCTTTCCGTGCCATTGCACAAATTGATCTGGTGCATGTGCTCGCCGATTTCAGGGTCAAGGCCCAGCGCATTGTCGCCATGCCCTGTTGTGGCGCTGATGCCCATACCTGCATCAATAATACGCGGGCCGACAGTCTTGCCTGCCGCAATCGCATCGCGCAGCGCCAACGTCACGCCACCGCGACTGCCCAGATTACGTACGGTCGTAAAGCCTGCCATCAGCGTTTTCTTGGCGTTCACACCCGCTTCGTAGGCAAAGTACGCATCTGAGTTCGTAAGCGTTTCTAAGAAGCCTTCCTGGCCTGCCTTATCGCTATCGAAGTGCACATGGCTATCGATAAGACCCGGCAGAACATAGCTGCTCTTCAGGTCCACAATTTGCGCGCCGGGAAATTCAGATGCGGCGGCATACCCATCACGCACGCTATCCACCTTACCGCCACGGATCACCACTGTTGATGCGCCGCGCGGATTCGTCCCCGGCTGATCGAGCAGATGACCAGCGTAGACAACGGTAATGTCGCTTGGTGTTTGCGCCGCTGATGGCAGCGCGGAGAGAAACAATCCGAATGCGAAACAAACGCCTGCTTTAAATGTCGCGTGCATTACATCCCCCCAGATGGAACCCTTGGTAGGAAGTGTAGCAACAATACGCGCGAGGCAGGAAGAGCGGCAAAGACCAGCGTTTTGAGCCGTTTAGTAAAAAAGCGCTCAAGACCGGGGAGGGTCTTGGAGCGCTTTTTTAGCAGCGTTGTTTAAGCGGGGGCTATCAGACCAAGCGGAAGTCAACGCCGCAGATTTTTTCACTCTTTCCCGCAGACGCTTTATCGATGGCTTTGAGATCGAGACCAATCAGGCCTTTGGTGTCTTTGGCAGGCACAAAGCGGATGGTTTTATCCACCAACGTGACGGATGTGTCTTTGACTTGAGATTGGAACAACCGGCCCACTTGGGCGGCAATCTCAGCCGGTGGATCGCCCACGGCCACTTCAGCAGCCACGATCTCCGATGCAACTTTGCTTTTGCCGTACTTACGGCCCACGGGGTCACCCCACCAGCCATTTGGCAGGGTGTATTTGTATGTCTCCAAATGCGTGCCAAAGCGCTTGGGGTCGAACTGGATCATGTCCTGACCCCGGAACAGCATATCGCGCGTCAGGCGCAATTTTTCGGCGGCAGCGCGTTCACGGAACGCATCGGCATCGAAGGTTTGGAATACGATCATGTACCCGCCTTCACCACCGCGTTCCTTAAACCACTTATGCAGGCGGTGATCGGGTTTGGTGGGCTGCACCATCTCGAGCATGGTTTGGCCGACCATCATCATCTCGTTCTTGAACCCTAAGATGGTGCCCATGTCATGGCGATCACCTTGCGGGATTTGTAAGAACGCTTGCAACTTAGCTGACACGGCATCGATATCCGGGCTGGCCAGCACATAGTGGCGAATAACGTGGGGTTTATTTTCGCTCATGTGTGTGCGCCCCTATACAAACCGCATCTGCACGCCGCCAATGCGGGCCCAATCGCCCACACGTGCTTGCTCGCGCGATTTGAAGTCCAACGCCACAAGGCCGCGCCACGTGCCTTTAGGTTCTACAAAGTTGACGTAGCGATCGCCGTACTCAACACGATTACCAACTTGCTTGCCCAAAAACAGGCGTGCGGTTTGAGCTGCAATCTCAGCCGGTTTTTCAACCGCCACATCACAGCCCACAACATCAGAAGCGACACGCGCATCTGAGTAAGGCCCTGTGGCTGGATGGCCCCACCAATCATCCTCAGGTGAATATTGGTAAAGCTCGAAGTGCGTGCCGAAGCGTTTATAATCAAACTGGATCATGTACTGGTTCATGAACATCTGATCGCGGGTGAGCTTTAATTGCTCGGCTGCGGCCCGCGCCTTCAATGCTGCTGCATCGAAGGTTTGCATCACCACCATGTATCCGCCATCGCCATCACGCTCGGTCAGCCAGCCATTGAGGTGATGATCGGGCTTAATGGGCTGCACGATTTCCAACATCGTCGTGCCCACACGCATCATGGTGCTGTAGAAACCGAATTTCTCGGTGACACCCGGCCCCTCTTTCTTCGGCGTCGCAGGCAAGCCCAGCACTTCGTAAATCTGGTCACACACAAATTCCATATCGTGGGTGGCCAGCACATAGTGCCGAATACGTGAAGGCCGCTCGGTCCCGTATGCGGGCATCGCTGCTAATCCGGCTGTCATCACCGCACCGCCCAAAACTGTTCTGCGCGCCACATGTTCACTGCTCATGCATGTTTCCTTTGCTTAGAACTTGGCACGCAGTTCAACACCGTAGGTTCGCGCTTGGCCAAAGAAAGCCGAGTACGAGCCGGTGAAGGCCGGTGAGTCATAAATCCGCAACGCGTAAGATTTATCGAAGGCGTTTTCGACAAAGCCTGAGATTTCATACAAGCCTTCGCCGAACGTGGTGCCGACGCGGAAGTTGGCAACACCATACTCACCCTGACGTGTGGCGGGGTTGAGATCGCCGCCGTAAATCACAGCAGAACGCCAGTTGTATTCAGCACGGCCGTACATGCCGATGCCATTGCCCAAATCAAAGTCCTGCTGCGCACGCAGCGTGTATTGCCACTTCGGGTTATTGCTCAAACGCTGGCCCGACAAGTCTTGGCCTGTGGCCGGGCATGTGCGCAATGCTGTCTGCACCACTGTGCAGGGTGCGCCCACATACTCTTTATAGATCGCATCCACGTAAGCCAAACCACCCGAGATGGAACCGCCTTGCCACGGGTTTGCTGCGAAGTCAGCTTCAATCCCACGGCTGCGCAACTTGCCCGCGTTGCGCAAAATTTGCGACGAGGTCACGTTGTCGAACGAGGACGCCTGATAGTTGTTGAAATCGCTATAGAACAGCGTCGCGTTCAACATCAGTCGGTTATCCAACATCCGCGTGCGTGCGCCCAACTCCCACGACAGAACCGTTTCTGGGTTCAACACCGCGCGGGCTGGGTTTTGGAAGAAGACGTTGCCGGTGTTGTTATCAATCGCCTTGCCTTTATAGCCACGCGAGACAGAGGCGTAGAAGCTCTGTGACGCATTGGGGATATAGCGAATGCCAGCACGGCCCACCCAATCCGTATCATCGGTTTCAATCGCACCGCTGAACGTGCCCGGCGTGAAGGCGAAGTAATTGCCCGTGCGGAAGCTATCAACCTGCAACTTCTCGTACAGAAGGCGTGCGCCCGCGAAGGCTTGCCATTCCGGCGTGAAGTCATAGGTGCCGTCGGCGAAGGCGGCGTAATTGTGAACCTTCGTGGTGCCGGTACCGCGCGTGGAGCTTTGGCCCAAAATGGTACCTGCACCGCCCGCCGTAATCGCATCAGAGAACAGATCGTGCTGATAATAGTAAGCACCCAGCACCCAACCCAAATCTTCGCCTTCGGGTGATAGCAACTGCACTTCTTCAGTGAACAGTTTCAAATCACGTTGCTGGCGTGGATCGTTGCCCAGGTTCACATCAACGCCGTCGACATCGATGGTATCAAGCTCTTTCCAACGGCGATAACCGGTGATCGAGCGTAAAGTGACGCCATTGCCGAACTCGTGATTGATCGTGCCCGTCAGTTGCAGCGTTTCGGTGCTTTCGTTCAACGGACCATCGGCAATCGACTTGCGGTTATCAGGCCCGGGAACGATGCCATTCGCGATTTGGCGCGGCACCAAGTAAAGGCGCGTCAAGGCGCCATAGGCACGCGGATCAAGCCCATAGAACGAGATACGGCAGCAGGCGTTATCTTGTTCTTCATACTGGGCGGTAAAATCAATCGAGGTGTTATCGACGCGGTAATCACCCCGGAAGCGCAAACCCCAACGGTCGCGTTTGTTTTCATCCGTCTTACGCACGGGGTTCCAGACTTGGCCCTTCCCTTGATCAAGCGTGTAACCTGACAAGCGTAAACGCACATTATCACTGACCGGGCCGCTGATGCCGCCCTCGATGCGGGTTTCCTCTAACTCTTCGCCGTAACGCGCAATCGCATAGCCCGACAGTTCATCGGTCGGTGCACGGCTGACGATATTCACCGCACCGGCTGATGAGTTTTTGCCGAACAGTGTGCCTTGCGGACCGCGCAAAACTTCAATGCGTTCGACGTCAAAGAAGTCCACCAGCGCCGAGCCACCCGGCCCGGTGACGATGCCATCTACAATGGTCGAAACACTCGGTTCGGTCGCAGAGCCGAACGCCGCACTGCCAACACCACGGATGCGCAAGCCTGCACCTGATGATGATTGCGCAGGCGAGAACGACAGCGACGGCGCAATGGCATACAAGTCTTCAACACGGTTAATGCCGGAGCGCTCTAACTGTTCACCACCGATGACCGAGATTGAAATCGGCACTTCCGACAAGCCCTGCTCGCGGCGTTGCGCGGTAACGGTAATTTCTTCGATGCCCGCGATTTGCGTTTCACTTCGGCTCGCGGGGGTCGGGTTCACCTGCGCCGCGGCCGTCTGAATAGGGCGCGCCGGGCTATCTTCCCCTGCCCGCTTAACAATCAGGCTGCCTGTTGCGTCAGATGCGACTTGCAGGTTTGTGCCCGCGATCAATTTCTCAACCGCTTCCTTGGCGCTCATCTGCCCAGACACAGCACCGCTTTTCACACCTGCAACAGCGTCAGGTGTGAATAAAATATTCGCACCGGTTTGCTGCGCCACAACCTTCAACGATTGCGCCAACGGCTGTGCGGGTGCATTCACGGCTGCGGTTTGCGCGAACGCGATATTCATGGAAAATGAAATTAAAGCCGCGCCGGTCAGCAGCGCAGACTTCGTGACGGCGCCAGACAGCGCACGAGTAGCCCAGTTCATCATTGGTCCTCCCCCGAGTGAATGATCGCTCACGAATATGAGCAGTCACGGGCGCGCAATGATGAATGCCGCCCTATATGACCGACGTATGACGCGCGGCCTTTCCTCACCCAAAAAATTTTATGATTTGAAAAAAGATATCAGCGCGATGTTGCAGCCGCTAACTGCAACTGGCCATCTGTGCGGTGCAACTCAACCCGCAATAGCGTGGCGACCGAGCGGGCAAACGCAGCGTTGTCACCTACACGGTACACACCGCTTAAACATAAACCGCCAATGCCCGCATCAGTCACTACCAATTTGACAGCGCTGTAGCGGTTCATTTCTTTGATCGCGTCGTTCAGCGTTTCATTCTCGAACACCGCTTGTCCTGATTGCCACGCCAAGAGCGGCGTGAGGTTTGGGCGATCAAGCTGCGGTGCCGCAGACGGCGGTATGATGGCGCGCTCGCCCGCAGCCAACGTATTACTGGGCAATTGCGCATTCAGTTCAGCGACTTGGGTTTCGCCTTTTGTTGTCACGGTGGCGCGCCCCCGAATAAGCACGACAGACACCGTATCTTCATCGCGCCGGATATCCATGGCAGTTGGTGTATCGGTGTGCGTGGCTGCAATAATACGGCGCGCAGCGGCATCGACAATGAAAGGCCGCACCGGATCAGCATCAACGCGGAAGTTTGCGCGACCCTTTTCCAGCACAACACTGCGCACTTGGTTATCGAACCGCGCGCGAATGCGGGTGTTGGTATCTAAGAACACTTGCGTGCCATCGGCTAAGGCTAAGTGTTTCTGCTCACCCACATCGGTTTCGTACACGCCAGCGTAAGCCGACTGCCACGCCCCGAAGCTTGCAACACCAACGGCTGTTATCGCTGCCGAGGCCAGCACTTTACGGCGTGACATCGGAGTCCGCGCAGGACTGTGAAAGGTGTGATGATAGTCCACACCGCCCGCAGCTTCCCAGACACTGTTCATGGCTTCAAACGCAGCGGCATGTGCCTCACTTGTGGCCAGCCATGCTTGAAACGCACGCTCATCGGCAGCCGTGCGCGTATCGGCATGAAGCCGCGCGATCCAAGCAGCGGCTTCAGCTTTGATTTCGCGTGAGGGAGATGAATGCGTATTCATGGCCCGTTTACCAACCCTCAGACCATTCGACCAGGAACAGCGCTGCTTTCGCGATGTGCTTTTCTACCGCGCTTTGACTTAAGTTCAGCCGTGCGGCGATCTCTCGGTACTTTGCGCCTTCAATCCGGTGCATCAAAAAAATCTCTCGTGTGCGTGGCGGCAGCATCGCCAAGCCTTGCTGTACTCTCTCTAGACGTGCGCGCGTGGCCAAGACCTCATCTTGCAACGGCGCGGCGTCAGCCACATCCATCACGGCAGCATCACCGGGCTCGATTGCCGTAAAGCGCTCGTGCCGGTGAATGTCGACCGCGATGTTCGCCGCCGTCTGCACCAGAAAGCCTGCCGGATTTTCCACCGGCTGCGTTGCGCGGTACCGCTCCAGCCGTAAGAACGCCGTATGCAATAAGTCTTCCGCGTCGTTGCGTCCGCGTGTGCGGCGGACGATACGGCGCAGAACATCAGCCCAAAAGCCCGCATGATGCGGCACATCTGACGCGTGATCAGCCATGGCCCTCCCCAGGTCCCAAGCTGCTACAGGGCAAACCCTGCATGGAGTAGACGTCTGAGCGTGCGATTACCGCAAGCGATGAAATGAAATCGCCCGAATGCCCATATTCTAAGCTGGGGATTTTGCAGTGCGGCAGAACCCGCACAAAAAGACCAAAGCCGTATGATATACAAAGGCTTAAACCTTAAATCCTTGCCCGCATATTGGCCGCCAAGGAAGGCGACGCTGTTTTTACAGCGATCACGATAAAACTGTCCGCTTTACGGGACACCTCATACTCAATTTTACTCTTATATCGGTATACAGATAAGGTCTGCGCATTGTGGTTCTGCGTATGACTTATGGGCATACGCATTATGAAGGAGAGGCGTGATGGCTGAAACCAAATCAGACCGTCCAACTTTTGCCGCCGAGGCAATTCCGTCGGACGTTAAAAACAGCGTGTTCTTGGGCAATCCCGTGGTTGATAATTTGGTCAGCTGCATGATCGCCATGGGCACTGAAGTGTGGGCGACCAAGCGCCGCATGAAAGTGCTGGAAGCGGTGATGGCCAAAAAGGGCATCACGTCGAAGATGATTGAAGAATACGTGCCGACCGAAGAAGAAAAAGTGTCGTGGGAACAAGACCGCGACCGCTTCATCGACCTCACCCTCGGACCAATGGGCGACGATGGTTTCCGCGCCGCTGGTGCCGACTTCCCGAAACGCGGTTCAGGAGAACGCTCATGATTGGCCGTCGTACTTTATTCAGCGGCGCTGCTGCGACCGCAACACTGACCAGCTTGGTCTCATCGCAAATGGCGCAAGCGGCTCAAGCCATCGACAAAGTTGTGAACGCAGGCCCGCGCGGCGCTGATGGCCGCTTGAAGCGTTTGGCAACGTTGGATTTGGAAAGCCAGCAGGACTTCACGCTGGGCTTCCGTTTGATGCAAGCCAAGAAAATCCGCACCGCGTCGAACAGCCTGTTCGAACGCGTCATTGCAAAAAACGGTGTGGACCCGGCGTCGCAAATCACCATGGAGCAACTGCGCCAACTGGTGGATAGCGAACCCGCGTTCAACCTGGCGCAACGTGCGTGGCTCGCCAACCAACAGATCACCTGGAAGACACTGCGCGATCACTTCCATGCGCATTCGGATGTGTATCTGTCGGAAATGGAAGCAGCCGACAACACCGGCCCGGGCAAGTTGGAATTAAGCCCAACCATGAACATCCCGGATTATGCCCGCCATGAAATTCACATTCAGCCAGGCGGCTATGTGGGTGACCCGTACGCAGGCCACATCTATCACTACGGCACCAACAGCTTTTACATCAGCGTGATCGGTCATAACGAGCAAGACCAGATTCACAAAGCTACAGCAGGCCGCCTGCCGTTGCCTGCTGATGGCAAAGTGAAACGCATCCTGGATATGGGTTGCGGCGTTGGCCAATTAACGCTGGCGTTGAAAGAGCGCTTCCCGGATGCGGAAGTGTGGGGCATTGATGCCGGTGGCCCGATGGTGCGTTACGCACACATGCGCGCCAATGGTCTGAAGAACGGTGCCAACTTCGCGCAACGTATGGCCGAAGACACCAAGTTCCCGGATGGCTACTTCGATTTGGTCACCAGCTACATCGTGCACCACGAGCTGCCGCAAGCAGCGACCAAAAACGTGATTGCCGAAGCACAACGCGTAACCCGTCCGGGTGGCGTGTACTACCCGATCGACTTTATGTCGGGTGGCACAAAAGGTGTTCCAAAAGGCATGTACGCACGTTGGTTCGACCACCGTTGGAACAACGAAGTCTGGAGCTTGGAATACCACGCCATGAACTTCACCGACGAAATCGCAGCACGTGGCTTTGAAATCCAGAAGAACGCAGTGGCCGCGTTGCCGGGCTTCGGTGTCCGTCACGCTGTTCGCGTTTAATTCGCGTTCAGAGTTCGATATATTCAAAGGCCAGCGGGGCAACCTGCTGGCCTTTTTCATGTGAGTTATAAAATGCGCGCAAAGTTTCTTCTGGTTCCGGCAACCGTACTTGCACTGAACACCGCGGCGATGGCCGTAGATTTGCAGACATTAGACGTCGCGCAGGAAAAATTATTCCCAGGCGCAAAGCTGACGAAAGCGGACTTCGTCCTCAGCCAAGACGAATTCGAGACCATGAAGGCCGAATACAACGTGCCTGCATTCCGGCCAGCGTTTAAGGCATGGCGGGCGGAAGACGGCAGTTGGCTCATCCTCGATCAAGTGTATGGCCTGAACGACGTGATTACGTACCTCGTGGCCCTCACACCCGACGGCGTTTCAAAAGGCATCGAAGTATTGGTCTGCGCGGAAGGCTTCTGCGACTTATATACGCCAGAATGGCGCGCACAATTGGCGGGTAAAAAAGTCGGCAAATGGAATCCCGCAGATGCCGTGCAAATGGTGTCCGGCTCTACACTTTCGTCTGTCCACGTGACCGAAGGTGTGAAGAAAATTCTGGCGATTCACGCGCGCTATTTGCGCGGCAAGTAAATTTAATGATCTTCAGCAGGACTGCGCTGAAAATATAAGTGCCAGATAAACGCGGCGAATGCGGCCAGCCCCGCGCCCCAGTGCAGCACCGACGTCCACGATCGCCAATCATCCTGACCGATATAATAAAGCGCTACACCCGTCAGCGTCAGCCACACGGTTAAGCCGAACAGCATGCCACCTGTGAGGCGCCGCACCTTCGCCCGCCAACCGCGTTTGACGTGGTTCGTCCACAGCACACCAAACGCCCAAACCGCGAAAAACGAAAACACCGCGTGCGCAATGATCCACCACTTCTGGTTTGGATCGGGCGATTCAAAACCGAACTGATCAACCGTGCGAATGAAGTAGTGATACAATAACCAGACCACGCCCGTGACCAATGAGCCAATCGACACGGTATAAACCATGATCTTGCGGCGACGGGGTAATGTTCCGATCCGAGGCTCGGTGCGTTTCTTCACTGCTCAAGTCCAATCACGTGCCAGCCATTCGTCGGGTTATGCATATAAGCAGTGGCATTGAAGTGCTTAAGAATTGGTTCCGCGCCCTCACCTAAGGCCAAAACTACCTTGGTTAGCGCATCGGCTACCACACACGTATCTGCCACCACGGTGACGAACGTATCAAACCCCACTGGCTCACCGGTTGCGCCATTCACGTGCGGGCCCACCATACGGTCGCCCCATTGCCGCTGCGTTGTAGCGTTGCTGCTGCTGGCCAACGCGCAGTTCGACACCTCTAACACCGGCACGTCTGATGACGTATGGCCAGGGACACGCAACATAATCTGATGCGTTCGGGTGCCTTCTATTCTGATATCCCCACCGGCATTAATGCGCACTTCTGTCGCGCCATTGCTGATGAGTTGGTGTGCGGCTTGATCAACCGCGTAACCTTTGGCGATACCGCCCAAGTCGATCTGCAAGGGGCGATGAAACCGAATACTGTTCGGCGCGATCAATTCAATGTCACGCCATGAGCCGCCAGAAGTCAGTTGTGCATTTTGATTTGGCAGATAACCCCACGCCACCAACGCCGCACCGACTGCGATATCAAAAACACCGTTGCTAATTTTGCTGAGGTCACATGCGTGACTAATCACCGCAAACGTGCGCGGATCAACCTCGATCGTCTTTTCATGCGCGTGCGCATTCAAGCGACTGACATCACTGCTCTGCTGATGAAAACTCATCAGATCGTGAATGTTGCGCACAACTGAAAACGTAGCATCAATTGCTTCATGTGCTTTTGCATCGTCTAGACCTGCAACACCCAGGCTGACGATAGTGCCCAACCATGGTTGCGCCCGCTCGATGAGGGTTAAGGTTTCCGCTGCAGTTTCAGTGGGAGCAGTCATTTGATATGTTAAGAATTGTACGTATTGAAACGCGGACAACCACCGGAACGAGTACGACATAACCCAATAATAACAAGGCTTAAGCACTGTGGCGCATCCACATTTGTGCGGTGCGCATTATTATTGTGTTGCTGCTTTGCAACGCAAAAAACACCGTTATTCGGAAGGCCACGGCATCAACGGTATGTGGGCCCAAACCCCCTCGCCTAGCCTGACCTGATTAGGGGGGAAAGCTTTGTGAAAGCTTTCCAAGGACTGGGTTTATTTCATGCAAGGGGGTTCTGCATATGCCTAAATCTACACATCTATTTGGCTTGCTGACGACAGCAAGCCTATTCGCTTTGTCTGCGGGAACAGCGTACGCGCAGCAACAAGCACAAGCGCAAGGTTTAGCGCTTGAAGAAATTACGGTAACCGCACGCCGCGTCGAGGAAAACTTGATGACGGTGCCAATCGCCATCACCGCTTTCTCTGCAAAAGACATCGAAGCCGCCAACGTCAAAAGACTTGATGACGTCGTGCTGATGACGCCTAGCTTCAACTACACGCCGCAAGCTGGCTCATCAGGCCGCAACGAACGCGGCTCCAGTTCGCTCGTGTTCCGTGGCTTGTTCCTGACCAACCAAGCCACTGGCCTGGTTGGTGGCGGTCAATTGTTCATCGACGGCACACCTGTTGTCGGCGCGCAACCGCCGTCAGCCGCTGACGTTGAGCGTATCGAGGTGTTGAAAGGCCCGCAGGCCGTCTACTTCGGTCGTTCAACCTTCTTGGGCGCTATCAACTACGTCACCAAAGACCCGTCAAACGAGTTCAAGGGCAGACTGACCGCCGAAGCGTCCAGCTTCAGCTCGCATGACACCAGCCTTTCGTTTGAAGGCCCACTGGTGGAAGACAAATTGGCCGCGCGTATCACCGGTCGCCACATGCACAAGGGCGGCTCGTTCACCAACGCGACAAACCCGGGTGGCCAGAAGTTCCAAGAGCAGAACACCGGATCGGTGTCGGGCACGGCGGTGTTCACGCCGACTGACAACTTGAAGGTCAAAGCTTACGCCAACTGGTTCGAGGACAATGACGGCCCGCCAGCACAAGGTGCTTTCAAGTCTACCGAGTTCACCAGCCGCGTGAACGCAGACGGCAGTTGCACGCCCTTCTCAGCAACAGCTGCCAGAGGTTCCGCGTATGGCACGGCAGCCGCTGGCTCACGTGCCTCGTTTGGTTATATGTGCGGCGAATTGCCCAAGGTTAAGGGCAGCACTCTTAATCTGATCTCGGGCGACTATGACTTCAGCCGCCAAGCAACCAAAACTGCGCTGTTCAATCCGAACCCTAACTTCCTGATCTTCGATCCTCAGTTCAAAACCAACGGCGGCTTGAAGCGCCATTCGTTCCAAAGCCACATGCGCTTCGATTACGAGACAGAAAACGGCTACGTGTTCAGCGGTTTAACGGCCTACCACCGCGACAAAACAATGGTTGTGCTGGATCTGAACTATCGTGATTCTCACGACATCGCCAACCCGCTCTACACACCAGCCCTCTCGGCAACGCACGTGCCATGGGTTCAGTTCATGCAAGTCAGCCAGAACCTGACGAAAGACTGGAGCCAAGAATTGCGCGTCACCTCACCGCAGGATCAAGCACTGCGGTTCACCTTCGGCGGCAACTACTTCGACGGTAAGACGCCGGGCGGAACAGTGTACGGCAACAGCGCAGCAGGCCCGAACTTCTCAGCCGCCATCACGGCACAAGAAGTGAAAACGCCAGCTGTGTTCGGTGCGGTCTACTATGACTTCACCCCGGAGCTCACGTTGACTGTTGAAGGCCGTTACCAGTGGGATGATCTGCATCTTCAGCCCAAAGTCGCCACGACTGGCTTGCCTGTGACCGGCGTTGCAGCGAACCCGTTCGATAAGACATACAAAAGCTTCTCGCCACGCGTGTCACTCGATTACAAGTTTGCTGACAACTCAACAATCTATGCGTTGTTCTCACGCGGCTATCGACCGGGCGGGTTCAACACTGGCCTGACAACATCGCCGCCAGAAGTGATCACGATCCTTCAGCAATCTGGTGCTGGCATTTCCTACCTTCAAGAAAAGCTTGATAACTACGAAGCCGGTATCAAGACGACGTTCCTGGACGGGCGCGGTCGCTCGACCCTGACCGTCTATCGCGACACCTGGCTGAATGGTCAGGTCGCCAACTCAATTCCGGTATCGGTCGTCCTGAGCAATGGGGCAATTTTCAATAACCTCATTGGCTTGACGTCGAACTCCGGGAAAGTGGCTTTGAAGGGCATCGAGTGGGAAGGCCAGTTCCAAGTGACCAAAGAGTTCCGCATCTCGGGTAACTTGGGTCTGAATGACAGCGAAATTAAGACCTATGGAACCTGCGCAGACTGCGCCAACGTTTACGGCACGCCCACCAGTGCCGTGGGTGCTGCGACAGGTGTTATTGGTCGTCGTCTGCCCATCACACCGAAGTACACGTGGTCTGCGGTGGCCGAGTATGAAGACGAGTTGACCGATCGCTTCGATTGGTTTGCGCGTGCTGACTATGCTTATCGTGGCAAGCGCTACACGGACTTCGCTGAGTCAGCGTGGATTGGCGGTTATTCTAACGTCAATGCGCGCATTGGTATTCGTGACGAAGCCTTGTCGATTGAAGCGTTCGTTACCAACCTGACGAAGAACGCGGTGATCAAGGCAACTGCAACAGCGGCAGGTGTGGATCTGTTCACGTTCCCGACGGGCTTAGGCCCGTTCAAGAACGAAATCCGCTTCTCACCGGCTGACCCACGCACTGTTGGCGTGCGTGCAAGCTACAATTTCTAAGCTTCTTTCGATCTAAGACGAGAAAGGCCGGGGTATGCCCCGGCCTTTTTTATACCCGCTTTTAAACCCGCTCACATTTCGCAGGTCCGTCAAGAGGGAACATTTATCTGAATACCCTACTATTTTAGTAGAGTTTATCCTCTTCCATGCTGGCTCCTGGCAAGTTTGGCGCAGGCGCGCTGTACGTTTGCCGCACCCCCATGAAAGCTAGGCTTCAGAGAGTTTTTGGAACATCACGAGTCGCTGCGATACGGAAACTTGCTTTAAGACTCCTCCCTTCCGAAGAGGCTTCCCACCAGCAATTTCCGTATCGCAGTTCGGGGAGATGCGTATGAACCAGCACTTTGATACAGCCTCGTTACGTCCGTTAAATACGCGGCCCGCCAATACATGGAACACGCTTCTAACGAAGTTCGAGGAGATTGTGGTGGGGCCGCGCCATGCGACATTTTCTGAACGCATCATCATCGCGCACGCGATGACCGGCACACCCTTTGATTTTTACAATCTGGGCTTATGCGGATCGATGATCGAAGATGATGATGTAAGCCCAGACGCAAAGCAGCAATAAGCGGCTGACTACTCAGCGGCTTGCTTTTGCTTGCTGCGCGATTGATCGGCAAACGCCTTTTCAACCACGTAGTCACCGGGCTTCGCGTTTGAACCTTCCTGGAAGCCCTTGGCATCCAGCATGTCGGCCAGATCATTCAACATCGCCGTGCTGCCGCAGATCATGATGCGATCATGTTCGGGGCTCAATTCCGGCAAATTGAATTCTTTGGCCAAACTGCCGCTTTCCAAAAGGTCGGTCACGCGGCCTTTGCGCACGAAGTCTTCGCGCGTCACGGTCGGGACATAGATCAGTTTTTCCGAAACCAATTCGCCTAACAAATCGTCTTTCGGCAATTCGTTGGTGAGGTAGTCGTGATAGGCCAGTTCCGCCACGTGGCGCACACCGTGCACCAGCACGACCTTATCAAAGCGGTCGTACACTTCAGGCTCGCGGATCAAACCTAAGAATGCAGCCAAGCCCGTGCCAGTCGCCATGAGGTACAGCGTGCGGCCCGGTGTGAGGTTGTGCAGCAGCAATGTGCCAGTCGGCTTCGCGCCCACCAGAATTTCATCGCCTGGCTTAATGTGTTGCAGCTTCGAGGTCAGCGGACCTTCGGGCACAACGATAGATAAGAATTCGAGCTCTTCGGCATAAGCCGGTGAGGCAACAGAATAAGCGCGCAGGAGCGGACGGCCGTTCACTTCCAGGCCGATCATGGTGAACATACCAGCGTCGAAACGGAAGCCAGGGTCACGCGTCGTTGTGAAGCTGAACAAGCCTTCGGTCCAACGACGGACACTCTTTACGGTCTCTTTTCTAATGTTCGACATACGATCCCTGCTCAAACGTGGTCGGTGCAGGGACTTCGGTAACGAGACCTGACGACAACTTTTAAAGGACGGCTTCTAAATACTGCTGCGGAGCACTTTCGGCGGTTCAGATACTGTCTTTGCCAGCGTTATGCAAACCTTCGCGGAAAAAAGTTCGCAACTGCACCCAGATAAGAGAAGAATCACCCATTTTCTGGTCAGATAGCGCCGATAATTGATAATTATAATTAATTGCAGAGGATGCCGCAAGCATCCTCGAAGGTCTTAGCGGCGATTGGGCTGTCAACGCAGCGCCGCACATATAGGCGCTAAATTTGCCTACTGAGCTGATTCTAAGAGGGAATTTGGGGCATGTGGAGGCTTGATCAGAGTCGTGTCCAGGAACGGACAATCTAAGCCAAGTCAGTAGGGATTCCGGTTAGCTAATACTCCCCCATTACCTTGTGCATTGCAACAATATTCATGTTGCTATGCAATATAATCATTTGAACTGCACTTATTTTAATCGTTTAATGATAGCGCACATTTTTTGTGCACCCCCTCGATGCCTTTAAGGAGTGCGACCTCATGAAAACCCTGCCCCGTGCAGCTTTGTTGTTTACCTTCAATGTATTAGCGGCCAATGCCATTGCCGCAGACCTGCAAACAGCGGCTGTTGCCCCAGCCAAGAATGAACTGGTGGCCCGCATGTCGCAGGCCGTTCAAAGCCAAGATTGGTACCAAGGCGAAAAGCTGGCCAGCGCTGCCATCAGCACTGGCAATCTGACGGTGAATGAGAAAGCCGCAGCCCTGAACACGCTGTGCGTCTCGTTGGCCATGAAGCGGATGTACACGCAAGGTGTTGACGTTTGCAGCCAAAGCGTTGCGCTGACGCCAGATCGCCCCAGCGCCTACATCAACCGCGGCAACCTCTACGCCAAGATGGGCAAAGAATCGCTGGCACGTGAAGATTACGCCAAAGCCAAAGCACTTAACCCGCAAAGCGATTTGAGCGAGCGCAATATTACGTCGATGCGCTGGAAAGAAGACCACCACTACGTTGCATTGGTGGCGAACTACTAAATTTATCTGAGTCAGGTTCCATTACGCCTTGATCGCTGAGCAGCCGCCAAAGCTGCTCAGCGTTTTTTTATGCGCCGATTTAGCGGCACGGGTATTGGAGCGCAAAAGCATTGGCCAGCACCACAGACGCCGGGAAATGCAGGGTGCCAGTATTGGCTTGTGCGTGTTTTAGGAAAGCATCACGCAAGGCTGCGTTGTTGGCGTCGATCGGAAAGCACCAGCTCTGTTCACCGTAACGCCATTGCCGAATAAATTCGGGGCCTACGGCCAACTGACTGCCATAGGTAAACCCATCGATAAATCCACGGCATAAGCTTTGATCTTCTGGTGCGTCTTTTTGGCAAGCGCGTGCAAGATCAATGCCTGTGATCTGCGTATCAGCTGGCAGCTTCAATGCACTTAAGGAAAATGCAGCGAGACAAATGCTGATCAGCGAAGCACATCGACGCATCCGCTTAGACCTTACGCACATCACGTTCATGGGCTTTAAAAACAGTCCGGAACACTTCTGCGAGTTTTTCAAATTCAGGTGCCTTAACTGCGGTTGCGCGCCACACCAATGCAATTTGACGGGCTGGCGTTTCATGTTCGAGCGTGCGGATGACAATGCCGCCTTGACCTGCGGTTTCAAGGGGCGCGGCCATGCGCGGCAACATTGTCACACCCAAACCACCGCGCACCATTTGCACCAAGGTTGCCAATGATGTCGCCTGATACACTTCATTCGCGCGCCGGGTTGTGAGGCTGCACGCCGCCAACGCATGATCACGCAAGCAGTGGCCATCTTCCAACATTAGCAGCGGCACATCTTTCAAGTCGGTAACCGCAATGCTTTTCTTTTTGGCTAGGGCATGATCTGCGGGCAAGCATATCACCACATCTTCCGCGCCAATCACATCCACAGCCAAGGCATCTGTATCGTAAGGCAAGGCAATCAGTGCGATATCCAACGTGCCTTCGTGTAAGCGGTTAAGGACAACTGCGGTTTGCTCTTCGCGCACAAATACTTTTAACTTTGGAAACTTTTTGCGCGTGGCCGTCAGTAAAGCGGGCAACAAATACGGTGCGATGGTGGGAATAACGCCCAGGTTCAACGGCCCCACCAGTTCGCCGCGACCGCTTTGCGCCAGATCCACCAAGTCTTCCAACGCTTGCAATGTCTCGCGCGCCCGCGATGCAATGACGCGCCCCAGCGCTGTCACCACAACATTACGCTTCGTGCGTTCCACCAGCGTGACGCCCAGGGTTGCTTCCAGCTCTTTCAAGCCTGCGCTGAGGGTGGATTGCGTGACCGCGCACTGCTGTGCTGCGCGCCCGAAATGCAGCGTTTCGGACAGCGCGATCAGGTAACGAAGCTGACGTGGCGAGGGCAAATCTCTCATCGAATTTCTCGATTATAAAAACAATATTTAATCGTTAGATTTGGTTAAAGGCAAGAGGCATATATGGGGGGTACCGGCGGTCGGGCGTGAAACCCATGTGTGGGGTGGGGTTCATATTCGGATGTCAGGTGCGACACCCTATTAATGTATGGAGCAACCCCATGATTACCATTGGTCAAAAACTTCCAGCCTTCTCCCTGAAAGCCTCGGTCGACAAAACCCTGGAATTTCCGGTGATTACCGACGCTTCGTATGCTGGCAAATGGAAGGTCTTCGTGTTCTGGCCCAAAGATTTTACGTTCGTGTGCCCGACCGAAATCCTGGGCTTTGATGCCCTGAACAAAGATTTCTTGGATCGTGATGCGCAATTGCTTGGCGCTTCGACCGACTCTGACTTCGTCCACCACGCTTGGCGTCAAAGCCGTGAAGACCTGGGTGCTGTGAAGTATCCGTGGTTGGCCGACATCAAGAAAGACCTGGCGAACGCGCTGGGCATTCTTGAGCCGAACGAAGGCGTGGCCTACCGCGCGACGATCATCGCCGATGCCGACAACATCGTGCGCCACGTGTCTGTGAACGATCTCAATGTCGGCCGTAACCCGCAAGAAATCTTGCGCGTCCTCGACGCCTTGCAAACGGACGAACTCTGCCCGTGCGCTTGGAATAAAGGCGAAGACACCTTGAAGGCCGCCTAAGCTTTTAAAGGCTTAGACGAACCACAGACTTAAACGTCCCCGGGGGCCGCTTTTTACCCCCTCTCCCCCTCCCCCAAAGAGCGGTCTCCGGGTTTTCTTTTTAGGAGTACGAACCATGTCCACCGATGCCTTACGCGATGCCTTGCCAGAATACGCCAAGGATTTGAAACTCAATCTCGGCGCGGTGTTGAGCGATGCGACCTTGAACGATCAACAAAAATGGGGCGGCTTGCTGGCCGCAGCCTTGGCGTCACGCAATGCCACGGTCATTCAAACCCTCGGCGCTGAAGCTGCGACGAAGTTGTCCCCCGAAGCGCTAAATGCCGCCAAAGCGGCTGCTGCGATCATGGGCATGAACAACATCTATTATCGCTTCACGCACGAAGTGACTGACAAAGAATACAGCAAGCTACCCGCACGTTTACGCATGAACGTGATGGCAAACCCAGGTGTGCCAAAGATCGACTTTGAAATTTGGTCGCTGATCGTCTCGGCCATCAACGGTTGCGGCCTGTGCATGGATAGCCACGAGCAAACCTTACGCAAGCACACAGTCACCCAAGACGTGGTGCAACAAGCTGTGCGTATCGCGGCCGTTGTGCACGCGGTTGCGGCGACACTGGAAGGCGAGCAGGTTCTGGCGGCGGCTTAAAGCCACGACTTTTTCCAGTTTCGCATAACACTTATTCGGTAAATGCGGTGTGTAGGCTCTGGCCTCGCACCGCATTTGTGTTTTAGCGTATGATGATACGCACATGTCCACACCCGCATCGACCACCCTGATATCTGACCGCGCGCCCTCTGATTACAAGGAGCGCCGCCGCACCATTGCGCTGCTAGCGTTCCCCATTGTCGCGGGCATGGTCTCACAAAACATCACCAATCTGATCGACACCGCCCTGATGGGCTTTGTCAGCGCGACGGCTGTGGCTGCGGTTGGTATCGCGAGCTTCGCGAATTTCATGTGCAGTTCGTTCATCACCGGTTTAGCTGCAGGCGTGCAAGCCATGGCTGCGCGCCGTAAAGGTGAAGGCCGCGATGCTGAAACCGCGATTCCGCTGAACGGCGGATTGTTTTTGTCAGCCGTCATCGGCATTCCCGTGAGCTTGATCCTGATTGCGTTAGCACCGTTTATTTTTGAGCTGCTGTCAAACGACCCAGCCGTGCGTGAAATCGGCGTGCCGTACTTACAAGCGCGTATGATTGGCATGATGGGTTTGGGCATGAACTTTGCTTTCCGCGGGTTTTGGAACGGCATCAGCCAGCCGCGCATTTATATGCGTACCATCATTGTCATCCACATCGTGCAAATTGCACTCAGTGTTGGGTTTGTATTCGGCTACGCCGGACTACCGCAACTTGGCGCACTGGGCGCTGGTATTGGCACGACTTTGTCCGTGTATGTGGGCACGTCGCTTTATACGGCGCAGACTTGGAAGCTCGCAAAACCACACGGGTTCCTGGAACGCCTGCCGCGCTGGGACACGATTAAAACCATTTTCAGCATTTCGATTCCGGCCTCGATTCAACAGCTGTTCTTTTCGGCTGGTTTTACGGTGCTGTTTGCGATCATTGGCCGCATTGGCACAAACGAACTGGCCGCAGCGAGCGTTCTACTAAACATTTCGCAAACCGCATTCTTGCCCGGCTTAGGGCTCGGTTTAGCTGCTGCGTCCTTGGTGGGTCAGGCGTTGGGGCGTGGTGACCCGGATGACGCGAAAGCGTGGGGCTGGCAGGTGGCACGCATTGGCATGGCAATCATGGCCGCCATTGGCGTACCCATGGTACTGTTTCCCATCCCGATCTTAGGCATTTTCCTACACGACCCTGCCGTGTTGGATATTGCGCGCCTTCCGCTTCAATTAGCTGGCGCAACGATCATGATCGAAGCCATCGCAATTATCATTTTGAACGCGTTGCAAGGCGCAGGTGCCACCAAAACCGTCGCGAAGTTTGGCATTGGATTGCAGTGGTGCTTGATGCTGCCCCTGGCTTATGTGATTGGCCCGCTAATGGGCTACGGCCTCTTTGCCGTATGGGCGTGGTTTATTTTCTATCGCTTCATTGCCGCGGGCGTGTTCGCGTGGGTTTGGCAGTACGGCAACTGGCAAAGCATTAAATTGTAATTTCGCCGCTGCACTTACACGGTGTCGAGCCCCCCAAAGGCAATGCCCTCAGGGGAACTCTAGAAAGCCGTTATTTGCTCTTCGTTACTTGGCCGCGAATTTCGCCGCCGGGGTTCTTGGCGGTGTGAACATTCAGGTACCATTTCTCGGCCAGCAGATCTGTAGCTTGGGCATCTGTCAGCTTTGCCGAGCCTTTGATCGGGCTTGTAAGGTTGCCGGTCAGCGGAACCGAAGGCCCTGCATTTTGACCGATGGCCGCAGGACCGTGGAAGTGCGCTGCACTGGCTGGGCCGCTTAAGTTCATATACTCAACCGTCCAGCTTAGCTCCTTTGTGACCGTGTCATAGCTGGCTGATACTTTCCCAGCCCCAGTTGTATCCACCGGTGGCACTTCGCTGGCTCCTTTTAGTTCCGCAATCAATTGCACGGTCTCAGCCATCGCAAGTGGCGCTGTTGCCATCATACTGGCCAGTACAAGGCTGGTCATACCTAACTTCGAGATCATCGCTTTCATGAATCACCTGTGATGCGTGGTTTAAACTTTCGCCCCTAAGCGCGTTGCACCGCAAGACATCTGAAATGCGGCGAACATAGAGCAACGATTTCCAGCGTCTAAAGTTTCCATTCAAAAGCGGTAAATTTTTGAGGGATGTTCGGTGATTTGACGCGTTTTTGCCTTACAGCTGCCGCAGCACAGCCACGATGTTTCGTTGTAATCGCTGTTAGAGTTCACCGCTTAGGAGATGGTTATGAAAACCAAAATTCTCGCTCCACTTGCTACTGTTGCCGTGATGGCGCTGGCGCCGATGTCCGCCCACGCTGTAACTGGCTTCACCGATGACAGCACCAGCTTGCGCGCCGGCCCAGGCCGCGATTACCCACGTATTGAACGACTGCCGAAGAACGTGCGGGTTGAAGTGCACGGCTGCTTACGCCGTTACGATTGGTGTGACGTATCATACCGTGGTTATCGCGGTTGGATGGACGCCGACGATGTGAAAGTGGCATTCCGCAACACACGCGGCTACATCCGCGAATACGGCCCCACCTACAACGTCCCGCTGATTAGCTTCAGCTTCGACACCTATTGGGATAATCACTATCGCAAGCAACGTTTTTATCGCGAGCGTGTGGCGTGGCGTGAAAAGTCACGCACGTGGTACAATGATCGTGACCACGATGGCATCCCGAACCGTGTGGATCGCGACCAAGACGGTGATGGTATCCGCAACAGCAAAGACCGCGACATGGACGGTGACGGCGTGCGCAACAGCCGCGACCGTGACCGCGATGGCGACGGCGTGCGCGACAAAAATGATCGTCGCCCCAACACACCGAACTAAAGCCTAATCGTCTTTACACTCAAACAGGGCCGGCTCTGCACCCCGCAGGACCGGCCTTTTGCTTTGCAGCGTTGACTCGGTTACAGCGATGGATGTATTTAACCAATTGGTAAATTACAATCTGGTCCATTGCAGTGCCTCTTGACCCCTTAAGCGCCACCTTTTCAGCTTTAGCTGATCCCACCCGCCGCGCGATTTTGGCGCGCTTGGCGTTGGGTGAAACATCCGTCAGCGAGCTTGCCAAACCCTTTGCCATGACGATGCCCGCCATTTCCAAACACCTGAAAGTGTTGGAACATGCAGGCCTGATTGCACGAGGGCGTGAAGCACAGTGGCGCCCGTGCCGCTTAGAGCCAACAGCGCTGAAGACTGTTGATGCGTGGCTAGAACGTTACCGCCAATTTTGGGAGGCCCGCTTCGACCGCCTCGACGCTTATTTGCAAGACCTACAAGCTGCAGAGGCGATACCAAAAGGTCGCAAGCGCGCGAAAAAGACAAAAGCAAAGTGAAGTCCTGATCAACTTAATGGGAGGGTATTATGTTGAAAAAGATCGCGATTACTATTGCCGTACTTCTGATCGTGTTGCTGGCGTTCGCCGCCACACAACCTGATGAATTCAGAATTGAACGCAGCGCCAGCATCAACGCACCAGCGGAAACAATTTTCTCGCAGATCAACGATTTCAAATCTTGGCGTCCGTGGTCGCCATTCGAGAAAAAAGACCCCAACATGAAGCGCACCTACAGCGGCGCTGAAACGGGTGTGGGCAGCATGTACGCCTGGGACGGCAACAACGATATTGGCGCAGGCAGCATGGAAATCACGGAAGCTGTGCCCAGTACGCGCGTTGTTGTAGCTATGCACTTCCTGCGCCCCATGGACAGCAAAAGCACCGTTGCGTTCACCATCGTTCCTCAAGGCGAAACCAACACAGTGACGTGGTCGATGTATGGCCCCAACAATTTCCTCAGCAAGATCATGAACGTGTTCATCAACATCGACAAAATGGTGGGTGCTGACTTTGAAGCGGGGTTAGCTGATTTAAAAGCGATCGCTGAGAAACAAGCCGCGGCTGACAAAGCTGCCGCAGCAGCGGTTGCACCAACTGAACCCGCGCCTGTCGAGAACAAGTAATGCTAACAGCATCTGCGGCCAAAGAACTGGTGCTCACGCGGGTGTTCAACGCCCCGCGTGAGCTGGTTTTCAAAGCATGGAGCGATCCTGAAAGCGCCAAACATTGGTGGGGGCCAACGCATCACCCCGCGATTTTTATTGAGATGGATGTGCGCGTGGGTGGCCGTTGGCACGGCAAACTACGCTCAGAAGCCGATGGCACCATCCTCACCCATCGCGGTGAGTTCCTTGAAGTTGATCCGCCGAAAACACTGTCGTTCACATTCGCCTGGGACGAAGAAGGCGAGCGCGGCATTCAGAATGTTGTGACACTTAACTTTGAAGACGTGGACGGCAAAACCAAAATGACGCTGCGCCAATCCCCGTTCCAATCGACGACCGAGCAAGACGGCCACGGCGAAGGCTGGTCATCAACGTTCGACCGCTTGGAATTGCACTTATCACAGCTCTAACCCATCAGAGAACCACACATGGCTTTGCCCAAATTTTCTCCGTATCTGAACGTCGACGACGCCCGTGCGGCGTTAGCATTCTACAAAGACTGCTTTGGCGGCGAGACATTCATTATGACCGTCGCAGAAACACCGATGGCAAAGCAAATGCCTCCAGAGTCTCAAAACAAAGTGATGCACGCGAGCTTAACGAACGATCAGGTGATGATTTCAATTTCTGAAATGAGCGGCCCGCAAGGTTTTGTGCGCGGCAACACCGTGTCATTGATGATCAACTGCGCGAGCGAAGCTGAACTAAACACAATGTTCGCGAAACTATCGCCAGGAGGCCACGTTATGATGCCACCGGGCAAGCAATTCTGGGGTTCTATTTTTTCCTCGTTCACCGACAAGTTTGGCATTCAATGGCTGCTGAACTATCCGCTTCCCGCTTAAAAGGACATTCAATCATGCGCTCCGCACTGCTCGTTATCGCCATCACAGCACTGTCCCTGACTGCCTGCTCGCCCGAAAGCGACAAGAGCGCTGAGAAAAAGAAAGAAGCTGTTACCGCGGCTGGCCCCATCAAGCCCGTCGCGACCGAGGCAATATCAGGCACATATAAGCTCGATAAGGCCCACGCGAGCTTGCTGTTCCGCGTCAGTCACATGGGCTTCTCGAACTACACAGCACGTTTCAAGCGGTTCGACGCCACCCTGAACCTTGATACGGCCGTGCCATCGAATTCTAAATTAGAGGTCACGGTTGATGCGACATCGCTGGAAACCGATTTCCCCGATCCAAAGGTTGTCGACTTCAACGCCCAACTGCAAAACGATCAATGGCTGGATACAGCCAAATATCCTGAAATCACATTCCGCTCGACCGGGATTGGCATGACGAGCCCCAACAGCGCCTTGGTGACAGGCGACTTCACGCTGCACGGCGTGACTAAGCCGCTGATTTTGAATGTCATTTTTAACGGCGGCTATCCGGGCATGGAGATGGACCCCAATGCGCGCGTGGGCTTCTCGGGCAAGGCCATACTCAAGCGCTCTGACTTCGGGATCAGCGCCGGCATTCCTGCGCCCGGCAGTAACATGGGTGTCAGCGATGAAGTGGATGTGATCGTTGAAGCTGAGTTCAGCGGCCCGGCGTTAGCGAAACCTGCGACAACACCACCAACCAATGCTTCACCGCCATCACCGTAAATCTTAGCCTTAAGAATCTCAGCCACGCACCTCTGCCAAAGCACCCGGCGGAATGGGAAAATGATCAATACATTCAAGGCTTAGGGCATTTCCGGAACTTTGCTGAAAAAACGGCGTTTTAATGATGTGTCTGGCGCACAACGCCACATTTTAACGCCGGGTTTATCAGAACAGGACGCGTCGCCATGAAAGAGATCGTCAATCACTTCGTCGCCGCTTATGTCACGACCTTGCTGCTGGCCTTGGCCGCTTGCAATACCGTTGAAGGTGTCGGCCAAGACGTAAACTCCGCTGGCCGTGCCGTTGAACGTTCAGCCGATAATGCAAAATAAGTTAGGAAACAAGTTGGAGGGCGCTGCGATGTTAGGTTGGAATATTGCATTCATGATCGTCACCATCCTGGCCGCAGCGCTGGTTATTACAGGCATGGCTCTGTCCTTTATCGGCCCTTTGCACGTCCTGCTGTTCGCAGCCGTTGCAACAGCCATCTTCGCGCCCACCTTTACACAACGCCAACAACGCGCATAACTGAACTGGGCGTCCCCGCCTCATATAAACCATGCGTATTCTCGGTATTGGGGATTACTGCGAACTCGGCGCGATGTACTTAAAACTCGCGCAACATGGCCACGACGTCCGCGTCTTTATCGGCGCAAAGGAAAGCCGAAAAACCTTAAACGGCCTTATTAACCGCACAACAAATTGGCGCAAAGATTTAGCCTGGGTCAAAAGCGCTGGGCGCGACGGCATTATTATCTTTGAAACCGCTGACGCTGGCGCAACACAAGATCAATTACGGGCTGAGGGTTATAATGTGATTGGCGGCAGCGCCTTTGGTGACCGGCTGGAAGCAGACCGGAGCTTTGGGCAAGAGCTATTGCGGTCGCTCGATATTCAAACGGCCCAAACGCTGTCCTTCACAAGCTTTGAGAATGGCATCAGCCACATTCAGCGCAAGCCTGCACGATATGTGTACAAACCCTGCGGAAACACCGCATCGTCCATGGAAAGCTATGTCGGTGAACTGCCAGACGGCGGTGATGTGATCGATTTTCTGCAAAGCCAACTTTCGATTTGGCAAGCATATGAAGACGCGCCGCATTACATCCTGATGGAGCATATCGACGGCATCGAAATCGGCGTGGGTGCATATTTTAATGGCGAGGCTTTCCTCAGCCCTGCCTGCATTGATTTTGAACACAAGCGCTTCTTTCCCGGCGACATGGGCGAACTGACCGGTGAGATGGGCACAGTTGTGTCTTATACCGGAGCTGAGAAGCTGTTTAACGCCACCTTAGCCAAAGTAGCACCCGCGCTCGCCAAATCTGGGTACTGCGGCTACATCAATCTGAATACGATTGTGAATCAAAATGGCATTTGGCCTTTGGAGTTCACATCGCGTTTTGGTTATCCGGGCTACGCAATTTTAAGCGCGCTTCAACAGGATGACTGGGGCACCTTGTTCAAAAACATGTGTCAGCGCACGGCTTCAAGTTTTCACACCCTGCCCGGCTATGCCGTGGGTGTTGTGCTAACAGTCCCGCCCTTTCCGTATGTGGCAACATCACCGCCATCGCCAACCGGATTACACATTCGCTTTCGAGGTGAACTCAATGATGACGAGAAAAACAACATACACTATTGCGAAGTAGCCCGAGACGGCACCCGGCTTGTCACAGCAGGTGTTCAAGGCCAAGTGATGGTTGTGACCGGAACAGGCCTTACGGTTAAAGAGGCGCAGACTGCCGCATATCATTTAACGCGTAAAATTACGGTGCCGAATTTGCGCTACCGCACGGATATTGGAGACCGCCTAATTGCCCAAGACCAAACGCACTTAGATGTTTTAGGCCTGATTCCGAAGGCAATTTAACGATCCTGCGCGGAACTCCCGCAGCGAGCCAGCGTTTAACTGCTGACACAATTTATGCCTCAGGAGAACATCTCATGGCTCAGCAATTCGACTTCGCCAAAGCAAAGGCAAATCCTAGCAAATTCTTTGAACGTCCCAATGATGTGTTGAACGATCATGCGCTGTCTCGCGCGCAAAAGATCGAGTTGCTTCACCAATGGGAATTGGACGCCCGGCTGATGTCCGTCGCGGAAGAAGAAAACATGAGCGGTGCCGAGCCGACATATCTGCAGGAAGTGGTGAAGGCGCTCATCTCGCTGGGTGATGAAGCTCATATAAAGAGCGACACGGCGACAGGGACGGCCGCAGCCAAGCATGGCGATGCGCCCAACTTAAAAGCCAAGCCGCAAGCGCCAGCCAGCCACTAAGTTATCTACTTGCCACTCTCAGCGCGCTGCGCCTGGACCCAGTGCCAGGCCAGCGAGCCCTTGAAGTAGGCATCTGCCGGCGGGAAGAACGGCTCGGAGATCGAGCCATCATCTTCTTCCTCTTCATCCTCAGGCACCTCTTCATCATCCGCCTGACCTTGCAGGAAGTCAGACGCGCGCAAGCACATCGCGCGGATATCATCTTCGGTGTATTTCAAGATAAGGCCCGCTTCTGCATACGTGAACATTGCCAGCGTGGTCAAAAGGACAGCCTGGCGGCTCAGCGGGTCTAGCATCTGGAGCAATGCGAACAACGGCTTATAGCCGTGCATCGCTGTGACATAATCACGATCTGTATTTGTGCTGGACCAAATCTCGGCGAAGGCGCGGAACAACGCCAAGCGCAACGGCAGCTTTGTCTTAATGAGGTCTGGCGCTTCCAGAATCGCTTCCAAGCAGGCGACAACGTAAGCATCGCCGCTTGATGCGGAGCCGTTCAACGCCGCGGCATAACGCCGCAGGGCAGGTAGAAGCGGCACAATGTGGTTCGATTGAAACGAATTCGGCTGCGGCGGATTTAAGTGATCCGCAGTCGTGCTGCGCAACATATTCGACGGTTGCATTTTGGGCATCGTTTGGCATCCTTTTCTGAAGCCTCACTTAACCCCGGGCCGCGCGTTCTTTTTGACGTCTTTGCGACTCTCCCACCACATGAGCGTATCCCCTTTTATTGAGCTCGTAACGTGTAACTTCTGACATCACGCAATTTGCACGCATTACGACAGCCAACGGGAAAGCTTCTGCGCTTAAGAAGCGCAACGTTGCCTCATCACTGACTCAATTACGCAAATTGTGTTCATCGTTGACATGATGCAACCAAACGTACACCCAATCTGATTGTTCCCCGATTTGCTACCCACAAATCGCGGAACTTGCTGAATTGCATTACGTTTGATGCTTATCGTGTTGGGATAAGATGCAATGAATCAGTACGTTATGTGGATTGGTGGCGCGGCGATGATCGCCTCTACCGCGAGTTTCCTGCCGCAAGCCTGGAAGATTATTAAATCGCGCAAGACCACTGATATTTCCGCAGGCACCTACACACTGACTGTCAGCGGGTTTGCGTTGTGGTTGGCGTACGGCATTTTTCTAGGACAGTGGCCACTCATTGCAACGAATGGCATTTGCCTCATCTTCTCTGGCTTCATCCTGATGATGAAACTGCTGCCGCCACGCAAAAAAGCGCAAATCGCCGATGCACTGACACCAGCAAAGCCAGAGTAACTTTTAAAAGCCGCCGTTCTTTTTCAGATAACTCACTTCTTCTGGCGCGCTTGTACGCCCCAGAATGCCGTTGCGATGCGGAAACCGCCCGAACAGTTCAATCGCGTCATGGTGCTTATCAGCAAAAGCAACCGCTTCGCGTTTACCATCAAACTCAGGCAAGCCATGAAACAACTCGACGCTCTTATGCTGATGCTCCAGACGTTCACTGTGTTCGAATGGCAAATAGAAAAACACGCGATGCACGGGTACGGCCATTTCATCGTACTTGTTTTCGATGGCACCGCGCGCGATGGAAAGCGCCTTGGCATCCGTTGCAAAAGCCTGTGGCGTGCCGCGGAACATATTGCGCGGAAATTGGTCTAGGAGAATGATTAATGCTAAGCAGCTAAAAGGTTCATCAGCCCAAGCATCATAATCGCCATCTCGCGCATGAACATAGTCCGCCATGAACTTACTGCGAATGGCCGCATCAAATTTCGCGTCAGCCGTGAACCAGACGTCGCGGCGGCGGCCATAATCGGCGGCACTCGCCGAACCAAACCAGAAATCGAGAATGTCTTGCGCCCGTGGTATCGTCATTTTTATACAACCCTTTTGCTCATAACGCATAAACCGCGCTTTAGTCGCTGATTGATTTGCGCTTTCGAAATTTGGAACCCTTTTTTGGAAGCATAAGGGTTGATGCATCAGCAGTGCGCCATTAACATCCCGCGCCATGGATCGCTCGCTCTCTAATAATGTCATTGCCTTTATTCATACCCATCTGGGGTCAATATGGGCATTGGAATTGATGTTAAAAATGATGGCCAACCCTGAGAAGGATTGGACCACCGAAATGCTGGTGCGCGAATTACGCGCGTCTCACACCCTCATTGCGAGCCTGCTTGAGCGATTCCAACGTTCAGGTCTGACGACTGAAACAATACCAGGCTCGTGGCGCTGGTCGGTTGCTGACGATACGTTGCACGCGACAGCAAAAGAGCTTGCGGCAGCTCATGCCGTCACGCCGTTCGCTGTTATCCAAGCCATCGCCGATGCACCGGAATTGCGCTTGCGCCAATTCGCCGATGCATTTCGTATCCGCAAAGATTGAGAGGACCACCGATGATTGCTGCATCCGTCTACCTCCTATGCGCGATAACATGCTTTATCTGCATGCTTTTGCTTGGTCACGGCTTCATGCGAACAAAGTCACGACTGTTGTTCTGGAGCGCACTTTGTTTTGTCGGCCTGACCATCAACAATGCGCTGCTGTTTATTGATCTCGTTATCCTGCCAACAAGTATTGATTTGCAAATTCCACGTCTCGCTGCATCGGGCATTGGCATGGCGCTGCTGTTATACGGCTTTATTTGGGATGCCGAATAATGACGGAACTTCCAACATTTTTAGCAGGCGCAGTGGGCATGGCATATGCCATTGCCGCGCTGTTTTTCTTACGCTTTTGGACACGGGCGAAGGATGGGTTGTTCTTAAGTTTTGCGGCAGCGTTCGCGTTGTTCGCAATCAACCAAAGCCTCATCGGCATCTTTGGGGCGCAATCAGAAATGCGGGTCGCATTCTACTCGCTCCGGTTGATCGGGTTTGGGCTGATTATTATTGCGATTGTTCGGAAAAACATCGCGAAGCCCTGATCTAAAAAGAGGCACCCCGCCCTGCTTTTGCAGAACCAGAGCAGGGCGTTTCGGGGGATTGTGGGGACATCGATATCGGCGGCCAGCCCCTCACGGCCCCCACAACGTCTGCCAAAACCCCTGATTTTTCTGCACGTTATTCACCACTCTGAAGCTTCGTTACTTCACGGTCGCCAATCGCTATTCAGTGAGATAGAACACTGCCCGAATCATTACACATACAAGAAGCGACCCGACCATGACCGACACCCCGCCAGACCGTTTAAGCGTTGACGCCCGCAGCCCCCACTTCAATGAAGAGGTCTTAAGCAAAGGCATCGGCATTCGCTTTAATGGCCGCAAGCGCATCGACGTGTTGGAATATTCGGTCTCGGAAGGCTGGATTTTGGTCGCTGCGGGCAAGTCGCGTGATCGTTATGGCAACCCGATGACCATGAAAATCAAAGGCACCGTAGAAGCCTTCTTCGACCCTGAAATGGGCGTTCAGAAATAAGCGGATTAGGACATCGCCCACCGCTTGTTGCATTAACCTGATCGCAAAACGGCAATTGGTTCCTTTACAGGCTCCAGCCTTCGGATATTGCGAAGCCGTTCTACTTGAGCGGCTGTTATACGAATTCCCTCGGATAGCAACAATTTGCCAGAGACCGTCGCGATCTCTGACATCAGCAGATCGTTCGGCAATATTGTATCTAACGTTACCGCCACACGACTAGAGCTTACGGGGGCCTGTGCATGAATCGGGTTAAGCCCCCACAGCGTATTGGCCGCATTTAAAACATGCGGATCAAAAGCGCCATTATTTTCAGAGACCTTGGCAATTAACGCAGAGGGCGGCGTATCAAGGGGCGTTAACATCGCAATCGTTTTCAGAAACTTCAGTATCCGTGCTTCAATCGGAATTTCATCCCCTAAGGGGCCGCGTTCGGGCCAGCCGCTGCCGTCAACGCCGCGATCCTGCAATCCGATAATGTTTGCGACACCAGAAAGCCGCGGAATATGCATGAGCAGTCTGCGCGCGACCTCTGGCACATGTGCTAACACATCTTTTTCTGTGGCCGTCAATTGCTGAGGCGCCGCACTTGCCTTCTCCAAGACCACAGCCGGAACAGATACAAGACCAATGGGATATAGCATTGAGGCGAGGTCTAGCTCCCATGACGAAGGGAGATTCATGACTTTCGCCATGTCGCCTGCCCACCGCCTGACACGGGCAGCACGCCCGAATGCATCCGGCGCGACCAATGATAAAATATCTGTAATCGCACGCACACTGCCCGTTAACGTTTCCTGCAACAGTGTTTTTTCGGTAACAATAAGTTGGTGCTGCCGTAGCGCCTCTTCCAACGCTTGCCGCAATACCTCCTCGGAACAGGGCTTGTTGAGGAAGCGGAAAATCCGACCACGGTTAATAGCTTCAACAGCCGTTTCCTGATCAGCATTGCCGGTCAGCATAATGCGAACCGTATCAGGGCTTCGCTTTTCAATTTCCATCAGCGTCGCGACACCGTCCATGCCGGGCATACGCATATCGCACACGACAACAGCAGGCTTATATTTAGCGACAGCGGCAAGACCTTCAGTACCATTGAGCGCAGGTAGAATATTAAAGTCTTTCCGGAGCTGACGGTGAATTGCCGCCAAAACATTTTTTTCATCGTCGATAAAAAGAATTTTATCGGACGTCATTCCTCCGTCAGGAGCCAGCGCCAAATCATTCATGCGGCCACCCTCCACTCATATTTTCATATACGCGTGTCCAAGCTGGCAATTTCTCGAACACGCCAACGGCGCTACAGTAAGCTGAATCTAATTCGGCAGAATTAGGTGCATTTTCACCAATGCGATGACGGACTAAATACTGCGCGACATGCACCGCAATCATAGCCTCGATTGGGCGATTGGTATAAGCGCTAGGGTCATGATGGAATGCAACAGCTTCAACGATAGAGTCTGCAAACCCCCACAAACCTAATAGATAGGCACCTAAGCGGGCGTGACTTGCCCCGAACGCCTTCACTTCAGCCTCGACGAGCGTCAGCTCATGCGCATCAACACTGCGCATACTGCGTACAAATTCATCAGAATTTTGTGCAATCAGCATTAAAGTGCCGACATGAGCGAGCAAGCCCGCACAGAAGGCTTCATCACACAACTCTGCCTTCCACCCTTCCGAGCGAGCAATAGCTTGGGCGACAACGCCAATCGCAAGGCTCCGCTGCATTAAGCGTTTAACAATATCAGCCATACTGGGGCTAATTTGCTTAAACTGCTCGAACACGCCCCCCAACAAAACTGTGGCCCGAATATTATCGAACCCTAAGAAGTTGATCGCTTGGCGCACAGTACTGCATTTTTGCGGTAAACTGAAATAAGCTGAATTGGTTAGCTTCATCAGCATTGCCGTAACCGATACATCCTTCTCGATAATTGAAGCAAGTCGCTCTGCTGAACCTACATCAGAGTTTAGCTCGGCTATCAGCGCGTTATAAATTTCAGGCAACGACGGCAAATACGTCATGCCCGCGACTGCAAGCTGTACCGATTGATGAAACAAGTGCTGACGCAAAGCTAACGCATGCTCAATCGAGGTAACCAACACATCCTCTGATGTTGGTTTGGCAAGGTAGCGATGCGATGGACCAATCGTTCTTAGAATTGCTTCTCGCTCCGCAAAACCGGACAACACTATGCGTATTGTCTGCGGATACAGCTCTTGAATCTTGGTGAGAAGTTCAGCGCCATTCATGCCGGGCATACGCATATCGCTGACCACAACATCAGCGACGCTCTCTTGCATCATGCGCAGGGCTTCAGCCCCACTCGCCGCGAAACGCAAGACCCATATCTCGCGCTTGCTGCGCAGCATTCTGCTGAGGCCGCGCAAAACGTTCTCCTCATCATCAACGAAAAGAATACTTGGTTTGGCGGCCAGAGACATGGTCAGCACTCTATGAAATTCCTTATAGCATCGATATAGCCTTGACGATGGAGCCCACATATCCCCAAATGAGGGGGTAGCCCGATGCCTGCTAACTCATTGTTTAGAAATGAAATGGCACGCCAACCACATATCCTTTTTGTCGATGACGACCCGCTTGTCTTAAACGCCTTAAAGCGCAATTTGCGCGGTCGCGAAAAAGACTGGGATATGAGGTTTTTCACCGCACCGCAGCATGCACTAGATGCATTCAAACAGCATGACTTTGACGTTGTGGTCACAGATCTTGCGATGCCAGGAATGACTGGCATCGACCTCATCTGTGCGATGCGGCCACATAACCCGGACTGCTCTTTTATCATTTTGACGGGTGCCGCCGACCTGAACAATGCTGTCACAGCAATTAATCAGGCCCATGTATTTCGCTTTTTCACAAAACCCTGCTCGACTGAAATACTATGCGAGGGGATTTCTTCTGCGATTGCGATGAAAAAGATTAAGGTTGAGGGCGCAGACGCCCACAAAACCGAAACTCGCCCAAGCACACTCTTAACAGGCATTGGGCTTGCGGCCCTAAATCGGGTGGCCTTTGGCGTCATTGTTACAGATCATCGTTCTCATGTCATTCTGAGCAACAGCAGAGGGGCCGAAATTCTAGCTGAACGCGATGGACTTAATATGTCGGCCGATAGCATTTTAAGGGCAGGTAGCACGACATCTACAAAGCGACTCCATGAAATGATTCAAGAAATGGCGTCGGCAACGAAACAAGATTCAGCATCCATTGGCTTCCCGTTGGAGCGCTCATCCCCTCGTCGCCCCTTTAATGTTTTAGTATGTCCCGCCCCCGATGAACTGAAAGATGCACACACTGCATTAGCGATTCTATTTGTCAGCGATCCTGAGCGACAAGCCCTGCCAAGCGCTGAGTCGATCGCAAAGATTTTTGGCTTAACCACATCGGAGTCAAAACTGGTTCGTTCATTAACGGAGGGCGCGCGATTAGAAGAGGCCGCAGTACAATGCGGATTAACGCTCAGTTCTGCACGCACCTACTTAAAGCAAGCATTTGCAAAAACTGGGACAGGTCGACAGTCTGAACTTATTAAACTTGTGCTCACTGCGCCAACCGTCAACGCGTAACACCCATCAGGCAACAGCAGATTTAATAGTCGGCAGTGTGACGATAAACTTGGCACCCTGCTGATATTCGGACTCTACCCGAATTTTTCCACGATGCGAGCGCGTAACAACTGAATGAACTAACGACAACCCTTGGCCAGTGCCACGCCCTGGCTCTTTGGTTGTAAAAAAGAGGTCAAAAATTTTGGCCTTATCCTCAGGTTTAATCCCGATGCCAGAATCCGTTACCGCGCACTCTATGCCACCTTCGACCGTGCGCGTGCTGATTTTAATCAGCCCCTTTTTCCCACGCTCGCCCTTATCTTCAATTGCATGAGCTGCATTAACAATAAGATTCAGCATCATCTGATTAAGTTCGCCCGCATTTGATGAAACGAGCGGTAAGTCAGGCTGAAGGTCAAATTCCAAATCAGCAATATATTTCCACTGATTGCGCGACACGGTTGCTGATGTTTTTACAATATCATTGAAATCATTTTCACGTTTTTCATCACCGCTTGGATATGAGAATTTTTTAATAGCCAGGACAATTTCTGATATTCGCGATAACCCTTCAAGCGACTGAGAAATTGCCTGTGGCGTTTCCTCGGCGACGTATTTTAAATCGAACTTCGCATCAATGCTGGCGGCAGCGTCTTCGGAAACATGGGCACGATACTCCGCCAGCGCAGAAACCTGATCGTTCACTGCTCCACGCAAGAAATTCATGTTATCGGTGACAAATTGGATTGGGGTATTCAGTTCGTGCGCAATACCGCCAGCCATTGTTCCCAATGACTCGAGCTTTTGCGCATGGCGCAATTCTAGCTCCAGAGAGTCGCGCTGTTTCTCGGCCTCGATACGACGAGTTGCATCGCGGATGGCCCAAAGGAATTGTCCTTCTTCTTCCATTCGCGACACTTGCACTTCGCCCATAAATGGCCGCCCATCAAGACGCTTCGCCTCAACATATGGCCCCTGATCAAGGGCGTCAGACAGTTCGATTTCCGGATCCTGTTTACAGGGAATCCCTGGCATAAATTCGCCTAGGGTGTGGGTCGTCGGATCACCGCCCTTCATGTCCAGCATGGTGCGCGCATATGTATTTGCGAATTTGATGTGGCCGGTCTCATCGCACACTAAAATTCCGACAGGCACCTTATTGAACATCGCACGTAAAAAATCGGCGGACCTCTTCTGCAATTGGCTGCCCTTAAACACTTCTAATGCGCTTGCAATATCGCCAATTTCATCACCCCGATTAACCACGGGAAGAGCAACGTCTGTATAGCCTGTCGCTAACGAATTCATGGCCTTTGTCATTTGTGAGAGCGGCTTCATAATATCAAGATGAAGCATGAGAGCGACAGACATTACCAAAGCCAATGATAACGCGGACAACGCACCAACAATGTAAACAAGATCTGCGGCTCCATCGTCGGCCCGATTAATTTCAGCTCGAATAGTGCCAGCGGTTTCTGAAAATCTAAGCTGTGCTGCCCAATTCATCGTATCAACCCGCACACTGATATCTTCCGCTAAATCGTCGAACTGCCTCATTAAGAGATTGGCTTCAGAGATATCCTGGCGACCATAAGCCTCGGCCATTTTCAAGCCAGACGCTAAATAGTTATCAAAACCCGATTCAAGCGCATCAATTTGGGCAGCTATCTCTTCTGATCCCAACTCACTGGCAAGCTGCTGCACACTCACCAAACGTTGGCGAAAAAGAAGCGCATGATTTTGCGCATTTTCAATTCCACTACGCGAGTCATCTGCCCCCCGCGTTGCACCAACATCGGTTAGAAATTGCTGAACTTGCAGCGCCTCGACATGGAGGCCTTTAATGTACGTGGGCAGAATTGCTGATTTTGCAGTAAACTGAATGAGCCGTTGATTGGCATTTTCCAACAGCTTGTTTTGTTCTCGCACGCCGAGCCAAATAATGCCCGATGATACAGTAATCACCATAACGAGAATGGTGAGTGCAATAATGAGCTTTGTTTTTATAGACATACGACCCACACGTCTGCCGTCAGAAAGCCAGACTAGAGTGTCAGAACTTGTGTAAGGCGGATATCCCCAAACGAGGATGAGTTGTCGCATCCGCAACAGCCGACTGCGATAAAAACTGCATATTTTTTAATAGCTTAGGCAAGGCCAAGTGTTAGTTACTACGGCAATGCCGAGAGGTACACGTAGGCTGGGGCGAACGGCACGTCACCAATTGCAACGCCAACGCCACGCTGTAGAGCTACTTCTCCACCGGCGTCATCACGAGTCGCGACAGCACTTTTTCAAGAAATTCGACCTGCTTTAAACGCTCTTGCTTGGCCTGCTCTGCGAGGTCAAGCAAACCGTACTTCTCAAAAAGCACATCATGCGTCGGGACGTCTTCGGTATAAGACTTATAGTTTTTTAAGGCCTCAATATATTTTGGGATTTTTCTTAAATAGTTTGCCTTCCATCGATCAGCAACCTCTTTCGGGGGCTCATCAAAGGTATATTGTTTAAAATTATTTATTTCCTTAGTGAAGGTTTCATTAAACTTGGGAAGCTTCTCAGCTTTATACCACCACCACGTTTTATAAAAATCGTGCAAGCAATTCAGCGCAATATTTGAAGATGGCTCGCGCCACTCAAGTTGATCGACAATGGCTTCCAGCTTTTTAAAGCACTCATACGCAATACTCAGCGCACCCGTCATAATCGCGACAAGGGCTAGTTTTTCGAGAACCTGCGGAGAATCCACGGTGGCAGGATTGCGCAGGAATAGAGCATCCTCGATATAACTATGCGGACCACGATCAAAGGCCCCGATGTGCATTTCGGCCATTGAGTAACGCGCTATCTGCCCAAGGTCCATACAGAGGAAACCCCGATCAGAAAGGAATTTCAGCGTTTCGTGCAACGGCGCCTCACCTTTGTGAATCGGAATGAGCGACGCTTCAACAAAAAGGCAGACAATGTTTTCAAAGTTATCGTCACCAACGCCCCGTAAGATTTGAAGCCCCGCCCCTTCCGCATCGATGGACAAAACATCGGGCTTCACGACCTCGCCCGACTTAATGAGATAAGAAAGTGGCCATACCTTCAACTTGATGACATCCGCTTTCTTCATATCGCCGAGTTTATAGACGCCCTTGCCGCGCACATCTGTAAAGAAACAGTATTCGCTGCATGCAGGGTCAAGCGGAAGCATGCCTGATGCGCTGCCATCAAAGCATATGTAAAAATCAGAAACACCTTCGGCTTCACCAAGGCAGCGCGGTGTGATAGTGACGCTGGCACACCCGTTCTTTGTGTTTCGCCAAACTTCTAGGGCTTGAGCGGCGGCAGGGCCATCGGCTTCATATAAGGTTGCGTCAATGATAGGCCAAAACGCGCGCCACTTTATAATGGGCGGAATGGTTCCATTTCGCCCGCCAACGTGATGCACCGACAATTTCATGAATTGGATTCCATAGAACAGCAGATTACGCTTTAAACACTGACCACTTTCGCAGCGTCAACCTACGTGGGCCGACTACAAGGTCAAGACGACTTTTGCGGATTTTGCCGCTTCTGCTGCATATCGGCCTTATGACCAAGAGCAATAGAGCATACGGGCGGCCGTTCTGTATCTTATTGTGGCAGCGTTGCGAGATGCTTGCGGGTTAGCGCCAGGAACGCCTGCACCAATCGTGATGGTGCCGTTGCGGCTGATGTGACGAATGCATATTCGTGGCGGATACTGGGCGAGAAGCGGCGCAATACGGTTTTATCGCGCACATAAGCCCGGCCTAGGGCCTCGTTCACAATCGCAATACCGACGCCACGCGCGGCTAATGCGCATGCAGACGAAACGGTGTGGGTTTCCACCCGCACCACGGGCTTCACGCCAGATTTTGCCAGAGCCGCTTCGACCTGCGCGCGATAGGTACTCCCGAGCCCCAACAGTATCAGCGGCTCATCTTTCAACATACTGGCTTTAATAACGCTGTGCTTCGCAAGCCGGTGACCACTCGCCATCACGCACGCCGTTTCATTCACCATCACGGTTTCATGTTGCAGGTCCGGCCGGTTCAGCGGCAGTTTGGCAAACCCAGCATCGACCGCACGTGATGCAATCAACGCCTTGGCAGCTTCAACACTATGTGAGTCAATCGTCAGGCGGACTTTGGGATACTGCTGCAAAAAATCCGCAGCGATGCCGGGGATGATGCTTTCCAACAAACTGGGCGGCGCGACCAACTTCAATTGCCCCACACGGAAATCCGCAATATCGCGTGCCAGTTCATTGACGCGGTCCAAGTTATCGAGCGCCCGGCTAACCTCATCGAAAATCAGCAAGCCATCCGGTGTGGGGATCAGCTTGCCCTTTTCGCGGTAAAACAGTTCGAACCCCAACGCCCCTTCAAGCTGCGCCAACAAACGGCTTGCGGCGGGTTGCGTGAGTTTCAAGCCTCGCGCCGCCTTGGTGACAGAGCCTTCACGAATGATAGCGCGAAATGTCATCAGCGCACGCAAACCGATGCTATTCACATCAATGGGTTTTGACGAGCGCGCCATTATGCCACGCCCCTACGCGCGCGCACCGGGAACGATGGGCAGCAAGATGTGCGACGGCGTGTTGGGCGCCAGATGCAGCGTATTGTGCGCAACAACAGGCGTGCTTTCGTCCGCCGACGGAACGCCGGTGTTGGGGTTGACATCGAAGTGCGGGAAATTGCTGCTGGCGACATCGATGCGAATGCGATGTCCGCGCTTAAATAAGTTACTGGTTGGGAAGCATTCGAGAGCAATTTCGCAGACCTCGCCCGGCGTCATCAGCTTTGCGGTTTCAAAGCCCTCGCGAAACCTTAGGCGCAAAATGCCGTGGGTCAAGTTCATAGCATACCCGTCCGGGTAATCGGGGTTGGCCGGATGCACATCAACCAGTTTCAGGGTGACATCGGTGTCGACCGCAGAGGACGACACCCACAACCGCACCGATATTGGCCCGGTCACTTCTGTATCTTCCTCCAACGGTTCAGTTTGGAACACCAAAACATCACCGCGGTCTGCCAATGCGCGACCTGGCACGGTTTTCAGCAGTTGGCTTTTCTCTTCCCGTTGGTCATAGGCCCCGCCTTCCATAGCTGGCGCACCAGAGGTGACAGCACCACCCACCGTTGGCACCGGATTAGCCGGATCATGATCCCAGTTCCTCGCAGCTGTTTGCAACGGCTTATCGACGGAAAGCCCACCGTTTTCGTGCATATAAAAAGGTGTGACGACAGCGCGTTGTAACGGCCAATCGGCCTCATCGCGCCACACACCACCATGATCAATGCGGCCTTCGGGTGTGCGCAAACCAGTGCCACCGCCCATCACGAAAATTTTGACCGGTGCGGCTAAATTTGGCGCTGGTGCAGCACCGCGCAAATGCTGATCAAACCATGCCAATCGAAGTGCGACGTAATCGGGGGCGATATTGTCGTCCAGCGTGGCCCTCGGGCCAAAATCCACATCGCCTGCGTAGGTTTTAGAGCGTTGGCCATGCGTCCAAGGGCCAATGATCAAACGCACATTGTCAGGATTGATATCTGCCGTGCCGCGATAGTTTTCGGTCACCGTCAGCGCGTAAGGATCATACCAGCCACTGATATGCACAGCGGGAACTTTGGCAAGTTGTGCATAGTGCCCACGCGCATAGAGGGCCGGACGCTGCCAAAAGTCAGAGAAGGTTTCGTGTTCCCACTGCTCGACCACATAGTTTTCGTACTCGGGGGCTGCTGTCAGCGGTGAAACCCCGCGACGCCACGGGTTCACGCGCAGCCAATGAAAAATATCAATCTGATCCAAGGCGGCTTTGCGTTTCGGGTCAGCGGCCGTCAATGGCGACAGACGCGCATGTTTCACAGCCCAGGTGAGCTGCTTTAATTCAAACGCACCGCCCTGACGGATGCCGCTATGAAACGCGCTGGAGAAACCACCAGAATCTAAGAACATCGCCTTTAAGCCCGGCGGCGTGAACGCTGCCAAGGCAGATTGAACGTGTGCGCTATACGACAACCCCAGTGTACCAATAGAGCCGTTGCACCACGGCTGTTGCAGCAGCCATGCAATCGTGTCCGCGCCATCGGGGCCTTCGTTCAAATATTTCGTAAAGCGGCCTTCCGAGTTAAATCGCCCCCGACAATCTTGGATGACGTAAATGTAGCCCGCTTGCGCAAACAGCATGGCCATTTGCGGTTTAGATTTTGGCACAGGGTCCGCCTTCGAGCGATCTGCGTGATTGGTCTCAAGCTTGCCGTAGGGGGTGCGTTCCAGCAGCACCGGCATCGGGCCTTTGGCGTGCAGCGGCCGATAAATATCGGCTGCAAGGCGCACGCCATCGCGCATCGGGATCATCACATTACGTTCAATGGCAATGTCAGATGCGGGAATTGAAGTTGATGGCGTTGCGGCAGGCTGCATCAGAAGAATCTCAAGACTATGCGTTTTATTTTTATTGTGCGGGTAGCGTAAGAGAAGGCGGCTCATATGTGGCCGACGCCCCCGGCCCGACGGGTAATTCGAAGCCGGACCACAGCATTAGGAGCGAAAGCCCACCGATCATGAAACCGATGCTGTAGGGCAGCATTAAAGAAATCATCGAACCCACGCCAAACTGAGGACGCCAGCGCTGACACATAATCAGCGCCAGCGGAAAGTTTGATGCCAATGGCGTGACAATGTTGAAGATTGAATCACCCATGCGAAATGCGGCTGTGGTGAGTTCCGGCGAAATTTTCACCAGCATCAGCATGGGCACGACAACAGGGGCCATGGCACTCCACTTCGCTGAGGCTGAGCCAATTACCAGATCAAGCCCCGAGGTCATCAACAGAATGGATGTGAGGACTGCGGTGTTGGGCAGTTCCAGCCCACGCAGGACACCTGCGCCCTTCACAGCCATCACCGGCCCTAGGTTGGACCAACTGAACATGGCCACAAAATGCGCCGCAAAAAAGACGAGGACAATGTAGGGGGCCAAATCGCGCATGCCCTCGTTCATCATCTTCACAGCATCGCGGTGATTGCGCACACTGCCCGCAGCCGAGCCATAAGCCCAACCGCACACCAGGAACAGCAACATGAAACCCGCGACCAGCGCCTGATAGAACGGGGTTAAACGCTGCGGACCGGAACTTGCTTCATCAATCAGCGGCGTATAACCCGCCCACAATGTAAGACCAGCGAACACCGCAACAATCAATGCCGCAGCAATGCCTGCACGCTGAAGACCTTTGCGCTGTGCCGCATTCAATTCGCCAAACACTTCGCCCGCATTTGTATCAACAGGCTTGCGCCCATCCCACACGCCTAAGCGCGGCTCGACAATACGGTCGGTGATGTACCAGGCAATCGGCGTGAAACCGATACCGATGGATGCCGTAAACCACCAATTGCCTAAGGGGTTCATGACAAAACTAGGGTCCACCAACTTGGCAGCAGCTTCGGTGATACCCAGCATCAGAATATCGAACTGGCCTGGGATAATATTGCCAGCGAACGCGCCAGAAATGCCCGCGTAGGCTATCGCCACACCCGCCACAGGATGCCTGCCCGCTTCAGCGTACACCAGAGCTGACAGCGGAATCAGCACCACATACGCAGCATCAGCCGCATGGTGCGACATCACACCAATCAGGAAAATCATTGGCGTGAGCGCCGCTTTGGGTACACCGCGCACGGCAGCGCCCATGAGCGCGCTAAAAAGGCCAGAGCGCTCGGCCACCGCCGCCCCCAGCATGACGACTAACACCAACCCGAGCGGGGGAAAGTTGGTGAGCGTATCGGGCATATCAACTAAGAAGCGCTTCACGTTTGCTTCAGACAGCAAACTTTGCACTTGGATCAATTTGCCAGAGGCAGGCTCAATCGCACTCCAGCCCGCTTGCGCGGCCAAAACCGAGACCGCGACGATAACGCAGATACAGCCCAGGAAAATAAAAGTGGGATCGGGCAGTTTATCGCCAGCAGCCGCAATTTTATCGAGAAGCCCTTTCTTGGGCTCAACGGATGTTTGCTGCTGCCGGCTCAAAACACGAACTCCGACGTTAGAACTGTGCCCCAACCTTCAGGTAGAAGGTGGTGCCCTTCACATCATAAGTATAGATGTCGAAGTTAATCGGCGCATTAGCATACGAGGTCGGCGGCTGAACGTTAAAGATGTTGTTCACGCCAGCCGTAATTGAGGACTCGTACTTGTCAAAGTGATAGGTCGCTTCGATATCTTGATAGAATACCGATTTAGTACGGTTGTCTTTCACAGCGTTCGCCACATCGGTCGTGGGGCCGATATAACGACCGCGCCAGATGGCACCCCATACATCATTGTTATCAGACCAACGCAGGCTGGTTTGGCCTTTCCAACGTGGATAGGTCGAGCGCGGTTGATCGCCCTTGCCGGCACGATCATCAACGATGGCAGCGCCGCCAGCCGGGTTCGGGCTGATGGTACGGAATTTATTCAAATACGACGCATCAGCCACAGCTGCGATATCACCAATGCTGGTTTCAAAGGTGTAACGGATGGTGGCATCCAAACCCGATGTCGAGATTTCGTTTAAGTTCTGCGCACCCTGCAACAAGTTACGCACAGCCCCTGTTGAGGCATCACGCGTGACGAGATCGCAGAACACACCAGCTTGGCGGGCGCACAGTTGCAGGATTTGCGTGGCCGACAATGAGCCAATGGCATCTTTGATGGTCACATCAAACCAGTCGACCGTTACAGCCAAGCCCGGCAATGCTTCCGGTTGGATCGCAACACCGAAGCTGTAAGTATCCGCCGTTTCCGGCTTCAGCTTGGTGTTCCCCGAAATCGTACCCGGGATAAGGCCGTTGAGGTTATAGGCGTTCTGGTTGTAGCCCGCAGGAACGCCCGCACAGCCCGGCAGTGATGGATTAGCCGCTTGACCGCCGTTGCACGGATCAATCCCTTGGAAGCTAGTTTCACGACCGCCTTGGAACAATTCTAAGATCGACGGAGCACGGAACCCTTGCGCATATGAACCCCGGAACAAGATATCTTGCACCGGACGCCAGCCTGCACCGGCCTTCAATGTCGTCGCGTCGCCCACCGTATTGTAGTCGGAGTAGCGCGCCGCCAAGCTTAAATCCAACGACTTGGCCAATGGTTGATCTTTCAACACCGGCACGGCCAATTCAGCATACGCTTCGTGCAAGTTATACTTGCCCTTCGTTGGCGTGCGCGTTTGGCCAGTTGTTGTCGTCGCCGTCGGGCTGATGAATCGCGGCGTCGCATTCACGAACGGATCAGGAATGTCGTTCGCTTTATTGGTGCGATACTCGTAACCCGCAGCAATCGCCAAGGCGCCTGCTGGCAATTCCAGCAACTCGCCCGTGACGTTGAAGGTCGCGTCGTAAATCTCGGTCTCGTTGTATTCGTTGATGGTGTAGCGAATGTATTGCGCTTGGGCGGACGTCATCGGTGCGAACAGATTGATCGGCACGCAGCCTGCAGTGGCGGCGCACGTGGCCGTCGAACCTAAACCCAACGCGAGGTTTTCGTAGTTCACGGCATTTTCAGCCGTGGTCGACGTTTCGTTCTTGGCATAGCTGCCGAATGCATCCCACGACCAGTCTTTACCGAACAATTCAAAGTCGCCTTCGAATGTCATGGCGGCGCGGTAAGTTTCAACATCCTGAATGTTGTTACGGTTACCCACATCGCTCATCACACGGCGGATACGCCACGCTTGGTTGGCCGCAAAGCCCACAGCATTGGCCGTCGGCACACCGTTGGCCGTGCCGAACGGATTGAACTGATGGTTATTCGGCAACGAGAAGCCGGTGATGGTGCCCGAGGTGCCACCGATATCTAACAGCACAGGCGAGAAGAGCTGGTTTGAGTCGCGCTTATTATACAACAGCTCGGTCTTCATCCGCACATTGTCGGACAAGTCGGTTTTGTAGCGACCATAAACGCCGTAACGCTCGCTGGGACCGACCGAGTAAATGCCCTGCGCTTGCAGGTTATAAAAATCACGCGGCAGTGCGCCGATGTGGAAGCTGTCGTCCGCCTGATTTCCTGCGCCGTAGTTCGCCAGAGCATTAGCCACGATTGGCGCGGTTGTTGTGCCAAAGCCTGTTGGCGTGCCGAAGTACGCATTATTTGAGAGGCCCGGCAAAATGTAGAGACCGTACGGGTTATTTCCGACAGCCGTTTGCGGCACTAGTGTCAGCGTTGAGATATCACGCGCATCAGTGCGGATCGGGCGATCATTCACGTAGCTGGCCGACAAAATCAGCGAGCCACCGTTGCTGAACTTCTGGCCCCACGTGACGGTGCTGGAATATTGTTCGCCGTCGCCTTCTGATGATACGCCAGCTTTACCGCTAACGCGCACGCCTTCAAAGTCACGTACGGTCTGGATGTTCACCACACCGGCAATGGCATCAGCGCCGTAGATGGCCGATGCGCCATCTTTCAACACTTCCATACCTTCGATCATGCCCAAGGGCATGGTGTTCAAATCAATAAAGTCGCGGAAGCCGCGCTGACCGCCACCATCGACCCAACGGTGACCATCGACCAACACAAGCACGCGGTTACCGCTGCCTTCAGAACCACCCAGGTAACGCAAGTTGATCGAACTTGCGCCGTAGGATGTGCCTTGCGTGCCGTTCGTATTCAGGCTGACGCCCGCAGCAGGAAGCTGCTGTAAAATTTCACCGATGGAATTAGCGCCAGATGCGCGAATATCTTCAGCGTTGATGGTAAAGACCGGACCAACCGAGTCAGCATCGCGGCGCGCAATGCGCGAACCCGTCACGATGATTTCCGCAACCTCTTCATCTGCGGCAGCAGTTTGTTGTGCTGCTGCGGGTAAGCTGAATGTCGCCGGAACAAGTGCGGCACCTGTTAAGAGCGCGCCATAGGCAACGGTTGAGCGCAGCCACGCAAATGCATTCTGAGTCCGTGTCACTGGTATTTCCCCTCAATTTTGAGTCAATCCTCTGGAACAGCGCCCCTTCGCACTGCCCCACTCCACGCCCATTGAACCCAAACCCCATTGTTTGCTTCAATATTATTGCAGATCGGACATTCAGCCATACATATTTGGTATGACCTAGGCCAAAAACGCTGACTTTCTTATGGTTTCGGTTCAGACTGAATGTCGCAACATCAGGGGGATGAGGACGATGCAACGCCGCTCTTTTCTAGCTGGCACCGCCGCACTGATGGCGTCCCCTAGTTTTGCCGCAACCGCCAACACATCAGTAATGCTGTTGGGTCAGGCCTTAATTGAGCATCCACTGCCACCATCCGCATGGCCTGCACGCGAGAGCATTGCCCAGCGCCTCAGCAAAGCCAATGTCTGCTTCACCAATTTTGAAACCGTAATCAAAGGCGCGCGCGCAGGCACGCCCACGCGCGAAGCGGAGACCCTTCATGCCGCAACACCTGCTGTTTTGGACACGTTGAAGGCTGTTCACGTGAATGTGTTGTCCACATCAAACAACCACGCCTTTGATCTGAATACCGGCGGCATCTTGGATACGATAGATGCCATTAAAGCAGCCGGTATCCCTTTTGCAGGCACCGGCACCAGATTGGCCGAAGCCGCCACACCTGCCGTTGTGAAAACGCCGCAAGGCTCTGTGGCTTTCGTCTGTTTTGCCAGCGGGAAAATTCGCGACGGCGGCATGGCGACTGAAACACGTGCCGGTGTAAATGAGTTACGGCGGAGCACTGACGGCGCACCTCATCCTGAAGATGCCAGCCGTATCTTAAAAGCAATCACAGATGCAAAGCGCGCGGGGCACACTGTCGTTGTGTATCAACACAATCACTATTGGGAACCCGAGCAGGTGCAAGTTCCGGTATGGTTACGCACCTTCGCGCATCAATGCATTGATGCAGGTGGCGCCGCCTTTGTGGGACACGGCGTGCCAATGTTACAAGGCATCGAAGTTTACAAAACTGCGCCAATCTTTTTTGGCTTGGGCAATTTCATTTTTCAAACCGAGAAAGCCGTTGGCGCGTATGGCCCGGAAAGTTGGCAGAGCGTGATGGTGGACTGCACATTTACAGACGGACGCTGCCACTCTGCGCAGCTTATCCCGATTGTGCTGAATGAAATCGGCTTAGGCGGGCCAAGTGATATGGCCTCACGCGGTGCGCCAACACTAGCAGACCCGACGAAGTCGCGCAGCATTTTACAGCATCTCGCACAACTCTCGAAACCGTTTGGCACATCACTGGACATCAACACAGACGGCAGCGGCACACTTAAAGTGCTGTAACGCTACCCTGTGCTGTAGCAATCGTCGCTTCAACCAGCACATCCAATGTATCGGTTGCCGGTTGGCTGATGCCTGCCGGCGGGCCAATCACCGATAGCTCCGTGCACGCAATCAGGAACGTATCAGCGCCAGCTTCCGCCAAATTGGCAGCGACCCTGAAATAATCTTTGCGATGATCTGTTGTCAGCTTTCCGGCTTTGACGGCGCGAATGACCGCTAATAAATGCGCTTCGTCATCCGCATTGGGAAAAATCGCTTCCAGCCCTGCCTGTTGGAGGCGCGCTTCATACAGCCCCACCAACCGCACAGCCGGAGAGGCCAGCAATCCGATGCGTTTGAGCCGTGGCTCAGCCGCGCCCAGTTTCGCAATCGAAAGTGCGATCATATCCAGCACAGGAATATCAACGCTCTGCGCAATCGCGGGCAGGTAGTAGTGCGCGGTATTGCAAGGGACAACTAAGAAATCAGCCCCTTGAGACTCCAAGCCTTTCGCCATCGTGCATAAAACCGGCGTGGGATCTTCGCCTGTTTTTTCAATCAGTGCGGCGATGCGCGAGGGAACCTTCGGGTTATTGTCGACGAGCACATGCAGATGATCGGCATCATCACGTGCCGGGGTGGCAGCGACCAACCGGCGCATGAAATCAACCGTTGCTTCCGGCCCCATGCCCCCGATGACGCCGACAACTTTCTCAAACATGACTGGGCTCAAACATAACCCGGTAAATCGAACACGTTCGGATAGCCGAACAATCCTGATGAGCCACCGGTATGGATGAACACAACATCACTGTCTTTCGCAAAGAAGCCTTTTGTCACGAGGTCGATCAAACCCGCCATGCCTTTGCCGCTGTATACCGGGTCCAACAAAATCGCTTCTGTCTGCGCAACCAATTTCAGCGCCGAGACCATTCCTGGGGTGGGAATGCCATACCCAGCACCAACATAATCAGTATTCGCAACGACGTGCTCGCGCTTGACGATGCCTGAGACACCTAAGTGATCTGCCGTGCGCGACGCCAAATCAAACACAGCTTGCTCTTGCTTCTCTTTGGGGGCGCGCACGCCGATGCCCAACACCGGAATTCGCGCATTCAGCGCGACAAGCCCCGTCACTAAGCCAGCCTGCGTGCCTGCACTACCTGTGGCGTGCACAACATGCGCAATCTTAAGCCCACGATCATTGGCCTGCGACACCAGTTCGAACGCAGCATTCACATACCCCAGCGCGCCGATGGGGTTTGAACCACCACCAGGGATCACGTACGGTTTCTTGCCTTTTGCGCGCAAGTCAGTCGCAAGGTTTTCCATCTCGGCATTCATGTCCGTGCCGCCAGCGCGTTTTGAAACAGTTGCACCGTGTAATCTATCCAGCAGAACATTCCCATTCAGCGTGTAGTCCGGCGACGCATCACCGGTGCGATCTTCCAACAGCAGATGGCATTCTAAGCCAAATTTAGCGGCCGCCGCTGCGGTTTGGCGCGCATGGTTGGATTGCGTGGCGCCTTGCGTAATCAGTGTATCCGCACCCTTGGCCAGTGCATCGCCGATCAGGAATTCAAGTTTGCGCGTTTTGTTACCGCCGGTCGAAAGCCCGGTGCAGTCATCGCGCTTGATCCACAGACGCGGCCCGCCGAGATACTTGGACAGCCGCTCCATCGGTTCCAATGGCGTTGGCAAATGCCCAAGGCGGCGGCGCGGATAGCGAGAAAGATGCATGAGTGACACCTGTTATGTATCGTGGCGATCCGTCAGCCCGGCCACGTTAAAGTCTAGAATGCTGTAAAGTCCAGCCCGTGAGTGGCCCATTAGGCCTTGCTGGCGGCTGTTCCCAGTGCTGCTTTGCCATGCTCACCTTTGGTGACAAGCAACAGCAGCACACAAGCCCATATTCGGGGCAAATACTCGAAATGTTACCTACACTTCCGACAGCCACGCTCCATTTATGCGCGGCAAATATGTCGGCAAAACTCTGACTTCAAAATTCTTAGCCCCCCGCCAGACGTCTGTTGTAAGGAACTGCTTGTTGGACGCCCCTAAAACGCTGCTCGCCGCAGGATATTTTTGCCAGAACAACTGTAATTCATCAGGGCTGCTCAAAATAAATAGATCGCGAGCCGCGCTCAACGAGTCCTCAACTGTATTTTCAAGGTGCCGCCCAACTTTATGAGCCCATGATCGACAGAGAGTAATTTCTGGTGGCTGGCAAGACTCCAACATATTTTCTGGCGTCCAATAGTCATAGACATCATCAATCAGACCAAAGCAAAAAATGTCTGAGGCATGATAGAGAGGCACCACAAGCGTAATTAATTCTGAGATAACGATTCGCTTACCTAAACCCGGCGCGCGTTGCTTATCTGCGCTGTCAGCATCAAGCAATGCGTTCATGTGCGCCATAAGATTTGGTCGTAGCACAGCTAGATCTGTTCGCGTAACAAGGACGCGCTCTGCCCCTAGAATCTTTGCGCGCAAAATTCCCGCAGCAGCGCACACAACCTGATAGTTTATATTACTTATTCCCGGCATCGCAGGACGCTCATTGAGCACGATATCGTCGATGTACGGCTCCAGTTCGCGCAGCAAGCCCGCATCAACCTCTTTCCATGTCGACAGAATAATGAAAACCCCGTCATGCGCTGCACGATAATGTTTAATAATGCTCATTAAACGAGGGTCGACACCGCCGCGAATGACGATAATATCCCGGCCTGGCTTACGCCGAGGTGAAGGCGCAATAGAAGCAAGTTCCATAATGCGCGGCACATAGACTCCCGCGGCCTTCTGAAGCATTTTTATCTGCTCATGAAGGATTCCATGGCCCGCACCATCGGCCGCCTGATCTAAATATTCAACAGCCTCATCCCAACGCCACTGCCGAGCGAGATTATACGCAAGGCTATAGAGGCTATGATGGTCAGCGCTCTCCGTTTTTAGCCGATCACGCCAACCTGCTTCAGCAACAAGAAGCTGATCGTCTTGGTCATATATATCTAACTGAAGTATGTCATGATTTGATGCCGCTTTATTACGTTCAAGCTCAAACTTCCTGATAGCAGCAGCATCTGCATCTCTTCCCACCGCACTCAATAGTTTTATATAGATTGAAGTAAATGCAGCAAACGCTGACGGGTCGCGCGCATATAAAACATCGAATGCTTCAAGCGCATATCGCAACTTACCTGACGAATACATGGCAATCGCATAGTTTAACCACAGCGATAAATCATCTGGCTTTTTTGACAAAAGCTCTCGAAAAATGCTGTGTGCCGCATTACCTTGAAAAACATTCGCAAGACATATCGCGAGCTCAAGCTGAACCTCAGGTCGTGGACCTAGCGTTATCTCCGCATTCTGCATTGCATTGAGCGCACCATGAGGCTGCTGCATAGCCGCCCAAAATGAGCACAGATGCTGATAGAACTGTATAGAAACATTGGCGCATTGCGTTGCGGCGCCAAACGATCTTACTGCTTCTGGAAATTTATGAGCCTGGCAATATATCAGCCCTAACGCATCATGAGCCCAGCCATTACTTGGATCACGCGCGATTTCAACAAGGCAGGCCCTTTCAGCGGCCGCAAACTCTCGCCGATGGGCCATTGCAAGGCATGCTAAAAGCTCCGCAGAATAGCCATGCGGCTGAGCGTACTTTAAGTCTATAGAGCCTGCCGCCACTTCGCTCATCTCTTAACCCGTTCAGTGATGCCAGCAGTAGAACTGCAGAACGCTCCCAGAGTGTCGCGTTATGTACCTGTGCGCTGCCCGATACATTGATCGCAGGACACGCCGATCACAAAATTCGGGGACGCGCGCCCAGCAGCATCAACGGGCGATTGGCAGGCACGGCACAATTCATAGTCGCCAAGCTCCAAACCATGCCGCACCGAGATGCGTTGATCGAAGACAAAACAATCGCCGCGCCACAGGCTTTCAGCTTTGGGGATATTTTCCAGATACTGCAAAATGCCCCCCTTCAAATGAAAGACATTCTCGAAGCCATGCGTTTTTAAGAATGATGTCGCCTTCTCGCAACGGATGCCACCTGTACAGAACATGGCAATTTTTTTGCCTTCTAATTCTGCACGGTGATCTTCGATCCATTTTGGAAATTCACCGAAACTTGCTGTGCCCGGATTGATGGCGCGTTCAAATGTGCCCATCTTTACTTCGAAGTCATTGCGCGTATCGATCACAACCGTGTTCGGATCGGTGATGACGTTGTTCCAATCTTCAGGCGCAATGTAAGTGCCAACCGTTGATAATGGATCGACACCGGGCACCCCCATGGTGACGATCTCTTTCTTCAGGCGGACTTTTAAGCGATCAAACGGCATATGCTCGGCGTAAGATTCTTTGTGCTCCAAACCTTCAGCATTTGGCAGCGCACGCAACGCCTTCAACGCCGCATCAATGCCCGCACGCGAACCGGCCAGCGTACCGTTAAACCCTTCCGAGGCCAGCAACACGGTTCCCTTTAACTCGTGCGCAGAAAGCTCCGCCAACAACGGCTCACGCAAAGCCGCATGATCTGCGAAGGGCGTAAAATGATAAAATGCGGCGACAACGATATCTGTCATGGGATTCAGTATGCACGGCTATTCGAACCAGCTTTTCTCATTCGCTACGCTCATAAGAAAAGCGAGATGTGGTGGGCCCGGCACGCTTAGCTTTTCTTAGCGAATATTGTGAGCATAGGAAGCTAGCGCAAAGCCGCCGCCCCACTCACCTCCGCTTAGCTGCGGCAGGGCACAAGCTTTTCTAATTCGTCTCTGCTTTGCTTTCCCTGTTTATCTAGGAATTTATAGGCAAAAGGGGAGTACTTAACCTCAACATCACCAGCTGTAGACCGCAGAAAACGTAGATTTCCTGGGCCTGACCATAATTTACGCCCACTCAGATAGCAGGGAAATCAAAGCGCGAAAACAGGGAATTAATGCGGCAAAAACTGGCACAAACGCTCGCCCTTTACTCTACGTAGCAGGTCGCAAAATCCTAAAAACTCAGCCACATACTCTCAAATCCCAAGCTTCGCCCATATGGTCGTGACGACCCAGCACTCAGTTCTACTGTCGCAATATATTACGGACGAGGTCGCAATAATCTCGGAGCGCCACGTTCACTTGTCAGACTTAATTTTACGTTCGGCCTATTTGATGACTTCCAGAGGGAATGACGTGAGTTCTGACACAGCACGCTCAAGAGCAGCACGTAATGCTGGGGCCCTAAATGGCTTATTCAAGCACCCGGATATGGGATAGCTGTTGATTGATGTACAGTCTCGATAATTCTCATCGCCGGTTATCAAGATGATGGGCAATCGACGAATCTCAAATTTTTGCGACACTCGAATGCGCTCAACAAGCCCCCTGCCATCAAGTTCGGGCATATACAAATCAGTTATAAGAATATCAAAAGGAGATGCATTCAAACTGCGCCACGCGGCGAGGCCGTTTTCCGCAAACTTCACTTTCGTAACGCCGCACTTTTCGAGCAAAGCCTGATAAATCTCGCGCAGCGTCTCCTGATCTTCGGCCACCAGAACAGAAATATCGGCAAGGTGGCCTGCGTTACACGCCTCTACACTATCGTCCCCGAGTTTTCTTCTGGCGCTCATGAATGTTCATCCCATCACGAATTATAAACATGCCTGGTGACATACTTGCTGATGGCTTGTGCGTACTTTTCGGATTCGGACGAGAAGATCAGATGCGTTACGCCGTTGGTCGTTCCGTTTACAACAGCATGCACTAAGTCCGTGTCAGGCACAGGCAACATAACATCAAGGCGTTCGCCCTTACTTGGTGGCTGCTCAAAGGCGACCGCTGCGCCGCCTTCCGACAAGTCGTATAGCGCACCAGAGATCTTTTGGCCGGTCATGCGACGCGCGGTAATCACAGCCATGTCATTGGCGCGCATAGACTTACGTGTGTCATTGCTATCCGGCGATTGAAGTTGAAACACGACATCCTCGACGTGCTTTAGAAGTTTTGCAAATTCAGCCACGTTCGGCTCGCCCTGAAGCTGAGACACATTACGCAAAAGGAGATTGCGGATTTGCGACAGCATTTCGACACAGCGTGCGCTTTCAGTGTTGTGTGCAACAGACATGAAATGATCTCGTATAATTTAGTGTTCAAGCAGCAGCAGTATTTGCACATGAAGTTTGGATTTCGCGAATTCTGCGCATCCCGTTCTGCATGTCATTCATTATAAAATCAGCGCGGCGCCCTGGCGCACCAACCCGACTATTCGGAAACATCGTCACCCAGGCGTCGATTTTGAGCGTCAGCGCGCACAGAATCCCGCCCATCATGGTGTGAAATGTCTTGATCGTAGCTTCAATTTTTCTGAAACGATCCGCTGACAGGTTGTTCCACATGTCTTTAGTATGCCGGTCGAAGCTCTCAATGCGCCCGGTTACAGTTGTCAAAAGCTCGGTAAACGTTGACTCGATGTCTTTGCATGCGCTCATCAGCTGCATGTTATTGCGCATTTGATAGCTTTTACGCAGTTCTTTCAGCGCATCAAAAAACTCATATACATTCGGCGTCACGTAATCCAAGCACTGCTTGTAGTAAGACAGCGACATGAAGATATCGGCATAGTCCTCCAGAAATCGTGGGATGGTAAAGATATCAATCCCAAGCTTAGCCGCCATGACAGTCAACCGATGGCGGGCGCGTTCTACGTCGGGGTCACGAAACAGGCTGATGACATCTTCCAGCGACTCAATGTTGCCACCTTCGTCACCATAAATTTCTTTCAACAAAGGCCGTGTGAATTGCTTCATGTAGATCGATAGCTCGGCAACCTTATCTGGCGACAACCGCAGAGCCTCTTGGTCGTTGACGTTGATCCCTTCATTACGCAATGCCACACGCAGGCTATAGACATCATAACTGGGCATGAGCGCCAAACGCCGTAGCAGCTTAAAGTCTGCAGCCGGCAACGCATCGGTGTCGAACTGCTGCGTCAGCTTCTCGATCTCAATCTGACCGCTGCCGATATCGCGATCACGAAACATCTCAACAACGCTCTCGAGCTTCGAATTTTTTATCATCCGCGCGTGCTTCAACGTGTCCTTCAATAACGGCATGTATTTCAATGCCAATGTATGCAGCGTATCTCTATCATCTGCATTGGGATTGACCGGATTACCCGAGTGACGCGTCGTTGAAGGAATGACCATCTTTTTCTCTCATTCGCTTTTATTGAAAAGATCGTCGATTTCGGCTTGCGATTTTGCCTGGCTGGGCAATGCCGGCCCCTCGAGCGTACTGCCCGAAGTAAAAAGCGCATCAATATCATCTTGCGAGGATACGGATTGCGGCTGCGATGGCTGTAAAGACTCAGCACCACCAAGCCTAGACCCTGTGGCGGTAGCAGCTCCTAAATCGGCCAGGCCCGCCATCATTTTGTCGATCCGCTCTTCGATCACTTTGAGCGTACCGATAACCTTGGTCACGCGCTGGCCCGTGATGTCCTGAAAGGTGCTGGCCTCGTAGATCGACGTCACCGCGGCCATGACTTTGTCGGCGTCGGCAGCAGGAAGCTTCTCGGAGACAGACATGATGACATCGGCCGCGTCCATAATACGGTGCGTTGCTTCAGCTGTCGCCTCGACGATGGCATCAAGCTCATCCGTGGCCTTCGGAATGAAGTGCTGCTTTACATCGTCGGGGCGAAAGGCGGCCAGCTCACTTTTTGATTTGTCGATAAAATCCGAAAGTTGCTGCAATTGAACGTATAAGCCGCTGGTGGTGGGCCAAGCCGCTTTAAATGCATTCACAGCTTCACCCATCTTTTTTATGTCTGGTGGCGTTCGGTCGCTCACATCCTTTAGAAGACGCGCGATATCCTCACTGGGCTTAACCTTTTCCATTGCCGTAAGCCTAGAACTGCCCCAATACGCTTGCGATCTTTGTCTTCAGCACTTCGCTGCTAAAGGGTTTAACGATGTAGTTGGATACACCAGCCTTTTTTGCTTCGACGACGTTGTCCGTCTTACTTTCAGCAGTCACCATGATGAAGGGCGTTCCACGCAACTCGGCATCGGCGCGGACATTGCGCAGCAGTTCGATTCCCGTCACCGGCTGCATATTCCAGTCAGAAATGACAAGGCCGTACTTCTTGCGCTTCATCATCTGAAAGGCTTCACCGCCATCCTGCGCCTCATCGACGTTATCGAAGCCAATCTGCTTCAATAGATTCTTGACGATGCGCAGCATTGTTGCGTAGTCATCAACGATCAGGACGTTCATATTTAGATCAACAGACATATCCAACCTCACTTAAGCTATTAATTGTTACTGGCGCTTGCTATTGCGGCAGGCACCTCATCTCGATCCATTTTTCTTTTGGGGCTTCCCAGCGTTTCTTTTTTGTCTGTCGCAGGTACGGATTTCGCGTCATCACGCTTTTTCAGCAAGCTTCGGCCTGACGTGAATCGTGACGCCAGAAATCTGTATAAGCTGGACAGCAGCTTGTCGGTTTCGCCCGTGCGTCGTGAGTGCCAATAATCAAGCTGTTTGATATGCGGCTCCCACTGCATCAGCAGGAAGTGCAGGTTGTCACGAATTTCACGGATATATTTAACCTGGCGATCCACCGACTTTAGCGCTGCCACAATTTCGCCGGTCTGGGCATCCGCCTCGGCAAATACCGCGCTGTACTGCCGAATCCCAGTCTGGAGCAACGCGCGGATGCGCTCTAACTCAAGACGCCCATTGCGGTCCGCGCGACAGCCCCGCAGCAGGACAGCAATCTTTTCAAGCAAGATTGGAATTTGATTGTAACGATCACGAAGCGCCTCAATGTAGCACAACTCACGCGCCAGTAATTCGAGCTGACGAACGACATAATCGGTATCTTCGGCAGAGCGACCCAACGCAACCGCAGCTTCCTTAAATCCCGCTTTAAGCTTTTCGCGGCTTTCTAGCTGCGCCAGGAACATCTCGATTTCTTTGGGATCTGTAATCAGCAATTCCTTGCCGGTCACCCACGACACCAATTGTACTTGCAGTCGTTGCTGGGCGATTTGCTGGTGCTTATTGCTGATGCGCCAGGAGGCAGTCCCATTCAAAATCTCAGACGGGATAGTATCGCCGGGTTTAATGTCGGGGACATAGCGCAGCCCCGAAACAGCAAGATCAATCAACTTACCATCGTGGCTGTCGGCCTCGATCGAGAATTCTTTCTTTAAAATCACAATCTCGATCAACGCATCCATGTCGCCCATGTCGATCCGGAATGTGGGGGTATGCTGCTGTCCTTTCAGCAAAAAACTTGCGCCTGGCGTCTTGAACACACGATGCTCAAAATCAAAAGTAGTGATTTTCAATTCGCGCGATATGTCTAGTGCCGCCGTCGCATTAGTTGCGATGTCCGCCGCGCCATCGTGCACTGGTGCTGCCGTCGTCATAGGCTTGCGGCCCTCAGCACGGGCATAACGTTTTTCTCAGGCACGCCCCGCGTCTGGAGGCGAGGTAAATACAACCCTCTATGCTCCGGCGAAGCCGCAAAACGGTCAGTGATATCAATCACGGTCTCAGCGCCGCCCAAGAACAGATACCCATCACTGGCAATTTGTTGCGATAATCGACGCAGGACGTCTTGCTTTGTGGGCTTATCAAAATAGATCAGAACGTTACGGCAGAAGATGACGTCAAACTGCCCGAGCGCGGTCATGGGTTCGAGAATATTAACCCGCTGAAAACGAGCATACTTTCGAATTACCGGTTTAACCGCATAACGCCCGTCTGCATTACGATCAAAGTACTTCATTAGCATTTGAATCGGCAGGCCACGTTGCGTTTCAAACTGCGTATACACGGCCTCTTCAGCGCGCTTCAAAACCTGCCGGTCGATATCAATGCCGAGAATATCTGTACGCCATCCTTGAAGCTGCGCAGCCATCTCGGCGAGAATCATCGCAATCGAATAGGGCTCCTGGCCCGTTGATGCTGCAACGCATAGAATGCGGATGGTTTTGTTAGTGGCGCGAAGCTTGATCAGTTGCGGCAATACAACTTGACGCAGTGTGTCAAACGGGCGCACGTCGCGGAAGAACGATGTCTCATTCGTCGTCATCGCCTCGATAATGTCTTGCTTCAACTGCAAGGACGACGCGGACATCAGTTTACGGACCAGATCATCTATCGAAGCGCATCCATGGAAGTCCGCTACTGACTGAAGCCGGCTTTGAATCAGGTATGTTTTGTCTAGTGACAAAATAAGGCCTGAAGACACCTTCAGGAAATTCGCGAGTGCGTTGAAAAGTACGGTGTCCATTAGATTCGCACCACTGAAGCGGCCATGGCTTTAGCTATTTGAGGAATAGGCTCTACCGCACAACAAAGCCCGGCTTTGGCAACCGCCCCCGGCATGCCCCACACAACACTGCTGGCTTCGTCCTGCGCAAAAATATTACCGCCCGCTTTCACCACGGCTTCGGCCCCCAGTAGGCCGTCCTGTCCCATTCCTGTGAGTATGCCGACGCTAAGGTGGCCGCCGTATGTGATGGCTAACGACCGCAGCATCTGATCGACGGCCGGTCGGCAATAATTCTCTTTAGGCTCTTGGTTCAGGACAATGCGCGTGAGCAAGCCATCCCGCACAACCGTCATATGATAATCGCCAGGAGCAACATAAACCCTCCCTGGCGACACCATCTCGCCGGTCTTAGCTTCGGCACATTGATGTCCAGTTTCGCGTTGAATCGATTCAGCCAAAATCGTCGTGAATGTTGCAGGCATGTGTTGCGTTATGAAAATCGGCAGCTTGAAAGGCGCGCCGATCGACTTCAGCAGAAGCTGCAAGGCCTGGGGGCCACCTGTCGACGAACCAATCGCGAGGGCCTGAGGAACAAATGAGCGCATCGGGCGGAAAGACAATGCAGGGGCCGGCCCACCTCGCCCTGCGACGCGTCCAACTGCTTGGCCGCGCCTGAACTGACGTCCAAGCACACGAACTTTCTCGACTAACTCACGCCGAAAGTCCTCAGCACCACTACCAGGCGTAATCGCACTGGGTTTTGGCACATAGTCTTTCGCGCCCGCGGCAATCGCCTTCAAACTGATGTCAGCGTTTCGGGTCGTCAGCGAGGACGCCATAATGACGACCATCCGACTGTCGATCGCCAACAAACGCGGCAAAGCCGTCAACCCGTCCATAATCGGCATTTCAATATCGAGAATGACGACGTCGATATCCTTTTTCTGGGCGCGCTCAACTGCGAGCTGGCCATTCGCTACCGCAGCCACAACCTTGGCGATGCTGGCTTCAGCATCGATGTACCGCGTAATTACGCCACGCAGGAATGCTGAGTCGTCCACGACCATAACGCGTAGAGGCTCGACATTCTCAGCTTCGGGCTTGACTGGGGTGACTTGAAAAACCATTGAACAACCGTTTTTTAGATCACACCAACAAGTTTCAACTTCGATGCAAGCACGTCTTCATCAAACGGCTTCATGACGTATTCATCGGCACCAGCACTGAGCGCCTGGCCGATCTTCTCGAATTCCGTCTCGGAGGTAACGAAAATGACTTTCGGCTGAACTGGCAAATCCGTGGCACGCAACCGCTTTAGGAACGACAATCCGTCTTCAATCGGCATATTCCAATCCAACAGAATAAAATCGGAGTGCTGACTCATGAAATGGTCATAGGCCTCAGCGCCGTTCTCGGCTTCAGTTGCCGAGATTCCAAGATTTGCCAACATCCTAACCGTGATCTTGCGAATGATTTTTGAATCATCGACAACTAAGCCATGCATGACAGAGCTTCCATTCTTACAGAGTGAAAATTGCACGTTGCGCTTGGTGCGGCATGCTCAGCTCAAGTCGAGAATGCGATCAATATCGAGAATGAGGATCAGCTCATTCTTGGCGCGATAGATTCCCCGCGACATCACGACCCATCCCGGAGACAGTGAGGGCGGGTTCCCCTCTAGCTCCGCGAGGTCAATGGTCAACACATCGCCAACAGCATCGACCATAAGGCAGATCGACTCACCGTCGCGTTCAACAACAATGCAGATTGGGATGTGCTCTGGCGCTAGTGGCTTCGTGCCCAATCGTACATTCATACCGATGACAGGAATGATATGTCCGCGAAGATTCATCGCACCCATAATTTCCGGGCGCGTCAGAGGAATTCTTGTTAAGCCCTGACGTCGCAACACGTCTTTAACGCGCAATGCAGAAATGCCAAATTTCTGGCCACCGACAGTAAAGGTTACGAACTGTTCCTCGACCGAAGAATGAGAATGTTCCGCGGTTTTCACGAGCTGCAACATCGTGTTCATGCGACTGCTCCGATCTTAAGTGGCTGCGTTTCAATCGAAGGCAAAGCTTGTGCGATGTAAAAAGTAGAGTCGATAATGTCTACGGCACGTCCGGCGGTAATGCCGCTGCCCAAAAGACCATCCTGCTTTGCAGGCTTCATAAGCTTGAGGTCGTCATTCACGATATCAATGATATCTGAAATCGCGAGCCCCACATGCTTCGACTCATTGCCGAAAACAAGAGCAAGCTGCCGCTTGCTCACACCGCTAAACTCTGAATCGGGCATCGACAACAGCGGCATGAGTTCACCGCGGTACTGCACAACTTTCTCGCCTTGCGTCACTTCGATAGATGATGACGCGAAATGTTCGATGCGGATCACTTCCGATAGCGGCACCGCCTTAAGGGCCGCCGTGCCAGCGCGGAATAACAGAATGTTTTGTGTATCTGCATTCTGCTCGGCGATTTCGGTTTCAGTACTTTGTGACTGATAAGCTTCTTCACTGAGGTTCGAGGCCAAACCGTTGACGTCAAGAATGAGGATGACGTTACCGTCGCCGAGAATAGTGTTCCCCGAGAAGTACTTGGGTGCCGTTAAAATGCCGGAGAGTGGTTTGACCACGATTTCTTCCGCATCGGCAATACGGTCAACAATGACGCCTAGGTCCATGCTACCATTGCGGCAGACGACTACGTAACCTTCGTAGTCTTTACGACCCTTCGCCCAAGAGGCGTTGCTGCCTTCGATTTGAAGCAGCTCTGACAAATTCACGAGCGGGAGCAACCTATCACGTAAGCGTAAAATTGGAGTATTACTGATAGTTTCGATGCTATTGCCAGAGCGCCGAGAGATCCGAACGATCTCCTTCACGGCGATTTGGGGCAACGCATACCGGTCGCCACCGCAGACAACAATCAACGACGATATAATCGCCAGAGTAAGCGGGATCTTGATAACAAACGTCGAGCCCTGGCCAAAGACCGAGTTAAACTCGATTGTTCCACCGATCTTTTCAATATTGCTGCGGACGACATCCATCCCGACCCCGCGCCCGGAAACCTTGGTCAGCTTTTCGGCGGTTGAAAAGCCCGCACGCATGATAAATTTGTTGACCTGGTTATCATCCATGCTGGCCAGTTCGGTCTCGGTGGCAAGACCGCGCTCCAACACTTTCTGACGAATGCGGGCTGTGTTGATACCACGCCCATCATCAGAGATTTTAATGATGATGTGCCCACCCTCGTGCAGTGCACTCAGGTGAATGGTGCCTGTATCCGGCTTACCGGCGGCGCTCCGTTCTTCAGGCGTTTCCAAACCATGATCAGCGGAGTTACGCACCATGTGTGTTAGCGGATCCTGGATCAGCTCCAGAACCTGACGATCCAGTTCAGTGTCTTCGCCGGACAGATTGAGATTGATCTTCTTGCCAAGTTCGTTGGCAAGGTCGCGTACAATCCGGGGCAGCTTGCCCCACGCATTGCCGATCGGCTGCATGCGGGTTTTCATTACCCCTTCTTGCAACTCGCTTGTAGTGCGACTTAACCGCTCAATCGGCCCCTTGAAGGTACTGTTCTCCGGGGTCCGCACAAGTTGCAACAACTGATTGCGCGTGAGTACCATCTCACTGACCAGCGTCATGAGATTTTCGAGCACTTCAACGTTCACGCGGATTGTTTGCGGCGGAGCCTTGTTATCACGCGGTGCGTCTGCGCTGACCTTCTCGACGACCTGCTTCTCACTAGCTTGCTTCTCAGGCAGCTTGCTTTCCACAACGCGCAATGACGCGGGCGCGGGCATCGTTTCGGGAAGCACCTCGGGCTTTGTCGCTTGCTGAGCGACAATCTGGTCGAATTCTTCCAGCAACTCGGCAGCAACAGGGAAGTCGCCGCCGCCAACAGGCGCAGCAACTTCGATCTTCTCTTCTTGCGCGGACGCAGGCGCTGCCACTTGATCGCCGCCTGCAGCAATAGCCTTCAGCTCCTTAATCAGCGCTTCGTCATCAGGCTTACCCTCAACCCCATCTTTGGAAAGGTTATCAACAATCGTACGGATACGATCCATGCACTTCAGGATGGCCGTTACTGAGTTCGGCTCAGGCGTCAGATCTCCATCGCGAAATTTGCCAAGAATATCCTCCCCGGCATGCGCCACGCGCTCGAGTCTGGGAAGGCCAAGAAAGCCGCAGGTGCCTTTGATGGTGTGCAACATGCGGAAGATGTTACCCAAGATGGCTTCATCTTCCGGCGATTGCTCAAACCGAACCAATTCCTGATCGAGGATGGCCAGGTTGTCGACGGTTTCACTCACAAACTCATGAATCAGATCGTCCATGTTGCCCTCGCGCCTTGAGCAGTTCGCCCCCACTGCCGCCCTATGAGCTAGAGCTTGTGGGTGGTGTGCGCGATCTTGGCGATCCACAGCGGACCGTTACATCGCGCCACATGAAGTTAGGGCATGCCGACATTCAGACGTACCTGCGAAAGGGATGGGGTCGCCTGAAAAATGGATAAGGTTAGCCGATAGATTCTTTTCATATCCCCATTTGGGAGGAGGCTTTACGCGAAACTTGTGGCAAAGAGGGTTTGCCAATAAGCGCTGAGACGGGCCTGCTCAGACACTGCTTTAGTAGGCCTGGGAATTCAGAACCCAATTTAAGCGGAAAGATTCTATATAGGATTCAACCCTAAGGCTTTGAATTGATGCGCATCAATTCTCTAAAGTCTTTGGTTTATATAATTATCTCTATATAGCTTTTCGCCCTGAGTGAACCTGAACGCCCGCACTTCGTACTAAACAGACTGTTTTGTAAACCCGATCTCAAGATCACGAGGCCGCAGTGCTTAAGAAGTTACACGTTCTTATCGCCGACGATCACGACTTGATGCGGCAGGCCCTTAAACTCCACGTCGAGTTTTTGGGCGATAATGTGATGATTTCTGAAGCACGGTCGTATGACGACGTCTTGCGGATTCTCGCCGAAACAAAAGACACCAACCCACCGCGCCTAGTTGTTCTCGACCTTCATATGCCGGGCAAGGCAGATGGAAGCCCCTTGGAGAGCGTGAGTTCCATTCAAAAGGCGGCGCCAGAATCGCGCATCATTATTTTTTCGGCCACCGATGACCCGGTTATCATCAGGGCGGCCCTGAGAATGGGGATTCAAGGCTACGTTCCAAAAACCACCAATGGACGCTCGCTGGTTTCAGCGCTGAGTGTCGTACTAAACGGGCAAACTTATGTCCCGCCCGAGATCATGAATGAGATCAATGCCCTCCAAACGCCTGATCCAGCCACAGAAAGCGCAACGGATTTATTCGATCAGCTGACAGAGCGTGAATTTGCGGCGTTGAAATCCCTGACCCAGGGCATGACCAACAAACAAATCGGCCGCGAAATGGGCCTACAAGACGTCACGGTCAAGATGCATTTGCGCAATGCTTACCGTAAGATTGGCGCGACCAACCGCATTGAAGCGGTCCGGATTGCGCTGGCGTCCGGAATCGACCAAAGGGCGTAAAGCCCCCCAGCAACGCCTCACAATTTTTAACAATGCTCCCTGCGACAGATCAGAGGGCGCGCCCCTACCGCGCGAACGGTTTATTCATAAATAAAACAATGGCTCAGGCCATGCCCAACACCTCACCAAAGGGTTATATCCAACGGGCCAGATTGTTTCGTGCGATGCCCGCCCATAGCTTCAGCTCATCATTGTCATCGGAGCAAGAGGCTATGTTGACCAACACTCGCATTATTACCCGTCTCAGCAGCATTCCTGCCGCACTAATAGCCTTCATGATCGGCTTGTCCGTTATGAGCATGGCGTCGCTCAGCAATTCGAATGAAAGCCTGCGTACGGTTTATGCAGACCGCGTTGTCCCCTTGCTTCAGCTAGCCGAGATTTTGGATCTGCAGAATGACGTGAGAACAGCGATCCAAGACCTTGCAGATCCGACCACCGCAACATCACGGCAGGAAGCGCAAGCCACGATCACAGATGGCCTTAAGAAAATTGATAAGTTGTGGGCCGAGTACATGGCCACTTACCTTACGCCTGAAGAAGTCAAGCTAGCCGCAAAAGCAGGTAAAGCTCGCGAAACTTATTCTGTGATCTCAGAGGATGCCGTTGCCGCAAGCCGCCGCAACGAACCTGTCGCCGTCTTGAACGCTATCGTCGTTAAAAGCGAAGCAGCTTTCCCCGCGCTTAATTCGGCGTTTGATGATCTGAAAACTCTGCAGGGCGATGTTGCAAAAGCAGAATACGAGAAGGCCGCTGCCGCCTACATCCAAGATCGTAATATAGAGATTGGACTGCTGGTGGTCGCCGTGTTGATCGGCGCAGGCTTGTCCTTCCTGATTAGCCGCTCGGTTACAAATCCGCTCAGCCAGATGATCGACGTGATGGATAGCTTGGCCAAAGGCAACCTCAGCGTCACGGTTCAAGGCCAATCACGCCAAGACGAACTGGGTGATGTTGCCCGCGCCGTTGAAATCTTCAAGAGCGGCTTACAGGAAACAGAGCGCATGCGGTCCGAACAAGCTGGCTTTGCGGCCCGTGCCGAAGCCGAACGCAAAGAGTCGATGTTGAAAATGGCCGATCAGTTCGAGCGTTCAGTAGGCGATATCGTCCGCAGTGTCGCCTCGGCTGCGACCGAACTGCAGGCCTCGGCTGAAGCCTTGACCACCACGGCGCAGCAGACGGCCCAACAGTCCGCGTCCGTTTCGGCCGCGTCGCATCAGGTCTCAACCAGCATCCAGACTGTGTCTGCGGCCGCGGAACAGATGACCCAGTCGATCAATGAGATCGCAAGTCAGCTTTCCAACGCCAAGAGCATGACGGGCGCTGCTGTTACAGAAGCAGAACGCACCAACAAGCAGGTTGTCGACCTTGCTGTCGCCGCTAAGAAGATCAACGACATCATTGATCTGATCAATGATATCGCGGAACAGACCAACCTGTTGGCCCTGAACGCGACGATTGAAGCCGCACGGGCCGGTGATGCGGGCAAAGGCTTTGCGGTCGTTGCCGGCGAAGTGAAGAACTTGGCCAGCCAGACGGCCAAGGCGACGGGCGAAATCGCCGCTCAGATTGGCGACATGCAAATCACCACTGAAGCCTCGGTTGCTGCGATCCGTCAGATCTCATCGACCATTGCTTCTCTCGACACCGTATCGGCCACCATTGCTTCGGCCGTCGAGGAACAGTCTGCCTCGACCGATGAAATTGCACGAAACGTCCAGCAGGCCGCGCAAGGCTCGAACGAAGTCTCGGAAAACATCAACGGCGTTAACAACGCGGTGGACCTGACCGGTAGTTCTTCGAACGATGTTCTGAATGCCGCCCGCGAACTTTCAGTGCAGGCCGAAATGCTACGCAAGGAAATGAACAAATTCCTGGGCAACATTCGCGGCACCAACGATACGGCCAAGCCACAACTGGCCCTGGCAGCTTAAGTAAGTTCACCACACGCCAAACCTGAGGCAGGGCTTGATTGCACTGCCTCAGGTCTTTTTTTGAGTCCCGGCAGCTTGGCCCTCAGGAATTGAGAATGTGATAGCGGCCAGCGCAGGTCACAGGAAACCCTGCACCACAGTCGATCAACATTGTCGTTTATTGAAAAATTGGTGGGCCCGGCAGGACTCGAACCTGCAACCAGACCGTTATGAGCGGTCGGCTCTAACCATTGAGCTACAGGCCCCACCGGCCTTGTGTTTAGACGCGTCAACCTACGCACGCAGCATGTAACGTCAAGGCAACTTTATGTTTTCCTGACTTACCCTTTATCCGCCTGCATCAGGGCGGCTTTAAAGGTGTGGATCGGGGTGCGGTCACGCAACACCGAGAACGCCGCAGCAAAGTGGCCACCCGTCCAGTGGAATACATTTTTTTCAGGAATCCCCCAACGCTGCGCCAGCCGCATACCGCCTTGATACGGCGTTACGGTATCTGTCGTGCCGAGCACGCAGACCACGCGATCAGGCGAAATTGCAGGCTCATCGGGCTCAACCAACGGCCGCCAGCGATCAATCTTGCCGGTGGGCCAGCCCGCGCGCGCGAGTTCTGCGGGGAAGCCTAAACTTCCGGCCAATGAGCCTTTGAACGTGACATCGATCAGAGATTCATTGGTCGTCAGCAGCAGTGTGGCATCAGGGCGAGATTCTGCGGGCCAATGTTTGGCGGCACTAGTGACAAGCTGCGCCGTCAACGCGCCCAAGCTAATCCCCGCTACGGCCACTGGCCCGCCGTATGTTTTGCGGGCCCAGGCAATCAAACGGCCCACTTCAACCACGTGTGCCGCGAAGTAATCGAGAATGCCCTTCACACCATGCGCTAAAATGGGCTCACCGCCGTAATAGCCAGGCTCCATGCGACGACCATGATTAGGCCCTTCTGGCGAAATGACTGCCAGCGCGCCCCCCTCAGGCGCAAGGAACACTTCAGCCTGATCATACAAACTCGACCAGTGCTCGCGCTCCATCATGATGCCGTGACAGAAAATCACCACTCCCTTGGCTTTGGTGCGGCTTGGCTCTTCCACGCGCGCCCACCCAAAATCATTACCGACACCTGCCGGAAAGCGCACCCAACTGGTTTTGCGTCCAAGCTCTTCGCACACGCCCGATTGCTGGATCCCAGAAATAGCATCGGCACCCGGAAATGCACTGCGCACATCGGCAATGCGGTGCGCATGTGCGCGCTCAACATCATCTTCGGGCGCGATGGTGAACTTCACAGGCGGAAACGGATTAATAAGGTGCGACGTCAGGAACGACGCCCGCGCACGCATCCAGGCATCGGCGGCTGTCATGCGTTGGGCATCGAGCCCCGCCAGAAGCGTTCCGCTCACACCATTCAAGGCGGCGTCTTGCCACGCCCCTTCAGACAGCGCGTACACGTCGCGCAGTTGATCCGTATCGGCAATGGCTTTCGCAAGGCCCGCGCCAACACTGCGCGGCTTGCCCAAGGCTTTCAAGAATTCCGCGGGGTCGCCGTTTGAAATATTAGCGGCAGCCCACGCGCGTGAGGCCGGCATGAAAAACCGCACGACACCTTGCAAGGCGACGGGGTCATACCAAGGCTTCAGCAAGAACGCGCCAAAAGGCCCACCGATCAGGCGATTTAACGCATTGGTCGGTGGTACCGCATCAGTGGCGAACATGGATTTAAACGGTGCGCTTAGTTATCCAGGAAGCTGCGCAATTTGCGTGAGCGGCTGGGGTGCTTCAGTTTGCGCAACGCTTTCGCCTCAATCTGACGAATACGTTCGCGTGTCACCGAGAACTGTTGGCCCACTTCTTCCAGCGTATGGTCGGTGTTCATCCCGATACCAAAGCGCATCCGCAGCACGCGTTCTTCACGAGCCGTGAGGCTGGCGAGGACGCGTGTCGTGGTTTCGCGCAAGTTACCGTGAATTGCCGCATCCACCGGCTGAATGGCGTTCTTGTCTTCGATGAAGTCGCCCAAGTGGCTGTCTTCCTCGTCGCCAATCGGCGTTTCGAGAGAGATCGGCTCTTTGGCAATCTTCAGAACCTTACGCACCTTCTCCAGCGGCATTTGCAGCTTTTCCGCCAACTCTTCCGGCGTCGGCTCGCGGCCGATTTCGTGCAGCATTTGGCGTGAGGTACGAACGAGCTTGTTGATCGTCTCAATCATATGCACCGGAATACGGATGGTGCGCGCTTGGTCGGCGATCGAACGCGTAATGGCCTGACGGATCCACCATGTTGCGTATGTCGAGAACTTATAGCCACGGCGGTATTCGAACTTATCAACGGCCTTCATCAGGCCGATGTTGCCTTCTTGGATCAAATCCAAGAATTGCAGACCGCGGTTGGTGTATTTTTTAGCGATAGAAATAACCAGGCGCAGGTTGGCCTCGATCATTTCTTTCTTCGCACGGCCAGCTTCGCGCTCGCCTTTTTGCACCGTGTTGACGATGCGGCGGAAGTCGCCAATTGGCACAGATGCTTCATCAGCGATGGCGCCGATTTGTTGACGAATTTCTTCGATCTGCGGCTCAAACTTGGCCGCGAAATCTTTCCAGCCCTTGGCTGGTAATTTCGCAACGTTCGCGAGCCAGTTCGGATCAAGCTCGTTGCCGTAATAGGCTTGCAGGAATTCTTCGCGTTTGATTTTGCACTTCAACGCAATGCGCAAAACCTGACCTTCTAAACCGACAAGCTTGCGGTTCAGGTCGTTCATACTCTCGACGAGGGCTTCGATACGCGCATTGTTCAGGTGCACGCCTTCCATCAGCTCGACCAGCTCTTGCTTAATCTTCTGATAGCGGCGCTCCAACGCCTTATCGACTTCCTCACCTTTTTGCAGGACTTCCATACGGGCGTCCTGCTGCTTCTTCATGCGCGTGTAGGTATGGGCAACCTTTTCCAAGGCTTCCAACACTTGCGGCATCAGCGATGATTCCATCGCAGCCAGCGACACAGCAGCTTCATCTTCTTCGTCAGGCTGGCCGGGAACGCCACCTTCAACGCCTTCGGCGCCACCTTCTGTGGGTTCGCCGCCTTCAGCGCCAGCGGCTTCAGGGCCACGCACTGTTGGGGCTGCAACAACTTTGGGCTGAGCAGGAGCAGGCGCTTCAGGGCGTTTCAATTTCGCGCCGTCGATATCGATGACGACTTCAACAGCTTCACCGCCAGCAGCAGCGGCGTCACCTTCAAGCTCAGGGCCAACAGCTTGCTTCAAACCTGACGTGCCATAGGTGGCATCCAAGTCGATGATGTCGCGCAACAGCATTTTGCCGTTCTGCAAAGCATCGTGCCATTGCAGCAAGTTCCGAATGGTGATGGGGCTTTCGCAGATGCCGCCAATCATCATCTCGCGACCAGCTTCGATACGCTTGGCAATCGCGATTTCGCCTTCGCGCGATAACAACTCAACCGAGCCCATTTCGCGCAAGTACATGCGCACTGGGTCATCGGTACGGCCAACGTCGTCTTCGTCGATGTTACCGCCGGTATAGCCTTCCGGTTTGGCTTCATCGCCTTCAGCAGCTTCTTCTTCGCCAGCCTCTTCTTGCTCTTCGGCTTCAACAACGTTGATGCCCATTTCCGAGAGCATCGACATCACGTCTTCGATTTGCTCCGAAGACATTTCCTCAGGCGGCAGAGCAGCGTTCAACTCATCATAAGTGATGTAGCCGCGCTCTTTGGCCTTCTGGATCAGCTTCTTGATGTTCTGGTTGGTTGAATCGAGCAATGGCTTATCGCCAGCAACCACCGCTTCCACCGGCTTACCATCTTTGCCCACAGCAGCAGCTGGCGCGGGTGCGGCTTTCGCACTCTTCGCGGTTGCAGCTTTATCCTTATCTTTGTCTTTCGCGGTCGCAGAAGACTTTGCAGCAGAAGCAGATTTGGCGGCGGGTTTGCTGATTTTATTCATGCGTATATAGGTTCATCTGTTCGGCAAGCGAGTTAATCGCCGCAATGGTTTCTTCGGTCGGATTAGCAGCCAAAGTTTCACGTAGCTGTTTCAGATCGGCCTCAAGACTAGAACGTTGATGCCAACCAAACGTATCGTCCCATCCCTCGGTTGCCTTGGCCGCCTCAGCTTCTGGTCTGGCGAATGCCGCATGGACATAAGTGTCCTCACCCAAAAGAGAATTCAGGTCATGGGCGAACCCTATGCCTGCCAAATGGGTCTTAAGTGTCTGAGAATCAAGGTCCGGTTGATGAGATAGGTGCATTAAGGCGGATTGGCGCACTGAGTCAAGGCGGGAATCGGCCAAAACCATGGCTCCCAGCCGCTCTTCAATGTGGTCCAAAAGTTCGGGGTGGTTGATCAAAGTCGCCAGCAAAATGCGCTCGCGCATCCGGTCGACGGCGAGTCCGCTGGACGGGCGGGGTCTGACCATCATCGGCACCGGTGGGGACTTGCCACGGAAGGGGCCGCGGCCAGAATTGGCACGATTATTGCCGCCACGAGAACTGCCCGGTGTGAACGTTCGCTGGGGCATAAACATGTCCCGCAGGCGCTCTTTAAATACCATACGATACTGTTCGCGGACCGATTGATCAGCGATGGCCCCCACGCGCTCGAACACTGCGCGCTCGAACCCTGCCCGGCGTTCGGGGGTATCGACCTGGTGTTCAGCCAGAACCTGACGCCACGCCACCTCGGATAATGCCACAGCACCGTTCAAGACCTGGCTCATCGCTTCAGGGCCTGATTTACGGATCAGGTCATCCGGGTCTTGGCCCGAGGGTAGAAGCGCAAATTGAAGTGACTTGCCCGGCAGCAGTTTCGGCAACGCCAAGTTTGCAGCGCGGGCGGCAGCCCGTTGACCAGCCTTATCGCCGTCAAAGCACATGATGGGTTCAGGCACGAGTTTCCACAGCATCTCAAGCTGCGTTTCCGTGAGCGCGGTGCCTAAAGGGGCCACAGCATTGGTGAACCCGGCTTGGGCCATGGCAATCACGTCCATGTAGCCCTCGCAGACCACGATCTGATTTTTGTCGATGACACTTTGACGGGCCAGTGCCAGCCCATACAAAAGCCCGCCCTTATGAAACAGCGGTGTTTCTGGCGAGTTCAGGTACTTCGGTTCTCCTTCGCCCATAATGCGTCCACCGAACGCAACAGGACGCCCCTTCACATCGAAGATCGGGAACATCACACGGTCACGGAAGAAGTCGAAGGAATCGCGGCCCTCTTTGCCTTCATTAATCAGGCGCACGTCTTTCAGAATGTCTTCTGCATAGCCGCGGCGTTTTAATTCGGTCTTCAGAGCATTACCCGAAGGTGAATAGCCCAAGCGGTACTTTTGAATGATCTCATCGCCTAGCCCGCGGCTGTGCAGATAATCCAACGCCCGCTTGCCTTCAGGCTTTTGCAGCGCCGCCTGATAGAACATGCAGGCGGCCTCCACAGCTTCGCGCAATTTGACCGCGCGTTCGATGACTTGCACCTCGCGCGGATCGTTGCGCGGCATCTCGAGGCCTGCGTCTTCTGCTAAACGTTCAACCGCTTCCGGGAACGACAGATTCTGCGTCTTCATCAAAAAGGTGAAGATGTCGCCGTGCTCGTTGGTGGAAAAGCAGTGATAAAACCCCTTCTCGTCGTTGACCGTGAACGAAGGCGTTTTTTCATTGGTAAAGGGGCTTAAGCCCACGAACTCGCGGCCTTTGCGAATCAACTTCACGCGCTGCCCCACGACACCCGAAACCGAAAGCCGGTTTCTGATCTCATCCAGGAATTCAGGCGGAAAATTCATGCGAAAGCTTCGCCAGAAAGAAGTGGGACTTCACGCCTATTATATAGGCGTGAGAAAAGCAGTTACGAGACCGATTAAGACAGCGCTTGTTTGATCAGCGCGCTGGCTTTGCTGAAGTCCATTTGCCCGGCGTGTTTTTCTTTCAACACAGCCATGACCTTACCCATGTCTTTCAGGCCTTTGGCTTCAACGCTGGCGATGGCGCCCTTTACGGCAGCATCGACAGCTGCGTCATCCATTTGGGTCGGCATAAAGCGTTGAATAACGTCGATTTCTTCTTTTTCTTTCTGCGCCAATTCGCAACGCCCGCCCTGTTCGTACAGGGTAATGCTCTCGCGACGCTGCTTAATCATGCTGTTAAACATTTGCAGAATTTCGTCTTCGGAAATCCCGTCGTAGTTGCCTTTGCTACGCGCGGCGATATCGCGGTCTTTCAGGGCGGCTAGGATCAGGCGAATCGTCGAAAGACTGGGCGCATCTTTGGCGCGCATCGCGTCTTTCATGGCCTCATTGAGAACGGTCCGGAGCATGCCAAAGGGCCTTTCATAGGAATGTCATAGCGGTTTTGGAAAGCGCGTAACCTACTCTATGGCTGTATTCTTGGCAAAAGCGATCAAGGCCCGGAAATACTGAGGTTTTTGAGTTGTCCACAGGCCTAGCTTCACTTGACTCATGGGGGGGCTTTCCTTAAACACCCCGGCCAACACAGCGGCTTGCTGGTCAGAAGACCCTTGCGGAAATTCTGGGCGGCAAATCGGGCAAGAAACTTAATAAATACATTTGGGGCGTCGTCCAAAACTGTCGCGAAAATCGCGCCGGTAAGGGAAGATGCGAGCCAAAGAGAGGCCAAAACCATGACCACCCTTCTCACGCCAGCGTCTCAGAAAGGGCAGCCCTGATGGCCACACCCGTTCCATCTTCTGACCGGGCTCAGCCGAAAGGCGCTACAGCCGTTTTAGTTTTAGACGATGGATCGGTGTTTTGGGGGCGTGGTATTGGCGCCACCGGCAAAAACGTCGGTGAAGTTGTCTTCAATACATCTATCACCGGTTATCAAGAAGTTCTGACCGACCCGTCGTATGCGGGCCAGATCATCACCTTTACCTTCCCGCACATCGGCAACGTTGGTGCGAACCCGGAAGATTTGGAAAGCACCACACCGGCTGCGCGCGGCCTGATTATCCGCGACGACATCACCGAGCCTTCGAACTACCGCGCCAAGCAACACTTGGACACGTGGCTGAAGTCGTTCGACCTGATTGGTTTGGCTGGCTTGGATACCCGCCGCCTCACTCGTCGCATCCGCGACAAGGGCGCGCCGAACGGCGTGATGGTCCACAACCCGGATGGCACGTTCGACATCGATGCGCTGATCGCCGAAGCCAAAGCATGGCCTGGCCTGAACGGCATGGACTTGGCGAAGGATGTAACCTGTCGCCAAACCTATTCGTGGACCGAGACCCGCTGGAATAAAGGCAAGGGCTTTGGCGATCTGACCAAAGACGGTCGCAAGATTGATCACCACGTTGTCGCCATCGACTACGGTGCGAAGCGCAACATTTTGCGCTGCCTGGCTGACACCGGCTGCAAAGTGACAGTTGTGCCTGCCACCGCGACCGCTGATGAAATCTTACGCCACAACCCGGACGGCATTTTCTTGTCGAACGGCCCTGGCGACCCCGCCGCGACTGGTGTTTACGCCGTGCCGGAAGTGAAGAAGCTGATTGATTCCGGCAAGCCGATCTTTGGCATCTGCTTGGGTCACCAAATTCTGTCGCTGGCGTTTGGCGCGAAGACCTACAAGCTGAACCGGGGCCATCGTGGCGCAAACCAACCGGTGCAAGACTTGGAAACCGGCAAGGTGGAAATCACCTCGCAGAACCATGGCTTTGCGGTTGATCGCGCGACACTGCCGAAGAACGTTGTTGAGACGCACAAATCGCTGTTCGACGGCATCGTTGAAGGCATGCGCGCAACCGACAAACCCGTGTTCTCGGTGCAATATCACCCGGAAGCTTCGCCTGGGCCTCAAGATAGCCATTACCTCTTCAATCGCTTCGTTAAAGCGATCGCTGACCATAAGAAGAAAAAGTAAGCGACATGCCAAAACGCACGGATATTAAAAGCATCCTGATCATTGGCGCTGGCCCGATTGTCATCGGCCAGGCCTGCGAGTTTGATTACTCGGGCGCGCAAGCGTGCAAAACGCTGCGTCAGGAAGGCTACCGCGTCATTCTGGTGAACTCGAACCCAGCGACGATCATGACTGATCCGGGCTTGGCCGATGCCACATACATCGAGCCGATTACGCCGGATACCGTTGCCAAGATCATCGAGAAAGAACGCCCGGACGCGTTGTTGCCAACGATGGGCGGCCAGACCGCGCTGAACACAGCGATGAAGCTGGACGAAATGGGCGTGCTGAAGAAGTTCAACGTCGAGATGATTGCCGCCAAGCGCGACGTCATCGAGAAAGCCGAAGACCGCCAGATGTTCAAAGAGGCCATGGAGAAGATTGGCCTGGAAAGTCCGCGCAGCCGCATGGTCCATTCGCTGGAAGAAGCGCGCGAAGCGTTGAAGTTCGTCGGCCTGCCCTCGATCATTCGCCCTTCATTCACCCTTGGCGGTGAAGGTGGCGGCATCGCCTACAACACCGAAGAGTTTGAAGCGATTGTCGGCACAGGCTTGGCGGCATCGCCGGTGAAATCGGTGCTGGTGGAAGAGTCTGTGCTCGGCTGGAAAGAGTACGAGATGGAAGTTGTCCGCGACCGCAAGGACAACTGCATCATCATCTGCTCCATCGAAAATATTGATCCCATGGGCATTCACACCGGGGACTCGATCACCGTTGCCCCGGCGCTGACGCTGACCGACAAAGAATACCAAGTAATGCGCGACGCTTCGATTGCATGCTTGCGCGAAATTGGTGTGGATACCGGTGGCTCAAACGTGCAGTTCGCCATCAACCCGGTCGATGGTCGTATGACTATCATCGAAATGAACCCACGCGTGTCGCGTTCATCAGCTTTGGCGTCGAAGGCCACAGGCTTCCCGATTGCGAAAGTCGCAGCGAAATTAGCAGTTGGCTACACGCTGGATGAAATCGTCAACGACATTACCAAAGCAACTCCGGCTTCGTTCGAGCCGACGATTGACTACGTGGTGACGAAGATTCCGCGGTTCACGTTCGAAAAATTCCCGGCTACCCCGGCGCTGCTCTCGACCTCGATGAAGTCGGTGGGCGAAGCCATGTCGGTGGGCCGCACCTTTGCCGAGAGCTTGCAAAAAGGTTTGCGCTCGCTCGAAACCGGCCTCACCGGTTTAAATGAAGTCTCGCTGGACGACTCAGGCGCGCCGACAACCGATCACGACAAGCTGCGGATCGCTTTAGCGACGCCGCGCCCGGATCGTTTTGTGATCGCGGGCCAAGCTTTGCGGGCTGGCATGTCGGTCGACGACATCTGCGCGATTTCGAAGTTTGATCCGTGGTTCGTGCGTCAGTTGGAAATCATCGTGAAGGCGGAAAACAAAGTCCGCGAGAACGGCCTTCCGACCGATGCTCAAGATTTGCTGAAACTGAAGAAGCTGGGCTTCTCGGACAAGCGCTTGTCAGAACTCACCGGTAAAAAAGACACCGAAATCATGGCCCTGCGCCATGAGAAAAAAGTACGCCCCGTATTCAAGCGCATCGACACCTGCGCTGGCGAATTCGCATCACCCACGCCGTATATGTATTCGTGTTACGAAGGCGATGGCTTAAACGCGCCTGAGTGCGAAGCAGAGCCGTCGAACCGCAAGAAGATCATCATTCTCGGTGGCGGCCCGAACCGTATCGGCCAAGGCATCGAGTTCGACTATTGCTGCGTGCACGCGGCCTTCAGCTTACGTGATGCCAAGTTCGAAACCATCATGGTGAACTGCAACCCGGAAACGGTGTCGACCGATTACGACACCTCGGACCGTTTGTATTTCGAACCGTTGACCGCCGAAGACGTGATCGAACTCATCCGCACCGAACAATCCAACGGCGAAGTGTTGGGCGTGATTGTGCAGTTGGGCGGCCAAACACCGTTAAAGCTGGCCAAAGCGATTGAGAAAGCAGGTATTCCAATTTTGGGCACCTCGCCTGATGCCATCGACTTGGCGGAAGACCGCGAGCGGTTCCAGAAGATGCTGAAAGAGCTGAACTTGCGTCAGCCCGCCAACGGCACCGCGATGACATTGGAAGAAGCGCAAAAGGCCGCCAAAACCATTGGCTATCCGGTTGTTATTCGTCCGTCGTACGTGTTGGGCGGTCGGGCCATGGCGATTGTGCACGATGAAAACAGCCTGACGAATTACTTCCGCGATGCTGTGGCCGTCACGGGCAACAACCCGGTGCTGATTGACTCGTATCTCTCTGGCGCCACGGAAGTTGACGTGGATGCGATCTGCGATGGCAGCGACGTTTATATCGCCGGCATCATGGAGCACATCGAAGAAGCGGGCGTGCACTCGGGCGACTCAGCCTGCTCGTTGCCACCGTATTCACTGAGCGCTGAATTGCTGGCCGAAATCAAACGCCAAACCATTGCAATGGCGAAGAAGCTGAACGTGGTCGGCTTGATGAACGTTCAATACGCCATCAAAGACGGGGACATCTATATTCTGGAAGTAAACCCGCGCGCCTCGCGCACGGTGCCGTTCGTGGCCAAAGCCACCGGCGTTGTGGTTGCGAAAATCGCTGCACGCGTGATGGCTGGCGAAAAGCTGGCCAGCTTCAACTTAGGCCCCGATTACGAACATGCACCCGCCAAAGAAAAGCACATCGCGGTGAAAGAAGCCGTGTTCCCGTTCAATCGTTTCCCCGGCGTCGACATCGTGCTGGGCCCGGAAATGAAATCGACCGGCGAAGTGATGGGCTTGGATCGCGAATTCCCACGCGCGTTCGCCAAGGCACAATTGGGCGCTGGTACCGTGTTGCCGCAAAAAGGCACCGCGTTCATCTCGGTGCGCGAGCGTGACAAGGCGGCCGCCGTTCAACTGGCCCGTAAACTGAAGGCCATGGATTTCAAGGTTGTCGCCACGCGCGGGACACAGAAATTCCTGGCTGCACAGGGCATTGATGTCGACTTAGTGAACAAAGTCGCCGAAGGCCGCCCGCATTGCGTAGACCTGATGATCTCGGGGTCCGTTCAGATGGTGGTCAACACGTCTGAGGGCAGCCAGTCGTTGAAAGATAGTTTCGACATCCGCCGAACCGCGCTAACCCGCAATATCTGCCACTTTACAACGATGGCAGCCGCTACTGCTGCGGTTGGGGCCATTGGGGCCCTTCGTGACGGGGGCCTTGATGTGGCCCCATTACAATCCTATTTTAATAGCTGAGATCAGCACGACCTGAAGCGCCCACGCCATCCGTGGCGTGGGCTTTTCTTTTCTTTCGCGCAGCAAAGGTAGCGCGAACAATTTTTTAGTGAGAATGAAGGCAAGAGCCTCATGGAAAAAGTACCGATGACGTCCGATGGCTTGGCTCCTCTGCAAGAGGAACTCAAGCAACTGAAGTTCACCGACAGACAGGCGGTGATCAAACAGATCGCGGAAGCGCGTGAGCACGGCGACCTTTCAGAAAACGCCGAGTATCATGCTGCGCGCGAAAAGCAGAGCTTTATCGAAGGCCGCATCCTCGAGCTGGAAGACATCATCAGCCGCGCAGATGTGATCGACGTCTCCAAACTGTCGGGCAACACCGTGCGCTTTGGCGCAACAGTGACTGTGGCCGACATCGACAGCGATGAAGAGTCGACCTACCAAATCGTTGGCCCCTACGAGGCTGATTTGAAGAAGAACAAAATCTCGGTGCAATCGCCGCTTGGTCGTGCGCTGATTGGCAAGACCATTGGCGATACCGCTGAAGTCACTGCGCCAGGTGGTGGTAAAGCTTATGAAGTCGTGAAGGTGAAGTTTAAATAACTTCGTTTCATAGCAAGAATTGAAAAAGCGCCCTGAGCCATCAGCGGCGCTTTTTTGTTAGCCCATTAGAAGCGATCAGTTGTTTTCATAACACCAGTCTTCAAAGCGGTCGTCGTTGCCATCCTGAGTATCCATTTGCATTCCGTAATACTCAAAGAAATCGCAAATTTCGTCGAAAGTAATTGAATCGAGGTCGTCGGGACCATCAAGCGTTTCGTCTATTACAATCCCAGCCAATTCACGTGGCTTGATCTTTTTTGCATCGCTATTTCCTTTTTGGATTAACTCATCACGCCGCTGAAAAGCATACGCAGCGATTTGGACAACAGTTAAGGCCTGATGTGTGAAACCGCAGCATGCGCATTCGCCCCGTCGGAAGCCTTCAGAGCGAATTTTTTCTTTTAAAAAATTACTGCTGACGCATTGCACGCAAACAAATCGCAACGCGACGTCCTCCATTCGTGTTGCATCCATTTTTCTTATCCAAGCCAGTGTAAAACTCAGCTTAGATTAAGATAAGAACAAAACAAGAACAAACATAAACGCTATCTAAAATTATAATTCAAAATCAATGCACTAACGCCGCTTAATGCCATTTAAGCCATAAAGCCCAAATCCGTCTTCTCGAAGCTCTTCAAATTTGGAAACACAGTTCGCATGTTCGCGGCATCAACGCCAAACCATTTGGCCAGCGTCGCGCCGTATTGATCGAGTGCCGTGCTCGGAATCAGCGCACCGCGCAGGCTACTGTCATCGGGCCCCCCCAGTTCTAGCGTCGGGAATGTGCCGTACACATCGCCGCCCTTCACCGCGCCGCCTAAGATAATGTGATGATTGCCCCAACCATGATCAGTACCCGTATCATTGGGGTCGAGCGTGCGGCCAAAGTCGCTTTCGGTGAAGGTCGTCACGTTCTCGGCGATACCCAGTTCAACGGTGGCGGCATAAAACGCCGCCATAGCATCGCCGGCTTGTTTTAATAAATCCCAATAGGTCCAACTTTGGTCTGCGTGCGTGTCGAACCCACCGATGGAGCAGAAAAAAACCTGACGCTTAATTCCAACCTTCTCGCGCAAACTCATCAAGGACGCCACATGCGCCAATTGCTTGCCGATGTACGTGGCAGGGAATGTTGTTTTTAAGGTGGCACCCTGCCCCGCCGCTGACAGCATTTTATTTAACGCCAATGCATCCTGGCGCACCATGTCTGCGGCGCGAATGGTCATTACGCCACTGTCGAGATTGATGATCTCTTGGAGGGCCGCCAAGCGTGCGGTTTGCGCCGTCGCAGGCCACGCGCCAAGACCATTCAACGTCAGGTCAAAGCCCGGATACAAACTCACACTTTGCACATCGCGGCCCTGGCCAAACAACGCCGCGCCATTCATGGAAAACGCAGCCGGAAATGCCGCACCGCCATTCAGCGACTTCACCGCATCCGATGCTCGGCCCGCCCACCCGCTGCTCATGCCGCCCGCAGGGTCAGCCGTTTGCATTTGTAGAATCTGATCGGGGTGCGAGAATAAATTCAGCGGCACCGGCACGGACTTATTCAAGAACTGATCGCGGGTAACGGGCTGCTGTAAGTTGCCCACATTCGCCAGCACCGCCAATTTGCGCTGCGTCCACAACGGCGCCAGCGCCGCATAGCCGCCGTGCAGCATGTAGGCCGCGCCATCGCGCGTGCTGACACGCTGCGCTTCGCCCGTTTGTGGGGGCAAGCGTTTACGGATATCGCGATAAGCCGCGCCCGTTTTGCCGCCGACGGGAATGAACATGCTGTGGCCGTCATAACCACCCGCCAGGAACAAGCACACTAACGCTTTGTAGTCATTTGATGTGCCCGCATGTGCGCTACTCGCACCCAAACGCTGTAACGCGGCAAGGGCGACACCTGCACTCACACTTTGCAAAATATGACGGCGAGAGAATGTCATCAGTGTTGCACCGTGTAGGCACCGGACAACGCCGTCAGATAAAGCGCGATTTGCAAACGGCTGGTCGCATCATCCTGCGCTTTCACAGCCATCAGAATTTGCTGACGCAAGCTGGCCGACATGCGCCCATACAGTAGCGCCTGATCTACTGCATCTACCAACTTCACCGGGTCATCGGCCACGGCTTCAAACGGCTTTAAATCCACAACAAAATCGCCGTCCGGGTTAGCGATCATCTGCCACAGCAAATTCCCGCGCATCACCGATTCTGTTGGCGTGTAAGTTTGAAACTCTGGGGCCACAATCCCCGACTTGATGCGGTACAGCGGCGAGTAATAGCTAAACACCGACGGCGGCGTTAATGGCGTTTGCGCCATTTGGCTGAATTGATAGGTCAGATTATTCGTCGGCGTAATCTGACCATTCAATGCGCGTGCAAAAGCCGCAACATGCGCAATCGCATCTTTCAAACGGCCTGTTTGCAAATCAGCTTTTTCGGGGCGCGCCTCTTCGTCCATCAGAATGGCATAAATCACCGCGCGCAAATCACCGCGCACGCCCTTGCCGTTATCGGCAAATACGCTGCTGACGCGACGCACATACGCAGGCGATGGATTGCTGGTGACTAAGCTGTGGATGAGCCGCACGCTAATAAACGGCGCGGTGTTGGGGTGATGGAACACGCAGTCCAACGTTTGGTCTTTATCCAGCACAGCGCCCTGCCCTGCGAACAACTTGCAGCCCAGAAAATTTTTCTCAGTCATGTCGTGGTTGGCGTCCACCGGCTTCATGGGCCCGCTGAAATTTTTCGGGTTGGTGTTACCAGGGCCGGGAAACGTCCAACCCGTTAACGCCAGAGACACTTGCTGCACAGTTGTTTGGTCGTAGGTCGGGATAGGCTTGCCCGCCGCATCCAATTTCGGCGTGCCGTCCAAATTCAGTTGCACCAAACCGATGCTGAACAATTGCATCAGCTCACGCGGATAATTCTCGTTGGGCGTCGCGTTCGGGCCGGGCTTGCGGCTGTTGGCCATATCCAAATACTGGCCCATCTGCGAACTGACCGTGATCTCATCCAGCAGCGTGCGGTAATTGCCAAACGCATTGCGGCTTAAGATCTGCAAGTACGGCACAATCTCAACCGGCGTGACGTTCTTATTCAGCGAAATGACAATGATTTGGCTCAGGGCATAAGCCGTCTTTTGCCGCAGTTGATCAGGGGCCGCTGACAGGCGATGCAAATATTGCGCACGCAGCGCCGCATTTTGAGCATGCAAATCGCCTTCGGTGGGCGTGGCGATTGGTGTTTCAGGCGCCTGAAACTGCTCGTACAGCCAACCATCAAGCCCGATTTGCTGAACGCGTTTTAGTTCTGAAGGCGTGGGGCCAAAGGCGGCTTGTTCAAGAAAGCGCCCAGCCGACATCGCTGTTGTTTGTGCATACACTGCCAGCGGCGTAAAGCACGCTGCGCTGATCACCGCCACCTTCAAAAAAGCTAATACACGCATTTATATGACTACATCCGAGCATGACCTCGGGCGAAATTAGGCGATCACCATGGCAATTCTTTGCCGTCCCATTGGTGAAATTTATCAATGTCGTTGATGGTCAGGCGGTCGATGAGGTCAATCATCGAGCCAATGGCTGAGCGCGGGGCTAGAATTTTGCGTTCGATCTGACCGCGATAACGCTCGGGCACCGTACTTTGGTCCTTCACGTCATAGTAGTTGTGAATATCCACAGTGCCGGGGGCGATGATCAGCACCGCGACACCGCGCGCTTTCACGTGTTCGCCGTAGGTGCGCATCAGCATGTTCAGCGCGGCTTTGCTGGCACGGTATGCAGGGGCCGTGGATTGTTTGACGCCTGTGATGGACCCACCCACCGCACTCATGGCAATAATCTTCTTTTGCTTGCTCAACGCCACAGGCTCGAGGAACGCTTCAGCCATATAAAGCTGTGATGTGACGTTGGTATTGAGAATTTCGTTCAAGCGCACAGGGTCAAGTGGCCCGAATTTTTCCAACCCCACGCTGAAGCTGTTGATCGCGCCATTCAGGTTCAGCACATCAATCGGCGTAGTTTTGTATTTCGCCGCCAACGCATCGACCTGTTTGAAGTTCGTAATATCCAGCGCATCGATGGTGACGTTGGGATATTTCTTGGCGATGGCTTGCAGTTCGGTTGCTTTGGCCGGGTCACGTGCGGTTGCGATCAAGCGCCAGCCGCGCTTGGCGTAGTCTTCAGCGAAGGCCAAGCCATGCCCCGCGCTTGCGCCGGTGAGCAGAACGGTTCCGGGTGATTGCGCTGAGGCTGATGAAATACCGCCGCCGATTAAAAGGACCAGCACACTCAAAATCTGAATGGGCAAAAATTTAATAGGCAAAAATTGAATCAGCGTCTTCATCGTCCCCTCCCCAGGGTGAATTGAAGTTCACGTGAAAGCATTGGCCAGTGAAAGCAGTGGCACATGAAAATATCGATGCGTGAGAGTATCGGCGCGCGCCAGCATCAGCGGCTGAATACTTTTTGCAGCAGTTCCGTGGTGCGCTTGGCCGGGTTCTCGCGAATAGCGGCTTCTTCGCGGCCCAAATACAGAAACACGCCATCGACCGCCTTGCCGACAACATACTCAGTCAGATTGGTTTTGGCATCGGGTGCAAACGGCAGCGATTTATACTGGCCCATCATCTTATCCAACGAGGCCAGCGCACCAACGTTAGACAGTTGGTCATTCACAATCGGCGTCATACCCGCAGACAAAGGGGCCGACATTTTGCTTTTGAAGTATTGCGTGGCTGAATCCTTCGGCCCGCTGATAATTTTCTGGGCGTCGTCGATGCTCATTTGTCCAATAGCATCGGAGAATAATGTTTTGGCCTGAGGCACCGCAGCTTCAGCGGCACGATTGAGGCGCAATTCTAAATCTTCGCCCAAGCCCCCCATGCCTACTTTCGACAGCATGGATTGTGCGGTTTTCAGTGTGCCCGGCAGAGGAATGTGCACATCGCTGGCTTTGTTGAAGCCATCAGCCTTGCCCAATGTGCCGATAACGCGCTCTGACCCCACGCGGAGTACATCGCGCAAGCCGCCCACCATGTCGGTGTTGCTAAGAGCTGATGCACTTGTCGATGTGCCCGAATTGCCCTTGAGCCCCTTCAGCGCATCTTTGCCGCGGCTCATCAAATCTTGGGCGTGCGCCTCTGGGGCATGCATCGCGAACGGTACTAGCACCACAGATGCGAATGAAAGAACAACTCGACGCGAGACTTGCATATCGCTTCTCCAATCTTGGACAGATGGATGGACGCAAATAACAGCAGCGGCGCTTAAACGCCTGAATACTTTAAAGCCTCGCAGGCGATGATGCGCCTACTTCTTCTCATCAATCTGAATGGGCACGCCCGGCAACGTTTTTGCCGAACGGATCGCCAAGGCTGATTTCACGTGCGCCACTTTGGGTGCTGCCGTCAGTTTTTCAGTGACGAAGCGCTGATAGGCATCCCAGTCTTTGGCGACGATGCGCAGCAAGAAATCAGTCTCGCCTGCCAGCATGTGGCACTCGCGCACTTCGGGCCATTCGCGCACCAAGTTTTCAAACGCCACCAAATCGGCTTCGGCTTGGCTGTTCAGCCCCACATGCGCAAACACTGTCACCGTGTAGCCCAATTGCGCGTGATCAAGCCGCGCATGATAGCCTTTGATGTAGCCCGCTTCTTCCAGTGCGCGCACACGGCGTAAGCACGGCGGGGCGGAAATGCCTGCGCGCTTGGCCAAATCCACGTTGGTCATGCGACCATCGTCTTGCAGATCGCTCAAGATCTGACGGTCGATGCGATCAAGACGCACGCGCTGTGTGCCGTCTTTGGACAGGTTATCGGCGTCGGACATCGGAACTCCCCCTTATACCCAGCTTGGCCCCTCCACCAAGCTGTCTCTCCGTTCTGGAGCTTGCGCAAGTATATTGCGCAATATTATTGCGACCCTAGACCAGAATCTAATAGCCAAGCAATCGTCACTTCAGGTCAGTCCGCAATTTTCCACAACATATGTGAGTTATGCGTAAGTTGTGGGTAACTCCCTAGGTTGCCTTGCGTGCAGCGCATACCACCCCTATCTTCGGGAGGTCATTTCGCCATTTTCTCGCCGCGTTGAGTGGCTTTGTCTTACCTGGGTTGGCGGCCCGCTATGAGTGAAAAGCCATGAGTGAACATCGCACTAAAGTTTTGATTCTGGGCTCGGGCCCGGCTGGTTTGACAGCTGCCATTTATGCGGCGCGCGCGAACTTAGAACCCATTCTGGTCGCGGGTATGCAGCCCGGCGGCCAAATGACCATCACCACCGATGTTGAAAACTACCCCGGTTTCGCCGAGGTGATTCAAGGACCGTGGTTGATGGAACAAATGCAAAAGCAAGCCGAGCATGTGGGCACGAAGTTCATTCACGACACCATCGTCAGTGTGGATTTTTCAAAGCGCCCGTTCACGGCTGTGGGCGATAGTGGTGACATTTATACCGGCGACACGGTGATTATCTGCACCGGTGCGCAAGCGCGCTGGCTGGGCCTGGATTCTGAACAGAAGTATCGCGGCTTTGGCGTGTCGGCCTGTGCGACGTGCGATGGCTTCTTCTTCCGTGGCAAGGAAGTGGCGGTTGTGGGCGGCGGCAATACGGCCGTTGAAGAAGCGATTTACCTGACCAATCACGCGACCAAGGTGACCTTGATTCACCGCCGCGATGAATTGAAGGCTGAGAAAATTGCTCAGAAACGATTATTCGATAATCCCAAAGTGAATGTGGTGTGGGATAGCGCGATTGAAGAAGTGGTCGGCGGCGGCAACCCCGCAGGCGTGACGGGTGCCAAAGTGAAGAACGTCAAAACCGGCGCTGTGAGCGATTTGAAAATCGACGGCCTGTTCATCGCGATCGGGCACACGCCAAACACTGAATTATTCCACGGCATTCTGGATATGGACGAGAACGGCTATTTGATTACGAAACCGGGCACGCCGCGCACCAACATTCCGGGCGTGTTCGCGGCCGGTGACGTGCAAGATCATATTTATCGCCAAGCTGTGACAGCGGCCGGCTCAGGCTGCATGGCGGCACTTGAAGCAGACAGGTTTATTGCGGAGCAAGGCGCACACTAGGCGTCGAATTTTGGGGGAGGTTTGAGATGTCGGTGCGGGGTAGCAAGCTAGACTGGGATAAGCTGCGCGTGTTTCACGCCGTTGCTCAGGCCGGCAGTTTCACGCATGCCGCCGACACGCTGAACTTAAGCCAATCCGCTGTCAGCCGTCAGATCAGCGCGCTGGAAGACTCGTTGGGCGTCAGCCTGTTCCACCGCCATGCGCGTGGACTGATTTTAACGGAACAAGGCGACCTGTTGTTTAAAACCGTCCACGACGTGTTCGCGAAGCTGAACAACGTCGAGGACATGCTGACCGAGACCAAAGACAATCCACAGGGTCCATTGCGCGTCACCACCACCGTGGCGTTCGGGTCGGTGTGGCTGACAGCGCGGCTGAAGGACTTCATCCGCTCGCACCCCAAAATCGAAGTATCGCTGCGCCTGGATGACCGCGACCTTGATTTGGCGATGCGTGAGGCCGATGTCGCCATTCGCTTCCATGAACCGCGCGAGCCAGACCTGATCCAGCGTCACTTGGGCTCGTTGCAAGTATTCATGTTCGCCTCGCCCGAGTATCTGGCAGAGCGCGGCACGCCTCAAACCCTCTCTGACTTGGTCAAGCACGACCTTGTCACCTTCGGTGAAGGTACCGAGCCTTTCGATACCGTGCACTGGCTGGAAGAAGAGCTGGAGCGCAACCACATCGAATCCTACACCTCGTTGCGCGTGAATAATCTGTACGGCATCTACCGCGCGGTGAAAGCAGGTTTGGGAATCGGCATGCTGCCGGAATACTTCTCGCGCGATCTGGTCCGAGTCATGCCGGAACTGGCGGGCCCGCCAGTGGAAGGCTACTTCGTCTACCCCGAAGAGTTGCGAAATTCAGCGCGTGTCGCGGTGTTCCGCGATTATCTCGTCAAAGAAATCGCACGCTCGAAATTCCAATCGTAAATCAGACTGCTCTAAACGCCTTATTTTGCTGAATTTTTCGCGGCTTTTGCGAAACCGCAAATGCATATGCAAATGCTGCATAGCACACTTACGGGATTCTCAATTGTTGATCGCAGCGGTCGGGAATAGAAACTGCCCAACACTGCATCGCAGCCGCCCGCTTCCCTCCCCCTCCCCCGGGATTCTGGCAACAGGCTGCGGTGCAGTTCTTTTATTCGGGTTACGCGCTCAATAAGCCGCAGGACCCAGCGTCACAGAAGGATCCCCTTCGACGTAAAAGCACCTAAGCCCTCAGCGTTTTTTGCGCTGGGGGCTTTTTCTTTGCCGCATCTTCTTTGCCTGACCATCAACCAATAAAAAAACCCCGGAGTTTCCTCCGGGGTTTTCATCAGTCGATATCTGAAAATTACTTCAGATCAGCACAGAATTTTTGAATCCGCTCGCAGGCCTTTTTCAAGGCTTCCGGCGATGTTGCATACGAGATGCGGAAGTACGGCGAGAGACCGAACGCAGCACCTTGAACAGCGGCCACCAGTGCATCTTCCAACAACGCTTCGACGAAGTCGGTGTCGGTGTTGAGCTTGCGGCCCTTCGGCGTCGTTTTACCAATAGCACCAGCGCACGACGGATAGACGTAGAAGGCACCTTCCGGCGTTTGGCACGTGATGCCTTGGGCTTCGTTCAACATCTTCACCACCATGTCACGGCGCTCTTTGAAGGCGTCGTTGCGCGGCTTGATGAAATCGAGCGGATCATTCAGCGCCGTCACGGTGGCGGCTTGCGTGATCGAGGTCGGATGCGACGCGGATTGGCTTTGCACCATGTTCATGGCTTTGATCAACGGCAGCGGGCCGCAGGCATAACCCATGCGCCAGCCGGTCATCGAGAAGGCTTTCGAGACACCATTGATCGTCAGCGTGCGGTCGATCAGCTTCGGTTCCACTTGCGCAATGGTTTTGAACTTGAAGCCGTCATAGGTCAGGTGTTCGTAGATATCGTCGGTCATCACCCAAACATGCGGGAACTTCAGCAAAACATCCGCAATCGCGCGCAGTTCGGCTTCGGTATACGCCGCACCGGTTGGGTTGTTCGGTGAGTTCAAAATCAGCCACTTGGTCTTGGGCGTAATCGCGTTTTCCAACGCTTCAGCCGACAGTTTGAAATGTGCGTTTTCGCCGCACGGCACGAACACGGGCTTACCACCAAACATCAACACGATGTCCGAGTAGCTGACCCAATACGGCGTCGGAATCACGACTTCGTCACCGTCCTGCACCGAAGCCAGGATGGCGTTGAAGATCACTTGCTTACCGCCAACCCCAATCGTCACTTGCTCGGGCTTGTAGTCCAAGCCGTTCTCGCGCTTGAACTTATCGACGATGGCTTTACGCAAAGCAGGCGTGCCGTTGGTCGGCGTGTACTTGGTTTCGCCCTTATCAATCGCCAGCTTACCAGCTGCTTTGATGTGGTCGGGGGTGTCGAAGTCCGGTTCACCGGCGCCGAGGCCGATCACGTCCAGCCCTTGCGCTTTCAGCTCACCGGCTTTCGTCGTCACCGCGATGGTCGGCGATGGTTTGACGGCGTCGAGGCGCTTGGCAAGAATGGACACAGGACTTCTCCTTAAATGTGTAGTGCTTCGCCGCGCCGATCTCATACCGGGCGATTCGAAAGCGGGCGGACAATACTGCCCGAACACCCCCGGGGCAACCGGCCTGGACCCGGTTTTGCGGTGAAAAAGTGGATAACCCGCCCTGCAAATGCAGGCAATTTGCAGGGCCCGATGGGGGGGTTGTGGGGATAACCACGGATAACCCCACGCCAGCGTTGACGCCTACCCAACACCGAGCGCCTAACTGGTCCCCGGCGAGGTGCGCCCAACGCACAACGACGCTCACCCCACGCCCTTCACCCCATATATTTTCGAGAATTCCATGCCCCAATTTCAACCGGGCCAATCTGGCAATCCTGCCGGAAAGGCTAAAGGCGTGCGCAACAGTGCAAGCATTGCCATTGATCAATTGCTGGCAGGCGAGGCTGAAACCCTCACCCGCAAAGCTGTAGAACTCGCCCTGTCAGGTGACACGACCGCGCTGAAACTTTGCCTGGAGCGTTTGGTCCCACCATCGCGCACACGCACCATTCAGTTTGAACTACCCGACATCGCCACCGCTGCTGACGTCGATCAGGGCCTGACGGCGCTGCTGCGCGCCACCGCAGCGGGCGAAATGACGCCTGCGGAAGCGCAAGTTTTAGCGCAAGTGTTCGAGATGAAACGCAAGAGCATCGAGACCACCGCCATCGAAGAGCGGTTGGCACAGCTTGAAGCGATCAACGCGCCGACCAACACACCAAGCAACACACAGAAAAGATTAAATCATGTCAGCCAAGACTAAGCGCCGCTTAAAAAAATTAGAGCGAGCAGACACCTCAGAACCGATTTGTTATTTTTTCTACAGCGCGCCGGATATGAGCCACGAAGAATCCTTAAGGCGGCTTGGCTATAAACCCCGCCCCCAAGACCTCGTGTACAATCTTATGCTGCTTCCACCTGGCTCTGAGCCCAGCAGCGAACCGCACAGCGCGGAACGTCGCACTGAGGAGCGTCACACTGAGGAACGCTCCAACGAGACCTCAGAAAAATCGTCACATCTCTCTGTCTTGCCAGCGTCACAGCGAAGCCGTTAAATCATCGGCATCATGCAATCCACAGCACGCCACGCCCCCCTCCTTAAAGATGTGTTTCTCACCTTCCTGCGTTTAGGCCTGACCAGTTTTGGCGGCCCCATTGCGCACTTGGATATTTTTCGCCGCGCGTTTGTGACCCAGCGCCAGTGGCTTGATGCACAAACCTATGCCGAGATGGTCGCCGTGTGCAGCGTGCTGCCGGGGGCCACCAGCAGCCAAGTGGGCATGTCGCTGGGGCATCACCGCGCCGGATGGCAAGGGGCCGTGGCAGCGTGGGTGGGCTTTACATTACCTTCGGCCCTGATCATGGCCACATTCGCGGTCATGGCCGTAAGTTCCTTGGGGCTGGCGCAACAGCCGTGGGTGCATGGCTTAAAGCTCGCCGCCGTCGCCATTGTGGCCCACGCCATCTGGGGCATGGCGCGCAGCTATTGCCCCAACTTGGGCGCTGTGGTGTTGGCGATCATCATCGGTGCCGTCATCGCCGCCCTGCCAACACTGACCGCACAAATGTCTGCCCTTGCGATTGGGGCCTTTGCAGGCGCGCGGTTTAAGTGGGGCAAATTCGACACTGCACAGAATGAACAACCGCCACGTATCAACATCGCGCTATCAGTCAGCGCCGTTCTTATTTTTGTCGGATTGCTGATTGCATTACCGCTGATTGTCAAATTCCAGCCCACGGTTTTGCTGGTCATCGCGGATAAGTTTTATCGCGCGGGCGCATTGGTGTTCGGCGGCGGACACGTCGTACTGCCACTGCTGCATCAGGAATTTGTCACGAACGGCCTGATTGAACCCGACACATTCTTGGCAGGCTATGGCTTGGCACAAGCGGTACCAGGGCCACTGTTTACGTTCGCGGCGTTTGTCGGCGGCGTTGTGGGCGCACCGGGCAATAGTATCGGCGGCGCACTTGTTGCACTGCTGATGATCTTCGCACCCTCTGCATTGTTAGTCGCCGGTGCGGTGCCGCTGTTGCGCGGCTTGCAGCGCCACGCGTGGGCCCGGCACATGCTGGCGGGCATCAATGTGGCTGTAGTCGGCTTCTTGATGGCGGCGTTTGCCTCGCCCATTCTGCCAACGGCCATTCATGCGTTCACCGATGTGATCATCGCCGTGATCGGGGCCATCATGCTGTTCACCCGCAAAGTTCCATCATGGATGGTGGTGCTGTTCTGCGCAGCGGTGACGCAAGGCTATGCACTTATAAGCTGATCGCATAACGAGCCATGCACATAACAAAATGTGCGTGGATTGTGGCAAAGCCCTCAAACGTCTGGGTTTATTACCGTTTTGAACGCACGTTGAAACTACGGAACGGAGAATCGTCGAAACTTCCGGCAGCCTGATCGCGTTACTTCTGCACATTACTTATTTGCAGGAGGCCAATTATGACCATGACACGTATTTTGGGGATGACGATTTTTGTGGTCGGCATTGCATTGCTGATCATGGGGTACAACGCGTCTGAATCGCCCGTGAACAAAATCTCTGACGCGCTGACCGGCAGCTACACGGACCGCACCATGTGGTACATCATCACCGGTGTTGCGGGTGTGGTGTGCGGCGCGCTGATCACTGCGTTTGGTCGCGGCGGCTCACACGCTTAAGGTTGGGCACGCATAACGCTGAACAAAACGGCTTTCATAAAAACGCCCGGGCGCAAAGCTCGGGCGTTTGCTTTTGTGAGTAAGCGCTAAAAAATCCGAGTCGTCCCGAGTCTTTGCCAGCCTTGTGTGAATTTGAATCGTCGCTTTCGTGGCAAAAATAAGAACGCGATCACATTCATCCAGATATCAAAACTATTTCCAACATCATGCGTTATGCCTTCACACAATCGCTCGGAGGACTGGCTCATGTTTTCTCGGCCCAAGCTTTCTCAGCAAAGTCGTTTTCTTCTTATCGCGTCTGTCAGCGCGATGGTGCTGATGGGCTTCAATGCGTCGCGCGTTCACGCGCAAACGGCTGAAGCAGCACCACAAGCAACCGCATCTCAACACAGTGCTGAAAGCCAAGCGTACCGCGAGTTGTGGCGCGAACAGTACGAGCAGATTGCCGGTGTTGAAGTTGCAGATGCATCCGGCACTGTCACGACCGTTGATGCAGCACCGTCTGCGAATGCAATTCCTGTCCCCGCACCGACAAATGTTTCAGCCATGGGCCCGCACCTGCGCGTAAAGCCGATTGGCGACAACGTGTTCAACATCAGCATCCGTAACGATAACGACAGCAACCGCCCAGCCGAGCAACGCCATGTTCTTTTAAGGAATGCGGGTTACGTGCTGGCGCAAAACCTGTGCGGCAAGTTGATGACCACCGTGGGCTCAGTGGCGCTGCAAAATGAAGGCAGCGGCCCCAATGCGTCGGTCACCGCCACCATTGTCTGTAAGACCCCGAAAGTGGCGGGTGAAGGGGATGCCGTTTAGAGCCGAAATTGGACTTTTGAGGGGGTAGGACAACCTAACCTTTTGCGCGGCCCACCTATCCCTTCGCACAGTATTTTCTGGACAAGCGTTGAGGCAAAAAGAGGGTGCGACATGACCGTAGACAAAATGATCTTTAGTCAAAGCCAAACGGCAGAGGGAAATATGATTACCATCAGTTTTCTCGAAGAAATCGACGGCGAACCCACCCAGACCGCCCAGAACGACATCATTCTGGCGCAGCGCCAAACCCAGGGCTATTTGGCCCGTGGCGTTAACGAACTGGGGCCCGCTGACGCCCGTTACTTTATGCCCCCAGAAGCCATTAACCAACCCCGCATCGCCGTGAACGAAGGCATTGTTGCCAACACCGGCAAGCGCCAAGCCCCGGCCTTTACCGTGATTGCCAATGGCCGCCTGCTTGATGAGATGGACGACGGCCATATCCCGCGTTACGCCACCCACCCCTGGGCAGCTTAAAATTCCGCGATAATAACTGCGGCAAAATACCTACTGCCCAGATGTGTGCTTAAATTTTTTGGGCGTCCATATCGAGCGCTTGCTGCAAGTCTGACGGTTCGACAGTTAAGTCCTGCGCAAAGCCGGGACGGTATGGATCTTTATCCAAATGCAGTCGGCTCGCCACGCGCCGGTAAGCTGTGAAAGACAGACCGTCGATCTGCTCCTCATCTGTTTCAAGCCTGTACTGCCCCGCTGGATGTGCGCCTTCCATCCCTGGCAACAAGAACGCATGCTTGAAGTTAACGAATGACGTGATTGTTCGCGTTGTCATGGATACACTCCTGACCGCATACCTTGCACCGCCCATGAATAAAGTAAGGCGCCTAAAATAAGCTGCCGAAAGTTAGGGTGCCGAAAGGATGCGTGGCCCTCATCGTACGCTCTCAGAGACAAGAGAGCGATACAGCAATGGGCGTGACGGGAAATAATAAAGGGTGCCTGACCTTGCGTTTTCAGAATAGCACCCCATATCAGTATGCAACATGCGGCGTTCCTCATCACGGCATGAGAACCTAAAGCGCGCATTTATCACGACCCCAACACAATTTGATCCAGAGTGAGTTCGCAATACTGATGCACCATCAGTGCTGCGCACCCCGCTTTCGGTTGAGGCTTGAGGAAACAGCATGCGCTGACACGTCAGTGCGCGCGCCTTGAGCGCGGCTTCATATCAATCGGTGTGAAGGAACGAGACCATCGAGGATTCCCCATGAACACATCACCCACAATGAACACATCACCCACACCAGCGGCCCCCGCCAGCGGCGCGAACACGAACAACAAACCTGAGGCTGTGAATGTGCCTATCGTAAATGCATCTGAAAAAGGCCAGGCACATGGTCCCCAAGCATCTGGCCCAGAGCAAAAACAAGATGCGCCTGAGAAACAAGGCGCGGACCAAAAACAAGCTGGCGATGCGAAACCCGCGAGCACTCCACCGGCTGCCGTCCACTAACTTAAGCTCGCATCACAAAAACGGCGCGAGTCTTACCTTTTGATCACCACGTTTTGAACATCGATATGATGGGCACAATAAGGTGATGATCGACAGGATTTGCGCCTTTAAACGCGAACCTGACAGTTTAAAGAAAATGGCAGCTTAAAAGTGACTTGAGCTGCCATTTTTCCTGCCAAAAATTCTGGCAAATCATTGCGTTCCCGACTTTAAGACCTAATTATGGTGCACGCTTAAAAACGCAGCAACATAAGACAGATCAGGGGGAACGCACGCCATGTCGCCGGCAACGACGCATACCCCTTCTGCGACTCCCACATCCAGCATCCCCAAAATGCCCTGGTCGGCTTGGCTCTTCCCGTTCCTGGCCGTGGCCTTTTATGGCTTAAGTTCTATCACGGGCTTTGGCGGCACGTTCACCCCTTCGCCCGCAGGCATTGGCTTTGCCGTGGCCTTGGTGCCGGTGCTATTCGGCGCGGTGTTTGCCGCCGTGTACCATGCCGAGGTGATCGCCCACCGCACAGGCGAGCCCTACGGCACGTTGGTGCTGACAGTCGCCGTCACCGTGATTGAAGTGGCGCTGATTACCACCGTGATGCTGGCCGGGGCCGAGGATGGCACCAACACTGCGACGATTGCCCGCGATACTGTGTTCTCCGTGGTGATGATTGTGTGCACAGGGTTGGTGGGCATGTGCATTTTCGTAGGGGGCTTGCACCACCACGAACAAGGTTTCCGCGTCACAGGTGCCGCATCATACCTTGCCGTGTTGCAAGCCATGTGCGTGCTGGTGCTGGTGTTGCCGAACTACACCGTTTCCACACCCGGCCCAGTGTACGGCACATCGCAGCTTATATTTGTCAGTGTCGTGACCATCGCGCTGTATGGCGTGTTTCTGTACATCCAAACCGTGAAGCACCGCGATTACTTCATCATGAACGTCTGGAAAAAGTCCGATGTCTCACCCGAAGATCTGGGCGCGGATGTCGGCAGTATGGATGACGATGGTCATGCCGGTGCCGTGCCCAGCAACCGCGAAGTGATGCTCAGCGGCGTGTTCCTGATGATCGCGCTGTTGGGCGTGATTTTGCTGGCCAAGAAATTCGCCGCAGTCGCCGAAGCTGCAACGACGGCGATTGGCGCGCCTGATGCCGCTGTGGGCGTGGTGGTGGCGCTGTTGATCTTGCTGCCCGAAGGTGTGGCCGCCGTGAACGCCGCGCGCAACAACGAACTGCAAAAGAGCATCAACTTGGCGCTGGGGTCGACACTCGCGACCATTGGGTTAACGATTCCCACCATCGCCGTACTGTCGCTGTTTATTGATCAGACACTGATCTTGGGGCTGGATAACAAAGACGCCCTGCTGATGCTGCTAACGCTAGGTATCAGCATCCTCACCTTCGGCTCAGGCCGCACGAACTTGCTGTTCGGCTTCGTGCACATGGTGGTGTTCGCGACGTTCCTCTTCCTGACGTTTGTGCCTTAGGCTGGTGGCCTTACGCACACGATACCGACACCTTAACCTGCTGCTAACGGGAAGAATTTCGGCAATAGCCAGGAATACATGCCCAGCATAATCAGCAGCAACGGGGTGCCGACGATAACGAAATCTTTGAAACGATAGCCAGCGGCTGCCATCACCATCAGGTTGGTTTGGTACGCCATCGGCGTTATGAAACTAAAGTTGGCACCGAACAGGACCGCAAATACGAAGGGAAGAGGCGACACGCCAAGCTGCGTTGCGATTGAGACAGCAACAGGCGTGCCTATCGCTGCGGCGGCATTGTTCGACACAAAGTTGGTGAGCAGCGCGATCAATAATAACAGAGTCGACAACACCGCCTCGGGCGACATGCCCCGTACGGCCGAGAGATACAATGTCGCTAGATAGTCGGTTCCACCCGTAACCGTCAGAGCCGAGCCTAAGGCTAAACTGGCCGCCACAATCAGAATCACGTTGATACTTAAACTTTCCCCGATATCAGACCACTTCAGGCACGACGTCACCAGCATCAACAATGCGCCCACCAATGCAGCAGTGCTGATCGGCAGTGTTTTGGTTGCAGCCACTGTCACGACAGACAGCATAATAAAAATGGCCAACGAGGCCTTACGGGTTCGCGGCAAGGTCATCGCGCCGTCAAGCACCAAAAAACCACCGTCGGCGCGTACCATCTTGAATGCATCGGGCGGGCCTTGGACCAGCAGAACGTCGCCCCCATGAATTACCAAATCGGCCAAGCCGGTGACTTTAGTTGTGCCAGATTTTTGGAACGGACGCACACCTAACACAATTAAGCCGGTGCGCTCGGCCAATCGCGCAGCTTTTAACGTGGACCCTACCAGTTGCGACTCTTGTGCCACGACCAGTTCAGCGACTTGCAGGTCAGCCGCCGCAGGACCGATGTATTCATTCTCGGCAATTTCACTTTTATCAAGGTCATGCAGCGGTAATTTAAACTCGGTCGACAGTCTCGTAAGGTTGTCGCGTGTTTCGCGCACCAGCAAGCTGTCGCCTGCATCCAACAACAACGTCGGCGAGCGCATCAAGAACACGGTGCGGGCGCGTTTAATCTCGAGCAGGCTTTGTCTGCTCAGCCCCTTCTCGAAGAGTTCTTTGAGCGAGCGCCCAATCCACGGGCTGTCCTCGGGAACATGCAGCCAGGCATCGAACAGGCGCAAGGTCTCGGTTGGCGCTTCGATCGGCACATGGCGCAATAACACAGGGGCCGCCAGCCACAGATATAAAATGGCCGGAATGGCCGCGATGGCGGTGACGTGCACAAAATCAAACACGCCAAACGGGCCAACACCCAAACTTGTGGCAATGGAAATCACCAAAACATTGGTCGATGTGCCGATGGTTGTGCCCATGCCCCCCACAAGCACGGCATAGTTCATTGGCAGTAACAGGCGCGCTGTCGGGGCACCTGTGCGGGTGGCAACACCCAGCAGAATGGGAATCATCAGAACCACAATCGGCGTGTCGTTCAGCAGGGTGCTAAGTGCCATGCACAACACCACCACGAACAACATCGCGACATGCGATGAATATCCCCACAGCTTAGAGACAAAGCGCGCCACCGGCTCCAGCGCGCCGGTCAGCGAAAGCCCTTGTCCCAATATCATGAGCGAGCAGATTGCGACCAACGCTTCATTGCCAAAACTGGTCAGCACGTCCTTGGGCCCGAAAGTGCCGCCCTCTCCCGTGTAAGGAAACAGCGAAAAAGCCAGCACGAGCAGCACGATAAGGCTAAGGGCCGTTTGCGCCAGCGGAATCCGGTCGATGGAAAAGAACACGAACGCCAGCGGCGTAATGCCGAGCAAGAACAGAGCATGAGGATCAGGAAGCATCATGAACAATCAGGTTAAGGTAATAAGGTGCATAACAATGCGGGTCATTGGATTGCGCTCATAGAGGGCGACCCTTTTGCAAGCCGCCATAAACTATTATGACCATAAAGACAGTGGCGGAAGAACAAAAGCCGAACTATCTTTCCGCCATGTCGACCATTTCCATCCCCATGTACACGCGCCCGGACGCGGCGAACCTGCCCCCGGCGCAGTTTAAGCTCTCCAGCGAGTTCGAGCCCGCGGGTGATCAGCCCACTGCTATTGAAGCCCTCGTTGAGGGCCTGAAGGGCAAAGAGCGCGACCAAGTGCTGCTGGGCGTCACCGGCTCAGGCAAGACGTTCACAATGGCGCAGGTGATTGCGCGCACCGGGCGGCCTGCGCTGATTTTAGCGCCGAATAAAACCCTGGCGGCACAGTTGTACGGCGAGATGAAAGCCTTCTTCCCCGACAACGCGGTGGAATATTTCGTTTCCTATTACGACTACTACCAGCCCGAAGCGTATGTGCCCCGCACCGACACGTACATTGAAAAAGATTCCAGCATCAACGAACAGATTGACCGCATGCGCCACTCTGCCACGCGGGCGATTTTGGAACGGCGCGATGTGATTATCGTGGCGTCGGTGTCGTGTTTGTACGGTCTTGGCTCGGTTGAATCGTACTCGCGCATGGCGTTCACGATTAAAGAAGCCACGGCCATGACGCGCACCGAACTGTTGAAGCAATTGGTGGCGCTGCAATACACGCGTAATGATTTGGATTTCTCGCGCGGGTGTTTCCGCGTGCGCGGCGACGTGATTGAAATTTTTCCGGCGCACTATGAAGACCGCGCGTGGCGTGTCTCGATGTTTGGCGACGACATTGAAGCGATCACCGAGTTTGATCCGCTGACCGGTGAGAAGACTGCCGCCTTGCAAGAAGTGACAGTGTTCCCCAACAGCCACTACGTGACGCCGCGCCCGGCGCTGAGCCAGGCGATTAAGGACATTAAAATCGAACTGAAGCAGCGCCTGGCCGAGTTCAACGCCAATGGAAAGCTGTTGGAAGCCCAGCGCATTGAACAGCGCACGATGTTCGATTTGGAAATGTTAGAGGCGACCGGGCACTGCAAAGGTATTGAAAACTATTCGCGGTATCTTACAGGGCGTGGCGCGGGCCAACCGCCGCCGACGTTGTTTGAATATCTGCCGCAAGATGCATTGTTGTTTGTCGACGAAAGCCACGTCGCAGTGCCGCAGATTGGCGGCATGTTCAAAGGCGACTTTGCACGCAAGCACAATTTATCTGAATTCGGATTCCGGTTGCCAAGCTGCGTGGACAATCGCCCGCTGAAGTTTGACGAGTGGGAAAGCATGCGGCCTGACACCGTTTTCGTGTCGGCCACACCGGGCGATTGGGAAATGAACCGCACAGGCGGCTCATTTGTGGAGCAGGTGATTCGCCCCACGGGCCTGATTGACCCCACATGCATTATCCGCCCGGCCTCGAACCAAGTGGATGATTTGCTGGGCGAGTGCAAAGCCGTGGCCGCTAAGGGCATGCGCATTCTCGTGACCACGCTGACCAAGCGCATGGCCGAGGATTTGACGGAATATCTGCACGAAAATGGTTTGCGCGTGCGCTATATGCACTCGGACATTGAGACGCTGGAACGCATCGAGATTATTCGCGACTTACGATTGGGCGCGTTTGATGTGCTGATTGGGATTAACTTGCTGCGCGAAGGCTTGGACATTCCTGAGTGCGGCTTGGTCGCGATTTTGGATGCAGACAAAGAAGGCTTCCTGCGCTCGCATCGCTCACTCGTTCAAACCATTGGCCGTGCGGCGCGTAACGTGGAAGGCCGCGTGATCTTGTACGCCGATAACATGACCGGCTCGCTGGACAGCGCGATTAAGGAAACCAATCGCCGCCGCGAGAAGCAGGAAGCGTACAACAAAGAGCACGGCATCACACCGATGAGCGTGCGCAAGAAAATCTCGGACGTGCTGGATACCGTGTACGAACAGGATTACGTGACGGTCGATACGGGCCTGGCGGAAGAAGCGCATCTGATCGGCCACAACTTGCGCGCCACCATCGACGCCATCGAGAAAAAGATGAAAGCCGCTGCGGCGGACCTTGAGTTTGAAGAAGCGGCACGCTTGCGCGACGAGATCAAACGCCTGGAGATGATGGAACTGGAATACGGTGGCGATTCTGATGCCCCCACCGAGAAGGCAGAAAAAGCCGCAACCGGTGCGCCGTTAGAAGAGTCGTTCCCCGCCCGTTCGAAAGCCGGAGCCGCGTTCTCGAAATGGGGAACCGGCAAATCAGATGGTAAGGCGCCGCGCGAAAAAGTCCCTGGTCGTCGTACGCAGCCAGCCCCGGGCCCACTTGCTGATGGCCTCGCCGGCAAACGCAAAAGTGCGACGCCACGCCCGACGAAAAAGCGGAAGGGTCCGTAATATGCCGCCACAAATGTCCCTGATCACACTCGGTATTAAAGATGTTGCGCGGTCGCGGACGTTTTATGCCGAGGGCTTCGGCTGGAAACCGGTGTTTGAGATGGACGATATTACGTTCTACCAACTCAACGGCTTTGTGTTCGGCACATGGCTGGTGAAAGAGTTGGAAGACGACATGCAAGTGCCCAACCTCTCTACCCCAGGCGCATTTGCGATGGCGCACAATGTGGAGAGCAAAGAGGCTGTGCAGCCCATGCTCGACAAATTGGTCAAAGCCGGTGGCAAGCAACTGCGCGCCGCCGATGCACCGCCTCACGGCGGCTGGCGCGGCTATGTGGCCGACCCCGATGGCCATGCCTGGGAAATCGCCTGGAACCCGTGGTGGCCTATCAGCCCTGAAGGCCATGTAACGTTCAAACTGCCTTAAATTTTAAGTTCAGCATCTGAACACGTGCTGACACTTTTACTGCGCGCTTAAACCAGAGTTTGCTACGCTCGCCCCTTCATCGGGGAGAGCAACATGTACCACCTTCATCGCCGTGCCGTTTTGGGCGGCCTTAGCGCCGCCATCACTGTGTCTTACGCTATGGGCCCGGCCCGCGCGGCGGACTTGCCAGCCATCACACTGGATGGCGCGGACGCGACACTGAAAGACGGTGATATTCAAAAATTCACCAAGGCCTTCAAAGGCCAAGTGCTGAACCCCAGCGATACCGACTACGACAGCGCGCGCCGCATCTGGAATGCGATGTTCGAAAAGCGCCCGTCGCTGATCGCAAAATGCACCAGCGTTGACGATGTCAAAACAGCTGTGGCGTTCGCGCGCGATCATAACCTGCTCACCGCTGTGAGATGCGGCGGGCATAGCATCTCAGGCCAATCAGTCTGCGATCGCGGGCTGGTGATTGACCTGTCGGGCATGCGCAAAATCGACTTAGACGTGAAAACCAAAACGGTACGCGTCGATGGCGGCTGCTTGCTGGGTGATGTGGACAAAGCCGCGCAAAGTGCAGGCCTCGCCTCCACCTTCGGCGTGGTGTCGCATACAGGCGTGGGTGGTTTGACCTTGGGTGGCGGCATGGGCCGCTTGCAGCGTCAGTTTGGTTTAGCGATCGACAACTTGGTCGAAGTGCAAGTGGTGACGGCCAACGGCAAGCTTGTGACTGCCAACAAGAACGAGAACGCCGATCTGTTCTGGGGCGTGCGCGGTGGCGGCGGCAACTTCGGCATCGTCACGTCGTTCAAGTTCCAACTGCACGACTTCAATACGCCGGTTCTGGGCAACACGGCGATTTTTGCCGGCAGCGAAGCGAAGACAGTGCTGAATAACTACTTCGATTACGCCAATACTGCGTCGGATAAACTTTGGCTGGTGGCGATCTTGGGCCGCAACGGCAAGGGGGATACCTCGGTCATTATATCGTCGAACTACATGGGCGACCCCAGCGAAGGCGAGCCGGTGCTGGCCAAGTTTGCAAGTTTCGGCAAGGCGCTGCGTAGCATCAACAACACGACAGCTTATGTCGATCTCCAAAAAGCAACCGACGCGGCCCAACGCCATGATCGCTATCACTACGCAAAATCAGGCATGCTGGGTGCGTTGGACGGCGCACAGCAGAAAGGCGTCATTGATGCCACCGTGGACTACTTCATGGATAACCCATTGAATGGCTCGCGCACATTACTGCTGCTGATGGGCGGCGCTGTAAACCGTGTGAAAGCGAATGATACCGCCTATCCGCATCGTAGCGCATTGCACAGCATTGATGTCGGCGGTGACGGCGACACCCGTGAAGAGGGCGAGCAATATGTGCAGTGGGGCCGCAAGTATTGGGAAGGTATCGAGCCCTTCACCGGCGGCGGCTTCTACATCAACAGCATGATGGATGCGAACGAACGCCGCATTCAAGGGAACTTCGGCCCGAATTACGACCGCCTCGTTGCTGTGAAAACCAAGTACGACCCAGGCAACCTGTTCCGCCTGAATGCCAACGTGAAACCCCAAATTTAAAAATAGAGGGCCGTTTAGTTATGAACCGTCGCGAAATTCTGGCTTCGATGGCTGTGGCTGCTGCCGCGTCATCTGCAACGGCTGCCGATGCGCCTGCTTCATCACCCATGACCTACGAGAACAAAAAGTTTTTGGTGAAAGATTGCGTGGCGTTGGTGACCGGTTCAAACCGTGGCGTCGGGTTGGGCTTTGTCGAGGTACTACTGAAGCGCGGCGCAAAGCGCGTGTACGCCACGGCGCGCAACCCGGAACATTTAAAAGAACTGGAAGCGCTGGATAAAAAACGCATCGTCGCGCTGGAACTGGATGTGACGAATGACTCTCACCGCCGCACAGCCGCTGAAGTGGCAAAAGATGTCACACTGCTGATCAATAACGCCGCCTACCCTGGCAGCGAAGTGGCGGAAGAACGCCGCTTTTTGTCGGCGTCAAACTTGGATGACATCAAGCGCAGCATGGACACCAACTGCTACGCCCCTGCTGAATTGGCCCGCCTGTTCATTCCGCACATGCTGAAAAATGGCAAAGGTGCAGTGTTAAATATTCTGTCGGGTGGCGCGCTGTTCTGTTTGCCGGAGTTTATGAGCTACTCCACATCCAAAGCCGCAGCGGCAATCATGACCGCAGGTTTGCGGGCTGAAACAGATCGTCAACCTATTCTGGTTGTGAGTGTGTTTACTGGCGGTGTGCAAACGCGGGCGCTGCCTGTGGGCGCGACCGTCGCCAATTCACCGCAAGATCACGCCAATGAAGTGTTTGATGAAATCGCGCTGGGCAAAAGTACTATCTTCCCGGCAGCAGGCAAACCCAACATGCGTGACCGCATCAATGCAGACCCCGATGCGTTTGAACGCCGCATTATTGATCGGTTCCACACCAATCCGATTAAGATTGCGCCGTATTAGTCGCAGCCGCTTTTTCTTTCGCTTCCACGTCTGCGGCCCAGGCTTTTGTCGCCTGGCAGCTCTCCATGGCGCGTGCGTAGGACGGGCGTGCTGTGGTGCGGGCCACATAGCTGCGTTCAACATCCCCCAGCGTGAAGCACTCGGTTCTGTGAGCTAGCAGCAATGCGTAGGTGACGGAAATGTCTGCGGCGGTAAACGCATCGCCCGCGATAAAAGCTGACTTCGCAAGTTGCCGCTGCACCAGTCCCAACCGGCTCTTGAAGGTGTTGAGCGCCCACCCCGCACTCCAATCGTTACGTTCAGCTTCGGGTGCAAAATGTTTGCTGACAACAACAACATTGATGGGCCCAGCTAAGCCCGCCTCGCCCATGTGCAAAAATTGCAGGTACGTAGAGAAGGCGGGGTCATTCGGTGCGGGTGAGAGCGGTGTGGGCCCATAGCGCGTCATCAGGTACTGCATGATGGCAATGGATTCGACCATCACGACATCTCCATCCTGAAGCGCAGGAATAAACCCGGCAGGGTTGATGGCCAGGAATTCTTTGTCGTTCTGAAGATCAGTCAACAGATCGACAGGCCTGACTTTGTAGCTCAGGCCCATTTCTTCCAGTAACCACGCAACCCGGAACCCTCGGCCCTCGCCCCATACGGTCAGCATTTTTCAGACCCTTTGCACGCGTGTTTCAACTCAATCGCCGGAGCCTAGCACGCGTGTCACCAAGTTCTAGTGGATCTCCTCGTTCTAATGCATCTCCTCGCCGCCCGAGACGTTCATCGCCTCGCCGGTGATGTAACGTGCATCGCCCGAGCATAGGAAGGCGCACGCATTGGCCGTGTCTTCCACTTCGCCGACGCGGCCTAACGGAATGCGCCCACGCATCGCAGCCAAGTATTCATCCACCGTCTGACCGCGTGCGGCAGACATAAAATCATTCTGCCACGAGCCCAAGCCCGTGGTGACGTGGTTCGGGCACACAGCATTCACGGTGATTTGCAGCGGGCCATGTTCGATGGCGACTGAGCGCGTGAGGCCGACGAGGCCATGCTTTGAGGCTACATAAGATGACGTCAGCGCCGACCCCGACTTCGCCGCACGGCTGGCAATCGACACAATCCGCCCCCGGCCCCAGTCGTCTTGAATCTCTTGCTTTTCCATCTGAATGATCGCGTGCTTCATGGCAAAGAAGCAGCCGCGCAAGTTCACGTTCAACACCGTGTCCCATTTTTCCACGGTTTGTTCTGTGAACTTGCTGAACAAATACCCAACACCTGCATTGTTGATCAGAATATCCAAACGGCCATAGGTTTTGACGGCATGCTGAATAAGGGCGGCCACTTCCGCCTCTTCGCGCATGTCGGCCGCAAATGTTGTGACCTCGGCTTTTGTCGCATCGCGGATGTCTTGTGCGACTTCATCCATTTCGGCCACCGCGGCAACACCGTGTGCGGGCGCCATAGCACCTTTGGTTTGGCCGAGGTCATGCAACACAATGCGCGCGCCATCTTGAGCTAAGCGTTTGGCAATAGCGGCCCCTAATCCGCCTTTGCGGCCAGACCCGGTGATGACAGCAACTTTTCCTTTGAGATCGGCATAAGCCATAACGCGCGCTCCTAAAAATCAGAGGGCCGTTCTTCGCACAAGGCAGATGAAACGCAAACAGAGTGCCGATAGCGTTGGTCGCAGGTTAACCGAGTGGATTAACCGGCCGCATCCGCAGGCTTGGCATCGCGCTTTTCAAGCTGGCGATAGGTGTAGTAGCTGATGGGAATTGTGAACAGGTACAGCAAGCCCACACCAGCCAGCGTGGCCCAGGGGTCCGTCACTAGGAAGGCTGCGATTACACCCACCAGCAACATCAGGAACAAGACCGCTTGCGGCTTCACGCGCACGTTTTTGCCGGAGTAGGTCGGAACGCGGCTGACCATCAATGACGCCGACAGAATGAGAAAGCCGCCGACGAGGTACTGATTGTTGAAATTAAAAATATCCGTTTCCAGCGACAGGATCAGGGGCAGAATGGCAATGCCCGCACCCGCTGGCGCAGGAACGCCTGTGAAATAGTTGTGCGCCCACGGCGGCAGATCGGGCTGGCCGATCATGGTGTTGAAGCGCGCCAAACGCAGCACGCAACACACAGCATGAAGCAAGCAGAGCGCCCAGCCCAAACGGCCCGCGTCTTGCATCGCCCACAGATAAATCAGAATGGCAGGCACAACGCCGAAGTTGATGGCATCGGCCAAGCTGTCCAACTCGGCACCGAACTTGCTGGTGCCGCGCAACATGCGGGCCACGCGACCATCAAGACCGTCGCAGACAATCGCAAACACCAACGCGAGGACCGATTTATCCCACTGCGCGCTCAAGCCGTATCTGATGGCCGTGAGGCCAGCGCAGATCGCCAGCAGCGTGATCATGTTGGGGAGAATGCGGTTGAAGGACAGTGACTTCAACCGCTGCTCCACCGCACCACCGACGCGACGTTTCATGCCCTGCTTACGTGAACTTGATTCAGAGCTATTCGGAACTGTCGCGTCGTCGGGTGCCATGTTTAGCGTGCCTCGCCGTCGCGTGCGGGTTCGTTCGAAGTCGTATCCGCCAACACGGTTTCACCGGCCACGCAGCGTTGACCCAAAACCACTAATGGGTTCACACCCTTCGGCAAGTACACATCTAAACGGCTGCCAAAGCGGATCATGCCAAAGCGTTGACCCGTCGCGAGCGGTTGGTCTTTGCGCACATCGCAACGAATACGGCGTGCAACCAAACCCGCAATTTGCACCACGGCGAAGTCTTGGCCGTCTTTGGTGCGAATGTGCAACGCTTGGCGCTCGTTATCAGAGCTGGCTTTGTCCAGGGTCGCATTCAGGAATTTGCCGGGTGTGTATTCTTCACGAATGATCGTGCCGCCGATGGGCGCGCGATTCACGTGGCAATCAAACACGCTCATGAACACGCTGATGCGGGTCATGGGCTCGGTGCCCATTTCCAGTTCTGGCGGCGGCGGGACATCGCCGATCAACTGCACAATCCCATCCGCAGGACTGATGACCAAGCCTTCGCGGGTGGGCGTCATGCGGTCCGGGTCACGGAAGAAGAAGAAGCACCAGACGGTGAGTGCGGCCCCCACGATGCCCAGCGGCGACCAGATCCACCACAGGATCAACGCCGCCAGCGCGAACACGCCCACAAAGCCAGGGCCTTCCGGGTGCAACGGCGGAAACAGATAGGTACGCCAGGTAATGGTCGCAGATTTCACGAAGGGAACTCCCTAGTCAGACAGAACGGAAACGGGGTGTTTATTGGTCCCTTCTTTAAAGCATTTAGCCGGGCCCTGTCATGTTCGGGATAGTGTCAAAACCGCTTAAATTCTCTTTTTAAATCCGATCCTTAACCGGCAAGCTGAAGACCTGGCCCGGATAAATCAGGTTTGGGTCTTTAATGTTGGCCTTATTGGCCTCGAAAATCACCGTGTACATGGTGCCCTGGCCGTAAATGCGGCGGGCGATGCGCCACAGGCTGTTGCCCTTCACAATGGTCACTTCATCGCGATCATTCAGCTGCTCGGCGCTGACCGGGAACGGCACTTCGACACGAGCGAGCACAGAATTGCTTTGGCCCACTTGGTCGACACGAATGGTATGGTTGCCTGCCGTGGCTTTGCCCGGCGCTTCAACCTCCCAGTACCCCTTGGCATCGGCGACCGCGCGGCCAATGAATTCGTTATCAAGATACACTTGCACGGTGGAGCCGGGCTCGGCCTTGCCGCTGAGCGAAATTTTGCCCGTGGAATCGTAATCCGCCGTTTCCACATTCAGCGGACCACCCGCCGCGCCCGTGCCTTGCAATACGCGGCTTTTGCCGCCGTCACGCCCCTGCTCGACAATCAGCACCTCGCCGCCTTGTTCAGGCACCGACATCACAACCACGCGGTCAGAGTTTTTGGTTTTGCCATCAGGGCTGATCATACGCAGCGACAATTGACGATTGCCCGGTGGCAACGGCGCATCAGGCGTGAACACCCATTCGCCATTTTGATCGGCGGTGACTTTGCCGATTTCTTTTTCACCATCGAGAATAATAACGGTCGAGCCCGGCAACGCGCGGCCCGCCATAACGACATTGCCTTTCGCATCAACGCGCACGACATCGAAGTTCGGCAGCGTCGGGCCTTGCTGCTGTTGAACAGTCGCAGGCTTGCCGCCACCTAATAATGGTTTGTCTGATGTAAAGTTGTAGGCCACCGCCGCAACAACAATGATGGCACCGATAATGGCGACGATCAGCGGCTTATTAATGCCAGCTTCTTTTTGCGAGGTTTCCGGTTGCAAGCGCTGGGTCGCGCGCATGTCGTTATTGTCATCGGTCATATGAGTCACTGCCTGCCAAACACAGATTTTGCACGGTCAATTGCAGGCAGTGTAACCGAAAAATCCTGACTGACGACCGTAAAAGCCACCAAATTTTCGTGAAGACTTCTTAAGAAACACGGCCTTAGTTGCGCCGCATTTACTCTCATTTCCTCTTAAGCAGAGGTGCCTGCTGAAACCAGCAAGGCCGCAATAGCGATGGGAATAACGCAGCATCCGGCCAAGCCCGCCGGATACAAGTATTCACCCACGCGGCTACCTTTGGGCATTGGAATACGACGCGCGGTGCGCTCTGCGAAAAGAACCAGTGCGAGCACCGGCAAGCCGATGAATGTTTCGGGCTGACGTTGCGACAAGCCCCAGGCAATGGCGATAATTGCCGCGGCCGCCGGGATCATAGTGGCGTAATTCAGTTCGATGCTGAAAAGGCTCGCGACAATCGCCAACGCAAACAACGCGCCCAGCAAACATAAGCTGATGAAGGTCAGATCACTGTCGTGCGTAATGCTGGACAACACCGCCAAACCCGTCACCACTGCGATGATGACAATGAAGGTACTTAGTTTGTGCGGGCTCAGCGCGCTTAAGCGCACCATCAGCCCCAACCACACCACACCCAGCAACACCACCAAGCCGAGTTGCAACGCCGTCGGCGGATCAGCGGGCTTCAACCCATTCAAGGCTGAGGCCCACGCACAACCCAACGCGTAGATTGTCAGCAACGCCCACCGTCCCCAGGCGGGCGAAATGAAATCGAGCGCTAAGCCCACCATCACGCCGCCCAATGCAATGTGCCCGATGCGGTCGATGGGGCCATAACCGCCCCACGAAAAACCCGCGACCAAGCTGATGCCCACCATAAAGCCCACGCCTAAGCCCAAGCCTGCGTAGTGCTGGCCGCGCCCGGTTTTCAGAAACAGGCGCAAACACAACACCGTGATCAGCGCAACGCCAAAGGCCGTGATCTGGGGGAGGAGCGATTTCAACATGTGGGTAATAAAAACGAAGAGGGTTTCCGAAAGCGTATGCAGTCGTTTACCATTCTGGCAGCAGTTTGGGGAAATTTTCAAATATGACTGATTTAACGCCGCATACCGAAGTAACGCGTAAAGTTAAAGTGTGGGATGCGCCTGTCCGCCTATTCCACTGGGCTTTGGTGCTGTTTATCGCCCTGAGTTTCGCAACCGGCGAATTTGGTGGCTTTGACTTCACCATGCCGGGCACGGGCAAGATGGTGCCGAACCTGGACATTCACATGTGGAGCGGGCTGGCGATTTTAGCGCTGGTGTTGTTCCGCATCGTTTGGGGTTTCGTCGGCTCGGACACCGCCAAGTTCTCGGACTTCGTGCGCGGGCCGGGTGCGATTTTCAGCTACCTCACCGGCATGTTCAAAAAGGGCCATAAATTTATCGCGGGCCACAACCCTGCCGGCGGCCTCGTGGTCATCGCTATTCTGGTGCTGCTGTTGCTGCAAGCGGTAACGGGATTATTTGCCAAGGAAGACGACTTCTTCGGCAACACCGGCCCCTTGTATAGTTTGGTGAGCGAGCAGACGGCGGAGATTCTGACCAAGCGCCATCACCAAATTTGGGGCTACATCGAGTTGGTGATTTTACTGCACATTGCAGCGAACTTTTTTTATTGGATCGTGCTGAAGCAAGATCTGATCGTCGCGATGTTTACCGGCAAAAAATCAACGCCGGATGGCCCTGCGGTTCTGCAGATCAAATTCGCTTCGACCACTAAAGCCGCCATTGTGCTGGTGATTACTGCCGCCATTGTGTGGGGCATTACGAAGCTGGGATAGAGCCAAGCCATATTGTAAAAAGTAAAACGCCCGCAGTTACCTGCGGGCGTTTTTTTATCTCTCGTTTTTATCGCTCGTTTTTATCTCTGGCGCAAAAAACTTATTGCGGCTTCGTGCGGTATTCGTCGTGGCACGATTTGCAGGTGAACAGACCAGCCATCTTCGGCTTCGCTGCATCCATGCCGCCTGCTTTCGCAGCCGCAGCCACTTCATTCGCAGCCGTTTCCAGCGCGGTGAAGCGATCCATAAAGTCTTTTTGGTTTTCCCAAACTTTCGGGCCAGCCGTACCGCCCACAACCTTCGCTTCGAAAGCCGCTTTCGCAGCAGCAGCGTTCAGCGCGATGGTTTGCGCGTGCGCAGCTAAGTTGTCTTTGTTATCGACTTTGCCTTGCATGATTTTGCCCAAAGCAGCCGACTGCTCGCCCAGGGTCTTCATGATGTTAATGCGGTAATCGATAATGTCTTTGTTCTCGGCAGCGATCGACGGCGCAGCCAACAGGGCTGCAAACGCAATGCCCCCAACCACTTGCAACATACGTTTCATTGAGATTGCCCTCCTACAGGCGGAAAAGACGCGCCCTTACATACCAGCCTTGCTAGTCTGGGCGCTATCCACTCACACGTAAAAGCACTACAAAGAAGGCTATTCTGTTGCAAGGCCAGGGCCACCCCCTGACCGAATTGTGACAGGGCTGTACGATTTTCGCTTGCCAAGTAGTTCCTCATGCCCCTTCCCACCACGCCCTCTCAACTGAAAGCCCTCTGTGTCTTTTGCGGATCGCAGTTTGGCGATAACCCTGCTTTCCGTGCGGCTGCTGAAAGCCTGGGCCGCGAACTGGCGGCGCATAAGACGTCATTAGTTTATGGCGGCGGCAAAGTAGGCCTGATGGGGGCCTGCGCCGACGGCACGCTGGCGGGCGGCGGACAGGTAATCGGCGTGATCCCGACCTTCCTGCGCGATAAAGAACTGGCGCACCCCAAGGCCCAAGAGATGGTGGTGGTGCCCGACATGCACACGCGTAAGCGCATCATGTTCGAGCGCGCGGATGCGTTTTGTATTCTGCCGGGCGGCATCGGCACGCTGGATGAATTTTTCGAGATCATCACGTGGCGTCAGCTCCACGTCCACAACAAGCCCATCATCATCCTGAATGTGGAAGGCTACTGGGACCACATGAAGGGATTGCTGGATACGATCATCGGCCGCGGCTTTGCGCACCACGGGCACGACCAACTGGTCGATTTCGTGACACGCCCTGAGGATGTCATCCCCACCATCGAAGCCGAAATGGCCGCGCCCAAGCCCGCCGTGGTGTTTAAGGTCTAGGCGACCGCCCGCTCCCCAAACAGGCGAAAATCCTAGCAAATCTGCCCCGAAACGCGGCTTGCACCACCCCTTGCCCCTAGCTAAGGTCCGGCTTCGTTTGGGGTTTCGAACAGGCCCGATCAGAGCCTGCCCCGCCACCATTTCAAGCGCCGCCACGATCAACAAAGGCGTCGCATTCAGGGCCGTGAAGGAGCTTTAAGTATGGCTAAAATTAAGGTGAAAACGCCGGTCGTCGACCTCGACGGCGACGAAATGACCCGCATCATCTGGCAGTTCATCAAAGACAAGCTGATCCTGCCGTACCTGGATATCGACATTAAGTACTTCGACTTGGGCGTCGAATATCGCGACAAGACCGATGACCAAGTGACCATCGATTCCGCCAACGCCATCAAACAATACGGCGTCGGCGTTAAATGCGCGACCATCACCCCTGACGAAGCGCGCGTGAAAGAGTTCAACCTGAAGAAAATGTGGAAGTCGCCGAACGGCACCATCCGCAACATCTTGGGCGGCACCATCTTCCGTGAGCCGATCGTTTGCAAAAACGTACCGCGCTTGGTTCCGGGCTGGACCCAACCGATTGTCATCGGCCGTCACGGCTTCGGCGACCAATACAAAGCGACCGATTTCAAAGTGCCCGGCAAGGGCAAGTTGACCATGACCTACACGCCCGATGGTGGCGGCGAGCCGATCACGCATGAAGTTTACAACTTCCCCGGCGCTGGCGTGGCCATGGGCATGTACAACTTGGACGACTCAATCGCTGACTTCGCGCACAGCTGCTTGAACTACGGTTTGGCCCGTGGCTGGCCGGTGTACTTGTCGACCAAGAACACGATTTTGAAAGCCTACGACGGCCGCTTCAAAGACATCTTCCAAAACATTTACGACAACGAATACAAAGCCAAGTTTGAAGCCAAGAAGATTGTCTACGAACACCGCTTGATCGACGACATGGTCGCCTCTGCTTTGAAATGGAGCGGTGGCTTCGTGTGGGCATGCAAAAACTACGACGGCGACGTGCAATCTGACACCGTGGCACAAGGCTTCGGCTCATTGGGCATGATGACCTCGGTGTTGTTGACGGCAGATGGCAAGACGGTTGAAGCGGAAGCCGCACACGGCACCGTGACCCGCCACTACCGCCTGCACCAACAAGGCAAAGAAACCTCGACCAACCCAATTGCGTCGATCTTCGCCTGGACCCAAGGCCTGAAGTATCGCGGCCAGTTCGACGGCACCGAAGACGTGGTGGCGTTTGCTGACAACCTGGAAAAGGTCTGCATCCAAGCCGTTGAGTCAGGCTTCATGACCAAAGACTTGGCCATCCTGGTGGGCCCGGATCAACCGTGGATGACCACCACCGGCTTCCTGGACAAACTGGACCAAATGATGAAAGCGAAGATGAAGTAAGCTCTTCGCCATCAGCGAAAACAAAAAAAAGCCTCGCCACACACCGAGGCTTTTTTATTTCTAGTCATCCTCGGACTTGATCCGTGGATCCAAGCTGAACTGAAACGAAAAGCCCCGCTTTGATAGAGCGGGGCTTTTTTGCTTCTGCGCAAGACATTCGCCTTAGCTTAACCACCTGCGACATAACGAAGCCTGCAGAATGATGACATGTCCGTGACAACACCGGCCCGGCGGTTGTCCACCAAGTGCTGCAAGTAGCCGTGAAAAGCGCCATCAACTTTCAGGATGTAATGGTAATTGTCATTGGCCGGAACAATTCCGACGGCGCTTTCAATATCCGCCATTGCGACAACCATGCCGCCCCCAGCAGCCAAAGACAGTGTTTGGTAGACCCCCTTCAATTGGCCGCTCTCACTTGCATAAATGCGAATGGCTGTAGAAGCAGCAGCTGAGCCGGTATTGTTGATCGCGATCGCGCTCGGGTACTGGCTCGCCAATAGCGATGTATGCACACCTGTTAAATCACGCGGATTGGTCATGACGTCGTAATCGCATGAGCTTAAATTCGTAAGTGTGCCATCAGCCGGTTTCCACAGAACGTGCTGAAATGTGCCTTCGAAATCCGTATCCAAGGTGATTGAGTATTTCTTGACGTCAGCGACAGCAGCCACAGCTTGCTCGACATCTGCGATGTGAAACTGACGCATTGTCCCACTTGCGATCACGGGGCTGGTCCAGACACCAAGATTCCGCCCACTAGCACTTTCTTTGAGCGTCACACGCGCATAACCAGGCTTTTGACTCGTATTGTAGAATCGCAAGTACGATTGTGACTGCGTATCAGCCGACGGATAAATAGCGCCTGCCGCAAGCACATTCGGCCGCAATGGCAACATTCCCAATCGGCTCGGTGTCGTCATTGTGAACCACAAATTTCCATCAGGCCCCATCGCTATGTCTCGGATATAGGAAAAAGTAGTGCTATCGGGTCCATTATACGCGGTCATCGCGCCACGCGATGTCAGTCGGATCAATTGGCTGCCACTCGAGAACCAAACACTATTTTTATCCGCGCGCGCGATGCCTTTCGAGCTCGTGCCGATGGCGCGCGTACCATAAATGTACGAAACTTCACCGGCGGTGTTCATCCGGGCAACATTGCTATTGCCAGAGCGGTACCACATGAATTGATCAGCACCCTCCATCAGCCCCAAGGGCTCGTTAAATGTTGGCAACGGATATTCCTGTATTGCACCATCTGATGTAACACGCGCGAGCTTGCGCATGCGCGGCTGCGCAAACCACACGCTGCCATCCGATGCCGCCGCCATATCTGTTGGGGCCGAGAACGCCGTGGGAATGGTGAACTCCGAGATCACGCCGGATGGCTGAATGCGGCCAATTTTATTGCCCGCGTTTTCGGCGAACCACATTGCCCCATCGCCGCCCGCAACGATGTCGATAGGCCGCGACGTTTGTGTCGGAATGCTAAATTCGCTTACTACGTCATTCTGAATGCGACCAATTTTATTGGCGGAATATTCAGTAAACCAAATGGACTGATTAGGCCCAGCAGCGATGCCTGCTGGCGACGCATTGCCTGTTGGAATAGCAAATGGTGTCGCAGCACCGCTGGCATCAACACGCAGGACTCTGTTATTGCCCTGGTCCGTGACCCATATAGCCCCATCACCACCTGCCGTAATGTCAAATAACCCACTGGTTGCCTGATTGGGGATCGAAACGAACTTGGCTGCCTCGTCACCAGCACCTGAAGGGCCAAGGTAACAATTCTGAGTCATGTCGGTGACAACACCAGCCGCCTTATTCGTCACAAGGTGCTGTAAGTACCCGGAGAAAACACCTTGGACACTAACAACATAATGAAAAACATCAGCTAACGGAAAAAGGCCCACGGCCCTTTCCATATCGCTCACATTTACCTCAACGGAACTATTCGCCGCGACAACGCCCGCGTTATAAGTCCAAAGCTGAACACCATTCCGTGCGTCTGAGACTGTAAGCTGCGGTGATATCGGTGCATTTCGCGGGTTATGAATAATAATTTTGCTGGGATAGCCATAATCGAGATTCGAGGTATGAACGGCGGTGAGCTGCTTGGCATTACGTGTCACAGAACGATTGCATGTACTGAGGTTGGTCAGTGTACCATCTGCAGGCTTCCACAAAACATGCTGTAGATATCCGCTCATTTCTGTTTCGATTGACGCAGCGTACATGTCGGCAGCAGTTGCACCCGCACCTCCAGGCCCTTCAATATCAGCCATAGAAATCTGAAGGTTTGCGCCCACAGCGATCGGTGGACTTGTCCAATTTTTAACAACGGCGCCCGTATTCAGGTTCCTGAGTTGAACACTCACAGTTCCACTGACCGTACCTGTATTGTGAAACCGCAAGTAAGACTGCGAATCTGTGCGTACCGATGGGAAAAGTGGCCCGACACGCAATGCCGTTCCACTCATGCGCATACGACCGACACGACCCAATTGGCCAACCCATAAGTTTCCATCCGCCCCAAGCAACATTGAATACGGGACAGGATTTTCACTCGTGGTACCCTCCTGGGCCGACAGTTGCCCATCAGTGGTAATGCTGCGCAATACCAAGCCAGAATAGCCAGAAACGATGAACCACAAACGTCCGTCGAGACCAGGCGTGATAAAGCGAGCAAATTTGGAAATCTTATACTTCGTCATCTTGCCATCGGAACTAATCCGAAAGATGTAACCATCAACACCTGCCTGTGTCGTGGTCATCCAAAGATTGCGATCAGGTCCCACTGCAATGGATGTTCCCGTTTCTCCCCCGGTATACTCTGTCACGACACCGGCTGGACTAACCTTCCCGACTTTTCCACGCCCAGCGAACCATACATAACCGTCGGCACCGAGCGTGATCGCCGCACTTGATGCTGTTTCCTGAAACTCCATTGAAAGAACAGACTCAGTAACCTCGCCGGTTAGTGAAATAGATCCAACGACGCCGATGGCACGGTCTACGAACCAAAACTTGCCGTCTGCGCCTGTGACCAAAGCGGTAGGCCGGCCGGCACCATTCTTGATTTCAATTTCCGTAATAACGCCGTCTAGCGTAATGCGCCCCAATTTCGTCTGTAAGCGCGCGCCATTTTCCGGGACTAACGAAAACCATATGTTGCCATCTGGACCAACGCTTAACCCGTAAGGAATATTTGCCGATGTAATTGGAAATTCCGTGATGACACCATCGAGTGTGATACGGCCAATATACCTTAGGTTGGCACTGCCACCCGTAAACCAAATATTGCCATCTGGCCCGTTGATCAAACCACCCACCGCTCCCGGATTAGTGTCAGCGTTGAGGCCAAGCGTCGCTTTGGGTTGGATAGGGAAGAATTGATAGCTGTTTGTAATTTCTTGAGTTTGGCCCCTGGGCGAAATGCCGATAAGCGAAAAAAAACTAGCAAGTATGACAAAAACAAACTTCACGACAGGGCGGCAAGGCATGTTGCAACGATCCAAAATAGTGGCACTCGCACCATCTATTTAAGAGAGAATAAACATAAAAATCAACTTTAGTTAAGCATCGCCCAACCAAGCAGTTGATCCATTTAAGGTATCGCCACGACAACTCCCGCATCAGGGAAGGTCAGGCTTATGTCAGGCCCGCTTACGCATCCTTCAACGGGCTGCGATTGCGCCCGTACGCCAGATACACAACCACACCAATCGCGGTCCAAATCACAAACCGTATCCACGTGGCTTGCGGCAGGTTCAGCATCAGGTACCCGACACTGAGAATCGCGAGTGGGCCCACCACCCACACCGCTGGGCATTTGAAGGGGCGGTGAATATCGGGGCGGGTTTTGCGCAGCACCAACACACCTGCCGACACCATAATGAACGCGCACATCGTGCCGATGTTGGCCAGTTCAGCAATGACACCAATGTTGATGAAGCCACCCGCCAGTGCCACGCCAATGCCGGTCATCCATGTGACGACATGGGGCGTACGGTACTTCGGATGAAGTTTACAGAGTACATCGGGCAACAAGCCATCGCGCGCCATGACGAAGAAGATGCGCGTTTGGCCGTAGATAAACACGATCAACACGGTGGTCATGCCAGCAACAGCCCCCACCGCCACCAACGCAGAGCCGAAGTTATAACCGATGTGACGTAGCGCATACGCGACAGGTTCTGGGTTATTCAGTTCGGTGTACGGCACCACGCCTGTGAGCACGATGCCCACCCCCATATACAGCACGGTGCACACAGCCAGTGAGCCGATGATGCCGATGGGTAAATCGCGCTTGGGGTTTTTGGTTTCTTCGGCAGCGGTTGAAACCGCATCGAAGCCAAAGAACGCGAAGAACACAATCGCAGCACCTGCTGCAACGCCTGAGAAACCGAACGGCATGAACGGCTCCCAATTGGTTTGCTCAACCGCAGGCGATGCGAGAGCCAGGAACAACGCTAACGCTGCAAGTTTCACGACAACAAGAATATTGTTCAGCCGCGCACTATCCCGCATGCCGATGTACAGCATGTATGTGACGAACAACGAGATGAGCACCGCAGGTAAATTTACGATGCCGCCATCTTGCGGAACTTTAGTGAGTATGTCGGGAAGCGGCATGCCCAGCGTTTTGAAAATGCCGGTGAAGTACCCCGACCAACCCGACGCCACAGTCGCAGCACTGAGGGCGTATTCCAGCACGAGGTTCCAACCCATGATCCAAGCGATCACTTCGCCCATCGTCGCATATGCGTACGTGTAGGCACTGCCCGCAACTGGCACCATAGAGGCCAATTCAGCGTACATGAGGGCAGCCAAGCTGCACGCAAAGCCGCACATGAGAAACGAGATGATGAGTGCGGGCCCAGAATACTTGGCCGCCGCAACGCCCGTCAGCACGAAGATGCCGGTGCCAACAATACCACCGATGCCCAAGAACATCAGATCAAGCGCGCCTAATTGTTTGGTGAGTTTTTTGGCTTCATCCATCGACAGCAATGAGTCGATGGATTTAATGCGAAAATTCGCCATCCCGAAAAGTCCCCCTCGTCGCGATTTCCCAGTCATATCCCCTTGGCCAAAAGCCTAACACAACCACACCGGGACGCATCATTTCCGTAACGGCGAGCGATCTATGGCACGGGTTTATCCGTAAAGAATGTATCTCAACATCAACAGGAAGGGCCCCTATATGCCCTCGCCTTACGCACGGCGCACAACCATGGCTGCAATGATATCCGCTCTTGTGCTGCCCTTTACGCGCCCATCCCTAGCCGCCAGCGTTACGTTGCCCTACGTGCTGGATGACTTCACAGACCCTAACGGATACTCGGCCCTTAAGACGCGTTGGGCCGGGTTCACAGATCGGGTCATGGGCGGACAATCCCTGGGGGGCGCAAAATTCGACACCATTCTGGGGCGGCGCTGCATACGGCTGACAGGCCGTGTGAACACGAATGGCGGCGGCTTTATTCAAATGGCCTTGGATGTCGAGCCACGCGGTACGCCATTTGATGCGCGCGAATCACAGGGCCTGGAATTGGATGTGTGGGGTAACGGCGAAGACTACAATTGCCATATCAGGACCACCGATGTGCGATGGTACGAGCAATCTTACCGGGCCACATTTAAGTCATCGCCACAATGGACCACAGTGCGCTTACCATGGTCGGACTTTGTGCCGCACGGCTTGAACGTTCCTTTGAACTTAAATGGGTTACAGCGTATTGGCCTGCTGGGCTGGATGCGTGATTTCGAGGCCGATATAGCCCTTGGCCGGATCGCGCTTTTTTAGATTTTTATAAGCCTTTATAAGTGTTTAGAGGCCCTTGGGCCCATCCACTGGACGAAAGCCGAAGCCTTCCCCCCTTTTATCATTGGCCTTGCGGGGTACTATCTTGGCCCCGAGATAGGGATTTCGGATGGGAGAACGCCATGTCTATCAGCAATTCACAAATCGACCGCGGCAAAATGGGCAAGACACCGGCCCTAACCAATCGCAGCGATGAAGCGTTCACCGATTTTATGAGCGATGCGCGCAACTTCCTCCTCCATGCCCAATGGAAGAACATGGCCGAGCGCGGCAATAAAATTCTGGCCGACAAAGGCGTGGTCTCGGAGCACACCATCGAAGGTGTGGCGAAAGCACGCGAGGCGATTGCCGACGATACCTATGTGAATACATTCCTGCGCGTCAAACGCAGCGCGCAAGAGATGTACAAGAACCGCATCGTTGAATCGTACACGCAGCGCGAACAAGAGTATCTGCGCCGCATGGACGACGCCGAGAAGCGCGGCCCGGGCACGCTGACCTACGACAAAGATTTTATCTATCCTGAATATGCGACCGTCGACATTCACTTGCAGCCCAAGGGTTACGTGGGCCATCCGCTGGCAGGCATGTTCTACGACTACGGCACCAGCATTTTCTATGGTGGCGCCAATGCCGAAGACGTGTTCCACGCCAAAATCGCGAAAGACACGCCGCTGCCGAAAGACGGCAAGGTGCTGCGGATTTTAGAAATTGGCTGCGGCATCGGTCAGTTGTCGTGCGAATTAAAGCGCATGTACCCGAACGCCGAAGTGCATGCCACAGACATCAGCGGACCGATGGTGCGGTATGGCCACTGGCGCGCAACCGAGCAAAAGTCGGAAGTGCACTTCGCGCAGATGCCGTGTGAAGAATTAGACTTCGATGACAAGTCATTCGACCTCGTGGTGTCGCACATTCTGTTCCACGAAATTCCGGTGCCAGTGATCGACAAGACACTGGCTGAGATTTTCCGCGTGCTGCGCCCAGGTGGCACATATGTGATGTGGGACTTTGCTTCGACTGCGCCGGGCCAAGCGCCGGACCGTGGCCTGTTGGGCTTGATGGACACCGCCGATAACGGCGAGCCTTATGCGTCGTCATTCGTGTCGTGCAACGTCGAGGGCAAACTGGAAGGCTTGGGCTTTGATTTACGCTCACGCGTGCCGGTCGGCGTCGCCATGGGCTCACGGGTTTGCGACAAACCCCTGTAATCTTAGATCATTCTATACCTAGTTTCCGCTTGTGCTGTGAACGCGGACCTTCAGAAAAACTGGAGGTCCGCGTTTCTTTTCCTATATATTATAAACCTATAACCTTTCGCGGATTCTAAAACGTCGGAGATGAACAATGGCGCGTAATCCTGTTCACGAAATGCTGTCGCAGCCGAACCACGACGAAAAAGCACGCCAGCTTTTTGTGTTGTCGTTGAAGACGCACATCGGCCGCAAACTTCGCCCCGGCAATAAGGTGATCTACGAGAAAACCGCAAAGCCGAAGTTTGAAAAAGCCCATGGCCGCGCGCCGGAAGATCGCCACGAGATCAGCACGTTCATGTATCAGGAACCGAGCTATTTGATGTTCTCGGCCTTGAACCGCAATGCGCAAGAATTGATGTGGGATTCGATCGGTGAGCCGATTTATCGCCAGCAAGACCGTTTGGAAAAAGCCTACGACAAATTCCAAAGCTCAACCGCGCGCAAAGGCACGCTGACACTGAACCCCACCTTCGATCCGCCGCGCGGTTTGAAGGAAGTGAACATTCACTTGCAGCCCGTGAACTACACAGCCGACAACGGCAACAATGACGTACTAGCCGGTGCCTTCTATGAAGGCGGCGGCAATTTGTATTCCATGGGGGGCGGCATCGGCACGATGGAAAGCAAAGCTGAAGTGATTCAGCGCTTCATCAAAGAACGCTTTCCGGATTTCACACCGACCAAGATTTTAGACTTCGCGTGCTCAGCGGGGTCGTCGTCGACACCGTGGGCGTTGGCGTTTCCGAATGCCGAAGTCCATGCGCTGGATGTGGGCGCTGGCATGTTACGTTATGCGCATGCGCGCGCTGAAGCCTTGGGTGCGCCGGTGCACTTCCATCAAATGGATGCGGGCGCGACCACCTTCCCTGACGCAACGTTTGATTTGGTCGTCTCGCACAACGCGATGCACGAGATGCCGCAAAAAACCCAAGCTGCGATGTTCAAGGAAAGCTTCCGCATTCTGAAGCCGGGCGGCATTGCGATTCACCAAGACGTGCCGCTGCGTTATTCCGAACGCGATGCGTTTGGGCAGTTTGAATCAAGCTGGGATTTGAAGAACAACAACGAGCCCTATTGGGAAGCCTATGCCACCAACGACCCGGTGCAGATGTTCCTGGATGGGGGCTTTCCGAAAGACAGCATTTGGTACGGCAAGTTCGAGCAGCTCGATAAAACCGTTGCGTGGTTCGTGAGTTGCGCGAGAAAGCCCGCTTAAGAACAAATGCTGCGTTACCCAAAGGCCGGTCTGATCAACCGGCCTTTTTGTTTGACCCTGCCAAATTCGGGCCCTATGTAGCGCCCACGCCAATTGCGTACACCGTTTGAGTTAGGCCTGTTTGGACGAGGAACGTTATGGACAAATTCATCGCCGGTTATCACCAGTTCCGTGACAGCTACTTCAGCCAGAACAAGGATTTCCTGAAATCCTTGATGGGCAAGCCGCAAACACCGAAGGCGATGATGATTTCGTGCTCTGACAGCCGCATCGATCCGGGCTTGAAGTTCGGCGCCGAGCCTGGCGACATCTTCATGGTGCGCAATGTGGCGAACATTGTGCCGCCCTACACGCCCGATGGCGATCACCACGGCACCAGTGCCGCGCTGGAATTTGCAGTGCAAGTGCTGGAAGTGGAAAACATCGTCGTGATGGGCCACGCAAAATGTGGTGGCATTGGCGCGCTGGTGAGTCAGCAAAAAAATGCGCTGGATTTCGTCGCATCGTGGATGACGATCGCGCAATCGGCCTATGAAACGGCTGTCGCCGTGACACAAGACCCCATTAAATTGCAGCGCTTGTGCGAATTGGAAGCTGTGAAAGTTTCCCTGAATAACCTGCTGACGTTCCCCTGGATCAAATCCCGCGTGGACTCAGGTAAATTACAAATCCACGGTTGGTACTTCGACCTGGAAACCGGCACGCTGCATCGCCTTAATTCGTCTGGGGCTTTTGAGCCGGTCTAATCCCGCCTCACCCAGCTATACCTCGGCACTGCACACATATCCTTTAGATAACCCGACGCCATCGCGCGTTTTGGGTACCTTCCGGCCATAACGAATCTAGAACGGCGGACATTTACGTCTGCTGTTTGTTGTGACGTGAAGGAATGAAGGCAAACACGCAAGATATCGACGTGCAAGCTGGCTTTGGCCGTGCGCTGGCGCTGACGATTGGCACCGCATTGGTGCTGGTGGCGTTAGCCGCCGCACCAAAGGCAAGTCCAAGCGCGGACACAGCCCAAGTGGCTGTGGTGTTTGCGCCGTGGCTTTCGGCTGACGATGCATTTGCGCGCGTGATTGCGGCGGGTGCGCGCCCTGTGCGTATGGGTCAGCTTGAGACCATCATTGTTGCAACATTAGAGAACGAACACACCGCCGCGCACTTGCGGGACCAAGGGGCCTGGGCGGTCCTGGACCCGATTGTGGCAGGCAGTTGTGTGATTGAAGACAAGACCCAAAAATAAAACGGCCAAAATAAACGGAGAGACGAATGTCAGGACTAGAGCAACTGCGCGCCAAAGCGGCCACCACGTGCGTCATCGCAAGTTGGTTGGGCGTTGTGATTTTGCTGGCCACGGGCTTAGCAACCACCTTCAGCGCCATCACGCTGATTGCAGGTGTCGCATTGGCTGGTGTTGCGACCTATGGCTGGATGAGCGCCCCAACAGCAGCGTTTACGCGCTATGCCTGTGCTGTGGCGATTATGGGCCTGATCGCGTTGGCCTTGAGTTCTGTGCAGGGTCACACCTGGCAAGTTGATATTCACATGGCGTTCTTTGCAGCGCTGGCCATTCTGACGGCGTTCTGCGATTGGCGCACCATTCTGTTGGCGACCGCGTTTGTTGCCGTCCATCACTTAGGCTTGAATTTCATCGTGCCTGCGCTGGTATGGCCAGATGGCGCGAACTTCTTACGCGTTGTCTTGCATGCGCTGATCTTGACCAGCGAAGCCGCCGTGTTGTTGTGGTTGTCGCATCGTCTGGTGGAACTGTTCCATGAATCAGAAACGGCCGTCGCCGAAGCTGAAGCCGCCAAAGAAGAAGTGCGCCGCTTGGCCGACGAAGACAAAGCCCGTCGCGCCGCCTTAGAAGAAACCCGCCGCAAAGACATGCTGACGCTCGCTAGCACGTTCGAAGGCCGCGTGCTTGATGTGACGCGTGCTGTATCCTCGGCCAGCAAAGACATGGAAGTGTCGGCGCAAACCATGCAAGCGACCGCGGCTGAAACCAACGTGCAATCCACCGCTGTGGCTGCCGCGTCAGAAGAAGCATCCACCAACGTGCAAACTGTCGCCGCTGCCACCGAAGAATTATCGGCCTCGATTGTCGAGATCAGCCGTCAGGTGTCTGAATCCACGCGCGTTGTCGGTCAAGCTGTGAACGAAGCCACAAAGACCAAAGATCAAATTCGCGGGCTTGATGAAGCGGCCCAAAAGATTGGCCAAGTCGTGCGTTTGATTACGGACATCGCCGAGCAAACCAACCTGCTGGCGTTGAACGCGACCATTGAAGCCGCGCGCGCAGGTGAAGCAGGCAAAGGCTTTGCGGTCGTTGCATCCGAAGTGAAAAACTTGGCGACACAAACCGCCAAAGCCACCGAAGAAATTGGCGGCCAGATTGAAGGCATTCAAAGTGCGACAAAAACCTCTGTCGATGCGATTGAGCGTATTTTTGAAACCATCGAGAAGGTCAATCAAATCTCGACCACCATCGCAGCTGCTGTCGATCAGCAAGGCTCGGCCACGAAGGACATTGCCCGCAACATTGAGCAGGCCGCAGCTGGCACCACCGAAGTCTCGAGCAACATCGCAGCTGTGACAGCTGCCGCAGGTAAAACCGGCACGCTCTCGGGCCATGTACTCAGCGCCGCACAAGGCTTGTCACAGCAGTCCGATACACTGCGCAGCCAAGTCGATGGGTTCTTATCCGAAATCAGAGCTGCGGCGTAATCGCTCAATAAAACATGCATTGTCATCGCCCGATTTATTCGGGCGATCCATGCTTCATCCGCTTCTAAGACGTTCGTGGCACGATGGATCACCCGGACAAGCCGGGTGATGACACTTGAAGAAGGTTGAGCAGCTTGTGCTTTATTCAGCAGCCAACTTGGTATCGTTGCCGATGCCCCAGCCGTGGCCGCCTTGGATGTAGCCTTTCGGCACACCAGCATCTGGCGTGAAGCCGTACATCGGATCGGGCACTGCCGCTGTCACGATTTCGCGCACCTTCAACAGCTTCTGCAAATCAATGCCGGTTTTTAAGCCCATGCTATCCAGCATGAACACCAAATCTTCCGTCACGATGTTGCCAGAAGCGCCTGGTGCAAACGGGCAACCGCCCAAGCCACCCAACGAGCTATCCAACGTCGTGAGGCCCATGTCCAACGCCGCCAGCGCATTGGCCAAACCAAGGCCGCGCGTGTTGTGAATGTGAATGCCGGTCAGCGCGTTTTTACCCAACGCAGACCAAATAGCCTTAATCATGTTTTTGACTTGCTGCGGGTTGGCGTAGCCCGTGGTATCGGCCAAGCCGACTTCATCGCAGCCCAGGCTCATCAAACGTTCGCCCAGTTTCACAACTGTGGCTTCCGAGATGTAGCCTTCCAGCGTGCACCCGAACGCCGTGGACAGCGAACCTTCAAAGTGCGGGCGCTTGTCTTTCGGCAAGGTCTTCAGCAATTCCACAATCGCCTTCACTTCGTCGAACACTTGCTCGTGCGTTTTGCGCAAGTTCTTCAAGCTGTGTGTTTCGCTGACTGACAACGGCAACGTGATTTTATGCGCACCGGCAGCAATAGCCGCTTCCGCACCACGTGCATTCGGCACCAAGGCTGCCACTTGCAAGCCCGGAATGGTGCGCGAGAACGCGACGATCTCAGCCGTGTCAGCCAATTGCGGCAACAGCTTTGCAGGAACGAACGAGCCCACTTCCACTTCGCGCACGCCGGATTCTGCTAAAGCGGTAATCCACTTTTTCTTCGCATCCGTCGGCATGATGGAACTGATGCTTTGCAAGCCATCGCGTGGGCCAACTTCGCTGACCAAAACGTCGATGCCAGACATGATATCGCTCATGGACGAAAACCTTTCGCAGACTGCATTTTCTCGGTGCCTTCTAGGGGAAACCGCCGCTCCCGCAAAGGCCCAAGAAGTGTTGTTCTTGATGGCTGAATATATATGATCGCCCGCGCGCGAAAGCGAGTCTTGTGGCGGGCTATGCCTTTCCAGGCTTTGGCGCTAAAGCATTAAAAAATATGAGGAATTTTGAGATGTCTGACGCTGCGTCATTACCCTTGGCTGGCATTCGCGTGGTGGAATTCACCCACATGGTCATGGGCCCCACGGTCGGCGTGCTTTTGGCCGACTTAGGCGCGGACGTCATCAAGATTGAACCCTTAGGTGGTGACAACACCCGCCGCCTGAAAGGCTCGGGCGCTGGCTACTTCCCAATGTACAACCGCAACAAGCGTTCCATCTGCTTGGACCTCAAATCACCGGAAGGCAAAAAGGTCGCGTTGCAGTTGCTCGAACAAGCCGACGTGATGATCGAAAACTTCCGCCCAGGTGCGATGGACAAGCTCGGCTTTGGTTATGACGCTTTGAGCAAGCTGAACCCCGGCATTATCTACTGCTCGGAAAAAGGCTTCCTGACCGGTCCTTACGAACACCGCACAGCACTTGATGAAGTCGCACAAATGATGGGAGGCTTGGCCTACATGACTGGCCCGCCGGGACGCCCGTTACGTGCTGGTGCGTCAGTGATTGACGTGACGGGCGGCATGTTCGGCGTGATCGGTATTTTGGCAGCCCTGCAACAGCGCCACAAAACCGGCAAAGGCCAGATGATCACCGCCTCGCTGTTTGAAACCACCATCTACTTGGTCGGTCAGCACATGGCGCAGTATGCGGTGACGGGCTCGCCTGCGAACCCGATGCCTGCGCGTATTTCAGCTTGGGCCGTGTACGATGTGTTCGACACCAAGGACGATGACAAAGTCTTCGTCGGAGTTGTGTCCGACGGCCAATGGAAAACCTTCTGCGAAGCCTTCGAGTTGAAAGACTTTGCGGCAGACGAAAGCTTGGCCACCAACAACGGCCGCGTGTCGCAACGTGACAAGGTGAAGCCGCGCATTGAAGCGCTGTTCAAGACCTATACCAAAGCCGACCTGATGGCGAAGTTGGAAAAAACCGGCATGCCCTTCGCGCCGATTGCCAAACCGCACGAAATGTTCGACGACCCGCACTTGAATGCCGCTGGCGGCCTCGTCCCCCTCACCGTTGCTGACGGCGAGAAGAAGGGCACGAAGATGAAACTGCCCGCGATCCCCGTTGAAGTGAACGGTGTGCGCCCCGGCGTGCGTTTGGATGTGCCACGCCAAGGCGAGCACACCAAGCAGGTCCTTCGCGAGTTGGGTTACGATGACGCAACCATCGATAAGATGATCGCTGCTGGCAAGGCTGAGAGCGAGTAAGCTTTAACCATTCACTCTCATGAATTAATGGCCAAGGTTGCTTGAATGCGACCTTGGCTATTTTCTTATCGCCACCACGCGCACGTCTTTGTTTGGTCACTGGCCAACGCGCCCCCAACTGTGAATTACTAATCCCACCTTTTTCGGGGGATTCCATGTTGAAGATTTTATTACGCGCAGTCGCGCTGTTGATGCTGGCCTCGCCTGTTATGGCGAAAGATGGCGGCGTGATTGTGTTTGGCGGCACGGGCCGCTTGGGCTCGGATATCGTGAAGCTGCTGGTGCAGGCCGGTGAAGACGTCAGCGTATTTGCACGCGAAGCTGATAGCCGTGATCGGTTAGCGGGTTTGAAGATCAAATACGTGAACGGCGATTTGCTGAATGACGCCAGCATTGCCAAAGCGTTTAAGGCACACAAATACCGCGTGGCGATTGATGCCTCGGCCCAGCGCGATGAAATTAAAGTGCCGGATTTTTATGAACGCGTGTCGCGCTCTATCGTCACGCACGGCAAGCAAAACGGTTTGAAGCAATTTATCTTACACGGATCGATTGGGTCGGGTGAAGGCATCAGCATTGTGCCCGCCTTGGCGAACCTTAAGCAAAGCCCAGCGCTGGTTGATAAAGGCAATGCCGAGAAAGCCGTGCTGGCGGGCGGCGTGCCCTACACCATTATCCGCAATGGCAGCATCCCCAACACCGAGCCCTTGCCGCCCGCGACCCACAAAGCAGGTTTGACGGCGGACTTAACGACGTTCAGCGCGGTCACCCGCGCGGACTTGGCGATTTTGACGCTGGATGTGATGGACAACCCAGCGCGGCTGAACCGCATCTATCATGCGATTGATGCGTCGATGACTGCACCGAAGGTGCAGTAGCTACTTCGCAAAGACGACGAATAGAATGCCAAGCACGGTGATGAGGATGCCCGCCACTTCCACCGGCTTGGCGCTTTCTTTGTACATAAAGCGCGACGCCAAGTAGGCCAGCACCAGCTCCACCTGCCCCACAGCCAATACATACGGCACTTTTTGAACGGCGAACGCCGCGTACCAGCCCGCAGACGCGCCAGCACCCGTCACGCCCAGCCAAATCGCACTGCGCCAGTGGCGCGCGATTGAAAACAAAATCGTGGGTGACTTCAGCCCCACCCACACCGACATCAACACGCACTGGAAGAACGACACCCAGGCCAGCGTGTAAAACGCATTCAGCAAAAAGTCGTCGGTCCCCAGCGATAAAGCTGCTGCACGGTAGGATGTGGACCCCACGGCAAACAACGCACCCGTCGCGATACCATATAGGGCTGCTTTGTCTTTGATCGCATAGGCCAGGGACTTAAACGACAATCGCTCGCGCCCGGCGGCAATCACCATCACCCCCACAAACGTCAGCAGCACGCCGACAAGGCCCAAGCCTTGCAGCACATCGCCGATAACGATGTAGGAAAACAACGCGGCGATCACGGTCTCAGTTTTTGAATACGTCGTGCTGATGGTGAAGTTGGCAAAGCCCACAAGGTGCGTGAACACCAAGTTGCCAAACACCTGCGCAAGGCCGCCTACGACCGCGTACACGATGAACATAGTTGTCGGCGCTGGCAGCGTAACGCCAGGGTGCGATGCCACAACGGCCACAAACAGCACGGTCAACGGAAAGGCGAAGAGAAAGCGCGCATAGGCCACGCCCACCACCGTGAACTTGACCACGTAATTCTTTTGCAGAATTGAGCGGACACTTTGAATAGCCACGGCGGCCAGTGTCATCAAGATCCAAGCTTCAAACATGGCTTTAAGCTGTGCCTTTTGGCAGCGACCCGGCGGGCAAGCCCCAGCCGTTGGTCATGGCATCGAACCCCACGCGGCCATAGTAGCTTTGAGCATCGGGGGCGGCAAACAACACAAGCCTGCAACTGGGCAGACACTGCTTTGCCGTTTCCGCAATCAGTTGCTTGCCAATGCCCTGCTTTTGGTAAGCGTCATCTACGGCCAAGTCAGCTAAGTAGGTGACATACGCGCGGTCTGTAAATGAGCGCGCCACGCCCACTAACTTCAAATTGTCCCAGGCTGTAATCAGAATATCAGCGTGTTGCAGCATCTGCGCCACAACAGATAAATCGCCAATAGGCCGGCGCGCACCTAAGCTGGTGCGGCCCAAAATGTCCGCATAGTCTTCCGGCGTGAGCGTTACATCATGCCGGTACGTTATGCTCATTTATCGCCGGAGAACTTCGCGAGCTTCTTTTCAAACTCGGCTTTGGTGACTTTAATCATCTCACCGCCCGAACCCGGCTTCACCAGATACAGCTTATGATCGCGGCCAATCACCGGAATGTAGCGGTTACGCTTGGTAAACACGCCGCGCATGGTGGCGGAATAACCGATGTAGGTATCCAACTCGTCCTGGTCTTTTTTGAACAGGTATTCGCTGGAGTAGATCATCTCATCAACGAACTGATCTTCAACGATCGTCATGTTGGAAATAACCCAGCACAACTTCTCGAAACCCCAGTAGTAGCTCAAACCCACCAGTTCTTTGTCTTTGTTGAAGTACGGGAAGAACGGGAACGCACGGCACGCCAGCGTGCGATTATCGCGCTCGCAGTGCTTCACGCCCTTGCACAGGATGGCTTTGCAGCCCGCCGCCATATCGCCGAATTCTTTTTCTTCGGTTTTATTCTTGGGCTTGTAGATGCTCCAGAGATCGGTGCGCTTACGCAGCAGGTCCCATTCGCCCTTATCGGCCACCGGCACAGCGCGGTCGTGGTCGCAGCAGACGGGAATACCCTCGTTGATCGGTGCGCACTTATAACCGCAGTCGTATTTTTTCGAGATCGGCGCTTGGAAGCGCTCGTAAACGTGCGCGAAATCTTCGGGGCGATTGACCATGAACTGCTACTTCAAAAAAATTAGGCCGTCGGCCCGTTGATATACACCCAAGGCCGCGCCACGCGATCTTTGGCCTCAAACGCTTGAATGGCGGGGTCCCGTTTTAACGTCACACCAATCGGGTCCAACCCTTCCAGCAGCATCTCCTTATCAGATTCCCCGATGGAGAAGGAGTAGGCTTCGCCGCCTGCGTGCACTTTTTGCGAGGGCAGGTCGATGTCCACTTGATTGGCGTTGGGGTCGCTCTCAACCCAGGCCGCGATCTTCTGCACCACATCATCGGCGAGTACCACCGGCAGAATGCCGTTGCGGACACAGTTGCCGTAGTAAATGGCGCCAAAGCTGGGCGCGATGACCGCGCGGAAGCCCCATTCTTTCATGGCCCAGACGGCGTGCTCACGCGACGAGCCGCAGCCGAAGTTCGAGCCAGACAGCAGGATTTGAGCTTTGCGGTAAGGCTCCTGGTTGAGAATGAACTCGGGGTTCTCAACGCGGGCCGCCACATCTGTATAGCGCCAGTTGGCGAACATGCCCACAGACAGCCCGGTTTTGCTGACGCCCTTCATCTCCTTAGACGGAATAATCACGTCGGTGTCGATATTCACGCGCAACACTGGGGCAGCAATGGCTTTGAGGCGAACGAACTTTTCCATAGTGCGCGCTCCTAACCCAATTTCCGCACATCAGCGATGGCACCCGCCAAGGCTGAAGCGGCGACAGTCGTGGGGCTGGCCAAGTGCGTGCGTGTTTTGGGGCCCTGGCGGTTTTCAAAGTTGCGGTTGGTGGAACTGACCACGCGCCATTTCTCGCCCATCGCCTCGCCGCCTGCATTAAAGCACATCGAACAGCCTGACTCGCGCCATTCAAAGCCAGCGTCTTTGAAGATCTGATCCAAGCCTTCGCGCTCGGCGGCTTTTTTCACTTGGGTCGAGCCGGGCACGATCACGGCTTTTTTCAAGTTGGGCGAAATCTTTTTGCCTTTCACCACAGCCGCAGCAGCGCGCAAATCAGCAATGCGTGAGTTGGTGCATGAGCCAATGAAGGCTGCGTCAATCGGCAACCCTTCAAGCTTCTGGCCCGGCGTTACGTCCATATATTCCAGGGCCTTGTTCATCGAGACTTTGGTGTTCTCGTCTGTTGCTGCCGCAGGATCGGGCACCGCACCGTCAATCTTCATGGCATGGCCAGGGCTGGTGCCCCAGGTGACAGTCGGCACGATGTCGGCACAGTCGATGACAATTTCGCGGTCGTACACCGCGTCAGCATCGTCTTTCAGCGTGCGCCAGTATTCGACCGCTTTGTCGAACGCAGCACCCTTGGGCGCATACGGGCGGCCCTTGACGTATTCGAACGTCTTGTCGTCAGGCGGGATCACGCCAGAGAACGCGCCAAACTCCACCGCCATGTTGCAGATGGTGAAGCGGTTTTCTTGCGGCAGGGCGGAAATGGCTTCGCCGGTAAATTCAATCGCGTACCCCGAACCACCAGCCGCTGAGTATTTGCCGATGAGATGCAGGATCATGTCTTTCGACGTGACGCCATAACCTAATTTACCATTGAACGTAATGCGCATGGTCTTGGGCTTGGTCACGGCCAGTGTTTTGGTGGCCATGGCGTGCTCGCCTTCGGACGAGCCAATGCCCCAGGCCAACGCGCCTAATGCACCGAGCGTGCAGGTATGGCTATCTGGGCAGACTTGCGTGAAACCCGGCAGCGTAATGCCTTGCTCGGCTGAGACCACGTGCACGATCCCTTGGCGTTCGTCTGTTACATCGAACAGGTTCAAGCCTGCTTCAGTGGCGGTGGCGCGCGTGGCGGTAATAAAAGCCGTCCCCGTTGGCATGAGTGTTTTGTCGCCGCGCCCCGGCAGCGTATCGACGATGTGATCCATCGTGACGAACACATGCTCTTTATGGCGAACGGGGCGGCCCGCTGCCTTCAACTCCTGCAGCGACACAGAGCCTGTGCGCTCATGCAGGAAGATACGGTCGATATACAGCAACGCAGCACCATCGCCCAAATCAGCGACCACGTGCGCATCCCAAAGCTTGTCGATCAGCGAACGACCCACGGCATCCACCCTTATGTCTGAGGCTTATATAAGGTGGATATAGCGGGCGTGGGGCCCCTTGGAAAGAGGCCCAAAAGCCACAGAAATAGGCTTAAAAAGGCTCTGCTTTTGCTTGGGCTTAGGGGGTCTCTTCCAGGTACCAGCGGCGCAGTTTCTCAGCCTCGGCGTCGGTGACCTTTAAATGCTCACGGCGGTAGACATCGAATGAGCCCGCCATACCTTTGATTGTATCAAAAGCGGCCTGCAAGCTATCGGCCCGCGCGCCAAACAATTTCATATAGTGCGGGAACAGCTCTTCCACGGCTTGCGCATCGGTTTTGCCCAAATAGCCGCACGCGCGCTCGGCCATGATTCGGATGAACTTCTGCGTGCGCGGGTGCTCGTTGGTCAGAATGTAGTCCGCATGCACCGTCTCTTCCGGCACGCCTAAGGTGAGGTGTAAAAACGCCGCCCCGAGGCCGGTGCGATCTTTGCCACCAGCGCAGTGGATCAACACTGCCTTGCCGTCCGCAGCCAGAATATGCCGGAACATGGCGGCATAGCGGTCTGAGAAATCGTTGACGAATTCGCGGTAAACGATGTTCTGGCTTTCATAAATTTCGTCGTCCGTCGTGGCCCCTTCCGACAGTAACTTGATCATGTCATTGGCGGTGCGCGCTGACTTGGGCCAGATGTTGAACCGCATCAGCTTCGCTTGGATATGATCCGGCAAGCTTGTGGTTTCGTGATCGTTTTCCCAATCGGTGCGGAAATCGCAAATCGCGCCAATGCCGTAGGTGTCGATGTGGGTGTGATCTTCGGTCGTCAGGTTTGCCAAGTGGCCCGAGCGGAATAGATGTTTCCACTTTACGCGGCGGCCATCATTCGTGTGATACCCACCAAAATCGCGGAAATTGATGCCGCCTTTAAGTGGCGGATGGCGGTTGGCATCGCTGAGGTGAAGATATTCGAGGTCGTGTGATGATTGCGTCATGGGTTCATCATGACAAATCGCGAAACGCCATGCCAGACTAACGACATTAATTTTTGAGAGGGGATCGCGATGGCTCAAGTCGGCACAATGGTTCGCACCGCATTATTTGTCTCGGATATGGAACGCTCCACTGCATTTTACCGCCAAATTTTGGGCATCAAAGGCACCTATAACGAAGGCACCCTCACCCACCCCGCAGGTGCCACGCTGATTGGCATGCCGGAAGGCACCACCGTGAATTACCGCATCATCAAGCAGGAGGGCGGCCCCAATCGCGGCATGGTGGGCTTGTTTGAATGCAAGAACCCCGCACCGCCGACATTCACGAAGCGCAAAAACGGCATCAACATCGGCGAAGCCTGCCTGGTGTTTTACTGCGACAACGTCGAAGAGATGCATAAAGATTTAGTCGCCGCAGGCCACACCATCATTTGCCCGCCCATGCATTTGCAGGTCAACGAAAAGAAGGGCCAGCCAGAAATGACCTGCGCTGACCCGGATGGCGTACTGGTGAACCTGATCCAACGTGATCCGAACGATCCGAACTAGAAAATAAAAAAGGCCGCTGTTTCCAGCGGCCTTTTTCGTGACGCTTATAAAGCTTAGGTGCCGGGTTGCTTCGGCGGCTGCGGCTTTTGCGTTTCGGCGTACACTTCCAAGCTCGAGAGGCTCTTACCGGTATCTTTGTCCGGGGCCGTCAGGAACTTCGGATAATTTTTCTTCGTGTACTCAACGATATCAGCTGGGATCGAATCCATGCTGTCAAAGCCGCCCATGTAGCATTCGTAGCTGCAATGACCTTCAGCTTGGCCCATCAGCATCCACGGCAGCCAAGGTGTAATCCGTGCCCAAGTGCCGGTGTATTCCACCGAGGTCTTGCTCTCGTCCGCCATATCTTCAATGCGGATGTTGTAGCGGTACATTTCTGACGCTTGCACCATCTTACCAGCCGACTCACGCGGCCATTTGTCGGGCTGCAAGGCGTTCGGGTAGTACAGGTGAATGTCGGTTTCCAGCAGCAAGGTTTTGTTCACCGGCTTCCAGTTCAAGATGAACGGAATCTTTGGTGGCTTTTCCTTGTTCAGACCACCGAATGACGGCGGATCTGGGTAGAATTCCGAGATCGCGTAGTTGAACGGATCGTTCGTGATCGGCACCACCTTCACTTTTTCATTCGTGTAGGGGTTCAACCATTCAGTCAGGAACTCACCGGTTTTGAAATCGCGGTAGTAACCAACTTCGCGCAGCAGCTTCATGTAGCTGCCGTCAGCGCGCTTTTCGAATTTGCAGGCTGACATGCCTTCGAAGCGGAACAGTTCTTTCACGCGTTCGCCGGCGCGCACGCCCAGCACAACCCCGCCGAACCAGCCGTACTTGGTCTTGGTCAGGTCCAAGTTGGCTTGGAGTTTCGCGTAAGCATCGCGGTTCCAGATGTTGTCTTTAAAGCGGAAAGACTCGACCGCTTTTTTGTAGTCAAAGCCCGGTGTAGCAGCTTGTGCGGCGTTTGCCGCAACCATGCCACCGGCGATGCCGCCAGCCAGGCTGCCCGCTGCGCCCATAAAGCTGCGGCGGTTTAAGTGTTCATTTTTCTCAGACATTTCGGGGGTCCCCTTCGTTGCTAAAAAGCGCTCTTTTTCAAGAGAGCCCGACAGTGGCCCTCAAGTGTATACATGGTCAATTCCACCGACGGCGTGTCATCCGCATGTTGGTTTGATTTTGCGCAAATCCTACCCCTCGGTAGATTATATACTTGTTACTCGTGGCGTAACGCATCAATCGGATCAAGCTGCGCTGCGCGCCGGGCGGGCATAAACCCGAAGATCACACCAACAGCAGCTGAAAACGCAAAGGCCACAATCACCGTAGTCGGTTGCCACACGAACGGCACGTTGATGGCAGGCGCAATGGCAAAGGCCCCTAATAAACCAAGCGTAATGCCCACCAGTCCGCCAAAAGCCGACAGCATGGCCGCCTCGACCAGGAACTGCAGCATCACTTCTTTTTCGAGCGCGCCAATGGCCAAGCGAATCCCGATCTCGCGGGTGCGCTCTGTCACCGAGACCAGCATGATGTTCATGATCCCGATGCCGCCAACCAACAAACTGACAGCAGCAATGGCGCTTAAAAATGTGGTGAGCACGCCTGTGGTGTTTTGCACCATAGTCGAGGCCTCGGCCATATCGCGCACATCAAAGTCAGGCTGCGCGCCTTCTGCAATCTTGCGGCGATCACGCATCAGTACGTCGAGACTCGATTTTACAGCCGGAATGGCGTCTTCACTCATGGCCGAGATGTAAATTTGATCGATGCGGTTCGCGCCTGATAAGCGGCGCTGGAAGGCGCGCAAGGGCACAACAATAATATCATCCTGGTCGCCGCCGAACATGGCTTGGCCTTTTGATTCCAGGACGCCAATCACTTCGCACGTCGCCTTGCCCACGCGCATGGTGGCACCCAGTGGATCGGCTGACGGAAACATTTCATTGCGCACTGTAGAGCCGATAATGCAAACCATGCGGCCAAAGCGCTGTTCGGCGGGGCTGAACAAGCGCCCCTCCACCACTTTCCAATTACGCACCAATGAGAAGTCGCTCTCGGTGCCCATCACCTGCGGGCGACGGTTGACGTTGCCGTACACCGCTTGATAACGCCGCAATGACACAGGTGCCACGCCCGCCATACCGGGAATTTCGCGCCGGATCGCCAGCACATCAGCCATCTCGAACGCGGCTGCGGTTGATGCCGCCCCACCCATGCGCATCGCCCCACCGGGCGACAGCGTAATCATGTTCGAGCCCATCTTGCCGATTTCATCTTGCACTTGGCGCGTAGTACCCGCCCCCAGCGTGACGATGATAATGACGGCTGCGACACCAATGATAATGCCCAGCACTGTGAGCCCCGAGCGCATCAAGTTGCGGCGAATTTCGCGCACGGACATCAGGAGCGTGTTGGCAAACATCGTGCTAACCCTCCCGCCGCGTTTCGCGCACGATTTTGCCGTCGCGAAAATCAATGCGCCGTTTGGCAAAGGCCGCGATATCGTCTTCGTGCGTCACCAGAACAATGGTGATGCCGTTCTCACGGTTAAAGCGCGTCAGCAGCTCCATAATTTCGTGGCTGCGTGCGGAATCTAAATTACCTGTTGGTTCATCGGCCAATAGTAACGACGGCTGTGTGACAATCGCGCGGGCAATCGCCACGCGTTGTTGCTGGCCACCCGACAACTCAGCAGGTGTGTGATCTTCGCGCCCCTCAAGGCCGACCAATCGCAACGCTTCCCGCGCCAGCCGATGGCGTTCCTCAGCAGGCACGCGGCGATAAATCAGCGGTAGCTCTAAATTCTCGAGCGCAGTGGTCCGCGCCAACAAGTTGAAGCCCTGGAACACAAAGCCCAAATCATGACGGCGTAACAGCGCACGCCCATCGCGCGACAAGCTGCCAACATCCTGACCCTTGAAATAGTAATGGCCTGCTGTCGGCGCATCCAAACAGCCCAGAATATTCATGGTCGTGGACTTACCCGAGCCCGATGGGCCCATCACGGCCACGAACTCGCCCGCCTGAATTTGGAAACTGACGCCATCCAGTGCGCGCACTTCCGATTCACCACGGCCATAAACTTTATAAACCTGGTCAAAAGCGATCAGAGGCGGCGTTGCGCTGCCCGCCGAAATAACAGGTGTGTCGGTGACAACGTTCATTCTTAACGCGCCGCTTTCGTTTCGGTCCCGACGATCACTTTCGTGCCAACGGCAACACCCGCACCCGATACCGACGTGAATTGTCCATCGCTGGGGCCGACTGTCACCGGCAAGGCCTTGGGCTGTCCACCATCCAACACCCAGACATTTTGTGTATCGCCTGTGCGTGCGGCAGGACGCGCCTGCTGATTCGCTGGCATACGTGGTGCAAATATGCGGAATAAGCCTGGGGGGGCACCTTGGGCTTGGTCCCCAGCCGCAGCGCGCGGTGGTTGGAAACGCAGAGCAGCCGCAGGTACCAGCAACGTGTCATCCATCGTCACAGTGGTGATTGAAGCAGTGGCTGTCATGCCGGGGCGCAAAGCCAAATCTTTGTTATCAACGGTCAGCACGGCCTGATATGTCACCACGCCTTCCACGGTTTTCGGCGAGAAACGTACTTGTGAAATCACAGCCGGGAATTTGCGCTCAGGGAACGCAGAGACCGTAAAGTCCGCCTTCTGGTTTTCTTTCACTTGGCCAATGTCGGCCTCATCAATGTCGACAATCAGTTCCATCGCCGTCAGGTCTTCGGCAAGTTTAAACAGAATCGGCGTTTGCAGTGAGGCGGCAACTGTTTGGCCCGGCTCCACTTGGCGCATCAAAACAACGCCATCAATCGGAGATTTAATTTCCGCTTTTGCTAACGTTGTTTCATCGGCCAGCAGCGTTGCTTCAGACACATTCACTTGCGCTTGCGCATTCACCAAGCCTGCACGCGCACGCGATTCGGCCGCCACAGCGGCATCCAAATCCTGACGCGATGCATTGCCGCGTGCGTTCAGATCTTGAATGCGGTTGAGCTTCAACTTTGCTTCCGCAGCAGTCGCACGTGCATCTTCCACCCGCGCGCGCGATGCCGCTAATGATGCGCGCGACTGCGCGACCTTTGCACCCAAATTGTCCGTGTTCATCACCGCCAGTAGTTGGCCTTTGGTGACAGAGGCGTTGTAATCCACCTTCACGGTTTCGATCTGGCCGGAAATTTCAGCGCCCACTTCAACTGTATTCACCGGTTGCAGCGTACCTGTGGCACTGACCGTCACAGTCAGGGGGCCGCGCGTGGTTTCAACGGTTTTGAATGTTATCGTGTTTGCATTGCCCGACGGCCACAGCGCATAGATGACAACAAGCGCTACAACCGTGCCGCCGATCCAGCGGCGGTTCAGTTGCGGCTTTGGAAGGCGCTCTTTTAAGGCCGTAAAGCCTGTGCCCAATTTTGATGCACGCGATTGGTTGGCTGTGTCCGACATGGACTGAACACCGCTATCGTTCATTTGAAATTCGTCTTTCAGGACCGCCCCACCCACTGAGGCGCGAATTGATTTATGGCGGCAAACGTAACGTTTCAGCGTAACAGTAATGTGTCCGGAAACGTGAGTTTTGTATGCGTTCGCAACAATATCGCGGCTTTTTAATGAGGATTGTTAATGTCCTGATGCATTAACAAAATGACGCGAACATTTTTTAGCGTTTCAGTTCGGCCATGGCGGCATCTAATCCGCCCAATGTGAGCGGGTACATACGGTCATCCATAAGTTGACGCAGCATGCTGATGGATTCGGTATAGCCCCAGTGTTTCTGCGGCAGTGGGTTGAGCCACACGGCCTTTGGCCACGTGTTAAGAACCCTTCGCATCCATGCTTCACCCGACTCTTCGTTCCAGTGCTCGACCGCGCCACCAGGATGCACAATTTCGTACGGGCTCATGCTGGCATCACCGACAAAAATTAGTTTGTAGTCGGCGGCGTAGGTTCTCATCAGTTGGAATGTCGAAATCTTCTGGTCGTGGCGACGGCGATTATCTTTCCACACACCTTCATAGATGCAGTTGTGGAAGTAATAGTGCTCGAGATGTTTGAATTCATTCCGCGCGGCTGAGAACAACTCAGCGCAGACTTTCACGTGATCATCCATGCTGCCCCCGGCATCCAGGAACAGCAGCACTTTGACAGCGTTGTGGCGCTCGGGGACCATCTGCAAATCCAGCCAACCACCTTGGCGAGCCGTGGCGCTGATGGTGCTATCGATATCAAGTTCGGTTGGCGCACCTTCACGCGCGAACCGGCGCAAGCGGCGCAACGCCATCTTGATATTGCGCGTGCCAATCTCGACATCGTCATCGAGATTTTTAAACTCGCGCTTATCCCACACCTTCACAGCGCGGCGATGGCGGCTTTCATCTTGCCCAATGCGCACGCCTTCGGGGTTGTAGCCATACGCACCAAACGGCGAGCGCCCACCGGTGCCAATCCATTTGTTGCCGCCTTGGTGGCGTCCTTTTTGCTCGGCCAAACGCTGCTTCAGCGTTTCCATCAACTTGTCCCAGCCGCCGAGCGCTTTGATTTTCGCTTTGTCTTCTTCAGACAAATTCAGTTCCGACAGCATCTTCAGCCATTCGTCGGGGATGTTGGCCGCGATGGATTCAACGCCAGCGCTGCCTTCCAACCCTTTGAAGACTTCGGCAAATACGCGGTCAAAGCGATCCAATAATCGCTCATCCTTCACCATGATGGTGCGGGCGAGATAATAAAAATCTTCCACGCTATAATCAGCCAAGTTCGCTTCTGTGGCTTCGACCAGCGTTAGGTATTCGGTGATCGACACCGGCAACCCTGCCCGCTTCATGCCATCCAGAAGATTGAGGAACATCGCGTGTGTCCCTTAGCGCTCGCGCCGCGACAGGAACGCCAAGCGCTCCAGCAAGTGCACGTCTTGCTCGTTCTTCACCAGTGCGCCATGCAACGGCGGCAATACGGTTTTCAAATCCTTGGTGCGCAACGCTTCCGCCGACACATCATCGGACATCAGCAACTTGATCCAATCCAGCAACTCTGATGTCGAGGGACGCTTTTTCAGGCCCGGCACATCGCGCAGTTCGAAGAACGACTGCAACGCGTCACGCACCAGATTTTTCTTCACATCTTTAAAATGCACCTGAACAATCTGTTCCATCGTTTCGCGGTCGGGGAAACGAATGTAGTGGAAGAAACAGCGGCGCAAGAAGGCGTCGGGCAGTTCTTTTTCATTATTCGAGGTGATGATCACTACAGGCCGCGTTTCGGCTTTAATGGTCTGGCCGGTTTCGTAGACAAAGAACTCCATGCGGTCGAGTTCTTGCAAAAGGTCATTCGGGAATTCGATGTCAGCCTTGTCGATTTCATCAATCAACAGCACACATCGCTTCGGGTGGGTGAAGGCCTGCCACAACTTACCTGGGCGAATGTAGTTGGCGATGTCCTTCACTTTGGCTTCGCCCAATTGGCCATCGCGCAAACGCGCGACCGCATCGTACTCGTACAGGCCATGCTGGGCCTTGGTGGTGGATTTGATGTGCCACGTCAGCAGGTCCATGCCCAACGCAGACGCCACTTCATGGGCCAGCACCGTTTTGCCCGTGCCCGGTTCGCCTTTAATCAATAAAGGGCGTTGCAAACTGATGGCCGCATTCACCGCGACTTTTAAGTCTTCGGTGGCGACATAGGAGGATGTGCTTTCAAAACGCATGGGGCAGTCCTGTTGATCTAAGTTCGTTTGATCGTGGTCTGCCCTCAACTCAGGGTCAATGCCCGAGTGCATAGCTTAGATAAACGAAAGGCCCGGCTCAAAATATGAACGGGCCTTACGCTAAAAGCGAAAGGCCCGACGGGGGAGGGAGTGTCGGGCCTTTCTTATAAAGTCTGCCTAAGAATCGAGGGGGAGGGTTTAGGCAGCCTTCTTAGAACCAGTGGTGGCTTTTTGAACGGTCGATTGAACGTTCGCAGCAGCAGCGTTGATGGCCACAATGTTGGCCTTCACGCGGTCTGCAATCGGAGCCGATGCTTCTTTGATCACCGAAGCAGACAGGTCAGCGACCTTCTTGCTTTCTTCAATGGCGCTTTCGAAGCCTTCTTCGATCAGCTTGGTTTGCAGAGCAAAGAGATCGTTCGGGCTCTTCAACGTCGCGAATTTTTTCGACAACTCAACAGCGTCTTCAACCGACTTCTGAGCCAATTCGGCGACATGCTTACCAACTTGTTCCCAACCTTTGGCGAACGTGGTGGAGCTTTTCACGAAGGCGTCGAAGTTCTCTTGATTGAAAGCAACGAAATCAGCGTAAACTTTTTCCATAGCCTTGATCCTTTGTAGGCCTCTGTCTCTTCGAGGCGGTGATTGTTTTTTTATGGGGCGCGAAACCGCAGCGCCGAAAAGCACGTACCCAAAAACTTGGGCTTAAAATTCTGGTGTGCAACGCAAGCCGTCATGTTGCAGTGCACACAAGGTACGCCTGGATGGGGTATGCGTCAACAAAAATGTTGCGGTGCAATATGGAAAAAGCGAACGGCACCTATGCAGGATTGCAAAGGTGCCGTTTCAGTAATTGAATCAGTAGTTTAGGCGGCGCGGCGTTGAATTTCGGCTTCAATTTCCGCAATTGCTTTATCAGCCTGGGCTCCTTCTGGGCCGCCAGCCTGGGCCATATCCGGACGGCCACCGCCACCCTTCCCGCCCAGAATCGCCGAACCGGCTTTCACCAAGTCCACAGCGCTGATTTTTGCGGTCAGGTCTTCGGTCACCGAGACGACGAGCGAGGCTTTGCCATCGGCAACACTCACCAGTGCCACGACGCCAGAGCCGATCTGCTTCTTGATATCGTCGGCCATGCCTTTGAGATCTTTGGCCGGAATACCATCGAGCACACGGCCTGCGAAATTCACACCCGCGACGGACTTCGAAGCTTGGCCTTGCGCGGCACCACCCCCACCGCCTGAGGCGACGAGTTTGCGGCGCAGGTCGGAGATTTCTTTCTCTAAGGCTTTGCGTTCTTCCACCAGCGCGGCGACACGACCTGGCAGTTCCGGCGGTGCAACGCGCAACGCCGCAGCGGTTTCTTTCACCAAGCGATCTTGCTCGATCACCCAAGCTTCAGCAGCGGCACCGGTCACGGCTTCCACACGGCGCACGCCTGCGGCAACCGCAGACTCACCGACGATCTTGAACAGGCCGATATCGCCAGTTCTTCTCGCGTGTGTGCCACCGCACAGTTCGACCGAGTATTGCGGTTCAGCGTTATCGTTGTGCGAGCCCATCGATACGACGCGCACTTCATCGCCGTACTTTTCGCCGAACAGCGCCATCGCGCCCGCCTTAATGGCGGCTTCGGTATCCATCAAGCGTGTTGTCACTTCCGCGTTGCCGCGAATTTCAGCGTTCACCAAGTCTTCGATCTTGCGCACTTCTTCAGCGCTTAAAGCTTTGTTGTGGCTGATATCGAAGCGCAGCTTGTCGGATGACACCAACGAGCCCTTTTGCGACACGTGCGCGCCCAACACTTTGCGCAAGGCCGAGTGTAACAAGTGCGTGGCTGAGTGATGACCGCGAATGGCCGCACGGCGCGTGCCATCGACGTTAAACACGGCTTCGTCACCGACTGCGACAGTACCTTTGGTGACTGTGCCCGAATGCACAAACACAGTGTCAGCGTTCTTCTGCGTGTCGGTAATGGTGATCTCAGCCTTGCCGCCCGCGACTTGGATTACGCCGCTATCGCCCACTTGGCCGCCTGACTCTGCGTAGAACGGCGATTGGTTGGCGACGACAGAAACCGTATCGCCCTCTTTGGCACTTTGCACAGATGCACCGTTTACAACCAACGCCGTGATGCGGCCTTCGGCAGTTTCGGTGGCATAGCCCAAGAAGTCGGTGGCACCGACTTTGTCTTTCACTTCAAACCAGACTTTTTCCGTCGCGGCATCGCCCGAACCAGACCACGCTTTGCGGGCTTCAGCGCGTTGGCGTTCCATGGCGGCGCTGAAACCATCGGTATCAACACCGATGTCACGCGCACGCAAAGCATCCTGCGTCAGATCGAGCGGGAAGCCATAGGTGTCATACAGCTTGAACGCCACTTCGCCCGAGAGATTGCTGCCGGGGGAAATGTTTTTGGTTTCATCGTCCAGCAGCTTCAGGCCGCGCTCCAGCATCGACTTAAAGCGCGTTTCTTCTAGCAGCAGTGTTTCGGTGATCAGTGCTTGGGCGCGTTCCAACTCGCCGTAATGCTGGCCCATTTCGCCCACCAGTGCAGGCACCAAGCGGTACATCAACGGATCGGTGCAGCCCATCAGGTGCGCATGGCGCATGGCACGGCGCATGATGCGGCGTAAGACATAACCACGGCCTTCGTTGGATGGCAGCACGCCGTCCGCAATCAAAAAGCCAGCCGCGCGCAAGTGATCCGCGATCACGCGATGCGAAGCAGCATGTGCGCCTTTCGGATCGGTCTTGGCTGCAGCGGAAATCGCCGCAATCAGATTCTTGAACAGATCGATGTCGTAGTTGTTGTGCACGCCTTGCATCACGGCTGTGATGCGCTCCAAGCCCATACCGGTATCAACCGACGGCTTGGGCAAATTAATGCGTTCGTTGGCTGAAATCTGCTCGTATTGCATGAACACGAGGTTCCAGATTTCGATGAAGCGATCACCATCAGCGTCAGCGCTGCCCGGCGGACCGCCCGCAATTTTATCGCCGTGATCGTAGAAAATTTCCGTGCACGGACCACAGGGGCCGGTATCGCCCATCGACCAGAAGTTATCCGACGTTGGAATACGGATAATACGATCATCCGTGAGGCCAGAGATTTTGCGCCACAAGCCGGCCGCTTCTTCGTCCGATGAGTGCACGGTTACGGTCAGCTTTTCTTTCGGCAGGCCGTAGTCTTTGGTGATCAATTCCCAGGCGTGGCTGATCGCCTGTTCCTTGAAGTAATCGCCGAACGAGAAATTGCCCAGCATTTCAAAGAACGTGTGGTGACGTGCGGTGTAGCCGACGTTGTCCAGGTCGTTGTGCTTGCCGCCTGCGCGCACGCATTTCTGCGATGTGGTCGCGCGCTTGTAAGGGCGAGTTTCATTCCCCGTGAAGACGTTCTTGAACTGCACCATGCCAGCGTTGGTGAACATCAACGTCGGATCATTGCGCGGCACCAAGGGGCTCGAGGCGACAACCTCGTGGCCGTTCTTGGCGAAGTAATTCAGAAACGTGGAGCGGACGTCCTTGGTGGTGACCATGGCTGCTTATGCTGTTTTAAAATTGTGCGGCGCCCGCTGGCTTTTTCTTGGTTTGGCGTCCCAGGCGCACAGGAGCCGCGTTTGTACCCTGGCAGCCGAACCCAAGTCCAGCCGCAGCACCCCGCCCTGAGGACACGCTAAGCTATTGGCCCATCTAGCGAATTAGCTTTTGGGAAATCCTGTCGGGCCGTTTGAGGTCGCACCCAGCACGGCCCCCAGGGTCGGATTGGCATAATATATGGTCATCCGGGCGATTTTCCCGTCTTTGCACCAGAAATAATTGCAGTTGTTCAGAGTCAACGTTCCGGTGGCTAAGTAGGCTGAAGTGGCGCGGGGCTTCAGCGTCACAATGAAGGTCGCCGCACAGCATTCGTGGTTTTCATCAACGATGTGCTGGAAATTGCCGAAGTGCGATTCGTAGTTGGCGCACAGATGCGCCCAGAAATCTGTCAGGTGCGCCTGGCCTGCTTTAGGCTGGCCGTAAAAGTACCGCACCGGATTATCGCCGTGGAAAATCGTCACTTCGGCGTCGGGGGTGAAGCAACGTGCCGCCGCTTGCACATCGTCTTTCATCACGCTGCCAAAGTAATCCTGCTCGACCAGCTTGATGTAAAAGGCGCGGTTGAATTTTTGCAAATCAGGCATGGTCTACTCCTTGGCCGAATGTTCCACAGGCGTAACTTATAGACGTCATAGCATGCAACGTCGCACCTCAACCTGTCCATTCTACAAAAAAATAAGGCGGGACACCGAAGTGGCCCGCCCCGAGATCATAAAAAATAGGGCGGGAGGCCGTTAGGCCACCCGCCAAGGTACGAGGGGAAACAGTTAAAGAAGAAAAGAAGAAAGCAGCAGCTAAATCTTATTGGAGCTCAATTTTACTCGTCATCGCCTTCATCATCATCGCCCGGTTTCGTGGCCATGACGCTGGCCAAGTGGCCAGAGGCGGCACGCAGCGCAGTTTCAATACGGTTGGCGACTTCGGGGTTGGCTTTCAGGAAGGTTTTGGCGTTCTCACGGCCTTGGCCGATCCGCTCGCCTTCGTATGAGAACCATGAGCCCGATTTATCAACGATGTTGGCTTTGACACCTAAATCAATGAGTTCGCCCATCTTCGAGACACCTTCGCCGTAGATGATGTCGAACTCGACGACCTTGAACGGAGGGGCGACTTTGTTCTTCACGACTTTGACGCGGGTTTGGTTACCAACAACATCTTCGCCGTTCTTAATTTGACCGATGCGGCGAATATCCAAACGCACCGAGGCATAGAACTTCAGCGCGTTACCGCCCGTGGTGGTTTCGGGGTTGCCGAACATCACACCAATCTTCATGCGGATTTGGTTGATGAAAATGATGAGCGTGTTCGAGCGCGCAACCGAAGCCGTGAGTTTGCGCAGCGCTTGGCTCATCAAACGGGCTTGCAAGCCCATGTGGCTATCGCCCATTTCGCCTTCAAGTTCAGCGCGCGGCGTCAAAGCAGCCACTGAGTCCACCACCAGCACGTCAACCGCGCCAGAACGAACCAGGGTATCAGCAATTTCCAGCGCCTGTTCGCCAGCATCCGGCTGCGAGATCAGCAGATCGTCCAAGTTCACACCCAGCTTGCGGGCATAGCCCGGATCGAGCGCATGCTCGGCGTCAACGAACGCACAGGTGCCGCCCTTCTTTTGGGCTTCGGCGATCACGTGCAAAGCGACCGTGGTTTTGCCCGAGCTTTCTGGGCCATAGATTTCGATGATGCGGCCCTTGGGCAAGCCGCCAATGCCCAGCGCCAAGTCCAGGCTCAGCGAGCCGGTGGAGATGGCTTGAATGTCCACTGCCGCGTCATTCTGGCCGAGTTTCATAATCGAGCCCTTGCCGAACGCGCGTTCGATCTGGGTCAAGGCAGCGTCGAGGGCTTTGTTTTTGTCCATGTTGTCTTTTTCTACCAAGCGTAAATCTGCGGCGGCTGCCATGTGAGGCTCCTGTCTGTATTGGTTTAGGGCGTTGTCTTCAATCAGCCCTTTTGTCCCTGCATCGTCCGTGGCGGCTTGGTGCGACCCTTTGAAGCGGCTAACCGCTTGTCTCCCCGCCGATTTCCGTACTGTACATGGTTTGTTCTCACGCTCAAGCGAAAAGTGGAACAAAACGTGAAAATCTTTATAAATTAAATAAAATCAAAGAGTTAACAAATTGTCGCATAATGTTGATAATTGGTGCTTTTGGCGTGCCGTTTCACACCCAAACCCGCTGATCTCATGAGAGGAATTGACCGTATGATATGTGTTCTGAGAGTGTAGACGTTAGCATCGGGGTCGGCGCTGCAATGGCGCTGAAGATGCGGGTACCGAACACCATTTATGAGGCACAACCATGACCAAACTGATTTCCGCCGCCCTCGCCGCTGGCATCGCGCTTGCCGCCCTTTCGGCCTGCAACACCGTTGAAGGCATGGGCAAAGACATCAAGAGCGCGGGTAAGACGGTTGAGAAAGCTGGCAACAGCAGCAAGTAAAACAAATCGCGCTTTTATTAGCGCAAAACAAAACCCCGCCAGCATTACTGCGGCGGGGTTTTTGTTAGACAGACATAATTATGAAAAATAGCGACTTCATACATATCACACTGTGCATTGCTTTTTTTGTTTTCACTCCTGCCATAGCAGAAGAGCGGAAGCCTACAATGCGCTATACACTCGAGTTTGATGGGAAACGAGATACATACGACATTCTTGATGCAGCCCCCTCTGAAGAAACAAAACAACGCTTCCGGAAAATCTTCGATCAAGCTGACAGTATAACTCTCTCTTATCTACCACTTGCTCCGTCAACATTTCAGGACATGTATCCACGCAATAAGGATGCAGCAATTGCAGAGGCCGCCACGAGCGGCTTCACAACAACAGTCAGTTGCCGTGCAGGTGGCTGTATTGAACGTGCTTCTGAGCTTTTAGAAACACTATCCCAAGCCAGGAAAATCAACGATTGCCCGAAGTTGTTTGAAGGGGGCCTTCAATTCAACTCCCGCTTCAATGAGCAAGTGCTGACAACGATTTATATCACAATTGGAGGTCATTGCATTCAAGTCGGCGACGATTTTTATTTTGTCGACTCACGCAAAACACGGCCGCTTCAAGCTTACTTTGATCGCATTATTGGGTTGCTTGGAGAAAAGAAACTGCTTGGAAATACTTTAAAGCCAGCATTTGACGCGAACACAGAATAGCCTCTCAACCATATGCCACTTGGCTGGGTTCGGCTTCGTCTTTGAAGCGATCGCGTAATTCCAAAATCGCTGGCAACTCGCGCAAGAAAATCCCAATCAGCACCGGATCAAAGTGCGTTCCGGATTGTTCGGTCATGAAGGCCACAGCCTTCTCAACCTCCCAACCTGGCTTGTACGGACGATCTGACGTCAGCGCATCGAACACATCACTGATTGCGACAATACGCCCCACCAACGGAATCGCCTCGCCTTTAAGACCGCGCGGATAACCGCTGCCGTCCCATTTCTCGTGGTGCGTCAGCGCGATCACGCGGGCCAGTTCCATCAGCGGCGATGTTGTGCCGGTCAGAATTTCAGCGCCCATCATGGCGTGGCGCTTCATCACCGTAAATTCATCCGCCGTCAATTTGCCGGGTTTGAGCAAAATCGCATCAGGGATGCCGATCTTGCCAATGTCATGCAGCGGTGCGGCATCGCGAATGTCTGAAGCTTCGGTTTCTGACAGCCCCGCCTTCAACGCCAAGTGATACGCAAACACGCTCATGCGCACGATGTGCTGGCCGGTCTCGTTATCACGGAATTCAGCCGCTGCTGACAAGCGACGGATCACATCTACGCGGCTTTCGCTCAGCTCACGGGTACGTTCGCGCACGCGGTTTTCGAGTGCCGCATTAAACTCACGCGATTGACGATAGAGAATTTGAATCTCCAACGCATTGCGCACACGTTGCAGCAACTCCCACAGCTTGAACGGCTTCATAATAAAGTCGCGCGCACCAGCACTGAGGGCTGATTTGCGTGTTTCTTCATCGGTCTGTGCCGTCAGCACAATGATGGCGGGTTGCTGCCACAGATTTTGCGCACGCAAACGCTTAATGAAATCTTCGCCCGACAGCTCGGGCATACGCATATCTAACAAAATCAGATCGTACGCGCCTGATTCAGCCAGCGACAATCCGTTCTTGGGATCAGTGGTGCCAATAACATTGGGGAAGCCGCCCACATCAAGCAAGCCACTGAGCATCTCAACGTTGGCGTCGATATCATCCACAATCAGGATGCGCGCCGCTGTGATGGCCTTATCAAGAGAGTAGTTGTCGGTCACGGCCGGTTCCGGTGTTCATTACGTTGTCCAAGGCCAGAATGAATTCACGGACCTTGATAGGTTTGGTGAGATAGTTGGTAAAGCCTGCGCTTTGCCCACGCTCGATATCGCGCGGCATGGCGGCGGCACTTAAAGCAATCACGGGAATATGCGCGGTGGCCGGCGTCGCCTTCAGGCGTTTCAAGACCTCGTAGCCATTCATGTCGGGCAAATCGATATCCAACACAATCACATCGGGGATACGCGCATTAGCCAGCGTTAAACCCACCGACGGATGCGCCGCCGTCATCAACTCAATGCCATCCAAAGCCTCGATCAAGCCTTGCATGAGTTCAATGTTTGAGGGATTGTCTTCGATATAAAGCAACGTGAAGGCATTGCGGCGTTGCGACAAGCCAACCACGTTAGAGGCTACTTCAGCCGCCACACTGGCGTGCACCACACCCACAGGCAGATCGATAAAGAACGTGGTGCCCACGTTGGCCACACTGTGGAAGCTGATATCACCGCCCATCAAGTGCACCAGACGCTGCGTAATCGTTAAGCCAATGCCGGTGCCTTCAATAGATGATTGTTCCGCGCCCAAGCGATTGAAGGGCTGGAACAGTTCCTGCTGACGATCCACCGGAATGCCACGGCCTGTATCCGTTACCATCAGGCGCACCTGCTTTTCGGTGTGAGCTTGTGCAGAGAGCGTGAGTTGCCCCCCAATGCGGTTATACTTCAGCGCATTGCCGCCCAAGTTCATCAACACCTGCACAAGGCGGGTGCGGTCAACCTTCGTCACCAAGTCGGCATTGGGCATATTGATGGAAATCGTCACACCGGCATCGCTGGCCATCGGCGACAGCATGGTGCGGATTTGCTCGAATACGGGCTGAATTTGCACCGGCTCTAACGACAGTTTCACGCTGCCTGCTTCGATCTTGCTTAAGTCCAACACGTCATCGATCAGCGTTAACAGGTGATCGCCGCTTTTGCGAATCTGTGCCACTTGGCGCGCTTGTTTGGCGCTTAAAGGGTCTTTGGTGTTGAACTCAAGCACTTGTGCGAAGCCAAGAATAGAATTCAGCGGGGTGCGCAATTCGTGGCTCATGCTGGACAGGAAATCAGACTTCGCTTTGCTGGCTTGCTCGGCGCGCTCTTTTTCCTGCTCGGCGCGGGTTCTGGCCGCTTGCAGTTCTTCGGACGATGCGATCAATCGTTCATTCGCGGCTGCAAGTTCACGGGTGCGCGACAGCACGCGTTCTTCCAACGCATTGTGAGCATCGCGCAACCGCGACTCAGCAGCTTCGCGTTCGTTGACTTCAATTTGCAGTTTTGCATTGGCGTCGCGCAAGCGAGCCGCCTCGCGTTCCGCAAGCGCTTCAAAGCGCCGGTCAATGAACACCGAAACCAATGCGAAGAACACCAAGGCCATGGTGGCAATGGCCACGGCAACGGCCAGAATCGGCGTGTTCAATAAGCCTGATTTGTTATCCGGCGCATTGGTCAGTTCGATAATCATCGCGGCCATGCCGGTGTAGTGCATGCCGCAAATCGCAGCGCCCATCACCAAGGCGGCAGCCACGTTCTGCCAAGCTTTGCGCGAGCCAAACGCCAACCACAGCGCCACCGTTGCCGCTGCCATTGCAATGATGATTGAGCACACGAACAGCATCGGGTCGTAATAAACTTCGGCATCGATGCGCATCGCTTCCATACCGGTGTAGTGCATGGTGGCAACGCCCGAGCCGACCACAAGGCCAGCCGCGATCAAGCGCGCGGTGGAAAAGCGCCCGCGCGCGACGATGTAAAAACCAACCGCCGTAAAGCCGATGGCAATCAGCAGCGAGATGACCGTGATGGAAATGTCATACGTGACTGGCAGCGCAATTTGCAGCGCCAGCATGGCGATGAAGTGCATGGCCCAGATGCCACCACCTAACACCACCGCACTGCCGCCGAGCCAGAATAGACGCGCGCGCGCTGTGGCTTTGCGCACACGCTCGCCCATATCGAGCGCGGTGTACGAAGCAAAGGTCGCAACGAGGTAAGATAAAATGACCAACGTTAAGTCGTGGTCATGGCCCATATAAATATTCATGCGCCCTGCTCAGGTAAAAAAGCGAAGCAGTCCGCAAGGCCGTTGGTTGTGATCAGGCTCCAAGCGCCGCTTTTATAAAGGCGCCCCAAGGCATTCATATTGTCTGACGAAACGATCAGGATATTCGGTGTGACACCGGCCGAGACAATAGCAACGCCACTTTGGCTGACCGCGTTGAACACCGCATCGCGCGACCACCACGGCGGAAAGACCGCCGCCACCTGTGCATTGGGGCGAGCCTGCAATTGCGGCATGACCACCGCCGCCGTCAAAATGACAGCCAGAGCGGCAGACAAAAAAACGGCCCGCAGGATGTTTGCCCTTCTGGGGAACAACCTGTGGGTCAACCACACGTTTACCAATGACATCTCAGACTGACAGTTCGTTTTATTTTTTAACGAGCAAGTCGTGCCCACGTTATGACCTTATACTCGCTAGGGTCTGTCGTGGATCAGTTTCGCACTTGCGAAAAGTCATAGTCTGATACCATTTGTGGCAGCGCAACACTTATTAGTTGAAGAATTGTTATGCGTCCGGTGTCATCAGCACCCACTCAAATCATATAAGTATATGTAATATATACACATTTTTAAATACGGATGCCGGCCTTCTGTTAAAGGCGCGCTCACAAGGTATGATCACTCACCGGTCACAGGCGATTGTGGCGTCAGGTTTCGCTGTCTCAGTTTTTCGGCGCATCAGTTAGCGCGTCATACGGCGCACGGGCACGCTGACATCACAGACCGAGAAATCAGCCCCCTTGGCCCGACGCGTTTTCGCGGCAATCTCAGCGAATGCGGCACCCTTTGTGTTCATCACAGCAATGGGCGGGCGTTCTATGGCGGGAAGATCGGCAAGGACACGAACACCTTTCATAAGATCGGGTTGTCGCGGGGGCTCACCGACGTTAAGCGCTCGGATGACATCCAAGCCCACAACCGTCATGCCCACCATCGTGTAATCATGATCCAGGCGACGTGACGCATCGCGCATGAAAAAGATTTCGCTGTTGGCGGTGTTGGCCGCGTCCTGACGGCCCATGCCGAGAGCGCCCGCACAGTATGCGCCCCAAGCGCGCGGAGAGCGTTTGAGTTTTACCGCAATCTCTTTGGGTTCTGCTTGAAACGGGAACGCGCCCATAAAGCCCGTGATCGCATCGGTGGTGTATTGAACTGGAACGGTGAACATCTGCGGCTCAAGCTTGAACGTAAACTCTGGGGCCAGGTCCGGATGCTGTGATGCACCGCCGTCTTTATTGTTGGGATTTCCCGTCTGCGCGACGAAGCCGTCAATGACGCGGTGAAACTGCAAGCCGTTATAGGTGCCGTCACGCGTAAGCTGTTTGATCCGCGCCACACCTAATGGCGCTGCCAGCGGATTCAGTTCAACGATGATCTGACCTTTGGTCGTGTCGATGAGAAGCGTGTTATCCGCGTCAAGCGCGCGCCACGTTTGTTCAGCATGGGCAGCGCTACACGCGATAAGCGAACAGGCCAGAATAATGAATGGAAGCTTTTTCTCCACGCAATCCCCCAGTTTTCCCTGCTCTGAGCCTGCAAAAGCAGGAACGTGGCCCCGAAACCTCTAAACAGTTTCCCCCAGAACTTCCTTAACTTTAGTCGCCAACTGACCCAGGCTGAAGGGCTTCGGTAAGAAGTGGAAGTCCTGCCCCGTCGCCACTTCACCCCGCGCAATTTCTTCTGAGTAACCTGAAATAAGAATGATCTTAATTTCAGGACGCTCAACACGAATAAGACGCGCAAGCGTACCGCCATCCATGCCCGGCATCATCATATCAGTGATCATCAGATCAATGTTTGCTTGGTCATGCAGAATGTCGAGCGCTTGTTCACCGGTGCGCGCTTCAAGCACCTTGTAGCCTTTGTTCTTCAACGCTCGCGCTGCAAAGACGCGCACGGCATCTTCATCCTCGACCAGCAATATGGTGCCATGACCAGCCAAATCTTTCGGCGGTTCAAGCGTTGTTTCTGCGGCGTTCTGCGTTTTCTTCGCCGCACTTGCAGCTTCACCATCCTCGACACGCGGCAAGTGAATGATGAACTTCGCGCCATGCCCAAGGCTTGAGTCCACCTGAATAAAGCCACCTGTTTGGCGCACAACGCCGTACACTGTGGCCAAGCCTAAACCAGTCCCAGCACCCGGCACTTCTTTTTTGGTCGAGAAGAACGGCTCGAAAATGCGGGCTAAATTTTCAGGCGCGATACCCGTACCGCTATCTGACACTTCGATCCGAACATAGCGACCTGCTGAAAGTTGCTCAGCTCCCAATTGCGGAGGCTTATCGAACGTGACGGCCGACGTGGTAATACTGAGTGTGCCGCCGCCCATCATTGCATCGCGTGCATTGACGGCTAAGTTGATAATCATCTGATCAAACTGGCCAGGGTCCATCCGCACAAAGCCAATTTCACGCCCGTGCATCAGCTTAAATTCGATGGATTCACCAATCAGACGCGTCAAGAGATGCGATAACTCGGTCAATGCATCTGTCGGATTCAAATTCTTCGGCTGCAACGGCTGTTTGCGCGAGAACGCCAGCAATTGACGCACTAAGTTCGCCGCGCGATTGGCGTTTTGTTTGATCTGCATAATATCAGCAAACGATGGGTCGCCTGCCGCATGACGTTGCAAAAGCAGATCGCAGAAGCCGATCATAGCCGTCAGCAAGTTGTTGAAGTCGTGCGCCACGCCACCGGCCAACTGCCCCATGGCTTGCATTTTCTGCGCTTGGGCAAACTGCACTTCGAGGTTTTTCTGTTCGGTGGTATCGATGAAGTGCGCAACCGCACCTTCAATTTCATCCACGCCACCTGCCGCAGGCTCGGTCAGCGGACCTAAGTAAACGGCGGCTTGCGACATTTTGCTGCCGTGCAGACGCGTATCTAGATGCACACCAGCGCTTTCTCCCGAAAGCACTTTGTTCAGCTCCGCATTGAAGTCTTTACGATCATCCGCCATCAACCGCTCAGATAACGGTCCGCCAATGAGGCCTGCACGCGGCTGATCGGCCAACGCTTCAAAGGCCGTATTGCAATCGACAATCACGCCATCGGGGTCGGTAATCGCAATAGCCACAGGGGCTGCATTAAACAGCACGCGGAATCGTTCATACGCGACACGGCCCGATGGTGCAGCCTGATCGCGCATCACACCATCACGAACCACCAACGTTCGTGTGCGGGTAATGCCTGCATCGTCATAGGTACTTTGCAGAACCAACGCCGGCACGACATCGCCCGCCGCCGATTTGAACTGCACTTCGCCGCGCCATTCGCCGTCGGCTTGCGGGCGCACGCCACCGCCTAAGAATTCGTCAAGCTTTGTGCCAAGCATCGTATCGGGCGTGCGACCCAACCATTCGGCAAAGCGCTGATTGGCAAACGTCACATTGCCATCGATATCAGCCGAGTACACACCGATGGGCATGAAGTGCAAAAAGTCAGCAAGGTTCTGGTACTGCTGGTTCAGCACATCCTCGATAGCATGGCGACCAGTCACATCATCCAAGCGCCACAAAAGCACACCCTTATCAACCGGCAACGCCGTCAATGAGATGCGCATATATTCGGGCTCGGGGCTGTCGCCATTCACCGCGACTTCCACATCGAAGGGCGCAGCCGCAGCAACAGCCTGACGCAAGCGATCTATAATATCTTGATCTTCATCGGGGAACGCAGCCCGACGATTAAAAGCATTCAAAGGCTCTTCACCGCGCAGCCAATCCTTCGCCGCAGCATTAGCATACAGAACGCGGCCTTCGCGGTCAGTGAGCACACGCATCGCTGACATGCGATCAATCACAACCGCAAGCGTCTTGACCGCTTGGTCTTCAGCCTTGCGCCGTCCACCAAAAGCCGAAAACCCGAAGGACGCAGCACTGGCAATGCCCGCCATCACCAGCAAGCCCACGCGCACATCTTCAGGTGCACCAATCGCAGCACCTGCGCCAATCGCGCTTAAACCTGCCGTGATACTTGCAGCGATCCTGAACCGATCGCCGCCCCCAAACTTAGTTGGCAAGCAGTTTGCCCTTCAGACGCATGACGAAGCCGATAACCTCGGCCACCGCCTTATAGTGCTCTGCCGGAATCTCTTGATCAACCTCAACCGCAGCATAAAGTGCACGCGCCAGCGGCGGGTTCTCGACAATTGGCACCTCGTGGGTCTTCGCAAGCTCACGAATACGCAAAGCGAGGTAATCAGCCCCCTTCGCCACAACAGTCGGCGCGCCCATGGCATCCATGTCGTACTTCAGCGCCACGGCAAAGTGGGTCGGGTTGGTAATAATCACGGTGGCCTTTGGTACGTTGGCCATCATGCGTTTCTTGTGACGCTCTAAACGCAAGGCACGGATTTTGCCTTTGACCTTCGGGTCACCTTCCATGTCCTTATGTTCGTCCTTCACCTCTTGCTTTGTCATCTTCAGCTTTTCTTTGTGCTGCCAGCGCTGATACGCCGTATCCAACGCTGCAATGACGGCCATGACGATGGCGGTGAAGAACAACAGCATCACGACCAGGGTTTTCGTTTGGCCAACCGTCGTCACCAAATCCTGGTCGATAATTTGATCGGGGTGCCTCAAAGCAGGTACCACCATCGCACTGAGCACGACGATAATGATGCCAACCTTCGCCATGCTTTTGGCGGCTTCCACAAGCGATTGCGTTGAGAACAACTGCTTCGCACCCGAGATCGGGTTCATGTTGCTCAGCTTGGGCATAATCTTTTTAGGCGTATACAGGAAGCCCACCTGCCCCATGGTCGACACGAAGGCAACAATCACGAACACCCCAACCGGCATCGCGAGCAGCAAGCCCACGCGCCAGACCATTTGAACCAGCATGTCGCGCATCGATTCAATATCAGTGTGCATCATGTGCGGGCGTTCAATAAACGCACGCAGCAAACCGATCAGGTCTTTTGTGATCCAAGGCGCCATGGTGCCAACCACAACAAGAATACCGAGGATCATGAGAAGGTGGCCAACCTCTTTAGAGAGGGGGACGTCCCCGTCCTCCTGGGCCTTGGATAATCGTTTTCCCGTAGGTTCTTCTGTTTTATCGTCGTTATCATCCGCCATTGACAGCTCCTGGATTCATGAAGTTTTCGAGAGAGTTCTCGAAAAATCCAAGGAAGGCCATCATCAGCGTCGGCAATGAGATCATAAGGATCGCCATACCGATCAGATTTTGCGCAGGAAGTGCTACGAAAAACACGTTGAGTTGCGGCGACAAACGCGACAACACACCATTCGCAAACTGGAACAGAAGCTCGAACACCAGAAATGGCGAGGCGAGCTTTAAGCCCATGTAAAATGCCTGGTTAAACATGGTTGAGATGATGCTGAGCATGTCCTCCGTCATGAGCGGATCGCCCGGACGCATCAACGAATAACTGTCGACAATCGTGCCCAACATTAATTGATGCAAGCCAGTGGTGAACATCAGCACCACTGCCACAATGTTCATCAAGCCGATCACAATGGCGGTTTGCTCTTCCGACACCAAGTCATCCACGAATGCGTTGGTGAGCCCCGTTGAGGTGGAAATCACTTCACCGGCCAGCATCAGTGAACCCATGATGACCTGCGTAATGGCTGCGAAAAAACCACCAATCAGCACTTCAGCAGTAATCAGCCACACCAATTCGGCAGCCCCCGCTGGTTCACCGGGCAACGTATCCTTGACCAGTGGCAGAATGATCAGGGTCACGAACAGAGCTAGCAGCAAACGGATACGCGCAGGCACGTAACCCGCCGAGATGCCCGGCATCAAATAAAAGATGACAGACAGGCGCGCGAAGATCAGCAGAAAATGGAAGGTATTTATGGCGAGGAATTCATCAAGCATTACGGTGTCCCTCGCCCTGTGGCGACGACATAAGTGTCACCAGAGCGTCATCAGCCGAGGCCGATAATTTTATCCATGAGACGATTGTTGAATTCCGTCAGTTCGCGCAGCATCCACGGCATGAAAATAATGATAGATGCAAATACCGCAGTAATTTTAGGGATGAACGTCAGCGTCATTTCCTGAATATGCGTCAACGTTTGGAAGATCGAAATAATCAGGCCCACCACGAGGCCCACGATCAAAATTGGCGCAGACACCAGCAGCATGGTCGACATGCTATCGCGCGCAATATCCAGAACTTCCATCTCGTTCATAAACGTATTCCCGTTGCGATGCCGTTAGATCGGCATACGTAAGATTTCTTGGTAAGCCGAAAGCACTTTATCGCGCACGGCCACAACGGTTTCCAAGGTGTGCTCGGCGTTGGCAACAGCCGTCACGACATCTTTTAAATCCGCATCGCCAGAAATTTGCTTCAAGCTTAATTCTTCAGCCTGACGACCGGTGCTGACGGCTTGCTGCAAACTGTCTGTCACCATGCTGGCAAAGTTATTGTCGTCACCAGCTGATACTGCCGAGGCTTTATTGCCCGACACAGCCGAGGTGACCGAGCCAGCGGCTTGTTTATAAGCACTAATTGCTGCGTTGAAATCGACCATTGTCGTCTCCTTGCCCTAAGGGCAATCCCCAATTACTTCAGCAGTTCCAGCGTTTTCGAGACCATCGAGCGCGATGTTGAAATAATATTCATATTCGCCTCGTAGCTCCGCTGGGCTTCACGCATATCCATCAATTCCACCAACGAATTCACGTTGGGAATTTGCACATAGCCCTCCGCATTCGCACCTGGATGCGATGGGTCGTATTTCGACTTCAAAGCTGTTTTATCGTTCTCAATCCGCTTCACCTTCACTTGGTCCGCCCCCAGCTCTTTGTTCAGGGCGTTGCGGAACGTGATAAGTTTGCGGCGATAAGGTTCTTTACCTGGAATTTCAGACGTCGAGTCAGCGTTGGCCAAGTTTTCAGAAATGACGCGCAGACGGGTGGCTTGCGCCTTCATCCCGGCAGAGGCGACTTTCGAACTAATACTTAGATCATCCATGGTTCATCTCGTGCATTGTGTTGGGGCGTTTTGGCTTAAACGGCGTTAGACGCCACCCTTACCCAAGGCCATCTTCAACATACGCAAATTGCTTTGCATCAGTTGGACGGCGGTCGCGTATTCGCTGCGCGTATCGCCCACCTTCTGCATCTGCTCTTCCAAAATGACTTCGTTGCCGTCTGGTGATTCTTCGAACGACTTCATCAAGGTGCGTGAGCGGAACGGGTCTTGCTCGGGGATCGTGCCCTTTTCGTGCATTGGATTGGTGCGCGAGACCTGCACGGCCTTCACTTCGTCACGTAGCACGTTTTTGAAATCGAGCTTTTTAAGGTCTTTCGGCTTGTAGTCTGGGGTATCCGCGTTCGAGACGTTCTGAGCGAGGACTTTCTGGCGTTGGGACGCCCAGTCCATCTTCGTCATCGCCATCTGAAACAGCTTGAGACTATGCAGATCCATCGGTGTCGTCCTGTTGAGCCTTCCTGGGGGGCGGCAAGGCCCACAAATGCACTGCTGGGCCGGTAGGCAAAATTGACCCACCTTCCTTAACAAGTAGTGAATCCCCTTAGCGGCATCTAAGGCACGGAAAACAAACACATTTTTCGAGGTTTTAACCCTCAGGCTTAAACGTTTCTTAAACCTTCCCCGGCAATTTTTGCCTGGGGCCAACCGCGATTCGAAAAGGCCCCCGAAGAAGAACCCGCAAGGCCAGATGAATAAACCTTCTGATCCCTCACCTTCCGATACGCCGCCGACCATTGCGGTGGCTTTGGAAGAGCAACCGGACAACGCCGCGCCGATCATCACGGCCAGCGGTAAAGGTTTTGTGGCCGAGCAGATTTTGCAAATTGCTTTCGCTAATAACATCAAGGTGCGCACCGATGCCGACCTTGTGCAGGTGTTGTCAGCTGTCGATGTCGACAGCGAGATTCCAACCGAAGCTTTTGCCGCAGTCTCTGAAATTCTGGCCTACGTCTACAAAGCCAACGGCGAGGAACCGCCACCTCCTTTTACATCATCGCAATCGAAACCATCTCAATCAAAGTCGGGACAATAATAAATGACACAGCAACAAACGCCCGAGATGGCATTGAGTGAGATCGAAAAGATCCACGCGGTCCTCAGTACTGCACGGCGTTGGACGAACGAGGGACGCACAATTGATTTAAGCGCCGTTGATGCCCGCATCCGTACGTTGTGTGCGACAGTGGAAGCATTACCGCAGGCTCAAAGCCGCACATTGGCCCCTGCTCTGACGGCACTGCTCAATGAATTCGACATTTTGGGCAAGGAACTCAGCGAGCGCTTCTCTGGCTTGCCGACGCTGAACGATCTCGCCTCGGCGAAAGACGCCGCGATGATTTACGGCGCAGCCACGAAACACTTTCCATAGGCTGCATCAATATGGACGCCACATCATACATCCGCTTCATCCTCGCCCTGATTATCGTTCTGGGCCTGATCTTTGCACTCACGTGGGTATTGAAGCGCTTTGGCATTGGTCAAAATCAAATGGGTGCGTTAGGTCGCAAAAAGCGCCTGCGTACCATTGAAAGCTCCAGCCTTGATACGCGCCATCGTTTGGTGCTGATCCGTCGCGACAATGTGGAACATCTCGTGGTGCTCAGTCCCACGACAGCCACCGTGATTGAAAGCGGCTTACCCGCCCCTGCAGATGAGCCTGCATCTGAGCTGCCATCGCTCACAGCCAGCTTCAAATCCATGCTCACATCTTCATCGTCTGACACGACCAAGGATAAAGCGCCATGATTGCGCCCTTTATGAACCGCAAAAATTGCACTCTCCTGGCAGCAGCACTTGTTGCCGCCATTGTCTTGCTGCCAATGGATGCGAGCGCCCAAAGCTTATCGATCAATCTGGGTGGCGGCACAGACCAAGGTTCGACCACAACCCGCATCGTTCAGCTTCTGATCTTGATGACGGTGTTAAGCTTGGCACCAGCCATCATGATGATGGTGACGGCCTTCACCCGCATTGTGATTGTCCTGTCGATTTTGCGCCGCGCGTTGGGCACCAACACCGCACCGCCGAACATCGTGATGACATCGCTGGCCATCTTCATGACCATCTTCATCATGGCGCCAACGTTCCAAGCCTCATGGGATACGGGCGTGAAGCCCATGATCGAGGGCAAGATTACGGAAGAGGTCGCCTTTGAACGTGGCGTTATTCCATTCCACAATTTCATGATGAACCACGTCCGCGACAAAGACCTGGAACTGTTCATGAACCTGTCGAAGACCGACAAAAACATTACGGCTGATCAAACACCGCTTCAGGTGCTGGTTCCGGCGTTTATGATTTCAGAATTGCGTCGCTCGTTTGAAATCGGCTTCCTGATTTATGTACCCTTTATCATCATCGACATGGTGATCGCCTCAGTTCTGATGAGTATGGGTATGATGATGCTGCCGCCGATGATGCTGGCCCTGCCGTTCAAGCTGATTTTCTTTGTGCTGGTGGATGGTTGGTATGTGCTGGTGGGCAGCTTGGTGCAAAGTTTTGGGCCAAGTTGACGCCAACCCTAGACATCACTCGCAGACACGCTAGCGTCCCCCTGGCTTCAGACGAAACCAGGGGATTTTTTATGGCAAGATGGCGCGCATATATGGTGGTGGCTGCGGCCGCACTCATCAGCAGCACGGCAGCCTCCGCGCAAAATCTTATCATTGAGCATGTCACCGTTATTGACGGCACGGGTGGCCCGAACATGGCCAACAAAACCGTTATCATTCGCGACGGTCGCATTCGCGCCATTCAAAGCGGCAAGGCAAAAACAAATAGTCCTACCCGTAAAATTGATGGGCGCGGCAAATACCTGATGCCGGGCCTCATTGATGTGCATACGCACGTACCCTATGCCCCAGACGCAGCGAAGAACGGCTTGCCCGACCCAGGCCAGACATCATTGCAGAGTTATCTGTATGCGGGCGTGACCACCGTTTTCGACGCCTTCAATAACCCCGATTATATTTTTAAACTGCGCGACGACGAGCATAACGGCAAGCTCTTAAGCCCACGGCTTTATACCGCGGGGGCGGTCATCACCTATCCCAAAAGCTGGAGTGTAACGCCCACATCTATTCTGGTGGATGCGTGGCCTGAGGATCAGGCGGCTGTGGATGTAAACCTGGCCCGCCAACCTGATTTACAGAAAATCACATACGAAAATTTTGGAGCCGGCGCTAACCCGTATGTTCAATCGTTCTCACCCGAATTGTTTACAACGATGACCCAATACATCATCGGCAAGGGCATAAAGCCGATTGTGCATATTTCAAGCGAGCCCAATGCGCGGGTGGCGATTGCTGCTGGCGTCGACCGCTTGGCACATCCGGTAACAGTCGCGAAAATATCAGACGACCTCGTCACGATGATCAAAACACTTCGCGTGATGACAGCCACAACCTTGGCCGTATTTGACAATATTTCGCGCGTGACTGACGACCCAAGTTTTCTAGACACGCCAGCGATGCGGGCCGTGATGGAAGACAAACAGATCGAGGATTTCAAAAAAGGCCGCGGCAATTATATCAAGATGGGTTGGGGCAGTTGGTTCAAATCCACACTTGCCTTTAGTCAGCAGAACTTAAAACGCCTGCACGATGCAGGCGCTGTATTGGCTCTGGGAACCGACCGCGCCCTTGGCCCCCTCGTCCACCGTGAATTGGAATTGATTGTGGAAGCCGGCATTCCACCTGCCGCAGCTATTCGCATCGCGACGTTAAATGGCGCCGCATATCTGGGCAAAGAAGCTGAGTTTGGCTCGGTCACACCGGGCAAATGGGCCGATTTAGTGCTGCTGAATGCCGACCCCACCGTCGATATCAAGAATGTCAGCGACATTGCTGCCGTCTTTAAAGGCGGGGCCGAGATTGATCGCGGTCAACTTGATTTGCCAATCAACCGTAAAAAATAAACCGCCCCGAACTAAAAGTTCGAGGCGGCTCAAAGAGGAAACGAAACGCGAAATTATTTAATCAGTTCTTCCGCAATCTGTACGGCATTCAACGCAGCGCCCTTCAAGAGCTGATCGCCTGCCGAGAAGATGCTGATGGATTTGCCCGACGGGTCGCTGATGTCTTTGCGGATACGCCCAACCAAGATATCAAACTGACCTGATGCATCTTTAGGCATCGGGAAATAGTTGTTCTTCACATCATCAACGATCTTCACGCCCGGCGCGGTTTTCAGAATTTCGCGCACTTCATCCGGCGAGATCGGACGTTCACATTCAAACGTGATCGATTCAGCGTGGGCACGGAACACTGGCACACGCACGCAGGTGGCCTGCACGCGAATGGTTTGATCGCCGAAGATTTTCTTGGTCTCTTGGATGACCTTGGTTTCTTCGTCGTTGTAGCCCGTAACTGGGTCGATCGCAGTGTTGTGGCTGAACAGATTGAATGCGTACGGATGCGGCAACACAGTATTCTTGTACTCTTTGCCTTCCAAATACGCTTGTGTTGACGCACGCAGTTCTTCCATCGCAGCAGCCCCTGCACCCGAAGCCGCTTGATATGTTGAAATGATCAGGCGGTTGATGCGGTTGATCTTGTGAATCGGCCACAGTGGCGTGATCGCAATAATCGCCGAACAGTTCGGGTTCGCGATGATGCCTTTGTGGTTTTTGATTTCGCCTGCGTTGATTTCCGGCACGACCAACGGCACATCTGGGTTCATACGGAACGCAGACGAGTTATCAACGACCACGGCCCCGGCCTTTACAGCGTGCGGGGCGAACTCTTTGGAAATGCTGCCACCCGCTGAGAACATGGCAATGTCGACGCCCTTGAAGCTGTCAGCCGTCAGTTCCTGAATCACAATGTCTTTGCCGTTGTACTTCTGGGTCTTGCCAGCTGAACGGGCCGACGCCAACAGACGCACTTCCGACACTGGGAATTTGCGTTTCGTCATGCAATCCATGAACTCGGCGCCGACCGCGCCCGTTGCGCCGACAACGGCGACGACAGGGTTCTTGGAGACAGATGAAGCCATGACACAATTTCCGGTTAGAGATGAACATTAGGCCCTTTAAAAAGGGCCGCGCGCTTCTAGGGCTGTAGGGCGCACTGAGTCAACGCCAGAATCGGCGCAAAATCAGCCAAAAGGCGGTGAAACTGCCCTTAATTGATCGCGCTAAGGGGTTTATCGCCGATCATGTCTTTGTACTCGACGATAAACGACTTGAAGTTCTTCGCCTGCTCGATCTGACGACGGACCATGCTTGGATCCATCAAACCGCCATCGCGTGGAGCTGTCATGAGGTCGAAGGGATCTTTGTAAGGCGTTTGCTGCATCACCGCCAAATAGCGTGACCGTAAACGCGAGATCGTTCGTTCATCACCGGCCAGTGTCAGCGCTGTCGCCCAATCTAGCACCAGGCGTGCATTTGCATCGCTCAGCGAACCACTGCCTGGCTCAGGCACCAAGTCTGCAATCGCCTTCGCAGCATTCGGCCAATCTTGAATGCGCCAGTAAATCTCAGCACGCAGTTGCTTGGTTTCGCCGGTGGTATCAGCACCCAACAGCATGACGGCATCTTCTGCCCGGTCTAAATCTGTCAGCGCACGTGCTTCTAAGCGACGACGCTGCGATTGCAGATCTGACGGTGCATCCGGCACATTGGTTTCACGTAACGTATCTAAGGCTTCTTTCGGCTTACGATTTAAAAGCTGAACCAACGCAAGACGCGCACCGATCCGCGCACGCTCGATACCAGAAACACGGAATTCAACTTGGCGCTGCAGCAAGACCGCAGCTTGATCGAGCAAGTCAATCGACACCAGACGGTCGGCCAACTTGCGGATCATCTCGTCACCCTTCTCGCCTGCAGGCAAGAGCGCGCGGAATTCATCGAACAACCCAATGGATTGCACAGCCGTCAGTTTGTCGGCCGCACCACCCAGATACAGCTCTTCAAACATCTTCGTCATTTTGTCGCCCGCCTTATCAACACCCGCAAAGTCGCGGAAGTAAGAGGTGGCGAGTTTCAAAGTGCGCAACGCAGAACCGTAATCTTTCTTTTCAGCATACAATTCAGACAGGCGCAGCAGGAAGCCCAACTCGATATCATCACCGCGCCAACGATAGCGCAGCTTTTCGTAATTCTCGATCAGGTCATCAAGTTTCAACGCTCCGAGCTGATATTCCAGCTCCATGCGATCACGCATACCCAACACTTGGTACAACAGGCTCGGGCTATTTTCAGCCTTACCGTATTGATCCAAGGCGACACGCAACTCGCCGATTTTCTGGTTCAGCTTGCCATCAAGATAATCGATAGCCGCTTTTTCTATGGGGTTCGGGTTATCGCGGCGGATCATATCTAAGAAGCCTTGGGCGCCAAAATCATCGCCTGCAGCAATGGCGGCTTCGGTCCCCATCAAGGCCAACTGAGTTTTCACAGTATGCGGATAACCGCGGATGGTGGAGCCGGTTTGAATAAGTGTCTGGGCTTGGCTTTCGGGGGTCGCGATCTTCGAGCGGGCTGCCGCCAACCAGAAACGTGCGTCTTCTTCATTCGCCAGCGTAAAGTGGTTCAAGTCATCCGACGCTTCTTGATAACGGCGCATCATCAGGTTCGTCGCACCGCGTAGCGCACGATACGGGCCGGTGTTTTCAACTTCGGTATCTGTGCCCGCCATAACACGCAAAATACCTAAGGCTTCTGGATAGAAGCCGTTGATGAACTCAAAGCGCGCAAAACGAAGGCGTGCTTCCTGCTTCGTAGCTGGCGCTTCTTCAGCGACCGCAATCTGCAGCGCTTGCTTATTCAGCATGTAATCCTCGCCTTTCCCAATCTGCCATTCAGACAGATTGAGAATGCGATTCATGTCCTGTTTCTGGACCATCGTACCGGTCGATGCAGCCGCTGCCTTGGACAAGGCCATGCCGCCATCAACATCGATATCGACACCATTCCGATTAGCCAGCGCGCGCACGCCATCAGACTTCGGTATCACGACAACGCCTTGCGCAGTGGCAGGCAACTCCACGTCCGGATACGAACGCTCCGGAAACACGCCGTAACCCAGCGGAATGACTGGGATGACGATGAAATAGTCACCGACTTCAGGATCATCGAAGGCCACTGTACGGCCCGCTTCCGTGACGGGAAGGAACAAGTTCGGCTCAGGGCGATCTAGCTGCGCTTGAACATCAATCGCCTGTGTTGGGCGCATTGGGAGTGAACGGAAATCCAAGATCCAGTTCAAGCCATCGCGGCGCAGTGACGGATTGATGTCAGGCTGCGTGACCATGCGCAGGATCGTATTGGTACGATACGGCAGTTGCTCAACCAACGTAATGTACGGCGCGCCTGCTTTGGCCAACGCACTCACATCCACTTGTTTATAGCGGTCAAAAACCACCCACAGATAATCAGCGCGGCGGAACACAGCAGCAGCAGCGGGTTCATCGAAGCCAATTGTCAGGCTGATTTCAGCCGGGCGGGCTGATAACGGATCAACGTTACGGCTTTCCGCGCTAGCGGCACGTGAATTGCGGCGACCTTGCGCGTCTTCTTCGGCTTTCTCGGTAATATCACCAGCCAGCTTACGTGCTGCTTCCGACGGTTTGCGATCAGCTTCACGCGCTGGCGGTGTCGTTTGTTGACCAATCGGCGTGGCGGCTTGTGTGGTTGCGCCGGGAACAGCTTTCGCAGGCTCAGTCGGCAACAATGTAGTCGCACTGGATGAGGCTTGGCGCTGCTGCATCGCCTCGGCGGCGGCTTGAGCGGCAGTTTGCGTCGGACGCTGCTGTTGCGGTTCAGGCTTGCCGACAATGTCGATCACGACCGCATTGGTGTTGGTGAAGTTGCGAACATCCGAACCAGCCGCCAATGGAATACTGACGATACTCTTGCCATTCTGCACCGTGACCGAGACATTTTTATTGGCTTCAGGCAGCAGGCTGCGCAGCTTCGCCTCATCAATCGGCGCCGCCGCATCGAACACAATATCGGCGCGATCGCCGGACTTGTTGATATTAAATGTCGGACGGTTCGCCCACTCGAACACAACGCGGAAGTAATCCGGATGTGTGCCAGTGCGAATATTGACCGGCGGCAATGTCGCCAATTGCGCGCGCGGGGTCGGCGCCACTGTTTGCGGATTAGCAGGTTGTTGCGCAGGCGCTGCGGCTTGGGTCGGCGCACGGTTGCGCTGTTCAAAATCAGTTTGCACCGCTGCACGCGGCACAACCGGCTGCGCCGGACGTTGTGCTTGCGGTGCTGTTTGGGCAGGCGCGACTTGAGCCGTCGGCGTTGTGCGGGCCTGCGCCTGTTGCTGAGCTTGCTGCGGCTGCTGTTGTTGCGGTGGTGTTTGCGCAGCCGTGGCATTGGGTGCTTGCGCGCCCTGCAAGTCGATGACAACAGCATTGCCCACCGTAAATGTGCGCATCGTCACATTCGGGCGTAACGGGAATGTGGCTGTGCGGCCATCACCACTTAAAAAGCCGCTTGTGACGTACGCGCCCAGCTGTTGCTGCACGCTCGCCAGATCGCCCGAAATCGGACGCTCGAACTGCACAACCAACTGGCCATTTACGACAGCGGCGGAATAACGAACCGGATCGTTCCAATCAAAAACAATACGGCCGTACTGATCTCGTTGCGCTGCGCGAACGCCGTCAGCCCAGGCCGATGTTGAGAGTGCCGAAACCCCAAGCGTCAGCGCTGCCGCAGACACAAGGCCTGCAGTACGCAACACGCGAACAAAAGCAGGGGCACGGCTCACGGAGTGCGCTCCATCTTTTGTTGAGGATCAGCCATGATCATAATTTCAATCGTATCGTTCGTTTGTTCGGTCACCGGAATCTGCGCCAGGGTCGCAATCGGACGCTCGTAGCCCGCATCCTTCAAGGCCACCGCGATCAAACTTGCCTGCACTAATCCCTTCGACCAACTCTCAGCCGTACCACCAGCAACCCCCACAACAGCAATGGGATTGTCGATGTTAGCCAGCACGCCACTGAGATCAAACAACGCTGGCATCGCATTTTTTGCAACCACCCGCCCGTTTGCCGTCAGCGCGCCTGGTAACGATACCATAAGTGCGCGCTCGTTGGAGCGGAATTGAAGCTTTTTAAGGTTGGGGCTTTGGGCAAAAGCAGAGCGCAAAGCTGCCGTTAAATACGTCATGTCGTCGACATTATCGTCGTCCTCGCGGACGTAGGTACGAGAATTGACAAAGCTGTCATCGCCAAGCGCGTTTGGCTTAAATTCTTTTTGTGTTGACGCAACCACAGCGGCGTACTGCTGCGCATCGGGCTGCGACATGGCGAACATCAGCACGAAGAACGCCAGCAACAAAAACACCAGATCCACAAATGTGACCAGCCACGGCGGTGTCGGCGACGGCTTAACCTTAGACAGTGAAGCAGCACTCATGGCGCCCCCACATCACTGTCGACCGGCGCGTCATCTGTCAGCACCTGGAATGTAAACATCACATTGTTTGTTTTTGCCGGAAGGATACCAACGGCAAATGTCGCCGCCCGGAAATCGCGGCGCAATAAATCTTCAGCCAACACACCGGCCTGCTTAATGATCGGCGCCATGTTCGTGACATCAGCATCAATCGTCGCAATCATCTCATAACGAAAGCCGTCGGCTGGCGTATTCAAAATGGCAGCAATGCGATTGAATACAGGCAGCGTCGCACGGACTTGCGCTGTCTCAGGATCAAAGAACGCAGCTAACGGTGCAATTACTGAGAAACGATCCGCTTCATTGCGGACAATAATATCTTCGCCTTCAAGCACAGATGCGAAAGCCGTTGAGACAGACGTGCGTAATGCATCTTGCGCGGCAGACTTTGCGACCGACGTTACTTCTAAATTCGTCGGCACATTGATTTCATCACTGAATGATTTCTGCACGCTGGCCAAAACATTGCGTGTTTTTTGCACGTCAGTTGTCGCGTTGACGTTCAACACAACGAAGAACACGATGAGCAAAAGATTGAGCGCAAGCAGCATCAACAGCGTAGAGCTTTGGTTGCCGAGCAGACGCACGAAGGGGCGCGCAACAACTGCACGGTCTGTCGCTGAATCCCCAATGAACGTGCGCTCGATCATCTCGGCAGGCACACTCTTTCCACTTCCGGCAGGTACACTGCCGACACATTTTAATCGAAGCTAAATAACAAAGATGAATGGGTGGTTAAGGCTTTGAAACGTAATGATTCGTCGCGTTTCAAAGTGACCGGACACCCGGCCGGTTATTAGCCTTCGGAACCCGGCAATTTGCGACGGGTCGACATTTCCTCGGTCAACGCCCGGGCCTTGTCGGCTTTCATGAGCGATAGGATCGGCGCCACTTTGGCTTCCTTCATGCTGGTTACAACAGGAACCAGAATGCCCATATCCAGATCGTCGAAAATACGAGCCGCATCCTTAGGTTTCATGGCCGTATAAATTTTAACCAATTGCTCAATCTCGGCCTTTTTCTTGGCATCGTACTGCTGAACAAGGCCTTGTAATTGCTTCTCAATTTCCTGCATCTGGCCAATTTTCTGGTCCATCCGCTGCTCAGCGGCTTTCAGCAGGTTTTCTTTTTGCGACAACTCACGCTCGCGGGTCTCGATGAGCTGACGGCGCTCAGCCAAGCGCTGCAACGTCTCAATTTCTGATTTTGTTAAATCTGACGGGTTCAAAGTACCGGGCTTTACCGCCCCGGCTTCTACAGGTGCGCCTTCCGAACCCTCCGGCTTTTCTTCAGCACCCTCGCCCTCTTTCGGGGCGGCAGCGGGCGCCGCTGGTTGTTGTTGTGCCTGCGCTAACGCGGTTTGGCCAACGCTCAAAACAGAGGTCACGCCGCTATGCTGGGTGAACTGGCTTACGACGCCTTGAATACGAACCCCCAGCATACAAACAGCGGCCACAATCACGACCGGCAGAATGCGCAACGCAGGCCCGCGATTAGCGTCATCGCTGGCAGGGCGGTCTAACTTCGAGCGGGGTTTGCGGGTGGGCGCGGGCATCGAAACTCTTTACGTCAAATCGAATGACAAAATCTAATGAAGCAATGTCTTAACGAGTCGATTGCAGCGCTTTCAATAATTCGCGTTCTGCCTCGGAACGATCATCGGTCAGCCCCAGTTCATCTGCAATAGAGCGACGTTGCTGACGCGCATTGGCTGCAGGCGCCGGTGCCGCTGGTGATGGAACTTGACGGGGATCGATACGAGATTCAGCGGCCCTTGCTTCAGCGCGGGCTGCATTCAATGCGTTGCGCAGATCGTTTGCAGTGTCATCCATCTGCTGCGCTTTAATCGGAGCTTGAGGTGCTAAGCGCGGTTGCAATTGCTCAGAGGCAGATGGACGCAAGCCGCCGGCTAAGGTGGGCGATGCTGGTGCAGGAGCCGCAGCAGCTTGTGGCTGACCAGCGGCAACGCCAAATGCAGCTTCGCTCCGTGCGACGCGTACGCCCGTTTCAAGCTTACCCGCCATTTCTTCGGCACGTTCGATCATGAAAGCCAAATCATCGCGCAAAGACTGCGCCTTTTCGACGCGATCCTTCAACGCCATGCTGGCTTCGTTTGTAGCTTTCTTGAGCTTCGGAATACCAGCTTCGGCGCGCAAGGTTGCGTCATTAAAGTTGGCGACAACCTTGGCCAACTCATCGCGCGATTTGCGCAAAGCTGAAAGACGGCGGTTCAAGATAACGGCAAAAATGATCGTCGGGATCAGAAGCGCAATCACAAGGAGGTTCAAAATCGTTTCCAAGGTCATTTCTGTCTCCCGCAGCCGGGTCCGGCTGGATGATCCGTGAATTTTAGCGCCTTATGAGCGAAACGCCAATCGGCACCATGTAGGCAAGCATAACGGCTGCACCATGACCGTAGCCCCATAACATTCGGTTAAAAATGTTAGGGAAGACGACGGCCAAAGCGAATTAATTGCCAGTACTTTCAGTGGTCTTCCGGCGGTGGTCGACACGGATCGCAATATTATTGCCGCGACGCCCCATTTTCCCAATGAACATTGGTAAATCGCCGCAGCACAACTCGACCGGCGAGTCAGGTTTGGCGTTGAGCAAGAATTTCGAACCCACTTGGAAATCAAGCACGCGGCTAAGCGGCATGATTTGGCTATCGAGCACAGCTTCGAGGTCGACCTCAGTAAACCACATTTCTTCGGCCAAGTGCGTTTCCCAAATGGAGTCACGGCCGAACTTTTCACCCATGAACATCTGCAACAGCAGTTCACGGACGGGTTCTAAAGTGGCGAACGGAATTAGAATTTCAAGACGACCACCCCGGTCTTCCATATCAATACGCAAGCGCGCCACGATACAAGCGTTCGAGGGCTGCGAAATCGTTGCAAACCGCGGGTTCGTTTCAAGGCGATCAAAGCGGAATGTAACAGGCGACAACGGATCGAAAGCGGCTGACAAGTCAGCCAGCACGACGTGGATCATGCGTTCGACCAGCGTGCGTTCGATGGTCGTGTAAGGACGGCCTTCAACGCGCATCGCAGCTGTACCGCGACGCCCGCCCAACAACACGTCGACGATCGAGTAAATCATCGATGAATCAACAGTCATCAAGCCATAGTTATCCCACTCTTCAGCCTTGAACACCGTCAACATGGCCGGCAGCGGGATTGAGTTCAAATAGTCGCCGAAACGTTGCGACAAAATGTCATCCAGCGACACTTCGACGTTATCGGACGTAAAGTTACGCAATGAGGTCGTCATCATGCGGACCAAACGGTCGAACACGACTTCGAGCATCGGCAAGCGTTCATAAGACACCAATGCCGAGTTCAGGATCGCCTGAATGCCCGAGCGCTGCTCGCCGTCTTCACCGGCTTCATCAAAGCCGAGCAAGCTATCAATTTCGTCTTGGTTCAGAACGCGTGTAGAATCACGGCCACCGCCGCCGCCTGCCATTTCGTCAGCAGCTGGGTCGCCACCACCAAGCATGGCTTCCCATTCGGCCGCCATTGCATCGGCTTCTTCTCCGCCACCTTCAGCTTTTGACTCTTCAGCGTCATCAGCGCCGGCGTTGGCCATCGCTGCTGCCAAATCATCATCTTCTGTTGTTTCGCTGGGTGACACCATCGTCTCGCCTTTAATATCCCAAAGCGCTTACTGAACGATCATTTCTTTAAACAGCACGTCTTTCACTTGCGCCGGACGTACAGCCGCGTTCACACGGCTTAAAAGTTCTTCACGCAAACGATACATGCCTGCAGCCCCTTGAAGATCTTCAAGACGCAGTTCACGCAAATACACTTGGAAGTTATCGACAATGCGCGGCAAGACCGTTTCAACACGGTTGATGTCGGTTTCAGCCGACAACTCCAAGCTCACGCGCATTTTCAAGAAATTGCGTTTACGGCCCGGCGTATTCAGGTTCACGAGCATTTCGGGCAGATCGTAAAACACAGCACCCGCTGCACCAGGAGCGGCAGGAGCAGCAGCCGGAGCTCCTTCAGCAGGCGCTGCCCCACCTTCAGCAGGCGCACCTTCTGCAGCATGCTCTTCCGCTTTCTCACCTGTGATCATCGCAATTAGCGGATCCGCCAAGCCTGAGAAATAAGCAGCAGCCGCACCGCCGATCACCAGGACCAACGGAATGACGATCATCAGCAGCAGCTTCTTTTTGCCGCCACCGCCTCCGCCGCCTTCGAATTCTGGTTCGGCTTCGCCTTCAAAATCTTCGTCTTGTGACATGGCTTCTTCCTGATGGAGATGCACACCATCCCCTGGCCAATTCTGGCAAGGCCGCATGCAGGCGGCTTACCCGATTTCAGCAAAACTACGGGACCAGGGTTAATAATATATGAGTGCCCCGCCAAAGGCTTATAGGCACTGCTCTGCCTTAATATACCCCCGTTCACCGCGATGGTACGTAACGACCTTTATGAGCTATGGCACGGCAACCTTTGCCGGGGCTGGAGGGGCAAAAAGCGGTTCTCGCAACGAGAATAGCTGGCTCAGAAATCTTATATCATATTGATATTCAATACTAATTCGAGTTGGCACGCTACGTGCATATACATGACCAATCGAGCGCATAAAACAAACAGCGCAGAGTACAGGCCATGGATAATACGACGTATATCGCGCTATCGCGACAGATGGCGCTACAAAATCAACTCGAGGTTGTTGCTAACAACCTCGCGAACGTAAACACGACGGGCTTCAAAGGCACCGACACGTTGTTTGCGCAGTATGTGTTTAAGGTCGACCAGAATGAGCGCGCCTTCAAAGATAAGGTCGCTTTCGTTCACGACTACGGCTTGGTGCGTAACTTAAGCCAAGGTGCCTTGAACTATACTGGCAACACGTTCGACTTGGCGCTGCAAAGCGACGGCTACTTCGTGGTCCGTGGCAAAGGTGGTGTCGAGAACTACACCCGCTCCGGGAATTTCACAAAAGGCCGTGAAGGCTATGTGGTCACCATGGAGGGACGCTTGGTCCTGGGCACAAACAACGCTCCGATCAGCATCCCCGATGATGCAGGCAAAATTACCGTGCAGGGCGATGGAACGATTGCTGAAGAAGGCGGCCGCACTTTTGGTCAGCTCCGCGTCGTGCGCTTCGATGAGCCCCGCAAGCTGAAGCAAGTTGATGGCACCGCATTCCGTGCTGACGTCGGCCAACAAGCCATCGAATCAACCCGCGCAAAAATTTCGCAAGGCGTTTTGGAATCTTCCAACGTCTCGCCCGTCACAGAAGTGACGCGGTTGATTGCACTGAACCGTGCGTATCAAGAGACCGCAAAGATGGTCAGCCAAGAAGACGAGCGCAAACGCAAAGCGAACGAAGTTTACACCCGCCAGGCTGCGGCCTAGGCGACTGAAAAGTAATTGAGAAGAGCAGAGAATAAAGGAACAAGGCCATGAGTATCCGTGCTCTCAATATTGCTGGCACAGGCATGTTAGCCCAGCAAACAAACGTCGAAGTTATTTCGAACAACATCGCCAACATGAACACGACGGCGTATTCACGCCGCCGGACCGAGTTCAACGATTTGTTGTATCAAGATTTGCGCCGCGTCGGGTCGACGTCATCGGACGCAGGTACCATCGTTCCTTCGGGCGTGCAGTTGGGCTTGGGTGTGAAAACCGCCGCTGTGTACCGCATCACCGAACAAGGAAGCTTGCTGTCGACCGACAACCCGCTCGATGTCGCGCTGCAAGGCAAAGGCTACTTCCAAATTCAGCTGCCTACGGGCGAAACCGCATATACGCGCGATGGTTCGTTCCAATTATCTGCTGATGGGCAAGTCGTCACACACGACGGCTTCCTGGTTGATGGTCTGCAAGCCATTCCAGTTGACGCCATTGCGATTACCGTGAACCCGCAAGGTGAAGTGTTCTACACCCAAGACGGCGTTATCGATCCGCAGTCAGCAGGTCAGTTCCAGATCTCGACGTTTGCAAACGATGCAGGCCTGGATGCGGTCGGTGATAACTTGTTCTTGGAAACACCTGCCTCGGGTAACCCAACGACAGGTATTCCAGGCACGCCGGGCTTCGGCACCGTGCTGCAAGGCTTTCTTGAAACCTCGAACGTCAACGTCGTTTCGGAAATCACTGAACTGATCAGCGCACAGCGCGCATATGAAATGAACTCAAAGGTCGTTCAAACGGCCGATGAAATGTACTCCACCGTTACCCAGATGATTGCCTAATCACTTTAATACGTAAGGTCGTAGCTATGTCGCTGCACACTGTTCATCGTTTCAGTTTCCTGAAGTCGGGTTTGGTTCTGGCAGGCTTGGTGCTCAATGCCACCACCCTGCTCGCCGCCGATTTGGGCAGTGATCCGGCCGAACGCATTGTCGCGGCTGGCATCCCCTTACGTTTGCAAACAGCTGTCACGATTAACAGCGATGTTATTAAGCTTAGCGATCTGTTTGTGGGCGTGACTGCCCATGACGACAAAATTGTCGCAGAAGCTCCGCAACCAGGTCAACGCATCACGCTTGCAGGCGCTTGGTTGGGTGACGTCGCTCGTGCCAACAACTTGAATTGGCAACCAGCTAGTCAATTCGACCGATCTGTAATCTATCGCCCGAGCCAAACCGTCAGCGGCACTGAGATTCTTGCTGCCGTCAAAGCGGAACTGAGCGCACAAGGCCTGCCAAGCAATGTCGTCTTAAAGCCGACCACACCTTTGCAGCCCAAAATGATTGCGGCGAGTATCAACAAGAAGATGGCTGTTCATGAAGCTTTCTTTGATGAATCCACTCAAACGTTTTCTGCGGTGGTGGAATTACCGGCGGGCGATCCAAACGCGCAGTTGATCCCAGTTAAAGGCAACACCTATGCCATCGTATCGGTACCCGTGTTGAAAGTGGCCCTGCCCCGCGCAACCGTGATCACCGCGGACATGATCGAACTGGCGGAATTACCAGAAAGCAAAATTACACCAGATACGGTCATGGACATGAATATGCTGATCGGCAAAGCGGCGAAAGGCTATGTCCGTTCAGGTCAAAGTGTTCGCGCCAGCGACATCGAAGCCATATCATTTATTTCGATCCCCGTTCTGCGCACAGAAACACATCGCGGCACAAAGATCACCGAAGCGCATTTGAAATGGATCGAGATCAACGCCAAAGATTTACCTGACAATGCAGTCCTAGACGCTGATCAATTGATTGGCATGTCGCCGAAGCGTCAATTGGCTGCTGGCTTGCCACTGCGCACCTCAGACGTTCAGTCCCTGAACCTTATCGATGTACCGGTCGCCGCTCGTGATCTGATCCGTGGCGAAACCATAACAGCTGGCGATCTGCGCTGGGTACCGATGGACCGCACAAACCTTTCGAAAGAAACACTGCTGACCGAAGACAAACTCGTCGGGATGCTGGTTGTTTCAACGACACGGACTGACCAACCGTTTCGGACCCATGGCGTCTCGCGCCCAGTCGTCGCTGCGAAAGGCAAACTGGTGACACTGATCTACAACGTGCCCGCAATGAAACTGACGGCCAAAGCCAAGCTGCTTGAAGATGGCGCTATCGGCCAAGTGGTGCGCGTCGTGAACATCAAGAGCAACACAAACTTGTTTGCAGAAGTCATTGACGCAGAAACCGTGCGCATTACCGAGCAACAAGCCGCTTCGAACTAAAATTACTCTCTAAAATTTGTGAACCTAAAAATAAAAAGGACACAGGCCATGACTTCAAATTTCTCTCGTAAATCACTGATTGCTGCTTTGATGGTTGGTAGCGCCTTAACTGGCTGCTCGACCGCAGAACAATTGTCTCGTATCGGCCAACCTCCGGCGATGTCAGCAGTTACAAACCCGACGCAAGAACGTGATTACCGCCCCGTCACGATGCCAATGCCAACACCGATTGCGCTTGAGCCTGCAGCCAATTCACTATGGCGTCCCGGTGCTCGCGCATTCTTCAAAGACCAACGCGCGAAAGAAATCGGCGATGTCATGACTGTGGTCGTGAACATTCAGAACGAACGCGCTCAATTGAGCAATCAAACAAACCGCACGCGGACGAATGGTGGTGAAACCGCCAGCGTCAATAACTTCCTGAACCAAGACATTATTCCGGGTGCTATTGCAGCCCCTGCTGTCGACTTCAATAGCAGCAGCAACTACGCTGGCACAGGCAGTATTCAGCGCGATGAAAATATCAATATTCGTTTGGCTGCAGTCGTGCTGCAGGTTCTTCCCAACGGCAACCTGGCCATCGCGGGTCGCCAAGAAGTTCGCGTGAATGCCGAATTGCGTGAGTTACAAGTCGCGGGCGTTATTCGCCCCGAAGATATTCGTTCCGACAATACGATCTCATGGGACAAGATTGCTGAAGCCCGCATCTCTTACGGTGGCCGTGGCACAATCAGCGATGTCCAGCAGCCGCGTTACGGCCAACAGATCTTCGACGTAATTTTCCCGTTCTAGTGGATTGGGGTTCTGCCAAGAAACTGGGGCCCCAGTTTCAACGCAGAACCTGCCACGCCCTTCTGTTTCGGAAGGATTTAGACGCAAAGACCGGTTTCATCCGCCCTTTTCCTCTCAATCTTTCCTGCCGCGCACTATGGCCTGCGGCGCAGAAGCAAACTCAAAAGCCGGCGATGGACCTCATCGCCGGCTCTTTTTTTACCGTATTTGAGGCAGCGAAACACGCCTTAACGAACGGTTAAATTCACGGAATCATAATCGGACCGACGATAGCGCAAACCCATATAAACTGCGGGTTTCAGGCACATTGTGGTAGTGCAAAAACAGGCGTCACAAATCATTTTTGGAAAACCTTTTGTTAACCACGGACTGCGATAAAGGCTCAGATAGGAAGTACCTATCGATTCGTTTTTGCTTCGCTATTGATGCCACCAGTCAGGGAACTACACGGATGAACATGATGACCAACATGCAGACCACTGCTCTCTCCCTCGCCGAGGAAGATGCGTTGGCTCTCACGCAAGCGGCTTTGGAAATTTCACGCGCGAATGAGTCGAAAGACGAAAAGCGCTTGGCCGCAGCCCTCGATCGCAACATGCAATTGTGGGTCGGAATTCGCACCATGGTTTCAGTGTCGAGCAATCCACTGCCCATGGCCATTAAAGACAATCTGATCCGTCTGGCCAGCTTTGTGGCTCAGAAGACTTTCGAAATGCAAAACGGCGCCAGCGCCAAGACGATTGAAGCGTTGGTGAACACCAACCTGCAAATCGCCGAAGGCCTTTTGGAAAAGCGCGTAGGCTAAGAGCCTCACGCTTAGCTGGACTTGGCATCAAGCTTAGCGAAAAAGGCGCTTCCTAACGGAAGCGCCTTTTACGTTTTTCGAACAAATTACGATTAGTTTGTTGGCAATTGCTTAATCGGAACGGTGCGTGCGTTCCATGCGCTCGTGACGTTCTTGCGCTTCGACACTCAACGTCGCAATCGGGCGCGCTTCTAAGCGCTTCAGGCCGATCGGTTCACCGGTCTCTTCGCAGTACCCGTAACTGCCATCTTCGATCCGGTGCAGCGCAGAATCGATCTTAGAGATCAATTTACGTGCCCGGTCACGTGTGCGGAGCTCTAAACTACGCTCCATCTCAGCTGAGGCACGGTCTGCGATATCAGGTTCCTGTAAGCCACCTTCCTGAAGGCTCTCAAGTGTCTCTTCAGACTCTTTCAAGAGCTCCACGCGCCAAGCCAAAAGCTTGCGGCGGAAGTATTCAAGCTGGCGGGCATTCATAAACGGCTCTTTGTCTGTCGGCCGGTAATCTGGCGGCAGGGTAATGCTTGAGCCCTTCAGCAAAGCTGCCCGTTTCACCGGCTTCTCAACCGGTTTAGGAGTGGGACGAGCGGCTGGGGCAGAACGCGCTGCCGGAGCAGAACGTACTGATTTTGTTGGCTTTTGTGCCTTAGGAGCAGACTTTGCCTTGGGCGCAGCCTTACGAGTCTTAGGCTTAGGCGCCGGCTTTGCCTTCTTCTTGGGCGTCTGCGCTTTCTTCTTTTTCATGAAAATTCAATGGGTTAGAAGTTTGCATCAGAACCCCATGACGTCACCATGGGGCGAGTCTCGCGGAGGCTTATGCCAAACGTTTGCTAAGTTTGGCTAGTTCTACTTCTGCTCGAAGCTCAATTTCATCAAGCAGCCGCGAAATCACTGGATCTGCACCCTTTTCCCGCTTTTCCCGGACTAGGCGCGCCAGCTCCCCCAGTCGGTCTTTGGGGATGGCCCCCAACAGCAAGCCACGGCGCACTTCCTCGAGCTTGTCGAGGATTTCAGCCCCGCGCTGGGCGCGGCGGCGGCGTTCTTCTGTGGTGGTATTTCCGCCGTCAGGATCGACAGATTGAGCAGCAAAAATGCCCTCAACGCCCGCAACACCAAAGGCCTGGTCAGCAGAGCCGGTCGGCGCGACTGAGTCGTCGCCGCCCCCAACGCCACTTAACGCCGAGGCAAAGCCAGGCCCGCCAGCGGCACCGGTTTTCGTGACCTTTTTGGACTGGGCCGAACTGGGCCCTTTGGGACCTTCAACCTTCATTCCACCAACCATTTACACAATGAGCCCGAAGGGCTCGTTTTTCGCAAAGAAGCCTGCCGAAACAGGCCCTTACCACCTACTCCGCTTTATTCATGCCGTCACTCGGCAAGATTTGCCGACGATAGGGCGTTAACGACCTAGCAGGCCCTGTTGAGGCACCATTTTTCGGAATAAAATTCATTTTTTTCAATAGTTTATAAGGCCGCAAAGGTTGGCACGGAATTCGCATCGCTTGCTTCGGAAGAGTACGCCCCGACGGGAGAGGTCTGTCGGGAGCGGACCACAAAAGAAAATGCGAAGAGGCCACCATGCGTTTGTCGTTCCGTCTCAGCCAAGACACCGCCCCCGCCCCACTTCTGTCGGGCGTCGTGGATCGGGTTTGGTTTATCGGCATTCATTTATGCATGGCGTTGGTCTTCTTCTTCGCCTCGACACAAGCTCACGCGAGTTCACGCGTGAAAGACGTCGCCGGCTTTGAAGGCGTGCGTGAAAACATTCTGGTTGGTTATGGCTTGGTCGTCGGCTTGAAAAGCACCGGCGATGACTTGAAGAAAATCGCCGCCACCAAGGAAAGCTTAACCGGGATGCTCGAGCGCTTAGGCGTCAACACCCGTGACGGCAAAATGGAACCCAAGAACGTTGCGGCCGTGATTGTGACAGCCACGATCCCGCCGTTCTCGCGTCAAGGTTCGCGCATTGATGTGCAAGTCAGTTCGATTGGTAGCGCTTCGAGCTTACAAGGCGGAGTGCTCGCCGTAACGCCACTGATGGGCGCCGACGGCGAAGTATATGCCGTATCACAAGGTTCAGTACAGGTCGGCGGCTTTTCCGCTGAAGGTGCGGGCGCTTCTATTCAACGCGGCGTTCCTACAAACGGCCGCATCCCTTCTGGCGCCATCGTCGAGCGTGAAATTGATTTCTCTCTTGGCAACATGCGCCAAGCGCATCTTTCGCTGCGCAACCCAGATCTGACGACCGCGCGCCGCATTGCGCAAGCCATCAACGCGTTTATGGGCACAACGGCATCTGCGCCAGTTGACCCAGGCACCGTACTTGTCTCGCTGCCTGAGGGTTACGAAGGCAACATTGTCGATGTCATGACCGACATCGAACAGTTGCAAGTCGAACCTGATCAAACCGCACGCGTTGTTATTGATGAGAACACCGGCGTGATCGTCATCGGACAAGATGTGCGCATCTCAACCGTTGCCGTCGCCCAAGGTAATTTGACAATCAAGGTTTCAGAAACACCGCAAGTATCACAACCGTCACCGTTCTCGGAAACCGGCGAAACGACGGTTGTGCCACGCACTGAAATTACGGTGGAAGAAGATAAAGACCGCAAACTCTCCGTCGTCGATGATGGCGTGAGCTTGCAGGAACTCGTGAACGGCTTGAATGCACTGGGCGTTGGTCCACGCGACATGATCTCCATTCTTCAAGCAATTAAGGCCGCAGGCGCTCTGCAGGCCGAAATCGAAGTAATGTAAGGAGCAGCACCATGAACGTTTCTGCGCTCTTGAACCAAACACAAAATAACTACGCAGCAAACCTGCAAACGCAAGCGGCTGCTGCGACGAATATGACGGCTGATCAGAAGAAGGCCAAAGCAACGGCCGACAGCTTCGAGTCCGTCTTTGTCGGTCAAATGCTGGAATACATGACTGAAGGCGTTGAAACGGATCCCATGTTCGGCGGCGGTCACGCTGAAGAAATGTGGAAGTCCATGCTAAACCAAGAATACGGCAAGCACATCGTGAAGAACGGTGGTTTGGGCATCAGCAAGCAAGTCATGGATTACATGATCAAAGCCCAAGAAGAAAAAACTGTGACTAACCAAAAGTTGGCCGCTATGGGCATGACTGATGGTGCCGCCGCAAACGACGCAACCGCAGGCAGCGTCGCTGCTGCCGCAACAGCACGCCGTTAATGTGAGGAGCAGACGATGAATATGATGAATCGCTCAGCCCCGAAGCCGATGCTGCCGGGCTTTCGTAACACCGCATCCAACGGCCCCGAAGACCGCGTTGTCACGCCGCCGCAAAGCGCATTGCGAGCCCCTGTTCAGCAACCGACACGTCCTGGTCCCGCCGGAACACCACAGCGTACAGTGCAGCCAGGTAGCAATGCGACGCGGAACGACGATCTGATGAACGTTATCCGTCAGCTGTCAGACATCCTGACAAAAGAAAATACAGCTCTGAAACGTCACAAAGTCGAGGATGTGAAAATTCTTGGCGAACGCAAAGAGCAAATGGCACGCCTGTATCAGCAGCACATGAATGCGATTCATCGCGATCCAGCGGCCGTGAAGGCTTGGGACCCCGCAAAGCGTGCGGCGCTGGCCCAGGCCTCGATCAGACTCTCAGAATTGATGAAAGAAAATGCGAGCCTACTGAAGGCCAACATCACCACCATCAATAAGTTTCTAAAGACAGTTACCGAAGCGGTTAAAGACAAGCAGGAAAAAGAGTCAGCCTCGTACACTAAGCAAGGTGCGCTCAATGGCTATTCGACTGTGAAGCGCAAGCTTGCCATGTCTTACAACCAAACAATGTAACGTAGACGATCGGGAGCGCTCGCAATGAGCCTAACGCTAGCATTAAATTCAGCGATCTCCGGCCTGAGCACTGCTCAAGCTGGCCTGAACGTCGTTTCAAGCAATATCGCCAACGTTAACACCGAAGGTTATACCCGTAAGGTCTTCAACCCGACGTCGCGCGTTTTGGCAGGCTTGGGTGTCGGCGTTGAATTGGGCGACATCACCAACAACGTTGATCAGAACCTTTTGAAAGATTTGCGTGAAGAGCGTTCAAAATTCGGTCTGCTTGACTCGAAAATGAACTACTTCAAACGTATTCAAGATTTGTTTGGCACCACGTCATCCGACAGTTCCATCGCTCACCGCGTCAACAACCTGCAAAAAGAATGGGAGACGATGGCCACTGAGCCAGAGAAGTCGACCACTCACCTGCAAGCTGTACAGGCCGGCGTGGTTGTCGCTGACCAATTGTCCCGCATGAGCAATACGGTCCAAGGCCTGCGCCTGGATGCGGACCGCGAAATCGAACGCGCTGTGCAAGAAATCAATAACTTGCTCACGACAATCTCTAAGCTGAATGATCAAGTGTCTTTGGGTACTGCGACCGCCCGTCAGAATGAGGACTTGGAAGATAAGCGCGATGTGGCATTAAACCGACTCTCTGAACTGATCGATGTTCAGTACTTCTTCAATTCCAACGGTTCGTGCTCGGTCTTCACCACTGATGGCACAACGCTTGTGGATAGCGCGCCAGTCGCGTTCAGCCACGCAGCATTGGCGCAAGTGAGTGCCGATAACACTTATTCGAGCGGGCAGTTTAACGGCATTTTTGCTGGCATGCGCGATATTACCAGCAACATTCGCAGCGGAAAAATCGCGGCGTTGGTTGAGTTACGCGACAAAATTCTGCCCGATCACCAAGCTCAGCTGGATGAGCTGGCGCGCAACCTGACAGAAGAAATCAATCTCGTGCACAATCGCGGCACTGCCTTCCCGCAGATGACCACGACCACGACCGGCACGCGTACATTCTTATCGTCCTCAACACAGACCTTAAGTTTTACAGGCGCTGAACCTAAAATCGTAATTTATGATTCAACCGGCGCTGAAAAGTACAGCAGCCGCTTGTCTGACCCTGCTGGCATCAACTTCACGAACGGCAGTTCGGTCGACACCATGGCGTCACAGATGCAAACATGGCTGCAAAGCCTGGATCCGCAACTCAGCAATGCGACCGTTGGCCTTAATGCCGATGGACGTATGGAAATTACGCTGGGTACAGACTCTTACGGCATTGCCTTCCGTGATGAAGCCACTGCCGTAAAAGGCAGCGAACAGGAAGACACCTCAGTGTCGATTGACTTAGACTCTGATGGCACCGCTGATCAGACATATGCAGGATTCTCAAACTTCTTTGGCTTTAACGACTATTTCGTAACTGACCAAAAACTATCGACATGGGATTCAGACTTCAAATCCGCAAACTATAAATTGGGCATTCAATCTGCTCAGACATTGCAATTTGCGGATACGACTGACCCAACGGGCATTCCTGGCGGCAGCATCACGGTTAATCCGAATGACAGCCTGCAGCAGATTGCAGATAAAATTAATCAGAACACGACTTTGCTCAATCGCATTCATGCTGACGTCATCCCAGAGGGTGGCGGCTATAAATTGCGTATCCAGCACGTTTTGGGTGAGCATATGGTTGTGACCCAAGCTGCTGGTGGTAACAATGATGCCATTCAAGCCTTGGGAATGGACTATTCAGAAGTCGGATATGCGACGAAGTTTAAGGTCAACGAAACATTGACCTCTAACCCTTCAGCCATCAGCCGCGGACAAGTGCAGTTCGACGAAATCACTGGGCGCTATCTATTATCGCCAGGCGACAACCAAATTGCACTGCAAATGTCCTCAATGCTCAGTAGCCAGGTGTCATTTGATCAGGCTGGGTCCTTAAGCTCGGCTAACGTTACATTCGGTGAATACGCAGCAACGCTTGTGTCCTACAGCTCTACGCTTGCAGCTGGCACCGAGACAGATTTGAAGTTCCAGTCTGACCTTAAAACAGCCCTAGATCTGAAGCATTCAGAAATATCCGGGGTCAACCTGGACGAAGAAATGTCACAGCTTTTGGTCTACCAACAGACATACGCAGCGTCAGCGAAGATCATCTCAACAACGCAGCAGCTGTTTGACATCTTGAACAACATTATCAACTAACCCGGGACAGTCCCATGGTTACACGCGTCGGAACATTCGCCACTCAACAAGCTCTTATCCAGCGCATGCTGGAAGTGCAGAAGCGTGTTTATGATGGCCAAACGCAAGTAGGCACCGAGAAGAAGTCGCAAGACTATCTTGGCATCGCGCAGGATTCATTCCGCCTCATTAATATTGAGAATGAACGTAGCCGCACGGAACGTTTCATCAACAACAATACCTCGGCTGAAACCAACCTGAACTCCATGAACGCGTCGGTGAAGTCTGTTGACGACCGCATCCGCACGCTACGTCAGGATTTGCTAAACTTTACCAGCCGCGACTTAACCGACCAGTCACCTGATGACTTGTCGGCCGTGAACGATATTCAGGAACGTGCGTTCGCCGTAATGAACGACATGGAATTTTTCCTGAACTTGAAAATTGACGGAAAGTATTTGTTTGCTGGTGGTAAGACAAACGAGCCACCTGTCAGCATTCCTTACGATAACGTTCAAGATTTTCAGAAAGACTACGACGGCATCGACGTCACGTATCCACAGACGCGTGCTGCGCAACTGTATGCGGCAAGCTTCCCAAACGTGGCTGTCAGTTACAATAACCAGCCCGCTGGCCCACCGACGAACGCATCTCAAATCACGGCGAACCCGGGCACGTTTGTGACCGCGACGATCAACGATTCGACCTTTGGTGATCTGTCATACGGCGTTGATGGAGCCAATAACGGCACCATTTCATCGTCCATCGCAGGTTCCTTCGCAAACCTGGAAATCGGTCAAACGATTATGATCGATCAAGGCAGCAACAATGGTATTTTCACTGTTACTGGCGTTTCGGGCGACGGGCGCACTTTAACGCTAGATCAGCCCTTAGCCACTTCGACGGACCCAACCGGTACAGGCGTTGTATTCCGTCTGGTCCCGCCCAATGGCACGACCATTCATATTTCTGGTTCTGATAACAGCAATGATGGCGCGTATACCGTGCGTTGGCCGACGAATGCGGAAATTGCTGCAGGTGCATTTGGCACAAACGCGCTGGATGGCAGCCAAATCATCGTGACGGGCCAGATTTTCAACCAAAACCCCGAAACCGTGACGCTGGATACTCGCCCCTACTACGGCGGCGATAAGTTAGAGACACAGCACCGTGTGAGCGAGACGCGCACCATTAAGTTTGGCGTCACAGGGCTTGATCCGGCTTTCGAGAAGGCGTTACGTGCCATTGGCCAGTTGTTGCAGGGTGACCTGATCAACAATCAAAAGCGCGCTGTCGACGCATTGGCCTTGCTGAACGACGCCATTGAGCATTCGCCTTCATCGCCAGAACAAGCGGGGGATCTGCAAGATATTCAGAACCGCCTAGGTATCAACCAAAGCGTCCTGGCCGATGCTAAGGAAGACCAGAAGCAATTCATGGCCTTCTTGGAAGTGCGGCAAATCTCGGTCGAGAACGTGGACGCAACGGAAGCCGCGGTGAAACTGAACGACGATGTGAATGCCTTGAACGTGTCATTCGCGACACTTGCGAAGGTACAGGCCCTATCTTTGGTGAACTATCTCTAAGCTTTAGCTTTGGCGCAGTAATTGCGCCAAAGCACGCGGTATTCAGACTCCACGGCCTGCGCGTATTTTTGCGGCTGGCAGAGATCAGATGCGCGCATACGTTCACGCAAGCTCCTGCGAAGCTCAGAAAGTGCGGCGAAGTTACCTGCCAAACGCACTGCGCAATCTGTGTATGCTTGCGCATCCGCACAGATCAATTCAGGAAGCTTTAATGTCGTAAGCAGGCTTGCACCAACGCGCGCCGCATGCGCCTGCCCCACACGCGTAATTACGGGCACACCCATCCACAGCCCTTCGCACGTTGTTGTTGTGCCGTTGTACGGGTAAGTATCCAAGGCGATATCAATATCATTATACAAAGCTAAGTGATCGGCATCGGCCGGACGCCAGCCTGACAGTTGCAGTCGATCTATAGCAATGCCACGCGTCGCAAATTGAGCCGCTAAATGCTGCTGCGCTGCGTGCTCGCCCAGGGCCTTTGCCTTGATGAGTAAACGCGCGAACGGCACCGCTTTCAGAACCGCACTCCAGAGATCTATAGTCGCTTCAGAGATTTTTGCGCGCTTATTAAAAGACCCGAAGGTGATGTGCTTACGCGCTAATGCAGGTAATGGACCGACATCTAGGGCGATGCTAGGTACGGTATAGCAATGCAACCCCGTCTTCAGACGAATAATCTTCTCGATCGACCATGCATCTGCTTGAGGAAACGGGTCGGTCATCATATCGGCAAACCGGGCGCTCATTTGCAGCAAACCAGTCGTATTGGGATATCCAATGCCGGTGACTTGTATAGCGGCGGCGCACGCTGCGAAGACATCGAGACGGTTACCAACGGTATGCCCAGCAAGATCGACCAGGATATCAATGCCGTCGCTCTTGATGAGTTGGACTGCATCAGCAGTGCTCTGGCCCACAATAGAACGCCAATGATCGGCGTAGCCTCGCAGTCTCCCAGTTACATCATCATCGGTTCCAGAGTTGCTATAGCAGAATACTTCGATTGCCTTGCGATCATGCGCCTGTAACAGCGGCTCAATAAAAAAAGCGACAGAATGACGCCTGAAATCAGGAGACACGTAACCTACACGCAACTTTCGCTCAGGGTCTAAATTCGGGCCGACAACGAAACCGGGCTGGCTTCGCAATTCAAACTGCCGATGCAAAGCGACTAATGTATCTGGCTCATCAGAAACGTAATGAGCTGAAAACAGACGGTTGTCACAGGCACTTGCATTCTCTGGTTCGCGAGCGAGCACGTCATCGAAGCGTTTTAGCCCCGCCATAACCTCGCCGAATTCCACCTCTGCGACACCTAGATTAATCAGCGCAGCAGTATTACCGACGTCTTCTTGTAATACTTTTTGAAAGGTCTCTTGAGCAGCTGCAAACTGTCCCTGCCCCATCAAGGCAACGCCGAGATTATTAAGGGCCGCACCATATTTAGGGTTTGACGTTAAAGCACGTTGATATGCCGCAATAGCCTCGATAGGTTTACCAAGCTGATCGAAAACGCCACCGAGATTATTCCACGTCACCGCATGGTTCTTATTAAGATCGAGCGCTTTATGATAAGTTTCACAAGCCTGCACAAAGTCGCCGAGCTTTTCAAACGACAAGGCAAGATTAAACATCGTTTCATGATGTCGTGGGTCGGCGTCAACCGCACGCAGGGCCAACTTATTCGCCTCGGCGAACATTCCTCTCGATAGCTGAATTGACGCTGCCAGTTGTAGTACGCTTACAGAAGTATCAATACTCAGGATGTCGTGCAGAACCTCCCACGCATCGTCATGCAAACCCGAAAGAGCGTATTTCTGAGCGAGACCAATGCGAGGATCAGCTGCCATGGCTATAACGTTTTAACCATGACGCCTTGAATAGAGTCTTCAGGGCGTAGTTCAGGAGGCGCTTTAAACTCGTATGTTTCAGGGCCTATTGCCCATGTGCGCCATAGGTCGCGGTACGCGCCTTCAAGGGTTCGCGTAAAGCCCACCTCATCGCACAGCGGGGACGCGGCCATCCTTGGCCGCAAGGCATTTCGAATGTCCGCAAGTGGTTGCGGATTTAAACCCCACGCTATTGCACGGGCGATATAATCCTGAACATTACGCGCAACAAACTGGTCTTGAAGCTCCAATGCAGTGAGCAGGCTCAGGCCAACGCGACTGCGGTGATTGTCACCCGCCATCGTGAGCACCGGCACACCCATCCAGATAGCCTCGCAAGTCGTTGTTGTGCCGTTATACGGAAATGTATCCAGCGCCAAATCAACCAACGCATACTGCAACAAGTGGTCTTGCACCGATGGGACAAATGATTCCATCGCAATGCGGGTCGGATCAATGCCGTGACGTGCAAAATCATCCCGAATGCGCTCTTGAACCTTTGGGTCGCGCAATTGTTTACACTTCATATAGAAGCGTGAATTTGGGACGCCGTTAAGGATGGCGCTCCAAGCAGCAATGGTGCCGTCGTTTACTTTCGGAAGCACATTGAAGGATGCGAACGTAACATAGCCCTTCTCTATATGTGGTGCCCGCGCCGGCTGCGGTGCGCGACCAAACGGCCTATAGCAGTGAAAACAATCAGGCAATCGCACGATCTTCTCGGTGCAAAAGGCATCGGCGGCCCCTTCTGGATCGGCACGATCATCTGAAATGCGAAAGCCCATAGCGGGAACACCGCTCGTATCTGGGTAGCCCAAGTATTCGATTTGAACCGGGGAAGCATTACGCGCGCAGACAGGCAAGCGATTGCCTGATGTGTGACCGCCAAGATTAATGAGAATATCGACTTGATCTTGGCGGACACGCTCGGTGAATTTGTCGTCCGTAAGGCCTAACGTTTCAACCCATTCATCCGCAACCCGCTTCAGCCCCTCGGTAACTTTATCCTTACGCGACGTATTCGAATACAGCACGATTTTGAATTGGCTTCGATCATGCTTTTCCATCAAGGGCTCGAAGAAATACGCGACAGAGTGCGCTCGAAAGTCCGGCGACATATAGGCAATTGTAAGCTTACGATTAGGATCACGATTATGCGTATGTGGCCGCGTCCGTTCGATCACCGGCTTGGCGAAACGTCTTCCGAATTCTTTATGAATTTCAAATATTTCGTCATTTGAGAGCGCCGCCTCGTAAAGGCTGGAAAACGCATAGTTTGAATAAAAAATAGGCGCAGAAATTGTGTGTTCATCTGCGGCCTCCTTCATAGCATTGCGTGCATCGGTGATGAAATGCTGATCAAGCAGCAAGACACCCAACGTGTTGCGTGCCATAGCATTGTGAGGGTCGAGCGCAATTGCTTCACGAATCTCAGCTTCGGCATCAGACAAACGCTGGTCTTCGAGAAGGGTAACGGCGAGACCGTATCGGGCAAAGACGTTCTTGGGGTTTCGCGCCACCACGCGACGATAAACATCAATCGCTTCAGTCGCCTGGCCAATCATATAATGCGCGACGCCTAAATTGCAGTAGGCTTCATCGTAATCGGGATCATGCGCGATCGCATTACTAAGCGCTTTAATAGCCTCATCAAAACGAAACATACGCAACAAAAGCGCGCCGTGGTTATTGCTAATAATGGGTTGATCAGGCTTCAGTGCCACAGCCGCACTAAAATGCTCTTCCGCCTTATCCCACTCATTTTTTAAACTGAGAGCCAAGCCTAGATTATTGTGAATTTCGGCTGATTGCGAATTAAGCGCTAATGCTTGATTCAAAACCTCTACAGCTTGGTCAAATTCTTCTGCAATTCGCAGAAGGTTGCCGTATGCACCAAGAACGCCTGCATGATCAGAGTGATCTATCGCCGCCACTTCCATTATAGCAAGCGCTTCTGCTAGCTGCCCGCTATCTCGCAGTGCATTAGCCAAATTCGCTTTAGCCTCAGCGTAATCTGACTTTAGAGAAATCGCTGCACGATAAGCGGAAATAGCTTCGGCATGTCGCCCCTGACTTGACAACGTGTTCCCAAGATTATTATGCGCAATTGGATCCGTGGGCGCTAATTGGATAGCATGACGATAGCTGTGCTCTGCGGCCTGAAAATTTCCAACATCACGTTGGGCGACACCAAGATTTACCCAAGCATCAACTGCACTTGAGTCAAGCTCGGTCACTTTTATTAAAGCTTCAATCGCATCTTTTGGTTGCCGCGCTTTGAGCAACAAAGTTCCAAGTGTTTGATGCGCACGTGCAGAGCTGCGATGAAAAACAACGGCCATACGCGCGCCCGCGACCGCCTCTTCCAAACGCCCTGCACGTTGTAAAATCAATGCACGCGTAATTAATCCATCACAATGGCCAGGATGCAGCTGCAATCCCGCCTCAAGAACCGTCAATGCTTTCTGAGTATCCCCCCGATCCGCCAAAGCCATCGCATAGTGCATGGCGTAAAGCATTTCTTGAGGCGCCAATTCTAAGGCCCGCGCGAATGCTTCCGTCGCAGAAATTGCATCGTGCTGCTGTTGTGCTATCAGCCCAAGGATATTGTAGGCTTCTGGCTCATTTGGATTTTTAGCAACATGGGTATCGACCAAAAGCCGCGCAGCATCAGAATCTCCCATCTCCAAGAACCGGAGTGCATTTTGCAGCAGCGGCGCCGGGGCAGATGGAACTGTCATTTGATTCGAGGACTAAGGCGAAAGTCCGCAGATTGAGGGGCGTTTAGATTGATTCAGCACGACTGGGAGGTGGCGTTGCGGTCGCAACACCAGCTTGCGCCGCAGCAGTATTGGTCCGCAAACCTGCAGCCAAGTTACGATTAATCGTAATCAGAATATCAAGTTCGCGCGGTTCGTTCGAGCGTAGCGCTTTAGTCGTTTGTTTATCGACAAAGATACTTAAGCTCATCACGTTAGCTTTAATTTCGTCCGGCAATTGGTTCGCCGGGTCAGTCAAATCAGCTTGGATAATCGTCCACAAAAGGTGGTTGAAGCGCAGCGCTTTTGCATACTCATCAAGATTTTTGACTTTACCTTTTGCCTCTTCAAGCAAGAGAGCAGCTTTCGTGAAGGCCATTGCCTCCACTTCACGTGGCGTCAGATTGCGCTTTTGTTGTTGTTGATAAGCGCCAATTTTATCTTTTGACATTCGCCATCGCCTCCGCTTCGTACTTTAAGAGCTGCCGGCAGAGTTTGAGAGCCCGGTAATGGTCCCCAGCTAAAATTTGCTGAGACATCTCGACCATCAGATCAATCGCACGAGGATCCATAGGCATTACAATCATTTGTCTCATTAAAAGAAAGTAAACGCCATGGTAATCTTTTTCCCGCGCCGGGTTGATGTACATATTCAGAATGACGTTATAGAGCTTCTTGCCGAACGTATCGGCCTTCTCCTCTGTAATAATGTCCTTCTCACGCACAACCGGAACACGGTTTAGCACGACAAACTCGGTCTTGACCGGACCATTGGCGATAACCGCCGTTCCGATCAGCACTTTTTCGTTTGGTTTCAGTGTCAATTTAAGGGGCATGATGCCTAGACTTATACTCGAGTGCGGCTAAAAAACCTTTAAACACCAGCCGTTTAACACGAACCCTGGGGAAGGGTCGATGAAGAACTGTAGAGACCTGAGACAACACCCAACCCACCAAATACAGCGACCTTAAGGCGCGCCAATGCGTTAGCCAAAGAGACGCAAGACAGCTTGCTCTGATTGCTGCGCGATGCTCAGCGACACAGTACCCAATTGCTGACGTGTTTGGAGTGACAAAAGGTTTGCGGACTCTTCGTTTAGGTCGGCGTTCACCAAATCGCTGGCACCGCCCTTCAACGTATTGACGATATTATCGGTGAACGACCGACGAATTTCGAGCAATGCTGAACGGGTACCGAATGTCTGGCCAACTTGGCGCACAGTAACGAGCGCTGAGTCAATGGCACGTAATGCAGAATTAATGGCTGTCACGGCCGCAGTCCCGGTCTGGCCCCACACGATCGTCGAGCCGATCGCACCTGTGGCCGATGCAGAACGTGCAGTGATTGACTGGAAGTCAGTTGTGCTTAAGCCACTAACAATCAATTGGTTGACTGATTTTTGCTCAGTGCGCTCGTTGAATTTAACGGTGAGTGTATCTGCGCCACTTTGGAACGGACCGTTGGTGTTCTTCAATAGATTGACGCCTGAGTAGCTTGCGTCTTCCAACAGGTTATCAACTTGGCTGCGCAGTTCATTGAACTGGCTGGCCAGTTTGGCGCGCGTCAAGCTTTCAGGTGATGACACAGCAGATTGCGCAAGCGCCTTCATCTGCTTCAAAACCGATTCAATGCTTTCTAGGCCCTGAATTGAAGCCTTGATGATATTGATACCGTCAGTGATGCCCGTTTTAATGGACATCAAATCAGAGGCGCGACTATTGAGGTTACGCGCCTTGAAGAAAGACAACGCATCGTCGAGCGCGCTATTGACCTTCAACCCCGTCGCAAGACGTTCTTGCGTACGGCCAATCAAATTTGTGGTGCGCTGAAGCGACAGCAGGTTCGTGCGTGTCGCCGTTGTTAAAGTTACGTCACCCATACTGGACCTCTTCAGAGTCTCCTGGTTAAGCGCGCAAGCTCAACCGATTTATTCAGTTCGTTTCAGCACATGCCGGAACGAACGAATCACATTCTGTGCGCCCGTATGCCTGAATAGAGCCAAATCTCGAAGAATTGGTTAATCTGTCGTCACAGAATCACAACGCAGTGACGCGAAAAGAAAAAGGCGGCGAAGAATTCGCCGCCTTAAGATATTAGTAAGAAGTGAAACTGACTTAGAACAAACGCAAGACCGATTGTTCAGACTGCTGCGCGATACCCAGCGAGATCGTGCCCAGCTGCTGACGTGTTTGCAGCGACAGCAAGTTAGCCGATTCTTCGTTCAGGTCGGCGTTGACCAAGCTGGCCGCGCCCCCCTTCAGGGTGTTGATGATGTTTTCTGTGAATTCGCGACGCAGTTCCAACATTGATGAGTTGGTACCGAACGTTTGCGAGACCTGACGCACTGTGACCAGCGCCGAGTCGACTGCGCGGATTGCGTTGTTGATCGCGACAACCGCAGCTGTACCCGTTTGACCCCACACTGATGTGGAACCTGGCGTACCGGTTGCAGCAGCAGAACGCGCCATAATCGAGCTGAAATCCGAAGCGCTCAAACCACTGATGATCAGTTGGTTCACAGCCTTCGAATCGGTACGCTCGTTGAATTTCACTGTGAGATTGTCAGCGCCTTGAGTGAACGGCGACGACGTATTCTTCAACAGATTGACGCCCGAGTAGCTTGCGTCTTCCATCACGTTATCGACTTGGCTGCGCAATTCGTTGAACTGGCTGGCCAGTTTAGCGCGCGTCAAGCTTTCGGGTGATGCCACGGCGGACGATGCCAAGGCTTTCATCTGCTTCAAAACCGACTCGATCGTTTCCAGACCTTGTACGGTGGCTTTCAAAATAGAGATGCCGTTGACGATATCGTCTTTAATCGACGACAAGTCATTAGCGCGTGCATTCAAGTTACGCGCTTTAAAGAACGCCAACGCGTCATCGATTGCGCTGTTGACCTTTAAGCCTGTGGCCAAACGCTCTTGCGTACGGCCGATCAATGAAGTGGTCCGCTGCAATGACAGCAAATTTGTACGCGTTGCGCCTGATAGTGCTGGGACGTCGCCCATAGGACCAACCTTTAGAGAGTTGTATCTAATCTAGAATGTGTTTAACGCCCTGATCGCAAAGAAACCGTTAACCCAAAAACAAAAACGGCGGCTCTTGGGCCGCCGTTTCTGAATTCTCGATGCCTTAAGCAGATTAGAACAAGCGCAAGACGGACTGTTCAGACTGCTGCGCGATACCCAGCGAGATCGTGCCCAGCTGCTGACGTGTTTGCAGCGACAGCAAGTTAGCCGATTCTTCGTTCAGGTCGGCGTTGACCAAGCTGGCCGCGCCCCCCTTCAGGGTGTTGATGATGTTTTCTGTGAATTCGCGACGCAGTTCCAACATTGATGAGTTGGTACCGAACGTTTGCGAGACCTGACGCACTGTGACCAGCGCGGAGTCGACTGCGCGGATGGCGTTGTTGATCGCGACAACCGCAGCTGTACCCGTTTGACCCCACACTGATGTGGAACCTGGCGTACCGGTTGCAGCAGCAGAACGCGCCATAATCGAGCTGAAATCCGAAGCGCTCAAACCACTGATGATCAGTTGGTTCACAGCCTTCGAATCGGTACGCTCGTTGAATTTCACTGTGAGATTGTCAGCGCCTTGCGTGAACGGTGTTGAGGTGTTCTTCAACAGATTGACGCCCGAGTAGCTTGCGTCTTCCATCACGTTGTCGACTTGGCTACGCAATTCGTTGAACTGGCTGGCCAGTTTAGCGCGCGTCAAGCTTTCGGGTGATGCCACGGCGGACGATGCCAAGGCTTTCATCTGCTTCAAAACCGACTCGATCGTTTCCAGACCTTGTACGGTGGCTTTCAGAACAGAGATGCCGTTGACGATATCGTCTTTGATCGACGACAGATCGCTCGCTCGTGCATTCAAGTTACGCGCTTTAAAGAACGCCAACGCGTCATCGATCGCGCTATTGACCTTTAAGCCTGTGGCCAAACGCTCTTGCGTACGGCCGATCAGTCCGGTCGTGCGTTGCAACGACAGCAGGTTCGTGCGTGTTGCGCCGGAAAGTGTAATGTCACTCATTTTGCTACCCCTATTCTAGGCCGAGGGACGAAGTTTGAACGGACTAACCGGCTTTGAGACTCGGCCATAACTTTTCGGCGGCCTGTCGCTTAGCGCGGCATTTAACGGAGGCTTTGTAAGACTGGGGATGCAAATAAATAGTTAACGCTGTACGGAAAATTGCTTTCCGCAGCATGAATGTTAACAAAGTATGAAAATCTAATAGGCCTTAGCCAAAGAAAAACGGCGGCCTTAGAAGGCCGCCGCGCAAATTGCGTACTAAACTTTTCTTATTAGAACAGGCGCAATACCGATTGCTCAGATTGCTGAGCAATAGATAGCGAAATGGTCCCTAGCTGCTGACGGGTCTGTAGGGACAGAAGATTTGCAGATTCTTCGTTAAGGTCCGCATTGATCAACTCACTTGCGCCGCCGCGCAGTGTGCTGATGAGGTTCTCGGTAAACTGACGACGAATTTCCAATAAGGATGAGTTTGTACCCAACGTTTGCGAAACTTGACGCACCGTTACCATAGCCGAGTCGAGCGCGCGAAGTGCAGAATTAATAGCTGTAATTGCCGCAGTCCCGGTTTGCCCCCACACGGAGGTGGAACCAGGGGTTCCTGTAGCCGCTGCAGACCTCGCCATGATGGATTGGAAATCGGTCGTACTAATCCCACTTACGATCAGTTGGTTAACCGCACTGGCATTGGTGCGTTCGTTGAATTTGACTGTCAACTGATCCGCACCGGCTTCGAAAGCCGTAGTCGTATTCTTTAACAAGTTAACGCCGTTAAACTTGGCGTCTTCTGCAATATTATCGACCTGACTGCGTAACTCATTAAACTGACTGGCCAGTTTAGCGCGAGTCAGACTTTCAGGTGAAGCAACCGCAGAGGCCGCCAAAGCTTTCATCTGCTTTAGCGTCGCTTCAATAGTCTCCAAGCCTGTCACAGCCGCGCGAATCGTACTTATGCCGTTCGCAATCTGATTTTTAATTGTCGAAAGATCGCCTGCACGCGCACTCAGATTGCGCGCTTTAAAAAACGCCAACGCGTCATCAATGGCGCTATTAACTTTCAAACCCGTAGCCAAACGCTCTTGCGTGCGGCCAATCAGACTCGACGTACGCTGCAACGACAGCAGATTCTTGCGCGTCGCAGACGCTAAAGCTGGAACGTCGCCCATATCAAATCCCCTTCATCAGCATCTTCCCGATATTGTTACGCGCGGCTTCTTATTCAGAGGGGCTTTTGCCCTTCCGCTTCGGAACGCTATACGGAGTGGAATTCTTAAAATCCCACGAGATGCACGTGAACTCCGCGAGCGGAGAGTAAGAAAATGAAGCGGCGGACCAGGACGGCCCGCCGCTTCGGTATTCTTAAACTCCGAGAGGCGGTAGCAATTAGAACAAGCGGAGGACCGACTGTTCCGACTGCTGCGCGATCGAGAGCGAGATCGTGCCCAACTGCTGACGAGTCTGCAGCGAGAGCAAGTTTGCCGATTCTTCGTTCAAGTCGGCGTTGACCAGCTCAGAGGCACCACCCTTCAGGGTGTTGATGAGGTTTTCAGTGAATGTACGACGGATTTCCAACAGCGAAGAGTTGGTACCGAAGGTTTGCGCTGTTTGGCGCACAGTCACCAGCGCCGAGTCGATAGCGCGGATGGCCGAGTTGATGGCGGTAATAGCCGCAGTACCCGTTTGACCCCAAACCGAGGTCGAACCAGCTGTACCGGTGGCAGTTGCCGAACGAGCCATAATCGACGAGAAGTCGGTCGTATTCAGGCCGCTGACGACCAACTGGTTGATGGCGCTGGTGGCGGTACGTTCGTTGAACTTCACCGTCAATTGGTCAGCACCAGCTTGGAAGGCCGATGTGGTGTTTTTCAGCAAGTTGACGCCGTCGAAAGCCGAGTCTTCGGCGATGTTGTCGACTTGGCTGCGCAATTCGTTGAACTGGCTGGCCAGTTTAGCGCGCGTCAAGCTTTCAGGCGAAGCCACAGCGGAGGCCGCCAAGGCTTTCATTTGCTTCAGCGTCGCTTCGATTGTTTCCAGACCTTGAACAGCGGCCTTAATCACGGCGATACCACCGCCGATGGCGTCTTTAATAGAAGCCAAGTCGCCAGCACGGGCGTTCAAGTTACGGGCTTTGAAGAATGCGAGCGCGTCGTCGATGGCGCTGTTAACTTTCAGACCGGTAGCCAAACGCTCTTGCGTGCGGCCGATCAAGCCTGAAGCACGTTGCAACGACAGCAGGTTGGTGCGTGTCGAGCCGGAAAGGGTAATATCACTCATTTATGCAGTTCCTTTTCTAGGACGATGTCATGACATTTCTGTCGCGCAAGAAAACCACCGACTTCTGTCGAATGAACTTTCCTGAGCTGGAGCTATTTATAGCTGTGGATATCGTGGATGTCAAAGGGGTCCGCCACAATCTAAAGGTTAATATTAACCCTTTGGTAATTGGTTAATATCATATTTTTCAATGGGTTAACAATTTTAACCTAAAAGATCGACAAGCTTGCTGGAGAGAGCCCAGTGATGCTTTGGGAATAAAAAGCAGCTTCGAATCAAAAATGATGAGGCAGTTGTGACAGAGGGCTACATCGCCATTGCCCTGGACGATCAGCGCTATCTCGACCTTGCTGCAAACTTAGCATTGTCGATCAAGCGCCTTGATACGCGGCCTATTAGTGTCGTCGTGAATAAAGCCATTCAAGTTCCGAATGCATACGTTGCTATTTTTGATCACATCATCGTTGCCGATGATGATGCAACTATTCGCGGAGCGATGAACAAAGCGCGCCTGTTCGATCTCACGCCTTATGACAGAAGCATGTATGTCGACGCTGACTGCATTCTGTTCAATTCGCGCATCGAATTTTTTTGGCGCAAATTTGCAGGCCTCCCCTTCGCTGTTGAAGGGCATCGCCAGAGCGCAGGCGCAGCCTTCGCCTGCTCGCTGGGCCAAAAAGACGCGGCTAAGCTGTGCGCGCAATTCAACATCCCATATCTGTCCGTCTTTAATGCTGGCGTGATGTACTTTGAGCGCTGCGCAGAAACGAAGCTGATCTTCGAACGCGTTCTTGACCTATATCGGGGCCCTCAACGCGACGCCGTGAGTTACAAGTACAAACATGAAGGTGAATACGCTGACGAGCCTTTCTTCGCAGTAGCGCTGGCATTAGCTGGAATTGCGCCGCACGAATCACCAACATCATTACGGCTTCAAGTCACAACACCGAATATCGTTGATGGCATTTTCGATTTGGATATCGGCGAAGTGCAGGTGATTAAGCAACTCGCGAATGGGAAGCATGACGTTTGGGCAGGTGCATTTGGTCACTTCTGTGGCCTTGCCCCAATGGACGTTTATTTTACGCTAGCTGATCGACTTCGAACGGACCATGGCCTTTCAACAATGAATCGGGCCCATTTCCAACCCGTTGTCCTTACAGCAACACAACATCAAGACGGTGTTAGCCCGTGACAACCCCCTCGATCTCAGTTGCGACAAGCGTTGTGCCAGGGCGTGATATTGAACTTCAGGCGAAGGCCCTAACGTCATGGGCAAAGCTCGGCTTAAAAGTGGTCTCTGTGAATGCCGCACATGAAGTTGAACGCGTAAAAGCAGAACATCCGCAGCTAAACGTTACTACGGCAAAGAAAACAGCAGAAAAAATCGCAGGGAAGCCCCTTCCCTTCATTAAAGATCTATTTGATGCCGCGCAAAATAATGCTCCAGACGCCCCAGTTATTGGTGTCATAAATGCAGATATCATTTTGCGAGACCTGACAGATTTAAAACAAACCATTGGCGAAACAGCCTCAACGGCTGTGGTCATGTTAGCGCGTGTAGACCTACCCGATATAAAGTCTTGCAACTCTTTCGAGCCGACAGGTACCGAAAAATACTCTGTCGGTTACGATGGTGTTTTTATGCATCGCGCGACTGCCTTCAAAATTCCCGACAGCATATTTTGTATTGGCATGCCTTTCTGGGATTACTGGCTGCCACTGATGACGTTGTTACAAGGCGAACCTCTTAAAACGTTAGCCTCGCCCGTAGCCTTGCACGTTGATCACCCGACACGCTGGGATAAATCCGTGTACGTTTTTTTTCACGCCCTCGTCAGCGACATGATGAAAGTGCTGGACCACGAACGCAGCACCATGCCAACGCCAGCCCTTGAAATCGTGTCTGATATTTTGCAGCACAGCTACAACGACATCTTTCAACGCGCGACCTCGTCTCAAGGCAACGAAGCGAGCATGGAAACACTTGCATCATTCTATGATCGCATTCAGGAAGTGATTGTTCACCACATCAAATCCAAAGCGCAGCCGGTAGCAGTGCCAGGCGCACAATGACCTCTCGCGCTGAAAGCTACATTGAAGAGGCTTTAGGCTTTCTCCGCAGTGGCGACGCAGCGTCGGCGATAGCCGCCCTTCGCAAGGCACTCGCCTCAGATCCGACACAAGCAGATGCGCTGCATCTCCTTGGCATTATAGCTTTCCAATCGGGCGACACAGACAACGCGATCAATCTGGTACAGCGCGCAGTCAACGCCCGACCATCTTTCTCGGATGCTTATAGCAATCTTGGCTCAATGCTGAGTGCAGCAAACCGGAACTCAGACGCGGAAACAGCCTTGCGCAAAGCTGTACTTCTCAAACCCGACGCTGCTGTTTATCGCTTTAACTTAGGCAATATACTTGCCGCACAGAAGAATTATGACGAAGCAGTCACCGCGTATCAAGCAGCCGTAAAGCTGCAGGCTGTATACCCCGAGGCATGGAGCAATCTTGGTATCGTGTACCGAGATATAAACAACTTAACTGACGCGACAGCATGTTTTGAGAAAGCTGTTAATCAGAATCCCAACTACATTGAAGCGCGCTATAATCTCGCCAATGCCTATCGCGATCAAATGAAGCTTGGAAAAGCCGAAGAACATATTCGCAAGGTTATTGAACTCGACCCGGGAAATTCAAAAGCTCACAATGCGCTTGGAAATATTTTAAGCGACAGCGCGCGATCAGATGAAGCGCTGGCATCATTTGAACGTGCCGAAGCCCTCGACCCTACATCAATACAAAAGAGCAGCAATATTCTTTGCTGCCTACAGTATCTCCCCGGAATAACAGACGCGGCTTTAGCGACAGCCCACAGACATTGGGTGGGACGCCATAATGATATTTTTACCGCACCACGCCACCGCATTACCGATCTTAATCCATCGCGCCCGTTGAACGTTGGCTTTGTATCTGCAGACCTTGGCTATCATCCTTGTGGTTTCCTCAGCGTCAGCTTGTTTGAGAATTTAGACCGCAGCAAAATCAAAGCGACTGTTTTTAGTAATCGTAGCGCAGCTCGCGAAGACTCAATCTCAAAACGGATTGCAACGACTACAGAATGGCGATGCATTGAGGCTTTATCTGACGCTGCACTGGCCGATGCGATAGTTGACTCAAAAATTGACATTCTTGTCGATATGAATGGGCATACAGCTGGGCATCGCCTCGCTGTTTTTGGGCGCAAACCAGCCCCAATTCAAATGACATGGCTAGGGTATGTCGGCTCGACTGGGTTACCGACGATGGATCACATCATCGCAGATCGATGGCACGTACCCGAAGACTTTGTCATCACCGGGCCAGAGAAAATTTTACGCTTAGATGACGGCTACACCTGCTATGACGCTTCAGTCATCACAGATGATGTTGCCTCATTACCAGGGCTCAAAAATGGGCACATCACGTTTGGCAGTTTGAATAATGCAAACAAACTTTCGCCAGATGTGATCGGTAGCTTCGCCAATATCATGAATGGCGTGCCGAAGAGCCGCATTATTCTCGCCTTTCGTGGGCTGGATGATACTGATGTGACCACAAGGTTATTAAAGCTCTTTGCCGGCCACGGCATCGAAGAAAGCCGCGTCGCCATTCACGGTTATGCTCCACATCTAGATTTCCTAAAGCATTATCATCAAATCGACATTGCACTGGATACGTTCCCATACTCTGGCGGGCTAACGACTTGTGAAGCTTTATGGATGGGCGTTCCCGTTATTACTTTTTCAGGACAGACTTTTGCCGGGCGACACGCGACGAGCTATTTAAGCAATGCGGAGCTTACTGACTTTGTCGCCCCAGATCGCGCTAGTTTTGAGAGACTTGCGATCTCTAAAGCGCACGACATCAACGCGCTTGCCTCACTGCGATCATCGCTACGTCAGCGAATGCTGGCTTCGCCAGTTATGAATGCAGCGCGCTTTGGAGCTTCTTTTACAAATGCAATGCGCCGGGCTTGGGAAGGCTATTGCGCCATCAAGGCGTAAATTCTTCAATTGCTTGCAAAAAACGTGTCGTTTGCGCAGCCCAATTCCACTGCTTCATGAAGGCGGCGGCAGCAACGCCACGACATAATCGATCTTCACGATCAGCATAAGCCTGTTCCAATCGCATCACGATTTCATCAATCGACGACTCCCCCCAACCATCTAATTCTTTTCGGCCAGTTACAGCACCAATGGGAATCTGCAAATCGAGTGAATAGCAATTGTCAGACTGTATTAAATCAAGGTGACCGGTATTGCGTGATAAAATTGCCGGAATGCCCGCCGCCATACATTCCATTGCAACAAGGTTTGTGCCGCCTTCACAACGATTAGGAAACAAGGCCACATCAACGCCGCGCAAGACATTCGGGGTGTCGGTGTTCTGAAGGGGCCCTATGTCAACAATAGCGTCCTCTGGGATGCCATTCCCAACAGCCCACCCCTTAATATCAAGTCGATTATCTGCCCCAACGACTGGCTGGCTTTTTAAATGCATGGACATCGACATGTTTCTTGCAGCCTGAGGCCATGGGCTATGCCAGGCCGTGACTAATAGTGCGTCAGGGTATTTGGTTTGAAACCGCTGAAATGCAGCTATCACTAAGTCTTGCCCCTTGCGGTACTCTAACTTTCCACCAGAGAAGACAACAAACCTGTCACCGAACCGATCTGACTTAGGCGCAGGACTAAATAAGTTCAGATCGACGCCCTGAGGACAATTACGTACCGCAGGAAGGCCATGCGCCCTCAGAACGTCGGCATTCCAAGACGAACCCGCAATAATCACCCCAAATCGCTTGGCTGCGACAATATTTTCCGCAGGAATGACGGCTGTTTCAAAGAAAACGACACCGATATCGGGCACACCACGAAGCGACTGTATAAATGGTGGCAACACCAGCCTGTCCCCCAAGGCATGAAGCATGGGATAATCAAATTGGCCAGATTGGCTCTTAAAAGCCGCCATGTTTACGGGTTGCTGCGCAATCGCTTTACCCAACGGCCCCATCTCGAGTGGCGTATTGGCTAAATCCGGAGCTTTAAAAAACAACGCAGGCTCTATGCCGCGCGCTGAAAGTTCTAAAGCAAGGTTAACGCCATAGGTTCCCCAGCCGCTGGGAACCCCTACCTGCCACGCAATTCCAAGTTTTCGTACTGTTCCCATGGCGTTTTAAAGTGTTCTTTACTAATCATCCGTAGGTGTTGGGGTAGCCTTGCGCCAAGCATAAAGTTTCAGCACAAGGCTCAAGAGGCAAGGGCTAAACTGTAGACGGCTTGGTCGATTAGTTCATCTTGCACAGCGAAGAATGGGGTACTGCCAAAGCGGCAGGGAAGGAAGAGTCCATGTCAGATTTCATGATGAGCCAACTTCAAGGTCTTCTGGGCAAAGTGTCCGACGATCTGGAAAAAATGGGCCGCACGACCAATGCCCATTTGGACAACGTGTTAGGCGCCATTGACGATCTGGCTGCGAACGTTTTCGCCACCCAAGCCATATTGGCGATCTTGCTGAAGAAAAACCCAGTCGATCCGGCCGAAGCTAAAGCCTGGATTGCCGCCCAAACAGGCGACGATGCAACGCCGAAAGCAAATGCCATCGTGGACATGATCACGACACGTTACTAACGGCTCAACACTTATCCTGACTTGCCTTCCAAATATACGTAACACGGCATAGGATTCACCTATGCCGTCTTCGATCGTTTTAGATTTATATCGCCTTCTTACGCGCATGGCTGCGCCAGCATTGCCAGCGTGGCTTCAGTCACGCGTAAAGCGCGGCAAAGAAGATGCCAATCGCTGGCGTGAACGGTTTGGCCAAACCCAGGCTACACGCCCGGCAGGTAAGCTCATCTGGCTTCACGCCGCGAGTGTCGGCGAGACAACTTCAGTTTTGCCACTCGTAACCGCTTTAACCGATCGCGGCTTTTTCGTTTTACTCACGACTGGAACGGTTACGGCCGCACAGTTGATCAGCACGCGCACTCTGCCGAATGTCATTCATCAATTTGCACCGCTCGATCATGCTGAGTGGATCGAAAGATTCATAGATCACTGGCGCCCCAATTTGGCCTTAAGAGTCGATTCAGAAGTATGGCCAAACACTTTGGTAACGTTGGACAAGCGAAGGGTTCCCATTATTCAAATCAATGCGCGGATGTCTGCCAAAGCATTTGATACCTGGAGCATTTTCCCAAGCTTTATGCACAGCGTGTTCGAGACATTTAGCTTGGTATGCGCACAGTCTGAGATTGATCGCACACACTTCGAGAAACTTGGCGCAAAGCATGTTTTACACACAGGCAACCTCAAACTTGCGCAAGTGCCACTACCTTACGCCCCATCAGAACTCGAACACTTTAAGGCGCGGACCGCTGGCCGCCCCAGCTGGTGTGCAAGCAGCATTCATCCCGGTGAGGATGAGATTGTCGCACGCGCCCATCTTGATGTGAAAGTTCAGCACCCAACGGCCCTATTGTATGTTGTCCCTCGTCACCCTACGCGAGGAGCCGAGATGGCAACAAATATACGCCAACTGGGCTTAAACGTAGCGCTTCGCAGCAAAAATGAGGCGCTTGAGCAAACAACCGATGTCTACATTGCAGATACGATGGGCGAACTCGGCTTGTTCTATCGCCTCGCACCAATCTGTTTGGTGGGAAAATCATTTGCCGTTGGAGGTGGCCAGAATCCAGCAGAGCCAGCGCAACTTGGTGTCGCATTGGTTTGGGGACCTGACATGTCAAACTTCACTGAATTGGCCGCCGCTTTAGAAGCACATGGCGCCGCTATAAGGCTCGCATCTGCGCATAATCTTGGTGCCACCATTAACGGCCTTCTTTCCGCCCCTCATCGAACGGCCCAAATGGGCATTGCCGGCCAACAGCATGTTGCGGAAAACGCAAATGCGTTAAACCGAACACTTGAGATTCTTGCCCCCTATCTCGAACGGGCTTGAATCCTGTAGGTTGGCTGCCGTTCTCACCTTGCGCCGTATATTGAGTTATGGATTCACAATCAGAACGTAAGCTCCGTGAATTGCGTTTGAACTTGGCCGAAGTTTGCCTTGAAGGCCGGGTCGAACGTTTAACTGCACTCTGCCGGAATCCGTCCGGCGACGCCATTTTGACAATGGTGAACTCAGGCGTACGTCATCTTGCCCTGAGCAAAGCCGAGCAAGCCGTCGCGGAACGCTGCCATCGCGTCCTTAGCGTCGAGCATGATGTTGGTCGCAAAGTCGGCGCTTATTTAGGCTTAAGTTTATTTAGCTTTCCTCAATCTATCGAACGGGCCTTTGAACTGATCGATGTTCCAACGCCGCTTCTGACGACTGTGGTGAAGTTGCTGTTGTCTGTTCCCACCTTCTTTACACGAGATGGAATGCGCAAGCGTTCTCTCGCGCACCTTGAAGCGACCGTTCGCGACATTCACAAAACAGTGAAAGTCATCGAAGAACAGGATTTTAAAGAAGCACTTCTGGAAGGCTTCGTTGATGGCTTCACATTAACGTCGGTGTATGGCGAAGACATTTCGCTCAAAACGCTTGCAATTCAGCGCGCCGAGCTAATCCGCGCCTACCTACAGATCAAAAACATTGATCGAGACGTGATTTTGCCGCCACGTCCAGAAGATGACCCGATTATTCGTCTTGGCTTACTATGTCCTGGCGCTGCCAGTGAAACCGCGGCTTTGCGCAGCCACCTTTTGGGGTTGGACCGTAAGGTCTTTCACATCATCGCATTCGTACCAGATGAGGCGGCAACATCCATCAGCGCAAACTTTGCCGACGTTGCGGATGATTTCGTTTCATTACCCGTGTCGGACATTGCGGCAAGCGCCGATGCCATTGTGGCTGAACGATTAGATATTTTGCTGTGTGGCGCAAATCTTACGAACACCTGCAAATTTCCCTGGACCTTATTAATGGCCCAGCGTCTCGCACACTTGCAGGTCGCGATGCACAGCTGCCCGCTTACAACCGGCTTTGCGACCGTTGATGCATTTATCAATGGCGAGTTGAACGAGGCTCCTGAAGCAGAAAAAGAGTACACCGAGCAATTGCTCCTGATTCCAGGATCTACAAATCACTATATTTTTGCAGGCGAGCCTCCTGAACCGCTTCCCTTAACCCGTGAACAACTCGGTGTCCCATACGCCGCTCTATTGTTGGTGTCAGGCGCCAATTTCTTCAAGATCGGTCCAGATTTAGTCGACGCTTGGGCACGCATCATGGAGAAAACGGAGAATGCCCACCTTCTGCTCTACCCATTCAACCCAAATTGGACCACGCACTACCCCTTTAAAGATGGGTTTCTCCGCTTCATTCAAGCGCAGTTCGCAGAACGTGGCATTGGCGTTGAACGCCTCCATGTGATTGAAGCACAACCTAATCGCGGGCCTATTCTTTCAATTTTGCAAATGGCCGATTTGTATTTGGACAGCTTTCCATATTCGGGCGCAGTCTCAATTACAGATCCGCTCATGGCCGGTTGCCCGCCAATCGTGAAAGAAGGGAAATTCGCGCGCTGCAAACAAAGCTCGGCGATGTTGCGTGAAGTCGGCCTGGATGTATTGGTGACGCGAAGTGTTGATGATTACGTCACGCTTGCAACCCGCCTGTTAAATGACGGCAGCTTACGGCGAGAAATGACAGAAGCCATTCTGGATGTTGCTGATCAGCAAAATTTCGCGACCCCCATCGGGGCAGCCGTTGGCGAATTTCTCGCGCGTGCTCTGGCCGATAAGCTTAGGGCTTCTCAACCGTAAAATGCGGCGACGACTGGCTTTTGATTAAAGCTGATTCAAGCCGTGCAATATGATCATTGCGAACCGCTTCACTGATACGGAGTTGCGCAATGCGCTGCTCTTGTCCGGCATGCAATCGCCCAATGCGCATCATCATCAAAGCCAGGCGCTCTTCAGCACACGCGATAATATTCAGCCTGCTCCACTCCGGTGGCTGGAAGGCATCCAGGCGATCAATACGATTAAGAGACCGAATGCGCATCGTGTTGTCATCGCGCCAATGAGCCCCAAGAATAAAGTAACCGAGTGATGCAAATTCACTCACAACAGTTTGCACTTGCACGGGATCGATATCGTAAAAGGCATAGTTCACCTTCACGATCCGTGGCTGCCACCGCTTCACTTTCACTAAGTTCTGAAGTTTTGTGAGGTCTTGTGGCGCCCAAAATGGCCCCTCGCATGACAACAACGTGGGCTGGCCGATGGTTCCGTCATCGGACGTTGTGGCTGGCACTTGCGCCAAATCTATCGACTGCGTGGCTTGAAAGCCTGACGCCGCATGAACGCGCCATCCAGACACTGCATATTGCTGCATCTGTGCCACACCTGTGGCCGACAAAAACACGGCCGAAGGAGCAGGTGAATCGTCGGAAAAAAGAATCGGAATATCATCACTCACAGGTCAATTCCTTACGATCTAGCCGCCCATTCAAAGCGCGCACTTAAGCTTTTGATTCCAATGCGAGGGCCGTGAGTTCTCGCGCTATTTGTCGAACCGGTACGTTCCAATCCCGCGGCGGCGTTTGGCGGAATATCTTGAGTGTTGGATACCAAGGACTATCCGACCTTCCATGAAGCCAACGCCAATCATTACCGCGTGCCACTAACACCCACACTGGCTTACCCAATGCCCCAGCCAGATGCGCCACAGCCGTATCAACAGAGATGACAAGGTCCAACTGAGAAACTAAACGCGCTGTTTCAACAAAATCTGTCAACTGCGGTGCCAAATCAGTCACATGCACATCAGACGGCAATTGACGTAACTCAGCGGACGCAGCGCCAACTTGAAGGCTATAAAATGCAACATCTGTGACGTTTAATAGAGGCATTAAAGTTGCCAAATCTACGGAGCGATATTTGTCATTCTCGTGTTTCGGATTTCCCCGCCACACCAAACCGACACGAAAACCTGATCCGTCAAACTTCGCCTGGCCCGACGACGCCGACATGTATGGAACGTTTGCAGGAATTGAGTCTAAAGATACATTCAGCGTTCGCGCGGCGCTCATAATTGGCAAATAAAAATCAGCCTGAGGCAACACAGTTCCTAGCGTTATGACGTCAGCAACGCCCGGCACTGTACGAAGTAAGTTCTCTAAACCAGGATGGCATTCCACAATCACGCGAGCGCCTTGTGTAGCAAAATTTGCGGCAAAGCGACTGAAGTGGATCATATCCCCCAACCCTTGCTCGGCTGTCAGCAATAACGTTTTGCCTTGAAGATCCTCACCAGCCCAGCGCGGCAACGGCATTGCACGTTCGCCACGACCTTCACGTTTAAAGCGCCACTCATACTCAGCGAAGCCTTGTGTAAGATCGCCCTTTACGAGCAACAAATTAGCAAGATTCCAGCGTGCATCAGCATGCTCTGGCGCCACTTCGATTGCTTTACGCAGCCACTTTTCAGCTGCATCCAAGTGCCCCCAAGTTCGGTAAATCATGGCGACGTTGATAAAGGGGCGCGGATCATCGGGGTTTAAAAGTCCTGCCCGGTGAAACCACCGTTCAGCCTCGGGCAATCGATCTTGCTTGTATAATGCGATGGCGCGCTGAAGCTCTGCTTCAAAGCGGCTTTCACCGTAAGCGTTCGACTGCGCGGCAGCGTGCCCCAACATTTTCTCGGCTTTTGCATAATCTCCCTTCTGCTTGTAGAGAATACCAAGGTCATACAAAGCAGGCTTATGGGTCGGGTCGACGCGGGTCGCGCCAATCATTGCCAAGATCGCCTCGTCGGCCATTCCGAGTTGACGCAAAGATGTTCCTACACCGTGATAAAGATCGGGATCAGACGGCTTCAACTGAAGAGCATGTTGAAAAAGCTGTAGAGCCGCACCGGGATTATTATGGTGCAACATAATGGCGCCCGCCTGACGCAACGCCAGAACATGATCGGCATCGTGGGCTAAAATGCCCTGATAAATCGCAAGCGCTTTAAGGGTTGCACCAGCGGCCAATGCAGCTTCGGCATCATCCAGCAAGCCGTCAATTATTTCGCTTACCGGCGCGGTCATGTTAGGGTCAGTCAACATTTCAAATTTGGTGTTCTTTCAGCCCTTTATCTCACGTTATGGCCAGTCCTCCAACTTTCGATCCACACTCGCCCCAAGCGATTATCGTGCGAGCAACTGAGCTGCTGGAGCAAGGACGCCCCATAGATGCAGTAGGGCTTCTTCAAAGCAGCGTTGCGGCCGATCCGGGGAATGTTGAACTCCGCTTCACTTTGGGGGTCGCTTTATTTGAATCAGGCGATGCGCGGCTGGCTGCGCCCGTCTTTCTGAAAGCATCGCGGCTGGCCCCAGGTTGGCTGAAACCCCGCCTGATGTTGGCCAAAGCGTTACACGCTACAAATCGATTAACCGATGCGCTGAGTATCCTTCAGCAGACGACACAGGATATGCCAGACGCGGCCGAAGCCTGGATGCAGCGCGGCCATATCGAGCGCGATAGCAATGACAACGCCGCCTCGGCAATCAGTTACGAACGCTACTTAAAACTTCAACCGCAGGACGTTAGCGCTCTCAATAATTTAGGCGTGGCGCTGAGAGCTCAGGAGCGTTTTGCAGACGCGGTTGTCGTTTATAAAAAAGCTTTAGCACTGAGCCCTGATGAAGGGCTGATTCACGCCAATTTGGGCAATGCTCTTGACGTCATGGGCCTGAGTGCAGAAGCTGAGCCGCATTTGCGCAAGGCCGTGGCATTGATGCCAGATAATGTCGACGCGCAATACAATCTCGCAGCGCATTTAATCCGGGAAGAAAAGCCCGATGACGGTGTTCCGATGTTACGCAGCATCGTCAGTCACCACCCTCACCGCTGGGATGCCTGGACGAATTTAGGTGTTGGTCTTGTCGCTCTGGGTCAATGGCGTGAGGCTGAAACTTGCTATCGAACCGCTTTGCAACTTTGGCCGACAGCTCCTGAAATTCATTATAATTTGGCGTGGCTGCTGCTTCTGACGGGCCAATGGCGCGAAGGCTGGGCTGAGTATGAATGGCGCTGGAAGCTCCCCAATTTTAGTTCCCTGAAACGTGCATTCCAAACACCAGCATGGACGGGAGCATCCAATCCAAATCACACCGTTCTCCTTCATGCAGAACAAGGCCTGGGAGACACGATACAATTCATTCGCTTTGCCAGAACTGTGCGTCAAAAGTGCGCACGGGTCATTGTGGCAGCGCCTCAGAGCTTGCATGGAATATTGCGCACGGTTGAGGGCATTGATGACGTCGCTGACTCAAATCAACCGCTTCCACGACATGATACTCACGTGAATCTTCTCAGCTTGCCTCATATCCTTAAGCTTACGCCCCAGGATTTAGATCCGTCGCCATATCTTGCGGCGCCGACAGCAATTGCTCAGCACCTGCAGTTGCCGGCAACATCGCGACGTCGCATTGGGTTTGCGTGGGCAGGCTCGGCTGACAACAAAATAGATCGACGCCGCAGTTGCGATGTTCGCTACTTTGAGGACCTTGCACATAGTATCGAGGCTGAATTTATCAGCCTACAGGTCGGGAACCGGGCCAAAGACATTAAAGACGGAACAGCGCCAAACATCAGTGGCCAGATTCAAGGCCAGGTGAAGGACTGGGGCGAAACCGCTCAAATCGTTGCTCAATTAGACGTGGTTATCACTGTAGATACCGCCATCGCCCATCTTGCAGGGGCCATGGGCAAGCCAACCTGGATTCTTTTGCCCTTTAGCCCGGATTTCCGCTGGCTTTTAGAGCGAAAGGACAGCCCGTGGTATTCATCAATTCGTCTTTTCCGCCAACGGGTTAGAGGCGATTGGGCAAGTTTATTTATGGAAGTTGAGCAGGCTTTAACGGATTGGATACGTCCTAACCCATAGTCTGGCAGCTTGGAGCAAGCTGCCCGGCGTGGTAAGGATACCCCTGCATATGGGGAGCCAAGCCCGATGCGATAGCGCCCCTTAATGGGGGCGTGGAGCAGGGTAGAAGCCCTTAAAGGAGAGAGATTCCGTGGTTGGCATCTTACAAGGCGGTGACGCGTCCTCATTGTTTGGCTCTCTTCCGAGCCAAACCAATATTCTTTTGGACAATATCCGCGCCAACACCGCCGAGCGTTTTGCCGCTGAAAAGCAGGCGATTGATGATGCCGCGACCGCGCGCTCAGAAGCCATCGACCGCCAGAACGAGCGCTATATCTCCGTTAAAGCACAAATCAATAACGCTAAGATCGCTGTGGAAAACGGCCAAGAAAGCGTTGATACGGTCCGGAATACATTACTTGAGTTGCGGACCACCATCGCCCTTGCCGGCACGCAAGGGGAAGATAAGGATTTACGGGCGGCTCAGTTCGACAGTCAGGTGAATTCCATCAACGACGAAGCCAATTCGATGGGACCACTGTTTAACTTGGTCGGCGCCATTAATCGAAATGACTACACCCCCAATCAGATCGAATACCGCAATAGCCTGGGTGCCAGCGCCACGACGTTAACAGGCACCCACATTGGCGCCGACTACCGCATTAAAGCCAGTGACGGCAGCTATTGGATTCCAGATCTCGGCACCGACACCATTGTTCACCGCTCGGATATTCAAGGTGTCATTCAAAAGACAACGTTGAGTGAAGGAACGGTCATTGAAAAAATGGCCTCTACACGTAATGCCGTGAAGCTGGTCAGCTACAACGAAACCACCAAAGACATTACGTTAGAAGTAACCTTCGATCCCTCGCTGCCTCCGGAAACCGTAACCGGTAAATTAGAAGGCGATGGCCTTGGGCTCATGCCTGCGTTCTTCTACGATGGCTTGAAAACCGCTGATGGTCGCAAACGTGCGTTTGCTGCGATTGAAAAGGCTGATATCGAGCTCACGAGCCGCGCAACAGCACTGACGAAAAACTCAACAATTGTCGCGAAAGACAATCAGCGTATCGACAATGAATTGGACCGTCTGACCACGGACAAAACAAAGTCCATGATTCAGCAATTGAACCAGACGCAAGAGCTGCAAGTCAAAGCGCAGCAGCAAATTCAAGCGATGCAGTACAACCTGGAAAACCTGTCATCGGTACAGCAGAACTATGTCCAGGCGTTTGCTGGCTTTGTCACCAGCCCGTTCCTGCAATTCAGCATTAAAGCTTAACAAAACCTTGGCAGATTCTGCCGCGCTGAAGCGGCAAGAATTGCCGACTATGCCATGCGGCACGCCTACAAAAGCCCCCAAGCAACATAAATATCCAATAAGATCATATAGTTAGGTCTGGCCCGGCAACTGGCCCACCCCTTGCATCGCTCTGTACGGCTTGGTGCGTCCAAGCGTTTTTGTGATGGGAGTGGAAGATGGAATTTGCTGCAGTTAACAGCCCGAAATCAGCGGCCAAGACCGTTGCGATTACGCTGACCAACGAAGAAGCAAAAAATCCGGCCAACGCATTCTCGGCACTTTTGAACCTGGGCGCTGGCGGCGCGCGGTTTAACGCCGAACAATCCATCACAAAAGCTGAAAGCCAATGGATGCGTGCATCGCAGTCCGCCCAACGTGAGCGCGATGCTGCGCAAAAGCCAAAACCCGATAACGACAGCAAGCCAAAAGACAAAGTTGCTGAGGCTGAAAAGCCTGAGCACGAAGATCATGACGATGTCACGGCGACCGACAAAACGTCGGCAAAAACCAAAGAATCAACCGCGAACGATAACACGGCAAAAGCAGCCACAGACGTTCAACCAACTGATCAAGTGAATGCTGTCGGTTTAGAGGTTTTGCAGTCAGTTGCTATTCAGTTCCAAATCCTGGTGCAGACGCCCAATGGCGATCTGCAAGATATGGGCACGTTTGATTTAAAATCGATGCTGGCCGCAGCATCACAAGACTCGCAATTGGCCTCTGCGCTCGAAGCCGCTTTCGGCCAAGCTGCAGATTCTCTTGCCGCTGGTCAATCGTTACTGGGTGAACTTGCCCAAGCCACTGGCATTGACCCCGCAGCTATCGCCGCCACGCAAGACTTGGCAGCCGCCGCATCTGTTGATGGTACTGACACAACCAACGTTGCCGACCTCTTTAAACAAATTGCCGCGGCTTTCCGTCCGCTGGCACATCAAGCCATCGAAAACGCTGCAGCCACACAAGCCACAAAGACAGCCGCATCAGCGACGGCCAATATGGCGCAGCACTTGGCTGGCACAAACGAATTGGTGGCACCGGAAGTCGCTGAGCAATCGCAAGCTTTGTCGCAAATCCTGGGCGACGATAACAAGATTCGCATTCAAGTCGCGGTAAATGGCCGCACTGTTGCTGATATCCCGTTCCAATACGGTCAATTCAATCGCTACAGCGGCTATAACCCGGAAGCCACACGCACGGCCTCCACAGCCAATGGCCAAGCGGGCCAAGGCGCTGCAACCAATACCATTGTTGCCGCCGAAGCCGCCGCTGGTGAATTGCTGCAACCACAAACCGCAAGTGCAACGTCAGCCACTTCAACAACGCCAGCCACTGCGACTGCAGCAGTTGCAATTGCCGCACCCAGCGCCGCAAACGGTTTCCAAACCAGCACGAACTCACAACAAAACAATGGCGCTGGCACGATGCCGCGTGAAGCTACTCCAGTGCGCGCACCTGAGACGGCAACGCCCACAGCCGCCGCCAATAACTCTAGTTCGCCCCAGCAACAGCCAACCAGCTTTGCTGCGGCCCTGAACCAAACCAATGGCAACACGGCAACAACACAAGCCTCTGCAACTGAGCGTCCGGCACCAACCCAGTCGCAACAGGTCATCGAGCAAATCAAAGTCAACATTACCCGCGCTGCAAAGGCCGGCCTTGATCGGGTCACTATCCAACTGAAGCCCATCGAATTGGGCCGCATTGAAATCAAACTGGAAATGTCATCCGAAGGCAAAGTGACTGCTGCTGTTACGGCTGACAATCCAGAGACATTGAATCTGCTGCAACGTGAAGCACGCGGCCTTGAACGCGCCCTGCAAGATGCAGGCTTGCGCGCCGACGCGAACGATTTGGAATTCAGCCTCCGTAACGAAGATCAGCCACTGCTCGCTGATAAGGGAGATGAACGCAACGCGAAGGGCAACGGTTCACAGCAATCGAACGCTCACATGAGCGACGCCGAAATTGAAGCTGACGATATGTACGACTACGCACAAGCCGCCTCAGCGCGCGGTGGTGTGGATACTTACGTTTAAGAGTGATCTCTAAATCAAAACAAAGATCAGAAGAGAGATAGGCCATGGTTGACGTTTCCGCACTTACAAGCGGCACACAGGTGCAAAGCACCGAAGGTGCTTCGCGTAATAAACTGGCAAAGGACTTAGATTCGTTCCTCACACTGCTGACATCGCAGTTGAAGAACCAAGATCCGTTGTCGCCGATGGATTCAACTGAGTTTACCAATCAGTTGGTCCAGTTCGCGCAAGTAGAACAGTCGATCAATTCAAACGAAAGTTTGACCAGCCTGATCAGCTTGTCACAGCAGAGCATCGTGACAAACGCTGTCAATTACATCGGCAAAACTGTTGAAGCGAATACCAACAAGGTTCCGCTGCAAGGTGGTCAAGCGAAGATGGCCTACAACGTCAGCGCTGATGCTCAAAGTGTTGGCATCGTGATCCGTAACGAGGCAGGCAGCATCGTATACTCAGCCGCAGGCGAAAAGACTGCTGGCATGCATGCGCTGGATTGGGATGGCAAGGACAGCTACGGCATCCAACAGCCTGACGGCACGTACTCGATTGAAGTTTCTGCTCTGTCTGGAACTGACGAAGCCATTGAAACGTACACGACCGTCTTCGGCAAAGTTTCGGGCGTGACACAGAAGGACGGCCAGACACTGCTGGTCATGGATAAGATCGGCGTGCCGATTGACAAAGTGTTGTCGATTACCGGCTAAAACGACTGCGAAATTGACGGATAAGTTAGTTAGAAATTAACCCCACCGCGCCACTCTTGAGAGTGGAGCCGACTAAGATCGGACCCTGGTGTCAGGCAAGAAAGACACAAAGGGCGCGGCGAACTAAAGGAGACGAAACATGTCGCTTTTTGGTGCATTATTCTCGGGTGTGTCTGGTCTGCAATCGCAGTCCAGCGCCATGGGCGCCATTGCCGACAACGTGACCAACGTCAACACCATCGGCTATAAAGGCACGAAGGTGAACTTCAAGACGCTGATCACAGCTCAGGTGTCGCTGACCCAGTACTCACCAGGCGGCGTGCAATCCGCACCGAAGCAGCAAGTTGACTTGCAAGGTCTGTTGCAAGCCACAACGTCTTCAACCGACTTGGGCATTTCGGGTTCAGGTTTCTTTGTCACGAACGAAGCGCCGTCTCCTGCCGAAGGCGATCTGTACACCTTCACCCGCGCCGGCTCGTTCAAAGTTGATAAAGAAGGCTTCTTGCAGAACGTCGGTGGCGCCTACATGCAGGGCTGGCCCTTAAGTTTCTATGACGGAACTCCAAGCGCCAACAAAGTCACCGTCGGCACCAACGTTTACATGAAGGCTTATGTGAACGACGCTGGCGACCGCGTTTTGATCAACGATAACGTTATCGACGATCAAAACCTTCGTCCGCTGAACTTGCAAACCATCGGCGGCACTGCCTCGCCCACCACCACATTGTCTGTCGGCGCGAACTTGCCTGCCGAAGCTTTGGTCAACGACCAAGAGCGCGTGAACACGCTGATCTTCGACAGCTTGGGCAACCCACACAACATGACTTACGGCTTCACAAAAACCACGCAAAATACGTGGCGTATGAACATGGAGCAGCCGGCGCAGTCGGCGGTTATTTCGCAAAAAACGCAAAACGGCGAAGTGCACTTCTCGGCTGGCCGCATCGACTTCAACGACGAATTCACTGCGCCGATCACGGGCCAGATCGACATTGCGCCGCTGGGTGCCGCAACATCATTCACGATTAGCGCAAACCCAGACGATGCGAACAACGTCGACACCACCGGCCGTACGTTGAGCCAAATTCTCGACCAGCTTTCCTCCACCATGAACGATTACTTCGTGTCGGTGTTTGGCGCAGCTCCATCGCCTCCGGGTAACTGGGTCCGTCGTATCGCTGGTGAAAACGGCATCACGTTCGACCAGGCTTCTGAATCGGTCGATATGACTTTTACTGCGACCGCCACAGACGGCGCGACCGTACCCAAACAATTGATCACCCAAAGCAGCACCGATGGTTACACGGTTCCGGCTTTGGATCCGACTTATGGTTGGTACACACAGGTTGATCCGAACACCGGCTTGCCAGGCTTAAACGCTCCGTCGGTGGAATTCGCCGGTAACGGTACGCCGAACGAGTTCTTTAACCGCACGTCGTCGCAAGCCCCCTCACCGCAACACACGGTGGAAATCATTTGGGCGAACGGCGCTGAAAACATGGTGAACGGCAACACGAAGAGCCCGCCGATCCAAGCCTTCTTCGGTAACTACAATACGCCGGACGGTTTGACGCAATTGTCGGGTAGCTTCCAGTTGAACTACTTGCAACAGAACGGTGCGAAATTCGGTAACTTTGCTGGCGTGACTGTCGGAACCGACGGTGTTGTCACCGCGCTCTTCGATAACGGTGTGACGCGTCCTGTATTCATGATCCCCGTTGCGACCTTCACCAACCCGAACGGCCTGCAATCGCTGTCGGGCAACGTGTGGATTTCAACCGATTTCTCGGGCAATCCCACCTTGCGCGAAGCAGGCGATGCTGGCGCAGGCCAGATCAACGCTGCGTCACTCGAATCATCCACCGTGGACTTGGGTGAAGAATTCACCCGCATGATTACAACACAGCGCGCTTATTCATCAGCCGCAAAAGTGATCACCACATCAGACGAAATGCTCGACGAACTCTTGAGAATTAAGCGCTAATAGCGCTCGCTAATTAAGAGGACCGAATAAAAACAAAACCCCGCCAGAGATGGCGGGGTTTTGAATATCTGGGCTTTGCCACAAAATGGAAAAGCTACAAAATAAAAATCCTATTTAAAGTCCAAACCCAAATCCAAGCACGGCGCGGAGTGCGTAATCCAGCCTGCCGACATCAGGTCAACGCCAGCTTCAGCAATCTCTGCGGCTGTCGCTTTGGTGATTGAGCCCGAGGCTTCCGTAACTGCACGACCATTCACAAGCTTCACAGCTTCAGCTAGTTGAGTCGGCGTCATGTTGTCGAGCAACAGCACATCAGCACCCGCCGCAATTGCATCTTCGATTTGCGAAATGTGATCGACTTCAGCTTCGATCTTCACCATGTGGCCGATCTTTTGACGGGCGGCTTTTACGGCGGCAGCAACACTGCCAGCCGCAGCGATATGATTATCTTTAATCAAAACAGCATCATACAAACCAAAGCGATGGTTCACGCCACCGCCACACCGCACCGCATATTTTTCAAACGCACGTAAGCCAGGCGTTGTTTTACGCGTACAACAAATCTTGGCTTTGGTGTGGACAATGGCATCGGCGATCTCTGCGGTCGACGTCGCAACGCCTGAAAGATGCCCGAGGAAATTCAAGGCGACGCGTTCGGCACTTAAAATGGGATGCGCCGGGCCTGATATCTCAAGCACCACGTCACCAGCTGCAACGCGCGTTCCGTCCACAGCTTTAATAGTCACCCTCACATCGCTGCTTAAAATAGCAAAGGCCCGCTTGGCAATTTCAGTGCCCGCAATGACCCCAGCTTTACGCGCCGCAATGACCGCACGTGCTTGAGTGTTCACAGGCACTGTTGCAGCCGTGGTGATATCACCCGCGTCACCGAGATCTTCGGTAAGCGCGCGGCGAACAGCCTCGTCGATCAGATGCTGCGCAAGGCTCATGCTGACTTAGGTGCCGTATTTCCAGCCGTTGATCATGCGCTCGACCGAGACGCGTGCCTTAGCCGCAATGGCAGGATCGATATGAACTTCAATCTGCTCGGTTTCCAACGCATGCAAAATGTTCTTCAGCTCGATCTTCTTCATGAACGGGCACAGGTTGCACGGCTTCACGAAATCCAATTCCGGGAAGTCGGCGGCAACGTTATCGCTCATGGAGCACTCGGTCACCAACACCACTTTCGGCGGCTTGTTTTTAGCAACGTAGTCGATCATGCCCGCGGTTGAACCTGTGAAATCGCATTCGGCCACAACTTCAGGCGAGCATTCCGGGTGCGCCAACACAACCACGCCCGGGTTGGTTTCACGTATGCCACGAATGTCAGCCGGGCTGAATTGCTCGTGCACCACGCAACGGCCCTTCCAGGTGATGACTTCGCACTTCACCAGCTTCGCCGTGTTCAACGCCAAATATTCATCCGGCAGCATGATCACGCGCGGCACGCCCAGGCCTTCAACGATTTGGGCCGCATTCGCAGACGTGCAGCAGATGTCCGACTCCGCTTTCACATCAGCCGATGTGTTCACATAAGTCACCACCGGCACGCCCGGATATTGCGCTTTCAATTTACGCACATCTTCAGCGGTGATCGCTTCAGCAAGCGTGCAGCCAGCGCCCATGTCGGGGATCAGAACCTTCTTTGACGGGTTCATGATCTTTGATGTTTCAGCCATGAAGTGCACACCGGCCATGACGATAATGTCGGCTTCGGTTTTCGCAGCGCTGCGCGCCAGCGCCAAAGAGTCGCCGGTGATGTCGGCAACGCAGTGGAAAATTTCCGGCGTCATGTAGTTGTGGCCCAAGATCACCGCGTTCTTTTGCTTCTTCAGTTGATTGATGCGGTCGATCAACGGCGCGTACACCGGCCATTCCACCTCGGGAATGACTTTCTTCACCTTGTTGTAAAGATGAGCCGTGTTGCGCTCGACTTCAGAAGTAAAACGCAGGTCGGCATAAGCAGGTGTCACAACGTTCATAGCGCGTCCTTTCTGCGCCAGCGGGCGCACGTCCTTTTCAGGATCTAAACACGCCCCCTCATCCAAAGCATTATGCTTAAATTGAGTATAAGTGGGGCGCACGAAAACCACGTCTCGCAACGTGGTGTATGAAGGTTAGGTGTCACAAATGCTCAAGTCAAGCACAAGGGGGCATGCGACCAAAATCATAACCCATTGAAAAATATAGATACTGTCTATTTGAGTGTCGGTTTGCCCCGGCCAGACGACTTCAGGCGCACAGGTAAGCGCACCCCCGCGGCTGGCCGCTCACGCACAACATCGCGCCGGAAGCGGAACAACTCAGCTGGCCGCCCCCCCGTCTGGCTGGAGATTTGGCCCGTCGCTTCCACCAGCCCCTCATTTGCGACAAGTCGGCGGAAGTTTTGTTTATGCAACCGCGCGCCCGCCAATGCTTCAGCGGCGCGTTGCAGTTGGTACAGCGTGAAGTTCGGCGGCATGAGTTCGAAAATGACGGGCCGATATTTAATTTTAGCTCGCAAGCGCCCCATCGCAGTCGCCATGATACGACGATGATCTTTAATCAGCGCGGCCCCTGTAAGGGTGTGAACCTGCACATGCGCAGGATTTGTGCGCTCGCGTCCATCAGCAACGGTTTCAGCAATCAAACCAGCTTCATAGAGCAGTTCGTAGCGCTCTAAAACGCGCTCGTTATCCCAGGCCAGATCACCTAAGCCAAAGTTCGCATCAATGCGTTCGCGTCGGCGCATTCGGTCGGCGCGATTATCCGGCGCATCTGCCCAGGCCTTCAGTTCAGACGCAATCACCTGGCTGACAATAGCCGGCGGACCTGATCGCCAATCTTCCCATGGAAAGTGACGATACCAGTCGCTCCAATCGGCATTGTCAGTGCTTGCAACAGAGTCGGTTTGGCGCACCAGGGCTAAGTAGCCGACGGAAACCGGTCGCGGACCGCCTGCGCGTTCCTGCGGATCCCGGAAGCGATCCCCAAATGTGTAAAGCTGTTCGGCATAGCCTAATTGGATGCCTGATTGCTCGCCGACCCACTTACGCAACCCCTCTTCGAGTGTGCGATGGCCAACGGGGTCAAACGGACCGCACGGCAGACCAAACTGACTATGTGTTGCAGAATCGCCACCCTGGTCCCGGACCAGCAGGATTTTAGGCGCCTCATCGTTGACCGCGACAATGCCTGCGCTCAGTTCGATTGTAAGGTCGCGATGATCGCTACCTGACTGTTCTTTCGCGTTTTTTGGCATTTTACCGAAACTGCGTCTGCGTCCAATTGTGGGCCGATTGAAGGCTGGGCAAGGCCTGCCGGTCAATGGGGCAATTTTTGCCGAGTATTAACGGCTTCTTCACCTCACGGACCTAGCTTCCCCTCAACACGTGAAAAAGTGACCGGAGCCCTGCAGGCGACCCGGCGAAAGCGAAGAGGGCTGACCTTGAATCCATTTATGCAGCAGATGCGCAATTTGGGACCTGCCAAGCTAGCCGCCATGGGCGGCGTGGCCTTCGGCTTGATCGCGTTTATCATCTTCTTCGCCACGCGTTTCTCGGCACCAACAATGGAACTGCTGTATGGCGGCTTGTCGGCCACCGACAGCCGCGAGATCGTTCAGCAGTTGGAAAAAAGCGGCATTCCGTTCCGCATGGCTGAGAACAACACGCAGATTTTAGTCTCGGGCGATCAAGTGACGTCCGTGCGTATGCAGATGGCCGAACAGGGTCTGCCGTCGGGCGGTTCTGTTGGCTATGAACTCTTTGACACGATGGACGCGCTGGGCACGACCAACTTCGTGCAGAATATTAATCTGGTGCGTGCGCTGGAAGGCGAACTATCGCGTACCGTGAAATCGATTGAAGGTGTGCAAAGTGCCCGTGTGCACTTGGTGATGCCACAACGCGAAATGTTCAGCCGTGAAATGCAAGAACCCACGGCATCGGTTTACATCAAGATGAAATCAGGTCGCTTGGCTGAAAACCAAGTGCAAGCCATTCAGCATTTGATCGCAGCCGCTGTTCCGAAGCTGAAGCCCACCGCCATTTCTATCGTCGATGAACGCGGCACGCTGCTGTCACGCTCGTTCGAAAACGATGCGCAGTTTGTGGCTGTGCAACAAGACGAGTCGCGCACCAAGCTTGAGCGCAAACTCTCGCAAGCTGTTGTTGCCTTAGTCGAAAGCTCTTTGGGCCCCGGCAAAGTCCGCGCTGAAGTTCGTGCGGAAATGGACTTCGATAAAGTTGTCACCAACGAAGAAACATTCAATCCTGACCAAGCTGTGCCGCGTTCAACCGTGAACGTGACGGAAGCCAACTCGTCATTGGAATCAGATCAGGAAAACGTTTCGGTCAGCCAAAACCAGCCTGATGCGCGTCTAAACAATCAAGGCGGCCCGAAATCGCAAACCAACGAAAACCGCACGGAAGAAACCACCAACTTCGAAATCTCGAAGAAAACCGTGAACCAAATCCGTGACCAAGGCACGTTGAAGCGCCTCTCGGTCGCTGTCCTGGTGGATGGCACATACACCACCGGTGAAGATGGCAAGAAAGTCTATCAAGCCGTACCGCAAGAAACGCTGGATAAGATTGAATCCTTGGTCCGCAACACGATTGGCTATGACGCTAATCGTGGCGACCAAGTTGAAGTCATCAACATGCCGTTCACCGGCTTCGATGATCTGGCGGCTGGTGCAGAAGAATTCAACCTGCTGGGCTTCAACAAAGAAGAAATCATGCGCATGGCCGAAGGCCTGGGGGTCGCGTTCGTCGCGGTCTTGGTCATCGTGCTGGTCGTACGTCCGCTGGTCAGTAAAGCCTTCGAATCGATGCCTGCTGGCGAAGATCAGTTGATGTCAGCCGAAGGCGGCATGGCGCAGCTGACGGGCCCTGGTGGCGTGCCGATGCCGTTGCCGGGTGCGGCAGAAGAAGATGAAGACCTCGATGAATTGATCGATATCGATAAAGTTGAAGGCCGCGTGAAAGCGTCATCGGTTCGTAAAATTAACGACATCGTTGATAAGCACCCGGAAGAAGCTTTGGCGATCTTGCGCACCTGGCTTTATCAGGAAAATTGAGGATTTCCGGCCCTTCCCCACCATGGGGGATTGGTGCGGTTTACGTTATACTTAGGTTAGCGACGGCCACGGCATGAAAGACGCCGACGGCCTTGAGGGTTAGGGAAACGAGAGATGGCGCGCGTCAAAGAAGATTATCGCAGCCTTACGGGCCCTCAGAAGGCCAGCATCATGTTGCTCTCACTCGGTGAAGAGCAAGCTGGCAAGCTATTCTCGATGATGGAAGACGACGAAATTAAAGAAGTGTCGCAGATCATGGCCAACTTGGGCACGATCGGCGCCAACATCGTTGAACGTCTGTTCGTCGACTTCGCTGACGCTATTTCTAACACGGGCTCTTTGGTGGGTTCGTACGAATCGACCGAACGCTTGCTGATGAAGAGCTTGGGCAAAGATCGCGTCTCGCTCATCATGGAAGAAATCCGCGGTCCCGCCGGTCGCACAATGTGGGACAAGTTGGGCAACGTGCACGAACAAGTGCTGGCCAACTACCTCAAAAACGAATACCCGCAAACTGTTGCGGTCGTTTTATCGAAGATCAAACCCGATCACGCCGCGCGCGTTCTGTCGCTGCTGCCGGAAGGCTTCGCGATGGAAGTCGTCATGCGCATGCTGCACATGGAAGCCGTGCAGAAGGACGTTTTGGAATCGATCGAGAAGACGCTGCGTACCGAATTCATGTCGAACTTGGCCCGCACGGCGCGCCGCGATGCGCACGAGATGATGGCCGAAATCTTCAACAACTTGGATCGTTCAACCGAAAGCCGCTTCATCACTGCCCTCGAAGAACGCAACCGCGAGTCTGCAGAGAAGATCAAGCAGCTCATGTTCACCTTCGAAGACCTTATTCGCCTGGATGCCGCTGGCGTTCAAACACTGCTGCGTCATGTCGAGAAGGAAAAGTTGGGCTTGGCTTTGAAGGGCGCATCGGACCCGATCAAGGAACTGTTCATGGGCAACATGTCAGCGCGTGCTGGCAAGATGCTGCAAGACGACATGAATTCGCTTGGTCCCGTGCGCTTGCGCGACGTGGAAGAAGCGCAATCGGCCGTGGTCACGCTGGCCAAAGAACTGTCGAACTCAGGCCAGATCGTTATCTCGGAAGGCAAGGAGGAAGACGAACTGGTTTACTAATAACCAGACGTCTCGGTTTCGCCCATGTCAGCCCAACGCACTTCACAAAAACGCTTCCTCTTCGAACGATCCTTCGACGATCCGCGTAAGCTGTACTTGCCAAACGAGAAGCGCAAATCTGAACTGGAAGCAGACCGTCACGCTGCCGCAACCCTGGCTGCTGCGGCCGCCGCCGAAGCCGAACGCAAAGCGGCCCAGCAAATTCAGGACGAACCACCTGCCCCGCCACCGGCACCACCTGAAGAAATGTTCACGCTGTCGCAGCTTGAAGCCGCGCGTGAAGAAGGTTTCGTGGCTGGTCACACAGCGGCCCTTGAAGAAGCTGAAACTGCGCGCAGCCACTATGTCGCCGATGCGTTGAATTTGATCGCGCAGGGTTTGACGATGCTGGATGAACAGCAGAAGACATCAAACCGCGAGATCGCTGAAATTACTATTCGCCTTTTGTTTGCAATCGCGAAAAAAACCATTCCGGTGACAGCCCACGAATATGCGAAGGAAAACATCACGGACTTTGTGCGTAAAACATTGCCACTGGTGATCGGTGAACCGAAGCTGCTGATCCGCGCCCATGCCATGATTGTCGATGACTTGCGCCCTGCCTTGGATGAAGTCTTCCGCCGTGCGGGCTTCCAAGGAACGCACGTTGTTGTGGCCGATTACGAATTGCAACCGGGCGATGCCCGTATGGAATGGAGCGGTGGCGGCGCTGAGCGCAGCGAAACCCGCATTTGGGGTGATATCGAGCGCATGGTTGCCGAGACCGTGGGTGAATTTGATGAGAATGCTGCCAACGCGGCCCTTGCCGCTGAGGACCAAGCAGCACACACTACGGATCAAGACAACGCACACAGTGATGAAACTGACCGTAGCGACGCGCCGCATGATGGTGCACATACGACCGAAGAGACAAACGAGATCAATTTAGACGAAACAGCGGGTGATGAGCCCGCCGGTAATTAAGGGGGCTTAGGCCCTGCACGTCGACCAAGATTGGGGAACCGCCGGGTGATCCGGAAGCCAGGCGGTCTTAAGAGATGTCAGAAGATCCAGCAGATCAAAAAAAGAAAAAGGCTGAAGGCCTCGCCTTAAACGAATTGGCCGATAGCCGCCCTGCGAAAGATGACGGTGGTGATGATAGCTGGGATGATCCGCCGACGGATATCCCAGACAAGCCGCGTTCAGCCTTAGACCTTGAAGCCGTTTACGATATTCCCGTGCGCGTGTCCGCCGTACTGGGCAAATCGTCGATGCAGGTGCATGAGTTATTGAAATTGGGCCGTGGCGCTGTCGTCGAGTTGGACCGTAAGGTCGGTGAAGCCATCGACATTTACGTCAACGATCGACTTGTGGCCCGTGGCGAAGTGGTGGTGGTTGACGACCGCCTCGGCATCACCATGACCGAAATCATCAAAACCCAGAACAAATAGCATATTGAGTCAGATGGCCGAGCAAGCCGACATTACGGCAATTGTACGCCGCAATAAGTACGACAACGCCACCATTTTTGGTTTGGCGGCGGCGGCGCTGTTTATTGCACTTGCGATTGGTTTAGGCGGTAGCGCCTCGGCGTTTGTTGACCTACCGTCGATCCTGATCGTGATCGGCGGCACCATTGCCGTCACAACAATTTGCTTCAGCCTCAGCGATATTCGCAAAACGGCAGAAGCCTTGCGTGAAACGGTGATCAGCCGTGAACGCGATTTCCAAGATTCCGCTTACACGATGCTGGAATTGGCGGATTACTGTAAGCGCAACAGCGTTTTGAAACTGCAAGGTCAGCCCCTGGCCCGCTTTTCACGCGAGCCCTTTTTACATCGCGGCTTGAAGTTGTTGATTGACGGCGTCGGTGAAAAAGAAATTGCAGAAATCTTGCGCGAAGACATCGCGGCCTCCGGGGAGCGGATCGCACGCGCATCATCCGTGCTCCGCAAAGCCGCCGAGCTCGCCCCCGCCATGGGCCTGATCGGCACGCTGATTGGCTTGGTCCAAATGTTGGGCAACCTGACCGACCCCAAGGTCATCGGCCCCAGCATGGCCATTGCCCTGCTGACCACCTTCTACGGCGCGGCCTTGGCGAACATCATTCTCAACCCTTTGGCGACAAAATTAGAACGCAATGCAGCCGAAGAAAGCTTGATGCAGCATATCTATATGGCTGGCATTCTGGGTGTGGCCCGCAAGGAAAACGTGCGCCGCCTGGAAATTCTGCTGAACAGCATGCTTCCTGCCGACGCCAAAGTGCAATACGTCGACCATTCCCCAACACCGTAGGCGTTGACGGGGTGGCCTTCACGCCCGATAACATTATATATAGAGCACTTATATATTAAGAGCGCGTGTCTAACCTGGCACCTTAGAGATTTAGGATTACGGCGGCGATGCGGTTATTGATTATCGGAACGCTTCAGGGACAAATTGGCGCCGCCAGCCGCATTGCCGTTCAACGCGGCGCGAAGGTGCTGCAAGCTGATTCCATTCCGCAAGGCTTAGAGATTATCCGCAGCGGCCAAGGCGTTGATCTGGTGATGATCGATGTCACCCTGGACATCGCCGAACTCGTCCACTCTATGACGAGCGAGCGCTTAAATGCGCCGGTGGTTGCCTGCGGTATCGAGACAGACGCAAAAGTGGCCGTCGCCGCCATTAAGGCTGGCGCCAAAGAATACCTTCCTCTGCCGCCAAACGCAGACATGATTGCGGCCGTTCTGGAAGCGGTCTCGGCTGATAACGATACCATGATCTACCGCGATCCGGCGATGGACCGCGTGGTGCAAATGGCCAAACGTGTCGCGGGCAGCCATGCCTCGATCTTGGTCACGGGCGAGTCCGGCACCGGTAAAGAATTGATCGCGCGTTTCCTGCATCGTAACAGCCCGCGCAAAGACAAAGCGTTTGTGGCTGTGAACTGCGCCGCCATTCCGGGCGAACTCTTGGAATCAGAATTGTTCGGCCACGAGAAAGGCGCTTTCACCGGGGCCATTGCACGCCGCATCGGCAAATTTGAAGAAGCGAATGGCGGCACCTTGCTGCTGGACGAAATTTCCGAAATGGATTTGAAGCTGCAAGCCAAGCTGCTGCGCGTCCTTCAGGAAAAAGAAGTCGTCCGCATTGGCTCGAACACGCCAGTTAAAGTTGATGTGCGCATCATCGCCACATCCAACCGCAACATGGAAGAGACGGTTAAAAAGGGTCAGTTCCGCGAAGACCTTTATTTCCGTTTGAATGTTGTGAAAGTTGTGATGCCGGCGCTGCGTGATCGCCCGCAGGACATTGAACTGCTGGCGAAACACTTTGCTGAAAAGTGCGCCGAAGAAAACGCCGTGCCTGTGCGCCCCGTGACAGCCGAAGCCGTTTCTGTGCTGCGCGCCCATCGTTGGCCAGGCAACGTTCGTGAGCTTGAGAACACAATGCACCGCGCCGTGTTGTTAGCGAACGGCAACGAGATTGGCGGCGAAGCTATTATGATTGAAGGCCAGGAAATGGCCGATGCGGCAAGCGGCGGCAGTATGGTTGGCCGTACCGTTGCCGATGTGGAACGCGATCTGATTATCGACACGCTCAAGCACACCCTTGGCAATCGCACACATGCCGCCAAAATTTTGGGTATTTCAATTCGTACCCTGCGCAACAAACTCAACACCTACGTTCAAGAAGGTTTGAGTGTCCCGCCGCCCGGCGCTGGCGAAGCCGCTTAATTTTTCTCTTTCAATTTTTCTGTCCAGGAGCTCACCTGCAAATTGTTTCACGTGAAACAATGCACGAACATGCTTGATCGAAAATGTGGAGAACGTTTTTGGTGTGATAATTTTGCCCTGATATTTGCAGGCAAATAACAGGGAAAACCGGTGGGGCTTCCAGAATTGCGTGAAAAAGAATTGCGTGGAGAACGGTACCCGTAACTCACACAATTTGAAAACACGCCCAAAACAGCCCCCACCGCAAAGCCGAAATGCACCCTCGGTTTGCCCCTAAAAGGGACTCGCCACCGTTAGCGCAGGATTTAATGAAGAGTTGAAGACGTTAACGGATCAGGCGTGGCCCCAAAGCCACATGAGGCCCCGAAACCTCAACTTAACATATTGATATTATAGAGATTTTTAGCCCGTCGCCCCGCCAGGCAAAATTTGCCCATCTCAACGCATTGTTAACCCCCTCAAGGCCAATCTGCACCCGGAGAGGAGCCCTACCCGAGCAAGAATGCTGAGGCTGGGCGTCGAAAGCTTTTGCGGCGTGCACGTCCGCAAAAAACCGAAGGGATAACGATGGCCGATACGAACGCCACAAACACTGGCGCAGGCACACCAGGTCAGTTAGCGCCATCGACGGGCGCTGCAGCACCGAGTGCGATGAATCAAGCTTTCTCAGGCACACTCGACCGCTTAGGCGCGAGCTTGCGCCGTGGCGACTTGGGCTTCGCGATGGGCATCGTGCTCATCCTGGTTGTGCTCATCATGCCGCTGCCGGCATGGATTCTCGATTTATCCTTGGCGATGTCTCTCACACTGTCCGTGCTGATTTTAATGACCGTGGTGTTCATCAAGCGCGCGCTGGAATTTAACTCATTCCCGGTCGTGCTGCTGATTGCCACCCTGTTACGTTTGGCACTGAACTTAGCTTCGACCCGTTTGATTTTGAGCGACGGTCACAAAGGCACGCACGCAGCCGGTGAAGTGATCGAAGCGTTCGGCAGCTTCGTGATGGGCGATAACTTCGTCATCGGCGTGATCGTGTTCGCGATTCTGACCTTGGTGAACTTCATGGTCATCACCAAAGGTTCGACACGTATCGCTGAAGTGACCGCGCGTTTCACCTTGGACGCTATGCCCGGCAAACAAATGGCCATCGACGCTGACTTGTCAGCGGGCATGATTGACGAGAAGCAAGCCCGCGTCCGCCGCGAAGACTTGCAAAAAGAAGCCGACTTCTTCGGCGCCATGGACGGTGCCTCGAAGTTTGTACGCGGCGACGCCATCGCCGGCATCATTATCACCCTTATCAACGTCATCGGCGGCATGATCATCGGCATGGTGCAGAACGACCTGTCGTTCTCGCAAGCAGCTAACATGTATACCCGCCTGACTGTGGGGGACGGTTTGATCTCGCAAATTCCGGCGCTGATCGTTTCAACCGCAGCCGGTTTGATGGTCTCTAAAGGTGGTTTGACTGAACCGACCGACAAAGCGATCTCGGGCCAGTTCACGCAGTACCCCAAAGCGTTGGGTATGAGTTCGTTCCTGGCTGTTGCTCTGGCTATTCTGCCGGGCGTGCCTGCTTTGCCGTTCTTGTTCTTGGCAGCCATCACAGGCGGCGCTGCGGCGTACGTCAGCTTCCAGCAACAGCAAAAAGAATCCAAAGAGCACGAACTGGCCGAAGTGAAGGCCAAGCAAGAAGTGCCGGTGCAAGAAGAGCCCATCTCACAAGCCATGAAGATGGACCAAGTACGCTTAGAGTTGGGCTACGGTTTGCTGTCGCTGATCAACAACGACAACCGCCGCTTGACCGACCAGATCAAATCCTTACGCCGCGCATTGGCAACCGACATGGGCTTCGTCATGCCCGCCGTGCGAATTCAAGACAACATGCAGTTGCCTGCCAACTCCTACGCCATCTTCATCAAAGAAGTCGAAGCAGGACGCGGCGATTTGCGTCCGAACATGCTGCTGGTTATGGACCCGCGCGGCGAAGAAATTTCACTGCCGGGCGAGCGCACACGCGAGCCGACGTTTGGATTGCCTGCCTTGTGGATCGATCCGTCGAACCGCGAAGAAGCTTTGTTCCGCGGCTACACCGTCGTCGATCCGCCGACTGTTATCACCACGCACCTCACCGAAGTTGTGCGCGACAATATGTCCGAGTTGCTGTCGTACGCCGAGACGCAAAAACTGCTCGACGAATTGGACAAAGAACACCAGAAGCTCATGGCCGAAATGGTCCCGAGCCAAATTACCGTCGCTGGCATTCAGCGCGTGTTGCAGAACCTCCTCTCCGAGCGTATCTCGATCCGCGACTTGCCGACGATTTTGGAAGGCGTTTCGGAAGCGTGCGCGATTACGCGCAACGTGCTGCTGATTTCCGAACACGTTCGCTCACGCCTGTCACGCCAACTCTCCGACAAGGGCGTGGACGATGCGGGCATTATCCCAATCGTGACCTTGTCACCGGAGTGGGAACAAGAGTTCGCGGAATCGCTGACGGGTGCAGGCGAAGATCGCCAGCTCGCCATGGCACCGTCGAAGCTGCAGGAATTCATCTCGGCCGTTCGCCAAAACTTCGAACGCTTTGCGATGCAGGGCGAAACGCCAGTATTGCTGACCTCACCGACCGTGCGCCCATACGTGCGCTCGATCATCGACCGCTTCCGTCCGATGACCGTGGTGATGTCGCAAAACGAAATCCACCCCAAGGCCAAGATCAGAACGGTCGGCCAGATTTAAGGAGACCAAATCTAGGGGTAACGTGCCTAAAACGCCGGGATAGAGATCAAAAGACCGCCTGGTGTTTAAGACTCTCTCGTTTGCGATCCGGGCGATTGCGACCCCGGGAGTGGAGCTTTAGAATTACGAGACCGCGAGATTTGATTCTCGCGTTGTGGGAAACGGCATGCGCTTAAAGTCGTACAATGCGGCCACCATGGCGGAAGCCATGCGTCTGGTGCGTGAGGAGCTGGGGGACGATGCGGTTATCGTATCGACCCAACGCGCCTCCGACGGACAGGGCGTGCGCATTACCGCCGCCTTGGAAGACCCCGAAGACGCCGATGACGATATCCGCCGCGCGCTGTCAGGCCGCGACACCTCTGCCTTCGGTGAGCGGGTCAGAGAAGCGCTGGAATATCACGGCACGCCTGCCCGCCTTGTTGAAAAATTAGTGACAGCCGCGACCGCCGTTGAAGTGGGCTCGCCCACTATGGCCTGTGCCGCAGCGCTTGAAGATCAGTTCGACTTTGCGCCCTTGCCGGAACGCAAATCACCCCGCCCCTTCATGCTGGTGGGTCCGCCGGGTTCGGGCAAAACTATTGCAACTGCAAAATTAGCCGCGCGCGCGCGTTTGGCTGGCCGTCCGGTTGGGGTCATTACCGCCGACACCATTCGCGCTGGTGCGGTGGAACAGCTTTCCGCCTTCACCAGCATTCTGGAATTAGAACTGCGCCAAGTGCGCACGCCGGAACAGGTAGGCCAAGCCGTCAACGAGATGATGCCCAAGTACGACTTGGTCTTTATTGATAGCCCGGGCCTGAACCCGTTCAGCCATCACGATATGGAATATTTGAAAACGCTGATTGCCAGCGCAGACTTAGAACCGATTTTGGTGATCGCAGCCGGTGGTGATGCATCTGAAGCTGCTGACATTGGCGAGTCATTCGGCGCATCGGGCGCGACACGTCTGCTGGCCACACGCCTGGATATGACCCGTCGCTTGGGTTCGGTCTTGTCTGCTGCGAGCGCTGGGCAATTGATGTTCTCAGAAGTGAGCTTGAATCCGCACGTCGCAACTGGTTTATGCGCGGTCAATCCGGTGTCGATGGCGCGCATGATTTTGCCGCCGGAAGAAGAGCTACAACCGCAACCGGAAGAGCAACAACAGGTCGAGCCCGCTTTGCGACCGACAAGTATTCGAACTGAAGGTTTTAATCGATGAGCCCCCCAAGCGACCAAACACCGTCGCAGCCACGTTTGCCGACCCGCCCCGCAATCTCAGCGAAGCGCGGCCAGATTATAGCGGTCGCATCGGGCAAAGGCGGCGTGGGCAAAACGTTTGTCTCCATCACGCTGGCACATGCGTTTGCGCGTCGTGGTTTGAAGACGTTGCTGTTTGATGGCGATTTGGGTTTGGCCAACGTCGACATTCAATTGGGCATCATGCCCAAGTTTGACCTAGGCGCAGTCATTGCTGGCAAAGTCGCGCTGAACCAAGCGGCGATCAAATACGATGCCGGTGGCTTTGATGTGATCGCGGGCCGTTCGGGTTCGGGCAGCTTGGCCAATATCCCGTTGTCGCGTTTGCAGATTCTCGGCGAAGACTTGGCGATTTTAGCGGGTCGTTACGACCGCATCATCATCGACTTAGGCGCAGGCGTTGAAAAATCGGTGCGTCAGTTGGCCAAAGCGGCCGATACGATTTTGATTGTCACATCAGATGAGCCGACCTCGCTGACGGATGCTTATGCATTCATCAAGATCAGCACGATGGAACGCACCGCCTCTGATATTCGGATTATCGTCAATGCCGCCAACTCCACCCGCGAGGGCGAGCGCATTTATCAAACGCTGTTCAAAGCCTGTCAGGGGTTCTTGAAAATCTCGCCGCCGCTGGCTGGTATTGTCCGCCGTGATGCCCGCGTGCGCGAAAGTATCCGCAATCAAACGCCCATCCTAGTGCGCTCACCGTCATCGGAAGCCGCTGTGGATGTGGAAGCTATCGCTGATCGTTTGGTTACGGGCTAATCAACCACTGCACACATGACCACCATCCCGCCCACCGCAGCGCCTGCCACACCGGCACCTGCTGCGGCTGCCAGCGGCCCTGTGGTCGTGGTTCAGCAAGCCCCACAGCAAATTCTGCAACTGCCGCCGGGCGCGACGTTAGAAACCGTTGTGCTGACAGCAAACCAACAGCAGACACCGCAACCCACGCCACAGCCCACCGATACTGAAACGCCTGAACAGGCAGACGCGCGCCAGACGATAACGCTGCGTACGCCTGCTGGTGATGTGACGGTAAAAACACCTGTGCCGTTAGATGACGGTGCGAAAGTCGCGTTGGAAATTCTGCGCAATTCATCCAATCAAGTCACCGCCCGCATTGTCACCATTGATGGCCAACCCGCACAACAAGTGTTAGCGCAAAATGCGCGCGATGCTGCTGCTCAAACCGCCGCCGCACCACTGCCAGACAAACCCGTTAGCATCCCGAACCCAACACAGGCTGTTCCGTTGCAACCCGGCCAAGCGTGGACGCCCACTGGCCCTGCACCGCTTGCCGCCGTGAACCCGCTCTCGGCTTTTGTGCTGACGGGCGCCATGACACCGAACGTACAAGCCGCAACCCAAGGACCTTTGCAACAGGCCGCACCGCAACTGACGCCGCTACAGCAAACTTTGTCGCAGGTATTTCAGCCGGGCACAGATTTAGGCGTGCGCGTTATCAGCGTGCAAACGGGCGCGCCCGGTGCGGCAGCACCACTCACGGCCGCACTTCCCATACCCACTCTTTCCTCACAGACGGGTCCGATTACACCGCAAGTGGCGCAAGCGTTGAACGCCGCCACTGCAAACCCTAATGCAGCACCGAATGCAGCAGCGGGCACAACTGCACAACACATCAAAACACCAACGCAGCCAGGCGCAATACAAACAACTCCCATTGCGACACCCGCTGGCACATCACCTGCGCAACCGAATACACAAGCAAGACCCATCACCGCTCCGCTGATCTCGGTGCCGTTACAAAACACTGAACCGCAAGGTTTGAAACTCACCTCACCGCAAAGCCCAACGCAAATTACGCCAACGCCACCGAAAGGTGTTGAAGGTACACCGGTGATTGTGCGCATGACCGGGCAAGTGATCGCTACGCCCAACAACGGCGCTGTTGTGGTGCAGACGCAAGGCGGTGAACTGCAATTAAACGTGCGTGCCAATGTACCTGTGGGGTCGACCATCACTTTTGAAGTCATGACCACGCAAGGCCCGCGCGCTGATGTGGCACCCGGCACGCCGCAAACTGGCGGCATTACATTGGCAGCACCATCGCCTTCACCTGCAGGGATGCCACTTTCAACGCCAGCCATGGGTTGGGGTTCGTTATCAGAGGCTGTGCAACTGCTTCAGCGCGTTGATCCGCAAGCAGCATCACAACTGGCCGCTGCTTTACCAGACGGCGGCCCACGCACCGCTTTAGCCGCCATGGCCTTTGTGCAAGCCATGCGCACGGGTGATTCAAAACAATGGCCCGGCGATAGCGCCTTACGCGGGCTTGAACGCTCAGGCCCACGCGGTGCGCAATTGGCGGCGCAGATTTCCGGCGAAGTGCGTGAGATGGCGGCGCGCACCGCTGACACAGGTTCTGAGTGGCGTACATTGCCGATGCCCTGGAACAACAGCGGCCAAATTGACCGCGTTGCGCTGATTGTGCGCCGCGAAGGTGATAATGACGACGCCGATGATAAAAAGAAAAACGGCAAAGGCAAAGGCACGCGGTTTTTGGTGAACCTTGACCTTTCGCGATTAGGCGAACTTCAGTTGGACGGCATGTTCCACAAAGCCAGCCGCGCCTTCGACATGATGATCCGCACCAAAGACCCATTGCCCGAAAACATGCGCCGCGATTTGGCGGGATTATTTGCAAATAGTAACGCCGCGATGGGATTGGTGGGCGGCTTATCGTTCCAAGTGGTGAAGCGCTTCCCCGACCCCACCACGACCGGCCCCTCTACTTTTGGATCAGGGGCTGATCGCGGTGGGCTCTGGGCGTAACGTTACGCCGCTTCTCTATCGCGGACTGTTTTTACCGGCTGCATCAACCGCACACTTGTTTGCAGCGCTGTTAAATCCAACACACCACGCCCCGCAATTTCGGCATCGCATGGTGTCGCCAAGCGATCCAAAACCACCAAGGCTTCTTGCATCGAGTCCACACTGTTCGTTTGGCTCGCAGCCGCCAGCACACCCGCCGCGACAACAGTAGCCCGAGATGAGCCTAGCAACGAGGTGACTTCAGGGTCGCGCTTCACTTGTGCCGAGGTAATCATAGGCGCTGTGACACCATAATCGACATAGCCACCGCGCGATGAAGGCTCATCCGTATTCTTCAGCGCAATCTCATGCAGCTTGGCGTCTTCAGCATACCGATCTGCATGGAGCGCGGTCGTCCCAATGGCGATCACAGTGGGGTAAGCCGCCGGGTACGCGGGCACTGGGTTTTGGCTGGGGCCATTGCCTGCGGATGCCAGAACCACCAACCCACGCCGCGCTGCATGTTCCAACGCTGCTGACAAGGCTGGCGTATTACGGCCCACAAATGTCATGGCGACAACCTTCACGCCTTGTGATGCGAACCAATCAAACGCGAAGGCCAGCTGTTCGACATCCAACAGCTTCTTGCCATCGTTTTCCACGAACGGCGAGGCGATGAACAGTTCTAGCGCCTTTTCCGGCGACAAAGCTTGGTATGCCTCAATCAACGCACGCGCCATCACTTCGCCGTGGTCTTGATGGTGCTCGGGCGATTGCTTGCTGGCTTTGGTGGTGCCCGACATCCAGAACGACAGGTGACGCACCTTCACGCCCTGCACATTCAAGAACTGCGGACGCAAGTTCAGATCAATCAACCCGACCTTCGCGGGCACACCAGCCTTAGCGATACGTGGCAATACCGATACGCCTGCGAACGCAGCGAGCCCCACCAAAATACTCCGGCGCGCATATGCACTTATGGCAGCCATGGCTGTAACTCCTCAGCGGCGCCCTTTAATGCGCCTTTGCCCAAAACGGGCAGTGATAAATTGCGACCGTCGTTGCGGAAGCGTTCGACATACTCGGCGGGTGTGACACCCAACCAGCGTTGAAAGGTACGACGCAATTGCTGATCGGATTCAAACCCCGCCTTTGATGCGATGGTCAGCAGCGGCTGATTGGTGTCCTCAATCAATTGCCGCGCCCGCTCCAACCGCGCGCGTTCTACATACTTGGCTGGTGTGAGCTTGGTTTCCGCCGCGAACACACGGGCAAAGTTACGCGGGCTCATGCCCACGCGCTCGGCCAGCGCTTCCACCGACAAATCTTCGTCCAGGTTATCAACAATCCACTCGGGCAGATCTTTTAAGCTGCCGGTGTTTTGTGTTTGCGCCAATAACGCGGTCGAGAATTGCGACTGCCCGCCAGGGCGTTTCAAGAACATTACCAAACGGCGCGCCACATTCATGGCGAGCTTGCGGCCCAAATCTTCTTCGACCATCGCCAAGGCCAAATCCATCGCTGAGGTGGAACCCGCCGAGGAATAGATATTGCCTTCCTTGATGTAGATGTTGTCGGCATTCACCTGCAAATGCGGGTAGTGCGAGCGCAATGCTTCGCAATGCGCCCAATGCGTTGTCACGTTTCTGAGCGCCAAGCCTGCTTCGGCCAACAAGAATGCACCTGTACACATAGAGGCAATACGCCGCGCCTTGGGGGCCGACTTTTGAATCCACGCAATCACGTGCTTGTTTTCGACAGCCGCACGCATCGGGTCCCAACACGCACCTGAGATCATGAGCGTGTCGATTTTGCGCACGGGATCAGTGATGGAACGATCTGGCAGCATCTTTATGCCCATTTCCAATTCAATGGGCCCCGGCACGATGGAGACCACTTCCAGCGCATAGACATCCTTATCGATGCCCAGTTCGCGGCGCAGCTGGCCGTTGGCGGTGGAGAATACTTCGCCGGGGGCTGCAACTTCATATGCACTGGAGCCCGGATAAATCAGGATCGAGATCACATGCGGCGCTTTGGCGATGAACTCACTTAAGCGTTCATCGTTGCGATAAGCAGCCTTGCTGATGCGTGTCATGTTTCTGATCCCTCAAACTTGTGGGGCAAAATGTCTGAAACACCTTCGCCGCACGACCCGTTTCTTGCGCAAGTTTTGGCCCTAAAACCATCTGTCAGCAATGACAAGGAGCCGTCATTTTCTGCCAGGTTCAGTTTAGGGCAGAAAAGGCTGGGTTGAGGCCAGGCTCGGCGCCCGGAAACGGTCGAGGTATTCAGCCGGCGTCACACCCAGCCAGCGCATGAATGTGCGCCGGAAATTCTGGTGGGAATCGAAGCCCGCCTTGGTGGCCACGGCTTGCAGGGACAGCTTGGTGTCTTCCATCAACTGACGGGCACATTCCAATCGCGCACGCTCAACATACTTGGCGGGCGTCAGTTTGGTCTCGGCGGCGAAAATGCGGGCAAAGTTGCGCGGACTCATGCCAGCGCGCGTCGCCAAAGCTTCTACAGATAAATCATCGTCCAAGTTATCGGCGATCCATTCAGGCAAATTCTTTAGCGCATCCGTATCTGTAGCCTGGGCCAGTAGCGTGGTGGAAAATTGCGACTGACCACCGGGGCGTTTCAAGAACATCACAAGATCGCGCGCGATGTTCATGGCCAGTTTGCGTCCTAAATCCTCTTCGACCAGCGCCAAAGCCAAATCCATCGCCGCAGTCGAACCGGCTGAAGAGTAGATGTTGCCGTCTTTCACGTAGATGCTGTCACCATTCACAGCCAGATGCGGAAAGCGTTCACGCATCTTATCGCACGCACCCCAATGCGTCGTGACAGCCTCTTCCACCAAACCCGCTTCAGCCAGCAGAAACGCCCCCGTACACATGGAAGCTACACGCGTCGATTTGGCCGCAGCCCGCTTGATCCACGCCACCACGTCTTTGTTTTTCACACAAGCGTCGATGCCTGCCGATGATCCTGCCGATAACAACAACGTGGCGATGGCGCGCACTGGTTCGCTCACGGTTCTGTCCGGCAGCATCTTCAAACCCATGTCCAGCATCACCGGCCCTGGCGTCGGCGCCACGACCTCCAGCACATAGGCGTCGAAGTCGATGCCGTAATCGCGACGGAGATGACTGTTCGCTGTCGACAACACTTCCGACGCGGCCGACACGTAGTAAGAGCTAGCCCCAGGAAAGATCAGCGTTGAGACCACATGCGGCGCTTTGGACAGAAATGCGCGGACCATATCTTCGTCACGTATCGGTTTTGTTTTGCGGGCCATGTCAGTTCCTCTTTGCTGTCCTGATCATGAGGACCGGGGCGGCTTGTCAGCAATGACAATCGAGTATCTTTTTCTGCCAAGACGGGCTTCAGCCCCAAACATCAAGGATTTTCAGGGCTTGCAGGCGTTAACGAAGTATTACCCAGCGCAGGCTATGGTGCGGGGTTGGCCTCTGCTGTTGGGGGGCTGTTTTTGCGTGTGTGCAGGGAATCCGCTGACCATGGCCATGAATGCGGCCAAAGATCCGAAGGGGTATTACGTCGCACTCGGTGTGAGTGAAGACGCGAGCCTGGACGAGATCAAGTCAGCGTTCCGACAAAAAGCAAAACGCCTGCACCCCGATCACAACCCCTCACCTATCGCTGCAAAACAATTCCATCGCCTGCGCGATGCGTACGAGATGCTGTCTGATCCGTTACGCCGCGCAGCGTATGATCGCGGCTGGCGCACTGTCAGTGGAGGAATGGGGAGCGGCGGCATGGGCAGCGGCGCGAGTAATAGCGCGCAATCCGATCCGCGCCCCAAGCAAGACCCACCGAAACAAGAGCCGCCTAAAAAAGATCCGCCACGCCAAGAGCCACCGAAGCAGGAACCTCCGCGCGAAGAACCTGCGCGTAAAGCCCCACCGCAGGAGCCGCCATCGCCGGTCAGTGGTGAACAACCGGCCAGTTGCCAGTGCGGCAAGGTGACCGCGCAGCCGCGCTATATCATCTTCGACATGCTGATGGGCCAAGTGACCAAGCTGAATCGCAAAGGTTTGGCCGGTGTGTATTGCCGCACCTGCGCTGATAAAGCCGCCATCAAAGCATCGCTGATCACGTGGCTCGCAGGCTGGTGGGCGTGGCCCAATGGCCCGAAAGAAACCATCAAAGCCATCATCAGCAATATGCGCGGCGGGCGCAAACCGCCCGAGCGCAACGCAAAACTTCTGATCAAGCAAGCCCGCGCCTTTAAGGCGCGCAACGATATGCAATTGGCCCGCGCGTGCGCGGAACAAGCGTTGCAGTTTGCATCGAACGCCGGCGTGCGCCGTGAGATTGATGCGCTGCTGTCATCGCTCAGTTCATTTCCCGCTCGCGAGATCAAAGACCGCTGGGCTAATCCTGGCATCGCGCCGTTTGTGCAATTAACGCCGCTGATCGTAATGGCTGTAGGCTTGAGCATGGCTGCAACCATGTCGGCCCCCATTTCTTTGACCGATTATGTAAAATCCCTCATCGGGCCCGACGACACGCACGAGGCTGTGGTGCGTGAAGTCGTGCAGACAGGCACGGAAATCAAATCAGGCCGCGTGTATGCCGTGAACATAGACATGCTGCCGCTTCGTACCGGCCCCAGCACCACATTCCGCATCGGCAGCATGATTAAGCGCGGCACGATTGTGCTGGTGACCGAACAAGACGCAACAGGCCGCTGGGCGCGCGTAACATTGAACGACGGCACCGCAGGCTTTGTGGAAACGCGCAATCTCACACCGGATGTCAATGTGGACGCGTTGATGACGTTAGGTGGTTTTGGCACCGAGAAGCCGCCAGCGCCCGATGAAACGACGCCGCAGCCATAGCTGCTACCGCGCTGTATTCCGGCGATAAAGATCGAGGCCCATTTCATCGAGCGTGATTTGCTCTTTGCGGTTTTCTTCCGCTTCTTCGGCCGCATCGCGCTGTTCTTGGGTAATCTCGAACGTTTTTAAGTTCCGGTACGCTTCGGCCAAATGATCACGCGCTTCGTTGATTTTTTGGCGGATCAGAATCAAAGCACCGGCAATGTTATCGCGGCGTTGGCGGTAACGCTGAATATAAGGCTCAAGCGTATAGCGCAGATCCGCCGATGACGCTGATGCAACGGCTTTTTCCTGTTCCAGTTCGCGCTCTAACGCGCGCTGAAATTCCAAAACTTTTTCTTCGTCAGCCAACAACGCAGCCAAAGCCCGTTGCTTTTCTTCAACGGTCCATTTGCGAACGCGGATGAGCGTATGCAAATCCATTTTGGCCATAACTTATAACTCGGCTAGCGCATGTTGATAGTTTGACGTCCGCCTGGTCCTTGGCGAACCGCGCCCACCTGTTGTGGTGCGCGTTGTGGCGCTTGCTGAACCATGCGGATTTGCGGCTGTTGTTGCTGCGGCAACTCCGCCGCCGGAGGTGCGGCCTTCAACACCTCGGCCAGCATCTTGTAGCAGTTGTCTAAGTCGGTGTGATCGCCTTTGGTCTGACGCAGGAAATCTTCGATCTTGGGATAGTAGAACATCGCCTCGTCGACTTCAGGGTTCGAGCCTTTTCGATAAGCACCCAAACGAATGAGCTCGGCCATATCTTCGTAAGTCGAAATGATTTTGCGGGCACGGCGGATCAGATCGTTTTGCTCTTCGGTATTGCAGCCCGGCATCGTACGCGAGATGGAGCGCAACACATTCAGCGCCGGATAACGCCCGCGCTCAGCAATGGTACGATCCAAAACAACGTGACCATCCAAAATACCACGCACGGCATCTGAAATCGGTTCGTTGTGATCGTCGCCTTCCACCAACACAGTGAAAAGACCGGTGATGTTGCCTTTCTTCTTCGGGCCTGGGCCTGCGCGCTCTAACAGCTTTGGCAATTCAGCGAACACTGTAGGCGTGTACCCTTTGCTGGCAGGCGGCTCGCCCGCTGACAGCGAAATCTCACGCTGCGCCATGGCAAAGCGCGTGACGGAATCCATCAAACACAAAACGTTCTTGCCCTGATCGCGGAAGTATTCGGCCACAGCCATCGTCACGTACGCAGCCTGACGACGCATCAACGGCGGCTCGTCTGATGTCGAGACAATCACGACACTGCGTGCCAAACCTTCAGGCCCCAAATCGTCTTCAATAAACTCGCGGGCTTCACGACCACGTTCACCCACCAGACCAACGACCGTCACGTCAGCAGACGTGTAGCGCGCCATCATCGCGAGAATGGTTGATTTACCAACGCCTGAACCGGCGAAGATGCCCATACGCTGTCCGTGACAGCAGGTGGTGAACGTATTGACGGCGCGCACGCCGAGATCAACTTTGCCGCCGACTCTTTTTCGTGTGTGTGCGGGCGGCGGTGTGTTCTTGATAGGATACGGCACTTCGCCAGCGCCCAAGTTCCCCAAATCATCGACCGGCTTGCCCATTGCGTTGACCACGCGGCCCAGCCATGTGTCATCGGGGAACACCGCCGGTGCGGCTTCGGCAATATCAGCGCGGCAGCCGATACCGATACCCTCGAGCGGGCCATAAGGCATGGCCAGGGCGCGGCTTTCGCGGAAACCAACGACCTCGCAGATGACCAAGCGGCCATCGCGGGCATGGATGGTGCAGCGGTCGCCGACCGAGAGGTAGTTTTGAACGCCCGCGACCTCGATCAGGAGGCCATTCACAGCCGCGACGCTGCCATAGATATGGTGCGTGGCCATGCGGTCTAATTCATTCAAAATACTGGAAATATTGACGGGCAAGGCAACGTCCTTCGCGGCTGGCCCCGGACCCCACTTTCCGGGTCTTAAGACATACCCAGGTTGAGCTTAATTTGGGGTAAAGCCTAGGCAAAAAGTGCCGGGCCGAAGCCCTGAGTTTGGCGTTGTATGGGATCGGTTTGGCGAGTCGTGGCCACCCAGTGACCCCGACTCGCAGGAAACATTAGGAATTGGCGAGTCGCTGTGTTAACCTTTTAGGCACCATTAAGTGGGCTTGGCTATGTGAGGGGCACTAGATCATGCGCATCCTATTGGTTGAGGACGATCCGTCCACAGCCCAGGCTATTACGGCCATGCTGAAAAAAGAGGATTGGGTGGTTGATGCCACCGACCTCGGCGAAGACGGCTTAGATCTGGGTAAGGTTTATGAATACGACCTTATCATCCTGGATCTGATGCTGCCTGACATGGATGGCATGGATGTCATCCGTCAGTTGAGAAATGCAAAAATCGCAACGCCGGTTCTTATTCTTTCGGGCTTAAGCCAGCCAGATAAGAAAGTGCAAGGCTTCGGTCTCGGCGCCGACGATTACCTGACCAAACCGTTCAATCGCGATGAACTGTTAGCGCGTGTGCAAGCCATCGTGCGGCGCTCGAAGGGTCATGCGCAGCCCCAAGTGCATGTGGGCAAGCTCGTCGTGAACTTGGAAGCGCGTGTCGCTGAGGTCGAAGGTCAACCGCTTCACTTGACCGGCAAAGAGTACGGCATCCTTGAATTGCTGGCGTTGCGTAAGGGCACGACCCTGACGAAAGAGCAGTTCTTGAACCATCTCTACGGTGGCATGGACGAGCCAGAGTTAAAAATTATCGACGTCTTCATTTGCAAACTGCGCAAAAAACTGACGACCGCCACGCACGGCGAGAACTACATCGAAACGGTGTGGGGTCGCGGGTATGTGTTGCGCGATCCGCAAGCTGAAGATGAGCAAGGTGCGGCACCGAAGAAAAAAGCTGCCAACGGCTAAGCCGAACACCACATCTAAAACGCGAAAAGCGGTGCAGCGCTGTTGCACCGCTTTTTTTTGTGTCTGTGACCTTTCAGGCCCTGCAAATGCAGGCCCGATGCAGGGACTTCCGGGGGATTATGTGAATTTCGTGCATAGCCGCGTGGCTGAAATTGCACGGCTTTTTTCCTTGTTATTCACATGCTCCCCACGCCATTCTCTGTTGCATATGCAACAGAGTCGACCGGGCCATGATTGATACCCTTTGTTTCTGTTCAAAAGTCCGCCGTGCAAGCCGCGTGCTCATGAAACTGTACGATCAGGCGCTTGAGCCTGTGGATTTAACAGTCATGCAATTCGCGGCTTTGCGCGTGGCGTTAAAGCTTCAAACCCCGACGCTGCCCGAACTGGCCGAGGCCACAGGCCATGATCGCAGTGCCATGTGGCGCGCGCTGCAACCCTTGGCCAAACGGAAATTGGTGGATTTAGGCGCAACCCCGCGTCAATCGAGCGCCATTGCTGTCACCGCCAAAGGCAAAGCGCTGGTGAAGAAAGCCACGCCACTATGGTCAACTGCGCAAACCATGCTCGACCGCACGGTTGGGACTGACACCAAAAAACTGTTCGCAGCGCTGACAAAAATTGAAGCGCTCAATCCAAACAAGGCTACCCGCCATGCACACTGAAATAACACCACTACGTCCGCGCGCATCATCTACCACCGTGATGATCTGCGCGGCATTGATTGTGACCATTGCCATGGGTGTGCGGCAATCTTTCGGTTTGTTCTTATCGCCCATCAGCATGGATTTGGATATCGGCCGCCAAACCTTTGGCCTTGCGGTCGCGTTTCAAAATCTGCTGTTCGGATTAGGCCAACCTTTTGTGGGCGCATGGGCCGATGAAGGCCGCGCCAGCCGCGTGGTGATGACGGGGGCTGTGATTTACGCCGCGGGCTTATTGCTCACGGGCCTGACAGCAAGCCCAGTAATGCTGAACATCAGCTTAGGTTTGTTGGTGGGTTTAGCGATGAGCGCCACCACCTTCGTTGCGGTCTTCGGCCCGGTGGCGCGTGCCGTCGCACCTGAGCATCGCAGTCGCGCTTTGGGTTTGGTCACCGCCGGTGGATCACTAGGTCAGTTCCTGGTCGTGCCGGCCGCACAAGCCATGCTGTCGGCACTACAATGGCGCAGCACATTCTTCGTCATGGCAGGGCTGGTTTTGCTTATTGCTGTGCTGGCGTTTGCTTTACGTGAACAGGGTACGCCCGCTGTGGCCACCGGCAAAGCCAGCTTGAAAGATGCCTTAAGCGAAGCTGCAACCGATAAAAACTATTGGCTGTTGAACGCCGGTTTTTTTGTATGCGGGTTTCACATCGCATTTGTTGGCACACACTTGCCCGCATATCTACGCGACAACAACTTAAGCCTTGAGACAGGTGCGCAGTGTTTGGCGCTGATTGGCTTGTTCAATATTTTCGGCTCGTACTTATTCGGCACCTGGGGCGATAAGGTGTCGAAGAAGTGGTTGCTGAGCACCATCTACTTTGCGCGTGGGATAACAATGGTGGTGTTCCTCAGCGTACCGCTGACAACATTCAGCGCGCTCGCGTTCGCATCGGCGTTTGGGTTTTTGTGGCTGGGCACTGTGCCACTGACCAGTGGGTTAGTGGGCCTGATTTACGGCATGCGCTATATGTCGACGCTGTATGGGATTGTTTTCTTAAGCCACCAGATCGGCAGTTTCTTGGGGGCGTGGCTGGCTGGGATTGCGTTCGATGTCACCGGCTCGTACGCGACAATCTGGACCGCATCGATTATATTAGCCGCACTGGCGGCGCTGATTCACATCCCCATTGTAGAACGGCCGATTGCCGAACGCCCACTAACGCAAACGCAAAGTGCCTAATGTCGCACAACGCTCATCTGTTGCTGATCTTGCCCATCATTGCTGTTGGTGGATGGCTATGGGCGACTTATGGCCAGGTCATCTGGCTTGAGCAGATACTCACTTTTTGTCTCTAGCTTTTCGGTATCACGCTAAATCGCAGACTAAAAACGCGGGCACAAAAAATCCTGCGGCATTGCTGCCGCAGGATCAAAATCTTTTCAGATTTTAAAATCTGTGAAGGCTTAGAGGGCCTTCAAGTTACCAGCGCTGCTCTTGCCGCGCTCGGTCACGATTTCGTAGCTGAGCTTCTGGCCCTCTTTGAGGTTACCAATACCCGCACGTTCGACAGCCGAGATGTGCACGAACACATCTTTCGAACCATCTTCAGGTTGAATGAAGCCAAAACCTTTGGTGGGGTTAAACCATTTTACGGTGCCAGAGGGCATATTTCGTCCTTTATGAGATAGAGATCTGATGCGGCGCTTAAACAGAGCGACACATGCCAGACTAGAAATCGGGGTGATCCGGGCCAGCTCAGAAAACGCCGAGGGCGAAACGGTGGCACAACCCAAGTACGGCTGACGGGTAAGAGCGTAAGGGTAATAAGGCACAAGCGCAAGTTTATTGCTGTGGAATCCGCCAAAAAACGGCAGCTTTTGCTGTAAGATATTGAGAATAAACACCGTTTCCCAAGGGGTCCGCTGTATTACCGCACCCTCATCGCCAATTCGGCTCCACCCTTTATGGGAAGGTTCAGTGCAATGAATCCGTTTTTCGGGTCCCGGTGATTTAAGCGTTCGCGACCTGCCACTGGATTTCAACCGGTTCACGGAACATGAAGCGCACCAAGTGCCGCGCCACAACGTCTTGTAGTGTGGCCAGGTCAGCATCGTTGGCGGCCTCCACGTTCATGATCAGCGTGGTGTCGTTTGTCGTCAGCTTGCAAACACCTGCAGTGAAGGTGATGGTGTTTTCAGCTTCAGACCGCGTGACCGGGATCTTATGCTCGAAGTGTTTGCATAGCTGTTCCATGTAGCGTTTGGGCTTCTCGGTCAAAACCCGTGCTGTTGATGATGTCATGAGCATCTCCATTAGATTTTATCAATTGCCGTTGCGGCCGTATCTAAGGCTGCCGCGACTGCATTCAGCTGATCATCATTGAGTTGTTCGCGAGCGAACCTTAAGCGCAGCGCCATCTTCAGATTTTCCATGGCGCGCACCACTTGCGGTGCATCACTGCGTCCGTGGGTGCGGCCTGCCTCATCCATGCGCGCATGAAGAGCTTCGAGCGTTGCGCGGTTTGATTCGAGATGCGCTTTCCCTTCCGGCGTAATGGTGTAGAGCTTTTTGCCGCCATCACCTTCAGCACTGACCGAGACGTAACCCAGTTCTTCCAACAAGGTCAGCGTGGGGTAAATCACGCCAGGGCTGGGGCTATAGGCACCCCCCACGCGCTCTTCGATGGCTTTGATGATCTCGTAGCCGTGACGCGCTTTTTCAGCGATCAGGTTCAAGACCACATGGCGCAAGTCACCGTGAGCAAAGAAGCGGCCTAAGCCACCACCTCGGGGTCCACCACCGCGACCCATTCCTGGACCGCCGCCACGTCCACCACCTCTGGGCCCACCGCCAAAGCCTCCACCGAAACCGCCGCCGCGAATACCGTGGTGTTTACCGTGTCGTGGATGACCACCACGCTCGGCCCCAAAGCCGAACTGGCAATCTTCACCTTCCGGCGCACTGCCTTCATTGTCCCAACCGCGACCATCGCGGGAGAAGCGTTTGCCACCATGGCTGCCCCCCTGGACATGATTCTTAGATTTAAACTTACGAAACATAGAATACCTCCGTGTGTGTTTCGATATAACGAAATAATAGATATATCGAAATGCAATCGTTGGCAAGCCGGTCAACACACCATAAAGCGAAATGAAATAAATACGATATAAATCAATTAGTTATGATAGACCTGCGGCGCGGGAGATTTGCTGCGCATGGCCTTCAAGGCAGTCTAAAAAAGCATTTTAGACCCCAGACTCGCACTTTAGACATCGCGAAGCAGATGAGAGTCGCCATTAGGACACATCCGACATCCCCCGTCAGAGTGCATCACTCGTCACCGTTCTACGGCGCGTCAGACGTCGCCGGTTACGGCGCATCCGACATGGTCTCGATGATCTTGCGGCGCAGGTCACCCCGCACATACGGTTTGGCAAGGACGTGCTTGATATGATCATCGCCAGAGCCGCGCTGCTCATCATCGACGAAGCCCGAGGTAATCAGCACACGCAAGTTCGGCCTAATCTTTCGGGCCTCACGTGCCATATCAGCGCCGTTAAGCCCGCCTGGCATATTCAAATCAGTGAAGACCAAATCAATCTTATCATCTTCGCGAATCACACGCAGTGCATCGGCCCCATTTTCAGCTTCGCGTGAAATAACACCCATGACTGTAAGATGCTGCACCACAGTGGCGCGGACATCTGGGTTGTCTTCCACCACCAGCACCTTCAAGCCTTCCAGTGATGTGCGCTGTTGCTCGGCAGGCGCTGATGCTGCGCGTAACGTTTTCTGACTGCGTGGCAGGTAGATTTTAACGGTCGTGCCTTGATTGATTGCACTTTCGATTTTCACATCGCCGCCTGATTGCGTGACAAAGCCGTACACCATACTTAAACCCAGGCCGCTGCCCTTGCCGACTTCTTTGGTGGTGAAGAACGGCTCGAACACATAAGTGATTTTATCGGGTGCAATACCCATGCCGGTATCACGCACACTCAGCATCACATAATCACCTGGCGTGACCGCGACCGATGTATTCCCCGGCGCAATCGTGACGTTGCTGCTTTCTACCCGTAACAGTCCGCCCGCGGGCATCGCATCGCGTGAGTTCAAAACAACGTTGGTTAGGGCAGCTTCCAACTGGCCATGATCGCTTTCAATGGTCCACAAGTCATCAGCAGCTTTGATTTCAACGGTCACGCTGGCGCCTAATAAGTGCTTCAGCAAATCCATGGTGTTGCGCACCACTGTGTTCAGCGCGATAGGCTCTTGCGCCAATGATTGACGGCGCGCGAACGCTAACAATTTCTTTGTCAGATCAGCGCCCTTTTGCGCCGCCGTCATCGCACGCGCGGCTATTTGCTGGCCTCTGGCGTTGCCTGCCAAAAATGATTCCATCAAATCCATATTGCCGATAATCACGGCCAAAAGATTGTTGAAGTCATGGGCCAAGCCACCAGTGAGTTTGCCGATGGCTTCTAACTTCTGCGTATGAACGATCTGCTTTTCCATGGTTTCGCGGCGTGAGATTTCGCCACGCAATTGTCGGTTTGCATCTTCCAATTGCTTGGTGCGCTCGGCGACACGGTTTTCCAACTCTTCATTCAGCTTGCGTAACGCGTTCTCAGCGCTAATGCGTTCACGCACCTGAACACCTAAACTTTGGTTCATTGCGCTAAGTTGTTCCGTACTGGGCAGCGCCAAAGCCTTCGGCATTAAGGGCCACAGCAGAATGGCAGTGAGCAATGACACAGCCGCCGTGAATAACTTGATCACACCATCAATGGCATAATCAGGATTCCACATCGTCCAGATGCTGAGGATATGTGTGGTACCGCACGCCAGAATGAACGCACTGAACAACCGGAAGACCCACGGAAACGCAAGGTCACGGCGTCTTTTAATGAACCACACCAGCGCAAATGGAATGGAATAATAAGAGATCGCGATAATCGCGTCGGACACAACATGCAGCCAGAACACTTCTGGCTTCCACAACAAGCACATGCCGTGGGGCATGAAACCTTCGTTTGAGAAAAAATCGATCAACATTTGCATAGTGCAGCGCCCTTCACCTTCAAACCAAACTCAGCCGGTAACGGATATGCACGCAAAGCGGTAGCACACTCTGTGAGTGTATTGATGTATAGTCACACGAATAGCGAATTTCGTGTAAGAGAATAAAGATTATCCCCTCATAACGACTTGGACCGAGGATAAGTCACACCTCAAATAGAGCGCGATACATTTATGAGCGCCTAATTATGTGCGAACATGGGAAATTGTCGCACCACATATATCCAATACGGAGGAGTCGAAATCATCGTTAACCGATGATCGAACAAGACTCGTGGGCTGTGTGCGGGCTTTAAGCCCCTGCGAGAGTCGCAATGGCTTGCATATTCAGGGGCACCACTGAACGCAGCTAGGTTTTCAGAGATAAAATAAAGTGGAGCGTGAAGAGCGATTTGCGATAGCGGTTAGCGTCGAAGCTGTCGCTTGCTGGCAACGTACCCTTGAACCAACGCCATCCAACCAAAGGCAACCATGGTCATGGGGATCAAAGCGAGAGCCGCAAACACAAACTGCATAACAGATCTCCGGGCTATTGCTGCACTGGCACACGCCAGCGCTTCTGACATTTTAAGTACCACCGGATGCTGACCCCCTCACCCGTGCAGACGGATAAACCAGCGATGATAAAGGCGTAGAGCCCCTTATGCTTTGGGCTTAGTGCAGTGCATGAGTACGGCGCAAGAAAGTAGGCCAAATCAAAACGCCGGAGGCTTTTTCAGCGCTCCGGCGTTTGACTGTCATAAATCAGAGAAGCCTAATTTTATGTCTTCTACTTATTTCTTTTTCAGGCCCTCAACGATCGCAAGCGATTTATCGACGTGATCGGCTGGCGTGATTTTGTCATCAGCCGACGACAATGTGGCCAGGATTTGGTTTTCGCTGTTGATCACGAACGTGGTGCGCTCGGTGAAGGCGTGGTCGATGGCATTGCCTTTCGAGTCCTTCGCATCCGGGCGACCTTCGCGGATATTCAAGTTGTATGACTTGGCAATGGAGCCATCAGCATCGGATGCGACCGGGAACTTGCCTGCGCAATATTCAGGGTCAGCCGAGAATTGATTGAGGCGCGCAATGCTGTCGTGCGAGACGCCGATGATGGTGGCGCCAGCAGCTTCAAACTTCTCTTTGTTTTCAGCAAACGTGTGCGCCTGAATGTTGCAGCCTTGCGTGTAAGCCGACGGATAGAAATAGACAACGACCGGGCCTTTTTTCAGCGCGTCTTTCAGCGAGAATTTGAATTCTTTGCCAGCGAGTGAAGCTTGCGCTGAAAAGTCAGGGGCTTTTTCGCCCTGCTTCAAAGCAGCGATAGCAGGCAGCGCCAATGCCGTTGAAAGCAGCGCGCCGATGATAAATTTCTTCATGGTGGTTTCCTCCCAGATGCGAACATAAGTGCACGCGCTTTCAAGGCCATAAAGAAAATGCCCCGTGCGTGACGGGGCATAACTTAGACTATTTTAATGGAAACTGCTTTCACTTCCGCAAGCTCCCCACATAGTGGGCATTTTGGCTTCGGAAATGTAACAGAAACTATTCAGCGGGTGCTTTGACAGCGGCTTCAGCGGCGGCGCGCACGATACCGGCACGGATCATTTCCATAGCGCGATCAGGGCCAACCCATTCCACGATTGTCACCCATTTGCCTTTTTCCAGGTCTTTGTAGTGCTGGAAGAAGTGGGCGATTTGCTCGCGCAAGATTTCGGGCAGGTCCATGTGGGTGAGGACGTTTTTGTAGAACGGGTGCAGCTTATCAACCGGAACAGCGATGATCTTTTCATCGGCACCGGCTTCGTCTTGCATCAACAATGCACCGATGGGACGGCAGCGAATAACAGCGCCCGGCACCACCGGGGTTTGACTGATCACCAACACATCGCAGGGATCGCCATCGCCAGAGGTGGTGTGCGGCACGAAGCCGTAGTTGCACGGGTACTGCATGGCCGTGTGCAAGAAACGATCGACGAACAAAGCGCCCGAGGCTTTGTCCAACTCATACTTCACCGGGTAGCCGCCCTGGGGAATTTCGATGATGACGTTGATGTCGGCGGGCGGGTTTTTGCCGATCTCGATTTTGGAGATATCCATAAGCCTCTAAGTCCGGGAAGGAGTGTGTGCGGAACGCATAAGAACTGAATTCGCGGGCGTCATACCGCACCGCACCCATAGGCACAAGGCGCGTTATTTTGACAAATGATGCAACGACTTAGCTGCCCACATAGCGGGAAAGCAAACGGGACGTTGGACGCGGGAATTTTGGCGCAGTTACACCACGCCACTCATCGCCGGCACCGGGGCCGAGATATGCTGACGTAACGCCTGGCACAGCTCAGCCACTTTATGACGGTGTGCGGTGGCGCCCAGCGCAATCCGCACGCCTGCGGGCGCGTGTTCACGTGAAACGGCAAAATCTCGCCCAATCGCCACCCAATAGCCTTGGCGGGCGAGCGCTTGCGAGACTTCGCTCATCTGGTTCTGGTCCGCCAGCGGCACCCACAAGTGCGGGCACTGCGGTGCGCCGACAAATGGAATATTGCCCAAGGCCGTCCGCGCAATGCGATAACGCGCTTCGATTTCCGCCATCACCTTGCGCCGCAAATCATCAGCGCGACCCGTCGTGATCAGGTTGGCGGCCACCTCCGCCATCAATGGCGGATTAGCCAGCACCAACGATTGCAGAATGTTCTCGGCTTGCGCCACCAAATGACGTGGCAGGCGGATCATGCCAACGCGCAAGGCCACGCAGACGGATTTGGATAGGCTTGTGATCAACACCGTGCGGTCTGGGTCCAAGCTCGCGAACGGCTTTGGCGGATTATCCAACATGTCGGCGTAGATGGAATCTTCGATCACCATCACGCTGTGCTTTTGCGCAACCGCCATGATCGCGTCACGGCGGCTTTGCGGGATCGTGAACGCCATGGGGTTCTGGAACGTTGGCACAATGAAAATGGCCTTCGGCGTATGACGCGTGATTGCTTCATCCAACGCCTCAGGGATCATGCCGTGCTCATCGACCGGCACGGCGCGCAAGATAATGCCCATCACGTTGGCGAGTTGCGCTGTGCCTGCGTAGGTCAAGGGGTCGCACAGCATCGTGTTGCCTGTGCCCACGACGGTCGCAATCGCAACGGCAATGGCTTGGTGCGCACCCGAGGTCAGCAAAACTTCCGAAGCGTTGGTATGCGGGAATAAACGCTCGAGCCACGACACCGCAGCCCCGCGTTGCTGCGGCGAACCACCCGGTAATGGATAGCGCAACATCGCGCGCGCGCCACCGGCGCGGACAACATCTTCAATGGCCGCAGCCAGTACAACGTCTTGGCCCACGGCGGGCGGCATGCAGATGCGCAGATCAATCGTGTTCGAAGCTTCAGCTTCGGGGTCCGCTAGCGCAGGCATACGCGGGCCCGAGGCCACGAACGTGCCACGCCCGACTTCGCCGCTCACCAAATTGCGGCGCGCAACGATGCTGTAGGCTTTCGAGACGGTCGCAACCGCTAGGCCGAGTTCGTAGGCCAGCTCACGGTGCGTGGGCATACGTGTGCCCGGCGGCAAAGCGCCCGAGGCAATGGCATCAGCAATGGCTTCGGCTAAGGCTTCAGCGGGATGACCACCGAACCGCGTCAGGTCTGGCTTCCACATTGTCATAAGACAAATCTCCCCTGAAAAATCACATTAAATCCAATTTCTAGTTCAATCTGGCCATCAAAAAGCGCCAAAAGACCTATTCCATACTGAATGCTTTCACGAAATGCCCTGAATCAACATTAAATAAGCTGTATAGGAAGCGGCTTCACTTGTACTAGTTTAAGATATCGTTTGACGCAATACAATCTTTACATCAATAGGACAATCACTGCGCAGAGACGCAGATGAACCATTTGGGGTTTAAGACAATGTCCTTCGCCGTACCGACCTTGGCACAGCTCATCACGCTGGATCAGTGGCTGCTGGGCCTGCTGTCGTTTTCGTTCGTCAGCAGCATCACACCTGGCCCAAATAATATTTTACTCGCGTCATCGGGCGCACGGTTTGGGGTTAAGCGCACACTGTGTCATGCGGCGGGGATCTGGGCCGGCATGGTGACCCTGCTGCTACTGGCCGCACTCGGCTTCGGCGCACTCAATGCGACAGCGCCGTCATTAGCTGTCGTCTTGCAACTGCTGGCGATCGTTGCCCTGATTGTGACGGCATGGTCGATGCTGCGCGAGGACACGTCCGCCACATCACAAGATCAGCCGCATGAAGCAAAACCGTGGTCATTCTGGCAAGCGGTGGGCTTTCAATATCTGAACCCCAAAGCGTTGATGATGGCCATCACTGCGGCTGCCATGACACCGCAAGCAGATCATGCATGGTTCGGCACAGCCGGCGTGCTGATCGTGGCGTTCATGATCGTCAGCGTGCCATGCACGGGCGTGTGGATGCTGGCGGGCTCTGCCCTGCGTCAAACATTGAACTCACCGCGCCGCAAGCGGGTGTTCAACATCATGATGGCATTACTGCTGGTGGCCACAATTCCTTTAAGCTTCGGCTCGCCTGTCGCGATTTCTTAACAGCGCCCATAGCTCTCTGAAAAACACGCAAAGCCTTGCAAACCCGCACACTTTGCGTGGCGTCAGATTGTCCTGCGTCTTTGCCTCTCAGGAAATTCACGTGCGTTAAAAGTGGCGCAAGATCAGTGTGCGCGCACGTTTGGGGGGATCGCTGTGGCTTTCATTCAGTTCACACAACTGGCTTGCATCTCAGCGCTCTCAACATTGCTGACCACTTGGGCTGCAACAACGGCATTCGCCGACACCATCAAAATCGGTCTTGTTGATTTTGCATTGCGCCACGACACGCTGAAGCGTTTCGACAATGTGAAAGTGCGCAGCATTACATTCGAAACGTCCGAGATGACGGCTGCGCGGTTTCAATCAAACAAAAACGCCAAAGGCCATGCCGACGTGATGGCAGCGGAACTGATTGAAAGTTTCCAAAGCGCAGCCCCCGGCCACGATCTGGAACTGTATGTCGCAAGCCCGTTCCTGGAAGATCCCGAAACCGGCAAGCAGCGCATTGATTTTGACCAACTGGAATTTGCGTACGATTGGTTTGCGCGCCAAGGCGTAAAGATCGTCGCACAAACATTCGTCGCGCGCGACAATCAGAACTTGGCCGATGCCATTAAGGCCGCATCGAAAGAAGGCTTGGTGTTGCTGACATCAGCTGGCAATGGCCCGCGCCAGAATGTCGTGCCCCCATTCCCCGCCAGCTACGACGGCGCGATTGGTATTTCAACCACAGGCCTTCATGACGAGTTGGATGACGAAGCCAATCGCAACGATTATGTGCGCTACTCGGTCCCTGCACCTGCCATCTCGCCCATGAAAGTGCGCCAAGACCCTGAGGCCGCAGTTTTAGAAGGCTCATCGCGCGCGACTGTCACGGCCGCCGGATTGTTGGGCGCGCTATCGACGCGTTACCGGATGGACACGCGCGAAGATGTTGTGACGGTGCTGGATACACTGGCGCAACCCGTCGCTGATTTTGGCGATGCGGCGTATGGTGTTGGCGTGCTGGTACAAGACACGATCGCCAAACATTTGAAGGCTGCTGTCACACATCCGCATTTGCGACAACTGCTACGTGACGACCGGATGAGCGCTTAGTGCTCAGTTGACTTAACGTTGTGTTGTGAGCGGTAGGATCTTAGACGCATCCGCGCGTTGCGAGACATAAATACCGAGCGGCCCATTGGCAGCTTGGAAGTTAGGCGATACGCCTGATAAAGGTTCTTGCAACCCCACATACAGCACGCCGTCATCGGTCATCGAACGGCTGAGTTTTTGCAATACCGCAAACTTCGTCTGCATATCGAAATATGGCAGCACATTGCGGCACAAAATCACATCGAAGCGGCCCAACGGGAACAAATCGTCCATCAGATTCCACGGCTTCAATTGCACCATGCCGCGAATGGCGTCGCTCAACCCCCAAAAGTCATCTTCCTTCTTTTGGAAATATTTCAGCAACAATCTAATGGGTAAGCCGCGTTGCACATCGAACTGCGAATACACCGCTTGTTCTGCAAACGATAAAGAGGCTTGCGACAAGTCAACGCCCACAATTTCGCAGGTCCAGCCCGCAAGCTCGGTTTTGAGCTGTTCTAAGATCATCGCAAGCGAGAAGGCTTCCTGGCCCGTGGACACACCTGCGCACAAAATACGGAAGGTCTTTTTGGCTTTGCGGGCCGCGAGCAAGTTAGGCAATACAACGGTACGGAAATGCTCGAACGGCCGCCAATCGCGGAAAAAGCCCGTGTCCTTGAACATCATGGCTTCAACGACGCGCTCGGCTAGGTCTGCCTCACCTTTTTGCACGGCCTGCATCAGATCATACAACGTTTTGAACCGCTTTTGACGAACAAGCGGCATCAGCCGATTTTCGACCAGATAACCTTTGTCCTTTGTCAGTACTAGGCCTGAGCGCTCTTTCAGCAGGCGCGCTAAAAAATCGAAATCATCAGGCTGCATCGCAAGCCCCCGATGTTCGTTCGATCAAAGTGATGTGGGAAACGTGAACCGGCAATGTTGCCCCTCGCCGGTTAATCGAGTGCGCCAAGAATAGTCAGCTTCGAGCGTACAATCTCGCTGTCGAACGGTTTCATGATGTACTCATCCGCCCCAACTTCGAGTGCGCGCTCGATATGATGTACTTCGTTATCGGCGGTGCAGAAAATCACGATGGGTTTATCGCCGCCCGGCATTTTCCGCAAAGCAGTGACAAAACTTAACCCATCCATCACGGGCATGTCCCAATCCACAATCGCCACATCGGGCATGCGGATGCTGACTGATTCAATGGCTTTTTGGCCGTCTTCGGCCTCGTCCGTATCGAAGCCCAACTCGAACAAAATCTTAGACGCCACGCGCCGTATAATGCGCGAGTCATCAACGATCAGACACCTCTTCATCGCAGCACCGCAACCATACCAACACACCAGCGCCGATTGAGAAGACCCGAAGATGGGCCCAGCTATTTAAAAACCGAAAGCGATTTCAGACCGAAAACGAATAGTGCCCTAAACGTATCTAATCTCACCGACGAAGGCTACCCTTGGGGTTGAGAGATCATCACCCTGCAAACGAAAGGGTTGCCGCAACTTTCATACCGCCTTGCGTGGCCTCAGCAAGAAGCGCACCGCCACTTTGGGCCACAAGTTCGCAAGTGTACAAAGCTTGGACTGTTTTTGGCGTTACCACGGCTTGGCTTGGGTTTTCCAAGACCGCAACCAACTCACGGCGTGGGTCGAGGTGACTTGAAATGTCGCCTTTCGCCTCGACGCTCAGCGTGACTGCGGAACTATTGAGCGCGACAGTGACGACCACGTCACGCAATCGGGGAACGACTTCCGAAGTGATAAGAATAAGGTTCGCCAGAATTTGCGCCCCCTGGCCTTTGGCGACTTTCGCAATACTGGCTAAGTCTTCATCAACGGGCCAAGTCACCCTTGCCGCACCAGAGGGCCCGGCGATGGCTTCAAAATAATGAACCACTGTCGTTTGAAAATCTTTCAAGGCAGATGCTGCACCACCGGTGCCAAGCGCAATACGCAAGAATTTCAGCTTGCGCGCTGCCGCGGCGGAACTATTGGCAAGCAGCTGCAACGTTTCCGCATCTACCTGCGACGGATCATCGCCGACCAATTCAACACCAGCCGCCACCGCGCCGATGGGGCCTGCTAAATCGTGACACAGCCGTGTGCAAAGAACCTGGGTGATCGTCAGAGCATCATTCATAACAAACGCAAATCCACATGACTTTCGCATTATAGAAGGCTTACTTTAGCAGGCTGGGAAACAAACCTGAAAGCGAAGATGGCGCGTTGCCATGAACCATAATTCATGAGTCATAACTTTGAACTCACCCCTGGCGTGCTGGTGCGAAACCCCGCCGCCCCCGATTGGGGCTTAGGCCAAGTGCAATCGGCCATCGGCAACCGCGTGACCGTAAACTTTGAACATGTGGGCAAACAGCTTGTAAACATAGGGGTTGCATCGCTCGAAATCGTGGACCCTGATTCCCTCCCACCTGAGCCACCACCGTCCACGCGCACGTCCACAGGGCAATAGCGCCGAAAATAGTCATAAAAACAGTGCGCTGGCCTCTCTTGGCAGGGGGGATTTCGCCTTATATTGATGAGTGACGGAATGGGGCTGACCCAGGCAGGGGCAGCACCTATATTCCAGTGTTGTGGGTATCATGATCGATCCATTTGGCCGGAGCATTTCGTATTTGCGCGTGTCGGTAACAGACCGCTGCGATTTGCGCTGCGTCTATTGCATGTCTGAAGACATGACGTTCCTGCCTAAAAAAGATTTGCTGAGCCTGGAAGAACTGGACCGGGTGTGCTCGGCCTTCGTGGGTCTGGGTGTGAAGAAACTGCGCATCACTGGCGGTGAGCCCCTGGTGCGCAAAAATGTCATGTCGCTGTTCAACAGCCTGGGTCGCCACTTAAAGACTGGCGCATTGGAAGAGCTGACCGTGACCACCAATGGCACGCAGCTTGCGAACTATGCAGAACAATTAAAAGCGGCAGGCGTGGAACGCATCAACGTCTCGCTCGATTCATTAGATGCGGCACGTTTTAAATCCATTACGCGCTGGGGTAACCATGCCGACGTGATGAATGGCTTGCGCGCTGCCAAAGACGCAGGCCTAAAAGTAAAGATCAACACGGTCGCACTTCGCGGCGTCAACGACGATGAGTTTGACGCGTTGGTGGCCTGGACCGGATCGAACGGCTTTGACCTGGTGTTTATTGAAACGATGCCGCTGGGCGAGACCGGGAGTGATCGTACGGATCAGTATTTGCCACTATCTATGGTGCGTGCGCAGCTTGAACGTCGCTGGACGTTGAACAACATCGGCGACAATACCGGCGGGCCGGCGCGTTATACACGCTGCACTGAAACCGGCGGACGCGTAGGCTTCATCACACCCATGACGCATAACTTCTGCGAAAGTTGCAACCGCGTGCGCTTAACATGTACCGGGCAATTGTTCATGTGCCTGGGCCAAGATGATGAAGCTGATCTGCGCACACCGTTGCGCATGAGTGAAAGCGATGCCCCGCTGATCAATGCCATTCAGGACGCCATTGGCCGCAAGCCCAAAGGCCATGACTTTATTATCGACCGTCGCCACAACAAACCTGCTGTGAGCCGACACATGAGCGTCACCGGCGGTTAATCATCCTCGGCTGATTGCCGCATATCAAAGCATTTCGTTGGAATTGTTTCATGGCTCGCACCCGGATCGCCTTCATTTCTTCTGACGCGCCAGCGGCCATGAGCGCCCTTGAAGCGCTGAGCAACGCGTACGGACAGCACGATCCGAAAGACGCTGATGTTATCGTCGCTTTAGGCGGTGACGGCTACATGCTGGAAGCGCTGCATACACACATGAACTCGGGCACACCCATTTTTGGTATGCATCGCGGCACAGTCGGTTTTCTGATGAACCGCTATGAAGAGTACGGCTTGAAAGAACGCTTAGCACAGGCGCAGGAGGTTGTTTTGCACCCCTTGCGTATGGATACAATTGCGGGCGACGGCACAAAACACACAGCCCTTGCCATCAATGAAGTGTCGATGCTGCGTCAAACACGCCAGGCCGCTAAAATCCGGGTCTCGATTGATGGGCGCGTGCGCATGAATGAACTGATCTGCGATGGCGCGCTGGTGTGCACGCCTGCTGGAAGTACCGCTTATAACCTCTCGGTTCACGGCCCTGTGCTGCCCATTGATTCCAACATCTTGGCACTGACCCCGATCGCACCGTTCCGCCCGCGGCGTTGGCGTGGGGCGATCTTGCCACACACAGCTTCAGTGAAATTTGAAATTCTGGAGCGCGACAAACGCCCTGTCAGCGCGGTTGCTGACCGTGATGAAGTACGCGATGTTCAGACTGTCACAGTTTCAGAAGACCGAAATGTGAAGATCAAAATGCTGTTTGACCCGGAAATGAATCTGGGCGAGCGGATTTTAAGCGAGCAGTTCTCGCAGCAGGACGGTTAAGCTTCAGAAGCGCTGAGGCGCTGGCGGCATTTTTGCCAGCAAGCCCTGCACATCACGGGCAACGGTGGCGAGATTAAAGGGCTTCTGCAAAGCGTCATTGGCCCCCAATGACTTTGCGGCATCCAACAGCATCACATCGCCGATCTTTTTTTGCGATGAAATAACGATGATCCAGCTTTTAACACCGCGCTGACGCAACTCAATGGTGGTTTCGATGCCGTCTTTTTCCGGCATTACGATATCCATAAAAATCACATCGAACTGTGCGGTCTCGACCAGGCGCAAGCACTGCGCACCATTGGCCGCTTCCGCGACAATCATGCCCGCAGCTTGCAAGCACTCACTTAACAGCGTGCGGATGATTGAGTCATCGTCGACCACAAGCACGCGCACGGGCGCATTTTCCACGCCTTGCGCGTTAGACTGCATGTTCGCTTCATCTGCAGATTTTGTGTCTACTGCTATCGTCGCAAGTGCCTGTGGCACGTCACTGTTCACGTTTCAAAATCTCCCGCCGCGATCCCATTTTCAGAAATCTCGACACACTTTTTTCGCCATCTACGGCATCCCTAAAAACGCAACGCGCCAATGGCAGTTCCGAAAGTCACATCAACCAGAATGGTATTCCAAGCTATGCAAAAACACGCCAGTTAAGAGAATTTCACTACATATATATCAATTCTAGGTTATACTTCACCAACTTGGGGGATGGATCGTTCGTTTTATCAAGAGGGGCCTGACAGCTCCTTGAGAAGGAGAACCAATGCCCATCCAATCTGCAAAACAACACAAAATCCCCACAACAGGGGATATAACGCACACCCCCGTCCTGGGGCTGCATCACAAAAAATAAAAATTCGTCGCAGAAACTCGGGCGCGCTGAGCGCGTTCTGCCCACTGACCCATTGGCTTTAGGCAATGACAACCCAGGACGAAACCTCAAATAAAATGAGCACCACATCGCCCTCTGCTTCCATTAAGTCTGCGCGCGCTGAACTCTACCGCTTAGACTTGCGCGATCTGCTGATTGACTACGAGCAGCGCGAAGCATTCGTGAAAAAGGCCGACCGCGAAGTACACGACCTGATTGCCGCCGAACTTCGCCCCGGCGATATATTCCGCACAGTCAGCCCAGGCGTCTATCACATGGTATTTCCCCGCGCCTCAGCGGAGGCGGCCGCGATGCGGAATGCTGCCATTGAAGAAAAAATTGCGCATTATATTCGCGATGTGAAGCCTGCCGCTTATAACGCCGCAGCGTTTCATGAACGCTCGGCACTAGCGCAAAAGATCGCAGCGACACGTCGCGCAGCCAAAAGTTCATCAGCAAAAATTGCGACAAGCACGCCTGATAAGCCCTCGCTCCCGCAGCTTCATGCCGCGCGGGCCATCGAACACATCATGGACCCCGCCAATTATCCCGGCGGCCAGCCCGAAATTCTGTTGTCAGAAAATGATCGCCACGTCATCAGCACGCTGAAGATGCGCTTTCACCCGATGTGGCACGTGGCCAATAAGCTGATCACCGGTTACCGCTGTATGTTCACATTGCGCGGGCACCAAGTCACCGTGCGTGACGCAGGGCGGTTACTGCGCGAGGCGGTTGATGAAGTTGTGTACGCCAAAATCGACATGGCGATGTGTGAGAATGCCATTCACGGGCTTCAGTCATTACTTCAGCATGGCCAAAAAGCACTGATGATCATTCCGGTGCATTATTCCACTCTCGAACAAGCGCGCTTTTTAGCGCCATTTGTCGATACGATTGCCAAAGCGCCAGACGACGCCAAAAAACTCATGGTGTTTGAAATCCTAGGCGTACCAACAGGATTATCGCGCTTCAAATTACATGAACCCTTAAGCCACCTTCGCACGCGGTGCCGTGGGATTGTGGTCCGCACGGGCGCTGATTTCAGTAACTTCGAGATGTACCGTGAACTTGGTGTGCATGCAGTAGGGCTTGATGCCCATGAATATCGCTCATGGAAAGAACAGAAGCTGATTACGTTCCTTGAACAGTTCGGAACATTAGCACAAAGGTATCGCCTGCACTCGTTTGTGCATTCTGTCCCAACCAATAGCATAACAGTCGCGGCCGTCGCTTCGGGCTTTACGTACGTCGATGGGCCTGCGATTGCGGCTGATATTGATTCACCCGAGCGCATTCACACCTTCGCGGTGGAAAGCCTCTATGCGAGCAAAGCGGCTACCACATAAATCCGGGGATGGTGGCTGTCGGAATATGGCCCGCGTCTTTGGCCAGTTCCTCTGCACGTCCGGGCTGCGCTGCGACGCCATACGCGCAGCCCAGTGCCGCCGCGTGAATACCACCAGTGCACCAGATCGAATCAATCCCAGCGGCATTGCCGCCTTTGATGTCAGTCTCTAACGCGTCACCGATGACGACGACTTTCTTTAAGTCTTTTACCCCTAAAGTCGTAGCCGCTTCGCGGTAAATCGCCGGATCAGGCTTGCCGCGATAGACAACATCGCCGCCCATGTTTTGGTAACGCACGGCAATGGCACCGGCACACACCACTTCTTGACCTGCGCGTAACACCACCATGTCGGGGTTAGCGCAGACCATGGGGAGTTTGCGTACAATGGCTTGGTCAAGCGTGCCTTGGAAATCAGATACTTTCTGAGTGAGCTCCCACGGGCCAGTATTGAGAATGAAATCAGCCGCGCTTACCGTTTCAACAACCTCGACATTCACATCGTCGAAAATGTTGCGGTCACGCTCTGGGCCCAGGTGATAAACTTTTTGGCCGAGCTTTGCGAAAAACGGATCGTCTTTTGCAATGAGTGCGTTGCGCGTCGCTTCACCCGATGACAGTACTTCGCCGTACAATTCGCGCTCAATGCCCATGCTGGTCATGAGCTTGATCAGCGCATAGCCGCGGCGTGGCGCATTCGAGAGTAATAACGTTTTCTTGCCGGCATCTTTCAGCGCTTGCAGCGTGGCGCGCGCGGGCGGATACGGCGTGGCGCCATCGTGAATCAGGCCCCACAAATCCAGAATGAAGCCATCGTAACGGTCTGCGATCTCACGCAGGCATTTTAAATGCAGCATTGTGTTTAAGCCTTGCGATGATCAGCGCCGATCGCTTGCGTGACGGAATTAAAACCATCGCGGCGCAAAAGTTTGGCCAAGCCTTGTTTGATTTTGGTGACGATGCCGGGGCCCTCGTACACCATAGCGCTGTAAAGCTGCACCAATGACGCACCGCCGCGAATTTTTTCGTACGCTTGCTCGGCGTTGGAGACCCCGCCTACACCAATGATCGGCAACGCCCCTTCGGTGAGGGCGTAAACTTCACGCAACATTTGCGTGGACGGTCCGAACAATGGCGCGCCACTTAAGCCACCGATTTCGCGCGCATGAGATGACTGCAATGAGTCAGGGCGGGCAATAGTGGTGTTGCTAATAACAATCCCATCCATCTTCTCAGCCAGCGCGACACGGCAGATATCGGCGGTGTCGGAAATATCCAAATCAGGCGCGATCTTGAACAACAGCGGTGCGTGGCTGCCGGTTTGCTCGCGCGCTTCACGCACGGCACGGGTGAGTGTCACCAAACTGTCGACATCCTGCAACGCGCGTAAGCCTGGCGTGTTGGGTGATGAGACGTTAATGACGATGAAGTTCACCAGATTGGCGAAGGCTTTCACGCCCGCCACATAATCAGCAGCAGCGTCCGGAGATTCTTTATTCTTGCCTAAGTTGACGCCAATAATGCTGTCGCGATCATGACGACGAAGTTGTCCCAGCCGCGCGGCCACCTCCACCACACCCTGGCTGTTAAAGCCCAGACGGTTGATGATGGCTTTGTCCTCGGCCAGCCGGAACAGGCGCGGCTTCGGGTTGCCCGGCTGCGGCAAGGGCGTCACCCCACCGATTTCAGCAAAGCCAAACCCGAGCGTGGGCATATGCCCCACCACTTCGGCATTTTTGTCGAACCCCGGCGCCAAGCCGATGGGATTAGGGAACGTTCGGCCCCACACATGCGTGCGCAGCACTGTGTCGTCGGGGGGGCTGCGATACAGCAAACCCGCAACGCCAGACTTCAGCGACAAAAGCGCGACGCGATGCGCCGCCTCAGGCTCGAGGCGAGACAACAACGGCCACAAAAGACGGTAAAACGACATTGTGGGAAAGCACCGGAAACATTGACCGGCAGACCTGTAGCGGGTGATCGGCACCAAATCCAGAGGCGAGAAGGCTTAAGCCCGTATGAATCGCTGATTGAAACGCAATTTTAGGGAGAATGTTGCCCACAGGGACCAAATTAAGAGCTTCTGATCTGGCCTTTTAATCATTATATTCCATCGTATTAGGGGAAACGTTCTCGTTTAAGTCGTTCGTGCGAACAGAAACCAAACCATCCACACGCGGCCTTGCTCGATTAATCGAGCAGGTTGGCAAAGCCGCCTACAATCTGGGCTACACGCCGGGCTTGAACCCCGCGCAGTGGGCGGCGCTACGCTATTTCGACGAGGCTACGCTGGAACGCCGCACCGTTACGGGTTTCGCTCAATTCCAAGGCACCACCAAAGGCACAGCCTCGCAAACTGTCGCCGCCATGGTGCGCAAAGGCTATTTGCGCCGCGTTGCTGACAAGCAGGACCGCCGCGTTCACCGTTTAATGTTAACGGAAGAAGGCCAGAGCTTGCTGAAAAGCGATCCGTTGCAGGAACTCACCCGCGCGCTTGAAGCGCTGTCGGATGACGAACGCTGGTCTTTGGCCGTGAATATGGAAAAGGTCTTGCGCGAACTATTGAAAGCGTAAGGCTGGGTTAACCCAGCACAGACTTAATCGCGCCCAACAGTTCTTCTTTTTCAAAGGGCTTATACAAAACAACGTTAGCCCCAAAGGTCGACGCTAAAGGTGCCGTATAGCTGAGCGGCGCATTGGGCGCTCCACCTGAAATCACTACGATCGGGATCTTGTTGCCACTGCCGCGAATCTCTTTCAGCAGTGCGATGCCGTCCATTTCGGGCATCCAGATGTCAGACACAATCGCATCGAACGTCGCAGATTTCAGTTGTTCCAGGGCCTGTTTACCTGAAGCCGTCTCAGCAACGGTATGCCCCGCAGCCCCGAGGATTTCGCGTACGGACATGCTGACTTCAGGCGAGTCCTCGACCAGAAGAATATGCGCCATGAACTGTCCCGAAAAAATCGTGCTGAAAGGTTAAATCTGCTCAGGAATGTATATCACTGCGGTCGTGCCATGATCAACTTCGCTGTCGATCTTGATGGTCCCGCCCCAGCTTGAGACGATTGAGTAAACCACAGAGATGCCGAGGCCGGTGCCCTTGCCGACGGGTTTGGTCGTAAAGAAAGGCTCGAAAACACGGGCTAAAGCTTGCGCATCAATCCCACAGCCTTGGTCCTTAACACTCAGCCTAATCCATGGCCCTGGCCCGCTCAGCCCCGAGGGTATCTCTTCGTTTGTGCAACGCTCTAATTGAATGGCGATGCGGCCACGACCATTCATAGCGTCCGATGCGTTGCGCAACAGGTTCAAGATCACCTGCGACACCTGCGTGGCACTTAATGTGGCTTTGGCCGTATCGAGGTTGAAATGCGTTTCAACGTCAATGTTGGGCGGCAACCCCTTCGCCGCCAAATTCACAGCATCGATCACAAGCGGCAAAACATCGTGTGACAACAATTGCGGCGTGTCACGGCGCGCAAATGTCAGCACTTGGCGCACGACTTCGCGCGCCTTACGGCCACTATTACCAATCACCTCGAAATACTGCTTGGCCTTAGCGGCATCGCGCTCCAGCACATCCGTGCCCAAATCCGACAACGCGATGACAGGTTGCAGCAGGTTGTTGATCTCGTGCGCCACGCCACCCGAAAGCTGGCCCAGCGCTTCCATTTTTTGAGATTGCAACAACAAGGCCGCGCGTTCCCTATCCGCCGTCAAATCGCGAACTGTCACGACAAATGCAGTGGCGGCACGTCCCGGATGATCACGTACAGGCGCCAATTCAATTTGCGCAGGAAATACAGAATTATCTCGGCGACGGCATTCCACTTCAAAGGCCCCGCCCGCAGAAGCCGCCAGCGCATCCTTCAGTGTACGCCATACTGACGCATCTCGGTCTGCAACCAGCGCATCCAGGCTGGCTGTGTTCAGCGAGAAACTATTATGCTGCGTCAATTTCTCGAATGCGGCGTTTACATAAAGAATCGTCAAACCAGTATCTTCATTGGTCAACACCGCAACGCTATTGGGCGAGGCTTCCAGAGCCTCGTACAGAATAGCATTACGTCGCAGCAATTCGCGTAATTCCTCTTCCCGACGCTTGGTTTCGGTAATGTCTTGGCATGTCCCGAAGCTGGCGTAAGGCGCACCACTGGAATCAAACAACACACGGCTATCAATACGCATCCACCGCATCACACCATCCGGCAGTACGACGCGGTACTGCACGTTTGCCATGGCATTGCCCTCTGCCAGGTCGCGATTGGCACGGCCGAAATAGTCGCGGTCTTCGGTGTGAACGAATTGATCGTAACCGCCATTGCCTGGGTTATAGGTGTCAGGTGTTACGCCATGCAGCGTGTACATATGCGGAGACCATTCAATCTGGCCTGTTTGCCAGATTGTTTTGAACGTTCCCATTTGCGCGATACGTGTTGCTTCTTCCAAGCCCGCCACTGTTTCAATGAAGTCAAATTCGCGGCGCTTGCGGAACGTGATATCTGTGGCCGACACAATGAAATTAGAAGTCGGCGTACGCCCATCTGGCCCCATCAAGACCGAGGCTTGAACGCTGTACCACTCGTTATCGTAGAAATGCTCGAACCGCGCAGGCAGGACATTCCCTTTGCGCGAGCGTAACCGTTCCAGGAAAATACGAAACGCACCGGCGACAGGCTTGCCAATCATCGCCTCGCGCGTGTAGCCCATCAAACCCAATGCGGCACGATTGGCTTCAACAACACGGTCCTGTTCGTCAAACACCGCAATGCCATTGGATAAGCTCTCCAGATAGCCAGTCATAGATAGAGCCGTGGCCCCATCACCGCTATGACCCTGTGGGGTTGTCGCCATCGTCGCGGAAGATGTCATGGGACTATCGCGTTCAGTGGTCAGATGACTATCTCACCAAACGGACTTTGAACGGCTTCATCATCCGCTTTACTTCACGGCTAACAGACACGCCGTCTTGCTTGGTCGGCATGTCATCACGCATCGGCGCTTCGGTGCGAAGTTCATCCTGATAGACCATGCTTTCCAGATAATCGGCGATGCTGGACAATTCCGCGCGGCGCGAACGGTCCACGGCAGCAGCTTTGCGCAAAGAATTTGCCGCACGCGACACAAGAATATCGGACCGCTTTTCAGCCATGACGGCTCCTGGGTGACAACGTGAACTATCCTAACCAAAACCAGCGGTTGGGACATTAAGTTATCACGGCGAAAGAATCAAAATGGCCCGAAAGTCGTTTACATTTGTATAGGTGGGGCCAGATACCACGAGATCCCCCAAACCCTTGAAAAAGGGTGCAGTATCGTTGGTCGCCAAGGCTTTGGTCGGGTCCAGCCCCTGCTTTGCCGCATCTGAGAGCGTCTCAGGAGTTATAATGGCGCCCGCATGATCGCCATTGCCGTCGGTCCCGTCACTATCGCAGGCAATAGCGTATACGCCCGGAAGGCCCTTCAATTCAGATGCGAGTTCTAAAGCGAACTGGGTATTAGAGCCGCCGACTCCATTTCCACGCACGCGCACAGTAGCCTCACCACCGGACAGAATCACACACGGCGGTTTTATATCGTGCTCGCCCGCAACGATACGACGCACAATGATGGCGTGTTCCGCAGCGACATCCGCCACATCACCTGCGAAATGATCCCCAAGATCCAAGCACGCCAAGCCTTGCGCTTCCACGGCCCGCTTTGCCGCTTCAAACGCATCACGCGGGCGCGTCACAATAATATTCTCAACTCCATCCGTCAGGGATTTTGGGGTTTCAGAAACCGCATCTTTTAAATGGGCGATAACTGCATCGCTCACGGCGATTTTATACTTCTGTAAAATCTCGAACGCCTGCGCCGAGGTTGAAGGATCCGCCACTGTGGGCCCCGATGCAATCACGCTCATATCATCACCAACAACGTCGGAGATGATGAGCGACAGCACTTTCGCCGCGCCCGAGGCTTGCGCCAAGCGCCCGCCCTTGATCTGTGATAGATGTTTCCGAACACAGTTCATTTCATCAATCGCAGCGCCACTTTTCAACAATGCCGCGTTGATCATCTGCTTTTCGACAAAACTTATTCCGACAGCAGGCAAGCACATAAGTGCAGAAGCCCCACCCGAAATCAGGCACAAGACAAGGTCATCGGCGGTGGCTGTTTTAGCGATGGCTAAAATACGTTCGGCCGCGACAACGCTACGCTGATCTGGGACAGGATGAGATGCTTCCATAACCGTGATGTGAGAGGTCGGCAGCTTGTAGCCATCACGCGTGACCACCAGGCCTGATGCAGCCGCGCCATAGTGCGCGTCAACCGCTGCGGCCATAGCCCCAGATCCCTTACCAGCCCCCAGCACGATTAGCTTGCCTTTGGGAATGGACGGCAAAAAAGGCGGCACCACTCTGCGCGGGTCGGTTGCTGCGACGGCAGTATCAAAAAGCTGGCGAAGAAAGGCTTTGGGGTTCAATTCCACGGATATAACCGATTTAAAAGGGCCAGCGGTGTGATGGCAATGGGCCTGCAGAGGGGCAAGGAATTTTGCAAAGGCCTCCCATGACGCGGCCAAAAAAATATACTATCTAATATGTATGACCACACCACAACTCTCCTCCCCCAAAGCTGTTTTGGACCTTTTCGCGCAAGGCAAGAAGGTCCAGTTCCAACCGGGCGAAGTCCTCTTCCGCGAGGGCGATCCGGTGAACGACGTGTTTTGCGTCAGCGAGGGCAACGTGGTGGTGACAAGGTTTGGTGAGAACGGCGAACGTCAAATTCTGGCTTTTTTATTCCCAGGCGATTTTCTGGGACTGGTCTTCACGCCACAGCACAACACCGGCGCCGAAGCCATGACAACGGGCAGCGTGTGGTCACTGCCAAAGTCGAAGTTACAGCATGAATTGGCGACCCGTGCCGAATTGGGCTTGGTGTTTGCAGAAATGTCATCGCGCATTTTGAACAACGCGCTGGATTTGGTATTCACGCTAGGCCGTAAGAATTCAAAAGCCCGCGTGGCGTCATTCATTTTACATCTGCAAGGCCGTCAGGAATTGTTGGGCCTAGAAGCCGCGCGTATCCACGTTCCCATGACACGACAGGACATCGCAGACTTTTTGGGCCTGACGATGGAAACCGTCAGCCGCTCGTTCTCACAGTTGAAAGCCGCAGGCGCGATCCGCGCTGAAGCGCACGGCGATGTTGTAATTACCGATGTACGTGCCTTACGCTCAGAAGCGGAACTGGCCCCCGAGTAGACCTTTAAGACATCATTCTCGCGCGATACGGCTGACGTACGCCTGGATGATGCGCACGGTAATGCCCCAACGGCAGTGTCGCCGCTACGGTTTGTGTCCAAGCCAAACCTGCTGCAGCCAGCGTTTCGCCATTTGGCCCTAAAATCGCGCTGCCGCTGGCTTGAATAAATGAATCCCCGACTGAAGTCGCCGCCAATACATATAAGTCGTGATCGCGCGCCAATGCTTGCATCGCAGCAAACGAGAGCGGCCCAGCAGGGATATTGATCAGAATTTCGCTCTCTGCAGGAATAGCCTGTTCACCATCAGCGGACGACATGAGCGCAACATTGCCGATGTCAGTATCGTGCCCTCCCGTTCCCGCTTTGACTTCACCTGCAGGCGTGACCAAAACAAGATTGAGTTTATCATCTAACGGCAGATGAGCCGCGATGTGAACATTATATTGCACGGCCTTTTGTGCCAGCAGGCGCAGATCAAACACAGATGCATTTGGCAAAACTGGGAAGCAGATCAAATCTTTCGTGCCCACCTGAAAAAGCAGGTCAATCTCGCGGATCATCGCGGTCACATCTGCCGCGCGCGATTGAACGATAGCGGCAGTGATTGAATCGCGACGCAAAGTTACATCAGCTTTCGCGAGAGCCGGGCGTGTAACAGTTGCTGTTGCCACTGACAAAACAAGGCCTTGCGAAAACTGGCGGCGATTCATGTTACCCCACTGTTCCTTCTGTCTCATCAATCGGCTGTTCGCTAGGCGCAGGGCCTTCAAACAGCCCTAAGTCATGCGGGAAAAAAGTATCATATATTAAAACCACCAACACAGCCGCGCCAATCACAATCCAGATTTTATTTAACGTTGAGAAGCTCTCATTGCGGTCTGCAGCAGGATCAATCTGCCGGTTGATCTGATTGATCGCAAGCTGCGGGGGTACAAATAACAAAACCATGGCCAGATCCAAAAACCACGTTTCATCAGGTAACTGGTACGACCCCACAGCCCAGACGATCCATGCCGCCGCGAGTAAAATCGGCGGCCAGCGAAAAGACATGCTGTGCGCCTTGGCCGATACAGAGACTTTATTCAGCAGACTATAATAAAAGAGCGGTGCGAAAATCGCGCGCCATTTGGGCGAAACGTTTTCACCCGTGGCATCGGCGTAGGCACGCCATTGCTTAAAGTGCCAATACAGCGAACCATAAAACCCGAACGTCACAATCGACATTACAATCAGCTTCGGCACCGAAACGGAAAAAAACGGCAATACTTTCGTATTGCCGTTTTCCGTTTCACTTACGGCCTGGAGTTGTTCTCCAGGCACGCTCTCAACAACTGTAACTTGATCTGACATTCTACCCTATAGGCTAACCTATGCAGCGCGTTTATAGCCCATCTTAATCCCAACCATCGATGCCGCATAATAGACAATCGTGTAAGCAACCATTGAAACAATCAGGCCATACAGCGCAGGAACAGTCCATTCCGGCGTGTAGAATGTGCTGACAGCGCCAACTAAGTACGCAATCACTGCAGCCGGATTCCAAACAGGTAAGCGATTTAGATCGGCGGTATCGTACTTCGTGCGATGGACGACATAGTAGTCGACAATCAAAGGCCCTACCAATGGCGGCACAAGGTTCGCGATCAAATTAATCCAATCGAAAAAGTGCTGGTAAATACCAAGCCCGAAGATCGTACCCAGCACACCCCAGAACAACACCATCGCCTTTGTACGCAGATGGAACGTTGATGCGGTCTGAATCACGGGCAGATACAAATTGGCATCGCCCGTGGTCCACAAGGCGAGACTCATACCAATCAGGCCCAAACCACCAATGACCAAGCCTTGCTTTGCAATACTCATATAGTCTGTGAAATCAGCCGAACCCGAAGCGGTCGCACCCACCGCGCCGATGATCTGCAAGAAAAACTGCGAGATGATCAACACCACGAATGGAATGGCAATCGCCACCCACGCAGATTTGGCAAAGCGCGTGTACTCCGGCATCACAACCGCACCGACGATCCAGGTGCCGATGACAATATTAATCGCGGTGATCATCGAAATCGGATTTTCAGCCGCGCGCTTATTCGCCAATTCCAGGAATGCGGCCCAACCGCCCGCTTGATCGATACTGATGTAGGCGGCGTAAATACCGACCAACACCAAGATCACGACAGATGGCACGCTGATTTTTTGAATCCCCTTCACGCCTGCGTATGTGGTGCCGGTATAAAGAATGCCTGCACCGAGGGAGAAGATATAAAACCAGATCGAATCAAAGCCTGCGGCACCAGCGTATTGGGCTTGGCCAAACAGACCCACAACAATGCCCTGCACCCACGCAAAGCCAAACGCACCAACAACAATGCCTTGCCAACCCGTTGTCAGAATGGCGAGGAAAATCACCGGCAGATACACGCCGATGCGGCCATACGCATAGCGATACAAAAGGCCGGAATTGCAGGCCGTCTTGTAGCCCATGTAACCCAGCAATGAGCCCACCCCAAAGTTGACGAGGTTTCCCCAGAACGCGGCTTCGATCAGGCCTGGCCAAAACGGAACACCAGCAGCCAACTGGCCGCCGGCCAACAAACCCGTAATCAAAAAGCCCCAACCGAAGGCCAGCGCCAACATGGGCCCTGCGGGTTGTTTGTGTTCTTCACGCGTGGGTGCGAGCGGATTGTCGTCCGACGCAGCCTCTTCCGCTTCATTCACTTTGAAAAAATCTGTGATGGCCTGCAACACGACCGCCTCCCCCGAAGCAAACAGCATTGATAAAAAGACCGGAACGAAGGCCCGGCATATCCCCAGAGGCTATAGGTTAGGTCAGGCTTATGGCGATGCTCAATGGTTATCACGCGACTATCCCGGTTTTCGGGCATAAGGCTGGCCCCGCGTTTGAGGCATGATCGTGGGGTTGGCTGTCCTTCACGCTCGCGATGGAGTTGCCCATGCCTGTGATTCACGAACACGCCGTGATGCCGCGCCCCAATCACGATGAGTTGGCGCAAGAAAATTTTACACGCGCGCTATCGATAAAATTAGAAACACAACTGCGTCCCAAACTGCGCGCGATCTTCGAGCGCGACGTAAGGCCCGCGTTCGTCGCCGCACATCAGCGCGAGCCCACAGCGCGCGAAATTGCGAAGGACATGCGGAAAGTGGCTACCAATCAATTCTGGTATCGCCTTCGGACCGACAACCAAGACCGCATGTATGCGGTGAGTGGCGCGATGATTGAGCGGCAAATCGATGACTTAACTGCGAAAGCCGAAAAGTCGTCGGGGCAGGGGTCGCTATCTTTAAATCCAGCACTTCGGATTCCAAGCTACCTGTCAGAGCTAGATATTCACCGCAAACCCGGCGGTTATCACACGGAATATACGCAGCATGATGTTGCTGCAGGCGCGCAGTATGACCGCACGATTTCCGTGCACAACATGGGAAGCCAAGGCCCGCACAACGACGACCCGGGCGTGACATTAGCCGCATGGATTAAGCAGCGCTTCCCCGACTTAAAGCCCAAACGCATTCTCGATTTAGGCTGCACGATTGGGAACAACACACTGCCTTATGCGCAAGCGTTCCCGAATGCTGAAGTGCATGGCATAGATTGCGCCGCACCTTGCTTGCGTTATGCCCACGCCCGTGCGAATGCGTTAGGAGTGACGGCACATTTTCATCAAATGAATGCTGAGGCGACAACGTTTGAAAACGCTTCGTTTGACATCGTGGTCTCGCGCATTTTGTTGCACGAAACATCCCGAGCCGCACTGCCGAATATTTTCCGTGAGTGCCACCGCCTCCTGAAACCCGGCGGCGTGATGCTGCATTGTGATGCGCCCCAATTTGATGAAATGGATGCCTACCAGGCTTCACTGCGAGACTGGGACGCCACCTGCAATAACGAGCCCTTCATGCTGACGGCATATGCCCTGCCCCTTGAAGACATGTATGCCGAAGCTGGATTCCAAAAATCCAATACGTTCAGGGCTTATGCGCCAAGCTTGTTTTTTCAACAGAACAATACCGACCCGAATGCGACCCGCAGTGGCGGGCGCTATTTCTTTACAGGCGCTGTCAAAGCATAATTACTGCGCGGCTTGCAGTTGCTGTTCGGCCAACGGCAGATACATTGAGAAAATGGTTTTTTGCTCTGGGATGCTGTGGACATCCACCGCACCGCCCCAGCTTTTTGTCAGGCCCGCGACCACCGACAACCCAAGCCCCGTGCCTTCGGCTTGTGACTTCGTTGTGAAGAATGGGTCGAACACTTTTTCAAAGCTGCTGGTGGGAATGCCCGGCCCGTCATCCTCGACACTGAGGACACAGTAATGCCCCACGCGCAAACCCAGACGCTTGTCATCGGTATAAATATTATCGGCTGATATTCTGATATGCCCTTGGCCTGTATCACTGCTGCTAATGGCTTCAATGCTGTTGTTTAACAGATTGGTCAACGCTTGCGTAAAGCCTGTGCGATCCACCCAGACATAGAGCGGGTCTTGCGGCAAATCGAAAGCAATACTGATATTATCTGGGATCAGCACCGACATCACATCAACAGTATCGCGCACGGCCTGGGTCAGCTCCACATGCTCTTTGCGCGGCGGGCTTTCGCGTGCGAACGATAAGACGTTCTTGACGATCTCAGACGCACTCTCAGCTGCCTTCCGAATGCGCGAGAACGAAGACGCAGCATCACCTTTTTTGTTTGCTGTGCTGGAATCGGAATAAATCAGAATCGGTTGCAACAGATTGTTGATTTCGTGCGCCAAGCCGCTGGTCAGGCGGCCCAAGGCTTCGTCCTTACGCTTGGCTTCGATAATTTTACGTTGCTGGCGCACCTCGGTCACATCCGCACCGATACCACGATAGCCTTTAAAGTTACCGCGCGCATCGAACATTGGGTTTGCACTGTTGCGCACCCACCGCACCTCGCCGTCGCGACCGCGCGCAGGAACAGTTAAGTTGCGTACGGGCAGATGCGCCTTGCGGCGTTTGATTAACTCGGTCAGATCATGTGGTTCGGAACTGGGCGCAAAAATTTCAGCGATATTCTTGCCAACAATGTCCGGAAATTTCTCGCTGCCCTGGCCATGGAAGAACATCACCACGCCATCCATATTGGTTTCCCACTGATAGTCAGACGAGCACTCAACCATGTCCTTTAAGCGAATTTCACTTTCATGCAGCGCTTCTTGCACTTTATTGTTGACGCGATAGCGCCGGATCAACGACGCCAATAGTGCTACGATCACAATCGCACTGAGCAAACAGCCCAAAATCAATACCATGGTCGATCGACGCCAATCGGCCAGTACGCTGCTCAGTGGGACTGCAACAACGACGACGAAATTATATCGCGGTGAAATGCGGAAAGCGAAAATGCGTTCTTTCCCATCCTCGGCCGTGCGCGCCAGATAGGCACCTTCGTGCGATTCAAAAACCGCCGTCCGCATCAGGCGCGATTCATTGTAAATTGTTCCGACTTCCAATGTCGTTCCCTCCGACGCGAACAACAACAAGCCATCATTGCGGAACAGTGTCACAGCGCCGTCTGTTACTGGCGTTGCATTCTTGAAGATATCTTCCAGCGCCGATTTCCGAATAGCGACCGAGGAAACGCCAAGGAATTGTGCATCCTCACTCCAAGCGCCTTTCGTCATCACAATAATGGGCGAATTCGAGACCAAACCAGATTTCATTTCGCTGATATAGATCTGATCAGACCGCTGCGTCGCATCACGATGCGACGTAAATGTTGGCCGGATTGAAAAATCGATATCGCCGAAAAGAGTATTGTTCTGAAGCCGCCCTTCCTTACTGCGGAGCATCGAATGGATCATTCGACCATCCGCATTGATGAAGCCAAGCGTTTGGATAAACGGCCAATCTTGCGCCATGCGGACGAAACCCGGCGGAACTTCACCCGCTCGCTCGGGTCGCGATTCATGCAGGCCGCGCGCTGATCCGATAATAACATCAGCTGCAATTTCAGCAGACTGCAATGTCGCCGAAACGCCCGCCTCGAGTGTGCGCACCAATTGCAGTGCATCTTCATGCGCGCGGGTTAAAGTTTGTTTGCGACTATCAATAATATGAAACGCGCTTAAGCCAATAAGCGCAACCAGACTAGACCGGAGCCCCTCGGCAGCCTTTAACATTGCCCCCCACGTGATCGAAAGTCGTTACGACCCCAAACCCTCATGACCAAAAATGGTCATTCCCACAGAAGATACTATGCCGTGGTCTATCCCAAGCTTCCACCACAGAGATGGCACGGGCTACAGTGCCGCCCGCGAGAGAGGCTGGCGATCAAGCTTTGAACCAGCCGGGGAATTCAAGGGGATAGCATCAACATGAGCCAGACCACGCCACGGACATCAACATCTGAGCCGCCATACCCATCGGCCGGATACGCCTGGTACGTCGTCATTATTTTAATGCTGGCTTATGTGTTTGCGTATCTCGATCGCTTTATTCTGACGCTGATGGTCGAACCCATTAAGCGCGACTTGAATATCACCGACACGCAAATGAGCCTTGTCTTGGGTTTAGCCTTCGCGATCTTCTACACAGTGCTGGGGATTCCTATTGGGCGCTTGGCGGACCAGAAAAGTCGCCGCACCATCGTCGCCCTTGGTATTGGCGTCTGGAGCGTCATGACGGCGGCCTGCGGCTTGGCGAAAAACTTTACAACATTGTTTTTTGCCCGCGTCGGCGTTGGCGTCGGCGAAGCCACACTGCAACCGTGCGCGACTTCGATTCTGTCTGACTACTTCCCACGCGGCAAGCGCGGGTTAGCCTACAGCGTATATGCATGGGGTTTAGGCATCGGTGCTGGCGGCGCTATGATTTTAGGTGGCCGCGTGATTGAAACAATTTCCAAAGGCGGCATGACCACACTGCCGCTCGTCGGCGAAGTGTTTCCGTGGCAGGTGGTCTTCTTCGCCATTGGCGCGCCCGGCCTTGTCGTGGCGTTGTTGATGATGACGGTAGCCGAGCCTTTCCGCCGCGATCAAATGATCGGGCAAAAAGCCGAAGCGGTACCCTTCCGCGAGGTTGTCGCATACCTTGCTGCGCGTTGGCGCACCTTTGGCTCGCACTTCTTAGGCCTGTCGGTGATGACCTTCATCGGCAACGCATATGTGTTCTGGTTGCCATCAGTTTTCATTCGTCAACACGGCTGGACTGTGGGTGAGATCAGCTTCTGGTACGGGCTGATCTTAGGGTTGGGCGGCCCCATTGGCGTCACCGTCGCAGGCTTGATCGGCGATAAGCTTTATAAGTCCGGTCAAAAAGATGGCCACATGCGCGCGGCCTTATATGGCACGTTGATCTTGGTTCCCATCGCCATCATCGTGCCGTTGGTGCCCCACGCAGGTATCGCGATGGCATTGATGATTTTGCACTCAATCGGCTCGGGCATGCCGACCGCAGCCGGCCCTGCCGCTTTGATGATGATTGCCCCCAACAACATGCGCGGCCAGATCACAGCGATCTATTGGTTCGTCATCAGCGCTATTGGCTTGGGCTTTGGCCCACTCTCGGTTGCGCTGTTGACCGATAAAGTGTTTGGTACACCCGCTGCGGTTGGGTCATCGCTGGCGATTGTCAGCGCGGTTGCAGGCGGCATCGTGTCTTGGGTTTTGTTCTTCAACCTGAAGCACTACCGTGGCACTGTTGAAGAAACGGAGCGCATGATCGCCCCGCAATAACTGAAGGGGCATTTATGCAGAATACCGATCCGCGCCAGGACCCACCGTATCCGTCTAACACATACGCCTGGTACGTGGTCGGCGTTCTGACCCTGTCCTACATTCTGGCGTTTCTTGATCGCCAGATCATGGCGCTGATGGTTGGGCCCATTAAGCGCGATTTGGGCATTTCAGACACTGAGATGAGCCTGCTTCTCGGGCTTGCCTTTGCGCTGTTCTACACGATCCTGGGCTTACCCATCGGACGCTGGGCCGACAAAGGTAGCCGCCGCGCCATTATCGGCTGGGGCATCACAGTGTGGTGCATCATGACCGCCGCATGCGGCTTGGCGAAAAATTACACCACGCTATTTCTGGCGCGCATCGGTGTTGGCGTTGGTGAAGCAACACTGGCCCCCAGCGCTTTGTCCCTGATCAGCGATTACTTCCCCAAAGAAAAACGTGGCCGCGCCATCAGCTTTTATAATGCAGGCGTTGGCTTGGGCGCTGCACTGGCGCTGATCTTGGGCGGTCAGATTATTCAGTACGTCGCGGCCGCCCCCCCAGTGACATTGCCGATCTTGGGCCAAATGTACGCCTGGCAAACCGTGTTCTTTGTCGTCGGTATTCCGGGCTTGCTGGTGGCGCTGCTGATGCTGACAGTGCGCGAGCCTTATCGCCGCGGCAAAATGAAAGTTGCCGGTGCGCAAAGCGATGATATTCCCGTCAGCGAAGTTGTGAAATTTCTGAAACAACGCTGGAAAATGTTTGCCAGCCACTTCATCGGCATGTCGGTCGTGACTATTCTTGGGTACGCCTACTTCTCGTGGCTGCCGACCATGTTTATTCGCACATGGAGTTGGACCATCGGCGAGATCAGCTTTGCTTACGGTATTATCATGCTGGTCACCGTTCCGCTGGGCGCCAACCTGGGCGGATGGCTTTCAGATCGTTTCTACAAAAAGGGCCACAAAGACGGCCACATGCGCGCCAACCTATATGGCGTGATTTTGCTGATGGCGATCCCGTATCCGCTGGCACCTTTAATGCCGACCCCCGAATTAGCGCTCATGGTCGTGGTCTTTGGCTCTGTCGGCGGGGCGTGGGTGACAGCCACCGGGGCTGCATCATTGATGATGATTTGTCCCAACCAAATGCGTGGGCAAATTTCAGCGCTTTATTATTTCGTTCTCAGCCTTTTGGGCCTCACCGTCGGGCCTAGCGCAGTCGCAGTGGTCACCGATTTTGTCTTCAAAGATGAAATGATGCTGCGCTACTCCCTGGCCCTGACGTGCGGGGTTGCAAGCGTGCTGGCGATTGGGCTTCTGACGTACAATTTGAAGCTTTACCGCACAGCCGTGATTGAAGCTGAGGCTTGGCTTGGGGAAAGCACTGGCAAGGCCGGTTAACCTCTAGGCAATCCTCTCAGATAGCATTAGATATCAACATCTTAGATGCCCTGGACGGCCTTGCACCCCACCCTTATCTTTGACCACACAAGGGTTGGCTGACCGAAGGGAGCGGACAGCCGTGACTGATGAGTAAAACGATGAAGTCGACGAGTGCAAAATTTAAGCTTGGCCAAGTGGTTCGCCACCGCCTCTTCCCGTTCCGCGGCGTGATTTTTGACGTCGACCCTCAGTTCAACAACACTGAGGAATGGTGGAACTCGATCCCGGAAGATATGCGCCCGAGCAAAGACCAGCCATTTTATCATCTCTTGGCTGAGAACGCGAATACGCACTATGTGGCTTACGTTTCGCAGCAGAATTTGTTGGTCGATGATTCCGGAGAGCCGATTGGCCATCCGGAAGTGGGGTCACATTTTGGCGACTTCAAAGGCGATCATTACGAAATCAATCGCCGCCATTCGAACTAAGGCCAAGTTTTCGCGCAAGCTGATCACATTAAATTCACACACTCATCCCGTGTGTAATTCGTGTTTGGAATCTGCCTCCTAACTGCTTAGGTTAGGCCCGCGCTTCGCGGCTCATATACGAAGCCCAATATTCAACACATACGACACTTAACAATACTGAAAAGGGACCTCCACCATGGCGATCAAAGCTGGCGACAAAATGCCTGAAGGCAAATTCCGCATCATGACGGCCAACGGCCCGGCCGAAGTCACGACTGATGAATTGTTCAAAGGCAAAACGGTTGTGCTGTTCGCTGTACCGGGCGCCTTCACCCCCACCTGCTCGAACCAGCACCTGCCCAGCTACTTGAAAAATTACGACAAAGTACGCGCGACAGGCATCGACACCATTGCCTGCATGGCTGTGAACGACGTGTTCGTAATGGACGCCTGGGGCAAAGACCGCGGCGTGGGCGATAAAATCAAGATGCTGGCTGACGGTAACGGCGATTACACCAAAGCCCTGGGCTTGGAACTGGATGCCTCGAAGTTCGGCTTAGGTTCACGCAGCAAGCGCTTCTCGATCATCGTGAAAGACGGCGTTGCTGAAAAAGTGAACGTCGATGATGGCAAGTACGAACTGACGGGCGCAGAAGCCACCTGCTCGATCAACTAAGACTGCCGACGTTCTTTAGCTTTTGAAGCGCCTGGCCCCGAAAATGGGCCGGGCGCTTTTGTTTTCAAGGGCTTAGACGCCGCAAAGCGACAAATTTACAGTCCAGCGTAAGGTTTCAGTAACCCTCAGCGAGATAAATATAGAGTGGGGATAAATAAGTACTGAAATAACCTTCCAAATGGATCGTCCGACACTCATACGCACTGTATGGCCGGAAAAGTATAAAGCTGACTTGCCCGACCCAAACGGCAAGTTAAAGCGCTATCAGGCCAACTTTTGTGCAGACGTTGAAGCCATGTTTGGTTTCGCGGGTAAACGCGTATTGGAAGTGGGCGGCGCGCTGAACCGCACATTCGTCACCGAAGATCTTAGAGTGAAATCTTGGACCGCAATCCAAGAACTCGGTTACTGGGAAACCATCGGCCGTGGCATTGGTGATCTAGGCACCATCGATTACGCATCGTTCGACGCAGCCGACCCAAAAAATTTGGGCCCCTACCAAGTCATCACCGCGCCAATCGAGCATCTGCCTGAAAGCTTCTACGAACGATTTGATCTGGTCGTGTCCATGGCCGCATTCACCTTTGTGCAGCAAGTGGGCCTAGCGCTGGATAAAATTTATCGCTGCCTCGTGCCAGGTGGCGCCTTTGGCATTATCACCGCACAAATTTGGTCTTCTGAAACCGGCTTATTTTACCACACCGTCACCGATAAAATGGGGCGGCAATTTTCATCGTACTCACTCGAAGACCATGTCAATTTGGTTCCAAAGTGGGGGCATTTGTTGATGCAGCCCACAAGCTTGTACGACTATTTGACGCGGTACATGGACAGCGAAGCCGCCGGAAAAATCACACACGAGATTTTCTACTCACGCCGGGTAAACCGTTACTTTGCGGACGATTATGCGCAGTTCTTTGCTGAATCTCCGTTTGGCCGTTATGGCAAAGTCAATACAGGCATTACGCAGCGCGATTTACCCGACGCCGCACTGCAAAGAACTTTAGAAGCTCGTTATCCTGGTCGGCGCGATTTCAACACACAGGCTTTCGCGGCCTACGGCTTACGGCTGGTATGAGACTGGCCATGGACAAAGCTCCTCGCCTCGCGCTGACATTCGACGATCAATCCATTGAAGAATGGCTGAACGCTGCTGACGTTTTTAAAGCATACAACGCGCGCGCAACATTTTTTATCCTAGGCTTTCCTTACATATCATCGTCGCGAATTATAAAATTGTTCAAGCTTTTGGATCTTGGTCATGAAATTGGATACCACTCCGTCCACCATCTAAACGCTGTTGACGTCGCCAAAGAGCAGAGCGTTGACGCATATATTCAGTCTGAGATTCTCCCTGGTCTGGACGCAATGAAATTGATGGGCTTCAGTCCCGTTTCATTTGCCTTTCCGAACAATGTACACAACGACGAACTCGATAAGGCGCTGAGCCCCTATTTTAAAGCCATACGCGCAGAAGCCATGACGTTGGCAGAGGCATTGCAGTGGGACAAATCGAACGCGATTATTAAGGCGCGCAACTGCGATACGGTCACGTCATCTGGCACGACAATTCGATCAGTTGATGACATCGTCGCTGAATTGCGGCACGCCGCGCAAAACAACAAGTCTATTGCACTGTATGGTCATGGCATCAGCGATCAGCCTGTTGATCGACACCACATGACACTACACGGCCTTGACTACATGCTGTGGAGCGCGAAACGCTTAGGCTTTCAATTCGCGACAACGAGCGAATTTGTCGACGCGACATGAGCGATATTTTCACACAATTGATGCGCGAAAGGTTGGGGCACATCCAAACGGCCCCCAGCAGTATTGTATTTGATAACGTGAATGTCCCGACCATCGTCAGCGCGTTGGGCCTTCAAGGCATCGCACTCGTTCGCGATTTCATACCGCACACCGAGGCATTGAAGTTAGGGCAAATCGTCAGCGATTACTTAGAAAAGATAAACCCATACATCGCCGCAGAGAAAACCGATGAATGCGACGATTTCATCGTCAACTTTGACCTGCAACGTTTTGCGAAATTTCCCGACATTATCGGTTGCCCCAAGCCGGTCATTAACATTCGTCATGGGCGCGGTACGAACGCACCAGATGCAGGCTTTGTTGATCTCTTCAAGCCCGACACCCTTATCCCCGCATTAAAGCCAGTGCATTCTATTTTGGATGCAGGCTTACCCATGAACGTATTGTCGCATTTTCCGTCGCTGCGATACACGCCAACAAGTTTTAGTTTGTATATCAATGAAGGTGTTACAAACCCGCGCGACTTTCACATCGACGATGACATTCATCATGTGAAAGCATTTGTGTACCTCACCGATGTTTTGACGCTGAATGATGGTCCCTACTGTTATGTTCCTGGCTCGCATCAGGAAAAGCAGATCAAAGCCATAAACAAACTGTACAATACCGCAGCAAGTCGCCCGCGCACCGACATGAGCTTGGTCGACCCGGCCTCTGCCATTGCATGCCTTGCACCAGCGGGAACACTGATCTTGTCGATGCAGTCCGGCCTGCATCGCGGCTATCCGCAAACACGGACCGCACGCCGCCTGATGCTGACCCAGTTGTTCGAGCCGCAGTTATGAGTTCACCCGCGCGCCCCATTTTATCGCTGCCGCTGTTTCGCCCCAACCTTGATGTGACATTCAAAGGTTGGCAGGGCGGCGCGATTTATATTCAGAACTTGGTGCGCGTGCTGTCGCAACTTGATGAAGCCGAGCGTCCATCGATTGTGGCGCTCACTGATGGTGCGATAGATACCCCGCTCATTCGCACGCTTTTTGCTGAGGCAGCGGTAGAAGGTGTGTTTAAACCCGACGGCTACCCGATCGCATTGAAACAGAATCTGCTGAACTTGCTGATCGATGACAAGGGCCAGCCCGATCCCACGGCGGTCGGCTTGTTTTTGGCTAAGGTCACGACCATGTTTCCGGTGTTTCGCACCATGTTGAACTGGCCAACAGGTCTGCATTGGATCCCAGACTTTCAGCACAAACATTTGCCGCACATGTTTGATGCCGCCGAATTGCAACGCCGAGATGATGACTTCATGGCCATGGCTTATGGCCGGAAGTACTTGCTGCTGAGCAGCCAAAGTGCCGCCAAAGATTTGAAACTGTTTTATCCGGGCGCAACCGCCAAAACATACGTGTGGTCATTCACCAGTTCGCTGGACGCCGCCTTGATTCCACCACTTGATCCACGCCCGCAGTATCAGTTGCCCACTAAATACTTGTTCGCGCCCAATCAATTCTGGAAACACAAAGATCACCGCACCTTGTTTGAGGCGATCCGTATTCTGAAAGAACGCGGCATCACAGTGACATTGGCATGCACTGGCAATAGCATCGACTTCCGACACCCCACCTACTTCACTGAGTTGCAGCAATTTGTGAGTGAGGCTGGGCTCACCGATCAGATTAAATTCTTAGGCACCGTGCCGCACGACACACTGTTACAGCTGATACGCTTTTCATCCGCCGTTATTCAGCCGTCGCTCTTTGAGGGGTGGAGCACGGTTGTTGAAGATGCCAAAGCCCTTGGCCGCCCGATGATTTTGTCTGATTTGGATGTGCATCAAGAACAGGCCGTCCCTGAAATTCCATTTCATTTCTATTCGCGCGGTAGCGCCGAAAGTTTGGCCGATGTCATCGCACAGCAATGGGCCAATCTTGAACCTGGGCCATCCGTGACGTCTGAAGCAAAAGCGATTATCGCGCATAAGGCGCGCACGCTTGTTTCAGCGCAAAAATTTCTGGCCATTTTAAAAGACATGCAGGCGCGCTCATGAGCGATCAGCGCTCCACTTTGCTTATGCCGCTGTTTCAGCCGAATTTGGACGTGATCCATAACGGTTGGTTGGGTGGCGTGATTTTTGTGCAAAATCTAGTTCGCCTGTTGTCAGACCTTGGTGACGCTGAGCGTCCCCGCGTTTTAGTCCTGACGGACGCCGCGAGGGATTCCGATTTCGTTAAAGTCATGATCGCCTTCCGCGCTGTCGAAGGCATTTTCGAGTCCAGCGGCGCAGTCATCCAAGCAAAGTCTGAACTCTTACCGCTCATCTCAGGTCAGGACGGCAACATCGATCCCAACAAGGTCACAGCACTCTTTGGCCAAGCGCAGGCTTTGTTTCCAGCCTGCCAGCCGTTGTTTCACCCCTATAAAGCGCTGCATTGGATTCCTGACTTGCAGCACAAATATCTGCCGCACTTATTTGATCAGCTTGAGCTCGATCAGCGCGACGAGGTCTTTAGCAAGATGCTGTATAAGCAGCGCTTTGTGCTATTCAGCAGCCGCTCTGCCGCAGCAGATGCAGCACACTTTTATCCCGATGCGACGTCAAAGTTTTACGTGTGGCCCTTCGTTAGCGGTGTAACTGCGGACAGCTCCAGCAGTATCGACCCGCGCGTCACCTATAAGCTGCCGGAAAAATACCTCTTCGCCCCTAATCAGTTCTGGGTTCACAAAGACCATCTGACGCTGTTTAAGGCGATCAAACTTCTGAAAGAACGCGGGCTTGAAATAACGGTCGTCTGCACAGGGTCGCGTGGTGATGCACGCAAACCCACGCACTTTGCAGAGTTGGCGCAGTATGTGCAGGACAACGGCGTTGCGCATCTGACTAAATACTTGGGCATTGTTGATCACCCAACCCTTACCAGCTTGTTCCGTTATGCCACTGCTGTGGCACAACCGTCGCTGTTTGAAGGTTGGAGCACGGTTGTTGAAGATACAAAGTCGATTGGGCGTCCAATCTTCCTGACAGATCTACCTGTGCATTACGAACAAGCGACCACGCCCAACCCATTTTATTTCTTTAAACAGGGCAACGCTGAAGATTTAGCGGCGCTGATTGAAACGCATTGGGCAAACTTAAAGCCCGGCCCTGACCCAGATGCTGAACGCTCGGGCCATATGGCGCGCGAAGCGCGAGCACGGACCGCAGCACGCTCTTTCCTTGGCATCATGCAAGATATGGCCGCCATCACGGCGGCTGAAACGGCACGACCATGACACAGCAGCATGCTTTAAATAGGACCTTGCCTTGACACTCAGATTCACCAATGGCCTACTTATTCAACGCTTTTTAGGCGTAAAGGGGATGCACTCGTGATCGGATTTGCCCTTGTAGGATGCGGGCGTATTGCGCCCAAGCATGCTGACCTGCTGCATCGCGGCGAGATCACGGACTCAAAACTAATCGCTGTCTGCGACATTAAGCCTGAGCGCGCCAAAGCGTTTGGCGAGAAATATGGCGTACCGTACTACACCGACTTTGAAGCCATGATGGCCAAAGAAGGTGCCAAGATTGATGTCGTATCGATTCTAACAGAAAGCGGCCATCACCCCGCCCACACCATTGCAGCCGCCAAACACGGCAAGCATGTGGTGGTTGAAAAGCCCATGGCGTTAACGCTGGAAGACGCTGACGCCATGATTCACGCCTGCGACAGCGCTGGTGTGAAGTTGTTCGTCGTAAAACAAAACCGTTACAACGCACCCGTTCAACTCGCCCGCAAAGCATTTGATGATGGCCGCTTTGGTAAAATCGTCATGGGCAGCGTGCGTGTGCGTTGGTGCCGCACACAAGCCTATTATGATCAAGATGCTTGGCGCGGCACATGGGCCTTAGATGGTGGCGTGTTTGCCAACCAAGCTAGCCACCATGTGGATTTGTTGGAGTGGTTCTTAGGCGAGCCGGTTTCAGTGTTCGCAAAATCACGCCGCGCGCTTGTGAATATTGAAGCCGAAGATACCGGCATTGCCGTCATCACCTTCAAATCCGGCGCCATTGGTCTGGTGGAAGCCACCACAGCGACACGCCCGAAAGATTTGGAAGGCTCGCTGTCGATCTTGGGCGAAAAAGGCTCGGTTGAAATTGCAGGCTTCGCAGTCAACGAAATGAAGACTTGGCAATTTACTGATACCCGCCCTGAAGACGCCGATATTATTGCGCATGGCAAAGAACTGCCGCCGAATGTGTATGGCTTCGGGCATAAGGCGTACTTAAACCAAGCCGTCGATTCAATCCGCACCGGAAAATCAGGGCTGGTGGATGGCCTTGAAGGTCGCAAATCGCTGGAACTGATCAGCGCGATCTATGAGTCAATTGAAACGCAACGCGAAGTGATTTTACGCTTCCAGGCCACCCGCGCGAAGCTTGGGCACTAAATCCTAGCGCATATGAATGCCAAAGCCGCCGACGACGGGGTCTAGACCTCTGCCGCCATTGGCTTTGCGCAAGATCTCTTTGTAGGTCGCGCGGTCCGGGAAGGCTTTTCGCTGCCGGGCCGCCTCCATGCGCGCCATGTCAGCCTCTGTCGCCACAGATTCCCATTTCTCGGTTTCCGGGTTCAACATCCGCACGATCTTTGCTGGCGCACCAACCGCAACACTGAACGGTGGCAGTGAATGGCGCACCACAGAGTTCGCCCCCACCACACTGCCACGACCAATGGTGATATTGCCGTCGATCACCACATTGGTCCCCAGCCAGCAATTTTCTTCCACGACGATACGGCCCAAATCACGGACACCGCACATCAGAATGGGCTTTAAATGGTTGCCTTCGTATTCATGTGCGGAACTGGCCACATACACATTGGGCCCAAAGATGGTGTGATCACCAATTTCCAAATACGTCGCCGATGACAACATCGCACGGCGGCCCACCAACACACACTCACCGATCACCATGCGCGGCTGACCATCGCGCAAGCATACATTCAGCCATGTACCGTCGCCGACAACAGTGCCACGGCCAATGCGTAAACTATCGATACCCAGCGCTTGCACGCCTAAGCCAAATGACACGCCGGGAAACTCTTTGCCCAAATCAATCTGGCCGTTTGCAGACTTTTCCGGCGCTACCGCCGCAACTGGTTCAGATTCAATCAGGCCCGCTTTGCGCAAATCCATTAAGGCATCCAAATGAACGCCGGTGGGGCTTGCATCTTGCTTGGACCGTTCAGCCAGCAATGCGGCTTCTTCACCAGCACCTGTTTGATTGAGCAGCGTGATCAAGCGTCGTGCCACGTCGGCGTTTTTAGATTTCAAAGCATACGCCTGACGCAACGTTTGAATAGCTTCGTTCGCTTGCCCCAGCTTCAGGAAGGCAGCAGATAAATCAGCCGCGCACAGCCACGCAAAATCGGGGGCCAATTTCAATGCAAGGGCAGTATGGAATAAATCAGAGGCCGATTTTGTCTCACCCACCAAGAACGCCACACGGCCCAACAAATACAGCGCAAAAGCATTCGTATTGTCGCGCTGCACAATGCCATTCAACAAATTGGCCGCTTCTTCAATTCTGCTATTGGCAAGGTGATTGAGTGCAGCTTTGATATTCGGGTCAAAAATCGGCATTAGCGCGGCAACATCGGGGGTTGATGCACGTTGGAGGGCAGCTTTGGGCGCAGTCGAAGTCATATATTGCCCAATGATTCCCGCCATCGTTTCCGCGCGGCGTTCATGAGAGTGATCAGCAAAGCAACGCGCCTGACCACGTTTTGCAATCTCTTCACGCTCTGCATCATGCTTGGCAAAGTAGCGCGCCTTTTCGGCCAACTCGCCGGCGCTGGCGTACGTTTCAATCTCACGGCCGAGTTCAAAGCTTTCATGCAGATTGGGATCAAACTCGGTCAGCAACATGGTGCCGATACCCAGCGTTTCCAGAATACGCATGTTCTGGTTTTTGGTCACAGCCAAGTCGATATGGAAATTTGGTGCCACACGGCCACCACGTACAGCACGGTACATCTCCAAGCCCCACACGGCGCCCTTATCGTGCTTCTTCAACAACGGCGACACATTTGCAGTCGGCGGAATGCCCAAATGCAAAGCTGCCGTAAAATTCGGCGTAATTTTCAAAGCCTGCACCAGTTCTTCCATGGCGATCAGGCGCTGCTGATGTTCGACGGTAATTTGGCCGCAAAACACAATGTCGGCATTCTTTGGCGTATCCGCCACACGCGCAGCCAAAGTACGCGGAAAACCAGGACGGAAGAATTCCGCATGACGCGCCCCAATCTCCAAGGCGCGACGGCGGCAACCTTCGTCACTTGATAGCATCACATCGTAACCAACCCACGTCACACCGGCGGGGATATTGGCCGCACGCCAGCCCACCACCAAGCGCGGACGAAACCGCAAGCTTGAAATAAAACGACCATCAAAGGCGATCGGGTCCAGTACATACAGCACATCAGGCTGGTACATCTCGATCTGCTGCGCCACCAACGCGGTCAATTCCCCATGAGACCGGGGCGCAGGCAGACCATTTTCAATCGCCCATCGAGACTGGGCCGGAACAGCATTGGTAATGACCAGTAAGGGCTCAAAGCCGACACCCTTCATAGCTGGTGCGATCAAATGCCCCGCACCAAACCCGTCGCCCAACAGCGCATCAATTTGCGCACTGAACGACTGCGCAGCGAGATCAGGCTGGCGGCCATAAAAATTGTGCAGATAGTCCGGGTAGAAGGAGGCGATTTGCATGAACCGCATCGTTAGCGCCCACCCTGACTGTGCTGATATTCCGACATGGCAAATTCCAACCTGCGCGTGTCCGGATCAGACACGCTGGTTCCCACACTATGGCCTTGTTTGGTTTACGATTTGTTATCTGATTATTCACGTTCTCGGCCCACAGTAGTGGGATGATTCCGCTCGTAAACCTACAGCGCCAGTACGCTGGCCTTAAGGCTGAGATCGACACGGCCTTTGCAGGCGTGCTCGGTCGTCAAGAATTTATTAACGGTCGTGAAGTGAAAGCCTTCACCGCCGCCTACTTGGCTGCTTTTGGTGCAAAACACGGCACCGCCTGTTCCAACGGCACCACGGCCATTGAATTGGCTTTAAAGGCCATGGGCATTGGCCCTGGCGACGAGGTGATTACGGTCGCCCATACGTTCTTTGCCACGGTGGAAGCGATCATCAATGTCGGCGCGACGCCTGTGTTTGCCGATATCGAACCGGCCTCGTATACGCTTGATGCAGCCAAGCTTCCGATCAGTAAAGCGACGCGCGCTATCTTGCCGGTGCACCTCTACGGCAGCGTGGCCGATATGACCAGCCTGATGGCGGTGGCCAATCAGTCAAATCTCAAAGTGATCGAAGACACCGCTCAAGCTCACCTTGCCACACACAAGGGCGCGATTGCCGGAACCATCGGCGATGCAGGCACCTTCAGCTTCTATCCCGGCAAAAATTTAGGCGCTTACGGCGATGCCGGGCTTGTGATTGCACGCGATGCACAGGTTGCAGCGCTGATCTCAAAGTTGGCCGACCATGGCCGTGAAGCGAAGTACAGCCACGATGTGATTGGCGGCAACGCCCGCATGGATGAATTGCAAGCAGTCGTGTTGAACGTGAAATTGAAGCATCTGCAAAAGTGGACCGCACGCCGCCAAGCCGTTGCCGCGCACTACACAGATAAACTGAAAGCGGCTGGCTTTAAGGTGATCGAACCTTTGGCCAACAGCACGTGCGTTTACCACGTTTACGTGATCGAAGCCGCAGACCGTGATGCAACGGCAGACAAACTGAAAGCCGCAGGCATTGGTGTGGGCGTGCACTACCCGATCCCGCTACACAAACAGCCAGCACTAAAAAGCTTACCCGCCGCCAACGTGAGTTTGCCGCGTACCGATCATGCCGCCGCACACGTTCTGAGCTTGCCCATCTGTGGTGACATTACGGATGCTGAAGTTGAAACGGTGACCAACGCCGTTGTGAAATTGGCACGGCCCGCATGACCAACATGCCACTCATTAAAGACAGCGGCATTATCGACGTTACGTTCGGCACAAATGTCACCGTGCAAAAGCCGTGCAACTTGTACGGCTGCGTCATTGGCGACAATTCCAAGATCGGCCCATTTGTCGAAATTCAGAAAACAGTCGTTATCGGTCAGCGCACACGCGTTCAATCTCACGCTTTCATTTGCGAAATGGTGACGATTGGTGACGATTGCTTTATCGGTCACGGCGTGATGTTCGTGAATGATACGTTTGCCACAGGCGGACCCGCCGGTGGCGATAAGACAAAATGGAAAGCCACCACCATCGGCAATCATGTTTCCATCGGCAGTAATGCCACCATTCTGCCGGTTGATATTTGTGACAATGCCGTGATTGGTGCTGGCGCCGTGGTGACGAAATCAATCAATAAGCCTGGCATTTATGCCGGAAACCCCGCAAAACTTATTCGCCCGCTTTAAGTTCGAGGACACGTTATGTCGCGCACCTTTGCCCGGCCGCCCTATTCCGCTACCAAGGCTTTTGTGCCTGCTGTCTGCCATCAACCGGCGTCAGGTCAAGCTGCGTGGTACCCGCCTGTCATGGTCGGCGCAGACACGCTGGCAGCAAAGCTGGAACGGACCGATTATCAGGCCCAGGCTTTGGACTTGATGAGCCACTTGGCACCCGATGAATATACAACCTACTTAAAAGACTTCTATGCACACGGCCGGCAACAGTTTGGTGCCGATTGGCGCTATGCGGATATCGTGACGGTCCTGTTGTGTTTATCTGAAGTTTTGCAGCCACGGACATACCTGGAAATCGGCGTGCGTCGTGGGCGCAGCGCGTGCGCGGTAGCCAGCAAATCACCATACACGGCCATGTTCCTGTTTGATATGTGGATGGCGAACTACGCTGGTATGGAAAACCCAGGCCCAGATTTTGTGAAGAACGAACTGAAAAAAATCGGTCACAAAGGTCCAGCTAGCTTCACCGATGGTGACAGCCACCAAACCATCCCGGCCTTCTTTGCTAAAAATTCCGATGCGTTTTTAGATATCATCACAGTCGACGGCGATCACTCTGAAGTCGGGGCCGCGCAAGATTTATGTGATGTGCTGCCGCGCTTGGCGATTGGCGGAGCCGTGGTGTTTGATGACATCTCCCACCCTGCTCACCCTGAATTAAACGGCGTGTGGCGCGCACTTGTGGAAAACGACGACCGCTTCTCCACCTTCAGCTACCGCGAAGCCGGTTACGGCGTTGGCTTCGCCATCCGTAAATACTAAGCAGGTCATGGACCGCGTTATCTGGATCACCGGCGCTGCGGGCTTCATCGGCGGAGCCGCGACACGTTTTTTTTCCAGCAATGGCTGGCGTGTGATTGGGTTTGATCGTCACCGCCCGGACGTCACACTGCCTTCGAGCGCGTTTCATGTGGCACCGATTGAAGATTGGATTTTGGAAGCCGCACTTAAAGCCCATGGTAAACCTGATGTGGTATTTCATGCGGCGGGCACCGGCACCGTGGGCCAAGCCCAAGCCAACCCCGAAAAATCGCGCCAAGATACGGTGGGCACCACCACGGCAATTTTGAAAACCCTGGGCCGCGACGCCCCAGGCACGCGGATCATTTATCCATCCAGTGCTGCGGTGTACGGCAATGCTGGGGGTACGGCCCCGTTGGCTGAAGACGGCGTCTTAAGCCCGACGTCTATTTACGGCCAAGACAAACAAGAAGTAGAACGCCTCTGCGACATTGCGGGCGCTGAAGGGCGCTTAAGCATCGGCATCGTTCGTTTCTTCTCGGTTTACGGGCCGGGTTTACGCAAACAATTACCGTGGGAACTAGGCAAGAAATTGCTGGCGCAATCATCTGGCGTGACGCTGTTTGGCACAGGCCAGGAAACCCGTGACTTCCTGAACATTGCCGACGCCATTAGCGTGATCGCGCACCTGGCCACGCGCGATTTCACTGGCACCACTATCGTCAATGGCGGCACCGGCTCTGCCACGACAATTGCAAGCTTTGCCGGTATGATGGCGCAAGCCTTAGGCAAACAAACCAGTATTCAGTTCTCGGGCGAGACCAAAGCAGGCGACCCAACGCACATGCGCGCTGACACCACAAAACTGCACGCCTCAGGATTTGCGCCGCACGTGACCTTAGCGGATGGACTGCCTGAGTATGCGCAATGGATTAAAGCTGAGATTGAAGCCGAGGCAAAAGCTTAGTCATGGCCCGCGCCAACGTCGAAAAGAACTGCCTGCCGCTGACAGCTACCTTGAAAGAGGTGATGGCGCGCACCAACGAGATTGCGGGCGATATTATTTTCATCGTTGATGAATCGAACGCGCTGAAAGGCGTGGTGACGGACGGCGACGTGCGCCGCGCCATCTTGAATGGCATGGCGCTGACAGCGACTGCTGATCAGGTGATGAATACATCATTCACATTCGCGCGCGAGAACACCGACCACACCGCGCAGTTGGCAATGCTGAACGAGCGTATTCGTTTTATTCCTATTCTCGATTCCGCAAACCGCCCCGTTGGTATTTTGTCATGGGCGGATTTATGGCGTTTACCCTTAGCGAAGCCCAACCTGGGCGGAAACGAACTGAAGTATGTCACCGATTGCATCACATCAGGCTGGATTTCATCGCAAGGCCCTTATGTAGAACGCTTTGAAAAGTCGTTCGCGAACTACATGGGCGGCGGTTATGCGCGTAGCGTGTCGTCGGGCACAACGGCGCTACATGTGGCCTTGGTCGCATTAGGTGTTGGCCCTGGCGACGAAGTGATTGTGCCAAACCTGACATTCGGCGCGACGGCAAATGTGGTGATGCACTGTGGGGCAACCCCTGTGTTCGCCGATGTCGACCCCGCCACATTAGGCTTGAGCGCCGCCACGATTACACCGGCCCTGTCCCCACGCACTAAAGCCATCATTCCGGTGCACCTTTATGGCCATCCGTGCGACATGGACCCGATTATCGAGTTAGCAAATGCGCGGGGCATTTGGGTGATCGAAGATTGCGCGGAATCTTTAGGCGCAGAATACAAAGGACACAAATCCGGCCTGCAAGGGCATGTGGGTTGCTTCAGCTTTTTTGCCAACAAAGTCATCACCACGGGCGAAGGCGGCATGGTGATTACGAAAGACGCAGCGTTGATTGATAAAATCAGCATCCTGCGCGATCACGGCATGACGAAAGATCGCCGCTACTGGCACATCTATCCTGGCTTCAACTATCGCATGACTAATCTACAAGCCGCTGTTGGTTTGGCACAGATTGAGCAAATCGAGAAATTTCTCAATAACCGGTTGCGTATCGCCAAACGCTATACCGAGCAGCTTGATGTCATTAAAGGGCTGGAACTGCCGACGCAGGCCGCGTGGGCCAAAAACATCTTCTGGCTTTATTCGTTCGCGGTGGATGCCAAGGGCTTCGGTCTGACGCGTGATGAATTGCGCGATGACTTGAGCATTAAAGGCATTGAAACGCGCAATGTATTCTTCCCGCTATGGGGTCAACCAGCCTTTGCCAGTGGTCGCGCTGTACCCTGCCCAGTCTCGGAAGATTACGCGGCGCGCGGTTTAAGCCTGCCGACCGCCAATGATCTTAGCCTGGATGAAGTCGACCGCGTGTGTGAAGGTATTCACAATGCTGCGGCCAAACGGCGCTTGCTGAAGATTCAGCAACTAGGCTTTGGTATTTAAATAAGTCTGGCCTTCAATAAGGCTTCCGCAATTACAAAATCACTTTCCATGTCAATATCAATGCTGCGTTCAGGCGGCATGATGTAACCGGCAATACGTTCGCCCCATAAGGTGGACCAGCCTTGCAGCGTTTTCGTGCGCGTCACATCGACCGCGCCATTCAAGCCATAAGCTGGCGGCAACGTCTGACGGCGCGGATACTTGTGCTCATCCTCACCTGCGATGAAGGGATGCAAAACACCATCTGAAATTGTCTTCATCCAATAGGGATGTGCCTTGCTGGCAGAAACCGAGCGCACAGAGTCTGCATCACTGCTGGCCAAAATGGTGACGGCAGTATCAATGTCATCGGCCGTTCGTAAAGGCGCCGTGGGCCGCAGCCACGCGATCATCTCGCAGTCGTAGCTTTCTTTGACCGTCAGAAACTCGAGCGCATGCTTCAGTACCGGCATGTCGGTCGTGTCATCTTGCGCAAACTCAGCCGGGCGCATAAACGGCACCTCGGCCCCACACGCGCGTGCCAACACCGCAATCTCGTGATCGTCCGTCGACACAATGACACGCCGCACAGACTTTGCCGCCAGTGCGGCATCAATCGTCCAGGCGATCAGCGGCTTACCTAACAAGGGCCGTACGTTCTTGCGTGGAACGCCTTTTGATCCGCCGCGTGCGGGAATCAGCGCGATCACATCTTTCGAACCACCGGCCATGTTAAGGCGCTTTCAAAATCTGTTTTAAAACAGTCATCGCCACTTCATCGTCGCGCGGCACTGTTAAGACATTGGAAAGATCAGGGAACGGCTTATCCGATGCGATAGAGGCCAACAATTCGTCAGCGGTTTGGACAAAATCTGCCGCCCCTAAATTGATGTAGTTGCCAAAGAACGACCATACTGTTGGGTGCGTGAAGCTGGTGCGCACGCCATACATGGCGCATTCCTGCACAGTTCCGGAAAACCCTGTGACGTGGTGATTGACGTAAGGCAAGATCGCATCCAACGGCAATGCGGTTGAGAACTGCACTTCGGCCCGCACAATCCCCGCTTCGCGCAATGTGGCCGTCAAAGCCTCAGGCATCAGTTCCCTTTTGCCCCAGCTTTGCGCGATGGGATGGCCGCGCACCAGCCACGTCCACGTGGGCGGTGCTTTTTTCATCACCTCCAGCAACATTAGCGTCAGGCCGGTGGAGGCGAGCGTTTGCAATGTGACGAGAATCACTTTCTCGCTGCCTTGGATCAGAATTTCCATGGGCGAGCGCGCATGTTCGCCGAGTGCAGCGCGCTTAGTGCAGGCCATACCGAAACGGCCCGTCAGTAAAGGTTGATGAACGTTTGTGTCTTTCGGCATCCACCGCAGAATATTGTTGGCCGAGAAATTGTCCCACACAAAGAAATAATCCGGCAGCATATGGTAGCCACCCGACGGCACATGTCGCCAATGCGTATACCCAATATGGTATTCGCCATTCCCGCCATGCTGAATATCAGCAACCGGAATACCCAACTCGCGCGCAGCCCACACCATGCCCGCTGACGGCGGATAGTAGTAGCATGTCGCCAATACAATACCGGGGTTCAACGCGCGCAGAACTTCGCTGTACAACTGCTTTTGCAACCACAGGCCGCTCATCTTGATTTCAAGCGCATCTGGCAAGTCGCTGAGATTGGCACCCAGATTGGCCGCCATCCACTTGGCCATGATGGCGCCGAAGGCACGCGCGGCTTTGAAAATTTCAGTCCGCCGCGCACCATCAGCAGCCGTTTCCACAGCCTTCCCCATTTTAGGAATTGTCAGCGTCATCACGGAGCGCGGCAAGGTGCTGTCTTGCACGGGGCTTGAGAACTCAACCTTGGCGACCGAAAAACGTGTCGCCGCCAATTCTGCCCACGGGTCTGTCACGGGAGCATAAAAGCCACTCTCGGTTCGTAAGCTATGATCATCGGGGCGTGACATGATCAGCACGTTCTGGCTGCGCGGCCGCGCATGATCGCGTGGTGCTTTGCGGCGCAATTCCGCGATTGTGATATCGGGCAACGATGGTGTGCGCGCCATCAGCGCGTCAAACCGGCGCTCTATTTCCGCTTCGGCTACAATGGCCTGCGGCATCCGTTCATCGGACTGGTTGTTGTCCTGCAGTTTCGTGGTTAAGAGAAACCGCATGGCGGGCCATAGATGAAGGCCATCGACGGCAAACTGATTGACGTCCAGTTCATCCTCGAGAACCGCAAATAGCTTCAAAAGGGTGCGCGTGGGAAACATGGATGTTGCTGACTCTGCAGAAGCCCAAATGGCTCCAGAGACATGACAAAACACGATAACCGTTGCAACCTTGTTAACGCTGTCTAAGTTAATGTTATCTCATATTTGAGGCCCTATGCCGATCACACCCGCTCAGAGACGACAGTTTACCATTGGCCGCCGCAATGTGGGCGACCAGCAGCCTGTTTTTGTCATGGCTGAGGCTGGCGTGAACCATAACGGCCAGACCGATTTGGCGTTCAAGCTGGTGACTGCCGCACAGGCCACAGGCGCTGACGCAGTGAAGTACCAGACCTTCAAAGCCGAGCGCCTTGTAGTGCCCAGCGCGCCCAAAGCAGCGTACCAGTTGGAAGTGACGGACGCGGCGGAGTCACAACTCGACATGCTGCGCGCACTGGAGTTGGACGAAACTGCTTATCCGGCCCTGATCAAAGCCTGCGATGAGGCTGGCATCGAGTTTATGTCTACGCCCTACAATATTGAGGACATCGACTTCTTGATGCGGCACGATGTGCCAGCCTTAAAGCTTGCATCCATTCATGCCGCAGAACCCAGCTTCCTGAAATACGCCGCGCAAACCAAAAAGCCGCTGATTATATCAACCGGAATGTGCACCATGGTTGAAGTGAAGCGTGCGGTGGAAATCGTGCGCGGCGCAGGGAACGAAAACTTCGTGATCCTGCAATGCACCACGAACTACCCCTCACCCGCAGCTGACGCTAATTTGCGCGCCATGGTGACCATGCGCGACCAGTTGGACGTGTTGGTGGGCTATTCCGATCACACGCAAACCGACACCTCGTGCATTGCCGCTGTGGCGTTGGGTGCATGCGTGGTGGAAAAGCACCTCACGCTCGACAAGACTATGCCAGGGCCTGATCACTCGTCATCGCTGGAAGTGCCAGAGATGAAAGCATATGTCGCCAAAATTCGTGAAACCGAAGCGACACTCGGCAAAGCCACAAAAGCGCCATCTGATATTGAAGCGCGCAACATTTACGGCATGCGGCGCGGCATTGCGATGAAACGCAATGTGGCAAAAGGCGCGAAACTGACAGCCGCTGATCTCACACTGATGCGCCCCATTGCCACAGTGCCTGCGGCCGCGTGGGACATGGTGGTGGGTGCATATGCCACCAAGGATTTGAAGGCAGGCGAACACCTGAAAGCCGATGACTTTTCATTGAGCAAAATCGAGTCATGACAATTTATATGTCATCAGGCGCGTTTAGAACGCGCAGCGTGAATGGCGTTATCGACGAAGCATTACGGCTGGGCGTGAAGCGCGTGGAGATGAGTTCAGGCCTCGATCACGAGCCAGATTTAGAACACGCCTTGCGGCGGGGCCTCAGTAAGGGCTTGCAGATGCTGGTGCACAACTATTTCCCAGCCCCCGCTGAGTCCAAAGTCCTCAACCTCACCTCGTCAGATGCTGATGGCTTGGCATGGAGCTTGAACCACTGCCGCTACGCCATCGATTTGGCGAAGGTGGTGAACTGCGATTTCTACAGCCTGCACAGTGGTTATGCCGTCGCCTTAAGTCCGCAGATGTTGGGCAAGCCTGACATGCAGGCTGAGGCTTTTGGCAAGTCTAACATCGACCGTGAAGCCGCGTATCAGTTGATGATCCAATCGGTGCGCGATGTGGCCGATTATGCCGCCACGAAAGGCAAAGCGCTGCTGCTCGAAAACAATGTCATCTCGCCGGTATATCTGAAAAAAGCGCCGATGAACCCGCTGCTGATGACCCATGCCGATGAAATTGTGCGCTTCATGAAAGAGGTGCACCGGCCCAACGTCGGCTTCCTGATCGATGTCGGGCACACCAAAGTTTCGGCCACAGCGCTGAACTATGATGCGCATAAATTCATGGATACGGTGGCGCCATACATTCAAGCGCTGCATCTCAGCGACAATGACGGTCAGGAAGATCAGAACCTGCCATTCACGCAAGACTCATGGTTCGCATCGCGCCTGAAAGACTTCGATGTGCCGATGGTGATCGAGGCCTATGACTTGGCCGATGATCAGATTTTGTCGCAGCTTGAACTGGCCGAGCGCTTAACGGCGTAAACTACTCAACATCGACCGCGTGATAACGCCCATCGCCGTGGTTAAAGACAATCGTCTTTAAATTGGGTCCCCACGACTTATCAACCAAGTGTCCAAAGCCAATCGCCTTCATATGCTTGGCCACAACACGCTGTCCCAGCATTTCGATGTTGGTGGGAATGATGGGCGTGTAGCGGTTCAGCACGGCCACGCATTCATCACGGTACGCATCACGCCCTGCGACCGCTTTATTCGCGCCATGAAAGCGGTAAATCCCAAACGGCACGTTCACCACATACAGATCTGTTTTCTGCATGAAGCGCGCCCACAGCTCAAAATCACCTGCAAGCTTCAGTGAGTAATCAAACTCAGCGCCCACTTCGTCCCACAAATCGCGCCGCCAGAAGGTGCAGTCCTGCACAATCCAGCCCGAGGTCGGCAAACCCGATGACTTGATATGCTCGCCGTTGAAGAAGCCCCAATTATCTACGCCGGGCACGAAGTCAGATTTAATCACCACCCCATCTTTGCGGGCCTGCAAGGGATAGCGCGACGTAATCCACCGCACCTGCGGCAACTGATCGAAAATGTCCAAGACCGTTTGAATAGTCCACGGCGTGATTTGATCGTCCGAATTCAGCCAGCCCATGTAGGGCGCGTCGGACTTTTTAAAGCCCTCGGCAATCGCGTGGTACATGCCCTCGTCTTTGGCGCTGTGGCTGTACTTAAAATGGCTGTCGTAATTCTTGATGATGTCGAGGGACTGATCGGTCGAGCCGCCATCCATCATCACGTAATCGACGCGCTCAAACCCTTTGCTATGCACGATGGATTTGATGCAGTCCTCGAGATAGTCACCATAGTTGTAGTTGGTGGTGACCATGCAGAGACGATTTTGGCTTATGCCCGATTGACTCATGACGGCGACCTGTTCGCAAACAAGGCATCGAGCTTCATGTACTTGAAGCGCACTTTTAATTTCAACATGTGCTGCCAGGGCGGGATCGTGCCCGCGATATCAACAATGGCTTCGGGCCCTTCGGGCAGCAATAACATCGTGGTGCCTTCAATGTGTTTCACGCCGCCAAAGGCCCAAAGATTGGTGCGGTCCGGGGCAATCAGTTCCACACGCTGGCTTTCATGATCGCCCACGTAATTCAGTTCTACACTTACCAGCTTCATCACCGCACTGGTTTGCGGCCAGCGGAATCTTAAACGTTTAAATGACGGCCCACCTAAGGGCTTAATCGTCACATCAATCTCACTTGCGCCAAAGGCGTTGATGTTGAGCGGTGTTGCACCTTGCAACGCATCGTCAAACCCGTCGCCACGATCAGGGCAGATCGCAAAATTGCCCAGCAACGGTCCAGTTGAAAGGTGTGATGCTTTGTAGGCTTCAAAAAACCCGCCCGCATAAAACTCGGCCATGAACGGCGAGATCAATGTCAACGCCGCCGACGGCCAATAGGCCTGCTGCCCCGTCAGCGTATTCAATACCGGCATACCTTTGTGTTCCAGTTCGGCGGGGTCGATCGCCATATCCATGAACTGGCGCAAATCTTTCACGTCATACTTCGCTTCGTGACGCCATTGCCCCACGGCGGCAATTTCTTCGCGCGCGGGGTACAACGTGGACGTGACGATGATGCTTTCGATTTGGCGACGTAAGTGATCGTCCGCCATCACTGAGCCCGCAAAGATTGGTCCCAACTCCTTATCAATCGCATCCAGGCAGGCCATAACGCCGTCTTGCATCAACTCCATCTGCGTTAGCTGTTTTTCATCGCGCAGGTTATCCATCAACACCGGCTCGCCCGCATCGTTGAATTCCAGCAAGCTGCCTTCACGGCACATGCAGGCATGTTCCAACACGTATGGCATCGCGGTCAGAATACGCGCGGCTTTGGGCTCGAACCCGTCATGCGCCAAGTAGCCCCGCAGATCGACGCCGTCGTTCAGGCCCGCCAGCATATTTTCGAGCGCGCCATCATTCAGCGCCAGATACAACCCAACCAGAGGCACTGTATGCCCCTCGCGGCGCAAGATGCGTTCCAGCACCACTTGAATGGTGGCCGCATAGCCCAAGTCCATCACCACAAACGGCGTGTTCCCGTTCAGGTCGATCTGTTTGCTCAACGCCTTCAACAAATTCCGCCGGGCTTGGCGCGACACCGCACACACCTTGGCTTTGATGGCCTCATTCTTTTCAATGAAGCCGCACAGGCGCATCAGATCATCGCCGTCGGTCAAATCAAACGCGGCACCCGCCCCTGGCATGTCGGCCAAGTCACTGCGCGATAAACCGCATTGACCTAAAATTTCATCGGTATCTAAACCCGGCGCATAGGAAATAAATGCGGCCAAACGGCTTAAATCATCCGGATAGACGGCCGCGCGCATCACAGCGCGGCGCGACAACCACAGTTCTTCGGTCTCTAACGCCACACCCGCATGGTCGGCAGCGCGATCAACCAGACGATTAAGGAACCGCCCTTCACGCATCATGCCGAAAACTTTGGGGTATGCGTTGGCTTTACACTCCTGCACCATCCAATGCGCGAAGGCCGCAAACACCGGGCCCAACACGCAGGCGCCGTAACGCCAATGCAGCGCAAAGTCCGGCAGCACAACCATCGGCACACGGTGATACAGTCGCGAGCGTAAACCGGTTAAGCCGTAATCACCCTGATGGCCCAGCAAGGCACGGCGCGCGACTTCATCTTTCGGGAATTCGTGTTGTTGTACGCGCGGGCTGAATGTCCATTTATCGTAATACACATTCTGCATGCCCAAACGACGGCACGGTTGCACATCGGCATCAAAATTATCACCGATATGTAAAACGTCAGATGGCGCAACACCCCATTCGCCCAACAACTGATCAAACAGATCGCGCCACTTAGGCTTGCTCTCTTCATTGGAAATCACGAGCCGGTCGTAGACTGGTGCTGTGCCGCCAAACGCTGCCGTGATGAAACTTTTCAGTTCATCGGCGGTAAAATAAGTGTCGGACACCAAATTCACGGTCACACCCGCGTCCCGCGCCGTAGCCATCAACGCGCCAACCTCGCGGTCCGCGACCATCAGACCGCATTCGATCCCCACTTCGATTTTACATAACGTCGTTGTGTCGACGCCACGCGTAAAAATCGTTGCCGGCAACAGGCTGTAAATATCCGCCAGCGTAATCTCACGCGTGCCTGTAGCTTTTTCTTTGATGGCACGGGCTTTGCGTTCGGCTGAACCGCGCAACTCGGCAAACTGTGCGGCGGATACATGATGCGCCAGCGCATTTTGGGCTTTAAACGTCTGGCCCAGCAGCCAGTACATATCTTTGGGTTCAGGAACCTTGCGCCAGATGAGCGTATCAAAAACGTCGACCGATAGAACTTTGATCGCCTTCGCAGCAATGGCGTCGAGGATCGGCTGTAAACGGCGGTCGGTAAGCGCTGCGGACATCTGAACTTTTCTAAGAAGCGGACGACGCGAACTATACCTTGTTAAGGGGCAATGACCAAGCTTAGGGCACCAAGCTTTGGGCACGAAGACGAAGCAATCCATAGACCATCGTCGTGTAGGGCATGGCTACGCCGCATAGCCCCGCGATTTCAACCGCCGCGCCAATAATGGGCGCCAACTCCAAAGGCCGTCCACGCTCAGCATCAGCAAGCATCGAGGTTTTCACTTTGGGGACGACGCGGCCTGGCGGGAACCGCTCTGCCCCCGGCGCGCCACCCGGTATCCCCAAACGCTCACCCAATGCGCGGACTTCGTCTGTGATTTTCACCGCCAAGTCCCGCACCAGCGGATCAGCCAACATCACATCAACGGTGGACATCGTCAGCGCGCTTAAAGGATTGAAGACAACATTTCCGATCAGCTTGCCCCAGATCGAATTATGAATCTGTGCAGGTATCGTGGTTTTGTAATTGGTTTCTATGAACGGCTTAGCGACCTCGTCCAAGCCCGTTTGCGTTTGATCGGGACGCCCTAATTCTAGGTCCTGAGAATGCTCATGGTTCAGGGTGCCATCCGGCAAAATATCAACGCGGCAGTTAATCACGCCCCACACCACGCGCTCCAGCGGCACGGATTTGACCAGAAGGCCATCGGGGTCGACGCTTTTCAGCGGCATACCCTTCATCTTTCCGCCGAAGTGACTGAAGAACCACCACGGCACGCCGTTCATCACAAACAACCACTGGGTGTTGGCGTTTGAAAGGTTTTGCAAATGCGGGATGGCCCAAGCCAAGCCATCACCTTTCACAGTGATGATCAGCAAGTCTTGCGGGCCTAGGGCTTTTGGATCGGATGAGGCGTTAATTTTTTCGGTGAAGGTTTTGCCCCCATCGATCAGCGTGATGCCTTTGGTGCTGATCTCGGTTGCTTTTTTGGGCCGCGCCAGCGCGCTGACATCATAGCCCGCGCGTTGCAGCAGCACGGCCATCATGCCGCCCACAGCGCCCGGCCCGACAATGCAGATTTTTTTCAAGACTTTGATCCCGCAAACACACCGCTTTGAACCATGCGGTTCCAATTTGCACGAATGAAGTTTGCGTTATCGGCTTCATCCTGGGCTGGTTTGTCAGCAAACGCATTCTTGGGCGAGCCTGAGAATGCGGCGTAATCTTCCGCATGAATTTGCGGCTGCAATTGCGCCAGGAAATTACCACGCGGCTGCGCCCGCCATTCCCGAAGCGCTTCCAAGTCAATGGCAGCGGTCGTCATGGTTTCGCCTTCGGTGTCAGCAGTCGCAATCACGTTGCCATGAAAATCAATAATCTCAGACGGCACACGGGCGGGGTCCACATGCACGCCAGCATCAATGAACGGCCCAAAGTTCGACATCGCCAGGTACATCGTGTTTTCGAAGGCGCGCGCGCGGCGCACGATATCTTCGCCACCACCGGAATAGCCCGGCCCTTTGCCTGCGCCTGTGGGATTGAACACCAGTTCAGCGCCTTTGAACGCGAGACTACGCGTGACTTCCGGCCAGCTCACATCGCCCGCAACCGCGCAGCCAATTTTACCCAAAGGTGTGTCTGCGACAGGCATCAACGCGGCACGGCCATACTTCGCCACATATGCATCGTAGATATCAATGGGCCGCGTTTTTGCGGTCAACGCATAGAGCTTGCGATAGACCAAACACAACTCGCCGTCAGGATTCAGCATGAAGCCCGACATAAAATAACGGCCCGGAAAGTCTGGGATTTTCTCGAACACCGCACCGGCCACATAGGCTTTAGCTTCGCGTGCCGCTTTGCCGATCTCCTGCATTTCGGGCCCCGGCAATGTAATGCCCGCTGTTTCCCAATCTGCGACCGAGCGGCCTGCCGCGTAGCCCTGCACACAGAATTCGGGGAACACGATTAACTTCGCGCCGTGTTGCTTGGCGGCGGCGCGTGTCATGTCTGCGACCTTCGCGACATTCTCCCACCGGCGATCAATTTCAAAAGCGCCTGAGGGTCCTTTAAACACCGGCTTTAAGGCCGGTTGGCACACCGTAACGTTATAAACTTCAGTCATCGTTATTTCTTTGTGTCTTCTTTGACTTGGCATCGAATATAAAACCAGCCGAGGTTTAAGCCAAAGCGTTCGGCGTCATCAACCGCATACGCATAAGCAATCGGCACGGTCATGTTCTTTTTATCGTGAATCCGAAACAGCGGAAATTCGCGGTCCGTAGGCGACGTAAACGCACGGTCGTGAATGAGAAACGTCAGGGTGCGTCCATCGGGCCACGCAATGTCAGCCTCACCGCCTTGGTCGTGCAATTCAATGTTCGTCAGGAATTTGGTCTTGGGCATCTCGCCATTCGGATCTTGCTCGACGTGACACGCAAACCAGCGCGCCTTCGTTCCCTCAATAAAATCTTCACCACCACCGGGGGCAAATTCCCACGCCACCTTGCCTTTTGAATCACGCGCCCTGTTACGAACCCAGTGATGCTTCGGCCCAATGGTCAGTGTGTAATCGACAAATGTTTTGTCAGGCCGGTTGCACGAATTGGGTTTCATCACCCCACGAAATTGATTGCCTTCCCAGCGAATGAACACATCGCACAGATCGCGGTCTACGCGCATGTCAGACAATTTCAACGCTTCGATTTTTGTTAAGTCTTTATGCGCGCCGATCAGTGTTTCGGGTTTTAAAGGATTGATGAGATGCAGCCGAATGGCTTGCGCCTCCAGATCCACCGTGAATTTATAAAGCCGGATGCGTGTGATCTTGGTCGGGTCGTTGTCGCGGTATTCTTCCAGATAGAACACATGCTCACCAATCTCAGGCATCGTCACGCGTTTGATGATCGTATGAACGCGGAAGAATGGCGTGGATTTGGTTTCTGACAACCCGCCACCCGATTGGCGCACGATCTGCTCGTTGTTGTCGTAATCACCGGGCAGCCATTCCGAGAGCAGTTTTAACTGTGCTTCAAAATCATATTTGGAATGTGCCTGCGCGGTCGTGGCAAAACCGAACGCCAGAAGAAGTGCAAAAACAAAACGCATATCGCACCTACTTCGGCGGCAAAGGTTTATAGCCCAGAAGCGATACGGCAATGCCATCGGGATCATAGAAAATGATCTCGGTGTAAATGCCCGCCTTCATGTAGGCGTCGTCATTGTGTTTGGGATACGGCGTTGGCGGGGTGAGGAAGGTGTAACCGGCCTTCACCAGTTCCGCGTAAATCTCATCGCCCTTGTCAGTGCCGAGCACGAACGAACTTTGGCCCCAATGCATGGTGCCTTGTTGCGGCGGCGGCAGTGTGGGCATGACGGGGTCAGTGATATGGAACAGGCCGATTAAACCTGCATCAATCGACGGGTCCGCCGACAGATACACAATGCGCATGGTGCATTGGGGCAGATTGATCAGCTTACCGATGAAGGGACCCGAGACGGTTTTATCTTCGATCACCACCATGCCCAGGATGTCGCGGTAGAGGGCCAGCGACTTCTCAAGGTCTTTGCAGAAAATCGAAACACGTTTGACCGGCGAGACACGGCATTCGTTTGGCATCACAACACACTCCCCTACCCGATGACCGAAACCTAGCAGCGAGAGTTGGGATCAGCACCAAATTGTTTCACGTGAAACAATGAGCGAACACAGATGTTTTACCGCTGCGGTATAGGCTGAAACTTTCCCCACACCTCACACACGTCCCCCTGCAAATCTCCTGCATTTGCAGGAGATGAGGTTCAGCCGAGCAACAAAAAACCCCGCCGGTAAGGGCGGGGTTTTGAGGAAGCTTTATCAGCTTACTTGAACATCTTTGCGAAGTTGCGGCGCTTGCGCTTCTTCCAGTGACCACGGTGATAAGCGTCCGAGGCAATCAGCGGGATAACACTCGAAGCCTCAGCGAACACCATCTGTTCGCAAGCCGAGTCAACCTTACCCCAGGAATTGGCTTCCTTCAGGGTCGAGGATGAGCACGCACCGTCGCGCACATCGGCCACGGTGATTTGCACCGCATACTTGTGCATTTCAACATCGTGGTGGCCCAAGACTTCAGCGCAGACAACGGTATCTTGCACGAAGTTCTTCGGCACGCCGCCGCCGATCATCATCAAGCCGGTACGGCCAGCTTTCAGCTTCACGTCGGTCAATTCGCGGAAGTCAGCGATGGCGTCGATCACCATGTGCTTCTTCGGGTTATCAACTTGGTGCTTCACCAAGCCGAAACCAGCCGAGCTATCAACGAACGCCGGGCAGAAGATTGGCACGCCGTGATCGTAAGCGAGTTCGATCAACGAACCTTTTTTCTTGGCGTTCTTCTTCAACCAACGGCCCATTTCATGGATGAACTCACGTGACGAGTAAGCACGCGGCTCCAGGCTATTGGCGATCTTGCCAATGGTATGGTCGCAGTACTGCAATTCTTCTTCGTCGATGTAGGTGTCATAAATGCGGTCGATGTACAGCGAACGCAGTTCCTTATCGTCGATGAACTGGCTGCCTTGGAAGTGCTTGAAACCCAAGGCTTCAAAGAAGTCCATGTCCACGATCGAGGCACCGGTCGCGACGATGGCGTCGATCATGCCGTACTTGATCATGTCCGAGTAGACATGCATGCAACCACCAGCCGAGGTCGAGCCCGCCAGCGTGAGGATGACCGAGCACTTCGGATCGGCGATCATCTGATTGAAGATCTCAGCCGCTTTGGCCGTGTCACGCGAGGTGAACGACATTTTGCCCATGGCGTTGATGATCGGGCGCGCATCGAACTTGGTGAAGTCGATGTGCTCAACCGGCGAGGAGAGCAGCGCGGCTTTCTTGTTGGTCTTTTTGTTCTTCTTCACGGCCATGGGAAGTTGATCCTTTCGAAATGGCAGAAGTCTAAGTCGAGAAATCTAAAGTGGGCAAAAACGTGAGCGTAGAAATGTCCGAGCGTCTGCCAGAGTCAAGGTTGATCTGGCCAAGCGCGCATCAGCAGGTGCCCGGATGTCCGGACACCTGCCGCACGTAACACCTTTAATACGGGGCTATTTAGCCGACAGTGGTGGCGTAGAGCCATCCCCTGCGGCGTTAAGATTGGGTGACTCAGGCTCCGGCTGCGGGGCCGGAATGCCCAGCTGCACAGCTTGCTGAACCTGCTCTTTGGCCTTGCCCGCCCGGCGCATCACCGACACGGCCTGGGCCACAGCGGCAGAGGGGGCCGACACAGCAGCTTTCTTGCGCTCGAAGGTAAACGGGGCCGCTTCCGGCCACACGGTTGCCACGGTTTCCGAATGAAACCCGTTAAAGCGCGTCTGCATTGTGGCACCATAAGCGCCCAGCATGCTGATTTCGATCCAGTCGCCTTCCTGCGTGTCTTCCGGCAAGAGGAAGGGGCCCTTCATCTTGTCTAAGTTGTCGCAGGTCGGGCCGTAGAACATGAACGGCACCAGCTTCTCGGACGGCGTCTTACCACCGGCGTCTTTGTGCGTGTTGCCACGGCCAGACTTCTGCGGGCGCACCAAGCGCACCGGGAATTTCCAGCCCAAAGCGCCAGCGTCGAACAAGCTGCCGTAGGTGCCATCGTTCAGGTACAGGCGGCGGCCTTTGCGCAAGGTCACGCGCACCAGCATCGAGCCCGCAGCGGCCACCATGGCACGGCCCGGTTCGCACCACAGCTCGGCCCCCTGCTCAACGAACGGCTGAGCAGCGGCTTTGATGGCGTCCATGAACTTTTCCAGCGGCGGCGGCACCATGCCCGGATAGGTCGCGGGGAAACCGCCACCAACGTCCAGGATGTCCAGCTTCACCTTGGCTTTTGTAACAATGTCCCAGGCACGACCGATCGCCGACGTGTAAGCGGCAGGGTCCATGCACTGTGAACCGACGTGGAAGCACAGGCCCACCTTAGACGCCACTTTACGGGCGTGACGGAGCAAGTCGGCCGCCGTGGAGGGGGCCGCCCCGAATTTGCCAGACAGGTCGTAGGCGGCTGCATTGCCCGCCACAGCCACGCGGATGAACAGGCGCAGATCACGGGCCGATTTGGTTTCTTCCATCAGCTTCATCAGCTCGGCAGCAGAATCGAGCGAGAAGTCGCGGATGCCCATGCGGTACGCGCGGCGGATCGATTCGCGCGACTTGACTGGGTGCATGTAGTGCAACTTGGCATCTTTGAAGAGGCTGCGCACCAAGCGCGCTTCTTCCAACGAGGCCACGTCGAAGTGACGGATGCCAGCGGCATACATATGGCGCAGCATGTCCGGGCCGGGATTGCACTTCACGGCGTACAGGACTTTGCCTGGGAACAAGTTGATGAATTTTTCAGCCTGATTACGGACAGACTGGGGGAACACGCACTGAACCGGCGCTTCAGGCTTTAAGCGCTTGGCGACGTCATCAACTGACCGAAACAGATGTTCCGGGGTGGAAATGGCTTGGTTCAATGAGCTGCCAGGCAGCGATCGGTGTGTGTCCATCTCTTTCCTTGTTCCGCCTCTCTCCGCCGCAACTTTTTCTGTGTCGCGGTCTGTTGTTTCTCAGGTGCCTGTTTTTCGCTTTTTGTTTTCAGGCAGGCTTAACGACAGTCGTTCGTTGGAGGTTCCGTTCAGTCCCGAAGGACTTCAAACCGGCTCGCAGCTACCGCTTCTCGGCGGCCCCGAACCAGGGAACGAAAATCAGCTACCGCGGCCACAAGGCCGCAGACAGGCTGACGGTGGTATTTCAATCTCGGGAAAGGCATGCACGGCCTCCTTTGATCAATCAGACAACCCAGAGTCCCAGAACCCAGAGTCCAACTAACGAAAGGACGCTTACGTCGTTGCTTAACGGCGGTGTGCTTTAGGCACGTGCGTGTACGTCTTGAAAACGCATTTACTCTCATTGGACGGGATTGCAAGGAAAAATGTCCTGACCACGGATTTTTTTTGACTCCGTTGCAGTGTTGCGTCGATGGTGAGGTGCCGGAGGGACGCCGGTGCACCGAGGGAGAAGAGAAAATGCTTGAGCAATTTGCATACACAGCGCTCGTCACAGCGCTGGCACTGTTTGTTTATATCTGGGTCATTTTGAAGGTCGGCGGCGCGCGCGCGAAGTACGGCGTGAAGGCGCCAGCCATCGATGGACCGCCCGAATTCTTGCGTGTTTTCCGCGTTCAACAGAACACGATGGAGCAGTTGGTGCTGTTCCTGCCAGCGCTGTGGGTGTTCGCTTTTGCGTGGGGCGATGTCAGCGCGGCGGTGATTGGGATCGTCTGGCCGATTGGGCGCGTGCTCTACGCGCTGGGTTATTACAAGGCGCCCGAGAAGCGCGCCGCAGGCTTCGGCCTGACCTTCCTGCCATCGGCAATATTGCTGATCGGCGGCAGCGTCGGCGCGGTGATGCAGCTGTTCTGAGAGTCAGCTTGCGTCGATTCGTTTTGTCACAAACGCAAAAAAGGGCGCTGTCACAGACAGCGCCCTTTTCGATTCGAAATCAGAACGCTGGGCTAGACTGCTTGCGGTTGAGGTGTCGCCGGAACATGCGGCGCGCGCTTAGCTATATTAAAGATCAAGACGACGGCGGGAATCAGCAGCACCAAGCCCACCATGAAGGGTGCGTGCGTGCCGACCTTGGCAAACACCAGCCCTGAGAACAGCGGCGTGATGACGCGGCCCAAGCTATTGGCAGCTTGATAAACACCCAAGACCATGCCGCGCTCGTGATTAGCAGCCAGCCGCGAGACCAAGCTGTTCGCACCCGGCAGGAACAAGCTGTTGCCCACCGCCACGCAGGTCATGGCAACGATGATCAGCGGCAACCATTCACTAAACACCAAGATAGAGAGCCCGACCGCGTAAATACCGACGCCCATTTTGACGATGTTGGCATCGCCCATGCGCTTCACCAGCGGACCAATGGTGGCGATTTGCACGATGCCGCCAATCACGCCCAGGTACGAGAACAGGAAGCCGATATCGCGCGGGCCGTACCCCAGCACAACATTCGCATAAAGCGCGAAGGTGGTGTCGAGCATCGAGCCTGCCGCCACATACACAAAGCCCAGGATGATTAGCATCGCCAAAGCGGGCTTCACCCAGATCCCTTTAAAGCCGCCGCGCGGCGCATCAGGATTGGCAGCCGCGGCTAACGCAGCTTCGACTTTTTGTTTGCGGCGCTCGGGCGGAAAGGTTTCCGGCAAGAAGAACAGCGTGGCAAAGAACGCCACAGCACTTAAGCCACCCGCCACCATCGCAATCATCGGCAGGTCGGCCGTGGCGGCATCGTTGCCAGCCAGTATGCCGCCCATGGCGGGTCCTGCGATGAAGCCCAAGTTAAACGCGCCGCCAATCAGCCCCATACCCTTGGCGCGATTTTCGTTGGTGGTGAGGTCGGACATACTCGCAAACGCAACAGCCACGTTGCCCGCCATCAGCCCACCGAACGCACGCGTCAGCAGCAGCATTTCAATGGAGTCAGCAAAGCCCAGCATCACATAAGAGATCACGCCGCCGATGGTGCTGATGAGAAACACCGGCTTGCGGCCAATGCTATCGCTGACCTTGCCCCAAAACGGAGCCGCGATGAACTGACCCGCCGCATACACAGCCATGATGGCGGTGATCGTGTCGGGGCCTGCGTTCACGCGGTAGGCAAAAAATGGGAACAGCGGGATGACCAGCGTCACACCCAGCAACCCCACGAAGACAATTGAGAACAAAGCGAACATGGCCGACCGCACTTTCAAATCGGCGGTCCAGCGCGGCCCCGCCTCACATTGAAAAGAGTACTAGAAGATCAGCGGTGTCAGTCGGCTTTCTTCTGAAGCAAAGACCGCAGCTCGGCCAAGGCCGCGTCATTCAAAACAGACTGAACGCGACCAACTTCAACACCAGATTTATCCGTCACCACAATCAGCGGTGCGGTTTTGTCGGTAACGCCTAGGGCCGGAAAATAGGTTTTCTCTTCCACGTACAATACGACAACGCGATCCCGCACATCTTTGTCTTTGTAGATGTCGCGCATACCACCCGAGATGAAGCTGCGCACAATCGCACCCGGATTGGGAATCAACGGCATGTTGTAGACTTGTACGTTCGTGCCATCACGATCAGGCGCTAACGCAGCATCCCAGTCATCAACCGGCTTTTGCATGTCGCGGCCAAAGCTGAACATAAGTACGTTGCGCGCAGCGGTGAAGCCCAACGGAACTTCAAGCTTCGTCTTATTCAGCGTTTCAGCTTTAACGGATGGTACGGCACTGCCGACGCCTGCATAAGCAGGCGCACAGAACAGAACGGCGGAGATTAAAATCGAGATGCGTATTTTCATACGCCCGAGTTTATTCTGCCGCCATGATCTCTGACGAGGTGCCATCTTGCAGCGGAACCGTCTTGTGGACCCAGCCTTTCGGATCGGCTTTGCGTAACGGCGACGGAATAACCATGATCTGGCTGGGGGCAGCGCGCTCAAATGCGTCGCGATCAATCGCACCAAATTTGCGCGCGTATTCTTGCACCTTGCGGCGATAGGTCAGTTCCATCCCATCAGATTCGATCAGGAATTCTTCAGTGGTGGATTTTGGTGTCAGCTTCGGTTTCACGTAACGCACGATGTTGTGGTCTTCATCGGCAGCTTGCAGCAAACCCTTCAAGCGCTCGGCATCATGCTCGGGTTCCATCAGGAAATTGCGCGCCTGATAGCCGTAGCTTTTGGTGTTGTATTCATCAATCGGCGTGCGGGCCGAGAACAGCACTTGGGTAATTTCGGTGGTCATTTCCTGGTAGAGCATCTCAGTAAGCCCCACCATCGAGAATTCCAAAGTTACGCGCGTAGTCTTGCGGTCGGTCGGCAGGATTTTTGCAATGGCGCCGGTTTTGTTCGCAATAGGGGGAGCCGCGCGCTCACGCACGGTACGGGCCCCATAAGGTGTGTCCTGAATAGGCACGATCACAGCCTTCGGGCTCAAACGATTCCCAAAAGCTTTATGAACGAAGGACGGATGTGCTGTGTCGGTCGAGTTCTCGCCCAGACGCACCCAGTTCACATCGGTGTAAGTGTAGTCGTAGCTGATGATGCGCCATTGATCCGGCGCATTCAAAAACGGCTCGTACCACATGGGAATTTCGGGGCGGTCTTTTTCCTCGGCGTCGCCCAAGAAGGTCCAGACCAGGCCCATGCGCTCTTCAACAGGGTACGAATCAATCCGCGCGCGTTTGGGGATCGAGACATCATCGCCGAGTGCTGGGATTTTAGTGCACGCCCCGCCGGTATTAAATTCCCAGCCATGATAAGGGCACGCAATGTGACCATTGTTGATTTGGCCACGATGTAACGCGCCACCACGATGAACGCACATATCGCTCATGCAGTGAACTTTGCCATCAGCGTCACGGAACAAAACAAAGTCCAAACCCAACATGCGGGACTTGAACGGCGTGGGGCCGATTTCATTCGAACGCGCAGCCACGTACCAGTTGTTGATCAGCATTTTCTCTCACTCCCCACAGAGTGCATATGGTTCTGATTATATACGCGTCCGGCTCAAATCCGGATGAGCGAGTCTTACCATAAATGTCATAGAAATATGATGTCTTCTTGTAGCGCCCCAGAAAGTAATGCGCGCTTTTTAGATCATTATAAGCCTTAGCGGCCCAATTCTTTATCGCAGGGCCGTGGCCGCCAGCACGCCCAACCAGACGGCAATCAGGCACACCACAACAGAGCCTACGATATTCAATAGCGCCTGAGGCCAAGCCCCAATTTGAATCAGCGCCATGGTTTGCAGACTAAACGCCGAGAACGTGGTGAAGCCACCACAGATGCCAACGGCGATGAATACTCGCATATTCTCAGAAACTGAGGGCATATCGTTCGCAGCCAGCGCCGTGACCGCGCCAATGACAAACGACCCGATGATATTGACGATCAGTGTGCCCCACGGGAATGCATCACCCAGGGCGGTGTTGGCCCACTGCCCCACGCCGTAACGGGCAACACTTCCCATCCCACCACCCAAAGCCACCCACAGATACGCCATTTCAAAACCCCCAAAAGCAAACAGGGCACCTCTTTCGAGGCGCCCTGCATCTTAGCACAAGTTTTATCAGAAGTTTTAGACGCCACCCTTCGGCGGAGCTGGCTTCTGCGTGCGCGAGTACCACTCAATCGAGCTGAGTGATGGCTCTTCGAATTTCTCTGGCGCCGTCAGATATTTCGGGAAGTTCTTTTCGGTGTACTTCACGATGTCTTCTGGGATGCCGCTCAAGCTGCCGTCGCCGCCCATGAAGCATTGATAGATGCAGTTGCCATCAGCTTGACCCATCAGCAGCCAAGGCAACCACGGGGTCGAACGCGACCAGGTGCCTGAATACGGAATATGCGTCAGTTCTTCGTTCTGCAAATCATCCAGGCTAAGGACGTGGTTGAAGAACTCGGACACTTGAACCATCGGACCTGAGCTTTCACGTACCCAGACTTTCGGGTCCAGCGCGTTCTTATAGTACAGGTGGATATGGCGCTCCATGATCACGCGATCAGGATTTTGCAGACGCCATTTCAGTTTGAAAGGCTTCGGCTCGCGCTTTTCAGTGTTCAAGCCACCGTAGGCTGGCGGCGGCGAAACAGTTTCACGGAAGGTCGCATTGAACGGATCGTTGTTGATCGGGACGATCTTCACTTTCTCGTTCGTGTACGGGTTCACCAGTTCTTCCAGGATCTGACCGGTTTCGAGATCGTAGTAGTAACCGACTTCACGCAGCAGACGGCGATAGCCGCCATCGGGCAGCTTTTCCATGCGGTACGAACTCATGCCCTTCATGCCGCAGATGTTTTTGATTGGGCCACCAGGCGCAGTGCCCATCACCAAGCCATCGTACCAGCCGTGCGTGGTGGTTTTGCAATCGATGTCGCCCGAGATACGCGCGATACCCAGCATGTTGTCACGCGGGCTATCGATCAGATTCAGGTACGGGCCCTTCAAGCTGGCGCCCGGAATCTTTTTGCGCTTCGATGCGTCGTAGCCTGCTTGCGCCGGATGTGCGCCCGCAGCCGCCACAGCAAACGCCGCCATCCCCAAGCCTGAGCCCAGAAGCGTACGACGGTCTGTTTTTGGATCGTATGTCATGTGGTGGAAACCTCCCCTAAAAAGCTAAACTTTTGACCAGCGAAATCTACTCAGCCGTTTCGCCAATATAAACACCCAGTGCCCGCGCTGTCCGAACTGCGTCGCTGTTGACCGGAACAAAGCGCGGCCCTGTGGCGGCATCTGCTACAGGAATATCGGTCACGACACCGCCGCGCCAAACAACTAAACGTGAAGTTTGACTACCAGCCAAGAGATCAACCGCTTTCGCGCCAAAAGAGGACGCCAACAACCGATCAAACATGGCGGGTGAACCACCCCGTTGTAGGTGCCCCAGAACCGTACAGCGCGCATCAAACCCTGTGCGCGCCTGCAATTCGCGGGCAATCACCACGCCGACATTGCTGTCCGTATGGCTGCTTCCAGGTGGTGGTTTAATGCCTTCAGCAGCAACCACCAACACCGCACTGGGCCGATTATCGGTCAACTTTTTGATATGTGTTGCCATCGCATCGAGATCATACGGGATCTCAGGCATCAGAATCACATCAGCGCCGCCCGCAAGCCCGGCAAACAGCGAGATGAAACCAGAATCACGCCCCATCACTTCTAACACCATGATGCGGCGATGACTGGCGGCCGTGGACGACAACCGATCGAGCGCCTCGCCCGCGACTTCAATGGCAGTGAAAAAACCGACAGCGTATTCCGTGCCCGGCACATCGTTGTCGATGGTCTTGGGCACGCCAACCCAAGGGATTCCGCTGCCGTTCAGCAACCGATGAAACAGCCGCATGCTGCCATCACCACCGATCACAACCAGCGCCGTAACGCCGAGATTTTTCAAACCCGCAATCACATCGCCCGAGCGGTCGTGCAATTTGCCGGTGGTGTCTGGAAACGCGAACGGATCGCCTTTGGTGGTGGTGCCTAAAAACGTCCCCCCGGTGCGCAACATATCGCCGCGCACACTTTCGGGTGTCAGCCCGATCACCTGTGGAGGATCTTCCAAAAGGCCTAAATGACCATTCTTGATCCCGATCACATCCCAACCGTGTGTACCGCTGGCATGATCGGTAACGGCGCGGATCACCGCATTTAATCCTGCGCAGTCACCACCACTAGTAAGAACAGCAAGCCGTCGCGTAGACATTCCACTACACCTTCTTCATCATCACCGACGCTTTGTGCCGTTTAAGATATCGCCCATTCTGACCTGATCGAAAGAAGGATTTTGCATTATGACGGTTACATTAACCTTCCACGGCGCTTGCGCCACCGTCACGGGGAGTTGTTTTGAGGTCAGAAACAGCCAGGCCTCGGTTCTGATCGACTGCGGCATGTTTCAGGGCACCAAAACAATTAAAGCGCTCAATTACGGCGCTTTCGGATTTTCGCCGAGCCGCATCAATGCGGTTATTCTGACCCACGCGCACATAGATCATTGCGGCTTAGTACCGAAATTGACCAGCAGCGGTTACCGTGGCCCTGTGTATGCCACACCCGGCACTGCCGATCTGCTGACGTACATTTGGCCTGACAGCGGCTATATCCAAGAGACAGAAGTGCTGCGCCTCAACTTACGCAACCGTCAGAGAGGTATTGCGCAAGTTGAGCCAATATACACCCAAGACAATGCCCGCGCCGCTCTGGAGCAGGTACAGCCGCGCGACTACAATAGCTGGTTCACAGCCGCCCCTGGCATTGACGTACGATATTGGGATGCCGCGCACATTTTAGGCGCAGCAGCGGTGGAATTACGCGTGAGCGACGGCAAAGGTGCGCCCATATCAATTCTGTTCTCGGGCGACATCGGATCGGGCGGCAAAGCATTTCATGATGATCCCCAAAGCCCTAGTGATATCGACTACGTGGTGATGGAAACCACCTACGGCGACCGCATCAGAACATCGCGCACGAACACACAACGCCTGCAAATTTTAGAGCGCGAAATTAAAGCCGCATTGCGTCGCGGTGGACTGATATTGATGCCCGCCTTCGCAGTGGAGCGCACACAAGAGTTGCTGTTCGATCTTGATACGTTGATCGACCAGAATCGCCTGCCGGACCTGCCGGTTTTTGTCGACTCTCCTCTCGCCACCAACGCCACCAAGGTGTTCAGCAAGCATTTGCGCGATCGCGCCAACACTAACAATTCACATGCCTTCGAACGCGCCAATATTCGGTATGTGGGATCTGCTGAAGACAGCAAAAAACTGAATCGCTTGCGTAGCGGTGCGATCATTATGGCCGGTAGCGGCATGTGCGATGCAGGACGTATCCGTCATCATTTGAAAGCTCACTTAAGCCGGGCGAACAACACAGTCATTCTGGCTGGGTATCAGGCCCCCGCAACGCTGGGCAGGCTTCTTTACGAGGGCGAAAAGATTGTACGTATTCACGGCGAAGAAATTGCCGTCGCTGCACAAATCCGCATGCTCGATGAATACTCAGGCCACGCTGACCAACCGCATCTTTTGGATTGGGCGCGCAAACGGTTACCGATTCATCATCAGGTATTTTTGGTTCACGGCGAAGATGGCGCACGCGCGCACTTTGCTGAATTGCTGCGTGATGTCGGCGTTAAACGTACTGATATCAAGCAACCTGTCATCGGCGAGACTGTTCGCCTGACCAAAACAGACGGATCAAAAACAATTCAGGTTCGCGCGGCCATTAACCCCAGCGATGCTCAGCGCGATTGGCACAATGATTACGCAGCTACGATTATTGCGCTGAAACAGAAACTTGAAACGCTGACATCTGATCGCGAGCGAAAAAAATTACTGGGCAAACTGGGAAAAGAAATGGAACGCCCTGTGTTACATACGAAACGCCGCGCACGCTGAGGATGCGGAGGCTGGCTATTTGGTGAACACGACTACTTGTGAACGTTGTCCCAGTTCTTTTGTTCTTCGAGTGTGAACTCGTCGATCATATTGCGGTAAACGCGCTCGATCACATCGGGGTTCGCGCCGTACGTTTTGGCAAAATCGCGCACGATCCCAATAATTTCTTCCACGCGCGACTGAACGATCACACCTTCTTTCGAGGGCTTAAAGCGCGCAGCCGTTTGCACGTAGTGCAGACGCTGCGCCATCAACGGCGCAATCAGGGCATCGAGACGATTAATATTTGAGCGGACGTCAGACAGGGTTTCGCATGGCTTACGCCACTCAGGGTCAGTCACGGCCTGTTCCGCAGTTTGGTTGTCTTTGTTCTGACCCACGTTTCTTTCGGCTGAGCCTTATTATAAGCCCATGCCGCCCCGCTGATATATCAATAGCTATATTCGGCGTACGCTTTGGTCACATCCCCGTTCCACGCACCGTGATACGAGGCCAACATACGCTCGGCTGGGGTTATCCCCGATGATGCGATCTCCTGCAAGGGGACAAGGAAGCCAGTTTCATCCATACCGGCACTGTCCAGACGGGCCCGGCGGCGCAAGCCAGCACGTGACAAATCCAACAGTTGCAACGCAATCTCTTGCGCCGAACGGCCCCTCACCTTGGCTTTCAAGCCTTGCGTGGGGACATCGTTACGGAACTGTTCGCGGTCTTCGGCAGTCCAATCTTTAATAATGTCAGATGCTGCATCCAGTGAAGCGCTGTCATACAGCAGCCCCGCCCAGAAGGCTGGGAGCGCGCACAGGCTGCCCCACTGACCTGAATCAGAACCGCGCAATTCGATGTAGCTTTTCACGCGCACTTCAGGAAACGCCGTCGACATATGGTCTTCCCAATCGGCTACGGTGGGTAACTGCCCCGGATACGCAGGCAATTGGCCTTTCAAGAAATCGCGGAACGATTGACCCGACGCATCGATGAAGCCATCGCGATACACAAAGTACATCGGCACATCGAGGATATAATCCACATAGCGTTCAAAGCTCATGCCGTCTTCGAACGCAAAGGGGATCATGCCGGTGCGGGCATTGTCGGTGTGGCGCCAAATGTTAGCGCGATAGCTTAAGAAGCCGTTGGGCTTGCCTTCTTTAAATGGCGAATTCGCCCATAACGCCGTGCCAATCGGTTGCAGCGCCAACGACACGCGCAATTTCTGCACCATGTCCGCTTCGGATGCGTAGTCCATATTCACTTGCACGGTACAGGTGCGCGTCATCATGTCGATGCCCATGGACCCAACCTTCGGCATGTATTCGCGCATAATCTTGTAACGACCCTTGGGCATCCAATGGATGTCTTCGCGCTTCCAATTGGGCGTGAAGCCCAAGCCCAGCATGCCGATATCAAGTTCTTGGCCCACGGCCCGCACTTGATTGAGATGCTCAGTCACTTCGGTGCACGTTTGGTGGACGTTATCGACAGCGGCCCCTGACAACTCGACTTGGCCGCCCGGCTCGAGCGAGACACTGCCTTTGCCCTTTTGCGTCAGCGCAATGATGTTCTCGCCTTCGTACACACCTTCCCAGCCAAAGCGCGTCAGGCCATTCAAAAACGCCTGAATACCGTTGGGCCCGCCGTAAGGGAGCGCTGAAAGATCTGTTGTGCGATACGCGAACTTTTCGTGCTCGGTTCCCAGACGCCATTGGTCTTTGGGTTTTGAGCCATTCGCCAAGACAGCAATCAGCTGTTCTTTAGACGTGACGGGCTCGGATTTATCGGAACGAAAAGACGACATACGCGCGAACCCGTTTTGAGCTTAAGCCGCCTTCAGTCGAGACGCCCCGAGCTTAGCCTATTGTGAACTGTTCAGTTAGGGCGTGACGATCAAGTCCGCCAGAGGTCTGACGGATTTATTTCCAGTCCCCAACCGCGGATTGCCAGCACACCAGTGCTGCCAGAGCGGCTGTTTCAGCGCGCAAGATGCGCGGCCCCAACCCAACGCGCGTAACAAACGGCAGTTGAGCCAACACGTCAAGTTCCGATTGCGCAAAGCCCCCCTCAGGGCCTACCAAAAAACCGCATGGCGGGTTTGCGGTTTCACCGTTTGCTGTTGCGCGGATCACATCCGCAACAGGTTGGCCCTTGCCTGTTTCATCCAAAACAAACAAGCGGCGTTCTGTTGGCCATTGGCTTAAGAATTTTTCAAAAGCGCTCGCCTCACGAACTTCGGGGATCGTCAAACGCTCGCATTGCTCGGCGGCTTCGACAGCGGTCGCACGCAACCGGTCGATATTGATTCGTTCTGCATTGGTGTGTTGCGTAAACACCGGCCACAGAACGCTGGCCCCTAACTCTGTCGCCTTTTCGCTTACCATATCGATGCGCGCCTTTTTAATCGGCGCGAACACCAGCCACACATCAGGCTCTGTGCGCTGGGGTTTGGTTTGTAGCTTTAATTGAAGTGTGCTGCCTTTTTTGGAGACGGTGGCAATATCGGCCAACCATTCGCCGTCACGGCCATTAAACACTAACACCTCGTCGCCCGGCTTTTGGCGCATGACATGCACAACGTAATGGGCTTGGCCTTCGGGCAGCGTCACCACGCCGCCTGTTTCTAAAGGCGCATCCATAAACAGGCGAAGACGGCGGCGATCAGACATAATTAGGAAACAGCCTTAAAATGCGGCATACGAAGGCAATTGAGATTCAATCCGCCCGACTTTAGTTTAGCCGTTCATGAGCGACACCCAAACATCAAAGATCGATATCGTTACCGGCCATTGGTTCGAGCGCAAATTGCCTGCGTGGACGCATCCGTATGCGCGCCTGATGCGCCTGGACCGGCCCATCGGCACTTGGCTATTGCTGTGGCCATGTTGGTGGTCGTTGGTGCTGTCAGGTGCTGGCTTTTACGCGTGGCACCTGTTCGTATTCTTTGGGGTCGGTGCCGTTGTGATGCGCGGTGCAGGTTGCACCTTCAACGATATCGTCGACCGTAAGATCGATGCGCAAGTGGAGCGCACGGCCACGCGCCCCCTGCCCAGCGGTCAAGTCAAACTGTGGCAAGCCATTCTGTTTTTAATCCTGCAATTGTTTGTGGGTCTTTTTATTTTGTTGCAGTTCAACACCTTTGCCGTGTGGGTGGGTGCTGCATCATTGCTGCTGGTGTTCAGTTACCCGTTTATGAAGCGCATCACGTACTGGCCGCAGGCATGGCTGGGCCTGACATTCAATTGGGGCGCATTGTTGGGCTGGGCTGCGGCGCGCGGTGAACTCGATTGGCGCGCACTTGTTTTGTATGTCGCTGGCATTCTGTGGACGCTCGGCTACGATACCATTTACGCTCACCAAGACCGCGAAGACGACGAACTGATCGGCGTAAAATCATCAGCATTAGCCCTGGGCGAACGCTCGCAACAATTCATCGCACTATTCTATGTCATCGCGCTTGTCTTGTTCGTGATGGCTGTGCCTGAAACCAGTTGGAATACGGGCTTCTGGATTTTTATGGGCCTCGCGTTTGTGCATGCCGCCTGGCAAGCTATCACACTTGATATGGATGACGCGCAAAACTGCCTGACGCGGTTCCGCTCGAACCGTGATTTTGGCATCCTGATTATGGCGGCCTTCATAGCATCGCGGTTTTCGGTATGATTTCGCTCGTTCCATTTACATCTGCGGATATTCCCAAGTTGATCAGTTGGATTCCTGATGCAACGATGCTGTTGCAATGGGCGGGCCCGACATTGGATTGGCCGCTGACGCCTGAACAATTAGAGCGCAATCTCAAAGCTTCAGGCCCCGGCACATCAAGCTTGATCTACCGCGTAAATAATGCGGCAGGCGAACATGCAGGTCACATCGAAATCAAAATGATTGATCATGTGCATTCCAACGCCGTACTGGGCAAAGTTTTGATTGCGCCTGATTTTCGGGGACAAGGCTTAGCTTTGCCGCTGACACACGCCGCCTTAAAAGTCTGCTTTGACGATTTGAAGCTGCACCGCGTGGGCTTACGCGTGTTTGCACACAACACCGGTGCCATTAGCACTTACAAACGTGCGGGCTTTAAAGAAGAAGGCCTGGACCGCGAAGTCCGCCGCACACCTGACGGCGTGTGGTGGGATGCGTGCACGATGGGCATTCTGGAACATGAATGGCGGGCTTTGCAGCCCGCCATTAAATAAAATCACTTCCGAAACGTTGCGCTTACTCGGCCGCTTGCTTTTGCGGCTGCGGCGGAGGCGCAGGTGGTGTTTTCTTGCTGTCGAGATATTGCTCGATGTTTACCGTGTCCACTTGCTCTGGCCGCAGGAACTGTTCCGCGTAATCTTTGTAAGCGCCCGATGACAAGAACAGTTCGAACAAATCGGCATCGACATGCTTGTCTTTCTTCATGAAGTACAAAATCTTCACGCTCTCGGACAATGTTTTGGCTTTCTTATACGGACGATCTGCAGCCGTTAAGGCTTCAAAGATATCGGCAATGGCCATGATACGCGCCGGCAGCGACATCTGATCGCCGCGCAGTTTGTTCGGGTAACCGGTACCATCCATTTTCTCGTGGTGACCACCCGCATATTCCGGGACGCGCTTCATATGTTTCGGGAACGGCAGTTCCTTCAGCATGTCGATGGTCAGAACAATGTGATCGTTGATCTTCTTGCGTTCGTCATCGTTCAACGTGCCGCGCGCAATGCACATATTTAAAACTTCGCCCAAGTGATATTCGGCTTTGCCGTGCTCGGGCAAATCAGCCAGGAGGCTCTCAAAGCCTTCATCAGCTGGCGGCGCGTCTTCAAACAATTTGGCTTCGGCCCATGCGAGGCCAAGCTTGCGATCAAAGTAGCGATACCACTTCTGTAGCGCGATCTCTTTCACTCTGGCTTGTTTATCCGGGGACATAAACTCGCCGCCGATATTCGAATCAGCAATGAACTTCCATTGCTCATCCAATTCCTTGCAGCGCTCTTTGAATTTCTTACGCTCGACGCGCGCGCTCTTCCCCTTGGCAATGGCTTTGAGCATCTTGATCTCGGCATCGCGACGCAAGACTTCAAACCGCATCCGCACTTCATGGATACGATCGTAAATTGTTTGCAGCTTCGTGGCTTTATCAACGACGAACTCAGGGGTCGTGACCTTACCGATATCGTGCAACCACGCAGCGACGTGTAGTTCGTACCAATCCGCTTCAGAGAGCGCGAAGTCTTTGAATTGCGGATCATCGGACGCCACCGCTTTTTCAGCCAACATGCGCGTCAGTTCAGGCACGCGTTGACAGTGGCCGCCCGTGTAGGGCGACTTGGCGTCAATGGCGTGCGCCATAACCTTGATTAAGCTGTCCATCAGCGCTTTTTGCGCTTCGATCAATTGCTGGTTATCGATAGCGACGGCAGCTTGACTGGCCAGCGCCTCGACCATGCGCTGCACCTCGGGGCTGAAGGGAATGACGGTGCCGTTCCCATCCGTCGCGTTGATCAACTGCAGCACCCCGATCACAGCATCGGAATAGTTCTTGAGTGGGATCGTCAGGAACGACTTCGAGCGATAGCCGGTTCCTGCATCAAATTTCTTGGTGCCAGAGAAATCGAAACCTTCAGCTTCGTAAGCGTCGGGAATATTAATGGTCTTGCCCGTCAGCGCCGCATAGGTGGAAATGTTGTTGTGGTTCGGCTGCTTGGTTTCAGGGTTGTACATCTTCAAAGGCGGAAAATTGATCGGCACACCCGTGGTACCGCCCATGGCGATCTTCAGCGTGCCCGTCCGCACAATGATGAACTTCAAGGTGTCTTCTTCTGTGCGCAGATACAGCGTGCCGCCATCCGCTTTAGTGATGTCGATAGCTTCGAGGAGGATGCGTTCAGTCAGACGGTCGTGGTTCCGTTCTGCCGAGAGAGCCAGACCGATATCAATCAGCCGCTCTAGACCAGACATCCCATCACGCGGGTTACCAGCGCCCGCCGCAAAGTTCGCGCCACCGTCGGCCATGTTCGCCACCTTGTGCTGTGCGAAAAAGTCCCCGCTTTATAAAAAGCGTAAGCCCATCTCGCGCTTCTCTCTTCGGCCCTACTTTATTAGTTTCGAACCCAACTGTTTATTGCAGCTGTGTGTCATTTTCTGAGGGCAATTTTTATTTAAACTCAGAGTGTTAAAGAAATCTTTTTGTTCCGATTCACTGTCATATCTTAGGAGCCCAATCTGCGGCAAACAAGTGCGTGCCATATATTTTTTCATCCATTAGTTGAGAAACCTACCGTCGACTTCCGGGCCTGCATCCTTGACGCCCGGAAGCCGCAGTCATTAAGTGTCGGAAAAATCGGGCTGATTCCCGCCCCTCCTATAAGTCTTTGTATCCGCCATGCCCTACCGTTCCTTGCGCGACTTTATTTCCCGCCTTGAGCGCGAAAACCGGCTCGTCCGGGTCAAAACACCTGTCTCCAGCCAATTGGAAATGACCGAGATACAGACTCGGGTGCTGGCCGAAGGCGGCCCCGCCATTCTGTTTGAGAACGTCATCCGCGCCGATGGAACGACATCGGACATGCCGGTGCTGGTGAACTTGTTCGGCACGGTGGAGCGCGTGGCCTGGGGCATGGACCGCGAACCGCAGGAACTGCGTGGCGTGGGTGAGACGCTGGCGTTCTTAAAACAGCCCGAACCGCCCGGTGGCTGGCGCGAAGCGTTAGAGATGCTGCCGCTGCTGAAGACGGTGATGGCGATGAAGCCGAAGACCGTATCGAGCGCACCGTGCCAAGAAATTGTGCTGACCGGCGATCAGATTGATTTGAATGCCCTACCGATCCAAGGCTGCTGGCCCGGCGAGCCTGCGCCGCTGATCACATGGCCGCTGGTTGTAACCCAAGGGCCCGACTTTAATCAAAAAGGTGGCGACAAACGCGACGGCTTTAACCTCGGCATCTATCGCATGCAGGTGATGGGCAAAGATAAAGCGATCATGCGCTGGCTGAAGCATCGCGGCGGCGCTGCGCACTTTGATCGTTGGAAAGAAAAGAAAGCTGAACCGCTGCCCGCAGCGTGCGTCATTGGTGCAGACCCAGGGACGATTTTAGCGGCGGTCACGCCCGTGCCTGACACACTTTCAGAATATCAATTCGCAGGCTTGCTCCGCGGTACGAAAGTTGAATTGGTGGACTGCAAAACAGTGCCGCTGAAAGTCCCCGCCGAAGCCGAGATCGTGCTGGAAGGCCACGTGATGCTGGACGAGTACGCGGATGAGGGCCCTTACGGCGACCACACCGGCTATTACAACTCGGTCGAAAAATTCCCGATCTTCCGCATCAGTGCCATTACGATGCGCAAGAAGCCGATTTATCTATCGACTTACACCGGGCGTCCGCCCGATGAGCCCAGCGTGCTGGGCGAAGCCTTGAATGAAGTCTTCATTCCGTTGCTACAACAACAGTTCCCCGAGATTGTCGATTTCTGGTTGCCGCCGGAAGGCTGCAGTTACCGCATCGCTGTTGTCAGCATCAAGAAAGCTTACGCGGGCCACGCCAAGCGCATCATGATGGGCGTGTGGAGTTTCTTGCGACAGTTCGTCTACACCAAATTTGTGATCGTGGTCGATGCCGAGATCAATGCGCGTGACTGGAAAGATGTGATGTGGGCCGTCTCAACACAGATGGACCCCGCACGCGATATTACCATGATTGAAAATACACCGATTGATTATCTGGACTTCGCAAGCCCCGAGCCGGGCCTGGGTGGCAAGATTGGTTTGGACGCTACCAAGAAACTTTACCCCGAAACCAAACGCGAATGGGGTCGCGAGATCAAAATGTCCGATGACATTGTGAACTTGGTGAATGAGAAATGGGCCAGCTACGGCTTACCCGGCAGCGGCAAGAAGATTTGGAAAGATTAGAGCCGCACTTAAACGTTCGTCGAAATACCTTTGAGCGTGCGGTAGAGATCAACCGCATAACGATCCGTCATCCCAGATACAAAATCGGTGACACACAACAGCGCTTCGTAGCCGTCTTTAGGCGCGGTCAGGCAACGCCCCATCAATCGCGCGAGGGCTTGCGCCCGCTCATGGCCGCGTGATGTTGGTTTGCCGTTGAACTTTTCCATGTCGAACTTGGCGTTCTTCAGTTCGATCACCACATCCGAGAACATATCCAGCAGGCCACCGATCACCTCGCCGCCTGCAAGTTCCAACTTCGTTTTGCGATCCGAGAAATAGATTTTGCGCTCGGCGTCCTTGATCGCCTTCTTCATGGCCTGCTTATACTTTGTCTGCTCGATGAGATTGCTGGCAAAGGTGCCAGCTAAAATCTCATCCTCGTATTTCAGGAACGCTTTTGTAGCAGCATCGACCGCTTTGCTGATGGCCATGGCTCGATACAGCGCAACAATGTCATCGGCGCGCATCTTAGGATCATTCGGTTTTGTGGGCTCAGCGATCGGCGAAAGCACATCCATGGCCTCATCGAATGTGAGATAGCCCAAGCTGTATCCGTCTTCGATATCAATGATGGAGTAACAAATGTCATCGGCGGCTTCGACCAAGAACGTCAACGGGTGGCGGCACCAATAATCCTGGCCCTTTTTACGCCCAATCAAGCCAACACCTTTAGCGACATCCAGAAAGTAATCGCGCTCAGCATCAAGGAAGCCAACTTTCTTGCCGCCAGGGTAAGTTGCATCGCGCGGTACAATGGAACTGCGCGGATACTTCGCGAACGTACCAAGCACCGCATACGTCAATTGCAGGCCGCCATTGTTCAGGGCCATTTCAAGTTGGGTGAGAATGCGAAAGCCCTGCGCATTGCCCTCGAACAATTCAAAATCAGCCGTTTGTGCTTTGCTGAGTTTGATGCCGGCTTTCTGCAATTTCGACCTGGACCTAATGAACCAATCGCGGATTGCTTCCTCACCACTGTGGCCAAACGGCGGATTGCCAATATCGTGTGCCAAGCAAGCCGCTTGCACGATATGACCAAAACTATCGGCTGTGATGGCTGGGTCTTTCAGGCGCGGCGCAATCTCCTGCCCCACCATAGCCCCGAGCGAACGCCCAACTGAGGCCACTTCAATGCTATGCGTAAGGCGCGTGTGAACGTGATCATTGGGTGCAAGCGGGTGAACTTGTGTTTTATTGGCGAGGCGCCTGAACGGGCTGGAAAAGACGATCCGGTCCAAATCCTGTTGGAACGGGTTGCGACCATCGTTCTTTTTAGCTTTAGGATGCCGCAAACGCTCGGATGACAGCAGTTGCGCCCAATCCATCTTTGCCATTCGCATTCGCCTTCCACCAGTTGCGCAACCGCCTCAGGAAACCTACTTTCCCTTTGCCGGTTGATGCCTTACCACGATTATACTGCATATTACCGCCGATCAAAGTTAAGCTGTTGCTTGAATTGAAAGCTCATCATGCCCGCTCCTGAAAATCTGCTGAATGTCCTGACTGACCTGATCAAACAAGCCAAGAAGGCTGGGGCCGATCAGGCCGATGCAATTGTGGCTGATGGCATGTCGGTGTCAGTGACAGCGCGACTGGGCAAGCTTGAACACCTTGAGCGTTCTGAAGGCGGCGATATTGGTTTGCGCGTCATGATCGGTAAGCGCCAAGCGATTGTCTCGTCGGCTGATCGCTCGAAGAAAGCGTTGGCCGAACTTGTAGACCGCGCCGTCTCTATGGCGCGCACTGTGCCGGAAGACCCGTTCATTGGTTTGGCCGAGCCTGAGCAATTGGCAACATTTTTGCCGACGCTCGATATTTGCGACCCAGCCGAGATTTCCGCCGAGACGCTGATTAAAAACGCACGCACCTGCGAAGAAGCAGCGCTAGCCGTAAAAGGCGTGACGAACTCCGAAGGCGCGTCAGCCAGTTGGGGCCGTAGTCAGGTGGCGATTGCGAACTCGATTGGCTTTAATCGCACATATGAATCATCTGGTTCGTCCTTGAGCGCATCGGTTATCGCGGGCGATGCGAAGAAGGGCATGGAAACCGACTACGATTACACCAGCGCGGTTTATTACTCTGATTTGCGCGATGCCGCCGAAATTGGGCGCAGCGCCGGCGACCGTGCGGTGCGCAAGCTCGGCGCCAAGAAAGTCAAAAGTCAGAAAGTGCCGGTGATTTATGACCCACGTGTATCGCGTGGTTTGGTCGGCCACTTGCTGGGCGCGATCAATGGCTCATCGATTGCACGCGGCACGTCGTTTCTGAAAGACGCCATGCGCACGGAAGTATTTGGACCTTGGGTGACGATCATTGAAGATCCGCATCGCAATCGCGCTTTGCGCTCGAAGCCATGCGATGCGGAAGGATTGCCCAACCGCCGTCGCCAACTGGTCGACAACGGTATCCTCACCACCTGGCTGTTGGATTTGCGCACGGCGCGCCAGTTGAAGTTAGAACCCACCGGCCATGCGGCGCGCGGCGCATCCTCACCGCCTTCGCCAAGCTCGACCAACGTGTACATGGCTGCTGGCATGCACACGCCAACAGCACTGATGGCTGACATCAAAGAGGGCCTGTACGTCACAGACCTGATCGGCCAGGGCGTAAACGGAATTACAGGCGATTACAGCCGCGGTGCCATTGGCTTCTGGATCAAAAATGGTGAGCTGACATATCCGGTCAACGAAGTCACCATTGCCGGAAACTTGAAAGACATGTTCAAGCACACAACGCCTGCGACCGACCTAGAACTGCTGTACGGCGTGGACGCCCCCACTGTGCGCATCGACGGCATGACCCTGGCGGGGAAATAACGCTTGAGCCGATAACCGTTGTTGCGTGAATTGCGTAATAGCATTCGCCGCACGCATTGATGATGGCTTTTCGTTCAGATCGAAAGTGTAACGAAACCCGCGTTCCTGCACCAACCGATAACGATCTGGATTTGCGAGCGCATCTTTGAGTGCGCCCTCAAGATCATTCATATCCGATACAACTGCACCGAAATTCCAATTTTCGTAATTGGGATCCCCCTTCCATGGTTTACTGCGTGGATTGAGGAAAATCATGGGACGCGGGTTCAACAAGAATTCATAAATCTGGCTACTGACATCACCGAGGTAAATATCGGCACTGCGCATATACGTCATATCCAATAGCTTCGGGCTGTTCGTATCGATCAGAATATGGGGACAGCTCAAAAACTTTGATGGCAGATTGCGCCGCAGCTTGATTTTGAAATCCTCTAGCGACACATGCAGGCGACGCTGAAATAGCATCACATGCGGCGCAAAGATCAAATTAAAGTCAGGCTGATTTGCAAAATAATTCAATATATCCAGCCCCACATCAAACCACGACGACAAACCCGGCTGCACATGCGGATTGTAGACAACAGTTGGCTTTCCGTTATCGAAGAAGGATTCTGGCGTTGATGGGGCAATCGTATCAAATTTAGGATATCCAACAATCACACTGCGCTCGGGTTTAATCGCTTTTGCATCAACCATACGGTCGCGGAGCTTTTCCCCCGAGAGCAACACCAGATCAAACTTCCCAAGCCGTTTCGAATAGCCTTGCGCGCGGTCACCACTGCCATGCTTTGTATGCACCAATAAGGGCGCCTTAAGCCCCAGCAGCGACTTCAGCAGCAAACTTGTGCGCTCAGGCACAACCAAAACATCAAACTGTGCAAGTCGATTCTTGTGGCGCACCAGATTTGCGATGCGACTGAAAGGCCACACCGAGTCCATGATGCGTGCCGTCTTGAGTTGCCACGATGGCGTTTCTAATAATTCGAATCGAATTAGTGCCTGCGCGCGCACATCGCAAAAGTTTCGTGCGCGCTCCAATAATGATGGAGATGTCGCAAGCACGACAATGTCAGCGGTTGAATCCGTAAGCGCCAACTGCGATGCGATCGGCGCGCTATGCGCCACTTGATGCGCGGCTTCGTGATTAAATAAAAATCCGATCTTATAGCGTTGTGTATTTTGCAAAGCGAGCTGAGGTGCTCTTTGCATGTATGTCATGGCGCATTCTCCGATGTGACGCGCCATACATCGCTACACGGATTGAACTAAACATGAACCGATCAGTTCACATCACATTCATGTTGATCGACATAATCAACAACACATGAGTCGCGCTGCTTTGCGCGATAGGTTCAGGAGATTAAAATGCGACTTACAAAACTGTCTTTACTTGCTGCATTGCTCGCAAGCTCAGGCCCGTTTGCTATGGCCGATACAAATGTAGGCGGCAACTCAACTGGCGCGGCATTAAGAATAGAAGCGGACGCGCATGCCAGCAAACACGCTTACGATCAACGAGGCTTGATCGCGACAACCAAACGTTTGTTTGGCGATGCGTCCAGTGGCATGGCCAGCGCAATTGAAGATGCCGTTCATCAATACGGCACACCAAACGGCTACATTGCTGGTGAAGAGTTAAGTGCAGCCTTTATTGGTGGCGCGAAATACGGCCGCGGCGTACTGACACGCAAACTGACCGATGGCACGGAAGAAACAACCGAAGTTCACTGGCAAGGGCCTAGCGTTGGATATGATTTTGGCGCCTCTGCCTCAAAATCATTCTTTCTGGTATACGGCCTCAACGCCAGTGATGATTTATTCCATCGCTTTCCATCTATTGATGGAAATTTCTATCTCGGCCCTGGCGCTGGCGTAACGTACAAGCGCGACAACGGCATCACATTGGTTCCCGTTCGCGCAGGCCTGGGCTTACGCGCAGGCGCGAGCGTGGGCTATGTGCACTTCACGCGAGAGTCGTCATGGATTCCGTTTTAAGAAGCAAGCCCACGCCGGGCAGGTAATTTCACAGCAGCGCGCAATCCACCCAACACGCTTCGCTCAAGTGTCAGCGTACCATCGTAAGCTTGTACAATGTCACGCACGACTTGAAGCCCAAGCCCTGTACCAGGTACCGTTTCATCCAGCCGCTGCCCTTGGAAAATGCTGCTCATTTTATCTTCCGGCACACCATGCCCATCATCCTCCACGACAATAGTTACAAAGTCATTGGCAGTTGAGTGAGCCGTCACGTCAATGCGACCGTGCGCCCATTTAAACGCATTGTCCAAAAGGTTGCCAAAAATCTCGGTTACGTCTTCTTCTTCGGCCAGCACTGTCAAATTAGCCGGAACATGAACATGGGCCACCTTCTGCGTATCAGCATGAATTTTCCGGAGCGCACTGACGATGTCATCAATAACCACTGAGACTTCGATACGGCGCGCCGTAACGCCGCGCGCAGCCGCCGTGGCGGCACGGGCAGCATAGAAATCAATTTTGGAATGTAGATCGCTGACATGGCGCATCAATCGCGCGCGCGCATTAGGTTCGACCGCATCCAACTTTGTTACCAACTGCGCCAGCGGCGTTTTCAGTGAGTGCGCCAAATTCCCGACCTCACGTCGCGCTTTGGCTAATGTTTCATAATCATGCGCCCGCACATCATTAAACGCCTCAACCAATGGTGCGACTTCTTGTGGATGATCCTGCGTAAGCTGATCTTGAGTGCCGTCACGGATAGCATTGAGGTCTTTCGCAAGGCGATGCAAAGGACGCAGCCCAATCATGACCTGCAAAATTACGGCAATCGCCAATCCAAGACCTAAAGTTCCGAGCGCGGCGAAGATAATACGATTGAAACGTCGCACTTGCGCATCAAGAGGAGCTGTATCGACAGCGACAACAATCTGCAGGCCCGCCACTTCGGTTCGATTTACAATCGTGGCGGCTGCACGCAACTGTTGGTCACGCGGCCCCACCATATCGGAGAAGTCAATTTGACCAGGACGCGTATTCGTTACAACCGATAACGCCTCGTCCCACAATGATCGGGAGCGTAGTAAAAAATTGTTCGGCCCCTTAATCTGCCAATACCAGCCTGACTGTACTTGACGGTATCTCGGGTCATCTAACGGCGTTACCACATCAAGTTTGCCGTCACTATCGACGCCCAGTGAGGCGGTAACCGCACGCAATTGCGCGGTCAGATTTTCTTCAAACGCTTCGCGAACCGTTTGCTCAAAAATGAAAGACAGCACAATGCCGCCCGCACTTAAGCTTAAGGCAATCCAAATCATTGCGACAAAAATCAAACGCCGCGAGAGTGAACGCGCCCGACGCGTCACTTGGGGGGCTCTGTCGGGGCTGGCTCTATTAACCGATAACCCCGACCCCGCACTGTCAACAACATGTCATTGCCGATCTTTTTGCGTATGCGGCTAATGAGTACGTCAATCACGTTCGAGTCTGGGTCACCATCCGTACCGTAAACATGGTCGACGAGTTCGAGGCGGCTGACAATTTTGTCTTTACGATGAAGCAAGTACTCAACGATCCTGAATTCTTGCGTCGTTAACGTAATCGGCTGCCCATCGAACGCGGCAGCGCCCGAGGTCACATCAAGACTTAATGTCCCGCACGTTAATGTTGGCGCAGCAAAACCAGCACTGCGTCGGATCAACGCTTGCAGGCGGATCATGACCTCTTCCATGTGAAACGGCTTGGTCAGGTAATCGTCGGCGCCTGCGTTAAACCCATCTCGCTTATCAGGCCAACGGCTGCGTGCGGTTAAAATTAATACCGGTACTTTATTGCCGCGCAACCGCCAGCCTTTCAGTACATCCAGGCCAGACCGTTCAGGCAACCCCAAATCCAGCACGACGGCATCGAATGCGCCCGTATCGCCCATGTACTCGGCTTCAATGCCATCATGCACCACATCAGCCAACATGCCGGCGGCACGAATAGTGTTCGCGACTTGGTCGGCTAAATCGCGGTCATCTTCGACGACAAGAATCTTCATGGCTTCTTGCGCGCGCTTTCAATGCCATTGCCCTTAATCGTCACAATCGCCCCCGTGGTTGCGTCAAAATCAAACTCGAGGAAGTTGCCTTCGTCGGTTAAATATTCAACCTCGTACACCATCAGACCTTTCTCGGATTCGAGTTCGATCTCCACGACATTGCCGCGGAAGTGCTGTTCGAGGTAATCCAGAATTTTGGTGATCGGGACAATTTTGCCGCTTTTGAGCGCTTCGAATGCTTTGACGTGATCCAAAGCGTCATCGTCATCATCTTTATCTTTATACCAAGCCGGGGGCGCGGCCTGCTGGGCTGACAACACTGCAACCGGCACCCCAAGCACAAACAACACCAAGGCCATGCGCTTGATGATTCGCGACTTCCACGGCGTCATAGGGGGTCTAAATCCAGAAAACGGGCCATTTTACATGCGGGGCGTAACAAAAAGATCATGACAGGAACATGAACAGATCGACTGTATGACAGTTTGGTTTCAATGACATGAAGAGTTCCTGAAACCAAGGGGTGACCCTCTAGTCGTCTGACTCGGCTTTCCATATCTATGCGCTTAGCGAATATGAATGGAGTTTCAGTTTGCGCGCAATTGGTAACACTCTGAAGTTTCGCGCGATTTTCATTTCCGACGTCCATTTGGGCACCCGCGGCTGCAAAGCCGACTTCCTCCTCGATTTCCTAAAGCACACCGAGTCAGACAAACTCTACCTGATCGGCGACATTATCGACGGTTGGCGCCTGAAAAAAGGATGGTACTGGCTGCAATCCCACAATGACGTGGTGCAGAAAGTTCTGCGCAAAGCCCGTAAAGGCACAGACGTTATCTACGTCCCCGGCAATCACGACGAATTTGCCCGCGATTATTTAGGCCTTGAGTTTGGCAGCATCAAAGTGCGCCGCGATGCGTTCCACAAAGCGGTCGATGGCAAGCGCTATCTGATCATGCACGGCGATGAATGCGACGGCGTGATGATCTATGCCAAGTGGCTGGCCATCTTAGGTGACTACGCTTACGGCACAGCGTTAGCGTTGAACAACTGGTTCAATGTTATCCGGAAAATCTTCGGCCTGCCTTACTGGTCGCTTTCGAAATACCTAAAGCACAAAGTGAAGAACGCCGTTCAATTCATCTCGAATTACGAGAAGGAAATGGCGAACTTTGCAAAAGAACGCAAAGCCGACGGCGTGATCTGCGGCCACATCCACCATGCCGAAATTCGCCAGATCGACGGCATCACTTACATGAACGACGGTGACTGGGTGGAAAGCTGCACAGCCCTTGTCGAACACTACGATGGCCGCTGGGAAATCATCGCCTGGGCCGACATGCGCGGCCTTGTGCCAGGTGAAACATCGCCCTTAGCACTCCCGGCACCGCTTGAATCACGCACCATTGAAGCCAATCCGCCGCGTACGCCCCTGGAAGCATTTCATAAGGCTAAAGAATGCGAATACTCCTCGTCACCGACGCCTGGCATCCCCAAGTCAACGGCGTCGTCAGAACCCTCACAACATTAAAAGGCGAGTTGGAAGCAGCCGGGCATGAAGTGATCTACATCACGCCCGATCAGTTCAATACTGTGCCGTGCCCGACCTATAGCGAAATTCGCTTAGCACTTTTACCGGGCAAGAAAATGGCCAACATCATCGAGGGCTTCCGCCCCTGTGTTGTGCACATTGCCACGGAAGGCACATTGGGCGTTGCGGCCCGCAAATACTGCGTCTCTCGCGATATTCCTTTCACCACCGCGTTCCATACCAAGTTCCCTGAATACCTAAACGCACGCTTTAAGGTGCCAGTCTCTTGGAGCTACAAAGCGATGCGTTGGTTCCATGGCAAAGCCACCAGCGTAATGGTGGCAACCCAGACAATCGAAAATGAATTGGTCGGTCGTGGTTTTAAAAATATCAAACGCTGGAGCCGCGGCGTTGATACAGCCCTCTTCAAGCCGCGCGATAAAAACTTCTTAGATCTGCCGCGCCCCATCATGTTGTATGTGGGCCGCGTCGCGATCGAGAAAAACATCGAGGCCTTTCTGAAGATTGAGAAGCCGGGCACCAAAGTTGTCGTCGGTGATGGCCCGCAACTCGCGATGCTGCAACGAAAATATCCTGACGTAGTTTTCACGGGCGCGAAAGAAGGCGAGGAATTGGCAAAGCACTTTGCTGCAGCTGATGTGTTCGTGTTTCCCAGCTTGACCGATACGTTTGGCTTGGTGTTGCTGGAAGCCTTGGCGTGCGGCGTGCCAGTCGCGGCCTATCCGGTCCCAGGACCGCTGGATGTGATTGGTGATGCGCCTGTGGGCTGCTTGGATCGCGATTTAAGCCGGGCCATTGATGAAGCCTTGAAAGCGCCAGCACAAAATTGCCGTGCTCATGCTGAGACGTTCTCATGGGCAGCTTGCACCGAGCAGTTCGTGTCGAACGTACGCGTGTTTGACTTCGAAAAGGTGTCAGCAGGGCCGGGTCCAAAACCGACGAACTCCAGTTCGAACCCGGCAACCGCAACAGCTGCTTAAAGCCACAAGCCGATTTTTAGATCTGCAAAGGCTCCCCTCCACCTTCCGTCCGTGGCGTAACGGGCGTCTCGGGGGATGTGGGCGGCGTGGGGTTTGTCTCAGGCGGTGGTGGCGATTCCGGGATAGATGGCGATGGCGTCGGGTCGGGCGTCGGAATTGACGGCGTCACAGATGACGAGGGCGTCGGCCGTGTTTCGAGCTTCGCTGGCGCTTCACTTGGCGGTGGCGTTTCACTGCGCGTGCTCAGTACAACCACAACAGCAACGATGATTATTGCAGCTATGGTCCAGACCAGTGTCCGGTTTTGCTTCACTGGGGGCTGAGGTGGTGGCGGATTTGGTGGTGGCTGGTCGTCGGACATGGCTTATCTCCTGTCTCAATTTCAAAAACCACCCACCCGAGCCGCTTCACAGAACGGATTATGACACTATATGTTCCGGGGTCGGGGCTAAGGGCCTGATCGCGTTAGCGCGATCAGCGCTAATCCCCTGATATTGCGCCATTCTTTCTTTTGACCGTTCTCTTTCGCCGGATTTGCCACTGATGGGGCTTCGCAATCGGATTAAGCATTGGAGCCGCGCCCCATGGGTGCGCAAAGCCATGGGCAGTTTAACCACGGGCCTGATCCGCTTGGTCAAAACGAGCACCCGTTGGACGACGATTAATGGCGACGCCGCTGCTGCCGCTTGGCGCGGCGAGAAACCCATTATCGTTGCGTTCTGGCACAATCGTTTGGCTTTAATGCCCTATTGCTGGCCATCCAAAGCGCCGTTTCACATGCTGATCTCAAGCCACACCGATGGCCAACTGATTGCCAAAGCCGTCGGTGCGCTGGGCATCTCAACCATTGCAGGCTCATCGACGCGGGGTGGCAGCGGGGCGATGCGCGATCTGATCCGCAAACTCAAAGCTGGCGAAAGTGTTGGCATGACTCCCGATGGCCCACGCGGGCCATCTCAGATTGCACAAGACGGCATTGTGGCTTTGGCGCGTTTATCAGGCGCGCCGATTGTTCCCGCAGCCGTGTCTGTCCGCCGCCGCAAGCGCTTGAGAACCTGGGATCGGCTAATTATCGGCCTACCCTTTAGCAACGGTGCGATGGTGTGGGGCGAGCCCATTCATGTGCCCCGCGATTGCGATGACGGCCAGATCGAAATTTTACGCCAACGCGTCGAAGCCGAAATGAACCGCGTGAGTATGGAAGCTGACGCGGCTGCTGATAAAGGTTTGGCCCATGCAGCCGCCTGAGTTTTGGAATCATCGGGACGGCATTGCCCGTGCGCTTGAACCTTTCGGACGTATTTACGGCGCCATCACAACAGCACGCGCCAGTAAAATAAATGCGCCGCGCGCAGCTATTCCGGTTCTGTCTATTGGCGGATTAACGGTTGGGGGCTCGGGCAAAACGCCTGTCACGTTATCTTTGACCGAGCGCTTGCAAGACATGGGTCAGAAAACCGCTGTGGTGTTACGCGGCTATGGCGGCACGCTGAAAGGCCCTGTCCGCGTCAATGCAGATCAGCACACGTCTTTAGATGTTGGCGATGAAGCCTTGCTCCACACAGGACTTGGAGCCACTTGGATTGCACGCAAACGCATCGATGGCGTCAATGCTGCTGCAGCAGACGGCGCAACAATTGCCTTGTTGGATGATGGACATCAGCATCCTGGTATCCACAAAGATCAACGGCTTGTTGTGATTGATGGCCAAAACCCTTGGGGCAACGGCTACGTGTTTCCGGCTGGGCCGTTGCGAGAGCGCGTGCGCGATGGATTAGAACGTGCCGATGCAATCGTGATAATGGGCGCAGACCGGCTGCGAATTGCTGATCAACTGCCAGCATACATACCACAGTTAAAAGCGTCCCTTGTCCCTGATCCGCTGGCGCTATCCTTACGCGGCCAAAACGTTGTGGCGTTTGCAGGCATTGGCAACCCCAACAAGTTCATTGCCACTTTGCATGAGATTGGCGCCCGGATTGTCGCCTGGCACACCTTTGAAGATCACGAAGCCTTTGGCGCTTCGGATATCCAACCATTACTAGACGAAGCATTTGCAATTGGGGCTGTGCCCGTCACGACTGCAAAAGATGCAGTGCGTTTAAGCCCAGATCAACGCCAGCAAGTGAATGTGGTGTCAGTAGCCGTGTTGTGGAAAGACGAAGCAGCGGTAGATGCGATTATAAATCGCGCCACGCATACGAATTAGACGCTTTAGTTAGACGTTGGCGTGCTGGACGTTTCGTTTGAAGCTACCGCACGCGGCGGCAACACAGCCATAACGGTTTGCGGGTCGATACGCACATCGAACCACGTCACACCAAAGTGCAGGTGCGGACCGCTGGCGCGGCCACTCTTACCGATCTCACCAATGACATCGCCTTGCTTTACGCTTTGGCCATTCTTCACAAGAATTTTATTCATGTGAACATAGACGCTATCCAAACCAAACCCATGCTCAATCACAACGGTTTGGCCCGTCAGCACCATGTCAGCTTTCGCCAACGACACGATGCCATCAGCCGACGCACGGACCGGTGTACCGATCGGGCCTGCGATATCCAAACCCAAATGCGGGTCGCGTGGTTGGCCGTTCAGAACGCGCTGGCTGCCAAAGACACCGCTAATTTTGCCTTCGGCAGGCACGATGAAACCTGTTTCAAAGAACGGCACTGACTCTGTGCGTTGACGCACTGCGATCATCAGTTTGTTATCAGCATCAATTTTAGCTTGGGTTTTTTTGTCAGGCTTAACCAACTTGGCAGGTAGGCCAGAAACTTTTTCAGTCGGCCACTGACGCGGCTGAATTGGAATAGTGCGCGTATCGACACGACCATCGGGCAATTTGACATCGAACTTGGCCGAGGTGGTCATATCCCGATCAAAGCCAACCACGAAGCGACCCACATAGGTGGTCTGAACCGGCTTACCATTAAAGGTCACCGTTGCACCCATCGGAACATTGCCAATGGCCAACCCACCCTGTTCAAAACGCCCTTCAATCGTAACGTCTGCCGCCCCGGCAACACCTGCGAATGCAGAGAGGGTAAAAACAGAGGCGAAAAGGACGGAAAGTGCACGCATCAGAACAAGTTACCCTGGTCGGTCGGATCGGACGTTTTTCGTTTTATCGGGGTCTTAGGTGCCCTGTCAGTGGGGGTTCCGTCAATCCGTGCTGACACTTTTCCATCAAAGAATTGAAGAGTGACCGGCAAACCGGCAGCAGCGCTGTGAATACCCGTGATCGGCTCGTTATCTGGCCCCAGAACCATAGCATAGCCTCGTTCTAGAACCCGGTTTGGAGACACCGATTCGAGGCGCGCGGCTAGGTTTTCCCAGCGGCTCCGTGCATCCGTAAACGCACGGCCTGCGGCGCGGGCCAACCGCTCCTGCATCTGGCCGACATCCTGGGCTTGGCGATTCACATCGCGCGCGAAGCTGTTCAAATTTAAGCGCGCGGCCAAAATCCCTAAATCTTGCGCTTTGGTTTGTAACAAAGACCGTGGGCCTACCGACAAACGCCCGACTAACCCGTCCAACGCCTGCTCTTTTTCCGCCACCACCGCATCCAAACGGGGTATGCCGCGCACCAATCCATCCAGATGGATTTTCAATTCGCTCAGCATGCGACTGGTCGCCTGCATCAGGCGTGTGGCGCGTTGTTGTACGTGCGCCATCAAATCCAAGCGCACCGGGACGGCCAGTTCGGCAGCAGCAGTTGGTGTTGGCGCACGGCGATCAGACGCATGGTCTATAAGCGTCCAATCGGTTTCGTGACCCACCGCCGAAATGAGTGGAATTTGCGACGCAGCGGCGGCACGTACAACAATCTCTTCGTTGAACGCCCATAGATCTTCCAAACTTCCACCGCCACGCGCGACAATCAGAATATCGGGGCGTGGAATTGGGCCATCAGCTGGTAACGCATTGAAGCCGTTAATAGCCGCTGCAATTTCCCCGGCCGCTTCATCACCCTGCACACGCACGGGCCAGACAATCACATGCCGTGCAAAGCGATCTTGCACGCGGTGCAGAATGTCGCGAATAACAGCGCCCGTGGGCGACGTCACAACACCGATAACACGCGGCAAATAAGGAAGAGCCTTTTTGCGCCCCTCTTCAAATAAGCCTTCGGTCATCAATTTTTGGCGACGCTCTTCCAGCATTTTCAGAAGCGCGCCAACACCTGCCAGCTCCAGACTTTCAATCACAATCTGATAGCTGGATTTGCCAGGATACGTTGTCAGCTTGCCCGTGGCGACCACATCCATGCCCTCTTCGGGCTTGATCTTTAATTTGCTCATGGTGCCACGCCACATGACACCATCAATGACTGCGGTTTCGTCTTTTAGGCGCAAATAGCAGTGGCCGGAGGCTGCGACCTTCGGCTGCGAAATCTCACCGCGCACGCGCACATACCCGAACGAATCCTCGACCGTGCGTTTTAACGCAGCCGACAGTTCACTAACGGAAAAGGCCGGAAGATTATGGGAGGTCTCGGTAGGGTCATCGCTCATGACGCTGTTATGCCACAGCCCGCCGTCCCGGCCAAAGCGATCTCATTGAATAAAATCAACTTATTCAGAATATCAAATGAACTGCCTCGGCCCTCGCATATTTGCCAAGCTATGCTAGAAACGCCCGCAGAATCAGGTTCTGACGAGGTTAAGGCAATGCGCGTTTTAGTGGTTGGCAGTGGCGGTCGTGAACATGCCTTGTGCTGGGCCATTGCCGCCTCGCCCATCTGCGACAAGGTTTACTGTGCGCCCGGTAACGCCGGCATTGCGCAAGTGGCCGAATGCGTTGCCATTTCCGCTGACGATATTCCTGGCATCGTTAACTACGCTAAAGACAATAAAATCGATTTTGTCGTTGTTGGCCCGGAAGGCCCGCTAGTCGCAGGTCTGGTCGATCAATTGAACGCGGCTGGCATTAAAGCCTTTGGCCCTAATGCAGCGGCAGCACAACTTGAAGGCTCGAAGGGCTTTATGAAGGATGTGCTGGCAGCGAACAATGTGCCCACCGCCTGGTACAAACGCTTTGCGAATGCCGATGCCGCAAAACAATACGTGCGGGAAAAAGGTGCACCCATTGTTGTGAAAGCCGATGGCTTGGCTGCCGGCAAAGGCGTCACGGTATGCAGCACCGTCGAGCAGGCTTTGGCCGCTATTGATGGCGCCATGACCAACAAAGAATTTGGTGCCGCGGGCAACGAACTTGTGATCGAAGAATGCATGGAAGGCGAAGAACTGAGTTTCTTTGTCCTCAGCGATGGGTTCGCAACATTATCACTGGGCGGCGCGCAAGATCACAAAGCGGTCGGTGATGGCGACAAAGGCCCAAATACTGGCGGCATGGGGGCTTACTCGCCTGCGCCCGTTTTAGATGCGGCCCTTGAAGAGCGCATCATGCGCGAAATTATTAAGCCGACACTGCGTGGCATGTCTGCCATTGGCGCGCCGTTCAAAGGTGTATTGTTCTGTGGCCTGATGATCACCAAAACAGGCCCGAAAGTGATTGAATACAATGTGCGCTTTGGTGACCCTGAGTGCCAAACACTCATGATGCGCCTAAAGTCAGACATTCTGCCTGCACTCATCGCAACAGCAGATGAGCAATTAGCGAATATCGACTTACGCTGGAAAGATGAAACGGCATTGTTGGTGGTGATGGCAGCAAATGGTTATCCCGGCGCTTATAAAAAAGGCAGCGTGATTGAGGGCTTGGACGCTGCGGCAGCCATTGAAGGCGCGCAAGTATTTCACGCAGGCACCAAAGCTGACAAAGACGCGATTACTGCAAATGGCGGGCGCGTGCTGGGTATTGCAGCGAGCGCCAAAACCGCAAGCGAAGCACAAGCAATCGCTTACAAAGCAGTGGATGCTGTGCGCTGGCCTGAAGGCTTCTGTCGTCGTGATATCGGTTGGCGCGCCATCGCACGTGAAAAAGCCTAAGTTAAAGCTAAGCAAGAGTTGACGGCTCCATCAGTTCTCGTGTTGCATCGGACGCATCATGGCTCTCGATGAATATTTTTCACCTGACTACGGAACTGCGCGACAGAAGTTTTTATCTGCCGCCGCTGAAGCTGGTTTTGCCGTTGTTACGCACACTCATCCTTTAGCGGGACCAAACGACGAAGTTCTCGCGCTCGACTTGGTGACGCTATGCCCTGACAATTCAGCACCTTGCCGTGCGGAACGCGTATTCGTTACAATGTCTGGCACGCACGGAGCCGAAGGGTTTGTAGGCTCTGCTGCACAAATTGCGTGGTTGAAAAAAAGCTATTGGAAGCGCGCACCTAAAGACGTTGCCGTGCTACTCATGCATGCCGTCAACCCGCACGGATTTGCGCATCTGCGCCGCGTTACTGAAGACAACGTGGACCTGAACCGCAACTTTGTGGACTTCACCAAGCCACTGCCGCGCAAACCTGCATATGACGAGTTGGCGGATGCCATTTGCCCGCCAGCATGGACTGACGAGGCTTTAAGTGCGGCAGAGGCAAAACTGAATGCCTTCGCGACACAACACGGTCAACGCACGTTAAGCCGCGCTATCATGGGCGGGCAATTCACGCATGCGGACGGTGTATTTTATGGCGGCACAAAGCCGACGTGGTCGCGCGAAACCATTATGAAAATTCTCAATGCATATTCTGTCGTCGCCAAACACATCGCTATTCTTGATTTTCACACTGGCCTGGGCGAGTTCGGCGTCGGCGTAAATTATTGCGTCGGTGAAGAAGGCTCTGCTGGCATCAATCGCGCGCATGAGGTCTGGGGCGATGATGTCACTGTACTGGCCTCAACACCGGGCAGCGGCGGACATGACGGCTACAATCTCACTGGCATCGCGCGACTGATGGCCGATAAGGCTGTTTATGGAAATACACTTGAATTCGGCACATATCCAACTGCCGATATGATACGGGCCGTACGCGCTGACAACTGGCTCCACCTCCATGGCGATGTTAGTTCAACACAGGGCAAAGCCATCAAGGCCGAGATCAAACGCATGTTTTATCCGGAAGAATCCGAAGATTGGAAAGCCCGCACACTGGCACGGTGTTTAAGTGTATGGGAACGCGGTCTTCAAGGGCTTGCGAATATCTGAACCAAAAACAAAACCTACTGACACTGGTTGGTCATGGTTTTGGATTTGTTTTCCATCTGCTCTTCCGGCGTACCGGCTGCTTTTGGCTTACCGCTGGATGCAATCTTTGCTTCCAATTGCAGTTGCCCTTGGTCAACAATTTTCACTGCGGAATAATAATTCTTCGCCGTTGAGCTAATGGCGAGATCAAGCAGCGTCTTTTCCAACACGTCTTTGCGCTTGCCGACAAAATCAGCGGCCGACAGTTTAGCGTTATAGAAATACATCAACATTTTTTCGTGAACGATCGGTGCCGAGAAACAGGCCACACGCTCACGTTCACCTGCATCTAAAACCAAACGCAGCGTAACCGCTTCATACGTCACAGCGCCATTTGAAGCCCACGTCGGCACCATCAAAGGTTTTAACTGCACATAAGCGCCGCCATACCCGACAGCACCGGCTTCAGGCTTTGTTTCCGCCGACGCCGTACCGGCAAAAAGGATCAACGCAGCACAAACTGAGAGAATGGTTTTCATGCGTGTCATTTTAGGCTGTCCCACCAAACTTTGACATCACAATCACGTCCGCAGATTTGCGAAAAATGCTTTCAAAAGGTTTTCGGCTTTTTGCGCCTGCACACCACCCACCACTTCAGGCCGGTGATGGCATGTGGCCTGCGTGTAAAAGCGCGGGCCGTGATCAACACCCCCACCCTTCGGATCGTAAGCCGCGAATACGAGGCGACGGATACGCGCAAATGAAATGGCAGTCGCGCACATGGCACAAGGCTCAAGCGTCACAATCAAATCGCAACCTTCAAGGCGTGGGCTACCGGTCAGGGCCGCGCCCGCCCGCAAAACGAGCATTTCAGCATGCGCTGTGGGATCGCTGCGCGCCTCTACCTCGTTACCAGCTTGAGCGAGAATTTGACCATCTGGCCCCACCAACACAGCACCGACAGGGATCTCACCCCGTGCGCCAGCGGCTTGGGCTTCGGAAAACGCCAATTCCATAGGGTCTAATGCATTCATAAACCTGACCGTCGTTGAGTTCGTGAGTTCGGTCAAGTGCCTGATATTTCAATGATTTCAATGGCTTGAATGGTTAAGAAACAGGTAAGAAATCAGTAACCAATGGGGCCTACATTTCACCTCAAACCGGCTTGGGCCACAGAATGCGGCCCTGCCCTTTTTGGTGAAGATCATGACAAGCGTTGCGACTGACATCGTGCAAGTTGCCGGAACCAAAATTCCGCGAAACACCTTGAAGGGCATTCAGGTGGCCAGCGCTGAATCAGGTGTGAGCTTTCAATACCTGCTGGCCAAAGCCGCCCAGGAGAGTGGTTTTAAAACCGATGCCGAAGCCTCGACGTCATCAGCTACTGGTTTATTCCAATTCACCAAGGGCACCTGGCTTGATGTCTTTAAACGTCACGGTGCTGAGTACGGCTATGGCGAGTTGGCTGAACAAATTTCCACAGGCTCGACAGGCAAGCCTGTTGTCAGCAACAAAGTCATCGAGCAAAAAATCCTCGACTTACGCGAAGACCCGGAAGCGTCAGCTAAGTTTGCCGCTGCCTATGCGCGCGACAACTCTGATGCATTAAGCCAAAACCTGGGCCGCGAATTAGGCGCCGCAGACTTGTATTTAGCGCACTTCCTAGGGCCGACAGGCGCTGGCCAAATGCTGGCGGCCGAGGAAAACGCGCCGAACGTTTACGCCTCGCACGTCACGCCCGATGCTGCACGCTCCAACCGCAGCATCTTCTTTGCGCAAAACGGCACACCGCGCACAGTCAGCCAAGTGCTTGATTTAATCCGCGGGCGTTTTGACAATCAGATGGATCGTTTTGCTGATATCGCCTCCACCATGGCTGGCGAAGATGATGCAAAGTCGATTGGGGCGAGCCAAGAAATTTACAGTGCACGCGCTACTACATCGGAAAGCGGCAGCAACAATCCGATGGATTTTGGTGCCGCCATGCGCTCGAACAATTCCGAGCGGATGACTGTGTCTTGGTTCGTGATGCAGGAACTGGCGCGCATGATCGCCAATGCCCCCATGATGATGACGGGCGACGAAGAAGAAAACCAAGACCAAGGCACCGCACTTTCGTCAAACGGGTTCAAGGGCGAAGATATGTCCCAGGTGTTGATGGACAGTATGGTCCGCAATAGCCTGCCCCCCTCGCAAAGCGGGGCCATTACGTCTGGCCAGGCGTCGAAAGCCTATAATCAGCTCAATCGTAGCTCGTAAAACCGCCATCGCGGCTTGACAGAACGGGCACTAAAGCGCACGTCAGGGCCTTAATTTATAGGGCCTCAGAAGGCCCATTTAGAGGTTTGCATGCGGTCCCCCGTGATTGGCATTACTGCCGACAGCGAAGAACCCGGCGGTTATTCAAAGTTTCCCTGGTACGCCCTACGCCAAAACTACTGCTCCGCCGTGCGCGAAGCAGGCGGGGTGCCTGTCGTACTGCCCCACGAGGTCAGCTTGGTCGCGACTTACGCCGATATGCTAGACGGCTTGCTGGTCTCGGGCGGCGCCTTCGATGTGGACCCTGCGCTGTTCGGTGCGGCTGAACGTCACGACACCGTGATCTTGAAAGAAGGCCGGACAGATTTTGAGTTGGGCATCACCCGCGCCATGTTGAATGCGGACAAACCGGTTCTTGGCATTTGCGGTGGGCAGCAGTTATTGGCCGTTGCTTTGGGCGGAACGCTCATCCAGCACATCCCGGATGAAATCTCTGCACCGCTCGCTCATGAACAGCCGAATCCGCGGAACGAGGCGGGTCATGACGTAACGATCTGCGAAGGGACGTTACTTCATAAAATCGGCGGCGCGACAAAAGCACCCGTGAATAGCGCGCATCATCAGGCTGTCAAATCTGTGCCCAAAAATGTGGTTGTAAATGCCATTGCGCCTGACGGCGTGATTGAGGGCATTGAAGACCCTGCCCGCAAATTCGTTATTGGCGTGCAGTGGCATCCTGAATTTCACATCAGCCCTGTCGACAACAAATTATTCGAAGCTTTTATTCAAGCGTGCCGCTCATGAAAAAATCGACCGAAAAAACATTCGAAGGCGAGCGTATCGCCAAAGTGCTGGCGCGTGCGGGGCTCTGCTCACGGCGCGATGCCGAGCGTTGGGTCGAAGATGGCCGCGTGAAAGTGAACGGCGAAGTATTAACCTCGGCTGCGCGGAACGTGCGCGATAGCGACCAGATCGTCGTGGATGGCAATCCGTTGCCGCAAAAAGAAAAAACGAAACTGTGGCGCTATCACAAACCAGCGGGCTTGGTGACAACACACAAGGACGAAAAAGGCCGCCCGACGGTTTTCGATGAACTCCGCAATGAGTTACCGCGCGTGGTCAGCGTCGGCCGCCTCGATTTGAACTCGGAAGGCCTGCTGCTGCTCACCAATGACGGCGAATTGGCGCGCGAATTGGAACACCCCTCACGCGGCTGGGTGCGCCGTTACCGCGTTCGCGTACATGGTCGTGTTGAACCCGAACGCCTTGAAGACTTAAAGAACGGCGTAACCGTCGAAGGCGTGCGGTATGGGCCCATCCAAGCTTCGTTGGAGCGCGAACAAGGTGCCGCCAATGCTTGGCTGGTCATGTCGCTGACCGAAGGCAAAAATCGCGAAATCCGCAAAGTGTTAGCGCACCTGGGCTTAAGCGTAACGCGCTTGATCCGCGTCTCTTATGGCCCCTTCCAACTCGGCAGCTTAGAGCGCAGCCAAGTCGAAGAAGTCACCGGCAAAGTTCTGCAAGAACAGTTGGGTCGCAAAGGTGCTAGCGCATCAGACGCGCCTGTTTCAGACAAGCCGCGTGAAAAACTGAAGGGAAAACCGTTCGATAAAAAATCAGCAGACCAAAAACCCTTCCGCAAAAAACGATTCACCAAAGCCCGCGAAGAGCGCGAATCAATCGAGAAGAAGCCCTTCAGCAAGTTTAATAAGCCGCGCGACAAAAAGGCACTCCACAGCAAGCCCCATGCGGGAAAGCCGCAGCAAGGCAAGTCACACTCTGGCAAACCACAGCGTAAATACCGCGATGGCTAAAAGCCCTGCGAAGCCAAAGGCCGTCAAAGGCGGACGCGGCTGGTTGCGCATTATTGGTGGCTTGTGGCGTGGCCGCAAAATCCCCGTGTTGGCATCGGAAGACTTGCGACCTACCAACGAGCGTGCGCGAGAGGCCATTTTTAATCGCCTCGTTCATGCGACAGAAACCTTCGGCATTCGCCTTCAAGCCGCGCGTGTCGCCGATATTTTTGCGGGCACTGGCGCCTTAGGCTTAGAAGCTCTGTCGCGAGGTGCGGCATCGGCAGTATTTGTAGAGCGCGATCGCGCACACTGCAAAGCGATTGAGGGCATTTTGAGCGATCTTGGCGTCGATGATCGCAGTGATGTGCTGAATTTTGATGCAACAGCTCTGCCGCCCGCTGCAAAGCCTTGCGACATCATCCTGATGGACCCGCCCTATGCGGCAGATATCGTTCCGGCAACTCTGTCTTCTTTGGCAGCGCGCAAATGGCTTAGTGCCGGCGCACTGATTGTAATTGAATCAGAAAATGAGTTTACGCTGCCAGATCAATTCACGCTGATTGACGAACGCCACTACGGTCGCGCCAAAATCTCGTTCGTGAAATACACCTAAGCGTGTTCTTGGCCTTCGGCAGGCGCGTCATCAACACCCTCATGCAGTTCATCTAACGTCGGCGGCGGTGCATTAGGGTCTACATCTTCTTTCTCGAGATTGCGCTGATACACTTTTGCTTCGACCACATGAACAATATCCCGCGCGGGGTCTTCCTCGGGCGCAGGCGCAATCGACCAATCCCATTCCTCGTTATGAATATGTGTTGGCGTATCGGGCAGCTTGTACGCTTTTAGTAAATCCGTGCGGGTGACAATTTTATCACCAGCCATCACATAACGTTCAACATCAGTAATGAGTAGGCCAACACCTGTAGCTTCATGCGCAATGGCGTGCGCATGCTTTTCCATGATCTGAAAGGCGACTTTATCAGAATCTAAATCCGAGAAGCCGCGCTCTTTCTCAAAGATCTGTGTAAACACGCCTGACAATTGTGTGAGGCAATTGCATGACACAATCAAATCCGCCTCTTTTAAATGCGGAATACGTGGCGCCGGTGCAGGGTGATTTGGGCCAGGCGCTTTGCGATCTTTGATAGCCTGGAATACGCTGGTGATATCGCCCGTCAGAAGCTTGACGTTAAAATGCTTCTTAGCTTGCGCTTGCACCGATGGCATATGAAAAATGTCGACCAGATAAATCGTCTCAAACCGCGATGCCAAAGCCGACAACGGCACTTCTAACAACAAACCAGAGCCTAAGATTACGCAGCTTTTTTGCTGTACGCAGAGGTCAGCCGCTTTGATGATGATATTGCGGCAGCGGCGTAAGTGCGGCTCCCATGCGTCGGCGCAGCGTTTATAGCGAAACTCAAGCGCGATCAAACGCTGCAAGTATCCATACTTGCGCACGCGTTCAGGCGCGAACGTTGTCCAATATCGCCACAGTTCCGCGAGCATTGTCCCAACCAACTCAAAATCCCAGGCCAATCAAACCCGAGAATGTTTAAGCCCGCAACCAAGAATTAAAAAATGGTCGATGTGTTAACGCTTGAGTTAAGGTCGCGTTGCCTTAGGTCAGCACAAAAAACTCTAACGCCGCCCGAACAGTCGTTCGATGTCAGCCAGCTTCAATTCCACATATGTGGGGCGGCCGTGATTGCACTGGCCCGAATTCGGGGTTACTTCCATCTGGCGCAGCAGTGCATTCATTTCGGTGGGATTCAAACGACGGCCAGCACGAATGGCAGAATGACACGCCAACGTACCACAGACATCAGCCAAGCGATCTTGCAGGCTAATACCTTCTTCCCATTCCGATAGTTCATCGGCGAGGTCGCGTAAAATACTGGCCACGTCGGTTTCGCCCAATAGCGCAGGCACTTCACGCACAGCCACGGCGCCTGTACCGAACGATTCAATCACCAAGCCTAAGTCCGCCATTTCGCCAGCACGCGCCAAGAGCCGTTCTGCACGCGCTTCATCCAGTTCGACGATTTCCGGGATTAGCAACAATTGGCGCTTCACACCATCAGCGCCCAACGACTGCTTCATACGCTCATACAATAAGCGCTCATGCGCTGCGTGTTGGTCGACAATCACAATGCCATCGGGCGTTTGGGCAACAATGTAGGTTTCATGCACTTGGGCGCGCGCGACACCCAGTGGGTAGTCTTCCGAAACCGGCGCATCTTGGGGCATTGTTGCAGGCGCAGAGGGTTGCGGCGTAAACAATGTCGGCGCTTCAGCTAAACCTTGCTGTTGATATCCGTAGTGATCATACGCTTGTGCGGCGTCCATAGGACGCGACGGCGCGGCATTAAACGGGCGCGGGCTCCAAGATGATTGCAGCGTCTGACCAGGACGGAACGCGCCCAAGGCTGCACTGGCCACACTTGTCGAGGCACGGTGACCAGACTCAGCGAGTGTGTGGCGAATAGCACCGATCATCATGCCGCGCACCATACCCGCATCACGGAAGCGCACCTCGGCTTTGGCCGGATGCACGTTCACATCCACTTCTGTACGCGGCACTTCTAAAAACAAAACAACATATGGATGACGGTTCGAAGCCAACACGTCCTGGTACGCGGCACGGACCGCACCTTGCAACATACGGTCACGCACAGGTCGTCCGTTCACGAACAAATACTGAGCTTGCGCATTACCACGGTTCAGCGTCGGCAAACCGATATAGCCATAGAGTTTTAAATTCTCGCGCTCAGCCGTTACCGGCACAGCATTGGCACCAAACTCTTTGCCCAAGATCGCGGTTAAACGCTCAAGATGCGTGTCAAATAAATCGCCTTGGGTTTTTGCTGTGGGCAAATTTAAACGCGACTTGCCGTCCGCTGTCACCGTGAATGTAACTTCCGGATTGGCCATGGCCAAACGTTCGACCACATCAATGGCGTATGTCAGTTCGGTCGCCGCAGCTTTCAAGAATTTCAAGCGCGCAGGTGTCGCGTAAAACAAATCGCGCACCTCAACCCGCGTGCCGCGCGGATGTGGCGCAGGTACAGGGCCTTGGCGCGCACCGGCGGTTACCATCATGTGCCACGCAGAATCTGCATCAGCCGTACGGCTGGTCAGACTTAAGCGCGAGACAGAGCCAAGGGCTGGTAATGCCTCACCCCGGAATCCTAAAAACCCGATATCGAGCAAATCATCACTGGGCAGTTTTGAGGTCGCGTGGCGGTCTACAGCCACGGCTAAATCGCGCGACGTCATCCCTGAGCCGTTATCGACCACAACGATAAGGGATTTTCCCCCATCATTAAGCGTGAGGTCGATGCGCGTTGCGCCAGCATCGATCGAATTCTCGATCAGTTCCTTTACCGCGGACGCAGGGCGTTCCACCACTTCGCCGGCAGCGATTTGGTTCACAAGGTTCGGCGGTAAAAGACGAATGGCCATAGGGCCCGGTCTACACGCTCTGGCGCTTGGCCTCAAGATAGGCGGCCAAAAGCCCGGCTGTGGACGAATCGCGCGGGCCCAACGGCATTTCACCCGCCAAGGCTGGTTGCAGGCTTTTCGCGAGCTCCTTGCCCAATTCCACGCCCCATTGGTCGAAGGAATTCACGCCCCAAATCACGCCCTGGACGAACACCTTATGCTCGTAAAGCGCGATCAGCTGGCCCAATGCAAAGGGCGTCAACGAATCGAGCAAAATCGTATTGGTGGGCTTGTTGCCCGGGAACACGCGGTGCGGCTTTAATGTTTCTGGCATGTTGCTGAGTTCAGCAGCCGTGCGGCCCTTCATCAGCGCTTCGGTTTGCGCAAAGCAATTGGCCAGCAACATATCGCGGCTTTCATCAAAGCCACTGTAGGGTTTTAGCGAGGCAATAAAGTCGCATGGCACAGCGCGTGGGCTTTGATGCAACAATTGGAAAAACGAGTGCTGACTGTCTGAGCCACCACCGCCAAAAATAACCGGACCACTGCCAGCTTCAACTGGCGCGCCAGATAAGGTCACGCCTTTGCCGTTACTTTCCATATCCAATTGTTGGATATGCGAGTGCAGTAATTTCAAACGAAAGTCATACGGCAAGATCGCCATGGCTGGCGCATCGAAGAAATTCGCGTACCACACACCCAGCAACGCCAAAATCACCGGCATGTTCGAATCAAGTGGTGCGCTTTCAAAATGCCGGTCCATGGCATGTGCGCCCGCCAGCAACTGATCGAACACGTCATAACCGCAGGCGAGAATCACCGGCAAACCAATGGCGGAGCATACGGAATAGCGCCCGCCAACCCAATCCCACATTGGGAACACGCTTTCAGCCGGAATGCCAAATTCTGTTGTGGCACGGTGATTGGTGGAAACAGCGGCAAAATGCCGTGCGATTGCTTGTTCACCGAGCGCTTCAGCCAACCACTGACGCGCGATGCCTGCGTTCGCCATGGTTTCAGCAGTGGTGAATGTTTTAGACGAGATGGTGAACAACGTTGCCGCAGGGTCGCAGGCTTTGAGCACGTCATCTATTTGCGCGCGGTCTGGGTTTGAAACAAACGCCACCGACAAATCATCGCGCTGATAGTCTTTTAACGCGTCAGCCGCGAACATGGGGCCCAAGTGCGAGCCACCTATACCGATGTTGACGATATGTTGGACTTTCTTGCCCGTTGACCCTGTCCAACTGCCATCACGCACGCGTTCTGAAAACTCACGGAGGCGCTTTAGGGTGTGAAGAATATCAGGCATCACGTCGACGCCATCGACCATGACAGCTGCTGGCGGTGCTGCCCCCACGCCCCGGTTTCTGAGCGCCACGTGCAATACTGCACGGTTTTCAGTGGAATTGATTTTAGCGCCCGCAAACATTTGCTTGCGCGCAGATTCAACCCCACGCGCTGACGCCAGGGCATTCAATAACGCCATGGTCTCGGAGGTAACACGGTTCTTGGAGTAATCCAGCAGCACCTGCCCATCACGGGTGGAAAAGGCTGCAAAACGGTTGGGCGCTTCGGCGAATAAATCGCGCATATGAACGCCCGCCATAACCTCAGCATGGGCCTTAAGGGCCTGCCATTCGGCGGTCTGGGTCAGCGGTAGGGTCACGAACAACAGCTCATAAAAAAAATCTGAGGTGGCGCAGTTTGGCCTGCCGCGCCGCCCCCTTCAAGGTGAAGCTGTTATACCGTCTTAACTGTGGCGTTATTGCGCCTTTCGTTCACGTTCCGGGCGCTTCTTTTCAGTCTGGGCCGGTGCGGGCGCACCAGCAGATTTAGCCGCAGGCCCTACGATCACGACGGTTAAAGCGTCAGGACGGTACAACTTGGCCGCCAAACGCTTGGTATCGGCCAGTGTGACCGCATTGATGTAGTCATTGCGCTTATCGAGGTAATCCAGACCAAGATTGTCCTTTTGCACGGCCACCAGGGTTTCAGCCACGCTGCCTGTGGATGAAAACCGCAAGGGCCAAGCCCCGGTCAGGTACTGCTTGGCATCATTCAGTTCTTCTTCGGTAATGCCGTCCTTCTGGATTTTAGCCCATTCGGCGCGCATCACCTCCAGGCTTTGGCCAACTTGATCGCTGCGGGTGCCTGCACTGCCGATCATGAAACCCGCCCCCACCAAAGACTGCATCGAGGTGCCGACGCTGTAAGCGAGACCTCTCTTCTCCCGCACTTCCTCCATCAGGCGCGAAGCAAACGAGCCCGAGCCAAATGTGTAATCGAGGACCTGGGCTGTGTACCAATCAGGGTCTCTGCGCTTAATGCTGGGCTGAGCTATCAGCAGAACGCTTTGCGGCAATGGCTTATCGATCTTAATGGTCTGCGCCGCAGCCGACACCGTCGCATCCGGTACGGCGAGCGCGACATCGCTTTTTGCCGGTAGCCCTGCAAAAATTTTGTCCAACGCCGCGCCAAGTTGTTTGGGCGTAATGTCGCCAGCCACTGCAACAATCAAGCGGTCTTTGGCCAAGCGTGTTTTTTGCCAAGTCCGCAGGTCTTCAACCGTAATGCTACCCACTGTTTCAGGGGTGCCGTCATCGACACGGCCATACGGATGGCTTCCGAACAAAGCGGATGACAAGGCACGGCTGGCAATACGATTCGGGTTTTCAGACTGCGCTTTGAGACTAACCAAAATTTGACGGCGAATGCGCTCGACTGGTTCAGCATCGAAGCGTGGCTTGGTCATGGCTTGGTTCAAGAGGTCAAACGCAACGCTTGATGCTTGTACTGTCGTTGTCACACCGCCTCGAATGGCATCGCGGTCAGCGCTGAAGCGCAATGTGATGGCGCGGTCTTCGAGTTCAGACTGGAACGCAAAGCTGTCTTTATCCCCTGCACCTTCATCCAGCAAACCTGCCGCCATGCCAGACAAGCCCAACTTCGCATCGCTATCTAAAGCCGAACCACCCTGAAACATAAACGAGACGGCAATGATGGGGTTGGTTCTATCTTGCGCCAAATATGCAGTAATGCCGCCGGGGCTTTTTACTTCCTCGACCTTGATGGCGTAAGCATTGCCAGCAAAACTAAGTGCAGCAACAAAGCTAAATACGCGAACAAACATATGCGTCATGACTATTCTCCGTCCTTCGGCAGAAGGATGGCAGTCCCCGACGCCGATGTTTCGATCACTTTACGTGCGGCATTACGCACTTGGTCAGCCGTAACCGCTTTCAAGCGATCTGGCAGGGCCTCAATTTCATCAATGGGAACGCCCACAACAAGCATGGAGCCCACAGCTTGCGCCGCGCCCAAGCTTGAGTCCTTCGCAAACACTAGGCCCGCAATGATGCGGTCTTTTGCGCGCTTTACATCTTCGTCTGAGATGCCGCCGTTGATGAGTTTGGCGACTTCTTCTTCAACTGCTTTTTGTAACTGCGCGGTCGTCACACCGGGGCTCGGGCTCGCACCAATTGTGAACGTGCCATAACTCACCGTGCCCGCATCATACGATGCACTTACATCGGCGGCGACTTTGCGATCAACCACAAGCGCGCGGTAGAGTTTTGACGTACTGCCACCGCCTGCGATTTCTTCAAACACCGACAGCGCATAGGCATCAGCCTTATCACCGATATTGTAGCTGGGGGCGATCCACTTACGCCACCAGCGCGGCTGATTGACCCGGGCGTCAGCGTAACTGACTGTCACGTCGGCGGTGGGAGCTAAGTAAGTCGAGCGGTCGCGTTTCACGGGTTCGCCGCCGCGCGGAATCGCGCCGTAGTATTTTTCGGCTAGCGGCTTCAGTTCTTTCATCGTGATATCACCCGAAACCACCAGAATGGCATTCTCGGGGGCATAGGCTTGTTTATAAAACTCGAAGGCGTCCTCACGCGATAGACCGCGCATCTCGGCTTCCCAGCCAATAATCGGGATGCCGTAGCGGTTGGTCATCCACAGCGCTGCGTCTAAGCGTTCATTCAAAATCGCAGCGGGCTGATTTTCGATCCGCATGCGGCGCTCTTCGATAATCACTTCGCGCTCGGTATCGACCTCTTTGGGGTCCAGCACCAAATTGCGCATGCGATCGGATTCGATATCCATCATCAATGGTAAACGATCGACCGCGATGTTCTGGTAGTAGGCCGTGAAGTCATAAGATGTGAATGCGTTCTGGTCGCCTCCGTTGCGCGCCACCACTTCGTCCATCACACCGCCGGGATACTTGGGCGTGCCCTTGAACATCAGGTGCTCTAGGAAGTGCGCTATGCCTGACTTGCCGGGCTTCTCATCGGCAGCGCCCGTGCGGTACCACACCATGTGCGAAACGACAGGCACCCGGTGATTGGGGATCACAACCACCTGCATGCCGTTGGCTAGCGTTGTACCCTGGGCACCGTAAAGCTCAGCCGATGCGGTCTGAGACATCAGCAAGGTCGGCAGCAATGCGAGAATCGGCAACGCGCGAAAAGTCATAAAGGACATCCTGTGCGGCAGGTATCGGAATAAGCAGCGTAACCTAGGGCATTGCAGTCTTATGGCAAAGACGTCCTGGCACCGGGCTAACGCAATTTGGTCATTTCCTTTTCACATGGAGCTTTTGTAACCTCTGTGGATATTTGAGGCGATTTGCGTTGGGGGATGCGATGCCGGTTTGGGGAACGCTGAAAGAAATATTATCGTTGTGCTGGCGAGAGCGCGTCCTTGCCTTGAAGTTTGGCCTTGTTCCCGTTGTCGTAAATATCATCCTTGTGGTGTTCTTCACTGAAGTTGCGCCGGATACATTTATTGAGCATGCGCGAGGCTGGGCTTTCAGCCTGATTTCCATTCTCGCATTCGCGCCGTTTTGTGTGGCGTGGTACCGCACCATTTTATTTGGGCATGATGCTGTCGCAGCGCGCCCCTTCTTTACGGTCACTGGCCTTGAAGTCCGTTTTTTTGGCTGGATGTTATTAATCTCCCTACTCGCCGCTTTAGTGGGCGCAATCTTTGTTTTTGCCGGCACGGCCGTTGTGATTTTGCTTTCGATGGTCAGCGAAGTCGCGGCCACTATTGCAGGCGTTGTGTTGACGCTGGTCGCACTTGCAACACTGCTGATGACATTATCACGGTGGTCTGTGGGTCTGGCGATGGTTGCCGCCGGTGAAAAAATGGATCTGCAAAAAGCATGGAGCGCCACAAAATCCATCGGTTGGTCGATGGCAGGCGTGCAGATGATAATCTTTCTGGTGATTGCAGTTGTCTCGGGCGTTGCGCTAGCCGGAGCATTTCCGGATTTTGTCGAAGCCATCCGCACGAAAACCGCAGCTTCAGAGCCAACACAGATTTATGTGCAATTGGTCGGCACCATTTCAGGCGCCATTGTATTGTGGCTAACCACAACGATGTACGCGCTGGCTTATCGGCATGTAATCCCGTCAAATGACCTGCAAACGCCAGGCGTAGCTTCGCCCACCGAACAAGCGCCGCTGTAGCTGATTGGTTTTGCGCGCGCTCTCTTTACATTTGGCTGATGTGAATACTGCCGAAGTGGAGTGCAGATATGGGTGATATTGTCGCGACTGAAGGAAGCCAACTCAGCGCTGCCGTGATTGGCGTTGAGAGTATGGAAAAATCGCTTGGCTTCTACCGCGATGTGATTGGCTTGAGCGCCAGCGCGCCCGTGACTTGGGAAGGCGAAGCGTTCGAGAAACTCTGGCATCTGCCGCCAGGCAGCAAAGCCAATGCGGTGTTTTGCGAGTTGCCGGGCGTGCCTGCGGGTCGCGTTCTGCTGCTGGAGTTCAATGCGCATAAACGCAAGCTCATCAGGGTTGGTGATGCATCGCAAACCTTCGGTTTAATGAATTTGAATTTCTACACCGATGATATTGCAGCCGACGCCAAGAATTTATCTGCTAAGGGCTATAAGTTCTGGTCCGATCCGCAGCACTATTTCATGTCGGGCAGTGCCGGAACGCCCACTGAGGTGATCTTTGAAGGTCCGGATGGTGTGGCGATCAATCTGGTGCAATTGACCTCAACCGATCTCAATACCCGCGTGGGCCAGATGAATGCTTACGTGAAGGCCCATGGCCGTACACCGAAGGGCTACACGCCGGTTGTCACCACCGCGCACAACGTGCGTGACATCAAAAAGGCGCAGGCATTCTCGGAGAAGGTTCTGAAAGCAGGCGTGCTGATTGATGTGGTGATGGGCGCACCCGAACAAAACCACTTTTTACGCTTGCCCACCAAAGCCAAGACGGCCGTGAAGTTCATGCAAGGCAACCACATGTTCGGCAAGGTCGCCCTGTGCCAGCCCGTGAATTATCCGGGCGTTGATCTGACAGCGAATGCGGTTGCGCCCAACATCGGCTACATCGCCCAGGCATTTGTGGTGAAGAGTTTGGATGCGGCCAAAGCCAGCGCCGATGACTTGAAGTGCGAGGTTTACACCGCGCCCATCGACATCAATGTCCCAGGCTTCGGCAACGCGCGTACAACAATTGTGCGCAACCCAGGCTCGGGCGCGTTACAGCAATTGATTGAAGTGAAGTAAGGCTGCTTAAGCCTTAGAACACACCAAAGGTCTTGCCGCCTTTGGTGATCGCGGGGGTGCCGCCTTCGGTTGGCTTCTTGCCAAGCGCCGCGTTTTCTTCCAGGCGCTTCTTCTCGGCCATCGGGTCAATCGGTGTGCCGTCATCGCCGCCTTCTTTCCAGAAGACCAGCTTGTCGGTGAACGATTTTTCTTCGCCGGCAAACGCCGACGTTTCACGGTCCAGCGCGCGGCGGATGTCAGCCGGCACGCTACCAGTGCCCGCCAACTCCAACAGCTTTACTTCACCCGCTGAGAACCCACGCGCGCGGTATTGGTTCAAACGCTCACGGCCCACCAAGGCTGTGCGCGCTTGATCGGCTGAAGTGCCTTCTTGCGGACGATCAGCACCCGGTGCGGGCGGACGCAAGTTGAAGTCGGGCGGCATCACGAGCGGCGCACGCGAAACAACGGCAAATTCATCCGGGACTGACTTATCGATACCCAGCGCACGGCGCGTGTCTGTGCAGCCCGAAATCGCGGCGGCAACGGCAACAACGCAAAGAACAGAGGCGGTACGCTTGAACATGTTAAGTCGGCTCCTGAGTGGTGGGCGCATCCTGATTGCGGTTCAGGATGGCGTCAAGCAACCATAACGCAACCCCCACCGAGATGCAGGCATCGGCCACATTAAATGTGGCAAAGTGCCAGTCCGCCACGTGAAAATCGAAGAAGTCAGCAACGGCTCCCCAGCGGGCGCGATCAATAATATTGCCAATCGCACCGCCGATAATCAGTCCCGTGGCCGTCACAATCAGCGGGTTTTTGAGGGTCCGCAGCCACCACAACAAGGCGCCCGTAATGGCAATTTGCACGGCCAGCAGCACATAGGTCATCGCCCCACCGCTGTTGAACATCGAGAAACTAATGCCGGTGTTCCAGGCCATCTGCAAATTGAAGAACGGCAGCACTTCAATCAAGGTGTCGCTGTAAAATGGCGTTTCCGTGACACCTTCGGGCCGCAGCATGTCGACAAAAATGGCTTTGGAGATTTGATCCAACACCAGCGACACAGCCGCTATGATCAGCCCTAAACGCATGTGCCGTGAAACCATGGATTAAGCCGCCGCTGCAGGCAAAGCATCCACCGCATCCGAGCAGCGTTGGCACACGCCCGGGCGTTTTTGCTTGTTCACATCCGGCAACACTTTCCAGCAGCGCTGGCACTTCTCGCCCGATGCCAGTTCAGTGGTCACGCCAATGTCTTTCACGTCCTGCACGGTGTAGGCCCCTTCGGGCACAGCACCAGCAACGATGTTGATACTGGACGTGATGCACACATCATCCATCGCCACGTCTTTCAGCAAATCTACCGTCGCTTGTGGCGCATAGACATGCGGATGGGCTTGCAGAGATGAGCCGATACGCTTATTGGCGCGTTCAACTTCCAACGCACCCGTCACAACACGGCGCACGTCGCGCACGGTTTGCCACTTCGTCGCCAGCGCATCGTTTTGCCAGTTGGCCGGGATATCCATGAAGTTCTGCAAGTGCACAGATTGCTCATCACCTGGATGACGCGCGAGCCATGCTTCTTCTGCCGTAAAGCAGATGAATGGTGCCAACCACTTCACCAAGCAATTGTAGACGATATCGAGCGTGGTGCGCGCTGCACGGCGGCGCAAATCAGACGGCGCATCGCAGTACAGCACATCTTTACGCACATCGAAGTAGAACGCCGACAAATCCACCGCGCAGAAGTTATGCAGTTCGTTGAACAGGCCGTGGAAGTCGTAGGTGGTACAAGCAGTGCGGATCACCTGATCCAGTTGCCACAGACGATGGAGCACATAGCGCTCCAATTCGGGCATTTGTTCAGGGGCTACGCGTTCGGCATCCGAGAAGCCGCTCAAGTTACCCAACAGATAACGCAGTGTATTGCGCAAGCGGCGATAAAGGTCGCTCATCTGCTTCAAGATATTCGGGCCGATGCTCAAATCTTGGCTGTAGTCAGACGCGACAACCCACAAGCGCAAGATATCCGCGCCCGATTGCGACATTACATCTTGCGGGGCCACAACGTTGCCTAACGACTTAGACATCTTGCGGCTTTGTTCATCGAGCACGAAACCGTGCGTGAGAACCGCGTCAAACGGTGCGCGACCACGCGTGCCACAGCTTTCCAGCAATGAGGTATGGAACCAACCGCGATGTTGGTCAGAGCCTTCCAAGTACAAATCCGCAGGCCACTTCAAATCCGGGCGCTGTTCCAAAACAAACGCGTGCGTGGACCCTGAATCAAACCACACTTCGACGATGTCGCTGACTTGCGTCCAATCCGAAGCGACATACTTGTCACCCAGGAACTCTTGCGCAGGCACAGTCATCCAAGCATCGGCACCTTGTTGTTCGACGGCCAATGCAATGCGTTCGAACACATCAGCGTCTTTCAGCACTTCGCCGGTCTTGTTGTTCATGAACAGCGGGATCGGCACGCCCCATTGGCGTTGGCGCGAAATGCACCAATCCGGGCGGCTTTCGACCATCGAATAAATACGATTGCGGCCCACAGCGGGCACCCACTGCGTGTTGTCGATTGCTTTGAGGGCCTTTTCGCGCAGGTTGTTCTTCTCCATCGAGATGAACCACTGCGGCGTATTGCGGAAGATCAGCGGCGCTTTCGAGCGCCACGAATGCGGATAACTGTGCACCAACTTGCCGTGATGCAAAAGTGCGCCCGCCTCTTTCAGAGCTTCAACGACTTTCGGCGCCACTTTGAAGACGTGCTCGCCCGCAAACAGCGGAATGCTGGCGACATACAAACCATCACCATTCACGGTGTCTGGCACCGGCATTTTGTATTCGCGGCACAGTTCGTAGTCGTCCTCGCCGTGACCAGGCGCCAAGTGTACAAAGCCCGTACCAACTTCCGTTGTCACAAACGCACCCGGATACAAGGGCACATCGAACTCGTAGCCTTTGCCGTGCCACGGGTGCTTACACACCGAGCCAGCAAGCGCCGTGCCCTTCACTTTCGTCACCACCGTATGTTCGGTGATGCCGGTGTCTTTCAGCAATTGCGGCAACAACGCTTCGGCCACTGCAAAGCGTTCGCCCACACGCGCTAAGCTTTTCTCGGTGCCAGCCACAACTTCGATGATCGCGTAGTCGATGTCTGGGCCGTAACCAATGGCGCGGTTGCCCGGCAGCGTCCAAGGGGTCGTCGTCCAGATGACAACCGACTGCCCTTCGAGCTCTTTTACGTTTGTCTTCGCGACCGGGAAACGCACCCACACGGTTGTCGAGGTATGATCGGCGTATTCCACTTCAGCATCAGCAAGTGCGGTCTTTTCAACCACTGACCACAGCACCGGCTTAGCGCCACGGTAGATGCTGTCGCTCATCACGAACTTGGCCAACTCACGCACGATGGCGGCTTCAGATTTGAAAGCCATGGTCATGTACGGGTTGTCCCAATCGCCGGTGACACCCAAACGTTTGAATTCTTCGCGCTGAACGTTGATCCACTTTTCAGCAAACGCGCGGCACTGACGGCGGAATTCCACCACCGGAACGTCGTCTTTGTTTTTGCCTTTGGCGCGGTACTCTTCTTCGATCTTCCATTCGATTGGCAGGCCGTGGCAGTCCCAGCCCGGCACATACGGCGCATCAAAGCCCATCATCTGGCGCGAACGCACGATGACGTCTTTCAGGATTTTATTCAGCGCGTGCCCGATGTGCAGGTTGCCGTTGGCGTACGGCGGGCCATCATGCAGCACAAACTTCGGCTTGCCCTTCGCGGACTCACGAAGCTTTTGATAAAGGTCCATCTTGGCCCAGCGCTCGAGCAACTTCGGCTCAAGCTGCGGCAGGCCGGCCTTCATCGGGAACTCAGTGGTGGGCAGAAAAACTGTGGCCTTGTAGTCGGGGCCTTTATCAGACGTGGTATTGGCGGTCATGGCGTTCGGGTCATCCCGGAGAAAATGAAAAAGCGCAGCGAATTCAAAAGCGTGGCGGCCCCATTCTAATTAAAGAATGGGGAGCATAATTCGCTCCGCAGCGCCGAAGTTTAAGGCCCGTTTCATGGGTCGCGTGTGTACCAGCCGGGGGGCAGGCCGGGCAAGACCAAAGGCCCCCTTTGGTAGTCTTGTGAGGGGGTAAACCCTAGCTAAACCGCCACAAATGGGGCTGGGCCCGCAGGAAATCCGCGCTCTTTGAGGATGACTCGGGCCTCATCGCAGTCTTTGGCGATCTGGGCCTTAATCGCGTCCAAGCCATCGAACTTCTGCTCGGGCCGTAAGTGCTCGACCAGGGCCACGCGCAAGTGCTTTTGGTACAGGTCGATGTTCACATCGAATAAGTGCACTTCCAGCAGCAGGTCTTTTTTATCGAACGTCGGTCGGGTGCCAAAGTTGGCGACACCATCAAACCACTCGGTTTGTGCCCCTCGGTCGATCCCGGCCCGCACCGCATACACACCGCGCTTGGGGTGCAGATAATCCGCGTAGGGCAAGTTGGCGGTTGGGAAGCCCATAAAGCGTCCGCGCTGATCGCCGTGCTCGACACGGCCTTCAATTTCCCAGTACCGGCCCAACAACTTCGCCGCCTCAAGCGGCTGACCATCTTTCAAGAACTGGCGAATGTTGGACGATGAATAGCGCACACCATCACCGCGCTTTTCGGCAACCGCCGTCACACCAAAATTATGTTTGCGCGCCATCTCATGCAGCATCGTCACATTGCCGCCACGGCCGCGACCGAACACATAATCAAAACCGACGACAACGTGAGAGACACCCAAACCCTGCACCAGAATTTCTTCGATAAAGTTTTCAGCGGGGCGCTGGGAAAACTCTTTATCGAACGTCTGCACATACAAGTAATCAACGCCCATGGCTTCGATCAGGCGCGCTTTGATGCGGAACGGGCTTAAACGGAACGGTTCTTGATCGGGCTTAAAGAACATGCGCGGATGCGGCTCGAACGTCATGACCGCGGCCGGAACATTATTTGAATGCGCAAGGCGCACAGCTTCACCAATCACGGCTTGGTGACCACGATGCAAGCCATCGAAGTTGCCAAGGGCAACCACACCGCCTTTAAGATTGGAAGGAACTTCGCCGTAGTACCGAACAAGACGCATTCAAATTAATCCGCAAGAAGCCTAGCCGCGTGCAGGAACCATGAGTGTCGCCTCACCGTCAATGACCACCTTGTCGTTGACCAAGCATTGCGTTTTGAAGGTGACGAATTTCTTTTCAGGCACCGTGCCGGTGACTTCCACTTTCGCCGTCACCGTATCGCCAATTTTCACGGGGCGCTTGAATTGGAGATTCTGCGACACGTAGACTGCCCCAGGCCCTGGCATAACCGTACCGAAGACCGCCGAGATGAACCCCGCCGAGAGCATGCCATGGGCAATCCGCTCCTTGAACATCGTAGTGGCGGCATAACCGGAGTCGAGATGGATGGGGTTCGTATCTCCAGAAACCTCGGCATACTTTTGAATATCGGCCTCAGTGACCGTTTTGGTAAATGTGGCAGACTTTCCGAGGGTTAATTCCTCGAAATATGTGGTCTTCATGAGTCCGCTGGATGGTGATGCCTCACCCATGTCAGTATCTTTCTTAACGTCACGACTAAGTATTTACGAAACAAACAGGTCCGGCAGACGTTGGTCAACAGATCAATGTGTGCCTGATTTTTATAATCAGGTGGTGAGACAATGAGATTCGCTCTTTTGGTGGCCTTGGCCCTTCCCTTGGCAGCTTGCATGGGAACACCTTGGCAACAGGCGGGGAAAACCGCCCAGCAAAGAGATGCGGACCTTAGAGTCTGCGAACGCGAAGCCGAGCGTGATACCTTGGCCGAGCGGGGAACCACTCGTGCGGACTACGACCTTGCGACCCGCGGCCCGAACGCAACCATGGATCCCAGAGGCTTAAGTCCTTTGGAACTGAAGGATCAAACGGTCATGTCTGATCGTTATGAAAAGTCAGTCACCAGATGCATGAAGAGTAAGGGATATGTACAACCAGCCAATCAAAATCGCAGATGAAGAGCGGAAGAAATCGGCGGGTATACCGAACGGAAATCAAAAAACGATGGCGATCCGTAGACTAGACTCGCTTGGCTACCAACTGGGTTTGTTAAACCGGCTTTACGACCGCAGACTGCAGGATGCATTAGCACCCCTTGGTGTGGCACCTGGCCAGTTTCCGGCGTTGGTGATGCTCTTCCAAAAGGATGGCCTGACCCAGGCTGACCTTTGTCGAAGAATAGGCGTTGAACAGCCCACCATGGCCAACACCTTGAACCGCATGGAACGTGACGGATTGATCCGTCGCGATGCCGACACCACCGATAAACGTCGCTCGTTTATTTTCCTGACGCAGAAAGCAAAGACGGCTCAGGAAGCGATTATGAACGAAGCGCGCAAGGTGGCGACGCAAGCCATGGCGAACCTGAGCACCACCGATCAGGACATGGTGTTCTCGTTATTGGCCAAGCTGACCGACAATTTAAAAGAGCCGCTCTAAATTTCAAAGAGCGGCTTTTTTCGCTACGCCGGTCAGCGTAAGGGTGATGAAGCGTCGTAAGGGGTCATCGTCGGCTTCAACCGCGATGAAGTGCGCGTCTTCGAGAGAGATTAAACAGCGGAACAACGTGCTTTGGGCAACCCCCAAACGCTTGGCCAATGTACGCGCCTGAATGGGCGTGGTCGTCAGGCTCAGCAATATCGCACGCTCGTCTTCAGTCAGGTCTACTAAAGCCATACGCGCGTTCCACTTTGGCAATGCGAAGATGATAGGCTTGGTACCATTGCTCGCGACCCATCTTTTGCGCCATGTCGTGCTCGGCTTGCGCCTTCCAGGCCGCGATGTGCTCTAGGGTTTCCCAATAGCACACTGTAATCCCTAATCCGTCGCGAGCGGATTCAACGCCTAAGTAGCCCGGCATGGTTTGTGCAATTTCGACCATGCGATCTGCGGTTAGGCCGTAGCCGTTATCACCCTCTGTTCGCAGCGAGGTGAAGATCACCGCGTAGTATGGCGGCTCGGGTGTTGTTGCAATTGCTACTGGACCACTCATGATTTTCTCAGCATCACAGGAATGTTTTTGCTGCTGGGCGTTCCAGACCGTGGCCCGTGATTATCGAGAGGCACGAGGACATTGGTTTCCGGGAAATAGGCCCCCAAGCAACCCGCAGGAATATCATAAGGAACAAGCCTGAAACCTTGCGCCACACGCTCGCGTTGGTCGTGCCAGACTGTGGCGATATCCACGATATCATCAGCGGCGAAACCGAGCGCGCTTAAATCAGCTTGATTGATAAAGAGCACCCGGCGCTCGTCCTTGATGCCGCGGTAGCGATCATTCCGCGCATAGACCGTGGTGTTGTATTGATCATGCGCCCGGAACGTCATCAGCGTGAAGACTTTTGCGCCGCTCAGTTTCTGCGCCGCTTCACGCACCGTTTCCGCGGGCAATGCTGTGGCGATAAAGTTCGCTTTGCCGGTTGTGGTTTTCCAGATGCGCTCTTTCGCGCTGTTGCCCAGATAAAAACCGCCCGCCCGGCCAATGCGCTCATTGTAGTTCTCGAAATCCGAGAACACCGCTTCGATCTTTTCACGGATCAGGCGGTAATCATCACGGAACTGTGCCCATGGAATTTTTGAATCGGGCCGTGTTGCGAGTGCAATGCCAGAAATGATCCACGGTTCAGATCGCAAATGTACCGAGGCTGGACGATTCATGCCTTGGCTCGCGTGAACCATGCTCATGGAATCTTCAACCGTGATGGCTTGGCGGCCGGTTTTCTGTACGTCGATTTCAGTGCGGCCCAGTGCGGGTAGAATCAACGCCCTCTTGCCGTGGATAAGATGGCTGCGGTTCAGCTTGGTGGAGGTGTGAACCGTGAGATTGAGTTTGCGCAGCGCTGACCATGTAAGGTCTGCATCAGGTGTCGCTGCAGCAAAGTTACCGCCCATGCTGAGCAGCACTTTGGCTTTCCCTTCATCCATCAATTTGATCGCTTCCACCACATTGACGCCGGGCTTGGTGGGGGGATCAAAATCGAACACGCGCTTTAAGCTGTCGAGGAACGGCGTCTTGGGCAGTTCAGTAATTCCCATCGTGCGATCGCCCTGCACGTTGGAATGTCCCCGCACAGGGCACGGCCCCGTGCCAGCCCGGCCAATATTTCCGCGCAGCAAAAGCAAGTTGACGATCTGCTGAATAGTTTCCACGCCCAACGTGTGCTGCGTGAGCCCCATGGCCCACGTGCAAATCACGCGCTCGGCTTTCATGTAGATATGGGCTGCGGTTTCAATCTCGTCCTTGGTCACACCCGCTTGCGCCAGAATGCGATCCCATGGCTCGGCTTTGATATCCGCAATCAGCCCATCCAAACCTTGCGTGTGTTGCGCAATGAAGTCGTCATCCAAAACAGGCTTACGCCCCGCCGCGCGAGCTTCTTCATCAGCGGCGATGATGACCTTCATCATGCCCTTCAGCAGCGCTAAGTCACCACCGATCTGAATTTGCAAATAATGCGTGCTTAAGCTGGCACCACCGCCACCACCCAAATTCTCGATCATCTCGACCGGATTCTTGGGGTCGACGAATTTTTGCAAACCCCGCTCGTGCAGTGGGTTCACCGTTACGATCTTCGCACCCCGCGCGGCGGCTTCTTTCAAATCCGTCAGCATGCGTGGGTGATTAGTGCCGGGATTTTGCCCAAAAATGAAAATCGCATCAGCGAGTTTCATATCTTCCAAAAGGATCGTGCCTTTGCCGATGCCGATGCTTTCGGTCAGCGCCACGCCTGACGCTTCGTGGCACATGTTCGAGCAATCCGGCAGGTTGTTGGTGCCGAACTCGCGCACAAACAACTGCCACAGGAACGCAGCTTCATTGCTGGTGCGCCCCGAGGTATAAAAAATAGCTTCGTCGGGATGTGACAAGCTGCGCAACTCATCACCGATGACGTTGAAGGCTTGCCCCCAACTGATCGGCTTATAGATATCGCTCTCCACATCATAGATCATGGGCTCGGTGAGACGGCCCAGACTTTCTAGATAGTGATCATCCTGCTGCGCCAACCAACTCACTTTGTGTTGGGCCATCACTTCGGGCGTGCACCTTTTAGCAGTCGCTTCCCAGCTGACCGCTTTCACGCCGTTCTCGCAGAACTCAAATGAAGAGGTGTGCTTTGGGTCACCCCAGGCACACCCTGGGCAATCAAAGCCTTCCGGCTGATTGACGTTCAGAAGTGTTTTCGTGCCTTTGAACGGAATGCCGTTTTGCAAAAGGTGGGCCGCACTCGACTTCAGCGCCGCCCATCCACCTGCGGGTTTGGAACCTGTGTTTTTATTTTTTATCTCGTTGTCGCTCACAGGTCCTTACTCATTTTGTTTAACCCGCTTTCTTCTCCGGCCCCTGCTTTTGCTGTGGGCGCCCCGGCAGAATGCCGCCGTTGATCACTTGGTCTTTGTAGCCTTTGGTCTTCCACAGCCGCTCGTTAAAGCGTGGGATCGACATGGCAGCGATAGGAATACATTCCACCATCACGCCAGGCTCCACATCATAACCGTGCAGAGCATAGCAGAACATCGCTGGTCCTGGGCCACCTTCTTTGATGTGCCAGAAGCCATCCACACCTTTTTGGTTCGAACTAACCGTGCCATCGGGATTGTAATACACGTCAATCACATACTCGCTTTGCCCAGGACGCTCGAAGGCATAGCGCACGGTGTTGAACATCATTTGATTCCAAAAGCTCGGATAGCGCTCAGAATAAGGCTTGGATGTATCGGTCGCCGCATTGGCATTGGCGATCACCGGACGCGGCCAGTCCGCCGCACCGGATTCGACCATCATGAATGAGATCATGTTCAGCCGGTCCTTCTCGGGCACCGGTTCGGGGATCATCATGTTGTTGTTGGGCAGATAGTGTTTCGGATCAGCCAGCCAGGCATCAAGACGACCAGGGGTCCATTTGAATTTTGCGCTCTTCAAAGTTGGCGAGTAATCGAAATCAGCTTTGGTTCCGACTTGGCGGCTGAACATGCCGAACAGATTTGGCCCTGCGAGGTCAGTACCTTCACCGACGGTGTGGCATGCACTGCATCGCGCTTGAAAGGCCGCGCGGCCTTTGACGTAGTCGGCTTTGGCAAGTGCATCTCGTGCAATCGCTTTGGGTTCACCGGCTGTGTAGCCTGCAGCCAAAACCGATGCACTGCTGATGAGTGCCAACCCCAAAATTGCAAAACCAAATCGCATATCATCCCCTCCCGTCCCCGACATGCCCTGACTGTAGGGGGGGATGGTTGACGTTGTCGTTGGGGGTGTCGGCTCACAACCAAAACGTGGCCATGGTGAGCCTGGTTTTTAAAACCGGCTCCTGCATTTGCAGGGAAATTGCAGGGCGGAATGGTGAGTTATGTGGAGAACATCTCTGCCCATAACTCACACAATAATAACTCAACATAATATTAAGAGCGCAGATACGCGAAGGCCCGCGCATCATTTTGCACGGGCCTTGCGGACGTCAAAAAAAGAGCGACGTTAGATTTGATCGGCCGGTGCCTTGCGCGAATTGTAGCGATGCACAACGGCCAACAGAATGCCAGCCAGGGCGATCATCAAAACTGTATCAAGCATCGGGGCATATTCAACAAAAGTCATGTTCACTCTCCAGGTTTGAATGCACTTACCGGTGCGGCCTGCACCATCTGATCTCATCAATCTCTGAAGCCTACAGAGTGAGAAAATAACGCACGCCCCCCGATACAGGTTGCGCATTTAAGTCGATTAACCAATTGGAAATCATTGTGGCACGCCTCATTCTTGCCACACCTCTCAACGCTCATGCGACCACACACACGCAATGCGTACATAGCTTTCGATTCATCGTGGGTTTGTGTGCTGAAACAAGCACACTGACGTGAATTTCATGCGCCAGGATGCAACAGGTGCTCGCTCTCAGGAGTTACTGCAACACGCGTGATCAATCGGAGATGCAAGGCCATGGCTAAACTTAATTACATCCAGCCACAGGAAGATGTTGCACCGACACCCCTGAGTTCGCACACCATCAACAGCAACCCCGAAATTACCGATCTGAACGCGGTTATGGCGCGCATTGGTGAGGCTTCGGTTGTTTTACTGGACCCGTCTCTGCCGCGCGAACGCATCACGCAGGCCCTGATCACTGAAAAGGGCTTTAACATCGTCGCGATTGATCAAGACTGGGCCCAAGCCGCACGCACCGATCACTATATTCGTCACGCTGAATACAAACCCTCTGCGTCAGCGCAGGCTGTCGATACGCCTGAATTACAAGGCCTCATCACTTGGCTGCACAAGACTAACGAAGCTCGCAAGTTGAACGACCGCATCGCCTTTCATGGCCTGGATCTTTACAACAGCGCCAGCGCCAGAAGCAGCGTCCTGAATGATTTAGATGCAACGGCACCGAAAGCCGCAGCCATCGCACACCAGCGCTTCGATGCTCTTTTGTCAGGCCATAGCGATAACGCGATTGATGATTTAGCCCCGCCGGCGGGCGTTTACCTGGTCCAAGAAGCACGCATCCGAAATATGCTGGTGGCCGCACTGGATGCGCATCGCCGCAATGCCGAGCACGATAGTGAAAAATTCTTAGATGCGGGCCAAACTGTAAAGTTGTTCGCCGACGCCCCCACATATTACCGGGCGCTTTATTATAGCTTGAACGAGGTGCGTGGCTTGCGCGATGCGCACATGTTCGAGACGTTGCAAGCCCTACTGAAGCACTACAAACGGGGCAGCAAAATTGTGGTGTGGACGCACGCAGCTCCTATAACTGCAAATGCCTCAGACGACGGCAGCTACGAACACACCCCCACGTTGGGCAACCTCTGCCGCGATGCCTATGACAGCAATGCCTGCGTGATCGACCCTGCCTGAGCCGTTGATATTTTCCGCGCAAACGGCATGAGGTCGCGAAGCACGACGCCGGATAAAGCACTATCAATGCGCTGAGACATGTCATCACCCGGTCAAGCCGGGTGATCCATGTTGTGTTGTGACCACTGTAACCGCTGCAAACTTAACGCGTCATTGCACGACGTGATCGCGCAATCCATCTTTCAGCGCAAAAAATGCTTTGAAGCGCACTTAGTCCTGCGGCTTATCGCGTTTGGCCTGATGGCGCACAATGATGAACAAGATTACAGCCAACGCCACGGCGTAGACGGTGTCGATGACAGGGGCGAGTTCAAGATAGGTCATGGGGCTCCTCCGGCTCCAAGAACAACACGGCATATCGGCGCCGCGCACACCGCATCCTCCCAGCTCTCCGTATGACTGAGCCCACAGCGTAAGGACAAATCGCTTCTGCGTTTATCGCTGCGCCGTCTTACGGACCCAATCACCCCACCAACGCGCAACGGTTGAAGTGGGTTGCAGTTTAATGACTACGGGCGGGGTTCAACCGACGTGACTGTGCCGTATGTTGTTTCCGCAATTGGTTTTTCGGTCGCGACAATACGGATTCTCGGGTTTTTCGCCCCCTCAACCCCTCCCCATCTGTGGCCCATGCGGCTATAAGACTCGTGGGAACATCTCTGGGGCAAAAAGCCCCAAGATTTCAGTTGGTTGGGATTCAGAAAGATATCGTCGCCATGCCGCAACAGGATGCATTGTTTCAGGCCGTCCTTGAGACCACGTCAGATGCCGTGATGGTGACCGACCGTGGTGGCGTTATTCAGCGCGTGAACCCGGCCTTTGAAAAACTGACCGGCTTTCCCAAGACCAAGCTGGAAGGCATGAATGCCGGAGACTTGTTCCGCGAGCATAACGATGATGAGTTCTGCTCTAATCTTTGGTCGAACAAAGACCGCAAACATTTTGAGTCTGTGCGCTCAGCCCATGCAGATGGTCATGCGCAGCAACACTCGCTGACATTAACGCCCGTCATGAATGGCGGCGGCGAACCCAGCCAGTATGTGGCGCTGGTGCTATCGGAAACATTCCAAGGGGATGCAAACAGCAGTGCGCGCAAAGTTGGTTACGACCAACTGACCGGCTTGCCTGATCGCAGCCTGCTCGCCGACCGTGTGAACCAAAACATCCTGATTGCAAAACGCTCCAACAAATCCATCGCCATGCTGGTGATGGGTTTAGACCGCTTCACCGTTATTAACGATGGCTTGGGCTACGGCGCTGGCGACCAGTTGCTGAAAGAACTGGGCGACCGCTTGAGCAAAATTGTGCGCCAGTCAGATACGGCGGCGCGTTTAGATGGCGACAAATTCGCTGTGATGACACCGATTTCTGCGATTGATGACAGCGTGATCGTCGCCGAGAAAGTTCTGAACGGCGTGAAGAAGGCGTTCCATCTGAAAGGCGAAGAGATTTTCGCCACGTTGTCAGTCGGCATCTCGATCTTCCCGACCGACGGCCAGGACTTTGATGAGCTTTTAAAAGATTCACTCAGCGCCATGCAGTTCGCAAAGCAAGCAGGCGGCGACCAGTATCGGTTCTTTGCCTCTGACATGAACGCCAAAGCCAAGAACCGCTTGGATTTGGAAAAGCGCATGCGCGCGGCCTTGGCGAACAATGAGTTCGTGTTGTTCTATCAGCCCAAAGTGAACCCCCAAACGAACAAAGTAAAAGGCGGCGAAGCGTTAATCCGCTGGAAAGACCCGGTACGCGGCATGATCAATCCGGGTGAGTTTATTCCGGTCGCCGAAGAAACGGGTTTAATTGTCGACATCGGCACCTGGGCCTTACAAGAAGCCTGCCGCCAAACAAAAGAATGGCAGGACAAAGGTTACGACCCCATTCGTATGTCGGTGAACGTCTCGGCGCACCAGTTCCGCGCCAAGGACATGGTGGACAAGGTTGTCGCCACGCTGAACCAAACAGGCCTAGCGCCGCAATGGTTAGAGTTGGAAATCACTGAGAGCATGTTGATGAACGACATCGAAGCTGCCATTGCGCGCATGCAGAAAGTGCGTGATTTGGGCTGCGGGTTGTCGATTGACGATTTCGGTACAGGTTATTCATCGCTGTCGTATTTGGGCCGTTTCCCCATCACAACGTTGAAAATTGATCGCGCCTTTGTCCGCGACGTGCAGGAAAACCAAAATACCGCTGAAATTGCGCGCGCGATTATTGGCCTTTCACGCGGGCTTAATTTAGAAGTGGTGGCCGAAGGGGCCGAGTTGATGGAGCACATCGACTTCTTGCGGGATAACGGATGCGATGTGATTCAAGGCTTTTATTATTCGAAGCCACTGCCCCCCGCTGACTTTGAGAAGATGCTGAAGCGCGTCGCATAAGCATGGCTGAAGCGCCACTTTCCGAGTTGAAAGAAAGCGAGGCGAGGGGTCGGATCGCTGAAATCTTCACGGATTTACGCTATAGTGTTGGCGTACCGATGGTGAATCTGATCTTCCGGCACTTGGCAACTGTGCCAGGGTGCCTGGAATGGCTGTGGGATTGTGTCGGCCTGTATTATGTCGATGGCACGCTCTCCCGCTGCGCCGCCGACATCACCCGCAAGCAACCGCAATTGGTCGTGCCCCTGCGGCAAGATGATCTGCAACGATGTGGTATTGATGCAAACGCGAAGAACGCCATTCAAATGACGTGCGTCGCTTATGCACGAGCCAATCCAATCAATTTGCTGGCCCTGCGCATGGTAGAACTGATTTTAGATCGCGCGAGCAGCGCACCTGATCAATCCTACGTCGCACCACCGCGCGCCCCTCGCATGGCATTGGCCCCGTTACCACCAATGGGCGACCTAGAGCATTTGCCGCGCGCAACCATGGACAGATTGCGCGCACTTGCGATTCAAATTCATGGCGCTGACGGCCCTGTGATTCCATCGTTCTTTCGCCATTTTACCCAGTGGCCAGATTTTCTGCACTTGCTGCATGATCGTTTGAGCCCGGTGATGTCAGCACTGAATGCCGCCACACCCGACTTTGAAAATGCCGCCCGCAACCGCGCGGAGTCGCTATTACGTGTCGTCCCGCGCGCAACTAACCCGCCAAACAAAGCTGCTGAAGACTCACTCCGCGCCGTTATCGCGCGCTTTCCGCCAAATCTTTGTAAGATGACGTTATTACCTCATGGGTTGAATGCAGCGCTGAACGTCACTTCATAGACAAACAAAAACGCCCCAGGCGTGAGCCCAGGGCGTTTTAGGTTGCGTATGACTGTACGCGAAACTAAAGCGCTAAACGTCTTAATCAGCCGCGCGTAATGCGGGATCGGCTTTGGGACGTTCAGCGCTGGTCCAAGCCCCAGAAAGCTGGAACTGGATGACTTCAGCAATGTTGGTGGCGTGATCTCCCACGCGCTCCAAATTCTTGGCAATAAACAACAAGTGGGTTTGGCCTTCGACATCAGGATTAACTTCACCACCCTGACTGACAACCGAGCGGCCCATGTCGGCCACAATCTTTTTCATCACGCGCTTGGCAATTTCATCAGTTTCCCAATCACGTTGCCAGACACCTTCGGCCTTCTTGGCATCACGGGTTGAGTACGAGTCCATGACGTCATGCAAGCTTTGAGCAACCTTGTTGCCCAAGGTTTGTAAATCGGTTGGGATCGTGACGCCGGGCTGCTTGGCCAGAACCAAAGTACGCTTTGCTAAGTTCTTGGCGTAGTCGCCCATACGTTCGAGAGAGCCAGCCATTTTAATCGTGCCGAACACATAGCGCAGATCGGCGGCCATGGGCTGACGACGTGCAATAATACTCAAAGCACCGGTTTCAATCTTGCGGTCGAATTCGTCCACATCGCTGTCTTTGGCGATAATGCGTTCAGCCGCATCCACATCGCGCTTCATGAGTGCGGCGACGGCTGCGTTCAACTGCGCTTCCACGAGGCCGCCCATTTCCAGAACCAGACGTTCCTGACCGGCGAGATCGTTATCGTAAGCTTGAACGGTATGCTCGAATTTGTTCATGGCGGTGCTTTACACTTCAGTCGGAAGCCAAATGGAGAAGACGTGCTGCTTGATGTAAGGCAAGAGTATCAGCGTATCGTGACGGTTCGATGAAGCTTTTATGACGAACGATCACGAAATGCCAAAACCGGGCTTAATCCACAGCCTTAGTCTTAAACACTGAACCCTTGCTGGTTGATCGGCAAGGCCTGAAGGCGGGTACCGGTTGCCTTGGCCAGCGCGTCGACCAGGGCCGCCGAAACAGGCGGAACGGCTGGCTCACCGACCCCACCCGGCAGGGTATCGGGCCATTCCTTCACTTTTACGCGGATATCCAAGGGCGCTTCGGCTAAGCGCAAGAACCGGATATCGCTGAAATTGCCTTCGGCCATGCCGCCATCTTTCGGCGTAATGTGGCCAAACATGGCCATGCTGAGACCGTCGAAGATGCTGCTTTCCATCTGCGCTTCAACAATCTTGGGGTTGATGATGGTGCCCACATCGATCACGCAGGTAAAGCGATCCACAGTGAAGGTGTTGTCTGGGGCCACCGTGATATCGGCCACTTGCGCACACAGCGAGGCATGGGAATTGCCAATGGCGAACCCACGCCCGCGCTTATAGCCCGACTTAGCAGGCGCCAACGGTTTTTCGTATTCGCTCAGCTTCACAGTTTCATCAACGATGGCCAAGTAACGCGCATTGCCCTCCAACATCAGGCGACGATAGGCGACAGCATCCATCCCCGCACGTTCGGCCAGTTCATTCAACATCGCTTCGCGGAAGTGAACGTTCTGGCCATGGAACACCGAACGCCAGAAGCCGACAGGAATGCCGTTATCGACGATGCGCGAGCGCACGCGGATGGATTTGATGTTGTAGGGATGATCGCCAAAGCCCGCCAAGACCGATGGATCTTTGCCGTCCTTAATCATATCGCCGAAGCGACGTTTAGAGATCGACGGGCTGGCGTTGGCGATATCCCACGCCTGCACCACACCACGTTCATCCAATGCGACACTCATGCGCACTTTAGAGGCTGGGCGGTAAAAGTCCTGACGAATGTCTTCTTCTCGGGACCAGATCAGTTTCACAGGTGTGCCAACGGCTTTAGAAATCAAGACGGCTTGCACAGCATAATCGCCATCACTGCGGCGGCCAAAGCCGCCACCCAAGAACGTGCGGGTGACGTGAATAGTGGCACGGTCCACCGGCAACACTTTAGTCACGCCATCCAAAATCTGCGTGTTGCTTTGCGTAGGCGCCCAAACATCAATACGGTCCGCCTGATAATGTGCCGTGGCGTTCATAGGCTCCATACACGCATGCGCCAAATACGGCGCATTCATTTCAAAGCTGGCTTTTTTAGGTGCCGCTTTAATGTCGGCATCCACATCGCCTTTGGCAAAAAGCTCGGGCAGGCCAGCGTCGGTCAGCGCTTTCTCTAAATCCGCATTCAGCTCGGCCACACCGTAATGCGCACGGGCACCGTAATCCCACTCGGGCTTTAACGCTTTCAAGCCTTTCAGAGCATTCCAATAGCCATCCGCGACAACAGCGACAGCGTTATCAAGGGCCACAACCTTGGTGACGCCCTTGATCGCCAAGGCTGGCGCTTCATCAACGCGGACCAGCTTGCCGCCAAAGACGGGGCAAGCTTCGATCGTGGCGATTTGCATGCCGGGCACGATCACATCAGTCCCAAAGACCGCTGAGCCGTCCACTTTCGGCGGCGTGTCGATACGTTTGACCGCTTGGCCCACGATTTTCCATTCGGATTTGGGCTTCAAAGTTACATCAGTCGGCGCGGTTTGTTGCGCGGCCAGCTTGGCGAGTTCACCCAATGTCGCGGACTTGTTGGCGCCCGCGTGCATCACCCGCCCGCCATCGACACGAATTTCCGAGACCGGCACTTTCCATTGCGCAGCAGCAGCGAGTTTGAACATTTCGCGCGCGGTGGCTCCGATTTCGCGGAACATTTGGTAATGCCCCCGAATGCCGTTGCTGCCGCCAGTGCCTTCCTGACGATTAGGTCCTGAGAATTGACGGTTGAAGTAAATGTTTTCGCCACTCGGCGTGAAAAAGAACTTCACGGCACGCCAATCAACACCCAATTCCTCGGCGGCAATTTGCGCCAAGGATGTTGCAATGCCTTGGCCCATCTCGGACATATGAATGCCGACGCTGACGGAACTGTCGGTTTCAACTTTCAGCCAATACTTGAACGCTTCCGTGGGGCCATTGGGACCATAGTCACGTTTGGCTGGTTTCGGCGCTTCTTGCGCATTCAACACCGGCACCCCAAACGCGACACCGCCACCGGCAATCGCCAAGGCTGCAATGACACTGCGGCGGGACAAAGACACATTCGGCGAAGCATTGGGTGTGATGGAATTCATGGACATAACCAGTCTTTGCGTAAAATGAAGGCTTAGAACTTATATACGGCTACATATATAAAAGTGATTACGCGCTGAAGCCTTGTTTCACAACCGGAAGGGCCTTCAGGCGGTTACCTGTGGCGCGGGCAATTGCATCCACCAGAGCCGCTGCCGTCGGGGGCACCGCTGGCTCACCTACACCGCCGGGGTAGGTATCGGGCCAATCAATCACCTTCACGCGGATATCTGGGGGCGCCTCGGCCAAGCGTAAGAATCGCACTTCCGAGTAGTTGTTCTCTGCCATGCCGCCATCTTTGGGCGTCATGCCACCGAACATCGTCATGCCAAGGCCGTCGATAATGCTACTTTCCATCTGCGCTTCAACGCCTTTGGGATTCACGATGGTGCCCACATCAATCACGCAGGTGAAGCGATCAATCGCCACACTGTTATCGGGCGCGACCGTCACATCAGCCACCTGCCCGCACAAAGAGCCGTGTGAGTTGCCGATGGCGAACCCACGACCACGTTTGTATCCCGCTTTGGCAGGAGCCAGCGGCGTATTGAACTCGCTCAGTTTCACCGTTTCATCCAGCATCGCCAGATAGCGCGCGTTGCCTTCCAGCATCAAGCGGCGATAGGTGATGGCATCCATACCGGCGCGTTCGGCGAGTTCATTGATGAGTGCTTCACGGTAAAAAATGTTTTGGGTGTGATTGACCGCGCGCCAGAAGCCGACGGGGATTCCGTTATCGATAATTTTTGAGCGCATACGCCAATGCGCAAGGGTGTACGGATGATCCGAAAACCCTGACAGGTGCGACATGTCCTTGCCGTCTTTCACCTGTTCGGGGAAGCGGCGCTTGGTGATCGACGGGCCTGCGTAAGCAATATCGACCGCTTGCAACACGCCGCGCGCATCCACGCCTGCAGTCATACGAATTTTTGTCGCAGGGCGGTAAAAATCCTGACGCATATCTTCTTCGCGCGAGTACATCAGCTTAACAGGCGTGCCTGCTGCTTTTGCGACCAGCGCTGCATATCCGGCAAAATCACCTTCGCCGCGACGACCAAAGCCACCACCTAAGTAGGTGCGCGTGATGTGGATGGTCGAGGCATCGACACCCAGCAGGCGCACAACATTATTCACGATTGTTGTGGCGCCTTGCGCAGGCGCCCAAATATCCACGCGGCCCGGCGTCACGTGCGCGGTGGCATTCATCGGCTCCATACATGCGTGCGCCAGGTACGGCGCATACATCTCGACGGTGATTTTCTTAGCGGCTTTGCCCAGCGTCGCATCCACATCGCCTTTGGCGTCCAATGTTGGCGACGGGCCATTTAAGCCAGCATCAAGATCAGCGTTCATTTCAGCCACGCCGTAGTGCGCACGCGGGCCGTAATCCCACTGCGGCTGCAAGGCTTTCAAACCTTTCTGCACTGTCCAATAACCATCACCCACCACCGCAACTGCGTTTTCGAGTTTCACAACTTGCGTGACACCTTTAACCGCTAATGCGGGCGCTTCATCGACGCTGACGAGCTTGCCGCCGTAAACGGGGCAGATTTGAATGGTTGCGACTTGCATACCGGGCAGAACAACATCCGCGCCAAACTGCGCAGTGCCATCCACCTTGGCCGGTGTATCCAACCGCGGCACAGAATGGCCGATAATTTTCCAGTCTGCTTGCGGTGTAAGCTGAACCTCTTTGGGTGGGATTTGCGCAGCGGCAAGCTTCGCCAACGCCCCTAAGGTCGCAGAACGGTTAGAGGCAGCGTGCGTGATAAGCCCTGCATCAATTGAAATACTATCGGCGGGTACTTTCCACTGCGCCGCCGCGGCGGATTTAAACATCTCGCGTGCGGTCGCGCCAATTTCGCGGAACATCGTGAAGTGCCCGCGCATGGAATTACTGCCGCCAGTGCTTTCCATGATGCGCGCGGGCGCATAACCACGATTGTAATAAATTTTGGCGTCGTTCGGCGTGAAGGCGAATTTCACCTTCGCCCAATCCGCACCTAATTCTTCGGCCACCAGTTGCGACAATGCAGTGCTGATGCCCTGGCCCATCTCGGACATATGCATGCCGACGGTCACTGAATTATCGGGATCAATTTTCAGCCAATACTTAAACGCCTCTGCCGGACCACCGGGGCCGAAATCTTTTTTCGTAGGCGCAGCACCTTCTTGCGCCTTTGCACCAAAGACAACGCTGCCACCCGCCGCCGCTAAAACGGCAATCGCTCCACGTCTTGATAAAGCGCGTCGTGACAGTTCAATTTTCGACAGCACAGCGTTCATAACCCACACCAGTTAGCTTGCGTTCGTTTCAGGCAGCGATAGTATCCCTCCACTACCCCTTCCCCGCAACACTTTGCCCTTTAAAATCAGGAGTTTCCGACGATGATGCTCGCCCTGCAAAGCCTCGTCGGCTTAGGTGTTATGGTGGGAATCGCCTGGATTCTCAGCGAAAACCGCAAAGCGGTACGTTGGAAAGCCATTGGCTGGGGCTTCCTGCTGCACTTCCTACTCGCCGCCGCCATGCTGAAAATTGACGCGGTGCGCGATGGTTTCGCCGTGCTGAACGATGCAGTCGGCGCTTTGGATGAAGCCACCCGTGAGGGCACAGCATTTGTGTTCGGCTTTGTCGGCGGTGGCGATAGCCCCTTCATCAGCAAGGAAGGGGGCTCAACCTTTGTGCTGGCCTTTCAAGCCCTGCCCTTAGTGTTGGTGATCAGTGCGCTTTCCGCACTGCTGTTCCATTGGAACGTGATCCCACCCATTGTGCGCGGCGTGGCGTGGGTGCTGCGTCGGACACTCGGCGTCAGCGGCCCTGCAGGTGTCGCCACAGCCATGGAAATCTTTGTCGGCATGACTGAGTCACCGCTCGTCGTAAGGCCCTATTTGCGGACGGAATCCCGCGCCTCGTTGTTCGTGATCATGACGGCGGGCTTGGCCACAGTCTCAGGCACCGTGATGGTGCTGTACGCGATGTTTTTGAAAGACATTGTGCCCAATGCCTTGGGGCAAATTCTGACAGCGTCGATCATCAACGCGCCAGCTGCGATTATCGCAGCGTTCATCATGATCCCCGAAGACCCAAAACACGTTGAGACAGGTGTCGATGGCACAGGGTTGATCGGTGCACCTGATCCGAACGAAAATACCATGGCCGTGATTACGCGGGGCACCACCGAAGGCATTTCGCTGGTCATCAACATCATCGCCATGCTGATCGTGTTCGTGGCCCTCGTCAGCCTCGCCAACAAGATCATCGGCCTGTTCCCTGATATCTGGGGTGCACCCTTAAGCCTGCAACGTGTGTTTGGCTGGTTCATGGCACCCTTGGCGTGGTGCTTGGGCTTGCCAGTTTCAGAAATAGCTGCGGGCGGATCGCTACTGGGGACCAAAACCGTCCTGAACGAATTGATTGCTTATATCGAGATGTCGAAGCTGCCCCCGGGCACCTTTTCAGACCGCAGCGCCCTGATTCTCACCTATGCCCTGTGCGGCTTTGCCAACTTCTCCTCGATAGGGATTACGATTGGCGGGCTTGGCGCAATGGTACCAGAGCGCCGGGCCGAAATTGTGGAACTGGCCCCTAAGGCCTTGATTTCAGGGACATTAGCCACCTGCATGACCGGGGCTGTGGTGGGCATTTTGGTGTGGGGTTAGCTCCGTTATTGCGCCCCCCCTGCCATTTGGCCTTCAAACTGGATTAAAACCGCCGAAAGCCTTATGTGAAGGCCCGTTTTTGGGTACTTCGCGGCCACATGACGTATTCGGTTAAAGAGCTGTTCTATACGCTGCAAGGCGAAGGGGCGAACACCGGCAAGCCCGCCGTGTTCTGCCGCTTTTCCGGCTGCAATTTGTGGACCGGCTTAGAGCGGGACCGCAGCGCTGCCGTTTGCCAATTCTGCGATACCGATTTTGTCGGCACCGACGGCGATGGTGGCGGCAAGTTTAAAACCGCCGATGAACTGGCGGAGACGATTGCAACAGCGTGGACGGGCAATGGTGGCGGCGAGAAGTTTGTGGTGTTCACGGGCGGCGAGCCGTTGTTGCAACTGGACGCGGCTTTGATCGACGCCGTTCATGGACGCGGATTTAAGATTGCCATTGAAACCAATGGCACGATTGAAGTGCCGACAGGTGTTGATTGGATTTGTGTCAGCCCGAAAGCAGATGCGGAGTTGATTGTTAAAGCAGGCGATGAGTTGAAACTGATTTATCCGCAGATGCGTGGTGAGCCCGAGCGCTACAAGGATTTGAATTTCAAGCACCGCTTCCTGCAACCGATGGATAACTCATCACAAGGCAAGAACACGGCTGCTGCTGTTGAATACTGCATGGCGCACCCGGAATGGCGCTTAAGCTTACAGACACATAAGTTTCTAGGTATCAGATAAGATGTCGCGGTTTCACATTTTCAAAGAGTTCGGCTTTGAAGCCGCGCACCACTTCCCGCACAAGCCCAAGGGCCACGAGAACACGCGCATGCATGGCCACTCGTTCCGCGTTGAAGTGGAATTGGAAGGCGAGCCAGATCAAACGTCGGGCTGCGTGGTGGATTTTGAAGACATCACACGCGAACTGAATGCGGTGCGCGATCAGCTCGACCACTATTTATTGAATGACATTCCAGGCCTATCGACGCCGTCGCTTGAAAATATTGCGCGCTGGATCGCCGAGAAGCTGGGCGCGAAGTTTTCACAACTTGTCAGCGTCACCGTACGCCGCCCCAGCTGCGGTGAAGCCTGCCGCTACATGGTGAAGGCGTAGGCGCAAACATGGCTGAGCAAAAAAAATGCGTGGTGCTGCACTCGGGTGGATTAGATTCTACCTTGTGCTTGTTGCTGGCCCGCAAGCACGGCCGCATCCCGCGTAGCCTCGGCATCAGTTACGGCCAGCGCCAACAGATCGAAATTGAATTTGCCGCCAAGCAATGCGCACGCTTTGGCATCGAGCGACACTTGGTCGATGTGGGCTGGCAAAAGCCGCATATTGATGTGCCGACCGGGCGTACGATGGAACAAATGCGCGACGGTATTGCACCAACGTTTCTGCCGGGACGTAACGCTGTGTTCTTGGCTATCGCATGCGCTGAAGCTGCAGGCGCTGGTGCTGAAGAAGTCTGGATCGGCGTAAACGCGGTTGATTACTCAGGCTATCCTGATTGCCGAGAATCATTCCTGACAGCATTCCGAAAAATGTGGGCCGAAGCTGTGCCGAACCCACCGCGCGTTGTGGCCCCGCTGGTCAACCTCACGAAACCGCAGATCGCTGCACACGCCAAAGAGCTAGGTTTGAAACCGGGTGATACATGGAGCTGCTATGCACCCGATATGTCATCGGGCAGCGCGCAGCCGTGCGGCGTTTGTGATGCGTGCATCTTGCACAATCATGCGTGGGATGACGTAGCGACGAATAACCCCGGCACGCCAGACATTCCCGCGCTTTCCTAACGTGCTGGAATCACTCAGGCTTTGTTCTATTCCGCTTTTTTATAGTGCCACCTGTGAGGCGCAATATCGTTCATAAGTTGTATTATATAAAATTATCAACCCTATAGAATCGCTTGTGACAGCATTGTCTGTCTCTTATGTTTTCAAAGGTGGTTGGCAGCCAAAACGACTGTTCAGAAACAGCGCCGACCGGGGGATTGCTGCAGTTATAAATCCTGCGGCATTACGACATGAAAGCGTCGCTTGAGACCGTTCTGTCGGATTTAGACTCGCTGAAAAGCGAGGAATTGATTCGCGCCAAGCTGGCAGCAACATTCGATTCCTACGGCTATAACCTCTACACATATGCTGGCGTCGACGCCGATGAGATTCGCGACACCACGCCAGGTCAGCCGTTTATGTCTGAACTGATCTACCTCACCAATCTAAAAGCACAGTGGGTCGCACATTATCTTGAAAGCGATTACGCGCATATTGATCCGATTGTGCGCGAATGCACCGAGCAACGCTTGCCCTTGCGGTGGGACGAAAAATTCAAAGCCAACACGCGCAATACGTTTGAAGCGCAGATGATGGAAGACGCGTGGGAGAACGGCATTAAGCGTGGCCTGACGATCCCAGTGCACGGCCCGCGCGGCGAGCTTGGCATCTTCAGCTTGAACTCCGACCTGTCGGACAAAGAGTTTCACAAAATCACCAATGCGAAGAAATTCGAATTACAGGTGATCGCTTATCACTTCCATGATTCCATTCAACGCAACCTACGTGCCGAGAAGGCCACCGCGTTACCGATCCCACTGACAGATCGCGAAGTTGAAATTTTGAAATGGACTGTGGAAGGTAAGACTGCCTGGGAAGTCGGCGCGATTCTTAAAATCTCAGAGCGTACGGTGAATTTCCATCTGCAAAACGTGATGGAAAAATTCGGCGTTCACAACAAAACCCATGCAGCCGCCAAAGCGATGCATATGGGATTGCTCACTGCTTAAGACTGCTGAGCCTTAGTGGCGCCTGCGTGGAGTCACTGTGGCCCAAATATCGTCCGTTGGCCGCAGGGTGATGAGATTCCCAAATTGCGGGTTCAGGTCTGACGTAATCGTCACATCAAACATGCGGAACATCATCGCCAGCGCGAATTGCATTTCCATAAGAGCGAAATTCGAACCAACACAAACACGCGGACCAGCCCCAAATGGGAAATAAGCAAACCGCGATCTTTGCGCAATGCGTTCCGGCGAAAACCGATCTGGATCAAACTTCTCGGGCTCTTCCCACAATTTAGGGGAATTCTGAATCAGGTACTGCGAGATAAAAACAGTTGTCCCTGCTTTGATCGGCTGACCGCCAATTACGTCATCGGAAATCGCGACACGCGCAAACCACCAGAATGAAGGGCGTAATCGCGCAATTTCTTGAATCACACGCTTGGTAAAAACAAGATCCTTTAAATCACCGGCTTCCGGCAACCGGCCTGACAACACTGTGTCGACTTCATGCCGCATAGCCTCAAGGTGCTGGGGATATTGTGTGAGAATCAAAAGAGCCCACGCCATCATAGTAGCGGTAGTATCATGCCCGGCCAACATCAGCGTCATAACTTCATCACGCAGTTGCTTATCGTTCATGACTTCGTTGGTTTCAGAATCACGCGCATCCATCAACACGGCCAGCAGATCATCATGATGCGCTTTGGTCTGGCGCCGTTCGGTGATAATGCGGCCCACGACCGCATGAAGCAGCGCGACGGCCTGCTTGAACTGACGATTCTCGCGGGTCGGCAAAAGTTCGGTAATGCTGGTAAGGTTCCAAATGCGTTTAGCCGAAACATCGTGCACCACCTTCATGGCGTCAGCAAAAGCTGGGCCGTCTTGACCCAAACTTGCTCCAAAGAAGGTTTGCAGTGCGATCTCCATTGTCAGCAACGACGTGTCGTCCGATATATTGAAGGGCTTTCCTGACGTTGCATGGCGCTGCCAAGACTTCAGCCACTCAGCCACCACTTCGACCATACGGCCAGCCAACGCATCAATACGCGCACGATGAAATGACGGCTGGATTAAATTTCGCTGGCGCGTCCATAGATCGCCCTCACTCATAAACAGTCCGTCGCCGAGAACAGGGCGCAATTTCTCAAGCATTGGCGTTTTGCGGTAATTTTTATAATTCCGCTGCAGCACGTGCTCGACATGCGAAGGATGATTGAGGAGGTATGCTGTTTGCATGAGCACCCTCAGCGGAACAAAATCGCCGTAGGTTTCAACAGTGTCTTTGAGAAACCCGAGCGTATTGTTCTTGAGCATGGGTAGAACGCCCAAGATGGGATATCCCTTGGGTCCGGGGAAACGGCCTGAACCGGACATAAAACAGCAGTGCTCCTGCACACAGAAAATGCGTATAGCGATAAGAGGCGTTGTGAAATTGATTGCACGATCTTCAACCCAAATTGCAAGCGCAGTTACGCAGCCAACTTCAATTGATCAGGTATTGCTCGAGCAGTTTGTAGGACGTCACGCCCTAAATCCATCTGCACGCCACCATGCATGCGTTGCAGATTAAGTGCCGAAACATCCGCATAACCTGCCACAGCCTGCGTCACGCCAATCTGCATTGGCGGGCCAAAGCGCTCTGTTTGCAGGCCCGAGCGTCTTAAGATGCGTTCAAAGCGCACATCCGTAACGGCGACAATGCGCGCGAGATTGCGTTTGGCTGCGAATGTAAAAAGCTGATCAAGTAGCAACTGCGTAACGCTGCGAATCGTGCCCAACGAGTCATTCCCGGCGACACGCTTAGAGACCGCGAAACGGCTAATCTCCCACGTGTCTGCACTTTGTGGCGCAGGTACGCCATGCAGCAACTCTGGGAAGACATCTTTCAGCATGTACGGCCCGAGTGTGGGCAATAGCCGCCACGACCCCAATACTTCGCCGTCCTGTTCGCAAACAATATAGACCGGCTCAAGCTCATCGAATTGATCGCGCTCACGCCCGTAGGTCGAGCCCACATCCCAGTTCAAACGCTCGCGAAATACTTCATGTCGGAGCTTAAACATTCCATCCAAACGTTGCGACATATCTGGGGTCGCATGCGACATATCTATAATGGAGGCCAACATGACGATCGTATGCCCATGCACAAATGTTATGGCGGCATGATCTTCCAGAGCGTTTCGCAGCGAACCTGTCAGAACTGACAGGTCTCAAGTTGACAGTCTTCGGTCACGGTAGAGAAATGCGGTCAAAGACTTTGGAGTCATTGAAAACCAATTATTTTCAATGAGTTATCAGATCTCACCGCATGATGTCGCAGGCCCGTTCACGAGTATTCGAGATGCGGCGCTGCGGCCAACAAAAAGAAACGCCTGACGGATCTGGAAAACCAGACGTGGTCAGCGATTGGGTATTGGTACAGGAGCATTGCAGTGACTCACCTCAGGAATGTTGAGTTGGTCGGCACATCGCGGCGGTCTCGTCGCAATCGATCCACCCCCTCGCTCGCGTTGGTTGAAAGCGAGCAAAACGCGCAGCCGCGCGCTTCATTTGCGCCGCACTCGTATTTGGCAAAGAACATGTGGGGGCAAACCATCGAGATTAATGCCGTCGCGATGGGCGTGATGCTACGTTATCTCGCAGCGCGACATGATCACATGCTGGCGGACCGCGCTCTCGCCGCCGGAGGCTCTGCGACACGCGCCGTGCCTTGAACTGGTCCATGGTCATTCAGGTGATCAGGAATATTCAGTATGGCTGACCCGGCGACAGCTTTATCCGCAGTTACAACGCAAGCAATTTTGGCGTCAGCGCGTGCGGCCGCAACCCATTCGACGACATCCTTGTCACCCAGCGTGGATTTGGCGGGCGGGCTTGGGCGGTTTAGCGCCACCTATGCAAACGGCGCACGCATTTTCGACCGCGCAGGTGAGTCTTATCTTGATCTGTGCATGGGGTATGGCTCGCTGGTATTAGGCCACGGCGCAGCCCCCGTGAAAGAGGCCCTTCAGAAACAACTGGAAAACGGGTGGATGTATGCGTTCGCTCACCCCCAACAGGACCAGTTAGCTGAATTGATTAGGGGCGCCGCACCGGCCAACGAGCGCGTTGCCCTCTGCAATTCAGAAAGCGACGCAACACTTCTAGCCTTACGGGCAGCGCGCGCAGCCACCGGCCGTGACAAAGTTGCAGTATTTAGTAATGCCCATCACGGGCTGCACGATTTTGCATTGATCAGTGAAGCGACCAGCCCTCATCGCGCCGCAAATGATGCGCTGCGCCGTCGCGCACATGTGGGTGCTGGCATCCCCAAAGCCATGGACGATTTCGTCATTGTATTGCCTTACGGAGAGCAAGCCGCGATCGATTGGATCAGGTCTTACGCGGGGCAGATTGCAGCAGTGATTGCCGAGCCGTTCTCGTCATTACGGCCTTCACTGCAGTTTCAGAGCTGGCTGCACGATGTGCAGTCCATTTGTCGCACCACACACACCGTATTTGTACTTGATGAAACCTACAGCGGCTTCCGGTTAGGCTATGGCGGGGCGCAAGCATTGTTTGGCTTAAGTCCAGACCTCGTCACCTACGGCAATGCCCTCGGGGGCGGTTTGCCCATTGGTGCCGTAGCAGGACGCGTAGCAGCCATGGCCGGCTTTGGCGCCCTTGATCACAACCAACGTATTTTCAGCAGCACAACCCATTCCGGCAACCCCCTCAGCGTTGCCGGAGCGATTGCAGTGTTAGAATTACTACTGACACATCGTGATGAGATTTATCCCCAGCTTGATAACGCAGCCCAAAGTTTGGTGAACAACTTCAATCAAACAGCTAAGCGATTAGGGGCGCGCGCCACGATGAGTGCCGCAGGGTCGATTTGTGCCGTGCAATTTGAGCCAGGCCAAAACAGTCTTGAACAAGAGTTTTATCGCAACCTATTCGCCCGTAAAGTCGTCGCGCACGCATCACGGCGCTGCTTTCTGTCAACAGCGCACACGGTTGCAGACATTAGCGCAATTGGAACAGCCTTAAGCGAAAGCTTGGAAAGTGCCGTTCTTTAGCGACGACAAATCTACTTGAGTGCCTTGAAAATATTTCTGCAGCGGGCGCTCACCTCGGCCATCATCTGACCAGTGGATTTCACCAACGCGTCGCGCGCCTGATCTGACAAACAGGATTGATCAAACAACTGCTGAGCCGCGGCCAGAAGATCAGCCGGACATTGCGCCGGGGCACCAGGCTCGCTGATGCTATTTAGCGGCAAGCCTTGGTTGACCAAAGGCCGCATACCATCCACGACCAAGCCGATGATAGGAGCATCGGTTTTAATGATCGTGCCGTTTTCGTCTTTGAGCGTAACGACAACACACTGTGCAGCGCTTGCTTGCGCTGAGTAGCCCATGACCAAAGCGACGACTGCGGCACGCAAGAAGGTCATGGCGATATCCGTTGTTTTGAGACGCTCTGCTTTGATGTGTTCTGACACGATCTTTAAAAGAGAGCGATGGTGCGGGTAGAGGGAATCGAACCCCCACTTCCTAGGGAAACCAGATTTTGAGTCTGGCGCGTCTACCAGTTCCGCCATACCCGCGAAAGGAGGCAGGTGCATAAACTACCCCGACGCCTCTGTCAAAGCGCGCTTGAGAAAAAATCATACACAGCCAAAACCTTAGCCCAATTGCGTTTTCATAGGCAGGTCTGAAGGTGCGCCCGGCTTCACTTGCCTCAGCCCCTCTTCGATTCTTGCCCCCACCAATCTCTTATGCGCCGCCTGAACGGCCACCTATCCTAAAGGATAGGTCTCAACGTGAAGGATAGTAGCCCTCTGCCCACCTTACCATTTCAGGGCCCGCTGATATCTTAACCTCACGAAAAGCGGCGATTAAGCCTCTGATAATAAAGGGTTAAAGCCAAATTTCTGACGCAATTTCTCGTAACAAGGGAAAAACCTACGGTTAAGGCTTTATGAGGAGCTTAATTTCGTAAGGTTTTTTTAACCAATTGCGCCGCAATCATAGATCGAGAGAGATGATTTTAAGTCGAAATTATATTGAATACCAACGGCTTAGAGCGCGATTTCTCCCCGACTTACAACCGCTAAAAACTGCCACCAAAAGATCACAGGTCTGAGGTCGCTTTTCGGAAGTTTCTACAAAACTCGCCCATAACAATTTCGTTGAGGCGAATGCAGAAAAGGCATGACGGTATGGTACAGCGCATTTTAACTGTTCTTGGCACCCGCCCCGAAGCCATCAAGATGGCGCCTGTTATTCGCCTGCTCGACCAAAACCCCCATGTCGAGCACGCTGTCTGCTCGACCGGCCAACACCGCGAAATGATGCAGCCGATCTTTGGCCTGTTCGGCGTTAACCCAACTTTTAATCTCGACCTCATGCGCCCGGGCATCAGCTTAAGCGAGTTGCAGGGTTCGATGATGACAGCCCTGCAAGCTCCACTGCACAGCTTCCAACCCGACATCATCCTGGTGCAAGGCGACACCACGACCGCTTTTGGCGCCGCTCTGGCTGCCTACTATAACAAAGTGAAGATCGGCCATATCGAAGCAGGCTTACGCACCGGAGATTTGAGTGCACCGTGGCCTGAAGAAGGCAACCGCAAATTAATTGGTGCGATTGCCGACTGGCACTTTGCCCCCACGCGCCGTGCTGCCGATAACTTGGTTCGTGAAGGCGTTGCTCACGACAGCATCCACATCACCGGCAACACCGGCATTGATGCCTTGGAATTTATGCGCAAGAGCCTGCGCACCAATAGTGCATTGTTGAAAAACTGCGCTGGCGCATTCCCGTTCATCGATCCGAGCAAGAAGTTAGTGCTCATGACAGGTCACCGCCGCGAAAATTTCGGCGATGGCTTGAACTCAGTGTTCCGCGCCTTGCGCACGATTGCGCAGCGCCCCGATGTGCAAATTATTTACCCGGTGCACATGAACCCCAATGTTCAAGGCCCCGCGCAACAAGAATTAGGCGATGTGAAAAACATCTTTCTGGTGCCGCCGGCTACATATCCGCAGATGATTTATCTGATGGAACACGCCGACCTGATCATTTCGGACTCTGGTGGCATTCAAGAAGAAGCTCCCTCGTTCGGCAAACCGGTTCTCGTGACGCGCGACGTCACCGAGCGTCAAGAAGCCATCGAAGCTGGCACAGCACGCCTGGTTGGCACCGATAGCAATCTGATCATTAAAGAAACACTTGCGGCCCTGGCGCGCGATCAAAAAGCAGCAGCCCATATCCGCAACCCGTTTGGTGACGGCTTTGCCGCAGAACGTATTGTCAATACGATCCTGGCCAAAGAAAGCGCGTTTACATACGGCGGAATTATCAACACGAAGGATGTCGGATGATCGCCTCGCGTACTGTTTTGCTTCGTGCTGTTCTGTTAGCGATTGCGTCCTTTCTCTGCACGATCCTTGTCGCCCGGACGTTATTGGCGGCAGAACCAACCACCCAAAAAGATGCGATTGAACGTCGGTTGGCGGCGGGCCCTGAAAAATGGTTCCCCACGGCCAGCCGTACATTTTCATTGGGCGATGTAGGCTTTAATGCGCCTTTGTTATTCAACGGCGCGGAATCTGACCGCCAAATCTTCTTTCCAATCCCGCGCGATTTGCCGCTGCAAAGTGCTGAGATCAACTTAGCTGCAACGTATGTTCGCTCGAATATCGGCCATATGACGTTTCTCACGTCATTGAACGAAACACCTGTATTTGCCTTTGAACCCGCAAATGCCGAAGGCGCCATCCAACGCACGCTTCAAGTCCCCGTCGGTGAAACACGCGCACGCGCGGATTTCATCACATTGGGCCTGAAGTACTCTGCCATTACGTCTGAAAACCGCTGTAGCGAACAACGTTCGATTGCCAATGTGGTCACTGTAAACCCAGCGACAGCGCTACACTATAATATTGCAAGCAAAGATATTGCCGACGTTGGCACGGCATGGCGCATTCTGCCGCAGACAACGCGTATCCTGTTGCCGACACGCACGTTAACGGCCGACGAGTACCGTACGGCATTGCGCATCGCCATTGCGCTGGCTGATGCACGTCGTAAATCACAATTTGTGACGCTGCCGAACATTGGGGATACTGTTGAAGGCGTGAGCATTGCCGCCCCTGGCGCTTTGGCGCGTACGCGTGCGTTCGCGAAATTCAACGCAACACCGGTTAAATTAGAGTCAGCCGCTGATCGTGCCGCGTATGGCATCTTGATCTCCATGCAAGGACAGGCCCCGTTTGGCGATACGGTGATTGGATTTGATTGGCTAAATACCATTCTTGACCAAGATATCGCGGCGTTGCGGACGGAGTTAGCCGCAGAAGGCGCTGAGAAAGCATTAGATGCTTGGATAGCCAGCGGTCTGCGTAGCCGTGACGTCAATAAAACAGACAATTTGAAGCTGGGGGCCATCTATGGCCAGCCTGTGATTATGTTTGATACCGAAAACGCAGCAGCTCCGGCTGGTTTAATCGGTAGCGTGTGGAGCCCCTTGGCGCAGAACGATAGCTTAAGTGTTGGTTACGCTAGTGAAGCGCAAGATACGCGCACCTGGATTCCGCTTAGCGATCTCAGCCCTAACATGGGCGCGCAAGCAGTGATCGAATACAGCGATTGGCTGGCTACATTCACTGCATCAAAACTTCCGCCGGGCCGTTGGCCGACCACTGTGGAATTGGAAGTTCGTATTTCACCTGACGCTTCCGATGCGTTGCCCGTGTTAAGCGTGATGATGAACGATGTGCTGCTGCGCGCAGAGCGCGTTGAAGCAACCAGTGACATTGTGCGCTTAACTGCCGACATTCCGTCTTATCTGTTGGGTTCGGTAAATACACTGCGGGTTGCCGTCCAACGTGCAACACAGTCTGGCGATTGCCGTTCCTTATCACGCGGATATATGGCTCAAGTTATGCCCACCAGCCGCTTAGTGTTATCAGACGTGAAAATCGACGATCAGTTCTTTGGGTTAAAATCACAGTTCTCAAAAACCGGCACCGTTGCCATTCCGCAAGAGTTTTTGGCGAACCCGCTGGAAAGCTTGCCGTATGTCCATTCATTTATTTATCCACTAGGCATTACACCAACGTCACTGCGCCTCAATGTATTTGATCAACCCAGCAAATTCTCGCCGGTCGGTGCTTTTGTCGGCTTCGGTATTAAACTGCCGGGCTTGCGTCAGGACATCGTCGTGGAAAATGGTGAACTGAAATTGCAGTCGAAAGACGCCAGCGAAGCCGTGCAGGTAAAAGGCGCAGGCAATATGGCTGTCGCTCAAATCACCAACTTACGGGACTACGCTGGGGTAACGATCAACAGCGTTAGCGGCAAGCCGTTCCGCGACGTGCAAGTTGAAGGTTTGGCTGCTGGGGATATTGCTGTTTTTGGCAATAAGGGTCAGGTTTTACTGCTAGGCGATGAGGATTACCGTGCGACCAGCATCCGTCGGGCCTTGTTGGAGCCGTCGGCCATTTTCCATCGCTATTCAGTCTGGATTGTCTCAGGCATCAGCATCTTAGGTATGTTGATTTTCATGCGCATGGTTCGGGGCTTCTTAGATTACCGCAAGCGTCAGAAAGCCGCCGCCGCAATAGCTGAAAATGCAGATCAACCGGAAGCAACCGGCTAACGCATGGCAATTGATTCGCTCAACTTCGGTCTAGCGAATTATATGCACGCCCTGGAATGGGGCGCGGTGCTGGTGTCGATTGTTATTTTATTGAGCAGTCTCGACGATTTATTCATCGACATCTGTTACTGGGCACGGGAGTTCTATCGCGGCACATACTTGCGGCTTCGGCACAAACCCTTCGACATGAAGGTGCTGCTGGGCCCCAAAGAATCACCCATCGCGATTATGGTACCTGCTTGGCAGGAGTATGCCGTGATCGCGCAGATGATCGAGCATAACGTCGCAACCTTGGAGTACTCAAATTTCAAGATTTTTTGTGGCTCGTATCCGAACGACACCAAAACCGGTGAAGTCATCGACGCCATGGCGCGCCGCTATAAGCACGTTGTGCACGTGCGTGTGCCGCACGACGGCCCAACTTGTAAAGCAGACTGCTTAAACTGGATTATTCAATCTATCTTCCTGCACGAAGAACAACACGACATGAAGTTTTCAGGCATTGTCGTGCATGACAGCGAAGACGTTATTCACCCGCTTGAATTAAAACTGTTCAACTTTCTGCTGCCGCGCAAAGACTTCATTCAATTACCTGTATTGTCACTGGAACGTCCGTGGTGGTCCATGGTCGGCGGCACATACCTAGATGACTTTGCCGAGTGGCATTCGAAAGACTTATCGGTCCGCGAAGCATTGATAGGTGAAGTGCCGTCAGCAGGTGTCGGCACCTGCTTCAGCCGACGCGCCATTGGCGCCCTGGCCGATGAAACCAACAACCAACCCTTCAATACTGAAAGCTTAACTGAGGATTACGACTTCAGTTATCGCCTCGCCAACTTGGGCATGAAGCAAGTCTTCGTGCGCATGCCGGTAACATATTCGACAAAACGCAAAAGCCTGATTACGCGCCGTGAGCACGATGTGGAAATGCAGAGCTTTATTGCCGTTCGTGAATACTTCCCAGATTCATTCCGCGCCGCTTACCGTCAGCGCGCGCGTTGGATTTATGGCATTGCCTTTCAAGGCTGGCTCGAGATGGGCTGGAAAGGCAATTGGGGCAACAAGTACATGCTGCTGCGTGACCGCAAAGGCGTGGTCACATCTTTTATCACAATCTTCGCCTATGCGTTGATGGCAAATTTCTTGGCCGTTGCCGCTTACACCAAATACTTTGAAATTCCTTTATTCTCAGACGTCATCAGCTCGCACCCATGGATGCAAGAAGTAATGGCGGCAAACTTCTTCTTACTGTGCAACCGCGTTGGCCAGCGCTTTTACTTTGTCTCGTCTATGTATGGTACGGCGCAAGGTTTAGCCGCACTGCCACGTATGATCGTGAACAACGTTATTAATTTCTTTGCGGCCTCGCGCGCTTGGAAATTGTTTTTCATGCACGTCGTGTTCGGTAAGGGCATTGCCTGGGATAAGACTGACCACGTTTATCCATCTCTGAATCACCTGAAAGATAACAAACGCCGCCTGGGAGATTTGTTGGTCGCCTGGAAGAGCATTAGCCAAGAGCAGTTGGCGAGCGCCCTGATGGAGCAATCACGGACCAACGAACACTTAGGCAAAGTTCTGTTGCGTGAAGGCTGGATCAACGAAGAGACATTGGCGGAAATTCTCGCCTATCAAAATGACCTGCCGCGCGGCCACTTTGTTATAAAAGATGTCACAACAAATCGCGACCTACTCCCATTAGATCTGGTTGTGCGCAATCGCATCTTGCCAGCAGGCACGAATGACAAGGGCGAAGTGATTGTTCTGGCAGCAGCTGCTCTGCCTGACAGCGTGATTGAAGATATTAAAGCCCTTACAGCGGCTGCGCCGCACATTGTGATTGTGCAAGAGTCTGAAATCACCAAAGGCTTACAGCTTCTGACGCAAAAAGACGGTATTGCTGACAGCGCAAAGCCGAAGCCCTTGTTGGGTGACCTGCTGGTGGAAATGGGCTTTTGCCGCCGCCAAGATTTAACTGCAGCTTTGCAGCAATATTCTCCGCTTAAGGATGGTCGATTTGGCGACTTCCTTGTAGCCACTGGTCTGTTAGAACAGGCAAACTTACACTTGGCGCTTCAACGCCAGACAGCTTTAGCCACCTAACGTACCTGAATAAAATGCTGCCGATGCGTAAATTTTTATTATCGACTTGTATGAGTGTTTCTTGCCTTTGCGCGAGTTCATTTGCGCATGCACAAGGCTTGCAAGGCGAAGCATATAAACACGCCTCAGCAGCTTACGATGCGATTGGCAAAAATGATTTGGCCCGCGCTGAAGCAGAAGCACGTCAAACCTTTAAACTACGCCCAGACAGCCCCGACGCCGCACGCCTACTAATGGATGTTTTGTCCCGGCTAGGTCAAAAAACCGCAGCCATTGATGTTGCAAACGCGACCGTGGCGTCTGGCGCCGCCGATGCAGAATTATACTTAGCGCGCGCTTACTTAAAGTCAGAAACCGGCGACGCGACAGCTATTGCCGACTTTGAACAAGCCTTAAACAGCGGCAAGCTGCCCGCCGATAAAGCGATCACAGCGCGCATTGGCATTGCCGATGCGGCCGCGAAAGCAAAAGACACAGCGAAAGTTGTGGCCGTGCTAAACCCAGCGTCCAACGAACCGTCATATGATGTGCAAGGCCGTTTAGGCTTTGCACTGTTTGATTTAAACCGGATGGACGAAGCCGCTGCGGCTTTTGAGAAAGCTGTCGCTAGCGCCCGCACGCCTGCTGAAAAGAACACGGCGCTAAAGGGCCAAGCGCAAGCATTAGCGAATTTGAAACAGAACGACCGGGTCCGCGCCATTGTCGCGGAATTAAACAAAAACGCCCAAGCGTGCGATCTCGATCTCGTCTATTTGCAATTACGCATCGGCGATGACCAAGCCGCTCTCGATGCTTTTAACGGTATTTGCGCCAACACGACGACAGCGGGCAACGAATTGGATGCCGCTTATGCTGCAAAGCGCCTAAATGATAACGCAGAAGCCGCACGCCATTTTGAACGCTCGTTAGAATTAGACCGCGCTGTCGCAAAACCCGAGTTCGACACACAGAAAGTTTTTGCCCTGCGCCGCGAAGTGGAAACACTGAACCGTACCTTTGGCTTGAACGGCACATTGGCATACCGCGCTGACCGCCCAGCTAATGCTGGCGGGAGTGGTGGGCAAGCTGTTGTAGAAGGCTACTGGCAGCCGCCTGATATCGGTAACGTTGCAGGCCGCACGTTCCAACTCTATAGCCGCGTCAGCTTGAACACTTTGGCGGGCGGCGATGCGCTGCAATCAAACTCCACGCAAGGCGCGCTAGGTGCGCGTTATAAACCCTTGGCCGACACAAACATGGTCGTCGCGGCTGAACACTTGTTCAAGATCGGTTCGGGCGCGATTAATGATTGGTTGCTGCGTGCTGGATATTCAGCAGGTCTCAACACCGATATTGACCCCATTGCTGGCACGATCTCTGTCGCGCAGTTGTACGGCGAGGCTGATTACTTGCTGAATCAAGGCCGCAGCATTGGCGTGCTGGAAGGCCGCTATGGTTATGAGACGCAAGTTTTCTCAAGCTCGCAAAATTTACGAGCATCACTTTTCTTAAATGCCTCAGCCAACTTCGATTCCGCCGAAAGCCGCAAGTTTGCTGTGGCCGCGGGCCCTGGCATTGGGATGCGCTATTGGTTCCGCGAAAGCACGAACCGCGCACCCGCCAGTTACATCCAAACTGATGTGATTTATCGCTTCAATGCGACCAAATCCAAGCGTAGCGGCGGTTTAGTCCTTCAAATCAGCTTCGGCTTCTAAGAGAAGCCCCTCGCCATAAACTTGTGATCAGCGCGCGAACACGCACGCCTTGGCAACCGCGACGCCCCATGCTTGTATAAACGGACTTAGGGGTGTGTCGTAGGGAGACTGCCATGCGTGAGGCAACGTCTTATTGCCGAATTTGCCTGGGCTATTGCGGCGTGCGCGTCACGGTCGATGACAGCGAACGCGTCACAAAGGTTATCGGTGATCACGACAATCCCCTCACCCAAGGCTACGCCTGCATCAAGGGCCTCGAATCTCACCATTTTCAGAATCACCCCAACCGCGTGCTTCATCCGCTGAAACGTGTTGGCGACAAGCATGTGCGCATAGACCTTGAGCAAGCGCTCGATGAAATTGCCGCGAAGATGAAAGAGTTGGTCGATGAAGACGGCCCACAAACTTTAAGTGTCTATCGCGGTACAGGCGCGCAAGCGGCCTCAACCATGGGGCCAATGATTTTGGGTTTTGCCAAAGCCATGGGTGCGCAGTTCTTTTCGTCTATGACGATTGATCAATCCGCCAAATGGGTTGTTGCGGACCGCTTAGGCATTTGGGCCGCGGGGAAAGACCCATTTGAGACATCGGACGTATGGCTGTTCGCGGGTGCTAATCCGTTAGTGTCGGTGTGGAGTTGGTCAACGCCGATTCAAAACCCCGTCAAGCGCATGAAGGAAGCCAAAGCGCGCGGCATGAAAGTGATCGTGATTGATCCGCGCGTCTCAGACTTAGCAAAATTTGCCGACATTCATTTGCAGATCATCCCCGGCGAAGATGCTGCCGTTGCGGCGGGGCTTCTCAACATCATCCTCAGCGAAGGTTGGGAAGACAAAGAGTTCTGCAAAGCAAATGTGAATGGCATTGATGCATTGCGCGCAGTTGTAAAACCGTTCACGCCTGATTATGTGGCTAAGCGTGCTGGCATTGCTGCAACAGATTTAATTGCTACAGCTGATATTTTTGCGCGGCAATCCAAACGCGGCAACGTGATGACCGGAACTGGCACCAGCATGGCGCCGAACCCCAACATTACCGAACATCTTTATGAAGTGATTGGCGTGATTTGCGGGCGTTTCTTACGTGAGGGTGATGCTGTACCAAACCCTGGCGTACTGCGCGCGCGTCGTCCACGGAGAGCCGAAGTGTTGGGCCCTGCGCGCGGCTTTGAAAAACGCCCGAAATCCCGGGTGCGCGGCACGGCGCAATTGATGGGCGAATGCTCCACACCCAATTTGCCGGAAGAAATCTTAACCCCCGGCAAAGGTCGCATCCGCGCTTTGTTTACATCGGGGGGCAATCCCGTTGCGGCCCTGCCCGACCCCGCCACATCAGCCAAAGCATTTCGCGCGCTCGATCTGTTGGTGACATTGGAGCCGATGATGAGCGAGACCGCACGATTGGCTCACTATATTCTGCCGCCGCCTGTCATGTTCGAACGTCCCGACAACACGTGGACGTTGGAATGGGTGAACCTGTCAAAACCCTACGCGCAATACACACCTGCGATTGTTGCACCACCAAAAGACTCCGAACTGTGTTTTGAGTCTTATGCCCTGTGGAGTTTATGCAAACGCCTAGGCAAACAAATCCGCTTTGCTGGCAAATCGCTAGATATGACCACCCCGCCAGACGAAGACGCGTTGTTGGCCATGTTGGTGGATGGCCCCATTTCACTTGATGACGTGAAAGCCGCACCGTCTGGGAAAGTGTACGAGGTTGAACCACAAACAATTGAAGGCCGTGGGCCCAGCGCTGGCCGCTTCGATGTCATGCCCGACGATGTCGCGGCCGAACTGAATGCGGTTTTGAATCAAAAAACGACTGTTTCGGAGTTTGATTTTAAACTGGTCTCGCGTCGGATGCGGGAAGTGTCTAACAGCACACTGCAAGATCTGCCCGGCATTAAAGCGCGGGTACCATTCAATCCACTATGCGTACACCCGGATGATGTCGCCAAGTTAGGCCTGAAAGATGGCGCTAAGGTTCAAATCGTTTCCGCGCATGGGCGCATACCTGCCATCATCGAATGCGACGACAGCTTGCGGCGGGGTGTGGTCAGCATGACGCACGGCTTTGGCAAATTGCCCGACGTTAAAGCGGATTACGAAAGTGTGGGCGTGTCGGTCTCAACGCTGATCAGCCTGACCGATGACTGCGAACCCCTGCAGGCCATGCCGCGCATGTCCGCCATTCCGGTCAGGATTGAGCCAGCGGCTTAAGACATTCCCGTTTAATACCTCTTTGTAACGTCATTCGCGGTGGCTTTTGCCAAGACCGCAGATGGGCTAAAACTTGCCCATGCAAACAACGCACCCTTCGCAACTTATATTAGTCGCCATCGCCACCGCATCTGCGGGGGCCTTGGGCCTGGCGCTGATCGCTCAGTGGGGCTTTGATCTGTGGCCCTGCCTGTTGTGTTACTGGCAACGCCCGGCTTATGGGTTCACATTAGCTTTAACAGTACTGGGCTTGATGCCAGCTGTTGATAAGGCCTCGCGTAAAAATATTGTCCTGCTTTGCGCCGCCCTGTTTGCGGTGAATGCAGGCATCGCGGTGTATCACGTCGGCGTGGAAGAACGCTGGTGGTTAGGCCCCAGCGAATGCGTGGGGCAAATCACTGAAATCTCGCTTGATGACATTGCGGCTGCTTTGAACAAGCCCGGCCGCACCGGGTGCACCGAAGCCGCTTTCCGGCTGTTTGGAATTTCCATGGCGGGATATAATGTGATTGCGTGTGCGTTGCTGGCACTGGCATGTGTTTTAGCCACGCGCAAGCCGCAATGGTGGACTGAAAGATAATGACGAACCCAAAATCAACTTTGGATATGCCATTGCCGGGCGATCCCAGCCGCGAGGAACGTTTGGCGCAGATCATCCGCGTCAATCAGGCGGGCGAGTTCGGCGCAAAACGGATTTACGAAGGTCAACTGGCCGTTCTCGGCAAAACCGCTGAGGGCGCTGTCATTAAAGACATGTTGAAACAGGAAGAACAGCACCTCACCAAGTTCAACACACTCATGGCCGAACGTGGCGTGCGCCCGACGGCCCTTCAGCCCATATGGAACCTTGCTGGTTTCGCTTTAGGTGCAGCCACTGCTCTGATGGGCCGCGAAGCCGCCATGGCCTGCACTGTTGCGGTGGAAGATGTGATTGGCGAGCACTACGCTGAACAAGCTGCGATTTTAGGCGAGAGCGAGCCTGCGCTGAAATCAACGATTGAAGAATTTCGCAAAGACGAATTGCATCATCGCGATGTGAGTTTAAAACACGGCGCCGAAGAAGCGCCGGCCTATCCGGTGCTGACGACCGCCATCAAAGCAGGCACACGCCTCGCAATTTGGCTCTCTAAAAGAATATAAGCCTAACCGGGCTCCAGTTCCGTATCCCAATAGAGATAGTCGCGCCAACTTTGATGCAGATAGTTGGGCGGGAAACTGCGTCCGATATCCTGCAACTCATACGATGACGGCCGGTATGGTGTTTGGCTGGGGAACATCCCTGCGTCGTGCGGCAGACGATGCCCTTTGATCAAATTGCAGTTTGAGCACGCGGTCACCACGTTCTGCCATGTGGTACGGCCACCACGGCAACGGGGAACCACATGATCAAAGGTCAGATCGTTGGTTGGGTGGGGCGTGCCGCAGTACTGGCACATGAAATGATCGCGCAAGAACACGTTGAACCGCGTGAAGGCAGGCGAACGATCCATCGGCGCATATTTTTTCAGCGAGATTACGCTGGGCAGCTTCATCTGCCAGCCGGGGCTACGGACAACCTTATCGTATTCAGAAACGACATTCACGCGGCCCAAGAACACCGCTTTAATCGTGTCCTGCCAGGACCAAACAGACAATGGGAAGTAACTCAGCGGACGGAAATCCGCATTCAGGACTAAAGCCGGTGAAGCTTCAGGCGAAATACCCATGCAGGCCAATCGCTCCTGTGTCATCGAGACAAGTCCACTGTACCAACTTTTCTTCAGAATACAAAGTCTGGTACAGCGCCACTGAATTTGGCCCATGATGGTGGGCTTGTGGTATGAAAATCCGATGACACAATGCGACCCAAATACGTTGCACCGGGCCGATTACACCACCCGCTTTGCCCCCAGCCCGACGGGGTATTTGCACCTGGGACACGCCAAGGCTGCACTTTTTGCGGCTGATTACGCTACGCAGGGCCGTTTTCTTGTGCGCATTGAGGACATCGATCAGGGTCGCTGTCGGCCCGAATTTGAAGCTGCAATCTTTGAAGATTTAAGCTGGTTGGGCCTGACCTGGGAAAAACCCGTGCGCCGTCAGTCCGAACATTTTGCGGCATACGCGGGCAGCATCGCAGAATTAAAACAACAGGGCTTGGTGTATCCATGCTTTTGCACGCGCGCCAATATTCAACGCGAAATCGCGGGTGCATCCCATGCACCGCACGGCCCCGACGGCCCGCTCTACCCCGGCACATGTCGTGTAATCGCTGAAAGCATTGCAAAAGCGCGGATTGATGCGGGCGAAAGTTATGCACTGCGCTTGCGCATGACCGAGGCGGCAGCAGTTGCAGGCACGCTGACATGGAGTGATTTGGGAAGCGGCTTACAAACTGCGCAGCCACAAATTTTTGGCGACATCGTTATTGCCCGGAAAGATGTGCCCACGAGTTATCACCTCGCCTGCACGCATGATGATGCCCTGCAAGGGATTACGCTGGTCACACGCGGCAAAGATTTGTTCGAGGCCACGCATGTGCATCGGCTGCTGCAGAAACTGTTAAAGCTGCCCACACCCGAATATCACCACCATGATTTACTGCTGGGACCGGACGGCAAGAAATTCTCAAAACGGGATCAAGCGCCAACACTGCGCACCCTGCGGGATGCAGGCCACACGCCCGAGGAAGTTCGGGCGATGGCAAATATTTAGAGTTTAAAATCCGCAAGCGGATGATGGTTCTGCACCAGCGACTTTAAGCGCTCATCCAGCACGTGCGTATAAATTTGCGTGGTGGAAATATCGCTATGGCCTAACAACTGCTGAAGCGTACGCAAATCAGCGCCATGAGAGAGTAAGTGCGTGGCGAAGGAATGCCGCAGAACGTGCGGCGATACACGCGATGGCATCAGTCCGGCAGCAAGTGCCACGTCTTTCAACATCTTGGCAAACCCGTCGCGCGTGAGATGCCCGCTGCGGCTGGTAGATGGAAACAACCAAGGAGACGGTACTTTTTTCTTGGGCAGAAACTTTTCCCGATGTTGCAGATAAGCGCCCAAGGCCTCTTGGGCAGCCTCGCCCACCGGCACCATGCGTTCTTTCGAACCTTTACCGCGCACAATGAGCACAGATGGATTACGCGCGGCCCCAATAGGCAGCGACACCAATTCCGACACACGCAAGCCCGTGGCATACAAAAGTTCGAGCAATGCTGTAATGCGCGTACCGTCGTCGCGCGCTGCGGCCAGCAATGCATCAACCTCTTCTTCCGTCAGGTACTTTGGCAGCGTCTTTGGTAAACGCGGGCGATCCAAGCCGTGTGAAGGATCATCGCCGCGCAAGCCTTCTTGATAGAGAAATTGAAACAGTTGCCGCGTGCTCGAAACCCGCCGCGCGCCCGACCGCGCGCCCAACCCCGCTTTGTGCAAACTTGCGACATACTGCTGTAAGTCTTTCACATCGGCGGTCAGATACGTGCGATGCCGCGATGTGAGGAAATGATCTAACGCCAACAAATCTTGCTGATACGCTGCAAGCGTATGCTTTGATGCGCCACGCTCGGCGGCCATCATTTCCAAGAACGCTTCAAGCTGCGGATTATCGACAGATTGCTGTGGTGCGCTGGAACGCGGCACTACAGGCCCTGCACCAGCGCCGCCTCAACCGCCAGCGCACGCGCATCGTTCTCACGACCAACAGCCCGCAAAGTCTCGATCACTTTCGCCAGCGTTACCGGCGACGTGCCATGGGGGCCAACATCGCCCAAGGCAATCAGCGATAAGGCTGCGGCATCGCCTACCCGATCATCACGTGCAGCGAGGCTTAAACCGTTCCAGACATACGATGGCGGCGGCGCAGCATTGGCACCATTAGACGTTCCGACAACCGACAACCATTCATCCGGCGGAACCTGATCACCCAGTGCTGTCAGCAAATTCAGTAACGGCTCACGCAAAGCTGCTGCTTGCGCCGCTGGCAATGATGCCTGCCACGCGCGGAAACTTTGGGTCGAAACCATCGTACCCGCCCCTGGCGTTGCCATGCGGTGAATAGCCCACAAGCCATCCGCCACATTGGCCGCATCAGAACTGCCACGCGCCATTTGGGTTGCCAGATCAATCCAGCCGAATGCCTTTTGATGCTCTCCTGCCGCTAACAACGCACGCGCTGCAGCACCAGCGAACCAAATCAAATCAGGCGATGGCTCAAATTCCGTAATCAGCGGCGCATACACGCGGCCCACGAGAACCAAATCAGGCCCTTTTTTGCCTTTGTCAGCGCGCGTCAGCTCAACCACGCGTGAAATCACTTCGGCACGGGCTGTGGCTGTGTTTTGCGATTTTGCCAATTGGTACAAATACGCACGTGTCGCCACTTTATCGACATTGGCATCGGCCAGTTGCACCGCAGGGCCACCGCTTAAATCCAACGCAGCATAGAGATCGCGCAAATTCTGCGGATCCGCCGCGCCCAACACAACGGCACGCTCAGCAATTGCAATGCGTGCTTCAGTTTGTTGGCGGAGACGCTTCTTCTTTTCTTCTGCCGTAATTTTTGCATCTTCCGGGGGCGCCGGCTGCATCGATGCCAGCACACGCATCACTGTGGCATCGCCACTTAAAACCAACGCATCCGGGAACGGCTGACCGCCCGCGCGCAACATCGCCAACTCTAGCGGCCGCACATTTTCCAACTTCGCAGGTGCAGGCACTTTCAAGCCCTGCATCACATCGGCTGCCCAGAAGAAATTCGGGTCTTCAACGCCTTGCTCGCGCAACAACGATAAGCCCAGTTGCGCCGCACTGGTTTGTTTATTCACCCATTGGCAATAAACCTGGAACTTCTGCCAGTACGTATCGGCTTGGCGTGAGATCGAAGCCTGCACTTCGTTACAAGCCGCATCAGTTTTGCCGTCCACCAGCAATCCATCGACACGCATCTGAACAATATTTTCGTTCAGGCGATCTTGCGGAACAACTTCGGCTAACGCCACAACACTGGGCCAGTCGCCCATGCCAGCCAAGGCCGCTAAACGCGATTCCAGCAACCACGTGCTCTGCGCTTTTTCTTCCGCCGCATCAGCTTCAACTGGTGCACCCGCATCAAGAACAGGCGCTGATGATTTGGCTTCGGGTTGGCGCGCAGGGGGCAACAACAAGTTCTGCGCTAAGCGGCGCATCGCCAATGACGGCATCTGATGCGGAAGTTGCGCCAGTACCGCGCGCACGAATGCAGGATCGCTGCCCACCCACATGTCGGCAGGCAATGTGCCCGAGCTTTCATCGGCCAGACCAATACGATCTGTCTCGATGCGATCAAGCTTATCGACCGTGATGGTCGGCGTTAAAGGAGCTGCAGGTGCTGCGTCCGGCGGAGGTTGATCGCTCGCGGCCGGCGGCAAGCTCTGCGGCACCAAAGCAACTGGTGCGCGGCCTGATTGCGCCCCCGATTGAGCATGGGAGGACACGCCAGAGCACAGCGCTGCGGTTGCAACGCCGGACAGAATCGCCGCGCGCCACAACATTAGTGGTTTATTGGAAACGCTCATTCGGAATGACTTTCTCGGTGGTCGCGATGGGGGCCGGCATATCCCATGTCGCCAGGAAAACGACCCCGCCGAGAATGACTACAGCCACTAAGGCCAATACGAATTTTACCATCGTCCGCTACGCCCTCATCTCATGGGCGCATGCCCCTATATATAGGTGCTGAATCGCCCCAACCCGCGTGCCTTAACACTACGCAAGAGACGCTCCAAAGTCTATGAAAGTCCTTGGTTTATCAGTCACTTTGTTGCATTCAGACTGCCACATTTCCGCCGCGTGGGCAGTTTGCCCAAGGAGACACCGAACTTGCGCATTGATTGGGATTTAACCCTCTCTGGCATATATAGTCCGTCTATGAACGACCAACTTAGCCCCGTACAGCCTGGCCAACTCAGCAAAACGATCGTTTTGGTGGGTTTGATGGGTGCTGGCAAAAGCTGCATTGGTCGCCGCCTGGCGCAACGTCTGGACGTGCCGTTTGTCGATGCTGACACGGAAATTGAAAAAGCGGCCGGGTTATCTGTCGCAGAAATCTTTGAAAAATATGGCGAAGTCTCATTTCGTGAGGGCGAACGCCGGGTCATGAACCGCTTGCTCCATGGCGCACCCTGCGTGCTGGCCTCGGGCGGCGGCGCCTTCATGGACCCTGACACCCGTAAACTCATCAAAGAGAATGCAACGTCGCTTTGGTTGCGCGCCGAGCTTGATACCCTGGTCGCTCGCACCAAAGGCCGCGGCCATCGTCCGCTTTTAAACTCCGGCGATCCGCGCGAGAAACTGCAAGAGCTGATCAACATCCGCTACCCCGTTTACGCCGAATCAGACATTGCCGTGGAAACCGGCGTGGATAACCCCAACATCACCACCGCACGTGCGTTGGATGCTTTGGAAAAACATCTCGGCACACCGCTAGCGACATTGCCATGAGCCACGACGGACAAACTTCATCAGCATCGACGCGTGTTGCGGTCGATCTCGACTCACGTTCGTACGACATTTTTATCGGACGCGGATTGCTCGCGCGTGCTGATGAATTGATCGCTCCTGTTTTAAAACAAAAGCGCGTCTTCATCGTCACCGACAGCAACGTCGCCCCGCACTACTTGGGCAACCTCGCTACGACACTGATGAAGGCTGGCATTAAGTCCGACCACATCATTGTGCCAGCGGGCGAATCTACAAAAAGTTTCGAGAACTTATCGCGCGTGTTGGATGCTATGCTTGCGGCCAAGTGCGAACGCAAAACTATGATCGTAGCCTTAGGCGGCGGCGTGATTGGAGACTTGGCGGGTTTTGCGGCATCCATTTTGTTGCGTGGTGTAGACTTCATTCAAATTCCGACCACTTTGTTGTCGCAAGTCGACAGCTCCGTGGGCGGCAAGACTGGCATCAATACAGCCGCTGGCAAAAACCTGGTGGGCAGCTTCCACCAACCGCGCTTGGTGCTGGCCGATACAGATGCCCTCAACACACTGCCGCATCGCGAGTTGTTGGCCGGTTATGCCGAGGTCGCGAAATATGGATTGTTGGGTGATGCTGAATTTTTTGCATGGCTAGAGCAAAATGCAGAGCAAGCGTTATCGCTGGGTCAGAACGATCAATCAGCCCTCACGCACTGCATTGCTGAAAGCTGCCGTGCGAAGGCAAAGATTGTCGGCGAAGACGAGAAAGAAGCTGGCGCACGTGCGTTACTGAACTTAGGCCACACCTTCGGCCATGCGATGGAAGCTGAAATGGGCTACGGCGGTGAGTTGCTACACGGCGAAGCCGTTGGCATTGGCATGGTCATGGCATTTGACTTGTCAGCGCGTATAGGGCTGTGCAGTGCAGACGATGCCGACCGGGCCCGCGCGCACTTAGCCAAAGTCGGCCTGCCTGTTTCGCCCCCGAAAACCGGGCCCAAAGGCAAGATTACCGTGGACGCACTGATCGCCCATATGGCACAGGATAAGAAGGTCGCTGACGGTGCCGTGACCTTCATTCTGGCACGCGGTATTGGCAAAGCCTTCACAACAGCTGACGTGCCGATGGCTAAATTGCGCGAAACATTAGAAGCTGCATTACGCAACTAGCCTGATCACGCTACACTGGCCACATGTTCGCAACGCCAGAGTAGCGTCATGATCGTCATATCCATCACCATTCTTGTTCTGCTGTCCGTCGCGGCTTTTTTGTCTGCGGCTGAGACAGCCCTGACCGCCGCGTCAAAACCGCTTCTGCATCAATTGCACGAAGATGGTGATGAACGCGCAGGGACAGTGAATCGCTTACTTGATCAGCGCGAGCACATGATCTCGACCGTTCTGCTCGGCAACAATCTCGTCAACATTCTGGCATCCGCGCTCACAACGAGCGCGATGATTGCAGCCTTTGGCGATGAAGGTGTGTTCTACGCCACCGCGATCATGACCATTTTGATTGTGATCTACGGAGAAATTCTACCCAAGACCTACGCCCTGCTGCACACAACAACCGTTGCGCTTTATACCGGTGGCGTGATGTCGGTTTTGGTCACACTGTTTAAGCCGTTCAATATCGCTGTCGAATACTTCGTGAAGGGCGCATTGCATTTGTTTGGCGTCACAACGGAAACATCACGTTCCGCTCAACAAATCATGGCAGAGTTGCGGGGTACCATTGAACTGCAAATGGCTGAACAGGCCATCAAAGAAGAGGTTAAACACGAACGCGCAATGCTGCGCAGCGTGTTGGACCTGACAGATGTAGAAGTTGGCGAAATCATCATTCACCGTAAAAAGGTCGTGACCCTTGATGCTGACCTGCCCATTGGCGACATCATCGAACAAGTCGCCGCCAGCCCTTACTCGCGCATTCCACTGTGGCGGAATGAGCCAGACAATATCATCGGCGTGCTACATGCGAAAAGTTTGCTGCGCGCGATTGAATCCACTGGCGGGAAAAATGAAAACGTCGACGTATCAACATTGGCGACGCCGCCATGGTTTATTCCGAACACCACAAAACTGCTCGACCAGATGAACAGCTTCCGCGCACGTCGCGAACACTTTGCGATTGTGGTCGATGAGTATGGCGCCCTCATGGGTATCGTGACACTGGAAGACATCATTGAAGAAATTGTCGGCGATATTCGCGACGAACACGATTTGCCCGTGGCGGGTATTCGCTTGCAGGCTGACGGCTCGGTGCTGATCGACGGCAGCGTGACGCTGCGTGACCTCAACCGCGAACTAGATTGGGGCTTGCCCGACGACAAAGCCTCGACGTTGGCCGGACTTGTCCTTTACGAATCGCGCACGATTCCTGAACCCGGACAGCGGTTTTTGTTCAATGGTTTCCGCTTTGAAGTCCTGCGCCGTCAACGCAATCAACTCACCTTAATTAAAGTTATCCCGCATCGCAGCAATGCTCGAAGCGCAGATAAGGCAGCATAATCAATACGCTACATTTTGGCTTTAGCCGGGCTTGGGCCTTGACCGGTCGCAAGCCCTGCGCGCAGACTTGTAACGTGTAGAGGGGTCTTGAGATCCCAGTTGAGCACGTACGGGATCGACCTGCCCCCCCAAAGCGCTAACAGCGCCTGTTTGGGCAAGGAGGGTTATGATGTCTCGTAAGATCGTTCCCGATGTAATTAGCGGCCAGACACTTCAAAAAGTATCGCCTGCCGAAATCGTGCGGAATGCCGCACGGATGATGCGCGAAAAAAAGATCGCAGCCGTTCTAGTAATGGAAGCCGATAAACTGGTGGGCATTGTGACCGAGCGCGATATGACAGCGCGGGTGATCGCAGCAGGCTTAAACCCCGACACGACAACGTGCCGTGACATCATGACCGCCAACCCCGATACGCTGGCTCCGGATGATACCGCGTCCGATGCCATTCGGATGATGAAGGAACATAATTATCGCCACCTCCCTGTCGTCGATGGCGACAAAGTGGTCGGTATGGTCTCGGTCCGCGACCTCTATGCCGTCGCCAACACCGAACTCGAGCAAGACCTGAAAGACCGTAACGCCTTCATTTATGGCGAGAATTACGGGACCGCTTAGAAAACAAGGCTTAAAAACAAGCCTGTCCAGCGGTTCCTGCATAACTCAAAACCGGAAAACGCCCTATGCACAGGGGCGTTTTCTCCCCTAAATGGGGAGAAGGCCGCTCTTGCAGCGGCGTTAACTTTTCCGGATTCTAGTGCTTATGCCGTTACCTGACTCAACCGTTCCCCGCAAACATCTCCACACCCGCACCGTCACCTGCCAAGGGTACGAGCGCGAGGATGGTTTATGGGATGTCGACGGCTGGATGACCGACGTGAAAACCTTTGCGTTCGGCAATAAAGATCGCGGTGAAATTCAGCCGGGCGAACCGCTGCACGGCATGGGTTTGCGCGTCACGTTCGATGACCGCATGACAATTGTCGATGCAGTGGCCGTGACAGATTTTTCGCCCTACCGCATCTGCCCGAACATTACGCCAAAGTTCAAAGAACTGATTGGCATGCGCATGGTGGCTGGCTTTAACCGCGCCGTGAAACAAAAGTTTGGCGGCACTGAAGGCTGCACGCATTTAATGGAACTGTTGGGGCCGATTGCCACCACAGCGTTCCAGACATCCGCTGGCAAAAAGTGGGCACAACTGCGCAAAGAGCAAAAAGAAATTACCGTGAAGCCGCCCATCATGGACTCGTGCCATGCCTGGGCCTCGGACAACATTATTGTCGAGCGTGAGTTTCCGCAGTTTTATACTGGCGCAAAAAAAGAAACGGTTGGCTCTTAGCCTTCACCTGGAGCACGCAATACCAACTCAAGAGCATGGACACGCTCTTTCAGCTCATCCGCCACAAGGCCATACACTAGTCGCTGACGCTCGACGCGGGATTTTCCGGCAAATGCAGCAGCCTCGATTGTGACCTTGAAATGGGTTTCGCCAGCCCCATCTTTATGGGCACCAGCATGGCCTGCATGGCGCGCTGAATCGTCATGAAATTCTAACTTGGTCGGTTGCAGGCCCGCGTTCAACTTGGCCTGCATGCGGTCACGATATTCGCCCATGATTCTCTCTCAGTTTTCCAATAGCGCTTGTGGAAGCATAAAGTACCGCAAGAAACAAGATTGGAACCGCTTAAGAACAGCATGATATTAAGAGTATGACGCGTTTTAAACCGGCCACGGCGACGAGATTAGGAGCGACCGCATCGAAAGCGGGGTCGTGCCAGTGCGCATGGGCGGGATGCGACGCCGAAGGGATATACCGGGCCCCTGAAAATCAGTCCCTCACAACATATGTGAAGTTTTGCCTGGAGCATGTGCGCGCCTATAACGCGAAGTGGAACTTTCACGTTCACATGTCGCCCAAAGATATCGAAGCGGAAATTCGCCGTGTTGCGACATGGGATCGCCCCACGTGGCCCTTGGGTACGAATACCGCCACCCCGCGCAAAGTGAAAACGTGGTCGACCGACAATGTGTATGACCCGATGAATTTGGGCGCAGGCACGGCGTTTGATCCGAAGTTGCGCAAAGCGGCGCGCCAGAAAACCTGGGCCGAGGAAAACGGGCTTAAGTCCGAGGAGCGGAAAGCTTTGAAAGTTTTCGACCTCGAAGGGCCAGTAACCTTGGCGGATATCAAGAACCGCTATAAGGAACTGGTGAAGCAACATCACCCCGACAAACATGGCGGGAGCAGTGAAGCCGAAGCGCGGATGAAAATCATCAATAGCGCCTACGATCTTCTCTCAGCGGCGTTGCGTCGCATCAACGAGGCCTAACGCGCCTTCACGTTTCTACAGTAAAGAGAGTTCCCATGGACCTTGGTTTGAAAAACAAAGTGGTGCTGATTACCGGCGCCAGCCGCGGCATGGGCGCCACCAGTGCGCGATTGTTGGCCGCTGAGGGCGTGAAGCTGGTATTGGCCGCACGCAGCGTTGATGACTTGAACAAACTCGCCGCCGATCTTCATGCGCAACACGACACCGAGACATTGGTGGTGCCAGCTGATCTGACACAAGAAGCGTCTGCCGATAATGTTGCCGCGCAAGCCGTCAAACAATTCGGCCGCATTGATGTGTTGGTGAATTCTGCTGGCGCATCACAAGGCGGCCTCTTCTGGGAAATTGCCGATCGTACCTGGCAAGAAAGCTTTGACCTCAAAGTCATGGCGACCGTGCGCATGATGCGCGCTGTTATTCCGACCATGATCAGCCAGAAGTACGGCCGCATCGTCAACGTCATCGGCAACACAGGCTTGCAACCCAGCCCGCGCTTGTTGCCGGGCTCTGCGGCCAATGCAGCACTGCTGGCCATCAGCAAAGGTTTAGCGGAAGAAGTAGCGCCGCACGGCATTGTCGTGAATGCGCTGAACCCAGGCCCCACACAAACCGAGCGCTGGACCACGTTGATGAACCGCCTCGCGCAATCATCGCAGCGCACGGTGGCGGAAGTGGAGAAGGATTACACCAGTCAAATTCCGCTGGGCAAACTGGGTAAGCCAGAAGACTTGGCGGGCCTGATTGTGTTCCTCGCCTCAGACCGCGCCGCCAACATGATTGGCGCATCCATCACTGCTGATGGCGGCTGGACCAAAGGCATCTGAGCTTAAGAGTAGCTCAGATTTTTCGCTTTGCCCCAGAACACGCGGTACGCAAACGCCGTGTAAGCCAGAATTGCGGGCAACACGATCAGCACACCGATTAAAATCACCATCAGTGATTCACTCGCACTCGCCGCCTGCCAGATCGTAAGTTTGTCGGGCACGATGAACGGAAAAAAGCTGTACGCCAACCCGGCAAAGCACAAAATATAAACTGCCCCCGCGCCCACAAACGGCACCCAGCACCATTTATCGTTCTCAAGAGGCAAGCGTCGCAACACCACATGCAGCGCGATGATAATTGCGCCTGTTAACAACGGAATTGGCGCCAATAAAATAATATCGGGAAATGTGAACCACTTCTCGAAAATGCGCGCACTCACCAAAGGCGTGGCCAGCGACACCAAGCCAATGCCCGCGACCATCAGATAAAGCGATTTGCGTGCCCACGCGACGGCGTGCTTTTGTAACTCTCCTTCGGTTTTCATAATCAGCCAGGCCGCGCCGATAAACGCATAACCTGCCGTGAGGCATAGGCCGATCAGCAGCGAAAACCCAAACGCAGCCCACGACATTTCAAAGCCCAGGATATAAGCCCCCAGCATGTAGCCTTGGCCAACGGTCGCGATCAGTGAGCCTAAGCGAAACGCCAAATCCCACACGTCTTTGCGCGCGGCATGAACCTTGGCGCGGAAATCAAACGCCGTGCCGCGCAAAATCAATCCCGCCAGCATGAAGACCACTGGCAAATAAAGCGCGGTCATGATCGCACCGTGCGCGACGGGGAAGGCGACCAGCAGCAACCCCACGCCCAGCACCAGCCACGTTTCATTCGCATCCCAGAATGGGCCGATGGAGGCGATCATCATGTCACGATGCTGCGGCGGCGCTGCAAACATCAGCACACCAACACCTAAGTCGTAACCATCCAGCAACGCATAAATCAGCATCGCCAAGGCCATGAGCGATGCGAACACTAACGGCAGCCAGAAGTTTGGATCAGTGAATTCCATGGCGCGCTCCTTTAGGCCACTTGGGCCGCTGAACTTTGTGTCGGCGGCAACGGCGCATAAACATCGGCCTTGCGTGCAATATAAAACACTGTCGCGACGTAAGATGCGGTTAGCATCACGTACAACGTCAGATACATCGCCAGCGACAACGCCACGGTGCCTGCGGGCAAATTCGATGCGGCATTCACGGTGCGTAGCATGCCATTTACGAGATAGGGTTGACGGCCAATCTCGGTGACATACCACCCGGCAACAGTCGCAACCCAGCCACTGAAGGTGCACCACACGAACCCGCGCGCCACAAGCGGATGCAGCGTACCCAATCGCCATAACTGCCAACTGCCGAGCCATGACAGCGCAAGCATGAGCACCCCCACACCGACCATGATGCGAAAGCCAAAGAACAACGGCATTACCGGCGGATGACCATCTTTGAAATCATTTAATCCTTTGATCTCGCCGTCGGGGTCGTGCGTGAGAATCAGGCTCGCTCCGCGCGGGACACCCACAGCAAAATCGTTACGGCGCTCGGCCTCATTCGGCACAGCGAATAACAACAGCGGCGCACCTTTTTCAGTCTCCCACACGCCTTCCATCGCCGCGATTTTGGCAGGCTGATGTTCCAGCGTGTTCAAGCCGTGCATATCGCCCGCAATAATTTGCAGTGGGATCAGAACGGCTGCCGTCACCACACCCGTTCTGAGGGCCGCCATCACTGCCGCTGCGCGATTGCCTTTGAGCCACTGATAAGCCGATACACCCGCCACAAGAAATGCAGCTGTGAGGCCAGAGGCTAACAGCATATGCGTGATGCGGTAGGGCATAGATGGATTGAACACAATCGCCATCCAGTCCGCCGCATGCGCTTTACCGTCGATGATTTCAAAACCGGTTGGCGTCTGCATCCATGAGTTCAGAACCAAAATCCAGAACGCCGACAATGTAGTGCCAAACGCCACCAGAAATGTCGCGAGGGTATGAATACGCTCGGACACACGGCCTGTACCGAACAACATGATACCTAAGAATGTTGCTTCCAAAAAGAAAGCTGTCAGCACTTCATACGCCAACAACGGCCCGGCGATGTTGCCCACCATTTCCATAAAGCCCGGCCAATTGGTGCCGAACTGGAACGACATGGTTATGCCGCTGACCACGCCGATGGCGAACGATAGCGCGAAGATCTTCACCCAGAACTTATAAGCGTCCATCCACTTCGCATCGCCGGTTTTGCGATATCGCAGTTTGAAGAACAGCAGGAACCACCCCAGCGCGATGGTGATGGTTGGGAATAAAATATGAAACGTGATGTTGGCCGCAAACTGAACGCGCGCGAGGAGAATTGCATCGGTCATGGTTTAGCCTCCAGCTCTCACGGAGAGCAGATGTCCCTTACGTTTTCTTCTGGTTACGCCCACCGGGCAAAATGGTGAGCTTGCCTTTGAGCTCCAGCAGCTTCTGCACACGCGAGCCCAACTTCAGCAACTGCACGAGGCTATCGCCGTCTAGCTTCTGCATGTCGTCAGACCACTTCGTCAGCAGTTCCAACAAATCATGCATCTCGCGCATACGGTTCTGCGCATGTTGCTCGGCGGGTGTAGACGCTTTTTCCATCAGCACATCGCGGAGCAATGTCAGCGTCGGGTCGATCTCACGACGGCGGCGTTCTTCAGCCAGCGTTTTCACGATGGTCCAAATATCATCCGGCGTTGTGAAATATTCACGGCGGTCACCCGGCAAGTGCTGCAGCTTAATCAGCCGCCATGAGTCCAACTCTTTGAGGCCCATGCTGACGTTCGAGCGCGAAAAGCCCAAGGTGTCGGCCAAGTCGTCGGCATTTAAAGGCCGGTCCGACAAAAACAGCAGCGCGTAAATTTGGCCAACGGTGCGGTTAATGCCCCAGCGACTACCCATTTCACCAAAGTGCATCACAAAGGTGCGGATGAGTGGCGGAAGATCGGTCATAGGGACTGCCCTAATTTTCTCAATTTTCAGTAATTACTGAAATTACAGAATACCGAGGGGATGAGTCAAGGCGGTGCCGCGCATTGAGAGCGCCCATAAGCCTTGAGAGCGGCCATAAAAAGCCCGCCGTTTAGGGGGTGTTCTAGAGCAATTCCGGCCTCACGGGCCGATTGCCTGACAAACCAGGGCCATGCCATAAAACATGTGGAAACCCGCCAGCTTGAAGGCGGCTGTAAGCGATGTTGGAGAGCGTTATGAGCAAGAAAGCCGAAGCAGCAAAAAGCGATTTGGGCGTTAAGGTCCCTGACCGCATGGTTTCAGCCCGTGACGTCTTCGGCATTGATCTCGACATGAAAGTGCCCGCCTTCTCCGAGCGCGACGAGCACGTGCCCGAAATCGATAAGGCCTACAAATTCGATTACGACACCACACTGGCGATCTTGGCGGGCTTTGCCCACAACCGCCGCGTCATGGTGCAGGGCTATCACGGCACGGGCAAATCGACCCACATCGAGCAAGTCGCCGCGCGCCTGAACTGGCCGTGCTTGCGCATCAACTTGGACAGCCACATCAGCCGCATTGATCTGATCGGCAAGGACGCCATCGTCATACGTGATGGTGTGCAAGTCACCGAATTCCGCGAAGGCTTGTTGCCGTGGGCGTTACAGCACCCGGTCGCTTTGGTGTTCGACGAATACGATGCTGGTCGCCCAGACGTGATGTTTGTGATTCAGCGCGTGCTGGAAGTGGAAGGCAAACTCACACTTCTCGATCAGAACAAAGTCATCCGCCCTCACCCGTCGTTCCGCTTATTCTCGACAGCCAACACGGTTGGATTGGGCGATACCACCGGGCTTTACCACGGCACACAGCAGATCAACCAAGGTCAGATGGACCGTTGGAATATTGTGGCCACGCTGAACTATCTGCCACACGACGCTGAAACAAATATCGTTTTGTCGAAGGTTGCAGGTTACACGACCAAAGAAGGCAAGAAGTCCATTTCGGCCATGGTCGATGTGGCGGAACTGACGCGCCAAGGCTTCATGGCCGGCGATATCTCTACCGTCATGTCGCCGCGCACAGTGATCAGCTGGGCCGAGAACGCGCAGATTTTCAAAGATGTTGGTTATGCGTTCCGCGTCACGTTCCTCAATAAATGTGACGAGACTGAGCGCGCCACCATTGCAGAATACTATCAACGTTGCTTCGGCCAGGATGTGGCTGGTGCGGCGATTGAAGCTGCGTAATAGTTCAATCGCCCGTGCCGCCTAACCAATACCAAAGCTATCCCGAACGCGGACCGTCAAAGACTGAAGCCTTTAAGACGGCGACCTCGGCTGCCGTAAAGGCGCTGTCGGGGAACAAAGAAGCGTCGGTTGTTTTTACACCCATCGCCAACAATCAAAAGCTTGGCGCATCGGCGAGCGGTGAAGTGCGCCTGCCTTTGCCGCCACAAAAGCTGACGCATGAGAACGTGGTGCGTTTGCGTGGCGCTGCTGATGCGATGGCGATGCGCCTCAAGCACCACAACGCAACGCTACATCAACGCCGTATGCCCAATGGCAAAGACGCCATTGATGCCTATAACGCCATGGAACAGACGCGCGTTGAAGCCTTGGGTACTGGCCATTACCAGGGCGTTGCACAAAATATTGGGGAATCGCTAGAGCAACGCCTGACGCTGGAAGGCTACGCGCTCGCGCGCAATTCGTTCCAGGTGCAGATGGGCGATGCCTTAAAAGTGCTGATCCACGATCGCTGTGGCGGGTTCAAATTGGGCCCCACCTGCGAGCACGTGAAAGGCATTTTCGAAGCCGAGTTCGGTGAAAAGCTAGACAAGCACTTAGATGCGCTGAAAGACAATCTGGGCAACCAGAAAGCCTACGCTGATATTTTGCGTAAAGTCATCGAAGAGCTTGAGCTGGAAAAAGACGACGGCGGGCGTGATCTCAACGACGAAGAAACCGACGCAGGCGACGAAACGGAAAGCGAGTCCAAAGAGGACGACGCCAGCGAACAGCAAGATCAAGAGCAGGAATCTGCGGCCGGTGAAAGCGACAGCCAAGCCGGTGCTGAAGAAGTCGACGGCGAAGCCACGCAGGACGAGCAAGATAGCCAAGAGTCCTCCATGCTGGAATCAGCGATGGAACCGGGCTCGGATGGCAAGCAGATGCGCCCCAAGCCCGGCCATAACGAGCAAAAGGGCCAGGCGCGCTATAAGATCTACACCACGCAGTACGATCAAATTGAAGACGCTGCAAACCTGTGCGACCCCGATGAATTGTCGCGGTTACGCTTACAACTCGACCGTCAACTTGCGCACTTGCAGGGCGTGGTGTCGCGCCTCGCCAACCGTTTGCAGCGCCGCTTGATGGCACAGCAGCAACGCAGCTGGATGTTTGATTTAGAAGAAGGCTTGCTGGATGCCAGCCGCTTGGCGCGTATCGTGGCCAACCCGACGCATTCTTTGTCGTTCAAGCGCGAGAATGAAACCAAGTTCCGCGATACGGCAGTTACGCTGCTGATCGACAACTCAGGTTCCATGCGCGGCCGCCCGATTACCATCGCCGCCATGACGGCTGATATTCTAGCGCGGACGCTAGAACGCTGCGGCGTGAAGGTGGAGATTTTGGGTTTCACCACCAGCCAATGGAAAGGCGGCCAGGCCCGCAAACATTGGGCTGAGAACGGCAAGCCTGCCAATCCGGGCCGCTTAAACGACCTGCGCCACATCATCTACAAAGCCGCGGACACACCGTGGCGCCGGGCGCGGCGCAATTTGGGTTTGATGCTGCGCGAAGGCATTTTGAAAGAGAATATCGACGGCGAAGCGTTGGCCTGGGCGCACAACCGCCTGATCAGCCGCCACGAAGAGCGCCGTATTCTGATGGTGATTTCGGACGGCGCTCCGGTGGATGATTCAACCTTGTCGGTGAATCCCGGCAACTACTTAGAACAGCACTTGCGCGATGTGATTGCCTACATCGAAAATCAATCGCCTGTGCAATTGCTGGCCATTGGTATTGGCCACGATGTCACGCGTTACTACCGCCGCGCCGTCACTCTGATGGACGCCGACGAGTTAGGTGGCGCAGTTATGCAGGAACTGACCGACCTGTTTGAAGAAGATACGCGCGGCGCAATGCCGCGCGGCTCAGCGATGATTGGTTAGAAATTTTAAGCCGCTTTTTTCAGCGGCTCTTCGCCCAACAGTGCTGCGCGGTCTTGCACAAATGCATCACACAAGAAGTCATACACTGCGCGAATGCGCGCACTGCGGCGCACGTCAGGGTGTGTGACCAACCACACTTCCAGACGATGCTGGAACAGGCGTGGTAATAAACGCTCCAGGTCTGGGTAGCTCGCCGCCAAATAGCAATCGTGCACGCCCAAACCAATTCCAGCGCGTGTCGCCGTCAGCTGGCCTAAGAAACTGCCAGCGCGGTGCACGATCTTCTCGCGGATAAAGTGGCTTTCCAGCTTCTGGACCGCCGGATGTGCCCCCATGCTTTCATCAAAACTGACAAGCGTATGGCTTTTCAAATCTTCAAGTGTCTCCGGGCGGCCATTCTTCGCGAGATAATCCGTAGTGGCATACATGCCCATCACCACGTCACCCACACGCTTGGCAATTAAATCAGCCTGCGTGGGTCGGAACATCCGCACGGCAATGTCAGCTTCACGCCTCACCAAATCGACTGCGCGATTATCCACCAACACCTCGACACATAACCCTGGATGCTTTTCATGAAAGGCCGCTAGCTTTTGCGGCAGCCATATGGTGCCCAAACTTTCGGTCAGAGAAATGCGCACCGTGCCGTTCAATGTTTGTTGCAGTGCATCGGCCTTGCGCTCAATCGACAAAGCCTCCTGCTCCACACGACGCGCGCCTTCCAGCACGCCCTCGCCATCATCGGTAAGCAAAAGTCCACGGGGCGTGCGCACAAACAGGCGCGTGCCCAACTGCTCTTCAAGGGCTGCAACCCGGCGGCTTAACGTCGGCTGGCTGATTTTCAAGTCACGTGCCGCGCGTGACAGGCTGCCCGTCTTGGCCACCGCCAAGAAGTCGCGCAGCGCGCTCCAATCCATTTCACTCATGGTCCCAACCGCTCTGATCCCTTAACGGGAATCCCCTTCAAACTTCGTGTATTCGTTTTTTATCTAACTCTTATTCAATCTCTCCGTCTACTATTCGGATTTTTTTTATCATATTTGTAAGGCCTCAGACATATTGCAGCGCAGCATTTACCGGTGCATTATGTTGCAACGCAACAGGAGAGACTTCAATGAGCCGCGTCGATAATGCATTCAATATCATTACGTTAGCTCTGGTTTTGGCGATTTCTGTTGGTACGGCTGGCTCGGTACTGGCAGCCGATACGCGTGCACCCACCCTGCTGTGGCCCAAAGAGTCGATTGCCGCCTCGCAGTCCACCAAGGCTTTGGTGATCGGCCATACGGGCCGCGCGGTGAAATACGCAGAACGCGCGTTAGAGAACGCGAAGGGCTACGACCGCGTCGTTGCACTTCATAACCTCTGCTTAGGGCTAATTCGCCAAGGCGACGCGACGCGCGCCAAAGCAACCTGCGCGGATGCACAAGTCACTTCGGCTGAGTACGGCTACGAAAAAGTTGTGCAAGCCAACATCGAGATCACACGTAAGGCCGCAAGCTTACGGTCTGAAACCAGCGTCGCTGAAGTTCAGCATTAACACTCAGGATTGCACAAGCATGGCTATCGCATCTGTCACACGGGTTCGTCTGAGATCGAATTGGTACACACTGCCTTTTGTGTTTCATGCGCTGATGTCCGTGCTTCAGGCTCGCAGCGCCAGTGGTTGCTTTGCAGCCACTGCGACGCGGCGTGGCCAAGCGTTCTGGACGGTGACCGTGTGGCGTGATGTGGAAGCGTTGCGCGCTTTCATGATGTCCGGTGCGCATCGCAAAGCGATGCCGCATTTGGTCAACTGGTGCGATGAAGCATCGACGGCTCGGTTTGAATGGACCAGCGAATTGCCGCCCACTTGGGAAGACGCCGAATGGCGTATGGCCAAAGAGGGCCGCATATCTCCGGTGAAGCATCCAAGCCCAGCACACGCAGGCGGGAACAGCTTGGGCGAAGAAGGCGTTACATCTACACTCTGTCGACACGCGCCTTTGGGCACCTAAATTTCGCGGGCCATAATCATCACTAAACCTGGGGAGGATACGTGATGGAGATGACGTTCAATCAAGCTTTGATTTTTCTGCCGATGCTAGTGGTGGTGGCACTCACGATCATCGGCTTTCTCCGCATGGTTCAGGTGCGGTTCAAAACCATCAGTGGCCGTCAGGTCCCTTTGAAGTTCTACACAGCCTTTCAAGGCGCTGTAGAACCGGAACCAACCGCCATAACGGTTCGGCATTACGCAAACCTCTTTGAAGCGCCGATCATCTTTTATGTCGGCTGCTTCACTGCGTTTGCGTTGGCCGCGACCACCGATGCGCTTTACATCACGGCGTGGGTCTATGCCGCCGCACGCGTTACGCAAAGCTTCATCCACCTGACCTACAACAATGTGCGCCAGCGGGCATTAGCCTTTGTGATTGGCTGGATCGCGTTGTTGGTGATGTGGGTACAGCTTGCACTGGCGCTGTTTGCGCGCCTGTAGGCACGAACATTCACACAACAAAAAAGCCCGCTGAACCAGCGGGCTTTTTTAATCTCTGTCTCGTGCAACAAATTAGGCGGCGGCTTGCGCAGCTTTAGCCTTTTGCACGCGGCGCTTCAGCGTCAACGCTTCAGGCTGCAATTTCGAATTCGGCGTCGACAGCAAGAAGGCGTCGATACCACCACGCTTTTCGACTGTACGCAGGCCGTGGCTCGTCAAACGCAGACGAATCTTCACGCGCAGCGTGTCGCTCAGCATGGTGACCGGGTGCAGGTTCGGCAAGAACCGGCGTTTGGTCTTGTTGTTGGCGTGGCTGACGTTATTGCCAGTCTGAACGCCTCGGCCGGATGCGGCGCAACGGCGGGCCATGATAAACCTCATCAATAGGGATTCGGCAGGTTTGCACCCGCCGACGGAAGGCGCGGGTTTTACCTGTGCCCCCGCGGCACGTCAAGGCAGAAACAGCGACAACAGCCACCGAATCGACCTAAAAAACAACAGTATTTTCAACGCTTTACCACGAGCTTCTTCACCCCAGGGGGTGCCACTTTGGGCTTTTGCTCTAAAAGCTCGCGGATTCCCGCCAAAACCAAGTATCGGCGCTCGCGGTGATTCATCAGCTGGCGCATGTCCAAATAGGCCCGGCGGATACTCAACAGGCGCGTCATCGAATCAACATCGTGCAGATTGATGGGCGCGTCTCGGAGTTGCTTGAGCGCATTATCGATGACAGCACTCATTTGCGCGCGGTTGGCGCGGTAAAGGTCCATAGCGTGCTTCACCAGGGCTTCGCGCTCAGACGGCGGCAGCACGCCCACCTGCTTTTTTGCTGGTGGTTTGGGCTTCGGCGGTTCAGCCGATTTTAGACCGATCGCTTTGAGTGTTTTTTTGATGAAGTTCGGCATTTGATTTTGAACAAAGCCTCACCAAGCCCATTATTCCGCAGCCATGTTGAAGGCTTTGGCTTCAGCGACTTTGAAAATGCGGTAGCCCTGCCCCAGCGGCCCCTCTTCCAAGGTCTCTAACGCCAGCTTGTCATCCGACACCGCCGAGACCAAACGCTCGTACCGGCGCACGAAACCCGCCAGCGCAGCACGGGCTTGAACATCACGCGTGACCGCCTCGCCCATACGGTCGGCCAATTCCGGATGGCGTACGGCATAACTTAAGAACGGCTGCACAAATGCGCCTGTATCGCCCGAGCCAAACCGCGCCCACGCCACATCCACTGCATCATTTTTAAAGATGCCGAGGCGCTCGCCCATAATGGCGGTTTGCGCGGCCAAATCTTGCAAGGCTAAACGGCGCGTGTCGGTCGCGAGGCTACGCTTTAACTGCATTTCCATTTCCAGCATGGCGCGCGACTGAATCTCCGCCTGCTGTAAACTCTGGCGCGATTGAGATGTCATCTCAGACAACCGGCGGCGCAAGTCTCGCAACTCACCACGCTGCTCTAATACGGACGCAATCAGCCACAACCCAATCAACGGTCCAGAGGCCGCCACTACCAAAGCCGAGAGCTCGCCCATGGGCATTTCAAGGACAGCATCGAGACCCAAGCGCGACAGCGCCATCAGAACGACAACGATCCAGGCGGTTGAGACTGCAACGACAATGACGAAAGACGCGCGTTCGCGCAGATCTGACCAAAGGCTGCCGGAGGCGGGTGATGACACGGCGCGCAAATCCCCACTGGTTTGGTGACAGACAACTTTGGTGGCAAACAACAACTTACAGCACCTTTTGCGGTAAGGTGCGTTTCACTATACCGTGCCCTGAATCATTCCGTCCATGAACAAGAGGCCCGATGAGTTTTCTGGACAAAGTCCTGAAGTGCAACACGCGCAATGTGAAGCGCTATCTGCCTTTCCTGATCGAGAAACGCCAATACGGGTACATCACCCCTGAGCGTGCCGCCCTGTTAGGGGGCTTTCCCGATGTTTTCGATGTCACCATTCGCGATGTCAGCATCAGTGCGAAGCTAACAACACCCGAAAGCCGCACCAAAGCTATCGATGCCATTGCCAAAGACCTCGTCGCCACAGGTGCTTTTGCCCTCAAGGGTGAATATTACGCTGTAAAGAACGGGTGGCATGCCCCTGAAGCGATGCGCCTCGACCGGTCCATGGTGCCAGGCTTTGGCACGCGGGCGTATGGTGTGCACATCAACGGCTTTATCCGCAAAGCTGATGGCATTCACTTGTGGATCGGGACGCGCTCAAACACCGTGCGCGTTGAACCCGGCAAGCTCGACAACATGGTCGCGGGCGGCCAGCAGGCCGGCATGACGCTGATGGACAACGTGGTGAAGGAATGCAGCGAGGAAGCGAGCCTGCCTGAAGCCTTGGCCCGCACTGCCAAACCCGTCAGCAATCTCAGCTACTGCTTCGATGCTCCCGAGGGCTTGAAGGTCGACAACCTCTTCTGCTTTGACCTCGAAATGCCCGCCGATGTGATCCCCAAAAACGCCGATGGCGAGTTTGCGGGCTATCAACTGCTACCTATCGCTGAGGTTCTGGATGGGGTGAGGAACACCACCAGCTATAAATTCAACGTCAACCTGGTGATCCTGGACTTTGCCATCCGCCACGGCCTGATTGCCCCAGATACCGAGCCAGATTACGAAAGAATCGTACGCGGGATCCACGAGGCGCCATAATAATCGTGTCCAATCAATAGCTTACATATTTCCGCCCCCCTGCTTGGTTGACTTGTCGGGCGGCGTTAGGCATCTAATGCCGTAACATTGCTGCGCTGCCCGTGTGGATAGCCTGGGCAGCCGCGAACGAATAATCCAGGGACCATAAGCGCAATGCATTTCCTCGATTTCGAAAAGCCCATCGCTGAGTTGGAAGGCAAAATCGCCGAGCTGCGGCATTTGTCGGATTCCGACGGCATGAGCATTGCCGAGGAAGTCAGCAAGCTCCAAGCCAAGGTTGAGCGCGACCTGAACTCGACCTATTCCAAGTTAACGCCCTGGCAGAAGACGCAAGTGGCCCGCCACCCTGATCGCCCGCATGCGGTCGACTACATTAAGGCGTTGGTCGAAGACTATATGCCGCTGGCGGGCGACCGCCTGTACGGCGAAGACGCTGCCATCGTGGGTGGCATGGGCCGCTTCAAAGGTCGCAGCGTAATGGTGATCGGCATCGAAAAAGGCCGTGATACCGAAACGCGCATTAAACATAACTTCGGCATGGCGCGCCCCGAGGGCTACCGCAAAGCCCGCCGCTTGATGCAACTGGCTGATCAGTTCGGTTTGCCGATCATTACGCTGGTGGATACGGCCGGTGCGTACCCAGGTGTGGGCGCTGAAGAGCGCGGCCAAGCAGAAGCCATCGCACGCTGCATTCAAACCTGCCTGCACGTCCGCGTGCCCCTGATCTCGATCATCATCGGTGAAGGCGGTTCAGGCGGGGCGATTGCATTGGCCACCGGCAACGTCGTGCTGATGCTGGAACACTCGATCTACTCAGTCATCTCACCAGAAGGCTGCGCGTCGATCCTGTGGCGCGACGGCGAGCAAGCCAAGTCTGCGGCTGAAGCGTTGAAGCTGACCGCACAAGACTTGGAAAAATTAAACGTCATTGACGGCATCATCCCTGAGCCGACGGGCGGCGCACATCGTGCGCCGGAAGCAGCCGTGTCTGCGGTTCGTGACGCCATCGAAACGCACTTGAACCAGATGACGAAGGTCGATGCTGGTCAATTGCGCGCCCGCCGCCGCGACAAGTTCGTGCAAATGGGCCGCAATCTCTCGTAACATTTAGGTTCCCCTACCTGCTGTTCTGTTGCCGGTCGGTTGAACCGGCAAGAATAGTCTGACTTTGGGAACCGCCATGTTTACTGAACTTCTCACTGATTTCGTCAAAGGCCTCGTGATTGGTGTCTCTATCGCCGCACCTGTGGGGCCCATCGGCGTGCTGTGTATGCGCACAACACTCGCTCAAGGGATGTGGGCTGGCTTCATCACGGGCCTCGGCGCTGCAACAGCTGATGCAATTTACGCAGCCATCGGTGCGCTTGGGATTGCCGCTGTCACCGCGTTGCTGCAAAGCGCCGGCGTGTATTTGCGCATCGTTGGGATTGCGGTCCTGCTCTGGATTGCTTGGACCACATGGAAGCAAGTGCCCGGCGATACTGCGGCAAATAATGGAGCGGCTGGTAAATCATTGTGGGTCGCGTTCATCAGCACCTGTGCGCTGACGCTGACCAACCCCATGACTATTCTATCGTTCGCGGCGATCTTTGCAGGTGCAGGCTTAACAGCTGGCAGCAGCACACAGGCCCTTGTATTGGTGCTGGGCACGTTCGTGGGTTCGATGCTGTGGTGGATGTTCCTCAGCGGCACCGTCGCCGCCTTCCGCGCCAAGATCAGCACGCACACCCTGGGGCTTATTAATAAGGCCTCGGCGATTGTTTTGATTGGTTTTGCTGTTTGGATGCTGGCTCAGGCGCTAAAGTAAGCGTGACGGAGTTTTGACATTGAACGCGCCCCTCCCATTGCAACGCCCTGAGCTTGATCCTGCGATGATACGGGTCGCATTGCTGCATGCCGAAATTGCCCCGCCAGATGTGAGCACACCATTTCGCTATATCGAGATTGGCCCAGGCAACACAGCGTTCAGTGCGTTGGCGGCACAGTATCCGAGCGGCGAATTTATTGGCTTAACGCCTGCCGAGATTCAACGTGCGCCAGATCACATCGATATCCTTGTGCTCAATAGCGTCTGGACCAGTTCCGATGAGGCAACGCGCAACGCCTTACAGATGCTCCTGAACAACGTGCGTGGGCTTGTGGTGATTGATTACGCCACATCACCGGGCGCGCATATTCCAGCGGCTTTAAGACGTATTGGTCTTGAGTTGGGCGAGAAAGCAGAAGCCGCGCAAAGCCTGTTTTTCAAAACCAATCCGCTCGCCACACAAATGCTGGATGCCATGCGCGGACGGCCCTTGGGTGATCATTTTCACATCACGCCCTTCAAAGACATGGCCGCAACCATGCACGCTGCGGGCCTGACATACACGGCACCTGCAAAGCTTGTAGATGCGATTTTAAAAGTGAACTTCGCCCGTGATGCAGCACTGCTGCTGCACAACGAGCCCGATGTTGTGATCCGCGAAATGAAGAAAGACCTGATGCTCAATCGCGGGCATCGCTGCGATATCTTTGTGCGCCATCCGCAAACACTTGATCGCCAAGATGCAGGCGTGCAGATCGCACGTACTGTTTTTGCAACAACGCTTGCGCCAGAGAAGATTGAGAAGCTGACGCTTCTGACGGCCTACGCCGAAATCAAACCCACCGAGAGTGCGCGGCGTATGTTTGAAGTGTTGAGCAAGCAGCCGTCATCAGCGCTCGAGCTTGCGCAAGGTCGGGTGTTGGGGTGTGAAGATGTTTGGAAAAACGTCGATGCGATAATGGTGTTGATGGCGATGGAAGCGATTGCACCCCAGCCACTTCTCCACAAAAATCACATGAACTAAAAACGATAAATGCTCCCTGCTAATGCAGGACATTTGCAGGGAAATCTGGGAGGAAGTGTGGAAAACGGCCCTCACATGGGAAGGTCGTTTTCCACATTATTTTTTAGCGCGCGAGAGCCTTCACGCCCGGCAGTTCCTTGCCTTCGAGCCACTCGAGGAACGCACCGCCTGCCGTTGAGACATACGTGAAGTCATCACCCACGCCAGCCGCGTTTAAGGCAGCAACAGTGTCACCACCACCGCCAATGGAGACAAGCTTGCCCGCTTTGGTGAGTTCAGCAGCTTTCTTCGCGATGCTCATGGTGCCGACATCAAACGGTTTAATTTCAAACGCGCCCACCGGGCCGTTCCACAAGAGCGTTTTGCAAGCTTCCAGTTTCGCGAGCAGCGCAGCCGTGCTGGCCGGACCGTTATCGAGGATCATCTGATCGGCTGGCACTTTATCAATCGCCACAACAGATGTTGCGATATCAGGCTTCAAGCCCGCGGCAACCACGCCATCAATCGGCAGAATGACTTCGCAGCCGCTTTGCTTGGCTTTGGCGAGAACCTCTTTGGCGATCTCGGCCAAGTCTTTCTCACACAGCGACTTGCCGATATCGATGCCTTGCGCATGCAAGAACGTGTTGGCCATGCCGCCACCGATGACCAGCATTTGCACGCGGGTGACGAGGTTGGAGAGCACATCGAGCTTGGTTGAAACCTTAGACCCACCGACGATCGCCATCACTGGCTTTTGCGGTTTTTCCAACGCAGCGCCCAACGCTTCCAACTCAGCCTGCATCTGACGGCCCGCATAAGCAGGCAGCACATGCGCCAAGCCTTCGGTGGACGCATGCGCACGATGGGCGGCCGAGAACGCATCGTTCACGTACACATCACCCAGCTCAGCCAACTGCTTCACGAAGGCTGCATCGTTGCCTTCTTCGCCGTTGTAGTAGCGCAAGTTTTCCAGCACAGCGACATCGCCGCCCTTCAAGCCCGCGATCACCTTTGATGCTTGTTCACCAACGCAATCGTCAGCGAAGGCCACATCCGCACCCAGAATTTTGCCCAGCGTTTGCGCAACTGGCTTGAGTGACATTTCCGGAACGCGTTTGCCTTTGGGGCGGTCGAAGTGAGAGATCACGACAACTTTGGCACCCTTGGCCGCCAAGTCTTTAATCGTCGGCACCAAACGTTCCAAACGTGTGGCATCGCTGACTTGGCCGTTTTGCATCGGCACATTGAGGTCGGCACGGACGAGCACGCGTTTGCCTGCCACGTCCGCCTGATCGAGGGTCTTGAATTGCGGCATGATGTGATGCGCTTCCGACTAGAGCAATTTGCCCATAGCGGCGAGCGTGTCGAGCATGCGGTTCGAGAAGCCCCACTCGTTGTCGTACCAGCTGAGGACGCGGGCGAAGTTCTTTTCCAAGACCTTCGTTTGTGTGGCGTCAAAAATCGAGCTGTATGGATTGTGGTTGAAGTCGATCGAAACCAACGGCAGCTTGTTCACAGCCAACACGCCTTTCAACTCACCCGCAGCAGCGTTCGCCAAGGCTTCGTTGATTTCAGCTTCGGTGACGTTCTTTGACAGCACGCATTTGAAGTCGACCACAGAGACGTTCGGGGTCGGCACGCGCAAGCTTGTGCCGTCCAGCTTACCCTTCAGTTCCGGCAACACTTCGCCGACGGCTTTGGCAGCGCCGGTTGATGTCGGAATGATGGACAAAGCTGCAGCGCGCGCACGGCGTAAGTCTTTGTGCAGGGTATCAACAGTCGACTGATCACCCGTGTAAGCATGGATCGTCGTCATGTAGCCGTGCTGGATGCCGAAGCTCTTTTGCAGAATGTAAGCAACCGGCGCCAAGCAGTTGGTGGTGCATGAGGCGTTCGAGACGATGATGTGATCTTTGGTCAGCTTGTTGTGGTTCACGCCGTACACAACCGTCAGATCAGCGCCGTTCGACGGAGCCGACACCAGCACGCGCTTGGCACCAGCGTTGATGTGTACTTGGGCTTTATCTTTGTCGGTGAAGATACCGGTGCACTCGGCCACGATATCAACGTTCAAATCTTTCCAGGGCAGCTTCGTCGGGTCGCGCTCTTTCAACACTTTGAACTGGCGGCCAGCAACGGTCATCACGTCGCCCGAAACAGTCACCTCTTCCGGCAGCGGACCATGGACCGAATCCCACTTCAGCAAGTGCGCGTTGGCTTCCGGGTCGCCCAGGTCGTTAATGGCGACAATTTCGATATCCGTGCGCTTGGATTCGATCAGAGCGCGGAACACCATACGGCCGATGCGGCCAAAACCATTCAAAGCAACGCGTAATGCCATCGGAGAAGTCCTCATGCTGGGCGCAGGGGTGAGTGAAACCCGCCGTCGGAAAATTGCCTAACTTCTGCGCCCAAAATAGGGCGTGAACGTGAGAGAATCCGGGCGGAGAAAGCCGCGCCTCGATAGTCGCGCGGACATACAATAGTCGGGGTGGGAATCCAAGGGGCACGCAGGCTAAGGTGGCATGCGAAAAGCGCAAAACGTCCACAGATAAAAGCTCGAGATTCCGCAGACATGGCCGATATGTTCAAAATTGCCGAAATTGGCGCCACCCTGCCCGAGGCGGCCTTCACCCGGATGCAGCCCAAGCTGCGGCTAGACCTGATCCACTTGCAGCAGAAGGCCCGCGAACAGGGCCGCCCCACACTCATTATACTGAATGGCGTGCGCGGAGCTGGGGTGATCGACACAGTCAACCTGCTGAACACCTGGATGGACCCGCGCTGGATTTCCACCATCGCCTTTGACACCCCCAGCGACGAAGAGCGCGAGCGGCCCCTATTCTGGCGCTATTGGCGCAGCTTACCAGCCGCCGGTTCTATTGGGCTGTATCTGGGCGGCTGGTACACCGACCCCATTGCCGAGCTTTGCAGTGGAAAAATGACGCATGCGGCCTTCAAAGCCCGCATGCGCGAGATCAACGCTTTCGAGGAAACACTGGCCGCTGAAGGTGCGTTGATTCTGAAGTTCTGGCTGCACGTCAGCAAAGCCCAACAACGCAAAGTGCTGCCGCGCTTGAACCGCGACCCGTTGATTGGCTTCCGCGCCAGCGACAACACCTGGACTACACCCAAAGACTACGCGGCCTATATCAATGCCAGTGCCGAAGCTATTCGCGCGACATCGTCGGAAGACCGACCGTGGTTCCTGGTGGAAGGAACTGACGATAATTACCGTCGTGCTTCGGTGCTGTCGGCGCTTTCCAGCCGACTCAATATTCACTGTGGTGAACCTCAAGCGCTGCGTCCGCATAAGGCCGTAAAAGCAAAGCGTAACTATCTCAAAGCCGTGCGCATGGATAAGCCCATGAGCGATGAGGCCTATACTAAGGCCTTTCATAAAGAACAGATGCGCCTGCACGAGTTGCAGCATGAAGCCCGCAAACGCGGCATCTCAACCGTCATTGCCTTTGAAGGCTGGGACGCGGCAGGCAAAGGTGGCGCGATCCGGCGCCTGACATATGCGCTGAATGCGCGTGATTATAAAATTGTCCCTATTTCAGCGCCCAATGAAGAAGAACTTAAATATCACTACCTGTGGCGCTTCTGGCGGCAGTTAGGTCGCGCAGGCGACATGACGGTGTTTGACCGCAGTTGGTATGGGCGTGTGCTGGTGGAGCGTGTCGAGAAGTTGATTGATCAAGACACGGTTGCGCGCGGCTATGATGAGATCAACACGTTCGAGCGGCAGTTACATGAGGCTGGTCACATCATTGTGAAGTTCTGGCTGCACATCACCAAGGACGAACAGAAGCGCCGTTTCAAGGACCGCAAAAACACAGCCTATAAAACCTGGAAGTTGACGGACGATGACCACCGCAACCGCAAGAAATGGAAGGCCTACGAGCATGCCGTGAACGACATGCTGGAAAATACCTCAACAACAACGGCCCCGTGGACGGTTATTGGCGCAAATGACAAACAACGTGCCCGGATTGCGGTGCTGCAGGCAGTTTCAGCCGCGATGGAACGCGCGTTAAAGAAACGCCGCTAAACATCAGTAAAAGATATAACAAACTCTGTATTTCTACTGCTCGTTATACGAGCAATCTTGAAAAGGCTCGGGTTTGTAAGGTTTTTTCTGAATACATTTTTCTGGTAGGCGACCCTTCGCTTGGTATAGTCGCCCCAGCCCAATGCGGGCATATATCTATACCTTTCAAGCCATTTTCAGGCTTCGATAGAGACGTGTGGTGGGAGACGTATGAGCTCAGTGACTCAGAACGCCGCGAGTGCGGCTGTTCAGAAAACAACAGGTGCCGACATTATTGCCGGCCTTGTTCCTTTCCTTCTGCAATTACGCAAACTTGCGTGGCTGCTGTTTACAGTAACGACACTGTTGTTCTTCCTGCTGCGCGCGGCCGGTGACCCGGCGCTGGTGCTGGCGGGCAACGATGCAACGCCGGAACAATTAGCCGCGATCCGCGCGCAGTTCGGATTGGATCGTCCGCTGATCATTCAATACTTCTCTTATATGTGGAACGTGCTGCAGTTCGACTTTGGCAAGTCGCTGGCCAGCGCTGAACCCGCGCTCGAGAAAGTGCTCGATATGTTGCCACGCACGCTGCATCTGGCGGGTATGGCCATTGGCTTCACCGCCTTGGTCGCAATTCCGTTGGGTTCTTGGTTGGGCTTTAAGCCTGAGAACGCAGAACGCCGCGCTGTCTCTGGCTTCTTGTTCGTCATGCAAGGCGTGCCGGGTTTTGTGACTGCGCTCGTACTCATCCAAGTGTTTGCGGTGAACTTACGCCTGCTCCCGTCTTTGGGATATGAGCCCACAGATCCGCGCACCTGGATTTTGCCGACGGCCAGCTTGGCTTCGTTCCTGTTCCCAAGCTTGACGCGCGTTGTGGCGGCGAACGTCGCCGAAGCGATGCGCGAAGATTACATCCGCACCGCACGCGCAAACGGCGCAACACAATCCGAACTTTTGTGGAAACACGCCGTACCGAACGCACTGTTGGGGGCCGCCGCGTTGATCGGCACGCAATTTGCCTTCCTGCTGGGCGGTAGCGCGATTATTGAAACGATTTTCTCATGGCCTGGCATGGGCTGGTTGTTGCTGGAATCAGTACAGACGTTGGACTTCCCCGTGGTGCAAGCATTGGCGTTTATGATTGCGATCATGGTGTTCACGGTGAACGCGTTTACTGATCTGGTCTTCAGATTCCTCGATCCGCGCCTGCGTACGAAGGGGGCGTAGTTCGATGTCTGATACTCAAGTGAAATCTCAAGGTGCTGTTGAGACGGCTAAAACCGAAGGCAGCCTCAACCCGCTCAATACCGAAGCCCGCTTTAACCGCGCAAAGTTAAAGCAAATGGCGAACGCTGAAATCATCATCGCGTTTGTGCTGTTCACCATCATCGTGGTGCTGGCGTTGTTTGGCTCGTTCCTCCAAACACACGACCCAATGCAAGGCGACCTGATGAAGCGTTTCGCCAAAGTGGGCGAGAGCGGCTATTTGTTGGGAAGCGACCACTTAGGCCGCGACATGTGGAGCCGCGCGGTTGCGGGCCTGCAATGGTCGATGGCCTGCGCACTGACCGCCAACATCATCAACCTGTTCATCGGCACGACCTTGGGCCTGATGGCGGCTGAGAAAGAAGGCTGGACCCGCACCATCATTCGCCAAATCACCGACACCCTGCAATCGTTCCCCTTCATGGTGGTGGCGATTGTGGTGGTGGTGATCGTCGGCCACGGCTTCATTCCGCTGGTGCTGACATTGGGCTTGTTGTCGTGGGTGGTGTTCATGCGCGTTGTGTACGCGGAAGCCACATCCATCTACCAACGTGACTATGTGAAAGCCGCACGCATTGCTGGCGTGAACCGCTTTGCCATCATGTTCGGCCACGTATTGCCGGGCGTTCGTGCGTCATTGTTCGTGATCTTCGCGTTCCACTTTGCTGGTTTGCTGATCGCCGAAAGCGCGCTTTCGTTCTTAGGCATTGGCGCGCCGTTGGGTGTGCCGACGTGGGGCAACATGCTGGCCGAAAGCCGCCAGTACCTGCTGAAAGCACCAGGCATGCTGCTGGTGCCTGCAGGCGCCATTGTGATGGCCGTGATCACCATGAACTTGGTGGGTGATGGTATCTCCAGCTTGTCGCGCAAGCGCGGCCGTAGCATCGACGTTTAATTCAGGGTCTTGATCAGATGAGCAACAACACTGTTGTCCGCGTCGATAACTTAGCGCTGCAATTCGTCAGCCCCGAAGCCACCGTTGATGCCTTGAAAGGCATTACGATTGAGATCGGCGCTGGTGAAGTTGTCGGCATTGTGGGCGAGTCGGGCTCGGGCAAATCCGTCACCGCATTGAACATGCTGCGCCTGTTGCCACGTGGGAAAACCAAAATCCCGCATGGCTCGGTCACCGTTCTGGGCCGCGACGTGCTGACCATGGGCGAAAAAGAGCTGCAAAAAGTTCGTGGCGGCGAAGTCTCCATGATCTTCCAAGAGCCTATGACGGCGTTAAACCCGGTGCTGCGTGTACGTGAACAGATGTTCGACGTGATCTTGCGCCACCAGAAAATCACGCCCGTTGAAGCCGAGAAGCTGTCCGTACAATTGCTGCGCGACATGAAGATCCAAGACCCCGAGCGCGTATTTAACGCCTACCCGCATGAACTGTCGGGCGGTATGCGTCAGCGCGTGATGATCGCTATGGCGTTCTCGTGCCAGCCGAAGCTGATCGTCGCCGACGAACCGACCACCGCGTTGGACGTGACCGTACAAGCGCAAATTCTGAACCTGCTGCGTGAACGCGCCAAAGCCACGCAAACGTCGGTGATGCTGATCACGCACGATCTGGCCGTTGTCGCCCAGCTGTGTGACCGCGTGTATGTGATGTACAAAGGCAAGATCGTCGAGGAAGGTTTGACCCGCGACGTGATTGGCAAGCCGCAACACGTATATACCCGCGCGCTGTTGAATGCCCTGCCGGAAGGCAAAACGCCGAAGTCGCGGCTGGAAACTGTTGCCGCGTCGATGATTGAGGGGGGCGACAAGGTTGCCGCCATGCCGATCACCGCTTCAGTTCAAGCTGCGTTTGTGCCGTATGGCCGCGCCACGCCGCTGTTTGAAGCTGTTGGCGCGACCATTCGTTATCCCAAGAAGTACAACTTCTTTGGCCGCCCGATTGAATACAACACCGCCGTCAACAACGTGAACCTGGAACTCTACGAAGGGGAAACACTGTCGATTGTCGGTGAATCGGGTTGCGGTAAAACATCGTTCGCCAACTCCATCGTCGGCTTGGTTCCGCTGGCCAGTGGTGAACTGCGCTACAAAGGCAAGAACTTGCGCGATCACGACGAGATCACGCGCCGCGAAGTGCAGATCGTGTTCCAGGATCCGCAAAGCTCGCTTGATCCGCGCTGGCCGATCTGGCGCATCATGACCGAGCCGTTGACCGTGGGCAAAGCGCCGGGCCGCAGTGAACTGCGCGAAACTGCTGAAGGCTTGTGCCAACTGGTGGGCCTTGATCCGCGCTCGATTGACCGTATGCCGCACGAATTCTCAGGCGGCCAGCGTCAGCGTATCGCCATTGGCCGCGCACTGTCGGTACATCCGCGCTTGCTGCTGCTGGATGAACCAACATCGGCGCTTGACGTTTCGGTACAGGCTCAAATTTTGAACCTGCTGCTGGATCTTCAAGATAAGTATCAGCTCAGCTATTTGTTCATCTCGCACAACGTGGCTGTCGTGCGTCACATCTCAGACCGTGTGGCTGTGATGTACATGGGCAAAGTGGTTGAGTCTGGGAACGCCGAGCAAGTTCTGACGCAGCCCAAAGATGCCTATACCCGCACGCTGATGGATGCGGTGCCGACGTTAGAGCGGGCCTTCGCTGCGGCTTAAGTTTCCATCAAAATCCGAGTTTCCAAACGCCCGCTCTTAAAAGCGGGCGTTTTTATTTGTGGATTTCAAAATTTATTTTTTGCGATCAATTCGCAATGGTTGCCCGCAGGCTTCGCGCGCGGAAAGACCTTCAACCCGCGGTGCTAAGGTGGGGTTATTTTGTGCGACTTTTTGTCGCAAGCGCTGCATTGATTTTATTCTGATTTTCGTGGTCGGACAAGCGGTTGGCGCAGGGAATTAACATAGCCTTACCCGTATTACTGACAGGGTGATCTCGCTACAAGAACTGCGGGTTTAGGGGATATCCGGGCGACCTCATGACGCAACCGCGCCAGCGCTGCACGCGTTGCTAAGGCATCTGCATCTGATGGGTTTTAGGGTATTCTTTGCAGATCGGTTCTACGCTTTGGGCGGTCCTGATGAGATTGTTGGGATGAGCGCGTAGGGTTTGAGTGTCGCGAGCGAATATTCGCATACAGAAAGTGTACCGCATTTCGCAGTCGTGCAGCTGGAGAACCGGCTGTCGTAGGGGGCTAAAATGAATCTGTCTCGCCGTGATATTTTACGCAATGCAACGTCTGGCGCCGCGATGGCCACTATCGCGCCCGGCTTAAAAGTCGCGTTTGCGCAACAAGCGGCACCCACCAAAGATATTTTGATCGTCATGTTTTTGCGTGGCGCGGCCGATGGCTTGCAAATGGTCGCACCCGCCGGTGACGCCAACTACATCAGCAATCGCCCAACCATTCGCATTCAATCGACCGGCACCAGCGCTGGCATTGGCGTTGGCAGTTTGGGCGGGGTGGACTTTTATCTGCATCCGCAAGCAACGGATTTAAAAACAATTTACGATTCGGGCAAGCTGGCCATCGTGCATGCCGCAGGCTTGCGCACCGATGACCGCAGCCACTTTGAATGCCAAGAGCGTATGGAGTTGGGTGCGAACCATAACGAAGCAACGCCGTCCGACGGCTGGATCGCACGCCACTTAAAGGCGATGACGACAACACACACCACGTTGGGCGCCGTTTCGCTGGCCTCAAACAATCCTGAATCGCTGCTGGGTTATAGCGGTGCTGTCGCGATTGCCAGCACATCGGGCTTTAACGTCAGCGGCGGCACCAACAACGCCAACGTTATTCGCGCCCTGAATACCGGCAACACAACGAAGTATGCCAGCACATCGCTTCAGACATTAGATGCGATCACGACGGTGCAAACCAATCTGGCCACACTGCCAGCAGACAATGCGAATTACGGCTATCCCGGCGGCACGCTGACCAACACCTTGCGCTCACTCGCGACCCTGATCCGTCTGAATGTCGGCCTTGAAGTGGCGCACGTTGATGTGGGTGGCTGGGACCACCACAACAACATCTTAAGCGAAATGAATACGCGCATGAGCGACCTGTCCCGCTCGCTGGGTGGGTTCTGGCGTGAAATTGCTGCCTCACAAAGCCGCGTCACCATCGTCACCATGACCGAGTTTGGCCGCCGCTTCCGTGAAAACGCCAGTGCGGGTACCGACCACGGCTCTGGCAGCGTGATGTTCGTGATGGGCGGCAGCGTGAACGGCGGCAAGATGTACGGTACATGGCCGGGCTTGGCGGCCAACCAGCTCTTCAATGGCGACTTGGACACCACAACTGATTACCGCCAGGTTGTCAGCGAAGTGATGGCCAAACGCCAAGGTGCGAAAGCGCTGAATAAAATCTTCCCCACGGTGAAATATGCGCCGCTGGGCATCGTGAGCGGCGACGACGCTGGCGTTATTAGTATCTAGCGGAACATGACCTAGGATTTGCAGAAGCAAAGAAGTGGCTCAGAAAAGGCACCTTATGGCACTCGCACCAGAAACCAAAAATCCCCAACTGATCGCACTGGACCGCTGCACCTTCGGCGCGCGCCCTTCGGACTATGCAAAGGTCTGGAGCATGGGCTGGAGTGGGTGGGTCAATGAGCAATTAAATCCGCCCGCAGGCGATGACCCCATGACCGCGCAGATGGTGCGTGATGCAACGTTGCGCATTACGTACGGCGCGCAAGATAACGCGAATGGCGTTTGGGCCGCAGTGGATGAAGATCGCCCGCTGCAAACTTTGTATATGACCGCCGATGAGCTTTACAAAGTTTACGACGATGTGAACCGCTTGCGTGTATTGCCGTCGGCAGAAATTACCCGCATCGCGCAAGAAACCGTTGCGGCCACGTGGATCCGCAACACGCACAGCCCATTCCAGGTGCGCGAATTCATGGCTGACTTCTGGCACCGCCACTTCAATGTCGCAACCGGCGAAGGCCAATTGATCCAGTTCATGCTGCCGCCGTATGACCGTGATGTGATCCGCGCCAACGCGTTGGGCAATTTCACAGCGTTGGTGACAGCCAATGCGCGCTCAACTGCGATGCTGTTTTACCTCGACAATGCGGTCAGCCGCGCCACAACGCCGAACGAAAATTATGCGCGTGAATTGCTGGAATTGCACACGATGGGCATCGATGCCTACTTAGGTGTCACCCCGCCACCATGGACAGGCGCAGGCCCTGAGCCCACTGGCACAAGCTCACGCGGGTTTTCGGATCAGGATATTTTACAGGCCAGCCGTGCTTTGTCCGGTTGGACTGTCGGAATGGGCCAACGCATTAACTCGACACGCTCACTCGCGGCCAATGGCCAGTTCACGTTTGAATCCACGTACCACAATCGCAATGCTGGAAACTTCTTAGGGATCAATCTCGCCCCCTTTCAGCCCACAACAAATGCCGCAGACCAAAGCGCGGCGATTGCGCAAGGCTACAAAGTTATCGAGCTCGCCTCGCAGCATGAAAAAACCGCATCGTTTATTGTCGGCAAGATGATGCGGCGCATTTTCGGTGACACACCGCCGAAAGACCTGACGGCGCAAGCGATACAAGTGTGGCTGGATAATCGCACCGCACCCGATCAGATTGCGAAAGTGTTGAGCACAATTCTGAATTCGCACTACATCTGGGAAGGCCCAGTTGCGAAAGTGCGCCGCCCTTACGAAAAAATGATCGCGTTTGCGCGCGTAACCAATTCACGTATTCGCCCCACCTCGTTTATGAACTCCGCCTTCTCTGCAACGAAAGATACGCTGTTTTTATGGGGATCGCCCGACGGCTGGCCAGACGAGAACGATTACTGGCTCAGCACATCCGGCCTGATGACACAGTGGAACAACGCCCTAACGGCGATGAACAATGGTGTATTGAGCGTCTCAGTGCGCAATGAGTCGCTACAAACTAAGTCGGTCGCAGAACTTTTGGATGATTGGATTAGCCGCATGATCGGCTATCAGATTTCAACGGCAGGCTATACGGCGCTTCGCACCATGGCCAGCAACAGCAACGGCATTATGTCGTATCTGGGCAGTGGCAGCGCAAGCCTCCAAACGCAAGAGAACGAACTGCGCCGCTTAGTGGCCTTGATCTCCACCGCGCCCGAGTTTGCGTACCGCTAAATTCGCATAACGCTAATTCTGATTATGGGATGGAGCTGGGCAACCGTTAATGCCCACCCATTCATAAATGTCAGTCGCGGCTGAATCGCACTTACCGCAAGTGCCGCACGGCAAGTGATCCTTTAAGCGGCGGACACGGCCTTTGTTCATCCACAACGCCAGCAAACCTTCGATAGCATGGTTTTCCATACCGAAGTGGCTGGCCAAATCCGTGACCGATGCCCTTTTGCGGGCGGACAGATAATCACGCAGGTCGGTGAGCAACATGTGTTTTCACCTTTCGCAATTTACTCGGCTGCACTGAGGGCCGTCGCGCGCTGATCGCGCCGGCCAATCACCACCAGCACCATCACGCCGACCGCGATAATCCCGGTAATAATCGAAATCCACATCGTTGCCGTACCAGGGTCGCGGTTAAACGTGCCAATTTGGTACGTCAGCACACCAAAGCCCCAGCCCAACGACGTCGCGTAAATGGCGACAAAGGCGGTCCAACCGGTCGAGAGTTCGCGGTAATATGCCGAAAGAGCAGACATGCACGGCGAGTACAACAAGATCGCGATCAGATAGGCGAAGGCGCCGATGCCGCCATCAAACTTTGAGGCAATGATATCAAACGTACCGCGCTTAACTTCCTGCTTTTCAGCCGCTTCATCAAGGTTGCCGCCCGTTACAACATCCAAGCCCAATGGATCGGTAACGCGATCCACTAACTCGGCCAGATTTGCTGGAATGGTCGCGAAAGCTTCACCCACGCCGCCCCAGAAATCGAACGCGTCTTCTTTGGCTTCAGCACCTGCTTCATCGGCAGCCATTTGGGTGTAAAGCGCATCCAATGTACCGACGACAACTTCTTTGGCAAACAAGCCCGTGAACAAACCCACCGCAGCGGGCCAATTGTCTTCACGGATGCCCATGGGCTTGAAGACCGGAATTAACTTCTCGCCAACCGCTGCCAACACCGAGTTCTGTGTGTTCTCGTTGCCGAACGAGCCATCACGGCCCCAGGAATTCAAGAACGTCAACACCACGGCCACCATAATGATGAACTTGCCAGCCTTCATAATGAAGGCCTTCAAACGCTCCCACGTGCGGATCAGCACACCGCGCAGTGTGGGGCGATGGTATAGCGGCAGTTCCATCAAGAACGGTGCCGACTGGCCCGACAAAACAGTGTTCTTCAGCAGCAAGCCTGTCGCTACGGCAAAGACGAGCCCCAAGAGATACAGGATGAACACGATGTTCTTGCCATCGGTCGGAAAGAAGATCGCGGCAAACAAGGCATACACCGGCAAGCGCGCACCGCATGACATAAAGTGCGACATCACAGCCGTTAGAACGCGGTCACGGTGATTGTCCAGCGTACGCGTGGACATCACGGCCGGCACGGTGCAGCCAAAGCCCACCATCATCGGCACGAACGACTTACCCGGAAGCCCCAATGCGCGCATGAAGCGGTCCATCACGAACGCTGCGCGCGCCATATAGCCTGAATCTTCCAAGACCGAGAGGAACAAGAACAAGCAGCCAATGACAGGAATAAAGGTACCCACGGTTTGAATACCGCCACCCACACCGCCTGCGAGAATTGTCACCAACCAATCCGGCGTGCCGATGGATTTCAGCACGTGGCCAAAGCCATCTACCAGCACCACGCCGCCCAGCACATCGAAGAAATCAATGAAGGCGCTGCCCACATCGATGGTGAACAGGAACATCAGGTACATTACGGCCAGGAAAATCGGAATTCCCAGCACGCGATTGAGGACAACCGAATCAATGCGGTCTGTGATTGAACGGCCGACTTCACGGTCGCGGCGCACAACCGCATCTATCAGTTCATGGGCGAGCGTAAAGCGGCGATCCGCGATCAGAATATCTGCATCTTCATTCGCGCTTGAGAGAATGCGCGCTTGCGCATCCATGGCTGCTTGACGCGCTTCGGCGGTTGAACTGTTCACGATGCTGGAATCACCCTCCAGCAATTTCACAGCCGCCCAACGCCCATAAGACGGATCGGCGCTGCCGTTATTGGGCATCATCGCGGCCAAGGTGGCCAGTTCAGTTTCAACAACAGGGGCAAAATCGATGCGCAAATCCGGGATGCGGGGCTGGGTTTCAGCTGCGACAATGGCCGCTTTCAAATCCGCGAGCCCTTCACCCGTGGGGGCAACGACGCCAATCACAGGCACGCCTAATTTTGACTGTAGCGCTTTCAAGTCGATAGTCAGGCCTTTTTTGCGGGCTGCATCCATCATGTTCAGCGCCACGATCATCGGCACACGCATCTCGATCAGTTGCGTGGTGAGATATAAATTGCGCTCTAAATTCGAGGCATCGAGGATATTCACAACCACATCGGCGTTCTGCGCCAAGATGTAATCGCGCGCGATGCGTTCATCGATAGAACTGCCGCCAGCAACTGCCAGCGAGTAGACGCCCGGCAAGTCATCGACATGGACTTTGCGGCCTTGATGCGTGAACTGACCTTCTTTGCGGTCAACCGTCACACCCGGCCAATTGCCGACGCGTTGATTGGCACCAGTCAGTGCATTGAACAGCGACGTTTTGCCGCAGTTCGGATTGCCTGCGATGGCGATACGCAGTTCAGGAGTTGCAGCGTTCATTGCCGTTCTACCGTGACAGCGTCGGCTTCGCCTTTACGCAAGCTGAGCGCAAAGCCACGCACACGCAATTCAAGCGGATCACCCAAGGGTGCGACACGTTCAACAGAAACGAGCGTTCCCGGTGTTAAGCCAAACGCCAATAATTTTTCGCGGTAGCGGCGGTCTGTGCGACCCAGCGCAACAACGCGCCCTGTTTCACCAACATTGAGCGACCCTAACGAAACGCGCCGTTCTGAAGACATCACCAACCCGCTTTATTTTTTGCCTTAGCTCGCATCAGACAAAGTTGACGCGCGCCATATGCATTTAATTAGGCATGGATATAGTGCAATTAAGAATGGCTCGCAATTTACATTCGTAATGTTTTTTTAGGCCGGACGAAGCTGAAAACAGCATATAAAGCAAAGACTTAAAGGCAGAGCCTGCCCCAACCCCTGGGTGTAGGGTCGGCCCGGTGCAAAACCAGTGTAAAACAGACCGAAGAATTGGCGATTTATGACAATGCGAGTCGGGATTTAAGCGCGGATGGATCGGCCCCCTATGGATCAACACGTTGCGGGTTGGCAGTTTTGGATTGATCGCGGCGGTACGTTTACCGACATCGTGGCACTTTCGCCCGAAGGCAAGCTTGCGACCACGAAACTGCTGTCGGTCGATCCGGGTCGTTACGACGATGCCGCCGTGCACGGCATGCGCGCGTTTTTAGATCTGAAAGTTGATGAGATGTTTCCGGCGCACCGCGTTGGCGCCATTAAAGTGGGCACCACGGTCGCGACGAATGCGCTTCTCGAACGCAAAGGCGAGCGTACCGCACTGGCAACCACCGCTGGGCTTGGCGATGTATTACGCATTGGCACGCAACACCGCCCGCGCCTATTTGATCTGAACATCAAACTGCCTGAGATGCTTTATGAAAAGGTTGTGGAAATTCCGGGCCGTGTCTCCGCGCATGGCGAGGTCCTGGCACCCTTCGACATCAAACACGCAACCGATCTGTTAGCCGCGCTATACACCGATGGCTTTAAATCACTGGCCATTGTGCTGATGCACGCAGACCGCTTCCCCGATCACGAACAACAATTAGAAAAAATCGCACGCAAAATCGGCTTCTCGCAAATTTCTGTCTCGCACCGCGTCAACCCGGTGATGAAAATTGTCGGACGTGGCGATACCACTGTGGCCGATGCGTATTTGTCACCGGTGTTGCGCCGTTATGTTGATGGCTTAACCGCCAAAACCAACAACGCGAAACTGTACTTCATGCAGTCCAGCGGCGGTTTAGCCAGCGCTGAACGCTTTCAAGGCAAAGACGCTGTATTGTCAGGCCCTGCTGGCGGCGTTGTCGGCGCCAGCGAAACTGCGCGCGAAGCCGGGTTTCATCATATCGTTGGGTTCGATATGGGCGGCACCTCAACCGATGTGTCGCACATCGCTGGCGAGATTGAACGCGCCTATGACACGACAGTCGCCGGTGTGCGCTTGCGTGTGCCGATGATGAAAATTCACACCGTTGCCGCGGGTGGCGGTTCCATTTGCAGCTTCGATGGCTTGCGCTTGAAGGTCGGCCCTGAGTCAGCGGGTTCGCACCCCGGCCCAGCATCATACCGCAAAGGCGGGCCACTGACGGTGACGGACTGCAATGTGCTGCTCGGTAAAGTGCAGCCGGATTTCTTTCCGCATGTATTTGGGCCCAAGGGCGATCAGCCATTGGATGCCGAGATTGTACGTCAGAAATTCGAAGCGCTTGCGGCCAGCATGCCCGGCGCGCGCACGCCAGACTCATTGGCGGAAGATTTCATCGCCATTGCTGTCGACAATATGGCACGTGCGATCAAGCGTGTGTCAGTCGAACAAGGTCACGACATATCCGATCACGCATTAGCATGCTTTGGCGGCGCTGGCGGGCAGCATGCATGCTTGATTGCTGAAACGTTGGATATCGGCACGGTAATTGTGCATCCGCTGGCAGGCGTTTTGTCGGCATTGGGTATTGGTTTGGCGCGTCAAAGTGCGACGAAGCAACAAACCATCGAGAGTGCGTTAAACACCGAAGCCTTAGCGCATATTGAAAGCGTGCTGGAGAAGCTGACCCTCGTCACTACAACCGAGCTTGCGCACGACATAGGCCGTGCCGCTGTGACGGTCACAAAACGTTTGCATCTCCGTGCCGAAGGCAGCGATACGGCTTTGGCGGTGGCCTGGTCTGACCTTGAAACCATGCGCGCAGGATTTGTGGCGGCGTACACAAAGAAATTTGGATTTGCGCCAGATAAGCCCACCATTGTCTGCGAACGCGCTGAAGTTGAAGTCACCGAAGCCAAAGCCAGCACACTGCCTGCTTCAACATTTGCGCCTATCGCAACCGCGAGCCCTCAGCCCGTCACGCATAATGGCCGGTGGCCAATTTATGTGCGCGATGCGTTGCCTTTAGATTGCCGCATCGTTGGCCCCGTACTGATTGCCGAAGCGAACGCCACCACCGTTGTGGAAGCAGGCTGGCAAGCGACCGTGATCGCAGATGGTCACCTAGTGCTAACGCGCAACGCAAGCACCGAAATTAAAAAGAAAGTCTCAACCATCCGCGACCCGGCGATGATTGAGATTTTCAACAACCTCTTTATGTCCATCGCTGAACATATGGGTTCGGTGCTGCAAAACACCGCACGCTCGGTGAATATCAAAGAACGTTTGGATTTCTCGTGCGCCGTGTTTGATGGCAACGGCAATCTGATTGCCAATGCGCCGCACATGCCGGTGCATTTGGGCTCGATGGGCGATAGCGTGCGCGCGGTACGCGAGAAGCATCAACAGACAATGCGTGATGGCGATACCTATGTGCTGAACGCGCCCTATAACGGCGGCACGCACTTGCCCGACATCACGGTCGTCACGCCTGTGATGCGCGAAGGCCATGCCGCCCCTCTGTTTTATGTGGCTTGCCGTGGCCACCACTCTGATGTCGGCGGCATTACGCCGGGTTCGATGCCCCCGACCAGCACCACCATCGACCAGGAAGGCGTGCTGCTCGATAACATCGCGCTGGTACGTGGCGGCACGTTCTTGGACGCAGATATTCGCGCACTTCTGACTGGAGGTGCGTATCCGGCGCGCAGCGTTGATCAGAATATCGCGGATTTAAAAGCCCAAGCGGCGGCCACCACCATCGGCGCGCAACAACTGCTGAGCACCTGCGACAAGTACGGCCTAGATGTCGTGCAAGCTTACATGGGGCACGTGCAGGATTACGCCGAAGCCGCCGTGCGCCGCGCTATTGGTAAACTCAAATCCGGCACACGCACCTGCCCGATGGATGACGGCAGTATTATTGAAGTCAGCGTGACGATTGATCAGGAGAAGTCGCAAGCGACAGTTGATTTCACCGACACATCATCGCAACGCCCCACCAACTTCAACGCGCCACGCTCGATCTGTCGCGCTGCTGTGCTGTACGTATTCCGCACGCTGATTGATAAAGACATTCCGCTAAATGACGGCTGCATGCGGCCCATCACACTGATCATCCCACCTGGCTCGATGTTGGACCCAAAACATCCGGCGGCCGTTGTCGCAGGCAATGTGGAAACCTCGCAGATCGTGTGTGACGCGTTATACGGCGCGCTAGGTGTGTTGGCCGCCAGCCAAGGCACCATGAACAATTTCACTTTCGGTGATGCCAAGCACCAGTACTACGAAACCATCGCGGGCGGTTCGGGCGCGGGCCCCACATTCAACGGCACGTCAGCGGTGCAAACGCACATGACAAACTCGCGCCTCACCGACCCTGAAGTGCTGGAATGGCGCTACCCCGTTGTGCTGGAGCGGTTTGCGATCCGTAAAAATTCAGGTGGCGCAGGGCAGTTCACCGGCGGCGACGGCGTTGAGCGTACGTTGAAATTCTTGAGCCCAATGACGGCTTCGATTTTGTCAGGACGCCGCGCAACACAACCTTTTGGGCTGAATGGCGGCACAGATGCAAAGTCCGGCACCACCATTGTCACGCGCATAAATGGAAACACAGAAGCCCTGGGTGCGACGGCTTCGGCAGATCTTCATGCGGGCGATAGCATCACCATCGCAACACCGGGCGGCGGCGGATACGGCAAAGCATCGTTTTAATTAAGGCTTGGGTGCCGCGCTCATCAGTTGCCAGAAGCGTTCCCGCAAGCTGATTGTTTCCGGCGACGGATTCATCTCCGGCGTCAACTGCTGGAAGGTTGCCACATCCGGAGATATTGCAGCATCGTCTTTGATTTCTTGCCGCACATACAATTGCGATTCAGGAATAGCGTTGGCCACGCCCTTGCTGTTGGTCAGCCGCGCGGCCACTTCCGGGCGCAACAGATAATTTACTAATGCCGCCGCCTTGATCGTATTGGGACTGATGCGCGGCAACGCCAGCAGATACACCCGCATAATCGTTCCTTCACGCGGCGCTACAAATTCAATCTTGGCCGTCTTGCCTGCATCACGCGCCAACCCGCGGGCTTGATACACATCACTGACTGAGGCCAGTGCTACACACGCTTTTTCATTGGCAAAGTCTTCAATCACCGTGCGTGTATCCAACACACCAATGAACGGGCGGGCCGCCTCCCACAACGCAGAGGCACGTTCTGTGTCTCCGGGTGCGTCAGACTGCGGTGGCAGTTGCAGATATTTCAGCGCCAACGGAAAGGCGATGGACGGTGTCGCGATACTGTGAATGCCACATGCCGCCAATTTGCCCGCCTGCGCTGGATCAAACACCAGCCCCCAGGCATCAACCGCTGCCCCCTGGCCTAATTGTTTGGTCACGGCATCTCGGTTAAGACCCAGGCCATAGGCAGTCCACACATACGGCACGGTATGCAAGCCACCCTTGTCATACGATGTGGCCAATGTGCGCAAACTGGGGTCGATCAAACCTAAATTGCTGATCTGGCGTGCAGGCAACACACTTAAGCGGTCTTGCGCGTTTAACTTCTGAATGACGTTTCCGGACACCAAGACCACATCGCCCGCCACAGCATTTGCACCATCAGCGCCTAACGCTTCGTCATCGTCATAGGGCACGAGGTCAACGGTCACGCCGCTTTCGGTTTGAAAATCGTTAAGCAAATCCGGCGTGATCAGGCTGCGCGGCACAACAAAGCGCAGCATGTTGGCTGTCGAAAGGGGGGCTGTCCCAGCAACACCTGGCACCGGCACACTGGCCGTCGGTGTGGGTGTCGGTGCGAAGATCAGATAGGCCAGTAGCAAGGCAATCAGCACCGCGCTTAATGTGGCTGCCAGCAGGAATGTGGTGAATGCTTTTGATCGGCGCTGCACCGCCACTGCTTGAGTCGGCGTCTGTTGATCGGATGGCGTTTCTTGTGACGGTTGTTCAGACATAACGCCTATCTTTGTGCTTTTAGTGTTTTGTGCTCTAACCCAGAGCGTTACCTCAGATTTGGCCACATGAAACCGGGCATGAGAACAATGGTCAACCCGCCATATCAACCTATCCCAAAAACGGCGCTGATTACGGGTGCTGCGCGCCGCATTGGTCGGGCGCTGGCAGAATCGCTTGCCGCCGATGGCTGGGCCGTGGCTGTGCACTATCACGGCTCATCCAACAATGCCGATGACACCTTAAAAGCAATCACTGCATTGGGTGGCAAAGCCATCGCCGTGGAAGCCGACTTGGCCGATCACGCATCTGTCGAAGCGCTGATCCCGAACGCGACAAAACAATTGGGCCCGATTGGCTGCCTGATCAACAACGCCTCTATTTTCGAGCGCGACGATGTTGAAACCGCGACACTGCAATCGTGGGATAACCACATCGCGATTAACTTGCGCGCACCATTTTTCCTGTCCCAAGCCTTCGTCAAACAACTGCCAGACACCCATCATGGCGCTATCATTAATCTGGTCGACGAACGCGTGTGGCATCTCACGCCGCATTTTGCGTCTTACACCGTCAGCAAAGCAGGGCTGTGGACGCTGACCCAAACCATGGCGATGGCGCTGGCCCCGCGCATTCGGGTGAATGCCATTGGCCCTGGGCCCACCCTGCCCAGCCCGCGCCAAAGCCAAGCGCAATTTGACGCCTTCCAGGCCAAAATGCCCTTAGGCCGGGGCACGACACCGGCTGAAATTTGCGCAGCGGCTCGGTTTATCCTTGCAGCCCCTGCCTTGACCGGGCAAATGATCGCCCTAGATGGGGGCCAGCACTTAGGCTGGGGTCAGGTTTCTAAAGACGAGACACCCGAGGATTAAAATCCTCAATGGACGGACGCCCAACATGAGCAAAAACCAGGTTATCGAAACGCTGAAAATCGCCGACGCTGGCATGGGTATCCGCCATGTTTTTGTGCGCGACTTGCTCCTGACGTGCGTGATTGGCGTTCATGCCCACGAAAAGCGCGGTCCCCAGCGGGTACGCGTAAATATCGACGTGGGCGTGTACGAAGGCGACACACCGCACGGCGACCAATTGGAAAATGTGCTGTGCTACGAACAGCTTGTGGTGCGCATCCGCGCAATTGTCGCAGACGGCCACATTAATCTGGTCGAAACTCTGGCCGAGCGTATTGCTGAGATCTGCTTGCAATCGGCAAACACGCAATCAGCACGCGTACGAGTTGAAAAGCTGGATGTTTTTTCGGACACGGCCAGCGTCGGCGTGGAAATCGAACGCTTCGCGGCAAACCGGTCGCGGCCGCGTTAAGCGGGCTTTGGCCGACCGGCCTTAATGGGCTGCGGCCTAACCGCAAGAAAACAGACACAAATTTGCCATCGAATCACTTGGCTGCGCTGCATGGACCGCTCGGTCAAGCAAAGTTGTTCACAAGCAAATTTTAATCTCGATTCGCTCTCAACCAAGTTGAAAATATTTTTTGCCGTAAGCTGCGTTTGCCACAATCAGATTTAAAAAATATTGTTTTTCAATGATTTATAAAATCAGCCTAAAAAACAGGCAAATGGGTTACACCCTAGGTAAGCCGCCACGCGAATCGAAGTCATGGGAAGTTACCGACAGACTTATCCACAGAAACCGTGGATATCGTCAAAGCCTCAGTGGCCACGCATTTTGATGACTGTTTTGCGACGGCACGCATGAAGCCTTATGTGGCGGTTTCGGCTGATTATTTTCAAAAACCTCACGCGTTGACGCCAACACCATCCCTGCTCAGATTGCCTAATGTTCTCTGACAACCCGCCATCACCCGACGATACGCCAGCCACTGAAGCTGCGGCAGACCCCACTATTGCGTTGGATGCCCCGCCAGCAATTGACGCGCTGCCCAAGGTCGAAACGGCTGGAGGCAGTGGCTTAGAGATTCTGCAAGCGGCTGTCGCCACGCTGCCGCCCAAGCCTGGCGTGTACCGCATGATCAACGCCAAGGGCGACGTGCTGTATGTCGGCAAAGCCAAGCACCTGAAGAAACGCGTGGTGTCGTACACGCGCGTAGACCGCATGCCCATTCGTTTGCAGCGAATGGTCTACGAAACCAATCATCTGGAAATTGTTGTTACGCATACCGAGGCCGAAGCGCTGCTGCTGGAAAGCAACCTGATTAAGCAGTTGAAGCCCCGCTACAACATTCTGCTGCGTGACGATAAATCGTTTCCGTACATTGTCATTCCGGGCGGTCATGATTTTCCGCGGGTGCTGAAACATCGCGGCGCGCGTGCAAAGGGCAACGAATACTTTGGCCCCTTTGCCTCGACGCTGGCCGTCAACCGCACACTCACAACACTGCAAAAGGTGTTTTTGCTGCGCAGTTGCACAGACGCGGTGTATTCCAATCGCACGCGGCCTTGCCTGCTCTATCAAATCAAACGTTGCACAGCGCCATGTGTCGGCAAAATCAACACCACTGATTACGGCGACCTCGTACGTCAGGCGCGTGAGTTTCTGCATGGCGATAGCCGGGCGATTCAAGATGAGTTGGCAAAGAGCATGGATGCCGCCGCTGCCGAACTGAATTACGAAGCAGCTGCGCGGTATCGTGACCGTATCCGCGCGCTGACGGTTGTGCAGTCCCATCAGGATATCAACGTTTCGGGCCTCGGCGAAGCCGATGTGATTGGGATGCACCGTGCCAACGGCCAAAGTTGCGTTCAGGTGTTCTTCTTCCGGGGTGGTCAGAACTTCGGCAACCGCGCCTACTTCCCAGTTCATGCCGCGGAAGATACCGACGGCGAGATTATGGAAGCGTTTGTCGGGCAGTTTTACGCCAACTTCCCGCCACCTAAAGAAATTCTGTTGAATATGAATATTCCCAATCATCAATTGGTGTCTGATGCTTTGGCCCTGCGCGCCGATCGCAAAGTTGAGCTGGCGATCCCCCAACGCGGCGACCGTAAGAAGATCGTTGAACATGCGGTGACCAACGCGCGTGAGGCGTTGTTACGCCGTCAGGCCGAAAATAGCGCACAGCGCGCGTTGTTGGATGGCACCATGGAAGTCTTCAAACTGGCCGCACCGCCCGAGCGCATTGAAGTTTACGATAACTCGCACATTTCAGGCACCAACATGGTCGGCGGCATGATTGTCGCTGGTCCTTCAGGTTTGATGAAAAACGCGTACCGTAAGTTCAACATCAAAACCCCGAATTTGGCGGCAGGCGATGATTACGGTGCGATGCGTGAAGTGCTCACCCGCCGCTTTGCCCGCGCGCAAACCGAAGACCCTGACCGCACACAAGGCCAGTGGCCTGACTTAGTTTTGCTGGACGGTGGCGAAGGCCAATTGAACGCTGGTCTGCAAGTGCTGGCGGATTTGGGTATTGATGACGTCGTGATGGCGTCGATTTCCAAGGGTCCCGACCGCAATGCTGGCCGCGAACATTTCCACATGCCGGGCCAGCCGTCGTTCATGCTGCCACCCAATCATCCGGTGTTGTATTTCTTGCAACGGTTACGTGATGAGGCCCACCGCTTTGCCATTACCACGCATCGGGCCAAGCGCAGCAAAGCCATTGGCCAGTCGACCCTAGATGATGTGGCAGGGATTGGGGCCGCCCGCAAAAAGGCATTAATTCGGCACTTTGGGTCGGCCCGCGACGTTGCAGATGCTGGTATTCAAGACTTGCAAACTGTCGAGGGGATCAGTGCCGCCATGGCGAAAAAAATCTATGATCATTTTCACCCAGAAGGGTAAAATCGATCACTATATAGAACGCGCCGGTTAACAGATCGGGCTTTAAAGAGATTAGCTCCAAGTAGGTACAAGAACGTGTGGAACCTGCCGAACATTCTGACGATGTCTCGCATCATCATCATCCCTGTGGTGGTGGCCACGTTCTATTTCGATAGCCCGACAATGCGCTGGACAGCGTGTGCGCTGTTTGCACTTGCGGGTATTACCGACTTTTTTGACGGCTACTTGGCGCGCCGCGAAAAGCTGGTCTCGCGCTTGGGCCGCTTCCTCGACCCCATCGCTGACAAGCTGCTGGTGGTCTCGGTACTGTTCATGATTGTCGCGTTTGATCGCGTGGGGCCGTGGTCGTTCCTGCCCGCACTGGTGATTCTCTTGCGTGAAATTTTTGTGTCGGGGTTGCGTGAATTTCTGGCCGAACTTCATGTGGGCCTGCCGGTTACGAAACTGGCGAAAGCTAAAACCACCGTGCAAATGGTGGCCTTGGGCTTCGTGATTGTCGGCAATGCGGCACCGCCATGGATTCCAGCCGAGTTCATTGGCGAAGTTGGCATTTGGATTGCTGCCGCCATTACGCTGATCACGGGTTACGATTATTTGCGCGCTGGTTTGGCGTACATGGATGAAGGTTCAGCGCCAACCCCGCCATCTGACAAAACCGGCTGATCCATATCGTGTCCCTCAACATCCTCTACTTCGCGTGGGTCCGTGAGAAGGTTGGGCGCGGTGATGAAACCGTGAGCCCCCCTGCAACCGTGGAAACGGTCGCGCAATTGATGGACTGGCTTTCAACGCAAAGCCCCAAGCACGCTGACGCATTCCAAAACCGTGCGCAAATTCGCGCCGCCATCGACCAAACCCACAGCGCGCACAGCACAAAGATTGCGGGTGCCAAAGAAGTCGCGTTCTTTCCACCCGTCACAGGTGGATAATGGATATTCGCGTCCAGAAAGATGCGTTTGAGATTGGTGCGGAAACGGAAAAATTTGCTGCGCGCAATAACACCTCTGGCGCCATTTGCACCTTCATCGGGCAGATGCGCGATTTTCGCGGGAGTGATAAAGCAACGGGCGAAATAATCGCGACGATGGAATTGGATGCTTATCCCGGCATGGCCGACAAGCAGCTTCTGGATTTAGCCGCACAAGCCAAAGCCCGTTGGCCGCTCGATGATGTCACGATCATTCACCGCTACGGCGTTTTAAAACCGACCGAAGCAATTGTGTTTGTCGCCACAGCGTCAGCCCATCGCGGCGATGCGTTTGCAGCGTGCGAGTTCCTGATGGATTGGCTGAAAACAAAGGCCCCGTTCTGGAAAAAAGAAACGGGGCCTTCGGGTTCGTCGTGGGTTGCCGCACAAACATCTGATGATGAACGTGCGGAGCGCTGGAATAAGTCTTAGGCGGCTTGCGCAGCAGGTGTCTTGCCGGTCGCTGCGTCGTAATCGATCATCAGGTTTTTGCAGACTTCACCGGGCGTAAATTTGTACGGCCCGATTTCGCGCACCGGCGTTACTTCCGCTGCGGTGCCTGTAAGGAAGCATTCCTGCGCCTTGGCCATATCTTCCGGCATGATGACGCGTTCAATCACTTTATATCCGCGTGCTTTGGCCAGCGCGATAACGGTACGGCGCGTGATGCCATCCAAGAAGCAGTCTGGTGTCGGCGTGTGGATTTCACCGTTGATGATGAAGAACACGTTGGCCCCTGTGGCTTCCGCCACTTGGCCGCGCCAATCGAGCATCAACGCATCATCGTAACCCTTACGCTCGGCTGCGTGTTTGTTGAGCGTGCAGATCATGTACAAGCCAGCAGCTTTAGCGCGCACCGGAGCGGTATCGGGGTGCGGACGGCGCCACTCGGCCATATCTAAGCGGATGCCCTTCAGACGCTCTTCCGGTGAGAAGTACGACGGCCACGGCCACACGGCGATGGCAACATTCGTTTTGGTGGATTGCGCCGCCACACCCATCATTTCGCTGCCGCGCCACGCCATCGGGCGCACGTAGCAATCGGTCAGATTGTTGGCGCGAATGGTCTCATACGTCGCGTCATTGATCTGCTGTTGGGTGAACGGCATCTTCATGTCGAGAATGCCAGCCGAGTAAAACAAGCGCTCGGTGTGCTCTTCGAGCTTAAACACTTTGCCGCGGTATGAACGTTCGCCTTCGAACACGCTGCTGGCGTAGTGCAAAGCATGGGTGAGCACATGGACCTTCACGCCGCGCCATGGCATGAGGGAGCCGTTGAACCAGATGTATCCGTCGCGATCATCAAAAGTCGGGGTGGTCATTGGTGAAACTCCGTATTTGCCTCAAGATACCCGTCGCGGCGGTACGTTCAACGCGCGAAATTATATTACTCTGCGGGCATACGAATCGTAATATCTAAACCATAGGCCTGGGGTATAAATATGTCAATACTACTGACGTATATGGCCAAAAGGGGTTGAACTGTGGCCGATCCAAAAGCCTCTGCGAATCCGCTGTTCTTGCGCGATGAAGATCTGCGCCAGGCGATAGAGTTGTTGTTCTTCTCGTACCGCGACTTTACAGCGCGTGCGGATGTGATCTTGGCCAAGCAAGGCTTTGGCCGTGCGCATCACCGCGTGATTTATTTCGTCGGCCGTCATCCTGGCATTACCGTCAGCGCGTTGCTCGACATCTTGGGAATCACGAAACAAAGCCTATCTCGGGTATTGAGCCAACTCGTGCGCGAAAACTACATCGTGCAAAAAAAGGGCACGCAAGATGGACGCCAAAGACTGTTGCACCTGACCGACAAAGGCCACGAATTGGAGAACCTGCTCACCACAGAACAGCGAGCCCGAATAGCGGCGGCCTACAAAGATGCAGGTGCCGTTGCTGTAGATGGTTTCCGTAAAGTAGTGCTAGGAATCATGAATGAAACCGCACGCCAACGTTTTAAGACCGGTGAGAAGTAATCGTCGTTATGGGTAGTCGCAGCGTTTTCCCGTCCACGACGGCGCCGGAAATCATCGAATTTTTTGAAAGCTGGGAAGACCTGCCCCTCACTAAAGACAATGGGCACGGCGGGCTGGTCCCAAGCCTGCGTGACTACTTGGATTGCGCGAAACCAAACTTGCAGCCCAACGTAACGATTGTGGATGTGTTTGGGCCGACAGATATGGTGGTGCGCCTGTTCGGCACCCGCCTGGAAAGCGTGTCGGGCTTAGCGCCCACCACACACAATCTGATGACACTTTACGCCCCCGAGGTTCAGGCGCGCGCGCATCACTTGGTGTGGGAAAGCGTCAGCCACCCTGTCGGCTATGTCTGCACACGCCGCGTGCTCACCAAAACTGGCGCGTTGGTGGATTGCCCTGCGATTGGCCTGCCGATTGGCGTGGATGACCCCACCATGAAATGCTTCGTCACGTACGCCAGTGTCGCCAACGCGCAGCAAGCCTTGGAACTCCGCGATAGCTTTAAAGTGGTGCAGGATATCGTTTTCCACCATTGGATCGATATTGGTGCCGGCGAGCCGGATGGCGCGCCCTAAAGAAGAAGCGACCCTGACGGATCACCTTAACAGCATACGCCGTACCGGCTAAACTGTTGTCATGTCCCAAGATTCACTCATTGAACCCGCACAGCACATCCTCGTCGTCGACGACGACCCGAGGCTGTGCAATTTGTTGGCGCGCTATTTAAAAGACAACGGCTATATGGTGACCGCCGCGCAAAGTGCCGCCGAAGCCCGCCAGCATCTCACAGGCCTGCGGTTCGATCTGTTGGTCGTGGATCGCATGATGCCGGGCGAAGACGGCCTCTCGCTCATCAAGTTCATCCGCGGCAGCAGCAATGTACCGATCATGATGCTGACCGCCATGGGCGAAGCTGACCAACGCATCCAAGGCCTGGAACATGGTGCGGACGATTACATGGCCAAGCCGTTCGAACCGCGCGAACTGCTGCTGCGCGTGAATTCAATTTTGCGCCGCGCGCCTGTGCAAGACGAACCCACACGCCTGGAATTGAAATTCGGCAATTGCCGCTACGATCTCGCGCGTCACCAGCTCATGCAAGATGGTACCGCCGTGCACCTGACCTCAAGCGAAGCGGAACTGTTGCGCATTCTGGTGGACCACGTGAACGAGCCGGTAGATCGCATGGTGCTCGCAGCTGCCGCCGAAGACGGCTCGAACCCACGTACGATTGACGTGCAAATCACGCGCTTGCGCCGGAAGTTAGAAGCCGACCCGCGCCAGCCGCGCTATCTGCAAACCGTGCGCGGCACGGGCTACCTCTTACGCGCCGACTAAATCATGAGCGAGAATATCCAGCGCGCCAGCACCACATCACCATCTCCGGCGTGGAAAATGCTGGATTGGGAGCGCTGGGCCCCACGCACGTTGATGGCGCGCGCCAGCCTGATCATCGTTGTGCCGATGATTTTGGTGCAGGTCATTTCCACTTATATTTTCTACGATAACCACTGGGACACGATGTCGCGCCGCATGGCGGCAAGCTTGGCGGGTGATGTCGCCTCCATCACTGTGTTCATGAAAGATTTTCCCGGCGACACCAACATGGCGTGGCTTACCGATACGGCCAAGCGCACGCTGATGATGGATATTTCCTTCGAGCAAGGCGCGACCTTAGGCCCCGCATCCATCAGCGATGAAATCGACGCGTCGAATGACTTGTTGCAAGAAGCATTGTGGGACGCATTAAAGCGCCCCTTCCAGGTTGATCTGGCAACGTTTCGCATGGACAAGCAAATCTCGATTCATGTGCAATTAGACGGCGGTGTGCTGCATGTCCTGGCCCCACGCCGCCGTTTGTTCAGTTCAACCACCTATGTCTTTGTGATCTGGATGGTCGGCTCATCCCTTCTGCTGTTCGGTGTGGCGACGATCTTCTTGCGCAACCAAGTCAAAGCAGTGCGCCGCTTAGCGCGCGCCGCCGATGAGTTTGGCAAAGGCCGCGATGTGCCCGACTTCCCGGCTGAAGGTGCCTTTGAAGTGCGTCAAGCCGCGCGCGCGTTCAACATCATGCGCGGACGCATCACGCGTCAGATTACGCAACGCACAGATATGTTATCTGGCGTCAGTCACGATTTGCGCACGCCACTCACAAGAATGAAGCTGCAATTAGAAATGATGGGCCGCAGCGTCACGCCCGATGATATCGCAGCCCTCAAAGACGACGCGGCCGATATGGAAAAGATGTTGGATGCGTACCTGACGTTTGCCAAAGGCGAAGGCAACGAAGAGGCTGTGCCTACCGATGTCGCCGAGGTCATGGAAAACATCGTTGCACGCTTCCGCCGCGACGGCGCGACCATTGCATTGAACTTAAGTGAGTTGCCGCAATCGATGCCGCTACGGCCTGTGGCGTTCGAGCGTTGCGTGAACAATCTGGTCGGCAATGCGGTGCGTTACGGCAAGACCGTTGATGTGAACGTGGGCACAGCCGGACGCATGTTGGAAATCCATGTCGATGATGATGGCCCCGGCATACCGACTGAAAACCGCGAAGATGTGTTTCGCCCCTTCACGCGCCTGGAAACATCGCGCAATCCGAAAACCGGCGGCGTGGGATTGGGGCTCACCATTGCGCTGGATATCGTGCGCAGTATGGGCGGCGAAATCGAACTGGCCGACAGCCCCAAAGGCGGCCTACGCGCGACGATTAGACTACCGTTGTGATTTCCCCCTCTTCCCGTGGGAGAGGGTCGGGGTGAGGGCGAGTTGTTTGGTCATTCACAACAACGCAAACAGAACCAAAGCCCCCCTCACCCGGCGCTCAGCGCTGACCTCTCCCTGAGGGAGAGGTTATTTAAAATCAGTTTCCCGTACTCGCAGCAGCCGCTTCCGGTGCAACAGGGTCAGGGTTGGGTTTTGCACTGCGGCGCTTGCCCTTCACGAACGATGCAGCTTTCTCGGCATAGCCGAGCGCTTTATCTAAAGCCGACATGGTTTTGGCCATATCTTCGCTGTCGTCGTTACGCCAGGCGCGTAAGGCTGCCAAGTAAACAGCTTTCAAACCTTCGGTTTGAGCCAAGCCCGACAACCCGTGTGCCGCCACACCTGCGGCGGCTAGCGTTGCGCCCATCGAGCGCGACAACCGCCCCATCACCATCACACCTTCGCCAGGATCACGCGACAGACCGGTCATCAACGCCAACACGCCTGCGCGATATTTTTGAAGCGCATCGAACCGGCGCATCATCAGATCAAACAGACGATCTTTGACCGTTTGTGTATCGTCGATCTCGTTCACGTCAGAGAGAGCGGCGCGATCAATCGCATCGGCAAAGCGCGCGAGGATGTACGCCTTGGTGGGTGTATGCAGCAGCACCTCGCCCAACTTTAAACCACTGCGATGTGCGATAGCCTGAAACGATACTTGCGCCCAACCGGTGGCGGCGGCTTCGTCCATTGCGGCGGATAAAATACGCGAAATCTCATCTTCTGATTCAGATGATGCGCTTTTATTGGCATTAGATTTGCGTGCCATGACAGTCCCTCAATACACAGTTGTGGGGAGAACGTAATGGTAACAGGCTTTCACGCACCTGTGACCGAATCAAGGCAAAGACTTGGCTATCTCGATCAGGCGCAACAGCAGTACGCGTAACGCGTTAAGATGATCTGAGATTTGTTCCCAGCTTTGATGAAAAAGAATGGGGTGTGACTTTAAAGCCCAACACCAATAACCAATAAAGAGCGGCGCTGATTACTTTGAAAGCTCTTGCGAGCGTTTCGTCGCAGCCTCAACAGCGCGTTCCATCAACGGGCGCAAGCCATCATCATCCATCAGCACAGCCAAAGCCGCAGCCGTGGTGCCATTGGGACTGGTCACATTCTGGCGCAAGGTGGCCGCCGCGTCTTTCGATTGCTCTAACAACGCGCCTGATCCCGACACAGTGGCGCGTGCCAGTTGCTCGGCCAACTCCGCTGGCAAACCTGCTTTACGCCCCGCTTCGGCCAGCACTTCGGCCAGCAAAAACACATACGCAGGCCCACTGCCAGATACTGCAGTGACGGCATCCATCAGTGTTTCGTTATCCACCCACGCGACTTGACCAGCAGCGGTCATCAGCTTGTCGCAGATTTGACGTTGGATTGGGCTAACTTCGGGCGCAGCCGTCAGAACACTAATGCCCTTTCCAATCGCAGCCGGTGTGTTGGGCATGGCGCGCACCACGGCAGCATCAGCGCCTAAGTGCTGTTTGAAAAACGAAATTTGCTTGCCCGCTAAAATCGACAAATACACCGGATGATTACGGGTGAAGTGCGCATATTGCGGCACCACTTCAGCGGCTAATTGCGGCTTCACCGCAAATACAATGACGTCGGGCTTAAAATCACTCGGGATGTCTTGGGCTTTGGATAGAACTGTCAGCGCCGGATGCCCTGCACAGCAGGCGAGCGACGAACGCCCCGCGGGCTCGATGATCAGAACATCAACCGGATTAAGGCCGCGCTTAAACCAGCCCTCAACCATGGCCGAGCCCATTTTACCGCAACCAACAAGAAGAACTGTGCCATCCATGGGGAGATTGTATCGCGTTTTTTACGCAGCTTGGCGAGCGAAAATGATGGGGGTGCGCAGAGTTACATGCGGCACTTGCATGGCCCAAGTGCATGATGCTGAAGGGAATGAGGCAGAACGAAAAGAATTAAAAGGGTGAGGTGTGCCCGATCAACAAGGCAACATACCAGCGCGACGGGACGCCCGAACACACACTCACCCCTCTCCCCCACGCCGCGCCCGAAGGCGCGCGAACATGACAGTGCCGGCAACAGGCCGGACGCGAGAGAGGTTAACTCAACACCTTGGCGTTCAATTCTGGTCGCTTCAAACGTTCCACACGTTAAGCCCAGAACTTCAATTTAAAGCACAGCTTTATTTAGGCTGTGCCAACCGTATCCAACAGCGAACTCGCAATGGCGTCTTCCGCCGTGCGACCACCCCAGATGACGAACTGGAACGCAGGGTAATACCGCTCGCATTCCGCCATCGCCAATTCCATCACATCCGAGATGGTTTCGGTATCCACCGCACCTTGCAGGCGGATGGTGTGGCGGAACATCGGAATGCCTTCTTCCACCCAAATCGCAAAGTGGCCCATCCACAGACGTTCGTTCAACTTCGCGAGCAGTTCGTAAATTTGGCCCATCAGCTTGGGCTGCACGCGCATATCAAACGCACATGAGAAGTGCAGCGCGTTTAAATCTTCAGACCATGCGAAGAACATGCCGTAGTCGCACCACGTTCCCGGTGCTTCGACCGCAAGCTCCGTTTCGCAACGGCGGTCGTAGACCCATTCTTTCTCGGCAATGATGTCTTCGATGATGTCGACAGGGTGAGCAGCCTTGGCGTCTTGGCGGCGCGCGGCATGTGATTGCATGTATTTCCCCTCAAATCCCCTGCGAGACCTGGGCCTGGAATCCCTCAAACAAACGTTCCGGGCCCAAACAATCAATCTTTAATCAAGATATAGGAGGGGGTGTACGCTAGCAACACAAAATGTTGCGCAATATCAACGAGTCGTGCGGCGCTGTGGATAAGCCGAAAAAGTGAGTCGGATGAATCAGATAGCGCGGGAAAACTTCCGCGTAAAAACGCGGTTGCATCGAAATCGAATTATTTTTTTTGCGCCTCTAAAGCTTTTTCCAGCGCTGCGATGCGCGTTTCCAGCTTCTCGTTTTCCGTGCGCGCTTTCGCTGCCATTTCTTTTACAGCATCAAACTCTGCACGCGGCACAAAGTTGGCATCGGCCATGTATCGCTCGAGGCGATCACGAATCATGCCTTCGATTTCTTGCTTCAATGAGCCCAATGCACTGAGCGCACCACCAGCGACTTTCGCGATGTCATCAAAAATGCGGTTTTGCGATTGCATGTGCGGAACTCCGTGAAAGCGATTCGAGTGCGGTTCAGTATAAAGGATGAGCGAGGCGCTTCAAATATAACCTCTCCCACTGGGAGAGGTCGGCGCGGAGCGCCGGGTGAGGGCGATTTGTTTATGCGTTCTCAGCCAAATGCGCAGCAATCATGGCAAGCACGCCATCAATGTTGTTCATGACATCATTATTCCAAAACCGAAGCACCCTATACCCCACCCCAGCCCTTCTAGCTTACGCGTGCGCTCCGCATCTTCCTTCGCTTGCTCCGCATGCTACCCACCATCCAACTCGATGATCAGCTTCGCTTCAAAGCAGAGAAAATCGGCAACGTAGTTATCAACAGGTACTTGGCGCTTAAACTTAGCGTCGCAAAGCTGGCGCGCACGAAGTCGCGACCATAGCAGTTTCTCTGCATCGGTTTGAGATCGCCTTAATCTGCGTGCTGTTGTGATGGACGGCATGTCTATAATTTAACATAAAACAACCCGCCCTCACCCTCCCCTCTCCCAAAGGGAGAGGGTTTTTAGTCAGAACAAACACCGCTATAGTCCCCGCACCTTTTTTCACACGAGGTTCACGCGTGTTTGCCATCGCATTCCCACAAATTGATCCTGTCATTGTTTCGTTCGGCCCGCTTGCCATTCGTTGGTACGCGCTGGCGTACATCGCCGGCCTGTTCGGCGGCGTGTGGGTGATGCGCCGTTATGTGCAAAAGCCGCCTGCGCTGATGACTCCGCAACAAGTGGATGACTTTTTCCTGTGGGCTATGCTGGGTGTGATCTTGGGCGGGCGGATTGGTTACGTGCTGTTCTACAAGCCCGGCTCATATCTGCATGACCCGCTTTCCATTTTGAAAACCTGGGAAGGCGGCATGTCATTCCACGGCGGATTGCTGGGCGTGATCCTGGCCATCATTCTGTTTGCCCGCAAATACAAGATCGAGAAGTGGTTTGTCTCTGATGGCGTGGGCGTTGTGGTGCCGATTGGTTTGGGCCTGGGCCGCTTGGCGAATTTTGTGAATGGCGAGTTGTGGGGGCGCACCGCACCTGATGTCTCGTGGGGCATGGTGTTCCCCGGTGCAGGCGATGTGCCGCGCCACCCTAGCCAGTTGTATCAAGCGGGCATGGAAGGCGTGCTACTGTTCACCATCATGATTGTGCTGTCACAGAGCGAAAGCATTCGCCGCAAGCCCGGCACGCTGACGGGTGTATTCTGCGCGTGCTATGGCCTGTTCCGCATCATCGGTGAGTTCTTCCGCGAGCCTGATGCACAACTTGGCTTCTTGGCCTTTGGCGCAACGATGGGCCAATTGCTGTCGATCCCGATGGTGCTGTTTGGCTTATGGTGCATCTGGCGCGCCGATAAAGCAGCCAAAACCAAGCCTGTATAAATATGAGCACCCTTGCCGCTGAACTGCGCACGCGCATTCAGCGCGAAGGGTTCATTACTGTTGCCGATTACATGACCGCTGTCGCGACCGCGTACTACGCGCGCGGCGATGTGTTTGGCGTGAAAGGTGACTTCACCACCGCGCCCGAGATCAGCCAAACCTTTGGCGAAATCGTCGGCTTGTGGTGCGCCGTCACTTGGCAGCAGATGGGCCAACCAAACCCGTTTTGCTTGATTGAATGCGGGCCGGGCCGTGGCACATTGATGGCCGATGCCTTGCGTGCCACCAAACAGGTGCCCGGCTTTGCAGATGCGGCGCAGATTCATTTGGTGGAACGCAGCCACGCGTTGCGTGACATGCAACGCGCGAAACTGAACGGCTTTCACGTGACATGGCACGATGATTTTTCTGCGGTGCCGCCAGGCCCTTCTATCGTGATCGGCAACGAGTTCTTAGATGCCCTTCCCATTCGGCAGTTTCAACGCACTGAATCTGGGTGGGCCGAGCGTGTTGTAAAACTGAACAATGATGCGTTCGTGTTCGACACACACGCTGTCGATAACGCACCGATCCCCATTCCCGTCGCGGTCAGCGCCGAAGCGGGCGATGTGTTTGAATACTCCGATGCTGTTGCGGGCTTTGTCGCAGAAGTCGCGCAACGCTTAGTGAACAGCGGCGGCGCTGCGGTGTTGATCGACTACGGTCACACCGCATCTGCGGCGGGTGAAACCCTGCAAGCCGTGAAGCAGCATCAATATGTATCGGTGTTGGACAACCCCGGCAGCGCCGACATCACCGCACATGTGGATTTCGCGGCTGTCAAAAACACCGCACGCACATATGGCGCAGCTGTATATGGCCCCATCGAACAAGGCACGTGGTTAAAGCAACTGGGTATCGGCGTGCGGCAAATGCAACTCGCGCGCGGTAAGCCCGCCGATGTGGCGCGCACCATCGAGCAAGGCGTGCGCCGCCTGACCGAGCCGCATGGCATGGGCGCGCTGTTTAAAGTCATCGCGCTGGCCAACCACAGCCTGCCGCCGCTCGAAGGCTTTGGGTTAGGCGCATAATTCTTTGCACACATTTCACAGGGCTAAGCCTTGCACTTGCGGCATCGCACTCGTAGCTTCGACCAACCGAGACATATGAACACCAAACGCTGCATGCGCGCTTTTTTCCACACAACTCCCGAACTCCCCCTGCTCAGAGTCTGCAAATGCAGGAGCTGGTAACGATGGCCGTCACCCATTCAGCACTTCACATCGCGCAAGTCCGCCACGGCTTCTTCACACGCAATGCGGGAGCAGAGGTTTTGGGCCATCGCAACTGTGCTTATCGAGTTGGTGATGATGAAACCGAAGTCGATCAAAATCGGGCGCGCTGCGCTGAAGGTGTTGGATCTGACTTGGCGCATCTCGTCACCGTGAAGCAGCGCCACACGGCGGATGTTGTGATCGCGACAGCACCGATCAACTGGCGGGATGCACCGATTGCTGATGCGCTGGTGACAACAACGCCCGGCTTGGCCCTTGGTATTCTCACCGCAGACTGTGTACCCGTATTATTCGCCAGCAAAGACGGCAAAGTGATTGGCGCAGCCCACGCAGGCTGGCGTGGCGCGTTTGATGGCGTGCTACAAAACACAGTCGCGACAATGGAAAGCTTAGGAGCTACGCGTAGTGATATTGTTGCAGCGGTCGGCCCTTGCATTGGTCAAGCCAGCTACGAAGTCGGCCCAGAGTTTATCGCGCGGTTTATAGAGAAAGATAAAGCTTACGCTGATTACTTCTCCAAACCTGATAACAAAGGCCATGCGCATTTTGATCTGGCGCGCTTTGCGGCGGATCGATTAAAGCAGGCAAACGTTGGCACTGTTGTTGTCACCGGCAACGACACCTGCGCCGAAGAAGAACAGTTTTTCAGTTTCCGCCGCGCCACTTTACGCAAAGAACCCGACTACGGTCGGCAGATGTCAGTGATATCCATAAGCAAATGATAAATAAACTCCTCACCGCCTTATTGATCTGCGCCAGCCTTGCGGCCTGTGGCGACACACCGCAGCCGTTCAAAGGCACCAAGAAGGTTACATCCGATATCGCGACATTAGATGTGCCTTCGGCTGTCGGCATTGCAGTCATACCTGTGGACGGCTTGCCCAATCCACTCAACGCACAGTTAACAAATGCTGTCGCACGAGGCTTAGAGCCATTTGAAATTCCCGCCGAAGCGTTACCTGCCAATCAAGGGTTAGGCTTCACGCTGGAAGGCCGTGTGGTTGATAAAACCGTGCAAGGCGGCACTGTCACCGCCGACGTGATGTGGGTGTTGCGCGATCGCAAACGCCGCGAGACAGGGCTTTATATGCAAGCCTTCGCAGTGACCGAGCAGCAATGGCAATTGGGGTCGTTGGTGGCCGCCACACAAGCGGGCCGCGATGCAGCCGCCGCGATTGCGGGCATCATTGATGGTGACACACAACGCGCAGCGGGCGGCATTGGGGCAAAGACCACCGCAACATCCGTCGCCGCCGAAGCACCGAAGCCTATCCGCATTTCCGTAAAGCCGATGGAAGGCGCGCCCGGCGACGGACGCGAATCTCTGCAACTCGCCACGCTGGAAAGCTTGCTCGGTAAAGGTGCGAAGCGCGACGACATCAATCCTGAAGTCATTCTGATCGGACGGGTTGAACTGGAAGCCAGCGTGAATAACCAAGACTTCATGACCATCGCTTGGCGCGCCATCACCCAAGATGGCCAAGAACTGGGCGAAGTGAAGCTGACCAACAACATCCCCAAAGGGTCATTAGATGGCCGCTGGGGGCCGGTTGCGTTCACCATTGCCGAAGCAGGCCTGCCCCAATTGCTGGAAATGCTGGCCGTCGCGCCCCGGTTTTAAAGTTGGGCTGCTAAAAAAAGCTCGATTCTCCAACGCTTATGGATTCGTCTGAAACCGCTGGGCGAGCAGCTTGCAAGACCCGTGGGTTTCTGCGGGTTTCCTGCCGTTTACAGCGTGATGACAGATTGATAGTTTGCGCCGCGCTTGCACCGGGTTGGGGCCCGTCTGCGGGTATCGCTTAATGTGGGATATGTGCCGATGAAACTGATCGCGGGCAACAGCAACCGACCGCTAGCAGAGGCCATTGCATCCTACCTGCATCTGCCGCTGACCAATGCCTCCATCAAGCGCTTCTCGGACATGGAGATCTTCGCTGAGATCCATGAAAACGTGCGCGGTGAAGACGTATTCGTCATTCAGCCGACCTCGTACCCTGCTAATGACAACCTGATGGAACTGCTGATCACACTGGACGCCCTGCGCCGGGCCTCAGCGCGCCGTGCGACTGCTGTGATCCCCTACTACGGCTATGCCCGCCAAGACCGCAAAACCGGCGGCCGCACGCCGATTACCGCCAAGCTGGTCGCCAACCTGATCACCCAAGCTGGCGCAGGCCGTGTGCTGACGCTGGACCTGCACTCAGGCCAGATCCAAGGCTTCTTCGATATTCCGCTCGATAACCTGTACGCCGCACCGGTTTTTACCAGCGACATCCAAACCCACTACAAAGGCGAAGACCCCGTCATTGTCTCGCCGGACGTGGGCGGCGTGACCCGCGCGCGCGCCATTGCAAAACGTATCCACGCCGAACTGGCCATCATCGACAAGCGCCGTGAAAAAGCCGGCCAGTCGGAAGTCATGAACATCATCGGCGACATCAAAGATCGCGCCTGCATCCTGGTCGATGACATCGTCGATTCAGCAGGCACCCTGTGTAACGCGGCCGTCGCCCTGATGGACGCTGGTGCCAAATCGGTGTCGGCCTACGTCACCCACGGCGTGCTTTCAGGGGGTGCGGTTGGCCGCGTCACGGCATCGCCACTCAAAGAGCTGGTGATCACCGATAGCATCCAAGGCACCGAAGCGGTCCGTCTGGCCGACAACATCCGCCAGATCTCTATCGCTGCCCTGCTGGCCGAAGCCATCAAGCGCACCAGTCAGGAAGCCTCGGTTTCAAGCTTGTTCGAGTAGCCATATTTGGGGGCAAAAACCCCGATTTTTGGCTCTATTCTGCGGCTTGCGTTAACCGGCAACCCCTTGTACATACACGCCGCTTTCCCAGAATCCTGGCAGAGTCGGACGCAGCACCCCTGGAGGCTGCGCCGGTTACCTTAACTGGTAACATATTGATTAAATTGGAGAATACCCATGCCGCAAGTTACCACCTTATCGGTGAAACTCCGCGAGCGGGCAGGTAAGGGGGCAGCCCGTGCCACACGTCGTGCCGATCTCGTTCCCGGGGTCGTGTATGGCGGTAAGGCCGAGCCTACCCTCATTGCCGTCGAGCCCGTCGCCCTGTCCGCTTTGATGCACAAGTCCAACTTCCGCGTCATGATTTTCGAAATGGAAATCGAAGGCGGCAAGAAGGAACGCACCATGGCGATGGACGTGCAAACGCACCCTGTCACCGACCGCGCGATTCACGTCGACTTCCGCCGTATCGACAAGAACACCGAAGTTCGCGTTCCGATCCCTGTGCACTTCCTGAACGAAGCTGCTTCGCCAGGCATCAAGCAAGGTGGCGTGTTGAACATCGTGCGCCACGACATCGAAGTGTATTGCAAACCCGATGACATTCCGGACTTCATCAACGTCGATCTGACCGGCTTGAAGATCGGTGACTCGGTGCACATCAATTCGCTCGGTTTGCCGAAGACCTTGCGCCCGACCGTTGCGCGTAACTTCACCGTCTGCTCGATCGCTCCGCCGACCGTTATGGCCGAAGTCGAGACGACTGCCGCTGCTGCCGATGCAACGGCTGCTCCGGCTGCTGGTGCAGCTGCCGCCGCTCCGGCCGCTGGTGCCAAAGCTGCTGCTCCGGCTGCTGGTGCAAAAGCTGCTCCGGCTGCTGCTGCCGCTCCGAAAAAGAAGTAAGACCATTTCCCCGGCGGCGAGGGTTTCTTCGCCGCCGGTTCTTCTCTCTCCCTCACCTCTTTTTGCCTGACCTGAGGGCGCCTGATACGGCGATCTACCATGCGATTACTGGTGGGCTTGGGCAATCCCGGCTCGAATTACGAAAACAACCGGCACAACATCGGCTTCATGGCCGTTGATCGTATTGCTGCGTCGTTTTCGTTCAGCCCCTGGAAAGCCCGCTTTCAAGGCAAAATCTGTGAAGGCAACATCGGCGGCGAAAAAACGCTGCTGTTGAAGCCCGGCACATTTATGAATCTCTCCGGACAGGCTGTCGGCGAAGCCATGCGCTTCTATAAGCTTGAGCCTGCCGACGTGATTGCGCTGTTTGATGAGTTGGAACTGCAACCCGGCCGCCTGAAAGTGAAACAAGGCGGCGGTAACGCCGGTCACAATGGTTTAAAAAGCATCGATGCTCATATTGGCGCAGACTACTGGCGCGTGCGCTGTGGCATTGGTCACCCAGGCGAGAAGCACAAGGTTTCGGGCTACGTCCTGCAAGATTTCGCCAAGGCTGACAAAGTCTGGCTTGATGGTTTTTTGAATGCGATCGTCGATGCGGTTCCATTTTTAGTCGCCGGCGATCATAACCGCTTTATGACAAAGGTCTCGCTTTTGACCAAAGACACAACACCGCAACCGCCTTCCAAAGCTGAAACGCCGAAGGCTGATGCAAACACGAATAAGGATGCGAAGTAGTCATGGGTTTTAATTGTGGAATCGTGGGCCTGCCGAACGTTGGCAAATCAACCCTGTTCAACGCGCTGACGGCAACAGCCGCAGCCCAAGCCGCAAACTTTCCGTTCTGCACGATTGAGCCCAACGTCGGCCGTGTCGCCCTGCCCGATGACCGTATTGATGCGCTGGTGAACTTGGCCAAGCCGCAAAAGATTGTGCCCACACAGTTGGAATTCGTCGACATCGCAGGGCTGGTGCGTGGCGCGTCTAAAGGTGAAGGCTTGGGCAACAAGTTCCTGGCCAACATCCGCGAAGTTGACGCCATTGTGCACGTGCTGCGCTGCTTTGAAGACGAGAACGTCACCCACGTTGAAGGTTCAGTGAACCCGGTGCGCGATGCCGAAACGGTGGAAACCGAATTGATGATCGCTGATCTGGAAAGCTTAGAGCGCCGCGCCGACCAAGCCGCCAAGAAAGCCAAAGGCGGCGACAAAGAAGCCAAAGACTTAATCGCCGTGATCGAACCCTGCTTGGTGGCGTTACGCGCTGGCAAACCCGCACGCACCGCAAAGCCCGCAGACCCAATCGCTGAAAAGATTTTCTACGGCCTGCAACTTCTGACGTCGAAGCCTGTTTTGTATGCCTGCAACGTTGAAGAAGGTTCGGCTGCCACCGGCAATGCGCTGTCAAAGCAAGTGGAAGAAATGGCCAAAGCGCAAGGCGCGCGTTCAGTTGTAATTTCCGCCGCCATCGAAGCGGAAGTGTCGCAATTAGGCGATGCAGAATCGCAAAAAGAATTCCTGGGCAGCTTAGGCCTTACTGAAACAGGCTTAAGCCGCGTCATCCGCGAAGGCTACAAACTCCTCGACCTCATCACCTACTTCACTGTGGGCCCGAAGGAAGTGCGCGCCTGGACGATCAAGCGCAATACGCTGGCCCCACAAGCGGCTGGTGTGATTCACACCGATTTTGAAAAAGGCTTTATTCGCGCGCAAACCATTGCCTACGCTGACTTCATCGCGCTCAAAGGCGAGCAAGGTGCGAAAGATGCAGGCAAGATGCGGGCGGAAGGAAAGGATTACGTCGTGCAAGACGGCGATATCCTGGAATTCCTGTTTAACGTCTAAGCTTCATCGGCGCGCCTGCGAATTAGGCGCGCTGAATCTTTTTAATTTAGCGCACCATTTTTAATTCGGCGCACCACCGATACCGAACGGATCATAGTTGTTCGCAACCATGATCATCCACGCTGTCGACGCTGTGCTGGGCAGTGGATTTGCGTACCAACCGAACGGAATGTGGTGGCGCTTGCTGGCGTATAAATACGGCTTTGTTTTGATCGCAACCAGCTTGGCATAGTCGACAGGTTTTCCAGGAAATTCCGTCTGCGCATATTGATCAATGCGTAAGTTATTCATGGCACTCAGCATGGCGGTTTCATCGCGCACTAAGCTTTCCACATAAACTTGGGCAGCAATGCTGTTGTCGATATTCGTCTCAGAGTTCGTATCTGCAACAACACTGTGTGCACGATAATAAGCGATCATGTTGCGCACAGCGGTGATCGCCCCCGCTGTCCACTCCGCCGACATCACACCGCTTTTATAATCGCCGCTTTCGTCAACGCCATTGCCGTCTTGGTTTGAGTAGCCAACGCCCCACAACGTATCGCCGACGCCGTAGCCGCCCCACGTTTTCACATTCTGCCAGAGTTGGAATGCGGTGCCCGTACCGAACCACTCCTCAATCTGCTGTGTGCCCAAGGCGGTGATGGCCCAGGTTTGAACGTCAACCGCTTTAGGATCAGTCGTCGGCAGCCAATCGGCGCGCTGACCTGGCGCGTTCGCCAAGCCCCCCTGTACAAAGCTGTCCTTCTGCCAAGCCGCGTCTTTCAAGAATGCCAGAAGCCCTTTGGTTTTGATCTTGCCGTTCTGCCCACCATGAATCATGACTTCGATGGTTTGCAGCGCGACCCGAATCTTGTTTTGATCATCCAGCAGCAATGTGGCCTCGCGCTCCAATTCAGCGTGCAAAACAGAGCGCAGAATTTGTAAGCCTGCCAGAAGAGATAGGTTGTTCTCGACCGACACTTCATGCGGATTGACCAGCGCATCTCCTTCGTTGCCGACAGAACCCGCCGGTGCGTAGTAAACGCCCCCGACCGCTGACTGCATGGCCGCAAATGTCGGCAACACATCCAGCGCATTCTGAACAGCGAGTTCCTCGAACGGAATAAAAACATCACCCCGGAATGAGATGTAATGAATGTGTGCCGCCTGAAGCGGGCCAATCAGAAACGCCCACGCATTCTCACCGGTGATCGGCTTCCAATCGGTCCAGCTAATCTTACCTGTTTCGTAATCGGAATTGAAAAACGGCAAGTTGCTAGCCGTGACAAACGACGCATAAGACGAGCCCATGAATGGATCACGTGCGAGCCATTCCGGCGCCATGGTGCGATAGGCGAAAGCGTGCTTTCCGTCTTTAATAACCGTGCCGTTATAGACAAACGTTTTGCCATTTGTGATGGCGCGCTTGGTGCCAGGGGCACCTTCATCTAAGGGCTTGGCACCGCTTTGATGCAGAAATTCAGTGAGGCCACTGGCCAGAGAATACGCACTGGTCTGCGAAGCAAAGCGCAACTTGCCTTTAACGTAGCCCAGCACCACCGCGATTTGCCATGTGGCCGCGTCATAAATGTTCGCGCTGTTATGGGCATTCACACGCTCGACCTGGAGCTTTCCCGCAGGTGTGGCCGCAGGCGTGAGCTGATAATTAAAGAGATTATAGGTGTCGTTGACAGCGCAAGTATCACTGGCCCCTTCGCAAACATGCACGCCCCAATACTCAGCCGTGTCGTAATAGCTGCTGGGCAAAAGGTAATCGCCAGTGCCATTCGAGAAACTGAGTAACGCGCCACCGGCGCTGCGTTCTTTCACCAGAAAGTCATAGCTGGCCTGAAGTGAGTTTTGTTGAGCCAGGACCAACGAGGGTGACAAAAGCGCGGTGGCGGCGATCAGAGCGTGTGAAAAAGTGCGTTTCATGATGTCAGTATGAACCAGAATTATGGCCAAACAAAAACCGCCGGACTTGCGCCCGGCGGTTTTGATGGGTCCGCAGACCTAAAGCTTATTTCTTTTCCAGGCGGGCCCAAATCTTCTTCTTCAGAAGGAAAGCCAGAACCGTGAAAATCAGGACATACAGCATCACGCGGAAGCCTGTGGTGTGGCGTGCTTCCAGCTTGGGCTCGGCAGCCCAATGCAAGAAGGCTGTGATGTCAGCCGAGATTTGCTGAGCTGTGGCTTTGGTGCCGTCAGCATAGGTCACCTTATCGTCGGTGATTTGCTGCGCCATGCCGATTTGGTGGCCCGAGAAGTACTTGTTGTAGTTCATGCCCGCCAGCAGCGCGAAGCCCGGCGGCGGCTCCTCGTAGCCTTGCATCAACGAATAAACGTAGTTCGGACCGTCAACGCGCGCCTTCGTCATCAAAGACAGGTCAGGCGGCAAAGCACCGTTGTTGGATGCGCGTGCGAACTTTTCGTTCGGATACGGGTTCGGGAAGTGATCAGCTGCCGTCCCCTTACGTTTTGCATCGCTGCCTTCGTCGTCGATGGTGGCGAATTCGTATTCAGCCGCCAACGCCTTCACTTGTTCGTCGCTGTAGCCCAGCGCGGTCAGGTTACGGAACGCAATGTATTTCAGCGAATGGCACGACGAGCAGATCTCACGATAGACCTGCAAACCACGTTGAAGTTGCAGCTTGTCGAACTTGCCGGTGACACCGTCAAAGGTCCACTTGCCCTTCATCAACTCAGGGCCCTCGGTCGCTGCAAAAGCAGTGGTCGAGACTGAGGTCAGCGCGAGCGCCGCAGCGGCGGCCAGAATGATCTTTTTCATGGCGTTACTCCGCTGCTTTCAAGACTGGCGAGCTAATCGAGGCAGGCAATGGCTTGGGTGTTTCCATCCAACCAATGACCGGCATCAGCACCAGGAAGAATACGAAATAGTAGAAGGTCGAAACGCGGCTGATGATCAACGCAGCACCTTCTGCCGGTTGCCCACCACACCAGCCGAGAAGAACGACGTTGGCGATGAACAGCAACAACAGGATGCGGAAGATCGGACGGAATGTGGCCGAACGCACGCGCGACGTATCCAGCCATGGCACAACGAACAGGATCAGGATCGAACCGAACATCGCGACAACGCCCAACAACTTATCCGGCACAGCGCGCAAGATTGCGTAGAACGGCAGGAAGTACCATTCAGGCACGATGTGCGGCGGCGTGACCATCGGGTTGGCCGGAATGTAGTTGTCCGGGTGGCCCATGTAGTTCGGGAACCAGAACACGGCTGCGAAGTAGAACAGCAGGAACACGCCCAAGCCGAACGCATCTTTCGATGTGTAATATGGATGGAACGGAATTTTATCAGCCGGTGCAGCTTCGATACCGAGCGGATTGTTCGAACCTGGAATGTGCAATGCCCAAATGTGCATGAACACCAAGCCAACAATCACGAACGGCAACAGATAGTGCAGCGAGAAGAAGCGGTTCAAGGTTGGGTTATCGACCGAGAAACCACCCCACAGGAAGGTCACGATCGGGTCGCCGATCAGAGGGATCGCCGAGAACAAGTTGGTGATGACGGTCGCACCCCAGAAGCTCATCTGGCCCCATGGCAACACGTAACCCATGAACGCGGTGGCCATCATGGCCAAGAAGATCAAGATGCCCATCCACCACAACACTTCGCGCGGGGCTTTATACGACCCATAGTAAAGGCCGCGTGCAATGTGGACGTAGACAACGATGAAGAAGAAGCTGGCGCCGTTCGCATGCATGTAACGGATGAGCCAACCAAAGTTCACATCGCGCATAATACGTTCGACCGAGTCAAACGCCATGTCTTTGTGCGCGGTGTAGTTCATGGCCAGGAAGATCCCGGTCAGGATCATCACCACCAACATGAAACCGGCGAGCGAGCCGAAGTTCCAGAAGTAGTTCAGGTTCTTCGGGGCCGGGTACTTGCTGCCAACCGAATGATCGATGAACGACACAATCGGAAGACGCTCTTCATGCCACTCGAAGGCTTTGCGCCAAACGCTTTTTTCCGTGCTCATGTGTTGCTCTCCTAACCGATGCGCACGGTTGTATCGTTGACGAATTGGTACGGCGGCACAGCCAAGTTTGCCGGCGCAGGACCTTTACGAATACGGCCCGAGGTATCGTAGTGCGAACCGTGGCATGGGCAGAACCAACCACCGAAATCACCGCGCGGATCCATCGGCTTCGAACCTAATGGAATGCAACCCAAGTGCGTGCAAACGCCGACCAGGATCAGATACTTCTCTTCGCCTTTCTTCACGCGGTCAGCATCCGCCTGCGGATCGACCAGTTCGTTCATCGGCGTCTTTTGTGCGGCTTCGATTTCAGCGGCGGTGCGATAACGCACAAACACCGGCTTACCGCGCCAAACAACAGTCACGGCCTGGCCTTCTTGCAAACCAGCCAAACTGAATTCTGTGGTGGACAAGGCCAGCGTATCTGCGGCCGGGTTCATGCTGTGGATCAGCGGCCAAACCGCCATCGCCCCACCGACGGCGCCAAAGGCAATCGTCGAATGCAATAAAAAGTCGCGGCGTGTGTCGCCATCTCCAGCGTGATGGACCGGTGCCGTATTCGCCATGCTTATGATCCCCTATGAATCGTTCTCGCGGCGTTTTTTATAAAGCCGGGGGGAACGCCATCTTTCAATGTGACGACAATGCCCCACTCCACCAGTTGCTCCTTGATCCTAAATTCGCGCCAAACGACGAGAAACCTTTGGAACTTCAAGGAATTCCGGTGTGTTGCGGGGTATAGAATAATTCCTGTTGATTGAAAAGACCTCGCAAGGCGCTTGTTTTTCTAATAATTCAAAGACTTACCTTATCGCGAACGGTTCGCAACTAGCCAGGATTTTTCCACTCATGCGGCTCGCCCTTTATCAACCCGACATTGCCCAAAATATGGGCGCCATGATGCGCACCGCAGCCTGCTTTAAAGTGGGGATGGACGTCATCGAACCCTGCGGTTTTCCCTTTGATGAGAAGAGGTTACGGCGCACGGCCATGGATTACAGCGACGCCTGCGAGATCAGCCGCCATACATCGTGGGAGGCTTTCATCGCTGACTTTCGCGGATCATCCCGGAGACTCGTGCTGCTGACCACCGCAACCGAGGTCAGTCATTCAGACTTTAATTACCGCCCCGATGACACCCTGCTTTTGGGTCGGGAAAGCGCCGGAGTCCCATCCGAGGTTCATGCCGCTGCTGACGCCTGCGTGCGGATTCCCTTGGCCAAGGGCTTACGGTCGCTCAACGTGTCAGTCGCCGCTGCCATTGTGCTGGCCGAAGGGTTGCGCCAATTAGGATATTTTACTGGAAAAACAGAGCTTTAGCAGCCTTTAAGCCGCCACAAGGGTGACAGGCTTTTCATGTGCCGCCCATCTTTTTGTAAGGGTCGGGGGCGTATCTTCATGAACATCGACGGCAAGCCAAAACCCTGAATTACGGCGCGCTGTCGGGAGGATGCTGGTTCATCTCCCCCCCTCGTGAACCCGACATGTTCCTCCCACAAGATTAACGGCCCCGGTTTACCCCTTCCGGGGCCGTTACTTTGTCTGCATTTCAAAAATGCGAATCAGCCTTTGGCGAGAAATGACTGAACGTGCGCCAGCAGATCAGCCGCGCTGGCTTGAAAGCCGCTTTCGGCCCACTGCTCTTCTGCAGCGCGGAGTGCACGGCCCACGGCAGGGCCCGGTGCAATTTGAAGGGCCAGAATATCTGCGCCCGAAATCGGCAATGGCTGCGGCACCCAGGCTTTCGTGCGCTCGAACAATGGCAACCACAGATCAGGCTTACTATCGCGCGCAGCCAATAACGCCAGACGCTCGATGATCACGTCTTTACCATGACGAAACAGGACGAAATCAAATGACGGCACGCGCATGTTTGCCGCAAGGGCTGGCTGTGGCCCCATCAGAAACGCAAGCAAGTCGGCTTCTTGATTCGTGAGTCGTAAGCGCTGTGTCAGGTCGCGAACCCGAATGGTGGGGCGCACCAACGCCGCCAAGCGGCGCACCCAGGCCGGTTTAATCTGCGCGATGGCTTCGACATTGATCAGCGCGCCCAGCATCTGGCCGCTCTCGACTTCAGGCAACAGCACTTGCAGCACACCGCAACTGCGCATTTGTTTAATGCTGTCGACAGGCGTCAATGCTGAAAGCAATTTCGCCATCTCTTGATGCACGCGCTCTGCAGAAAGTGTTTTCAAGCCTTCGGTATGCTGCTGACATGCGCTGAGTGTTTCTGCATCAACGGGTGCCCGACCAAAGTGGGCATGAAACCGAAACAAGCGCAGCACGCGCAAATAATCTTCCTGAATGCGGTCGGCGGCGTTACCGACAAACCGGATTATGCCTGCGGCTAAATCTGCTTGGCCGGCGAAATAATCGTGCAGCGTGCCATCAGGTGAAAGCGACATTGCATTCACTGTTAAGTCGCGTCGCCCAGCGTCTTCTTTCCAATCTGTGGTGAACTCCACATCAGCATGACGGCCATCGCACGCCGTATCACGACGCAGCGTGGTGATCTCGAATGTGCGGCCTTCAGTCACTGCGGTGATCGTGCCGTGATCTAATCCAGTCAGTACAGCTTTCAAACCCGCTTTTTCCAAACGCTGCTGCACAATGCCGGGCGTATCAGGCGTTGCGATATCAATGTCATGAATGACACGGCCTGCCAGCGCATCGCGTACGCAGCCACCAACGAAGCGCACATCTACGTCTGGCGCACCCAAGGCAGCCAGAACGCGCGTTACTTCAGGCTCGCTCATCCATGGAAATTGCGTCACTTGGCTTTCTCGGTTCGACCCGGCACGAGTTGGCCATTTTCCATATGTGCAGGGATATATGTGTCACCTGGCGAACCGCCCGATGTCAGCGCGCCAAACGCGAGAATACTCAGCGAAAAGAGGGCACCTAAAAACAGCATCAGTGGCCACGGCCCTTTCTCAAACTGCGGTGCATCTCCGCCATGCTTTTCGGCATAGCGCGTGCGGTACCAAATCCACAGGCTATAGCCTGCCAGTGGCAATAAGAATGGGATGAGGTACGTGACGAGAATACGCATCATTACGTCACCGACAAAACTTCAAACAGGTTCAGAATCATACCTGCGGTGGCCCCCCAGATATATTGCTGCCCAAACGGCATAGCGTAATAGGCGCGTGTCAGGCCTTTGTACTCTCGTTCGACACGATGATGATTGGCAGGGTCCATCAGGAAGGTCAGCGGCACTTCAAATGTTTCAGCCACTTCTACCGGATCAGGCTTTAACGTGAACGGCGGCGTGACCGCCCCCACGACGGGAATAACTTCGTAGCCGGTGATGGTGAGATACGGATCAAGCGTGCCCAAAATTTCCACCGCGCCACGGTGCAAACCTGTCTCTTCTTCGGTTTCGCGCAATGCACAGTCAGTTGCATCGAGATCGCTGGGCTCCATGCGGCCGCCTGGAAAGGCGATTTGCCCTGCGTGCTGTGTTAAATCTGGGGTGCGTTTCGTCAGCAGCACAGAAAAACCAGACGGCGTGTCTATGAGCGGCACTAACACTGCCGCAGGTTTGCGCTTCAGTTTCACGCCCGGCGCACCAGCGCCTTCCGCGTAGGGAATCCCAGTCGACGGCACTTGGCCGAAGGTTGCAAAATCATGCGCTTCCAAGTTGCCTTGGTTCATCAGCGCCATGGCAATGGCCACATCACCACGCAGCTGCTGATCACGCGGCCTAACGAGACGCGAGCGAATAAGATCGCGCGTCAAACCGTCAGCGATGTTCACAGTTGCATTCAAATCTGGCCGAGTGGAAAGAATTGCCCGCTACTCCATACCCCAAATATCGTATCGTCGTTGTCGGCGGCTTCGCCCAAATCCACAAGCTGATAATAAACCGCCCGGTTCAACCGCGCCTCTAGCCCGCCGCGCACCTTTATATAGGGACGTGGTTCGCCGGATTCACCATACACAGTTACACGCAATGGATGATCGGCATTCATCGTCACCACATCATCGACGTTCGTGCGCAGTTTGATGACACGGGCACGGCCCTCGCCTTCAATCAACGCTTCAACCGCGATGAACGGCGCATCCTCCACCTCAATTCGGCCATTTTCCACTGGGGTCGTCAGCCAGTAGAGGCCCTCGTCGTCGCGCCGCAGAACGGTTGAAAACAGTTTCACCAGCGCCAAGCGCCCGATGGGCGAGCCTTGGTAAAACCATGTGCCATTCCGGTCGATACGCATGCCAAAATCACCGCAGATCGGCGGCATGTGAACAGGTACATCCACCCCCACTCCAAGTGGCGGTTTTGTCACGTTCTCACCTTGAGATTTTGCTTCATTCACAGGGGTTTCCGGTCCCATACTGAATGCACCTACTCAATGCCAAATGGCCCTCATTTCCATGCGGGCCGACCCTCAATTTGGAGAGCCCACCCCGTGAGCGCAACGATATCACACGAAACCGCTGAAGCGACCCTGGCTTTCGCCGATACCCAAGGTATCGATGTTGCTGTAGCAGACGTGGAGCGCGTTGCAGCCCAAGTGGCGCGTGCCGCTGACGCGGTGGAAAACGTGATCTACGGTCAGCGCACTGTGGTGGAAGAATGTTTGATGACCGTTCTGGCTGGCGGCCACGCATTACTGATCGGCGTGCCGGGCTTAGCAAAAACGCGCCTTGTGCAAACGCTGGGTGGTGTACTGGGCTTGAACGATAAGCGCGTGCAATTCACCCCCGACCTGATGCCCGCGGACATTTTGGGTTCGGAAGTCTTGGACCAAGACGACCACGGCAAGCGCTCGTTCCGGTTTTTGCCAGGCCCAGTGTTCTGCCAATTACTGATGGCGGATGAAATCAACCGCGCTAGCCCGCGCACGCAATCTGCCCTGCTGCAAGCAATGCAAGAGCGCCAGGTGTCTGTCGCAGGCCAACATCACACGCTGCCGAAGCCATTCCATGTGCTGGCCACGCAAAACCCCGTGGAACAAGAAGGCACATACCCGCTGCCGGAAGCCCAGCTCGACCGCTTCCTGATGCAGATCGACATCCACTACCCCGACGAAAAAGCCGAGCGCGAGATTATGCTGCGCACCACTGGCACCGATGACGCGACCGCGCCGAAAGTGATGAGCACAGATGACTTGCTGGCTGCGCAAAAATTGGTGCGCCAAATTCCGGTCGGCGAAAGTGTGGTGAATGCGATTCTGCGCTTGGTGCGCGCCGGTCGCCCCGAGACAAGCCCCATCGATGACGTAAAAAAGAACGTGCTGTGGGGCCCCGGCCCCCGCGCCAGCCAAGCTTTGATGCTGGCCAGCCGTGCGCGCGCATTGCTGCAAGGTCGGTTGTCGCCATCCATTGACGATGTTCTGGCTCTCGCAAAACCAGTACTGCAACACCGCATGGCCTTAAGCTTCTCGGCGCGTGCTGACGGCAAGTCCATCAATGATGTCATCACCAAGCTGTGTGACTACACGAACCACACTTAAGCAAACATGTCTCCGGCCACACTGAAACGGCGCGATCTTGAGCACAGCGCAGAGCTAGCCGCGGCACACTTGCCGGGCTTGCTGGTGAATGCGCAGCGCATTGCCGCCAACGTGGCCTTGGGATCGCACGGGCGACGTCGGCCCGGCATGGGCGAAAGCTTCTGGCAGTTCCGCCCTTATGGTCCTGATGACACACCCAGCATGATCGACTGGCGCCAGTCGGGGCGCAGCGATGCTTTATATATACGTGAACAAGAGTGGACGGCGGCGCAAACCGTTGCGCTGTGGTGCGACCTTTCGCCCTCTATGCATTTCCGCTCGCGTAAAGACTGGCCCACCAAAGCTGACCGCGCAGCAACACTTGCCTTATCGCTAGGTATTGTATTGGTCGAAGGCGGTGAGAAAATTCTACGCCTTGATGCAAATGGTTTGCCTGTGCGCGCAGCCACAGCCGGTCGCATTGCGCTGTCGCAAATGGCTGAACGCTTGGCGCGCGAACTTGATGCGCCCACAGATACGCCCTTCCCCAAATTCAACACCGGCCTCGCACGATTTGGCGCGACGGTGCTGATCAGCGATTTCTTACAACCGCTCCCCTGTATAGCTGCGGCACTCGATGCTTTTGCCGCTCATAACCAATCCGTGCATTTGGTGCAGGTGCTGGATGTTGCAGAAGAAACGTTGCCTTTTACGGGCCGTGTGCGCTTTGAAGGATTAGAGAACGAAGGCGATGTCATTATAGATCGCGCCGAAGATGCGCGTACCGAGTACATGGCACGCATGGCGGCACACCGCGATTCACTCCGCGCATTGGCCGCGTCTCATGGCTGGTCGTTCACCACACACCGCACAGATGCTCCACCGCATTTAACATTGGTTGCGTTACACCGCGCCATTGGCGAGCGCCACAGATGATGGGTCTTGGCGCAATCTCTTTTGCCTCACCCTGGATTCTGCTGGCGGCGATAACACTGCCTGCGATCTGGTTACTGTTGCGCATTACACCGCCAGCCGTGACCCGCGTTGTGTTTCCTGCTGTGCGCTTGATGTTCGGCTTAAACCCGACCGAGCGCACACCGTCACGCACACCATTGTGGCTGGTCATCTTGCGCATGCTGATTGCAGGCCTGGTGATTTTTGGGTTGGCGGAACCTGTGCTGAACGCACAGCGCTTGAACCAGACCGGCCCTGTTATTGTAGTCGTGGATGATAGCTGGGCCGCAGCCCGCCGCTGGCCTGAACGCATTGCTGCCGCGCGCGAAATCGTGGAAGGCGCAGACTTACATCGTCGCAAAGTGTTGCTGGTCACAACAGCCGCAACACCCAAAGGCATGGAAGCGCAATCGTTCGCCTTGTCAGATGCACGCGATGCCCTGGGCCGTTTGGCGCAAATGGACCCAAAGCCATGGAACAGTGATCTCACACCCATTATTGCAGGGTTACAAAAACAAGGTCTCGACTCTGCTGAAGTGTTTTTCATCAGCGACGGTGTAGAAACGCCACGCACAACAGAGTTGGTTCAAACGTTGCAACGCATGGGCACGCTGACGGTAATTCAAGCCCAGCGTGGCGATGTGCCACTGATGATCGCCCAGCCGCAACGCAGTGCTGGCGAAGGTGGGACAGCGAAAATTGAAATGCAGGTAAAGCGCGTGGCGCCCGAAGGTGCGCGACCCAGCTTTGCTGCAACTGTGCGTGCGGTTGACGCCACCGGCGGTGTACTGGCCGAAACCAATGCAGCCCTTAAAGACGGCAGTGATGCTGCGCCTGCGACGTTTGTCGTGCCCAGCGAATTGGCCAACCGCGTTACCCGGTTTGATATTTCAGGACAGGCCAGCGCAGCAGCTACAGCATTATCAGATGATCGCTGGCAGCAGCGCCCCGTGGGGCTATTCGCGGCTGCCGTCACTGGCACGACCGCGCCACTGCTGGAAGACGGCTATTACCTGACGCAAGCTTTAGGTGCTTCGGCTGAAATGCGCGTTGGAAACACGCGCGATTTGTTGGCACGGCCTTTGTCACTGATGATTATTTCCGGCGGCCAGCGTCTGACAGACGATGAAGCCAAAGAGGTTCAAGCCTGGATCGAGAATGGCGGCGTGCTGGTGCGGTTTGCAGGTCCGCGTCTTGATCCAACTGGTGACAAACTTTTGCCGGTGAAGTTACGCAGCGCAGGCCGCAATTTAGGCGGCGCGATGTCATGGGGGGAAGCTGCGGGCTTAGGCGCCTTCCCTGAGAAGTCGCCATTCAAATCGCTAATCATTCCTGACGACGTAAAAGTGACGACGCAGATTTTGGCCGAACCCAGCCCAGACCTGCCGGATAAAACCTGGGCGAAGCTGAGTGATGGTACGCCGCTGATTACTGCTGAACGTCGTGGCTCGGGCTGGGTGGTGCTATTCCACGTCACATCAACGCCTGAATGGTCGAACTTGCCACTGTCAGGCTTATTCGTTGGCATGCTGAACACGCTGCTCGATCTCAGCCAAGGCGTGACCACCAACGATTTAGAAACGCCGCCACTGTTGCCGCCACTTACATTGCTGGATGGCTTAGGCCGCGCTGTGCCGCCGGGGCCCACCAGTGCCGCGATTGAATCCGACAAGCTTGCCACGACAATGGCAAGCGTAGATGCACCGCCGGGCCTCTATGGAACAGCGCGTGCAAAATACGCGTTGAACTTGGGGCCTGCCGTCTGGAACACCAAAGCCATCGACGGCTGGCCGTCGAATGTGAACGTGACGTTGTTAGAGGCACTGAAAGGCGAACGCGATTTGAAGCCTTGGATTTTACTTGCTGCTTTAATTCTGCTGATCGCGGACTTTGTTCTGAGTTTCGCGCTGCGTGGCCTATTGCCGCGCCTGCCGAAGCCCAATGCCAGCACAGCCGCCATATTTATTGTGTGCGCCGTCATGCTGAGCACTTCGGCAATTGCATCGGATAAGCCGCTCGACCCGGCCATGAGCGAGGCGATCCTTAAAACGCGGCTGGGTTACGTCAACACCGGGTCTGCTGAATTAGACCGTATTTCTGAATTGGGCTTAACAGCGCTCACACGCGTATTGGGCGCACGAACGTCAGCGGAAATGGCGGCACCGGCTGGCATTTCGCTGACCAGTGAAACAACCGATTCCGAATTGCTGATGGCTTATCCGCTGATTTATTGGCGCATCACGCCAGAGCAACAATTGCCATCTAACGCCAGCATCAGCGCGATCAACGAATACTTCCGCCATGGCGGCATGATTGTGTTCGATGCGCCGGATCAGGTGGGGGCTGTCGGTGGCGGCAATGGCAGTTCCGGCGGCAAGCTGCGTGAAATTCTGGCGCGATTAGATATGCCGCCCGTGATGCCGCTGAATAACGATCACGTCCTGACCCGCAGCTTCTACCTCGTGCAAGGGTTGCCGGGCCGTTATGCCGGTGGCGCTGTGTATGTCGAGCGCGGCTCAAGTTCTAATGATGGCGTCTCTTCCGTCATCATCGGCGCGCATGATTGGGCAGCAGCGTGGGCGCGCGATGCGGCTGGCATGCCGCTCTATCCCGTTGTGCCTGGCGGCGAACAGCAACGCGAGTATGCTTATCGCTCTGGCGTGAACATGGTGATGTATGCGCTGACGGGTAACTACAAGACCGATCAGGTGCACCTGCCTGCCATCATGCAACGTTTGACGCAGTAGGTGGACATGCCCGGCGTTAGCATTGCACTTTCATCCACCGTTCCCCACTGGCTGCTATTATCGCTGCTCGTGATTGCACTTGCCTTGATGGCGTACGGTATTTACCGCAAAGCGCGCGGCATTTTTTATCGCACGCTGCCAATTGCAATTTTGCTGGTCGCCATCGCTGATCCGCGTTTGGTGCGCGAAGAACGCGCGCCACTGAACGATATTGCAGTGGTGGTGGTGGATGAAAGCACCAGCCAGAACATCGGCGAGCGCCGTGCACGTACTGAGAAAGCCGTCACCGAACTTCAGCAGCAACTCGCAACGCAGCCGAATTTAGAAGTGCGCACGTTACGCGTGGGTAAAGAAGCCCGCAGCGACGGCACGCGCCTTTTTGGCCCATTAGGTGCGGCACTGGGTGACATCCCACCCAGCCGCCTTGCTGGCACGATCATGATCAGCGATGGCTTAGTGCACGATGTGCCTGCGCCTGAAACCTTCGCCGCCAAACAAGCACCATTGCACGTACTACTGAGTGGCGAGCAAGACGAACGCGACCGCCGCGTGCGCATTGAACGTGCGCCCGATTACGGCTTGGTTGGCGAGCAAGCCATGATCCGCGTGATGGCAGAAGATGCGGGCAACCACAAAAACAAAGCGCGCCTGCCCATCACGTTGCGCCGTAACGGCAAAGTGATTCAGCAACTGCAACTCGACAGTGGCCAAGTTGTGGACTTGCCGGTGGTTGTGGAAACACCGGGCGCCAACATCGTCGAAGTGGAAGTTGAAGGCCAAGACGGCGAATTGTCGCGCATGAACAATCGCGCACTAATGGCCATCAATGGCATTCGGGATCGTCTGCGTGTGCTGCTGATTTCCGGTGAGCCCCATGTGGGCGAGCGCGCGTGGCGCAATTTGCTGAAGTCCGACCCGAACGTTGATCTGGTGCACTTCACGATTTTGCGGCCGCTGACGAAAGACGACGGCACGCCTTTAAGTGAACTCGCGCTGATTGCATTCCCGATCCGCGAACTGTTTGAAGAACAACTTTACGAGTTCGACCTGATTATTTTCGATCGCTACAGCCGCAAAGGCTTAGTGCCTTATCAGTTCATGTCGAATGTGGCCTCGTACGTGCGTGACGGCGGCGCGGTGATGTTAGCCGTGGGGCCGGAATTTGCTGAAAGCTCCAGCCTCTACGACAGCCCACTGCAAGCCATTCTACCTGCCGCGCCCACGGGCACTGTGTTCCCGGACTCGTACAAACCGTCATTAACCGATGTGGGCAAACGCCACCCTGTCACATCGGATTTAGCGGGCGCTGTTGGCCCCGGCGGTATTCCGACCTGGGGCCGCTGGTTGCGTAACGTGCAAGTATCCCCTTCATCTGGCCAACGCGTCATGAATGGCGTGAACGGCGAGCCGTTGATGATACTCGATCACGTCAACAAAGGCCGCGTGGCCTTGCTGCTGAGTGACACCATGTGGCTGTGGGGCAAAGGTGTGGATGGCGGCGGGCCGCAAGCCGAGTTCCTGCGCCGCACAGCCCATTGGCTGATGAAAGAGCCGCAGCTGGAAGAAGAAGCTTTATCGGCTGAAGTGCGCGGCGACCAACTGATTGTCTCGCGCCGCAGCCTGGATGCGCGCGAGCAGAACGTAAATGTCGAAGGCCCAGACGGCAGCAAACAAACCGTCACCCCGCGCGATGTGGGCCAGGGCCGCGCTGTCGCCAGCATGACCGTGACCGAGCCAGGGCTGTACCGCTTGAGCGATGGCAAATCCAACGCTGTGGCTGCCGTGGGCGCATCCAACCCACTGGAAAATTTCGACGCACTGACGACGCCGGCCAAAGTGCAGTCCACGGTCGATAGCACCGATGGTGGCATTTACTGGCTGAGCGAAACCGGAACGCCAGCGGTCCGCCGGATTGCGGCCAACCGCACCGCCCATGGCTCGACATGGCTGGGCCTCAAAGCCAACGAGCAGTATGTGGTGACGGGCGTGAGCGAGACCACATTACTGCCTATATTCCTGATCCTACTGCTGAGTGTCGGCGGGGCCATGGCGGCCTGGTGGCGCGAAGGCCGGTAAGTCCTCACTGTTTCCTAATCTGAAACAATCAATTCACATCTTGGCCGATTGTTTTAAAGAGCAATCGGCCACAAGAATCCCTCACTCAACCACATTAATCTGCCGACCATTATAGGTGGCATCCGTTTATGAGGATGCCGGGTTCACACGAGGGACGTAAAAAAATGACAAAAGTTCTGGTTCTTTATCACAGCATGTATGGCCACATCGAAACCTTGGCCAAAACAATCGCCGAAGGCGCGGCCAGCGTAGACGGCGTGACCGTCACTTTAAAGCGCGTTCCGGAAACCATGCCGGAAGACGCCTTCAAAAAGGCTGGCGGCAAGTGGGATCAAGATGCAGCTGTGGCAAATCCGAACGAACTGGCTGACTACGACGGCATTATCTTCGGTTCACCGACACGCTTTGGCAACATGACCGGCCAAATGCGAACGTTCCTGGATCAAACCGGCGGCTTGTGGGCCAAAGGCGCCTTGACCGGCAAGATCGCAGGCGTGTTCACGTCATCGGGCACCTTGGCGGGCAATGAAACGACCATAACATCGTTCTTCAACACGCTCATTCACCACGGCATGGTGATTTCAGGCTTGCCGTATGCGGTGGCGAACGAATTATTCAACGTATCGGAAGCGCGTGGCGGCTCACCGTACGGTGCCAGCACATTCGCAGGCCCTGATGGCAAACGAACACCAAGTGAAATTGAGCTGGCCATGGCACGCAAACAAGGCGCGCACATTGCTGGTCTCGCTAAAAAATTAGCGGCTAAATAAATCTTAAAGTCCCCCTCGTCGCCGGATGATGCCTGTGGCAATTTGCCCTCATGACATCATCCGGCGGCAACCCCACATCTCTTGAGAAAATTCCCGTTACGATTTTGACGGGCTTCCTGGGCAGCGGAAAAACAACGCTGCTCAGCCATCTCATTCGCCAGCCCGCGCTCTCAAGCGCGGCTGTTATCATCAATGAGTTCGGTGAGATCAGCCTGGATCACGAACTGATCGAGAAAACCGATGGCGATGTGGTGGAAATTCAAGGCGGTTGCCTGTGCTGCACGGTCCGCGGCGACTTGGTGAAAGCACTGCATGATCTGATGCTAAAGCGCACCCAAGGTACGGTCCGCGCCTTTGATCGGATTGTGATTGAAACGACTGGCTTGGCTGACCCCGCACCGATTCTACAAACGCTGATGAGCGACCCGCTCGCGTTCACCAAGTTTCGCTTGGACGGCATGGTCACCACAGTCGACGCCGTGAATGGCATGGCGACGTTAGACGCCCATGAAGAAGCAGTAAAACAAGCGGCTGTTGCAGACCGCATTATTCTGACCAAATTAGATGTGACGGCAGACAATGCGGCACTGGAAGCTCGCCTAAAGAAGCTCAACCCAGGCGCGTCGATCATCAAAGCCGATCATGGCCGCATTGACCCGGCACTGATCTTGGACTTGGGCCCGTTCAACGCCAAAGCCAAAGGTGCGGATGTTGAAGCGTGGCTGAAGGCTGAAACATATGCCGATGCGCATGATCATCATGCACATCATCACCACGGCCATGATCACGCACATAATGGCGTGAACCGCCACGACGATCACATTCAAGCGTTTTGCTTTACCTTCGATAAACCCATCGAACAGGCAAAATTGAATTTCTTTATTCAATTACTGGTGATGCTGCGCGGGCCTGATCTGTTGCGCGTCAAAGGCTTGGTGAATGTGGCTGATCGTGAACAGCCCGCCGTGATTCACGGTGTGCAGCATATTTTCCATCCGCTCTCATGGCTGGAGCGCTGGCCCAGCGATGACAAACGCACGCGCATTGTCTTTATCGTCCGCGACATCGAGCCAAAGCAGATCACCGAACTGATGGCCTCGCTTACTGCGCCACAAGCTGCTTAAAACAAAACGGCGCAAGGTTACCCCTGCGCCGTTTGCCGTTTCTTATTTTTGGTATCGGCTCTCTCTAGATTTCTTTACTGAAGCGCTTCGCCTAATTCGGCGCGTACTTTCTGGCGCAGCACATCAATCGCGACCAAACGCTGGCCCATGTTGACGTGCCAGAATGTCCAACCGTTGCACGCAGGCGCGCCCATCACGGCCGCGCCAACTTGGTGAATCGAACCACGATGATCGGACGAGATCAGCGTGCCATCAGCGCGCACTTTGGCCGTATGACGGCCCGAGGCATCGCACAACACGGTGCCGGGTTCGAGCAAGCCACGCTCGACCACCGAACCAAACGGAATGCGCGGCTCCGAACGCTTCGATGGAGTAGTCAGCAATTTTTCGTCTGACACCGGCTTGGCTTTGGCCAAACGGCGCTTGGCGCCAGCGATATAATCGCCGTCACGTTCGATACCGATGTATTTGCGGCCCAATGTTTTAGCGACAGCACCCGTGGTACCCGTACCAAAGAACGGATCCAGCACCACATCACCCGGATTGCTGGCGGCCATAATCACGCGGTACAGGAGCGATTCAGGCTTTTGCGTCGGATGTAGCTTATCGCCACCTTCGTTTTTCAAGCGCTCATCGCCGGTGCAGAGCGGCAGCGTCCAATCGCTGCGCATTTGCAAACCTTCGTTCAGATTTTTCATGGCGTCGTAGTTAAAGGTGTAACGTGCGTCTTTGCTTTTTGAGCACCAGATCAGTGTTTCGTGCGCATTGGTAAAGCGCGTACCACGGAAGTTCGGCATCGGGTTTGATTTGCGCCACACCACATCGTTCAGAACCCAGAAGCCTAAGTCCTGCAAAATGGCACCGACGCGGAAAATATTGTGATACGAGCCGATAACCCACAGCGAACCGGTGTCTTTCAACACGCGCTGTACACCACCCAGCCATTGGCGGGTAAATTCATCGTACGCGCGGAAATCAGCGAAACGGTCCCATTCGTCATCGACACCGTCGACACGTGAATTATCAGGGCGATGCAGTTCACCGCCCAGTTGCATATTGTACGGCGGATCAGCGAACACCATATCAACTGAATTGGCTGGAAGCCGGTTCAGGATATCAACGCATTCGCCTTGATGGATGATGTCGGTCTTGATCGCAGATGCGTTAGCCGCGGCTTCTTTCGCCGCAGCCGCAGATTTCTTGCCAGCCATATCAACCCTCGCCCTGAACATACTTTTTTATGTGTGGGCTCCGGCTTTGAGGCCCCCGCAGGAAGGTTCGACCCGCGGCGCCCGTTTTCGAGCTCGCGTCATCTTCCTGCGGGGTGTGCGTCCCCAAAACTTGGAGCCGGTAAGATGCCAGGCCCTCCCCACCCCACTTATTGTTCTTTGGAAGGAAGATCCCAGCAGTGTGGTGACCAGTACGTTTTGCGCCAACTTCAAGCCAGCGAGGCCACCGACGATTCAGATAATAGAATCAAAGCGTTATCGAGACATTAAGAGTCAGCGACTCAGCCGACTCGATGCCACAAGATGTAGAGTCGCCGGACTCCGTGGACTCTATGGCTTGAGGGGCTGAAAAAATTTTTGAAAAAAGATTTAAGAAAAGAGTGAATGCTCTTCCGCAAACACGTCTTCGGCACCCGAACCCAATAATGCGCGAATAGGCGCAAACGAGCGGCGGTGATGCGGCGTCACACCAAGCTTGCTGAGGCCACTCTGATGCTGAGCGGTGCCATAGCCCATGTTGGTTTCCCACCCATAGCCTGGGTGTTGCTGAGCCAACTCTATCATCATGCGATCACGGGTCACTTTTGCAGCAATGGATGCGGCTGCAATCGATAAAGACAACCCGTCGCCTTTGATGATGGTTTGCACACGACAGCTTAGCGGCGGCGCGCGATTGCCATCAACCAACGCAATATCGATTTGACGATTTAATGCGTTAACAGCGCGCGTCATCGCTAAATATGTCGCTTGCAGAATATTGATGGCATCAATTTCATCGACGCTAGCAAGACCAGTGGCAAAAACAACTGCGTCACACGCTTGCAGTTGTGCGAATAAGTCATCACGGTCTTGAGGCAATAATTTTTTAGAATCATCCAATTCGCGCGCAAGCGTCTTGGGCATAGTGGCGTGATTTAAAATAGCGGCACCGGCCACCACCGGCCCCGCCCACGGCCCGCGCCCGGCCTCATCTACCCCAGCGATCACCGCCGTCGGATTCTCGCTTAAGATTTTCAGTTCGTAACGAAACGTCGGCATTACATCTTAGGTTTCGGCCAAAGGTGCTCTTTCAAGCGCGGCATCAGCTCGACAAAGTTACAGGGCTTATGCCGCACATCGAGCTGATACTTTAAAATCTCATCCCAACCGTCTTTGACAGCGCCATTGGAACCGGGCAGCGCAAAAAGGTAAGTTCCATTCGCAACGCCTGCTGTAGCACGGGATTGTACAGTGGATGTGCCAATGCTTTTAAAACTGATCCAGCGGAACAACTCGCCAAAGCCGGGGATTTCTTTTTCACAGACTTGTTTGAAGGCTTCTGGCGTCACGTCACGGCCAGTAACGCCGGTGCCGCCACTGGTGATAATGCAATCCACAGCAGGATCGCTCACCCAGCTTTTGAGTTTCGCGACAATCTTTGGAACATCGTCAGTCAACAAAGCGCGTTCCACGACGTTGTGACCCATCTCGGTAATGCGATCGACCAAGATTTTACCGGACGTGTCTGTTTCCAACGTCCGCGTATCCGACACTGTCAGCACCGCAATGTTAATCGCTAAGAACGGCTTTGATTCATCAATCCCAGGCATAAATACTCACTACACTTAAGCGGGCGTTAGGCTGTCGTACTTCTGCTTAAAAGCCAGAAGATCCCGCCACGCTAATCTTTTTTGGTTAGGCGAACGCAATAAATAAGCCGGGTGGAACGTTGCCATGGCCGGAACCGGGCGCGGTAACCCAGGGCTTTCATACGAGAACCATTTTCCGCGCAACTTGGTAATCCCGGATGGGTTGGCCAGGATTGTCGAAGCCGATGGCCCGCCCACCAGCAACAATAGCGCCGGGTCTAACAATTCAATGTGTCGCTGCACGAACGGCATGCACAACACAATTTCCTCGGCTGTGGGCTTGCGGTTACCCGGCGGCCGCCAGAAAACGATGTTGGTAATATAAGCGTTGGTCGCGCGGTCCAAACCGACCGAGCCCAACATGCGGTCCAGCAATTTGCCAGATACGCCGACGAAGGGCTTACCCTGACGATCCTCATCCTCGCCGGGCGCTTCGCCAATCACCATCACGCGCGCTTTCGGGTGGCCGTCGGCAAACACAGTCCGTGTGGCAAATGCTTTCAGCGCACAGCCATCGTACGACTCAACAGCCGCACGCAGTTCATCCAAGGTTTTGCATTCTTGGGCTAAGTGTGCAGATGAGGCACTTGATACGGGTGCTGAAACGATGGGCGGCACAACTGGTGTCATGCGGGGCATCACAATGGGCGCGACAGGAACTGCGGTTGGTGCAGTGGCCGCGGCTTGAAGTGCGGGCGCAGAGACAGGCAAAGGCGCTGCGTACCTGTTCACAGGCGCATCGCCAATGGTCTCGTCTACACCGGCTTCAAGATGCCAGTGCAAAACTGAGGCAAGATCAGGAGTGGAATGCGGCTTTTCCATACCACCCGAGTTTGAAACGCCTGCGCCGTCAACTCAAGACGCAACGCTTTATATATTCAAGGAGGAGTCGTGAAACTGCGGCTTAGACTTTGGTTGGATGCGTCGGCGCATCTGGCGCAACGTACTTGTAAGTTTCCAGCATGATTTCTGCGGCCAGGGCTTTTTTGTAGAACCAAACCAGGAACCACAGCACCACCGGGATGGCGACGATACCGGCGGACGTCATCAGGATTTCAGGGTTGTTTTCACCCCAACGGCTCGGCAACAGGCCGACACCCTCGCCCATACCTTCCAGGATACGCAAAACCCCGAACGACCCGACAGCCACCAAGACGCCCAAAATGCTCGCAAACAAAATCGCGGAAATAACAGCAGCAACACGCGGGGACATGAGCGAACTCTCGTCTTAGATTTGGCCAAGCCCAAAGCCCCACCGGGGCCAGGACCATACATATATATGGGGGTTGCTTATACTCAGGCCGGCGCCCCCAAACCAGCCCCCTAAAGGTACATTTCTGAGCCTTAATCTGTGGGATATGGCTGGTTTTGGACGCATCTTAAGGTTTTGGGTGTTCCACCCCTTGGAGGGGACCGTTGTTGGGGGTTATACCTTAATAAGCAAGCACTTAACCCTTAGGGATGGGCTTAAGGGAACCACCGAGAACCATGACGCCGCAGCCAACCCGGCTTGTGGGCGCATAATAATAAAGAGGGACACGAGGCTATGGACCGCGAAGCAATGGAATTCGACGTCGTCATTGTCGGCGCGGGGCCTGCGGGCCTGTCGGCAGCGATTCGTCTGAAACAACTGGCCGCAGCAGCAGAAAAAGAAATCACGGTCTGTGTGATTGAAAAAGGTTCGGAAGTTGGTGCGCACATTTTGTCTGGCGCGGTTATCGACCCGATTGCTCTGAACGAACTAATCCCTGACTGGAAAGACAAAGGCGCGCCGCTAAACACACCGGTGACCGATGACCAATTCATTTTCCTCACAGAAAATGGGTCGTTAAAAATTCCACACATGCTGATGCCGCCGCTGTTGAACAACCACGGCAACTACATTGTCAGCTTAGGCAACGTCTGCCGTTGGCTGGCGCAGCAAGCTGAAGCGCTGGGCGTTGAAGTGTTTGCAGGGTTTGCTGGCGCTGAAGTGCTCTACGACGAACAAGGCCGTGTGGTTGGTGTTGCCACTGGCGATATGGGCATTGGCCGCGACGGCGAAAAAACCGATGCCTTCGAGCCCGGCATTGAGCTGCGCGCAAAGTACACACTGATTGGTGAAGGTGTGCGCGGTTCGTTGGCCAAGCAGCTCATCAGCAAATTCAAGCTGGATGCCAACAGCGACTTCGCAAAGTTCGGTATCGGCATCAAAGAACTCTGGGAAATTGATCCCGCCAAACACAAGCCAGGTTTGGTTGCACACACGATGGGCTGGCCGCTTGACAGCTCCACTGGCGGCGGTTCGTTCCTGTATCACTTGGAAAACAACCAAGTGGCTGTCGGCTTTGTTGTGCACCTGAACTACAGTAATCCGTATCTGTCGCCGTTTGATGAGTTCCAACGCTACAAACATCACCCGGCGATTAAGCAATATTTAGAAGGCGGTCGCCGCATCTCGTATGGTGCGCGCGCCATTACCGAAGGCGGTTTACAGTCGATCCCAAAACTCACATTCCCCGGCGGCGCGCTGATTGGCTGCTCGGCTGGTTTTGTGAACGTGCCGCGCATTAAGGGCAGCCACAACGCCATGAAGAGCGGCATGCTGGCCGCTGAAGCCACGTTTGCAGCCCTCGGCGCTGATCGCGCACACGACGAGTTGGTCGATTACAGCACCGCCGTAAAAAACAGCTGGATCTACGACGATCTTGGCAAAGTGAAAAACGTCAAACCGTTGTGGAGTAAATTCGGCCTGTACGTAGGGTTGGCTTTAGCGGGCTTGGACATGTGGATGCGAAGCCTCAAGATCGGCCTGCCGTTTACCCTAAGTCACGGCAAACCGGATTCAGCGACGCTGAAAAGTGCCAGCGAAGCGACGCCGATTGCGTACCCCAAGCCGGACGGCAAATTGTCGTTTGATAAGCTGTCCTCGGTGTTCATCTCGAACACCAACCACGAGGAGAATCAGCCGATTCACCTCAAGTTAGCTGATCCCAATATTCCCATTGCCGTGAATTTGCCCAAGTGGGCTGAACCGGCACAGCGTTACTGCCCGGCAGGCGTGTACGAAGTTGTGGATGCCGACAACGGCGGGAAACGCTTTCAAATCAATGCGCAGAATTGCGTTCACTGCAAAACCTGCGACATCAAAGACCCCAGCCAGAATATCAATTGGACGGTTCCACAAGGCGGCGGCGGCCCGAACTACCCCAATATGTAAAGGGAATTTAATCCGGGCAGGATGTGGATTTTCGTACCCCGCATGCCTGCCCGCGTTATGATGGTTGCATGACACTGACATTCAAACGCCTCCTCCTCAGCACAGCCACAATTGCTCTGTGCGGTTTTGTCTCCACCGCCAGCGCTGTGGCCGCCCCCACACCGGGAAAGAATTCAAATTCGTCCGGCCTGGCAGGTGCCCTGTTAGCCGCACGTCATGCGAATGCCACGGCTGACACCGTCACAGCCACTGAGTATTACGCACGCGCGCTCGAGATTGATCCAAACAACAATTCGCTGCTGTGGCGCTCATATTCTGCGGCGGCAACCGCCGGCAAAATGGATGCGGCGATCGCGGCGGCCAAACGCTATTACGACACAGAAGAGCGCCCGATGCCGTTGGCCGGGCTACTGTTGGCCACAGGCCACATGCAAAAGAAAGAATACGATCAGGCGTGGTCTTACGTTGATCGGATTCAGAAAGACAGCTACCTCGCGTTTGCGATGCCCATGATCCGCGCGTGGGCGCAAGCTGGCCGCAACACACCTGATGCGGCGTTAGCCGAACTCGCTCCGCTGCAAAATGCGCAAGGCCTTGGCGACCTGTATCACATGATGAGCGGCATGCTGAATGAGTATGCTGGCCGTAGCGAAGACGCGCTGATTCATTACGATGCACTGGCCGCGAACATTGAACGGCAACCTTTGGCCGTGATTCGCCTGGTTGCAGGCGGCTATCACCGTTTGGGCAAGTCGGCCAACGTCAAGGCGATGTTGGATAAGTTCAACGGTGGCCGCGGCTCCAGCGTGGGCCTGACCGATATGGCCATGGGTTTAGTTGACGCCAATCGGTTTCAGAAAAAACTGACCGTGAACGATGGTATGGCGGAAACGTATTTCGCCATTTCACAAGTCTTGTCGCAGAACGGCGGGAACAACAACTTCACTGATGTTGCCATCGCCTTTGGGCAAATGTCGGTTTATCTGAACCCGGATTTAAATATCGCGCGTTGGGTGTTGGGCACGACACTCGCCTTGCGTGGCCGGTTTGATGAATCGAACGCTGTTTTGACAGTGATCAAGAAAAGCGATCCGTCGTACCTCGGCGCACAATTCCAGATCGTCGAGAACCTAACGGCACTGAATCAAGAACTCGATGCGTTAAGCAAATTGCAAGCCATGGCGCGCGATTATCCTGCAATGCCTGAGATACAGATGGCGATTGCGAATATTTATCGCAAAGAAGAAAAATTCGCCGAGGCCATTACCGCATACGACAAAGCTGAGCAGCTTTACACGACAAGCAAATCCGACAATTGGACTTTGCATTACGGTCGCGGAGTTGCGCTGGAACGCACAAAGCAGTGGCCCAAAGCCGAAGCTGATTTTATGCGTGCGCTGAAGCTCAACCCCGATCAACCCGACGTTCTAAACTACTTAGGTTATTCATGGATTGATCGTGGCGAGAACTTGGTCGAAGCCCGCCGCTTGATCGAACTGGCGTACAGCAAAAGCCCGGACAACGGCTTTATTGTAGATAGCTTGGGTTGGGCGGTTTATCTGTCCGGCGATTACAAAGGTGCTGTTGTTTACCTGGAAAAAGCCGTCGAATTGGAGCCCGCAGATCCCACGTTGAATGAACACTTGGGTGATGTGTATTGGAAAGTCGGGCGTAAGAAAGAAGCACGCTTCCAATGGCAACGCGCGCTAACGTTGAAGCCCGAGGCAAAACAGAAAACTGGCCTGCAAGCCAAGATCGAGCAAGGCCTCGCTCAAAAATAACGAGCGGTCATTTCTGTTCGCGTAAACTTAAGGTCATAAAGTGGCAGGCGCTATGTCTTCGCTCCGTAAATTTGCGCCGGCCAAAATCAATCTGTTCTTACATGTAACCGGCAAGCGTGATGATGGTTATCACACGCTTGAATCTCTCGTGGCATTCGCCGATATCGGCGATGAGATTACGTTCCAGCCCGCGGATACGCTGAGTGTGGATATTCGTGGCCCTTATGCCGATGGACTCAGCGTCACTGATAACTCCATCATTAAAGCCGCGCAGTTTTATGCGCACCGCCACTGCTTGAATCCTAGCGGCAAGTTTACGCTTACGAAGAACCTACCCATCGCATCGGGCATTGGCGGCGGCACAGCAGATGCTGCTGCGGCATTACATGTGCTTGAATCAGCACATGGCCAACCGATTCCAGATGCGACAGCACTTACAGCATTGGGCGCGGACGTCCCCGTATGCGTCAGCGGCGATGTGGTGGTGATGCAGGGCATTGGTGAAGTTATTACGCCAGTAGCAGCCTTTCCCACCTGCGACGTTCTCTTGATTAATTCTGGCCATAGCGTTGCAACTGCTGACGTCTTTCGCGGATTACAGCCGCCCTACTCAGGCCCTTTAGTCCAGCCCACCACCGCTGGCTGGGCGACATTGAGCGAACTGACCGATTTCCTACAAACCACGCGCAACGATTTAGTGAAGCCCGCCTTAAGCCTAGCGCCGCAGATTAGCGGTGTTGTGGCAGCTCTATCCCGGTCAAAAGGCTGCAAGATTGCCCGTATGTCTGGCTCAGGGGCCACCTGTTTTGGAATTTTTGAAAGCTCTGAGGCCGCCCAAACGGCAGCAGAAATCATTGCCGAAGGCCACCCAACATGGTGGATTAAGCAAGGTAAGCTGGGGCCAGCTTTAAAATAAACGGCCCGGAAAATAACTTAAAAGCAAGATTACGCATGAACACACACTCGCTGATGTCTGCCATCACCCGCTCTCTTCGCGGCTTGCTCGCAGCCTTGACCATCGCGCTTCCAATTACCGTTCATGCGCAAACGCCTGACGCCCCCACCGCATCGGTGAAAACGGAACATGCCAAAGCCACGTTGATTTTATCGCGCGACCGCGCACAACCCGGCGAAACCCTGTGGGCCGCGCTGAAGATCGAAATGGATCCAGGCTGGCACACCTATTGGCGCAACCCTGGCGATTCAGGTTTGCCGGGCGCGCTGGAGTGGACATTACCCGCAGGCGTAACAGCCGGCGATATCGTATGGCCTGTTCCGGAACGCATTCCGTATGGCCCGCTGATCAACTTCGGATACAGCAATATAGTTTTGCTGCCTGTGCCTTTGAAACTGGATCAGACCATCACAGGCCCGCAAACGCTGACCATTGATGTGGCTGGAAACTGGCTCGTGTGTGCGGAAATTTGCATCCCAGATTCAGGCAACTTCCGCGTCCCTTTGAACGTCGATTCCGCCAAATCACCGGCAGCATCTTTGAATGCGCCAGAAATTGAACAAGCCCTCAATGCCATGCCGAAAGATGCACCGTGGCCGGTTGTCATCACGCGCAACGGCAACAGTATTGTTTTCAGTGCAGGCCCAAACTTTGACGCAAATGCCGATACAAAAGTATCGTTCTTCCCTTTCGATGGCGGAATGATAGACAACGCCGCCACGCAAGAGAGCGACGTCGATAACAGTGTTTTGAAACTGACCGTCGCTGCCGCCCCGACACCGCTTGATCTGCCATCACAAACCGGCGGGCTTTTGGTGGTTGATAACATCAGCGGTAAAACCGCTTACACGTTTACGGCGGCAAGCCCACCGCCAGCCGCAATGGCCAATACCACAGCCGTAGCCGAGATGGCGGATGTTGGGTTATGGGCAGCAGTGTTATTCGCGTTCCTGGGCGGTCTGATTTTGAATTTGATGCCCTGCGTCTTGCCGGTTTTGGCGATGAAGGCACTTGCTTTTGCGAGCCACAGCGCAGATGGCGCGGCTGAACGCCGTCGCGATGGACTGGCTTATACAGTTGGTGTCCTTGCCACATTCGGCGTGCTTGCAGGCCTGTTGATTGGTTTGCGTGGTGCTGGCACTGAAATCGGCTGGGGTTTTCAACTTCAATCGCCTGCGTTTGTCACCATCATCACGTATGTGTTGCTGGGCTTAGGCCTAAACCTCTCAGGCGTGTTCGCCATCGGCGGCGGCATCATGGGGGTGGGGCAATCGCTGACACAACGCAGTGGTGCCGTGGGCGCGTTCTTCACCGGCGCGCTAGCCGTGGTGGTTGCAACACCTTGCACCGCGCCCCTGATGGGCGCCGCCGTGGGTTACGCTATGACGCAATCACCTGCGGTGACACTGCTGGTGTTTGAAAGCTTGGCGCTTGGTTTGGCCGCGCCGTTCCTGTTGTTCAGCCTGGTGCCGCAAGCCGCAAAAATTCTGCCCAAGCCAGGCGTGTGGATGGACCGCTTGAAGCAAGTACTGGCGTTTCCACTTTATGCATCGGCAGCCTGGTTGGTGTGGGTGCTCTCACAACAAGTGGGCCCGGAAGGCTTTGCCGCCGCATTGGCAGGCTTGGTGTTCTTGGCATTGGCCGCGTGGTTGTTCGGCCTGACACAACAAAGTGGCCGTATGGGCGTTAGTTTGGTGTGCGGCGTGTTCGCATTGGTTGCAGCCATCGCACTTTTAATCACTGTCGGTAAAGCACCCGGCGCAGGTGCGGCAGCAAATGTGGGCAGCGCAAACTACGAGCCCTATACCCCCGCCAAGCTCGCAGACTTGCGGGCCCAAGGCCGCCCGGTATTCGTGAACTTCACGGCGGCTTGGTGCATTACATGCTTGATGAACGAGCGCGTGGCGCTGTCTACCGCTGAAGTAAAGCAAGCCATGATCGATAAAAACGTGGCTTACCTCAAGGCAGATTGGACCAATCGCGACCCCGAAATTGCCAAAACACTCGCCTCTTTCGGACGTTCAGGGGTGCCGCTTTACGTTTATTACGGCCCGAAAGCAGCCGAGCCGCACGTTTTGCCCCAACTTCTGACGCCAGGCTTGGTCGCGGGCAAATTTTTGGCGGAATAGAGCCAAAATCGGAGGGTTGCAGGATGCGGGCTGGCTGGTTATGTTGCCGCCCCTTCCAGGGTTTCAGACCAGGATTTAGGCTCTGAACACCCCGCTCCTGCTGGGGCGTCGCCAAGCGGTAAGGCAGCGGTTTTTGGTACCGCCATCCCCAGGTTCGAATCCTGGCGCCCCAGCCAATTTTCTAAATCCTTTCGGATCAATGTGGTACGTCACCTCGGGGATAACGAGGACGTAACAGCCGTAACAGTAGCCGTGCGATACATCATTGAGTGGTGGAGTGACGCAACCCACTACGTAATTGTGTCTCTCATACTGCCTGCTTCACGGCTTATCGTATTTTTTGTGACATTGTCTGCGTTACCATACTCTGATCTTCGACAGCATTGGCGAATTGGGTATACATCGTTTCGGACCGCTGCATGAAGCTAGGCACAATGCCGATACCACTCTTGCACGCCAACGCCTTGCCTTGGAGCGCTGGCTCAAGACTCAAATGAACGCCCGATCCTATAGGTATACGCATTATGGATTTTTCGGCCACGTACAACGCAAAACGCATGACAGCCGCGCAAGCGGTGGCCGAGATCAAGTCCGACAGCGATATCGCATTGGCAATGGCGGTCGGTGCGCCCCCCGCATTGATGGCGGCTTTAGCGGACCGCATTGTCGCTGCCGACTTGGCAAATCTGCGACTTTGGTATTTTCATTCAATGGCTCACACCGGCAACACACTGCTGCGGCCAGAGTTACTTGACCGAATACGCCCGCACTGCATGTTTCTCAGCAGTATTGAGCGTGCCCTAATTAAGAGTGCTGGCGCCAACGCCCCTTCCCCGATCGCTTTTGTACCCGTAGCCTTCAGCGATTCATCGCGGATGCTGTCGCAGCAGATCGACCTCGATTGCTTCTTGGTCACCGTATCGCCGATGGATCGCCACGGCTGGTTCAGCTTTGGCACCAACAATGATTATGCTACAATGGTGGCTCGCTCGGCCAAGCGGTTGATAGTCGAAGTAAACGCCAATATGCCGCGCGTATTTGGTGAGTCCCCGCTGCATATTTCCGAGATCGACGCGATTATCGAAAATGATGTGCCGTTGCTAGAGTGCGCAGAACTACAGCCTGGCCCGGTTGACAATATTATCGCGGCAACGATAGCGGATCTGATCGAGGATAGAGCGTGCATCCAAATGGGCATTGGCGCATTGCCCAACGCCGTCTGCGATAAGCTCAGCACCCGCAAGGACTTAGGGATCCATACCGAACTGATGACTCCGGCGCTAGCGCGCCTTATTCAGTGCGGCGCTGTGACCAACCGCTACAAGGCAACCTATCCCGGGCGCAGCGTGTTTACATTTGCCATGGGGGATAGCGCTTTCTACGACTTCCTGGATGACAACCCCTCGATGCACAGCGCGCCAGTGCATGTGGTGAATGACCCACGCCACATCGCCAAGAACAACAACATGGTCTCGGTCAATGCCACACTCCAGGTCGATCTGAGCGGAGCCTGCAATTCTGAGCATGTTTTGGGGCACCAATACAGTGGAGCTGGCGGGCAGCTTGATTTTGTGCGTGGCTCTCGCATCTCGAAAGGCGGCAAGTCGATCATTGCCTGCCATTCAACCGCCATGGATGGCGCAGTGTCCCGCATTGTCCCGCAACTTGAAGGGCCCGTGACAACGCCGCGCAATGATACACACATCATTGCGACTGAATACGGCTGGGCGGACTTGACTGGGTTGACGATCAGGCAACGCGCCGAGGCCCTGGTGAAACTGGCGCACCCGAAATTTCGAGACACATTGTTAGAATACGCGCTAAGCGTTTAGGCACCAAGTTCGACCCTATAATCGCCGCAGCTCATCTGTGACATGAGCCCCAGGTTCGAATCATGGCGCCCCAGCCAACATTTTTGATTGTTCTTCATTTTCTTCACAATCCACGCAAGAACGCCCTATTTCGGGGGCTTTTCAGCGTATTTTGAATCTGCGCATCCAGAGAATGTCACCTCATTCCCAGAATTTGCAGAAGTAAGCCCGAGTTTTCTCTAGAGCCGAGTTTTCGGGATGGCCAGGTTCACTTAACGCCTCAGCACTCTCTCCAAAACTTAATACTATGCGATTTAACGTGATTTCGATAAACAGCGCCTTGTCGCCAGGACGATAAAGTCCGAACCCGCCACTTAGATTCGACTTTATCCTACGAGTCAGAGTTGAGTTGCTTTGATATCCGCACATTCTCGGCGATTTTCATAAGGCACAACAATGCTTCTGTTACGGGGACGGCCACATTCTGATTCCGGGCACGCACTACGATTGCGCCATTGATTGCGTCAATCTCCGTACGTCGCCCGGCCGCCAGATCCTGCAACATTGATGCTTTATGACGGCGATGGTGTACCATTGCGAAGTCGATCTGCTGAAGAATATGGCTCAGGCTCACATCTATGTTGAGCGCCCGCGCCGTCGCAACGGCCTCGGCTGCGACAGCAGTTGAAAGGGCGCGCCCCTCGGCGCAATCCAGATCGCCGACAGTCGCATCGCACAGCGCCGACATGACGTTAAGCGCAGCATTGAACGCAGCTTTTTCCCAGACCTTGGGCCTAGGGTCGATGAGGCTCTGACATGAAATTCCAGCGCGGTTGAAAATCGCACTTACCGTTTCGGCCACAGCCCAGCCAGCAACAGTAACGCCCCCCAAATACACGCGGCCCGCACCAGGAGCGTGAACGCGACCTGGCGCCAAGAGATCAGCGGGCTGATCCGTCGTGCCGAGCATTGTATGATCAGCCCCAAATGTTGCGGCCAAGATGTCATCATTGCCGATACCGTTCTGCAATGTGAGCGCATGACATGAGATGTTTGAGAGGTGGCTGACAGCATCCACAGCAGAGCGTGTATGCATAGCCTTTACGAAAACAATCACCAATTCAGCACTTTTTATTGAGCGGGCATCTGCAGTGGCTGCCGCAGGAACATTCCGCGCACCCAAGTGATCACTCCAAGTGATGCCGCGGTGATTTATTGCGTCAACGACTTCTCGATTGACGTCGACCAATGTGACGTCAACACCAACCTCAATCAGCCGCGCCCCAAATAGACACCCCATGGCGCCGGCACCGACGATGACAACACGTTGCACGAGGCTTTCCTGTTGTTTCAGATGGAGAAGAAATCGAGAACCGTTGGAATACAGTCATTCAGAAGCACAGCTTTCTTGCTTGAAATCAGCCATTTTCCGCGATGAACCACGAAGTGATGGCGGTAATAGCCAAAAAAGCAATGGGCCTGTTCCGCCCTCACGTCGTAGCGGTGAACGGTGAAGACCGAACCAACTTCAACAGCTTCGGCCCCGTTGTCGTGAACCATGACATTGCTTATGGCATGTACGCAGCGCGCACGGGGTGAGGAAGCAACCGACAGTCCCGACGTCGCACGCTTCACCCGATCTGCCAATCCTTGGCGACCATTGTAATAGATGAGCGAAAGCTCGGCATCTGGATCGGACGTTATCGTGACCTCATCTTTCCACGCCGGCACCCAAAATATGGCATTCTCAGTGTATAAATCCAACCACTCTGCCCAAGCGCCGTTATCAAGCAACGCTGCTTCACGAAATAGAAGAAGGGCAGCCTCTTCGTGGGTCATGATCGACCTTCGGCAGCGTCAGTCAGTTTTGGACCGATACGTTTGGCCCATGCCCGATAGTAGTTTTGGTAAAGCGTTTCATCGCACAACCGTGCATCCCCGATGACGTGACTGGTTGCTGCGGCATCAATGGAATCTGTTAGTGTGCCGCCGCCGGGCTGGCTGGCAGCAAACCCGCGTCCATATCCTTGCAGCCAAGGCGCATTCTTCGCGGCAAGCCCACGCTGGCCGCTTTCGTAGCATACCGTATCGTCGGGCGTCGCCATTCCGGATGGGTTGAAAAAGTCTTCGTACTGTCGAATGCGCTGACGCCGGGCCTCGCTATGTTCACCCTTTGGCGCAATACACCACGTCCGCATTAGCGTCTTACCCGCAGCAATAGGCTGGATTACACGCAGTTGGCTCGAGGCATTCTCTGCAATTTGCAGGTTCGGAAAGATCGTCAGGTTGCGCATTCGGAAGATCCAATCGCGACGCTCGCGACCGAGACGTATCGCAAGCGCGTCGGCGCGCTCGAATAACGGATGACCCTGATGAATTCCAAGCCGCCCCCAATTTAAAACGTGGCCATTGTCGAAGCTGACACTGCCACCCGCGATACCCGTTGAGTCTTCGTGCCAGGACTGGTCTTGGTCCCAGACAGACGCAACAGCGGACACACCTGCAGTCCGTCGATTTTGCAACAGCTCCACGTAAGAAGGGTGCGTAGAGGTAAAATGGTAGGCGTCAGAGCAATTCTCGAGCTGCATCTTCCAGTTAGCATTGAACGTGTAGCTGATGGCCCCAGGAACCAGTTCGGCACCCTCTTCACTCTGGTCTGCGACTAGCTCAATGAATCGCTTTGCCCCGCCGAGATAGTCTTCCAGCGGCGGGACATCACCGGTCAAACTGCCGAAAAGAAAGCCACGGAAATTCGAGAACGCTGGCAAGCTGGTTAGGTCGCGGCTCTGTTTCTGCCAGGTTTCCGAGTAACACCCCGAGGACTGCCACTTTACACCGCGATTGCGTCCACTGCTGTCAAAAGTCCAGCTATGATAGGGGCATACGTGCAGCCGGGCGTTGCCCTGCAACGTTTGGGCGATCCGTAATCCTTTGTGAGGGCATGAATTGATATAGGCCCCCAACTGGCCTTCGTCATTACGCATAACAAGAACAGGTACACGCCCGGCCATGGTTGTGAAGAAATCATGCGGGCGCAGCGCTTGGCTATCGAGCCCGAGAAAAATCCAGCCCCCCTCGAAGAGGTGGCGAATTTCGAAGTCAAAGAGATCGGGATCATCAAACAATGCGCGATGGACACGAAAAACACCTTCGCGCGGACGATCATCAATCAGATCTTCGATTCTATGTGCCATCGGCGACCTACTTGCTAGCCACCCTGTTCATGTTGGGCCTGATGAACGTTGTATAAAGGAGCAGCACGCAGGAAGCAGAGCCCGGCAAGCACCGGGGTGACAGCGATGATCAGCATGGAATACCGGATCGCGCTGTCGCCAAACTCGGGCTTCAAAAAATCGTTGAGAATACCAACAGCACTTGGCCCCACTACATTGCCGACAAAACTTGCGCCGAACAGTATGACAGCTATCGCAAGCGCACGATGCTGAACTTTGACGGCGTTTGTCGTGACTGCGAAGATTGGCCCTTGGTGCATCAGCATCACAAAGCTGACAATCACCAGCCCAAGCAACCATAGTGCTCGCGTATCGCCCAGCAGAAAAAGCGCCTCGGCGGGGCCCGCAACAATACAGGCCAACGCAGGGCCGATCACTTGCCAGCTACGGCGGCGATGCGCCAATCGGTCGATGAGAAATCCACCGGCCAAAATGCCGGCAGCCCCAACCAGACCGCGGATCGGCCCGATTGTGCGCCCCACTTCGGCAAGGCCCATGTCATGAACACGAGCTAGAAACGTCGGGGTCCATGCTCCGGCGGCCCAAACATTGGCGCCCATCAAAGTGACACCAGCAAAAATCCAAACGAAGCACCGGTCGGTGAACAAAGATGCAATATCTGCCATCACCTCACGCAAAGGGCCCGCAACGCGCCGCTTCGGGGGAGATGTTCGTGGCGGCTCTTTGACTGTTGAAAGAAACAGTACCGCGACCACAACCCCAGGAAGCCCCATAACAATGAACATCGTACGCCACCCATAGGTTTGGGCGACCCACCCCGCGATCGGAAAGAAGACAATTGATGCAATCGAACTTGCAGTCCCAAATAGCGCCATCGCCAAGGGGCGTCGCTGGGGATGGACCATATCTGCAATCATCGCATTTGATGGCGCCAGTGCGCAGGCCTCGCCCGCGCCCATCAAAAAGCGAGCTATAGCCAACTGCAAAATCGAAGACACATAACCCGTCAGGGCGGTCATCAAACTCCAGAATGCCAAACCTGCAGCTATAATGTTTCGCCGGCTCCATCGATCAGCCAGCCATGCGATAGGCAACCCCAGAAACGAGTATAAAAGCACGAACGCTAAGCCGGTTACCAAACCCAATACCGTGTCGGAAGCCCCCAACTCGGCTTTCACGAGCGGCAAAGCCAGACCCAAAAGTGACCGGTCAAGGTAGTTGAAGACTGAAATCAGGGTCAGGAGGCCGAGCGGCCAGTTCGCATGCGATGGCCAAGGCTCGCGCTGAGATGGTGCATTATTTGTACCGATCGTCACGGGCCCACTCATAGGCGTGATGCCCGGGTCTCGGTTGCCGTGATAAACTCCAACAGCGCCGCCTGGCCCGATCTGGTCGCTTCAACGCCGCGCCGAATTGCGGCAGCTATTTCTTCGGGGCGCGTAACCCGCTCTCCATAGCCACCCATCGACTTCGCGAACGCGGCATAATTTCCAGAAATATCAGTGGCGCGAAAACGACGAGTGGCTATTGGCATTTGATCTAGCTCTATCGCCATCGCAGAATTATTGAGCAATATCGAGAGTATCGGAAGGCGTTCGCGGACAGCGGTTTCAAAGTCCATGCCAGTAAAACCAATTGCGGCGTCTCCCCACACATTGATGCATAACTTTTCAGGGTGCGCCAATTTTGCGCCCATCGCCAGACCCAGCCCATAGCCGAGTTGGGTTGATTTGCCCCAGCCAATGTAGCTGAGCGGTGCTCGGGATTTCCAGAATGGGGTCAACTGATCTCGTGGAGAACCTGCATCATGGGTAATGATGGTATTGCCCACATCAACAGTTTTCTGCAGCTCCCATAAGACGCGGTATGGACTGAGCGGCGTGTCATTGCTCTCAAGCAAGGGGCGCCATTGTGCCAACCACGTTGCCTCGACATCACTTATCTCCGACACCACGCGGTCTGCATTACGCTGTACCGTTAGACGGGCGCGACACTGCTCAAGCAGCATTGAGAGCGTAAGCTTGGCATCACCTATCAAGGCCATCTCGCACGGGATGCTTTTGTTGATATCCGCCGGATCAAGCGTTGCATGAATAATCGGCACATGATCTGGCATTGCAACGCCGAATGCGGTCTCGGAAAAACTGCAGCCAATCCCAAGGATAAGATCTGCGGCGTCAAGGAAATGCCGAACCGGCCCGGGCGTCGCAGCACCGCCAGCACCGAGCGCTAAATGATGAGTCTCATCAAATGCGCTCTTACCTTCAAGGCTGGTCGACACCGGGGCCGCCAGCAGCTCGGCTAAAGCTTTCAGTTCCTCATAAGCCTCGGCCCAATGTATGCCCGCGCCCGCGTGAATCACCAGGCGCTTGGCCGCAATCAAGCGATCCGTCACCTTCGCAATGTCAGCGGGGTCTGGCCCAGACCGCGTTGTAACAACGGGGCGATAGTTCAATGGCTGAGGTATCTCCTCGGCAAGTACATCCCAGGGCATTTCCACAAGCGCAGGACGGCGACGACCATTCCGCAGCGCCGTGAACGCCCGGCGCAAAACTGCAGGCGTGTCCTCGGCCCGCAGGATTGGCTCTGCAGTTTTGGTAATGTCCCGCATAGAGCGCGTGGCATTATAATTGTCAGGCACGTGTGATAAACGGCGCGCATAACCCTGAGGCAGCACCAGCACTGGCACGCTTTCAGCGTAGGCCTGTGCCACGCCACCATAAGCGTTCTCGGTGCCCGGGCCATGCTGCATCGCGAACACGCCCATTCGTCGCCCGCGCGTTAATCGCGAATAGGCGTCAGCCATGTGAACACCAGTACGCTCCTGCCGCACGATAATCGTGCGGATTCCCACCGCTGCGGCCTGCTCCAGCACGGCGTTACGGGGATACCCGAATATTACGTCTACGCTCTCGCGCTTGAGAATTTCTGCGACAGCCGCACTAACTTTCATCTCCACGCCTTCTACAGCACTGTGGGTGCCGTCCAGTTTGCGATTCCCAATGGCACCTCACCAATCACTGTGGTCCGAATGAGATGGCGACGCTCGTATTTGAAGTCATGCACACCGCGATGGAGTGTAAAGCGGTTATCCCAGACGATCAGCGTGTCTTTATGCCACTTAATACGGCAGTGATAATGCAAGTGTTGGGCTAAGCCTTGCAGATATGACAGCAGTGCCCGACTTTCTTCCTCTGACCAGCCGACAAAGCGTTTGAAGTATGCGCTAGTGGCGAACAGCGCTTTACGCCCAGTTCGCGGATGGACACGAACAGCGGGATGAATGTTCTCAAGCTGATCATCTGAAAAGCTATGCGTCTCCCGAAGCCGAAGCCGCTTATCCGGAGCCAAGCGCTCATTCTTCGACCAGATATCCCGCCCAGAATAAACCACCTGCAAGCTATTCAGCAGACTCTTCATGCCGGCCGACAAATGCTCATAAACGAGATATGCGTTAGAGAATGCGGTGTCCCCGCCCCACTGCGGAACAGCCAACGCTCGCATCACGATGCATTTCGGCGGCTGTCGCAAGAAAGGGCTGTCTGTGTGAAAGTGCTCGAAAGACGGCACAACGCTCTCAGGCTCGTGCGCCTCACGCCGCACCTCCTGCATGTCATGATGTCCATCGTACGTGGGAGCTTGCGGCAGTTCCATCAAATCGCCGAACTGCCGAGAGAAGGCCTTATGCTGTTCAGGCGTCAAATTCTGATTGCGAAATACGATGACTAAGAATTGCTCAAAAGCAAGCATGACTTCCTCAAGAACATCTTTGTCCAACGGCTCTCTTAAATCCACTCCGGAGATCTCGCATCCACACGCGCCAGTAATAGGCTCAACCCGAATACGCCGAAATTCAGGCATCGGTAGTCCGGCAACGATAGGTGTATGTACTCCAGCAGCACTGACAACTTGGGACAAGGACGCAGTCATACATTACCCTTTCTTCGTCACGCCTGCGCGCAAAGCGGCTTCAACGCCGCTCGCGCGCATACAATCATCTATAGTCTTAAAAGCGGCGCTTAATGCTAAGTGCCCAGGTTCTCGGCTCACCCGGAGAACCTTGAATTGAGTTCGTTGAGCCACGATTGTCGAAGACATCGCTGTAATAGAGTTTGTCCGTGAGATTGCGGATCTCACCAGCAATTTCCCAGTTCTTATCCTCGGTGGCGTAGGTCAGGCGCGCGTTGACCAGAGTACGACCCGCGACGAGCCCGAAGATGTCTCGTCCGCCCGTTGCGGCATCTACGTTATTTGCATTTCGGTTAAACGCGTCTTCGTGACTGACATCGATACGCGGCGTAAATGTTCCACCGGTGCCCATATCAATTTCGTACTGAGCCCCAACGCTCCATTGCCACGGCGAAATGTAGACCCCTTTGTCCTCAAGTCCGATCCCTGCGCTGGCCGCAACCGCACTGATTGATGTGTATTTGAAGTGTAGATACGCCAACGAAGCATCGATTGAAAACTCTGGCGTCGGGCGAAATGCTAACTCCTGCTCGAACCCTTTAACTGTGGCTGTGCCAGCATTGAGCGGCAACGCGCAAGGCGCAGCCGGCGCCCCTGGCAGTGGGCAGCTCGAGACAGATACCAGAATGTCCTTGTACTTGTTGATAAAGGCCGAACCATTCAGCCGCACTTTATTGTCGAGGAATTCGCTTTTGAATCCAGCTTCGTAGGCATCAAGCGTCTCGGGATTATGGGGTAAGGCTTGAGCCGGGAAAAATGCCCGCGAATTGATGCCGCCGCCCTTGAATCCTGTCGAAACCTGGCCAAAAGCCATCACGTCGTCGGTAAAGCGGTATTGCGCAGCCAGCCTGTAATCGATGCGGTCACCCTTGAAGCTACCGACGAGACCGTTCAGTGCCGCCAGCGAAGCGGGCACAGCTCCGCCGGTCGATGATCCAGGCACACCAAGGCGCCCGTAGATGAAGTCCTTCGTCTGGTCAGTGTAACGTAAACCGCCAACCAGGGTCAGAGAGTCGATCGGAGTTACTTCAGCATTAGCGAACACCGCTTTTGTTTTGGCAGGAACCGAATTGTCCTCGATAAAATTTAACGTGGTCAATGTAACGCGTGTGCGGTTCCGGCTAGTTTTGTCGAAGTAAAATCCACCCGCAGTAACGTTGATAATGTCAGCAATTTCAGCTGTTAGTCGCACTTCTTGGCTGAACTGATGATTGAAAATGCGGCTCGCTTGAAGAGTTGGGCTCAACGGCGACCCATCACCTGATGAATACGTTCCGTCAAACTTGCGATACGCAGTAATCGAGACCAACGTTAGGTTATCCGACAACTCTCCGGTAATCGTACCCGCCGCGCCCCAAGTATTCAGAGCGCTCTTCAGAGGTGCCTGCCAAGCCGCAGTGCCATCACGCGGCACTAGGTCAATATAATTTTCATAGCTAGTGTAAGGACTCTTGCTGAAGGTATCCAACGCAAACGCGCCGTATGGGGAATAGCTGACAAAGGGTGAGCCGGTAGCTCCGCCGTAGATGTTGCCATTGAGAACATAGGCCGCCGCGGCCGGGGTCGCGACACCAGTCAGCGACGTGCCCGGGTTAGCGCCGCGGCCGACATAAAGCAGAGTTGTCGGCCCAGGTTCACTGCCGTCACGCGTAACATCACCAACCACGTCCACTGTCACGCGTGACGTGGGCAGCCAGCGCATGGCTAGACGACCCGCAATGTACTCCTTGCCGCCTTCAGTTCCCAGCTTACAACCATTACCAACGACAGAACTGGGAATCGTGCTGCCTGGGTGCGTGCAAGCATAGTCATAACGTGTGACGTAGCCATCTTTGCGCGCCGCTGCTCCAGAAACACGAGCAAAGAGTTGGTCAGGAACCACGGTGAAGTTCGAACCGCCACGAAGCTCCACACGATTGTAGCTGCCTACGGTCGCGGAACTATATGCGTCGCTATTTCCGTCAGGCTTCTTTGAGTAGAGTTTGATCGCTCCACCGATAGAATTCTGGCCAGCCAAGGTACCCTGTGGACCGCGCAGAACTTCAAGACGCTCAAGATCAACAAGATTAAGAAGAGAACCGTGCATCGTCGGCAGATAGACATCATCAACATACAGTCCGACACCAGGCTCCAAAGCAAGAGTCGTATCGCGCTGGCCAACGCCGCGGATATACGCGACCACTGCGGGGCCATATGTTGCCGGGGCTTGACGCAATGTCACGTTGGGTGCTCGCCCGCTTAGGTCAGCGATACTGATCTGCCCGCGCTGCTCTAGCATTTCGCCGCTGATTGCAGTTATCGCGATTGGGACGTCTTGAAGTTTTTGATCGCGGAACTGAGCAGTAACGATGATTTCCTCAAGAGCGACATCACCGCCAGCACGCTGCGTCTGCGCCGTGTTTTGCGCGGCAGCCCCTGTGCTCAATTGAAGCATTCCCACCAAAGCAAGCGACGATACGCTGGTCCGCAGCCAGCACGTATAATTGAAGTTCTGCATGCTTCCCTCCCCGGATGCATCCTGTAGGAGCTAACCCACAGATGAGCTAGGGTGTCTTTGTTGACTAATCAACGTCAAGTGGTTTCCGAAATAGGAAATCACAATTCCATAATACGGAATTTGCAATCTTCACCGCCGGGACAGAAATGCTAACTCGCTTAGTTTTTTCGCCGCTTGCTGCACCGCAACGGCGAGCGCGTCCTCCGTGTGAAGTTTGTAGCGTTTCGACGGCATCGTCACACCGATGCACCCAATAATCTCCTGGCTCTGGCCGAAGACCGGGCCTGCAATACCGGCAATGTCATAGCGTGGATCAAAATAGCGCGCGTAACCCTCAGTCCGAATTTTGCCGAGCTCGGCAGTCAACTCTCGTCGGCTCGATTTAGGTCGCCCCGTCAGGGGCCCGACAGCGGCCTCTCGTATGATGACTTCGATTTGCGCAGGTGGCAGAAATGCCAATATCGCCCGCCCGAGCGAGCCCCACGGCAGCGATATCTCGCCTCCACGCTCAACAGCAAACCGCAAAGGGTGTGGCGTTGGAATTACATCAGCAATGAGTGCCCTTCTCGAAGCTGGACTGTATAGACACAAGACTGCTGTTTCATGCCAACGCTTCACAAGTTCTTCAAGCATAGGGCGCGCACTGCGCGTGATATCGAACTGAGAGAGAACTTGGGATGCAAGCAAGTAGAGCTCACGGCCAGGACGATAACTTTGCCCATCGCCACGCTCAACCAACCCAGCACGCGCGAGTGACTTTAAAAGACGATGAACCGAACTTGCAGGAAGATGAGATCGTTCCGACAAATCGCCAAGTGAGAAGTGGTCCGGCCCGCTCGCAACAAGCTTGAGCAGGTACGCAAGCCGGTCAGCCGAGCCTCTCGGTGCATCAGGCATATGTTTGCAACACCGATTTCAGTTGATTAATCAACATATTCATTGGATGATCTACACTACATGTCTGGCAAAGCAGGCCATCAATGTCGTCCCGGACTATACTTGAGCAGTATATAGCCGCATTCAACGAAAACGATACCGCGACTTATTCCAGCTTTTATGCCCCGGATGTTGTTCTGCGCAATGGCGCTGGCGCCACGTTGATCGGACCTCGCGCGATCATTGCTTACTACGACGAACTTAGGCCCTCGCTGCATCGCACCATGGAGTTAAAGGCTTTGGCTGCAGACATCGATTCCCTTGCGGCCGCACTGTCATCGCAATTCACGGTGCTAGCTCCTCGCCTGCACTTTGCTGGCACGGACCTCATGGCTGGCGACAAAGTCGAACTGGATAGCATCGTACTTTACATGCTGCGGGCGGGTAAATTCGCACGCATCACATCGGACACGGTGCGCCGCATTATTGTCCGCAAGGAAGAAACATGAAGTCGACACCGCTGGACGATTTTAGCGCCCACACCACCAATGAACGGCGCATTCTCATATTTATGCTGTTCCTGACGTGCTCGCTCAATTTTGCTGATCGCGCTGTCTTCTCCGCCCTCGCGCAGACGATCAAGGTTGATCTTCGGCTAACCGACCTAGAGCTTGGATTACTTCAGGGTCTGTTGTTTGCATTGCTGTACGCGTTCGTCGGCCTGCCCATCGGATTGCTTTGCGAGCGCTTTTCGCGCAAGCGCATTATCGCCGCTGCCACAATCATTTGGTCTGCTGCAACAGCAGGAACAGGTGTCGCCACGGGTTTCACGCAACTCGCTTTGTCACGCCTTATTGTCGGCATGGGAGAAGCTGGCTTCACACCTGCGACAGCCTCGATGGTGGCTGATATCGTGCCGCGAAACCGGCGCGCATCAACGATGTCCATCATTATCCTCGGGACACCATTTGGCAATTTTGGTGGCGCCGTACTGGCAGGGTACATCGCAGCGTCATGGGATTGGCGCACGGCATTTTTGGCTTTTGCTTTGCCCGGCATCTTCGTCGCAGTCGCGCTGCTTCTGCTAACCAAGGAGCCTCGGCGTGGCACGTATGATACGATCAACCCATCACAGGCAAATGCGCCGTCCGTGAAGCAGTTTCTCAGCACCGTCATCGCAAATAAGCCGCTGCTTTGGGTCATCGCAGGCGGAGGCCTTGCTGGTTTCGGAATGACATCGATTTCTCAGTTCCTTGCTGTTTTTCTGGCGCGCACTTTTGAACTTGATATTCGCGAGGCCGCATTTGCATTCGGCGCAGTCTCCGGAATTTCGATAACATTTGGGCTCTTAGTCGGCAGTTTTGGAACGGACTACTTAGCGCGGCACGACGCGCGGTGGCCTGCCTGGGGCGCTGCGCTTGGCTTGTTCCTGGCGCCGCCGCTTTACTGGATGGCGTTCAACACACCAAGCCTTCCCATGACCATCGCCTTTTTGCTGGGAGCTGGTGGAATGTTGCTGATGTTTTTCGGGCCGGCCACCGGAATGATCCAAAATCTTCTTCCGACGCGGATGCGCGCAAGTGGTGTCGCTCTGTATACGCTGTTGTACACATTACTGGGCTCAGGCCTGGGGCCAGTATTTGTAGGTGGCGTAAGCGATATCGCCGCGTCACGCTTCTATGCCGGTGACTATTCCGTCGACTGTCCCCATGGTCTACCACTCGCCGACGCGAGCGCGGCGATTGCTTCAGCATGCCGCGCCGCATCGGCAAACGGCTTACAAACCGCACTTTCGATCGCGGTGACGATCTTCTTTGCGGCGGCATTCTGCTTCATGCGCGTCGCCCCCGGCTTAGCGTCTGCGAGCAAGCAAGCGCAACCTCAAACCAAAGCGTAATAGCGGAACAAAGTGCGATCAGGGTCGATCCGGCGCTCACCGCCGCCCACAATACACGTTCTGGTCAGCCAATCGTGAGGGCCCTGTTGAACCCGAAAATATGGAGTGAGCCGAAAATAAGCTGGCTGCGAGACACCAGGCGCTGGGCGTACCAGGTAGCCGCGATTTTGGATGTAAATCAGCGTGTCGTCGTCAGCCTTGAGAAGATAGTGAGCATTAAGCTCTATCGTTCCGTCCGTTCTAACGGTGGCGTAGTCAGCGCCACTGTTGGGAACCACACACCCCGTTAATTTGGGTCCGCTGATAGTGCCTCCGATTGCGGGCGTATAACCCTGGCTGGCACCTCCGGGCATCGGACCGAATATCGTACGGTCATCGCCAAATAAAACCTCAACATCAAAGACATGTTCAAGTCTGCAATCGGCATTGCTCATGGTTCATGCCTCTGTTGAAATTATTGGAAGCAGTAACGACGACTCAAATTGGTGACCTGTCCTGAAAATATGTGTCCCTTTATTCCGGGTACCCTCATGCAGCGGAAAAGGAAGCATTACACCTTCTGTTTTGCGGCAGATGTCGCGACCAGCCACAACCAGCCGCAGGGTTTCTCCGGCAGCAAAGAGCACTGAGAATGGCCAGATTTCAATATCCACCGGCACACATTGGCCGGGCTCTAATAATTCTTCATGCGTATGCAAATGCACGGGCCGTTCCGGCTTAGACAACATTTGATCGAGCGCACGATGACTGACGCGCTGCCATCCAAGAGCTACTGGTCCGTTCTCGTAAAACGCATAGAACGTAAAGCCGACCTCCTGGCCTTGGACATCAATTTTTTGCAGAGCAATAAATAGATCGATGTCGTTGCTTCCCTGGGCTTCGACCCAGAGGCGCAAACTGGCATATCCAGTAATTTCTGTCGGAGTCTCGAACTTCAGATCAAAAATGGCGCGTCCCTCGACAGCGTCTTGAGCCGAGATGGCATCATCTGAAAGACTTAAGTCAAGTTGCTTGCGATGTGCATCAAGGTAGTATCGCGTGTACTGCGTGCGATCTAGGGGCCAAGCTTTTTCGGCGCGTTCAAATTGTACGCCGTGGCGTTCGCGCACTTCGATTCTCACGCGCGGCCACGCTTCAACCTGTGTTTTGCGCCTTAACAAGTGCGCGTTAAAGAAGGCCAATTGCCGGTCACGGCTTAAGGGACGATAATAGTAAGCCCATTTCTTCTGAGCATGAATCTCCAACCATTTCTGAGATGACGACATGCGGCGCCAAGCTTCAATCGTCCCTCGTAAATGCAAAGCCTGATCTGACCAGCTTGCGACCAAATAGGCAGGCTGAGTGATTGCCTCTAGATCATACTCTTTTGAATGCCAGTATGAGTCGATGAGAGGATGTGCCTTAATATTTTCCCAGGTATCCTCGGTCCGAGAGAGCGAGAAACGGATATTATCCGATGCACGGGGCAGGAAGTTGGTCTCTAGAATGCCGCCGTGGTACGCAAATTCCCGATACCAATCCGAAAACCCCTCATAAGGGTTAAGCGCGCCAAGAGCAGGCGGGTGTAATGGAGCGACTAAATACTGTATGGCCGCAAGGTAGGAAACGCCACTCATGCCGATCTGCCCATTGCACCACGGCAGTGTGGCCAGCCATTCGATTGCATCCGCGCAGTCTTCGGCCTCTTGCGCACCGTTGTGATGGAAATCACCCCCCGATAGCCAGGCGCCGCGCGGATCAACGACCGCAACACCATAGCCATTCCTGCCCCACCACACCGGATCTGGCGCTTCGAAGGGTGTAAGGTCAGAAAGCCATTCGGGATCAACGCCGGAATGCGGCCAAAAGACGCGATTACTCAGCGCGTGCTTTCCGTAAGGCCCCCAAGCCAGCAGAATTGGAACCGGCAAAGAAGCACTCGCAGGCCGGTACAAATCACAGAAGATTTCCACGCCATCACGCAACTTGATCCGGCAGTTGCGTTCGATAACGAGACCACGGTCCTCTCTGAGATGATAGTCCGGAGGCGGTAAACGCGGTTTGTTTGGGGCATCGTAGGGGTTCACACCCTGACGCATCAACGCAGGATAGCGCGCCGACCGCGTCACAGCACAACGAAATAGTGGATGCGGTTCGCCTTGGGAATTTTCTCGGCGACCCCGACGAAGACATGCTGCGAGAGCCAAGCATGCGGCCCTTCCGGTGCATCGAAACGAGGCGTAACGCGCATATAGTACTCGTCAAACGAGACATGCTGGTTGAGACGCATGCGCTCTGCGATCTCGTCACTGCGCGCCCAACGAAACCCGCGGTTCTCCAAGTAAATAATGGCGCCGTCATCAGCTTCCAGCAGATATCGGGCGTCAAAATCAATCACACCGTTCGGCCGCGTGAGTGGGAAGTCACCCCCCGACATGGGAACGACTTTGCCTTTGAGCCGGGGACCATCCACGACACCTTCAGCCGCGTAAATCGCCGCTCGCATATCCCCACGTGCCGCCGGCTTAATCCAGAAAGGCTTGCTGAGGTTAATTGAGATCGTGAACGCGAACTCTAGTTGCGGTGCAAAAGGGTGTGTGCTTTTCATTCTGTTATCAATATGCGCCATTATGTTGATTTGTCAACATATCGGTGATACTACAACCCTATGAGATTTTCAGAACAAAATGAGACACCCACCAACTTGGAACTTATTTGGGGAAGACCATCTTCCGCACCGGCTCTTGCTGCTGGCCAAAATGATCGATCGGGATACCGCGCGGCAGTTGCAAAGCGAATTCAGCTTGTCGTTGGCGGACTGGCGGGTTCTCGCATATGTCGGCGGCGCCGGCCCATCCAGCGCAGCAGATATCGGCCAAGCCTTCGAATCGGATCGGGCGGAGATCAGTCGCGCCGTCGCCAAATTAGTAAAACGTGCCTATTTGAACCGCGTCGTCGATCCGTCGAACAAAAAGCGCATCATTCTTCAGCCCACGCGCGAGGGGCTGGCGACCTACGAAAAAGCTCGTCAAGGCCGCCGCGCCTATTTCCTGGCGATCATGCGCGACCTAACGAAGCGCGACAGGCTAGATCTGGACGAAAAACTCAACAAGGTAGCGGAACGTATCATCGGCCTTCGCGAGAGCGACTAATCCATGACACCGTCGTATGCCAGAGGTTGGTCAGGCTATGACGGTCGACGACAGAATCAAAAGCCTCGAGACTCAGATCGCAAATCTGACCCACAGCGTCGAGATTTTGAACGACATCCATGCTGTGCGCCGCCTACAACATGCTTACGGATACTATCTCGATAAATGCCTCTACGATGAGGTCGTTGCATTATTCTTAGATGACAACGAAGTCCGTTTTATGGGCGGGATCTTTCGAGGACGGGTCGGAGCGCATCGTCTTTACTGCGAACGCTTCCGGAAGAACTTCACAGGCGGAGTCAATGGCCCGGTATTTGGATTCTTACTTGATCATCCGCAGATGCAGGACGTGGTTGATGTCCTACCGGATCGGACATTAGCGTTCGGACGATTCCGCACGTTCATGCAAGCGGGCCGGCATCAGTTGGCAAAGGGTGAAACCCGTCAATGGTGGGAAGGCGGGCTGTATGAGAACACATACGCCCGCGAGAACGGCGTCTGGAAGATCAAGATTCTAAACTATCGTCCGGTTTGGCATGCAACGTTCGAAAAGGGTTGGGCCTACACCCCACCGAACTTCGTGCCGTTCTTCACCACGACCTACCCCGAGGACCCCACCGGGCCCGACGCTTTAATTGAGCCAACACCGGCGCTCTGGCCCGAGACTGAAATACTGCCCTTCCACTACACGCACCCTGTGACTGGACATCAATAACTGCTCGCACCCGAGGAGGGTGATGCATGGTTACGTTTCCGAATCTGCCGTCCTTCACAGGTCAGTTCAAACCAATGAGGGTCGAAGCTGATGTCGCTGACCTTGAGGTAGAAGGCTCCCTTCCCAGCGAACTGCGTGGAGCATTTTATCGCGTGCAGCCAGACCCGCAGTTCCCACCCAAATTGGGGAATGATATCGCCTTCAACGGCGATGGCGCGGTGTCGATGTTTCATTTTCGGAATGGAAAAGTCGATTTCAAGCACCGCTGGATTAGAACCGACAAATTCGAGCTTGAACGCGCGGCTGGCAGGGCTTTGTTCGGCGCGTACCGCAACCCACTCACTGACGATCCCAGCGTCAAGGGCCGCTATCGCGGCACTGCAAATACAAATGTCATCGCACACGGCGGCCGCTTGTACGCGCTGAAGGAAGACAGCCCACCGGTCCTCATGGATCTCGTTACGCTCGAAACCAAGGGATACTTTGATTTTGGCGGCAAATTGAAGAGCGAAACGTTCACCGCGCACCCCAAGATTGATCCACGCACAGGAAACATGGTTGCGTTCGGATACGCAGCGAAGGGAATACTCACCAAAGATGTCGCCTACTATGAGATCGGAGTAAACGGCACGATCTATCGTGAAACCTGGTTTGAGCTTCCGTACTACTGCATGATGCACGACTTCGGCGTGACTCATGACTACGCCGTATTCCATGTCGTGCCTTGCACCGGGAATTGGGAACGCTTGCAAGCTGGTCTGCCGCATTTTGGCTTTGATACGACAAAAGATGTTTACCTCGGCGTCCTGCCGCGAACAGGTGACGCAAAAGACATCCGCTGGTTCCGCACGCACAATCTCTTTGCCAGCCATGTCATGAATGCCTTCAACGACGGCACGAAAATTCATTTTGATATTCCCGTGGCCGCGGGGAACATGTTCCCCTTCTTTCCCGATATCCATGGCGCGCCCTTCGACCCCCATAAAGCACATGCACACCTGACGCGCTGGACCGTTGATATGACGTCTCATCGCGACGAATTCGAAAGCGCGGTGCGCTTGTCCGACATGTCGGGTGAATTCCCGCGCATTGATGATCGCTACGCCATGGCGCCGTACCGACATGGCTATATGCTTGTCACCGATAACGCCAAACCGGTCAGCGAAACGGCCCGACGCAGTGCTTCGGGCATGCTGATGAATACGCTGTGCCACATTGACCACGCCACTGGGCACAGTAAGTGCTGGTGGATCGGGGCGGATTCTTCACTGCAAGAGCCCTGCTTTATTCCTAAATCACCTGATGCCCCAGAGGGCGTCGGCTATGTCGTCGCGATTGCAAACCGGTTCGAGAACGGACTCAGCGATCTTTTGGTATTTGACGCAGAGCACATCGACGAAGGTCCATTCGCAACCATCAAGCTCCCACTGCGATTACGCCCTGGCCTGCATGGGAACTGGACACCGGGCGCACAACCTCCGGTCAACTGAATCGTGAAACTGCGGATACCACCATGGCCGAACATCCCAATCTTAACATTTACATTGATGGCGAGTGGATCGGAGTTGGTGCGCGGCGCACTCAGGATGTCATCAACCCCGCGACAGGAGATCGCATCGGCGCGTTGCCCCTGGCTGACATAGCCGATCTTGATCGCGCATTAGACGCTGCCCAACGCGGGTTCATTCACTGGCGGGGCAAAACTCCTGACGAACGCTCGAATGTGTTACGGCGCGCTGCTGCGCTTTTGCGCGAGCGTCTCGAGCACATTGCGCAAATCGCAACACGCGAAGAAGGCAAGACTCTGGCCGAGAGCCGCGCAGAGGTCCACATGGCGGCAAACCTGTTCGACTTCTACGGGGAAGAAACCAAGCGAATATACGGACGAACACTTGCGCGTCCTGCAGGCCGCCGCTCAATGGTCGTCAAAGAACCCGTCGGCCCGGTGGCCGCCTTTGCGCCGTGGAATTTTCCAATCGGTAATCCCGCACGCAAACTGGGCGCCGCTATCGGCGCTGGTTGTTCATGCATCCTGAAACCTGCCGAGGAATCGCCCGCCTCAGCCCTCGAGATTCTCCGTGCGCTACTGGATGCAGGCCTGCCCAAAGATACCGTATCCGTCGTGTTTGGAGTCCCAGACGAGGTCTCGCGTCATCTCCTGGCCTCACCTGTTATCCGCAAACTGTCGTTCACAGGTTCAGTCTCGGTCGGCAAGCACCTCATGAAGTTAGCCGCCGACGGCATGCTGCGCACGACAATGGAGTTGGGCGGTCACGGACCCGTATTGGTATTCGACGACGCGAATATCGACCATTGTCTGGACCTGACAGTGAATTCGAAGTACCGCAATGCAGGCCAAGTCTGCGTCGCGCCAACACGTTTCTATGTGCACAACAACATTTACACACAGTTTGTCAGCGCATTCAGCAAACGCGCAGGCGCAATTCCCGTGGGCGATGGCCGTGATGAATCAAATCGTATGGGCCCCATGGCCAATCACCGTCGTCTCAGTAGCATGGAGACGCTGATTGGTGACGCGATGTCCCGCGGTGCCAAGTTGGAAACGGGCGGCGAACGCCTGGGCAACCGCGGCTTTTTTTGGAAGCCGACGGTTTTAACCAACATCGACAGTTCAATGCGGATCATGAATGAAGAGCCGTTCGGCCCGGTTGCAATGTTTGTACCGTTCGAGACCGACGACGAGGCGATCATGCATGCCAATCGCCTTCCGTATGGGCTCGCGGCTTATGCGTTTACGAGTTCAGCACAACGCATCATGACTCTCAGCGATGCAATAGAAGCTGGAATGGTTGGTTTGAATACAACAATGATCGGTGCAGCAGATGCACCCTTCGGCGGCGTTAAGGCCAGCGGCCACGGTTCGGAAGACGGGCCGGAGGGATTGGAAGCCTGCCTGGTCACCAAAGCAATTCATCAAATGTGAGAATCATCATGGAGTATACGCGCGCAATGACTGTCCCAAGCAATCCCAGCACAGGTGGTCCGCGGGGTTATCTCCGCATCGCAACAGAGGAGGCCTTCGCGCCCCCAGAGATGATGCAGATCTACCGGAAGATGCTTGAGCGTGGTGTGGATGACCCTGGCTTCACCAGCCTTTGGGGCTTCTACCTTGGCAGCAAAAGCCCGCGCGCCACAGCCATCATCGAACGGCTTCAGGACCTGGGCGAGCGCCGCCTCGGGGACATGGACGCCACCGGCATCGACAAGCAGATTATCTCGCTGACGGCACCGGGCACACAGATTCTCAAGAAGGATGATGCTATTGCGATGGCTGTACTGGCCAACGACCAACTTGCGGAAGCCGTACGCCGACATCCCAACCGCTACTACGGTTTAACGGCCATTGCGCCGCAGGACCCCGCGCACGCCGCCAAGGAGATTGAGCGTGGGGCACATAAGTTGGGAATGAAGGGCGTGATCATCAACTCGCACACGCACGATGAGTACCTGGATGATGCGAAGTTCTGGGCCATCTTTGAAGCAGCCGAAGCACTTAATGTGCCGATCTATCTTCACCCCAACACGCCCTCACGCGGGCTTATAAATCCAATGCTGGAACGTGGACTTGATGGCGCAATCTATGGCTTTGGCGTCGAGACTGGGATGCACTTGTTGGGAATTATTGTGCGCGGCGTATTCGACCGCTTCCCGAACCTTAAAATTGTTGTCGGCCACCTCGGGGAAGCGCTGCCCTTCTGGCTTTATAGATTAGACTTCATGCACCGCGCGACAGTTACGTCACAGCGATACGATTATATGAAGCCGTTGAAAAAGAAGGTCAGCGACTACATGCGCGAGAATGTCTACGTGACCACGAGCGGCATGCCGTGGGAGCCAGCCATCACCTTCTGCCAGAAAGTGCTTGGTATCGAACGAGTGCTTTATGCCATGGATTATCCGTACCAGTTCCTGGTCGATGAGGTTGTTGCCTGCGATCAACTTCCCATCGCAGCCGAAGATATGAAGCGCTTCTACCAAAGCAACGCCGAAGCTGTCTTTGGCTTATGAGCGACCGCCGTCGCTTACCCGTGGACCTTAGCAGTGCGATCAACTTTTTGTTGGTCACGTGCGGGCGCACCGCAACACACGGCTTGTCTTGTACGGCCAACTCATAATTTCCGAGGCGGCGCTTCGACCCACATACGGACTGAAGATGGCAGATCAAGAGAGATATCCAAGCTATACAGCAGGCAGCGCGCTTATTGATCGCTTAGTCGCGAATGGTGTGTCCTATATTTTTGCCAATAGCGGAACAGATTTCCCGCCCATCATTGAGGCGATCGCGCGGCGCCAAGCGGAAGGTGTCTGCGGGCTAACGGCATACGCCATTCCTCACGAGAGCGCTGCGGTTGCCATGGCGCATGGCTACTACCTTGTTACCGGCCGTCCACAGGCCGTGATGGCGCACACCAATGTTGGGCTTGCGAATACGGCTATGGGCGTCATCAACGCCGCCGTCGAGCAGATCCCGATGCTGCTGTGCTCGGGCCGCACGCCATTGACCGAACACGGGCATATCGGCAGCCGGAGTACCCCGATCAATTGGGGACAAGAGATGCGAAACCAAACCGCACTAGTCAGCGAGGCCGTCAAATGGTCTGCAGAACTGGCTTACCCCGAGCAGATGGGCGATCTCATTGATCGCGCATTTGCGATTGCCGAGTCTACGCCGCCCGGCCCGGTTTACATCAGCCTACCGCGCGAACCGTTGTGTGGCAGTGCACCTACTGTTACGACCGCGCCGTCACGATTCTCGCCGGCGCTGACGCGCGCCCACCCGAATGCACTGGCTGAGGCTGCGGCATTGATAGTTGGTGCGCGCAGGCCATTACTGATCGCTCATCGCTGTGACGGTACACAGCAAACCCTTGATGCCATTCAGGCGTTTGTCGAGGCTTTCGCCGTTCCGCTGGTAGAGTTCTGGCCATCGCGCATTTCACTTGATAGCCACCACCCGATGCACGCGGGGTTCGATCCCAAAGGAGATTTGGCTGAGGCCGATCTGGTGCTGGTCCTCGACGCCATGACCCCGTGGATTCCCCAACAACATCAACTCGCACCCGGTGCGCGTGTTATCCAACTCGGGGGAGACCCATTACAACAGCGCCTTATGCAACGGGGCTTTCCGGTTGATGTCGCCCTGCCCGGCGATGTTGGCTTGGCACTGTCGGATTTAAATGCGCTGATCCACCAGCACCCTTCTTTCAATCCATCCTCTATTCAGTCCCGGTTCACTTCGCTTGAGGCACGCCACGCAGCAAGGCGCCAGATCGCAGCCACTGCGGCACAGCATAACGTCGACTCGCCAATGAGTGCCGAATGGGTCAGTTGGTGCTTGTCTGAGGCGATTGGGGAAGATGGTATCTTGTTTTCCGAATTGGGAGTGCGTGTCCACGCCATGTCGCGGACCAAGCCGGGGACATATTTTAATCATGCGATCTCTGGCGGCTTGGGGTGGGCGTTACCGGCAGCACTCGGGGCGCAACTGAGTGATCGCGACCGTCTGATTGTCGCCTGTGTAGGCGATGGGTCCTACATGTTTGCTAACCCCGTCGTATGCCATCAGATCGCAGAGGCGCTGGAACTACCCGTCTTGATCGTTGTCATGAACAACGGTGTCTGGAATGCTGTTCGAAACTCGACCTTGCAGATGTTTCCAACGAGTTTCGCGGCACGCGCCAACGTGATGCCGCTAACGTCTTTGCAGCCAGCGCCCAACTACTGCAAGGTGGCCGAGGCCAGCCGGGCATGGTCAGCAGTCGTTGAGCATGCGCAAGATTTGCCCAAGATACTGGCGCAAGCTATAGCGGTCGTGCGCAATGAACGTCGGCACGCCTTGATAGATATACGTGTGAGGGCAGACTAGCTCTCTGACAAACACTTAAATAAGCACATATGTGTCGATAAATTGCACAAAGCCTTGGCTTAAAACACAGTATTTGATGCACTACTGATCGACGAGAATGAGCGCTCCATGATGAACACGCCGCCAAAATCAATTTATCCGCCGCAACGCCTGCTTATGGGCCCTGGGCCTTCCAACGTGCACACACGCGTACTCCAGGCGATGTCCCGCCCGACTATTGGCCATCTCGATCCAGTGTTTGGTCAAATGATGGAAGACATCAAGTCAATGCTACGACTTGTCTTTCGGACAAAAAACAGACTGACAATTCCGCTCTCAGCGCCCGGTTCGGTCGGCATGGAGACGTGCCTTGTGAATCTGTTGTCGCCTGGCGACACAGTGATCGTGTGCGTAAACGGAGTCTTTGGCCGCCGCATGGAAGATATCGCCCACCGCTGCGGCGCGAAGCCTGTTGTGATCGAAACCCCGTGGGGACGCCCAATCGATGTTGATGTAGTCGAGCGCAGTATTCTCGCAAACCCTGAAGCGTCACTCCTGGCCTTCGTGCACGCAGAGACTTCCACGGGCGTGCGCAGCGATGCGGAAGAGTTGTGTGGTCTGGCCAGCCGCTACGGCTTGCTCACCGTCGTTGATGCGGTCACATCACTGGCGGGCATTCCCCTGGAGACTGATGCCTGGGGCGCTGACGCTGTTTATGCGGGGACACAGAAGTGCCTCTCCTGCCCACCGGGACTATCACCTCTCACACTCAGCCCTCGCGCCGCTGAACGTATTAAGGCCCGGACCACGCCAATCCAAAGCTGGTTCATGGATCTTGGCATGGTGATGAATTACTGGGATGGATCAGGAGGCCGCACATACCATCACACCGCACCCGTCAATGCTCTGTATAGTTTGCATGAGGGTTTGGTCATACTTCTTGAAGAAGGTTTAGAGGCGTCTTGGCAAAGACACGCGCAAATGTCGCACGCGCTCTGGGGCGGGTTGACCGCTCTCAGACTTCAGCCGCTCGTCGATCAACACTACATGCTGCCGCAGCTCAATGCCGTGCTTGTGCCTGAGGGCATCGACGAGGCGCACGTCAGAAAAGTGCTCCTCGAGAAACATGATATCGAGATCGGTGCAGGGCTTGGCCAACTCGCAGGCAAAATATGGCGTATCGGACTCATGGGCGAGAACGCGAGGGCCATGTCTGTGCGACGCTTGATTTGGGCGCTGGGCGAGACGCTTGCGGAGCAAAACGACCAATACCGCGCGAATTTGGCGATTGATGCTGCCGAAACAATTCTACAGAACTCTGAGATTGAGCGGTCATGAGAGAGCCGCTTCAACGAATTTCCGAAAACGCGCAGGCCGAAGAGTGAATAATCAGGGATCCGTGACGTTTCTACGACGACAGAAGTTTGTTTTAGTTGAGTTAAAACTTTATCCTATGCGATGCTCGATGGGCTGCTTTGTTGGAGGCTAGCCAACGCTGCCTGTCTATCGCGGTGGAATTCAATGTCCTGGGTTGGCCATGGCCGTGCAGATTTTCGACCCTGAAGGCCAGAAAATTGCCGACGATAAAGGTGAACTGGTTTGCCCGCAGAGTTTTCCATCGATGCCGGTCGGATGCAACGCTCAATCCAGGTGGCGTGCGCATTGGAACGGCCGACATTTATCGCCAAGTCGACTCAATCGAGGAAGTTCTAGAATCACTTGTCGTCGGTCAGACCTGGCAAAGCGACGTACGCGTGGTGCTATTTGTGGTCTTAAGACAAAACAACGCACTGACACCGACGCTGGCCGATAAAATCAAAGCGCGCATCCGCACGAACTGCACGCCGCGCCACGTTCCGGCAAAAGTGATCGCTGTACCGGCCATCCCGCGCACAAAGTCAGGCAAGATCGTCAAGTTGGCGGTGCGCGAGGTGATCCACAACCGCCCCGTCAAGAACACCGATGCTTTGGCAAATCCCGAAACGCTCGAAAGTTTCCGGGCATTGCCAGCGTTGCAGGAATAATCGGTTCGAGAATATCCCTGATCCCCTCAATCATGCTCCGTGTTGCCGATCACAAATTCCCTGTTCGCCAGCTTAGGGAATTTCTCCAGAAACATGCTGATTCTAGCCCTTCGTCGCGTGTTGCATCGCAACGACAGGTCCAAATTGTCGTTTCCGTTCTCTCCACCGTAGCTGCAAATAGGCCCTATTTGCGGGGATTTTCGCTGCCTTTTCGAACGGCGCATCCAGAGAATGTGAGCACGATCCTCCTTTTGGCGAATAAAGGCTCGATTTTCTCTGGGCCCAAGTTTTTGAGATGGCGAGCTGTAGAAATAGCCCTCAGAACATGAACACAGTTCGACTGCCTGGGCACCCAAGTTGCACAGCAACAATAATGCTAAAGATGGTCGGGAGATTTAGGCTGTCGGGAATCCGAACAGTTTGCGCTGGCCAACTCAATGGGCTGGGACGTGGCGCAGGAGTGTTCCTGAATTTGTTTTGCCTTCAATCCAAGACTTGCAAACCAGTTACATGCATACGTCGACGTACAGATCCACAACGTCGGACGGTCCGCCTCGAAATACGTGACGCATTGGCACCAAGCAGAATACATCAGCTTATTTTACGCTGGATGATACAGCGATATCAGCATGCACTTGGACTTAAGCCCGTCATTTTTTAAAAAGTTTTATCGTCTTTTCAATCCAGGCCAATTCCGCATCCAATAATCCATGCGCGTGGTCTATTGCGAGTTTGGCCGGAACTATGCGCTTACCCGGTGTCGATGGCGGCGGTTCGCTCGAAATCAGATCGCGGCGTGCAAGCACAGATTTGCGTCTTTCCTTCAACAAGGCGCGCGCCTCCGCAGGGGGCAAACGGGCCATAAACACAATCGCCACATCGAGCCCCGTGTGCACAGGTTGATAAAGACCCAGCGTCGAACGTAGCAATTCGTGGAACAGAAGCTGTCCCTTCTTGGTCAGGCTGTAAACCATACGCTCCCCACGCCGACCGCGCGCACCAGCCTCGCTGGTCATTTCAACAATCCCGCTCGCATTAAGACTGCTGAGCAAATGATAAAGCGTAGGTTTTTTAAAATCGGAGTAGATCGCACCATGCGCCACGATAATCCGATAAAGCTCGTATCCGTGCAGTGGTCCGCGCTGCAAAAGTCCCAGCAGCATCAGCGTTCGCGCAGCATGTGAAGGCGTCTTAAAAAGTGCAGGGTCGGTGAGTTTTGAGCCCATTCAATGCATCGCCTATATTCCATTTCAACGCATCTTTCCGCATGGGAATACAGGATAGGGGGTTCTGTGTACACGAATTCGATACACAGCCGATTCGTGCCCAATTAAGTAACTACCTCGTGAAGTCAGCCTCACTACCTATAATCAGTATGGTCTTTACGTATAAAGTCCGTGCTGACTATAGTAATACGTCAAGATGCGAGATTCACATCAAGAGGTGAAGCCGCGTCACGTTTCTCGTGTTTTATGCATAGGTAGTTTGAATGCGGAAAAAGCTTATCGGGGCGGCCGCAGTAGTGGTTGGACTTGGTGTGGTCGGCTTTATTGGTTTACGCCCTGACGCAGAACCAAAAGCAAATGCGCCCGGTATAAAGTCGGTGAAGGTGACGCGTGAAAGCCTTGCGCGCGAGGTGATCGCAACAGGCGTGGTGCGCCCTATCGTAGGTGCTGAGATCAACGTCGGTTCGCGGGTTTCAGGCATCGTGCGCAGCTTGCCTGTCAAAGTGGGCGACGTCGTTGAAGCCGGTGATCTTCTGGTGGAATTAGACCCTGCACCTTTTCAGGCTGTAGTAGCACAAGCAAAAGCGGAACTGACACTCGCGCAGGCTGAACTGGCTTTGGCCCAAAGCACTCTGAAACGCAAACAAGATCTAGCGAAGCAAGGACATACGTCGGACGCTGACTTAGACACAGCGGTGCGCGACGTGAACGTGGCCGCCGCACGTGTCGGCGTGAAGGAAGCGCAGTTAAAAACTGCTGAGATCGATATGGCTTACAGCCGCATTACTGCTCCAATTCGCGGAGTTATCGCCGACGTGACGACGCGACGCGGTGAAACCGTGGCCGCAAGCTTTGCAGCGCCGAAATTCGTCTCGATTGTCGATCTAAATAAACTTGAAGTTCAAGCCTTCGTTGACGAAACCGATATTGGGCGTATTTCCGTCGGGCAAACAGCTTCGTTTACCGTCGATACATATGCCGACACAGCGTTCGAGGCGACTGTCGTCGCCATCAACCCTCAAGCGGCAAAGCAGAATAACGTGGTGAACTACGTCGTCGTCCTAAAATTTGAGGGCCGGGATGAACGTATCTTAAGGCCCGAGATGACAGCCCACGTCCGCCTGCGCCTGGACGAACGCAAAGGCATCCTAACCGCACCACGCAATGCCCTGCGCCAAGAAAATGGCCGTCAATTTGTCATGGTGATGCGCGGCGATAGTTGGGTGCAGCAAGCCGTTCGCATTGGCTGGCGCACCGATCAAAAGACAGAAATCGTCGAGGGCGTCAAAGAAGGCGATGTTCTGCAGCTTAATCCCGACTAGAGAGCCTTATTTGAGATCAGCAACGTTGATGGTAACGACGAAACAGGGAAGCAGTTTCAATGATCCGACTTAAAGGAATTAATAAATTCTACAAACGACCCGATGAAGGCCCACTCCATGTCTTGTCGAACGTTGATCTCACGGTTGAAAAAGGCGAATACGTCGCCATTGTTGGGCCGTCCGGCTCTGGCAAATCATCGCTGATGAACATCTTGGGCTTGCTCGATCGCGCCGACAGCGGCGTGTATGAATTAGACGGCCGGGACACCTCCGGCCTTTCGGCGTCGGAACTCGCAAAACTGCGCAACAGCAAGATCGGGTTCGTATTCCAACAGTTTCATCTGCTGCCACGCACCACCGCAATCGAGAATGTCGAAATACCTCTTGTTTACTCGAACGCCAAAGATCCGGAGCAACTGGCGATTGATGCTCTGAAACGCGTGGGCTTAGGAGAGCGTCTGAAGCACTACCCGGAGGAACTTTCCGGCGGACAGCAACAACGCGTCGCGATCGCCCGCGCCCTTGTGACAAATCCCGCTCTCATCCTTGCTGACGAACCGAGTGGCAACTTGGACAAGGCTTCGGGTGAAGACCTGATGACCATTTTCGACCAACTAAATGCTGACGGACGCACGATCGTTGTTATTACGCATGACGACAAATTGGCCGAGCGCGCCAAACGGGTCGTGCGCATTGATGGCGGCCATCTCACTGAAGTCCGCCACACCTCACAGTCTCCCACCTCAACTCGGATTGGAGAAGTCGCATGAATTTAAATCTTCTTTTTGCAGGTAGCGCGCGGATGATGCTGCGGAACAAGACCCGCACCATCTTCATGTCCCTCGGAATCATCGTTGGCGTCGCATCGCTAGTTTTTATGCGTGCCATGGGCGTTGGTGCCGAAACTGCGATGCTTGAAAACATTAACCGCACCTTCAGCAATTCTAGCATCACAATTCTTTCAGGCGGGGGCCACATGGGCCCTAGCTCGGGTGGCCCGATTACGTCGCTCAAGGTCGAAGATTTCGAAGCGATCGAAGCGGCGGTATCAGGCATTGCCATGTGGAACGTCATGCAGTGGATACCACAACAGGATATCCGCTATCAGGGCATCACACGTCAGATGAGCATTTATGGTTACTCCGCCAATCCGGAAATGGTTTGGCAACGCGGCGTGACCCAGGGTGACTACTTCACGGCTGACGACATCGCTTCTGCCGCGCGCATCGCCGTGATCGGCACGAATGCGGCGGCTGCTTTGTTTGGCACTGATGATCCGATTGGCAAACAGATCCAAGTTGGGTCCGTACCTTTGCGTATTGTCGGCGTGCTAGAGCCGCAAGGTATTGATACGCATGGTGCCGACAAGGACGATGAAATTCACGTGCCTGTCACAACACTGCTGCGGCGCATCATGAATGTCGAGCACCTGTTCGGCGGCCGCATTATTCTCGATCACCCCTCCAAAATCGACGCTGCCGCCAAGCAAATCACTGCACTGATGCGCGAGCGGCACTCGATCGCTCCTAATACGCCGCCCGATTTCATGTTGATGACCCCGAAATTGGTGCAGGACATCGTCAGCAATACGAACGTTGTGCTCTCCACCTATCTTCCTGCAGCAGCAGGCGTAGCATTATTGGTCGCCGGAATTGTAATCGCCAACATTATGCTAATTGCAGTGAAAGAGCGTGTTCCAGAAATTGGTATCCGCAAAGCTGTGGGTGCTGACAATGGTCAAATCAATTTCCAGTTTCTAACTGAAACCATCGTGATTGCTGTTACATCCGGCATCATAGGTGTAGGCATCGGAGTGGCGGCGTCGCTGTCTTATAAAGCCATAGGTGCTACACCGATGGTGGTCACCGTGGGGTCAGTGCTTTTGGGGTTGGGTGCGGCCATCCTGGTTGGCATTTTTGCGGGCGTCGTTCCTGCCCGTCGCGCCTCTATGCTCGATCCCGTCACAGCACTTCGCTAGCATCGCGGCGTGTGAGATGCGCTGGGTTAAAAACGTTCGGTTCTCGCTACGCGCACTTAATCGGTCGCGGCTCCGCGCACTGCTATCTGTTAGCGGTGTGGCGGTCGGCATTGCTGCGGTTGTCATTCTGATCGGTGCAGGCGTTGGCGCGGACCGGGCGTTGCAGAAAAGCCTGGAGCGTCTTGGCGAAAACCTTTTAGCCGTTAATGCTGGCCGAATGGCGACGGACGCGCTGCGCGGTGCGGGGCGCATGCACCAGACACTAACGCTGGACGATTGGCAGCGGATCAAGGAACTTCCAAGCGTTAAGCGCGCCGCCCCCGTAGCCGAAGGTGGTGGAAGCGTTAAGGTTGGCGCACGCGCACAGTCTTTTACGGTTCTCGGCACAACGCCTGAGTTTCGCGAAACCAAAAAATTTGAACTTATCACCGGCCGCTTTATAGATCAGGACGATATCGACCAACGACGCAGAGTGGCTGTGGTCGGCGCGCAGGTCACGGAAGATTTGTTTTACGGCGAATGGAGTGTGGGCGAGACACTACTGATTGGCAACAGCCCATTCACCATTGTTGGCTTGCTAAAACGCAAAGGTATGAACCCAGACGGCACAACCGATGACGGACACATCATCGTTCCCGTCACGACCGTTCAGCGTCGAATGCAAAACATTGACTACCTTGCTCGTATCTTCGTCCAAGCACGGTCCAAGCAAGATTTACCCATCGCTAAAACTGAAATTGCCGAACTCCTCCGCACGGAGCATAGCATCGGCCGCCCCTCCTACTCCGACGACTTCGAGATTCAGGAGCAAACGGCCCTTCTTGCGACACAAAAGAAAATGAGCGGAACGTTCAGCAAGCTCACGCTCGGACTAGCCGCCCTCGCCCTCACGCTTGGCGGCGTGGGGTTACTGGCTGTGTCGTTGTTATCTGTACGCGAGCGCTATGCCGAGATTGGCCTTCGCATCGCCGTAGGCGCGCAGCCGCGTGACATTCTTATACAGTTTCTGATGGAAGCTGCCCTTTTGGCGGTGCTGGGCGGCGTGGTTGGTATCTGTATTGGGGGCGCGGGCATTTTAATCGCCGGCCAAATCACCGGCTGGGCCCTTGCATTCACTTGGGAAGCGGTTGTCTACCCCTTCCTCATATCGTTTGGCATTGCCATTATTTTTGGCGCACTGCCGGCCTCGCGCGCAGCTCGGCTTGACCCTATCGTGGCACTGCGCAGCCGCGGATAGCTATCAGCAATGATGCCCCACGCTGGAGTGGCATGGCTGTTTAAACATTCTGTACCATCGCCGCCTTCAGAGGCACCGTGGGAAAGACCCAGTTGGCCGAGTGGCGTCGAGCGGGGCTTGGAATAGTGTAAATGTTCTTGCCGGGCTTCTCGGCAAATAAACGATCTGTGTCAATCCGCCAGCCTCTTGCTTCCCACGTCTGTAACTTCTGCCTATAGGCCATTTGAATCAGGTCTGTCTTTACCGAGAGGTCGGACGTCGTGCTTTCCGGGGGCAGAGACGGATCAAGCGCTTCTACAATCTTACGATCCTCATTGATGATAGTGCGATTCTGTCGCTTGACGATCCTATCGAGGAGCGGCGTGATAAAAAAGTTCCGCGCGCTGACCAGGAATGTGCGCGTGTTGTATTCGTCAATCGGCGTTTCATAGACGTATTGCAGAACGACCATCTTCGGGTCCATCTGGATAAACGTCATGAACTGCGCTGGGCCGTGAAAATCAGTTCCGGCAGTTGTCTCGCTGACTGCGTCACGCACGTACTTCCACAATCCCTTTGCCTGACGCTTGAAGTTTACGCGCGCACCAGCACCCCAATCTGCTTCCGAAATCTGATAATCTGGAACGCGGTACCCAAGCTCGCGACCTTTACGCCCGACAAGGTGGACAAACTCCGCATGCGCGAAATCCAATGCATTTTCGACAGCGCGCCGGTAATTCACCGCCCACGTATACTCTTCGGTGATAACCCTCCATCGCGAATCATCCCATTCCGGTACTTGCATCAACGGTGGGCGTTCTGTTTCGGGGAGATCACCCAGAAACACAAATACGATGCCGTAACGCTCCTGCGTAGGATAAGAGTCAACACGCGCGCGTGTAGGTGGCTTAGTACCGAGATCCGGGCCCACAGATGGGATGCGACTGCACGCCCCATCGCCGCCAAACTCCCAACCATGATATGGGCACGAAATCTGGTCGCCTGACATCCAACCGTCCGCCAGCGAACCGCACCGATGCACGCAAATATTGCTGAGACAGTGAGCCGTGCCCTGGCGGTCGCGGAATAACACAAAGTTATGTCCCAGCATGCGGACCTTGATAGGTTTCGCAGCGAGGTTCTCACTCAGTTCAGCCGCATACCAAAAATTGATGAACATGGCTGTTCGTCCGGGTCCAGACGCCCTTATGCGCCTGAATACTCAGCAATACCGGCAAGACTACGGCGGGCACCGCCATGATCAGTTTGCACAGATGCAACGATCTCACCGGTCTCAATATTAAATTTGCAGGCAATTCCGGTAAAAATATTTGCGGCCAAGGCGTGTTTCTGGTCCTCAGACACCGTGATCTGCGCAAATCCGTAGCCAAATTGCTTCAGGTCGATTGTTTTGATGACAACACCGGACTCATCTAGAATTTCAACGGTGTCGCCACGCGTCACGAGTAACCGGCCGTCTTTCATGTAATCGAGTGCGATATACCAGCGCCGGTCGTACAAGTCGTCACCGGGCACGGTCGCCAGATCCGCCATTTGACGATTGTTGACAATATCGAACCGCATCAAGCGCTTTCCGGTTTCCGTCGTGTAGGTAATGAACGTTTCGGACGGGTGAAGTGCGAGATGCGTTACACCCTTGAAGCCCGACAACTCCGTACAGGTTTCAGTCTTAAATTCAGCTACGCACTCAAGCTTCGAATTGAACTTGAAGATGTGCCCATCCCCGATCCGGTTGGTGCCGGGAATGAACATCATCAATGAACCCCAATATGGGGTCGTGCCTTTTAGACATTCGCCCATATAAATGCTGCCGTCTCGGGCGAACGTTGCTGCACCAAACGCACGGTCGATGAATTTGTGAGCAGGCATTTGCCGACCATACTTATCGATACGAACAACTACCTGTCCGTGAATATCAAAACCCCAGAGCACACCCTGTAGATCGAATTTCAAACCGATAATGAGATGACGGTGCCCTTCGGTCCACAACACACCTTTGGGTTTTAAATCTTTGTCGTATTGCAGGATACGGCCGAGACCTGCGTGATCATCCGTCGGATCGTTGAGATACGTGCACCCCAAAAAAACATCGCCAGGCGCAAAAGGCTCGATGGTGTTCTCTAAAATGTAGTTGTACGTACGGGCAACGTTACGGCCGAACGGCACGACGGGCTTCATGTACGATGTCATCTGCGCATTGGGTGCGGGCTTCATCTGATTCATGACTTTGATCTCCTGATCACAATGCAAATCCGTAGATGTACACCGGCAACGAGGTCAGCCCTGTCGCCAGCATCAGCACCATGCCCATGCGCCCCCAGAACCTGTGCCGCTTGCTGAAAGCGCCCGGAGCAGGTGGATTTGGAAATTTGCGTAGCGAAGCAATAAGCAAAACCGCCCATGTCACCGTCGTCAGCAACGCAAGAATGGTGTGAAAGTAGATCCAGAAATCTAATGTAAAAGTGTTCGCGTAGGGGCTGTTCTTCGTCGCTTCGAAAATTCCGCCCTGTAGGCGCAGATCAATCTCGAACACTAATACGGCCGCACCCAGCACGATTCCCGTCGCGACCTGCACCAACTTGTGCTTGGCGTACTCACGCTTACGTGCAAGCGACCATGACACCACAACAGTAGGGACAACCGCCACAAGCGATACAATCACCAAATCCATTAGCAGGTCGGCGCGCGTGCCGAGAAACCCTTGAGAAAGCATTTGTCGCCCCTTCGCTAGATAAATCAGTCCATTAAATTCTTAAGCGCAGCTATCGAGAACGCGGTGACGTGTTGCGCAAGCGCCAGCACAGCCGCATCGTTCGCAACCAGTGAAGGCTCAACGCGCGGTAACACCTGACGCATGAACATGAAATGTGTGCACTGTGATAGAACGCTTCGCGCGCAACGTTGCACCAGCGCAGCGTCCGGCTCAGTACCTGGCTTGCGCAGAAGCGCTGTCACAATTTCGTGCAGTAGATTTTGCTCGCTGTCGTGAAGGATCGGCGCAAGTTGATCGAATACCGGACTAGGTGACAAAATTTCGAGAGCCGACAGGCGCGGCAACTTCGAGGCCGGATTAATAAACGTTGCTAGCAAGCGATGGATGAGAATACCAAGGCGTTGCTCCGGTGGAGCATCCGCTCCCGGGTCTGCGAAAGGACTTTGTGGCGCGGTCTGAATTTGCCGATCACGCTGCACTTCACGCCGCAGCATCTCCAAATAGAGACCTTGCTTGCTTCCGAAATAGTAATTAACTGCATTCAGGTTTGTCCCAGCAACGGCAACGATATCGCGCACTGAAGTTGTCTCGTAGCCGGTTTCGGAAAATAAAAATGAGGCCGCATCAAGTAGTCGCTGTTGCGGCGTTATGTCTTCTGTCGCGACGTGCTGACGTTTCGTAAGTGCCATTCGCCTCTCCGTTAAGCGGATTGCCGAAGCACTGGCGTAAAGCCGGTGAGGCGCTGAGACACACGGTCCCATAAACGGGCGCGAGCCACCAACGCGCCGATAGCTGCTTGAGCAAATTCGGTTTTCGCACTGTCAGAGCGTGCGAGTAAGCGCTGAACAATACGCCATGCCGCAGGACCATGCTCCTCAGCATCGACGCTGATATGCCGTTCCAAGTAGTAGGTCAGCGTTGGCGCCATGGCGCGCAATTGAGGTTGGGTATCCAAGAGAGACTGAAACATGTGAGGGATGACTTCTTCGCGGCCCAGGACAAATGCGGCCAGCGCCTGAATCGTGCTGCCATGTAATGCCACATCAAGCGTATGCGCTACGAACTCACCAGCGAGTTGTCCGATCCCCGTGAAAGTTTGCGGCGCGATGAAACGCGGCCTCACCGATAAGGCATCGATTAAACCGCGCACGGACTTTTGGTCAGCCCCGACTTCAGCCATAGCGCTTAAATAAATGTCGAAGTGGCTGGCGAAGCCTTTACCGTCGGCAGCGACATCGCTTTCTTCCTGAAGGACGATTTCATTGATCAGCCGCGCGGCGACAGGATCTTTCGAGGGCACCCAAGGAACGTCAACACAGGTGAGATCCCGCTGAAGACGCTTCAGTAGCGACATGAAATCCCACACCGCAAAGACATGCGCGCTCATAAATACGCGCAGGCTTTCAAGGTCCACCACCTGCAGAAAAACCTTATGCGACGACAAAGCCTCAACCAGTTCGGCAATCTTGGCCGCTTCCGTTCTGCCTAACCCCACGTCCCGGGCCAACCCTTCGGCATCCATTGCATGATCCTAATCACGGTTTCGCACCCTAGACTGCGAATTAAACAACCGTACTAAACGACCGTTTAAGAGTCAACACTGACGTGGATCACGAGTTGACAGGCCAAAGTTCAAACCACATTTAATCTCAATGATATTTCGCTTGAGCCGTATTTTCTTTCGCGCGCCGCTACTCCTCCCAGGCCATTCAGCCTAGGGACGCTATAGCCGCACGCCCGGCGCACACGTTCCTAGGCCCCCTTCTTTTTCCGCAATTTTATCCCATCGCACGGCAGCACACGGCCCAGCCGCGTTTGCTCGCGCTTTTCGAAGAGAATTATCATGAAGCCAAATAGAAACCCGCCCATCGCTATTCTGCGGCAGGACCTTGTACAACTTGAACCACTTGCTGCAATTCCGCACCGCTCGCAAAATCGAGATTATCTGGCAGCTGAACTTGAGCGCGCGGAGATCATTGACGCACTTACTCAAACGCCGATCCGGGTGCACCTTAATGCACGAGTCAGCTTCAAAGATTTGATCAGCGGTGAAATCCAGTCGGTTACATTAGTAATGCCGTCTGAAGCAGATATCAGTGATCGTCGCATCTCGATTCTAACGCCGGTCGGCACGGCTTTGCTGGGGCTTTCCGCGGGCCAAACGATTAGTTACACGCTGCCGAACGGCAAAGAACGAGAGCTTCAAGTATTATCCATAAATGACGGAATGATTTAAGACACGACAAAGGCTGGCCGGTGGCACTCATGCCACCGGCTGCGCCCCATCCACCAATTCAGCACCAACGAAACTTCTGCGCTTCTGCCACTAATGCGTTGACTGCGGCTCACCAACCGACAGACGCCACTCCACTTCGAGAACGGCAGGTTTCCACTGTTCCCGATAGAACTTGAGCAAAGCTGGGCTCTGTTCATGCGACATGTAGTCATTCCAGCTCTTGAACGAAAACGTGAGGAGATAATGAAAGCGAATTGGAAAAACTTGGCGGTGCAGAAGACGAGGCCTGAGATGACTTCCTGCGGTGTTTTTAAGCAGAAAGATGGAGGGAATAGAATTTAGGCTGAGAGTGATGTTTCAGGGATTAAGAGCTACGGGCTCAAGACCGCTTTCAATCACGGTCTGCCGCACGGCATCGGATTGCAAAAATGCGATCAGCTTGCCCGCATGATCCTTATTTTCGCTGTAGGAGACGATACCCGCCGAAAACCGTGTCACCTTCTGCATATCGTCAGGCAGAAACCCGACAATGCGAATACCATCGACTGCTTTTAATTCACTGAATTGTTGAAATCCGATCTGTGCTTCACCCCGCGCAACAATTAAGCCTACGGGCGTTGCCGGTATCATTTTTGCTTTGCTGGCCATCGCTTCAGCAATGCCCAACTTCGCGAACATCTGCGTAGAGATATAAACGCCGCTGGCACTGTCCGAGTACGCCACAGACGTCGCCGACAGCAATGAGTCACGCAAAGCGCTGGAGGTTGAAATATCGGGCGCTGGCGCGCCAGCCTTTACGGCCATCGCGATTTTAGAAACAACCAAGTCACGCTCACTGCCCGGCATAACCTTGCCAGCCGTAACGAGGCGATTGAGCGCTTCACGCGCCATGATCACCACATCAGCGGGCTCATGGCGTTCCAAGCGATTAGGAATAGCGTTTGGCGTTTCGCCCATAGAAGGGCCACGCGCAATGACGATATGAACGCCAGTTTGCTTTTCGTATTCGGGGGAGAGCTTTTGAAACGCATGCTCGAAAGCACCTGACACCAACACCGTTAAAGGAGCATGTGGTGCGGCAGATTGTGCAGCAGCTTCACGGCCCAGGCCGAACGCTGCAACCAGCAGCGCGGCCTGGACGAGAAATAGTCGGCGTCGCAAAAGTGTGATCATTGTTTGCGAAGCCTTACTCAGTTACATCTTGAAGCGAATGCCAGCTTTGAACACGCGGCCAAGCGTATCGTACAAGGTTGGGTTGGCCGCATAGGCAAAGAAGCCGCCGCCCGCACCATCGCGTGGCACAATCGCTGGGTCTTTGTTCAGGATGTTTTTAATGTTCAGGTAGGCCTGCATGTCGCTTTCGCCTGCTTGGAACTTATAGACGAAGTTGGTGTCGATATAGAACGCGCCAGCCAAGTGGTTCGAGTTGAAGGTCGGATTGGTCGTCGTGCTGAGCGGGCAGCCCGAAGTGCAAACAACATACGCGTTGTTGATGGTCCCTGAGCTGATGCCACGGCCCGTTAAGGTCACGCCAAGCATATCATTCGAGTAGTTCAGGCTGAGCGTGTAGCGCCAGTTCGGCGGGCCGTCTTCAGAGTTGCTACCTGCGGTATCCGTCGGCGTGGCAAGGCCGGTGTTCGAGTAGTTCTCGAGGAAGTGCGTGGCCAAGAAGCGCAAGGAAATATCGCCATCTACGCCATTAAAGAACGTATCGGCTGGGCGTAAGTAGCTCGCTTCAAAGTCGATGCCACGCGATTGCTGCGAGATCAGATTGAACGGCTGACGCAGGATGCGCGTGAACACAGGCGCACCGGTTGCGTTGACGCCGCGCGTGATGGCATCGCAGTAGACTTGGACGCCTTGGAAGCACAAGTCGACGGTTTCTTGAGGCTGGATCATGCCAATCGCGCCGTCGATTTTGATGTTGTAATAGTCAGCAGAGGCGTTGAAGCCCGGAATAAACGTCGGCTGCAACACGACGCCCAAGCCAAGTGTGTCGGCTTTTTCAGGATCAAGGTTCGGGTTACCAACGCGAAGACCGGTATAGGCGGTGACAGCGTTGTTACGTGTCGGATCGCGCACCGTGCTGGTGTTCGAGACACCGTTCGTGAACAGCTCGGCTAAGTTCGGCGCACGAATGTCACGCGAACGGGTTGCACGGAAGCGGATATCGGGGATCGGCTCGTACGTCGCGCCGAGTTTCCAGGTCGTCACATAACCCGATGTGCTGTAGTCGGTCGCACGTACCGCACCATTGATTTCAAGTGAGTGCGCGAGGCTTGAATCTTTTGCCAACGGCACAACGGTTTCAAGGAAGCCTTCTGTAACGTCGTACTTGCCTTTGCTGACCAGGAAGTTGCCATTCCGCCAGCCCGCGCTGTAGATCGGATCAACCACACCATCAACCGACTCACGGCGCCATTCAGCACCGGTCGCCATTGAGACAGGACCAGCCCAAGTCGAGAACGGCTCGCCGGTGATGCTGAAGGCAGCCACATCTTGTTTGTAGGTTTCATCGCGATGCGGTGAGCCCAAGACGTAGGCCAACGCAGCCGCAGAGGCGACACCTTCGCCAAAGAGGTTCAACGGTGCGCAGCCATTCGTCGGGTTCGTCAGCGTCGAGCGGCAAACAATTTGGCCCGCGGGATTACGCACAGCGTCAATTGCTTCAGCAAAGCGCGCATTGTTCGTCACAGACGGCAGCGTTTGCGAGGCATCGGTCACGCCTTTTTGGTAATAGGCATCCCATGACCACGCATCGCCAAACAGATCAACTTTGCCTTCTGCGCCCACAACATAGCGCTGTACTTCACGGATGTTGTCAGTGCCACGGCGTGGCAGATCGGTGATGAATTTACCGAAGCTGAACGACGTGATGTTGGCCGCAGCCAATCGCGCCGCGACACTGGCCGGGATGAACGCGTTATCCGAGCGCATCGTCAAATCGCCCAAGTGATATTGCTCGGACGAACTGTTGATGACGTGGTCGCGGTTCCATGAGGCTTGGACGTACAAATTGACGTCGTCAGAGACATCAAGGCTTGCACGACCGAACACGCCCTTACGATCTTCCGGCGAGCTTAACGTCACGCTTTCGTTCAACTGGTTGGCTTGCCAATCGCCGCCAATCGTCCAGGGGTCACGTGTCTGAGAGCCGTAAACAAAATTATACGGCGTACCGCCAGGGCCAAATGCGGTGCCACGCAGTGCGGTGTTGGTGATGATACCGCCGCGCGTGGCGGTGCTGATCTGTGCGCCAGATGCGATAATGCGCTCGGGCTGGCCGTTGCCCGCAACATATGCTGGGTTGGTGTCAATCAAGAATGTGCCGGTCTTATTCCAATCGCGATCACCGGTACCGTAGATACCGTCACGGTGTGCGGCTTCGAAGCTGGCCAGCAAGTGACCGCGGCCATCCAAGAACTCAGTACCGGCGGCAAGCGAGGCGTTCCATTGATCATCGTCGCCATACGTCGTCGTACCGCCGCTGACTTCGCCTTTCACACCGGTGAATTTCTTATTGAGGATGAAGTTGACCACACCCGAAAGCGCGTCCGAGCCATAAGCCGCCGAAGCGCCGCCCGTTACAACTTCAACCCGCTCAACCAAGGCTTGCGGGAAGGTGTTGATATCGACAACGCCTGTGAGGCTTGACGACACCGAACGTTGACCATCCAACAGCACCAGCGTGCGTGCTGCACCCAAGTTACGCAAGTTCAGCGCATTCAAGCCAGCCAAGCCGCTCGACAGAGCTGAGTTAGAGTTGGCTGGTGTGGCGCTGCCCGAAAGTTGCGGCAGTTCGTTAACGAAATCCGCAATGTTGTTCGAGCTTGCGCGCTCAATCTGCTCGGCCCCCACCACAGTAATCGGCGTCGGAGCTTGATAGCCATCGCGCTGAACGCGCGTACCGGTCACAGTCATCGTTTCAATTTCGACGTCCGCTTGAGCGGCTTGTGGGTTTTGCGCATAAGCGGCCCCACTGGCGAGCATCGCAATCAACGCAAGTGCGCTCGTGCTGGCCAAGCTGTACTTCATCGAAGTTGTAACGGTACGGTTTTTAGTCAACGACATCGGTATTCCCCCTATTCTCTCGTCTTATCTGGCACTCGCATCGGAAGACGTGAGCGCGTAAATTATCCTCAACTTGTTTGCAGCAATGGCCGCAACGTCCGCATATCCGGGCGGTTTTCGAGATCAAGCAACGCTGCAATCAAATCATCTGCGCGGGCCTTGCCCAACGTCGGCGCGATTAACGGATGGCACTTGGCCACCACCTGCGCGCGGTTCATCGGGTTGCCCGGTGTTCCCAACAGGAAACCAATTTGTTCCGACACGTCCGTGCCGTTCTCGAGTTTGATGGTGATCGTTGTTTTGTGTTCAGGATCAAGCTTGACCATCTCGGACAACCGCGAGATGCGCGTATCGTTCATGCGCGACTCATCGTGCGCTGATTCAAACGTCACCGTGCCATCCACCAGCATCACACCGATCAAATGCTGCACCGAGATTGATGGCATATCGCGGCCATCGACTACCGAGCCTGGTCTGAGACGAATAGTGATGCCGCGGACTTTTTTATGATCGATCTTCTTGCGCTTCAGCAGGGTTTCAAGCGCTTCTAAGAACGGCTGCGCCGGGAAACCCGCGGTCCACTTCTTGATGCTGGTGCGCGTAATTTCATAACGCGTGCCGAGCTCTTCGATTAGCGTTTCGGGCTTTACCGCAACACCAGCGCCGAGCAGGAAATTGCCATCGCCTGACAGGAAATCATCAACCGCCGTCCAGCCGTCTTTCACCAACAGCGCTGCCGTCACACCGTTGCGTGCCGGACCACCACCGAATACAAAACCCTTCATGATGTGATCTTGATCGCGGTACCAATCGCGCATCCCTGAAGCTTGATGCGCGCAGTATTCCAGTACCCAGCGCATCTGGCGTTCACCTAAGCCAATGGCACCTGCGGCAGCGGCACCTGCGCCAAACGTACCGCACATCATGTGCGTGCTGCGCACGCGTGAATTCGGACCAGGGCGCAACAGATCGAGCATGCGGCCACCGACATCGTAACCCAACGCAACGGCGCGGATAAAATGCGCGCCACTTGTGCCGAATTGTTCTGCGCACGCCAAAGCTGCCGGCACAACACCGCAGCCAGGGTGCCAACCGACAGAACGCCAACGGCCCTTGTCATCGGGATCAATGCGCGCAAGCGAATCGTCTGTTTCATCCGCATGCGCCATCGTGCCGTTCACGAGTGCGGCTTCCATCGGACCACAGAGCAGTTTGGACGCTGGAATGGTGGCGGTTGTGGCGCCGCCGTAACGGCTAGCAAACCCAATGGCAGCTTTACCGGGTGGCAATGTTGAGCCCGAGATGATAGCCGCAAACGTATCGATGATGTGGTGCTTCGCGCGTTCCAGCACATCGGCGGGCAGCGCACGCTCGCGCGCTTCGCTCATGTACTTGCTTAAAGCCAATGTCACAGGGCTGATGGGCTCATCGTCGCCCGCCGCCACAGCATGACGCACGGTGAGGGCTGTTGCCGCCACTCCCCCTGCGAGCTTCATGACTGTGCGGCGCGTCGCACCTTGTTTCATCATGCGTGTCATCCTTTTGTCATTCATAGAAGCAGGGGCGCGAAGTGCCACATAACAACCGTTCCCACGCCTATAGCCGGTAGCTATGGGCGGGTTAGTTATGGGTTGGGGGCTGTTGAAATATCAGCAGCAGCCGCAGTTTCCGAGCGCGCCACCAGCGTGGTGACGGTCAGGTTGGCACTGGCGCTGGGCACAGTGCGCGTCATGTCGAGCAGGCGGTCGAAGGGCAAGATGAAGCCGACAATCAGCGCGGTTTGGTCCGGGCTGACGCCGGCTGCGGCCAGCACGGCGGCCAGCATGAACAGGGATGCCGATGGAACGGGTGCCGTGCCAAAGGCCGCTAAAACAGCGGTTAAAAGCACAATCGCCAGCGTGCCGGGCTCTATTGGAACGCCGAACATTTGCAGGCCGAACACACTCAGTAAGCCCACGTACATTGCGGTGCCGTCTTTGCCGATACTGGCCCCCAAGGGCAGCACCATCGACGCCACAGGCGTTGCAATGCGCAAATTATCTTGCGCCACGCGCATCGCGACCGGCAGGGTCGCAGAACTTGAAGCCGTCGAGAACGCGACCACCAACGCATCAGCAATGGCCCTGAAAAATTTCAGCGGCGACATGCCCGCGCCCACCGCCACCAGCGCGCTGTGAACCACCAGCATCTGCACGGCCGAGCCGATCACGACACACAAGGCCAACGCCCCGATGCTGGTGAACACCACCACACCGTTTGTCGCGACCGCGTTTGCAACCAGGGCAAAGACGCCGAATGGGGTAAACTCCATGGCGATGCGCACCACGTGGAGCAACACGTGCGAGGTTGCGGTCAGCAATTTGGCAACCGGCTGACCAGCCTCACCCGCAGCAACCGTGCCCACACCCAACAATGCCGCGAAAAACAAAATCGCCAGCATGTCGCCTTTGGCCAGCGCGTCAAAAATGTTCACCGGCACAATGCCGATCAGCTGATCGTAAACACTCTTTACCGGACCAAGCGCATGCGGCGTTGCACCGGCCAAACTGATATGCGCGCCGGGCTGCACAATCAGCCCCACTACAATCCCCACCGACACCGCGATGATAGTGGTGATCACAAACAGCAGCAGCGCTTTGCCGCCAATAGGCCCGAGGCGCTTGGGATCAGCGAGTGACGCAACACCAGCAGCCACCGTCACCAGAATGATCGGCACCACCAGCATACGAATGAGGCGAACAAAAATTTCACCGAGGAAGGCAATCTTTGGTGCAGCAGCGGGAAGAACAATGCCCAACAACGCGCCCAGCACTAAAGCCACCAGCACGCGCTTCCAAAGTGCTACGGCAAACCAGCCACGCAGCAGTGTCATGAGCCCCCTCCCCTTAACCTCTTTAGAGGCCCCAACCCCATAACGCGACATCGGGCGGTGCCAATAATCCATCGCGGCCCAGTGTCACGCCCCCTGCGCGATCCTTCGCCAACCACAACGGACCATCAAGGTCTACGAAGTCGGCCAAGGCTGCAACGTGAAACGCTGGGGCGATCGCCAGTGAGGTACAAACCATGCAGCCCACCATCACCCCAAAGTTGCGTGCACGGGCCCCCGCCACCAAACGCAAGGCCTCGGTAAGCCCACCAGCTTTATCGAGCTTCACATTCACCATCGTATAGCGCTTAGAAAGCCGCTCTAAATCAGCACTGGTGTGGCAAGATTCATCCGCACACACCGGCACCTGAAACGATAACCCTTCCAGGCATGCATCATCACCTGCGGGAATAGGCTGTTCAACAAACGCAATGTTGAGGTCGCGCATCAAGGGCTGCAAGTCTTGCAGCAGTTTTAAATTCCAACCTTCGTTGGCATCCACCACCAGCGGTACATCGGGCGCAACCTTACGCACTTCGCGCATGCAGTCGTCGGGCTCGGTTGCATCGAGTTTCAACTTCAGCAGACGCGCACCGCGCAACATAGCGTTTGCTGCGGCGGCAGCCATGACAGGCGGACGATCCAAACTAATCGTCATGGCCGTAGGTAATGGGGCCAGCACGCGCGGCTTAAGGTCCGGCGGTCTTTTCCCAGTCAGCCTTGCATCCAAATCCCACAAGGCGCAGTCAATGGCATTGCGCGCCGCCCCATGGGGCAGCAACGACAACAATTCCTCACGCGAAGCCCCAGCGCAAACTTCTCCCAACACGCTGTTAATTTGCGCGAGCACACTGTCCGCTGTTTCGCCGTAACGCGGATAGGGCACAGCCTCGCCGCGCCCACGCGCATCGCCTTGCGTCAACTCAACAGTAACCACTTCAGCTTCGGTTTTAACGCCGCGCGAAATGCGGAACGGCGTTGCGAGCGCCCAGCGCTCTACGCCGCAGCGGAGGGTGCGAAGCATTTCAACAACTGATCAGCAATGCGGCTCACGCCTGTCACCATCGGGTCTTCGCATGGCAAGCCCAGTTCACGCTCGGCTGTTTCAAACGCGCGTTTGGCCTCATCGGCACCCACACGCGATGTGTTCAGCGCCACACCGACCGCAATCACATCTGGGTTGGTCAAACGTGCGGCTGTTAAGTTGGCTTTAATGCAGGCCCGCAAATCAGGAAGCGGACGACCCGCAATACCGCGAATATGTTCGCGGCCTACTTCATGGCACAGCACGATGGCATCAGGTTGCGAGCCATGCAGCAAGCCCAATGACACACCAGCATATGACGGGTGATACAATGAGCCCTGACCTTCGATCAGATCCCAACCACCATCATCACGCGCGGGCGAGATCACTTCGGTTGCGCCTGAAATAAAATCAGCCACCACGGCATCAATCGCAATGCCAGATTGCGCAATCAAAATGCCAGTCTGACCCGTCGCACGGAAATCAGCTTTGATCGAGCGTTTGCGCAGTTCGCGTTCCAACGCCAGCGTGGTGTACATCTTCCCCACCGAGCAATCGGTGCCGACCGTGAGCAAACGACGGCCCGCACGGCGGCGACCATTGCCGACGGGCAAGCCACGGGGCGGTTCGCGCACGTCAAACAACGCACGGCCCGCTTGCTTTGCAGCAGCAACAATATCCGCATTGCCGTTCAGGCGATCATGCAAGCCGGACGCCACATCCAAGCCTGCGCGCAACGCTTCAATCACGTGTGCAACTGCCGTCGGGCCCATCAGGCCACCCGCATTGGCGACACCGAGAATCAATGTCTTGGCACCGCGCGCAACAGCGTCTTTAAAATCGAGATGCGGCAAGCCCAGCGACAGCGTGCAGCCCTCCGCACGATACTCTCCAACGCACGTTTCCGGACGCCACACCGCCACACCGCGCGAGGTTTTCACCGTCAACGGATCAGTGGCATTCCCAAGATACAATAAATATGGAGCTGAAATTTTCATCGCTTTTGCCTTGAAACAAGCCCACGCCCAGAGCGGCGATCAGGCAGTCGCGATGATGTGATAACTCTCCTCTGGCTTTACAGAGCAAAGACGAAAGGGGGTCATAGCCCCAGGTTATATATTTACGGCAAGCTATATGATGCTGGCTATATGCTGTTGGACGCTAACGTTTTTTCTAGCGTCGTAACAAAATCACGCGCCACACGAGACAATGGGCGACTGACCAGATGCGTGCAGAACACTTGAAAGCGCGCGCCCCCCACTAAAGGGCGGAATGATAAATCGCTGCCTAGGTTTGCGCGCGCCGTGAACTCATCGACCACCGCGAAACCCGCCCCACGACGCACTAAACCCGCCGCGACATAATACGTTTGCACGGCAATGGTCGGCACGCCCGCTTGCTCTTCCACTTCGTTATTGAACAGTGTTCCGACAAACCCCGAATCTGTCAGCCGGATCAAATCGCGATTACGGAACATGTCATACGACACACGTGCAGGCGCATCGGGAAATTCGTCGGTGCGATACAGCAACACCAGCTCGCCAGATCCAATACTGATGCCATTGAGTTGCGGATGATGCGGGGCATCGTAAACAATGGCCAAATCACTGTTGCGCTCGTACAGCGCGCGCAACACATCTTCACGGTGCAACGTGCGAATTTCAAACGACACACCAGGGTGCGTATGACGGAAATTGGCAACAGCCGCAGGTGCCACATCCAAACCTAAGGACGGCAACACCGCCAAACGCAAATGGCCTTCGCCGCCGCGTTTTAAGTTCTTGGTGGATTCTTGCAGCGACTGCACATGGGCATACAGTTCGCGCGCTTCGTGAAACAGCACGTGCGCTTCTTCGGTCGCAACCAAGCGCCCTTTAACAACGCGGAACAATGGGAACCCAATGCGGCTTTCCGCATGGCGCAGCACTTTGCTGACCGACGGCTGCGAAACGTTCAACGCACGCGCTGCAGCCGAGACTGAGCCGGACTGATACACTGCGTGAAACACTTCGATGTGGCGCAGATTCATCATGCCACCGCCCCCTATAACCCCCGCCGCATGTTGCTTCGGTACGTCATCGTGTACCGCGCCAATCTTATGTATTTGCAATATGGTATCGGGCACAGATGCTATCCGCAAGTCACCCATACCCAAAGGCTATAGGGCATGGAAGGCTCTGAAAGGTTGGTCTGATTGACGGTGTGGTGTACGCCACGCCAGTCTGCCAGCATCAAGACCTGGGGATGCGTAATGGGGTGGCGGATGCGGCATGGAATTCTAGCAAAGCTGCTTGCCGCGGGCACAATTTTCTTTGCGTTCGTCACAGCACCCTATGCCAATGCAACCGAACGTTATGACGTTCTGATTCGTGGCGGCATGGTAATTGATGGTACCGGCACGCCAGCGCGCCGCGCCGATGTTGCAATCAAAGACGACAAAATTGTTGTGGTCGGCGACGTTGCTGCAGATGCAACCGCAGCAACAACCGTCAACGCCACCAACAAAATCGTCTCGCCCGCGTTTATTGATCCACACAGCCACGCCGCCCCCGGCATTGAAACACCGGAACTCGCGGCTGCATTGCCAATCCTCTACCAAGGCATCGGCACTGTTTTTATCAACCCCGACGGCAAAGGCCCTGCTGATTTGGCCCCGCAGTTTGCAGCGATCAACAAACTGCGCCCTGGTGTGAATGTGATTCCGCAAATCGGGCACAACGCCGTGCGTGAGGCCGTGATTGGCCTTGAGAACCGTGCCCCGACGCCTGCTGAACTGCGCAAGATGGAAGCGCTGGTGAAAACGGCGATGGACTTAGGTGCGTTTGGGCTTTCGAGCGGACCATTCTATGTGCCGGGTCGTTATTCCAAAACCAGCGAGATTGTTGCGCTGGCCAAAGTCGCAGCGCGTTATCCAGGCGCTTTTCACTCAAGTCACATTCGCGATGAAGCCAGCTACGATATGGGCGTGCTGGCAGCCATTGATGAGTTGATCGAGGTCTCGCGCCAATCGGGCATCATTGGCGTTGTCACGCACATCAAACTGCTGGGCCCTAGCGTGTGGGGAAAATCTGCCGAGGCTATTCAGATGATCGAGGCCGCGCGCGCCGAAGGCTTGTCGATCTGGGCCGATCAGTATCCCTACACGGCATCGGGTTCGAACTTGCGCTCAGCGCTTGTGCCGGAATGGGCACAAGAAGGTGGGGCGAAAGCGACTGCCGAGCGTCTGCGTGATCCGGTACAACGCGCAAAAATTCGCCAAGGAATGGTCCGAAACTTGGAACTGCGTGGCGGTGCTGCGACACTGATGATCCGCGATTACCCGGCTGATCATTCGTTAGAAGGTCAGCGTTTGGATGCAATTGCCGCCGCCCGCAAACAGCATCCGCTAGATACCGCCATTGATATGCTGATTGCAGGTGGTGCCAAAACCGTCTCGTTCAATATGAGCGACGACGATGTTGACACCCTGATGCGTCAGTCTTGGACGATGACCAGCACCGATGGCGCACTTGTGAAATTTGGCGAAGGTTCTGAACACCCGCGTGCGTATGGGTCGTTCCCGCGCAAAATTCATACATATGTACAAGAGCGTCACGTCATCAGCATGGAGCAAGCCATTCATGCTGCTACAGGTTTAACCGCACAAGTGTTCAGCATCGCTGATCGCGGCGTGTTGCGCGCGAAAGCCTTCGCCGATGTGTTGGTGTTCGATCCAGCAACCTTCCGCGATACCGCCACCTACGATGAACCACACGCCTATGCCGAGGGCGTGGACTACATGTTCCTAAATGGCAAAGCGGCCATCGCCAACGGCAAGGTCACGCCGGAACGTGTGGGCCGCCTAATCCTGCACCAGCGTTAGCGCGCCTTTCTTTTCATTTTTGATCGCTTTTTAGAGAAGCTTTACCTGCGAAAGGGACCACTATGTCCGAAGCACACACCACACCCAGCCGTCGTTCGGCGTTTAAATCCGTCTTCATCGTCTCAAGTGGCAACTTCCTCGAGATGTATGACTTCATGGTGTTTGGCTATTACGCCAAAGCCATTGGCCAAACATTCTTCCCGACTCAAAGCGAAGCTGCGTCGCTGTTATTGGCGCTGATGACCTTCGGTGCAGGTTTCCTCATGCGCCCGGTTGGCGCTGTCGTGCTGGGCGCGTACATTGATCGTAATGGTCGGCGGAATGGCTTGCTCCTCACACTCGCCCTCATGGGTGTCGGCACGCTTGCCATTGCATTGATGCCCAGCTACGCGCAAATCGGCGTGCTCGCACCTATTCTCATCCTCATTAGCCGATTGATCCAAGGTCTCTCGGCCGGTGTCGAAGTGGGTGGTGTATCGGTGTACTTATCCGAAATCGCAACACCTGGTCGCCGTGGATTTTATGTGGCTTGGCAATCAGCCAGCCAACAAGTGGCGGTAATGTTCGCGGCCTTCGTCGGTATGATGCTGAATAGTTGGCTGTCACCCGCGGAAGTCGCCGCCGATGGCTGGCGCATTCCATTCGTGATTGGTTCGCTGATGATCCCATTCCTGTTCATCATCCGCCGCCTTTTGGAAGAGTCGCCTGCCTTTGATACCAAAGCGCCGCCACCAACGTTCGGCTCGCTGTTCCGCAGCATGGCAGAGAATGCACGCATCGTTTTAGCGGGCATGTTCACCGCCGTGATGACGACAGTATTTTTCTACACCATCACCGCGTATACGCCGACTTACGGGAATAGTGTTTTAAACTTGGGCGCTGCAGGTGCAATGCTGGTAACGCTCTGTGTCGGCACGACCAACTTTGTAATGCTGCCCTTGATGGGTGGATTGTCCGACAGAATTGGGCGGCGGCCACTGCTGATTGGCGCGGCTGCTGTGGCAATTGTGACTGGATATCCATCGTTGTTGTGGTTGGTCTCTGAACCGTCCTTGACGCGTCTGCTGATTGTCGAACTTTGGCTGGCACTGGTCTATTCCGCCTATAACGGCGCGATGATTGTGCATTTGACCGAAATAATGCCAAAGCGTGTGCGCACAGCCGGGTTCTCGATTGCTTATAGTTGTGCCACTGCGATCTTCGGTGGCTTCACGCCTGCATTGGCCACGTGGCTGATTGCTGAAACAGGTGACCGTGCAATCCCTGGCTTATGGCTCAGTATTGCAGCTGTGATCAGCTTGGCTGCCGTACTGCTGACGCCGCGCCATTGGAATGAGAATAAATAATGCGCCAAAGCACATATATAAGTCGTCTTTTATTATCGTCCGCTTTGGCGTTGGCATGCGCGTTACCTGCCATCGCCCAAGATGCGCGCACGTACGATGGCCCCATTCCACCGCGTGATCAGAAAGTGGAACTGGCCCTTAAGATTAAAGACGATTTTACGGTTGTGGCCGTCGGCGATCTGATTCAAATGGCCCCCTTTGCGGATCGGGCGAACCCGGACACGGCGCATTTGGTAAACCTGATGCGCAGCGCGGACGTGACCCTGGCCAATAACGAAAACATTGTTGTCGACTTCGACACGTACCGTGGCCCGAATGCGCGGCAATTAGCACCTGACGTTGTTGCAGATGATTGGGCGCGCATGGGAATCGACATGGTCACCAAAGCCAACAACCACACCTGGGATGTGGGCGAGGATGGCTTGTGGGCCAACTTCAAAGAGCTGAAACGTGTTCGCATTGTGCATGTCGGTGTCGACCGCAATGAATCAGAAGCGCGCATGACCCGCAGCTTCTCCACACCCAAAGGCAGCGTGGGGTTAATGGGGATGGATGCGAAGGGTGAAAGCACCAGCCGGATGTCCGGTGTTGCGCGTGACGAACCGATAATAGTAACGCCCGCACAGTTAGAACAAGTGCGTGCGATGCGCGATGCCATTGTGGCGCGGCGAGGTGAAACCAATAGCCCGATTGCTGTGCCTGAGAATCTGGCCAACGAAGTGACGGTATTCAGCACCGTATTTCAGCGCCAAAACGCGACCGATGGCCTCGGTAAAGAACATGCCTTTAATGCAAACCAGCGCCGCCAAAAAGCAGATGGCGGCAAAGTCACATCTCGCTCCAGCGAATTGAAACTGGTCACGTACAATGGTGTTACGGCACCACAACTGGCGCAATTGCGTGCCATCGCAGGTAACACAGGAACTGGCGACACGTTAGAAGCCTTCGGCACACGCTTTAAAGTGATGCCGGGCGTGGGCGAATTTGATTACGAGATGGACCCGCAGTCGCTCCGCAACATTTTGCGCGAAGTTCGGACAGGTAAGCAGTTCAACGACCTTCTGGCTGTGACGATCCACTGGCATCAGAACCGTTTTGCGTTCCAGCGTTACTCAAACGACCACTACCCGCCCGCCTTCCAAACAGCGTTTGCCCACGCCGCCATTGATCAGGGGGCGGATTTGTTCTTTGCGCATGGCGTTCATACGTTGAAAGGCGTGGAAATCTACAAGGGCAAACCAATCTTCTACGGCCTCTCAAATTTTGTGTATCAATCGCAACTCATGCGTCCCTGGCGTGATGAAGCAGAACAGCCGCAATCTGCATTGGATGGGCCTGTTGTTGGCGACGGCGAGTTGGCCGAGAAATACTTTGGCCGTCTTCAGCAGCGCCAGAACCAAGTGGCCCTGCTGACCGAAACCAAATACGAAAAAGGCAGGCTCGCTGAAGTGCGGCTACATCCGGTCGACTTAGGCGATGTAAATATTCCCGGCTCGCAGTACGGCACCCCACGCCGCCCAACACCGGATGTCGCGCGCCAGATCTTGGAAGACGTGATCGAATACTCACGGCCCTTCAAAACCGACATTCGCATCGAAAAAGGCGTCGGTGTTATTCGCCTGCCAGCGCAGCGTGGTGAGTAAGGGCGCTGTCCCCATTCTTCATATAATCCCAAATTCTGCCTGCTCTGCTCCTGCAAATGCAGGGGAAAAATTACGCAGAATCCGACTTATTCACAAAAACAGGCACGACTGTTTTTAACTTGTTTCACGTGAAACAATTTGCGCACTTTTGAAAACAAAAGGGCAGCATCATACAGATGCCGCCCCTTGCATTTCGTCGCGTCGCTTCGTTCTAGAACTTCACAGAACCCTTCACACCAACAGTGCGCAAGTCACGCACTTGAATCACAAGCGCCGAGCTGGTTCCGAAGTGTGTAAAGGACGAGTCCACTAACACACCGTCAATAGCGCTGTAGTAAGCGTCATCGTTGAAGAGGTTCGTCACGAAGCCTTCCAACGAATAGGTGTCATTGCGCACACCGAGCGTTAAGTTGACGTTAGAAGCCGTCGGCGTTTTGACGTTGTTAGCCAAGTTCGTGTAGGTGCCCGACTTGATGGTCGAGTCAACACGGATCACACCATCCAGGTTGCTGGCTTCAACCAGCGGCGTGACATACTGCAACGATGCTGTACCCGAATACTTCGACGTGTACGGCGTCGTTTTACCTTTGAAGTTGGTAATCCCCGTCAGTGTCGTGGTAGCAGCGTTCACCGCGGCTTGCGTCACCGCATCTGTTACCGCAGCGCCTAAATCAAGTGTCAGCCCTGGAGCCAGCGTGAAGCCCAAGCCAGCCTCGATCCCCTTGATATTCACGCTGCCGGTGTTGCTGGATGCCCCCAGCTGCTGCACGGCCCCGAGGTTGTCGAGATAGAAGAAGGATTGTGAGTTAATCTGGTCACGCCATTCCATATAGAACGCCGCGATTTCGTAGCGCATCTTGTTATCAAATTGGAGGCCTTTAAAACCAACTTCGTAGTTGGTCAGTTTTTCAGGATCGACCACCACTTGCAGTTTGTTCGCTGTCACGAGGGCTGCGACTTGATTTACGCCCGTGGCTGGCGGTGTCAGGAAGCCAGTGTTGAACACACCCGGATTTATGCCTTTGGAGTACGAGGCGTACATCATGTTATCCGGATCCCATTTGTATTGGGCGATGGCGCGCGGCATGAAGTTTTTATAAGTGCCGTGTACAACTTCCTTACCACCAGCATAGAACCCCGTGGGAACACCGAAGCCAGGTGATGTAACGGTAATGCCAGCTGGCGCCGCATAGGTGATGTTCTTATCAACCTGATAACGCCCATCGAAGTTCAGACTGAATTGATCGGTGACATCGTAACTCAGACCAAAGAACGCGCCCTTCGTCTTCGTGACGAAAGCTCCACCCGTTGTCACGGTCAGCGGCGCGATGATAGAGCCGCCGTTACCGCCTAAAGCACTTTGGGTACGTGAATAAAGGTAGCTCGCACCAACGGTGGCATGGAACGGACCATCATTGCCGTAGGTGGCACGCACTTCTTGCGAATAATCCTTCGAGATGCCTTCGACCAAGAACGCGAAGTTATAGCCGGTGTTCGAACCGAAGAACGTCGAATTGGTCGAGCCCAGGTTATCCAAGTCAGCCAATTCGCTGTAACGGCCTTTGTTGTAAGCGCTTAAGGAGGACAACGTGATGCTGTCGCTGACATCGTAGTCAGCCGCGAGATGGAAGTGAAAATCGCGTGCCTTCAAGCCGTTCCCATCAAGCGGGCCATTTTCAGGGCTGACAACACGTCCCGCTGGATTACGTAACGACGCCAACAAAGCTGGTGTCACAACTGCGGTTTGCGCTGGCGTGACCGCCGAGAGCTTTGGCGTTGTGCCGCAGAAGTACGGATTGGCGTTGTTGTTCAGGCGGCAATTCGATTGATTAACTGCAATGATCGCGCCTGAGTTATCGCGCACTTCGTATGCCGAGATAATGCCGGTCGCGGGGGCACCGTCGCTCTTGTCGGTCAAAAGCCCAAACGCTTTAACCGTGAAATCATCGTTGGGTTTCGCCACCAACAACAACGAACCGGTCTTGGTCGACTGATTGCCAAGCGTGGTTCCCGGTACAGCCGCATTGTCATACGAACCGTGTTTACCGTTAGCACGACCTGTAATGCGGAAGCCCAAGGCATCACCAGCCAATGGACCACTTAATTCTAAGCTCGTGTCATAATTCGCATGGGTTGCGGCCATCCCCGACACTTGGCCTGTGAACTCTTCCGACGGCATCTTGTTGACGATATTAATAGCGCCGGCGAATGTCTGACGACCGAAATAGGCCGACTGCGGGCCCTTTAGAACTTCCACGCGTTCTGGGGATGTAATGGTTTGAATGGCCGAAGCATTCGTAACCGGCGCACCATCGATGAAGATGGATGAGGTTTGCAACTGCGTGCCCGACGGCGAGATGCCGCGCATCACAACCGCTTGGAACGAACGGTCAGCACGGCCCCCGCCTGAAGCTTGGTTCACCACGTTGGTGCCAGGCGTGTTTTGTGCCAAATCCTGGAAGCTGACAATGTTGCGCGCCGCAATATCTTCGCCGGTGAATGCATTGATCGCGATCGGCGTATCCAGCAAACGCTCCTCGACCTTACGCGCCGTCACCGTAATTTCTTCGATTTGCGCCAAAGCAGGTGCAGTCATCGCCGCCACGGCAATTGCGGTCGAGCATACCAATTTCGTTCGTAACATTTGTTTCCCCTGTGATCTCATCAAGTGTGATCTGAAGCAGGAGCGCTGCGCACTCCTTACCTCGCGGCATGCTCGCCCCCAGGCGATCTCAAACATGCCGCGATCACCTTCAGAGAATCGTCAAAAGGCATCAAATGAGTAATTTTCATCTCTTGATTAGCGCACTACATATTTAGGTTGATGTGGTTTTGAGCGCAGGAAACTGCAAATGCAGATTGCCCAGCATAATCAGCGCTTAGATGATATGTGGCCAAGCAATACGGGGCGCTTTTAGCGCGTGATAACGCGATAAACAGTGATGACCTTTTATAACGAATGAAAATTCTCGTTGCTGATCTGCAACATGATGATGTTTGCGCAGCATAATGAGATGCTGATGATGAGCTTCATCAACATATGTAAGGTATACTTTGCGCTTCGGATAAAGCGCGGCTTCGTTACGACGCGCGCTTAAGGACTAAGCGTGCGACCACGCAATGTAATCGTTGCTTGCACAACAGCCTCACCCGCGTTCGGCCCTACAAAAATGTCGTATGATCCGTCATCGATGCGCCACGCATGCGCTGCTTCGTCCCAGCTTGCGAGCAAACGTGGATCAACAGTAATACTGACTTTTTTGGTTTCCCCCGGCTTCAATGTCGCTTGCGCCCAACCCAGTAAGCGTTGCTGTTGACGCTTGGGACCCTTACGCAAATATACTTGCGCTGTTTCTGTTCCGACACGGCGGCCTGTGTTTTTGATCGTTAGCGTTACAACAGCATCGTCACCGCCCGTTGCGACAACATCGCCGTAGCGATATGAGGTATACGAGAGCCCATATCCAAACGGATATAACGGCACTTCGCCTTTTTCAGCGAACCAGCGATACCCCACGGACGATCCTTCGGTGTAATCAATTGCGAATGGCGGATCTTGCGCACCAATCACCGGGGACGTGCCTTCACGCACGAGGCCGCGACCTGGCGGCGTTTGGCGCGGCCATTGATCGAGACGGTTTGCAAACGTGATCGGCAAACGTCCCGATGGATTGACGTCACCAAATATAATACGCGCAAGCGCCTCGGCACCGCGGCCACCGGGGTACCAGGCCGCTAGAATAGCCGGCACTTTATCGGCCCACGGCATCAGCACCGCGCCACCAGTGGTAAGCACAAGAACCGTTTTAGGGTTTGCCGCAGTTACAGCTGCAATGAGTTTTTCTTGCGCCTCACTAAGGTGCAAATCAACATCCCGCGTTTCAGTGGTCCATTGTTCAACGAAGAGGATGACAACATCCGCTGCTGATGCTGTTTTTGCAGCCACCGTGATATCTGCACCTTTATCAAAAACAACTTCAGTTTTCTTAGCACGCGCCGCAATAGCCTGCACGGGAACAGAAGGGTGATAGTAAGGCGTCGGCACCCAGCCTGATCCTTCCGGTCGTGGCACGCGATATGAACCAGCAGGCGCGACTTGCGATGACCCGCCGCCGGACAATACACCGACATTCACATAAGGCCCGATCACCGCGATACGTTTTATGCTGTCTTTCAACGGCAGCAAGTTGCCGCTGTTTTTCAGCAGCACGATGCCCGCTTCAGAAGCGGATTGAGCTACAGCGTTATCGGCTTGCGTATTCAAGGGGCCGACATCCGGCGCCTGATCCATCAAGCCATTGGCAAACATACCGTGTAGAATTCGCGTAACCATCTCGGTCAAGCGGACCTGCGAAACCTCGCCAGAGGCCAATGCTGCACGCAGAGGCCCATCGAAGTAAACTTCCTTATCCGCTTCCTGCCCCGACTGCTGATCCAGGCCCGCATTGGCGGCATTCACCGAGTGCACAGCCCCCCAATCTGACATCACCCAACCCTTAAAGGCCCAATCTTTCTTCAATACATCATTTAGCAGATATGAGCTTTCGCACGTATATGGCCCATTCAGCTTGTTGTACGAGCACATCACAGAGCCAGGGTTGCCCTTTTCCAATGTAATTTGAAACGCAAGCAAATCAGACTCGCGCAGCGCCGCCTCACTGATCCGCGCATCTGAGACATACCGACCCGTTTCTTGCGAATTTAAAACAAAGTGTTTTGCCGTTGAAACAACGTGCTGACTTTGGATGCCTTTGATAGAAGAACCCGCCAGCACGCCTGCGAGTAAGGGGTCTTCGCCCAAGTATTCAAAGTTGCGGCCATTATAAGGGTCACGGACTAAATTCACGCCACCGGCCAGAAGAATGTTGAATCCTTTTTGACGGGTTTGTTTACCGATCATCTGACCAGCCGCAAACATCAGTTCAGGATTCCACGTTGCTGCTAACGCCAACCCAGACGGCAATGCGGTTGCATCGTCAACCTGTCGCCCCGCATTGGCAACACCTAGGCTTGCATCCGTTTCACGTAAAGCTGGCACGCCCAAACGCGGCACACCTGGAAAATATCCTGCAGACAGCACGACATCATCTGGCATCGGCTTCATGCGCATCGGCATATGGCCATGCACCAATGACATTTTTTCTTCGAACGTCATCTGCGCCACAACCATCGCCGCGCGTTGATCAGGCGATAGCTTTGCATCAGACCACGGGTGCGGACTTTGCGCTTGCGTATTCCCGCACACCAGTAACGTCGCAACAACAGCTAAGCCTGATAACGTCTTCATGCATCCCCCCGACGCCTAACAAACCGCGCAACGCTATGAATATTTGACAGCGCTGTCAATTTTATGACGCAGAGAGGCAGCTGACTTAAGCGTTGGGAAAATACGGCTTAGGCGCGGGGCGGTACGCCCGTAGACCCGCGGATAATCAGCTCAAAATCGAGCAATGTGCCTTTCATCTGGCGCGCTGCTTTATCGGTTTGGATAAGCATGCCTGCAGCTTCAAAGGCCATCTTCATAGTCGGTTGCCGAATAGTGGTTAGCTGAGGCCACACGACTTGGGCAATGGGCGCATCATCGAAACCAACAACAGAAAGATGTTGTGGAATCTTCAGCCCCAGGCGCTGGGCCACCGCCATTACACCAAAGGCCATATCATCGTTACTGGCAAAAATAGCAGTGGGGCGATCTTTCTGCTGAAGCAGCTGCTCAGCTGCAGCCATGCCCGATGACACTGTGTAATCACCGGGCTGCACCCATTGCGATTTGATTTTTAAGCCTGCAGCTTGCATCGCCTTTTGGAACCCATCATAGCGCCACCCGCCGGAAGCATGGGCTGCGCGGCCTTTGATAAATCCGATTTTCTTATGGCCAAGTCGCACAAGATGCGCAGTCATCTCGTAAGCGGCTTTTCGGTCATCCATAAAGACATAAGGACCGCGTTTTAACTGACCAGACGGAGCTATACGTACGCAAGGTACGCAACGCTGATCCAGAATTTCTAAGGCTTCTTCCCGATCACACACGGGCGGCAACAAGATAACGCCATCCATTTTGACGGCGGTCAGCAGCGTTTCCATCTGCTGCCGAAAGGCTTTCTTGTCACCTGCGATTTGCTCGATCACAACGTGATAACCAGCATCACGGCAATGTGTCATGGCACCGCGTAGCGCTTCCGCCACATAGCTTGGGCTTGGATGTTCACAGAACAACCCGATCAAAAAGCTACGTGACCCGGCCAGCGCACGGGCCGCAATATTAGGACGATACTTTAACGCTTCAACCGCGCGCATGACACGTTCACGCATTTGCGGTCGCACATGGGCTTCGCCATTCATCACGCGCGAGACTGTCTTAATAGAAACGCGCGCTAGCGCCGCGACATCGTTAATGGTGTGCGAACTCAAATCCAAACTCCGACTCTTGCACCCGATATACGGGCATTAAATGCTTGTGCCATATCTCGCCCCACAGCGTTAGGGGACACTATGTAAATAAGCTGCAGAAAACATAGTTTTTCATCATGGCGATGCGAACATAAGCTAGCGCCATTATATTGACAGCGCTGTCTTTTTAACTGATCCTTGAACCCAAGTTACACGCTATGCTTGCGCCATTAAATCTGCAGAGGGGGGCCGCGGATGAAGTTGCAGCAATTACGCCACTTTCTTGCGGTCGTCGATTTTCAGACCATGCACGCCGCGTCGCGCAAGCTTGGTTTAAGTCAGCCAACGCTGACGCGCAGCATTCAAGCCCTTGAACGCAGCCTGAACGTCACGTTGTTGCAGCGCAATGCCAAACGATTGGTCATTACACCCACAGGTGAGCGCTTTTATCACCACGCACGCGTACTATTAAATGACTGCGCTCACGCCCAAGATGAAGCCGCCCTACGGCAAGCAGGTTTGCCAAGTGAGGTGCGCATTGGCATTGGTGGCATGTTCGCCGCATATTTATGTGATGCTGCGTTAGCGCAGGTTCCTTCTCGCTTTCCGCATATCCGGCTGAAGGTAACCGAACTGCTGTTTGAAGACATGCTTGAGCAGCTACAGGACGGTCTGCTGGATATGGTTTTCTCAAACCTGCCGCGCGTCCGCACAAAATCAAATATCGCATCCGAACCTTTAATCGAGCTGCACCATGCCGTGTTTGTCAGAGCCGATCATCCCTTGGCAGCAACGCCGCGTATTACGCTTAGCGATACCCTGAACGAGCATTGGCTAGTAATCGACCAAGCTCATGCCGTTGCCAATTTTGAATCTGGGTTTGCGCGCGCTGACATGGCCATTCCGGCTCGCGTTCTAAAAACGAATTCGCTCTCATTAATGAGATCGCTGATGAATGAAGGTCGCTACATCTGCTGCATGCCTGAAACTTTTTTCAAGACCGAACTGCAGGAAGGCTTAATCGCGCGCCTAGACGTTCCACAGTTTTCATTTCAACGCCGTGGCGGGCTGGTCTATCGGATGGATGCTTACCGCTCACCATCTATTACTCAGGTCATGGATCTGATCCGGTCGGCATGTGATGAGACAAAAACGCTGAACACCTATTCACCGGAATATTATCCGATCACAGCGACACCTATCGCCGCACATCTTTAGCCAGTCGCCAGATGGAACTGCAGCAACTTCGGCATTTTGTCGCTGTTATGGAGAATAGAACGCTCCAGGAAGCGGCACATGTTCTAGGCTTAACCCAATCAGCCGTGACCCGCAGCATACAGACTTTGGAACGTGATTTAGGGATTGAACTTTTCAATCGCGATTCACGGAGAACATTACCAACGCAGGCTGGACAAGAGTTTTTTCAGCATGCCAAGAAAATCCTTAGCAGCCTCGTTCAAGCCAAAGAGGATGCATTACGTACGTATCGGGAACATTCTGGTGAAGTGCGATTGGGACTGAGCGGATTTTCTGCGAACACTCACATCAACAGAGCAATTGCAAATATTTCAGCACGCTTTCCCGCTCTAAACTTAAGAGTATGCGATGGGGATTTCAGCCATTTAGTCTCGCAGCTTCAGGCTGAAAAATTGGATGTGATTTATGCCAGCACGGCGCCCAGTGACCGGGATAAAGACATTGTCTTTAAACCGCTGCATCGTATTCAAAGTGGCCTTTTTGTGCGGGCCAGCCATCCGCTCGCGAATAAGAAAAATATTAAACTACGTGATACGGTTAATAGCCGCTGGCTGATTGATCAAATGAGTGCCAGTACACATTTTGAACGGGTTTTTAGCCGCGCTGGCTTAAAAATGCCGCAGCAATTAGATCGCACGAATTCATCAGCTCTTATTCGATCGCTTGTTATGAAGGCGAATTACATTACCTGGATTGATCACGATTTTTTTGTTCAAGATATTCAGGATGGTTTTATTAAATCGCTGCCTATTCCCGAATTTGAGCATGAGCGCGAGGCAGGCCTGTTCTGGCAGGCCAGCGCGTTATTATCACCTGCAACGCTGCAATTGATTGAAACGATCATGAGCGCATTCCAACACGCTGTTTAGTAACACGTGACTTAATAATATTGGGATTTAATAAAACTGCGCTTTTACGCTGGCTTGCGTGCAAAAATGCCAAATCCCGTAATCACGGCATAGCATACAGCCGGCACCATCAATGCAGCTTGCAAGCTCCATACATCAGCGGCGTAGCCGGTTAATGGTGGCACAACAGCGCCCCCGACGATTGCAACACAGATAATACCAGAACCATCCGCCGCGCGCGCCCCCAAGCCCTCACTCGCCAGTGAGAAGATCGTTGGAAACATAATGGAGTTACACAACCCGACTGCCAACAACGCGTATCCGGCAAATGAGCCTGTCGCGAATACCGCAAACATCAACAGTACAATGGCGCCCGTTGCGACACCCGCCAGCACCAGACCTGGGGACACGAGCCTTAGTATATATGAGCCGATAAAACGGCCAACCATCGCTCCGCCCCAATAGAGGGCGACATGCTCACCAGCGGTGCGTTGGTCCAAACCTAAAATTTGTGTTTGCATGAGGTAATTGACGATGACGGAGCCAATCGCCACTTCCGCACCGACATAGACAAAAATGCACAATGTGCCGAATGCAAAACGCGGCTGCCTTAAAAGGTCAAACGACTTCAGTAATGATATTTGTGCTGAAGGCGCTTCAACAAGGCGCTTGCGGCGCAGCCAAACGATAACAGCGATACAGGCTAATGCAACGGCTAAGCCTAGATAGGCTTGCACAACTGTTTGCGTTTCAGCGGTACGATACGCGGCCAAAGCTGCAGTGTCCAAAGTGGCGGGGTCGACAGGGGCAAGCGAGCCTAAGATCAGGATGGAACCGACATAAGGAAAAACCGTGGTTCCGAGTGAATTGAAAGCTTGAGCAAAGGTCAATCTGCTGTGCGCTGTTTGAGACGGGCCGAGCATTGAGATCAGGGGATTAGCGACCACCTGAACAATGGTAATGCCCGACGCCAACACAAACAGTGCGACCAGAAACATCGCAAACACACCCGAAGCAGACGCGGGCACGAACAACAAACAGCCGAACATCATCATGATCAGGCCTAGTGCAGCCGACGACATATAACCGATGCGTTTGACGATATTGGCCGCGGGGATAGAGATCGTAAGATATGCCGCGAAAAATACTGATTGGATCAGCATGACTTCCGCATATGTCAGGGTAAAGAGCTCTTTCATCTTGGGGATGAGCACATCATTCAAGCTTGTGATGCCGCCAAAAATGAAGAAGAGCCCAAACACAAAGATGCGCAAATCTGGCGCATCCTGCGTTGAATACGCGGGCTCCAAGTCACGCGTGTGTGCTGCATGCGATGCCATAGACTTAATCCCCCATATAACCACGCATATATTCACTGAACGCGGCGACGCCATAAACACGACACTATAAACACATGGCGATTTATTTCGACCAAGCGTATTCAGCATGAATGATTTTTATAAATCGATGCCTTTTATTCATGAGCCATGCGCATAAAAAATATTTCGCCCACCGAACACTTTATCTTCGTCGTATTGCTGCGATGATGAAATTAGCGCCGAGATGTGCGCGACTGATTTCACGCTGTATGAAGGGGCGAGTGTTATGAGTTTTTCTTTGCGAAAATTGTCGATACTGAGTGTGAGCGCGTTGATGTGTGGCCTTGCCGGCGCAGCGCATGCTGCTGACACAACGCCAGCTTGCGCAGATCAGCCACCGGGGCCGAATTTAGCCCCCACGGCTTACACCTCCATCGAAGTGTTGGATGATAAGCGCGTGCAGTTCCGATTGTGCGCACCACGCGCCACCAATGCAAAAGTTTCAAGCAGCGATATCGAAGCGGCATCTGACACATTCGCAGGTAAGCTTGCGGGGTTTCCGATGCAAAAAGACAATTTGGGTTATTGGATCGCAACATCACCTACACCTGTTGCACCCGGCGTTTACAGCTATCACTTTGAAATCGACGGCGTGAAGGTGACCGATCCGCAAGGAACAGAATTCACGCAAGAGTACCGCGGCGTGCGCTCGATCCTAGAAGTGAAGGGCCCTGAAGTCGCTGCGCAATCATATGACGCTAATGTAGCGCACGGGGCAGTAGCGGTGATTGAGTATCCGTCGACAACATTGGGCTATACACGCCGCGCCCATGTGTACACACCGCCAGGGTATGAAAAAGGCGGCAACAAGCGTTACCCGGTTCTCTACCTCGTGCATGGCGCTGGTGACAGCGACGACAGTTGGACCTCAAAAGGACACGCGCAATACATCATCGATAACCTGATTGCCGCAAAGAAAGCCGAAGAGATGATTGTGGTTATGCCGTATGGCCACACGCCTGTCGGCAACCAGATTGTACGCCCGGGTATCGAGTTGTTCCGCAACACAGACTTTGGCGACGACTTGGTGAAGGATCTTATTCCTTACATTGACCGCAATTACCGCACCGAAGCCAAAGCCGCCAGCCGCGCCATGGCGGGCCTGTCTATGGGCGGCTCGCACACCTTAAGCTTTGGCTTGCCAAACCCCGACGTCTTCGGCGGCGGCGTTGGCGTATTCAGCATGGGGTTCTTCCAGGAGGAACAGTATGGAAAGTATGTCGAGATCAACGACAAAGGTTTAAAGAAACGCGCCGAGACCAAAGCGCCAGTGTTCTATGGCATGGGACGGACCGACTTTTTGTACCAATCGGCCGCCCCAACCCGCAAAATGCTTGATGCCTATAAAATCAAATACACGTATCGCGAAAGCGGTGGCGGCCACACCTGGGGCAATTGGCGGGCATATCTGACTGAATTTGCGCCCATGCTGTTCCATTAAACTTATTCTTATATCTGCGGCCACTCAGAATGGCTGAGTGGCCGCTTTTGTGAACATGACCGGCTTTCACCGATGAGTTAAGTTTTGCTATCTTCAGCATCTTACTTGACCTTTCCGTGTACGCCTTATGTCTGAAAATCTGCCGCTCTGGGCGCCGTCGCCCTTACGTATTCAAAACGCAAACATCTCTGCGCTCATGACGGCCCTAAGCCGTGAATATGGCTTAGCGTTTGCTGATTACTTTGCATTCCAACGCTGGACGCTAGCAGAGCCTGAAAAATTCTGGCTGCATGTATGGGATGCCTGCGGTGTCTATGGCGATTCAGGCGAAATCGCACTGGAACACGGCAATAAAATGCCCGGAGCAAAGTGGTTTCCACAGGCTAAGTTAAATTACGCCGAAAACTTGCTACGTCCGCGCCCGATGAATGCCGAGGTCATAGTATTTATGCGCGAAGATGGCCAACGCGATGTGTGGACGTATCAACGCACCATTGAAGCAGTCTCCCGACTGGCATCAGCTTTACGCAGTTTGGGTGTTGAACAAGGTGACCATGTTGCAGCGTATATGCCCAACTGTCCCGAGACTGTGATCGCCATGCTGGCCGCAACGTCACTCGGCGCTGCGTTTTCATCAGCATCGCCTGATTTTGGTGTGGGCGGTGCTGTAGACCGCTTTGGTCAAATCGCACCCAAAATTTTGTTCACAGTGGATGGCTACGTTTATGGCGGCAAAACATTCAATGTGTTGGAAAAAGCCCAAGCGATCGCCAGCCAAATTCACTCCCTAAAACAAATTATCATCACGCCATTTTTGGATGGGCAGTTGTCTCCCGTCACCATACCAAAAGCCGTATGGTGGAGTGGTGCAGTTGCCGATTTTGCGCCGGGAAAGATTGAATACACGCGAGTACCATTTGATCACCCACTTTTTATTCTTTTCTCCTCAGGCACCACAGGCGTACCAAAATGCATCGTGCATGGCCACGGCGGTACGCTGCTGCAACACCTGAAGGAGCACCGCTACCACGGCGACATCAAAGCGGGTGACCGCGTGTTTTACTTCACCACCTGCGGCTGGATGATGTGGAACTGGTTGGTGACGGCCATGGCATCAGAAGCGACACTGTTGCTGTTTGACGGTTCACCCGGACATCCTGATAATAATGTACTGTTTGATTTTGCCGCCAAAGAACGCGCCACATTCTTTGGTACATCAGCCAAGTTTATTGATGCTCTCAAAAAAGCAGAGATGAACCCTGCCGCGACGCATGACTTATCGTCGGTTCGGACCATTGCCAGCACTGGCTCGCCACTGGCGCCGGAGTCATTCGACTACGTTTACCAAGCCATCAAATCAGATGTGCATTTGGCCTCCATCGCTGGCGGCACAGATATTGTAGGTTGCTTTGTGCAAGGCGCGCCAACCCTGCCGGTTTATCGCGGCGAAATTCAATGCGCAGCCCTAGGCATGGCTAGCCAAGTCTATGATCCAGATGGCATGCGCGTGGTCGGCGAGAAAGGCGAACTCGTCTGCACACAGCCCTTCCCATCCATGCCTGTTGGGTTTTGGAATGACCCCGATGGCAAGAAGTATAGAGCTGCTTACTTCGAGCGCTTTGCCAATATCTGGACGCACGGTGATTGGGCCGAGGAAACCGCGCACGGCGGATTCATTATATATGGACGTTCGGATGCGACACTAAACCCCGGTGGCGTGCGCATCGGTACGGCTGAAATTTACCGTCAGGTCGAAGCACTAGACGACGTACTGGAAGCCGTTGTTGTGGGGCAAGAATGGGATAATGACGTGAGGGTGGTGTTATTTGTGGTTCTGAAAGCTGGCGTGATACTCGACAAAACCTTGAGCGACAAAATAAAGGCTCGTATTCGTTCCAACTGTACGCCACGTCACGTGCCAGCGAAAATTATTTCAGTACCGGCTATTCCGCGCACAAAGTCGGGGAAAATTGTGGAACTAGCTGTTCGAGAAGTGATTCACAATCGCCCAGTGAAAAATACCGAAGCCCTGGCCAATCCCGAGGCATTAGAGCATTTCCGAGGATTGCAGGATTTAAAAGTCTAATACGTCATTCAGCGGCGAGCGCTGGATGATAATTATCCGCCAACACATTATCCCAAGTCGCACCGAGATTACGGGCAACCTCTTTCAAGCGTGGGCCAATATTGCTCGTGATTTCACTTTTAGTAATCGCTGCAATCATTACGCGCCCTGTCAGACAGCCCACGACGCGTCCCGTCGCTGTGATGGGGACAGACACAATGAATTGGCGTTTATCGACATCACGCCGCGTTTTCGAGAGCATTGAGGCCGTGTGCTTCACCAAATAGCCCCGCGCTTGAACGGCTTCAATATCTCGCTTAACTTCTTGTATTGATACATCACGCGCGGCCGCATCATCTGCACATAACCTGAAGATCATTGACTGCTCTTCTGCCGGGCATTGCGCAAGGTAGCATGAGCCTGCCGCAGTACCTAAGAACGGCACACGTGTACCAGCGGGGATGGCGATAAATTTGTACGGCGTCAACGTATCTGTCGGAAGGTAAGTGTACATAGCATCGGCATGCGGCAATACGAGCTGCATGGGCCACATAAACGTCCGCGCCTCTTTGAGTAATACGCGCTTTAATTCAGCCAAGGGCGCGCATGTGGCGGAAAAACGATGCGATAGCCTGTTCACCCCCGGGGTCAACGTATACCGATGCGACTCACGCGCGACATATCCACGCTGCTCAAGGGTTCGCACAATTCGGGTCATTGTTGTGCGTGGCAAATTGAGATGACGCATCGCTTCAGGAATTGAGAGCGATCCCGTCATATTGATCAATTCAAGAACCTCGAAGCACTTATGTACGGTGCTCAGTGTTTCGCTACGAGGCTCTGCGACAGTGACATCACGCATGGGACACTACACTTCGAATTTTAACATTCGCTCGTCGAGGAGGCGCTCGAACGCAGTCAGCGCAGCGCGCCGAGAAAGCGATAGTCTTGAAATCGACGTAACTATCCCGCAGCCATGCACGATTTTATCGCTCATGGACTCCCCCTCTCACATTCGTATAGCGCGCCTAAGCAGGCTTAAATCCGTGTACATCCTGGAACGCAGTGCCGGTTTTCGCAGACACCTTCATGTCTACAAAGCCAGCTTTACGCATAATTTCCGGGAAATCGGTTTCACGATAAGAGGGCGACCACACTTCTGTGTTCCAGCGGTGATCTTGCCAAATCGAGGCTTTGCGCATCACATCTTGCATACCCATATAGCGCGGATTGCCTTTGGTGACGAAATCGACCGGGAAGTATGAGCCACCTGGACGCAGCACGCGATAAGCCTCGGCCACGATCTTCTCATGTGCATCGGGGTGCACTTCATGATGCATGATGTAGCTGACAACGACGTCGAAATAGCCATCTTCAAACTTGGTATCCTCAGCCAAGCGTTGGGCAAAGTTCACGTCTAAGCCCATTTTGACGGCGCGGTAGTGAGCCCAACGCACCATCGGCGCACCGACATCGATGCCCCACACTTCTGCATTCGGGAAACGTTCTTTCAATGACGTCGCGAAGGCGCCAAAGCCCGTTCCCATATCCAGAATGCGCATAACTTTACCATCTGCGGGAATTGGCGTTTCTTGCGCCATCGCCAAGTGGTGCTCCATGCGGTCGTTCTTGAACACGTTGCGATCGAATTGCTTGAAGCCATAGTGCGAAATCGCACCGGCAAACGGATCACCGACATAGCCGCCCGGCTGAATGTGAATTTCATGGCGGGTGTAATCCGGGATCGCCAAATTAGGGTTCAACTCCAGTTTGCCAGGGCCGGACTTATCAGCCTTTTCCAGCTCTGCCAGAATTGCATCAGCGTTTTCGTGGAAGATGCCATAGATGTTTGACCACATCTGCTGCTGCGTGCTCATCCAAACGCGGGCGTTCATCGCGTACATCGGATGCTGCATTAAAGTCGTCCATGCTTTCTCCGGCGTCATGTCGGAGTCCATGTTCAAGCCCTTCTCAGCCAGGAACTTTTGCATCACCTCGCGCATCGGGCGGAATTCTTTGCCCATAGCAGCGCGGGCCGAACTGTAAAAATCCTGCACACTTTGCTGATCAAGTTTTGGCAGACGCACAGCGTGCATCGCTTCTTGTTCAGGGGTCTGATTATACGGATCGATTTTAACGTCTGTCGTTTTGGCAGACGCAGATGTCGAGTGCGACGCCAGCGCTAATGCTGTCAGCATTGGGGCAATCGCTAAAGTTTCCCGGCGGTTCATTGAGAACTCTCCCTCATTCAAATGATGCAATTAGCCAGCTTGAAGCGGCGCATTGGTTTCACGGGCCAGGACGCCATACAGGCGCTTCGTTAAAGCCTGGCGCTCAGCATCCCACGCTTCTTCATCCTGCTTTGTCGGCTTGTAGGCCTCAATCGCAGCTGATGTCGGGAAAACTTTCTTTTCAGCGAGTTTCTCAGAAATGATCTGGCGTTGTTTGACGGCCCAAATCTCAGCTCCCAAGGCCAGCGACACATGCACCAAGTTGTCGATGTGGGGGTTGCCCAGCCACACTTGCTTATCTGTGTCAGCCTTAAAGTAGTCCGTCGCAAACGTTTCCTTGCCGTTCACGTTTGTCGGCGCTTTTGCCTTCTCTGCCATTTGGAACCCTCCTCCGAAATTTTAAAGCCATATCAAGATCGATAACACGTACGCTTAACGTTCAAGCCGCGCGTAAGCGCACGCGCATGCTTGAAAACTTGATGCTTAAGAATCCTCCCGCCAAAACACCTAACCGATGTTCGGCCAGTCGATTGTCAGGTCATCTGGCTATACCGTCCAATACTGAAAATTGAAGATACGATAACAAAATGTGATAGCTATTGTGATGCGTTGACAAGGCCCCCGGGTCGTATGCAAAGGTAATTTGGCTATATTTTTCAGGTATTTCTGAAGAGTGCATGCTGCACGTGCGGTATGCTGTGGGGGCAAGGCCAAATGCTAGACTTGCAAAATCTGCGTCGCTTTCTTGCGGTGGCTGAGCACGGCAATATGACGCGCGCATCGCGGGCTTTAGGCATTGTGCAGCCCGCTCTATCGCGCAGTATCAAGCTATTAGAAGACGATATCGGCGTGACGTTATTTGAACGTACCCCGCACGGTATTACGCTGACAGTGTATGGTCAGCAGCTTGTTCCGTATGCGCGCGCGATCATCACCGATGTCAAACGTGCAACAGAAGAATTGCAAGCAACAAAGGGATTGTTATCAGGGCATGTGACATTTGGCGTCACTGCGAACTATGCTGATAATATTGTCTTGGATGCGGTTCTAGCACTCCACCAAAAATGGCCCAATTTGCGCGTTACTGTGCGATCTGGACTTTATGAATATGTCATTGATGGCCTGTTAAAAGCTGAAGTTGATTTCGGCTTTGGATTATTGCCGCCGCCCCATGCTGGCATTGAAGAGTCGGGTCTCCTCACTGAAAAACTTTTTTCACACCATTCGTCGATCATTGCGCGCGCTGGGCATCCGCTTGCCAAGTTGCGCCGCGTGCCCGTACGCCAGCTTTGCGATTATGAATGGGTCGTACTTGGGCCTGAAAGCGCGATGGAGCCTTATTTCCGAGCAACATTTACAAAAAAACGTTTGCCAGTTCCACGACGCGTGATCGAAACGCATTCGATCCCGCTCATTAAAGGCGCATTACTGAGATCTGACCTTTTAACAATCTTGGCCCCAAACGCCGTAATGCCGGAAATTGAACGCGGCGAGCTAATCGCCCTCCGCTGTCCGGAGGCCGAGGTAAAATCTCATTCCGGTTTCATCACGCCTTACCGCACATTTGAGGCACCGGCCGTGATTGCCATTAAGGAAGAGTTGCGAATTCAATGCCGTAAGTACGGCACTGAAGTTTCACTGCACGGAAAAGCAAAAATATAAATGTTTCACCCGATGACATTCGATCAGGAGCGTAGAGATGGACTCAGAATCGACACTCAAAATTTCGCGCCGTGCATTGGCGGTTGGTGTGGCCACCGTCGCCGCACTTGATGCTGAAGCTGTCTTTGCCCAAGAGCAACCTGTAGTGAAATACAAGCCCAATCCACCGCCAGCGCCCATTACGCTACCAAAGATGACGCGTGGCTACGCGAATGGCCCTTACGGGCAGATTCACTATCAAGATGGTGGGAACAAAGGCATTCCACTGGTGTTGATCCATCAAGCGCCGATGAGTTCGCGCCAATTTGAAAGCGTGTTCAAACCGTTCCTGGATTTGGGCGTTCGCCCAATTGCGGTTGATTGCCCAGGCTTTGGGATGTCCGACGTGACAACATTTGTGCCGAAGGTTGAGGACTGGGCGAAGATTGTACCGGCTGTTCTCGACCACTTGGGCTTAAAGACGGCGAACGTCTTGGGCCATCATACCGGTGCGTTGGTGGCGACAGAAGTTGAACAACAGTTCCGCGACCGCGTTGAGAAACTGGTGTTGGCTGGGCCTTTCCCGATGACTGAAACCGAGCGTCAGAAATTCCTAGATGGCAATCAGCGCAGCGAAATTGATTTCGTGTACAAGCCAGATGGCAGCCACATGGTCGCAGCGTTTATGAGCCGCTTTAGAATGTATTCGGCGAGCGGCACCGATCCTGATCCGAAACTAATGACGCGTTACACTGTCGAACGCTTCACGGGCTATGGTCCATTCTGGTACGGGCATCACGCTGCATTCATCTACAACCACAACGTCTCGATCCCGAAGATCAAAAAACCAACGCTGATCATTACCAATACCGGCGACCAGATTTATCAGAACGCACAAGAAACAATGAAAATGCGGCCTGATTTCTCTTATGCCGAATTAAAAGGTGGCGGCGTGGACATTATCGATCAACAGCCTGAGGCTTGGGCCGCCGCAGTTACGAAATTCTTGAAAACCTAAAAAGACTTATTCATCTGTGGAGATAGGGCTTGGAGCGGGCATGTGCTGTTCGCTCCAAGCCCGAACCAAGCTGCCCGTGGAAGCGTTGTCGACCTTGCATCATGTCGTCACAAATCCTATAGGATAGGGCAGCCAACGGACATGACTGAAAATACACGCTGGTGGTGCAGCAATTTAATCCGCTGCCGCTTCTGGCGCAGCAAGAGGTGATACAGGAATAGGCGCACTATTGAGTGCGGCATCTAACTGCTGCCGATTCAATGCACCTTCCCAACGAGCGACAACAATGGTGGCAACCGCATTGCCCACAAAGTTGGTCAGCGCACGGCACTCCGACATAAAGCGGTCAATACCGAGGATAAGCGCCATACCTGCGACTGGCACGCTAGGTACAACAGCCAACGTAGCCGCGAGCGTAATGAAGCCGGCCCCTGTGACACCCGCAGCCCCCTTGGAACTCAGCATGGCAACGGCAAAAAGCAATAATTGCTCGCCCAGCGATAAATGCACACCCAGTGCTTGTGCAATGAACAGTGCTGCGAGCGTCATGTAAATATTCGTACCATCGAGATTGAAACTGTATCCCGTGGGCACCACCAATCCGACAATGGACTTCGGCGCACCAGCGCGCTCCATTTTTTCCATCAAGCTCGGCAGAGCAGACTCAGATGATGACGTGCCCAACACAAGCAGCAGTTCTTCTTTCAAGTAACGGATCAGTTTGAAAATCGAAAATCCGTTCACGCGCGCAATCGCGCCCAAAACGACCACAACGAACAAGAGCGATGTCAGATAGAACGTCGCCACCAGTGCCGCGAGATTGGCAATCGACCCAATGCCATACTTGCCAATGGTGAAGGCAAACGCACCGAACGCACCAATGGGTGCGGCACGCATAAAAATCGCGACCAGCTTGAAAAACGCAGCGCCTAATGCGTTAAGGAGATCAAGAACCGGCTTACCCCGCTCACCGACCATAGCCAGCGCAATGCCAAATGGAATCGAGAAAAACAGAACCTGTAAAATATCCCCTTCCGTGAAGGCACTTGCGACAGTCGTTGGAATGATATTCAGCAAAAAACCGACAATGCTCTGATCATGCGCTTTGGTCGCATAAGCTTTGACTGCGCCTGCATCCAACGATGTCGGATCAATATCCATCCCCGCGCCGGGCTGCACGACGTTGCCGACAACCAACCCCAAAAATAATGCGAACGTCGAGACAATAATAAAGTAGCCAAAAGCTTTGCCCGCGACGCCGCCGACTTTGCGTAAATCGGCCGTGTCGGCAATGCCGGTTACAATTGTCAAAAAGATAACCGGCGTAATGATCATTTTGACGATCTTGATAAACGCATCGCCGAGGGGCTTCAGAGCTTCGCCTGTTGAAGGCCAGAAATGGCCAATCAACGCGCCTACAGTGATTGCCACCAGCACCTGTACATAAAGATTCTTATAAAGCGCCGTTGGTCGCGACGCAGCCTCAGCCGTAATTTTCATCATTCCCCCAAGCCCATTAGGTTCAAATCGAACCCTCATGGCGCATTTATTATCACAATAAATACGCACCTTCTATTGGTGCAACGCACAGATGCTTGATCCTTTCGCTTTTACAATGCTCAGGATACGGTTTGGTCTGGCAGCTTTTTCTATGGCATGAGCGCATGGACCATCTTGATCACGCGAAGTACGCCGATGAACGCGATGTGATAAAAAGCTTGCTGGCCGCACAGCCCTTAACACCTGCGCATCGCTTTCAAATTTGTGATGAAGCCGAAGCACTGGTTCGTGGGGCGCGCGCAACATCAGATCGTAAAGGCGTCGTTGAATCGTTTCTGCAAGAGTTCTCGCTGGGCACACGCGAAGGCCTCGCATTGATGTGTTTAGCGGAAGCCGTATTGCGTATCCCCGATGCTGAGACACGCGACAAACTTATCGCTGAGAAAATCGGCTCTGCCGATTGGGCCAGCCACTTAGGCCAATCCGATAGCTTGTTTGTAAATGCGTCCACATGGGGACTTATGTTGACCGGCCGTTTGGTTGATGTTGATACGCAAGCCAAACAAAATTTAAGCGGTTTTCTGACTCAGTTGGCCGGACGCATTGGCGAACCTGTCATTCGCCGCGCCGTTGCGGTTGCGGTGCGCATGATGGGTGAGCAATTCGTATTGGGTCGGACGATTGAAGATGCTTTAGAGCGGGCTGAGGCTGAGAATATTCTGGGCTCATTCGATATGCTGGGCGAAGGTGCGCGCACCACTGCGGATGCAGCGCGTTACGAACGTATCTATACTGATGCCATTGAGGCTGTAGGACGCGCAGCCAACAATAATGGCCCTGAACAAGGTCACGGCATTTCAGTTAAGCTTTCGGCGCTCTGCCCCCGATATGAAGCAACTCAAGAAGAGCGTGTGTGGGATGAGCTTTATCCGCGGCTAAAGCGCCTTGTTGTTCTAGGCGCAAAGTATAACCTCAATCTCGCCATAGATGCCGAAGAAGCGGACCGGTTGGTGCTCTCGCTTAAGCTCGTCGATAAACTCTGCACCGAAACTGATCTTGCCGCATGGCGTGGCCTGGGCGTGGTGGTTCAGGCGTACCAGAAGCGTGCCCGTCACGTTATTCATGCACTAACTGACATAGCAAAACGACATCAGCGTCGTTTGATGATCCGCCTTGTGAAAGGTGCATATTGGGATAGCGAAATTAAGCGCGCCCAAGTGGCTGGTCGACCAGATTACCCCGTTTTCACAACCAAGCCTGCAACAGATCTTTCGTACTTAGTCTGTGCACGCGACCTCATTGCCGCCAGCCCACACCTCTATCCACAATTCGCGACGCATAATGCGCATACGCTGGCCGCTGTACGTCTGATGGCCGCCGAAAAAAACATCGCCATAGAACATCAACGCCTGCACGGCATGGGAGAAGCGCTGTATGACGCCGCGCAAGCGCGGTATGGCAAACTGATCGTACGTACCTACGCCCCTGTGGGCGGACACGAAGATCTGCTGCCTTACTTGGTACGGCGACTACTGGAAAATGGCGCGAACACATCGTTCGTTCATGCCCTCTTAGATGAGCGATTTGCCGCTGAAGAAGTTGTGCGTGACCCGATCACGTTCGTCGAAAATCACCCAGCCAGGCATGCCAAAATTCCCATTCCCGCTCAACTCTATGGCGCAGGGCGGCTCAACCCACTAGGCCGCGACTTCACAATCACTGATCAGCGCCTTCAAATTGCAAAAGCTGTCCATGCCTTAAAGCAAGAGCAACTTGTGGCCAGTGCCATCATTCGTGGCAAAGAGCTAACGACCGTAAAGCCACAAGCCATCAACAACCCGGCAGATCCCAAAAATATTGTCGGCCATGTCCATGACGCACAAACACTGGATATTGAGAGTGCGGTGAAAGCTGCAAGGGCCGCCCAAGCGACGTGGAATGGACTGGGTGGTATTGGCCGAGCCCCTGTTCTCCGCGCCATGAGCGATACAATAGATGCACACATGGATCGCCTCGTTGCATTACTCGTTCTAGAGGGGGGAAAGACGCTAAATGATTCAGTGTCTGAAGTGCGCGAGGCGATCGACTTCTGCCGTTATTACGCGCAGTTGGCCGAATCACAGCTTTCAACGCCAGAGACACTGAAAGGACCGACCGGGGAAACCAACCGCTTGGCTCTGCAGGGGCGTGGTGTGTTTGCTTGTATCAGTCCCTGGAATTTTCCGCTGGCGATTTTCACAGGACAAATTGCGGCCGCACTGGCGGCCGGGAATGCGGTGATCGCAAAGCCCGCCGAGCAAACGCCGCTGATAGCCGCCGAAGCCGTGCGGCTGTTTCATAAAGCGGGACTGAACCCTGATCTTTTAGCTTTGCTTCCGGGATCGGGAGAGGTCATTGGTGCAGGCCTTATTGAACACCCAGGCATAGACGGCATTGCCTTCACAGGCGGCACTGATACGGCACGGCTTATTAACCAAACGCTTGCTGCGCGCCCCGGCCCCATCATCCCCTTTATCGCTGAAACCGGCGGGCTCAACGGTATGTTCATCGACACCAGCGCTTTGAAAGAGCAGGTCGTAGATGATGTGATTTTGTCTGCTTTCGGATCTGCAGGGCAACGCTGCTCGGCTTTGCGCGTCTTGTTTTTACCAAAAGAATCCGCAAACGATTTCCTGGCGACATTAACTGGCGCGTTGGACACACTCCGCATCGGCGACCCAGCACACCCCGCGACAGATGTTGGCCCCGTCATTGACGAAGAAGCCCGCAGCGCGCTTGAAGCGCATATTCAAACATTGCAACGAGATGGAAAAATTCTCGCGCGCGCTGACATTGGTGCGATCCAGAACAAAGGCTCATTCTTTGCGCCGACAATTGCCGAAATTCCAACGCCCGATTACCTTGATCGTGAGGTCTTTGGACCGATCTTACACATATATAAGTACGACACAGACAACTTGGATCAGGTTGCGCGTGCCTTTGCTCGCCGGAGGTATGGCCTCACCCTTGGTATTCACAGCCGCATCGACAACTTTGCCCGTCGCGTTCAAGACCTTGTTCCGGCGGGGAACGTCTACATCAACCGTTCCATGATCGGCGCTGTCGTTGGGGTACAGCCTTTTGGCGGGCAAGGCTTATCGGGCACTGGCCCAAAAGCTGGTGGCCCGCATGCTCTCACCCGTTATGCGACAGAACGCAGTGTATCCACGAACATCGCCGCACAAGGCGGCGACCCAGCACTGCTAAACTTGTAAATACTATGCCACTGCCATGATGGGCGTAGACATGAGGCATTCATAGAGTGCCGCGGCTTCAATCGGTTTGCGCAACACAGGCACATGCTCATATTTAGTTTCGATACTGTCCTTGTCATAGCCTGTGACAAAAATGAACGGCACGCCACGCGACGCCAACATATTCGCAACAGGGTAAATAAGCTCACCGCCTAAGTTCACATCCAGAATTGCGCCGTCAAAATGACCGTCTTGGGCAGCCGCCAATGCACTTTTCAATTCAGAGATTGGACCGGTCACCTTAAAGCCATAACCGTCCAAAATTTCATGAACCATCATGCCGACCAGCGCCTCATCCTCAGCTAACAGAATGCGCTTACCCATAAATATTTGTGTATTGGGTTTCACGCCGTTTTTCTCAGCGTGCATTGGCAACGGCGCTGGGCTTTCAACCGGACGCATCACTTTTTCGCGTGGGATGCGAAGTTCGCATCGCAGACCCTCTCTGCGCCACTCAAAGGTCACGTGACCTTTCACCTGGCCGACAATGCTGGTTTGTAAAACGTTAAGGCCAAAGCCTTTCTTTAATGGCTCGGCAGCCGCTGGCCCGCCCGTTTCATCCCAAGTCAAATACAGATTGTCCGCATCCAATTGCCACGTCAGGCCCACATGCCCAGTGGTGACGGATAATGCACCGTACTTTGCAGCATTTGTCGCAAGCTCATGCAATGCAATCCCAAACGTTTGGGCCGCAGCCGGCAACAATTGCACCGATGGCCCACGAATAGAGACTTGCGTTGCTTGGCGCGTTTGATAAGGCGCCATTTCCTCTTCCACAATTTGAATCAGGCTCGCACCATCCCAGCGCGATTCTGACAGCAGGGTGTGTACGGACGCCAGCGCGCGCACACGACCATCAACAGCACGCACGAAGTCTGATACGTTATCAGCCTTGGTCAATCGTACCAACGATTGCACAACGGCCAATGCGTTCTTGGCCCGGTGATCAACTTCGCGCGCCAGCAAAATTTGCCGCTCTTCGTCTTTTTTTCGGTCGGTGATATCGATCGTACAGCCACTGACCCGTGCCGTTTGGCCTGGGCTTTCTGGCGTTACAGCCATGGTGCGTATGCACCACCGCAAATCACCGTCTGGCCGGATCACGCGGAATTCGACCTGCACAGGTTCACCCGTACTCACGGCGCGCTCCAAAGCTTCTTCCAGCTTCGGCCGATCTTCGGGATGGAACCGCGAATGCACGTTGTCCATCGTTGTCTCGAAGTCTTCCCGCTCTACGCCATAGATGCGGTATTGACCCTCATCCCAACGGTATTGCTTGGCGGCAGGATCGAATTCCCACGACCCCATACGCCCGGCACTCAGCGCCAATGAACGACGGCGTTCGCTCTCTAATAACTGCGCGTTAGAGGCTTCCAGTTCCGCCGTGCGTTCGGCAACACGGCGCTCTAGCTCACGGTTGAATGATTCAAGCTGGCGCGTCTTGCGGTAAAGCTCGACGAACACTTTAACCTTCGCGCGCAGCACTTCCGGCACGACGGGCACGGGCACATAGTCGACAGCCCCCATGGCGTACGCACGCAGATGGTCGACATCGGCTAACTGCACGGCAGAAATAAAGATAATGGCTGTCTCTTGAAACCGCGGATGCTCACGGATCATGCTTACCAGTTCAAAGCCATCCGTATCTGGCATGCAGACGTCTACCAGAATCACAGCCACATCGGTCTTCAGCAAGAACTCCAATGCTTGCGACGCATTATTGGCTTTGATCAGATTCTCGTTCAGTTCACTTAAGATGACCTCGTAGCTCAGCAACTTGCCGGGCTGGTCGTCGACCATCAAAATATTGACTTTCTCGTCCATCGTCATGCGCCTGTTACCTTACCGATGTAGCCACATGCGCAACGCCGAGAGCAGTTGTTCGGTGTTCACGGGTTTGGCGAGATAATCCGACGCACCTGCTTCCAAGCACTTTTCGCGGTCGCCTTTCATCGCCTTGGCGGTTAGCGCCAAGATAGGCAAGCGGCGGAACGCTGGATTTTTGCGGATGACTTGGATCGTTTCGTAGCCGTCCATCTCGGGCATCATGATGTCCATCAGCACGAGCGAGACGCTTTCAGCCGCATCCTCCAACAACGCGATTGCTTCACGGCCCGTGGTGGCGGTCAGCACGTTCATACCACGACGCTCAAGCGCGCTTGAAAGGGCGAAGATATTACGCGCGTCATCGTCAACCAGCAGCACGGTTTGATTGACGAGATCTTCATCGGAATTATGAAGACGTTCCAGCATGCGCTGCTTCTCAGTCGGCAAATCCGTCACAACGCGGTGCAGGAACAAAGCTGTCTCATCCAACAATCGTTCGGGCGACTCAACGCCCTTCACCACGATACTGCGCGCCATGCTGTGAAGCTTGGCGTCCTCTTCAGTTGAAAGCTCGCGCCCTGTAAAGACGATGACAGGAATATCCGACAACGTGTCATCTTTACGGATGTGATCCAGCACTTCAAAGCCGGTCATATCCGGCAAGCGCAGGTCCAATACAACGCAGTCATAAATATCTTGGCGTAGTGTAGTAAGCGCTTCCGCCCCGGTACCCACTGCCGAGATATCAATATCATCGTGCGATAACAACGCCATGATGCTGAGTTGTTCGACCGCATCGTCTTCTACAATCAGCAAGCGGCGCTTGCGCGGTGTGGAGTACGACTTAATTTTCGACAACGCAGAGTGAAGCCCGTCTGTTGTGGCAGGCTTGGTAATGAACGAGAACGCACCACGTGACAGACCGTGCTGGCGATCTTCGTCCAACGTGACGATCTGCACAGGGATATGGCGGGTCAGCGGGTTGTGCTTCAATTGGCTGAGAACCGTCCAACCCAACATGTCAGGCAGGAATACATCCAACGAGACTGCCGTCGGCTGGTATTGCTTTGCTAATTCCAAGGCGTCTGCGCCGCGCATGGCGATGATCACCTTGAAGCCCTCTTTGTGCGCCAAGTCCATCATAATGCGGGCATAGCTCGCATCATCTTCAACAATCAGCAGGATAGGATCGCTTGGCTCGAGGTCGTGACGATCATCGGGCACATGTTCAATGGCACGCTCAGGCACCACAACCGATGCCGCACGCGCTTTGTTCGGCGCCTCAAGACGCGCTTCACCGCCGGCACGCACATCAGCGGCTGGGCCGGTGTACTTCAACGGCAGATACAGTGTGAAGGTACTACCTTTATTCGGCGTACTGCGCAGGTTGATTTCGCCACCCAGCAACATCGCGAGCTCGCGGCTGATCGCCAAACCTAGGCCCGTACCGCCGTATTTGCGGCTGGTGGAGGCGTCGGCCTGCTGGAACGCTTCGAAGATGATCTTCTGTTTTTCGAGCGGAATACCAATACCCGTATCGGACACTTCGAAGGCCACCACTGACCCGGCTTGACCTAAGAACGGATGGTTGGGGCTCCACCCGGACGCCACAGACGACACCTTCAACTGTACGCCACCTTGCGCGGTGAACTTGAACGCGTTGGAAAGCAAGTTCTTCAACACCTGCTGCAAGCGCTTAGAGTCTGTGACGATGCTGCGGCCCAAGCGCGTATCGACATGGACTTCAAACGAGAGTTGACGGCGGTCAGCTTCGTGACGGAATGGACGGGCCACCATCTCCACCAAGTTCGTGAAGAAGATTTCTTCCGCTTCGACGGATACCGTCCCAGATTCGATCTTGGACAAGTCCAAAATATCCGAGATGAGGTTGAGCAAGTCGGTGCCTGCGCCGTGAATAGTGCGCGCGAATTCGATTTGTTTTGGTGTCAGGTTGCCGTCGGGGTTGTCGCCCAACTGCTGACCCAAGATCAGGATACTGTTCAGCGGTGTACGCAACTCGTGGCTCATGTTGGCCAAGAATTCTGACTTGTACTTCGATGTCAGCGCCAACTCTTCGGCTTTTTCTTCCAGCGCGCGGCGAGCTTGTTCGATTTCCTCGTTCTTGCGCTCCACTTCGACGTTACGTTCGGCCAGCTGTTGCGCTTTTTGCTCCAACTGCTCGTTGGTTTGTTGCAATTCGTTCTGCTGGGTTTGCAACTCGGTCGCCAACTGTTGTGATTGCTTGAGCAAGCCTTCCGTCTGCATCGTCGCTTCAATCGAGTTGAGCAAGATCCCGATACTGTCGGTTAGCTGCTCTAAGAATGTTGTTTGCAGGTTGGTGAACTGACTGAGCGACGCCAACTCGATGACGGCCTTCACCTGACCTTCGAACAACACCGGCAGCACAATGATGCTCTTGGGTACAACTTTAAACAGCCCCGAGGTAATGGGTGCTGCATCTTCCGGCACATCGTTGACCAGAATCATGCGTTTGTCCGCAGCGCACTGCCCCAGCAAACCTTCACCCACTTTCAATCTCTGTGGATAACCGCCCACCGAGCCGCCATCAGCATAAGATGCCAGCAGCACGAGGCCGCCGCTCTCTTCGCTTTCGATTTGGTGAATGATGCCCTGGTGTGCGTTCAACAGTGATGCCAGCTCCTTCAAGAGCAAGCGACCAACGGTCGCCAGTTCGCGCTGGCCTTGCAGCATGTTGGTGAAGCGCGCGAGGTTGGTTTTCAGCCAATCCTGTTCGGTGTTGCGGTCTGTGGTCAGGCGCAAGTTATCGATCATCGTGTTGATGTTGTCTTTGAGCTCGGCCACTTCGCCGCGCGCATCAACCTGAATCGACCGCGTCAAGTCACCCTTGGTCACGGCGGTCGCCACCTCAGCGATAGCGCGCACCTGCGTCGTCAAGTTGGCCGCTAGCAGGTTGACGTTACCGGTCAAATCTTTCCAGGTCCCCGAAGCGCCCGGCACGTTGGCCTGACCGCCCAAGCGCCCTTCCACGCCCACTTCACGCGCAACCGTGGTCACCTGATCCGCGAAGGTCGCCAGCGTGCCTGTCATATTGTTGATGGTTTCAGCGAGTGCCGCCACTTCGCCTTTTGATTTCACGGTCAGGTTCTGTTTCAAGTCACCGTTGGCGACAGCCGTCACCACCTTCACGATGCCACGTACTTGTTCCGTTAAGTTTGCGGCCATCACGTTCACGGTGTCGGTCAAATCTTTCCACGTGCCTGCAACGCCCGGCACCTGCGCCTGACCACCGAGTTTCCCTTCGGTGCCCACTTCACGCGCCACACGCGTCACTTCACCGGCGAAGGCGTTCAGCTGATCGACCATGGTGTTGATGGTGTTCTTCAACTCCAGAATCTCACCCTTCACGTCGACGGTGATTTTGCGCGACAAGTCACCACCGGCCACGGCGGTCGTCACTTCAGCGATGTTACGCACTTGGGTCGTGAGGTTCGCGGCCAGCAAGTTGACGTTATCGGTCAAATCTTTCCACGTACCCGCAACGCCCGGCACCTGCGCCTGACCACCCAACTTACCGTCGGTGCCCACTTCACGCGCCACGCGGGTCACTTCGCCCGCGAACGCGTTCAGCTGATCGACCATGGTATTCAGCGTTTCTTTCAGCAGCAGAATTTCACCGCGTACGTCGACGGTGATTTTCTTCGACAAGTCACCGCTGGCAATAGCCGTCGCCACTTCGGCGATGTTACGCACCTGAGCCGTCAAGTTCCCGGCCATGAAGTTCACGTTATCGGTCAAATCTTTCCAGGTCCCGGCAACGCCCGGCACTTGCGCCTGACCACCGAGCTTGCCTTCGGTACCCACTTCACGCGCCACACGCGTCACTTCCGAGGCAAAGCCGTTCAACTGGTCCACCATGACGTTGATGGTGTTCTTCAGCTCCAGAATTTCACCTTTCACGTCGACGGTGATTTTGCGCGACAAGTCACCACGGGCCACAGCGGTCGTCACTTCGGCGATGTTACGCACCTGGGCTGTTAAGTTTGAGCCCATCGAGTTCACGTTATCGGTTAAATCTTTCCACGTGCCTGCAACGCCTGGCACTTGTGCCTGACCGCCAAGTTTTCCTTCAGTACCCACTTCACGCGCCACACGCGTCACTTCACCAGCGAAGCGGTTGAGCTGGTCCACCATGGTGTTCAGCGTTTCTTTCAGCTGTAGAATTTCACCACGCACGTCGATGGTAATTTTGCGCGACAAGTCACCGTTGGCGATGGCGGTTGCCACTTCAGCGATGTTACGCACTTGGCCTGTCAAGTTACCGGCCATGGAGTTCACAGAGTCGGTCAAATCCTTCCATGTACCTGCAACCCCCGGCACGACGGCCTGACCACCGAGCTTGCCGTCGGTGCCCACTTCACGCGCCACGCGCGTCACTTCGGCGGCGAACGCGTTTAACTGGTCCACCATGGTGTTGAGCGTTTCTTTCAGCAGCAGAATTTCACCCGACACGTTCACGGTGATCTTCTTCGACAAGTCACCGCGGGCCACAGCGGTGGCCACTTCGGCGATGTTACGCACCTGGCCCGTCAAGTTACCGGCCATGGAGTTCACAGAGTCGGTCAAATCTTTCCAGGTCCCGGCGACACCACGCACCACCGCCTGACCACCCAGCTTACCTTCGGTGCCCACTTCACGCGCCACACGCGTCACTTCCCCGGCGAAGGCGTTCAGCTGATCGACCATGGTGTTGATTGTATTTTTCAGCTCCAGAATTTCGCCCGACACGTCGACGGTGATTTTCTTCGATAAGTCACCACCGGCCACGGCGGTTGTCACTTCGGCGATGTTACGCACTTGGGTTGTCAAGTTTGCCGCCAGCAGGTTGACGTTATCGGTCAAATCTTTCCACGTGCCCGCAACGCCTGGCACCTGCGCCTGACCGCCGAGTTTCCCTTCAGTACCCACTTCGCGCGCAACACGCGTCACTTCACCGGCGAAGGCGTTCAGCTGATCGACCATGGTGTTCAGCGTTTCTTTCAGCTGTAAAATTTCACCACGCACGTCGACGGTGATTTTCTTCGACAAGTCACCGCTCGCAATAGCGGTTGCCACTTCAGCGATGTTACGGACCTGCACGGTCAAGTTACCGGCCATGAAGTTCACGTTATCGGTCAAATCTTTCCACGTGCCTGCGACACCCGGCACCTGCGCCTGACCACCGAGCTTGCCCTCAGTACCCACTTCACGCGCCACACGCGTCACTTCCGAGGCGAAGCCGTTCAACTGGTCCACCATCACGTTGATGGTGTTTTTCAATTCCAAAATTTCGCCCTTCACGTCGACGGTGATTTTGCGCGACAAGTCGCCACGGGCAACTGCGGTCGTCACTTGCGCAATGTTACGCACCTGGTCGGTCAAGTTGCCGCACATGGCGTTCACTGAGTCGGTCAAGTCTTTCCACGTGCCCGCAACGCCCGGCACGATCGCCTGACCACCCAGCTTGCCGTCGGTACCCACTTCGCGTGCCACGCGCGTCACTTCCGAAGCGAATGACCGCAGCTGATCGACCATGGTGTTGATGGCTTCTTTCAGCTGCAGAATTTCACCGCGCACGTCGACGGTGATCTTCTTCGACAAGTCGCCGTTCGCCACCGCAATCGTCACGTCGGCGATGTTACGCACCTGCGCGGTCAAGTTGTTCGCCATGGAGTTCACGGACTCAGTCAGGTCTTTCCACACACCTGTCATTTCTGAGACCTGCGCCTGGCCACCCAGCTTACCGTCGGTGCCCACTTCACGCGCCACACGCGTCACTTCCGATGTGAACACACTGAACTGTTTAATCATGGTGTTGACGATGGTGGCAGACCGTAAGAATTCACCCTGTAACGGGCGGCCATCCACATCCAGGCGCACAGTTTGCAACAAGTCCCCTTGCGCGACGGCTGAAATCACACGCGTGACTTCGGTCGTCGGCCACAGCAAATCGTCGATCAAGGCATTGACAGATGTTTCCATCTCGCCCCACGCCCCGGTGGACAGACCGAATTTCACACGCTGACGTGTGCGCCCTTCGCGACCAACGCTTTCCCCGACGCGTTCGATCTGATCTGCCATCTGCTGATTAGAGACAACGATATCGTTGAACGTGGATGCAATCTTCCCGATTAACCCGGTTTGCTCCCCCGGCAAGCGCACCGAGAAATCGCCCATGCGCACCGCTTGCAACGCGGCCAACAAGCTTTGAAGCTCTGGCGTGTTGTCATGCCCATTGCGGTATTCACCGTTCACACCATTCACGATGGCTCCATTGGGAGCGCCAGCCGGCGTTGCAGTTGCGGTGCTGGTTTGGGTCGAGGGCTGCATCAGATAGCTCCAAAGATTTCGGAGAAAAAACATGTACGCGTGTACTCAACGTTGACTGTGATGAGCAGCTGCGTGGTGAAGAGAATGAGAGCGCGAGGTCTGAAGGCATGCGCGTGCAACGCTGGTCCGTATGATCACGGACAAGCCAGTTCCGAACAAACGGATGGCGGATACACGTTGTGCGATGGAAAAGGACGTCGAATTACGTCGAATAGTCGCGGGCAGCATAACATCACCGAGTTGCAAAACGTTACCAACCCCACATCCGGTTTCCCAAAATGTGTGGTCCGCAACCCAGTAAATGTCGTCCCCGCCACAATTCTATATATGTTCCCCTTCAACTGCCACGATTATTAAAAACCATAGGGGGGCAATAGCCACACAGGGAACAAGGCCTCTATCCCATTGAAATAACTAATTTTTAGAGCATTCTGTAAAATTGGAACAGGTCTGCCAAAGCCGCGTTATACCCGGCATGACACACCTGATTTTCACCCGGCGCAGAACCCAGATCGGCGCAGTTTTTGTAGGGCTTCTGATCGCTGCGGTGATCGTGATCCTCGCCACGCTGGATCTCGCCCCATTCATTGCTTCGCGCGCGAGTGCAGCCCTCAATAAGCCCGTCAGTATCGCCAGCGCTAAACTTCAGCTGTCGTTCAAGCCGCGCGTTATGTTGGAAGACGTGAAAGTGGGCGCCATTGGCAGCAATGGCCGCGCTGACTTTGCCGATGCTGAAAGCATGCGGGTCAGCATCAATCTGTGGGAGTTCTTAACCGGCGATCTGGTGTTCCCCGAAGTTCAAGTCAGTAATGCGCACCTTGCCTTGACGCGCGACGCCAAAGGCAATGTGAATTGGACAGACGAGAAAGAAAAAAAAGAGGCCGTCACAGCGCCTGAGATTCCTGAAATTCAATCACTGAATATCAAGAACACCACCGTCACATACCGCGATGAGATGACGTCCACAAATCTTGCGCTGAATGTTGAAACGCAGGAACCACCCGGCGGCACTGAACCCACCTTGAGAGTCCGGGGCACGGGCACATACAAAGGCGCGCAAGCAAAGCTGGATGTAAAGGGCGGCTCTATCCTGATGCTGCGCGACACGATCAAGCCTTATCCATTGAACGGCACATTCAGCGCAGGCGATACCGATGTCACCCTCAGCGGCACCGTCACCGACCCTACGCATTTTACAGGCTTGAATGTAAAGCTTCAGATCAAAGGCAAAAATGCCGATGAACTGTTCCCGCTGTTTGGCATCGCGATTTTCCCCACACCTCCCTACACGCTTGAAACAAAATTAGATCGCGACGATGGCAAATGGATTCTTACAGACATTGCAGGTGTTGTCGGTGAAACGGATCTCGCAGGCAAACTCACGTGGGATGTGTCCAACGCCAAACCCCGCCTTGATGGCGCGCTTCATTCCAAATCATTGAAGCTCAAAGATATGGCAGGCTTCATCGGCGCGGCACCCGGCGATGCCACAACGCCAGTTGAAGTGAAAATGGAGGCCGCCGACCGCGAGAAAAAGCGCCGCGTGGAAATGGGGGAAGGCGAAAAGGTTGTGGCCAATGCATTGGCCATCCCTGATCAGCCCATGAGCCTGGAAAAGCTGAACAGCATGAACGCCAAAGTGAAGCTGACCGCGGATACGGTCGTCACCAAAGGCTTTCCGATTGACACCTTAAGTGTAGACTTGGAACTGAAGGACGGCGTGCTGCGATTAAAGCCTCTGAACTTCAATGTCGAAAATGGCCGCCTGGGTTTTGATATTGCAGTAAACAGCAACACTGCACCGGTGAAAACCGACATCAACATCGCTGTCGAAAAATTCCCCCTGCATCGTCTTTTGGGCGAGGTTGATAAAAGCCTGGAAACATCGGGTAACAATTGGGGTGCGATTGGTGGCCGTATCGAACTGCATGGCACCGGCAATTCCATGCACAAAATTATGGCGACCAGTGAAGGTAGCGTTGCGCTATTAGCCGAGGACGGTCAGATCAGCTTGTTGTTGGTCGAGTTGATGGATTTGGATATCGCTGAATCGCTTGGTATTCTTTTAACCAAAGACCGGCCTGTTAAAATTCGCTGCATGGCGTTGGATATGAGCGTCGAAAAAGGCCTGATGAATTCACGCACTTTTGTGATCGATACTGCGGATTCTGCGATCATCGGCAGCGGCACCGCCGACTTAGGCCGCGAGGTGTTCGACTTAAAGTTAAACCCAAAACCCAAAGACAACAGCTTGGCCGCTATTCGTGCGCCGATCTTGATTAAAGGGTCGTTTGGCAAACCATCCATCGGACCAGACATGGGCGTCGTAACAGCGCGCGGCGGCGTCGCTGTGGCATTGGGTGTTGTGCTAACGCCATTTGCAGCACTATTACCGTTGATCGAAATTGGCCGTGGCAAGGACATGAATTGCAGTCAACTGATTCAGTCAACCGCTGAAACAGCCGCGCAGCAAAAGGGGCCAAAACCTTAACGACTAATCTTGCCGTGCGCGCTGCACAGCCGCGTTGTAAGCAGGCAACCCGATGTACAACAGGATCGCACCTAATGGCGCTGTGAGGCCGCAAACGATCGCCAACGAGTATCGTAACATGGTCGGATCACCGAACACGTAATCAGTGATCATCCCCGAGAACATTGGCCCTAAGCCATTGGCGATGAGATTACCGACAAAGAAGTAAATCGCCGTCATTTGGGCGCGTAGTGCATTGGGCGTCATCACCTGTAACGCTGCGGCGGGAAGTCCCTGTGGGAACGCCAGAAAGAACACAGCCGCACCTAGGCCAACTAACGCCACCACAACGTTATCCATCAGCGGTGTCAGAATAATCAGTGGCAGACCGCAACAGATACCGATAAATGCTGAACGCAAAATACCATCGGCATGGCCTAATTTGGTCAAGCGGTCGGCCAGCCATCCGCCGGAATAAACACCAAGTGTCCCCAATACAAACATCATGATGCCCAGCGTGAAACCCACTTGCGGCGCGGACCACCCAAATGTCCGCATGATAAAGCTCGGCGCCCAGAAGAGATAATTACCAATGGCGATGCCATACAACGTGAATGCGCCGATGTGACACGTAAGTGCACGGCGATTATCGGCCATAAAGGCACGCAGCGCTGGCCATGAACTGGCTTGTGCATTCGTCACACCTGAGACACCACGGCGTAATGGCTCACGGATGGTGAACATCAACAGCACAATCGGCAACCCCAACGCGCCGACGGCAATGAATGTGAGTTGCCAGGGCTTTAATTCACCCAGTAACGGAATATGCTGCGGCGGCGCGTTTGAAACCAGATGAATAATGCTGCCACCAATCAGCAAGGCAAGCCCCGCGCCAAAATAAACACCCGTGGAATACAAACTGACGGCGCGTGCCAACACCTGGCGCGGAAAATAATCCGCCAATAACGAGAAGGCTGCGGGTGATAACGCTGCCTCACCCACCCCCACACCAACACGCGCGCCGAACAACGGCCAGAAGCCACGCGCCAAACCACAGAGCGACGTCATGAAGCTCCAAAACGCGATGCCCGCCGTCATGAGATTGCGGCGATTGGTACGATCAGCCAAACGGGCGAGCGGAATGCCCAGTAACGTATAGAAAATGGAGAACGCCAAGCTGCCGAGAAACGCAAACTGCGTATCGTTAATGGCCAGGTCTTTGCGGATCGGCTCGATTAGCAGCGTCAGAATCTGCCGATCAATGAAAGAGCATGTGTACGCTAACGTTAGAACAACAACGATGTACCAAGCATAGCTGCGCGACGGCCACGACTGCTCTGTAATACTCGAACTGCTTTCTGCTGACATACGGCGGCTCCCCCGAACCAGACGCTAGCAGTAAAGCAGTCAAGGTATGTGATCACAAGTCAGAGACTTGTATAAAAGGACTTATGTTTTGTTACGAGTTCGCAGGCCGACGCCGCTGAACAATCCGAAAGCGCGAGGCCACAAACGCAAGATCAGTCAGGCATGCATTGCCTGCCGGATTTAAACCCGTGACATGGTAGTCGCTATAAGCTGCGGCGAAGTTGATCCACATGGCGCCATGCAGATTAATCGACAGGTTTGCTCCGGCGTTTTCGTAAGCTTCAACTGAGCGATCTATAAACGCGTCATCGACTGAATAAAGATAACTCGAGATCGCACCATGCTTTACCGCCAAATCAGTTGCTTCTTTCACGGCCGCTTCAGCATTGTCCGACGCCACAACAAACAGCACAGGCCCGAATTGCTCTTCGGCATAGAGATCAGCGCAACTTTGATCAACCGCGACAATTAAAGGCGTGAGCGTGCGAGCATTAGGAAAGTCTGGGTGCGCATAGGGCGCGGCGTCACGTGCAATTTTCGCAGCAGGCTTTGTCGCCAGTGCTGTTTTCAATTTTGCGATCACCTCCAAGCTCACTTGGCCTTGGATCGCGCCCATAATGCCTGCCGCCGTGGCAGGGTCGGCAGCAATCTCATCCACCGCATCTTTTAAGGCGCGCACGACATCATCGAAGCTAGCGTGACCCGCGCCATTTTGAATGCCAGCCTTCGGCACAAAAATCGTCTGCGGGCTGGTGCACATTTGCGCCGAAAAAAGCGAGGTTGAGCGCGCCAACGCCGTGGCGGTTGCTTTCAGGTCCGCAACCGATTCAATCACTACGCTGTTCACGCCCGCAGTTTCTGTGAATAGCAGCTTGCCGGTAATCGTGCGTTCCAAGTGCCCGCCGTAACGCGGACTACCTGTGAAATCGATGATCTGCACAGCTGGATCATCAATGAACTTTTGGGCCACCGGCGCTGCAATTGTATCAACGGCCAAGGTCACCACGTTCGAATCAAAGCCGTATTCACTCAGAGTTTGACGACAGACCTCAACGACAATCGCCATGGGCAGAATGGCAATCGGGTGTGGTTTCACAATCGCTGGATTACCCGTCGCTAGATTAGCGAAAATCGCAGGATACGCGTTCCATGTTGGGAATGACGCACAGCAAATCACCAGCCCCACGCCGCGCGGCATTAAGGTGTATGTTTTATCCAACACCACATTGTCTTTGCCGAACGGGCGTTCCCATGTTGCAGTGGGCTGAATGTCGCGCATTGCTTTGGCGGCGTAGGCTAAAGCTTCAACGCCACGATCAAGTGCGTTAGGCCCGCTACCGCTGAAGGCTTGTACATAGCTTTGCCCGGTCACATGCATGACGGAATGTGCCATCTCGAAATTGCGATCATACAAACGTTGCGCAATTTCTAAGCACAGTGCGATACGCACATCGGGGGCGACTTTGCGCCAGCTTTGCATTGCCGCTGTTGCGGCGCTCATCAACGCAACTGGATCGCTGACCGGATATTCAATGCCCAGCGCCTTGCCCGTGTAGGGCGATGTTTCCGCACCTGTCCATGACACAATGCCCGGCTGGTCGATGACGTAACGCTGGCCTATGCGCTTTTCAAAAGCAGCTTTGCCTTGAACCGGTTTATCGGGGCCGTGAATCTTAGTGGAAGGTGAGTCTTTATAGGGGCTCCAACTGGTGCGGGTCTGCACGGCGTGCAGCGCTGCGGTCAGTGTCAGCTGGTGCTTCTCCACCAGCGCCTTTAACTGCGCTGGCGAACCCTGAACGACACTGTCCATCATTCCCTCACTCGGTCTTGGTCGCGAACTGGTTCTCGTTGGCCGGGTTACTTTGCAGCCAACTTTCGATGCCTTGTTGCGATAAGGCAATTCTAACCGCATCGGTGCGGCTGCCCGCCCCGATCTTACGATAGACGTTGCGCAAGTGAAGCTTCACGGTCACTTCCTGCACATCGAGATCGCGGGCGATTTCCTTGTTGCTTTTACCGTCGATCAAAAGGCGCAGCACATTGGCTTCGCGGCTCGATAACTTCGCCAAATCACCGGGCAAATCCGCACGCGGATCATCGTTCGAGGGCGCCATGCCCACGGGCCTGTTGCTACCAGACGCGGGCTCCATCTGATTCAGTAATGCCGACGGCACATAAGTTTCCCCATCCAGCACCAAACGTAGCGCAGTCACTAACGCTTTGCCCGATGTTGTTTTCGGGATGTAACCGTTGGCACCATTCTTCAATGCCGCCCTGATGATCGTCGCATCACTGTTGGCCGAGATGATGACAATCGCCGCATTCGGAAAGGCGCGTCGCACATCCGTGACACTCGTCACACCGTTCATGCCGGGCATATGCAGATCGAGCAAAATAAGATCGGTGGCTTGAGGCACGCTCACGTGCGCCATCACCTCATTAAGAGTCGAGGCCTCGGCAACATCGACACCATCGGCCAAGCTGGCGATGTAGTGGCGCATGATGTCGCGGACCAATCCATGATCGTCTGCCACGATAACTTTCATGGCTTTTTATGACCTTGGTTCATCAAAAAGCGAAGCCCTTATATTACTTTTAGTAGACGCCTTCATATATATGCCTTGCGCTAACGCTGCGCCCCACGCCAGCGTTGCAGCCCCCAGACCGCATAACGAGCCCCTACAGACCGGCAAATTGACCCGCCTGAAACCAGAGCTAGTGTCAGTTTTAAGCCAGTGCGATGGGGTTTTAAAGTAATGCTGTTGAACCGAGACCGTGCCCAGCGGGTGATGGATAAATACGGCCTCGATGGGCTGGTGGCAGCGTTGCCCACTAACATCTACTACCTCAGTGACTACTGGGGGCCCATTTTGCAAATGTCCCACAACTTCGTGGTCTATGCGCTATTGCCCCGCGATCCGAAGGCACCCGCAGCGCTGATCATGCCCGCCTCTGGCGTCTATCACCTCGAGCATCAACCCACCTGGATGCCCAATGTTGTCGCTTACATTACCCGCATTGACCCGCGGAACATGGCCAAGCGCGACTTCAACAGTGCAACGGAAGATGACGAAGACATCTACATTGCCCCGGCGCCCATCGAGGCTGACGCCGCACCAATGCCCTATCCCATCCGAACGGGTGCGGCCTTGGCAACACGAGATGAAACACTGCTGTCGCGGTATGGGCGTTACAAAGGCAAGTTAGAACCAACCGCGCTCTATGCCCTCAAGCGTGCGCTGAACGAAGCCGGTTTGGAAAACGCCAAAGTTGGCTTCGATGATCCGCGTGTCTTTGGCTGGCTGGGAACGGCGGGCATGAAGCAGTTGAAAGGCATTGATGCGCTGAACGTATTCAAAGAAATCCGCATGGTCAAAACGGAAGCGGAAATCACGTTATTAAAAACCGCAGGCCGCATCACTGAAACAGCACTTAATGCCGTGATTGATGCCTTAGAACCGGGCCTGCCGCTGTCGGACATCAACACCATCTTTGCTACGAAAGCTGCGAGCTTAGGTGGCCGCGCCGAGTGGATCATTGCCAATATTCGAGGGCTTGCGACAGGCGTTGTGGAACCAAATGAGCTGATTAAATTAGACTCGGTTGCGAGCTACAAAGAATATCGCGGCGATGTGGGACGCACCGTCATATGCGGTGAACCAACACCTGAAATGATTGCACGCAACAAAGCCATGATACATGCGCTTGATATCGCCTATCAGCATATTCGCCCCGGCAAGACGTTCGCTGAAATTTCAGAGATGACCTTGAAGGCCGTGCATGCCGCAGGTTTTCCGGGCTTTGTGATTGCGGGGCCTCACTCCGTTGGCTTGGAGCATACCGATCATCCAACATCGATTGGCCCTGAGCTTCCAGGCCGACATCAATTGGTGTTTGAAGAGAATATGGTCTTCACGTTGGACATGCCCTACCACGAGTTCGGATGGGGGACGATGCATGTGGAAGACATGATGATCGTCCGCAAAGACCACTGCGAGTCTATTTCATCAAAAGACACTTCGCTGCGGATTAAACCGATCCGCAAGACCGCTGCGGTATAGCTTCGCCTGCAAATGCAGGGAAATAGCAGGAGCCTGCGGTGGAATGTGGGGAAAACAGCCGCGGCGATTTCCCCACACAATTCACAAAAATAGATAGCAATGAACGCTGTTTAGTTTTCCAAAATCGAACGCAGCATCCAGGCGGTTTGCTCGTGCACCGTCAAACGCTGCGTCAAGAGATCGGCGGTCGGTTCATCACCAGCTTTGTCTGCCAGCGGGAACACTTCGCGCGCAGTGCGTGCGACAGCCTCGTGACCTTCCACCAGAATGCGCACCATCTCCATGGCTTTAGGCGGCTCGGCCGGAGCATCTTTAATGCTGCTGAGTTTGCCGAATTGGCCATACGAGCCCGGCGCATCGAAATCGAGCGAGCGAATACGTTCTGCAATTGGGTCCGCTGCCGTCCACAGTTCCGTGTACTGGGTCATAAACAGCGTATGGAGCGACGTGAACATCGGCCCCTTCACGTTCCAATGGAAGTTATGGGTCGTGAGATACAGCGTATAGGTATCAGCCAATAGTTTGCTCAAGCCCTTCGCAATGGCTGCGCGGTCTTTCTCGCTAATGCCAATGTTGATACTGGGGGCTCTGCTTTTGTTCTTTTTGGCCATCGTCTTCTCCACACAAATCAATGATGTCAGTGATAAAAAATAGAGCGCTATCGGCCAGAGCGCTAGGTTGGGCCACGTAAATTGTTGTAAATGTTATATTTAGGATGCAGTTACGCGTCCTATTCCTCGCCGAATGTGCCGCCTTGAGATGCGGTTTGTCTGATCTTTCAGAAGACTTAAAGGCATATCATTACGCCTTCACAGCCTACCGCTTTTTTGTTCACCTTTGCCGAACAACATCAGCACGCGCGACCGCAGCACCCCCATCAGCAGAGCGATACAGTTTTGCGATGCAATACATCGCACATGCAAAACCCGCACTATTCCTGGGTTTCATGAATTAATGCACGCAATACGGTTGAATCCGAAATTGCCCAACAGCGCGTGATAATTGTAGTATAGTCCCTAAGTGGTTGGATTCGTTGATATAGCGAACCATACGCGGGGGGATCGTTCGATATGCGGATATTGTTTGCTGATGATCACAATCTGCTGCGCGATGCCTTAAAGGTTTATCTCTACAAACTTTCCGACAAAGTCGAGATTATCGAATCAGGTTCGCTCGACGAGGCCTTGGGCCACGTCAAACCAAATGCCATGCCGGACTTGGTTCTCCTGGATTTACAAATGCCTGGGATGGACGGCTTAACCTGGGATGGACGGCTTAAAGGGCATCGGGCGCATGCAAAAACGTGTGCCCAACGTTCCCATTGTTATTCTGTCAGGCTTCTTTGATCGCCGTACGGTGTTGGCTGCGATTGAAAATGGCGCACGCGGCTTCATTCCGAAGACCACCAGCGGCGAAGCCATGATCAACGCTCTGCGACTCGTGATGGCGGGGGAAAAATACCTGCCCTCATCGCTGATTGACGATGTTTCTGTGCCGAGCCGCTCGGCAGCAGCCCTGGTCGGACGCACGATTCCGCAAGATGGGCTGCTTTCAAAGCTGACCGAGCGCGAACTCGAGATTCTCAAGTACGTGATCGACGGCAAAACCAACAAAGAGATTGGCAAGGTCGTCGGCCTGCAAGAAATCACCGTAAAAGTCCACGTTCGCAATGCTTACAAGAAGTTAGGCGCTGCAAACCGGGCTGATGCCGTGCGTATCGCTTTGCAACACGGCTGGGAATAACGTTCTGACGGGCGTAATCGTTGCCCTATCCTAAGGTATAGGGTCGATAACGGTTATATCATTTCCGTCTGACTCTAAACCTTCTCACACGCAGCATTTTTTCGACTTCGGGCTATGGTCTCTCCAGTTCAACGAAACTGATGGAGAGAGAAAATGTCTGTTGATACGAATATGAACGTCCTGATCGTGGACGATTACGCGACGATGCTGCGCATCGTGCGCAACCTGTTAAAGCAGATCGGGTTTGAAAACGTCGATGAAGCCACCGACGGTGCGCAAGCCCTGCAAAAAATGAAGCTGAAGAAGTACGGCTTGGTCATTTCCGATTGGAACATGGAACCGATGACCGGCATCCAGCTGCTGCGCGAAGTGCGCCAAGATCCGGATTTGAAGCCGACCCCGTTCATCATGGTGACCGCGGAAAGCAAAACGGAAAACGTTGTGGAAGCCAAAAAAGCTGGCGTGTCCAACTACATCGTGAAGCCGTTCAACAGCGACACCCTGAAGGGCAAAATCGCGAGCGTGCTTGGCGCGTTCTAATTAGCGCCGCCCGGTTTTAGTTTGTTAATGGGCAGTAGACGATCGCAGAGGGATGTGACCCATGGAAAAAATTCGATCAGTAAACGATCTGACGCAACGCATTGATGAAGTGTCGCAGGTCGAAGCAAAGCCACCACGTTTGGTCGATTTAAGCCGAACGGTAGGTGCTTTGACAACGTCGTGGCCGAACAACCGCGGCATTTATGAACAGTTGAAGCGGCTCGCCGACTTCATCGAGCGCACGAAAGCCGAAATCGCGGCGATTCGCCCGGATGATGTGAAGCGCGAACATCTGCCCAAAGCGACCGATGAGCTTGACGCTATCGTGGGTGCTACAGCAGGTGCCACAAACAGCATCATGGATGCAGCCGAAGTGTTCACCGAACTGTCTTCGCGCATGTCGCCTGAAGACTCTGAAAAGGCCATGAACGCTGTAACGTCGATTTATGAAGCGTGCTCGTTCCAAGACATTACCGGCCAACGCATCACCAAAGTTGTGAAAACACTGAAAGTGATCGAAGCCCGTCTGGAACAAATGGTGGCTTCAGCTGATTTGGACGGCGGGATCACCGCTGCTCGTATCGCCGACGCACCGACAGGCGATGCCGCTCTGTTGAACGGCCCGGCTCTGCCAGGGTCTGGTCATAACCAGGACGATATCGACGCTTTACTTGCTTCTTTCGATAACTAGCGACCGATTACAGGGGCACCACGGCAATGCCGAGTGATACCAGCAGCACACCAGCAATTATCACGCCGTCGAATACCGACCGCGATAGCATGCACACGCTGCCGCTATGCATTATCCCCCTGGAAACACCAGGCTTGAAAGCTGCGCGGATGATTAAAAACGCGCAGCTCGATAGCGTTGTAGAAGTCTACCGCGACCGTGAGATTGGCTCAGGCCAAGTTGAAATCGAGAAACTGCCGCAAAAATTCAACTGGCCTGCGTCACCCACGCATCCGGACTTTACGCTGCTGCGTAAATTGGCCGTTATGCCCAGCTACGATGTCTACAGCTTGCGCGTTCAATTGCGCGACCATGGCATTGAAGTGAATCAGCAAGATGCATTGAGACTGTCACCAGACAAAACCAAAGAGTTGTCGGGCCTGATGCGCAACTTCACGCGCCCGCTCTTGTCGCAAATTTACGGCGATGTGGCTGGCGGCATTGAAACCTTTGACGACGTGCTCCGTCTGTTCCGTGATCCGGATATTGATAAAGCTCGCCAACGCTTGATGACCATGGCTGAAACGCTGGGCATCGATATCTTTACCATTCCAAAATTCCTGGAAGACTATGCCGACATCTTTTTGTCGCTGTCTTATTACCGTCAGTGCTTGGACCGCATCACGCCCACCGTGTACGAATTCATCGACGGCATGAAGGACATTAAGAAAAACTACCAGATGCGCAGCAATATATCGCTGATGAGCACTTGTGATGAAATGCGCACAACCTTCACTGACCTGTTGGTTAGTGTGACGGGCCGTCTGGAAAGCTTTGAGCGCGCCACGAAAGATATGTGGACCGGCTTATCAGCCGACCGTTTCCGCCAGTTGGAAAGATTTATCAAAGCCTATCATACTACTATGGGCGGTATTCTGTGTGCGCTCACCGTCAAGATGGATGCATGGTCTGAAGCGTTCCCCCGTGCGAATGCGGGTGGGCCTGTCCGCCGCGCGGATTTTATTATGACTGACATGCGCCATGGGCTGGCGTTGATCCGTAAGATTACAAAGTCCGCCCCGAGTCTCTCCGACATCGCGAACGCCGCTTAAGCCACTGAATTCTTCTAGCAATTGCGGAATACGCGTTAGAATGGCGCACGCTTTGTTATGGTAGGTGCCAGATGCAGTTCTTGCAAAGAACGTCCACCCGGTTACAGACGCGTCTGATCGGGTTCCTGGGTGTTGGCAGCCTGCTTCTGATCTTCATCGCCGGCCAAATCTCTGATTACGCTTCGCGTTTAAGCCAAGACGAGGAACTTCGCGCCGTCAGCGTGATTGAAAATATTGCGCAAGCACGGTTTGAAATTTCGCTGCTCGGCGTATCCAGCACGCGCTATCTCGATACTCTTGATCCGAAATTGCGTGAGGAAAGTCACGCCATCAAACAGCGCATTGATGACCGCGTCCGACGAATGGCGGAAAGTCTGCCCACTATTCAGGCCAATGACGATTACAATGGCGTCAGAGCAGACATCGCGAATTTTGAACCTGCATTTGCCCACGCTATTGAACAACAACAGCAATTAGGTTCCCTGGATGCGCCGGGCGCGCGTGATGCCTTTACGAAGGCTGCAAGTCCATTCGAAAAGATTCTAGAAACGAAGGATGCGGCCGTTGTGAAGGCCAGCATTGCCGTGCTGACTGAAGCAAATCGTATTAACGCCCCTGGCGTTGAATTTGAAACTACGCCTTTGCTAGAGCATATTGATGCGGTCAAAGCCGCAATAGAGCGCTCAAGTGACTTCACATTAGTGAATAAGCGTCAGCATCTAGATGACCTGACCCAATACCGGAAAATTGCGGAGCGCTTTATATCGTTAACGGAAGATCAGGTTCGCACACGCCTTAATTTGCGCGGCCTGTCACGCAGCGCCTCAGTGAACTTTGCGAACCTCGCAAGCGCAATTAATACCCAGCGCGATCAACTGAAAGCACAGGCGGATCAGACACAAACCCTGATTTATTGGCTGAATACCGGTTTTTCCGCCCTGGTGGCGACTCTATTTCTGGTGCTGGCGACGACCATTGGCCGCCGTATGCGGGCCCAAGGCGAGACAATCGCCAATAATGAAATGCGGTTTCGCCAACTGGTCGAAACTATGGCCGACTTTGCTGTCGAGACTGACGCAAACCTGATCATTCGGCACTTCTTCGTAAAACCGTCATTCGTGCCTTCTGTAAAACCTGAATCATTAATAGGCCGCCGACTTTTCGAGAACCGTGACGACGGTTGGCACGCCACGATGCTAGATGAAGAGGCTTTCAATCGTCACCTAGACTCACGCCTATCGTTCCGCGACTTTGAGTACAAAATTACGACCAGCAAAGGTTATGTGGGCTGGCGTCGGTGTTTTGGGACACCGTTCTATGATGAGCGCGGCGAGTTTGCAGGCTTTCGCATTCTCTCGCTCGACGCGACTGCGCAAAAAGAAAACGAGCGCTTACGCCAGGAAGCAGATGCAGCTTACCGGGCCATTGCAACGGCTGCGTTTGGCGCATTTTACCGCATAGATACGCACGGTCGCATTTTATCACTGGAAGGCACACGAAACCTGCCAGTGGCAACGATGAATACACAGCGTTCGGGACGGTTTATCTGGGACGGATTCGCGGATTTAGGAATTCGTTATCCCGCCGACGTGAATTTGAAAGAGCGTGTTCTGTCGGGTGAAGAATTCAACGATGTTGAAGTATCGCTGCGCAATAGCGATGGCAGCGTTCGCGGGTGGTACATTCACCGGGGCGTTCCAATCCGCGATAAAGACGGCGTTGCGACAGGGTACGTGATCGCAGTCGCCAACATCACGCGACAGAAAATGCTGGAAAGTGAAGCACGCGCCAAGACGCAAGAACTAGAGCGCATTGTGGGCACAATGCCTGGCGTATTCTTCCGCCTTACGGGCTCGCATGTTGATAATGCCGTGATTGAATACGTCAGCCCGCGCATTGTTGATATTCTTGGTTTCAGACCGGACGAGATCACAGGTAAACCCGGCTTAAATCTCACCAAGCCTGACGACCGCGAAACATCATACTTCGCAAACAATGGCGATTCCGGTTCGACCTTCCAGGAAAAGCGTGTGCGCCTGCGCCGCAAGGACGGCTCATACGCGACAGTCATCGAAAAGCCTGTCGAGATCGCAACCCGCCCCGATGGCTCGAAGATTATTGAAGGCCTTCTGATTGATATTTCAGATTTGGCACAGCGAGATGTCGAGATTGCACATCGTCGTCGCCAAATGGAAGTGATCGTCAGCAATTTGCCGGGCTGGATTTACGGCTTTGAAATTAAAGATGGCGCGATCATTCAAGCGATTTGCAGTGGCGATTGCGAAACTGTCACGGGATACAGCAGTGATGAAATAATTAAAGTGTTTGACGGCGCTAATGGCAATTATGCGCACCCGGATGACACACCGAGACTACGCAAAAATTGGGCTTTCGCGATGGGGAGCAACGAGAAAGGAGCTTCATACGAACAACGCTATCGCATCAGACGCAAAGACGGCCAGTATGTTTGGGTGGCCGACCGTGGTCGTTTCAATAAAGACAGCAACGGCATCGTGCATGTTGACGGCATTATTCTGGACATAACAGCCGAAGCTGCGGCCCAAGATGAGATGCAGATTATTAAATCGGCTGTGGCTATAGCGTCAGACGGGGTGTGCGTCTTTTCTCGCGACGGTACTATTGTGTACGCCAACGCCGCCTTCAGCAAAATCATCGAACTGCCCGTGACGGACTCGGTACGTGGCATGAACATTGCCGAGACTGGTCAATTCGTGACCCCGAGCGACTTGGTGGTCCGCCGCACGATTAACAGCGCCCTGAAACACACCGGGAGTTATCGTGGCGAGTTGGAGTGGATCAGCGCCTCTAAACGTAAAGGCCTGCTAGATGTGACGGTCACGCGTACCGCGACAGGCTACGATGTGCTGATCGCACGCGATGTCACCGAAACCCGAGCGGCGAGTGATCGACGCAGCAGATTAAACGCAGCGGCAGCCCGTGTGGGCATTGCGCGCGGCGGATTCTTGTCTGATTTCAAATCCGGCATCCAAGAGATGACCGAGATTGCAGCGAAGGCGCTTGATGTCGCGCAAGTGGGCGTGTGGCTGTACGATGATGATCGCCACGAATCCTATACAGCAATTGATATTTTTGACCGCCGTATCAGTAAGCACAGCGACGGAATTGTTCATCGCCGGACCGACTACCCGCTTTACTTCGCAGCACTGGATTTGATGCGTAATATCGTTGCGCACGATGCGTTGAATGATCCGATTACGCGCGAGTTTACAGACTCATACCTCAAGCCCTACGGCATTACCGGATTGCTGGACACGCCAATTTTCCGCGCTGGGAAAATTTTGGGCGTCCTATGTATCGAACGCAGTGGACCGGTCCGTGAATGGTTGGACGAGGAAGTCGCCTTTGCCACTGTGATTGCGGATTCAATTGCCTTCGGACTTGAAACCGAGGAACGCAAAGTGGCCGAGCGCCGCGTGGTCGCGATCAACAGTCAACTCAACCGGGTCGTGAAAGCGCTGGATTCAAGCCAAGATAACATCATTATTGAAGACGAAGACGGTGCCATTGCGTACATGAACGCTCGGGCCATTCAGAATTCAGCGATTGCCCAAGACGGCGGAACGCCTGTGTCTGGTCGTGGGCTGCGCTTTGCAGACTTATTCCCTAATTTCCATAAGCGTCGTGAGCAAGCCGCACAGAAAATTCTGCAAGACTTGAACGAGCATGGCGCATGGGAAGATGAAATTGAGGTCATGCACGAGAATGACGCCACCGCGTTCATGGAAGTGCGCATCGCAAGACTGCCGGATGGCGGCTTGATTTGCGTCGCGACGGACGTGACGGGTCGTCGTCGCCAAGCTGAACGCGAGTTGGGCTTGAGGACACAGTTGGCGGAAGCGCAAAAAATGGAAGCGATCGGCAGATTGGCCGGTGGCATTGCGCACGACTTCAACAACATCATTGCGGCCGTGGCGGCGTACGCATCGGTGATTTCAGGGGATTCCTGTTCGAACCCGCAACATGCATCTTATGCCACTAAAATAAGGACAATTTGTGCGCGGGCCAGCGATATCGTGAAGCAGATTTTGCTGTTCGCAAAAGCAAAGACCGCGGCGCATGAACCCATTATTGTGCGCGATATTGTGGCCGAAGCGCAGGAGCTGTTAACCGCATCTCTGCCTGCCTCTGTGGATGTGCGGGTGATAAATAACGCCCAAGAATCCGTGGTGTTGGGGGCGAATGCACAACTCTTGCAAGTGTTGCTGAACCTGGGCCTTAATTCGGGCGACGCGATTAAAGAAGAGCAAGGCTATATCGAGATTACGCTCGACCGCATCATCGCTGATGATGTGGATGCCGACGGCACAGATAAAATCATCACACGCCGCGAAGATAACATTACGCTCTCACGCAGCTTAAAAGGCACCATCATTTCGGGCCAAACCTATGTGCGCATCAGCGTGCGCGACAACGGGCCCGGCATTGCGAATGATGTGTTAGAACGCATTTACGAACCGTTCTTCACAACCAAGGAAAAATCGAAAGGCAGCGGCTTGGGCGTGCCGGTTGTCTATTCCATTGTCACCGCACACGACGGGGCAATTGAGATTAGAACCGCACTTGGGCATGGCACGCGTTTCCTGATCTATTTACCCGCCTCCGACGCACAAGCGAAGTTGCCGGTACCCGAGAAACTGGGGACAAGCGATGGACGTGGACGGGTGTTGATCGTTGACGACGAAGCCGACTTGGCTGATGCGATCAGTATTTTGCTGTCGAAAGCAGGTTTTGAGGCAGCCCCCGTCTACAGCCCGCAAGACGCAATCGATGTTTTCGCCGAAGATCCTCATGCCTGGGATTTGGTTCTCACCGATCAGGTGATGCCAAAAATGAAGGGCGTGGCGCTGGCAAAGAGACTGCTGAAGTTAAGACCCGATCTGCCGATCATCCTTTACACGGGCTACAGCGATTCGGCCTCTGAAGAGGTCGTGAAAGCGGCGGGGATTCGCACCTTACTGTTCAAGCCTGTTGAAGGGCCGTTGCTCATTCAACACATCACAGCCGCTTTAAAAGCACGCAAACCATAAGAACCATAGGTCTTTCAAACCTATCCTGAAGGATAGGTTATGCGTCACCCATACTTTGGCCGGGAGGCGTTGATCTTTCGACCGCCTGCGGCTGATCCAAATCCGGCGTAGACCAATAGGCGTCAATCGGGGCATTCCGATTGAGCGTATTTGCCGGAGTGTTCGATGCGTTATCATCTTCATCTGATTACGGGCTTTACACGTGAAACCTTAGAACAGTTCCTGGGGCCTCATGTGAACGACGACTTCGCGATCAGCGCCAATTTGACAGACTCGAACGATAACCCCTGCAAAGCGATTGTTCTGGCATTTGCCAGCATTCAAGACCGCGACCACGTTCAAAGTTTGTTCCGTGTTCGTGGCCATCGCTTGGCGCCGCGCAGCAAGCGCGTCGAGCACTACAGCGCGGTTGCTTAGAGGAGAACGTCACGTGGGAAAGCTTTTTGGTCTGAAAATTAAAACACGCCAATCATATGAAGGCTTGGATAGCATCCTGGCCCAGTACTGCCGTGGCGCTTATTACATTTCAATTGGCGGCCTAGACGACACTGGCGACATGCCACGCAAAGTCATGATCTTGAGCTTCGTTGAAGAAGAAGATCGTAATCGCATCAAACATTTCTTCTCGGTCCGCAAGGGGCCCAAAGCACCGTCAGCAGGCACAGGCTTGCTCGCGACAGGTGGCGATGGCCTCCCGGACGCCGCATAGGTGAACCATGCATATGGCTGCTGAAAAATCATCCCTCGCTGGCGCGCTTCATACGCCAATTAATCATATTCAGAAAGCCGAGGCCCGTATTATGGCTGTGCTCCGGGGCGATCCCGCCGAGCGCCAAATTACTGATCTCGCTGAGGCTTTAGATTCGCTGCGCGCCGCGCGTGTGAGCTTAGTCACGCCGATCGAGCGCGAGTATAACCGCGAAGTACGCCTTGAGCACAGCGTCGCCTCATACTTCGTGATGAATGAAAAAATTACTGATTGCGAGATCATCGACCTATCGCCAGGCGGCGCCATGATTCTGGTGGATCAGGATATCCCAACCAACGCTGTGCTCATGCTGTCGCTTCCCCTGGGCGGCGCGCTGGAAGCTACCGTCATCGAATGCGCAGACAACCACGCACGCTTGCGCTTCACAAGCTTGCCAGAAGAGTGCGCGGAAGCAATCCGTCGCCTGACTTGGTCAAAACTCGCAGGCTAACCCAACGCACTTTGCGCAGTTAAAAATCTGATCGTACCGTTAAGGATCTGCGACGAAGTTGCATGTCTTTGCGAGAGTGCGCTCGCTCATAGCCAAAAAGACTTTTTATCCAAGGTATTATGCCCTCCTAGCCTAAGGGCGTAATCCGAGGCGTATCTAGCCTCTGGATCAAGTCTGCCATACCTCATCTCATAAGCAGCTTAGAGCTATTTAGTTTAATCACGTTCCGCACCGTTGCGTGACCGCGCACGAAATAAAGCACAACAACTCTTATGGAGAATAAGATGACGTATCGCAAACAAGCAGGCCGCGCAGGCGTGCTGGCCAGCATGGGCATTTCAAAACAGATTGGTTTGATTGGTGGTATTGGTTTGGTCGGCTTGGTTGCTGTTTCAGCCGCCGGCGTTGGCTCAAACATCTATGCTGTCAGCAGCAACGAGGAACAAAGCCGTATCCTCGAAGCCCGCGACACCGTAAACGCTGTCGAATTGGGGTTCACGAATGCGCGTCGTCTAGAAAAAGAATTCCTGATGAGCTTCAATGCAAAGCTATTGAAGGATTACGAAACGCTAGCTACTGAAACCGCAAAAAAAATCAACCACACCGCTGAGCTTTATACCGATCCCGTCACGGTGAAAAAGACCAAGGCTTTGGACACTGAATTCGCCGAATATTTGAAAGATTTCAACGCCACTGTTGATTTGGTCAAGCAGGTCGGCCTGACAGTTGATGAAGGCTTGATGGGTAAAATGCGCACAGCTGCCGCTGCCGCTGAAAAAGCTGTCATTGCGCAAGGTAATCGCTCACTTGAAGCCGATATTCTGCAAGTCCGCCGCCAAGAGAAAGACTTCATTGCACGCTTGAAGCCTAGCTACATCGAAGAACATCGCGATTATGCCAAGAAGCTTCGCGCCGCCCTTCAGACAGCCAGCCTACCCAGCAACGTAAAATCAGAACTGTCGCAGCTGATTGATGTTTATACAGACGCTTTCGAGAAAATGGCCCAGGCCCGGTTAAGCGTTGTGGAGAATCAAAGTGCGATGGAAAAGCAGTATGAACAGGCGCTCCCGCTGCTGGCCGATTTAGTTGAGGCTAGCAACACAAGCTTCGAGTCGGCGCTCAAGGAACAAACCAGCGTGATGAGCGTAGCGAGCACGGCCATGATTTTCGGCTCGCTGCTTGTCATCGCGCTCGTAATCGGGGTCTTGTTGGTGGTTAGCCGTGCCATTGTTAGGCCGATTGCAGCCATGACTGATGCTATGAAAACGCTGGCGCATGGCGACAAAACCGTCGCTATTCCCGGCACCGACTACAGCAACGAAATCGGCGCCATGGCTGAAGCCGTACAAGTATTCAAAGATAACATGATCAAAAATGACGAGATGGTGAGCGCACAAATCATCGAGCAGAAGTCAAAGGAAGAACGCGCAATCCGTGTCGCGAATCGAACCCATCAATTCGACAATGTCGTAAAGCTGACACTCGCCACAGTGTCAGAAGCCTCGAAACAACTCGAATCGTCGGCGCAAACAATGCAAGCTGCGGCTGAAGAAACCAACGTGCAATCCACCGCTGTGGCTGCAGCATCTGAACAAGCGTCCTCAAACGTCCAAACTGTTGCAGCGGCCACGGAAGAACTGACGGCATCAATTAAGGAAATCGGGACGCAAGTCACGCAGTCCACCAACATCACTAATTTGGCGGTGAATGATGCCAACAAGGCTAAAGAGATGGTGCGAACACTGGATGCGGCCGCGCAGAAAATTGGCCAAGTCGTCGCCCTGATTACCGACATCGCAGAACAAACCAATTTACTGGCGTTAAATGCTACTATTGAAGCGGCGCGTGCTGGTGAAGCCGGTAAAGGGTTTGCCGTTGTGGCATCGGAAGTGAAAAATTTGGCAACACAGACTGCGAAAGCAACCGAGGAAATTGCCGGCCAAATTACCGGTATCCAAGGCGCGACTCGGTCGTCTGTGGAAGCAATTGAAGGCATCTTTAATCGCATCGCTGAGATCAACCAGATTTCGACAGCCATTGCTTCAGCGATCGAAGAGCAAGGTGCGGCAACGTCTGAAATTGCCCGCAACGTTGAACAAGCTGCAGCTGGCACACAGGAAGTGTCCTCGAATATTCAAGGTGTTACGAAAGCATCAGGTGAAACTGGTCAGGTTTCAAGCCAAGTGCTTGATGCATCTCGCGAGCTTGCCAACCAGGCTGAGCGCTTGCGCACAGAAGTTGATGGCTTCCTCAGCGATGTGAAAGACGCCGCATAATGCTAGGTTTTGTAAAATTATAATTCTCACTCTTTGCTTAAAATAAGCTTTGAAAACCCCCTGTGATCGATCACAGGGGGTTTTGCATTGTGGCTAACGTCGATAGATGAGGCGCTTGAAGTAAGGCCTATAAAACGCGAACCAGAAATCAGTGTGCTTTTACAGGGGAGCGTCAAACCCCGAGTCGGTCGCGGAAAGCCAGAAAATTAGCCCTTTTCAGGCCCTTATACCAAAGGTCATGGCAGTTAAGGCCCTAAACCAAACGGCCTGGGTTCTATACCTCCGCTCGCATTCAATTTGCCCCCGTCTGTCATAGGCTCCGACTGCAAATTTCGCCCCGGTCGGGGGACCATACAGAGAGAGGCCTACAATGGACGATCTGATTTCAGAATTCGTAACGGAATGCACCGAGAGCCTGGGTCTATTGGACCAGGAGATGGTGCGTTTTGAGCAGAACCCCAACGATGCGGGTATTCTCTCAAACATTTTCCGCGTCATGCACACGATCAAAGGCACCTGCGGCTTCTTAGGCCTGGGTCGTCTTGAAAAAGTTGCGCACGCTGGTGAAGACGTGCTCGGCAAATTCCGCGATGGCGCGCTGGAAGTTACCAGCGAAGCGGTTAGCCTGATCTTGGTCTGCTTGGACCAAATTCGCACGCTGATCGAAGCCCTGGCTGAAACCGGCACCGAACCTGAAGGCGACGACAGCGCAATTATTGCTGATCTGCGCGCCATGGCCGAAGGCAAAGCGCCTACATCATTCGCTGCTGCTCCTGCCGCCGCTCCGGCTGCCAAAGCTGCAGTTGCTGAAGATCCAGGCTTCCCGGTTGCTGCTGAGTTATTGGAAGAATGTGCTGCCGCAGAAGCCGATGGTGGTTTCCCGGTTGCCGCTGAATTGCTGGCCGAAGTTGCTGCTGCTGAACAGCCCGCCACGGTTCCTGCTGTATCTGCTCCGGCTGCCAAAGCTGCTCAAGTTACCAAAGCTACTGCGACCCCAGTGGCGCAAGCTGAACGTAGCGAATCGAATGGCTCTGCCCAAGGCAATCAATCCATCCGCGTGAACGTGGATGTTCTTGAACATCTGATGACGTTGGTAAGCGAAATGGTGCTGACGCGTAACCAACTTCTTCAGCTCGCCCGTGCAAATGAAGCTTCACCGTTCGTCGAGTCGGTACAACGCTTAAGCCGTGTCACCTCGGAACTGCAAGAAGGCGTCATGAAGACGCGCATGCAGCCGATTGGCAACGCCTGGAACAAACTGCCACGTATCGTTCGCGACTTGGCCAACGAATTGGGCAAAAAGATCGACCTGGTGATGTCGGGTGAAGAAACCGAACTCGATCGCCAAGTTTTGGAACTGATCAAAGATCCGCTGACCCACATGGTGCGTAACTCGGCCGATCACGGCTTAGAGCGCCCGTCGGACCGTTCTGCCGCTGGTAAGGGCGATGTCGGTACCATCAAATTGAGCGCCTTCCACGAAGGTGGACACATCATCATCGAAATCGCTGATGACGGTCGTGGTTTGAATGCCGAGAAGATCAAATCCAAAATCCTGGAAAAAGGTTTGGCCACTGCAGATGAACTGAGCCGTATGTCGGAAGCTGACATACAGGCGTTCATCATGAAGCCAGGCTTCTCGACCGCCGAGAAAATCACCAACGTATCAGGCCGCGGCGTCGGCATGGACGTGGTGCGTTCGAACATCGAAAAAATCGGTGGCACGATCCAATTCGTATCAACCTTGGGCAAAGGCTCGACTTTCACCATCAAAATCCCGCTGACGCTGGCGATCGTGTCGGCCTTGATTGTGAAGTCACGCGACAACCGCTTCGCAATCCCGCAAATCGCGGTTCAAGAAGTGGTACGTGCCTCGGCTCGCTCTGAATACCGCATCGAAACCTTGAAGGGTGCGCCGGTCTTGCGCTTGCGCAATCGCCTGCTGCCGCTGGTCGACTTAGCCTCGACACTGACAATTTCTGACACGCCTATGAACGAAGGCTACGTTGTGGTCTGCAAGCAAGGTGGTTCGTTATTCGGCGTTGTGGTCGACAGCATCTCTGACGCAGAAGAAATCGTCGTGAAGCCACTGTCATCACTGATCAAACAAACGTCTTTATACTCGGGCAACACCATCCTGGGCGATGGTTCGGTGATCTTGATCTTGGATACCAATGGCCTTGCAAGCCGCCTGGGCGCTGGTGTGAAGACAACCGAAATCGTCGACGTGGTTGCCGACAACCGCAAAGACACCCGCAACATTCTGCTCTTCAAAGCTGGCATTGGCCTCAAAGCCGTGCCGTTGTCAGAAGTGCACCGCATCGAACACTTCGATATGTCGAAAGTGGAATTTGTCCAAGGCCAACCTACCATCCAATACCGCGGCCACTTGCTGCACTTGGGTGCAATGGCTGGCTCAGAAGGTGTCCGCACGGAAGGTCATCAGACTGTTCTGGTGTTCGGCTCTGACAACAGCCAAGCCGGCTTGGCCATCGATACCATCGTCGACATCATCGAAGACGAAATGGTTGTCGCTCGTAAGAGCATGGCGGGCGGCTTGTTGGGTTCGGGCATCGTTGGCGGCAAGGCTGTCGACTTTATTGAAACCTCGTACTTCCTGGCTGAAGCAGCCATTCACAATGAAAACCACAGCGGCACCGATAACGCCCTGATCTTAGGAGAAGCAGCATGAACGTCGTCGACATCGCCACTGCTCGCAACACAACATCGTCAACGGATTATGTAACCTTCACGGTTGGCGGCCAGCACTTCGGCCTGACAGCCATCGATGTCCGCGACGTGTTAAAAACACAAGCATTGACCCGCGTGCCGATGGCACAACGCGAAATCGCTGGTTTGATCAACTTGCGTGGCCATATCGTCACCGCTGTTGATTTGCGCCGGCGCTTTGGGCTGGCTGATCGCACCTCTGAAGAGCGCCCGATGAGCATTGTTATCGAGCATAAGGGCGAACAGTTCTGCCTGTTGGCTGATAGCGTTGGGGACGTTTTGGCCTTAAGCGCTAATGATGTTGAAGCAAATCCGACGTCGATGGACGACGCATGGCGTAGCGTATCGAAAGGCGTTGTACGTCGTGATCAAGGTCTGATGATCCTATTGGACATCAATACGACAATGACCTTGGCCGCCTAAAGCGTGCTTTGCTCACAGGACATCAGAAGTGTCGCGCACAACCAGCATCTTCCAGGCTTTTGCCCGTAAACGCAGCAACCACATCTTCTTTGCGGGTTTGTTTGCGAGTTTGCTGCTGATAGGCGGCGCGCACTTACGTTCTACGTACGTCGCTGAGCAAATACATAATGCATACAACAATGCCAATGCCAGCGTGTTGGCTTTTAATGAGGTCCGCTCATCGCTATTCGATCTCCGGTTAGCAGCCGAAAAGCTGCTAACCGAGAACGATTCAGCGGCCCTTGAACAGCATAGCGCCATCATCAACGATCTGTTGCTGGCGTTGGAAGTACCCGGCGATTCCAAAGCTGATCCACTGCACATGAATGCGGCCAGATCTGTTTTGGCGCAGGATTTGAGATACTACGAACGCGCGTTTAGTGCGGCTTACGAGGGCGCTAAGGCCGGTGAAATTGCCGCTGCCGACGTGATTTCCGCCTTACAACCGCTTTACGTAAATTTACAGTTTCGCAGTGAACGCGATTTGTTAGATGCCTCGCGCATGATCGAAGGCCTAGACCAACCTGTGGGTGGCGCATTGTTCTTCTGGAATTTTGCTTTTGGGTTTGCACTGCTAACCTTCGGCGCGCTTACGATTTGGCTGTGGCGCCGGTGGCGCGGCTCGCTCAGCATGTTCGTAGAGTCCAACGAAGCTGAGCGCACCCGGTTCCGCGACTTAGCACTAGCGACAGCTGACTGGTTCATGGAAATTGATTCAGAACTGCTCATCAGCGCTGTCAGCGAGCCGCCGGAGGGCACCACTGAAGTTCCATTTATCGTTGAATGCGCGATTGGTATGCGCTTGGAAGATGCCGTCGCAGGCGACGATGGATTAAAATCCAATTGGGCGCCATGCTTGAATGCAATGGCTCACCGTAAACCTGTGAAGCGCTTCCGTTATGTTGTGGCCAATCCGTTGCTGGGCACACGCCACTACGAACTGAATGGCTTGCCCCACTTCAATAGCGCTTCAGAGTTTTTGGGCTATCGCCTAGCGATTGCCGATATCACAACGCAAGTTGAGACCAGTCACAAACGCGATGAAATGTCGCAACTGCTCAGCGCGTTGTTCGAGCACAGCCCCGCTGTTATTTCAGTAAAAGACGTTGAGGGCCGCTACACCGCAATGAATTGCGCAGCAGAAGCCGTATTCGGCATCTCGCGTGATGACGCTATTGGTCGCGACCCAAGCGTGCTGATGAACCGCGATATCGCCGAGCGTATCTCCGAAGAAGATTCGCGCGTCATGGAATCCGAAGAGCCCATGACCTTCGAGCACGAAATGTGGCTTAACGGTAGCTTGCGATCATACCAAATGACGCGGTTTCCGGTTTTGGATGCCGAGGGATGCATGAATGGCGTGGGCGCTATTGGCGTCGATGTCACGGATCGGCGTAAGGCCGAGCAGGAAATTCAACGCCGCGCGAACTTTGATAACCTGACAGATTTGCCGAACCGCCACTTGTTCCAAGATCGCCTAACGCAGGCCGTTGCGTTAGCCAAGCGTACCGGCCAGCCCTTGGCTGTGTTGCACATCAATCTCGACGGATTCCGGGCTGTCAACGACGTGCGCGGTGAGGCGGCAGGGAATCAGATTTTGTTTGAAACCGCATGGCGCGTGAAATCTTGCCTGCGCGATACGGATACGGTTGCACGTCTGACCGGTGATGAGTTTGGCATTATCCTGACGAACCTCGAAAAGAGTGTTGATGTCTCTAAAATTGCCGAGAAAATTTCAGCGGCAATCTGTGAGCCGATCACTATCGATGGCATCAGTTGCTACTTAACCGTCGGCGTAGGCTATTCTGTGTGGCCCGAAGGTGGCGAAACCGCCGAAAGCCTGACACGTCATGCCGATATCGCTTTGCATCGCGCCAAGCGTAGCGGCCCGGGCCGGATTGTGTGCTACTCGCACGATATCGGCGATGCCTTAAAGCAGCACCAGATTATCGCTCAATCCCTGAAATCCGCCGTATCGGGCAAAGAATTGTTCGTAATGTACCAGCCGCTGGTTGACGCCATTACGCATGAAGTTGTTGCAGCCGAAGCCTTAATTCGTTGGGAAAACCGCGATTTGGGTTTGGTGCGCCCCGACCAATTTATTCCGATCGCTGAAGAAAGCGACGCCATTATCGATATTGGCTTGTTTATCTTAACACGCGCCTGCCGTGACGCGGCATCATGGAACGAGAAGCGTCGCCGTGCTGTTGCGGTATCGGTCAACGTCTCACCAAAGCAGTTATTGCGTACAGACTTTGTCGAAACCGTGAAGCGCGCACTGAGCGAAACCGGTCTAGCGGCTCATTTGCTGCGCATCGAGGTGACAGAAAGCGGTTTGATGGAGAACGTCGAACAGTGCCAACTCATTTTTGCAGAATTGCGCAGTCTCGGCGTGAAAATCTCGCTGGATGACTTTGGCACCGGCTACTCAGCGCTCGGTTATCTGCAAAAGTTCGAATTCGATTCCCTTAAGCTTGATCGATCGTTCATCCGCGATATTAAAGTTGGCGGCGGCAATACGACGGTCGCTGAAAGCATCATTTCCATGGCGCAGCGCCTGGGCCTGACCATTGTCGCCGAAGGGGTTGAAACAGAAGAGCAACTGTCGTTCCTGCGCACAAATGGCTGCGATCAAATTCAAGGGTTCTATTTCAGTCCGCCGAAGAAGCTGGGGGATTTCACCAGCTATGTCATTCAACAGGATCTGGCAAAGGCGGCATAATCCATGACCGACGCGCCCTCAGAGTCTGCACAGGCCGCCGAACAGACTCAGGCCCCTGAGCAAACCAGCGTCCCAGAGCAACGTAAGAATTTCGCTATTCGCGAAATTTCGCAAACCACTTTTGTTGCGCTCCTCGACACCCTTGAAGCCCAAGGCATGACGGACATGGTGAAGAACCTGCGCAGCATAGGCCAGGTTGAAGGCATAATGCGCAAAAGCCCCGCGATGGTCGGCATGTTGGTCTCCCTCGCGTGGAAATTCCGCGAAGCACCGATGCTGGCCGGCCTGTTTACAAATGCCGACGGCACTATTGTTTCGCACGAATATGAGCCGATGGGGCCGTGCGGACGAACATTCGACGACATTCGCAAATCTCATTTGCATGGCACAGCGCGCCTTTTCATTACACGCCGTCCGGATGGCGCTAAGAAAGGTGCAAAATCTGGGCAAAACGCAAAGGTTAGCTTCTTCAAGAAGCTGGCCGGTTTGTTTTCACGCAAACCGTCCATAGCCGCAGCGAAAGTCGATGTGGGCGCACTTTATCAAGCCTTAAAGCAACATCTCCATTATCAGGCGCAATTTGAACTGGTGCCAGCTTATGCCGCAATGCCGCTACGCCAAGTTCATCTCATCGGCGGTTTATTACCGGCTTTACAAACGACTGCGGCGATAAACAATTTTACCGCGCTTGCTGCCGGTCCCACCAAAGCACTTATTAAACTCGCAACAGAGTTCGCGTCCGTCGTTCTGTCGCAAGGGCAGTTGCGCGACTCGTATGTCAGTTCAGTGGCCGCATTTACCGTCCAAACTGAAAATGGCATCGAACATGCAATTGCTGGATTTGCTTTAAATAAACTGCTCACTGACTATAGCGACGTGATTCAAACAATTGTCACAGACGAAGACAGCGCTCTGCAATTGGTGCGCCGCCTCGCCCCGACAATGGGCTTCGAGATGTGGCAGATCTTCCGCCAACCCGAACAAGCCGTGAATATCCGATTCTGCCCTGAGCCGATTGCCCAAATTTTGGGATCCTCAGCCAGCATGATCCATGAAGCCATTTCATCAAGCTTAGCTGCGGCAAAGAATCTGGATGCGGCGGGTCTTATTCTAGCGGAAATCGTGAAGGATATGGGCGCTGAAGAGTTTTCGCGTGCCGCAGGTTCGCTTGACTACGTCAAAACTTGGGATGCTTTTGTTGCGAATATCAATCGTGCTGACGCGTTAGACTCGGGCGCTGATCTGACACTGCCGAACACAGTAAATACGCTGCAATCACTCGCCAGTATCACTTTGCGCGATTTTGAAGGCGTATTTCGCGGCGGCGTAACGGCAAAGGCCGCCTAATCCCACCTCTCTGGGTGGTCGATTCTTCTAGTAATATCAATGATATGCATAGTTTTTAGGGCGCTATACGAAAGTATACCGCTCCCCCCCTCCATACCGCAGTGCCGCTCTACTATCCGGTTCCACATTGGAACCCAAAACCCCCGACTGTCAGAGTGCTCTCACAACAAACTGATGGCGCATCACCATGAAATCATTTCTCCTCGTCGATGACTCAGCGATCATTCGCAAACTGGCCAAGCGTATGCTGGCCAAGCAAGATTATGAATTCAGCGAAGCAGAAAACGGCGAAGTCGCGCTGAACATCTGCAAAGCCAAAATGCCCAGCGGCATTTTGCTCGACTGGAACATGCCGATTATGGACGGCCTGTCCTTCATCAAAAAATTGCGCACCTTACCCGGCGGCGATCAGCCGAAAGTTTTGTTCTGCACCACTGAGTGCGAAATGGACAAAATCGAGACCGCCATGGCCGCAGGTGCCGATGAATTCATCATGAAGCCGTTCGACGAGGAAATTCTGTCCTCGAAGCTCGAACTCGTTGGCCTCGCTTAAAGCACGTACACAGAGGGGCAATTCCACATGTCAATTCTCGCCGCCGCACCAAAGGCCAACGCAAATACGATCAATGTTTTGATCGTTGACGACTCGCTGGTTATTCGCGGCACTATTGCCCGCATTTTAAAGACCGTTCCAGGCGTCCATGTCGCCGCGACCGTGCAAAACGGCCAAGCCGCCGTTGACCGCGTGAAAGCTGGCGGGATTGACGTTGTCATTCTCGACATCGAAATGCCGGTGATGGATGGCTTAACGGCGTTGCCGCTGTTGCTGAAAGCCGACCCTGGTATTTCGGTGATCATGGCCTCAACGCTAACCAGCCGTAACGCTGATATCAGTTTGCAAGCATTGTCACTGGGCGCTGCTGATTATGTGCCCAAGCCAAGCTCAGCGACCGACATTTTCACTACGGAAGATTTCCGCCGTGAAATGACCGATAAGGTCATTCACTTGGGCAGCCGTCGCAAGAAGGTTGTTTTCACTGCCGCCGCTCCGGCACCGTCTGCTCCGCTTGCAACAGTGAAGCGCGGCCTGACCAAACCTCGCGTTCTGGCCGTTGGCAGCTCCACTGGCGGCCCTGCAGCGCTGATCAAATTGTTCAAAGCGTTGCCAAAGTCGATCAACATTCCGGTTGTTGTGACGCAGCATATGCCGCCGGCGTTTACAGCCATTCTGGCGCAAAATCTGCAACGCGATACGGGTTGGAGTGCCAAAGAAGCTGGCGAAGGTGATTTTCTGGAACCAGGCCGCATTCTGGTGGCTCCGGGCGATTATCACATGCTGTTTGAAAAGAGCGCGAACGTTGTGAAAGTGCGCTTGGATAAAGGCGCCAAAGAAAACTTCTGTCGTCCCGCTGTGGACCCCATGTTGCGCAGCTTAGTCGCTGCCTACGGCCCCGCCATTGTCAGCGTAATCCTAACCGGCATGGGTCAGGATGGGCTGGTGGGCTGCAAAAATGTTTTGAAAGACGGCGGCACTGTCGTCGCCCAGGACGAAGCATCAAGCGTCGTTTGGGGCATGCCGGGTGCTGTTTCCCGTGCAGGTATTGCAGCATCAATCCTACCGTTAGACCGGATTGCTGCTGAAATTGAGAGCATCGTCGGAGGACGCGCGTTATGATTGCGAGTGATTTCGAGTTTTTGGCTGGCTTTCTGAAGACGAACTCGGGCCTGACCTTAACGCCAGACAAATCTTATCTCATCGAAAGCCGTTTGCAGCCGATCGCTGTGAAGCACGGCAAAACAGATGTCACCGGTTTAATTGGTGCGTTGCGTTCACTGCCATCTGGCGACTTGCGCCGCGATGTGATCGAAGCCATGACGACGAATGAAACGTCATTCTTCCGCGACACCAAGCCATTTGACATCTTCAAAAACGAAGTGCTGACCAAGCTGATTGCAGCACGTGCGACGAAGAAAAGCCTGCGCATTTGGTGCGCGGCTGCGTCATCGGGCCAAGAGCCGTATTCGATCGCCATCATGCTAAAAGAAGACCCCCGCCTGATCGGCTGGAAAGTCGAATTGATCTCGACAGATATCGACACCACGATTTTGGCTAAAGCTAGTGCTGGCCGTTATTCAAAATTTGAAGTGCAGCGCGGCATGCCGATTCAATTGCTGATGAAGCATTTCACAAAACTCAATGATGATACCTGGGAAGTGAAACCGGAAGTCCGCAACATGGTGCAGTTCCGTCAGCTAAACCTGCTGGAAGATTTCAGCTCGATCGGAACCGTAGACGTCGTGTTCTGCCGCAACGTGTTGATCTATTTCGATGCCCCCACCAAAGGCCAAGTGCTGGAAAAGGCTGCTCGCCGCATGACGGACGATGGCTACCTATTCCTTGGTGGCGCCGAGACAGTACTGGGGGTCAGCAATGCATTCGAACCTTCTGCCGGTCATCGCGGTTTATATGTAAAACCGCAACGTATCGCGCGTGCAGCTTAATCGTCTTGGCTGAGGCATCCAGAGACACGCCATGAGTGAAGCGATCGCCCTCGAACAAGCAGACGTCAGTGAACGGCCCGCAAAGCCGTCTACCGATGTAACTTCTGCGATTGAAGTAACGCACTTCAATTTCGAAGCTAAGGTGTTCCACGTGCCTGGCGCCCGCTTCGCGCTGACTGAAAATACCCGTGAACCGCGGTTTTTTGTAGACTTGGGTGGCATCAGCGCATCGTTGTCGATTGATGTTCTGCAAAAAGAGTTCTCGATCCCTAAAGGCAGTGGCGACATGAAGCTAATGCAAGTCGCGGTGAGTGGCTTGCGATTTGTAGATGATATTCGTGTTGGCGATGCGATCCCTTCTGAAATTCTGGATGGCTCGGTGTCTTGGCCGATTAAAAGCAAGCACAAACTTCATGCAGCCCGTCGTTTGCAAGTACAGCTTTTATCATGGGTTTCGGGCAAGGAATTGCTGCTGACCAGTTCCGAAGAAATCGAAATGTTTCTGGAACAGATCGAAAACAAAACGAAACTGAAGGGTGCTTTCGGCGCCGCGGCCGTGGAACTTGGTTTTGGTCCTGATGGCGAAGACAAAGTGATGGACCTGTTGCAATCGCTTACACGCGAATTGTGCTATATTGAAGCGTTGCGCGAACGGTTCTTGTCAGTCCGCACTATTGCCGAACGTCTGATTGGACTGCGTCGCCTCTATTCCAGCGATGCGCGCGTAAAAGACGAAATTCGCTGCATTGGCTTGCTGCTGGGCAAAGCCATTCAGGAGTATGAGAAGATTTTCGACGACGTGGATGCACAAACCAGCGAATTAATCGGCGCCTTAAAGTCTATCGAACGGCAAATCAAATACATCCGCCAACGCCGGGATGAGTTGCACTTTATTATGCGCGTGTGGGACCCCATTATTGCGCAATGGTCTGAGATTAAGAACGAACGCTCGCGTTCGATGGATAAGATCTTAAGCGCGACCTATCGTCTGCTGGCCAGCCGCTTTACGGTAACCCGCAGCATGATCAAAGCTGCATAGCTCCTTCTATACCAAAGCAGTTGTTTCGGTTGATGGCTCGCTGCACAATGCTGCATCGCGGGATCGTTGGCTGGAACATATGTTATGAAAAATCGCGTTGCGGGCGGTGAAGCTGGTGCAGCACCGGGCCTTTCCATTTCGTCTTTACGCCAGACATTAGCCAGCCACCATGCGCTGACGTCGCAAACGCCGCTGTTCAACCCGGTTGGACAATTGGGCTTTGATCTGTCGCGTGATCTTGAAGCGGGGCGCATCTCGCTCGCGGCCATATCCACGTTGACCGATGAATTGGAAAGCACGGCTTTTCTAGAACGTGCGAAACGTCGCCATGATTTTGTGGCCCCTGTTGATACGGCCAGCAACATCAAGCGATTTAGCGATGTCGTACGAGCCAGTGCGGCAACGGGTGATTTTACAGCATTTGCCCAAAAGTGGTCTCAGCAAACCTTGGGGTGTGTTTTTACAGGCCACCCCACATTTATGCTGAGTGCCGAAGATAATGCCGCCCTAGCGCAAGCCGCGACAACGCCAAATGCTTCTGTTACGCGGCCTATCAATCAGAAAGCCAAAGCCATCACCATTGACGTCGAGCATGACGCAGCCTTAGGCGCCTTGGCGCGAGCGGCCGATGCTCATGATGCGCTAATCGAGGCAGTTCTGAAGGAAGCCCGCGAGGCGTTTCCCCGCCACTGGCACACACTCCGCCCACAGCCGTTCAATTTCAGCACCTGGGTTGGCTATGACATGGATGGCCGCACGGACATCCCGTGGACCACATCGGTCAAATTCAGGCTGCATGAAAAGGCGGTACAGCTCAGCCGTTATATTGTGCGGGTCGGTAAAATTCTGGGTGAACTCGCAGGAAATCACCCGATTCATGGCGCTTTGACAAAGCTGAAGGATCTGCTTCAAGCCGCGCATAACCACACACAAGATCATCTTGCTTTGTTTTCTGGTCCACTGGACACACCAGCATCATTAACCGAAGCGGCGAATCAGCTAACCGCTGAGAACCCCGCCAAACTGATCACGCTTGAACCGATTCTGGCGCATATCGACCAGATGATCAGCGTTAGTGAAGGTGATGTGGCGGCATCTCTGGTTCATTTGGCAGCTGTTATGCGGGGCCACAGATTAGGCGTGGGTAATGTTCATTTCCGTATCAACGCATCACAACTTCATAACGCCATTCGGCGCCGATTGGGGACGGATGCGGCTATCGTGATGGACAGCCGCACGGCCTTGGTGCGCCTACATACGCTGCTGGCCGAAACCGAAGCATTACCAGTGAACTTCGCGGCCTTGGCCATCGAAGCCACGACAGCCGTGCGACAGTTCCTTGCGATGGCGCAAATTCTAAAACACATTGATGCCGATAGCCCTATTCGCTTGCTCATTGCGGAAAGCGAGCAGCCAGTCACCGTTTTGTCGGCAGTGTATTTCGCAAAGCTTTTTGGCATTGCTGACAAGGTAGATATCTCGCCTTTGTTTGAAACCGAGGCGGCGTTGGAACACGGCGCGCGCATTCTCGATGCACTGCTGGCAGATCCCTACTATCAGGCCTACGTGCGTGGGCGTGGCCGCGTTGCTATTCAAACTGGCTTTTCGGATGCGGGGCGCTTCTTAGGCCAAGTGCCTGCGTCCCTGGCCATTGAGCGTTTGCAGGGCGCGTTGGCGCGGCTGATGACGAAATATAATCTGCAAGATGTGGCAGCGCTTATTTTCAATACGCACGGCGAATCCATGGGCCGCGGCGCGCACCCGGTCAGTGTGAAAGATCGGCTAGCCCACGTCATGAGCCCCTGGGCACGTGGACAATTCTTGCGCCAAAAACTCAAACTGGAATGGGAAACCAGCTTCCAGGGCGGCGATGGGTTCGTGCTGTTCGGGACGTTGGACCTAGCATTGGCGCTACTAGTTCGCATTGTCGAAGGCGAGCGCGACATAATAACTGCCAGCGCCACGCCAGACCCATTTTATGATGAGATTGATATCTCGCTCGATTTCTATCGGGCTTTGCGCGAAGTGCAGTCACAATTCTTTGCGGAGCCTACATATGGCCGCACAGTGACAGCCTTCGGCTTGTCATTGCTGCGCGAGACTGGGTCACGCAAAACGCGCCGTCAGTCAGATGTGAGTATGCCAAACAGCAGTGGGTTATCGAAAATCCGCGCGATTCCGCATAACGCAGCGCTTCAACAATTAGGCTATCCGGTCAACGTGATCGCAGGTGTGGGGCGTGCCACTGAAGGCGATCTTGATCGCTTCACCGAGTTGCATCGCCGCTCGCCCCGCGCGCAAGGCTTGATCCGTCTGGTGCAAGCTTCAAACGCATTGGCAAGTATCAAGACGCTCATTGCCTACGGCGAGTTATTCGATGGCGGCTTTTGGGCCACACGCCCTTATCGGGGCCGCGAATCCAACTTAGAAACAGCCTGCCAAGAATTAGCCGAACGTTTTGCGATTGATGATCGCGCGGCTGCGTTCCGCAAGCTTTCGACTTATCTGCGCGTGGACGGTTTAAAACTGCACCGCTTGTTAGGCATGGTCACCCCTGAGGGCCCATCCAAACAGAGTGAAGATCAACGCCGCACCATGGGCGTATTGCATGCGCTACGTTTAGCTTTGATGCAGCACATCTTTTTGAAGGCTGCGCAAATACCACCGTTCTCGGTGCGCAACGATTTATCCCGCGACGACATCATGGAAATGATCTTCGCATTGCGCATTCCGGAAGCCTTGGAATTATTGCGTGCCGCTTACCCCGTAGATCATCTGGGCCTTGAAGACTTCAGCATGAAAGAAGCCACCAAATACCCGGACGACAAAGTGGCCGAGTACGCCAACATTCACACCAACTACATTGACCCGATTGCGCAAAGCTACGACACGATTTTGAAAATCGGCACCGCGATCGCGCATCACTTTGGAGCGGTAGGTTAAGGGCTTAACCTAGAACTTTATTGAAGCGCGCCAAGCCTTCTTCCAGATCGGCAATCAGATCCTCGGGATCTTCCAGGCCGATATGAAGGCGAATGCCGGGTGCGGCTTCAGCAAATGCCTTAGCTGTGCGTGACTTGCCAGGGTTTGACGGGCAGATCAGGCTTTCAAAGCCGCCCCACGAGTAGCCCAGGGGAAAAAGCGACATGCCATCAATCATGGCGGTCACAGCGTCAACAGACGTGCGTTTAAAGAACACGCCCAGCAAACCCGACGCGCCCGAGAAATCGCGTTTCCACAACGCATAGCCAGGATCGTCTGGCAGCGCCGGATAGAGCACGCGTGCAACTTCGGGACGCTTTTGCAGCCACAACGCCACTTTCATGGCATTTTGTTCGTGCTGCTTTAAGCGCACACCCAACGTACGCAAACCACGCGTGGCCAAGTACGCATCATCCGGAGCGAGCGTGATGCCAATCAGGGATAAGGCCTTGGCGATGCCTGGAAGTGCTGCTTCGTTCACCGCAATGGTGCCGACCATCGCATCGGAGTGGCCCACGACATATTTGGTGGCCGCTTGAATAGAGACATCCGCGCCCAACTTTAACGGCTGGCAAAAGAACGGGCTGGCCCAGGTGTTATCGGCGATCACAATCGCGCCTTTGGTATGTGCGGCTTTTGCAATGGCTGGAATGTCTTGGATTTCGAACGTGTGTGAGCCGGGTGATTCGCAAAACACCACGGTCGTATTCGGCTTCATCAGATCAGCAATGCCCGCACCAACGGCCGGATCGTAATAGCTGGTCTCAACCCCAAACATGGTGAGGTAGCCATCACAAAAAGCGCGTGTGGGCTCATAGACAGAGTCAGTCACCAGAATATGATCGCCTGCTTTAACACAGCCCAAAATGGCGAGCGTGCAGGCACTTAAACCTGATGGCGTCAGGAACGTATCGGCCGCACCTTCAAGCGCGCTGATCGCTTCTTGCAGTGTCCAATGTGTTGGTGTGCCGCGACGACCGTAAAACAAATGTTTTTCGCGGTTCTTCAGCACCTTCTCGGCGGCCACATGCAGCGCGGCCATGTTTTCGAACACGACGGTCGAGCCGTGATACACGGGCGTATTCACAACGCCGCCGTTGCGTTTTTTATTCACGCCCGCGTGGATGAGTTTCGTATCTTTTTTCATGCGACTAGTACTGCGCACCTTACAATGGTGCCGCATCCCCAAAACTTTATGGGAGATACAGTAAGTATAACACCTGAAGCGATAAAGGGTTTTATCAGCCCATATCTCAATCAGGTTTGCGGCTTAGAGACGCCTTTGTCTTTTACAATACCCTTGATGATTGTGTTGGGCAGGACAGCATTATCCCATTCGCGCTCTTTGCTTTTGGGGGGGTTATTACCCGTGCGCAGAACAACCATTTGTTGCGACGGCACGATGTAGACCACTTGGTTTGCATTACCATCAAACAGAAAAAGATCGTCTGCCAGGTAAGGCTCGCTGTGCAGCGTCTTGGCCGTTTGGCGATCCGGGTTTGCAGCCCCACGCCCACGCACATATTTGCCCGCGATATAAACGCCCATGCCGGCGTGCGGGTTTTCCTTCGTCGCGGTCGTCATGGCTTTCACGTAGCCTTCAGGTAGCAGGCGTTTGCCCTCCCACACACCGTCTTGCATGAACAGAATGCCAAGACGCAGGAAGTTTTCAGACGGCACCATCATACAGCACCCAGAGTGCGCCATACCGCCTTCACGATTGACCCATACAGAACCGCCCATGGCGCCGAGCTTTTGCCAAATCTCGGTCCCAACAAATTCCGCATAGCGACGGCCGGTCGCGCGCTCGATCAAAATCGCAACCATTTCACTGGTCGCGTTGTTGTATTCGTATCGTGAGCCCGGCTCATCCACCACGGGGTATTCTTTGACGATGATTTCGTCATGACGCGGATGCTGATACGCGCGGTTCAAAATATCCATCGGGTCCGGCGCATTGGCTTGCGGCAAGAAGCCTGTGCGCATATCCAGCAAATGGCGCACCAATATTTTTGAACGGCGTGGGTCGCCTTTCCATTCGGTCACAAAATCCGCGACTGGTTGATCGACCGACTTAATTTTGCCCAGCATAATTGCGCGGGCGACAGCAGCAGATGTCACCGGCTTCGCCAATGAACGCGAAATAATAACATCTTCGCGCTTGTGCCCACCAAAGTACGCTTCAGCTTCAACCTTGCCTTTGCGCCAGACGATGAACGAGTCCGAATTATTAGCACCTGCGTAGTCTGTCGCAGCCTTCAACGCATCATCAGAAATTGTGCGTTGGGCAGCCGTTGCTTGCGGCAAAGGCTTCCAAGTTTTTGCGCCAACAATCGCTTCTTTTGGGTCATAGGCATCAGCCGGATTTGTGCTGAGCGCTGTGGCACTTTTGGCCAGACGATCTTGGTAAATCTTCTCCTCGGCTTCGGAGAACATTAATTTGCCCAGAAACACCTGCTCGGTCGTTTGCGGCAGCGTCGTCGAGGAGCCTTGGGCCCACGCATGAAAGGCCGGCACTAACACAGCAACAATTGCCGCAGCCTGAAGCGCGTGTTTCATCGGGTTACCCTTCATGGATTATTCTGCGTCTTCGCAGGACAGATCAAATTCGTTCAAGCCTTCTTCCAGATAGTCCGCAAGCAGCGGCTGGCTGAGAAGGTATTTGGTGGGGTTGCGGCTATGCTCGTCTTGCGCCGTCTCAACGGCTTCTTCCCAGTCATCTGCGGTAAACGTGCCACGTCCGATCCAGGCCAGTGCGATCAGTTCGTACTTTTCGTCGTCGTTCAGGCCGTCAATGAACTCTTTGAGGTCTTCATATTCGGTTGAATTGGCCTCTGCGGCATCATCTTCTTCAGGCAACTCGTCTTTCGCCAGATCATCGCCAGCATGTTGCCCCGGCTCGTCGGATAACTCGTGGACATCAGCCATCAGTTCGCGAGCTTTGGAAATAACATGGCAAACGTTCTCAAGCGCGATATCCACGACAGCCTCCGAAGGGTTGGTATTTTTACCGCCCCATTGGACAAGATTTGTCGCGCGCTTTCAATGCCGTGTCGGCAAAATCGCTGAACAGCCCATCAATTCCCTGTGCAAAAAAGGCACAATATTCGGCTATCGGATCACCGCGGTAAGATTTGGCCAGAAATTGAGCATCGGAGCGAAACGTGTATGGATGCACCACCAAGCCTGCTTTGTGCGCACGCGCAACAAAATCACTGGGCGGGCGTGTGTTTCCATCTTTATCGGTCTGAATGATATAGGCCTTATACGGGCCAACGCCCTTCGCATACGCCGCCATGGCTTTGAAGCCATCGTCGGTGACCATATCCGCGTAGGTTACGTTTTTGCCTGCGGCTTGTTGATCGAACGGCTTTTCGTTTGGTTCGCCCAACAATTGCACCAGCGGCACAGCGATCATGGTTTTTAAACGCTGCAGGTTTGAGATTTCAAACGACTGAATAAAAACGGGGGCGTTCGCCTGGTTGCGGTTGGCCACTTTTAAGGCTTTTATCAACGGTTCTTCGAGCGCCAAGCCCCGCAACGCAAAATGCGTGGGGTGTTTTGTCTCAGGGTAGATGCCAATGACGCGGCCACGCTTCTTTTCTTCGGCGGCAACCAACGCCAGCACCTCATCAAAGGTCGGAATTTCAAACTTGCCGTCATTTGCGTGATTACGTGAGGCCAAGCGCTCTTTGGCGCGTAAGGTTTTGATCTCGGCCAGCATGAAATCTTCGCTAAACCAGCCCTCGACGTCCTGCCCATCAATACTGCGCTTGGTTTTGCGGTCGGGGAATTTGGTGGCGACATCCGTGGTATCGGACAATTCGTTTTCGTGCCGCACAATCAGCACGCCGTCTTTCGTGCTCACCAAATCGGGCTCGATAAAGTCGGCCCCCATGTCGATGGCTAGCGTATAGGCGGCAATTGTGTGCTCGGGCAGATAACCACTGGCGCCACGGTGCGCGATGATCAGCGGCTTGGCCGCAACCGCAGAACTCAACGCCAGAACGACAGCCGTAACCGCAACGCGAAGCATCATGACACCACCTCTGAATTTCAGCAGAGGATGCCACAATAAACAAAAGGCGGCCCAGTGGACCGCCTTCAATTCACGAAAGCTTCATCGCAAAGCTTATTGGATCAAGCCGCCTTCTGTGGCGCCCTTGCGGCTTTTCTGCATGTTGTCGAAGTGCGACCACACGCCTTCAACGCCGTGCCATTGGCCACGGGTGGCGGCTTTTGAGTATTCAGTCGCGCGCGCCTCAAAGAAGTTGGCGTGCTCAACACCGTTCAGGATTTCCGTCAGCCAAGGCAACGGGTGGTCTTTCAAGTTATAGATCGGCGGCAGACCCAACTGACCCAAGCGCCAATCGGCGATATAACGTATGTACGCCTTAATCTCATCGGGCGTCATGCCGTTGACGGGGCCCAAATTGAACGCGAGGTCGATGAAATTATCTTCCAGGCCGACGACGGTTTTGCAGCAATCGATAATGTCGTCTTTAACTGACTGAGTCAGACAGCCGGTTTCATGCGCAAACGTATGGAACAGCTTAATCACCGCTTCGCAGTGCAAGCTTTCATCGCGCACGGACCATGTCACGATCTGGCCCATGCCCTTCATTTTGTTCTGGCGCGGGAAGTTGAGCAGCATCGCGAAGCTGGCGAACAACTGCAGGCCTTCGGTGAAGGCGCCAAACATGGCGAGCGTACGCGCGATATCGGCATGCGTATCAACGCCGAACTTCTTCATGTAGCTGTGCTTATCCGCCATCTCGCGGTACTGCATAAACGCCGAGAACTCAGTCTCGGGCATGCCGATGGTTTCCAGCAGCAACGCATAAGCCGCGATGTGGATCGTCTCCATGTTGGAGAACGAGGCCAGCATCATCTTAATTTCGGTCGGCTTGAAGACGCGGCTGTAGCGCTCCATGTAGTTATCGTTCACTTCCACGTCGGACTGCGTGAAGAAGCGGAAGATTTGCGACAATAAGGCTCTTTCATTGTCGTTTAGTTTGCCGGCCCAATCCTTACAGTCTTCGCCCAGCGGCACTTCTTCCGGCATCCAGTGGATCTGCTGCTGGCGCTTCCAATAGTCATGCGCCCACGGATAACGGAACGGCTTATAGCCCAGGCTCGGCGTCATCAAACCCGGCAGCGTCACAAGGCCGGGGGTCACTTGATCTGGTGTGATGATCTTGTTCATGAGCAGAGCAGTCCGGTGCGAAAGAATCGAGAACGAAGGCTTAGAATATCAGACCCCACCCTTATTGGCAGGCCAGACATTCCTCATAATCGGTCTTGTTCTCGGTTAAATTTCGCTCAGGCCACTGGCGGGTATTGTCGGCTTCGACACCTGCAAACGCCGCACGCTGCACTGACTTTGAACGGAGGTAATACAGGCTCTTCACGCCTGATTCCCAAGCCTTCCAGTGCAGCATCATCAGGTCCCATTTATCCACATCGCTGGGGATAAACAGGTTGATCGACTGGCCTTGGCAGATGAACGGCGAACGGTCAGCCGCAAATTCAACGATCCAGCGTTGATCGATTTCAAACGCGGTCTTGAATACCGACTTTTCGTCGTCTGTCAGGCCATTCAAGTGCTGAACCGAACCTTGGTGTTCCAAGATCGAGTTCCAAGTGGCCGGATTGTCCAAGCCTTTGCTGGCCAACAATTCGGTCAGGTACGGGTTCTTCACCGAGAACGAGCCAGACAACGTTTTGTGCGTGTACACGTTCGCCGGGATCGGCTCGACGCAAGGCGACGTGCCACCGCAGATGATCGAAATCGAAGCGGTCGGGGCAATCGCTAGCTTGTGCGAGAAGCGCGCCATGACGCCGGTTTCAGCCGCATCCGGGCAAGCGCCACGTTCTTCAGCCAACTTCACCGAAGCAGCGTCTGCAGCGCGGCGGATGTGCTTGAACATTTTAATGTTCCAGCTTTTCGCCATCGCGCTTTCGAACGGAATGCCTTTCGATTGCAGGAATGAGTGATAGCCCATGATGCCCAAGCCTACCGAGCGCTCACGCATCGCCGAGTACTTAGCGCGGTCCATCGAGCTCGGCGCACGATCAATGAAATCCTGCAGAACGTTATCAAGGAAGCGCATGATGTCTTCGATAACTTGCGGCTCGTTGCTCCACTCGTCCCACGTTTCCACGTTCAGCGACGACAAGCAGCACACAGCCGTACGGTCGACGTTGTTATGGTCGGGGCCGGTGTGCAGCATGATTTCGCTGCACAGGTTCGATGTGGTGACTTTAAGGCCGAGATCGCGTTGATGCTTTGGCATCTGACGGTTCACGGTGTCAGCGAAAATCAGATACGGCTCGCCGGTGTTCAGGCGGCTTTCCAGAATCTTCTGCCACAGCTCGCGGGCATTCACCGTCTTCATCACATCGCCCGACTTCGGGCTCAGCAAATCAAACGGCGCGTCGTCGCGCACTGCTTCCATGAACTTGTCAGTGATGTTCAGGCCATGGTGCAGGTTCAAGCTCTTGCGATTGAAGTCGCCCGAGGGCTTGCGAATTTCCAGGAACTCTTCGATTTCCGGGTGATGGATGTCGAGGTACACGGCCGCTGAACCACGACGCAGAGAGCCTTGCGAAATGGCGAGCGTGAGTGAATCCATCACGCGCACGAACGGAATGATGCCTGACGTGTGGCCGCAGTTGCGGACCTTCTCACCAATCGAGCGCACTTTTCCCCAATAGGTGCCGATACCGCCGCCATTCGAGGCCAGCCAGACGTTCTCAGTCCAGGTGCTGACGATGCCATCGAGATCGTCGTTCACCGAGTTCAGGAAGCACGAAATGGGCAAGCCACGATCCGAACCGCCGTTCGACAGAACGGGAGTGGCAGGCATAAACCACAGTTTCGAGATGTAGTCGTAAATGCGCTGAGCATGATCGATGTCGTCGCTGTAGGCCTTCGCCACGCGCGCAAACATGTCCTGATAAGATTCCCCAGGCAGCAGGTAACGGTCTTCAAGCGTGGCCTTACCGAAGTCGGTCAGCAACGCATCGCGCGAGCGGTCGATCTTGATCGACGGCACGACATCGAGAGCGGTGGTCTCTCGGGCGCGGGGTGTTTGATTGGGAGTGGTTGAGTTCGGAAGTGATTGCGGAGCAACAACAGCGGCGGAGCCAACATCGAGCGCGTAGTTCATTTATTCCCCTCGTTCTGCCGCGGTGCCAACCCCAACCGAAAGTCAGCACCAAAAAATACATACATAGGCGACGAGAGAATCGAGACCCTGCCCCGGACGCTGCATCCTTTGCATAGCAAAGGGTAAGCAGTCCGAATGATTCAGGGCCTCTCCTAAGGCCATCCTGGCTTATTGGGAGCTTTTACCTGTTAAATCAGGTTTATCCCCAACTTGCCCCTTACTTTTTCCCCTCGCACCCCAGAATTAGTCATCCGTGGTGTGTTTCGCCGCTACATATGGTGGAGGCAGGGGTGACTCCCGTCAACTAGATTTTGGGGTTGAAAAAAACATTTCTACAATATTTAGATATTTTGCATCGCAATCTTAATATTAAACAGCAACCTATTGAAATTACTTAATATTTTATTACTTTAAAAACGGCCGTTGCGAGACAAATTTGGCCCTCCGCGACCCCTCAAAACAGCCCAAAAAGCTGGCGAAAATGAAAGTTCAAGAGGGAAAATTTGCGCCTGATTCGAGCTATTCCAGAAAAGCATTCTCGCAATGCACAAATGTCGTTTGCGAGCGATGGTGCAATGCAGCATTACTCTCTCAAGACACAAAATTGAAGATTGAGGGACAAAGAAAGATGTTCACGTCAGACCAAAAAGAACTGTTGGCCTTTCTCGCTGAGTCGGCTTTGGAGCTCGCGACGCAAGCGCACAGCACCAGCGGCCGTGAACTGCACACGCTGCTCAACGAAGCAGAAGAATTGATGGCGATTCGCGCAAGCTTGATGAATCGCCAACGGACCACAGCAAACTCAAACCAATTCGAACTTGAATTCGAAATGAAGAAGGCCGCTTAGGCCTCGTTAAAAAACTGCTCTTAAAAAGAGATCACCCGCTCGAGTCGTCAACTCGGGCGGGTTTTTCTTTGTGCGGAAACCCAGCAAAACTGCGGCTTTGCTAACGATTCATCATTCCTTAAGCACAGCACACAATTGTTGTGAATGTGAGCTCTGTTCCCCCAATGGAAGCTCGCGTGAGACGATGATCGACACGACTTTTGCGCAGCGATTCTATGTTTGAATGCGTAATAGTTTGCGCCGAGAGCGGCCCCGCTTTGCACGCGATGATTTAATCCGCGCTGCATCTCCATTGGACACGACAGAACCCGCAAAGTTTCGAGGATGCTGACAGGCATCGAGCCTCGTTATGGTCATTCATACGCGTTGGCATCCTCGTTCGTGTACCGCTGGGGTCTCTCTTCCCTCCCCACCCCACATCCCCAGCAATCCTTGCGGCGGGCTCATTCATGAGTCCGCCGCTCTTTTTTTCTGCCGCTTAAATGGCTATGAACGCGCATGCTTTATTTCGCTTACGGCGCCAACCTCAATAAACGCGGCATGAAAATGCGCTGCCCCCAGTCATCGGCTGTGGGGCTTGCTGTGCTGCCTGGCTACAAGCTGTGCTTCAAACGATGGGCCGACATCATTCCGACTAAGGATGCACGCGTGCATGGCGCGCTGTGGACCGTAACGCCCGCCTGCTTGCGCGCACTTGATGGATACGAAGGTGATGACTACGGCCAGATCAAAGTGATGGTGGAGCACGAAGGCAATATTGTTGAAGCCATCGCATACGCGGTCAAAACAAATTTGCCGTATGCGCCACCCGAGATGGACTACTACCGCGAGATCGCAGTGGGGTATCGCGAATGGAGCTTGGATGAAGCGCTGTTGCGCCGCGCGCGCTACAACACATTGAATGTTGGCCCAGGCGCAGCCCCTGCACACGCGCCACCGCCGACAGCACATGAACCTGAAGCAGAGATTTTACCACCGCGTCGCCGCGCATTGTGGGATCCGGCTCAGCAATCATCGGGCTCGCTTGATGATGTGTTGAAAAGCGGCGTGAAACGCAAACCGTTTTAGCTGAGACGCTTCTTCATCTGCACGACCGTAAAGGCCGCCATTGCGATAAACACGAATGCGCTTGAAGACAGTGCCGCCATACCCGCACCTGTTGCGCCATAGGTTTTGCCCAGCAGATAAATCAGCGGCAGGAAAATCACAAATACCGACACCGCATTGACTTGCAGCGGAATGCCAGGACGGCCCATGGCGTACAACGCCGGGTCCATCGAGAAACCAGCAACCGTCAGTGTGGCCGCTGCGACCAACAACGTGAGTGCAGTATGCGCGCCTGCAAATTCTTGCCCAAAGGCCAGCGTTAAAAACACCTCGCCACCAAACAGCGCGAGCAATAACAGCAACACGCCAGCCCCACCACTTAATGCGCCGCCGCGCAAGATAAGCCGCGGAAAATCAGACCACTGCCCCTGCGAACCAAGCTTTGCAAACTCCGGGTAAATCGATTGGTTCAGTAACTCAGCAGGCTTGGTGAGTGCCGTACCAATATCTTTGGCGACTTTATAAAGGCCCGCTTCCGCTGGCCCCGCGACAAAGCCAATCAAGAACGTCGCCATATGCCCCGTGACAAGTTGCAGGGACGAATGGAAATTCGAGATCAACGAAAAGCGCACAATGCCATCGTGGCCTTGCGTAATGCCTTTAAGGGAAAACGTCATGCCATCCAAAAGCCCGCGTTTAGCGACTTCACGCCATCCTAAAATAATGAGTACAAATCCACCGACAACACCCGCGACAAACCACGCAAGCAAATAAGCCCAAATCGGTGCATTAAAAACAAGCGCTGCAATCGCCACACCCACCAAGCGCAATAACGGCGTAATGCTGGCTTGCCCTGTCAACAAGTCGAAGCGGTCAAAGAGGCGCAACAATCCTGTCGGCGTTGCAATCACAGTAAACAAAATCAGGAAGCTGTAGATTTGCGCGTATTCAATCACCTCGGCATCCCACTGCACGTAGGGGCCGACAATGGGGGCTGCAAAGTAGCCCACCAGCACACCGACAATGACACCGCCCAGATCTAACAAGGCGGTAAACTTCACAAGATTCTGAAATCCAATGCGGTCGTTATTCTTCAGCGCGATCGCACCGTACCGAATCAGCGCCTGCCATGACTGGAATGTGGCAAGCCCCGTGATCACTAGCACGTAAGTCTGCACCAGAATGACAAGGCCGAAATTTCCAGCCCCCAGCCCGTGCGCCATAAGACTTAAAGTTGCCAGTCCCAGCACTCCGTTCGCCGCACGACCCGACAGCAGCAAGATCGCATTCTTGAAAATACGGCGCAAAATACCGTCTGAAAACCAATGCTTAAGCGTGGCGAGGGGTGAAAAGCGCTTCATACTTAATGAAAATAGGACAAAGGAAATGGCCGTCCAGGGCGATTTGATGTGACAGGTGTAATGCCGTATGAAGCGGCCACACAACCCTTGTTTTACATTGTAAGCCAGGACTCTGCCTGAGGCAGCTTTTAGGTTAAATTTATTTTAGAAACGTAAGTTGAGCCATGGCCCCAAACGCGCAATCAAATAGCACCGTGGATAGTGTTTCACAGGCTTATGCCGCCTGGGCTGCAGTAGCGCCGCGCGTGTTTGATAAAGAAGCCACACACCGCGCCAAACGCGCCTTCATTGATGTCGTGGCTTGCATGGTTCCAGGCGCACTTGATGATGCCTCGACAACACTGCGCAAAGTCAGCAACACGTGGGGCGCTGGCCCGTGCTCTGTTGTTGGAGAAACAGCCGGGCAATCTGCACCGTTGGCCGCGCTCGCAAATGGCATGGCCGCGCACGCGTTGGATTTCGACGATAACTTTGATCCGGCTAAAGCGCACATTACTGCCGTCATGGCACCTGCGCTGTTAGCGCTGGGTGAAGAGCGCAAGTCAAAAGGCTCGGATATTCTTGCGGCCTATATCGTTGGTTTGCAAATTGCGACACGCGTTGGCCAAGGCTTGAACCCATTCCATCGCAATCGCGGCTGGCATGCGACATCTACAGTTGGCGCGATAGGCGCTGCTATCGCGTGCGGCCATCTGATTGGGCTGAATGCAACACAGATGCGTCACTGCCTGAATATGTCGACAAGTTATGCGGGCGGCTTCATGAGCCAGTTCGGCTCGATGACGAAACCATTGCATGCGGGCAAAGCTGCAGAAGCAGGCGTGATCTGCGCTACATTGGCAGAAGCTGGCATGACCGCAGGCAAAGAAACGTTTGATGGCCCCACAGGCATGGCGCAGTTAATGGTCGGCCCAGACCTTGAAGATCTGCGCGCCAATGGCGCTTTCAAACGTGAGCATGGCCAAACCATGCGCTTTGCCACCAATAGCATTGGCGAGCCACTGGCCATCATTGCGCATGGTTTAAAAGTAAAACGCTTTCCCACATGCGCATCAACACATCGTGCTTTGGACGGGGTATTGAAGCTGATTGAGCAGCACAATATCAATGCTGAGGACGTGGCCAGTGTCGACATTCACGCGCCCGTCTCGCATTTCAACAACCTGATGTATACCGACCCGCAAGATGGGATGCAGGCGAAGTTCTCGATGGAATATTGCGTTGCTGTCGCGTTGCGAAATCATGGCGTCGGTTTAGCCGACTTCACACCGGAAGCCATTCATAACGCTAAGTTCCGCGCACTGATGCCGCTGGTGCACCGCGATCCGGTGGACAAATCAGAATCAGAATTCCCAACGCGTATCGATATCAAGCTGAAAAATGGTGCGACTCACGCCACCGAAATTGATGCGCCCAAAGGTCGTTCTGACAACCCGATGACCGATACCGAACTTTGGGATAAATTGAACCAATGTTGCCGTGGCATTTTAGATACAGTGACCACGCAGCGCGTGACTGACGCATTAGATAAACTTGATGGTCCGCAGTCGATCAACGTATTGATGTCGCAACTCCGCTTCAAATAAAAAGCTCACTCGAATAAAAAAGCTCACTAAGGAATGCGTTTAAAATGTCGGATGTGAAATTCACCGCGCTGGTGCTCGCCGCCAGCCGTCGTGGCGCCCAAGACCCTGTCGCTCAAATTCAGGGCCTGTCACACAAATGCTTGGTGAAGCTGAACGGCGTTCCGATGGTTCAGCGCGTTATTGATGGTTTGCGCGGCGCGAAACACATTAGTCGTATCTATGTGTCGATCGAAGACGCGGCCATCTTGCGCAGCGTCCCAGAATTAGCCGCCATGTTGGATAAGGGTGAAATCTTCACCGTCCCTAGCGAAGGCAACTTGGCACAAAGCGTCTACAACGCCGTTTCGAACATTGAGACGCCATTTCCACTCGTCATCAGCGCTGGTGATAACGCACTCCATACACCTGAGATGATTGATCACTTCTGCAATGAAGTCTCGAACACCGAGGGCGATGCCTTTGTGGCCATGACACGCGCACAATTGATCTTGGACAAATATCCTGGCGGTCAGCGTGCCTTTCACCGCTTGAAAGACGAAGCATATTCAAGCTGCAATTTGTACTGCTTGAAAACAGAGAAAGCCGTGAAGTCTGCCGAGGCATTTGCTACGGGCGGGCAGTTTGGGAAAAAGCCTGAGCGCATTATTAATGCGTTCGGCATCTGGGCGTTCATTCTCTACAAGCTGCGTTTGGTCACACTGGATGGCGTGATGCGTCAAATTTCACGTGCGATGAAGGTGACCGTGAAGAAAGCGCTGATCCCATGGGCAGAAGGCCCTATCGACGTGGACAACCCGAAAGACTACGCGCTTGTGACCAAAATTCTGGAAGACCGCGAAGGAAAGCGCGCTTAACCATAGCGACGTCAGTCACAGACGAAAGGAATACCGCCCATGCAGTCATTCCATTTCGCCATCAGCGTCATTTCGATGTTGGTGTTTGGTTTTCTAGGATGGCGCCTAGCGGCAAAACGTGGCCGCAACCCCATGGGCTGGATGGTCGCGGGCGTTATTTTTCCACCACTGCTGATTGTCCTGGCTTTCCAGAAGCCAGCCACCTCGAAAACAGCAGAACTGGCTGCTGCTGACCCAGAATAGCTACGACCGCTTCAGCAATTTCCTTGGTTACAAAGATTTGGTTGAAGTCATTATATAGATATGATGATAGGGTTATAACAATCTCAGCCACTCCAGGGAGACAGCCATGGGCTTTAATCCTCCGTTGCACCCCGTCCAACGCGGCAATATTCGCGAAGAACGCATGCGCTTGGTCAGAATACGCCGCATCCTCCAGGCCGCGCTGAACCAGCCGTCGTTTGATTGGGATGAGGAGTTGGCATTCTATCAAGCGTGCATCGGCTATCTCGAAATCGCGACCAAACGTTTGATCGCGCAAGACATCGCACTGATTGAACACTTACGCCCCGTGCTGCCAAAAGAACGCGTTGGGGATCACCAGTTTTTAGATGAACTTGAAGACCAATTACGCAAACGCGAGCGGCGCTTAGCACGGCTGACATTAGCGACGAATGCACTCTCGCGCCGCGGCGCACATGAGTTGGATGCATTCCGCAATGTTGTGACGCAATACTTCGCGGTGCCGCCCACTGGCTGCACGAGGCCCATGCACTCGCTGCCGCCGCTGATTGATCGCTTTGGTAGTTCTAAGACGTGGGCGAAAGCGCAAGCGGCCGCCGAGCGTTGTGGCTCAGAGATCTTGGCATTCCGCGTCGTTGAACAACGCATGCGCCCAGGCCTGGACGTATTGGTCGCGGCCGCTGCAGAACGCGAACAGCAAAACGCGCGACCCTCATAACAAGAGCCGCGCGCTTTTACTTAACTTCGGCGGAAAACTTATTTCGTCACGTCAATGACGACACGGCCACGGGTTTCGCCGCGCAAGATTTGCTCACCCAAGTCGACGATCTTCGACAACGGTTCAATCGTCGTCATCGATTCCAATTTCACGATGTCCAAATCCGTCGCCAAACGATCCCAGGCTTGAATGCGGCGCGGTGTCGGACATGTGACGGAGTTCACGCCCAGCAATTTCACACCACGCAAGATGAACGGCATGACAGTGGTGGGCAGATCAGTGCCACCCGCCAAACCACATGCTGCAACCGCACCTTCTTCGTGCGTTTGGGCGATGGCCATGCCAAGTGTTTTGCTGCCCACAGAATCAACCACGCCAGCCCAACGCGCTTTCTCCAGCGGACGGCCAGCTTTATCCAAATCAGCACGGGCAATAATATCTGCCGCGCCTAATTGCTTAAGATATTCCGCAGCTGCCGGGCGACCCGTAGACGCGATAACGCGGTAACCCAGTTTGGCAAGCAACGCCACGGCCACCGAGCCCACACCGCCGACGGCACCTGTCACCAGAATATCGCCGTTGCCGGGCTTCACGCCGGCATCTTCCAACGCTAACACGCACAGCATGGCGGTATAGCCAGCGGTGCCAATCGCCATGGTTTGTTTCAGATCAAATGCTTTAGGCACGCGCACCAGAAATTCTGGCTTCACGCGCTGCTTGGTGGTGTAGCCACCCCAATAGGCTTCAGACAAACCCCAACCGTTCACCAGAACTTTGTCGCCGGGTTTGAAATTGGGATCGGGCGATTCAACAACAGTGCCTGCCAAATCTATGCCGCAGACCATCGGGAACTTACGGACAATCTTGCCTTTGCCCGTGACAGCCAACCCGTCTTTGTAGTTCAGCGTTGAATACGCCACATCGATCAGCACGCCCTCTGCGGGCAAATCAGCAACCGTCAGATCGCGGAACCCGCCGGTGTATTTTCCATCGATCTCATCGACTACGAATGCGCGAAAACTGCTCATGACGGGTCCTTCAGGAATGGCACGTTTAATTTTAAGTGTCCGCACTATTGAGAAGCGACGGACAACGGTCAACGCAATTTATCTCTGCTTATATATGCCGGATGGCTGTACTTAACGGCTGACCGAGAGATAGCGCGTGAGGTTGTAATCAATCGCGTTGGGCACCCAGCCCTTCACCTGCTGCGCGACCAAGTTGCGCGTGACACCATTGAACAGGGGAATGATCGGCTGATCACGCAAGGCCATCGCTTCGGCATCACTCAATAAACTAGCGCGCGCTTTTGTATCTGCCGTTTGAGCGGCTTTCGCCATCAGATCATCAAAACTTAAGTTGCGATAACGGCTGTAGTTGGAATTCACCGCAGTGGATTGTAGGACATAAAGAAAAGTCGAGGCGTCATCAAAATCTGCCGACCAGCCCGCATAGCCGACTTCATAATCGCCGCTTTTGAGTGATGCGAAATGAACGCGACCTTCGCGGTTCAAAAGTTCGGCTTCTACACCAACACGCTTCCACATACCGCCGACAGCCACAGCGATGCGTTTCAAGTCTTCGTTGGATGAAAAGCTATACGCCAGTTTCAGCGGCTTATCGGGGCCGTAGCCTGCATCAGCTAGGAGTTTTTTAGATTCCGCCAAGCGCTGCTCAGCGCTCAAGGCCGCATCTGGGTGCGCGGCAGCACTGTAATTCGCTACACCCGGCGGCACAAAATTATAGGCTGCCGCCTCGCCCGCTTTGGTAATGCGTGAGACCAAAATATCGCGATCAATGGCAAGTGACAGTGCCCGGCGCACACGTGAGTCTCTGAGCTTTTCATTGGCCGTATTGAGCGTCAGATAATAGGTCAGCAGCGATGGCGCGAGGCGTGTTTCATTGGGCAGGTTAGTGCGAATGGCATCAATCTGAGACGCCGGAAACTCAATCTGCAAATCCAACTCACCCGCCCGAAAGCGTGACAAGGCAGAGGTGATATTTTCGGACGGATAATACGTGACGCGATCAATTTTCACGTTTGTCGCATCGTGAAATTTCGCGTTCTTCGTAATCTCAATTTTATCCTGCGGCATCCAGGCTTTCAGTGCATAGGCCCCATTGGACACCATCGTGCCGGGCTTTACCCAATCATCGCCTTTTTTTTCAGCCACATGGCGCGGCAACACCGCCGAGAATGCATTCGCTAGCAATTCAGGCAGATATGGCGCAGGTGTTTTCAGCTTAAACACAACAGTCACCGCATTAGCGGCTTGCACACCCAGCTTATCGGGCGACGCAGCGCCCGTATTGACCTCACGCGCATTCTCGATCACGTAAAATAGTTGCGCGTACTGGGCTGCTGTCGCGGGCATTAACAGGCGCCGGAAGGTAAACACCACATCATCAGCAGTCAGTGGCTGACCGTCTGACCATGCAAGATTGGGTTTCAGTGCGAACGTCCAGGTTTTGCCATCGGCACTTGTGGTCCAGCTTTGCGCCACACCGGGCACAGGCTTCGCATTGGCATCGTACGTCAGCAGGCCTTCGAACAGATCAAGGATGATGTTCGCTTCGTAGTGCGTTTGGTATTTTTGCGGATCGAGAGATGCTGGCTCAAACCGATTGCCACGCCGCAATTCTGTTTCAGCGTGCGCTGCTGAAAACACGCACAGCACGACACCAAGCACCAACCACGGCTTAACCACCAGATTGAACCTGCGCATCAATAACAGCCAGCGCGGCTAAGTTCACGAGACCACGCGCCGTGACAGACGGCGTTGTCACATGCGCAGGTTTTGCCACACCCAGCATGATCGGTCCCACAGGCAAACCGTTACCCAGTGTGCGCACGAGATTGAATGCAATGTTGGCGGCTTCTAATGTTGGCATCACCAACAAGTTGGCTGCCCCATGCAAGCGCGAGTTGGGGAAGATGCGCTTGCGCAAGGCTTCATCCAACGCGACGTCAGCTTGCATTTCGCCTTCAACTTCTAAGTCAGGGCACTCCTTCATCAGCAAACGCAGGGCTTTGCGCATCTTGCGTGAGGCCGCTGTATTACGCGCACCGAAGTTGGAGGTGGCAATCAATGCTACTTTGGGCGACAGACCGAAGTCCTGAACTTTACGCGCGGCCCATTGCGTCAGTTGCGCGATATCATCGGCATCGGGGTCTTCTTCTACGAAGGCATCACACATAAATAACGGGCCTTCATCGAGCACCAGCAACGACAACGCCTTCGGGCGCTGCGCGCCATCTTGCAGGCCCAAGATGTCGACCAGATAACGTGCGTGCCATTGGTATTCACCATAGGTGCCGCAGATCATTGCGTCGGCATCACCGCGCGCGACCATCAACGTCGCGATCACAGTCGTATTGGTACGAACAATCGTGCGCGCCGTATCTGGCGAAACACCTTTGCGTTCCATCACCCCGTGATAGTGACGCCAATAGTCGGAATACCGCGCATCTTCTTCGGGGTTCACAACTTCAAAATCACGGCCCGGCTCAATTCCCAAACCCAATTTGCGCGAGCGTTGTGAAATGACTAGCGGACGACCGATCAAGATTGGCTTTGCAATGTCTTCATCCAGCAGCGCTTTGACAGCAAACAGCACACGCTCGTCTTCGCCTTCAGCAAAAGCCACGCGCTTCGGGTTGGCGCGGGCTTTGTCGAAGATCGGCTTCATCACAAAAGCCGAGCGATAGACAAATTGCTGCAACTTCTGACGATAGGCTGCAAAGTCCGCAATCGGACGCGTAGCAACACCAGAGTCCATCGCGGCCTTGGCAACAGCCGGCGCAATTTCAGAGACCAAACGCGGATCGAACGGTTTCGGAATCAAATAATCAGGCCCGAAGCGCAATTGCTCACCACCATAAGCTGCCGACACCACATCAGATGACGCACCACGCGCGAGTTGCGCAATGGCATGTACGCAAGCGAGTTTCATTTCTTCGTTGATCGTCGTGGCACCGACATCCAGCGCGCCGCGGAAGATGTACGGGAAACACAAAACGTTATTCACCTGGTTCGGATAATCCGAGCGGCCTGTCGCAATAATCGCGTCAGGCGAAGCTTCGCGCGCAATCTCGGGGCGGATTTCAGGTTCGGGGTTTGCGAGCGCCATGATGATCGGCTTTGGCGCCATAGTTTTCACCATCTCCGGCGTCAGGATGCGCGGCGCAGACAGGCCTAAGAACACATCAGCGCCCGGCAAAGCTTCGGCCAGCGTGCGCGCTTTGGTGTCAGAAGCGTAGTCCGCCTTCTGGTCCGTCATCTCTTTGGTGCGGCCTTTGTAAACAACGCCGATATGATCCGAGAGAATGACGTTCTCGCGCTTCAAGCCCAACGCAACCAACTGATTCAAGCACGCAATGCCCGCCGCACCACCACCGGTGGACACCACCTTCACGGTCCCGATATCTTTGCGAATCAACGTCAGCGCATTCAAAATCGCAGCCGCCACCACAATCGCCGTGCCATGCTGATCGTCATGAAACACCGGGATTTTCATGCGTTCACGCAGTTTGCTTTCAACGATGAAGCATTCGGGCGCTTTAATATCTTCTAAGTTGATCGCGCCGAACGACGGTTCAAGTGCCGCAATGATGTCAACCAACTTATCGGGGTCGTTCTCGGCGATCTCCAAATCAAACACATCAATGCCAGCGAACTTCTTAAACAGAACCGCTTTGCCTTCCATCACAGGCTTAGCGGCGAGCGGACCGATAGGGCCCAAGCCCAGCACAGCCGTGCCGTTGGTGACCACGGCCACCAAGTTGCCGCGCCCAGTCATGTTGGCGACTTCAGTCGGATCCGCGACAATTGCTTCGCACGCCGCCGCTACGCCAGGTGAATAGGCGAGAGCTAAGTCACGCTGGTTGGCCAAAGGCTTCTTGGCGACAACTTCTAGTTTTCCTGGTGACGGATAGCGGTGATAGTCCAGCGCAGCTTGTTTAATGTCTGCGGTGTTTGTTGTGCGCGAACCTGTATCAGGCATGTGGCCCTGCTTTATGTTGATGCCGCACGGTACACCGCTCCCATTGATTTGTCAGGTCAACTGCGACGTTTGGCAGCCTTTTTCTTCGGCTTTGATGAGACGCGTTTGGACAATAAACGCTGCACTTTTGTTAAAGACGATGCCGCGACGTGCCGCACAACTTTTTGCATTACGTTTGGCAAGCCCGCATCTTTTACGTCTTCGGCTTTGGTCCATATGGGCATAAGCGCATCGCTGCCGTTAGGCTCACCAACGCCGACCCATACTTCAAGCTCCAAGTGAAAGTGCGTGAACGTGTGCTCCACAACGCCGGGCAGCGCAGACCATTCTGCTTTGAAGGGCGCAAATATAGCTGCGTCTTTTTTGCTCCATGCCTCCACACGCCACTCGGTTGTGGGGAATGCCAACATACCGCCCAACAAGCCTTTGGGTGGACGGCGGATCAGCAGTACATTGTCTTTTTTGTTCGTGCCCCAAAACACAACGCCTTTGCGCGTCGGAATTTCTTTTTGCGCGAGTTTGCGCGGCAATTCGGCGGCAATGCCTTGCTTGCGGCCATCGCACGCGCTCATCCACGGGCAAATCGCGCACGCGGGTGATTTTGGTGTGCAGACGGTCGCGCCCAAATCCATCACTGCTTGCGCATAATCACCGGGCCGCTCATTGGGGGTCAGCACATCGGCAAGTTCTTTAAGTTTGGCCTTCACCGGAGGCAGCGGTTCAGTCACCGCGTGAAGGCGCGCCATCACGCGCTCGACGTTACCATCCACCACAACAGCCCTGCGATTAAATGCAATCGCAGCAATGGCCGCCGCCGTGTAAGGCCCGATACCCGGCAATTCCAGCAAACCTTCTTCGGTATCAGGGAAGCGCCCGCCGTAGTCAGCCGCCACAACCTGTGCACACTTATATAAGTTGCGTGCCCGCGCGTAGTAGCCAAGCCCCGCCCACGCGGCCATCACATCGTCGCTTTTGGCCGCGGCCAAGTCGCGCACGGTCGGCCAACGCTTGAGAAATTTTTCAAAGTACGGCTTTACCGCTGCAACCGTTGTTTGTTGCAGCATGATTTCACTCAGCCACACCGCGTAAGGATCAGATGTCACCCCCGGCAACGCACGCCACGGCATGACGCGGCGATGGCGGTCGTACCATTGCAATAACGTTGTCGCGAGGGCGTGAGAACGGGCTGACACTTATACGGGACTAGGAGCGAGTGTTGCTTTAATGACTCTTGCGGCCACAGCGGCCCTGGATCATCTTCAATCTACACTTATTATATACGGGCGAGAGCGAGCCGCGAACAGTGCCCCCGCGAACAGAATCAGACACGAGACCTGAGAAAGAGCCGAACGCGCCCGAGAGCAACCGCGCGAAGCTTCCGAGTACGACCGGTTTCAACCGTTATGGCCGCCCAGCGATGGTCGGCATGTTCTCGGCTAAGATCGCAACGCCGATCTTAGATAAGCGCGGCTTCGCCAGCGGCGCCGTGATCACGCGATGGCCTGAAATTGTCGGCGCGGAATTGGCCGCGTTTGCCGTTCCGCTGGAAATTAAGTTTCCACGCCACAGGAATGATAAGGCCACACTGGTTTTGCAAGTTGCCAACGGGTCGGCGGCAACATTGCTGCAAATGAAAGCGCCGGTACTGGTGGACCGTGTTAATGCTTTCTTAGGATACGCGGCGATTGCGCGCATCGAAGCGCAGCAAGGCCCACTGCCGCGCCGTACGCGCGCCCAAATAAAGCCCGAACCGGTGCTGAATGCGGCGGAAGAGTCTGATATTGAGCAAAAAATTAAGAATGTTGTGGCACCAGACTTACGAGTCGCGCTTCAGAAGTTGGGATCAGCGATTGCGCGGCGTAGCCACGATCACGATGCGCGGCACAGCCGCGACGGCAAGAAGCCTGAATAAATTGAGATACGAAGCATTGGGGAAACGTTGAGATGGGGATGAACATGAAAAGCAAACTGTTAGGTGCGGTGTCCGCACTTTGCTTTATGTCCGCCAGCGCTGTGGTCTCAAGCGCGCAAGCTCAAAACATTGGCGGGATTTTCCGTGACGATGTGTTCTCGGAAGCCACCAACATGGCGAGCGACCTGATGGACTCTGTCATTCCCGGCGTCACCAACGTTCGCATTGGTTTGGGGCCTGTGCTCAGCACCGACTATGAAGGCAGCAACCACTACGACGTGCGTTTAGCGCCCCTTATTTCACTGCGTTACAAAGATATCTTGCAAGTCGATAACAATCAGATTCGCTTGAACATCTTTGGCGGCACCAATGCCGTGTTTGAATCCTCAAGCTTCCGCGCTGGTCCGACAGTGAAGATCGACTTCGGCCGCGATGAAAGTACTTCGCCAGATTTGACGGGCTTAGGCGATATCGGCACCAGCTTTGAAGTGGGTGGCTTTGCGAGCTACACAACAGGTCCGTTGCGTTACCGTGTCCGCGCCCGCAAAGACGTGGGCAGTGGCCATGAAGGTTATCTGGCGGATTTCGATATCAGCTTGGCTGTTTACCGTTCGAAGAATTTAAGCGTGGGCTCTAGCATCGGCACCACCTGGGCCAGCAGCAAATATCTGCAAAGCTTCTTCGGCATCACCGCCACACAAGCCACCGCCTCGGGGTTGACGGCATACACGCCGACCTCAGGCTTCAAAGATTTGTCGCTGTCCGTGGGTGGTGAGTTCAAAGTCACGCCAAGTTGGGCCTTCATCGTCAACGCAGGCGTCGAGCGTTTGATGAACAAAGCCCGCAACAGTCCGCTGGTGACGGTGCGGGGCAGCCCGAACCAACTGAGCTTAGGCGCATACGCCGCTTTCGCGTTCTAATTGGCATTTCTGGTGCAAGATTGTCACACTGGCCAACATAGCTTGGCCGGGTGATCGTGCTGCCCTAGTTTTTCCATATTCCAGCCGAACATAGACCCATGCACATGGCCACCCCCGGGGCGGGGAAGTTCGCAGTTCTGTCTGTTGTTGTCCTAGGGCTTCTGGCTCTGGGGGCGAACGCTTTTGCGCAGGACAAAGATGCCGCCCCGTCAAAAGACGCGCCCAAAGATGCAAACGATCCGGGCTATGTGCTGGAGCAGAACCCAGACAAAATGCCTGACACCACCAATCAGTGCATCTTCTTCCGCACGCTCTACGACTGGAAAGCCCTGAACAACACGAACTTGATCGTATGGGCGCCCAGCCGAAAACACCCGTATCACTTAACGTTAGATCGCCCGTGCTTTGGCTTGAAGTTCGCCCATTCCATTGGCTTCACGTCGCGCGATTCCCGCCTCTGCGGTTACGGCGGCGATTCGGTGCTGGTAGAAAGCGGCGGCGGTATGCCCGACCGGTGCCCGATTGGCTCGATCACCAAGCTGACTGAAGAATCGCTGAAAGCCCTGATCGCCCAAACACCCAGCCGCTCTGGCGACAAGCGCACTGATCAATAGACCAAGCTCAATAAGAAAACTGCCGAATCCTCGCTGCGCATTGCTGTTGTCAGATGCGTCAGAGAATCCGCGCCCGCAGAGTCGTTAACCGAACTGTCACCGACAGCGTTTTTGGCCTGAAAAACGCGGCTGTGAATAAGCTGTTAGAACCTTTGAGTTTTTCGCCCATCGCGTTGCTTCGCGGCTTTGTGATCTTTTGATTTTATACAACAGATTCAATTCACTAGGTGCAGCAGACCGAACCGATTACGCGCACCGGCGCAGATAGGCCTCAACACATTGTTATTGTGGATAATTTCGGCCGACCCAAATATCTCCACAAATTGTACAGATGTTGGTATGCAGCCACATCATATCGCGTCTACGCGGGGAGGATTGTTTTGAAGATCAGTCAGTTCGTGAGCGGTGCGCTCGTTGGTTTCGCTATGTCTGTTGCGAGCGTGTCAGGTGCTGTTGCCCAAGATAAGGCTGCGGCCCCCGCAAAGCCTGCTCAACCTGCTGCTGCGGCTCCCGCTGCGGCTCCGGCTTCGACTGCTCAGTATAAAGAGTTTGTGCTGGGCGATCCGAAAGCCCCCGTCACCGTGATCGAATACGCGTCACTGACGTGCTCTCACTGCGCGCACTTCCACCAAACCGTCTACGGCGACATCAAGAAGAACTACATCGACACGGGCAAAATCCGTTTCGTGTTCCGTGACTTTCCGCTGGACACCTGGGCTATGGCAGGCGCGCTTTTGGCGCGCTGCGCACCGGGCGACCGTGGCTCAAAGTTGATCGACTTGATCTTCAAAAACCAAGACACTTGGATCCGCTCTGAAAAGCCGATCGAACCTTTACGTGGTTATGCGCAGCTTGCTGGCATGACGAACGATGAAGTCGATGCATGCTTGAAGAACAACGATCTACTCAAGACCATCCGCGAAGTTCAAACCACCGCCAGCAACCTCTACAAAGTGCAGTCGACACCGACCTTCTTTGTCGAAGACGAAAAGGTTGATGGTGATCGCGGCTATGAATACATGTCCAAGCTGATCGACCAGAAGTTGAAAGATAAAGCCAAGAAATAAGGCTTCTTCTGCACATCACTTCACGTCTGTCCTGACGATCTTCCTTTTAAGGCCTGCCCTTTTAAGACCTGCCACCTTAAGACCTGAGAGAGAACTTAATTGGTTCAATTCACCAAGCTCCGGCTGTCCGGCTTTAAATCATTTGTTGATGCCACTGAACTGCACGTCGAGCCGGGCTTGACCGGCGTCGTCGGCCCGAACGGCTGCGGCAAATCGAACCTTGTTGAAGCCTTGCGTTGGGTGATGGGTGAAACCTCGGCCAAGCAAATGCGTGGCGGCGACATGGACGAAGTGATTTTCGGCGGCACGCGTGATCGGCCTGCACGCAACATCGCTGAAGTCTCGGTGTTCTTGGACAACACAGATCGCCGTGCCACGGCGCAATTCAACGACAGCGACGATCTGGAAATCACGCGCCGTATCGAACGTGACAAAGGCTCGCAATACAAAGTGAACGGTCGCGAATCCCGCGCCCGCGACGTGCATTTGCTGTTCGCTGACCTTGCAACAGGTGCGCGTTCAACCGCACTCGTCAGCCAAGGCCGCATCAGCGCGATCATTAGCGCGAAACCGCAAGCCCGCCGTCACCTGCTGGAAGAAGCTGCCAACATCACCGGCCTGCACAGCCGCCGCCACGAAGCGGAACTGCGCTTAAAGGCCGCTGAAACGAACTTGAACCGTTTGAACGACGTTGTGACGGCTTTGGAAGCGCAATTGGAAGGCTTGAAAAAGCAAGCCCGCCAAGCTGCGCGTTATCGCACCATTAGCGAAAGCATTCGTTCCGCTGAAGCATTGGTGTTGTTGATCCGCCGTACACAAACGGCAGCCGCCTTAGAAGCTGCGCACGCTGCTTTGAAGGATATGGAATCGGAAGTTGCAGCGCGCACGGCCACTGCTGCGTCTGCCGCGACCGAGCAAGCTGAAGCTGCGGCCGTGATGCCGGAGTTGCGCAAAGCAGAAGCTGAAGCTGCGGCTAAGCGCCAAGCCATCATGATGGCACGCGACAAGCTGGACGAAGAGTTAGAGCGCATCTCGCAAGCACGCGCTGCTGCGGAAACGCGCCTCGCACAATTGAAAGAAGACTTGCTGCGTGAAGCCGAGCGTCTGTCAGACGCTGACACCAACCTGACGCGCATCGCCGCTGAACAAGACGAGTTGAACGAACAAACGGCTTCCGAAGCTGACGAACGTGAGCGCGTGCGCGAAACGTTGATGACGGCTGCGCAAGCTGTGGAACAAGTGGAAGCTGATTTGCAGCTTCTGTCCAAGAAGCTGGCCGACAGCGAGTCAGCCCGTGGTGCGACCCGTCAGCAAGCCAGCGAAGCCGACTTGCGCCGTCAACGCGCAGAACGTCGTCACGGCGACATTCTGCAACAGTTGGAAATCGCCAGCCAAGCTGCATTAGCGCCCGATATCATTACGGCCGAAGAAAACATTGTCGCCGAAGCGGAAGCCAATGTGGTCTCGGCCCGTCAGGAATGGGAAGAGGCCGAACAGAACCGCCTGAGCGCACAAAGTGCCGCCGATACCGCGCGCAACGAATTGCAAAATCGCGCAGCTGCGCACACCAAGATCCAAGCTGAAGCTGTTGCGTTGGAAGAGCTGTTGGCTGAACCCAACACGGCCGGTGGCTGGAGCCCGATTGTCGACGCGGTATCTGTGGATGCTGGTTACGAAGCGGCCCTGGGCGCTGCCTTGGGTGACGACTTAAGTGCCGCAGGCGATGACATCGCCCCGATGCGCTGGATGTTCTTGCCGCCGATGAGCGAGCCGCAAGCTTTGCCTGAAGGCGTGCGCACGCTGGCTGATGTTGTAAAAGCGCCGGATCGTTTGGCGCGCCGTTTGTCACAAGTTGGTTTGGTGGATGATGTTGCTGCAGGCTCTCTGCTGCAAACGACGCTGAAGCCAGGTCAACGCTTAGTGACCGCATCGGGCGACTTGTGGCGTTGGGACGGCTTCTTCTCGGAAGCTGGTGCGCCGACAGCAGCTGCTACACGCTTGAAGCAACGCAATCGTTTGCGCGAAGTATTGGCTGCATTGGACACATCCTCTGCCACTGTTCGTGCCGCAGAAGAAACCAACGCCATTGCCAAAGACAGCTTTGCCCAAGCACAAACCAACGAACAAACCACACGTGCCGCCATGCGCAGCACCGAAGATGTGCGCAACAAAGCCAAGGATGCCTTGGCCGAGTTGAAGCAAAAGCAAGCTGCCGTGCAAATGCGCCTTGCTGGCTTGAACGAAACCCGCACGCAGCTTGAAGGTGAAATCGAAGAGTCGACCCAACACCTGGAAGCCGCGCAAGCACGCCTGGAAGAGTTGGGCGACGGCGCAGATATGCGCGATGAGATCGATACCAAGCAGCGCGGCCTTTCAAGCTTGCGTCAGGACTTGATGGACGCCCGCGCAACCTATGATGCGCTGGCTCGCCAAGCTGACGAGCGTGCCCGCCGCCTGCAAACGCTGGCCAGCGAAGCAACGTCGTGGGCCAGCCGTAAAGAGTCGTCGATCACGCAAGAAGCGGCCCTGACGCAGCGTAAAGAAGCCGAAGAAGCCGAAGTCGAAGCTCTCGCCAACAAGCCTGAAGAAATTGCAGCTCAGCGCGACATGCTGAACGAAAGTTTGGATGAAGCCGAAGGCGAACGCCGCACGGCGGCTGATGCATTGGCTGAAGCCGAGCGCCGTTTGGCAGAAGCTGACCGTGCTTTGCGTGCAGCCGAGCATGCGCTGTCGGAAGTGCGTGAAGAACGTATCCGCCGCGAATCAGCCGTTGCGCAATCCGAACAAGCCATGGGTGTGGTGGAAAGCCAGATCCGTGAAAAGCTGTCGGTTGAGCCGGATGATGTGCGCGCGCAAACCAAGCTGCGCGACGACGAGCCCTTGATCGAGCTGGAGCAATCCGAGAAGCGCCTGCAACGCTTGCTCAGTGAACGTGACAACTTAGGCGCTGTGAACTTGCGCGCCGAGCAAGAAGCCGAAGAACTGACCCAGCAAATCACTGGCATGACCGCCGAGCGCGATGATTTGATCGGTGCCATCGCCCGCTTGCGTGAAGGCATCCAAAAGCTGAACTCGGAAGGCCGCGAGCGCCTTTTGAAGTCGTTCAACGAAGTGAACGGTCACTTCGCCAGCCTGTTCGCCCGCCTGTTCGGCGGCGGTCGCGCTCACCTGGCCCTGACCGAAGCTGATGATCCGTTGGAAGCTGGCTTGGAAATCATGGCCAGCCCGCCGGGCAAGCGCATGCAGAACCTGGGCCTGTTGTCCGGGGGTGAGCAAACGCTGACCGCTCTGGCGCTCTTGTTTGCCGTGTTCATGACCAACCCCGCCCCCATCTGCGTGCTGGACGAAGCCGACGCCCCGTTGGATGACGCGAACGTTGACCGTTTCTGCTCGCTGCTCAGCGAAATCACCAAGCAAACCGGCACCCGTGCCCTGGTTGTGACCCACCATCGTATGACCATGGCCCGTATGGACCGCCTGTTTGGGGTCACAATGGCCGAGCGTGGGGTTTCGCGCCTGGTCTCGGTGGATTTGAAGGCCGCCGAGCAGATGCGCGACAGCGCTTAATTTACGCCAATCAAACAAACACTAAGACCCTGAAAATAAATACATTTTTCAGGGTTGTGCAGCGCGGGAATCATTCTTGACACCCCACCCCCTGCTGCCTATGTTGCGCGCGATTTTGGGCCGGGAAACAGCCGTTTCGCGCTATGAAACGGGTATTTTCGGGTCAAAGGGTCAAAACGGTCTGGAGTTTCCAACATGACGGACCGCGAAAAACCGCCATCACTTGAAGACGTTGAAGCGCGATTAGCTGCGGTTCGCACTCGGCAAGAACAAAGGCGGGACGTCAGCACGGACCGCCGAAGCTTCGGTGCCGCGCAAAGTGTTGGGTTCAAGATTGCGGCCGAGCTTGTGGCCTCGATCTTGGTCGGAACGGGACTTGGCTATTTTTTAGATCAGTGGCTCGAGACTGGGCCGGTGTTCTTAATTGTGATGATTTTCTTGGGGTTTGCTGCGGCTCTGATGAACATTTACCGCATCGTTAAAGGCATGGACCAAGCTGTCGGCTTGGGACGCGCGATGCGGGAAGTGGAAGAGACCACGGACACCCAAGATAAAACGAAACCATAACGAACGGGTCTCCCGTTCAGTTAACTCGAATGGAGCGCGCAGTGGCTGCTGAATCTCATGGACCTATGCATCAGTTCGAGATTCAGCGCTGGATTCCGCTCGATATCGGCGGCGTAGACGTTTCGTTCACCAACTCAGCTGCTTTCATGTGCTTGGCCGTGTTGGCCACCTTTACCCTCTTCTGGGTCGCCACCCGTCATCGCACCATGGTGCCGTCGCGTTGGCAGTCCGTCGCCGAAGTGATGTACGAATTCGTTGGCGGCATGGTGAAAGATAACGTTGGCCATCAAGGCATGCGTTATTTCCCGTTCATCTTCACGTTGTTCATGTTCATCCTGATGGGCAACTTCTTGGGTCTTCTGCCGTATTCGTTCACTTTCACCTCGCACTTGGTTGTGAACTTCACGCTGGCCCTGTTTATCTTCCTGGCTGTGACCATCATCGGCTTTGCCCGTCACGGCCTGCACTATCTCAGCCTGTTCCTGCCGTCTGGTACGCCGATTGCTGTGGCGTTCATCCTGGTTCCGATTGAAGTGCTGTCTTATTTCATCCGCCCCTTCTCGCTGGCTTTGCGTTTGTTCGCCAACATGCTGGCAGGCCACGTGCTGTTGAAGGTGCTGGCGGGCTTCATCATTTCGCTGGGCGTTGTCTTCGGCATCGTGCCGTTCATCGCCGTGTTTGGCGTGACGCTGCTCGAGATGCTGGTCGGTGCCATTCAAGCTTACGTTTTCGCGCTGTTGGCGTGCATCTACCTCAACGACGCGATTAATCTCCACTAAATCAACTCTAATTCTATCTTCAGAAAGGATACTCACATGGAAGTTGAAGCAGCAAAAATGATCGGCGCGGGCATTGCCGCTCTGGGTGTTGTCGGCGGCGGTGTCGGCGTGGGCTTGGTTTGGGCCTACTACATGACCGCAGTTGCACGTAACCCGGCGATGGAAGACCGTCTGCGTACTCCAGCATTCCTGGGCTTCGCTCTGTCGGAAGCAACCTCGCTGTTCGCACTCGTCGTCGCTCTGATCATCCTGTTCAGCTAATCGCATTTAAACCCTGGCGGCGTTTGGTTCTATTGGCCGACGCCGCCTGGATTTTTTGCGTTTAGGTTTTTGATTTGAAGGCTCTCGGCCATGCCGCAATTTGATCCCGCGTCGTTCGCGTCGCAGATCTTCTGGTTGGTTATAACGTTCCTGACGCTCTACTTTGTCGTCTCGAAGTTCGCCATTCCGCGTATCGGTGAAATCCTGGAACAGCGCGCACGCCTGATCCAAGACGACCTTGACCGTGCCGGTGCGTTGAAAGCCGACACCGATGCGGCCATTGCCTCTTACGAAAAAGCAATGACCGACGCGCGCGCTCAAGCCCGCGATGTTCTGTTCGCCGCCACTGCTGAGTTAAAGAAAGTGGCCGACGAAAAGACCGCTGCGGTAAACGCCGACGTGGCAAAGCAAATCGCCGATGGCGAAGAGCGCATTGCCAAAGCCAAGGCGGAAGCTCTGGGGTCGATCCGCTCTATCGCTGGTGATACGGCCCGCGAAGCAGTCTCGAAACTGACCGGTATCTCGCTCGATGCCGGCAAAGTCGACGCTGCCATTGCTGCCGCTCTGAAATAGGACGCTCGCAATCATGGAATTCTTACTTGATCCGGCGTTCTGGGTTGGTCTGGCCTTCGTGTTGGTCGTTGCGTTCATTGCGCGTCCAGCCGGTAAAGCCATCACAAGCTCTCTCGATGGCCGTGCGGCTGTTATCCGCACCCAAATCGAAGAAGCCCGTAAGCTGCGCGAAGATGCTCAAGCCCTGTTGGCCGAGTATCAACGCAAGCAACGCGATGCGATGGCCGAAGCCGAGAAGATCATCCAGCAAGCTAAGGAAGACGCTGTGCGTCTGCGCACCGAAGCCGAGCAGGACTTAACCCGCGCGATTGAGCGCAGCAAACGCCAAGCTTTAGAGCGCATCGCGCAATCTGAAGCCCAAGCGGTTGCCCAAGTGCGTGACTTGGCTGTGGACGTTGCGTTGAAAGCCGCTGAAGGCTTGCTGCGCGACAATCTGACAGCCGCACAGCAACAAGCCATGGTCGACCAAGCCGTCGCGGAATTGCCGAAGCGCCTGCACTAATTAAACGATTATCGAATCGAGACCCCAAAAACCCCGCAACCTGCGGGGTTTTTTATTGCGCCCATGGGCCACGCCAGGGGGCCACCAACGCTCAGAGGGGGCCTTCGCCCACCCTTTTTGTTACAATTCCGCTGATATTTTGCCCCTGACACAGTCTGTTTCGGGGGCCCAGCCGTTGCATCCCATAGCGGCCCAAAACCGCCATTTTATGTAACGAAATCAAGAGTGGACGTTACACATTGAATCTCGTCCAGGGAGTAAAGATTAAGAAAAATCAACGACTTGATTCGGATCAGGGCGCTAATCCAGATGCACGTCACAGTCGTATCAATTACACAAATCAAACCAAAACCGAGTGCCACGCGATGCACATTTCAAAATCCGCCAAAGCCGACACCAGCGCTGCCACCGTCGAAGGCACGCACGCGGGGCTGTTGCAGATCCGCCAGCAGCGCAAGAAGAAGCGCCTGGCCCTGATGGCCGGTGGCGCACTGTTGGTGGTGATCGCAGGCATGATCACATGGCGCGCCATGGCCCCCACGGCGGTCTCGACCATCGCATTAGCAGCGCAACCAACCGAGCGGGTATTGGCCGTCACAGGCCGCGTGAAGCCACAAGAAAGCGTGCAGGTTTACGGCCGCGTCGCTGGCCAAATTCTGCAACTCAATAAAGACGAAGGCGATTTGGTGCAGGCTGGCGAAGTACTGGGCCTGATTGATCCGGCCCGTGCCAAAGCGGGCTTGGCCCAAGCCAGTGCCGCACTAGATGCCCAACGCCGCGTGCTCGCCCAAGCCGAGCGTGACTTGGAGCGCGCGCGTACATTGCTGGCGCAAGGCTCGACCACACAGACCGCGCTTGAGAACGCCACCCTGGCCGTCACCAAAGGCCGTGAAGATTTACGCCGCTTTGAAGCCGCGCGCCAAGAAGCCAACGTGCAATTGGGCGACCAAAGCATCATCGCACCGTTCACCGGCCGCATCCTCAATCGCCCGGTTGATCCAGGCCAAGTGGTCAGCACCACAACGGCTCTGTTCAGCATCGCGCCGACTACCGCGCAGGAAGTGGAAGCTGAAGTGGATGAAAGCTACAGCATGGCCTTGAAGCAGGGCCAAAAAGCGCGCCTGGCCTTTGCGGGCGTTCCTGAAGTGGTGATCGGCACCCTGAGTTATTTGGCGCCTGAAATTCAAACCAGCACCGGTGGCCGCTTGGTGCGCTTTGCTTTCACCGCCCCCGCCAGCATTGGCGATATCGAATTGCCGGTGGGCTTGTCGGTCGACGTGAACGTGATTGTCGATAAGCAAGACGCTGCGATTACCATCCCGCGCCAAGCTATCCGTGACATCGCCAACAAGCCTTATGTGCTGACGGTGAAAGATGGCGCTGCTTCGCGCCAAGATATCTCGTTCATCGATTGGCCCGCGGCCAAAGTGATCGTGACCAAGGGTGTGGCTGCGGGCGATATCGTGATCACGACCCAGCAAGCCTTGCAGCCCGGTCAAAAAGTAAGTGTCGAGAACGTTAGCGCGGGAAATAGAAGCTAAATCATCATGCGCTACGAATCTAAAGTTGCCCTGCGCTATCTGCTCTCAAGCAAGCTGCAAACCGGCTTGTTGATTGGTGGTGTTGCCGTCGGCGTGCTGGTGTTCTGCTTCATGACCGCCCTGATCAACGGCTTGGCCACCTTCCAGATCGAGCAAACAGTCGGCAGCATTCCGCACGTCACGATCGAACCGCGCGAACAAGAACCGCGCGTTTTAAAAGGTGATGGCGCCGCCATCCTGGCTGCAATCTTGCGTTCGAACACCCAGCGCGAACAAATCCGCAGTTGGCAAACCGCACTTGATACCGTCACCGCCGATCCGTTGGTGCGCATTGCGGTGCCCATCGTTGCGGGCAATGGTTTGATCGCGCGCGGTCAAGCGGTACAACCCGTATCTATCACAGGCGTGAAGCCCGAGCAGTTGTCGGAAATCGCAAAGATCGGCGACAACATTATTTCGGGCTCTGCGGAATTAGATTTGGACGGCGTGATCATTGGTAAAAGATTAGCGCGCAACCTATCCATCGAAGTCGGGCAACCGCTGGTCATTCGCTCTGATCGTGGCCGCGAAAGATCTGTCCGCGTGCGCGGTATCTTCTCCATCGGCATCGAATCGCTGGATGAGCGCGTGGTCTACATGAACTTCAAATCCGCCAAAGCGCTGTTGGATTTAGACAACGGTATCTCGCGCATTGAAGTGAAACTTTATAATCTCGATGACGCAGCCGGTTTAAGCAAACAGTTCGCCACCTCCACGGGCTTGAAAAGCACCAGCTGGAACGAAAAGAACCGCCGCCTGTTTGATGCCATTCAAGGCCAAGGCTCCACCGGCGGTCTGATCAAGTTCTTCTCGATCGTCACCATCATCATTGGCGTCTCAAGCGCGCTGTTGCTCACCTCTGTGCGTCGTAAGCCCGAGATTGGCATTATGCGCAGTATGGGTGTGACCAAAACCTTCATCACCAAGGTCTTCGTGTTCCAAGGCATCCTGGTGGGCTTGTTAGGCGCGCTGGTGGGCTCAGGCTTGGCCTTCACCTTCTGCTCCATCGTCGAAGCGTTTATTTTGCGCCCCGATGGCCGCCCGATCTTCCCGGTCGACCCCGCGCAAGGCGCTTACCTGTTCGGTATTCTGCTGGCCACGGGCGCATCTGCCTTGGCGTCTATTCTGCCCGCACGCGCTGCGGCTGGTATTGATCCGGTGGAGGCCATCAGCCAATGACCGTGATATCGCAAACACCCGCCGCGCAAAAAGATGCAGTGCAAACCAAAGCTGATGCGCTGCTGACCGTCTCTGATTTGCGCAAAGACTACATCACCGGCGATGTGGTGGCGTCCGTGCTGAAGGGCATCAGCTTCGAAATCTATAAGGGCGAGTTCGTCGCCATGCTGGGCCCCAGCGGCAGCGGCAAGAGCACGCTGCTCTCGATTTTAGGCACGCTGCTGCGTCCGACATCAGGTCATTTCTTTATGCTGGGCCATGATCTGACGACCGCGAATGAAGATGAACTGACCCAATTCCGCAACCGCAACATCGGCTTCGTGTTCCAATATCACCATCTGCTGCCCGATTTCACCGCACTGGAAAACGTGATGTTCCCAGCGGTCGCCTCGGGTTTGATGAACGATGATGAAGCCGAAGCGCGCGCAGCAGAGCTGCTGACACGTGTAGGCTTGGGCCATCGCCTGAACTACGGTGCCACAAAATTATCAGGCGGTCAGAAGCAACGCGTGGCCGTGGCCCGTGCGCTGATGAATGATCCTGCGATGGTGTTGGCTGATGAACCCACCGGCAACCTGGACCGTGAATCCACCGCACAAGTGATGGACCTGCTGCGCGAGATCAATGCCGAGAGTGGTACCACGTTCCTGCTGAGCACCCACGACAGCGCGATTGCCAAACAATGCGGCCGTCAGATCACGGTTGTGGATGGCAAGGTTGCTAGCATTGAGACACAAGCCGCACCATAAGTGATGGTGGCTGCATAAACGCTCGCATCAAACTCAGATGTCATCCCGGCATTCATTGCCGGGCCCCAGAGTCACAAACACTATCATCGCCAAGTTACCCTGGACCCCGGCAACAAGTGCCGGGGTGACAGTGATATTTGTTACTCTTACTCCGCCGCTTGCTTCACACCAGCCGCAACAGCCTCAGCAGGTTTCCAGCGTAAGATCGGTTTGCGCGCCGCTCTGGTTTCATCCAAACGACGACGTGGGGCTTGGTACGGCGCGCCCTTGAACCATTCGGCTTGGTTGCCTTCTTTGGCTTTACGCGCGAGCGCCAGTGTCGAGGCAATGAACTGATCCAGCGTGGCTTTGCTTTCGGTCTCGGTCGGCTCCATCAGCAATGCGCCGTGTACCACCAACGGGAAGTACATGGTCATCGGGTGGAAGCCTTCGTCGATCAGGGCTTTGGCGATATCGAGTGTGGAAACACCCGTATCTTTCAGCCACGTATCATCGAATACCACTTCGTGCATGCAGATGCGATCAAACGCAGGGGTGAGTTCTGCCGACAATTTGGCACGCAAGTAATTCGCATTCAGTACCGCATCGCCCGAGGCTTGGCGTAAGCCATCAGCACCCATGGCAAGAATGTACGTGAGTGCGCGCACGAACACGCCGAACTGACCTTGGAAACCCTTCATGCGGCCATACGATTGTTTGGCGGCACCGAAGCCTGCGTGTTCTTCGACAATGAACTTTTTACCATCGTGCACAACAAACGGCACTGGCACGAAAGCTGCCAACGCTTGGCTGAGTACTGTCGGGCCAGCACCCGGCCCACCGCCACCGTGAGGCGTCGAGAAAGTTTTGTGCAGATTGATGTGCATGGCATCAACACCCAAGTCGGCGATACGCACACGACCGACCAGCGCATTAAAGTTCGCACCATCCATATAGAAGTAAGCGCCAGCGGCATGCACCGCATCGGCAATGGCAATGCATTCGGTTTCAAACAACCCGCACGTATTCGGGTTGGTGATCATCACCGCCGCAACGTTCGGGCCCAGTTTGGCTTTCAGCGCCGCCACATCCACGTGGCCATCAGCGGTGGCCGGAACTGACTCAACTTGGTAGCCGCACAAAGCAGCCGTCGCCGGATTGGTGCCGTGCGCTGATTCAGGAACCAGGATTGTCTTACGATGATCCTGACCCTTCGCTTGGTGTGCTGAGCGAATGCACATCAGGCCGCACAACTCACCATGGGCACCTGCCGCAGGCGACATGGCAACAGCAGGCATACCAGTCAACGTCTTCAACCAGTGCGCCAGTGTATCAATCAGTTCATAGGCACCTTGCGCCGTGCTCTCCGGTTGGAATGGATGGATATCCGCCAACCCCGGCAGACGCGCCATCTTTTCGTTCAAACGCGGGTTGTGCTTCATGGTGCACGAGCCCAGCGGATAGAACCCGGTATCGATCGAATAGTTCTTTTGGCTGAGGCGCGTGTAGTGGCGCACCACTTCCGGCTCAGACAAACCCGGCAGACCTAAAGCCTTTTTATTTTCCAAAGCGCCCAAACGCGAACGCACTTTGGGGATGGCTGGCAAATCAACCGCTGTCGAGCCTTTGGTATCCAGTTCAAAGATCAGCGCTTGTTCAATTTGCAGGCCTTTGTGGCCGCTGGTGGTTGTGGGTTTGCTCATTGCAGCACCTCCTTCAACGCGGCCACAAGTGCGGCGATGTCGCCTTCCGTGTTCATCTCGGTCGCGGTCAGCAGCAAAATGTTTTCGAGTTCTGGGTAGGTCGGATAGAAGCGCGACGCTGGAATGCCGCCCAGAATGTTGCGCCTCGCCAACGTTTCCACAACGTCAGCAGCTTTCTTCGGCAATTGCACCGCGAACTCATTGAAGAAAGTGGACGAAATAATCTTCACGCCCTTTACTTGTTCCAATGCGTCAGCCAGTTGGCCCGCACGCGCATGGTTCAGTTCCGCCAAGTTGCGGAAGCCCACTTCGCCCAGCAGTGTCATGTGCACTGAGAACGCGAGCGCAATGAGGCCTGAGTTGGTGCAGATGTTCGATGTCGCTTTCTCGCGGCGAATGTGTTGCTCGCGCGTCGAGAGTGTCAGCACCCAACCACGTCTACCATCTTCATCCACCGTTTCGCCGCACAGACGGCCCGGCATTTGACGCAAATATTTCTCACGCGTGGCGAACAAGCCCACACCGGGGCCACCGAACATGGTTGGCGTGGCGATAGATTGGCCATCCCCCACCACAATGTCAGCACCCATAGAGCCGGGCGATTTCAACACGCCCAGCGACACAGGTTCGGGCACGCACACGACCAACAATGCACCAGAAGCGTGGCAGGCATCAGCCAGTGCGGTGAAGTCATTCAACTGACCAAAGAAGCCCGGCGTTTGCACAATCACGCACGCAAGGTCAGAGCCCACGCGGCCCAGCAAATCTTCCACACCCATCGGATCGGGCGAGAGGCACTCGACACTCAAATCCATGAAGCGCAAGTTGGTGGCCGTCACATCGCGGTAGTTGGGGTGCACGCCACCCGAGACCAACACTTTGGTGCGCTTGGTGACACGGCAGGCCATGGCCGCAGCTTCCGCACAGGCGGTTGCGCCGTCGTACATGGAGGCGTTGGCGACTTCCATGCCGGTGATCAGCGCCACTTGCGTTTGGAATTCGTAAATCGCCTGCAACGTGCCTTGGCTGATTTCCGGCTGATAGGGTGTGTATGCGGTCAGGAACTCACCGCGCTGGATGATGTAATCCAAAGATGCTGGCGTGTGGTGGCGATAGTTGCCAGCTCCTAAAAAGCTTGGCGCTTGCGATGCGTTGACGTTCTTTGCAGCGAGTGCCGACAACGCGCGCTCCACTTCGATCTCGCTGGCGGAGTTTGGCAGATCGAACTTGGCTTTGGCTTTCGCCGCCGCCGGAATATCGGCAAACAGATCATCAACGCTGTTCACGCCGATGGCCGCTAACATTTCACGGCGGTTGTCGTCACTTAAAGGTAGATAGCGCATCGCAAAATCTCCGAGCGAGGTGTCTTAACCGAAAACGTTATTAACCAAGTTCGGCCAAGTATTTGTCGTAAGCGGCCTGATCCATCAGCGCGTCAACTTCAGCTTGGTTAGCGATGGTCATTTTAAAGAACCAGCCAGACCCTTGCGGGTCCTTGTTCACGGTCTCAGGCGCGTCGGGCAGGCTTGAATTGCTTTCCGTCACTTGGCCCGAGATAGGCGCGTACACGTCGCTAGCAGCTTTGACAGATTCAACAACTGCCGCTTCACCGCCGGCTTTCACGTCTTTGCCAGCGGCTGGCACTTCGACGAACACGATGTCGCCCAATGCGTTTTGCGCGTAGTCGGTAATCCCGACTGTGGCGGTATTGCCTTCAACCAAAATCCATTCGTGATCTTTGGTAAAGCGAAGTTGGCTCATGATGGTGTTCCTTTATCTCAACTAAATTTAGGCTTTGGTTTTGGCGTAGCGATGTGGCGCGAACGGCATGTTGACGATTTGCGCCGGTAAACTTTGGCCACGCACCACCAACTGCACTTTGGTGCCGGGCGATGCGTAAGCGGCCTTCACGTAACCCATTGCAATCGGGCCATTGACGCTGGGGCCGAAACCGCCAGAGGTGATTTCGCCAATCGGCTGGCCGTCTTCGTTCAAAATTTCGGTGTGAGCCCGCGCAGGCGCACGGCCTTCGGGCTTAATGCCGACGCGCAGTTTGGGTGCGCCGGTGTTGATCTGTTCGATGATCTTGTGATCGCCCGGAAAACCACCTTCGAGCTTGCGGCGCTTCGAAATGATCCACGACAGGTTCGCTTCAATCGGCGTTGTGGTGGTGTCGATATCGCTGCCGTACAAGCACAAGCCTGCTTCTAAGCGCAACGAGTCACGCGCACCCAAACCAATCGGCTGTACTTCGCCTTGGTCTAATAAAGCTTTGGCAACGTCGACAACTTTGTCGTTCGGAATAGAGATTTCATAGCCGTCTTCGCCGGTGTAGCCCGAGCGGAACAAACGCACGTCTACTTTTTCACCACCGGGCAAATTGAATTGATCCACCTTGCTCGACATAAACACCATGCCATCACAGCCCGGCACAAAGCGCGCGAGCACGGTCGCGGCCAACGGGCCTTGCAACGCGAGCAGTGCGCGATCAGTCAAGCGCACCACTTTCACGCGGCCTGCCAAGCGGCGTTCAATGTGATCAAGGTCGGTGTCTTTGCAGGCGGCGTTTACCACCAGAACCAACTTGTTATCGCTGTTCGGTTCGGCGGGGCGTGTGACCATCAGGTCATCGATAATGCCGCCTTGCTCGGTGAGTAGTGTGGAATACCGAATGCGGCCCGGTTGCAGCGCTTTGATATCACCGGGGATTAGCGTCTCTAACGCTTCGACAACACCTTCGCCGATCAGTTCGGCTTGGCCCATGTGCGAGACATCGAACAAGCCCGCTTGCGCGCGCGTGTGCAGATGTTCTTTCAGCACGCCCAGTTGGTAATTCACCGGCATGCTGTACCCGGCAAACGGCACCATCTTTCCGCCTAAGGAAATGTGCAGGTCGTTCAGCGGTGTGGTTTTGATCGGTCCAGCGGCGTGATCGGCCAAGGTTTTCTCCGGGTGTGAGGGTTCGCCTGAGCTTAAGTCAGACTCAGAGTCCGACTGTCTCAAACGCCCCCCTCTGTCGGAGAACCTGAAAGATTCACTGAGGTGGATATCGCGCCTCAGCTTACATCTTCGGTGAGGTGCCACGTTTACACGTAGCGCCTGCTTTCCAGAGTACCACTTTCCCCACGGTCCTTTTGCCTGAGAGTTTCCGGAGGCGGTTTCTCCTTCGGCGCCGTTCTTAAATCACCAGCAGAGCTGGGCGAGCGGTCTCTTCCGTGGGGTTGCACGGTAGGCGCGGACTCTTGTCTATGTGCGGTACAAGGTCAACGGCGGAAGGGTCGCCCCACGCCGATTTTTGTGGATAACTTTGAAGGTGCAGGCGCACAGATATCAGCGGTGGAGTATGGGGAAAATCAGGCCGCCAAAATGACGGCTTTCTCCCCACAATCCCCCACGCGGCCCTGCTATTTTCCTGCAAATGCAGGGACTGACCACCCCACAGCCCAAACCGACTATTTCTGGCTCCGGTTGTAGTCCAACTGGGCATCGTTCAGTTGCAAGCCCACATAGACGTCATACGCCGCACCGGGTTCATCCTTCTTCAAGGGGATGAAAACCTTAATGCCATTCTCGCGCACCCGTTCGCGGACCCCCGGAGTCGCAGGTAAGTCTTTTTTCAACTGGAACACCCGCTTGCCCTCAGGCTTCGGGAACAGCTGCGGGACTGCCACGAAGTAATAGATCGACGCCTCACCCTTTTGCACGGCGGCCCCTGTGGCAATGGCGAAATCCAGATCCATCTCAACCGTCACGCCATCTTCGCGGTAGTCGCACTGGCCTTGGTACGAGATCACCTCGGCCTGGTACTGCACATCGGTAATGTCGCGGCCCGGCCCCTCTTTAAACTGCGTCAGGCGGGCCGTGGTGCTATCCACCCGGACAGCGGGGCACGGTGGCACCTGATTATTGACGCACCCCGACAGGGCCAAAGCCCCCAATGACAGAACCGCAACAGCACCAGCGACAGACACGAGTTTCATAGGCGATCAAAATCCGGAATTTTGAAGGGAAAGGGCGAAAGCGTTGCAAATACAGGTGGAAAACCCTGGTGTTTGGCTTTTACGGCCCGGACGGATTTGCTATGTGTGCGCCCGTCTGGGCTTCGTCGTGACGGGCACTTTATCCGCTGAAAGTCCCCCGCACTAGACCGAAGTCGCTTTGGGTGAACGCCCGCCACAATTGCTTTAACCGGTACCCTTGAACGCCATTTCTCGCCCCCCTCTGACGATCTTGCTGGCTGCACCGCGCGGGTTTTGCGCAGGCGTCGACCGGGCGATTCTGGTGGTCGAGCGCGCCCTGGAAAAGTTTGGCGCCCCCGTCTATGTGCGCCACGAGATTGTTCATAACCGCCATGTCGTCGATGCCTTAAAAGCCAAGGGCGCGATCTTTGTCGATGAATTAGACGAAGTGCCCGACGACGTTCCTGTGATTTTCTCAGCCCACGGCGTGCCAAAATCTGTTCCGGCGGAAGCGGAATCGCGAAAACTCGTCTACGTCGATGCCACCTGCCCCTTGGTCAGCAAAGTCCACGTTGAAGCCGAACGCCACGCTGCGGCAGGAAAGCACATCTTCCTGATCGGCCATGCCCGCCACCCCGAGGTGATTGGGACCATGGGCCAAGTGGAACCAGGCACCATGACGCTGATTGAAACTGTGGCTGATGTTGAGCGCGTGAACCCGCCCGCAGGCGCGCAATTGGCCTTCGTGACGCAGACCACGCTGTCAGTCGATGACACGACTGAGATCATCGCAGCGTTGCGCAAACGCTTCCCGGAAATCTCGGCGCCGCGCAAAGAAGACATTTGCTACGCTACGACCAACCGCCAAAATGCTGTGAAAGCCATGGCAAAAAAGTGCGATGCGTTTGTGGTGATTGGCGCGCCCAATTCATCGAACTCTAATCGCTTGGTAGAAGTGGCGCAGCGCGAAGGTTGTGCGGATGCGTTCTTGGTCGAACAAGCGTCCAGTATTCCGTGGGAGCGCTTAAAGCCCGGCTCTGTGTTGGGTGTGACCGCAGGTGCCTCGGCGCCGGAAGTGCTGGTGGAAGACGTCATCGCGACAGCAAAACAAAAATTTGATGTCACCGTCGAGCAAGTGACTGTCACCGAAGAGACGGTGAAGTTCAGCTTGCCGCGTATCTTGAACAGTTAGGGCGCGGGGCGGATGGCGGTTTACACAGAAGTTGCCGACGACGAGTTGAATGCGTTTGTTGCAGCGTATGACATTGGTGACGTTGTCGGCTGCAAGGGCATTGCCGAAGGCGTTGAGAATTCCAACTATCTTTTGCAGACCACCAAAGGCCCCTACATCCTCACGCTGTACGAAAAGCGTGTGAACCCGGCGGAACTGCCGTTCTTTATCGATCTGATGGAACACTTGGCACGCACCGGCGTGCGCTGCCCGGTGCCGGTGATGGCGAAAGACGGCAAGGCGCTACGCACACTCAGTGGCCGCCCGGCTGCGATCATTACGTTCTTAAACGGCATGTGGCCGCGCCGCATTGAAGCGTGGCATTGCTTGGAACTTGGCAAAGCCTTGGCCGAATTACACGTGGCGGGAAAATCATTTCCGCAAACCCGCGCCAACAACTTATCACTCGAAGGCTGGAAAACACTGTTCGATAAAATTGATCCATCGGCAGCACAGAATGTCGAAGCGGGTTTATCGAACCTGATTGCCGGTGAACTGATTGAACTGACAAAAGTTTGGCCAAAGTCGTTGCCCACTGGCGTCATTCACGCCGATGCATTTCCCGATAACGTATTCTTCCTAGGCAAAGCGTGCTCTGGGCTCATCGACTTCTATTTTGCGTGCACCGACTTCCTGGCCTACGACCTTGCCATCTGCTTGAACGCTTGGTGCTTCGAGCCTGACGGCGCGTTGAACGTGACCAAAGCCGCGAAGTTGTTTGCAGGTTATGAAAGCGTGCGTCCGTTAAGTGCGGAAGAGAAACAAGCGCTGCCTGTTTTAGCGCGCGGTAGCGCGGTGCGCTTCCTCCTCACGCGTCTTTATGATTGGGTCAACACACCGGCAGGCGCTTTAGTAAAACCCAAAGACCCGCGCGAGTATTTGCGGAAACTGAAATTCCATCGCGACGTCACGGGCATCTCAGCTTACGGGCTTAATTAAACGCCATGGAAGTTGAACTGTTCACCGACGGCGCATGTTCAGGCAACCCCGGCCCTGGCGGTTGGGGCGCATTGCTGCGCTTCAACGGCACTGAGAGAGAACTCAGCGGCGGCGAACCCAACACCACCAACAACCGCATGGAAATGAAAGCGGTGATCGAAGGCTTACGCGCCCTCAGCCGACCTTGCGACGTGACGGTAACAACAGATAGCCAGTACGTTCAAAAAGGTATCACCGAGTGGATTCACGGTTGGAAAAAGCGCAACTGGCGCACCGCCGATAAGAAGCCGGTGAAAAACGTCGACCTGTGGCAAGAACTGGATGCCTTGCGCGCGCAACATCAGATCGAGTGGAAATGGGTGCGTGGCCACGATGGCCACACCGAAAACGAACGTGTTGATGAACTGGCACGCCGTGAAGTCGAGAAACTGAAATACGGCCGCTAAGTTATAAGTGCTTCAACACGTGCTGTGCGGCGGACACTTCAAACGCACCTGGCGGATCGACGAATAAGTCCTGCACAGCGCCGTCTTTGATAATCATGGCATAGCGTCGCGAGCGCACGCCCATCCCCCAGGCCGAGGCATCACTGAAAAGACCAACCGCTTTTGCAAAAAGTGCATTCCCGTCCGCCAGAATATCGATTTTTCCACACGCCTGGTTCACACGGCACCACGCCTGCATCACGAACGCATCGTTCACCGCAATGCAGGCAATACGGTCGACGCCCTTAGCTTTTAAGGCGGCCGCATGATCCAAGAAGCCCGGCAGATGCCGCGCCGAACACGCCGGGGTGAACGCCCCTGGCACCGCAAAAAGAACGGTCGTGCCGTGGGCGCAATAATCTGCCATTGAAACATCTGCAACATCCTGCGGTGCAGAACCGTTGGATATTTGAACGGCCACGTTGGGCAACAGATCGCCGGGCTGAATTGTCATTGGGGCAATTTTGTGTGATGCGATTTCAAGTCTTGCGTTGCCATAAAGATAAGATCATTTTTTAGCCATGGCATCGTCAAAACGCGATTCTGAATCAGGTTATTTGGTCGGGCAATTCCTTGCCGCCATGCCCAACATGGCTGACCCGCGCTTTGAACGCACGGTGATCTATTTGTGCGCACATTCTGCTGAAGGTGCGATGGGCCTGATCGTCAATAAGCCCATGAAGGATGTGAAGCTGCCGGAGATTCTGACCCAGCTTGGCATCGACACCACTTTGCCGTGCGACAAAATTCAGGTTCATCGCGGCGGACCTGTGGAAACCGCCCGTGGCTTTGTGCTGCACTCATCTGATTATGATCGCAAAGGCACACTGAAAGTTGATTCTGAAATCTGCCTCAGCGCCACGACCGAAATTCTGCGCGATATCGCAACCGGCGAAGGCCCCAAAGCCAGTTTGTTGGCGCTGGGTTATTCCGGCTGGGGCCGCGGGCAGTTGGATGAAGAGATTAAGCAAAACGCCTGGCTGAATATTCCCGCCGATGAAGCGTTGCTGTTCTCGGAAGAGTTCGAGCTGAAGTGGGAGCGCGTGCTGGCCAAGATCGGCATCAGCCCACATCTGCTCTCAGCAGACGCAGGACACGCGTAAATTCAATAAATTCTAGTGGGCAGTCCAGCCGCCATCGACTTTGATGCAAGAGCCGGTAATCATCGCTGACGCAGGCGATGCTAGGTACAGCACCGCTGCTGCGACATCTTGAATGTCGCCCAAACGACCCAGCGCGATTTTGTTCAACACGAAGTCTTTAAAGCCAGGCTTTTCAAAAAACGGCTTGGTCATCGGCGTTTCAATGAACGTCGGAGCTACGGTGTTCACGCGAATACCTTTGGGCGCCAACTCCACGGCCATGGCTTTGGTCAGGCCTTCAATCGCGTGTTTCGAGGCGCAATAGACCGTGCGATTGGGTGACGCCACATGGCCCATTTGGGATGACATATTGATGATACTGCCCTTCAAGCTCTTTTCGAGCATCCGGGCCGCTACAGTTTGCGCCACAAAAAAAGCCGCACGCACGTTGATATTAAAGATCGTATCAAAGTGCTCTTCGGTCACGTTCACATACGGCTCGGGGATGTTCGTGCCCGCGTTGTTCACCAGGATATGAATATCCAAACCGCCCAAAACTTTACGCACTTGATCGGTCTTGGTGACATCGCACGCGATGCCTTGCGCCTTGCCGCCTTTAGCTTGAACCGATTTCACGGCTTCATCCAACTCGGCAGCGCCACGACCAACGATGATCACTTCAGCCCCAGCATCAGCAAGCAGTTGCGAGCAGCCCAAGCCAATGCCTTTTGAACCACCGGTAATCAGCGCGCGCTGACCGGTCAGATCAAACAGCTTCGCAACGCTTTCAGCACTCATGATCCCAAATCCTTTGCCGCCTTGGCTTTGCTGGCAATCAACGCCATGAGGCGACGATCACGCCAAGCCCGACGCTCATCCAGTTCAGATGCTTTTAAATGTTCGCGGCGCTCGGCTTCAACCTTTTCGATCAAGTCCTTATCCCAAGCCTTGGGTTCGCGGCGTGATTCGGCAACGCTGTGATACAGCGGCCCTAAGCGTTTGGCATAGTCGGCCACACCGGCAGGCGCATTCAGATCAATGGTCTCGAACGGCCCCATAAAGGACCAGCGCAAACCCAAACCCGCTGACACTGTTTTGTCGATATCCTCAGCTGAGGCGTAACCTTCTTTGAACAAAGCCCAGGCTTCGTTCAGCAGCGCGCCTTGCAAACGGTTCAGCACGAAGCCTTCGACTTCTTTGGTAATGCGAATGGGTTCTTGGCCCACGGCTTTCATCAATTCAAACACCGCATCGACGTGTTTCGCATCCGTCCAAGGCGCTGGCACCAACTCTACCAACGGCACCAAGTACGGCGGGTTGACCGGATGCGAGATCATCATGCGCTCGCGGGTCTTACAGTTTCCCGTGAAAGCAGAAGCAGGAATACCCGACGATGAACTGCCAATCGGCACGCCTGCGGGCACGGCTTGATCGAGCGCCGCGTAAACTTTGGTTTTCACCGGCACCGTTTCAAATACCGACTCTTGCACATAGGCCACACCATCTACGGCTTCGGCCAAGTCAGCGTGCACAGTGATGCGGCCTAAAACATGTTCGGGCGCTTCGGCGATCAGATGAAATGATTTGAGGTCTTTGAGGTTGCCCGCAATCAGCGGCATGACGCTATCGCGAACCTTGGGCACTTCATCGTACACGCGGACAGGGTACCCCGCCCGCGCGAAGACGATGGCCCAGCCAGCGCCGACAAGACCGGCGCCGACAACAGCAATAGGCGGCAACACGTGAGGTTCAGATGAAGCCGCCATTGCCGTGTACGAACTACTCAGCCGCTTTCAAGCCGCCGTAACGGCGCACACGCAAGTCGGCTTGTTCTTTATGACCCCAGAAGTTTTCAATGGCGCAGAGGCGTGAGCAGTACTCGCCCACGAAGGCCGAAGCTTCTTCGGTCACTTGTTGGTAGGTGCAGGTCTTCATGAATTTGCCAACCCACAGACCACCGGTGTAGCGCGCAGCGCCATTGGTGGGCAGTGTGTGATTGGTGCCGATCACTTTGTCGCCGTAAGAAACGTTGGTTTCTTTGCCCAGGAACATTGCACCGAAGTTGGTCATCTTTTCCAAGAAGTAGCGCGGATTCTTGGTCAAGACTTCAACGTGTTCCGACGCAATACGGTCTGCTTCGGCCACCATTTCGTCGTCGGTGTCGCACAGGATGATATCGCCATAGTCGCGCCACGAGGCGCTGGCCACATCAGCCGTCGGCAGAATGGTCAACTGACGTGCCACTTCTTTCACGGTCTCATCAGCCACGCGTTGCGAGGTGGTGAGCAAAATCGACGGCGAGGTTGGGCCGTGTTCAGCTTGGCCCAGCAAGTCAGTTGCACACATTTCACCGTCAGCCGTGTCGTCGGCGATGACCAACGTTTCAGTGGGGCCTGCGAACAAGTCGATGCCCACGCGGCCGTACAATTGGCGCTTGGCTTCAGCGACGTATGAGTTACCAGGACCAACAATCATGTCGACGGGCTGAATGGTTTCAGTGCCGATGGCCATAGCAGCGACGGCTTGCACACCACCGAGCAGGTAGATTTCATCTGCACCTGCCAAGTGCATGGCGGCGATGGTCGCCGGGTGCGGCTTGCCATTGGTCGGCGGGGTGCAGGCGATCACGCGCTTGCAGCCAGCAACGCGCGCGGTCAGCACGCTCATGTGGGCGGAAGCTACCATCGGATAACGGCCACCCGGGATATAGCAGCCCACGTTGTTCACCGGGATGTTCTTGTGGCCCAGCTTTACGCCCGGGATCGTTTCAATTTCGATATCTTTCAGCGCAGCTTTTTGCGCTTCAGCGAAACGGCGGATTTGAGTTTGCGCAAACTTGATGTCGTTAATGGTTTCTTCCGAGCAGGCATCAACGCACGCTTGGATTTCAGCCGCTGTCATGCGGAAACTTTGCGCTTCGAACTTGTCGAACTTCTTCGATAGGTCGCGCACAGCAGCATCGCCGCGCGCTTGCACATCGGCCAGGATGCCTGTGACGATCTCGCGGACTTTGGCTTCATCGGCGGCTTTATGCTCGGTAGCTGCGCCTTTTTTCAAATAACGAACGGCCATGTGCTTGAGTCCCTCCAGGATCGATCAACTGCAATGTTGAAATGCGATGTTAAGTACGAATTCGCGCGGAGACTATCCGCGCTTTGTATACAACACCTAACTCATTCAAGCCGCTGCTCACAGAGTGGCAAGACGACCTAACTTACTGAATTTTATGGCGAATTTCAGACAGCGGCGGCAGAGATGAAAGCGGCCCAATTGCGGCCAAGGTCGGCTCGCCCCGGAAAATGCGCTCGGCAGCAGCCCGAATGCTGTTGGTATCAATCGCTTCTACGCGCTCGATCAATTCCGGCGCGTTCATGGGGCGTCCATACACAACCAACTGGCGCGCACGTTGCGAGCAGCGGTTGGACGGGCTTTCCAACGACATCAACAAACCAGATTTGATCTGCGCTTTGGCGCGCTTGGTTTCTTCAGCCGTGATGGTACCTGCGGCTTTGCGGATTTCTTCGCACAACACTGGAATCAGCGTCTTTACTTCATCAGGCGCGGTACCGGTGTAGATCGTAAACAGGCCCGTATCCGAGAACGATTGCGTGGACGAGAAAACTGAATAAGCCAGCCCGCGCTTTTCGCGAATTTCTTGGAACAGGCGCGAAGACATGCCCTCGCCCATCAGCACCGAGAGGGCACCGATGTTGTAATAATCCTGATCACTGTAAGCGACGCCCGGAAAACCCAGCACCAAGTGCACTTGTTCCAAGTCGCGCTCTTCGCGGTACTCGCCACCTTTGTAGGTGCTTGAAACTGTTTTGATGGTGGCGGTGTCGCGATAGCCTTTGAAGGTCCGCTCAACAACTTTCACAAAGGCATCGTGGTCGATATTGCCCGAAGCCGCCACCACTGTGTCCGACGCCGCATAGTGTTCGTGCAGGTATGACTTCAATTGCGCCGACGTGACCGAACGCACCAAGTCTTCCGAGCCTAACACCGGCCATCCCATGGGCTGATCAGGGTAGGCCTGCATTTGGAACTGATCGAAAATAATGTCGTCAGGCGTATCGTTCACTTGCGAGATTTCTTGAACGATCACCTGCTTCTCACGTTCTAACTCATCCGGATCCATGGTTGAGTTCAGCAGAATGTCGGCGATCACATCGGTCGCTAACGCCGCATCGTCTTTCAGAACCTTGGCAAAGTAAGCGGTGTGATCACGGCTGGTGTAGGCATTCAAATGCCCGCCGACGCTATCCATCTCTTCGGCAATTTGTTGGGCCGAACGGCGCGCCGTGCCCTTGAACGCCATGTGCTCCAACAGGTGCGAAATGCCGTTCACATCCGCCGTTTCATGCCGCGTGCCAACATTCACCCACGCCCCCAGAGCCACTGTTTCTACCGACTCCATGCGGTCGGTGATGACTTTAAGACCATTCGGCAATGTAGTGATGTTGACGGACATGAAACTCCGGTTTGTTGCGTTGTTTAAGACGTACTACGTGCGTTTTTACGCACATAAGATTTGATCTGATCTAGGTCGTTCGGCAGCGTTGTAAAGCGTTCTTCACGCGTCAAGAGATTCGACAGGTGCGCAGGCAAGGCCGGGCGCGCACCCATGGCTGATTCCACAGCATCTGGGAACTTCGCCGGATGAGCGGTTGCCATTGCCACAATCGGCGTACCCGCTGGCAGTTTGGCGCTTTGCGCCGCCGCAACACCAATGGCCGAGTGCGGGTCGAGCACGTAGCCGGTTTTAGCATAGGTGTCTTTAATGACGGCTTTGATGCCGTTGTCATCCAACCGGGTGCCACCAAACATTTGCAAGATACGCGTATGCGCTTTGGCATCCACCGCGTATTCGCCGCTTTGCTTGAAACGGTCCATCAGGCTGGTGACTGCCGTTGCATCACGATCATAAGCATCAAAGAGCAAGCGTTCGAAGTTCGACGAGATTTGAATATCCATCGACGGGCTTAAGGTCGGCACGACACCGTTGGATGTCATGGCCCCCGTTTCAAAGTAGCGTGTGAGAATGTCGTTCTTGTTCGAGCCCACCGCGAACTTGGCAATCGGCAAGCCCATCTTCTTGGCGACATAGCCCGCAAACACATTACCGAAATTGCCCGTGGGAACAGCGAACGCAATTTCTTTTTTGGGTGCACCCAAACGCAGCGCGGCCCACGCGTAATAAACAACTTGCGCCATGATGCGCGCCCAGTTGATTGAGTTCACCGCCGACAAATTCAAATCGCCGCGCATTTTGGCGTCGGCAAACATGTCTTTGACGAGGTTTTGGCAATCGTCGAAATCACCTTGAACGGCAATGTTGAACACGTTCTTCGACAGCACCGTCGTCATTTGATGACGTTGCACGTCCGAGACACGGCCCGCCGGATGCATGATGAAAATATCAACAGCGTCGCGGTCTTTGCAGGCTTCAATGGCAGCAGAGCCGGTATCACCCGATGTGGCCCCCACAACAGTGATGCGGCTTTTGCGCGCTTTCAAAACATGATCGAACAACAGGCCGACCAATTGCAGCGCGTAATCTTTGAACGCGAGCGTGGGGCCATGGAAGAGTTCGAGTGCCCACAGGTTCGTATCTAACTGAACCAAAGGTGCCACAGCCTTGTGAGTAAAAGTGGCGTAAGCGGCTTTGGTAATGTCACCGATCTGCGTTTCGATTACAGAACCTTTGACGAACGGCGCCAAGACTCGCGCAGCCAGACTGGGGTAGTCGAGCGCCGCCATGGCAGCCCACTCGTCTTGCGAGAAAGTTGGCCAAATTGCGGGTACGTACAGGCCCCCATCCGTGGCAAGCCCTGCCAACAAGACATCATCGAATCCAAGCTCGGGCGCGCGGCCACGGGTGCTAATGTAACGCACCGCTACTCCTTATTTTTCAACAGGTTAGAAAACGGTTAGGCCTTCCAGAAGGCGCGGATACTAGGTTTGGAAGGCGTTTGGAGCAAGTACAGAGCCAGCCCTAGCTCAGCCCAGTTTGAAATTTTGATGACTCACCCAATGCGCGATTGATGCAGCCCCTTTTACACCCTAACAGATTTTGAGCCGAAACCGTCTCATACGTTGAGAAATCGTTAACAAGAGACGGCGGCCACCGGGGAAACTGGGCCATGAACCAAGTCGCTTTGACCTCAACGCTGAACACCGGGATTAACGCCACTCTTCCTGGGGCTATTTCAACCAATCGGAACCAGAGCCCCAACTTCCAGTCCAGCATGATGGGCTCGGTGCGGCGGCGCTGGGCCGATATCGCCAACGATCTCGATATCGCCTTTCAGCCAATCATCGACATTCACACCGGGCGGACCTTCGGGTTTGAAGCCCTGATGCGCGGGTTTAACCGGCACCATTTTGAATCGCCCATCGACCTGATCAACCGCTGCTGGGAAGACGGCTTCCTGGACATTCTGGAAGAACGCATGCTGGAGCGCTCGTTCGCGCACTTCACCACGATCCCTGAATGTCGCTCGCTGAAATTGTTTGTGAACCTGGATGGTCGCACGATTGTCTCATCCAAAGGTTTGCGCAACGCGCTGATGTCGCTGAAATCGCGCTATGGCATTTCCAACGCCAACTTGGCTTTGGAAATTTCCGAGCGTTACGACTTCGCCGACAACCCCATCGGTTTAGAACGCCTGCTGGAACTGCGCCGCACCTTCGGCGCACTCACCATGGACGACTTCGGGGCCGGCCACGCTAACCTGCAACTGTTCTACCACCTTGAACCGGGCATTTTAAAACTCGACCGTTTTCTGATTTCTTCGATCGGATCGGACCCCAAGAAAACCGTGTTCCTGAAGCACATCGTAATGATGGCGCACTTGTTGGGCGCATTGGTGATCGCGGAAGGCATCGAGACCCCGCAAGAGTTTTACGTCTGCCGCGATTTGGGCTGCGACTTAGCGCAAGGCTACATGATTGCGCGTCCCGTCACAGACCTCACTAAACTGCAACTGAGCTACCCGGATGTGGCTGTATTGCGCGAAAACGACCGCCGCCGGTTTGATACCGACGCAGATTTGGTCGCCGCACAGTTGGACCGCATCGTGCCGCTGAAGATCGACGAAGACTTGGACATGCTGTTCTCGCGCTTCAAGAACGAGGGCGATCATGTGTTCTTCCCGGTTGTCGACCAAGTGGGGCACCCACTGGGCATCGTGCACGAACGCGACTTGAAACACTTTGCTTATTCCAAATACGGCCGCGAATTGATGCGCAACCCGCGCCGCACTTTTAACTTGGCGCGCTTCATTCGTCCGTGTGCCTTTGCAAGCTTAAATGCCTCGACCGAAAAGATCCTTGAGATTTTCTCGGCGCATACCGGCAGTGAAGGCGTACTGATTTTGGAAGACTCGAAATACGCAGGGTTCCTGCATGCGAGCGCCTTGCTGCAAATTCTGAATGAGAAAAACATCAAGCTTGCCCGCGACCAGAACCCCTTAAGCAAACTGCCAGGCAACATCCTGATCCACGAATACGTCACCGCCGCGATTACAAACATTGGCGAAGCGCATCACTTCGCGTATCTGGATTTCGACAACTTCAAGCCGTTCAACGACAAATATGGTTTCCGCATTGGTGACCGCGCGATTCAAATGTTCGCAGAGATTTTGCGCTCGGGCTTTTCTCGCGAGCAATGCTTCATCGGCCACGTTGGCGGCGATGATTTCTTTGTCGGCTTCAAGAATTGTGATTCCGCGACAGTGATGAGCGAATTAAAGGTGGCCTTCGACAAATTCTGCCGCGATGTGGAAAGCTTGTACAACGAGGAAGACCGCCAGAACGGCTACATCAACGGCCAAACGCGTGGCGGGCGGAACAAGCGCTTCCCGCTATTGGCAGTGAGTGGCGTGGCAGTGTTTAAGCAACGCGGCGTGAAGCTGGCCAATATCGACGCCTTAAGTTTAGTGATCGCCGACGGCAAAAAGCAGGCGAAAAGCGCCTCGTCCAAACTGATTGAAATGCAGGTTTAAGTATTCGGGAGCTGGGCCAGGTCTGAAATAAACGTAGCGACGATCTGGGCCAAGCCGTCTGATAATCCGCCCACACCAGCAGGTACACCTTCGCCCTTGGTCGGCACGTCGGCGTTATAGACCTTCAGCAACAACACCTGGCCGCCACGCGCTTTGCGCACGCCCAACTCAATTTCCACAATCGCGCGGTTCTGTTGTGCATCAATCTCGAGCTTACGCAGCGTGCCAACAACTTCGTAATCACGGTTGAGGCGCATTTCTGGCAACGCCGTATTCTCAAACACCTTGGCTGCGCGCAGCGCGTCGATCATTTGACGCTGCAACATCGAAGCCGGAGTATCAGCCCAGAAATGATAGCTGTAAGGCTTAAGTTCGTTCGGCCCACTGCGAAACAGAATGGCGCGCCCGTTCACAATCCCTTCGCCGCGCAAAGGGGCCACTTCTGCCAAACCTGCAATCGGCCCGCCCGCCCGCGGTGCAGGGGCATTTGCCAGTTCAAGGCGATAATAGGTATCGGTTGGCACCGGATCAGACGAGCATGATGCGACCAGGACAGCAGCCAACAGCGAGATGAGAGAGCGGCGATTAAGGACGTTCATAGTTCCGCTCCGTTATTTCGATTTCGACTTTGACTGATCAGACTGCGGCGAACCCGACACCAACAGGCCTGGGTTCTCGCGTATCGCACGGCTGAACTCGGCCAGATTGCGCGTTGTTACTTCGGTATTTTGCGCAATGTCATCGACGTAGCGCGAAATGGTATCCAGCGTGTAACGCAAGCTGCGCGCGGACTCATCGACGTTACCAGCGTTGTCTTCAACCAGCTTGTTCACCGATTCCATCGATTTAACAAGCATCTTGCGCACTTGGTCCAAGTCACCCGTGAAGGCCGACAAGTTTGCGGTCGTCTTATCGAGGTTAGCGATAATCGTATCAATGCGCTCTAAGCTTTCAGGACTAAGAGGGCCCTTCTCAATCGCGACCGTGCTGCGTTTAATGCTGCCGGTAATTTCAGGCACATCGCGCGACATATCTTGCGAAATTTTATTCAAGTTCCCGAGTAACGCGGGAACATTGTCCGCCGTGATCTTGTCGAGGTTTTTCACATAGTTGGTCAGGGTATCCAGAAGCGGCTTGATAGAGTTGGCGCTTAAATCACCAAATTGCGCGCCAATTTGCGAAAGGGCCGCAAACATATTCGAGTTGGACGCGCCCTTTACTTGTGAGCCCGGCTTCAACGCATTGGGGCTGGTACCGCCATCGATATCGATGGTCATCGCCGAGAGCAGGCCCGAGACCGACACGCGCGCGATACTGTCGTCTGGAATCTTCCAGCCTTCTTGCACGGTAAGATTGACGCGGAATGATACGTTCTGGCCTTTGAACATCGGTTCGATGCTTTCGACTTGGCCAATCTGGTAGCCTTCGAACAACACTTGTGTGCCGAACTTCAAGCCGCCCACGTTGTCGTAGACCGTGAAATATTCATCTGTGGCGCCCGAGCGGCCCGCCAGCATGGAAACCACGACGATAAAGATAGCCACCACCGCAGCTACAAAGCTGCCGACGACGACGTAATTAATGCGACTATCTTGCATACCCTCTGATCCCCCAACTTTGGCTTTGCCTGCACCCCTGCACGCAAAAGCCAAAAACGCTTCCGCTCTAGTTCCCCGCAGCTGTTAACCGCTTCAAATACTCGTCCGGGTCCAATATTTCGGCCTCGGCGCGGCGATTCAACAGATTTTGGATGCGTTCGTTCTTAGAGTGACGCACTTCATCCACGGTGCCGACCGTTAAAATGTGCCCTTTGTCGAGCACGCAAATACGATCAGCAATTTTAAACGCACTTTCCAGCTCGTGCGTGACGACCACAATCGACATGCCCATGGCTTCGCGCAACGACAAAATCAAATCATCGATAGCTGACGATACAACGGGGTCGAGGCCCGCTGATGGCTCGTCGCAAAACAGAATGCGCGGATCCATCACGATTGCTCGGGCTAAAGCTGCGCGCTTGATCATCCCACCCGACAACTCGGCTGGCATCAGCTTTTCAAATCCGGCCAAACTGACGACCTGCATTTTCATGCGGGCCATAATTTGCATCGTGCTTTTATCTAGCTTTGTATGCTCGCGCAGCGGCAGCATGATGTTCTCAAGCACATTCATCGAGCTGAACAAAGCGCCGCCTTGAAAGGCCACACCCATTTTCTGGCGTAGCTTGGTGCGCTCAACATCACTGATGGCGTTTAAGTCCTGGCCCAACAGACGCACGGTGCCAGACGTGGGGCGCAGCAAACCCAGAAGTGTATTTAGGAGCGTGCTTTTGCCAGAGCCCGAACCACCCATGATCACCATGATCTCGCCCTGACGGATATCGAGATTGATGCCGTGTAGAATTTTGCGCGTGCCGTAGTGTGTGACCAGATCGCGCACCTCAATCACCGCAGGTGTTGCCACCACTTCGGCATCAGCAGGCATCGTATTCAGGGCGGGCTGGTTCATGCGTGCACCATCATGACCGGGTCGCGATGAACGCGAAGATCATATCGGTGACGATAATGGCGCAGATGGAAATTACCACCGAGCGCGTCGTCATCTTGCCGACACCCTCGGCACCGCCGGTCACCAACGTGCCGTTAATAACGCCAACCAACGTAATCAAAACACCAAACAGCACGCTTTTACCTAAGCCGTGCCAAACGTCGCCCATTTTTACAATTTCAGTCAGGCGGTCGATGTAGGCGGCAGCACTCATGCCGAGATCAATACCGATGTACCAACCTGCCCCCGTCAGCATCACAATGCTGGACCAAAACGTCAGGATCGGCACCATGATCACCATGGAAATCAGTGCTGGCGCTACGATGTAGCGCACAGGGTTAATGCCCATCACCGACAGCGCATCAATTTCCTGACTGATGCGCATTGTGCCAATGCGTGCCGCTAATGATGAGCCTGTGCGACCTGCCACCAATATCCCGGTGATCAGTGGTCCGAACTCACGCACCACCGACATGCCGATACCCAGCACAACTTGCTCTTCAGCGCCAAACACACGCAGCGAATAAATGCCCTGAATCGCAAGCATGATGCCGATAGTCAGCGACATTAAAGTGATAATGGGAACGGCGTTGATGCCGACTTCCATACAGCGCGCCATAGCGGCATCAAGACGCACAGGCTGTGCGCGGCGATGGCCAATGACAATCCAATAAATGCTTTGGCCCAAGAGGACCGCGCCCAGACCGAATTCAGCGATCCCGGCGATTGCGGAACGCCCCATCCGCTCCATATGATCGCCGACGCGTGCCCGCACGGATTTATCCTTGTGCAGCAGCGGCCGCGTTTACATCGGCATGGATTGTGAAAACTTTATCAAGGCGCGCCAGGCTGAGAACGCGCATGGCGGCAGGCGAAACCGCTGCCAATGCAAAATACGCGGTTTTTTTGCGAGAGACCTGGAACGCTTCCACCAAGCTCGCCACACCGGATGAGTCGATATACGAGACAGCGCCCAGGTCTACGACCAAGCGCTTGTGCTTATCTAAGCATTCCAAAAGTTGATGGCGCACGGCTGGCGATGATTGCAAATCCACATCACCGGTCAGCGCCACAACAGTGGTGCCATTTACATCACGAACATCGAACGTCATCTCACCCTCTCTGCCCCGTCAGTTTACCTTGGGGGGCAACCGTTTGGTCAATTTAAATAAATTACCGACCCCAGGCGGGGGCGGCAGGAAACGCGCATCGTCGGTCACAGACTTAATAAGATGTACCCCTAACCCGCCAGGGCGCACATCGTTAATATCTCGTGACTTGATCTGGGAGATATCAACCGGTGGAGCAAAATCCATCAGGAAGACGGACATTGCATCGCCGTCCTGGGCGAAATCAACGACAATATCCCCGGCCCCTTCCTCACCGCCATAAGCATGGCGGATGATGTTCTGGCAGGCTTCGTCCACCGCCAACACCAAGTCCTGGGTCCAGGACGCATCACAACTGCAATAGGCCGCGGCCTGGGTGGTGGCCGTGCGGATGAGTTTTAACCGATCAGCCATAGCGGGCACGCGAATGCGCATAATCACGCCTGTATCGGCATCCAACTGCACCCCAGGCGGCTTGGGCGGTGCAGTCCGCACGCCATTATCCTCGACCACAATCAGGGTCAAATCATCATGCAATGGCTTGCCCGGCAGCTTTACCGCGCCCGCAATGTGCTTCAAGCGCAAGTCGGGTGTTTCTTCTGTATGATCGCGAATGAGGGCGCGCACGCCATCAATACCCAACATACCGCCCCCAAACGTGGTGGCCTCAGTCAGGCCATCGGTGAAGATATAAAGCGAGCCACCTTTGAGATCCAATTCCACCACAGGGTAGCCATCCGGCCCTGCAATGCCTGTGGCGATACCCAAAGGCGGTGCATCCGCCGGAATCGACATAAAAGATTCACGCATGATGTCGAACAACAGGGGTGGTTCATGGCCCGCATTGGTTAGACGGACAATGCCGGTGGACGGATCGAACAAGCCACCCACCATGGTTACAAACATGCCGTGCGAGTTGGTCTCGCACAGTTCGTTATTGATGGCATTTAAAAGCTGGCCTGGATGTTCGGCACTTTTCGCAAGACAGCGAAACAAGCTGGAGGTTTTAGCCATCAGCAAGGCCGCATTCATGCCCTTGCCAGACACGTCGGCGATGTTGAACCAAATGCGTCCATCGGGGCGTTGCAGAATGTCGTAGAAATCACCCGACACCGCACGGGCGGGAACGTTAATGCCGTGAATCGGAAAATCTTTTGACGATGGTTGCGGCAACAGATCGCGTTGAATTTCGGCAGCCAATTCCAATTCGTGGCGTTCGCGTTCTTGTTCTACCAGTTTGTCAGTGAGGCGCAGATTGTGAATGGCCAATGCAGCAGCGCGTGACAACGTGTGAAGCAACGCCAAATCATTCGGTGAAAATAAGTTGTCACCGACATTCTTATTAATCACTTCAATCGCGCCCAAACGTTCGCGGCTCACTGTTAAAGGCGCAACCAAGATTGATTTGGTGATGAAGCCTGTTTTAGCATCAACAGCCGCGCCAAAGTCTGCGTCTTTGCGCACATCGCGCACGATGCCAGCTTCTTGCGTTTGCACGCAGCGACCAACAATGCCCGCATTCGACGGCAGACGCAGACCGGTAATGTCGACCGGACCGTAACACGCCGTGCAGATCAACGTCTGGCTATTGTCGTCGAGCATGAAAAACGAAGCCGCCTCTGCGCCGACATATCGCGCAACGCGTTCTAAAGCCGATTTCGCCACGGCATCGAAGCTATGCGATGCAGAAAACACCAGCGTCATATCAGCGATGAGGCTGAGATGGTCTTTCACTTCCGCGGCACTTAAGGGCGGCGGCGTGAGCGTCTCGATCGCTGGGGCTGTTGCAGGGCTCATGGGTCGACTATGCCGATTTTAGGCCCGGAGGTAAATTATTATGGCTTCTCAAGGGGTCAGGAGATGCCGAAAGACCTCTAGATATTGTGCGCGGACCGCGCCTTCCGAATATTCGGCAGCAGCCTTGCGACTGCCCCCTTCAATCATGCGATGTGCCAACGCCTGATCTGATAGCACCGCGTGAATAGCTGTCGCGAAAGCGTCATAATCATCAATTGGCGTTAGCATTCCATCTACACCGTTTTCGATGAGCGCACTGGGCCCCTCACTGGCAGTGGCCAGGATCGGAACGCCATGAACCCATGCATTCACGACAACGTTGCCAAAGGGTTCGTGACGCGAGGGCACCAGTACCGCATCGGCAGTGCGCAACAGGGCTGCGCGGTCATTGCGCCAGCCTAAGAATTTCACACGCGCAGAGACACCTTCGGCCTGCGCTAAGGCCCCCAACTCACCGCGCAAAGTGCCTTCACCCGCCAACCACAACACAGCATGGGGCAAGCTCTTCAGTGCTTTGATCGCAATGTCGATGCCTTTTACTTTTTCAAGGCGCGCGAGGATCAGCAGGATTTTGCTGCCCTCAGGCGTCTCAAAACTGGTGCGGGGTAATGCAGGCTCGGGCCCTTCGGGGCAGAAGTTCGGCACATAGAATGCCTTGGTGCTTGACCAACCTTCCCGCACAACGTAATCGCGGATGTCACGCGTATTACAAATAAGTGCGTCACATTTCTGGTAGTACTTTAAATTGTAGTACCCCCCCAAGCGACCGACATTGATGTGCGTCCCGCGCGGCAAGGCGGCACACGCACGGTTCATCCATCCCAGCACCACATCGGGCTGAAAGTGCTTTACGACACTCCTCAGACGAAACGGGGTGTACAGATCAAACACGCCCGCGAAGGGCAGCGTGGTGACGGCGCAACGAGCAGCTTCGAGAGTTTTGATACGTATCGGAGCAGGACGCGTCACGACATGCTGGTCAATCTGAGCACGGGCAAAGGACTGCACGAGGTCCTCAAAAAACGTCTCCGCCCCGCCATGGACGCCGCCGGCCATAGTTTGAAGAATTTTCACGTGTAATGATCTAAACGTTTTGAGATTGATTGCGCCTTGCCAGAAACCACACTGTAGCTTACCCAGCCCCTTATGGCCAATTTCGATCCCGCTTTAAATACTTCACAGCCTAATCCCCCGCCCCCAGCAGAGGGAAAGCCGCGGCCGCGCGTGAAGTTTAAACACTATATCGAGGCCGGTTTCGCCTACGCGTTTATGGGCGGGCTGAAATTGATGAGCTGGCAGATGGCCTCGGGCGTTGGCGGCTGGTTGAGCCGGACACTGGGGTCGATCTCAAAGCCTTGGAAAACCGCCACACGCAATATGGCGCGAGCCTTCCCTGACATGTCATCAAGCGAGCGCAAAGCATATGTGCGTGCCGCGTTCGATAACTTTGGGCGCGTTATGGCCGAGTACGCGCAATTGCCGCGCCTGTGGGGTAGCCGCTGGGACGGCCTGATTGATGTGCAAGGTGCGGCTGGTTTGCAGTGGGCCGTCGCAAACAAACCCGCCATTGTGTTCAGCGCGCATATCGGGAATTGGGAAATTATTCCGATGGTGCTGGCGCATCACGGCAAGCCCGCCATGCTCGTGTATCGTGCGCCTAATAATCCGTTGGTCGATGATCTGATCTTAAAAATCCGCTCGCAGTATGCTGCCGGTATGGCGCCAAAGGGCGCGGATGGTTTGCGCGACATAGTACGCCACCTACAAAATGGCGGCACTGTCGTGATGTTGATTGATCAGAAAACCAATACAGGTCCGGAAATCCCATTCTTTGGACGCGGCGCGCACACCGGCAAAGCCATTGCGCGGATTGCGATGCGTTATGGCTGCAAGCTTATTCCGGCGCGATCAGAGCGCGTGGGTAAAGCTGGTTTCCGCATTAGCTTTGAAGTCCCATGGAGCGTGGAAGGGAATGCCAATGATGAAGAACATGTGCGCCAAACACTGACCAAATTAAATACCAAGATCGAAGATTGGGTGCGCGAAACGCCAGGGCAATGGATGTGGATGCATAAACGGTGGCCGGATTAATGGGTGCACTTCAAGTTTCATCCCAACCCCGCGCATGCCCGCTGTGTAACGGCGCATCACACCGTGTTGTTGGCACACATGACAGAGACGGCGAAGCACTACGCACCGTGATGTGTGATGCGTGCGGCCATGTGTTTACCAACCCCGCGCCCACTGAAGCCGAACTGAATGCTTACTACAGCTCCAAGTACCGCACCGAATACAAAGGCGTGCTAACGCCAAAACGCAAACATGTCTTACGCGCTGGCTTTCGTGCGCTTGAACGCTTGGAGCGCTTGCAGGCGTTCGCAAAGCCCCCAGCAAAAGTATTAGATGTTGGTGCGGGCGGCGGTGAGTTTGCGTATTTGCTCGCAACCGCTGGATATGATGTGAGAGGTATTGAACCCAACGCAGGTTATGCTGGGTATGCAAAGCAGTCTTACGGCGTGAACATTCAAGCCACGACACTCGAACTCGCACAGTTTGAACCAGAGCAGTTTGATGTCATCACGCTGCATCACGTATTTGAACACCTGTTGGATTTACGCGGCGGATTGGCAAAGCTGAGCGGATGGCTAAAGCCGGGCGGGCTTATTGTGATTGAAGTGCCCAACATTATGTCGTGGTTTCATGCGCCACGCCGCCGCTTCCATGCCGCACACTTGCACGCCTTCAACCCAGCCGGGCTGGAAGATTTGCTTCAGGCGTCCGGTTTCAAGATTGAAAGCACGATCATCACGCAAGGCCCCGCCCATATAAACGTGATTGCGCGAAAAGCTGCGGTGCCCGCGACAAATTTCCGGAATGCCGTGCCTGATGTGCAAGCGCATTTCAAACACCATACGGCTATGACACATTTTATGTCAGGTATGGCTTTGAAACGCTTGTGGGGTAATGCTATGCGCCCTTTGCGTGAAAAGCGTTACCTTGCACAGCTCGGCGAACCCCAAACGGGACAGGACATTCTAGATCGTCTCTATCGGTCACGCTTGAACCCATCACACTTAAGCGCTTAAGGCTTCTCTTTCGCTTCGGCTTCCGTTTATGCTTCGCCCCAGGGGATGGGAGCGAACTTAATGGCACGTGTTTCACGCCGGTCTTTGGTGTTGGCGACGGCAGCGTCGCTGATCACACACAAATCATACGCCGCGAAAAACCCGGATGTGATTGTCATCGGCGCAGGGCTGTCTGGGCTTCACGCCGCACAGATTTTGGAAGAGGCGGGATTAAAAGTCACAGTCATCGAGGCGAATAATCGCATTGGCGGACGGGTGCGCACACTTACTGATAAACCAGAGCACCCTGAAAGTGGCGGCTCAGAAGTGGGGCCGATGTACGCCCGCGTGCTCGACCAAATTCAGCGCTTCGGTTTGGATATGCGCGCGTGGCAAGCCGAGAAATTGGATTTCGCTCTCAACATTGGCGGCACGTTGATGAGCCCGAAAGACTGGCCCACCGCGCCACAGAACACCTTGCCGGAAGCGTTTCGTAAAGTCCCGCCGATGGCCTTGCCATCTGCGTTTAGCGAAAAAGAAAGCGGGCTATCAGAATTGGATAGTTGGTTAGAAGACGCAAAATCTTTGCAGGATGTGTCCCTTTACGATCTCTACACATCCAAAGGCGCTGATGCCGCGACACTGGCCTTGTTGGCCGCATCAACCCAAGCCGATGACTTGAAAGCGGAGTCTACGTTGTGGGGGCGGCGCGCTCAAAAGCTTGCCGAATGGAGCGGTGGACGCGGTCCGTTCAATCATATTGTCGGCGGCATGAGTAAACTGCCGCAAGCTATGGCCGCGAGCTTGAAAGCCGACATTATTGTGAATGCACCGGTTCAAAGCATCAGCACCACAAAGAACAACGTAAAAGTTAAATGCACAAATGGCCGGAAATTTGAGGCCAAATTCGTCGTTTGCACGGTGCCTGCGTCTGTATTGCGCAATGTGGCTTTCGATCCTGTTTTGCCCACACGACAAGCCGAGGCCATTGCCAGCATTCCCTATGGCCAAGCCGCAAGTATCTTTTTTGCGATCAAAGAGAAATTTTGGGAAAGCGATGGTTTGGGCTCATCACTCTGGACTGACGGCACAGCAGGGCGAGCTTATAACTGGCTCATCCCTGGCGGCAATTATGTTTGGATGTACTTAGCTGGGCGCGCCAGCTTGCCCATCCGCAACGCCAACGAAGCTGATCTCATTGCATATGCAACGGCTCAGCTTCACAAGGCACGGCCCAGCACAGAAGGAAAAATTGAACCGATCGCTGCCGTGAATTGGTCAGCGAACCCGTGGTCAAAAGGTACATTTGCTTATCGCGCGCCTGGGCAAATCGCCGCGTATGGTAATAGTGCCGCCACGTCACACGAACGCATTCACTTCGCTGGTGAACACACAGCTGTTCTTCAAGGCGGGCTTGAAGGCGCTATGGAATCAGGCGAACGCGCCGCACTTGAAGTGCTGGAAAAAACCTAAGCATTTTAACCGTCACCGGTTTCCCTCGCTTCACGGCCCGTATACAGAAGCAACACAATAGCATATCTTGGCCGCATCCATTGGTTGCAAGAGACCTCCGGACAGGGGGCGAGGACCGCATGAATAAATTGCCGGCTGAAACCTTAGGGGACGGCACCAAGCTTCCGCGCTACTACCAAGTTTATCTGACCATTCGCGATTGGATATACAACGGTAACTATAACCGTGGCGCACAGCTGCCGACGGAAACCGAACTTTGCGAAACGTTCGGGGTTTCGCGCATTACAGTGCGCAAAGCAGTCGACCTTTTAGCTGAAGACAAGCTGATCTCGCGTGAGCAAGGCCGCGGAACATTTGTGACCGGTGCCACCAGCACAAGCCCACCACCGCTGACCGGCGATATGGATCAGCTTTTGAAGCGCTTGGACGCCATGACCAAGCGCTCGGAAATCAAAGAACTGAAATTCGACACCGTCCCAGCGGACGAAGAAACCCGTTCAGACTTGAACTTGCCGCAAGGTGCTACAGTTCAACGCACGACGTTGGTGCGCCTGTTGCGCGGACGTCGCGTCGGCCACACGGCGACATACATTCCGACAGACTTAAACATTCAAATTACCGAGGATGACATCGCAACGTTGTCGATGTTCTCGATCCTTGAAGCAAAAGGCATCGACATCTTGAGTGCTGATCAACTGATTGGCGCGACATTGGCTGACTTAAACGACTCCAACGCTCTGGGCTGCGCTGTGGGAACACCGCTGGTGCGTTCACGTTTGGTGATTTTTGACTCAGGCTATCGCCCGGTCGAAAAGCACGTTGCCACATATCTGGCTGACTTTTACCAGCACCGCATTCACCTTGTGCGCCGCCCAGACTCTGTGGGCAAATTCCGCTGGTCGCAAGAAGACGCCCCGTAATAGGTCGCGTTAGCGTGACTTACTAATTTTCACTTTGTGGTACGCCGGAACACGGTTGACGATTTCAACATCGTCAACGCCTGCACGCACGCCAAAGAAATCATTCAAGTTCAGCAGGAAAAGTGCCGGAGCGGCATCGTGATAGCCTTGGCCCAATGTGCGCAGCATACCTTCGCGCTTTACCAAATCCATTTCCTGACCTGCCGCCACCAATTGCTTGGTCAAGCCTTCGTCACAGAAAAATGCCTTGGGCCACAGGCATGAATAAATTTCCATGGGGCGCTGCACATCGTTATAGGGCCCCGCGTTCCAAGACAGCGTAAACGCATCGGTATCTTTGTCGAATGTGCCAGTCAGGTATTTGCTCAGCCAGCTTGGGAACGTGATGGTGCGCAATTCAACCTTCACACCAATCTGCCCCAGCATGTCCGCCATGGTTTGATAGACCGCCGCATCGCCAGGTGTACGGTCAACCATGACGTCGACTTTCATGGTGAAGCCATTCGCAAAACCTGCTTCTTTCAGCAACGATTTGGCTTTCACGGGGTCATAGGCGTAGTGCTTAATGTCAGGGTTATAACCCACAGCGCCAATCGCGGCAGGCTGGCCCGATGGGGGCGTTAAGCCCCGCAACAGGGCTTTGTTCATACCATCTTTATCAACGGCGTAATTCAGCGCCTGGCGTACACGCACATCTTTCAGCGCTTTGTTCTGACCATCAGCGACACGAAACGCGATAGCTGCAACAGATGCCGACGAGCCTGAAATCACTTTGCCGCCTGAACCTTCGACCGTATCAATGTCATCCACATTGATATTGCCTGCGATGTCGATTTGATTGGACTGTAGCGCCTGAATACGCGCCGGATTATCGGGCAGGTTAATAACGATCAGGCGATCCACAATGGGCGCACGCCATGATTGTTTGAACGCATCCAGCGTAATGCGCCCGGCCCCTTCGCCCCAATCTTTGATCATGAACGAGCCGGTTGTGGCTGGCGTTTTCGCAAAACCATCCGGGCCTAGTTTGGTCCAGGCTTTCGGAGCAGCAATCAGCACCGCCGACATCCGGCGCGGCAAAATTGCATCGGGCTTATCAGTGCGGATAATGACCGTCAGATCATCAACTTTCTCAGCACTCACAACATCGCGGATTTCACCGCCGATCACTGAGCGTCGGCCTTCGGGTGTCTTCAGCCAATTTACCGCTGTGGTAATTGCCTCAGCATTAAAAGGCTCGCCGTTGCTAAACGTGATGTTGGGCTTAAGTTTAAATTTCCACGCTTTGGGCTCGATGCTTTCCCACGACTGCGCCAAAGCCGGCTGCAATTGGCCTTTGCCGTCGATCTGCGTCAGCGCATCGAACATCGCGAACCAGACGTAGCTAGAGGGAGAACCGTTCGCCATGTACGGGTTGCCGAAGCTAACAGGAACACCCTTTGAGCCGTAGCGAAGCTCAACAGCAGATGCAGACGTCGCTGTTAAAACGGCCGCAACACCGAGTGCAAAATGGCAAAACGTACGCATCGGAAAACTCCAGGAGAACCGCAGGACGGATATTCTTGAGTTGATTGATGTAGGCTAATGCGCCGACGAGACAAGATAAAAATCACACCCAGCCCGGCAAAGGGAAACAGCCATGCATGTTCTCATTTTTGGTGCCACACGAAATACTGGCTTCGAGACAGCAAAACTATTACGCGACCGTGGCGATACCGTGACAGCGGTTGTCCGGGCGGCATCTGACGTCAGCGCCTTGAAAGCATTGGGCGTTTCGCTGGTCGCTGCTGATGCGTTTGATGCTGCGCAGCTTCAAACGGCACTTAACGGATTACGGTGTGATGCTGCTTTGTGCAGCTTGGGCAACACTCCGTATGCTGCGCAAAAAGTTGATCACATCGCCGTGGCCAACGTGGTCGATGCTTGTGTCGTGATTGGCATAAAACGATTCATACTGATCAGCTCGGTCGGCGCTGGAAACAGCCGTCCTGCGCTATCTGCACAAGCTGAAAAGTTTTTGGGGTCGGTCTGTGCCTTGAAGACACTAGGCGAAAATCATCTGCTTCAGGCGGGGCTAAACTACACTGTCATTCGACCGGGCGGCTTAGGCCATGGCCCAGCATCAGGGCGCGGGATTTTGACTGAAGACCCGCTAACCAGCGGCGGCATAAGACGCGCGGAAGTCGCGCGTCTTGCGGTGGAATGCCTGGACGATCCGACGACAATCGGAAAGATCTATTCAGCTATAGAACGTTAGAGAACAATCTCGCGGAAGATTTTATTCTTTGCGATTTATTCTTCAGGTGCAACGATCACTTCCATACCATCCAAGGCATCGGTGATCTTGATTTGGCAGGACAGACGCGACGTGGCCGGTTGATAGGCTTCAGTTTCTTCTACCAACTCTTGTTCATCGGCAGATTTCGCTGGCAACTTGGCCGTCCATTGTTCGCCGATGAATACATGGCATGTCGCGCATGAGCAGCAGCCGCCGCAGATGGCTTCCACGTCCATGTTCTTGTCGCGCAAGACTTCCATCAAATTGGCACCGGCTTTGGCTTCAATTGTATGCTTTTCGCCAGCGCGGTTGGTTACGTGAAGGATCGGCATGATATGGGTTCGCTACTCAAAATTGATTGTGATCAAGGCGCCGCTGGTATCGCACCACATAGGGTCGGGGCAAGAGGTTTTCCACAAGGCGCGGTGAGTGTAAGAAATGCTATGGCTTTAGGGCTCCACATCGTCCGCAAGGCGGACGCGATAAGACCCTGAGCGCTAAAAAGCTGGTGAATCGCCCGGGATAAAAAGTTACGCTAGCGTTACAATTTAAGGCCTATAAACGAATGTCTGGCATTCTTCCTCCGACATATGATCGCACCGGTAAGCACGGCATGTCGCCTGACGTGAGCCACGATGAAACGGCGCGCTTCAATTTCCTGACAAGTTTGAATGTGCAGTTGGGTCAGAAGTTTTTTCCTGGCATTAAACAAGCTTTCGAAAAGCGTGTGGCACCAAACCATATCGCGACACACGGTGAAGATTTTAAAACGCATCAAGATATCCGCGATGAGATGCGCGCTGACCCCTTCTACCAAGCGTGGGCAGCTTTGCGTCTGAATACGATGGAGATGCGCCAGCAAGTTGGACGGCACGTGGTGTTACGCCAACTTGACGCGATGAACCAAAAAATCGCCGCAGCCAACGACGGCAAGAAGACGTTGCAGTTAGATGAAAATGTTCAAGTCCCTGAATACTTGACGCAAGTTGACAACCACTGGATGCCAGGCAGCTACTACAGTGAGATCATGCCAGGCGACGCGGGCGCTGTTGCCAGCTACGAAGTTGGATTGTTCGTTACCACCGCAGGGTCAATGAGTGCCTATGGCGATGGCGCAGGCCGTGCCATCGTGAAGTTTGTGAAAGAGCGGTTCCCCGATTTTGCACCCAAACGTATTTTAGATTTAGGTGGCGCCTTCGGCATCAACAGCTTGCCGATTGCAGCGGCCTTCCCCGACGCGGAAGTGATTGTCGCCGATGTCGGTGTGGCTGCTTTACGTTATGGTCACGCGCGTGCCCAAAGCATGGGGTACACCAGCGTGCAATTCGTGCAAACAAATGGCGAGCATACGCAGTTTGAGTCCGGAAGCTTTGATTGGATTCAAACCACCATGACGCTGCATGAAACGTCGGCAGAGGCTGTGGTAAATATTTTGAAAGAGTGCCACCGCCTGTTAAAGCCGGGTGGTATGATGCTGCACCTTGAGCAACCCAATTTTACGCCGGACACATCGTTGTGGGAACGTTTCACGCGCGACTGGGATGCGTGGTACAATAACGAACCCTTCTGGGCTAAATTCCACACCATGAATGTCTTCGACTTGATGACGAATGCAGGATTTGCGCCCGACTTACATTTTGAGGGCCGTGCCAAAGCAGATATTGAAGCCGGCCGTTACCAACCCTGGGCGGGCACATTATCGCGCCATGCTCCTGAACAAAAAGCCGCGATGCCCGCAAAAGAAACAGCCCGGAAGGGTGAAGGCTGGTATTTGTTTGGCGCAACCAAGAGTAAAACACCATGAGCAATATTGATGTTAACGCATTAGCCAATGCGAAAGCCAAAGGCGAACGCCCCTACTTCTTTGATGATCCGGCGGTTGAACGCGTCATGTCGATCACGATGGCGGTTGCAGCCGAAGTTGCAGTACTGCGCGAGCGTATGGATACGATTGAGCGGCTTGCAGAAAGTGGCACTGCAATCACCAAGGCTAACATTGACGCGTTCAGGCCAGACGATAACGCTGCCAAAGAACGCCAAGAATGGCACGCCGCATATGTTGCGCGCATTTTGCGCATCATTCATCAGGAGCTACAGGCGCTTGAGAATGAAAGCTTAAACGTTAGCTCCAAGAAACTCGCGGACGAACAGGCTGCACAGTAATTATTCTGCCGCTTGCCGTGACACTGTGATGTAGCGGCGAATAACCAGCGCTAATACTAAGCCGACGAGCAAGACCGCCGCGCCAAATGCAAAAGGTGCGGTGATGGCGATATGTGCATAAATCGCACCCGCAAAAGACGGCCCAATGAAGCGGGCCAAACTGCCGGTGGATTGGTACACACCCAGTACAAGGCCACGCTGATCTGCTTTTGCCATTTTGGATGACACGGTTGGCAAGGCATTTGAGAACACAGCCGTACCAATTGCATTCAACGTCGTGCCGAAGATCAGCGACGGATAGGTTTGAACCAGCACGAAGCTGGCGAGGCCCACGCCGTAAGCAATAATTCCGAAGATCAGCACATTTTCTTCACCGAACCGCTTTGATAATCCGCCCAATACCGTGCCTTGTAATGCTGTGATGATAAGGCCGGTGTAAGCAAATAAAAAGCCGAGCTGTTGCGAGGTTAGATCGAACTGATCGTGCACCCACAACGCAATCGTCGCTTCACGCACTGATGATGCCAGCAGCAGCAAGAACGCCAGAATAAGCACCAGCAGCAAACGGCGATTGCCCGCCACAACATCAAAGCGCCCTAAAGGATTGATGGACGTCTTTTTACGCGGCGCGTTCGGATCAATCTTACGGCTTTCTTTCAAAAGAACAGCCGCGGAAAGGAAGGCAATACCAGCAATGCTGGCTGCCCCCAGGGCTGGCGCCATGAAATTTGCATCCATTAGATTGTCGCCACCTGCCAGGAAGCCACCCAATGCAGGTCCCAACACAAAGCCCAAACCGAATGCAGCGCCAACCTTTCCCATACCGGCAGAGCGATTCTCCGGCGTCGTGATATCGGTCACGTACGCGTAGGCCGTTGCCAAATTACCGGCACATATGCCGCCAAGAGCACGCGATAAAATCAACACCCAAACAGAATCTGCGAACGCCAGCATCACAAATGCAAGGCATTGCCCGAGTGACGTCATAAGCAGTATAGGCTTGCGCCCCATACGATCACTGAGTTGCCCCCAAAACGGAGCGGCAACAAACTGGCACAGCGCATAGAAGCCAATAATGACTGTTATGTATTCCGGCGTTAGTCCAAGACGCGCAGCATAAAACGGGATAAGCGGTGCCAACAGGCTTGTGCCCATCATACCAACAAAGACAATCAGAAAAATCGCAACCACTGATTTAGCCTTTGAACTCAGCAATGCCCGTTAGCGAATATTTCCGACCGATATCGTGTTGCGCTAACACTTCAAACGTTTTCAGATCACGCCGTTGAATGACGCCGTCAAAGAAATTGCTAATGAAAAATGTGCGGCCATCTTTAGAACGCTGAAGTCGTGACCATCCTTTGCGCTCCGGCACATCAATCGTGCGGATGATATGACCTTGCTGATCAAACACAGCTGCGCCCGAGCCCGTAGCCATCATCAACGCTCCATCGGGATGTAACGCCAGGCCACATGTGCCAAAGCCATCACGGGTCGCGAGAACAAAAAGGTCTGGAAGCTGCCGCCCATTCAACAAGTCGTATTGCATGACACGGGCACCATTCTCGGACACGTAAATCAGCTTTGAACCATCAAGCTGCAAATACATATGAGTGACACGGTGAAACCCGAATTTTCCACCATCAAAATCACACTGAAATTCTTCAACAGTGTCGCTTGCAGGGTCAACACGATACAAAAATGCGCCCTTGCCGCCCTGCCCTGGCGGCAACGGACGATCTGAATGCACGCCCAAGACAACACGCCCTTGAGCATCGCACATGGCTGCCCCGAAAGAACGCACGGGCTGAAAGGGCCACAGCCCCAACAACGCACCGTCAGCGCTAAATCGTGTCACAACTTTATTTTGAGAATCGCAAACTAAAAGTTCCTTGGTGACTTCGTTTACGTCCAAGCCAATGACAAGCCCTGTAAGACCCGTGCGATACTCGCCCTTTAAATTGAAGTTGGCATCGTAATGCAGCACACGGCCAGCACCTGCGTGTTTGCGCAGATCAACATGTGCATCGTCCACATCTGTAGCGCCCAGGAAAATGTCACCCGGCGCGAAAGGCTGCGCACCCAAATCTTGGGCACGCAATGAATCATTTGTTGTCACGTCAGGCCCTTAAGAAATTGTGAGAAGCATTTGGCTCAGTTCGTCTGGCGCCGTAACCATCGCGTCGTGGCCTGTATTTAATGTGCGCCACATCCAACCCGCATTGGCTTTCACTTCCGCTTCGATGGCATCAGGCTGATCGGCATCACGACGCTGCAAACAACGAATATAAGTGATTGGTAATCCGGTAGGTCCACCGTTCGTGTAACGCACGGTCTCCATTAATGTTGGCAATGGATGATTGGTGAGATGGCGGCGCACCCAGTCTGCCTTGGGGTGATCCTTCGGCACGCCAAACCAATCCACATCCATGGGCGGCAACAAATAGCCTTCAATCGCTGTCTTGGCGCGTGCCTCGCCAATGCCTGGGCCAAGGAATGGTTTGCCGTCATGCGGCAGGACAGAATCCAAAAACACCAAATGGCGAATTTTGTTTTTTATGCGGTCCGCTACCAACGGAATGACGTGCCCCGCATAACTATGGCCCACCAGAATCACATCGCTTAAATCTTCAAAGGTAAAAAGCTGTTCAACATCTTTGACATGCGTGCTGAGGTTCACTGATGAATTTACAAGATGCGCACGTTCACCCAGGCCAGTGAGCGTCGGCACATGTACAACGTGGCCTGCGGCCCGTAACGCATTGGCAACATCGCGCCAGCACCAACCGCCATGCCACGCGCCGTGCACCAGCACATATGTCTTTTGCATACTTTTAGACTGCGTGTTCACGCTTATACCTGCTGCCATTGTCGCTACCCCCGCCATTAAGATGACATCGCGTCGATTCATGTGCTCGATCTTTGGTTGCCGATTGAAAGTACGCTGCCCATCACACTAGGCTTTGTTCCATGAAACGCAAAAATCTTACTCTCTACTTTATCGCCTTATTGTTGGCTCCCTTAAGCGCCAGCGCCACAACCCTATTGCGGGGTACAAATACTGAACCTCGCAGCCTGGATCCGCATCTTGGATTAGGCAACTCAGCGTCAATCATCCTCAATGATCTGTTTGAAGGCCTCACCACCGTAGGGCCTGATGGTAAAATTGTTCCGGGTGCAGCGGAAGCCTGGACTGTGAGCACCGATGGGCTGAAGTATACCTTTACGCTTCGTCCAAACCTCATGTGGTCGGATGGCAATGCGCTCACGGCTGGTGATTTTGTCTATTCCTTCCGGCGCTTGCTCGACCCCAAGACTGCCGCGACCTTTGCGTCGTTTATGTATCCCATCAAAAACGCAAAGGCCGTGAACAGCGGCCAAGCAGCGCCTGATACGTTAGGCGTTATCGCACGGGATGCGCGGGTCGTAGAATTTACGCTGGAGTATCCAGCACTATTCTTTCCACAACTGATGGCTGCGAATGCAGCCGTGCCCGTTCCACAGCATGTCATTGAGAAAATAGATAAGGCATGGACTGACGCCGGAGCGATGGTTTCAAATGGCGCCTATGTAATGACCGAGCGCATTCCCCAAACACTTATTCGCGCCAAGAAGAATATGAAGTTTCATGCTGCGACTTCAGTATCCATTGATGAGGTGGTGTTTTATCCAACTGAAGATCAAGGTGCTTCACTGAAGCGTTTCCGTGCAGGTGAACTGCACGTGGCATTGAATTTTCCCACCGATCAAATTGGTCTGATCGAGAAAGAAATGCCCAAAGTTTTGCGCGTCAGCCCGGCGCTATCCGTGTTCTATCTAATGTTGAATCAAACAAAGCCGCCATTCAACGATGCGCGTGTGCGCGAAGCCTTGTCGCTCGCGATTGATCGCGAAGGTTTAGTACAGAAGCTGCTGCCGCCCGGATCAACGCCAGCTTACAACCTTGTTCCACCATCGACTTCTGATTACAGTGGGCAGCCTTTAAGCTTCAAAAGCCAACCGTTGACGCAACGCATTGCCGCAGCAAAAGCCCTCCTAGCCGATGCGGGCTACGGCCCCAATAAACCACTGAGCTTCGGTTTTAAATTCGACACCATTGAACAGAATCGTCGGTTGGGCACGGCGATCTCGTCCATGTGGCGCGGGATTGGTGCGCAAGTCACGCAAGATAACAATGGCCCGCAACTCGTGGACAAAGACGCACGTACGTTGAACTACGACGCAATCCGCTGGACATGGTTTGCGCCATACGATGACCCCATTACTTTTTTAAGCGTATTAGAAACTGGCAGCTCGACGAATCGCGCGACTTATTCCAACCCTGCCTTCGACGCCGCCCTGGCAAAAGCGCGTCAGACGTTGGACCCAATGGCACGGCGCGCAATGTTGCAAGACGCTGAGGCCATTGCAATGAGGGATCATGCCATCATCCCGATCTACTTCTTAGGTAATCGCCGTTTGATCAGTCCCAAAGTAAAAGGCTGGATTGAGAATCCACGCGCAGTGAATCTCACGCGATATTTAGCTGTGACACCCTAGCCAGAGGGGTTTTGAGCGCAGCATTTCAATTCGGTATACGCCATAGATACAGTCTGTATCAGCGCAGACATAATTTGTTATATTTATATTACCTTTCGTCTTGACCCATCACCTGAGCGCCCCCTACCTTGCCCACTCAAATACCGTTTTTGGGGGAGTTTTCTAATGTCCGACGCCACACCCGAACCGATGGTACGCGCCGATGGAACGTATCCTGTAGCGCCACTGCGCTCAGATAACATTACGGCGGCAGTTGTGCAGACACGCGTGCATGGCGTGGATGGCGAAAACCCAGCCCCCGGCATCAAAGACAACATGGATTACTTCATCGAGTGTATCGATGCCGCGCAAGGATATGGCGGCAAAGCGGATCTGCTTTGCTTCCATGAATTCCCCATCACGGGCTTTCGCAAATGGACGCGCGAACAGCACTACAATCTCTCCATCGAGATTGATGGCCCCGAGATCGAACGCATCGGCGAGCGTGCTAAGCGCTACAATTGCTACATCGTGTTCGGCACATATGCCAAAGACCCTGTGAATTGGCCTGGCCACATTCTGCACTTGATGGTGCTGATGGGGCCTGACGGCAAAGTGCGCGCGACCCACTGGAAACAACGCAACGTGCGCGGCATGTTCCCCGGCTCTGAACAATACACATCGGTGATCTACGATGTGTACGACCGCTTTGTTGAAATGTACGGCCTTGATGCCGTGATCCCGGTGGAGCGTACAGATATCGGCAACATCGCCATGTCTGCCGTGCAGTTTGAACCTGAACTGTTCCGCTGCATGGCAATGAAGGGCGCTGAAATTATCGCGCGTGTCGCCACCGGCGGCTTTGAGTCTGACGACATGAAGCTGACCAGTTACCACAACAGCCTTTACACGCTGATCTGCAATAACTCGATTAACGTGGGGCGACGCGGCACAGGGTTCTTGGAAGACACAAATTATGGGGGCCCTGGTCGATCAGCGATTTACGGACCACGCGGCGTGGAACTGGCTATGGCTGGCCCATTCGAAACAAAGCGCATGGTGCAGATCAACATGAAGGATTTCCGCGCCAAGCACCGCATCCCTGATGTGCATATGGATATCTATAAGCCGGTATTCGATCAGTACCGCACGCGGTATGATCGTGGACTGTATGAAAAATACATTCCGAAGGACGGACCTGATGCATTCCGTTACTTCAAAGAGAACGCTCGTTGGACGCACTATTGGTGATTAAAACGCGTGGTGATTAAAACGCGGCATGTCATTCGTAAAGGTTAGCCTGATGTTTCTCTCGCGCTGCAAGACAACTGTCTCTGTAATGGCTTTGGCGACCACGCTGGCATTGGCTCCGTTTGCGGCCAACGCCAAGATGGTGTTAAACCGCAGCTCTGCCGCAGACCCTGATACGCTTGATCCGCACGTATCATCGGGCAATTCAGCAGCTATTGTGCTGTACGATATTTTCCTGCCACTCATGACGCTTGATGCAAAAGGCGAAGTGGTGCCGGGTGCCGCTGAAAGCTATACAGTCAGCCCCGATGGCCTGACATACACTTTCAAACTACGGCCTGACCTGAAATGGTCTGACGGCAAAGCCATCACGGCAGAGGATTTCGTTTATTCTCTCCGCCGCATTCAGAACCCAGAAACCGCAGGCCGTTATGCGCAGTGGTTCTGGTCCATCAAGAACGCCGAAGCAGTCAACAAGAAGCAAGCTAAACCGGAAGACCTGGGCGTGAAGGCGGTTGATGCGCGTACCGTACAAATTACTTTGGCAACGCCGTCACCGATTTTCTTAGAAATTATCGCTACGTTCACGGCGTCACCCGTACCAAAGCACGTCGTTGAGAAATTCGGACGTGAATGGACCGCGCCAGAGCATATCGTCTCGAATGGCGCGTACATGGTCACCGAGCGTGTTCCGCAGACACGCATTAAGGCGGTGAAGAACCCAAACTTCTATGATGCGGCTAACGTCAAAATCGACGAAGCCAATTATTACCCGACAGAAAATTTGGGTACCGCGCTGAGCCGCTTCCGCGCAAAAGAGCTGGATGCAGCGTTGAACTTTCCACCCGATCAGATTGAGTGGATTAAGCAGAACCTGCCAAAGGAATTGCACATCGCGCCAAATCTGGGTGTGTACTACTTCCTGATCAACAATAAGAAGCCACCCTTTAACGATGAACGTGTGCGCAAAGCGTTGTCGATGAGCATCGACCGCGAAGGTCTGGTCAGCAAACTGCTCAATACCGGCGTTACGCCCGGCTACAGTTTGGTGTCACCCGTCGTTGCGAATTACTCGGTCTACAAACCGGCCTACGCGACGCAAACCATGAAAGACCGCATGGCGGAAGCCAAAAAACTGCTAACCGACGCTGGCTTTGGGCCGGGCAAACCGCTGAAGCTGACATTGCAATTCGACACGCTGGAAGAAAATCGCAAGATGGCGGTGGCCATGAGTGCGATGTGGAAGCCCTTAGGTGTTGAAGTGGAATTGGCCAACAGCGAATTCCGCGATCTGACTCGCCGTGCCCGTACAGGCGATTTCGATATTATGCGGTGGGCTTATTTCTCGCCCTTTAATGATGCTTCGGCGTACTTGAATTTGCTACGCACCGGTGATGCCAGCAACTTCTCAGGTTTCGCGAGTGCGGAATACGACAAGCTGATGGCCGAAGCGAACACCATCATCGACATGAAGCGCCGCGCCGAATTGATGAATCAGGCGGAAAAGATCTTGCTGGATACGCAGGCGGTGATACCGGTTTACCACTATGTCGCGCGCCGCCTGATCCAGACGTACGTGAAAAATTGGAATGATAATCCGCGAAATGCAAACCTGACGCGCTATTTGTCAGTCGAGAAGCCTGCTGAGTAATAAAACCCCGTGCGCGAGGTGGCGCGAAGGATTTTTGGGAATCTGTCATGCTGATCAACACATGGTACGTCGCCGCCGAGGCAGCGAACGTCACAACCGCACCCGTCGGCGTGCGAATGTTGGGGCAGGACTTTGTCGTCTTTCGTGATAAGGCAGGCAAAGCACATTGTTTGTCAGACGTCTGTATTCATCGCGGCGGATCCCTTTGCCGTGGCAAGGTGGTTGAGGGCACAGTTCAGTGCCCCTATCACGGTTGGCGATTTGATGCCGCGGGTAATTGCGTTGAAATTCCGTCCATGGGCCCGGATGCGACAATTCCCAAACGTGCGCGTGTCGATGCCTATCCGGTGCAAGAAAAATACGGATGGATTTGGGTGTTCTTAGGCAGCCTGCCCGAAGCAGAACGCCCGCCCCTGCCCGATTTTTTCCCAGAATTCGAAGCTTTCGAAAACGGAGCCACTGAGTGGCGGTTTGTGCGCGGCACTTACACCTTTGATGCCGCATGGACGCGCGTGGTGGAAAACGGCTTAGATAACGCGCACCCTTTCTTTGTACATCAGGATTTCGGCAACCCCGACAACCCGCGTGTCGCGGAAGTCGAAATTCAGCAGCGTGACTTCGGCTCTTATTCTACCCGCACCCAAAAGCCAGTCGAGAAACGAGGCGTGTGGGCCGAGAAAATTACCTCTGATCGCCCCGACGTGCGCACCGAATTGCAGTTTCATGCCTCTGGCCCTTCAGTACGCATTCAAATGCACCTCCGCCCACCCATGAGTCAGATCATCGTTTCGGCCTATACGCCAATTGATGACAAACAAACACTAAGCTGGTGGATTCAGGGCCGCAACTTTTTCACCGAAGCGAAATACGACGCCGATTCACGTCGACGCGTGCTCACTGTGTTTCAGGAAGATGCAAACATTGTGAACCATATTAAGCCGGTACACGTACCACCTTCACTTAGCGCAGAACTGACGATTTACCCGGACGCGATGAGCTTCGCATTCCGTAAGATGATCAAAGAATACGAAGCCAAGGGTTGGCGTATCGACAGCAAAGCTATGGCCGCTGAGGACGAGATTGTCCGTGCCATTCCCTCGCCTACGCGTGGCGTCGATACAAAAAACTGGGTTTTGGATTCTGTACTACTACGACCCGCCGCACCAACATCACAAGCGGCGGAATGAAGGACTGATTAGGAATGCTCGGTTACGCGCTGAAGCGCTTAGGCATCGCTGCGCCCACACTCTTTATTGTCGTCTCGCTGTCGTTCTTCCTGATGCATATGGCACCGGGGGGACCATTTGACGCGGATGCAAACCTAGAGCCACAAGTCATCGAGAACCTCAAAGCAGCTTACGACCTCGATAAGCCGCTTGTTCAGCAATACATTATATATGTGGGTAAAGTGTTCGAAGGCGATTTCGGGCCATCGATCATTTACCAAGACCGCAGCGTGTCTCAGCTGATTGCAACTGGCCTGCCCGTTAGTTTGCGCGTCGGACTATCGGCGATTTTCATCGCGGCTCTTATTGGCGTCAGCCTGGGCATAACCGCGGCATTGAATCAAAACAAAGCCACTGATTACACCGTGATGGCGGCCGCGATGACCGGCATAGCTATCCCTAGTTTCGTGTTGGCCCCGCTCATGACACTGATCTTCGGCGTGATCTTGCAAATGCTTCCCATTGCAACGCTTGAGCCTTCCGGCAGCTTTGCCCGCAACTTTCCCGCACTTGCACCCATAGCGCCTTATATCTTGCCGGTGATTGCACTGGCCGTACCGCAAATTGCTGTGATCTCGCGCCTGACGCGCGGTGCGATGATTGAGGTGCTGCGTCAAAATTATATTCGCACCGCGCGGGCCAAGGGTTTAGCTGAAAAGCGTGTTGTGTGGCGCCACGCACTACAAGCCGGCATGCTGCCGGTTGTGAGCTACCTTGGCCCCGCCATTGCGGGCATCGTGACAGGCGCTGTGGTTGTAGAAAGCATTTTCCAACTCCCCGGCATGGGGCGTTTCTTTATTCAGGGCGCGATCAACCGCGACTATCCGTTGGTTCTGGGCATCGTCATCATTTTTGCTAGCGCGATTATACTGATGAACCTCATCGTCGATCTGCTGTACGGCCTGCTCGATCCTAAAGTGAAACTGGACGCGTAATGGCATTCTTCCAAGCCCAACGCGACGCACAAACGCAACTGATGGACGCCGCCGCACGCGTGCGTGGCCGCTCGCTGTGGAAAGATGCGGCAGAACGTTTTGCGCGCAACAAAGCTGCCATGACGGGCGTCATTGTCTTAAGCATCATTGCATTGATGTCGATCATTGGCCCCATGATGAGCCCACACACCCTGGAAGACTTAGCGTGGGATGCCATTGGTTTAGCCCCGACGTTTGAGAATAGTCACTGGTTCGGTACGGACGACACTGGCCGCGATATGTGGGTGCTGACGTGGTACGGCGCACGCGTATCGCTGACCATTGGGGTGATGACGACTGTTATTGCGCTCAGCATCGGCGTGGCTTACGGCGCAACGGCGGGTTATTTGGGTGGCCGCATTGACAACACCATGATGCGCTTTGTCGATGTCATCTACGCGTTACCGCTTTTGTTCTTCATCATCATTCTGGTCACGATCTTTGGCCGCAACATCTTCCTGGTTTTTGTAGCCATCGGCTGTGTGGAATGGCTGACCATGGCCCGCATCGTGCGCGGCCAAACACTATCCGTGAAACGCAAAGAGTATATCGAAGCTGCACTGGCGGCGGGCGTGCGCACACCGACGATTGTGAAGCGCCACATTATACCCAACGTCATCGGGCCTGTGATTGTGTATGTGACCCTGTTGGTGCCAACCAATATTCTGGTGGAAAGCTATCTCAGTTTCCTAGGGCTTGGTGTCCAAGAACCACTGACCAGTTGGGGCGTACTGATTTCGCGCGGCGCCAACGCGTTAGAGACAGCGCCGTGGCTGCTGCTCATCCCTGCGGTGTGCCTTGCGATCACCATGTTCTGCTTCAACTTCATCGGCGACGGCTTGCGTGACGCGCTGGACCCGAAAGACCGCTAGCATGACCCCCGATCCTATTTTCTCACTCGAAAACTTGAATGTGCGCTTTTCGACCAAAGAAGGTGATGTTGCCGCTGTCAGCGACTTATCATTCACACTAAAGCGCGGTGAGTGCTTAGGCATCGTGGGCGAATCAGGCTCAGGCAAAAGTCAGACCTTTTTAGCCACTATGGGCTTGCTTGCGCCGAATGGACGCACAACTGGCCGCGCGCTATTTCAAGGCCAGGATTTATTAAAGCTTGATCGCGACACGCTAAACAAAATTCGTGGCGACCGCATGGCCATGATCTTCCAAGATTCCGGTACGTCGCTGACTCCACACATGAAAGTGGGCGATCAGTTGATGGAAGTGCTGACGACGCACAAGGGTTTACCTGAAGACGCCGCACGCAAGCGCATCCTAGAAGTAATGGAAGCCATTCGCATCCCTGAAGTTGAGAAACGCCTGAACCAGTATCCGCATGAATTTTCAGGCGGCATGCGCCAACGCGTGATGATTGCCATGGCGTTGCTGTGTGAACCTGAACTGCTGATTGCCGACGAGCCCACCACTGCGCTGGATGTGACAGTGCAAGCGCAAATCCTACAATTATTCAAAGCGCTCAAGAACCATACGAATAGCGCCATCGTGCTGATCACGCACGATCTCGGCGTTGTCGCAGGCCTTTGTGACCGCATCATCGTTATGTATGGCGGGCGGGTGGTGGAAGAAGGCGCAGTCGCCGATATTTTTGCGCGACCCAAACACCCTTACACCAAGGGTCTGTTAAACTGCATGCCGCGCCTGGATCAGGATTTGGATACTGAGTTGCAAGCCATTCCAGGCCAGCCCCCAAACTTACAGAAATTGCCGCTCGGTTGCGCATTTGCGGATCGGTGCGCTGTTGTGACTGCGCGCTGCAAAACCGAGCAACCTGCTCTGCGCGATATTGCGCCCGGCGAACGTGCTGCCTGCCACCTGCTGGAGGCTGCATGAGCCCCGTTCTGAAAGTCGAGAACTTAAAAGTTCACTTCCCCATCAAGACCGGTAACGTTTTGAAACGACGCCTTGTGCCGTTGAAGGCCGTTGATGGCGTCAGCTTTGAAGTGCATGCCGGTGAATGTTTGGGCGTTGTTGGTGAATCAGGTTGCGGTAAATCCACACTTGGTCGCGCGGTTTTACAACTCATCAAACCCACATCAGGCCGCGTACTATGGCTCGGTGAAGATCTGTGCGGGCTATCGCCAGACCACATGCGCGAAAAACGCCGTGATTTGCAGCTGATTTTCCAAGACCCGCTCGCAAGCCTAAACCCACGCCTGACAGTGGCCGAGATTATCCGCGAACCGCTGTACGCTGCCGAGCCCGACATGGCGCGCGATGAAGCAGATAAGCGTATTGATGAAATGATGGCCGCCGTTGGGCTATTGCCTGAAATGCGTAACCGCTATCCACATGAGTTTTCAGGTGGGCAGTGTCAGCGTATCGCAATCGCTCGCGCGATGGTGCTGAAACCAAAGCTGATTATCTGCGATGAACCTGTAAGTGCGCTGGACGTATCCATCCAAGCACAAGTCATCAACCTATTGCGCAAGTTGCAACGTGATTATGGCTTGTCGCTCATTTTTATCAGTCACGATCTCAGTGTTGTGCGCCATTTATGCCAACGCGTGATGGTTCTGTATTTGGGCCATATGATGGAATTGGCCACGCGAGATGAGTTGTTCGTGAAATCCTTGCACCCCTACACGCAAGCCCTCATCTCAGCAGTACCGATCCCCGATCCGGCCAAAGAACGCGATAAAGAGATCATCGTGCTATCCGGGGATTTACCATCCCCCATGAACCCGCCCTCAGGCTGCGTGTTCCGCACACGCTGCCCAAAAGCCACCACCAAGTGCATCAAAGATGTGCCGCTGTCCGAAGATGCGGGCAACGGCCACCTCGTCGCTTGCCATCACTGGCGTGACTAAGCTTATTTTTTAATCCCGCGAATGATCGTGTTGGGGATGATTGATTCCTCAAAGCCCTTCGCACGCGGCGGCGCAAAGCCCATACGCATGACAATCATATCAAGCTTGGGGCTCATCCACACACGCACCTTACCGCCGCCATCTAAGTAAAACAGATCGTCCGCTGCGAATGGTTCATCATGAATATTCGCGAATTCAGGCGGCAAGCTTGGATTATAGGGCCGAAATTTCTCGTACTTTGCATCAACCCAAATTTGGTAGCCGTAGTTGGGGTTAATGTCCGAGCCTTTTTTCATCTCGGCGACCCAACCCTTAGGCAAAACTTGCATGCCATCGGCCAACTTACCGTCGTTCATCAGCAAGTGCGCAACGCGCATCCAATCAGAAGGGGCAGATAAAAAACAGCAATACGAGATCACATTGCCATCATAAGGCTTATCAAGCCGTAAAGCACCGCGTTGCGCGCCAATAGGCTGCCAGATTTTTTCTGAGAGATACTTATCGAACCGCACACCCGTTGCGCGCTGCATCACCATGCTGAGCAGTTGTGTGGTGACATTGTTATGCGAGAACACTGTGCCGGGTTTGTGGGCAAGCGGGTGCGCCAGTGATGCACCATTGATGTTGGTGCCCTCCACCATTTGCATGCCAACGCTTTTCATGGGATCAATTTCAGTCGGGTCAGGGTCGGCCAAGCCCGACGTATTTAACAACAACTGCCGAATGGTGATTTGCCCACGCGGGTCGTCTTTCCACTCGGTGATGTAATGGGCAATCGGCTCATCCAGACTTTTGATTTTCCCATCAGCCACAGCAAAGCCCATCAGCATGCCATGCAGCGTTTTCACCCAGCTATGCGAACTGAGTGCAGACGTGGCGGTATAGCCATCCATATAACGCTGATAACGAATTTTACCCTTGTGATAGACGATGAAAGCCTGCGTATCGCGCTCCATCGCGTAGGACGCAGCAGCTTCAAGGGCTTTCAGGTCAATGGTCGGTTTCTCGGTCGGCTTTGCGACCGGCAGATACGGGGTTAAGCCACCATCCACCAAAGCCATAGGGTTGTACCATTCCTGCGGCTGACGAAAGTCAGTCAGGTTCGGCAGATGCGACATGCGAAACCAGAAGTGAAAGTCTTGGGCTTCAATTTCTTTCACCCAGTCGTTTTTCTTCTGTAAATCTTCCTTGGTGTACCCAGGGCTGGGCTTCAATGGCTGAGTCGGTGGCAAGGTTTGCGCAAAACTAATAGTCGGAAGCACGGCCAGTGCGAGAATGATTTTTTTCATTTGCCGCTTCCTTTTGTCCACGCTGCCGGGTCTTTCCAATCGCCTTTGCCGTCGAACGTCGCCACATCGGGATACGCATAGATAGGGCGTGCCCATACCGCCTCGCCCTGCTTCAATGGAAAGCGAATACGCGGCAAACCAGAGTATGGCTGATCTTTCGCCATCTTGTGGGCAAGAATGAAATCGGGCGCGATACCCTTCTCGACCCAATTCTCAATAGCTGTTTGTGTGTCGATGCCATCTGGGCCAGGTCCACGGCGACAATGTGCCACGCTGGGCATCATATAGAGCCGGAAGAAATCACGCGTATTGTCGAGCCCGCCCATGGTGCGTGTGGTTGTTTCGTAATAGTCGACACTTAAAGCGGGCGGCACTTCCAGATCATCCCAGCCATGATAGAGGATCATCTTACCACCGCTGGCTTTGAATTTACGCAAGTCCGGGTTCTGCGCATTGTAAATGCTTTCCGTCAGCATCAGTCGTGCGGGGTCTTTATCCCAATCATACGTCATGGGATTATAGGCAGGACCACCATCATTAAAGAACGCGAGATACTGCGCGAACTGATAGATCATCGTGTTAGGCGTTAAAATGCCGCCCGGCGTTTTAGTGCCATCGGGCTTGTTCATCCCGATGAACGCGGACGCCCATTCGTATTCAGAACCAATCGACATGCCACCTGGAAAAATGCGGTTGCCTTTTGAATCGTGCGCACCGGCATATATTTTTTCGAGAACCCCAACTTCAGCCGCACTCAGGCAATTGTCTTTCACCTTGCCGGTACATTTCAATTCCGCTGGTTTGAAATCACAGGCGCGCGGATTTTGCAGAATGTTATCTTCCGCGCCGTCGCGCTTATCGCACTTGGCCATCACGGCCTTGCGCACCATGGCTAGCTTTCGCGCATCAAAGATGGGTTTGCCGTCGGCATCTAAATTGGCGCGGCCGCTCCACAGCAAATGGAGAATGCCATCGCCAATTTCGTTCAACACCGGCGCGCCCGAGACAATCCCGTCAAAATCATCGGGGAAGCGCTGTGCTTCCACAACGCCTTGGCGACCACCGGTGGAGCAGCCATTGAAGTAGGAATACGCGGGCTGCTTACCGTAGTAAGCGTTCACGATGGCTTTGGCTGCAACTGCCACAACGTGCGTGGCGCGATAGCCGAAATCGATTTCCGCTTGAATGTCGTTATAGGCCCATGTGGCGAGGAAGCTTTCGCCCTTATGCCCCATGTCGGTGTTCACCACGGCATAACCACGGACGAGGGAGTCCTCCGTCGCTTCCATATTCAGGATGCCGCACATGCCGCCGCACCCTTGCATCAGGAATTTGCCGTTCCAGGTTTTCGTTGGCAGGCGGACCTCGAAGCTTACACGCGGACTGACGAAACCTTGAATGCGGCAGTACTCAGGCAAATCACCCGTGGGGGCCACAACACTTGCCGATTGAATGGCCGTCACCGCATCAGGGAGCTTCGAGAAATCCTGCATCATGATGCCACGGCAAGCGGCAACTGTTGCGTCGACTGGCGCTGGTGACTGCTGCGCGCTGGCGGCAGCATTTATCATCATCGCAAAGCCAAACACTGCGATTTGCAAAAACTGTTTCATCGTATTCCCTCCCCCAAGGGCCAGAGCTATTTTTCAATACTCTGGTCAAAAGCTTCTTTTTTGATCTGCGCAAAAGCCACGCGCACACAGTTTGGATCAAAGACCGTAAAGGCATCTGTCGGCCCACGGCTTTGATCGTAGCCCACAGGTGTGGCCAGGATGGGGGCGTTAATCGCGCGCAGTTTGGCGTACACCGCCTGGAGGTTGTCGGTGAGCAGGAGCATGCTGGTCGCCCCGGCCACAGGTGCTTCGTCACATTTATCGGCGGCACGCGGCTTCATGGTGTCAAACCACGAGATCCCAACTGACCCGCCCCGTTTAGCCCCCTGGCGCAAGGCAATGACCCGGCCCTTTTTGGCACCCGGCGCAACCAAACTCAGCTCATTCTGATTCTCGATGACTTTGTCGTACTCGACCGTAAAGCCCAGCGTATCGCGGTAGAACTTTAATGACGCCTCAGGGTCGGAGCTCATGATTGTCGTGCGGCGCACGGGAGAGAGCCGCGCATCATCGGCCTGACTGGGTGCTGCAACCGTGGCCACATTCAGCGCTAAAACGGCTGCAAAAACAGCGACTTTCCCGAAGCCCGATTCGGTCTTCCCCAGAAACAATTGTGTCATATCCGATACCCCTCCCTGATGACGGCGACTTTTGGAAATTTCAATGAAATGAAGGCGTTAGTGTGCCCGAGAAGCCCCTTATGGTTTGCGCTTGCAGTTTGTTTCGAGTTCAAATCAAATGTGATTCTGCGGTTGCGAACGGTGCCATTTAAGAGTGCCGTCGCGTTGGGGGTCCGCTCTCGCAAGTTGTTGAGAGAAAGGACTTAAAATGCATATCGGCGCTTTGGATATCAAAAGTTTGGCGCGTGACCGAGGTCCGCACCGTCCAAGCCACCCGCTGTTGCCACATCCTGTTATTGGCTTCACCCAGTATTGGTTAAACCTGGGCGAAGGCGATGGTCTGCCCCAGTGGTCGGCCTTTGATCTGATGGATGTGAGCGAACACGCACCTCATCTGACGGTGCTGAAGATCAACACTGACAACGGCGTTGATGTAGAGTTTGTCGGCTCGGCCGTCACCGCGCTAGTGGGCGAAGACTTCGCAGGCATGAGCGCTTCGGCCAACAATCCCATGATCTGCGACATCGATTGGTACAACCGTGCCATGGCGGCTGTGGATCAATCAGACATTCAAGTCAGCAATGGCAAGGTCAATCCGCCCTACACGTCAGAGATCGAATATGTCTCCGCCGACTTCCCGTTCCGCGATGAGAACGGCCAGATTACCCATGTGGTGTGCGTGACTGTTGCAAAGTTAAACTAGTTAACGGCGTCTCCGCGAGAGAGCCGCATTGACTTTAAAACAGATCAGAGGCCATGAGTGATTTCCATATTTGGACCTTAACTCATGGCCTCTTTTTATAATCCGGCACATTTCAAAGTTGATGACGAGAACGCACTGCATGCGTTTGTCCGCCAGTATCCGTTAGCAGCACTGATCACGCACAGCACATCAGGTCTAAGCGCCAGCCATTTGCCCTTGCTGCTGGAAGATACAGCGGAAGGCTTCTTGTTACGCGGCCACGTTGCGCGAGCGAATGGACATTGGAAGGAATGGGGGGATGGCATTGAGGCGTTGGCAATCTTCAATGGACCGCAAGCCTACGTCACGCCGCAGTGGTATCCGACCAAACTGAAAGACGCGCGCGTTGTGCCGACGTGGAATTATGCGGTGACGCATGTGCGCGGCACCTTACGTGCCATAGAAGAACCAACCTGGCTGCATCAGCTTGTCACAGCTTTAACGCGGGAACACGAAAAGGACTTTGCGCATCAGTGGGCCGTGACTGACGCGCCTAGCGACTATATCGAAAAACAATTGAAAGCCATTGTCGGCTTAGAACTGCGCATCTCTAGCATCGAAGGCAAATGGAAGCTCAGCCAGAACCGCAATGATGCAGATTATAGCGGCACACAAAACGGCTTGGCCGCACGTGACACCGCAGATGCCACCGCAGTGGCCGATATGATGCCCAAACGCTAACGGCGTAAATCACGCAGCCGCGCAATCAAAGCGCCGTGGCGCGGCAACATACCGTCAGGGATTTGATCAAGCGGCACAAAGGCTGCTTCGAAAATCTCGTGATTGAGTTTTAGCGTTTGAGTGGCGTCGACATGACCGACGAACACCACTTCACGCTGATAGGCATCGACATCTTCAATAGCAAAAATGCCGTTTACAGTGGCCATCAGCGCCGTCTCTTCGCGGAGTTCACGCAAAATACCGTCTTCCGCTGTTTCGCCGCGCTCTAAATAACCACCAGGCAATCCCCAGGCATATTTGTGTCGGTAGACATGCTTCAGCACCAAGATGCGATGGTCTGTGGTGAGAAACATGCCGACAGCGCCGAAATTGAATTTATCATTCACCGCCCACAGCAAAGCACGCGTTAAGCGGCGCGGAATTAAACGATAAAGCTTGGCAAAAAAAGTACGCATTTGGATGGTTTAACACAGATCAGGCGTTTTCACGGCACCCGCTTTTTGCTTACAGTAAGGTTCCGCAGGGAGGGCTGCCATGACCGACAAATACAGCGAAGCCAGTTTTGGCGCACGGACCGTGGGCTATGGTGAGCGACCTGCCATCGTGGTTGTTGATTTCCAAAAAGGCTTTACCGATCCCACCTTTGAATTGGGACGCAGCCCTTACGTTCATAAAGCCGTCGATCAAACGGCGAAACTGTTGAAAGCCGCCCGCGCGCTCAACATCCCCGTCGCGAGTTGCCGTGTCGGCTGGGGCTCAGAAAAAGATATTGGGTACTGGAAAATTGGTTGCCTGCACAAAGGCTGGTTTTACGGTGACCCGACCACCGAGATGGACGAACGGGTCTATGACCCAGCTTACGATTTTAATTTCTGGAAAAATGCGCCCAGCATCTTCTTCGGCACACCATTGATGAGCTTCCTGACCAAGCAGTGTGTGGACACTGTGATTGTCACGGGCTGCAATACATCAGGCTGCGTGCGCGCATCTATCGTTGATGCATTTTCATATGGGTATCGCGTAATCGTCCCTGAAGATTGCTGCGGTGACGTTGACATCGGCCCGCATCAGTCAAACCTGCAAGATTGTGGACGTCGCTATTGCGACGTGACCGATGCGGCAGATGTGCTGAATTATTTCAGTCGTCTCGGCGGGGCCAAAGCCGCCGCCGAATAACCGCCGCGTATCTTGCGGCGTGATTTTGCCGGGCAAGCTCAGATTGCCCGGCGCGATGCTTATAAATGGCGTTTCAACAGTGCAGATGCTGACCTGATGAAAGAGATGGCACGCGACATGCGCGTGGCCGCACAATTTGTAGACCGGCGCGCGCTTCTTCAGCAAAGACAACGCCCGCTAACCAATTGAATTAAATATAAAATCCCACACTTTTGCGGCTGTTATAAGAATTTACACCACTTAACTCGTGTTGGGCGCACCGCATGCTCATGATCCCACTGCTGACATGAGCTGCCGGACATAATCGCATATCGACGTGTAGCCATACAGCAAAGGAAGCCGTCACATTTTTTAGAGAACAGACAGCGTTACATGAGAATACTAATGGTGCTGACCTCTCACGAGCGGCTTGGCGATACAGATCGACGAACGGGCCTGTGGTTCGAGGAATTCGCGATACCTTATTATACCTTCCGTGATGCAGGGGCCGACATCACGCTTGCGTCCCCCAAGGGGGGATACGTGCCGGTTGACCCCGAAAGCGACCCGCCCCACGCGCCCCCGCCATCGGTCGCCCGCTTCAAGCAAGACGCGCAAGCACGTGCCGCCCTAAGTGACGCGCTACAACTTGAGCAAGTGCACGCGGAAGATTTTGATGCGGTGTTTTATCCTGGCGGGCATGGTTCCTTGTGGGATTTAAGCCAAAACAAGCGCTCGGCCCATCTGATCAATGCGTTTTACACAGCAGGAAAGCCTGTCGCACTGATCTGTCATGGTGTGGCGGCGTTACTGAATGTGCGCGATGCCGAAGATCATCCGCTTTTGCGCGACAAGCACGTGACCGGCTTTTCCAATGCCGAAGTTGAGGCGATGGGTTTGACCGACATTGTGCCCTTCAAATTGGAAGATGAATTAAAAGCACGCGGCGCGCTGTTCACCCGCGCGGCTGATAAGACGCCCCATGTTGTGCGCGACGGCAATCTGATTACAGCCCAGAACCACGCTTCAACCGCCGACATTACAGCAGCTGTGCTGAACGCTTTACAGCCACTTTAACAAATCAACCTTCTCAAGGAGAGAAACTATGACTGACTCAACACAAAGCCAAAACTCACGCCGCGATATTTTGGTCGGCACAGCCACCGCTGTTGCCGCCATCAGCACCATCAGCACAACGCAAGCTGCCGAGACAAAACCTGCGCAGAAACCAGGCGGTGTGGTGACTGTGAAAGACGGCACACAGATTTATTACAAAGATTGGGGCAAGGGACAGCCTGTGGTGTTTTCACACGGTTGGCCGCTGACGAGCGATAGCTGGGAATCGCAAATGTTTTTTCTGGCGCAAAATGGTTTCCGCTGCATTGCGCATGATCGCCGGGGCCATGGCCGCTCCACCCAGCCGTGGGATGGCAACGAGATGAATACCTACGCAGATGACTTGGCCACGCTGATCGAAACATTGGATTTGAAAGATGTCGTGTTGATTGGCTTCTCAACCGGTGGCGGCGAAATCAGCCGTTACATTGGTCGCCACGGTACCAAACGCATCGCAAAATTTGTGTTGGTGTCTGCAGTTCCGCCCTTGATGGCACAAACAGCAACCAACCCGGAAGGTTTGCCGGTGTCTGTTTTCGACGGGATTCGCGCGGGCAGCATTGCTGACCGCTCACAGCTTTATCGCGACATCGCTTCAGGCCCGTTCTTTGGCTTCAATCGTCCAGGCGCAAAAGCGTCACAAGGGATGATCGATAGCTTCTGGAGGCAGGGCATGACGTGTGGTCACAAAAACACTTATGACTGTATCAAAGCGTTCTCTGAAACCGATTTCACCGAAGACTTAAAAAAGGTCGATGTGCCCGCACTCGTGATTCACGGCGATGATGACCAAGTCGTTCCCATCAAAGCGGCGGGCCCGAAATCTGCAAAGCTGATTAAAGGCGCGCAATTAAAAGTGTACCCGGGCGCACCCCACGGCATCACTGACACGCACAAAGATCAGTTAAATAAAGACCTGCTCGCGTTCTTGAAATCATAGAGTCTGCCCCGAGCGTGGCGTTATTCAGCTCACTGAATTAAGCGCCACGCTCATCCCTATTTTTATACTGATAGGGAGTGCATTGTGAAAAACGACAGTATCATCAGTTTCATTTCAAACGTAAAATCATAAACGTAAAAAGCATAGGAGCATCACATGAAGATCAATCGCAAAGGTTCGGCCCATTGGGCTGGCGGCTTGAAAGACGGAATTGGCGCCATCTCCACACAAAGCGGCGCGTTGAAAGATTATCCGTACGGCTTTGCCACGCGTTTTGAAGGCAAGCCTGGCACCAACCCTGAAGAGTTGTTGGGCGCCGCACATGCTGGTTGCTTCACCATGGCGTTGTCGTTGATTTTGGGTGAAGCGGGTTTAACGGCTGAGAGCATGGACACCACCGCCGAAGTGACATTGGAAAAGCAAGACGACGGCTTCACCATCACCGCAGTTCAACTGACACTGAAAGCCAAAATACCCGGCGTTGATAACGCGAAGTTTCAAGAGCTGGCGGCCAAAGCCAAAGCAGGCTGCCCGGTTTCAAAACTGTTCAAGGCCGACATCTCGCTGAATGCGACGTTGCTTTAAGTATGAGACAATGAAGAAAGCCCCAGCCGTGAATTCGGACTGGGGCTTTTTCTATTTAGACTGTCAACGCGCTTGCATGCCAGCGCAGGTGATCTTCCATAAACGTGGCGATGAAGTAGTAACTGTGGTCATAGCCCGGTTGCAGGCGGAGTTGGCATTCAATGCCTTTGGCTTTGCAAGCTTCGGCCAAGCGCTCTGGCTGTAATTGTTCTTTTAAAAATTTGTCGGCATCGCCTTGGTCCACCAACATCTTGGGCACGCGGTGGCCATCTTCAATCAAGGCGACCGTGTCATAGCTGCGCCAGCTTGCGCGGTCTTCGCCTAAGTAACGGCCAAAGGCTTTGTGGCCCCATGGCACTTGGCTTGGCGCAACAATCGGCGCAAACGCTGAAACAGATTTATACTGATCAGGGTTTTTCAGCGCGATGGTCAGCGCACCGTGCCCGCCCATGGAATGCCCGCTGATGCCTTGGCGCGCCATATCAGCAGGAAAATTCTTGGCAATCACTTCGGGCAGTTCGCGCGTAATGTACGAATACATTCGATAATTGTTATTCCACGGGCTTTGTGTGGCATCCAGATAAAATCCTGCGCCCAAACCGAAATCGTATGCGTTATCCGGATCACCCGGCACACCGTCGCCGCGCGGGCTGGTATCGGGGGCAACCAACATCAAGCCCAGGTCTGCGGCGATGCGTTGCGCGCCCGCTTTGACGGTGAAGTTTTCTTCCGTGCAGGTCAGGCCCGCCAGGAACCACACAACCGGAACTTTGCCCTTGGCCGCTTGCGGCGGCGTGAACACGGCAAAGCGCATAGGTGTTTTGGTTTCAGCCGATGTATGGCGATAAAAACCTTGGCTGCCGCCAAAACACACGTATTCACCAATCGTCTCAACACTCATCGCAACAACCCTTCGCTAAATGAAGGGCCGATTGTTAGCACAGCATTGCTAAGACTTAAATGTCAGCAAATGCCGGACATGTGGTTTTTCGCTTCCCACCTGAAGTGCGTGAATCTGGTCTTGCAGTTTTTTATCTTCGCCCGACACACGGCGATGCTGACGCATGTGTTCGTCCCAACTGGCGACCAAAAACCACTCGGTGATTTTGGTGCGGTCGTGCTCGTCCACTTGCAAGCCCCAGGAATAGGCCCCATCGCGACGGCGGACCTTCGCCAGATGTCGGATCAACGTATCGAACGCAGCATGATTGTGTGTCGGGATGACATAATCCACCAACACCATCACCGGGCCTGCATTGGTTGGCGTGTCGTCCGCCAACACCGGTGCGGGCCAATGGTCTGAAGGGGTGAGGTCTACGTCCGTGTTGGGCAGTCGCACGAAAAGTGCCGTCAACGCCAGCACAACTGATGTGCTTGCTGCCGCCATCAGCGCCACTTGCAACGACGTGCTGTTGCCCACCTGCCCCCAAATAACGCTGCCCAACGTCATCGCGCCGTAAAAGGCCGTGAGGTAAATGGCCAAACCCCGCCCGCGCACCCAGTTGGGCAACACGAGTTGTGCCGCTGCGTTTAAGGCTGAGAGCGCGCCAATCCACGCAGCGCCACATAACACCAACGACGCGGCTGCTATATATATGTCAGCAGCTTGAGAGAGACCGAACGTGCCAACCGCTACGGCGACCGATACCACGCAGATGAAAACATCAGCGTTTAAACGCTTTCGTAAAATCGGCATTAAGAACGCACCGGCAATGGCGCCTGCGCCCGCCGCAGTCATCAACAGCCCAAATGTACTGGGCCCACCACTCAATTGAATGCGCGCGACCAGCGGCAGCAGCGACCAAAACGCACTGGCGGGAATGAAGAACAACACCGCTTTCAACAACACGCGGTGCAGATCGGGGTTGAAGATGGCGTACCGTAAGCCCGCCACCATCGCACCCGAGACGGTTTCTTTATAGGCGTCGTTTTGTTTGGCGCTGCGCCACCAGACCAAACCGCCCAGCACGATGACATAGGATGCCACATCGACAGTGTATGCTAACGCGGCCCCCGAGCCTGCAATGATCAACCCAGCCACGGCGGGGCCAATGGCACGCGAGATATTCACACCAATGCCATTCAGTGCAATGGCGGCTTTAAGATCAGGCTTTGGCACAAGCTGCGGCACAATGGCTTGCCACACAGGTGTGGCAAGCGCCGTACCCACACCGCCCAGCACCGTTAAAGCCAACAGCAATTCAGCACTCAACGCATTGTTGTGTGCCGCGACCGCCAAGCTGATGCTGATGCACGCCAGAAACAGTTGAATTGCAATCATCAGTCGGCGTTTATCGAACACATCGGCAAACGTGCCCGCCGGAAGTGCCAGCAGAAAAATTGGCAACGTTGAGGCAGCTTGAATGAGGGAGACCATCAGCGGCGATGGTGAGATGGTGGCCATCATCCACGCGGATGTGGTGTCACGCATCCAACTGCCGACGTTGCCCGCCACTGTGGCTGTCCACAGCACCGCAAAGGCGGTGGACTTGAAGGGTGCGAGTGCGGACTCCGGCTTGGTGTCTGTCACGTCTGCATCCTGTGCGTGCCTGCCAAGATAATGCCGCCAGCGATTGCGATGTGTTCGAGGAAGATGAGGAAATCGCGGTGACTTTGTTCGCCATCATTCGCCCAGAACGGATGACCCAGCACTGTTGCGACAGCCGTAAAACCAGCCAGCGCCAACGCACCGACCCATGCAAAGCGTTTTGAGAACAGCAGTGTCAGAGACCCGCCAAGTTGCGTGACGATCACCAACGCTGCCAAAATTTCAGCAGGCTCACCGGCCAAGCCGCGCACTTCGGCAACGGCATCACTGAATGAAGCTAGCTTGACGAGGCCACTGACCAGAAACGGTGTAGCCACGGCAATACGTGCAAGCCACGTCACCCATGTTGCATCAAGTGCGTTGCGAATGCGGTCCATTTTTAAACCGCCCAACACGAACAGCCGAACGAACCCCAGAACGAGCGTTCATCAGACACCGGTGCTTGTGCCGCCAGAACATTCGCATGGCCGTGACCGTGAACGGTGCACGCTGTGGCACAGCTGCATGAGGAGGCAAGTTGATCGTTCAACGTCACAGCTTCTGCACGTCTTTGATACCCGCCGAATGAACGAATAGGCGACCAATCAGGCATTGCAGGCGGAATGGCGGGTGCGAGTTTGCCGAAATCATCAGCGCCATACACAACATCGCCGCCCAGCATGGTCAGCACACTTTCGATGTCCTGAATTTGATCGCTGGGGACTGAGAAGTAATCACGGTCAAGCACAGCCAAATCAGCCAGCTGGCCTTCTTTGATTTGGCCCTTCTTGCCTTCTTCGGTCGAGAACCAGGTGTTGCGTTCTGTCCAAAGCCGCAACGCTGTTTCACGGTCCAAGCGATTGTTGCTTTGATACAGGCTTAAACCGCCAACGGTGCGACCCGTGACCAACCAACTGAGCGACACCCATGGGTTATAAGATGCAACGCGCGTGGCATCCGTGCCCGCGCCCACCGGCACACCAGCTTTGAGCATCTTGGCAATCGGTGGCGTTTGTTCAGCGGCTTTATTGCCATAGCGTTCAACGAAGTATTCGCCCTGATACGCCATGCGGTGCTGCACGGCGATGCCGCCGCCTAACGCCGCGATGCGATCAATATTGCGGTCGCTGATGGTTTCGCAGTGATCGAAGAACCAGTGCAAGCCGTTGAACGGCATATCGCGGTTCACGCGTTCATACACATCCAGCGCGCGGCTGATGGTTTCATCGTAGGTGGCATGCAAGCGCCAGGGCCACTTGTTCTCGACCAACTTACGAATGACAGATTCCAACTCTGGTTCCATCTCGGGCGGCATTTCCGGTCGTGGCTCGCGGAAGTCTTCAAAGTCTGCCGCTGAGAACACCAGCATTTCACCAGCCCCATTGTGCCGATAGCTATCATCACCCTGGCCGGGTTTTACAATTTTACCCCAACGCGTGAAGTCAGCCAGTTCCTCGCCCTTTTTTTGGGTGAAGAGGTTATAGGCGATGCGTAAGGTCAGTTGCTTGGCACCATGCAACTGCTCGATCACTTTGTAGTCGTCGGGATAGTTCTGAAAGCCACCACCGGCATCAATCACGCCTGTCACACCCAGCCGGTTCATCTCGCGCATAAAATGACGCGTAGAATTCACCTGATACTCGAGTGGCAGTGTCGGGCCTTTGGCCAGCGTCGAATACAAAATCAGCGCGTTGGGTTTGGCCAACAGCAAGCCCGTAGGCTCGCCCTTGGCATCGCGCATAATTTCACCGCCCGGCGGGTTGGGTGTGTCTTTGGTGTAGCCCACCACACGCAACGCAGCTCGATTTAGCAATGCGCGGTCATACAAGTGCAGAATAAAAACCGGTGTATCGGGTGCTGCTGCGTTTAATTCATCAATCGTCGGCAAACGCTTTTCAGCAAACTGATGTTCGGTAAAACCACCCACCACGCGCACCCATTGCGGCGCTGGTGTTTTGTCCACCTGTTTGCGAAGCATCGCCATCGCATCTGACAAACTGCGCACGCCGTCCCAGCGCAGTTCCATGTTGTAGTTAAGCCCACCACGAATGATGTGCATGTGGCTGTCGATCAACCCTGGGATCACACAACGCCCACCAAGATCAATGATTTTGGTTTTGGGCCCAGCCAGTGCGCGGGCCTCGCGCTCATCACCCACAAACGCAAACTTGCCATCTGTAATGGCGACGGCTTGCGGATTGGGGTTGGATTTATCCAGCGTGTTGAAGCGCCCGTTCACCAAAATTGTTTCTGCATGCATTGTTTGGGCTTTCACAAAACCAGGAAGAGTGGCCGAAAGGGCAAGAGCTGCAGCACCGGCCCGTCTTGAAATGTTTATCACGAACGGTGCTCCGCGTTTTCATCACGCAGCAAGGGTGCGCCCATCATACGCGGCGCGCATTCGCTTTTCAGCCATGACACCGTTACAGGCTCGCCGTTGATGATGCGCTTGGCCAAGGGCACCAGTTGCTCGCCCACCAAAATACCGAGCAAGCCCAGCAGCGCAATCATCGGAGGTGCCGGTGAGCGCACGTTCAGTAGGGCATAAATGCACCCCACCAGAATGCCCGCCCCTAAACTGAGAAGGTAGATTTTCATGGCCGACCCAATATCCGCAATTAAGGCCGGAATTGTAGGCATTCAGGGCGATATAGATGGTAGGCGATTGCGGTTTATGGGCGAAATTGCCCAAATTAAGCTGGCTCTTTCTCGCGGAAGGTTTGCAAAACGTCCTGTGCAATTTTGACGTCGCGGGTTGAAGCGCCCTCCGTAAACGACGCTAAGATGGTGGTGAGCGCTTTCTCAGCCGCTTTATTTTTCCCCGTCTGGCGATAAAGGCGGGCCTGGCTTGTCGCGATCCGCAATTCCCACCCGCGCGCGCCTTGGGCTTGCGCTAAGCCGTGCGCAGCCTTTAACAAAGAGGCCGCCGACACATCATCCCCCACCGACATAAAGCGCTCGGCCTCGCACCGCATCACTTCCGCCGAGGCCCAGTGCGGGCCGTGTAATGTCGCGCGTGAAACCACATCCTGGTCTTGCAAGCTGTCATCCATCGTCGCAAGCATGTCGCGGTGGAACGGCACATACTGCGCATACCCGGTCCAGAGCGTACTGGTGACCTGCGCTCCCATTCTGCGATCAAGCACCTGCGCGTAGGCATCGGCCCACTGCACGCTAAACCCAAAACCTTGTTTCACACCTGCGGCGTGCAGGAAATTCACCAGCGCGCGCGCTTCATCATCACAACCTGCCCACACAAACACAGGGATGATGTTTTGCGACAACGCAAACGCCAATGTGGCGGCATCACTGCTGGCCTTGCAGTAGTCAGCCGCCTCACGCGCGGCCTGCAACGCTTGGTCGGGGAACCCGCGCAACCACAGCACCATAGCCCCCGTCGCCCGTGCCGCCCCCAGATGATTATATTGAAACGTGCTGGTCAGTGTTGTGCCTTCGGCCAACGGGCGCATGGCTTCGGTCACGCTGGCATACGCTGCCGCCTGATCCCCCACGCGGCTTAAAGCGTAACCCAAGATGCGATGACTAATCAGTGCCGCACCTGGCACGGTGTTCTTTTGCGCGCGCTCTGCAAACGCTTTTGCATAATCTAGCGCGCGTCCATAATCCGCGAATGCAACTGTATGCCCAAATAGCGCCCAGGTGGCTTTCAGTTGGTTGGGGATGTCGTCGTTTTGCTCGGCCACCGATAACGCCGCGCGCAACATATCAGCAAAGCGCGGGCTGGGTCCGATCACGTGATAGAGTGTCACCGGTAGCGTAATATTAAGGTGCAGCTTCTGCATCGGGGTGGCGTTGGGCGATGCGCTTAACGCTTCCATCGCGCGGCTCAGCATGGCGGCATATTCACCCGACAATGACAACCGCTGCCACATGGGCGCGGAGGATACAGCCAACGCAACACCCAGCTCAGAGTCACCTTCTGGCCCTAACGACCACACGAGCGCTGAGCGAACGTCATCCACAAATACGCCGTACAGGTTGTTCCATTCCGCCGCTGATCGTTGCCCACGATCGCGTTCAGCACCAGCATAATGATCGCGCAAATACACTGCGTGCTTGCGCGCAATCTCGTTTTGACGGCCCGAGGTTTGCAGTTTTTCTTCAGCATACTGGCGTGTTGTCTCCAACAAGCGATAGCGCGCAGGCTGGGTTTCCATGTCACGCACAATCAGTGATTTCGCGATCAGGCCTGACAAAGCTTCGATCACATCATCCGACGTGACCTCTGGACCACACAACACCGCAATGGCGGCCGCAGCCGTAAAGCCCGCCTTGAAGATTGCAGCATTAATCAACACGTCTTTTTCTAGCGCTGAAAGAGTTTGGAAGCTCCAATCCAACGTGGCGCGCATGGTTTTATGACGTGGCAACGCTGTGCGCCGCCCATGCGTTAAAACATTCATATGATCGTGCAAACGATCCGCTAGGCCGCGCACACCGAACACGTCCACACGCGCCGCCGCCAATTCAAGTGCCAGAGGGATACCATCAAGCTGCGCGCAAATTCGTGCAATTGCCGCGACATCTTCATCCGACGGATTGAAGTTCTCGATATTGTCGTTGACCCGTTCGATAAACAATTCAGCCGCAGGTGACTGCGCGGTCTCGGCCAGTTTCAACCCCGACAAACGGTACAGCCACTCGCCTTGCGCGCGCAGCGGTTCACGGCTTGTCGTGAGAATACGCAAGGCTGGCGCCATTCTGAGTAATAGCTCTGCGGTTTCGGCAACGGCATTGATGATGTGCTCGCAGTTATTAAGCACCAGCACTTGTTTTGATGCATTCAGTTTGCGAACCACCTGATTCAAGGGACCACCAGCATCATCCGGCTGCACATTTAAGGCCGCCGCGATGGCGTTGATCAGGAAGTCGCTGGTTGTTTGCGGTGCTAAATCAACAAATGCAATGGCCCAGGCTGCGTCAGTTGCCAAAGACCAGCCTGCGGCAAGAGCCAGTGTGGTTTTGCCAATGCCCCCTGGCCCAACAATCGTCACAAGTCGACGCTGCGGGATTTGTTCACAAATGGCGCGCAGGTCGTCATCACGTCCAATCACGCGCACTAATAACGACGGTAGGGAAGGCACAACAAGCGGTGCCGGTTCAGCCACTGCAGCAACCGTAGCAGCCACCAGTTCCGAGAACATATAGCCCCGATTGGGCGCTGTGGCGATGTAATCGTTACCGTCATCAGTGGTCAGCACGCGACGCAAACGCGCCATCTGCACGCGTAAATTCGCTTCTTCGACCACAACGCCCGGCCACGCCAACGCGAGCAGCTCTTGCTTGGAGACATAGGTGCCAGCGCGTTCAACCAGGATCTTCAGGATCTCGAACGCACGGCTGCCGACATGCTGCGGCACCCCGTCTTTCAGCAACAGGGCTTTTGCTGGAACCAATTGGAATGCGCCAAAGGTGTATGACGTTGTCATTTGAAAACAGCCATCAGCCTGGTTGCAAACAGCCCTAACCGAGGTGGGGGAACGGGGAATCTTGCAGGCGGCATTATAGGCACGTCACTCACATCAAGGGGAGAGTGAGATAGATTTTAGCATCACGTGGGTCAACACTTCTCCTGCAAATGCAGGGAAAATGCAGGGAAAATGCAGGGGCGCGGATGCAGATGGGGACGAAACGGTGCCTGTGATGTGTGTGACATGTGTGGAGGAATTGTTTCACGTGAAACAATTCCTCCACACAAAAATGACGACACACGGGCTTAGTTACACGTGCTGCGCGCGTTTACTCACACGTGCTGCGCACGCTTACTTAGACGTGCTGCGCACGTTGCCACGCGCGGGGGCTCTGTTTTTCCATTTTAGCGAAGGCGTGCGAGAAGTGTGCCTGATCGGCAAACCCCGACATCAGAGCCACTTCTGCCAGCGACATTTGCCCCTCTAACATCAATTCTTTGCCCTTGGCGATACGCGCGTTGATTTGCCAGCGGCGTGGCGGCAGACCCGCCGAGGCTTTGAACGCCCGGCAGAAATACCAGCGCGACAGCCCGACCATGGAAGACAGCGTATCCAGGTCCACTTCGGCGGTAAGATGCTGCGTTAAGTACTCGGTCACGCGGCGCAATTGCCAGGGCGCTAGCCCCCCCCGCTTGGCTTTGGTGTCGGTTGTCCCTGATGGCGCACATCGCAACGCCGCCAGTATTGCGAAACACAAACCTACGCCATACGCTTTATCGAGCGTCGTAATATCATCGGCCAGCAACCGCGCCAATGCCAACACACGCGTGTTGTCCGACATCAGCCGGGCTTGCGCAAACAGGCCAGCGATGTCCACCACATCAGCCGCGCTCTGCAATGTCGAACCGGGGAGCACCATGTCGCGCCCGGCAAATTCGATAATCAGCAGACGCAATAACTGCGTCTTATGGCCCTGGGCTTGCACATTCAATCCGGCAGGCACCACACTGATGGGGCCAACAGAGGACCCACCCGCCGTGCCGTGCGCCGAAATGACCAAGGGCGTGCCGATCTGTTCCAAGACCACATAAATGCGCGGGCGCTCGGCGTTCAGGGTCAGCGTAAAACGCTGATCACTTTTGAGCGTCATCACCGCGGCGGAGACCGCCCCGTGCGACCACGCATCGACTTTCAACACGTCAGCGTGTGCGCACACAGGCAGATGCAGGGATGCAGGGTGACGGCGCGGGAGAATAAGCATCGGTTTGTGCCTCGTGTATCGTCTGAGGCACAAACCTTGCCAAGAGTGCGGATTGACCGCCAGTTAAAGGCCGTAAAATTCCGCAAAAATGAATATTATCAGTAGCTTACAACAGCTTTGAGTAGCTTATTTCTGGGCCGGTTGCGGGGCTAAACGCGGCCCGTGCTTCACGCGCTCTGGCGCTTTGTGGACCATGGTGTAGGCGTAATCGACGCCCATGCCGTATGCGCCCGAGTGCTCTTTCACAATCGCCATCACGCCATCGTAGGTGCCCTTGTTGGCCCAATCACGCTGCCATTCCAACAGCACTTGCTGCCAGGTCACCGGCACCACACCGGCCTGGATCATGCGCTGCATAGAGTAATCATGCGCGTCTTTGGATGTGCCGCCCGAGGCATCGGCGACCATGTAAATCTCGTAACCACCCCCCAGCATGGCCGAGAAGGCGAACGTGTTGTTGCAGACTTCCGTCCATAAGCCCGACACCACAACTTTTTTGCGGCCATTCTTGGCCAACGCATCGCGCACTTTCTGATCGTCCCACGAGTTCATCGAGGTGCGTTCAAGGATTGGGTTTTCAGGGTAGACCGCCAACAGCTCGGGGTACGTGTGGCCCGAGAAGCCTTCGGTTTCCACCGTGGTAATAGTGGTGGGAATGCCAAACACCTTGGCCGACTTGGCCAATGCGACAACGTTGTTCTTCAGCATTTGGCGGTCCATCGAGTGTACGCCAAACGCCATCTGCGGCTGGTGATCGATGAAAATAAGTTGAGAGTTCTCAGGGGTCAGTTGTTCAAGCTTCGCAGACATGTGGGGCTTCCCTTCATAAATGGTCGTAAGCTTTGTACTCGCACAGCATAAGGATCGCTTTAGCCCAATTGCCGTATATGTCGGTTTTTGTCGGAGATACGCGCTTTATCAAGGGGCTGCGACCAGATGCACAAGCTTTGCCACAGCTTCAGAACGGTTGCGCACCGCGATCTTTTTATAAATGTGATACAGGTGACGTTTCAGCGTCGTCGGCTGAATGCGTAATGTTTCAGCGATCTCACGATTACCTGCACCACCGATCAAATGTTGGGCAATGCGCTGTTCTTGAGTGGTCAGAAGTATGTCCGTTCTTTGTGCCACGGACACATATGCTTTGATTTTCCGCTCGACCATAAACGAGGGCACATACGATCCGCCGTTTACGATCAGGCGTAACACATTATAGAGCGTCGCCTTGCTGGCTGTTTTGGGAATAAAACCCTTTGCCCCCAAAGACAGACAGCGCTGCGCGACCAGCGGATTCACATATCCCGAGATAATAACAACTTTGGTGCGCGGAAAAGCATCAAGAACAAGCTGTAACGCTTGCGGACCATCGCCGTCCGGCATCACCAGATCGAGCAAGATCAAATCTGGCGGGGGCTGAACCTCGCTCAACGCCAGAAGATCCGCATACCGCCCAGCCTCGGTCACGCGCGTCGTAAGCCCATCGAACGCTGCCAATTCCATCATCAGCAGTTCGCGCAGCAACACGTGATCATCAGCCACCACAATCCACATGACATATCACCGCGTAACCGCAGACATGGTAAATTCGCGGATCATTGCTGCGAGAGTATCGTGCCGAATCGGCTTAATCAAAAACCCATCAGCGCCTAACGGTGTGCGCCATTCGCGCGGCTCTACGCCGGACCCACTACACAGAATAGTTTTGAGATCGGGGTTAAGTTGTTTAAGCGCATGGATAAGGTCCAATCCTTTCATGCGCGGCATGTTCTGATCGGTGATCACAACATCCCAATGATATGGCGTCGCGCGAAACCGCTCCAATGCATCAATGGGGCTATAAACCACTGTCGTCTCGTAACCTAAGCGGTCCAGTAAGAACGATAGTCCATCACCGACATCCGGCTCGTCATCGACAATCATCACACGCCCATGGCCAGGCACAGACTGCACCTCATGTTTGATGGGATGATCGCGCGCAATGTGCGCCAGAAAATTATCGTCAGGCGCTTGGAAGTTATGTCGCGGCAGATAAACGCTAAAAATACTGCCCTGCCCCACGCGACTTTGCGCAACAATCACGCCACCATGAGCTGCAACGATACTGCTGACAATTGCCAGCCCCAGGCCTGTGCCCTTATCTTTGTCTTTGGTTGAAAAGAACGGCTCGAAAATGCGCACCAGAATGTCAGCGGGAATACCACTGCCATTATCGCTGACGGAAATCTTAACATAGACAGTCTCTGGCTTCAGCGCGTCCGTCGCGTAACGTGCATTCTCGCCCTCAACAACAAGACCTTGCGCGAACATTTCCTGATGTGACGCAGCATGCACTGAGGTAGATATTTCAAGCCGCCCGCGACCGTCAGTCATGGCATCACTCGCGTTGATCACCAGGTTCAATAATACCTGCGTCATCTGACTGGCGTTGGCGAGCACACTTACATTCTGCGTTTCATGTGTAACCGATAAGGTCGCGCTTTCCGGCAAGCGCCCATACACAAGAGCTTCAACTTCGTTGATCGCATCAGGGATATACACGATCTCGCGCGGCGCTTCGCGACCTGTCGTCAACATCAAAATCTGGCGCACAAAAGTTGCAGCGCGGTCTGATGCCGTCATGATGCGCAACGCATAGCTGTGCTGCCGCGAGCCTGATGGCATCGTTTCGGCAATAAGATTAGCGAATGAGCGCGTAACGGAGATGATGTTGTTAAAGTCGTGAGCGATTTCACCGACAAGACTGACGCAAAAGTCGACTGCATTACTGCCCGCAGATACATCTGTTCTTGCAGGATGGATCGTCCATATTGTGTGCGTCACATCGCCTGCGGCATCCCGAATAGGCTCAACACGAATTGCGCAAGTAGACTTGGTCCCGGAGTTGTGGTGAACCTCGACCGAACCAGAAAAGAGCTGCCCCGCTAACACGCTTTGCAGTTGGTCTGTGTCAGCCAATTGAAAGACATCCGCCCATAAACGCTGCGCTGAATATGCACCAAGATCAGAGACGCTTACGCCGGTGATGCGTTCAGCGTCTTTGTTGGCATACAGGATGCGCCTGTCCGAACTCTCACCTGACATCAGTATGATGCCAGCATAGTCGGCTTCTTGATAACTTTGGGTCTTTGCTGCTTTGTGTAGTGCATTCCAGGACTCACTCATGTGGCCCTACTCCTCTAAGCGGCAGCCCTGAGCCATGCAGATGCAGTCAGCATGGGCGTGGGACTGCCCCTGTTGGTGAATTTCAAAACAACTAAGAAAAGACAGCTTCAGAGCACGCGCAAAACAATGCGCGCGTTAAACGTCGATCGAACGCTAGGCTAAACAGGCTTAGTCGCGTGTCGCGCCGTACAAATACAATACGGTTCGGTGGAGGTTTTGCAGTGACGCTTCAACACGCTCCATGTGTTCCGTAAGGTCTGCAGCGTAGTCTGGGCTCGGATCGTCACGACCCAGCGTATTTACATCTCGCGCCGCGTCTTCAGCAAATGTGGCGCGGGCGCTGTGGTTATAATCTTCAAGCTTCAGATGTGCGATTTTCATGGGATCATCCCTTTAACGCGTTCTGGAAACGCGGTCTGATGTGCTGCCATCTATCATAGGTAGCGATGATTGCGCCGCAATCGCCGGAACTTTACAGTTCGTTGAGGTTTCTGTTCAGGCGCGAGACGCGAAACCATGGGATGAAAAATTGGTCAAATCCCCAACCGCTGCATACGATAAGCCAGCTCATAGACAGGCAGTCATGAACGCCATGCGGGTCAGACCTGCAAATCAGGCCGCTGTTTACGGAAAAGTAAAGTAGGGGTGAACCAGGCCCAAGCAGGGATCGCCGAAAGTAACTGATGCTATGAGTAGGGGTCTCAGTACGTGCGCTGATAAAAAGTGTAGACGGCTGGCACGGCTACTGCTGAAACTGATGCCGGACCAAAGAGCACCATCCGCATGAAGCTGCTTTTGATCGAAGACGACAAAGATACAGCGGCTTATGTCGTGAAAGGCATGACGCAGCATGGCCATACCATCGATCATGTTGATAATGGCCGGGATGGTTTATTTCAGGCGGTGGAAGAATACTACGATGTGGTCATTATCGATCGCATGCTTCCAGGTGTGGATGGCTTGAAAATCATCAAAACCATTCGGGCCGCTGATGTAAAAACGCCCGTCCTTTTTTTGTCCGCCATGGGCGGCATCGATGATCGCGTGATTGGCTTAGATGCTGGCGCCGATGATTACCTGGTCAAGCCCTTTGCCTTTGCCGAACTTTTGGCCCGCGTGAATGCGCTGGCGCGTCGCCCGCCCGCCGTAGGCGTGGAAACCACGCTTCAGGTCGCGGATCTGCATATCGATTTGATGAAACGCGCCGTGAATCGCGACGGCAAACGCATTGAACTACAGCCGCAGGAATATAAACTGCTGGAATACCTGATGCGGCATGCGGGACGTGTGGTTACGCGTACCATGTTGCTTGAAAATGTATGGGGGTTTCATTTCGATCCGCGCACAACAGTGGTTGAAACTCATATCAGCCGATTGCGCGGCAAGATCGATCAGGGCTTTCCTAAAAGTCTGATCCACACCGTGCGTGGTGCAGGATATAGTCTCCGTGAAGATACATAGAGTAATGCGAACGATTAGCTTTCGTCTCGCGGCGCTCTACGCCAGCCTTTTTCTATTTTCGATGCTGATTTTGTTCGGCATTGTCTACGTGATCAGCACGTCGGCCCTTCGTGACTATTACCAGCTCTCGCTGGAAAGCGAAGCAAACGGCAAATCCACTTATCCATCGCTGGATGCGCTGGCGGCAGAGATTGACCGCCGTATCTCGATCGATGGCCCGCGCCGCTTCATGTACAGCCTGCACGATCATACAGGTGCGCCCATTGCAGGGGATTTGCATGATCTCGAACTGTTCACCGGCTTGCGTGAAATAAATGTGTCACAGCGGTGGACACCAGACGCCACCACCGAAACAAAGCGGCTGTTTCTGGCGCTGGGAACTGTACTGCCAACAGGGGGACACCTGATTGTCGCCCAGAACACTGATCAACTGGACGCACTGAAAAATCGCGTCGCGCTGGCTTTTTTATGGAGCGGCGGCTTAGCCATTGCCATCGCCTTAGCCGGGGGAATTATTTTAAGCCGTGGATTTTTGCGACGCGTAGAGCAAATCAACCTCACCACACGCAGAATTATGGCCGGCGATTTAAGTGGCCGCATCCTCATCCGTGGCACAGGTGATGAGCTTGATGAACTGGGCGAGAACTTAAACGAGATGCTCAATCGGCTGCAAAAGCTGATGGAAGGCTTAAAACAAGTTTCAAACGACATTGCCCACGATTTGAAAACGCCGCTCACTCGCCTGATTCAGCGCCTGGAATCAGCGCAAGTCGAAGCATCATCTGCGGCAGAGTATAAAGAGTATGTCAGCCTGGCGTTGCAGGACGCCGCAACTGCCATGTCGATCTTCTCCGCCTTGTTGCGCATTTCGCAAATTGAATCGTCCACCCGCCTTAGCAGCTTCCGCGCGCTTGATCTCTCCGAGTTGCTGAGCAGCTTATGCATGACTTACAGCGCCGTGGCAGAAGATGCACACAAGGCGCTGACTGCGGACATCACGGATCACATCATTGTGCGCGGGGACCGTGAGTTGCTGACGCAACTTTTTGTGAACCTTATTGAGAATGCCCTACACCATACGCAGCGGGGGGCAAAAATTAAGGTAACGCTGAACCTTGCTGCACAGGATGATGCTACGGTCGAGATCGCAGATAATGGCCCCGGTATTCCGGCCCCCGAACGCGTGAATGTGTTTAAGCGCTTTTACAGATTGGAAAGTAGTCGCACGACGCCTGGCAATGGTTTGGGGCTTTCACTGGCCGCAGCGATTGCGGAACTGCACGGCGCTAACATTGTGTTGGACGACAATGCGCCAGGCTTAAAGGTTGTGATGCGCTTTAAAAGCATCCGCCCCTCGTCCTAAGTCGCCCATCAGTTTGACAGCGGAAGATATGGCACGGGTGCCCCATCGTCCGTGATTTGACATTTATATAAGAAGCTGGTTTGAACTGAGCGTCTTACGCGAATATCAGTGCCGTCCAAGAATAGGTACGGTTGAGGTCTTCAAACCCCTCGCGCTCTGTTTAAAAGAGCACGGTGTCCAGAAGAGTACGTTGGAGAGGGGCGAACATAACGTACCGAAACACCGAATGTTAGAAACACCTGCTGATCCTTTATCCTCGCAAGTTCCCACATCCTCAGCCGCGCAGACCACAACCCGTATTGTGGCGATGGATGTCGACAACACGCTGGTCGATGGCCAGACGCAAACGTATTTGGTGAAGGCCCTTTTCAAGGCGAAAATTCTGAAGGGCTCAATGTACGTGCGCGTGCTGTGGTGGCACATGCTTTACACGTACTTCAATATTTGGCCGACCCATTTGCAGAAAATCGTTACCGCGGAATTGCGCGGCCTGCCGATGGCCGACGGCATGGCGATCGCGCGTGATGTTATCGCCAAAAAAATTATGCCGCGCCTGCATCCAGAAGCTGTGGCGGCACTACGCCAGTGGCAAGACAGCGGCGCGAAAGTGTTTTTGGTGTCGGCTGCGGTCGCGCCTTTGATCAGCGCACTGGCAACCGCTGTCAAAGCTGATGGTGCCATTGCCACGCGGCTGAAGGACAGCGACGAAATTATATCGGGCATCATAGATGGGCCGATGGTGGTGGGCGAAGAAAAGTGGACGCGCCTGCAAGCCTACTGCGATGCGAACTTTACAGCGTGGCAGTTAGAAGCAGCGTATGGCGACGATGATACCGACGTGCCGTTGCTGGCCCGTGCACAAACCGCATTTGCCATCAACCCCAAGCCGTACTTGAAAGCCACCGCGAAGAAACGCGGCTGGACGATTTTAAGTTGGGGCGCACAACGCTAATTAAGTTTAGGGCGCGCGCTTCAACAGGTTGCGCGTCATCCACAACACCACAGACATGGGCGCAAGCTGCGCACTCCATGTACTGAGGCGATTAAGCAGGCCATGCACCGCCACGCGCTTGCCTTGTATCATCGCCTTGTAACCAAAGGCTGCCACATCTTCGGCGCGCGCCACGGGAAACGCGCCTTTGAAAACATTTGTGCCCTCAATGCCGGAACGTGCGCCAAATTCAGACACTGTTGGGCCGGGGCATAAGGCTGTGACCGTAATGCCCGTACCCTGCAATTCCGCCGATAAGGCCTGCGATAACGAAAGAACATAGGCTTTGCTGGCGAAGTACACTGCCATACCGGGCCCTGGCTGAAACGCAGCCGTTGAGGCGATGTTCAACATTCGCCCACGGCCTTTGTGTTTCATCTGCGGCAACACCGCACGCGCGAGCAAACTGAACGCGGTGATATTAAGGGTGGTGACACGCGCAATGTCATCCGGCGACATCTCGGCAAAGTCACCCACAACGCCTGCGCCAGCATTGTTAATTAGTACATCAACGCTACGACCCAGCTTTGCGATATCAGCCATCACCGTATCAATAGCGCCAACGGCATTCAGGTCTGCGGCAACCACATGCACAGTCACTGGATATTTTTGGCGCAAATCGTCTGCCACTTGCGCCAGCACATCAGCGCGGCGCGCAACCAGCATGAGATCAACACCGTCTTGCGCCAAACACTTTGCCAGTGCCAAGCCGATACCCGATGAGGCGCCAGAGACGAGCGCGAATGATTTTTGATTTTGGTTTTGCGCGTCCGTCACGCAACAAGCTCGCCGTTCTTCAAGGCATGGACCCGTTTTTCAACATCAGCAATCAGGCTGCGGCTAAAACCGGTTTGGTCCGCATCATCACAGTTACTGGTATCACCTGACGGGTAGACAGGCGCACCGAACCGCACCTTCACGCGCCCAGGCCTTAACCAAAAGCTTCCCTTGGGCAGCAATCGCCGGGAACCTGATATCCAGGCCGGAACAATGGGCACACCCAGTTTAGCGGCAAACAAACCTGCCCCCGGCTTGAAGGGGCCGATTTCGCCCGTCTGCGAGCGCGTGCCTTCGGGGTACATAATCAAGACGCCATTGGTGCGGCTGAAGAAGTCTTGCGTGATTTTGATGCTGCGGGCCAATTTGGCCCCCGGCCGACGACTGAGGGGGATCAACTGCATCATCCAATGCACAAAGCCCCGTTGATCGAAGAAGTAATCCTTCGCCGCCAGCATGGCCAGTTGGCTAAAGGGCCGACCTGTCGCGATCATCAAGGCGCCGCTATCGGCATGGCTTTCATGATTGCTGCAAATGATGAACGGGCCATCGGGCAGGTTTTCGCGGCCCTCCACTTTTAAACGGAGGTAACACCAATACAGGAACTGACAGAACCATTGAAATGGCTTGCCCAGAGGTGGCTTGGGCATAGATGGCAAAGCAGTGTCATCAAGCATCTGATCAGCAACGACAGACATAGAGCATAAAATATTGTTGTGAAGGCGGCTTCGTCTTGAAAAGCGCGCGAAATTGACACCCCTGGTTCATCATGTCTAGATCGTCCCCCTGCACTGGTAACGAACAACGGCAAAAAGGGTTGCGCCGCTTTCAGATAAAAACCTCTTTGAGATCAAAAGCGTCTTTGCATTACAACAAACCTCTTTGCGTTAGAACAAACCGTAGCCAAATCATATGTCTGTTGAACCTCAAACTGTCGCCATTAAGAACGCCACAATTAAGAACGATTGCCGTGATGTGGCCTTTGAAGCCTTAAAGCCCGCCTATGAGTGGGTAGGGGGCTTAGTCCCGCGCAGTATTACGCCCAATCAACTGACGCTGATGGGGCTGTTTTCTGCGGCCCTCGGCTCGGCCCTTTTGGTGTGGTGGCCCGCAACGACAGCCTGCTTCGTCGCGGGCATTTTGATTTTCCTGTATGAAACCTTCGATGCGCTGGATGGTATTCATGCCCGCAACACCGGCCAAAGTAGCCCATTTGGTGGGTACCTGGATGCCGTGATCGACAGCGCGCAAGCCGTGATGGTATTCACCGCCATCATCGTGCGGTTCGACCTGTATGCGCCGTTCTTTATTTTGGTGTTCGGGGCCCGCATGATGCTGGCCTGCTGGATCCACGCCTTCACCATTGAAACCAGCGTGCGCGTCACCCCCACGCTGGGCAGCACAGTCGAAAATTATCTGCTGGTCGGTACATTGTTTGCCGCAGGCCTGTTCACCGAGCGCTTTAATGTGCCCGAGATCATCGGGGCGGGCCCTGGCCTGACGCAATTTTTGACCGAGCAAAAAATGGCGCAGATGGGTGTGATAGAAGGCTCGTTCATTATGGGCGCGGTGGTGGTGATGATTGTGGGCTATGGCCTCGTCAGCGAAGCAAGACGTACCTTAAAATAAAGCGCCCTCACCGGAGCAGCAGATGCAACAACGCAAAACAACCAAACTGCGCCGCCTGATTGATGGCCCCCGGCTGGAATTCGGCCTTGAGGCGCACAATGGGTTAAGCGCGAAGATTGTAGAAGAAGCAGGCTTTTCCGCCATCTGGGCCAGCGGGCTTTCGATTTCCGCATCGCTTGGCGTGCGCGACAACAATGAAGCGACCTGGACGCAAGTTCTTGAAGTCCTGGAGTTCATGAGTGACGCGACGACTATTCCTATTCTTCTGGATGGGGATACGGGCTACGGCAACTTCAACACCATGCGCCGTTTGGTGCGCAAATTAGAGCAACGCCAAGTGGCCGGCGTATGCATTGAAGACAAGCAGTTCCCCAAGACCAACAGCTTCATTCGTGGCGCAACACAGCCCTTGGCCGACATGGATGAGTTTGCGGGCAAGATCAAAGCGGGCAAAGACGCGCAGATTGACCCGGACTTTGTAATCGTCGCTCGTGTGGAGGCGTTGATTGCCGGATGGGGTTTAAGCGAAGCCTTAAAACGCGCCGAGGCGTATCGCGCAGCTGGCGCTGATGCAATTTTGATTCACAGCGCGTTGAAAAATGCATCTGAAGTGCTGGCGTTCAAGAAAGAATGGGGCAACAGATCACCTGTCGTGATTGTGCCGACAAAATACTACACGACACCGACCGATGTCTTCCGCGAGGCGGGCTTCTCGCTGGTACTGTGGGCCAACCACATGATGCGGACATCTATCGCCGCTATGCGCGCGACCGCGCAGCAGATTCACAACGACCAACACCTGATCAACGTTGAAGACCGCATTGCCAGTGTGGCCGAGGTGTTCCGCCTGCAAGGCGATGATGAGTTAGAAGAAGCTGAGCAACGCTATCTGCCCAAGAACGCCAGTGCCGCCACCGCCATTGTGCTGGCGGCGGGGCGTGGCAAAGAGTTGGGCGAACTGACAGAACAGCGCCCGAAGTGCATGGTGAATATCGCGGGTAAACCGTTATTGGCCCACATCGCTGATACATTCCGCGCCGTGGGCGTGAAAGATATTCGCGTTGTGCGCGGCTACCGCAAAGACCAAGTGGAACTGCCCAGCTTGCAGTATTACGACAACGACCTGCACGAGACGACACTGGAAGCGTTCTCGCTCTACAAGGCCTCTGCCGCACTGTCGGGCCATTGCGTCATTGGCTACGGCGATGTGCTGTTCCGTAAATACATTCTGCAAGAGTTGCTGGAACTGGATGCCGAGTTTGCCATTGCGGTGGATACCGACTGGCGCGTAAGCCGCAACCGGGGCCGCCCTGCCGATTATGTGACGTGCTCGCACCCCAGCTCGCGATTGTCATTCCAACAGCCCGTGCGCTTGCTGGGCTATGCGCAAGATCATACTGCGGCTGACATTCATGGCGAGTCCATGGGCCTGTTGAAAGTCTCGCCATCGGGTGCCGCCAAGCTTGCGGCCTTGTTGGCTGAACTGGCGCAACAGCCGATGAGTTTTGCAGCACTGAACATGCCTGAGATCATCAGCCTGTTGATTGCACGCGGCGAACACGTGGCGGTGGTATATAGCGCCGGGCACTGGATTGATATCGACAGCTTAGACGATGTGTTGGTGGCCGCCTCCTTCGTGGGCGGCAGCGCTGGCACACCGACCGCAGAAGCCGAAGCAACAGATGCCAACCGGAAAACGGCACCGTGATTGAAGCACACCGCTTTATCGAAGCCGCACAACGCGCGGGCTTTGGGCTATATACCGGCGTGCCGTGCTCGTACCTTCAGCCGTTCATCAATTATGTGCTCGATGCGCCAGATTTAAAGTATGTGGCCGCAGCCAATGAAGGCCATGCCGTCGCCATAGCCAGTGGTGCGCAATTAGGCGGCGTCAAAAGTGTGGTGATGATTCAGAACTCAGGCCTCGGCAATGCCGTGAGCCCGCTGACATCGCTGAACCAGATTTTCAAGCTGCCCATTCTACTGATTGTTACACTGCGCGGCGAACCAGGTGGCGCGCCTGATGAACCGCAACACTCTCTCATGGGCCCAATTACGACACGGCTGTTAGAATTGATGAACGTGCCGTGGGATTGGTTTCCGACCGAAGACAAAGACATTGAACCCGCTTTAAGCAAAGTCACGGCTGCAATGGCTGAGGGCAAACCGTTCTGCCTGGTGATGCGCAAAGGCAGTGTGACAGCCCATAAGTTGAAAAGTGGCGCTCAACCGCACCCTGTTCCCGCACCGCTGCCGCCTGCGCAATGGCATGGCCCCTTCCCGCGGCGCGCAGAAGTTCTGAGCACGCTGCAGCAGCATTGCCCTGATGACGTGATGGTGGCCACCACCGGCTTTACGGGGCGCGAGCTGTATGGCCTGGGTGACAAGCCCAACCAGTTTTACATGGTGGGGTCCATGGGCTGCGCTTCTAGTTTTGGACTAGGCTTGGCGCTGGCGCGCCCTGAGCGCAAAGTGATTGTGATTGATGGCGATGGGGCAGCGTTGATGCACTTAGGTGCGCTCTCGACCATTGGCAGCGAACAACCGCAAAATCTGGTTCACCTGTTGCTAGATAACGAAGCGTATGAATCCACCGGTGGGCAAGTCACCACAGCACACAGTGTGGATTTGGCAAACGTCGCGCGCGCCTGTGGGTACAAGAATGTGCAGCGCATTCAAACGTTGAATGACTTGCGTGCATTCCTGACGGCGCGGCATGATGGCCCTTCATTTGCGCATATCAAAATCGCATCCGGCACAGCGGGGGACTTACCCCGCCCGAGCATCACACCTGATGCCGCAGCCCGGCGCTTTGAAAGTTGGATTGGGGCAAAGCCATGAGCCGTATGCTGTTGCTGAACCCCGGCCCTATCACATTATCAGACCGCGTACGTCGCGCGCTGCTGAACCCAGACCTCTGCCACCGCGAGGCTGATTACCGCGATTTACAACGCGACGTGCAGATGCGTTTGGCGCATGTGTATCCGGCAAGTGCGGCGCACTACCGCCCGATCCTCATCTCCGGTTCTGGCACAGCTGCGGTTGAAGCCATGATTGGCTCCCTGGTGCCAAAAAATGGCCGCGTGCTTGTGATTGCCAACGGTGTGTACGGCGAGCGCATGGCCGACATGCTGGCCCGCCACGGTAAAGAGCACGTGGTGTTGAAGGGCTCCTGGACCACACCGCTGGATTTAAATGAAATCGAGCGCGCTTTAAGTGCGGGCAAAGCCTTCACCCATGCCGCCATCGTTCATCACGAAACCACCACAGGCCGTTTAAATCCCATCGCCGATGTCGCAGCACTTTGTAAAAAGCATAATGTGAATTTGTTGCTTGATGCCGTCAGCAGCTTTGGTGCGGAAGATATCGACTTTGCAAACTGGAACATCGAAGGCTGTGCGGCCACCGCTAACAAATGCCTGCACGGTGTGCCGGGCATTGCGTTTGTTGTCACACGCACCACCGCCTTTGAGCGCGCCTCAGGTGCGACGAGCTTATATCTCGATCTGCACAAATACGCGCAAGGTTGGGACAAGGGAGAGCCGCCGTTCACGCCAGCGATCCAATCTCTTTACGCGCTTCAAGAAGCGTTGCGTGAGTTTGAAGAGGCTGGCGGCCAGGCCCAACGCCAAGCGCAATACCGCGCGCTGGCTGGCAAAGTGATGGCCGGTTTGCAACGCCTTGGCATCAGCACATTCTTAGCGGCCGATGCATCGTCGTGCGTGCTGACGGCGTATCATTTACCCAAAGGCGTCACCTACGACTCGCTGCACGACCGCCTGAAAGAAACCGGCTTCGTGATTTATGCAGGCCAAGGAAATTTGAGTAGCGAGATGTTCCGCATCTCGACCATGGGCGATTTGCACGATGCTGATATGGACCGGCTGCTGGCGGCGATTGCCGCCGTTTGCCCAGCTTGAAATCGAAAAGCCTAAAGCTGAATCCGCAAACTGCCGTCGCGCAGCCGCGCCGCAATGCGCGCGATAATATCGCGCGAGGAAATGCCCGCCGTATAAGGCACGACTTTCAAGCGACCGGTTTTTTTAAGATCGCCGTACCAGTATTCAAGCTGCTCTGGCGTGAAGTCATCGCCATGACAAACGAACGATGCGCCGATCTGATCTAAGAATGGCGCGGTGCAATGTAACGGCGCGTTGGTGACAACCTTATCGACATAGCGGCAGGCCGACACTACAGCCGCACGCTCTTCCATGCTCATAATCGGGCGTGGTTTGTAGGTGGCAACATCGTCGTCACTCACCAAGCCTACCACCAGCTTGTCGCCGAACGCCCGCGATTGGCGCAGGAATTCGACATGGCCGCTGTGAAAAAGGTCAAAGACCACATCAACATAGACCCAAACTGGTGCGTTATCAGACAAGAGGGGCGTCCTAGCCAGGGCGACGGGCGATAAACAAGCCCCAGCGGAAGTCACCCTCACGGCAGAACTTCAATTTGCTGTCCCACCGATTGATCAGATAATCATAATCTTCTTCGGTGTAATCTTGCAGGAATTCGTTGCGGCGCGCGCGCAGGTCGCTCTGCTCTTTTTCCATTAGCTGAATGAACAGCGGCGTGATGTCTTCGGCCACATTCACGTCAAGACCAGCGGCTTTCATACCCGCTGCATAAGCATCAACGTCTTGCAGGTGGTAGTGGCATTGCTCAAGGTAATCCTCGAACAACGGCGAGACCGCATCAGGTCGGCGGCAGAAATCGGTGATGAATACTTGGCCACCCGGTGCTGTGACGCGGTGAATGGCTTTCCACACCAGATCTTTTTCAGGCACGTACAGAATGCAATCGCGGCTCCAGACCAGATCGAAGCTGGCGGGCGGCAAATCAATGGTGCGGATATCGCCTTCCAAGAACTTCACGCCGGATGATGGCTTTTCGGCGGCACGTTCCGCGCTGATCTCGACCATCGCGGGTGCAATATCAATGCCTGTCACTTTTGATTTGAACTGATCGGCAAAGTAAAACGCCGCGCCACCTAAGCCACTGCCGATATCCAGCACGTTCATGCCGGGCTTAATATCAAGGCGACCGGTAAAGGTCTTCATCAACGGCAATTGGCCGGGGCTTTGGAAACCGTAGCCGTACATGCGCTCGGAGCGCAGGATGTTGCGGCGGTTGTAACGGCTTGCTTCGTCTTGCGACAACGTTTTAATCGCACCACTCATTGATAAACCTTTGCCTCACACATCAAAAACAGCGCGGTCAGAACTACTCTGTGTGCGCCAATCGCGCAAGAAAAAGGCTTACCGCGCTTTATTGAGCACGTAACTCAGCAGAATCGCAGCCAACATATTCAGCACAGCCATCGTCACGAACAACTCTGGCAGCGATAAACCATAAGACAGCGCCACCATAGCGCCAGCCAACGCACACACCGTCATCAACGAATTAATCGCGTTACTGGCTGCAATCATTCTGGAGCGTTCATTTACTGGCGTGCGTGTTTGCAACATAGCTGACAGCGGCACGGTAAAACCACCGCCTGCCATGGCCATCAAAAATAAATCTGCGACGACACGCAACCGTGTGGGATCACTGAAGAATTCGGCGGTTGAAAGCGGCGATGCCGTGGGCTCGATGCTCATGCACGCCACCCACACATCGACACTGGCCAGTGACATCAGTAAGCCTGTCATCGGCACATAGATGGTCGAGATTTTGCCCTTCAGTAACTTCGCGAACAGCGCCAGGCCGACACCGGTGCCCGCAGAGAAGATCGTTAGCAAAATCGGCACAACTTCGCCCGAGGCTGTCATGGATTTGCTGGTGAGTGCGGGAAGTTCCGACATGATCACGGTGCCAAACATCCAGAACCATGACACGCCTAAGATCGCCCATAGGACCATCGGGTCTTTAGCGGCACTGCGCATGATGGCGGCTGTTTCCGCTGCAATTGTCCACCGGATGGGAACTTTCGGCAGCGGAAGATTGGCCGGTGCGATGAACCACGCCGTCACCCCCCCTACCACGGCAACGCCCACGAAAGTCCAAGCCACCAGCACTGGGCCGTTGGTTTGCAAAATCAACAGTCCACCCATGATGGTAGACAGCAGAATGGCCAGATAAGTGCCGCCTTCAACCAACGCATTTCCGGCAATCAATTCTTCGGGGCGCAAACGTTCTGGCAAAATGGCGTACTTGATAGGGCCGAAGAATGTACTGGTCACACCCTTTGCTGCCAATGACACCAATAAAATGGTCAGGTCATCCATCAAAAAGCCGGCCAGCACAGCGCCCGCCAAAACCAAATCAACAATTTTCAAAGCGCGGATCAGCTTTGCTTTATCCATACGTTCGGATAATTGGCCCGCAGGTGCTGAAAACGCAAAGTACGGGAACATATAAAGCGCCCAAACAAGCGCAGATAAAATCGCTGCTGCTTCACCGTCAGCCACGACACGCTTGTAGACGATCAACATCACCACAGCGGTTTTGAAGAATGCGTCGTTAAACGCAGCCAAGAACTGGACAATGAACAGAGGCAGAAAGCGTGATTGAGTGAGCAGCATATGACTATCGATCGGAAAAATTAGCCTGAGAGAGCTTGATTGGGGGCCACACGCAAGGCAACACGTACGCCAATTATGCTGGCGAGGAAACAGGCTACCATGGAGATGGCTGAAATGATCACGCAATCCATGACGTGCGCTTCGGCATAGCCCGGAAAAACACTTTTTTCGAGCAACATAATGCCCGTGCCAAGCGTACATCCCCCGATTCCGATGAGAGCGGCCTGCCACATGATCATGCCGACAATCACCCGGTCGGCAGCGCCAATCAGCTTGAGGGTGGCGATCTCGCGCACCTTATCAGCGGTGAGGCTGTAAATCGTCAGCGCGATAATGGCTGAAGCCGCGAACATCAGGATCACCGCAAATAGCAGCAATGTTTGGCGCACCCGCACAATGCGCTGGTACATAATGTCATCCAGCTGCTCGCCGCGTGAAATGACATCAACATCTTTCCATTTTTGTATGTCGGTGCGCACCGTTTCCAAGTCAGCCGCCTCTGTCAACTGAATGCGAATTGCATTGACCGTGGGGCTTAACAGACCTGAGCCCCCAAGCAGGCGATCACGCCTGATTTCACCGGGGGTGGTTTTGGCCGCCACATCACGCGCATCCGCCAGCGACAAAAATGCAATAGGCTCGCCCGCAATGCCCACCGCGCGCGCAGCTAAACCGACAATCGTGAATTTACGCCCGCGTAAATCGACCGTCTCGCCAATCTTTAACCCGATGGTGCGATCCACCACCACTTCAGATCGCGGCCGCGACAACGTGCGGCCTTCCACCAACGTCGCAGGGAACGGCATACTTTTGATGTCGTATCCCAACACCGTCACACTCATGGGGCCACCAATGTCGGCCAGGGCTGTGGTCACGATAATGGGTTCAGCACTTTCCACACCGGGGATCAGCTGCACATCATTCTTCAAGGATTCAGGAACGCCCGAAACTTCGGTGAAGGGGCCAAATCTGTTAGGTTGCACCACCCACAGGTCGGCATTCAACATTCGTACGAGGGATAATGAGTCTGCGACCAAGCCCCGATAAATCGTGGCTTGCAGCATCACCATGCCGATCAGAAGCGCGACAGCCGTTGTGGTTGCTAAGAACCGCGGCAGCTTGCGCCACAGATCATACAGCGCCAACATCATGGCTTGGGCTCATCCACGATGCTGACAGTCTCTCCCGCTTTCGCCTCATCTAAGCGCGTGGCGATAATTTTTGTATCCTCAGGCAGGGCGGATATAAGCTCCACCCGGCCATCAATCAGGCGACGGCCCAGACGCACAGGCAGATCAACCAGCACATCACCTTTCACAGCCCAGACGCGACCTTCGCTGGCGCGGCGTTCGCGAATCACGCGTTCGGGCAACGCTACACCGCGCGCAATGTTGCCGACCGTCACTTCAACCTCGGCTTGTTCGGCCAGATAAAGTCCAGTGCTGGCGCCATCCAGAACCACCGCGATCTGCCGTTCTTCGGCAACCTTGTCACTTTGTGGCGCGATGCGCTCCACCTTGCCTTGAAGCGGCTCTTGCGGACGTGAGCGGAGTGTTATTTTTGCAAGCTGTCCGTGCGTAATCATACCGGCACGTGCTTCATCGACATTCGCCAGAATGCGATAGCTCGCCAACTCCGCCACGGTCACTAACGGCGCACCAGCTTGAATGACTGAGCCTTTGGCTTGTGTAACTGCCGTCACGACACCATCGAATGGCGCAGTGAGGCTTTGGCGTTCCAAGCGCGTGCGTTCCAAGTTCAGCGTGGCTTGGGCCTTGCGAGCAGTGGCGCGCGCAATTGCGGCTTCGGCATTTGCATCTGCCACAGCGGCCTTTGACCCTGTTCCGCGCTCGTCCATACCGCGCGCACGGCCCACCAACTGCTGCTTCAAGGTCGATGTTGCCTCTGCAGCGGCGGCAGCTTCTTCAGCAGCTGAAACAACCAATTCCTGCTGCGCTTGATCCAGCGTGGCCAGCACCTGGCCAGCTTTCACCTGATCGCCCACGCGCACCAGAACATCGGCAAGACGCCCTGGCACTTCAAATCCTGTTTGCGCCACACGTTCCGCATCGACATTGCCAATGGCGACAATGGTCACGGGCAAATTTGTGACAGGCTGAAGCACCGTCACCTCTTGGGGCCGCGTGGAACTCCACACGATCCAACCCATGAAGATCACGCCAACCGCAGCCGCGATGAGTGTGTACTGATGTTTACCGCGTATATCGATCATCATACCCCGTGCAGCCCCAAGACTGCTGTAACTTAGCTCGGCGGAAGTCCGCTCGGCTCACTCTGTTCATTTTTCGATTCAATTTTTGTCGGTCGGCGATTTCGCATCTGCTTGAACTTCGCGAAATACATATCGTCCGCCGTGCCGCCCTCGATGACGCCACCACTCATGTTATAAATGCGGTCACACCGGTTCATCACAAGCTCGTCATGCGTCACGATCAGCACTGCGGCCCCTTGCTCGCGCGCAACCCGGCGTAACAGATCAACCACCGCAATGGTGCGGTTTGAATCAAGCGACGCCGTGGGCTCATCAGCCAAGATAATGCGCGGGCGATTGGCCAGCGCACGCGCAATGGCCACACGCTGCGCTTCACCACCACTGAGCTGATAGGGCATCTTCTCCGCGCGGTGGGCAACATCGAGATAACTTAAAAGCTCCATGGCCCGCGCTTTCGCTGCGGTTTTACTTTGTCCCGCCAGCGTCATGACCAGTTCTATGTTCTGCACACAGTTCAGGAACGGGATCAGATTATGGAACTGAAAAATGAAGCCGATTTTATGCAAACGCAGGGCGCGCTGATCGGTTGCACTAAAGCCGTCGTCGGTGATCACCGCGCCGTCCAATTCCATGCGCCCACTGCTGGGCGGCAGGATGCAGCCAATAATGTTGAGAAGCGAGCTTTTGCCCGAGCCACTTTTGCCCGCCAGCACAGCGACTTCACCAGCACTGACTTGCAGGTTAATGCCCTTCAAGGCATCAACGCGCGCTTCGCCTTCGCCGTAATGTTTGCGAATATCGGTAAGCCGGATGAGTGCCGGTTGTTCTGTTGGAGCGGTCATTGAAATGAAGCGAAAAACACCCGTAAGTCAGCCAAACCAGACAATCTTGCTTCCCTTGCATGGCCGAAACCGTAAACTACGGCGAAACCAACATTTGCCGCAAGTTCCTATGGGTGGGATCTTCTTGTGACATCCGAACTTGAGATCTTGCGCAACGTCGCTGCCTTTGCGCACCTGTCTGAACACGACCTACGGTCTATTGCAGGGGTTTGTAAGCATACGACACACCCCAAAACGGGCGTGCTCATGCAGCAAGGGGCTATCGAGCAACACGCCCTCATCATCCTATCAGGTGCGGCTGACGTTATTGTGACCCTGGAACTGGGGCCCATTACAGTCGCAACCCTGACGGCGGGCGCTTTGGTGGGTGAGATTGGGCTGTTATGCGATTCTCCTCGTACCGCGACGGTAGTTGCGGCGAGTGACTGCCACGTTCTGGTGCTGACCCGCACCGCCATGGAGGATTTGGCCGCACGTTCTCCGAGTTTTGGCTTAACGATTATGCGCCTGATGGCGTCGCGGCTTGAGCAGAACGTCGAAGCCATTACGTATTTCAAAACCATGGCACAAGCATTGCGCAATGACTCGTTCCGGATCGAAGTACCCGAAACCATGGCCGCACGTGACGATGAAGTAGGTGCCTTTGCGCGTGCTTTTGGAGATATGATGAAAACCGTTCGCGAACGGGAAGCCAAACTACAAGACGAAGTGCGCGAGCTTAAAGTCGAGATCGACGTTGAGCGCAAAAAGCATCAAGTGGCCGCGATTACCGAAACGCCCGAGTTCAAAGCACTCACGGAACGTGCCGCCGCCCTACGCGCGCGTCGCACCAATCGTTAATTAACGCGTCGCATCTGTCACAGCCGCATTGATGCGCTGGAATTCTGCCGTCAGCACGTGATCGGGCTGAAGCGATGAAAAAATACCTGCACTGCCCAATTCCGCCATATCCGTCGTCAGCGGTAAAAGCCCAGCCACCGGCACGTCATAGGCTGCGGTTACTTTTTGCTTTAATGCGGCCGCATCCACCAGCGGCGGCACCTTGTTGATGACGATGCGCATATTTGACACATCAAGCTTGCGCGCGACATCAACCACTACGGCCGTACCTTGAAAGTCCTGCCGGTCTGGGCGCAGAAGAACAATCAAAAGGTCTGACACAGCAACAGCCAGCAATGTCTCTTCATTGCAGCCGGGGTGTGTATCGATAAACAAATAATCAAGCTCAAGATTATCGAGCAGCTCAAACAAGCCATCATTCAGCACGTTGGCATCGTAGCCTTCACGCACAATGCGGGTTAAATCCTGCGCACGCATACTGGCCGGGACCAAAAATATTTTGCCGCCAGCAGCTTGTTGTTCAGACGTCATGACGTGCGACACGTCCGACACCGCATCAGCAATGGAACATGTATTCCACAAATAGTCGTTGAGCGTGTGCTTCACGGGCTGTTCGTCCAAGCCAAACAGCATGTGCACGCCAGGGGACGGCAAATCCGTATCGATTATCGCCACGCGCTTTCCGGCAGCCGCCTGCATAACTGCAAGATTCGCCGTGATGTTGGATTTGCCCGTCCCACCACGGTACGAGTGTGTGGAAATAATGCGCCCCATGCCAGCCCCGGTACCTTTTACTTACGATTTACCGTCTATATCCTAACCGCTCACGCTCTGGTACCACTCATAACAGCCAAGTTGATAGAGGTGCGTTGCGGTGAGAAATGTTGTGACAGGCCCGCCAAAAGGCCGCGTGCGCATGTCGCGCACATTACAGAGCATCATTTTGGGTTATGCGCTGACAAGTTGCACCGCTGGCCCAGATTGGGTTCCGCCAGCCACCCCGAAAGTCACTGGCTATACGGCACGCACGCTGCCCGGTGAAACCACCGCAACAGCCGGTACGCATGGCAGCGAGCAGCGCTTTGTGACGAAAATGGATATCCCTGCCCAATGGTGGACGCTATTCCAATCCGCCGCCTTAAATAGTGTGATTGAGCAGGCTCTTAAAAACAGCCCCAGTGTGCAGAGTGCGCAAGTCGCATTAGACGCAAACACCGCCAACGTCACATTGCAAAAGGTGCTGGCCTATCCTGATCTGTCGGCATCAGCGTTGGCCGCACGTGAGAAGCTTTCGATCAGCACCACGGGTGCGCCAACTGTGTTAACACCCTTCAGTCTGGCCACAGCCGCACTGCTGATCACCTACCAAGTCGACCTGTTTGGCGAACGGCGTCGTATCATTGAGTCGACAGAAGCCAAAGCCGAGGCCGCGCGATTCCGGCTTGAAGCAACATACTTAACGCTTGCCTCTAACGTCGCCGTTGCAGCGATTGAGGAAGCCTCGCTACGTGCGCAGGTGTCTGCTTTACGTGATGTTGTTGCTGCCGACGCCACGCATATTCAATTGCTGAAACAAGAAGTCGCGCAAGGCAACACAGCGCGATCGTCTGTGCTGGCGCTAGAAACCCAATTTGCTAAAAACCAGACCGATTTGATCACGCTTGAAAAGGCGCTGGAACAACATCGCAATGCGCTGACGAAATTGACAGGACAGTTCCCAGACAAGTTATTGCCGGAAACTTTTTCATTAGACGCACTGACGTTGCCAGCGGATTTGCCGGTCAGCTTACCATCGCAACTGGTGCAACAGCGCCCCGATGTGCGCGCGGCTGAAGCGTATTTGCACGCGGCCAATGCGGCGATTGGCATTGTGGAAGCCCGCATGTTTCCGCAAATCACGTTAGGTGGTGCGTATGGTGCCGCAACCACGTCCATTCCCGGTGTCAACGACACAGCATGGGTTGTGCAGTCGACCGCCAACATTCCGATCACTGGCGTTTTTGCGATGCGCCATCAACGCAAAATTGCCAAGGCTGAACGCGACCAAGCCGAAGCCACCTATAAAGAAACTGTGATTGGAGCTTTCCACGACGTTTCTAACGCGCTGCTGGCTATCGACTGGGATGCAAAAGCTTTGCATGCCGCAGCGACGGCGGAACAGGCGGCCAGCCAACAACTCACGCTGATGGAAAAACAGTACGGTGCGGGTGAAACCTCGCGGCTTGCACTGATGGAGACAGAGCGCGCGCATCTACAAGCACGCATGAACCTCGCCAAAGCCCAGGCTGCTCGGTTTTCCGATGTGGTGGCGCTTTATCAGGCGTTGGGCGGGGGCTGGTGGAACCGCCCCAAGGTCGAAGCCCCTTAACCACACTTATTATTCAAGGGTCATTTTATTCAAGAGTCATCGTGGGCACGCCACAATTCTGCATGTGTTTACTATGCACTCGCCCAACCTAAATCAGCGCAGATCAGATCGACAACATCAATCACGTTCGTGACATGGGGCACCGTATTTAATGAGATGACCCTTGAAACACCCGCGCCTGACATTAACGCAGCCGCTTTTTCATCGAACAGCGCGTGAACAACATAGACTGTGATATCACCAGCACCCGCCACCTTAAGGGCCCGAGCCAGGGTCGCGATCGTTCCACCGGAACTTATAATGTCATCCACGATGACAATTGGTCGATGATCAATGTTCAGATCTGCGGGAAGCTCTATGTCAACGTGGTCATCTCCATGACGCACCTTGCGCGCGACAAACCAGCCGAACCCTACGACATTGGTGACGCCGCGAATAAGGTCTTCCGACTCCTCATCAGGGCCAACAATAATGCTAGGGGATGCGGAATTTGCCTGAAGATGAGCACCAATGATACGCCCAGCACTTAAGTCGCGCGCGGGCTTATCGTCAAAAATCGCCGAGAGTGATTTTGTGCGATGAAGGTGTGGCTGGACAGTGATCAGTGCATCAAAAGCATTGGCCAAGAGCCTGCCAATCGTCTTTTGGCTGACGGATTGTCCTGGCTTGAATGCGCGGTCCTGACGCATATACGGCAAGTATGGCGCGATCAGAATAAGCTTCGCAGCACCAAGAGCCCGCAGCGCATCCGCCGCCAGTAGAAGTTCTATAAATTTGGCGTTTGGTTCATGTAACGAACGATAGATCGCGACAGTGCGACCTGCCAGAGACGTCGAGGGTGCAACTGTGACAAGCGTTTCCCTGTCTGGGAAGTGATGGATTTGACAGGTGCCGATTTGAGCACGACAGCGTTGCGCGAAAGCTTGGGCCTGCTGTTCGCCGTCGGGGAAGGCGTAGACGACGTCGGGCACCGCTATGTCATCGCGATTACCGTATTTCATAGCCACACACGTCACGAGCCATCTCCGTTGCGAACATGAAATCGGTGTCTACAGAAGCGTGAATTCGATAAAGCGGCTCTCCCTGCTGAACGCTATCCCCCAGTTTTTTGAGAAGATAGAGACCAGCCCCCTTAGACACAGGCGCCCCCGCGAGCCGCGCGATGCGTCCAATGCGCTCACAGTCAATCGCGGCGATCTTTCCGCTGCGGGCCGCACAGACCTCTTTAGTATGCACCCCCAGCGCAACCTCATGCGGGGGAAGCCCCTGCGCACTCATAATCCTCATCATCGAGCTCAGCGCTTCTCCGCTTTCAAGCATTTTCAGCGCGAGCACCATCCCCTTTCCGCCTCTCACCGAGGGGTGCAACTCAAGGATAGCGCCAGCCAATTGAAGCGCTCTATCACGCAAATCTTTCGGTGCCCCCACCTCGTTTTTCAGCACAGCCATGACATCGCGAGCCTCTAAAAATGGTCCGATGCCGTTGCCAATGGGCTGAGTTCCGTCGGTAAGCAGGACGTCGAGTTCTATACCCATGGCGCGCCCAACAAATTGAAAAAGTTTGCTTAAGCGGGCTGCCTCGCGGGTCGTGCGGACTTTTGCCGTCGGCCCAACCGGGATGTCGATTAAAAGATGTGTCGACCCAGCTGCGGCTTTTTTTGAAAGGATGGAGGCAACCATCTGCTCGGGCGTATCGATACCCAATGGCCTTTCAACCGAAATCAGAACATCATCCGCGGGCGATAGATTGACGTGGCCACCCCACACCAAGCATCCCTTGTGCGCATTCACGATTTCTTGCATTCGATGCAAGTCGACATCGACATTCGCCAAAACCTCCATCGTATCTGCTGTACCCGCTGGCGAAGTGATGGCACGTGACGATGTTTTTGGTATTGGTAGCCCACACGCCGCAATGATGGGCACAACAATCATAGACGTGCGATTCCCTGGAATGCCGCCAACACAGTGTTTATCCATGACGACTGAGAAATCGCATGGCGGCTTGTTCCATGAGATGCGTGTACCTGCGTCCGCCATTGCTTTGGTCAGCGACAACACCTCTTCGCTGGTGAGGAAAGCAGCGCTAGCCACCAAAAATGCTGTGATTTCAGCCTTCGAGTATCTGTGCGCGGCGATATCGGCAATGATTTCTTTAATCTCTGAAGGCCGCAGCACCTCGCCGCGAATCTTCCGACGTACGAAATCCATACTGAGCGGCGGACGGGACAGCTGAATTGCGACTTTACTTCCTTCTGGTTCGCCCAACGCTTTAAACGCATTTGAGGAAAGGCCCAAGCTTAGAGGATCTAAGAGGTCGCCATTTTCGACAATATTCAATGTCGCGACGACAGTGCGGCCTGTCGATCCGGTGATTTCAATCTTGTTGATATTCGCAAATGACTCGGGCTTGTACGCCAAACACGCAGAGCTCAAAAACGCAACATACTCGCTGTAAGTTTGAAGCCCCACGCGGCGAAGAATAAGAGTTGGGGTCGCAATCTGCGACGCCGTCGCTGAACTATAACCTGTCACATCCACTCCCGTTTAAAGTGAGCTATTCAACCGACAACCCGCGCGCGGTGCGTTGATCTATGTCAACAGCACCTAACCTATAGGCCCGCGGAAGGTTGATCTCGATCAATGTTAACGCCGCTATCCTCAGCCACTCTCGGCGGCAACAGGATAAAGGGTTGAATTGATGAATGACACGCAAAGTCACCAGAAAAATAGTGACGCAGAGATCATTGCTGCCTCGGACCAGCTTGATGCGGTTCCGCAAGGCGCATTTGCGCTAGCCGGTACCGCAGTTGGTTTACTGCTGATCGCGTGGCTTCTCGTCTACTTCCTGATCTTCCTGCAACGCGGACAGGTAGGTTGATATGGGTGTTGACGCGATCTCAGTTGAACGCAGCGAGCGTAAATGGGCCGTCGCCATGGTTGGTGTTACGGTCGTGCTTCTTGTGGCGATTATTTATGCCGCCTTGGGGCTGCACCTTACCCCACCGTCGAATGTTGAAACAATTGATCCAGCAACCATTCACGTCAGCGGCGAGTTCGTCGAAGAAAATCTCGGCACACGCCTTGACCCGAAGGGTGGCTTAACAGTCCGCATCGTCACCACACAGTTTGCGTTCTCACCAGCTTGTGTGGTTGTGCCACAGGATACCCCTGTCACCTTCCGTGTGGTCAGCCCCGACGTTGTGCACGGCCTTATGATTGTCGGCACTAACGTCAATTCCATGGTCATCCCCGGCTATATCAGCCGTGTCCGCACGCGCTTTGCCGAAGCTGGCGAAATGCTGATGCCATGCCACGAATTCTGTGGAATTGGCCACAGCCAAATGCTCGCGAAAGTGCGCGTTGTGCCCATGAGCGATTTCAAACTTGATGAAAATGGGAGAGCGTCCTGTGAGGAGCGTTAACCGTCTTATTCTCGCCCATCTGTGGACCGCGTTCGGCGCGTTCGCCGTCGCAATCCTTTTGGGTCTTTGGCAGATGTGGGTCCGAAGCCCGCTGGCTGCGCCGCTGTCGTCGTCGGAGAACTATTTCATTTCCGTCACGGCACACGGCTCGGCTATGGCGTATGTTCTTACGACTTTTTTCATCATGGGTTTCGGCTACTTCGTCGCAGAAACCGCACTGAAACGCGACCTGCCTTTTCCAAAGCTGGCCTGGGCGGGTCTTTACGGCGGCTTAATTGGCGTTGCACTCGTTGTCGCGACGATCCTGAGTGGCCGCGCGACCGTGCTTTTCACCTTCTATCCGCCATTAACGGCAAGCCCGTGGTTTTACGTAGGCTTAGTTCTCGTTGTCGTTGCCTCATGGATATGGTGTGCGCTGATGCTTATCGCGATGGCGCAGTGGAAACGGGAGAACCCGGGGCAATCAGTGCCGTTAGCCATGTTCGCTACCACAGCCAATGCGGTCCTGTGGTTATGGACAACAGTCGGCGTGGCCGTTGAACTGCTTTTTGTCGTGCTGCCCGCAGCCTTCGGCTGGACCGATGCCGTTGACGTGGGACTGACACGCACGCTGTTTTCATGGACGCTACACGCGATCGTCTACTTCTGGCTCGTGCCTGCTTACATCGCTTTTTATACCATGGCACCACAACGTGCTGGCGGTCGTCTTTATAGCGACTTGATGGCCCGCATCAGTTTTGTTGCTTTTCTCATTTACGGGCTCCCGGTTGGTCTGCACCACCTCTTTATGGATCCGCATCCCTCTAGCGGGTTTAAGGCGGTTCAGATGGTTCTCACTGTTCTTGTGGCCGTCCCAACATTGCTGACCGTATTCACCGTTTGTGCCTCAATGGAAATTGCCGGTCGGTTGCGCGGCGGCAAGGGTGCACTCGGCTGGGTGAAGGCCCTGCCTTGGGAGGAACCCATGGTGCTCGCAACCGGGCTGTCATTCTTTATGCTTTGGTTTGGCGGGTTCGGCGGTCTCATCAACATGAGCTATGGCATGAATGCTATGGTTCATAATACGTCGTGGGTTACTGCTCACTTCCACATGATCTTTGGCGGCAGTGTCGTCATCATGTACTTCGCCATCGCTTATGAAATTTGGCCCAAACTGACTGGCCGCGCAGCACCCTCCGTTAAAAATCAGCGAATCCAACTTTGGTCTTGGGCTATCGGCATGATGCTGCTCAGCCTGCCATGGCACCTGTTGGGGATGTTCGGTCAATGGCGGCGTGTAGCTCAGTTTGATTATAGTGATCCTAATATTTCGTGGTGGGCCCCGTGGATGATTGCATCGCTGATTGGTGGCGCGATCATGGTGTACAGCGCTGTGCTGTTTATCTGGAATATCGCCGCCTTCCACACCGACACCATCAAACTGAAGCCCGACGCTGAGCCGATGCGATATGCCGCTCCACTGCACGGCGGCCTCGTTCCCGCAGCGCTCAATGGATTTCGTCTGTGGAACATTCTCGTTCTGATTCTCATGGCAGCGGCCTACGCACTGCCAATTGCTCATTCCTTTATCGTGGCTCCGCCACAAGCTTTGGTGCATCGCGTCAATGGACAAGAATAAATCTCGCAACGCCACGCCGGGTGGCCAAAGTTCATTCAGCGGTAAGGCCGTCGCCGTTATCGGCACAACGGCCATTATGGCTGGTCTGCTCAGCTTCGTGATCTTTCCTGCGGCGCAAAGCTACGAGGATGGTCTGGATGTATTCTCCGCTCTTTGCCGCGCACTTGGTCTGGAACAAGAAGCTCCAACACAAGTGACGGGACAAACGCGCGGATCTACGGTCGCGTTTGATAGCAACACGCTTGGCCTTCTCGCAGGCGGAGATATCGCCAGAGGTCGCGCATACGCGGCCGACGTGTGCGTGTCATGCCATCTCCCCAATAGCCTCGTGTCCGATCCGAAGATAACACCGGCGATCACGGGGCAATCTGCACGGGCAATCTACAAACAGCTAAAGGATATTAAAGCTGGCGTCAGGATAAGTGATGTCATGAAGCCGATCGCCGACGTACTTGACGACCAGCAGATGAGTGATGTCGCGGCTTATTACAGCAGCCTTCGCCCGCGCAATCAGGACAACTTGGCGAGTATCCCGGTGTCGCAAAAGACACTCGATTTGGTTTTACGCGGGGATACAGCGCGCGCACTGCCGGCTTGCACATCCTGCCACGAGCGCCGCACAGGCGGACCGCTTGAAGCACCCAATTTAACGGGGCAATACCGACCATATTTTGAAACGCAAATGAATGCCTTCGCGAGCGGTGTACGTCGGAATGACCTTTATAGCCGCATGAGGGTTATTGCGAAAAGGTTGACGCCGCAGGAAATCGATGAGTTGTCGGCATATTATAATGCACCACCTTTGCCGGCGTTTTAGCGCTGCTTTGGTTGAGAAAAAAGTATGCCGTAGGCTTAGGCGGCGGTGAGGAGAAACTTTTTTGCCTGTGGCGCGCTGACTATCTTACAACAGCAACCCTTCTTCCCGGCCGATGTGAAGTCGGGTGGTATACGGGTAACAGTTGGATGAAAGTGTGGACAGAGATGAAAGTGTGGAAAGTCGAAATCAACTCAACCCGCGATCACTTCACTCTAGTCAGACACTGAGCCGCCTTGCGCGATTGTTTGCCGCGTCCACGTCACAATTTGATCAAGGCTCAACGCGCCAGAACGCCTGCCAATAAGGCGTGTCGCCTGAAACAGCAACAGGGTCGGAATTCCGGAGATATGATAATTCGCCATAACTTGAGGGGCCGTATCGGCATTTAATTTTAGCAAACGAACTTCTGGTTCAAGCGATGCGGCTGCTTTCATAAAATGCGGCGCCATAGCCTTGCAAGGCCCACACCAGGGCGCCCACACATCAACCAAGAGACTTATACCTACGGAAGAACGAATATGTTTTTCAAACGCAGCCTGCGAAACATCCGCTGGCGCAGCATTAAATAGCGGCTGACGGCAACGCCCGCATCTGGCGACAGCAGGGTCGCGCTCGACCGATACGCGATTCACCGCCTCGCACTCGCAGCAGACAATTTGTCGCATTACCAGAATATCTTTCCTTGCTTACGCTAAATGACTCAGCCTGTGGATATGCACGATCCGCGAGGGCCCTGTATTAGGCTCGATAAGACCGGCGACGACAGTGCCATCACTGAGTATCCGGCCTCCCAATTCAGCGTGCAAATATGGGGCAAGACATTTGATCGACTAATGCGTTGACTCTACTAACGCTCTATATGCGCCATCATAGCTGTTGCTAATATGAGGTAGCCATGAATTCATCGAAGAATTTGCTTAACGCCTCCCAATCTGTGAATTCATGATCACCTGAAGCGTCCGCCGGAGCATGCTTTACTTTTGCAATCCGTCTTAACATCCAGCGCCGAAAAAAGTCATGCTCTGGAAAACGCAATGCCCCTGCTACCATCATTCTTTTTTTGGGCGACCACCGCGTTTCGAGCAAAAAGCGTTCCATGCATGTGTATGCGACGCTTTGATCAGACTTATCGCCTGCAGCGCTGAGGCTGACAGACAGAAAAGCAGTTTTCACGTTTTGAAGCGTTAGCAAGTGACTGACCACAAAATGGTGCATCGCAGGCTGATGCTGGTCCATGTGCAAGGACGCGGCGAGGATCACACCATCATAGCTCTCAAGATCCAATTGAGCCGGTAGGCATGTAACATCATGCATATCGACGGCATGATCGCGATATGCGGCACGGTCCGCAAGAAACTGTGCAATCTTGCGGGTTTGTCCTTCTGTGGTGGCGTATAGTATAAGGACTTTTGCCATAGCAGATCTCCGATCCACTTGTTTTAATGCGCGAGTAACACCGGTATATTGGCATTGTCGAACATGTAGCGCGTGACCCCGCCCAAGATGAATTCGCGCATGGGACTATGCGTATACGCACCCATTACGAGCAACTCGCAATTAGCATCCGTTGCCGCATTAAAAATTAACTGACCAGTACGGCGCTTCTGGTCCTTCAGATTCTGAATTTTCGCTTTAATGCCGTGCCGTCCAAGGTAAATGGCTAATAACTCTGCATCAGCCGTAGGCACATCGCCGACCTGGATGATCTCGACACCTTTACCGAGTTGCAGAAGTGGCAACGCGCCCTTCACTGCACGCATCGCTTCTACGCTTCCGTTCCAGGCAATCGCGGTACGACCCGAGAATGTGGTTCCTCCCCCCTGGGGGACAGCCAGCACAGGCTGGCCCGTCGCAAACACACACTTCTCTAATAGATCGAGATCAGCAAATTGGTGTTCTTGCGATGGGAGTTTGGACACAATCAGATCGGCACAGCGCATCAGCATAAAAATATCGCCCGAAGCTATTTTCTCGGTCGACGACCATGCGGCTGATGTCCCCTTTGAGTTCAAACGCGCGCTCACCGGCAGAGCGGCACTTTTACATGCTGCCTCGAACATGCGTTTCGCAGCAATCCGCCGATCATTGGCAAGTTTAAGATTGATCTTGTAAATTTCTTCATATCCGGCAGCCATTGTGCCGAACGCACCCTGATCGACAAAAAGCTCGGGCTCTGGCACAGCATCATAACCCGTGAGCGCCGCATCGAAGTGGCGCGCCAAGTTAAGGGCCACAGCCACAACGTTCTTGGCTTCAGCGATACCAGTCAATGGCACAACGATGGATTTAATTGTCATATTAGCCTCCGACATTTTACACGGAACAACGTGCATTATAGGTCCAGCGCCAAGCGCCGCATTGACCAGAGTCAACTGGAAGTCATGCAGGCCTCTCAGTAGAAATACGTACGCGTAGTAACGAAATTTATAATCGCGAAAGTTTGTCGTACTCCCGTATCTCACATGCTTCTACGGGAGTTATATAAATGGCTATAAAGCAAATTCTCGCCGCTCTGGCCGGGGGCCGAGATGTCGAGAACGCTGCAATTGCTGCGATAAATCTCGCGAAGCGCCTTTCGGCACATGTTTCCTTTACAGCAGCGGCGCACAGCATTGGCCTAAACGCAGATACAGAATCGGCAATAATGCCCTTATATTATGAGGCTGCACACAAAGCGCTGGAACACGCCTACGCGTGCAGGCGCGCCCAGGCGCACAGCATTTATAAGCACGCAGTAGAAAAGTCAGGGATATCTGAAGACAGTGTGCATTTGCCTTCGGCAACGTGGATTGACGCAAAAACGTTCGACGGCACAGCCATCACAAATCTGGGATTGCTCACCGACTTGGTCGTTGTACCGCAGCCCGATGCCGAGACCGGCATATTAGACAGAGCAACAATCGAAGAGGCCCTGTTCACGGTTCAGCGGCCGGTCCTGACTTTGCCTGAGCACGTAGGTGAGTTTGCACATAAAGCTGCTATTGGTTGGAATGGCAGCCTGGAAGCTTCGAACGCAGTTGAATCTGCCATCGATCTTCTCCCTCGCGGCGCTGAAGTGACCATTATTCAGTTTGGTGACATCCGCGTACACGGATCAACGAGCGAACATTTAGCCGCCTATCTCACCTGGCACGGCTTAAAGCCTAAAGTCTGTAAATTTCCGGATGCATCGCGGCAAACAGGACAACTCCTTCTTCAAGTTGCAAATGCTGAGGGCGCTGACCTTTTGGTAATCGGCGCGTATACGCATAGTCGTCTACGCCAATTCGTTTTAGGCGGTGTGACCGAGTATATGTTGAAGTTCGCAGATATGCCGGTCCTTTACGCGCACTAATTGTCGCCCCACTCGACGACGATTTGGGCATGCTTGTGCCGCCCTTATAGGGCGTACGTATAAATACGGACGGGGAACCAACAAGTATCGACAGCCCCAAAATAGCCGTACCTCTTGACCATCGAAATTGCAGGACCATGGGGTTTCACGATGTTACAGACCGCTGTTCAAGCCCGTCACATTCAAGCGCCGCCGTCGGCATGGTCGGGCGCCAACACGGCAAAACCACTTGCGGCACGACCCTACGAAACTCAACTAAAAATAAAGTCTGGCAGTACAATCTTCCACGAAGGCGATGACACGACCTACTTCTACAAAGTAACGAGCGGTAGCCTGCGTTTGATCAAAATTATCGGCGACGGTCATCGTCAAATTTGCGATTTCAGCTTGGCAGGCGATTTAGTCGGGTTCACGAACTCAGACGTCCATGAGTTCACAGCGGAGGCCTTGCAGGACTGCACTTTGGTTCGCTACCGCCGAAAAGATCTGGATGCGATCATTCGAACAGACCCAGTCTTCGCATGCGAACTGCAGTCGTTGACGATGAAAGGGCTGACAGGCGCGTATGCCCACATGGTTCGGCTTTGCCATCGGTCGGCGCACGACCGGCTTGCGTTATTCCTTCTGTCAATGTCGGACCGTGCACATAACGATGACGGCTGGGTTGAGTTACCCATGTCGCGCGTTGATATTGCCGATTATCTGGGCATGGCACATGAAACAGTGAGCCGCAACTTCACAAAACTAAAGAAGTCGCGCGCAATTATTGAAGCCAGCCTAAATCGTATCAAGTTGGTGAATCGTTATGCGCTTGAAGACTCACTTCAAAACGCATAGCTGCGGACAACGGAACAACGCACTTTCTAAGAAGGCAAAGCACTCGTGAGCAATGTTTATGAGCCTGGAATGACAATCACCTACGACGCATCTTCTAAACGTGTCGTTATTGCATTTCGCGGCCGCATCGCAGTGTTACCCGGAACGTTTGATACTGAAGCCATGGGCAAGGCGGCTGCTGAGACACACTGCATGAAACTTGGCTGGAATCCGGCCAACCGAGCCGAGCGCAACGGCGGACGCTTGCGAACCGTATTTTAAATAAGGCGCTTTTAAATAGGGCCAGCACTTTACCTCACGCACGTTCTTGGATTTGAACCCCGTAGGAGAAAATATGCCTCTGAAAGTAATCAGCTTGGAACTTGCGCGTGATTCTACGCACCCATCTGGCGATCCAAATCACGGGTACATTGTCCGGGCCCCGCTTGATACAAACTCGCAGCTTGACCGCGATCAGTGGCATAAGTTTAAGCCATTATGCAGTGTTCATCGCATCGCAAATGGTCTTCGGGTGGAAGTCGGTTTACTCATCCTCAACAAACAAGGCCAATGGGTCATCTCCTATGCACCTGGAGAAGACGACGACGAAGGAATATTCCGCTTAGGAGACCATCGTTTTATCCCAGGTGAATATATTTCGATTACAGAACACGATAAGATCCAGCGAACCTTTAAGGTGCGTTCTGTTGATGCGTGGCATCCCAATCCAGCCGCGGCGGACGCCCAATAGATTTCTAAGCAACGAATTTCCCGCCCTAACACTGCCAGCCCTGGAAATTCACGAGAAACATTGTACATTTCGCCCTGGGCAGCGTTTGTCACAACAAACGCGTGGGACGCAAAGAGCCGGCGCAATTGACCACTGAGCGATTATCCGTGGAAGCATATGCCGACTATTCGCAAGACGGCAGCGTTAGACATGATTTCAGACACCGATGCACTCCGCGAGACAAACGAATTGCTGGAAGCAATCGTCGATGGTTCGCCAAGCGCAATTATTGGTCTCGATCTCGATAAATGCATCACACATTGGAATAATGCTGCCACATATCTCTACGGGTACACTGCTGACGATATTCTTGGTCGACCATTTCCAGACTCACCGCATCAAGCCGCGACATTTCATGCGATGTTCGAGAAAATTCTGGCTGGGCAAGTCATTCGCGATGTCGAAATAGAGCGCTTACGCAAGGATGGCGAGAAAGCACTCGTGCGGTACTCAGCTGCCCCTCTTCATGACTCACAAGGAAACATTCGCGGCGTCATTACCTTAAGTGAGGATATCCGCGAACGCCGAGAATCAAACACAGCTCTTAAGCAGCAGGAAACACGTCTACGCACCATTCTCGAAACTGTTCCTGACGCGATCATCGTGATTGATCAACGCGGACGCATCCAATCGTTCAGTACAGCCGCAGAACGACAATTCGGATACACGGAAAATGAGATTAAAGGCCAAAATGTAAGCCTCCTTATGCCATCGCCATACCGTGACGAGCATGATCGGTATATTCATAGGTACCAAGAGACACATGAGAAAAAGATCATCGGGGTCGGCCGCGAAGTTCTGGGTAGACGCAAAGATGGTTCGATATTTCCAATGTACCTTTCAGTGGGCGAAGGCAATTTAGAGGGCGAAAGCATCTATGTCGGAATCATTCACGACATAACCGCGCAGCAAGAAACCGAACGCCAGCTACGCGAATTACAAAATGAGCTGCTTCAAGTTTCGCGCGTGAGCGGCATGGGTCAGATGGCATCCTCACTCGCACACGAGCTTAACCAGCCGCTTACCGGAGCCAGCAGCCTTCTTCAAGCGACGCGAAGAATGCTGGAAGTCGGCGATCCCGCAGCTATTGGGCGGGCGCGTGATGCAGTTGAAAAAGCTACGCAACAGTTGCTACGGGCGGGCGAAATTATACGACGGCTACGAGAGTTTGCGTCCCGTGGCGATACAGAAAAAGCAGAGGTGCCAATCGATGTTATCGTCAATGAAGCGGTCGCGCTTGCGCGTATTAGCAATAGATTTGGCAATACCAAGGTAGAGATTGACTTCGCTGACACCCCTGCCGTTTTGGCGGACAAAGTTCAGATTCAGCAGGTTATATTGAATCTTGTCAGAAATGGCCTTGAAGCCATGGAAGGCCTTAAAGCCCCCATTCTCAGAATCTCTACGCGCCCAAACGACGAGATGGTGGAAGTGTCTGTAACAGATGTTGGCGCTGGCATACCGCCCGACGTGAAGGAACGTCTATTTCAGCCATTCGTTACGACAAAACAACATGGAATGGGCGTCGGGCTCGCAATCTGTAGAACTATTATAGAAGCACATGGCGGTCGTCTTCATGCTGAAGATAATCCCGGCGGAGGGACGACTTTCCGCTTTAGTTTAGCGCGCGCAATTGATGAGGCCGCAGATGACCATGAATGAAACAATAACAGTTCATTTAATCGATGACGACGATGGTGTGCGCGATGGCCTTACCATTTTACTCGCTGAAGCGGGCTTTGCTGTACGCGCATTTAGATCAGGCACCGACTTTCTAGACGCGGCTTCATCGGTCAGTAACGGAGTTATCATTAGCGACATACGCATGCCTGGCATTGACGGACTTGAGCTGCAACAACGATTGAATAGTCTTAAAATTCATATACCCCTGATTTTCATCACAGGGCATGGTGACGTCCAGATGGCCGTCCAAGCCATTAAGGCAGGCGCCTCTGACTTTATTGAGAAGCCATTTGACGACCAAATTCTAATCGACGCCGTGAACACCGCAGCTCGCCAGCAGTTACCGCGTTCTCTCGCTCAGCAAAACCATGAGGCAGCAGAGCGTCTGGCGTCACTCACCCCACGAGAAATGGAAGTATTGCAATGTCTTGTTATGGGAAAACTAAACAAGATCACTGCGCATGAACTGGGGATGAGCGTTAGAACAGTGGAAACACATCGCGCTCGCATTATGCAAAAAACGCAAGCCCACAGCCTATCAGAGTTGGTGCGGATGGTAATGACAACTGAGACCAACCACTAATCGAGCAAATCCTCTATTAAGGGAAACACAGCCCTTAAGTCTACTCTTTCGCAAGGCCAACGCTGCTGTAGTTCACTCCACTGAGATGGCGCTAAGTGTTTTAGCGCGTATTTAAAGAAAATTTCTTCTTCGGAAATGAAATGACCACGCTCGTTCGCGACAAAAGAGCGGCCAGCGTCTGATAAAGCTGAATCTGTAGCGTTCAACATGTTCGAAAACATACTAAATTCATGCCGGCTTATTTCGTGATCTTCAGTCAGGTCAAAAATATCCTGGCGAAACAGTGGAACATGCTGCTCAAGTTTTTCAAATATTGCATCCTCCAGCGCATGATGCGCTGGGAACGCATATTTACCGAGATATGCAACAATCGATTTGAGGCGCTCAATATTAGCGGTGATGCCGACCTCTAAACGGGAACACTCTGCTTCAATCGCACTGAAAATACGTTCGAAATGACAATGCTCATGCCGCAGGCGCTCCAATATTTCGTGATCCATGATATCATCCGCAGCGGCAGTTGGTGCGCCACCAAAACATTTTACTTTTGGGGCAACTTACCTTCATTGATCAGGATCAATATTAACTGGGCTTCGGTTGAATGAAGCGAGGATTGAATGAAACGAGCCCACACGCTGCAAAAAACAATGCGCGGCAAAAAATCGTTAAGCGTTTACGCGGCACCTTAAACGCATAATACACGCAGCCAGACTTCATGGAGGTATGGATCAAGAGTATGGCCCACTCAATTGATCCTTCACTGCTTCAGTGCGATTTAGTTACGCGAGCAGGTGCGCAGTTTCATGTTCGCCCACTTACACCCGTTGATGCCTGTCTAATCGAACGCTTCGTTAACGCATTATCACCCGAAGACCGGCGCTTGAGGTTTCTGGTTCCCGTACGCCAAATGGATAAAAAGCTTGCTACGCAACTTGCCCAAACCGATCCAACCCAGGGCGTGGCAATACTGGCTACTGATATCCATACACACGAGCCTAGCGCTATTGCCCGATTTCATCTGGATAAGACTGGTACCGCAGCAGAATTTGCCGTGGCTGTTCGGTCAGATTTTCATGGAAGAGGCCTTGGATACGCCCTTATGCAGCATCTCCTCAAACTCGCGAAACTCTATGGTCTGCGAGAGCTTTGGGGCACGGTTCTGAATGACAATCAGCCCATGCTTGCTTTAGCAAAAGCTCTGGGGATGAGCAGCACAATGTCAGGAAAGGACAACACTGTGCGTGTCTTCGCGAAACTGCCAACTGCAAATGATGGCAAGACGTGCAGATCATGAAAAATAACGGGCGGATCAACCTTGGCGGTACTGCTCACCGCTACGATTCCAGGTGACGCCGGACTTTAAATTCCGCCAAGTCGATTCAATGAGTCCAGCGCCTTAGCAGTTTTCGGACATTTGGGTATTGCCCAAGCCGAACCCTAATTATTGCCAACAGCGTGGTTTCGGACGCTAATTATTGCCAAAAGTTAAGTTATTGATAAATAAAGGATTTTATGGCGTTAACTCCCATCGGATGAGCAACGCGACCCTCTGATTTTGAAGCTATAAAGCGCGGCTGCAAATTCCAGACTCTATATCTCTATGAGACCCCGATCCTGGTATTTTGCGCTGGGGATCGAATTCTCCTAATACATTGATTTTAAATATCTTTTACAATGTAGGGATGTCTATAGGGGTATTTTTTACCTCTTACCGCCCCTTCTCATGAACATATTATCTGAGCTTCAGACAACTCTGGTCAGGCATTGATGGAAGTATAATACTCATATATAAGTATATATAAGCCATATTGACTTATATATGAGTAAATCATGCGCGGAGCTGTCCACGATATACTGCCGACATCGGTCAGGCGTTCTCTCAAAAAGCTTGGAGAGGACATCGAGATTGCGCGCAAAAAGCGCAGGCTCACGATGGCCATGATGAGCGAGCGCGTTGGGGTATCGATGGCGACTTACCAACGGGCCCAGACTGGTGACCCCACGGTGGGGATTGGGGTCTACGCGATGATCCTTTTCGTGCTGGGTATGCGCGTGAACTTTGGCGAAGTGCTGGACGCGAAGAATGATGATCAAGGTCTGCTGCTCGAAGCAGAGCGCTTACCGCGTAAAGTGCGCCCAGCACGGCAGCGGGGCCCATCATGAAACGCGAGATCCAAATCGATATCAACGAAACACCGGTTGGGAAACTCTTCTACAATCAACAGGGCGCGCGCGAGAACGCATCATTTGAGTATTCAGCGGATTGGTTGGCCAATGCTGACAGATACGCGATTGATCCCACGCTACAATTGGTCTCTGGTCCGCAATTTCGCACCAAGAGCAAGGACGCCTCAATTTTCCACGGCGCTATTTCCGATACAGAACCTGATGGCTGGGCACGTCGAGTTATAAACCGGGATCATGTGAAGCGCCGGGACCAGGCGCGTCGAACGAAAACACCATTCGATGATCGTCCATTAAACGAAATGGACTACCTTTTGGCCGTCGATGACATGAGCCGCATTGGTGCATTACGGATGCGTGATGAAAATGGGCTCTACCAAAGAACCATTGAGGGGCAAGGGCGAGGTACACCGCCGCTCATTGAACTCCGGCATCTTTTAGCGGCCACAAGAGCGGTCGAGCTAAACAAAGACACCGAAGCCGATCTGGCCTACCTGCGCGGCCGCGGAACATCGCTCGGCGGAATGCGGCCCAAGTGCACGATCATTGATACAGATGGGCATTTAGCGATCGGCAAATTCCCCAGTGTTTCAGATGAAAGGGCCGTCACCAAAGGTGAAGTCCTTGCATTGAACTTGGCCAAGATGGCTGGCATTAGAACTGCTGACGCGCGTATCGTGGACAGCGACGGCCTGCCCGTCGCCCTCATTCGCCGTTTCGACAGAACGGCCAATGGTGATCGCCACATGTATGTGTCAGCCGCCACCATGCTCGGCGTGGACGCGGCAGATCCTGATCCCCGCAGCTACACCGAGATCGTTGATGTGATCCGTCAAAATGGTCGACACGTCACTGAAGACATTGAGGAGCTGTGGCGTCGCATAGGCTTCTCAATTCTGATCACTAATGTGGATGATCACCTTCACAATCATGGATTTATCCATGTTGAAAATGGGCTGTGGACGCTCTCTCCAACCTTTGACGTGAATCCATTCCCTGATCGTGTGCGCGAACTCAAGACATGGATATCGGAAGAAGTCGGGCCTGACGCCACCATGTCAGCCCTCATGTCAGTGCTGCCTTACTTCAAAATTAAAGAGGCAAGGGCCCTTCAGATACTTGGGGAACTCTACTCGGCCGTGAGCCAATGGAAAGACGAAGCGTACCGCTTAGGCATGACACCTGAGGAAGCATCGGCGTTTAAAGAAGCATTCGAACATGCAGAAACACGCGCTGCTCAAGATCTGCTTTAAACACACATCCACATGCGCCCTCGCGCATCACCAACGGGGATAAACAATGACACAAGTGCAACCGTCAGCGCCGCTATGGTTATTGGGCCTCGCCTATCTAACGGCATTTGTTATGGGAGCATGCATCGACATCATCCGCCATTCTTACGACCGCATCGTCCCTGCCGTACAATCGAATGCTGTCACTGACGCGATCGTACAGCGCGGCATCATCGCAGTTGCACTTACAGTCATCGTTATAGCTGGCGTCTACTTCGGTTCTCGTTGGAGTGGACAACGGTTTGGCGTTAAGCACCGCACAGGCTTACAAGCATTCTTTGTGCTGACGCCGTTGATCGTGTACGTGCTCGAGCACTGATCTACGCTTCCTTTGCGGGCAATTTGCGCGTGATCCACGCGCGCGCGAGAACGAGAATACCCCAAGTGATGAATGCGATCCCGAACGACAGCGCGTACAACACTGCCGGCACGTTGAACACTTCGCTCACCGCTCCCCATCCACGGACGAATTGATAGACGGCGGCGATGCCGCCGATATAGGCCAACCAGAAAGCCCAACGCAGCCACTGCGGAAGCCGCAATCCGTACATTTGGGTGATGACAAACATGCCTAAGAACCCGAATAAGAATTGCGCCCACTGCCCGTTCGCCATCATCACAGCCACTAACGTTCCATGTATGAGAACGGTAACCTCCATGACGAGCGTCCACCATTTGTTGGTGTGCATGCGCGTGAAGAATAGGCTGCCCTGAACCATGATGAGTGTCGTGTAGAACGTTCCCAAGAGATGCCCATAACTGGACTCCATGGGGTGGTACCAAAACGTGAAGACGATAGCCCAGGAGAAGATGTAGCCGTGGTACTTTCGTAGTACGCGACCGGCTTCTTGCATAAACGGCGCTTTGGCACCCAGCGCTAAACCGCGCCTTTGATTTTCCATGACAAGCACCATGCCAAGCAAAAGCATGACCGACGCTTGAGATGCGAAGATGTGAGTGTCTTGAGCCAGCCCATCATAGAAGTAGTGCGTCTGAAGCAAATGCAGCAGCACGAAGGCTGCGTTAGCTCCAAGAGCAATAAGGTTAACCGGTTGAAGTTTGTCCGAGTATTTGAGCCCCTTTTCCTGGGCCCAATACATTAAGCCCCAAGACACCAGTTGATGCAGTATGTAACCGCTCCAGGCCGTGAAATGACTCAGGAAGGTTGGATTGGGTAATTTCCAATAATAGTGCGCAAATCCGGTGTCGGGTGCGAAGTCGATTGGTGGAAGATAAGGAGCCAACCCTTTAATCAGCGCGACATATCCGACGCAGAACACCACGCCCCACAGCAAACCTTTGCTCGCAGGAACGCTTGACCAGAACGGCTCTCTCTCACCGGAAAGAACGTGGGGTGTGCTGTTCTGCGCTGAAGACATTGTGCGTAATTCCTAGTTCATTCGTATTAGTTCTTGGCGCAGGCCGACGGCATACCCTTCATCGCATCCCAGGTCGCATCGAACTGTGCGATCTGCGCTTGCGTCAGCGGTTTGGCCTCGGTCGGCATGAAGACGCCGAACGCAGATTTTCCTTCAGCGTCCATGAACATTACGCCACGCGTTTTGTTATCGTCTTTGCCAGGGAGAGAAATTGCATAGATCGCTGACAGCAGATCAGGACGTAAATGCCCGGACATTCCATCGCCATCTGTGGAAAGGTTGAAGTTCTTGCTCCGTGTGGAAGGCGCGCCACTTTTAATCGGCCCGTGGATTTCAAGAACCTGGCCGCCGGTGACCACCAGCACGACGCCATGTTCCCACTTGGTTAGAGTATCCCAAACCTTGGCGAACTCACTCGTTGCGACGCCAATTGCCTGGCCTTGTGGCAGCGCACTTACCACTTGAGATTCCGTCAACCCAAGTTGCTTATTCACCATAAAAGGTAGCCCACCCGGCGACGCCTTATAGGCCTCCGAGACTTTGGCCGCTTGTTCTGGCGAGGCACATAAAGGACTGTCGGCGGCCGATGCCACATTAATGGCAGCAAGAACCGTTGCGGCACTAATCCAAGTTACGGTTTTCAGTTTTGTAAAGTTCATCGTTAATCCCCCTGTTGAATTTATTCACGGAACATGATGACGGCGGCGTCACCGCCGCCGGTGGTGATGGTGGTGATGATGATCATCATCACCTCTTATTCCTTGCGGTACGCCAACAGGCGCAGTGCGTTGATGACGACCACAAGGGTAGATCCTTCATGAAGAAGAACAGCAAACCCGATTTGGAGCCCGAATAGCGTCGCAGGAATTAAGAATGCGACCATCCCTAAGCTCATCCATAAGTTCTGGCGGATGACGCCACTCGCCTGCCGGCTCAGTCCGACTGCAAATGGTAAATGATTTAAGTCATCTGCCATCAACGCCACGTCGGCCGTCTCTAGCGCCACGTCCGAACCCGCGGCACCCATCACGATGCCTACATCGGCGTTGGCCATGGCCGGTGCGTCGTTTACGCCGTCGCCTACCATTGCGACCTTCTGTTCCGCGCGCAGCGCCTTGATAGTATTCACCTTGTCGTCGGGCATAAGGTCGCCGCGGCTTTCATCGAGACCCACTTCCTGCGCCACGTTCTTAGCAACCACAGAGTTGTCACCCGAGAGCATGATCATGCGATCGATACCGAGCGCGCGTAGCTTCTCAATCACCGCCCTGGCGGCGGGACGTGGCGTGTCCATCAGTCCCAAAACACCTAGGTACTTGCCACCTTTCCGGACGATCATTGTCGTGCGTCCAGCCGCCGCCAACCTATCTACTGTTGCCTTCACATCAGCAGGCACGGGAGCGCCAGGAACTTCTGTGAATAACTCGATCTTACCAATGTGAACGACGTCGCCGCCCACCGTCGCCGACAGACCTCGGCCCGTAATGGCGTTAACGTCGGTGGCGGTTGGAATGTCGGTATTCTCGATAAGCCGTTTCTCGAGATCGCGGACGACCGCCGCCGCAAGCGGGTGGTCGCTTTGACGCTCGACAGCGATCGCAACACGCACGAATTCGGACTCCTCCGATCCCTCCGCGCGCGCGACGTCGATCACTTTAGGCTGTCCTTCAGTGAGAGTGCCGGTTTTATCAAATGCTATAGCGCGCAATGTTCCCAACATCTCCAGTGGGCCCCCGCCCTTGATGAGCACTCCGCCGCGCGCCGCGCGCGCCACGCCCGATAACACGGCGCTTGGGGTCGCTATGGCTAATGCACAGGGGCTCGCCGCAACCAGTACAGCCATGGCGCGGTAAAATGTGTCGCGGAATGCCTCATCAATCACAAAACCAGCAAACAGCAACAACACCACGAATGAAAGAACCACTGGCACAAAGATGCGCTCGAACTTGTCAGTCAATCGTTGTGTCGGCGATTTTTGTGCTTCCGCCTCGCTGACCATTTTGACCACTCGGGCAAGCGTATTGTCGGCCGATAAGCGCGTGACGAAAATCTCGAGCGCTCCAGCACCGTTGATGGTCCCCGCAAATACGCGGTGCTTTGACGACACGGCCTCGGGCTTAGAGGACGCGCGGCCATGATCCGGCACCGGCTCCTTATCAACAGGCATGCTCTCACCAGTAACCGGGGCCTGATTGACGCTGCTCACTCCAAGGATGACGAAGCCATCAGCTGGAATGCGACTATTAGGCCGCGCGAGGACGATGTCTCCCACCACCAGCTCTTCGACAAACACCTCAGTTACCGCGCCGTTTCTTCGGACCTCAGCCATCTTTGGAGCAAGCTTGGCCAAGGCTTCGATGGCTTTGCGCGCGCGCCCCATAGCGTAGTGCTCGAGAGCATGACCGATGCTGAAGAGAAACAGAAGAAGTGCGCCTTCAGCCCACTCCCCCAGCGCAGCGGCGCCAATGGCAGCCAGCAGCATCAACGAGTCAATCTCCAGACGCTTCAGTCTTAAGTTGTCGATGGCTTCCTTAACTGTGTAAAAGCCGCCCAGGAAGTAGGCGAGAAGATAGAGCGCGAACGAGAGGCCACCATCCGCGCCTGTGGAGCGTTCAATGAAGTAGCCCGCGCCAAGCGCAACGCCACAACCAATGGCAAAAAGCAGTTCAGTGTGTTCGCCGAAGATCGCCCCATGGGCGTGATCGTGGCCTGTATGATCCGCTGAACTATCATGGTCGTGGCCTGAATGATCATTCATATCAAAATACCGAAACGTTAAGCCTAATGAGTTAGCAGCCTACTGGCCGATCCACCTTACGAGCGCACCTAAGAACACAGCTTTGGGAGAGTCCGCATCAAAGCGGCTGTTTCGTAGTAATCAGAAGTTACAGTTCTCGATGGCTGACCATTCACAGTCGGAACCATGATCGCGAAGCTTGAAGCGCCATCCCGATTTGTGAAAAGCACTCCGTTAATGCGTAGGTTAGTATGCGTCGGCAATGACAATGCAAAAATGCCTCCGATTTCATTTGCATTGAGATGCCCCGCCGCACCCCAGCCGATTGTCGCCAAGTGAAACTTACCTTTGTCGTCCATCTCACCAGCATGCACTGGACCATTGATTTCGAAATCATGTCCATCGCGTGAGACGAGAGTAAGGGCATTGGTCCATTTTGACAGCGATGCCCAGACGAGAGCTAACTCACTGGCGCGAACAGCCACTGACTGATCTACCGGTAGCCCACTCAACACCGTTGCCTCCGGAAGGCTCAATGCTGCCCCGATATTGGAGGGCCGACTACCTGGGAGACTTTTGTACTTTGCTTGAATCAGTTGTGCCTGGTTCGGTGTCGCACAAAATGCCGGCTTTTCCGCGTGGGCGGCGGATATGAACGACATTAGGGCGACACCGATTATGGAGACGAGCGCACGTTTCATACGCTACGTGCCTCTGTGCATTTTGCGCCCATGCCGATGATTGCTGAGAAACCACCATTCCGGCAGCGCGGCCCTCAGGCTGGTAGAGAGCTGTCGCACCTGCTGTGTGACGTCGGATGCGCGAGTCCAACTGAATTCGGCATCATTTTCTTTCAAGTTAGCAGCGATCGTCACAACTTCTGTGGCGTATGCACCGACAGCCTCGCAGGATCGGCCGCCATAGCGAGGCGCGTAGCGGGTCAGCTCCCACATTGCTTTACCGAGAGACGCCGCCGAAACTTTCCACGCCTGATCATCTCGGCGCTCTGCCGCCTCCTCTAGAGCGGTTAGATGATCGTGTAATTCTCGCCAATCGCGACGAAAACGTTTGGTGTCGTCGATACCTCCGACAACAGAAGACGCTGGCGATGCGCTAGAGCAAGGCTCAGATGAAGTTGCACACCCTGCCAAAATACCAGTGAAGGGGATTGCAAGGACAATTGCTTTTAGCAGTTCTGACTTTCGGGTCATGAGATGTCTCACCTTTTGCAAATAGGGCCAGGGAAGCCCCCAACACTAGGTTTTGGGGGTTTTGGGGAGTGCCGGAGACTTCCCTACTCACAAGCGGTTCTGCTTGTGAGTTAACTCGGAACTGTGAGCGACTTCAGGCGATCGCGAACACCTTCCAGACGTTTGATTACGGTATCGGCCTCTGCCTTGTTCTTGCTCTCATGAGCCTCTTCAAGTTGCGCGCCGAGTGAGCGGATTTGCTCGACATTGAACTTGAAGCGTTCTGCGTTCGCCTGCGGAATGTCGGAGAGGCGACTATTCAAGCCCTTCGAGGCCGATTGGAATTCTTCAGAGGATTCATGCAGACCCTCGAAATCGCCTTTGGCGATCTTTGCCTTAGCTTCAGCGATAAGTTCGTCGATCGTTTTCAAACCTGCTGATGCCGACGGAAACGTCATCGCACCGCCAGCCCCATGATTATGTTGTTCACTTGCGATTGCTGGGGCAGCACCCATTGCAAAAGCCAACATCGTTGAGAGCAGGATCACTTTGGTTTTAATCATTGGTTTTCCTTTCCGATCTTAAGCGTGAGGTAAATATTCAGTTGTCGTGGAGGCAGGTTTCGGCTCAAGGTCACGCTCGTCCTGTTCCGAATGGAACATGCGATACAAGGCCGGCAGAATGAGCAAGGTCAGGATGGTCGATGAAATGATCCCGCCGATCACCACTGTCGCCAGCGGGCGCTGTACTTCAGAACCCGCTCCGACGTTCAGTGCCATTGGCACGAAACCCAGACTTGCGACGAGCGCAGTCATCAGCACGGGACGCAGTCGCGACGATGCCCCGTGGAGAACTGAGTTCTCTACGGTATAGCCTTGCGCACGAAGCTGATTGATGAAGGTCAGCATGACGACGCCGTTAAGCACAGCAACGCCTGATAGGGCGATAAACCCAACTCCAGCAGATATCGACAGCGGAATATCCCGAAGCCACAGAGCAGCAATCCCGCCCGTCAGAGCCAGAGGCACACCGCTAAACACGAGGAGTGCGTCCTTTGCTGAACCGAATGCTGTAAACAACAGCCCAAAGATCAGCAGCAGAGACAGAGGAACCACCAACTGGAGCCGTTGGGTCGCTGAGATCAGCTGTTCGAACGTCCCGCCGTAGTCGAGCCAATAGCCGGCAGGAAGCTTCAAGTTTGTGGCTACTCGCCCTTGCAGGTCTTTAACAAAACCACCCAGATCGCGGCCGCGGACGTTCGCCGTCACCACAACGCGACGCTTCCCGTTTTCACGGCTGACCTGGTTTGGGCCGGTAGAGACCTCGAACGTAGCAACCTCTGAAAGCGGAATAAAACGTGGCGCCTTCGAACGCAGGCGATCGTCAAAGTCTTTGCTTTCATCGGAGGATTCAACATGATCGAGCGGCACCGGGAGGCGCTTCATCAATTCCATGTTCGAGCGCAAGTTTTCAGGAAACCTCACAACGAGGTCAAAGCGACGATCCCCTTCGAACAACTGGCCGACTTCCTTGCCGCCCATGCCGGCAGCGATAACTTCCTGCACCTCAGCCATAGTTAGGTTGTAGCGTGCTAAAGCCTGGCGATTTGGCTTGATGGTCAACATCGGCAGACCGGAAACTTGTTCCACTCGAACGTCTGCCGCACCAGGAATGGCGGAGATAATCGACTGAACTTGTCCCGCGACCGTCGTCAATGTCTCAAGATCATCGCCAAATACTTTTACCGCCACATCGGAACGGACCCCTGAAATGAGCTCGTTAAAGCGCATTTGGATTGGCTGGGTCAGTTCGTAGTTGTTGCCGGGGATCTCCTTCACCGCCGCTTCTATCTCAGCAACAAGTGTCGCTTTAAGCTTACGAGGATTCGGCCATTCTTTGCGATCTTTCACCAAGACATACGTGTCCGCGACGTTCGGCGGCATCGGATCTGTAGCGACTTCCGAGGTGCCGATACGTGAGAACACCTTGTCCACTTCCGGCACTTGTTTCAGTCGGGCCTCTACTTGGTTTTGCATCTCCACAGACTGAGTAAGGCTTGTGCCTGGAATGCGGATGGCATGAAGAGCGATATCGCCTTCGTCCAAACTTGGGATGAACTCCGCCCCCATGCGCGTCGCAAGCAGTCCGCTCAGAATAACGAGAGCTAACGCACCTGCGGCCATGACCTTACGGTTCTCAATCGAGTACCGCAGTAGCGGCACGTATCGCTCACGTGCAATCCGCAACACTTTGGTTTCATGCTCGGCGACTTTACCCGTCACGAACATGGCAACAGCGGCTGGGACGAACGTAATGGAAAGAGCCAGCGCAGACAGGAGAGCGATCACAACTGTCAAAGCCATCGGATGGAACATTTTTCCTTCGACGCCAGTCAAAGCAAAGATCGGGATGTAAACGACCGTAATGATGATGACACCGAAGATGCTCGGCTTAACGACTTCAGCGGTGGCCGAGGCAGCGGTTTCAAAGCGCTCCTGCTTCGTGAGTATCCGGCCCAGCTCATGTTGACGCGCGCCAAACCGGCTAATGCAGTTCTCGACGATGATAACGGCACCATCAACGATCAAACCGAAGTCGAGCGCGCCCAGGCTCATTAGGTTTCCGGATACTTTATTTTCGAGCATGCCGGTGACTGTCATTAACATGGTGATGGGGATCACCGCGGCCGTCACCAACGCCGCGCGAATATTTCCGAGCAGCGCAAAAAGGATGACGATGACGAGCAATGCACCTTCGAGAAGGTTCTTTTGAACCGTCTCAATGGTGCGATCGACGAGTGTTGTGCGGTCGTAGACTGGTTTTGCCACTACTCCGTCAGGCAAGCTGCGATTGACCTCTTCTAAGCGAGCAGCCGCGCGTTGTGATACATCACGGCTATTTTCGCCGATGAGCATCATTACTGTCGTGAGGACGACTTCTCGCCCGTTCTCCGTGGCGGCACCTGTGCGAAGTTCGCTGCCATCGGCAACGGTTGCTACGTCCGCAACCCGCAAGTTGAAGCCTTCCGACTTCTTGATTACGAGTTGGCGAATGTCATCCAAGGTGCCGACTTGACCTGGAGCACGGATCAGAAATTGCTCGCCGTACCGTTCGATATATCCAGCTCCAACGTTGCTGTTGTTGTCTGCAAGTGCTTGCATCAAGTCGCGCAGTGTTAATCCATTGGCGATCAGCCGCTGCGGATCCGGAGTTATGTGAATTTGCCGTACGTTCCCTCCGATCGTGTTTACTTCGGAGACCCCATCGAGATTACGCATCTGAGGACGAACAACCCAATCCTGCAACGTACGCAAGTCCATCGGCGTCCACTCAGAACCATCAGGCTTTTTAGCGCCCTCTTTGGGCTCGACAGTGAACATGAAGATTTCGCCGAGACCTGTCGAAATCGGCCCCATTGAAGGCTGGGAGCCAGGCGGAAGCTGATTACGAGCTTCTTGCAGACGTTCATTGATCAGCTGGCGCGCGAAATAGATGTCAGTCGCATCGTCAAATACGACCGTGACTTGAGACAGTCCATACCGCGAAATCGATCGCGTGTATTCAAGATGCGGAATGCCAGCGATCGCGGTTTCAATCGGATAAGTAATGCGCTGCTCCGTCTCCAGCGGAGAAAGGCCAGGCGCTTCCGTATTGATTTGCACCTGAACGTTCGTGATGTCCGGGACCGCATCAATCGGCAACTTAGTAAAGTTGTAGACGCCCAGTGCACAGAGGCCGAAGACGACCGCGAGAACCAGCCATCGTTGATTAATGGAACAGTAAATAATGCGCTCAAGCATTGTCGTACTCCTTAATGCTCGTGCTCTGCGGACTCTTTGCCCACATCAGCCTTCATGAGATAGCTGTTGGAGGCGGCATATTCGTCACCGGCGTATAAACCCTCCACCACTTCCACCCATTCGTCGTTCCGAGCGCCCAGCAAAATCTGACGCACTTCGAACTCTTTGCCGGATTTGACGAACACGACCGGCTTTTCATTCAGTGTTTGAATCGCTGAGGCAGGAATGACGATGTCTACGTCGCGCTCAGCCCATACGACATCGGCAGCGATAATCATGCCCGCGCGCCAACGGCCATCATCATTGTCGAGTGCGACGCGTGCGATAACGGTCTGCGTTGATGATTCCGTCACCGGCAAGATCGAGACAACCTTGCCGTTGCCCTGCACAGATTTGTCTGATGCTTGCAGATTAACGACCTGACCGATGGCGACTGTAGCGATGTCTTTGGAGAAGACGTGGAGTTCGGCCCAGACTTTTGATGGGTTGGCGATGACAAACAGTGGTGTGTCATCCGCAATTTCACCGAGGTTGGTATTGCGCGATATTACAGTACCGTCGATTGGCGATTTAACGGGGTAAGCTTGCAGACTGTCATTGCTCTCAATGAGGGCGATAATCTCGCCTGCTGTCGTTTTGTCACCGACGTTTTTGCGCACTTCTCGCACAATGCCGGGAAAGCGTGCACGTGCGCGCGCCATGCCCGCTGAGTCAAACACTACGGTGCCGTTGGTTGCGAGCGTTTGCGCGAGTTTGCCTTGCCCCGCGATTGCCAGCTTCACACCGGCAGCGGCCGCTTGCTCAGGCGTAATTTCCACATGGCTCGGCATACCGCCGCCTTCCTCATGGCCATGGCCATCACCATGGCCTTCTTCGCCATGCTCAGCTGCTGTGGGAGCGGGGCTGACGGTAAGGATGATTGCGCCAGCCACGAGTGTGAATGCGGCGATCCCTGCGATTATTATGTTCTGTTTTTTCATTTTTGTTTCCTACTGAGCGCCGGCTTGGGAGACAGCGCGCGCGGTCAAACGTTCGATTTCAATGACAGCGTTGTGGTACGCGACGGCCGCATCGATGGCTGCGCGCTGCACATCGACGAGTTGCTGCTGCGAGTTTAGAAGCTCGAGGAATGAGAACCGCCCTTGGCCGAACCCATTGCGCGTAAGGTCAGCGGCACTTTCCGCCTGTGGCACTGCGCTCTGGCGCAGGATCTCCACCTCCGCCTGACGCTGCTGAGCTTCTTGGTAGAAAGCTGACAGGGTTGCGGACAGCTCCGCCCGCGCGGCCTTTTCCTTGAAGTCAACGACTTGAAGGTTACTGCGCGCTTCGGCAGCGTACGGGGCCGCACGATTGCCGGTGCCGAGTGGCACGGAGACCGACATGACGAAAGCGTTGCTCCGATTGCTTTGAACGCGACGCACACCGGCACCGACCGTTAAGTCAGGCGCCGCTTGGCTTTCGGCTAATCGAATTTTCGCTTCTTGGACGCGACGTTCCGAAGCAAACCGCACAAGATTTGGGTTCTGCTCGAGCAGCGTTCCGAGAGCAGGTTCTGCGACGAGCACTGGCAGCGTAAACAGTTCCGCAGATGTCTCTATTTTACCCACGCTATCGCCGCCCCACATCGCAGCAAGGCTTTGCGATGCTTGAGTGACGGCACTATCTGCACGGGCGCGTTGAATTTGTGCACGTGCGAGCGCGATGTCAGCATTGCGATCTTCAGCGGCAGCGGCGCGGCCGGCTGAAACCCGCTGGCCCACGACTTTTCGTGTATTTGACGCAAGCTCGTAGGATCGGGCAGCAAGCGTGACCTCACGCTGTGCGGCGACCAGACGGATATAGCGGCGCGTTACTTCGGCAATGGTATCGAGTTTCTCAGCATCTTGTTCGGTGAGGAGCAGGTCTCGCTCGCGGTCTGCCGCACCAATACGGTTGCCACGCTTGCCACCCATCTCAATGACCGTGCTGAGCTGAAGCGTTATCTGGGAATCGTTGAACGTTGAGAGTTTGTCTGTGCCGAAGATATCTTCGATCTCGACACCCACTTCATAAGCGGGACGCAGTGCCGCCTGATTTCGGCGTGCGTCGGCGGCGGCTAAAGCGAATTTCTGGCCCGCTAATTTCGGGTTCACTTCTAATACGCGATTGATCGCATCGCGCAGCGTGACAGGGGCGCCGGGCTGTAACAGACCCAACTCAGATTGGGATTGACCTTGAACTTGAGCAAAAGCCGGCAGTACAGCCGTGCATGCTGTCGCGCTCAGCAGCGCGCCAAAAAATAATCGCGTAAACATAGGTAGCCTTTCGTCGCATTAAACTCGGTGCAACAAGTCGCACCATCGGAGTTCGCGCCGCTATTGCGGCGCAGAGATGCGATTAGGCTCTAGGAGGATCTATAAGGAGATAAGTAAGTGCGAGCGCGCGGACGCTGTCCGATGTTGCTTCAAACGCACTTGAAGTGACCGGTCCCGTCACGGTGTCGGCAAAGCTCAGAAAGGCGCCTGAGCCACCAGCATGATGGCAATGATTTGCGCTGAAGCACAAACTATCCCAGCAGCAACCTTTCTCATCTTCGTGATGCGATTCGCTGTCAGCTGCGACGAAAAATTGATCGTTCGTCGCTTCGATTTCAACGACAACACTATTCATTTGATGAGCAGAAACAGCATTGCCGCCGTTGAGGAACCCAACGGCAAGCAAAATCGCAATGATGGCGAAAAAGCGTTTCATAGCGTTTATATAGGGCTGCTTCGAAAAAAAGCGCAAGCGCGGGTTTGTAACACCGTGTTTCGGACACTGGACGCATCGAGTGATGTGGCCTCATGTATCGTAAACCGTTGAGCGCTCATCGCTTTGTCACTCGTTAACTTTCATGCGCGGGCGCGGGCGCAACTGATCAGCCAGTGCCATCTTATACAAATAACAATTTTTCGTGCCGCTTCCTATGTTGACGCCTGGCTCAAACAGTTACTTTGGACGCAGTGTGAACCCCAGGCATCCTCATCCGTTGTATTTAAATCTCACGGCCGGATTAACTGTGAGTGGCGTGAAACATAACCCTTGGTCATTGCCGTGAAGCGATCTTTCACAGTTGCTGGCGCAGCTACTTACACTGGCGCAGTCGTTGTTCTTGGTTACTTGATGCTTGGACTTTTGCCAGCACTGCTCTTCACGCTGGGCTTTGTTGGCGGATTCATTTTGTGGGTTGTTGTCCCTGCACACGCACGCTTCGAGCGCATTCGAACGGCGTATTGGATTACGCTTCTATTCTTCGCACTTCACAAAATCGAAGAGCGCTACATGGACTTCTTCCCTGCTCTTTCAAAAATTACTGGCGTGCCAATGCCGGACACCAGTTCGCCGATGGTTTTTGCCCTTTACGCTTTGTCAGGCGCGTGGCTGCTGATCCCGTACTTGATGAAGCGAGGTCGTGAGTTCGGTTGGTTTCTAGCCTGGACTTTCTTCACGTCCATGGGCGTCATCGAATTGGCTCATTTCGCATTCCCGCTTTTTACCGGCAGCCCCTACGGCTACTTCCCTGGTATGGCGACTGTTGTGCCCCTGGTACCGGCGGCTTGGTGGGGTCTCATTCGCCTTAAAATGCCCTGCTGGGCCGCCAGCTAAGCCAAAAGCGACCGAACTGCGGTCCCCTTTAGAAAACTGACCATACGGTCATATTTTCGCGTATTGTGAGCAGGCTCAAACTACAAAGGGAGGTTTCTATGAAAGTATTAGCTCTCGCTTTGACAGGCGTTCTGATGGCCGGCACAGCAATGGCCGACGTCGTGAACACGTTGTCGATGATCTGCCCGATTTGCCCCTGCTAAGGTAAAACGGAATTAAGAGCCGGAGGCCTGGGCCTCCGGCTCTTTTAATTCCATCGTCGCAGCACGAATAGTAATCCACGCACCTTGCAGCGCTAACGCAGCCATCACTCCGGCGACCAGAATATCTGGCCATCCTTGTTGAGTGCCAAACACACCGGCTGCTGCGAATAGAACCGCGACATTGCCGAGTGCATCGTTTCGCGAGCAAATCCATACTGAACGCATATTTGAATCCCCGTTGCGGTAGGCCCACAAAAGGCCAAAACACGCGACGTTCGCCAACAATGCGACCGCGCCCACGACACCCATCGTCTCAGCTTGTGGAACGGCACCGTTGGCAAGCTGGACCAACGTCGAGCCTGTGACCCAGAACCCAAATACTCCCATCGATACGCCTTTGATGAGCGCCGCCGTTGCGCGATACCGCAGCGACATTCCAATCACGAACAAGCTGATCCCGTAATTTGCTGCGTCGCCGAGAAAGTCGAGAGCGTCTGCCTGCAACGATACGGAGCCCGCAAGCATCCCTGCTGTGATCTCAGCGACAAACATGGCTGCGTTGATAGCCAGCACGATCCAAAGTATGCGGCGGTATTTTTCGTCGTGCTTTATTTCGATCTTGGGCGGCGTACCGCCGCAACAACTTGCGCCCATGGGGACCTCGTGATTTTGCGTATTTACGGGTAATATGAGGTCTATAGGAACTATAGGGTCAAGCCATGGACGCTCCTTTTACGATTGGTGAACTCGCCAAGCGCACAGACACAAAGGTTGTGACGATCAGATACTATGAAGGCATGGGAATATTGCCGGCGCCGCCGCGCACCAAAGGTAACTACAGAGCCTACGGTCAGCAGCATTTGGAGCGGCTGTCATTCGTGCGGAGAGCACGGTCACTCGGCTTCACACTTCAACAAATACGCGATCTGCTCAACATGACCGAAACGGGTACCAACGACTGCTGCACAGTCGATGATATCGCTCGAACGCATCTGGCCGATGTGGAACAGAAAGTTGCAGACCTTTCGCGCTTAGCTCACGAACTGAAGCGTGTCATCAGGCAGTGTAAAGGTGGCAATATCAAGGACTGCCGCATCATCGAAGCGCTGTCAGCGGCCGCGGCATAGCGACGCGAATTCACAGTTCGAACGAGTAAGGCTTTTGAAATCAGTGCGAATAGAGCGCGCACCGATAGCGTCCGGATGAATTTTACAGCACTGCCAGACTCGCGCCGCATCGCGTCGAACCGAAAATCTCGCGTTGAGGACCACACGCGACATCAAAATTGCTCGTTTGGCGACTTACTCGCAAAAAAAGTGGTTGCGTGGTCAAGGCCGTTGCTAGGTTTGTATTACAAACATATCACTAACGTTATACCCTATTACTCACGTTATCAGCGTCTAAAAGAACCCTGCAAAATGAGGTAAAATTGAGATCTCGGGTTTTTGCCGCTTGAATATGTTTGCATTGTAAACATATTTATTTGGAACGTGTCGCTCACTACAAGCGTTCAAATTCAGCATTACGATCAACCACTTCTTAAAGTTGGCGATTGTACGGTGCGCGCAAGTAATGCCATGAATGCGCGCGGTACTCGAGTTTTCCCCCTTTTTCACAAGGCAAGAGATCGATGTGCCCCGACAAAACCAACACTGAAAATGCGTCGCAAATGCCCGATCAAAAAAAGGTTCAAACGCTGAACCCTAAACGCACCGAGCTCGCGGACAACACCGTGAAGCTCAGTTCTTCTGGCACGTTTGGTTACGTAACGGAAAATGGCCTGAAAGAAATTGCGCGCAAAGAAAAGCGCGCGAGCTTGGTGATCGCCACAGCGTCGATTTTTGCTATCCGCTGATAGCCACTAGAGATTCCGCAGTTTGCGCCTTAAGGTAGGGAAAATACCGCCCCACTGAGAAGCGTATGCGCATCGAAATCAAGGGGATCGCTCTAGATCCCGACGGCTTTAACATCATTCGCGCACTGTTTGTCGGCCTTAAGGAAGGAGGCTCAAGCGTTTGCGCGTCAGCGATTGTTGAGCACCTAAAAGACATTGGCGCCACTTACGCCATCGTCGAATATCCATACACCGATCTCGATTACTCGACTGATTATTGGAGCTTCTACGCTACCGCATTTCACGAGTACCCGCGGTTTACGAAACGTGTGCACTTCTTCAAGGCCGATGTGAGCGCGATCGTCGGCAAGCCACTTGCTGAGCAATCAGCAGAGTTTAAGAAAACAGAATATCTTGGATTTCTCGTCGTGCGCCCCATCGGCCAGGGCCCAATCGGGCGAACTAATCTGCCGTACCCTGCTAGTACGGACAGTTACGTCGTTCGCGCTGGAGCGCGCGCTGGAATTTCAGCACAGCTGCGCGGCCACACATTCTCGATTCCGGACGTTGCACCGTTTATCCAGCAAGATACGCGCGTCGGCGCCTGTGCGCAGGCAGCAATCTGGATGGCAGCACGACCGATCCATCTTCGTTATCCCCGAGCGACATGGCACTCCGTCACCGAAATCACGCAGCACGCCACGACACCGACGGATGTAGCCTTAAGCCAATCACTACCGGCGGGGTCAGCTGGCCTCAATCCACTGCATATCATCAGAGCGCTGCGTGGTATGGGCCACCAACCTTTGTATTACTTGTTCCGCGATCAAGAGCGCCTCGAATCAGCGCGATTGAAATCTGGACCAGCATTGGAGGCGGCGAAAATTGCGGCTCCGTCACCAGAGGCCGCTGAAACAATCTTGCGCTACATCGATGGGGGCTTGGGTGTCGTACTCGCGCTGGACGACATAGAACATGCAATAACGGCGGTAGGATATATCGAAGATCGTGGTGGCGCCGTCCGCGAGGGCAGTTCCTATGATTGCTTTGTGCGAGCATTGATCGTTCATGATGATCAGCGTGGTCCGTACCGCTATATGCCTCTGACAGAAAAAGACATCGAGCACTTGCCAAAAGACCGACTGCTCAATGACCACGGTAAAATTCTGACTGTGGACCAAGCAGTGTCCCACATGTTTGTCGCGTTACCGAACCGCGTGTTAATCAGTGCAGACCGCGCAAACTTGGTGGTTCGTGATTACCTTGAAAAATTGGCCACCAACAATGACCCGGAGCTGATTGCAAGGATCCAAGAGAAGAAGGCACACATCCTGCCCTTCATTAATGCTTTCTTGGATTTATTTGCTGCCGGCGAATTGGTTCAACGAACTTATCTGACGACCGCCGGCAAATATCGCCGCCACATCGCAGAGACAAATTTGAGCGATGACGTTAAAGCGGGCCTCATTGATCGAGCGTTACCGCACTTCGTTTGGGTCACGGAGCTTATCTTGCGCAAGAACTCGCTGCCCGAGGACGGTCAAGCAAGAAATGTCATTGGTCACATGGTGCTGAACGCCACAAGCAGCAGCAATCCGAGCAGTGACTTGCTCATGGCGCATCTACCTCACATTGTCGTGCACCGTAATGAGGCCGAGGCACGCGCGCACGTAGAAGACGACATCATTGAGCCTGCCAAAGAATTTGACCTTGAGTGCATCTTCTTCGAGTCAGACGGCGAGTACCGTGGCCGCTGCAGATATCCGCGCTAACAACTCAACCGCGCCAAATGAACGCGCGTATCGTCGGCCATCATAACAGCGTGTGCCCGCTTTATGTCGGCAAGGCTTGCATCAACCGTCTTGGCGCAACGTCCCGTCATTAGAACTGACAATAACTGTGCGACTTGCAACGCCGCGCACGCCATTGCGGTCGAAGGTACGCCCACGCTTTTGCCCGCAATCGTTGTTGCGCCGCAGTCATCAAGTTGCCCTTGTCCAACCATAGCTTTCAGGTTGGCAGGAAGTTCGCTGACAGCGGAGGTAGTGTCCAATGGCCAGATGCGGTCAATATCAAGGTCACTCGGGAACGCATGAACACGTAAATCAAACAGATCAGCAGCTGTGGCGCCAAGACCGCCATCAATCACCAAGTCAAACCCGGCCATGGAGGCAGCGCGTCGTGCGTCCACGTTATCGACGCATACCAGAGCTACGCGTGGCTCGTATGGCATGGGATGGGTATATGAGCCAAATAAGCGCTCATCGATACTCGTTTTAAAGCCCTGTGCCTCCGCCCAACTCGCAACAACACGCGCTTTTTTGGAGCCAATCCAATTCGATTGTGTGAGCACTTGGACCATTACATTTTCTGGCCCAACGATGTCCCCGTCGTTGATGTGCAAGTGGAAGTCTTCGCAATCCTTCCACGGCAACAGACCGAGAATCATCAGCACCGCCTGGCCCAAGTTGCCAGCCCCTAGCAACCACAGATGCTTTGGTAAGGCTGTAATTGTTCCACTTTGATCCACTTCATCAGAGGTCATCAACTTGTGCGACTGCTGAAATCTAGAGGCTCGAACGTCATTGAAGATCAGTTGACGAAATGCAGCCGTCGCGCCGAGCGCCGCCGCGAACGCGCCGACGACCACGTTACTGTTTGAGTGACCTGTCGTTTCGATGGGAATGGGTCCGACATGCGCGGTCCAACCTTCACACTGCACGTAAAGGTCGGCACTTCCCTTAGATCCAAAGTGAATACGAAGAGCCCCAGGTGGGCGCTGCCCTGGCCTGGCGCCACCTCGGATCAGTACACGAGTAATCGAGAGGCGCTGCTGATGGCCAACGCGCGTGGCCGCGTCAGGAAAATCTTGTAAAAATACGCCGCCCTGGAACATCCGCGATCCGCAGGCGACGAACGCAATCAGCGCTGCCTGATGCCAGTCCGACATCTCATCATCCACGGTCAATACCACGGATGCCGTTTCCAACTTAAGGCGCGCGGATGCGTAGTCGAGATCCTGGTCTCGCGCCATGAGCGCTTGAGCAGGGCGGTCGCTGAAGAGGGGATGATTCATTTTACCACCATGACAATGCGAGATACCGCGTGGCGCTGTGATCTTTCCAGCGCCCCTTACCCCGGTACTCGAAAATGCCGACTTGCTCGGGGCCGAACAACTGCTGAGCAAAATTGGGAACGATCATCGCGATGTGCCCTGATTGTGGAATCATCGGGTTCGCTTGATCGATGTGGCTTTGCTGATATCCGTATGGATGAGTGTGCACATCCGCAACCACTTGTAGTCCAGTGGCTTCGCAGCGTTGCCAAACCTTATCCATTTTGGAGCCATCAAACATGATGATACCGCGCAAGGCGTTCGGATCGACGTCGTCATAAAGAATGAAATCTTCAATGACCCGAACGCCATCAATCTCGCGACCCAGCAAAAAAGCACCGCTTTCCTGGCGCCCTTGCCCGCGTTCACGCAGCTTGAGCAGCAATTTCTTCCAGAGGAACTTGTTGCATTTCAGCCGCTGCTGCGGGCGCATCGCAGCGGACATACGCCGAATCATTGCAGAGATCATGAACCACTTCCAAAAATGCAGCGATGGATGAGCCTGGCAACCACACCAGTTCCTGGAATTTGCCAGGCCAATGGTCGCGGGCGACACGGTCAATCGGGTGATAGAGACATGCTCCCCAGGCTGAGAACTGGATCAGCAACCCCGTAGCACCAAAGGGGCGGAGGTTGTCAGGCAGTGCCGCGTTTGTGCGGGCGTCCCAAAGCTGAGCAGTAGGCGCGATGGCTGGAAAGCCATCGCACTTGACCCGAATGAGAACCCATTCTGGACCCGGTTTATTTTTCGGCAGAGCAATTTGGAAGTACACGTGAGGGAAATCAGTTTTCACGTGCCGCCATTTGCTACGCGCCACCCCGATCCGAAAACTCGAACTCGCGATCGAGGCGTTCAATGCAGTTTCGTCCAAGCTCATGATTTACCCCTGCGGCTTAATCTTCATGACAAGAGTGAGCTTGATTTCCTTGGCGCCATGCGTGATTTGCCCCAAGTGATCACCCGGGGGCAAAAGCTGGTCGCGGTATTTGAGTTGGTAGTCCGATGGCACGCCGTCGAGACGGAGTTCACGCATTGCCCAAATCACAATCGTGTTCATCGTCACGTTCGGGCGGAAGTCTTTGCTGATAACGCGGCCGTTGAACGTCACATGAACTGCGATGAGGCCGCGACGCGAAACGTGGAACACAGCTTGGCCACCGCGACGGGCAACATCACCGATCAGGAGGTCGTTTCCGATCGGTTCGTTGGCATCTTCGCTCGAAAACTCAAACTCGGCGGGGTCACCCTGGGTGACGTGTTTCAAGAAGTCACTGACCGTGACTTTAGAGCCAACTTTATCCACCTTCGGATCACGATGGCCTTCTTGGGCGAACAAGATTTCCACCAATTCCTTGCTATCCGGCTTTTCCATTTGGAGCTCCTATCGGTAAGTTGCGATGGAGTGACCGTATGCAAACGAAAACGAAATGTCAATATTACAAACATTGCCTCATTAACGCTTTTACAAACTGTTTGTAATAAAAGCCTTATTGAAAGGCTTGTCAAACCAGATTATCATTTAAAATCAGAACTTTAAAAGCCTACCCCCGGGAGCCACAATGGAAAAACGCGTTTATAAACTATTCGGAAATCGGGTGAAGGAGCTGCGCGAAAATCGAAAAATCACCCAAGAAGAACTCGCGAATCGCGTGTCTCTGTCTCGCGCATCAATCACAAATATTGAAAGCGGCCGCCAACGCGTGCTGCTCCATCAAATGGTCGACATCGCAAAAGCGCTGAACGCAAATCCGTCGCAGTTGGTCGAAGCGCGAGAAGAAAAAGCAGCTGACAAACTTGCGGGACGTGAGGACGTGCTGAAGGTAATCGACACGATTAAGTCAGAACAAGCGAGCGGGTCGTGATCCGAGTACGGATTGGTTACACCCGTATTCGCCGACGCGTTGATGAACTGCTTGCCGATCAGATCAAGCCTCCGGTCGACGTTGAGGCAATTGCTGAAGCGAATAATGTCGCCATCAAGCGCATGGAACTCGAAAAGGACATTTCGGGAATTCTGTTTCGTGCTGAGTCAGGCAATGTCATCGTCGTGAATTCTCTGCACAATGACTTGCGTCAGCGCTTCACGATTGCGCACGAGTTGGGGCACTTGATGCTTCATGACGGCGAAGAGGTTCACGTTGACCAAGAGTTTCGTGTCAACCTTCGCGATATACGCTCCACGACCGCGGAACACCTCGATGAACGCGAGGCCAATGCGTTTGCAGCTAATCTTCTCATGCCGGCGGCGTGGCTAAAGCAAGATGTCGCCGCTCAGGACATCGATATGACCAGTGAGGAAGACCTGAGGAAGTTGGCCTCACTTTACGAAGTCAGCATGCAAGCGATGACGATTAGGTTGCTATCTCTTTTCTCTGATTAACAAGGCTCGGCCTTCGTCCAATATGGACTTATGATGCGACGTGGTGTGGATGAGTAATATCCATATGTTCGCAGCAACCACCGAGAGTTACCCTCTGGCAAATAGCTCACCCGTTCGCGACCGTGCAGGCTAGTCCTGTTGTTGATCAACATGATATCGCCCGGCTTCAAGACAACTTGCTGCCTATTTTGCTTCAAAGCCTCGGAAAGCAGATGGTACGCTGTCACCGCCTCTTCCGGCGCGCCCGGCAGAACTTGAGTACCGCCGATACTGAACCGGATCAGTGTCCCGCGTTGGTCGTCCATCAAAATCGGTGCAGACGGCAGATAATACTCCATGTCCCAACTGCTCTGGCTCTTAAAACCGAAGTGCCGTTGGAAGAGTGCATCTGAAACCTTCGTATTGAACGAAGGATCATCAGCCATGTGCGTGCGCAAAACATCGAGAGGCGACACAGTTGTAGGAACGTCACCTGGATTGCGAAGTGCCGCCAAAACGACGAAATCTGGAGCTGGTGGTGGTAGACTTACGTTGGCTGGATCAAATTCAGCCGGAAATGGAAACGGCAATGCGTCCGTATGTCCCGTCATAAATGCTGTTGATTGCTCGGCGTTTCGGCCGGTCGCGGATGTGTTCTCCGGAACCAAGTGCACGAACAATTCACCTTTATTTTCGCCAGCGAATGAGGTCGCTTGCAATCCTGCTATGCTCATTACCGTCAAAGCGGAGACTGCGGCCGTCAACCACGTCGGATCGCTTGGATGTTTGATGAAGCCATCAGGCGTACGGCCGAGCGCATTGTCGACGATCGCGAAAGCATTCTTCACGACCAGCTTTGGAACAGCGGCATTTATCGATTGCTTCAACTGGGCTTGCACATTTGCATCCAGTCTCGAAGTTATGGTTGGTAATAAGCTGTGCGCCAGCGCCGGCAAGTTCGAGATGTGGAGTTGTTGACCACTCGCCTGGATGGCGCGATGTACCGCGACCGGAAGGCCTGGAATGGTTAACTCTCGAACAATCATGTCTCATCGTTTCCGTCGAACTGGGCCTGACCTCTGAAAGAAATCGCAGAATTGTGCAACCTTTAATGTTGCCAGTACCAAAAAATAGTATATATTTGGTACTGAGAGGTGCCAAATGATTTTAGGCTTCAAAAAGGATGGTTTCTTAGCTCGGGGCGTGAAGGGCGATCAGCTCGTTCGTGCAAGGCGCGAAGCGTTGAATCGGACCGAGCAGCCGGCTGATGACGATGCAGTCGCGACGCCTCACGTAACGCGAGATGAGGAAGCCATAATCGCCGAGATAAATTCGTTGGCGACGGCGCAAGTGATGCAGTTCTTTCATAAGGAAACACGAACGCACATCGCTTACTGCGCAGACGTAGGCCCCTTTGGGGTGCGAGGCACCGGAATCACAGCGGAGGAAGCTATGATCAATTTCATAAGTGCACTCGATGTTGTCGTCCCGAGTGCTAAAGATTTCCAACGAGATTCTTGGCTGGCAGACCTTCGAGCGGAGGCGGCAAAACAATCCTCTGACAGAATAGTCCAAGACATTAAAGCAACCAAACTATCTGGTCAGATCGCAGCTGACTTGATCGACGGCTTATGCACGGCTTTAGCCGGCGATGACAGTGAGCAAAGCGGACTGAAGCAAGCGCTGGATATCGCATCGCGTGAAATCTACCACATGCGCGCCAAGCGTTCAGTCGATGATGTTCGGACTATTTTGAACAACGCGCATCAAGAAGCGCAAAAAGCTTTTAGGGGCCAATCTCCGAAGCGAGTAACGCTAAAGAAGGTGCCGGAAGAAGTTCAAGCGCGGCTTCTATTTTTGTCGGCAGAGTTGGGCATCCCCACAGTTAAAGAACTCAGCGAACAGGTCATCTCGATAGCATTCGTTGAACGCTCACGTGTCTTAGCTAAGCCGTCTCTATAATAATCAGGAGTAACATCGTGACCAAACTTCCGAAATTCACTCTTGAGTACAACGAGAAGAAGACTACGTGGGATCTGACGAATGACCGAACGGATAAAACCGTGAAGTCATATGGAAACAAGTCCGACGCAACGGCTGGTGGAGCGTTAAAGCGTGCTATTGGCACTGATGGCGGATCTGTCAAAATTCAAAAGCAAAATGGCAGAATCCAAGAAGAGCGCACGTTTCCGCGAAAAGCAGATCCGAAGCGTTCGCCAGGCTGATACGCATTCCAGATAGGCCCTCCGTGGCGGCTTGGTATCTGGAATGCGAGAATGGCGTTTATCGCTCAAGGCACCCATCAGTGACAGTGTGCTCATCCTATTGTTTGATGATCAAAGATGGGACGAGGGTACGATCTGATCGGACTAGAGCGTCTATGAAACTCGCCACTTATCTCGTTTTATAGAATAGCATTCAGTTTCGCTGTGTAAAACTTGGAGCGACGTGAGACCGCTTACTCATGAATTGGAAGTAGATGTAAACAGCTACACCACAGGCGACACCAGAGATGCCTGCGCTATTACTGCGTCCAACATTTTCAAGAGCTTCGTAGTGTCATAACGCCCACTCCGAAGCGTACCGTCAGTCTGGTCGTAGAAATGACGCTGATAGGAATCCTTGAACTCCAAGGCTCCGTGCCACGCGTCGATATCCTTCTTGTAGTTGCTCCAGATCACTTGCGCGGGTGCATTGTTCGGCAATTCAAGATCGAGATAGCACTCGATTGCTGCGGCTCGTCCGTTTATGTCGGAAATGCTAACGCCTTCGGGCCCAAGCGCTCGAAAATTGCGAAACTCGTCTAGGTTCGGCAAGAGCATCGAGCGCATGTTGCCGGGGAGATTCAGATTTTCGAGTTTGCGATAAGCATCAACACCCTCTGCGTCATTATCAAACACGAACAGAACCATATTCTGGATGTCGATGCGCAGAAGCCCTTCAGCAAATTTTACGAGATTGCCGGTACCCCAAAAGTGATGGCGCTCATCCACATCAACAAAGTTGAAAAAGTCGGCGACGTCAGGGCGGAGGACCTCAAGCGCACGCTTGATAATCCGAGCGTCGGACGCTCCCTCGGTCGCGATCAACACTTTTTGAACGCGCCTTGCGCCGGGCTGAAACTCAGAGCGGCTGGCCCAACCGCTACTGACGAGAGTGCCGAACTCCCACGTCACCTCGGCCGTCAGGTTTTCGGCGTTGAGGCTAAACACCTGAAGCATAGACTCTGCACTCAGCAACGTGAGCTTCGCGCCGAAGTAGCTTCGCTCTGACCAGAAGCTGTCCGAGTTATCGGTCCACGGCAGACGCGCGAAGTCACCTTCTACAGCAAGCCGGCCCTTAGCTTTTTCTTTGTCGTGAAACTCCTCTCCGCCCCTGAGGCTCATCAACGGATAGCGGCAAGCAAGCAAAATTCATCGAACGACAGCAGGCCAAGTTCGCGCCCTTCGCCAGAACTCATTTCTAGAGCTTCCGCGATCACCGCCTCATATTCAGCACGCGCGGTTTGTATCGTGGATCCGAGGAGCGATAGACGCGGCAGCACGCGCGAAAGAGGTCTGGCAAAAGCGGCCTCGCTCTCTTCTAGGTCTGCGATCTCATCCGGGTGATCCTCATAATACTCATAGTCGATGGCGTCTGATCTACGTCGCGTCTCGTCGCCATCCTGAAACAGGAAGCCAAAATCAACCCCGATATAATTTTTGGCATAGGATAAGGAGACCCCAGCGATTTCCAGCTCAATCGACGTTCTCACTAGCGCACACTCTCTGGCGACGGCGGCACCACCCACTTCATTTCGCCGGTCGCCTCATCGCGCCATGCGTTGAGGCCTGATGGATAGTCGGTTCCAACGGCTTCAAAAACGCGAACAATCTCACTCGTGCTTACGAAATTTAAGCGTGCTTCCTTGTCGCGATCACTCGTGAAAAATGCGCCATGTCCGGCGTCGTCGCCCGACAGCAGCAAGACGAAGCTGTGGACCATCCGGTGCGCGGCGTAGAGCAGATCGCGCTGCTCAGCCCCAGCGACTTCAAGGTCGTATAGCTCCCAGAACTTGTCCCGATTGAACCAGTCCACAGGCGGCTGATCAGCACGCTTCGGATAGAATTTTAGCTGGATTTTCAGATCGCGCGTTTCAGGACTGACTTTTGCCGTCGCCTCGAACAATTTTCGAATCGAGTAGAAGCCGATGAGAATTTCGCGTTCAATCCGGGCGAACTGCGAAGGGGTAATATCTTCGACATCCATATGTTTCCGGATGAACCTCGCCCCCGTGAGGAGAGGTTTTTTCCAATAGTCGCTCTCGCCTATCATGGATTCAGGCTATCATGAGAGCTGACTGGAGTCAGGAGCGACCTGTTGCGCGCTGCTCCTGAGCATAATCAGCGGCCCATATTGGTTTGGCGCGATAATAGGCCTTATTGCTCATTAGTATGGTCTCTGTGAAACCACTAAAATTCACTCGCTGTGGACGCAGCTAAGGCAAGGCTATGGGGGTGAACGAATTCATTCCAGCGCGTCCTGTTGCCCAGGCCCGAGATTGTGTTTATCCTTAGGCGCGTTGGCACCGCTCCAGCACCAGTCGCTTAGGAACGAATAAACCGCGCGATAAGAAAATGGTATTCGCTTCCCGAGGCACTCCGGGGCTAACAGCTCGGCGCCACGTTAAGGTGTTGAAGTATCGCAGCATTGTGACGTGCGTCTGGAAGTGCGCGGTGCATTTTAGGGCAGACTGTCTGAGCATAGGTCCGGGCTGCCGATAAGGCTGCTTCATGATGCACACCCCTACCCCACGTAATGCGGCGCGCAACTTCGTCGAGATCATGGATCCTCCATTCTCGATGTACGTCCGCAGCGGCGAAAAGCTGCTGAAGCCATCCTCCATCCGCACTCGGACAATCTGACACCAGCTGTTTTTCGCCGATGCAAACTATGAGCTCGCCAACGACGACTTCCGGTAGGACGCCATTGCGAAAAAGGTCAGCACGAGTGATGCCATGCAAAGCTTCCGCCTGCTCTTCCCAGATACCATTGTCACGCCACTCCGGTGTTGGCGCAATGAGCCAGGCCTTTTCAAGGGCCGTTATCGGCAGAGCCAATGCCACCTCAATCGGATAGCAATTCTTGTGAAGCCCGGACGCTTCGATGTCGATGCAGATGTAGTCGACCATCACTGCGCTCTACTATTGAGGCGGAATGTTAATTGCTTCCTGGACTAGTAATGAAGGGGTGGCAAATTTAAATCCGCCCCAAGTCCCCATGAGTTAAGGACACAGATCAGGTGAACGAACTCGTCGTTATTGAGCTCGCCGCGCTCATTCGAAAGCTCGTAGAGGCTTCCACTCTTGGTGATCACACCACTTAAGTCGCTCGCAATTTCCAGCACCTGGCTGGTCGTCAGATATGGATGGAGACCCCTTTGACTCGTAAGCGTACCTGTCAAGTGGATGCTGGTTTGCTCGGGCGCGGCTTTGTCAGTGAATGTCCAGAACGTCCAGTTTTTAATTTGGCCTTTGAAGCGATAGCGGTTCTTTTTGAGGTTAAACTCAGTCACGTCGATTGTGAGTTTTTTTCGAAGCTCTGCGGTCGGTATCCCAAAAGTTACCGGCGGATCAGGCACACGAGCAATCGTCGTGAAGCTGAGTGCGTCTATGTACCCCGTAAGCATTTCGATGGACTCGTGGTTCATAGAGCCCCCTACTTGGAATTCGCATCGGGGACATGAGAGCGTTGACCCCGAGTTCGGCCGCCCTGCACGAGAACAAGATCAGGCCGTTTCGATGATGGCAACAATCCGAATGAACAGTTCACCTCGTACACGCCCGCTTCGCAAATTGGGCCATCTGTCATATTGAACATTGGCCCCAGCTGCTCACGCAAATGAAGAGTGGCTCTCTTGAGAGCTTCGGCATCGCCAGCTGATAAGACTATACCGATCTGAGTGAATTTAGGTTCGGGCATGGCAATTCGCCTGTGTTACTATAGATAACACGTACTCGTGCCATAGTTATTTATAGTGTCAACGCCGCAAGATGCAGGGCTGCAATTTCAAACGGACCCCATACCAGTTGTGCGTTTAACCCTCATTAGCATTGATTAACATCTACAGATTCGAACGTTAACGCCCATGCATCGATCCGTCGCACTCGTTATCCTCGCTCACAGTCATCGTTAAGCTGACGCAAGTCCGCGTCGGACAGAAGTATGCGATTTAAGCCGGTGGCCCGCGTGTCCACGCCCCGTACGAGAAGCTTGCCGGATTTTATAAGATTAAGCGCTGTCCGAAGCCCCACCCGCCAGTAAACCGAGTTTTTCTCTGCCAATATCATTAACGGGACCAACAGTGGGTCTTCAGACGGCGTACAGCCCCGTTCCAGCGCATCCATGTATCCGAGCACGTCAGCGATCGTGGTCGGCCGGTTGGGATTATAAGCACCGAACAGGCTATCACGTCGCAAACGCGCGGCGGTCGCTGGGGACACGCCAAGCGAAAGACCAATGCCCTTCATGTCTACGCGCTCGCGACGAATTACATCGCGGTGTGGCTGCGGCTGACGAGGAATTATTGGGTCAGATTGGCGCACTTTCGTTGATGCCTGACATTCAGCGGGCTCCACTTTAGGCAAAGCATCCCAGTCGCCATACGCTCCTGTTGGCAGCCTTGATCTGCGAGAAAACCAAAGCTCTTCGCTCAGTAACTTTAGATCCTCCTTTAAGATCCGGGCGGTAGCCATGCGATCACCGTGATGAATGGTGACGCCCACTATTGGGGCGGCGCGCTTGATAAGCCCAACACTCGTTTGCTGTAACCTGGCTGCCTCTCCAAGAGTAATGTATCCAGCTATGCGTGCCGCCTCTTCAATTGCACCATGCCGCGACCCGCATTGCGCAGCATATGATCCGTGGCGCTCAGCAAGATAACGCACCATAAGAGGCCGCAAACGCGTCAACGGGTAGGCTGACTTGTGCGTCCTGGCAATAGCTCGATAGATGTGAGGAAATTTCTTCTCTGGAGGCAACCAGTCGTTACTGGAATGCATATTCGCGTCAATCATTCGGTAAAGCGCGTTAGGCCAATCCGCGAATAATTGCTCGCACTCCCGCAAGTTTTCGAGAAGTTCTTCGTTCCCTGAACTCACCATGCCGCGCACGCCAATGGGACAACCGTCCTTGGCATAGCCAGCTAGAAACCCAAGCACATTCACGAGATCGCCAATCGAGATGTCTTTAAATTCCGGCGCGATGCTAACATGTTGAGCGCTATCAGAACCACTCCCTTTGACACAACCCGCGATGAACCCCGCAAAGTTCACTTCTGCCTGGGTCGCCGCCTGTGAACACGCCCCTCGAATATCAGCATGGCACGCTTTACAACGCATAAGCGTTGGACGATGCCAGCTCAGCGATCTCGAGCAACCATGACAGTTAGAGATAAGCTTGCAGTGATGAATGTGACAGGCTTGGTAGAACTTCAAATCCCATAGGCGCCGCGTGTAAGGTTGCTCCTTCAAGCATTCAACGCAGATGCGAGAGAAGCCGCGATATAGTGAAGTGGTCGAAACGGTGCCCCCGTGACGGCCGATATTAAAACTGGCCGGCCACTCGTCCCGCGGCAAATGCCAAAACGCCATGGCTTGGAGGTCTTCCACTGGGATCTGGGTAAGCTGGCTCAGCGCGTCAATATTCGACACAAGGGACAAGTAATCACTGCGTGATTCTTTGGCAGTGTGAATGGCCATCGCAATAGCGCGGAGGCCAGTCGGTGCCCAATTGGCCTCGGCAATCCGCAGGCCAAATCCTAATAATGACTCATCGGGAAAAGGCTGTAGTTGCGCGATAACGGGGTGGACTACAAAGTTCATACTCGGACGTTTAATTGGCAAGAGTGCGTGAAACATCCATGCCATCCGCGGCTTCACGGATGCGGGCAAACGAGATGATGTTGGGGACCCCGTCGCATACACGCACCTCTTCGGCCGCAGCGATGCGCAATAGCTCATTAATCACGCCCACCTTTCCCGACGTAGTTTTTTCGAGAAACGTTAACCCTTCCTCTTGAACCAGAGCCCCATCAATGGGGGCGGGCAAATGCTGAGCAAGAGTACCAACGAAGTTGCGAACATCCTGGCGGCCGGCGGATGTATCCATATCGAATGGTCTAAGAACGACTCTCTTGAGTGCGCGGCGTCGGAATGGCTCGAACTGCTGCGTGAAATTTTGCATATCCTCAGTGCCAACCATCACGACCGCGATACCGAGTTCATCAATAAGGGAGGTAAATGCGTTTGCGACCTCTTGAATTCTTGTCCGTTTGTCGCTGTGCTTGGCACGCTGCATTTCATCGATAAACAGCACGCGTACACCACGCTCGGCGTAAGCTTCTCGCACAATGCGGCTTAGCACCGTCTCCTTCGTAGCACTTGTGATGAATGGATACTTCACGGCCTCCAGAACCACCTCAAGCAAACTTTTAGTTCCGGTCGAAGATGGAAGGCGACATTTCACTACCGGCATGTGCTTTGGATCATCGGATACATACACTTGCTTGCAGGCGTCGTAGACCGTTTCTGCTGTTACAGTTTTGCCGACGCCGCTTTCGCCCATAAGCAAGGTCGCGTCCCCACATTCCGACAGGGTGATAAAATCACTCAAGCGCTTACACGCCTGAACATATTGCGGATACTTGACGCGTTTGGTCTTGAGGTCGCGGATCTTGCGGAGGATTTCAGTGTGCTCAAACATGGCTGGCCTTATTCTGAGTCGAGGGTCGTGAACTGATCTGCGGATATGGGTGTGGGGTCGGCCTCTGGGGCCTTGGACTTCTTGGCAGGCTTGGGAGCGGCCACGTCCGTCTGTTGCGACGACATGTCGATAGGTGGGCACGAACTTATGTTCGAAATGTCGATGCTCGATTGGACGTACGATGCCTCGCCGGCAAGAAGGTGAGTGGTGTCGACGGATTGCGATGGTGGTTCGGTCAAGCGCGTTGGGCGCGCCCTCATGACTTCGCGATGCGCGACGCTCACAATTTCATCTGGAATCGAAAGAATCTCTTTCTTGGCGCGGAGATAATCGTCGCGAGAATGCACGCCTCGATACTCTGAGCCAGGGTGCCGTTTTTTTGCGTGCTTCAGCGCTCGTGAGCGAATGAGTTGATGCTCACCGCGCGAAAGTCCGTCGTACAGATCGGGCTCAATCGCGGGAATTGTATAGAAGTGTTTGTCGACCTCATTAAACACTTTGATGTGCGTGATGTCGTTCTCGTAGACCATGATCGTGTATTTTGGACGATCCGTTTCATCAGGATGACGAGGCCGAATATCGCGCAATCGCAGTGCTTCCAAGGCGACACCGTTGTAACGAATGCCATCATATTTGATGCCATTCGGTGACGCAGAGCGACGCATCTGCTCGCCGGTGAGCATGTCCAGCTTTTCAATATTGCACGGCGGGCGAACCTTGAATCGCTCAACGCCCTCAAGCCAAACACGGCCTGGATTATCACCGAGCGTCGTGTGTTGAGCGTTCTGCATCTCTTCAATAATGATTCTTAGTAGCTCACGTTCAATCTGCTTAAGGGTTAAGCAGTCGTCGCGCATGCCGCCTTTTTCATAGATAAGGGCTGGATCAGATCCCACGCTGCCAGGGAGTTTCTGGAGCAGTTGATTGCAGCGACCGATAAGCCTTTCGACAATGCCGTTCGCCCAAGGCGTTTTCACAGGCGTTCTGTAGTAGTCGATGGCAAGTGAGTTGCAGCCATCAACGAAGACGGCCAAATTCTCGCGACCGTTGTCGGCGCCCACACCTTCCATCATGCCTTGGGCTAACCAGGGGCCTAATTCGGGGAAATGTTTTTGAACCCAATCCTTAGGCAATATCGCGCACTTCAGCGCTTCGATGGATGTCCAACTGCTCGGGTCACGAAAGCCGAGGTAATAGCCGATAGGGAAACGGGAATAGACATCAATGACCAAAGTTAAAAAAGGACGCTTCTTTCCCTTCTTTCCGTACGCGGCGAACACATCAAGGGTAGTTGAATCCAGGAGCACCAGTTCCAACGGTCGGGACGCTGTGATGCTATTGAGCGTATGGCGCCGCATGCGACGAGCCGTGTGCTTTCCAAATTTCGTGGTCGTCGGCCCAAAGCCTTCGAGCTCGTCGAAACGGCGATAAAAATACTTGGGACATGGAACCCAAGTCGCGTTGGCCTGTTCCAGTTCTCGCTGAGCATCACGGATCGCAATGCCGCGGACGGAATTAGGCGTTTTCAAGTAAACGCCGAAATACTTGTGCACGGCGGCATCAACAGCGGCGTCTGCGCGGCGTTTGCGGCGGAGGCTGACCTTAGCCGATTGCTTTACAAGTGCGTCCTGCGCGCGGCAGCCTTTCCGATACGTCCTTGCCCATTCGCGTACAGTCCGAGGCTTAGGCGGATCTTTGTCTCCGAGCTTTAAAGCGAGGTCGTCGATTTCCTGTTGGAAACGATGACCGGTGCGAAATCCGCGAGCAGTCGCTTCGAGCATCAAGACATACTCGACGCGAAGAGAGGCTTCCTTCCATGACGCCTCATCTTGGACAGCGATACACTGAGTGCCCTCCACAACACCATGCGCCGTCTTGAGAACCGCAGTGTTGGCGATAAAGCTTATTTCGCGCGCAGCCAGCAGTTCCAATAGCTCTGTATCGGCGATCTCAACAGCTGGAATGCCATCGCCCGTGAGCGCCCAGCCGGCTCTCGTTTTTCCAAATACTCTGTACTCCTTGCCGCGGAAAATTACGGTTTGGCCGGGCGTGAGGCGAAATGGGGAAAGTGGCTTATTCATTTCGCGCTCTGCTTCAAGCGTAGGGTGAGCGCAATATCCAACGACATCGAAATGTCGAAGTCGAAGTAGTCTTGGGCCATCATCGTCAATAGTACGTGCGGCGCGTCATTCCCAAGGAACGACATGAATGAAAGTAAGTTCTTTGCCGGAAGCTGTTCGAAATCCTGGCAGTAGCTCAGCACTTTTTCGCGTGCGTCCGGATCTAGCGGCCACCAACGATAGCGCGCGACGAGCAACGAGTTTTCATGGGCCGGTTGGGAATAGATTTCACGTTCTGTGAGAACGATATATTTTTCGCCGCGTTGGCGGAGCAGATGTGCCGTGGCTGCAATTTTGCGCGCAACGTCAGGCAGACACAGCTTACTAAGCGGTTTTACTTCGACGGTTACCTTGCCAGTCGCTGTCTCCACCAGGATGTCAGGCGTTGAGGACGCTGCTTGACCGTCCTCAAAGTATCGCAAGGTGAAAGGTTGTGGGCAGTAGGATTTTACCCGCGGGTCGGCCTCAAAGCGCATGAACGCACTTTTCTCTAAGCCACTCTCATGATGGAGGCTCGCGTCGACCTTCCGGCTCTGAAACACACCCCGGCGCGAAGCCGTCGTTGGGTTCAGACCCAACATGCGAACGGGCGTTATCAGAGGAACAGGCGTCGGCCCTTCTGCCCTAACTCCTTGTGCTCGGTAGTGCGCATTCATATCGTAACTCCGCCTTTGCTCGCAGATGGACTCAATGAGTCCTCGTCACGTGTATGTTGGAACGTCGGTCGAGACCTGACGCACAGCTACGGAGGTCTCGAAAGGTAACGGGTTAAGAGAGAGAAGGCTTAAAATCGAAATTACCCCAATATTTCAATGTGGTAATAAGCGCCCGCCTTGCATGTGCTGTGATTTTAATAATAACAATTGTTGCTTACGATGATATTAATGGTGTCACGTAATCATCGCCTACCGTTCCTGGGCCGCGCTAAAGCACAGAAGGTTTGAGCCAACCCTATGAGCGAATATGGGTCTGTTGAGTTCCTCACCAAGCTCGCGACGAGTGCGAGAGAGGTCTTTGAAGCGGGCCGGTCAGCTGGATTGGAAGAGCCCTTTGATCGGTTCCCGGCACTGGCTTCTTATCCCCATCCCGCCATTGCGTCGTATCCCACGTCTGATCTGCTCGGCAGATACATGGATCAAGCACTCCGCTTAAAACCGTTTGTCATATCGGGAGTTTTGTCGGATGCCGGCTATGATCGGATCAGGCACGGATGGCTTAGAGTTGGTGAGATCATCATCGACATCACTGCCGATCAATTAGGGCTTCCGTCGGTCGTGGTGAAAATTGAAAGCCCATTTCATCTATGGTGGAGAAAGAGTTTGCCTGAAGCGCCGCGCTCCGATGAAGCATTGTGGGAAGCTTATCCACATAAAGCATGGGCGTTCCTCGTTTCAGGTCTCGTTGCGAAAGGCTTTCCGCCAGTCGCATAAAGCACGCTCGGGATCAGTAAATTGGCGGAAGCCTGAGAGCGTTCTGATAGCCCCACGCGATCAATGTCGATACGACCTGCATAAACCCGTCGTTTGTGAGCTCGGGGCTCTCGTCTGTAATCTCGTATAGTTTGCCGCTTCTTGTGAGCACACAGCTTAAGTCGTGGGCGATTGCAACGACCTCGCTTGTGGTCTGATAAGACCTCGTTCCACCTACTATCTTTATGCCGGTGAGATGAGGTTCGGGCTCTGCAGCTCCTGGAAATCCATCGATGGTCCAAATGGTCCACCTGCAGAATTGGCCTGCCGGCGACTTGTGTACGCTTCGTATTGTTGACGCAGCAACAATCAGTCGCTGACGATGCTCGAGTCCTATGGCAGCAATTCGGATCGGACACTCAGGATTGCGCGATATGGTCTCGTAGCTCAAAGCACTGACGTACTTCATGAGAGCGTTGAGACTGAACTCAGTATTGCCTGTGGTCATGCGCATTCGCCCTGTTCATGCGGCGACAAAAGCGCACGCCTTAAGACTGGCGACCACATGAGTTACTTAAAATATCACGATTACTATGACGTGATACTATTAATAACCTATTGATGACGTTTGGACTGTTTACGACACGCGCTCTTTGCGGCGCGCAGTCTCTCTGGGCCTACGAACATCTCGCGGCAGGCCATCTCGAAGGATAACGAGATCAAGCAGTCGCGACGTATTCTCGAGCTGTGGCTTTGGCATGCTTTGAACCTTTGCGATGACCCGCCGCAAAGTCTTGTCATCAGACTGCGTTAGGCTGTCAGCGTTTGGGTCAAGATAGGTGTTTACGAGTGCTCTGGGGTGGAGGCTCAATGCCCTGGCAATTACATCCACAAGTTCGAGTGAAGGCGTTACGCGGCCAGTTTCAAAAGCTGCGATCGCCGGTCGGCTCAATCCCACGAGATCACCGAGTTCAGCTTGCGTAAGCTGTCGCTCTTCGCGAACTCCTTTGATCGCTTTTCCTAGCGACTTGGCTTTTTCTTCGTAGTTAATTGCCGCCATCGATAACTAGCCTCGTTGATGGCGCAATCTACTACCTGTTGTGTTTTACGCAATTGGGCAAAAGCTGAAGTCCGAATTGGGCAAGCCCATATGTCCATTTGGCAAAGAGCAATGTCTGGCGACACCAGGGCCGATCAGAAATCATACACAGGTGTATTGACACAGGCGTTCCGCCCCAATATCGTACAGCGGTGTATGCTTTGGGGTGATTTGTATGAACATTGACGTTGAAGACACCGACGACGCTCTGGACCGCAACCAACTCTCACGCAGCCCGCGGGTGGCCCAGCGTCGCGAACGGATGCGCCAGAATGTGCTGCGCGTAGGGGCCAAGATGTTCCTGGACCGGGGCATCGAGAACGTGAGCGTAGAGGAAATTCTGGCGACCGCAGGCTTAGCCCGCAGCACCTTCTATAGCTTTTTCACCAGCAAGCGTGACTTGGTGTTTCATATTTTAGACCCCGTGTTTCAAACGGGCGTCAGCCATATGAAAGAACTTCAGGGCAAATCACCCGCAGAAATCGTGTACGGCGTGATCGATATGTACCCGATGCTATGGGAAAAATACGGCGAAGCCCTGTTCCTGCGCATTGGCCACGATGAATTCAACCTGATCGCCAAAACCCACAACCAGTACGTCGAGATGCTGGGTAAATGCTTTGGCGCAGTTGAAGCCGCAGGCATATTGCGCAATAGCAGCTCAGCACACACTCAACGCCTGATCGCCCGCTGCGGCATTGAGGTCGTGCGGGTGTACCGCAACGACCCCAACTTCAAGCAACTTTACCGCACCACCATGGAAGGGATGCTGCTAACCGACGATGCACACCGGCATGGGCGCATTTAGCATAAGTTTTGCTGCGGCGTATCATTGCGGGTTTTCCAAAGGCTATAGAAAATCCCAAACGCCAGAATTGCCATCGTAATACCGAGCGAGCCCAGCGCCGGAAATTTGGCCAGATTGAACGCGTCGGCGATAAAGATTTTCGAGCCAATGAAAATCAACACGACCGCCAACGCCGGTTTTAAATATTTGAACCGCTCAATCATCGCGGCCAACGCAAAATAGAGCGCCCGTAAGCCCAAGATCGCGAAGATATTCGACGTGTAGACAATGTACGGGTCTGTCGTGAGGGCAAAAATAGCCGGCACGCTATCGACCGCAAAAATAACGTCGGCAATTTCAATGAGGACCAGCGCCAAAAACAGGGGCGTCATGAACCAGACGGGCTTAGCGGTCACCGGATGGGGCTGACGCACGAAGAAATGATTGCCCTGCAGTGTGTCGGTCACATTGAAATGCTTACGCAAGAAAGCGAGCAGCGGGTTATTCGCGAGATCGTAGCTGCCTTCTTTAAACACCAGCATCTTGATGCCAGTGAGAATCAGGAACGCCGCAAACAAGTATAGAACCCAGCTAAACGAGGCCACCAACGCAGCGCCAATACCGATCATGATCGCACGTAAAACAATGACACCGATGATGCCCCAAAACAAAACGCGGTGCTGGTAGGCGCGCGGTATGGCGAAGAACGAGAAGATAAGTGCGATAACAAACACGTTATCCATCGCTAGGGTCTTCTCGACGGCAAAGCCCGTGAGGTAAGCCATACCGCTTTCAGCCCCAAGCTGCCACCACACCCAAGCCCCAAACGTGAGGCCAAGACCGATATAAACAGCGGAGAGTGTCAGGCTTTCGCGAACACCAATTTCGCGGTCTTTCTTGTGCAAAACACCCAGGTCAAAGGCGAGCAATGTGGTGACAAGGCCGAGAAAGCCCAGCCACATCCAGACTGGCTTGCCAAGCCAGGGCGACGTGAGAAACGCAGTGTCGATGAATGGAAATTCCATACGCGGGACCCCTCTTAAAAATGTGCTGGCGGTGATGTCAGAAAGCGATCCGACATCGCAAGATTGCCAGCGCAGCTCTTGCCAGAGGGGCCCGGACCGTGGGTTATAGCCGACATAAGCGCGACAGAATGACTTTCAAGAGGGGTGGTAAAATTTGTATGCTGTACAATGTGCTCATCTTGTTCGGCTTAAGTTTTCCGGGCAAAAGGCATAACGAAAATAAGGTAATACTTCTTTCACAGGCTCAATCGCTTTAGGTGGCGCCCCCAACATGCCAATTGCAAACATCAACAATCACCAGATGTATTACGAGATTCATGGCGATAAGGGGGACCCAGTTCTATTGATGGGAGGCTGGGGCACGTTTTGTCACGGCGGGCATGTGCACTTACCGCGCGGCCTGACCGATACCAATCGCGTTGTGATTATTGATTATCGCGGTATCGGTGAGTCCGATGACGATTTAAGTATTCCCTCGTCAATTGATCTATACGCCGAAGATGCCATTCAACTTTTGGAGCACTTGGGCTTCAAAAAAGATGTACATTTAATTGGCTTGGTCGGCATGGGCGCGTGCATCAGCCAAGTCATCGCCATCAAACGCCCCGACATGGTGAAGTCCATGATGAACATGGGCGCATGGTGCGACACGACCGACCAACACTTCGTCGATCATATCCGCGTGCTGCAAACTGCGCATCGTGATGCCGGCTGGGAAGCATTCCAAAAACTTGTGTGCGTCCTCAGCTTTTCGCCGGAATATTATAACGAGAACCACCAGAAATTATTGGGCCCGCAAGGCCCCTGGCGTGAATTACGCGGCCGTTACCCCGCGCACGAACGCTTTATCAACGCGTGCTTAAGCCACGACGTAACAGCGCAGTTGAAGAATATCAAATGCCCAACACTGATTGTGCATAGCCACTTAGATATAGTGACAGGCCCGCGCATGACTAAACCGATTCAGAACGGCATTCCGGGGGCCAAAGGTATCGACCTTTTGGATGTCGCGCACGTTGTGGCGGGTAAAGACCAGAAGATCAGATTCGCCAAAGTCGTGAACGACTGGATGGCTGAAGTCGCCGCGTGAGCGTTTACACGATCGGGCACTCCAATCACGCCTTGGATTATTTCTTATCGCTTCTGAACAAGCACGGCATTACGGCTGTCGCTGATGTGCGCAGCACACCCTATTCGCGGCGCAATCCGCAGTTCAATCGCGAACCGTTGAAAGAGGCGATCCAAATCGCCGGTATGAAATACGTAGCCATGGAAGATCAGTTGGGCGGACGCCCCGCTGACCCTTCCCTGTGGCGCTTTGAACGGCCTGACTATGAACGCATCGCGCAGACACCGAATTTCTGTGAAGGCTTAAGTCGTGTGGAAAAAGGTTCCGCGACGCAAGTCATCGCAGTCATGTGCGCAGAACGTGATCCGCTGGATTGTCACCGCTGCCTGCTTGTGGCACGCGCGTTGAAGGAGCGCGGTCAAACCGTGCTCAATATTTTGGGCGACGGCGCGCTTGAACCACACGCCGCAACCGAAGAACGCCTGATGGCATGGGCGAAGTTAAGCGGTGCGGATATGTTCGACACCGCCGACACACGCCTGGCGGATGCCTACAGAAAGCGTTCAGGCTGGAATTGGGGCGAAAGACCTTAATCAGGATTTGCCAGCGGCCACATGCGCCGCAGCACGGAATCTTTCTTGACAAACTGATGCCACAGAGCCGCGACCGCATGCAGTGTTAACAACACTGCGCCCGCATTAATGGCGGTGTGATGGATGCGGCTGAAGAACGAATAGCCATACGGATGATCCAGCGGCACCTTAGGCACGATGGAGGGCAACGGCTCGATCCAGAAAAAATACGACGGCGCTTCACCAAAGGCCGACATGGCAGCCCAGCCCGACAACGGTAGCAGGAACATGAGAAAGTACAAAAAGAAGTGTGTGAGCTTAGCTAGCACACGTTGATAGGCCGCTAACCCTGTTGGCATTTCTGGCACCGGCTGCTTCAAACGCCAGGCCAAGCGCAACGTCACTAAAATCAGGATCAACAACCCCATGGTTTGGTGAATGCGCGACAGCACAATGTGCACAGCTTCCATGCGCTCGCTGGTGACTTTGAACTGATAGGTGGGCGAAAGGAAAAACCCTACCCCCACGATCACGGCAATCATCAGCGCCATGATCCAGTGAAACGATTTGGCCAGCCAACCCCATCGCGCGTTTGTGTTACTGATAGTGGCTGTGTTGTGCAGCGTGTCCATTGGCCATTCCCCCTTCGCCTTCATCCCGCATATGCTGATCTATGACCAAGCACAGCAACAGTGTCACTAGAACGACTGCCCGATATCTGGCCAGAATTTCACGTTTCATAAGCCCCAATTCGCCTTCCCCTGCCCGGAAAGGTTATGGGATAAACACCAGTGCAGTCGTCCACATCTGATCGCCGGAGAATGGTATGGCCCGCCCTTCAAATATAAGAACATCAGTCTTAAGCGAGTTGTTTGCGATTGGTCTTTTGGTTGCGGCTGCTCCTTCTTTGGGGATCGCCCAAGATGACTATAAGGGGCCCAAGGCGTCAGGCATGGCGCACGAAATGGACCCCAACGACATTCAAATCCTGCGTGACAAAATTCGCGGCTACCGTGAGCTGACGGACACACAAATCAATCAGAGCATGGGCCGCATGCCCCCGGATTGGACGTGGTATGGCAGTACTGAAACTGTGCGCGATAAAATCGGCGTGCTGGTGGTCGCTCACGGTTCCGGCAGCAACGGCGATAAAGTGCTGCAAGATGGCGTTGGCCCTGTGGCCAGCAAACACCCCACTGCGATCAGTTATGGCATGGCCATGATGAGTTCGTTCCATATCCAAGAGGGCTTGAACAAATTGACAGCGGCAGGGGCTGAAACAGTTGTAGTCGTGCCCGCCGTCGTGACGGATCAATCATCTATTTACCGCCAGTGGGATTATATTTTCGGTCGCCGCAAAGACTCAGCGTATCTCGATGTGCCTGTGATCAAAACAACCGCCAAGGTCATCATGGCGCCTGCCATGACCGAGCATAAACTGATCACTCAAGCTCTGCTCGACCACGCCAAGGAAGTCAGCGTTGATCCGTCAAAAGAAGTCGTGATCTTGCTGGGGCATGGCCCGGAAGATGCGAAAGAGAACAAAGCTGAGTTAGCGCACATGGCCACTCATGCCAACCGCATCAAAGCCGAAAGTAAGTTCTCGGATGTAAAGCATCTGACCCTGCAAGACGACGCACCAGATGATGTACGTTCGGCCAACGTGGCGATGTTGCGCAAGTGGGTGGCTGAGATTGATAAGTCAGGAAAAACACCCCTGGTCGTAGGTTACCTGATCTCGACCCGCGGCATTCAGGACAAGATCAAGAAAGACTTGGAGGGATTGGATTATAAGTTCCAAACCAAGGGCTTAAGCGCGCATCCCAATTTCACAGCTTGGATCCGCGCAACTGTCAGCGAACAAGAAGCGAAGCTTTAATCACAGCTTTGTTAGCGCTTATTGCATACGCGTTTGATGAAACTATCTCTGTCGGGGCTGCGTTTGCCCTGACAGAGGATGCGAAATGACAAGCCGCCACAGTTTCGCCGATATTGACATTGAAAGCACCACACCCGACGAAGCCGCAGTGCTGAAGCGTCTGACTGCGTTTGCGCAATTGATGGATCACGCCTACGAAATACCCGGCTTAAAAGTCCGCTTTGGGTGGGATGCGATCTTAGGCCTCATCCCCGGTATCGGCGATATCCTGAGCAACGTGATCGCGGCTTATCTGGTGTTGGAAGCCAAGCGTTTAGGTGTCTCCAAATGGGACACCACCCGCATGATTGGCAACATCTTAATCGACGCGGCCGTTTCTTCTGTACCGCTTGCAGGCGATATCTTCGACGTGTTCTGGCGCGCGAATGACAAGAACATGGCGATCTTGCATGCGCACCTTAAGAAACGCGGACGCATCATTGACGGTGAAGCCATACATCTTCCCGACTAGCGCGAAATAAAAAAGGCGACCTTTGCAGGTCGCCTTTTTCGTTTGTCTGTCTAATCCGATTACTCGGCGGCTTTCGCCAATTCCGAACCCGGACGGAACACCGGCGGACGCGGAGCCGGAATGTGTGTTTCCTTCTCGGCATTGGCCAAGATGGTTTTCAGCGGCGGGCCCATGTTGAAGACCGGCAGCTTTTCCGGTTGCTTCGCACGCAGGTCAGCGCGCAGAGATTCCGTACCAGCTTTATCGATCACGCCATTGGCATCCAGCACAACGCCGTAGCGCAGAGCACCAGTGACGGTGACCAAGCCACGCTTCACGTCAGTTGCAACAGCTTCGGCATCACGGTCGAGCGGGTTGCCCCAGCCGCCGCCGCCCCAAGTGATGAACGAAACGATGTCGTTTTTCTTCACCTTCACGTTGTCGCACTTCGACGGCAGGTATTCTTTTTTGCCGCCGTAACCACCGTGATAGAGGATTTTCACGGAACGAGCGCCAGGCTCGCCACCGTTTACGCCCCACGGGTAGGTCAACCAACGATCGTCGTGGATCGAGATTTCGCCGTCTTCGAGCATGCAGTAATCGACCAACAGCGCGTTACCGCCACGGTTCTTACCAGCGCCGCCCGAGTCAGGCGTCGTTTCGTGACGCTCGATGCGCAGCGGGAAGTAAGCTTCCAGGTATTCTTGCGGCACGTTGGTGAACGACGGCCACATCGAGTGACCATCCGGACCGTCGCCAAACGGTTTGGCCGGAATACCACCGAAGCCGATTTGGTACAGCTGGTACCATTCGCCTTTGCTGGTGGTGCCGGAATACATGAAGTGCGGCGATGACGAGAAGCCAGCAGCGCACAGGAATTCCGGGGTCTTTTGACCCAACAGAGCAGCGAAGGTGTCGAAGATGCGGCCCAGAGCGTGGGTGCGGCATGACAGAGCTGCCGGGAAGTTCGGCTTCAACAGCGTGCCTTGCGGGATGCGCACATCAACGAGGTCATAGAAACCATCGTTGAACAGGATCATGGGGTCGAACACCATGATCATGTAGATGCCCCAGAACATCTTCAGCATGTTTTCGTTCAGGTAGAAGTTGATCGACCCAATAGCTTGCGGGTCGGTGCCCGACCAATCCAGGATCACCTTCTTGCCTTCGCGCCACATCGTGCACTTGATCTTGTACGGGCCATGGCCACGACCGTCATCGTCGACGTAATCTTCGAACGACACCGGCTCTTCGCTGACGTTGTTATCGATCAACACGCCCATGGCGCGCTTGTTACGATCCAAGGCCGCTTGGCAAGCAGACACGAACACATCGTCACCAAAGCGCACGCACATTTCTTTGACGCGCTTTTCAGCAACGCGGCATGCAGCCAACACAGCGTTCAAGTCAGAGCGGTTCCAAGTCGGCAAGCGAACTTGATTCAGCATGACTTCAATCAGGGTCGATTGCAGAACGCCCTTTTTGTAGAGCTTCGTCGGCGGGGTCACCAAACCTTCTTCGAAGATCGTGGTGGCGTCCGTCGGCATTGAGCCCGGAACCTTACCGCCGTTGTCGGTCATGTGACCGAAGTGGCATGACCAACCGACCAAACGGCCGTTGAAGAAAATCGGCAGCAAGATCAGCCAATCGTTCGCGTGGCTGACTGCACCTTCGGTCTTGTACGGATCGTTGGTGAAGAAGATATCGCCTTCTTCGATGGTGCCGTCGTAGTTGTCCAAGAAGCCCGAGATGAACGAGCCGAACTGACCCACCACCATCTTGCCGTCTTTATTGGCAATCAGCGGGAAGGCGTCGTGCTGTTCGCGAATGCCAGGTGACATTGCGGTCCGGAACACGGTCGCATCCATTTCGTGGCGCGCGTTACGCAGCGCGCTTTCAATGATGTCGAGCGTGATCGGATCAATAGCAACCTTCTTGAAAGGTTTCTTATTGGTTTCGATGATTTGAGCTTTAGATGCCATGATTTAAATCTCCTGCTCGACCGTTAGCGCTTTTTCTTTGCCGGAGCTTTGGCCTTTGCAGGCTTCGCTTTCGGCTTAGATTTTGCGGGCTTGGATTTCGCTTTAGCCGGAGCCTTTGCTTTAGAAGCAGAAGCTTTTGCCTTTGCAGCCGGTTTCGCTTTTGCTTTGGCCGGAGCTTTTTCAGCTTTGCCTTGCGGAGCGGTCATACCAGCTTTCGGCTTCATGCCCTTCGGCGTGATCAAGATGCAGCCCACATGGTCAATCGTGCCCATGCAGTCAGCCAAGATGACGGTGGTTGAATCGAACTCGGTGACGATGGCCGGGCCTTGAATGACGTTGCCAGCTTTCAGTTTGGCGCGGTCATAAATCTTGGCTTTGTATTTTTTGCCTTCATCCCAGAACTCGTGGTTCGAGTTAACGACAGCCGCTTTCGGATCTGTGCCGCCCTTCGGAACGCGGATGGCTTTGACGTTCGGGTATTCACCGACGACCACAGCGCGCAGGTTGACGATTTCGTGCTCGGCATCGAGCGCAAACGTGAACTGGCGGGTGTGGAATGCATCGAAGTTCTTACCAGCTTGCGCCAGACCGTCCTTCTCGAAGCCTTCCGGCTTGCATTGGATCGGAACCGAGAAGCCTTGGCCGGTGTAGCGCAGGTCAACTTCCCACACGACCGTTTGTTCTTTCGCCGGAATGCCTTCTTTGATCAGGCTTTCTTGCGCTTGCTTGGTCAGGCCTTTCAAGATTGCAGTCACGTCTTTGTTCGACGTTTCAGAGTAACGACGGACAAAGGTTTGCGACGCTTCGTTACGCGCGCGCGTGGTTGCATCACCATACGCACAGAGCACACCCGGACCCGGCGGAATGATGACCGGCCATGAGCCAGACAACTTGCCGACAGCGTTTGCATGGAGCGGGCCAGCGCCACCGAAGGCCACCAGGGCGAAGTCACGCGGATCGTAACCTTGCTCGATGGACACCAGACGCAGAGCGCCGAACATGTTTTCGTTGACGATCTTGATGATGCCTTCAGCTGCGTTTTCGATCGAGATCTTCAACGGATCAGCGACTTTCTTCACAGCCTTACGCGACGCTTCAACGTCGAGCTTCATTTCGCCGCCGATCAATGACGGAGGCAAGTGACCCAACACAACGTTACCGTCGGTCACAGCAGGTTCCGTACCGCCCTTGCCATAGCAAGCAGGGCCCGGCACAGCGCCAGCGCTTTCCGGACCAACGCGCAAGGCACCGGTCAATTCAGGAACGCGTGCGATCGAACCACCACCAGCGCCGACTGTGCGGACGTCGAGCGATGATGCACGAACGGTCACGTCACCGACTTTGGTTTCACGACGCAGTTGCGGTTCACCGTTTTCGATCAGGGCCACGTCGGTCGATGTGCCGCCCATATCGAAGGTCAGCAGGTTTTTGTAGCCAGATTGACGCGAGACCCACAACGCACCAGCGACACCGCCAGCAGGGCCCGACATCATCAAAGCAACCGGTTGGTCAGAGGCGTTACCAAACGCCATCAAGCCACCGTCAGAACGCAGCACTTTATATTTCGCCTTCAGCTTACGCTCAGCGAACTTTTCTTCGAGATTGCTGAGATACTTGCTGACGGTCGGACGAACGTACGAGTTCGCGACCGCTGTCTGAGTGCGCTCGTATTCGTACATTTCCGGCAGAACTTCGTGGCTCAAGCTGACCGGAACTTCCGGGAACTCTTCTTTCACGATGTCGCGGATTTTCTTTTCGTGGTCGCCGTTGGCAAACGAGTTGATCAGCGAAACGGTGATGGCTTGAACGTTGTTGGCTTTCAGTTTGCGCACAGCTTCGCGCACCGATTGCTCGTCCACTTCACGCACCACGTCGCCGCGCGCGCCAATGCGCTCTTTCACTTCGACGGTGTTTTCCAGCAGAGCGAGCGGCAACGGCTTGTTCCAGATGATCCAGCCGGCCAAGCCGCCCGGAACGAATGAACGCGCAATTTGCAGAACTTGTTTGTAGCCGTCGGTCACGATCAAACCGACAACAGCGCCTTTGCCTTCCAACACAGCGTTGGTGGCAACGGTGGTGCCGTGCATGAATTCGGTTACTTCCGAAATGTCGATGCCCGCATCTTTGCAGATACGCTCGATGCCGTTCATCACACCAATCGATTGGTCTTGCGGCGTAGAAGGAGTCTTGGCGCGATAGGTCTCGCCGGTGGCTTCGTTAATCAGCAGGAGGTCAGTAAAAGTCCCCCCAACGTCACATCCCAAACGATACGTCATGATCTCGCGCGTCCCTCGCTAATACACATTTTATGGAATGGGCTTTCGCCTCATAGGACCTGATCAAAGCGGCTCCCCCGCCTTAAGTCCGGTCGCAGTCAGCGCAAACCTAGTCAAACACTCAAACAAAGGCGAATCAGAAAAACCATGAGTTCCGCCCCCAACCGAAAGGCGGCGACCTGGCACCCTAATTTCCTTTGCTTTGCTACAGCTTATGCCATCGGCTCTTTGCCAATGGCATTGATGTTTCTCAAGCGGTTATCACGCGGCCTTTTTGGCAACGTCCGGGAATACACCGGCGCGGCCCAACATGGCCGGGATCGGCTTACCGCCGAGTCGTTCCTCAATCCACAGGGCGTTGGCCATAACCTTGTTGATATCCATGCCCGTTTCTACACCCATGCGGTTGAGCATGTAGATTAAATCTTCGAGGGGAATGTTGCCGGTTGCGCGCGGCGCAAACGGGCAACCACCAATCCCACCGGTCGATGCATCCAAGAAATCAGCACCGGCCATCACAGCCGCGTAGGCATTGGCCAGACCCGTATTGCGTGTGTTGTGCAAGTGAACGCGGATCGGCGTACCCGGAATGGCAGCCTTCACGCGACTGACCAGTTCAGTGACACGCACTGGATCAGCGCAGCCAATGGTATCGGCCAGAGCTACTTCGTCTGGGTTCACCTCGGCAGCGCGCTTGGCCATGTCGACCACGTGATCGTGGCTGACTTCGCCTTCAAACGGGCACCCAAATGCCGCCCCGATGGTCACCGAGGTTTTGAAGCCTTCGGCTTTCGCAACACGGCCCACTTCCTGCCAAGCCGTCACGGTTTCATTGGACGACATGCCTTGGTTCTTTTGGGCAAACGTGTCCGAGGCGACGACGGCATAGCCCATTTCATCGACCTTCGCGTCACGGGCGCGCTCGAAGCCCTTCATGTTCAGGATCAAGCCAATGTAGCTGGCGCGGCCATCGCGCGGCAGAGCCGCCAGCACCTCAGCAGCGTCAGCCATTTGCGGCACGCGCTTGGGGTTCACGAAGCTGGTGACTTCAACGCGTGTCGAGCCAGCATCAATACAACGGGTGATGAACTCGACCTTTTCCGCGGTGGTGAGGATTTTCGGCTCGGCCTGGATGCCGTCGCGGGGGCCCACTTCAACTAAGGTGACTTTCTTTTTCATGACTTGAGCACTCCCAAATTCTTCAATGCGTAGGACGGTTCATAGCAGGGCGGTTAATATCTGTGGTGGTTATCTATTACGGTTCCACGGGAATACAACGCGGCGCCGACCGCTGTTCGTCCAGTGGAATTCTAAACCGAGCCCGCCCAGAGGCAAGGCGAGACCGTCACCCATAGCTTGCCAGCGTTCGCCTGCCCCGCTATAGGCGCTGCGGAACAGCGACCTTCCGTACGGCAACTCCATAGCATGTATATATAGGTCGCTGGGCGCGTTCGGCAAAACGTCTGAAAACGCAGCTTTTATATAGAGATTTACGAAGGGATCGGACCATGGCTGGAGAAAACGGCCCGTTGACGGGCTTACGGATGATCGAAATGGGCCAGTTACTGGCTGGACCGTTTTGCGGGCAGCTGATGGCCGACTTCGGCGCAGAAGTCATCAAAATCGAACAACCGAAGCTGGGCGACCCGTTGCGTGAATGGGGCCGCGAAAAGGCCGAAGGCAAGTCGCTGTGGTGGCCGATCGTGGGCCGCAACAAGAAGTCGATCACCTTGAACGCCCGCGTGCCTGAAGGCCAAGCGATCATCAAGAAGCTGGTCGAGAAATCAGACTTCCTGTTGGAAAACTTCAAGCCCAAGACCATGGAAAAGTGGAACCTGGGTTACGACGTGCTCTCGGGCATCAATCCGGGCCTGATTATGATCCGCGTTTCGGGTTACGGCCAAACCGGCCCTTACTCGCACAAAGCTGGCTACGCTGCCGTCGGCGAAGCCATGGGTGGCTTGCGGTATGTGGTCGGCGATCCGTCGACCCCGCCAAGCCGCGTTGGCATTTCGCTGGGTGACACCACCGCCGCCACCTACGCCTGCATGGGCGCTCTGATGGCGCTGCATCACCGTCACGTCACTGGCAAAGGCCAGATCGTTGACTCGGCGATTTACGAATCAGTGCTGCAACTGATGGAATCGCTGATCACCGAATACGACAAAGTCGGCTTCATCCGCGAGCGCACTGGCTCGATCCTGCCAAACGTTGCGCCGTCGAACGTGTACCCAGCAAAAGACGGCAACTTCCTGATCGCCGCCAACCAAGACACCGTGTTCCGCCGTTTGGCTGAAGCCATGGGCCGTCCGGAATTGGGCACCGACGAGAAGTACGCGACCCACACCGCTCGTGGTCTGCGTCAGAAAGAGTTGGACGATGTGATCGGCGAATGGACCAAGACCAAGACCGTGAAGGAATTGGAAAAGGCCATGGACGACGCATCAGTTCCGTCGGGCCTGATCTACCGTGCCCCTGAAATGTTGGCCGATGCGCACTTCAAAGCGCGCGAAGCCATCGTTGAAGTGGCCGACAAAACCTTGGGCACATTGAAGATGCAAAACACCTTCCCCAAGCTGTCATCGACACCGGGCAAAGTGCGTTGGACCGGCCCGGACTTGGGCGAACACAACGAAGAAATCTATGGCGGCATCTTGGGTATGAACTCGGCCACCATGAAAGAGTACCAGGAGCGCGGGATTATCTAATCCTCGCCTACCGCAAATCGCACGACCAACGATTGTAAAGGGCCCGGTGGCAACGCCGGGCCTTTTCTTTTGCATCAAAAAGGGATTTGCTCTCGCCCGCCTCGGGGGAAGGATCGCTGCAGCGACAATAATAACGGGGCAACTGCAGCGTTGTTGCGGGTTGTTGTTATGGTCATCACGTACTTGCCAGACGTGCAGCGCTTCATCGCGCACTGGCGCTCGCTTGCCAAAGACGGTTTGGTTCCGACACTGCAGGAGTTTTTGTTGCATCCTGTTCCGGAATTGCAGCCCTTCGTTGTTATTCTGGATGTGAATTCTGAAACTGACATTCCTGTGCGCCTGCTGGGCACAGGCTTGGTTCAGATGACAGGCCGCGAATTCACCAAAACCAATGCCTTGGACATTTACGCACCGCACGTCAAAAAGCGTATCGGCCAAACCTGCATGCAAATGATTACGCATCCCTGCGGACAAATCACCGAGCGGCTGATGAATACGGCGGGTGGCGTCACCGTCTCGACCACTGGCATTGCCTTGCCGCTCCGCAACAAAGCGGGGGAAATTAAGTGCCTTGGCGCGTTCAACGTGCCGCGCGAGCCAGTGGCCGCAGGCGACCCAGCCATTGTGATCAGCGATATCCTGATGGCCGAGTGGGTGGATATCGGCGCCGGTATTCCGGGTAAAAGTGTTTCGTCTAAAGGGCGATAATTTTTAGCTTCCTTGACTCTGAATTTGCGCTGCCCGACAAACGGCCATCTGTTTTTCCTGATCCGTTTTCTGGAGATCTCACATGGCTGACAAGGCGCTCAATCAAGACTACGGCAAAGCCGGTTTCGGCGGCAGCTTGGACTTCGGCAAGAAGCCAGCTCTGTTGCACATCGATTTCGCCCGCGCCTACATCGACAAGACCTGCAGCCTGTATGCAGGTGTCGAAGCCTCTGCCGAAGCGGCGAAGGAAGTTTTGGCCGAAGCGCGTAAAGCCGGCATCATGATCGTGCACACGCGTGTTGAGTACACGCCCGGTGGCGCTGACGGCGGCGTGTTCTTCCGCAAGGTTCCGGCGTTGAAGAATTTTGAGCGCGGCAGCCCCTTCGGCCAGTTCGTTGAAGGCTTAGAGCCCCTGCCGACCGAAGTAGTCATCACCAAACAGTATGCAAGTGCGTTCGCCGGAACGAACCTGGCCGCCACCTTGGCCGCTGCCGGAATTGATACTGTCCTACACGCGGGCTGGAGCACGTCGGGTTGCGTTCGTGCCTCGGCATTGGATTCATGCCAGCACGGCTTCATCCCGATTGTTATCCGCGAAGCGGTTGGCGACAGACACCAAGCCCCTCATGACGCTAATCTTTTTGATTTGCAGGCGAAGTACGCCGAAGTCAAAAGCCAAGCGGATGTGATCGCATACCTGCGGAATTTGCCGCGCTAGTTAACGCGACCAACCGCGATAAAACTGAATATCGGTTACTGCGTAACAACCATCGGCTGTTCACCCATTGGTTTAGGCATACTGTATACGTTGTCGGCGAGGCCGACGATGGCGATATCCTTTGCCTAGAGTTTCACGACACGCACTGGGGGTGCGCGTCGTGAAAGGTGAAACTGGGGCCTACTGTTATTATGCAAAATACAAAAATCATTATTATCGGCGCAGGTATCGGCGGATTGACTGCGGCCCTGGCCTTGCAAAAGCGCGGCTTTAAAGTCGCGGTCTATGAACAAGCCCCGCAGTTAGGTGAAGTTGGCGCAGGGCTGACACTCAGCCCGAATGCCACACACGCACTGGAAGCGATTGGCTTGGGCGGTGCGCTGGCGCAAACCGCATCGCGCCCTGCACGCCAAGCTGTGCTGCACTACGCGACAGGCGAAGTGCTGGTGGATCAAGAGCGCGGCGATTTGCCGAAGAAGCAATACGGCGCTGACTACTACCAAATTCACCGCGCTGACTTGCACAATATGCTGGCCGATGCAGTGCGCGCCAATGACGCAGATGCAATTCGTCTGGATCATGCGTTTGTCAACTTCGCGCAAACCGGCAACACGGTTGAAGTCACCTTCAAGAACGGCGTGAAAGCTAGCGGCGATGTCGTCATCGGTTGCGATGGCATCAAATCAGAAGTGCGTGCGCAGTTGTGGGGCCGCGTACCGCCACGCTTTACCGGCAACGTCGCTTGGCGTGGCCTAGTGCCCGTAAAAAGCTTGCCTGCTGGCTTTAAGATCGAGCCTGCATCAGCCGCAGCGATTGGTGTGAAGCACAGCTTGGCGCGCTATCTGATTCGCGATGGCACCATGCTGAACTTTGTGGCCTTCGCTGAAAAGTCTGGCTGGGAAACCGAAAGCTGGTCGGTGCGTTCACCGGTATCGGAATTGTTGGAAGAGTTCCATGATTGGCATGACTCGTTCAAAACCTTCATGGCCCTGACCCCACCGGAACTATTGTTCAAGTGGGCGATCCATGATCGTGACCCGCTACCGCAATGGACCAAAGGCCGCGTGACGTTGCTGGGCGATGCCGCGCACCCGATGTTGCCATTCTTAGGCATGGGCGCTGCATCCGGCATTGAAGATGCCGTTGTGTTGGCTCGCGCCTTCCAAGCCGCCGCCACCATCGAAGAAGCGTTGAGCCGTTACGAAACCGCACGCAAAGAACGCACCACGTTCATTCAGATGCAATCGCGCGCCGCACAGGAGCGCCTGCAAGGCGGCAAGGTCGATAACTACGATTATAACAAACATAAGAACGAAGAGTTCTTAGGCTTGTTTGGGTATAACCCGGCGACGGTTGCTATTTAATCTTTGGATACAACCATGGTGAATTACGTCGCCATGGTTGTGCTCCGCTTTCTTCTAGTGATCTTGCACTCACGTTCAGCTTGAGTAGTGCGAGCGCCCATGAAAATCTCGCACCCAGAATGACTGCGTGTAGAGGATAAAACCATGAGTGACGCTCCTGTTAAGCTGCCCCGTGTCTCGAAGGGCAAGCGCCCGCAATACTTCCAAGACCCTGCGATTGATCAGATGATGACCTTCATCATCGAATTATCGGCTGAAGTTTCCGTGCTGTACGACCGTGTCGACACGGTTGAACGGGTTCTGGACACCAAAGGCACCGTATCGCGCGCCGATATTGAAGCCTACCGCGCCTCACCTGATGTCGAAGCTGAACGTGCGGCGCGCCGCGACGGTTACTTAAAGCGCGTGTTCCGCTTGCACGCTCCGCAGGAGCGCAGCACAGCTGCACCGATTGCAGCTGCAAAGCCTGCCGTAAAGAAGCCCGCTTCAAAGAAAGCAGCACCCAAAAAAGCAAAGCCGAAACCGAAGGCAAAAGCGAAAGCCAAGCCCAAGGCAAAAAAGCACCGCTAACAGGAGGCCGCGCAAAATCGTTTTATGCGGCACCTGAATATCGGCCAACGGTTTCGACCGCATAACATTGCATCGCAACAGCAACGCACGCCAAGTTGACTTAAATCAAAGCCATCAACTGTTTAGAGTTGAATGATCAAGGCAACGTGTACACCGTATTGACCAACAGGTGATCGGGTACCAAAGGGGGCTAGCCCTACAGGTCGGCACAAACGATGTTGCCCAGACCTGCTCGGGGTTTATATGAGTCAATCATATAAGGTCCCCGGCTTTTATCGACGGTTCTGTGTGGGAGTGACGCGCTATGATGCCTCAAAAAATGCACTCGATGTTTGCGAAGCCAAATCATGATGAGGCTTCACGCCAAGAGTTCGTGAACGATTTTCGCGTTCACCTCGCCAGCAAAGTTTTTCCGGGCACGTTCCCGACGTACTTCGGCCGCGTGTTGCCAGCGTTCATCAAAGCGAACGGCCGCGAACCGAAAGACCGTCACGAAATTCGCAAAGTGATGACGAAGGATCCGTATTATCAGCTGTGGAGCGCCATGCAGCGCAACAGCCAAGAGATGATCTGGGATTCCGTCATCGACAGCGTTGAGCGCCAACTGCCCGACTTGCTTGAAAAAGCCAAGAACATGAAAGGCAAAGGGTCAGTGACCCTGAATCCTGATCTGGTTGTGCCGAAGTATCACACGGCTGCCGACATTCACTTGCAGCCGGGCGCTTATCACACCGATAGCGGGCCTGATGATTTGGCCGCCGGCGCGATCTATGACCGTGGCACCTTCATCTATTCCATGGGTGGCTTGGGCGAAGAGAACGACGGCTTGGGCCGCATCCTGCACAAGTTCTTCCGCAAGCAATACCCCGATATGAAGCTGGGCCGTGTACTCGATCTGGGCTGCACCGCTGGCGGCTCAGTCACATACTGGTCGACGCAAGAACCGAACACTGAGTTCCATGCCATCGACGTTGGCGCGCCGTGCCTGCGTTATGGTCATGCCCGCGCGAAGGCGCTGGGCGCTGACGTCCACTTCAGCCAGCAAAATGCGGAAAGCACCAACTTCCCGGATGCGAGCTTTGATGTCGTGACATCGCACATCCTGCTGCACGAAACATCACGCACCGCCATCTACAACATCATCAAGGAATGCTACCGCGTTCTGAAGCCAGGCGGCGTGATGATGCACTTAGACCTGCCGCAAGCGCATGGTCAGACACCGCTGGAAGGCTTCCTGTGGGAATGGGAAATCTACAACAACAACGAACACTTCTATGGCCAGCTGCGCGAGTTGGACATGAACGACGTTGTGACCAAAGCGGGCTTTAAGCCTGAGAATTACAAAGTGCATCAAGTTGCCAGCACGTGGGATGATGGCCAAACGCCGTATTCGACGGAAAACTTTACGTTCCCCGTATATGTCGCGGTGAAGTAAGACCCAAAACACGCACGACGAACGCATTTATTTTTAGGAGTACCGGCGACATGGCCGACGAGAAAAAACCAGTAAAGCTGTCACGCACCGCAAAAGGCAAAAAGCCTGTTTATTTCGACACCACCACCGACAAGTTGATCTCGATGGTGCTGACGTTGATGGGCGAAGTTTCAGTGATGCGCGACCGTTTGGATACGGTTGAACGCTTAGCTGAGAAAAAGGGCGTGCTGAAACTGGATGACATCGAGAATTACGAAGTGCCAGCAGACGTCAGCAAAATTCGCTCTGAACGCCGCGCAGCTTACATCGCCCGCGTGTTGAAGAGCGTGCAAGACGAGTTAGATGCGATGCAAGCCAAAGACGACGGCATGAACGTCGAAGTGGTTTCGTAAGAAACACCACAGATCAAATCAGACAACCAAACGGCGGGCCTTTATGGTCCGCCGTTTTTGTTTGTGCAGTTATGAGCGCCAAAAATGACGCGTGAACAACACCAACACAGTAAATAGTTCCAAGCGGCCCAGGATCATCGCGAACGATAAAATCCAAATCGCGCTATTGGGCAACGAGCGAAAATTCCCAGAAGGGCCCACGATCTCGCCCAAGCCGGGGCCGACGTTCCCCAAACATGCAGCCACGGCTGAATAAGCCGTCATCAAATCCAACCCATGCGCTGCCAAGGCAATTGTCATCGCCGCCAGCGCAAATAAGTATGCTGCCACAAACGCGACCACCGATAATGAAATATCCAACGGCACAGGCCGCCCATTATAGCGTTGCTGAAACACACCATGCGGCGTCACCAGTTGACGCACATAGGTTTTGAGCATTTCCCATAAGATCACAAAGCGCATCATTTTAATGCCGCCAGCCGTCGAACCTGTACAGCCGCCAAACAGCAACAGCACGGCAAAGATCACAACAGGGAATTGGCCCCACATGGCGTAGTCGTCAGACACGAATCCCGTCGTACTGATGACCGAGATTACATTAAACAGCGCGTGCCCAAAGCTGACCCAGAACGTGAATTCGCCGCGTTCCGTTAGCCAAATGGCCATGGCAAGCGCACTCAGAAAAACGATGACCGCAAACAGGCGCACTTGTTCGTCGGCAAATAACTCGCGCCAGCTGCCCTTAGCCGCACGCAAGTACAGTGTGAACGGCATTGACCCTAAGAACATAAAAATCGCGCCGTTCCACAACACACCTGCGCTATTCCATCGGGCAAGCGATGCATCTGATGTCGAGAAGCCCGCTGTAGCCACGGTTGCCATAGCGTGTGTAATGGCTTCAAAGCCGGTCATACCGCCGAACCAGTATCCGAACGCACAGAGAATGTTCAGAATGGCGTAGATCGCACCTGTTGCGACCGAAATTTCGCGCGCACGTGGCAGCACCTTATCCATGCGGTCAGAGGATTCCATGCGCAGCAGTTGCATCCCGCCGACGCGGAGCAGTGGCAGAATGGCAATCGCCAGCACGATGATGCCGAGGCCACCGATCAGGCATAACAACCCGCGCCACAGCAAAATACCGGGCGGCATTTTATCCAACCCCACCAGCACACTGCCACCTGTTGTGGTCAACCCTGACGTCGCTTCAAAGAACGCACCGGCGTAGCTTAAGCTGGCTTCAGCAAACATGAACGGCAACGCGCCGAATGCGCCCATCAACACCCACGCCATCGTGGTCAGCAAAAACGCTTGCTTTAGATTGATGACAATCTTGGGCTGCTTGTTGGCCAGCGTCAGCGCCAAGCCAAAAAAGCCCGTAGCAATAGAGGACGCCCAGAAGGCAAACCAATCATCATTGTCGACCGCAAGGTCAGCAATTGCAGGCAGCAACATCAACACGGCCAAACCTGTCAGCAGGAGACCGTTGATGTGCAGAATGGGCCTGAGATCGGGCATGGATGGTGAACAGGTCAAAAAGGGGCTGAATGTTCGTAAGTCATATCATGGGGTTAGCAAGCACGCCTAGCGCGATCCGGCTTCAAACCGCGCCAGTATCCGGACGTTCGCTGTCCGCCGCTTGCTGCGGCAGGGTAGCATGGCTAAACACTGCGCATCAGAACTGAGGACAGCATGGCTGCCGATACACCACTGCGGGCGTCTTACAAACACTTCCTAACCATCCCGACGCGGTGGAAGGACAACGACGTTTATCAGCACGTCAACAATACGGAATACTATTCATATTTTGACACCGTGATTAACGAGTACCTGATCCGCGAAGGCGGGTTGGACTTTACGCACGGTGAAACTGTTGGCCTAGCGATCGAGACCCACTGCGAATTTCATAAGCCGGTAAAATTTCCGCAAGTCGTGGATGCGGGCTTGCGCATTGGCAAGCTGGGCAATTCATCGGTGCGTTATGAAGTCGGCATTTTCATTGCGGGCGACGACGCGTGCGCCGCGCATGGACATTTCGTGCATGTGTTCGTGAAGCGCCCTGAAAATCGCCCCACACCTATTCCGCCGGGCCTTCGGGCTGCCATGGAAAAATTAGTCGTTTGAAATCACATCATCGCTTTTCTAAAGGAAGAAAAAGAACATGAGCAAACACGCAAAAACCCTCCGCGAGCTTTTCAACACGCCCGGCATGATCGTCGCTCCCGGCGCTGGCACACCGCTCGATGCGCGCCTCGCACAACAAGCCGGTTTTGATGTGGTGTACATGAGCGGCTATGCGGCTGCTTGCGTACGTTACGGCGTGCCGGATATCGGCTTGCTGGGTTACGGCGAATTGGAAAGCACCGTGCGCGCCATGCGCCAAGCGACAGATATTCCGCTGATTGTCGATTGCGACACGGCTTATGGTGATATCGCCAATGTGAAGCGCACTGTTGAAGGCATGGAATCACTGGGCGTTGCTGGCATTCAAATCGAAGACCAAGTGTGGCCGAAGAAGTGTGGCCACATGGACGGCAAGTTTGTGGAACCGCGTGACGTTGCCATTCGCAAAGTGAAAGCTGCTGTGGCCTCGCGCAGCAACAAAGACCTGATCATCATTGCACGCACCGATGCCCGTGGCCCGCACGGCATGGAAGAAGCCATGACCCGCGCCAAAGCCTTCTTTGATGTGGGCGCTGACATGGTGTTCTTCGATGGCCCGCAATCGATGGATGAGTTGAACCAAATCTGCAAAGCCAACTTGGGCCCGCAAATGGCCAATATGTCTGAGTCGGGCTTAACGCCGATTTTGTCAGCCAAGGAACTGGAAGAGATCGGCTTCAAGCTGACCATCTGGCCATCGACATCTGCACGTGTTGCAGTGCGCCAAGTGTCTGAGTTCTTCAAACACTTGAAAGCCACCGGGGACTCGCGCCCGTGGTTGGACAAGATGGCAACCTTGGGTGAAACCAACAAAGCCTTGGGCCTGGATGACGTCCGCGCCTTCGAAGCCAACATTACTAAGTAGAACTTTTACGTGGTCGAAACCCGACTAACGGTTTCGTTTCGGCTAACGTTTCGATAGCGCTTAGGGCAGGATGTTCCCCACGATGAGGGGAGCATCCATGCCCGACAGCGGCACTCAACACCAAGCGATTGATGAAGCGGAGATGATCCGCCGTGCGCATGCGTTGGGTCCAACATTGCGCCAGCGCCGCCCCCAAGCGCTGCATGATCGCCGTCTCTCTGATCAAACAATTACTGACTTAGTCTCTGGTGGTTTTTTCAAAATCCTCCAGCCCGCACGGCTTGGCGGATTGGAATTGCCATACGGCTCGCAAGTTGCGATCTCGGCTGCGTTGGCTGAATACTGTGGCGCGGCCAGTTGGCTGTGCACGGTTGTCGCCACACATCATTGGATGCTGGGGAAGTTTGAACCTGCCGCCCAAGACGATGTGTGGGGTAAAAACACTGACACCATTGCCTGCTCTGCATTTGGATTCTCTGAGGCGAACGTAAAGCCCGTAGATGGTGGCTATCAGGTGTCCGGCCGTTGGATTTATGCCAGCGGATCACATGCGGCGGCATGGGCGATTATCAGCATTCCGGTTGAAGTCGCCAACGGCCACGACCGCATGTTTGCGTTAGTCCCACGCAGCGATTTTGAGGTGCTGGATAACTGGCGTTCGGTTGCATTGCGCGCCTCGGGCAGCAACGACATTGTGGTGAAGGACGCTTTCATCCCCACGTACCGCACCATGCCGCGCGATGTGATCGACCGCATCAACAGCCCTGGCACAGCCGTGAATACCGGCACCACATACAGTCTGCCGACATTTGGCGTGTTCAATCTGACACCTATCGGCACAGCATTAGGTTTGGCACGCGGCACGTTGCGTTATTTTACCGAGAGTATGAAGCAACGCCGCAACGTGATGGGCGCAAAACTGCATGAATTGCAAAACATGCAAATGCGTGTGTCTCATGCCTCCGCTGAAATTGACGCGGCACATACCATTGCGGCAAGCCATGTAAGTTTTTTGCAAACCGCTGCTGAAAAGCGCGATGCTATCGACCGGGAAACGATTTTACGCATCCAGCGCGACTGCGCCTATATCGGGCATATCTGCCAGAATGCAGTGGCGCGGTTGGTGGATGTATTGGGCGCTGGCGGGCTAAATGAAGAGAACGAAGCACAAATCAATCAGGCTGATCTGAAAGGTGTGTGTTCGCACATCACCATGGGCTGGGATGCGAACAGCGTTCCTTACGGTAAATATCTGCTCGGCGTTGAGCACAAAGGTTTAATTTAAGCTGGAGAGTTAAAGTGGCTGCGACAGAACAAGTAACTGCTGAAGAGCTGATTAAGCGCGTTGGCGCGTTAGCGCCGAAATTGGTTGAACGCCGCGCGAAGGGTGCTGCAAATCGTCGCCTGCCGGAAGAAACAATGGCCGACATCGTCGCCACCAAAGCTTTGCGCGCCTGCATGCCCAAGCAATTCGGTGGGTTTGAATTACCGTTCGGCACGCATACTGATGTGGCTATGGAAATCGCCAAGCATTGCGGCTCATCAGGCTGGGTGGCGGGTATTATTGGCAGCCATAATTGGTGGCTGGGTAAGTATCAGTTGGAAGCGCAGCAAGAAGTGTGGGGCAATGACCCCGATGCTTTGGTTGCAGCAGCGTTTGCATCGGCACCCGGCAGCAAAGCTGTAGCGGTTGATGGCGGCTACAAACTGAGCGGCGAGTGGATGTGGTGCAGCGGTGTTGATCATTGCGGCTGGTGTTCATTGATGGCCCCTGTGCCGCAACCGAACGGCCCGCCGGACCTCGTGATGGTGCTGCTGAAGAAGGGTGAGTACACGGTGAAAGACGTGTGGTTTACGCCCGGCATGAAAGCCACCGGCAGCAACAACGTTGTGGTGAGCGACCTCTTCGTGCCCAAACACCGCGTGACCCGCATTGCTGAACTGAACAGCCGCCAATCGCCGGGCCAAGCCGTGAACAAAAGCTGGATTTATAATCTGCCGATGCTCGATGTGTTCGGCTACTCGGTTGCAGGCCCAGTGCTGGGCACCGCACGCGGCGCGCTGGAAGGTTTCATCGCCAGCATGACAGGCCGCAGTGGGCTTGATACGTCGAAGGTGACAGACCACCCGACCCTGCAAGCCCGTGTGGCTGAATCATCTGCCGAAGTGGATGCCGCCCAAGCGATCTACGATACCGACATGGCGTTCATGCGCGCGAAGGCCCAAGCCAACACCGATATCGCGCCCACCGACCTGATGCGCATTAAGCGCAACTGCGCCTATGTGGCGACGTTGGCAAAACGTTCGGCCATGCGTTTGATTGAAGCGATGGGCGCCAATGGTGTGTCGGAATCAAACCCGGTGCACATTGCGTTTGCCGATACCTTAGCTGGCGCATCACACCGCGCGCTCAACTGGGACATCAGCGGGCCAGCATACGGCAAAGCATTGTTTGGCAACGTTGTGTCGCCTGACGCCGAGATGCTGAAGCGTCAAGCCGCAGCAGCCAAGCACTTAAGCCACTAAGCCTGAACAGCGCGAACCTTGTTGAGCAGTGCTTCAAGGTTCGCGTCACGAATATCCAAGTCCCGCAGGTGTTGGATGATATTGGCGAGGTACTCAACGCTAGTACCTTCGCTGCCAACACCTTGCGCGACGTGCGCGATTTTCTCGGCTTCGGGCCAGTTGCCTGCGAACTGCTCGTGGGTTGAGTCGGCCACATAAGCGCGGGCCACCACAGTCTGGCCGTTCGCCAGCGTCAGCGTCACATGGCGCGGGATGTAGATGTAAGAAATCAGTTCGCGGTCATCGAGGTAGCTGACCACGTTATCGACCTGCTCTGGCGCGATCTTGAACGCGAGGCCCCGGCATTCCCCGCCCGGGCTTAAGCCGCAGACCATGCCCGGCTTCTCTTTTGTGCCCCGATAATGAATCGAAATCAGGCACATATCCCGGCTAAAACCGTTTAAAAGGGCAGGCACACGTTCGACGAACTCGAACCCCGGCCGCCACATCAACGAGCCATAGCCAAACACCCAATAGTTATTGGGGTCGGTGGGCGGGTCAGATGCGGGAACGGTGGGGTAGGATTTATTCATGCTGGCCATGTCTCACGCCGGGGAAACAACGTCAATGTGCGCCGCTGCGGTTTTGATGTTTTCTGAAATTGAAATGGTACGCTGACCCTATGAACACCCCTGCACCCAAAAAATTCCGCTTTGCCCTTTTGGCCGCCAGTGCCGTGGCCGTGGTGGTCATTGGATATACCGGCGCGTGGTTCAGTGCCGCATCGGTCTTAAAAGACCAATCGGCCAAATGGATCGAAGCCCAGCGCCAATCAGGGTACACGGTCAATCATGCCGCACCTGTGGCTAGCGGGTTTCCAGGTGCGGTTGTGGTGACTTACGCGGATTGGAGCATGCGGGCACCCGCCACCAGCAATGCATGGGTGTGGCGGTCAAAGGCCATCACCGTGTCCGCAGCGCCGTGGGCCCCGTTGCGCTTTACGGTCGATCTCGCGGGTGAGCACAAAGTTTCTGGCCTTTGGACGCCACCGGGCGCTGATGCCACTGTAACGGCGACGCAAGCGAATGTGCGACCGGACCTCACCACCGAAGGGCGTATCGCTGAAATTGTCGCGACCATTGAAAACTTGAACGCGACGGGGATCAGAGACGATCAATCTTTAGTGGGCATTGAGTCCGCATCATTATCGGTTGTGCACACGCGCGATGCTGAGAAGCCGACGTGGCAAGTGAATGCAGACATCACCAATTGGCATGCGCCGCTGATCGAGAATCCATCTGCGTTCGGAGAGAAGATCCGCAAATTGCGGTTAGATGCGAACCTGCAAGGCAACCTGCCGTCGGGCACATTACCGCAAGCCTTGAAGACATGGCACGAAAGCGGCGGCACGTTAGAAGTACGCGAGTTGCTCTTCGATTGGCCGCCGTTGGCTGTGAACGCGAACGGCACCATCGCACTGGATCGTGGCCTCCAACCGGTTGGCGCGCTCACAGCAACATTCCGCGGCTTCATGGAAACGTTGGATGGCTTGGCGAAAGCAAACACCATCGCCCGCAACGATGCTGACACAGCGCAAGCCGTGTTGGGGCTGATGGCGCGAAAGCCAGAAGGTGGGGGTGCGCCTGAACTGAAAATCTCGGTGACGATGCAGGATCGCAAACTGTACTTAGGGCCGATTCCACTGACGACTTTTGAACCTGTCGAATGGCCGTCAGAAATTCAAATACCCTGATTCTGATTCCCTAAAAGTGCATCAAATTGTTTCACGTGAAACAATGCGCGAACAGTTGTGTTTTACCGCTGCGGTATGATGTGCGCTCCCTGCTTTTGCAGGGGATTTGCAGGGAATTTAGCGCGCGCTTGCGTGGAGAAACGCAAAGAGTGGGGAAAACATTTTCCCCACTCTTCACAAAAAGAAACAGCCCAATCTCAATATCTGAGCATCTCAGTCTTGGATTTCGTACTTGTCGATGACCCAGGTTTCTTTGGCGGCGTCATCGTACCATTGCTTCAAAGCGGGTAGCGCCAGCACGGCATCGCAGTAACTTTGCGACACAGCGTTCAATTTCACGCCGTAAGTTTTAAAGCGCGTCACAACAGGCGCATACATCGCATCAGCGTTGGAGAATGCGCCGAACAGGAACGAACCACCTGCACCGAACTTCGCGCGGCACTCGCCCCAAATTTCTTGGATACGGTCGATGTTGTCCTGCACTTCGGGCGTCATACCTTTGCCAGGATGGAATTTACGCAAATTCATGCCCATGTTCTGGCGCAGCGGCTGAAAGCCTGAATGCATTTCAGCAGACACGGCACGCGCAATGGCGCGGGCATGCGGATCTGTCGGCCACCACGTTTTGTCGTAAAACGCTTCAGCCAAATATTCCAAGATCGCCAGTGAATCCCACACGGTGATGCCACCGTGGATCAACACCGGCACTTTGCCAGCACCTGAGAATTTTTCGATGTTTGCCTGCGTATCCGGCAACGCCAACGGCACGACCGTCTCACGGAAATTCAAACCCTGCACTTTCATGGCGAGCCACGGCCGTAGGGACCACGATGAATAGGCTTTGTTCGCGATAACCAAGTGAAGTTCGGTCGACATTGAATGCCCCCTTATGCTTTGAAGCAGGAATTGACTGGACGTCGTTCTATCAAATCCAGCCAACGCAGAAATGACAACAACCCATCAAATTCGGCCAAAGAACTTTTTCATGCCGTATTTCCCACGCCAACCGGTTCCCACTTATCGGGGAAATACGGCTTTTAAGCCTGTTTCGCATCAATAACGCTGCGGCGGATGGCGCGGGTACGGGCGAAGAGCGCCTGCAGGCTATCACCATCACCACGACGGATCGCACGTTGCAAGGCTGTCAAATCTTCCGTGAAGCGTTGCAGAATTTCCAACACGGCATCGCGGTTATTCATGAAAACATCACGCCACATCACGGGGTCAGAGGCCGCGATGCGCGTGAAGTCACGGAAGCCTGAGGCTGAGTATTGAATCACTTCTTGCTTCAAATCTTCCGCCAAGTCATCGGCGGTGCCGACGATGGTAAACGCGATCAAGTGCGGCAGGTGCGAGGTAATGGCCAACACCTTGTCGTGGTGTTCAGCGTGCATGATTTCAATTTTGGAACCAGCTTTGGTCCAGAAGGCTTTTACCTTTTCAACAGCCTGCGCGTCACACCCCGGCTCGGGGGTTAGAATGCACCAGCGGCCTTGGAACAATTCTGGGAAACCAGACTCTGGCCCTGAATGTTCGGTACCCGCCAGCGGGTGCGCGGGCACAAAGTGCACGCCCTTGGGCAAATGCGGTGCGATGGCGGAAATAACAGCCTGCTTGACCGAGCCAACGTCGGTAATAATCGCCCCCGCTTTCAAATGCGGCCCGATGATTTTGGCAATCTCTTCGTTGGTGCCGACAGGCGTTGCGATTACCACCAAGTCTGCGTTCTTCACGGAGGCGGCATAGTCAGACGTGACTTCATCAGCGATGCCTAATTTCAAGCAGGCATCGAGTGTTTCCTTGCGACGCGCGCAAGCCACGATTGATTTGGCTAATCCATCGCGCTTCATCACGCGCGCCATGGACGAGCCAATCAAACCAATCCCGATAAACGTAACGCGGTCAAACATGAGTTTTACGCCGTTTTAGAAGTCATAAATTCATCCAACGCACTCAGCAGCAATTCCATCTCGTCGTCCGCACCGATGGAAATGCGTAAATAATTTGGCAGTTCGTAGTTATCGACACGGCGCGCAATCAAACCCTTCGATTGCAAGAAGGCATCGCACGCCGCAGCAGTTTTGCCGTTCTTGCCATCAAAATACGGCAGCACGAAATTCCCTGAGTCACCGTGCAGGCCCAAGCCGTACCCGCGCAAACGCTGCACTAGTACATCCACCCATTTTTTATTGTGGGCTTTGGCTTTGGCCACAAACTCTTGATCGCGCACAGCGGCAATGGCGGCCGCTTGCGCAGGAGCCGAGACGTTGAACGGGCTGCGCAGGCGTTCCAACGCATCAATCAGCGTCTTATCGCCGTAACCCCAGCCGATGCGCAAAGCCCCAAGCCCATAAATTTTCGAGAACGTGTGCGTGACCACAACGTTTTGAGTACGCGACGCCAAGGCCAAACCCGGATTGTAATCCGGCTTGTCCATAAATTCAGCGTAGGCTGCATCCAACACCAACACGATATCTTCGCGCAAATCGGCGCGGAGGCGTTCAATTTCCGATGTTGGCAAATACGTGCCTGTCGGGTTGTTGGGGTTCGCCAAAAACACCAGCTTCGTATTCGGCGTGATCGCTTTTAAAATCGCATCGACGTCAGCCGTGATATTTTTTTCCGGCACGACAACAGGTGTCGCGCCAACGCTACGCGCATAAATGTTGTACATGAGAAAGCCGTGCGTGGTGTGCACGATCTCATCACCCGGCCCAGCATAAGCGCGGCACAACAGACCCAGAATTTCATCGGACCCACCGCCGCAGATAATCTGGTCTGGGTTCAGTTTGTGAACTTCGCCAATGGCCGCACGCAAATCAGCCGCATCCCCTGCCGGGTAGCGGTGCAATGTGGTGCGGGCTCTGTCGTAGGCTTCAATCGCCTTGGGGCTAGGGCCAAGGGCGGCTTCGTTGGACGAGAGTTTGATCACGCGGACGACACCCTGCAGGCGGGATTTGCCGCCGACATAGGGGGTAATGTCCATGACGCCCGGTTTCGGTTGGGGGAGAGCCATTTGACGGTCTTTCCAAGAAGTTGGTTCAGGGCCTTCAAAAAAGCCCCTTAAAATTGGGCTCAGTCATAGTTTCTGGGCCCAAGGAAAGCAAAGGTCAAAAACGAAAGAAAACGTTGACAGACGTGGCCTTAGGGGCTGATTCCTGGGGCCGGACGCCCCATATGAGGGCGCCCCTAACCTGTCTTATACATTCTGCCATGAACACCGCCGCTTCGCCCACTTTAAGCCCCCCTGACAGCATCGCCCTTGATGCCCGGATGGTGCTGACGACCCCCCTGACCTTGCAGTCGGGCGAAGTGCTGACGGGTGTCACCGTGGCTTACCAAACCTACGGCACACTGAACGCTGATAAGTCCAACGTGATTGTGGTCTGCCATGCGCTGACAGGTGACCAGTACGTGTGTGGCACCCACCCCAGCACCGGCAAACGTGGCTGGTGGGATGACCTGATTGGCCCCGACAAGGTCATCGACACCAACCGCTACTTCATCGTCTGTGCCAACGTCCTGGGGGGCTGCATGGGCTCAACAGGGCCCAAAGAAATCAACCCCGCGACGGGTCGCCCGTGGGGTTTGCGGTTCCCGGTCATCACCATTCGCGACATGGTGGCGGCACAGGCGAAATTATTAGACCAACTCGGCATCGACAACGTGCTGTGCGTGATAGGCGGCTCGATGGGCGCAATGCAAACCTTAGAGTGGGCGCGCCGTTACCCCAACCGTGTGTATGCCGCTGTGCCAATTGCGGGCTCGTACCGCCATTCAGCGCAGAACATTGCGTTCCACGAAGTGGGACGCCAAGCCATCATGGCGGACCCTGACTGGTGCCATGGCAATTACCTGGAAGAAAACAAAGTGCCCAAGCGCGGCTTGGCTGTCGCGCGCATGGCGGCACACATTACGTATCTTTCGGAAAGCGCACTTCACCGCAAATTCGGTCGCCGCCTGCAAGATCGCACAGCACTGACATACGGCTTTGATGCGGACTTTCAGGTGGAAAGCTATTTGCGTCACCAAGGTTATACGTTCGTTGATCGGTTTGATGCGAACTCGTACCTGTATATCACGCGCGCGATGGACTACTTCGACTTGGCGAGCGAGAACGACGGCGTGTTGGCCAATGCGTTCAAAGGCTCGCCTGTTCGCTTTTGCTTGATGTCGTTCACATCCGACTGGCTGTTCCCCACCTCGGAAAGCCGCGCCATTGTACATGCGTTGAATGCGGTGGCGGCGAATGTGAGCTTTGTGGAAATTGAATCTGATAAAGGCCACGACGCCTTCTTGTTGGATGAACCCGATTTCCACCAGACATTACGGGGCTTTGTGGACGGCTGCGCGGACGTGCGTCGTGTGCCGAAGATTGCAAAAGATACGCTCTCTCAAGGTATTGCGTCATGAATCAAATCAGCGACGTGACTAAGCCCGCCAAACGCATCCGCGTTGACCTGCAATTGGTGGCGGATTTGATTAATCCCGGCAGCCGCGTGCTTGATATCGGCTGTGGTGATGGCCAATTGTTGTCGTACTTGGCCTCGACCAAACAAGTGGATGGGCGCGGGCTTGAAATCTCCATGGCGCGCGTGCGCGCCGCTGTGAGCCAAGGCTTGCCCGTCATTCAAGGCAACTTGGAAACCGACTTAAAAGATTACCCCACCAATGCGTTTGATTACGTGGTGCTCAGCCAAACACTGCAAGCCACGCTGCATCCGCGCCAAGTGTTGGAAGACCTCTTGCGCATCGGTAAGCGCGCCATTGTGTCGCTGCCGAACTTTGGGCACTGGCGCGTGCGCTGGTCCTTACTGCTGAAGGGCCGCATGCCCATGACCGAAAACCTGCCAGACCAATGGTACGACACGCCCAATATTCACCTGTGCACAATCTTAGACTTCGTTGATTTGTGCAAAACGCTGAATGTGAAGATCGAGCAAAGTTACGCGCTGAGCGCGGAAGGCTTGAAACAAAATGTCAGTGGCACGGGTTGGCTGGCCAACTTGTTCAGCGAACAAGCGGTGTTTGTGCTGACGCGGAACTCCTAAATTCTTCTACGCTTGCGTGGTGCGCGTTATTGCCAAGGCCGTTCGTGGCAGGCCGCGCAATAACATCAGCTTTATTTACCGCTTTTGTGCCCACCAGCGGCATGGCGTAAATTTGTTTTTCCGCTTCAACAATGTGCACACCCGCAAAAGTGGGGAACCACCTGTTGCCTAAGCGGTCTAGCGCTGCTGCCCAGCTTGAAAACAAGCGCCAGAATGTCGGCGGCAGAAACAATGCCTTCGCGGTTTGGCGCGGTGCGAACATGCCATCACGCAGCAATGATGTGATTTGGCTGGATGAATAAGGCCGCCCATGCGCGAACGGCGAGTATTCAAACCGCGCCCATAAACTGTTGCGATTTGCGACCACCACGACAATGCGCCCGCCATCGGCCAGCACACGCCAGCATTCGCGCATCATCAAGCGCAGTTCAGCACTGCTTTCTAAGCAATGCACCAGCAGCAAACGATCAATGGAACGATCTGGCAGCGGCAGCGTGAATTCTTCAGCCAGGCAGACTTGGCTGGGGCCACTCTCAGGCCAATGCATGACACCTTGAGCTGGCGGCATCACAGCCATCACCCGTTCGGCCTCGCCCTGAAAGGCCCCCAGATAAGGTGCGGCGAACCCCAACCCAAGCACGCGACAGCCCGTTAAGTTGGGCCAGATTGCACGGAGCTGACGGTTCACCAGCCCCTGCACCAGCCGCCCCAGGCTGCCAGCATAAAAGTCTCTGAGATCAACAACATCGAGCCACATAGCCTGCAAACTAAGGCAGCTTGGTTAAATTTGAAATCAGCTCGTCTGTGGATAACTTGCGCGGGGCCAAAAAGGGCAATCTTTTCAATGCGAATTTAAGGGCCGGTCGTGACCGGGTTTCGAGGGCTAACCCCTTGTTATTTTGTGATTTTTCCTTGCACGAAGGCGCTGAATATCAGACACTCACAACCGTTGCGTTGTGATCCTCGATCTTTGCGTCTGGGCGGCTGAAAGCGTGCCCACGCGACGAGGACAATTGGTCAATGATGATTGATCGATGATTGCTGATCGACGATGACCGGCGGGGGAAAATCTTTGCTTCAGAATTTGCGCTCATCATTTCGCGCTGCCTTTTCCGCATCTGCGCGGCGCGGCTTTACCCTGATTGAAATCGCGATTGTCTTGGTGGTGATTGGGCTTTTGCTGTCAGGGGGACTGCTTGCCGTTTCTCCAATCGTTCAAAGCGCGCAAACGAACGAAACCAAGCAAAAAATGATCACAGTGGAAAACGCACTGCTGGCCTATATGATCGCAAATTCATGCTTACCATGCCCCGCACAGACAGGCTTGGCGACGGGGGCTGCGGGTTCCGGATTAAATCGAAATGGGACTGCAACTTACACCGGTTGCAATACAACAGTAGTGTGCACCGGCGGCGGCGTTGGGACACTTCCATGGATTACACTGGGCTTGTCGGAGTCTGCCGCCACCGATGCCTGGGGGCGACGCTTTCGCTACGCAGTGGATCCAAACCTAACCGATGCAAATAGCATGCAGCGAAATTCTGACGGTTCCTTCCCGGCTTTTAATTCAACCATTGCCCTCGAGAACACCGACGGCACTGCGATAACTGGCTACACCGCTGTGGCATATCTTTTACTTAGTCATGGTCTGGATGGGTCATTTGGTGAAGCCCAACAAACAGGAACGACAACCGGCGACAAATACGGCCAAGCAGCCGGGAACGCCGGGGTCGGACAACACGAGAATGGAAACGGAGACTTAACATTCGCGGTGGGCATTTCGAACACGACGAGTTCCGTTCAGCATTTCGACGACATCGTTTCGTTTAAGTCATTTCAGCCACTGATCATTAGCTGTGGCGCCGGGTCTTGCGGCAATCCGAGCTAAGACGCCGAACAAAAATAACGCGTTGGGGATAACGAGTATGCGTCAATTTCTGAAGTGGGGCCGCCTAAGTGCTCTTTTGGGGCTGGCCGTGAGCGCCATCAATTTTGCTGCTCCTGCCTTAGCGCAAACCAGCGACAATAAAGATTGCGTGCGCTACGTGCAGATTTACGAGCGTTCGATGCTGATTCCGCAAGGGTTGCTCACCGCCATCTCATTTACCGAATCAAGCCGCGTGATCAATGGGGAACGCATTCCGTGGCCATGGACAATCAATGTCGGTGGTGATGGCCGTTATTTTGACACCAAAGAACAAGCCGTTGCCGCTGTGCGCAAACTGCTGGATGAGGGCAATCGCTCCATCGACGTTGGGTGCATGCAGATCAACCTGCGCTACCACCCCAATGCATTCCGCGATATCGAGCAAGCCTTCGATCCCGCTGCAAACGTGGCTTACGGCGCGCAATACCTGAAGCAGCTTTATGGTCTGCAAGGCTCGTGGCCGAAGGCAGTTGAGCGGTACCACAGCTCTGACGATAACCGCCGCGCTGAATATCGCGAGCGTGTGTTGGCGTTCTGGAACACCGATGCGCGTACGATGATTTTAAGCGCTGTGGCCGCCGAGAACACCGACACGCCGTATCACCGCGCGTTGCGTGATTTCGCTGCTGGCCAATACACCGATGCGCTGGACAAGTACCAAGGCATTATCGACAAAAACCCGACAGATCGCTTGGCTTTGCTGGGCATTGCCATGTCGTATGACAAGTTGGGACGCATGCGGGAAGCCCAGCAAGCGTATACTCGCACACTGATTGTGGAGCCTGATAACGAAGCAGCGTTGGCGCGCGTGATCCAAATGTCGGCGAGCCTGCCAGCGGCTGATGCGCAAATTCAGCTTGAGAATCTCATCAAGGGCGGCGTGAAACGTCCGGAGATTTATGCAGCATTGGCCGAAGTGCGCAGCAGTACGGGCGATGATGTTTCTGCTTATGAGTATTTAAAATCAGCCATTCAAATGTCACCGACAATTGCCATGTACCATTTGAATATTGGCGTACTTGCTGATCGCTTGAAGCGCAAAGAAGATGCGGTGGCGGGGTATTCGGAATTTCTACGTATTTTTGAATTAAATCCGGTCATCACCGATACGCCCGTGGACGGTATTCGTGATCGCGTGAAGTATTTACGCAGCATGTAAAGCGAATGGCCGCTGTCTTGGGATGCGGCTGACATATTTGAGATTTGGGGGATTGAGACGATGGATATCACCGAACTTTTAGCGTTCGCGCAGCAGAACAAAGCGTCAGACCTGCACTTGGTCGCGCAAAAAGAACCCATGGTGCGTATTGATGGCGGTTTGCGCCCCATCAAAACTGGCGACCTTAGCGCTGACACCGTGAAGGACATGATCTACAACATCATGACCGAAGAACAGCGTGCTGAATTTGAAGCCGAGAAGGAAATCGATTTCGCGATTGCTTTTGGTGAAGAATCCCGCTTCCGCGTCAACGCCTACACCACCATCACTGGCGCGGCGGCTGCCTTCCGTGAAATTCCTACGAAAATCCCATCACTTGAACAACTGAACGCACCTGAGATTTTCAAGCAGTTCGCAAGTTTTGATCGCGGGCTTGTGCTGGTGACCGGCCCGACGGGCTCGGGCAAATCCACCACCCTCTCGGCCATGATCAACTACATGAACGAGAACAGCGACATGCACATTCTGACCGTGGAAGACCCGGTTGAGTTCGTGCACAAGAAAAAGCGCGCTCTGATCAATCACCGTGAAGTCGGCCGCCATACCAAATCATTCTCACGCGCGTTGAAGTCTGCATTGCGCGAAGACCCAGACGTGATCCTGGTGGGTGAAATGCGCGACCACGAAACTATCTCGCTGGCATTGACCGCTGCTGAAACTGGCCACCTGGTGATGGGCACACTACACACCAGTTCGGCGGCGAAAACCGTCGACCGTATTATCGACGTGTTCCCGGCGGGCGACAAAGAAATGGTACGCGCGATGATCGCGGGCTCATTGCAGGCCGTGGTCAGCCAAGTGCTGCTGAAGCGCAAAGGCGGTGGCCGTGCGGCAGCGCATGAGATCATGGTCGGCACCAATGCGATCAGAAACTTGATCCGCGAAAACAAAGTGCCGCAAATCTACTCAATGATCCAAGTGGGTATGCGTTACGGTATGCAAACGATGGAGGAGTCGATCCGCAAACTTGTGGAATCTGGCGCTGTCGATGCCTCCGAAGCCGGCGAAATGATGAAGACACTTGCAGGCAATGACGATCCGGGTGCTGCTCCGGCCCCTGGCGCTTCAGCACCACGCCCCGCTGCACCAACTGCGGCTCCGGCGCCACAAGCCGCACCTGCCGCAGGTGAACAGAAGAAGTCGCGCTCGTTGTTTTAACTCATATTTATAAATCGTTATTGTTGGGGATCTCACTGTGATCGATTCTGAATTCCAAGGCTGGCTGAAAGAACTGGCAGGTCCAGGTGGTTCTGACTTGTATGTCACGGTTGATGCAGCCCCCATGTGGCGCGGCGACCGCGGCTTTGTGAATTTGCGCGACAAGCCGGTGAAGGCTGATGAAATCGAACGCATTGTTGGCTCGTTCCTGAACGAAAAACAAAAGGCCGAGTTCGTCAAATCGGGCGAATTCAACATGGCAATTGTTTTGGAGGGCGTGGGCCGCTTCCGCCTCAACCTGTTCCGCCAACGTCAACAGCCTGGCTTGGTTGCGCGCATTATCCGCACGCAAATCCCCACGTTAGCGGATTTGAAATTGCCCAACCTGTTGGGCGACTTGGTGATGGAAAAACGCGGCCTGATCTTTGTGGTCGGCGGCACAGGCTCGGGTAAATCCACATCGCTAGCTGCGATGATCAGTCACCGCAACGAGGCTGCCCCTGGCCACATCATCACCATCGAAGACCCAGTTGAGTTTGTGCATGATCACAAGAAGTGCATCGTCACCCAACGCGAAGTCGGCGTTGATACAGACTCGTTTAATGCTGCGTTGAAGAACACGTTGCGCCAACACCCGGATTTGATCCTGATTGGGGAAATCCGCGATATGGAAACGATGGAGCATGCGCTCAATATTTCCGAAACCGGCCACTTGGCAATGGCGACATTGCACGCCAACAACGCTAACCAAGCCATCGAACGCGTGGTCAATTTCTTCCCGCAGGAAATGCACCAGCAAGTTCTCTTAAGCCTGTCAAACAACCTGAAGGGCGTTATTTCGCAACGCCTGGTGCAAAAAGTCGGTGGTGGCCGTGCGGCAGCGCTCGAGATCATGCTGAACCAAGGTTACATCAAAGACTTGATCGCCAAAGGCGAGATCAAAGAACTCAAGAAAATGATGGAAGAAAATGCCCACAACGGCATGCAGACCTTTGACCAAGCGCTGCTCGCGCTCGTGAAAGCGGGCACCGTCGCCGAAGAGACTGCGTTGGCGGAGGCCGATAACGTAGGCGACATGAAGCTGAAGTTAAAGCAGGCTCAAGTGGGCGCTGCAGGTGGTGGTGCCGGCTTAAAAAGCGTCGACACGTCAAAGCTGTCACTGGGCTAGCGACTTAAGTCCCAAAAATCGTCCCGCCGGATTTTTCCTGCTCCTCGAGCGACGCCAAAAATGCGCGCTCGAGTGACGGGGCTTTCATTTTTTCAACAAACGCATCACCTTTGCCGAGATAAATGATTTTGCCCGCATGCAAGATAGCAATGCGGTCACAGATTTCTTCAATATCCGCCAGAATATGAGAGCTGAAAAAAATCGTACGACCGGCAGCCTTCGCTTCCATCAAACGATCTTTCAGCATCACACGCGCGCGTGGATCAAGACCGCTCATGGGTTCATCTAGAATCATCAGAGGTGCCGTGACCAATAGGGTCCCCACCAATCCTAGCTTTTGCCCCATGCCCTTGGAATAGGTCTTAACCTTGCGGTCTAATGCCGCAGGATCCAAATCCAAGCCTTTAGCCATTTCTCGTGCGGCATCTTTGTCGACAGACTGTTGGAAGTAATCCAAGTGGATACTCAGATACTCCCAACCATAGAGTTGCAGCGATGGTTGAAATTTCTCCGGTAGATAAACAAGGTTTTTGCGCGCAGCAGGGGAGGAATTAGGTTCGCCAAAAAAACTGACCGTCCCCGATGCATCTCGCAAAGCTAAAATTGATCTAATAAGCGTTGTTTTGCCGATTCCATTCAGACCGATCAAACCAAAGCACTCTCCCTTAACGAGAGAAAACGAAACATTTTCGAAGATCTGCCGCTTACCATAAGATGTAGAAACATCTAAAAGAGATAGGGGGGAAGACACAATTTCACTCAAGGATAACGACCCTCGATCACAATTCCCGACTCGGCTATAAAGGTTTGATTGGGTTCTAACCGAACCGGTCTCATACCTTGGACGCTTAACGGCACCAATAATTCGACATAACGTGGCGTGATTTCAGTAATTTGGAATGTTTGAAAATCCTGATTCGGACCAACAGGCAAACCGTTAATCCAAATCGTCCAATCCTTAGGCCCATAATACATTATCGAACCAAGATACAACGGCTGATTGCCTGCTGCTTGTTCTCGCGTTTCTTTGGTGACATCGCCACCTGCAATACGAGCTTTAATCTCATTAAATTCGTCAACGTCAAACATCAGTGTGTCGGGCACGCGACGAGTTTTATTTTGTGTAGCCGAAGATGCGGGTTGATCTTGAGCCCACAGCGACGAATGCACAAATGCTAGAGAAAAAAAGGCCAGTGCTGTTAAGACTGCTTGGCTTTTCATTTCTTTGCTTCCTGCTTTTGAGCAGTTCTCCACACATACTTGATCTTGCCTTGGACAATTTTAGAGTCTTCCCCACGACTTACCATATTAAGCATTTCAGTCGTAACAGTGGGGGCGCGGTTCAACTCAATGCTCGAAACAACGATAGAGCCTGGAAATTTATCGTAAGCGGCGGCAAGAAAAGAATAAATACTTTGATCCAAAGCTGCACCGACACTGAGCTCAATATTCTCAATATACACACGATAGTCTGTGGCCTTGGCTTGTGCAGAGGCCGCATCTGCGCTTTGCAGGCCTGATGCCTGAAAATTATAATTTAGATTTGTTACACCAAACTCTAATGCTAACGCCTGCATTTCCCGAATAGCAGTCCGTCGGGTATGGGGAATAAGTTTATCACTCGCCATTAACTCTTCGAAACGTGTTTGGTTTTTGAGGACAAAGTCATAGTCGTCTTTCGATTGCTTTAACTTTGTCTGAATCGAACTCAGCTCACTCTTCAACTTTGCCGTTTCGGCTTCGGCTCTATCTTTAGCCTCACCAAGAGTAAAAAAAAGCACGCCGAACAAAACCAAAGCGCTTGTTACAGCGACAATCGAGACGAGCACCAGCTTAGGTAAATTAGGAAGCGAGAAGCTAATAGCTTTTATATTCGGGAGTTTCATTTTTTAGCCCCCTTTCCGCCGTCATTAGAAATTGTAAATTCTATATAAAAAGGTTCGTCAGACCGTGCCGATGCTCCAGTACTGATAGCAACTTCGCTTTGATCGGCAGTTTTATTAAATAATCCTCCAGTTAACGCATCTGAGGATTGCGCCGCAACCGGCTCTTTCGTCATGACGACGACAAAGTCTTTACCAAAATTCGTACTCAATCTCTGCTGAACGCGCCGAGATGCCTGTACCGCTTCATCTGCATTCGTCACGATATCGGCTAACCGCATCTTCAAAGAAACTGAGTATAAGGAATCATTTGCCTTGCCCGCAGGAGCAGGTGAGCGAGCACCTCCGCTCGGCGTTCCAGTTGCCAGGGCAAACTTGAAGTCTAGAACAACGGCATCACTTTGAAGAGATTCATATATTCTTTCGAGCACTGGAACGATATCAAGCTTGCCACTATCCATGGCCGTTTCGACTTCAAAAACGTTACGCATTTGCGCTGCATTGTAAGGCAGCGTGGCAACTTGAGTTTGTTCTTTATTTAAGGATGCGCGCATTGTAGCGAGTTGTTCTGAAACGGTGGAGCGATCTGAGTCGGCCGCCAAATAATCCACCGTCGTTAAACCCGTCCACCCCAATACAGCTGCAGTTACAACCCCTGCTACATAAGGTGCCGCCACAAAAGACAGTTCGCGCAAGTCATCACGCAAATCGCCCATCGCAACTGAACGCGTGAGCTTTAAGTTAGGCGCACGCTTATTTGCAAACCAAGCCGCGTGTAAGACATCGCAATACGCCTGATCTTCAGGGCCAATCGCACCTAAGCCAAGCATTGCACCAGCTTCGTACGGTGTTAACAAATTAACAGTACGCGCGCCTGTCCATTCGAGTTTATCAAGCGCCTCGCGATTAGCCGCGGTCGTTAATATGAGCAAATCTAATGGCTCGCCCACCGAGTACCCAAGACGGCGAAGATATGTAATTGTCGCTTTAAAATCGCGCACAATCATATCGGCAAATTCTTCGGGCGGTGTATCGGGCGGCGGCGCTTGTGTTAAGCGGGTTAAGCTTAAACGTCCATTTTTGGCAATAATCTGGCGCAAGCCGCCGGTAACGTTAATCCCGATTAAATGCTGCCAGTGATTGCCTTCTTCGACAGGCGCGTCCTTCGGCGCCAGTGCTGGAACGATATCAACGTTTTCGGAAGCAATCGCATAGACACCGCCCTTTTCATTGGGCAGGCTTTCGTAAAATTCGATCCAGCCTGGAATGCGCCCATCAAGTGGCACAGAAGCAAATTCGTAAAGCAGCGTATTGCGCTCTCCTGGGCCAATCATCCGCGCGCCGCGCATGGACTGCCCTGGGAACGCCATCGTGATATGACGACTTAGGATTTTACGGCGATCAAGGATATTGACCTTCGGCAGCTCTTCTTCTTTGAAGGCTTGATCAAGGGTATCGATAATAACAGATACGCGCCCTTTTTTGTCTTCAGCTAAAGCTTCGCCCAATTCTTCCAGCGCAGTAGCAGGATCAGGCGAGGCTAGCCAAGCATTGGCTATCCGCTTATCGATAAAGCGGATCAGAACGACGTTATCATCCCCAATATTTAGAACGTATTCGCTTTTTTTAGCCATTCCAGAGCCCCGCCCCCACGCCTTTAGAAGCCCATCTTCGACATGTTGTCGTAGATGGGCCCCATAACACCAATGACAATCCAGGCCATAACAATGCCAGAGATTGCAGTCATCGCGGGCTCTATCATCCCGATCATCGCATCGATCGCCTCGTCAACGTCTTTATCGTAGAAATCTGTCACGTTATCGAGGACACCGCCCAAGTTACCGCTGTCCTCACCAATCTTAACCATTCGTGTAACCAGACTCGGAAACTGGCCAGAGTTGCGCAACGCCATCGATAAAGGCTCACCGTTTTGCACTTGCTGTCGCACAACTTTCAAAGATTCTTCTAGGCAGCGGTTTGATACAACGCGCTGGGCCGTCTCAAGACATTGAAGAATAGGAACACCAGATTGAAACATAACCGCGAAAAAATGAGTGAATCTGGAAATTGCAATCTTTGAAGTTAAATCGCCAAGTTTAGGGACGCGCAAACCAAGGCACGAGAATGCATAACGCATCTTGTCCGAAGATTGACGCAATCCTGCGATACCAAACAGAAGGCCAATCGGAACAATAATGATTGCCCACCAATACCCTTGAACAAAGTTCGACGTTGAGATCAATGCGACCGTGATGGGCGGCAATTCAGCATTATTCGCTTTAAGAAACTCAACGATTCCAGGGACAACGAATCCCATCATGAACATCAACATGCCGGTGATCACCACCAACACAGCAATCGGATAACGTACCGCTTTCACGATACGCGATCGAATTGCCTCTTCCCACTTCACATGTCGCACAAGATGCTGAAACGACTCAGTCAACTTGCCGCTTTCTTCACCAGCAGCGACCAACGCAGCATACAAGTCACCAAACACTTTGGGATGCTTCTCAAACGACTGTGACAGCGGCGTACCGCCCGTAACGTCATTGATGATATCGGTCGTAAGGTCGCGCAGCTTCGGATCGTCGGCGGAATCACGCACATCAGTGAGTGAATCAATCAGTGGCACGCCCGCAGCCTGCAATTGCTCAAGGTGCACAAAGAACTGAATTTTATCGCGGGCTTGGATCGTGCGGCCACCACCGATAATCTTGCGCTCCTTCACAGCCTTGCTGTCGACCAGCATCAGACCCAGCTTGTTGAGCTGTTGATAAAGATCGCTTTCGTTAGCTGCATTGATTTTTCCGCGAACCTGACGGCCCGCATCGTTCAATGCACGGTAAGCGTATTGCGGCATAAGTTAAACCCCAACCAAAACGCGCTTTAGAGGCGCGCCGTAAAGTCCACCACACGCATCGCGGCATCAAGACTGGTCAAGCCCGACAGCACCTTATGAGATGCGTCACCGATCATTGGAACGAAGCCTGCTTTCTCAGCAGCCTTTTTCACAGCCACCAGCGACGATTCCTGAACAATCAGTTCATCGACCTCTTCGTTGAACGGCATGATTTCAACGCAGGCCATACGGCCCTTATAGCCTGACCGACGGCAGTTATCGCAGCCCTTCGGGTGACCAATCATCGGCGGATTTGCGGGATCAACGGCCAGCATTTTACATTCTTCAGCCGTTGCCGGTTTCATTTCTTTGCAGTCTTGGCACAGCTTGCGGATCAGACGTTGCGCGATAATGCCAATAACGTTGCCGGCCATCAGGTTGGGCTTCAAACCTAAATCCAACAGACGCGGGATACAGCCAGCCGCATCATTGGTGTGCAGCGTGGTGAACACTTGGTGACCTGTCATGGCGGCCCGCAAAGCCATCGTTGCAGTCCCAGAGTCACGCACTTCCCCGACCAGAATAATATCAGGGTCTTGGCGCAGAAGCGTGCGGATACCTTCAGAGAAACTGAGCGATGAGCCTTCACGCACCTGCGCTTGGCGGATCAGTTGCAGTTCGTATTCAACCGGGTCTTCCAGCGTCATAATATTGACGTCGAGCGAGTTGATATAGCTCATCATGGCGTACAGCGTGGTGGTTTTACCCGAACCCGTGGGCCCTGTGACGATCACGATCCCTTCCGGCTTCAGCAGCATTTTCTTGATGAGGCTGAGGTTGTGGTCGGTCAGGCCAACCTTATCGATGGTCACCAACGCTTGGGTTTTATCTAGAATACGCAATACGACGTTTTCGCCGTGAATGGTCGGCAAGGCCGAGACACGGAAGTCGACTTTACGGTTGCCGATTTCCAACGTGAAGCGCCCGTCTTGTGGGTTCAAGCGGTCGGCAATGTTCATGCCGGACATAAGCTTGATGCGGTGCGCTGCCGCCGTCCAATACCGTTTGTGTAGTGTGCGGATCTGCGTCATTTCGCCGTCGATGCGATAGCGCAAGCGCAGGAAGTTGCCTTCAGGCTCGAAGTGAATATCTGACGCGCCAGACTTAATGGCGTCCAGCAGCAAAGCGTTCACCAATCGCACAAGTGGGTGCAGGTAACCGCTTTCGGTTTGTTCTTGGTATTCGGTTTCTTCCGCGTCGCCTTCAACCGATTCCAACTCTTTCAAAATGCCGTCGATGGACAACTCGTGCCCATAGTATTGGTCGATAGCTTTTTGAACCTCGGTATCAGAGCAAACCAGTGGCTGTACGTTTGTGCCCGCCGGGAAGAAGCGCTTTACTTTGTCGATCGCGAGAACGTCGTAGATGTCGGCCATAGCCAGACGCAACGTCTTGCCATCAAAGCCAACCGGGAATGCGCGGTAACGTTGCGCTGCTTCTTTCGGCAACAAAGCCAAAGCTTCAGCTTCAACAACGGTCGAGCCCGGCACGAAACGTTGGAAGCCAGAGCTTTCGGCCAACACCGCCGACAGCGCTTGTTCGGTGATGAAGCCGAGTTCAACCAGCAATTCACCGAGCAGCTTATTGGATTTAGCTTTTTCCTGAAACGCGACTTCCAGCTGATCTTTTGAAATCAGTCCGCGTTCGACCAGCAAGTCGCCAATACGCGCGGTCGGTTTTGCGGCCCCAGCATCGGGTTTATCGCCGTCCATCGTCGCCCCCAAAAGCAATCGAAATCCCGCGCAAAATCTATACCAGCGGGCCCAAATTGGCGAGGCTTAAGGCAGCAGTGGAACGCAGATATGTATTCTTTTTCAATGTTGTAGAGAAATGGATGGGCAGAGCTGTCTTCTTGCGGAAACGTTATATTTTACTTTTGTGTCGCAACGAGTTTGCTTGCAGGCACAGCAATAAAGAAAGGGCCCCATTCACATGGAGCCCTTTCTAAATTCGAATTCAACAATCTGTAGCGCTATTGAACCAGCGCAATGAGCGCGATGCAGGACACGTTCTCGTTTGTCGCCTGATAGTCGGCCGTGCCACCGTTGGTACCACATTGAGCCGCAGCCAAATCTGAACGGAACGCACCAACAGATGGAACGCCGTCGTCGACACGCACGTCCAAGGCCTGCATTTGCTTAGCTGTTAAACCTGCCGTAATACCATTCGGCGGGCCTTTGCTAATACGCAGCCAGTGGGCTGATTGCGTAGCGCCCGCAAAATCATTGTAGGTCCCATACGCAACTGTAAAGCCCGTGCCCGGGAAAGCTGCTGCCGGAACCGCGGCGCCTTCACCAAAACGGCCACTCTGCACAGCTTCCGTAACAGTTATGCCACCGATCAAGTCCGCGGCCGCCAATTGGTTCCAGAACGTGACGGTTTCAGCATCGGCGGCGGGCAAAATCCCACCGTCTACGGCGACAATATTGGCCGCGCCCCCAGCAACAGCCGCAGCTGGGTCGACAATGCCATCGCCGTCACCGTTTGATATCGCTGTAAAGGCTGTTGAAATGCGCGTCGTCGCGAACTGGTAGTCTCCCGGCAGCGCCTTATAGCGATCGGTAAATGTATTTACAGCGGCGCGGATACGCTCCACTTCTTGAAGAACGTTTTTCTGACGGCTGTTTTCGACAATTTCTTGTCCCTTCAGGATACCGCCAACGATCAAGCCGATAATCACCAGCACGATCGACATTTCAATCAGCGTAAAGCCCTTCTGAGCTTTTCTCTGATCACGCGCGACGTAAGACATGCAAGACCCCCTGCCATAGAGACACAGTTCCCCCGGCAACCCTAAACCGGGTAATATTAAGTCGCGTAGCATACTAAAATAGTAAAAACCAGACACAAAAACAATTCAGGGTAGCAGCGCATAGCAAATGATGTATTTATTTTCAATGACATAGTCGCCTTCATCTGGCGCCGAAAAGTGATTGCCTTCCGAGGGATCATCCTTGCCCGTCGCCACCAAACGGCCCGTCGCCATCACCCCGTCATCCAGTTTGCGGTCGATCGCGCTGGCGGCAGATCCAGGGATTTGCGTGGCGCACAACGAGTTTGTTTTGAGGCCCAAATTGCCTTCGTCGAAGCCGAATACACCTCCAAACGGGTTTTCCGGCATTGCCGCACTGCCCTGGAAAGATGGATCCCCATCTAGTAAGCCGTCGTAACGCAAGTCACGCCACGCCATAAATTGCTCGCCGTCTGGACTGGAAAAGTCGGACAACCGACCATCGATACGGCCATTATTGGTTTGATCGATTAAGGTTTGCCCCAACCGCCCCATAGCAGGTTGACGGTTGTAGCGGCGCAAGGCTTTGGGATCGTCACCTGGAAATGCGCCAACGTGGGCCGCACGATATGCTTCGATTTTGTTTTGGATTTGTTCGATCTGGCGCCACGTCACCATAGCGCGCATGCTAATCAGCATTTCTCGTCCCTGAAGCGTTGCCAGTATCAGCGCGCCCAGAATGACGATCGCAATAATAAACTCTAACAAACCGAAGCCGCGGCTGCCAGGAGATCGCGATGGCATTTCCACGCGCGACCCCTTGAGTGTCACACCATGTGTGATTGAAAAAAACATTCGCCCCGCCCCATCAGAGTCTTAGGCATAGCAGCAAATCACATAATGAAGCGAGTAATGATCGATGGGGAATAGAACGTGGACTAAAAACAAAAAGGGGAGCATTTCTGCTCCCCTTTTAGAAAATATCGTCAAAGCTGATTATTGCACCAAGCTAACCAGGGCAATACAGGACACAGTTTCAACAGTGGCCTGATAATCAGGCGTTGCAACGGCTGTACCGCAAGGCGCAGCCAAACCACCAGAGCGGAACTGGCCCGTAGCTGCGACACCATCATCGATACGCACATCAAGTGATTGCATCTGCTTTGCTGTCAAACCAGCCGTAATAGCAGTCGGCGGGCCCTTGCTGAGACGCAGCCAATGCGATGCCAACTCATAACCAGCCAGATTGTCATAGCTGCCATAAGCAATCGTGAAACCTGTGCCCGGAAACGGACCGGCCGGAAGCGCCGCACCTTCACCGAAGGCCGTTTGAGCTGCCGCACTCAGTGTAACACCACCAATCAGGTCGGCTGCTGAAAGCTGCGTAAAGAAGGAAACAGTTTCGCCTGTGCCAGCAGCTCCTGCGATGCCACCGTTTACACCAACAATACCAGCCGCAGTTGCAGCGGCAGCCACCGGCTCAACGATACCGTCGCCATCACCGTTGATGACCAAAGCGCTGGTCGTGATGCGACCGACGCCTGCCGCACCTTGCGCCAGGGCAAAGTCACCCGGCAGTGCGCGATAGCGATCAACGAATGTATTGACGGCCGCACGGATACGCTCGACTTCAGCCAGAGCATTTTTTTGCCGACTGTTTTCGACGATTTCCTGGCCTTTTAAAATACCCCCCACAATCAAGCCGATAATAACCAGCACGATCGACATTTCGATCAAGGTAAAGCCTTTCTGTGCTTTCCCACGACCACTCAAACTGTTGAACATATGGACCCCCATGCCAATGGCAAAAATCTACTTCGGCGACCCACCAATGCAGAGGCGACCGAACATCGTTTTGGTAGCACAGCTACCCCCTAATTTCTAGGGCTAATGTACTTTAATAGCGCATCATTCAGCGCACAAAAAGGCAAGAAAAATAAGCTCTTGCGATGCATTTATACCTGCAGTTTATGACCCTACGGCGATAGGTCGGATTTGGTTAATTTTTCCATCTCGGCGATGAAATCTTCCATGAACTTTATTTGTATTTCATCGGCCTTATTGCGTGAGCGCAACAAGGCTTGACGCATTCCCACAAGGGCTGAGTTGTAATCTCCCGCTTTCGCACGCATAAGAGGGCCGATTTGATAAGCGACCGCATTCATGGCGGGAAAGTCGTAGCTGGAAATTTGATCCGCAACCTTAACTGCCAGATCCTGATCTTTGAGCCGAACTTGAGCCAGCATCAGCGCCGAACTCAACCACTGCATTTTATGCTCAGGCGACAGATCTACGCTGCGCTGCGTGTAAGCAATCAAAGGCCTCAGATCGCTAATGCGCTGTGACAATGAATACAAACGCATCGCCAGCGCAAGATGGTGGCCAGCATCTGGATCAAGCTGATCAAGGGCTGTCAGCCACGCAATCACTCGGTCAATATCGTATTCTTTAAGCGCGACGACGCGGCCGGCGACATCGCCACCCGTCTGCAATTCCGACACAAGCACCCGATAGAGAAATTGATTATCGCCAAACGCATTGGCTTTAAGCGCAATGGCAGAGGGCGGTGGATCCAAAATGTCCCAATAAGGGCGCATATGAAGAGTCACAGAACCCAAGTAGATTTGGGCCGCAAAGGCTAGCATCAACGATAAGGAAAGCAGGGCTTTCTTCATGTCCAGAGCCCTAGAAATGCTTGCGCACCAGATCATGCGATGCTGCCAGTAGCAGCAGAAGGACATAAATCAGTGTTTGTGTCAGCATCACAGCAAGAACTGTCTGATCTTCAGGGCCGTATACCAACCAACGAGACTGCGCGAATAGATCAAGCCGTGGCAAAGCCATACTAATGGCGTCGATGTATGGATTTAAAACCACGTTCACACCAGACTGCTGACCGCCCGCGACAATACCTAGAAAAAAGCCAACAGACCGCGCCATAGCATAAAAGCCAACAGTGGTTAGTACCGTTGGAACAGCGCGCTCAAATGTGAGGCCTGCAAATAATGCGAAGGCCAGCACAATCAGCATTTCCAGAAAAACGCTAATGCTCCAGAAAGCAGCGCCAACCCCTGAGATATGGGCCAACCCCACAACAATGACAATTGGCAGAACAAGGCCAAGCGCCATCAGCGCCAAACCAATCCAGTAGGCAAATACAAATGACGGTCGAGAGATGCTGCGAGCCAAAATGGCCTCGATCTCTCTTGTGTCAAACATGCGTTCTACATGGAACGCAACAAACACAATAATGCCCAACGCTAAAATAGCACGAGCTGCACCCGCCATGTAGACTAGCGACATTTCTGCCGCTTCTACAATCGCACCGCTTGCTAAGAAGGAAGACAGCCCGAGCGCAGCCGCTAGCAAGCCATACAACGACAGAAAAAGCCTGTCACGTAATGCCGTAATTAAGACAAGCCGTATTGTCGGACGCATTCAGAAACAAACCAATTAAAAGCCAACCTAGAATGCAATTGGACGCGGGTCGGGGGTGAAAGTCTTATAAAGTCTAATGTCTTCGTCTGCGACTGTACCGCGACTATCTACAACAGTGGCGCGGATGAAAATAACGAGTTCCGTGACCTTTGAGCTGCGAATGTTAGAGCTGACGGCATGGCCCAAAACCGGAATATCCATGGCGCCTGGCAATCCCTCGCGGCTGTTCTCGGAAGTATCTTGCATCAATCCGCCCAAGACAACGGTTTGGCCTGAATCCATCGTAATCAATGAATCTAGTTCGCGAGACTCAATGATCGGAATTTGTGAGGTAATGGCCGATGAGTTGTTTGTCTGAGCAACAAGGTAGGCAACCGCCGGATCAGAAACATAGCCTGTGATGCGCGTGATCGATGGACGCAACGACATATTGATGCGTTTTGTTAATGGATCAACAGCCGGCTGAACGTTCATAACCAAACCAACGGGAACAGATTTAATTTCGCTGTCGACCGTAATCAAGGGAGCGCCCCCTTGAACTGTTGATTGGGTTTGCTGAACGTCCAAATCAAAGAAGATTTGATTCTGCGCAACCTTCAAAATAGCGGATTGATTGTTCAGAACAGTAATACGCGGGTTCGAGAGCGTACGAACTGTGCCGAACTGTTTTACGAGCTGCGCCGCAACTGACAGGTCACCATCTAAATCACGCCATGAGACGCCAACGGTCGGCGAACCGATATCACCTGTGACAACATTGCGCGTAAAGTTCGTATTGAGGTTCAGAGTACGACCATTCGCGTCCGCTGCACCCATAAAGGCCTGCCAATTTATGCCTGAGCGAAATTGGTCATTCAGAGTAATCTCAAGGATTTTTGCCTCGATTAAAACCTGCTGCATTACGGAATTACGTACAGCGCGCAAGTATTTATCAATCGCAATGTGCTGACGCTTTGTCGCAAAAACAGTAATCAGGCCAGCTTCAGGATTAATGCTGAAATTAGAGCTGAGCACAGGAGCTGCAGACACTGCGGCCTGACTGGCTTTCGCTTGAGGTTGAGCGCCAGCACCACCACCCTTTTCCGTCGCCAAAGCAGAGACAGCCGTTTCTTGTGCTCGCGCTAAATTAGCGGCAGCCGCTACCGGATTAGCGGAACCACCTGCTGGCGCTTCTTTCTTTGTGTCGGCTCCAGCATCTTCGAGCGGGGCAGCGGCATGTTCAGAAACACCGCCAGCAGCACTTCCACGGCGAGACTGAATATTGTTCAGAATCTGCCCAACGCTTCCGCTGACAGTCTTCCAAAAATCAGTCTGCGAACTAGACTTTACGGAGGAGTCAGATTTATTGTTACCCCCGCCGCCACCGCCGCCACCAATTGCTTGAGTTGCCGACGAGGCATCGGTTGAACTTGAAATAGTGCCCGTCGCATCCCGCGTTTGATTCAGCACATCCATCCGATATTGCTCAAGGTACGGATCATCGAGTTCAACCTTCAGCACGTTCTTATCAAACGTATAGCGCAACTCCGCCAATTCAGTGACACGTTCGATCACATCGATGAACGGTCGATCCGTTACACTTAAGACAATGCCGCCCGAAATGCGCGGATCGAGTTCCAAATCCACTTCGGCTTTGCGTGCGAGTTCAATGATGATGTCGCGGACTGGTGTGGTTTCAGTCACAGATAATGAAACGCGACGCGTATCAGCAAGTTCAGGGGCAGATGGCGCAGCCAGCACCGATTGGAACGCAGGGATCGGCGGGGCTTCGCCAGTTTTGGCCGCATCGAGTTGGTCTTGGCCACGGCGACCAACGAGAGATTTATAATCATCGCGTGTCGCACCGCTAGCAGGATCGTATGAATCATAATTACCCGCACACGAGGCGAGACCGACAGCTAAGGCACATGCCGCCGTCAGAGTGCCGAATACGCGTGTCATGCGTCGCATAACCGACATCGGCGCGCGCGCCGTCGTGCTTAAGCCTGCATGATTCATGGCAGCAATCCCCCGTCTCATGATGCGCCCCGCGCAAAGCCTCGTTCCGGCTTGGCGGGTCAACCCCAACGAACCCAATATACAATTTAACAGGTAACCTATTGGGCAGGTAATTCGCAAGCTAGATCACCGCCTTACGCCACAAATGCGGGGCTTCAGAAATGTGACAAATCAGCTGATTTCAGCCACTTTTTGAAGCTTCCAGGACCGGTTCGTTACGACACGAAACGAGTTAAATCACCCTGAAAGATCAGCGTAATCCACAGCGCGCTAAAAACGGCCGGGCCAAAGGGGAAAAGCTTGTCGTGCCGGGCGTGGCGCCACGCTAGGCCAAAGACCAATGCCAACACCCCGGCCATCCACAAGAAAACCAGGAACGGCAGCCAGGGCAAAAATAACGCGCCGATAAAGAGGGCATAAACATCCCCGGCGCCGATCAAAGGGCTGCCCAACACATGGCGGGTCAGGGCCGCGATAGCCAGGCCAATGAACGTGATCGCCGCTGCGGTAAAGACCGCGCGATCAATGTCGGGCTGACTTTGCCACCCATAGATCGCGGCCAGAACCCCCAAGGGGATGAGCAATGGCAGTGGGAGCCGGCGATGCTCAAGATCAATGATCGACAGCGTAATCATCAAGACAGCCGCCCCGAGCAACAGGAGCAGCGGCCCAACACGTTGATCGTGTGAGACCGCCAATACAAAAGTCACAGCTGTCAGCACTTCAATGAGCGGATAGCGTATCGAGATTTTTGTGCCGCACACGCGGCAGGTCCCGCGTGTCGATAGCCACGATAAAACCGGTATTAAATCGCGTGGCGTTAAAGGTGTTTTACAGGCCGGACACTGCGAACGCCCATCGGCAATGCTGAGGCCCCGCGGAACGCGGTACGACAACGCCGTGATAAAGCTGCCAAACACGAGGCCCAAAACCGCTGCCAACACCAACCACGTTGCGCTGGGCACAGCGATGAGATCGTTGAGGGTCACGGCGCTTTAACAGCGGGCGGTGCCGATGGCGACGGCGCAGCATTAACTTGCTGCATTACTGGCGCAGCAGAGGTTGCAGGCACTGCGGCAGAGCCTGTGACACGTCCCCAAGCGCCCTTAGCCCAAGCTTGTAGACTGGGGCTAAACGTGAACAACGCAATCACTGCAACGGCTTCTAGTACAATTACGCCTAACAGCGCACGACGCACCCAGCCCCGCTGAATCGGCGTTACTTTTTTAGCAAGCTGAGGTGAGTCATCAATCGCAGCCTCGGCGTGCTTTTCCGTGACTTGAATGGCGCCATCGCCATAAGCCACCAGCAATGCCTTATCCGCCAGAATGTTGATCACGCGCGGCACAAATGCAGCCGCGTTGGCAATCGCGTTCATAGCGCTATCGGCGAACACCGGAAAATCAACGCCATCAACGCGGCTGCACTTCACACGGTGCGTCATGTAATGCACCGCCTCGGCAACCGACAACGGACCGGTGTTGAATGAAAACCCAATACGTTGATTGATTTGACGCAAATTGGGCTGCGCCAGCAAATCATCTAATTCGGACTGACCGAACATTACGATCTGCAAAAGCTTCGACCGCTCTGTTTCCAAATTCGACAGCAAACGCACAGCTTCAAGGCCTGCCGCGCCCAATGCCTGGGCTTCATCCACAATCAAAACAGCGTTGCGGCCCAAAGCATGTTGCTCAAGCAGGAATGCATTCAGCGCCTGCAACATTTGCGCCTTTGTGCCACTTTCTAAGCCGAACTCAGCGCACACCAAACCAACAATGCTATCGGGGTCGACTTGAGGCGCATTGAGATACGCAACCGCATCGTTGTCGGCGACAAGTTTGCGCAGCAACAAACGGCACAGCATGGTCTTGCCGGTGCCGACATCGCCCACGACTTTTAAGATACCGGTATTGCGCGCAATGCCGAACTGGATCGACTGAATGATCTCGACGTGCTTATCGACTGGATAATATTGGTTGGTGTTCGGCGTCAGCGTGAACGGATGTTCGCGAAGTCCGAAATGCGCAAGATACGGCATGGTCTCTGCCGTTCCGATTTACTTATTGCGAAGGAAGCGCACACGGCGCTCGATATCAGCAAGCGGAATGTCAGGCGGCAAGCGCCCAGCAGCCGCAGTCGCCAATACGCGCTCGTAAATCGCAACGGCTTGGTCGTGACGATTTAAGCGATCCAACACCAAAGCAAGATTGTAGTTATACATCGGCGCATCAGGCGTGAGAGTAACGGCACGGCGCAAGTAATCGAGTGCTGGCTCAAACTGGCCAAGTTTTGCGTAAACCAAGCCCATCTGGGCCTTGATCGGGCTAAACGACGGGTACTCGCGTTCCAGCCCCTGCAAGCGGCGCAAAGCTTCACCCGGTTCACGCTCGGCCACAATCGCGGTTAAGTTCGTCAAGGCTTCGCGGTTTTGCGGATCAACTTTCAGTACGCGTTCATACGACACACGCGCTTCGTCCGAGCGCCCCAACTTCTGCAACGCAGCGCCACGACCTAACTGTGCCAAAATACTGCGTGGCTCTTGTTGTAATGCGCGCTCGTAAAAACCCAACGCCATTTCATGATCACCGCGCACCAGCGCGTTGTAACCAGACGTGACGTTGTCTTGGGCCTGTTGCGACACGCGGCGCACTTGAACGCTGTCACCGACCCCGCCAAAATCGTATTCCCCCCGCTTGATCGCGATTGGCGGATTCAACACGCGTGCTGGCGAATCTGCGGCCAACTGAGGCATCGGCTGCGGCGTTGGCGCAGACGGCTTCACCGATTTGGCAGCTGCTTTTTCAACAACAGCTTTCTTCGGCGTTAATGCGACTGGCTCATCAGAGGCCAACGGTGTTGAAGTTTCTGCTTCAGACGCTTTGGCAACTGCCGCCTCAGACGCTGGCGCAGGAACGGCTTGAACTGGTGCAGCCGGGGTAGGGGCCGCTTGAACGGCAGGTGTGGCAGTCGGAGTTTGAGCGTCAGGTGCAGCAACTGCTGGCGCGCCGGGCTGTGCCGGCGGGGCTAGCTGCGCTGTCGCGGGTTGAGCAGCCGGAGCAGCGGCATTGGGCGCTTGAGTAGCAGGTGGCTGCAAGGCCGCGGTTTGTTGTGGTGCCGTTCTTTGTGCAGCAGGTGCTGCCGCAGGCGCAGGCGGACGAACCGCAACGGGGGCTGGCGGCGGCGCACTATCATCAAACAGGAACATCGCCGCGCCAATAACAACGGCCAGCAAAACGGCAACACCAATGCCAGCCAAGCGCCAGTTGATACTGGGCGCAGCTAAACGCACCGCACTTGTCGCACTTGCACTATCAGAGGCAACAGCCGCCGGTTGGCGCTGTTCGTTCTCTTTCTGCGCCTTCTGCAGAGCCTTATAGAGGACGCTCATTCACCCGCCCCAAATCAGCCAGTCGATGTCATCATCGGCCAGCTTCCCCAACATCAAAAACCCGAGGGAAACCTATACGCAAACCCCCAGCGGGGCAAGGCGGAGTACCCAGCCCGAAGATGCGGAAAAACCTAAGATTTTAGCCAAAAAATCGCACGCTTTGGTTTCGTCTCACCACTTCTTCTTACCATTGTAAAAGAGATTGACCTAACAACCGACCAAAGGTGAGTGCGGGGGTCACCATCATGCCACCCACAGCGGCATCCCCCATGGTCTGACCGGCCCCGATCACTTCCCCAGCTGCATAGAGATTGGGGATGGGCTGCCCGGCTTGGTTCAGGACCTTTAAACTCGTATCCACCGCCAGACCGCCCGTGGTGGACAGCGCCCCACCTTGCTGGCGGATGGCATAGAACGGCCCTTGGGCAATAGGTTTTGGCATGTGGGTTCGGCCAAACCGGTCGTTTTTGGCCGCAACACCCTGATTGTAATCCGCAACAGACGCCGACAACGCATCGACAGGCAAGCCGCACTTCTGGGCCAAGGCTTCAATGGTATCGGCTTTAAAAAACGCTTTGTGCGTGCTGTAGGGGTCTGCCATCGGCGCTTCGAACCACGCCAGAATAATGTCGGGACTTTCTTGGCGGATCGCATCATCAAACACAATCCACATGCGCTTATGGGGCTGGGCTTCTAATGCCTTCTCGCGCTTGTCGATAATCTGCTCATCCTCGGCCACAAACCGCGCACCGTGATCATTCACCCAAATTTCCCACGGCAACCGGTTTTGCGGAATGGTGTTCACCCGCAACGACAAAGGGCTCGGGAATGTATCGTCTTTCAAGACCGTCAATGTGGAGATGGTATAAAGGTGACCGTTGATGACATCGGCCCCCATTGCACGGGCTGCCAGCAAGCCATCGCCGCGCGCTGTCGGACAAAATGCTTTCTGATACTGCGTGCGATTCTGAATTTCTTTGTAAAGGTCGGTGTTGGCGGCATATCCACCTGATGTGAGCACGACGTTCTTGCCCTGCGCAGTGACAGTTGCACCATCATCCCGTTGCGCAACAATGCCCGTGACTGTGTTGCCATTTGTTGTGAACGACTGAAAGCGTGTGTTGAGCCACACGGTCAGGCGCCCAGCGCTCACCTGCGCGTCCAACAATGGTCTGAATAACGCAATCAGCGAAAGACCCTGATCTTTGCCCCAATACGTGCGTGGCTTGCCATACGCTTGGTGGCCATAAAAAATAGTCGGGCAGACCGGATCAAAATCAAACCCGCGATCATCGAGCCAATTGATGGTCGCCGCAGCTTCATCAACCGCCTTACGCACAAGCGCTGGGTTGGCATTACCATTGGAAATGCGCATAACATCGGCATAATGCAGATCAGCATTATCATCGATACCCCGCGCGGCCTGGCGACGGGTGCCCGCCGCACTCATTTGCGCGGAAGACCAATGCAACGTACCGCCAATATCGCTTGCGGCTTCCACCATCAATACACGCGCACCACGTTCAGCGGCGCAAATAGCGGCAGGCAACCCTGCGGTTCCAGCGCCGATAATGATAGCGTCATACGATAATGAAGACAGCACGGCGCGACACTCCTTAAAACAGTACGCCCGCTTTTATAGAGTTGAGCTTAAGTGCTGAGACGGACATTCCAGGGTATAGTCGCTGCGTGATTAATCACGCAGCGAGTGCGCAAATAAGATATATAAAGTTCGCTGTAGACGAGGCCTTCGCACAACCCATGCTTGATCCTGCAAAAACATATGCCGATGCACTCGCCCACCTTCGGGCCGGGCGATTTGAGGAAGCCGAAACGGCGTGCAAGAGAATTTTAAATGTTACGTCAAACCATACCGATACACTGAATATTTTAGGCTTAGCGCAACTGCGCGGCGGGAAACCAGAACGGGCGATCATCGCCTTCAAGAAAATTTTGAAATTAAATCCTGCGATCATCCCAGTTCATCTCAACATGGGGCTGGCTCATGCCGAGTTAGGAAACCGCGACGACGCTGAAGCCTGCTTTCAAGCCGCCCTAAAACTTAATGCCCGCTCTATCGAAGCGCATTTTCAATTGGGCTTACTACTACAAAAGCGTTTCAAGTTTGAAGAGGCTGCTGCACACTTCAAACGCGTTCTTGAAATCGATGAAACACACGCCACCACACACGCAGTGCTTGGCGAGTCTTTACTTCTACAAGGGCAATTTTCCACCGCGCGCATTCACCTTGAACGTGCGATTGCATTGAACGCAGACCTGATTGGCGCTTATGACAACTTGGGTTTGATTTCGCAGAATGAAGGCCGCACGACAGAGGCGTTAAGCTGGTTTGAGCGCGCGCTTACCATCAATCCGGATTTCGCAGGGTCTCATTTTAATCGATCGGTCATGCATTTGCGTCAAGGAAACTTGGCTGCAGGCTTAAGCGAGTTTGATTGGCGCTGGCGTACAACAAAAACCAAACTCTCAACCTTAATGCGACCGTTCACGCTGCCCTTCTGGCAGGGCGAGCCCTTGAATGGAAAGTCATTACTGGTCTGGGGAGAACAGGGCGTGGGCGATGAGATTCGCACCACCGGACTGGTAGATGACCTGCTACATCGCGGTGAACGCGTTGTATTAGAATGCGACAAACGATTGGTGCCATTATTCACCCGCTCATTTCCGACGGCTAAAATCATCCCGCGCCGCGATCCACCGGCGAAGGAAATCGCAGATGCAGATATTGCGTATCAGCTTCCTGCAGAAAGCATACTTGCGTATACGCGACCTTCGCTTGATCAATTTCCGCAACGCGGTGGTTACTTAAAGGCTGATTCTGAGCGCACCGCAGAATTTCGTGCGCGGTTTCAGCCCAACGACAAAGGTCAGAAACTGATTGGTATTTCCTGGGGTAGCTACAACCCCCAACTTGTTGCTGGCAAAACAACAAGTTTGGAAGATTGGGCGCCGATCTTAAAAAAAACCGGCACTGAATTTATCCCCCTTCAATACGGCGATATCCGTACTGAGACAGCAATTGTCGAGCGTGAATTCAGCGCGGCCTTGGCCAAACTTAGTGATCTTGATTTGATTAAAGATATTGATGGTGTTGCAGCCCTGATATCAGCTTGCGATCTGGTGATCACCGTCAGCAATACGACTGCTCATTTAGCGGGGGCACTGGGCGTTCCAACTTGGGTGCTGCTGCCTTATGGGCACTTTCAGCCGTGGTATTGGTTTAGCGACCGCGCTGATAGCCCGTGGTACCCATCCGTGAAATTATATCGGCAAAAAAAATTCGGCGACTGGGACAATGTCATTTCCCAAGTCGCCGAAGATTTAAAAGCGTGGCTTAAGAAAACCTAAGGCCTACTTCACCATAATCGTAATACGTTCCGAGAAGACGGGCGGGTTGTGCGGATGATGGTCCGTATCGCCAAGCACCATTTGCAATGTGTGTTTACCTGGCGCCAGTTTGATTTCCGTTTCCGATTGGCCTTTTCCGAAATGCAGAATGTCAGGCTTATCAGTCGGCATGTACTCTTTCATCAGTGGCGAATTTGCGTCGACCGCATCACGATCCACCAGCACGTGATGGTGACCTGTGTTTTCAAACTCAACGCCTGCCGGGGCAATGCCCATGCCCTTTAAACCAAACTTCACCGCAACCGGGCCCGTAACCGTTTCACCGTCTTTGGGCGAAATGAAATAGACCTTTGCGCCCGCGGCTGATGCAGCCCCCGCCGGCTTATCTTGGGCCAACGCGCCGCTGGCAACACCCAGCACCAATACCAACGGTAATGCTAATTTGTTAAACGTCATTGCGCTTCTCCCTTTGAAAGGTCCGATCTTTTGAAATGATGAGCGCAAGAGTAAGCGCTGGCTATTATTCCGACAAGCGCTGTTACAATTTTATAACGCACGACGGAAAACGCGCCTCAGTTGACGGGCGATGCAGGTTCCATACGCACCGAAATGCGTTCACGTTCGCGATCAAGACGCGCGTCAACCGTAGCATCCGGAATACCCAGTTTCGCAAGCACACTGCCTGCTAATTGCAAGCTGGCCTCAACAGTTTCTGGAACGACGTGCGAAGCCCCTTTGCGCAGAAGCTCCGTCGCGTTCGCCACATCACGCGCCCGGACGTGAATGGGTTTGTCCGGCCAGTTTGCACGCACTGTTTCGACCAACCGCGATGAAACCGCTGTGTCATCAAGAGTGACAACAATTGCCAGCGCTTCATCAGCACGCGCACGTTGCAATAAATCGCGACGTGATGCATCGCCCGAATAAATCATACGGCCTTGCTTACGATGGCGCGCCAAAACTTCAACATTACTGTCGAAGGCCACATACGGAATGCTTTCCGCTTCCAGTAAACGACCCACGGTTTCACCGACGCGACCGAACCCAGCAATAATGACGTGACCTCGCATCTCGCCCAGCCGCGCTTTTAAATCGCCTGCGGCATCGTTGGTTTTCTTCTCGATCCAATGCGCAATTAATCGACCGAGTTGGGCCACGAAGGGTGTGGCGATCATCGACAAGCTTGCCACCAACAGCATGAAGTGCCCGCTTTGGCCCGGCAGCATTTTCTTATTCAGGGCGATATCAATGACCACCAGGCCAAACTCGCCCGCGCCACCCATCAACAAGCCAGCTTCAATAGCTGCTGGCCATGTCAGACCAAAGAATCGCGCGGCAGGGACTAGCACGATGACCTTCAGGAAGAACAACCCCAAGACAGACAACAAAATCAAAATCGGAGCGGCACTGAGCAGCCGGACGTCGATGCTCATACCGACAGACAAGAAGAACAGGCCGAGCAGCAAACCTTTGAAGGGTTCGATATCCATTTCGATTTGATGCTGAAATTCGGTTTCGGCCAACAGTAGACCGCCTAAGAACGCGCCCAATGCCATCGACAAACCAACAGCCGATGTAACAAGTGCCGCACCAATCGCCGTGAGGATGGTCGCCGCCATCAACAGTTCAGGGCTTTGCGTCGCCCCCACATACCGAAACACCGGGCGCAACACCAAACGACCTAACACAACGATAATGATTACCGCTGCCAATGCTTTGCCGACGGCGATCGCCATGCCGCTGGTAAAACTGAGTTCGCCTGGCATTGCAAAGACACTGAGCATCGCGAGCAGCGGCACCACAGCCATGTCTTGCATAATGAGAATGGAGAAGCACGAACGGCCCATGACCGAGTTCGTGCGTTTGTTTTCGTACAGCAACTGCATGACGATAGCGGTGGACGACATCGCCAACGCACCACCTAGCAGTATCGCTGCTGCTGGCTTATTGCCATAGAGCAGCGCCACACCCGCAATCAAGGCAGCTGTGACAACAAACTGCACGCCACCCAAGCCCAGCACCAAGCGCCGCAATGACCACATGCGCTTGATTGAAAGCTCTAGGCCAATTTTGAAAAGTAGAAAAACAATCCCAAACTCAGCGAGGGTGCGCACACCGTCGATGTCACGAATGACAAGTGTTTTGAGTTGCGGAACGTCTTTTGCAATTAAGCCCAGCCCAAACGGCCCGATGCAAAAGCCAAGCACAAGATAGCCGACCACAGGGCTGAGCTTCAGCCGGTGGAAGAGCGGAATAACGAGGCTTGCGGCAGCCAGGAATACAATTAATTCGCGAAGATGGCTGAAGGATGTGTGTTCGCCCACAGTGTTTACTGCCCTGTTTTTGCAGGACGGTTACAGGGATTTTCGGGGGATTGCATGAATTGTGCTGAGAAAAAACAGAATTGGTTCTCCACACACTTCACAGCCCATCGCCGCAGCCACATCACCAGCATCCATTCTTAACGCCACCCCCACGTCAACGCTACGAGTGGTCCTGAAGTTACGCAAGCGCTGTTATAAACATCTGTACCTGCACTGGTATTAATTAAGAGCAATGCAGGACAATAAAGTTCATACAAAGCACCGCATGATCCATTCCTGCCGCCGCCCACTTCAGAACGCACTTATCAGGAGATGGCCATGCTTAAATGTTTCGGGGTTATGACAGCCCTTCTCGTTTCAAGTTTTCTGACCTCAACTTCAGCGCTGGCCGATACTGGCGCGCTGCCGCAGGGCTTTAAAGCCCAGACCATCGAGACCAACGGCACCACCCTGTACGTGCGGGTTGGGGGTAAGGGCTCCAATGCCGTGGTGCTGATCCATGGCTTTGGCGACACCGGCGACATGTGGACACCGCTGGCTGAAAACCTGGCGCGCGACCATAAAGTGATTGTTCCCGACTTACGCGGCATGGGCTTATCGGGTCACCCCGAGGTAGGCTACGAAAAACGCAACCAAGCAGCTGACATTCGGGGCGTTTTGGATGCCTTAAAAGTCGATAAAGCCGACGTTGTGGGCCACGATATCGGCACAATGGTGGCGTATGCGTATGCGGTGCGTTACCCCGACAAGACCAAATCGCTGACAGTCATGGATGCGCCACCGCCTGGCATTCCGCCATGGAACGACATCGTGCGCGATCCGCGCCTGTGGCATTTCGATGTGAAGGGGCCCGATATGGAACGCTTGGTCTTCGGCCGCGAGCGTATTTATCTGGACCGTTTCTGGAATGATTTTGCAGGCACGCCGTCCAAGATCGATGAGGCGACCCGCAATCACTACGCCAAGCTGTACGCGCAGCCGGGTGCGATGCATTCCGCCTTCGCGCAGTTCTCTGCGTTCCGCCAAGATGCCGTCGACAACTTAGCGGGCCTGGATAAAAAGCTGATGATGCCGGTGCTGGCCATTGGCGGTGAAAAATCGTTCGGCGCAACCGAAGCCTTGGTAATGCGCAACGCCGCCACAAACGTCACGGAAGTGGTGATTGCAGACGCAGGCCATTGGCTGATGGAAGAACAACCGCAAGCCACCGTTGGTGCAGTTCGGAATTTCCTCGATAAAAAATGAAGCAAAAAATAAGCCCGCAATAAACCAAAAGGCCGCCCCATCATAAGGACGGCCTTTTTTGTATTCAGTTTTCAACAAAGTCTTGCAGCCTTGCCAGAGCGTTATCCCATTGCAGGGAAATCGCATCCAGGTACGACGCCACCGGCCGCAAAGCATCACGCCGCAAACTGAATTGGCTTTCGCGGCCTACTTTTTCTGACTGCACCAGCCCCGCCCCTTCCAACACACGCAAGTGCTTGGTCACGGCTTGGCGTGTCAGATTGGTATTGGCGGCCAACGCGACAATGGAATGCACGGCCCCATCGCCGAGCCTTGTGAGCAAAGATAGTCGCGTATGATCGGCGAGCGCACCGAACACCGGCACAGGATCGAAGGGTTTTGAGGCCGCTTTGGTTTTAGGCATTAAACTTCCACATGTTTTTGGATGTTCTCGAGTTGGATCGACCAGCCATTGTTGTTCATGCGCAAGGCTTCGATGCGGCGGCCAGCCGGAATTTTATCAAAACCGGACTCAACGACCGTCAGCCGCGTACCGCCCGCAATTTCAACCAGCGTGAACTCCACGAGCGTCGGCGGCTCGGATGAATAATCCACGGTCGGGTCAATCGCATATGGATGCCATGTATAAGCAAAGTGTTTCGGCGCATCCATACGTGTGACCATCACGTTCCACTTCACTTTGTCGTTTCCGCAGATAGAAAACGGCATGTGCCCGGTCGAGGCCTGCCCCACCACAAACGGCCCATCCAGGTTCACACGAAACCATGTACCGAATTGTTTGTAGTCCGTCAGCGCCTGCCACACTTTGGCAATGGGCGCTTTCAGGTCGATGACTTTCTCAATGCGGTCAGTGTTTGTTGTATCGGCATTCATGGCGCGCTCCTGATATATGCAACCTTATGGTTGCCAATATAACGCGAGCCAAAAAATACGCAACCAGAAAGTTGCTTTTATGAGAGCATGCATTTGTTTGTAAGATAGACGTTCGCCGCAGGCCCAGAATCACCTCGCCATGACGACGCACAGCATTATCATGCGCGTAGTGTTTGGGGGGAAGCGCATGATGGGGAAAACTTTTCGCGTTGTCGCAATTTTATGTGCGCTCAGCACACCTGTGTTTTCACAAACCTCCCCGCAAGCTCAGCAAGATCAAGAGCGCTTTACACGAGCCATCGCCGCGAGCGTAATACCGCTGACAGTGACCGCCACAGCACTTGAGGGCGACGGCGGTGCATGGCTGAACCAAAAAGCCGCACAAGCTGATCTGCTGCTGATCGGCGAGATGCATGGCGTGGCAGATATTGCACATACAGCAACGCTTTTAGCGCGCGTCCAAAATGCAACGGTGTATGCAGCCGAAGTGGGGCCCACCGCCCCATGGAAACTGAACGCCATGTTGCGCGCAAAAGATAGCGCCTTTGAGATTTATATGAGTGATGCGCGGGCGGCGAATAGCTTTGCCTTCCTGAACATGCTCGAGGAAGCGGCGTTCGCGCGTGCTATTTTGCAAAATGGACCGCAAGCCGATATGTGGGGCTTAGACCAAGAATTCATCACCTCGGGCCCAGTGTTGATGGAACGCTTGAGCACGTTCGCGCGAACTCAAACACAGAAAGAAGCCGTTGAAAAAGCGCGCACTGCTTTAGGGATGCGGTTCTTTTCGTTGCAAAAAGTGCCCGCTCAAACGTTCATAGATTTAAAAACAGCATTCGCAAAAGTGCCGGAGGCTATCAGCTTCATTGATGAGATCGCGTTGTCAGCGCAAATTTACGATGCCTTGGGATACGACCAGAACGCCCCACGAGAAGAATTGATGAAGCGCCTCTTCCTGGAGCATTGGAATGCCGCCAAGGACAAGAAAGGCAACACGCCTAAGATTGCAATGAAGATGGGGTCGAACCATCTGCAAGCAGGCCTCTCCACCACCATGGTACCAGCCTTTGGCGGCTTCGTGCGGAACTTAGCCCTGATCGAAAATAAAAATGTCTTCAGTGTGCTCATTCTGTGCGGGCCCGACGGCGCACAACGCGCGTTTCATGGCGCCACCGAACCTTGCATGGAAGAATTTGAAACCGCTGCCAAGGGATTAGCCGCACATTTATATGCTGATCAGGCCACAGTGTTTAAAACTGCGCCCTTACGCGCACGCCCCAGCGTGCTGAAACGCATTGGGTTCAGTGAAGACTTACGCCAATACATCTTCAGCTATGACGCCATTGTGGTGCTGCCACACGCAAAACCGGCGACGCACTTTGTGGTGCCCGATGCAAAGTGGTTTGAATAATAAGCCTGATTAATGAGATTGGCCGTTGCCGCGCGAGGCCAATTTTTCCCAGACACTCGCCATCTTCAACAGCACAGCCTTTGTCGTGGAATCTTTGGTCCGCTGGGCCAAGTCACGCACTTCGGCTGCTGTTTCGAGATAATCAGCTGGTGGCGCGTTATCATTCGCGCCTTCGTCTGTCGCTCGTCTGTGTGTGCTGTCTTCGTCTGTCATAGCCAACTCAGGTCGACAAACGGAAAACCTTGGGAAAAAGTTCCAACTGCATAGCTTCAGTTAGAACCACTTCGCACCACAATAATTGTGAATCGTACGCGGATTACTTCAGAGCGTTGTAAACAGTTAATTCAGCGCCATCGTCAGCGATAAAAATAGCAAGCAATGTCGCAGGTTTTGTGGCGCTGGCATTTTCACTGACCAAATGCGTGCTCCCCGGCGGCTCGAAAAAGCTTTCGCCTGTTTTGTAGACCTTCACAGGGCCGGTGGCGGAATTTTGCGAGCGAATTTCACCGTCGATCACAATGGCCAGAACGCTGCCCGCATGCTTATGCGATTCTGATTTCCCGCCGGGTTGATACTGCACACGCACAGCGGTGACTTTCTTGCCCGGCACATTGGGAAGTTCGTGACTAGCTACAGGTGTGACGGTTGCCGCAGTTGGTGTTTGCGCAAGCGCAGTAGATGTTGCCACCACCATTGCCAATAACAGAACAGCTTTGATCATCATCCACCTATTGTTGTGAGGCTGGTTATTGTGGAGTTAGCCCCTTTTGTGAGGCGGCTAATGTGTCGATGAACAATCCTTGCAGATGTGCTTGCAGCGCACCAGTGGCGATGCGTGTGCGCTCGGCGGCGGCGCGGGCAGCGGCTTCATCGAAGGGTTGGGCTTGCGTGGCCGCCAACAGGGCTTGGCGGGCTTCACGCATCTCCCGGCGCAAGCTGATTGTTTTCAGGCGATTATCACGCAGCAGCGCACGAAACTGCGCACGCACCTCAGGTGGATAGGTTTCAAGTGTTTTTAAAAGCGCGCCCGTAACACCTGCCCCCGCAGCTGCAGGTGCAGGTCCATCACGCATTGATTTGGCGGTCGCCCCCAGCAGGAAGAAGTTCGCGACCAGCGAACCCGCCAACACCGCGATAATGAAAACCTGAGTCCAGTTCGGGCGTTTCATAACCCCTCCTCTGCATCATCAACCACGACGCCCAATAATTCAGATATGTCGGCATGACTGCCCATCGCCAGAGACAGCATTTCATCCTCATTCAAATCATCCCGCGGTTTCGCGGTAACGTAACCTGAGACAGCGGCAACCATCAGCACTGCGGCAAAGCTGGCAAAAGCTGCACGACGGGCCGGAAATAATTTTTGAAGTGTAAGGTTCGGTGCGCGGTTTTCATCAATGCGCTTTAAAACATCCCGCGCCAATTGCATGTCATCGGTCGGCATTAATGCCGCCTCTAAGACGGCGCGGTCCAAGCCTTCATCGCCATTCAAAAGCGCCGCCTCTTTTTCATTCAGCACCAAGATGAGCGCTTCGGCCCGGTAAGGCGCGGGCCATACAGAAATATCCGTGCCAAATTTGCGTTGGAGCTGTTCATATTCTTCACGGGTCATATGTCATGCCTCTGTTTTTGGTTCTGCGATATGCGCGCGCAAACTGCGCCGTCCGCGCACTAACAATTGTTCAACCGAACCCGCACTGGTGCCCATCACGTCGGCTATAGCCGAGACATCTAAGTCTGCAATGGCGCGCAGGAGTAACGCCAAACGTTGGCGGCTGGGAAGATGCGCCAACCCGGCGCGCACCTCGGCGATATCTTCGCGCAAAGCCAATTGCGCATCGGCTTGCAGATCAGCACTGGCCATCACATCAGCCACATCATCAAGCCCAATAAAAGATAAGAACTTGCGGCGACGATACATATCGATGCAACGATTGGCGGCAATTTTATAAAGCCATGTCGCAACCTTGGCTTTCGCTGGGTCATACCGGTGCGCCTGCTTCCATAGCGCCACAAAGACATCTTGGCTGGCTTCTTCCGCATCGGCGGCATTGCCGAGATAGCGTTGCGCAAACAACTTGATGCCGCGCCCATGCCGCTCGATCAGGCGTGTCAACGCGATCTGATCACCCTTGGCGATACGCACAACAAGAGCACCATCTTCATGATGCTCTTGCTGAACGATACTGAGATGCGTCACGGCCTTCTTCACGCGCAAAATAATCCGATATTATCTGCGGCGGACGCGCGTACGTTCTCGGGTATTGCCATCAGGGCCGGTAATGCTTGTAGTGGCCGCCGCGCGCCGCCGCCCAGCAACAGACTCTCGCGTGCCAGAGTAAGCTTGTCCATTAGCGTTTGCGCCGGAAAACGCCCGACTACAATTTGCAACTGCACCACCTTCACAAGTGACGCTGGAATTATAAGTACCACCATTGGCACCAACGCGGTTTGAGGACCCAGTATAGGTTCCATTATCGAGCGTGCCGCTGCGCGAGACTTGTCCACCCGTAGGGGTGGTGCGTGTGACATTGAGACTTTGCGGATCTGTGGCTTGCGCCACCTGAGCCCCGAGCATGAGCAACAAGCCAACCGCAATTGTGACCGTGGAGACTGATGACATGTGCAACGCTCCCTTTATTTGCGCAAACGCGGACGATTGGCGCGCGCGGCCTTTAATTCATCCGCTGTCAATTTGCCGTCGTGGTTGGCATCGGCAAAATCGAACAACGGCGTTTGTGATTTGAACTCTTCGGCCGAAATTTTGCCGTCGTTGTTTTTGTCTAAGCGCTGCATGTTTTCGCTGAGGCGCGTTTCCATCATGGCGGCCCGCGCCGCAATTTTATCGCGCGCCAGGTCAAGTTCATGCTGATCAATCACGCCGTCTTTGTTGAGATCTAAACGCTCGAATTGCTGTTCGCGCGCGGCCTGGGCTTCGGCTTTGGTCAGTGTGCCGTCGTTGTTTGTATCCATACGTTTCATCATCGGTGCGGCAGGGGCCATATCGGCAGCAAACGAAGACGCAAAGGGCATTACGCCCAATGTAAGTATGACAATGGTTTTGAGGGCGAGCTTCATAGGAACATCATCCTGTCTGAAAGTGAGAAAGTAGAAACGCGTTTCTAGACAGGACTACGCAAAGGCTGAGGCGCTCCTACGCGCGCGCCTTATTTTTTGTGGAATATGAATTTACTTAAGGTTTGCAAATGTATCGCACTGGGCCGGGTTGCCGGTTTGATAGCCCCGCTTCAGCCACTCCACACGCTGGGCCGAAGACCCATGGGTGAATTTTTCTGGGCTCACGCGACCCGTGGCACGGGTTTGGAGTGCGTCATCACCAATGGCTTTGGCCGTAACTAAGCCTTGTTCCAGATCGCCCTGCTCTAACGCCACCTGACCGTTTGACACTTTGGCGGCGTTCGCTGCCCACACGCCGGCATAACAATCGGACTGTAATTCGAGTGCGACGGAATATTTATTCGCGGCCGCTTGGTTGCGCGCGCGTTGCTGTTCACGTTCAACCCGATCTGTGGCGCCGGTTAAGCGTTGTACGTGATGGCCGAACTCGTGCGCAATCACGTAAGCCCGCGCAAACTCAGCACCTGATCCACCCAGCTTGGTTTCCATTTCGCGCCAGAAACTTAAGTCCAGATAAACGGTCGTATCCGTCGGACAATAAAATGGGCCCATGGCCGCCTGCCCGAAACCACAGCCGGTGTTTGTGCCTTGCTCGTACAGTACCACGCGCGGGGCTTGGTAGTTATTGATGAAACGCGACCAGACATCATTCACGTTGGCACTGATGACATCGACAAACTTTCCATCGCGATCTTGTGCGGTGCCGCGCGTACCTTCTTGCTGCGTGCCGCGATCCATCTGTGTGACGACTTGCTGGGTCACAAACGGATCAATACCGAAGACAAAGTACCCCACCAATGCGATGGCAAGCGTGCCCAGGCCGCCGCCCGCAATGCCCACGCCTCCTAAGCCACGCCGATCTTCCAACCCGCCGCCGCGACGGCCACCTTCCCAACGCATCTTGAACCTCGATCAGCTAAAGGATTTTAGAGCAAACGCGTACACGCAATCTTTGATGCAGAATTTTATAAAAAGTAAGGCGAAAAAGCGGCCCTCATCATGTATGCAAAATAAGACTGAACTGTACGAAGGCGAGGATGCGACATGGCAGCTGAATCAGGGTTGGGATTGGGGCATGCCGTGGCGTTATTGGCTGCGGGCGTGGTGGCCGTGCCGATTTTTCGCAAATTAGGCTTGGGCTCGGTACTAGGATACTTGGCCGCTGGTCTGGTGATTGGCCCGTTTGGATTAGGTGTCGTGACCGATGCCGAGACCTTGTTGCACGTGGCCGAATTGGGCGTGGTGCTGTTCTTGTTCATTATTGGCCTGGAAATGCGACCCACAAAATTGTGGTCGTTGCGCTGGGATATTTTTGGGTTGGGCACATCACAAGTTGTCACGTGCGGCGCATTGCTGACAGGTGTGGGTGTGCTGGCAGGCTTACCTATTGCCGCAGCCGCCGTTGGGGCCATGGGCTTTGTGCTGTCGTCAACCGCTGTGATCATGCAAATGCTGGATGAAGCGGGCGAGACCAACACACCGGCCGGGCAACATGCTGTCTCGGTGTTGCTGCTGGAAGACTTAGCCATCGTGCCATTGCTGGCACTCGTGGCGGTGTGGGGCGCACTTTATGGCGGCGGTGATGCGAGTGCGACACCGATCTGGCAAAGTGTCGCGATTGGTGTGGCCACCATTGTTGGCGTTGTGGCGGCGGGGCGTTGGTTGCTGGACCCAATGTTCCGTGTGCTCGCGCGTGCTGGTGCGCGCGAAGTCATGACGGCCGCAGCCTTGTTGGTGGTGCTGGGCACGGCGTTGATTATGCAAGCCGGTGGCTTATCAATGGCGATGGGCGCATTCCTTGCTGGCGTGCTGCTCTCTGAGTCGACATTCCGCCATCAACTGGAAGCAGACATCGAACCCTTCCGTGGGATTTTGCTGGGGTTGTTTTTCCTCAGCGTTGGCATGTCGCTGAACTTAGAGATCGTGACCCTCGAGTGGCGCATTGTACTGGCGGGTGTTCTCGCGTTCATGGCGGTGAAAGCGTTTGGCATTTATGTGATCGCGCGGCTGTTCAAAGCGCCACACAGCGAGGCCATTCGCCGTGCAGCGCTGTTTGCCCAAGGCGGGGAGTTTGCTTTCGTGCTGTATGTGGCAGCGTTGGGTGTTGGCATGTTAGACGCACGCACCAGCGCGATGATGACCGCCATCGTCATCCTCTCCATGGCGCTGACGCCGCTTGTTTTGATTGCTATGAAAAAAATTGCACGGCCCATTGAACAGTCCATGGACGGCATCGAAGAAGCGCAAGACCTGCATGGCCGCGTGTTGTTCGTGGGCTTTGGCCGCTTTGCGCAAGTGGTGTCGCAATCATTACTCGCGCGTGATGTGGAACTGTCGCTGATCGAAATTGATGTCGAGATGATTCAGGCCGCATCGAATTTCGGGTTCAAAGTCTATTACGGCGATGGCACACGCCTAGATGTGCTGCGCGCCTCGGGCGCTGAAACCGCCGAGATCATTTTGGTGTGCGTAGAAAAACCCGAGGTCGCCGACCGGATTGTAGCGCTGTGCAAAGCTGAATTTCCGCTGGCGAAATTGTATGTGCGCGCATTTGATCGCGGCCATGTGCACCGCTTGTTGCGCGCGGGCGTGGATTACCAAATCCGCGAAACATTTGAATCCGCACTCACGTTCAGCGGTGCGGTGATGCGCGAGCTTAATTTTGACGATGAAACAATTGCTGAAGTGATCGAGGACGTCCGCAGCCGCGATGCGCAGCGGTTAGAATTGGAACTGGTCAGCGGCCTTGAGGCCGGACGCATAATGGTGCGCGGCAATATGCCGACACCGCAGCCGACACCGTTCATCACCCCGCGCCGCAAAGGGGAAGTGGTGGCCGACCCCGGAAGCGTACAAGCTTCGGGCCTCACCACCACCTGATGCGCAGCTAAAAGTTACGACACTCTTTTGAGATAGCCGTGTGGTGCAACGGAAATTTGCAGCTTGTTATCGATGCTGTGATCAATCTCAAACTCGGGGTGCGTCGATAGGTATTCGTGGACTGCGGTTTTCGGATTGTTTCCCACATCCCAGGGACGATTGGGATATGAACCAGCTGGAAAATCTTCAATGACCGTATCAAACACGACGCAATAACTGTTTTTTGTCGTGAGCGGGGCGTAGGCCTGCAGCTCGGCCAAAACATGATCATGCGTGTGATTTGAATCAAGACACACCAGCACGCGCTGATACTGCTTGGCCTGCGTCGTCACTTGAGCAACGATACCAGCATCAACACTGGAGCCTTGAATCAGTTCAATCTTGTGCGTGAACGGATGGGCTTCAATCGCCGCACGATTAGGACTACGGATATCGATATCGATTCCGATCACCTTCCGGCTCGACGCTTTTGGATCAAGTGGCTGCCCCGATGAGACCGCATCGACATAGTCAAGCAGAGCCAGCATCGAGGCGCTGAATATAAGTGACCCACCATGTGCAACCCCTGTTTCAATGATGAGGTCCGGCTTCACCGACCAAATAATTTCCTGCATCCCGACGATATCTTGCGGATACTGAATAATCGGGCGGCCCAACCAGCCAAAATTATAAGAATACAATGCATCGGCTGATGATTTCATAAACGCGCCTGCTGCAGTACGCAGCGGCGTATTCTGAGACAGAGCCGCGATTCTAGCCGTTACTTCGTCTGCAAATGAGGTCATGGATCAGCTGTTTCTTTTATGAGTATTGGAATTTTGCGTTGATGGCATGTCGACAGTTCTTTCGCCAACAACAGAAATGGGGTCGACCACATTATCCGGTCGTGCCCCGAAATTCAGAAGATCGCGCCGACCATATTCATCGGCGATTGCTTCAGCAAGTTGCCGAACGGTGATCGGAACACCAGAGCAAATATTTATCGCGCCACGTATTTTACTGGTCGCGACATAAGCAATCATCCGGCCAGCCTCGGCCACATCAAGAAAGTCCCGGACTTGGGTTCCAGAGGTCAGTTCCGCGACTTTACCTTGGGAAAGTTGCTGGTGCAGATAAGGAACCAGGCGCCGTGGGTCTTCACCTTCACCATATAAGTAAAATAAGCGGCACCACGCAAATTCCATATCTTGCGTTGCGCAGTAATTCGATAAAGTTAGAAATGCTGACGCCTTCGCAGCGGCATACACACTGACGGGACGCAAGGGCGTATTAATCGACAAAGCCTCCGGCGTCATTTCATATTCAAAGCATGTGCCAATACCGACCAATCGCCGCACATTTGCTTTCGCCGCGCCGGCAGCCAACGCAAGCGTTCCAGATAAGCATTCCAGGTTTATGGCGGATTGCAAATAAACCCCTGGCTCTACGAACCAGGCAATATGGATGATTGTATCAACGCCTTCGCAAACCTTAGCCCACCATGCCGCGTCTTCAACGAACAAGTTCGCAGTTGGGATCGTACTTTCAATATACGGCAGAAACTCTGCCAGGTCGGCATCATTACGATGAACAATAAGCCTGATCTTCTTTTGCGCGGCGCATAACGCTCGCAACACTTGGCGACCAACAAATCCTGTTCCGCCCGTTACAAGGACAATGTCACTCACGAGATTTCCAACTGCGGAATAGCCGTTACAAATTGCCCGCCCCAATCGCGCACGAATTTCAGTTGGGATTTCACCTCAGGCGCAATATTCCAGGGCAAGATGAGAATTGTATCAGGGCGGCGTTCTATAATTTTTTCTGGCGAAACAATAGGAATATGACTGCCCGGCATAAACAAGCCTTGCTTGGCAGGAGCAGCGTCACACACATACGGCAACAGATCAGCCTTCACCCCGGCGTAATTTAAAAGTGTATTCCCTTTAGCAGCGGCGCCATACGCGGCGATGCTTTTCCCGGTTGCTTGATGCTTCTTCAGAAAATCAAGAAGTCCATGCTTCACTTGCTCAATGCGATCTTGAAACGCGCGGTATGTTTCCAAATCGCGCAGGCCAGCCACTTCTTCCGCCCTGATAATCTGCGCGACCCTTGCGCTTTCTGGGCGCGTATCATTTTCGTGAGCCCCAAAGACCCGCAAGCTGCCGCCATGCGTTGGGAGCTCTTCGACATCGATCACTTTCAACCCAGCCCGCGCAAAAATGCGCTGAACGGTGTGAAGCGAGAGATACGAGAAATGTTCATGGTAGATCGTGTCGAACTGACAAAATTGTATCAGCCGCAAGAGATGCGGAAATTCCAACGTGATCGTGCCGTTTTCATTCAGCGCTGTTTTAAGACCGCGCGTAAAACTGTTAATGTCAGGGACATGCGCAAATACGTTATTGCCAACAATTAAGTCCGCTTTTCTGTATTGCGCGACCAGTTTCTGCGCAAAATCATCATTAAAAAATTCTCGCAAAACCGGAATTCCTAATGCTTCTGCTGCCGCAGCGGTACTGGCGGTCGGCTCAATACCGAGAAAAGAGATACCCGTATTCAAGAAGTTTTTGAGCAAGTAGCCGTCGTTGCAGGCGATCTCAACGACAAAGCTGCCGGAGCCCAGGCTCAATGATTTCGTGATATCTGCAACATACCGTGCAGCATGATCAAGCCAGCCTCGCGAGGTGCTGGAAAAATACGCGTACGTATCATTAAAAAGTTCATCGGCCGCCGTATAATCCTCGGTTTGGACCAACCAGCATTGATCACACACCAACACTTTTAAAGGGAAATACGGCTCAGACTTATCCAGATCATGACTGGAGAGATATGCATTCGATGGAGGCGCCTGCCCCAGATCAGCAAATGTATGCGTAAGCGCCGCGTTACAATGACGACAATTCACAATTTCAAACCTTTAAAGTCCGCACCCAGCATTGGAAGGCCACGATCTTTTGCTGAAATTACAGAAACATCCAATGGCCACGCCACACAAATGCGCGGATCAAATGGATTAAGCCCGCCGTCCGCCTTTGGTTCATAAGCGACAGAGTGGCAATAAATAATATGCACATCATCACTGAGCGTTTGGAACCCATGAGCGAAACCCTCTGGGATGAAAAGCGCTGTATGATTATGAGCACTCAACTCGTGAGCGTAGTACTGCCCGAAGGTCGGCGACCCCTCGCGCAGATCAACCGCGACATCCCAGATTGCCCCGACAATACAGGTTACCAGTTTCGCTTCTGCAAAGGGGGGGCGCTGAAAGTGTAGGCCACGAACGGTCCCACGCCGGGCGGTCTGCGTATGATTTAACTGCGCGACAACACGGCCACAGCCCGCGCTCGCCAATTCATCACTGCAAAAGATTCTACTGAGAAAGCCGCGCTCATCCGCGTACGCTTGGCGCTCAACAATTTTCACTCCCGCAAGCGGAGCATCATGAACAGCAAACCGGGTCATGAGATCACGGACATTTTTGTATAAGCATCAAGGTCTGCCTGACACAAATCCAAAGCAGAATCACCCGAAGCCAAGCCCCGGTACCAATGCACAGTGCGTTCGATTGCATGCTGCAAAGTCCACTGCGGCTTAATACCCAGCGCAGTCTCAGCTTTTGAAGCATCGAGCATTAGCAAGCCAGCTTCGTGAGGGCCTTCATCCTGCTGCTTAAAATCAACACGTGCGCCAAGCCATTTTTTTTGCGCAATTTCGATTGCAGTGCGCACGCTTACTGTATCAGCATCTGCAGGACCAAAGTTATAAGCACTGCTCAGTTGTGGCGCGCGCCATAATCTCTCAGCTAGCACAAGGTAGCCACACAAAGGCTCTATAACATGTTGCCAGGGCCGAATGGCATTGGGCCGACGAACCACCAACACTTGATCGTTAGACCACGCCCGCAGCGCATCGGGAATAAGGCGGTCTGGTGACCAATCACCACCACCAATCACGTTGCCGGCGCGCGCGCTCGCCACCGCAACACCTTGTTCGGCTAAAAATGAGTCTCGGTAACTTGCAATAACGATCTCAGCCCCCGCCTTGCTGGCGCTGTACGGATCGTACCCACCCAGCGAATCTGTTTCACAATAGGCCCTTGTGTGTTCGCGGTTGAGATAGACTTTATCTGTCGTGACGATTACCGCGACCCGAATTGAGTCTAATCCCCGCAAAGCATCCAGAACGTGGGCCGTCCCCATGATGTTTGTGGAAAACGTTTCAAGTGGGCTTCGGTAGCTTTCGCGAACCAGCGGCTGCGCCGCCAAATGCAGCAAAATTTCGGGCTGCGCATTCTGAATGTATGCTTTTAAAGCAGCCGCATCACGAATATCGATATATGCACTTTCGACAAGACTATCGACATGCAGAAGCGAATACAAATTAGGCTGAGTGGTTGGCGGCAAGCTTAAAGCTGATACTTTGGCCCCCATTTGTGAAAGCCACAGCGCAAGCCAAGCCCCCTTAAAACCCGTATGCCCGGTTAATAAGACACGCTTATTTTTCCAGAACGTAGCTTCAGGTTGCGCGCCAGAAGAACTCAGAGTCATAGCTTCAATTCCAAACCTTCCAGGGCGCACGGCCTGACATCCAAAGCTGCTCTAACATATTCTTTTCACGCAACGTATCCATCGGCTGCCAAAAACCATTGTGAGCAAATGCCCTTAATTGATCCTGAGCCGCCAGTTGCGAAAGTGCACCCAGTTCCCAACTGCTATTGTCGTCAGCAATGAAGTCTAAACATTTCGGGGACAGCACAAAAAATCCCCCGTTAATTGAGCCACCATCACCGACAGGTTTTTCACTAAACCCCGTGACCACTTCGCCATTTGTCTGCAAAGCACCGAAACGACCAGGCGGCTGAACTGCAGTGACTGTCGCCCATTTCCCATGCGCCTTGTGAAAGGATAGTTGCTTGGTAATGTTCACATCGCTCACGCCGTCGCCATACGTGAAGCAGAACATGTCCTGGTCTTTCAAGAAATGTGCAGCGCGCTTTAAGCGTCCACCCGTCATCGTATTTTCCCCGGTATCAAGCAGGGTCACTTTCCATGGCTCGGTCCGACGTTGATGGACTTCCATGGTATTTGTCGTCATGTCGAATGTAACATCCGACATGTGGAGAAAATAATTCGCGAAGTATTCTTTGATGACATAGCCTTTGTAACCACAGCAAACGACAAACTCATTAACCCCGTGGGCCGCGTACATCTTCATGATGTGCCAAATGATGGGCAAACCGCCAATCTCAATCATCGGCTTTGGTTTGAGGTGTGTTTCTTCAGAGATACGCGTGCCGAGGCCGCCAGCGAGTAAAACGCATTTCATGTGAACTTGGCCTTCGATTTCTTATGGCTCTACGGTAAAAGATAAATATGCACTGCTACATTAGCGGTAGCATTCTAAATGTAAAAACCTACTCGTGAATTCCCAACACTTATCTTCTCATCATCTGTACTTATGTGCCCTCGATCAGAATGACCCTGCCAAAAGCAACTGACCCCGCGATCCAAGTCCCCGTTCTTCCCAACAGCCCTTTGAATTCGATTCATGAGGCGCAAAAGACAGGAAGCCTCCGACTCAGAAGAAGCAAAGCGCTCGATTTTATCGAGAACGCGGATTTCGACACGGGCTTAGCGACTTATGACCAAGACTATCAAAATAGTCAGGCCCATTCAAAAAGGTTCACCGCACATATGATAGACGTGCTGGCGCTTATAAAGCGCCATTTGGCAAAAGATAGCCAAATCGTTGAGGTTGGGTGCGGCAAAGGTGACTTTGTCGAATTGGTCCAGGCAGATGGCGACTTTAGAATACTAGGCTTCGATGCCACATATGATGGCGATAATAAAAGTATATCCAAAAGGTACTTAGGCAAAACTGATCGGATCGCCGCAGATTTTGTCGTGTTGCGCCATGTGCTCGAACATATACCGCGCCCACATGACTTTTTGGGCTTGCTCAAGACCATATTCGGCAACGCGCCAATTTACATTGAAGTACCAAACTACGATTGGATCGCCACTCATCAGGCTTTTTTTGATTTAACCTACGAACACGTAAACTATTTTTCAAAAAAGGCACTTACGGCTCTTTTCAATGACGACGTCACTGAGGCTTCTTTTAGCTTTGGAGATCAGTATCAGTACGTCATTGCAAATCTAGCTTCGGTCTCTGAGACCTTCGCCAATCAATACGACACTGGAGAATGGGAAGAATTAAGTTTTTCCGCTTTATTCCCTGATTTATCGCAGAAGATCACGAACTTCGATCAATTAACGACCACATCACGATCGATATACATTTGGGGCGCAGCCACAAAAGGTTGCATGTTTCTGGTTCACTGCCTAAATCAAAACAAGCTCATCAATAAAGTCGCATTTGCAATCGATGAGAATCCAAAGAAAGTCGGCAAGTTTCTTCCGCTGTCTTTGGTTCAAATACAAAATAAGCAGGCGTTTTTCGCAGCAGCTCAAGAGGGAGACCTCCTGATCATATCCAATCCAATCTATGAACCAGAGATCATGGAAGAGCTGCGAGCCGCTGGATTGAAAAATATTCAGGTTAAGTGTTTGTAGTTACGACGATTCAAAATTTCATTCAGTTGACGACTAAACTGGGCGCAATTGACAACCAAATCGCGCTTATAACCAACGCGCTTATCATCGGGAGCCGCACTGCAATAAACCCGGGTCAACCGCACACCAAGCAGTGCGCATATTCTTGCCAACGAGATCCCGAGTTCACCTTCTTCCGATAACTCGTCAACATCTTCGAAATAGAAGACCATCAAGTCTGTGCCGCGCCGCAACTGATAGACGGCGAGAATATCCGTGCCGTAAGCGCTGATCACAACACCTGCGTTCCACAACACTTTATCTTGCTCCGCAATCGAAAGCTCGGGACGCCGCATTGTACGCACGTTAAACACTTCGAGCGTTTGTGCAAATTCAGCTTTGTTTATGATGAGTCGCCCGCGGCTTGTCTGGCTTCGCTCAAGAAACACCAGCTTTTCAGTCATGCCATGCGGCACTTGATAATCCGCAGGCGGACCAAGATGCTTGTAGATAAATTCGTTCACAAGCGCGGACCGCGCACCCCAATGACCCAATCGGCAAACCGTCAGTGTTTTAAATTTATAGGCCCGATAGAGTTCCCCCTCACAGAGTTGGTCCTGACTTATACCAAATCGCTTCAAAGATTCTTTGAAATGATCTGGAAGATTAGCGGGACAAAATATCTTGAGTTTTGAATTGCGCTGCTGACTCCACACAACGAGCCGCGGGAGGAAGTCGATTAGCCAGTGACCAAAGGCCGAGAGGTCTGGACATGATAGAAAAAAAACATCTTCGTCGACTTCGATCACATCAGCCCACAGCGATGCGACATAATTGTCGTATGGACTTGCGACATGGGGCACGGACATCAACTTGGATGTCATTGGAAGATAGCCGACATCGTTCAGCACCTGACCATTCGAAGTAAAAGGGTAATCCCAACCGCACACGACGGCTGCTTCAGGAATTATGGCAACTTCGGTGGACTGAGAGACGTAGGAAAGGTCAGTTCCCGTCAAAACATCTTTAATCTGAACATTCACAGATGGATCTAACTCTACCATCGTAATTTGGTTTTCCGCGCACCAGTTGCGGAGTGATGTGTGCTGAGACACGATCACTTTGCTTTCGGTGTGCCTTCCAAAAAAATCAGGAAACAGTTCACGGAAAATGCGAGAAATGTACGCGGCCGGGGCGCGAACTTTTAGGCCAATTTCTATGATTTGTAGACCAATCTTGCCTGCTGGAAATGTTGCATACGATTGCGTGGCAACATCAAACATTTTGTCGAATTGGCGAAGCTTAAGAAGACATGCCATCAAGATCAGCAGCGATTGCTGATCTTGAGGCTTAGCATCATATAATCTACGAAAGCCCTCCGCAGCTTCATCATATCTTTTTAAAAAATATAACGCATAAACGCGCAGCACATACCAACTGTCTTTCACGGAGCTTTCCGTGACCGCATCATTCGTCGCATTCACAACTTGCTCATATTCTCTCGCGTCATAAAGTGCGACGAGATTTCTCTGTAGTTGTGGGTCCATATGAGCGTTGCGCTTGTCGGTTGGTGGATTGGCGATGGAATGTGCGCTTATAGAGTATTTGATGCGGTTAGTGAGTCGTATTTATATTTCTGCTGTAATTTGTAAAATTTTTAGCCCGCGTATTTTGGGTCTAGATACGAACTGGTACCTGCCATGACTAAGCGGGGAAAATCCACTTTTAGGCGGTCCTAAGTTGGGGCTCGGATCGGAAACCTAGAAATTTATCTGCTGGCTGTCTAAAGCTATGAATAGGGTAATTTGCGCAAGTCGGCAGACGGTACACACATCAATTATTTGCAAGCAGACTGACAATATCTTTAAGTTGGGTGGGTTTTTGAAGCCATTTCCAGCCCAATCGGGTTACCCGCTCGGGTTCGATATCAATATAACCTGACATAATAGCGCCTGGAATTTTCAAACCCTGTTTTTTGATCCACTCGGCCAGTTCGATACCTGTTTCTCCAGGGCCAAGCGCCAAATCAGATATTACAAACGCGATTTCTGGATCTTGATTTATTAAGTTCCGCCCGGCTTCGACAGAGCTTGCTTCAAGTACTTGCGCTCCCACGCTCTCAAGTTGATTCCGTATGGTTTCACGAAGATCGTCGTTATCATCAACGACAAGTATTCGGAAATCATCTCGCAATCTAAACTTCGTCTGACTGGTTTCCTCGGAAGCCACCTTCGCCACTTCTTTCAGAGGAAAGTGCATAATAAAAGTTGTACCTACGCCGGGGGTACTCGCGACCTCAATATCGCCCATACTCTGCTTTATAAAGCCATAAACCATGGCGAGGCCCAAACCAGTGCCTCTCCCCACGGGCTTCGTTGTAAAAAATGGTTCGAATACTTTATTGCGGACTTCTTCTGGCATGCCCGTCCCAGAATCTTTAACAGAAAGCACGGCCCAACCATGCTGGTCATCCGCCGACCTGTTTTTTTCTGTCGTAATTGTGAACGTTAAATCGCCGCCATCGGGCATTGCATCGCGGGCGTTAACGCTTAGGTTTATTAAACAACTCTCCAGCATTGCGCGATCAAGATGAACCCAGACCGCATCTGGAGCGGGAATAAATTTGACTGTTATGCGCCCGCCAAGAGTGCGGCTGAGTGTTTTGATTACATCTGCAACAACACTTGAAAGCTCTAGACTCTCTGGCTCTATCGGGGACTTCCTCGAAAACGCAAGCAAACGCCCGATCAGCCCAGCAGCTCCATTTGCGGCCTTAAGCACTCGCTGAGATAATTTCGCCGTAAGAGAGTCAGGATCAGCAGAATGTGCTATTAACTCGGTATTCCCGACAATCACAGCCAACGCATTATTAATGTCATGCGCGACGCCACCGGTTAACTGACCAACGGCTGATAATTTATCAGATTGCGCCAACTTCTCCTGAGAATTTCTAAGCTCGGTAATGTTGCGGTGGCCAATAACTGCACCGCGTCTAATCCCATCCTCAAATCTTGTAACCGTCATTAAGAAGGACTGCTTCTCGCCGTTTACCTGACAAGAGTATTCAATTTCTCCACGATAAAATGTTCCTTCTAAAACATCTTGAATGAGTTTTTTCGGTTTAATCGCTTCAAGATCACCGAGCGCAATCGCTTGCTCGCAGATGGATAGATAGTTTTGCCCAATCCAGTCATAACCAGTCGGGATTTTTTCGGCGGCATAATCGCGCCAAGCTTTGTTTACTTCAAGTATTTGGCCTGTCTCATCGATGACACATATCTCTTTAGAGAGCGCATCAATTGTAGACTGCGCAAAATGATTCGCAGCCTCTAGTCGCTTCTCCAAAGCCACTCTTTCAGAAATATCAAAATACATAGATATCCGAACTGTGTCGGCGCCATTTGAAAGCGAACGTGACAGAGCCAATACAGGAACGGATCTTCCATCTTTCGTTTGTATATCGATCTGAATAGGGACGAAGGGTTGCCCCGTGGCGCCACTTTGAGTACTGGCCGCCTTCCATTTATCATCGACAATCTTGGCATAATGTGGATCTGGAAACGCTATCGCTTGCCAATCGTCAAACGTCGGAATATCCGATATTGAGTAGCCAAATATTTCTTGAAACGAATTATTGACGTAAAGAGTATCGCCCTTACGATCATTCACGCGCATTGGAACTGGCGAAGCATTGATAATCTCCCGATTAAGCTTCTCCGATATGGCTAATTTTTGTTCCATAGCAGCACGCTCAGTAATATCGATAAGCGTTATCAAATGCAGTTTATTTTCGTAGCCTGCTAAAGACGTGGCGACTCCAATCGCCATTATCTCTTTGCCAGTTTTAGTCGCAATTTTGAGTTCTAAAGATTTAAATGGTAGTCCAGATTTTTGCGCATCACTGAGCCGTTGTGACCATTCGTTGAGAACCCATTGCCTATAACTCGGGTCCGGGTAGGCTTTCGGCCACCAGTCTGATAAAGTCGGTATGTCCTCAGCGCCATATCCAACTGTTTCTACAAACGCTCGATTTAAAAAAACTATATTCCCGCGATCATCATTCAAGGCAGACGGGATCGGCGATGCATCAATAATGGCGCGATTACGAGCGTCTTGTGCCGCCAATACACTTTCAAGCTCTATATGCTTTGTTATATCGAAGGTCAGGCCTCGGATAACACCTAAATCACTATCGATCGCACACAGGTTCCTGACCCATACAATGCGCCCATCATTTGCTCTAACTCTATACGACTGCTCCCATGGCTTACCGTTTGCTATTCCGATACGGGCTTGCTCTATTGCAGACTTTAGGTCGTCAGGATGTATGTGATTTGACCAATCAACATCTGATTTCATCCACTCTTCTGGAGTGTAGCCTAACAGCTTTCGCACTTGATCACTGACAAAGGTCAGCTTGAGCGTCTGCGCATCCGCTTCCCATACAACTGCGTTAGCACCATCAATTAAAGCACGATATCGGGATTCAGATGCCGCCAAATCCCTATTCATCCGAATGAGCGCATTTGCAGTTTCAGCAATTTCTAGCGGCACGACCGAGCTTGAAAGTTCGGGCATGTATCGTGCTGACCTAATTGACCCCGCCATCTTTGCTATTGTCTGAATTGGGCGAGAGATACTTCTTGTTCCAAAGTAGGTCGCGGCAATGGTGAGAGACGTTGCCAATCCCAGAAACAAGATTAGCGTATAAGCATCACGTATTCCGGATTCTATAAATTCATTCCGCGGTAGCGAAACAGCCACCTGCCAGCCAGAATCTAGAATGGGGCCTCCCTCAGCCAATAGAGGTTTTACTGACGAGCGCGCCTTTTCATCATTCATAATGTCTGGAGGAACTATACGGTTCTGGAGTTTAATCTCTTTACCGATTGCATCTTCAGGATCGGGCCAGCGGAAAGCTCTCCGGCCAGTCTTATCGACCACCGTAATTGTTGGCGAGCGTGGCTTACCCTCGAAAAGCTTATAATTGGCTTTTATGATATCTGTCGTCAGAAAGAGATAACCAACGACAGAGTCATCGGCTCCAGTCACGGGCAATCCCGACACAACGAGCCAGACTTTATGAGTTAAGCCTTGCTCTACAGGTCCAAAAATGAAGTCGTTAGATTGCATCACGGCCTTGACTATAGGGCGCGAAAGCATCGCCTGAGGTCCCGGCATGTCAAACTGGGTTTTTGAGTATTGGCAGATAACATCGCCAGCGCGATTAATGAGGAGAAGCACATTTAATTCAGCACTAAAGTCGATGAAGTCTTTGATAAACGGCTCGCACTTTAGCGCTTTTGTAGATGGTCTCGCCGCAATCGTGGTGAGTAGCGATTTGTTGCCCTTCATCCATCGCTCTACATCGACGGCTGCATCAGCCGCCAACACCCGCAACTGCTCATGAGCAAGATCTTCTTCTCTCTCTGCTTGATTTAGAACATCGACAGCAGTTGCGAGAATGAGTGGAAGTGCGGTTATGAGAACTAAGGCAATAGCATAAAATCGAATTGAGCGCGCTCTACGACTTGTGTTCTGCTTTGCAAACAAATGTCACTCCTCCTGCTATACCAATTCATCAGGAAGTAATTAAGACTATCGTGTTTGTTGATGCATAACACCCTATTCGAAAGGCGTACGCCTAGGAACGTCATCAGGGTCGGTAAATGCGTACGAATGCAGCCTATAGGTGCTGCATCGCTATAACGATTTTACGACAACGAATGTCTGCTTCGATTAGCACCTGTTTGGACATCGAGCATCTCGCCGCAGAGCGCATCATTAGAGATTTTATTGTCGTTAAAACCATATGAATAGTTGGGTGTTTATTACACGCCCAAAAACAACAGGTTCTTATTCGGATTCACGATCATTGTGGAAGACGATGATTGTAATTTAATGGCCGTGAGACCAGCCATAGGCAGTGGGTGCAACTTGTTACGCAACCCGCTTAATAACCACAGGCTCATTGAAGGCAAAGGTTAGACAGCAAAAATAAACCGAGCACCCATGATTCTGAGCGGGCTCACGACATATGAATTCGCAAGCAACCTCACAAAGGTGCAAAACATGAATAGATTTTCTCAAAAGCTAGGATCTAGTGAAGATAAGATCGCGCGATTCCGAACACAAAACTGCCCGCTATAGATGAGCAGATATAACCGGACGAGAAATCACGTCTGGCTTTATCAAAAAAATTTCCGTTTCTAATGATAGGAAAATAGTAGTGATGGAATTAATGTTGTCTCGATTAATCTCGAGTTTAAGACAACGCACCACGCATATCGTCGAGCAAATCGGCTTTGCGCAGGAAGTACTTAAGTGTATCTAGCGTGTATGGCTTCATCATAAATGCATCCGCTCCGCTAGACATTGCCTCCACGACATCTTCATACTCATCCCTGATAGTACAGAAAATGACTTTGGCTTGAGCGCCATTCGGTAATGCTCGAATGCGCTTCATACACTCGGGGCCATCCATGCATGGCATTTCCCAGTCCATCAGGATACCGTCGGGCATGGATCGCTCGCACAGTGCCAAAGCCGCCTGACCAGCTTTGGCGAGCAAAGTGTCAAATCCGAGTGCTTCAAGAAGCCCCTGGGCAAATAACAGGCTGGCTTGGACGTCATCGACAACAAGAATTGTGGCCATATACGCCTTCCTCTACATAAGGAAACTCAAGGCATCAGCCGAATTATCGAAATGGCATTATCCCAAAGCCGAAGATGCTTGGCGAACTTCGCGCACCGATTGATCGACCTCTGCCGTAGCTTCGGCGATCTTTTTCAGACTGTCGTTAACCTCACCGGTTCCCAAAACCGCTGTTTGCATGTTAGCCGAAATCTCGCGAGAGACGGCACTTTGCTCCTCAACAGCGCCCGCTGTAGTTATGACAGACTGGTTCACCTCAGAAATTGACTTTCGAATTGCACCAAGCGCGGCTGTGACTTCGTCGGACACACTCTGCAGAGACTTGATTTCATCCGAAATCTGCAAGGTTGCCTTTGCAGCTTGCTGCGCCAAATTTTTGACCTCGGTTGCGACAACCGCAAATCCGCGCCCCGCCTCACCAGCGCGTGCTGACTCGATCGTGGCATTTAATGATAAGAGGTTGATCTGTTCGGCAATACCCTGGATGAGCGCGACGATTCCCGACATGGAAGTTGCAGCGGAGGTCAGTCTTCCAGTTGAAGCTGAGGCATTTTCCGTCAAATTGAATGCCTCTTCCGATGCTTGGCGAGATTTAGCCATGCTTTGCGCGATCTCAGAAACAGTTGCACTCATTTCTTCCGCGCCGGCTGCGACTGCTTGGATATTTGATGTTGTTTGATTGGATGCGGCCGCCGCCCCAGATGATTGCTGAGTTACCCCAGCTATAGATTTCGATATGGTTGCTAAGTTCTCGTCAATCATAATTTTGGCGGCTTCAATTTTGCGGCGCGCCATGACCTCAGCAGTCACATCGCTTGCATATTTGACGACTTTTGCAAGCTTACCGTTGGCATCAAAGATCGGGTTGTACGAGGCCTGAATCCAAACCTCACGTCCGCCTTTGCCAACACGTTCGAATTGTCCCGCTTGATATTGTCCGTGACGAAGCTTCGCCCAGAATTCTTGATAGGCAGCGCTCTTCCGATAGTCTGGCTTGACAAAAATGTTATGATTCTGACCTTTGATCTCGGACAGCGCATAACCCATTGCGCTAAGAAAGTTTTCGTTCGCGTCCATGATCGTGCCATCCAGTTGGAACTGAATGACGGCTTGGGATTTAGAGATTGCGGCAAGCTGCCCCTCAGCATCACTCGCTGCTTTCTTTTGCTCGGTAATGTCGGACGCAAATTTGATGACTTTGTAGGGACGGCCATCACGCCCTAGCAGCGGATTATACGAGGCTTGGATCCAAACCTCTTTGCCACTCTTATCAATGCGGCAAAATTGTCCGGCCTGAAATTCGCCTCGGGCTAGATTGCTCCAGAACTGACGGTACTCAGTGCTGCGCGCATAGTCCTGGGCAACAAATATGCTATGCTTACGACCTATAATTTCACGCGAAGAATAGCCAAGCGTCTTGAGAAAATTTTCGTTCGCATCAAGGATCGTTCCGTCGAGATCAAAAGTGATTGTCGCCATAGAACGCCCGATGGCTTCACATATCGCAGCCAACTCGGCAGCCTTCACAACATTACCAAGGTAGGACATAGCAACGTCTCCCTTTGTTTTGCGGCCAACAGTATCGACTTCCCGGATCAATCATTTGCTTGAACACGTAAAAGTGATACTGCGCAGAAGGTCTAAAAAATTTGGAGCTATACGAAAGATTAGCGGGCAAATGCAGGATAACTTTGACCTGATGCTTTGCGCTTTCTCACCGAATCACAAGGTCGCGCAACCGAAGCCGAGACACTTTTAAGTCCCAAAAAGATCGCGGCCTTCTCTAAAGGGATGGCAGACCTATTACGATCAGGCGACATTCAGTTCCGCAAAGCGTTGCTGCGGGCGTTTATCGGCAAAATCGACATGGGAAGCAGCAATGCGCGAATGAGCGGTTCAACAGATGTGTTGAACGCTGCATTGGAAACAGGCTTGCCGCCGACAAAAGCGGCAGTGCCCAGTTTGGTCCAAGAATGGCGCACCCGGCGAGATTCGAACTCACGACCTCTGCCTTCGGAGGGCAGCGCTCTATCCAGCTGAGCTACGGGTGCTTTTGAGGCTTTATGCGCCGTTTCTAAACCATCACGTGCCCAAGAACAATGCGGGTAATAGGGCTTAACCCCCTACTTTAAGCGCCTGTTCGGCGACCATTCTTGCCTGTCGCGCGGTGGATGCCACCACATCGGCATAGCGCGCGGCATCGGACGACACCGCCAAACCCTGCCGAAAACGCGCCGCAATGCCCGCATACACCGAAGCATACCGGAAGAGATTAAACGCTGTCATAAATGCGAAATTTTGAAACGCCGGAATCCCGCGCGCGGCACAATACCAGCTCAGCAGTTCGTCTGCCGTGGGCAAGCCCAATGCATGCGTATCGACACCAGCAAAACTTCCTTGCGGATTATCAGTCACAAAATAGTACGGCAGCGGAATCAGGGCGGCGTCCGCGAATGGATCACCCAGCGTCGACATCTCCCAATCCAATATCGCGATCACTTTGGGTTCGGTTGGGTGCAACACCACATTGCCCACGCGAATATCATTATGGATGATCGACGTGCGCTGCTGCGCCGGGATGTGCTGCGGCAAATGTTCCGCCAACCACGCCATGTCTGCGTTGCCCTGCGGTTCATATTCCACAAACTTCGCGCTGTGCAGTTTGAGTTGGCGCGCGACAAAGTCGTTGGGCTTACCGAAGTCGTTTAACCCGACAGCTTGATAGTCCACCCCATGAAGGGCCGCGAACACTTCGGCAAAGCTTTTGTAGACCGCACGTCGTTCAACGGGCGCAAGCCCAGGCAGCGTGCAGTCATCAATGATGCGCCCATCCACAAACTGCATGAGATAGAACGAGCCACCAATCACTTCTTCGCTTTCGCAGTAAAGATAAGGGTGGGGCACTGGCACGTTTGTGTTTTTCAAAGCACTGAGCACTTTGAATTCGCGGCCTACATCGTGCGCCCATTTGCCTGCACCAATGGGCCGCATACGCAGCACTGCGGGGCCATTTGCGGTTTCAAGTTTGAAGGTGGGGTTGGACTGCCCGCCCTTCAGGAGTGTCGCAGACTTCACATCTGCAAACGGCGATTGCTGATCGCGTAGATAAGTGGTCAGCGATGATAACTGCTGAGATGAAAGCTGCAAGGCCCTCTCATTTTTTGGGCAGCTTATGCTTGGCTGCTTCGGTCAAGCGTTCCACAGCATTTTGATCCGCGCCAGAGGGCAAAGGGGACGATGGGTCATTCATGAACGCGACCACATCATTCAGCACCGTCGCGGCATCTTTATCGCGCAAGATAATGTGCCAGCTTTGCGGATAAAACGCCGTGCGCAAGCCCGGCGCTTCAAACGACTTCACCGCTTTCAGTGTGGGTTTGCGCGGAATGATCTGATCTTTCGCGCCATATAAATAAAGTGTCGGCACCGTAATGCTGGGCGGGCTGGCTAGTGCCATATCCATCAGGCTGGTCATACCGTAAACCGCATCAAGCCGCGTTTCCTTAATGAACAGCGGATCGCGCGCGTTATCCCGCAGCAAATCGATGTTATCGCTGGCCTGATATCCCAAGCCTTTGGCGCTGGGCTTAAAACCAGGAAGCACATGCGCGCCTAGCCATAACGGAATGCGGTAATAGAACGGCATGGTGGCGCGCGCCCACACGGCAGGTGCGGCCAGAATGACAGCATCAACGGTTGGCTTTTGTGGCGTAGCTTTGGCTTGCGCGACCGCCGACATAATCACAGCGCCGCCCATGCTTTCGCCCAAAGCAAAAAGGCGTTTGCCCGGATACTTGCGCTTCAATGCCACAACAAAGTCATCGAAGTCGTCGATCAGCGCCTGTTCACCCGGCCACAGGCCCGCGTGGGGAGATGCACCAAAGCCGCGTTGATCGTAAGCGTAGACAGCGAATCCTTGCGCCGCAAGAAACGCACCGGTGCCCGGCGCGTCGGCCGGAATTTTCTCGAACGCTTTGGCGTAGTCGTTGAAGCCATGGAGTGCGACGACAACGCCCTTCACCTCTCCTTCCGGCAACCAACGGCGCACTGGCAGGGCCAAGCCATCATCCGTGATGAAAGAGGTTTCGGTAAGCTCTGGCTCTTTAAGTGTAACGCCCAGCGGAACCGTCTTCGGCCCGCACGCCGCCAGCACAGCCACAACACAGAGCACGGCGATGTGGCGGAGCAGTGTCATTGGATGTGGCTTACGCCGCCGAGCGCGTGAGCTGCAGGAAGATATCTTCCAAGTCGACTTCATCAGTGCGCATGTCAGCTATACCTAAGCCAGCGCCACGCACCGCCTCAATAATTTCCCCCATAGCCGCTGAACTGGGGCGATAATTGATGTGCAGTTCATTGGGCTTGGGCAGGGCCGCGTTAAAGCGCACCAAAGCCTCGGGCACAGCGTTCAGTGGCGCTGTCAGCACAAATGTGACGGCTTTGTTGTCGAGATGCTTCAGCAGATTCTCGGTCTTATCGTTCACCACCACGCGCCCATGATTGATGATGGCGATTTGGTCGCACAGTTCTTCGGCTTCTTCTAAATAATGTGTCGTCAGCAAAATTGTCGTGCCGCGCTGGTTCAGTTCGCGGATGTATTTCCACAGCGTTTGGCGCAATTCCACATCAACGCCTGCGGTCGGCTCGTCTAACACTAAAATCGGCGGGGTGTGAACTAAAGCCTTCGCCACCAGCAAGCGGCGGCGCATACCGCCCGACAATGTGCGCGAATAAGCATCGGCTTTATCGAGTAACCCGACGGCTTTTAAAATTTCTTCGGTGCGGCGCTCATTCTTCGGCACGCCATACAGGCCCGCCTGCAACTCCAGCGCTTCGCGGGCGGTGAAGAACGGATCGAGATGCAATTCCTGCGGTACAATCCCGATGGCACAGCGCGCTTGGCGTTCTTGGGTTTCGATATCGTAGTCCCACAACTTCACGGTGCCCGACGTACGGCGCACCAAGCCCGCCATAATATTAATCATGGTCGATTTGCCAGCACCGTTCGGCCCCAGCAACCCGAAGAACGAGCCACGCGGAACGGATAGGTTGATATCGGTCAGCGCTTGTTTCGGCGCGCGCTTGTTTGAACCTGCGTAGACTTTATTCAGGTTGCGAATATCGACGGCGAGATCGGGCAAAGATGCGGTCATAAAGCGACTCGGCTGCGGTGAAGGCCCATGGTTAACGCGTGGAGGCGGGCTGGGTCAATGCGCAGGCCTGTACGCAGCCGCCTGATTTACCGAGATGTAAGCGAAGCTTGAAAAGCAGTGCCCGCCGTCCCATAACCTAAGCCAGCACTTACTTATATATAATGACGGGGATACGCTATGTCCGAGCCAGTGGAAACCATTAAGGTCGACACAACGCATGTGAATTGCGATGGCGGTGGCGGCGCCCTGGGCCATCCGCGCGTTTACCTGCAAATCAAACCTGAAGTGGGCAAAATTGATTGCCCTTACTGCGGGCGTGAATACGTCCTCGACAAAAACGCTGCCGCGCACGCTGGCCATTAAGAGCATTTTCCCGACACGCGGAAACCGGTTGGCGTGGATAATGCGACCGAAAGAAAAATAATGCCTCAGACAAAGCCGCGCCGTCTCTACCTGATCGACGGCTCTGGATACATCTTCCGCGCGTTCCACGGTCTGCCGATGATGACGCGGACCGACGGAACACCTGTGAACGCCGTCTACGGTTTCTCATCCATGATGATGAAGCTGTTGGACGATTTGCGCGATACCAGCGTGGAAGAGTTGATTGCCGTGGTGTTCGACACCGCACGCAAAACCTTTCGCAACGACATTTACAAAGAATATAAAGCGCACCGCCCTCCGCCACCGGATGAACTTATTCCGCAGTTCGCGCTGATCCGCGAAGCAACACGCGCCTTTAACGTGCCTGCGGTTGAGTTGGCTGGTTACGAAGCCGACGACCTGATTGCCACGTATGCCAAGCAGGCCAAAGCAGCTGGCATTGATGTGGTCGTGATTTCTGCCGACAAAGACCTGATGCAACTGGTGAAGCCTGGCGTTGCCATGCGCGACCCCATGAAGAATCGGGACATCGGCCCCGCCGAAGTGATGGAAAAGTTTGGCGTCGCGCCCGACAAGGTGATCGACGTGCAGGCCTTGGCCGGTGATTCCACCGACAACGTGCCCGGCGTGCCCGGCATCGGCATTAAAACAGCAGCTGAACTGATCAACACGTACGGCGACTTGGACACGCTCTTGGCACGTGCGGGCGAGATTAAGCAGCCCAAGCGCCGCGAGAATTTATTAGCGAACGCAGAATTGGCGCGCATCTCACGTGATCTGGTAACGTTGAAAGACGATGTTCCCGTCACAGTGCCGCTGGATGACTTAAAGTGGAACCCACCGGACGAAAATACGCTGGTCGGATTTTTGGCCGAGCAGACGTTCAGAAGCTTGGTAGCGAAAGTAAGCGCCAAATTAGGCGCGAATGCTGCCATCCCCACAGCAACTGTTTATCCTGCGCCAACAGAAAGCGCGCCTACAACCGCCACACCTGAAACCGCGGCACTGCCCGCCATCGACACAGCGAAATACGAAACGGTTCAAACCAAACAGGCTCTACAGGTTTGGGCTGACAAAGCCTTGAAGAATGGCTGGGTCGCGGTCGATACAGAAACCGATGGGCTTAACCCGCGCCAAGCAAAGCTGGTCGGCATCTCGTTGTGTGTGAACGCAGGCGAGGCCTGCTACATCCCGCTGGAACACGGTGGTGCTGCCGATGGGCAGCTAGCGTTAGACCCAGTTGCGCGCCCACAACAAGTGAGCGTGAAAGACGCTGTTGAGATTCTGGGCCCAATGTTGCGCGACCCTTCTGTTTTGAAGATTGGGCACAACATCAAATTTGATATGCACATTCTCAGCCGTGCTGGGTTTGAAGTGACGCCCATCGACGACACCATCGTCATGTCGTACGTGCTGGATGGTGCCAAGAACGGGCACGGCATGGACGAGTTGTCCGAGCTTCACCTAAATCACAAGACCATTAAGTTTGCTGAAGTGTGCGGTAGCGGCAAAAACATGATCACCTTTGATAAGGTGCCGCTGGATAAAGCCACCGCCTACGCAGCCGAAGACGCCGACGTCACGCGGCGCTTCCATACCGTGCTGAAGCCGCGCTTGCGCGCCGAGCACCTGACGACAATTTACGAAACGCTGGAACGTCCCCTCATCCCCATTCTCGCGAGCATGGAGGAGAAGGGTATTCTGGTCGACACCAAACGCTTGAAAGCCTTAAGCGAAGACTTCGCCAAGCGCATGGTGGAATTGGAACGCGACATTCATAAGCTGGCGGGCGAAGAGTTCAATGTCGCATCGCCCAAGCAACTGGGCGAAATCCTGTTCGAGCGCATGAGCTTGCCCGGCGGCAAAAAAGGCAAAACCGGCGCATACGGCACCGGCGCTGATATACTCGAAGAACTCGCAGGCCAGGGCCACGACTTGCCCGCGCGCGTGCTCGATTGGCGTCAGCTCGCCAAGCTGAAAAGCACTTACACCGATGCGCTGGTTGAAGCCGTGCATCCGGTGACAAAGCGCGTGCACACCAGCTTCTCGCAAACCATCGCGTCGACAGGCCGCCTGTCATCGACCGAGCCGAATTTGCAGAACATTCCGATCCGCACGGAAGAAGGCCGCAAAATCCGCACAGCGTTCGTGGCCCCTGAAGGCAAAACTTTGATCTCGGCTGACTATAGCCAGATTGAACTTCGACTGGTTGCGCACGTCGCCGACATTAAAGGCATGAAGCAAGCCTTTAAGAATGGCGAGGACATTCACGCCGCGACAGCGTCGCAAATGTTTGGCGTGCCGATGAAAGACATGACATCGGAACTGCGCCGCCGCGCCAAGGCCATTAACTTCGGGATTATCTACGGCATTTCCGCGTTTGGTTTGGCGCGCAACTTAGGGATTGAGCGCAGCGAAGCCCAAGCTTTCATTACCGCGTACTTCAGTAAGTTCCCTGAAATTCAGGACTACATGAACCGCGCCAAGGAAGAAGCCAAAGCCAATGGGTTTGTGATGACACCTTTTGGCCGCCGCGTGTGGGTGCCAGGGATTGGCGATAAAAACGGTGCAGTGCGCAGCTTTGCCGAGCGCCAAGCCATCAACGCGCCAATTCAAGGCGGTGCGGCCGATATCATCAAGCGCGCGATGATCCGGCTGCCTGATGCACTGAAGGCCGCAAAATCAAAAGCCGAGATGCTGCTGCAAGTTCACGACGAACTGATCTTTGAAGTGCCCACTGCAGAAGTTGATGCTGCCAAAAAAGTGATCAAAACGGTCATGGAAAGTGCGGCGCACTTAAGCGTACCGTTGCTGGTGGAAGCTGGCACAGGCCAAAACTGGGACGAGGCGCACTAGGCGATGGCGACTGCTCCAGTTGGCCCCTTAAATGGTGCATGGCGCGAAGTTGTCATCAGCGTGCGGGATTTAGGTGCGTGGTCGCGCGCACTGAACACACTTTTTGGCTGGGAAGAACTCACGCGTGGAAAGACGGACGCGCGGCTATTGAAATCCTGGGCGCTCCCAGGCACCGCGACAGCCGAAGAGCGCATCCTCACTGCGCCCTCAGACCCCACGCGTCAAATCCGTTTGGTGTCATTTAAGGGCGTCCCCCAAGCAGAGGCCCGTGCGAAAGCCTCACCTTGGGACACAGGTGGTTTCTTTTCGCTGCTTGTTTATGTGCGCGATGCCAATGCCACATACAAAGATGCACTGAAACTGGGTTGGTCTGCATACAACGCGCCATCCGACATGGATTTTGGCGCGATGACCTTGCGCAATGTCGTGTTGCGCGGCCCTGATGGCGTAAGCTTTGGGCTTTATACCCAGCAGACGCCACCGTTGCCGAATTTCCCATACGACAAAGCCACGACTGTTGTGAGTATCCAACAAATGGTGCGCGACATTGATGCGGCGCGGCGCTTTTACAAAGACATCATGCGCTGGGTACCGTCATTCGATGGCGTAACCCACTTAAAGTCCAATCAATTCGGATTGCCAGCCGAGCGCGTTGGCATGTCTAAAAAAGTGATCATCGCCAGCGACAGGAAAGTTGAACCCTCCGAAACCTGGAGCACCGGCCAAGTGGAGCTGGTGCAATGGGACGGCCTGAGTGGTCGTGATTTCAGCTCAACCTGCGTACCACCCAATTTGGGCATTATCAGCGTGCGCGTTCCTGTGGCCGACGTGAAAGCAGCTGAGAAGCTGCTGGTAGCCAATGATGTGTCGGTGTTCGCGAACGTCACACGCACATCACTTGAGGCGGGGCGCGAGGCTGATATCTTCGCCGTGCGTTCGCCCGACGGCGCAATGATCGAGTTTTTCCAAGAGTACTAATATGCGCAAAATCCCCGGCCCTGTTCTGCTGCTGACGCTTGGTTTGAGCAGTGCTGCATCTGCGCAAAGCCCCAACTGCTTTGCGCCGGGTCTGGCCCCAACAGAGCGCGTTGAAACTTGCTCTGCAACGCTGAACGATACAGCGCTGCCCGCAGGCACGAAAGCTTTGGCGTATTTCGCGCGCAGTGAAGCCTTGAATGAAGCTGGCGATACCGAACGCGCACTCGCAGATTTAAATGCTGGCTTGGCGTTAGCGCCAAAAGACACCACCGCGCTGTTAGCGCGGTCCCGCATCAAAGAAGCGCGCGGGGATATCGCGGGCGCAGAAGCCGATGCCACGGCCGCCATTGCGGCTGATGCGGCATACGGTGAAGCTTATGTGCGGCGTGCTGCTTTACGCTTGGCGCAAAACAAGAATGACGCTGCTATTGCGGATTTGGGCGAAGCACGGCGTTTAAGCCCTGGCGATCCGGGCCCGTACCGCGTGCGTGGCGAATTCTTTTTAAAGCAAGATAAAGTCGATGACGCCATTGGCGAACTGAAGCAAGCCGTTACTCTGAACCCCAATGACTTCGATTCATTTGTTTTGTTGGGTCAGGCCTGGATGCAGGCCAGTAAAGTCAGTGAAGCCATTGATGCCTTTACCTCAGCCTTGAAATTAAAGCCAAACGACATCCGCGCGTTGCGCGCACGCGCCACCGCCTATGGACGCTTTGAAAATTTCGCAGCCGCCATGACGGACTTTAACGCCATCTTGGCGCAACGACCCAATGATGCCGGAGCATTAGAAGCGCGCGGCGTGTCGGCCTTACAAAGCGGCAACCGCAAGCAGGCGATCAGCGATTTTTCAATTTTGCTGAAAGCGCGTAATGACCGCCCTGATTGGTATTTCTTCCGGGGCACTGCGTTGCTGGCCGAAGGCCGTGCCACAGATGCCGTGAACGACTTCAATGCATCGCTAGCGAAGTCACCAAACGATGTGGATATTCTAACGGCACGCGCCAATGCTTACCGGGCGTTAGATAACTTTGATGCGGCCGAAGTTGATTTAACTGCAGCACTGAAACAACAGCCGCAGTCTCAAGCGCTTCTGATTCAGCGCGCGCAGATGCGCTTCATCGCCAATAAGTTCGCAGGCGCTATTGCCGATTTCACCGCAGCCAATGCCACCCCCGGCAAAGTCAGCAACACCACGCCTCATAACGCGCTGTGGCTGTTCATGGCGCAAGACCGCATCAAGCAAAACGGGCGCGATAAATTGCTGACGGTTGCCAACACTTTGAATTCGCGCGAATGGCCCAGCGCTGTGTTTCGGTTTTTCTTAGGTGAAGTGTCGGCTGAAACCGTGATGAGCCAAGCAGGTGCAGAGAAGTCACGCCAATGCGAAGCTCATTTTTATCTGGCCCATGCAGGATTGATGTTGGGGCAGCCCGATCAGGCACGAGACCAATTGACCGCTGCTGTAGCAACCTGTTCGGCCGATAGTATTGAGCGCCAAAGCGCACGGTTAGAGTTAGGGCGGCTGAAATAGCGTGAGTGCGCTAAGCCGCTGCTTTTACATACAAAAGGCCGTCAAAAACGCACACTAAACCCGAATACGCCCAAAAATTGACGCGACCAATTGTGGCGTCGCGCGTTGTTATGGGTGTGCTTCAAGCGGAAATATGAAGCGAAATTAACGATTTAACGCGTGTTTAGCCGGGCTTTTGATGCCGCACCTCGTACAGAGCATGCTAACAACCACAGACACGCCGTGAGGTTGTACGAATTTCGCCATAATCCGCCGTTCGAATTGTGGCAATCCGCGAATCGACGCGGATGTGATTGGTAGAAAAGGATTTCTCCGTGGGTAACCGCATCGCCTTGGTTGACGACGATCGTAACATCTTAACCTCGGTCACCATGGTTCTGGAGACTGAAGGCTTCAAGGTCACGACCTATCGCGACGGCGCGGAAGCGCTGCGTGGGCTTCAGGCTGACCCGGTGGATCTGGCAATCCTTGATATCAAAATGCCGCGCATGGACGGCATTGAGCTTTTACAGCGTTTGCGTGAAAAGTCGGCCATGCCGATCATCTTCCTGACGTCGAAAGACGACGAAGTCGATGAGTTGCTGGGCTTGCGCATGGGCGCTGACGACTACATCAAGAAGCCCTTCTCGCAACGCTTGCTGATCGAACGCGTGCGCGCTGTGTTCCGCCGCGCCGAAGCGCAAAAGAATGCGGCCAACGGTGGCGCTTTATCCGCAGGCTCGCTGCAACGTGGTGAACTGGTGCTGGACCCTGCCCAGCACTTATGCACGTGGAAGGGCCTGCCGGTGAACCTCACCGTCACTGAGTTCCTGATCATCCAAGCGTTGGCGCAACGCCCTGGCCACGTCAAAAGCCGTGACCAACTGATTGACGCAGCCTACGGCGAGCACATCTATGTTGACGACCGTACCATCGACAGCCACGTGAAGCGCTTGCGCAAGAAATTCCGCGAAGTCGATAACGAGTTTTCCCATATCGAAACTTTGTACGGCGTCGGCTACAAATTCATTGAGACTGCTGCTTAAACGTACTGCGGGTCTCACCGCAGTGGCTAAGGGGGATCGGGCACAATCTGATCCCCCCAGAGGGGACTGGCGTGCGCGCCGAACCAGAGCAAAAAACCGACGAAAAACAGTCGAGCGAACCGCGCCGGGGGCACGGCGCATTCTCGCCGTTATCGCTGCGTATCTTTGCCGTCAATCTGGCGGCGCCTGTTCTATTGGTGCTCGGCCTGCTGTTTCTGGATGAATACGAAGACAGCCTGATTGCTTCAGAGCTTGATGGTTTGCGCGTGCAGGGTGAACTGATTGCCGCCTCCATCGGCGAAGGCGCTGTGGTGGTGGAAACCGAGAACGCTGATTTCCCCAGTTTCACGCCCAACGGCAATTTGCGCATTTTACAGCAAGACACATCCCGCCAATTGATCCGTCGCTTGGCAGGCCTGGCCCAACTGCGGGCGCGACTGTTCGACCGTGACGGCAACCTGATCGCCGACAGCCGTTTGTTGCAAGGGCCCGGCGGTGAAGTGCAGGTCGTCGACCTCGAGCCTGTCGAAGACAATGGCCTGATGGAAAAGGTGCAAGACGTTTTCAGATCTACCGTGGGCCGGATTGGTTTCACGCGCGGACTGGAACCCTATACCGAACGCGTCAATGCATTAGCATCTGATTACAGCGAGGTTGGCCGCGCGTTAGAAGCAGGCGAAACCGGAAGTGCGGTGCGTTTACGAACAGTGGATCGCCAGAAAATTCTCAACGTTGCTGTACCGGTGCAGTTCTACCGCCAAGTTGTTGGCGCGGTGTTGGTTTCACGCGACGGTCGCAACGTTGATAAGCGGTTGTTTACGGTGCGCGGCTCAATCCTGGCCATGTTTGGCTGGGTTTTGGGCTTAACCGTACTGGCTTCATTTTACTTGGCCAGCACGATTGGCAAACCGTTGCGCATTTTGGCGGAGGCTGCTGAAAAAGTCCGCAACGCCAAAACGCGGCGCCATCACATCCCAGATCTCACCACACGCCGTGATGAAATTGGCGAGTTGTCGGGCGCTTTACGTGAAATGACCGAATCGCTGTGGCTGCGCTTGGATGCCATCGAAAGCTTTGCGGCTGACGTGGCCCACGAAATCAAAAACCCGCTGACATCTTTGCGCAGCGCTGTTGAGACCGTGGCGCGCGTGAAAGACCCAGAGCAGCAAAAGCGGTTGATGAGCATTATTCTGGATGACGTCAGCCGTATGGACCGTTTGATTTCGGACATTTCCGATGCATCACGATTAGATGCCGAGTTATCACGCGCGGAATTGTCGCCTGTAAAATTGGCCACGCTATTAAATGCGTTGGCCGAGATGCAAAATGCAACGGACAAATCCGATGCACCGCATGTTGTTGTTCAAACACCTGAAAACGATCAGCTTGTTGTGCCGGGCCTAGAAGGACGCATCGCGCAAGTGTTCCGGAACTTGATTGGTAATGCGGTTTCATTTAGCCCACCGGGCGGCGTAATAAATGTAAATGCTTATCGAAACGGTCGCTTGGTCGTGGTGGAAGTTACCGATGATGGCCCAGGGATTCCGGCGGGCAAAGAAAAGGCGATTTTTGATCGCTTCTATTCGGAGCGCCCTGAAGCCGAGAAATTTGGCACGCACTCAGGGCTAGGGTTATCGATCTCGAAACAGATTATCGAAGCGCACCGCGGCAGCATTATCGCCACGAACCGCAGCTTAAGCGAGCCCGGCAAAACCGGTGCGAAGTTTGTCGTTCGCCTTTTGGCTGTTTAAGCCAACACAAAGATCAGCAACAACGGCAACGTGACGAACGACATAACAGTTGAAACCAACACAATCCCCGCCACATCGCCGGGGCTGTTATCGTAGCGCACGGCGAATAAATAATTGAACACTGCCGTCGGCATGCTGCTTTGAATGAGGATCGCGCCGCGCGTTGGCCCCTCTAACCCCAACGTCGTCACAACAGCCAACGCCACGAGAAAGCCCGCCCCCAAACGGAAGGCCGAGAACAACACAGCCCGCCCCAAACCATGTACCGACAGTGTCGCGAGCGACGTGCCCAGCGACATTAGCATCAGAGGAATAGCGAAACTGCCTGCGGTCGTCAGTGTGTTGAGCATCCATGTGGGCAGTGTTGTATTGGTCCCCAACAGCACCAGAGCTAAAGGAAGTGTCCACAGCACCGGATTGCGCAAGAACAGTCCTGAGTCGAAGTGCCCACGCGCGATGCCAATACCCAAGCTGAATTGAAACAGCGATGTCACGGCGAAATACGCCACCGCCAACGCTAGCCCCACATCGCCAAACGCAAACAAGCACAGCGGTAAGCCCATGTTGCCGACATTGGGGAACATCATGGCGGGTAAGTAAGCGCGGATGGGTTTGCCCAACAGTTTAAGAACCGCCAAGCCTGCGACAGCCGTCAGCAAAATAACAATCACGCCCGCGACCAGAATTTCGGTCATCACATCTAAATCAACACGGTGCGTGAGAAGCTGTGATAACAGAAGGCACGGTGCGCCAACGTGCAGCACCAGGGCCGAGACCATATTATGGTCGAAAGGCATTTTCTGACGCGCCCAGACGTACCCAATGGCAGCAATTAAAAACACCGGGGCGATGATGGCGAAAATTTGGGCGGTCATGATGCTGGTGTAAAAGATTACGCCATACTGTCAACATGGAGTGGCGTAAGATGGCAGGGCCTGCCCGCGATGTAATCGTTATATGTGTTGAAAGTCATGATCCATTTACACGCCACTTGCGTTTCCATCAGCGGTACGGGGCTTCTTATTCGAGGAGCACCGGGCACAGGCAAATCCGATTTAGCCTTACGGTTAATTGATATGGGCGCGGAGCTGGTGTCCGACGACTACTGCGAAATCGAAATTGAGAATGGACAACTGATGGCGGCAGCCCCTGCGACGATTGCCGGGAAGCTGGAAATTCGCGGCTTCGGTATCGTGAAACTGCCACACATTCAAAAAGTCGCCATTGGACTTATTGTTGACCTGCATAAAGGCAGCGAAATTGATCGCCTGCCTGAAACGACAACCACCGTGATTGAGAACATGGCTTTGCCGTTGCTTAAACTCGACCCGTTTACGGCTTCCGCCGCGCACAAGGTACGGATGGTTATTTCCACGCTGGCGGCAGGCACACGGCTCAGTTAAGAGATCAAATTGATGCAGCAGCATCTTTGAGAGTCATATACTGCGTGCTAGGTTGCTGCCGTCATGGTTGCACATAAATCCGTAAAAGATGGCTCACCACCACGTTTGGTCGTGGTGACTGGCATGTCTGGAGCTGGGAAAAGCGTTGCCCTTCAAGCCCTGGAAGATGCGGGCTTTGAAACGGTCGATAATTTGCCCGTCGCGCTGATCAATGCCGTTGTCGCCGCAAACGACGACCACTCGATTGCTGTGGGTGTCGATGTCCGCACACGCGATTTTGATGCCCCGCGCCTCTTGAGCGTTATTGAAAACATCCGCCAGAATACCCGCATGGATGTTGGCCTGATGTTTTTGGATGCCGACACGGATGTGATTACACGCCGCTATACTGAATCGCGCCGGCCACATCCGTTAGCCCCTGAGCGCCGCGTCAGTGACGGCATCGAATTAGAACGTCAGCTTCTTGCACCTTTGCGTGAAAGCGGTGGCCTTTTAATTGATACCAGCCACTTATTGTCCGCAGACTTAAAACGCATCGTCCAAGGACAGTTCGGCGGTACGGGCACGCGGCCGATGCAGATTTTCCTGATGTCCTTTGGCTACAAGAACGGTTTGCCGCGCGATGCTGACCTTGTTTTAGATGTGCGATTCTTGAAAAATCCGCATTACGACCAAGCGTTGCGTCCGCTGACCGGACTTGACCCTGAGGTTGGGGCGTTTATCAGCGCCGACCCTGCATCTAAGACATTTCTGGAGCGGACAGGCGCACTTTTGGAGCCTTTGTTGCCTCTGTACGAAAACGAAGGAAAGTCGTATTTCACCATTGCTATCGGCTGCACAGGCGGCCAACATCGTTCTGTGTACATGGTGGAACGTCTGAAGGAGTGGTTCGCAGAGCACAACATCGCAGTTGATATTCGTCACCGCGATATGCCGCGCCCACCGCACTCATCGAAAAGATTTTAAATAAAAAGTATGCCGCAAACAAAACCCCTGATCGGATTAGTCCTGGTCACCCATGGACGCTTGGCCGTCGAATTGGTCGCCGCCATGGAACATGTCGTTGGCCCGCAAACTCAAGTGGCCACCGTGTGCATTGGCCCTGAAGATGATATGGAACGCCGCCGCCAAGACATTATGAAAGCGGTTGAAGGTGTGAATGCAGGCTCGGGCGTTGTTGTGTTGACCGACATGTTTGGCGGCACGCCTTCAAACCTTGCGATCTCCATTATGGAAAACGCCCCTGTGGAAGTGATTGCCGGTGTGAACCTGCCAATGCTGATCAAACTTGCATCAGTGCGCGGCGCGGAAGATCTGCCCAATGCCGTGGCCCAAGCACAAGATGCGGGCCGCAAATACATCAACGTCGCCTCGGCACTGCTGGGTCAAGGCAAGTAATTCAATAAGGTTGTTTCGCCGATGTCTGGTGTGTTGCGACGCGACGCCGAAATTTGCAACAGCAAGGGTCTTCATGCCCGTGCGGCTGCAAAGTTTTGTAAGACCGCGGAACAATTTGAGGCTGAGATCCTTGTAAAGCGTGGGGATACCGAAGTTTCGGGCCGCTCCATCATGGGCCTGATGATGCTGGCCGCTGCACAAGGCACGACAATTCAAATCACCACCTCCGGCAGCGATGCGGAAGCTGCCATGACTGCCATTTGCACACTGGTCGCCAATAAATTCGATGAAGAGTAGAAAAGCCAAATCCAAACCCGAAATGGTGTTCAACGGCATGGCCGTAGGCACCGGGGTCGCGATTGGCGTTATCTACCGCCACGACAGCCGCTCCAACGTGCATGTTAGCGAACAGACAATTCCAGCTTCGAAAGTGCGGAGTGAGCAACACCGCTTGTTAGAAGCTGCAGCGCGCGCCGCCGCAGAAGTTGGAAAGATTCAAACCGAAGCTAAGCGCATGTCGGGTGCGGCCGGTGAAGAAATCGGCTACCTTCTGGATGCTTACCAACAGATGCTGTCTGGATCGCGTCTAATCCGCGGCGTTCAAAAACGCATCGATACCGATCAAATCAACGCTGAAGCCGCTGTGATGCGTGAGATCGGCCTGATGGTCGAAGCCTTCGCGACCATGGAAGATAAATACCTTGCCGCGCGGGTTGATGACGTGCGTGAGGTTGGTCGACGCTTGGTCGAAAGCTTAACGGGCAAAAAAACACGCGCGCTGGCGAACCTGCCGAAAAACGCTGTGATTGTTGCAGATGAGTTGTCGCCTGCTGATACGGCGACACTTGATCCTCAGCATGTCTTGGGGCTGGTGACGTTAGTGGGTGGCGTTGAAAGTCACACAGCAATCGTCGCACGTGCACTGGGGTTACCAGCTGTCGTTTCTGACGAGGCCGTTTTAGACGCGGCCGGGAATGGCCAGCACATCATCGTCGACGGCACCAATGGTATCGTCATCATCAACCCGTCGGCCAAGTCGTTGGCAACATACCGCAAGCGCAAGGCGGAAATTCTGCGCGAGCAGAAGTCATTGCGTAAGCTCACCTCGGTGCGCGCGGTCACAAAAGATGGCGTTGCTATTAAGCTGATGGCGAACATTGAACTGCCTTCCGAAATTGACGGCGTCTTGGATGCCGGTGCCGAAGGCATAGGCTTGTTCCGCAGTGAATTCATGTTCATGAATCGCAGCGACTTGCCCAGCGAAGAAGAGCAGTACGAGAACCTGACCGAAGTTATTCGGCGCATGCAAGGCAGGCTTGTCACCATTCGCACACTAGATGTGGGCGCTGACAAGTTGGGCGCACAATTTGATATGAAGCCAGGCCCGAACCCGGCATTGGGTTTGCGGGCCATTCGGTTTTCGTTGAAGCGCCGCAAACTGTTGCTGGCTCAGCTTTCAGCCATCTTGCGTGCGAGCGCCCATGGCCCTGTACGCATCTTATTGCCGATGGTTTCAACCGTCGATGAAATCCGCGAAGTCCGCAAAGTTCTGAACCGTGTTGTCAGTCGCTTGAAACGACGCGGCGTGAAGCTGCCCGATCCGCTGCCACCCTTGGGCGTGATGATTGAAATTCCTGGCGCTGCTTTGGCGGCCGATGCATTGGCCGCAGAATCCGATTTCTTTGCGATTGGCACCAACGATCTGACGCAATACACGCTGGCTATTGACCGTACCGATGAGCAGGTGGCCTACCTTTATAATCCGCTGCACCCCGCCGTTTTGCGCCTGATCCAGTTTTCAGCCGAAGCGGCAGCAGCAGCGCGCATTCCCGTCTCGGTTTGTGGTGAAATCGCGGGCGATCACCGGCTGACCGCCCTTTTGCTGGGCTTTGGGATCAGTGAGCTATCAATGTCGGCGGCCAGCCTGCCGCGAGTGAAAAAGCGCATTCTGAACCTCAATCTTTCAGCCGTTTCTGGCCGGGTCCGGCGGATTACAGCCGAGGCTGACCCTCATCGCCTCAAGGACTTAGTGGCTGAATTGTCAGACTAAAAGCCCACTTCATACCCTTCAGATTGCGCCAAAGGGCTGCTCTTGGTATACGCCCCCACTATTTCTATTCTACCGACCTTATAAATCCTGCCCTTTTGGAGCCCTCCATGCCCTTCGACGATTACAAAGTAAAAGACCTCGGCCTCGCTGATTGGGGTCGCAAAGAACTCAACATCGCCGAAATCGAAATGCCGGGCTTGATGTCGATCCGTAAAGAGTACGGCCCGAAGCAACCTTTGAAGGGTGCTCGCATTGCTGGCTCGCTGCACATGACCATTCAAACGGCTGTGCTGATCGAAACTTTGAAAGCCTTGGGCGCTGACGTGCGTTGGGCGTCATGCAACATCTTTTCGACCCAAGATCACGCGGCAGCTGCCATTGCCAAGGCTGGCACACCGGTGTTCGCCGTGAAGGGCGAAAGCTTGGAAGAATACTGGGATTACACCCACAAGATTTTCGAGTGGGCCGACGGCGGCGCGCCGAACATGATCCTGGACGACGGCGGCGATGCCACGTTGTTGCTAGTGTTGGGTGCGGAAGCCGAGAAAGACCCGAGCAAGGTTGCAAAGCCAACCAACGAAGAAGAAACCATTCTGTTCGCGGCCATTACGAAGCGTAACAAAGAACAGCCCGGTTGGTATGCGAAGACCTTGGCCAGCATTAAAGGTGTTTCGGAAGAAACCACCACGGGCGTGCATCGCCTGTATCAAATGGCCAAAGACGGCCGCTTGCCATTCCCGGCGATCAACGTGAACGACAGCGTCACGAAATCCAAATTTGATAACGTTTACGGCTGCCGTGAAAGCTTGGTTGACGCAATCCGCCGCGCCACCGACGTGATGATGGCTGGTAAAGTTGCTGTCGTTGCTGGCTTCGGTGACGTGGGCAAAGGCTCGGCGGCGTCATTGCGCCAAGCTGGCTGCCGCGTGATGGTAACCGAAGTTGATCCGATCTGCGCGTTGCAAGCAGCGATGGAAGGTTACCAAGTCGTGACCATGGAAGATGCAGCGCCACTGGCTGACATTTTCGTGACCGCGACCGGTAACTTGGACGTCATCACGGTCGATCATATGCGCAACATGAAAGACCGCGCCATTGTCTGCAACATCGGCCACTTTGATACGGAAATCCAAGTTGAAGGCCTGCGCAATTTCAAATGGCACAACATTAAGCCGCAAGTGGACGAAGTTGAGTTTGCCGATGGCAAGCGCATCATTCTGTTGGCTGAAGGCCGCTTGGTGAACTTGGGCTGCGCCACCGGCCACCCGAGCTTCGTGATGAGCGCGTCTTTCAGCAACCAAACCTTGGCCCAGATCGAATTGTGGACCAACGGCAAGGCCTACAAGAACCAAGTGTACGTGCTCCCGAAGACGCTGGATGAAAAGGTTGCCGAGTTGCACCTGGCGAAAGTCGGCGCGAAATTAACCAAGCTGTCGCCAAAGCAAGCAGGCTACATCGGCGTGCAACAGCAAGGTCCGTACAAGCCGGAAACCTACCGCTATTAAGAAGCAGCTAAAAACGGGAATCTGTTAGAAGATTCTTGATCTTAGCGGCTTTCACAGCCACTTTGGACGGGTCGTTGGGGCATCCCTAACGGCCCGTTTTGCTTATGCGCGCTATGCCGTCGCGCCGCTGGGAATACGCTGCTGGCCCCATGGATGATGTAAACCTTCCGCTGATTGCCGGCCTGATCGCCATTATCGTTCTGGTGCCCACCGTAACGATGGTGCTGTGGCGCCAATTCCAGCATTGGAAGCGCGCTGAGAATGTGCGCGATGCTGCACTCCGGAACCGTGACACCTTTGCCGCTGCACTGGATACCGCGCCCGAAGGCTACATGGCCTGGTTCTATAGGCGCGGGGATGACACGGCGGACGAGCAATGCTCACGCCGGTTAGCCGTGTTGCTGGATTTGCTCCGTGGGCGAGATGCTGTTTTTACGGACGTGCTGGAAGGTTTCGACGCCGTGTCACAAGACATGCTGCGCGAATCTGTCGCGCGACTGAAAGAGACAGGCAATGGCTTTAGGCTCGGCTTAATCCACACGGGCACCAACCGCCGCATTGATGCGCGTGGCTTGCGCGCTGTCTCCGAGGACGGCGAAACACTGGCCGATGTCGTGTGGATGAGTGACATCACCGAAAACACCGCCGCCGTTGAAGCGTTGACAGAAGAAACATCATCATTGAAGCGCGAAGCCGCTCTGATGAAGGTCGCCCTTGATAGCATCGACGTGCCGGTGTGGGTGCGCGATGACGATCTGTCGCTGATCTACTGCAATCTTGCTTATGTGATGGCTGTCGACGGTAAAAGTGCGGCTGACATCGTTGCGCGTGGCCGCGAAATTGCACCGCGCGTGACTGTGCGCGAAGCGCGCGCACTTGCTGCAGCGGCGCGCGCCGCCGGTGAAATTCGCAAAAATCCCTTCCACATGGTGCTAGATGGTAGCCGCCGTTTGATGGAAGTCACCGAGGCGCCCACTCGTACAAAAGCAACAGTGGAAGGAGCAAACCCCAAAGCCGAAGCGCCACTGCTCTCTGACGGCACAGGTCGTCTGACTGCGGGGATGGCTTATGACATCACACGGCAAGAAGAGCTTGAAACGCGACTGAAGCGTGAAGCTGCCGCACAAGCCGACGTGCTAGAGCGCTTAGGGACAGCCATTGCCGTGTTCGGGCCCGATATGCGCCTTGCGTTCCATAACGCGGCGTTCGCGAAATTGTGGACGCTCGATACAACGTGGTTGAACGAAGCGCCTGGATACGGCGCGGTGCTAGATGCGATGCGCAGCCAACGTCGCCTACCGGAAGTGGCCGACTTCCCCGCCTTTAAAGACAAAGAGCTGACGCGCTTTAATTCGCTGCTGGAACCGCTAGAAGACGTGCTGCACTTGCCTGACGGCGGCACATTGCGCCGGACGATCGCCCCGCATCCCATGGGCGGTTTGCTGATGACGTATGAAGACGTCACCGACAAATTGGCTTTGGAACGCTCGTACAACACGCTGATCGCCGTGCAACGCGAGACCATTGATAACCTGCAAGAAGCTGTTGCGGTGTTTGGTGCTGAAGGCCGCTTGCGATTGGCGAACCCCGCTTTTGCTGAAATGTGGGAATTGAATGTAGCCGCATTGGATGAAAGCCCAACGCTGGTGAGCGTTGTGGATGCATTCCGCGAGCTGTTTGATGATGAGACTGTCTTCGCACGCCACCGCGCAACACTTCTGGCAGCCCTTAATTCTGAACAACACCGCACGACGCAGCAAGGTCGTGTTATTCGCGCCAAGGGATCGGTGATGGAGTTTGTGGCCGTACCATTGCCAGATGGTGGTGTGTTGTTCTGCTACAACGACGTCTCTGCCCCTGAACGTGCTGTGCAAAATTTGCGCGCGCGTGCTGAAACTGTAGCGACAAGCGAGCGCTTAAAATCGGATATTGCCGCGCGCGTGTTCACAGCCCTTGGCAATGATCTGTCACGCTTAAGCAACTTGGCGGCCGCAAAAGGCAAAGAGCAAGGCTTGGGTGGGCTCGCACGCTCGCTGTCTGACACCGTGGCAGACGCTGAAGATTTGACTGGCTTTAACCCCAGCAATCATTCCATTCGCTTGGATGCGGTGGATGTGGGTGAACTGGTGGGCCGCGTTATGCGCCTTCTCACACCCAACGCCAAACTGCGCGGGTTAGAACTTTCTGCTGCCGGCACCAGCGAAGCAGGTTGGATTGTAGCTGATGCCTCCCGCTTGAAACTCGCGCTATTCCTGCTGGTGGGAGCTGCCATTGACTGCGCACACAGCAAAGTCGGCCTGATGGTCGAACGCCGGGGCAACACCATTTCGTTCCAGATCATGTACGAAGGTGAAAACGTGAAAGATGTTGTGCCCGCGCGCATCGCCACGGACTTCTGCAAAAAAATGGCTGGCCCTCACGACGATAAGATGACGGAAACGTTGGTCGATGGTCATGTGGTATTGACGTGGTCGTTGCCCGTGGGTGATGCACCAGCACAAGCGACAAGCGCCTAATCTCATGGCTTTGATTTTCACTTCATCACTGACGACACTTTCAGATACAGACCACATGGCCGGTGCTTTGGCGGAGATCGCAAAGCCAGGTGATGTGCTGGCGCTGTTTGGTGATTTGGGCGCTGGAAAAACCACATTTGCGCGCGCCTTTGTGCGTGCTTTAACGCAAACAGACGAAGACGTGCCCAGCCCTACTTTTACACTGGTGCAAACATACGACACGAAAAAAGGTGAAGTGTGGCACTGCGATCTTTACCGCCTTGCAAAACCGGATGATGCGGTTGAGCTTGGGATTGAAGATGCTTTTGCAGACTCCATTTGCCTGATCGAATGGCCAGAGCGTTTGGGGCGTTTGCTCCCGGCTTCAAGATTAGCTATTTCCTTCACGCTTGCGGCGGGCACGCGCACCATCAGCATTGAAGGCGATGCGCAGTGGCAAGCCCGCCTACAACCGCTTTTGCCAACATTAGGCCGTTCATGACACGTGACGTTACGATAGAAAGCTTTTTGCAAAAAGCTGGTTGGGGCGATGCCAAACGCTGGCGCTTGGCAGGGGATGCGTCGTTCCGGAAATATGATCGCTTGGAAGGCCCAAAGGGGCACGCCGTCTTGATGGACGCGCCGCCGCCGCATGAAGATGTGCGCCCCTTCGTGCGCATCGCCAAACATTTGCATGGCTTGGGGTTCTCGGTTCCCGCTGTTTGGGCGGAAGATGCTGATGCGGGCCTGCTGTTGCTGGAAGACTTAGGCGACGATACCTACACGCGATTGCTGGCACGCGGGCACGACGAAGAACAACTGTACGCGCTGGCGATTGATGCACTGATCGCGCTGCATAAAGTGCCCCAAGCGCAAGTGATCCCAGACGGCGTAAAGCGCTACGGTGATGAGCGCCTGTTAGAGGAAGTAAACCGCATTAATGTGTGGTACCGCCCGCTGGTGAATGCCGCGAAGATTTCAGAAAAAGCTCAAGCTGAGTTTGATGCAATCTGGCGTGATATTTTGCCCAAGGCCTGGGGCGTGCCGACATCACTGGTATTGTTCGATTACCACGTCGATAATTTGCTGGGCTTGTTTCAGCGCGACGGCATGAAAGCGTGCGGCATTCTGGATTTTCAAGATGCTGTGGCCGGGCCCATTACATACGATTTGATGTCACTGCTTGAAGATGCCCGCCGCGATATCAACCCTGATCTTGTTGCTAAAATGAAGGCGCGGTATCTGGCCGCGTTTCCAACGCTTGATCGCCAGGCCTTCTCAACATCGTGGGCCGTGATGGCCGCACAGCGCCATGTGCGCGTAATCGGCACTTTCGCACGACTGAAAATACGCGATAGCAAACCGCATTATCTGGTCCACATGCCGCGCCTGTGGCGTTACATGGACCAATGCCTGCAAGCGCCAGTCATGGCTGACTTAAAGAAATGGTTGGATACGCATGTCCCACCAGAACTGCGCAGCGTCAATGAACACGATTGAAACCGCCATGGTTTTGGCAGCTGGGTTGGGCACGCGCATGCGGCCCATAACCAACACGCTACCCAAACCGCTAATTAAAGTCGGCGGCAAAGCACTGATGGATTGGCCACTGGATGAATTTGCCGAAGCCGGCGTAAACCGCGCCGTGGTGAACGTGCATCACTTGGCACCGCTGGTGCGCAATCATGTGAAGCATCGGTTCCGCCCTGAGATTTTTATCTCCGATGAAACCGAACAACTTTTAGAAACCGGCGGCGGGATCTTGAAAGCGTTGCCGCTCATCGGCGATCTGCCGTTTTATGCCGTCAACACCGATGCGTTCACTGTTGGCAGCAATAAGCCCAGCCCCGTCATTCTGCGCGATGCGTTCGATGACACGATGGATGTTGTTTTGCTACTGCATCCCATTGAGCACACCCATGGGTTTGATGGCCCCGGTGATTTCTTTATGGATGACGCCGGGCGTCTCACACGGCGTGGTACAGCCAAAGCCGCACCGTATGTATACGCCGGCATGCAAATCATCCGGCCCCATGTTTTTGCGGGCCTGACGATTGAGCCCTTTTCCATGAATAAGGTTTGGGAGCCCTTGATCGCCTCGGGCCGTCTTAAGGGTGTCGCCCAAGATGGCCAATGGTTTCACGTCGGTACGCCTGAAGCGGTCACCAGCACCAATGCGATTTTAACGCGTATGGCCCAGTCGCAACCCGGTGTAGTCTCGGGCGCATGACCGCTGAGATTTCAGGCACAATCGGCTCTTGGCGCCAGATGAAAAAAGCTGGGCGCGCAGCCGTGTTTACAATTCCAGCCACGGCGCATTTTGTTGAAGCTTTAGCACTGGGCCTAAAGGCCGACGCAGGCGAAGACCCGTTAAGTTTAGCGCGCATGACGGTGTTGATGCCGACACGCCGCGCCTGCCGCGCATTGCGTGATGCTTTCTTGCGCCTGGGCCAAGGCACGCCTGTTTTGTTGCCGCGGCTTGTTCCGCTGAACGATATCGACCCGGACGAGGCCGCGCTCACAAGCCTTGGTGCAGCAGACAGTATTGAACTGCCCCCAGCCATTGATCCGTTGCGTCGTCAGCTTTTGTTGGCTGCAATGATTTTGAAACGCGACGGCACAAGCCACGACCAAGCTGTTGCTTTAGCGGCCGAGTTAGCGCGGCTGCTGGATACGATGCAAACAGAAGGCGTGGATTTTGCGGCGCTGAAGAATCTTGTGCCCGATGACTACGCCATACATTGGCAGCAAACGCTGCAGTTTCTCGAAATCATCACCGAACACTGGCCGCAAATTCTGGCCGCGCAAGGCGTGGTCGACCCCGTCGAACATCGCAACCTCGTATTCGCTGCCCAAACCAAAATGTGGGCCAGCATGGCCGGGCAAATGCCAGGGCCAATTATCGCAGCTGGCTCTGTCGGTACAATTCCGGCGACTGCATCATTACTGCAAACCATTGCGACGATGCCCGAAGGCTGTGTGGTTCTGCCGGGCCTTGATCACACGTTGGATGATGCATCGTGGACTGAGATTGACGAACCACATCCGCAGTTTGGCTTAAAGCATCTTCTGGCACAACTGAGTGTGGAGCGTGATGAGGTGCGGCTGTGGCCCGGTTGCACAGATAGCCGCAACGACCCCCGCATGCGCTTGGTCTCCGAACTGATGCGGCCTTCAGCCACAACAGAAAAGTGGACTGACCTGAAGTTGCCGCCAGAGGCTTTGGCAGGGATTGAACGCGTCACGGCGGCGACATCGCGCGATGAAGCCGGTGCGATTGCTATGGCGATGCGCGAAGCGTTGGAAACGCCAGAGCAAACATGCTCACTCGTCACACCCGATCGCGACTTGGCGCTACGCGTTGCTGGCGAACTTGAGCGCTGGGGCATTGATGTCGATGATTCCGCAGGCCGTGATTTATCGCTGACACCTGTCGGTACATATTTACGTCTGCTCGCTGAGATGGTGGCCAGCGATATCGCGCCCTTACCGCTGCTGAGTATCTGCAAGCACCCCATCGCGGCAGCAGAACTGGCCCCTGCCGTGTTCCGCGATTTAACCCGCTTGGCCGAGCGTGAGTTGCTGCGCGGTCCGCGACCTGCGCCAGGGTGGGATGGGTTACGCGCGAAGCTTGAAGATGACAATTATAAAACCCGCCTTGAACGCTGGATTGCGCGACTTGAACATTGCACGGCGGATTTTACAGTGCTGATGCACGAACCCACGGTCGCCGTCTCTCAACTTCTCGATGCGCATATGCGATGCGCGGAAGTGTTGGCATCGACCGACGAAATTGCGGGGCCTTTGCGTCTGTGGGCCGGTGATGAAGGCGAAAGTGCAGCCACATTTGTCGCTGAATTGGCTGCAGCATGTGATGCACTGCCCGCTATCGCTCCGTCGTCGTACCCCGCTTTGTTTGCCACGCTGATTAAGGGCCGCATTGTACGTCCGCGATTTGGCAAACATCCACGCTTGAGAATCTTGGGGCCTTTAGAAGCACGCCTGCAACGCTTCGGTGTTCTTATTTTGGCGGGCTTAAACGAAGGCACGTGGCCCACCGAGCCAAAGCCTGACCCATGGCTCAGTCGTCCGATGCGCGATAAATGCGGGCTTGCGAGCCCTGAGCAACGCATCGGCCAATCTGCGCACGACATTGCAGAGTCATTGTGCAGCCCGCGCGTGATTATCAGCCGTGCCCATAAGGTCGAAGGCGCACCGACCGTGCCGTCACGTTGGTTGATGCGCTTAGACCAAGTGATTGCAGCAGCGAAACTGCCGCCTTTAAACACCCATAGCCGTTGGCTCGACTACGCACACCGCATCACGCGGCCCACGCAACCGCCAAAATCCTGGCCCGCACCGGCCCCGCGCCCACCTGTCGAGGCACGCCCGCGCGAATTATACGTGACGCACATTGAAACATGGATGCGCGACCCATATGCGGTTTATGCGCGGCACATTCTAAAACTGAGGGCGCTAGACCCGATTGACGCTGATGTAAGCGCGGCTGATTACGGCACGCTGATTCACAAAGCGTTGCAGCAGTTCATTGAAAGCAAGACGCCTCTGGACAATGGCGAGGCTGCGTTACTGGAGATTGGTGAAGCTTTATTCGCAAAATCAACTGTCAGCCCCGCCGTGCGTGCGTTCTGGTGGCCACGGTTTGAACGTATCGCCCGCTGGTTTGTCGCCCACGAACGCGCACGTCGCGCGGATATCAAATCGTCGCTGGTGGAACGCAACGGACAAGCCACGATCACCTCATCCACAAAGCCCTTTGTTGTGAAGGCGAAAGCGGATCGTATCGATATTTTGCGCAGTGGCGGTATTGCCATTGTTGATTACAAAACCGGCGCGCCACCGACTGATAAAGAGGTGGTAGCAGGCTTTGCGCCCCAATTACCATTGGAAGGCGTGATTGCGCTGATGAACGGGTTTGAAGGCGTGCCTGCAACAAAGGTCGAAGACCTGTCGTTCTGGCATTTGCATGGACGCAACGAAGGTGCCACAGATCGCGGCGTGAAGGGCGACGTTGCGAAGATTGTCGCTGAAGCTAAATCGGGGCTAGAGCATCTGATCGAGAAGTTCGACGACCCCAACACAAAATACGAAGCCCGCCCGCACCCGGAACACGCCCCGCGCTACAGCGACTACGAGCACCTCACGCGTGTCAAAGAATGGGCCAGCGGTGAAGGCGGTGACGCATGAGCACCACCAACACCACAGCGATTGATGCGATTGCCGTTGCCCAGCGCGCGCAAAATCAAGCCATCAGCCCGTTCACAAGCGCTTGGGTTTCGGCCTCGGCAGGGTCAGGCAAAACCACCGTGCTCACCAGCCGCGTTCTGGCCTTAATGCTGAGCGGCGCTGCGCCCGAACGCATTTTGTGCCTAACGTTCACAAAAGCGGCGGCGGCTGAAATGGCCAACCGCGTTACATCGCGCTTGGGCAAGTGGGTGACAGCGGACGAAGCGGACCTAACCGATGATGTAAGCGCGCTGCTGGGCCGCATGCCCACAATTGATGATTTAAAACGCGCGCGTCGCTTGTTTGCGCGTGTGCTTGATGCGCCAGGTGGCATGCGCATCGAAACTATACACGCGTTCTGCCAATCTTTATTGCGGCGGTTCCCTATCGAAGCCGGTGTGTCGCCGCAGTTCGAATTGATGGATGAGCGCACGTCTGCTGAAGCTTTGGCCGAAGCGCGCGATGGCGTGATTGTGGCCGCCGATGCAACCCGCGACCCTGAACTGGCGAGCGCGCTGTCTTATTTGACAGGCCGCCTGCACGAAACGCGCTTCCCCGACTTGATTGCCGAGATCGCACAACAACGCGCCAAGTTAGAGCGCCTGTTTGCAGTCTACGGCGGCCTCAATCCTCAGGGGCTTGAAGGTGCAATTCGCGCGCTACGCAAGAAGCTTGATCTTGCCGCGAACGACACCAAAGAAAGCATTCTGATGGCGGCGTGTGGAAGCAGTAGCTTTGATGAAGCATCACTGAAGCGTGCTATTACAGGGTTATCTGCTGGCAGCAAAACCGATCAAGAGCGTGGTGTTTGCATCGCTGCGTGGTTAGCCAAGGCTGAAGATCGGTACACTTTGCTTGATGATTATTTCAGCGCCTACCTGACACAAGACGGCACCATTCGCAAAACCTTGGCGACAAAAGCCGTGGTGGAACGCGACCCCGACGTGCTGACAATTTTACTGCAGGAAGCTACGCGCCTTGAAGCCGTCAAAGACAAACTGGCGCGAACCCAAACCGCAGACGCCACGACGGCCCTATTAACTGTGGCCGAGCGCATGCTGCATGCTTATCGCAATTTCAAGAATGCGCGCTCGTTGTTGGATTATGACGATCTGATTCAAACCACACGCGCGTTGTTGCAAACGCCAGGAGTGGCTGCCTGGGTGCTGTACAAGCTTGATGGTGGGCTAGACCACGTTCTGATCGACGAGGCACAAGATACCAATCCAGACCAGTGGGATATCGTCACCGCACTCACCGATGAGTTCTTTGCCGGTGAAGGACGCTTTGAGGACAAAGCTAAGCCAGACGCGCTAAAGCGTACCGTATTCGCAGTTGGTGATCGCAAACAGTCGATTTACTCGTTCCAGGGCGCAGACCTGACGGGCTTTGACCGTCAATATGAAGCCTATGGCCGCAAAGCCGATGCCGCACAACGCCCGTGGCGCGGCGTGCAAATGAACGTGTCATTCCGCACGACCGCCGCAGTATTGAAAGCCGTCGATCTTGTTTTTGAACAAGCTGCCGCCCGCGATGGCGTAGCCTTAGCAGGCGAGAACATCGCGCACCTTGTGTCACGACAAGGCGAAGCGGGGCGTGTGGAAGTGTGGCCGCCGGTCGTGCCGCTGGAAAGCGATGAAACACCAGCGTGGAAACCGCCCGTGGAACGCACGCAAGGTGACTCGCCACAAAATCGTTTGGCTGGACTGATCGCACGACGCATTCAAAAAATGATCGTCGACAAAGAAATGCGCACTTCAAAAGGCCGCCCCATCCGGGCCGGTGACATTATGGTGCTAGTGCGCAGGCGGACGTCTTTTGTCGATGAGTTGGTGCGCCAGTTGAAAGCGCTGAACGTGCCCGTGGCGGGCGTGGACCGCATGATTTTGCCGCAGCAATTGGCGGTGATGGACTTGATCGCCCTGGGGCATTTCCTGTTGTTACCCAGCGATGACTTAACCCTAGCAACAATTCTGAAAAGCCCGTTGATTGGTTTGAATGAAGACCAGTTGTTTGAACTCGCCTACGACCGAGGCCCGAAGACGTTGTGGGAAATGCTGGAAGAACATGCTGGCCGCGACACAGATTTTGGCAAAGCGCACGCGGTACTGACAGACCTTTTGAACCGTACAGATTACTTAACGCCTTTTGCGCTATTCTCGCACGTGATCGTCGCCCACGAAGGTCGCAAGCGCACATTGGGCCGGTTGGGTTTTGATGCCGATGACCCGATTGATGAGTTCCTATCGCTCGCTTTGTCGTACGAAAAAAGCCACCCGCCATCTTTGCAAAGCTTTTTGCATTGGGTCGTGCAAGGCGACATTCAGATCAAACGCGACCTAGAGCAGGGTGATATTGATGCCGTGCGCATTATGACAGTGCACGGATCGAAGGGCTTGCAAGCGCCCATTGTCTTTATGCCGGACACGATGCAGTTACCGACGCAACGTGATGCGCTGATCTGGACCGATGACGCCATGCCGTTGATGCTGTGGGTGCCGTCGGCCAAAGAGGCCGATAAGCTTTCCATCGAATTCCGCGAAGCTGCAAAAGCCAAAACATTAGAAGAATACCGACGCTTATTATATGTGGCGATGACGCGCGCTGAGGACCGGTTGTATGTCTGTGGCTGGCAAACAAAGAAATCTAGCGGTGATGGGCATTGGTACGGATTGATTCAATCAGCGCTAGAGCCTTTGGCGCGAAAAGAAACCAATGCCTTCCTGGCCGCAGAAGGTGTGACGGCATCTGGCGACGTTCTTATTTTAGAAGAAGCACAATCAGCGCCCACGAAGCCTGATAAAGCGCGGGCCGACATTGCAGAATTTGGGCCGCTGCCATCTTGGGCGACCACACCGCCCAAAGCAGAACGCGATCCACCACAGCCTTTAGCCCCGTCTCGTGCGACACCCCCAGAGCCCACAGTGGTTTCGCCGTTGGTGGATGATGGCCAATATCGGTTCCAACGCGGCCTGATCATTCACCGCTTGTTGCAAACATTGCCCGATCTGCCGTCTGCGCAGCATGCAACCGCTGCCGCACGATTTGTCGCCCGCCCGAATTGGGGCCTGACGCCAGAGCAGCAAGGCATCATTGTCAGCGAAACATTGAAGGTTCTGACCGCGCCTGAATTTGCACCGTTGTTTGCATCCGGCTCTTTAGCCGAAGTGCCTGTTGTGGGGTTGGTGGGGCGTCATGCTGTGTCGGGCCAAGTCGACCGTTTGGCTGTAACTGACCGCGATGTCTGGATTATCGATTACAAAACAAATCGTCTCCCACCACGTGACGTTGAGAAAGTGGATACGGCGTATGTATTCCAAATGGCCGTCTACCGCGACGTGTTACAACGGATTTACCCTGAGCACACCGTGCGCTGCGTGCTGTTGTGGACCGACGGCCCCTACACCATGGAAATTCCAACCGGTCTTATGGACCAAGCTTTAAGCGCCGTTGCCGCTTGATCTTGGCCTCGCAAACCATCATCGTCCGCTCATGAATGCTGATACCGATCATATCTCCGTCGACGGCGTGATGCTGCGCAATGCGTGGTACTACGTCATGGCTGCGCATGATTTAAAGCGCGGCAAAACGCTGCATAAGACATTACTGGGTGAGCCTGTACTGATTGGTCGCGATGCTGACGGTCATGCGTTTGCAATGCGCGACACTTGCATTCATCGCGGCACACTTTTATCGCGCGGTGATTTTGATGGCCGCGAAGTCGAATGCCCATACCACGGCTGGCGCTTTGCGACAGATGGGCGCTGCACCGCTATTCCATCGCAAGCCGATCATCAACGTCCGCAACCCAATGATATTCGCGCGGTGACATATCTAGTACGTGAAACCCAAGGCAACATTTGGGTGTTCATGGGCGATAAAACCAAAGCCCTGCCGCCCGTTCCTGAAGTGCCCGTCATCGGTGATCGGTTTGGGTTACATGAGTCGATGGTGTTTGAATGCAACATTGATCTGGCTGTCTCGGGCCTAATGGACCCAGCGCACGGTGCCTTTGTGCATCGCTCTCGCATTTGGCGCACAAAGAAAAGCATCTACGAGAAAAACAAAGCCTTCTCACCAGTAAGCGACAATGGCCGCTTGGGTTGGAAGATGGATAAGCACCGTGCGTCCAGCAATTCGCGGGCCTATCGTTTGTTTCTGGGCGGGGCGCCTGAAACTGAGATCACATACACTATGCCGTCTGTCCGGATCGAGCATGCGTCGACAGGCCGCTATGACTACTGTGGCCTGACAGCTTGCACGCCGATTGATGCGAAACGCACGGAAGTCCATCACGTGATGTATTGGAATGTGCCGGGCGGTTCTCTGTTGAAGCCCTTGGTGCGCTGGTTTGCATGGCGGTTTTTAGATCAAGACCGCCGCGCCGTAATGAACATGGAAGAGGGCTTGAAGTTCAATCCATCGACCATGCTGATCAAAGATGCCGACATGCAAACCCGTTGGTATTTGCGCCTGAAAAAAGAATTACTGGCCGCCGAGGCCGAAGGCCGCAGCCCCCAAAACCCCATTACGCCGACAACGCTCACTTGGCGTAGTTAGAGGCTCTTCTATTTTGCGGTCTTGAGGCAACTTGGATTCGAATCCGGGCTGGCCCGATACCCACAACTCTGGGATGGGTCAAAAGCCGCTGGAAACTGAATTTGCCATTGAAATTCAAGCGGGAAATGCCGTTCGTTCGGGCATGGCAGCCCCTCGCTCCTGGACTGCCCCCTGCCTTGACGGTGTACCCCCCGCTTCTTAGATTGAGCGCATCATATCGTTCATTCGCAGGCCCCTTGCCTGCCAGAAATATAAGGTTTTGAGCCATGAAACACGTGACCGATGCTTCGTTTGCTGAAGATGTTCTGAAGGCCGAGGGCCCCGTTTTGGTGGACTTCTGGGCTGAATGGTGCGGTCCGTGCCGTCAAATTGCTCCGGCTTTGGATGAGATTTCCAAAGAAATGGAAGGCAAGTTGACCGTTGTGAAAATCAACATCGACGACAACCCGCAAACCCCGACCCAATTCGGCGTGCGCGGCATCCCGACTTTGATGGTGTTCAAAGGCGGCGAGCTGGCCGCGACCAAAGTTGGCGCAGCCCCCAAGAGCAAGTTGGCCGAATGGGTTCAACAGTCGATCTAAAATCGACTTTCATACTGACTCCAAAGCCCCGCATCTGCGGGGCTTTGCATTTTAGGGCCTCTCGCTGCTAAAACCTGTGCCGCGGGGATTAGAGAGTTCAGGGGTTGAAATGACGACACAGACCGGCGGTTACGTCACCGACGTGGCCTACGTGGCCGAATTTTACGGCGACCACGCACCTGCCCACATCAATCACACTGCGGCTGCGGCTGGTTATCGCCCCCGCCCCTTGGACGGCGATTTTACGTGGTGCGACTATGGCTGCGGCAACGGCATTACCGCTGCCATTTTGGCTGGCTGTTTCCCTAAAGCGCACTTTTATGGCGTCGACTTTTTGCGTCAGCACATCACGACCGCCGAAATGCTGGCGGTGCGTGGGAACTTGGATAACACAACGTTTCTCTGCAAAGGCTTTGCAGACTTAAAAGAAAACGACATCCCGCCGCTTGATTTCGCAGTCATGCACGGCGTGCTCAGTTGGATTGATGAGCCCACCCGCAAGGCCGTGTTGGACGACGCTGCCAAACGCATGAAGCCCGGCGGCATGTTGCTGACGGGTTGCAACGCGATGCCGGGTTGGTCGGCCAAAGTGCCCTTGCGCAACATGATCTACTCGCTGACCAAGGATGATGTGAATTCGCTGGAACGCGCGCGCGTCGGCTTGGCGTGGGCCAAGAAGATGAAAGACGCACAGGTTAAATATTTCCGCGATAACCCGGCGTTGGCGGAAGCGATTGACCAGTTGGAAAAGCTGGACCCGCGCTACATGGCGCATGAGTATTTTAACCAACACCTACGCGCCTTCTATTTCGCCGAGTTGCGTCAACTGATGGAGCCGCGCGGCTTTAAGTTTGCGGGCTCAGCCACCGTTTTTTTGAACATGGTCGATTTGGCTGTGCCGCAAGCGCTGTATGACGATTTCCGCAGCATCACCACGCGCGCTGAACTGGAAGCCAAGCGCGACTTCATCCGCAATGAAACCTTCCGCCGTGATGTCTGGATTAAGGGCGATGCGATTCAAAGCCAAGATGAGTGGATGGAACTTAATCTGCCGCAAATCTTCGGAACGCTGAAACCACTCGAACTGATCGACAAAGCTGTCGCCTTTGGCGACGTGCAGTTGTCGTATGAAGGCGAGCCGTTTGATGAACTGATGGCCGCTGTTGCCAGCCGTGGCATCAGCATCGAACATATGGACCAAATTCCCGGTATCGACACCTTGTCGCCGATGACCCGCGTCGATGCCGCGCGTTTGCTGATTGCCGGTGGCGATATCGTTGCTTTCGCCCGTGAAACAGAACCTGCAAAGCTGGGCAGCAAATACTCCATCCCCGCCATCAATCGCGGCATGATCAAAGAGCTGGGTTTGAAACTGCCCAAGATTCCGTTGGCCGCTGTTCATGCAGGTACCGGCATTGAAATGCCCAACATCGATGCCATTTTATTGCTGGCCTTGGTCGACAAAGGTAAATCGCAAGCTGTCGCGCAGGCGCATAAAGTTTTGACAGCTGAAGCTGGCGATGTGGTGATTGGCGGCAAGGCGCTTTCAAAAAGCGAAATTGAAGCGTTCTTAGGTCAGCGTTTGAAAACGCTTGAAACCGTGTGGTTGCAGAAACTGGTTGAAATCGGCGTCATCAACGTCGAAAGCTAATTCAAAGATGTCGGACTATCGCCCCCTTCCCCCCGCAGCACGCCGCTTGAATGAAGCCGCGCAGATTTTAAGCTCGGTGTCGCTGATTATTTCTGTGGCAGTTGTGGGCTTTATTTTCTTCTTCGGCTCGGAAGATACGGCTGGTTACCGGTTCGACACTAAGCATGGCTGGGCGTATTTGGGCGACCGGACGATGCCTGATGAGTACGAGTTTCGCCTGCTCCCTAACGATCAAGCCGCCCGCATTGATAAAGGCGTTGTGGTTCAAAAACGCGAAGGCTCAGTGTACTTACGCCCCGAGCCTTATTACCCGTTCTATTCTGTCTTGGGCACGTGGTTGGGTTTTGACCGCGATGCATCAGTGCGCGGGTTAGTGCCATCGGGAAGCTGCGCCCGTGTCAACGCACTGACTAAAACCGGCCTCGACTCATTGTGGATTCACATCACGATTGTTGATGATGCCGAGTGCGGGGGCCCACGCCCTGAACCGGCACCAGCTGCTGCGCCTGCTGAAGAAGCACCTGTTGAAGCAATACCTGCGCCTGTTGAAGCGCCTGCAGCAGAACCTGCACCAACACCAACTGATCAGCCAAACTGAACAAATTGTTGGTCGCCTTTGGCGCAATTTGTTTCACGTGAAACAATGGACGAACAGTGCTGATCGTTTTTGTGGAAAACGTTTTCGGGTTTTCTCGGCGCGCCCTGCATTTGCAGGATTTATGCAGGCGGATTGGGGGAGTACGTGAGATGCGTGCATGAATTTTCGTGCGCGCGAAAACGTCGTCTCAGCTGTTTTCTTTCAAGACTTCGCCCGCCAAATACAGCGAGCCGCAGATCAACACCCGGAAACGACCGTTTGCAGTCGCTTTAATCTGCTCGACAGCGGCCAACACGGAATCGGCGGCACTCGGATTGGGGAAACTCACGCGGGCTGCCGCAGCACACAAATCATCAGGCGTATAAGCCGCCGCGTGGCCCGGAACAGGAACCGCTGTAAAAGATGCGGCACGTGGCGCCAAATGAACCAGGAAGTCTTCGGCGGCTTTGGTGGTCAGCATCCCTGCAATGACGTGCAATGGCTGGTCGGCCCAATGCTCGTCGATGAGGTCGGCGAGCACGCGGCCCCCACCTTCGTTATGGCCCCCATCCAACCACGCCTCGCACGCCCACGAGAGCGTGGTCACAATCGGACCGTCTTTAAGTTTCTGTGCGCGGGCGGGCCAATAGATGTTGCGCATACCGCTTCGCAACCCAAAGGCCGGAATAGCAAATCCTGATTGCTCTAACGCTGATAATGCCAAACCGATGTTCTGGTGTTGATGACGCCCCAGCAAATTGGGCTCGGGCGTTTTCCACGTTTCGCGCTCACCTGTAAACGTAAGGCCACCCCGCTCAGCCATAATGCGCCAATCGCGATCTTGCGCTTTCAACACCGTACCAACACGCGCGGCTGTTGCCGTGAGCACATCCATGACCGAGGGATCTTGCGCCGCCGTTACACACGGCACGCCGGGCTTCATGATGTTGGCTTTTTCCTGCGCAATCTTGGGCAGCGTATCGCCCAAGTACTGCATGTGATCCATCGAGATGGATGCAATGGCCGTAACGAGGGGTTTTTCGATCACGTTGGTGGCATCGAACGTGCCGCCTAAACCTGTTTCCAGCAGCACGGCATCGGCAGGGATACGGCTGAAGGCCAGAAATGCCACAGCGGTTGTCACCTCAAAGAACGTGATGGGTTTGCCTGCGTTCGCCTCTTCCACATGACGCAGCAATTCGGCCAGCAAGCCTTCATCCACGAGTGATCCGACAAGCCGGATGCGTTCGGCGAAGCGCACCAAGTGCGGAGACGTATAAACGTGAACCTTGTAGCCGCTGGCCTCTAAGACCGCGCGCATGGCGGCAATGGTCGAGCCTTTGCCATTGGTGCCAGCAACATGGATCACGGGCGGCAACCGTTCGTGGGGATTGCCAAGATCGGCCAGCAACCGACGCATCCGATCAAGCGATAAATCTATAAGTTTCGGATAGAGCGTCGTGAAACGCTCTAACGCCAATTGGACTTCCGGGTTTTCAGCAGCGGTATCGCTCATTGATCTATCAATGCTGCCTTCAGCCGACGTTAGTCTTTATCGTCGTAAGCCATGTCCGGAACAGTCGGGTCGGGCGGCGCTTCGGCGCGGTCTTCAGGTTTGCGACGGCGCGCGGACGGCGTGAGGTTCAACACATCACCCGACGGACTTTTTTGCAGCAATAAGCTGATCAGTTGGATCAGCTTCGCGCGCAGTTCATGGCGGTGCACCACCATGTCCACCATGCCGTGTTCCATCAGGTATTCAGAGCGCTGGAAGCCTTCGGGCAATTTTTCACGGATGGTTTGTTCAATCACGCGCGCACCGGCAAAACCAATAATGGCGCCCGGTTCGGCAATCGCGACATCGCCCAGCATGGCGAACGACGCAGTCACCCCACCTGTGGTGGGATCGGTCAGCACAACGATATAAGGCAAGCCTTTCTCGCGCACTTTATCAACGGCCACAGTCGTGCGCGCCATTTGCATCAGTGACAAAATGCCTTCCTGCATGCGGGCACCGCCCGATGACGGCAGCACGATCAAAGGTGATTCTTGCAGCACGGCCAGTTCAGCAGCGGAAATCAACGCTTCACCGACGGCCACGCCCATCGAGCCGCCCATGAAATCAAATTCAAACGCCGCGACGACAGCATTGATGCCGCCCATGGCACCGTGCGCCACAACCACGCCGTCTTTCAGGCCGGTTTTGCTTTGCGATTCTTTCAAACGGTCGCTGTAACGCTTGCGGTCTTTGAAACGAAGCGGATCGGGGGCCACCGACGGCTGCTCAATCTCGGTCCACTGTTCGTTATCAAACAACATCTTCAAGCGCATGCGCACCGGCATACGCAGGTGATGGCCGCAGTGAATACAAACGCGCAAATTCTTTTCCAGCTCGCGATGGAAAATCATCTCGCTGCACTTTGGGCATTGCGCCCACAGATTGTCAGGCACCTCTTTGGGGCGCACCAACTTCTGAATTTTGGGCCGAACGAAATTGGTCAACCAATTCATCGTTTCTCTCTCCAGGCCAAGACCGCGTGCGCTTCGTCGAGCGCACTGATTGATACATGCCTGCGTTAAATTTAACGCAGGCCTCCGGCTAAATCTTTAACAAAGCGGTGGACGTCAGACGCGATTGCATCGCCGTTTACGCCGTTCTTCTGATACGATTCCGCCACAACATCGATAATCGCCGAGCCCACCACCGCCGCATCACACAGCGCGCCAATGGTTTTAGCTTGTTGAGGCGTCTTAATGCCAAAGCCCACCGCAATCGGCAGCTTGGTGTGCGCACGAAGGCGCGTCATGGCTTGTTTGACAGACTCTTCATCAGCTGACTTGGTACCTGTCACGCCTGCAACGGCGACGTAATACACAAAGCCCGATGCGTTGCTAAGGATCGCAGGCAAGCGCGCATCGCTAGATGTGGGTGCCGTCAGGAAGATCATGTGCAAGCCGTGCTTGTTCAGCGCGGGCAGCAATTCGTTGGCTTCTTCCGGCGGCAGATCAACGATGATCACACCATCCACACCCGCAGCAACGGCTTCTTTGGCAAACGCATCAACGCCATAGCGATAGATCGGATTGTAGTAGCCCATCAGCACAATCGGCGTATCGGCATCAATTTTACGGAAGTCAGCCACAGCCGCAAAAATATCCTTCAAGCCAACGTCGTGCTTTAACGCACGCTGGCTGGACAACTGAATCGCCGGGCCATCAGCCATGGGATCGGAAAAGGGCACACCCACTTCGATCACGTCAGCGCCAGCCGCCGGTAACCCGTTTAAGATTTTCTGGAACGTCTTCATGTCCGGGTCGCCCGCAGTAACGAACGTGACCAGACCAGAGCGACCTTGCGCTTTCAGCGCCTCAAAACGTTTGGTGATACGAGACATATTCAGCGCTTTGCTTACATCTTGGTGCCGAGCGCGTCGGCAATGGCGAACACATCTTTGTCGCCACGGCCCGACATGCACACGACCATCAAATGATCTTTGGGCAACGTCGGCGCGATTTTCAACACATGGGCCAGGGCGTGTGCAGTTTCAAGGGCGGGAATAATCCCTTCCAACTTCGAGCAGATTTGGAACGCGTTCAGCGCTTCATCGTCTGTCGCCGAAACGTATTGCACGCGCTTTACATCGTTCAGCCATGAATGCTCAGGGCCGATGCCCGGATAATCAAGACCCGCTGAGATGGAATGCGCGTCTTTGATCTGGCCGTTTTTATCTTGCAGCAGATAGGTGCGGTTACCATGCAGCACGCCGGGCTCGCCGCCCGTCAGTGATGCCGCATGCTCGCCCGACGGAATGCCGCGACCCGCAGCTTCAACGCCGATGATCTTCACAGATGCATCATCCAAGAACGGATGGAACAGTCCGATCGCATTAGAGCCACCGCCGATGCAGGCAACGATTGAATCAGGCAAGCGGCCTTCGGCTTCCTGAATTTGTTCGCGCACTTCATTGCCGATCACTGATTGGAAATCGCGGACCATGGTTGGGTATGGATGCGGACCTGCGGCGGTGCCGATGCAGTAATAAGTGCTGTCGACATTTGCGACCCAATCACGCAACGCTTCGTTCATGGCGTCTTTTAAAGTGCCCGTGCCCTTTTCGACGGGGCACACTTCAGCCCCCAACAGCTTCATACGGAAGACATTGGGCTTTTGGCGCTCGATATCTTTGGTGCCCATATACACAACGCACTTCAAACCAAAGCGCGCGCAGACGGTGGCAGTGGCCACGCCATGCTGACCGGCCCCGGTCTCAGCAATGATGCGCTTCTTGCCCATGCGCATCGCGAGCAAAATTTGGCCAAGGCAATTGTTGATCTTGTGCGAACCCGTGTGGTTCAGCTCTTCGCGTTTGAAGTAGATTTTCGCGCCGCCCAGATTTTCTGTCAGGCGTTCAGCGTAATAGAACGCGCTGGGGCGACCCGCGTAGTGCATGTTGTACGATTTGATCTCGGCTTGGAATTTCGGATCGGCTTTGGCGGCGTTGTAGGCTTTTTCAACGTCCAGGATCAGCGGCATCAAAGTCTCAGCCACATAGCGCCCGCCGAAAATGCCAAAGTGGCCATTTTCGTCCGCGCCTGCGCGATACGTGTTGGGGGTCAATACCGGTGTCGTCGCCAAAGTCATTTGTCGATAAACCTTCAAAACTTGCTTTAAAGCGAGGCGGTCTTATACCCCGCGAACGGCCTGAACCCAAGACCCGAACGTTGGGTAAAAATCCATAAATATCAATAAGGTAGAGCGTTGTTTCAGCGGGTATTGGGCGTCGACTGCCCGTGGATCGTCCGCACCGCTTTAATAAAGGCGCGAATTTTGCCCGCACTCTTGATGCCAGGCTTACTTTCAACGCCCGAGGACACATCCACGGCCGTGGCCCCCGAGGCTGCGATAGCCTGTGCCACGTTGGACGCTGTTAAGCCGCCCGCAAGCATCCAAGGCGTGCTGCTTAAGTAGCCACGCATCAGGCTCCATTGGAACGCCACGGCGTTACCGCCAGGGCGCGTTGCATCCTTAGGCGGCTTGGCATCGAACAACAACCAGTCTGCCGCACCGACATAGGCCGAAGCTGCAACCACATCCGCTTGCGAGGACACTCCAAGCGCCTTCATGGTTTTCACGCCGAAGGTTCTTGAAACCTCTGCCACGCGCTCAGGCGTTTCAGCGCCATGAAGCTGAATGAGGCTTAAGGGTGCCACGTTCAGGACTTGTTCAATATCCGCATTGGTCGGATCAACAAACAATCCCACAGGCGTGACGTTGCGCGGCACAGACAGAACCAGAGGCGCTGCATCCGCTGCATCAATGAAGCGGGGTGAGCGGCGGAAGAACACAAAGCCCACGTAATCGGCCCCCGCATCGACGGCAGCGGTTAAGCCTTCCTCGGTCGTGAGCCCACAGATTTTAACAGCAACCGACATGGTGAACGTAATGACTGCGCGTTAAGCAGCCAACTCCATGACGATACGTTTAGCCGCAGCGGCCTGATCAGGGGCCGCCGTGATGGGACGACCAATCACCACATAATCAGCGCCTACACCTAATGCTTCAGCCGGCGTCATGATGCGCTTTTGATCGTTCGTGGCGGCCCACACGGGGCGCACGCCCGGCGTGATCAGTTTAAAGTTCGGGCCCAAATCTTTGCGCAGCGTCTCGGCTTCATGCGGCGAGCAGACAACACCATCAAGGCCTGCGATTTTTGCAAGCTCGGCCAAGCGGCGCACCTGATCGAACGTCGGACCGGGCACACCGGTTTCGTTCAAATCGGCATCGTCCATGCTGGTCAGCACTGTCACGCCGATCACCAGCGGGCGGTCCACTAAATTCTCTTCTGCTGCATCACGCGCAGCTTTGGCGGCCGCTTCCATCATCACGCGACCACCCGCACAGTGTACGTTGATGATGGCAGGCTTTAACGGCACCACCGACTTCACAGCACCGGCGACCGTGTTGGGGATGTCGTGAAACTTCAAATCCAGGAACAGCGGCAGCTCACTCGCGCGCATGACTTCTTTAATGCCCTTCGGCCCCTGGGCGTTAAAGAACTCCAGGCCCAGTTTCACGCCGCCCACCGTATCGGCCAGCTTTGCAGCCCACGAGGTCGCCTGACCGAGGTCAGATGTATCAAGAGCGCAGAAGATGGGATTGCGGATTTTTGAAAGTGTGGTCTTTGCGTTTGTCATGAGCGGGGGTTTATCACACTTCATCCATCAAAGGGAGAAGTGGAACACGCAATGTTATGATTAAGACGGCGTGCTGGATAATTCAGCTTTTGCGCGTGCTGCCGCGAGATCGGCTTGTTGCTTGGCCAAGCTTTGTTCCATCTCGCGCATACGTTTCTTGGCGGCACGCAGCTCGGCGCGCTTACGGTGCCCACCCATCCACGCCGCCACGGTGCCAAACATAAAACCGATCAGCACCGCAAACAGGATAATCGCGTAAAGCCCAGCCTCGATGCGGAGCGGAAACGGCCAGATTTGAACCACCACAACATCGCGATTTGAGACCGCAAACAGCACAACAAGCACCGCCACGATGATGGCAATGAGTGTGTTGATGATCTTCACGTGATGTCCGATGAGGTAAACGGCTGCGCTGAACACTAAGCCCTAGGGCTTAGCCGTTCATCATATCGCGCAGCTGCTTACCAGTCTTGAAATAAGGCACGGCTTTCTCAGCCACCGCCACGGAAGCCCCGGTCCGCGGATTGCGGCCCACGCGCGAGTCACGATGCTTCACCGAGAAGGCACCGAAGCCACGCAGTTCAACGCGATCACCGCGACTTAAGGCCTTTGAAATCTCATCGAAAATGCTCGTCACAATGCGTTCCACATCGCGCTGATACAAATGCGGATTGCGCGAGGCGATGTGGGCAATGAGCTCGGACTTCGTCATTGGTCGCTCCCCCTCCTGGGCGTCAACGGACCTAAAAACGCCGTTACATCAACAGGATAGCCCTAAGGATGGGGTGAGATTGGCCCAGAGTCAAGACGGGTGACGGCCCTAACCCCCTCAAAAGTCACAGTTTCTTGGCTTTTAGGGGTAAAAAGTGCGTTTAAAACGCAAAACGGGCGCCCTTTTGAGAGGGCGCCCGCCAGATTTGCTTCAATCAAAGCTATTCTGAGAAGCCTAGTCTTTCGACTTATCGGCAGCTTCTTTCTGCTTTTGCTTGATGGCCGCGCCCAGGATGTCACCCAGCGAGGCGCCCGAATCGGTCGAACCGAATTCAGCCATGGCTTGCTTTTCTTCTTCCATTTCACGCTGCTTGATCGAGAGCGTCAGCTTGCGTGACTTGGCGTCGATGGTCAGGATGCGCGCATCGACCTTCTCGCCGACGGCGAAGCGGTCTGGGCGTTGCTCTGAACGTTCTTTGGCCAGTTCGTTCTTCTTGATGAAGCCCGGCACGGTCTCGTTGACCAGAACTTCCAAACCAAACTCGCCGACTTCTTTGACGACGCAGGTGACAACTTGGCCACGTTGCAAGCCGCTGGCGGCTTCGGCCAACGGATCGCCGGTCAGTTGCTTGATGCCGAGCGAGATGCGCTCTTTCTCAACGTCAACATCCAGAACCTTGGCAGAAACGCTGGTGCCCTTTTGGTAGGACTTGAGGGCCACTTCGCCTTCTTGATCCCATGACAGATCCGAGAGGTGCACCATGCCGTCGATTTCGCCGTCGAGACCAACGAACAGACCGAATTCGGTGATGTTCTTGATTTCGCCTTCGATGACAGCGCCCACCGGGAATTTGTCTTGGAACGACGACCACGGATTTTCCATGGTTTGTTTCAAGCCCAGCGAGATACGGCGCTTCTCTTGATCCACATCCAAGACCATGACGTCGACTTCTTGCGAAGTGGAGACGATCTTGCCCGGATGCACGTTCTTCTTCGTCCAGCTCATTTCTGAAACGTGGACCAAGCCTTCGACGCCCGCTTCCAGTTCCACGAATGCGCCGTAGTCGGTGATGTTGGTGACGCGGCCCTTCAGACGCATGTCTTTCGGGTACTTCGCGACTGCACCTTCCCACGGATCAGCTTCCAGCTGCTTCATGCCCAGCGAAATACGCTGTGTTTCCATGTTGAAGCGGATGACTTGCACTTTAACTTGTTGGCCAACCGACAGAGCTTCTGACGGATGGTTGACGCGCTTCCACGAAATGTCGGTAACGTGCAACAGGCCGTCCACGCCGCCCAAGTCGACGAACGCGCCGTAGTCGGTGATGTTCTTCACAACGCCGTCCAGCACTTGACCTTCTTTCAGGTCTTCCATCAGCTTCGAACGCTCGTGAGCGCGGGTTTCTTCCAACACAGCGCGGCGCGAGACAACGATGTTGCCACGAGCGCGATCCATTTTCAGGATTTGGAAGGTTTGCGGCGAACCCATCAGATGGTTCACATCGCGTACCGGACGGATGTCCACTTGGCTGCCTGGCAAGAAGGCCACAGCGCCGTTGAGGTCGACCGTGAAACCGCCTTTGACGCGGCCGAAGATGATGCCTTCGACGCGGGCGTTTTCTTTGTGCTGACCTTCGAGGTTGTTCCAGGCTTCTTCGCGGCGTGCTTTGTCGCGCGACAGAATGATCAAGCCTTCTGAGTCTTCGTAGCGTTCAACGAACACGTCGACGCGATCGCCAGCTTTCAGTTCCAGCTCTTTGCCGCCGCGCGCGAATTCCTTCGCGGGGATACGGCCTTCCGACTTCAGACCCACGTCCACCAGGACGGCGTCGTCATCGATGCGGATCACGGTGCCATGAAGCACGGTGCCTTGAATGCTGTCGTTCTTTTGAAATGATTCTTCGAGGAGGGCGGCGAAATCTTCTTTCACCGCAGCGGCTGTTGAAGCCATGTGAGGGTATTCCTTTCGGTATTTCTATTTCTGGCCACCGGTTGGGTCCGGAGGTCTTAAGGACGCCATCAGCACCATGCCTTTGGTCATCCAAGCTCGAGGTTGATCCCCGAGTCGATACATCGGTCGCCCTGAAACGTTAACAACCGGGCCGGTTGTACAAAAATGAATAGCTCAACCGCGATCTATGCGATTTTGCTAGCGACGAATTTACATGATAAATCAAATACTTCGTCGGCGTTGAGGGCGCTGGTATCAAGCTGCCAGGCATCCTCGGCCGGTTTCATGGGGGCTACGCTGCGCCCACTATCCCGTGCATCACGCGCCTCAAGATCGGCACGCACGCGGGCCTCTATAACCAGTTCACCTTTACCTCGCAACTCCTTGATCCGGCGCTCGACCCGGACGTCTAACGAGGCTGAAACGAAGATTTTGGCGGGCGCATCGGGGCACACCACAGTCCCAATATCCCGCCCATCAATCACCACACCTTTTTTGCCATTCGGGGGTGTCGCGGCGAAGTCACGTTGGAATTGAAGGATCGCCGTGCGCACGTTGGGGATCGCAGCGACTTGGCTGGCGGCAACGCCTGCCGCTTCCGTGCGCAAATCTTCAGGTGTGAACTGGGAGATGTCGAGCGTTTGAGCTGCTGCAACGGCTTGCGCTTCGTTGGTGGGGTCACCGCCCTTACGCAACACCGCGACACCAATGGCGCGGTAGAGCGAACCTGAATCCAGGTACGCAAAATCGAAATGCTTGGCCAATCTTTTGGCAAGCGTGCCCTTGCCCGACGCGGCCGACCCATCAATGGCAACTACGAGTGATTTCAAGCCGCACTCTCTTGCGTGAAGGTGGCACCTAATTTCGTCATCAGCGGAATGAAATCCGGGAAGCTCGTCGCAATTGCAGACGCATCATCAATACCAATCGGCTGATCGCTGACCTGACCCAGCACCAAAAACGACATGGCAATGCGGTGATCGAGATTCACATTAATCGTCGCCCCACCTTTGGGCGGCTTGCCTTTGCCGCGCACGATCATGGTGTCGCCTTCAGCCACAGCATCAACACCGCACGCAACTAAGCCATTCACCATGGCAGCCAAGCGGTCGCTTTCTTTGACGCGCAACTCAGCCAAACCTTCCATGCGCGTCTCGCCTTCAGCACACGCCGCAGCAACTGCGAGGATTGGGTATTCATCAATCATCGAGGGCGCACGTTCTTCGGGCACGCGAATGCCTTTGAGTGTTGCGTATTTCACTTTCAAATCCGCCACCGGTTCACCCGCTTCGATGCGCGTATTCAACGTTTCAATCGCGGCGCCCATTTCGCGCAAGGTATCAAACAGCCCCGTGCGCAAGGGGTTTAAGCCGACGTTTTCAATGATGATGTCCGAGCCTTCGATCAACAACGCAGCTACTAATGGGAATGCCGCCGACGACGGATCACCCGGCACAATGATCGGACGGCCCGACAACTCCGGCTGGCCAATGATGCTGGCGCGGTACAGCGGCGAACCGGCCTTCACCAAGCCGGCTTCCACTTCAACGCCGAAGTGTTTGAACATACGCTCGGTATGATCGCGGCTGGCCGCAGGCTCAGTGACAGTCGTACGACCTGGCGCATGCAGACCCGCCAGTAAAATGGCGGACTTAATTTGCGCGGACGCGACCGGGCTATCGTAATTCAAGGCGAGCGGTAACGTGGCCCCGCGGATCGACATCGGCAGCTTACCGCCAGCACGCGATGAGAAGGTCGCGCCACTTTGGCTGAGCGGTTTAATCACACGGTCCATGGGGCGGCTGCGCAAAGAGGCATCGCCCGTCATGACTGAGAAAAATGGGTAAGCGGATAGCAAGCCCGCAATCAATCGTGCGCCGGTGCCTGAGTTCCCCATGTCCAACACATCAGCCGGTTCGGTTAAGCCACCAACACCGCGGCCCCACACGTGCCATGTGGCATGGCCCCCGTTATCGCGGCGTTCCACTTGTGCGCCCAAAGCGCCCATGACGGCAGCGGTGCGCAGCACGTCGTCGCCTTCCAGCAAACCACTGATGCTGGTTTCCCCCACCGACAACGCCCCCATAATAAGTGAGCGGTGCGAAATGGACTTATCGCCCGGCACTTTGGCTTTGCCCTTTAAGGCAGCGGCCTTGGCGGCCATGAGCGGTTTGGGAGATCCGGCGTGAGACATAAGCTCGCTTTTCAGGCTGTCGTTTGAAGCTAAGAGCTGGAAAATCAAGGGAATCGGCCCTTCAGCGGCCTGATAGCACACCCGCCCAAGGCCCCCCAAGACGATTCCAGGGATTTCACGTCAAAATCCCTTATTTAAGGCCTTGGAAAATCGCTAACTTTTAGGCTTTGACTTGGACGCCCCGAAATGGCAAATGCCTCGCTCTCTTGGCGTGCCTGTCATAATTTCACTTAAAATATGGCGCGTACTCTTTACGTCATTCCGCCCTGAGCTGCTTTTATGGCCATGGGCGTCGGAGGATTGAAGTGGGTAAAGTTGACTTAGGCATGAAGCTGACCTGCGAAAGCTGCGGGGCACGCTTTTACGATCTGAACAAGCAACCGGGTGTTTGCCCGAAGTGCGGCACGAAGAATGCGCGCCCGCAAGTGTTCCGCACCCGCCGTCCGGCGGAAGAGCGTGCTGAAAAGCAAAAAGCGCTGGCGGCTGCTGCGGCTGCGGATAAAGAGTTGGATACGGATGACGCGGATGTCGACGTTGTTGACGACGACGAGGGCGAGGATGTGATTGAGGATACCTCGGATCTTGGCGACGAAAACGAAGACGTCGAAGTCGTTGTTGAAAAAGACGAGACCTGATCTTTAAGCGCTAAAGTCTGGACCAGTTAAGCCTTGAACAGATAGCGCCAACTACTTATGTTGCCGCCGCTTCGAGATAAAAGTTTTCGAGAAAAATTCGTGACTTGCCGCACGCGATATTCCGGCAAGACGCTATAAGCCAAATGTAGCGGATATAATGATGGTATCGGGGCTGTAGCTCAGTTGGGAGAGCGCTACGATGGCATTGTAGAGGTCGTCGGTTCGATTCCGTCCAGCTCCACCATCATTCAACAAACAAAGCCCGGTGCTCACGCACTGGGCTTTTTGTTTAGCTGCAATGCCGGACGGATTCTTTAGTTTGCGCACGTCGTGCTTTTTTTGTTTGCGCACTTCGTGCGCGGGCCAGTTCCACCATCATCAAACGCGCAGAACGTGATGCGCGTGAATGACACGTAGATTTGGATTCAAAATTTCTGAAATCAGAGTTGTGCTGCTGATGTAGCCACAACGTGCCGCACTAATCCGCCGGCAAGTAACCTTTACGTAAAGCAATGGCGACGGCTTCGACAATCGTCTTGGCACCCAACTTTTTGCGCGTGTTCTTGTTGTGCAGATCGACGGTGACAGCTTTGATGCGCAGGTTCGTCGCGATTTGTTCGCGGCGCAACCCTTTGACTAACAGCGCGAGAACTTGCTTCTCACGGAGTGAAAGCGGCTCGCCGACTTTGCCGCTTTTAAGTTTTGGCATGCGTGTGAAGCAACGTGAGTTAGAGGGACAACGACTGACATGTAATTCTCGAATCAGCGTAGTGTCTCAGACAGTAGCCTGAAAGATATGGAATTCCATAGGTGAGTATAGCTGCAATGATTGTAGCTATTCACGCAGTACATCCAGTTGCGCACGAAGAAACGACCTAGGGTTTATGGATGCGCATAACGCTTCATTTCTAGAAACGTTGCATTGAATTACTTCTCAACCACTGAGCGCGGCTTCAATCTGTGCTTCTAATTTCTTGGGCTTTGTTGACGGCGCAAACCGCTTCAGCGGCTTACCGTCACGGCCAATCAAAAATTTCGTGAAGTTCCATTTCACACGGCGTCCAAACCAGCCTGTCAGCGTGCGCGTGAGAAAATCAAAAATCGGATGTGCTGCAGGCCCATTCACATTGATCTTCTCGAACATCGGAAACGAAACGCCGTAATTGATCAGGCAGGTTTCTTCAATTTCCGCAACACCGCCTGGCTCTTGCTGGCCAAATTGATTGCAAGGAAAGCCAAGGATAACGAGGCCTTTGTCTTTGTATTTCTTGTACAGTGTTTCCAAGCCTTCGTATTGCGGTGTCAGGCCGCACTTACTGGCGGTGTTCACCACCAACACAACTTTGCCCGCATACTCTTTCATCGCCACAGGCTGCCCACGCAAAGAGTTGGCGGAAAAATCAAGAAAGCCTGTCATGAGCGTGCTCCGGTCGTGTTTGGATGTATGATGCGATTATATCGTGCGCGGCATAATTGCAGACAAGCCTTTATCTGCCCAAAAGATTGCGCAAACCGCAGTTTGGCGCGCGTTAATACCTCGAACGCGGCAGAATTCAGACTACACCAGAGGTTATAGAAGCGCCTAAATTATAGGTTATGAACACACGCGCATCCGCAGACGACAAAATTATACCCACGGTTCTGCATTGGGGCCGATATCACGCTCATGTGCGCAATGGGCGCGTGGTTGCAATAGAGCCTGATGCCCGCGATGCGGCCCCTTCTGCGATTGGTCAGTCGATTCTTGATGCGACCGAGAGCCCAGCCCGTGTGATGCAGCCGATGGTGCGCGCAGGGTATTTGGCGCACGGCCCACGCAAAGGACATAATAAGCGAGGTGCTGAGCCGTTCGTTCCTGTCAGTTGGGACGAAGCGTTAACACTGGTGGCTAAAGCGCTTTCAGACACTAAAGCAAAGCACGGCAACGCATCGATCTTCGGCGGATCATATGGCTGGTCGAGCGCGGGGCGATTTCATTATGCGCAAGGACACCTGCAACGCTTCCTTGGCATGTTCGGCGGCTTCACCGATCACCGCGATTCCTACAGCTATGGCGCGATGCAGGTGATACTGCCGCACATTATTGGCGACACGTTGCGTATGCGCCGCGATGTGCCGACGTGGGGCGATATTGCCAAGCACACGCAACTGTTCGTCGCATTTGGCGGCGTGCCAGTGAAGAACACACAAGTGAACCCTGGTGGGCTTTTACAGCACACAGCCGTGGCCGACATGATTGCGTGCCGCAAAGCCGGTGTTGAGTTTGTGAATATCGGGCCATTGCGTGATGACATTGCGGCGGGCGTTGAAGCGCAATGGATTTCCATCCGCCCCAACACCGATGCAGCGTTCATGCTGGGTGTAGCGCATACGCTGATCACGGAAAATATATACGACGCAGATTTTGCCACGCGCTGCTGCGTTGGGTTTGAGCTTTTACGCGATTACATCGTTGGCAAAACCGACAATGCGCCCAAAACGCCCACATGGGCCGCACAGATTTGCGGATGTTCGGCGCAAGAGATTGTCGACCTAGCGCGCAAGATTGCAAAAAATCGTACTGTCATCTCGATGATCTGGGCGGTACAGCGCGGTGACCATGGCGAACAAGCGCCGTGGCTTGCTGTTGTACTGTCAGCCTTAAGTGGATCATTGGGCAAACTTGGCGGCGGCATGGGCTTTGGTTACGGCTCGGTGCATGCGTATGGCATCGACTTCATGCGCATTCGTGCACCCGGTTACGGGCCCGGCGTGAACCCGGTGAAAGATTTTATTCCTGTCGCACGCATTTCAGACGCGTTGCTGAACCCAGGCGCCACAGTGGATTACGACGGCAAAAAACGCACCTACCCCGATTTACGCACGGTGTATTGGGTGGGCGGCAATCCGTTCCATCACCATCAAGACATCAACAAATTGATACGCGCATGGCAGGAACCTGAAACGATCATTGTGAATGAGCCGTTTTGGACGTCGACCGCACGCCACGCTGATATTGTATTGCCGACAACAACACCGTTGGAGCGCGACGACATTGCCTTTGGTGAAGGGCATTTTATGGCCAACAAAAAGGCCGTTGAACCTGTGGGCCAGTCGCGCACGGACTATGAAATTTTCAGCGCGCTTTCAGAAAAGTTAGGCTTCAAAGATCAATTCACCGAAGGCCGCGATGTGATGCAGTGGGTGCAGTTGATTTACAGCGGCATTAAAGACCAAGCGGCGAAACATGATTTTGCTATGCCGGACTTTGAAACGTTCTGGGCTGATGGCGTTGTGACTCTGCCGATGCCGCCGCGCCCTGAGCCACTGTTTGCATCGTTCCGCGCGGACCCTGAGAAAAATCCACTGAACACGCCGACAGGCAAAGTTGAATTGTTCTCGGCCACCATCGCGGGCTTTAACTACGATGATTGCCCAGGGCTTCCGACGTGGATGGAACCGAAAGAATGGTTGGGCAGTGACCTGACAAAACAATTCCCGCTGCACCTGATTACCAATCAGCCGACTACGCGCCTGCATTCACAATATGACAACGGGAAAACCAGCACCGGCAGCAAAATTCAGGGCCGCGAACCCTTGCGCATGCACCCCGATGATGCCAAAGCGCGTGGCATTGCAGATGGCGATGTGGTGCGTGTGTTCAACGATCGCGGTGCGTTTTTGGCAGGCGTCATTGTCACCGACAATTTGCGGCCCAACGTTGTGCAGATTGCCACGGGTGCGTGGTACGACCCGTTAGAACCAGGTGTCGTTGGCACATTGGATGTGCACGGCAACCCCAACATGGTAACGCCCGATCACGGCACATCGAAGTTAGCGCAAGGCTCAAGCGCGTTGAGTACGTTGGTTGAGATCGAAAAGTTTGTGGGCGCGTTGCCACCGATCAAAGTTTTTGATGCGCCGCCAACAACTGCACGTCCCGCTCAAGCAGCTGAGTAGAATTATGGCCGAGGCATTCGACATTAAGCGCATTCCAACCGTCACACACTGGGGTGCTTACAGCGCCGAAGTGCAGAACGGGCGCGTGGTGAAGATGCATCCATTCGCGGCTGACCCTGATCCCTCACCGATTGGGGATTCGATTCCGGGCGCGCTTACAGACCCTTTGCGCATTACGCAGCCGATGGTGCGCGAGGGTTGGTTGAAGCATGGACCGCGCTTGAATCAAAATGCGCGCGGCGCAGAGCCCTTCATCGCAGTGCCGTGGGATGAAGCGCTGGACATGGTCGCAAGCGAATTAAAGCGCGTGCGCGAGGCCCACGGCAATGCCTCGATCTTCGCGGGCTCATACGGTTGGGCCAGCGCCGGGCGCTTTCATCATGCGCAAAGTCAACTGAAGCGCTTCATGAATACGATTGGCGGCTTTGCCTATTCGGTGAACAGCTATTCCATCGCGGCCGGTGAAGTGTTGGTCAATCACGTGTTAGGCAGTTTGCGCTCGTTCTGGGCGTGGACACTCACATGGGACATCATCGCTGAACATTCTGAGTTGGTTGTCGCCTTTGGTGGCTTGTCGCTGAAGAACGCACAAGTGGAAGGTGGCGGCATGGGCCGTCACGTCGCGCGCGAAGGGCAGCTAAAGTGCCGTGATCGTGGCGTGCAGTTTGTCTCTGTCAGTGCGGTGCGCGATGACACGGCGGATTTTCTGAAACCAGACTGGATTACGCCGCGTCCCGGTAGCGATGTCGCCGTGATGTTTGCACTGGCGCATACGCTGATTACCGAGAACCTGCACAACGAAAGTTTTCTGAATACGCATTGTGTCGGCTGGGACAAAGTGCGCCCGTACATTATGGGTGAAAGCGGTCATACGCCTAAAACGCCAGAGTGGGCAGCGGCATTATCGGGCGTAAATGCCGATACTATTCGCGCACTCGCACGCCGTATGGCGAAACACCGCACGTTGATTACAATCTCGTGGTCGTTGCAACGCGCTGATCATGGCGAGCAAACCTATTGGGCGGCGATCACGCTCGCCGCAGTGTTGGGGCAATACGGTTTGCCGGGTGGTGGCATTGGCTTTGGGTATGGCGCGATTAACGGCATGGGCGCTGGCGGCTCACGCATTGCCCCGCCCACATTCCCCATGGGCGAGAATAAGATCAAAGCCTTCATTCCCGTCGCGCGCATTGCCGATATGTTGGAACACCCCGGCGCAGTGTTCGATTACAACGGCCAGCGGTTGAAATACCCAGATGCGCGGCTGGTGTATTGGTGCGGCGGCAATCCGTTCCATCACCATCAAGACTTGGGGCGTTTGACGCGCGTATGGCAACGCCCTGAGACAGTAATTGTGCATGAGCCATGGTGGAACCCGCTGGCGAAGCATGCCGATATTGTGTTGCCTGCGACCACGCCGCTGGAACGCAGCGACATCGCGGGCACGAACTTAGATTCGTATGCGCTCGCGATGCATCAGGTGATTGCGCCCGTGGGCCAAGCACGCAACGACCACGATATTTTCTGTGCGTTGGCAGATCGTATGAGTGTGCGTGACGCCTTTACTGAGGGCCGCACAACAGAAGAGTGGCTGAAACACATGTACAGCCAATGGCGTGAGCGTGCGGAGGCTGCAGGTGCCCCGCTACCGGATTTTGAGACATTCTGGAATACAGGCTCTGCTGAATTCCCAGATCGCACAGTGGGGCAGATTTTCTTAGCACGCTTCCGCGCTGCGCCCGAGACTTACAAGCTGCGCACACCGTCGGGCAAAATCGAGCTTTATTCAGAAACGATTGCCAGTTTCAAATACGATGACTGCCCCGGCCATGCGGTGTGGTTTGAACCGGCGGAGTGGTTAGGCGCGGCCAAAGCCCACACCTACCCGCTGCACATGATTTCAAACCAACCGCGCACGCGCCTTCACAGCCAATACGACAACGGTAGCCATAGCCGCGCCAGCAAAGTGCAAGAGCGCGAACCGGTGTGGATCAACCCCATTGATGCCGCAGCGCGCGGCATTCACGACGGCGATGTGTTGCGCGTGTTCAATGATCGTGGCGCGTGCTTGGCGGGCGCTGTAATAACCGACGAAGTGATGCCGGGTGTTGTGCAGTTGGCTACAGGGGCCTGGTATTCACCCACCACCGCTAGCAGCGAGAACAACATCACGACATGCGTGCACGGAAACCCAAACGTGCTGACGCGCGATGCGGGCACGTCAAAACTGGCGCAAGGTTCGGCCGCGCAAACGTGTCTCGTGCAGATGGAAAAGTTTGAAGGCCCGCTGCCACCCGTGACGGCATTCGCGCCGCCACGGATTGTGCAGAAGTAGCTTTTACTTCATTCGAAGGACGATAACTTTATCAGTCGCGAAGTCAGTGGCATCGCGCACTTCTTTCACTTCTTTGGCCGTCACTGGCGGCGCTTTATTGCCCCAGCTGTTGCGGATGAAGGTGACCACGTTGGCCACTTGCTGATCGTTCATCAGCGCGCGGAACGGCGGCATGCGGTAGCCATCAGGCATGCCATCCACCACTAAGCGCATCGAACCGTTCAGCACCACATTGATGGCGGACGACGGATCTTTATCGAGCAGCGCTTGGTTACCCGCAATCGGCGGCAGGAATTCAGCTTGGCCTTTACCATCATCGACGTGGCAAGCTTCGCAACGTTGAATGAATTCCTTTGCACCAACTGCACTTAAGTCACGCTTGCGCAGTTGTTCGGTCGTGTCGTTGGCATACGTCCACGGCGTCGCACCCTTTTCTTTCACCGGGGCGAGTGACTTCAAGTAGGTCGCCACAGCCGCCACATCTTCGTCCGTCAGGTACTGTGTTGAGTTGTTGATCACCTCAACCATCGTGCCGAAGGCCGAGCCAAATTGCGTCTGGCCGGTTTTGAGTGACTTCACGATATCCGCATGCGACCAGCGGCCCAGACCTGAGTTCACATCTTGTGTGAGGTTCACAGCGGTCCAATGGTCCAGCATCGCGCCAGCTAAGAAGTCTGAATCTGTTTCGTCGTAGCCTTTTTCAGCGAAGGCAATGTTGCGCGGCGTATGGCACGCACCGCAGTGGCCAGGGCCTTGCACCAAATATGCGCCACGGTTCCAGGCAGCATCTTTGTCAGCTTTCGGCTTATAGACATCAAAGTCTGCGAACACGACGTTCCAGAACATCAACGGCCAACGCCAGTTCAACACCGGCGGAATTTCTGATGGCTTGTTGGCCACTTTCACCGGCTTCACGACTTTCATGAAGTAGGCATAGAGTGCGGCGATATCTTCATCCGTCATCTTGGCGTACGAGGGATACGGCATCGCGGGATACAAACGATGGCCGTCTTTGGCTTGGCCATGACGCACGGCTTTATCAAAGTCCGCGAGCGTATAAGTGCCGATACCTGTTTCAGGATCAGGCGTGATGTTGGTGGCATAGATGGCACCCAGCGGGGTCATCATCTTTAAGCCACCGGTGAAGGCTGGCGCATCGTGCACCGAATGGCAGGCCACACAGTTCGAGGCACGGGCAATGTACTCGCCTTTGGCTAAAAGCGGGTCAGTTTGTGTGGGTGCCGCAGGTGATGGGGCATCTTGTGCCTGCACGTCTTGCACCTGCACTGTGCCGACTGTCAAAACACCAGCAAACAACAACGCCAATAATGATGATTTCGCCATGGCGACTTCCCCTCCTCAGAACTGCAACACGCACTTTATGCGCAACCTTTGATCAAAGACCAAGGCTGTTTGACTGCGGTGTCATTTGAGAGGGCTTAAGGGCCGAAATCAATTGACTTTTAACGTGATGCGCGACTTTCGAGCACTCACTTATATCTTTTTGAGTTTGGCGCCCCTTAACGTCCGGCAGTCGCCGACATGGATGTCGTGCCGTCGCAGCGAACGGCACGCACTTCGCCTGCGGCCTCACCTGCCGTGAGGCGCACCGGCTGGCCCACAAACAAGGGGGCGGTCGCACGGAAGGCGTAGGTTTTTAAGGGGCCCGCCGATTTTGCGGCATAGCCGTAAAGCTTCGAGGCCGTAAACGGGCCATGCACGACCAAGCCTGGGTAGCCTTCCACATCGGTGGTGTAGGCGTGGTCGTAGTGAATGCGGTGGCTGTTGAAGGTGACAGCCGAGAAGCGGAACAAATCAACCGGGCCGGGTTGCCAGATGACATCTGCCGCACCTTTTGTTTGGTCCACGGCAACAACAGCTGGCGTGCGCCCACCTTCATCGCGGTACACGATGGTTTGGCGTTCAACCACGCAAGTGTTGCCATCTTGCATAATGGTGTTTTCCACATCCACCAACACCAAGTCACCCGATTTGCCGGGCTTATGCTTTACATCGGCGATGACAGATGTGCGCGTAGCAAGTCTGCCGAGCTTCAACGCCTCACCAAAGCGCATGTGCGAGGAGGCAAACATGCGGCGCGGCAATGTAATCGCGGGCAAGAAACCACCACGTTTCGGGTGACCATCTGGGCCAATCTGATCGGGCGACACGACGGGCAGGAAAAACGCCCAGTGGGCTAATGAGGGCTGGGTCTTTTCAACATCCAAGTCTTCGCCAATGGCGGCCGCAAAACGGCGCAGACTTTCAGTTTCTAAAATTTCGGTGCGCGATTCCGATTTGCCGATCCACGTGCGCCAAGCTTCAACATCTTGCGGATTCAAATTGCTCATCGGTCGCTCCCCTTTGAATGTGCCGCCTGATACGTGAAGCGCGAATGCCACACAACCAGCGATGCGACGCTGATTCAGATCGTGACCACGAATCGGATCGGTCATTGCTCATCTTGAAGGCAAAGTTTGGAGGCGCTGTTGATTCGCTCAAGCCTTTCAAGAGAAATCGAACAGTCTTGTATTTCTGCATACAGGCTAAGAAAGCGTGCATGTTGCAGTGCAGCGTAAGACTTTGAATTTTCTCAACATTTTCAAATGAAATGAGACTATACCTTTTAGAGGCTAAGCCTCTGTAATATAGCCTAAATTCAGCCATTCTATTTCTGCATACCGCCGCATCAGGCTTGTCACTTGACAGTTAGTGAGTACACACTTACCACCCCGGCTATGCGCACTCGACTTGCACCGAACGAACGTCGCCAACTTATCGTTGAAGCCGCCATGCCGCTTTTCGCGCGCAAAGGCTTCAGTGGGACGACGACCAAAGAGATCGCTGAAGCCGCTCAGGTTTCGGAAGGGCTTCTCTTTAAGTACTTCGCAAACAAGACCGCGCTGTATGACGCCATTATTGATTACTGCCGCGATGAACCGTCGCGCTTTACCGAACTGGAAGATCTGCCGCCTTCAACTGAGACATTGGCCGAGACCATTCACCACTTGGTGTTTTACTTCGCGACCATTGATGCACGCAGTTCCGCCGAACAAAGCCGCCAGCGCCTCTTCATGCAAAGCCTGGTGGAAGACGGCGAGTTCTTGCGTTTGGCCATGAAAGCCTTTGCTGATGCGCTTGCGCCGCAGGTTGAACGGTCATTACAAGCCGCCCGTGAAAAGGGCGATGTCGACGGCAACTTACCTGTCGCGCGTTCGTTTTGGTTGATGGGCTTGCTGCAGATCATGTTGGGTGCGGCCACGCTGCACAACCTGCAACCCGACGGGATCACATCAGTTGATGAATGGATTGCCGATGCCACGCGCTTCATTTTGCGCGGTATGGGGGTCAAAGGTGAGGCGATTGCCCGCGCGTATGATCCCGCCAACATCGTCACCGACCCGATTGATGATACAGCCGATTTAAAAGCTGATTTGAAATCTGAGTGCCCGAAATCTGAATGCCCACAATCTGAGAACTCAATGTTGCGCGATCAACTGAAGTCCACGGCTCAAGTTGCTTAGTTTGAAGTTGCTGAGTTGAGTGCCGCCTAATTGGGGCACTGCTTTGATGTTGATCGCTTAAGACTGCTGACTAATAGGACAGACCATGAACTACCAAGAACGTTCCCCTTCTGCTTTGTCGAAAGTTGAAGCTGCTTTCACCGATTTGGCCGGTGGGCGTGTATCGCCGCAGCGTATGCGCAAAGCCATCGTTATTTCCGGTGTGATTTTGTTGATCGTGGTGGGCCTGCTGGTTGGGTTCAACATCTTCCGAAATTCGATGATCAAATCGTTCCTGGCTAACAACGCTCCACCGCCAGTCAGCGTGAACTTTGAAACCGTCACAACGTCAGACGTGCCGCAAAAATTGGGAACAATTGGTTCGGTGTCGGCCATTCACCAAGTCACCATTGCGCCTGAAGTGTCGGGCCAAGTCACAAGCATCTCGTTCATTCCGGGCGGCAAAGTGAAAAAAGGCGAGGTGATTGCGAAGCTGAACGATTCCGCCGAGCAAGCAGATCTGGCAAGCGCACGCGCGCAACAAAAGCTAGCCGCTGTCTCCTTGAAACGTAGCGAAGAATTGGTTGGCAAAGGCAGCATTTCGCAAGCCACATACGATCAAAAGAAAAGCGAATACGACGCAGCAACGGCGGCTATTGCCCACGCTGAAGCCGTGATCGCCAAAAAGATTTTACGCGCGCCCTTCGATGGTGTGTTGGGTGTGCGCCAATCGGAAGTTGGCCATTATCTAGAGCCTGGCAAAGCCATGGTGATGCTGACAGACATGGATAGCTTGTACATCGAATTCACGCTGCCGGAACAAGCACGCCCTGTGCTGAGCCAAGGACAGAACATCGACTTCACGGTTGATGCGTACCCAGGGCGTACATTCACAGCCATCCTGGCCGTGATTGATCCGCAAGTGAATACATCGACCCGCACCATCCGCATGCAAGCTGTGGCTGATAATAAAGAGGGCCTGTTAATGCCGGGCATGTTCGCTAACTTGAAAGTCGAACTGCCTGCTGCACTGGGCAAGCTGACCATCCCCGAGACAGCTTTGGATTACTCGCTGTACGGCAACTCGGTGTACGTCATTCAAGACGGCGGCAAAGATGCAAAAGGCCAACCGGTTCTGACAGCCAAGCGCACCACTGTAACCGTTGGCGATACAGTTGATGGCCGCATTGTTGTGGAGTCAGGTTTGAAGGCAAACGACCGTATCGTCACCACGGGGTTGAGCAAACTGTTTGACGGCGCGCACTTGGCCTTGAACGACAAGCCAACTCTGGTGAAACCGGCCGAACCGCCGCGTGACTAGACCGCGACGAAAGAGTCTCGAGCTGAAGTTAGTACGTTACACGACAAGACGCTGAAGAGTGGGCGGCAGCCTATGCCGCCTGCTGCTTCCAACATTTGAGAACCGCCATGAACTTCACTGATCTGTTTATCCGCCGCCCTATTTTGTCCGTTGTCGTCAGCATGCTGATCTTGCTGATCGGCTTGCGCGCTGTGTTTGACTTGCCGCTGCGGCAATTCCCTGAATTGACCAACACAGTCATCACCGTTTCAACGGCGTATCCTGGCGCGCCCGCTGAACTCATGCAGGGCTTCATCACAACGCCCATTGAGCAGGCCGTCGCAGCGGTAGATGGCGTGGATTACATGACATCGTCCTCCAGCCAAAGCTCATCGACCATCACAGCATACATGAAGCTCAACGCCGACCCTGGCGACGCCATGGCCGAAGTGATGTCGAAGGTGCAGCAAGTGAAAGGGCAACTGCCGCGTGAATCGAACGACCCGATTATCACAAAATCAGTCGGCCAAAGCGTGCAGGCTTTATATATGGCGTTTTCGAGCCCCAGTATGCCGAGTGCAGCCATTTCCGACTACATCACCCGCGTGGTGAAACCGCTACTGTCCACCGTTGAGGGCGTCGCATCGGTTGATATCATCGGCGGTCAGATTTACGCGATGCGTTTGTGGCTAGACCCAGACCGCATGGCCGCACGCAGCGTAACCGCAGATCAAGTTGCTGCGGCCATTCGCGCAAACAACTACCAATCTGCCCCAGGCCAAGCCAAAGGCTACTTTGTTGTCACCAACGTGACCGCCAACACCGCACTAACAGACGTGGAGCAGTTCCGTGATTTGGTGGTGAAGTCCGATGGTGGCGCCCTGGTTCGTATGCGCGATATTGCGACCGTTGATTTGGGCCCGCAAAACAGCAGCACCGCCGCCATGGTGAGTGGTGAAAACGCGGTGATGATTGGTATCTCGCCTACCCCTTCAGGCAACCCGCTGAAAGTATCGGAAGGCATTCATAAAATTCTGACCGAAGTAGACCGCACGTTGCCGCCCACACTGAAATACGCTGTGCCCTATGACGTGGCTGACTTTATTCAGTCATCCATTGACGAGGTGGTTGCGACATTGGTTGAAGCGATGCTGATCGTCGTTGTCGTGATCTTTTTGTTCCTGGGCAATTTCCGCTCGGTGTTGATCCCCATTGTCACTATTCCGCTGTCGATTATCGGCGTGGCGGTGTTCATGCTGGCTTTCGGCTTTAGCTTGAACCTCCTGACCCTACTGGCGATGGTGTTGGCTATTGGCCTTGTGGTCGATGACGCCATTGTTGTGGTGGAAAACGTTTATCGTCACATCGAAGAAGGCTACACGCCAATTCAAGCTGCCTTAACTGGTGCGCGCGAAATTGTCGGCCCCGTTATCGCCATGACGATTACGCTGGCTGCAGTTTATGCCCCAATTGGCTTCTTGGGGGGGCTGACGGGTGCATTGTTCCGCGAGTTTGCCTTCACGCTGGCGGGCGCTGTGATCATTTCGGGCATTATCGCTCTGACGCTGTCACCCATGATGTGCTCGGCACTGCTGAAGCCGCATGCAAACGAAGGTGGTTTTGCCAAGAAGATCGACCAGACGTTCCAAAAACTCGAAGCCTGGTATGCGCGTAAACTCGCCACCAGCTTAGATTATCGCCCGATCACGGCCATGATCGGCGTCATCGTGTTGGGCTTGGTTGCGTTCTTGTTCTTGAACACGCGCCAAGAATTAGCGCCTGCTGAAGACCAAGGGGCTGTGTTGGCCCAGATCGCGGCCCCGAAGTATGCGAACTTGGACTACACAATGGCTTATGGTCGCAAGCTTGATGAAATGCTGGCGACGTTCCCGGAAACACGCTCGCGCTTCGTTTTATTCGGGCAAGGTGGTGCGGGCAGCGGCATCGCCGCTATGGACATGAAGCCGTGGAGCCAGCGTGATCGCTCGGCCATGAAGATCCAGCCAGAACTGCAAGAAAAATTGAATACGTTGGATGGTGTGAAGGGCTTTGCCTTCACTCTGCCGTCACTGCCGGGTCCGTTCGGCGGTTTGCCGGTGCAGTTTGTGCTGAACTCAGCTGGGTCTTACGAAAACATCTACAACGTCACTGAAGAGCTGAAAGACAAAGCGCGCAAAAGCGGCTTGTTCATGGTGGTGGATAGTGACTTAGCCTTCGACAGCCCCGTCATTCGTTTGGACATCGATCGCAATAAAGCCAGCGACCTTGGCATTTCGATGCAAAGCATCGGTGACACCTTGGCCGTGCTGGTGGGTGAAAACTACATCAACCGGTTCAGCCTTGAAGGCCGCAGTTACGAAGTGATTCCGCAAGTGCCGCGCTCAGCCCGCCTGACCGCTGACAGCTTGCGCGACTTCTACGTGAAGACAGCCTCAGGCGATCAGATTCCGCTGTCGACGGTTGTGGGCTTCCACACCGATGTCGAGCCGACGGGTTTGAACCGTTACAACCAGTTGAACTCGGCGATCTTCCGCGCCATCCCAATGCCAGGCACGTCCATGGGGCAAGCTGTGGAGTTCTTGCAGAAGGAAGCGCAAACACTTCCTCAAGGGTTTACGTCAGACTTCCTGGCGGAAAGCCGCCAGTACGTCGAGGAAGGCAATCAGCTGATGTACACTTTCGGTTTCGCCTTGATCATCATCTACCTCGTGCTAGCTGCGCAGTTTGAAAGCTTGCGTGACCCGCTGGTGATCCTGGTCAGTGTGCCCATGTCCATCTTTGGTGCATTGCTGCCGCTGTACTTTGGTGTCTCCACCATCAACATTTACACGCAAGTGGGGTTGGTGACGCTGATTGGTCTAATTACCAAGCACGGCATCTTGATGGTGTCGTTCGCCAAAGAAATGCAGATCAAAGACCAAGTGGATCGTCGCGAAGCCATTGAACACGCCGCAAGGGTGCGCTTGCGTCCGATCTTGATGACCACCGCCGCCATGGTAGCGGGCTTGCTGCCGCTGCTGTTCGCTAGCGGCGCTGGTGCAGCCAGCCGCTTCTCACTGGGTTTGGTTGTGGTATCGGGTATGGCGATTGGCACGCTGTTTACGTTGTTCGTGCTGCCGACCGTGTATACTTGGTTAGCCAGCGATCACCGCGCTGATGAAACCAGCGCACGCGCGCGTGAGACACGTCTGCCAGCCACAGCTGCATCGCAAGACGCTATCTAAACAAAAATTAGCTGGGTGTTTTAAACACCCAGCGCTTGCTGGCGGTGAAGTTAAACGTCAGGCCCATAATTGAACCCGCTGCTACGCCGAGGACCGGATAGTCCTTGGCGAGCGGCAACCATGTAATCATCGCTGCATAGGTGGCGTAATTCACCACAGCGCCAATCGCGTTCGCTGCCAAAAACTTCAGCCACTGCATGAAAGCTGGTGCGGGATCAGGCTGCACGAACGTAAAGCGGCGGTTCATCGCCCAGGTGAATGTGGCCGCCGCCAGATACGACACTACACGGCCCGCATACAATCCAAAGCCTAAACCATACACGACCGTATACAGCACGGCTGTATCGACAATCAGCCCGCCAACACCGACGACGCCGAAGCGCAAAAACTGCTTTGTGCTGTCGCTGAGTTGCACGACTTACTCTTTGAAATCGGGAAAGTCGGGTGCAGGAAGTTCTAAATACCGCAAGCGCTTCATCTCGCGGCGACCGCGTGTCACGGTTTCCAAAATCACACCGCATGTGAGCGCCAAGAACGCCAGCAGCATAATCCCCATGGCCAAGACAGCGGTCGGCAGTCGCGGCACCAAGCCGGTTTGCATGAAGGTGATCATCACCGGCCATACCAGCGCCGCCGCAATCAACGCCAGTACGGCAGCGGTGATCGTGAACGACTGCATCGGCCGTTCTTCTTTCACCAACTTCCCGATCATCCACAGAATGCGAAAGCCGTCTTTGTAGGTGGACAGTTTTGAAACTGAGCCCGGCGGGCGCTCTTTATACGGCGTTGCGATTTCACCAATCGGCATGCCGAGTTCAAGCGCATGCACGGTTAATTCCGTTTCAATTTCAAAACCGCGAGACAAGGCCGGGAATGTTTTCACAAACCGGCGTGAGAAGACGCGGTAGCCCGACAGCATGTCAGTTGTGCGCTTACCAAAAACAACAGTGACCATGGTCGTGAGCAGCGCATTGCCGAAGCGGTGGCCGGGGCGATACGCCGCCTCAGCTGTTTCCACGCGCGCACCGTTTACCATATCCAATTTCTCTGAGATCAAATGCGTAATCAGTTTCGGCGCACTGGCAGCATGGTAGGTCGCATCACCATCCACCATCACATACACATCGGCTTCGATGTCGGCGAACATGCGGCGCACCACGTTGCCTTTGCCTTGCAAGGGCTCGCCCCGCACCACAGCGCCCGCAGCTGCAGCGACTTCGCGTGTGCGGTCTTTAGAGTTGTTGTCATAAACGTAGATGGTGGCTTGTGGCAGGGCAGCCTTGAAATCGCGCACCACCGCTTCAATGGCAGCTTCTTCGTTATAGCACGGCACCAGAACGGCGATGATCGGCTGATGACTCATTGTGCACTCACTCGTTTGAGGTCGCACAGCTCGATGCCGAACTGTTTGTCGAAGCCCAGATTACCATTCACGGAACGGCACGCGTTTACGTCCATGACCAAACCGTAGCGCGCAGCCATCCCTTGCGCAAAGGCGAGATCGTACTTTGTCACCAACATGTAAAAGTCGCCGGTGTGCCCTTCGATCCGCGCCCTGATTTTACGGTTGAGGCCCGTATCGCCATCATCGGGACTGGTGATGAACCCTTGGATACGCACGAAAGATACTGCTGGTGGGAAGAACGGAATCACCCAGGCGGTCGGCGTATTACCCGCCATCAGTACCATTGAATTGTCAGGGTTTGCGATCGCGGGCGGTGTCGCGGTAACAAATGCCTCACCATGCGCAATACGGCCCCAGTTACCGGGCTTAGCTGTCACGAACAGCAACGCCATTAGCGCAATGGCCAAATTTGTTTTAAAGCGCGCCGGGCCGGGCCAGAATGTCGTGGCAATCACCACAAGCAACGGCCCCAGCATCTCAATCGGAATGAGATAGCGGTAAATGCCAAACATGATCAGCCACATCACGTAAGATGCGGCACTGGCGACACATATATATGTAGCGACCGGAATATGCGCGAGCGGCGCTTCGCGCTGCACATTTCGGCTGAGCAGAAGAACCACGGGCGTCAACAGTAGCATGATGAATGCGCCGGCAATGCGCCAATCACGGAAGACAATTTCACCGGCCTGATCAGAGTTCAGTGCAATTGCGATGGGAAAGAAAATAATCTCCAACACATTTTCAGGCACATACCGCATATCGCGGTAACTGGTCGACATTCCCATGTCGGATTGAAACACTGTGTTGAAATACGGAAACACCGGATTGTGGTAGGTATCCCACAAATACAACGTCCAGTGACCGGCGAAGACGGCAAAGCCAATCAACACGCCCACGCCAAAAACAAAGCTATTCTGAAATCGCTCTCGGAATGAATGCCCAACGACAAAGCATGCGGCACATAAGCCCACCGCAAAGACCGCCGTGGGTAATTTCAGGCCGGTGCCCATGCCCACAAGCAGCCCTGCGAGAACAAGCCGCAACAGTGTGGGCTTGTCGGTTGCGATCACCGTCCACATTGATGCCAGCACGAACAAGCTGATGATATTGTCGTAGAACGTGGTACCGCTCATGCCCAAATTGCCGCCGCCCATCATGCCGACGAACGCAATGCCTAGAGCGCTTAAGCGGCGTTGTGGTGCGGCAACAGGGGCGAGCACGCGCATCGCCAAACCATAGAGGACGATAAAATTAAGGCCCTGCAAGAACCCCAACACAAACGACATCGCACGGGCCGAGAACACCTGCGCTAACAGAAAAAACGGCACGTCTAATGTGGGGTTGTAAAACGTCGGCACATGCGCGGGCGCGATGTCCTGACCCAAGCGACCGGTCAGAAACGCGTACGGGTTATACCAATGGTAATTTTGCAAATCCCAGTTGGCATCCTGCGAGAGCAAACCCGCATGCACACCAAACACGACCGGCACCAAGGCGCAAATCGCAATCGCCCAGGAACGCGACAGATGAACAGGCGGTGATGTGGAGGATGGGGTCACGGGGGATGTGGGCGTGGATAAAAAATAATAGGTGGCTTGTAAGCGAGCTTATTTTCAGCGGCAACATCTCTAGCGGAGATGCGTAAAAAAGAAACGGCCTTCCGATCACATATGATCCAGGAAGGCCGTTTTTATTTGAGCCGTGAAAGGCGTTGAAAACCTTATACAGATTGCACTTAGAACGATTTCGACAGCGTCAGAACCGCGCGCGCGCCGCACTGGCCACCGCAAACTGACACATCAGTGTCATGATAGCGGACGTTCGCATCGAACCATGGGAAGCTATAGGTCAAACCAGCCGACCAATAGAGATAGTCAGAGCCCGCTGTGGCTTTGAGCATTTGCGTGCCGACAAAGGCATCAAACGTCAGCTTGTCATCCAGCTTGCGTGAAAAGCCACCCTGAATGGCCCAGGCATCATCCAAACCGCCGAAGAAATTGGGCGAGTAGTAAGCCGAGGCCGTCAACGTCGCTACATCACCCGCGGCGTAGCTGACGGTGCCGTAGCCTTCCCAGTAATTGTAGTTCAGGGCCCCGGCTGCACCGGGGTACCAGTAGAAGATACCGCCGACATCATAATTCAAGTCACCGACGGAACCTGCAAAGCCAGCCGTTAAGTCGACTTCAAGGTCGGCTTCGCCGCCATCATTGAAATCAACATTCGAGCCCCAGGCATTCAGGTGCAGGCCGACGCCGCTGTCCCAATTGATGCCAGGTTGAATCGCCGGGTGTTCATCGCTTTGGCTGTAACCGCGGAACACATAATCTGTTGTGGCAGCAAGGCTGCCTGTGAAAGTGCCGAACCCACTGTCTTGAGCTGCTGCAAGCCTGGGTACGAGCAACGCCGCGATAGCCGCTACGTGAATAAGCTTCATGTCTATCCCCATTTATCCCCTGAAATCTGTGTTTAGTTCGCTGCCCGGTCGCATCAGGCTCAAAATGCTATTATTTTAGGCACAACAAACACAAGCCTATAATTTGTGCATATATTATAGGTGTAAAAACCTTAAAATGCAATAAACACAAGGGCATACAAACCCCTCTTCACAGAGAGATTGAATATTAGGCAGCGTTCCCCTACCTCATCAGGCACGAAATTCGCGCGACTCTGCCAAATTGGAGACCCGCACATGAGACCAACACCACCCAATTTTGATGATGTGAAACGTGCCGCAGAACGATTAGCGCCGCACATCATCAGCACGCCGTTATTGCGCAACGACACGCTGGATGAGATTGCAGGCGCGCCTGTTTTTGTAAAAGCAGAGCCGTTGCAACGCACAGGCTCTTTCAAAATTCGCGGCGCGCTCAATCGTGTTCTGTGTTTAAGCGAGGCTGAAAAAAAAGCAGGGGTTGTCGCGTGGTCATCGGGCAATCACGCGCAAGGTGTCGCTGCTGCTGCTGGTCTGTTCAATGTGCCAGCCGTGATTGTGATGCCAAGCGATGCACCGTCGCTGAAAATCGAAAACACACGCAAGCTGGGCGCAGAAGTCATTCTATTCAATCGCCTGACCGAAGACCGCGAAAAAATTTCCTACGATATCGCTGCAAAACGTAGGCTTACAGTGGTGCCATCATACGATGATCCACATATTATCGCAGGCCAGGGCACTGTGGGCTTAGAAGCGATGGCGCAAGCCAACGCGCTTGGCGTTACGCCGTCCCATGTGATTGTGCCCGTCAGTGGCGGTGGATTAATTGCTGGCGTTGGCTTGGCAGCGTATGCGGCAAATACATCTGTAAAAATGTATGCCGCTGAACCTGAAGCATATGATGATCATCGCCGCTCCATCATCGCCAAAGAGCGCGTGAAGAATCCTAGCGTCGCGAATGCGCTGTGCGATGCGTTGTTGGCCACAACACCCGGCACGCTGACGTGGGCCTTGAATTCAAAACAACTGAGTGCGGGCTATGCTGTGAGTGATGACCAAGTGTGTGCTGCGATGGCCTTTGCATTCCGGCACCTCAAACTGGTGATCGAACCAGGTGGCGCAGTGGCGCTGGCTGCGATTCTTTCGGGCCTTCATCGCACATCCGACGCGACCCCCAGCGAAGCTATTATGGTGGTCGCTTCAGGCGGCAATGTAGATACAACGACATATCGCGAGTGCTTGGCCCGCGCTGAACGCGGATCGTAAACCTAGGGTTCTAAAATAGTAATTTTGAATCAATGCGTTATAAGAGAACTGCCGTCATTCTTGACGGACCTTATAACCCTTTAATTGCAATGAAAAAGTTCATCTGCAGAACGGCCGCAACCGTACACAGACCGGACAACTTTTGGCTTAGAAACCAGATGCTAAAGTAATGGCCTTAAGCTTCGGACAGATATAGGTATTAGTTTGGCGGCGAAACTACCATTGCCGCCATGAGATGTTTGAGAACAATCACGTGAATAATCGCGATAAAGAAAAAGATAACTTAGGTCAGGATCGTTTGTCGGTATTGGTTGTCGAAGACAACGAATACATGCTCGATATCTTCATCACGGCTTTAAAGCGCATGGGCTTTGCCCGCACACACCGCGCGAAGAATGCCAAAGAGGCGGTGGAATATTTGCGCGCAACCGGCAAAGGGTTCGGTGGCGGCGAACAAATCGACATCGTAATCTCGGACTTGGTGATGGGTGCCATCAGCGGTCAGCATTTATTGCAATGGTTGCGCGATGACAAAGGCTCACCCAATCGCTTCATACCATTCATCATGATCTCGGGCGCTGCCGACCGCGTACACGTGGAAGCCTGCCGCGACAAAGGTGTGAGCGAGTTCATCGCAAAACCGTTTTCGGTCGAGAGCTTGTACAAGGTCCTTCAGCGGATCATCGACTACCCACGTCAATATGTGACGACATCGAATTACTTCGGCCCTGATCGCCGCCGCAATTCGAAAGCTGGGCCACCGGGCGGTACGGAACGCCGCAAACCTGACGAGTCACATGCAACTATTGTGTATTCAAAAGACCGCGTTGAGAAAGCTGCGAAGCCCAGCGACGTTTGGTTGTTCAAACTGCCCAATTTCTTGAAGCAAAAAATGGGGTCGAACGCGATGCGTTCAGACTTCATCATTCCAAATAGTGTTTTGCAGGAAGCTGAACAGGCTTTGAAGCGTGAAGCGGAAGGCTTTATCGGCTGGGCGAAGGAATACCTCAACCGTCTGTCGCAACAAGTGGCCGACGCCAAACTGCGCACTGGCGATCGCACAAATGCATTTGAAGAGATTAACCTGATTGCGCACGAACTGCGCGGCCAGGGCGGGACGTTTGGTTACCCGCTGATTACGGTTTTTGCGAAATCTCTTTATGACGTAACTAAAGCGCCGTGCAATCAAGACGATAATACGCTTGAAATTGTGAAGGCACATATTGATGCTATGCGCGCCGTGATGCGCGAGAAAATCGAAGGTGACGGTGGCGAAATTGGCCAAACGTTATTTAAGATCCTAAAGCAAGCTATTAACAAGTACGCGCCGAAGACAGCGGAGCCCGCTGCAACGGCATAAATAAACCTAAGCGCTGGGGGAGCGCTGACCTGTGATGAGCGCAGTGTCACGGCTATGTTTGAATGCGCTCACCGACGGCACGCGCCTTCGGATGTTTGAATCGCGCGACAAACCCAACGGCACCCGACTAGCCGGATATAAAAAGATCGGAGCCGTGTTGTGACACTGCGCCGCATCTCCATTCATAACATCGCTGGCGGAGCCTCTTTAAAGCGTGTTCGACGCACGACGATTCTATTATTCGCCAGCTTCTTGTGCCTGGTCATCTTGGCCGTCGTACTGCACCTGGCAGAGCAATACCGTGAATCCGTTAACAGCGCGAAACGTACGGCCCGCGCTTCGGCGCGCACGATTGAATCTTTTACCGAGCGGACGCTGGGTGAGACATACCGCGTGATGGAAGGTGTAGGCGATTACTACGCTGAACAACTTAAAGTAAATCGATTCGATGAATCAGACCTAAACAAACTATTGGCCACGAAGCTGCAAACACTGCCGCACCTTTCGACTGTTTATATCACTGATGCGAGTAACAAGCCGCTTGCTTCGGGTCGGATCTTCCCCATGACGTCGGAAGCAATTGCGCAGTTTAATGGTTCATTGATCAATCCCAGTAGTGATGAGCCCGGCCTGTTCATTGGCAATGTCTATAAATCCGACAAGTACATTCCAGGCAGCGAAAAGAAACCATACTTGCCTTTAAGCGTACGCATTGTACGCGACGGCAAAGTGATTGGTTTTGTGGTGGCGATTTTACGGCCCGACTATTTCAGCGCTTTTTTCAACACGATGGATGTGGGGCCTATGGGCGCTATTGAGCTGTGGCGCGCGGATGGCGTGCTGATTGCAGCTTCAGAGAACTCTAGCCTTAAAACATCTGCCTCATACCCCGAATTTTCGCGTTACTTCCAACGCCCACGTGAAGAGATTGAAGGCGCACAAGAACTGGTAAACGCGGTTTCAGATGGTTATAGCCGCCGCATTCAAGCCGTTGAGCGTGTGGGTGAACTGCCGCTGGCTGTCATGATCCTGATGGACGGCGCTGATTACCTAAAATCGTGGCGCGATAGTCGGAACCGCATTGGCCTTGTGCTGATGGGCATATTCATCGTGATGATTGGCACAGGGATATTCATTTTTGGACAGTTGCGCCGCAGCGAACAAAACGAAACAGAGTTACGCCGCGCCAAAGCTTCTGCCGAAGAAGCCAACGAAGCCAAAAGCCGCTTCTTAGCCCACATGAGTCACGAGTTCCGTACACCTTTAAACGCGATCATGGGTTTTTCAGAAATCATCAAGAACAAAGTCCTCGGTGAAGGTGTGTCGCCGGTTTATGTGTCTTATGCAGATCACATTCATAAATCGGGCGAACATTTGCTGAATATCGTCAACGATATTCTGGATATGGCTAAAATCGAGTCTGGCATTCAGCCGCTGAACCGCGAGAATGTGAATGTAATTACCACAATCAGAAGTGCGATCGCATTCGTGGAGCGCTTGGCCAGCGAGCGCGGGTTACGCATTGTCGTAAATGTACCCTCTCATTTGCCCGACCTCAGTGCCGATGAGCGTTACTTGCGCCAGATCCTGATCAACCTACTGACGAACGCCACCAAGTTCTCATCGCCCGGCCTTGAGATTGCAGTGGAAGCGCGACGTCATGATAAAGGCTTGGACATTTCCGTCGCCGACCGTGGCCCCGGCATTGACCCTGCCCTGATGAGGCGTATTGGCGAGCCGTTCCTGCAAGGCAACCCAACGGTTTCGCGCTCTGGACAGGGCGCCGGTTTAGGCTTGTCGATCTGCAAGCAATACATGGATCTTTTGGGCGGCGAACTGTTGATCGCCAGCGAGCCCAACCAAGGCACGACAGCATCGGTGCGTTTCCCGCCGTCGCTGTTGGTCGGCACGCATAACAACATGGCTTCTGCCGCCGAGTAGCTTTGATCGGATTTTAAATTCATGCGCGCTTTGCAACACGTCGCTTTTGGCGATCCGGCCGAAGTTGTCCGCCTTGTGACACTGCCCGACCCCACACCGCAGCCGCATGAAGTTGTGATCCGCATGGAAGCCGCTGCAGTGCACTTGGCCGATATTAAAAAATTTATGGGCGAGCGTGGCTTTCGTAACGCAGCCCTGCCCAACGTGCCAGGCTACGAAGGTATCGGGCGCATTGAAGCCGTCGGCAGCGATGTCACAACGTTCAAGGTTGGTGACCGCGTATTTCCATGGTGGGGTGCTTCGACCTTCGCGGAACTGGTTTGCACATCCGCCGAGAAAGTGATGCCCGCACCAGAAGGCGATGCCGTGCAGCTTTCGTTATTGCTCGTAAATGGCATGTCCTCGGTCGTGCTGCTGGAAGACCATGTGGCCCTCCAAGCAGGTGAATGGCTGATTCAGAACGGCGCCAATTCCAGCTGTGGCCGTTATCTCATTGTGCTCGCCAAAGAAAAGGGCGTGAAGACCTGCAACATAGTGCGACGCATGGAAGTTGCAAATGACCTTAAAGCATTGGGCGCTGATGCCGTGGTGCTGGATTGCGATGACGAGGAAGAATTAGCGCGTCGCGTCAAAGACGCCACTGGCAATGCGGAAATTAAGCTGGGTCTTGATTTGGTAGCTGGCCCTGCCACGGGTCGTGTTGCGCATTGCTTGGCGGCAGGCGGAACCGTGGTGAACTATGGCTACATTTCTGGGAAACCCAGCGAAATTCATTTCAACGAGATGTTCTGGAAAGATATCAAACTCGTCGGCATGAGCACCAGTCGCGGTTTGCAAAAACGCAGTATGGATGAGCTGCGTCGTATTTACGCGAAGTTGGCAAACATGATTGCATCAGGCGAAATGCGAGCGGCAATTGCAGGCACCTATACGCTTGATCAATACGCCGAAGCCTTCAAACACGCGACACGCACCGGCTCTGAGCGCGATGGTAAAGTGATTCTGTTGCCGAACGGCTAAGCCATGAAAGCCTTACGACAAATCCGCCATGGCGATGCAGAGTCAGCATTGCAACTGGTCAACATGCCCGTGCCCAAGCCTGGGCCAGGGCAGATTGTGGTAAAGATGGAATGTGCGGCCCTGCACTCATCTGACGTGCTTAATCTAAGTGATCCTGCGCGCACGGCACATCTGCCGCACTTCATTGGCACTGAGGGCGTAGGACGCATCGATGCAGTTGGAGATGGCGTTGCAGGCTTTAAGGTTGGTCAGCGCGTTTTTCCGCCCAAGCGCAGTGGCGTGTTCAGCGAATATATTGTGTGTGCGGCGACGGATGCATATCACGCCCCTGAACAGTGTAGTGCCGAAGCCCTTTGCATCGTTCAGACCATGGGACTAACAGCGCACCTGTTACTGGATGAATTTGCACGAATGCCTGCGGGTTCATGGATTATCCAAAACGCTGCGAATTCATCAGTAGGCCGCATCATCATTGCACTGGCACATCATCGCGGACTACGCACCGTCAATATCGTGCGCCGGGATGATGTTGAAGCTGATTTGAAAGCTATAGGTGCAGACGTTGTGATTGTTGATGATAGCGATGCTGATGCACTGGCTGCAAAGACCACGCAAGAGATCAGTGTGGGATTCGATATGATTGGCGGCAGAGCCACATCACATCTTGCACACTGCTTATCAAAAAACGCGACGCTTGTGCTTTATGGCGCGAACAGCGGCGCTGCCGCTCAAATCGACTTTATTGATTTGGCACGCAACAATTTAACCGTCACTGGCTTTGGGTTGTCACGCGCGTTCAATAAACAAAGTCGCGAGCAGAAAGCGAAAACAATTTCAGATGTAGCAGCGCTTGCTGCTAACGGCATCATCACAACAGCGATTGCAGGCAGACATACGTTGGATGATTACCGCGCCGCCTTTGCACAGGCTGTGCAACCCAATGCGCAGCGAAACGGCAAAGTGCTGTTTACGTTTTAGAAGCTTACGTTTTAGGAAGCGGAATGGCTTCGGTTTCACCCGGTGGCAATCCAAAACGCCCGCCATTCTTGAAGTTCTTCGCCACCGCTTCGCTCCAATCAGTGCGCGCTTGATCTAACTTCGCTTCGTCGCTGGCCACGAAGTTCCACCACAGATGACGCGGACCATCCACGGGCTCGCCGCCGATCAACATTAAACGCGTGCGTTGGCCTTTGGCGTGCATCGTCACGGTCAGTTCAGGTAAAAAAGTCGCCATCGTACCGGCTTCAATAACTTGGCCTGAAATATCAACCGCACCTTCCACCACGTAAATCGCGCGCTCGGTATGCTCGGGTGGGATATCAAAGCTGGCGCGGTCCGCCATCATGATGTCGGCATAGATTGTCGGGCTAAACACTTTCACCGGCGACTTCAAACCCAACGCATTGCCCAAAATCAAACGCACGTTCATATCGCCGCGATTGAACATCGGTAGACGGGCTGCCGGAACGTGTTCAAAACTGGGCTCTGCTTCTTCAAATTTTTTCGGCAGTGCGAACCATGACTGAATGCCATGCAACGATGAGCCAGCACGGCGCAGTTCGGTGCGTGTGCGTTCCGAGTGCACGATGCCTTTGCCTGCGACCATCCAGTTCACATCACCCGGTTTGATGGCCTGTTCTTTGCCCAAGCTGTCCTTGTGCATGATCTCGCCTTCGAACAGATAGGTAACTGTCGCCAACCCGATGTGTGGGTGTGGGCGCACATCCAGGCCCTTACCGGCTGCGAATTTGGCGGGGCCCATGTGGTCCAAGAAAACAAACGGGCCGACCATACGCTGTTCCATGGCGGGCAGAACGCGCCCCACTTCGAAGCCTCCGAGGAGGTCACGGCGGCGGGGGCGGATGGTTTTGGAAACGGCGCTGAACACGGTGGCGAATCACTCAAATACGGTAACGGGTTAGTTGTTATAATTCAGTTTCATATAAATGCCATTGGGGATCAAACAGCAAAACCATAGGAATTTGGGGAAAACCCAATGGTTTAATAGCCCGCGGTGGGGATGGCGTTTTCGAAAGTTGCGCCTGCTTTTGCAGGGCCAGAGCAGGGGGAGTGTGGGGAAAAGCCAGAGGAACGCGCACACATTTTCGCGCAACGCGAAATTTTAAAACTACACCGTCTCTATTCTTTTTTCCCACTATCCCCCGGCGGCAAGTCGTCGGGGTTGTGATCAATCGTGATGGGGCCATGACGCGGCGCTGATTGATCGAAGGGGTGTGACTCAGCGAATGGATTTCCAGAACCGCGCCGCACCACCACCCACGATCCGGTTTTGCCGCGTCCGAAAATCAAACCGACAATAAGCAGCACACCCACAATGATAGCCGCCGTGGTGAATGCAAAGGCAAACAGCACCACGCCGCCAATTAAGGCGAGGATAATGAAGATAATGCGGAGATATTGTGCGAACACGTTTCGTCCTTAGAGTTGTTTTGCCTAAAACGGCTTTACTTTGCCGATGAAGGCAATGACCAACAACGTTGCGTACAAGGTTAGCACCACAGCCAACGTCTGCCCCATGGATTTGTTGGCGACCGCTTCAAGTTCCGGTGTTGAGCCCTTCACGTTAATCTCGGTGTAAGCCACATCGAAGGGTTTTGAGACCACCGTCATGGCCATAGCGATGAACGCCACGGCACCCAGCAGCAGAATTTTGGCCGCGAGCCATTTTTCGGCCACCGGCTCACCACTCATCAATGAGGCAATCCCGGCGGCGACGAGGCAGCCGCCAAACACACCTTGGCCCCAGAACTGAATAAACCGGAACGGTTTGACGAACGATGCAGACGGGTTGAAGTGCGCTTTCCAAATCGTCAGCACCCACACAAGGCCCACGCCCCATGCCAATGCCAGCGCCCACATCGGCACGGTATACAAACCCACGGCGTCAATCAGCGTGAGGCCAGACGGGAAAATCAGCGCGAAACAAAAGCGCGGCAACAAGTCGATATCGCCCAGCACCGTGAACAGTGCATTGCGGGTGTCGAGGTTATACTTGGTGGTGCGCGCGACATTTGCGCACAGGAACACGCCAACATCGGTGCCGACCCAGAACACCAGCAGCAGAATATGAACGTAACCCCAGATCAACGCAGACATGATTCCCCCCAAGCTCGTCAGAATAACGGGCCGGAAAGTATCATGTAGGTGCGAAATCCCCACCGTCTAGAGGCTGCGGTGAGGATAAAGATCAACCGTGTTAGACGAGGCCTAGCCTGCTCGTTTAACCAGCAAGGCGCGTGATCACTTCAAAGGCCGCACGTTCGCCAGACTCCATGGCGGATTCCATGCCCACATCCAAGCGGCGGGTGTGTTCACCCGCAAAATGTAAGCGGCCGTGCGGTTTGATCATATCAATCGCCCAACGCGACACTTGGCCAGGATTGTACGAGTGACGGCAGCCTTCAACGAACATGTATTGCGGCCACGAGTGCACGCCCACGATATCCAATTTTCCTTTAAGTGACGGACGCATGCGCTCTAATTCCGCGAGCACAAACGCGGCGCGATCTTTCGGCGGCAACTGGTCAATGCGGTCGCCCTTCTTGCCCGTCACAAACGCCATGGCGCGCGTGCGCGTGCCATCATAGTTGATGGACTGGCGGAAGTTGGTGACAGGGCCGTCAGACCACATGCTGGCATCAAACCCGTCTTGCTCCCAGTACGGCGAGCCTTTCAAAGAAAAGTACACTTGCGTGTTGGTGGCATACGGCATCATCCGCACCGCTTCGGCCTGCATGCCTTGCAACGGCTGTTCAAACGAAACGCGGTTCAGCGGTTTGAACGGAATGGCCGAGATCGCCAACGCCGCGGTGTAGGCTGAGCCATCCAGGCAGCGCACGGTGATGTCTTTTGTGGTCATGGAAATTTCCGCGACCACCTTGTTCATCTTCACGGCTTCGCCCAAATGCTTCGCCATCGTTTCTGGTAAGCGTGACGTCCCGCCCACCACGTGCTGCGAGGTTTCAGCATATTGCTGGAAGCGATCTTTGGTGGAATCATTCGATGTGCCAAAGGCCGTCATGCCGCGCGCTTCCTCCTGCATCAGGGTCAGCAGCGACGCCTCATTTTCCATCAGCTTCAAAGCTTCGTCAGAGACACCTTTAGTGCGCAGCCAATCGGCTGGTAGCACGTCGTATTGTTGCGCTGACGCCTCCAACCAATCTTCCGGAGCGCGAAACGGCATGTGCTTTTTCAGGTAGTACCCGAACAAAGCCGACGGCAGCACTGCGCGTTCATCGCCTTTGGTTTTGTTTTCTTTGGCGCTCTTCCAATCTTCTTTTTTGATCAACTTGCCGCCGACGTGATACGCAAAAGGCGCGTTGATGTTCGAGCCGGGCCCGAGTTTCACATCGAGGCGCTGGCACATATCGAGCACGCGGGCGTAATCGGGGCCAATCTGGCTGGCACCCAGTTCAGGTTTGGTCGAGAAATGATCGGCGGTGAACGCACGACCACCGACGCGGGAATTGGCTTCCAGCACAATCACCTTCAAACCTTGCTCGGTCATTTCGATGGCGGCCTTCAAGCCCGACAAACCACCGCCAATGACAATCACGTCGGTCTTTTCCACGGCCAGCGCAGATTTGGTGGTCAGTGCCGCAGCGACGCTTGCAGCGCCCGCCACTTGCAGTAATTCCCGGCGTGTTGTCGGCATGGATAGCTCCCCCTTGTACAGGGGTCCAGGCTATGAAGATTTGGGGGCTTTTGCCAAGCAGGCAAAATAGAACGTACGAATTTCGGACATTCTAATGAAGTCGTTCGAAATTCAGCTCAAATCAACACATTACGCAGGTTTTAAGCAATCGGCTTTTCGTACATGCGGTAGGTCTTATAAACCTTGCCGCCAATGTCCTCAATCGAATGGCGGGTTTGCGAGTTGCTTTCCAGCACCCAGCTCATTTCGCAGACGGGGAAACCTAAGCGCAGCGATTCACGGCGCACCGCACCGACAGTCAGCAACGCCAACACCGAGCCGACAGTTTTGTTTTTGTATTCGGGCATCACGCCCATCAGCGGCACACGCGTACCCGAGATGTAACTGCGACGGTTTAGCAAACGCCAGCCGAGCTTGGCCCAGTTGAACGGCAACAACGTGCCATTCAAGTCTTTGATGATTTCATTCAAGTCCGGGAACGCCACGCACATGGCGGCGGGTACGCCTTCGACTTCCGCGAACCACACCAACTCAGGAATCAGCATCATCTTCAAATCAGAAGCCATCTGATGCACTTCGCGGTGCGTGAGTGGCAGTGAGTTCCAATTATGCGCCCAAGCCGCATTCCAGATCCGCACTACAGTTGCGATATCTTCGTCGAACTTTTTAGGGTTCAAGTGACGCAACGATAACCGGCTATCGCGCTCGAGCGCGCGTTGCAGCCATTTCATCTGCTTGTAAGGAAGTGCTGTATCCATCGGCGTGAGATACGCAAACGTATCGACCGCTTTGGTGAAACCCGCAGCATCCATCAGCTTTTGATAGTACGGCTGCGCATGGCCCATCATAAAGCGTGGGGGGGCGGCAAAGCCCTCAATCAGCAATCCCATCTCTTCATTGACGTTGAGACTGAAGGGCCCGAGCGCGCGCGCCATGCCCTTGTCTTTCAGCCATGCGGTGGCAACGGCAAACAACGCGTTCGCTACGTCTTGATCGTCGATGCATTCAAAGAAGCCAAAGAAGCCAGTTTGATCTTTACGCAATTCCAAGTGGGCCATGTCGATCTGCGCTGAGATGCGGCCCACAGGTTTGTTGTCTTTGAACGCCACCCAGAATGACGCCTCACCGTGATCGAACCACGGGTTCTTTTTCGGGTTGAGCTGATCGCGCTGAAGCATACGCAAGGGCGGAACCCACACCGGGTCGTGCGCTTGCGCTGTATGTGCGGCATCAAAGAACGCCGTCCAATCGGCGCCCGTTTGAACCTGACGGGTTTCAACCTTGCGGAGGACGACGGTCATATGACGGAACTTTTGAAAAGAGAAAACTACTCGGCCGCGGCTGCGGGCGTTTGTTGTGCAGCAGCGCTTTTTTGTTGAGCCGCTTTGGCCGCAGCCTCTTCGCGCTTACGATGCACCGGATTGGTGTTGTAAGGCCAGTTGGGCGTCAGCTTCGACACATACGGATAAAGCTTTGCCACTTCTTCGTCGTAACCTAAGTTGAAGACCGTGGGTGACTTCGGCATGTCTTTGGCGCCTTCATAAAAAGTGCCCAGCATTTTATCCCACGCGAAGTTGGTAATGCCGTAATTGCCGTTCTCATTGTGGAAGTGGTGCGCCATGTGCGTTTTCTTCATTTCACGCACCCAGCCCCACGAGGGCAGATAGCCCAGGTGTTCGATGCAGTGAAAGAACTCATAAACACAGGTCGTTACAACGCCCGCGCACAAGGCCGCAATGGCGCCATACACACCGCCGAGCAGATAACCAATCGGCATGGTGGCCAACGCAACTGTCGGCAGCGTGGTGTACAGCGCGCCAAACAGCACTTTCAAATTATTCGGATCGCAGTGGTGATCGTAGTGGATACGCTTCCACACTTCTGCGGTCATAGGATGTTTCCACATCCATTTTGAGTGCAGCACGTATTTGTGCAGCACGTACCACACCGCCGGATAGATAATGATGGTCGCAATGATCGAGAGCACAACGCCGATCACTGGCGCTTGATCATTTGCTAAAGCCCAGATCACGACACCGCCCGAGACAATCGATACCGCGAAGTAGGCCGCGATGGCGTAGTACTGGAAGTACGCAGCGGCGAGATCGCGCAAGTTCATCCGATCAAGGTGATATTCCTTGTCACTCCAGAACCCGATTTTGTAAGAGCCCAACTGCACAGGCTGTCGTCCTTTGTGGCTGGCCCCATCACAAGCCCATCACAAGGTATGTGAACGGCGGGGCAATGCGCTTTAAAAGCGCCACTCTATATAGGTCGGGGTTTTCTGCCGATCACGACCCAAGCGCAAGCATTTCCGGCTTTAAAGAATCACTTTCAAGTCACAGTGTTACAAGGCTTTTCTACCCCGCAAACCTAGCCCCTTATGGCCGCCGCGCAGCACCAGATATAGAGATTATGTCAGATCTGCCTTAATGGGCGTGTGCAGTGCACCAAAATATAAGAACTTCAAAGGCATAGGCCGAATTTAAGCGTCATAAGATTGTCATATGAAGCTTATATGACTACGTTCCACGGCATTGGGGTGGAGGACGGGTTGGGTCATATGGAACTGTTAGGTTCGATTCAGGTCGCGCATGCGCCTGCCAAAAAGGCTGCCTCACCTTTCGCGGCCTTGTTGTCCAAGTACGGGTCTATTGGCGCGGTCTGCGAATCATCGCGCTGGCTGGCCAAGCGCATGGCCAACGCCGTGGGCCAGACTGATCTGCCCATTTTGGAATTGGGTGCCGGTTACGGGGCACTCACAACTATGTTGCCCGAGCGTACCGTCAGCATCGAGCGCGAGGCCACACGCTTTGCCCATTTGAAAAGCATTTTCCCAGGTCGCAAGATTTCAGATCAATGCGCGCTGGCGGCTTTAAGCGAATTGAAAACACCGACGCTGGTGGTGAGTTCGATCCCCAGTGTGAACAATCCTGAATTTGAAAAACTGAAAAATAGCCTGCGCCACGCGCGGCTGGCTGGAACGGTGGCAAGCATGGTGACGTACACCTACTTCCCGCACGATCCCTTTAAAGATGTGTTCCCGCACGGCCAATGTGTTGGCGTGGAATTGCTGAACCTTCCGCCTGCTTTCGTATGGCGTTATTCCAACAACGGAGACGCTCGTGCGTAACAGCGCGGATACTGAGCTTCATCAAACTGGCCCGAGCATAAAAGTTGCGCGCGTTAAAACCGCGCTGACTTACATCACGCTTGGTGCCGCCGTGCTTTATACCGTGGTGCTGCGCGATCCGTTTATCGCGATTATCATGGCGCCGTTCTTTGCGCTGGCGTGCGCGCGCGGCAAGAAGCCCCTGACTGTATGGGCATTGGCCGCTATTCCCGCGCTGTTGATGGTGCTGATCAGCGCAGTAAAGTTCACCATCGCAGGTGTGCCGCTGGTGACATACGACCACTTGTTCTTACGCCAGAACGTGTTGATGCTGGCGTATAACGATTGGCGCATTGCATCAGGCTGTGTACTCGGCGTCGCTGTGATTGGCGTTTATTTTTACGCAATCATGCGCGGCAACTTTTCGTTGCGCGAAAACTTCAACAAGCATGAAAAAATTGGCTTAAGCGCGTTAAGTGTTGTGGCTGTAGGCTGCTTGGTGGCCGCCCAAATGCCAACGCGGAACATGGTTGATTGGGACCAAGAGCTGAACAGCCCCAGCATTCGTGCCTTTGTGAAATCAGCCCATATCCCGAAGCCGGAATTACATACGCTCGCCCAAGTGCAAACCAACAACGCCGGTTATGCTGGGTTAAAGCCGCCCAAAACCTTGTTGCCGGATATGTTCTTCATCCTGCAAGAAACCACCATGCACCCCAACGTGCTGGACCATCCGCACCAGCCGGAACATTTATTTGCGCAAGACCCGAACAGCAATTTCCAGAATACAGGCCGCTTGCATGTGCACACCTTCGCGGGCGGCACGTGGCGCAGCGAGTTTTCTGTAGCGACCCAAATGCGCCCGCAGGAATTCGGTAGCGATGGCCTGTATGTGTTCCATCAGCTTGAAGGCCGCATTAAGCGCTCAATTTTTACGATGCTCAAAGCGCTGGGCTACAAAACCATGGTGTTCTACCCGGTGCCGGGAAGCTTCATCAACGGGCGCGGCTTTTACACGTCGATTGGCGTGGATGAGTTTTACGATCCTGTGACATTAGGCATTAGCAAGGGTTGGGACTGGAAAACACCTGATGCGGTGTTTTACAAAGCAGCCTTGGACAAAGTCGCCGAAAGCAAACAGCCCGTGATTGCAATGATCCTGACGATCGCCCAGCACGGCCCGCACAATGTAGATGATCCGATGTCGGATTATGTGAAGCGGTTTGCCGATAGTGACCAAGCCTACGGCGACTTGTTGTCGGCCTTGAAAGACCGTGGCCGCCCCACAGGCGTGGTTGCCTTTGGTGATCACCAACCGGAATTCTCGGCGCGCTTTTTGACCGACCGTTCGAAGTGGTATTACACCAACTACGATGTGCGCTGCGTGAACTTTGACTGTGCGCAAACGCCCACCAGCGCGCGCGGCGACAAGCCGTTGGACATTGTACTGCTGCCCGCGATGGCTTTTGAATCTTTTGGTTTCAAACTGGATGATGTATCAGCCTTGCAGCGTGTTGCTTTCAAAAAATGCGAAGACAACATCGAACACTGTGACGATGATGCACGTTGGGCGTTTAACGGCATCTTCCAAGAATTCTTAAATTAAAAATTAATTCATGACCAGCACTGCATCATCATCTGCTGCGGCATCATCTGTGCCTGCGCGCCGCATTTTAGCTGTCTTCAACCCCGCCGCAGGTGGAAACCGCCGCGCGCGATTTGAGCGCATCGTTAGGGCGTTGCGCGATAAAGGCTGCACTGTAACAACCCAGCACACAAATTACGCGGGCCACGCGACAGAGATTGCGCGCAATGTTGATGTGACAGCGTTCGATATTATTGCCGCAGCCGGTGGCGACGGCACCATTAACGAAGTGATCAACGGCCTTAAAGGTAAAAACATCACGCTCGGCTTAATCCCACTGGGCACAGCTAATGTGCTGTCGGATGAGATTGGCTTGGGCCATAACCCAGAGCGCATTGTGGATGCGCTGGTGCGTGGGCCCTTTAAAGACATTCGCGTCGGTGTGGCCAACGGGCGTCGCTTTTCCATGATGGCCGGTGTTGGCTTTGACGCCAACGTGGTACACGGCGTGTCGTTGGCGCTGAAAAAGAAAATCGGGCCTCTGGCCTATGTGGTGCAAGCGGGCCGCGAAGCGTTTGGCGGCGCGTTCCAAGCCTGCAGTGTCGTGATTGACGGCAAAGCTTACAACCCGACATCTGTTGTGATCTGCAACGGTCAGCGCTACGGCGGGCCGTTTATTGCAGCCCCCAACGCATCGATTACCAAAGACGAGTTCAGCATCATTTTGATGAACGGGCGTGGCTGGTTCAGCGTGTTGAAATACGGTGTGGGTCTGGTGTTCGGCAAACTCGGTAGCTTCTCGGATGTCGAGATCATTGCAGCCCGCGAGATTATCGTAGAAGGAACAGGTCAGCCTGTTCAAGCCGATGGCGATATCGTCACCACATTGCCCGTGACGATCAACGTTGATCTGGAACCTGTGAAGCTGGTGTATCCGGCGGCTTAAGTGCTTTTCGCCTTAAGTGCTTTTCGCCTTAAGTTCTGGCGCCTGTATTCTCGAAGCTAAAGACAATCCAGACTCCGAGTGTCGCGAATAAAATCAGCGGCAACCACGCAGCCATAAACGGCGGCAACGAGCCGAACTGACCCATCGCCAAGATCATATTGTCGATGACGATGAACAAGAAGCCCAGCGTGATGCCCCATACGATCGTCAGCACTGCACTGCCTTGGCGGTGATGCGAGAAGGCGGCGATCGCAGCCAGCAGCGGCATCAACGCTAAAACAATCGGGCCTGCAATCTTTTGGTGGAACCACGTGTCGTAGAAATATTGCGGGCGCGAGCCAATCGCGACATTGCCTACGTATTCTTGCAGAGCATTCAGCGACAATTCATTGGGGTGATTGGCAAAGCGCATGAAGTGCTCGGGCCGCAGGCTGGTTTTCCAGTCCAACGGCGTCGGCTCGTTCATGGCCATGCCGCCGACACGGCGCATGCCTTGCGTATCCCAGTGATCGGTGTTCCACACGGCGCGGTCTATATCGATGATATCCAGAATTTCCGCGTCACCACCTTGTTTCAACAGGCGCACGTTCATCAACTCGGTGCCGCCGCGAATCACATGGCCGACACGGACGATGGTATTGTCTTCCATCAGCCAGCTGTTTTCGCTGTTATCAGCATTTTCAACAGGCGTGGATTTAAAGCCTGCATCGCGCCAATCTTCCAACGCGCCGTTAGTGCGCACCACAACGACTTCGGAAAACAAAAACAGCAAAATCGCCAGCGCCGTGCCGACCGCGACTAAACCGCCGACAAGACTAAGAACCGAACGGCCTGCAGCACGCATGGCTAGTACTTCGGAATTTTTCGCCATGGTCACCAACGCCGTCAACGCGCCCAATAAAGCAGCGAGCGGTGCGACGGTTTCAATCAATGACGGCACACGCAAGGCTACGTAATGGAGCAACGCATCTACGGGGGCACCGCCACCCGCCAGCACTTCGTTCGCGTTCGCCAAAAGGTCCAGCGTTTGTAAGAACAACACCAAGCCCAAGAGTAAGCCCACAAACCGGGCCAGGAACGCGCGCATGAGATAACGGGACAAGATCATGGCTGAAAAACCTTATGCCACCGCTTTGCGCGGACGGAAGATGCGCACAATGCTGTCGATCAAGTCAAAACACCACGTTTCCAGGCGCTGAATGGGTGTCGCGCCTGCTAAATTATTGCTGGCGCGGAACAGCACGAGGGTCAGGACGGTGAAGACCGCAAATGCACCCCACAAAATGGGTGCTGCCGCTATGCCGGACGTAGACGCATACGCTTCCGTGAATTCCAGTACTTTGTGATAGCTCACCAGCACGATCAGCCCGAATACGAGGCCGAAAGAGCGCGGTGTGCGGCGCGTGATGATGCCCAAGGGTGCCCCCAAGAACGGCAGCAGAATCATCGACAGCGTAAAGACAATCCGGCCATGGAACTCAGCTTCAATGGCCGATGGGGCCACACGTTGCGATGGCGGCAGACTTTCATCGGTTGCAGCCACCGCGCCTTTACGCCCTGCGGCCTTGTTCGCCTGCATCGTCTCAAAAAGTTCAGTGATGGACAGTTCGCGCTCATCGCCGCCGCGCCCACGGAACTGCACCAGATCGGCCAAATCGAGCGGCCAATCGAACACTTCAAATTTCAGTGTCGCACTCTCGCCTGTTTTCGGATCCCACTCAGACCGGTGGCCCGAGATCAGACGCATGGTAACGATGCCGTCGTTCGCACCTGTGACAAGCTCGCCTTTCTTGGCGGTCAGCGTGATGATCTTGCCGTTGTCTTCTTGCTTGTGCGCGAACACGCCCGAGAGTTCACGACCCGCACCGCTGGTGCGCTCTACACGCAAAGTGTAGCCGTTGGGCAAGTTCATGAAGATGCCTTCGCCAATGCCTTGCTCGATCACGCCCGAGGTGATGTTGAACAAGATGGCGCGGTACGCATAACGCGTGAACGGTTGGATATAGCCCGCGAGCACAAAATTAAATGACGCCATTAGCAGCGCCAGCCACACGGCAGAACGGATGACGCGCGGCAACCCGATGCCGCAGGATTGAATGGCATCCAACTCCGATTGCATCGAAAGCTTACGGAACGCCAAGAGCACGCCCAGGAACAGCGCCGCCGGAAGAGCCAAGCCGATATAGTGCGGGATCAAATTAAACAACATCTGGAACACGACCAGCGTGGACACGCCGTTCCCCACCGCGATGTCGAGCAGGCGCATCAGACGTTCCATCAGCAAGATCACGGCGGCGATGAAAATGGTGACGAACAGTGTCGGCACAATTTGACGCAACAAATACCCGTCGATAGCTTTCATGGTCGCCGTTTACAGCCAGACATTGGCGGACTGAAGAGGTGAGAAAACCCCGGCCGCGATACCCCTTCGGCAGCTGCTCTTCCCAAAACAGTGCCGATGGTGACGATTTTGACCCTTAAATTGCAGCCTTTTCAGGGCGTTGCAACGATTTCTGGTGCCCTGCAAGAGCCTGTGGCGCTCAGCGCCCCTCACGGAGCCTGAAACATTATTTTGCTGGAATGCATTGGAATTATAGGGTTTTTCCCGTCTATGACCGACACGCACACCTTGTCTGAGATGGTTCCAGCACCGACAGATTTGCCGGTTTTGGTGCTCATCTGCAATGCGGGCAGCACCCAAAACAAGAAAGAGCACAACTGGTTCGCGGGCCATCTGGCTGGCGAACCCCACGTGCATGTTCTGCACGCCCATGGCCCCGCCGAGATCGGCCAAGCCTTGCGAGAGGCCGCTGCCTTGAAAGCCCACATCGTCGCCGTGAATGGCGGCGATGGCACAGTGGATATGGTGTTCGCCGGTTTACTGAACGAAAAGCCCTTTGCCACGCTGCCGCTAATTGCACTTTTGCCAGCGGGCAAAACCAACATGACGGCGGCGGCCTGGTGTGGCGCACAGAACAAACACGACGCGCTGAAAAATTTACTGGCCGCGCGTCGCGCCGGTGCGCTGAAAACTACTGCGCAGCATATTCTCACACTCAATCGTGGTGATGGTTCTGCCCTGTTGCGCGGGGCATTTTTTGGTGCGGCTGATGTGGTGGATGGGATTCTGTTTTGTCGGCGCCACATCTACCCGATGAATCTGCCCAACACGATCAGTCACAGCTTGGCAGTAAGTGTACTGTTGTGGCGCAGCTTGTTTACGCGCAGCGATGCAACTGTGATTGATGCGCAGTGGAGTGACGGAAAAGAAAGCGGCAAGTTTTTCTTCCTGGGCGCCATGACGTTACAAAAACTGATCTTGGGCTTGGAGCCACAAGCATCTGGGGCTGGCGGTATATTTTACTTAAGCCTGAAATCCGGCCTCCGCGCGATTTTAAGCGCGATCCCGCGCTTGATCACAAAGCAGGTACCGCCTGGTTATAAACGCAATGTGCGCAAAACGGCCACGCTCACGCTGGCTTTTGATGGCGCATATACGCTGGACGGCGAACTGTACAATGCCAAAAAAGTGACACCCCTGGTGATCACAGCTGATGATACACTGCGCTTTATTGATCTGAGGAGCGCATGACCATCACATTACGCGAGATGATTGTTGCCGAATCAAACCGCGAGACATTTCCGGCAGCGCATTTCTTTGCACAGCATTTGGCAGCGAGTTTTGGCCACAGCGTTGCGGCGGTTTTGTTTTACGGATCGTGTTTACGCCAAGCGACAGATGAAGGCTTGCTTCTGGATTTTTATGTGCTGGTGGATCGCATGAGTGATGCGATCAAAAATCCCATCTCGGCAAGCATTGGTGCTGTGCTGTCACCCAACGTGTATTACCGCGAAGTGGAATTTGAAGGCCGCACATTACGCGCCAAAGTCGCGGTGATGACAATGTCGCGGTTTTTGCGTGATACCAGCCCGGGGTGTTTTGCCTCAAGCATTTGGGCGCGCTTCTCGCAAGCTACCTTAGTCTTGTATGCGCGCACAGGCGTTATTCGCGACAAGGTGCAAGAAGGCTTGATGCAAGCCATCGACACCATGGCGCACAACACGTTGCCGCTGCTGCCGAAAACATTCACCGCGCATGATTTATGGGTGCAAGCCCTGACATGCACCTACGGTGCCGAGTTGCGCCCGGAATCAACTACCAAAGCCATCGAATTGGTGAACGCCGATTTACCGCGGTACGAGAGAATCACCGAGGCATTGTTTGGACCTAACGTTGACGGCGCTTATCCCAACACGGCGATTGACCAGAAAGACATTGCCACGCGCGATTGGCGCTGGCGACGTATACAAGGCAAAACGTTGAATGTCCTTCGCCTGATTAAAGCGGCCTTCACGTTCCAAGGCGGACTTGATTATGCGGTGTGGAAAATTGAACGCCATTCCGGCGTGAAAATGGAACTGACCGACGCGGAACGCCGCCACCCGCTGCTGACGGGTTTAAAACTTCTACCGCGCCTGCTGAAAAAGGGCGGGTTGAAGTAAGTTTCTAGAACACATCCTTGCGATGTCTGACTTCCGCAAACACCTCAACGGATGATTTCCCCACCATATCAATGGCAGCTTGAAGATCTGGCTGATCCGCGCGCAAGAACGGATTAGCTGCGCGTTCTAACTTCAACGTCGACGGAACGGTTGGAATATTCTGCGCGCGTTTGTCTGCTACTTCTGCTTCGTAATCGCGCAACGCTTTGTTGTTGGGTTCAACCGTCACAGCAAAGCGCACATTGCTGGCCGTGTACTCATGCGCACAATAAATGCGTGTTGGGTCAGGTAAATCCCGCAACCGCGACAAGCTATTCCACATCTGCGCAGGTGTACCTTCAAACAACCGGCCACAGCCGATAGAGAACATCGTATCGCCGCAGAACAAGGCATCGGACTCTTTGAACCAATACGCGATGTGCCCGCGCGTATGGCCTGGCACAAAGAACACTTTAGCAGCCTCTTGGCCCAGCATGAATGAGTCGCCATCGTTCATCGGAACATCAATTCCCGGGATGCGAGCCGTGTCCGTGCCCGGCCCGACAATCGTACAGCCTGTGGCGGCCTTGATGTCCAGATTCCCGCCCACGTGATCGCCATGGTGGTGGGTGTTGAGAATATGCGTGATCCGCCAACCAAGCTTATTGGCTTCAGCCAGCACTTCGGCGGAAACGGCAGGGTCGACCACCGCCACGGCCCCCGACGCGGGCTCGCGCACTAAGTAGACGTAATTGTCGTTGAGGACAGGAATTTGGCGAATATCGAGCATAGCGTAGGCCCACAATGACAGAAAATGAGAACAGAAGTGCTGGTCAGCATATGCAACCGATGCCGCACACATGCCGTTAATATAGATGTTTAATCCCGTGTACGCCTTGACTTCCGCCACGACCACACGGCACTAGACATAATGTTACACGTTCTTTTGAGACGCAAAAACCTTCACGAGGTGCGCGTCTATGTTAGGAACGGTTTGCCGTGCCGTGCCATTCACTAAAACCAAAACGCGGAGCACATTGTTCCGCTGAGATCATGTTTCGCCTTTCCTTGTTCCGCATTTAAGCCCAGAGCCGTTTTGCCGTGACCCGTTTAACCGCCTCTCATACCCCACGCGACCGGTTCCGGTTGATGGGGTTGGTGTGTGCGGTTGTCGCAGGGTTGTTTGCAACACCAGCAAGCACACAAGATGTAAAAGTTTTGCGCATTGGCACAGGGCCCATTGATACATCGGCTTTTCCCATCGGCGGCTTGATCGGCAATGCGATTTCGAATCCGCCCGGTTCGAGAGAGTGTGACAAAGGCGGCAGTTGCGGTGTGCCCGGCCTGATTGCCAATTCGCAATCCACCGAAGGCGCTTGGTATAATCTGCAAGCCTTGATGCGCGGCGATATCGATATCGCGCTATCACAAGCGGACGTGGCGAACTGGGCCTACTTCGGCATTGGCGATTTCCAAGAGCCCTTGTTGAAAGAACCGATGACCAAGCTGCGTGTGATCGCGCGGATGTATCCGTCGACCGTGCATCTGATTGCGCGCAAGGGCGTGAAGATTTCATCGATCAAAGATCTGGCCGGCAAAAAAATCGCCGTCGACGGCCAAGGCAGCGGCACGCGCTTTACGGTGCGCGCGTTACTGGCCGCTTACGGCGTGAAATCCAGATCTGTTGATCAACAGATCATGGATTTAAATACGGCCTCTGCGGCGCTGAAAGCCGGTAAGATTGATGCGATGTTTTTGGTTAGCGGCGCACCGGTGCTGACCCTGCAAGAACTCAGCAGCAATGCGGAGTTGATGCTGGTGCCGATTACGGGCGCGACGGCTGAAAAACTAACGCAAGCCTTTCCATTTTACAGCATCGGCAAAATCCCTGCGAACACCTACGGCCAGCATCCTGACATTCCGACGTTAGATGTGGGTACGGTTTTGGTTTCGCGCGAGGACTTAGATAACGATTTAGGCTACGGCATTGCGCGCGCTGTTTGGCACGAGCGCAACAAGGCTTTGTTTGAAGCAGGTCACCCACGCCTCAAACTGATGGATAAGGCGTTAGCGGTGCGCACCGGCGGCGTGCCTATTCAAGCAGGCGCCGCACGCTATTATCTCTCGCAAGGGATGATGCGCTTGGCCTCTCCGGCCAGCACGCGTCCACCCTCGACTGTAAATGCACCCTCTCCTCCGGCATCTGGGGCACGATGATCACTGATTTGGTTTTGACGACTGAGACCTCCGGCGCCATTCCGCTATTTGCGGTCTCGTCCGCAAAATTGAATGAATGGCTGGCAACGCGCAGCAGCCACGAACAACAATGGCTGAAGGCCACCGGCTTTAAGGCTGATGCAGGTTCCACCATTGTGATCCCGAAAGCTGATGGCAGTTTAAGTGCTGCAGTTGTGGGCTTAGGCAAAGGTGATGACCCATGGGCTTTTGGCAATTTGTCCAAGACACTGCCCGTCGGCACATACTTTCTGGATGGTTATTTAGGCTGCACCGAGAAAGTGGCCACTGTGTTTCCAACCTGGGCTGCGTTTGCCTGGGCCATGGGGGCCTATACCTTCACCCGCTACAAAAAAGAGAACGGCGATAAGGATAAAGGTGTGGCTAAGTTGGTGTGGCCCACTGCCGTCGATAGACCGAGCGTAGAACAAAGCGTTGCTGCGGCAACACTGACGCGCGACCTGATCAATACCGCGCCCGCTGACATGATGCCCTCGCAGTTGGCCGAAGCGGTTAAAAACGTCGGCGCAAAGTTTGGTGCTAACGTTACTGAAATTGTCGGTGATGATTTGCTGACGCAAAATTACCCGATGGTTCACGCTGTTGGTCGCGCCAGTGCCGTTGCGCCGCGCGTAGTGGATTTGCGCTGGGGCAACCCCAACCATCCAAAAGTGACGCTGGTCGGCAAAGGTGTTTGCTTTGATACCGGGGGCTTGGACTTAAAACCCTCCAGCGCCATGTTGCTGATGAAAAAGGATATGGGCGGTGCGGCCACTGTTTTGGGCCTGGCCCAAGCCATTATGGCCGCCAAATTGCCCGTGCGTTTGCGATTGCTAATTTCTGCCGTCGAAAATGCGGTGTCAGCCAATTCATTCCGCCCCAGCGACGTTTTAAAAAGCCGCAAAGGCATTACGGTTGAGATTGGTAACACAGACGCCGAAGGGCGTTTGGTGCTGGCTGATGCGCTGACCGAAGCGTGCAGCGAGAAGCCTGATCTGTTGATCGATTGTGCGACCCTTACGGGTGCTGCGCGCACGGCGCTGGGCCCCGACCTGCCCGCGATGTTCACCGACGATGAAAAATTGGCGGCTGATTTAGCGCAAGCTAGCGCCGATACGTTTGATCCGCTGTGGCGTCTGCCGCTGTGGCCTGCCTATCGCAAAATGCTCGACAGCAAAGTCGCAGACATCAACAACGCAGGTGATTCACCCTTTGCAGGTGCCATTACTGCTGCGTTGTTCTTGAAAGAATTCGTCGTCGAAAATATTCCGTGGGTGCACTTAGACTTGTTCGCGTGGAACAAAGGCGCACGCCCAGGCCGCCCCGAAGGTGGGGAAGCCTATGCCCAACGGGCGTTATTTGCGCTGATCAGCAAGCGTGTCACCGGCCTTTAATCGCTCTGACATAAGCCTGCCAATTAAGGCAGCTTCGCTACCCCACGCAGGGTATATCCCATTGTATAATATACATAAAAGCGCGTGTCGGCGTTTTCATTCGTAGCTATGGTTTAGCGGCCAACGAGAAACATTAGCACTCACGTTAAACCAGCAATTGGGGGACATACCAATGATCACTCGCATTCTGGGCGGCCTGACCGCCCTGGCACTCGTCGCTTTCAGCATGCAAAGCGCTGAAGCCGCATCATGGAAATTCAACGTTCACAACAAATCGAGCGGCGTTGTGAAATCGTTCCGCACGCAAGAAGACGGCGATTGGAGCAACAATTGGATTAAGGGCGACAAGATGGCGCCGGGCGATACCTTTGAAATGGATTTCGGCACGGACGAAGGCAAGTGCACCGTGCGCACCCGCATCACCTTCACAGACGATGATTACTTCGATGAAGATATCGACTACTGCAAAGTGTCGAACATCTACCTGTACGAAAAGACGCTTAAGGTAGACTAAAGTTTTCGCTGCCAACGCAGCGTGAAACAAAAACGGCAGGGAGACGTCCCTGCCGTTTTTTATTTACCTTAAGCTTTAAGCAACGCTGGCGCTTCGCGTGTGACAGGCACTTCAAGGCGCGACAGCATTTCCTTCGGCACCACTTGCCAGAAGTGACGCACTTCGCGGTCCCAATTTACCAACAGCTCTTCGGCCCACGGCGAATTGGTTTCACGGAAGTGTTCTGTCACCAAGTTGCGCAATTGCGTCTCATAATGGCCGACATCAATACGCTGATAGATCACGCTTTCAGCATTGATGCGGTGGTGGAACACATTGTCACGGTCGTACACGAAGGCCATGCCGCCAGTCATGCCAGCCGCGAAGTTCGCGCCGACAGCGCCCAACACCACAGCCACACCGCCGGTCATGTATTCGCACCCGTTCGAGCCACAGCCTTCGATGACTGTTGTGGCCCCTGAGTTGCGTACGGCGAAGCGTTCACCCGCTTGGCCGGCCGCGAACAACTTGCCCGCCGTGGCCCCATAAAGAACCGTGTTGCCGATGATGGTATTCTCGCACCACTTGTATGTGGTCGACGTTGTCGGACGAATGACAATCGTCGCGCCTGACAAACCCTTACCGACATAGTCGTTCGAGTCACCCAGCACTTCGATCTTCAAGCCTTGTACGCCGAACGCACCGAGCGACTGACCACAACTCCCGCGCAAACGCACAGTGATGTGGTTGGGCGCCAAGCCCTTCATGCCGTACTTTTTGGTGATCATGTGGCTCAGCTTGGTGCCAACAGCGCGATGCACATTGCGCACGTTGTACGTCAGCTGCATTTTCTCGCCCTCTTCCAGCAGCGGCCTTGCATCGGCGATCATCTGCTCGTCCAAGGTTTCGGCGACTTCATTACGGCCCACAGTCGTATTATGAGTCGGCAAGCCACCTGAGTCTGGCTGAACTAGAAGCGGATTCAAATCCAGGTCATCCAAATGCGCAGCCCCGCGATTGACTTGGTGCAACAGGTCCGTGCGGCCAATCACTTCGTTCAACGTGCGGAAGCCCAGTTCGGCCAGAATTTCGCGCACCTCTTCGGCGATGAAGGTGAAGAGGTTCACCACCTTTTCAGGCGAGCCGGTGAATTTTTTGCGCAGGTCTTCGTCTTGCGTGCACACGCCAACCGGGCAGGTGTTAGAATGGCACTGACGCACCATGATGCAACCCATGGCAATCAGCGACGTGGTGCCAATGCCAAACTCTTCCGCACCCATCATCGCGGCCATGACAATATCGCGACCTGTTTTGAGGCCACCATCGGTGCGCAACACGACACGATGACGTAGACGATTTAATGTCAGCACTTGATGCGCTTCGGTGAGGCCCATCTCCCACGGCAAGCCAGCGTACTTGATGGATGTTTGCGGGCTCGCACCCGTGCCGCCCACGTGACTTGAGATCAAGATCACGTCGGCATTGGCTTTGGCGACACCGGCCGCAATGGTACCAATGCCAGTGCGGGCCACCAGCTTCACACACACGCGTGCTTTCGGGTTGATCTGCTTTAGGTCGTAGATCAACTGCGCCAAGTCTTCGATGGAGTAGATATCGTGATGCGGCGGCGGCGAGATTAAACCCACGCCCGGTGTCGCATGGCGGAACTTGGCGATCATCTCTGTGACTTTGAAGCCAGGCAATTGCCCGCCTTCGCCGGGCTTCGCACCCTGCGCCACTTTAATTTCGATCTCGCGACATTGGTTCAAGTATTCCGCCGTCACGCCAAAGCGCCCGGAAGCGACTTGCTTCACGGCAGAGTTCGCGTTGTCGCCGTTCGGGAACGGACGATAACGCAATGGGTCTTCGCCCCCCTCGCCTGATACAGACTTGGCCCCGATACGGTTCATAGCGATGTTGAGCGTGCCATGAGCTTCAGGCGACAACGCACCCAACGACATGCCCGGCGTGATGAAACGCTTGCGGATCTCAGTGGTCGATTCCACCTGATCCGGCGAAATGGCTTTGCCGGTTTTGCGGAAGTCCAACAAATCGCGCAACGCAATAGGCGGTAATTTGCGCACACCAGCCGAATACTTTTGGTAGGTCGCATAGGCATCGCGATCGACCGCACTTTGCAGCATGTGAATCAGCTGACCATCGTGGGCATGGCCTTCATTGGCTTTCGCACGGTAACGATAGAAGCCGCCCACCGGCAACGTGACAACATTACTGCCAAACGCCTTCTTGTGCTGTTCCAGCACTTTTTTCTGGATGCCGGGCAAGCCAATGCCGGAGATGCGCGAACTTAAGCCGGGGAAAAATTCCGCCGCCAATGCGCGCGATAACCCAACGGCTTCAAAGTTGTAGCCGCCACGGTAAGAACTGATAACGGCAATGCCCATCTTCGACATAATTTTCAGCAAGCCATCATTGATGGCCTTCTGATGGCGCTTCAGGCATTCTTCAAGCTTCGCTTCACCAAACAAGCCACGACGGTGGCGATCTGTGATCGCCTCTTCGGCCAAATACGCGTTGACGGTTGTGGCACCCACGCCAATCAGCACCGCGAAATAATGAACGTCCAAGCATTCGCCCGAACGCACATTCAACGACGTAAACGTGCGCAGCTTTTGCTTGATCAGGTGCGTATGCACGGCACCGGCGGCCAAAATCATCGGCATCGGCGCGCGGCCAGCACTAACCTTCTCGTCCGACAACACCACGTGCGTCTTGCCGCCGCGCACGGCGTCTTCAGCTTCCTGCTGTACGCGCTTTAAGGCTTCGCGTAATGCATCGGGGCCGCCATCCGATGGGAACGTCGCATCAATGTCCGCAGCAGTGTCGCCCATGTATTTCCGCATGGCTTGGAATTGCGCCGTTGTCAGCGCAGGGCTGGTCAACTGCAACAGGTCGCACTGCTCAGGCGACTCATCCAGGATGTTGCCCAAATTGCCGAGGCGCGTGTTCAGCGTCATCACGCGGGTTTCGCGCAAACTATCGATCGGCGGGTTTGTCACTTGGCTGAAATTCTGGCGGAAGAAGTGATGCATGCCACGGTAGTTGTCGGACAACACGGCCAACGGCGAGTCATCGCCCATGGAGCCCACCGCCTCTTTGGCGTCGGTGACCATCGGATGCAGAATCAATTCCATGTCTTCCATCGTCAGGCCATAGCCAGCCTGACGGCGCAACAATTCCTCCCGGCTTAAACTTGATTGCGCTGGTTGGCCCGCTTTGATGATCGAATCCAAGTGCGTGGTGCGACCAATCCACTCGCCGTAGTTCCGTTGATTGGCGAGATAGTCCTTAATCTCGGTATCGCGATAGAATTTGCCTTCCTTCAAGTCGACGGCAATCATCTGGCCGGGGCCAACACGGCCCTTCTCGACGATATTGCCTTGAAGCACGCGCACCATGCCGGTTTCAGAACCGACGATCAGCAAACCATCATTCGTGAGGGTGTAACGCATGGGACGCAAACCATTACGGTCCATGTAGCCCACAACCCAACGGCCATCGGTCGCGCACATGGCAGCTGGGCCGTCCCACGGCTCCATCACCGCATTGCAGTAGCTAAAAAAGTTGCGGTGCGCTTCAGGCATGGTGGCGTTATTGCTGATGCTTTCGGGCACCAACATGCAACGCACCATCGGCGCAGTCCGGCCCGCACGGCACATCAGCTCGAACACGTTGTCTAAAATCGCCGAGTCAGAGCCACCCGGTTGCACGATGGGCTTTAGTTCCTCAATCGTGTCACCGAACGATGGATGATCCAGACGACACTCATGCGCCTTCATCCAATTGACGTTGCCGAGCAGCGTGTTGATTTCACCGTTGTGCGCCAGCATGCGGAACGGCTGCGCCAACCACCACGTCGGGAACGTGTTGGTGGAATAACGCTGGTGATAGATTGCAAACGTGCTGATGAACCGCTCATCTAGCAAATCCGGATAGAACGATGTCAGCTGTTCGGCCAGGAACATACCCTTGTAGATAATCGAGCGGCACGACAGAGAGCAGATATAAAAATCCGGCACATACGCTTCGCGCACCTTCTTCTCGATGCGGCGGCGCACGAGATACAAGCTGCGTTCCAACTCATCACCCGACAGTCCTTGCAGATGCGTGATCATGATCTGCTCGATCTCGGGGCGCGTGGCGTTAGCTTTCTCGCCGATGATGGAAATATCCACCGGCACCTGACGCCAGCCGTAGATGTAATAGCCAGCAGCGAGGATTTCGCTTTCCACAATCGTGCGGCAGGTTTCTTGCGCGCCCAGATCAGACTTGGGCAAGAACACCATGCCGACCGACAGAATGGTGTCAGGCTCCAGCGTATGCCCGGTGCTGGTCACATGATCGCGGAAGAAGTCTTGCGGCACTTCGATGTGAATGCCTGCGCCGTCACCGGTTTTGCCATCGGCATCCACCGCGCCACGATGATAGAGCACGCTTAAGGCTTCGATGCCCGCTTCAACAACTTGGCGGCGCGGCTTGCCATCAACAGCTACGACCACACCCACACCGCATGAGTCTTTCTCATCAGCGCGGTTGTACGCGTGGGCGGCTTCTAGCTTTTCAACGTTGGCGTTGTAGTTGGAAACAAACTCTTCGCCGGATTCTAAATATTGCTCGCTCATGTTCTGCTCTCCTGATCTACGACGCTTTACGCAACGGCTGCTCTTTTGCAGGCGTTCGTTTCGTCGTCAGGAATGTGTTGATACTGGCTGCCACATCACGGCCATCGCGGATCGCCCATACAACGAGCGAAGCTCCGCGCACGATGTCACCCGCTGCAAACACGTTATCGAGTGTGGTCCGCAGTGTGCGGAAGTCGGTCTTCAATGTGCCCCAGCGGGTGACAGCCAGTTCAGGCTCATTAAACATCGCTGGAATGTCTTCGGGGTCGAATCCTAACGCTTCGATCACGATGTCGGCGGGGATCACAAACTGTGAGCCTTCCAGCACTTCGGGCTTGGCGCGGCCTGATTGATCCGGCGTACCAAGACGCATGCGAATGGCGCGCACGCCGGTCACAATATTGTCGCCATCATGCAGCACGGCTTCAGGCGCTGATTGCCACACAAACTCCACGCCTTCTTCGATGGCGTTCGAGACTTCGCGTTGCGAGCCCGGCATGTTTTCGCGGTCCCGGCGATACAAGCACTTCACCGACTTTGCACCTTGTCTAATCGCAGTACGCACGCAGTCCATAGCGGTGTCACCACCACCGATGACCACAACGTTTTTGCCAGCCGCATTTAGTTTGCCAGATTCATAGTCAGGCACTGTGTCGCCCAAACCAGTTTTGTTGGAGGCTGTTAAGTACGTCATGGCTTTGAACACACCTGATGCACCAACGCCCGGGCAGACGAGATCGCGCGCTTTGTAAACGCCGGTCGCCACCAACACGGCATCGTGTTTCTTGCGCAGATCAGCAAAAGAAACATCGGCGCCAACATTCACGTTGTTCACGATCTTCACGCCGGACTGCGTCAACAGATTCACGCGGCGCGCCACAACATCTTTTTCCAGTTTGAAGTTGGGGATGCCGTACATCAGCAAACCACCGGCGCGGTCGTAACGATCATAGATCGTCACTTGATAGCCAAGTTTCCGCAACTCTTCGGCGGCCGCCATGCCCGCAGGGCCGGCGCCAATTACGCCGACAGATTGCGCCAGTTCTACTTCAGGCTTTACAGGCTTCACCCAGCCTTTTTCCCACGCGGTGTCGGTGATGTACTTTTCAACCGCACCAATCGTCACGGCACCATGCTTTGATTGCTCGAGCACGCATGAGCCTTCGCACAACCGATCTTGCGGGCAAATGCGGCCACACACTTCGGGCATGTTGTTGGTGGCAGCCGACAACGCATAGGCTTCTTCTAAGCGGCCCTCGGCGGTCAACTTCAACCAATCAGGAATGTTGTTCTGCACCGGGCAATGCACTTGGCAGAATGGAATGCCGCATTGCTCGCACCGCGAGGATTGATCGCCTGCGCTATCGGGCGTGAAGGCATCATAAATCTCGTCGAAGTCTTTCCGGCGTGCTTCGGCTTCGCGTTTTTCAGGCATCGCCTGATCAAGACGGACGAATTGCAGCATCTGGCGCATGGGCCGTACTCCGACGTTCAACAGTTCTGTTCTTTGAGGCCCCAGACGGGAATGGCGTGACGAGCACAAGACGATAAAGGCCATTCGAATCGGGAGACCGACAATACCCCCAGGAAAACCGCTATCTCCAGCGATAATTCCGTGATAGGTCATAAATACTGACATATATTAGGCTAACGACTTGGACAACTGTATTTTATCGATGCCTGACCCCATCAATACCGATGCATTTAGTTCCGAATTGATAACTAAATTTACTTGGTGCCTTAGCTTGGGGCGGCGACTCGGCGGTGCTATAAACCGTTAAAATACTAGGGCTTGGGGGCTACACGTGTTCCTTACGCAAATTATCGTCCTGGCCATCATCCAGGGCATTACGGAGTTTTTGCCTGTCAGTTCCTCCGGCCATTTAGCCCTGTTGCCCATGTTTACCGGCTGGCCCGACCAGGGTTTACCCATGGATGTGGCCGTGCACGTGGGCACAATGTTTGCGGTGTGCATCTACTTCTGGCGCGACCTGTGGGCGATGCTGATTGGCGTTTTGCGCTTCCTGAAAGGCAAGCGCGACCCAGGGGCCAAGCTGGCGTTCCAAATCATTCTGGCCACAATACCTGTGTTGGGCGCAGCGTACGCCTTTGAAAAATACATTGGCGATTCTGTGCGCCAAATGGCCGTGATCGGCTGGGCCACGCTGATCTATGCGGTGATCCTGTTCGTGGTTGATAAAACCTGCATGACCATCAAACGCGTTGAGCATTCATCGTATGTGGATGTGCTGCTGATTGGCTGCGCACAAATCTTGGCGTTTGTGCCAGGCACCAGCCGTTCTGGCGCGACGATGACGATGGCCCGCTTGTTGGGTTACGAACGGCCCGAGGCTGCGCGCCTGTCGATGCTGCTGTCTGTTCCGACCATTGCCGCAGGCGGTGTGTGGGTGCTGATGGAAATCAGCAAAGCCGAGAACACCAACTTGGGCCACGACGCGCTCATTGGCCTGGCGCTGTCATTCATTGCAGGCTTGTTTGCGATTGCCTTCATGATGGCATGGCTGAAGCGCTCAACCTTCACGCCGTTCGTAATCTACCGCCTGATCTTAGGCACAGTGGTGCTGTTGACAGCTTACGGCTACATCAGTTTCTAAAGCAGAAAACGAAGTCACAAATTAACGCGCCGCGATCCGAAGCTTCTTGTTTTGCTGCACGGGGCGAAAGCGCTTCAGGTAGGCTGGCACAATGGTTTCGGCAACCGTCGGTTCAATGCCAAACGCTTCCAAGCCGGGCAAATTGCCAGTTAAAACGCTGCCTTTTTTTAGTAGCTTTAACTGATCCGTCGTCGGGAACATCAGCATATCCACGTTAAAACCAATGGCCGACAAAAGGCCGCGCAAAGCGGCACCCACATAAGCGCCCGGTAAGCCCAAGATGTAAGGCAGGCCCAAAATCGTGCGGTTACGCATGGTTTCGCGATTCACGATTTGAACGACATCGCGCATCGAATACACGCGGCTGCCACCCAGCTCGTAGGTTTTGCCTGCATGCTTTTCTTCGTTGATGGCTTGCACCACAGCCGCAGCCACATCACCCACGTACACCAACTGGAATTTCGCACCCGTGCCTTCCGGCGCATGCGGATTGCTATTGGTGAAGAACGGCAAGAACGGAGAGACTTGCGCGATCAAGCCATAGAGATTGAAAAAGCTATCTTCCTGACCGAACACAACACTGGGGCGAAGAATCGTTGCCTGCGGGAACGCCAACCGCACGCCCACTTCGCCTTCGGCTTTCGACCGCGCATAAGCTGACTCAGAATGGATATCCGCACCCAAGGCCGATACATGGATCAGCGTTTTCACGCCCGCGCGCGCAGATTGCTCCGCGACGTTAAAAGCGCCTTCCACATGGAGCGCTTTAAAGCTGCGCTTGCCTACATCGAACAACGTGCCGACCAAATTCACGACCGCGTCGGCGCCTTTGACAGCAGCTGCGACACCCGCACGATCAGAAATCGAGACAGGCACAAACGAGATTTGGCCCAGGTCACCAGCGGGCTTCAGAAACTGTGCTTTGCGGGTATCGCGCACGGCGATACGGACACGCCAACCGGCTGCGGCCAACTGCCGCACCACATAGCGCCCAATCAAACCGGACCCACCGAAAATCACTGCCAATTTTTGTGTCATGGCTAACCCCAGCCCATGGAATGCCTTTAGGGGTCATTTTTTGCGCCAACAGCGGTTTCAAAGCAAGACATTGCAATGGCCTAGGCCCAAATTCCGCGCTGCAGAATATGAATAATTTATCCCCCCTTTTGATTGACTCAAGGGGGCGTGCACTGTATCCGTCTCGCCCTATTCCGCCGGTCAGCCTTTCTGATGCTCGACCGGACCTAAGTTGCCCAGGTGGTGGAATTGGTAGACGCGCTGGCTTCAGGTGCCAGTGCCAGCAATGGCGTGGAGGTTCGAGTCCTCTCCTGGGCACCATTTTTCAGGTCGCACACGATTTAAGTGGGCGCACCTCATTCTAGGGCTCTCATAAGGTCTGGCGAGATCGTGACAAATCACCTCCACCGCGGCGACCTGCCCTCAAACGTTACCTTCAAGAACAGCGTTGCTGTCGACAGCGAAACGATGGGCCTGCGCCTGCATCGTGACCGTCTATGCGTTGTTCAGCTGTCTGCTGGCGATGGACACAGCCACATCGTGCAAATCGTACCGGGCCAAGCCTCACCAAATTTGGTGAAAGTATTCTCTGACCCCAGCATCATCAAAATCTTTCATTTCGCGCGCTTCGATCTGGCCATGATCCAGAAGCACTTCGGCGTGCGTTGTGACCCTGCCTACTGTACGCGTACCGCATCGCGCCTGACGCGCACCAACACCGACAAGCATGGCTTGAAGGATGTGTGCAAAGAGCTTTTGGGCGTTGAGTTATCGAAGCAGCAGCAAACATCTGATTGGGGTGCGCAGAAGCTGAACCAAGAACAGGTGGATTACGCTGCCGCCGACGTTCTGTATCTGCACCGTTTAAAAGACGCGCTTGATACGCTGCTGGCCCGTGAAGGTCGCACTGAATTGGCCGCTGCGTGCTTTAGGTTCCTGCCCGACCGCGCCGCACTCGATTTGGCAGGCTGGGCGGATGAGGACATTTTCGCGCATTAATTTGCGCAAAGCCCACCCTGGCGGTTTCTGCATCACGCACTAAGTTTTGCCATAGTGGCGGGCGTATCATCGCAAGCCTGCTAAACGACCCGCCTCCCTAAAACTGCCGTGCTTAAACTATCGGTCTTGTCATCCAATCAAGGGCCGCGCAGCGCTGGGTTTCGTTGACCCACACCGGGCCCACGGGTGATAATCGCTGACAATAATTTAAGACCTTCAACGCGTTAACGTCCTCTGGTTTCCCTAACGTCTTCTGGTTCCTCATGTCATCAACCGCACCCAAAGCCGCCACGACCGCTGATCCTATCGCAGCAGCGCAGCGCGTCTTTCAAATCGCGGCTGATGGCATCAAGGCCCTCAGTGCTTCATTGGGCGCTGACTTTACGGCCGCCATTGAAATTCTGGGCACGGCGAAGGGCCGCATCATCGTCTCGGGCATGGGCAAGAGCGCGCATGTCGCGCGTAAAATGGCCGCCACGTTGGCCTCGACCGGAACGCCCGCGCACTTTGTGCATGCAGCTGAAGCGAGCCACGGTGATTTGGGCATGATCGCCAACGACGATGCCGTGATCGCGTTGTCCAATAGCGGTGAAACGCCTGAACTGGCGGACCTGATCGAATACACGCGTCGCTTTGGGATTAAACTGATCGCCATTACCAGCAAGCGTGGTTCAAGCTTAGGCACTGCGGCTGATGTCACGCTGGCGTTGCCGCCCACACCGGAAGCGTGCCCGTTAGGTTTGGCGCCCACCACATCCACGACACTGATGATCTCGTTGGGTGATGCGATTGCGGTGGCGCTGATGGAGCGCCGTGGCTTTACGGCAGACGAATACAAAGTATTTCACCCCGGCGGCAAGTTGGGCCGTCGTTTGCTGAAGGTGAGAGACTTGATGCACAATGAGGGTGAACTGCCGCTGGTGAAACCAGCGTCGTCGATGCCGGATACGATTTTAGTGATGACGCAAAAAACATTCGGCATTGCGGGCGTTGTCGTTGACGGCAAACTGGCTGGGGTTGTCACCGACGGTGACTTGCGCCGCCATATGCAAAACGGTCTGCTGGATAAAACTGCTGGCGACATCATGACGAAAAACCCACGCACCACCGATGGGAACATGATGGCGCAAGAGGCGCTGCGCCTGATGAACGAGTGGAAAGTCGCGTGCTTGTTTGTCGTTGATAACAACACGCCCGTGGGCATCGTTCGCCTGCACGATATTTTGCGTGCAGGCGTTGTATGAGCATCCCCCACAATACACCTGAACCCGATCCAGTTTGGCAACCGCGCACAGGCGAAGTTGCCTCCGACGTTGCACGCTATAGCAAATTTGTGGGCTACATGCGTGTGGGCTTGCCTGCGGTTGCGGGCTTTCTCGTGCTGCTGGTGTTAGTGTTGCCGCAGTTCATGGGCAACGATGATCGCTTCCGCGTCGGCACATCTGATGCCGTCAAGGATGCAGCGGTTGAAGCGTTAAGCATGGTCAATGCGCGCTACTTCGGCACCGACAAAAAGGGCCAGCCGTTTTCAGTGACCGCTAAGGGCGTGAAAGAAAACCCAGGCGACGATAAGTCCGTGGCACTCACAGGCCCGCAAGCCGACATGACCCTGACCAACGGCGATTGGCTTTCTGTGGAAGCACAAACCGGTCTTTATAATCGTGATGCCGACACCTTGGATTTGTCCGGCGACGTCAGCCTGTTCCAAGACAAGGGCTACGAAATGCACACCGACGAGGTGAGTGTGAAATTGAAAGAGGGCAATGCCTCGGGTCGCAAGCCGGTGCAAAGCCATGGGCCCTTTGGACAGTTAAATGCCCAGGGTTTTGATTTGTATGATAAAGGGGAGCGCGTGGTGTTTCTCGGTCCCGCGCAACTTACGTTGGTAAACGGCGTTAAATCTCCACTGAAGCCGCAGTCCGCGCCCGTATCCGATACCAATCCGCCGCCAAAGCAACCCCCAAAGCAGCCGTAAGCCATGATGCGCATTTTAGCATTCTCCGTTTCCGTATTGGCTTTGATGCCCCTGATGGCGTCAGCGCAATCCTTAAGCTTCACGTCGAAGGACCCGAACCGGCCCATCGAAGTCACGGCCAACCAAGGCATCGAGTGGCAGCAGAACGGCAAACTGTTCATTGCGCGCGGCAATGCCAAAGCCAAGCAAGACGACTTAAGCGTAATCGCCGATGAATTGACGGCGCATTATCGCGACACCAAAACGGGTGGTTCGGAAGTGTACCGCGTCGATGCTGTCGGCAACGTGACCATTGCTTCGTCCTCAGAGAAGGCAACCGGCAGCTCAGCCGTCTACGACTTTGATAAGGGCGTGTTGGTTGTGGCGGGCGGTCCTGTGCCTGTCACGTTGACCACCACTACCGGCAAAGTGACGGCGGAAGATACCATTCAGTATTGGGCTAAAGAAAAAGTCGCGGTCGCGCACGGCAACGCCGAAGCTGAAGATCAGACACGCCGCATTAAAGCCGATCGTTTGACTGCTTATTTTAGCGAGCCACCGCCAGCCAAAGCGAACGACAAGAATCCAATGCAGAGCGGCGAGATCCGTTTGGTGCAAGGCGAAGGCAACGTGCTGTTGCGCACCCAGAAAGAAACCGTGAAGGGCTCGCGCGGCGAATACAACCGTCAGACCGGCATCGCGAAGGTGGAAGGCAACGTGCAGATGGTGCAAGGCCAGAACACCATCAGCGGCGGGTTCGCAGTTGTGGATACCAAAGCCGGAACCAGCCGCCTGTTCGGAAGTGCCGCCGAAGCCAAAACCGCTGGCCCGCAAGCCGATACCCGCGTGAAGGCCCTGATTGCACCCCGCCCCAAATCAGCAGCGGAATCTATGAGCGAAAGCCCACCTGAGTCGCCCAAAACCCCGGCGCCGAAGCGTTAACCTTCCCCCTGACCAAACAGGCTTACCCATTCGTTAAGCAAAACTTGTGCCAACGGGTTGACCTGAACGCCAGTTCGGCGGAAAACGTCTCTCCGGCAAGGCTTTAACATCGGTCTTACGTACGCATTATGTCTGAACCCGTCGCCAACACCTCTGAGAAGACCAACGGCTCTACACCGCCCGCAAGCGGACTGCGCGTGGCCAATCTGGGCAAGAGCTACAAAGGCCGCCCCGTGTTGCGCGATGTGAGCCTGCACGTCGAACGCGGTGAAGCTGTGGGCCTGCTGGGCCCCAACGGCGCCGGTAAGACGACGTCATTTTATTGTGTCACCGGCCTGATCAGCCCCGACAAGGGCAAGATCTATCTTGATAGCCAGGACATTACTGCGCTGCCGATGTATCGCCGTGCGCGCTTAGGCATTGGCTACCTGCCGCAGGAAGCATCGATCTTCCGTGGCATGACGGTTGAAGGCAACGTGCGTGCTGTTGCCGAAATTGTTGAAGAAGACAAAGCGCAACAAGATGCGTTGGTGGAATCGCTGCTGAAAGAATTCTCCATTGAGCATTTGCGTAAATCACCTGCTCTGGCTTTGTCGGGTGGTGAGCGTCGCCGCTGCGAAATCGCGCGCGCGCTGGCATCACGCCCCAGTTTCATCCTGCTCGATGAGCCGTTGGCCGGGATTGACCCGATTGCCGTGGCTGAAATTCGTGAGATGGTGTCGCACTTAAAAGATCGCGGGTTGGGCGTGCTGATCACCGATCACAACGTGCGTGAAACGCTAGACATTATCGACCGTGCTTACATCTTGCATGAAGGCACCGTGCTGATGGAAGGCACGCCGTCAGAAATCGTCGCCCACGAGGGCGTTCGCCGCGTCTATCTGGGCGAACGCTTTAGCCTCTAGCACCGGGACGAAGATCGACCATGGCGATCGGTCCTAGGCTTGATCTCAGACAATCCCAAAGCCTCGTCATTACGCCGCAGCTGCAGCAGGCGATTAAGCTGTTGCAGATGTCGACGATTGAACTGACGGCCTATATCGACCAGGAACTCGAATCCAATCCGCTGCTGGAACGCGATGATAGTTCTGAAGGCGGCACACTGTCTGAAGCCTTCAGCGCCGAGCCCACCGAAGACACGAGCGGGGCTGTTGAGGCGACAGCGCCGCTCGATGGACGCAGCACGCCCGAAGCCGATTATAACGAGCGCGATTATAACGCGACCGATGATCCAACCGTCGACGGCGTGAATAACAGTGATGAAGGCGCAGGTGCATTTTCCACATTATCGCTGCCGGGCGATTCTGTAGGTGTAGGCGAAGGCCCAAACCTTGATCGTCTCGCCGCAGACGCGCAAGATTTGCGCAGTTATTTGCTGCAGCAGCTGAATCTTTCGCCCATGCCAGCCGCAGCGCGCACCATTGGCGCAGCGCTGATCGAGCAGTTGGATGAGAACGGGTACATGACCACACCTGTGTCTGAATTGGCGCAAATGTGGGGGACCGACAAGGTAAAAATTGAAGCCGTGCTGACGATCATGAAGCGCTTTGATCCGCCGGGCATTTTTGCGCGCGATTTGAAAGAGTGCATGAAGCTCCAACTGATCGAGCGCAACCGCTTCGACCCAGCAATGGAAGCCTTCATCACCAACTTAGAACTGCTTGGCACCGGCGACTTAAAAAAGATGCGCGAAGTCTGCGGCGTCTCGCTGGAAGACGTGCAAGATATGATCACCGAGATCCGCGCGCTTGATCCGAAGCCTGCATTACGCTTCGAGCGCAGTGTAGATGAAACTGTCGTGCCAGACATTATTATGTCACCGCTGGCAGGCGGCGGCTGGCGCATTGAACTCAATCCGCAGACATTGCCGCGCGTGCTGGTAAACCAAAGCTACGTCTCGGAAGTATCACGCGTAGTCGTCTCGAAAGAAGAAAAGCAATTTCTCACCGAGCGCCTGCAAGCAGCCAACTGGTTGGTGAAAGCGTTACAGCAACGCGCCGAGACGGTGCTGAAAGTCTCGACCGAAATTGTAAAACAGCAGGAAGAGTTTTTCCGGCACGGCATCACGCACTTAAAGCCGTTGATCTTGCGCGATGTCTCAACCGCGATTGAAATGCACGAGAGCACCGTCAGCCGTGTGACGACCAACAAGTTCATGGAAACACCGCGCGGTGTGTTCGAACTCAAATATTTCTTCAGCCAAGGCTTGCCCAGTGCGGGCGGCGGCGACGCGATGTCGTCGGAGTCTGTGCGCCACCGCATCAAAATCCTGATCGACCAGGAGAAAGCCGACAGTGTGCTATCGGACGATCAGTTGGTTGATTTGTTAAAAGCCGAGGGTATCGACGTGGCCCGGCGCACAGTGGCTAAGTACCGGGAATCGTTAAATATTCCATCGTCTGTCCAGCGTCGGCGCGCAAAAGCCCTCAGATTCTAAAGGCTTAGGAACATGCCCTTTGGCTTGCTTGACTTACCCCAGGGCCGCGCCTATGTTCCGCCACCTTTTTCGGGGGGGACCCGAATAACGAACGAGATGCGACAAGCTTGGCAGCACGCACCTCAAAAGAACGTGACATCGATCTTTAAAGAACAAGATTCATAAAGATTGTGATCACGAAGACGTAAACATCATCGACTGCAAAGAACAGAAGCGCGTTTAACGCCCGATGACGACCCCCGTTTTAAAAAACCAGGATTCTGATCAGCCCCTGCTGAATGTTTGGGCTGGAGTTTAATGCCGATGGAAATCACCGATCTGTTGCAGCCGAAGTCTGTCATCGCTGGCTTAAAAGCCACCAGCAAGAAGCAGGCGTTACAAGAACTGGCGAAAGTTGCTGCCGAATTAACCGGTGCCAGCGAACGTCGCATTTTTGAAACGCTGTTGGAGCGTGAGCGCTTGGGCACCACCGGCGTCGGCAACGGCATTGCAATTCCGCACGGCAAGCTGGCCGACTTCACGCGCCTTTACGGTGTTTTCGCCCGCCTGGAAAAGCCAATCGATTTTGAAGCCATCGACGAACAACCGGTGGACTTGGTATTCTTACTGCTGGCCCCAGAAACGGCTGGCGCAGATCACTTAAAAGCACTGGCCCGCGTCTCGCGCCTGCTGCGCGATGCCTCGATGTGCGAAAAGCTGCGCGGCGCCAAAACGTCAGATGGCCTTTACATGCTGCTGACGCAATCTGAAGCGCAAGCCGCTTAACCAGCAAACGCATCGATAGCTTGGCGTTGACTTCGGTCGGCGCCAATTCGATTCTGTGCGCCTCACCACGGGGACTGCAAACCATGCGCGCGCTTTTGTTCATCACGGCTATGCTCGTCAGCGCAGCCGCACACGCGCAAACATTACCAAAAACATCTGGCGATCCCTTGATGGAAATTTGCTCAGGCTTCCTGGAGCAAAACCGCCTCACTGTCAGTGGCGATGCGGCCAAGCTCTGCGGCTGCCTGGTGCGTGAAGTGCAGGCCAAGCTGAACCGCTCGGAAATGGAAGCTTATGATGCGGCGACGGGCGCAGCCAAACCCTTGCCGCCGACGCTGCAAAACAAAATTGCCGGTATCGCGACACAGTGCCTGACGGAAGCGCAAAAATAGCTCCATGACCATGCCGTCCATTGAAACACAGCCGCCACTGAAACGGGCAGGCTTCAAACCGATTGCGCTGTCGTTGGGCATTGGCGCGTTGGGGGGCGGCCTGTTTACGTTGCTGCATATTCCGCTGCCGTGGATGTTGGGGCCGATGATCTTCAACATCATCGCGTCCGTGCGCGGCTTGCCGGTTCTCATCCCGCACGATGTGCGCGTGTGGATGCTGTGTGTGACAGGCGTGTTCCTGGGAGGGTCATTTTCGCCTGATCTCCTCAGCCGGGCCAGCGAATGGCTCCTGTCGCTGTCCTTGATGTTCGTGTTTGTGCCACTGATTACGTTTGTGGCGTCTGAATATTTTCGCCGCGTCACAGGCTTTGACCGCGCGACTGCGATTTTTTCCGGCGCGCCCGGCACACTCACGGCCATGGTGATTATTGGCGGTGAATCCGGCGCCGATGAGCGCCTGATCTCGCTGACGCAAGGCTTGCGCGTGGTGTTTGTTGTCATACTGATGCCCATGGTGGTGTCGCTGGTTTTGGCCACAGCCCCGCATGATGTCTCGGTGTTGCCAGAAGGCGGGCCTTTCAGTTGGTTCGATGCTGGCTTGTTGTTGGCCTGTGCGGGTTTTGGTTACGGCATCGCACGTGCATTCAGCTTGCCCGCCGCCGCCATGACGGGTGCGATGGCCGCAGCAACCGCACTTTATCTGGGCAGCGCGATTACCTATCGCCCACCCGATGCGTTATTGTGGATTGCGCTTTGGATTTTGGGTTCGGCTATTGGCTCGCGGTTTTCAACCGTCACCGCTGCAACATTTTTCCGCATCAGCAAACATGCGGTTGTCGCCACGGGCATTATCATCAGTTGCTCGGCGGTGTTTGCACTCTTTGCGAGTTGGATTACGGGCACGCCCTATCTCACCGCACTCCTGTCGTTCACGCCGGGAGGTGTGGCCGAGATGTGCCTGATAGCGATTTCATTTGATGTGGACCCGGCATTTGTGGCCGTACATCACTTAGTGCGCATCGCGATTTTGATTCTGGCTGTGCCGGTTGCAGCGCGCATGTTGTTTCCAAAGGCCCCGACCTAACGACCTTCCGCTATCTGCCCTCCCAGCGTTTGCGCGCGGCTAAATCTTCACGCAAATTGGTGTTGGGAATATCAGGGTTAGGAACTTTGCGTTCCTGAAACCCAAACAGATGCCCTTCGGGGTCGGTGTAGTATTCTAGCCAGCCGCCCGATAGCTCAATGGCATTGACTTGATGCACGTTGTTTACGGCCAAGTGCGCTTTCATGCTGATGATGTCGTAAACGCGCAAAATCCATACATCCGTCACATCAACGCGGTCCTGTGGCGGATTGCGGCGCGTGCCACCTGATTTCAATTCCAGAATGCCTGTGCCGCCCAAATACAGTTGGGCCAAGTCCGACGCAGGCTCGCCCAGCACATCCAAGCCCAGCATCTCGGCATAAAATGCGGACATCGCAACCGGGTCTTCCACACGCAAACGAATGATGCCTAAGTCTTGCAGTGTTTCCGGCAACGGTTGCAGCATGTCGTGCCCACGCTCGCCTGCGGCCCAGCGCTTGGCCGCTTCAACATCGGGCGCAAATTCAGAGGCATCGTTGGCCGTGCGCAAGCCAAACACGTGGCCTTTGATGTCGGTATAAAAATGCGTGACGTGGTGTTCGGTTTTCTCAGCGCCGACCGGATGCGCGCCCGCTTTTAAAATATCGGCTTCCGCCGCTTCAACATCACGGGCGCGAAATATGGGTGTGCATTCGGCAAACAACGGGTCGGTGACCGGCGGTTGCCCCCCAGTGTTGATTTCAAGCGTACTGACATCGCCGGTGTAGAACATGGTGCCAGCCCCTTCGTGGCGCTCCCACGAGCGCAACACAGGCAACTGCAAGGCCTCGCGGTAAAACCGGCCCAGCACTTCAGGCTCGGGCGTCCGGCGCACAAACCAGCCTAAACCTTGAATGCTTTCACGCATTCAAACACCTTTTCAGATTTGCGCATTTGCGCCGAGGACACAGCGGATTATGATGCGGCACAGAATATAGTTTAACGCATATCTGATTAAACGCACCAGACGGCAAACAGGTCCATATTTCATCATAAGGACGTAAGCCTTGAAACACGTGGTTGTTTTAACAGTCCTCTGCTTTGTCATATGCGGTTCCCACAACCAAGCCCACGCGGCTCCGACGGATAGTGTTGTGGCCGCCGAACGTGAATTTGCTGCCGATGGCGCGACACGGGGATGGGTGGCTGCATTCAAAAAATATGCGGCGGATGATGCTATTGTATTTCGCGCCGAGCCTGTGAACGCGCAAGACTCACTGGCCAACCAACCCGATACCCCCGCAGATACGTCGCTAAAGTGGTGGCCGGTGTGGGCTGGCATTTCAACATCGGGCGATTTGGGCTTTACCACGGGCCCGTTCACAGTGGGTGGCGACAAGGGCTATGGCCATTACTTCACTGTGTGGGCCAAACAAAGCGATGGCACCTGGCGGTGGATTTACGATGGTGGCCCGCGTAACGATACAAAATCCCCCTTCGGCCCCGAGACAGTGCCCGCGCAATTGATGATGGCCACCGCATCATCGGGCAGTGCTGATAAAGCTTGGGCCGACATCACCAGCATTGAAGATGCTCTGGCTGATGTGGCCGCGACCAACGCCAAAACTGCTTATGCAGCGCATTTAGCTGTTGATGCGCGCGTGATGGGATCAGCTGCGCAACCGGCTGTAGGCCGCACTGCATCTTTGAGTGAAATCGAAACACGTGGACAAGTGATGGGCTTAGAATCCATTGGCGGGCGCGCGTCTGCCGCTGGAGATATGGTCTTCACGTACGGTTCAGCCACGTGGACGCAATACAATAACCCGCGCAGCGGCTATTACGTGCGCATCTGGCAGAAACGCACCGAAGGTTGGCGGCTGGTATTTGACGAAGTGCTGGTCAAGCCGCCCCGAAAATCACCCTAAAGAGCAAGCGCCTTAACGACACATACTTAGCGACCCGCGCCTTGCCCACCCAACCGGAACATCAGCGTGAATTTATGCCCTTGGCTTGGGATGGGCTTGCCGTCTTGCAGCATGGGTGTGAAGCGCCACGTCTTGAAGCTTTCCAGGGCGGCTGCATCAAACACTGTCGGCGGCTTGGCCTTGGTGGTTTGCTTTGTCACTTGCGCATCCATCACCGCGCCATTGGCTTCGAGGCTGTAAGTGATCTCCACATCGCCTTCAATGCCTTGGCTGAATTGCTCGGGCGGGTATTTGGTATCGGTCCGATAAACCGGCTGCGGATCTTTGCCCGGCGCCATGCCAATGGCTTTTGAAATGGCTACTGCTTGCTTGGTTGCCGTTTGCTTATCGCCAATCTCAATTGCATATTTGATGGCCGTTGTACGTTTTAACTGTAGCTTCTGCTCAGCTTGACCGGCGGCGATGCGCAGATCGATCTCGCGATTGAGCGCGGGCACTAAATTCTTCTTATCGCCTAAGGCTTCATAGCCCTCCGAGACAGCTTGCGCAAAATACAAGGTGTCAGGATTTTTGGAGCCCAAATGTTCTTGGGCCAGCGCTAATCCTTTATTCGCATTCACAACAGATTCGTTGTACTTCTTCGCGCCGTAATTCACCTGAACAAGGCTTTTTAAATCTTTGATCTCGGCCTTGGGGTCTTCGCGCAGCATAAAGACTGCTCCGCCGACAACGGCGAGAAGGACGATCACCAAAATGGGTGAGAACATCGACTTACGTTTTGTCACGGTCATGGCCGCACACTCCTTGTCTCAACATTCTTTATGCGAGGCGTGTCATCATAAAGGGCAATACTGCGAAAGACGTGACATCGCATACGCGGTAATTATACACCAAAACCAGGGTTAAATCATTAACGTGCAAGCCGCGCAGCGCCTGGATGTGCGCGTGATAAAGGAGTTTTTGCAGTGCAACTAGCTTTGATGGCGATGTGTATTTTGGCGGGTGGCGTACTGCCCCTGCAAGCGGCGATGAATGCAGCCATTGGGATGCGGACTGCCGGCCCCTTGTTTGCGGTAGGTGTCAATTTTGCCAGCGGCACCATTGTTATGGCGTGTGTGCTGATGGCCTTGCGGACACCGTGGCCCACATCAGAACAATTTTCATCGGTCCCTTGGTGGGCCTGGTTCAGTGGCCTGTGTGGAATTCTGGTGGTGTTTACAACACTCACAGCAGCCCCGCGCTTAGGCGCCAGCGTGACGTTTAGCTTGGTCATTGCAGGCCAAGTGTTCATCGCCATGTTGTGCGATCATTTTGGCTGGCTGAACTTCCCGCAAACCGCCGTCACACCGGGGCGCGCCATTGGCGCGGCGCTGTTGGTCGCGGGCGTGGTGATGATCCGCAAATTCTAAAGCTGCTTAAAGCTAAAGCGTCTTAAATCGTGGCCACCAACAGCTCTTCCGTGTTGGTGGGCGGACGTAAGCCATCGCTGCGCCCCGCGAAATAACGGTCCCCCAGATCAGCCGCTGAAACATGCGCGATGGTGGCAAACCCTGCCTCTCGGGCCAGTGCCATCATGTCGTCTGGCGTAAAGAAGCTTAAGAACGGCGTGCCGCTGGCCGCGGCCCCTTGGGCTGCACGTTCCAAGAAGGGCTGCAAATCTGCATCGGCATGTTCAAAGGGTAAAATAAAACTGATCACGATGGTTGTGCCCTTCGCCAAGCCCGCCACTTGGCGCAGCATCGCTGTCACGGCCTCGCGCGTGAGATACATGCTGACCCCTAACGATGAGATCAGCGCAGGCTGGTTGGTTTTAAAACCATCGGCGACCAACTTCTGCACCCAGTCCTCGCCTTCTTCGAAGTTTACGGGCACCAAGTGCAAATGGGGCGGAATGCCAAACCCTAAATCCAGCAAGCGTTGGCGCTTCCAACTTTGCGGACCAGGTTGATCGACTTCAAAAACTTGCAACTTTGCTGCCACATCGGGTTTGCGCTGCACGAATGTATCAAGCCCTGCGCCTAAGATGACGTATTGCGCAACGCCACGGTCAATCTGTTCGGCGAGCGCATCTTCAACAAAGCGGGCGCGGCCTACAATCGAAGCTCGGAACGGGCCGGTACCTTGCAGGTGCATATCGGGCCGTGTGCGCCACCCCACTTCGGAGTTAGCTAACGCTAAACCAATTTCATCCGCGAACACATGCGGCAGCAGATCAGATTGCACGTGCAGTGCACGCCACAACGCCACGCGCACAGCCGTGTTATCGGGTTGTGGTTTTACAAACTCAGACATACTCCGCGCTCCATTCAAGCGCGCAGCACACCATGACAAAAGAGTGAACTCAAGCTGACTATTCAGCAGCCATGCTGGGTACGAAACCGCGCAGTTCGGCCAGCACGACATCGGCGACAGCATCAATCACCGTTTCACTGTCCAAGCCGTATTCACGGTAGAGGCTTGCGATATCACCCGCTTGGCCAAAGCGATCAACGCCTAAGCTTTGGCAACGATGACCGCGCACGGAGCCCAACCAGTTCAACGCGGTCGGGTGACCGTCTTGCACCGTCACGATACCTGCGCGCGGACTTAAAGGCGCCAGCAGCTTTTCGATATGACTGAAGGCAAACCGGTCGCCATTGCGTCGTGCGACAGACGCCGCACGGAAACCCGCATGCAAACGATCAGGCGAAGTGATGGCCAGCAAGCCAGCATCCGGCACATCTTCCAAGATCGCATCATAGGCCGCCGTCGCTTCCGGCGCGGTCACGCCACAATACGCAATCACCAACTCTGAGCCCGGTGCAGGCTTTTTCACCCAGTATGCGCCTGCTAAAATATCGGCGCGCAAATCCGGCGTGAGTGTGCGGTTCGGTTGCTGCATCGGCCGCGTGGACAAGCGCAAATACACCGAGCCACCATCAGGCTTTTGCATATGGTCAAACGCCCACGTCATGATGGGTGCCAGTTCATCAGCATAAATCGGTTCGAAGTACGCCAAATTGGGGTGGCCCATGCCAATCAACGGCGTGATCACCGATTGGTGCGCTCCACCTTCAGGCCCCAACGTGATGCCTGATGGTGTAGCGACCAACATAAAGCGTGCATCTTGGTAGCAGGCATACGTCATCGCATCGAGACCACGCGCGATGAACGGATCGTACAGCGTGCCCACCGGCAACAAGCGCGTATCAAACAAATCTGCCGACAAGCCAAGCGCGCCGAGTAGCAAGAATAAATTATTCTCTGCAATACCCAGCTCGATGTGTTGACCCTTGGGGTCTTGCGCCCACTTCTGCGGTGAGGGGACGTGCATCTGCCGGAAAATATCTTCGCGCCGTTTGGTATGGAACGGGCTGCGTTGGTTCACCCAGCCGCCTAAATTTGTAGACACCGTCACGTCAGGCGATGTGGTGACAATGCGATTGGCAAGTGGCGTATCGCTCTTGCCCAGCTCGTTCATGATCTTGCCGAAGACTTCCTGCGTCGACATGCGCTCGCCTTTCGGCGGCACTAAGTCATGCACGGGAATAATGGGGGCTGCTTTGGGCTGTTGCTCGCGTGTGATGCGTTTTTTGAACGGCACGGTCTCTAAGAACGCGCGCAAGTCTTTCTCTTGCGTCTCCAAGCCTGCGAACTGTTCCCACTCTTGACCTTCAGCGATGCCCAATTCAGCCCGGAATTTCGCGATCTGGTCATCGTTCATGATGCCGGCGTGATTGTCTTTATGGCCCGCGAGCGGCAAGCCAGAGCCTTTGATGGTGTAGGCAATAAAGCATGTTGGCGTGTCGGTTTTGCTCGCTTCATTAAACGCGCGGATAATCGCCTCCATGTCATGACCACCTAAGTTGGTCATCAGCGCATGGAGTTGTTTGTCATCGTGCGACTTTAAAAGCTGATCGAGACCTGGCGCATCTTTCAGATCGCGCGCCAAATGTTCGCGCCACGCAGCCCCACCTTGGAACGTCAGGGCCGAATACAATTGGTTGGGGCAATCATCGATCCAGCTTTTCAAGGCCGGACCAATCGGCGTTTTGAAAATAGCATCCAGCTTCAAGCCGTACTTCAGCAGCACGACATTCCAGTCGACCGTTTCAAAAAAGCCGGTGATGCGTTTGAACAACTGATCGTTCACCACACCGTCCAAGCTTTGGCGGTTGTAGTCGACAATCCACCACACATTTTTCACTTCGTGCTTCCAGCCTTCCAGAAGCGCTTCGTAGATATTGCCTTCATCCAATTCGGCATCGCCCAACAGCGCGATCATGCGGCCTTTGGGTGTGTTAGCAGCCACCAGCTCATGCGCATGCAGATAGTCTTGCACCAGGGCGGCGAATAACGTTTCAGCAACACCCAAACCCACCGAGCCTGTCGAAAAATCCACATCGGCTTTATCTTTGGTTTTAGACGGGTACGGCTGCACGCCACCAAAGCCGCGGAAATTCTTCATCCGCTCGAGTTGCTGGTTGCCGAGCAGATATTGAATGGCGTGGAACACCGGGCCTGCGTGCGGTTTCACGGCCACGCGGTCTTCCGGGCGCAGGGTGTGCAGATAAAGCGCCGTCAGCACGGTTGCCATGGAGGCGCTTGAGGCTTGGTGCCCGCCGACCTTAATGCCGTCGCCGTTATCGCGAACGTTGTTGGCGTTGTGGATCATCCATGTGGCCAGCCACAGAATTTTCCGCTCCAACGTTTTTAAATGCGCAACTTGCGTGGCTTCGATCACGGCTGCTTCTCCCCGTCTTAACATCGCGAAAAGCTAAACGTTAATGGCGGGGCATGTCCTTGTTATTTCTTGCGTTTCAAACAGCTAAAAGGCAATATTTAATACTATTAATGCCGTATATTGGTGATTTATGCCAAAAACTGAGATCGACGAGACGGACTTGCGCATTCTGACGACGGTTCAGGAGGACGCACGCCTGAGTAACGTCGATCTGGCCGAGCGCATTGGCCTCTCGCCCTCGCCCTGCTTACGTCGTCTCCGCCGCCTCGAAGACGAGGGCATCATCAAAGGCTACATGACCCTGCTGGATCAAAAAGCCGTTGGGCTGCCGGTGAACGTATTCATCTCGGTGACGTTAAAAGAACAATCGGAACACGCGCTGGATGATTTCGAGGGGCGCATTCGCCAATTACCGCAAGTGATGGAGTGCTACCTGATGACCGGCACCGCCGACTATTTGCTGCGCGTCGTCACCGCCGACTTAGCGGCCTACGAGAGTTTTTTGAAAGAACACCTGACGCGCATTCCCGTCATCGCCAGTATCCAATCCAGCTTCGCCCTCAAGCAGGTGAGCTTTCGCACTGCACTCCCACTGCCCACGTAATTCCACCTGCGTACTCTTTACGAAGACGTGAAGTGCGGTCACGATCCTCAGACATGTAGCCTGGGTTTTCAGGTTCTTTAAAGGGGTCACGACAGCCGCATGTTGTTCACGTTCTCCACAAATTCCCCCTGTAAATCTCCTGCATTTGCAGGAGCCGCCCAATGACAGTCCTGCCCGGCCTGATGATGGATCGCCCACTGCTGGTCACATCATTGTTGGAGTTCGCAGCACAATTTCATTCTGATACCGAAGTTGTAACGAGGAGTGTTGAGGGCCCGATCCATCGCATCACCTACGATGCGATGTGGACGCGCACACAGCAACTCGCCCGCGCGCTGATCGCACTGGGCATTAAGCCCGGCGACCGTGTTGCGACAATTGCCTGGAACAGCTGGCGCCATATGGAGTTGTACTACGCTGTCGCTGGTATTGGTGCGATTTGCCACACGATCAATCCAAGACTGTCCGGCGATCAGATGAAGTACATCATCGATCACGCCGAAGATAAGCTGGTGTTCTTTGATCTCACGTTTGCGGACGCTGTTGCTGCCAACTGCAAAGGAAGCCCCAGTTTAAAGGGGCGGATTGCGCTCAGTGATGCATCACATAAGCCCACAAATCCGGCACTTTCTGATGTGCTGATGTACGAAGACTTGCTGGCCGCGCAGCCCGCAGATTATGTGTTCCCCGAATTCGATGAAAACACGGCGGCTTCCCTTTGCTACACGTCGGGCACAACCGGCAATCCGAAAGGCGTACTGTACAGCCACCGCGCCCTGATGCTGCACTCTTATGCTGTCTGCACCACCGCAACGATGGGCTTGTCCGTGCATGATCGCACGCTGCCCGTCGTGCCGATGTTTCACGTCAACGCCTGGGGCTTGCCCTACGCCGCGCCTATGAGCGGCTGCGCGGTCATCATGCCGGGTGCCAAGTTAGATGGCCCCAGCTTGTTCGAACTGATGGATACCGAGAACGTCACTTGCTCGCAAGGTGTGCCAACCGTATGGATGGGCCTGCTGGCCACGATGCGCGAGAAGGGCCGCAAGCCGCATGCGTTGACACGCGTTCTGGTGGGCGGGGCCGCCGCCTCTGAAATGCTGATCGAAGCCTTCGAGACAGAGTTCGGCGTTGAAGTGAACCATGCTTGGGGCATGACCGAGATGACGCCGCTGGGTGTGGTCAACACACTCAAACCGAAATTCTTGGGCAAGTCCCGCGCTGAGCAAATGCCGCAGAAGCTGAAACAAGGCCGCGCGGTGTTTGGCGTTGATCTGCGCATTGTCGATGACGAGAACAACATTCTGCCGCACGACGGTAAGAGCGCGGGGCACCTCCAAGTGCGGGGCCCTTGGATTGTAAAGCGCTACTTTAAGTCCGAAACGTCGCCCCTCACAGCCGATGGCTGGTTTGACACGGGCGACATCGCGACCCTTGATCCAGATGGCTACATGCAAATCACCGACCGGGCGAAAGACGTGATCAAGTCTGGCGGCGAGTGGATCAGTTCGGTCGATTTGGAGAATGCAGCCCTCGGCCACCCCCTCATTGCACATGCTGCCGTGATTGGGGTACCGCATCCGAAGTGGTTGGAACGCCCGCTATTGATTTGCGTCGCCAAGGGCCCTGAGAAGCCGAGTCTGCAGGAGATGAACGACTATCTGGTGACGAAAGTGCCCAAATGGTGGTTGCCCGACGCGATTGCCTTCGTCGAGGCGATTCCCTTAGGAGCCACAGGGAAAATCCAAAAGACCAAGCTTCGCGAGCAATTCAAGGACTTCTCGCTACCATAAGCACCATCCGCAAGGCCTGTTGGGGCCTTTTTCCCGACCGCCGGTTGCATGTTCCCTTTGCGTATCATTAACAATTTGCTACGACACTCCGCGTCTCTCGGGATGGGGATAAGAAGACGGGATGAATGCCCGCGTAAAATTCGAAGTCCAGTTGTTCAACAAGAACAAGTGGTCGATCAAAGATGTGCTGCAGTCGGAGGAATCCGCGCGGCGCAAAGCCGAAGAGTATTTGTCGCTTAAAGACACCGAAGGTGTGCGGATCATCAAAGAATCGCACTTCGGCAGCGATAACGTGCGCGAAAGCGAAATCTTCAAGCAGATGAAGGAGAACGAGAAGCAGGAGGACTTTACCGTCACCCCTGTGGACGAAGCTCCGCTCTGCGAAGAGGTCTCTGAGTATTATGAAACCCAGGCGCGCACCACGATGTCGCGGCTGTTCTCGAAGTATCTCGAAAAGAACGAGATCACTCCCTTCGAGATGCTGCACAGCCATAAGAACTTAAAGCGCGCACTCAGCCTGGACAGCATGATCCCGTCGGCGGTCGATAAGATCGCCTCGTTGCATGCCCGCGCCACCAACCAAGACAGCCGCAAGCGCAAAGACATTATATACGCAGCCGTCGATAAGATTGCCGCGCGCGCCCGCGAGATCGACAACAAGCCATTGCCTGAGTTCAAGGGCATTTCGTTGGATGAACTGTTAGCGCAAGTCGACAGCAAGACAGCCGACGCCGAAGAGCGCCGCTACTTATCGTCTGTTGCATTCGCCCGCACCTCGACCCAGTGGACTGGCTGGCTCGGCAAGATGGCCGAACTGCTGCCCATGGCCAAGACGCTGAAAGATCAGCGCGGCAAAGACATGGTCGACGAAATGCTGTCGGACATCCTGATTGCCAAGACCGTCGTGAAAGATGTGATTGGCGTATCAAAGCACATGGGCGATGCGGTTATGCGCATGCTCGACCTGATGGAAGGCAAATGCCAACCCAGCAAGTTCGCCATGGAAGAACTGGTGGATCTGCTGAACCTTCTGTTTGCGGGCAACGCCCTGCCGCGCTCGAAGAAAATCCTGTTTGATCGTATCGAACGCGATTTGCGCGGGCCCACACGCCTGACCAACAGCGAAGATCAACAAGCTGATAAAGACATCTTCCTGCAAATCTTGAACCGCGTTGTGACCGACCTGGGTGTGACCGGCGGACGCAGCATGGCTTATGGCTTAACTGATCGTTGGGCGCGCCTGATCAACGTCGGTGGCATGGCTGGCCGCAAGAAAGCCATGGAAGAAGTGCGCGACAAGCTGACATCGACCACGCGCAAATTTGTCTACCTGATCGAAATGTACGATCCGGAGGGCGACCCGAACCTGACAGACGCCATCATCACGCAGCTCAAAACTTTTGCAGGTCAGTTGAACACGGTGCAAAGCATCGCGCCGGAAGCCAAAACGCAAAAGGCACGCTTGCAAGAAGCGGCCCAGGTTCAGCGCATTGTGCTGGATTCAAAGCTGGGCGAACCTTTAAAGGGTGCATTGGCTAACAAGTTCGACGTCGTGGTGTCGGAATATATTATCAGCAACAAGGTCATCGAGCGTATCGACGATCCGTCGCTGCCATTCCGCGAGCGCGCAAAGCGCTTGGTGATGTTCTGCACCGGCGGCGTGTTAACCGAAGGCAAAGCGACATCCATCGCCCGTGACAGCGTGGTTGGCTACTTGAAACGCAAAGACTTCGTGAGCGAATACACCGCCGACATTCCCGACCCTGTGGAAAAAGAAAAAGCAGTGCGCGAATTCTATGCGCTGCTGGCCAAAACAGGCTTTAGCGTCACCTAACAGCAACAAGACATTCAGCGCGGATTACGTAACTGCGCTGAATGTTCCGAATTCCAAATGTTGCTGAAGCACAGCCTGCAAATCAAAACGTTCGTCGACACCTAATGCGGCAACCGTTGCATCGTTTAACGTTGCGCCACTAAGGCAGGCACCGACAAAGGCAGCATCTGCCGGCGTAATCAGGCGCACAAACACCTGATACTGCGGACGGCTGATCAGAACATTTTCTGAAACCGACATATCGATGTGAGCGACGTCATTACTGTCTGATTGGTGCGCCGCCCAAATGGCGTGAATGGGAAACCTGGAACTGACCAACCGGGCAGCTGGATGAAGTGAAAGCTTTGCCTTTGGCAAAGCATCGGCGTCAATCGCAACAAGGCTTTGCGGATGAAGAGGGTATGCATCGACCGCAAAGTAAGCTTCGCCCCGCGCCCATTCCAACCGGGCGACATCGGCAAGATAGGCAAGTTGTTGCGCGTGCTGATGTGTTGCAATGAATGCGGCAAAGTCTGCACCATATAACGAAAGCTGTGGGACGGCGGGCAGATGCGTCACGGCGAAATCACGCGCCAGCGCATAAAAGAACGGTTCGCCCACCATGCGTTGCACGACGGGGAAAGCAGCCGCCAGCACATCCACCAAACTCTTCTGCACATTATTGCGATGAACAGCCAACCGACGCGAGATCGCCCCATCAACACCTGTAACGGATGCTTTGAACGCGCGCTGTACTTCAAGCAACATGGGGCACCTGCCGCTCATGCTGATCCATCAACGTTTGAGCGCGCGCCGCTTCCTTTTGTAATTCATCGAACGCAGGCAGATCCAAGTCCCACTCGATCAGTGTGGGCTTGTGGCCCACATGTTTCATGGCAGCCGCATAGAGTGCCCATACGGGATCGCTGACATACGTGCTGTGTGTGTCGATTAGAATGCGCTCTGTGCCACCATCGTCAATCGAATGCCCCGCCAAATGAATCTCGCCCACGGCATCGGCGGGAATATGGCGCAGATACTCGGCCGCATCGAAAGCGTTATTAGCCGCGCTGACGTAGACGTTGTTCACATCCAACAGCAAGCCACAGCCCGTGTTGTGAGCAAGTTCCGCTAAGAACGCCCACTCGGGCATCGTGCTTTCAGAAAACTGCACATACGATGACGGATTTTCGACCAATATTTTTCGACCAAACGCGTCCTGTGCGCGACTGACGTTGTCGCAGACAATGCGCAAGGCTTCGACTGTATATGGCACCGGCAGCAGATCGTTCAAATATGCGCCATCCACCACAGACCACGCTAAATGTTCAGAGATGAGGGCTGGCTTTACCCGTTCGAACAATCGCGCGAGCCTTTGAAGGTGGGCTTGATCAAGCCCTTCAGCAGACCCCAGCGACAATCCCACACCATGGCAACTGATGGGGTAGCGTGCGGCAATAACATCAAGCATCGCCAAACGCGCGCCACCGGCATTTAAAAAATTCTCATTATGAATTTCAAGCCATGGGGCACGCAGCGGTGCATCGTCCGCATCATTGGCCAACAGCGGCATGTGCTGAATACGAAGCCCGACCCCCGTAGCAACAGGGATCGGGCTTGTTTTATCTGTTCGCGACATCAAGTTAAGCGAGGAGCGAATTAACCGCCTTTTTTCGCTTCGCCCTTACCGACGCCTGCGAAGCCTTTGGTTTGGCCGCCCAACTTCTCGCAGGTGCCGACCTCAACCATTTTCCACTCTTGGCCATCATAATCGACTTTGGCCTGGCCGGTGCAGCCGTGCGAGCCGTTGGCTGATGCACAGGCGTTCTCACCCGCTTTGGCGACGCCAAAGCATTTTTCTGTTTTAGCGTCAGCGGCAAACGCCGGCGCGGTTAAGGCGGTGGTCGCGACAGCGCCGGCCACAGCAGCGGCGATCATTTTGAAATTCAGTGCAGACATTGCAGTCCTCCCAGAGACAAAGCACGTAAGTGTTTTACCAGAGCGCGCTTTGTCTGCCCATCACGCGTACGTCATGAGGCTGGAAAAATTTTCTAAAGACTTAGTGCTTCAGGATCGGCGTTACGGACGCTTGCGTACCAAAGCCATCAAAAGGCTTCAATTGCCCGCCCAATTTGAGACACGTTCCCGAGGGCACCCATTTCCAATTTTCACCGCGGCAATCGATGCTTGAGTAACCGCCGCATGTGTGGGCGCCACTGAGGGCTTGGCAACCATTCTCCCCTGCCTTGGCAACACCGTAGCACTTTTCTTTCCCTTTACCGGATTTGACTTGCTCAGATGCAGCAGCCTGTCCGCACGTCGACACCACCGCAGCCATGACTGCGGCATGAAGGAATGAACGAGAGAGAGTTTTCATCGCCATGGCAAAAGTAAATACCTTTGCCAAAAAGCTATCTATTCACACGGGTGTGAAGCACACGCCGTCACGGGAATGTGCTTCACAAAAAAGTGACGGACGTGCTTAAGCGTCGAGGAACTTCACAACAGCCGCTGCTTTTGCCTTCAAACCCTCTGGCGTGCGCTCACTGGGCAAAATGGCTTTTATGGCATTCTTCGCCAGCGCATGTGCGCGGTCCACGCCGTCTTTCAACGGATCGTCTTCGCCTGCCATGCAAAACAAGGCTTGAGTGATCAGCGGAATACGCTCGTAATCCTTATGGCGGAACGCGGCCCGGTAGCCTTTGTGATAGGTCGTCAGCCCCTTCAACACATCCAGCACAATCGTATGAATAACTTCAGGCTTCGCCATGGACGCTTCAAGGCGACGAAACTCGGGCGTGCGACGGAAGTACGGGAAAAACAGAATCTGATCGCGCACAAAATTCCACGCCCACGTCAGGTACGTACCAAAATCGTCCGGCTTCATTTCAGGAGCGTAGTTTTTCAAAAAGTCCGCACGGTCTTCGACTGAAAACATCCCAATGCCATCGAACACAATTTTGCGGACCCGGTCAGGGTGGCGAATCGCTAATTCGCAACTGATGTGCGCGCCGGTGTGGCTGCCATAAAGATCAACTTTATCGAGCTTCAGCTTATCGAGAATGCGCGCAACGCTGTCGGCATAGTAGTCCATCTCGGGCGCATCCAAGGCAGGCCCAACAGAGTCGCCATTGCCCAAGGTGTCCGGCGCAATGCAGCGCCGCGTTTTGCCCAATTCGCCCATCATCGGCACCATCGTGATAGCCGAGGCGGGCGAGGCGTGGATCAGATACAGGGGGGTGTTCCCGGTGTCTTTTTCGGGCCCGCAGGACCGATAATGCACCAAGCCTTCATCTAGCCGCACAAACGCCCGATCGATCAGCATGTGATACCCCTTTCCGCTTTGTAGCCCGCACTGCGCTTGGCCTGTGATTAATCTTGCAACAAATGTTACATTCGGTGAGTTGACCGCGCGCAGTGCAGTGTAGAGAAACCGGCCCATGCCGCAAACGACCACACCATCGACGTCCGCAGAGGGTACGTCCAACGAGCGTACGCCCGCTTTGCGCGCGACCCCGACGGACAACGCCACACTGAAAAAACTGAACTCGGATTTCGAGAATCTGACGGCTGCCTTGGATTATGCGGCAAAGGGCGAGACGGGCTTTAACTTCTATTCCGCGCGCGGCGATCTCACCCGCGTTCTGCCGTTCCGCGAATTGCGCGATCAAGCTGTAGATCACGCGCTACGTTTGAACGCCGCTGGTGTGAAGCCCGGCGAGCGTGTGGCTTTATTGGCGGCGACCGCCCCTGAATTTTTGGCTCACTTTTTCGCGTGTCAGTATGCCGGGATTATTCCCGTGCCGATGCCGCTGCCAACCGCCTTTGGCCGCCGCGACAATTACATTTCGCAAATTCGCAATCAGGTGACATCCGCGACACCGCGCATGTTGTTTGGCCCTGCGGATTATTTGCCACTCATTACTGAAGCCTCTGAAGGCTGCGATGTTGCGCACATCGGCACATATAATGATGTGGCGACATGGGCCGAGGGCAAAGGTGACCTGCACAAAGCAAAGGCGGACGAACTTTCATACATTCAATACAGTTCGGGCTCGACGCGCTTTCCGACCGGCGTATGCGTGACGCACAAAGCACTCTTAGCCAACGCGGGCGCAATGAATGTGGCCGTGGATTGCAAGCCGGGTGAACGCGCTGTGTCGTGGCTGCCGTTCTTCCATGATATGGGGTTGGTCGGCTTCATGCTGGCTGTGATGACCTCGCAAACCACCACCGACTATTTGGCCACTGAAGATTTCGCGCGCCGTCCGCTGACGTGGTTGCGCTTGATCAGCGAAAACAAAGCGACGATGTCTTATGCGCCGTCGTTTGGTTACGAATTGTGTGCGCGCCGCATTCAAACCATGCCCGAAGGTTCGGTGGGCGTGGATTTGTCGACATGGCGTGTGGCTGGCATTGGCGGCGAAATGATTAAGCCGCAAGTCATGCAATTATTTGGTGAAGCATTCAAACCCTACGGCTTCAGGGACAAAGCATTTAACGGCAGCTATGGCTTGGCCGAATGCGTGCTGGGTGTGTCCTTCAGCACACCGATGACTGGTTTAACGCTTGATCACATCGCAAAAGATGGCTTGGCCACGCACATCGCGAAACCTGTGCCTGATGATGGTTCGCTGCAAGGCCGCACGTTTGTCGGCTGCGGCGTGGTGATTAAAGGTCACAAGGTTGAAATCCGCGATGAAGAAACCAGCCGCGTGTTGGGGCAGCGCGAGATTGGCCGTGTCTACTTCGCAGGGCCCAGCGTCATGACCGGTTACTACAATAACCCGGAAGCAACCGCCGAAGCCGTGCAAGATGGCTGGCTGGACACTGGTGACTTGGGCTACTGGCTGGGCGAGCAATTGGTGATTGTTGGCCGTGCCAAAGACATGATGATCGTCAACGGCCGCAACGTTTGGCCGCAAGATATTGAATGGACGGTCGAACACATGAACGATATGCGCTCGGGCGACAGCGCTGCGATTGTTTTGGTGGACGACAAAGGCACCGAGCGCCCCACAATTCTGGTGCAATGCCGCGCCACGAAAGCTGATGAACGCACGGCGTTGATCAATGACGTGAAAGCCCGCGTGAACGAGAGCGTGGGAATTATGTGCGATGTGGTGCTGGTGCCTGCGCGCAGCTTGCCCAAGACAACATCGGGCAAACTCGCCCGCGGCAAAGCCAAGACCATGTTCATCGCAGGCGAGATCCAAGCGCTCGACGCTGGAACAATCTAAGTATGAGCACAACCGCCACCATTGCTGTGACGGGTGCGACAGGATTTATTGGTCGGCATTTGGTGCATGCGTTGCGCCGCGATGGCGCCAACGTGAAAGCGCTGACCCGACAAGCCCCGACGACTGTTGAAGACGATCTGGCTGGAACACTGACCTGGGTGCAGGGATCATTAGAAAACGGCGTATCGTTGCGTGAGCTGGTCCGCGACTGCGACGGGGTGATTCATCTGGCCGGTGCAATCAAAGCCCTCAGCCGCGATGATTTTTTTGAACAGAACGTCAGCGGCACGCGCCGCCTGGCCGAAGCCGCTGCCGAACAGCCCGAGCCACCGCGCTTTATTCATATCTCGTCATTGGCCGCCCGCGAGCCGCGCCTGTCGAACTATGCCGCCAGCAAATATCAGGCCGAGAAGGTTTTAAAGTTCTATCAGCGCAACATGTCGGTCAGCATCATCCGGCCGCCTGCCGTCTATGGCCCCGGTGACCGCGAAACCTTGCGCATCTTCCAGATGGCTGCAAAAGGCTTTGGCTTGGTTCCGCCAAATCCAGAAAGCAGAGTGTCGCTGATCCATGTGGAAGATGTGGTGTCGGCCATCCTCAATCTGCTGCCCCTTCGGGACGACCCCGGCCAACCCATCGAGATCGATGATGGCCACCCCCAGGGCTACGACTGGGCCACCGTGATTGCCGCCGCCGGGGAGGCCGTTCAGACCAACCCCCGCGTGATCCCCCTGCCCGCCCCGATTCTGTACATTGCCGGGGGGATTGGGTCGGTTGGGGCACTTTTGACCCGCACCCCCACGACTTTGAGTTGGGATAAAGTCGCCGAAATGCTGCACTGCGACTGGGTGGCCCACGGAAGTGGAGTGCCAGGGTGGGTTCCGGCCTGGGATATCGCCAAAGGCTTCAAAAACACTGTGAATTGGGCAATTTCACAAGGCTTGTTAAAGAGTTACAGCCTAAGTTGATTTGTCATTTTTCCGTCATTCCCCCCCAATAGCCCTTCTGGACAAGGCTCAAAGCGGGTTGCACCGCGAAACAAGAAGCCGGGCCAGTTGGTTTAATGGATTGGTTAGAGAGTGACATGGCCGCAAGTGGTGACTATTCGCCTGAGACTTTTGCGGTCCTGTTAGAACTCTTAAGCCCTTTCAACAAAACCGGAGTGGACCTCAAGCCTGAGACGCGGTTCAGCGAAGACCTGAACTTCGACTCTCTGGTGGTGATGGAGTTCGTGGCTACGGTCGAGGACCGTTTCGATATTTCGGTGCCGATGAATTTACTGCCGGATATCACGACGATTGCTCAACTGGCCGTGGCTGTTGAAAAAATTGTGAAGGCCTAAAAAGGGCTTAGGGGCTCTTTCGACGTCTACTCACATGAACGTCTGCCGCTCAGGCGACGGTTCACAAAGGAACAAAGGTTTTAAGCTCATGGCTGGTATTTTCGATCGTTTCGCGAACATTAAGACGCAGCGCTCCGCCATCGTCAGCAATGGTGGCCCGGACCCGTTCAATGTGCGCATGGATCAAGTGCTCTCACAAACGGAAGCCATCATTGGCAACCGTCGCACAATTCTGTGCGGCACGAACAATTATTTGGGCCTGACATTCGCGCCCGAAGCTTTGAAGGCTGCACATGATGCGCTGGATGACTTCGGCACGGGCACCACGGGCTCGCGTTTGCTGAACGGCACCTATGCCGGTCACAAAGAATTGGAACACGCGCTGTGCGACTTCTTCGGTAAAGAGCACGCCATTGTGTTCTCGACCGGCTTCTTGGCCAATGCCGGCGTGCTCTCCACACTGATGGGTCCTGGCGACTACATCATCATGGACGCTGACTGCCATGCCTCGATCTATGACGGCGTGCGCCAAAGCCAAGCCGAGATCATCCGTTTCAAGCACAACGATGCCGCTGACTTGGATAAGCGCTTGGCACGTTTGGCCGACAAGCCGGGCAACAAGCTGATCGTCATCGAAGGCATTTATTCAATGCTCGGCGATAAGGCTCCGCTGGCTGACATCGTCGCCATCAAAAAGAAATACGAAAATACCTACCTGCTCAGCGACGAAGCGCACTCGATGGGCGTGCTGGGTCGTTATGGCCGTGGCTTGCCGGAAGAAGTGGGCTGCGAAGAAGACGTTGATTTCATCGTCGGCACGTTCTCGAAATCGGTTGGCACTGTGGGCGGCTTCGTCGTCTCCAGCTACCCTGATTTCGAAATGCTGCGCTACGTCTGCCGCGCTTACATCTTCACCGCCTCATTGCCGCCTTCAGTGGTTGCATCAGCCAAAGTAAACTTGGGCTTGGTGAAAAATGGCGGGGCCTTGCGTACCCGTTTGATGCGCAACGCCAAGATGCTGCACAAAGGCTTGATTGATGCGGGCTTGAAGGTTGCCAGCGACATCAGCCCGGTTGTGGCTGTGGTGGCACCCGATCCGCAAACCTGCGTCGCGTTCTGGCAAGGTCTGATCGAAGCGGGTGTATACGTGAACTTGGCCTTCCCGCCAGCCACGCCGCATGGTTACTCGCTGCTGCGTTGCAGCCTGTGCGCGGCCCACACCGAAGAGCAAATCAATCACGTGATTGGCGTGTTCACGGAAGTTGCGGGCAAGCTCGGCCTGCTGGAAACCACCAAGCGCGTTGCTGTCGGCTAATCTTAAAGCCACATACAAATTCAAAAGCCGGGCTTAAACGCCCGGCTTTTTTATTAAGTCGTTTTTCCCCGAGAAGTGACCTTCCACTTGGCGTGGGAAAAACGACAAACAAAGAGTCTAATACATATGCTGGCCGCCGTTGATGCTGATGGTCGAGCCGGTAATAAAATCTGCATCATCAGCCACCAGAAACATCACGCCGCGTGCGATGTCTTCGGCGCGGCCTAAACGGCCTACGGGTATGCGTGCGATAATCTTTTCCAGCACTTGCGGCGGCACGGCGCGCACCATATCGGTATCCACATAGCCGGGCGCGATGGCATTCACTGTAATGTTTTTCCCCGCGCCTTCTTGCGCCAGCGCTTTCGTAAATCCGTGAATGCCTGACTTGGCAGCCGCGTAATTCACCTGGCCGTACTGGCCGGCTTGGCCATTGATTGAGCCGATATTCACGATGCGCCCAAAGTTCCGCGCCCGCATGCTGTCAATCACCGCACGACACATATTGAAACAAGATCCGAGGTTCGTGGCGATGACAGCCTGCCATTGCTCGAAATCCATTTTGTGCATGGTGCCATCGCGCGTGATGCCGGCGTTGTTCACAACAATCTCGACAGGACCGAGGTCAGCGTTAATTTGCGCCACACTGTCTTGGCAGGCGTGGTAATCGCCGACATCCCACTTGTAACTGCGAATTCCGGTTTCGTTTGTGAATGCTGCGGCTGCATCGTCGTTACCGCAATAATTCGCCGCGACTTGATGGCCCTGCGCTTTGAGGGCGAGGCTAATCGCCCGCCCGATACCCCGTGTTCCACCAGTGACGACTGCAACGCGAGAGACGCTCATACCCCACACCCCTATCTAAAATGCCTAAAAAACATGAAGTAATGATAGGTGATGAACCTTTGGGCATGAAAGACGTGATTATGAAAATCGCATACCCTTATTCAAGCAGCCTGGATTGACATTAATCTTTTTGCCGCTTACCAGAGCGGCCTTCGTCCTAGTGACGCGATCTCGCCAACACAAAACCAGGAGGCCGCACATGATCCGATCCGTTCCGCGATATTCCGGCACTCCGGTATTTTGCAAAAAATCGTCGGTCGTCATTCGACCGCATCTCGCGCGCGTTCAATAATTCGCGGTGTCCTTCGGGCCCGCACTTCGGCCCCCAGGATTTCCGCTATGACCACCGCCCCCACTATTCATCTTCGTTTTAGCCAAGAGCTGCGCGCAACATTGAAATTGTCGGCGCCGCTAGCCATTGCGCAACTCGCACAAGTCGGCATGGGCGTCACCGATACCGTTTTGCTCGGTGCGCTGGGTGGCGATGCTATTGCTGCGGGCGGCTTGGGTGGCGCGATGTTCTTCATGAGCATCATGATCCTGCAGGGTATTGCCTCAAGCTGCGGCATCGCCATCGCGCACGCACGCGGCGCCGATACACCGGAACGGATTGCACCTTACCTGCGCGCTGGATTTGTGTTGGCCACAGTTGCACTAGTGCCAGCATTGCTGTTGCTGTGGAATGTCGAGCCATTCTTACTGCTAATTAACGAGCCTGCCGAACTTGCCCGCAGTGTACGCGACTTCGACCGCATTCTATTTTTAGGCGCACCGGCGTTGATGTGGCTGGCGACATTGCGTGTGTACTTGGCGTCGATGAACCACCCGCGCATGGTAATGATGGTCGCTTTCGGTGGTTTGGTGGTAAACGGCGTTTTGAACTACGGCCTGATTCACGGTGCCTTTGGCTTGCCGGAAATGGGTTTGCTGGGTTCTGCCACAGCCACAGCCATCACAACCTGGCTGATGTTCCTGGCCACATACATCTGGATCAAGTTTGTGCCTGCCATCAGCACGTACTTACGACGCGGCTCAATTGAATGGCCGCTGGTGCGCGAGCTCTTCACGCTGGGCTGGCCCATCGCGATCACAATCGCCGTAGAAGCGTTGCTGTTCATGGCAGGCGCGTTGATGATGGGTACCATCAGCGTGACAGCATTGGCGGCGCACCAAATCACCATCAACGTTGCATCCATGGCCTTCATGGTGCCGCTGGCCATTGGCCAAGGTGCTAACGTGCGCGTCGGCTATCACATGGGCGCAGGCGAACCACGCTTAGCAAGACAAGCTGGCTTTGCCGCTCTCACATTGGGTGTCGGCTTCATGTGCTTTTCAGCACTGGCGATGTTTACACTGCCCTATCAGATCGCGTTGTTGTTCAGCCTTGATCCGAGTAACGCCAAAGATGCCGAAGTGATTGCGATGGTTGTGCCGCTGTTGATGATCAGCGCGTTCTTCCAAATCTTCGACGGTGCGCAAACAGTCGCTGTGGGCGCATTACGCGGTTTGAAAGATACGCGCACACCGATGATCCTGGCCGGGATCGGCTATTGGATTATCGGCTTTCCGGTCGCGTGGATTTTAGCGTTCAACATGGGCATTGGCCCCACCGGCGTGTGGTGGGGCTTGGCCATCGGATTGTTGATTGCATCTGTGGTTCTGAACGCGCGTTTCTTACGCCGCACAAAGCAATTGATTGCGGAGAAAGCAGCGCTTGCTGCTTAAAGAGCCTCAATCGCCATCGCGATGCCCATGCCACCACCAATGCATAAAGTCGCCAAGCCTTTTTTGGCTTGGCGCTTTTGCAGTTCGTGAATGAGCGTGACGAGTACACGGCAACCTGAGGCGCCAATGGGGTGGCCCAATGCAATCGCGCCGCCGTTAACGTTCACTTTTGCTGGATCAAACCCGAGATCGCGACACACAGCGAGGGACTGCGCGGCAAAGGCTTCGTTGGCTTCGATCAAATCCAAATCACCGGCTTTCCAACCAGCTTTCTCGAGCACCTTGCGTGTCGCGGGGATCGGGCCCGTGCCCATAATCGCAGGATCAACACCGGCTTGCGCCCACGCGGCAATACGTGCGAGCGGCTTGATGTTGCGCTTGGCGGCTTCAGCTGCGGTCATCACGATAACCGCAGCGGCACCATCGTTTAAGCCAGATGCGTTACCGGCCGTGACCGTGCCGTCTTTCGAGAAGGCCGGTTTTAATTTTGCGAGCACGTCTGCGGTTGTTGAGCCCCGTACGTATTCGTCGGTGTCAAAAATTTTCTGTTCTTTTTTCACCGTAATCGTGACCGGCACGATTTCGTCTTTGAAACGTCCAGCTTTGATCGCGGCGTCGGCTTTGGCTTGTGAAGCCGCCGCAAACGCATCTTGGCTATCGCGTGTCAGCTGCCACTTCTCGGCAATGTTCTCCGCCGTGATGCCCATGTGATAGCTGTTGAAGGCATCCCACAAACCATCGCGGATCATGGTGTCGATGAATTGACCATCGCCCATCTTCAAACCGTTGCGCATAAAGATCGCGTGGTGCGCGAGGCTCATGCTTTCTTGCCCGCCGGCAACAACAATGCTGGCATCGCCCGCTTTGATCGACATCGCACCCAAAGCGACAGCTTTTAAGCCAGAGCCGCACACTTGGTTGATGGTCATGGCCGGAACTTCTTTCGGCACACCTGCTTTGATGGACGCTTGGCGCGCGGGGTTCTGACCTTGCGCGGCCGTCAGCACTTGGCCCATCACTACTTCCGATACGTCTGCTGCATTCACGCCTGCGCGCTTCAAGGCTTCGGTGATGACGATCTGACCCAACTCAGCACCCGTGAGTGAGCTGAGTGAGCCGCCGAACGAACCAATAGCCGTGCGCGTAGCAGAAGCGATGACGATGTCAGACATGAGAGAACTCCAGAGTTTAGAGCATTCAAAACGTGCGCGGTTTTAAGCTCGTAGGTATATGGGAGCAACAGCAATGTTGCGCCGCAACAAAATTGCATAGCTGCTATCCGAGCCCATTTTATGGCTGTTTTAAGCCATTTTGAGCCAATCGGCGAGCGGCTGATAGACGGTCGTGACCGCATTTCCACCAGCGATCATACCGATGTGGCCCAACTCTACGGTGCGAGTCTCGCAAGCTGGGATGAGATCAGCCAACGCACGCGCTGAGGCTGGTGGGACGATGCGGTCCTGTGCCGGAATAAGGGCCAGCGTGCGCGTTAAAATACTTCGCGGATCAATCACACGATCTTCAATATGCCACTGCAAATTTTTCGGCGCGTTATCACCGTACCAATCAAAAAAGGTTTCGTGTGCGGCGGGGCCCGCCAACGCGACCCCATCATTCAGCCAATCTTCTAATTCAACAAACCTGAGCGCGGCATCCGTTGTGACATCGCGCGCAGCGAAGCCTCGAAATTTCCGACTCACCAGTGTGGGGTCAAGCGATGCGAACATGGCTTGCAAAAAATCAACCGACGCAACGCCAGTCGTTTCCAACATCACCTCAATAAAGGGTTTGAACTGCGCCAAGAACAAGCGCGTGGCCCCACTGTCGATATGAAAATCCCAGGGCGCTGCCAGTAACGCGAGGCCGGAAATGAGATCGGGTCGCAACACAGCAACAGCAGCAGTTAATGTACCGCCCATGCAATAGCCCACAAGACGCGGTGCTTTGCCGGTTGTTTCTTTCACATGCTCCAACGCCGGAATGAGCACGCCGCAAATGTAGTCTTCGAGGCAAAATTTTTGTTCAGCTTTGTCAGGGGCGCCCCAATCCAACAAAAATGCGTGTACACTTTTTTGTGCAGCAAAGCTGAGCAAGCTGCGATCTTCTGCCAAATCCAGTATGTACGCTTTGTTGATTAACGATGGCACAAACACAGCAGGCACGCCATTGCCATCATAGTCACGCAACATGGCCGAGCCGTGCGTCCATACGGGCGGTGGTGCGATGCGTGTGCGCCGATGGTTGTGTACTTGGTAGCGCGTAATACCCAGGCTGAGCTGCTCCATACGCGCTTTGGCTTCACGCGTCAGTGCATCAACAAAGGCAGCCGGGTTCAGCAGCGATTGCCAATCGCCTTGAAGACCATCAAGGCTTTGGCTGCTTTGTTCGGCGAGGAGTTTTTGGAGCGGACTCGAGAGTTGTGAGGCGTTGTTCGATGCTGTCCAACCGGGCGTCAATCCGGCGAAGGACATCTGCAACATCCACCCCTCCATCGCGATGTGCAGCGGAAGCGGGCGCGGGCCCAGACGCATTTGACGGTGTTGCGGTTGGCTGTTGTCCATTGCCAGTTCCTGCATTCCCTGTTCCCGCATTCATCGCAGCCGCACCCGATGACCAGGCGGCCGTGGCATTTTGCATCATGCCCTGAAACAAATTCGACCACGTCCCTGCGGCTTGCGGGTCTTGTGCCAGTTTGGCCATTTCCTGCTGCCAAAGGTCCAGGTAACGGCGGGCCAGGGCATCATAATCTGTGGGGTTCGTGCTCATCACACCACTATATCCATTTTGCACCGCACTATTGTATTCATTTCGCACCACTGTATGGCAGCGCAATCTTTACGGACACCGCCGAAAGCAAGGCTTTGACAGAGAGGGTTGTGCAGAGCACAATTTCCCCGAAGCAATTGCACATGAAGAATTTACGCAATTGCCAAAAATGAAGTCACGGCAGAAAAGCGAGGGGATGTTTTTATGGCCGAGCACGCAAGCACCACCGAGAAAGGCCCGGTCGTCAATATTAAGAAGTACGCCAACCGGCGTCTCTATAATACGGCGACATCAAGTTACGTGACACTGGAAGACTTGGCCAACATGGTGCGCCAAAACATCGAGTTCACTGTGACCGATGCCAAAACCAATGACGACATCACGCGCTCTGTACTGACACAAATTATTGTGGAGCAGGAAGGCAAGGGCCAGTCGTTATTGCCAATTAAATTCTTGCGTCAGGTGATCGCATTTTATGGTGACTCATTAGGTGGCGTTTTACCCCGTTATCTTGAGCACAGCATGGACTCGTTCTCGCAGAACGAAGATCAAATGCGCGGCATGATGCAAAATGCCTTCAAGGGTTTATTCCCGATGCAACGCATGGAAGAGATGGGCAAACAAAACTTGGCGCTGTTTGAAAACGCCATGAAGATGTTCAACCCGTTCGCAGCACAAATGAAACCTGATGCCGCAGCATCAACCTCGGCACCATCTGCTCCACCAGCCGCGGGCGAGAATCTCGATTCGCTAAAGTCGCAACTTGATGCCATGCAGGCCAAGTTGGACAAGCTCACCAAAGACCGCACATAACCCACGCATGAGACCTTAGGTCCAACCCTAAGGCGTAACAGAATTTCACATTGCAGTTGCATAGCCCTGAATTCATTAGGGCTATGCTTTTGCGTATGTTAAAGGCGGTTGCGAGTGATTTTTAAATGCATATAAGCTATTGATTCTCATATGTAAAATATCGCCGCGACTGATATTTCCTATAACAATTTTTTACAATTCTCCCAATCGTCCTGCGATCTGCTCAAGATTATTCTTTCAACTGAAAGATGCGTGGTTTCCGAAGAGACCTCGCGCACGGAACCAAAAGGTTCCTTAACAGTAAGACCGCAGGTTGGGATCCAATGAATATGATCGAACCACAAACGCGAGCAGTCCCGGCGAATCGCGCCAATGACATTGATCGCCATGTCGGTATTCGCATCCGCGAACGCCGCGTGATGTTGGGTTTAAGTCAGCAGCAAATGGCCGACATGATCGGCGTGACCTACCAGCAAGCCCACAAATACGAGCGCGGGATCAATCGCATCTCGGCGGGCCGACTTTACGAAATTTCCCGCGTGCTGAATGTGCCGATCACCTTCTTCTACGAAGGCCTGGACGGTCATGAAGACGATGGTGCTGTTGGCCAACGCCAACGCATGTGCCTGGAACTCGCCCGCAATTTCTCGGCCATTGGTAACGAGAAACACCAAGAAGCCTTAAGCCAACTGGCCCGCGCATTAGCGATCCAAGAGTAAGCGCTTAAGACACCAAGCTCTATCGGGGGATAGGGGCGCCTAACGGAGAGTCGTGCAAATGACTCTCCGTTTTTATTTTATGCAGCCCATTCACTTGCCACATCCGCATCTATCTCAGATGCGCTCGCCTTGAGGTGTTCAAACTTCTCAGGCGCAACCAATCGCCTCACAGCCCATACCGCTGCAGCGCGCACAATAGGCGCATCGTCGTTCAGCAATGCTTCGGCGCGATCAGCAAGGTCAGTGCGACCACTATTGCCAAGCGCAATCAGCACGTTGCGCACAAACCGATCCCGCCCAATACGTTTGATGGGCGAGCCAGCGAATAATGCGCGGAACTCCACATCATTAAGTTTCGCTAAGTCTGCCAAGCGAGGCGCTGTCAATTCAGCACGCGGCAGAAAATCAGAGACATCGGTCGTATGCGCAAACTTGTTCCAAGGGCACACCGACAAGCAATCATCACAGCCATAAATGCGATTGCCCATAAGGCCCCGTAAGTCGCGCGGAATATGGCCTTTATGCTCAATGGTAAGATACGAGATGCATTTGCGCGCATCGAGCTTGTAAGGACCAATAAATGCATTGGTGGGGCACACATCCAAACACCGACGACACTCACCGCAATGATCGGTTTCAGCGTCATCAGGTTCTAAGTCGAGCGTGGTGAAGACTTCGCCCAAGAACAACCACGAGCCAAATTCGCGCGAGACAACATTGGTATGCTTGCCTTGCCAGCCCATGCCGGATGATTGCGCCAGTGGCTTTTCCATGACCGGCGCTGTGTCGACAAAAATCTTCACCTCATGGCCTGAGGCTTCGTGCATCCACATAGCCAAGCGCTTCAGACGCTTTTTTAAGACATCATGATAATCTTTGTTGCGGGCATATACGCTGACAACACCGCGATCTGTATATTGCAAAAGATTACGCGGATCGTGACCGGGCCCATAATTAAGCCCTAACATCACAACCGATTTCACATCAGGCCAAAGCACTTTTGGGTTTTCGCGCCGGTCGGCTTTTTCTTTCATCCAGCCCATATCGCCGTACAAACCATCGGCAATAAAATCGCGTAAATGGCTTTGCGTTTGGGTGGATGTTTCAGCGCGCGCAAAGCGTACTGTGTCGAATCCCACATCAAACGCGAAACGACGGATGGCCTCTTTATCCAGCATCGGCGTCTTCGCCGCCAACTTGCTCTCCGGCTTGAGCGAGGGCGAAGTCTTTCTGGAATTGCGCGAAGGTTCCGGCGGCAATGGCATCGCGGATTTGGGCCATGAGGTGCTGATAATAGGCCACATTATGCCAGCTGAGCAGCATGAGCCCCAAGATCTCATCGCTGCGAATCAGGTGATGAATATAAGCACGGCTATAGTTTCGGCTGGCCGGACAGTTCACCGCCTCATCCAAAGGCCGCGGATCGTCAGCGTGCTTGGCATTGCGCATATTCAAAGGCCCACGCGTCGTGAAGGCCTGCGCCGTGCGCCCCGAGCGCGTCGGCAATACGCAATCAAACATATCAACGCCGCGTGCAACAGCACCCACTAAATCACCAGGCTTGCCCACCCCCATGAGATAGCGCGCATGCGTGGTCGGCAAATGCGGGGTTGTCACATCCAGCGTAGAGAACATCAACTCCTGCCCCTCGCCGACGGCCAAGCCGCCAATCGCATAACCATCAAAGCCAATGGCTTGTAGTTTTGCAGCTGATTCAGCGCGCAAGTCTGCATGCACGCCGCCCTGCACAATGCCGAATAGGCCATAGCCTTCGCGGGGCTTGAATGCTGATTTACTACGTTCGGCCCAACGCATCGAAAGCTGCATGCTTTCGTTCACTTGATCTTTGGTCGCTGGATACGGCGTGCATTCATCAAAGCACATCGTAATCGTCGCATCTAACAGGTGCTGAATTTCGATCGACCGCTCAGGTGACAGATAATGCTTCGATCCATCGATGTGCGATTGGAAGGTAACACCGCCACCATCAATTTTACGTAGCTGCGCGAGCGACATGACTTGGTAACCACCAGAGTCCGTTAAGATGGGACCGTTCCAACCCATGAATTTGCGTACGCCACCAAACTTCGCGATGCGCTCGGCGCCGGGGCGCAGCATCAAGTGATAGGTGTTGGCGAGAATCATCTGCGCGCCTGTGCCAGCCACGTGATCCGTGAACATGCCTTTCACAGTGGCAGCGGTGCCAACAGGCATAAAGGCTGGCGTATCCATAACACCATGCGCCGTGTGCAAACGCCCGCGCCGCGCCATGCCATCAGTGGCCATCAATTCAAAACGGGCTGCGCTCATGTGTTCTCGACTTTCTTTTAGCACTCGGTTTTCTCAAGCCACGATGCATCACCATAGGAGTAAAACCGATACCCCGTTTGAATGGCGTACGCATAGGTCGATTTCATCCGCTCAAGGCCTGCAAAAGCACTGACCAGCATAAACAGTGTGGATTTAGGCAAATGGAAATTCGTCATCAGCACATCGACCGCCTTGAAGCGATAACCCGGCGTGATGAAAATCGACGTTTCCTTGTGAAAGGGCTGCATGACGCCATCATCTGCCACCGCCGACTCAAGCGTGCGCAATGATGTGGTGCCGACAGCAATGACGCGCCCGCCATTTTTCTTGGTCGCGTTAATTTGCGCGGCCACATCCGCTGACACTTCGCCCCACTCAGCGTGCATGACATGCTGATCGGTATCGTCGACCTTCACAGGTAAAAACGTGCCTGCCCCAACATGCAAGGTGACATGGGTACGCGTGGCGCCCGTTGCGTCAATCGCGGCCAAAAGCTCTGGCGTAAAATGTAAGCCCGCCGTGGGGGCTGCCACCGAACCATCATGCTTGGCGTAGATGGTTTGATAATCACTGCGGTCCTGTGCGTCATCGGCACGACGAATATAAGGCGGTAGCGGCATATGACCTGTGTTGTGAAACGCTTGAATAAGGTCAGTCCCGCTTTGGCTGAAGCGCACACGCACCAAACCATCTTCGCTTTTGGCTAAAACCTCAGCTGTTAAGCCACCTTCGAGGTCGACTGTTTGGCCCAACTTCAAGCGCTTGCCGGGCTTCGCAAACACATCCCACGTATCGGCGCTAATCGCGCGGTGGAGCAGCAGTTCAACTGGCACGACGCCGCGATGGCCAAACAATCGCGCCGGCAACACGCGTGTGTCATTGAACACCATGAGATCATCCGCACGCAGCAGCGTGGGCAAGTCACGCACGATCCGGTCTGCCCAGCCATCCCTTTTGACATGGAGCAACCGCGCTGCATCCCGAGGCGTTAAGGGCCGGGATGCGATGCTCTCTGGGGGAAGATCAAAGTCGAAATGCTCGGTACGCATCGTGCTCAAGAATCGGGGGTGTTTCGCGGGCCTGCTTATAGTCGAGACGATCAGGCGTTGCAAAACGGCTGAAGATGTTGAGACTGCAACCCCAGCGTTGGTTATGATGCGTTATTTATCAGTAGCTTAGGGTTTTGGGCCTTGGAGTGGATTTTAAGCGCTTTTGATCGATTTTTGGCCGCCATTTTTGTGGCCTGCTTTGCCGTGGCTGCATCGCAAATCGAGCCGTTCAGCACCCAGTATTCCGCCCGGACATATGCTCAGTACACGGAAGCCCAGGCCCACCTGAAAGATGTGCAAGGCGGGGTACGCTACCAAACCATGGCCCCCAATGTGCGCCAAGAACTTGAAGCAGAAGCCAAAACGGCAGTTGCCGCGCGCGCCAACACGCACAATGCCATTGTAAATACGATCCCGGTGATCAGACCCTACGCTTTGTGGCGTTATGGCGATGCTGATGTCTTAGAGGCCACGCAAAATTTGTTCGTCCCAGCGCTGCCGCTCACGATGGTGAGCACACTCAATGTCCTGCTCGGCGCCATCATCGGCTTTGCCCTTTACGAATTGCTGAAATTCCCTATATCAGCGGTCTTCCGCTCACCTCAGCGTCGGCGTTTCAAAAAACGCTAGGCCATATTCCGGATTTTCCATGATCGAGCTTTTTACGCAGCGCACGCCTAACGGGCATAAGGTTTCTATTGCCTTAGAGGAACTTCACCTGCCTTACAAAGTGCGCAGCATGAATTTGTCCAAGGGTGAGCAAAAGGAAGAATGGTTCCTGAAAATCAACCCGAATGGCCGCATCCCAGCGATCATTGATCATGACGATGGCGGATTGGCTGTTTTTGAATCAGGCGCAATTCTGGTTTATCTGGCGGAAAAAACTGGGCGTTTGCTCCCGCCCGATGGCAAGTCACGTTATGCGGTAATGCAATGGTTGATGTTTCAAATGGGCGGCATCGGCCCCATGATGGGCCAGGCCAACGTATTCTATCGCTATTTCCCAGAAAAAATTCCTGCTGCCATCCAGCGTTATCAAAACGAAGCCCGCCGATTGTTTGAAGTTTTGAATCGCCGTTTGGGCGAAGCAGAATGGCTAGGCGGCGATTACTCAATCGCCGACATTGCCAACTGGGCTTGGGTACGCACCTACGATTGGTCAGGCACGTCTATCGATGGCCTTGAACACTTACAACGCTGGAACAACGCCATGGCGGAACGCCCCGCGTGCCAAAAAGGCATCAACGTGCCGATCCCGGATGATTCGTTGAGGCACGATCAGAAGATTAAAAGCGGCGCACAAATTGTGACGCGTTAATTTTAGCGTACGCCAAGATCACATTTGGCTGACATGTCGACCAACACTCCGCCATATGTGTTGGCGACAACGTGCTGCAAATAGCCTGACATGCCACTCAGCGTAACGTTGTATTGGTAGATCGCGTTTACGCCTGCTGCAGTTGCATCCTGCAATGCAGGAACTGCAGCTTCGATTGCCGAAACCAGTAGGTCGGACGAGCCATTTCCTGCGATGGCGGGCGTCGTGTATGTCCCCAGCATACGGCCATTATCAGAGTTATAGAACGTTAGCGTCGCTGCGGCAGCCACAACGCCTGTGTTAACAACACGGATATGCGACGGGTAGCCTTCGACAAGTTTACTGTGAACGTTGATGAGCGATTTGTTTTCACTCGACAAACCATCCGCACAGGCCGTGAGATTGCTCAACACCCCCGCACCGCGCGCCCATACGATATGCTGCATATAGCCAGCCATCGTGCTTTCCACATCGAGATTATAGAATTTACGCGCCGCAATAGCAGTGCTGGCGTTTGTTAAACGCGCTTCGCGCTCAAGAATAGAAAGGTCGTATTGGACCGATACATGTGGGGCAATGGATGGACTGGTCCAAACCCCTAAGGCATTACCCGTATCTGAATCGCGCAATGTGATCGTGACCGTACCTTCGGCCTCAGAATCATTCTGCAATCTCACAAAGGCTTGACCCAACACACTGGCACTGGCGGATGTCGTGACGTTATTAAAGTTGCGAATATCACGGCCTTGCAGACGCAGGATCGCCTTGTTCACTTGGATTTTTGGATAGAACGTCGAACCATCGCGCGATGCACGCAGGCCAGTGACTTTTAAAGCCTGCTCAATCTCGTCAACGCCCTTGGAACCAAAAGCAGTGCGCATGACTGCAACGGCACCCGCGACATGGGGTGCAGACATTGATGTTCCTGAAAGTTGAACCATACCGTTGTTTTGGCCTGACGCTGCCAGAATGTTCACGCCCGGCGCAACCAGATCTGTCGCTGACGACAGATTGGATGAGGCTGGGATAGCTGTTTGATCGTCGGTCGCACCGACTGCAATGGCGCTGGACACGCACGACGGCGCATTGATTTTAGCGGACTGGCCTTCGTTGCCTGTGGCTACGACGGTCGCGACGCCTTTTGAGCGCAGCATGTCGATGACTTCACGGCGCGGATCTGTATCGCAATAACCTTCATATGAACGACCACCGAGGCTTAAGTTCACAGCAACGATATTGAACTGCGCTACAGATTGATTGACGAAATCAAGCGCTTTCAAAACCGTCAGAGAGTCCGTGAGTTCGCAGGGTGCTGGATCAGGGCTACAGTCTGGCGCATAGCGAACCTCTGAGAACACATCGATCGGCAACAGTCGCGCTTCGCGCGCAACGCCGAAGTTGGTGCCATCATTTCCCATCGCAATCGACGCAACGTGTGTCCCGTGATCACAGCGTGTGCCTGTCGGGCAGTTCGATGCAGCGCCTGCACCTAACTGTGGCGTCTGGCCTGATGGACAACGCGTGTAAGTATCGAACGTGGGATCGTTAGCTGAGAAGCACGCTTCGCCGATGACACGCCCCGCCAGCATGGGATGCGATGTTCGAAACCCACCATCGATCACGGCAATTGTCGTGGCCCGGCCGTCGTAGCCTTTAGCCCATGCATTCGCGACATCAATTGAGGGCACAGATGAGGCTAACGCTGCGCGCTCGACAGAAGACGATGTGGTTTGAACTTTGCGTTCTTTGGTATTTAGATAAACGCCATCAACCGCGGCACTTTCCAGCAGGCTCACCAGTTGCTTGCGATCAACCGTGGTGCTGACGTAAGGCAGCGTCGCAAACCGCGCTTCAACCTTGATGCCTAAGTTATCCAGCGTTGGTGTCGCAGTGTTGAGCGCTGATTCCACGACTTCTTTTTGGTCCGCTACGCTGCGCGCTTTGTTCCAGGCGCGGGCCGCCGGCTGCTTTAAGCGCACAATAATTTGAGCCCGCGCGCCGTCTTGCGTGGCACGCAGCGCACTTTCAACATCTGCGGCATGGGTCGGCAGCGCCAGCAATACGGCGGCGACAAAAGCAAACGCGACGGAATGAAAGATCGATTTCACGGTCATGTCTCAACGGCTTTCATTACGCAAACTGCAGACGCAGCCGAGCGGGAGCACCGCTGGCTTGCGCACCAGTGAGAACCGTGAATAAGGAAGCAACGGTTCGTGACGCCGTTGTGCTGCGTATTATCGCCATCGCAGCATCAGAGTCCAGCTTCATGGCATATTCACGGCAGACCATAAGTTTGCCGCGCTGAGCTTAATAAAAAGCTTAAGAATCAGCGCCTTAGATAGAAAGCACGCGATTGATCTGAAGGGCGTCTAAAACGCCTTCGCAATCAATGATTTAGGGCAAACCCACCCTTAAGGCAGAGGTTGCTCGATATGGCGATGACTGTAAGGGAAGCGATGTGGGTCCACGGGGCCTAAAACCACCCAGAAGCAGCTGTACATAATGACCGGGAAGCTGATCCACGCGACGATGTTTTTGACCTGGGGCATCACGTGGCGCACCCAGTAAATCAGTGGCCAGGGCGCTAAAAAGGCCAGCGGAAACACATACCCCGCCGCCGTCACAAACTGACCCACGGTTAGACCATCAGCCGCATGTACGGCCAAGAGAATGCCCGCGCCAAGAACAGGCCCAGCTAAAACAGTCAAAGTGTTGCGCAGCCCCAGAGCACTGCGCGTTTGGCGCGACAAGGCGGCGATGACGCTTAACCCCGTACCAACAATCACCATGGCGTAGGGTAGCGCTAACGCTTTCAAAATTGTGTCGTGGCCAGCGGCTGCGACGTCAGCGTCGGCCACAGCACCCAAACCGATGATAAGACTGCCCACCGCCGCGATGACAGCAAACGCAAAAACCACCAACGCACGTCGATCATACAGAATGAGGCCTATGAACAGCGCCCATACCGGCATGACAACCAAACCAAGCGGATGCAACAGCGTGGCGATGAACACCAGCGCGCCCGCACCCGGCACAGCAGCGCCGTGGGGTGCGCGTTGCAACAGCGCAAATGCCCCGAATGCGCACAACAAAAAGAGCGCATGTGGCGTCGCGCTGACCCAGGTCGCCACCAACGGCGGATAAAGCACGAACGGCAGCACGAGGAACGCTGCCATAACCATGTCGCCGCTGAGGCGGCGGGCGATGCTGAATGCAATGACAATCGCCAACACACTGGCCAAAAGTGAGAGAGTCCGGGCGGCGATCAGACTAGGGCCAGCGACAATCTGCCAGATGCTCAAGATAAACGGATACATGCTGTCCGCTTCCGACGCACCACGCGCGGCCTCGGCCATAGCGACTTGCTCTGGCGACAGCATCACCAGCATTTGCACGAAATACGTGCCGTAGAAGGCAAACAACACAACCACGCCAGCCGCGATTGCATAGCCTGAACCACGTACAGCAAATGAGGGAGTGCTGGGTGCGTCTGAAAGTGTGGTTGTCGTCATGAAATGACCCGCAAGTTACGGGTTTCCTTGGCAAAATCAGCAAAGCAGGTAGAATGTCGCACGGCCAGCGGCAAACGTGAATCGTTCTTTACGTATTCAGCTCACCGATGGTCTGGGGTGACGAATTTAGACATGACGCTGTCTCTTGTTTTAACCGGTAATTGTGTGTTCCGGAGGCTATGACCGTGCCGCGACGTCGACCAGCGAGCCGCGGCGCGGAGCCGTCTCCAAAGCCCACGCGGACACCCGGATTAATCCCGGCCATCATTCTGCTGATTGCGGGGTTGGGTGCGTATGCGGCTGTGGCCTCAAACGCGATTATGAACGGCCATCTGGATTTCGAGGAAGTCGGCTTTGTCATCAAAAGCTGGTGGTACATCACCGGCGCGGTGGAGCCATTCGGCAACGGCGATACAGCCACCATGCTACCCGGTTACGCTTATGCGCTGGGCGCGCTGCAAAAATTTGTGGGCCTATCGATTGTCAATGCACGTATTGCCATGGTCGTGCTGGGTGTCATCAACGGCGGCTTGCTGTTTTACCTGTGCCGCAAATTAACAGCCAATACGCTGGCGGCAGCCGCCGCGACATTCATATACCTCGGCACACCTGCTGTATCGTACAGCTTTAGCACCGCTAGCCCCAATGCCTTTGTCGCGTTCGTATTTTTGCTGGGCATATGGCTGCTGATGCTGAGCCTGGGCCGATCAAAGCCGCCATTCACCGTATTGATGGGCTTGGTTCTGGCCGTCTTGGTCTTAACGAGCAGCAGTATGTGGATCGCCGCCGCTTTACTGGCGATTTTATTGGTGGCGGCTGTCGGTCGTGCGCATTTGATGCATGCCGCCATCCTGATCGCGACGACAACTGCTCTCATCGCAGGCGCGATTTATACATTGCCAGAACCTTTCACAGCTTATCTGCTTCACCAGCCGCCCGCCGCTTTTGTGATGAACCTGCTGGGCACGCCACCTGTAGGCGCGCCGGTATGGGCGGAATGGTCCATGATGCGTTTGGCACAAGATGCCATCGACGGCGTACTGTTCCCCTATAGCGGCCTTATTTTTATGTGCGTTCTGATGTTCGGCCTGACCTTAAGCGGGCCCTACATTCTGTGGGTGATCCCCTACTATCTCGCATTCGCACTGATTGGCATTGTCGTTTTGCGCACCCCTGGCTGCGAGACATGCGCCACCACCACATCAACACAAGTGATTGCACTGGGTGGATTTGCAACTGCTGTGGCGTTGGCATTCCTCAGCCGGTGGCGACGTCAAAATCAGGGCGCACGCAGCCCCCTGATGATAAGCGTGGCCACAATTGCATTGGCGCTGAACTGTTTTGCCCCAGCACTGGCGATGCAAGACAGCATGCGCTTCTTCCCGGTTGAAATGTTCAAGCAGCCACGCCCCGCCGCAGAAATGCAAGACGTCACCGCGTTGATGCGCGTGATTGGCGAGAATATTCCAGGCAACGAAACCGTGCTTTTGCTGCACAAACTGCCGGGGTTGCCATACGCAATGCACATGGCCGGTCGCCGTTTTGCGGCCGTGAGCATTAACCCCATGGCGGAGTTGCGCAGTGTTCCGGCCAACTTAACAGGCGCGCAACGCGAAGCGACGCTGGCCATGTTAGAGCGTAACGGCAACTGGAGCAGTGAAACGCTGCGCCGTTGGATCGAGCGCGATTATGACATGGTCGTTTTGCAAGAGGGCTTGTTGGCCTTGGACGAAGCCACATCGACGGCCCTGAATACATCCTTCGAAGTCATAACCACGACCGACTTCCGTGGCGCGAAGTTGATCATCTACAAGCGCAAGAGCTAGCGCGTGTTGAAACGCCTTCTTGATTTTTTTGGCGCACTGGGCGGCTTAGTTTTGCTGTCACCGGTTTTAATTGCTGTGGCGATTGCGATTAAGTTGACGTCATCGGGGCCCGTTTTCTTTCGCCAAATTCGCGTCGGACGCCACGGCAAGCCGTTTAAGATTTTTAAATTCCGAACCATGACAGGGGCGGAACCTACGTCAGGCCCAATTCTGACCATCGGACACAATCCGCGGGTCACATCTGTCGGTGAATTTTTACGCGAGTCCAAAATTGATGAACTGCCGCAGCTTTTCAATGTGATCCTGGGCCACATGAGCCTTGTGGGGCCACGCCCGGAAGTGCCGAAATACGTTGAGAAATATACACCTGCACAACGTGACATTATTTTATCAGTTAAACCCGGCTTGACTGGGCCAGCATCATTAGAGTTCCGGGATCAAACCAGTTTGCTGGCGCAATATGAAAACCCGGAACACGCCTACGAAACCATTGTGATGCAGGAAAAGATCGCGATTAATGCCGAATACATTCGGCGCGCGACATTCATCAGCGATTTAAAACTGATCCTTCAAACCATCGCCACATTGTTTTGGCGCAGTTAGTTTTGTGATCTTTGATGTGCCGTAAAAGCAGGCGGCAACACGGTGATCGCCAACGCCGCAATAGCGCTCATTAATCCAAGGCCAGCAAGCCACCATGTGCTCCAAATCGCGTAGCTAAAACAGGCAATGACGGCGGCTGGCGCAATAATGCTGACCACCACTGCGGCATGGATTGGCCGATGGAACAGAGAGCCTAAACTACGCCACACCCCAACGATCAAAACCACAGCAAGAAAAGCGCCGACGGCCCCGAGTTCAAGCCAGATTTGCAATGGCGCATTATGGGGATGTGTCGGCAGGGCGGGTAAATTCAAACCTTCAAGCTTGTCTTGGCGACCCGCAAAATAACGCGATGAATTGAAGCCGTGTCCTGTCAGGGGCTGCTGCTCTGCAATACCCGCGACATGACGCCAAATGCCGAGGCGATGCTGCACCCCCAATTCTAATTGTGATTCAGCAGCACTGACGTTTGCTTGGCTTGGGATCATGCGCGCTGCGGGCCAAGCTGCGAAAATCGCACCCGCGATCAAAATCAGCATCAAACCCAAAAAGCCACGCGGACGCCACGCCACACAAGCGAACGAGAGGACTGCGACCGCCAAACCCAAAGCACTGGTGCTCATGGGCAGGCGGGCACAGACAAATAGTGATGCCAACACGAATATCGCAGCGAGCCCCCCTGAGCGCGTGGCGCGGTAGACCAGCACCGCAAAAAGTGTGGCGACAACGGCCAACACCGACGTGCCACGCGCAGCCAAACTCATGATCAGTGAGAAGAACGTTGCGTCAGCCGTTTGCACATCTTCCGGGCGCGCCCACGATAATAGAGCGGCTTGGGTCATGCTTTCTTCGAGCAAGAACACAAGCAAGATCAGCACGCCCACAAAAGTCGCCTTGAGGATGCGGTGCGCATGATCAGCGTGAAGCGTTTTAAGTCCAGAAACAACAAATACGCCGGCCAACACCGTCAGAAGCATTTGGGCGCATGCGCCCCACTGTGCTTTGGGCGCCCACAGATTCGAGGCCAGGACCCACACAAAAAATGGTGCGGAAAAAAGCGTAAGTGGCGTTTTAAATGCGATCCGCCAACCTGCGCGTGCGGCTGGCAAGAAGGCCAACGTCAGGAGCACCAAAAAGATGAGTGGTGTGAGGCCTTGGCGCGCAACGGCCGCGAGGGGGCCGATCAAAAACATCAAGCCCGAAAGGACAAGTACAGGCCTAGGCACTGCCAGCTGTGATACGGATTGCGATGACATAAAAGCCCCTAACGCGAGGGGGCCTTCATAGCCGGTTACACATCAACCGTCGATGAGTGACGCGATTCAGTGCTGCAATCGAACATGCAGCGACCGAACATTATGCGCCGAATTTCGGGAAGATCTTTTTGAGCGCAGATGCAACCATGCTTGGCAGCAACGCGCCGCGCGTGACCGTCAAACAAATGCAAGGTTCGCCTGCGTCAGCGACAGGTTGATGGATATGCGAGCTGTCTGCCGTTTCCACGTCGCCGCGCGCATATGACCCAAACTCGTCAGAATAACCTCCGGCCAGAACCATGGTCATTTCTTCGCCGCCGTGGCCGTGACGCGGCACGCGTGTCCCCGGTGCGATTTTCAAAAGACGCGCACGACGACCTTCGGCGCGAACATCAAGATCGAGGTACTCAACGCCGCTCGCAAGTCTCTTCCACTGAATATCGCCGTCATCAGACATCACATAATCACGCAACGGGCGCGGCAAAATAGATGGCCCACGCACAGGTCGGGATGATACGGATTGTTTGGTAGATGCAGGCGCATCAAGACGCGCCAAGATGTCGTTGAGAGCCCCAGACGACATCGGAGCGGCGCTTACGTCTTCCAACATCTCGCCGCCCATAGCTTCCATACGCGCAACATCGGCACGGCAGTGTGGACACAGGCTTAAGTGCGTGGCGACCAGCACGCTACTAGCTTCATCCAGCGTGCCTGACGCATAAGCCCACAACACATCACTGAAAGGATGGTTTTGGCCTTGGTTATCATGCGTATGACGATGTTGGTGTATCTCAGCCATCTTTATTCTCCAGATCTCTAAAGACCCGTCCTTAAGACCAGTGCGCGTCTCATCAGTATGCCATAACGACAGTACCGATCCCAGGGTAGGTATGCTGCGATAATCTCACAACCCTCTCAAAACAAAGGACTTTCAGGTTTTATTCGGGTTCGCAGCCTGTTCTAAACTACATACGCAGAACCGATGACTTCGGATTACGGGCAACATAAGTGCTGATATGCCGCAGTGTGGCGGCAAAAAAGCTACAGCTAGTGGGCGATAAGGACGAAATCTTTTCGTTAACGCTATGGATTGCGGCAGACCTGAGGTTATAACCAGCTCATGAAGCCTGCCGCACTGCATATAATTTATGTGGATCCCTGGGTTGCAACGACCGAGGGCGTTGGGCCTGACCGTCGCAGTGTTGTGGTCAAAGGACTACAAGCGAGTGGTCATAAAGTCACGGTGCTGGCAGGTCGCAGCAGCCAAGCCGCATCGACTGACACAATTAAACACACTCTTCCACCACTGCCCCAAAAGTTCGGCGTACCGAACGATGCGCGACCTGCGCGTGGGTATGGCGCGCGACTGTTCACGGCACTGATGGCTGCACGTGATGCAGACGTGGTTGTAATGACCCATCCGCCGCGCAAAGGCGGCATGGCCGCCGCCCTCTTCAGCACGATAGCGGGCGTGCCATTGGTGTTAGATGCGCGTGAAGTTGGACCTGAGAAAGCCGATCAAGGCTTCTTCTCGCGGCTTGCCGATAAAATCCGCCTTGGTGCGCTTAAATCTAAAACCGCGCACGTGTTTGCCGCCACACCAGAGATCAAAGCGTGGTTTGAAGCACAAGGTTTTGCCAGTTCGCAAATGTCTGTGGCGCCCGATGGCTGCGACACTGCATCGCTGGGGCAATCATCAGACGCGGCTTTGACTGTTTTGCAGAAATACCCGCAAGTCTTGCGCGGGCCCTTGGCGATATATGCCGGCAGTTTAAATCGCGGGCGTCAGCTTTCCGCATTATTGGATATTGCAGCAGCCGCCCGCATTCATGCGCCTGATCTGAATTTCATCATTGTCGGTGATGGGAGCGACAGGCTGGATTTAAATGCATTTGCTGCACGGCTTGATGTCTTAGAAAAAAATGTGTGGTTCATTCCCACGCAACCCCGCAGGACAATCGCAGGACTTCTAAACGCGGCAACACTGGCGCTTGCTTTACCACCGCGCAGCTATAACGGCGGCATTGAAGCAGGTTCGCACCTTTATGAAGCCTTGGCCGCTGGCAAACCTGTGGCTGTGCTCGGCGACGGCTGGCAGCGCGAATTGGTTGAAGGGCGTCAGGCTGGGGTTGTTTTACCGCTTGGCAACCCTGATGCCGCCGCACGTGAGTTAGCTGATTTTCTGCAAAGCCCCGAGTTAGTTCGCCGCGCTGGCGAACAAGCCGCAGCCTTAGCGCAGGGCAAACACAACAGCGCGCGCGTTGTTGTGGATATGCGCCAGACCTTAGAGAAGATTGCATCGCTTCATTCACGCCATGACGTGATGTTGGGACGGTACAAATTTGCCAAACGCTTATTTGACATTGTGTTGTCGCTGGCGCTGATTGTCGGACTGTCGCCACTGTTATTATTAATCTCGATCATCAGCTTGGCAGCGGGTTGGACGCCGATTGCAGGCCGCGAGCGCGCGGGCCGCAAAGGCAAACCATTCAAGCTGCTCACCTTCGATACCCTCAAAGCCGATCAGACACGCCCACAAAGCTGGGCGCACCGGTTTGCGTATTTCCTCCGACGCACCGCATTGGATCGCCTGCCTGAATTATTTAACGTGCTGTTTGGCCGCATGAGCTTCGTGGGGCCGCGCCCCCTGCCCGCGCAATACACATCCTACTATACGGAATCACAATTACGCCGTTTGGATGCACGCCCTGGCATTACCGGATGGGCGCAAGTGAATGGCCGCCAAGGTTTTACGTGGGAAGAAATGTTCGCTCACGATTTTTATTACATTGAAAATCGTAGTTTCGTCCTCGATCTCAAAATCTTAGGCAAAACACTGCTGGGATTGTTCAAAGGCAAAAACACATCGGCCATGCCGAGTGGCCAGTTGCCGCGCTTTGATGAAATTGAAGCCCGCAAACAAGGCGCGGAAGATATCTAGCTTAAAGCGCGCCAAGTCATCTGAACGCCGATTGCCATCAGCAACAGCAGGATGAGCTTGCGATACTTCGCATCATCGATGCGTTTACGCACATACTGCCCATAGTGAACCATCACGCCGATAATCACCGCGCCCACCGCTGAGGCAGCCAACACCTGCAATGTCAAAACGCTCGTCGCGGCCAGTGATGCATAAAGCGCAACCGAGCCGATGAAATACATCAGCGATAAAACCGCGACGAAATCGTCTTTCGATAAACGCAGCGCGATTAAATAAATAATTAGTACAGGCCCATACAAGCCCGACACGCCCGCCAAGCACCCCGATAGAAAGCCCATCAGCGGGCTCAGCCATTTTTCTTGTGCTGGTGTAATCGTGAACTTCACCGGAAACATCTGAATGCCCGCGAACACCGCTGACAACACGCCAAACACCAGCAAACACGTATCTTGATCAACGGTGACAAGAAATTGCACCGAGAATGGCGTGACGATAAGAAGCGGGATCAGCAGGGTCGCGAAGCGTTTGAGATTATTCCAGATATGTCCGCCCATCAGCATTTGCTGAAAGTTAGCGGTAAAATTCGGCACCGCGAACATGGCCAACGATGTTTGGAACGGAATCGCCAGCGTCATCACCGGAATGCCGAAAAACGGCATGCCAACCCCAAAGGTGCCTTTCGCTAAGCCAGCAGCAAAGAAGCCCAACAGCACGATCAGCACTGTTGGGATATCGGCAAAGCCAAAGATTTGTTCGAGCACGTGATAACGCCTTACGCAGACACTCTGCTTACTGCATCACGTCGATCAAGAATTTCAGCGTGCGTTCCTTGGAAAGCTTCGTGGCTTCAACATCGAACATCGGGCGCTCGTCACAGGTAAAGCCGTGATCGGCATCATAAATGTAATAGGTACCCACTGGGTGAGCGGCTTTGATCTTCGCAATGCCTTCCGCCGGGATGCTCTTATCCTTCGAACCAAAGTGATACATCACCGGCACTTCAGGCGTTATGGTTTCGCAATATTGGATGGTGCGGGTGCCGTAGTAATCAACAGCGCCGACAACGCCTTTGTTTTTGCAGGCTGCCAAGTACGCCATGGCACCACCGTAGCAATAACCAATCGGCACGACGAAGCCACCCTTGGCAGCTTCATCAATAGCGGCTTGCATGTCAGCCAGCAGCATCGCATCGGTCAGTTGGGCCACGACTTCGCGGGCACGCGTAAAATCGCTGTAGCCGAGCACGAGATCTTTTTCGACGCGGTCGAACAATGCAGGCGCCACAGCCACATAACCATCGGCAGCATATTCATCGCACACATCTTCGACATGACTGTTGAGGCCGAAGATTTCTTGCAGGATCACCACGCCGCCCTTGGGCTTGCCCGTCGGCTCCGCTTTATAAGCGCCGAACGTGTGGCCATCAGCGGCCTTCAGCGTAATTTTCGAACCCTTGCGTGTGCCTTTGCTCATGAGCAGCGTCCCCTATTCGTCTTAAGTCTCTTTAAGTTCTATCGCATGCAATTTTCAGCGCGGGCGAGTCGGGCCCGTCTGCCGTTTGCGGCGCGCATCAAGCCTGCCGCTAACCCTTTGGTCAAGGGCGACTTTTGCAGCGCAGTGTTGCGCGTGCACCGCACAGAGGCAGAAGGTATGAGCATGGTTTGCGCGGCGGATAGGAGCTCAGGCGGGGCGCTGTCACCAACAGGCACCCCGAAACATCCATCGCCTCCGTTCCGCGAAACCCAAGACCGCAGGCATGGGGCTAGGCGGTAACAGGCTTAGGGAGGATGCCCAACACACATGACTCCACCGAATCAGCGGTTAACATGATCGCAAACATCTTATCGGCTTCGTTGCAGAGCCGATCGAAGCGCAATCTGTCGTGCGCGAGACATCTTCGGATCAAGGCATCCTTAGATGCACCGACCTCCGATAAGGAGTGGCCCACTCTGGGCCGTAAACGATGAAACCTCGCCATCTCTGGTGGCGAGGTTTCAGCTTTTCTGGGATACGGCGATTGCGATTAGGCCGCTTGGCCTTTAGAGCGATCTAGCGCGGCTTCAGCTTTTTCAGCGCGACTGATCAGTTCAGTCATCACCGGCGTCAGCGTTTTTGAAAGCTGGATCAGTTTGCCAGGAAAGCTTTGGCGATATCCCAGCGCAGCAAGGTTTGCCAAACCATCAGGATGGTTTTGGGCGATCAATTCCACGGCGGCGATAAATTCATCAATCGGTGTCGGCTCAGTGGCCAACTTCGCTTCGTCTTCTGGAACAGAACAGGTTTCGCCTTGCTTGAGAGATGAACCTGCGGAACTAGCTGCATCACTTGCTGTCATCACAACTGTGGCGCTGACAACACCCGACATTTTATGCACGGCTTTTTCGGCTGCCGCACGCACAGGCTCTAACGTGGGGCCTAAGTTCGCGGGCACATCAAGCGTAACGAGCACGTGTCCATCACGCGTCACCACATCACCGACCCAACCTTTGGCGACAAGACTGCCGCCGTGGCCGGTATCGACTTGCGTTAACGCCGCGAGAATAAATTCGTGTGTGACAGTGGCCATGAACAGATCAGGTGCCGTTCTGGGTCAGCGAATAAACGCCAAAGCCAATGGCAATGGTGGCGACGCCGACCACAATCCATGACGTTCCGCTGTCCAGGAAGTTGCTGTGCTGCTGGCCAACGGGCGCGTAGGGATCATACGTCCAAGCACGGGTCGCACCGATATTCAACGCCGAGCCCCATGTGCCGTCAAAGCTGCGGGTGTTGAAACTGAAATCCATCAACTTCGGTGCTTGCGTCCGTAACAACACGCCTGCGCCGTTCACACGGTAAGGAGCCGTCATCGCCACGCCAAACTTGGCGGGCTCGGCATCTGACTTCGTGGGATGGAATTTCACTGTGCCATAGGCCATAGCCGACGCACCAGTCGAGCGCTGCCAGCCCTGCATCGTGCTCTGATCGAACATGCCACGCGGAAATGGATCCGCTGCGAACGCCGGAGCCGATGACGCCGCCAAAACAACAGCCGACAGGGCCACTTTCAATGCACGCTTCATGGAGCACCCCACAAAAGAAATGAGCTCGGACACCATCGTGCCCGAGCCCAAAACTTTACGCAACGTGATAGGAATCAAATATTACGAACGTCAACCACGTGGCCCGCAATACCAGCAGCGGCAGCCATCGCTGGGCTCATCAGGTGCGTGCGGCCATTCTTGCCTTGGCGGCCTTCGAAGTTGCGGTTGGACGTGGCAGCGCAACGTTCAAACGGCTTCAACTGGTCGGGATTCATACCCACGCACATCGAGCAGCCCGGCTCACGCCATTCAAAGCCCGCAGCGGTGAAGATTTTATCCAACCCTTCTTGTTCGGCCTGCTTCTTCACGAGGCCAGAGCCCGGCACGATCATCCCCTGCACGTGGCCGGCAATTTTCTTGCCCTTCACAATGCTGGCTGCCGCGCGCAAATCTTCGATGCGGCTGTTAGTGCATGACCCGATGAACACGCGGTCGATCTTCATGTCCGTCAGTTTTTCGCCGGGCTTCAAACCCATGTACGAGAGCGAGCGTTCCACCGCGACGCGCTTGTTCACATCTGCAAAGTCCGCAGGCGACGGCACCACAGCTGTCACCGGCAGTGAATCTTCCGGGCTAGTGCCCCACGTCAAACGCGGTGCGATATCTTCGGCTTTGATGTTCAGTTCGCTGTTGAACGTCGCATCAGCATCGGTGAACAACGTTTTCCAATACGCAACCGCTTTATCCCAGTCGCCCCCCTTAGGTGACATGGGGCGGTCTTTCACATAGGCGAATGTTTTCTCGTCAGGCGCCACCATGCCTGTGCGCGCACCGGCTTCAATGGTGAGATTGCAGAGCGTCATGCGCCCTTCCATCGAGAGATCACGCACCGTTGAGCCTGCGTATTCCACCGCATGGCCCGTGGCACCAGCGGTGCCCAAACGTGAGATCACTTCCAGCGCCATATCCTTTGCCGTCACACCAGGGCCCAACTTGCCTTCGATGTTCACGCGCATGGTCTTCGAGCGGCGCATCACGTGGGTTTGTGTCGCCAGCACGTGTTCGATTTCAGACGTCCCAATCCCGAACGCCAACGCGCCAAACGCGCCGTGCGTGGTGGTGTGCGAGTCACCGCAGACCATTGTGACACCCGGCAACGTCATGCCCTGCTCGGGGCCAATGACGTGCACAATCCCTTGGCGTTCATCTTCCATGGGGATGTAGGGCATCCCGAAGGTTTTGGTATTGGCGATCAGGAGATCTAGCTGCGCAACTGACTCTGGGTCTTCGATCTTGGTCAGACGGTCAGAAGTTGTCGGCACGTTGTGATCGGGCACAGACAAGGCCGCCGCCGGGCGGTGCAACTTGCGGCCCGCTTTCTCCAAGCCTTCAAAAGCCTGCGGGCTAGAGACTTCGTGCACGAGGTGGCGGTCGATATAGATAATGCAGTCGCCGTTCTCGTACTGATGAACGATGTGTGCATCCCAGATTTTATCGTAAAGCGTGCGTGCCATATGTCCCTCGAAATCTCAGCCAGGAGCCCACAAACGCCCCTCATATGAGGGTCATATATGACACGCAACGCTTTCCGCCAAGAACAGCCTGGCTTGCTATACTGCCAGGCGGACTTTTTAGTTCCAGGCTGTCTTGTTAGTTCCAGGCCGTCTTGAGGCGAACGTACAGCACCCGGCCCCGCGGATCGGCGATTTTGCTGTCATAGCCAGCATTGGTGATGACATTTGGCGGGTCCTGGTTGAACACGTTGAGGGCCCCGACGCTGAAAGCCACATTCCGCTCATCCCCCAACAAGCTACCCGAGAAGGTATAGCCATACTGAAGATCGAGCGTGGTTTGGCTTTTCACACGGCGATTCGCGTTCTGGTCATCGTCATAGGCCCCGGTCAAGCGAACTGTGGCGGTGGCATTGTGCTCATCCAGCCCCCAAGCTAGCGATGTGTTGCCGCGCCATTGGGGAAGTGATCTTGCAAACGTGTTGTAGTTGCGGTTGCCCACTACATTCCGCACCGCAGACGTCGGCGTATCTTGAATCAAAAAGCGGCTGATCCAGGTTGCTTCGGCACCTACGGCGAAATCACCCAACGACGACGTGGACCAGCTTTGGCGCAACGATACATCCAAGCCATCAGTCAACGCTTTCGAGGCATTGATGTAGCTGGTATCGATCCGCAAAATTTGGCCCGAGGCCCGCACGATGCGTGAACTGTTGGGGTTAGCATTCACCAGCGCTTGCGCGCCTTCCTTCACGATGATGTCGGTATAGTCGTAACGCCAGTAATCGACCGACGCCGAGAAGCCTTCAAATGGTGTCAGCGTTAAGCCTAAATTCGATGTGTCAGCTTGCTCCGGTTTCAAATCCGGTGCGCCGACAGTACGAATAGCGCGGAAGCCACGATTGCCCGTCAGCGGGTCAAGAATATCCTGCTGCACCATCTGGATCGAATAGGCCTGGAAGATCGACGGCGCACGGAAGGCTGTTCCATAGGTGCCCCGCGCACGCACCCAATCGAGCGGCTGCCATGTCAGGCCAAACTTCGGATCGGTCGATGAAAATTCGCCGTCGGTGTTTTCGTGACGCACCGCGATTTGCGCATCAAGGGTTGGCACAATGGGTCCACGCGCTTCAGCAAAACCCGCCCACACATCGCGCGCGCCACCAAAGTCTGGGCCACCGACAAAGAAAATATAGTTCTCGGCATTGAATTGATCATCCAAATCGCCGGTCACTTTTTCATGACGTGCTTGGCCACCTAAAGCCAAGCCCCACGTGCCGTATTTTGTATCGAACACATCACCGCTAATGCTGGCATCAAAGGTGCTGAGGCGCGTGCGGTAGTCGTAGGTGATCGTCGAATTAAAATCATCGATCACAGCCGGGTCATTGTACGTCGCCTGACCTGGCGTTGCAGTGACGGCTGAGCCGAACGGATTGAAGTATTGATTATTGTTGGGCCCGCCCTTGCCATTGAGTGCGGCAATAAAGCGCGTGGTCAGGTCGTTATTGATGCCGACATAAAAGTTGTTTTCGCTGTGCGTGGCGGCCACATCCCACGCCCAACCATGAACTTCGCCCTTGGCGCCCACAACACCGCGCCAGGTTTCTGACTCGTGACGCACCATGTCAGCGCCCGCAGAAGAGCCAAGCGCACGGCCCAAAAATAGCACCGGCACTTTGTAGATGTTACCGGGGTTATCGGCAGGCACGATGGGCGAATTAAACAATGGGAACGATGGCGACGTGCCACGCAGCACGCCATTCCAGGCATACGTCGCTTCTGTGTACAGCGTCACATCGTCGTTAATGTTCAACTCACCGCTGCCATAGGTGTTCCAGCGGCGTTCACGCGGGACCAAATGATAGTACGACGAGAAATCGAACACACAGGTGCCCACAACGCCGCTCTTAATGCCAGCAGGCTGCACGGCGCGCGGTGTAGGGATACCGCCACCAGATGCACAATTCGGGTCAATAATCGATTGGTTGTTTGCCAAGCCATAAGGCAAGTCTGGATAGACTGGTGATTGCGCGAGTAAAATGAATGCGCCCGGCTGACCGTAAGACGAGTACGCCTTACCTGCGGTGTAAGCGCGGTCTGTGGTTGGCATCCATGACCGGCGCAAATAGCTTGCGGCCAACATGCCGTGGGCCTTGTCGTTTCCGCCGCCGACAATGCCCGACACGCTTAGATCATCTTGCGATGAGTTGGACGTGTTGCTGTAGTCAATCTGCGCTTCAACGCCGGTGAATTTTTTGCGGGTCACAAAGTCAGCAACACCCGCGACAGCATCGGTGCCGTACAACGCCGAGCCACCGTCTTTCAACACATCTAAACGTTCCAGCGCGATCATCGGGATCAGCGCATTCAAATCAACGAACGTCGAGCCATCATCAGCTAAGCCGCCAGAAATCGTTTGGCGCTTGCCGTTCAGTAATACGAGCGTTGCATTCAAACCCAAGCCACGCAGATTGAAGTTCGACGTCCCCACCGATAAATTTTGCGTGAACACATCGGTGTTGAATTCCGAGCCTGTATTTACCGACAGCGTGCGAACAATATCCGCAGGCGTGCTTAAGCCTTGCGCAGCAATGTCTGCGGCGGACACAGTGATCACCGGCGACGGCAAATTCGCGCGGTCGCTTTTAATGCGCGAGCCGACGACAACAATCTCATCCAGTGCATCAGACGCCGTTTCCGCAACAGCAGAATGACTAGTGAACACAGTTGTGGCCAAAAGCGTGCAGGCAAGTGCGCGCAACGATGTCGAGTGTTGCATCCTGAAAAACCGCCGTCCGTTGTAGGCCCGCCCCTGGCCGTGGTCATACGGGAATAGGACTGAATGCAAAAGCCGAAATTGTCATTCGGATTCCGACCGTCCAAATTTTAAAGGTATGACCAAAAGACAAATTTTGCGATGTTTGCACGGCCCCATGCAAAAAGGTTTCGTCGTGAACAAACGTCTCGCAATCATCGGTTGTCTCGCCGCACTTAGTATCTCGGCCCTTAGCATTACATCGTTATGTGCCAAGACATTACGGGTGGGCGTGCAACTACTACCGGCAACGCAAGGCGCGCCCTTTGGCGCACTGAACTTGCCCTCAAGCATGCCGCACCTGGCCATTTACGACACGCTCACGACAATGGGGCCTGATGGAAATGTGCAGCCGGGCTTGGCGGTGAAGTGGGTTGCGGAAACGCCGTCGCGTTGGGTGATCACACTGCGCGAGAATGTGAAGTTCTCGAACGGTGAACCCTTCACATCTGAGTCTGTTGTCACAGCGATTGAATATTTGCTGGGCCCCAAAGGTCGCAGTGAGTCCGTTGGCAGTCAGATCAACACTTACGGCGTCATCAGTGCCAAAGCGCGCGATGCCTTGAATGTTGAAATCAGCACCAACCGCCCCGATGCAATCCTGCCACTGCATCTGATGTTCTTGCGCATGATCGCACCTGAGGCGTGGCGTAAGTTGGGGCCTGAAGGTTATCAAGCAGCACCTATCGGCACAGGCCCATTCAAAGTAACGCGCTGGGCCGCAGGCAAAATTGAGATGGATGCAAACCGCACATCGTGGCGCGCGCCTAAAATCGACAAGCTCGAAATTTTACAAATCGCGGAACCGACAGCCCGCGTGCAAGCTCTGACATCTGGGGCCATCGACATTGCCTATGGCATTTCGCCCGATGAGCGTGACGCCATCGAAGCCGAGGGCGGCAAGCTGGTGACGTACAAAACGCCGGAGACAAGCTTCATCGCGTTCGTGACGGTGAAAGATAGCCCTGTGAAAGATGTGCGTGTCCGGCGCGCATTGAATTACGCAATCAACAAGCAACGCATCATCGATACTCTTATGTACGGCGCGACTACGCCGTCATCGCAAATGACGCATCCACTGGGGTTTGGGTACAATCCCGATTTAAAGCCTTATGAATACGACCCCGCCAAAGCGAAAGCATTGCTGGCTGAAGCGGGCTATCCAAAAGGCTTTGACCTACCAACATCCATGGTCGGCAATGCCAACAGCGATGACACGATGCTGCAACAGATCGCGACAGATTTAGCAGCCGTTGGCGTGAAGATGGAATTGCGTCGCATCACCTTCGCGAAAAACCTGGAATATGTTTACCAAGGCGGCTGGCCATCATTGGCGTTTAGTATGCGGTCGAATGGCTACGACCCCATGAACGCGTACAGAATCCGCTCGTGCGGTTGGACGCACCCGTATCACTGCGATGAAGCGATGATGCCGCTGATCGAAGCTGCGCGCGATGCCACCACACCGGAAGAGCGCCGCGCCCGCACGCAAAAAGTCATGGCGCATGAGCATGACAACCCGCCGGGGCTTATTTTATGGCAAACACCGTACTTTGATGGCGTGGCAAAGCGCGTGATTGGCTATAGCGCGACGGAGGAACAAATTCCGTTTCACAGCATGGATGTGACGGGCAATCCGTAATTTCTATCGAGATGGTGGCGGCTCGCTCGGAACGCCCGCCCCCACATCGATCCACCAGCGCTCGCCAGCGGATGCAAATTGGTTGCCGTGCTCTTCGCGCTCTAAACTGTCGAGCACGACACTAAACACAACGATGCGGGGCGGCGCACCTGCATCAACCGCCAACGGCAGCAAAACACCTTCAAAAGATGCTTCACGACCCGCTGATGTGCCCAACACACCGTGCTGCAAAATACCACACGGGTGTAGCGCGACACGACTTGCCGCATTCACCACACGCGCTTTGGCTTCCGGCGGCAAGCGGCCACCAAACTCTTTGCCAGTGTCATCGCGCCGCCAACGCTCAACCAGATCGGTCCCCATGAAGCGCACCAATAAGCTATCGTCGACAACTTCTTGAATAAAGACACTGGCCATAAACCGTGCGGGCGCTTGATCAAGAAAGTCATCTGTATGAGGCGCGATCACACCTTCACGGCGCGGTATTGCGCGCCAGTGATCAAGAAAGGCCTGTGTGCGCGGATGAACGATAGGTAACACGTCTGAAATCAGCTCAAAGAAAAGTAAGGCGGCAGAACAATGTGAGCATAAAATAATAATCACACATATCTGCAATGATCGATAATCGTATTGTGGATGCGGTGATGCAATCCCCATTCAAGCACACCGCTCGTCACGCTAGCATCGCAAGCCTACACTACGACAATGTTGTTGCTACAGAATGTCCGTCTCCATGCCCCATACCCACGACACATTGATTGAGCGCCGTTTTGTTCGCATAACCGAAGGTTTAGTGCACGTCCGCGAATTGCTCGCCACTGACAAAACCAAAACACCGCTTTATTTAATGCACCCATCACCCGCCTCAGCGCGGGGATTAGAACCGCTGATGCTTGCCTTGCGTCAACATGGCGCAACGCAACACCTGATAGCGCCTGACACGTTAGGCAATGGCGATTCAGCGCCACCCACGCCTGAAAAGCCGGATATTACATACTATGCTGACAGTGTGCGTCGTGTGCTAGATGCGTTGGGGATAGAGCGCGCGGATATCTACGGCTCACACACGGGATGTCGCACAGCCGCAGAGTTTGCGATTTTGCACCCAGACCGTGTTAACCGCGTGGTGTTCGACGGCATCATCGAATACGAACCGGAATTGAAAAAAGAAATTCTCGCGCACTACGCCCCCACCGTTGTTCCCGATGAATTTGGCCGTCATCTGATTTGGGCCTTCAACTTCGTACGCGATCAGGTGTTTCATTTCCCCTACTTCATGCGTGACCCCGCACATCGCAATAATCGCGTGATGCCAACACCTGAATGGCTTCACGCGCATACGGTTGATGTCTTGAAAGGGCTGACCACCTATCACAAGGCGTATAATGCTGCGTTCGAATACGCAGCCCGTGAGCGCCTGCCACACATCAAACAAACGGTCTTGGTGCTGGAAGCCGATACCGAGCCAGCGCACTTAAAAGCCGCCGCAAAAGACATGGCCGCGTTGTTAGCTGATGCAAAATTGGCAGCGACCTATGGCGGCATCGACGGCAAAGCCCAAGCAATCTCGGCTTTTCTAAAATAAGTGAGAACCACGATTTTGCCCCAATCGTGCCCGAGGCTAGCCATGACCCATAGCTAAGGATTAGCTTATTGGGACGGCGATGAAGCCTGACGGACTTGGGAGTACTGCACATGACCTCGACATTAACACGCATCCTAATCGCAACATTTGCGGCTTTGGCGGGTGGCGTTTTGGCCGCAGCCGCTGCAAAAGCAGACGGCGATAAAATTGGCGACACGCAACAGTGCATCCAACTCAATTATATCGATTCAACACCTGTGATCGATAACAGCACGATCTTGGTGAAGATGAAGGCCGGTGGCGGTTATAAACGCATCGATCTGGTCAACAAGTGCTCAGGCCTTAAGATCGAAGGTGGCTTCTCACATTCGACGTCGATCAATCAGCTGTGCACATCCGACCCGTTGAAGGTGATCGGCCCTGTCGGCAGCATGTGCATGATCGACAAAATCGTCACCATAGACGAAGCAGAAGCCAAAGCCCTTCTGGCTAAGAAATAGGACAGACTTAACACAAACACGCCAAACGCCCGGTTCGATAGACCGGGCGTTTTCGTTTGTAGAACCATCGAAGCCGCCACTCGGTTAGCGCGCCTAAGTTACGGCTGTGTACAGTTTGCGTAATCGCTATAAGGGTTGTGGGACATTCCTTGGGGACGCCATGACCGACACTGCAGCTCAGCCGCGCTCGCTTTCGAATTTTGTATATGCCGCATACGGTACTGGTTGGATTGGCGGCCAAGTGTTCCGCGATGTGCCCGCACTGATTCTACTACCGTTCATGCTGAGTGTTGTGGGCGTACCGCCCGCCATTGCTGGGGCCGCAATTTTTCTGCCTAAGTTATGGGTCGTGATTTGTGATCCCCTGATGGGTACATTATCGGACCGCACGAAAACGCGCTTGGGCCGACGCCGCCCCTATTTGCTTGTGGGCGCTATTCTGTGCGGCCTCACATTCCTTCTGCTGTTCCATGTTCCGACTTTCGACACCGGCGTCACAAAAGGGATCTATGTGGGGCTGATGTACACTATCGCCTGCACGGCCTTCAGCATCTACTCGGTGCCGTACCTGACCATGGGCTCTGAACTCGCCACGAACATGCATGAACGCACCATCGTGATGAGCTGGCGTCAGATCGGCTTGGGCTTTGGTTTGATCGCGGGTAATGCCATGCCCTTCTACTTGGTCGGCGCTGGCGGTGGTGGCGAACAAGGCTACAGCTATATGGCCATGATCTTGGCACTGACGTGCGGCGCAACCATGCTGGTGACGTTCTTTGGCACAGCAACTGTTCCACTCACTGAACAGGTCGACGCGCCCGTGCAGCTGAAGCAACAAGTGTTGCTGGCGGCAAAGAACAAACCATTCTTGATTCTCATGGCTGGCTACTTCGCGCAACTTGTTGGCGGCTCAAGCGCCTATGCGACACTTGCGATGTACATGAACTATCACCTCAACATCACTGATATGGTGTTCTTAAGCCAAGTTTTGCTAGTGGTGTCACTAATGGTCGTGATCACGCCACCGCTGTTAACCATGATGTCTAAGCGCATGGGCAAAAAGAGGGTCTATATTCTCTCCATCATTGTCTTCATTGCATCGTATGCGCTGTTCCCGTTGGTGCAGGAAGGTCAGACGGGTTACATCTATCTCTTCGCTGTCTTCATGGGCGCATCGAACTGCGGCTTTAGTCTGATGGCCTTCTCGATGTTATTCGACACCATTGCCTACGACGGCAAGTTCAGCGGACTGAACCGCGAAGGTGTTTACGCAGGCCTTTGGTCCGCGATGGATAAAACCGCCTTTGCGTTCGGCGCTTTATTGGCGGGCCTCATCTTGAGCTTCTTTGGCTACCATGAAAGCACCGAAGGCTTCATCGCACAAACACCGGAAGCCCTGAACGGAATCATTGTCACTTATAGTGGCATGCCGGTTGCATTCGGCATTCTCTCGATGCTGATCATGATGAAATACAATCTGACTGAAAAGCACCTTACCGCGACCGAACTCGCCGTGGCGACTGAGTCACTTCCTGGATAATCTTGCCGCCTTGTTGCGACAGGTCATGACGTACGGCATTGCGTAAACTTTCCAGAGCGTGCATGGCCGCTTCGTTGCTGGAATCGGTCGGATAAATCACGTGTGCCGGACGCAAGAATTCCGGCATGCCGGGGATCAAATGTAAGCGTCCCGCTTCAACATCGGCTGCGATGAGACGCCGTGGGAAGTACCCAGCGCCACCGCGTGATAAAATGTAGCTCATCCCGAGCGCGCCTAAGCTCACGTGCAATCCTGGCGCACCGAAATCCGGGAACTGATCAGAGTGCCACGCGGCAAAGTCACGGCCCCAATCGACGAATACATAATCTGCATCGGCAGGACCGCGATGGTCAGGGCGATTGGCGGCCATCACCAACGTCTCTTCCATTAGCTTTTCAATTTGAAAGCCGGGCCGCGCTTCGGGGCTGTACATCACCACGAAATCAAGCAGGCCATCAGACAAGTGGTTCATCAGTGATTCAGGCTGACCCGCTTCGGCACGCACAGCCACTTCAGGATACGCCGCGCGATAATCTGCCATCCATTCCAGCACGATGCGCTGCCACAAACTGAACTGTCCGCCGATGTTGATGATGGCGCGCAGTTCAGCAGGTAACGCCACGTCTTGGCGCGCTTGGCGCAGCACGTGCATCATGGTTTGGGCATGCGGTTGAAAACGTTTGCCTGCGGGGGTGAGTGTCACACCTGATTTGCGGCGCACGAATAACAACTGCTTCAGTTCCAGTTCCAGTTCTTTGACACGGGCTGAAACGGTCGACTGCGTGACGTGCAACGAGTCGGCTGCACGGATGAAACTGCCGGTCTCGACCACTTCCAAAAACGTCCGCACCAAATCCATATCCATCGTGGTCGCCCTAACTGATGTGCTTTCAGAACAATAGCGGCCGCAGCCGCCCCCGGTTTGTCGCCGAACTGTCATATACTATCGGTAAAGTCGATGATAGTGACATAAATAATTCGTTTGTCCGATAGATGCTGAGGCGATATCAAATCGCCATGGCACACGACGACACACCAACTGATTTCCCCCGTGTCGACCCTCTTCCCCAAATTTCCGGGGGGTCGACAACGGCACCCTGGACCGGACGCCGGATGTACGCGTCCGGTCTTCCAGGGGGCCGTCGCTCAAAAAGCGACGCAGTCGCCAGCGTTCATGAGGGCGCTGATGAAACGGAACGGGGCGGCGTTGGCGTGGCCCAGACGGCGGTGTGGAATTCGTTTCTTCACCGCATCATCAAAAAAGGTTAAGGCGCGACGGCGCTAAAACTTTTCTACAATCATCATAACACGACAACGGCGGCTGAGATCCCCCAGCCGCCGCGTTTTCCACGACTCTCAAGAACTTATCCGCCGCTATTTTGAGGCGGTAAAACCGGATGTGCGCCTGCATTTGCAGGGAATTTGCAGGGCCTGGTGGGGGATCGCGTGAAGTGCGTGCAAATCTGAACACTGTGAATTGTGCGCAATAAAAAAGCGGAGCATTGCTGCCCCGCTTTTCCATTTCATATCTTGCTGTCAGCTTAGAAGCGGTGACGGATGCTGCCCACCACGGTCCGGCGTTGACCCAAGAAGCAGTCGCCGCGCGATAAGCATGCCGAGGCAAACTTCTCGTCGGTGATGTTGTTGGCGTTCACTTGGAAGCGCCAAGCATCATCCCACTCGTAAGACACAATCACATCGCCCACGGTAATCGCTGGTGTCACAACGCGGATGATTTCCGGGTTCGGTACGGCAGCCGTCGGCACAGGGGCCGTGCGGTCCACTGAACGACCGGTGTAACGCAAACCGGCACCGACTGTCACAACGTCATCACCATTGATCAGGAATTTCCGCGTCAAGAACGTGGTTGCAACATGCTTAGCCACCGCGCTGAACGGCTTGCCGATTTCATTGCGGTTGTTGCTCTTGCTGATGAACGCGTCGGTGTAAGCGTACGAGGCCGAGATGTTGTAGAATTCGAGGAAATTCGCCTGCGCTTCGAATTCAAAACCTTCCGAGCTAACTTCACCGGTTTGGACACGGTCGTTCGGGTTCGTCGGGCTGACGGTCAAACGATTGGTGTCTTTGATGTCGAAGTAAGCGGCTGTCACCAACACAGATTGGTTCGGCTGCCACTTCACACCCGCTTCGATTTGTTCGCCCGCTTGCGGATCGAACGGCACGCCAGCCAGGTTGCCACCAGCAACTGGCAGGAACGATTCAGCGTATGACACATAAGGCGCAATGCCTTCGAAGTTATACGTCATGCCGACACGGAACGTTGTGGCACTGTCGTCTTTCTCGGTCACAATACCAGCTGGTGTAATCGACTTCGATTCCGCCCAATCGCGGCGCACGCCCAAGATCAAATCCAAACCTTCGTAAGAGATTTGGTCCTGCGCATAGATGCCGGTTTGGTTCTGCTTAACCGTTGCCAATTGCACATTCAGTGCAGTGTAGCGGTAAGTAGGGTTAGCAGCACTGTTGAAGGTACGCGGTGCAAACAGATCAATCGGTGTGGCCACGCCGGTGTCTTGGGTTTGCTCTTGCGTGTAGTCTTGCGCGTCAATGCCCGCCAGAACCTTGTGGCTCAGCACGCCAGTTGCAAAGTCGGCCTGCAAAGAGCTGTCGGTCGCGTAGTTCCGCACTTCCGGATAGCTGGTGTAGAACGTGCGCGGTGCGATGCGATCTGGGCCTGTATACGTCACAGGCGTGCTGCCCGGTACAGCCGTAGCCGTAGCCGCATTCACAGCCGCTTGCGAGGTGTAGTAGGGCGTTTTCACACCGAGGCCAGAGAAATTCGTATAGATCGACTTGTAGACAACAAAGCTATCCGAGAATCGTGAATTATGACGGAACTGGAGCCAGTCATTAAAGCGATGGCTGGCTGACAAGGTCGCGTTGGTTTGGCGTGAGTTGTAGTTATCGAAATCCGTTTCGCCAACGTATGTGCTGTGCGGCAGCACCCCGTTCACGTTGTTGGTGAGCGGCTTAATGCCATTCGGGTTGGCCGCGTTATAGACCGTCACGTACTTCGAGACATCCAACGTGCCGATCAACGGCAGGAATTGACCGGTCAAACCCATATCGTCGCGCTGATGGTGGACCATCAGGGCAATCTCGGTGTCTGACGAGGGACGATACGAAATCGACGGCGCGATGAACCAACGGTCATCGTTCACATGATCGACTTGCGTGTCAGCATTCCGGAAGCCGCCGACAATGCGGTACGCCAATGTGCCTTCTTCATTCAGCAGGCCCGTTGCATCGCCTTGAATTTGCGCGCGGTCATGCGTGCCGTAGCTGGCGACAACTTCTTTGCGGGTATCAAACGTCGGACGCTTTGACGCGAGGTTCACCAAACCACCGATGGTGCCTTGGCCGTACAGAACCGATGACGGACCACGGAGCACTTCAACACGGTCGAGCGCATAGGGGTCGACACGGGCGGTGTTGTACGACCCGTAAATCATGCGCATACCGTCTAAGTACTGCGCTGGTGTGGCACCACGCACGTTGTAGCTATCCACGCGGCTATCCAGACCGAACGCTTCCGAGCGCACACCTGCGGTGTACAGCAGCACGTCAGAGACGGTCAGGGCACCGCGCAGGTCGATCTGATCAGCGCTGATGACCGAGATGGATTGCGGAATTTCGATCAGCGGGGTTTCGGTTTTGGTGCCACCGGCGGCGTTTTTGTCTTTCAGGCCGGTCACGATGACTTCTTCCAGCTTGGTTTTGGATTCAGCGTCAGCATCATCGGCGTAGGCTGCGGTGACCGCGCCAGACGATAGGGCCGTCGCGAGCAACAGAGTCGCGGCAAAGCGGCCGGAAACTACGCTCATTGAATTTTCACGCAAAATCGATTGCGCGCGTACAGAAGTAGCCATATAAGTCCCCTTAATAGATGTGATTAATTCGCAGTTGCCGTATCGGCGAACGGGTCTATATTGCAATTACGAGTTAGTCGCAATACAAAGATTGAGGATCGTGTTTGTTTCACACCGCTGCGGGGCATTCACGCCACACCTGTTCCTGTGACCGCCTGACCTAGAACCAGACTGCCAACGGACATGACCGAGGCCTCTCTTGCCCCCAACAATCCCATTGCCATCGCCCCCAACCGTGAACGCTGGCGCCTGGCAGCGCGCGTTGGGCTTGGCACATTTGGCTGTTACGTGATGGCCGCTGTAGTGGCGGCTGCGTTAGCGCGCAGCCTGCCCATGGACCGCATCGAAGCCGCTGCGACCGCCACGATATTCGGCATGGTGTTGTGGCCGTGCAGCGTGGTGGCGGTGTTTGCGTTTCACAATGTCACCCGCATTGGCGCGGTGATGGGTGGTGTGACGATCTTCAGCGCCCTGATCGCCTGGGCTCTGGGCCAACCTTCATGAAAAAAGTTCGGACATGAAAGCCACGCTGACACAATCGATGGCCTGGCTGCACAGTTGGGCCGGGATCATCGCGGGTTGGTTGCTGTTCGCCATTGCGCTGACCGGCACGCTGACATTTTTTAAGCCAGAAATTTCCGATTGGATGCACCCCGAGGTGCACAGCAAAGCCGAGCCAATTCCAGCCCTGGTCGCGGCGATTAAATACTTAGACGCGCATGCTGATCACACACGTCCCTGGCGTTTGTTGCCGCCCGATGACCGCACTGATGTGGGCCGCGTGTTTTATTACACAAAATCAGCAGACGAGAAAAAAGCTACCTACCACGACCGTGCGTACGATGCCGTGACCGGCAGCCCCGAAGGGATTCGCGACACCAAAGGCGGTGAATTCTTTTACCGCTTTCACTTTCAATTGCAGATCAAACACCCCTATGGCCGCGTGCTTGCTGTGCTGGCCGGGGTGACGATGCTGGTTGCGATTATCTCAGGGATTCTCACGCACAAGCGCATCTTCACCGATTTCTTTGTGTTCCGCCCTGGTGTGAAAAAGCGCTCATTCCTGGATGCGCACAATGTGATGGCGGTCTTCGCGTTGCCGTTTCATCTGATGATTACATTTACGGGCGTGCTGACCCTGATCACACTGATGTTTCCGTGGGCGCTGTTGGCCAACTACGGGGAAGATCGCGATGCATTAGAAGCTGATATCGACCCCGGCCATGTCCACCGCAAAGCGTTGGGCGAGCCCGCACAGATGGCAGACATTGAAAGCATCTTACGCCGCGCTGAAAGCATGTTCGACGGCGGGCGTGTGGGCGTGGTGACGATTGAAAATGCAGGCGACAAAAACGCGACCGTGATGGTGGAACGCCACGACGGTGACAATGTGGCCTACCGCGTGACACAGATCACCTTCGATGGACCGACAGGTGACGTATTACAAACCTTCACCGAAGATCGCCCCGCACGCCGCGTCTACGACACACTATACGGCCTTCACATGGGCCGCTTTGCAGCACCCGTCGTGCGCTGGCTGTACTATCTCAGCGGGCTGTCACTGTGTGCTGTGATTTTGACCGGATTGATTATCTGGAGCTTAAGCCGGGCCGATGATGAAAAGCCCATTCACCGCATTGTCGCGCGCTTAAGTGCGGGCACAACGATGGGCCTGATGATGGCCGTGCCTGCGTTCTTCTGGGCCAATCGTTTATTGCCCGCTGAAGGTCGTGAACGCATTCAAACCGAGATGGATTGGTTCTTCATCGTTTGGGCTATTGGCATTGTATGGGCCTTCTTCCGCAAACCCAGCCAATCGTGGATGGAACAATCGGCCGTGGCTGCGGTGATTTACATCACACTACCGGTCGCCTCTGCTGCATTAACAGGCCGAGGCTTATGGAGCGGAATAGGATTGAGCGATGGCTTGTTCTTCGTGTTCGACGCCAGTTTGACGCTGACGGGCTTGGCGCTGGGGGCTTTGGCTTATTACATGCGCCAGCGCACACACCGCGTGCCAGCGCTACAACCTGCCCCCGCAGAATAAATCCATAATGAGCGCGATGATGATCTTCGTATTCGGGATGCTTGGTTTTGCACTGCTGGCCCTTGGTATGCGCCGCTACCAAAGTTTGCTGCCCATGTTCAAACCTTATCGCTGTCGTTTGCAGGTGATCGGCTGGATGTTCTTAAGCGCGACGTTGGTGATTGCGGTAACGCGCCCACAGATGTCCATCGCACTGGTGGAATGGTTTGGCTTAATGACCATCTCACCGCTCCCCGTCGTGATGGCGTTGACGCTGTACACCCAAAACAAAAACGCCCGCTAACAAGAGCGGGCGTTTTGCTATGGCGATGTCGCGCCGTTTATTTCTTCGCTTTTTTCTTTTGGTTCAGGTGGCTGTGAGCACCCGCACTTTTATGCTTATGGGTCGATCCATCGTCATGCATGTGAATGCCTGAATCGTACCCCGCCGTATCGTAGGTATCGTCCGGGAATTCAAAGTCATGCGGCAAGTGGTTGTGCTCGTTGGTCAGAATCCACTGGTACAACGCCGGTTTCATACGTGCCAATTTGGCAGCCGCGCGATGATGGTTTTCTTCCGGTGTCGAGAACGGATCGTGATGGAAGTAGTTGTGCAAATCACCATCGGTACGACCAATAGCGAGAATGCCCAAATCTGACCGGAAGCAACCGTGATTGATGTAGGCCGGGCGATAGAAGTAGCCGCCCGTGGGCAGATCGCCGAACTGCATCATCCAGCTTGTGCCCCAGATGTGATAGGCCTCTTCCGCGACGTCGTGATAGCTGATGTTGTCCTGCCAGAAGCCGGGCGTCATGCAGTACAAGAACGTCATGGCGAAGGTCTTGGGATCAAGATGCAAGATCTTCAGCAAGCAGCCGGGGGCTGTTTGCGGGAACAACGTGGGCACCTGCCAATCCATACCGAAGTACGAGTCAACCATGGTGCGCTTTTGGGTTTTGTCGGCTTTGTCGTGATCTTCATCTGACTCGGTGAACGACGGCGGACCGAAATTGTAGAAGACCAAGGCCAAGCAACCTTCGTCAGTCGACATCGCGGGTAGTGATGTACCGGCAGGGGCGAAAATGTAGGTACCTTTTTCGCAGCGCTTATCACCTACCATCAGGTGACCTTCCTGCAGGAAGATTTCCATTTCGGAATTAGAGAAGCCTGGCGGCTGCTTGAAGCCAGCGTCGTACTGCACCGTCATGGTGCAAGCGCCGGTTTCTTTATCCATCGAGAGCATTTTGTACTGAATGCCCTTCCTGAAGCCGGGCAGGCCCAGCTTTTTAAAACCAACGTCACGATCAACAAACGGTTCGATATGTGGGCGAGCCATGAAACGTCTCCTGAAAACCGCGTCTGGCGATCACGCCGCGCGGTGAAAAAACGAAGCGCTACTACGTCTTAGAAAATCACCTCAAGCGGACGGCCGTCGCGCGGACGGATTTCCTCTTTCGGAATGACCCGCTTGATCCCGGCGTGGACGTGATAACCGCGCGTTTGGATACGATGCAGGAATTCTTTCACCCACTTCTCGCGTTGTGGGGTCAGCGCTTCTTGCTCTTGGACGATTTTATTGTAGCGTTCGATTTGTTCGGACAGTTCTTGCTTCACGAAGGCCAATTCTTCCTTCGTCATTTTCGGACGGACATTGCCGGTAATGGTGGTGCTACCAAAGCTCATATGCGCTGCTCCTGGATGTGCTGTTCAGTTCGCAAGCAAAGCAAGACCGGCAACGCCAACTGCGCCACCTGTGATGCGTAACGCGGCCGGTGTCAGGCGGGCTTTCAGCGCAGCAATGGCGGCTAAGCCCGTTGCGTGCAAAACCGCCGTGGCCAACACGAAGCCTGCGCCATATGCAAATCCACTTGCATCAGCAGGCATTTCAGCGCCGTGCGCATGGCCATGAAACAGTGCGAACGCTGCGGCGATGCTCATCGACATCGCTAATGGCAGCGACGGATTGAATGCGACAAGCGCGCCCAATGCGATGACAGAGAAGGTAATGCCCAACTCGACCGCGGGAAGGCCTAAGCCTTGTGCGCCCATGACGCCGCCCAAAATCATCGCGGCAACAAACGACGCTGGCACAAGCCAGACAGCGCGCGCCCCAATGGCACCAGCCCACAATCCAACCGCCAACATGGCGAGGAAGTGATCGGCGCCGAATAAAGGATGTGAGAAACCCGCCATAAACCCAGCGGTGGGGCCATGGCCTGTATGCGCCATAGCTGTACTTGCAGAAAACGCCGCTAACGATGCAACAACGGCGGCAACAGATTTCAACGACACGCGCGCCAACAACATTGGGTACCCTCCCCGGTAAACCAAACGCACTTTTTCAAAAAGGCACTTTAAGAAAGTCACTTTTTAGCAAAGGCACGCAAAGCCAGGGCGAAAGCTAGACCCTGCTCCGCGACGTGAAGGATAACCAACTTCACGCGACGCTCTCAAGCGTTGGTTTTCTAAAGATGATGGCGAAACTTGATAAAGATCAAATCGTTATTGTGAATGACCGTTTAATGGCGCCTCATGCCGCACTGCACCCTAAACAAATGTCAATCGCCGCAGACTTTGATAACAGCGCGCCCCATCACGGACCGCGCTTCAAGCCGCGCGTGCAAATCGCCCGCGTTTTCTAAATCAACAGTCTCAGAGATCGGCACGCGCCAGCGTTTTTCCGCGACCGCATTGATGATGTCGCGATCTGCCGCACTGCCCGGTGCTTCTTCGATGGGCGCCAAGTTCATGCCGGCGATGCTGATGTTTTTGAAAATCAGCGTGGGGATTTGTACTGGTGCAGGGTAATTGCCAGCCGTGGCGCCGATATAAACAATGCGACCCATGGGGGCTGTGAGATCGATATTCTTTTCGGCATTCGCGCCACCATTGCCATCCAAGATCACATCAACACCTTTTGCGCTGACAGCTTTCACCTGATCGGACCATGTGTTTGTTGAGTAGTCGAACACATGATCAGCACCGAAGGATTTGGCGTAGGCGATTTTGGTTTCACCTGCGCACAAGCCAATGACAGTGCAGCCTGCATCTTTGGCGATTTGAATCGCCATAATGCCGACAGCCCCAGCAGCGGAGTGAATGAGAACCGTTTCGTTTTTTTGCAGGCGGCCCGCTTTATATAAAGCATGCCATGCGGTGAACGATGCACCGCGATACACACAGCCAGTTTTGAGATCAATCCGATCATCCAGTTTCAGTAGTGTGTTGGCCGCATTGAGCGTGTATTCGGCATAGCCACCAAAGCCTGAGCGCGCGATGACGCGCTGACCGATCAGTGCTTTATCAACACCCGCCCCCACATCCACCACAGTGCCGGTTTTCTCCAAGCCCGGCGTGAACGGCCAAGTGATGGGAAGGAAATTGATTTTGCCTGCGCGGGCCATGGCATCAATCGGGTTCATGCCGACGTAAGCAACTTTAATCAGCGCTTGGCCATCACCCGGTGTTGGTGTGGCGATCTCACGCAATACAAAATTTTCAGGCGCGCCAGGGGCATCGATTTGCAATGCGCGCATGGTGGTGGGAATGCTCATCTTTAGCGCTCCTCGAATATTTGCATCAACGCCCCCGAACCCGGATTGCGCACCATAGCTGCGCGTACAGACCCTAAGCCTGGGATCACAATATCTACTGCGCTCGAAAATATTTCGGTACAGCCAGCAAGCGCTTTGTCTAACGAAGGCACACAAAAGCTTTGCGCGAGGTAGCCGATGTTCGGCGCAACCGCCAGCGACACTTTGTTCGGCACTTCGTAATTCAGCGGATACGATAACGCGACTTTGCCGAACTGATGACGGCCCGCCACGAATGTCGCCCGCGTTTGTGCATCGCGTGGGCGACCGAGGAAATGATTGGTCTCAGGTTTGCCCAAAATATCGTCGATCTGGACTTCCATGCCGAGAACCTGCGTGTAAAAGGCCAATGCTTTCTCGTGATTGATAATGCTGTGGGACGTGGTGGCCACTTGGCTGAAACCTTGCAGGCTCTTTCCCAGCGCATCGACTTCTTTTTTCAGGCGGCCAATGGTGCTGGTCTCATCGCCGGTCAGTTCGACTAAGTTGATCGCGAGACCATCAGGCCCATCGAACAACACTTCGATGGGCATGCCTGCTTTGGCACTCACTTCATACCCCACGGGCTCGCTCCAGAAGTCGAAGCCTTTGCTTTGCAGGTCATGTGTGGTCGCGCGAATGTCATTTACATAGAAATTCAAATTCCACAGACCGCGATAAGTGCGATCACCTTTTTGCGGAATCGTGATGCGGTCTTTCGCATCAAATTCCAGTGCCAGCACGCGGCCCACTTTTGGACCGATGCCAGGGGCGCTATTCATGCCGAACATCACAGCTTTGGCCGAAGCCCCTTTGGGAAGGGCAAAATGTGTCTCGAATGCTGCACCAGAACATATTGTCTCGGCCGACGCATCAAGCCCAATGACATCACGGTAAAAGGCCAGCGCTGTTTCAATGCGCGAGACACCCAAAATTGCGATAGCCAGCGGCGACCCTGCGGTCTCAGACACAAACACCATGATGGAACGACCTAACTGGTTGGCTTCAGGAACGGTTGCGTTAACGGACGTGCATTTTCACGAAAAAATTATACGTCTATGGCTCTTATATCGGAGACTTGGGGGCCGCTCTGCCGCTAAAATTGGATCATCATTGTGAATGGACGTTTTGGATTACGTGATGAAAGAGTTGTCGACCGTTATTGAGATTGATGCAAAGCCCGAGGTGGTGTGGCGCCACATCATTGGCTTTCGCAATTATGCCGATTGGAATCCATTCATCACCGCCATCGAAGGGCACCCGCTGGCCTATAGCAAAGTCCACATGACCATGCGCCTGAAAAGCCAGGACGGCCGCAACCAAGCCAATCATGTCATCACGCCGCGTATTATTAAGTTCGAAGACGAGCACGAAATCCGCTTCGAGCATGGCGCATGGTTTTCATGGTTGCTGACCGTAGAGCATTGGCTGCGCATCACGCAGCGCAAAGGGGGCGTGAAGGTCCATCAATGTATGCGCGTGGAAGGCCTGCTGACGACCGTGATGAAGGACGATTACTTCAACATGTTCAAAGACGGCTTTGAGGCGATGAACGCGGCCTTGAAGAAGCGCGTGGAGACGCTGGAAGCCCCAGCATCTCGCGCAGCAGAGTAATCAGTCGCGCTCTGGATGCCGCACGAGATAGCGGTAATCATAAAGCGGACGAAAACCCATGGACGCGTAGAGCGCAACGGCTGCTGCGTTGGCTTTCTCAACTTGCAGCCACGCTGTTTTCACGCCTTGTTTTTTGGCCCAGGCCAGCAATCCGGCCAGCACACGCCGCGCATGACCTTTGCGCTGTTCTTCCGGCAATGTGCGCATGCTGAAAATGCCCATGAGATCGTCGGACTTTTGCCCGCAGCCAATCGCAACGGTACCATCTCCGTTTCCAGCTTCCACAAAGACATGCGGCCACGGTAGGTGCGTCATGGTGAAAATCAACGCATCGGCATGAATGACGGCCCGTTGGTCCACCATCATGGCCGCGCCAAACCAATCATCACTAGCTTGATCCGAGAATGACACATCAGGCGGCGGCGTTTCAGCGGCAGCCGTAACATCAGCGATCATAACGTGGGTTAAGCCTTGGGTCCGGTAACCGCGCGCCGCCAACCATGGCTGCAACGTTTCATCAGGATAAAGATCAGTAACTCGCACCGCACAGGGCAAATGCCGCTCGCCATAGTATCGCTCGCACCACCGAATTTTGTTTTCGGTCGTGTCTTGGCCAATCTCAATCGGCGTTACACTATCCTGGCGCTGACTAAAGCCGCCTGAGATTTTAACCCGCCAGCCATCCAGGTTCATTTCGCCCAGCGCGGGCCAAGCTTTTAAACCATGCGCTTCGATACGGCGGGCGAGATTAATCGTGTCAGAATTCAGCGTGCTCATGCCTTTGCAATATCATGTCGCAGCGTGCGCGCCACCAGCCAGAAGTGGATGGCGGCCCAAAGGCTGAAAATAATACTGACCAGCAACAGTGCGCGACCGAGTGAGTCGACGCCATAAGTGGGTTTAAAGGTTTCACTGAGCCAGCCCACCAACTGCGCGCCAAAACCAGCGATCAGGTTCACCACCAACAGATACGTCGCCGTTGCCGTGGCGCGCATACGCGGGCCTGCGACCGCTTGCGTCACCCAATGCTGCGGCCCGCTTTGCATGATGGAAAAGAACACTGCGCAGAAGAGCGCGATCATTGCGATGGTCGAATCTGCGGCCAGATACACCACAAAATAAAACGGTGTGGAGATCAACATGGCCCCGGCGCACAGCCATGGATACCACCGCGCATCGCGCGCAGAAAGTTTATCGCCCAGCCAACCGCCAACCCAGGTGCCTGCGAATTGCGATACACCCAACGCCAGCGCCAACCACGCGCCAACTTCCGACAATGACATGTCATGCGAGCGCGTGAAGAACGATGGCACCCACGACATCAGCCCGAACCAGAGGAACGCAAATAGACCTGATGCAAATGCATTTTGGCGAAAGGCGGGCTTTGAAAACAAAATGCGCAGCGCTTCGCCTAAGCGGGCAGGCGTAATGGGTGGTTCGCCGTCAGTTAACTCGGAATGGCCGCGGGGAGGTTCGGGTAAAAAGCGATAGACCAGCAATGCCACTAGAATACCCGGCAAACCAAATACAAATAGTGTCACACGCCAGCCGTATTCCTGCGTTAGCCAAGCGCCTGCCAGATACGCAATGATGACGCCCATGGGTGAACCGAACGCATACACCGAGAGTGCAAATGCGCGCCGCGCCTTCGGAAACAGATCGGCAATAATCGCATGCGATGGCGGTGTAGCACCTGCCTCACCCACGCCGACCAGCACACGTGCCAACGCAAGTTGCATAAAGTTCTGCGCAAGTCCGCAGGCGCAGGTCATGGCACTCCAGATTGCCAGAGCGACAGAAATCACACCGCGCCGTGAAAACGTATCGGCCAGCCGCGCAATGGGAATACCCATCAGCGCATAGAACAACGAAAACGCGAGCCCGGTGATGAACCCAATCTGCGTGTCGCTTAAATCCAAATCCGCTTTAATTGCGGGCACCAGCACGCCGATCATGTTGCGGTCACCATAATTGAACAGCGACACCAGAAACAAAAACACCAGCGCGCGGCGGCGATGTGCTTCCGTAATTGTAACAACCTGCGACGGCAACGACATTTAAGATAATCCCCTCAACGCAGTATGGCCCCTCAACGCATTACGGGCATTGCCCGAGAGAGTGCGGGGCGGTTTTGCAAAACACAACCCCTCGGCCACTGCGTGGTCGATCACCGACGCGTGCGTACGAGGACGCCTGCCGTAATAGCGTTGGTTCGTATAGAGTTCGCTTACGCTTTTGATCGTGCGTTTCGAATTATCCATTTCCCGGGGAGGCTTTCATGAACTTCAAAACTTTGACCGCCGCTGTTGCGCTGACCGTTGGTCTTGCGTTTCCAGCCATTGCTGCAGACACACCGTTTGGCAAACCGGTCGATCCGAATGCCAAGCCGGAAAAAACCTTGGGCCGTTACTCAGGCTTTGAAGGTCGCGAGCGCGATCTGGGCCTGATCATGAACATGGTCGTGAAGACCCTGGAAGATAACCAAGGCTATCAGCACGAAACCAACGATGCGTTGGTGAAGCAGCATCTCCAACACATGCAATTCCTGAAAGATCACAATCTGACCAAGGAAGGCGTGGAAGAAGAAATCAAAACCCAAGAGCCGATGTTAAAGCGCGCGGCCAAGATCATGGAAAAGAGCGGCGATAAGGACCAAGCCTTGCGCGCTGTGTTCGATCAAACCACCTGTCACTGGCAGTTGGTGCTGGACACGCAAAGCGAACCCGGCATGCGCCGCTTCAAGAGCCCGTTCGGCAACGTGCTGACGCAAACCACCCGCATGGGCCAACACAACATCACTGAAAAGTGGATTCACGAAAACTGGACCATCCCGCGCATGGCTGGTTACTCAAAAATCCTGGGCGTCGATTTGGAAGTTAGCCCGTGGCAAGACGACGGCATGATCACCGTGAAGGTGAAAGACTATAAACCAGCCGAAAAGAAAACATCAGCCGTGACGCAATAAGCGTTACAGCGATAAGGGAATAAAAAACGGCCTCTCATCATGAGAGGCCGTTTTGCTTTTGAGAGATGTTATTGCTGCGCAGGCGGCGCTGCTGCAGGCTTCGGGTCATCCTGCATCGGCAAGCCCCACTCCGGGTTAAACTGATTGGTGGTGCTAAGACCCAGTGATGAAATATCCATCACGAAGGTTTTTAAGCCCGACATAAACCCAGGCCCGGTGGAACGTGCAAAGGCTACCTTCTTCCCATCGGGTGACAAGCTGGGCAGACCATCAAAGCCGTCATGGAAGGTTAAGCGTTTTGGTGGTGTGCCGGCCAAATCACCCAAGTACACATCCCAATCGTTCTTCTCTTTGTCGGTGACGCGCACAAATACATAGTGACGGCCATCAGGCGCTGGGAACGGCGCCCAATTCATATCGTTGTCATAGGTGTAACGACGCCAATCCGTGCCATCGGTTTTAATCGTAAACACCGTCATGGGCGTCGGGCGCACTTTGCCGTATTCACTGGCCCGCCAGGCGCGGAACATAATGCGATCATCGCCCGGCATGAAGAATGGCGCACCTTCTTGCCAATCATCTGTCGCTGTCAGTTGGCGTTCGCCTGTACCATCGGCATTCATGATCCAGAGGTCCATTTTGCCGTTGATCTGGCGACCAAACACAATCTTGGTGCCGTCGTTCGAGACCGACACTTCCGCTTCGTAATTGTCGTTATTCGTCAGGCGTACCAAATTTTTGCCGTCGATATCGGCAATATAAAGTTCAGAGCCTTGCGGATAGTTGCTCTGGTCCGACCAGTTGCCCACTGGCATATCCATGTGATCGCGCGTTGAGGTAAACACCACGCGCTTGCCATCCGGGAAAATGTACGAGCAGGCATCTTGGCCTTTGTCGTTGACGCGTTGAACCATGCTGCCGTCATCAGCGAAGATGTACGTGAGCGCGCCACTAGTGCCCATAGATGTTTTCACGGCATCAGCATCACGCGTTTGCGCGATCAATGTTTTAGAGTCTTTGCCATAGTAGGCTTCAGCGGCTTCCGGCACATTTGGAATAATCGCGACAGGCAATTCTGTGCCCGCCTTATTAGGCGCCATAGCGGCCGCACGTTCTTCCAGTGATTTACCGGCCAGCGGATTAATGGCCTCAGATTTCGGTGCGGCTGCTTTTTGCTGATCGCAGGCGACCAGCGTTAAGGCCGCTAACGCAGCGACGGATACAAATTTCAGTTTAGTCATAATGTCTCCCCCGACATATCTGCCGCAAATGCAGATGATTTGACGCCGGAAGTGTCAACGGAGCCACTGGGGTTTGGCAAGAAAAGAAGCGCTTGAGATAAGAAATACAATTCCGCAGAGATGCAAAATTCTCTGGGTCTCATTCTGTTGCGAACAAAAATGCAAAGATGCGTTTTAGATAAATGCAATCATTCGCTTAACGCCCAACCCCTTAACGCCCAGCGCGGGCCATAACCGGGACTGTATCAACTTCGCGGATACTGCAACGTTTAGGGCCCTTGTCTGTGCTGTAGAATACAACGTTCTCAATGCCGGTACCGCACACTTCATCGTTGATGGTGCCATCAAAACTGACAGCTTTGGTTGAGGCTAAGCCATCACATTTCACAAAAAACGAAACATCATATGTGCGCGCATCGGATGTGTTGATGCGTAGGTTGTTGCCGCTTGTGCGATACGAAAATGATTGAACTTCATCCGGCTTAAAGCACGCCTGTTGTGGCGGCTTAGGCGCCTTTTGATTAAGCATCTCTTTCGTAATACCCCCTGCTTTAATATCGGGTACTTTGATGTCGCGCATTTGTGGCTCCGCCATCAAGCCAACGGCAGGCAGAAGGAGCAAGACAGCGAGGGGCAATAAGCGTTTCATGCTGTGAAACATGAACCGCAAATGTGTCCTGACGGCGGCTTTTTAAAGTTGGGTGTAAGGCGTTTTGTTAAACGGCTTTACGTAGACAGCTTTATTTCGACTCGGGTGCTTTCGAGTCGGCCGGCTTTGCTTCAGGGGTTTTTGCTTCAGCCGGCGTGGTATCGAAGAAACGGTGGATCAACCAACGACCATCAGGCTGCTTCTTGAATACTGTCATATTGATACGACGTTCAGTGAACGTTGGCGGTGCGTTGCCATCACGGCCTTTGACGCCCGCACGCGGCACACCCTTTAATTCGCCTTCGCTAATCATTGTGGCGGTGTCGCCCGAGATATCAACGTTCAGCACCTTGGACTGCGACTCCATGGTGTAGAGTTTCATGGCGGGTTCAAAATAGGCCGCAATCGCATCGCGCCCAATGGCAGGTGGGCGACGCGGTGAAACGTGCCATGCGTTGTCAGTGTAATTTGCAGCGACCGCTTTGATGTCTGCTTTATTGTAAGCTTCAATCATTGCATCTTTGCGGACGATGAGCGTTTTCACGTCCTCCATCGTGCCGCCTGTAATGGTGGGCTCTTGCGCAAAAGCTGAGGCAGAAAATGAAATGACCGCAGCTACAATTAAACCAAAGCGCATCAAACCCTCCGTTTGAGTTTAAATTTTCTCCAGCACTTCAAAGGCTGCGCGTTCGCCCGATTCCAATGCACCTTCAAGTCCGCGCGTGGAATCAGCCGTATGCTCGCCGCAAAAGTAGACGCCATTGTAAGGCACCGCGATCTTGTCCTTGAACTTCGCAATCATGCCTGGCCGCCAGTAGGCGTACATACCACCGGCGTACGCATCGTTCACCCAGCTCCAGGCGCGTTCCATCTTCACTTTTCCTTGAGTCGATGGACGAACTGTATACAGCGCCTTCATGTATACATCTTTGGCCACATCCATCGGCAACGTGTTCAACCGCATCGCTTGTTTACCGGTGAGGAAAACATACAAGCCCACCACATTGTTTCCATCGCGTTGCGCAGAAATACGGCCCACTGTTGAATCAGACCAGATGCCGATGGGCATGCCATCTTGTTCCCAGAATTTTCCCTTCAGCGACAAGTACGCATGCCAGCACGTGCCATAGGGAATCGTGTTCACGGCTTCGGCTTGCAAACCAGTCAGGCCCGGCTCGAACGTCACGAAGCGCAACGCCGAGAACGGCAACGACACGATGACGGCTTTGCCTTTGAACGTGCGGCCATCGGCAGCAACCACTTCAGCACCTGAACTGTTTGTACGTACGGCTGTGATGGGTGTTTTTAAAAACACATCGCCTTTGAGTGTTTTGGCCATGGCGATGGGCAGGCTTTGATTGCCGCCTTCAAAATCCCAGAAACTGGGTGCGTTCTGTTGCATTTGCGTGCGTGCAAAATTCGACACGTGGAACATATGCACGGCCGAGAGATCATATGGGCTGTGGCCGTAACCAGGGTTAGAGCCAAGGCCTAACGAAATTTCAGCATCGGAATGGCCTTTCGATCTGAAGAGATCGTACAGCGACGAGTCGGTGCCGTTGAACTTTGCCTCGCGCCACGATTCCAAATCATCGAAGGTATGATAGCGATCCAGCATGCGGAAACGGAACGAATCAGGCGTTAGTTTTTTGTCTTCGCCTTGGAATGGGTTGAGTGCATGCGCTGCCCAATCTTTACGTAAAATATTCTGGCCTTGAATGTTGTAAACGTATGAGAACAGATCACCGCCGCCACTTACAGCGGGGTTACGCTTAATGCCCAACTTGTCGGCCCAATCTAAAAAGCGCGCATACATTGAGCCAACAGACGAGCCACCCACTTCGGGTTTGCCCGGCAGATCAGTGTAGGTGTAGCAACGCCCACCGACGCGATCTTTGGCTTCTACGACAACAACCGACTTGCCTTGCTCTTCCAGAATGCAAGCCGCGATGAGACCTGAAAGACCTGCCCCCACAATCACCACGTCAGCTTCTTTGGTGGCCGCACGCAAAGGTCGCGTGAATGTGGTCGTGGCCAGGGCTGCACCGCCCATCAGTTTCAACGATGAGCGGCGGGGAAGCGTCAGGTTGGTCATGGCCGTTATTCCGATTCGATTTGTTGGATCGTGATGCGGTTGCCGTCGGGCGACACAACTGTGCCCTCGACACCGCTGGTGCCGGGTAATGGAGAAGGTTGCGCAAGCACGCGCACACCGAGATCTTTAAACTTCACAAAAGTGCGCACGATATCTTTGACGTTCACCACAATGATCACATCGCCCGCGTTGGGCGTATCGTTGGGTGAATCTGTCTTGGTTGAGAGTTGCTGGCCCGTAGCACCCATCAATCCGATCAACGGGCCTTTGGTTTGGCCCGGCTCGAGCAAGACATAGTGCGCGCGGGCATTGTCCTTAAGCTTCAAACTTTTCGCCGTCTCTTCACCGCCAAAAGCCGGATTATCAAGGCGCACTTTGTAGCCCAACGCATCGACCCAGAACTGCTTGGCTTTTTTCATATCTGCCGTGAACACCGTGACGCGGCGCAACTGTCCGCCGTCATATGTCGTCGCATACGAAGCATCCAAATCGCGCGCGATGCGGAAGCCAAAGTAATTCAAGCGGCGCTCGGCGGGGTCACGGCCCGGCCAAGCAATGCGATTGCGCTCGGGCGCACTCATCCAGGCGCCACCACGCGTTTCGCGATTCTCACAAACGCTATTCCATTCCCACGCTTTGCCGTCTTTGGGACGGCCCTGGTGCGAACCGGCATAACAATCCGCCGTCCACTCCCAGACATTGCCGATCATGTCGTACAAACCAAATGGGTTTGGCTTGAACTTTCCGACAGGCGCTTGTTCTGGGTAACCGTCGCGGCACGGCGAGAACGTCCAGGTAAACGGATATTTTTCTTTGGCGGAAATATCGTAGGTGTTGGCGTATTCACACGCTTCGTCGGTACCGTTGCCCCAGAAGCGCGATGTGGTGGTGCCTGCGCGCGCGGCATATTCCCACTCTGCACTTGATGGCAGGCGATACGCCTTGCCGGTTTTCTTCGACAACCAGTTGATAAAGGCTTGCGCATCGTTCCAACTGACACAGCTGACGGGATGCAGAGGTTCAGGCCGCTGCGGTTGATACGGATTTTCCCAGGTCGCATCCGCCTTATCGACAAAGGCGTTATCCCACACGCGGCAGGCTTTCTTAGGTGGCTGATAGCCAGTTTCACGGATGAAGTCGCGATACTGGCCCACCGTGACTTCATAACGGCCCAGCAAAAACCCTTTGGCGATTTTGATTTTGGCTTGCGGCGTTTCGCCCCGGCTGACATCGACATCGGGTGTATCGGCAGTGCTTCCGATCATAAATTCACCCGCAGGCACCACCACCATGTCAGGGCACGTGGGGCAGTCCTTCACAACAACGCCGGATTTTAACTGAGGCTCTTCAGCGAATGTCGGTTGTGCTAATGCGGACCCTGCGAGAGCGAAGGCCAACATCAGCGCCCTCGTCACTGGGCCTCTCCGACCGTGACATCCCGCGCAATGCGGAAGCCGATATAGGTAGTCTTTGTATTCGGTGCTGCATTCTCGCGTTTGGCGGCCCGCGCATCAGCAGGGCGCGACGTCCATGAGCCGCCGCGCACGCTGCGCGTTTCGCAACCACCTTGCCATGTCCATGCCCGTTGATCCGGCGCACGGCCGACCAAGCTTGCCGTGTAGCAATCTTCAACCCACTCGGACGTATTGCCGATCATATCGTACAAGCCAAATGCATTGGGCTTGTACGACGCCACGGGCGCCATATCGGCTGCGTTATCTTTGCAGCGGGCGTAAGGATAGGGGAACGGATATTCGGTTTGGGCTGAAACGTCATACGTATTGGCGTATTCACAGCTTGGCGTGACCGCCGCAGTTTCCGCCGCTTCCGCACTGAAATAGCGCGGTGTGGTCGAGCCCGCACGCGCCGCATATTCCCATTCTGTTTCAGACGGCAGACGATAGGTTTTGCCCGTCTTCTTGCTCAGCCACGCAACATAAGCCTTCGCATCGTTCCAGCTGATGCAAACGGCTGGTACAGTTGGCTTCGGCGTGCGCATTTGGCCCGCACCCCGGAAATCGCTTTTCGGATCGAACAGCCAGCGCGCATTCCACAAGCGACAGCCCGGCTCCATTTTGTAACCCGATTGCGTGACAAACTCGATGAATTGCTGCGTCGTCACTTCGGTCTTGCCCAGACCAAAGGGCTTCTCGATCGTCACATCCAGCTGCGGGCTTTCGCCGGTGTCTTCATCCACTTCGGGTGCACCAGGCGCGGTGCCCATGGCGAATTTCCCTGCCGGCACCACAACAATCTCAGGGCACGTCGGGCAATCGCGAATAGTTTTTGTTTGCGCCTGAGCAACGCCAAAAGTGGCAACGCTCAAAACAAGGGCGAGAAGAATGCGGTTCATTTCTCGCTCTCCGTCAAATCACGCGCGACACGGAAGCCTAAGTACACATATCGGTCTGAAGGCGGATCACCTGCCGGGAACGCCACGCGGTTTTGGTCCGGCGTGTTCATCCAGCTTCCACCGCGAACACCGCGCACCGTGCAACCGTCCCACGTCCACGCGCGCTGATCTTTCGGGCGATTCATTTTCGACGTTGTGAAACAATCACCCACCCACTCCGACACATTGCCAATCATATCGTGCAGACCAAAATTATTGGGCAGCAACGAGGCAACGGGTGCGATGTCGGCAAAACTATCGGTGCACATTACATACGCTTGCGATAGCGGGTAAGCGCGGTGTCCGGTGAGATCGAAAGTATTGGCATATTCGCAACCTTCCGCCGGGTCATCGCCCCAGAAGCGTTTTTTAGTCGAGCCTGCGCGTGCGGCGTATTCCCATTCCGCTTCCGACGGCAAACGGTACAGCTTGCCCGTTTCTTTACTCAGCCATTGAGTATAAGCGACGGCATCATCCCAGCTGACGCACGTGACCGGTTGATCATCGCGGGCCGCCGTTTGCAAACCTGTGGTGCGCCAATCGCGGCCCGGCACATCGACAAATTTCGCCCCCGCCTGATCCCAGACGCGGCAGAATTTAATCTCGGGGTTATAGTTGGCCGCCTTCACAAACGCCGCATATTGGGCGCGCGTGACTTCGGTGCGCCCTAACGCGAACGACTTATTGATCGTGACTTGAACAATGCCAGCTTCGCCTTTGCCCCGACCTGTACGGTCGAGTTCTAGCGCATTGGCATCCGTACCCATGTTGAGCATACCCGACGGCACGACAATCAACTCAGGGCAGTTCGTACAATCGATGACAGCCGTATGGGACTGCGCCATGACAGGCGCATGACAAGCCATACTAATGGCCATACCTACCAGACCCACAATGGTGGCGAATCGCATCATGCCCTGTCCCCCAACGGCACCAGTCTAGACACAGGACATTTACGGCGAAAGTCCTAAAGAAGCCAAAGCCTTAGCACATTTTAAGTCTAAGCAACTATGAACCCTGCGCTACGCAACGGCAGCTTGCGAATACGCTGCCCAGTCGCCGCAAAGATTGCATTGGCCACAGCCGGGGCCGCTGCCGGAACCGAGGTTTCGCCTACTCCACCCGGCTTTTCCTTGCTGGGAATGAGATAAACTTCCAATTCAGGGGTCGTGGCCAGGGTGGGCATGGGGTAATCCGAGAAATTGCTCTGCCGGACAGCCCCTTTATCGATGCTGATTTCATCAAACAGCGCAGCTGAAAGCCCAAACACCAACCCGCCCTCCAACTGCGAAATCACGTTATGCGGCTCAATGAGCGTGCCGCAGTCCGCCACGCAGACCATGCGGACCACGCGCAGATCGTTCCCTTTCACGACCACTTCGGCCGTGGCCCCCAAAATCGACCCAAAGCCTGGCGTGAACGCGATGCCCATACCATGGCCGGGCGGGAGTTTTTTGCCCCAGCCTGACTTTTCGGCCAGCAGGTTCAGCACCGCCAACTCACGGGGCTTGTCTTTTAAAAGCGCACGGCGGAACTCGACCTGATCTTTGCCAGCCAGCACGGCCAACTCATCAATCGCACTTTCAGAGAAGAAGCCATTGTGTGATGAGGCAACAGAACGCCAGAACCCGGCCGGAGCGTTGGGAGTTTTCTCGACATACTCAATCAACGTGTTGGGAATGGCGTAGCCCAAATTAATTGCGCCACCGACGGCCGTAAAATCCACCGGCATCGGGCGCTTTTGATAGGCCAACATGGATTGGCCAACGATTTTAGTACGCAGCGTGGTGAGTGCATTGTCTTTATCGAGCCCACCTTGGACGTGCATGACGTAAGCAGGGCGATAGTAATCGTGCTGAATATCTTCTTCGCGCGACCAGTACATCCGTACCGGACGACCCTTCACGGCTTGCGCGATCTGAATCACCTGACGCGTGAAATCCAACTCCCACTTACGGCCAAAGCCACCGCCTGAGAACGTATTTTGCAGCGTCACTTTTTCCAGCGGCAGATTGGTCAGCTTTGCCGCCAACTCACGCGCAGCACCCTGTTGCTGCGCAGGCGACCACACCAAGCAGGCATCATCCGTCACCATGGCAGTCGATGACATCGGCTCCATACAGGCGTGCGCCAGCATCGGCACTTCGTAAACAACATCGAGTTTTTTAGTCGCGGCTTGGAATGTCGCCGTAACATCGCCGCGCTTGCTGGGCGGTAATGGTTTGCCTTCATCATTCACGCCCTGGCGCATGACATCGGAATAACCAGCGGACGTAAATGTTTCGCCGCCTTTATAGTCCCAAACAATTTGTGCTGCTTCTAAGGCTTTCTTGGCTTGATAGTAGTTTTCTGCAATCGCCGCCAACCCACCAGTGCCAGAGCCGTTATCAATCGACACCAGTTTCACAACGCCCTTCACAGCCATTGCAGCATTGGCGTTATAGGATTGCACTTGGCCGCCAAAGACGGGCGAGGTTGTTAACGTTGCGACCAGCAAACCCGGCAGTTTCACATCCGCGCCGAAATCAGCACTGCCATCTACTTTGGCAGGCGTGTCTTTGCGGATAAAATCTTTGCCAATGAGCTTCCAGTTATCCGGCGACTTTAATTTCACCTCTGCCGGAATTGGTAATTTCGCTGCAGCAGGCGACAACGCACCATACGTGGCACTGCGCTTTGAAGCGTCGTGATACACGACACTATTTTCAGCGCGGCACGTCTCGGGCTTTACGCCCCATTGTTTGGCTGCGGCAGCAATCAGCATTTCGCGGGCTTGCGCGCCCGTTTTCAGCAGGGCAGGCATGTATCCAGAGATTGCATCGGAGTTGCCGGTGCTTTGGCGCTTCTTGGCCGGATTGGAATAGGCGTCATCGGCTTTCGACAACTTCACATCAACCGATGCCCAATCCGCTTCCAATTCTTCGCACAGAATTTTCGGCAAGCTTGAGAACACACCTTGCCCAATTTCAGAACCGGGGCAGACGATGGTGATGCGATTGTCGGGTGTGATTTGCACGTAGGCGCTTAAGGCCAACGAAATGGCTGCGCCCTCACCACCCGCCGCAACTGCACGATTGATCGGCAGCGTGAGCGCCAGAGCAGCACTACCAGCAGCCCCTAAAACTGTGCGGCGATCAAAAGCATGATCTGCAATGTGATTCATGTCGGCCCATCCCCGGTAACAAGTGACGCCTTTTATATAAGGCAGCTTAACACCATGGGCACATGTTTCCCAAGGCATCCCACAGTCTTGTGTACATCCATCAGAGATCGCAACAGATTGTTATAGAAAGTTATTTCACCCTATGATTACGACCATCCGCCTAAGGCCGGTCCAGCGTGATGGCTTCGTACAAAATGCCGTCTGATCGCGTATCGAAGTTTTTGATCGCCGTATTCATTCCGACAATGGTTGAAAACTCGACCAGCCATAGCGCTACACCAGCTTTGCGATAGTCCGCCATAAGGTCTTGCATCAACCTCTCACGCTTTGCCGCATCCATTTCATAGCGCACAGCTTCAATCTTCGGCAGCAGCGCAGGCTCGCAGAAGAACGGCGCATTATAATTGCAGCTAAATTGATCAAAAGCGCGCATCGGATCGCCCAGACCGATGCTCAACCAGCCGTTCGAGAATGCATCGATACCTTGCCAATCACCATTGAACAAACGCCGCGCATAATCTGCAAAGGTCATCGAACGTAATTCGACCTTCACGCCCACTGCGTCTAAATCCTGTGCGACTTTTTGAAACATTGTCGTGTCGTTGGGCAGTAAGCCGCCGTACACCGAAATCACCAGCGGAAAGCCATTCGAATATCCCGCCTCTGCCAACAGCGCCTTCGCTTTGGCAGGATCATATGGGTACGGCTTCAGATCAGGGTTATGGCCCGGCACGCCTGGCACAACACCTTGACTGGCGGCACGTGTGGTGTTGGCCAAAATTTCACGCACGATGCTGTCGCGGTCCACCGCATAGTTCAGCGCTTGGCGTACACGCACATCTTTTAAAGGTGATGCGTCATCACGAACCGTGCGGAATGAAATCACGGCGACGTTGATGACGGGCGTAATGCGAATTGCGTAGCCAGCCTCTTTCACCGGCTCAACGTCGTCAGGGCCCAACCCCAGCGCCACATCCACACGGCCCGACAACAACGCCTTCACACGCGCAGACGCATCAGGCGTAATCGTGGTTTCGATTTTTGTAATGTCGCGTGCTTTGCGCCACGATGTCGGCACCGCTTCCAAAACTGTGCGCGCACTATCCCAGCCCGCGATTTTATAAGGGCCAGTGCCCACCGGTGCTTTTGAAAAGGCTTCAGCACCCATCGCGGCCCACGCTTTGGGTGCTGGAATAGGCACCATGTTCAGTTTGCGTGCCAGTAAGGGATCGGGTTTTGCAGTGACGACTTCCAGAGTCAATGCATCGCGGGCCCGTACGCTCGCAATCCCCGTGACATCAAGCGCGCGCGGAAACCGCTGCGTAGGGTCGATAAGATTTTTAATCGCCGACGCCGCAGCTTCGGCATCGAACACTTCACCGTTGGAGAAAGCCACTCCGTCCCGTAGCTTAAAAACCCAAGTCGTGTCGTTTTCCGTGGCCCACGATTCTGCCAAGGCCGGCTTCAGTTCGCCCTGGCGTGTGACGAGCGTGAGACTGTCGTAAATAGAGGGGCGTAAATATCCACCTTCATCGCGCGCATAAGGATTAGCAAATGAAATGGCGGGCGAGATGGTTGCGACGCGCAGCGTCTTAGCTTCAGCCACAGTCGTTTCGGCCACACTCGCCAGCGATAATAAAATGAAAGCGGCGAATGCGACCTTATTCATGGCAACAGAACGGGGCCGGATGTTTTGACTGCACAGATGCGCTGGCGCACCGCAGGCCGCGGCTCTTCTTCCACACCGTGCTCATATGCAATGACATGAAGCTCTTTGCTGAACGCGTCCATCAACTCACCCGGTTTTAACAAAAAGTCAGGGTTGCGCGGACGGCCCAACAATTCATTACCTTGCCCAAACGTTTCGATAATCAAAACACCGTCCGGGTTCAGAGCACTTATATAGTGTGGGAAATGCGCACGATGCAGATAGTTCGTCACCACGATGGCATCGAAGGTGCGGCCTGCAAATGGCCAGGGCCCACTTTCTAAATCCGTAGCGACGACTTGGATCGCGGGATCTTTCTTCAAATCATCCAGTCCTGAGACATCGATATCTGCTGCCACCACGCCAAAGCCGAACGTTTTTAAGGCGCGTGTATGACGCCCATGTCCGGCTGCTACATCCAAGACAATCCCACTGGGCTCAATAAGTGCGGCAAAGCGCAGTACCCATTCGGATGGCGCTATATGAGGGTCGTCTGGGCGGTCAAAACTGGTCATAAAAACACGCAAGAACGTAACAGCATTCTCTCACCATATCCTGCCGTGAAACGACGTTCTATGCGGCAAATGCAGAATGGCCAGACCATGAAAAGCCCCTTCGACGGAACCATTGGGCTCGGATAGCATTTATAGGTGTAGTGCGTGGGGACGTTTTAGGGGGAATCATCATGAATGCGTTTAAACGCGGCATACTGGCCGCAACATTTCTGGCAGGCTTATCCGCGTGCGCGAACACGCCGCGTACGGACGAAGATTTTACCTTCAAAGTTGCCGGCATTCATGACCGCGTGATTACTTTTGATGCGGAAATGGATATCCCCCTGGAATTCATGACCGGCAAATATGACGCTGGCCAGTTAACCACCATGCAGGTGGACTTGCCCAAGATGGATCAGGGCAAGCTGGATGGCGCGGCGTTTGTGATCTTTGCGTCCCAAGGTGTGCGCAATGCTGAGGGCTATGCCAAAGCCCGCAAAGATGCCGACACCAAACTCGCCGCCATCGAAAGCATGGTCGCGAAGTACCCGGATCGTATCGAATTGGCGCGCTCGCCCGCTGACGTGGAGCGTATCGTGGCCGCTAAGAAGCACTTTGTTGTGTTGTCAGTCGTCAACGCATTCCCATACGGCGAAGATACAAAGTGGCTCTCGATCCTTTATGATCGTGGTTTGCGGATGGTGGCGTTTAACCACGCGGGCCACAACCAATTTGCCGACAGCGACCGACCACAAGAAAAGTTTGGTGATAAAGAAGCAGAGCACGGCGGTCTTTCGCCATTAGGCAAGCAAGCCATCGTTGAGATGAACCGCTTAGGGATCATCGTCGACGTATCGCAAATTAGCTCGGCTGCGATTTTGCAAGCTGTGGCCCTTTCGAAAGTGCCTGTGGTTGCATCGCACGTTGGTGTGAAGAAAATCGTCGATAACTCACGTAACCTGAGTGACGATGAGATGAGAGCCATCGCGAAAAAAGGCGGCGTTGTGCATATCGTGGCCTTCAACGCCTATCTGAAAAACCCACCTGAACAGCAACAAGCTGAATTAAAAGCCATCGAGCAGAAGTACGGCTTGAAAACATTCACAGACGCATTCTCAAAATTGCCGAAAGATAAATTGCCCGACTTTCAGAATGAAATGGCCGAGTACCGCGCACGTTGGCCGGGCGCGACTGTCGCCGACATGGTCGATTCCATCGACTACGCTGTGAAGCTGATCGGCATCGATCACGTGGGTGTTTCAACCGACATGGAGCACTCAGGCGGCATTGTGGGGTACAAAACCGCTGCAGAAGCCGAGGGCCTGACCAAAGAATTGGTGAAGCGGGGCTATAAAGAAGCCGAGATCGCCAAAATCTGGAGTGGAAATTTCCTGCGCGTCTGGCGCGAGGTTGAAAAGAACGCCGGAAAATAACTTCAGCCTTCATACAGCTTCAAAACGGCCCCGCTTAAAAACAACGCCTGATGGCGAATCGCGGGGCCGTTAATGTTTTTAGGGCAGGCCCATATGCCCAACCCCGTTCGACCCGTGCACAGGCCTTACTATACCCTTTGGCCCTGGTTTGACGCCCCCGCCCCTTGGTTCTAATAAACCCCCATAAAGCCATTGATTAAACCGCGTTTGGTGTCGTTTTAAGGAGACCGCCTTTGGCCGCCGATGATGAGATTTTGGCCCTTGCCGCTGATTTTGGTCCTGCCACCCAAGAAGCGTGGCTGAAGCTGATCGATAAGGTTTTGGCGGGCGCGCCCTTTGATAAAAAATTGGTGAGCCGCACTTACGACGGCATTCAAATTCAGCCGCTCTACACCAAGGACGATTGGAAAGGTGACGGCGGCTTTCCTGGCGGCGCGCCGTACACGCGCGGCGCTTCTGCGCTGGCGACATCACAAAGCGGTTGGGACATTCGCCAAAGCCACGGCCACCCAGACCCGGAAATTGCCAACAAGCAAATCCTGGAAGACCTGGAAGGTGGTGTGACATCCATCATCTTGAAGACGGATCCGTCAGGTAAGAATGGTGTGACCATTCGCTCGCTGAAAGATTTCGATACAGTCTTGAAGGGCGTGCTTTTAGATTTAGCGCCGATTGTGTTGGAGCCTAATGGCCCTTCACTGCCGCTGTCGGCTGTATTCATGCAATTGCTGAAATCGCGTGGGTTAAAGCCCGAACAATTCCGCGGCAACTTTGGCGCTGATCCTCTGGCCAGCTTCGCTGGCAGCGGCACGTTGATTACCGAGATGGATGTGGTGTTGGCGCGCATGGCCGACACAGCTGGTTATACGGCCAAGAATTTCCCGAACGCCCGCGCACTGAATGCAAAGTCGATTGTCTATCACTCGGCTGGCGCTGCTGAAGCGCAAGAGCTGGCGTGTGTGATGGCCACGGCTATCGATTACCTCCGCGCGACAACCAAGGCTGGCATCGATATCGATACGGCCTGCGGCCAAATGGCCTTCACGCTAGTCGCTGATGCTGACCTGTTCATGACGGTCGCGAAAATTCGCGCCGCGCGCAAACTATGGGGACGTATTGCGGAGGCTTCAGGTGCATCGCCTGAAAAACGTGTCGCCCCTGTGTATGCCATGACGGCACCGCGCATGATGAGCAAGCGCGACCCGTGGGTAAATATGCTGCGCACTACTGTGGCCTGCTTTGGCGCTGGTATTGCGGGCGCGGATGCGGTGACGGTGTTGCCGTTTGATAGCGGATTAGGCTTCTCACGTGATTTGGGCCGCCGCATTGCACGGAACACGCAGTTGGTTCTGCAAGAAGAAACCGGCGCCAACAAAGTGGTGGATGCTGCGGGTGGCGCATACCTGTTTGAAACGTTGACCGACAAAGTGGCCGATGCGGCGTGGGCTTTACTGCAAGAGATCGAGCGCGAAGGCGGTATGGTAAAAGCGCTGCCGTCTGGCTTTATCGCCAAGAAAATCGCGGGCGTACAAACCGAGCGCGCAAAGAACTTAAGTCGCCGCAAAGATGCATTAACGGGCGTCAGCGAATTCCCCAACATGCACGAAGCAGCGATTGAAGCCGATCACCCAGATGTGCCCAGCATTCTGGCCAAACGCGATCAGGGGCCCGTAGGCACAGTGCCGACGTTGGTAGAGCCCAGCGACGGCACCTTAATGACCGTATTGGTGAAAGCGGCAGCAGAAGGTTCAAACGTTCCGGCCATGGCGAAAGCTTTGGCGGGCACACCGATTACGATGACCGCATTGCCGAAAGTCAGTCTCAGTGAGGGTTATGAAGTTTTGCGCGACAAGAGCGACGCTTTCAAAACCAAATACGGTACAACACCGAAGATTTTTGTGGCCAATGTCGGCCGTGTGGCCGATTTCACAGGTCGCGCGACTTACGCCAAGAATTTCTTTGAAGCGGGCGGCATTGAAGCTGTGATGGGTGCGGGCGGCGATGATTTGGCTGCGATTACCGCTGACTTCAAGAAAACCGGCGCATCGTTTGCCGTGATCTCTTCGTCCGATACTGTTTACGCCGATAAAGCTGTACCGTTGGCCACAGCATTGAAAGATGCCGGTGCCGCGACGGTGTATCTGGCGGGGCGGGGTGGCGACCTCGAAGCGGCTTTGAAAGCCGCTGGTATTGATGACTTTATATATATGGGTTGCGATGTATTGAGTGCGCTCAATGCAGCGCATCAGAAACTGGCAGCGGAGTAATCACCATGAACAAAGTCGCCGGTTCTACAAATAAAGAATCTAAGATCCCGAACTTTGCAGACGTTGCTTTAAACTCGTCATCGAACTCCGGCGCGCTTGATGCCAAAGCCTGGGCTGATATCGCGGCCAAAGCCGAAGCGCAAAACTGGAACACGCCTGAAGGTATTGCGGTAAAGCCGCTTTATACCGGCGCTGATACGGCGAAGTTAGACTTCCTTGACACACGCCCCGGCATTCCGCCGTTCCTGCGCGGGCCATACGCTGCGATGTATGTGACGCAGCCCTGGACGATTCGTCAGTATGCGGGCTTCTCAACCGCTGAAGATTCAAACGCGTTCTACCGTCGTAACTTAGCTGCAGGTCAGAAGGGCTTATCCATCGCGTTCGACTTAGCCACCCACCGTGGTTACGACAGCGACCACCCGCGCGTGGTCGGCGATGTCGGTATGGCCGGTGTCGCGATTGATTCGATCTACGACATGCGCACGCTGTTCGATGGTATTCCGCTGGACCAGATGAGCGTGTCGATGACCATGAACGGCGCGGTGTTGCCGATTATGGCGCTCTATATCGCCGCAGCTGGTGAGCAAGGCGTGGCGACCAGCAAATTGTCGGGCACGATTCAGAATGACATTCTGAAAGAGTTCATGGTGCGCAACACCTACATTTTCCCGCCTGCGCCCAGCATGAAGGCGATCTCGGACATTTTTGCGTACACGTCCACCGAGATGCCGAAATTCAATTCTATCTCGATCTCCGGCTATCACATGCAGGAAGCGGGCGCGACCGCCGACCTGGAACTGGCGTACACACTCGCTGACGGCGTTGAATATGCGCGCGCTGGCATCGCGGCGGGTTTGGACATTGATGCCTTTGCGCCGCGCTTGAGCTTCTTCTGGGCCATTGGCATGAACTACTTCATGGAAGTGGCGAAGATGCGCGCCGCCCGCATGCTGTGGGCCAAACTGATCAAGCAATTTAATCCGAAAGATAATCGCTCGCTGTCTTTGCGGACGCACTGCCAAACCTCGGGCTGGAGCCTGACCGCGCAAGACGTGTTCAACAACGTGGTACGCACCTGCATTGAAGCCATGGCAGCCACGCAAGGCCATACGCAATCCCTGCATACCAATGCGCTGGACGAAGCTTTAGCGCTGCCCACTGACTTCTCAGCCCGCATCGCGCGTAATACTCAATTGTTTATTCAACAAGAAACCGGCACAACACGCAGCGCCGACCCGTGGGGTGGCAGTTATTACGTCGAGCGCCTGACGCACGACTTGGCCAAGAAAGCCTGGGCGCACATTGAAGAAGTAGAAGCACTGGGTGGTATGGCGAAGGCCATTGAAGCTGGCATTCCCAAACTGCGCATTGAAGAGGCCGCAGCCCGCACGCAAGCGCGCATTGATAGTGGCCGCCAAACTGTTGTGGGCGTAAACAAGTTCCGCCCCACAAGTTCTGAGTCCATCGACGTGTTGAAGGTTGATAACTCGGCGGTTCGTGTCGCCCAGCTTGATAAGCTGAAGCGCTTGAAAGCCGAGCGCGATGAGAAAGAAACCCAACGCACGCTGGACGCCCTGACCAAGTGCGCCGAAACTGGCTCGGGTAACCTGTTGGCCTTGTCGGTCGATGCGGCCCGTGCGAAAGCTACGGTTGGTGAAATTACGGCCGCGATGGAAAAAGTCTTTGGCCGTCACGTCGCCGAGATCAAATCCATCTCTGGGGTTTATCGAAAAGAAGTGGGCGCGAACTCTGAGCAAATGCAAAAGGTCTTAAGCTTGGTGAATGCATTCGCCGAAAAAGAAGGACGCCGCCCGCGCATTCTGGTCGCCAAGATGGGCCAAGATGGTCACGATCGTGGCCAGAAAGTCATCGCCACCGCATTCGCTGACTTGGGCTTCGATGTCGATATTGGGCCGCTGTTCCAAACCCCGCAAGAAGCCGCCAAACAAGCGGTGGAAAACGACGTGCACATTATTGGCGCAAGCTCACTCGCAGCAGGGCATCTCACTCTCGTCCCCGCTTTGAAAGACGAACTGAAAAGGCTGGGCCGCGCAGACATCATGGTTGTCGTGGGTGGTGTGATCCCGCCGCAAGATTTCGATGCCCTCTATAAAGCGGGTGCGGCTGCAATCTTCCCGCCAGGCACCGTGATTGGTGAGGCGGCTGTGGATTTGCTGGCAAAACTGGCTAAGTCGTTGGGTCACGGAGCTTAAACGTTGTCCGCAGCGCCTTCCCGCGCGAAATTGTCGCTCGAAGACTACGTTGCTGGCGTAACGCGCGGCGACCGGTCGATCTTAGCGCGTGCGATCACGCTGACAGAATCACTCAACGCTGAACATCAGCAGCTTGCGCAAGAGATGTTGGTGAAACTTCTGCCCCACACCGGCAAGTCTCAACGCATCGGCATTAGCGGTTTGCCCGGGGCTGGCAAAAGCACATTCATTGATGCCTTTGGGTCCATGCTGACTGCGAAAGGCCACAAGGTTGCCGTGCTGGCCGTGGATCCCACATCATCGCGCACCGGTGGCTCGATTTTGGGCGATAAAACTCGCATGGCGCAGTTGTCGATTGATGCGAACGCCTATATTCGGCCATCACCGACGGGCGGCACGCTCGGCGGTGTCGCGCGCGCGACGCGCGAGGCCATTCTGGTCTGCGAGGCTGCTGACTTTGACGTGATTTTGGTTGAGACCGTCGGCGTTGGCCAAAGCGAGATCACTGTTTCAGAAATGGTCGATTTCTTTTTGGTGTTAATGATCGCTGGCGGTGGCGACGAACTACAGGGCATCAAAAAAGGCGTGCTGGAAATCGCCGACATGATCGCGATTACCAAAGCCGATGGCGACAATTTGAAGCGCGCCAATGCGACAGTTGCTGACTACAGCCACGCCCTTCGCATTATCACGCCGCAAAGCCCCACTTGGATTCCCCCGGTTTTGAGCGTGAGCTCGATGGAAAATCGCGGCTTGGACGATATATGGGATAAAATCGGCACACATAAAAAGCTAACCGGCCAATCTGGGGAATGGGCCAAGAAGCGTTTGGCGCAGCAAATCCGTTGGATGTGGGCGATGGTGGATGACCGTTTGCTCAATCGGTTGAAAACAGATGCTAAAGTAAAGGCCTTGATCCCCACTTTAGAGAATGAAATTGCGGAAGGCCGTACGACCCCCACTTTGGCTGTTGATCGCATCTTTAAAACCTTCGGCGTTTAGTTAGACTCGTTCCCATCACAATGGGGACACGCATGAAAAACTTCAAAGCCTTACTGCTGACCACAGCCATTCTGTTTTCAAGCACAGCATGGGCCGAAACTGATGCGGACTTGATTGCGCGCGCACGAAGCATCCATGACCGCGTGATCACCGTCGACACGCACGTCGATATTCCAGCCAATTACGGCAGCGATGCTTACGACCCCATGAAGCCTGGCCCGCGCGGGCAGCAAGTGCATATCCCGACGCAAATCGAAGGCGGGTTAGATGCAACATTCCTGATCGTCTATGTGGGCCAGGGGGAACTGAGCACCATTGGTTACGCCTCCGCGTTATCGGACGCGATGATCAAGTTTGCCGCGATCCATAAGGTCGCCGAGAAAATGTACCCCGAAAAAATCGAGATTGCGTACACGGCTGAGGATGTGCGCCGCATCAACGCCGCAGGCAAAAAGGTCGCGTTGATTGGCATCGAGAACGGTTACCCCATCGGTGAAGATATTGACCTGATTGATTTGTTTTACGATTACGGCGGCCGTTACTTCGGCCACACGCATATTGGGCATAATCAACTAGGCGATTCGTCCATGGATTTGGCGCGCAATCTGACGGCCCCCGTAAAGCCGTTGCATGGCGGATTGTCCGCGTTGGGCAAAGAAGCGGTTAAGCGCTGCAATCAAGTTGGCATTATGAATGATATCTCGCATGCGGGACAGCAAACTGCGCTGGATATTATTGCGACTTCTAAAGCGCCGGTGATTGCGTCACATTCGGGCGTGAAGGGTGTATTCAATCATCCTCGCAACCTCAGCGATGAAGAATTGTTGGCGCTGAAAAAGGTCAATGGCGTTGCGCAAATGGTGGCATTCGATACGTACTTGCGCGCCGTGCCGAAAGACAAAGCTGCTGCCAGCAAAGCATTGCAAGACGAGTTCAACATCAAAGAAATGTCGGATATGGGCAAGCTAACGCCCGATCAGATGAAATCATACCGCGCCAAAGCTGATGAGATTGAATTGAAGTGGCCCAAGGCAGGCGTGAAGGACTTGGCTGATCACATTGATTACACCGTCAAACTGATTGGCGTTGATCACGTGGGCATCGCATCAGATTTCAATGGTGGTGGTGGCATTACCGGATGGAACAGCGCTAGCGAAACATTCAACGTGACGCTGGAACTGGTGAGGCGCGGCTACACCGAAGAGCAAATTGCAAAAATCTGGGGCGGGAATTTGCTGCGCGTGATGGCCGACGTTGAGAAATACGCCGCCAAGACCAAATACAACAAGAAGCGCGGGAAGGCATAAAGCCTTCCCGGTTAATTTATTTTACTGCGTGAGAATGCCGTAGAGTTCTGGGCGGCGATCACGGAAGAACCCGAATGAAGCGCGGTTTAATTTGATTTGCGCCAAGTCGAACGTAGCCGTGAGCACGCCTGTTTCGGCGCGGCCAAACTCGGCGACCTTTTCACCGCGCTGATCAGCAATAAACGACGAGCCGTAGAAAATTTGGCCGCTTTCGTTACCAATGCGGTTGGCTGCAACAACCGGCACAACGTTCGACACGGCATGACCGATCATCGCGCGTTGCCATAAGTCTTTAGTGTCGAGCGTTGGGTTCTCAGGCTCCGAGCCAATCGCTGTGGGATAGAACAACAACTCAGCGCCCATCAGCATCATGGCGCGCGCGCACTCAGGGAACCATTGGTCCCAACAAATGCCTACGCCAATTTTGGCAAACTTCGTGTCCCACACCTTGAAGCCGGTGTTGCCCGGCTTGAAGTAGAACTTCTCTTCATACCCGGGACCATCTGGGATGTGGCTTTTGCGATAGGTGCCCATAATCGTGCCATCAGCATCGATCATCACGAGGCTGTTGAAATAGTGATGGTTATCACGCTCAAAAATGGATGCCGGAATAGCAACGCCAAGCTTTTTGGCGAGCGGCGCTAAACGCTGCACAACCGGATGCTCATTGGCGGGGTAGGCCCAGTCAAAAAACTCATCGCGTTCTTCGCGACAGAAGTACGGGCCTTGCAGCAGTTCAGTCGGCAGAATGATCTGCGCGCCTTTCTTAGCCGCATCAACAATCAAACCTTCAACACGGTCGATATTCTCGGTCATGTTATCGGTGTAGGCGCACTGAAGTGCGGCGACAGTAACTTTAGACATACGCGAGCCCCCTTATACCAAAGGCTGTTGTTGCGTGATGCAGTGGAACGAGCCACCGCCTGTCAGAATATGGTTCGCGCGTGAACCGATCGTGCGACGACCTGGGAACAACTTGGCAATCGCCGCGACGGCCGCATCATCATTCTTCGTGCCATAGGTCGGCACCACAACTGTGGTGTTGCCGATATAGAAGTTCATGAAGCTCGCCGGTACAGGGTCGCCTTCTTCGTCATCTAAACGACCAACCGAAGGCACCGTGAACACCTCAAGCTTGCGACCGTTCACATCTGTCGCAGCTTTTAAATCAGCGATGATCGCATTCAACGCATCGCGGTTCGGATCATCCGCACCTGTTGGCTCCATGCACACCACCACACCCGGCGCAATGAATCGCGCGATGTTGTCGATGTGGCCATCGGTATGGTCATTCAGCAAACCATCACCCAGCCAAATCAGCTTTTCGATACCGAGATTATTTTTCAGGTTGGCTTCGATCTGCGACTGCGTCAGATCCGGGTTGCGGTTCTCGTTCAACAAGCATTGGCGCGTGGTTAAGGCGGTGCCCAAACCATCCACATCGATGGAGCCACCTTCCAGCACCCAGTCATTCAAATGCGTTTTCACACCGACGCGCTTGGCCACAAATGGCGCAACACCATCATCGCCGACCAGCACGTACTTGCCGCCCCATCCGTTGAAGCGGAAACATGAGGCTTCCAAGGTATTGCCGTTTTTGACGAAAATCGGCGCGGTATCGCGCAGCCAGATATCACCAAAAGCAGCTGGGAAAATTTCAGCCCCTGTACCCGCTAACGCTTTCGTCGCGGAGGCAACGGCGTCATCGCCACTGGCGAGAATTTTCAAAGCTTCGCCGCGCGGCTTTCCCGTGGCTGGGTCCACATCCGCAATGGCCTTAAACAAAGCGGCCACTTCGGCTTGCGCTGGGTCCAAATCTTCCAGCCACAAATCGGCATGGCTGGGCCATGCAGACCAGACGGCGGTATGAGCATCCCATTCAGCGGGTTGGCGGATGGACAAGGCTATGAACCCCTAAAAACAGTTAAAAACAATGTGTCTGGTTGCGTAATGCCTTGGCCCTTGTATTGCAACGCCAGAGATATGAATTTCTGCTGCGAGCGCAAGTCCTTCCGGCTATATCCACGCTATGACACACCCACCTGACACATCTGGCAACGCCCTCGCCGACAAACGCTTTGAATTGGCGCAAATGTTTATTGGGCGGCGCGATTTGGAAGCCGCGACAGATCTGATGCGCCAAGCCTTGGAATTGGCCCCAGATTGGGCGGAGTGCCAGTTTACGCTGGCCGAAGCTTTGGTGATCATGGGTGACAACGCAGCCGCCATTGAAACCTTCAAAAGCTATCTGAAGTTAGACCCAGCCGATTCGATGGGCGCGCACGCAAAATTGGTGCTGTTAGGCGAAGCGCCCGCCACGGCAGAACTTCCACCAGCTTATGTTGAACGCCTGTTCGACCAGTATGCGCCACGGTTTGAGAAAGCATTGATCGAAGGGCTGAAATATTCAGCCCCAGAACGCATCGCAGCGGCCTTGAGCCAACGCTTTCCCGAACAACGGTTTACACGAGCGCTGGATTTAGGGTGCGGCACAGGCCTGATGGGGGCTGCCATTCGCGCGTCTGTCGATCACTTAGACGGGATCGATTTATCTGACGGCATGTTGGCGCAAGCCAAACGCAAAAATCTGTACGACGCCCTTACGCGCCAAGACATGGCAGCCGCTTTGGCTGGAAAAACCGCAGCATATGACTTGATTTTAGCGGCTGACGTTTTTGTGTATGCGGGTGATTTATCAAGCGTGACGGATCAGGCTTACACCGCATTAACCACAGGCGGCGTGATCGCCTTCACCGTGCAAGCCATTTCTGATAGCGATTATCGCTTGGGGCAGGATCAACGTTTCAGCCACAGCGAAGACTACCTGCGGCGCATCTTAGCCCGCTTCAGCAACATTGAGATCATACCGGGATCGTTCCGCAAGGATCGCGACAAAGACGTCCCTGGCTTTTTAGTGATCGCTGAAAAGCTTTAATCCAGCGCGAAGGTCAGCGCCTTCAAATAAGTATTTTCGGGTAATTGCAAATGCACCGGATGATCTGTGCCTGCGCCTGATGTTTTCAACAAACGCCCCGACCGTCCTGCATCTGCGATACCGCGCGCAACGGCTTCTGTAAATTCGATCAACGGGGCGTTGTGACTGCACGACGCAATAAAGAAAATACCTTGGGGTGCCGTAATGTTGGCACACATACGGGCAAGCTTACGATAACCCTGCAAGCCCGGCTTTATATCCTTGCGCGATTTTACAAAGGCCGGCGGATCAGCAACAACGATATCGAACTTGTCTTTGCGTTCAATCGCGCTATTCAAAAAATCAAATACATCTGATTTTTGAAATTTGCAGCTATGCGAGACATTATTTGCGCTGGCCGCTTTTTCAGCCAACTCGACCGCCAAACCCGAACCGTCAATTCCCAGCGCGCTTTTGGCACCCGCCACCGCACACGACACTGCAAAGCCGCCAGTGTGCGTGTAAAGGTCTATCATGGTTTTGTTTTTGGCCAGCGACGCAACAAAGGCGCGATTATCGCGCTGATCAAAAAACCAACCGGTTTTCTGGCCACCCAAGGCATCAGCAAAGAATGTCGCAGTCGCCTCTTTCACTTCAAGCAAACCACTAAGTTCGCCTTTGGCGAGTGTCGCAACTTCGCTTAAGCCTTCAAGGCTGCGATGCGACGAGTCACCACGCATCACAATCGCCTTGGGATTGATCAACTTTTCAATAGCGCTGAAGATGTGCTCAAAGGCCGCATCCATGCCTGCGGTGTTTGGTTGCACAACCACAACATCGCCAACACGATCCACAATCAAACCTGGCAGGCTGTCGCCTTCGGCATGAACCCAACGATAATATGGACGGCCAATCAGCCGATCACGCAACGCCATCGCTGTTTGCAGGCGCGCAACAAACCAGTTCGCATCAATCGCCACATCAGGTGTGTTTTCGAGAATGCGTGCGCTGATCAATGGCTTGGAATTGAAATGCGCGGTGGCCAACAACGTGCCGCCCGCATCAGTAATCGTGACCACACTGCCGGGCGGCAACGCTTTCGCCGCCGCATCCATCTCCACTTCGTTAGAATAAATCCACGGATGGCCTGTGCGGAGACGCTTGTGCGCGCCTGGCTTTAATCGAATGCGGGGGTGCTTGAGAATTGTCATATATAGATATGGCGGCCAAATGTATCAGGATGGAAGTCAGCGTTTTATACGCCGTAAGGTGAACGTGTGGCGGGTTTTTGGCCGGAAATCAAACTGGCTCTTTTCGATTCATTCTAAAGATGTAACGTTTACGGTTCTATCATAGGCATGTGGGCCTTTGAAATACGCTGCAGGACCTTACGCATGAGCAAGCTGTCACCCGAAGATCGCGCCAAGAAACTGAGTGAAGGCTTGGATTATGTGAAGGATTTACCGGGCTTCGAGCGCGGCCATCCACACTATTTCAAAGACCCCATGATCGACCACTTGCTGGAAATTGTGCTGCAGTTGGGCGCGGAAATTTGGGTGACCCGCGACCGTCAAATGGTAACCGAATATCTGCTGGCGACCGAAGGCAAGGTGACGCCTGAGATGATCGAGAACTTCCAACCCACCCCAGAGTGGCGCGAGAAAATGCGTGACGAACGCCGCAATTATACCCGCCGCCTGTATCAATGCCTGTACGAAGGCATTGCGCCCGCAGGTGATGCCAGCTTCACCTCTGGCGTTATGAACAACAACACCGGCACGAAGAAAGCTTAAGCAGCACTATTTCGCGCTTACGCTATTTCCCGCTCACACTGATTTTGTCATAGCTGATAAAACCGAAGATATCGGCAAAACCTTCGGTGCGTTGGCTTAAACCCGCAAAGTAAACTTGCTCGTACAAAAACAGGCCAGCAGCTTGATCGTGGTAACGCGCATCTAAATCAAGGCGCAGTTGGGTTGCTTTCGCTTCATCCCATTCCGACAATGCTGCCTGATACAGCGGCATGGCTTCTTTGTCGCAATACCATGGATGCACAGCCAGGCATGAGTGAATGGTAATCGCACGCAGCACGTCCTGGCTCGGGTTTGCCGGCCATGGAATAGACGTAGCATCGGGGAATTCGCCCGTAATGAATGTATTCTTTAAATACTGCGCCAACTGCACGGGTCTGATTTCCATCATCACGCCGATGTCTGCTAAATCATCTGCCACTTGCTGATACGCCGCCACAGTGGCGTTATTGGTACCTGATGTTTCCATCACAAACTTAAAGCCATTTGGATAGCCTGCTTCGGCCAGCAATTTCTTCGCTTTCATGGGATCGTAAGCGAACATGGGAAGGGCAGCGTTATACCCAAGCACATCGCGCCCAGCGGGTTGATTGGCCGGAACTGTTTTGCCCTGAAAAATAATATCGACAATAGGCTGCCGATTGACGGCGTAATTCAGTGCCTGACGCACGCGGAGATCTTTAAACGGAATGTCACGTGTATTGACGAGTGAAATACCAATTACGCTACCGTCGCGCCAGCTGACGCTTTTTGCGCCAGCCGCTTCCAGCGCTTGGCCATCTTCTGGGCCTAAGCCAAGAGCTACATCCGCACGGCCCGAGATCACAGCCTGCACGCGAGATGTTGCTTCGGGCAAAGTGAGAATTTCCAAAGCGGCCGCTTTAGGTTTACGCCACGACTTATCAAAGGCTTTCAGGGTTGCCTTATTGGGTTCCCATTTTTCCAACGCAAACGGCCCGGTGCCGACCGGAGTTTTTGAAAATTCTGTCGTCCCCAATTGCAGAAACGATTCAGACTCTGGCATCAGCAAAATTGTTGCATAGCGTGGAAATGTCGGGACAGGTGTTTTGGTAACAATATCGACCGTGAAGTCATCGACAACAGAGGCCGATTCAAGCGGCGGCAGATCACGCAAAATATTATCTGTCGGGCGCGGCGACTTCGCGAGATAGTTCACATTGGCGGCCACATCCTTAGCGGTGAATGGCTTGCCATTGGAGAATAAGACATCTTTGCGCAACTTAAAGCGCCATGTCTTTGCATCAGTATTCGTCCAGGATTCCGCCAGCCACGGTGAAAGTTTGCCGTCGGGCGATAGTCGTGTCAGTCCGTCATAGATTGCCGATGTTGTGGAAATAGTTGGCGTGGCTGATGTGGCATATGGATTGCCAAGCTGTGGGGGCAGCACGGCCGCGGCGACACGAATCGCTCCATCTGCAGGGATTGCTGGCCCGGCTAATAGGATGGCGACAATACCTAGCGAACCTAACTTCATCATCGGCATAGACGATCCACCTTGTTATAAAATATGCAGGGCGTTCCCAAAGGTAGACGAAGACGATTTTTATGCAAACACAAGCTGGGCGCGGTGCGGCATTTTTAGATCGCGATGGCGTCATTAACGTGGATACAGTCTTTGCCCATCGCAGTAGCGAGATTGTGTGGGTCGATGGCGTGTTCGACGCGATCCGTAAATTCAATGATCACGGACTGCTGGTATTTGTCGTCACCAATCAATCTGGCATCGCGCGGGGCTTGTACACGGAACAACATGTGCAAGACCTGCACACATGGATGGCGGCCGAGTTCAAATCGCGTGGTGCGCAGATTGATGATTTTGCCTATTGCCCTCACCATCCTGACGGTAATGTCGAAACTTATCGGCGCACCTGTGATTGCCGAAAACCGTTACCGGGCATGCTGCTAGGCCTGATCGACAAATGGTCTGTCGACACCACACGCAGCTTTATGATTGGAGATCGCGACACGGATATCCAAGCCGCACAGGCCGCCCATATTCCCGGATATCTTTTCACAGGTGGCAAGTTAGATACTTTTGCCGCTGAAGTTTTGGAAAAACTACGCGCCTAAAGCATCGCGTACGCCGTATAGCAGCACGCCAGTCGCGACAGATACATTCAACGACTCTGCAGAGCCATACATCGGAATATGCACAACGGCATTACAGGCCGCTTCGATAGCTGGTGATAATCCGCTTTGTTCAGTGCCCATCACAACCATAACAGGTTGTTTGTAATTCGTTTTGCGATAATGGCTAGACCCAGATGCCGCAGCGCCGACAACACTTCCAGGCCATGATTTAACGAGTTTGAGAAAACGATCTTCACTGCCTTCGTAAATCGGCACATGAAAAATAGAACCTGTCGTGGCCCGCACACTTTCAAAAGCGTAAGGATCGCAGCACGCCCCCACCAATAACACACCGCGCGCATTCACCGCATGGGCGGTGCGGATAATAGTGCCTAAGTTGCCAGGGTCGCGAATACGATCCAGCGCGACATAGATATCGCCTTGTTGAGACTGAAGCTGATCAAAATTTGCGCGCGCTGTCGGAAAAGCAGCCGCGATGCTTTGCGGATTATCTTTATGCGTGATCTTCGCCATCACCTCAGGTGTGACGCTGATCACACTGCCGCTCGCCTTAAGGCAAGCCTGTTCCGCGCGTTGGTTGCTGTGACCATCGATCATGACGACAATCTGGGGCACAGCGCCGGCTGCTAACGCTTCTTCAATCGTCCGTTCGCCCTCGACCAAGAAGAGGCCGTGCTCGTGCCGGTATTTTTCAAGCCGGAGACTCGCCAACAGTTTGACAGTGGCGTTGCTTAAACTGGTGATCAGCATAATCGACGCTTTAGTTCACACGTTTGACGCGGAATGATTTATTGCCGCTTTCTAACGACAAATAGTAAGCCCCCAACGTCCCGCTTTTAATTTTGACGCGAGCGCCGTTCGATACCCGCAAGCTGGATGACTCGACCTGACGCCATACCTGGCCGTTTTCCAGCGTGAATGTGCCGTAGCCTGCTTGATCGTTGCGCACGCCTGTGACCTTGAGCAGCAACTCGTCGGGCGCTTGCTCTTCTTCGGCCAAGCGCTTCTTGACGGGCAGATCTTTCTCGCCAAAGCGTTGCTCTGGCGTTTGTGCAACGGGCGGAGGCGTAGCCGGGCGCTGAACTGCCGTTCCGACAGCAGACGGCGTTGCGGCAACCGGAGCCTTGGGGGTTGGCGGCAGTGTATCGACAATCCGGTCGTAACAGGACGCCCGTGCAGTAACATCGCCGATTGTACGGCATGTTTTCAGGCCGTCACTTAAGCCATCAGCCATGGCCACATGCGACAGGCTTAAACCCAAACCTAATGCCACACTGGCAACGATTTTTTTGCGAAAAGCGATCACTGGAACCGTCCCCTCTTCCATTTGCACCACATTAGCCTGATTGACTGCTGTGCGCTACGGACCCGCGCATCAAGAAAAGGATGGACGCAAAACCACCACCTGCACGCGGGCCCAAGTTCAGGTAGGATGTGACCCGGACGCCGCAACAGAGCCCGCCACGAATGAGGCTCGGACCCCGGCAGGGAGATTGAAATCATGCTGATCAACTGCATCGCCTATATGGACGGTCGCAAGATTGCCGACATCCCCACCAGCGAGATTCATAATTACCTGCGCCAGGAAGATTGTTTTGTGTGGGTGGCCTTAAAAGACGCCACCGCCGCCGAAATGCAAGACATGAAGCGCCAGTTCAATTTGCATGAACTGGCGGTGGAAGATGCGCTGGTCGGCCATCAGCGCCCCAAAATCGAAGAGTACGCTGACTGCCTGTTCACTGTGATCAAGTTGGTGGAAATGGTGAACGGCGAGCCACAAGTGGGCGAAGTCGCCATTTTCGTCGGTGAAAATTATATCCTGTCAGTGCGTAGTAGCAGCAACGTGGGCTTCCTGGGCGTGCGTGACCGCTGCGAGCGCGAACCGCACCTTTTGAAGCATGGATCAGGCTTTGTACTGTACGCCCTGATGGATTCAGTCGTTGATCGATATTTTCCGATCATCGATCTGTTCGAAACAGAGTTGGAAGAGATCGAAGCCGACATTTTTGTGCAAGGCAAAGCACGCCCTAACATTGAGCGTTTGTATGCTTTGAAACGCAAAGTTATGGTGCTGCGCCATGCCGCGGTGCCGTTGCTAGAGGCCGTCAGCAAATTGTATGGCGGGCGCGTCCCCGCTGTATGCATCAATACCCAAGAATACTTTCGCGATGTGTACGATCACTTGGTCCGCATCTCCACCTCTATCGACGGCGTGCGCGACACAATCGCAATCGCCATGCAGGTGAATTTGTCCGTGGTCACCATCGATGAAACCGACGTGACCAAACGCCTGGCTGCATGGGGCGGTATTTTCGCTGCAGCCACGGCGTTGGTTGGTGTGTGGGGCATGAATTTCGAGTTCATGCCTGAATTGAAATGGCAATACGGCTATCCGTTCGCCATCGGTCTGATCGTGGTGGTCTGCTTGGTGTTGTATTACCGGTTCAAACGCGCGGGCTGGTTATAGCCATATCCATTAGAATAATTTAGGTATTGCGTGGTTCTGCGAGCCACGCCTCGAGCCCACCACTTCGCGCTATAATATTGATCGCATCGTTGCGACTGGTAGCTCCGATCTTGCGATAAATGTTGCGAATATGAACTTTCACTGTGGCCTCCTGTAGGCCTAGATCAAGAGCGATATTTTTATTCGTTTTGCCGCTGATCACATTTTCCAGCACATCGGCTTCACGTAAGCTGAGTTTCCCAGTCTGATGGGACTGACCGCGTAAGTTTTTACTGACCGCAATTGCAGAAACACGGTGCCCGTCAAACAATAAGGGCGGCACATATGTTTCACCTGCAAGTACCAGACGTATCGCATTCAGCAAGGCCTGCCCCGTCGTTGCTTTGGGAATATAGCCGTTGGCGCCTGCGCGAAGGGCCAGAACAATCTTTTCTCGGTCCACAACAGCTGACACAACAACAATGAATGTCGTTGGAAATGATTCGCGCACTCGCGATACGCTGACAGGGCCCCTCATCCCGGGCATTTGCAGGTCTAATAAAATTAAATCGATGGGCGGCTCTGCGGTTGCGTATTCAAGTACGGTTCGCAAACTTTCAGCATCATCAATTCGCACCATGTCGTCCAGAAGCAACACGTATTGCTTCAGACTCTCACGAACAATGCTGTGATCATCCGCCACAACGACTCTCACATCGTGCGCCCCCATCCCAAGCAATGCGGCCCATGGCAGAATTGCTTGATCAAAAGCTTGATGAACGAGAGCCGCAGAGCGCAACGGAAACCGATTACCCTCCACTTCACAAACGCGTTTGCAGCATGCATTTAAGGCGTGCTGTTTACATCCAGGGTTGCGGAGCCGAAGGTTAAGGCGTGGCCAGTTGCCTTAGGAATTTCAGGAATGTGCCACCCTCGGTTGCCCCAGCCGCGGCATCGTCGGATGGCTGGACACCGTTGCGCTGTAACCCACGGTTCGCAGCCTGGCGTAGCGCCGGCATGGCATAAGCGATGTCTGCGGAAATCATTTGCGCACGTTGTTGTGTACTGCCCACTTTGGCACTGGGGAATGCAGCACGCCAAGCATCAACCTTTGCCGCCAAGCTGCACAACAGCATACCGATTAAAACTTGAAACTCGCGTAAGCGCGCCTGAAATGTTTGAAACGGAGCGGTCACATCATCAGCCCATAAAGCTGCGGCCATACGCTCTGCTGCACTGAGACGCGTACCGATGGCTTTCATGACAAAACGGAAGGTTACATCGACCTCTTCACAAACTGTTTTCACATTCTGGTTGTGCTTGAATTTGATCTGCGATGCGACCTCGCGGATGGAATCCAGAAATTCGGCAATCACCGTGACAAGATCTTGATACGACTGCTGATAGAACGCGATGGCCAAGAAGGTATCGGAATAGTTCTCAAGAAAGTTCGGGATTGAGATGACCGGCACTTTGACCTTCGCAGCTAACCGCGTCAGGTGCGATTGGGCCATTGCAACATCAGGGTTTCTGAACATCTCAAACAACTGCCCCATGCCTGCCCTGCCAATATCTTGGCGACCGTAGACATACTTCAACAACGGTAGCGTGAAGCTTTCCATGAACTTATCAAGTTGGCGCAGTTTCTCGGGCGAAACGCTGATCGGTTTCAGCTGCTCTTCCGAGGCTCCCATTTCGCGCAGCAGAAGACGAATGCTGAACGAGTCAAACGCTGGCAACAGCGCAACGCCGCGCAACAAAACAAGATCGGGGTGCCCTGACGATGAAATCCCTAAGGCCACATCTAATTGGTCGACTGCGATCTGTCCGCTTCCCGCGTTTTGATCACGGTAAAGTTCAATCACGCTTTGCAGGCGGCAGTTTTTAATCATGCGCGCCTTACGCAACGCAGAATGCGTTACAGGCAGTGTCGACAGCTTGATAGAGTGCAGCGTATCTCGATCATCGATCTGATCGTCGCCCACGATCTTCCCTGGCAGAATAGTGCTCATAAAAAGGCATTCAGTTAAGCGGCCGCCCGCGCGCCCCAACAGCACGCACACAGTCCGATTTATGCTTCACCGAAATTGCTCGCCTTGCGCAGAACCCAACCCATATGCCCGTGCAGACGCTTGTTTTGTTTTTATTGAATCGCGGCTTATGGATAGTTTCGTGTAGATATCAAAAAATATGTAATAAAATCAGCGCTTTATCGCTCAAATGAGGTAGAAAAATATATGGAGTATTTCACTCCAGGTTTAGATGTCTCAGAATCTGAGCCTATGGAAATCTATATATAAACTGCGCACGATTTGAGGCTTAGATTTTTGAGAATCCCAGCGCCGAAACATATTAGAGAGTAGGCAATCTAAACCTTGGGAAACGATGTGGCTTTCAACACCAGAGCAATCAATTCACCCTGACGCGATGTGCCTGTTTTACCTGAGATTGATTTAAGCTGGGTGCGCACAGTGTGATGGCTGAGCCCATAACGCGTGGCAATTTCTTCAATCGAAGACCCACCGGCCAATGCGTTTGCAATTTTTGATTCGGCCGGCGTTAGACCAAACAAGCTTTGCAGAACTTGGTTAACTCCGTATCTCGCGCAGGATCCCGCACCATAAGCAACGCAGCCGCTGTTGGTGCAGACGCAGGATTGAGAACCGCCTGATAGGGCGATACCAACATCGAGAGCGGGAAGCGATCCGCGCGCGGGATCGACAAAAAACCACCCGGCACCCCCATGCGTGATGCAGCGGTTGTCGCTGCATCTTTGATCAAGCGCTGCAAACGCAAAGCCGTGCGTACGTGATGTGTGGTGACAATGTTATCAGCTGTTTTCAACGCATCGGCATTGCGTAGTAAAATATCGCCTTCACCATTGGCATGCAAAAGACGCCCATTGCCATCAACTAGCAAAATCGCAAGGCCTTCTTCGTCAGGCAATTTCAAGCTTTGTGATGCAATCACATCGCCTGAAAGCTTTTGACGCAACTGTAATGCGCGTTGAAGGTGCGGCAGCACGGCGCCTAATTGATCTTGTTCGCTTTGATCGAACGCGGGCTGATTGCGGCCACGATGCACACCAATCATTCCGATTTGATCTTGCCCAAGATGCAGCACCGAACCGATGATCTGAAACATGTCCAGCTTGCGCAGGAAGTCCTGATAAAATTCGGTCTTCTCAAGCTGACTGTCAGAAATCAGCGAGTGGCCCTGAATGACACCACTTTGGCCCGCCGCCATGCCCAAATTGGCCCAGACATCTTTTTTGTGGAAATACGAGACGTAAGCCGTATCAGTGGCCTCATCGATATTAGGCGTACGGCTGAGAAGCTGTACGGCGCCAGTTTTTATATTGCGCACCTGTATGGCGGCACTTTGTGTGCCGCACAGGGCGGCGATATCAGCCGCGATCCCCATCCACATCGCGGGATCGAGAACTGACGCATACATTCGCTCAACCAAATTGGAAAATCGCGAGACGTCGGCAATCTTCAGCATACGCTACCGCCATGGGTAAATTTATCACCTGACGACCCCCACAGGCGCATCAGATCGAGTCATCATGTTGTTACGTCAATAACTCAATACGGGACAATCCATACCTGTAAACTGTCACCCATACTCCTGAAAAAGAACAGAAAATCTGCATAATTGTTATGCAGCGCTCGCATGGCGGTGAAAATCATGCTGTAAATGTGGGCATTAATATCCACATTAAGGAGAATTATAGCACGAACTCTACCTTAAATAAAGCACGACGTATGTATTGAGCGATTTTTAGCAACACTCACTGCACCTTAAAGGCATTCTAAAAAATCTTCTCGTGCCCTCCAATGCGCACTTTGTCATACCAGAAGAAAAGAATGACATAACCACAACCTTGATTGCAGTGGTGTGAAATCACCATATGTGATGGCTCATCTACTGACAGACACCACGCCTCAATCTTACAAATCTAGCTATGAAGGCTCAGCCATGACCACCGCCGTTCAAAACAAAGTGCAAAACAACACTGCACGTGAGCGCTTTGAACTCACTGAAAATGGTGCCGTGGCATTTGCAACGTACCAACGCCGCGATGGCAAACTGTTCATCAATTATGTGGAAGCGCCGCCAGAACTGCGCGGTACGGGCACTGCGGGGAGACTGATGGATGGCATTGCAGCACACCTGCGCGCTGACGGTACAAAGGCTGTGCCGATTTGCGGCTATGCTGTGTCATGGTTCCGTCGCCATCCAGAGCATAGCGATATTTTAGCTTAAGCAGAGCTCAGCTTCGAAAGCCGAAGTTACGCAGCGCGAACATGACTGAGGAATGTATTCACTTGCGTCAGCAAATGATGGCCACTTTCGTTGAGTTGCTCTGACGCTGTTAAAACACTTTTCGCGACGCGACTGGATGTCTTTGCCACGTTTGACACTTCCGTCACAGCATTCGTCACTTCATTTGTGCCATCGGCAGCTTGCGTAATGCTGCGAACAATATCATGAGTAGCGACACTCTGCTCTTCAACAGCAGTTGCGATTGTCGATGAGATTTCATTGGCACGATTGATAATCCCTGAAATAGAACGAATAGCCGTCGCTGATTGACGCGATGCTGTTTGAATCGCATCCACCTGACCTTTAATTTCTTCCGTCGCACGCGATGTCTGCTGCGCTAACGACTTCACTTCGGCCGCGACAACCGCAAAACCTTTGCCCGCCTCCCCTGCGCGCGCGGCCTCAATGGTTGCATTCAGCGCTAACAAATTTGTTTGATCTGCGATGTTATTAATAATCGCAACAACTTCGCCAACGCGCTGGGCTGTGCTTTCTAAGCCTTGAACGGTTGCGGCGGTATCATTTGCGGCCGTCACCGCTTGGCCAACAATGACGCTGGATTCTGACACGCGCTGGCCAATTTCGCGAAATGATGTTGAAAGCTCTTCCGTTGCCGCAGCAACAGTTTGCACATTCTGTGTTGTTTGCTCGGCCGCTGCAGCCACAGAGCTCGCTTGCTCCAACGTCTTAGAGGATGCTGTGGACATTTCGTTGGCAGAAGCGCGCACACCGCCGACGGCGCTGATCACATTGTTTAGCAAAGACCCAACACTGGCTTCAAAGTCTTGCGCCATTTGCATCATGCTCTGACGACGCGCAATTTCTGCCGTTTTCTTAATCTTCTCTTGCTCTGCGCTGAGATGAATAATCTTCAAACTGTTGTCTTTGAATACATTCAGAGCGGCTGCCATGTCGCCAATTTCATCGCGTCGTGACGCGCCCGGAATATCAACATTGAGGTCACCCGCCGACAAATCTTCCATCGCGGTCGTCATACGCACTAGTGGACGTACAAGGCCTGCGTTGAAAACGACAACAACACCAACGATTAACGCCAGCATAAGAATCGACACAAACCAAATGGCACTTGAGAACCATTCGACACGCGACGCTGCCAGTGTTTCTGTATTTTTTGCTTCGACACCAGCCGCTTCAACCATGCGATCCACAACGGCACGGTGATCTTGATAGGCTGATGTCACAAGATCATACGTTTGATGCGCTTTATTGAGATCGTTGCGCTGTAATGCCGGAATAAACTCGTCTTCCACCACTTGGAAAAATCTACGCACAGCACGGTCGGAGTTGGCCGTAATATCTTTCTTCAATGTGGGATCAATGTCCTGCTTTTCCCAAAATTCGTGACGCGCCGCATAATCTGCGCGAAGTGTTTGAATGCGGTTTTTATGTGCATCAACACTTTGCGGATTAGCCAAGGCCAAAGACGCTTCAAGATATGCTTCGATAACATAAGCTGGCGGCGGTAAAATATCAGCGGTTAAGTCCTTCATCAGAACAATCCGGTCGTAAACCGGGCCACCGACTTTGAGATCGCGCAGCGCATAAATGGCGCTTCCCGCCGAGGCGATGTATCCCAAAACAACAAAAATACTGATTGCCAGTGCAATCGAACCAATTTTAACTTTTTGCATGGGCAACCAAACAGACAAGAATCTAAACCAAAGAAGTCGAGAACGTGACGAACAGGTGACGTCGCCTCAAGTGCGCAAAAGTTTCGCGAACGCTATCCTTATGGGTAACGCGGGACGTGCTTAGTTGTTGGGATAATTTTATGAGCTGACGATTACGCTATGATGATGCGTTTGACTCTGCTTCAAAGCGCAAAAGATACGCTTTGGCTTTTAAACCACCCGCAAATCCTGTAAGTGCGCCGTCTGCCCCCACAAGGCGATGACACGGCACAATAATGGAAATAGGATTTTTGCCATTTGCAGCGCCAACTGCACGCGCGGCATTTTCATTTCCCAATGTCGCAGCCAGCTCCCGGTACGATCGGGTTTTACCGAATGGTATTTTCAATAACGCAGTCCAAATGCGCTTTTGAAATTGAGTACCGATCAAATCAAGCGGCACAGTGAAATGCGTGCGCTGTCCTGCAAAGTATTCGTCCAGCTCGCATTCGGCTTTGAGAAGAACAGGATGCTTTTTATTTTCACGGACTTTAGGCAGTCGCACACGTTTGGGATCGTCATTGGGCCACAGCACTGCCACCAAGCCATGATCACTGGCCACCAGTTTCAAATGCCCCACAGGCGAGCGCATGGGTTTAAAGGCGTATGACGATGGTTGGGGCAAGGGTCGTTTTGACATCGCGGCAATCATAAGCGACCGCAACGGACCTTCAATGCAGCACCGACTTAGATATGGGGAGAATGGCGGAGAGGGTGGGATTCGAACCCACGGTGCCCTTGCGGGCACGCCGCATTTCGAGTGCGGTACATTCGACCACTCTGCCACCTCTCCGCAAAGAATGAGGTTGTGGTCCTCTGGAAGGCGCGGAACCTAACCGAAGCACTTGCCCACCGCAACCGTTTGCGGCGCACGTTTTGCGCTAATTTTAGCAAAAGATCGGCCCCCGCCCCTTGGTCATGGCTCAATCGGCCATCATCTGCCCGGTTGAGCATTGGGCTGGCATGTGAAAAGCCTGGGGATGAAGGCTCTATATATAGAGTACGCACTTTATTGGATTGGGAGAGGACTAAGGCATGGAACATACGACGATTCGCGGGAAGATCCGCTACACCTCGAAAAAGAAAGAGATCATGGACAAGGTCCGGGGTGGCGAGAATTTCACCATGACGGTCCATACAGATGGCCGCCGCACTTTGCGCGCCCAGTGTGCGATTGATGAAAACAGCCCGCGAGTCTTACGCGACTGCATCCAATCGTATGACAAAGATTGGAACCCAACGTCGGCGTTCAACCAACTGACCGTCGATGAAGAGTTCGTGGGTTCGGCCTGGTATCACTTCACCGAGAAATACGCCGAGTGCGAAGGCTTCAATACGCGTGAAGGTCGTTATTCGTACCGCATGGAATACGACCGTTGGCCCGCAACGTTCGGCTCACACCCGATTCAGGCTGATGCCATGCACTGCCATAACTATGACCTGTCAAAAGGCCCCGGCCAACAAACCACGCATTTTTATTTGATGACCTCATTCCATCATCGCGGCGCTGACGGCCCGATGCTGTTGAAGCGTCCGGGCGGCATGCTGCTGACGTATGTTGGCGATGAAAAAGTGACAGTGGGTGCTGGTACGTTTGATGCACATCACTTCCGCATCGGCAAAAACAATGACGACGCCTACATGGGCACCGACATTCACCCGCCGTACCATCTGTGGACGTCAACCGACGGCAACTTCATTATGTATAAGTCGTACTGCACCGGCTACATGCAGACGTTCTATGAGTTGGTGGAATACGAAGAGTCGAAAAACTTTATTCTGTAATGAGGCCACGCTCTGGCGCAGTTGTGTTCTGACCATTGCTTTGGGTTGGGGCACAACTGGCCAGCATATCTTTGTAGTGATCGCGCACGCGTTCCAGGTTCATCCGGTTCAGGAACGACGAATAAGCGATATACGATAGTAAGAACCTCAAATCGCGCGCCCACGGCGGCAAGAATTTCGGAAACACGCATAAGCCTTGCGCCGCCAACGCCGTCACGGCTGGCATATCTTCGATATCCATTTTGCCTGCAAATAAAAGGCGTATGCAGTCCACGCGCGTTTCTTGAACCGCGATGCGTAAGAAGTTGTGCACGCGCACGACACCTTCCAGGTACACGGAATCCTTTGTGAACGGTGCACCACCCGTCAATACGCCACCGCGGAACACACGCCGCGCGTTTTCAAATGCTTGGGTTTTGTCGTGTGTCTTGTCTTTGAAGAACTGATAGATCTGCAAAAAATCTGCACCATCCATCGACATTTGAATCGCCAACACACGATCGGCCAAACGCAACATGCGCGACGGGTCCATCGCGCCCGAAATCAACTCAGCAAAAACCGCCAAGCCTTCTTGCGTGCGCGTGGTACCAGGATGACCTGCGCCCAAAATCGGAAATGCTGTTTGGGCCGCACCGTTTAAGGACGTTGCAGCGTGAACGAAGGCTTCGTGTTGAACCAACTGTGCGATATCGCGATCAGAGAAGGCCGCATCGCGCCGCAGTTTAATGGCCTTCGCGCCCGCCAATGCTTTGGCTGATAAGTGCTCGGCAATTTCAACGCGCGGCGACTGATCACCAAAGTGACGATTTAAAATTGCCTGCATGCGAGGCTGCATCTCAGCCGCAGTGGCACTGGGCAGTTCGCCCTTGGCATTCAAGTTGAGTTCGAGATTGGCATAGGCACTCAGCACGTAATCGAGCATGCGCGCCAAATCCAATGGTCGCACATCGCAATTCATCAGCTCGGTTTGCGGCGAGCCATAAAGTTCGAGCGAGCGCTTATGAAAGTCTTTGGTACCAAGGCCGGCCAGCATGGCAGCGCCCACATCAATCGTATCAGCGGTGCGGCGCAGCCAGTCATGCACCGGCCCTGTGCCATCGATTTTGGATTTGGCTTCTTTAATCGCCTCGCGGATTGGGGCGGCATCTAGGGGCTGGTAGTTAATGTCGGGCAGTTCGTCTTCGTTGGCCGCAAAGAATCGGGCCTGCGTTTCGGCGGGCCAAGAGACCGCACGTAAGATTCGCACCGGCCTTTCGGCCTTGCGCAACAGGCTGGCCACGGCCTGTAAACGCTCAATTTCGGCCTCAGAAAGGCGCTCGGAAGCAGGGAGTGAGGCCGAATCATCCATCTGTAACATTCCAAATGACAGGGGAGCCTGTCTTTTCATCCATTTCTCGATGGAAAATCATATTTATTTACAACGGATTAATTGATTTTCTTAAAGTTCGAACCGGGCATTGACTCAGTGGAGCCCCCAGTATATTCACCCCCATCGGTCGCGGGCCTGGTGGCCCGCACTTTTCGTTTGAGATCAAGGTTTACGGCTATGTTCGCAGTTATCAAGACAGGCGGCAAACAGTATCGCGTCGCCAAAGATGATGTCCTCGCCATTGAAAAAGTGACGGGCGATGCAGGTTCCGTGGTCGTGTTCGATCACGTGCTCATCCTCGGTGGTGAAGTGGGCAAGCCGCAAATCGCTGGCGCGCAAGTGACCGGCACGGTCGTCCGCCAATTCCGTGACGACACCGTCATTATCTTCAAGAAGCGCCGCCGCAAGCACTATCGCCGTCGCAACGGTCATCGTCAGCATTTAACGCTGGTGAAGATCACCGACATGGGCGTTGGCATTGCTGCCGCTGCAACAGCTGCTGCTGCAACTGCTGCTCCGGCTAAAAAGCCGGCTGCGAAGAAAGCAACCAAGAAGGCAGCCGCTGCGGCCTAAGGGCCCGCCGCTGTTTGTTGAAGGAGTAAGGCAATGGCACATAAGAAATCCGGCGGTAGTTCCAAGAACGGCCGCGATACCCGTGGTAAGCGCCTGGGTATCAAAAAGTTCGGTGGTCAGCATGTTTTGGCTGGCAACATCATCGTCCGCCAACGCGGCACGAAGTGGCACCCCGGTAAGAACGTCGGCCTGGGCAGCGACTACACCATTTTCTCGTTGATCGAAGGCAAAGTCAGCTTCAAGACCGCTGCCAAAGGTCGCGTGTTCGTTTCTGTCGACCCGGCAGCGTAAGCACAAAGCTTTCGCATTCGTCCGGTTTCCGGCATTCAAGTTTAGAAGGGGAATGGGACGACCATTCCCCTTCTTTCTTTTTGTAGTTCTGTTGTCGTCATGAAATTCCTCGACCAAGTCAAAATCTACTTACGCGCGGGCGATGGCGGCAACGGCTGCATCGGCTTTCGGCGCGAGAAGTTCGTCGAGTTCGGCGGGCCCGATGGTGGCGACGGCGGACGCGGCGGCGATGTCATTTTTGAAGCCGCGCGCAACCTCAATACGCTGATTGATTTCCGGTATCGCCAGCACTTCAAAGCCGAACGCGGCGTTGATGGTGCAGGCCGCAATTGCACCGGTCGCAGCGGCGAGGACCTGATTATCAAAGTGCCCGTCGGCACCGAGATCATGGCTGAAGACCGTGAAACTGTGTTGGTCGACATGAATGAAGATGGCCAACGTTTCGTCATCTTAGAAGGCGGCAACGGCGGCTTCGGCAACCAGCACTTCAAAGGCCCCAGCAACCAAGCGCCTGAATACGCCAAGCCCGGCCAACAAGGCGGCGAGATGTGGGTGTGGCTGCGCCTGAAACTGATCGCAGACGTGGGCTTAGTGGGCTTACCCAACGCAGGCAAATCAACGTTCCTGTCTGTCACCACACGCGCGCGCCCTAAAATCGGCGATTATCCATTCACCACCATTCACCCCAACTTGGGCGTGGCAAATGTGAGCGATTTTGAGTTCGTGATCGCGGATATTCCGGGCCTGATCGAAGGTGCGCACGAAGGTGCGGGCTTAGGGGATCGCTTCTTAGGGCACATCGAACGTTGCTCGGCGCTGTTGCATTTGGTTGACGGCACACAAGAAGACGTGGCGGATGCCTACAAAATCGTGCGCCGTGAGTTGAAGGCGTATGGCGCCGACCTAGCGAAGAAAAAAGAAATCATTGTGCTGAACAAGTGCGATGCGCTGGATAAAGAAGCCATCAAAGAGCGCCAAGCGGCCCTAGCAAAAGCCAGCCGCAAAAAAGTTTACACGATGTCCGGTGTGTCGGGCCAAGGCCGCGACGAAGTGATGGGCCTCTTGGCCGATCTGGTGCGAGATCGCAACAAGGCCGAGATCGCCGAACAAGACGCTGAAGCCAACGGGCCTTGGCAGCCATGAGTTCTCAATCCCATTTGTTAAGCGCCAAACGGATTGTGATTAAAATCGGTTCGGCGCTTCTGGTGGATGACGCCACCGGTGAACTACATCGCGGCTGGCTGGAAAGCCTAGCCGATGACGTAAGTGCCTGCATCAAGCGCGGCCAAGAAGTTGTCATCGTGACCTCTGGAGCAATCGCGATCGGACGCGGCCCCCTTGGCATGCGCGGCAAGAAACTGCGCTTGGAAGAAAAACAAGCGTGCGCGGCCACCGGTCAAATGCGCCTCACGCAAGCGTATCAAAACGTGCTGGAGCGCCACGGCATTACGGTCGCGCAAGTGCTGGTGACGATTGACGATACCGAGAACCGCCGCCGCTTTTTAAATGCGCGCAGCACGCTTGATACATTGCTGAAACTCAAAGCTGTGCCCGTCATCAACGAGAATGATACGGTGGCCACCGCAGAAATTCGCTTTGGTGATAACGACCGCCTAGCTGCGCGCGTCGCGCAAATGATCGGCGCTGATGCATTGGTATTGCTGTCAGATATCGACGGTCTTTATACCGCTGATCCGCGCAGCAATCCCAACGCGCGACACATCCCGGAAGTGAACGAGATCACGCCCGAAGTCGAAGCCATGGCAGGTGTGGCTGTCACCGGGTACGGCTCGGGCGGCATGGTCACCAAAATCATGGCGGCGAAAATTTGCATGACGGCGGGCTGCCGGATGGTCATTGCACCTGGTAAACCGCAGCACGCGTTGAAAGCACTAGAAGATGGGGGCCGTTGCACATGGTTCATCCCCACGGCTGAACCGCGCGCGGCATACAAACAATGGATTGCCGGCGCGGTGCAAACATCAGGCGTGATCGTGGTCGACGATGGCGCGGTGAAAGCACTCAGTGACGGCAAAAGCTTGCTGCCTGCTGGCGTAGTGGATGTGCAAGGTTTCTTTGAACGCGGTGATGCCGTGGTGGTGAAAACCAAAGATGGCCGCATGCTTGGTAAGGGATTGTCGGCCTATTCCGCCGATGATGTGACCGCGATTAAAGGACACAAATCCACCGAGATTGAAACGCTGCTAGGCTATCAGGGTCGCAGCGAAGTGATTCACCGCGATGATCTGGTGATTGATGCTTAAGCTGATTGACGCTTAAGACACCTGAACTGTGATATAACGAAGCGATAACGGAGACGAGCCATGGACGGCGGGTCTGAGGTCAACAAGAGCATTGATATTGAAACGGCGATGGATGCTGTGGGCATTGCCGCCCGCGCTGCCGCCCGCTTGCTGGCCCAAACCCCGCCTGCCACCAAAGCCAAAGCACTAACCGCTGCTGCTGCATCGCTCCGCGCTCATGCCGCCAAGATTGAAGCCGCCAACGCTATTGATATGGATGGAGGCCGCGCCAAAGGTTTAACGCCTGCGCTGCTGGATCGCCTGCAACTGAATGCAGCGCGCATTGAATCCATGGCCAAAGGCTTGGAAGAAATTGCGAGCCTAAAAGATCCTGTCGGCGAAGTGATGTCGGCCTGGGACCGTCCCAACGGTTTGAAGATCGAACGCGTGCGCACGCCCTTAGGTGTGGTCGGCATTATATACGAGTCACGCCCAAATGTGACTGCCGATGCGGGTGGACTGTGCTTGAAAGCAGGTAACGCCTGCATCTTGCGCGGCGGTTCAGAAAGCTACCATTCATCACGCGCGATTTTAGCGTGCTTGCACGATGGCCTGAAAGCTGCGGGCTTGCCCGAAAGCTGCATTCAAATGGTCCCCACCACAGACCGCGCGGCTGTGGGCAAGATGCTGACCATGACGAAATATATCGACGTGATTGTGCCGCGCGGCGGGCAATCGCTGGTGGACCGCGTTATGCGCGAAAGCCGCGTGCCGACGTTCCAACACCTTCAAGGCTTGTGTCACACATACATTCACAAGGCTGCTGATGCTGACAAAGCACGCCGCATTGTCTTAAACGCGAAAATGCGTCGGACCGGCATTTGCGGCTCGACCGAGACATTGCTGGTGGATCAAGAGATCGCGGCCAAAGTGTTGCCGTCGATTATTGATGACTTGGCCAAGGCTGGCTGTGAATTGCGCGGTGATGACGCCACACAGCGCATCGACACGCGTGTGAAAGCCGCGACCGCTGAAGATTGGGATACTGAATATCTGGATGCGATTTTATCCATCAAGATCGTGGGGGATATTGATGAAGCGATTGCGCACATCGTCACGCATGGGTCTTCTCATACCGAAGCGATCCTGACGGAAGACCAAGCCGCTGCTGAACATTTCATGAATGGGTTAGACAGTGCCATCGTGATTCACAATGCCTCGACCCAATTTGCGGACGGTGGCGAGTTCGGCATGGGTGCTGAAATTGGAATCGCGACCGGCAAGCTGCATGCGCGCGGGCCTGTGGGTGTCGAGCAGCTCACGACCTTCAAATACAAAGTGCGTGGCACGGGTCAAACGCGGGCATAATTTAGAACTTAAATGGCGCAGTTCTTTCCTGTTTTTGGTGATCGGCAACAGCGACGCATCGGCCTGTTGGGGGGCTCGTTCAACCCTGCCCACGACGGACATGTGCACATCAGCCGCGAGGCCATGAAGCGCTTGGGGCTGGACCAAGTGTGGTGGCTGGTCAGCCCGCAGAATCCGTTAAAACCCATCAAAGGCATGGCGCCCTTAAAAGAGCGCCTGGCTGGTGCACGGGCCCTGACCAAGGACACCAATATTTTGGTGGGTGATCTGGAATCGGGCATACACAGCACACGCACCGCCAATGTGGTGGCCGCTTTAACCAAACGGTTCCCGCGCATCTCGTTCGTTTGGCTGATGGGGGCCGATAATCTGGAGCAAATCCCACGGTGGTGGCACTGGACGCGCATCTTTCATAGTGTGTGCGTTGCAGTCTTGGACCGTAGTCCTTATGCTTATCAGGCCCTGACGGGAATGGCGGCGCAGCGCTTTCGGCGCGCCCGCACAAAACCCAGCCGGGCACTTTTAACCCGCACCGCACCGGCCTGGAGCTATCTTGCCATTCGCCGTCATGCGGCGTCGGGGACAGCCATTCGCCAACAGCGGCAACAAAACTCGAACTAAACGCGAAAACAAAATACGAAACTCAGGAGCTTCCCATCGCACCTTCAGCAAAAACCGACCTGGATAAAATGGTCGATATCATCATGACGTCGCTCGACGACAACAAAGCGCAGAACATTGTGCACTTCGATCTGGCCGGTAAAACGTCCATCGCGGATCGTATGATCGTGGCCTCAGGCACCTCGACCCGCCAAGTTACATCACTGGCCGAGAACCTGATCACCAAATTGAAATCAGTGGGCTTGGTTGCGCGCAGCGAAGGCAAGAAGCAAGGCGACTGGGTGCTGGTGGATGCAGGCGATGTGATCATTCACATCTTCCGTCCCGAAGTGCGCGAGTTCTACAACATCGAACGCTTATGGGCCGCAACACCTGTCGCCAATGCAGCGAAGCCTGTGAAGAAGCGCTCTGCCCCGAAAGCGAAGAAAGCGCCTGCCAAAGCTGGTGCAAAATCAACTGGTACAAAATCCAAAGCTGCGTCGAAGCCAAAAGCCGCTAAGCGTAAGCCTGCGAAGAAATAGGTCGGGACGCGCAAGGAGTATTATCTCGTGCGCATCTTGATTGTCGCGATCGGCAAAGCCAAAGGCGGTCCTGAAAAGGACTTGCTGGAGCAATATGCCGAGCGCTTGCCGTGGACGCTGGATGTGAAAGAGCTGAACCCCAGCAAAGATCAGTCATCCGATGTGCGTAAAGCGCGCGAGGCTGAAAGCATGTTAGCGGTTGTTCCCGAAGGCAGCACGGTTATCGCGATGGATGAAAGAGGTACGGTTGAAGGCAGCGAAAGCTTTGCCGCCCGCGTGGGCAAGTGGCGCGATGGTGGCGCACGTACGCTGGCATTCTTAATCGGCGGCGCTGACGGGCATGGCGAAGCTGTCTTGAAACGCGCCAATCATCGCTTGTCGTTGGGTGCGATGACGTGGCCACACATGTTGGTGCGCGGATTGCTGGCTGAACAGCTTTATCGCGCGCACAGCATTCTTACTAATCATCCCTATCACCGTGCTTAAGATAACGGCCGCATGATCAACATCACTTACAGCGGCAATCCCATCGACCGGCGCGCTGATTTGCGCCTGAACGATGCTGAACTGCACACGATTTTCAGAAGTGGTGCTGCGCGCATTGTGCCGGTGTGGAGTTTGAAGCACCTGTTTGATGCGAACCCACGCGCTAAGATTTTAAGCATCACCGAAATTTCTGCGCAGATTGATATCACCGCCATTGAGCCTGTGTTCTTAGGCTTCAGCGATGACGTGCCGTGGTTCGCGTTAGGACTTCCAGAGAGCGAAACGCCGCCGACGTTTGGGACCGACGCGGAATACAAAACACTGAATGAAGTGGTGACACTTCTGCCAGGCACGGAAGCCTCCATCCTGGCGTACGCACGCGCCATGGTAATTTGGCATAGCAATCACCGCTACTGCGGCAAGTGTGGCGCGACCACCAAGCCCACCGACGGCGGCCATGCACGGCAATGCACCAACGAGGCGTGCAACTATCGCAACTTTCCGCGCACGGACCCTGCGGTGATTACGCTGATTGAAAACGAAGCACGCTCACATGTTTTGTTGGGCCGCCAAGCACGTTGGGTGCCTGGCATGTATTCCGTCATCGCGGGGTTTGTGGAACCTGGCGAGAGCTTGGAAGAGACCGTGATCCGCGAGACTTTGGAAGAAACCGGCGTGCGCGTGACTGATGTACAGTATCTCGCCAGTCAACCATGGCCATTCCCGCAATCAATTATGCTGGGCTTCCGCGCACGCGCCACAGGCACCGAAATTCAACGCACCGACGATGAACTGGAAGACGTGCGCTGGTTTACGCGCGATGACTTGCGCAGCTTCGGCAAACCGGGCCCGTACGAAACATTCCGCCTGCCCAACGTGTTTTCAATCGCGCGATACCTGCTCAACATCTGGCTTGATGAAGAAAAGAAAGCCTAAGGCTTTACGAACAAAAACGTGATGAGGCGTGGCGGCTCAAGCTTGTTGGTTTCATTATCACGCCATTCATTCATCTTCACGACTTGAAAGCCCGCTACTAATGCTGCGTTGGCATAATCTGACACGTCGTGGAAATAAGCTGGGAAGTCGACCTCTTGCCCGGTTGCCGTGTCTGTAAACACAGCCTTCTTGCCCAACATTTGCTTGGCGGAATGCAGCTCGCACACAAACATTTGTCCGCCGTGCTTGAGCGCAGCGAACGCGTGGATAAACACCGGTTTTAAATTGTCGATATGTTCCAAAACCAAATTGCCAACAACCAGATCAGCGACATGATCACTGACAGGCCAAGCTGCCGTGATGTCGCATTGTTTGAACGTGACGCGATCTGAGGTGGTTTTGGCTTTTGCTTGCGCCAACATGCCATCGGAAAAATCGAGCGCCGTCAGTTGGCGTGCGTATTCTGCAAGGTACCCAGTGTTGATGCCAGTGCCGCAGCCCATTTCAATAATGGTGGCACCGTTCAGGGCCAAATTCTGCGCCCGCAGAACTTTCGCACTGAGATCACGCGTTTTGTTAGCCACCTGATCGTACGTGGCCGACCACTGATTATAAGCGGTAGATACTTTATCGCCCACGGAAGCGGAATGTGTCGGCCGGATAGGTGCCCAAGAAATCTACACGCTCAGCGTACAGGCTTAAATCCATCAGGGCATGCTTGAAGCTTGCGCTTTTGGGGTGGCCTTCCACTTCCAGATAAAATTCCACGGTCTTGAAGAAGCCGCCGACCATGTAACTTTCCAGCTTCGTCAAGTTAATGCCGTTGGTGGCAAAACCACCCAACGCTTTGTACAGCGCAGCAGGAACGCTTTTAGCGCGGAAGATCATCGAGGTGACGCATTTGGTTTTGGGCGACGGCAACGTGGCACTGCGCGCCATCACCAAGAAGCGCGTGGTGTTGTGTTTTTCGTCTTCAATGTTCGCCTTCAGCGACTTCAAGCCATACAGCTTGCCAGCCGCTTCAGACGCCACAGCCGCAACTGCCGGGTCATTGCGTTTCGCGATATCCCGCGCGGCCCCGGCTGTATCGAATGCAACGACAGCTTTGATTTTATGCTGACGGAAAAACTTGCGGCACTGACTGAGCGCATGCACATGACTTTCGGCGCGCTTGATGGTTTTTAGCGTAGCACCCTTCACCGCCAGCAAGTGGTGGTGAATGGGCTGATAGTATTCGCCGATAATTTTTAAACCTGAGCCCGGTAGCAGATGATGCACATCAGCGACACGGCCCGCGACCGAGTTATCAACCGCGATCATGGCCAACTTGGCTTTGCCGTCGTGCACAGCGTTGATGGCATCTTCAAACGTGGCACACGGCACCGGCGTCATATCCGGAAAACGCGTGATGCAAGCCTGATGCGAGTACGACCCCAGATCGCCTTGGAATGCGATTTTGCCCGTTTGTTTTTTAGGCTTCTGCTTTTTAGCTTGGGGCATTACGCAACGCCCAACAGCTTCTTCGCGCGCTCCAGATCAGCAGGCGTATCAACGCCCAGCGGAATGGTATCCACCAACACCGCGCCAATGCGCATACCGTGTTCGATGGCGCGCAATTGTTCCAAACGCTCGCGCAACTCCAAGCCCGTAGGCTGAAGGGCGACAAACTGTTTCAGCGCTTTACGATGGAATGAATAGACCCCGATGTGATGATAGGCTGGGCCTTCACCTGACGGAATCAGATTGCGGCTGAAGTATAGGGCTGCGGCAATTTTCTCACCCGGCTTGAAAACGACAGCAGGCTTCACGACTGCGATGTCGTTCAGTTCTTCCGGCTTCGTGATCAACGCAACGGGAGTGCCAATATCAAATTCAGGCTTCGACAACGGCTCAATCGAGGCTGCAACGATTTTAGGGTCAAGCGTTGGCAAGTCACCCTGCACGTTCACGATCACCTGATACTTACCTTGCGGGTCGTAGGTTTCGGCCGCCGCATAAACACGATCAGTCCCTGACGGCAGATCGGGGTCAGTCATCACCGCTTCACCGCCCGCTTTGCGAATCGTCGCAGCGATCTCCTCATCACCGCAGGCAACGATGACGGGGCCAGCATTGGCCTGAACCGCCCGGCGCCAAACGTGAATGATCATGGGCGAATCGCCGATCATGGCGAGCGGCTTATTGGGCAGGCGGGTCGCTTTGAGGCGCGAGGGAATCACGATCAGGGCGGGAGAGGTCATGATGCGGAACAACACATGTTGCGAGTGACTTGCAAATCGCAGGGCACTGGCAGGCCAAAACCATGCGAAAAGCGGGTCTGAGACATAAAGGAAGCCAGCCCAACCGCCAAGGACCAATCAGAAAGCCGCCAGGGGGCAGAACGGAGCCTGGGCCAAGGGGTTAAAGGCGAAGATCTATACGTTTACCCCGCGCCTTTAAGCCTGTTTCGTATTGAGATTCCCCCCCAAAGCCTTTATTCAGTCGCTTAATCGGCTGGGGTGTGGGTTTCGCCTTCTCTTCAGGTGGCTTCAGCCTTGATGGACTTATGTTTTTGGGGCTCGGCAGATGTTTGACCGTTTGACGCTTTACACCATCATCAGTGCTTTCTGGGTGGCCTTCTTGGCGATCCTGGGCACCAACATCGTTGTCGATAGCTACATCATGCCGACGCACAAAGCCGGCCATGGTGAGCACGCCGAACAAGTGTTCGCGTATCCGATCGAAGTTCCTGAAGTTGCGGCTGCTGGCGGTGGCGACACCGGCCCGGCACAACGCCCTGATATCCGTCCGCTGATCTTGGCTGCGAACGTGGAAGATGGCAAAGCCGTGTTCCGCAAGTGCGCCAGCTGCCACACCGTTGAAGCTGGTGGCAAGAACGGCACGGGCCCGAACCTGCATGACATCGTTGGTGGCGAGATCGGTGACCACAACGGCTTTAAGACCTCTGATAGCTTGAAAGCCATCGGCGGCGTCTGGACGTACGACAAGTTGGACGACTACTTGGAAAACCCGAAGCGCTTGGCACCGAAGGGCACCATGTCGTTCGCAGGCTTGAAGAAGCCAGCTGAACGCGCTGCCGTGATCAAGTTGCTGACGGAAAACAGCCCCGGCGCGCCGCCGATTGATGCGCCTGCTGCTCAGTAATTTCTAAAGATATCTCCGCGCCATCATGGGCCCGGACGCCTTTTCCGCCGCTTGCATCGCCTTGGTTCACCGCCTGGCTGATGTAAGCGGCGAAATTGTTTTAGGGCACTTTCGCAAAAACGTTTCGGTCGACACCAAGACCGACGCCTCGCCGGTTACTATTGCCGACCGCGATTCCGAAGCGAAAATGCGCGAGCTAATCCGCATCGCGTTTCCATCTCACGGCATCATCGGTGAAGAACACGGCGAAGAGAATCCCGATGCCGAGTGGGTTTGGGTGCTGGACCCGATCGACGGCACCAAATCATTCATTCACGGCGTGCCGCTGTTCGGCACCTTGATTGCCTTGATGCACAAAGGCGCGCCGTGGTTGGGCTGCATCAATCATCCGGCATTAAGAGAACGTTGGGTCGGCGGGGCTGGCCAGCCCACCACGTTGAACCATCAGCCCTGCCACACCCGCCCCTGCCCTGACTTAAAGCAGGCGACCATCTTCACCACCGACTTGCAGTATTTCAAGCCAGCTGAACAAGCAGCATTTGATCGCTTGTGTGCGGAATCAGCAGGCTATCGCACGGCAGGCATGGACTGCTTTGGATATGCGATGCTGGCTGCCGGTTGGACCGATGTGGTCTGCGAACATGTGTCGCAACTGCATGACTTCGCGGCACTTGTTCCCGTCATCGAAGGTGCTGGCGGAGTTGTGACTCATTGGTCGGGCAAAAAGCTGAAACAACAGTCCACCGGGCACGTTCTAGCTTGCGGTGATCGCGCAACTCATACGCGAGCATTAGCGGCCTTGAACTGGACCGCATAACGCTATTCCTATACCGGCCCGGTCTCTGCTTTTGCAGGAAAATATCAGGGCTGGCCTGAGAGGACTGGGGAGTGTGCGGAAAAACATCCGCACGCTTTGGAAGATGAAAGTTTCCACATGACTCACCGCTTATCATTCATCCAAACCATCGCAATCACCGTTGCACTGCTCTCGCCGTTCGCGGCACACGCCATTGAACGCGGCAGACCGGTGCACGCCATCAGCATGTACGATGCGCCCAAGCACGCACCTGACTTCAAACATTTCGACTTCGTGAATCCCGACGCACCAAAGGGCGGCACGTTGGTGCGCCCGAATGAGAACGACCGCACGTTCGATACCTTCAATAGCTTCTCGGTCAAAGGCACGCCCGCCCGCGCCGCCGCGCTGATGTACGACACGCTGATGGTCGACAACCCCGATGAAGTGTTCGCCATGTACGGTCTGGTGGCGGAAACCATCGAAGTGGCCGCTGACAATTCCTGGGTTCAATTCAAACTGCGCCCTCAAGCTAAGTTCAGTGACGGCAGCGCCATTACCGCCGATGACGTAGCTTTCTCGTTCAATATTCTCACAACCAAGGGCTTGCCGTTCTATCGTTTGTACTGGAGTGACGTGGATAAGGTGGAAACACCCGACAAGCGCACTGTAAAGTTTGTATTCAAGGTCAACACCAACAAAGAACTGCCGCTGATCCTGGGCCAGTTGCCGATACTGTCGAAAGCTTATTGGGCAAAGCGTGACTTCGCCGAAACCAACTTTGATATTCCGGTCATCAGTGGGCCCTACATCATCGACACCTTCGAGCCCGGCCGCTTTGTCACCATGAAACGCCGCACTGACTATTGGGCGAAGGATTTGGCTGTTACGCGCGGTATGAATAACTTCGAGAAAATCCGCTACGAATATTTCCGCGATGATGATGTGCGCTTTGAAGCGTTCAAAACCGGTGGCTACGACGTTTACCGCAGCACATCAGCGCGCGAATGGGCCACGGGCTATGATTTTCCGGCGATGAAAGAGGGAAAAATCCGCAAAGTGGAACTGACCGACGGCATGCCCATGAACACGCAGTCGTTTATTTTCAATTTACGCAAACCCATGTTCCAAGACGTGCGCGTGCGCGAAGCCTTGAACTATGCCTTCGACTTTGAATCGCTGAACCGCACTGTTTTTTACAACAGCTATCAGCGTTTGCGCAGTTACTGGCAAAAGTCTGAATTAGAAGCGACCGGCCTGCCCACACCGGCAGAGCTGAAATTGCTGGAGCCGTTGCGCGGTAAAATCCCCGAGCGCGCGTTCACCACACCGTTCACACAGCCCACCACCGATGGCCAAGGCAACGCGCGCGATAATTTGCGCAAAGCCACTGAGTTGCTGCGCGCCGCCGGATGGGTGGTAGAGAATGGCAAACTGGTTAACAGCACCACCAAGGCACCGTTTGAATTTGAGATCATGGAAGCGCAAGCCAGCATGGAACGTGTGGTGCTGCCCTTCATCCAAAATCTGCAGCGCCTGGGCATTAAGGCCACCATTCGCAATGTCGATTACACGCAGTTCGTGAACCGACTTGATAATCATGATTTTGATATGACATCGCTGGTGTTGCCGTATGGCTTAAGCCCTGGCAACGAACTGAATGATGATTGGGGCAGTGCGACGGCTGATGAAAAATCCAGCCGCAACTACGGCGGTGTGAAAGATGCTGCTGTGGACAAACTGGCTGAACACATTATCCAGGCGCAAACGCGCGAAGATGTATTGACGGCCACGCATGCGTTTGACCGCGTGCTGACGTGGAACTACTTCCGCTTGCTGACGTACTCTGGCGCTTCAGAGCGCTATGCCATCTGGAACAAGATCAAAGCGCCCGCACGTGCGCCGATTCATGGGCTAGGGTCAGTCGGCACACTGATTGATACGCTGTGGTGGATGGACCCTGCGGCAGCTGCAACACAAAAATAATGCTGACGTATATCATCAGACGTTTCGCGCTGATCCCGCTCACGCTCCTCGGGATCATTACGATCAATTTCGTGATCGTGCAGTTTGCGCCGGGCGGCCCGGTGGAACGCGTACTGGTTCAATTACGCGGTGTGGGTGCGACCACCGAATCAGGGGCCAACACTAGCATCTATCGCGGCACGCAAGGCATTGACCAGAAATTCATCGACGATCTGAATACGCAATTCGGGTTCGATAAGCCCGCGACAGAACGCTACATAGATATGATCACCAACTTCGCCGTGTTTGATTTAGGCGAAAGTTTTTATAAATCGCAGTCTGTCCTTAGCCTGATCGCTGAGAAGTTGCCAGTGTCACTATCGTTGGGCTTGTGGTCGCTCATCATTATCTACGGCGTCTCTATACCGCTTGGCATTCGCAAAGCCGTGCGCGATGGCTCAAAGTTCGATGCGGCCACCTCTACCGCCATCTTTGTGGGCTACGCCATCCCCGGTTTTTTGTTTGCGCTGATGCTGATTGTAGTGTTCGCGGGCGGGCGATATTTGGATTGGTTCCCGTTGCGGGGCTTAACGTCGGAGAATTGGGCTGATCTTTCATGGCCGGGTAAAATTACCGACTACCTATGGCACATGGTGCTGCCGGTAATTGCGCTGACCATTGGCGGCTTGGCGCAATTGACGATGCTGACCAAGAACACCTTCCTGGAAGAAATCAATAAGCAGTACGTGCTGACGGCACGAGCGAAGGGCCTGACTGAAACCCGTGTGCTGTATGGCCATGTGTTCCGCAATGCCATGCTGATTGTGATTGCGGGCTTCCCGGCGGCGTTGATCAGTACGTTGTTTACTGGCGCGCTTTTAATTGAAGTGATGTTCTCGCTGGATGGTTTGGGACTGCTCAGCTTTGAAGCAGTGGTGAACCGCGATTACCCGGTCGTGTTCGGCTCGCTTTATATCTTCAGTCTGATCGGCTTGGTGCTGAACGTGATCACCGATATTGCTTATCACATGGTTGATCCGCGCATCGACTTTGAGGCCAAATCCCATGGCTAAGGTGTCGCCGCTCAATCGCCGCCGCTGGGCGAATTTCAAAGCCAATAAACGTGGCTATATCTCATTGTGGATTTTAGCTGGGTTGTTTGTGGTGTCGTTGTTCGCTGAGTTTCTGGCCAACGATAAGCCCATTCTGGTGTCGTATGACAGCGCGCTTTATGCACCAGTATTGAAAGATTATCCCGAGACAACATTTGGCGGCTCATTCGATACGGCTGCCAATTACCGGGACACCTATGTCGTTGATCTTATCAACGCCAAGGGCTGGATGATCTGGCCGCCTATTCGCTTTACCTACAGCACCGTGAATTTTGAACTGAATGTGCCCGCGCCCGCGCCGCCATCGGCCGTAAATTGGCTGGGCACAGACGACCAAGCGCGCGATGTGGTGGCGCGTCTGATATACGGCTTAAGATTGTCACTGTTGTTCGGCGTGATCTTGGCTGTTGTGTCGTCAGTCATCGGCATCGCCGCTGGTGCGGTGCAGGGCTACTTCGGCGGCTGGCTGGATTTGATTATGCAACGCGCCATCGAGATCTGGAGCGGCATGCCGCAACTGTTCATCCTCATCATCGTTTCAGCCGTGCTGGTGCCGGGCTTCTGGACGTTGCTGGGTGTGCTGCTGCTGTTCAGTTGGACAGCCCTGGTGGCTGTGGTGCGCGCCGAGTTTTTACGCGCGCGGAATTTTGACTACGTGCGCGCGGCACGGGCGTTGGGGGTGTCGGACGCCACCATCATCGTGCGTCATGTGTTACCCAATGCCATGGTGGCCGCCTTGACGTACCTGCCGTTTATTTTGTCGGGCGCAATCGTGGCACTCACCTCGCTCGATTTCTTAGGGCTTGGGCTGCCGCCCGGCTCGCCCTCACTGGGTGAATTGCTGCGGCAGGGCAAAGAAAATCTACAAGCGCCGTGGCTGGCCTTCACCGGCTTTTTCGCCATCGCCATTTTGCTGACGTTGCTGGTGTTTGTGGGTGAAGCGATCCGCGATGCGCTAGACCCGCGCAAGGCGGCCTCATGAAAACGCTGCTGACCGTAGATAATTTGCGCGTCACCTATGGCCGTGATGCTGATGCCGTGGAAGCTGTGCGTGGTGTCAGCTTTACCCTCGCGAAGGGTGAATCTATTGCCATCGTGGGCGAAAGCGGATCGGGCAAATCGGTCACGGCCCTTTCAATCCTGCAATTGCTCTCGCCCAAAGCACACCATCCGAGTGGTCAGATCACATTCGATGGCCAAGCTTTGATTGGAGCCGACGACGCCACACTGCGCAGTGTGCGCGGTGGGCGCATTGGCATGGTGTTCCAGGAACCCATGTCATCACTGAACCCGTTGCATTCCATCGCCAAGCAAATCGGCGAAGTGTTGGAGGTGCATGGCGGTTTACGTGGGCCTACCCAACACCAGCGCGTCATCGAACTGTTGCGCCATGTGGGCTTTGCTGACGCAGAGCAGCGTTTAAGTGCACTGCCCCATGAATTATCAGGCGGGCAGCGCCAACGCGTGATGTTGGCGATGGCATTGGCGAATAACCCTGACTTGTTGATTGCCGACGAACCCACCACCGCATTGGACGTGACAATCCAGGCGCAGATTTTAGAACTGATGCGCACGCTACGGCGCGAACGCGGCATGGCACTGTTATTCATCACGCATGATCTGGCCGTTGCAAAAGCGATTGCCGACCGTGTGATTGTGATGAAAGACGGCCTAATTGTTGAAGAAGGCCCTGCCGATGTTGTGCTGACCGCCCCGCGCGAAGCCTATACGCGCCAATTGGTGCAAGCCGAGCCGAAACCAAAAACACACAAAGCTGTCAGTTCAGCTGCACCGATGCTGACGGTTGAAAACTTGAAGTGTTGGTTCCCCATTCACGCAGGCCTCATCAAACGGACCGTTGGGTACGTTAAAGCCGTGGATGGTGTGTCTCTGAATTTAAAGGCTGGGCACACGTTGGGCATTGTTGGCGAAAGTGGCTCGGGCAAAAGCACGCTGGGCTTGAGTATCTTGCGGTTGGTTCAAGCTGAGGGCGCTATCAGCTTCAATGGCCAGCGCGTTGATACGTTGCCCTCAGCTGAAATGCGTAAACTGCGTCGCGAGATGCAGATTGTGTTTCAAGACCCCTATGGGTCTTTAAGCCCGCGCCTGACCGTGCGTGATATTGTCGGTGAAGGCTTAGATGTGCACGACAAACTGCCTGCCGCTGAACGTGAGCAACGCATTGTCGCGGCCCTTACCGATGTCGGCTTGAACGCCGCAATGCTGGACCGCTACCCGCATGAGTTTTCGGGCGGACAACGGCAACGCATTGCCATTGCACGTGCACTGGTCCTGAAACCAAAACTGTTGATTTTGGATGAGCCCACCAGTGCGTTGGATGTGTCGGTGCAGTCGCAATTGATCGACCTGTTGCGGGACCTTCAGGCGCGACTTGGCTTAGCGTACATTTTCATCAGCCATGATTTGCGCGTGGTCCGGGCTATGGCGGACGATGTGATGGTGATGCACCAGGGCAAAGTGGTGGAAGCGGGCCCCACCGAAACCATCCTGACCCAACCCCGTGAGGCCTATACCAAGGCCCTGATGGCGGCAGCCTTCGAGTTAAAAGCGCTTTGAGTTTGGTCGCAAACCCGGGCCAACCGGTTCCCACTTGTCTGGGTTTGCGACGGGTTTATCTCTTTTTAACTGCTGAGCGGCACGTTACAGCGGTCGAAAAGCGCTGTCATAACAGCACGCTTGCCGGATTCGGACGATACGCGCATATTGAGCCTGGTTAGTACGGCTTCGATCCCAAAACGTACCCTTGAGTACAAAAGCATGGCCAAAAAGAACGACGACGAAAACGAAACCCACGATGCAATTAATAACGTCGATGTGGAAATCTCGGTCGTGCTGGGCCAATCAAACCTTCGCGTGCACCAACTGCTGAAACTGGGCCGCGGCGCCGTGGTGGAACTGGAACAGCACACATCAGACCCGGTTGAGATTTATGCCAACGACGTGCTGATCGCCAAAGGCGAAGTGGTCGTGACCTCGGGCGACAAAATCGGCGTGACCCTGACGGAACTGGTCAAGTCGATGTATTCAAAGATGGCCGGTCGTTAAAAGCCATCTGCAACCAGCAAAAGGTTGCATTTAAATTTCCAGAGTTACGCGTTTTTCAGTCCTGGAACTTTCCCGCGCGAGGGACTAAACACAGCACACTGTTGTGACGCTTTTCGCCTTCCGGAATTTTCTCGTTGCCGACGCTGTACCATCACACGCTCTGCCCGTTCTCGCGCAAAGTCCGCGTGCTGCTGCACGAGAAGCGCATTATGTTTACCGAAGTCGAACAGGAAACCTGGAATTACGATGCGGGGTTCCTGTCCATCAACCCGACGGGCGAAACACCTGCGCTGGTGGAAGACGACGGCACCATTGTTGCCGACAGCTTTACGATTGCCGAATACTTGGAAGATTTGCAGCCCGAGCCAAAGTTAATTGGGCGCGACACCAAAGAGCGCGCCGAAGCCCGGCGTTTAGAGGCGTGGTTTGACCGGAAGTTCTTTGAAGAAGTGACCGTGAACTTGGCGGGCGAGAAATTAAACCGCCGTTTCCTGACCAACGAAGCGCCGGATAGCCGCGCATTGAAGGCAGGCCGTGAGAACATTCACACGCACTTGCAATACATCGCTTGGCTGACGGACCGCCGCAGTTGGTTGGCGGGCGATCACCTCAGTGTCGCTGACATTGCTGCAGCCGCGCATTTGTCGCTGATTGATTATTCGGGCGATGTACCCTGGGACGACCACCCGCTGACAAAAGAATGGTACGTGCGGATTAAATCGCGGCCCAGCTTCCGCTGCATCTTGCGTGAGACCATCGCCGGTATTCCGCCTGCGCCGATATACGCGGATTTGGATTTTTAACTTACTTATCGGGATTGAAGTCCAACCGTTCGATATTCGCGCGCGCCACCTTGGCTGTGTCAGATTCTGGCGCCAATTGCAAAATACGTAGCCAATCCTGACGGGCGCCTTTGTCGTCGCGCTTCATGCGGCGCAAAATGCCGCGTTCTAACAACGCACTGACATTGTTGGCATCAATCTCAAGCGCACGGTCGGCATCATCAATCGCCAAGTCATCTTCTGAGACCATGCGGTAAGCGCTGGCGCGGAACGCATAGGCATCAGCACTTTTAGGGTCTGATGCAATGGCCGCATCGAGATCAGCGATCGCTTCCCAGTAATTTTTGGCCTCGGCGCGCGTGACAGCACGGTCGATCAGTAATTTGGAATCTTTGGGCTTTAATTGTAGCGCTGCCGTTTGTGCGGCATTGGCACGCTCGTAATTGCCTTCCAACATCCACGATTGGCCCGCTTGGGCCAGCATACCTGCACGTACGTCGTTGCCGCGTTTGGAATTTTGCGCAAGTTCCTCAAGGCGTGTGGCGGCTTCGCCGTATTCGCGCATGCCTAACATCGCGACAGCTTGGCAATGTTTGGCAGGCTCCCCACCGCCCAAGCCCACCCACTTGCCCGCGAACTCAACACCTTGTTCCGGATAAAGACGCGCGGTGTCGAGGCATAGCTCGTAGGTTTTAGCCGGGTCCAGCGTATCGGGTGCTGGTGTGCCCTTGTTTTGAGCGAGCGCTGGTGTGGTGATCAGCAGCGCAATGAGAAGACCGCGGATCAAGCACGCACCTGTGCCACAAGATCATCAACAACATCGGTCAGGCGTTTTAAATCTTGCGGGCGGGATAAGCGGTGATCGCCATCTTTGATGAACAGTGTTTGCACGTCTTCACCCACAATCATGTCCGACAATGACAGTGCGATTTGCCATGGCACATCCTGGTCCCGCTGGCCATGCAACAGACGCACCGGGCAGGTGATGTCGATATCGTCTCGCAGCACTAAATTCTCGCGGCCATCCTCGATCAGCGCTTTATTGATGCGGTAGGGTTTATCGCTGTACTCGGACGGCAGATCGACAAAGCCTTCGGTAATCAACTGCTCGCGTTGGGCCTCACTCAGTTCAGCCAGCATCAGGTCTTCGGTGAAATCGGGGGCGGCGGCGATGCCAATAAAGCCAACCAAGCGATCAGGGCGCGCGACAGCCGTTTTGATGCTGACCCAAGCGCCCATGCTGGAGCCGATCAGGATCACCGGGCCATGCGTCAGTTCGTCGATGACGGCAATCGCATCGGCAACCCAGCGCGAAATGGTCCCCTCTTCAAATTGGCCCGACGACTGGCCGTGGCCATACATATCGAAGCGCAGGAAGGCATAGTTTTTATCGGCACAATGCTTCACGAGAACGTCAGCCTTGGTGCCGTTGCGGTCTGACTTCAAGCCGTGCAGAAAGACAATAGTGGGGCTGGTGCCCGGCGAAAGGTCATACGCGATATGATGACCGTCGGGACGAAGATGGTGAGCATTTTGAGCGGCAGAAATTGTCATCGAAACCCCTGACAAGCACGTCAGTCGTGATACAAAGCAAACATATGCCGGTTATTTAAGACCGGTGGCGGGTTATAACAGGTTCTATACGGCGAAACATGGGCGAGAACGCCACCTCTCAGAAAGTTTGCTTACAGGTGCTGCCCTCCTTGATCGCGGGTGGTGTTGAGCGCGGCACCGTTGATGTCGCGCAAGCCCTTGTGAATGCGGGCTGGAAAGCCCTGGTGGCCTCGACCGGCGGGCCCATGGTGCGTGAGCTCGAGCGCGTCGGCGCCACCCACATTACTTTGCCTTTAAAGTCCAAAAACCCGCTGAATATTCGCCGCAACGTGGACGTGCTGGCGGCTGTGATGCAAGAGCACAATGTCAGTGTCGTTCACGCCCGCAGCCGTGCGCCCGCTTGGAGCGCCAAATACGCGGCGCAAAAATTGAACATTCCATTCGTCACCACGTTTCATGGCACATACGGTCTTGGGCCTTTTGGCTTAAAAAAGCTCTACAACCGGGTGATGGCTGAGGGCGATGTGGTGATTGCGATTTCCGAATTCATCCGCACGCATGTGATGGGCAACTACGGTGTGCCCGCCGATAAAATTCGCCTGATCTATCGCGGCGTCGATGTGCAAGCCTTCGACCCGGTCACCGTCACCTCCATGCGCCTGATTCAACTGGCGCAGAAATGGCGGCTATCGGAATCCACGCGCGTGATCATGCTGCCGGGGCGCATCACCGGCTGGAAAGGCCATCGGCTGCTGATCGATGCGCTGGGCGTGATGAAAAAGCGCGACCCCAACAACCACGATATCCGCTGCATGATGGTGGGGCCCACCGAAAGCCCGCACTTAGTAGACACGCTGTTGAATTACGCCGAAGAAAAGGGCGTCAGCGGTTGGGTGCAGATTGTTCAAGACTGCAACGACATCCCGGCGGCCTACATGATCACCGACGTGGCGGTCTCAGCCTCGACCGACCCCGAAGCCTTCGGGCGCGTGGTCGCGGAAGCACAAGCCATGGGTCGCGCGGTAGTGGCCCCGGCACATGGTGCGGCCCCTGAGATCATAGAGCCCGGTGTGACGGGCTGGCTATTCACACCGCGCGATCCGGTATCACTGGCCGATGCGTTGGAACGGGCCCTCAGTATTAGCCAAGACGAACGCGCCAAAGTCGGGGCCCGCGCCATGGAGCGGGTGCGCGCCCGGTTCACCAAAGCGGAAATGTGCGCCCAAACATTAGCGGTTTACGATGAGGTCTTGAGCCGGAAGCAGATGCTCATCACGGGCGCAAAGTGACCGAGACAATCCTGGTCATCTGCCCGGAGCGTCCTGCACGCCTGATGTTAGCCTTAAGTGCGTTGGCGGCGCTCCGCACACACCACAAAGACGCACGCCTTGTGGCTCTGTGCACCCCGGCCACCTTGTTGATCGCGAAATCATTGCCTTACATGGACGATGTGTGGATGGACCCACGCCGCTCGAGCTGGGATGTGCGCGGCATTTTGGAACTGCGGGCGGAACTGCGCTCGGTAACATTCAGCCGCGTGTACGACTTCGCGCAGTCGTTTTCATCGCGCGTCTATTTCCACCTGATGTATGGCTTGAAACCCAAGCCCGATATTTTAGCGACGATCCCGTGGTCAGGCGATATTGCAGGCACTGCGCTTTATCATAATAACCCGCGCAAAATCAGCATGCATGTGTCGGACCGTCTGCAAGACCAGTTGAAAGTCGCAGGCGTTTACGAAGTGCTGAAAGCGGATGTCTCATGGGCGGCGCGCCAAGTACGTGAATTCTCGGCACCCTTCCGTATGAACCAGCCCTTCGCCATGTTGATGTTGGACCACGAAACTGAAGATGCCTGGCCGCCGGAACGTTACGCAGGCTTGGCCGAATGGCTGACCAGCCGCAAACTGACACCGCTGCTGATGGGGTTCGCAAACCATCCACACCTGGTCGATGAGATTACCCGCCGGTGCCCCGACGCGATTGACCTGACCGGTAAGGCCCCGGTCATTGATACCGTGTTTTTGTCGTGGGCCGCAGCCGCGGCGATCGGCCCCGCAAGTGCGGCCATGCATATTGCCGCCATTGCCAACAGCCGATGCGTTGTCTTGTTTGGCGCTGGGTCCGACCCCGCCATTGACGGCCCCCGTGGCAGCCGGGTGCAAGTCCTTAACCGCGCGCATTTAGCCCAGATCGGCACCGGTGAAATCTTGACGCTATTGGCTGATCTCGACGCAGGCGTTGGCACTTAAACCCCGCTTAAGCCCAAGTTGACTTAAAGCCCCGGAACCTTAGATTGCCCCTGAATTTGGTGCCTTTCCAAGGTGCTGTAACCCTTATCTAACGGCTTGAAATGGTTGCGATTACTCTCCCCGATGGCAGCGTGCGTCGCTTTGACAGTGCGATTACCGGCGAACAATTAGCCGCCGATATTGGCCCCGGCCTTGCGAAAGCCGCTCTGGCGATGAAGATCGACGGCCAGTTGCTCGATCTCTCCGTGTCATCGAGAAAGATTCGGCTGTTTCCATCATCACGAAAAAAGATGCCGACGGCATGGAGTTGCTGCGCCACGACGCCGCACACGTGATGGCCGAAGCAGTGCAGGAATTATTTCCCAAAACGCAGGTCACAATTGGTCCTGCCATTGAGAACGGCTTTTACTACGACTTCGCCCGCACCGAGCCCTTCACGCCCGATGATTTGGGCAAGATCGAAGAGAAGATGCGCGAGATCGTCGACCGCGATGAGAAGATCATCCGCGAAGTGTGGCCACGCGACGAAGCGATCAAATACTTCAAAAGCATTGGCGAAGACTATAAAGCCGAACTGATCGAAGGCTTGCCCATCTCGGAACCTGTCTCGGTTTACAAGCAAGGTAAGTGGTTGGATTTGTGCCGCGGCCCGCACCTGCCCTCGACCGGCAAGCTGGGCAAAGCCTTCAAGCTGATGAAGCTGGCTGGCGCTTATTGGCGCGGCGATTCCAAGAACGAAATGCTCCAGCGCATTTACGGCACCGCATGGGGTGACGAAAAGCAGCTGAAAGAATACCTGACGATGCTGGAAGAAGCCGAGAAGCGCGACCACCGCCGCCTCGGCCAGGAAATGGACTTGTTCCACCTGCAAGAAGAAGCACGCGGTGCAGTGTTCTGGCACCCGAAGGGCTGGACGGTTTATCGCGGTATTCAAAGCTATATCCGCCGCCGTTTGGACGATGCGGGCTATCAGGAAGTGAACACCCCCATGCTGGTGGACAGCGTGTTGTGGCAGAAGTCTGGCCACTGGGAAAAGTTCGGCCACGCGATGTTCACGTCGGAATCCGAAGAACGCAAACTGGCCATTAAGCCGATGAACTGCCCCTGCCACGTGCAGATCTACAATCAGGGCATCAAAAGCTACCGCGATCTACCGTTACGCTTGGCCGAGTTCGGCGCGTGCCATCGCAACGAGCCCTCGGGCGCGTTGCATGGCCTGATGCGCGTGCGTGCGTTTGTGCAAGATGATGCGCACATCTTCTGCACCGAAGATCAGGTGAAAGCGGAAACAAAATCTTTCATTGAGCTGTTGCGCAGCGTCTATCAAGATTTGGGCTTCACCGAAATCAAAGTGAAGTTCTCGGACCGTCCGCCTGTGCGTGCGGGTTCGGATGAAACCTGGGACCGCGCTGAGAATTCATTGAAAGAAGCAACGGCTGCTGCGGGCCTGGACTGGGAACTGAACCCCGGCGAAGGCGCATTCTATGGTCCGAAGTTAGAGTTCGTGCTGCGTGACGCGATTGGTCGTGATTGGCAGTGCGGCACGTTGCAGGCGGATTTCGTGTTACCAGAACGACTCGACGCAGAATACGTGGGCGAAGATGGTGCGAAACACCGCCCGGTTATGCTTCACCGCGCAATCTTAGGGTCTTTCGAACGCTTCATTGGCATCTTGATCGAGAACTATGCCGGTAAATTACCACTGTGGCTGACCCCCTTGCAGGTCGTGGTGGCCACCATTACCTCAGATGCCAACGACTACGCAGCTGAAGTGGCTAAGACCTTGCAAAAGGCCGGTTTGCGCGTGGAAACCGACCTGCGGAACGAGAAGATTAACTACAAAGTGCGCGAGCATTCTTTGGCCAAAGTGCCGATCATTGCCGTGGTCGGTAAAAAAGAAGCCGAAGAACGTACGGTTGCCCTGCGGCGTTTGGGTGGAAACAACCAAGAAATCCTTGCCTTGGCTGAAGCCACCGATAGACTCCGCGGCGAATGCGCACCACCGGCATAGGCCTTAATTTCCAGCCGGCCCGGAATTCCAACAGGATTTATGGATTAAGCTGGGACGGATGCGTATCCGAAGCGCATCTTATTGCGTTATACTGAAGATCGCTTTGATAGTGTTTGAACTGAAACAGGAGATTGCGACATAGCTCGCCCAGACCAAAACCGACAAGCGCCGCCCAAAGATGACGGGCCGCGCGTCAATCATCAAATCGACGCCCGCCAAGTCCGCCTGATCGGCTATGACGGCGAAAATATCGGCGTCGTCGACCGCGAAACTGCTCTCCGCAAAGCTGACGAAGCTGGCTACGACTTGGTGGAAATTTCCCCAGGTGCTGAACCGCCTGTCTGCAAAATTCTCGACATCGGCAAGTACAAGTACGAGCTGCAAAAGAAAGAGAATGAAGCGAAGAAAAAGCAGAAGGTCATCGAAGTTAAAGAATTGAAAGTGCGCCCCGCCATCGGCGGTCACGATTACGAAGTGAAAATGCGCGCGCTGAAGCGTTTCATCGAAGAAGGCGACAAGGTGAAAATCACCCTGCGCTATCGTGGTCGTGAAATGGTTCACCAAGAGATCGGCCAGCAGCTCTTGGAGCGAATCAAGAAGGACAACGAGGAAATCGCGAAGGTCGAGATGGAACCCCGCATGGAAGGCCGTCAGGTCACCATGGTGCTGGCCCCTCGCTAGGCGCTTAATTCTGGGCAGAAATGCCGCCTAAACCATTGAAACGGCGAAGATTTTTAAAGTCTTCGCCGTTTTGCTTTTAAAGCCCTGAAGCAGCATGACCCACAGGCTTTTCCTGGGGCTACAATCCTTGCGTCATGAAGGGCTTACAGGTATAAGCCCGCCTCCTTCCCTCGGCTTGCCGGGGGGTGGGAAATAATAGGGACGACCGGTCTTTTATGACCAACTGTCTCGACGGCGGTACGGCAGGGATCGATCTAAATCCCGGGGCAGCCCACCCGACGGTGCAATAACATCCAACGTTAAGGAACACAAAATGCCCAAGATGAAGACCAAGAGCGCGGTCAAGAAGCGCTTTCGCGTGACCGGTTCCGGCCGAGTGAAGGCCGGCGTGGCAAAGAAGCGCCACAACCTCGGAGCAAAATCGCAAAAAATGAAGCGTACATCTCGCCGCACATTCGTGCTGGCCGAGTGCGATACGCCAGCATTGCTGCGTTTCCTGCCCTACGGCAGATCATAAAGCTTAGAGGAGAAAAACCATGGCTCGTGTAAAACGCGGCGTAACCAAACACGCTCGTCACAAAAAAGTTCTGAAGGCTGCCAAGGGCTATCGTGGTCGCCATTCCAAGACCTACAAAACGGCAAAGCACCATCTTGAGCACGGCTTGCAGTTCGCGTACCGCGACCGCCGCCGCAAGAAGCGTGATTACCGTGGTCTGTGGATCCAACGTATCAACGCCGGTGCACGCGAATTGGGCGTGACCTACTCGAAATTCATGAGCGGCTTGAAGAAAATCGGCATCGAACTCGATCGTAAGATCCTGGCCGATCTGGCCGTGCGCGATCCCGCGACGTTTGCCGGCTTGGTGAAACAGGCTCAGGCGGCTCTCTAAAGCGCTCGTTCGGATACGAACACACTTCGCCCACACTTCAACGTGGGACCGCAAAAGGGGCCGCCGAGAGGTAGCCCCTTTTGTTTTGATTCTTTTTAAATAGCGGTTTTGAAAAACGATGAGCGAGATCGATCAACTGCGCAGTGAAGTGCTGGCGGCCGTAACGGCAGCAAGCGATGTGCCTGCGTTAGAGAACGTACGTGTCGATGCTTTGGGCAAAAAAGGCCGTGTCACTGGCCTGATGAAAAACTTAGGGACGATGAGCCCTGATGATCGCAAAACTTTTGGCCAACAGCTCAACGTTCTGAAAACCGAAATTGAAGACGCGATTGGCGCGCGCCGTACAACACTGGATGCCGCAGCGCTTGATGCCAAGCTTGCCACCGAGAAGATGGATGTGACGCTGCCCATCCGCCCGGAACTCAAAGGCTCACTGCATCCGATTACGCAAACCATGGATGAGATGGCCGCCATTTTTGGCGCCATGGGCTTCACCATTGCGGAAGGCCCGGATGTGGAAGATGACTTCCACAACTTCACCGCCCTGAACTTCCCCCCCGGCCACCCGGCGCGTGAAATGCACGACACATTCTTTTTGCCGCCAGATCAGGACGGCAACCGCTATCTGCTGCGCACACATACATCGCCGGTGCAAATCCGCACGATGTTGAGTGAAAAGCCACCAATCCGCGTGATCATTCCGGGGCGCACATACCGTTGCGACTACGACATGACGCACACTCCGATGTTCCACCAGATTGAAGGTCTGGTGATCGACACCGAAACCAACATGACGCATTTGAAGGGCTGCTTGCAGGAATTTGTGCGCAGCTTCTTTGGCGTTGATGATTTGACCATCCGCTTCCGCCCATCGTTCTTCCCGTTCACGGAACCGTCTGCCGAAATGGATATCGGCTGCTCGCGGTCTGGCGGCGAATTGAAGATCGGCAATTACGGCGATTGGCTGGAAATTCTGGGCTGCGGCATGGTGCACCCGAATGTGCTGCGGTCGTGCGGCCTTGATCCTGAAATCTACCAAGGCTTCGCGTTCGGCATGGGTGTTGAGCGCGTGGCCATGCTGAAGTACGGCATTCCTGATTTGCGCACGTTCTTCGAATCTGATCTGCGCTGGTTGAAACATTACGGGTTCGCTTCATTAGATGTGCCCTCTTTGACCGGAGGGCTCAACAAATGAAGTTCACACTGTCTTGGCTGAAGTCGCATTTAGACACTTCAGCCTCCGTGGATGAAATTTCCGCGAAGCTGACCAGCATCGGCCTTGAAGTTGACGCCCTACACGACCCCGGCAAAGCCTTGGGCTCTTTCATTGTGGGGCATGTGCTGGAAGCTGATAAGCACCCCAATGCTGATCGCTTGAAGCTGTGCAAAGTCTCGACCGGCACTGAAACGCTACAAGTTGTCTGCGGCGCACCAAACGCGCGCGCTGGTTTGAAGGTTGTGCTGGCTCGTCCGGGTGATGTGATCCCCGAAAGCGGTGAGAAGCTGAAGAAGGGCAAAATCCGCGACGTTGAGAGCCAAGGCATGATGTGCTCGACGCGCGAATTGAAACTGGGCGAAGACCACGACGGCATTATCGAATTGCCGGAAAGTGCTGTGGTGGGCGCACCTGTCACGACCGTGTTGAACATTGATCCGGTCTTCGAAATCAACTTAACGCCAAACCGCGTCGATGCACTGGGCGTGCGTGGTGTAGCCCGCGATTTGGCCGCCGCCGGTTTGGGCACCTTAAAGCCGCTGAACGACGGCGCTGTAAAAGGCACCTTCCCGGCGTCGCGCAACATTGCAATGCGCTTGCCCGCTGATCAGGCCAACAAATGCCCGCAATTTGCAGGTCGCACCGTAAAAGGTGTGAAGAACGGACCTTCACCCGCCTGGATGCAAGACCGTTTGAAAGCGATTGGTTTGCGCAGCGTGTCTGCATTGGTGGACATTACGCAGTACATCAACATTGATTTGGGACGACCCATCCACGCGTTTGATGATGCGAAATTAAAGGGTGATGTGGGCCCGCGTTTGGCGAACGACGGCGAAGAAGTGCTGGCGCTGAACGGCAAGACCTACAAGCTCGACAATTCAATGGTGGTGATTGCCGATGATACCGCAGCGGTTGGCATTGGCGGCATCATGGGCGGCGAACCCACCAGTGTTGGTGATGGCACCACAACCATTTTCATTGAGTCTGCGTGGTTTGACCCCAGCAACATCGCAAGTACAGGCCGCAAGCTCGAAATTAACTCGGATGCGCGCTACTGCTTCGAACGCGGCGTTGATATCGCCTCGGCCATTCAAGGCGTGGAACTGACCACACGCATGGTCATCGACCTGTGCGGTGGTGAGGCGTCTGAACTGGTTGTGGGTGGGCAAGCCCCTGCGCCGTTCAAAGCTGTGGCGTTTGATCCTGAGCGCGTTGCCAAGTTAGGCGGCGTGACGGTGCCGGTGGCTGAAATCAAAAACATCCTGGAGCGCTTGGGCTTTAAGGTTCATGTCGGTTCACCTTGGCAAGTAACGCCGCCATCGTGGCGCAGCGATGTGACCCTGTGGCAAGACTTGGTCGAGGAAGTGTTGCGTATTTACGGCTACGACAACATCAAAGCCGAACCGATGCCGCGCGCTGTGCCGCAGAAGCCAGCGCTGAATGCAAAACAACGCTTGGTCAGCAACGTCCGTCGCACATTGGCGACACGGGGCTTAGCTGAAACAGTGACGTGGTCATTCCTCAGCAAAGCGCACGCTGAGTTGTTTGCAAATGGCGGTGCGTTAGTGCCGCTGGCGAACCCGATCAGTGCTGATTTGGATATCTTGCGCCCGTCCGTTGTGCCGAACTTGATTGCTGGCGCTGGCCGCAATGCCGTGCGCGGACTTCATGATTCCAACCTGTTTGAAATTGGGCCTCGTTTCGAGGGCTTTAAGCCTGGCGAACAAATGTTGATGGCCGCCGGTGTGCGCTCTGGCCACACATCGCCACGTCATTGGGCTGGTACGCGCCGCCCCGTTGATGCGATGGATGCCAAAGCTGATGCGATCGCAGCGTTGGAAGCAGCGGGCGTCTCGGCCAGTGGTTTACAAACCGGTGTGGGCCCGAAAGACGGCACACCTGAGTGGCTGCACCCAGGTCGCAGCGGCACATTGAAGCAAGGTAACCTCGTGTTCGCCTGGTTCGGTGAAATACATCCACGTGTGCTGCAAGCGCTCGACGTCAAAGGCCCGGTTGTGGCGTTTGAAGTGGCGATTGACCGCATCCCTGAAGCGAAGAAGGGCAAGAGCGGTACGGCACGGTCTCTGCTAAAGGCCTCACCGTATCAACCGGTCGAGCGCGATTTCGCGTTTGTGACAGACACAACCGTCAGCGCTGAGACGGTATTGAAGGCTGTGCGCAACGCAGAACGCGATCTTGTCACCAACATTGGTCTGTTTGACGTGTATGAAGGACCGAACGTTGGCGAAGGCAAGAAGTCGGTCGCTATTACCGTGACCTTGCAGTCGAAAGACGCGACACTGACCGACGACCAAATTGAAGCCGTGGCCAAGAAGATTGTTGCTGCCGTTGAGAAAGTTGGCGGCCAACTTCGTGGTTAAGCCTTAAACGATATTATCTAGATCAGAGTGTTATGACTGACCTTTCGCACATCCGTAATTTTTCGATCATCGCGCACATCGACCACGGCAAGTCGACGCTGGCCGACCGTTTGATTCAACGCTGCGGCGCCATTACCGACCGCGAGATGAAAGAGCAGTTGCTGGACTCGATGGATATCGAGCGCGAGCGCGGCATTACCATCAAAGCGCAAACCGTGCGCCTGGCCTACAAAGCCAAAGACGGCAAAACCTATCAGCTGAACTTGCTGGATACGCCCGGACACGTGGACTTTGCCTACGAAGTCAGCCGGTCACTCGCGGCCTGTGAAGGTTCGCTGCTGGTGGTCGATGCCAGCCAAGGCGTGGAAGCGCAGACGCTGGCCAACGTCTATCAGGCCATTGATGCGCACCACGAGATTGTGCCGGTGCTGAATAAAATCGACCTGCCCGCCGCCGACCCTGAGCGTGTACGCACGCAAATTGAAGATGTGATCGGCATTGATGCGTCTGACGCCGTACCGGCCTCAGCCAAGGCGGGCATCGGTATTGATGAGGTGCTGGAAGCCATTGTTACGCGCTTGCCGCCGCCCAAGGGCGAACTGAACGAGCCCAACAAGGCTCTGCTGGTCGATAGCTGGTACGACACCTACTTGGGCGTGGTCATTCTGGTGCGCGTCAAAGACGGCGTGATCAAGAAGGGCTCAAAAATCAAATTCATGTCTAATAATGCGACCTATAACGTTGATCGCATTGGATATTTTACCCCTAAAATGGTCGATACCCAGGACCTCAAACCGGGTGAACTGGGCTTCATTATCGCCAGCATCAAATCGGTCGCGGATTGCCAAGTCGGCGACACCATCACCGATGACGTAAAGCCAGCGCTTGAACCGCTGCCGGGCTTTAAGCCAAGCGTGCCAGTGGTGTTCTGCGGCCTGTTCCCAACCGATGCCTCTCAGTTCGAATTGCTACGCGAGAGCTTGGCCAAGCTGCGTTTGAACGACTCGAGCTTCCATTATCAGACCGAGTCGAGTGCGGCCTTGGGCTTCGGCTTCCGGTGCGGCTTCTTAGGTTTGTTACACATGGAAATTGTGCAGGAACGTTTAGAGCGCGAGTTTGATCTCGATCTCATCACCACTGCGCCTTCCGTTGTGTATCGCATCGAGACCACGCAAGGCGAAGAGATCGAGATGCACAATCCGGCTGACATGCCGGATGTAACGCACATCAAAAAAATCGAAGAGCCGTGGGTGAAAGCCACCATCTTAGTGCCCGATGAATATTTGGGCCCGGTGCTGAAGCTGTGTAACGACCGTCGCGGTCAACAAGCTGATCTGACATACGTCGGTGCGCGCGCCATGGCCGTGTACCGCATTCCGTTGAACGAAATTGTGTTCGACTTCTACGACCGTTTGAAATCGATCTCATCAGGCTACGCGAGCTTTGACTACGAAGTTGAAGATTACCGCGAAGCTGATCTGGTGAAGGTGTCGATCATGGTGAACGGCGATGTGGTGGATGCGTTGTCATTCATGTGCCACCGCAGCCAAGCCGAAAGCCGCGGCCGCCAAATCTGCGAACGCTTAAAAGACCTGATTCCACGGCACTTATTCAAGATTCCGGTGCAAGCTGCTATCGGCGGAAAAGTGATCGCGCGCGAAACCATCTCAGCGATGCGCAAAGACGTGTTGGCGAAATGTTATGGTGGTGACGTCTCACGTAAGCGCAAACTTCTGGATAAGCAGAAGGAAGGTAAAAAGCGCATGCGCCAATTCGGCAGCGTCGATATTCCGCAATCTGCGTTTATCGCTGCACTGAAAATGCCGGATAGTTGATCAGAGAAAAATTTACAGCGGGCGAATTGAACTGACACGACGGCGCACACGACGTGCACGGAAGACGTGTGCAAGCGTGAAGCCAACAGCACCGATAACGAGCCACGCGGGCATCGCCATCACGGCTGAACCAAGTGCAGAAAACAATTCAGGCCAGCGTGACGCCGAAAATTGCGGCGCTTGCCCTGTAAGTAATGTGACAATGTCAGAAGTCGCCAAACCAGGATGACCGGTGGCGCCTAACGCCATCACAGCCTCTGCTGATGCAATGATGATGGCGACAAAAACCATCATCCAACCCGTTATGCGTCCAAACACCACGGTAACCCGCCCCACGTGTCCGCCGTTTCTTACCCCACAGGTTCTAAAATACGCGGTAAGCGCTTAATAAATCAATACGATTGGCTATCGTTTCGATTAAAAACAACTCGACGTAATTTTGTTGCTTTTGGTTTTTGCCCGCCACTCTATCCACAGACTTATACAAACCCCCAAAAACCAGCGGAATCCGCACGCGAAGGTTAAGGCTTTGGTTGCGGGCGTCAGGTCGCTCGGGTAGTTTCCGCCGCTCCCAAAATATTGGGGACCACATTGAAGGGGATCGCAGCCGGATCAGGCTTAAGCGAATCGCCCACGCCGGAGGGATGGCCGAGTGGTTGAAGGCGCACGCCTGGAAAGTGTGTATACCCCAAAAGGGTATCGAGGGTTCGAATCCCTCTCCCTCCGCCAGTTTTAAATCATAACGCACGCGGCCTTTAAACGAGGGTTGTGCGATTATTTTCACCTTAGAGTATTCGCCATGAACAACACCCTTCCCGGCCCTGACGGCAAGCACCGCTGCCGCTGGTGCATTTCAACACCTGAATATGTCGCCTATCACGACGCCGAGTGGGGGTTCCCGGTCGATGATGATCGCCGCCTGTTCGAGAAGTTATGCCTGGAAGGATTTCAGTCGGGCTTAAGCTGGCGCACGATTTTGATGAAGCGTGAGAACTTCCGTAAAGCATTCAACAATTTTGATCACAATCGTATCTCGGGGTTTACCGCAAAGGATATCGCACGCCTATTGAAGGACGAAGGCATTGTGCGGCACCGGGGAAAAATCGAAGCCGTGATTAATAACGCGCAGCGCATGAAAGAATTGGTGAAGGCTGAAGGTTCGTTGGCGGCATACGTGTGGCGGTTTGAAGCACCGCCGGTAACAACGCCTAAAGTTGTTTCCACCACACCAGAATCGATTGCCATGTCGAAAGACTTGAAAAAACGCGGCTGGAAATTTGTGGGCCCCACAACCGTTTATGCCTTCATGCAAGCCATGGGCATGGTGAACGACCATGCGGCTGACTGCGTATTTCGTAAAAAAGCAGAGCGCGACCGCAAAGCTTTCAAACGCCCAAAACGTTAACCCGGAACAATCCACGACCGACGCCCTTATACAGTCTGTTCCTGAGAACAGGAGATGACTGTTATGGAAACCCAAGAACTTCATCGTGGCCGCTTGATCGACCATATCCAGTTGGTCGTAGCTGACTTGAAAGCCAGCAAGCGATTTTATACGGCCATCTTCAAAGTCCTCGATATTCCGATAGCCGGCGAAGCAGAGGATTATTTCTGGGCCGATGAATTATTTATTTCGACCAAAGACAGCCAAGCTGCGCAAGGCAAGCTGACCGGGCGACATCATCTGGCCTTTCAAGCCAAAGATAAAGCGACTGTAGAAGCTTTTTATAAAGCTGGGCTTGAGGCTAGCGGCAAAGATAACGGCAAGCCCGGTGAGCGCCCTTATCACCCTGGCTATTACGCCGCGTTTTTAATCGATCCCGACGGCAATAATATCGAGGCCGTGTATCATGGTGAAGCCAAGCGCAGTGCGCCGTCGGTGAAGATCAACTTTTAAGGCCTCAACTTTTAAGCCCTGAGCAAAACTTTGCCAGCGCGGCCCGGTGTCAGCGAGCGGGCGACGGCTTTGGTGATGTCGGCCAAATCAAAAATCGCATCGGTATGAAGTTTGATCTCGCCGCTTGCAACCAGCTTGATCAACTCACCCATCAGGCTTTTGCGTTTCTCGGGTGCCATTTGCGCACTGACGGTGCTGGCCCAAAAGCCTTTCACAGTAATCTGCTTGAAGATCACTGTGCCCGAGGACAACTGCATCATCTCGCCGGTCATGCTGCCGAAGGAGACCAGCAAACCATTTTCCGCCAATAACTCTGCGATATCTTCTGTGGCCTTGGCACCAATGGAATCAACACCAGCGCGGATTTTGCCCTCACCAACAATCTCACGCACTTTATCTTTCCAGCCCTTAACAGCGGTTGAAACTGTATTAGGAAGTCCGAGCTTTTCCATCTCAGCGACACCTTCATCGCGGCGCACGAGATTGACGCAGCCAATCCCGCGCGATTTGGCGAGGCCCGCCAGCATTGTGCCAACCGCACCATTAGCTGCATTTTGAATGATCCAATCGCCACGTTCGACGGTCAAAAATTCAAGTAACGTAAGTGCGCTGAACGGCATGGCAATCAGTTGTGCAGCCGCTTCATCCGAGATCGCATCCGGCACCGGCACCAAACCCGCTGCAGGAGCCGTGTAATATTCAGCCCATGCACCACGCGCGCCAGCAAATGCGACGCGCTTTCCAATGAGCGCGGCATCAACGCCTTCGCCCACCGCATCGACAACACCGACCGCTTCACTGCCCCCGATAGCAGGCAGTTTGGGCTTGTAACCGTAGCTTCCGCGCACCGTCCACAGATCGTGATTATGGATCGCGCTTAAGATCATGCGCATCCGCGCAAAGCCTGCAGCTGGTTCAGGCTTTGGCATATCAGCGACTTGCAATACCTCTGCCGGATCACCAAAGACCGTATGAACAGCGCTGCGCATGATAAGCATCCTGATATTAGGGCGCGATATGAAGGGGCCCGGGTGGCTGCGATAATAGATAACGCCTGTGCATTTGCCGATATGCATCTTCGACATGGTGCGCGAATGTTTTAGGATCAAACAGCGGCGACGTTTTCACGTTGTCACGTAAACGGGTGCGAATGTCATTTAAGCATAATGGATTCGTCGCAAGCTCAATTGCTTTGGCCTCATAGTCTGCCAGCGATGTTGTGATTAAGTCAGAAAGACCTAATGTTTTCAGCAAGCTTGCCGCGACCCGGCCTGCAAAAGCCTCGCCCATGTAGGTCAGGACCGGCAAGCCATAACGCAAGGCATCACTAGCAGTGGTGTGGGCGTTATAAGGGAGTGTATCTAAAAACACATCGGCGGCCTGTTGACGGGCTAAATATGCCTTTCTTTCCACACGCGACGCGAAGATGAGCCGCGCGGCATCTATACCACGCCGCGTTGCTTCGGCCCGCAAGTTACGCACCGCCACATCATTATCACCCAACAGCCACAGCACGCTTTTAGGTACCGATTTTAATATTCGCATCCACGCATCAAACATGGGTGGGACGATTTTGTGCGTATTGTTAAAACAACAAAATACAAATCCATCCTCTGGCAAACCAAGTTGCGCACGTGATGGCGGCATATCTTTTACCGCGCTCCATGTCGCGTTGGCCTGATAGCTGTGCGGTAAGTACACAACTTTCTCGGCGTAATGCGGCCATGCGATTTCAGGAATGACGGTGTAATCCGCGAGTACGTAATCCATGTAACGCGCACCAAAGGTGCCGGGGTAACCGAGGTACGACACTTGAATAGGTGCAGCCCGATAGGAAAATATGCCGGGTCGCGAACGGATCGTGTGCCCGGCTAAATCCACAGCGATATCAATTCCCATGCTACGCGCTAACGCAGCGACATCCGAGTCCGACATCCCATTGACGTCAAGGAACGCCGGAAAAGCACGCTTCAGGCGTTGCTGTAATTCGTCATCAGTGGTCTTTGAGAATGAGAATGCGGTTATTTCAAATAAATTCGGATCATGGTTTTCAAACAACTCAACAGCTAATTGCGCGACCGGGTGCTCGCGAAAATCCATCGAGAAATAACCAATTTTAATTTTCGCTGTCGGCCGATACTGCGGAACAGCCCCTAAAACCCCATTTTCAGGATTGTTGTGACGAACCCAGGCCTCAGCAGCTCGGCGATGGAGTGCTGGTTGATCAATCAGTGATAACAAGGAAAATGGATTTGCGAGCGCACGGCCCGCTTCAATATCGCGGACATGATTGGCCAGCAGCACCTCGTGATCGGTCCAATCACAAATCCGCATTTTGACTTGGATTATAAGAGAGGACAGCAGCGGGCTGTCCGGCATTAAAATGCGAGCACGCTTAAAAAAAGCCAGCGCTTCCTCGTATCGGCCTAAATGATTAAGCGCGATCCCCATGTTCATATGCACTTCGGCAAAATCGGGGTTGATGCGCAGCGCTTCGCGATAAGACGTGATCGCAGCGTCGTACGTGCCGATTTTACTTAATGCAAAGCCGCGATTATTCAGGGCTTGCGGGTAATCAGGCTGTAAGGCAATGGCCCTATCATACATAGCAATCGCCCGCTCAATTTGACCCAGGCGTTCAAGTACGATGCCATAATTGTTGAACATCGGCGCATGACCGCCATGCACTGCGACCGCACGCTCAAAGTATTTCACTGCATCGAGATACCGGAACGACTGCGCGCAAATTGTCGCCACCAGATTAAGCGTATTAAAATGCCCAGGGTCGGCCGCAAGAATACGCAAGCATAATTGCTCAGCTTGCACCGCATTGCCGATCCGCAATTCTTGCGATGCTTTGCTGAACTGTTCTGCCACATCGTGAGGCGCGACCGTCATCTGGTGCCTTATACATGAACAATAAGATGAAGCCTTGTGCCCGAGAACTTGGGCGCAGAAAAGTATTCTCTTTGCGAGGCGCCTGGGCGTTAAAATCGTTATAATAAGCTGCTGCATGCCTGCTTTGCGCCAATCGCAATTGAAGCCGCGTTCGTTCCAGCACAGCGTCCAACCCTGATGAAGCTTCAGACTGATGTATTTTTTTGAGGATAAGCCCATGAAACGGATTATTGCCGCCGCCGCGTTTTCGCTTGGTTTAGGTGGCTTTGGCTTGAACGCAGCTGCTGATGCGCCTGCCGACATCTTGAACGTCTCGTACGACGTCTCACGCGAATTGTTCACGCAGTTAAATCCTGTGTTCGCCAAAGAATGGCAAGCCAAGTCCAAAAAGGCCATCGAGATCAAACAAAGTCATGCGGGATCATCCAGCCAGGCGCGCTCGATCTTGGAGGGGTTGCAAGCAGATGTGGTGACCTTCAACCAAGTGACCGACGTTCAGGTGTTGTTTGACAAAGGCAAGCTGATTGCACCCGACTGGCAAAAGAAGTTCGCCAACAACGCATCACCTTTCTATTCCCTCCCGGCCTTCTTGGTTCGCAAAGGCAACCCCAAGAATATCAAAGATTGGGATGACTTGGTGAAAGACGGCGTGCAGGTGGTATTTCCGAATCCGAAAACATCCGGCAATGGCCGCTATACCTATTTGGCCGCTTTTGCATACGCCAAGGCCAAGTTTGGCGGCGATCAAACCAAAGCGCTGGAGTTTGTGAAGAAATTGTTCGCCAACGTTCCCGTGTTCGATACGGGTGGCCGTGCCGCCACCACGACATTTACTGAACGCGCTATTGGGGATGTGCTGATTACGTTTGAAGCAGAAGCGTACGGCACGCGCCGTGAAGCAGGCGAAGACAAATATGCCGTCGTAACGCCGTCGATTAGTTTGCTGGCTGAGTTTCCGGTGGCAGTGGTTGATAAAGTGGTTGATGCCCGCGGATCACGCGAAGTTGCAACGACGTATCTGCAATTTCTCTATACGAAGCCCGCGCAAGAAATTTTGGCCAAGAACTTCTACCGCGTGCAGGATGCCGATGTGGCCAAGCAATATGCCAATCAGTTTCCGAACGTGAAGCTGGTTCCCGCCGATGAGTTGGGCGGCTGGGAAAAGATTACGAAAGAACACTTCGCTGCTGGCGGCTTGATCGATCAGGTCTTCGTTGCCAAATAAATATTACTCGTAATTTTCTTTGACGAACATTTGCTTTGACGAACGATGTGGCCGCGCCCGATAACAGGTGCGGCCACAAACGTTTTAGAAACCTGCTGATGATCCGCCGCCGCTACGCCTTGCCGGGATTTGGGCTGACACTGGGATGCACCCTGTTTTATCTGGTGCTGATCGTGCTGTTGCCCCTCTGCGCGATTTTACTGAAATCGTTTGAACTATCGTGGCCTGAGTTTGTGGCCGCAGCAACATCACCGCGCGCCCTTGCATCATATCAAGTCACATTATCAGCTGCATTTTTCGCAACCCTTTTTAATTCTGTATTCGGGATACTGTTGGCCTGGATTTTGGTGCGCTATGAATTTCCCGGCAAACGCATTTTAGATGCTGCCGTGGATTTACCGTTTGCACTGCCCACTGCTGTGGCAGGCTTAACGCTGACGACATTATTTGCAGCCAACGGTTGGCTAGGTGCGCCCCTGGCGACTTTTGATATTCGCGTGGTCTACAGCCTCACCGGTATTGCGATTGCCATGGCGTTTACCAGCATCCCGTTTGTGGTGCGCAGTATTCAGCCGGTTCTGGCAAACCTAGAACCGGAGTTGGAAGAAGCCGGCAAATGTTTGGGGGCCAGTGATGCGCAGATTTTCCGGCGCATTGTCTTCCCGGAAATTTTTCCGGCCTTCTTGGCAGGCGCATCCTTGGCGTTTGCACGATGCTTAGGTGAATTCGGCGCGGTCATTTTCATTGCCGGGAATACGCCGCTTAAAACCGAGATCACAGCGTTGCTGGCGATCATTCGCCTGGAAGAGTTTGATTATCCGTCAGCGGCAGCCCTTGGCATGGTCATGTTGGCCACCGCATTCATCATGCTGATGATCACAAATACCATTCAAGCCTGGCACTTGCGGTATGTGACGGGGCGCGACGTATGAGCGGTGCTCAAAATATATCGCGCCGCGCAGGCGACCAGCCCCTCGTGAAATGGACGCTGATTGGTTTGGGCGTCAGCATTTCTGCGTTAGTTTTTGGGCTGCCGGTGTTGCTGATTTTCAGCAAAGCGCTGAGTAGCGGCTGGGATATCTATGTTGAGAAGCTCGCCGTCCCCGATACGCGCCATGCCATTTATCTGTCGTTGATCACCGCGCTGATTGCGGTGCCGATCAATACGCTGTTTGGGGTTTGCGCGGCTTGGACCATCACGCGCTTTACGTTCCCTGGCAAAAAACTGCTGATCACGCTGATCGAATTGCCGTTCTCGGTCTCACCGATTATCGCGGGCCTTTCCTATTTGTTTGTCTATGGCAGTCAGGGGTTGTTTGGCCCGTGGCTGGCTGAACACGGCATTCGTGTCATGTTCTCGGTGCCTGCGATTTTCTTGGCGAGTTTATTTGTCACATCGCCCTTTGTTGCCCGTGAACTCATCACCACGATGCAATCGCAAGGCCGCGAGGATGAAGAGGCTGCACTGTCTTTGGGTGCCAGCGGCCTGATGACATTTATCCGTGTGACACTTCCCAACATCAAATGGGCGCTGATGTACGGGGTGATTTTGTGCAATGCGCGCGTGCTGGGTGAATTTGGCGCGGTGTCGGTTGTATCAGGCAAAATTCGCGGCCAAACCAACACACTGCCCCTGCAAATTGAACTGCTGTTCAATGACTACAATGCTGTGGGTGCATTCGCCGCATCATCGGTTCTGACCGTTGTGGCGTTGATTACACTGGTATTGATGTCGCTGTTGCAGAAAGAAGATGGCACGACATCGCGGACTCACTAGGTCGCCGCATCTGTGGGTAACAGAGGCAACAGCCGTGAATCTTCAATCGCAGCTGTGCGATGGCCAAGCCCCCCGAGATAACCTTCATTGCTGGCAAAGCTGATGAACGATTGCACATTCGCCTGCTTGATCAGCATGGCGAAATCCCAGCGCTCGACGTCAGGGCCGATAAGCCACGGGCCGCCTTTACCCAGAAATAGAATTTCACCACCTGTGTCTTTGAGATACGGCAATGTATGATCGATATAGCGCTGAAACGCTTGTGCACCGCTGAGGGGTGCCGCTGGCGCCAGATCCGGTGTTTCGCTGTAGTCGGCAATCTCGCGGAACTTAAGCAGGTTCAGCATGACGATGGGGCCGGTGATGTTGTTGGCCAGGGCGCGCATCACAAAGTCGCGGCCCGCGTCAGCTGTGGGATTGATGTACATCACAGGCGCTCTGGATCGCTGAGCTTCAAGAGATAATCACGCACATCAATTGGCCATGCCGCGATGAGATTACTGAATTTGTCGCGATCATTGGCAAACAACGCACGCGAGGCTTCTTCGAAGTTTGCAAAATCTCCCGCCAGCGATGACATAAATTGATAGGCAATCGTTTGTGCGGCGCGCGTGCGATCTTTGGCGCTGTTGGCATGGCGCGCATCATCCACCAATTTACGAAGTGCGACTGACGCGCCGCCCGGCTGACTGTTCAGCCAATCCCAATGGCGCGGAAGAAGTGTGACCTCACGTGGCACCACACCTAACTTGGGGCGCCCACGTCCGCGCGGTTCTGTGACTTCTGCCTGTGATGCATACCGCGCCAGGATGTCGGCATCGCTGCCACGCAAATCCAAATCGAACACCCGACCTAATGTGTCGTCATAAGTGAGAATGGGCTGACCATTATCCGCCGCATGCTTTACGGCCACGGCCACACTCGCCAGTGAGCCAGCGGCTAATTGCAGGTGCCCCTGAAAGGCGGTGTAGGTTTTTGAAGGGTTTTCGCTCATGGGCACATATATACCCGGATGAAATTATGCCTGTCAATATTACCCGGATATTAATTGAGAGTGCTGACTCCCCAAAAAGAGAAGCGCCACTCCGTCGAGAGGCGCTTTTGGGGGTCTTGAGGGGGAAGATAAGGACCTCGGCCGGGCACCGCGGATGAGGGGGAGATGAGCGAGGGGGAGGGCTCAAAAGATCGTCCGCCGGCCCCGGCTTTGGTCCTTATTCTTTCAAGTGCTGACGGTGACTTGCCCTTGGGGAGGAGGGCCACAACCAGCGCCTTATGAAAATGATAATGCGCCAAAGTGCTGCCGTAGTCATTTGAGCGAAGGTATAGGTGATGCGCGCAAAAGGCGTATTTCAGCGCATAAATCGCATGGCTGGTTTGCAGGAACTCATGATGCAAGTCTTTGCGTTGGCTTATAAATCGCGATGCGATCGTTACGAAAACATCATCTGACAACCGTAGGTCACGCCTCTAAAACGCCCCGCAATATGCTGTAACGTGGCCTTAAGCCGCAGTTTTGAAGCGGCATGCTTTCTCAAAAAAAGAAGATCTGGATTTCAACCATGACCGTCGCGTCACGCCGTAATGTTTTGATCATTTTGATTCTCGGGGCGATGACGACCATCAGCCCGTTTTCGATTGATATGTACCTGCCGGCATTTCCGCAAATTGCCGATGCGCTGAACACCACGACAGCGCGTGTGTCGCTGTCATTGTCGAGTTACTTGGCAGGCTTGGCGGCAGGACAATTGTTTTACGGGCCGCTGCTGGATCGCTTTGGTCGCAAGCGTCCGGTGTATGTGGGTTTAGTGATTTACCTGATTGCGTCCATCGGCTGCGTGCTGACGGACCATGTCGATAGCCTGATCGCCTTTCGCTTTTTACAGGCGATTGGTGGCTGTGCGGCGGGCGTTGCATCGATGGCAATGGTGCGTGACTTCTTCCCCGCCAAAGATACCGCCAAGATTTTCTCGTTGCTGATGTTGGTGCTGTCTGTATCGCCGTTGCTGGCACCGACACTCGGCGGTGTGGTGACAACCGCATGGGGTTGGCATGGCGTGTTCATCGCGCTGGCCGTGATTGTCGCGATCATTCTGGCGGTTGTGATGTTTGCATTGCCGGAAGGGCATGCGCCCGACCCGACGTTCTCTTTAAAACCGTTACCCATCCTGCAAAACTTCGCCTCGATTTTGCGCGAGCCTGCGTTCCACACTTACGCGTTCTCTGGTGCGCTCTCGTTCTCGGGCCTCTTGGTGTATGTGGCGGGATCGCCCATCGTGTTCATGGAAATGTTTCACGTCAGCGCGAACGTTTACGGCGGCATTTTCGCGCTGCTGTCGGTCGGCTTTATCGGTGGCAGTCAGGTGAACATTGCGCTGCTGCGCAAATTCCGCTCGGACCAGATTTTCCAAGCCGCCATGACAGCGCAGGTTGTGATTACAGCGTGCTTCCTGATCGCAACCGTAAACGGTTGGTTGGGGCTGTGGTCAACGGTTGCGTTCTTCTTTGTCTACTTGTCATCGCTGGGCTTAACGAACCCTAACGCTGCGGCCTTGTGCTTGGCGCCCTTCACCAAGAACGTTGGCAGCGCATCGTCGCTGATGGGTTTCTTGCAGATTGGGTTGTCGTCACTGTCATCAGCAGCCACAGGTTTGTTCAACGCCACGAACGCCGTGCCGACGGTCGCAAGCTTGCTGGCCGCTTCAAGCTTAGGCTTGATTGTGCTGATGATCGGCAAGTCCCGCGCGACACGGCCCTTAGCCGTCTAAACCTTACGCGGCACAACCATCTTCACCGTGAACAGCTGAACCACTTCGTCGTTCTGGTTCAGCGTTTCGGCTTTCACGGTAATCATGCCGCGATCAGGGCGTGATTTTGATGGCTTGATCTCAAGAATGTCGTAGACCACTTTCAGTGTGTCGCCGGGACGCGTGGGGCGAGGCCACGAAATCTCACCGCCCGCACCAATATGCCCACCCGCAATGTGCAAACTGCTGTCGACCAAAAGTCGCATGGAGAGCGCTGCTGTATGCCATCCACTGGCCGCCAAGCCGCCGAAGAATGTGGTCTTGGCTGCCTCTGGGTCAGTATGAAACGGCTGCGGGTCATACTGCTTGGCGAACGCAATAATGTCGGCCTCGGTCACCGTAATGCTGGTGCTGCTGCTAAAACGCTGACCAACGGAAAGATCATCCAAATAGAGAGTCTGTGTCATCGAGAACCTGCTGGAAGAACCTGATTGTTGTCTATTTTGACGCCTGTTGGCGCCGGCCCCAAGCGCCAGATTTCGAAAGCGGCTATGCGTTTTTCATCATCCTGTTAACCATTCCGCCTTACGATCCCAGCATGTGTGGGGCTCTTTAAGTCATGATCAATTTATCCGACCCGGCGAGACAACGCCTCTCAGCCGATCAACGCCGCGCCATATTGCGCGAAGACGAGCAATGGGTTGGCAAAGCCTTTGATGTGCAGGCCAACCCGCGCGCCATCCAAGCCAACACGCGCTACATGGCGATGATGCTGCTGGACACCAAACTGGAACTGCGCGCCAGCCGCGCGGCGGCGTTTGCTGAACAGCTCATGGACACAATTATGTATGAACACGCCAAGCCACCAATTGCGTGTTCTAAAGGATGTAGTCACTGCTGCACCACTTATGTCAGCGCGACGATCCCTGAAATTTTGAACTTGGCCAACACAGTCCGCCGTACCATCGTGCGCCGTGAGCGCGTGATCGCCGCTGCCGAAACATGCAAGACAACTACGCAAGTCTACCGCGAAGTAAACCGCGTGATCTGCCCGATACTCGAGAACCATGCGTGTTCTGAGTATGCCAATCGCCCTGTCTCATGCCGGTACTTGTTGTCGAAGTCGTTGGACGTTTGCGAGAAAATCTTGAAACGCGGCGAACCGGCCGAGTTTCAGTTTGTCGATAACATCGTGGTCATTCGCTCGTTCATCATCATCATGATGAAAGCAGCGCTGACCATCTGCGGTTTACCGCAACAGCACTACGAATTGAATCAAGCCTTAGCCATTGCCATGACCACTGACGATGCCGAAGCGCGGTGGTTGGCCGGTGAACCCTTGTTCGCGCAAGTTGATGTGGACCGCAACGATGTCGGCACCACCCAACTGCATGGTATGGCGAACCACTTAGCGAGCATCTTAGTCCCGACACTCTAAAAATGCAGGGCTTGGCATGATGTTCCCTGCTTTTGCAGGATTGGAACAGGCGCTGCGCGGGATTGGTTATGCGTAGTACGCAGGTCTAGTGTTTTGTGAATAGTGTGGAGTGTGTGCAGACCTAGGCGGCGCGCGCGGCTAAGTGTTTCACGCCTTCTTTTGCAAGGAGCGTGAACTTCGCCCCTGCAACGCTATGCGCCATGATGGGCACTTCTGCGGCCCCCATGCGGCGATAATAGTCGTGCGCGTCCACACTCCAGGCGCCTGTGGCCCAATGGACAAAATGCCCGCCTGATTTTTTGGCATACGCCGCGCACGCGGCTAACAGCGGTCGGCCAACACTGCGGGCATGAGCTGCGGCATTGATGAGAAGCGCAGGCAGAAACAGGCCGCGCGCACCTGATGTCGCATCAAAGGTGTGAATGTACAGCGCTGCGGCCACGATCTCACCGTCCAGAACTGCGACCAAAGCCCGCAGAACAGACTTGGGCCCAAACAACTGACGCTTCAAGACTGATAAGGTCAGGGCGGGTTCGTTCACCTCAGCCGCCAGACGCGCCAGTGCTTTGGCATCAGGTGCCGTGGCGGTGCGCATGATGAGGTCGCGGGTCACACGGGGCCGGTCTTTACGAGCGGGGGCCGAAACGGCGCGCGGTTTTTTGCTGCGATTCATGGCGGTGTAGATACGCTGAATTCCCGGCTGAATCAAAAGCCACTCACGTCAGAGCCCGCCTTAAAAAAGCGCCGAAACCAACCAAGACGTGGTGTGGCCCCGGTTTCGTCTTCTCAAAGGCGCCGGTTCGGGCCTAGGCTTGGCCCAGTTGTTTGCTTTTGGGGGAGAGCCGACGATGCCACACCACACTTTTACGCCGTTTGTCTTTACACGCCGCGCTGCATTGGTGAGTGCCACGGCCTTAGCCGTCACGAGCCGCGCGAGCTTTGGGGCCACACTTAAGAATATCGTGGTGATCGGCGCGACCGCACAATCCGCGCCTGAGATCATCAAGCAAGGTTTAGCGCAGGGGCGCAAAGTCACCGCACTTGCCCGCCGCCCAGATGACGTGGCCAGCAAGGGCCACGAGAATCTCACCATCATCAAAGGCGATGTGCGCGAGCAAGCCAGCATTGAAGCCGCGTTAAGGGGCGATGAGGTTGTGATCTCGCTGATTGGTCCGCGTGTCGATCCGCGTGTGGAGGTGGAATCGATGGACCTTTACACTGTTGGTACGACGAATATTGCCGCCGCGATGAAAAAGAAGGGAAACAAAAAACTGATCGTCACCAGTTCCATTGGCGCAGAGCATGTTGTGACCGAGAAACCCAAGAGCACAGATTTACGCGATATGTGGCTATGGAATGCACGCAAGCTGTACGCAGACATGTCTGCCATGGAAAAGATGATGCCGGGCTTGAGCCTCAACTACATTATCTTGCGGCCCGGCTTCATGATCGACCGGCCCCAAGCCAATAATTTGAGAATCGCTGTGGATGATAAATCGGCCAAAGGTGCTGGACCGATTATTACGTTTGCTGATTTCGCTGCGTTCGCTTTGGCGCAAACGGACGCTGATCAATACAACGGCAAGGCGGTCAGCCTGTTCTCGGACGAACAATCCGAATGGGGCAAAAACTTAGATTTCCAAGCGCTGCTGCAAAAGCGCGAAGCCACAGGGCCGATGGAAAACAAACCAAAGTAACATCATCGCTTCTGCAGAAACGACACTCGTTCTGTAAAACCGCACGGGCAAAAAAGTGGGCCGCTGTTGCCAGCGGCCCTAAAGTGAACCGTTCTATAAAGAACGGTTGAGAGGAATGAGACGTAGAGCGGTATCGCTGCTTAGAAATCCATGCCGCCCGGCGCAGCCGGAGCAGGCGTTTCTTTCTTCGGCAATTCGGCCACCATGGCTTCAGTGGTAATCAGCAAACCTGCGACAGATGAAGCATCTTGCAGCGCGACGCGGACAACTTTGGTGGGATCAATAATGCCCGCTTTGACCAAGTTTTTGTATTGGCCGTCTTGCGCATCAAAGCCCCAGGCCGTGTCGTTGGATTCGAGCACCTTGCCAGCAACCACAGCACCGTCCCAACCGGCATTCGTCGCAATTTGACGGATCGGCGCTTCCAACGCACGGCGCACGATATCGACACCAACACGTTGATCGTCATTGGTCGTCTTGATGTCTTTCAGTGCGCGCACGGCGTATAGCAAGGCCACACCACCGCCTGGCACAATGCCTTCTTCCACTGCAGCACGCGTTGCATGAAGGGCGTCATCAACGCGGTCCTTCTTTTCTTTCACAGAGACTTCCGTTGCGCCCCCAACCCGGATGACAGCCACGCCGCCCGCAAGTTTGGCCAAACGCTCTTGCAGTTTTTCGCGGTCGTAATCCGAGGTGGTGTCTTGAATTTGGCGACGGATCTGATCACAGCGTGCCGTGATATCTGCCTTCTTGCCAGAGCCATCGACGATGGTGGTGTTGTCCTTATCAATCGTAACCTGCTTGGCGCGACCCAGCATATCAACGGTTACGCTTTCAAGCTTAATGCCCGTTTCCTCACTGATCACAGTGCCGTTGGTCAGCACAGCAATGTCTTCCAGCATCGCCTTACGACGATCACCGAAGCCCGGGGCTTTGACGGCGGCCACTTTCAGACCACCGCGCAGCTTATTGACCACCAAGGTTGCTAAAGCTTCGCCTTCAATATCTTCAGCGATAATCAGCAGTGGCTTGCCGCTTTGCACGACGGCTTCCAGAACTGGCAACAGCGGCTGCAAGCTGGCCAGCTTCTTTTCGTGAATCAGGATGTAAGGATTATCCAGTTCCACGGTCATCTTATCGCTGTTGGTCACAAAATAGGGCGACGTATAACCACGGTCGAACTGCATGCCTTCGACCACATCCAATTCAGTCTCAAGGCCTTTGGCCTCTTCCACCGTAATGACGCCTTCCTTGCCGACCTTATCCATGGCCTTGGCAATGATATCGCCAATCTCGCGTTCGCCGTTGGCTGACACTGTGCCGACTTGGGCAACTTCGTCGTTATTTTTCACATTCTTGGAGCGCGCCTGGATATCTTTTACGACTGCTTCAACAGCCAGGTCGATCCCACGCTTTAAGTCCATCGGGTTCATGCCCGCGGCAACGGCCTTCGCGCCTTCCCGAACAATGGCTTGCGCCAGTACAGTTGCCGTGGTGGTGCCGTCACCCGCCGCATCAGCGGTTTTGGAGGCGACCTCTTTCACCATTTGCGCGCCCATATTCTCGAACTTGTCTTTCAGTTCGATTTCCTTAGCGACAGAAACACCGTCTTTGGTAATACGCGGCGCACCGAACGATTTTTCCAGAACCACATTGCGACCCTTGGGGCCCAGCGTGACCTTCACGGCATTGGCCAAGGTATCGACACCGCGCAGCATTTTCTCGCGGGCATCAGCGGAAAAACGAACATCTTTTGCAGACATTGATGCTATCTCCTGATCACTCTTGAACTCGGAACGAGATTGGAATTCGAAACGAGATTAAGCGGCCTTGCGCAGGGCGGCAGATTCTTCGATCACGCCCAACACGTCTGTTTCTTTCATGATCAACAGCTCCTTGCCGTCGATCTTCACTTCCGTGCCAGACCACTTTCCGAAGAGAATGCGATCACCCGGCTTTACATCCAGCGGATGAAGGGCCCCTTTCTCGTCGCGCGCGCCAGAACCGACAGCGACGACTTTTCCTTCCATCGGCTTTTCCTTCGCCGTGTCGGGAATGATAATGCCGCCAGGTGTGCGAGCATCGGCCTCGATGCGTTCCACCAAAATGCGGTCATGCAAGGGACGAAATGTGTTTGTCATGACAGGTCATTCCTTTCCTGAAGCAAATGATGTGACAAATTTTGAATGGCCTCCCCTGAACCGGGGCCGGCCGTGAGCTGAGTTAGGAAAAAAATTTGGCCGCGCAAGGGGGTGGCAGCACTCTTATTGAAATGCTGCTAAACTATTGATTTAAAATAATAATTGAGCTTTTGACGCGCCTCTGGCACCGTTTTCATGCTGACTTTTTTTATAGGAGTTTGCATGTCTGATTTGGCGCTTCAGTTGAAAGATTATCGCCTGACCACGGCGCATATTCTCTATCACCTCCCGGACCATCCAAGCGTGTTGCAAGAGTTTATCTGGCAACGCCTGGACTTGGCCCCGAAATTTCCCGAGCTGCATAAGTTTTTAGAGTTCTGGGAGAAAAACTTGGATGGGAAACTGCACTCTGTGCGCATCGCAAGCCAGGAACTCATCAAACCGGTTACTTTGCGAAACGCAAAAGCTGTTTTACTGCATTAACGGCAGTCGATTTGGATAAGTTGTTTAGAGCGCCCGTAGTGCTGAGCCAACGATCAGGCCGATTGCAGCAGCGCCCGCAATCACGCCATAGCGCTTGGCCATATCGAGACCTGCGATAGCGAAAATATAGATCAATTTCGCAAGTGTGTTCACCATAACGGCAATCGGCACGGCTAAGGCTAATACAGAGGCACTCTGTTCGGGTGAGGCCAACGCTTGGCGTGCGGTTGAGATCGTGACCGCATCGACATCGACAAAGCCTGAAATGGCCGCCACCATCAGCACACCCGCAGACCCAAACCATTCACGCCCATAATGCTCGGCGATGGTGACTATTCCGAGGATGAAGGCAAACGACACCGCAACTGTGAGATCAGGGCCTTCAGTGGTGTCAGCAACATTTTTGACTTTCGGAATTTTTTTCTGTCCCCGCGCGATCAGCCACGTCGCACCTGATGTAAAGAGGCATGCGGTGAGTAAGCTTGGCGCCAGAATAAAAGCCCCGGATGGGAAGATGATGGTTGCAACAACCAGTGCGCGCGCAAACTTTACGCAGGTTGCGGCCCCTACACCCACCACCAATGACGGTGTCAGGTGCGCATCGGCCCGCGCCATGCGCGCGTAACTGACAGCCACGGCTGTGGATGAGGCAAGCCCGCCCAACAGACCTGCCCAAAATAACCCAGCGCGATCACCCAACCATTTCTTCGCCGCCATAGCCGCAAACGAAATGCTGGCGATGACAACAACGATCCACCACAACTCGAACGGATTGATAACGCCGCCAGGGCCATAACCTTGATTGGGCAGGACTGGCAAAATGATGACCGAGATCACCAAAAGCTGCATCGCGGCTTTCAGTTCGACCTCTTCAATTTTCTTCAGCCAACCATGAATGGTTTCACGCGAGCCTAGCACGGCAACGATTGCAACTGCCGCAGCCCCCGCCGCCGCCATATCGCCACGCACCGCGATCACGCCCAGAATATAAGTGAGAAGAGCTGCAATTTCGCTGGTGATACCGCGCGGCTGATCTTTTGATTGGCCAGTGATGTAAGCGGCCGCCAGCATCAGCAAGACCGCCAGCCCCGCACCAATGATGACAGCTTCACCTTCCACCAGGGCTGCAATGCCACCCAAGAAGCCAATCAGGGTGAACGTGCGAATACCTGCTGCACGCGAGCCATCTGGCTGATCGCGCGCCCGCCAGCCGCGTTCGATGCCGACAATAAGCCCGATGCCAAAGGCCATGGCCAGACGCAGGTAGGTTTCAAGTTCGGTATTCATCACGCGATAAGAACCACTGACGACAAAAAGAGTCGCGCGTTACCGCGGTAACGTTTGTGCGATCCACGCCAGGATATCGTCTGTGACGCGGGTTTCAAACCCTTCAAACGACGATGGCGCGCCGCCGGGGCCACCATAGAAAATGTATTTGGCTTTTGGGCCAGCAGCCTGCGTGAATTCAATCAGGAATGCGCCTTGCATCAACGGGTCGCGTGACCCGCCCAACGCCAAAATCGGTAAGTTCACTTGCTTGATCAACTGCGTGTGCAACGCGTGCGATTTTGGGCCCCAGTAACTTAAGAACGCATCGGCATAATAATAAGTGAAGCCTGAACCGGGGGCGGACAGGAACATGGGCTGACGCGGATCTTCTTCGTACACCGTCTGTGGGAACGGTGCGTCGATCAGGTGTGTCGCCCCCTTGCCGTCACGCACCGCTTCATCGGCCTCTAACACCGTGCGCGCATAGCGGTCCTCACCCATGGCAAGGCGCGCATGTTTGGGCAGATCACGCATGGGGGCCAGATAGATAATGGCTTTGATGCGCGGGTCTTTTGTTTTGGCCACATAGTCGGTCAGCCACAGACCACCGACGGAATGGCCCAAGCCCACAAGATTGCGATGGCCGCGTCCGCCCATGAACGATGACCATGCCGCAATATCTTGCGGCACATCTTCCATTTTTCCTGAGACAGTGCCCTTAAAGCCCGAACCGCGATGCTGCATCGACAGCACGACGTACCCTTTTTGCGCTAAACGTTGCGCTAGCCAATGCGATGTCGAGCGCATCACATCAGATGCCCAGCCGTGCGTGAGAATGAACGCAGGCTTACTTGGATCGACATAGGTTGAGGGGCGGTAATACACACCTTCAAGTTTGGTGCCATCCGCTGCTGTGGCGGAGACAAGCTGCGTTTGCACGCGCGCAGGAACAACTAAGTTGTTCCCGTCCAGCCACTTCAACACATCGCTGGCCACACCGTCGCGCTGCACGGATAAATCACGCCCGGCGCCGGGGTACATCAGCGCATCAACATCTTTGCTGAGAAACGCGATCGCTTTTAAGGCTTCTAAGCGGCCCTTGGGCACGCGCGTATCATTACCACCGGCCAGCAGCAGAATGGGTTTATCCAAACTGGCCATGTTGGCCGTCAGTGATGTTTTGGCAGTGGGCCCGTACCAATCTAAAAACACCGACGGCGTGAAGATCAGGCCGTTGCCGAGATCGATCAGCTTGCGTTCGCCTTCATTGACGGCCTTCGAGGCCTGATCGACCATTTTCCAATAACGCTCTTCACCGGCTTGCTTGCGCCAAGCATCGGCCAAATCTTCGCTAGGCGATGCCATGATGAAGGCTTTCACACGGCTATCATTGGTCTCGATCATGTAGCGCGCGACTTGCAGTGTGCCTAAGCCTGCACCGGCCAGGACAATTGTTGACGCACCGCGCGAGGCCAGCGCGTCGATAGCAGCTTTAATGTCCGTCACCGATTCATCAAACCGGCTGAAGGCATAGCGCGCGGTCAGGCGTGTTTCCAAACTTAAGGTGACATAACCTTGGCCCGCCAGTGCATCGGCCAGAAAGTGCGAAGGGTCGCTTGACCTTAAAGGCGATAAGCCGGGACCATCGGGGATGAACACAATGGCCGGAGTAGCCGCATTAAAGCCTGTTGCAGGCGTGGTGAGGACCGCAGGCAGTTGCAAACCATCGGGCGTGGTGACGGTGATGATATCTTGCGCGATGGGCTGGCCCGACAGTCGTGGCACCGGGTTTTGCGCATAAGTAGGGGGAATGGAGGCCGCAAACACGAGTAAGACCAATAGCCTGATCAAGCGCGCTCCTGTCCGCCCCCCTCTTGTTCGTAACGTCAGCATTAAAACCCTGTGAATTCCCCGCAGCGGCTGACAGCCGCCACACTTTCGCCGGACCCTAAACCCCTGAACAATCCACGTTAAGTCCGCCCTTCTGAAATTGTTGTTATAGTGCGGCAATATTGTGGTGGATAAACACGACAAACACACTCTTTACTGCCTTAATTAAATGCCGCTTCACCTTCCCTCACCTCAACTGACCTGGCTGCCGCAGCACACGCCTTATTCCGAGCGGTTTGGTGATGTGTACCGCAGCCGTACCGGCGGGTTGGCGGAATCGCGTGCCGTATTTTTAGACGGGTGCGGCCTGCCCAAGGCCTGGGCCGATGCGCATCTGTTCACCGTGGGCGAGATGGGCTTCGGCACGGGGTTGAATTTTCTCAACACCTACGACCTGTGGCGCCACACAAAACGGGGAAACGCGCGGCTGCATTACATTGCGGTCGAAGGCTTCCCCATCAGTCACCAGGACATGAAAGAGTGTGTGGCGCGCTGGCCTGAATTGCGCATTGTCGGCAAGGCCCTCATACGTGCGTACTTACATCCGCAGCCGGGGTTTCAGCGGTTCTTTTTTGAAAATAACAAAGTCGTACTGACGCTGCTGTGCGGCGAAGCGCTTCAGATGTTGAGTGCGCTTGATGCGCATATCGATGCCTGGTTCTTGGACGGCTTCGCGCCCGACAAAAACCCCGAGATGTGGCGACCTGAGGTGTTGGCGGAAGTCGCGCGCCTGTCAAAGCCGGGCACCAAGCTCGCCACATACACGGTTGCGGGTGACGTGCGCCGCGCACTTGCATCCTTAGGGTTTGATGTGATGAAAGCGCCAGGCTTCGGCACCAAGGCCGAAATGTTGCGCGCAACATTTCGAGAACACCCTGCACATCAAGAGCATAAACGCAAAGATACGCTGCCGCCGTGGTTTGCAGCCCCACCTGTCAGCACCACGCATTCAGGCCATGCGGTGATTGTCGGCGCAGGGTTAGCAGGCACCAACGTGGCCCATGCGCTGCATAAACGCGGCTGGCGCACCACGATCATTGATCGACGCAGGACCATTGCGGATGAAGCCTCGGGGAATAGCGTGGGCGTATTAATGCCGCGCCTGACCGCCGCGGAAAATCTCGATGGGCGATTTTATGCGCGCGCGTGGCGTATGTGCCTTGATCAGTTGGAAGAGCTGGCCGAGACAGGCGAAAACATATCGCGCGACCGATGTGGCGTGCTGCAATTGGCCACAGACGAAGACGATGAGCGCTTAAAAGCCATCGCCAACTTGGGCACCCTGCCCGAGCCCTTGCTGTTTCATGTCAGTGCGACCGAAGCGTCCGAGATTGCGGGCACAAAGCTGCCGTACAGTGCGCTTTATTTTCCGCAAGGCGGCTGGCTGAATCCAAAGCTGCTGTGTGCCGCACTCGCGCGCAATAGCACCTTTGTGGGTAACACGCGCGTGAGCCATATCGAACATCATCATGGCTTGTGGAATGTGCATGATGCAGAGGGGCAGATCATCACACGCGCAGATGCCGTGATTTTCGCGAATGCCATGAATGCAACCCAAGTCGCACAATTATCATGGCTGCCGTTAAGTGGACGGCGCGGCCAAATCAGTTTTGTCGGTGCCAGTGCGGCCAGCGCGAAATTGCACTGTGTGCTCGGCTACGGCGGATACATGACACCCGCATACAAAGGCCAGCACTGCGTCGGCGCCACGTTTGATTGGACCGCGGATGCACTGGCCGATCAAGCTGTCGTGCCGGAAGATCACATTCGCAACACCGCGGATTTGGCACGCGCGCTGCCGTGGCTGGCGCAAAATCTCACGACCGACACTGTGACAGGACGCGCTGCCATTCGCTGCACCACACCTGATCATTTGCCTGTCGCGGGCGCAGTACCTGACCAGGCAACTTATATGGAGACCTTTGCCGAACTGCGGCACGGTCATCCTTGGGCACGGTATGGCACGGCGACCTATCAACCTGGACTTTATGTGTTGGCCGGCTTGGGCGCGCGCGGTTTGGTCGCCGCGCCCTTGGCGGCTGAAATTTTGGCCTGCCAAATTACCGGTGAGCCGCTTCCGGTTGAGCGCGATGTGGCCTTAGCCCTACACCCTGGGCGGTTTCTGATCCGGGATTTAAAACGCCTTAAGGTTTGACCGATGAAGTCTGACGGAAATGTGAAGCTTCGCGTTTACAACTTCACAAGCTGCGTAGGCTTATGATCATTGCGTTGACGGGGCTCAATTGTTCGCCCAAAGTTAACAACACGGGCAGCTTTTGGGCAACTTATTGCCCTGCAGCACGTTTCTATACAGCATTGGCAACGAACACATTTTTCTGCACATGATCTTTCAACGCTTCGTTCAAACTTTAGTCTTCGCCGCCATCTCGGTTTTTGCCGTGCAGGGATCTGCACAGGCCCAAAATCTGGTTTCAGGGTCAAGTTCCTGGCTGGACGGTTTTGATGACTGGCTCGATGAAATCGGCGAAGGCAAACGCGAACATTGGCAGTTTGGCATTGGCGCTGGCGTCGGTACCGCGCCCGATTATCCGGGCGGCGATAATTACAAAGACCTCGTGCTGCCAGTGTTTCAGATCAAGTACAAAGATCAGATCACGCTTGATCCGCTGGGGTTGCGCGTGCGCGTCTGGAAAAGCGACAATTGGCGTTTGCGCTTGGTGGCGGGCGTTTCTGAAAGCCGCAAAGCCGATAGTTCATCCGCCGTATCGCGCCTGCCGGACGTTGATCGTGGTATAAATGCAGGCTTCGTTCTGGAAGGCCGTATTGCTGGCCCGCTCGCATTTCGTTTGAACGGCCGCAAAGAATTCGCGGGCGGCCATAATGGGGTTACCGTCACCCCGTCGCTGGGCATTGTCTTGCGCGACAAAAAGGAGACCTTCTCGGTCATCCCTGAAATCGCCGTCACCTGGGGCAACAACCGGTATATGGATGCCTTCTTTAGCGTCACGCCGCAAGGCTCCGCCGCGTCAGGCTTAGGCATCTACAATGCATCATCTGGCTTCCGCGAAGCCGCTGTTCGCGCAACTGCCAGCTACAACATCAGCAAAGATTGGACGTTGCTGGCCCGTGTGCAAGCCGCACAATTACTGAGTGAAGCCAAACGGTCGTCAATCGTGCGCCAAGCTGGTGACAGCTTCCAGGGCTTGGTCGGCGTGGGCGTGATGTACACGTTCTAATTCAACTCTCTTTCAAGTCCATCCAGGTGTGACGCGACTTTCGTGTCACACCTTTTTCTTTTCCGCCATCACCACACATTCGTCACGATTGATACGAATTTTCGCCGCACACCAGAGCGACATATTTAGTCATGGGTGTAGGCCTTGCCATTTGGCAGGGCGTGCCTATCTGGGCACGGGTATTTGCATGAAAATTTTATCGCATGTTAACGCGGCCCTTGCGCGCGCGTGTACGCTGTTAGGGCGTTTGAGTCTGGCGCTATCGCGTTGGAGCTTAGCGCTGGTGATCGCATTATTATTGGTCGGCATTTGGGCATGGCTTGATGTGTCGCTGCGCATGTTGCCGCAACCGCAACCCGTGAATATCGAATTTGAGAAAAGGTCGGGCGCGCCTGTGGTGCAATCAACGCTGATTGCACGGCGCACGCATACAGCAACACCATAAGGCAGCTGATTCAATTTTATGTTTTGAGGTCAGGCTTTGTTTTGAAGTGAAGCTTGTGGGGACCTGAGGTCAGAGCCGAAGTAGGTTTTCATTGACGCTTGACGGGCGGAAATTAATGAAAATCGGCTCGACTCTGACCTCAAATCCTTTGGCCTCAAATCCTTTGGCCTCAAATCCTTTGGCCTCACATCTCTTCAGCATCTGACACGAGATCTGTCTTCGTGCTTGCTAAAGACCTGACCAATCGCGTCACACGTCATCAGCCGAAATTTCTCTCCAGAGGTCCGCGACAGGTTCAGAAGAACTTCCCCCGCCGTCTGGCTCACCACACGGGGAGCCGCGACAGACGGGAGAAGAAGAGCCTTATGTCACCGGGGTAGGAACTGACTCGTGGGTGGCGACCATAAGGCTGGTCACGATTGTCTTCCTGAACAAGGTCTCTGGTTGGCTGTGTACGTAAGTGTTACGCTCCCTGGCTTACGTGGGAATTATACCCACGAATAAGCATACATTACCCTTATTTTAGGTCCCGTCAAATAAAAAGTGGGAACTTCTCCCACAAACTGTTATAAGCAAGCCATGTGATTGTAGTGCTTTTTGTTTGGATAACCTTCGTTCCGTGACCGACCCGACCTCTCCCGCCCCGCCTAAAGCTTTGATTTCAGCCATAAAACGGCTGATCCGCCCGTTGGTGCGCCTGTTAATCGCCAAGGGCTTTGGCTTGCCGTCGCTGATTGAGCTGATCAAAGAAGTTTATGTCGGCGTGGCTGAGGAGGAATTTCCCACAAAGGGCAAACGCCAGACCGACAGCCGAATCAGCTTGCTGACAGGCGTGCACCGGAAAGATGTGAAACGCCTGCGCGCGATGGCCCCCGAATCGTTCACGGTGCCGCGGTCTGTAGGGTTAAGTCCGCTGGTGGTGGCGCGATGGCTGAATGGAACCGACACAACAAATGCAGATGGCCAGCCTTTGCCCCTGCCGCGCACGTCCGAGTCGGCAACTGCACCGTCGTTTGATGCGTTGGTGGAAAGTGTATCGAAAGACATTCGCCCGCGCGCTTTGTTAGATGAGTGGTTGCGTTTGGGTGTTGCGCGCCTGGATGCGCAAGAGCGCGTGGTGCTGAACCGCAGCGCTTTCATTCCTGAAAAAGGGTTTGATGAGAAAGCGTACTTCCTCGGTCGCAACATTCACGACCACCTGTCTGCCGCAACAGACAACGTGCTTGGCGGAAAATCGCCGTCGATGGAACGCAGCGTGCATTACACAGGCTTGTCCGAAGAATCGGCCAAGATTGTGGCTGAGACGGCCGAGCGTTTAGGGATGCAGTCTTTGCTGGCCGTTAACAGGTTAGCCCTAGATTTGTCGGAGAAAGACAAAGAAAAGCCCGAAGCGACGCGTAGGGTCAATTTCGGCTTGTATTTCTATGACGGCGCCACCACTTTTGATGGATCGTCAGAAAGCGATTCGGTGAAATGAATCAAAGGCTTGATAAATTTTCGCAACGCCCTTGGCGCAGCCTTGCTGCCGCGCTGGTGCTTGCGCTTTTATCAGCGTGCGCCACTGCACCTCAGCAGAATATGGCAAAGGCCGATCCGAAACCGGGTGATGGCCTGGGCGGAACCGGCATAACCCAACAAAAGATGGTCGCACAAAACCGCGCCAAAGCAGGCGATGGTTTGGGCGGCACAGGGATTTTGGGCACCATCTCCGGATTCGGATCCATCATCGTCAATGGATTGGAGCTGGAATACGACCGCGCTACGACAGTTGAAACCGACGGCGCGCCCGCCATGCTGGAAGACTTAAAAGTCGGCCAGGTGGTGCAAGGTGTGGCCCGCATGAAGGGCACGAAGCTTTATCTCGACACACTCGAGATGCAGCACGCAGTTACAGGCCCCATCGACAGCATCGATCACGCGAAAGAAACACTGACGGTGTTGGGCCAGAAAGTGCGCGTGAATATGGCTGGCGACAAAGCTGCCATTGAATCCTTCAAGACCCTCACGAAGGGCGATGTGGTCAGCATTTCGGGCTTACGCCAAGCCGATGGCACCATTATCGCCACACGCGTTGATCAACAGCCTGATGACGGCCGTATCATTGTGCGCGGTGTTGCTAGCGTGAACGGGACCACATCATTGCGTGTCGGTGGGCTTGAAGTACCATTTAGCGGCGCGACAACCACAACGCCTGTTAAAGACGGTGCGCGCGTGTTTGTTTCGGGCCGCATGGTCAATGGCCAGTTCGTGCCCGACATCATCGTCGGCTCAGGTGCCTTGCCGTTCGATGATGCCGTGAATGATGTGTCGATTGAAGCATATGCGCCGAATACGGCATCTGCACCGCTGGTGATTGAAGGCATTACGATTGATGGTGCGGCCTTGCCTGCGGGTACAGCCGAAGGCGACCGCGTTGTGCTGAAAGGCAGCGTGACCGGCCCAGACCGCGTGAACGCGACGACCATCGATAAGGTGCGGACCTTCGTGACGATCTTACGCGCGCGCGGCTCGCTGCGCCCGGCGTCTATTCGCCCGGACAACAATTCACGCCCCGAGCGCATGACGCCACCAGCGCGCCCCGAACAACCGACGAAGCCTGAAATTCCGACGCGCCCTGATCGTGAGCGCCCGGAAGCGATGGTTTAAAAAAATCGGATTATTAAAGCCGCGTGCGCTTAGCTCACGTTCTAGTTAACGCACGCTGACAGCGCCCGGTTTCACGCGATATGTGAACGTGATGCCTGCACCTGCGGCAGGGCTGTTTTTCGAGAATCCTGCCACACCATATAAATTCAGCGACCACGCATCTGTGAAACGGTAACTGATATAGGCCATGCCTTCTTGCGGGTCTGATGACGTGGCCACAGCACTTTGCCGATAATCGTAAGCCACACCCGTCGACATGCGCTCGTTCAGCGCATACTGCAAACCTAAACTGCCAAACGTAATGTGACGCAGCGCCAATGTATCGGGCGAGCCATTTGCTTTGTACCCAAGCGTGGCAAACGGCATCACATCGCCCCACGCAAATGCGCCGTCCAACTGCACCACGCCATCCACTTCACCCGTGCCCAAGCCTTTTTTGAAACTGGCGGTGGGGAACTTCGCGCGTGCGGTAAGATCGATATAAATGCCGCGATCATAAAACTGTTGAAAGCTGTACATCGCAGACAGGCTGGTATCAGCCAACCCGGTCACATTGCGACTGACTGCGGCCGTACCGGACGTCGCTTCACCATCTAAAATCAAAGCCGGGCCTGACACACGCAAAGCCCCGCCTGAAATTTTTAACGTCAGCGGACCCCGCGCGGTTTGCAGGATCAGCGGCAGAAACGCAATTTGGGTGGCTTCGGCTTGACCGTACTTGCCGGTCGAATAATCAAACCCTGTGGTCGCGCGAGATGACCAGAAATAGTCCTCGAACGAGTCTTGCGCGCAAGCCGACGCGCTGATGGCAAGGCCTATACCCTGACATACCAATACACATTTAAGACGGGTCACATTGAAAGGAGCAGTAGCCATACGAGGACTATAACGAGATGCAGGACGTCTAACGGAGCGTTATGTTGAAGAAACGATATAGCGGGCAAACATTTGCAAATGGTTGCGCACGTTGAGACGTGGCCCATAAATTTGCAAGATCAACAGAAGGCTATGGACATGCCGCACCCCAAACACAGTATCCGTGTCTTAGCATGGGGCCTGATCTGCGCCGCGACATTTTCGCTGCCGGTAAAAGCGCAGACTGACACCGTGCGGTACGGCTTGGCCTCGTTGCCGCCGGGTGGGGGCAACCCGTTTACATCGCCAGCACGCACATCCTGGTACACATGGCGCGCCATGTTCGACACGCTGATTCAGTTGGGGCCCAATGTTGCCCCATCACCGGCTTTGGCTGTGTCGTGGGAAAGCACAAATCCGCAAACCTGGGTGATTAAATTACGGCCCAAAACCGTATTCTCAAATGGTGAGCCGGTGAATGCTGATGCTGTTGTGGCCACTATTGCGTACTTGCAAAGCCCAGCTGCCGTGCAGGATTCGATTTCACGCGAGGCAGAAAACATCGCAGGTGTGCGAGCGCTGGATGGATTGACGGTCGAGTTCACCACCAAGCAACCCGATCCGATGTTCCCGCGCCAATTGGCGACGTTGGCCATTGTGCCACCGACGTACTGGGCCAAAGTGGGCCGCGAGGGCTTTGTGCGCGCACCGATTGGAACGGGCCCCTATGTGGTCGAGAAGTGGGAGAAGGCGCGTGTTGTTTTAAAAGCCAACATAACATCATGGCGGCCACCCAAGGCCGCGACCGCAGAAATTATTGCGCTGCCCGAAACGTCGACGCGGGTTCAGGCTTTGTTGTCGGGCCGCGTGGATATCGCCTCTGAAATTGGGCCTGAAGATATTGATGTTTTAACGGCCGATGGCTTTAAAATATATCAGCGCCCGGCCAGCTCAGTTGAAGTGATTGCGTTCAACAATACGACCGACAGCGCCCTGAAAGATGTGCGTGTGCGCCAAGCGCTGAATTATGCGGTCGACAGACAAGCCATTGCCGAAACGATTATGCATGGGTTGGTGCCGCCTGCGACGCAAACCACATCGCGCGCAAACCCTGAGTATGATGCGAGCTTAAAAGCCTACCCATACGACCCCGCCAAAGCCAAAGCGCTGCTGAAAGAAGCGGGTTACGAAAAAGGGTTCTCGTTTGTATTTGAAATGAGCAGCGGCACCACGGGCAGCCATTACACAAGTATGTTCCAGAAAGTGGCTGACGATTTGGCCAAGGTTGGCGTGACCATGGAAATCAGACCAATACCGTGGGCACAGTTCGTACGCGGCGTGCAACAGGGCGAGTGGAAAGGCCAAGCCTTTGGCTTTGAGTATGAAACACTGCCGACCGGCGAGACATTGCGGCCCTTCCGCCTGCATTCATGCACATGGTCGCATCCCTGGTATTGTAACAGCGCGCTGACGCCGGTGATTGCCGCCGCCAAACGTACATTTGATCCCGCAGAGCGGTTGGAATTGGTGCAGAAGGTATTGCGCGGCTATCGCGATGACGCGGCAGCACTTATTCTGTTTGAGCCTTTGGGGTTGGATGGCTTGAGCCCGCGTGTGCAGGGCTATGATCAACTGAACGGAATTATTCCGTATCACAACGTGACTGTTCAGAAGAAATAAACCAGACGACCGAGTGGAATTGAAAACGGGTCAGTCATGAATGTACGGCGCATCTTGGGTTTGATTGTCGGCGCTGGTTTGCTGTTCGCGAATTCAGCCCACGCTGCCGACAAAACTTTACGTGTCGCACTGACCAACTTGCCGCCCGCGAAAGGCAACCCGTACGCCACGACAGCCACCACACCGTACCTTATGTTCACCGCGATCTTCGATACACTGACGGTGATCGATGATAAAGGCGTGGTGCATCCGTGGCTCGCATTGGAATGGGCCCCACAGAACCCAACAACTTGGCACTTTAAGTTGCGCCCCAACGTGGTGTTTTCAAACGGCGAAGCGCTGGATGCCTTTGCGGTTAAAACGGCCATTGAATTTCTGGTCAGCCCCGCCGCTGCATCACAAAGTGTGGGCCGCGATATTGATTTTATTGCAGGCGCGCGCGTGATTGATGACCTGACGGTTGAGATCACCACCAAGACACCAGACATTCTGCTGCCACGCTATCTGTCGGGCATTAATATTGTGGCACCCAAACATTTCCTGAAAGTTGGTGTCGAAGGCTTGGCGCAAGAGCCCATCGGCACCGGCCCGTTCAAAGTCGACACATGGGGCGCTGAGAAAGTGATGATGGTGGCGAACAAAACATCATGGCGGCCGCCGCTGTTGGACCGCGTAGAAGTGCTGGCATTGCCTGATGCGACTGCGCGTATGCAAGCGATCGCCACTAAGCGTATTGATATTGCAACCAACGTAAACATTGATGACATGGAAGCTCTGAAAGCAGCAGGCAACCGCTTCCATACGCGCAATCCGACACGCGTGATGGTGATGGCCCTGGATAACATCAAAGAAGGCACGCCGTTCAAAGACATGCGCGTACGTCAGGCCATGAACTACGCCATCAATCGCCAAGCCATTGTCGATAATTTGCTCAGTGGGCTGACGAAGCCTGCCAGTCAGCCCGCAGTACCCGTGGCTGTGGGGTATGTGCCAAGCTTGCAGCCATATCCTTACGACCCCGCCAAAGCCAAGGCGTTGTTGAAGGCAGCTGGTGCCGATAAGGGCTTTGAATTCGTAGCTGAGATGCCGACCGGATCGCTGGCCAACGACACAGCGATCGCGCAACAAATTGCGTCTGACTTAAGCGCTGTCGGCATTAAAATGGAAATACGCGCCATCACCTTCCCGCAGTTGGTGAAATACATGACCGTGGGCGACTGGAAAGGCTACGCGCTGATGACGGACTTTGCCAGCGCGCCCGCACTCGACATGATGCGCGCATTCAACCGTCATTCGTGTCATTGGACAGCACCGTGGTACTGTGACCGTGAAATCCAGCCGACCATTGATGCGGCGGAGCGCTCGTTCGATTTAGCTGAACGCAATGCATTGACCCAAAAAGCCGTGCAGCACTACCGCGACACAGCCGCCAACGTGCTGCTCTATCCGGTTGTCAGCTTGGACGGCGTTGCAGGCCGCGTGACCCACTGGGCGCCATGGAATGACAATTTCATGTATCATACGGCGAATGTGAAGAACTGAAGCAAGGAGGCGATTATGCGCGGCATCATTGGATTTGCTCTCAGTCTTCTGGTGTTGAATGCGCATGCGCAAAGCATCACATCCGTAAAAGATTTGGGATTTTTAAGCGGATGCTGGGCTTCAAAAACAAATTCTGAAGAGTATCGTGAATGCTTTACCGCCCCTTATGCGGGGATGATTCAAGGCTCTACGCAAACAGTGAAAAACGGCAAAACTGTTTCGTTTGAGTTCGCTGTGATTTCCGAGAAAGACAGTAAAATCACGTACGCGCCGTTTTATAACGGTCAAGCTTTAAGCGTATTCACGCTGACGCAAGCAGGGCCTGATATCGCGGTGTTTGAAAACCCCGCCAATGATTTTCCGAAGAAAGTGATTTATCACCGTAATGCTGACGGCACATTAAGTGCACGAACTGTTGGCTCGAACGATAACGATCCTAAAAACCAAGAATGGATCATGCGTCCGCAAGGGATGTAGTTAAGGACTATTTGGAGTTGCAGCCAAGGCCGCCATGGTTTGCAAATCCACTGGCCCTTCCATGATATGAAAGAAACGCCAACCCTCTAATTTTTTCCGCAGCATCGCCGTCACACGCACATCAGCCGCAATGGGTTTGCGTTTCACGTTTGCGGGCCCTGCTAACGTCGCCACCCAGCGCATATCGTACGTCACCAGCGTAATATCAGGCGTGATCAATCGGGCACGTACATTAGCGCTGCGCGATTTCAAGCTTTCCATAATCACGCGCGATTGCGACCAGTACGCATTGATCGCATCCCAACCAATCAACGGCGCGTGTGCCTCTTCCGGCATTAGGAGCGGCGATGGATCATCCCGATCCCATAGTCCACGCTTGCCCTCAAAATTCATGCCTTCCGAGTACGACACATATGTGGCGATAAGATCTGATATTTCAGCTGTCAGCGCGTCACTCATATGCGCGCCTCGGGATTGCATCTAAGCCTTGTGCGGCAACACGCTCATAAAAAGCCTGGAGTTCAAGCAGCGGTGCTAATGGCGCTTCAGCGTAATGAAACACACGCCATGCCCCCTCTATCACGCGCAGAATCATAGTGACACGTACACGACCGCCCCTTGGCGTTTTACCGTCGTAGGTGCGCATCCAGTTCAGTTCAAAGAATACAGATGCTACGTCAGTTGACAAAAGCCGCGCCTGAATATTGTCGGGTTTATAGCTCGAGGCCCGCAATCCAACGCACCGGCGCTGAATCACACCCACAATCGCCGTTCCCACATGCGGATCAACACTGTCTGCGGGCAGATACCAGCTGTGCTGATCGGCTTTATCCCACAGCGCCAGAATTTGGGCGGCACTACAGCTTTCCCAAGCCGCAGACCACGCACTGATAAAATCAGTCAGCGCGTTTGTACTCACCTTAATCCGCCAGTTCGATTAAATCGTACCGAATGACGGTATTATCGACGCGGTAGTTACGCACGCGCTTTGATAAGCCCTCGAACATGATCACATCATGCAGCCAAATCCCCGGCGCTTGCTCGTGATAGTCGGCCATAATGGCTTGAGTAAGTTTGCGGCGTTCATCAAGGTCGCCCGTGTTATAGGCCTTCTCGATTTTCGCCGTGATGGCCTTATCGCAGAACCACGGCTTGGGTCGCAAACACGAGTGCATGCGCGTCGGCCGCAGTGAATCAGTTGTGCGCTCCGCCGAGTAGTTCATGCCAAATGCTTCGCTAGACCAGGATCCTTCCTGTGTCAGACGCAGTAATTGCGCAATGCTGATCACTTGCAAGTTCATGGTCACACCCACGCGGGCCAAATCTGCTGCGACCTGCTGATACACCTCAGCCAAGGCAGCACCGCCGCCATTGGTGATTTGATTGGTGAACGTGAAGCCATTGGGATACCCCGCCTCGGCGAGTAATTGCTTCGCGCGTTCCGGATCGTATGGATAGGGCTTCACATCGGGGTTGTAGCCAAAGCCGCTTGATGTTGTGGGTTGGCTGGCTGGCTTTGTCAGGCCACCAAACAGCGCGCTGATATAACCGTCCTTGTTAACCGCGTAGTTCAGCGCTTGGCGGACGCGCTTGTCTTGCAGCGGGTGATCTTTCGGAATGTAGGTCAGCACAAATGTGGCCGCTAATGAGCTTGCCGTACCACTGACATGAGCGCGGGCCCCGGCAGCTTCTAAGGCCACCTGGTTTTCATACCCAAGGGCAACGGCAACATCTAATTGCCCGGATTCAATGGCTTGCACGCGACTTGAGGTTTCGGGCAGTGCAATAATTTCGAGCTTGTCGACCTTCGGCGCGCGCCATGACTCTTTAAACGCAACCATCTCTACACGCGCCGCCTCCCACTTCACGACCTTGAAAGGGCCGGTTGCGACAGGGGCTTCTGCAAAACCTTCGCGTCCTAGCGCTTGAAAAGCCTCAGGCTCAACAATGAGGAGTTGCTCTAATGATGCGGGAAGTAACGGCTCAATACGTTTGGTTTTAATCAGAACAGAATACGGCCCTTCCGCTTGCGCAGACTCTAACCCCACCAACTCCCGTGAAATGGCATCACCCGCGCTGCCGGGGCGGGCAACATAGTTGACGGCGAAGGCGACGGCATCTGCCGTAAACGGCTTGCCATTCGAGAAGGTAACGCCTTCACGCAACTTAAAGCGCCACGTCAGTGGGTCAACCTGCTCCCAAGACGTTGCGAGAAACGGCTCCACTTGCCCCGCTTCGGTGACATACGTCAGACCATCGAAAATCGCACGATATGTGTAGATCGTCGGAATGCCGGTTGAGTTGTACGGATAACCCTTATCGGGCGGCAGTGTCAGCACACCTACGCGCAGTGTTTTTGGACTTATGCTTTTAGAGGCCGTCGCAATAGCAGTTGATTTTTGTGATGACGGCGATTGCGCAAACCACCAGCCTGCCGCCGCCACGCCAATTACTGCGAGTCCAATGATCACTTTGCGCATGCTGAATCCTTAACTAAGCATCGCTGCAGTTTCAGCGTGACGCGCGAGAAAGCAAGCAGCTTTACGATCTTTGCCACTTATACTTTATCAAGTTCAGCGCGGAGTTCTGTGATGAGATCTGTTGTCAGATGAAGATGCTGGGATTCTTCATCTAAAATCAGCTTAAACGCCATTTTTTTCAGGGAAATAATATCAACGTTGCCAGCAGCCCCTTCGACACGGGCCGCATCCAGCACGATATCCATTAAACGATCAGAGGCATGCAGGCGCCCCCACAGATAATCGTTTTGACGATAAGCTAAACTAAAGAACGCGCCAAAGTGGTAGAACTGCACGCCTTTTAATGTTGCTGCCGCCTCGCCTTTCCGCAGAGTTTGCGCATCATTCGGGCTTAAGCGGTCAACGCGGATTTCATCAAATTCGTTTAAGTCGCGCCAATTGGTGGTGGAGAACGTCAGTACATCCCAGACCGCAAAACCAATATAATGTTCCAATACTTCACGGCGTACAGTTTGCGGCAGCGGCGTGCCCTTAGCATCAATCAACGCCACCACCAACGCATCGGTTCTGGTGTTATAACTTTCCAAGGCCATGTCATCGCCCAGGGCCGCCAAGCCCTCAGTCATGGTCTTAGCGTGTGCCTCAGTCCATGATGCATCACGTTCGTCGACACCATCCAGGCTTTTGACCATCGCCTGAATTTTGGCAATTGTATCGGCGCTGAGTGTGCCTTTACCGTCGAAGCCAGCAATGCCTTTGGCCGACAATGGCTGCAAGAAGCCTAAGGCATCATACAAGCCTGCTTTAATGCGATCTAAGCGTTCAGGCTTAATGTCGCGAAACTCTGGTTCGTTCAAGCGACTGTAGAATTGATTGATTGCACGAATCACAAATCGCACGCGACGCTGACGATAGCGCACATCGAACCGCAACAAGAAACGTACCCACGTGGCCAATGTGCCCGTGGGGTCGGTGGTTGAATTCAGCAACTCATCGTTATTCGGTGTGGCGCCCACATGCGCCGCCCAAGTTTGCGCGAGCGCGAAAATGCGTTGCGCTTCTTTTGACTCGCGCACGAAACCGCAAATCTCGGCCACCAGGAACGCGACATCTTCCAGCACGGCCGTCAGCTTCAAACGCAGATAGCCTTCGTAAGCAAAACCTGTTTGGGCGCGCGTGACATTGTTGGCATCATCACGGAACTTGCCCAATTGCTCGCCGGTAATGGGTTTGTCCAGCGCATCACCGGCAATAGTTTTTGACATGGCGCGGATATGTATGCGTGCACTGTCAATAACGGTTTGCAGGCGTCGCACTTCATTGTTGTAGTCGTTGACCCACGCCAGATCGTCGTGGATCGGCTCGTTCCGTGGAATATCAGAAAGCGCGCCTTTGATGGTTTCAAAGAATCCCGGCACGCGGCCCCAATTACGGTTCTTCGCCCCTTGCGGATGCGGATCGATATAGAGCAAACGTCGATCAACGTGACGATAAGCCGCGCGCCCGCCGATAGCTGCAATGGCCTGCGCGAACGGCTTGTTGTTCAGCACGCTGCCATCAATGAATGCGGCCTCGCTAGGGTTAAGGCCCGCCAATAAGTACTGACGGAAATTGTTGTAGAGAAAACCGGGCCGCGCGCCCCACCCTAGCTTGCGTTCATCCAGAAGGCTTTCCACCTCCTTGAATTGCATGGGCGGGAATGCGCCCGGGAACGATGACGTCGCGCGCGAGGCAAACGTAAGGCCTGCCAAGTTATCACGGCCAAAATCTGATTGTTCGTATCCGCGCGGCCAATGACGGTATGAGAATTTAAGTGTCTGACGATGTTCACGGTCACGCACCATTGGCGGATCATGAATCGGCGTGTCCGTGATGTAACCGTAAAAATCGGTCATCGTCACAAACAGATCGAGCGACAACCCAGCCGGGATGAGCGAACTGCCAAACTCCATCGGGTCGCCCATGGCCGAGAAGCCATCGAATAAAACTTTGGTCAGGCTTGCGCCGTCAAAGGGCGGCTTGAACCACCGCGAGCGCAGGAACATCGAGACATTTTTGCGCATCTCTTTGTTGCCGCCGAAATCTTTGCGGTAGCGCCACAGGAACCACCACACGAAGGGGCGGAAATACCACTTCCGCCACGGCCCCGCCTTCACGTGCTCGGGCATCAGTTCGCAAACATCCGAATGCGTTAGCCAAAAATCGCGCAAGGGGTCGATATTGAGGTCGTGTGCTAACGCGCGCGCGAGGATGATCCCATTGATGCCACCCGCCGACGCACCCGCGACAATATCAACCACAATACGCAGATCGATGGTGCGCCCGATTTCACGGAGCAGTGCGAAGTAGGCTTTTTCGGTATCGGTCGCATCCGCGCGCTGCGGCGCTGGCTGACTATGACCATGGTCAGGATCGTTGGTGTTGGCAAAGACGTGATAATCGCGTGAGGCGCGAACAAGCTTTAAGATTTCTTTCGTCACACCATGGATGTACACGGCCAACGACACGCCGCCGTAACACACCAACGCAAAACGAAGTTCTTTCTCTTTCACGTGCTTAAGTCCCACCTGGGCCGGTCTTCCGCCGACCCGACCATCATACACGCTGATGCATGTAAAATGTGAGTGGGAAATCTGCGCTTATTCTACTCTGCCGGTTGATGATCTTCCTTATCGAAGCGGCGCACAGGGTGTGCAGCTTCGTAAGTCGCCAATTCGGCAGCCACGCGACCCGGTGAACCGGTCTTTTTTGCCAGTTCCTGATAAAACACCGGCACAACCAGTAGGGTGATGAAGCTAGCAAAACTGACGCCAGCGATAATCACGATACCAATGGCGATACGACCTTCTGAGCCCGCACCGCTTCCTAATGCCAGCGGGACAGCACCCATAACGGTGGCCAGCACCGTCATGACAATGGGGCGCAAACGAATGGTGGCGGCTTCAACCAACGCATCACGGAATGCCATGCCGGAATCACGCAATTGGTTGGTAAATTCGACAATCAGGATGCCGTTCTTCGCCGCCAAACCTACCAGCACGATAATGCCGATCTGCGAGTAGAGATTGAAGCTTTGACCAAAGACCAAAAGTCCAGCCAAAGCACCTGCTACGGCTAAAGGCACAGTCATCAAAATGACGAACGGATGGATGAAGCTTTCAAATTGCGCAGCCAAAACCAGATACACAACCAGCAGCGATAAACCGAACGCGAGGAACATCAACGTATTCGCGTCATTCAGTTCAGCCGCTTCACCGCGCCATGTGAGCGTCGCCTCGGGCGGTAATTTTTCGGCTGCAAGCTTTTGCAAATCTTTAACAGCCTCGCCCAGTGTGTAACCCGGAACAGGCGTTGCCATTAAGGTAATGGAACGCTGGCGATCAAGGCGATTCAATGAGTCGGGGCCGGTAAACTCTTCAATCGTCACCAAGCTAGACAGCGGGATAAGTTCGCGCGTGGTATCAGAGCGCACATATGTGTTGGTCACATCCGATGGCGTGTGACGATCACTCAGTTGGCCCTGTAACACAACGTTGTACTCTTCACCGCGATCGATAAACGTGGTGACGCGGCGCGAGCCCAGCATGATCGAGAGTGTCTGACCGATGGTGCTGATCGACACGCCCAAGTCAGACGCGCGATTGCGATCAATATTGATGCGCATCTGCGCTTTCGCTTCGTTGAAGTTTGAGCGCACACCCAACAGACGCGGATTATCACGCATCGCAGGCAACATGATATCGCGCCATTTGCGCAACTGATCATATGTGTCGCCGCCAATGGCGAGCTGTAAACCACCGCCGCCCATGCCCTGACCCAGACCACCGCTGGGTGTGGGGATCATTTGTGCACCAGGAACATCGCGCAACTTACCCGCCACTTCACGCATCATGTTTGCAGCAGAGCGTTTGCGACTTTCCCAAGGCTCGAGGCGTAAGATGATTTGTCCCAAGTGCGTCGATGCACCCGACACGCTTTCGCCCATCGGCAGCATTTGCAGAATGCGCGCGACTTCGCCTTTGCCCAAATAGTCTTTTAGAATCTCGGTCGCGACCATGGCTTGACGGTCTGTGAATTCCAAACTCGAGCCTTCGGGCGCCCTTACCATAATATTGATGGAGCCACGATCTTCCGGTGGCGAGAATTCTTTAGGCACAAAGATAAACATCAGGACCGTGGTCGACACGATCCCAATGAATGCAAGCGTTACCCACTTCGGATGGTTGAGGCCGATGATGAGAGATTTTTTGTAAAACTCTTTCATCTTCTCGAATGCAATTTGTGCCTTTTTCGCAACCTTGGTCTCATCGAGATCATTGGTCAGAACTTTGGCACAAAGAACTGGCGTAAGTGTAAGGGCCACAAACATCGAAAATAAAACCGATGCCGCCATGGTAATCGAGAATTCGGTGAACAAACGGCCTACGGTACCGCCTTGCAGCGTGATCGGCACGAATGCGGCCACCAGCACCAAAGTTGTCGCCACAACCGCCACGCCCACCTGACGTGTGCCGCGATATGAAGCCAACAGCGCAGGCTCACCGCGCTTCATGCGGCGGTGCACATTCTCAAGCACGATGATAGCGTCATCGACAACAAGACCGATGGCGAGCACTAATGCCAATAGCGTCAAAATATTTAGTGAGAAGCCCAGCGGCCACAGCACAATACATGTGGCCATGATACTGATGGGCACCGTGACCGACGGAATGAGAGCTGCGCGCAACGAACCCAAGAAGAGATAAATAACAACCAGCACCAGCAGCGCGGCAACGCCCATAGCGATAGCAACTTCTTTTAACGCCGCTGCGATATAGAGCGATGAGTCCATCGATACGGCCACTTCGATATCGGGCGGGAGTGTCTTCTTGATCTCTTCCAGTTCTTTCTTGGCCGCAGTCGCCACCGCTAGCGTTGATGCACCTGGTCGTTTGATGATTGCGAGGCCCACCGCAGGTGCGCCGTTAGCGCGGAACATCGAGTTATCGCTTTCAGCGCCGATCTCGATTTTTGCCAGTTCGCCCAAACGTACCAAATAATTATTCGGGCCGCGTGCAATCACCAGCTTCGCGAAATCTTCAGGGGTCTGATACGTCCGTGCCGTGCGTAAGTTGAAGTCACGGTTTTCAGATTCCAACAAGCCTGCACCAAGTTCGATATTTTCACGGCGCAATGCCGATTCAATATCTGTCACCGTAACTTGGCGCGCCGCCAAAGCACGACGATCAATCCAGACCCGCAGCGAACGTTTACGCTCACCGCCAAACCATGTGAACGCTACACCATCAATGGAAGCAATACGGTCGCGCATGTAACGCTCGACATAGTCCGACAATTCCATCGGCGAGCGTGTCGGCGAAAAGATGTTTATCCATAAAATCGGGTCGGCATCTTGGTCGGCTTTTTGAACGACAGGCTGATCAGCTTCGGGCGGCAAACGCGGCACAACACGCGCAACCTGTTCGCGCACGTCGTTGGCAGCGTCATCAATGTCGCGGTCCAGTTCGAATTCAATGGTGATGAAACCAAAGGCATCGCGTGAGGATGAAGTAAGGGTTTTAATACCTTCAATGCCGCTGATTTGATCTTCAATCGGCTGAATCATGCGGGTTTCGATCACATCACCCGAGGCGCCAGCATACTGAACACGCACCGACACAATGGGGCGTTCAATGTTGGGCGTTTCACGCACCGGCAACTGAACGACAGCGAACACGCCAAAGACGACCAGAAGCAAACTGGCCACAATCGCCACAACAGGGCGTTTGATCGAAAAATCCGACAGGACCATCGGTGCTCTCCTTGAAGCGCTACGTCAATACGCTGCGCCTTTTGTCTTTCGACCGTTAGGTTGGGCCTTTTGCGCCATCGCGCACATCGGCGGATGGCAAACCTGCGCCAACTTTTTCTTTATTCTTGATATCGACTTTTGAATTCGGGCGAAGATCCATGATGCCTTCAACGACGATGATATCGCCTTCATTCAAGCCTTCAAGAATCTCGACCGTACCAAGACGGCGACGCCCCAGCACCACCGGAACTTTCGATACCGTGTTGTCTTTCTTTATGACGAACACATAGTTTTGGCTGGCTTCAGGCGACAACGCTTGTTCCGCCACCATCAACGACTGGCGACGATCTTTGATCAGATCAATCACCATCAACATACCGGGTTTCAAACGCGATTCTGGGTTTGGCAGCAGTGCGCGGATACCAACCGAACGCGTAACGGGATCAACACGACTGTCAACCGACACCACTTGGCCTTTGAACAGTTCACCAGGATAGGCGGTTGTCGTTGCTTCGATATCAAGACCTGGACGCAACGATGCCAAAAATGTTTCTGGCACAGCGAAATCAAGTTTGATGGTCGAGATATCATCAAGCGTCGTAATAACCGCGCCAGGTTGAACCAGCGCACCTAAACTGACGCGCCGCGGACCTAACACACCAGAGAAAGGTGCTATAATGCGGAAGTCGCCCACACGCGCACGGGCGGCGGCGGCATTGGCTTCGGCTTTCTTTAAGGCGGCAACTTGCTGATCAACGCGCGCGCGGCTGACGTTATTGGATTGCGACAAGCCCATAATACGATCAAGCTCTTTGCGCTGCTCGTCGACGTTGGCCAGTTCAACGTTCAAGCGCGCATCGGACTCGCCCGCATCGACGGCCGCAATCTCTTCGCCTTTTTTGACGAACTGCCCGTCATCGAATTTAATCGTGCGGATTACGCCCGTAACTTTCGCCGTCACGGTAATGGACTCATTCGCAGCAGACGTACCAATTGCTTCGATGTGATCATCGAAGACTTCGTAAGACACGCGGCCTGCTAAAACGGCTTGAGGGCGGCCACCTGGTACGCCCATCCCTGATGGACCGCCTGCTGGTTTTGACCCTGACAACGCAAAGTACGCACCACCGCCGATCAAAACAGCAGCAGCCGCAATCCCCGCGACAACATTGCGATTAAGCTTCATCAAAAAATACCTTTAGCGGCTCCCCCTGGAAGCGCGAGCCGCAACCGACATAAAGTGACCCATTCAAATGGGCCGCTGTTTGTACGGTGTATAACCGCGCCTGGGTTAACCGGCTATCTAAGCCGTGTAACCAGCTGTAACAAAACGATTAATTTTCCCTCAAACCCCCAGCTTTCAGCACGTTCTGTGCCACCGGAGGGGGCTTTTGCAGCCTGTTCCTACAGCCACTTTTTAGATCGCTAAAGCAAGAATATCGAATGTGCCCGGAGAAAGGAAACTGCCCGTTTTGGGCAATCTCAAAGCCCGATTGTCGAACGAAAAGCCCGAACGAAAGGTCTGCGATCAGGCGACTTGCTTGTCATAGACAGGGAACTGATATGGCAGTGTATCATCTCCGCGATATTCAATTTTAAGAGCCCGCCTCATGCGCATAGTGATGATGTTTTTGCTGGCTGCCAGCGTGTTTGTTTCGGTTCCAGCCTCGGCGCAGAACAATCCCTTCGGCGGGCGCGGCGCACCACAGCAAAGCACCCCACCCCCATCCACACTGGGGGATGAACAAGTTCATGAGCCACTGATTACCCTGCCCGCCCCCATTTTGGCTGTGTTTCGGCAAGTGGCTGATTGGCAGCGCGACCTGAACCGTTTTTTGAGTGGCAAACTGCGCGAATCTAGCGCCGATGGCAGTTGGGTCGCAGCCTTTACCGTTTTGATGGCGAGTTTTCTATATGGCGTGTTGCATGCCGCCGGCCCTGGTCACGGGAAGATGGTTGTGGCGTCTTACTTCACCGCAAAAAAAGCGCCGCTGAAGACTGGCATTCTCATGGGCAGCGTGATCGCGCTGACACAAGCGGTCGTCGCCATTGTTGTGGTGGGGGTACTGGCGTTGATTGTTGGGCGCAGCCAAATGCAAATTATGGATGACGCGAACTGGTTGGAGATTGCCAGCTATACCATCATTTTTGGTATGGGTGCTTATATGACGTATTGCGCATTAGTTGGAAAAGAGGCTTTCGCGCACGATCATGGACCCGCCGCCAGCACTTTTGATGATGGCGCAAATGCGCACAATGATCACGGGCACGAGCATCATCACCATCATCATGGTGAGCACTGCACACAGGATCATCGCAATCATGGTCATCACAATCACGATCATCATGGCCATGATCATGGTGGCACAAATGCCCGTGAAACATGGCTTGCACGCATGGGCCGCACGTTAGCAGGACGCGATGGTGAAGTGGTTGCCGTTGGCATTGTGTCCGGTGTGCGCCCCTGCACAGGTACAATTCTGGTGTTACTGTTTGCGCTCGCGAACGGGGTATTTTTTCTGGGGATTGCAGCAGCTTTGTTGATCGCGCTTGGCGTTGCGATCACCATTTCAGCCCTTGGCATTGGCACGATTGTGCTGCGTCACGCTATTACAGGCGGCGAAACCGTACCCACGCCCACACGCGCATTGATCAGCCGCGCGCTTACAATTGCGGGCTCGGGCGGCGTGATGCTTTTAGGGGGCTTATTGCTTGGCGGCGCGTTGCAGATGCACGGCTTGATTTAATCAAGCTTTGCAGTTCAGTTTTACCAACTGCGGTGTCAGCATCCCGTCGGGGTTTGAAATTTCTTTGCCCGATGCAAACGACCAACTGCATTTATCTTGGGCAATCCCTTCCAGCGTGACTGGCTTATCGCCACCCAAAATAATGTCCACATAAATGCTGGGATCATAAACGCTGAGCAGCGTTTCAGATTTCGTCAAATCCAGTGGCGTGGCGGGGACAAGGTCGAATTTGTAAACCAGTTCCCCTTTATCAACGTCTGTCGAGAAATTTTCCACACGGTCAAAGGTGGCTTCTTGCCCGCCAATTCTCAGATGTGTGAAATAGCCGTATTCTTTGAGCGAGGTGAACACTTGCTCTTTCATTGCCGCGCGTTCGGTATCATCGAACTTGCCGTCTTTGTTGGTGTCAAAATCGCCCAGCAGAACTTGGCTGAAAAAGCCGTCGAACTGCCACTTCATCCCCACACGCGCTAATTTATTATCGGCAAATTGCAGGGTCGCCGCACCTGTAACCCAGACATGGGGGTGAGCCAAAGCGGGGGCTGAAAGACAGAGCGTGACAGCCGCAACGCATCCAAAACGAGACAAAAATGAAGGCTTAAAGTTTTTCATGGGGTGGCACCCTAGTAGAAAACGTGGCGCCATCCAAGGATTCGCGTGGCCAAAGCCCACCCGCTTGTGTTCGCGCTATGAGAGCAGAATTCATTGATTTATCTCATGTTTGACCCCACATAAATCTTGCAAAATAATGGTTATAAGGCCGATACAATTGGCCTTAGCTTTGAGAAGCACCTCATGGAGTAAAGAGCATGCTGGATACGGTCACTGCCCACGGGTCTAACGACTTGGATATGAACCTGCGCATGAACCACGATGACGTGGCGCGCCAGCATTTCTTGATCGCTTTTAAGAAGCGCGTGAACCTGACCATGGGTGGCCAGATCCGCAAAAAGTTCGAGGCTGAAATCAGTCCGGCTTTGGCCAAAGAAGCGGGGCACGCTTTAAACGACTTGGACAAAAACGATCGCAAGTTGGCGAAAGCCGCACTTGAAAAAACCCACGAATATCAAACCTGGGCGACAATGACGTACATCTCGCAAGGCATGATGTGGGAAATCGTCGATGACGTTCTTGATCACGATCTTAATCGTTTGCAGAGCGCTTATAACGAATACAAAGCGCGCCCAAACAAGTTGGGTTCGCTGAAACTGAACCCTGATTTGAAACTGCCACGCAACATTTCCGAAACCGAAATTCACCGCCAACCCGGTGGTTTCTGTTTTGAGGCGCACGCTGACGACATTACGGCGGGTGCGCGCTATAACGGTGGCGGCATGATGTACACCGCAGGCCGCGGCCGCAGAGCAATGGCTGGCAAATCAGGTGGTGATTTTGTTTTAAGCTTACTCGAAGAACGTTATCCGGGCTTTAAGCCCACACGTATTTTGGAGTTGGGCTGCGGTACGGGCCGCAACACGCCATCTTACAAACAACTGTGCCCAGACGCTGAAGTGCATGCCATCGACATCGCTGCAGGGCTGCTGCGTTTTGCGCACGCCTACGCCGAGAATGAAGGCCAAGCCATTCACTTCGCGCAAATGGATGCGCGCGAACTGGATTTCCCCAATGAGTCGTTTGATCTGGTTGTCTCACACATCATGGGCCACGAAACCACGACAGCTGGCTTGCCGAAATGGATTGCCGAAACCTGGCGCGTGCTAAAGCCAGGCGGCATTGCCTTCCACGTCGATGTGCCGAACCAACCGGGCTTCTTGAAACTGTCCGATCAAGTGCTGAACGATTGGCAAGTAAAGTACAACGGCGAGCCGTTCTGGATGGGTTGGGCTGATGCCAACGTGAAACAAATCATGCGTGACTTAGGCGTGCCCGAAGACGCGATGTTTGCCGATCACATCCGCCGCGACGAAGGTGGCGTGTGGTTCTGCCACGGCATGCGCAAACCCAAATAAACTGCAAAAAAAACACCCCGCCATTAAGGCGGGGTGAAGTTGGGTAATGGAACTGTCAGCAGTTGTGCCATCCGTATCCATGGTTGGCACCCCAGTGTTCTCTCACACTGCCGGCAGCGGCGGACCTGTCAGTTCCAACAGGTTCGCGCCTAAAAGACCTGACATTTATGACAGTTCAGCGTCACGACGCCCTTAAATGAGGGACGTAGTGCTTTGCACAGCTGCTCGAGTGCTAGGCATAAATCCGGAATTCATCTGTGGCTTTAACCAGCGCCGCGCGAATACCGGGCTCCATGGATGAATGCCCAGCATCCGGAACAATACGATACTGCGCCCCGGGCCACGCTTGCGCCAAACGATCAGCCGTTATAATCGGACACACCATGTCATAACGCCCCTGCACGATAACTGCGGGGTGTTTCAACAAAACGCCAATGTTGGACAGCAACTGCCCTGGCGCCATGAAGCCCTTATTGATCATGTAGTGGCATTCGATACGCGCCATCGCCAACGAACCAGCCAATGCAAGGTCTTGCGATGGTGTGCGTTTGCGCGTTGAGTCTGGCGCTGTAATGGTTGCAGGGGGCAACAAACGTGAGCAGGCGTTTTCGTAAGTACACCATGCCATTGCTGCAGGAATATGAACCGCCGGGTCAGGATCTGTCAGGCGTTTGTAGTATGCCGACAATAAATCTACGCGCTCAGGTGCGGGAATGAAATGCGTGTAGGCGCGATGCGCTTCTGGAAACACACGCGTCATGCCGTGGATGAACCAATCCACTTCATCATCACCGAATAAGAAAATGCCGCGTAAAATAAAACCAATGCAGCGATCAGGGTGAGCTTCGCCATAAGCGAGTGCAAGTGTGGAGCCCCACGATCCGCCGAACACCATCCAGCGTTCGATCTTCAGTTTAGCGCGAAGGGCTTCGATATCATCAATCAGATGCGTAGTGGTGTTGTCTTGAATCTCAGCATCAGGCGCTGAACGGCCCGAACCGCGCTGATCAAACAGCACAATGCGATAATGCGTAGGATCAAAAAAACGACGATACGCAGCAGCGATACCGGCACCAGGGCCGCCATGCAGGAAAACAACCGGAGTACCCAAAGGGTTTCCGCTTTGCTCCCAATACAAACGATGGCCACTGCCGACATCAAGCACGCCGCTCTCGTAAGGCTCGAGCGGCGGGTACAAAGGACGCTCACCCACGTCACGCAGACGCGGCGGCGGCGATGATCCGTTATGCTCTAGAGCGGCGATGGCGAAACTCCTGTTACAAAAACAGAAACACGAAAAGCTGTGCGAGACAGATGACTGAAAGTCGGGCAATTCTTAATAACAGCACAAATGTAACTGGAATTGTTCCCGAGCCCTACGGTTTTCGCACGTCCATAGCGAGGGCAGGTTTACACAGCCTGTTTATATATATAAGTGACGCTTCTATGGTCCCGCGCCATACGGTGTTATTTCCCCCATCACGAAACTCACCCGCTTCGATAAAGGCTCCCCCCTGATGTTGCCGATTTTTTTGATCACCTTTGTCGACTTGGTCGGCTTTGGATTGTTGATCCCATTGCTGCCGTTCATCGTTGAACGTTCCGGCGTTGGCCCTGAAATCATCACCATTGTTCTTGGCCTTTATTCACTGGCGCAATTAGTTGCTGCACCTTTGTGGGGGCGCTTAAGCGACACGTGGGGACGTAAACCTGTCTTAGTCATCACAAGTTACGGCTTGGCCCTGTCTTACATAATCGTCGCTTTTGCCGATGACAGTTTGTTCTGGCTGGTGGTCAGTCGCGTCGTTGGCGGCATAATGGCGGGCAACATCGGCGCGGCCCAAGCCTACATGGCTGACATCACAACGCCCGAAACCCGCGCTAAAGGCATGGGTTTGCTGGGGGCAGCTTTTGGAATGGGCTTTATCTTCGGGCCCGCTATTGGCGGCGTCTTGGGTGGCAATGATGCCGCCACTGCAAATTTCCTTGTGCCGTCGTTGGTGGCCGCTGCCATTACAATTGTTGGTGCATTGGGCGCGCAGTTCGGACTGAAAGAAAGCTTAAGCCCTGAAATTCGCGATGCGCTGGCACGCCGCCCCAAACTAAAGCTCGCCGATAAAATGCGTGTGGCTTTAAGCCGCAAGACGCTCATTCTTCTTACGCTCAGCGGCTTCTTAGCCGTCACCGCCTGGGCGCAGTTTGAAACGATCTTTGCCTTGTGGGCCCATGCCAAACTTGAGTACGGCCCGCGCGATATTGGGTTGTTGCTAACCTTCATCGGTGTCATTGGCGCAATCGTGCAAGGTGGCGCCATTGGCAAGCTGACGAAGAAATTTGGCGAACGTAAACTTGTTTTCGCTGCATTGGTCTTCTTACTGGTTGGCTACATCATTCTTTCATTTGCGTTTGATTTGGCGACAACGCTTCTGGCCAGTGCGATTTTATCGGTGGGCTCGGGGTTGTTTAACCCGACCATCTCAAGCCTGGTATCGCAGGAAGCAGATGATACCGAACGCGGCGCAGTGTTAGGGGCCTACCAAAGTGCGACCGCTTTAAGCCGCATTGTCGGCCCTGCTTTCTCGGGTGTTGTATTTGCAAGCATGGGCGCGGTGGCTCCGTTCCTGGTGGCCGCAGCGCTTGTTATTCCAGCGATGATGTTGCTGAGCAAAGTGCCCCCAAAAGCCGCTTAAAAAGAAAACCGCTTAATTGGCGGGCTTCACTTAAGACTGTAATGACGGCTTTTGCGGCGCGTGATCATCGTGCACTGAACCATCGCGTGCCGAACCATCGCGCACGGCACCGTCTTCTTTTTGTTCTTTCAGATCGAATACCATATCGACCACGCGGTCGAAACGCTTGAGCAGCGCATCCCAGCCTTCGGGTGAATCGATAGCTTCGCCCATAAAGCGCGGCGCGCGTACCGAACGCATGGCAAAATAATTCGACGCCGCCAGCAAGATCATGAGCAATGATCGATTGTCGTAGTCTCTGATCGAATCATTGTGGGCATGAATAGCCGCATGCTCTTCGCCCAAACGACGGCGCGCACTTTGCAGCGCTTCTGTAATTTCCGTCGGCGCCATCAATTCATCGGCCAGCACTTCGCTGCTCACCGGATTGTTGCGCAAACCCTGCATATGATTACGCACAACCGTGCGCATGCGTTCACGCGCGTTTTTCCCCATAAACTTTTCGCACGGACAATCATGCTCGAGATGAACATGTAATTTGCCCTGTTCGTGTAAGTGCGCATACGTGTCATCTGTCATGCCCATCAACTCAGCAGTCGAAGGCCACAATTTATTGCGCTCGCCCCACACCTTCACGACACCCGACAAGCCGCCGAAGTATTCGTAGATCAGGCCCTTGCCGACGCCAGCCTCTTTCACAAGCGCGTTAACCCCGACATTGCGTAAGCCATCACGGCGGACCAAACGGTCAAACGCTGTAACAATGGCAACTTCTTTCGCCTGTCGCTTCAAGCGGCCTTTGCCCACTTTTGCGGGGATTTCGGCATCAGAGTCGGGGGGGGTGGGCATCTTTTTTTCCATCGCGCTCCTCTCCTAGCATTCTAGACAAAACTGACCGACTGGTCAATTTCCGTTGACTCATCCGTGGAAAGCTTCGAAAGTGTCGTCGGACGTTCAGCCGTAAGGGCTGACGCACAAGTTTATTTCTTGGGGGAGATCCGACGTGCTTGAAGCGATCAAACTGAAAAAGACCTACGGCGAGTTCGAAGCCTTGAAGGGCCTCGATCTGCAAATCAACGCAGGCGACATTTATTGTCTCCTGGGTGCCAACGGTGCCGGTAAAAGCACGACGATTAATCTGTTCTTGAACTTCATCGACCCAACCGAAGGCCAAGCGAAAGTGAATGGCCTGGATGTCACCACGCATCCGCTAGAGACAAAAAAGTACCTCGCCTACATCCCTGAGACCGTGATGCTGTATGGCAACCTTACCGGCCTTGAGAACCTGTCGTACTTCGCCAAACTTGGCGGCCACAACGAGTACAACGAGTCTGATCTGCGCAATTTCCTGAAACACGTGGGCTTGCAAGAGGGCGCGGTTGAAAAACGTGTCGCGTCTTACTCCAAAGGGATGCGTCAAAAAGTCGGCGTTGCAATTGCGTTAGCCAAGCAAGCCAAAGCGTTGTTGCTGGATGAACCCACTTCAGGCCTTGATCCCAAAGCCAGCAACGAATTTTCAGCGTTATTAAAGCAACTTCAAGCTGACGGTGCTGCCATTCTGATGGCAACGCACGATTTGTTCCGCGCTAAGGAAACCGGCACCCGCATCGGCATTATGCGCGAAGGCCGTTTGATGCAGCAGTTAACGCCGGATCAGGTGTCACACGCTGACTTAGAGCGCATCTACCTCGAACACATGCACTAATCGTTTTTCATTCTCAACGGGGAGAACAGCAATGGCTGAAGCAAGCCTGTCTGGTGTCACACCGCCGAGCATGGTTGGTGTTGTTGCACGCAAAGAACTGACGGAAATTATTCGCGATGGCCGGTTCAAATGGACCGCCCTGATTATGATCATGCTGCTTTTGACTGCCCTTGCGACCGGTTGGCAGAAGTATTCGGCTTACGCCGAAATTCAAGCCGCCGCACAAGGCAAAACCAACACGCAATGGCTCAAGCAAGGCGATAAGAATCCGCACTCTGCGGCGCACTTCGGTAATTATGCCTTTAAGCAAGCAGGCCCGTTATCGTTCTTTGATAACGGCATCGAGCCTTTCACGGGCAATTTGCTGTTCATGGAAGCGCACAAACAAAACCTGGCCATTTCACGCCCCGCCAACGATGCCAGCGCCATTTCGCGCTTCGGCGATCTGAACGGCGCGATGATTTTGCAAGTGTTGATGCCGCTGCTGATCATCTTCTTGGGCTTTACGGCCTTCTCGGGTGAGAAAGAACGCGGCACGTTACGTCAACTCTTAAGCGTCGGCGTGAACTCACGCGATTTGTTGTGGGGCAAAGCGATTGGGATTGGCGGCGCAGCCCTGCTGGCTATTTTGCCGTGCATTATCCTCGGCGCGATTGTGTTGAGCTTACTGCAAATCCCACACACGGCTGATGCGTTCTTGGCGCGCGTCGGCCTTATGACCCTCAGCTATACGGTCTATGGCCTGATCTTCTTGTTCATCACACTGGCCGTATCGGCCTTGTCTTCATCGCCGCGTACAGCGTTGATCGGCCTCGTCGGGTTCTGGGCCTTCAGCGTGTTTATGGTGCCGAAATCTGCCGCTGAAATTTCCAAAGCTGTTTATCCGTCACCAACCTTGGGCGAGTTCCAAACAAGCGTAAAAGTCGACCAAGTACGCGGCCTGGATGGTGTGCCGACAGCGGCGAAATTCGGCAAGTACGTCGTGGAATTGATGAAGCAGTACAATGTCGACGCACCAACAAAACTGCCGATGTACTTCCCCGCGGTTCGCATGCAGAAGCTTGAAGAACTTGATCACGAAGTGTTCGACCATCACTTCAACAACTTGCGTACCGTCTACATGGCGCAACGCCGCTTGCAGGATGCATTTGGTGTTGTGGCACCGTTAATGCCACTCAAATCCATCTCGATGGGTTTGGCAGGCTCAGACCTTCTGCACCACGACACCTACACACGCGAAGCTGAAAATTTCCGTCGTCAGATGGTCTCGCGCATGAACGGTTACTTGGCCAAAGCCTCAGCCGATCTGAACGGCAAATCGAACTCGTCTAATTACATGACCGCCGATGAAGCTGTGTTCGGGATTGTTCCGCCGTTCCAATACGCCCCACCAACCTTGAAAGCTGTGTTGTCTGAATACGCAAGCGCACTGGCGATCTTGGCTGCGTGGTTGCTGGCTTCAATCTTATTTGCTGCGACGGCTGTCAGCCGCGTGCGCAAAAACGCACTCTAAGGGGGATGCGATGTATAGTTTAATTGTCGCACACGAAACGCGCACGCTGGCTAAAACGCCAAGTTTGTTGTGGATTTTACTCATGCTCACCATTGCCATCGGCTTTGGTGCTTGGGCGGCCTCGAGTGTATTTGAACGTCAAACCGCAGGGGCCGCCGCCATTCAAGCGCACGAGCAACAAGTGCGCGAGAAAATGCGCAGCGATGTTGCCAAATACGAAGCCGACCAGAAAGCCGCAGGCAAGCCCATCGAGTTTGCGGCCATTAACCACGCCCCAGGTGCTGGTGCGCCGCAAGGCACCAACGCCGGTGCTGTGGGCTCTGAAACAGCCAGCTTTGCCATTCTGCCGCCAACAGGTTTAGCCGCGTTGTCCATCGGGCAAAGCGATTTGAACCTGAACTACATCCCGGTGAGCATGCAGAACATTATGGATGCCACAAAGGCCAACGAGATTGAAAACCCGGTGAACTTAAAGGCCGGTGGCTTCGATATCGCATTCGTCGTGATCTTCCTGGTGCCGATCTTCATTCTGGCTATGAGCTACGATTTACTCTCCAGCGAGAAAGAACGCGGCACCTTGGCGATGGTCATGGCGCATCCCATCACGTTGCGCAAACTGATGGCGTCGAAGCTGATCTCACGTATGGCGATCATGCTGGCGGTTGTCGTGGCCTTTGGGTTAGGCGCCGTTGTGGCTGTTGGCTCTGAGCTCAACCAAATTGAAACCTGGACGCGATTTGGCTTCTGGCTAGGCGCAACGGTGCTTTACAGCATCTTCTGGTTTGGCTTGGCGGTGCTGGTGAATGCTGCCGGAAAAAGCTCGGCCACCAATGGAATCATTCTCGCCGGAAGCTGGCTCGCCTTCGTCGTCATTATTCCGACCATGGTGAGCGTGATTTCAACCACGCTATATCCAGCACCATCACGCTTAGACTTCATTGCTGCATCGCGTGAAGCCCAGACCGCCGCTGAGAAATCAAGCATGAGGGCGTTGGATGAGTACTACTACGATCACGTCGAAATGGTGCCGGAAGACAAAGCGAAAGACTTCCTGACACTGTCGTTGGCAAATAACGCATCCATCGAGAAAGCCATAAAGCCACTCTACGACAGCTTCCAAACGCAACTGAACAAACAGGAAGAGATCGTCAATCGGTTCCAGTTTTTGTCACCGGCGATCATGATGCAGCTGGCGATGAACGAAGTCTCGGGCACGAGCGCAGACCGATACGAATACTTCATGAACCAGGTGTTCACATTCCACGCCAAGTGGGTGGATTTCTTCACTGGTCGTTTCTTGAAACGTGAGCCGCTGACCTCAGCTGAGTACGAGCAGTTTCCGAATTTCACCTACCAAGAAGAACCGTTCAGCAATGTGGTAGCGCGTTTAATGCCGTCATTGCTCGGCCTCTTAGTGGTTGTCGCCGGACTGACGGCTTTCGCTTTCTCATCATTACGTAAATATCGCGTGGCGGCCCGTTAAGGGCCGTCTCTAGGGGGAGAATATTCATATGCGTACTTTGAAAAAAATTGCGATCGGCTTAGTTGTGCTGATCGTCGTGGTAGGCGCGGCCGGTTACGGCACGTTCTGGTACATGAACCGCACGCCACCGCAGTTAAAAGAGCCGAACTATTTTTCGTACTATAAAAAGCAAGATACAACGCCAGTTGGCAAAGTGGGGATTTTCGTCACTGGCCTGATTATGCCAGAGCACTTCCGCCTTGCTGACTTTCACAATCTGGCCTTGAAACCCGCGCAGTATATTCCATGGCCGATCCGCAGCACTGTCATGGCGGACCGCGGCGTGTTGTTGCTGGATACGGAAAAATTCTACGAGTTCAAACCGTTCAAGCCAACCAACTTGATGGACGTGAATGGCAATACGCAAGACGTGGACGGTGAATCGTACATGGAGAAGTACGAGCAAGGGGAAGTGACGTGGGTTCCACCGAACCCCAACATGCACTTCGACCATGGTTACTTCCTGTATGCAGGCCGTAAAGGCGGCATGCCGACGCAGTCACAGAAACTAGCCACCAAAGCCCGCATTTACTACTACGGGCCTGGCAAAGGCCTCGTGAACGGTAAGATCCCGCACGAAGCTGGCGAACGCGCCATTGTAGAAGGCGGCATGGCTAAAATTCAGGCGAAGTACGGCAACGTGCCATATCGCTTCGTCACCGCCGAAGATTTTGGCGAAGCACGTAAACAACTTCGCTCGCTGCTGGATGAAGGCGTAGATACGATTGTGATGGCGGCTCCGCGCCCCATCTACTCTCACCACGAAGAGTTCAATGGCTCGATCAAACACACGATGCACTACATCGAAGAGTGGGAGCACGAGCACAACAAGCAGATCAAGCTGATCATTACACCACAGCTGGGCGATATGCCGGTGCTGAAGGACGCGTATATGAACATGTTGCGTGATCGCTTGAAGACCTTGCCTGAAAACGCTTCGGTAAAAGTCCTCATCTCTATCCACGGCATGGCTTGGGATAACGTGCCCAACGAAGCTTGGATTGAACTAGCGCCGAAGTATGTGGATGGCTCGATTGAAGCCGCCAAGAAATTGCTGGCCGATGAGTTCAAGTTCAGCAAAACCGAAGTGGTCAAAACGCAAGATCACTTCGCCGATCCGCATAGCGACCCGAAAGGCAAGTACCTGTCCACCAACAAAGCATCGTGGGATGGCGTGAAGGCCGGTTACGATTACGTCGTAAACCTGCCGATCGAGTTCTTTGCCGAGAACACCGACACTTTATTCAGCCACGCCATGTTCAACTTTGAAGGTTTCCCGGGTTACGACATTTACCAGCCGATTGATTATTCGGATTGGTCTGTGCCCTACACCCGCAGCTTCAAAATTGAAAAAACCGAGGTGATCTACAACGGTCTGCCGGTCGGCAAGTACAATGCGCCGATTGTTGAAGCGTACGCACAGGCGATTGATACGGTGTTGTCAAAGAGCATGAAGCCGGTGGCCCAAGTGGCTTCGAAATAAAATATCGGCTCGACCTGAGAACATCGGTTAATTTTACCCTCGCCAAGACCCCGCCCAGACATAAACTGGGCGGGGTTTTTGTTTGGGTAAACGCATGACTGCTTCAATCGCGCGCCATTTCTTGCCGATGGGTAATGGCAAACAAATTCATTACCGGCGCGGAGGCTCCGGGCCACCGTTGGTGATCATGCACCCCTCGCCCAATTCCTCGGCCAGTATGACGACCGCCATCAACGCGTTCTCTGGCGCATTTACCTGCATCGCCATCGATACGCCCGGCTATGGTTTGTCTGATGATGTGGTTGATGACCCAACCCAACTGTGGGGGTATGCCGACGCCCTCAGTGAGATTCTGAATAAGCTCGATATTCAGCAGACATTTATTTATGGCGCCGCCACCGGCGCGCAAATCGGGATTCAGTTTGCCCGTAAATACCCCAGTCGCGTTGCCGCATTGGTGCTGGATGCTGTGGGTGATTTTGGCGACGCAAAACAGCACATTATCGATGGCTACTTCCAAGACATCACACCGGTGCGCGATGGCACACACCTGATCAAGATATGGGATATGTGCCGCCACTTGGCCGTATTTTTTCCATGGCAATCGGACCGCAAAGCCGACCGCATGAATGTGGATGTGCCGCCGCCAGATGTTATTCAGAGATACGTTGACGACTACCTGCGCGCTGGGCCGAATTACAAAAAAGCCTATGCCGAAGCGATGGAGGTGGAGAATTGGGAAACCACTTCGCAAGTCACCGTGCCAACCGCCGTGGTACGCAATAGCGCAAGCCCCGTGACACCGCACACCGACGTATTGATTGCTAAGGGACTGCCCGCGAATTTCACAGTACTGCGGTGTGAGCCTGCCAATCGCTTTCAGGTGCAAAGCGATTATTTAAAGGTACAAGCGGCATCGTCGCAGTTAAAAGCGCCACCGCCGCCGCCTGCAGATCATGATCAAGCTTTGGCGCAGTCGCAGAATTTCTACATTCCTGTGCGCGGTGGACAATTGCGTGCGCGTGGCAATTTAGGCGGCAAAGCCCGCGCCCTCCTCGCACTGCACGACCCCGCAGGCTCTTGCCATCTGGTTGAACCCATCGTTACGCCATACATCGGCACACGCCCCGTGATTGCGCTGGATCTGCCCGGCAACGGCGAGTCCGACAATGTGATGGATGGGAATAACATCACATCCGCCGGGTATGCCGAGATTGTTGTTGAGGCTTTGCGCAATATTGGCATCACAGACGTTGACGTGATTGGCCGCTACTCCGGCGGACCGATTGCGATGGAGATGAGTTTCTTGGCGCCGTCGTTGGTGAAGCATGTGGTACTTGCGGGTGTTGGCATCTACGAAGGTGAAGAACAACACTCATTGATGGCGCACTACACGCCATCGATTGCACCGCAGTGGGATGGATCGCACCTGATTCGCGCCTGGGGCATCATGCGGGATCAAGGGTTGTTCTGGCCGTGGTTCAACCGGACCAAGGGCGGCGTTTTGTGGAACGATCACGCCATTGATGTGAACCTGATTCACTTGCGCGTCATGGAGATGCTGAAAATCGGCGATCAGTATCAAAAAGCTTATGGCGCGATGTGGACCTACCCGATGCGCGCAAAATTACCGCAGATAAAAGTACCAACCCTGCTCGCCGTTCCGACTTGGGAACCCATTTATGGAAAGAACGCGGAATGTGCAGGCTTGCTGCCCGGAGCCCACGTTGCAGATTTACCGCCCCGAATGGCGGACTGGCACAACGTGTTGTCTGGCTTCCTAAACAGTTCGGAAGCCCACTAAGTTATTCACAATGCTAGAGAATTTTAGATACCTCTGGTCTTGACGCCAGAGCATTTCAGCCCAAAATAAGGGGTAAGCGTTATGCCGCATTGGCGGGTAATGCAGACGACTCATCCCAGTGCTAATCAAAGCCTGGGATCAGGTCTCGCTCTTAGGAGGAGACGGAGAGGACATGACACGGGTTTCAGTTTTTTCGAGCCCCCTTCTGTTGGGGTTCGAGCACATCGAACGGGTTCTTGACCGCGCCAACAAAACCGCGGCCGAAGGCTACCCCCCTTACAACATCGAACAAACCGGCGAACACCGCTTACGCATTACCTTGGCTGTCGCGGGCTTCGGCGATGACGATTTGTCTGTGAACGTGGAAGACAACCAACTGGTCGTCCGCGGCAAGCAACAGGAAGACACGGCCAATCGTATATATCTTCACAGAGGCATTGCATCGCGGCAGTTCACGCGCAGCTTTGTATTGGCAGAAGGTATTGAAGTGCGCGGTGCAGCGATTGTAAACGGTCTGCTTCATATCGATTTGGAGCGCCCTGTGCCACAGCCCAAAGTAACTGCGGTGCAAATCAAGAATCTCAATGGCAAGGCGAAGCCGGCTAAAACAATCGACGTAAATCCGTCGGAATAAGCCAGAAAGGTAGGTGCGTTATGAACGACACATATGACAACGATCTCGATGATCTGGATGATGACGGCAACGATGAAGCCCTGTCCGGTGACGGCGTTGGCTCAGCGCCGGTCGATTTTGTTCGGATGGGCTTAAACCAGATGGCTTACACTCACAAAACCGTCGTGAATGATGTGCCGGTATGGGGCATCTACTCTGCATCCGGTGACACGCTGGGTGCCGCCCAGACCTTTGAACAGGCGTGGGGTGCTATTCTACAAAACAACCTGGAACCGATGCACGTCCACTAGAGCGGGCGAGACATCACATATATTGAAAGGCGCGAGTGTTTGGCTCGCGCCTTTTTCGTTCTGAAACTGTTTTTTGGAATCCGAGCCTGATATAACGCAACGGCTGGTATGCCGTGCGTTCAAGTCCCCGTAGCTCAGCTGGATAGAGCACCAGATTCCTAATCTGGGGGTCGTGCGTTCAAATCGCATCGGGGACACCACTCCTGTACAAAAGGGAGATGTTGCCGGACTCATAATTTGAGTCTTTACCCCCATAATTTGAGTCTAGCGGATCGGCTAAGACGATTTGCCCATTGGTTGCCGCTTGGTGAACTGAATTACGCGACCAAGCACTGGCATTTCCTAAACTGTTCAATTCGTTGTAGATGTAGGATTGGGTGGTTGGGGGATAAGGTATGCGGACTTGTTCCGACAATCCCGGACTGCGACAAGACCATGCTTAAATAATGGTAAGTTTAGGGTGCGGGCGTGCTTACTGGCGAACTTCGTAATCAAATTGACCAAATCTGGAATGCGTTTTGGTCTGGGGGGGTGTCCAATCCCCTAACGGTGATAGAGCAAATCACCTACCTGCTTTTCATCAAGCGGCTGGATGACCTCCATACGCTGGAGGAAAAGAAGGCCGCCAACCTGAAAAAGCCAATCGAACGGCGCATTTTCCCAGACGGCAAAGACAAAGAAAAACGTCCCTATTCAGATCTGCGTTGGTCGCACTTCAAAAACTTCGAGCCGCGTAAGATGATGGATGTGGTGGCAGAGCGGGTGTTCCCGTTCCTGCGCGCGCTGGGCGATGAAGCCTCCAGCTACGGCCAGCACATGAAAGATGCGCGCCTGGGCTTCAGCAACGCGGCCTTGTTGGCCAAGGCTGTCGATATGCTCGACAAAATCCCCATGGAGAACCGCGACACCAAAGGCGACCTCTATGAGTACATGCTCGGCAAAATTGCCAGCGCCGGACAGAACGGGCAATTCCGCACGCCGCGCCACATCATTCGGCTGATGGTGGAAATGATGCGCCCAACGCCGGATGATGTGATCTGCGACCCTGCTGCCGGCACATGCGGCTTTTTGGTCGCAGCAGGCGAATACCTGCGTGAGAAGCACCCGGAAGCCCTGCGCGATCCAAAACGCCGCAAGCACTTCCACAACGGTATGTTCCACGGATTCGACTTCGACCCCACCATGCTGCGTATCGGCAGCATGAACATGGTGCTGCACGGCATTGATGACCCGGACATCAGTTACCGCGACAGCCTCGCACAGGAGCATGACAGCGATGCTGGACGCTACTCGCTGATACTCGCCAACCCGCCGTTCGCAGGCTCGCTCGATTACGAGCAAACGGCGAAGGATTTGCAGCAGATCGTAAAGACGAAGAAAACCGAACTGCTGTTCCTCGCCCTCTTCCTGCGCTTACTGAAAACCGGAGGACGCGCTGCGGTGATTGTGCCCGACGGCGTATTATTCGGCTCATCGAAAGCACACCAAGAATTGCGCAAGCAGCTTGTCGAAAAGCATAAGCTTGAAGGCGTATTGAAACTACCCTCCGGCGTATTCCGCCCTTATGCGGGTGTCTCTACTGCCATCCTGCTATTCACCAAAACCGGCGTCGGCGGCACCGACCATGTGTGGTTCTATGATCTGCAAGCCGACGGCATATCGCTGGATGACAAACGCACAGAGTTGCTGCCGCCTGAGAAGCTGGGGCCAACGCCCACAGAAAAACTAACCGGGGACGATCTTAGCAAGAACAACTTACCCGATGCCTTAGCGCGCTGGGCCAAGCGCGAAAAAGATGAGCTCAAAAACCCACGCACGGCACAAAGCTTCTGTGTGCCCAAGGCCGACATTGCCGCCACAGGCGTCTACGACCTATCACTCAATCGCTACAAAGAAGTCGAACATGCCGAGGTGAAGCACGACAAGCCCACCGACATCATCAAAGACTTACGCAATTTAGAGAAAGAAATTAGCGACGGCCTCACGAAGCTGGAGGCGATGCTGGGATGAGCGCATGGTCGCAAGTTACATTAGGTGATGTTGCTGAGATCGAGCGCGATGGAGTTGCCTTCGATCAAATTGAGACAGGCACCCGTTATTTAGGGTTGGAGCATATTGAGAGTGGTGGGCGGATAATTGGTGACTCTGTTGTGGATGCCGGTGACTTGGCGAGCACAAAGTTCCGTTTCTCAAAAAATCACATCTTGTATGGAAAACTGCGCCCGTATCTCGCAAAGATCGCGCTCCCAGAGTTTGATGGTATTTGTAGCACGGATATTGTGCCCATCCGTCCCGGAGCAAAAATTAACAAGCATTATCTGGCTTATTTCCTCCGTCAGCCTTCAATGATTGAGTTCGCCAATTCGCGCACGACTGGCGCGAATTTGCCGCGCTTAAGTCCCAAGGCGCTCGCAGAATTTGAAATCCCTCTTCCGCCCCTCGCCGAACAAAAGCGAATTGCCGCGATCCTTAATCAGGCGGACGAACTGCGTCGTAAGCGCCAGCGCGCCATCGACCGCCTCAACCAACTCGGCCAAGCGATCTTCTATGAGATGTTTGGGGATCCTGCAACAAACCCGAACGGTTTTGAGAAAAGATCGTTGGGAGATATAATCGAGTTCATTGGCGGCTCACAGCCAGCCAAGTCGCACTTTCTATATGAAGACGGCCCCGACAGAGTCAGGTTCGTGCAAATCCGCGACTTTAGGACGGACAAGTACCCAACGTTCGTCCCAAAATCTTTGGCCAAACGTCCATTCGAGAAAACTGATGTGATGATTGGACGTTATGGTCCACCCGTGTTCCAAATATTTCGTGGCCTTTCTGGAACTTACAACGTCGCATTAATGAAGGCCAAACCAAAGCTTGATATGACGTCAGACTTCATTTTTTATCTCCTTCAAGAGCCTAAACTTCACTCTTATGTTGTCGCCAACTCAGAAAGAACGGCAGGGCAGTCGGGAGTCAATCTGGAGTTACTTGAAAAATATCCGGCTTACGCACCGCCCAAAGACTTGCTGGCAGATTTTTCCAAAAGAATTGGTGCGCTTGCTATGTTTGAGGTCGCTAGTAATGAGGCTAATCTCAAATCGAGTGCGCTTTTTCATTCGGTTCAGCACCGCGCCTTCCGAGGAGAACTGTAGTCGTGTCGCAGTTCGCTTTTCTCAAAGCTGAGTTTGCTTCAGTCTATGAGTTGGCGGCAAAGGCTGAGGCTGCAGCGTTATCCGATCCGCGTGGGGCGTGTTTCTATGCAAGGCTGGCGTTAGAAAGCGCGGTGAAGTGGATGTACGCGAACGACCGCAGCTTGCGGTCGCCGTACGACGTCACGCTCGCGGCCTTGATCCACGAAGGCACATTCCGCAATTTGGTGGGGCAGGCGCTGGTTGCCAAAGCGCGCATTATTAAAGACCTCGGCAATAAGGCCGTGCATGAAACGCGCGCTGTGCCGGCGCCGCACGCCAGTAGCGCCCTACGCGAGTTATTTCATTTCAGCTATTGGCTAGTGCGCACCTATGCGCGGGGTGTGAAGCCGAGCACCGCGCTGGCCTTCAATTCCGACGCGCTTCCGCGCACAACGCAAGTTGAGGCATCGACCCTCGCCAAGCTGCAAGTCCTGGCCAAAGAAAGTGCGGATGCGGCCAAGGCATTGGCCGACGCAGAAGCGGCTCGCTTGAAAAGCGAAGATGCCCGCACCGCCCTTGATGCGGAGCTAAAAAAGCTACAGGACGAGATTGCGGCCATTAAGGCTGCCAACCAGAAAACCACCGACACTCACGATTACAACGAAGCGCAGACACGTGACACGTTCATCGACCTGTTGTTATCCGAAGCCGGGTGGGTGCTGGATCAGCCCCGCGACCGCGAGTACGCAGTCAAAGGCATGCCGAATCATGCCGAGCAAGGGTATGTGGACTATGTGTTATGGGGAGATGACGGGAAGCCCTTAGCGCTGGTCGAAGCCAAACGCACGAAACGCGACCCGCGCGTCGGCCAACAGCAAGCGAAACTATATGCCGATTGTCTGGAAGCCGAGTTCAGCGTACGCCCGCTGATTTTCTACACCAATGGCTACGAGCATTGGCTGTGGGACGACAAGGAAGCCCCGCCACGCCCTGTTCATGGGTTTTTGAAAAAAGACGAACTGGAGCTGTGGCGACAACGCAAAGCCACACGCAGCGCACTTGCGGCCACCAGTATCGATGAGAAGATCGTCGAGCGGTTCTACCAGACCCGCGCCATCAAGCGTGTAGGCGAGGTGTTTGAGAAAGAGAGGCACCGCAAGGCGCTGCTGGTAATGGCCACGGGCTCGGGCAAAACCCGCACCGTGATTGCCCTGATCGACCAACTGATGCGGGCCAATTGGGCCAAGCGCGTGCTGTTCCTGGCTGACCGCGTGGCACTGGTGAAGCAGGCCCACAATAACTTCAAGAAGCACCTGCCCTCGGCCCCGAGCGCCAATCTGATTGAGAAACACGACCCGAAGAAGAACGACCACAACGGTGCGCGTGTGTGTGTCGCCACATACCCCACCATGATGAACCTGATTGATGAGATGCAGAACGGCCAGCGCAAGTATGGCCCCGGGCATTTCGATTTAATCGTCATCGACGAGGCCCATCGCAGCGTGTACCGCAAATACCGCTCGATCTTCGATTATTTCGACAGTCTGCTGGTGGGCCTGACAGCTACGCCACGCGATGAGATCGACCGCGATACCTATTCACTTTTTGATTTAGAGACGGGCGTGCCAACCGACGCCTACGACTTGGAAGACGCCGTGAAAGACGGCTTCCTGGTGCCGCCTACCCCTATGTCTGTACCGCTGAAATTTGTTCGCCAGGGCATCAAATACGATGACCTCTCGGATGAGGACAAAGAGAAGTGGGATTTGCTGGAGTGGGAAGACAAGCTTCCTGACCATGATATTGACGCCAGCGCTGTCAATAAATGGCTGTTTAACCAAGACACCGTCGACAAGGTGCTAGAGCACCTTATGCGTTATGGCCTGAAAGTGGCCGAGGGCGACCGGCTGGGCAAAACAATCGTTTTTGCCAAGAACCACGACCATGCCCAGTTTATCGCCGCGCGCTTTGACGTGAACTACCCGCACCTGGCCGGGCACTTTGCGCGAGTCATCGACTTTAAGACCGAGTATGCGCAGTCGCTGATTGACGATTTCTCAATCCCTGACAAGCCGCCGCACATCGCCATTTCCGTGGACATGCTGGACACCGGCATCGATGTGCCGGAAGTGTTGAACCTGGTTTTCTTCAAGATCGTGCGCTCGAAGACCAAGTTTTGGCAGATGATCGGGCGCGGGACGCGCCTCTGCCCCGACCTCTTTGGGCCCGACCGACACAAAGAGACGTTCCTGATTTTCGATTTCTGCCAGAACTTCGAGTTCTTCAATCAGAACCCAAAGCTGATGGACGGTGCAGTGGGGCAATCGCTGAGCCAGCGACTGTTTACCGCACGGGTCGAGATTGCGGCTCACCTCCAAGACTTGTCTGAGAATGACCTAAAGGGGGGACTAGAAGTTCTCAACACTGATACCCGCTCACGTCTGTACGACGAGGTGAACGGCATGAGTCTTGATAACTTCTTGGTGCGGACCAAGCGACGGACCGTAGAGCAGTTCCAAAATCGCGAAGCCTGGAACCGCTTCAACACCGAAGATCGCGAACGGCTGATTGCCGAGGTGGCTGGGCTGCCCACCGCCCTGGAAGACAACGATACCGCCGCTAAGCAGTTTGATTACATCGTCCTGAGCGGACAACTTGCCTTGCTGCGCGGCGAGGCAAGCTTCGCCCGCTGCAAGGAAAAAGTGATGGCCCTGGCGGCCAAGCTGGAGGGCTTAGGCAACGTGCCGATGGTGGCAGCCGAAATGGCGCTGATCTTGGACGTGCAGACGGACGAATATTGGCAAGACGTTGACGCCTGGACGCTGGAGCAAATGCGCCGCCGCTTGCGCGCACTGATCAAACTCATTGAGAACGATGAGCGCGTAATTGTTTATACCGACTTCGAGGATGAAATTGGGTCAGCCACCCCAACGCATTTGACTGGTGTCGATGTCGGCGTAGACAAGGCGCGATTTCAGTTAAAGATGCGCCACTTCCTAGCGAAACACGCCAATCACATCACGATTTTAAAGTTAAGGCGCAACGAACAGCTAACAGCGCAAGATCTATCTGAGCTGGAGCGGATTTTGGTCAGCGAAACGAGCGTTTCAAGCGAGGAGCTGAGCGAAATTAAGTCGGATGGCGGCCTGGGTATATTTATTCGCTCTCTCGTCGGCTTGGATCGCGAAGCCGCTAAAGCAGCGTTTGGGGGCTTTATTGCCAATTCATCGCTCAACGGAGATCAGATTGAGTTCATTAATCTGATCATCGATCATTTAACGGAGCAGGGAGCAATGGATCCAGCTCGCCTATATGAGAGCCCATTTACTGACTTGAATGACCTAGGTGTTAGTGGCTTTTTTGCAGATGTGGATGTTGAGAAGCTCATTCACATTCTTGCCCAGGTTAAGCAAACAGCTGTAGCCGCATAAACCATTATGCTTTGCTGACACCACTTGCACTTCTTTCTGCGGCGCCAAGCGCTTTCTGAAATTCGATATTGTTCTCTACTACGAGCGGAGTTGCTTTGGGGTTGTCATCCCGAACATCCAACCTTAGCCGCTTGTTGAAATAATATAGTAGAGCGCAGCGAATTCGAACAGCAAGCTGGCCGTCATGCATATCGTAGTCCTTCTCGATTACTTTCTGCTGACTAGGTGTGAAGCTGGGGTTCGGTTTCAATATGACTGTGAAGTACGTCGCCCAATCGAGATCACTGTCTGCACTGATAGTGCTTAGTGTTTCGTCTCGAGCTTCCAAGCACCTCGAAAGTATGAAGTCCTTAAAATCATTCTTGAGGTGACAATAAGCTCTTATATGCCACCTCAACCCATCGTAGCCGAAAGCATGCGGTGTTATGCGGCGCCAAATTATCTCTGGCCAAGCTGAGTTCATTGATTGATAGAAAATTTCAATCGACTGCTTTTGCTTAATGCAACTAATGAAGCGCTTGAGCATCGCAGGATCGACTTTGCGATAGGGTATTGGCATTGCGTCCGCAGGTGGCGCGTCTGTGATCCATGTGTCGTCGAGATGAATTACGTGGTCAGCTATCGCCTTTAATTGCGCGAGATAGCGGTCCGCATTTGGTTTGATAAGACGCGGCGTGAACTCTTCGGTCGGCAGATACTTTTTAACCCGCGTGTCGTAGCGCGTATTTTCAGGCGCAATGCGCTGATAGGCACTTAAGTCGCTTGATGCTTGGGGTACCGATACGCCGAATTGCCGCGTGATATCGGCGCGGTTAACCGCACCGTCCCAGTACAAACGAAATTCAATGAATTCGAGACGCTGCTTCGCGCCCCAGCGAAGCAGCTCTTGGTCAACAGTTTCCATCAAGTCCCCACTAGATATGAATAGTTACTTGACGGATAAGTAACTAAACGTATTATTACTATACGGATAAATTTGGAGTCGCAAGCAGCAACATGGCTGTGTTTGCCTAGCGAACCAAGAAATAAGGTTGGTCAAGTGTCTGATATCAATGCGAAATTTCTCCCCCTGGCCTTGGGTCTGAGGCTGCTAAACGGTATTAGCGAATCAGAACAGGCTGATCTCGTTAAGGCCTTAAGCCCTCGATTCCGTACTTTCAATGCTGGACACGCGATCTGCGTCGAGGGCACGCCCGCGACCTGCCTATTCATTGTGAGCGATGGCACAGTCGATATCTCACGAACGCACGACGGCAAGCAGGAGTTTCTTAAAACACGCCAGGGCCCCGCAGTTATTGGGGAGGCCGCATACTTGCGCAGTGAGCAACTACGCAACGCAACTGTCCAAGCGAAGAACACAGTCGACGTATGGGAAATCAAATTTGCCCATATTGAAGCCAAGGCCACGGATAAAGCTGTTGCAAGATTTGTTCGAAATCTTGGAGGGATTGTCGCCGACAAATTAGACGAGGCAACCGCTGAACGCGCAAAAGTTTTACAGAGAGACGCTAGTCGGGTCGTACTGCTGCAAAAACTTGCAAACGAATATGCGCTCGGTTCTCAAGATGGAGCCTACGGCATCCGCACCGGCCACGAGACCCGGCGCGCCGTCATTATGTTTTCCGACATCGTAGGCTTTTCCGACTTAGCGAAAGCTCTCGGCCCGCAAAAAACCGCAGAAATTCTGAACAACGCGCTGGCTTCTCAAGCCTCGGTTATCGAAGGTTCTGGGGGCCACATCGATAAGTTTATCGGTGACGCTGTAATGGCGTTTTGGGTGATCGATCCGGACACCCCTGAGTTGGTTCAGCAAATTTGCGCAGCTGCATCATCAGCTGTAATCGCTGCAAACGCGGCCGTCTCGAAGATTACGCACCCTCTTGATCCGGAGAAAAAACTTCAACTGCGTATCGGCCTTCATATGGGTGAAGTCGCTATAGGCAATTTCGGCACTGATACCCGCAGCGCATTCACCCTGATTGGTGATGCCGTCAACTACGCCGCCCGACTAGAACAAGCTCGACCCACTACTGTCGCGGTTCAGCCAATTCGGGTCAGCACAGAATTGTTCAAGATTCTGCCGCCGGATTTACAAGCCCATTTCCCATCCCCCCACGAGCATGTGGAAAAAGGGATGAAACTTCACTTCCATCACTAAGTCGCATTGGAGAAATAAGATGGCCTGGGATCGTCAAAAATCACGCGAACGCATCGCGAAGTTTCGCTCGGATATTGAACAGAAAGAGATCAAATCTGCCGTGCTGAATGAAAACTACGCAGGCGTTCGCGCGCGCAACCTTGGCCTCACTTATGATGGACGCGGGCCCGTCCCACTCCCTATCCTTAACAACATCCCGATTGACCAACCGATTTTGGTCGATGGTGTTCACATTTATGCGAACCTTATCAACTTTCCGGAGCTGGAAGGCGCAAGGTTAGCTGCCGGATCAGACGCCCACAAAGCGCTAATGGCTTTCTTACATGTGCATTATCAGGCCTGTGACTTTGCGGTTGCGCAAGCTGAGGCGCGCCGCGTTGATTTCCACGGGCCGCGCCTCCATGCTGTAACAATCGACCCACTTAATGACGAAGCAGCGCGCGTGCGCAAAGCTGTCTATCTGGCATATCTCATCCAATACTACGGAAACTACCTATCGGAAATGCGACTGAACGGGCTGTACCGTGCCAAATTCCGCATTGGCATCGATACTGGGCGCGCTATTGCCATTGATAGTGGTCGTCGTAAAGAACCCGAACCGTTGTTTCTTGGCAACCCCGCCAACTATGCCGCGAAACTTGCGGAGCCCGATTGGGAAAATCCGATTGAAGGCATTTACCTCTCAGATACAGCTCGCCGGGCAGTTGGCTTGCACGTTCAAAACACAAAATCATTTGATCGTGTTACTGCCTTATCGACTAGCGAGATCGAACTCCTCGTGAAACAGCATCTCGCTGTTAGCGCTCAACGCGACTATTTCGCAACAGGCCAATGGGACCAACGCGTTCGTCAACTCGTCGAAGACCAGGTAAGTGACTTTGAGCGTGAGCTTAAAGCGCCGTTATCAGCGGCTATTGAACCTGCCCGAATTCTGTTTAGCGAGTTAAAGCCACCGCTTCGCAATATTGAGTTCGAGAATTTGTCAGCGGCCAAAAGTTTACGCGGATCAGCCGTTTCCTTGTTTGGCGATATTGATGGGTTCACGGTTTATATTCGTGATCATATTGCCAATGGCCAGATCGGAAGCGCCGTCAGAAACATTCACGTTATTCGCGGCGAACTGGCTGCAGTCCTGCGGGATGACTTTAGCGGCAGAAAAGTTCGCTTTATCGGAGACTGTATTCATGGCCTGATCGCCGAAGGGCGAAATGGTACAGATCTCACAGCATCGGTGACGGCTGCCGCAGTTTGTTCAACCGCAATGCTCAGTTCATTCGAACTATGCTCGACTATGCTTGATGATATGGATGGGCTAGGTTTAGCCGTTGGCTTCGAGATGGATCAAACGCCTGTTACGCGGTTAGGCCTGCGCGGAGAACGCAGTGTCAGATGCGCTGTTAGTTACTCAACTGTCGCATCGGAAAGAGAGCAGCAGCGCTGTAAGGCAGACGAGATTGGTATCGGCACAAACGCCTTCACTGTCGCACTGCCCCGTGTGCGCGGGCTATTTCCCAATCGCACCGGAAAGCGGCTCCGTTATCCGGCCACAGTTGAATACTTAAATACAATTCCGACTCCAGCTGCACCGACATCGGCAGCAGGTTTTGCTGCACCTTTGAAAGCTCACGCTGTCTAAGGTGCACAGTTGAGTTCGATAGAGTTTTTAAGATCAAGCGCGCCAGATAATGTTCTGATCGATGAATTTGGCGCCAACGCAATGCGGGTCTCTGTTTTGACGGGACTCTCGCATGATGAGCCTCGTTCAGTTGAGCTGGCGATTAAGGCGAATGGATTTGTTGTCTCCGCAGAAGAGAACGGGGCTACTAAAATGTTTCCGGTCTTTTGTCCGGAACGGCATGTTAATTTCGGGGGCACATTTTGCCTTGGTCTAGATGAAGCCAACTCTGTTGCCGATTACGCAGCAGCTGAGCGGTGGTGGCAGCGTCTGAACGAATACTTGCGTTGCCAATTAGTTGCCGACGGCACGGGACGTTGGCCCCCAGGTAAAGGTGCTTCTCACGGTGACGCGGGCTACCTTCAAGATGATGCAGAGGTCCTAGCCGGTATACTCGGCGCATCCCAAGCTCTCGAAGATGGCATTGAGTTTGGCTTCGGACCCTTCGGAGAAGCCATTCCGCGCAGACGCACGCGCGGAAAATTATGGATGGGTACAAAAGGGCGTTACCCCAGCAATTTTACAAAGGCACTGGGGCGGTATGGACTTTATCCAATCAAGTCTCGTTCGAAGCGCAAACTTATTCGAAAGCTAGTAGCTATAGAATGGAGTAGAAGATCCGTCGTCGATGATTTTTGGAAAGAGGTGTTTCGCAAGAACATGAAGTGCTGTGGTCGCGCATCTAGCTGCCCGCTAAGAGATGAGCAGTTACCTTACAGCACGGCCAACAATTAAAGATCGAGAGCGGCTTCTTGAAATGGCGTCGATCTGCGCCTTGTATCCATAACGCATAATTATGCGACTGCGGTCGACGGTCATTGGGATGTGCTTAGAGCCGCTCTAAAACTTGCGCTCCGCAGGTTTGCAAACGCCACGAGCTATAATCGGCTTTATCGGCAAAACTTCTTGCGGCTCACCATTGAAGAGAAAGTCACGGACAGCAACGTACTGGTTCGCCGATCCCGCTCCGCCATCAGCGTACGTTACGGTAATCTTGTATTCACGTGTATATCGATCAATTTCATAAACCCAAATCCGGCCACGATTTAGAAGCAGGTCATCCGGCGGGCCACCAGGTAATCTCATCACCCGGTAGAAACTGATTTTCGCATCATCCACTCGAAATGCCGGCAGAGTATCGCCGCCCACGACCACTTTCTTCTCAACTTCATCTATAACGTAAACCTGCGCACGCGAATCTTCAGAGCCACAGGCCAATGCAATGACAGCAGCGACCGCATCTGAATTACATGTGAACGCCATCAACACAGAGTAGGTATAGAGCTTCCAATTCGGTCTACTAGTCATTCAAGCCTCACTGGATAGTTCGGTCGCTTCCATCAAAGGTCGAAAACAGTTTCTCTGTATAGCTCTTCAGCGTCACTATCGCTGGCTCCAGGCGGGAGGAGCATTTTTACGCTGAGATTTCGTTTGCGCTCAAGTAATGCATCTAACTTCCTGTCGAAGCTAAAATCTTCAGCACCAGGCAAGAGTGCGAGCGGATAATACACGTGTATTGGCTTGTCTTGGCCTATACGGTAAATACGATCCGTACATTGATCCTCCACAGCCGGGTTCCACCACCGCGACAAGTGAATCACGTGATTGGCGGCCGTGAGCGTGAGACCTACCCCGCCCGCTTTCGGCGACAAGATCATGACGCCAAACTTCCCACGCTCGCTTTGAAAGCGATTTACTTTTTGCTGACGTTTATCTCCCGCCACCTCGCCGTTAATGAGCATAGGGGGCTCCAAGAGCTGATATCTCCGTTGTATCAAGCCTGCTAGAAAGGCTTGGTCTTTTAAAAATTCGAGAAATATCAGCGCTTTCTCATTTTTAGTTCGAATCTCATCCAAAACTTTAAACAGAGAGATGTAGCGAGCTGATGAGTTGATAAACTCCTCGTCGGAGCTTGGCTCTTCACCTGTATTCCACGGGTGCAACGAAACAGACCGCAGGGTGTGAAGAACTTGGAGTATCTTGCCCTTTTGCGTGCCCCGCGCTGAGCGTACAGCTGCGGCATACGCTTCCGCTTGAATTTGCGGCATTGCCATCGGAAGGACGTGATTTGTTTTTTGCGGCAAGCCCTCGAGATTATCGACCTTTAGACGTCGCAGCATGAGTGCAGGAATATTCTTTCGGTCTTTTGACAAGCGATCTTTGATCTCTTGGAATTTCTGCTCATCAAGGTCACGCTCATACCTTGCACTAAACACTTTCAGATCGCCCATGAGACCGGGTTGAGCTGTATCCACAATGCACCATAAGTCAGCTAGGCGGTTTTCGATCGGAGTACCCGTCATAGCAATTATGAAGTTCGCGCGCAGTGCTTTTGCTGCTTCGCTGACTAGCGTACCAGGCGTTTTAATTTTCTGTGCCTCGTCAAAGACGACCACTGCAAATGGAATACGTCCGAAGCTCATTTGATAGTCACGTACCGTCTCGTACGTGGTGAGAACCCAATCTGCCGCAGCGAGTTTGCTCTCGTCCAAAACACCTGCACCCAACAACAACTCAGCTCCAGTGCGGGAACGAAATTCTTTTAGACTAGGCCCGTAAGCCTTGAGACAGTTTCCGAGACCTCCCAATTCTAGATGGAGATCCGACTCTTGCTGCCAGTTAGCGAGGAGGCCGGTTGGCGCGACGATTAAGAGTGGCGCTCGCTTGATGGAGCCTGCATCCATTGCCTGTCGAAGCCAGGCTAAAAAGGTCAGTGACTGGAGCGTTTTACCCAGCCCCATGTCATCGGCCAGCAAGACGCCCGATCGACCCGATTGCCAGGCCTTCTGTAACCATATCAGTCCTGTGTTCTGGTGAGGTTTCAACGTGGCCAGAAGTTTACTCGGCACTCCGGGCTGAAGTTCTGGAGCGCGCGGAGTGAACTCCGCCTCATATCCCACACCTTCAAGGTTAGCCTCGATTATGAGGACTTTCTTATCATTAGATTCAGTCTCGATGGCCGCTCCCACCGGCGGCACCTGAGCTTCTTCTTCTGCCGACTTACCGAGCGCCTGAACCACGTCTTCTAACGCTATTTGTGTTTCAGCAGTGGCAGGAACATCCTCTCCCTTGTAGGGAACTGAAGGAATTGCGTCAGCTCGCGCCTGTTTAACTTGCGAGAGCAGATCAGTAGCCTCTGCGTGCGTCAATTCAATGCGCTTACCGTTCAACAACAACCCAGCGCGATCAGGTGGCAGCCACGGCTCTCTCGGAACATCAATCCAGGGCAGTACGCGCTTCTGCCAAAGCCCTATCTCCAGAACGCGCTCGGAGTATTCAGCAGTTTCAACGAAGATATTTTCAACGAAAGCTTCGTCATACTCCTCTCCCAATGCGGCCCTAAATGCCGCACGCGGGTTCCTTGCGAAATCTGTTCTTGTCCGCGCATCTGACGCTTGCGCTTTGCGAATAACTTCTACTGCTTTGGTTAACGCTGGCGCCAGAACGACGTAATGGCCGTCCCCAAGAGCATAGCGGCCGCGGACAGACTTGAGCCGCCCAACCTGCGTGGAGAATGAATTCTGGAAATACTCTGGCAAAAGCGGATGTTCGGTCTCAGCGCTATGCAAGACCGGATTGAATGTAACTTCGCCCGTGCCGTGAGACAGCTGCAGCGAAACAGACTGAGCGTAAAACACCCGGATACCGCTGAGATAACCGCTTTGCTTAATCTTCGCACTTGCGTCGTCTGGTAAGCCTGACTGAATCTTCGCCCAAGCCGCGAGTCGAGCGTCGTGATCTGTTATTGACGCATTATGAAATTCATCGATCGCGTCGGCTAACTGATATAGAGGCAACGGTAAGCGATAAGTTTGGCCGCCGATCCGTATAAGGCATCCAGTGCGAATTGCGCCCACAACCGCCTGGCCGTTGGGACGGCGCCAAGTCACCTCAATGTGGAATGTATCACTATCGAGCGTGCCCTTGTTTAATAGGTCGATGAATACATCAGACAATGGTGGAAGATTTAATGTTGCGGCAGCCTTTTCGCTTAAGGACGCGATAAGGCGATCTGGGAATACCGCGCTATTTTCATCCGCTTCCGCTTCGCCGCCTTCGATCCACTCGAACAGTTGGGCTGCAACTTGTGATGCGCCACCTATGGAAGCACCTTGCCATACCGACACAGGCACAATGACTCCTTGGCTAACAGCGCGGACTAGGAAACCTGCATCGCTGTGCTCAGTTTCGAACTCGATCATGGCATGTATTCCCGTCGAACAACTGAGAGGCCAGTTCTACCGCGAATAAAGCCTGACATAATGTCCTGCCAGTAACCATTCTCGCTGCCGATATGGGATAGCCCTGGATCTTGATAGCGATCATCAATCTGAAGAGAATTTGTTTTTAGCTCATCGCCTGAATAGGACCGCGCACCCATTCGAGGTGCTTTGGCATCGTTAATAGACCAAGCTCTACATTTTCCATTGTAAGACCACTCCACAAGGATCAATGAACCGACACGCATAAAAAGAGCGGCGTGTAGCGCATCGACCTGGGAAAGATCGCCGAATCCCATCCCAGCTGTAATTTCTGATCGCGCTAGGTTCGCAACCCTCGGTCCAAGGGCCATCCAGGCCTCATCAATGTAGCCGCGATTGGCGTAAGCCGTCCAAAATGCTCGCCGATAACGCCAATGACCGATTACGTATTTGTCCCCTTCAGATGCGCGCGTAATGATCTCGAAGAAAAGGCGCAGGCTTTCGTCAACTAGCCACTTTTGCATTACTTTTGTGGCGTCTGGACTAACGCCTTGCCAATTTCCGCGGGCGATGCGCGGGTCGCCGTAATGATTCAGGAAGAAGCCTTTTAGAAGTTTTTCTGCGGCAGGATTGGCGCGTTGCGCAAATGGTGCGAGCAGTGAATTGGCAATTGGAATTCGAAGATTCCAGAATCTAAGTGCGCCATTGTGCGTAAGTGAGTCAGTAATGTTCTGGAGCTGTATCCCGTCTAATTGTCCTGCACGCAATCTACCTTCTAAAAGCGACAAACCTCCAAGCCACATACTCATAATCATTCCGTCCTGGGCTAGTGGCCCGGACAAGCCAAGCTCATCCTCGAATGCTCGAGACTGATTGGACGTAATCAAGGTTTGCGAAATTCGACGAATAGCGTTCGTTGGCATGAACATATCGTAATTCTGATCACGTCGACGCCATACTGCCAGTCCATCTAACTCTGCCAGACTTAGGCGTTCGCGTATCAGCCTTCCAACATCAACCAGGCGCGACACGTCTGGACCAAACTTTAATATGTAGTTGTAGATAAGTCGGTTCAACGCACTGCGCCCGGAATCACGGATTGCCGTCGTGTACGCGTCAAAGAATCCAGGCTCGTCGATTAGATAAGGCTTGGACTCCCAAAGCAGCCAAGCGGCGTGGCGCCAATCCCTACTAGAAATAGTAGAATAGTCTTGCTGCTTAGCCGCAACGGTCAGCTTTGCCTTTACTCGCTGTAAACGCTCTTCGGGTGGCGGCGTGACTGTAAAGTTACTGTTATCAGCGAGTGTCCGCACCTTCGATACGAACGCCTCAGCCCATTGGGAAGAGATCAACCGCTCTCCAAAAATTCGTATGCGCTGAGTGGCAGCCCTCGTTTGCACGGCTAGTCACACCCCTTCAGCACTTCTTCTGGCTGACGCATCGCATCCTCCACATCCTTTTGCGTGGGCGTGCGTAATGTGAACCGCATATCGATCCTTCGATTTTTCTTTTTTTGCGCCTCACCAGAATTTTCGTTGAGCGGACGTTGCTCGCCGTAACCGCTCACACCGAACGCAACCTGACTTCTAGCGTTCTTAAGCTGCGCAAGATTCGGCTCAGCTGCGATCATTCGCCGGAAAGTTACGGTGGCTCGTGCCGTCGACAGGTCCCAGTTGTCCTTGTAGATACCTCCAAGGATAGGGTCATTGTCGGTATGACCTTCAATGTATATGCCGTCGATGATGCTTGCCGAAGATGGCGAGCATGATGAGGGACGTTCTGCGTTAACGCCCATGTAGCAGGGCAAGTTTCCATAAAGAAGGCGAGCAAGTTCGCCGATTGCCGCTTCCCCAATCGGCTGTAAATCAGCGCGACCTTTATCGAAAAGAACGCTGTCCTCCATGCGCAGCACAGTGCGAGTAGAATCCAACTGAACGCGCGCGCCGTTTAAATTTGCTCCGTTAAATTGTTGCTCGACTGAACCAAGCAGCGTCTCTAGCTGACGCTGGTTCTTCACAAGTAAGCATTGGAGCGCGGATTTCTGGCCTTCCGCTGTATCCGTGGCTTTGCCATACATAAGAGCAAATGCCATCAGCATAATAATGAAGATAAAGAGCATCCCAACCATGAGGTCGCTTAGCGAGGCTAAGTAACTACCTTCGCCCGCTTCCTCTTGGCTCGAATGAGCGTCCGCCCGCTCCATTAGCTAACCTTAACGGCGACTTTGAAGCGATCAACTGCGTCGCTTAAAGTGTCGTCGAGTTCTTCTACGGCGCCTGTAAACCGCCCAAGCGACTTAGCCATATCGCCATCAAATCGTCCGATGAAGTCCTGGATTGATTTTTGATATTTCTCGAGGCCAGCCTCCAGCTCGGTAAATATTTGAGCCAAGGTCTGATCAAGCGACGCAAACCTGTCATTCTGAGTTTCAGCATTGCTCCGCGTGGTTTCAATATAGGCATTTAGAGTATCAAGTAGAGCTTTGCTTGCATCGTTAGCGGCGGATGATTTGTCGGTAAGGGCATCAAGTTTTGCGGCTGTATCAGCGAGTGACGTACCAACGTTTGTCAGGGGCGCGGCAGCAGCGCTCAGCTCCGACGCGATGTCTTTTAGTTTGATATGGGCGAGCGAAAATTCAGCAAGAACCTCGCGCAAACGTTCGCTGGATTGATTCAGGTGCTGCGCAGAAGTATCTATGCCCGTCTCGACCAGTTTCATGCGGTCGGGAAGATTGTCGATAGCAGCAGCCAAAGCATTTACAGTGGCCGAAATCTTAGTGACAAAGCCATCTCCAGCTTCGGACAATTTTTGCGCCATCGCATTTCCGACTTCAGAAAACTGCGAAGCGACAGCCTTGCCACTTTCTGTAATTTCTTTCTGAAGGTTTGACCCGGCATCTCCGAGGCCAGAGACAACAGTGGTTAAACTCTTCTCTACATTAGAGAGTGTTTTTCCAAGCGATTCAATTTCCTGCCCGATCGCGCCACTTATTGTACCGGATAGATCATCGACAATTTTCCGTAGTGCGTCCTCGTTCGCAGATCCAATACCCTTCGTGAGGCTTTCCAGTTGGCGCGTGAGTGGCTCCAACGCCTTTGTAAACGTGACTTCCATTTTGCGGTCAAGCGCGTCAGCAATGGAAATGGCCAGATCGGTATTGAATTTCTCTAATTGGGCTGTCTGGCGCTCAAGCTCCATTTTGCTTTCGTCAGCAAGTCGCACGGGCGACTCATGGTCCATGCTGGATTCTAGCAGCACGCAGAATTTATCGATTAGATACTGCAGCTCGCGATACCTTTCGGCCTTGTACATTGCGAATACGAGCGATGCAAAAAGGCCGGCGATCGAAGTCATAAACTTGAACGTTGCGGCCGATAACAGCCCCTTAAGAGCTTTAATAGCGACAGAAATATCTTCGCCCACACCGGCTGCTGCAAAGTAAAGCGCCGCTACGAGACCCAAGAAAGTGAATAGAAGTCCCGCGCCGACCAGGTAATTTGATAGACCATCAAAGTAACGCGTGTTGACATGCGCACGCGCTAATATTCCTTGATTAAAATAGAGCTCAGGCCGCGTGGTATTGCGAATGCGTTGCGTAGCCGTCGTGGGTGTAATGAGTGTTTCGCGAAATTCTTCCCAGGTATGTCCCAGCACGTAATCTGCTTGAAAGGCTTGAGATATCTCTTCGTAGTTTGCGAGGAAATCTGCGTGTGTCTTTCCTTGTCTCTCAAGTCGAGCAATCGCTCCACGCAGGCTCGAAAGCGGGGCTTTCATTTGCCCCCTGAGAAACAGTGCGCTGATAATGCCCCAAGCCAAAATCGCGCCAGACAATATCCACGGAACCTCTTCATGCTTGAGGAGGTCGATAAGAGCTTGGAAAGCAGTCACTTTGGTTCCCCCGAACCCGCGTTTTCGCGTAGCTTAACTTTAGGTAGATATACGAATAGATTCTAGTCTGCGTAAAGGGTCGGGGAGTAAAAGATGCCATCACTTTTTGTAGAAGTAATAGAAGGCACCGCTAAGTCTGGTGGCGGCAGGCACGTAGTCAGGAAACTGCCCGATGGATCGCTAGGCTTACTGTGTCAGGGGATGATTTATCCGCTGCAGAATGACTACCAGATACAGCTAGAAGGGCCGTCATTTTATCCACAGGACTGCCAGCCTATTGTTTCACTCGAAGCCGTTCGTCCGCCTTCGACTACGGTTATTAACCAACCTGCCCAAATCATCGAAGGGCCAACGTCTAACTGGGTGGTTTTCCCTGGAGATGATTTGCTCCTAAACGGTGTCGTTTATCTTGCGCGGGAGGAATGCGACTGGACTGTACTGTCCCATGGCTTAGTGACCGATCCACTCAAGGACTTACTATCGAGCGTCGCTGAAATAGCAGTAGAGTCTGGAGATGAGTCCTTACTGTTCATCCAACTTTCGCCCAATAGCCCCTGCAGTGAGATCGAGATAGGTAATTTGCTCCACGAAGCTCGCCGTGGGTGGGGTGCGTACGAGCCCTCGAGCGTAAGCGCGGCAGACCTATATCCGGCGCTTGCCACAAAAGATCTTGAACTGTCTTTGGTCTCGGAAAGTTTTAGGGAACTTCAAGAATCGCATCGTTCAGAAATACTACACTTATCAAGTCACGTTGATTTATTGAAAGCCGCCGTCTCGCAGTACCGGCGAGATTTGGCTGAAGCAGAAAAAGCGCGGCAGGAAGTTTTATCAGCGACTGCCCGCGTCGCTGAGCATGCTCAGTCGAGCAGTCAGCAAAATCAGCCTGAAGCGGCGGCCCAACTTCAGCAAGACCTAGAAGAAGCTTTGCAAAACTGGCAACGAGCGGAAACCGATCTGGCCAATGCGCGTGTGGAAATCGAGGAGCGCGAGAATCGTTTAGCGGACTACAAGAACGAAATGCAGTCTCGCTCTAAAATTACAGATAGTATTTCACTATCAGCTGGTCGCCGCAAAGTTAGAGAGCGCGATGTTGCATCGCTTCTTAAGTGCGCATTTCCAAGTATTGAGTTTGATATCGACTCAATCACGTATGTCGCAGCGAAGGTTACTAACCTTAACCCGCTTATAACTCAGCTGCGGCAGATGTATGATCTCGACCGCGATGCCCTGCAGAGCAAAAAGCTAAAGGGCGTGGATGGATGGTTTGAGACTCACTTCTCAACGGGGCACGGAGACGAAGGACGCCTTTATTTTTCCTGGATAAGTGGCAACTCTTCGAAGAAGGCAAGAGTCCTTGTGTCCGAGAAGACGCGCCAGGAGCAGGACATAGCAAAATTAAGATAACTGCAAGTCGGCTGTTGAACGACACACTCGCGACTCTGCATTGTGTCAATCACGTGCCGTCCCGCACATCGAAGATGGCCTTCTTGCCTCTGATAGGAAGATGGCTCCGGCCCGGTCTTTGTTTCGCACACTTGCTATAACGTCATGTTCTTCGACGAGGAAAATGATTTTGACAGACAAGTTTCAATACACTTAGCAAGTGCCTCTCATATTGAGAATTCAAATCAAAAAGATTCTCGATAGCTTAAGGCCATAGAAAAATGTCACGGAACTACCGTACCTCGAAAGCCCCAGCACGGATAATTTGGGTCAGCATCAGACAGTAGGTCTGCCGAAATCCACATTATCCAAAATGTGCTTAAGCGTTTGCCTCTGATTAGTTTTATCACCCATCAGTCGATCTTCTGCTAAAAGCGCGGATACTGGAACTAACCAACTTCCAACAATCTTCAAGTCAGAGGATTTCGTTAGCGGATGAACAACCGCTTTTGTCGTTGCGCGACGGCGATATGACGCCGCAGAAATACAGAATTGCCCCGCCTGCCATAGCAGTTCGCCGGGTTTTACCTCATCAACCGTTACCAAAGCGGCCAAATCCTTCGGACTCCATTCTTTCACAGTCCTTTCAAAATCCTGAAACGCCAATCCCGCTTGAAGCCAAGCTGTCCATGCCGCCACAAGAGATTCAAAATCTGCGGCTCCAGGCATCGCTCTCGATAGGCGACGCAGCTCGCCATGAATTTCCGGCACCGCTCCACCAGCAACTACCCAAGGTAGCCGAGCAGCCAGTAACATAGCGGAAAACTTGAACTGGATGGCATCTATGCTCTCAGATTTCCAATTGGAATGACACAAGAGGGTCAAAGCCGCCGTGAGTCTTGGGGACGCCAGAGTGGCGCCAAAATTAGCCTCCTCGTCGTCAGAGCATTTATCAAGGTAGCGCTGAAAAACGCTTTGTTCTCCCTTTGCGCCAAAGAATAAAATGATAAATAGGCTTTTGGTGGCGCTTGTGAAATCGGCCTCGCTGAGAATCTCGTCCAGCAATCCCTTCCGAAGCAATAATGCAGTCGCAGCGATGTCCGCGGCAATACGTTCGGGCGATCTGCCTGAGAGAAACTCCTCAGCATTCATTGCCACAATAACATTTTCAAAAGCCGCCATTAGTTTATTCCGAAGCCGGGAAGCCTCCTCGGGCCGTTTGAGCTTCATTTGACGTCGCTTGAAATCCTCTTCGATGTTTTCGTGCGCAATTCCCTCAGTCTGCATGTCGTCGATGTGCTCAACATCTGATGCTATTTGGATATTTGATAACGGATCGACTTCATTTAGTTCGTCACAGCCCGCGATCGCGAAGTATGATGAAAAGGCGCGAAGGAAATCGGCTTCGCGGAAACCTACAGCACGTTTTGAAGTTAAACTGTCTTGAGGGCGATTGAAGCCGTCGGAAAACACATCTTCAATATCGTATGGCTGCCAAGTGCGCGCGGTCCTTTCACTAGTCGCCAACTGGTGTTGGGCCAACGGTTTAGACGGATGCCTTAGATGTTGATGAAGCAACTGTAAAATCTCAAACATCCCATTAGCTGAGAGTGCGCCCGCTTCAGCAGCCTCCGCCATTTTTGCCGCGATTCTTCTCTCAGGAGTGGAAGTCGCTAGGGCACCTTCATTATCTACCCAAGACGGCTCGGATGATATTCGTTCGCCGTTTTTCAGTTTGCAGTGTAACTGTACCGATTTGGGGCACCGCTGGAGTTGTACCCGTGCCACCGCATTGTCATTAACATCGTGGCATAGCTCCTGCTGTCCGTCATCCATCTCGACAGTCAGTTCAGCGATGGCGCTTTGGGACATTAGGGCAACTTCTAGAATGCCGTTGGCGAATCTAGCCGCGACAATGCGAAGCGGATTTGCCACAACCTCCCAGTCGTCAGAGGGTGGGCTTTTTGGAAATTCAGGCGCGACATCCAGGACGATAAGGTCAGCCAGCAATTCATCAGCTTGGTCATTCGATAGCGTTTGAGCTGCAACGAGCTCTGCGTTTCCCCAGCTTGCATCTGCTAACAACGCTGCACGCGAGACGTTGGCACTTCCCACAACGATAAGAGTCGATTCTGGGTGGTGAAATCCATACAGCTTGGCGTGAATGAATCGGCTTGGGCTAGTTTCCACACTTATTAGTTCGGTATTTATGGGCACACGCGAAGCTGCGATTTCAGAAAGGCCAACGTGACCTTTCTGTAGAAATGTTTTAATTGGTGCCGAAAAGCGCCTCGATAATTCCGATAGCGCTGCGGCCTCAGGATCGTAGTACGGAGCGTAGACCGAAATTTTTTGAACACCTTCGCCAGCTAGACCGGCCATGACATCGAGCAATGGTTTGTCTGCTGGAGTGCCGTATATACCTTGAGGCTTCGGGAGATTTACGGCCCAGTGGTTTGCATCTTCATCAAACGCCTCCATGACTTCGGCTGAGAGGTAGCCTGATTCAGGAGCCAAGCGCACAACTGTGTTGAGATAGTCTTTGAAAGCTGAGATAGCCGGCAAACCATCATTATCGCTTTCATAACACGCCCATATTTCCCGGTTTGCGCTCCAACCACCATGGGTCAGGTTGCCACTGCCGATTGCGAGCGCAGCTTTGGTGGGGCCTGCTATCAATATTGCCTTTGGATGAAATCTACGCCCAACACCCATATCAACCTTGGCAACACGATAGCTACGACCCAAACCGTCCAGTAGGAATTTTTGCTGACTGTAGGAAATAGATGCGCATGAAGCATCTGCAAATATCGTGAGCTTTGGATTACCGCTTCTGCGCAGTCTCGGGCGGACTACCGACTGTAGAAATAGGAAATCGATATTGTGTGTAAGAACAATCACGGACGTGGCATCCGTCATGGTGCCACATACCCACTTGAGAATGTTTGTTCTCATATCGCTCCCTCACCAGCAGGAGCAAATTTTCCACTAGTGCGCTTGAGCTTGCCGACATCCGTGAGGATACGCAGAACATTCGTAAGACGATCGTTACTGTAACCGGGCATCATTCCGACACCCGTCGATCGAAGCAGCCTGCCATCTGGGAAAAACCGCAATGAGCACTTCTGTCCACCACCCATTTTCCGCAAAGTAGTCTGCAAATGGGAAAGGACGGCAAGCTCAGCTATATCCTGCACGAGCTTAAAAAAGGATGCGCTCCCTACGCTTTCAATAACAACTATTGCTTGCTCTCCGGGTGATGTTAGTTGTTGATCGAAATAGCCGCGCTGTCTAGTCGTTCGCGTTTGACCAGCTGTAGCTGCAAGGATCGCTATCGCGGCAAACGCTTTCTCTGCCGATAAGAAGTGGCGCAAATCATTGATTGGGACGGGCTTATCTTTAAAAAGGCTCGCTGGGATCGACGCTATAGCCTCTGCTGCGCTTAACGTTGCCGCGCCGTCAATCTTTGGCCAGACGGTCGTCAGATAATCAGATATCGGCGCACTGAACCAACCCGCGACGATTTGCTGTATCGTAGCTTCATTAGCTTCAGTAAGCGCGTTCGTGACTGCTGCAAGCATTAGTTCCAAAGCGAAATGACAGCGGCGTCGATATTCATATTCTGCCCAACTGAACGCGACTTGGTTTTCCTCCGTCAGTTGTGTGCAATTATTAAAGTTGCGAACTATAAGCGCCGATGCCGTGTCAGGTTCTGCAGCGAGCATTCCTTTTGCCCATGCAATAGTGTTGGCGAATGCCTCATACGCTTTGCTGACGCGGCGCCGCTCAAGCTCTGTCCCTGGATCCCATGGCTGTACAAATGCGGTGTAGAGCAGATTTGCTTCCTCAATTGAGCGACTGAGAGAGCCAAGAGAGAATTCCGGTATTGCCGCCTCCACCTGAGGCCTTGAGATATAATCGCCAGCCAAGGCAGTAATTAATGCAGGCGACAACTGAAGGCGCCGCGTTCGGCACTGCCAAACGTCTTTCCCTCGCGAGCTCAAACGATACGGGATTTCTCCATCACCATCGAGTAGCAGACCAATCGTGCGGCATGGTGCGAAATACGTACCAAGCATAGCGCCGCCCGAATCTTCTGGAAATGAAACAAAGTCGCCGGCACTCAGCGCAGTTAAGCGAGCTTGATGTAAATTTGTGCCCAAGGCCCCACTTGCATCAGCTCCGTTGAGCTCACTATCCAAGCGGGTCGCTGCTAGAGTCAAAAACTCAACCCGACGCAAATAAGCCGTAAGATGGTGCCAGTCAAACCCGACCGAGGCGTGTTCAGTAAGGTACTCACCGAGCGCCCATGGCAGAATCGAAAAATAACGAGCTCGCTGTGAGATGGTAGTAATACCATTGACCAAGCCGAGCTCAACAGTTTGATCGATTCCGCGTACGCCTAAAATATCCAATCCTTGGGTCGTATCCAAGAGATCGTCACCCCAAGTAATAGTCAACTGAACTTCTCCCTCATCTTTGAGTCAGATCGACCTTTATTACTCGCCCCTTCTTCCGGTCCCCACTTCGTTGCAGCGGGATGTCCATGCCTCAACGCCATCTGAGACGGAGCAAGTAGTAAAAAATATTGATACGAGATTTCGCTGTGTACAAATTTGGAAGTCGGGGCTGCCGCTAATAATGTCGGTAAATAAACGTGTCAGAGCTACTAACCTTTGCTTCCTCCCAAGCTTTTTTCGTGCCCGTACGGCGCGGTCATTCGTTGCTTAGATAGACTTCCCACCCTCAAATAGGGCTTCTACGTTGGCAATAACATACGCGGCATGCTGACGAAGACGGGGCTCCCAAAATGCGACTTGGGTACCAGGTGTAATTGTGCGGCCAAATAGATTGGTTCTGTGCAGACGATGGCGGTGTGATGGCGTATGTAACGCCACTGACCCATCTTCAAGTATTGAGAGTGGGAACTCTGAGTTGTCGCCTGGAAATATTGCGTCGCCATATATTCGTCCTAGGCGCGCAGGATACCCACTTGCATCGAGTGGAATGTTGCAGACCAGCAGCGGTCGACTTTTACTTTCTTTAATCGGCTTCATCCGAACGCGCACAAATTTGCGGATATTTGGAGCTGTCGCACGGCTACGTTGATGTGGTGGTCCGCGCCTAGCGTGTTCCAACTTTGACAATGCATCGCTCTTGAATTCGTCGTCGCCTCGCCGAAAGAAGTTTAGGTGTTGCTCGACATCCTTATGCCCGATTAGCACAGGTTCACCCCGCAGCACTCTTTCCAAAAGCCGATGAGCTCCCCTGTGAAGGTATTGGTAATCTGCCTCGTTGCTTTTCCGAGCCGTTCTTTGTCTTTTAGTCAGTCGGCTTTTTGCAATGTGGCGGTTGTGGTCGCTCCACTCGAAATCACTCGGCATGCCATAATCTGCTGCCCCAAAATTATCTGCTTCAAACCGTGCGGTGCCTGGAATTGCTGGATAGCTGGCATGTCGCTCAAAGTAAGGCGCAAGATCATCATCTGTGTTGCTTATATTTATCCACTTGATAACGCCGGTCTCGTCCGTTTCGACCTCTAAATGTCCTGCGAATTCGTCAGTCACTTTCTCAGAATGATCTATGAGCCTAATCAGGACCTCGTCTCGTTCCATACTCGTTATCCCCCCAATCAAACAGACTTTTAATTTTCAGGCACGATCCGCGCTTACGGTTGCCTGTCTTACTTTTCTCGACTTATGCCGCGCGACTTGACGCTAGTAATTCTAGTCAGTTCGCTTACAGCGCAATCAGCAGACATTTTTTACTGACTTTTTCTCGCCGCACCGCCGGTATTATTAGCGCTACATAAATCCAATCTTGCTTGTTTTAATACCCTTTAGATCAACTTCACGCTGCAATGCAGTAAAAAAATCGACTGCCGCTGCCCAAACGCGAGGCTTAGAGGGTTAGAAGAGCTTTCAGCTAGGGCATGTCGCGGTATTGGCTTTCGCCTATTTTATTGGGCTTTTTAGCTGGTGTTCGTTCCGTATCTCGATCCAACCTATAGCTTTTGTTCGAAATGATCCGGATTCGGAATTTTGTGTCTCCCACTGCCCCATTCGGCCGCCGAAACGCTTTGTCAGCATATCCGGGAGTGGGCCAACAAATCAGAACGCACCCATATATCTCTTATGACCCCGCAAACTCACAGTCGATGTTGCGGGCTTCAGAACATCTGTAAAGGCAAAGTCATGAGCGTTAACTACAAAGACTTCCAATTCCAATTTACCTCCGTCAAACCTCCGGCAAGCGACGTGGTCTTGAGCGCGCTCAAGCGCCAAGGAGTGAAGTACATCACTGTAGCCCCTAACTTCTTACATTTTGGAACTGGATACCCCGGTGAAATGGACGCTCCCTATGAGAACCTGATTAATAGAACAGGGCTTTCCTGTGTGGCTGCGGTGTTTGAAGATTGGCGCCAACACATGAGAAAAGCATTGTCGCCAGCACCAGGCCATTCCTTCACCATAGTTACCAGCATAGATGCTCCAATTTTCAATCAAACGGTAAAGCTGCCGAACGTGCATAAGTATGCGGAATGGCTGGTTCAAAATTCTGTCAAGCTAACCGGTCTGAAGAATGCGAATGAATGGGAAAACTTTCACGCAAATTTGTCGTATGGCTGTTACGAAGGCTTATACGTTCGCGATTGTTTCATTGACGAATTCGCACCAGCCGATTTGAGGCGGTGCCTTGCTAATCCGCTGGGCGTTTATGGACGCAAGCATTCGGCATTCATCCGCAAAGCGACAGCCGTTGAAAATGGAACTGACGTCTTCGCAGCAAGCCAACATGAGCCATGGAGAATGGATTTTAACATTGGGGCCGTTAAGCCCGTTTCTGACGCGGCGCTTCACTTAGCCGCCGCTTGAACCTCAAGCTAGTGATGGGCGTCTCGGAGTGCGCGGTGAGTTTGGATAAAGCTCATTGAGCATGACGGTATGCATCTCCGGCCGCAAAAAGTGTCATCCCATCCTCGCGACCAAGGTGGCGCACAGCTTCACACTGATCATGAAATTTCAGATCTTGCTCAACACTCGCCACAAGTCTTGAGAATTTGCGTGTCGGTTCTGAGCCACCCGCTGATCGCGTTCTACACAATTGCGAACCCAGTGAAGACGACCACGAGCATTGAATAAGCAGCGTAACGATATCGTGCCCTTATGGAGCTTAAGCACCTATAAGGGCACGATATCGTTACCTTATAGGTGAGTAGGATCGCGGCACGTCCTTGAAGGGTATTTTGAGTCGTGTTGCGTAACACGTGACCGCTCAGTCCTTCATTTGGAACCTGTTCGAATTGGGTAACAGCCTGGGCTGGGGCGTTCGGTTGGCTAAGTGTCTGATTTAAAAAGAATTACCCTCCGAGAGCCCGAAAATGGCCTCTCGGAGGGTAATTTCAATGAAATCATATAGATAGCCCGATTCTACGCCTTAATCTGACACTGCGGGTTATTCGGCCGCTGCATCATTCCAAGCTGCGTTGAGCACCTTGGCAGCAAGTGCTGCTTTGTCTTGCGGCAGGAACCTCCCGTAATGGCTTTTGACCATTTCAGGTGTGTCCTGGATTGCGTAACTGGCCTGCTCGTATGAGCCCGTCTTTTTCAGAACATGAGTGGCCAACACATCGCGAACGTTGTGAGGACCATGGGGCAGCAAACCGTCGATCGCACCCCTACACGTGTAAGGATTATAGATGCCATACCGCTCAATCGCGTAACGCCAGGCATCGTAAAAAGCCGTCTGACAATATTCAGCAGAGCGGCTACGGGCAGTCATTGTTTTCACGAAGAACGTTTCACAGGCTGCTCCTTTAAGAAGCTTTGCCCGCTGAACGTTAATGTATTGTTCGATCATGACGTATAGATCGCCGACGTTTGGGAGATCCAGACGGAACGGGTTCGCTGAGAAGTATGATGATTCCGAGTTCTTGAAAGCGTTCGCAGGAATGAAGATTTCCCATGAGCTGTTCCGGCTATTCCAACGCAGTTCTCCCCGTTTGGCATCTTCAAGCATGCGCTCAGTACTTGGTGTTTGATCGCGACGCTTAAAGAGCAGCTGCCTGAGGTTTTTCTGCCGTAAGCCAGAGTGCAACCCGAAGCGAAGCATCAAACAGCTTCTAAGCGTCTCTGCGGCCGCAAGTGGGAAGCGCCGTGGATTAGGCATTCGACGCAAAATTTCCTCAGTAATTTTACGATACTCGTTGAGTGGGCTTTCGGCCTGGAGAATAACCAGGATTGGTTCAAAGGGATCGCGATGTACGCGTGTTACGCGCTCAATTTCCTTTTGTCGGTGTGCGGCATGAGCTTGCATGCGCTCGCACAACCCCCGCCACGAAGTGAGCGCTTCAGTGATATCGGCTTCGGTGACTAGGCCGCTTACAGGCTTCAGTTTTTCAGCAAGCGATGGCGTCTGCCACATCCAGCCTGTTTCAGGGCGCGTAAACCCCTGAATCACTGAAAGCATGTCGACTTCCCAACGAGTGTAGAAGCCTCGCTTTTGCTCGCGCCACTGCAAATACCAGTCCCAAACGCCCGGAAAGACCAGCATCGCAAATGTCAGAGCCTCTGCCGGCACGCCAAACCCCTTTACGTTGCTGTCCGGCTTGGCCGACAAGGCTCCGAACAAAAGCCCAAAGTGCTCAACCTTCTGATTGGCGGTTTCAGAATTCCATACGCCGTTACGCTTAAAGCCGAGCGCCGTAAGAGTTGACGTCTTGAAGCTTAGGAGGTCTTCCATCTCACGACGGAGATGCTCGGGAGCCGTAAGCGAGGCTCGTTTCTCCCCGCTTCCTTCATTTGAATTGCGAGGTGTTTCAAAGCTCAACCCGAAACGCTGTTTCGTGGTGGACGCGTGGTACCTGCGGTATTCAGTAGTTGCCAGAATGTTTGATTTGACCCACTGGAGAATCTCGCCCTGCTCCGTTTTAGAGCGGCGGTCGAAATCATCAGGCAGATGCCAGCGGATACGCCGCCGCGTTGCAGGAGCATATCCTGCAAGCTTTAGTCCATGGGCGCTATGTTTGTTAGTACTCAGCTTTGCACTGAAGTATCCGATATCTAACCGATAACGCTCCTCAATACGCGCCAGCATTTCAAAACTCTTGGTATTATTCGGCTCCTTCCTACCTTGTCGCCAGAACCAAAGGGTCTTGGCATTAATTCTCGAACCCTTTTTTCCGATAGCACGGGCGAGGTGCTTACAGCTGTCCTCATGCCGCTGCATGTGCATGTCTAAAGCTGCTGCGAAATCCGTGGGATCAGTCGTTACCTCGAACTGCGCTTCAGGATACTTTGTGATCGGGCGCTTATTGCCGCGTCCCAATTTGCTCCATTCTCGTTCAGCAGCTTGGCCAGCTTGAGTTGCTACCGACTTTTTGTCAGTCATCAAAATCCACCTTCACTTGTCAGGCGAGATGTTTCGCCCAGTAAGAAGGTGGTTTGAATTTTCCCAGATTGTTTGCGCTGCTCAAAAATTATTGAGCTTATTTAAGAACCGACAGCACATACTTCAGGCCCTCTAGTTCGTTGGGCCTTTCACGTCCACATCTTCCAACTTTGCAATCGCTTCAGCGATGCGTCTCCAGAGGGCGGCGGCTTCGTAGTCACTGGCGACTTGAAACTCTCTGCTCTTCGTTGCCGCATATAGCCATGCCGCAACGCCTTCTTTCTGTATGACCGTGTTGGCCGCGCGCCAGATGTCGAGTTCAGATGGAATCATGGCAGCTGAAAGGTTGCGGCGATAGGGCAGTGGTCGGAAGGCCGCTTATCACCCGAATAAGTAAGCACTTGGAAACTGTCCGATTCAAACAGCTTTTGCGCCTCACCATCGACAACGATGTGGTCAATCCGTCTCGGGTACTTCTTGTCGCAAATTGGTTCGTTTGTGCCGGACAATGCAGCGAGCTTCAGACCTGCAGGCTCACCGTCATTCGTGAGAGACCAGAATTCATCTTTCTCTCTCAAAAGCTGACGATTGAAGTCGCCTAAGACGATGAAGCGTTGGTTCTCTCGATAGCGTTCTTCGATCCATTTCTCTTCGAGAATTGGCTGTTGCTTCAGTAAAGTTTGGCAAGCATCGCGTTCACCACTTAGGTCTTGCGAAGGGCATGACGCCTTCAAGTGTACTGCGAGCAGTCGAATAGGAGCTTTGCCAAGCAATGTGATGTCCACAGCATCACGCAGGCTTTTATTCTTACTTACATCAATCGCTTTGAAGTCAGCGTTACGCCGATACGCAATGTCTTTGCGAATTGCAAAGCCGGTGAGTTGCTTTGTTGATTTGTTCGAGTTCGGATCTTTGTTGTCGCAGACATAACCAGCGCGAAGTTTCTGCGTAGAAATCTCAATCCTGTATTTGTCCGCAGTAAATACACGCGCCGCAGCCTTAGCACTTTCCACTTCTTGAAACGCAATAACATCAGCGTTCAGCTCGTCTGCGTATTTGCGCGCGAGTGCATAATCCTCGGTCGTGCGCGGTTCACAGCCTTTGCCATTTGTGGCCGCTAAATGCTCAAGGTTCCAACTCGCAATCTTTATGTCTCGCGCCTCAGCGACATTAATCGCCGCAAGAAAACCAACCGCAAATAGAAAACAGAATCGCATGTGAGGCCTCAATAAACGCATGTGCGCTGCCAGCTTACCCCGGCAGCATCATAAGGCACTGAAAAATATGATGAATTTTCCAGGTTTGACAGCCTCACGAAATGAGAACAGAAATAGAACATCTTAGGGCCGTAGAGAGACCCGAGACATGGAACAGCCAGAGAAGAAAGCAGAACGCGAGAGGCTCAAGCAAGGCATCCAAAAGCTTGAGCGTGCGAGACAAACTATAGGGCCGCATAGGCCTCATGGTTTTAGGTTTGGGGTGCCTGCAATTGATGAAGGCTTAGCGGGTACCAACTTTCCATTCGCTGGCCTGCACGAAATCCAAGGCAACGATGAAGCCAATTACGCTGTCGCAAATGCGTTTGTGACATTCATCACTGCCCGATTGTCTGGCGGCATCTTGTGGTGCGTCGGCAAAAAGCAAGTTTACGCTCCTGCGCTTGAAGCTATGGGAATGATCACGGATAAGATTCACTTCTTCAATGCTAACGACGATGAAATAGCGCTCAATGCAATGGAAGAGGGATTACGGCACTCCTCACTTGGAGCCGTCGTAGGCGAGGTTCGAAGACTTTCGTTCAATTCGAGCCGTCGTTTAATTCTTGCTGCTGAGAAAAGTAACGTTCCCGCGTTTGTCTTGCGCCCACCTTCGCGAAACCGAAAACCTGAGCACGTCGCCTGCGGCTCTAGATGGCAGTTGAGTAGTTTGCCCTCGGGTCCATTGCCAGCACCTGGCGTTGGTAAGCCGCGATGGCGTGTTGAACTGTTGAGGTGTCGAGGTAGCCGTACAGGCGAATGGTCGGTTGAGTGTCATGGTTCGTCGAGTAATTTCCGTTTACTTTCGATGGTGGGCAGCAGAACTACGTCTGCGCCGATTAGCTCGACAGAACAAATCGCCTAATGGTCCCTTCGTTGTTGTCGACAGAACTCGCCAGTCGCAGGTTCTAGTCGCTGCTTGCCCACGCGCTGCCGGAGCGGGATTAGGGCCAGGGATGACGCTCGCGCATGCCCGCGCAATATGCACTGAGCCGTTGATGGTTGGTTGTGCCGATCCCGTGGACGATGCGCGCACGCTCGATAAATTTGCAGTCTGGGCATTAGATTTTAGTCCTCTGGTTTCAGCAGATCAGCCAGACGGTTTGTGGATTGATGCAACGGGCACTGACCATCTGTTTGGTGGTGAGCAAGAAATGCTGAATGCCATCGTTGCTCGCCTTCAAAAGAGCAACTTGACTGCGCATGTCGCAATTGCTGACACGCCTGGATCTGCGTGGGCCTGCGCGCATTATGGAAACGAAGGCGTTATTAAGTCATCAGATACAAAGGCCGCATTGCTGCATTTGCCCGTGGCGGCGTTACGCCTGAAAAACGAAGCTGTTGATGGGCTGCGCCGTGTGGGTGTCAGAACTGTTGATGATCTTCTGCGATTGCCACGCAAAACAATCCCACACCGATTTAGCCGAGATGTAGTGAAGCGTTTAGATCAAGCGCTTGGTCTTTCCCCTGAAACAATAAGCCCTGTCCTTCCGCCAGAGAGTAAATGCGAGATACTGAAATTCGCAGAGCCGATTGCCACTCGTGAGGGGTTGGAGAAGTCCGTCAATATACTCTGCGAACGGCTCTGCCAGCGCCTTGAGCTAGTGGCCGAGGGGGCCAAGCGCTTAGATCTTGTCTTTGAGCGCGTTGACAACACCAACCAGGGCATTCGCGTTGTCCCAAATTCGGCGACACGTGACCCAAAGCACATCGCAAGGATGTTTATAGAGCATCTTGAAAACGTCGACCCCGGTTTTGGGATCGAGTTGATTACGCTCACAGCCAATATGACAGAACTCACGGTGCCCAAGCAGATAAACGCTTTGGCTGTTGGAGATGCTGATAGCCGCGACTTGACTGTCCTTACAGATCGCCTTTCTAATCGGCACGGACATGCGAGCTTGTATAAAGCTTCAGCGACGCAGAGTGGAATACCCGAACGCAGCGTTAGACGTGTATCGGTGAATTCTGAAGCTACGGGCAAATGGCTCAAAGCTGAGCACCGTCCGATCCATCTCTATGAGCCGCCTGAGCACATCGAAGTAACAGCGATGATGCCTGACCATCCACCTCTGATGTTTCGCTGGCGGAATAAGGTTCACAAAGTTAAGCGGGCTGAAGCCCCAGAGCGCATCAGAGAAGAGTGGTGGGCTCAATCTAATGAAAGACCTTCAGTTCGCGACTATTTCAAAGTCGAGGATGATGAAGGCAAGCGCTATTGGATTTTCCGGGATAATCGCGCCAACGCGAACGGCGTGTTCGCCTGGTACATGCACGGCGTATTCGCATGACGGAGTATGCCGAACTTCAAGTCACGACTAATTACTCTTTCTTACGTGGCGCTTCTCACGCTGCAAAGCTGGTGTTCACTGCCAAGCAATTGGGGCTCTCGGCGATAGCTGTGACTGATCGCAATAGCCTGGCTGGCATCGTGCGTGCCCACGCAGAAGCCCAGAAGATCGGCATTCAGCTTATTATTGGATGCCGGTTAGATTTCGTCGATGGGCGAAGTCTTCTTTGCTATCCGATGGACAAAGATGCTTACGGCCGACTTTCACGTCTTCTATCCGTAGGAAAGAAGCGCGCTGGCAAAGGTGCCTGCACACTCCATTATGAAGATCTCAAAGAGTATGGCGAAGGCCAGATAATTATTGAGGTCGCCGACGAACCAAACGTAGAGCTAAAGCGAAACCTCATTACCTTAAAGCGGGATTTTCCAAATCGTTGCTACATGGCGCTAACGCGACGCTTTCAGCCCGCCGAATTGATGCGGCTGCATGAGTTGAATGAGATCGCCTACGAAGCAGGTGTTCCAACCGTCATTACCAATGATGTGCTGTACCACATTAATCAGCGCCGCATTTTGCAGGATATTGTGACCTGCATTCGCGAAGGCTGCACAATCGAAGAGCTTGGCTACAAGCGCGAGCTATCCTCGGATCGCTTTATCAAACCCCCTGAAGAAATGTTGCGGCTATTTCCGGGTCACGAGCGGGCAGTAGCTAGAACTGTTGAAATTGCTGCACGCTGCAAGTTTTCCCTCGACGAACTCAAGTATCAATACCCTGATGAGCACCTGTTTCCGGGCTTAACTGCTCAGGAAGCTCTTATAGAACTAACAGATAAGGGCAAGGCTTGGCGGTATCCGCAAGGTGTGCCGGAGAAGGTTGAGAAGCAGATTGAACATGAGCTCCGGCTTATCAAAGAACTTAAGTATGCGCCTTACTTCCTGACTGTTTGGCGCATTGTGGATTTTGCCCGGTCCAGAGACATTTTGTGTCAAGGGCGTGGCAGTGCCGCAAACTCTGCTGTTTGTTTTTGTCTTGGCGTTACGTCTATCGACCCGGCCCAGATGGACGTTCTGTTTGAGCGCTTTATTAGCGCAGATCGTAATGAGCCACCTGACATCGATGTGGATTTCCAAAACGATCGCCGCGAAGAAGTTATTCAGTGGATTTACGAAACATATAGCCGCGATCGCGCAGCTATTGTCGCGACCGTAATTCATTATCGTAGCAAAAAAGCTGTCCGCGAAGTTGGCAAGGTGCTCGGACTGCCGGAAGATGTTTCAAAGCAGATCGCTAAGACTGTTTGGGGGTGGGGGAACGAACCTGTACCCGACAAACAGGTGCGAGAGGCTGGCATCAATCCAGATGATCCTCGCGTCCGCATGATGTTGAGCTTGGTGGGGGAAATTATTGGATTCCCTCGTTACTTGTCCCAGCACACCGGGGGATTCGTAATCGCCAAAGGTAGGCTCGACGAACTTGTGCCGATTGAACCAGCTCGCATGGCAAACCGCTCAATTGTCGAGTGGGATAAAGACGACCTCGATTATCTGGGCATGATGAAGGTCGATGTTTTGGCGTTAGGAATGCTCACATGCATCCAAAAATCGTTCGAGCACCTCTCTGAAGAGAAAGGGGTTGATCTTCAATTGGCGACGATCCCTGCAGAAGACCCCAAGGTCTATGACATGCTTTGCCATGCTGACAGTGTTGGAGTATTTCAGGTGGAAAGCCGCGCACAGATGAGCATGTTGCCGCGTCTAAAGCCGCGCACATTTTACGATCTAGTCATCGAATGTGCAATTGTGCGGCCCGGGCCAATTCAAGGGGATATGGTGCATCCATATCTTCGTCGTCGTGAAGGCCGTGAGAAGATTACGTTTCCCTCGAAAGAGTTGGAGAAGGTTCTTGGAAAGACCTTGGGCGTCCCATTATTCCAGGAACAAGCAATGCAGATTGCCATTGTCGCTGCAGGATTTTCACCAAGCCGGGCCGACCAGCTGCGTCGCTCAATGGCATCATTCAAAAGCAAAGGGACAATTGCGCAGTTCCGACAGGAATTTATCACCGGCATGGTTCGTAACGGATACGATATGGATTTTGCGCAACGATGCTTCACGCAGATTGAAGGGTTTGGCACGTATGGTTTTCCTGAAAGTCATTCTGCGTCATTCGCAATTCTCATTTACGCATCATCCTGGATTAAGTGTCACCATCCTGAAGTGTTTCTGTGCGCGATCCTGAATTCTCAACCGATGGGCTTCTATGCGCCTGCGCAGTTGATCCGGGATGCGCGTGAGCATGATGTGAACGTGCTTCCTGTAGACATCAATACGAGCCGATGGAATTGCACCTTGGAGCAAGCAGGTAATCAGTTATCGGTGCGAATGGGGCTGCGATACATAAAAGGCTTTAAGGAAGAAACCGCCGCGTTAATTGTCAGCTCTCGATACAAGCCATACGCCTCAATTGAAGAATTCGTGAGACGTACAGAAGTGACCGAAGCTCAGTTAGAGCTGTTGGCTGATGGTAATGCCTTCAAGTCACTTGAAGTTGATCGTCACAAGGCATCTTGGACAATTAAGGGCCTGCGTTCAAAACCACTACCTTTGTTTGCTGCGGCTGATAAGCGCGAAGCGAATCACGTGCCAGAATTGATCGAGCCTGAGGTTAATCTCAATCCGCTCAGCGCCGGCGGCGATTGCATTCAAGATTACCAGACACTTTCGTTTTCTTTGGGTGCCCACCCATTATCATTCATTCGTGAATTACTCGGTCAGCAACGTTGGTCACCGTTAAAGGTTGTCAAAGTTGCAAAAGATAAAGCACGGATCAGGATCGCCGGATTGGTGTTCGTTCGACAACAGCCGGGTTCAGCAAATGGTGTGACATTCATCACATTGGAAGATGAGAGCGGGATCGCAAACTTAGTGGTGTGGCCAAACCTTTTCGAAAAGTTCCGGCCAGTCATTATGGCCGCTGGAATGATCGGATGCATTGGCCGAGTCCAGCGAGAGGGTGAAGTGATTCACGTGGTTGTAGAGCAACTGGAGAACCTAACGCCGCTTCTCAGACATATCGGCGAGCGAGACGGTGAAAGCATTTCTGTGGCTGCTCGTGCTGATGGCGCGGAGCGAGGTGGAGGACGGGATAGCCGTGATCCAAAAGAAGAAGCGTCCCAGCCGGGATCAGTTTGGAAGCATCCGCGAGATGTAAACGTGATTGCGGATGTTCGCGATCCCCGTAAAGAGCCGAAGTTAGCGAAAGTGAGGAACTTTCATTAGAAGCGCGCTCGCATTAGGCGTGTACGACAGCAGTGTTAGCGTTGCTTGCAAGCAAGTTCTCCCTCCGACGTGAAAGTGCTTTCAACAGCGCACTTTCACGTCACGGTATACACGCCTCTTAGGGAACTGGCACAAACGACAAGGCGGCACGCAACTCAGCGACATACTGATATGCAAGTCCGCTTTGAGCGGTCATAGCCGAAGCCGTGATCGCCAGCAGTTGAAGTTCAGGCAAAACCCTGCTGTGCCATTCGCCCTTCCGAGCGATCCCGTGCAGGTACAGCCAAGTTCGGAGCGCTGAGAAGAAGCTGCCGTGGCTGCAAATGGTGCGCCATTCATCACACTGACCGGCAAACTTGCCCACCAAATAAAAGTGCTCACCGTCTTGTCGAATATCCAACATCGCGACCGCATCGGGATCGCGACGAGCGATACGGCCGGCCGTCGTCAAAACCAAGATGGGATGCTTGCTGTAGAAACGCTGAACCGCTGGATGAAGCTTACTTTTAGTAGTCGCCTTGAGCGGTGCGGTTTCAGGAAAGAAGTGGGTGTGGTTTGTAGAAGTGAACATGAGACGAGTCCTCTGTGAGTTACTTGAACTCTGAGGACGTGGGCTCATTGAAAGTGGCGCGGCCCACTTTCGGCGCACTTTTTTGAATAATTTTTTGAATCCTCGGCTCAGTTACGAGCACACAGTCGATTCGCCGCTATAAGGAAACGATATCGTTACTTTATAGCGACGCGTTGCTGGTTCGCGGCCAAGCGTTGACGAACTGAGCTCTCCCTTGGGTCTACCCCGGGCCTACTAATGGTGTGCCGTTGAGCCAGCTCACCCTAAAAAATGAAGAAAAATGCGTTTGGGGCGCGAAAGAATAAGGTCGTCATGTTGAACATACCTTTCGATTTCCGCTATGCAGCCCTTGAGAACAAACCATGAACACTCAAGGATCAGCCAAATGTTTCCCGATGACAGCACATTCGATTACGTCCGCTTCGACAGCGTGACGCCTGAGAAATTTCTGGACGGCGTGCGGACACAAGTTCGAGCGCGATTAACTGCCCTTGCACAGCGCCAGAACGTGACCGACGCAAAAGTAAGCGAAGCCATGGGAGCTTTGGAGGAGTTATTCGCTACACAGCGGAAAAAACTCACTGATACAGATCCCGCTACAAAACTTCCGACAATCGGCAACTGGTGGTTTGGTAAACGCCTTGATGAGCATTTTATCATTGTTCTTGGTGAAGTGACGGGACACCCGCTTTTGCGTGACGGTGCGATCAATACATCGCCTGTGTATTTCTGGGACCGCGAGCGAAATCTCATCGCCACACAGAACACGATATATCGTATGGGCACTCAACTCGATCTTGATCCCGTCGTAGATCCTTCACCGTAACTCGCTGTGACTGGGATAACGCAATGTGTATTCATCGGGAATCATTGTTCGTCTTTTTCGGTCCTGACAGCGAACCGCCCTCAGGTCGATATTGCCTAAAATGCGGACAGAACACTGAAGAACCACGCATGGTTCTGACCCCACAGCTTCATTCAGCTCTCGTAATCCTTTCGCGAACGATGACCGGAAAACCAACAGTCAATCAGCCTGATCTACTTACGGGCTCGCTTACCTGTGTGAACTAAAATGAACTTTATTTTCTTCGATACTGAAACGACCGGGCTGGACGTCACATCAGACCAGATACTGCAGATAGCAGCGATTAAGACCGATAAGGACTTGGTTGAAATCGATCGCCTTAACTTGCGGTGCCGGCTGCTGCCACATGTCGTGCCTTCACCCTATGCACTGTGGTTAACAGGGCGAAGTGCTGAGCAGCTTTTAGATCGATCCCTGCTGTCACACTACGAGATGATGGCCGAAGCGTTGCGGCAGTTTGAGGCTTGGGGGCCCACAATATTTGTTGGTTACAATTCATTGCAGTTCGATGAGGAAATTCTACGGCACAATCTCTATCAGAACCTGTTTGAGCCGAGCTTCACATCGCAGAAGGGCAATAGTCAGCTTGATGCGCTTCACATCATGCTGGCCGCTTCAAAATTTTGTCCCGGTGCGATCAATCTCGCTTTTAAAGACGATGGACGACCGACTTTCAAACTTGAGAGATTGGCGCCTGCTAATGGATTTGATCATCTCAGCGCCCACGATGCACTTTGTGATGTGGAAGCGACCCTGCACCTCTGCAGAAGGGTGAGGAACTGCGCTCCAGACTTTTGGGACAAAGTGAGCATGCCTCGAAGTCGTGACAACATAACCCGCACACTTGAGCCCGGCGCTGTGTACTCATACGTCGAGACACAATACGGTAAAGTGCGATCTGCTTTTGCGACCTTCATTGGCCTATCCTCTAGCCACCCCGACGTTGGGTACCTCTTTGACCTCGCTTTTGATCCCGCAGAGACCGAGCACGTGGATGATGATGCGCTTCATCAATACGTAAACCGGCGTCCGAGCCCAATTACCCCAATCTGGCTTAATACCCATCCATTGGTGTTTAGATGCACTGATCGTGAAGCCACGGAATCACTGAGTGTGATGCAGAACCTGAGTGCGAGGGCCAAGTGGTTGGGTGACGCCGAATGTTTGCGGGCCCGCATCCACGCTGCTGTGGAACAGGGGATTGAGTGGCAAGATAAGACGACAGACCTTCTGTTTGATAAGTCTGCACTCGCCGGCGACGATATTGCACTCATGAAGCGGTTTCACGAGGTAAGGTGGTCAGCACGGTCTGCTATCGTAGATCAGATTGCTGATGATCAACTGCGAGCCCTGGGAAAGCAGCTTATTTATTCGATAACGGCAGATGCCGGAGCCGCCGCATCGCAAACCCAACACTTAACTGAACAACTGGACGCGTCATGGAAGGGGCGGCCGGTGAATTCAGCACTTGCCGAACTTCAGGAAATGAAACTCGCGATGCCACTGCTTTCGTCCTCATGGGCCGAAGAAATGGTTTCGCTCATTCAGGCCAAATTCGATCCACTCGGCGAGCACCGTTAACCTTTGAACCGAAGCAGGGAGACCTGTTCAATGTCACTTAGCGGTTTGGTAGGGGTGCGGAGTAAAGGCTTTCACAGCGTGATTTAGTCGCGCCTTAAGCCTGCCCGAAAAAGCAGCAACGCTGTTTTGATTTCTCATATCCAATCGACAGCACTTGGTATCAATTCTTTATATGAGTGGAATTGATTCAATGTTTATAGGCCTTCTCGAAACTTCAGTGATGAACAACACACTGCGCACCGTTCTCAGAGCGTTATAGGACTTTGATGATACTTTGGGAGTTTCATCTAACGTTTTGAGCGGCAGAACCAGCGTTGCTAAACGCTAGTTTGTGCACGGACCGATACTGGTCGAGCTTTTTTGCACAATAAGTGAACACCGAAAAACGCTAGTTTCTCCTTGAAAACGCTACTTGCGGAAATTATCCACAAATCAGAACGCTAATTGCTGCCTGGTTCTGATTTCATTCAGCCTCAAAGTTGCTTTTTAATTTGAAGCATGTGGCCGAAATAACCACACCGAAATGCAAACGCATGGCGCTTAACCAACTTGAGCTGCAGTTGTGCGAGACTCGATCCGTAACAAAGGAACATCTTCGTTAGGCGGCTCGGCTCATCATCGTAGTCGGAAGCGCCAGACGAAAGACAAGCTCGCGGTTCAACGCGCTCGTTCCGTTTAATACGGTAGGGTTGGAACTCATGTCGGAATGTTAGCCACACTGCACCTATAGGCCGCCGTCCTGGCGCCTAGCCGCAATCACAAGAACACAGTTGGAAGCCACAGGCGCTCGCCTGCAGGGCTTGGAACGAGCAGCCGCAAAACCTGCGCTGATCGAACAGGTGGGCTTTGCCTGGCGTCAGCAACACCGCGCGCAAACTAATTTGTAAGTCATTGGAATCCCGAGATTCTTTTTTCGCGATTCTTGATCCGCTGCAATCTCAATGAACCCACATCCCGTCCAGAACTTAACTGGAGAGCAACATGACACTGCAACGAAAAAGATCACCACTACTGCGTCCCTCACATTCTGAGTGGTCGTATCGGCGTAATAACAAACGCCGCTATACGCCGGCCCTTGGTAAGGTCGGCGACAAAGTTCTCGATAGCCGATGGCAGCGAGATTATCCGCTTGAGCCGCGCTTTATGGATCGGCGCGAAGAAGGTGCCCGCGATCTTTTCAAGGTTTCGTGGCGCAGCACATACTATTGGAATAGCCGTAAGAACGGCCGGCAAATGCTTGGTGAATCTCACAATGAAGCCGCGTATGGCATGCTTCTTGATGCAGAGTTCGAGCCGTTAAGTTACCGCACTCAGCCTCTCGCGATTGAGCTGCCTCCTTCGAAATCAGGCGAGCCGCGGCACCACATACCGGACTTTGAAGTCATTCGAGACAACGAGCGATTTCTCGTTGAGGTCAAACACGATGATTACGTTGATAGCTGGCGCACGTCGGAGCGTGATCAGGCCGTTCAGGACTATTGTGTAGCTCATGGCTGTCACTATGCGATTGCCTCGACCTCTGAGATCTACATGGAGCCGCGTTTTACAAACGCGCGTCGTTTAGAGCAGTCATATTGGATTCTTATCGATGACGAATTGATTGCGAAGATCATCGACGTGGTGGCTGTTGGTGCCAAAACAGTTGGCGACATTCTTCAGCGACTGCCCAACGACAGGGTCGACATCAACATTATTTGCGGCCTGCACACACGCGGCCTCTTGAAGCTTGATTACTTAAATAGGTTCAACACGTCGTCAGGCGTGGTGCTGCCATGAATTCACTTGCCGAGATCCCACCTGAATTGACCATCGCTACTCCGCACATGGTGATTATTCATCAAGGTCAGAAGTACAGGTGCGTGGCTGCTGAGTTCTCCGAACTTGAGTTCCAAAATACTGTCAATGAGAACCGTCGATTAAAGTTCACCAGCAGTGAGTTCAATAGGCAGTTAGCTGCCGGTGCATTGGTGATCAAGAACCGTCGCTCTGACAAGAGCACCGAGTTCGGCATTGTTAGCATGCCTCAATCAATAGTGGACCTTGATCCTAAAGAACTCACCGAACATCAGCGGATTGAGAAGTACGTGATCGCATGTTTGGAGCTGCCCAGCACCCGCCGTGTCATCCGAGCGAAAATTAAGAACGTCGCAAAGGAAGTAGGCGACCCCGCTCCACCAAGCCCTCAGAAAATCTTGCGCTGGCGAAAGGACTATCGCCTCAACGGAAACTGCGTCGCCAGCGCTTCAGGCCGCCGACGCTCTGGATGTCGCGTGTCATCCAAATCACAGATCGTATTCGAGCATACGTTTAAAGAAGGAAAGAAAATGATCGCGAACAAACGCAACCAGACGTTCCCGCTTGGAAAAAAGTCCATTCGGGCTGCCGTGAAAGCCATCAACTTGCAGCTGGAAACTCACGGCGAGAAGGTATCTGCGAAGTTCGTGAAAGGCATGCTTGAGGCGCTTTTCAATCAAAAGGACATCGAGCGTGCCAAAAATGGTCAGGCGGCGGCGCGTCAAAGGTTCTCCGCTCTGGCAGATGGCCAGTACGGTGATTTCACAAATCATCGCTGGCAGGCCGATCACACTATCGTCGACTTACGGGTTCAGATTGAGGCCGCTAAGCCCCCATTCAACAATCCGTTTTTCCTAACTATCCGCTTGAATCTCACTGTCATCATTGAGTCGCGGAGTGGGATTGTCGTTGGTTTTTACCTCGGCACCAGAGATCCGGGTCAGCACACGCTTCAGCAAGCTCTTGTTATGGCATTGCTGCCCAAGGACGAACTCTTCGCATCAATGGAGCTATCAGGCTCTCCACTGCCCATATACGGCAAATGCGAAGAACTCGCGGTAGATCAGGATCTTGGCGCCGCTGCGCAAGGCTTCGGTGCGGTGCTTGGCGCTCACGGCATAAAGATGACCCGCCTGGAACGCCGACGCCCTGATTTGAAAGGTACAGTCGAAAGCCTCTTCAACACAGCGAACCAGCAGGTTTTTCACACGCTCGACGGAGCTGCAGTGAGGCACCGGGATCGCAGCATTACGCTGGAACAAGAGCAGGCACTGCACACCATCCGGGGGATGAATCGTATTCTCGCGGCCTACTTCTTCACAATCTTACCATACGAAAAGATTGATCATACGAGCCGCACGCGTCTTGAAATTTGGAAGGACGGCCTGACCGGAGCAAATCTGAACCCAGTGGTGGATAGAGATTACCTACTGGCCAATCTGCTCCCCAAAGTAGCAATGTCGCCAATGATTGGGCGGCATGGTGTGACTTTGCATCACCGCAACTACGATAGCGAAGAGTTTGAAGCATACCGCATTGAGACAGGGTGCGACGGACACCGCTGCGCCGCACTGTATTATGTGCCCGATGACCTTTCGAGTGCGTACATTAAAATCACGCCAAGATCGCCTCTTATGCTCTTACGCTCGAAGTACATGGAGCAAGATGAGGGCCTGGATGTCGATGCTTACATTGAAACACGCCGTACGCTAACGGCTGCTGGCAAAGACAATTCCGATGCTGCGATATTTGCAGCTTTGGCCCAGTGCACTGAACTGATTACTGCTGACCTCAAGACCGGAAAAAATATCCGTCGCAAGAAGGCCAGTCGAATTTTGGGAGCCGGATCGCAGGACGTGGTGGGCCTGATGCGCATTCCGGAGCACCCCAGTAAAAAAGTACCTGGAACTCGTACCGCGGCGCACCGCGTGACACCCACACCGCACGCGAAAGATCTGAACGACGTCGATGAGAAAGACGTCGAACAGGCTTGCAATGCATTTGATCTCTAAGAACAGGAGTAACTGCTATGACTCAACCTCGCATCAAGACGTTCTGCGACCTCATTGCAACTCTTAACTTGTCCACGCCACAAGTCAGGGATGCTCTCAAGGATTTAGATGGACTTTACGCCGTGACTGTCGGCGGCCAGCGCGACAATGTCGCTTTGTTGACGGGCCCCACGCGCAGCGGCAAGTCGACACTCGTGCGAATGCTTCAGGCAAAGTATCCCGCATACAACGATCCCATCACGGGCGACCTTCAACAGCCAGTTGTTATCGTGGTGGTGCCAGAGAACTGCACCACCAAAGCGCTCGCGTATGCCGTGCTTGAAAAGCTGAAGGTTCCCTTTGTCAAAGCACCAGAACGTGAGCTTGTCACGATGATGAAGTTTCACATGCGCAAGCAGGGGGTCCAGATTCTAGTGCTAGACGAACTGCAGCACATGATTGATAGCCGCGCAAATAAGCAGCGGTTCGCCCAAGGCACAACTGATTGGATCAAAGTTCTTACGACGGAAGGGGTGTGCTCAGTTTTGGGCGTCGGAGTGGAAAGCACTCAAATTCTTGTAACAATGAATCCGCAGTTTGGCTCACGCCTGCATCCGAACATCGAGTTGGTACCATTGGATATGGCCGACAAGGCCGACCGTAGCCTTTTTCTTGCGATGCTCGCGCGGATTCAAGATGCCTTCAAAGATGTCTTGGAATTCAAACTGACGAGTGGCGATTTGCCTCATCGACTCATGATCGCATCGCGTGGGTGTATCGGCTCTTTGATCAAAGTGATTCGAGACGCCGGTACCATTGCCATCATGGCGGAAGAGGAAGCAGTTACCATCGAGCATATCGATCGTGGGTGGCGAAAGTCCCAGCTGCGCAAATCCGCTTTGTTAAAGCTTTTCGATGGAACCCTCCCTCTCGAGCATTTCATGAGCAAGACCCGAGTGTAATGTCATGCTTGCAATTACACGCCCACCGGTTCCGACGCCCTACTCGGTGTCGATTTACCCAAATGAGTCTCTCATCAGCCTCTTAGCGCGTACTTCAGCTGACCTTGGCTTCACGAGCACAACCACTCTGTTGGGTGTGCTGAAGCTAACTGAAAGGCAAGTCTTGGAGGGAGATATCGATACAAGAAAATTGGCCGAGTTTCTGCGCGTACCGCCAGAGAAACTCGGACCGGCCGTGAAGATGATTGACCCTGAAGAGGGTGTTTGGCGCTTCAATACTCTGCAAGTTCCCGAGACGTACATTGACCGTCAATACATGCGCGTATGCCCAGTGTGCATTGGCGCTTCGAAGTCACATTTGCAGCATTGGTCGTTAAGACCTTTTCCGATCTGTGTTGACCATAAGGTGCGTTTGCTATCGCGCTGTTCGCAGTGCGATAAAGCCTATCGCTGGTCGCAGATCCCGCGATTTTCCTGTGAATGCGGACTTAACGTTACGCAGGCGACTTGTAAGCCCGCGACTGAGATTGAGCATCAGGTCGCAAGCTATTTTATCAACCAAATGGTCGGGCGTGGCCGCATTCCAGAAAAGCTTCCGACCTTCTTCGTTGACGCAGACGCGGCGGAACTGTTCAGAATTGCACTTTGCCTCGGCTCCATCGATATCGAGTGGTCTCGCGTCAAAATCCGCGAGCGCCCCACTATGGGCTCGTCTCAGTATCTCGAGATGGCCGCCTTAGGCGTCCAACGGATCGAGAACTGGGATGAGTTGTTCGTGAAGAAGCTCGTCGAATCAGTTGCACGTTGGGGCGATCAGACGACGGCACATGGCACGACGGAAAAGCTATGGCGTCACGTGACTGCGGCCAAGAGCTCGGCATTAACAAGTGCGGTCGGAGATGTTCTTGTCAAAAGCCTAGATGAAAATTTTTATCACGCTGTAGCGAAAAGCATCGAACTCCGCGGAGCCTCGATAAAGTCCCTGTCTGTTACTGATAAAGAGGCACGGGAAATACTCAACTTGTCGGAAGACGATCTCAAGAACCTGAAGAAAGGTGGGCTTTGGGCAGGAATGCGGACCCTCGGTCGTTATGGAAAGTCCGATATCTATTTTCGTTCAGATATTGAGGCCTTGAAGGAGAGTTGGGCTGGATACGATACAGTCGCGGAAACTGCCGCACGATCCGGCCTGTCTGCCATCGAGGTGCGTGAACTTCACCATGCTGGTTTGATGCAATCTGCGGCAGGCCTTGCGACGAACCAACGAGAAATTTTGATCCGATCAGATTGGTTCGCCGAGATTGATGCACGCCTCTCTGCAGGACTACCAAGTATTGAGAATAAGGGTTCACTTCTGACTTTAGGTGAGGTGAAGCGGATGGCCACGCGCCGCGACCTGCCTCTTCAGCACGTTTTTGAACTCCTGAACTCGGGCAAGTTGCGGCCGACTGCAGTGACGGAAGGCGTTGGACTCAATCGGCTCCTGTTCGATCACTCGGAGGTGGTGGACGCCGTAGATGCTCTGCATGTGGAAGTCTATAGTTCCTGGCCGATGCGAGCCATAGCACGACACCTCAGCGTTCCAGACGTCGCGCTTTATGTTTTCGCAGGTCGAGGCGCATTTGGTCGTGTTGTTTATGGCGGCTACAAGGGTAAGTCTGTTGGTGCCCGCGACTTTGCAGCATTCGAGCAAAAGTACATTTCTTGCGTGGCCTTAAGCAAAGCAATGGGAACAGAGGCCATTGATGCGCGAGAGATGATTAAAGCGCGAGGTGTCCTTCCAAAGCACGTTGCCGAAGTGCACGAAGGAACTTTTTCTCTCTATCTTCGGGCTGATGTCCGAAAGGTTGCTAAACAACTTGGCGTAACAGGAATTTAGGGCGACCGACCAATCAGTCGGCATCGAGCCTGCGCGAAGCCAGCCACATACACGTGGCTGGCTTTTTTGTTCTGTCATTCGGCGCAAATCTTCGAAACTGCAATCCGCAAGATGAGCGGCTCATTGAGCCTGAAACAGTCCGCAAAAAAATATTTTTATGCGCCGTTCTAGACTCAAACTATGGGGCCGATTTGAGACTCAGATTATGGGGGACCGCTTGCCAAAAACGGCAGAATTGCTCATTCTCCAAGACTCAAATTATAAGTCACGCATCAGGAGAACCTCTTGCTGCCCGGCCCAATGCACGTCGCGGCCTTGATGGCCGACACGGCACTGCCCAGAAAAGGAGAGGCAACTTTCTCTATTAACTCAGTTCATCGCGCTCCATTTCATGCCAGCACTATAGCGCCAAGCCATACGGCCCTTGTCGTCAAGCGCAAAGAGGTGCAGCCAGCCGTTATCGAACAAAGCGCGGACCTGTGGATGGCGGCTGAGGATATCGATGATCGCATCGCGCGGCGATTCGACGCATACTGATAACCGCAGCGGTTCATGCACAAATTTCTCGCCGTCGTGGACCGATTGCAGCGGTAGCCCGGCGCGCATTATGCCACCGTTGCCCTCCACCACACCGATGCCGCCGACGACGTTATGTAGCAGCTTGTTGCCGCCGCCGAACACGTTAGGTGCGACGGTCGAGCCGTAGTACTGCAGGCTGATCCAACTGGCCACGACCACCGGCGCAGTGAGGATGAGTTCCAGCACGCGGAAGCCTTCATCTTGCCGCCAGTCGTAGTCGTGCAGGAAGGCGCGGCCTTCGAGTGATTTGCCGACGGTGCGCGCGCGCGGTGCCACGATGAACGCCTTGCAACCGGCGAGCGCCCATTCGGGGCGCGTTTCAGCCCAATCGCGACTGCGCTTGGGGATGTGCGCGGCTTTCGCAGCGGGCGGCAGTCGTAAAGCGCGCTCGCTGCGAGCGAGCTGGCTAGCCGCAGAAAGCCATGCCTTGGCCTGGGCTAAGTCTTTTTGGTGCGCGCCGAGCGGGTGGCCGTCCGTGTAGAGCGTTACTTCATCGGTTGTTGTATCATGCAGCGCGGCCAAGAACAGCGTATCAATGGGAATGTTGATGCCTGACGAGGACAGATCGATGCGTACTTCGGCGTCGTTCAGAAGTTGTGCCAACAGGCGCGCGTTAACTTCACCCGAGTAACCGCCGCACGCGCCGCAATGCAGCGCGCTGGCGTGGGGATTGTTCACCACGTTCGCGCCATGCCCGGTCAACAGCACCAACCGCGCGAAGCCGTTGGTGAGCGACATGGCCTGCAGGATACTCTTGGCGGCTTTGGCCCGCGCGTCGCGCAGCAGGTTAGGCTCCATGCGCGGTGGCGGATCATTGGGAAAGGGCGCGCCCTTGAATCCGAACGCATCAATCAACAGCTTGCCCACGTAGATCGGTCCCGCGGCTTCGACGAATGCGAACGACGACACCGCGGCCAGCTTGAAGCGGCCCCAGGCGCGCTTAGCACGGGCCTTAATGCGTGCAGCCTGTTCTGCTGGTGCATTCTCAGCGGTGCAGGTCAGCGTACGCAGCCCGGGGTTCAGCAGAACCGGCAGCCGCAGTTCCTCGACGTCGGACCCGAATCTCCGGTGAGCGATGCTGAGCCCGAAAAAGCCTGCAAAGCCCATGGTTTGAATGGCTGGACTGAGTGACTCCAGCGCGCGGCGAAATACTTCCGAGCGCACGTCGATGCAGAATGCCGCCTGCAGCGCAGGCAGCGCTTTAGACTCTGGTGGGGTCGGAACGGCGAGGCGCATTGCCAGCGCGCGCTGGACAGCGCGCTCAGCGGCATCCTGCAAAATGGTGTTTACGATCAAGTCGGCGCTGGGGCCCGTCATATCGGCGTGCGCGGCCTTTGCGACCGCCCACTGCTCGGCGATCTGATCGCCGAAGCACGCAAACAGCGCCTCTTCCCAAATCATGCTAATGGCCAACAGATCGATGATCGTACTGTCAGTCGTACCGGCCAGTTCCGCCTGCCATAACTTGTAACGGGCAAACTGCGACCAGCCGCCCAGGGTGAGCAATCTTTGATGAAAGTAACTCTTCAGTGCGCCGGGGCCGATGCCTAGGCGCTCGGCCGCGCGCGCCAACGCGTCGTGCGGATTTTCGGGAGTGTGTGCAACGTGGGCGGCGAAGCCTTTCAGCCCGGCGATCTCCGCTGTCAGGTCATGAACGGCGAAATCACGCCACGCCCGGTACGCAGATGATCCGCGCGGAGCAGCCCATAATGCCTGGCCCTCGTCAAAGTAACTCGCGGCCCAATGACCGATGCGATCCGCAACCACATGCGTCCAATCTGTTCCCGTGGCCTTTGACGCTAGTTCAGCGACACTAGGCACGGCGCGCAATTCGGGCTCAGGCTGACGTGCATAGGCCTTGAGCGACGCAAGATTCGCCGGGCGCAGATCAGACGAGGTATTACTAAGCGCGGCAGACAAGTCTGCATCGGAAATTTCGCCCGAGGCGATGCGCACGGCGTACCAACTGCGAGGCATAGTCACCCGACACCCCGCCACGCGTGCCAACTGCGCGCCTGTCTGTGCAAGCCCTTCCTCGATTTGGCCAAGGAACGGATTGACCGCAACGCTAGAGGCCAAGGGCCACGCTGGTGGAATGGCCTGCGCTGCGACTTCTGCCGCAGAAGCCACAGCTGCGATAAGTTCAGTCATGTTCTTGTGCTGCGCGGTCATGATTCGGCTCCCATCAAGATTTAGGATTCAGTTTCCAGCCACCGAGCAGCCGGTCGAAGACCGCTTGTGCGTACAGTCCGTTGGCCAGATGTGTGCGCAGGCCCGCAGCGGCGGGGTGATAGGCCCAGATGGGGAACAGCGCCTGGGCGACGGCGACTATTGCAAAACTCATAACGGCCACGACTATCAGCGCCCACTCCAGCGGCCCCGGCGCAGGCGGCGGCGGAATGACGCCAGCCGTTAGCCATGTGACGATAGATTGAAGTGCGAAGTAGGTGACCGAGGCGGCGAGCGCATAAATTGTGGTGCGCCGGGTCAAGGCGCTCGGGGCTGCGTCAGCGAAGCCTTGCGCGAACAAGTAGGCGACGCCGAAAATCAGGATCGCGCCCAGCGCCATGGTCTGAGGCGGCTTTTCTGCGAAGCCGAAGGCGATGCCCACCGTCACATAGATCGCCAAGCCGACAAGAAATGCGCGGCTGACCGCGCGGGCATCTGGAACCGCAACGGGGCCCGGTCGGCGGATCGCCGCCACCCGTTCCACTGCGCCGCCCGAGGCCAAGAACGAATGGGCCTTGTACAGCGAGTGCATAACGATGTGCAGCAAGGCTAGCGAGAACAAACCAAGCCCGCATTGAAGCATCATGAAACCCATTTGCGAGACCGTGGACCACGCCAGCGAGGTCTTCACCGCAGATTGCGTTAGCATGACCAAGCCGCCCAACAGTGCAGTCAGACCTCCGACGATGGCCAGCACTGCCAACACATTTGGCGCAGTCAGCATAACATCGGCGAACCGGATCAGTAGAAATCCGCCGGCGTTGATCACGCCAGCATGCAACAGTGCGGACACGGGCGTAGGAGTTTCCACCACCTCGATCAACCAGCCATGAGTGGGAAACTGAGCAGACTTTAAGGCTGCAGCAAACGCCATCAGAGCAGCCGCGCCGACCGCTAAACCTCCGCCTGCGCCGTCGCGCGACGCATCCGCAATCGCAGCGATGTCGCCGGTGCTGAAAGCAAACGCCATCAGAGCGGCTGAGCCGACCAACGCGATATCGCCCCCTCGAGCAACCACGTACTTGCTGCGAGCCGCGCGCTGGGCTCCAGGCCGCTCGGGATAGAACAGCAGTAGACGGTGCAAGAACAGGCTGGTGGCGATCCATGCGCCGACGAGCTGGATGAGATTTCCCGACGTCACCAAGACCAAAACCGCCGCTAAAGTCAGGCACAGCCAGCCAGTGAACGCGCCTTGGCGGGTTTCGCCATCAAGGTAGGTGACGGCGTAGCGCACGACCACCCAGCCGATGAACGAGACCAATACCGCCATGACCCCGCTTACCGCGTCCAGCCGGAACGCTAGTCCATAACCGCTGATGACGGCCAGATCGACTGTCGTAGGTCCCTGCATGACGAAGAGGGCCGCCGTCGCGACCGATGCCGCAAATGAAAGGAGAGAGGCCGATTGCGCGCTGATCAAGGCGAAGCGCGGGCGCAGTCCGGGGCTGAGAAACGCCAGCAGCGCAGCACCACCCAATATCAAAGGCGCGAGCACGGAAAGAACAATGTTCATGTCGGCGGTTCCTTGAACAATGAAATATACTCCGCGCTTTTAGGGGCGGGAGCCATATATGGAAAATTCATTGTTTCTTACATATCGTTCGTTTTAATCTAACGATATGGCCAAGCTGAACTTCAATCATCTGCGCTACTTTTGGGCCGTGGCTCACGATGGCAGCCTCACTTCGGCAGCGCGCCGGCTGAATCTGTCGCAATCCGCTCTGTCAGTTCAAATTCAGAAGCTCGAGCATCAAATTGGCCACCGCCTGTTCGACCGCGTCGCGAAAAAATTGGTGTTGACGGAGGCGGGCCGCATCACGCTCGATTATGCTGACAGCATCTTCAAGGCGGGCGACGAACTGCTGGGCACACTACAGGACCGCCCCGTCGCGAGCCGCCATGTGCTTAGGGTCGGTGCGCTGACGACGCTGTCGCGGAACTTTCAACTGGAATTCCTCAAACCCCTGGTGGGGCGCTCCGACGTGGAATTGATCGTCCGGTCGGGAACGTTGCGCGAGTTGCTGGCTCAGCTTGAGGCCCACGCCATCGACGTTGTACTGGCCAACAGCGCCGCGCCTCGTGACGCGCGCTCTGAGTTCCGCAACCACTTACTCGATCAACAGCCCGTTAGTCTGGTGGGACGACCGAAGCTGAAATTTAGGAAGCAGCGCTTTCGTTTTCCGCAGGATCTCGCGACAACACCGATTCTGCTGCCCAGCCTCGACAGCGATATTCGCGTAGCGTTTGATCGCATTTTAGAACAGGCCGAGATCAAGCCGACCATCTTGGCTGAAGTGGACGATATGGCGATGTTGCGCTTGCTTGCGCGCGAGCGTGAAGGCGTCACACTCGTACCGCCCATTGTAGTTCGCGACGAACTAGCATCGGGTGCACTGGTGGAATACTGCCGGGTGCGCCAGATTGAAGAAAGCTTCTATGCCATCGTTCCCAAACGTCGTTTCCCGAACCAGCTTTTGGCGGAGTTGTTGCAGAAGGTTTAGACCAGTTCGACCATTAAAATTCAGGCGCGGATCACGACCCGAGTGGGCACCACGCAACGAAGCTTAGCGTTCATAAAAACTCGACATTTCGCGCCGTTGTGCATATTCACAGCAATGACAACGATGCCGACACCTCACAGCGTTTTACAGCACACATTTGGCTATTCGGGTTTTCGGGGCCAGCAGGGCGAGATCATCGATCACATTATCGGCGGAGGGCACGCATTCGTGCTGATGCCGACCGGCGGTGGCAAGTCGCTGTGTTATCAGATCCCAGCCATATGCCGCGAGGGTGTGGCCATTGTTGTGTCCCCCTTGATTGCATTAATGCAAGATCAGGTTGCGGCTTTGCGTCAGCTAGGCATTAATGCCGCCGCGCTGAATTCGGCAACACCGCAACACGAAGCGCAAGCCACCAAAGCCATGATGCGCGCGGGCACGATCGATCTTGTCTACGTCGCGCCTGAACGTCTGCTGATGGATGACTTTCTGGCATTGCTGGCACAAACGCCACTGGCCCTTTTTGCCATCGATGAAGCGCACTGCGTTTCGCAATGGGGCCATGACTTCAGGCCCGAGTATATGAAGCTTGGCGCCTTAAGCAAAAAATTCCCCGACGTTCCGCGTTTGGCGCTGACGGCCACGGCGGATACAGCCACGCGCCGTGACATCATCGAACGCCTTGGCTTGGCAGATGGGAAAATATACGTGGCAGGTTTTGACCGCCCTAATATTTCTTATGCCATCGTCGAGAAGGATAGCGCACGGGCGCAGCTTCTGAATTTTATTCGCAAAAATCATATGGGTGACAGTGGCATTGTTTACTGCCTGTCGCGGAAGGCCGTGGAGCAGACGGCGACGTGGTTAGTCGAACAAGGCTTCAATGCGCTGCCATATCATGCGGGCTTAAATGCCGATGTGCGCGCAGCCAATCAGAATCGATTCTTACGTGATGAGAATATCATCATGGTGGCGACGATCGCGTTTGGAATGGGCATTGATAAACCCAACGTGCGCTTTGTTGCGCACCTTGATCTGCCAAAAAATATTGAGGCCTATTACCAAGAAACAGGCCGCGCCGGTCGCGATGGCCTGCCCGCAGCAGTTTGGATGGCCTACGGCCTTCAAGATGTGGCGCAACAGCGCAATTTTATTGAAGCCGCCGACACGGCAGATGCACAAAAACGAGTCGAGCGACAGAAGTTAAGTTCTTTACTGAGTTTATGCGAGACGAGCCGTTGCCGCCGCCAAGTGATGCTGGAATACTTTGGCGACGCTTGCGCGCCATGCGGCAATTGCGACACTTGCCATACTCCGCCCGAAACATTTGACGGCACCGTCGCTGCGCAAAAAGCTATTTCATGCGTTTATCGCACCGGCCAGCGATTCGGTGTGAATTATCTGATCGATGTCCTGCTCGGCGCCGATGAGCAACGCATCCGAGATTTCGGCCATGACAAGCAGAGTACGTTTGGCATCGGCACCGAGTTTAACAAGAACCAATGGCGCGGGATTTTTCGACAACTTGCAGCGCTGGGCCTGTTGCAAGTTGATGCCGAAAATTATGGTGGGCTGAGCATTACCCCGCTCGGCCAGACTTTTCTGCAGAGCAAAGAGACGCTAACGCTGCGCCACACTACAACTGTGAAGGCCTCACGCGGGCGTCGGGGCATCGCGATCACACATGAGACATCCCATAAGGATGAAGGCCTGTTTACTGCGTTGCGTGCCTTACGCCTGGAACTCGCGAAAGCACAAGACGTTCCACCGTATGTTATTTTTCACGATAAAACATTGCAGGCGATGGCTGCAATTAAACCTGCCACATTGGATGCCATGGCTGGCGTCAGTGGCGTGGGGGAGGCTAAGCTTGCGCGCTACGGTCAGACATTCTTAGATGCGATTGAACGTTACTCCGGCGCTACACAACCATAAAAAGCGATGAAATACGGCGATGACGACACACCGCATTTACAAAATGAGCTTCGCCCGCGTGTATCCGCTTTTAGTTGCGAAGGCGGAGAAAAAGGGCCGCACAAAAGCCGAGGTAGATAAGATCATTCTGTGGCTGACAGGATACACGGCGAAAAAGCTGGACGCTCAGTTGAAAAAACAGACTGATGTCGAGAGCTTCTTTGCCCAAGCGCCAAAAATGAATCCCTCGCGATCTTTAATCAAAGGTGTCGTGTGTGGGGTGCGTGTTGAAGATATCAAAGAGCCAACTATGCGCGAGATTCGCTATCTTGATAAGCTGATCGATGAATTGGCGAAGGGCAAGACGATGGATAAAATTTTACGGACGCAAAGCACATGAGCGGCGATCATGGCCACGATCATACTGACTGGAAGCTGCACGGCGTAAAGGTAATTCCTGGCGATCAACTGGATACCAACACCGCGCAAACGCCAGGCATGAACCGGGCAGCAGCCATTAACTTAGCCCGTGTTGGTGCGCAGAAGATCTGGGCCGGTACAGTGCATATTCACGCTAACGCGAAAACGGGTGCTCATCACCACGGGCACCTTGAAAGCGTGATTTATATTGTGAAGGGTCGCGCACGGATGCGTTGGGGTGAGAAACTAGAATTCACCGCCGAAGCAGGCCCGGGTGATTTTATTTTTGTACCGCCTTACGTGCCGCATCAGGAAATCAACGCCAGCACCGATGAGACATTAGAGTGCGTGCTGGTACGCAGCGATAATGAAGCCGTGGCTGTGAACCTTGAGATCGAGCCAGTCGAAAAACCCGAAACGGTTTTATGGGTCGATCCGATTCACCGCGAAAAGTAAAACTGCACAACTTGTTTCACGTGAAACAAGTTAAAAACAGTCGTGACTGTTTTTGTGAATAACTTTCATCAGCCCCTGCAAATGCAGGCCGTTTGCAGGGGGATTGTGTGAGTTTTGTGGATCAACGTACACTTAAGTCAAGGTTGATTTCAGCAGAGCCAGAAGCTTCGCCCACGCCTTCTCGGCTTGTGCTTCGTTGTAAACCTGGCTGCCGGGCACACACCAACCATGATTGGCGCCTGCATACACTTCAATATCAGCTGGGTTTTTAGCGACATCGAACGCTGCACGTAATTTCGTCTTTGCGTCTGGATCGCGTTGGTCATCATTCTCGGCGACACAGATTAAAAACTTCGCTTTCATTTTGGGTACGAGGAGGTGCGGACTGTTCGGCTGATCTGTCGCCAAGCCCCCGCCATGGAATGAGCCAGCAACAGCAATGCGATCTGGCTGAATGGCTGCGGTGCGCATCACCAGTGGCCCGCCCATGCAGTAACCGGTTGTGCCAAGCTTGGCGGTTTTCTTCGTAGCCGCTTGTTTATCGAGGAACGCCACAAATGCGGTTGCATCCTTTTCCGGGCCACCTTCAACAAACAACGCTTCGCGCATTTTTCCACGCTCTTCACGTGATGCATTCGCGGAAGCATCAGCCTTAGCGCTACGGTAAAACGGATTGACCACCAACACCGTGTAACCTTCTGCGGCCAAGCGCTTACCCATATCACGGAACACGGGGCGCAAGCCGCCGATATCAGGCCAGACCAACACACCGGGGTAAGTTCCCGATTTCGGATGCAGCAACACCGCGTCACATTCGCCATCTGGCGTTTTGATTGCAACATCGGTTTCGGTTACATCAAGCGCCGCAGAAGCAGGACGGCCTGCCGCGACAACGAGGCCTGCCCCCAAAACCATCGCGCCTAAATCACGACGTGTAACGTTGTAGCAGTCGTCGCCACATACATCTTCATCACTCACATTATTCGTGTCTTGGCTGCTCATGGCGGTCTCCTGTGGTGAAAGATAGCGCATGGTACGCAACAACCAGACCGCCTCAAAGTTTCCTTTTCCCCATCACACCGAAACTCGGGTAAAAGGACCGCGATCAGCCCTATAAAGATTGCTCGAAATGCCCAAACATCGCCCCCAGCACCACAGCGCCCCCACCAGTCAGACCTTGGTGATTGATGCTTTAGGCCCGCAAGGGGATGGTATTCATAAATCAGGCGATGGCTTTATATATGTCGAGCGCGCACTGCCCGGCGAGATCGTGGCTGCCAATGTACAAAAAGGCAGTGCGGGCGCCCTCCGTGGAGAAATCACGCAAATCATCACACCCGCACCCAACCGCGTTGAAGCACCTTGCGTGAATTATGCTGTGTGTGGTGGCTGCACGTTGCAACACGCGAACGATGAGCTTTACCAAACCTGGAAAATTGACAACGTCCGCCTGGCTTTAAGCAAGGTGGGTATAGAGCCAACCACATGGCACACACCTTTATATGTGGCAGCAGGTACCCGACGTCGCGTGACATTCACCGCCTTCAAAACGGCCAAAGCTGTGACGCTGGGATATTCCCAACGCCGCTCGCATAACGTCGCTGAAATCACCACCTGCTTGGTGGCTGAACCTGGCATTATGGAACTGCGCACTAAATTAGCGCCCTTGCTGGTGCCGCTGTTGCAAGGCGGCAAGCCCGCCGATGTGTTCATTCAATCCGTGAATGGATTGTATGACGTGGTGATTACCGGCGCAGTCGGTGCAAAGGGCGTGCCCGATTCAAAAATATATGACGCAGCGACAAAGCTTGCACAAAATGCAAACGTCAGCCGCATCTCATGGCGTGCCAACGACACGGCAGAACCAGAAGTGTTGTTGGAAATGAGCCCGCTTTACGCAAATTTTGATGCATTACGCGTGCCCTTGCCACCCTTGGCGTTTTTACAGCCCACAGCGACGGGGGAAAAAACTTTGATTGAGGCCGTCATGAATGCATTACCTGAGAAAGGCAAATTTGCTGACTTGTTCTCAGGCTGCGGCACGTTCAGCGGGCCCATGTTAGAGCGCGGCACAGTCGATGCCTTTGAAAATAGCGAGCCCGCTATACAAGCCCTTAACAAGGCGCGCGCGGCTAAACCCTTGATCCCCATTAAACGCGACTTGTTCCGCAATCCGTTGCAACCCGACGAGCTGAAAAAATACGATGCCGTGGTGTTTGATCCGCCGCGCGCAGGGGCCGCCGAGCAAGTGAAAACGCTGGCGCAAAGTAAGGTCAAAAAAATTGTGGCGGTGTCGTGTAACCCAAACACTTTTGCGCGCGATGCACGCACCCTGGTCGATGGCGGCTACACATTTGATAGTCTGAAAGTGGTCGATCAGTTTACATGGTCACACCACGTGGAATTGGTTGCGGTTTTTACAAAGGGTAAGAAGTAGTGGATCCACTCACCCAAGGCACATTGGGCGCAGCATTTACGCAAGCTTTTGTGAAGAAACGTCCGCAAGTGCGTATTGCTGGCGCGTTTGGGTTCTTGGGTGGCTTGGCCGCTGACGTTGACGTGCTGATTCGCTCAACGACCGATCCATTGTTATTCCTCGATTTTCATCGCCACTTCACGCACTCGCTGGCCTTTATTCCCATTGGCGGGTTGATCGTCGCTGTATTGCTGCATTTATTTTTCCGCACGAAAACGCAGCTTTCCTTCCGCGATACTTATATTTTCGCAACGCTGGGTTACGGCACACACGCTGTCCTTGATGCCTGCACCACATACGGCACCATGCTGTTATGGCCCTTCAGCGATGCACGTATTGCTTGGAACGTCATTGCGATCATCGACCCCCTCGTCACGCTGCCAATGTTGGCGTTGGTCATCATTGCAATGTGGAAGCAGAATACGCGTTATGCCCAAGCCGCCATGGCATGGGGCATTTTCTATATGCTGTTGGCCACGGTTCAGCACAGCCAAGCCGTTATCATGACCGAGAAGATTGTCGCCGCACGCGGGCACGAAACCTTGCGCGTCGAAGCCAAGCCCAGCTTTGGCAATATCCTCGTGTGGAAGACGATCTACGAAACTGCTGATGCGTTTTACGTGGATGCCGTGCGCACAGGCTTTAGCCCGAAAACATTTGAGGGCGTGAGTATCGCAAAACTGAACATTCCGCGCGATCTGCCCTGGCTTGATGCAAGCTCGCAGCAAGCCCGTGATATCGAACGCTTCCGGCGCTTTAGCGATGACTTTATTGCGATGGACCCTGTGGTGCCCAATCGCATTATTGATGTGCGCTACTCGTTCGTACCCAACGATATTAGCGCCCTATGGTCTATCGGCGTGTCACCCGGTGCCGACACGGGGGCACATGCGACGTACCAGGAACACCGCAATAACCCGCGCCAGGGTTTGGATAAACTGTGGGCGATGATTACGTCAGCCTCTTAAACTCATTTTAGTTTCTTAATCAGGGCCTGCGCCGCCGCAGGTGCGCGCACCTTGGCGCCAGAAATGAAGTAGATAAATACATCACCGCGTTTGGCCCATGCCTCGGCTTTCTTTTTCCACTTCCCCAAATCAGCCGTGGAATACCCGGTTTCAATATCTTCCTGCGTGCGCATCAGGCGCGCATATGTGAAGTCGGCTGTCGGCTCGTCAATTTCAGGAAAGTCATCATCATCTGCGTAGATAATGGCGGCGTTATATTTCTTGGCGAGATCATAAAATTTTTTGTCTTGAAACGTTGGGCTACGCACTTCCAACGCATGGCGCAACCGAATGCCATCTAACTTTTTAGGTACCTGTTTTAAGAAGGCTTCAAAATCCTCGGCATCAAATTTCTTGGTGGCCATGAACTGCCAATTAATCGGCCCCAACTTGTCGCCCAAAATCGTGAGGCCTTGCTCCAAGAACTTGGTGATAGAGGGGCCACCCTCGGCAAGCACTTTGCGATTGGTGCTGTAGCGCGAGGCTTTCACGGAAAAGACGAAACCCTCGGGCGTTTCATCGCGCCACTTTGTCCAACTGGGCGGCTTGAAGGATGAATAATACGTGCCGTTAATCTCAATCGAGGTGAGCTGGCGACTGGCGTATTCCAGTTCACGCTTTTGCGTCAGATCATCGGGATAGAACGTGCCGCGCCAGGGTTCGAACGTCCAACCGCCAATCCCCACATAGACTTTGCCTGCCATAGCCCGACCTTTCTGCATCCATCACTGCGATGTGATGACTGTACGCATCTTAACGCATCCGCGTCACGGTCGTTAAGAGACTCCTCTCGTATCTAAAATGATACGCCACCGTAAACTTGGATCCGGGGAGAATACATCATGGCATATGATTTAGCGCGCAATCTGATTGTTGCGATCTCACTGGTGGCAAGTGTCGGCGCGATTGCGCAAGACGCAAATACCGAAAGTGACTGGCAGCATATTGGTGGCGATGCGGGTGGCGTGCGTTATTCCAATAGCACGCAGATTACGCGCGAGAATGTGGGCCAGTTAAAGCAAGCCTGGGCCTACAAAACCGGCGATGCCAAACGCCCGCCGACGCAGACGATGCTGATGGGCTTTCACCCCACGCCCATTCTTTTACCCAAAGCCGCAGGCCAGCATTTGGTGTTTGCCTCGGCTTTCAACAAAATCATCGCGCTGGACCCCACCACCGGCCAAGAACGCTGGACCTATGATGCGGACGTGAAAATCGGCCCACCCGGCACACAATATAAGTCACGTGGTGTGTCGTTGTGGCACGACAAAACAGCAGCGACAGGTACAGTGTGTGAATGGCGCTTGTTTATGGCGACGAATGATCGCCGTTTGATTTCAATCGATGCCAAAGACGGTAAACCATGCGCAGGCTTTGATGGCGATGGCGTGTTGGATCTGGAGCCGTTGATTAACGCAGCTATCCCCGCGACCAACACAGGTGCTGTTCAAAGTTATGCGCCGCCCACAATCATTGGTGACACTGTTGTTGTTGGCCTTGTGACCAACACAAAGTCCGAACGCCGCGACGCGCCAAATGGTGCTGTGCGTGGGTTTGATGCGCGCACGGGTGCGTTGAAATGGACGTGGGACCCGATCCCGCGTGACCCGAAAGACCCTGCCGCCAAAACCTGGGGTAATGACACCGCCCGCGATACAGGTGGTGCCAATGTGTGGTCGTTTATGGCGGCAGATGAAGAACGCGATTTGATTTTCCTGCCCACATCATCATCTGCGCCTGATTATTACGGCGGCACACGGCCCGGTGATAACTTGTACGCGACATCGCTGGTGGCCTTGCGCGGATCGACCGGTGAGAAAGTGTGGCACTACCAGATCGTTCACCACGATGTGTGGAATTATGATCTGCCCGCGCAACCGATTTTGGCGAATATCACACGCGAGGGAAAACAAATCCCCGTTGTTATTCAACTAACCAAGCAAGGTTTAGTCTTCACGTTCCACCGCGAAACCGGCGAGCCGTTCTTCCCGATTGTTGAGCGCCCTGTGCCGACCGATGGCGTACCCGGTGAAGTGCTATCGCCCACGCAACCGGTACCGACAAAACCGGCAGCTTTGATGAAGCAGTATGTGCAGCCCAGCGATGCGTGGGGCTTTACGCCCTACGATGAAGGTTGGTGCCGCAAGGTGATTGAAACATCGCGCCATGGCGACATGTACACGCCCTACACCACGCAGGGCAGCGTGCTACCGCAAAGTGGTGGCGGCGTGAACTGGGGTGGCGGCGCGTTCGAGCCTTCAAAGAATGTTTTAGTCACCGCATTATCGCACGTGCCGTACTACTTCCGCATCACGCCCAATACGGGCCGTGAGAAAATTGCCAAGCGCGGCCCTAGTGGTTTGAAGGCCGTCGCGGGTACACCGTACTTGGTTGAGAACTATCCGTTGCTTTCGCCCTTTGGCGCGCCGTGCACAGCACCGCCGTGGGGCACATTGGTGGCCGTGGATATGAACGAAGGTACAATTAAATGGGAAGTACCGCTGGGCACCCTCGACAAGTTAGCGCCTATTCCATTGGCCTTGAAGTATGGCACGCCGATCATGGGCGGGCCCATTGTGACTGCGAGCGGGTTGGTGTTTACGGGCGGCACCTTGGATGAGAAGTTCCGCGCATTTGATATCGAAACTGGTAACGAACTGTGGGCGGGCGACACGCCCAGCTCGGCCATCGCAAACCCCATGACCTACGATATTGATGGGCGGCAGTTTGTGGTGGTGGCCGCGGCCGGGCACTTTTTTATGTATCCACAAAAGTTGACCGATGATTTGGTGGCTTTTGCACTTCCAGAAAAGAAATAGCTTCAAATCATCCTGGCATCGTTAGGCGTATCCGTTACAACGGCTCTAACAGTACGGATATGATGCAGCGATGATTGGTGTTTTCGATTCTGGCCACGGCGGTTTGACGATTTTGCGCGCGCTGACCGCCGCAATGCCGGATCGCTCGTTCCTGTATTTTGGCGATCACGCCCATGCGCCCTACGGTGAGCGCACTTCAGACGAAATTCTGACACTCACAAAAAATGCCGTTGAAATGCTGTTCAAGCAGGGTTGCCGCTTGGTGCTGCTGGCTTGCAACACCGCAGCCGCCGTTGCGTTGCGAACCCTGCAACAACAATGGCTGCCGGTGCATTACACTGATCGCCGCATCTTAGGCGTGTTGGTGCCAACGGTTGAAATCGCCACAGGTGTGCCGTGGGCACAAACGGAAGCCATCGATAAGGACGCAGCCCTTCAGACCGTTGCGATTTTCGCGACACGGCGCACAGTGGCCAGCAATGTGTATGTCGAAGAAATTCGCAAACGCGCCCCGCATATTACGGTTGTACAGCAAGCCTGCCCGGGTTTGGTGAGCCTGATTGAGCAAGCCGCACCACAACAAGACTTACGCAATGCCGTGCGTGAGCACGTCAGCAACCTGATGGCCCAACTGAATGGGCAAGTGCCGCATAACGTGATTTTAGGCTGCACGCATTATCCGCTAGTCGCCGATTTATTCACCGAGATGCTGCCCGCTGAATGCAATGTGCTGTCACAGCCTGAGATCGTTGCGCGCAGCATGATCGATTATGTGAATCGCCATCCGGAAATTGACACCACCACGTCACTTCCAACGACAACGTTCCTGACCAGTGGCGCACCCGAAACAGCAAGCGCCTTTGCAAGTGTGTTTTTTGGACGTGCGGTTGAGTTCAAAGCACTCGACTAGAAATCAAACAGCTCGCTTAAGAACGACTCACGCTTTTTATAGTGCGGCTTCGGCCCATAGTGCTGATTGTGATGTTGACCATGATAAGAGGCCTGTTGCGGCGGCTGATATTGCGGTTGCGGCGGTGCGGTTTGTGGTGATGCAGCAGCGCGGTCGATAATTTTGTCGAGTTCCCCGCGGTCTAACCATACGCCCCGGCATTTCGGGCAATAGTCGATCTCGACTCCGTTGCGATCTGTCATCACCAAGGTTTCGTTATCGGCAGGGCATTTCATTTTCAGCGACTCCAGCATGGCGTGAGTGAGTGAGATATCGCTTTAAGCTAATGCGCTTTTAGGGCCTTCCAACACCACATTCCCGTGCCTCACCGAAACGTTATAAGACCTTAAAAAGCCCTGTTTTGCCTCACTCTTTCCGCAATGATGAGCGAGGGTTTACAGGGCTTGGCACTGACCCTGCCGGTCGATATAGAAGTGGGATCTAACCAAGGGTTTTATAATCACATGAAAAGTTGGTTTATCGCTGGCGCCCTGGCGCTGGCCTTTACGGCAGGATTTTTAGGTATGGCAAATAAAGATGCGAAGGCTGCCGAAGGCGGCTCATGGGTTGAACAACAAGCGGCCTTCTTGGAAAAGAACGCCAAGCAACCGGGCTGGAAAGCCACCGCCAGCGGTCTGCAATACATCAAGTTGAAAGATGCTGCCAAACCGGGTCCAAAGCCTGCGCCGGGTAGCGAAGTCACTGTGCACTACGAAGGTCGTCTGATTGACGGCAAAGTGTTCGATAGCTCGTACGCGCGCAAAGAACCGATTTCGTTCCCACTGAACGGTGTCATCTCGGGCTGGCAAGAAGCTGTGCCGTTGATGAGCGAAGGCGAAACCTGGGAATTCGCGATCCCATCTGAATTGGGCTACGGCGCGCGCGGCGCACCGGGCGCTATTCCGGGAAACTCAGCGCTGATTTTCAAGATCGAATTACTGAAGGCGCATACACCTGCAAAGTAGGGCGCCTGCGAAGTAATTTCGATTTAGAATTGAATAGAAACGAAAACGGGGCAGTTCTCACTGCCCCGTTTTTTTTCGCTCTGACTTAGAGAGCTTTCAAATTTCCTGCAGCTTCTTTGCCACGTTCATTCAACGTGTCGTAAGAAACTTTTTGACCTTCATTCAGGCCCGTCATACCGGCACGTTGAACTGCCGAGATATGCACGAATACATCTTTGCCGCCGCCATCAGGTTGAATAAAGCCGTAACCTTTTTGGCCGTTGAACCACTTCACTGTACCGGTCGCCATGCCGCTCTCCAGAATTTTAAAATCACCACCGCGCACCTGCGCTGTGGGCCACAAACTTAAAACAACAGGTGCGTCCTGAGCTAACTCTGGTATCCAGCGAAGCAAGGCGAACCTATAGCAAAAGTCGTATGAGCATAAATAAAGGCAATGCGCGAAGTCAATAATGCCTCTGAAGGGTAAACTGTTATTTTATTGCTTTATCAATAGGTTAACGCCTCACCCGGAACGGGTCATTTTCATAGCCTTCTTTATATAACGGTCAGCACCCGGAACGGTCTTTCGCGCGACGGCAGAAGCCCCTAACATCTTTCGCATTGCTGTATGCGCGAAATGCCGCGAATCAATCTCACTTGCGGCAACATTGTCACGAAATATGGGGAGGATTTTATGAAACACGCCATTGCTATGGCTCTCGTCGGCTCACTTTTGGCAACACCGGCGTTTGCAATGCTCAAAGAAGGCGATGCTGCACCTGCGTTCAAAGCCCCGGCATCGCTGGCAGGCAAGGAATTTACCTTCGACTTGGCTGAAGCCCTGAAAACCGGTCCGGTCGTGCTTTACTTCTACCCGGCTGCTTTCACCAAGGGGTGCACCGCCGAAGCCCACGCCTTCGCTGAAGCCAGCGACACCTTCAAATCCATGGGTGCCACTGTGATCGGCATGTCCAAGGATGACATGGAGACACTGCACAAGTTCTCCGTCTCCGAATGCGGCGGCAAATTCGCCGTGGGATCAGACACCGACAAGAAGATCATGAAGGCCTACGACGCCGTGCTGTTGAAATTTTTGCCGATGTCGGACCGGACCTCTTACGTCATCTCGCCTGATTACAAAATTATTTACACTTATTCAGCCTTCAGTCCCGATGAGCACGTCAGTAATACATTGGCTGCTGTGAAGAAGTGGCGAGAAGCCAATCCAGTTCCGGTAGCGGCCGTAGCGACAGAGCCAGCACCAGCCGCATCAGCACCTGAAACCCCGAAATAGCATTCAGTTTTCGCATCAAAAAAGCCGCATCTAACGATGCGGCTTTTTATTTAGACAATTTTATAAACTGGTTTGTAATCGCCCGAGAGCTTCATGCGATTTTGCGCGATGAACTGCGCCAACAGCTCATCAATCGGCTTCATCATACGATCGTCACCGTGAATCTCGAATGGGCCTTTGGCTTCGATCTGCTTAATACCAGCTTCTTTGATGTTACCCGCCACAAGGGCTGAGAACATGCGGCGCAAGTTGGCCGCGCGCGCGTGGATCGGTTGATCAAAATGCAAATCCAACGCCGCGACACTGTCGTGCGTCACTTCAAACGGCAGTTGGAAAGCCGGTGGAATTTTCAGTGTCCAGTTGAAGTTATAGGCATCACCCATGGCGCGGCGGTGATTGTACACATGGTTCAAGCCAGAGCCCATGACGCGCGCAACTTCCGCCGGATCATCAATAATGATTTTGTAGCGGGATTGCGCTTGCGTGCCTAACGTGAGGCCAATGAATTCGTCCATGCGTTGGAAATACGCCGCCGCAGACGCAGGGCCCGTAAACACCACAGGCATCGGCTGCTTAATGTTGGCGGGGTCCAGCAAGACACCCAATAAATATAAGATCTCTTCAGCGGTCCCCACGCCGCCGGGGAACACAATGATGCCGTGGCCCAAACGTACGAAAGCTTCCAGGCGTTTTTCAATATCCGGCATAATAACCAGATGATTGACGATGGGGTTGGGTGATTCCGCGGCCACGATGCTGGGCTCCGTTAAGCCAATATAACGCCCACTGGCCACGCGCTGTTTTGAGTGACCGATGGTCGCGCCCTTCATTGGGCCCTTCATGGCGCCGGGGCCGCAACCTGTGCAGACGCTTAAACCGCGCAAGCCCAGTTCGTAGCCAACTTTCTTTGTGTATTCGTATTCGTCGCGGGAAATAGAGTGCCCGCCCCAGCAGACGACCAAATCTGGCTTGCCCTTGGTATCCAGCACGCGCGCATTACGCAAAATGCAGAACACCGCGTTCGTAATACTTTCGGGCTCCAACAGATTAAAGCGCCCGCTCTCGACGATTTCGTTGGCGATATACACAATATCGCGCAACACAGCGAACAAGTGCTCTTTCACGCCCTTGATCATCTTGCCATCGACAAAGGCAACAGCCGGCGCATGGGTGATTTCAAGCTTGATCCCCCAGGACTGTTGAACGATGCGTAATTCAAAATCCTTATGCTTTTCGAACAACTCACGGGCATCGTCACTATTACTGCCCGAGTTCAGAACGGCCAGCGCGCAACGCCGCAACAGGGGATACAAACCGCCCTGCCCGCGATCCAGCAGCTTAGCCACTTCATCATGGGAGAGGACTTCAAGACTGCCCTGCGGGGTGACGCGGGCATCAACAAACTCTTCGGCTTCGACAACGGCCTTCGGATGAGAAACAACTGTGTTCAAGGCTCACTCTTTATTCATATGTGTTTCGGTTGGCACAACGATAGCATTGCAGCAAAGGGTTGCGCATACTTCTTTATGTGTGAAGTGCATGAAAAAGAGATATGGAGCCCTCGCAGTTCCGGGCAAGATTCAGTATGCTCGTTGTGAAAATAACGTCATGCTTTTATGACACCGCCAGCCTATCGACCTTTTCCACGCACATTGGTTTTTAACACTACGGCCATGCACAAACCGGCGTTCGACACCCCAGATTTAGCAAAGTTAGAATTGGTCTCGTTGGCCTTCGCCGCGCTGGCGCTGTACGCCATCCTTGAGTTTGGGCTGCTCTCAGCTTTGCTCTCTGGGCTTCTGATATACCAACTGGTGCAATTTGCGGCCCCCACGTTGCAACGCTTAGGGATGAATCGCAGCGTTGGCACCACGCTGGCTGTGACTTTAATTGCGATCTTGATCGGGCTTGCCATTACCATCGGCATCATCGAGCTGGTATCGATGCTAACGCGGGGATTCAGCAACGTTGCGATCCTGATGCAGAAAATGGCGGACGTGATCAGCTCAGCGCGGGCGCAAGTACCAGCCTGGGCCGTGGACTACCTACCCAATAACATAGAAGAAGTTCAAACCGTCGCCGCGCGTTGGCTGAGCTCCAACGCAGGCCAAGTGGGTGTAATTGGCCAGGATGTTGGTAAATTCTTATTTCATCTGATTATCGGGCTGATCGTCGGCGGCATTGTTGCCTTTCAGCAAGCAGCTGCCCCGACCCGCACACCAGGCCCCTTGGCCCAGGCGTTGATTGACCGCGTAAATACGTTGAGTGGCGCATTTCGCAGCGTCGTATTCTCGCAAGTTCGTATTTCGGCGCTGAACACGTGCTTAACGTCAATTTATCTGGCCATTGTTCTGCCGATCTTCGATGTACAATTGCCGTTCTTGAAAACAATGATTGCCGTCACCTTCTTGGCGGGCTTGCTGCCGGTGCTTGGTAACCTGATTTCAAATACGGTGATTGTTGTTGTGAGCTTAAGCGTATCACCGCTGGTGGCCACAAGTTCGCTGGCGTTCTTGGTCATCATTCACAAATTAGAGTATTTCGTGAATGCACGCATTATCGGCACCCGTATCCGTGCCCATGCCTGGGAAATTCTGGTGGCCATGTTGGCCATGGAAGCGTTCTTTGGCTTGCCGGGCTTGATTGCCGCGCCGATTTACTACGCGTATCTCAAAGACGAACTGTATTCGCGCAATCTGATCTAACGACAATTCAGGAAGAACCCCATGCCAACACTGTCAGCTTATGTGTGGCCCATTGTTCTATTGAGCGTGTCAAACATCTTTATGACGTTCGCATGGTACGGGCATTTGAAATACAAAGCCTCGCCCTTGCTGCTTGTCATTGTCGTCAGCTGGGGGATCGCATTTATGGAGTACTGCTTTGCTGTACCCGCAAATCGCATTGGCCACGGCGTTTATTCAGCAGCACAGCTGAAAACCATGCAGGAAATTATTACGCTAATTGTTTTCGCCGTTTTCTCAGTGACGTATTTAGGCGAAAGCTTGAAATGGAATCACCTGGCTGGGTTTTGCCTACTGATCGGCGCGGCGTTCCTGATCTTTTACGAACCCAGCCAAGCTTAGTTGATTTTATGGGGCTAACGCCTTTAAACGCGTCGATACATCTTCTAACCGCTTAATCACGCGCTCAGCATCTGCTTTGTTGGCCGCATGATGCGCATCTTCCAACTGCTCGTGCAAATTTTGTAACTGATCGACATTGAATTTGAAGCGATCTTTCGCATCGACTGCGACATCTGCCACCCTAGGCTTCAACCCACCGGCAATGCTGTGAATATCTTCCGATGTACTATGCAGCGCCTCAAATTTACCGGCTGCCACTTTTGATTTTGCATCAACAATTGCCGCGTCCAGTGCCGCCATACCAGCTGCAACAGAGGCAAACACTTTGGTTTCGTGTTTATGCTCGTCTTCTTTGGCGTATACGCCCGAGACAGACAGAGCCATCACGACTGTCAGGATCGTTGCGAATTTCATCTTGAGCTCCTTGAACGTAAAACGAATTAACACTGCCGACGTTGTTTACGAATGCCGGTACAGACATCCGAGCGAAACCAATCAGCGGGAATAGCAGTTCGAGCAGCTGTCAGCTTTTGTAAAGTGCGCTGGACAGCCGCAACCGCCGCATCTTTAGAGGCGACTGCATCAGATTGTTGAAGTTGTAGAGCGGCGATGCGAGCTTCGTCGAGCGCTTGCGCATACGATGAACGTTTTTCTTGCGGAAGTTCTACAGCGTAGTTTGCAAGATCCAGCAACGCATCGTTGGCCGATTTGCCTTCGCTACGCATTTCATCAAAATCACTTTCATAAGCTGCCGACAACGCATCTGTTACGGCAGTTTCAGAACGATACCAATCTGCTCGAAAGCCGCGTGGGCCATCGGCCAAAGCCTGAAGCGAAAACAAACTAATGATGAAAGTTAAAGCTGCGAACTGCGGTTTGAATGATCTCATGTTTGTTCTCCTTGTTGATTGGCTTGAGGCTCCCCCCTCACTTTTGAAACAACCTGCGTCCTTTGCGCGAACATGACGTAAAGCGCCGGCAACACGAACAGTGTTAAAATAGTCGATGAAATAATACCACCGATGACCACTGTCGCCAAAGGCCGCTGCACTTCAGACCCCGCACCGACATTCAAAGCCATAGGCACAAAACCTAAGCTGGCTACGAGGGCGGTCATTAAAACCGGCCGTAACCGCGCAGCTGCCCCTTCAACAACAGCAGCCTCAGGCGCTTTTCCATCGTTAATGAGCTGACGGATCAGCGAGACCATCACCACGCCATTCAAAACAGCGACGCCCGATAAGGCGATAAAGCCAATGCCTGCGGAAATGGAAAGCGCGATACCGCTGACCCAGAGTGCGGCGACACCACCCGTTAACGCAAGCGGGACTCCCGTAAAGATCAGGACCGCATCACGAATAGACCCGAAGGCCATATAAAGCATGCCGAAAATCAGCAACAGCGCGATAGGCACAACCAAGCGAAGGGTGTTTGTGGCTGAAATCAGTTGCTCAAACGTACCGCCGTATTCGATCCAATAACCAGGCGGTAATTGGGCTTGTGTTTTAAGACGCTCTTGTAGGTCTTCGACAAATGTTCCGAGGTCGCGGCCCCGCACGTTGACCGTCACAACCACGCGTCGCTTGCCGTTCTCACGCGAGACTTGGTTCAAACCGGTTGACGTTTGAATAGTCGCGACTTCTTTGAGCGGTACAAACCGCGGCCCATTGCCATCAGCGCCGATCACCAATGCTGACATGTCATCAATCTCGCGCTTAACCGGTAATGGAATAGGCAACAGGCGAAGTGCTTCAAGGTCGGTGCGTAAATTCTCTGGCAGCTTAATCACCAGCGGGAAGCGCCGGTCGCCTTCAAACAATTCGCCGAATTGTTTGCCGCCGATGGCAGCCTCGATCACATCTTGCACATCTGTGACATTCAGCCCAAAGCGCGCCAGTGCAGCACGATCTGGGGTAATGCTGAGAATCGACAAGCCAGAGATTTGCTCAATACGGGCGTCGGCTGCCCCCGGCGTGCCATTGATCACGCTGAGGACCTGATTGGCGCTGCGTTCTAATGTTTCAAGATCATCGCCAAAAATCTTGATCCCAACATCGCTGCGCACGCCTGAGATCAACTCGTTAAAGCGCATTTGAATGGGCTGCGTGAATTCGTAGTTATTGCCCGGAATTTTACCGACAGCCGTTTCTAGTTCCGCAACCAGTTCATCTTTGCGTTTGCGTGGATTCGGCCAATCTGCGCGATCTTTCATAATCACGTAAGTATCAGCCACGTTGGGTGGCATGGGATCGGTTGCGACTTCAGCCGTACCAATTTTTGCAAATACGCGGTCGACTTCAGGAATAGCAACTAACGCTTTTTCCAATTGCGCTTGCATGGCAACAGCCTGAGTTAAGCTGGTGCCAGGGATACGGATGGCATGAAGTGCCACATCTCCCTCATCCAAACTGGGGACAAATTCAGTGCCCAAACGGGTCGCAAGCAAACCGCTGATAATGACCAATGCGCCCGCCGCGGCGACCACGACAACGCGATTCTCGATCGCTGATTTCAACCACGGCACATAATGAGTGCGCGCTTTCTTCAAGACTTTGGTTTCTTGCTCTGACACCGCACCTGTGACAAACAGTGCGACGGCGGCAGGCACAAAAGTGATTGAGAGCACCAATGCCGCCAACAAGGCCGTGACCACGGTGAAGGCCATAGGGTGGAACATCTTTCCTTCCACACCCGTCAGCGTGAAGATGGGGATGTAAACGATAGCGATAATCGCCACACCAAAGATGCTGGGCTTCACAACTTCTGCGGCGGCGCTGGCTGCGGTTTCAAATCGCTCATCACGCGTCAGCAAGCGGCCAAGGCTGTGCTGCTTTTGACCAAAACGATGCAAGCAGTTTTCAACAATAATGACGGCGCCATCGACGATCAGTCCGAAATCAAGCGCGCCCAAGCTCATTAAATTCCCGGAGATCTTGTTTTGCAGCATGCCGGTAACCGTGATCAGCATCGCCAGCGGAATCACAGCTGCTGTAATCAACGCTGCGCGGATATTGCCCAACAGCAGGAACAACACCACGATCACCAGTAACGCACCTTCGATCAAATTTTTCTGTACGGTTGCAATGGTACGTTCCACAAGTGCTGTGCGATCGTAAACGGTTTTGGCAACAACACCTTCGGGAAGACTGCGATTAACGTCTTCCAGCTTAGCGGCCACACGTTGCGCCACATCGCGGCTGTTTTCCCCAATCAGCATCATCACTGTGGTCAGAACAATTTCTTGGCCGTTTTCGGTGGCAGCACCGGTGCGTAAATCCCCGCCTTCCGTCACATCAGCAATATCTGCTACGCGCAAACTGAATGCTTCGCTTTTCAACACGACGATTTCGCGGATTTCTTCTAGCGTGCGCACTTGGCCCGGCGCACGGATCAGGAACTGTTCGCCGTTCCGCTCCATGTAACCTGCACCGATATTGTTGTTATTGGCGCTGATTACATCAGCTAGATCCCGCAACGTCAGCCCATAGGCCACCAAACGCTCTGGGTACGGTGTGATATGGATTTGACGAGAGTAGCCCCCAATAGCATTCACTTCCGACACGCCACGTAAGGTGCGCAATTGGGGCCGAACCACCCAATCCTGCAACGTGCGCAAATCCATCGGCGTCCAGCCTGAACCATCGGGTTTCTTTGCCCCTGCTTCCGGCTCGACGGTGAACATATAGATTTCACCCAAGCCTGTTGAGATGGGGCCCATTTCTGGCTCAATACCAGCTGGCAGCTGACTGCGCACAGTTTGCAAGCGTTCGCTTAACAGCTGGCGCGCGAAGTAAATATCTGTGTCATCATCGAACACCACAGTGACTTGCGATAAGCCATAGCGTGACAATGAGCGCGTATGGTTCAGGTGCGGGATGCCGGAAATCGCTGTTTCAATCGGAAACGTGATTTGCTGTTCCACTTCCAAGGGCGAACGCCCCGATGCTTCGGTGTTGATTTGCACCTGGACGTTGGTGATGTCGGGTACCGCATCAATGGGCAGCTTGCTGAAATTGTAAACACCAAGAGCCGCGAAGCCCAAGACAACCGTCAGCACCAACCATCGCTGGCGGATCGAAAGATAGATAATACGTTCAAGCATGGCGGTTCTCGCTCTCAATGCTCATGCTCGGCGGATTCTTTGCCGATATCCGCTTTGAACAGGTAGCTGTTCTTCACCGCATAGACATCGCCGTCGTAAACGCCTTCCAGAATCTCAGTCCATGTGTTGTCGGTTTTGCCCAACAGCACGGGCCGTACTTCGAATTCACTTTTTGCCGCCACGAATACAACCGGCTTGTCATTGATCAACTGAATCGCATCGTTGCGCACAGCCAATGCAGCGTCTGTTTCAGACACAACAATTTCACCGCGCACCGCCATGCCCGGACGCCATTGCCCTTGCGCATTTTCAAGCGCGATGCGAGCGATGACAGATTGGCTGGAGGCTTCGGCAATCGGTAGCAATGCACTGATTTCGCCCTCACCGACAATTAAACCGTCAGCCGTAATCAGCCGCACATGCTGGCCGGATTTCACTTTGGCCAAATCACGCGGAAAAATATGAAGCTCGGCCCACACTTTGCTGAGGTTCGCCACTTCAAACAACGGCTCGGACCCTGTGATTTCGCCGACGTTTTTATTGCGGCCAATCACCACGCCATCGATGGGTGATTTCACCTGATAGGCTTGCAAGCTTTCGTTGCTTTCAATCGCGGCCAAGGCTTCCCCAGCAGCAACCTTATCACCAATATTCTTGCGCACGTCGCGGATGAGACCGTTGAAGCGTGCGTTGACGCGCGCATGCCCCGTGGGGTCGAGCACAATCGACCCCATCACCGTCACCACATTGGCGATTTTAGCCGGACCCGCAGTCGCGGTTTCAACACCTGCTTCTTTTGCAGCTTGGGGCGTAATTTCCACATGGTTCGGAAGCCCACCACTTCCATGATCATGGCCATGTTCATCTGCTTCATGGCCGTGGCCGTGCTCATCCGCGGGTGCCGGTGGCTCGATCATCAAAATGGCCGCGCCCAGAACCAGCGTGACCCCAGAAATAATCGCGAGCGTTTTTTTGTGACGGCTTTCAAAAAACATCATTGTAATCCACCTGATGCAGCGGCCAGCGGTTGACCCACCAGCCGTTCAATATCGATAACCAAAAGATGATACGCTGCCGCGGTTTCGATCTTATCGCGGCGTAAATCCAACAACTGCCGCTGCGCGGCATTGAATTCTAAAAGCGATGAGCGCCCGGCTTTGAACGCGGTTTCGGCTTGCTCTTGCGCGCGTTGCGCGGCGGGCAATGCACCTGATTGCAGTAAATCAAGCGTTGCGCGCGCGCTGTCAGCACGCTGACGCAAGGCATAAAGCGTACCCAACAGTTCATTGCGACGGGTTTTTTCTTCGGCGTCAAGACCACCCAACTTGCTGCGCGCCTCGTCGGTTGCAGGTTTTGCGCGGGCACCGGTGCCCAACGGAATGGCCGCCGACAGCACGAAGGCTTGATCACGTGTGGCCTGCAAGCGGCGAATACCTGCGGACACGTCGATATCGGGCTTGGCTTGCGCTTCAGCGGCCTTGACGGAGGCTTCACGTACGCGACGCTCTGAGGCAAAACGCAAGATATCCGGGTTGCGCTCGATCATATCTTGAAGGCCCGCGAATGCTGGCAACGTGGGCGTTGTAAATAAATTACCCGTTGCTTCACCGGATGATTCAGGCGCGCCGCCCCATGCAATCACCAACTGGCCCCAGGCTGCGCGTAAATTTGATTGCGCTTGCTTTTCGGCAAGCTCAGTTTGCACACTTGCAACATCGGCGTTACTGCCTTCCACCGGCAGCGCCACACCAGAATTCACACGTGTGCCAACAATTTGACGTGCACGACCCGCCAGCACTTTGTTCTCGCGCGCGATCTTCAATACTTCTTGGGCTTGAAGCACAGCGATAAACCGCTTGGCTACATCAGCGAACACATCAAGCTTCGCGGCTTGCAACTCGACTTCTAATCGCTCTGTTTCTCGTGCGGCGACAGCTGTGCGGCGGCTTCTTTTGCCGCCCAGTTCCAAGGTTGTGCCAAGACTGAGCGTTAACTCGGTATCATCGAACGTCGAAAGATTGCCGGTGCCCAGAATATTTTCGGCTTCCACAGAAAGTTTGGAGGCGGGACGCAAAGCAGCCTGGGCCTCACGTGCGACAGCTCCTTGGCGCAAAAACGCTTGGCCCTGGAGCCGCGGGTCACCATCGGCGGTGAGCATCAACGCTTCTTGCAGGGAAATTTTTAAAGGTGCTGTCGTTTGAGCCGCAGCACTGAGCGACCCCAATGCAAGGCCCACACACACGTATCCAATATTCAACGAGAACCGACGCATAAAACCCACCGCAAAAGACGCGCAATAACGCACAGCTTGTCAGCCCTTTCAGGGCGTCAAGCAGACAGACTTGTGGCGTGGACTTAAGCTTTGGGTGGGCGGAAGAACGCAAACACGACCGTGTTTTGCGCCACAACGACGGGCATCGCATGGAATTGCGGGAGGTCGTTGTGTTCGAGCGTAATTTGCGAAAGTGGCAATGCCGCCAACACAAATTGGCAGTCATCACAAGAAGACGCATCCAGATCTATGGCTTTTGAGCCGCAATCATCGCCTTTTACAACGACACCGTTTGTACCGGCATGGTCATGCCAAACATCGTTACAATGATGATGCGCCAACGTTGTGCCCAAGCTTTGCGCGATCGCACCCGACAGGGGCGACCACATCAAAAGCAGCGCAGCAATGATGACACGAAGGCGGTTCATAAACGGGAATGTAATTCGAAACGCGCCACAAGAACAAGGCGCTCTAAATAAAATGTGATCACACTTGTGTAACACGGGTCGAAATTGACCTGGGTCAAGGTGGCTTTTCGCCATAAGGCACAAGGTGTTGCTGCTCAAAGAAGCAAAGCAACAGGTGACTTATGGCAACTCATGAAATGTACTTCTTGGCTTATTTTGTGTCGGCGGGCGTCGTGTTTTTCGCCGCGCTGATTTACGCAGGCAGCACGTCGAAGCGTAAATAGCAGAACCCAAAAAGCGAACTGGCCCGCCAATGAAGGTCGGGCCAGTTGCCGTGCGTCCAATTTTTAGATTTGGACTTTATTTCTAAGCCGCTAATTTTTGATCTGCCGATGCTGCGGCTTGCGCGGCCTTCTCTGCAGCGAGACGGCGCCCTTCATCGGCGCGCATGGCCAGATAAGGTTGCCAATGCATCCACTTCTTCGTCGCATCGGGGATAAAGCCCCAACTGCGAATTTTCGGGCCCATGATGAAGATCGTCCACACTTCTGCGCCTTCATAGGGCAGCATGATGCGGTGTTGCGACCAACCGTGGCGCATACGGAACTGGCCGGGCTCGCGGCGGAACGCACCTTCAGGCGTGTGCTCGGTGTAACCGCCTTCTAAAATGTACGAGCCCCAGAACATCCACGGATGATCATGCAAACCGCCGTCATCATCAGACTTCCAGAAGCGATGAATGGCGATTTGGAAAATGCCGGGGATTTTGATCAGCGAAATCCGTTCCAGATACGGCTCGGATGATTGGCGCTCGGTGATGATTTTTGTCGGCCACCATGCTTGACGGCGGCGCCAGGCGACAAAACGTTTGAACCAAGGTTGCTGAACCATGGAAATGCGATGCCCTCGTTATCGTTTCTCGCCGTCATTTAATGCGGCGCTTGTTGCCCCTTAGATAGGGCACGAGATGTTGCGAATCCATGAAAAACCGCAGTTTTCTGCGGCTTTCAAGGACCCCCCTGCCGCCTGTGGCTGCGTGATTCGCGCCTCTACAATATCTAGTGTACGGACCAAAAATGCGTTGGGCGAACCGGCTGTGGCCGCTATACGCAAGGCCATGGCGAATCAAAAACGACGCTGGCTGAAATGGGTGTGGGGCACGATTGCGGCCGTTCTTTTGGTGCCCGCAGCGCTGACATTATTCTTCGCCGTCATCCCCGTTCCGTTGACGCCCTTGATGCTGATCAGAGGCTTTGAAGGCGCGGGTATTCGCAAGGAGTGGATGCCGCTGGATAAAATTTCCACCGACTTACAGCGCAGCGTAATTGCCGCTGAAGACATGAGCTTCTGCAAACATCACGGTTTTGACCAAGCTGCATTGGAAAAAGCGTGGGAGAGTTACGAGCAAGGCGGCAAGTTACGTGGCGGCAGCACGATTACCATGCAGACGGCAAAGAATGTGTTTCTGTGGCCAGATCGCACCTTCATTCGCAAAGGGTTAGAGGCGTGGTTCACGCTTTATATTGAAACGCTGTGGACGAAGCAGCGCACACTAGAAGTGTATTTGAACATCGTCGAGTGGGGCACGGGTGTGTACGGCGCCGAAGCCGCTGCGCAATATCACTTCGGCAAAAGTGCCGCAGCGCTGACCGCAAACGAAGCCGCGTTACTGGCATCGGTTTTACCGAGCCCGCAAAAATGGTCCGCCTCGAAACCGGGGCCGTATGTCCGCACGCGTTCGCAAACAATTGAATACCGCGCGGCACGCTTGGGCGAGTACGGCGACTGCTTACCTAAAAAGCGTTAAATCACAATCGCAGCAGCTTCATGCTCTAACAAACGCATGATGCTAAGGGCCGCCATGTGCGACGTCTTGGGGTTGTCGGGTGATGGGTTGGCTTGAATTTCCAGCCGCAGCGAGCCAAACGCACCATCAGCTTCGAGACGGTGCACGTTTTGTGTGACGCCCGGATCGGCCATGAGTGTCACGCGTGTTTTTTCAAAACCAATCCCAGCCAGCGCGGCTGTCGCAGCAACGTTTGCGTTTTTCGGGAAAGCTAGCGCCGCTTCGCGCGCGGTTCCGCTGAAGATCACCGTTGGTTCAGTGATCTTTGACAGATCATGCGATTTCTCGGCCGGTGTGCCCGACCAAGCTTTCGGTGGCTTGGATGATTTCAGTTCAACACGGTCAATGCCCGCAAGCTTGCCAGATGCCAGCGAGTCCACACCCGGCAACGCGCCTGCAGGCAACTTCAGTTGCGCGGTTGATGCTTCAGCTGCGGCTTTAATCTCATCCCACAGCGCTTGATCGGCCAAGCTACCTGTGGACACAACAATCAGATTAACCCCGGCCCTCAAAACCGCAGAGCCGTAAGCTTTCACAGCCGCATGGCCAGCCGCTTCCACAACCAGGTCAGGTTTGAACGCTAAAAGCTCCGGCAACGTTTGCACCACCGGGTGCGTACCAACAGAAACGGTGTCCGTCGGCAATCCTAAGGCGGCCACGACTTGGTATTTATCGCCACGCGCGGCACAGAATTGACTGACCAGTTTGGCGATAGCGCCATTGCCTAGAAGTGCGATCTTCATAACGTCACCCGTATTTATTCTACCAACGAGAATGTGATTGCGCGCGGGCGTAATCCCAAACGTAAGCTTGCGCAACTGCAATTGCTGCAAGGCTCCTCTTCGTGGCGCACTTTTCATCCCCTACTCTTCATACAGCGAAAGCGACAACGTTCTGCATAGACCCGACACCGGACGCCACTATGATGTAGCTGATATTTCCAATCTGAGGGGCTGCCATCATGGCCAAAGCAAAACGCAAATCCGCAAAACCATCTAAAACCAAAGCGCCAAAAAAGAAGAGCATGAAGCTGTTTTATTCGCCCATTCATGGCTTCATTCACAAAGCGCTGGTGGTCGCGCACGAAGCAGGGCTGTGGAACGATATCGAGTTTGTGCCGATTTACCCGATGCAGGATGGCTTCTCGGTTGCGGCCATCAACCCATTGCACAAGGTGCCGACACTGGCGCTGAAAGACGGCACTGTTCTGTACGGCAGCCAGACCATCGTTGAGTACTTGGACACGACCGGCAAAGCGAAGAAAAAGCTGTACCCGAAAGTCGGGCCCGCGCGCTGGGATGCCTTGCGCCGTTTGGCATTGGCCGACACGATGTTTGAAGTGACTGTCACAATGACGTTGGAAAAAGGCGAAGTGCCCATGCGCCCTTCGGTCTTTTCCTGGTATTGGCCCAAGGTCGAGCGCGCGCTAGATCAAATGGAACACGATGCCGCTTCATTCAAAGGTTTCGACATCGGCCAAGCTGCAACGTTGCATGCCTTAAGTTATCTTGATCGCCAATGTGGCCGTGGCTTAAAGCCACCAGTGCCGAAGAATTACGATTGGCGCAAAGGCCGCCCAAAGTTGACAGCATGGTGGAACAAAGCCTTGAAGCGTCCCTCGGTCACATCACACTTCAATAAAGATTTTACTGGCCCCGCGACGGCTGAATTTGCAGCGGCACAAGTAGCCGAAGTGCTAGCGGCGCAAGGCAAGAAGGCTGCATCGCGCAAGCCACAGAAAGTTGATTACCACTACGTTGGTTAGTTGTTTTATGGGAGAGGGCCTAGAGAATGAAAAAATTATTATGCGGCGTATTGATGATTGCCGCTTTAGCAAGCTGTGATGACAAAAAGCCTGCGCCAGTTGTAGCTGCGCCAAAACCTGGCACAGTATTGAAGGATTGCGAGACCTGCCCTGAGTTGGTGGTAATCCCACCTGGTAGCTTTACCCAAGGGTTTGATGGTGGCGAGCCAGAGCGTTACGAAGGCAAACCGCATCAGGTAAATATTGGTTACAGCTTTGCTGTTGGTAAAACCGAAGTGACCACCGGTCAGTTCCGCGAATTCGTGGACGCGACCGGTCATAAAACCAATGACACTTGCAACATCTGGGACGGCAAGACGGCCCTGGCCACACCAGACACCGGCTGGCGCAATCCGGGTTATGGCCGCCCGGCTGCAGATAATGAGCCACTGGCGTGCGCGTCATGGGTTGATGCAAAAGCCTACATTGATTGGTTGTCGAAAAAGACCGGTAAAAAATATCGCCTGCTGACTGAGTCAGAGTGGGAATACACCGCGCGCGCTGGCAGCACGACCTATTACACATGGGGCGAAGATATGAACGGCGGCTGTGAGATTGCAAATATCGGTGATCAATCCGTGAAAGATTTGCCGCCGCCATTTACACCACGTCCGTTCACGCCCGCGACCTGCAACGATGGATATCCCTTCATCGCGCCAGCAGGCGCACTGAAAGCAAATGCGTTTGGTGTGCACGACATGATCGGCAGCGTGTGGGAGTGGGTTGAAGACTGCTACGTGTTCCCATATCCGGAAAACACACCGACCGACGGCAAAGCATACTTGGGCCCGCAAGGCTGTGACCGCCGCGTCTCGAAGGGCGGAAGCTGGGGCAGTGCGCCTGAGCGGCAACGCCCGACGTTCCGCGGTCGTGATCCTGAGACTCTGGTTTCGCAGGTCTTTGGCTTCCGAATCGCGCGTGATCTGTAGAGCTAAACTACTTTAAAACCTCAACTTTTTTGAGCCGGCCCTATCGCTTGATGGGGCCGGTTTTTCATTGGGAAGAATCTTCTGCGTGAAATGGTATATATTTAAAATTACGTAATATTATTAACAGTTTAATGCGTTCACTTGACGGACGACGGGCCACTTGCGAAGGTATGGGCATGTCCGAAGAAGCCCCAGCCCGCAGATCAGATTCTTTCTCCGTTCGCTCACTTGAGCGCGGCTTGGATATCTTGCGCCTGCTGAACCGTCACAATGGTTTAACAGTCACCGAAACCGCAGAGCAGGTGTCATTGCCGCGCCCTACGGCTTTTCGCTTGCTGCGGACGTTAGAGCGCTTGGGCTACATCTTCCGTGATGACGCGGACAAAAAATATCGCCTGACAGCGCAAGTGCGCTCGCTCAGTCATGGTTACGACCAAGAAGAATGGCTGCCGAAAATCGCGCGGCCCATCATGGTCGAGCTATGCAAAAAAATTCTGTGGCCCGTGACGATTTCGACCAACATGGGTTCGCAAATGCTGGTGCGTGATTCCACCCATGATTTAAGCCCTTTTGCGATGTGGCGGCACCGTGGCGGCTTTACAATCTCATTGCTGCATACGTCGGCAGGCCAAACATATTTAGCATTCGTGGACAAAGAATTGCGCCAACCGCTCATCGACCAGGCACTGTCGGAAGATCCCAACTCGCTTACAAAAGCGGGCACAACGATGCAAGCGTACATCCGCGGCATTGAAAAAATCGCAGCCGAAGGTTTTGCGGCGATGAAAGTGCCAGACCAAAATCACTGCGCGATAGCAGTGCCGATCATAGTCGATGGCGAAGTCTTTTCAGTTTTGGGTGTGACGTTCTATCCAACCGCCATGACGCTGAAGCAAGCTGCGGACAGTTTCGTGGGGCCCTTAAAAGAAGCCGCCGCGCGCATGTCCAAACTGCTGACGGAGTGGCGCGCTGAGCGCGCTGCCGACAAAGATTAAAGCCGGGACGCACCCCCGTCCGCTGCCCCGCCTGACAATCTCAAACGCCATTCAGTAATGCATGCTTGGGCAGATAACGTGTCGTTGCCCTAATTGTAACAGCCAGACGCGCGTGTTTTATTTTATAAGCCGCTGATATATATAAATAATATTAGTATAAAAATACATGACTGGCCCATGTTGTTCGCCTATAAGGCGGCTATGCAGTTGTCAGCCCAAACACAGCCTCAGTCAGAGTCGCGCCCGCGGCGCGCGATCGTGCTTTGCAATTTAGGCGGAGCCGATGGGCCAGAGAGCGTGCGCGGCTTTCTCTATAACCTCTTCAGTGACCGCAACATCATTCCGCTGCCGGGCCTCGTCCGTATTCCCTTAGCTGCACTTATCTCGACATTACGTGCACCACACACACGTAAACTTTACGCGAAAGTTGGTGGCCGCTCGATCCTGATGGAAGAGACGCGCGCGCAAGCTAAAGCGCTTGAAGCTGCCGCTGCGAAAGCTGGATGGGACGTTAAAGTTATTATCGCCATGAACTATTGGCACCCGTTCCCTGCCGAAGCGATTAAAGAAATTCGCGAATGGGGTGCAGACGAAGTTTTGGTTGTACCGCTGTATCCGCAATTCTCCACCACCACGTCTGGTTCAGTGTTGGAACAACTGCGGGCACAGGCGAAAATTCAAGGCCTGACCGCCAAAGTGAATGCGGTGTGTTGCTACCCGAAGCTGGGCGGGTTCATTGAAGGAATGGCTGATTTAATTGAGCCAGCACTGCGTCGTGCTGAAGCCACGGGACAGCGCCCGCGCTTGTTGTTGTCAGCGCACGGTCTGCCGGAAAAAACCATTGCCAGCGGCGACCCATACCAATGGCAAGTCGAACAAAGTGCCGCTGCAATTCATCAGTCATTGATTACGCGTGATGCACGCTGGGCCGATCTGGATGTTGTGGTGTGCTACCAAAGCCGCGTTGGCCCTGTCGCGTGGATTGGTCCCACAACTGAATCAGAAGTGGGGCGCGCAGGACGCGATGGGCGCGCCGTTGTATTAGCGCCGATTGCATTTGTGTCTGAGCATCTGGAAACCGTCGTCGAGTTAGACGATGAGTTGAAAAATTTCGCGGCCGAAAATGGCGTGAAGCATTACGACCGTGTTGCTGCGATTGGTACCAGTGCGACGTTCATCGACAGTTTGTTGGAACTGGCTGATGCTGCGCGTTCACGCAGTCATATCTGCTCGGATGGTGGCGAACGGGTCTGCCCCACGCACTTCAAAAAGTGCCCCCACGTCGCCCACAGCGCCGCAGCTTAAGCGCCCTTATTTTCCCCGTTTCCTTCTCATCCTCTGAATTATGGCGCAAATCCTCACGCCACTTTGGTGCGGGTTACTTTGTTGAGAATAACTCTTATTTGCTATTGACCCGCCGCCCAAGCGCGATTATGCAATTGCGAGTGATTTGCAAATAATCTGTGGTGGAGGAAGAATGGCGCTGAACGTGAAATGGCTGACTGGGCTGTCTTTGACCGTCAACCTGATGACTTTCATGCCTACAACTTTGCACGCTGCGACAGCTGCACAAAGCCAAACGGTTGCAATATCGCAAGCGGTCGGCATCACCACCTCATCACAACAAGCGAACACAACCCGCACAAACTGCGCGCCACCCTGCCGTCATCGTCCATCGACGATGCGCTAACTGATTCAAATTCGGGAAACCGGGCATGAGCGAACAGATCTCATCAAAACTGACACAGGCAAATTACGCTGCAACTAGCCGCCAAGATGGCCATGCGCTGTTACAGCTTTCAACACCCGAGCAATTTTTAATCTCCGCCTTACGTTTATGGAACCAAGGCCGACAGGATCATGGCCAATGTTGCTGTCGCAGTTTGTTGCGTAATGGCTTCGAGGCCGCTGGCTTGTTGGCGACTGAATTTGAGATTTTTGACCGCATCATTACGCTGATCGATGCAGCCCAATCAGACACGCCGTGGATTGAGCACCCGCATCACCACACACTGACGCATCATGAAGCGCGCTACTTGCGCGTTCTGGCCAACTGCCAACGCGGTGATGTGACCGAAGCTTTGCATTCATTGCGCTCTTGGTTCGCACCAAGTGCGGCACGCATCGTAGTTGCAGATCTGTTTGCGTTTGCGCGTTCTTGTGCAGCTGTTGGTTTGGTTCTGCCACGCCGCAGCACGTATGCAGATCATGTCACGCCGCCAGAGCGGCACGTAATTCCATTGCGCTCCATTTCAGCCCGACTGCACTGAAGTGGACGTAAAGCCAGCCCGGCCCACCCACATACCCGGCGCTGGAATAGCCAGAGCAGCGCACTGACACTTCACACGTTTTCCCTCCTTTGTGTGTTTCGTCGGTGTGCTGCTCTGGGACTTTTCAAATATTGCTTGAGAGAATCCGCGCTGCAGCATTTCCAGGCATCGTTGGCTTTGCTGTGAGGTCATCATAAAAAAGCACAGCACGACTCGATGGCATATCCGTCATCAAAGCGATGCGAAACTACATCAGTCTCAATGCTTTTTGCGCCCGCCACCGCAAACCTGCACGCCCAAATCCGGTTTGATATGAACGTCTAAGCGCCTGAAATCTGTGGCTTTAATTCATGCCAACACGCGCCAAAGTTGCGCTGTACACCTTGTACATTCTTTTGCAAATTTGTCTGGCACGGAACAGTTGAAACAGACGGCTCAAAGTGGTTTTCTTTTAACGCCTCTTGTTTGCGTTAAAGGAGACCATGCCTCAGTCCGCTCCTTTCTCCTTACGTTTGGATAACCCCGGCCTCTCGCTCGTGGGTGGCGCTATCCTTGTGATTCTTGGGATCGCAGCGCTGCTGTCAGTCGAGCGCCTGTGGGATCGCAGCCAACGTCTTGAAACTGCACAACGCGAAGCAGGCAATCTCGCTGAGATCACGATGGAGCATACCCATCAGTCTGTTGAAGCAGCTGACCAGGCGCTGAAAGCATTAGCCACAACGATCGATATTGAACGGCTGGGTGATGTTTCTTTACGCGCAGAAACAGATTCTTTGTTGCGCCGTCGCGCAGAAGCAATGCGCGGTGTGTATCAATTCTTCGTCATCGATCCGCAAGGTAAAGTGCTGCACGGCTCGTTCGATCTTCCGCCAGAGGGCTTAGACCTCGCCATCACTGCGCGCAGCAAAGCGGTGTCGGAAATTGAACGCAGCGGCTTATTTGTATCTTCGCCCTTCATTGCCAATTACGGCCCCGCCAAAGGGCAGCGCGTGTTCGTGATGATCCGCAGCTTACAAAAAACTGATGGGACATTGGCTGGATATATTCAGGCCACCTACTCCATCGATTGGCTGGAAAGTTTCATGCGCGCACTAAAAGTAGGAGAGCGCGGTGCCGTAGGCTTATTGCATATCGACGGCACCATCATGGCGCGCGTCCCTGACAGCGATACTTATTTCGGACGCAGTTACGCCGGCAGCAGCTTCGCCAATATTGTTGTCTCAAATCCCGCTGCGGGTATTGTTGAGACGGCCCCGACCCCAGATCGGGGGGCACGCTACACCGCATACCGGCAAGTGCCGGGAACGCCCATCATCGCGTATGTTGTCGGTGACATGGACGATATTTTGGCCCCATGGTGGCGCGGTGTCGTCATTCAAGCCATTGGGCTTATAACTTTCGCCGTCATTTTGCTGATTGCTGCGGTCACAGTCCGTACAGGCATTAAGCGCGAAGCCCGTATCCAAAGCGATTATGCTGAGCGGCTAGAGCATTTGGCGACTGCATTTGCTGATGTTTTTGCCATTCGTAATCGTGATGTATTGCTGAAGCGCGCGACCGAATTAGCGCGCAACCTCATTCCAAGCCATCAGGCCGTAATCAGCTTTAATCGAAGCGGCGATTTTGCGCAGAGCATCCATATAGCGTCGTTGTCAGATAAGTATGCGGCGTGGAAAGAATATGCTGAAACACCTAATGGGTCTGGCATTTACCGCATTGTCACCGAAACCAACCAAGTCATGCGCATGACGCAGGCCGAATTGGAAAGTCATCCGGCCTGGCAAAGCTTTGGTGTGGCCGGGGATCGCCACCCGCCCATGCGCGGCTGGCTTGCCGCACCGTTGCGCGGTGCCGAGGGCAAGAATTTCGGTCTTATTCAGTTATCAGACCGCATTGAAGGTGAATACGACGCGGCTGATGAAGCCATTGTGATTCAAATCGCCAACGTAATTTCAATCGCGCTCGACTCGTTACGCCTGACCGACGAGGCGATGGAATCGGCCGCTGAGACGGCGCAAATCAACTCTAAAATTGCTGGCATCATTACATCGATGTCGGATGGTGTTGCAGTCTTGAGCCAGGATTGGAAATACACATTTATCAATGATCGGTTCACAGAGATTACCGGACTGACAAAAGCAGAAACGCTGGGCCGTACATTCTGGAGTGTTCTGTCTGAACGCCCCAAATTCAGCGAGGGCATCCAAGCCAATAACGGCTACTTGCAGCGTTGCATGGAAACACGCACGCCTGTTGAGTTTGAGGATTCGATCCTGACGTCTGCCGGTATATCTCGGAAAATTGAGGTATGCGCATTTCCGACCGATAGTGGTTTAACGGTTTATATTCGCGATGTGACGGCGCGACGTGACGCAGAAGACCGGTTACGCCAAGCCCAAAAAATGGATGCAGTCGGGCAACTGACCGGCGGCGTCGCACACGATTTCAACAATTTGCTGACCGTAATTATCGGCAATGCCGACATTTTGTCTGAATTGTTGGAAGGTGATACGGGACCAGCGCAACGCTCTGCGAATTTAATTATGGGTGCTGCCCGCCGCGCTAGCGATTTGATCAAACGCTTGTTGGCGTTTGCCCGTCGTCAGCCGTTAGCCCCGCGCACAACTAAAATCGGTGAACTTGTTTCAGAGATGGAAAGCTTGCTGCGCCGAACGCTGAACGAAAACATTGATATGGAGGTAGTTCAGGCTGCTGATCTGTGGTCTGCCAACGTAGACCCGGTACAGTTGGAAAATTCCCTTCTGAACTTGGTTATTAATGCGCGCGATGCCATGCCTGAAGGTGGAAAATTGACATTAGAGGTCAGCAACGCAGACCTTAACGATGACTATGCCCAACAAGCCGACATTCCCTCGGGCCAATATGTGCTTTTGGCGCTGACGGATACGGGCACTGGCATGCCAGCCTCTGTGTTGGCCAAAGCGTTTGATCCGTTCTTTACGACCAAAGAACCCGGTCGCGGCACGGGTTTGGGCTTAAGCATGGTGTTTGGTTACGTCAAACAATCAGGCGGCCATGTTCGCATCTACAGTGAAGTCGGCATCGGCACGACAGTGAAGATTTTCCTGCCGCGCGGAAAAGATGACGTTATTGCCGCGAAAGTGGACGGCACAGTTAAAGCTGCACCGAAGGGAACTGAAAAAGTCTTGATGGTGGAAGACGAGGATATGGTGCGGGAATTTGTCGCGGCCACGTTGGAAGACCTGGGATATACCGTCACGGCCTGTAATGGCGCAGCCGAGGCTTTAGCCGCACTTGATGACGGATTGCAGCCTGACATTCTACTGACTGACGTGGTGCTGGCTGGGATGATGAACGGCAAGCAGCTGGCCGACAGTGTAAAGCAACGGATGCCAGACATCGCCATCTTGTACATGTCGGGCTACACAGAAGATGCCATTGTGCACCAAGGCCGTTTAGACCCTGGCATCCAACTCATCAGCAAGCCATTCCGGCGTCAGCAATTGGCTGAGAAATTGCGCAAGGTTATAGAGCGACGTTCTTCACAAAAAGTAAGCGCAGCATAACCTGTCATTCTTTCTTTAATCCGCACTATTCTTTCAGCGCCATCTCTTCAAACAACAGGCCTTGCGACCCCAAGACCACAGTGTTCACTTTATTGGTGAAGGCATAAACGCTGGTGAAGTTGACCAGGAAAATTGTCGGGGCCAGATCGTGCAGCTTCGCCATTGTGTCTTGTAAGATTTTCTCACGCGCGGCCGGATTAAGTTCAGCATTGCTGGCGTCAATCATCGGTTCAATCTCTGGCGCACAGAACAGTACGCCAGGCTTGCGGCACGAGTACTGCTCTATGGCCCGAATCGTGTCGTGATAGGAGGCTGAATTCCAGGTTGCTGAAATAACATCTGCGCCACCCCAGTCACCGCTGCTGTACATGCGGACCCAGTCTTGGGGCAGGATGGGGCGCAGTTCTAGCGTAACACCAACCTCAGCTAAATCGGTTGCGACCTTCTGGAAAATTGCAGGCGCTTCCGTAGGGCCAGACAAACCAACACGCGCAACAAGCTTTAAGCCTTTGCTGTAACCCGCGTCTGCCAACAGTGCTTTGGCTTTTGCGACATCGCGTGGGTAGGGCGCGATGTTCGGGTTGTAGCCGGTCACACCTGGAATAGCGCCTTGTCCGGCGGGCTGTGCGGTACCGCGCAAAATAACTTTTGCAATGGCGTCTTTATCAACCGCATAGTTCAAGGCCTGGCGCACACGGACATCGCGTAACGCTGGGCCAGCGACTTCTGTGTTGCGCAGGGCCAATGTCATGATTTGGGGCTGTTGCTCGATATAAATATTGAAGCCGTCTGCTTTCACCAATTCGACATCTTCTGGCCCCAAGCCTTGGGTCATATCGACTTTACCGCTGGTCAGCGCCTGCATACGGCTGACCGCTTCTTTCAGCGGATAAAGCTCAACGCGGTCTATATTTTTAGGCGCCCGCCAGGATTTTGGATTGGCTTCAATCACGGTTTTGCCCGTGCTTAAGCCCCAGTCTTTCAAAACATAGGCGCCCGTTCCAACAGGCGTTTGTGTGAAACCTTCAACACCCATTTTGGTCCACGCCTGTGGTGCGACCATCAAGATCAACGTCATGCGTTTGGGTAATACGGCATCGGTTTGAGCCGTAATCAAATCGACTGTCAGATCATCGACCACGCGTGCCGCGGTGATTCCGCGCATTTCAGTAGCCATCAATTGGCTTTGCGCTTCAGGTGTTTTCAACCAATCAATTGCGAACTTCACTGTCGCGGCATTAAACGGCTCGCCGTTCGAGAAGAACACATTGGGCCGCAGCTTGAAGCGCCATGTGACTTTGTCGATTGGTTCCCATGACAAAGCCAGAGCAGGCTGCAATGCGCCCCCAGGACCAATGCGTGTTAAACCATCTAGGATTGTTGTGCGTGTATGGCTGGCCGACTGCGCAATCGAACCATAGGGATTACCAAGTGCTGGTGGATGTGAGGCCGATGCGATTTTAAGCGTGGTTGCATGCGCGGCTGAGGCCGCCAGAAAAGCGCTTACTGCAAATATGCGAACGAACACGCCGATCATGAAACCCACCCCGTATTGACGGTGCAGATGATAGAGAAGTGAAACGCGCTTAAGCCACCCCCAACTAGCGTAAGTTCACCAATCGAGCGTTATTATTTTGGTTTAGCCAAACGGTGCTCTAACTGGTCCATACGGTCAGCGCCCCAGAAGGGCTCGCCATCCACCACAAAAAAGGGAGCGCCAACCATGCCATCTGCAATCGCAGCTTCTAATGCTGAAATGATGGCGCGCTTTGCTGTGCTGTCGGTTGCGGCGGCTTGAATGGCATCAACTGTCACGCTGGGGATATGACTGCAAACTTTTGCGATCTGCTCCGGTGTAACAACCTCTTCCCCGCGTCCAAAAATGGCGCCGGAAATGGTTTTCGCAAATTCACGTGCCGTGGTTTCGTCTTTGGCTTTGAGCGCCCAGAACATCAGCCGCGAGAATTTTACATCGGGCGGGAAGCTGGCAGGCAGAGCGCTTGGCAGTCCTGCAAATTGGCAACTGCGCGTAAAGTCATGGGCGAGGTATTTGAACTTCGCTGGAATTGTGGGCGGTGGAACAATGTTCTGCGCATGAAACAAATGCCCCAACGAAATCACACGCCAATCAACAGTCCGTCCATATTTCGCGGCGAGTTCGTCGATCTTGTGAATCGCGATGTATGAGAAAGTGGAATTAAAGTCGAAATAGAATGTGATGGGGCTGGCCATGCGTGTCCTTATGCAATCGCCGCGACAGCACGGCGCGCTAGAACATTCACCAAATTGGCGCGATATTCAGCGGTGGCGTGCATATCGTTGTTCAGGTCATCAGCAGGAATGGCAACGTGTTTAATTACATCCGCCGCAAACGCTGCGGTCAACGCAGTTTCCATTTCTGTAACGCGGAACGCACATGCCCCAGCACCCGTGACAGCAACACGAATACCGCCTGACGTTTCAGCAACCATCACACCAACCACCGCATAACGCGATGCGGGGTTACGGAACTTGGCGTAAGCTGCGCGTTTCGGGATTGGAAACGAAACTTTCACGACCAATTCACCTGGTTCGAGAGCCGTCTCGAATAGGTTGGTGAAAAAATCGTCGGCTGCAATTGTACGTGTGTTGGTGTGTACGGAGGCATTCAGCCCAACAACGGCTGCCGGATAATCGGCCGACGGATCATTGTTGGCAATCGACCCACCGAGCGTGCCGCGATTGCGCACCTGCGGATCACCAATGGATGCCGCCAAGTCAGCCAATGCCGGTATGTGTTTGCGTACATCAACTGACGCAGCCACATCAGCATGGCATGTCATGGCGCCAATGATAATTGAGCCGCTCTCAACGGTGATGCCTTTTAGATCCGCAATCTGCCCCAAATCCAACAAAGCGCTGGGTTGGGCTAGACGTTGTTTCAACGTTGGGATCAGCGTCATGCCGCCAGCGAGATAGCTTGCATCATCGTTGCTTGTGCGTTGTGCGACAGCATCTGCGACAGATTTGGGTGTGATGTATTCAAAATTGTACATGGTTACGCAACCTTTACGCCCATGTTCTTCGCGCCCAACAGCACGGCATTCACGATACCTTGATAACCCGTGCAGCGGCACAGATTGCCTTCAAGTTCGTGACGCACTGTGGCTTCGTCGATCTGATCGTTCTTGTGACGTTCCGCAATACCCAAGGCGGTCATCACCATGCCGGGTGTGCAGAAACCACATTGTAAGCCATGGCACTCTTTGAAGGCGGCTTGCATCGGATGCATGTCATCGTCCGTGGCGACACCTTCAATGGTAGTGACGCTGAGACCATCAGCTTGCGCGGCCAGCATGGTGCATGATTTCACAGGTTTGCCGTTTAGATGCACCGTGCAAGCGCCACATTGACTGGTATCGCAACCGACGTGCGTGCCAGTGAGATTCAATTGCTGACGCAAGAACTCGACCAATAACGTACGCGACTCAACCTCAGCATTGTGTGTCTTGCCGTTGACCGTGATCGCAACTTTCATCATCGCAAGAATCCAACCACTACTAAACCCACCAGCATTGCCACAATCATAATGCCAAAAACCCAAAGCACTGCCGTGTTGTATTCGGGCGCATCGAACTTCAACGTGCTGGGTGGCGCACCAGCAAACGGCTTCGTAACGTTAGCGGAAGCATTCGGCGGTGTCATTGTGGTTTGCACAGCATCTTCGCGTTCTGATTGCGTTGGCTTAGGCGTATCCGGCAACAGCGCATTATCGGCTTTTGCGGCGGCGAGTTGACCGAATTTTTGGAAAAAATCATCGGCAAGTTTTTTCGCGGTTGAGTCAATGAGGCGCGCACCAATTTGTGCGAGCTTACCGCCCACAGCTGCATCAACATCGTAACTCAGTATCGTGCCGCCAGGCGCATCAGATAACCGCACTTTTGCACCGCCTTTTGCAAACCCTGCGGCACCGCCCTTACCTTCACCCCGAATGGTGTAGCCGTTCGGCGGATCGATTTCAGACAGCGTCACTAAGCCTTTGAACGTGGCTTTCACGGGACCAATTTTGGCGGTGACGGTTGCTTCGATTTCAGTGGGCGAAAGACGATTGATTGTCTCGCACCCTGGGATCGCAGCCTTTAGGACATCAAGATTGTTCAAGGCTTCCCACACAGCTTGCCGTGGGACGGGGATGAGGGACTCGCCCTTCATATCCATGAGGGTCTACTCCAACAAAGAACGTCCCTGCTTCACCTGATAATGCAGGACCAGAGCAGGGGGATTCTGGGGATTATGTGGAGTGAGTATCAGCGCATCCACATTCATTTGTGATGGGGTATAGGACGCCAATGTGGGCATTTCAATGTGATTGCACTGAAGAGCGCGATTACTTTGTGGCGTGATTACTTAGTTCTGGCCGCACGGCCCTTGCCGATCGCTTTGCGCCCAAACTTGGCCCGCACCGCATCCATGGCTTTTTCAATGCCCACATGATGCCTTGGCCCATCAGAGAAAAGATCGGGTTGATCAGCCAAATGTGCATCACACAAGCTATCAACGCCAATTCCGATCAGGCGGTATTTTGTACCCTTGGCTTCTTTCAGCAACAACGCTTCGCCCGCGCGGAATATCATTTCTGCCAGTTGTGTGGGGGACTGCAACTGCTGATGGCGCGACACCGTTTTGAATTTTGAGGTTTTCAGTTTTAGGGCAACACCACGCCCGGCTAGTTCGCTTTTCTTCAAGCGTTCGGACACACGTTCGGACTGAATCCAGAGTTGACGGCGCAGTTCGACAGCATCCGCAATATCGGTGTCGAATGTGGTTTCCGACGACACGGATTTGGATTCCCGCTCGATATGCACGCGGCGCGAATCTTGGCCCCGCGCCAAGCGCGCGAGATGGGCGCCGGTTTCACCATACCGCAGCCCCAATTCTTCTTCGGGCCGGGCTTGGAGATCGCCGATTTTAAAAAACCCATCGATCTTCAATCGGTCCGCCAACGACGGCCCGACGCCCGGAATTTTGGTAATCGGCATATCATGCAACCGCGCCACGGCATCGTCTCTGCCGATCACTGCAAAGCCGCGCGGCTTATCCAGATCCGAGGCAACCTTGGCCAAAAATTTATTGTAACTGAGCCCAATTGAAACAGTTATACCCACTACGCGCTCAATTTCACGCGCGACATAGGCCAGTGTTGCAGCCGGACTGCGCTGAAAAAGCGTGGTCGTGCCCTCTAAATCTAAAAACGCTTCATCCAACGACAGCGGCTCAACCAAGGGCGTTGCACTATCGAAAATGGCGCGGACTTGTTTGCTGGCTTCAGCGTACTTGGCCATGTTGGGCCTGATCACCACGGCCTGCGGACACATCTTCAAAGCTTTAAACATCGGCATGGCCGAACGCGGGCCATACTGGCGCGCAATGTAACAGGCGGTTGAAACGACACCCCGTTTACCGCCACCAATCAGAACGGGTTTATCTGCCAATGATGGATCATCACGTTTTTCGATCGCCGCATAGAACGCGTCGCAATCAATATGCGCCAAAGTGAGTGCACCTAATTCAGGGTGATTTATAATCCGATCCGATCCGCAGTGTGCGCAACTGCGCTGGCTTTGCGTGAACTCGGTCAGGCAATCGCGGCACAGTGAAACGACAGATTTGGTATTTTTCGCGGTCATGACACACCCAAGATAGTGCGTTCAGACCAGCTGAACAATTTCCTCTATTTTCGTATAGGTGTTGCGCAAAAAATATTCGGCTTTTCAACGCTTTTTCAGGGCCGTGCCTAATGACAAACTGCGGTTAACGCCTTAGCTATCGGACATTATTAAGCGAGGCCCGATTTGAGACGCGTTTGGGGCCGTTTTTGGGGATTTCCAGTTTGAGCGATCATCCACACGGCGGCAGTGGCGGCGGCGGACGTTGGGGCATGCCTGATCGGCCCCGCAGCAAAAACCTGTCATACCTGAAACGCACCTGGGGCTTCATGAAGCCCTATACCAAGCAACTGATCTTTGCGGGTATCGCCCTGGTGGTCACTTCACTGGCCACGTTGAGCATCGGTGTCGGCTTGAAGTTCCTGATTGATCGCGGCCTGAGCGCAAACGACCAGACGTTCCTGAATTTGGGTTTCCTGGTATTGCTGGGTATCATCATTGTCATCTCATTGGGCACCTACGCGCGCTTTTATTACATTTCATGGGTCGGCGAACGCGTGGTCGCCGATGTGCGCAAAGCCGTGTTCGATCAGGTGATCAAGCAAAGCCCCGGCTTTTATGAAACCACCAAGACCGGCGAAATTCTGTCGCGCCTAACGTCCGACACGACACTACTGCAAACTGTTGTTGGCTCGTCACTCTCTATCGCGCTTCGCAACGTGCTGAGTGTGATCGGCGGCGTGGCGATGATGATCATTACGAACGTGCAGCTGACCGGATTAGTGCTACTGGTGGTGCCTGCGGTTGTGGTGCCGATTATTTGGTATGGCCGCAAAGTCCGCAAACTGTCGCGCGAAAGCCAAGACCGCGTGGCTGATGTGGGGTCGTACGGCGAAGAAACATTGAATGCCATTCGCACCGTGCAGGCCTTCACGCACGAGCAGCACGATACCGCCAAGTTTGCTGCTGAAGTAGAAGCCGCATTCGGAACCGCCATGCGCCGCATTTTCGCGCGCGGCATGTTGGGCTCGGTTGTGATTCTGCTGGTGTTTGGAGCAATCGCCATTGTGCTGTGGGGTGGCGGGCGCGATGTGATCAGCGGCGAGATTACGCCGGGTGATTTGTCGGCCTTTATTTTCTATGCTGTCACCGTTGCAGGTGGCGTTGGCGCGTTAAGTGAAGTATTAGGCGATTTGCAGCGTGCCGCAGGCTCAACCGAACGCTTAGTGGAATTGCTAGAAACCGATCCGGCCATTAAGCCGCCCGCGCAGCCGAAAACATTGCCCACACCTGCACGTGGTGAAGTGTCATTTGAAAATGTGACGTTCCATTATCCATCACGGCCCGATACGGCGGCGCTGAACGGATTGTCATTGACGGTAAATCCTGGCGAGCATGTGGCCCTGGTGGGCCCATCGGGCGCTGGCAAAAGCACTGTGTTCCAATTGCTGCTGCGGTTTTACGACCCCCAGAGTGGGTTGGTGCGCATTGATGGCATGAATTTGAAAGACGTTGACCCGCGTGAAGCACGCAAGCGTATTGGCTTGGTGCCGCAAGACCCAGTGATCTTTGGGTCGAGTGCCTTAGAAAATATTCGCTACGGCCGCCCCGAAGCAACGGATGATGAAGTGCGTGCCGCTGCCGAAGCAGCCCAAGCCATGGAATTCATTACCAAACTGCCAGATGGCATGACGAGCTTCCTGGGCGAAAAAGGTGTGCGCCTTTCGGGCGGGCAAAAGCAACGCATCGCGATTGCGCGTGCGATCTTGCGCGATCCGCGCGTGTTACTGCTGGATGAAGCCACCAGCGCCCTGGATGCTGAAAACGAACGCCTTGTTCAAAAAGCATTGGAGCAATTGATGGTGGGCCGCACCACCATGGTGATTGCGCACCGCTTAGCGACAGTGGTGAGTGCTGATCGGATTGCCGTGATTGATGACGGCCGCCTGATCGATACCGGCACCCATGATCAATTGCTGCGCTCGAACCCCATGTACGCACGCTTGGCGTCTTTGCAATTTTCCGCCGACGCAGGCCCGAAAGGTTTGCAAAACCAAGCGGCTCAATAAAGCTGCGGGGAAAGACGATATCGCGAAAGTGGCCCTAAGCTTAAAAACTTAAGCTTTAGAAGCCCTTATAACGCGATATCCCTCTTTACTTGGCCATATTATCCAAGGGACAATCATCCCCTTGGGTGCAAGGAAGGTCTGTGCCTGACGCATCTGATCTGGCCCGAAACGCCGTACTATCAATGCCTAATCTTGGACTAAGCCACGACGCTGACTTAAAGCGCTCCAAGCTTTTGGAGATGGCTCTGCGCATCGGCAGCTTTGGCTATTTCATCCAAGACATTTTGGTCAATCGCATCACATGGTCGGTCGAGACCTATGGCATTTGGGGTCTAGACCCCCCCCACAAGCCGATTGAATATTGAGTTTATCGAGAAAAGTTTTCATCCCGACGACCGTCAGTGGCTGGCAGACCTTGAGGCCGACAAGTCGTGGATAAAGAAGATCGTCGAATTTCGTATTGTGCGCAGCGATGGTGAGGTGCGCCACATTCGCGCACATATAGAGCGCGAGTTCGATAACTTAGGCACACACATTTTTGCGTATGGTATTCTGTTTGATACCACCGAGACCTTAAGAACAGCGCAAGCCTTGCAAGCCAGTGAAACACGGTTTGCCTCGTTGTTTGAAACCACAGGTGCGGGCATGGTGATCACTGGCCCGCGCGCAGATATTCAATACATCAACACAGCATTCGCCGATTTGCTGGGTTACACGCCGTCAGAATTGCTAGGTCGTTCCATTCGGTCATTGTCGCCACCCGATTGGATCGACTCGACGTTTGAAATGGTGCGCGGCATGCGGGAAGGCAACGGCGTAAAGCGCGACGTCGAAAAACCGTATGTTCACTGCGATGGCAGCTTGGTGTGGGCGCGCCTGACCATCAACTTGCATATGCGCAGCGATGGCACCGAAGAGTTTATCGGTGTGATTCAAGATTTGACCGATCGTCACGGTGCCGAAGAGCGTTTACGCGATAGCGAGAGCTTGATGAACGTCGCGCAAACCATCGGCAAGATTGGTCATTGGGTTTGGCATACAGGCACTGGAACGATTGAGTGGTCCGAAGAGATGTGTCGCATCGTCGGCTACAACCCCGATGACCGATTTGTCCGTGGCCATCGTATGGAGAGGCATGTCCACCCGGATGATGTTCCCAGTTTCCGCGCGATGATAGATCAGATCCGCGAAGGTCAGATGGGTTTAAGCCATGAATTCCGTCTGATCCGTGTTGACGGCACCATTCGTCACGTTATTGGCCGCGCCATGCCCGTGCAGGATTCGCGCGGTGCCCAGCGCATGATCGGCACCATTCAAGACATCACCGACGCCAAGGTACGTGAAGACGCGCTGCGCCGTGTGAGCGTGAAGGCTGAAGCGGCCAACCGTGCAAAGACATTATTTTTGGCCAACATGAGCCATGAATTACGCACACCGCTGAATGCAATTTTGGGTTTTGCGCAATTACTATCATTAGGAACGCGTGGCACGCTGAATAACGATCAGAAAGAATACGTCTCAAGTATCATGCGGGGTGGAGAGCATTTACTGCGCTTGATCAACGACGTGCTTGATTTATCGCGCATTGATAGCGGCCATCTGACGTTATCTTTTGAACCTGTGAATTTATTGCGGGTGGCCAACGAAGTCTTGCAAGGCTTTGCGCAGCAAGCAGGTGTGCGCGATATTTCATTAAGCGCTATTTCACAAGGTGGTGCGCCCGAAACTGTTAGCGGTGACCACGTGCGCTTGACCCAAGTACTAACCAATCTGGTTTCCAACGCCATTAAGTTCAATCGTAACGGCGGCTCGGTGAATATAGACATCTCCGCTATGAACGAATGGCATGTGCGCGTGGCCGTGACAGATACCGGTCACGGCATTCCGCGCGATCGTCAGGCTGAAGTGTTTCAAACCTTCAACCGCCTAGGTGCAGAGAGCCAAGGCGTCGATGGCACAGGTATTGGCTTGGCATTATCCAAGCGTCTGGTGGAAGAGATGAACGGCACGATGGGTTTTGATAGCGAGCCGCATGTGCTGACAACGTTCTGGTTTGATTTACCAACCGTTGGGATACGCAATGCGCCCGTGCTGCACGCAGCGCAGTAGAGCGATTAATCCCAACCACCCGAGCGGCGACCAGCTTTTACTTCTGAACGTTTCTTTTTGGTTTTGAGGTGGCGCTCTTTCGAACCGCGCGTGGCTTTTGTAGCGACTCGTTTTTTAGGCACAAACGTGGCCTGCACGATAATATCGATCAGGCGCTGAATAGCGACTTCACGGTTGCGATCCTGACTACGATATTCATTTGCGGTAAAGATAATGACGCCGTCTTTGGTGGCACGCTTGCCTGCAATCTTGATCAGTCGTTCTTTCACGTCGGACGGCAATGACGGTGAAGCCGCCGCGTTGAACCGCAACTGAACAGATGTCGACACTTTATTGACGTTCTGCCCACCGGGGCCGCCCGCGCGAATAAACGTCATCTCGATCTCGTCGGGATCGAGCGATAAGCGGCCGGTAATTGGAATGCGGTGTTCGCTCATGAAACCAAAAAATGCCGAATGGAGTTGTTATCTGAAGGCTTGGCCTGTAAGCCTGCGGTTACAACGATCCTGATCTGTTGCGGTTCCCGTTATATAAAGCTTCGGCCATGTCCGACACCCCTATGATGATTAAACCCGAAATGACCTTCGATGAGCTGAAGGAGAATTTCGCACTGTTTGACGAGTGGGACGAACGCTACGAATACATTATCGATCTGGGCCGCAAATTGCCGCCCTTCCCGCCTGCTTTACAAACCGATGCCAACAAGGTGCGCGGCTGTATGAGCCAGGTGTGGCTCGTCCCAGGCCATCCCACAGATGACCCTAGCCGCTTTGCTTTTGCTGCCGATAGCGACAGCGTGATCGTGAAAGGGCTAATTGCCGTGTTGGGGATTTTGTTCTCAGGCCAAAAACCCGAAGACATCGCCAAGATCGACCCGGAAGCGGCGTTGCGTGAACTGGGCTTTGAACAACACTTAGCTCCCAACCGACGCAACGGTTTGGTCGCCATGGTTCAGAAAATTAAGCAATACGCAGAAGCGCGCTAGCGCTTGGTATCAGCGAAGAGGCGGCGATCCAGCTTCTTGATGAACTGCCACGGATCGGGATCGGGCTTGCCGAACAGGAAGCCTTGAACGTATTCCACACCACAGTCCCGAACAAATTCCAGCGTTTCCTTGCTGTCGACCATCTCGGCGATGGTTTCCACTTCCATGGTTTTGCAAAGAGTCGTAAGGGCCTTCAAGAACGCACGGCCCTTGGGGGCGGCTTGCGCATTCTTCACAGCCGAACCGTCCAGCTTCACCACGTCCACTTCCAGCACGCTTAAGTATTGGAAGCTGGCTGCACCGGCACCAAAGTCATCCAAGCAAACGTGGAAGCCACGTTCACGCAAGGACTGCACAAACACGTTAGCTTTCTTCAAGTCAGCAACGCGCGCGGACTCGGTAATTTCGAACACCAGGAAGTTGCGGAGCCAGGTATCGGCATCCAGCAGCGCATGCAGTTCTTTGGCATATTGCGGATTATCGACCGACATGCCGGAAATATTCACGGCCAGCGAAACTTTGTCGCCACGATGTTTACGCAGCCAGTCCACGCACTTGCGCGCCATGGCGATATCGAACTCGTTAATCAGGCCGGTTTCTTCAGCGAACGTAATGTACTTGTACGGTGAGACTTCAAAATTACCACCGAATCGCACCAGCGCTTCATAGTGGTGAACAGCACCTGTGCGCACATCCAAGATCGGATGGAAGGCTACTTGGAAATCAGAATCGCCAACTAACGTTCTAAATGTCTTCAAGGAATTCACAGCTTCCTTGACCAGGTTGTTCATGTTGGACGCGATGTCCTTCACATTGAACTTCGCACCCGCCTGATCCTTGAAGTGGTTGATAGTATAGACCAGCCCTTTGGTCAGATCTTCTTCCGAGATCGAGCCTGCATCGATGTCCAATGTGCCGGCCTGCACGTCGATGCCCTTGCCTGTGGGATCAAACGCGCGCGTAGCTTCGGCGATTTTTGATTCTAAGGCTTTAACATCCAGGCCCTTATCGTGCACGACACCGAATTTGCCGTCGCCGATTTCGCCAGCGGAATCACCGCCCAACGAATTGGCACGCAGTGTGGTGCCAACGGTATTGAGAAGAACCTGTTTTTCATCTTCCGGCAGTGAATCAGCAAAGCTTTGGAAATTCGGGAGACTGACCAAAGTCATCTCCACGTCTTTTCCAGCATTACCGTTTTTTAGTTTCTCGGCGGCCAGTTCCGTAAACGAATCGCCAGCCATGAGGCCGGTGTTTTTGTCGCGGGTGCCATCGGCTTGACCTGACGCATCAACCTTCGCCGTGGTGCGCATGGCGATAAAGTAGTGGTCTTTCAAATCGGGCAGCATGTAGCCAGCTGTAGTAAGCGGCAGGGTCGTGCCCTTATCGCCAACCAGACGCACACTTAAATTATCGATGCGGCCTTTGCGTGCGGTGACTTCCAGCAACTGATCGAGCAAGACTTTGTCTTTCGGCGAGACAACGTCCATGAAATTTTTGCCGATGAGTTTTTCCGGCCCGTAACCCATCAGCGGGTTCAGTGCGCCAACTGCGAACAGGACTTTTTTATTCTGATCCAACTCGATCAGAATATCTGCCCAGCAAAAGGCGAAAGCTACAAAACGCTCGCGGTCTGAGGTCATAAAACGGTTCTTAAAGGCCGGTCTTCGGAATGCAGGCGTCCCGGTTGTCCGGGTTATATGACAATCATTAGCGGTTGATGCGGCACCACTCAAGAGCGCACACCGCATTGTTAACGATATATGGCCACCCGCTTGTCCTGTGGACAATTTCTGCGCGCGGTTATGCACAAAAAGGTATGCTAACCGGCTGTGGATAGAACCAAGCGTTACCGGTTATGCGCCATGTGGTTGAAAGCCTGTGTTGGGTCTATCTGCTGGGGGGATTAGGATGGCCCCACGACTATGGCCCCAACCACTATGGCCATGACGTAACATTGCGTCGCATTGACGCCCCTTTTCCGGTGATGCTAGGCCGTGGCATCACTTGATACGTGGGCCAAAGTGATAGACTGGCCGACAGACTTCAAACAGGATCCGGACCCTTTCATGAGCACCCTTAAACAACGTTGGTCTTTGTTGAGCTGTGTTGTCGCACTCGCGACCGGCCTTGCGGCGACAGAAACCACCGCGCAAGACCGATCGACTGCGTTTGCTGCACCAACTGTGCGCCGCACAACTCTGGTGGTGGAAGACCTGACCAAGTCTGTCGATTTTTATCAGCGTTTGGGTTTGACCAAAATTTATGACAAAGCGACTGACAGCAGCACAGAAGGCGGCGTTGTGGGTGCTGATGCCTTGCCGTTAACCGAAGACCCAAAAGAAGGTCGCTTGGTTGTGATGCGCGGCAGCGATGACCGCGTCGGCCTGATTGGCTTGCTCAGTTACGACAAACCACGCTTGGCCAGTGCGCGCTCAAACCTGATGGGTATTGGCACAGGTGACGTGGTAATTGTTGTAGAAGTGCCCGACTTGCAATCCGCATACAGCCGCTTGCAACAAATTGATGTTCGCTTTCATCGAGGCCCTGCAAAATACAGCATGTCCAACCCTGACGGCTCTATTGCCAGCGGCATGCGGATGTTTGTCTACGATCCCGATGGCCGTTTGATCGAAGCGTTGCAGCCCGGTCGCTGATTAGTCTTTGCAGTTTTCACTCTCCACCCACGCTGCCTTCGCGGCGTGGGTCGGCACCTCCCAATAATCCATCTTTGGTCACACGAATCGCATGAATTCCTGACGGAAATTCACCGATGCGAATCTGATGACCCATGGCCGTAAGCGCGTCTTTGACAGGCGCCAACTCAGGTTCGATCATCGCGCCTTGCCCACCAACCACCACATGCGGGATCGATACAGCCTGTTGCGGCGTTAAGCCCCAATCGATCATGCCGATCAATGTTTGCGTCACAAACCCGACGATCGCCGGGCCGCCGGGTGAGCCCACAACGATTTCAACTTTACCATCTTTATCGAACACAATGGTCGGCGACATCGAACTACGTGGGCGCTTATTGGGCCCCACCGCATTGGCAACCGTTTCACCCTTGGCAATGTCGGAATAGGAAAAATCTGTCAGCGTGTTGTTGAGAAGGAACCCGTCCACCATCACGCGCGAGCCAAAGCCTGCTTCGATCGATGTTGTCATCGACACGGCATTGCCTTCGGCATCAATGATCGAGAAATGGCTGGTCGATACTTGCTCTGGGCTGGCCGCCGAGACCCACGCATATTTTTGCGCAAGCACGCCTGCATCGGCTTTCTCGATGCGCTTGTCCAAACTCAAGCGCGCACCGCGCTCGCGCAAATAGTCCTTCGAGATCAGGTTTTGCGTCGGGATTGGCAAGAAATCAGGATCAGCGATGTACACTGCACGATCCGCAAACACCAAACGACCAGCGTCAATAATCAGGTGCTGTGCTTGCACCGATTTTTGCCCCAGAGCCGCTAAATCAAAGCGCTCCAGCAAACCCAATGTTTGCATTACGCCAATACCGCCGGATGTTGGCGGGCCCATGCCACAGACATTGCGATCACGATAGGTCATACAAATGGGCGCGCGCTCGACCGCTTTGTAGTTTTTCAAATCCGCCAGTGTGATGTCGCTGGGGCGTTGCGCTGTTGTGGCGGCTTTCACAATGTCTTTGGCAATGGCGCCCATATAAAACTCATCAGCGCCTTTTTTAGCCAGCAGTTTAAGCGTTTTGGCATAGGCCGGATTTTTGATGACCGTACCCACAGATTTGGGCTTGCCCTCCGCCGTATAATAAAGAGTGGCACCGGGTGGCAGACCGCGTAGCGCTTGTTCATCCGTCAGCAAACCATTCAGACGTGGCGAGACGGCAAAGCCGTCGTCGGCGATTTTAATGGCCGGGTCAAACAGCTTCGCCCAGGCCAGCTTGCCATGGGCTTTATGCGCCATATCCAGCACACGAAGTGTGCCCGGCACGCCAATCGAGTGACCGCCGATCACAGCTTCATCGCGACCCATGGTTTTGCCATCGGGTTTTAAGAAACGCCGCTCGGTCGCCGCAGCAGGCGCGGTTTCGCGACCATCGTATGTGGTAAGTTTTTTGGCCTGCGCATCCCAAAATACAATGAACGACCCACCGCCAATGCCAGATGACTGCGGCTCGACTTGGTTGAGCGCAAGCTGCACAGCAACAGCCGCGTCGATGGCGGTGCCGCCTTTTTTAAGGATTTCAACACCAGCCGCGGTGGCAATGGGGTTGGCCGCGACGACCATGAACGATTTGGCAAGTTTGCCTTCTTTGGCAATGCGCCCTGTCGCCGCTTCGGGGGCGCTATATTCTTGTGCGAACGCATGACCGCTCACGCTGACCGCCAGTAGGGCCGAAACAAGCAGACGTGTCATTATTTGCATCCAGTCTTATACATTAGCGGACAGCATAGCTTGTGGGGGCAGGCTCGCAAGATGATCCGGCGCCAAAATGTGCCGTGGATATTTTGAAGGGGAAGAATTTTGTCTGGATATATCGATATCGTCTGTAACGTGTTCACGCCAGACACCGTGAGCCAAGGACGCACCGGCATTGACGAGACATTCAAAGAGCAGGTGCGCATGCCCCCTGCCATGCGCCCAGGCGTGAGTATTGAAGACTATATCGAACGCATGGACCGGGCCGGCATCGAACGTTCGCTACTAATTGCTGTGCGCGCCGGCGACTTAAGTGTGAGAGGGTCTTTCGAAGTCCCTTATGAAATGGTCGCCGAAATTTGCGCGAAATACCCCGACAGGTTCTCGGGCTTGGCTGGGGTAGATACAACGCGCGGCATGCAAGGTTTGCGTGATTTAGAAACTGCCGTGCGCGATTACGGCTTTGTCGGTGCACACTGGTATCCGCATTGGTTTGCAACACCGCCTAATGCGCCGCAGATTTACCCCTACTACGCCAAGTGCTGCGAGCTCGACATCCCCATCATGATGCAGGTGGGACATAATCTCGTGTATCAGAAAGACCGACGCTTACCGTCAGTCGCAAAACCGATTTTGTTGGATCAGGTGGCGATCGATTTTCCAGAACTTGCCTTGATCGGCATTCACATCGGCGTGCCATGGACCGATGAAATGATTTCCATGTGCTGGAAACATGAGAATGTGTTTACGGCTGGCGATGCCTATGCCCCGAAACATTGGCCGAAGCAGTATGTGCATTATGCAAACAGCTATGGCCGCGAAAAAGTGTTGTTTGGGACAGATTGGCCGGTAATCGACCCTGAGCGCGCTGTCAAAGAAGTAAGCGAACTCGGCATGAAGCCCGAAGCGCACAAACTGATGATGCGTGACAATGCGTTGCGTATATTCAAAAAGCTGCCGCGATGAATATGCCGCGCGCAGCAAATTTACCGACGGGCTTTCAGCCCATGACGATGGCGCGTGGCTTGCGTGCAGCCACACAGCGCAACCCCAACAAAGTGGCGGTGCGGCACAACGAGATTGAACGGTCGTACGCAGAATTGATGCGGCGCATTGATTGCGTCACCAACGCCACCATCACCGACCTGAAACTGAAGAAAGGTGACAATGCTGCGATTATTTCGCGCAATTGCATCGAATATATTGAACTTGTGTGCGGCGTGCCGGAAGCGGGCGTGGCCGTTGCGACGATTAATCCACGTTTAACGCCCGCCGAGTTGATCGCAATTTTGGAAGATGCGAAGGCCAAGGTCGTGTTTTGCGACGAAAGCTTGGGCGATAAAATGCGGTTGCATGCGCCCGAATGCGTGCAGCGCGTTGTCGTGATTGGTGCCGACTACGAGAATTGGCTTAAAAAGGGTGAAACACCGACAGAACACCCGGCGATAGACGAGTGGGATGTCTGGACGATTCCTTACACCTCAGGCACCACGGGAAAACCAAAAGGTGTTTTAATATCGCACCGTTCGCGCATTCTCACATTCTTAGGCATGGCCTTAGAATACGGCTGCTATGGGCCTGATGATACATTCCTAGGCACCACGCCAATGAACCATGGTGCTGGAATTTGTTTCCCGCTAGCCGCGCTGTTTGGTGGCGGCACTTTGGAGTTCATGGATAAGTTTGATGCCGAGACATTATTACGGCGCCTGAAGGCTGGAAAATTTTCAGGCGTTTTTATGGTGCCAACACAGTTTCATCACGTATTCAGTTTGCCTGATGCCGTGCTGAATGACTGCAAGGGCATCGCGATCAAGACGATCATTTCCAATGCGTCTCCTTTGTCTCAGCACTTGAAGCAAAAGATCATCGCCTATTTTGGTGAAGGGATTTTACACGAAACATATGGATCTACCGAAGGCGGCATCGTCACCAACATGCGCCCGGCGGATCAGTTGCGCAAAATACAATGCGTGGGCACAGCTTTTCCGAACACACTGGTCAAAATTGTCGATGATCAGGGCCGTGAATGTGAGCCGGATGTTCCGGGCGAGCTGTTCAGCCTGTCGCCGTATTTGTTCAACGGCTATTGGAACAAACCAGATGCAACAGCCGAGACATTCAAAGACGGTTGGGTGTCTGTCGGCGATATTGCGCGAAAAGATATAGAAGGGTTCATCTATATCATGGACCGCAAGAAGGACATGGTGATCTCGGGCGGCGTGAATATTTACCCACGCGAAATTGAAGACGTGCTGATCACACATCCTGCTATTGCCGAGGTTGCGGTGATTGGCGTAGCCGACGAGAAATGGGGCGAACGCTTAAAAGTAGTGGCTGTTCTAAAATCAGGTCACACCCTTGATGCCGATGGACTGACGCTGTTTTGTGAGGGCAAACTGGCTGCTTACAAAATTCCGAAAGAGTTGAGCGTGGTGCAAACCCTGCCCCGCAATGCCAATGGCAAAGTTTTAAAAACCGAGTTGCGTAAAATCTGATGCGAAAAACGTTTGGTAAAATTGCTTTTGTTTTGGGCTTGCTGACGGGCGCTGCGCCACAGCTGACACAAGCTCAAGACAACAACGAGATTATTATCGGCGCGACATGCGCCGTCACCGGGCAGCTGGCTGCAACAGGCTTAACCGTCTTTCACGCGTTAGAAATGGCCGTGGAAGATGTGAATGCAGCTGGCGGCGTGAATGGTAAAAAACTGCGCCTGGTCAATGAAGACGCAGGCTCATCCAACTCAAGCGCTGTGACCGCTTATATTAAGTTGGTGCAGCAGCATAAAGTGCCCTTCGCATTTATTTCCAGCTACTCACCACAAATCATCGCCCAATCCACCGAGATTGCACGCGCTGGTATTGGCGCGATGCATGCTGGCGGAGCCACAGAAATTGAAGCACTGAACAATCCGTATCTCTTCCGCATCAAGCCACCTGACCAGGTGAACACAAAAGCGGTCGCAAGCGTGGTGTTGGATGATTTGAAAAAATCCAAACCCGGCCTGATGTATGTGCAAAACGATTACGGCCAAGGGTTTGCGCGCCAACTTGATGAAATCTTTGCCGCGCGTGGCATTAAGATGATGAAAGAATCTTACGGCCCTGGCGACAACGATATGTCGGCGCAATTGCAGAGCTTGGTCAGTCAAGGGGCTGATGTACTGCTGATGGCAGGATTTAACCGCGACTCTGCGCTGGTGTTGCGCGCCCGAAAAGCCATGGGCATTACGTTGCCTGTTGTGGGCCAACAAGCTTTAGGCGTGTCCGCCACCACCGACTTATTGGAAGCCGATGAACTGACCGGCATCTATGCGTTGGTGGATGCTGTGCTGGAACAGCGCACCGCATACGACAAAACCGATTTTATCCGGCGCTATGAAGAACGCTACAACCTGAAACCTGATCCGTCATTCATTACCAACTACTATGACGGTGTGATTATGGTGGCGGAGGCCATTAAGCAAGTTGGCGAAGACCCCCAGAAAGTCCGCGACTTTATTGCGGGCTTGCAGAACTACAACGCACTGACACGGGCCTATACGGCGGATGCTAAAGGCAACATGACGAATGATGTTGTGATTGTGCGATATGCCGAAAATAAAACGCAGATTCCGATGCGCACTTACAGCGCAAACCCGGCTAGCACCACACCCGCAGCAAAAACCGCGCCCGTTATCGACCGCAAAGAAATTGTGATTGGCGCAACGGTGCCCATTACGGGCTCTACCGCAGCATCGGGCTTGTTGTACTACAACGGCCTGAAGATGGCCGAAGAAGATATCAATGCCGCAGGTGGCATTCATGGTGTGCCGGTGAAGTTTGCGTTTGAAGATGCTCAAAGCTCAAACTCAGCGGCGGTATCTGCATATATAAAGATTGTGCAGGATCAGAAGCCAGTCGCAATGTTCTTGTCCAGCTATACACCGCAGAACTTTGCCGCAGAACCAGAAGTGCGCCGTACAGGCACTCCAACTTTTTATGCAGGTGGCGCTGACGCCTTGCATCAGTTGAATAACCCTTGGATGTTCCGCATTAAGCAGCCTGATAGCGTTGTTGCGGCCGCCATGGTGGATATCGCGTTAAAGGATTTGAGCCGCGCCAAGCCCGCCATTTTGTATATGCAGAACGACTACGGCCAAGGCATGGCGGCAGAGATGGAGAAGTTGTTCAGAGCTGCTGGTATTGAACCGATTTTGGAATCTTATCCGTTAGATGAGAATGATTTTGGCACGCATCTTTTGAACGTCGCCAATCAAGGTGCAGATACTTTGATGGCCGTAAGCTACGTGCGCGATATGGGGTTAATGCTGACGGCACGACGCGCCATGGGATCAAAGTTGCCAATCATCGGCAACACGACACTGACCGTGCCCTCGACCATGCCGTTACTATCGGCAGAGGATATTGATGGCGCCTATGCGGTGACGGATGCGTACCTGCCGGATCGCAAAAGCTTTGATACCACGAACTTCATGGAGCGTTATCAACAGCGGTTCGGCATCGCCGCGGATGCATCGTTCGTCACCAACTATTATGACGCCGCCCAAATTTTGGCCGATGGCTTGCGCAGCGTTGGAACCGACCCCCAAGCTTTGCGTGAATACTTAAGCGCGCTCAAAGATCACCCTGGCGTCACCCGCAGCTATAACACCGACAGCTTTGGCAACATGGGCCGTTCGGTTGATATCGTGAAGTTTGCCCCCGGAACGAAAGACTTTGCCTTGGTACGTCACTTTGAGATCGGCAATACAACTGCCGCCGTATCACAAGCAACACAAGCCGCTACAACACCAACACAAGAACGACCATCCGCCCTCAAGTCCGCGGCGCAAACCATGTTCAACGGTATAGCCATTGGCTGCATCTATGCACTGTTAGCACTAGGTTTTGTGCTGGTGTACGAGGCCACAGGGGTTGTGAACTTTGCGGCCGGACAATTTGTGGTCGTTGGCGCCTTCTTAGGCATTTCAGGCATCGCCGCTTTGGGTGCAACCGTGCCCGGCACGGTGTTAGCGTTGGCTGCCATGATCGCATTGGGCGTTCTGTTTTTCTTTATCGTGTACCGCCCGCTGCAACAAAGCCCTGTCGTCACCGTGATTGTCGGCACCATCGCAGTTGGTATTATTGTGCAGAATATCGGCTTGCTGATTTGGGGGCCGTTACCCCAGCGCCTGCCGTCGCCGTTTGGTGTGGCCCCGGTATCGCTCGGCGGCATTATTGTCTCTGCGCATATTCTGGCGGTGATTGGCATTACGATGCTGGTGGTGAGCGCGCTTTATTTGCTGCTGTATAAAACTGTGTTGGGCGCGCGTATGCGTGCCGTCGCGCAAGATGCTGAGGCTGCAAAGCTGATGGGCATTAATGTCGCCAGTATTTATGCGTTAACTTGGGCGTTGGCGGGCGGCTTGGCAGGCTTGGGAGGATTATTGATGGGCCCTGTGTGGTTTGTGGATGCCAGCATGGGCGATGCCCTAGCATTGAAAAGTTTTGCTGCAACCATCATCGGCGGCTTCGGCAGTGTGCCGGGGGCAATCTTTGGTGGATTAATTGTCGGCTTAGCCGAGTCACTGGGGGCCGCGTACATTTCATCCACATATAAAGACGCATTGGTGTTCTTGTTGATGGTGGCGTTCCTGATTGCCCGACCGCAGGGCTTGTTCAAGGAATCACGCGGAGATCGCGGATGAGTGGCCTGGGGATGAGTCAGAACATGCGCCAGGTGATTTGGTTTGCTGTTGCAGCCATTCTGTTAACCGCCGCTGGCTTTTTCTTGGAAGGTTATAGCCTGCGCCTGCTGAACCTGGCGTTGCTGAACGTGATCGCCGTGATCGGGTTAAACTTCGCCTTCGGTTACTGCGGCATCATTCATTTAGGCCAAGCGGCTTTTGTCGGCATTGGCGCATACATCAGCGCACTTACGACTGTGAAACTGGGCTGGCCACTGTACATCAGCATTCCCGCCGCATTACTCGCCGCTACTCTATTTGCTCTGATTGTCAGCGCACCGTTAATACGGCTGAAAGGTCACTACCTGGCGCTGGCGACCGTGGGCGTAAACGTGATTTTGGAATTGGTGGCGAAAAACTGGATTGAAGTGACCAACGGCTACAACGGTGTTCCTGGCATTCCACGTTTGACAGATTTGGTGTCCGCATCGTCACCTGAAAAAGCATTCCTGCAGATTGTCAGCATTGTCGCACTTGTAGTGGTATGGCTGGCGCTACGCTTACGCAACTCTCACGTTGGTCGTGCGATGATTGCGGTGCGTGATGATGAAACAGCCGCGATAACGGTTGGGATTGATGTGGGCCGCGCAAAGGTGCTGGGCTTTACACTGTCTGGTGTGATTGGTGCCTTAAGTGGTGTGCTGTACGCGCACTACACTGGCTTTATTTCTCCCACCGACTTCGCCGTGTCGCAATCGATTCTCTTCTTGATGATGCTGGTGGTTGGCGGCGAAGCGTCGGTGCTCGGCGCAATCCTGGGCGCGATTGCACTGACCTTCTTACCCGAACTGATGCGTGACGTAGCGGCAGGCTATATCAGCGCTGGCGGGGACGAAAAAGGTGCAGTCGCCAAGCTACTGAAAGACGGCTACCTAATTATCTACGGCCTGATCACATTGTTAGTGTTGATCGCGATGCCCAAAGGATTATCTGGTCTTGCGCAACGCATGCGCGGAGTACGCGCATGACCATTGTTTTGGAAACAAAGAACCTGACCAAGACCTACGGCGGCCTCGTCGCTGTAAATGATGTGTCATTGGCTGTTCGCGCCGGTGAAGCCTTTGCAGTGATTGGCCCGAATGGTGCTGGTAAAAGCACGTTCCTGAACTTGCTGTCGGGCCTCACGCCACCAACGGACGGCGAGATTTATTTGAATGGCATTAGCGTCACCAACACGCCAGCGCACACGCTGCGTAAAGCTGGCATGGCGCGCACGTTTCAAAATGGGCGATTGTTTCAACGCTTGACCGTCTTGGAAAACGTGATGACAGGCGCTTGTCCCGGTGAAAGCTCACGATTGCTAAACGTGCTGGGGTTACGCAGCGCGTACAACACGTGGCAAAGCAGTCTGAAAGCGCGCGCAGCTGATGCCTTGAAGCGCCTGAACCTGTGGGACATGCGCGATAAATATGTAGCTGAGTTGCCGTTTGGTGTTCAACGCAATGTCGAGATCGCGCGGGCTTTGGCTGCCGATGCCAAAATTATTCTGCTTGACGAACCTGCGGCGGGTTTGAACCTGGGCGAGCGCGTAGCGTTGGTGAAAACACTGAACGAGATGAAAGCGCTGGGCTTAGCTGTGGTGCTGATTGAGCACGACATGAGTTTGGTGATGTCGTGGTCGGATCGCATCGCTGTTTTAAATTTTGGCGGAAAGATCGCGGAAGGCACGCCTGCTGAAGTGCAGGCCAACCCCAAAGTGATTGAGGCGTATTTAGGCGCGGAGGTGGCACATGCTTAATGTGGCGAATCTTTCCGTACACTACGGCGCGGTGCAGGCCTTAAACGACGTCAGCTTAAATGTCGCTGCGGGTGAGACGGTTGCATTATTGGGCGCTAACGGTGCGGGTAAAACCACGCTGCTGCGTACGCTGTCGGGCTTGGCAAAACCTAAGCGCGGCACAGTCACCTTGGCCAACGATGACTTAGCCCCCAAAAGCGCTGAGGCGCGCGTAAAGTTGGGTTTGGTACACGTACCGGAACGACGCCGTATTTTTGGCGGGCTGACGGTTGAAGAAAATCTAAAAGTCGCGGCCTGTGCCTGGGCCGGGTTGACGGCTGATCTGTCGGCTGAAATTGAGAAAATTTACACCTTCCTGCCGCGCTTACGGGAACGCCGCATGCAGCTAGGCTGGTCCATGTCAGGGGGTGAGCAGCAAATGCTAGCGATTGGCCGCGCGCTTATGGCGAAACCTAAGGTGCTGCTTCTGGACGAACCCAGCTTGGGATTGGCCCCTAAGATCGCCCTAGACGTGTTTGACCGCGTGGCAGAGATCGCTAAGGGGGGTGTGACAGTGTTGGTAGTTGAACAAAACACGGCCCTGGCGCTAAAAGTCGCCACGCGCGGTTACGTGCTGGAAACGGGCCGCATTGTTGCGGCTGGAACTAGCGCCGCCCTGTTAAGTGACCCTAAAGTCCGCGAGGCTTATCTCGGCCGGGCGTAATTTATCTGGACCTCAAGATCGCATGGCCAAATTAAAGCCCGCTTCAAATTCCATTCCTGCTGATGTTTTGACAGACTTGCGCGACATTCTGGGCGCAGAGCGCGTCATCACCGACGCGCCGCTGTTGGCATATTACGCAACTGACATTGCAGGCGAAGCAAATGTCCGCCCCCTTCTGGCCATCAAGCCATCATCGGTTGATCATTTGTCGCGTGCCGTGGGGTTACTGACATCAGTCGGTGTTGCGATTGTACCGCGCGGCGCAGGTTTTTCGTCCACGCGCGGATATCAACCCGTGCAGGCCAAGAGCGCCATTGTTGATACGATAGATTTAAATGCGATTTCCGAAATCAACGAAGTTGATCGTTATGTCACGGTCGAAACAGGATGCACGTGGGCCACGTTGCATGATGCGTTGAAAGAGCGCGGGCTTCGCACGCCGTTCTTCGGGCCGCTTTCGGGTCGTGAAGCGACTGTCGGCGGTACAGCCAGCAACAATGCGTACTTCTTTGGTTCGGGCACCTACGGCACGATGTCGGACAATGTGCTGAGTGTTGATGTGGTGTTGGCCGATGGCAGCATCATCGAAACGGGCACTGCCATTGCCGAAGGACGCACGCCGTTCTTCCGTCACTTAGGACCCGATTTAACGGGTTTATTCTTGGGTGATTGCGGTGCGTTTGGTGTGAAAGCGCGCATTACCATGCCGCTGATTCCTGTGCCTGCTGTGCAGGATTATTTGTCGTTCTCGTTCGAACGTTTTGAAGATTTAGCTGAAGCGCAAGTGGCACTGGCGCGCGAGGGTATTGTCGCCGAGCAGTGGGGCTTTGACCCGAACGCGAACGATAACTTAGTCGTACGCGGCTTCAAGGCGCTTGAGGGTGTCGCATTCGTGCGTGAAGTGGAAAAGGTTGAGGGCGGCGGAAATCAAAAGCTTGCTACGTTGGCGCGGACATTGGTTGATGGTCAACGCTCGGTCATTCGCGGTGGCTTCTCGCTGCACATGGTGATCGAAGGCGATTCTGCCAAAGACCTGGAATTGAAAGTGGGCCGCGCACGGCGCATTCTGGTGCCGATGGCGATGAAGGAATTGCCAAACACAGTCCCGCAAGTCACCCGCGCGAAGCCGTTCCGCACAGTTAAGCAACTGTTAGGCCCCGAAGGTGAAAACTGGCTGCCCGTGCATGCCATTTTCCCGTTTTCGCGTGCGATGGAAATTGCGGCGATTACCGATGAGTATTTTGTGCGCCACCGCGACATCATGAAGCAGCACAACATCAAAATTTCTTACATCACCAGCGCTTTGAGTAACGCATTCATCATCGAGCCAATGTTCTTCTGGAAAGACCGCTTACACGCTTTCCATCAAAAGCATGTGACTAACGAGCAGCGCATGGCGTACGGCGCATCTGAGCCAGATTCCGCAGCCCGTAAAGCAGTTGAAACCTTGCGCCACGACTTGGCGATGCTGTGGGATGCCTTTGGCGCTTCACACTTCCAAATGGGCAAGACGTACGATTACACAGAATCGCTGTCGTCGGCGTCACTAGTGTTCGTAAAAAGCTTAAAGGTTGCGCTTGATCCAAAGAATCTGATGAATCCAGGGGCCCTGCAGTTGGGTGTGCCCCCCAAAGTGCAGACCAATATCTTCACCGAGTTCCCGCAAAATCTACTGGATGAACGCGACTAGATTTTTAAAGCCAAAATCGCGCCACTACATGGACGCGATTCGACGCAAAGCTGCCCCAGCGGTCGCTAAAAATCCGGTTTCCCGGCATAACACCTGCATACAGAAATTGGGCCTGAACGCAGGATCATCCCCATGCCGCTGGATGCACATATCGCGAACCGCTTAACACCAGTTACCACAACCACTACCCAAGGGCGGACGGTGTCGGCATTTGTAGCCAAGCCTTCCACCCTGCCCGCGCCTGGATTGGTGCTATTCCATGCGTTCAAAGGGCTGACGGATGAGTTCAAAGAACTGGCGGTTAAGTACGCCGATCAAGGCTACATGACTGTCGCGGCCGATCTCATGGATGGGAAAACCTCCGACGGGTTTGTCTTGGCGATGTTGCGGATGATGTTCTTAAGCCAAGAGAAAACCCAAGAGACTGCTGTGTCGTGGGTGAACTACTTGCGCACGTCGCCTGAATGTAATGGCAAGGTCGGCACGATTGGGTGGTGCTTTGGCGGTCGCTGGTCGCTGAACACATCCATCGCTACGCCGGTTGATGCGACGGTTGTGTATTACGGCACCGTCGATCGCCCGGTTGAAGATTTGGCAAAACTGAAAGGTCCAGTGCAAGGGCACTTCGGCACACAAGACCGGATTGTGAAAAAAGCGTCGGTTGAGAATTTTGCAGCCAACATGCACAAGGCTAGTAAACCGCTTGATTTGCATTTCTACGAGGCCAATCACGCCTTCGCGAACCCCGGCGGTAAATGGTTCAATGGCGCTTGCGCGACTGAGGCCGATGCGCGCACGCTGCAATTTTTAAAATCAAATCTCGGCTAAGCAAAAGATAAGGACGTTTTACGATGGGCCATCAATTTGGCGACCGCCCGATGTTTATTGGCGGCGAATTCACTGCTGCTAGCAGCAAAGAATGGATCACATCTGTTAATCCGGCGAACGAAGAAGAAATTGGCCGCGTCCCTGCTGGTACCGCTGAGGACGTGAACCGCGCCGTAGAGGCCGCAGATAAAGCGCAGCCTGGCTGGAATGGCAAATCAATATGGGAACGCGCAAGTTTGCTGAAAAAAGTGGCCGCAGGCTTCCGCAGCCGCGCCCAAGAAATTTTGAATATGGAAGCGACCGACACCGGCAACACCATTGCCAAGTTGCGTGCTGACGTGGAAATCGCGGCTGGCTATTTGGAATACTTCGCGGGCCTTGCCAGCGAAATGAAAGGCGAAACAGTTCCAGCCACTCCAAAAGGTATTCACTTCACTTTACGCGAACCCTTTGGTGTGGTGGCGCGCATTGTACCCTTCAACCACCCCTTTATGTTTGCAGGCGCGCATTTGGCGGCCCCCTTACAGGCGGGAAATACAGTTGTGATTAAGACGCCTGAAACCAGCGCGCTGTCGGGGCATTTGTTGGCGCAAGTCTGCGCTGAAATTCTGCCGCCGGGCGTGGTGAATATTGTATCTGGCTACGGCTTGCCAGTTGGTGACACGTTGGTGCGTCACCCAAAAGTCCGCCGCATTGGCTTCACGGGGTCCGTCGGCACCGGCTTGGCTATTCAGCGCGCCGCTGCGGAAGTATCGGTGAAGCACGTGACATTGGAACTGGGTGGGAAGAACCCCCTGATCGTGTTCCCCGATGCCGATATTGAGAAAGCGGTTGATGCGGCGGTGGCGGGCATGAACTTCTCGTGGGCAGGTCAAAGTTGCGGCTCGACGAGCCGTTTATTGGTGCACGAATCCCTCTACGACCGCGCCGTCGAATTGACCCGCGTTAAGGTTGCCGCTTTGAAACTGGGCGATCCTTTGGACCCGACTTCCGAAATGGGCCCTGTAAACTCAATCGGTCACTACAAGCGCGTGATGGGCTTTATCGAAAAGGGCAAAACCGAAGGCTGCAAGTTGCTCACCGGCGGCGGTCGCCCGAAAGGGGATATCTTCAAAAAGGGTTTCTGGGTGGAACCGACGGTGTTTGCCGATATGACACCGGATATGACCGTCGCGCGCGAGGAAATCTTTGGGCCTGTCATGTCGATTGGTAAGTTCAAGACCGTGGACGAGGCCGTGAACATCGCCAATGCCACCGAATTTGGCCTGACAACCGGTATCTTCACCAACGACATTACGCTGGCGCTTTCGACAGCCAAACGCATTGAAACGGGCGTAGTTGCTATTAACGGTTCGGCGATGCATCACATTGGCTTGCCGTTTGGTGGCGCACGCAATTCTGGCCTGGGCGGTGAAGAGTGCCTGGAAGAATTGTTGAGCTACACGCAAGTGAAGTCCGTCCACGTTTTGATGTAGTCGTTTAGAAAAGCTTTGAGCGCACATGTCCTCGTCTGATCGCGTGATTATTGCTGGTGCTGGCCCTGTCGGCAGCATCACGGCACTTGCTTTAGCCCAAAAAGGCATTCCAGTTTTGCAATTGGAGGCCCAAGCAACAACACCAACGGCGCATCGCGCGGCGACAACGCACTCGTCCACACTTGATCTGCTCGACACGATTGGCATGAGCGCGCCTGTGATCGAACAGGGATTAAAAGCGCGCTACTTCCAGTACCGCTACCGCGAAACAAACGAAGTGTTTGCGGAATTCGACTTTCAGCGCTTAGAAGGTGAAACCAACCACCCTTACGCGGTGCAGTTGGAACAGCACAAAACTGTGGCCATTGCGCAAGAAATGCTGAAGGCTTTCCCGCATTTTGAATTAAAACGCGAACACACTATTGTTGAATTAGAGAATGGTGCCGATCACGTTCGTGTCGTCACCCAAACACCCGACGGGGCGAAAAACGATTACACAGCGCGCTATATCATCGGCTGTGATGGTGGTCGTAGTTTTGTGCGTAAATCGCAAGGCATTGATTTCCCAGGCTTCACATGGGAAGAACGCTTCATCATCGTGGCGTCACTGTTCGATTACGAGAAAGCCGACAATTACCGCTACCGCAATTATATCGCTGACCCGGACCAATGGTGTTCGGTGTTCAAAATTCCGGGCCCTGACGGTAAAGGCATGTGGCGGAACCTGTTCCCCGTCACCGGCGATGAACCGGAAGAAGTTATCACATCGGAAGCTTGGATTCGTGCACGCTTGGAGTATTGCTTCCCCTACGCGCGCGACACGGAAATTATTCACAGCAATCTTTATAGCGTGCACCAACGTGTCGCTGCGGCTTTCCGCAAAGGTCACGCATTGTTGGCGGGTGATTCAGCACACATCAATAATCCCTTGGGTGGCATGGGCATGAATTCAGGCATCGCCGACGGTCTGAACCTGGCTGAGAAGCTGGTGAAGGTGTGGCGCGGCGAAGCGGACGATAGCATTTTCGATCTCTACGACCGTCAACGCCGCCCACTGGCGCAAAAATACGTCCAAGCACAATCGATTCAGAACAAAGAGACGTTGCAGGCCAAAGACCCCTCAAAGGCCAATGCACGTTTTGAAGAATTGCGAAAGACAGCAAATGATCCGGTTCGTCACAAAGCGTTTTTGATGAGCTCATCGCTCATCAACATGGTGCGCGAAGCCGCTGCGATTACCTGATCTAATTTTAGAAGCTAAAGCTACGGCTGATGGTGAGGGCAAAGCGCGCTTTGCACGCGCCCCCGCACGCGATGTTGCCTGCATCATGATAACGTGCGTCGACATCAAACCAGGGTGCGGAATACGTCACGCCTGCGTTCCAATCCCAATAATCGTCGCCACCGCGCGGATCTAGCTCAGAGCGCCCAACATTTGCATCAAGACTTAAGTTCTCGGTGATCGGCACGCTTAAGCCTGTTGTGAGATAAACGCTTTCGCCCGTATCGCCGCTGTTGCGTGTTGTCAGAAATGCCGCGGCAGTCCATGCAGCAGGGCCGAAATCGTAGCCTACGGACGGAATGACTTCCCAGAAAGCTGATTTGCTGCCCTTGGGTGCGCCGGGGAACTGGTAATAGTAGAAAGAAAGATCGTAAGAAAACCCGTTTTCGAGTTCTTTGGCAAAGCCAATGCCAAGATCGATTTCAGCATCAGTGCCATCACCAAAGTCGACACCTGTTGCCCACGAATCGATATAAAAGCCGCTTTCATGGTCAAGGCGCAAACCACCCTGAGGGGTTGCGTGGGCATTGGTTTGGGTAACACCGCGGTCTACCCACTGACTTGTGTAGGCAAGACTAATTGTCGGCGTCCATGCACTATCGGACGCGTCTTCCTGGGCATGCGCGGAAACCGCGCACAGCACAAGCGCTGCAACAAACACGCCACCAAAACGCATCGAAGTTCCCCACTCTGATTTGGGATGTTTAGTTCAATGCGTTTTTTATGAGCGAATCACGATACAGAGAGAAGGCTGATCTTTGGTCAACCTAAGGGGATTTTGTACTTTTTTCCGTGGCCCCTATACGGAAGGTCATTCTTTTGTTTTTGTCTCGGCTTTATTTGGGCCGTCTTCAGGTTTTAAAAGCAAACGCTGAACGCGCCCTTTGTTTTTGATATGCGTGTCTAAAATCTCATCAATATCGGATTCGTTGTCGAATCGGTACCAGATGCCATCCGGATAAATCACCAGCGTGGGGCCAAGTTCACATCGGTCGAGACATCCGGACGCATTAATGCGAATGCCTTTCAGTCCCATTTGCTTGGCTTTATCTTTCATATAATCACGCAATGCCACCGAGCCTTTGCGCGCGCATGACCCCCGCGGATGCCCTTCGGGGCGAACGTTAGTGCACGAAAACACGTGGCAGGCAAAATATGGTGCTGGGTCGGATATGGTCATTGGAAAATTCCTGGAAGCGACGAGACAGAGATTTAAGCGCGCCAGTGATGGCACGCAACCTCGTGTGCAACCGTAGCGGCCTCCAACACGGGCGTTTGCGTCGCGCAAACCTCTGTCGCTTTGGGGCAACGTGTGCGGAAAACGCAGCCTGACGGCGGATGGAGCGGTGACGGCGGATCACCACTGAGAATCACCCGCGCCTTGGCACGCTCCTTCTCTGGATCCGGAATTGGCACAGCGGCCATCAAGGCTTGCGTGTAAGGATGTAATGGCGCGTCATAAAGTGCATTACGCGCGGCAAGTTCCATGACTTTACCGAGGTACAACACCATTACCCGGTGACTAATATGCCGCACCACAGCCAGATCGTGACTGATAAAGATCAGCGACAAATTGAATGTCTTTTGCAGATCCATCAGCAGATTGATCACTTGCGCGCGAATCGACACATCCAGCGCCGACACTGGTTCATCACAAATGATAAGCTTGGGATTCAAGATCATCGCACGCGCGATGCCAATGCGTTGGCATTGCCCGCCCGAGAATTCGTGCGGGTAACGATTAATCATCGCTGGCAGCAAGCCGACCTTCGCCATCATGTCTTGCACTTTGGCTTTTCGTTCAGCCGCTGACATGGAAGGTGAATAATTGCGCAGTGGCTCGGCGATAATATCACCGGCCGTCATGCGCGGATCGAGACTGGCCAGCGGGTCTTGAAACACCACCTGTAAGTCTTGGCGGCAGCTTTTAATTTCGGCCTTTGATTTTTGCGTCAGATCTGTGCCCAACCAAGAGACCGAACCTGCCGTGGTGGGGACCAGTTGCAAGACCGCGCGGCCCAGCGTTGACTTACCGCACCCAGACTCGCCCACGACGCCCAATGTCTCGCCCGCATTCAGATCAAAACTGATCCCGTCCACTGCTTTCAGCGATGTGTACGCGCGCACGATGATGCCACCAGTACGGACCGGATAATGGACCTTTAAATCACGGACTTTGAGAAGCGGTTGACTCATTACGCCACCCTAAAATCTTTGAAGCAGGCTTTAGCGCGGGCATCGCTGATAGATTCAAGCGCAGGGCGTTCGGCGATACATTTATCAAACGCATAACTGCACCTTGGATGGAACGAACACCCAGATGGCAAGCGCTGCAAATTTGGTGGCTGACCAGAGATGGTCGTCATTTGTCCACCGCATGCATCATCCAAGCGCGGCGTACACGCCAAAAGGCCCTTCGTGTACGGATGTTGCGGATTTGAAAAGATGCTGCGGACATCGGCGACTTCCACAATGCGGCCTGCGTACATCACAGCAACGCGGTCTGCCAAGCCGGCGATCACACCCAAATCATGCGTAATCAGCACAATTGCAGTATTCAGGCGCTCCTTCACATCGCGCAAGATATCGAGAATTTGCGCCTGTACTGTTACATCCAAAGCCGTCGTGGGCTCATCCGCAATAATGGCTTCAGGACTGCACATCAACGCCATGGCAATCATCACGCGCTGGCGTAAACCACCTGATAGTTCGTGCGGGTACATATCCAAACGACGTTCAGCTTCTGGGATTTGCACGCGCTTTAGCATAACCAAAGCTTGTTCGCGCGCCTGAGCCGGTGTTGCCCCGCGGTGCTTGATGACCACTTCGCCCAGTTGTTTGCCGATTTTCATGTGCGGCGTCAGCGACGTCATGGGATCTTGAAAAATCATGCCCATGCGATTGCCGCGCACGTTGTTGAGTGTGGCTTCACTGGCACCGATGAGGTTCTTGCCGTCGAACAGAATTTCGCCGCTGGCGTTGCCGTTTGCCGCGAGCAATCCCATCGCCGCCATAAATGTTTGGCTTTTTCCTGAGCCCGATTCACCGACGATGCCGAGGCACTCGCCTTTCTGTAGTGTCAATGAGACGTCGTTGACAGCCGAGACTGTGCCATCTTGAGTTTTAAAGCTAACTGTCAGATTGCGGATATCCAGGATCGACATGACTTAGCGATCCTTCGGGTCGAGCGCATCGCGCAGACCATCGCCTAAGAAGTTGAAGCAAAACAGCGTCAGGGTCATCAAGCCTGCGGGGACCAGAAGTGCGCGCGGCGTTGACTCCATTTCCGCAGCCCCTTCGTTGATCAGCATGCCCCAACTGGTCATAGGTTCCTGGATGCCAAGACCCAAGAAGCTTAAAAAGCTTTCAATCAAGATGACCTGGGGAATCGTCAGGGTGACGTACACAATGACTACGCCCAAGACGTTCGGAATAATGTGGCGCGCGATAATGGCACTGGTGGACCCGCCGATGGCGCGCGCAGCCTCGATGAATTCTTTGTTTTTTAGGGTGAGTGTTTGGCCGCGCACAATGCGGGCCATGGTCAGCCACTCAATACAGCCAATGGCCAAGAACATCAGAATGAAGTTCCGACCGAAAAGCACCATAAGAATAATAACAAAAAATGTCAGCGGCACAGTGTACATGAAGTCGACAAAGCGCATGAGGAATTGATCCACGCGTCCGCCGAGATATCCGGCGACAGTACCGACTGTAACGCCAATCAGCAGTGCAACGAACGTGGCGAGTAGCCCCACAGTGAGTGAGATGCGTCCGCCAAACAGCGCGCGCGCGAGCAAATCACGCCCCAGGGTATCGGTTCCCAGATAATGCCCTGTCTCGAGACTGGGCGGAGTTGCTTCCATGCGGTCCCAGTCAATTTGCTCGTACGTCCACGGTAAAAAGTGCGGCAGCACAAAACACGCAAGCCCGACAACCACTAGGATGACTAAGCTGACAAGTGCCGCGCGGTTTGCCAACAAACGCCGCCAGGCATCTTGCCACAAACTGCGGCCTTGAATGTCTTCGGCAGCCTGAAGTGCTGCAGCGTGTGGTGATGACAGATTGATGCCGGTGGGACTGTTGATGGGATTATTCATGGCACGCTACTCATACCGGACGCGAGGATCGAGTAAGCCATAGAGCCCGTCGACAACAATATTCATGATAATAATCAACGATGCACTGAGGATTGTCACGCCCATCACCAGCGTGTAATCGCGGTTGAGCGCACCTTGCACGAAATACCGCCCAATGCCTGGCAAGCCAAAAATGGTTTCCACCACCATCGAACCTGTGAGCAGAAAAGCAATCCCTGGGCCCAAGAAGGTGACGACGGGAATGAGTGCTGTTTTTAATGCGTGGCGCACGATAACAGTACGAAACGGCAAGCCCTTCGCGCGCGCTGTGCGCACATAGTTCTGGCGCAAAGCCTCAATCATACTGGCGCGTGTTATGCGGGCTAAATACGCGATGTAAACCAATGATAAGCAGAACACTGGCAGAATGCGGTGCTTTAACGCTCCACCTTCCCACGTTCCCGCTGGCAACTGAAATGGCGTGTCTTTCAAAAAAATCGCGAAGATTAAAATTAGAATCGGTGCCATGACAAAACTGGGCACAACGATGCCTGTCATAGCGAACCCCATGACAGAATAATCTGTCGTCGTATTCTGCTTTAAGGCCGCCAGAATACCCAACGGCACACCAATGATGATGGCCAGCACAATGGCCGCAAATCCGTTCTGCGCTGAGACCGGAAATCCTTGGGCAATCAATTCCGTTACGGTGAAATCTTTGTACTTAAACGATGGTCCGAAATCACCCTGGACCAACTTGATCATGTAGTCGGCGTATTGCTGCACTAAAGGCTTATCCAGATTATAAGCTGCGCGCATATTCGCGAGAATTTCCGGCGGTACAGGCGCCTCGGCATCAAAGGGGCCGCCCGGTGCTAAACGCATCAGGAAAAAACAAACGGTAATGATTGCCAACAGAGTAGGAATGGCGATGAGAAGACGGCGTACGATAAACGATAGCATGTCGAGGGTCGCCCCTCCTTAAGGGTCGGCGAATTGTCTTGCGACATCTAAAACTGCCGTAAACCATAGGCGGCCCAACGCAACTCGCCAAGCAAAACTCGAGGCCACAGGATGTGGCAGGAATACCCGCTTATTAGTGGTGGATTATTGTGGCATCCACGGGTGCGCCCATCACAGCGTTCGCGGTGGGGATCTTGGCAGAATAAAAGAACAACGGAATTGCGGCTTGATCTTCGATCAAGACATTTTCAGCGGATCGGAGTTGCGATGCGCGGTGTTCTGGCGTGATATCAGCATTCGCATTCGCGAGGAATTGATCAAAAATGGGCTCGTGGTAATGGCCCATATTCCATGGGCCGGCCGCTTGGCTAAACATAAACAGCGTCTGTGCCATGACTTGCTCGGGCGGTCGCGGGAATGACCTGACCGGCGCCCAAGCGAAGTCGAACCTGCCCTCCAAAAGCGCTATTTCATACGTTTCCACTGGCAAGTGCTCCACAATCACGTGGAACCCCAAATCACGCCATGTCGTTGCAACGGCTTCGGCCACGATCACGTGCATGGTTTGGTTTGGCACAACAATACGCAAAGGGACGGTGGCGTCGCGCTTGAGATCAAGGAGCAGGGCCTCGGCCACCGCTTTTCGATCCGGCGGTGAAATACGGGCATACGGCGCTTGCGCGGCTGTGGGCGCATCGCGAAAGCCATAAGCTTCCTCACTCTTGGGCAGTTCGAGGCTTTGAATGATGGCGGTTCGGTCAATCACCATGCCGAGGGCATGTCGCACGTCCCGTTGAGTTAACGGTGCGCGCGTAACATTAATCAGGAACTGATATAGAAATCGCGACCCTGTTGGACTGGGTTGCGGCATAAACGCGCCTTCGGCATCAGCAATACGTTGCGCTGGCCCCACCAGCATGGCGACGGGCTCGGCCAAAGCATCCAAAAAAAATGGGGATGGGACACTCAACTCAACAATCACAGTCTCGGGATCGGGTGAAGTGACACCCAATACTGCATCGACGGGAAGTGTCCCAGCCCGAAACGCTTGTGCATTCTTGATGGGCAATAGAAGCTGATAAAATGGTGCTGACGTTGCCGGATCAAGCGCGCGCTTAAAACTGTCGACAATTGTGATTGCGTCGACAGGGTTGCCATCACGCCACTGTAAACCAGGCTGCAATTGAAAGCGGTAGCGCAACCCGCCTTCATCAACCACCCAACTTTTCGCCAACCCCGGACCAATCTGTCCCGCAGCATCGCGTGTCACCAAGCCCGCAAAAATTGCGCGGGATAGGATGTGTTCAGTGGTGGTAACAGCGCGCTGTGGATCAAGGACATGCTGCTGTGCTGTAGCAAACGACGTTAAGGCAAAAGCAATGAAGCAAAAGATATTAAAAAAGATAACAGAGGAAATTTTGAAAACAGGCAGATGCGGCATGGCCGCAACTTAACCTGCTTCGCCAATCACAGTATTGGCGAGGATCCCGATCTTTTCGATTTCCACTTCAACACGATCACCTGGCTTTAACCACGGTGATGGCGTACGGCCCGCCGCAACACCAGCGGGTGTTCCAGTTGCAATGACATCACCGGGCTCGAGGTGTGTAAAAGCCGATATATAAGCGATGATATCGGGGATAGTGAAAATCATCTGCGCGGTGCTGTCGTTTTGCATCACGACACCATTGACGCGTGTCACCAACCGCAAATCTTGCGGGTTGGGAACTTGTGTGGCTGGAACCAGCCATGGGCCGCAAGCACCAGATGAATCAAAGTTCTTCCCGGCTGTGAACGAATGCTTCTGGTAATCGCGCAAACTGCCATCCATGAAGCAGGTATAGCCTGCAACGTGAGACAAAGCCTTATCCTTGGCAATGTGACGACCGCCCTTGCCGATAATAATCGCAAGCTCGCCCTCAAAATCATAATGACTCGAGACTTTTGGGCAGACGATGGATTGTTTGTGGCCCACCAAAGATTGTGGGGTGCGGATAAACAATGTGGGGTCAGAAGGTGGCGGGCCGCCCATTTCCATGGCGTGATCGCGATAATTTTTGCCGACGCAAATGATGCGTTGGGCGTCTGGAACGACTTGATGCAACACGACATGATCAAGACGCACGCTGGGTTTGCGTTTCGCAATGACAGTTTTCAAGTTGTCGAGCGGGCCTGTGGCCAACACCGCCTTTAATGACGGGCCAACGTCAGACAAATCAACAATCTCATCACCCACAACCGCGCCAAATGCGGGCCCGTGAGTGTGCTCGTAACTTAAAAATTTCAACGCATCCGTACTCATCTGCCGTCCTCCGCGCTACCGCGGTTTTGCAGCCAATGTGACTTTAAGCCATGTGACCTATAGGGGTGCGAACAACATAGTGTCGAATGTGATAGGATGTATAGCCCAGTGTTGCGAGAAAGGGACCTTCGCAACACATTGCCCCGCAGTTATTTAAGCAAAAACTGCGTGAAATGTTCCATAGCGGCAGAAAATCTCGATTTCACTATAAAATTTGCGTGGTTCATGCTGGGTCAGTTCACCCTAACCATAGGTATGCGGGTAAATCTTGGTGCGAATTTTATGACAAACCGCGTCGATTTGGATTCGCGCGCCTGGGACGATTAAGTCGGCGCGAACCGTAGAGCGTGCCGGCAGCGGCTCATCAAAATATGATGCATAGATGCGGTTAAACTCTTCAAGATCTTCAGCATGCGCCAGCCAGACCGTACATTTTACGATGTCATCCATGCCGCACCCCGCCTGCTCGATGGTCGCATGGAGGCGTTTCAAAACAGCATGAGCTTGATGCGCAATATCACCCGTAACCAGGCTGCCCTCGTTATCGCGCGGGAGAAGGCCAGAAATATAAACCCAATCTCCAGCCCGAATAGCAGCCGAAGCCGTACTGACCGGATCTGTTAGTGGGCCTGTCGTGCCAGCTAAACGCCGCGCCATAGCCATCCCTTAAAGTGCTTCAGTATGTGTTCACGCTATGGCGGGCTTAAAACTGTCCCGCCACCGATAAAGTGGCGGGAAGCGAAAATCAGGGCAAGGGCAATTGATTAAAAACAGGCGCTATTTTGGAACTTCGTTGAAGATACCGACATCATAAACCCCTGTATCCTCGCGGAGTTTCTTGATGGTTTGATATTCTTCGGAATTCCAGAATTCTTTGGCCTTTTCTAAAGATGGCCATTTGGAAATCACGACAGAACGGCCCGATAAATAATCACCTTCGTTCACTGTATCAGCCGGGCCGCGGACAATGTACTCAGCACCGTATTTCGCGACCAGTTCGCCAGACTTTTTCACATACTCCATCAGACCGGGCGTGCGATTCGTCATTTTGATGATCGCAACTTGATAAACAGCCATGTGGTTTTCCTTTAGAAATTTTTATCAGAACGTTTCAGCCAGGCGGCCGAACCCTTTGAGTTTGTCTTGAACGCCAACGGCGCGCAAACCAGCCCAATAGGTCACCGTGTTCACAGTCAAAACCGGTTTACCAATACGTTTTTCCATATCAGCCACTAATCGGGCCATCGCGGAATTGGTGCCTACTTTGATGATACACTCAACGCCTGGAATATTGATTTCATCGACGGTTTTATTCAGCAGCGCTTCATCGGCAGTAGCAATATCAAGCGGTGTTGGGTGTTGAAGGCCTTTAATGGCCAGCACATCGTATCCTTGCTCTTTGAAGAACGCCGCACAGGCTTCATCGGCAGGTGGCATCCAAGGCGTTAGAATACCGAGCTTCTTCGGCTTCCCCAGCAACTCGAGCGCTTTCAAAATGGCGAACGAAGGCAGCATGACAGGAATGCCACCACTCACCTCTTCCATGTGTTTCTTCATGGCTGTGGCTGCCGCCATACCGCCCACAAAAGAGTCAACTGAGTGGCCGTGCACAATAACGTTGGGTTCTGCTGCTGTCAGCAGATCGATGGCTGCGTCCATATCAACCGATTTACCCAGATACTTTTTATAGAGCTCAAGATCGTGTGCGGGACGTTTCACGCGGCTCATGCGTGAGACGTGATTCGTCACGCCCGGAGGCTGCATGGATGCCATTTCCGGCTCGACGATCGTATTGGACGCTGGAACCAATACGCCTATTTTAGCGCGATTGCCGAGCACATCGCGTTTCTTGTGTTCAGCGGCCTGGGCGGGTTGAGCGTTCACGTCGTTCTCCATCGCAACGGTTTAAAAGTCCATTCCCTCTACCTGTGCGGATTAAGACCGGCCTTGATCTAGCGCAAGACGTGATCGGCATCGCAAGCACATTGTGGACACTCAAACACCGGCCTTGAAATACGAATGTCACCACGCAATGGTGATGCCTGAAAATAGCGATCCCCATAGAGGTTTTTGATGACCGCAACCGCACCCACTTCGCCTTGGCCCTCCCCGTCGCGTGCTTGGTTTGCGGTAGCGGTTTTAAGTATCGCGAACTTGTTTTCATTTCTGGATCGTACAGTTCTGAATTTACTGGTCGCCCCCATTAAGGCTGACCTACTGCTGAGCGATACGCAAATCGGCTTATTGCAAGGTGCGGCCTTTGGGGTGTTTTACACCTTGATGATTCTGCCCTTCGGCTGGGTGGCAGATAACGGCAATCGTGTGCGCTTAGTGGGATTGGGTGTGGCGTTCTGGTCGATCATGACAGCCATGTGCGGGCTGGCAGGATCATTCACCGAACTTTTTTTAGCGCGCATAGGTGTGGGGTTTGGCGAAGCGACGCTGGCTGCGGCGGGCGCTTCGATCATCAGTGATTACTTCCAAACCAAGAACCGACCCCTGCCCCTCAGTGTGCTGACGCTAGTTGCATCGACAGGTGCCGGTGTTGCGCTGATCGCCGGCGGCTTAGTGGGGGGCGCGGCATTATCAAGTGGTGCAGTTGATGTGCCGATTTTTGGCCCTCTGCAACCTTGGCAAATTGTATTTTTAGCGGTCGGCTTTCCGGGCTTGATCTGGGCGCTGTTATTTTTCCTAGTGCAAGAGCCGGTGCGTCGCGAAGTCGCGGCCGAAAGTGCGACATGGGGCGAGTTGTTCAAGTTTGTGAGCTCGCGCCGCAAAGTCGTAGGTCTGCACTTTTTTGGTTACTGTTTTTACAACACCTTTGGGTATGGCGCGGCGGGATGGTTGCCCGTGTACTTCATGCGCGAGCACGGCTGGACGCTGACAGATGTGGGTTTGCGTTATGGAGCAGTGTACTTTGTGTTTGCCATTGTGGGTGGCTTGGCGGGCGGCGCACTGGCCAAAAAATTCATCGCGCAAGGTCGCGCGAATGCAAACTTGCTAGCGATTGCGGTTGGCAATGCGCTGTTAACAGTCCCCGCGGTTCTTACAACACAAATGCCGAACGGCTGGTTGAGTTTGGCCTTGGCCGCCCCGATGGTAGCGTTGTTTGTTTTTCCATCCGGCCCATCGCTGGCCACGATTCAAGAGATCACCCCCAATCGTTTACGTGGGCGCATGACTGCGCTTTATTATGCGGTCACCAATTTAGTTGGCATTTCATTGGGTGCGCTTTTGGTTGGTGCGCTTACCGATTATGTGTTCCAGAGCGAAGCCGCCGTGGGATCATCGATCTCACTGGCGGGCTTTGTGCTGTGCCCCACGGGCGCGTTTATCATTTATTTAGCGGCACGCGCCCGTTTGGAACTAGAGAAACAAAAATAACTTAGTGCTTCTCAGCCGCGAACAAGGCCACATCGAAAATACCTGTACCTTCACGCAATGGCTTGGCGTTGTGCTGGTACTCATCCGAGTTCCAGAATTTCAGCGCCGCATTCATGCTGGGCCATGCCGACAACACCAAACGCGTGCGGTTTAAATACTGGCCTTCCAGCATTTTGGCAGCCGCGCCCCGCGCCAAATAGCGACCACCAAATTGGGTCACCATTGCACCAGCAGCTTTTGCATAAGGGATAAATTTCTCTGGGCCAGCGGCTAATTGCGCAATCACCAGCATATATACTTCATCTTGCGCAGGAGCAGGCGAAGGCTCGCCCTCGCCTTCAAACAAACCAATATCGTTGACGGCGGTACCGACACGGTTAGGGCGCACTTCTTTTTGATAAACATCCGAGAACCAGAATTTCTCGGCAGCCGCTTGATTGTCCCAGCGCGAGATCACATTGCGTTGACGCGGCAACCATTGGCCTTCCAGTACCTGGGTCGGCACACCGCGGGCCAGATAACGCCCCCCGAACGAGACAGCAACATCGGTGACCCGCCCCCGGTACGCCCCTAAATTGGCCTCGTAGTCAGTCGTATGATTATTCGCGATGATATAGGCGGTCATGTGGTGCGGCTCCTGGTCTGGTTAGCCGCAACATCCAGACATATGCCGCAGCTATTCTTTGTTGTTGTCTTCGAAGTTCGGAATCAACACGGTATCGATGACGTGAATAACACCGTTGTCGGCGATGATGTCGGACCTGACAATCTTTGCGCCGGCGATTTTTGGTTGTGTCCGCGCGTCGAGCAATAAAGCATCGCCTGCCAAGGGAATCGCTTCCAACCGCTTGCCCGCATAATCGCGCGAGAGCACCAAGCCACCCAACATGTGATGGCGCAGAAGCTTGTTCAGTTTCTCTCGGTTGTGCGGCTGCATAAGGTCGTTCACGGCCGCCTTTGGCAATTTCAAAAACGCTTCATCGCTAGGCGCGAAAATTGTGTAAGGCCCCTCGCCGGTCAGCAGGTCGTTCAGGCCTGAGACCTCAAATCCGTGCAGCAGTTGCTTAAATGAACCTGCGTCTTTGACGCTTGCCAGCAGGTTTCGGGCTTGCACCCCACCTGCACTTAACATCAAGGCGGCCATGCATGCCGCTACCAGCCGTACCATTCTCATCACGACCAACCCACTCAGCTAAATTGAAGCCTCAGCATACCTGAAGCTGGCGGATTACCCAATTTTGGCGAACAAGGGCTCGACAGCATCTTAATTAGTGCATATACACTAATAATGACCATAGACCCGGGTACAATCGCTGAAGTTTGCTTGGCGCTCCATGTCAGACGCGCGGCCAGGCGCGTTAACCGTCGATATGATGCGGCCTTAGCACCCTTTGGCTTGGATATTACCCAATTCAATCTTCTGAGCGTGGTCGCAGCTTTAGGCAGCGCGCCACTCACGACAGTAGCCCAAATTCTGGATGTGGATCGGTCGACCCTAAGCCGGACACTCAAGCCGTTAAAGGCAATGAGTATGATCCAAGTCCTTGGCGGAAAAGGGCGCGGTGGGCTTACTCTAAGCCTTACCCTACAGGGATCAGACGTTTTCAATACCGCGCTGACAGCTTGGAAAACTGCCCAAGGCTATATCACCAGCGTTCTGGGCGAGGCGCAAATTGGGCGAGCTCTCGAGATTTTGGAAAAACTAGAGCAGATTCCAGACCAACCCTTGGAATAAACTGCACAAATAATGTATATACATTATTTGTAATATGTATCCCCGGGTATAAGGGGATAAACTGCCCCCTTAGTGGTCCCGCTTTCATTCAAAACTCGCATTCCAATCTGTCCCTCAATTAAGGGGTTTTTAAGCGCGGGCCGTTAACCATTTCACCTCAACCTCTATCAGCACGCAGAAGCGAGCGTTTGGGGATAAACGGTGAAGACGGCAACAAAGACATTCAAAGACGGCGAACTCATTTACGCACGCGGCGATGAAAGCCGCTGGGCGTTCGAACTTCTGGAAGGCTCTGTCGAGATCATCGGCGACGGTGACGACGGCCCGAAAGTTTTAGCCCGCCTTAAAGCAGGCGAGATGTTCGGCGAAATGGGTGTGCTGGATTCAAGTGCGCGCACAAACACCGCGCGTGCGCGTGGCGCGGTAACCGTAAATGCCATCGGCAAAGATGATTTCTTAAAGCGTGTCGAGTCTGACCCCAACACCGCCTTGAAGGTCATGACCAAGCTCGCCAAGCGTATGCGCAGCAATGAAGGGTCTATGATCCCGGCTGACGTGTGGCGCGAAACCACCGCCAAGTTGCCGATTCCTCTAGATACAGGCGTCAATGTTACGCCAACGCCACGTTTAGGTCGTGCGATTCCAGCCAACCTGATTGGCGAGCGTAAATCGAATTTCTTTGAACGCATTCTTGATACGGTGGTGAAGGATAAAACCCGCCGACCGGGCAAGAAAACCAAAGCACCAACGCCTGGGGATATTCAAATCCTGGTGTGCTTGTTGCGCGATGATTACGAAAACACACAACGCAAACTTTTGGGTGAGGCTTTAAGCGGCATCCCCGGCGTGCGCGTTGAGCTGATTGAACGGGAGTTCAGCCGCTTTGTACCCGGCGTGCTGGATGCCAACGCCCTGAATAATGACGACACGGTCAAGCGCATCAATCGTGAAGGCCGTGCATGGCTGGCCGAGCGCAATGCAGACCTGTTGATCTGGGGCCAAATGGAGCCCACAGGTCGTAACGTTGAACTTCATTTCGTGACCGTCGCTTCAAGCCCCGGCGAACGCCCAGGCCGTTTCACATCGCTGAACACACTTTATCTGCCGGTCGACTTTTACAGCGAGTGGCAGCCGTTGATCCGTGCGTGCGTGTTGGCGGCCATTGATCCGCGCAGCTTTGCGCAAGGACGCATTTTACGGTCTGCATTGCCTGCCGTCTCTCAAGGTGGTCGCGCCATGGGCATGGACCCATCGGCTGCCATGGAATCACATGAGCGTGCTGCGATTTTATTTTGTTACGGCAATGCCGCTGCCATGTGCGCGCAGTTGGAAGGGGACCGGTCGTGGTACCAAACCGCCGCTGACGCGTGGCGCATGGCCATTGACCTTTACGGCAATATCGAAGGCGCGATTGTTGGTCAGCTTTATCAGCAATTGGGGCTGGTGTTGCAAATCATCGCCGAACGCACCAACGATACCGACACACTCGAAAACGCCGCCGATGCTTATCGCCGCGCGCTGGTTCATATCTCGCGCCGCAAGCAGCCCGCCGATTGGGGCTTGATGAAGTACCGCTTAGGCTGCGTGCTTTATAAAATCGATATGGCGGCTGGCGATGATAACGCACTGCGCGAAGCCATTCATGCCTGCCAGTCGGCCCGCCAAGTTTTCAACCGATATACGCACCCCATTCGTTGGTCGGAAATTTCTAATACACTGTCGCAAATTCTGCAGGTGTATGGCGATAACGCCCGCAGCGTGCCGGTGTTGGAATACGCTGTGAAGTGCTGTGCAGCGGCACTGCAAGTGCGTACGCCCGACACATCACCACTGCAATGGGCGGCTATTCAGAACACATTGGGCTCTGCATTGTTCTTACTCGCTAAGCATACGGGCGAATGGGAATACATGCGCCAGTCGTCCGATGCCTTCCGTTATGCACTGATGGTCTACAAAGATCATGGCGCTGGCAAAATGGCGATTGTCACCGAGCGCAATTTGCAACGTGCCGAGAAACAAATTCAAACCACCGCAGAAAAACATGTGGTGGAACCGGTATGGGCGCAAAGCTTTATGTCGGATACGGAATATGACGATACTCTGTCGCCCTTTATTGGCGACTTTGATAGCGGCGACGGGATTAGCCGCGTCGCTTAATCGTCACCCAAACTGAATTGACCTCATCTTCAGAGCCAGCCATCGTATGTAGATGTCTGGCTCTTTTCGTTTTGATAGCAAATCAGATGCCCCGATCGCTGCAATAATCGCAGGCGGCGAGGGTGCACGCTTAAATCGTGGCACAAAGCCAATGGTACAATTGCACGGCCTGCCGATCATCGCCCATGTCATCAACGCATTGACGCCGCAAGTTTCTGAAATCGTTTTGGGTTTACGCGAACCAAGTGACTGGGCAGATCAGTTTGCGCTACCCACAATTACCGACACACACCGCGATATCGGGCCCATCGCAAGTGTCGCAGCGATTTTGTCAGCCCTCCGATCTACATCAGCTGTAGTTCTGACCGTGTCCGCTGATAGTCCGTTTTTGCCCGATGATTTGACAGTGCGATTACAGCACGCCCTGCAACCCGATATCGATATTGCAGTCGCAGTATCAGGCGGTCAGCGGCATCATCTTGTGGCGTTATGGCGTACAGCCATTGCACCCGAAGTGGAAAAAGCTATCGAGAATGGCGTGCAATCAATCCATAAATTGCAAAATCAATTCCGCGTCGCCGAAGTCACATGGCCGCACACACCGACAGATCCATTTTTTAACATCAACACGCCTGATGACTTGACCCAAGCAGAAGCGATCTGTTCGAGTAAGCGCGGGGAGACACACTTATGACTGCACGCCGTATTCTGGCTATCGACCAAGGTACAACATCGACCCGCGCGGTGATGTTTGATGACAAGGCCAAAGCCTTGGCAACGGCACAAGTGCCCTTGCCACAAATGTATCCGCGCGACGGCTGGGTCGAGCATGACCCGGAAGAAATATGGGCTGCTACACTTCAAGTGTGCCGCGAGGTCATTGCACAAACCGGCGGTGTGGACGGTGTTGTTGCCATAGGCATTACCAATCAGCGCGAAACCAGTGTTGTTTGGAATCGCAAAACGGGTAAGGCGATTCATAATGCCATTGTGTGGCAGGACCGGCGCGGTGCGCCACAATGCGATGAATTACGCTCACAGGGCAAAGCGCATCTGATTCAAGCCCGTACTGGATTGGTGATCGATTCATATTTTTCGGCCACGAAGGTGTCGTGGTTAATGAAAAATGTACCTGGCGCACGTGCGCTGGCTGACAAAAACGAGTTGGCCTTCGGCACCATCGATACATTCCTGCTGTGGCGCCTGACCGGCGGCAAAAGTCACGCAACAGATGCGACCAACGCATCGCGCACCATGCTGTACGATATTCATAAAGGTGCGTGGGACCGCGAGTTACTGGATTTGTTTAACATTCCACCTTCGTTGCTGCCGGAAGTCAAAAACACGGCGGACGATTATGGCGCAACAACACCAGACTTATTTGGCGCAAGCATTCCCGTCAAAGCGCTGGTGGGTGATCAGCAATCAGCGTTGGTCGGCCAGGCCGGGTTCCGCGACGGCCTGATTAAATGCACATATGGCACAGGCTGCTTTGTGTTGATCAACACGGGCACAAAAGCATTCACATCAAAAAATAAATTGCTGACGACAATTGCCTATCGCTTGAACGGCCAAACAACATACGCGCTTGAAGGAAGCGTGTTTAATGCTGGCACCGCTGTGCAATGGCTACGTGATCAATTGAAGTTATTTGGCACCGCCGCCGAAAGCGAAGAGTTGGCCAAAAACGCACACGGCACGAGCCGCACATATTTTGTGCCCGCATTCACAGGGCTCGGCGCACCACATTGGGATCCTGATGCACGCGGCGCAATCTTAGGCATCACACGCGACACATCGGCAGCACAGATTGTGCGTGCCGCATTGGAAGGTGTGTGTCTGCAAACACAAGATTTGCTGGCCACTTTCATTGCCGACGGTGTCGCGAAACCAGCAGTGTTGCGTGTTGATGGCGGAATGTCGGCGAATAATTGGATGATGCAGTTCTTGGCCGATGTTTCGGGGCTTATTGTGGAGCGGCCCGAGTACCGCGAAACAACTGTACTGGGGGCTGCGTTCTTGGCGGGTCTTGGGGCAGGGGTTTTTACATCTTTGGCGGATGTCGAGTCGGCGTGGAGTCGTGATTTTACAGCACAGCCCGCCATGAGTGAGACCGCACGCCAAGCGGTCTTAAATGGCTGGGCGGAAGCCGTTCGCCGTGTGCGCGGACCCATCCCCGGAAATGCGTAAAAAAGTGTGGAGTTTCTAAGCGCCCACCCACTTTCGAAAGCTTCAAAAAACGCCTGATTCTAAGGCTCTTAACGCATCTTCTAAAAAACTGAATGCACCCTCCGGTTTGGTCCGACCCATAGTTTCGTGTAGAATTTTGATCACGGCTTGCGGGCGTTTTTTTAGGGTTCGTTAGTTCGATGCAAGGTTCGGGCGGCTCCCCCACCAAATCGGGGGTCACAGCGAAAGTGAAATGGTTCAATCCGGCTAAGGGGTTCGGGTTTGTCGCTCCGACAGACGGATCGCCGGATGCATTCCTTCATGTGTCTGTTGTTCAGCGCGCAGGACTGCGCACGTTGCGCCAGGGTGCCACGTTGATCTGCGATTTGGGCGACGGCCCGCGCGGTCTTCAAGTTTCCAACATTGATAAAGTCGACGAAAGCTCAGTCATTGATGATGCGCCGCCATCAGACGGCAACGAAAGCGTGATCGAGGGCGAGATTAAATTCTTCGCCCCCGACAAGGGTTATGGTTTTGGCGTTCCCATGGGTGGTGGCGCTGATGTGTTTATTGGCATCGGTGCATTACAACGCTCAAACTTAGACCGCCTGGAATCTGGCCAGAAGGTCCGCATGTACGTACAGCCTGGCAAACGCGGGCCCATGGCAACAAAGATTGATGTGTTGTCGAGCCCACCGCCCAAAGGCAGCGGCCACTAAATCACATTTGAATTTTGGATAGACAACGCAGCTTTAACTAAGCTGCGACGGTTTTGCTTTTGCGCAGCCCCAGCATGGCACCCGCCGCTAAGACAAGCGGCACAGCGATAATTGCGTTTACAGCAATCCAACCCAGTGTGTGTTGAAGCGCGCCGGACGCAAATGTTGCCAACGCAATGCTGGCAAAAACGAGCGTGTCATTTGTGGCTTGGGCCGTATCACGTTCTTCTGGATGGTAACTGTCAGTCAAAAGCGCTGTGGCGCCCACATACATAAAGTTCCAGCCCAGCCCCAACGTCACCAAGCCAATCCAGAAGTTGATCAACTGAGTGCCACTTAAGTTTGCAATCATGCACCCGACATTCAAAACAAAGCCGATCATAATGATGCGTGTTGTGCCTAAACGCTGAATCAATGCGCCGGTGAAAAAGCTTGGCGCAAACATGGCCAGCAAATGCCATTCGATGACAAACGCAGAATCATCAAACGTTAGTCCACAATCCGCCATCGATAACGGTGTCGCCGCCATGACCAAAACCATAACCCCATAGCTGGCCATGCCGGCCGCGACAGCCGCGAGATACCTGGGATTTTGCAGCAGCTGTAACCACGTCCGACCGCCTGATTTAGGTGCGACCGGCGGGGCCCCCGGAAGACGCCCAAACTGCAGCAGCAAAATGTTCACCGCACACAGCACAGCAATGACAACGTAACAGCCTGCGAACAACACAGGCGCAAAAATACCGCGCGTCAGCTTTGCCAGTTCCGGCCCCGCAAACGCAGCGAGCACGCCACCGGCCATGACCAGTGAAATGGCCCGGCTTTTGAACTTGGCGTCAGCCGCTTCCGCCGCAGCAAAGCGGTAGTACCCCCAAAAGGCATTGTGAACGCCGAGTACCACACCCCCTGCAATGAACAGCACAAACGATTGCTGCAAAAGCGCGTAAGCCGAGAGAGCGCCACCAAGAAGCCCAATGCTTTGGCCCAGCGTAAAGCCAAACCGCCGACCATACCGCCGCATAAGCATCGCCGCTGGGTATGTGCACAGCATTGTCGCCAGGAATTGAACCGCCATCGGGGCCGTAGCCAGCGCGGGATTAGATGTCAGATATGCGCCTGCAAGACCGGTCGTCAGGGTGACAATCGACACCCCCGTCATGGCTAAGGCTTGCGCCAGCGAAAGGATGCCGACGGTGAATGTTCCGCGATTTTCGGCGGCGGTCGCTGCGGTCATTGCGCGGGTTTAGGCGGGGCAGACTTGGGCGGAGCTGCCTTTGTGACTGGCGCAGCAGGCTTTGATGCCGTCTTTTCCGGTGGGGCCAACCCCACAGCAATCACGCCTTTGGTTTCAGAAGGTGCGGGCACGCATTCTTTTTTATCAGTTTTACCGATGTTCACCAACGCATACCCCTTAGGGCAGGTGTAAGCCTGCGGCGACACCACTGGCATGGAATTGTACATTTTCAGGACGTCGTTAAACGCGGCTACAGCGCGAAAAACAAAAAAGACGATAACGATTGTCGCACCAATCGCCAAAAGGTTGCGAAGGAAGCGCGACGTTGTAATCCGGGCGGCAAAAGACTGTGTCATAGGGTGTGTATAGAGCATTGGCGGGGTCTGCAAAAGTAAGCGCGCTGTTAGTTTTTACGTATCCGTCGGTTTTTGATCCCCCCTTCAGAACACAGGCTTTTCTATCAAACTGTTGATAATGGGTATGTACATAGCCTCGCTGTGGGCCAGGTTGCGGAAACAGTCCCGCCCTTGGCCTTTTCACGTGTGCCAAAAGCGACTACATTTCAAACGTCAGTTCATCGCCGTTTGTGACATTGTTTGATGCGCTCATCTGTTTCTTCGTCTCGTGATACCACCGTGCTTGATCAATTGCGTCAGGCCGGATTGCGCCCTACGCGCCAGCGTTTAGCTTTGGCTAAATTGTTGTTTGCGCACGGCCCACGTCACGTCACCGCTGAATCGCTGTTTAATGAAGCGCGCGGTAAGCGTGTGAATTTATCGCTGGCCACCGTTTATAACGCGCTGCATGACTTCACCGAAAAGGGTTTGTTGCGCGAAATCTCGATTAAATCAGGTCAATCATACTTCGATACCAATATCGAAGCGCATCATCACTTCTATTTCGAGAAGACCGGCAAACTGCAGGATGTGCCGCTTGAGAGCATACAAATCTCAAGTCTGCCCGATGCACCTTCAGGTGAAACCATCGAGCGCGTTGACGTTGTCATTCGCTTGTCACGCTAATCCGACTTAATTCTTTTTGGACTTTGAGAATCATTCTCAGATTAGAATTATTCTAGATTTAATTGACACTGATTCCGCAGAGGCGTTAAGTCAGTTCATCTGATTTTGGCCGTGCGCGTGGGTGCATATCCAATCTCAGCGCCACCAAAATTCTCGTGCGCGGTGAGCGCTTACCGCGCCGTCTGAAAATTTAAGCATAGGAGGGCTTAACCATGGCAAATCTCAAAGGTTCAAAAACCGAAGGTAACTTGAAGGCCGCGTTCGCGGGCGAAAGCCAAGCTAACCGCCGCTACCTGTACTTCGCTCAAAAAGCTGACGTTGAAGGTCACAATGACGTCTCGGCTTTGTTCCGCTCCACCGCGGAAGGCGAAACGGGCCATGCGTTCGGTCACTTGGAATACTTGGAAGTCGTCGGCGATCCGGCGACCGGCCACCCAATCGGCGAAACCAAGCTGAACTTGAAAGCTTCGGTCGCTGGTGAAACGCACGAGTACACCGACATGTACCCAGGCATGGCCAAAGCCGCTCGCGAAGAAGGTTTTGAAGAAATCGCCGACTGGTTCGAAACTCTGGCGAAAGCCGAGAAGTCGCACGCTGGCCGTTTCCAAAAAGCTTTAGACTCGCTGGCTTAATCAAGCCGGGGTCTAGCCGCATTTTTCTAAGAACCGGCCGGTGCATGGGAAAACGCATCGGCCGGTTTTTCGTTTGCGCGGCATCTCAAAGTAAAACGTCGTTCTCAGAACTTAAGTAAACCGGGTGGGATGAAAAACGATGCGTGAAGGAAGTCTGGAAGCGCCAACGCGGCACGTGATTGATTGGAAAAACCCGGACTTTATTGACGAAGCGAAATTAGATGCCGAGATGCGACGTCAGTTCGACATCTGCCACGGGTGCCGCCGCTGCTTTAATCTATGCGATTCGTTCCCGCGCCTGTTTGATCTGGTCGATGCCGCCGGTGACGAAGAATTGCGCGGCGTGAAAAGCGCTGATTTCAAGCCTGTCGTCGATGCCTGCACACTGTGCGACATGTGCTACATGACGAAGTGCCCCTATGTTCCGCCCCACGCTTTCAACATTGACTTCCCGCACTTGATGCTGCGCTACCGCGTTGCCGAGCGCGCCAAAAAAGGTACGCCGTTCTGGGACAAGCAACTGACAGAAACCGATCGCAATGGCGCATTGGCATCAATTGCACCTGGCTTGGCAAACTGGGCTTCAGCGCGCGGCAACGATTTAACGCGCCCCTTGCTAGAAAAAGTAGCTGACGTTCACAAGGATGTTGAGCTGCCAAAGTTTCACGGCAAAACATTTGTATCGCAAGCGAAAGCCAATCCACCTGCGGTGAACAAAGAAGCACCCGCAAAAGCCCGCAAAGCTGTGATCTACGCGACCTGCTTTGCCAACTATAACAACCCTGACATCGGCAACGCGGCTTTGGCTATTCTGGCTAAAAACGGTGTTGAAGCAGAAGTTGTGTACCCCGCCTGCTGCGGCATGCCGCAGTTGGAACAGGGTGACTTGGCCCGCGTGGCTGAGAAAGCGCGCGAGATTGCCAAAGCCCTGCGCCCCCACGTGGATGCCGGTAAAGACGTCATTGCACTGGTGCCATCGTGTGGCTTGATGATGAAATTCGAATGGCCGCTGATTGTACCTGACGATGAAAACGTGAAGGCTCTGTCGCGCGCCACGTTTGATATTTGCGAATACGTCGTCGACATTGCCAAGAAAGAAGGCTTAGCGCCTGGCCTTCAAGCCGGGGCAAGCGTGTCGTTGCATTTGGCCTGTCATGCGCGCGCCCAAAACATGGGCCCGAAAGCTGCTGAAATGCTGCGGCTGATCCCCGAAGCAGATGTAGCTGTGGTCGAGCGTTGCTCGGGGCATGGCGGCTCATGGGGTGTTAAGAAAGAGAATTTTCCCGTGGCGACAAAGTTTGCGCGCCAAACCGTGCGCAAGGCGGCTGATGCCAACAAAACGTATCTGGCCTCTGAGTGCCCGCTTGCGGGAAAGCATATCGCGCAAGGGATGGCGGCTGGCGACAATCCGAAGCAGATGGAATCTCTGCATCCGATTCAAATTTTTGCTAAAGCCTACGGCCTTTAATCGACTTTGAAACGTTAGAGCTCCATGACCAAACCTCAGCGCAAGATCACACCCGCCGATATTATGCCCATGGCTGAGTATGGGAAAATTCGCCACGAGCACCGGCGTAAACTGGTGCAGGTGAAGAAAAATCGCCGCTTGGAAGTGGGGCCATTCTGCACCTTTCTGTTCGAGAGCTACGACACCATGTGGGCGCAAGTTCACGAGATGCTGTATATCGAAAAGGGCGGTAACGAACAGCTTGAGGGCGAATTAGAGTCTTACAATCCGCTGATCCCGCAAGGGCGCGAGGTTGTCGCGACCATGCTGATCCAGATTGAAGATGAAATTAAACGCGCGCGTATTCTGGCAACGCTAGGCCATATTGAAAATCAAATCAGCCTGACATTCGTTGGTGAAACGGTGAAAGCCGTACCGACAGACGATACCGAACGCACGACACCGGAAGGCAAAACATCTTCAGTGCATTTCTTGCACTTTGCGATGACAGCCGATCAAGCCGCCAAATTTAAAACGGCTGGTACACAAGTGCTGCTTGGCATTTCACATGCCAATTACGGGCACATCGCGGTGATGCCAGAAAATGTGCGCGCAGAATTAGCGACCGATTTGGATTAATTCCGAAATCTTATTCGATGATTTCTTGAGGATAAACGCCCCAGAACTGATCGCGCTTCAGCCACCCCTGCAAACCGTTCACTTCCACACGGCAGAACACACCGTCAGGGCAGCGCACCACATCCACGATCACGTTTGGCTCTAATGTCGCAATCGTGTCAGAAATATCGGTGTTGGTTTTACGCAAACCTTGTGCCTGGCCTTTGATCACGCCAGTACGGCGGCCACTGACCATGCTTTGATGGACCCACACTTCGCTGCCGTCGGGGTCGCGAATTTGGCGCCACGTTTCAAACTCAGCGATAATCTCGACCGGCAAGCGGCGGCGCATATACACCCAGTCCACGGGGTAACGCACGCCAGGGCCCGTGCGCGCATTCACGGGCTCGGTCCGGAACGACACGAAACGGGGAATCGGCAGCGATGGTTCAGCCGCCGCCGGTGCATTGTCCAACACATCGGCTTCGGTTGGTTTAGCCTCGACTGGTTTGGCTTCAGTAGGTTTGGTCTCGGCTGGTTTGGCCGGCTTGCCAGCAGGCTTATCGGTTTTCGGTTTCACCGCATCCGCTTTTGGGGCTGCTGGCTTACTGGCTGGTTTGGCCGTGCTGGGCTTTGCGGCCTCTGGCTTTGGTGCGGTTTGGGCAAGCGCCATGGAGCTGCCCAGCATCGCGGCCAAAATCATCACCAAACCAACAGAACCGTGCGCGCTCACCTGAAACAAGCCCACCTACGCATAGCCTTCGTATTTCAAAAATCGATTTGTCTTTATGACCTGGGAATAGGCCCTTTGGCAACGCACTGCACACCAGCTGGGCAATAGACCTGCATTACCGTCATAGCGCCCCAGATAGAACAGGGGCATCAACCCGGTTGCAGACCGTGCGCGACAACTCTACACATTGAGACTGACCCTTGCTGATGACGGTTCCGACAGTGCCTCAACCGCTGAAATCCAAACCACTGGTTGTTGTGACGCGCAAACTACCTGAATCCGTGGAAACGCGGATGATGGAGTTGTTTGACGTGCGCCTGAATGCGGACGACCACCCGTTCCATACCAATGAGTTGATCGAGGCCATCAAAATGGCAGATGTGCTGGTGCCGAACCTCACCGATCAAATTGATGCAAATTTGCTGGCGCAGGCTGGGCCGAAGCTGAAACTGATTGCGAACTTCGGAAACGGCGTTGACCACATTGACGTCGCCGCTGCCCACAAACGGGGCATTAGCGTTACAAATACACCCGATGTCCTGACTGAAGATACCGCCGACATGGCTATGGCGCTGATTGTCGCTGTGCCGCGCCGGATCGTAGAAGGGGCCCGCATGATCCGCGAGGGCCGTTTCAAAGGCTGGAGCCCAACGCACATGTTGGGTCACCGCCTGTGGGGGAAACGCTTGGGGATTATCGGCATGGGCCGCATTGGAACTGCCGTTGCGCGCCGGGCGCGCGGCTTTGGCATGGCCGTGCATTACCACAACCGCCGCCGCTTAGCCCCTGATCTGGAAGCCGAAGTTGAAGCCACGTATTGGGAAAGCTTGGACCAAATGTTGGCACGGGTAGATGTGGTTTCAATCCATTGCCCGCACACGCCAGCGACGTTCCATTTGCTGGCCGAGCGCCGTTTGAAATTGCTGAAACCATCAGCCTATGTGGTCAACACCGCACGCGGTGAAGTGGTGGATGAAAACGCGCTGATCGAGATGTTAGAGACCAAGCAAATCGGTGGTGCTGGTTTGGATGTTTTCGAGCACGACCCGGCCGTGAATCCAAAACTGTTGAATATGGATAATGTGGTGCTGTTGCCGCACATGGGCTCAGCCACGTTTGAAAGCCGCACCAATATGGGTGAGAAGGTGATCATTAATATCCGCGCATTCACAGATGGTCATGCGCTTCCTGATCGCGTCTTGCCCACATTGGGTTAGCAATTTCACCCGCAATTTTTGAGCGCGTCGTGACCTTAGCGTCCCGCATCGTTGTTAAATCTATTTCGTATCGCGAGCCCGCTGTTGCGTTCGCAGCTGTCGCCCACGAGCCTTATGCTATGCTGCTGGATGGGAGCGGTGAGGGCGCACAATCGCAGTTTGCCTATATTGCTGTTGACCCCTTTCGTGTGCTGACGCGCGCACCCGGCGATACATCGCCCGATCCCTTTTTTGAATTGCGCGATGCATTGGGCACTTTTCGCATCACATCCGATATGAAACTGCCAGCCCCCTTTATCGGCGGTGCTGTTGGGTTTGTCGGTTACGATGTGGGCGGCGCGTTAGAGAACTTGCCAAGCCGTAAGCCTGCGGCATTTCCGCTTGATCTCGCGTTCGGTCTGTACGACGTGGTTGTCGCGTTCGATCTACAGAACAAGCTGACATGGGTGATCTCATCAGGTCATCCAGAACAGAATGACGCGGCACGTCACATCCGCGCTGAACAGCGGGCAAAAGATATCGCATCGAAGTTGGATGCCCGGACTGTACCAGCACAATCTGCCGCCACAGGAACGTGGATCGCAGATTTCACAGAAGACGTTTATAAGAAACGCGTTGCGCGCATTATCGAGTTCATTCGCGCAGGTGAAATTTATCAAGCCAATATGACGCAGCGCTGGACAGCGCCTTGGCCGAGCGATTTAAACCCATTCACTTTATATCAACGCTTACGCCGCCAATCAGCAGCACCCTTCGCAGCCTATTTGTCGCTAGGCGATGATTTACAAATTATCTCGGCGTCGCCCGAGCGCTTTCTTAGCGTCGATACCAATGGTCATGTGGAAACCAGGCCTATTAAAGGCACTCGGCCCCGCGGCAAAACGCCAGAGGAAGATCAGGCTTTTGCGAACGAGTTGCGCGCCAGCGACAAAGATCGCGCTGAGAATTTGATGATCGTCGATTTATTACGTAACGATATCAGCCGCGTGTGCGTACCGGGATCGGTAGATGTGCCCACGTTATGCGGCTTGGAAAGCTTTCCGACCGTGCATCACTTGGTTTCGGTCGTGACCGGCCAATTGCGCAGTAATTGTACAGCGGTCGATTTGCTAGCCGCCTGTTTTCCGGGGGGATCTATTACCGGTGCGCCCAAAATTAGAGCCATGCATATCATTCATGACCTTGAACCCGTTGCCCGCGGGCCTTATTGCGGGTCTGTCGCATGGCTAGGTTTTGATGGCGCGATGGACTCTTCCATCATCATCCGGACCTTAATCAGATCAGGAGATCAGCTTGCAGCACAAGCTGGCGGCGGCATAGTTGCAGATTCTGATCCGGCACAGGAATATGCCGAAAGTATATTAAAGGCGAAGCCCCTGTTGGCGGCGCTGAATGGGGACAGTTGAGTTAAATGCGCGTCTGCCTTAATGGCAAACTGATGGATGAAGCAGAAGCACGTATCGCCCCCAGCGATCGGGGTTTTTTGCTGGGCGACGGCGTGTTTGAAACAATTGCCGTGCGGCGGGGACAAGCACGACGTTTGCACGCGCATTTCGAGCGTCTGCGCCGCGACGCAAATATCATCGCGCTGGCGTTGCCCTGGCCAGACACGACCTTAAGCGCATTGGTTGAGCGTGTGGCTGAAGAAAACCAACTGTCTGATGCGGCTGTGCGCTTAACAGTAACGCGCGGATCAGGCCCGCGCGGACTCCTGCCGCCATCAACACCCGAACCAACACTGCTGATCACAGCAAGCCCTCTGCCTGATATGAGCATCCCGATCACGCTTGTGGTTTCGGATATCACGACACGCAATGAAAATTCACCCCTGAGTGTGATCAAGAACATCAACTATCTTGAGAACATTATGCTGCGCCAGGATGCCGCAGAACAAAGCGCAGATGATGCGATTGTTCTCAATACTCAAGGCCGTGTGGCAGAAACGACAATCGCAAATATTTTTGCACTGGTCGATGGCGTTGTCGTAACGCCGCCTATTGCAGAAGGTGCTCTGCCAGGTGTGATGCGTGCAGACGTACTGAAACTTGCGCGCGGTGAGGAACGGCCAATCACAGTTGAAATGCTCAAAGCCGCCAGCGAAGTGTTTGTTTCGAATGCTTTGGGGTTACGCGGCGTGATTGCGATTGACGGACAACCCATCGGTGACGGCGAGCCGGGCTTGATTACGCAAATGCTGGCGGCGCGGTTGTAGTCTAAAACATTAGCCTTTTACGCCACAGGCATCGTTGATGGCTTTATAGGCACCGCCAAAACCTTGCAGAGAATATGTATCGATCGTCGGCGTACCGCGCGATGAATTGCCACGAATGGTCAGCGATGTGCCTTTGACCATTGTTTGTACGATCGTCTTATCAGTTTGATTATCGCGCGCCCAAGCACGCTCGCCAAACGTAAAGAGTGTGAATTTACGCGACCCAATTTGCACAGCCACATCACTATCCGGCTGATAGGCGTAGCCTGCAACAACACTAACGACATCGGTTGCATTTTCACCCGGACGATGCGTGACGAGCGTCAACACTTCGCCCCGCGCTTTATAAGCGCCTTCAGATTTGATGGGTTTCGAGGCCATATAGCAAACGTTCTTGCCATCTTCTTGGTATGTGTAAGCTGTCCACTTACCGCTGGTGGTGAGCACTTTCACATCCTGCGCTGTGGCAGGCAGAGCCAGCATGGCGCATGCGGAAATTACAAGACCAAAAGAAAGAAGGCGCATGAGTATCACCGCGATGAAGGCATTAAAATTGGTGCCGTAATTATGCGAAGAGCCACACCCTTCGCGCAAGGCTTTGCTTTGAAAATCTCAAAGAGTTTTCAGCGTTTGTATTTTCGACCGCCGGCATTCGCGGCAAGCGCCACCTCGGCCAATGGCGGCGCGGCGCGGTATTCATCGGGCAATGTCGTCCCAGGGCCACCCGGCAGCATAGGGCGAGCTGGAAAGCCGCCATGAACGAGCATGCGGTCGTACATCACCAGCACACCTGCGATACCCACATTCAAACAAAAGCGTGTTGGGATTTTGATAACGTGATCGCATCGCGCCAACATTTCAGGCGACAAAGAACTGAGTTCAGGCCCCATTACATAGGCCGCTTGGCGCGGATGATGAAAACTGGGTAGATCCACCGCATCTTCCAAAAACTCCACGCCGACTAACGCGCATCGGGTCGGCAATTGCATGTACGCGACATCAGGGAACGCATAAAACGGCAGGCTTGACGTCGCATCTGATGTATCGGTTTGTTTGCCGTCACGACGCCGATACGCTGCGGCCACCGTAAATACAAAGCTTGCGCCGAACGCATGAGCAGAGCGGAACAGGTTACCGACGTTGAATGATTTACTGATACCTTCCACACCAATGCCGAAGAAGCCACGCATGGGCTGGATGTTATGCTTAGGACTGCGAGTAGATTGAGAGTTAGACATCGGAAATCACATTTATAAGGCTTTGCGCCTTTATACACGAAAGGCCATTTATACATGAAGCTGGGCGTTCAGCAGGCATCAGGCATACAAAAACCGTCATTGCTGGAAACCGGCGGCAGGTTTAAGTCGTTTCAAAACACATCACAATGTGAAACCTTTTAATTATGGCTTCATCCTCAGCTCCACTTCCGTTTGATAACATTAAGGGTGCCATCTGGATGGTCGGCAGCGCCCTGGTGTTTTCAGGCGTGTCGGTCCTGATTAAAAAGATGGGCCAAAGCATCCCAGCACCGGAAATGGTGTTCTTTCGTTGCCTCTTCGGCCTTAGCATTATTATTCCATTCATCATTCGCTACGGCTTTAAGGTTTACAAAACCGCGCGGCCTGACCTGCATTTGGTGCGCGTATGCTGCGCTGCCGTGGGCATGAATGCAGGGTTCTATGCCATGACGCACATGGAGTTAGCCACCGCTGTGTCATTGGGCTACACGCGCCCCCTGTTCATGATCATGCTCGCCGTAATGTTTTTGGGCGAAGTTGTGCGCTGGCGGCGCGGTCTTGCGACACTTATCGGGTTTATTGGCGTGTTGATTATGCTGCGGCCCACGGAAGTTCCCGTGGAATTACCTGCTGTGGCCGCCTTGGTGTCTGCATTAGCCGTCGCAGGCGCCATGAGTGTCGTGCGCCAACAAGCCGCCGTAGATGGCCCGGCCACCATCATGGCGTGGTTCGCAACTGGCACGGCCATCATCACAGCCGTACCTGCTTATTTTGTGTGGCAAATGCCGACGTCAGATCAATGGATTTACCTGATCGCGATTGGCGTGATGGCCAGTGTCGGTCAATACATGATGATCAAGGCATTCACATACGGCGAAGCCACCGTAATGAATCCCATCGACTATCTTCAGATTCTGTTGGCGGCGCTGTTCGGCTTCTGGCTGTTCGGTGAAGTGCCCAGCATTTGGACGGGCGTTGGCGCAGTGGTGATTATTGTCTCGACGCTGTACATCCTTTTACGCGAAGCGCGGTTGCAAAAACCACCGCCGCCGCCCGTAAAGGAATAGACAATCTATTCCCGAGCGACATCATCCATGAACGTGGCAAGCTTGATATCAAGCTCACTGACGCCACCGCAGTCATGCGTACTAAGGGTGACCTCCACCGTTTTATAAATATTTGTCCACTCTGGGTGATGGTTCATCTCTTCAGCCTTTGCCGCTACGCGCGTCATAAATGCAAAGGCTTGTTCAAAATCGCCAAAGACAAACGTGCGTTCAATCGCATCCCGACCAATCACGTCATTCCAATGCACAAGTTTTTTCAGTGCGTTCTTGCGTGTGGCAGGATCAAGTTTTGCAACCATCGTGCGCTCCTTCTGTTGTATTCATGCTATAAAACCCATCAACATGGGAAAAGCTGCGAAGCATGGCTGACATTTTATCGCCCTCTATTTTACCGCCGAGTTTGGACGATATGGAAGCCCTGGCAAATGATGCACTGCAAAGTTTGCCTAAGCGTTTGCGGCAATTCACAACGGGAATCGTCATCCACGTCGCTGAGTTCCCAGATGATGATGTTCGCGCTGAGATGGAGTTAGAAAGCCCCTTTGATATTCTGGGGTTATATCAAGGCGTCAGCCTGAATGAACAAACCGTGGAAGCGTCAGGCGGATTGCCCAACATGGTGTTTCTGTATCGCCGTCCAATCTTGGATTATTGGGCGGAGACAGGCGAAGACTTAGGCCACGTCGTCCGCCACGTGATGATCCATGAAATCGGACATCACTTTGGGTTTTCAGATGAGGATATGGATGCGCTTGAAGCCGAAGCTGATGCAGAAGAGCTTCAGCCTTAAAGCGTCAAAAGCTTATGCACGCGATGTTTTAGCTTGGGCGCAAGCTCTGCATCAAACCACGAATTCTTTTTCAGCCATCCGGTATTGCGCCAACTCGGATGTGGCAGCGGTATAAATTTTGGTCCATAATCACGCCACGCTTTTACCGTCTCCGTCATCGTCGCTTTTCGACCATCCGGCAAATAGCGCTTCTGCGCGTAACTGCCCACCAACAGCACTAGCTCAACGTTCGTCAAGAACGGCCAGAGTTGCGGATGCCACGTCGGCGCACACTGCGGGCGCGGCGGTAAATCGCCACCGTTTTTATCAATGCCCGGATAGCACAACCCCATCGGCATGATGGCGATACGCCGTTCATCGTAAAATGTGTCGCGATCTACACCCAGCCAATCACGCAACCTGTCACCTGACCGATCATTCCAAGGAATGCCGGTTTCATGCACTTTGGTGCCGGGCGCTTGGCCGATAATCAAAACTTTGGCACTGGGCTTAAGGCGCACCACAGGGCGCGGACCCAAGGGCAAGTCAGTACACAACGTGCAACTGCGCACCCTTACTAAAAGATCATCAAGCTTGGTCATTAAGAAGCGCTGCCACATAGCGCGGCACAATTTCGGTTGCTTTGCCATAGTGGGACTCAGCAAATAATGAGGCCCCTGTGGATGGTTCAAGATTGAGCTCCACAGTATGTCCGCGCCCCATTTTGCGTAGGACGCTGACGAACCCTGCGGCTGGGTAGACATTCCCCGATGTGCCGATTGAAATGAATAAATCACATTCAAACAGTGCGGCCTGAATACGCTCCATCTCGAGCGGCATTTCGCCAAACCATACTACATTAGGCCGCATTCCTTCAGAGCGCCCACAATTCGCGCAAACATCATCGACCGACATATCGCCTTGCCACGGCACGATATGATTACAGTGGTTGCACCGTGCTTCAGCATGACGGCCATGCATATGAATCAGATTCTTGGTGCCCGCGCGCTCATGGAACGAATCCACATTTTGCGTAATCACCAGCACATCACCCCGCCACCGCGCCTCTAAATCCGCTAACGCTGTGTGTGCTGCATTCTGTTCCAGATTCAATGTCAGTGCGCGCTTCCGGCGCATATTGTAAAAAGCATGCACGCGTTCAGGATCGCGGGCGAACGCCTCAGGGGTTGCAACGTCCTCGATGCGAACCTTGGCCCAAATCCCATCAGGATCGCGGAAGGTTTCCAGACCCGATTCTTGCGAGATTCCCGCACCTGTCAGAATGACAATCCTGGCATGAGGCGCTGGTTTGTGAACATTTTTCATTAACGTCATGAAGCAGTTTGATATGCTGGTCTTATGTAAGAGGCTGCTATTATAGATCAACCACGCAGGCTATCGACTGCATCTTCTGACCAAGATCATCATGCCATACCGCATTCTGTTTGTTTGCACCGGCAACATCTGCCGCTCCCCCACAGCGGAGGGCGCCTTTCGTTTGGCAGCACTTGAGGCTGGTTTGGACGCGCACTTTGAGATCGATTCCGCTGGCACGAGCAGCTACCACATTGGCGATGCGCCAGATGCTCGCAGTATTACTGCCGCCGCAACACGCGGCATCGATATTGGAAACTTAAAAGCCCGTCGCATCCGTGAAGAGGATTTTCACGACTTCGATTTGATTCTGGCGATGGATCATGGCCACTTGAATCATTTACGCGCCATGCGGCGCGAGGAACACAAAGCCGAAGTGAGATTGTTTCTGGATTATCATGCCGCAGCCCGCCACCGCGATGTCCCAGACCCCTATTATGGTGGTGCCGCTGACTTCGAACATGTCTTGGACTTGGTGGAAGAAGCCAGCAAGGGCTTGCTTGTCGCCTTGCGCGGTAAAATTAAACCATGACATATGCCAGCGTGTGCGGAGCAGCACGCATGCGCGGCAAGTAAATGCGACATGGCGCAGATGTGGGTTTTAAATTAGCGGATATTCGGAAAGTGGGAAATACGCTGGACCACTTTTGCCCAATTTGCTTTCATAAAGCACAAATCGATCCGCTGCGACTTTATCCGCACGAAAGAGATTGTTGCGCTCAATAAACACCTGTAGCCGTTCGGCGTCGGGGTTTTTCAATCGCGCCAACGTAATGTGCGGTTTGAATTTGCGCGCCTCTCGCGGCTGACCGGCGCGCACCACCGCCGATTCAGTGCGGCCTTGTAGCAGTTCCAATTCCGGCGTGAGGCCCACTTTCATATACAACGCGTGTGCTTTGCGGCCTTGGCCGAAAGTCTCAAGGCCATGAATATCGTACGAAAAGGGCTTGGCGCTAATGCGCGTCAGTTCATTGTGAATATCTTCGGCCTCGGCTTCTGAGACTTCACCAATGAATTTCAACGTCACATGCATGTTCTCGGGGTCGGTCCAACGCGCGCCCGGCATATTGTCTGACAGATCAAACAAATCGTCCGCGATATCTTCGGGGACAGAAAGCCCAACAAATAAGCGAATCATGGGTTACAGCGCGCGATCCAAAAAGACAGAGAGAACACCTGTATATCCATATAAACGCCGTCCGCTAATTTCACCATTGGCGAAAAATCCCACCAGCGGAAATTCACCCAGGGTGTGGTGAATCATTCTGGCCTCGGCACCGACATCGCCGAACATTTGCGGCCCACGCGCGACGCACGAGACATAGTGCCCACCTAAAATGCGCCGATCACCAATGCGCTTTTTCAAATCTTCCAGTGCACGTGTGAGATCTTTTTGAGCACTGGCGGGGTCGCGCCGCACGAACATCACACGGTCGCCCGGATTCAAATCAGCCCCAATGGCAATCAGGCCGGATTTTGGATCAATGCCCATGAGGTTGCGCACGGTGTAATCGCGCAGGTCCGTGTCACCCACCGGCAGGCCTGCGTGAATATACCCCGCAATGCGCCGTAAATCGCGCGCCAGCACTTCGCCAACTGTTTCTTTCAACACATCCAGTGCCGCGCGACCATCAAGCTCCGAGATGACACCGCGCTGACCCGCCGTCACTTTATGTATAGGCCCAAGGGGCGTGCAGCCTTGCGACAAGGTTACAGCCACCGGAATACGTGATGAGAGCAACACGCCAGACACGCCGCCCGTTGTTGGACCATCGGCAACTTGCATGGGTTGATGGGTTGCAGGCGTAAGGCCACCAACCACATAACCGCCCCCCACATCATCCGCCATGAGCGCTTCGATCATGGCATCAAGCTGTGTATTGCGCGGATCAGCGTGGATGATGCCGAACACCGGTGCATTTAAACGGCACCACGGCGTTGTGGATGTCATGCTAGCGCTGGATTCATCCAAGATTCCGGACAGCATGCTCACGTCATCGGTGGCAAACGGTGCAATCATCACCGATATAGCGGCATTGCGATGCACTTCGCCGCCAGCACCAAAAATGCCAAAGCCCGCACACCCCGCCCATTGCGGTACGTTCAAACGTTGCTGCAATGTTGTGACCATGTCGGCCAAGTGCTCGGCCCACGGCTCAGTCACATAGATCAGGCCGACAGCACCGTAGGCCCCTTGAGCGTTTAAAGCATCACCAACATTTTTAATCGCCGCGCGCCAATCGTCGCCCGTGGCGAACGCATGGGCAAATTGGGTTGGGTTGGATTGGGCTTGAGCTGTATTCATCACCCGCGCTTTTTTTGAACTTGGCTGATGAGCTTCTCAACAGAGGGCAGAATTTTTTCAACAATCACCTTCACGCCCTTCGGATTGGGGTGAATACGATCTGCCTGGTTCAAGCTCATGTCACCCGCAACGCCGTCCAAGAAAAATGGATACAGAAGTGCATCATGCTTTTTGGCGACACGCGGGAAAATCGCACCAAATCGATCTGCATAGTCGCGGCCTAAATTCGGCGGCGCCAGCATGCCCGCAACCAGCACCGGAATATCGTCTTTGCGAATGCGCGCCACCAAACCATCCAAGCTTTTTTCACTTACGGCCGGGTCGACAGCGCGCAAGCCATCGTTTCCACCCAGTTCTACAATCACGGCATCGGGTTTTTCAGACAGCGACCAATCGATGCGGTTCAGGCCGCCTGTCGTGGTATCGCCCGAAATACCGCCCGGCAAAATACGGACGTTATAGCCCTTGGCGTTCAATGCCTTTTCTAGCTGTGCCGGGAAGGCGTTGCCCAAATCATCCAGGCCGTAGCCTGCGGTTAAACTGTCGCCAAACGCCAGAATACGAATGGGCTGCTGATCTGCCGCTGTTACAGACCCGTAACCAAATAGTGTGGCGATCACGATTGAAAGAGCTAGCGCCGCGAAGCGGAGATTTGTCATCATTTGATATCGCATTGATAATACGTTCAGTGCCATTACGGTCTCATTGTCACTTAAAATCATTGCCCTAGGATATTGGCGCGCCCAATGACGTCTTCAACTCCCGTTCCCGCGATTACACTCGAAAACGTCTACCTGACCTTGGACGGCCCTGCCGGACCGGTCAACATTTTGCGCGGGGTTGATCTCAACGTGCCGCAAGGCGTTGCATTGGGTGTGGTCGGGCCATCTGGTTCGGGCAAAACCACCATGATCATGATCACCGCCGGGTTAGAGCGTGTAACATCGGGCAAGGCACATGTGGCGGGCGTCGACTATAGCACGCTGAACGAAGATGGCTTGGCCCTGTTCCGACGCGATAACGTTGGCATCGTGTTTCAACAGTTTCACCTGATCCCCACCATGACGGCACTGGAAAACGTCGCAGTGCCTTTGGAATTTGCCGGGCGCAGTGATGCGTTTGACCGGGCTGAAGCACAATTAAAACGCGTTGGCTTAGGTCACCGGATCGATCACTACCCTGGTCAATTGTCGGGCGGTGAGCAGCAACGCGTGGCATTAGCACGTGCTTTTGCAGTCGAGCCGAAAATCTTGCTGGCCGATGAGCCCACCGGAAATCTGGATGGCGCGACCGGTCAACAAATTGTCGAGCTATTGTTTGAACTGCACGATCACCACAAGACAACCTTGGTATTGATTACACATGACATGAAACTGGCCGCGCGCTGCGACCGCGTGGTGCGCATCGCCGACGGCTTGATCGCCGGTGAAGGCTTAAGCAAAGCAGCTGAGTGATATTATGACCTTAACATCCTCACTGGCTGTGCGTTTTGCGTTACGTGAATTGCGCGGTGGCATTAAGGGTTTTCGTATTTTCTTAGCGTGCTTGGCGTTGGGTGTTGCGGCCATTGCTGGTGCAGGCTCTCTGAATGACGCGGTCAAAGCAGGCATTGATGCCGATGCGCAACCCTTGCTCGGCGGCGATCTGCAAGCGCGTCACGAAACCCGCACATTAAATGAGGCCGAGCAAAGCGCCTTAAAAGCAGCGGGGCCCGTCAGCTATCAATTGCAACTGCGCTCGATGGCGCGGGTGGAGGATGCAAACGGCGATGTGCAACAGCGCGCCCTCGTTGAAGTGAAGGCCGTCGATGAAGCATACCCGCTTTATGGCGCATTGATCACTGAGCCAGCCGCCTCTTTAAGTGATTTGCTAGATCAGAAGAACAATCGCTGGGGAACGGCCATTGATACCGCCCTTGCGCAACGTTTGGGCGTGGCTGTCGGCAACACAATTAAAGTAGGCGAAGCCGCGTTTGAAGTCCGCGCGCTGATTACTAAAGAACCCGACCGTGTTGTCACGTTCACGTCAGCGGGTCCACGTGTGATGATTTCAGCCGCGGCCATTCAAGCAACAGGCTTGGTACAGCCCGGCAGCCTTGTGACCCACATTTATAATGTGAAGATCGAGAAAGGCAGCGCGCAAGATCTGCGCACCAAACTGACGGCAGATTTCCCCGATGCAGGTTGGCGTTTGCGCGGCACTAACAATGCGGCCCAAGGCGTTGAGGCGTTTCTAGATAACGTCACGCTGTTTCTCACACTCGTCGGCATGACCGCGTTGTTGACTGGCGGCATTGGCGTTGCAAACGCTGTGCGGGCATATATGGCGGGGCGCATTAATACCATCGCCACACTGAAATGCTTAGGTGCACCAGCAGAAATGGTGTTCCGCATGTATGTGGTGCAGATCACCATTTTATCAGCCGTTGGTATTGGTATTGGTTTGATTATCGGCGCGATTATTCCGCTGATTGCAGGCCGCGCACTCGATGGCATGTTACCGGTCAATGCACAGTTTGGCGTTTATCCAGCCTCACTTTTGAAAGCATTCATCTTCGGCATTCTCACGGCCGCTGTCTTTGCATTGTGGCCGCTGGCGCGTGCACGTGACATTCCACCCGTTGCGTTATTCCGTAATTTGTTGGCCCCCACGCGGGCGTGGCCACGCCGTCGCTACATGATTGCGTTGACAGTATTGGCTAGTGCATTAGCGGCTTACACCATCGGCACGGCAGAACAGCCCCGTTACGCCACATTCTTTGTGGTCGGCACCAGCTTGGCTTTGGTTTTATTCGCCGGTGCTGCCAATGTCGTGATGAGCTTTGCCCGTAAACTCAGTGCAGGTCGCAAGAGTGCTGTTGCCGGCAAGCCGACATTACGTCTCGCCCTTTCGAATCTGTATCGTCCTGGGGCGCCCACAACATCGGTTGTGCTATCGTTGGGCTTGGGCTTGTCGGTGCTTGTCTCTATCGCGCTGGTTCAAAGCAACTTGAACACACGGTTGTCTGAAGGATTACCCAAAGACGCCCCCAGCATGTTCTTTATCGATATCCAAAACGCACAAGTTGATGAGTTTAAAAAGACCGTGCAGTCCGTGCCAGGCGTGAACAGCGTTACGACAGCGGCCATGATTCGCGGGCGCATCTCGAAGGTCAAAGATGTTGAGGTAGAGAAGGCTGACATTGATGCTGATAGCCGTTGGGCTGTGCGCGGCGAACGTGGTGTGTCGTATTCGGCAACGCTGCCGGAAAACGCGAAGCTGGTGCAAGGTCAGTGGTGGGCCCCTGACTATACGGGCGAGAATTTAGTCTCACTAGATGAGCGCGTCGCAAAAGGACTGAAACTGAAACTGGGCGATACGATCAGCTTGAATATCTTGGGCCGCGACATCTCCGCTAAACTGGCCAACACACGTGATGTGCGCTGGCAATCGGGCACCATGAACTTCACGCTGATTTATTCACCCAACGCACTACAAGGCGCGCCGGGTATGAATATCGCGACCGTGAATTCAGATGTGGGCACCGAATCTAAAATCGAAAATGCCGTGTTGGAGACCATGCCCAACGTGACGGTGATTCAAGTGCGCGATGCCGTACAAATGCTGAAAGATGTATTGGACAGCTTAAGTGTAGCTGTGCGGATTACGGCAGCTGTCGCTTTGGTCGCAGGCGCACTGGTGTTGGCGGGCGCGATCGCCGCAGGGCACGCACGACGCATTTATGAATCGGTTGTTTTGAAAGTATTGGGGGCCACGCGCGGCAATGTACTGAGCGCATTTGTATTCGAGTTCTGTTTATTGGGTTTGGCCACGGGCGGCATTGCTGTGGGTGTCGGCGCACTGGCGTCGTGGGCTGTGGTGGTCCACATCATGAAACTGGAATGGCAAATGGTTTACCCGCTGGCCTTTGGCGTGGTGGCCGTTTGCATCATTGTCACCCTGATGGCCGGGTTTGCCGGCACCTGGCGGGCCCTCGGCACCAAGGCCGCACCGCTGCTCAGAAATGACTGATTTCGGGGAACGTTAGCGGGTTACAGTCGTTTCATAGAATCAGCGTGACTAAAATCGGCCAAACCATTGATTAAACGTGGCTTTTAGTCGGCCAGCGCAGATGAATACTGCGTGAGCAGGACCGATTCCGGTTGCAGTTGGGGCCCATCATCACAATATTAATGGCAACCGGACAAATCGGGCTTGGGCCCGGTGAATACCGGTGTTGTTTTACTGAAAGAGGACTCACATGGCTGATTTAGATCGCAGGGCGTCTGCGCCGTATGGGACGGCGACGTGGGGCCAGGCCGCAGCGGCGGACATTGATGTCGGCCTGCGGAAGTACATGCTGCAGGTCTATAACTACATGGCGTCGGGCTTGCTGCTCAGCGGCATCGTTGCTGTTGTAGTTGCGAACACAGGCCTGCGGGATCTGTTCTTCGCGGTTCAAGCCAATGGCCGCGTTGGTTCAACCGGCTTGGGCTTGATCGCGATGTTTGCCCCGATTGGCATCATCCTGGCGATGAGCTTCATGAAGAACTTGAGCATCGGCGCATTCAAAGGCCTGTACTGGGCTTTGGTGTCAACGATGGGCGTTGGTTTTGCGGTGGCTCTGATGACATACACCGGCACCAGTGTCGCACGCGTGTTCTTCATCACCGCGGCGTCGTTCGGGGCTTTGAGCCTGTACGGCTACACCACAAAGCGTAGCTTATCGGGTATGGCTTCGTTCCTGTTCATGGGCCTGATCGGCATCATGCTGGCCGGTATCGTGAACATCTTCGTCGCCAGCTCGATGATGCAATTCATGATCTCGGTTGGTGGTGTAATCGTGTTCGCAGGCTTAACTGCCTATGATACGCAAAACATCAAGAACCAGTACTTGGACATCCGCGGTTCAGGGATGGAAGACCGGGCTGCTGTGATGGGTGCTGTATCGCTGTACCTGAACTTCGTGAACCTGTTCCAGTTCTTGTTGTCGCTCCTCGGCAACCGCGAATAAACAGAGAAATCATAGACTAAAGAAAAACCCCGGACCGCAAGGTTCGGGGTTTTTTGTATCTGGCGACGCCTTTCAATCAGGTAGGTTGAGCCCACGTCCACAATCTGCCACACAGCGGGGCTATACTTTCTCAAGACTTGTCGCCTTTCTAGGAGTTCAAACGTGCGCCACTTGCTTCTTACCGCCCTTATTTTTGCAAGCTTTACCACCGCCCACGTTTTTGCCGCACCGATTGATGACGCGGAAAATGCCTATTTTAATGGTGATTACGCTGGTGCCTTAAAGATCATTCAGCCGCTGGCCGAGAAAGGTGATGCCCGAGCACTCAATCGTTTAGGCTCAATGTATCAAATGGGTCGTGGCGTCGAGAAAGATCCGAAAAAAGGGATCGAACTTTATTTAAAGAGCGCGGCTAAAGGAAATGCCGAAGCTTATAACAATATGGGAATTTCCTATTTAGCCGGTGAAGGCGTGGAATATGACATGGCCAAAGCCCTTTCATGGTTCGAGAAAGGTGCCGCGAAGGGCTATTCTTATAGCCATTTCAATCTCGGCAGCATTTACGGCGACGGCTTGGGCGGCACACCACGCAACCCCATGAAAGCCTACATCCATATGCTTTTGGCAAAAGCCGAAGAAGACGGCATGAAAGACGGAAAGAAAAATTCGGATTTCATTACAGATAAACCAAATCCGGATGCTGAGGCTTATGCCGCTAAAAGCAATTTTACAGCGGCGCAGTTAGCTGATGGCAAAGCACGCGCCAAGGCGTGCTTTGTGTCTAACTTTAAAAAATGTGCTTATTAAAGCTGCCCAGTAAATAGGGCCTGCTTCGAACCAGAAATGAAAATAGCGGCATCATTTTTTGAAGAAAATGGTGCCGATGCGCGGAATCGAACCGCGGACCTACTGATTACGAATCAGTTGCTCTACCCCTGAGCTACATCGGCCTTGATCGATAAGAGGATCGATTGGGTGGGCTTTTAGCACCGCCTTGCCTAAAGACAAGCCTGGGTGCGAAAAGCGGCGGGACCATAGGCGGTCCCGGCCCAAAGCGCAAGATATGTAACGTATTGGAATTAAAGCTTTCTTTACAGCGGCGCGCAGTTGGGGCCAGCCTTAAAGTGAGCTATGGTCGGCCTTCATCTTAAGCCCCTGCAAAACCATGACCATGACCACCACGCCAATCCAACACCATGACATAGCTGATGTTTTGATTGTGGGCGGCGGGCTTGTGGGCGGGGCTTTGGCCCTGGGCCTGGCCAAGCATGGCGTGTGGACCACCGTGATTGATAAGTTGCCGCCACGCGCTGGAATCAGCCCGACCTTTGATGGGCGCGCTTCAGCCATTGCGGCTTCGGGCCAAAAGTTGCTGGAGGGCGTGGGGCTGTGGGCGCATTTGGCCGCAAAGGCTGAACCCATTCGCGACATTCGCGTCTCGGATGGGTCGTCGCTGTTATTCCTGCATTACGATCACCAAGACTTAGGTGAAGGCCCGCTGGGCTACATGCTCGAGAACCGGCATTTGCGGGAAGCGATTGCCGCGGGCTTTGAAGCGGACACAAAAAATCTAAACGTCATTGCGCCAGCGACCGTGAGAAGCTTCGCACAAGATGCTGATACGGGCACCGTGACGCTGGATGATGGGCGCACATTTTCAGGCAAGCTCGTGATTGCCGCTGAAGGCCGCAACTCTGTCGTCCGCGATGCCGCTGATATTCGCATGACTGGGTGGACGTACGATCAAACTGCCATTGTCGCGACCATTGCACACGAACATTCACATCAGGGCATTGCCCATGAACGCTTCCTGCCTGCCGGCCCGTTTGCAATTCTGCCGCTGAAAGGTGGCCACCAATCATCGTTGGTGTGGACAGAAAAAAGTGCAAACGCTGAGCGTTATCTGAAACTGACTGATGCGGAGTTGGTGGACGCGATTGATGAACGCGTGGGCGGGTTCTTGGGCAAGCTGAATTTGGTTGGGCCGCGCTTTAGTTATCCGTTGGGTCTGCAATACGCTGCGACATATGTGCGCGGTCGTTTGGCGTTGGTGGGCGATACAGCCCATGGCATTCACCCCATTGCAGGCCAAGGCTTGAACTTAGGGTTACGCGATGTTGGCGCGCTGATTGAAGTTGTGGTCGACGCGGTACGCTTAGGGTTAGACCCGGCCCATGCCAGCGTGCTTGATCAGTACGAACGTTGGCGCCGCAGCGACAACTTGCTGATGGCCGGCGTAACCGACGTGCTCAATCGCCTCTTCTCCAACAACATTACACCGATCCGCATCGCACGCGATTTAGGTTTGGGTGTTGTGAACCGTATTCCGCCGCTCAAACAGTTCTTCATGCGGCACGCTATGGGCAACGTAGGTGAACTGCCCAAACTGTTACGCGGCGTGAGCCTTTAAGGCTCGCGTTTAAGGCCGCGCGTTTTCAAACCTTCCAGATAGAACTGCCAACGCTCGGCATAATCGCGGCCGAGTTCGTAAAAATAGCGCCAGGAATAAATGCCGGTGTCGTGCAGATCATCGAAGATGATTCGCACGGCATAATTACCGACGGGTTCCATGTTCATGATGCCAACGTGAGCCCTGCCGGGAACAAACTGACGCTCGGCGGGATTGTGTCCCTGCACTTCGGCTGATGGACTTTCGACGCGGAGATATTCGGCGGGCAAATCAAAGATGCGGTCATCGTCAAAAGCGATGCGCACAGTTTTGGTGTTTGGATCGTAATTAATCTCGGTGGGCCACGGATCTGAGGTCGCCATTGTTAGGCGTCAAGTTTCCGGGCTTCATCAGCCAGCATGATCGGAATGCCATCGCGCACTGGATAGGCCAACCCTGCTTTCGCACTGACCAACTCTTGCTTCGCGCGGTCATATTCCAATGGGCCCTTGGTGATGGGGCAGACCAAAATTTCTAAAAGCTTCGCATCAATCTCGGTTGGCATTTTCAAATCTTCTTTATTGTCTTTGTTTTTACTGACGGGTTTTTTATTGACGGGGCCCGTCAGGCTTGCCGCTGGCATCGAACACGCCCATTTGCAGCAGCGTCATCAGCGTTTCAGCGCGGTGTTGTAAGGTTGGGCTTTCCAACAACGCTTGCTTCTCGCGCGGATCAAACGGGCAGATCATGCACAGCGATGTGACCAAGGTTGTGTCGGATAAGTTTTTGATCACGTCGATGTTCACCTTCATGCCTTGAGCATCAAGGTAGGGCTTTAAGCGCTCCAACAACGTATCGCGATCTAAATCAATCTTGGGGGCGTCGTCCATATCGGCCTGGAATTCGCTGTAAACCGGCTTCACACGGCGATAGCCCTTTTGGCCTTGCAGCTCTTCGGCAATGCGAAACCGAATGAGCCCCTTCAACGATACCAGAATGCGGCCATCATCGGTTTCCTCGAACGAGACGATACGACCCGCACAGCCTACGTTATAGACAGCAGGTTCTGATTGCAGCGTGATGATGTTGCTTTCACTGCCATCAGCATTGCGAGCACGGTTGATTTTGGTTTGATCAGGCTGAATCATGCCAAAGATGCGGCCAGTGGCCATGGCATCCAGCACCATGTTCAGATAGCGCGGCTCGAAAATGTTGAGCGGCAATCGCCCCCAGGGCAGCAGCAACGCGCCCGACAGCGGAAAGATCGCGAGATCTTGAGGGAGGTCTTCGTAGCGGGTTTGCGTTGGGCTGCGCATGATTTCTACAAAGAATGTTGAAGGTATTACGCGAACAGGATCGACGATAACTTCTTGCGGCCTTGTACCGTTAACGCATCAGTGGGGCCAAAGGCTTCAAAGAATTTAACCAACTGTTTGCGCGCGGCTTCTTCGTTCCATTTGCGGTCGATACGAATTGATTCCAGCAATTCGTCCATCGCGCCTTCTTTATCGCCTGCGCCGAACTTTGCCATGGCGAGATCTTGGCGCAGTTGCAGATCTTTCGGATTGGCGGCCACTTTGGCTGCCAGCTCTTGCACTTCGCCACCAGCTCCGGCCGATTGCTCTTGCAGTTCAAGAGCCGTTTTCACCGAGAGAATTTCCGGCGCTTTGTTCAAAGGATCGGGAAGTTGCGCGATGATGTCGCGCGCTTCGGCGTGCTTGCCTTGCGCCATGTATACCTTCAGCGCACCGGCCATAGCTTTCACATGCACCGGATCTTGCGCCAGGATTTCTTGGTAAATCTCCATCGCCGTATCAATTTGACCTTCAGCGATAAAGGCCTCGGCTTCGGCGAGCGCTTCATCAATCGGGTTGCCGCCACCACCGGTGAGTTTTTCAATAAATGTTTTCACCTGGCTGTCGGGCATTGCACCCATGAAGCCATCAACCGGGCGGCCGCCTTTGAAGGCGTACACAGCGGGAATGGACTGCACACGGAATTGAGCCGCAAGCTGTTGGTTGTCGTCGACGTTGACCTTCACCAGCTTCACTTTGCCAGCGTATTGCTTCACCAGTTTTTCGAGCGTTGGCGTGAGTTGTTTGCATGGGCCGCACCACGGCGCCCAGAAGTCGACGATGACTGGCACATCTTTGGATGTTTCGATCACATCGTGCATGAAGGTTGCCATGCCCGATTCTTTGATCAGGTCGCCACCAGCCGCTGCCGTGGGAAGCGCATCACCGTTCGAATCACCGATCAACATCGACGTACCTTCTCGAGACGTTACAAACCTTGAGGGTTAAATGTGCTGGAATCGCCCCAAAGGCAAGAGCAGGGGTATGGTTTTCCACCAGTTTTAGGACCCTGATTTTGCCCGAAAAATTGATGTCATTTACATCGCATTTTGTTTTTGAGGGCGCTTGCAATGAGTCGCTAAATGACTATAGTCCGGCCCTCTTTTCGGGGCGTGTCGCGCTAAAAACGCGGGCGTAGCTCAGGGGTAGAGCACGACCTTGCCAAGGTCGGGGTCGAGGGTTCGAATCCCTTCGCCCGCTCCATTTTCACTACATCTTATAAGTGAATCGTCATCCCGCCTTTATGGGCGGTGTTGGCGCGTGGGGATTTCAGACCCCCGTCCTGCAAATGCAGGATCTGAGCAGGGGGATTGCGGGGAGAACATTGAAATCATTCATTTTTTTGGCTGATTCGCCTTAAGTTATTGATTTTATTTAATAATATTGATTTTCGGGCGGCCTGGCCGCGAACGGGTGTCGCGCCCGCGACGGCGCTTTTTCTCCCCACATTTCACCGTCCGCGCTTGCTCTCACAACAGAGCGAGCCCATCTCATAATCGCAATGAACGTCTGACGTTTTTTCGCACGACCTTAAGGAATGTGCGTGATACTCAGACCGACCATTTGATGAGGAATGACCCCCGCGATGTTCGCGCCGTCACATCATATTCAGCGTGCCACTCTGGCTGCGCTTCGACTTATCGGCAGCCGCCGGGACTGACGGCTGAGCCCGACGGCTGTTCGCAGCGCCGTATTCTCTTTTTTCCAAATGTATAAGTTATCTGTGTGGAGACGCTGCCATGTTGCGCGACCCTTCTTTTAAGTACCGCCCATTCCCCCATGCCGATTTGCCCGACCGCACCTGGCCGAGCAAACGCATTACCAAGGCCCCCCGTTGGCTGTCGACCGATTTGCGCGACGGCAACCAAGCCCTGATCAACCCGATGAACCATGAGAAGAAGCAACGCTTCTTCGAGTTGTTGTTAAAGATCGGCCTGAAAGAAATTGAAGTCGGATTCCCATCCGCCTCGCAAATTGAATTTGATTTCGTGCGCTATCTGATCGAGCAGAACAAAGTGCCCGAGGACGTGACGATTCAAGTTTTAACCCAATCACGTCGCGATTTGATCGAACGCTCGTTCGAATCGCTGGCAGGCTCAAAGCAAGCCGTGGTGCATATGTATAATGCGATCTCGCCAGCGTGGCGGCGCATTGTGTTTGGCTTGGATCGCCCTGGCATTATTAAAATTGCGGTTGATGGCGCGAAGATCATGCGCGAGCAGGCCGAGAAGTATTCCGGCACGAACTGGATTTACGAATACTCGCCTGAAACATTTTCGACCGCCGAGCCCGACTTTGCTGTCGAGATTTGCGAAGCGGTGATGGATGTGTTGCAGCCGACCCCTGAAAAAAAGGTGATCTTGAATCTGCCGGCAACCGTGGAAGCCGCCACGGCAAATATCTACGCAGATCAAATCGAGCGCTTCTGCCGCCAGATCAGCCGCCGCGATTCGGTGGTGGTGAGTGTTCACCCGCACAACGACCGTGGCACAGGTGTTGCCGCAGCTGAGTTGTCGGTGATGGCGGGCGCTGACCGCGTCGAAGGATGCTTGTTCGGCAATGGCGAGCGTACCGGCAACGTCGATTTAGTCACGCTGGCGTTGAACCTGTACACGCAAGGTGTGCACCCAGAATTGGATTTCAGCGATATCCAAAACGTGGTGAAAACTGTTGAGCACTGTAACGAGATCGGCGTGCATCCACGCCATCCGTACGCAGGCGAATTGGTGTTCACGGCGTTCTCAGGCTCGCACCAGGACGCAATCAAAAAAGGCTTCGCGGCACAAGAAGCGCAAAACGATACGCTGTGGAACGTGCCCTACCTGCCGATTGATCCGGCGGATTTGGGTTGTTCCTACGAGGCTGTGATTCGTGTGAACAGCCAATCGGGCAAAGGTGGTGTTGCGTGGATTTTAGAACAAGATCGCGGTTTGAAATTGCCGCGGGCCTTGCAAGTTGATTTCAGCCGCGTGGTGCAGACCAAAGCGGATTCAACAGCGCAAGAAATGACGGCAGCTAACATTTGGGACACCTTCCAAGAGGCGTACCACATGAAGGACGACGAAAAGTTTGCGCTGATTGATTACGCGACGACTGCGACAGGCAATGCCAAACAGCGACAGTTTTCGGGCCGCATCAAAGTGAAGGGCACTGAGCAGACTGTCAGCGGGCGCGGCAACGGTTTGATTTCCAGCGTGCTGGCGGCCCTGCACGAAAGCTGCGGTATCAGCTTGGAAGTTTCTGACTACCAAGAGCACGCCATTGGCCACGGCACCGATGTGCAAGCGGCTTCTTACGTGGAATGCAAAACCGCCGATGGCCGCAAGGTGTTTGGCGTGGGCATTGATAGCGATGTGTCTACGGCTTCTGTTCGTGCACTGTTGAGTGCGGCGAACGGGGTTTGATTTTATGGCTGCCTCGTTGTGTGGTAAAAACAGCGAGGCAGTTATTATGCTTTACTCTAGCGAGGCTTAAGACATGAATCTGATCGCCTGGGATAATGGCCGCAGATTTGAAGACAACTTAATTGGCACATGCCTTAAATCTGTTGAACGATTAGAACACGAAGACGACGCATTCATATTTACTAATGGCGCTGGTCTTGTTGTGCCGTCGCTATGGAGAATTGTAGCTGAAGGTCAAATCACCCTTAGCCGTAATGATCATGGTCGTCAGTATGGTTTGCCTGCCAGAATTGATTGTATAGCCGAAGTCATAAAACGCCTTGGTCAGCAACCAGTCACTAAAATAACGATACAGCCAGAAACGAGCGATTTAATACTCGGGTTTGGCAATGATTTAAGGTTTGAAGTCATTTCTGACTCAAGTGGCTATGAAGGCTGGCGGTTTAGCGGTGCCGACGGATTGCAAATTGTCGTGTCGCCAGGTGGCGAACTTTCCTACTGGAACGAGAAACCTAAGTAGCGACTACATTTTCCGGCTTAAACGCTTTCGAAGCCAATACACCCACGGCTACAAAAATCACCAACGTAATGCCTTGGGCAATCGCGAACGGGGGTTCGGATTGGGTGGGTGCTAATGCGGCGAGCGCGCCGACTTTGTTGAAGGCCTGCACCACGGCCACGAACACTAGAAAATATTCCGACGCAACGATGGAGCCTGCATAGACCCAGCGCGCCTTGCCGTTCAGGGCGTACTTAAAGCGCGCAACGAGGGCGATACCGAGAAACACCAGGGCGACCACCCCGGTGATTTGCGCAGGTGTGATGCCGACGAAGGGGAAGAGATAGCCGGTGGCGCTTGTGCCAATGGCCAACACCAGGAACGAGGTGGACCACACGCTTTTGATGCGGCCCTGGAAGAGTTCGATCACGGTCGGGATCCCAAGGATGATCGCGATGATACTCATCAAAGTGTGGAAGCCGGTTAAGGTGGTTGGATCGAACATGGTGGTGCCCCCTGATGTGTGTCTTCAGGCCGACAGTGTGCGCTGGCCTGATCACGTCGTCGTGTTAAGCGATGTAAATTGGTGTCTTTTGAGCCCTCATCAGCCCTCCAAAGCTGCTCCCGTCCTTGTCATTTGACCGGTTGGCCGGGTTGCCCTACCTGAAGCTGACATTATGTAGACTAGGCCTGTTTTGGACACGATATGCTTCAATCTTTGCCGCTGTATCTGACGTTTTTGGGCACCGCCGTCGGCCTGCTGATCGCAGGGCTGGCGCTGTACATTATTATTACCCCGCACCATGAAATCCGGCTTATTCGCGAGGGCAACAGTGCGGCGGCCTATAGTTTGGGCGGCACGGCCATTGGCATGGCGCTGGTGTTGTACTCCACCGCCGCCAGCACGTTTTTGGTGAAGGAGTTATTGGTGTGGGGCGCCATTGGCGTGGCCTGCCAACTGCTCGTGTACTTTGCCGTCTCGCTGCTGATCCCGGGTTTGAAACAGGGCCTGACTGAAGACCGTACATCCTACGGCATTTTGCTGGGTGCGTTATCCATCGCTATGGGCGTGCTGAACGCCGGTGCCTTAAGTTCGTAAGCGCTTTAAGCTCTTAAGTTGAGTGTGAAAATGATGACCAACAAAACGTTTCGCAAATCCAAATACGTGAGTGTGTTGCTGGCTGGTGCTGCCGCTGTGGCCTTAAGTGCCTGCGATGACGGCAACAACAACATGAGCACCGACAACATTTACGGCGACACGACCACCTGCGCGCAAGACTTTGACGCCCAAGCCTGCACCGATGCGTTCAATACCGCGAAGGTGGAACACATTCAGCAAGCGCCGAAATTTACGACCAAGGAAGAATGCGAAGCCGCTGGCTTTAGTGCCTGCGAAATCGTGCCTGCCAATACGACAACAACCAACCCAGATGGCACCCAAACACAACACGCCAGCAGTGGCGGCGGCATGTTTATGCCGATGATGATGGGCTACATGATGGGCCGCATGATGGGTGGCGGTGGTTTGATGGGTGGCGGCGCGCCGACGCAAGGTGGTCCGAACACAGCGCCCCAACAAGCAGGCAAGCAAGGTTGGAGCGGCGCATCGCGCCCTGTGTATGCCAACCGTGATGGCTACCTTTATACCGGCAACACCAACGTGGGCCGCGTTGCGCCCGGCACAACATCACTCAGCGGCAGCCGTGTGGCCATGCGCACGCCGGAACGCGGTGGTTTTGGCAGTAGTGCAAACCGCTTTGCCAGCGGTGGCGGCAGCTAATATACGTTTCTGATGAAACGCGTTTCCATACAGCCGCGCCCTGACTGGGCTGCGAAGGTTGAAGCCTTAGGCTTCGAGTGGCATTCAGCGCCAACTGCAACAGATGCAGGAACCTATTGGGATGAGAGTGCGTACTGGCATTTATCTTCCGCTGAAGTCGACAAGTTAGAACAAGTCACCGAAGACCTGCACGCCATGTGCACGGCGGCGGCCGGGTACGCGATAGAACGCAAACTGCTGCCGTACTTTGGGTTCAGCCCAGAGATGATTGCGCTGATCGAGCACAGTTGGACCAACCGTAAAGACAATCAGCCCAGTGTGTATGGTCGCTTCGACCTTGCTTATACCGGCGGTGATGCCGAACCCAAAATGCTGGAGTACAACGCCGATACACCGACCGGTTTGTATGAAGCCAGCGTTGTGCAATGGGCGTGGTTGGAAGAACGCTTCCCCGAACAAGATCAGTTCAATTCCATTCACGAAGGGTTGGTGGCGGCGTGGGCGAAGGTTGATCAACAGCTGAAAGATATGCGGGCACCCGAAGCCGTGCACTTCACCTGCATGATGCCGCACGCCGAAGACGAAGGCACCTTGCGCTACATGCTGGATGTCGCGATGGAAGCGGGTTTATCGGGCAAACTTGTCAGTGCTGCTGACATTGGGTGGACGACGCCTGAGGCTTCTGATCCGTCGTCGTTATTAGACGGTGAATTTGTCGACGGCGATGATCAGCACATTGCGACGCTGTTTAAAATTCTGCCGTGGGATTGGCTGATCGAAGATAAGTTCGGCCCGGCACTGGCACATTCCGTGATGCAGCGGCGGTTGAACGTGATTGAGCCCGCGTGGAAAGCCGTAATGGCGAACAAAGCCATTTTAGCGGTGTTGTGGGAGATGTACCCCAATCACCCGAACTTGCTTCCGGCTTTCATGGATCGGCGCGCATTCCCGCCCGGCAGCAAAATTGTCGCGAAGCCCTTGTTGGGCCGTGAAGGGGCCAACATTTCCATTGCTGAATTGGGCCAAGACGGCGCGATTGTAGGTGCGCCGATTGAAAGCTTGGATGGCGCTTATGGTGATGAAGGCTATGTGTACCAAGCCCTGACACCACTGGCCGAAAGCGTGGATGCAGCTGGCCGCACACACCGCGCTGTCATTGGCAGTTGGGTGATTGACCATGTGAGCCGTGGTATTGGTCTGCGTGAAGATACAAATTTGATCACGCACAACCGCAGCCGATTTGTACCGCACCTGTTTGGCGACGCATAAAATCCCGCGCGCATATATTGCAACGCAGCATTCACAGAACTTAACCGTTCAAACCCTGCCCTAACGCCCTGACTATGCTAAGGTTCTCGTAATACGGGCGGCCACCCGCGACCGTGATTTCACCAAGGCCGCCCCAGTTTGGGGAGCGTACGTACATGGTGGGTTGGGCCAACAGCGACATCGCTGAGATCATCAGAAAAACACAAGACGTTGCCGCGAAGAAAGCGCCCGCAGCTGAGCGCGACAACATCAAGCGCTTCATCGGACAGTTTTATGCAGGCAGCCCGCCGGATGATTTGCGCGGCCGTAGCCCCGAACAGTTGTATGCCACAGTCGCAACGGTGTGGGAGACGATGCAATCGCGCACACCGGGCCAAGCGAAAATTCGCGTGATCCCCAACACCGAGAAAGACGGAAGCGCCAATGGATCGGGGCGCACCGCGATTATTATCGTCAACGACGACATGCCGTTCCTGGTGGATTCTGTCACCGCCGAGTTGGACCGCATGGAAGAGCAGCCGCACCTCGCAATCCATCCGATTTTAACAGTGGTGCGCGACGGCAACGGCAAACTGACAAGCCTGCTTGATTCACGCGACGATGAAGAGTCCTCGGGCTCTGCTGGCCAATTGAATGAATCGGTCATGCATATCGAGATCAGCCCCATCAGCGACCCTGATATGGCCGAGCGTTTGCGCGATAACATGGGTGCGGTGCTGAACGATGTGCGCTTGGCGGTACGTGATTGGCAACAAATGCGCCGTCATGCCGGGCGCTTATCAGCGGACTTTGATGGACCATCGCCGGGCGTAAGCCGCGAGCGCGCCGAAGAAGTGGGAAGCTTCCTGCGCTGGCTGCACGATGACCACTACACGTTCTTGGGCTACCGGCGTTATGCGCTGGACGGCAAGGGGGCCAAGAAAATTGTGAACATCGCGCAAGAGGAAAGCCTTGGGGTTTTAACCAAGCGCCAGATTGGTGTGTTTGATGGTTTGGTGGATGGTGCGGAAGTACCCGCCCAGTTTGCGTACTTCCTGGATAGCCCCAACATCTTCCTCGTGATTAAAGCCAACCAGCGCGCCACCGTGCACCGCCGCGTGCACTATGACGTGGTGGCGGTGAAAATGTTCGACGACAAGGGCAAGGTTTCAGGCCTGCGCATGTTTGTGGGCCTGTTCACAGCGGATGTGTACACCAATAGCCCGAACTTTGTGCCGATCTTGCGCAGTAAAATTGATCGCATCCGCGCCAAGGTCGGTTTCCGTAAGCACGGCCACGATGGGAAGAGACTCCAAAACATTATGGAGAACCTGCCACGTGACGAGCTGTTTGAAAGCTCAGACGACTATTTGCAACACGTCGCATTAGGGCTGTTGCACCTTCAAGAACGCGCAAAGACGGCTGTATTCATTCGCTTGGATCAGTTTGAGCGTTTTGCCTCGTGCTTGGTGTATGTGCCGCGCGACCGCTTCGACACCCAATTGCGCAGTGTGATCGGCGATATTCTGGTGAAGGCCTATAACGGCCGACTGTCGCAGTTCTACACGCAAGTGAGCGACGCGGCCCAAGCGCGCGTGCACTACATTATCGCAACCAAACCCGGAGCTGTGCCAAAGGTGGATGTGAAAGCGCTGGAAGCACAGATTGTGCAAGCCAGCCGCGCCTGGAACGACAGCTTAAAAGATGCGTTGGTGAAGGCGCACGGCGAAGCGGAAGGTGTGAAACGGGCTAATCTTTTTGCCCACGCGTTCCCAACGTCGTACAAAGAGCGCTTCAATGCTGATGAAGCCGTGGGTGATGTGGACCGCGTGCTGAAATGCGGTGGCGACAGAAGCGTGAACATTCACGTTTATAAGCCGCGCTCAACCGCCGGAACGATTGCGATTAAAATTTACACCTGCGGCAGCGTGATGGCGTTGTCGGACGTGATCCCCGTGCTGGAAAACTTAGGCTTCCGTGCGGTCGGCGAAGAGAACCACGAGATTACGCCGCAAGGCTCGGGCGGGTCAGGCAGTGTGTGGGTGCACGACTTCCTCATGACCGTCGCGGGCGGCAAAGTGCTGGATATCGAACGCATCCGCGAGCCGGTGGAAGAAGCGTTCTTACGCGTTTGGAATGGGGACGCAGAAAGCGATGGGTTCAACAAACTCGTCACGTTCTCAGGCCTCAAATGGCGCGAAGTGGTGATTTTGCGCAGTTATGCAAAATACTTACGCCAAGTCGCCTTCCCGTTCTCGCAGACTTACATCGAGACCGCGTTTGAGAACCACCCCAACGTCGCACGCCTGTTGGTAGACCTATTCGTCGCCCGCTTTGAGCCAGCCTTAAACACCGGCTCGAAGGCCAAGATTACGGCAACCCATGCGGCGAACTTGATCAACGACATTACGGCGGCCTTGGATGCGGTGACGAACGCTGATGAAGACCGCATTTTGCGCCGCTACTTAACACTGGTGGAAAATTCACTTCGCACTAACTACTTCCAAAAAGCCGCAGATGGTTCGATCAAACCTTATGTGTCGATTAAATTGAATAGTAAGGGCATCCCTGAACTGCCGTTGCCGCGCCCGAACGTGGAAGTGTTTGTGTACAGTCCACGCGTGGAAGCGATTCACTTGCGTGGCGGCAAAGTGGCGCGTGGTGGTATTCGCTGGTCTGATCGTCGCGAAGATTTCCGCTCGGAAATTTTGGGCCTTGTGAAAGCCCAGATGGTGAAGAACGCGGTGATTGTGCCGACCGGCTCGAAAGGTGGCTTCGTGGTGAAGCGCCCGCCAACGAGTGGCGGTCGTGAAGCGTTCCAGGCTGAAGGGATCGCGTGTTACCAAACACTGCAACGCGGGCTTTTGGATATCACCGACAATGTGGTGAATGAACAAATCGTGCCGCCCGCAAGCGTGGTGCGCAAAGACCCGGACGATCCGTACTTGGTGGTGGCCGCCGATAAAGGCACAGCCACATTCTCAGACATCGCGAACGCGATTTCAGCCGAATACAATTTCTGGCTGGGTGATGCGTTTGCCTCGGGTGGTTCGGTTGGCTACGACCACAAAGCCATGGGCATTACAGCCAAAGGCGCATGGGAGTGCGTGAAGCGCCACTTCCGTGAAATGGGTGTGGATACGCAAAGCCAGCCGTTCACCGTGGCAGGCGTGGGTGACATGTCGGGTGACGTGTTCGGCAACGGCTTGATGCTCTCCAAACACGCACGCCTGCAAGCCGCCTTCAACCACCTGCACATCTTCATCGACCCGAACCCAGACACGGCAAAGTCGTTTGAAGAGCGCGTTCGGATGTTCAAGCTGCCACGTTCGAACTGGACGGACTACAACGCCAAGCTGATTTCCAAAGGCGGCGGCATTTTTGAGCGCTCAGCCAAATCCATCAAGCTTACGCCCGAGATGAAAGAGCTGCTGGAAATCAACAAGGCCGAAGCGACACCCACAGAAATCCTCAATGCGATTTTGCGTATGAAGGTGGATCTGCTGTTCTTCGGCGGCATTGGTACCTACGTCAAAGCCTCAACCGAATCCCATGCCGATGCCTCAGACCGCGCCAATGATGCGATCCGCATTAATGGCGAACAAGTGCGTGCGAAGGTGATTGGTGAAGGTGCCAACCTTGGCATGACACAGCGTGGGCGTATTGAAACCGCGATGAGCGGCGTGCGTCTGAATACCGACGCCATTGATAACTCAGCGGGCGTGGATTGCTCGGACCATGAGGTGAATATCAAAATTCTCCTCAACGCGCAGATGACGGCAGGCAAACTGACCCTGCCCAACCGCAACAAACTGTTGGCCGAAATGACCAACGAAGTTGGCGAGTTGGTCCTGCGCGATAACTATCAGCAATCGCAAACCATTAGCATGTTGCAACGCCGCGGCGGTGAATTGCTGGAAGGTCAGCAGCGCACCATGAAGTTGTTCGAACGTGAAGGCTTGCTAAACCGCGACGTGGAATACCTGCCGAACGACGAAGAGTTGCAGGAGCGTATGAGTAAAGGCCAAGGGCTGGTGCGCCCTGAACTGGCGGTGTTCCTGTCGTACGGCAAAATGTGGCTGTACGATAAGCTGATCAACTCTGATCTTCCCGACGATCCCACGGGTGAGGAAGATCTGGTCAATTACTTCCCGACAGCCCTTCGTAAAAAATACTTAGAACCCATCCGCCGCCACAAACTGCGCCGTGAAATTGTGGCCACCGTTGCAGCCAACAGTTTGGTCAACCGCGTCGGCCCATCGTTCCTGACGACGTTGATGGATCGCACAGGCTTAGGCCCGGTAGATGTGGCCAAAGCTTATGTGGTGACGCGCACAGCGTTTGATTTGCGCGATGTGTGGAAAGCCATTGAAGCGCTGGACAATAAAGTCAGCGCCGACGTGCAGACCGATATGCTGAACGAAGTGGCACGCATGGTGGAACGTAGCGTGTTGTGGTTCTTGCGTCACAACACAGGCTCCATCGACATTTCAAAGGAAATCGCCAAACTTGCGCCCGCTGTCAAAGAACTGCGCCAGAACTTCAAATCGGTGTGGTCGGATGAAGTGGCAGCTTATGTGAATAAGCAGGCCGACAAGTACAAAGCCAAGGGTGTACCTGCGGATTTGGCGTTTGCCGTTGCGTCAATCTATCGCTTGGCTGCCGCCAACGACATCTTGCGCTTGGCTGATACGGTGAAGCAGCCAATCCAACAAGTGGCGAAAGTCTACTACCTGACCGGCGAGCGCTTCGGTATGGGCGCATTGCGCGCGCGCACCGAAGGCATGGTGCGCGCTAGCCACTGGGATCGCTTGGCCGTCTCTGCTGCGGTGGAAGAGCTTTACACCCACCAAAGCAACTTGGCGCAACGCATCATCACCCAAGCCAAGGGCAAGAAATTGCCCGGCGAAAAAGCGGTTGAAGCCTGGGTGGATGCAAACAAGTCCAACGCTGAACGCTACGATGCGGTGTACGGCGAAATTCGCAACACCGATGGCTTGAACTTGGCGATGCTGACTGTCGCCAACCGTTCGCTCAGTTCATTGATTGCAAGCTAGTGGGTTTAGGCACTCTGCTTCTGGCAGAGTGCCTGCCACTCTTGGCGCAAGATGCCGTAGAACGCTTCAGCAAAACCCTTCACGTCACATACGGCTGAGGCTTTGAACTTGCTGCGCAAGGTTTGGCGCAAGGCCGCCAATTCGTCGGGCTTTTCAGCGAACGCTGTGGCTTTCTTCACCATCTCGACTGTGGTTTTGCACACGCCGTCGGGATAACCACCGTGGGTCAGATGCGCTGTGGCGTGACGCCCGCAGAAGCGATCACCCGTGACCGTTAAAACCGGCACGCCTTGGTTCAACGCTTCGCAGGTCGTAAGTCCGCCCGAATATGGCGTGGTGTCGAGGATCACATCCACATCCGCATACTGACCTAAAAATTCAACATGAAGCCCGCCGGTTGCGATTTTCAAACGGTCGGTACCGATGCCCGCATCCATGAGTTGGCTGAGCAAACGGCCCTGCATGGCGCTTTCCGTGAACAGTTTGTTGTTCACCAAAAACTTTGCGTCGGGCACAGCCTTTAAGACAGCTGCCCATTGCTGCACCGTTGTGGGGTTCACCTTCGTCACTTCTGAGAAGCAGCCAAATGTGATGTAGCCATTCTTTAAACAGGGCGCTGCCGCCACTGGGGGCGCATAGTCTGGTGCGCGGTAACAGAGGTAATCTTTGGGTAAACGCACGATGCGTTCCACATAGTGCTTTTCATCAGCGGCTGGTGTGTGGATGTCATCACCCAGCAACACATCAATCGCTTTGAGCCCGCGTGTATCGACATAGTCGCCCCACGCCACTTGAAGCGGTGCAGGCTTGGCTGCAAACACGAGCAGACGGTTGTGGGGCGCATGGCCTGAGAGATCGATCAGGATATCAATACCGTCTTTCACAATCAGTGCCGCCAGATCATCGGGATTCAGTTGGCGTACATCACGCCAGCGGTCAGAGACAGCCCGGAACTTTGATGTGTGTTCGTCAGGGTGTGCGGTTGTGGAATAGCATGTGAGATGAAACTGATTAGGATGGCGCGCTTCAAATACCGGCAGCGTAAAGAAAAGCATCGCGTGAAATCGGAAATCACCCGAGATCACACCGATATTCAATTTACGATCTGGTTTGAAATCATGCTTCTTTGAAAATGCTGGCCCATCTTTGCGGTCGAACAGTTTGCCAAAAGTTTTGTGCTCTTTAGCAATGTCGGCGCGCGACAGGCTGGGGTCGTACTGCAAGCACATCAACAGGCTGGAGCGAATCACAGCCAGGTCGGGTTTCATTTCAAGCACCGCGCGGCGATGCTGAACAGCGTTCATATCGCCCGTATCGACCAAATCAGCCAAGCCGACATAGGGTGTCGAGAGGTTCGGATTGAGCGCGATCGCTTTTTTAAACTCGGCCTCGGCTTCGTCTTTGCGATTTTGCAGCAGCAACACATGGCCTAAATTGATGTGGGCATCTGCGTGTTTTGGGTTCAGTTCCAGCGCACGGCGATAGGAGGCTTCTGCTGTATCTAGGCGACCCACCTCGCGCATGGCATTGCCAACGTTAAACCGCAAATCCGCCGAGCGCGGCGCATAGCCAAGCGCTTCGATGAGTACAGTTAACGCCGTTTCAGCATCACCTTGCGCGCGCAGAACAAGGGCCAAATTGTTATAGGCCCCCAAATGGCCGGGGCGCAATTCGATGGTTTGGCGGTAAATTTCGGCAGCATCTTCGTACCGGCCTGCTTCGCGGCAAGCATTGCCAAAATTAAAAACAATGTCGGCTTCTTCAGGCGCGACTGAGACCGCATCAGAAAGCACTTTAATGGCTTCTTCAGTACGACCTTGCGCGATCAACGCATTGCCCAGCGAGTTTAAATAAATTGGGTTCTTCGGTTCAACAGTCAACGCGCGCTGTGAAAAGGCTTCAGCGGCTGCCCAATCGCGTTGATCTTGTTGCAAGATCGACATGAGATTGAGGGCCGCACCATCGTTTTCGTTGAGCTTCAGCAGCGCATCGGCGGTGCCTTTAGCGGCGGCACGATCACCCGCTTGGTACTGTTCAACAGCTAAATTGAAAGACGGTGCAGACATGTTTTTGAATCTTTAAGTAGCCCGTTAATCCGCAGCGATCTGCGCCGCATCAGCAAACTGAAGCTGATAGAGACGCCGGTAGAGGCCCCCCCGGGCCAGAAGTTCGTCGTGTTTGCCTTGGTCGGCAACACGGCCTTGATCGATAACGCAAATCTGGTCAGCACGCGCAACTGTCGACAAGCGGTGCGCAATTACCAATGTCGTGCGCCCTTGCATCAAGCGTTCCAAAGCCGCCTGCACCTGACGTTCGGTTTCAGTGTCGAGAGCACTGGTGGCTTCGTCCAACAGCAAAATCGGCGCATCTTTTAAAAGCGCACGGGCGATGGCAATGCGTTGGCGCTGACCGCCTGAGAGTGACTGCCCGCGTTCGCCCACCACCGTGTCGTAACCATAGGGAAGCGCCATAATAAAATCATGCGCGCCCGCGGCTTTGGCCGCGGCTTCAATGGCAGCATCGTCCGCACCATTTTTGCCGTAAGCGATATTGGCGCGTACGCTGTCATCGAACAGCACGACGTCTTGGCCGACAAATGCGATGTTGTGACGCAACGAGGCCAGCGTAACATCCGCGATATTCTGGCTATCCACCAACACAGCGCCCGCATTGGCTTCGTAAAAACGCAAAAGCAAATTGAAGATCGTGCTTTTTCCAGCCCCAGACGGGCCCACCAACGCTGTGGTTTTGCCAGCGGATGCATGCAACGTTAAGCCTTCCAACGCTGCAATCCCTTCGCCGTACGAGAACGATACGTTTTCAATGGCGAGGTCGCCGTGTGTGATGTGCAGTGCTTTTGCATCCGGCTTATCGGCCACGGCTGGCAATACATCCAACATAGAATACAGACGCTCGGCCCCAGCCAACCCTTCGTTCACTTGGGCGTTGGCATTGGCGAGCGCCTTCATGGGGCGATACGCCATCAGCAACGCGGTGATGAACGAGAAGAACGCGCCCGCACTGGTAACGCCTTCGATCACGCGGTAACCACCATAGACAATGATGACTGTGATCGCCACACCACCAAAGGTTTCCATCAGCGGGCTGGCGATCGCTTTGATGCGTTCAGCGCCGATGATGAGATTGCGGATGGTGGTGGTGATATCCAGCACACGCTTGGCTTCGTATTTCTCTAAGCCGTATGCTTTTACAACGCGAATGCCGGTGAAGCTTTGCTCGGCCAGCGTCATGAACTGGCCGGTTTGCGCCTGGGTGTTGGCAGTGACTTTGCGTAGTTTACGGCCCAAGCCGGTCACGCCAATCACTGTCGGCGGAAACACCACGAAGGCAATCGTTGCCAAGAGCCAATCCTGGTAAAACATCACAGCAATCAGGAACACCATGGATAAGGCTTCACGGCCCAGGCCCGTCAGCGATGTGGAAACCGCCTGCCGCATGGAGTTGATGTCAGTGGTGAGGCGCGAGATCAGCGACCCGGTTTTATGCTGCGCAAAAAACGCGAGATCCATATTCAGAATGTGCTGGAATAATTTGTTCTGCAAATCTGTCAGAATGGTTTGGCCCACGCGCGTCATGATGATGGCTTGGCCGTAAGCGGCCACACCCTTGAAGGCGAAGCTGGCAAACACGCCCATGCCCACAGCCCACAACAGGTCGCCCCGGCGTTCCACAAACACCTTGTTCACCACAGGGTCCATCAACCAAGCCAGGGCTGCCGTGGAAAGCGCCACCACAATCATGCAAAAACCCGCCAGCAGGAACTGGCCGAGGTAAGGCACCACAGCATCGTTAATCAGGCGGCGCCAAACACCTGCTTTTGGTGCAGGGGCGGGTGTAGATGCTGAACTTTGAGCAGACTTGGAAATAGCGGTCTCCGTCGGAGGTAAGACCTTGAGATATATAGCCGGAAATACCCCCGTTGGCAGGGGGCGTCCACCGCCATTTTTTCGTCAAAGTCTTTTCATTAATGATTTGTGCGAGTAGGTTGCCCCACCAACAACCTGGCCCCCATGCTCCCTGTGGGCGGCCCGGCCATAAAAGACGCAAAAGACCAAAAAGAATGCCCGATACAGCATCCGCGCCTGCCCTGACCGCTGACACGGCGGCCAAGCCCATTCCGTTCATTGATCTGCAAAGCCAACGCAAACGCATTGAAGCGGGCGTAAACGCCGCCATTCAAAAAGTGTTGGCGCACGGCGGCTTTGTGATGGGCCCGGAAGTGGCCGAACTGGAGCGCCGCCTGTCTGCGCACTGCGGGGCTAAGTACGTTCTCAGCTGCTCGAGCGGCACCGATGCTTTGCTGATCCCGTTAATGGCCAAAGACGTCGGCCCCGGCGATGCTGTGTTTGTGCCGTCGTTCACCTTTACCGCCACAGCTGAAGTGGCCGTGTTGGCAGGGGCGACGCCGGTGTTCGTGGATGTCGAGCGCGATACCTACAATATGGATGTAAAAAGCTTGGCGCGCGCCATTACTACCGCGCGAAAAGCAGGTTTGCATCCGCGCGTTGTGATTCCGGTTGATCTGTTCGGCCAGCCTGCCGACATGGATGAAATCAATACGCTCTGCGCCAAAGAGGGCGTGTGGGTGCTAGCTGATACCGCGCAAAGCTATGGCGCGGGCTATAAGAACAAGCGCGTCGGCAACCTGTCTGAAGTCAGCGCCACCAGCTTTTATCCGTCCAAGCCCTTAGGGTGCTATGGCGACGGCGGTGCAGTGCTGACCGACGATGCCGAGCTTTGTCAACGCATGACCCACATTCGGGTGCATGGCCAAGGCAAAGACCGCAACGAAAACGTCTGCATTGGTTTGACCGCGCGCTTAGATACGATTCAAGCCGCCGTGTTGTTAGAAAAACTTTCGATCTTTGATGCCGAGTGTGTGGAACGCCAAAATGTTGCTGCGCGCTACAACGAGCTTTTGAAAGATCTGGTGGAAACACCTGTGGTGCGTGCGGACCGCACCTCTGTGTGGGCGCAGTACACGATCAAATCGAAGAAGCGCGACAAGATCGTGGCGACGTTAAGCGCAGAAAAAATTCCGACCGCGATGTTTTACCCGAAACCGATTCACGTGCAGCCAGCGTATCGCATGTTCCCGGTTGTCGAAGGTGGCCTGCCCGTGACCGAAGAATTATCGCAACTCGTTGTCAGCTTACCGATGCACCCTTATCTCACCGCGCAAGACCAAGACCGCATTGTTGCGGCCGTGGCCAAAGCGGTGGCGTAACCCCACATGGCCGAACCGCACCTTCCGATGCGCGTGGCTGTGGTAGGCTTAGGCCCGATGGGCATGCACCATGTGCGTGCGGCCAACGATTTATTGGCGGTCAAATTAGTTGCCGTCGTCGATCTTAAAAAAGATCACGCTGAAGAGATTGCTAAGCAATTTGGCTGCGTTGGCTTTGATACGGTCGATAGCCTGATTGGTGCTGTGGACGCCGTGATTATCGCAACGCCACCCGAAGCCCATGCCGCAACAGCCATACCATTGTTGAATGTCGGCATTCCATGTCTCATCGAAAAGCCCTTGGCGCTGACGCAAGCTGATTGCCAAGCCATCATTGCAGCTGCTGCAAAAACAAAAGCGGTTGTGGCCGTGGGCCATGTTGAGCGTTTCAACCCCGCCGCAGAAGCGCTGTTGGCAGAAGGTATCAACAGCGCCGATATTACGGGCCTTGATGTAAAGCGCTTCAGCCCTGCGGGCGGACGCCAAGTGGCGGTGGATGTCGTTTCGGATATGATGATCCACGATCTGGATGTGGTGTTGGCCTTAAAAGACAGCGACGTGTTGAGCGTGGATGCCGTTGGTGAAATTGATGATCACGCCACGGCGGAACTTGGTTTTGCTGATGGCACATCAGCTACGGTCGCCGCCAATCGCAAGGCCGACAGCCGTGTGCGTGAACTGACGTTCAGCACGCCCGATTATGATTATAAACTCGACTTCATGGGCCGTGCGGCATCGAAAACAGATCGCAACACAAGTGCTGCACAAGCGTTAGACCTGCAAGACCGCGATGCTTTGCGTGCCGAGATCGCCGATTTTTTAAGCGCCGTTAAAACCAAGCAAACCCCACGAGTCACACCTGAGCACGCGTTGAAGTCGTTACAGGTCGCTTGGCGTATTCTTGATGCGATAGGCCGTAACAAATAGTTTGGATATATTATGAGCAAACCTAGCGCCACTCAGAAACGAGGAATTTTAGGGTGGTGCCTGTTTGACTTTGCCAACTCGGCTTACACCACCGTCATCGTCACGTTCATTTTCGCGACCTACTTTACGCAAGCTGTCTCGCCTGACCCTGAAACCGGCACGGCGCTATGGGGCACAGCACAAGGCTTATCGGCCTTTCTGATTGCGATTATCAGCCCCATCGTGGGCGCAGTTGCTGATTATTCCGGCCGTCGAAAAATGTGGGTCGCCGTGTGTTCCGTCGCGACCGTCATTGCCACATCGTTGCTGTGGTATGCCGAGCCGAAAAGCGAAGGGCTGCTTTGGATTTTGGGTGCGGTCGTGATCGCCAACATTGGCTTTGAAGTGGGCCAGGTGTTTTACAACGCGCTGCTGCCATCGGTCGCGTCACAAAACAAACTGGGGCGCATTTCGGGTTGGGCCTGGGCTTGTGGTTATTTGGGCGGGCTGCTGTGCTTGGCCTTGTGCCTGTTTGCCTTCATTCAAGCCGATACGCCGCCGTTTGGCTTAGGTGCCTTTGAAGCAGGTGGCGTGCGCGCAACCTTCCTGATTGTCGCGGTATGGTTTGGCGTGTTTGCCATTCCATTTTTTCTGTGGGTGCCCGACAACGCGCTGCATCAACAGAGCATTGGTGAAGCCTTAAAAAACGGCATGGCGCAATTGCGCGAAACGCTGCGCAAAGCCCGCAATTACCCCGACATTACGCGCTACCTGATTGCGCGCACATTCTATAACGACGGTGTGAACACCATTTTTGCCTTCGGCGGCATTTTTGCGGCGGGCACATTTGGAATGAGTGTCGCAGAAGTGATTCAGCTGGGCATCGCGTTGAACGTGACCGCAGGCTTGGGCGCGTTTTTATTCGGCTGGGTCGATGACCGTTTAGGCTCGAAGCGCACGATTTATATCAGCGTACTGGCCGTGATTGTATTTGGTGCGCTGACGATTATGGCCCCCAGCAAAGTCTGGTTCTGGACATGGGCGTTGATCGTCAGCACGTTCTTTGGGCCCGTACAAGCCGCGAGCCGCACGTTAATGGCACGCCTTGCACCCGAAGAAGTCCGTACAGAAATGTTTGGCCTTTATGCACTGACCGGCAAAGCTATTGCGTTCTTAGGCCCGTTAGCTGTGGCGTGGGGCACATCAGTCACCGGCAACCAGCGCTGGGGCTTGGCCACAGTGCTGGTATTCTTGGCGATTGGCTTACTGATCTTACGCGGTGTGAAAGAGCCGAAACATCCGGTTCAACTCTAACTCACGCGATTAGTGTCGGAAGTGGCGCATCCCCGTCAGCACCATCGCTAAGCCTTTTTCGTCAGCGGCCTTAATGACGTCTTCGTCTTTAATCGAGCCGCCCGGTTGAATGACAGCAACCGCACCAGCTTCGGCGGTGACGAGCAAGCCATCGGGGAACGGGAAGAACGCATCGGAGGCGACGACTGAGCCGACTGTCAGCGCCTCTGACAAGCCAGCAGCTTGGGCTGCTTCTTTCGATTTAATGTGCGCGATGCGCGCAGAATCAATGCGGCTCATTTGACCGGCACCGATACCCACAGTGGCACCGTTCTTCACATACACAATAGCGTTGGATTTGACGTGCTTGCAGACCGTGAAGGCGAACAGCAGATCTTTCAGTTGTTGATCGGTTGGCTTCTTTTGGGTGACTTGCTTTAAGTCTTTCGCATCGACGTGGCCGTTATCACGACCTTGCACCAAGTAGCCACCGGCGACATTGCGCACTGTGCGGCCCGCGGCATTCACATCAGGCATGCCGCCTGTCGTGAGCAAGCGCAGGTTTTTCTTCTTCGCAAAAATCGCCTTGGCTTCGTCGTCAGCTTCAGGGGCAATTACAACCTCGGTGAACAGTTCCGAGATTTTGGCAGCCGTCGGGCCATCGATTTTACGGTTCAGCGCGATGATGCCGCCGAACGCCGAAACCGGATCGCACATCAAGGCTTTTGAATACGCATCTAAGCAGTCTTTACCCAAAGCCACACCGCACGGATTGGCGTGCTTGATAATCGCACAAGCCGGTTCGGCAAACTCGGCCACCAATTCAAACGCGGCATCGGTGTCGTTGATGTTGTTGTAGCTGAGCTCTTTACCTTGCAATTGCAGGGCTGTGGCAATACCGGGGCGTTGTTCTTCCGTCACATACAGCGCGGCGGTTTGGTGCGGGTTTTCGCCGTAGCGGAGTGTTTGTTTCAAACGACCCGCGAATGACAAGCGGCGCGGATACTCATCTTTCAACACACCTGCAAACCATGTGGAGATGGCAGCATCATACGCAGCCGTGCGGGCGTAAGCACGCGCAGCAAGTGTGCGGCGCAAATCATCAGAGATCGCGCCCTTGTTGGCTTTCATATCTTCGATAACAGTTGCGTAGTCTTCCGCATCGACTACCACGGCAACGCCTGCGTGATTTTTGGCAGCACCACGAATTAAAGCAGGCCCGCCGATGTCGATGTTTTCAATGCAGGTATCAAAATCGGTCGTGGTCGCGACCGTCTTTTCAAACGGATAGAGGTTCACCACCACCAGATCGATCGGCTCAATGCCGTGCTGCTTCATCGCCGCTTCATGCTCGGCGTTGCCGCGAATGCCCAGCAAACCGCCATGCACTTTCGGATGGAGCGTTTTCACGCGGCCATCCAGCATTTCGGGGAAACCCGTCAGGTCAGCGACTTCTTTGACCGGCAATTTGGCGTTGCGGATGGCAGCTGCCGTGCCGCCGGTGGAAATCAGCTCAACACCCTGGCTGCTCAGGTAGGTCGCAAATTCGATCAGGCCGGTTTTGTCAGAAACCGAAAAGAGAGCGCGGCGAACGGCGGGAGCGGGCATGAAAAACCTCTGAAATTGCGGGTGGCAAAGAGCAGGCGGGCACGATGGCCCGCCATGTAGCACAGCCCAGAATCAGGGGAAACAGCCGAGGTTATGAAGCGGTTTAGCGTTTCAAATGGCGGTCAAAAAACGACCAGATCACGTCGTACGCCGTGTTTGCTTCCGGGGTGCCGGGGAACGAAAAGAAATGGCCGTGGCCCATGCCTTCTTGAATGAAAAGTTCAGCACGCACGCCAGCTTGCAGCAGCCGGGTGTGGGTCATGATGGCGTTACTCATGGCAATATCGCGGGTGCCCGCCAAAACCAGCGTCGGCGGGAACTTGGCCAGCACTTCGGGATACAGACCTGGCGTCACCAGGGGATCGTTCATCTCGGTGCCTTCAAAGTAGCCACGTGTGGCGGCGACAATGTTGGCTTTCTGTGGGTTGTTGCCGTTCATGAAGGGCGTGACCGACCCTGAATCACCGCCGTACCAAAACGTAGGCATAGCGCCAGAGCAGAAAATGCCGGCAGCCCCCGGCAACGGAATGCCTTTCTTTTGGAAGGCCGCGAGTGATTGCGCAACCAGCGTGCCACCCGCTGAGCAGCCATAAATACCGATATGCTCTGGCTTCGTAGTTTTGAGAACTTCGCGGTAGACCGCTTCCATATCATCAGTCGCCGCCGGGTACTTAGCTTCGGGCGCAAGACGATAATCAAGCGCGATCACCTTAATACGCCCACGACCCGCCAAGGGAACGGCTTCCAACATGCCGCCGTATTTTGCGCCGGTGACGAAGCCGCCCATATGGGCGTTGATCAGCACGCGCTTTTTGTTGGCGGGATCTATGCCTGCTTCAGGCTCCACCACATCAACATGCACACCAGCGATTTTAGTTGAGGTGAGCTTTGACGGATAGGTTTTCAGCCACGCATCTAACGACGCTTTCGCCATATCGTCCGAGCGTTTGCGGAAAGCATCTACATCCGCACCCGGTGCGGCTGGAGTTATTCTTAAACGTTCCGTCAGTTGCACCTTGGCTTCGGGTGACAGGTAATCCGACATCGGCACTGTGGAGAGCGTGCCTTGAATCGTGCCGTCAGTTCCTACAGTGGGGCGTGGCGCATCTTGCGCCTGCGCTGTGGTTACAAAAAAAGCGGCAAGGCCAGATAAAAGAATCTTCTTAAAACCGCTCATGTCGTCCCCCAAATTTCTTAAACAGCTTGATAGAGCCACACACCGTCACTGCGCGTCTCGCGGCGCACATCGCCCCGCGTGATCAGATAATTCAAATGCGCGAATGTTTCGCCCAAAGCAAAGAATGTTTGATGCGCGTCCAGCATCCGGGGAAACAGCTTCAGCATCACGTTGTAAGCCGTCGCTTGCTCAGCACAGGCCGCTTTGGCTGCGCCTAAGCGCTCATCATGGTGCGAAATCAACGTATCGACGCGCGCGTGCAAGCCATAGAACGGCAAGCGATGTGACGGTAGCACCAGCGTCTCTTCAGGCAGTTCTTTGAATTTTGCGAAACCATCAATGAACAGTGCCAACGGGTCTGCCACGGGATCGAACAACGAGACACTAACGTTGGGCGAAATTTGCGGCAAGATTTGATCAGATGAAATGAGCGCCTTGTGCTCAGCGCTATAGAGCGTGACCAACTGCGGTGCATGACCTTCACCAATCAACACGCGCCATTCTGTACCAGCTGCCGTTATGGGTTGGGCCGGATCAATCGGCACAATGTGATCGGGCACAGATGATACGAGAGTCGGCATTTTGCCACGGCTTTCCACAGCGCCACGTGCAATGTCTGGATCAATGCCGCCATGGGCCAGATATTCCGTAAGTTTATTTAGCAGTGCGTCGTTACGTTTGCCGTGCCATTTTTGGCCTGCTTCGTACTCCAGCGGTGTCATATGAATCGGCAAGCCGTATTCACGTGAGAACCAACCCGCCAAACCCATGTGATCGGGATGAAAGTGCGTGCAAATCACGCGCGCGATTTTCTTGTGCGCGAGCGGGCCCGCCATCAATTGCAGCCAGGTTTGGCGCGTGATGTCGGTATCAATGCCGGTGTCGACCAGCGTGTAGCTGTCACCGTCATCGAGCAGCCACAAATTAATGTGATTGAGCGCGAATGGCAGCGGCATCCGTAGCCACTGAATGCGGGGCGCAACTTCGATCAGTTGCCCAGGTTGTGGTGCATCAGAGAATGGATATTTAACCACTTATGACTTCACAACAGTGAGGTGCGGTTTGGGTGGTGCCGGATGTGTGATGCGGCGCATTTCAGGAACAAGTGCTCCAATAATATCTAAGGCTGCAGCTTCATCGCGTTTGCGGCACGCATCTTCCAATGCATGAATTTTATTCGCAATTACCGCATGATCAACCACACGCGGACGCGCAATCAAAATACCGTCTTGGCCCGTGGGCAGCGGCGGCTCATCGCCATGGAAGAGTTCTTCATACAGCTTCTCACCCGGACGCAGGCCGGTGATTTTAATATCAATATCAACGCCTAAGGTTTTGCCGGCCAAACGCACCATTTGTTTGGCCAAATCCATGATCTTCACCGGCTGGCCCATATCGAGCACGTAAATCGCGCCCTGATCATTACGGGCGGTGCCCAAGGTCGTCGCTTGCAAAATCAGTTCCACCGCTTCGTGCGGCGTCATGAAGTAACGTTCAATGTCTGGGTGCGTGACCGTCAATGGGCCACCTTGTTCGAGTTGGCGCTGGAACAACGGGACGACAGAGCCTGTAGAGCCCAACACGTTACCAAAGCGCACCGTAATGAATTGGGTGGAGGATTGGCGCAAATCTTCGGACTGACAAATAATTTCAGCGATCCGTTTTGAGGCGCCCATAACATTGCCGGGGTTCACGGCTTTGTCTGTCGACACCAACACCATCGCGCGCACTTGCGACGCGATAGAGGCTTCCACAACATTGCGTGCGCCGAGCACGTTGGTCTGCAAGCCTTCCAACACGTTTATTTCCATCAACGGCACATGCTTGAGTGCAGCTGCGTGAAACACGAGATCTGGTTTTTCTTTGGCAAAAATATCTTTGATTCGGCCAGCGTCACGCACATCGGCCAGAACTGTGTTCATCGATTGGTTTGGGCGCCAATCGCGAATTTCACGGTCGATGTTGTAAAGATTGAATTCGCCATTATCGATGAGGGTGAGATGATTTGGGCCGATGGCGACAACTTGGCGCACAAGTTCAGACCCAATAGAACCGCCCGCGCCCGTGATTAAAATACGACGACCACGAATGAGGCTGGCCATGGCAGTACGATCAAGACTGTGCTGCGAACGGCCCAAGACGTCGTTAATCGCAATCGGGCGGGGCTTTAAAGCGACATCATCATAATCACGCAAATCCGCAGCAGGCGGCACGCGCGCCAACGTGCAACCATGCGCTTCGGCGATATCGAGAAAGCGTGTCAGTTCCGCGCCACTGACTTTGGCCCGCACCACCACAATTTTTTCAGGCTTTAAGCCACGGCGTGCAAGCTTGACGATGATGTTCGATAAATCGCGATCAAGGCCCAACACTTCGACGCCCTGAATCAACTGACCGATCCGTTTGGGGTCAGCCGTGACCATGCCAAGAATACGGTATGACGCAGACGGCGATTTTTGAACGGCACGCAAAAACTGTTCGGCATCGGGGCCAGCGCCAATCAACAGAATAGGAGTGCCATCACCATTGATTTTCCAGCCGCCGCCAAATTGGCGATCGCGCGCCAGACGCACCACCAAGCGCGGGCCCGCCAAAAACAAAATCAGCACAAACCAAGTGATAATCGGCAATGAGCGCGGGAATGAGTCCAGGCGTGTGACAAAGAATAAGGCTGGCAGGAATACTAAAATGCTGAATGTGGCGGACCGTAAGATGTTGGCCGCATCTTTGGTTGAGACATATTCCCAAACGTGGCGATAAAGCCCGGTGAAAAGGTAGATCAAAGCCGCTACGCCAGCGAAGGCCGCAGCAGATTGGTATAAGCTTAGGCTGTCCCAGCCGGCATCGACGCCCAAGCGCAAGGCATAGGCTACCAGGAAGGCCAAAAACGCCATCACGACGTCGTGGCCGTAGACCAGAAGGTTGCGCGGCTGAAGAAGGGTTTTCACGCGGGACAACATGAACATTGAAACCGGGTTAGACCATACCACGAAGTGATTAAGCAAAGCGAATCGAAGGGCTTAGATGCTCTAAAACGGCGGTGTGGGGTTTTCGGCCTAAAAAAATGCGGCTAAAAACACCTCGATGTTTGGCCTGCACATGGGCCGGGTTTGCCCTGGTTGAGTTTGTGCGTCGGACAAGACATAACCAACACATTGTTTACCGGGATCATATAACCCCGCTTCCGATCTTATCTTCCCCACTTCTTATCAAAAATCATACAGGGTCTCATGGCCGATAAAGTTGCATTGATTACTGGCGTCACCGGACAAGATGGTGCGTACCTTGCCGAACTGCTTTTGAGCAAAGGCTACATCGTCCATGGCGTGAAGCGCCGCTCGTCCTCGTTCAATACGGGCCGTATCGACCACCTGTATCGCGACAGTCACGAAGCCAATGTGCGCCTGTTCCTGCATTACGGCGATATGACCGACGCCACCAACTTGATCCGCTTGGTTCAAGAAGTGCAGCCTGATGAGATTTATAACTTAGCCGCCCAAAGCCACGTTCAGGTCAGCTTTGAAACACCTGAATACACGGCTAATGCCGACGGCATTGGTACGCTTCGCTTATTAGAAGCCATGCGCATTCTGGGCTTGAAAGACAAAACGCGGTTTTATCAAGCCTCGACGTCTGAGCTTTATGGCTTGGTGCAAGAAACACCACAAAGCGAGAAAACGCCGTTTTATCCGCGCAGCCCTTACGCTGCTGCCAAGCTGTATGCGTACTGGATTACCGTGAACTACCGTGAAGCTTATGGCTATCACGCTTCAAACGGTATTCTGTTCAACCACGAAAGCCCAATTCGCGGTGAAACGTTCGTGACACGTAAAATTACGCGCGCTGTCGCCTCTATCGAAAAGGGCCTGCAGGATAAAGTGTACTTGGGCAACATTGATGCGAAACGCGATTGGGGCCACGCCCGCGATTTCGTTGAAGGTATGTGGATGATTCTGCAACAGCCCCAAGGTGATGATTACGTGCTGGCCACCGGCCAAACGCAAACCGTGCGCGAATTCGTGGAGCTGGCGTTCCAAGAAATCGGTCGCGAAATTGAGTGGAAGGGCAAGGGCGTTGAAGAAAAGGGCATCGATAAGAAAACCGGCAAAGTGCTGGTGGAAATCGATCCGCGTTACTTCCGCCCAACTGAAGTGGACTTGCTGTTAGGTAACCCAGCCAAGGCTGCCAAAGTCCTGGGCTGGAAGCACAAGACAACGCTGCGCGAGATGGTAAAGGAAATGGTCGCTAGCGACTTAGAAGTCGTCTCGACCGAGGCCGCACGCTTTGCCCGGCATGAGCAATAGCCGCGAGCCATAGCATCATGAGCTTTTCGATTGCTGGCAAAAAAGTTTGGGTCGCAGGCCACAACGGCATGGTGGGCAGTGCTGTTGTGCGCCGCTTGGCCACCGAGAACTGTGACGTTCTGAAAGCGTCGCGCCAAGAACTGAACTTAACGCGCCAAGCCGATGTGGAAGCATGGATGGCAGATAAAAAGCCGCAAGTGGTTGTTGTAGCGGCGGCTGTCGTGGGCGGTATTCATGCCAACAACACACGGCCCGTAGATTTTTTGGATGCGAATTTACAAATCCAATCCAACATTATCACCAACGCCCATAAAATTGGTGTTGAGAAACTGTTGTTCTTGGGTTCGAGTTGCATTTATCCACGCATGGCGCCACAGCCAATCAATGAAGACTCATTGTTAACTGGCCCGCTGGAGCCGACCAACGAGTGGTATGCAATTGCGAAGATTGCTGGCGTGAAGCTCTGCCAGGCGTATCGCCGTCAATATAATGCAGATTTCATCAGCGCCATGCCGACCAACTTGTATGGTCCGGGCGACAACTTCGATCTGCTTTCAAGTCACGTGTTGCCGGCTTTGATGGTGAAAGCGCATAACGCCAAACTGCAAAATTCATCAGCTTTGGAATTGTGGGGTTCGGGCAAACCTATGCGTGAATTTTTGCACGTCGATGATTTGGCCGATGCTTGCGTATTTTTGTTGAAGAATTATTCAGGTGACGTGCCGTTGAACGCAGGCGTAGGGTCTGACGTGACCATCCGTGAATTGGCCGAACTCATTGCTGACGTTGTTGGTTTTAAAGGTGGTTTCACGTTTGATGCAACAAAGCCTGATGGGACACCGCGTAAATTATTAGATTGCGGTCGTATTCATAGGCTGGGTTGGAAAGCCAAGATTGGCCTACGCGAAGGCATTGCCGCAACATACGAGTGGTATAAAGCGAACAAAGCGTAATCATGACGTCTTTTGCCAATATCATTGCGCCGATATCTGAAGAGGATTTTTTCCGCGATTATTTTGGCGAGCGCTTTCTGCATATTCCAGCCGAGGCTACGCAAAAATTCCCGAACCTCATGCCATGGCCGCAGTTAAATGCGATCATGTCTCAGACAGCGCTGTGGACGCGCGAGACGTTCCTGATGACGCTGAACAAGGAACAGGTGCACCCCAATAAATACTGCCGCGTACGGGATTTACGCGGTGAAAAAGCCTTCACACCTGACCCTGCGCGGGTCATGGAGATGGTGAAGCAAGGCGCCACTTTGAACCTGCTATACATTGATTCGCTGACCCCAGAACTGCGCGATGTTGCCAACGCTTTTCGCGATACATTGGGCATGTATACCCAGGCGAATTTGTATTGTTCCTGGATGGGCGTGCAGGCATTTCAAGCTCACTGTGACCCGCATGATGCGTGGGTGTTTCATACCGAAGGTGAAAAGCGCTGGCGGATTTACAATGGCCGCGCTGAAAACCCCATTCGCCATGACATGTTCGATCGACAAATCACGCAGCCAAAGCCTGAAGAACGCGGCGAGGTGATTGCCGACTTTGTGATGAAACCGGGCGATGTTCTGTACATCCCGCGCGGCATTTATCATGAAGCTTTAGCCATGACCCCCGGCACCGTGCATGTGACCTTTGGTTGCTTTGGTACGGTCGGTTTGGACTTGTTGAACGTGCTGTGGCCGATGCTGGTGCGCGACAAGGACTTCCGCACCTTTTTGCCCCGGATTACCGACCCCAAAGGCGAGCAGGCCTGGGGCAAGCGCCTGAAAGAATTAGGGCAAAAGATTGCAACCGTTGTGGGCAGCCCCGAAGCGCAAGAGGCTTTAAAGGCCTTCGCGAAAGACCGCGCCAAATCGACCAGCGACTACGATTTACCGAAGCGCTAGGCCTTTCCAGTCGCTAACGCTTTACTCATATATATGTAGGCTTGATCGGCTCCCTAGCTGCGCCTAGAAGTCGATGATGCAAATTTATCTGCCCATTGCAGAAATGTCGGTGAATGTCTTTGTCGTCCTGGCTTTGGGCGGCGGGGTTGGTTTGCTGTCTGGCTTATTCGGAGTCGGCGGCGGATTTTTGATCACGCCGCTTTTGGTTTTTTTGGGCGTGCCTGCACCCGTAGCGGTCGGAACGGGTGCCAACGAAATCGTCGCCACCTCTGTCTCGGGCGTGATCACCCAATTGCGCCGCGGTAACGTCGACTTACGCATGGGCATGGTCCTGACAATCGGCGGCTTCATAGGGTCTGGCTTCGGGGTCTGGCTGTTTTCACTCCTGAAGGACATGGGGCAAATCGATCTGGTGATTGGTCTTTGCTATGTCATTTTCTTATCGGTCATCGGCGGCTTGATGACCTGGGAAAGCTTGCCCGGCACCATTCGGCAGCGCGCCACCACCACAGCGCCCTTACCGCAGACGCGCGCCGGTCGTCATACTTGGATTCATGGCCTGCCCTTTAAGATGCGGTTTCATAAATCGAAACTGTACATTTCAGCTATCGTGCCGCTGGGCTTGGGCTTCTTGGTTGGTATTCTCGCGGCACTGATGGGCGTGGGCGGCGGGTTCATCATGGTGCCAGCCATGATTTACATTCTGGGTATGCCGACCACAGTGGCGATCGGCACATCACTGTTTCAGATTATTTTTGTCACCGCGAACACCACATTCCTGCAAGCTGTTGTGAATAACACCGTCGATGTTGTGTTGGCGCTGTTGCTGCTGATCGGCGGCGTAATCGGTGCGCAGTTGGGCGCGCGGATAGCATTGAAATTGCGAAACGAACAATTGCGTTTGCTGTTGGCGTTGCTGGTGTTGGGCATGGCCGGGCAATTGGCATTTGATTTGGTGCGCACGCCCTCTGATATCTATTCGTTCACGGGCGGTGAGCGATGAGAAAGCTTTTCGCGGCGCTGCTGACAATTGCAAGTATATCAACTGCGCGTGCACAAGAAGCACCGTTGGTGGCCGATGTCTCGGAAAACTTGGTGGCCATCACCACAGGCTTCACCGGCAAAGAAGTTTTATTGTTTGGCGCAACCGACGGACCTGGCGATATAGCGATTGTTGTGAAAGGGCCCGCGCGCGAGATTACATTGCGCAAAAAGGGCCGCGTAGGCCCAGTGTGGGTGAACAGAGAGTCCGTGACATTCCGTGATGTCCCCTCGTTTTACCGCATCGCATCGAGCCGCCCATTAGAAGAGTTTGCGCCGCCGAATTTGTTATCGCGCTTTCAAATTGGCACTGAAAACCTGCGTCTTGAAACTGTCGATGAAAGCGACATTACGCCCGAAAGCCTGACAGAATATCGCAGTGCTCTTTTACGATTGAAAACAGAAGAGCAGCTTTATGATGAAGGATTAAGTTCGGTGAACACCACATCGAACCGGCTGTTTCGTACACGCATTTTGTTTCCATCGAACGTGCCGACAGGCACATACTTTGTAGAAGTGTATCTTTTCCGCAATGGCACTGTGGCGGCGGCTGAGATTGTGCCGTTCAATATCAGTAAGGTTGGTTTCGGTGCTGATGTGTTTGATTTCGCGCACAACTATAGTGTGATTTACGGATTGCTTTCGATTCTGTTAGCCGCCGCAGCCGGTTGGGCCGCGAGTGTCGCATTCAGACGGGCGTAAACATGAGCGACACACCCGAGACACAAACATCGGATTTAGCTGCGCAAAAAATCGCGCGTAAATTTTTGCTTGTTGTCGACAGTTCAGCCGAACTGCATGCTGCGGTGCGCTTTGCCTGCCGCCGCGCTGTGCATACCGGCGGCATTATTGTGCTGTTCTACAACGTACCTCAACGTGACTCGCATTATTTTGCGACCATTGGAGAATTGATGGAACGCGAAGCGCGCAGTGAGGCCGAGGAAGTGTTGAAAGCCGTCGCCGGTGATGTGTATCGCCAGACCGGCACTTATCCGCTGGTGTACCTGCGCGAGGGCGACACCATGGAACAACTGTTAGCGGTCATTAACGATGACCCCAGTATCTCTGTTTTGGTATTAGGCGCAGGCACAGGCCCAGAGGGCCCTGGTGCCCTTGTCGCCGCCCTGTCGGGCAAGTTGACGGGCAAGATTCGCATCCCCGTTACAATCGTGCCTGGCCATCTCAGTGACCAACAAGTGGACAACATGAGCTAAGTGCCTGAGGTCACTGCCGATCTAATGCCCAACCTGGGGTGGCTTGATTGGAGGCCCTAAGGGACATAGGTAAGGGTTGCTTTTGGCCAGAATAAGGACCGCCCACAGATGTTCATTCAAACCGAAGAAACCCCGAATCCCGCGACCCTAAAGTTCTTACCGGGTCGTGACGTGATGTCGGCGGGGGTTGCGGACTTTACATCGACAGAAGCGGCCGAGCGCTCGCCGCTGGCCAAGAACCTCTTTGCATTAGATGGCGTGAAGGGCGTGTTCTTGGGCAGCGACTTCATTACTGTCACCAAGTCCGACGAAAAGTCCTGGCAAACATTGAAGCCGATGATTCTGGGTACGGTGATGGATCACTTCACCTCTGGCCAATCGGTCGTGGGCGAAGCTGCAGGCGATGACGACACCGAAGAATTCAACGACGAGGGCATCGACCCCGAAATTATTTCGCAAATCAAAGAACTGTTAGATACCCGCGTGCGTCCGGCTGTGGCGCAAGACGGCGGCGATATCATTTACAAGGGCTTCAAGAGCGGCACGGTGTATTTGCACATGCGCGGCTCATGCTCAGGCTGCCCCAGCTCAACAGCGACATTGAAGATGGGTATTGAAAACATGCTGCGGCACTACGTGCCAGAAGTGCAGCAAGTTGAAGCTATAAACTAGGATGTGCGTTCGTCGGTTCCACGACGAATGACGGCTTTGTCCACACTCACGCCCTTCCGCAAGCGCGTTATTGTTGCGCTGATGGCAGCGGCTGTCTTCAGCGCAACATCCAGCGTCTATCTTTACCAGAAATTTGATGTGGGCGATGCAATAGCCCAGCGCTGGGAAGTTGAAGTTGGCCACAGCGAAGCGCCGTTTATGGTGGCCCGCTTGGAAGAAGCATTTGCCAGCATTGATTACGACATCACACGCATTCGCGAGGGCCGTGGTGTGCCACGTGTACTGGTGCGCACAATTCCGGAAGACTTAGGCCAAGTGCCAGAAGTTGAGCGTCGTAAAGATTTGTTTATCGGATCAGTCTTGCCGTTGGTGCTGGCTGTGAATGAACAAATTCTAACCGAGCGCACCAAGATTGAAGCGATCTCTAAAAAACTGAAATTCCAAGAAACCCTGACGGATGATGATGTGTCCGAGTTGGAACGCTTGGGCAAAATCTATGAAGTGATTGAAGACAGCCCCGAGGATGAAGCGCCTGCTGTTGATATGGCGACAATCAGCCCCGCTGACTTGGTCGATGAGTTATTGTTGCGTGTTGCGCCATTGCCGGTGTCGCTGGTGATCGCGCAAGCTGCCGAGGAAAGCGCTTGGGGCTTGTCGCGCTTTGCCGCTGAAGGCAATGCGCTATACGGGCAATGGGTTTGGAATGATGAGGCCGGGATTATTCCCAAAGGGCGCCGCGACGGAGAAACCCATAGCATCCAGGCGTTCCGGGATATCTACGAATCCACACTGTCTTACGCCCACAACTTGAATACGCATAAGGCCTATAAGAATTTCCGCCACATGCGCGCCAATATGCTGAATGCCAAAGGCGTGTTGGATGGGCGTGTATTGGCGGGAGCTTTGACGAAATATTCAGGCCGGGGACAGGCTTATGTAGAAGCTTTGCGGACGATTATACGCGCGAACGATTTAAGTGTTCTGGACCGCGCAACTTTTGCCGATCAACGCAAGCCACAAACGACGGCCCTATTAGCGACGGAAACCAAGCCGCTTTAATTGGCATAACGCGCATGCACCGGAACGCCTTCGGTCCCGCCGCCTGCTAAAAATTCCTGCCCGAACCAATACCACTGGCCTTTGGATTTAAGTGTGCAGTTCACACGCACTCGGCCTTTTGGGAACACCGCTGCCGATGCGATTTTGACGGATGCGCCATTTATAGTGGTGGTCAGTCTTTCACTGCGCGACCCAAAGCACGACAGCGCCGACAGATTCTCAGGCGGGTCGATAATATCAAAACTCATCACCGGCGGATTAAGACGCAGCACAGGGTTAGCGGGTGTAATGTTGACAGCTTGCAGTGGCTTGGAATTCACCACCAGCGCAAACCGATCCAGGACACCATAGTTTTCGTTGAGCGCAAAGCGCGGCAATAAATACGGATGGGCTTGCGCATACACAGGACCAGAATTCTGCCCAAAGGCTGCGATGAAACCAGCTTTGCGCACGATCTCTAAATCTTCTGAGCCTGCTTCACCATAAGGATGCGCATAGAGTTTGGGCACGAGATCAAGTTCGGCTTTAAACCGGGCTTTCATCAGCGCCAAGTCCTCTGCCACGTCATCCGCGCTTATTGTTGGAGCGTGCGGGTGAGCATGGCTATGACCTTCCAGGTTAACGCCTGCTGCCTTAAGCGCACGCAGATCATCCCAGCTCATGATGTCGGAATACTTCTGATCAACAGCTTCAGTGGCGACAAACACGGTGAACGGCAGATTGGCTTTTTGAAAACGCGGCCACCCCTCTTTCATGACGGACTTGTACGCATCGTCAATTGTAATCGCGAGGGTTTTAGGCGGTAACGCCGTGCCGTTTTTGAGTGCGGCAACAACCTGAGGGAGCGGCACGACATGAAAGTTATTCTGCTTCAGGTAAGCAATATGCGCATCAAGTTGCGCCAGAGTCGTGTTGGTTGACGGATACTTCGCCTCGCCAAAGCGATGATACATCAAAACCACGGCCGATGTTTCATCTGCATGGGCAGAACCGCAAAAGACCATGCCTAACAATAGAAATTTGATAATCTGCGACATCATTTCTTCTAAGGGGCGCATATGCGTAAATCTTTAAACGACCAAGACCTTGATCTTATATTCCGCGCAGCCCGCACGCAAAATAGCTGGCATCCACAAGGTGTGGCTGAAGAGCTGCTGCATAAAGTCTATGATTTGGCGAAGCTGGGCCCCACCAGCGCCAATTGCAGTCCGGCGCGGTTTATTTTTTTGACGACACCCGCCGCCAAAGAAAAGCTGAAGCCAGCCTTATCGAAAAACAATACAGCTAAAACCATGTCAGCGCCCGTGACAGTATTGATTGGCATGGATATGCAGTTTTATGAACATCTGCCGGAGTTGTTTCCGCACACAGATGCGCGTGCGTGGTTTACCGGTAACGTAGCATTGATTGAAGAAACCGCGTTTCGCAATAGCTCGCTTCAAGCCGCATATTTAATGATGGCCGCGCGGAGCCTAGGCCTAGATTGCGGCCCCATGAGCGGATTTGACAAAGACAAAGTGAATGATGCCTTCTGGCCTGAAGGGCGCGTGAAGGTGAACTTCATCTGCAACATTGGCTACGGCGATGATAAAGAAATCTTTGCACGCGGCCCGCGCCTGCCCTTTGAGCGAGCCTGTCAAATTATCTAGGCTAACCGCCATTAAAAAGGCGCGTGTTATGAGCACGCGCCTTTTTCATTTCATGATCTGATTTTTAGCCGCGTCCCAAAAAGCCGACGGTTTGGTAGACTTCTTTTAAGATTGGTTCAGCGACAGCATTGGCCTTCTCAGCGCCACGCGCCAGCACCTTGTCGATCTCGGTCGGGTCGGTCATCAAACGCTTCATCTCACTATTGATCGGGCCCAAAACTGAGACTGCGATTTCCGTCAGCTTGTTCTTGAACGCCGAGAATTGCAGACCTGTGATATCCGCTAACACTTCCGGAATCGTTTTGTCCGTCAGTGCGGCATAAATGTTGATCAGGTTCGCGGCTTCCGGGCGGCCTTCCAATTCGGCTTCCGTTGTGGGCAACGGGAGCGGATCTGTTTTGGCTTTTTGGAATTTCAGCGCAATGGCATCACGATCATCGATCATGTTGATGCGCGAATAATCAGACTCGTCTGACTTCGACATCTTCTTTGACCCGTCACGCAAGCTCATCACGCGTGTGCCAGGCCCACGAATCACAGGCTCTGGTAATGGAAAGATCACCTTGCCGTAGTCGTTATTGAATTTCTGCGCGATGTCGCGGGTGAGTTCCAAATGTTGCTTTTGGTCTTCTCCTACCGGCACGTGCGTGGCTTTGTACGCCAATATATCGGCGGCCATCAGGTTTGGGTACACGTACAAACCGACCGATGCGTTCTCGCGATTTTTACCGGCCTTGTCTTTGAACTGCGTCATGCGATTCAACCAGCCAATGCGCGCCACGCAGTTAAAGATCCACGCCAATTGCGCATGCGCAGGCACATGGCTTTGCACAAACAGTGCGTTATTTACCGGATCAACGCCCGAGGCAATCATGCCAGCGGCTACTTCGCGTGTGGCGCGCGTCAGTTCAGCGGGGTCTTGCCACAACGTGATGGCGTGCAGATCAACGATAAAGAAAAAGCACTCGTAATCCTTCTGCAAGCCGACCCAGTTGCGGATCGCGCCTAAGTAATTTCCGAGGTGAAGATTTCCGGTAGGTTGGATGCCGGAAAGGATGCGCCCGGCAGTAACGCCGCGCGGTGTGGACCCGCTGGTGGACATGATGTCTTCCTTCAATGAACGCAACGCACGGGATGGACCCCCGGCGCTAAAAGCGAGAGCTAATTACCTTGGCGGCGCAGGCGGCGCAAGTCGCTAAAGCGTGCAGCGCCCGTGATGAGAATGCCAAGTCCGTAAATCAGGCCGCCACCGGCAACAAGGGCCGTCAACGCCAGCGCGCGTTGCAGGAATGGGCCTGAGTGTTGGTTGGTTGCCCCAAACAATGGACCAAACGTTTCAGTGACAAATTGCGCGCCATACCAGAGTCCCGCGCACATCAGCGCAGAGGCCACAATCATTTTAGGAATGCCCCAGATGAGGCGTTTATCCATCACAAGATACGACCGGCGGTGAAGCACAAAACCTAAGATCAGAATATTCAACCAAGCCGAAAGCGACGTGGCTAGCGCGATACCAATGTGTCCTAAGAATTTGAGCGCAGCCAAATTCAGACCAACGTTCACAACGAATGCAGCCAATGCCGCTTTCACAGGTGTGCGCGTATCGCCACGACTGAAGAACCCAGGCGTAAGCGCTTTATTGAGAACGTATGCAGGTAAACCAAACGAGAACGCGACCAGTGCGGCGGCGACAGCTTCGCGATCTGATGGTTCAAACGCGCCACGCTCGAAAAGCACAGATGTAATTGGTTCCGCCAAGATGGCAATGCCTGCTGCGGCAGGCAGTGTGAACAGCAAGCAAATTTCAATCGCGCGGTTTTGGTTGGTCAGAGCTGCAGCTTCATCACCACTTTGAATATTGCGCGAGAGCAAGGGCACAAGCGCGACACCAACGGCGACACCAATAACGCCCACGGGCAGCAAGTTCACGCGGTCGGCGTAATAAAGCCATGATACGGCACCTGCCGAAATCAACGTGGCCACCATCTTGTTGACGACGAGATTAAGCTGATAAATGCCAGCCCCGAATACAACCGGCGCCATGCGTGACAGCAGCAATTTTACATCGGGCGTTAAGCGCGGCATATGCATTTTGAAACGCATGCCAATGCGTTTGCAGTCTTGCGCCAGCCACACGAACTGAACGACCCCAGCAACAAATACGCCCCAAGCCAAGAACGTCGCCGGGTCACCATCGGCACCCACGCCTGTCAGCAATGCTGCAATAAGTGTGATGTTTAATAATACAGGAGCCGCGGCGGCCACAGCAAAGCGATCAAAAGCATTGAGCACACCTGATTGCAGCGATGTCAGCGAGACAAAGAAAAGATACGGAAATGCAATGCGCGCCAAGTCTGTGGTTTTTTCCATCTGACCCGGAATATCCGCAAAGCCCGGCGCCATGATGTAGAGCACCACCGGCATGATGACGATCATGACAATGCTGAAGACCAAGATTGTCGCCGCGAGCACTGCAAATGCGTCATCGGCAAATTGTTTGGCCTTTGATTGGCCTTCACGCGCCAGAATTTGCGTAAAGATCGGCACAAAGCCCGCAGAGAACGCACCTTCGGCAAAGAGGCTGCGGAAGAGATTGGGCAATTGGAAGGCGATAAAGAATGCATCCGCCACGACACCCGCACCCAGATAGGTGGCCGTCAGCACGTCCCGGATTAGGCCGGTGACGCGAGAAAGCATGGTGAAGGAACCCACCGTGGTGAAGGAGCGAAGCAGGGTCATAATGAAGGGTGTAACCTAAAAGCGGGCCGGCGTGAATCCAGGGCGAGAAGACAGCAAAATTGTGATTTATTCCGCCGCGCGTGAAGGGACAGCTGTGGGAGCCTGGATTGAAACATCACGCGCCGCAACTCCGATGGTTTTACCCAACGCATCACGGATTTGGCGCAGCTTGGTTTCGTTCTCGACCTTCATACCAAAAACGTCTTTCACATAAAACACGTCAACCACGCGCTCACCATAGGTGGAAATGTGCGCCGAGGTGATTTGTAGACCCAAGTCTGTCAGTGTTTTTGTAACGTCGAACAAAAATCCTGGCCGGTCATGACCATTGATTTCAATGACAGTGCAAACCTTTGACGCGGTGTTATCGATAAATACGCGCGGCGGCACTTCCATGGCCTTTGCACGCGCAGGTACGCGCACCACGGATGTTTTTGAAAGCTCTTGATTAAAGCGCACACGGCCTTCAAGTGCAGCAACGATACGGCTTTTAAGGCGTGTCAGACGGGAATCTTGTGTGATCGGTTCGCCGTCGTAATCTTGAAAATAGAAGGTATCGAGCGCCATGCCATTAGCGAGCGTTAGAATTTTAGCATCAACAATCGACACGCCAGAAAGCGACAAAGCCCCAGCAATTTTGGCAAACAAGCCTGGATGGTCTGGCGTGTAGATCATCATCGAAGTGGCATCACGGTTGCTTTCCACCGCAAAGGAAATGGCAACAGTTTCGCCTAAGCCTTCAGCATGGCGGATGAAGCGCATGTGCTTTTCTTGCATATCCGTATCATACGCCAGCCAGTATGCAGGTGATGGCGAGTTAATCGCATTTTCGCGGGTTTCTTCAGGCCAGTCTTTTAAGCGTTCTGTTAAAGCGGCGCGCTTGGCCGCAACACGCGCATCACGCGTCGCGGTGTTCTGCGCGCCTGACATATATTCATCCGCACGATGGTAAAGTTCGCGCAGCAGTGTCGCTTTCCAATTGTTCCAGACGTTCGGGCCAACGGCACGAATATCTGCACACGTCAGAACCAGCAATAAACGCAAGCGCTCGGGTGATTGCACGGCATCAGCAAATGTCGCGATGGTTTGGGGATCATCCAAATCCCGCTTGAGTGCTGTGTTACTCATCAACAAGTGATAGCGGACCAACCAACTGACAGATTCGGTTTCTTCCGGTGTCAGCCCCAGACGCGGGCAAAGCTCAAGCGCGATATCAGCGCCAAGTTCCGAGTGATCACCGCCACGGCCCTTGGCAATATCGTGCAGCATGACCGCCACATATAACGCGCGACGTGATTGCACTTTGTGAATGACTTCAGAGGCCACAGGTAAATCATCAACCAACTTACCTTGCTCGATGCGGTTCAAAATCCCGATCGCACGGATAGTGTGCTCATCAGTCGTATAGACGTGATACATGTCATACTGCATTTGTGCGACGACACGCGCGAAATCCGGGATAAAGCGCCCGAACACGCCCACTTCACTCATCAATCGTAGAATATTCTCGGCCCCCTTAGGCTCCGTCAGAATATCCATAAAGATGGCATTCGCTGCGGGATCATCACGCAGTGATGTGATTCGCTTCGAATTGCGCGTAATCACGCGCAGGGCGTTGGGTTGAAAGTCAAACGCATGCGTTTGCGCAATACGGAATATTTGCAGCAACTTCAGCGGATCTTTTTGGACTTCAGAATCAGTAAGCGCGATACGGCCACCATCGACCAGGAAGTCGTCAACCTTGCGGCGACGTAACGCAGCAGGCATGCGAATGAGTGGTTTACGGCGGCCTTTTTCTTCCAGCATCGTAATAAAGATGCGGGTGAGATCGCTGACGTCACGCACAATCAAGAAATAATGCTTCATGAATCGTTCGGTGGCCGTAGAGCCAGCCCGATCCGAATAATTCATGCGCTTGGCGATCTCACGCTGCAAATCAAACGTTAAGCGATTGTCGGCTCGACCACTGAGATAATGGAGATGACAGCGCACAGTGTTAAGAAAATCATGCGCTTTAGCGAACCGCGCAGCAGCGTCATCATCGATCAAGCCCATGTCGGCCAAGCGACGGACATCGGCCACGCCATAGAGATATTTCGCAATCCAATACAACGTATGCAGATCGCGCAATCCGCCCTTATCATCTTTTACGTTGGGTTCGAGGCGATAGCCCGAATCACCCGTCTTTTCATGACGTGCATCGCGTTCGGCCAGTTTGGCTTGCACAAACTGCGCGCCACTGCCGTCGACGATTTCTTTCTGAAACGTTCTTTTAAATTCAGCCGCGAGATCTTGATCGCCCCAGATCCAACGCGCATCCAATAACGATGTGCGCACGGTGACATCTGCTTTGGCTTGGACGATATTTTCAGCAATCGACCTTACCGCTTGGCCGACTTTAAGACCCAAGTCCCACAAGGAATAAAGAATGAATTCAGCCAATTGCTCGGTGAACGGTGTTTCTTTGTAAGGATACAGAAACAACAAATCGACATCGGAGAGCGGGGCCAACTCACCGCGGCCATAGCCACCAATCGCCAGCACTGAGATGCGTTCACCTGTGGTGGGTACGCCGCGACGGATAAGATGATTGATGGCGTGATCAAATAACACGCGGATGAGTTGATCCATCATGTATGAACGCGCGACAACGCAATCGTCACCCAGGTGCTTGCCACTTTCCAAGCGACAGCGAATTTCATCTTCACCCTTTTTAAGGGCTACTTTCAAAGCTTCTAAAAATTTCGCGCGGCGTGAACTATCGTTGCCATCCTCAAGCGCAATGTTATCCAGCTGCGCAGAGAGTGCGCGGCGGTCGAGGATATCGCGAGGTCTTAAAATGGTGCGCACGGCAATCTACTTCACTTCAAGCGACATTATTTTAAATTGATACCTTGCGCGCGTGCTTCTTGTTCGCCAACCTTAATCACGCGGTCGCCTTTGGCTTGCGGGATGATCGGCAATTTTCGTTCCAATGATCCCGGCGTCATGTTGCGGGCCATACCTTCCATGGCAAAGCGAGATTTAACGCGTGCGCTGATGACAGCTTGCAATTCAAGCGTTTTGGCTTGCCCCACAAACAACAATGCAATGAGAAAGATCCCGATTGCACCAGCAAATGCATAAGCCTCGTTGATCCATTCATACCCAGAGAACGCGAGTAATAAAGAGACGATGGAGGCGACCATGCACAACACGCCCATCCAAAGCTGGATGCGTGCAAGGGCAGGGATATCAGGCTTGTCAGGATCGACGTCGAACATCGAAAACCTCCAAAACCACCATGGCTTATGTACAGTTAGATAAGTCTACCAGAAGCCTGTGGGTAGACGGTTAGTTGGTTTTATCAGCTTTCAATGCCTTGAGACGGTAAAGCGTTTCCAGGGCTTCGCGTGGTGTCAGTTCATCGGGGTTCAGGGCTAGAATCGCCTCATCCAGAGGCGATGGACCTTGGTTTACGGCAGCGCGGCCCCCGACAGGGCGCTGGATGGCGGCAAATAGCGGCAAATCGGCTGCCAATTTGCGGGCCGCTCCGGCTTGTTCACTTTTCTCAAGGTTATCAAGGACTTGTTCGGCCCGTGAGATAACTGCACCTGGCATCCCGGCCAGCTGGGCGACATGGATACCGTAGGAGCGGTCAGCAGCACCCGGCCCGATTTCGTGGAGGAACACCACGTCCCCTTGCCATTCACGTACTTTCATCGTGTGCGGTGCCAGCTCTGCCAAACGACCGGCCAGCGACGTGAGTTCATGATAGTGGGTGGCAAACAACGCGCGGGCTTTATTGGCATCATGCAGATGTTCGAGTGTCGCCCAAGCGATGGAAAGACCATCGTACGTCGCAGTGCCGCGACCGATTTCATCCAAGATCACAAACGACTTTGCAGTAGCCTGATTCAAAATGGCTGCGGTCTCGATCATCTCGACCATGAATGTCGAACGACCGCGCGCCAGATCGTCAGCGGCGCCCACGCGCGAGAAGAGTTTATCGACCACGCCGATATGTGCTGACACCGCCGGAACATAACATCCTGCCTGCGCCATAATAGTGATCAGCGCGTTTTGACGCAGGAACGTACTTTTACCAGCCATGTTGGGGCCGGTAATCAGCCACAACCGCCCGGCACCCTGATCCGTCTTCAGACCCAAGTTGCAGTCGTTCGCGACAAATGCAGACGACGCGTTGCTTTGAAGAACAGCTTCAACAACGGGATGCCGCCCACCGGTAATGTTGAAAGCCAAGCTGTCATCTACCGTTGGCCGACTGTAGTTACGATCAACAGCCAATTGTGCGAGTGCTGCGAATACATCCAACGTCGCAAGAGCTGAGCCCGCCAAAGCAACACTTTCTGTTTTAGCAACAACAGCTGCAATCAACTCATCAAAGATCGCCATTTCCAAAGCAACAGCTTTATCAGCTGCCGAACGGATACGATCTTCAAGTTCTGAGAGTTCAACGGTCGTAAACCGCATGGCATTCGCCATGGTTTGACGGTGAATGAATTTATTTTTGTCGTCAGATGAAGCGCTGCGTGAATCTTCGACCAGCTTCTCACCGTACTTCGCTGTCACCTCGATGTAATAGCCCAACACATTGTTGTGGCGAATTTTCAATGTGTTAATGCCGGTCACATCAGCATACGTGGCTTGCAGGCCCGCAATAAGCTTGCGGCTGTCATCGCGCATCAACAGCAACTGATCAAGATCGGACGAATAGCCCTGCGCCACAAAACCGCCATCGCGCGACAGCAGAGGTAACTCTTGCGCCAAAGCTTGCGAAAGTTTTGCCACCAAATCGGTGTGATCACCCAGATTATCGAGCGCGGTTGCAATGGCTTCCGGCGGAGGCAGAAGTGAGGATTGCGCTTGGCCAATGGTTGCACGCAGCGCCGGGATTTGACCCAAGGCATCACGTAATGCTGCTAAATCGCGCGGACCACCACGGCCCAAGGTAATACGCGATAAGGCCCGTTCAATATCGGGGCAGGCTTTGAGCTGCTCACGCACTTCGCCGCGCGTGTTCACGGCCGACACAAAGAACGTCACACCGTCCAAACGCGCATTAATAGCGCTTGGGTTTGTGAGCGGTGCAGAAAGGCGGGCCGCAAACGCGCGCGCTCCAGCCGCCGTGACCGTTAAATCTAAAGTCGCAAGCAAACTGCCGCGACGTTCGCCCGCAAGTGTTTGGGTGAGTTCCAAATTGCGGCGTGTCGCGGCATCAATTTCCAAGCTTGCGCCGCTTGGTTGGCGCGTGAGCGGTCCCAGCCGCGGCAATTTACCTTTTTGTGTCAGTTCAACGTAATCAACTAGCGCACCCGCTGCGGCAACTTCGGCCCGTGAGAAATTGCCAAAAGCATCAAGCGTGTTAACGCCATAGAGCGTATGCAAACGCTGACGCGCATTTTCGGAATCAAAACGCGGTGATGGTAGCAGTGAAAGCGAGAGCTTCCATGGCTCCAATTGCGCTTTTAAATCTTCGTCAGATAGAAATTTATCCGGCGTGATAATTTCACTAGGGTTTAAACGCCCCAAGGCAGAACCCAACGCGCTGACAGAAATCGCTTCAACGGACAGATCGCCGACCGACATATCAAGCCAAGCTACACCAACTTTACTTGAATCTTCCGCACGCACCTGTGCCAGCGCGACAAGATAATTGTTGGAACGCGCATCTAATAGTGTGTCTTCAGTCAGAGTGCCCGGTGTAATGAGACGCACCACATCACGGCGTACGACCGATTTAGACCCGCGTTTTTTGGCTTCCGCCGGATCTTCCATCTGTTCGCAGACAGCAACTTTGAAACCTTTGCGAATAAGGCGCGCGAGATAGCTTTCGTGGCTATGTACGGGTACGCCACACATGGGGATATCTTCGCCGCGATGTTTGCCGCGTTTTGTCAGCGCAATGTCTAAGGCCGCTGAGGCCTTAACAGCATCGTCAAAGAACAACTCGTAAAAATCGCCCATGCGATAAAACACAACTGCATCGGGGTGATTAGCCTTAACGCCCAAATATTGGGCCATCATCGGCGTGGTATCAGCGAACTGATCAGTGCCAGATTGATCGGGTCCGGATTGATGAGGCCCAGATTGATTTGGAATATCTTGATTCATTACAGAGCAAATATCTTCAAATTGAGTTGCTGCACCATATCTGCGATGCACGCTTTATTCCATTCATGACAAGCCCGTGACGTACCATTATTACAGAGCGCGTTAAACGGCTGTTTCGCGAGCGTTTTCAGCGCTTTGCTTTGATGCGTAACCCGCGCAAAATACTGTCTAAGAATGATGTTGGGGATAACTTAAATGACCAAGCGCACACAACGTAATCTCGACCGCGAGGCTTTGGCATTCCATGCCATGGGCCGCCCGGGGAAAATCGAGATCACGGCCACGAAACCCATGACGACACAGCGCGACCTGTCGCTGGCGTATTCACCGGGCGTCGCTGCACCGTGCTTGGAAATCGCGCGCGATCCATCGCTTGCATACGATTATACCGCCAAAGGTAATTTGGTGGCCGTCATTTCCAACGGCACGGCGGTTTTGGGCTTAGGTGACTTGGGTGCCGTGGCCGGTAAGCCTGTGATGGAAGGCAAGGCAGTACTATTTAAACGATTCGCAGACGTGGATGGCATCGATCTCGAAGTCGACACGCGGGATGTGGATGAGTTTGTAAATTGCGTGCGCTTCTTAGGCCCTACCTTTGGCGGCATTAACTTAGAAGACATCAAAGCCCCTGAGTGCTTCATCATCGAACAACGCCTGCGCGAGCTGATGGACATTCCGGTCTTTCATGACGATCAACACGGCACAGCCATTATCGCAGCTGCAGGCTTGATCAATGCGTGCGATCTAACAAAGCGTAAATTATCGGACATTAAGTTGGTGGTGAATGGTGCTGGTGCAGCAGCCACGGCCTGCGTTGAATTGGTAAAAGCCTTGGGTGTGCGCCCCGATGGCGTGATCATGTGCGATTCAAAAGGGGTGATTTACAAAGGTCGCAAAGACGGCATGAACCAATGGAAGTCGGCCCATGCGGTTGAAACCGATAAACGCACATTGGCTGAGGCGTTGGATGGTGCTGACGCCTTCTTTGGTTTGAGCGTGAAGGGTGCGGTGACCAAAGAAATGGTGAAGGCCATGGGTAAAAACCCCATCATTTTCGCCATGGCAAACCCTGACCCAGAAATTACGCCAGAAGATGTCGCCGAGGTGCGCGACGATGTGATTATCGCCACCGGCCGTTCAGACTATGCCAACCAAGTAAACAATGTGCTGGGTTTCCCGTTCATTTTCCGGGGCGCGTTGGATGTGCGAGCGCGCACAATTAATGACGAGATGAAAGTGGCCGCGGCAAAAGCTTTGGCAGAATTAGCGCGTCAGGACGTGCCAGATGAAGTGGCCGCTGCCTATTCAGGGCGCAAACTAAAATACGGCCGCCAATACATTATTCCCGTGCCATTCGATCCCCGCTTGATCGCCACTGTGCCGCCTGCTGTGGCGCAAGCTGCGATGGATTCAGGCGTGGCGCGTCGCCCCATTGGCGATATGGCTGCTTACAGAAAAGAGTTAGCTGCGCGTTTAGATCCAACAGTTGCAAGCTTGCAGACAATCGCGGCCGAAGTCGCACGTCGTCCGCAAACCGTCGTTTTTGCTGAAGGCGAGGAAGAGCGTTCCATCCGTGCTGCTGTTGCTTACTCCAATGCAGGTTATGGCAAAGCGATTTTAGTGGGTCGCCGCCGTAAGCTGGAAGAGAAGTTAGGCGAGCTGAATATCAAGCCCGATGAATTGGCCTCTATGGGTATCAGCGTGACCAACGCGCGTGAGTCCGATCACAACGAAGCTTATATGGACTTTCTGTATAAGCGTTTACAGCGCCACGGGCACTTGCAACGCGATTGCCAACGGATGGTGAATATCGACCGCAACATTTTCGCATCCTGCATGGTCGCTTTTGGTCATGCGGACTGCATGGTGACGGGACTGACACGAAACTATCACTCGGCTTTGGGGGAAATTCGGCGTGTCATTGACGCCAAGCCCGGCGGCTTGGTGTTTGCCGTCAACATTATGATCGTCCGTGGCAGGACCTTGTTTGTTGCTGATAGTGCCGTGATTGAACGCCCAACCCCACAAGAAATGAAAACCATCGCCATTGAAACTGCCGCCATGGCGCGCCGTATGGGCCACGAACCGCGTGTCGCGCTATTGTCGTATTCTAACTTTGGGAATCCGCCGGGTGTTGTAGCGGAAACCATGGCTGAAGCTGTAAAATTGCTGAATGCCGCCAAAGTTGACTTCGAGTTTGATGGTGAGATGGGTGTGGATGTGGCGCTGGACCCAGAGCGTAAGCTTTATCCATTTTGCCGTCTTACTGGACCAGCCAACGTGCTAGTGATGCCGGGTCTTCATGCAGCAAACATCTCGACCAAACTGATGCAGCGGTTTGGCTCGGCCACGATGATAGGTCCAGTGCTCGCCGGCTTAGATAAAAATATTCAGATTGTCTCGATGGATGCCGGGGTATCTGACTTAGTGCAAATGGCGTTGATGGCCGCTCATGGCGGTGTTGGTCGTTTGGTATAAATTTCGCCATGCCCGATAAAGAACGCCTTCCCGCAAAGTCGTTCCGCCGCCTTTTAGTTTGGGCGGTTGGACTATGTATTCCGACATGGCTGATCTTGTTGGCTATGGCCGCTTTAGAGCGCGTGTCGTGGTTGGATGCGATTATTGCAGCCTATGTGATTTTTGCGTTCATGACTTACGTGTCATTCCAACGCTTAGGCGATTTTGAGCGGCTGATTCGCTACGCTGAAAATCTGTTTGAGAACCCGGATACACCATCGCCCCCCGCTTATTCATCTGCCATGGCGCAGCGCTTGATGGTGGCTTTGAATTCGCTACGCCGCGTGTGGGCTGAACGCCGTGACGAGGCTGCAAGCTTAGCAAAGTCTCGGCAGGATATTCTGGATAGCCTACCGGACCCTTTGCTGTTGTTAGATCGCCAGCGTCGTGTTGTTGGTGCCAATATTGCCGCACTTGATTTGTTGGGCCGTGATCTGGGCGGTGTAGGAACAGGTCGGCAACTCCTAGGGCGTGACTTAGCGGGGGTAATCCGTGATCCAAAAGTGCTGGAAGCCGCTGTTGAAGCGCTGACACAGAATAAACGGTCAGACGCACAGTTTAGTTTATCAGCGCCGATGGAACGCACGTTCCGCACGTTATTGGTGCCCCTAACAGAGTCGAATACACGTGATAGCACCGCTCTTATTCTTGCGTTTCAGGAGCAAACAGAGCTTCTGAAAATGGACCGCATGCGCGCAGACTTTGTGGCCAATGCGAGCCACGAATTGCGCACGCCACTTGCCAGCGTGTTAGGTTTCATCGAAACATTACGTGGGCCTGCCCGCGACGACACTGAGGCGCGCGAGAAATTTTTAGAGATCATGCTGAAACAAGCCAATCGCATGACGCGATTGATTGATGATTTGTTGTCTTTGTCACGCATTGAAATTCGCGAACACACACGCCCCACAGCGGCGATTGATGTGACAAGCATCTTGCGCTCAACCGCCGAGTTGCTGGAACCGCAAGCCCGCGAGCGAAAATCATCAATTAAAATTGATGCGCCGCCAGACTTGCCAATGATTATCGGTGAGCCTCAAGAACTCAGTCAGGTTTTCCACAACCTGACCACAAATGCTTTGAAATATGGCGGTGACCGTGGGCCTGTTGAAATTACGGCACAAAAAGTAGCATCACGCCCACCGTCGATGATCGGCCACGGGCCTTGTGTTAAGATTTCCGTGCGTGATCACGGTGAAGGTATTCCCAAAGAACACATCCCGCGCCTGACCGAGCGTTTTTACCGCGTGGATACGGCCCGCTCACGCGAGTTGGGCGGCACAGGCTTGGGGTTGGCGATTGTGAAGCACATTACCAATCGCCATCGCGGCGTGCTGACGATTGAAAGCGAAAGGGGGAAGGGTTCAAACTTCTCGATCTATTTGCCGATCGCAAGCGCTTAGTCGTCAGTGGCGACCGGTTTATCGACAGGGGTTGCCGCCGGATACTTTTTCATCAACCACAGCAGCAGCGCCAAACCTGGGATCGCTGCGAATGTTGTAATAGTAAAATATGTCATCCAATCTACTTTATCAGCGAGCCACCCGCCGCCTGAGGCAAGTATGGTGCGCGTGAACGCCATGAACGACGTCATGAGCGCATATTGAGTGGCGGTGAAAGCCACGTTGCAAAGGCTAGAGAGATACGCGATAGCCGCAACGCCACCCAATCCATTGGCGAAATTCTCAACGCTGATGACCGCAATGAACGCTGGCAAATTATTGCCAAGTGCTGCCAACAACACATAGAGCAGGTTCGATGCCCCCATCGCGACACCACCCCAAAAGAGCGTAGGCATAAGGCCGAAGCGCATCACCAAGATGCCGCCAACGAAGCTGCCAATCATGGTCATGGCGACGCCGTAGGTTTTCGTTACTAAGCCAATCTGTGTGAGCGTGAAACCCAAATCCACGTAAAATGGATTCGACATAATTGCGAGCAGTGCATCGCCGTATTTATAGAGCGCGATAAAGGCCAGAATGGCCCACGCATTCGGGCGACTCATAAAATCTGAAAATGGTTTTGCGACGGCTTCTTTGACCCAGACCGCGTAGTTTTCAATCTTCTGCGGTGCTGTATTTGATTGGGGCTCTGGGCTGACGAAGGTGGTGATAAGGCCAACCACCATCAACGCGCCCATGACGGCGTAAGACACTGCCCAGCCCGCGGCATCGGCGAGTATCAAAGCACCACCGCCCGACGCCAGCACACCAATGCGATAGCCCAGCGTGGTCATGGCAGCACCAGCACCAAACTGCGATTGCTCCAAGTATTCGATGCGGTAAGCGTCAATCACGATGTCTTGGGTAGCTGATGCAAATGCCAGTGCAACGACCCAAGCTGCGGTAACACCCAGATTCTCTGCCGGATTGGTCAGGCCGAGGCCGATCATCGCCCCAATGCACATTAACTGAGCGATCACCATCCAAGCCCGGCGCCGCCCAAGAAGTTTAGTAAGCACAGGCAAGTTGGCGCGGTCCACAATAGGCGACCACAGGAACTTCAATGCGTAGACTGAACTGGCCCAGCTCATGAAACCAATAAGGGTTTTCGCGATACCGGCTTGGGCCAACCAAGCTGACAATGTGACGGACGTCAGCAGAAACGGCAGGCCGGAGGCAAAGCCCATGGCCAAAATGGTGATGAGCTTACGATCAAAATAGATCGTCGCTGCTTTCGACCAACGTGATGTACCTGGTGTTGTGGCTTCGCCCATGCGCGTTTGTCGCATAAGCGAAGCCAATTGTGAATCCCTGCGCGTTTAAGCGACAAGCACCAGAATGATGATGCCGGTGACGATCAGCGCCATGCCACTGAGTTCACGGGGGCGAAGTGTTTCGCGGAAATAGAAGCGCGAGACCAAGACCGTGAACACCAGTTCAACTTGGCCCAGGGTGCGTACATAGGCTGCTTTTTCCAAAGCCATGCCAGTAAACCAGCCAATAGAGCCCAATGCGCTGAACACGCCCACGCCCAATGAAGGTTTCCACGCTTTCAATAGCGCCTTGAATTGCGGTGTTTCAAACCAGATCAGGTACGCACCCAAGATCACTGTTTGGAAAATGATCATAATGGTCAGCGTGTGGGCGGCAGCGGTGACGAAGCTAGTGTGAAGCGCCAAATTTGCACCGCGAATACCAACAGCGGTGAAGCCGAACATTGTTCCAGATAAGAGGCCATAAATGGCTGCACGGTCAAACGTGAATGACCACGTTTTCCCAGGCGCTGACATTGTCATGACCCCAACACCGCTAATCAGTAGCGCCATGACACCACCCCAACTTAAGTGCTCGCCCAGGAAAACTACTGCCAACAACGCCGCCTGAATGGCTTCGGTTTTTGACAATGCTGTACCGACCGCATAACTGCGAGCTTTCAGCGCCATAATTAGCAGCGACGTTGCGACAATTTGAGCAATGCCACCCATGATGATGTTGAACACGAATGCGCTATTGAAGTCTGGCGCAGGTGCAGCATCCACAAGACGCACAATGGCCAGATAAATGGCGGCAACAGGCAGGCCGTAGAGATAGCGCGCCAGCGTGCTGGCATTGGTACTGAGATTGGTTGCTAAGTTCTTTTGCAGCGTTGTGCGCGCCGTTTGCATGACAGCTGCAGCAATGGTGATAGGAATCCAGGCGTTCTCTATAATCTCGTTGGTGACGGACATAATGACCTCGAAAACCCGTACGATTTGCGTACAGGTTTAAAATTCAGGAATAAAGAGATGGCGCGTGTTATTTGCAGCCGCCGGGCACCTTCTGCTGAGACGCAGAACCGGCAGCGTTAGGAAAGTCGAAGCGACTTTTGGGTCAGAAGATGTGCAAAAACGCGAAAGGTCATGGGCCGGTTATGGCACATGACCTTTCAGTCGTAAAAGAATTTTATGTTTGGATTAGCTCTGTCGATTAACCGGCAGCTTGCTTTGACGCGCGCTTGCGAGCGTTCGGATCCAAATGGCGTTTGCGCAGACGGATGAACTTCGGCGTCACTTCCACAAGTTCGTCGTCTTGAATGTAGGCAAGCGCTTCTTCCAATGTCAGCACGCGTGGCGGCGGCATGGATTGCTTGTCATCTTTCATCACGGTGCGGAAGTTGGTGAGCTGCTTGGCTTTCAGCGGGTTCACTTCCAGATCGTTGTCGCGGGTATGCTCGCCCACGATCATGCCCGTGTACACCTTATCGCCTGGGCCGACGAATTGCGGGCCACGGTCGATCAAATTGAACAGGCCGTAGGTGTTAGCTTCGCCTGAATCAGTCGAGATCAACACACCGGTACGGCGTGCAGCAATAGCACCCTTATATGGCGCATAGCCGTGATACAGGCGGTTCATAATGCCGGTGCCACGGGTGTCGGTTAAGAACTCGCCGTGATAACCAATCAAGCCGCGTGAAGGAGCATGGAACACGATGCGGGTTTTACCGCCGCCCGAAGGCTTCATTTCCTGCATTTCGGCTTTGCGCTGATTCATCTTGTCGACAACGACGCCGGTGTAGGCATCATCAACGTCGATTACGACTTCTTCAATCGGCTCTAAGCGCTTGCCGTTTTCGTCTTGTTGGAACAGCACGCGCGGACGCGAGATTGAAAGCTCGAAGCCTTCGCGGCGCATGTTTTCAATCAATACGCCCAACTGTAATTCGCCACGACCCGCGACTTCGTAGGCATCTTTGTCTGCCGACTCAGTCACTTTAATCGCGACGTTACCTTCAGCTTCGCGCTCTAAGCGGGCAGCAATCATTCGCGTGGTCAGCTTATCGCCGTCTTGGCCCGCAAGCGGCGAGTCATTGACGGCAAATGTCATAGACAACGTCGGCGGATCAATCGGACGGGCCTGCAACGGCTCAGTGACTTCAGGCGCGCAAAGTGTATCGGCAACGTTGGCGCTTTCCAGGCCAGCCATCGCAACGATGTCACCAGCTTCGACGCTTTCCACCGGCACGCGTTCCAAACCGCGGAACGACAACAACTTTGTGGCGCGGCCTTGTTCGATCACTTTACCGTCGCGGGTCATGGCCTTCATCGGCATGTTGACCTTGGCGATGCCCGAATGCACACGGCCCGTCAGAATACGACCCAGGAACGAGTCATATTCCAGCGTTGTCGCCAACATGCTGAACGGCGCTTCCAAATCGCGCTTCGGCGGCGGCACGTGTTTGACAATCAGTTCAAACAACGGCGTCAGATCGCCTGGCTTATCTTTTTCGAGATCATGCACAGCCCAACCTTCGCGACCGACCGCGAACATGGTCGGGAAGTCGAGTTGCTCATCTGTCGCACCCAGCACCGAGAACAGATCGAACACTTCGTTGTGTACGTCGTGTGGGCGGGCGTCTTGACGGTCGACTTTGTTGATGATGACGATGGGGCGAATACCGAGGCCCAAAGCTTTCGACAGCACGAATTTGGTTTGTGGCAGCGGGCCTTCGGCGGCATCGCACAGCAAAATAACGCCGTCGACCATCGACAAAATACGCTCGACCTCACCGCCAAAGTCGGCGTGGCCAGGGGTATCGACAATGTTCAACTTCACCCCGTTCCAGTCCACCGAGGTGCACTTGGCCAGAATGGTGATCCCGCGTTCACGCTCCAAATCGTTGGAATCCATGGCGCGTTCCTGCATACGGGCGTTTGCACGCACACTGCCGGATTGTTTCAAAAGAGCGTCGACGAGGGTGGTTTTACCGTGGTCGACGTGGGCGATAATGGCGATGTTGCGCAGATCCATGGGAACGCTGCGAGGTCCTAAATCATTGATTTCAGATAACAAAATGGGCGTCAGGCATGGCTGCCGCATCCGCTCTGCTTGCGGGCGGTTCTATACCTGTGGAAAAGCCTGAAAGCAAGGCGGGCTAAAGGTGGTCAGGGAACCGATTTTTGGCCGATTCCCTGGAAAAGCGGCTTTTACAGCCCGTGTTTCAATAAAAGATCACGCAGGGGGATTTCGGGGCGCGCGCCCATATGGCCAATGATTTCACCCGCACAGATCGCACCGATCTTGGCGCAGCGGACCAAATCGCGGCCACTTGTATACCCATACAGGAAGCCCGCCGCGAACAGATCACCTGCACCTGTAGTATCGACAACCTTCTCAACCGGTGTGGCCGGTACTGTCGCTGTGGTCATAGTATCGACAACAATGGCGCCGCGCGCGCCCAACGTCATGCACGCCAACGTATTCGACTGTCGCAGCTTCTTCACAGCAGTGTCGAAGTCCGTTGTTTTATAAAGTTGGAACACTTCTTCTTCGTTGCCGAATAACAGATCGACGTTGTCGTAAATCAGTTGCAGCAATTCTTCGCGGTGGCGATCAACCACGAACGGATCTGACAACGACAGTGCCACTTTGTTGCCAGCAGCCTTCGCAGCCACGCAGGCTTTCCGAATCGCTTCTTTCGCTTGAGGCGTGTCCCACTGGTAACCTTCGATATAAAGCACGTCGGCTGAGGCAATCAGTTTGTCATCAATATCGTCTGGGCCCAGTTCGGTGCAGGCCCCCAAATATGTGTTCATCGTGCGTTGCGCATCTGGCGTAACGAGAATGAACGACACCGCTGTGGGCAGCGTTGTCGAGTTATTTTTGCCTTCATAATAATCAACGCCGGCGGCTTTAATTTCATGCGCAAACGAGCGGCCCAACGTATCGGCACCGATTTTGCCGATAAAAGCAGGGGTTCCGCCCAATGAGGCAATGCCCACCATAGTATTTGCCACCGAGCCACCGGAGATATTCACGGTTTGACCCATGGACTGATACAGAAGCTGCGACCGTTCTGAATCGATCAGCGCCATTGTGCCCTTTACCATGCCCTTGTCGGCCAAGAAGGCGTCATCGGTTTTTGAAAGAACATCGACTATCGCGCTGCCGATACCGACAATGTCATAACGTTTATTGGGCATAAGAAACCTATAAGACCTGTGCTGCACGAAATAATTATGGTGGTGAACCATGAGAGTGGATCACGTGCGGATGAGTATATCCATCGCCACGCTAATCGCTACTCTGACGTAGAAATAAAAGACGGGCGTCAAAGGTGTCCTGATGATTCATGCATTCACAACAGCCTTCGTTCAGCTGCGCGATCCACGGATTTTCAAATTCATCGTGCTGTGCGTCGCCATAACGATTGGTGTGTATCTCGCATTGTTCGCAGGATTGGGTTGGGCCCTTAGCAGCACAACCCTGGCGCAACTGCCGTGGCTCGACACTTTGTTGGATTTGGGAGCTGGGATTAGTGCTGCGGTTCTGGCTTGGCTGATGTTTCCCGGCATCGTCAGCAGCGTCATGGGACTGTTCTTAGAGCGCGTCGCCGATGTGGTGGAGCGACGGTCATATCCATCATCAAGTGCACCGCGCCGTGTTCCAGTCGCTGAAAGCGTAGGCCATTCCGTACGATTGCTAATTTATACGGTTGGGCTGAATCTTATGTGCTTACCACTGTATATAGTGTTCTTCTTTATACCACCCCTCAACATATTGTTATTTTATGGCCTAAATGGAAAACTATTGGGCCGAGATTATTTCGATACTGCAGCCCTGCGGCGCCATGATTCAATGACAGTTGAAGTTCTACGCACTCAATTCAAAAACAAGATTTGGATTGCAGGCACGATCACCACAGCGCTTCTGACGATTCCCATCGTTAACTTTGTCGCACCCATCGTAGGCATGATCGCCATGGTGCATCTTTTCCATAAATTAACACGTGAAGGTGTAGAGTTGCAGAGTTCGACCGGCTGAAGACCATCAGAACATTGTCTTAAAAAGACACCGGCGAATGCACACAGGGTGAGGACGTTATGCCGGATCAGAACGCTTCCGATTCCAAAAATCATTCACTGCGCGACGATTTGCCGAGCAGCCCATCTGTCGGCAACTCAAACATAAGTTCGCTGCCGCACTTCGCCATGCGCCCGAGTGCATTGCGCCCGCCAGCCAAGCCCTTCTTCAAAGCAACCAGTGCTCAGAAAGCGCTGAATGAGAAAGCTGCGTTAGAGCGCCCCAGCGGTGACCGTGCATTTATCGAACGCATGGGGGTCATGGCGCCGACAGCCAACTACACACCACCGCCACAACGCCGCGTTACGGAAATTCCAAATCCGAAAAGTGTGCGTGAAGCGAATGAAGCGAAGGGCGAAACCAATAAGCTTGTTATTAGTAAACATATTAAAGTTAGTGGTGAAATTTCAGGTTGCGATCGCCTGACTGTTGAAGGCTGCGTTGACGCGACAATCACGGGTCTAAAGAAAATTGAAATCGCTGTGGGCGGTAAAGTTGCCGGCAAATGCGAGGTTGACGCGGCCAGCGTCAACGGCAGTTTTGATGGAACGCTGATCGTCAACGGTCACTTAGAGATTGTTGCCGGCGCATCAGTGAAAGGCACGATTTCCTATAAAACCGTTAGCGTCGCCAACGGTGGTAGCTTAAGCGGCACCGTTACGCAGCTTTCTTAAGACCTTTCTTTTTCGCTGCTTTCTTTACAGAAATTTTCTTTGCTTTCGCCTTCTGTGCTTCAACAGAATCTGGCGCTGGTGTTTTTGGCTTAAACGCGCACATCTCTGAAACCACACAACGCCAGCAATCAGGTGTGCGCGCTTTGCAGATGTAGCGGCCATGTAAAATCAGCCAGTGGTGCGCATGCTGTTTGAATTCAGGTGGCGTTACTTTCTCGAGTTTTAGTTCCACGTCTAGCGGATTTTTACCCGGCGCCAAACCAGTGCGATTGCCGACGCGGAAGATATGCGTATCCACGGCAATGGTGTGGTGCCCAAAAATCACATTCAACACCACATTCGCGGTTTTACGGCCCACGCCTGGAAGTGCTTCCAACTCTTCGCGCGTTTGCGGCACTTCGCTGTTGTGATTTTCAATCAACAGCTTCGACAGCGCGATAACGTTCTTACCCTTGGCGTTAAATAGCCCAATGGTTTTAATGTACTCGCGCAAACCCGCCTCGCCGAGTTTCACCATTTTTTCAGGCGTATCGACAATCTTGAACAGGGGGCCTGTCGCTTTATTGACACCAACGTCTGTGGCTTGTGCGGACAATACGACCGCCACCAACAGCGTATAAGCATTAACGTATTTGAGTTCTGTCGACGGTTCAGGGTTAACTTCGCTGAGCCGTTTATAGAATTCATGAACTGCCGCAGGCTTCATTATTTTTACAGGCCGAGAACATCACGCATGTTGTAGAGACCAGGCTTTTTGTCGCGCGCCCACAGGGCTGAACGCACAGCACCCTTAGCGAACACGCCACGCGATGAGGCCTTGTGCGTGATTTCCACGCGTTCGCCATCAGCGGCAAACATGACAGTGTGATCACCCACCACATCACCACCACGCAATGTGGCAAAACCAATTTCACCGACGGGACGCGCGCCCACTTGGCCATCGCGCGTGCGACGAGCGACATCGGCCAAATTTACGTTGCGTCCACGTGCAGCAGCTTCACCCAAACTTAAAGCCGTGCCCGATGGTGCATCAACCTTGTGCTTGTGATGCATTTCAAGAATATCGATGTCGTAGTCTGGCCCCAGTGTTGCAGCCAGCTTTTCCGTCAACGCAAACAACACGTTCACGCCCACGCTATAGTTAGACGCATAGACAATGGGTGCTGAATTTGCGGCTGCTTCAATAGCGCTGACAACATCTGCGCCTAAGCCTGTCGTGCCGATCACCAGCACTTTGCCGGTCTTAGCAGCAAGTGACGTGTGATATAGCGTTGCAGCAGGCACGGTGAAATCAATCACAGCATCCGATACTGCAAACAACTGTGCTGTGTCTGTGCTGACCGTAACACCAATGCTTTTTGAACCCACCAGCAAACCAATGTCACTACCCACAGCCGCGCCCGCAGGCTCGGTCCCGCCCGAAAGCGTACAGTTCGGTGTATTCAAAACTTCTTGCACCAGCATACGGCCCATGCGCCCAGCGCAGCCCACAATGCCGATCTTAAAAGGTGCGTTACTCATCTCACTCATCCACTTCAATAATGACGTCTTGGTCTTTCGGCGAATGCGCACCTGAAATCAAGCGAATTCGCTCAATTAGCTGGCCCTGAAGACCGTACCCTTCAATGTCTTGCGGATCGAAAAACCCAAGCTCTCGTAAAGCGTGATAGCGCTGCGGTTGGTTTCATACGCATGCAAAAAGGCATGCTCATCGTTCGCAAAAATATGTTTCATCACGACAGCAGATAGAATTTTTGCGTAACCCCGCCCACGCGCGTCGGGATGCGTGCAGACACCACTGACTTCTGTAAAACCTGGCACTTTCATACGCTGGCCCGCCATGGCAACAAGTTTGCCGCTGTGTTTTACGCCCCAGAAGTTTCCCAGTTTATGTGTCCGGGCCTTGAAAGGCCCCGGCTGCGTCAGTGTTGCCAAGGCCAACATCTCTGATGCATCAGCATCGGTTAATGGCTCAACTGGGGCCGTTAACTCTGGGGCAATCAGTTTTGTTGCCACCATTTGAACAATGGCAGCTTCTTTCTCGATGATCGCGCCCGGCGGCAAAACATGCTCACCGGTTTGAAGCATGTAAAGCTGCTCTCCGGCCTGGATCATCTTGCCAAGCGTTGCTGCGTGTTCTGGCGAACTCGCGCGCGTTGCAACGAACGGCTCTACATCAGGCTGAAAACGCAATGCAAATGCATCGCCCACGGCATATTCAGTTTGCCGTGTCGTCAGTGCTGTCCAGATGGGTGTATCGAGGATATGCGTCATGAGCAGGCTTTCCGGCTGCTCATGACGATGACTTTACTTTGCTAAGTCGTCCAGAAATTCTTTGACGCGATCAAAGAAGCCCTGTGTTTCGGGACTGTAGGTTTTCCGGTCGCTTTCTTTCTCGAATTCTTGAAGCAACTTCTTTTGCTTGTCGGTGAGGTTCACCGGCACCTCGACAGCAGCTTCCAGGAAGTAATCCCCGCGCGCGGTCGAGCGCAACACTGTCATACCTTTGCCTTTAAGGCGGAAGCGATGGCCATGCTGGCAGCCTTTTGGGATGCTGACTTTGGTCTTGCTGCCATCAATGCAAGGCACTTCCACTTCGCCACCCAAAGCAGCCGTGGTCATGCCAATCGGCAGGCGCATGTAGAGATTTGCGCCATCGCGCTGGAACATGCGGTGCGGGGCAATCGAGAGGAAAATGTATAAGTCGCCTGCAGGCGCGCCAGCCATACCAGCTTCACCCTCAGAGGCGAGCCGGATACGCGTGCCTTCTTCCACACCGGGGGGAATAGTCACTTCTAGCGATTTTTCTTTGCGTGTGCGCCCGGTGCCACGGCACGACGGGCACGGATCGCTGATCACTTGGCCTTGGCCTTGGCAGCTGGGGCAGGTGCGTTCGATGGTGAAAAAGCCCTGCTGGCTGCGCACCTTGCCAGCGCCACGGCAAGTACCGCAGGTTTTGGGGGCTGCGCCATCTTTGCCGCCAGTGCCTTTGCACGGCTCGCACGATACCGATGACGGCACCGTGATCTTCGCCTTTTTGCCGTAATAGGCTTCTTCCAGCGTGATCTCCATGTTGTAGCGGAGATCTTGGCCACGCGCGGGGCCGCCACGGCTGCGGCGACCGCCCATCATGTCGCCGAACATTTCCTCGAAGATATCGCCGAAACCACCGAAGCCGAAACCGCCGCCACCACCACCGCCGCCGTTTTGATCAAACGCCGCATGGCCGTAACGATCGTAAGCTGCACGTTTCTGCTCATCTTTCAGAACGTCATAAGCTTCGTTGATATCGCGGAATTTGGCTTCAGCGTCTTTATCGCCCGGGTTTTTGTCCGGATGATGTTGCATGGCGAGCTTGCGGTAGGCTTTCTTGATTTCATCAAGAGAAGCGCCCTTAGCCACAGTGAGCTGTTCGTAATAACAAGTCTTTGTCGCCATCTCGTCTCGAAGCCCCGGCTAACCCAACGTTGATAAGCTAACGCGCCCGGCACTGAGTGCGCGAGCGCGTTAAACTTAAGGCGTGTTATTGAGAATCACAGTGTGACGCCCAAACTTATTTTTTGTCTTTGTCGACTTCTTCGAAGTCAGCGTCGACAACATCGTCTTTCGCATCGCTGCCAGCACCCGCAGCTTCACCGGCCGCCGCAGCGCCCGGATCAGACTTGTACATGGCTTCGCCCATCTTCATTGAGGCTTGCATCAAAGCATTCGTGCGCTCTTTGATCTTCTCGGCATCGCCCGAATCCAACACCTCGCGCAGGTCTTTCAACTTTGCTTCGATGTCAGCTTTCTCGGCCGGTGGAATCTTGTCGCCGTGTTCAGCCAGATTTTTCTCGGTCGTGTGCGCCAGGCTATCAGCATGGTTACGCGCATCAACCGCTTCACGACGCTTCTTATCTTCTTCAGCGTTCGCTTCAGCGTCCTTCACCATCTTGTTGATGTCTTCATCAGACAAACCACCCGAGGCTTGGATGCGGATCTGCTGTTCCTTGTTGGTGGCCTTATCTTTGGCCGAAACGTTGACGATACCGTTGGCATCGATGTCGAACGTTACTTCCACTTGAGGCACGCCACGCGGAGCCGACGGAATACCAACCAAGTCAAATTGACCCAGAAGTTTATTGTCTGCCGCCATTTCGCGTTCGCCTTGGAACACGCGGATGGTCACAGCCGTCTGATTATCTTCAGCGGTCGAGAACACTTGGCTTTTGCGCGTCGGGATCGTGGTGTTGCGTTCAATCAAGCGCGTGAAGATACCACCCAGGGTTTCGATACCCAGCGACAGCGGCGTCACGTCCAGCAACAGAACGTCTTTCACTTCGCCTTTCAGCACGCCCGCTTGAATGGCAGCGCCCATGGCGACCACTTCGTCCGGGTTCACGCCCTTGTGGGGTTCGCGACCGAAGAACTGCTTCACGACTTCTTGCACTTTGGGCATGCGGATCATACCGCCGACCAACACAACTTCGTCGATCTCGCTGGCTTTTAAGCCTGCGTCCTTTAAGGCTTGCTTGCAAGGCTCGATGGTCTTTTGGATCAGGTCATCCACCAACGCTTCCAACTTCGCGCGCGTCAGTTTGATGTTCAGGTGCTTCGGACCGTTTTGGTCAGCGGTGATGAACGGCAGGTTCACTTCCGTTTGCATCGAACTCGACAATTCGATCTTAGCTTTTTCAGCGGCTTCTTTCAGACGCTGCAAAGCCAACTTGTCTTTGCGCAAATCGATTGAATTCTCTTTTTTGAATTCGTCGGCCAAGTAGTCGATGATACGGCTGTCGAAATCTTCACCGCCCAGGAACGTGTCACCGTTCGTGGACTTCACTTCAAACACGCCGTCGCCGATTTCCAAGATTGAAACGTCAAATGTACCACCGCCCAAGTCGTACACTGCGATGGTGCCGTTTTTCTTTTTATCCAAGCCATAAGCCAAAGCAGCGGCCGTCGGCTCGTTGATGATGCGCAGCACATTCAGGCCTGCAATTTTGCCGGCATCTTTGGTGGCTTGGCGTTGGCTGTCGTTGAAATAGGCCGGAACCGTAATAACGGCTTCTGTGACCTTCTCGCCGAGATAAGCTTCGGCGGTTTCTTTCATCTTCACCAAAATTTGTGCGGAGACTTGGCTGGGGGCGTTTTTCTCGCCGTGCACTTCAACCCAAGCGTCGCCGTTTTCGCCTTTGATGATTTTGTAGGGAACGAGCTTTTTGCTCTTCTCAATCATGGCATCGTCGTAACGACGGCCCATGAGGCGTTTAATCGCGAACAGTGTCGCTTCGGGGTTCGTCACCGCCTGGCGTTTAGCCGGCTGGCCGACGAGACGCTCGTCTGAATCTGTGTATGCAACGATCGACGGCGTCGTGCGCGCGCCTTCAGCGTTCTCGATCACTTTCGGATTTTTGCCATCCATGATCGCGACGCATGAGTTCGTCGTACCAAGGTCGATACCAATTACTTTGCCCATAACTTAATCCTTTCTGCGGCAGACGTTCCGAAACCCGACACCGGCGTTTCTGGATGTCCCCATTGGTTAGAATAGAGATGCATCCCGTGAGGTAATCCTGGTCGCAAAGTTTAAGATGGCTTTAGGAACATTGTTCCTGGCCCTCCCGGACTTTACGACCGCGGACCCAAAGATCCACGGCGCACCCCTTAAGTTCGGGGGTTATATAAGGGGGGCTCTAACCCTCGCAACTAGAGAACAGATGGATTTTAGAGGAAAACTGGGTTTTTAAGCTGGGCAGGGATCAGTTTTGACCCCAAAGCGACTTGCGTAAGGACTTAACCGACTCCGATGACCCGCCAACCAACCCTTTTTAACGATCTTTTGGGGCCAAAATTGCCCCCCGGGTTTGTTTTGCAGGCTGGGGCTGTGGATTTAGAGCGCCAAGGGGCCCTTTTGGCGGCGATCCGGGACATTGAGACCCAAGCGCCCTTAAGCCGCCTGCGTACAAAGGGCGGGGGGTTAACGTCGGCTGCCATGACCAACTGCGGACAAGCCGGGTGGTGGAGCGATGGGAAGGGCTATCGCTATGAAACCACGAACCCGGCGACCCGTACGCCGTGGCCCAAAATGCCCGATGTGTTTTGGCAGACCGTGCGTGAACTCGCCCAAAATTCAGCATGGCCAGAGTTTGAACCAGACGCCTGCCTGATCAACTTCTATACGCCCGAGGCCAAAATGGGCCTGCACCAGGACCGGGATGAGAAGGATTTCAGCCAGCCGATCATTACGGTGTGCTTGGGCGATGATGCTGACTTTCAGGTGGGCGGGCCTCAACGCGCAGACAAGTACATCAACGTGCGCGTCCACAGTGGCGATGTCTTGCTGATGGGGGGCGAAAGCCGCATGCGCTTTCATGGTGTGCGTAAAATATTTGGCGGGACGAGTCCGCTAGCTGTGAACGGTCGTTACAGCCTGACGTTCAGGAAAGCACTTTAGTTTTGCCGCATCATCAAAAGCGCATAATCACCGATGCGCTTGAAGCCGAGCGCTTCATAAACTTTTTGAGCAGGCGTATTGGTGATTTCGGTGAAAAGAATACCGGTGCTGACACCTTTTTGACGTACATCAATCAACGAGCCTGCCACAACGACACGTGCGTAGCCTTTACCACGATAAGCTTTAGGCGTGTGCACGCCACCCACTTGAACCATATTCTCAAGCGTGGCGTTAAAGCTGCTCATCGCGACAGGCGCGTTGTTAAAGGTTGCAACCCACCAACTTTGTGTGCCGATGGTGTGCAGCATCATTTTGCGCACACGCGCTTCCAGTTCGGGTGTGAGCTCATACCGAATGGTTTCAAGCTCATAATCGATACGCCAGCCAATCAAGGTTTCCGCATCATCTAGCGTCGCCGCACGGTAGCCAACGGAGCCGTCGGTGATTTGCTGAGGAATACGCAAGTCTGCCAAGTTTAAGTCATACAGAATTTCTTGATGAGGCGGTTGATCAATGGTGCGCTCGCGCAAACCCAGATGATCGAGTGCAGTAATGCAATCAGCCCACGGGCCAATTAGCCCCATCACGGCGCGCTGAGTATGTTGTGATAAAAACGCGGCGAGTTCACCTGCAGCTTTAGGCGCAAAGAAAAACATATTGCCATTGCCGTAGTGTGCTGCAACGGCGGCGATTTCATGATCTTCAAAAAGCGCAGCATATGCGCCTTGATACAAGTGCGAGCCTTCACCGACACCATACTGCGCCAGGTTCGACCGCATGATCATGGTTGAGGCCGCGCTCTTTGCTAAAAAAGCATCGAGCGCGAATTGATCGGCCGCTGTCAGAAGGCGGATAATCACGCTTTATACAGAACGCGGAAGCGCTCCACGCACACTGGCATGTCTTCTGTGGATTGCACGCCAAACTCGGCCAACTGCCCCGTCCAGAGTTTCCAATGCATGGGTTTCCACACATCGAGCGCGCGCACCGATGGCCCATCGATTGCTGTGTGCTCAGTGCTGATCTCGTGCCACTTCACCAAATCAAGACGGGTCGTGGTAACCAGAATTTTCGGCACACCGGAAAAATCACACAACGCCACAAGGTCGGCGATAAAGGGTCGTGTCTCGGGTTTTTTCTCGTGCATCCAAACCGCCGAGAAGGTGCCGGTTTTATCGCCAGAGGCCACCAGGCTTAAAATGGTGTTCGCGGTTTCCGCATTGAAGCCAATGCAGCGCGGACGCACAACATCCCCAATATGTTCGCTAGGGTTGGCCTTGCGCGCGGCGGCTAAAAAATCTTTCAACGCTTCGACTTTGGCCGGTGTAGGGCGAGGAACATCTGACATTTTTTATACTCTTATTTATTTACCTAACGTGTTTATTTACCTGACGTGCTAACGCGCCAGACCATGTTGCCGACATCGTCAGCAATCAGCAGTGCGCCGTCTTTGGCAATGGCCACGCCTGACGGACGGCCCCACGTTTCGGCTTTCTTTTCACCAGCCACCCAGAAGCCCGAGACGAAGACAATATAGTGATCAGCAGCCTTGCCGTTTTCGAACGGCACGTATGCCACGTGATAGCCGCGGGCTTGGCTTGCGTTCCACGAGCCATGCAAGCCCACGAACGCGCCGCCTTGATATTCCTTCGGGAACATCTTGCCGGTTGAGAACGCGAGGCCCACAGGGGCTGAGTGCGAGCGGAACAATGTATCTGGCACAATGGCTTTCTGAACCAGATCAGGACGCTTGCTGGCAAAATCACGGCTAGGGTTTTGGCCCACGGGATCGCGCTGTGGGTTTTTGCCGATGTAGCTGTAAGGCCAACCGTAGAACCCGCCATCTTGCACTTTGGTCAAATAATCCGGCACCAATTCATCGCCCAAACCATCACGCTCGTTCACGACGGTATAGAGCTCGGTCGTGCCCGGCAGGAACGCCGTACCCACCGCATTGCGCAAACCTGTCGCAAATGTGCGCTGCCCTGAACCATCGGCTTTGAATTCTTGAATCGTCGCACGCGGTTCAGGCTCTTCGTTGATGTTGCCACGTGAACCAATAGCCACATAGAACTTCGACCCATCCGGATGCACCGCGACTGTACGTGTGGAGTGACCAGCGGGATCCGCCAGCGCGCCATCTTTAGTCACTTGTTGTTTGCCCGTCGCTTTCATATCGCCCGAGCGATACGCCAAGCGCCACACAGCTGTGGTGTCACCAATCAGCACGCCGTCTTTGACGAAATCCATGCCAAAGGGACTATTGAAACCTTCTGCAAATGTTTCGGTTTTGTCGGCTTTGCCATCACCATCGGTGTCACGCAGGATAGAAATTTTGCCCGTACCTTGCTCCGCCACAAACACATCGCCGTTGGGCGCCACCAGCAAATTGCGCGCATCGCCTAAACCTTCAGCGAAGATGTTAACCTTGAAGCCCGCTGGCACTGTCGGCATCGCACCTGTAGGGCGCGGGACATTGCGATTTGGATTTGCGGGGCTAGGTGGTGAATACGGCTGCGGCATGGAAGCCGCATCGATTTTGATTTTTGTGCCGGGCGCTTGTTCAAAGGTTTGCGCAGATGCTGCGCTTCCAATCAAGCTTAAGGTCAAAATCAAACGCGTCATCTGCATGACATGAGTCCCCACAAAAATTCCGCCGCAAAAAAATAACGGGGCCGATGTTGCACGGCCCCGCTTCAACGCTCAAGCAAACTTTAATTGCAAACGATGCTAGGCAGCCCGTTTTACGCAGATGTGTTCACACTGCTTTGAGAACCCGCATCACCCTCAGGCTTTGCGGCTTCACGCTTCGGGCCGCCGCGCGAGACCACCACCATGGCTGGGCGTAGCAAACGATCATGCATCACGTAGCCTTCAACAAAAACTTGCAAGACCGTGCCATTGGGCACAGACGCGTTTTCCTGTTCTTGTACGGCATTATGCAAATTGGGGTCGAACGGCGCGTTCAGCGCATTCACACGCTTCACACCTTGGTCTTCCAAAACTTTCAGCAATTCTTTTTCTGTCAGCTCTACGCCCATGGCGAGGTTCTTCAGGGGCTCATTCGCCGCACGTTGATCCGCAGGCGCGGCCAGCAAGGCGCGGCCAAGGTTATCTGCCACTTGCAGCAATGTTTTGCAGATGTTGGAGGTTGCATACTTCGCGTTATCGGCAATCCGGCGATCAGCGCGCTTGGATGCATTTTCGGCATCAGCTAACGCAACCAGTTTATCAGCTTTAGCTTGGTCTAATTGCTTTTGAAGCTCTTCGATCTGCGTTTGCAACGCATCAATCACCGCATGTACATCCACGCCCGCATTCAGATCAGCCGCGGTGGCATCGGATTGAGATTCAAAAGGTTGTTCGTTCTGGTCAGTCATGATGTGCGTCTTCTTATTTCCAAACTCTATTGTCCAATCATGCGTGTCATCAGTTTGGCGGTGTAATCCACCATAGGAATGATGCGTGCATAATTAATGCGTGTCGGGCCAACGATACCGATGGCACCAACGATTTGCTCACGGGCGTTCAGGAACGGGGCCACCACCATCGAGCAGCCCGCCATACCGAAGAGTTGATTTTGTGCACCAATGAAAATCTGCACGCCGTCAGCACGGCCCACCAGATCAACAATGCGCAGCATTTCCTCACGTGTTTCAAGCGCTGAGAACAACTGACGAATGCGCGACAAATCTTCCAACGCCGTGATGTTGTTTAAAAGATGCGCCTGACCCTTCACGATCAACGCCCCGTCGCTGGGTGTTGTTCCGCTGGGTGTTGCTAAACCAGCCTGTACCACTTTGGCCGTCAATTCATCCAACTGCGCTTTGCGGTTCTCAATTTCGCTTAAGATATCGGTGCGTGCTTCCACCAAGGTTTTGCCGGCCAAGCGCGTCGACAAAAAATTGCCGGCCTCAACCAGTGCAGACACAGGTAAATCCGCTGGCACTTCAACCAAGCGATTTTCCACCACGCCGCTTTCGCTGACCATCACCACCAATGCGCGACCGGGCTTTAAGCTCACGAACTCAATATGCTTTAGCGGTGATTCTAATTTGGGTGCGAGCACCAAACTGGCGCATTGCGATAGCCCCGACAGCGCCGAGGTAGCCTGGCTCATCACTTCTTCAATGGATCGGCCCGAAGCTTGGCAATGCGCCTCGATGGCTTTGCGTTCATCCGTATCAAGGCCACCCAGCTGCAACAGCCCGCTGACAAACATGCGAAGGCCTGCATCGGTTGGCAGACGCCCGGCCGAGGTATGGGGGGCGTATAAAAGCCCCGACAGCTCTAAATCCGACATGACGTTGCGGATTGTGGCGGGTGAGAGCGATCCACCCAATTTCCGGGAAATGGTGCGTGACCCTACCGGCTCGCCGGTTTCCATATACGCATCAATAATGTGCCGGAAAATATCCCGGCTGCGCTCGTTCAGCGCAACGACACTATTGGCGTCTGGGGTTAGGGACGACGTCATATTTTCCAAATTTCCTCTTGGCCCGGTATGTAAGCACCAAGGCAAACCCCGTCAATGCACGCATACTTCTCAGACCCAGCAATTCCAAGGCTTTGAAGCCGAGTCGGTCATTTGCTTGCGGTTCCGAACCACCAGTGTTAGACGGCCTTATCTTTTATAAACCCCTACTTTGAAGGCTTGGTTCCATGTCTTTACGCCCCTCGGGCCGCAGCCCCGATGCCCTTCGCGCCGTTAGCTTGGAGATGGGCTTTGCTAAACACGCCGAAGGGTCGTGCCTGATCCGGTTCGGTGACACCCATGTGCTATGCACCGCGAGCGTCGAAGAAGGGGTGCCGCCGTTTTTGAAAAACACCGGCAAAGGGTGGGTAACGGCAGAATACGGCATGCTGCCGCGCTCGACCCACACCCGCACAGCGCGCGAAGCCGCCAAGGGTGGCCAGTCGGGCCGTACCCAGGAAATTCAGCGCCTGGTCGGCCGTGCTTTACGCTCGGTCACACAGCTGACCGGCTTTGGTGAAGTGCAGATCAGATTAGATTGCGATGTGCTGCAAGCCGATGGTGGGACACGCACCGCCAGCATTACGGGCGCTTATGTCGCGCTGTATCAAGCGTTCCATAAAATGAAGTCGATGGGCGTGATCGGCAAAATTCCGCTTCGCGAGAATGTCGCGGCCATTTCATGCGGACTTTATAAAGGCACTGCGGTTTTGGATTTGGATTATCCCGAAGACTCAAAATGCCAAGCCGATGCCAACTTTGTGCTGACCGCATCGGGCAAGATTGTGGAAGTGCAAGGCACGGCGGAAGATCAACCATTTGAAGAGCATGAGTTCGCAACGCTGATGACGCTCGCCAAAAAAGGTGTGGCCGAATTGGTGACGTTGCAAAATGCAGCGCTTGCGAAACTAGGCTAATCAAATGCCACGCGTATTCACCGGCGGACGTTTAGTTTTAGCGACGCACAACAAAGGCAAAGTGCGTGAGATCAATGATCTCTTAGCGCCTTTTAAGGCCGATGTTGTTTCAGCCGGTGAACTAGGATTGCCTGAGCCTGAGGAAACGGAAACCACCTTTATCGGCAATGCAAAGTTAAAGGCGCTGGCTGCAGCGAAAGCCAGCAACTTGCCTGCGCTCGCGGATGATTCTGGATTAGCCGTCACCGCCCTTGATGGCGCGCCTGGTATTTATTCAGCACGTTGGGCTGGCCCCAACAAAGACTTCAACTTCGCCATGCAGCGCGTTGAAGACGAGTTGAAGGGCAAAACTGATCGCTCAGCAAAATTCGTCTGCGCCTTGGCTTTGTGCTGGCCCGATGGCCACTGCGAAGCGTTTGAGGGTGAGGTGCATGGCACGTTGGTATTACCGCGCGGGACGCAAGGCTTTGGGTATGATCCGATATTTGTGCCCACCAGTCACAGCATCACATTCGGCGAGATGGAACCAAACGCCAAGCACGCCATGAGCCACCGCGCACACGCATTCAAGCAGCTGGTCGCAGCGTGCTTTAAGAATTAATAACGCTCTGCGCCTTCATAAATCTTTGCGACAGATTTTAAGCTTTCTGGGATTGCAGGCTTGTAGCCCGTGTCATAGCTGAACGGCGTTTGCTCTGCGCCCCACACGTTCACGTGCTTGCCGTGACGAAAGCGGATCAGCGACATCGCGCCATCACGCGTACCGAAAGGCCCGTGCGGAATTTCCGCCGGACGCCAGAAGTATGAGCCCGCCGTCATACGCCCATGAGGCCCGATCATATCACCCGAGAGCATGAATGACTCTTCCGCGCACGGATGTGTCAGCGTGGGGCAGGCCCAGTTTTCGGGGTAGATGTGCGGCGGCGTAGAAATAATGAACGTGGCTTTTTGATTATACACCGGGTCCATGCGCAAGACTTTGCGGCGGTTGCCCATCCACTCCAACGACGGGTCTGCCACTTTGGAATCCCACCGCATCGCATATACATCCAAGCCTTCAACATGCGGCGCTTTGGGGTCATGCGTAGTGCCTGGTTTTGACTGAGCGGGTGTGCCATCAAAAAACGTCAGCGCCACGCAGCCTTTATCCGTCACAGCGCCAGCGCGTTTGAAATGCGGGGGCAGGCACATATAGCTGTCGCGCGTATATATGTGACCGTTGATGGTGATCGCGCCATCCAGCACATACATTTCTTCTTCTGCCGCTAAGCTTTCCACTTCAGGCCGTGACCACCCCGCCGGATAACGCACAATGGCCGTTAATTCGCCGGTCTCGGAATCAAGGCTGAGAATTTTAGCATCGACATCATCGCGTGCGCCTCCGGGCAAACCCGGCATCCAGGTTAAGTTTTGCGCAAAGATGAATTCTGTCAGCGGACGGCCCATATACATTCTCCTGTTCAGCTTAGTTTCATCCTCAGCGCCAAAGATTCAAGTCGCATTGCTTTGGGTTTCGTCCTACGACCTCGGCCTATGACAACCGCCCCGGACACAACCGCAGACCCAAGAGATGAAGGCTTTGGCCTTTATGTCCATTGGCCGTTTTGTATCTCGAAATGCCCGTACTGTGATTTCAATAGCCACGTGGTTGATAAAATTGATCAGTTGGCCTGGCACGATGCGTATTTGCGCGAACTTGAACACTTCGCCGCCCAAACACCGAACCGGCGTCTGACCAGTATTTTCTTTGGCGGCGGCACACCATCGTTGATGGACCCCGCCACAACAGCAGCGGTGATCGAGGCCGCAAAAAAACATTGGCAACCCGTAAGTGATTTAGAAATCACGCTGGAAGCAAACCCTGGCACCGTTGACGCAAACCGATTCAAAGCATTCAACACCGCAGGCGTAAATCGGCTATCCATGGGCGTGCAATCACTTAACGAGAATGATTTGCGGTTTTTAGGCCGTAAGCATTCTGTGGCCGAAGCTCAAAAAGCATGGCGCGCAGCGGCCAAGATTTTCCCACGTGTGTCTTTTGATTTGATTTATGCGCGGCCCGGACAAAGTGCAGATGCATGGCGCGGTGAGTTGGAAACAGCGCTGAAAGAAGTGCGCGACAACAATATCTCGCATCTGTCGCTGTATCAACTGACGATGGAAGACGGCACCGCCATGGCGGCGGACTATGCGTTGAAGAAATTCACGCTGCCCAGTGAAGATGACGCCAGCGATATGTTCGACATTACAAACGAACTTTGCGCTGAAGCAGGCTTTCCAGCTTATGAAATTTCAAATCACGCGCACGTGGGCCAAGAGTGCCGACATAACATGGTCTATTGGCGCGGCGGCGATTATGTGGGCGTTGGCCCGGGCGCCCATGGGCGTTTGACGCTGAATGATGGCGCGCGCGCAACACGGCAGATCAAAGCGCCGGCCTTGTGGTTGAAACGCGTTGCTGCCGAGAACCACGGTGCGCAGGAGATCGAGCCGCTCGATCAAAAATCACGCGCTGAAGAAATGATTATGATGGGCTTACGTCTGGCAGAAGGCATTCATACCGTGCGCTTTGAACGCCAGACAGGCTTAGCGCTGCGCACGCTTCTGAATGAAAAGAAACTGGCGCAGCTTGAAGACCAAGGTTTCGTGGTCTTTGCCCAAAATAGATTGAGGGCCACAGCGGCTGGCCGCCTGGCCCTCAATGAAGTCTTGCGTCAGCTTTTGGCTGACTAAACTATTTTTGGCCTGAAGCTTTATTTCACGCCAGAGGCGATAAACCACGACTGGTGAACACCCTTGGACTTATCGCGGAAGGCAGGTGCTGCACCACGCACGGCTTTCGGTGTGGCATCTTGGAAACCTGCCATCACATCTTTAAAGCCTGCTTCAGCCACCTTCGCTTTGAAGTCGGTTGAGAGCGCGCCGCGCCAGAACGGTTCGTTGTTGTAGAGAATTTCAAAGTCACCGCGAATACGGCCCCAGGTATCGAGCTGGTTGTATTGGCCCGGCACTTCCAGGTGAATGACAACGCCGCCCGGTTTGAGGACGCGGTAGCATTCTTTCATGATGCGCGGCAAAGCAGCGTTCGATGTTTCATGCAACATCGCCGATGAGACAACCACATCGAAGTGATTATCAGGGAAGTTGGTTTCTTCTGCGTTTTGTTGGCTGAAGTGAATGCCAACACCCACGTGCTCTGCGCGCGCCCACGCATAGCGCAGCAAGCCCGCACCGACATCAATGCCGTACACTTCGGCGTCAGGGAAGTAGCTGGCCACAGCAACAGTGGAATGCCCCACCGTGCAGCCGATATCGAGAATGCGGCCAGGCTTCAGATCGGGCCAACGCTCGAACAAGTGCGAGACAATGGTATGGCCGCGAATGTCATTCATGAACCCGCCATTGCGGCCCATATGATAGATCGCAGCCGCACGATCAAACACCGCACCTTGGCGCACATCGTTCGGGCGTGTCACGGCATGGTAGTTGCCGGGCATGCAGTGAATATCAAACGCCTCGATATAGCGCGGCACGACAAAGTTCGGATCAAGCGTGAGTGAACCTTTCGGGTTCGCCACATCGCTTTTGTCGACCAGTTTGTCGAGTTGGCGATCAACGCATGAGGCAACGCTGTCCCACATCATTTCTTGCGCGGTGCGGTTCAAGGTCGCCCACGCTTGGTAGTCAGGCTCCTTCTCCATCTCGCCACGAATTTCGATGTGGTTGGCGGGTGCCTGACCTTTTTTCTTGGTGATCATCGGGACCACCTTATTGTTCATCAGGTTGCGTTGGCCGGATTCAATTTCGCGGCCAATGAAGGTTTTCAAATCAGAAACGAACATCTGTTCGGCGATTTCATCGTGATTGACCTTCGGCATCATCGGATGCGGTTCAACCAAGTTGTTGGCTTGCGTGCTCATGATGTGTTCTCCGCTTAGGCCGCGTTGATTTCATTCGATAGCCGATCAAGCTCGGCATCATCCGCAGGTGTTTCGTGTCGAGCCAAGTCTTCCTTCAAGACGCGGAAGACTTTGCGCAACAGACGCTGACGCTGTTCAGAGCGTTCCGACATCACAGACGTATTCGGCACAAACGCATCGACATCTTCACGGCGTGAGGGCTTGCCCGCCTCGGCTAATCTTTCGTGCGTATCCAAACGGTCGCGTAAAATCGAAACCTCGGCCGTCAACGCCGTGACCATTGCCATCAGTTGATCAATCGCGCGGTCCTCGTGAAACTGCGGTTGCTTACCCTTAGCGACCCATACTTTTTCTTTCGGGCCACCCAAGCCGGGAGCTGCGACCATGGAAACGTCTCCTGTTAAAATACTTCGCGCAGTCTAAGCCGGATCAGAAATCTGCACAGCCTTGCCTATGCTGGTAGGGTCATCGAGTGAACGCAGCACTTCGGCGGCCACATCACCCCGGTTCACCTGCCACTTTAACTTAAGGTGCTTTGGCGGCTGCGCATCAGTCCATGTCACATATCGCCCGATCTTCGGGCCGTTCATTAAGCGTGGTGGACGGATAAAGGTCCAATCTAGACCTGCTTCTTTAATCGCTTGCTCTTGAGCGGTTTTATCAATCAGCGTGTTTTTCAAAATAAAGTGCTGCACGGCGCGCACCCATAACGGGCCAACACTTTTGGTTTCAGACGCCCCCAGCGATGAAACCACAATGAAGCGCTTTAAGTCTTTGGCCTTCATCGCGGCCATAATGTTCTTGGTGCCGTCCGTCATGGTGGTACCGGGGTTCTTCAAATAAACCCCAAGGGCCGAGATGACAGCATCATAGGGTTGGTCAAAGGCCGCATTTAAGCTGGCTGCATCTAGCATATCGCCTTGAACAACACGCAAATTGGCATGTTGTGTGCTGATTTTGGTAGGGTTTCGCGCCACCACCGTCACCCGGTGCCCGGCTTCCAGCGCCTGCTCTAATATATAAGCACCCGTTCCACCTGTAGCGCCGAACAGCAAAATCGATTTTCCAGCCATTAACCCCATCCCCAAAACCGCTGATCCGCGTCAGTGCCATGCCGCGCTAGTCTCGGCGCGGGTAAGCCCTGTCCTTAACCGGCTTACGGTGTAAAACCGCAATTGGATGTTGTTTTTAAAAATATAATAATATCAATTATTTAACCTGTATTTCTCTACTATCGCTTCTTCAGTAGTTTCTCACATAATCCACAGATACCACTGAAATATATTGATTTTTTGCCTTTTGTTCAGATTTCGTTTACGCTGCGCTGCAAATCTCCCTTTAGCGGGCCGACTCGGGGTGTTCGGGTGGGGTGCCTGCGGGGCAAAAAGACGCGGCGATAAGAAATGTACAACATCCGCCTGGATGGGCTGACGGAATACCCGTTCCAACGTTTGGCTGGCCTATTGGTCGGCGTGACGCCCGAAGTAAGCGCGGCAGACCAAATCGCCATGTCGATTGGTGAACCGCAGCACACACCGCCACAGATGATTTTGTCGGCGCTGACGCAGAACTTGAACGACTGGGGCAAGTATCCGCCGACGCCGGGCACGCCTGAGTTTCGCAAAGCGGTCTCAGCGTGGATCAACCGTCGCTACAACTTGCCGAACGGCATGTTCGATGGAGATAAGAATTTACTGCCGGTCGCGGGAAGTCGCGAAGCTTTGTACATGGCCGGGCAGTTGTGTGTGCCGCCGCTGAAGAACGGCAAAGCGCCAGCGGTTCTCATTCCCAATCCGTTCTACCAAGTTTATTTCGGCGCTGCCGTGATGAGCGACGCTGAACCTGTGTTCGTGTCGGCCACTGCCGAGACCGGGTATCAACCTGATTATTTGAACGTCGCGCCCGATGTGCTGAACCGCACAGCAATGGCGTATGTGTGCACACCTGCAAACCCGCAAGGCAAGGTCGCCACCCTCGCGCGTTTAAAAGAGATGGTGCAGCTGGCGCGTAAGCATGATTTTGTTTTGATTTCCGATGAATGCTACTCCGAGATTTATGACGTAAGCCCCGCACCGGGCGCCCTAGAAGCATGTGCCGCTTTAGGTGGCAGTTTGAAAAACGTGCTGGTGTTCAACTCGCTGTCAAAGCGCTCGAGTGCTCCGGGTTTGCGTTCAGGCTTTGTCGCCGGTGACCCAGAACTAATTTCGAAGTTCAACAAACTGCGCAGCCATGGTGGCGCGGTTCAACCGGTTCCAATTTTGAATGCCTCGATTGCATTGTGGAACGACGAAGCGCACGTGATTGAAAACCGGAAACTCTATTCCGAAAAATTCGATGATGCCGCGCAAGTGTTCGGCAACAAATTCGGCTTTTATCGCCCCGATGGCGGGTTCTTCCTGTGGCTTGATGTCGGTGACGGCGAGAAAGCCGCGCACGCTTTATGGGCCAAAGCGGGCATTAAAGTTTTACCGGGTGGCTACTTAGCGCGCACTGATGCGAATGGCTTAAACCCCGGCAACGCATTCATTCGCGTGGCGTTGGTGCACGATCGCAATCGCACCGCCGACGCCATGCAACGGATGCGTCGTGTTTTAGATTCTGGCTTTTAGTTTGTGAGGACGACAATGCCTGCTGCCAGCCGCACTCAGAACGTTCCGTTCCTACCGCCCGCTTGGGAAGCGATGCTGAAACGCACCGCTTGGACCTTAAGCGGCTTAGGCGTGTTCCTGATGTTAGGCTTGGTGCTGGCCGCACTGTTTACGTACACGCCGACCGATCCGTCTCTGAACACAGCCTCAAGCGCGCATGTTCAAAATGCGCTTGGGGTGCCGGGTGCCGTTATTGCTGATCTGTTTTTGCAGATCGGCGGCTTGGGCATTGGTGCACTGATGTTTGCTGTGGCCTCGTGGGGCCTATCGCTGATGAAAGGCGAAGCAGTGGAATGGTTATGGCTGCGCACGTTGTCAGCACTTGGCGCATTGATTCTGATTGCGACGGCGTTAGCCGCTGTTCCGTCACCGGGCTTCTGGCCGATTGATGCGGGCCTGGGTGGCTCGGTTGGTCACGTGGTGCTATCTCTGACGACGTTTGACACCACCATTCCGTTTTTAGTCCACAGCCAACATCTGATCATTGCCGGTGTGGCCGGTGTAATTGGCGTGTGGCTGATGTTCATGGCTGCGACCATTAGCTTTAGCGCCACGATGGACGGCGTAGCCGCCGGTGGGCGGAGCATCAGTGCAGCGCTGAATGCTTTTGCGAATGTGTGGCAAAGCTTCATGACCCGCGAAGCAAAAGCAGAAAAAGCAACGACACCGAAACGCGCCAAGAAAGAACGCAGCGAACCTTCAGTGGAACGTTCACGGGTTGAGCCGGTAATGGGCGTTGGCCCTGAGGTGAAAGCATCGCCCGTTATCGAAATGGACGATACAGACGACGAAGACTTCGACGAGCTTGATGAAGAGATCGAAACACCAAAAGCAAAAACGGCAGTCGTTGTTCAGCCGGTGAAGCCCGCCAAGCAGGCCAAGCGTGATATGGCCGCACGCCAGGGCAGCTTATTGCCCGCGTCGAACAAAGGCTTCTCGTTGCCGCCGCTTGATTACTTGGCGTTGCCGCTGGTTGAGAACCGCCCGAAAGGTCCGTCGACCGAAGCGCTTGAAAACAATGCGCGCATGCTGGAAAGCGTGCTGGAAGATTTCGGCGTGAAGGGCCAGATCGTCAAAGTGCGCCCCGGCCCTGTTGTGACACTTTACGAATTGGAACCAGCGCCCGGCACCAAAACATCACGCGTTGTGGCGCTGGCGGATGACATCGCGCGCTCGATGAGCGCAGTGGCCGTGCGTATTGCTGTTGTGCCGGGCCGCAGCGTCATTGGGATCGAGTTGCCGAATTCAAATCGCGAGACGGTGTATTTCCGCGAAATGCTGGGCACCGATGAGTTTGAAAAGAACGACGGCAAACTGATCCTGGCGCTCGGCAAAGACATCGGCGGTGCGCCGATCATGGCCGACTTGGCCCGCATGCCGCACTTGTTGATCGCGGGCACCACCGGTTCAGGCAAATCTGTCGCTGTGAACACGATGATTATGTCGCTGCTGTATCGCAACACACCGGCTGATGTGCGCTTCATCATGATCGATCCGAAAATGCTGGAATTGTCGGTGTACGATGGCATTCCGCACTTGTTGTCACCCGTGGTGACTGAGCCGGGCAAAGCCGTGATGGCTTTGAAGTGGACCGTGCGCGAGATGGAAAACCGCTACCGTGCCATGAGTCAGTTATCGGTGCGTAACGTGGCGGGTTATAACCAACGCCTGCAAGATGCTGCCAAGAAAGGCCAAGTGATCAAAAAGACCGTTCAAACGGGCTTTGATCCGGGCACGGGTAAGCCAATCTATGAAGAACAAGACTTAGACTTAACGCCACTGCCGTACATCGTCGTGATCATCGACGAAATGGCGGACCTGATGTTGGTGGCTGGCAAAGACGTTGAAGCGGCCGTTCAGCGCTTGGCACAGATGGCGCGCGCGGCTGGTATTCACGTCATCATGGCGACACAGCGTCCGTCGGTTGACGTCATCACCGGTACGATTAAAGCCAACTTCCCGACGCGTATTTCGTTCCAAGTCACCAGCAAGATCGACAGCCGCACGATCTTAGGTGAGCAAGGTGCCGAGCAGCTATTGGGTCAAGGTGACATGTTGTACATGGCCGCCGGTGGCCGCATCACGCGTGTGCACGGTCCGTTCGTGACCGATAAGGAAGTTGAAAAGATCACCGGTCACCTCCGTGATCAACAAGAGCCGTCGTACGTTGACGATGTGACGGAAGAGCCAGACCTGTCTGATATTCCGGGCTTCGCGGGTGCAGGCGGCGGCAATACATCAGGTGAGGACTCGCTGTTCGATCAGGCTGTGGCGTTGGTGGCGCGTGAACGCAAAGCCTCCACCAGCTTTATTCAGCGCCATTTGCAGATTGGCTATAACCGGGCGGCGCGCATCATCGAAGACATGGAGGCGCAAGGCATGGTTGGCAAACCCAATCACGTTGGAAAACGCGAAGTGCTGCTGCCCGAGCATGTGGGGATGAACTAAGGTTCATTCCCGCTTTTCCACACCCTTTAAAACTTTAATGCTCCCTGCATTTGCAGGCGCAGAGCAGGGCCTTTTGGGGAGTTATGTGACGTCTGTGTAAGAATTTTTGCACGTAAATCACATTCACCCACGCCGCTGGACTTGGCCACAACCTCGCCTTAGTTTCTGTTCATGTTCGCACCCATGAAAAAAATTATCCTCGCGCTCGCTGCACTCGTATTTGCGTCCACCTCAGCCTTCGCGCTAACGGATGCTGAACAAGCTGCCGTGAAGCGCGCTGAAGACTACATGAATAATTTGGGCAACCTGCAATCGCGGTTCATTCAAGTGAACCCGGATGGCAGTAGCCATGAGGGTGAGCTGTTTGTCGCGCGCCCCGGCAAGATGCGCATTAACTACGACCCGCCTGCCAAGATGCTGGTCGTGGCCGATGGCAAATGGCTGATCTATGTCGACAAAGAAGTGAATGAAACCAGCTACCTTGATCTGAACGACACGCCGGCGGGCTTGCTGCTGAAAGCCAACATGTCGTTCACAGACAAAGCCATTCAGTTGAAGGGCGTGAAGCTGGGCAAGGGCACGGTTGAAATTAGTGCTGCCCAAAGCAAAGACCCGAGTACGGGTTTGCTGACGTTCGTGTTCTCAGAAGCGCCGTTTGAACTGCGCCAATGGCGGGTGCTGGATGCCCAGAAGCAGGAAGTCAGCGTAACACTCGCCGAGCCGCGTTACGGCACGAAGATCGACCCCAAATTGTTCCAGTACGAAAAACCCAAAGACGAGCGCGACCCAGATCGTCGCAACGACTAAAGCGGAACGATTAGGGCGTCCGAGATTAAAAGATTCTCACATCGCCGCGAGCAGGGCTTTTCTCACAGCGCCGTGTCTTGAGAATCTGAATAGCCAACCCATATTCAATTCAACATCGATGCCGCAATGGTGACGATGGGATCTATTGTCGGTATCCCCTGCCGGATAGATCATAAATATACGCCCGGCGTTTCCCCCAAGCGCCGGGCGCTTTATTTTGGTGCGTGGCCTTATCCAAAAACCGGCCTCCACTTTTTGGGGCCACGCACTATTTCTGATTCGTGCTAATCACGCTTTATGACCCGCATCATTTCTTGGAATGTGAATTCGATCCGTAAGCGCATGACGCACTTAGAGCGCATGATGGATACGTATGCGCCCGATGTCGTGTGTTTGCAGGAAACCAAAACGCTGGATGCGACATTCCCGTATGACGAGATGAAGCGTATTGGGTTCGAGCATATCGCGACCTATGGCTATAAAAGCTACAACGGCGTTGCGATTTTATCGCGGCATCCCCTCAGCGACATTCAACGCCATGAGCGCCGCAAGAAAAGCGATGGCCGCCACATCAGTGCGGTGATGACGCCCGAAAATGGCACACCTGTTTCGGTACATTCGATTTATGTGCCCGCGGGCGGTGAAGCGCCCGACCCGCGCATCAATGACAAGTTTGCCGACAAGCTGGCGTTCATTGATTGCTGCGCTGATCACTTCGCTGGCAATTATGGTTTCCGCGATGCGGTGATCCTCACAGGCGACCTCAACATCGCGCCGTTGCCCAGCGATGTATGGGATCACCATAAGATGCAAAAGCGCATCGGGCATACCGACTATGATATCGCAGCACTTGATCGCTTAAGACGATCTTTGAACTGGACCGATGCCGTGCGCGAGATTTTATCGCCCGATGACCCGGTGTTTACATGGTGGAGTTACCGCCAGTCCGAATTCAAGGTGGACAGCAAAGGCTGGCGGCTTGACCACATCTGGGTCTCGCCCGGCTTGAAAGACAACATCGAGAGTGCCGAAGTGCTGGTGGATGTGCGCCACTGGACGCCTGCTTCTGATCACGCTCCGGTTTTGGTGAAACTGAAACCGTAAACGGTGTTCGTTTGTTGTGGCCTCGCTTGCATCGGGGCTTTAAACGACCCACATTAATCGCATCACATATCTTTTTTGAGCATCACGACATGTCCTCTAACGATCCTACGCACACATCACAACCCTGGCATGGCACTACGATTTTATCGGTGCGCAAAAATGGCAAGGTTGTCATTGTTGGTGATGGGCAAGTCACACTTGGGGCAACGGTGATTAAAGCGAACGCACGTAAAGTGCGCCGCTTGGCTGATGGCTCGATTGTTGCAGGGTTTGCCGGCGCGACGGCGGATGCGTTCACGTTGTTCGAGCGCCTGGAAGCGAAGTTGGAAAAGCACCCCGGCCAATTGATGCGCGCCTGCGTAGAGTTAGCGAAAGATTGGCGCACCGACCGTTACTTGCGCCGCTTGGAAGCAATGATGGCGGTCGCTGATAAAGATGTGTCGCTTATTCTGACGGGCACCGGCGATGTGCTGGAACCGGCGGACGGTTTAATCGGCATTGGGTCTGGCGGCACGTATGCCTTGGCTGCCGCGCGTGCGTTGGTTGATCAACCCTTGGAAGCCGAAGCCATTGCCCGCAAAGCCATGCAAATTGCTGCTGATATTTGCGTTTACACTAATACCAACGTGACGCTTGAAAGCCTTTAAGTAGAGAGCCTTTAGAAATGTCGTCTTCTTTCTCGCCGCGTGAAATTGTTTCGGAGCTGGACCGCTACATCATCGGTCAGCATGACGCCAAGCGCGCTGTGGCGATTGCTTTACGTAATAGATGGCGCCGTCAGCAATTGCCGGACGGTTTGCGCGAAGAGGTGATGCCCAAAAACATTCTGATGGTCGGCCCGACCGGCGTTGGCAAAACTGAAATTGCGCGCCGCTTGGCAAAATTGGCGAATGCGCCATTTTTGAAAGTGGAAGCAACAAAGTTCACAGAAGTGGGATATGTGGGCCGCGATGTGGAAAGCATCATCCGCGATTTGTTAGAAATCGCGCTGAACATGACGCGTGAAAGACTTCGCAAAGAAGTAACGGCGAAAGCCGAGTTGGCCGCCGAAGACCGCGTGATTGATGCCCTGGTTGGAAATAGCGCTACGCCTGAAACGCGCCAGAAATTCCGCAAGATGTTGCGCGAAGGCTCTTTGAGCGACCGCGAGATTGAAGTGCAGGTGCAGGAGAACGCGGCAAGTTCCATGCCGATGATGGATATTCCTGGTGTACCGGGTGCATCGGTCAGCATGATGAACTTGAACGATATGCTGGGCGGCATGATGGGGGGGCGCACCAAGGCGCGTAAGATGACTGTTGCTCAGTCTTATGACGTGCTGTTGCGCGAAGAATCCGACAAGTTGCTCGATAACGAAGCCATGACGCGTGAGGCCATTTCGTTGGTGGAAAACAACGGCATCGTATTTTTGGACGAGATCGACAAAATCACCAGCCGTGATGATGCGCGCGGCGGTGACGTGAGCCGTGAAGGCGTGCAGCGCGATTTATTGCCGCTGATTGAGGGCACGATTGTGAACACCAAGCATGGCGCGGTGAAAACAGATCATATTCTGTTCGTGGCCTCGGGTGCGTTCCACCTCGCCAAGCCGTCGGACCTGTTGCCCGAACTGCAAGGCCGCTTGCCCATTCGGGTTGAGTTGAAGGCGCTCAGCCGTGATGATTTTGTGAAGATCCTGACGCAAACCGAAGCGAGCCTGATTAAGCAGTACAAAGCGCTGATCGGCACCGAGAACGTAACCTTGAATATTGGTGATGATGCGATTGACGCCATTGCTGACCTGGCCGCTGACATTAACCGCAGTGTCGAGAACATCGGTGCGCGTCGGTTACACACTGTGATGGAAAAGCTGCTGGAAGAGATCAGCTTTACCGCGACTGATCGCGGCGGCGAGACCGTCACCATCGATGCAGCTTATGTGCAGAGCCATGTGGGTGAGCTCGCCAAGAAGGGCGACTTAAGTAAGTTTATTTTGTAATAAATTTCCACCAGTCACTTCTAATTAATCGCGCGAAGCTGGCTGAATTTGACGCCAGCTTCTTTTTTATCTGCCACACATCTTAATTTCGCATGGCGTGATGCAAAATAAAGTTACGGAAACGTAGCTTTCGGGCCGCAGCGTAGCCGCAATAAAATTGCATCGCTCTCTTTCTTAAAAGTAACGCGCAATTTCTAAAAATTCAGATAGGTTGCGCGCCAACAGTTTGGCGTCACATTGCCGACACTTTTTTCTGGCGATATGGCTGCTAACAAAACCTCTTATGACTGCGCCATTAACAGGCGCTCCTGTTTATTGCGCCATTAACAGGCGCCGGGCCTCGGTTTCACAGGCCTGCAACATCTTTTGCGCGAGAACCGGATCGGCGGCGGTTCTGGCGACAGTCACCCCGCCGACGCACAGCGCTAGAACAGCGAGTGCGCGGCTATCACATTGGTCAGGCTTCGTTTCACTCATTCCTGCTGTCAGGAGTGAGGTGAGTTGAACTGTGACGTTGGTTAAGGCATTGCGCGCTGCTGCGCCGCCACGATCAACATCGCGGGCCAAGCTGACCATGGGACATGTAGAGGTTACGTACGCGATGTTGTCAGGGTCCAGATACGTTGAAAGCACATCAAGCGCAGCGTTTTGCGCAGCATCTTTTGTTGTGCGCGCGTCTGCCGTTTCAGGCGCTTGGCGTTCGCGCAACATGCGCGTGAAAGCTGGCTCCTGGTCGAGCACATTTGCGAATAAGTCTGCCTTGGAGGCGAAATGCGCGTAGAACCCACCGCGTGTCAGGCCCGCCTTGGCCATGATCTGTTCAATGCCCACACCATCAAACCCATGGTCGCGAAACATTTGGCTGGCTGCAGCCAAAATGGACGCGCGGGTTTTGGCTTTGTGTTCCTTAGATAATGGCATTGGGGGACAGGGGCATGGGGTTTGAACCGTCTTAAGAGAAGCGAGATGCGCTATGGGCTTGGAAACGGCCCAAACCGCGTTTCATATGTTTGTTATCATATAGAATGTTGAGTATCATTCTATAAGGCCAGAGGGGATACGTCGATGCCACCACCACCCGAGTTAGGTGACATTTTGCCGGGCGATCAGGGCTTTTACCGCTCACTGCGGGAGCTGCCGCGCGAAATGCCGGACGCACCCAAAGTGCGCCGCAGCGTACCGCCCGAGCTGGCGTATGCAATTTCGTTGGAACGCCTGTTCTGGTCCCTGCACATGAAGGGCCTGGGCCGGGATGCCGTGGAAATTCTGGCGCGCAGCCAGCGCTTCACCCTGCGATTCAACAAAAAAATATTGCCCGCCAAAGACTTAAGCCTGAAACAAGCCTTGAGTTCGCTGGAGGGTTTGCGGCCTTCGCCTGCGTTGGTGCCCAAAGATGCCGAGACCCGCAAGAAGGCGTTGGCGTTCGAACGCTGGTTCACCACCGAAGTGGCCGACACCGTCATGTGGTGCCTGTTGCGCCCGCCCGTGGCGCAAAATGCTGCGGCTTATGCTGCAGCAAAAGGTGCAGCAAATGTGCCGGTGTTTGCCGACCAATTTATGACGGCGATCACCATGCGCGCCCTGGATGTGGTGCAAAGCTTGTGTGCGCAGCAAAGCTACTTGTTCGGCAACGAACCGACCCACGCCGACATTACCGCGGCGACCGTGTTGGCACCCATCGTGCGCAAGCAAGGCTGGGTCTGGGCCGGACAAAACTGGAGCCCCATGGCGACCATGGCCGGCACCTCAGCCCTGGCCCGTCACCCTGCCGCCAACTGGGTGCGCATGATGTACGACCTGCACACCCCAAGCCCCGTCGCGTTCGTCGAAACCACCCGCGCGTGGGTGCCGTAAGCCAATAACGCTCTGCGGGTTTCGCAGACAAAACGCACGCTATGAAATAAGATCAGCCGCTGTGGGGTTCACAGCGGCTTTTCTATTTTCATGACACGCAAATATTGGCTTCCGATTATCGCACTTGCTGGATTTCTAGCGAGCACACAGATCGCACTTTCACAAGAAAGCAGCGCTCCACCAACTCAGCCACAGCCCCAAAGCAAGACAACTGAGTCCGCTCGACAAATAGAGCAATCTGCGGCCACCGCGCATATTCCCGCCAGCCCACTTGTCTATCAACCCGACTGTGAGCGCCCCCAAAAGAACGAGGACGCAGACTACTGCGAACAGCGCAGTATGGCTTGGTCTGCTGCTGAAGTAGTGTTTTGGACTCGATGGCAATTTTGGGTAAGTTTGTTTGGCCTCGGCGGGTTGTTGGGTTCGTTGTGGCTCAATAGAGTGGCGGTAAAAGCTGCTCAAGAATCTGTAACTGTCGCTCAGAACACCGCCAATAGTGAATTGAGGGCGTATATCGGTGTTGAATATCAAGGGTGCGCTGAAGTTATAAAAAACAACGAGTATTCCTTTGGGGTCATCATTAAAAATCATGGGCAAACCCCAGCCCTTAATGTCAGCTTCGATTTGCCAGATGCTAAGCCGCTGGCAACGGGACAGGCCTTTGACTTTCCTGACGCTCCGGTAAAGACCAAAGATCTTGTTCTGCCCCCGGGAGATAGCATTTTCGGTGGGAATGTTACGTGCAAGGCTGTTGTCGAAGATGGGTATGATTTGGTTCGACAAGGAAAGAACCAAATTTATGTTTTCGGTATTGTCAGATACGACGATGTTTTTGGCGCACCGCATTTCACTAGATATAGATTTAAAATTACTGGCCCCGAATTCGATATTGGAGGCCACGTCAAATCCCATAACGGCAATAATACCGACCAATCCAGACAGACTAAATAAAACATTGATCATCTTGCCCTCGCAAAAGAGCGATCTTGGGCGCGGCATAAGCACTTAAAAACAACGCCGGATAGGAATTGTGTGGAAAACCAAGAATTAGGTTTAGGTCTTCCGTAGTACGACGCTGATTATCCCCGCATCCGTTCTTTGCGTTTGAGCAAAACATAAACGGCCCCGCTGCCACCTTGGTGCGGGGCCGCTTCGTTGACGGCAAGGATGAACGGGCGAAGTGGGGCTGCATTTAACCAGTGCATCAATTCTGATTTGATTTTGCCGGTTGGCTTTTCAGCATTCGGTGAACCTTTGCCGGTCACCACGATCACGCTGCGCGCACCGCGATCAGCTTGCGTGCGGATAAAATTGATCAGCGCGTTGTGCGCTTGCGCCAGCGTGAGCCCATGCAAATCTAGCTTCGCATCGCACGGCATTTTGCCGCGTTTGAATTTGCGCGCGGTCGCGGCATCTAGATCAACTGTGTTGTTGATGTGCAGCGGCTTGTGAGCCGCATGCTCTTTTTTCGGGGCGGGGTTGTTTAAGAGCTGCTCAAGCGTTGCGCGGTCGAGCGGTGTGCGACTTGGTTTAGGCGCAGGCGTATCAACTGGAACAGGGTCATCCGCGCTGTGATGACGGCCTTTTAGGGGGGTCACACTGCGGGTGACAAAATCCCAGAGGCGGCGTTCTTCGGGGTTGAGTTTGCGCATGAGGGTGCCATAGCACGCAGAAACGTCGATAGCACCGCGTTAGTTATATTTTCGCGCCGAGTCCGCGCTTTACGTTTTGCGCCGGGTCCTGCGCGTTACATATTCGCATCAAGCACGCGGACGTCTTTTTCTTCCGTCTTGGGCGTGTTGTTGAACGAGTTGTACGCATCTAACCCTTCCATTTCCATTTCAGGCAGGTAGCGCGTAACGAACGCGCGCCAGTCACCATCGGGCGACACGCAGCGCGTTTTGTTCATGTAGTTCAGCGTGATCACCAGGCCGCCCAAGCGCCACAGCACATTCCAGTTGTGCAGGTTGTCCATGGCAGCTTCCAGCGAGCGGCGATAAACGCGCTGCGAAATCCACGGGCGGATCAGGAAAAGATACATGAACACGCCCAGCACCATGACGGCGGTGCCGAGCAGAAGATCGACCAAGAACATGATGGTGAGCGAGCCGCCCAGCAAAAACAGCAAGGGGGCCACGTTTTCCCACGGGCTCCAGATTGGCGACTTGGGGTGGTTGAGGCGATCAAAATCCACAAACACACCGATACGATCCGCCTGGTAGGATTCCACCAAGCGCGCATAAAGGGCGCGGTCGCGTTTTTTCTCTGATGGCGGTTTTGTATTCATCGCTTCGCCGCAATACGTTTCGGGAGGATTGAACTTAAAGCGCAGCCCAACCAGACCGAAGTCCCACAGATGTTAGCCCCAGGTTTTGCACCTTAAAAGCGAGGCTGTTTTGGGGAAAATCTAAGCGCAAAGTCTTACTTGAATCTAAATTCTGCCCTGAGAAACAGGTGAAATTTCAGGGCGCTAGCCACCCCGGCTTAATTTCCCTGCGATGGTTTTACAGCGGGCTTGGGCACCAGCACGTAATAGCGGCCCTGGCTTTTCATGCGGGCGGCTTTGCCAAAGGCCGGTTCGCCCGCGCCCCAGAAGAAATCACCACGCACGGCCCCGGTAATGGCGGCCCCCACATCTTGGGCCACCACCAATCTTTGGAGGGGCGCGTTATCGGGGTCAACCGTATCCAGCCAGACCGGCAAGCCCAGGGCCACGTAGCGCGTATCAACCGCCAAAGAACGCCCCGGTGTCAGCGGCACACCTTGCGCGCCGATGGGGCCATCACCTTCAATTTTGCGGAAGAAAATATAGCGGGCATTTTGGTTCATCAGAGCGGCCGCACGCTCAGGGTTCTGTTTCAGCCAATCGCGCACGGCAATCATGGAGGCGGTATTGGGTGTCAGCACACCTTCGTCGATGAGAATGCGGCCCAACCCTTTGAACGCGTGGCCGTTGTTGCCCGCATAACCCACGCGCATCATGGTGCCGTCGGGCAAGCTGATTTGGCCTGAGCCTTGAATGTGCAGCACGTGCGCATCAATAGCGCTGTCCACCCACGCCACAACATTGGCTTGGTCACCCAGTACATTTTCGGCATCGATGTCGCTGCGCGTGTAATAGGGTTTGAGTTTTTGATCAACCACGCGGCCCACAACTGTGGGCGGCACCGATGTGCCTTCCAGTTTGTCGGGCGAAATAAAATCTTTTAAGGATGCGGTAATCAGGTTTGGCGGTACGCCATAAAGCGGCGTTTGATACGGACCATCGCGATAAAGCGCGCCGCGCAACGTGGCTTCGTAATAACCCGTGAACGTGCCAACGGGGTTACCCGAAAAGCTAACAGCATAGGGCTGGAACGCCGCTTCAATGGCGATGCGAAGCGATGTTGTGCCCGAGCCCGCATCGGTGATGGCTTTGCATGCCGCGATTAAATCTGCCGCTTTGATGCTGAGTGTGCCGATGCCAATGGTGTTTTCAGGCGTATCGTTGGCCACGACCGCGCAGCTTTTTTGAAGCGCAGGCAGCGCATCTTGCATGGTGTCTTCGGCCCAACCCGGCAACGCGGCAAAGCTTACGGGTTCGTACGCCACTTGCGGGCGTGCGGTTGTGGGCGGGGTGATGGGTGTAATCGTCACCTCGGTTTGCACAGGGGCGCGCAGCCAATACATGGCGGTGGCACCCAAGGCAGCACCCACCAAAACAGCCGCAGAAAGTTGAAGAGCGTTTTTTCTAATCACAACCAACGCTTAAAGTTGCGCGCCGCTAGTCGACGCTGCTGGTGGCAACCAGGATCCAATTTGGATCTTGGTGGTTGGTATCGCGCGAGAAGGTCCAAACGTCTGTGACACTTTCCACATGATCGGGCGAGCCTTCGATGATTTGCCCGTCAGCGTTTTTCACGACGTTGGTTTGTTCGCTTTGGAAGACCACAGCCACAGTGGCGGCCGAGCCTTTCATTTCGATGCTTTCAATGCGTGGCGGCTTTAACACCACCAGCTCGCTGGACAACACTTCTTTGCGGTCTTCGCGTTCCTGAATGGCGCGCGCAAACTGCGCATAGACATCGCTGTTCAATAACGAGCGCAATGTATCCGTGTCGCCTTTAGCATAAGCAGCGATGACAATTTCAAACGCCTTGGCTGCACCTTGCAAAAATTGCGTGGCGCTGAAAGACGGATCGGCCATTTTCACAGCGATCATGCCCGCTTCAAGCGGGGTGCCGACATACGCAGGTTCGATATCTTGCGACACCGGGGCTTGGCGGCGATGCACGTTGGGCAGGGTAACAACGTTGCCATTGTTTAAGTCTTGGGTACGGCCTTCGGTCGGCACACCGTCGCGGCCCGGTTCATGACCGGTGCGGCGGCCAAGCACGCTGCGCAAACGGAGCACAATGAATCCGGCGACCATCGCCAGCAAAATTATGTCGATAAACTGGAAGCCATCCATGGCGTCATCACTCTAGATATGTGGTCCTTGACCCCCAGCTTTTGCGGGGAAAACCACGGTATATGGTCAACATAGGCTCTGAACTGGGGCAGGGCAAGCGAACCACCCGCATTCAGCCGCTTTTGGAAACAGGCCCAGCATGACTCCCACAGCGTGGCAAAGGTAAGGCGACGGCCGTCTGTATGACCAAACACAAGAGAGGTCAGGCAAATTGGGTGCGCTTGTCAGGTTTAGGCGGGCATGTTACGCCCCGGACCCCATAGAAAAGCGCGGCGCTCGCCTGCGTTGCTTCTTCATTTTTGCTGTTGGATGTAGTCGATGAGCGATACCAGCGCTGCCCCCGGTTCCGAAAACGCCGCCGCAAACCAGGGCGCGCAAGGTTTGCCGATCCGCATTTTAGGTCAGTACATCCGCGATTTATCGTTCGAAGTGCCCCATGCCCCGGCCATTTTCGGCGAACTGCGCAAACAAGCCCCTGAAATTCCGGTGTCTTTCGACGTTGCCATGCAGCCGATTCAGGGGTCGATCTTTGAAGTGACCTTGGCCGTCAGCGTGAATGCCACCATTGGCGATAAGCCTGCGTTCATTCTGGAAATGGCCTATTCCGCAACCGTGGAACTGGATGAGACCGTAATCCCGGAAGATCAACTGCACCCGGTGCTGCTGATTGAAGTCCCGCGCTTCGTGTTCCCATTTGTGCGTCAGGTCATTGGTGACATGACGACCAGTGGTGGCTTCCCGCCGCTGTTCCTACAGCCTATGGATTTCACCGAGATGTACACGCGCAAGTTCGGCAACACGCCGATCAAAATTGTGCGCGCCAACACACCCACGGCTGGAAACGCCTAATCATTCCTGAGAGCGGCGGCCTCTTTTTTAAGAAGAGGAAACGGCCTTAATCCAAATCGCGTTTTTGATTTTCGCGATGAAACCTTTGTGCGCCTCAAGCTCTTCCGGCAACGCGGCATGAGGGCGCACGGGACGCACCGGACGATTGGCCCGCGTCGCTGAATCAACTGTGACAGCGGTGTTGGCCCCCAGCAGCAAACCGGGTTCGCGCCCCCCCACCAGTTCCAGATAAACTTTGGCCAGCAACTCGGCATCTAAAAGTGCGCCGTGTTTGACGCGGGCCGAGAGATCAATCCCAAAGCGACGGCAGAGCGCATCCAAACTGGCCGGTGCGCCTGGAAATTTCCGGCGGGCCAGCAGCACCGTATCAATAGCGCGGTCGAGGGCCAATTTTGGGCGGCCGTGGCGCACTAACTCAGCATTGATGAAGCCCATATCGAAGTTAGCGTTGTGCGCAATAATGGCGGCGTCTTCGCCAATGAATTCCAAGAACTCATCGACCTTATCGGCAAAGAGCGGCTTGCCCTTCACAAACTCGGTGGTGAGCCCACTGACGGCAGCAGCTTCGTCGGGGACATCGCGTTCAGGATCCAGATAGGTTTGGAATGTATTGCCGGTGGGCAAGTGGTTGATCAGCTCCACACAGCCAATTTCAATCACGCGGTGGCCGTTTAATGGATCAAGGCCCGTCGTTTCCGTATCGAGAACAATTTCACGCATGTTTTCCGCTACCCAAATCTCTCGGCATGTAAGTCTCTAAACCAACATCAGCGCTTTTTTAAGCTGCCGCAAGGCATGCGCTTTGCCCAGCCCGGATGAAATCACCACATCAGCACGGCTTCGTTTTTGCACATCGGGCATTTGCTTGGCCAGAACGCCTTTCAGTCGCGCTTCATCCATACCGGGACGCGCGAGCGCGCGTTGACGTTGCAGAAATGCTGGAGCGGTGACCACAAATACCACATCGCACTCGTGCTCGGATTTTGTTTCAAACAGCAGCGGAATATCAAACACCATCATGTGCTTACGTTGATGCGCGGCACGGCGCATGAAGTGCCGCCGGTTTGCGCGCACCAGCGGATGAATAATAGATTCCAGTGCTTTGAGGTCATGCGCGTTGCTGAACACTTTTTTAGCCAGCGCTTGGCGATCAAGGACGCCGTTGATCATCACATCAGGAAAACGCTTTGCAATCGCCGCCAAAGCCGAGCCACCAGGCGCAGTGGTAGCGCGTGAGGCGGCATCAGAATCAAAAACCGGGATGCCTAAATCCCGCAGCATTTTTGCCGCGGTCGATTTCCCCATGGCAATGGAACCGGTGAGCCCAATTATGATGGGGGATTTTTTTCGCGCGCGTCTTTTTGAAATGCGCCGCATCTAGAGCGAGAGCAAATGATTGCGCAACGCGGGCGTGACTTCGGGCTTTACACCGAACCAACCTTCAAACCCTTTTTGCGCCTGATACAACAACATGCCCAAACCATCGACGGTCTGATTGCCACGGTTTTTCGCCGCCGCCAGCAATTCAGTTTCAAGCGGCGCGTAAACCAAGTCGGTCACCAGCGCAGACGTGGGCAATGTGTCGATGGAAATCTCAAGCGGTGGCTGACCCGTCATGCCGAGGCTGGTGGAGTTCACGAGCAACGCAGCATCTTTTAAAGCCGATGATAAATCAGACCATGCGACAGCTTTGACGGTTGGTCCAAAATCAGCGGCGAGCTTTTGGGCGCGTTCAATGGTGCGATTGAGCAGACGAATTTCAGGCGCACGGGCTTCGATCAAGGCCGCACACACGGCCCGCGCAGCGCCACCAGCCCCCAATACCACCGCAGGTCCGCGTTTGGCATCAAAGCCAGGAACAGATTGCCGGATATTTTCAATGAACCCGAAGGCATCGGTATTGGTGCCCTGTAAGCGGCCATCGGGCAGCACAAAGACCGTGTTAATGGCCCCCACCGCTTTGGCCACAGGCGTGATTTCATCAACGATACTCATGGCCGCTTCTTTGTGCGGCACGGTCAAATTGCAACCCTTAAAACCCAATGAAAACAAGGCCTTAAGTGCACGTGACAAACTTTCAGGCGGGACCGGCATGGGCACATAAGCGCCATCTATCCCGTGTTCGCGCAGCCAAAAGCCGTGCAAGGCGGGTGATTTGGAGTGGCCAACCGGCCAGCCCATGATGCCTGCGACTTTAGCTTTGCCGGAAATGAAGCTGCTCACGCGGGGATGCTCTTCTTAATTTTTAAGCGCTATTTTTTAAGGACGGCATGTTCGCGCAGAAAGCCCAGCAACGGAAGCAGGGGCAGGCCCAAAATCGAGAAGAAATCACCATCGATTTTTGTAAAAAGCTGCGCCCCCAGTCCTTCAAGCTGGTAACCCCCAACAGAATGCAGGGCGGCTTCGCCAACATGGGTCAAATAATCATCCAAAAACGCGTCCGAGAAATCACGCACTGTAATTTCCGGGCTGTTGGCAAAATGCCAGATGCGCGCACCACCTAAGGCCACCACCAGGCTGTTCATGAGTTGATGTTTTTTGCCGCGCAACGCGAGCAACTGCTCACGGGCAATTTTTAGATCTGTCGGTTTATCAAACCAGCGACCATCGCATTCTAACATCTGATCGCCGCCGATGACTAAGGCTTGCGGGTACTTTACTGAAACTTTGACGGCTTTCATTTCTGCCAACACTTCAGCGCAGTGTGCAGCGGTCGCATTTTCGGCACGCAAAGCCGCTTTTATACTGTCTTCATCTACAAATGAGTTTTCAGCTGTAAAACGCACGCCAGCGTTTTTCAAAACAAACGCGCGGCTTTTGCTGGTCGAGGCTAAAATGACGGAACGAGGAGAGGACACAGATAATAACTTTATGTAGAAACCGAATGACGCTGATTATGAAACTGAATGATAGTGGCCGCAGTCTCTTCAATCGACCGGCGCGTCACGTCAATCACGGGCCAATTGTGCTTGGTAAATAAACGCCGTGATTCCGTGACTTCTTCGCGCACTTTATCAACGTCGGCGTAATCCTCGCCTGTTGTATCATTCATGATCCGCAATCGGCTTTGGCGAATATCGCTTAAGCTTTTGGGCTCACGAGTGAGGCCCACAAACAAAGGCTTTGTTGCATTGATGATAAAATCCGGCAGCGTAAGGCCTGGGACCAATGGAATATTGGCGACTTTATAACCACGGTTGGCCAAGTACATGCAGGTGGGCGTTTTCGACGTGCGTGACACACCCAGCAAAATAATGTCGGCATCCACCATCGTTTCCATCGATTGACCATCATCGTGCTGCATCGTGAAATGCATGGCGTCAATGCGATGGAAATAATCATCATCCATGATGTGCTGGCGGCCAATCTCGGCGGCTGCTTCGCGTTTGAAATAGCGGCCCAAGGCCTGCATGACGGGATCAAGCGCTGATACAGTGGGAATTTTAAGTTCGCGGCAGGATTTTTCCAACTGCAACCGCATATCAGAATTGAGCAGCGTGTAGATCACCAAGCCCGGTGCTGCACGAATGCCTTCAAGCACGCGCCCCATTTGGCCAGGCGTGCGCACCAGCCACCACGAGTGTTCTGTGACGGGCGTACCTGTATATTGCACCAAACATGCGCGTGCGATGTTGGTCACGGTCTCGCCGGACGAATCGGACACCAGATGTAAATTGAACGGGACCGGTTCAGTCATACGTTTTTTGTTTTCAACAGGGCTGTGCAAGGCTGTGGGGACCGGGGATAACCACGGTCATAATCATATTTCTGTAAATTGTATTCAGCCAATGGCATTTGTCATACGTAAACCATTCGCCTGTGAGTTTACGCCGCGCGTATATCTGAATCATGGGTGGTAAAGCCGCACACACACTTTTTATTCAGTTCGGGAACATTTTTGCGGTTCGGCGTTTCGGAGCCTTTTTAGGAGAGTCGATGACTCTGTCCCCAGGATTCATTGAATAACTGTGACAGAATGCCTGAACCCGTGAATCCTGGGTATAAGATGTGTGAATCCTTAATCCACAGGATTCCCAGGACCATCTCACTACAACAACCTAATCTAAGATTTTAATATTTTAGAGGGATAACGGTGGATCAATTGACAGACCCGTGGTTTGACAATCATCCAGGCTTAGAGTACGTCTTGGACATCATCGCCGATCGCTTCTGATCGAAATTCAAAAGTACCTTCGTCCAAACACTGTCGCCACTCTGGCCTTTCGGACGTTAGCTCTTCCCCGTCTATCTTTCCAACATCGCGTTTAGTCCATGCACTTATCAGAACTGAAACTTAAACCACCCGCAGAACTTTTGGCTTTTGCCGAAGAACTGGCAATCGAGAACGCATCAAACCTGCGTCGTCAGGATATGATGTTCGCGATCTTGAAAGTTCTAGCCGAGAAAGACACCACCATTGAAGGCGATGGCGTGTTGGAAATTCTGCAGGACGGCTTTGGGTTCTTGCGGTCTGCGCAAGCGAACTATCTGCCGGGCCCTGATGATATTTACGTATCACCAAGCCAAGTGCGCCGCTTTGGGTTACGCACCGGTGATACGGTTGAAGGAACGATCCGTGGTCCCAAAGACGGCGAGCGTTATTTCGCCCTGTTGAAGGTTGACCGTATTAATTTTGATGATCCTGACAAAGTCCGTCATCGCATCAACTTCGATAACTTGACGCCACTCTATCCAGATAAAAAGCTGACGATGGAAGTGGAGATGAAGGATACCAAGAACAAGGACATGACCGGCCGCGTGGTCGAGTTGGTGTCTCCGCTTGGTAAAGGCCAGCGTGCGTTGATTGTCGCTCAGCCGCGCACCGGCAAAACAATCATGCTGCAAAGCATTGCCAATGCGATCGCTAACAATCACCCGGAAGTTTATTTGATCGTTCTTCTGATCGATGAACGCCCGGAAGAAGTGACTGACATGGACCGCACGGTGAAGGGCGAAGTGGTTTCTTCAACCTTCGATGAACCGGCCTCGCGCCACGTTCAGGTCGCTGAAATGGTGATCGAAAAAGCCAAGCGCCTGGTTGAACACAAGCGCGACGTGGTCATTTTGTTGGATTCCATCACGCGTTTGGCGCGTGCGTACAACACCGTTGTTCCATCATCGGGCAAAGTATTGACCGGCGGTGTGGATGCTAACGCGTTGCAACGCCCGAAGCGCTTTTTCGGCGCGGCCCGTAACATCGAAGAAGGTGGATCGCTCACCATCATTGCGACGGCACTGATTGATACCGGCAGCCGCATGGATGAAGTGATCTTTGAAGAATTCAAAGGCACGGGTAACTCGGAAATCGTGCTGGACCGCAAGCTGTCGGACAAGCGCGTGTTCCCAAGCATCGACATCACAAAGTCTGGGACCCGCAAAGAAGAGTTGCTGGTTGGTCAGGCGAACCTGTCGAAGATGTGGGTGCTTCGCCGTATTCTGGACCCAATGGGCGTTCAGGACGGTATGGAGTTCCTGCTCGACAAGCTGCGCGAGACCAAGAACAACAACGAGTTCTTCGATCGCATGAACAAGTAATCCGAGTATCACTCGGAAACATAAAAAAGGCCGGTGTAACAACCGGCCTTTTTTGTTATATGAAAATCTTCTCTTAGAGCGTGAGAAGGGTTGAACCTGTAGTCTTGCGAGCCTGCAAATCGTTGTGCGCGTGGGCTGCTTGCTCAAGACTGTAAGCATTGGCCGCATCAAACTTCACGCTGCCGTTTAAGATGACATCGAAGAAGTCATTGCACGCGCGTTCGTAATCCGCACGTTCGCCAACATAGTGACCCAATGTCGGGCGGGTGACGAACAGAGACCCTTTGCCGGCCAGCAAACCGACTTCGATGGCGGGCGGTGGGCCCGAAGCGTTCCCAAATGAAACCATCAGGCCGCGCGGTGACAAGCAATCCAGCGATTTGAAGAACGTATCTTTGCCAACGCCGTCATACACAACGGGAACACCCTTGCCGCCGGTGATGGATTTTACTTCGGCGACAAAATCCTGCTCGTTATACAAAATTGTGTAATCGCAGCCGTTCTTGCGCGCGAGGTCGGCTTTGTCTTTACTGCCCACGGTGCCGATGACTGTGGCCCCTAAAGCTTTCGCCCATTGGCAAAAGATCAGGCCAACGCCGCCAGCTGCCGCGTGGAATAAAACGGTTTCGCCTGCTTTAATTTCGTGCAGAGCGCGCAACAAATACCAGACTGTAAGACCGCGCAGCATGTTGCCGCCGACCTGTTCGTCTTTCAGGCCTGCAGGCACCTTCACAACGCTGGCCGCAGGGATGACGCGTTCTTCGGCGTAACCGCCGATAGGGCCGTTACCGTAACAGACGCGGTCGCCAACTTTTAAGCTTGTGACGCCAGAGCCCAGCTTTTCAACAATGCCCACACCTTCAAGACCTGGTGTGAAGGGCATCGGCAACTTGTAGAGGCCTGAGCGATGATAGGTGTCGATGAAGTTCACACCGGCGATGGTTTGGCGCAGCTTCACCTCGCCCTGGCCCGGTTCGGCCACGGTGACATCTTCCAATTTCAGAACTTCGGGCCCGCCGTTCTCGCGGCAGACAATCGCTTTGACCATAATCAAATTCCTTTAAGAACCGCACCTTCGATGCGCAATAACGCGATCTTTGTATCTAACCCGCCATCACCCGAATAGCCCCCGAGGCCGCCGTTCGAGGCCAACACACGGTGGCAGGGGATAATAATCGGCAGATGATTTCGGCCACAGGCGGTGCCAACTGGCCGCGCGCCAGATTTCAAACGTTTGGCGAGATCGCCATACGTTTTGGTGCTGCCGTACGGGATTTTAAGCATCAAATCCCACACACGCTTTTGGAAAGCCGTGCCTTCGGGATTTAACGGCAGATCAAATGCTTCTAATTTGCCGTCGAAATAATCATCGAACTGTTTTTTGGCTTTTCGCAACAGAGGCGTTGGTTCGCTGATGCTCGACCACCCCCAATCGACAGAAACAATAGCGCCGTCATATTCACTGACGGTGAGATCGCCCACGGGTGAGTGAAACGAAAGCTGCGACATCTTAAGCCCTCTTAGGTTTTCCGCATCAGCGCGCGCATCAGATCAATTGGCTTCGTGACGGGCGCTGTGCAGGTTGTGCCCCGGCATACATAAGCTGTTGCCTGACCATCAAGCGCCTTTTTGCCATATGCTGGATGGAGTGGCGGTAATGCATCGGTACCATCAATTACGGACAGAACTAAGTTCGGCTCAGAGACAGCATAAGCTGCATGAATGAGGTTTTCTGTTTCAGGTGTGCCGCGGTGGCCCATGATGACGACACTAACCGGATTAGCCAGTAGGTCGTAGCCGTTAAACAGAGCCGTCGCATGTGGAAACATCTTGAAGGCTTCAGCGGCGAAGTTCTGCACAATCACGTCAGCACGCTTTTGCCTGGCCTCTAACCCTGTGCGAATGTAATGACGGGCCAGCGCTTTTACGAGCGCCCCATTGCCAGATGGCTGGGCTGAATCGTTCACAGTTTTTGTGCGTAAGATCAGATCTTTGCGATCTGACGGCGTGAAGAAATAACCGCCCACATCATCCCAAAAGAGTTCATCAATGGTTGCGACCCAACGCATGGCATCAGCCAGATAGCTTTTGCCGCCCGTGGCCGTGTGCAGCAACAACGCCGCATTGATCATGTGCGCGTAATCATCCAGCACATCGACCTGCTGCAATTTTCCACCGCAGTAACTGTGACCCAAACGCGGTTGGCCAGAAGCATCAGTCCAAACCATGTGTTTGGTAATGGCGTCATACACGCGCTTGGCAATCTCAATCCAGGCGCTGTTGTTAAAAGCTAACCCAGCATGGGTGAGGGCTTCTATGGCCAGACCATTCCAATCAGTCAGAATTTTATCATCGCGGCCGGGGCGAATGCGGGCCTCGCGTGCTTTCAGAAGTTTGACGCGTGACGCGGCTAGGGCCTCATCTTCTTCACTGTCAAATTCGACATCGACCAAGCGATTGAGGATGTTTTTGTGGTCCCAGTTGCCATCCTTTGAGACGTCATAGGCTTTTTTGAAAGCGTCTGAGCTTGACCCTAAAACGGCATCAATTTCGGCTTCTGACCAAACGTAAAACTTGCCCTCTTCGCCTTCGGAATCTGCATCCAGCGCTGAAGTGTAAGCGCCGGTTTCGCCCACCATCTCTCGTTCCAGCCACGCTATCGTTTCTGTGATGCGCGCTTCATAAAGCTCAGACTTCGTTTCCTGCCACACTGTCGCAAGTAAGCCGATTAACTGCGCGTTGTCGTACAGCATTTTCTCGAAATGTGGAGCGAGCCAGCGCGCGTCAGTAGAGTAGCGTGCAAAGCCCCCGCCCAAGTGATCGTAAATGCCCCCTTGGCAGATGTGATCAAGCGTGTGCGTTACTAGCGTTTTGAGCTGAATATCATCAGTACGTTTGTACCCGCGCCAGACAAACTCCCACAAAAATGGCATGGGGAATTTAGGTGCGCCCTTCAGGCCGCCGTTTTCGGTGTCGGCAAAATCCAGCAGGTGCTTGCAGCCGTCATCCAACATCTCGAGCGACAGGCCGTCTTTGACAACTTCTGGATCGGTGGTGACCAGTTGCAACGTCAAGCCATTGGCTTGCTCTTTCACTTTTTCGGGCGCCTCAGCCCAAACGCGTGAAAGTTGGGTGAGCACCTGTTGAAAACTCGGTCGGCCGTATTTGGGTTCGGGCGGAAAATACGTGCCGCCCCAGAATGGTTTGCCATCGGGCAGCAAAAACATCGTTAGGGGCCAGCCGCCGTTCTCGCCCATTTGGGCCAGGGCTTTTTGGTAGATGGCGTCCACATCCGGGCGTTCTTCGCGGTCGACTTTGATGTTGATGAACTTTTCGTTCATCAGCGCCGCTGTTTCGGGGTCTTCAAAACTTTCATGGGCCATCACATGGCACCAGTGACAGGCCGCATAACCGACCGAAAGCAAAACGGGCTTGTTTTCGCTACGCGCGGCGGCAAAGGCCGCATCGCCCCACGCCCACCAATGAACCGTGTTATCTTGGTGTTGGCGCAAGTAGGGGCTGGTTTCAGTCTTCAGACGATTGAATGATTCACTCATGTATCTAACGTGGGCTAAACTGATGTGATACGCCAACGAAAATGTGTTCTCCCATATTCATAAAGAGATGCCCATGAAAGTGAACATCACTGTCGACTGCACGCCCGAAGAAGCCCGCGCGTTTATGGGGTTACCGAATGTGGCGCCAATTCAAGAAGCGGCGATGAAAAAGATGCAGGAGCAAATGGAAAAAGCCACGCAAGGCATGGATGCAGAAGCCATGATGAAAATGGTATTCCCCATTTGCCCTGAAAACTTAGCCGATATGCAAAAAGCCTTCTGGGCGCAATTCACCAAAACGTCCGACACCTAAGGCGAATATAGATTTCATGAGCTCTGATACGATTTTTGCGCTGGCCTCGGGCCCTGGCCGGGCGGGCATTGCGGTGATCCGTGTGTCTGGTACCAAGACCGAGAAGGCCTTGCAGCGGTTGGGTGTGAAAACGCCAAAGCCACGCTTGGCGACGCGCGTAAAATTCACCGACCCGACCAGCAAAGAGCTGTTGGATGACGGCTTGGTGCTATGGTTTCCCGCCCCCGCCAGTTTTACCGGCGAAGATGTGGCCGAGTTGCACATTCACGGTGGGCGGGCTGTGATTGACAGCATGATGGCGGCGTTATCATCCATTGGCGGTGTGCGCCCGGCCGAAGCGGGTGAGTTTACGCGGCGCGCATTTACCAACGACAAAATGGATATCACCCAAGCTGAGGCTTTGGCTGATTTGGTGGATGCCGAAAGCCGTGCGCAAGCGAAACAAGCCCTGCAACAAATGGGTGGGGCCTTAAAAGAGCTGACGGATGATTGGCGTCATCGGTTGGTGCAAGCGCTGGCGAATTTGGAAGCTGTAATTGATTTCCCCGATGAAGATTTGCCGCCCGAAGTCGAAGATCGGGTGTGGGGTGAGGTGCGGGATTTAGAAGCGCATATCAAAACATTCTTGGATGATAAACATCGCGGCGAACGCATCAGAGATGGTTTATCGATTGCGATTGTCGGTGTGCCCAATGCAGGTAAATCAAGCCTGCTGAACACATTAGCGAAACGTGATGCGGCGATTGTCTCATCCACGCCTGGCACAACACGCGACATTATTGATGTGCACATGGATATCGGTGGCTATGCCGTAACGGTTGCCGACACAGCCGGTTTGCGGGTGACCTCAGACGCCATTGAAAAAGAAGGCGTGAAACGGGCGCAAGCGCGCGCTGAACAAGCCGATGTTCGCATCGCGCTGTTTGATGGGGCTGCGTATCCCGATCACGATGAAACAACCCTGAAGCTGGTGGATGAAAACACCATCTGTGTTTTCAGTAAGGCCGACCTGTTAGACCAAGAGCGTGAGATTGAATTGGATGTCGCAAACGGCATGCGGCCGACGCACTTTATTTCATCGCAATCGGGCTTTGGAATGACGGCGCTGTTGCAGCGCCTGGAAACCATCATCAAACAAAAATTTGATGGCGTATCATCTGTTGCGCTGACCCGCGCGCGGCACCGCAAAGCCTTGGAAGAATGTGTTGAGGCCTTGGGCCGCGCCCAAAAAGTGGATTTGCCCGAATTAGCCGCCGAAGATTTACGTTTGGCTGCCAAAGCCTTAGGTCGGATTACCGGCCGGGTCGATGTGGAAGAGATTTTGGACGTGGTTTTCCGCGAGTTTTGTATCGGTAAATAGCCGCGAATACTGAAAAGCTGGATTTCCCCTTAAATCCATCTCGATTCAAAATATCCACAGGGTTATATATCCGCCCATCATGACGGCGGATTCCAAATACGATGTGATTGTAGTGGGTGGCGGGCACGCGGGCTGTGAAGCTGCGGCGGCCGCGGCGCGTGTCGGCGCGCGCACACTTTTAATCACACACCGCGCCGATACCCTGGGCCAAATGTCTTGCAATCCGGCGATTGGCGGTTTGGCGAAGGGGCACTTGGTCCGTGAGATCGATGCGTTCGATGGGATCATGGGTCGTGCGATTGACCAGGGCGGCATTCAGTTTCGGATGTTGAACCAATCCAAAGGCCCAGCGGTGCGGGGGCCACGGGCTCAGGCTGACCGGAAGCTTTATAAAAAAGCGATCCAGCAGATCCTGAACGACCAGCCGAACCTATATATAAAGCAAGCCGCTGTTGAAGATCTGATCCTCAGCGAAGATCGCAAGCAAATTCAAGGGGTTGTAACCTCTGAGGGCGAGCGGATCAGTTCTGGCGCCGTAGTTCTGACGACCGGCACCTTCTTGAACGGCCTCATTCACCGTGGCGAAGAACGCATTCCGGCTGGCCGGATTGGCGAAGCGCCCGCGTTGAAACTTTCTAATACATTGGAATCATTCGGATTTCGCCTCGGTCGCCTGAAGACAGGCACGCCTGCGCGCCTGGATGGCCGGACGATTGATTGGGATTCACTCGAAATGCAGCCGGGCGATGACCCGCCGCTGCCGTTCTCGTTCCTCAATACCAAAATCACGACCCCGCAAATTAAATGCGGCATCACCTACACGACGCCTGAAACCCATAAACTGATCCTGGCCAACAAGCATCGGGCCCCGATGTACAATGGTCAGATCCAGAGTATCGGGCCGCGCTACTGTCCGTCTATTGAAGACAAGGTTGTTCGTTTTTCTGATCGCGAGCGCCATCAGATCTTCTTGGAGCCGGAAGGCCTGGACGACCACACGGTTTACCCAAACGGCATTTCAACCTCGCTGCCGGAAGATGTTCAACGCCAGCTGGTTCAGTCGATCCCGGGTTTGGAGCGCGCTGTCATTTTGCAGGCGGGCTATGCCATCGAGTACGACTTTGTCGACCCCCGCGAACTGGGCCCGACCCTGGAAACCTTAAAAGTCGGCGGGTTATTCTTTGCCGGGCAGATCAACGGGACGACCGGTTACGAAGAAGCGGCGGCCCAGGGTCTGATGGCCGGGATCAATGCCGCCCGGAAAGTCGGCGGGTCGGGGCCGATCACGGTCGACCGGGCTGAGGGCTACATCGGGGTGATGATTGACGACCTCACGACGTTGGGGACGTCCGAGCCGTACCGCATGTTTACCTCCCGCGCCGAGTACCGCCTTTTGCTCCGGGCCGATAACGCCGACCTGCGTTTGACCGACCGGGGCATTGAAGCGGGGGCTGTGGGCTCTCATCGGCAAAGCCGCTTTTATGAAAAGCGCGAAACCCTGAACCGCACCCGTCAGATGATGACGGAGCAGACCTATACTCCACCCCAACTGAAGGCTTTGGGGATTTCAGTCAATGCCGATGGTATCCGCCGGAGCCTGATGGATATTCTGTCGATGCCAGACCAGGACTGGGGTGCAGTATGCCGTTTAGCCCCAGATCTGGTAGGTACGCGGGCCGATGTGGTGGAACAGCTGGAGATCGAGGCCCGTTATAAAGGGTACATCGACCGCCAGGACGCCGACATTCGCGCGTTCCGGAAAGATGAGGGCATGAGCCTGTCCCCTGACCTTGACTATGGCCAAGTGGGAGGGCTTTCGACTGAAGTCCGGACTAAACTGGCCAATGCCCGTCCGGCTACTTTGGGGGCTGCCGCCCGTATCCCCGGTGTGACCCCGGCTGCCCTGACAGCGCTTCTCCGGTTTGTCAAAAAGCCGTCCTCCAAGGATACAGCCTCCGCGGCCTAGGTCTCGGGTTGCGCATTTTGTTTCACGTGAAACAAAATGCACCATTTTCCATCCCCATATTCCCCGCTTTCCCCAGTACCCCTAAAAACTGCATCAAATTGTTTCACGTGAAACAATTTGCATCACTTTTCGGGGTCCATCGTCGTGGCGACACTCCAAACCTCACCATTTTGTTTCACGTGAAACAAAATACGTCGCTTTTTACTAGTTCGCTCTTCCCAGAATGCCAAAACTGCACCAAATTGTTTCACGTGAAACAATTTGAACCGCCCCATGTCGAATTACGGCCCAAATGATCTCCTGAAGAGCGAAAATGTTTCACGTGAAACAATTTCGAAGCTCCAGACCTATGTCGATCTCCTCCTGACCTGGAATAAGAAGATCAACCTGATCTCGAAGTCCACGGAGGTTGATGTCTGGCGTCGGCACATCCTCGACTCAGCCCAACTTTATCCCCTCATTCCCCAGGATTGTTTAAGCCTCACTGATCTGGGGTCCGGGGCGGGGTTCCCAGGTCTGGTCTTGGCGATCATGGGGGTGAAGGGGGTACGGCTGGTGGAGTCCGATGCCCGCAAGTGCGCCTTCATGCGGGAGGCGTCCCGGGTGACGGGGGCTGGGGCGACTATCCTAAACCAGCGAGCCGAGACTGTAGCCCCCGGACCGGTGGATGTGGTGACGGCCCGGGCTTTGGCCTCTTTGCCAGAGCTTTTAACCCTCGCTTCACCTTTTATTGGTCCAAATACGACCTGCCTTTTTCTCAAAGGGCAACATATTGATGCGGAATTGACGGAAGCCCACAAAATGTGGACACTCTATGTGGATCGTTGGCCAAGTCGGTCTGATCCTACTGGTTCAGTGGTGCGCGTGCGCGAGGTAACCCATGTCTGATCTGACTTCTAATGAGTCCCCTCAAGCCGAGCAGATGAGCGTGGTCTCGCGACCGCGCATCCTGGCCGTATCAAATCAGAAGGGCGGTGTTGGCAAGACAACAACCGCGGTGAACCTCGCCACTGCAATGGCGGCGGTGAATAAAAAAGTTTTGGTGATCGATCTCGATCCGCAGGGCAATGCATCAACCAGCTTGGGCATTGATCACAAGCATCGCACGATCAACACGTATCACTTGCTTGTTGGTGATGCGAAGTTGAAGAGCGCAGTTGCTGAAACATCGATCCCAAACTTACACGTCGTTCCATCCGGTGTTGATCTCGCCGCCGCTGAGTTGGATCTCGTTGATGTCGAGAACCGTCACGCGCGATTGAAGACGGCTCTCGCGGAACAAGGTGACGAGTACGATTTTATATTGATCGACTGCCCACCATCGTTGGGCTTGCTGACACTCAATGCACTTGTCGCGGCTCATGCTGTGATGGTTCCATTGCAAGCTGAGTTCTTGGCGCTTGAAGGGATCAGCCATTTGGTCCGCACCATCGAACGCATTCGCAAAGGCTTTAACCCGACGCTTGAGATCCAAGGCATCGTGTTGACCATGGTTGATAAGCGTAACAACTTGTCTGAAATGGTCGAGAACGACGTGCGCAGTTATTTCGGTGAAAAAGTCTACACCACTGTAATTCCACGCAATGTCAAAATTTCTGAAGCCCCCTCGCACGGCAAACCCATTTTGATCTATGATTTGGGATCAAAGGGCGCGCAGGCATATTTGAATCTCGCAGGCGAAGTGCTTAAGCGCGAACAGGCCGTAGCAGCATGAACGCAGAAACCGTTAAACGCAAAACACTCGGGCGCGGATTAAACGCGCTATTTGGCGAACAAGAAGATTCAACTGATGTTGTGAATGCAGTTGCGGCTGCGCCGACAGCGACAACAGCAACGCCGACAAAAACATCCGACACATTACCCGTTGATGTGATGGCGCCGTCGCCATTGCAGCCGCGTATTTATTTCAGCGAAGACGCGCTTTCGGAACTTGCTGCATCGGTTCGTGACAAAGGCATTCTGCAACCGATCTTGGTGCGCCCGGATCCGAACACCGAAGGCCGTTTTGAAATCATCGCCGGCGAACGCCGTTGGCGCGCCGCGCAACGTGCGCAGCTTCATAATGTACCTGTCATCATCCGTGACTTTAATGACGAGCAAGTTCTTGAAGTTGCGTTGATCGAAAACTTACAGCGTCAAGATTTGTCGGCGGTCGAAGAAGGCCGTGGCTATCAACGCTTGATGGATGAGTTCGCGCACACGCAAGAAGAAGTGGCCGAGATTGTCGGCAAAGGTCGCGTGCATGTAGCCAATACAATGCGCTTGTTGGCGTTGCCCGATAACGTGCAACGCTTGATCGATGATCGCAAACTGACGCCCGGCCAAGCACGCCCGTTGATTGGTTTGAAAAATGCTGAATCGCTTGCGACGATTATTATCCGCAAAGCGATGAGCGCACGCCAAGCTGAACGCTTGGCGAAAAGTTATGGCGCCACAAAGCGTGTTCATGTTCGCAAAGACAAAGATGCAGATACGCGCGCGCTGGAGCAAACGTTGGAAGATGCGACCGGATACAAGGTTGATATCAGCTTCAACGGCAAGGGCGGCAAAGTTCTGATCAATTACTCAAGCCTTGAACAGCTCGATGACATTGTGCGTCGTCTCTCCAGCGGCGGCAAAAAAGGCAAATCTGATAATCGTGATGATGGCACGGTTGACTTAGAAGAAATTCTCGCCCGTGATGAATATTCAAGTGATGAATACTCAACATCAGATGAGTTCGATGAAAAAGCTGATGAGAACTCAGGCGACATCATGAGCGGCTTTGGTCTTGGTGATCTCAAGAGCGATCTGAAAAAAGATCACGACCAAGACGATGGACTCGCCTCTGATTCAAAAACGCAGCACTAATATATAAAGCAACGCATGTTCACGCCGACGCCGTTCTATTTCCTTCGTCACGGTGAAACGGACTGGAACAAACTGCGCCTGATGCAGGGCCAGACAGATACACCGCTGAACACAACGGGTATCTTTCAGGCTGAAGCTGTTGCGCAAGTGATTGCGAAGAAAAAAATCGCGACGATTGTCACGAGCCCGTTGCGCCGTGCGAAACACACAGCTGATATTGTGGCCAAGCAATTACCAGGCGTGAAAATTGTCGAGCTGCACGAGCTAAAAGAATCACACTTCGGATCGTATGAAGGCCACCCCAGCGGCGCGTGGCGTGACGACTGGGTTCAAGGTGCCGCACTTCCCGGCGGCGAACTTTATAACGATTTTCTCGAACGCTCCCTGACCGGCATTAACAAAGCCCTCGAAAATCCCGGTCCAGTGTTGGTCATTTCTCATGGTGGCGTGTTTTACGCGATCCGAAAGTGGGCGCTGAATAATGCCAACTTCCGACCCGGCAACTGTGAGCTGATCGCCATGGCGCCCCCCAAAAGTGCGGAAGAAGACTGGAAGATGAAGCGCGTCTTCATGCCCGATGGACTCGACGCCGCCGTCATATAGCGACTCATCACGGCGCTAATATATTGAAAAATATAGATAAATAACCATGCTTGACCTTCCAGTTGATGGAAGGTGTAGGGATAAGTCAATCTCGTCACGCGTATTGGCTTATATATATGTCTGTCTCTATCCCCGCAGCTCGTACCGCGACCTTTGCAATTGAAGGCATGACGTGCGCTGCGTGTTCAGCGCGCATCGAAAAAGCGCTCTCGAAACGTGATGGCGTGTTGAGTGCATCTGTAAACCTCGCGCTCGAGCAAGCAAGTGTGCGTTTCGATTTCACACGCATCAGCAATGAAGATGTCGTGCAAGCCGTGCGCGACGCCGGTTACGATGCAAAGCTAATCGATACAACAAAACAAATTGAACCCGAGGCTGCGTCGCATCGCGACGGTGTGATGGTATTGATCGCAGCGCTTCTCACTGCACCGCTCTTGCTGCAAATGGCAGCACACACATTCGGCTTTATATTCCACCTCTCTCCATGGATGGAACTGGTTTTGGCCACACCAGTGCAATTCATTTTGGGCGCGCGCTTTTATGCCGGTGCTTATCGCGCCCTCAGAAGCGGTGCGGCGAATATGGATGTGTTGGTGGCTTTAGGTACGTCGGCTGCGTATTTCTATTCGCTTTATCTTGTCCTGTCGGGATTGGCTGTTTCAGGCCATCTGTATTTCGAGGGCTCGGCCGTTATCGTTACGTTGGTGTTGTTGGGGAAATGGCTGGAAGCACGCGCCAAACGCTCGACAGCCAGTGCAATCCGCGCGCTGATGGCGCTGCGGCCTGAAACAGCGCGTGTGCTCAGGGGTGGAGTTGAAACCGAAGTTGCTATTGCTGATGTGCAAAAGGGCGCTGTGGTTGTCATTCGCCCCGGTGAAAAAATCCCCACAGACGGCGTTGTTGAAGACGGCCACAGCAGTTGCGATGAATCTCTCATGACCGGCGAAAGTCTGCCGGTTTCAAAAAAGGTTGGAGATAAAGTTGTCGCGGGATCCATCAACGGTGCGGGCCGGTTGATCGTGCGCACCACAGCAGTTGGTGCTGAAACGGCCTTAGCCAAAATTGTCGATCTGGTGCAAAGCGCGCAAAGTGGAAAAGCCCCGGTTCAAAGATTGGTTGACCGCATCGCATCGGTTTTCGTACCGATTATTGTTGTGATCGCGGTTGCTACATTTGGCGGCTGGGCTTTAACAGGCCACACCTTTGATCAGGCTTTTGTTGCCGCGGTCTCGGTTCTGGTGATTGCATGCCCGTGTGCACTTGGGTTGGCTACCCCCACAGCATTGGTGACAGGCCTTGGCGTTGCCGCTCAACATGGCATTCTGATCAAAGACATTGAAGCCTTAGAGCGTGCGCACGCCGTTGATGTGGTTGTTTTCGATAAAACCGGAACGTTGACCAAGGGTCAATTGACCGTCGTTGAGGTCATCCACATTGCTGGTGAAGACACAGAAAACATTGCCGTAGCGGCCAGTATTCAAAGTGCCAGCGAGCATCCGTTAGCTAAAGCAATTGTCGCTTATGCACAGATCAAAGGCATCCAAACGTCAAGCATTACTGATTTTATCAGCACACCAGGATCTGGTGTTGAGGCCGCCGTAAATGGCCAGCGCGTGATCATCGGCAATACAGCGTTTTTAAATGCGCACGGTATCGTTGTACCCACCCCGCCCGAAACGCCGCATACATTTATTGTCATGGCCGTGAACAAGCAGGCTCGGGCATTTTTTGTGATTGCAGACGAAGTGCGGCCAGAATCAGCAGTGGCTGTCAAAACCTTGCAGCAGCAACACATCAAAACCGTTTTACTCAGTGGCGATAACGCTCAAGTTGCGGAACGCATCGCCGCCGAAGTTGGAATCACTCAAGCCATTGGTGGCGTGAAGCCAGATCAGAAAGCTGTGCACATTGCGAGCTTCCAAAAGCAAAACAGCATCGTTGCCATGGTTGGTGATGGCGTAAATGACGCGCCCGCTTTAAGTGCGGCAGATGTGGGCATTGCCATGGGAAGCGGTACGGATGTCGCCATGGAAACGGCCGGCATTACATTGCTGCGGCCAGATCCCCGTTTAGTTCCTGCCGCCATCGATATCAGCAAGGCGACGTGGCGCAAAATTCGTGAGAATTTGTTCTGGGCCTTTATTTACAATCTCGTTGGCTTGCCGTTGGCCGCGCTTGGGTTTTTAACGCCAGCCCTCGCAGGGGCGGCGATGGCGCTGTCGAGTGTGAGCGTTGTGACGAACGCCTTATTTCTGAAACGCTGGACACCGAAGTTTTAAGTATGGAGACAGATCAATGACCCAAATTCTAATTCCTGTTGAAGGCATGACTTGCGGCGGTTGTGTCAAAAGTGTCGAGCGCGCGTTGGGCAACCAACCGGGCGTGGCGAATGCAAAAGCTTCGCTGGAAAACAAAAATGTCACCGTTGATTTTGACGGCACAGCGATCAGCAAGACGCAGTTAGAATCCGCAATCCAAAAAGCCGGATTTGAAATCGGGACGGCTTAGCGCCCACGCCGTGCGCCAGCTTGGGCGATTTGCATTAACGCGCGCTCTGTAATGGCTTCAGAGGGCATGTCGGTGGATTTGGACTGCATCTCTGCTTCAGCCAGTAAATCCAATGCCCGCACAATATTGGCTTCAGACCATCTGTTTGCCTGCGACTTAAAGCGCTCTTTTACCTTAAAGAACAGCGGTGGTCGCAACATCGTCAGGGCCTGGTCCAGGCTTTTGCCTTCTTTGATGCGCCCACGTGTTTCGTGCAGCTTGAGGAAATGCCGCGCAACCGAGGTAATAATCGAAATGGGCGAATTGCCCTCGCTCATCATGCGCCCATACACACGTTGAACTGTGGGGTGATCACCATCACCTACGGCGTAAATCAAATCGTCCAAATCCAAAGCGGCTGTGTCACCAATGCAGGCCCGTGCATCTTCTTCCGTGACAGTGCCAGCCCCGCCTTTGTACATGGCGAGCTTTTCCAGCTCGCGACGGCTGACTTCGCGGTCTCCGCCGAGGCGATCTGTCAGCCACGACAATGCATCGGGTGTAGTGCTTAAGCCTTGCGCTTTTAAGGTGTCGCGAATCACGCGTTCCAAGGTTTGCGCATCATCGGCGTAGCAAGCAATCGCCGCACCATGATCGGTCTCTTCAAAAACTTGCACCAGTTTTGCGCGGCTGCCGATGTCGCCCGCCGTTACAATCAGCAGCGCATCGCCCACGGGGTTTTCAAAGAACGCTTCAAATAAATTGGCAACGGTGGTTTCAAGGCGGGCATCGCTGTCGGCATCACGCACGCGCACCACACGTCGACCACCCCCAAAACTCATCGAGGCGGCCTCATCACTCAGCTTGCCCGGATCATCGCGTAAAACAGATGCGGAAAACTCAGCCACACGGAACGGATCATCTAAACTTTTGGCGATGTTTTTGGTCAGTGCGTTCATCCGCTCACGCACCAAGCCGCCATCGGGCCCAAACAGCAGCACAGCCTTCACCGCATCTGGTTTTGCGATAAAGCTGTCAGCGCGCGCTCCGGTAATTTTCATATCGCGCTAGTCTTTTTTGGGCTTTGCGCGGCGGTCAAAAAACACGGCGATGCGTGTTTTGATATCGTCACCCAACTGGCGCAGCGCGCGGTCTTCCGCGGCTGATTGCGATGCGACGGTAGCAAATTGATCGTCCAAGATGTTGTAGCTCACGACAGCTTGCGCGGTGTCGCCATTAATTCGTGCTCCGGCTTCATAGATCACGAATGTTGCGGTCAAAATCAGGTTTGCGCGCGATGTGGTGGAGTCGGTCCGCACACCCAATTCCACGATTTGTTTATTCAGCACAATTTCCAGTTCATAGCGCTGTTGCTCGGCGGGACCATTGGTATGAACTTGTTCGTTTAAGATCTGGCGTAAACGTTGGCCTTGGCGATCAGCGATGGGCCGAATGCGCATTTGCGCCATGGCGGCCAAGACTTCTGGGCTGTTGGAAACGCTGGAGGTGCCATAAAGCGGGCGGAAACCGCAGCCGGCCAAAGCTAAAGCGGCGACACTTCCCAACCCTAAAACAACCGAGCGACGTTTCAACGAAACCATGTGGCTACTCTCTGTTCTGCCGATCAGCGTAACTTAAGCCGCAACAATATTCACGATCTTCTCGCGCACCACGATCACTTTACGCGGCGGCTTGCCGTCCAAGTGCTTTTGCACGGCCGGAATTGCCAACGCCAACTCTTCGTAGGTTTTTTGGTCGTCGGTCTTTTTCACATTAATGGTGCCACGCAGTTTTCCGTTAATTTGAACACCAACGGTCATGCTGTCGTCTTCCATCAACTTGGCATCAGCTGTGGGCCACAGTTCATCGGCCAGAATGGTTTTATGGCCCAGGGTTTGCCACACTTCTTCAGCGATGTGCGGCGCCAAGGGGCTGACCAAGCGGGCAATGGTCTCTACACCAAAGCGGAACACAGCCTCGCCGCCAGCTTGGGTACGATCAATGCCTTCAATGGCGTTCGATAATTCACGCACACGCGCGACCGCCGAGTTATAGCGGAAGCGTTCTAAATCTTCGGTGATGGCATGAATGCTCTTATGACACTGGCGTAAAGCGGTTTGCGCTGTTGCCCCTAATGTTTCAAACGCCGGAATCTCTTGCGGCTTGATGTCACGTGAAGCTGCCGCCAACCGCCACAGACGATTGATGTAACGCCATGCGCCCTCAATGCCGGAATCGGTCCATTCCAAATCGCGCTCAGGGGGCGAGTCCGACAACATGAACAACCGCGCCGCATCGGCACCATAGGTGTCGATGATGTACTGCGGGTCCACCACGTTCTTTTTGGACTTCGACATTTTCTCAGAACGGCCAATAGTCACAACCGCGCCATTTGAAACGCGCGTGGCTTTATCGCCGTCTTTGTTCACATCGCCCGGCTCAACCCACAGGCCGTTCGCGTCTTTGTAGGTTTCGTGACAGACCATGCCTTGTGTGAACAGGCCAGCAAACGGCTCTTTCAGATCAAGATAGCCGCACACTTGCATCGCGCGCGTGAAAAAGCGCGAATACAACAAGTGCAACACCGCGTGTTCAACGCCGCCGATATATTGATCGACCGGTAGCCACTTCATGGCCTCGGTTTTATCAAATGGCTTATCGGCGCTGGTGGGCGAGCAGAAGCGCGCGAAATACCACGACGATTCAATAAATGTATCGAAGGTGTCTGTTTCACGCTGCGCTGCTTTGCCACATGTGGGGCAGAATACATTCTTCCAGGTCGGGTGACGATCAAGCGGATTGCCCGGCTTATCGAATGTCACATCATCGGGCAGCTTCACCGGCAGGTCTGCATCGGGTACCGCAACTGGGCCGCAAGATTCACAGTGAATGATCGGGATGGGGCAGCCCCAATAGCGCTGACGCGACACACCCCAGTCGCGTAAGCGATACTGCGTAACGCCCTTGCCCAGGTTTTTCTTTTCCAACTCCGCAATCGCGCGTGATTTTGCTTCCGGAACGCTTAAGCCGTTCAAGAAGTCAGAATTCACAATCACGCCATCGTCGGTGAAGGCCTCGTTACCAACTTCCAAACGGGCTGCAAAAGATGCTGCATCTTCGTTCTTCGGTGCGACAACGCACTTCACGGGCAGCTTATATTTGCGCGCAAATTCCATATCGCGTGCATCGTGACCTGGGCAGCCGAAAATCGCGCCCGCGCCGTATTCCATCAGCACGAAGTTCGCCACAAACACCGGCACGCTCATGCCCGGCACAAACGGGTGCTTGGCGCGAAGGCCCGTATCAACGCCCTTCTTCTCAGCGGCTTCGATGGTGGCAGTGGATGTACCAGCACTTGAGCATTCAGCAATGAACGCGGTCAGCGCCGGATTCTTCTCGGCCAACGTTGCAGCCAACGGATGCTGCGGCGAAATCGCACAGAACGATGCACCAAACAGTGTATCCGGGCGCGTCGTGAACACTTCCAACGATTGGCCCATGTCTGAGCCGTCGCCATTTAACAATGGCCAGAAAACGCGAGCACCTTCGGATTTGCCAATCCAGTTGTGCTGCATCAGACGCACTTTTTCAGGCCAACGTTCCAAGCCCTCTAGGGCTTGCAACAGGTCTTCGTTAAATGCTGTGATTTTTAAGAACCATTGATTGAGCTTGCGTTGCTCCACCGGCGCCCCTGAACGCCAGCCCTTGCCGTCGATCACTTGCTCGTTAGCCAGCACCGTGTGCTCAACCGGGTCCCAGTTCACCCAAGATTCTTTGCGATAAGCGAGGCCCGCTTTCACAAAATCCAAGAACATCTTTTGTTCGTGTTTGTAGTATTCGGGTTCGCACGTTGAAATTTCGCGGTCCCAATCCAAAGACAGGCCCAGCGGATAAAACTGCTCGCGCATCACTTTGATGTTTTCGCGCGTCCACTTGCCCGGATGCACGCCGCGCTCTAACGCTGCGTTTTCAGCGGGTAGACCAAACGAGTCCCAGCCCATCGGGTGCAGAATGTTGAAGCCTTGTGATTTCTTGAAACGGGCTACGACATCGCCGAGCGTGTAGTTACGCACGTGGCCCATGTGAATGCGGCCCGACGGATACGGGAACATCTCAAGCACATAGTACTTAGGCTTGGCTGAATTTTCTTCGGCTTTAAAGGAACCGCGTTCCGTCCAAACCTTCTGCCACTTTGCTTCCGTTTCGCGGACGTTATAACGCTCTTCGACGACAGCCATTTCGATTACTCAGCCAATATCCTCAGGCGCCGACTTTCGATAAAGGCGAAAGCCGGTGTCGGCCGAGGATAAAGAGGGTATCCGCTTTCGCTTGTCGTGGTGGTGTTAGCTGCGCGTATTACAGGCGCGTGCTATTTTTCAGCAACAGCTTGAAGGCGAAGCTGACGTGCGCGTGTCAGCACAGCATCTTCAAATTCACGGCCAACGTCTGCGCCCACAGCCGCATCGCTCCAACGGCCACTTCCATCTGTTGTCTGACGGAACACAGACACTTTCAAACCGTCAGCGCGCAAGGTGCGGCCCAGGATGTAGATGTTCACTTTGAAGCGCTCATCAGGTGTTTCCGGCGGCGCATACCATTCAGTGATGATCACACCACCAAACGGATCAACTGAAGCCAACGGCAAGAATGAAAGGGTGTCGAGTGAAGCGCGCCACAAGAACGCATTCACGGCCACTGCACCGTCACGGCCTTCTTTGTCGCTGCCAAACAGATTGATGTCGCCGATGCCGCCCTTGCTGAAAATCGTTTCGCGGCTTTCAGCTTCGCCAGCACTTTGCGCGCGATAGTCAGGTGATGTGCGATAGCTGTCAGATGATCCGCTGCTGCCGCAGCCAGCCAAAGCCAGGGTCACAATCGCACTGCCGATCACAGCAGCTTTACGGAGTCCGCTCAGGCGCATCATGAAAGTCATGGTCGGGATCTTAATTCCTGTATGAGGGCGGAAATTGCCTCTGATAGACGGCCAAGCCTACCAAAAGCGTGCCCCGGGGGGCCGGAAGTTATAGCTAAGCCCAAAGGCCTTGCGAAGCCCTGTTAAGCCTCTGAGCCCAAAGTCTTTTTTAATTATGGCAGGGCCTGTCCACCAAGCGCAAGAAATCCCCCGTTTCATCAAACCGTCATACAAACGTCACCATAACTGTAACACACGCTTCTTATGGTGCGCCGCGATAGCAGGGGTGTTGGTCTCAACCTGTCACATCGGTGGGATGTGGGGGCCAAACAAATCAAAAAACTAAGGAGCGTCCTGATGAAAAAGCTGTTCGCCGCGACCACGGCGTTGATGTCGGTTGCTATGATCGCACCGGCGATGGCCCAAGAAAGCCCGATCAAAATGTCGATCGGCGGCAAGCTGCGTCACTTCTTCTGGGTCGCTGACCAAGACGAATTGGCCACCGAAAAGTTGAATACAGCCGGCATGTCGACCGACGCAGAATTGTATTTCAAAGGCGAAGTCACGCTGGACAGCGGTCTGCGCGTCACCGCCGTGATGGAACAAGAAGCGGAATCCCGCTCTGACCGTAACGCTGACGAAGCTTATATCGACTTCCGCGACACCTGGGGCCGTTTCCGCATGGGTGAAAAAGAAGGCTGGAACTCATCGTTCATCGGCGACCCGATCCCAGAAGCGTTCGGTACAACCGACGAGCGCATCATCGGCGAAATGGCGATCAAATCGCGCAACGGCGTGACTATCACCGACGCCATGACCTTCAAGCGTTATGTGTCCGACTCGCTGGGTGTGATGTACCAAACGCCTGAAATCAACGGCTTCCAGGGCGGCATCGCCTATCACCCGACTGTGGGCGACACTGAAGGCACATTTGACGCTGCCACGGCGCGCAATAACGCTGTTGACGTGTCAGGCCGTTGGCAAGGCACATTCGGCGAAACCCGCGTTCGCGTTGCCGGTGGTTACTTGAACATCGACAGCCGCAAATCGGCTCCGTTCAACGACGGCATCGAAGCTTTTAACGTCAACACCACGGTCACTGTCGGTCAAATCACCGTCGGTGGTACGTACATGGACGTGAACCCGGCTAACAGCCTGGACGAAGAAAACTACAACGTCGGTATTGCCTGGAAAGGCTACCCGTGGAGCTTCTCGGCCGACTACTACTTGGGCAAGCGCGATGCGACGGTGAATGCTGTCGGCCGCGAAAAGTCTGAAATCTACAAAGTGCAAGCTGGTTACAAAGTGGGCCCAGGCATCGACGTGGGTATCATCGGCTTCATCACCGATCAAAAAACCGGCCGTGCGACGGCTGCCGCTGCTGCCCCTGTGAAATGGGACGGTTCGGGCGTTGTCGTCGGGACCAAACTCGATTTCTAAAAGCTGAAACATAAGTTTTCGGGCGGGCTACATATGGGGCCCGCCCGATCAAAACCCCCTCAAGCCCTGCCATTGCGAACATTCTGCGGCAGAGCTCCCTTCCAGAGGCGGCCTTTTAGGTCGCCTCTTTTTCTTTGGAACTGCCTTATCTTTGGAACCGAATGCTCTACGTGCAGTTTTTATGCTTTCGGGTAATAGGGTGGGCTTCTGAGTCTTTGTTACACTTTTATTGCGGCAACCCCCTGTGCCATATGCTTCCTGGGACTTTGAGATTACGGGCAAGGGTTTTTAGTTATGCGTTCTTTGTTATTCACCACGACAGGTCTTTTGACCGCAGCCATGACATTCGCGGCTACCGCGCACGCGGAAGAGCCGATCAAACTCAGTGTTGGCGGTAAGCTGCGCCAATACTTCTTCGTGACCGATCAGAACAATCAAGCCGGTCAGCACTTGAACGAAAGCGGCATGCTGAGTGACGCTGAAGTGTACTTCGATGGTAAAACCGTCCTCGACAACGGCATGACCGTTCGCGCTGTTATTGAAATTGAAGCTGAAGCGCGCAACGACCGCAATGCCGATGAAGTTTATATCGATTTCATTTCCGGCTTCGGCAAAATCCGCGTCGGTGAAAAAGAAGGTATCAACGCGACGATGGTCGAAGACCCGGCGCCGCAAGCCTTCCTGACGACTGAAGAAGAAGTGCTGGGCGACGCTATGTTTGCGCGCACCGGTGTGACTGTGAAAGACGCATTCACGTTCAAACGTTATGCCGGCGACGTGCTGGGCATTACCTACGAAACGCCTGCGATTATTCCGGGTGTTGGCTTTGGTGTGACATATCACCCCAGCACCAGTGACGCTGAAGGTACATTGAACAACGCGACATCGTCACACGATGCCATCGATGTGTCGGGCCGTTACGAATATAAATTCACCGGCGGTAAATTCCGCGTGGCCACAGGTTATTTCCACTCATCATCACGCTTCGGCGGCACAGATGGCAACGAAGCCTGGAGCACCACAGTTGGTGTTACGTATGGCGGTTGGGATGTGGGCGGCAGCTATGTTGCCTCGAACCCGGCCAGCAGCCGCGACGAACGCGCTTGGACTGCAGGCGTGATGTATTCAATTGGGCCTTACAAGATTTCGGCACACCAATTCCACGGCACGCGCGAACCGACACCAAACGCAGTGCGCAAAGAAGTTGTCGACCGCACTTCAGTGCAAGGCTCTTACAAATTGGGCCCAGGCATTGTTGTGGGTTTGACCGGCTTCTACGCCGATCAGCGTGATGCCGCAGGCATCAGCTATGATGGCGTTGGAATGCTGGGTGGCGCGAAGCTCGCGTTTTAAGTATCTTCCGCGGTGATGAATTCTGTCACCGCGGCTACACTTTCAAATATCAAGTCACGTCTGGCGCTGCCGGTTATCGCAGCGCCGATGTTTCTTGTGTCTGGGCCAGATTTGGTGATCGCCGCATGCAAAGCGGGTGTGATCGGCTCGTTTCCCACGATGAATGCGCGGCCTGTTTCGCAGCTTGATGAATGGTGCGCGCGCATTACCGCTGAGCTTGACGCATTCAAAGCGGCTGGTGGAACACCTGCGCCGTGGGCGGCAAACTTGATCGTGCACAGCACCAATCCGCGGTGCGGTGAAGATTTACAAATCATCCTGAAATACAAACCCGAGATCGTTATCACGGCCTTGGGTTCACCCGCGCGCGTGATTGAAGCCGTGCACAGTTATCGCGGGCTCGTATTTGCCGATGTGAACTCGGTACCGTTCGCGCGCAAAGCAGTAACTGCTGGCGCTGATGGTTTGGTGCTGGTGGCGGCAGGGGCTGGTGGTCATACGGGCGCTGTCACGCCGTTCTCATTCGTTCCAGCGGTGCGTGAATTTTTTGATGGCCCTATTGTTGTGGGCGGTGGTCTTGTAGATGGCGCTGGTGTGCGGGCCGCAGAAGTGCTGGGGGCCGATTTCGGCTACATCGGAACACGCTTTATTGCGACCCAAGAAAGTTTAGCGTCCGACGATTACCGCAACATGCTTGTGAACAGCACTGAAGAAGACATCGTGCTGACGCCACACTTTACAGGTGTTCCTGCAAATTACTTGCGCACAAGTATTGCCAACCAGGGCCTTGATCCGACAGCACTCACGACCGGTGAACGCAATTTTGATAGCGCTGGGCTAAGCAATCAAAAGGTCAAAGCGTGGCGTGATATTTGGTCTGCCGGTCACGGCGTGCGTGCGATCAAAAATGTTGTTTCTACGCAAGATCTCGTGGCCGAACTGAAGGCGGGCTACGACAAAGCCAAGGCATTGAAATAACGCCATGGTCGCGATCAAAAAGAAAACTGAAGCGACCGCCAAGGTAAAACGCAAAATCGTCGGTTGGCGTGAATGGGTGCATTTGCCCGGCCTGCATGTCGACAAGATCAAAGCCAAACTCGATACAGGTGCGCGCACATCAGCCCTTCATGCGTTTAAGGTCACGCCGTTCACGCGCGACGGTGCATCGTATGTGCGGTTTTACATCCATCCCATTCAGCGTAAAAACACACCGGAAGTGAAATGCGTGGCACTTCTGATTGACACGCGTGTGGTGACAGATTCGGGCGGGCGTCGTGAAGCGCGGCCTGTTATTCGCACCACGTTGAAAATCGGCAAATCGCGGTATCCGATCGAACTCACGCTCACCAACCGCGATGTCATGGGCTTTCGTTTATTGCTGGGGCGCCAGGCGTTGCGGCGGCGCTATTTGGTTGATCCAAGTCGATCTTTTGTGATCCGCAAAAAAGCAAAAAAGCGAAAGAAACTTCGGCGCGCTTAAAGCCGTTTGAGGGGAGCGGAAACCAGACCACTATCCCTGGGGTGAATTTCTGTTAACACATTGTGAATCAACACTTCTTTGGCTCTTAGGGGGCTTGCCTTCGGAAGGCCAAAGGGTAAGGTCTTTGAAGAGACTGGCAGGCCTTAAAGCGTGCCCAAGACCACACGACAAAATATAAAAACGAAGACGAATCACCACGCACTCGATTCACCAAGCACAAGGCCCAAGCAATGAGACTTGCTATGCTGGCGCGCAATGCCGGTTTGTATTCACACCAACGCTTGGTGGCGGCAGCACGCGCGCGCGGTCATGAGATTGAAGTGTTCGACACACTGAAATGCTACATGAACATCGCCTCGCATCGCCCCGAAGTGAAATACAAGGGTCGCAGCCTTGAAGGGTTCGATGCGGTGATCCCGCGTATCGGTGCGTCGATTACGTTCTATGGACTGGCCGTGTTGCGCCAGTTCGAGATGATGGACGTTTATCCGTTAAATGAGTCGGTGGCCATCGGCCGCTCGCGCGACAAGTTGCGCTGCTTGCAGTTGCTATCGCGCAAAGGCATTGGCTTGCCAGTCACAACATTCGCGCACGTCACCAATCAGCCCGATGATCTGATCGACATGGTGGGCGGAACACCGGTGGTCATTAAGCTTTTGGAAGGTACGCAAGGCATCGGCGTTATGCTGGCTGAAACACGCTCATCAGCAAAAAGCGTGATCGAAGCGTTTGGCGGTTTGGAAGCCAACATTCTGGTGCAGGAATTCATCAAGGAAGCGCAAGGCACAGACATTCGCGCCATCGTTATCGGTGGCAAGGTTGTGGCGTCGATGCAGCGCTCGGGTGCGCCGGGTGAGTTTCGCTCAAACCTTCATCGTGGTGGCAAAGCGCAATCGATCAAGATCACACCAGAAGAACGCTCCACCGCTGTGCGTGCGGCAAAAATTTTGGGCCTCAATGTCTGCGGTGTCGACATGCTGCGCTCGAACCACGGGCCCGTGGTGATGGAAGTGAATTCCACGCCGGGGCTTGAGGGCATTGAACAAGCAACCGGCACAGATATCGCCGGCATGATGATCGAGTTTTTGGAAAAGAACGCCGAGCCCGGTAAAACCAAAACCAAGGGTGAAGGCTAAAAACCCAACGGCAAGACGCAGGCGCGCGCGAACACTATCGCCTCGAGTCGCCGTATCGTGGATGGCTTGGTTCTGAAGCCTGGAGCCGCGCTTAAAACCCCCTTAAACCCCCGGCAACTTTGTCACAGGACTCGGCTAAAACGGCTGGGTTTGTGGATTATTTGTCACATTGTTTCGTAACTTGCACGGAACAGTGGCGTTGGTATTGCTGGGATTCGGGCCTGTGGATAGTGTCCGTCTCAAAGGTTAACGTTGTGATGTCTGCTTTGAAATCAGCCGTTTTTGGGATGAGCATTCTGGCCGTTGGGGCGATTTTCGCCTCTGCCAGCGCCCAAGAAACGCGCCTGCTCGGCAAAGACAAATCGCCCACCGCCAATTCAGAACTGACCATCGGAACACTGACGCCTGCTTATGGCATGGTGACGTTGCCGGTTTCAGCGACCGATCCGGTCTCTTTCGGCATGGTTGGTACCGCACCCCTGATTCAAGATTTCGCCGCCCGTTATTCAACGTCGATCTACGGTGGTGAATTTGGTGTCTTCGCGCGGTTTGCTGATCGTCCCTTGCTGTGGGCCTCGGAAACATCATCGGCTTACAACCTTGGTGCATCGGTGGGCTATGCGGGCTTCTATCTGCAAGGCGCCTTAACTGGCTTCAACGACAACGCCCTAATGCGCAACTTCCAATCGTGGCAGTCCTGGCAAGCTGGGTTTGGTTACGGTATCGGCGCGTTTGATGTGCGCCTGACGTATTCCATGGGCGAAGGCACGGCAGCTTTTAATAGCAACCGCAGCTTCGATAATGATCAATTGATGCTGGGCGGTATCTATCAGCTCAGCCCCGGTATTCGCTTCAATGCCGATGCCTTCGTGGGCAGCCGCTTCTCAAGCCCTGGCTTGTCGTCGGCACAACCTGGCACCAGCACGCCGCAAGGCACTGGTGCACGCGTGGGCGTTCAGCTCCGCTTCTAATCAGCTATTTTTCTGTAAAGCTTATTCCGGCAATGCCTGACGTGTGCGTGTTGTTCAGGCTGCGGAGTGTTTGGGGTGTGATGCCGCCCAGTGCGATCACCGGCATGTGTGCTGTGCGGGCCCACTGCGCATACTTAACGCGGCCCAATGTCTGTGCTGTTAGATGACTGCGTGTGGGAAGCACAGGTGACACAAACACCGCATCGCATTTTGCCCCCTTCGCATTTCTAATCGCCCGTTCACTGTGCGCGGCTGCCGTCAGCATCATACGCTTGGTGCGGCGCGTGATCCGCAAACCTGCGGATATGCTGGTTACTTTGGCTTCGGGCAGATGCACGCCGTCTGCTCCCAACATTGCGGCCAAACGCCAATCCTCAGCGATAAAAAGCTTCACCCGATGCGCTTTGCATAGGCTATGAACACGCAATGCAAGATCGCGCCGCAGCTTCGCATCGGTGTGGCGAATGATAACGGCACTGTTGGCAGCAAGTGCTGCGATAACATCTGTCGGGTCAGGCAGGCGCGTTACGTCGGTCATTACCCACAGTGTGGGAATGGCATGATGTGCTCGACACAAACAGGCAACAGCGGTTGAGAAACGCTTTAACATTTGGGCATCATAGCAACGATGAGCACGAAACCAAAAAGAGATGATACCCATAGCATTCCTGCCGCATTACAGCAGGTCCGCGCAACCTTGCGCAAAGCCGCGCGCGATGTTCAACGCTCAACCGCGCCCACACTGATTGCGGTGTCAAAAACCCACAATGCCGATGCAATCATGCAAGCCATTGCTGCCGGTCAGCGCGATTTTGGCGAAAACCGCGTGCAGGAAGCGCAAAGTAAATTTCCGGCACTAAAAGCGGCTCACCCTGATGTGGTCTTGCACCTGATCGGACCTCTTCAAAGCAACAAAGCCAAAGAGGCAGTGGCGTTGTTCGATGTCATTCACACGGTTGATCGGCCCAAGCTTGCAGAAAAGCTGGCTGAGGAAATGACAAAGCAGGGTAAATCGCTCCCCTGTTTTATCCAGGTCAATACCGGCCGCGAGGCGCAAAAAGCCGGCATCATGCCGGAAGATTTATCTGCATTTTTGAATCAGTGCCATGATGCGCTGAAGCTCAACATCGTTGGTTTAATGTGCATTCCCCCGGTTGATGAAGAGCCAGGCCCGCACTTTGCGTTTTTGCGCGAACTGGCAAATCGCCATAATTTAAAAGCTCTCAGCATGGGCATGAGTGGCGACGCTGACCGCGCGGTGCGCTTAGGCGCAACCCATGTACGCATTGGCACGGCTATTTTCGGCGCACGTGCGACGTTTAACGAACCGGAAGAGGCTCAATCGTAATTGTTGATGAGGCATCAAGGTGTTTCAGCACCGCCATCAGATCATCAACATTTAAAGCCACGCACCCTTCAGTGGGCGTGTAGCCAGGTTTGGCGACGTGCATAAAAATCGCACTGCCTTTGCCCGGCACGACAGGCGCATCGTTGTAGCCGATGACAACAACCACATCGTAAGCCGCATCATCGCGCCATAAATCTTCCGCGCTATCGGGAAAGCTTAGGCGTACCAACTGATTGTAAAGCGGGTTATGCGGCGCATCGCACCAGCCATCATTGGGGTCGGTCTGCGCGATGGGAAGTTTGGTTTCAGGCTTATCGACGCGATCTATGCGGAAGAAAACTTCACGTAATGGATAAGTGCCAATCGGCGTTGCGCCATCGCCTTCGTGTTTATCGGTGGTCACCCCACTGCGACCTAACGCACACGGATATGACATGCCATTGCATGACACTATGCCGCGTGTTGGGTTTTGGGGATCAGGCGTCACGATCAGATTCATGGCACGTAATTTATCGTGCCGCGTCACGCATGCAAAATGATCTTATCGATGCGACCTATTTCGCGGTTTGCCTATTTTGCATTTTGCATGGCCTTGTATTTGTCGATGGCATTCATCATGGCAGAATCAAACCACACCGGCACATCCGTTGGGCCATTACGATTGGCCGCGGTGTTGGCGGCATCACGCCCATAGCTATAAGCATCTTGGGCGCTGACGGATGGGGCCTGGGGCGCGACAGCTGCTGCGTCTTCAGGACGATTTGCTGTTTTGCTTTGTGCGGCAGTAGCAGCCGCCAACGTGGCCGGGGCTAAGGTGGCGCCGCCCGGATTAACTGGACCGGGCGAGAAACGTGTGCGGGCGCGCAACTCAGCTGGTGAGGTTGAAGCTTGTTCGGCGCTGCGGGCTGGCGCGGCAATCGCGGCACGGTTCAGCGGCATAAAACGGCCATTGCGCGCGGCGTTCATTTGCGCGGCTGCATTTTGCGGCGCCTGTGCGGCCTGGGCTTGTGCCGCTTGGGCTTGCGCCGGGCTTGTTTGGCCGCTCGGCAGTGTGTTGGTGCGTTTAAAGGTCGGGAACACGTTGGCTTGCGCGGCCACTTGTGCAGTCTTCACAAAGGCATCGGCTTCGTTCGGTGCGCCGGGAACAGCTTGTGGCGCGGCTTGAATAATTTTCTGCGGGGCATTCGCTGCACCTTGTTTTGCAGCAGCAACGGCGCGCGCGCGATTTGCGGTGGTGTTTGGTGCTGCTGCATTTTCAGAAGCGACATTCGCATTGGCTGCATATGCATTCGCTGCATTTGAAATCGCAACGTTTGAAGCCGGCGTGTTTGCTACTGACGTGTTTGCAACGGCTCTGTTCGCACCTGCTGTATGAGCAGCTGGTAATGCAGATGCCGCAACCTGCATGGTGGGGGCAGAAGCCGGTGTTGCGTATGGATCTTGCGGCACAAATTCTTGTGCGGCTGATGCCACTTGTGTTTGCGGCTCAGTCATCGGCGCGGTGGTGGGTTTGGCTTTCTCGCCCTTCAACAGCGCCATGGCATGACCACCCATATCGGTGCCGGTGGCTTCTTCGATAATGCTGTCCACCATCGCGGTGGCAAACCCAATTGGTCCACCAACAATGGTCGAGCCAATTAATTGAATCGGTGTCTTAATCGTGTCGCCCGTCAGATCACGATAAATCGTGTTCACGACCGGAATGTGCTGCAGCGGGTTGATGAGATCTAAGAAATCCCAGAAGCTCAAACCGCCTTCGCTGGCAGGCTTCTTCGCCGTGACGACCATTTCTTCGGTCGCCTCGGTCGTAGCAGAATTTCGCAATGCCGGGTTCACAGCAGGGTCCAGCACCGGGTCATACACCCGGTCATCTGGCGTCGGTTGACGTGGGCCTGAAGTCCGCTGAACCAGCGGGTACTGATAGGCCGCACTTGCTGCGGATACGGTCATGGCCTGTACTTTATAAGTACGCGTTGTTTGGTCTTACCCTCGCAAGACCGGGGCCAAATAAAAGTGTTTTAAATCAATTGGTTAATTCGTTTGAGAGGGCTTTTCTGGGCCCCTTCGGCAAGTTTTGCCGGGGCGTTTTGGCAAGCTCAGTTTGCGATGATTGCGGGGCTTAAAGCCGCAGGATTTGGGCTTAAAACAAATGCCCGCTGCGCTTGGCTTTGGTCAGTAGGTAATTGCGATTGTGCTCGTTCGATGGGAACACGTGCGACACGCGCTCCGTCACCTCAATGCCATGACGGGCAAGTGCGCCCACCTTGGCAGGGTTGTTCGTGAGCAGCCGCACTTTTTCGATGCCCAACTGACGCAGCATTTGCACGGCTGGCAAATACACACGCTCATCGTCATCAAAACCTAACTGCTCATTCGCATCCAACGTATCAAAACCGTAGTCCTGCAAACGATAGGCGCGCAATTTATTCACCAGGCCAATACCGCGACCTTCTTGCGCCAAGTACAGCAACACCCCCGAGCCATCTTCGGCGATACGCTGAATGGCGCCGCGCAGTTGCTCACCGCAATCACAGCGCAGCGAGCCCAACAAATCGCCGGTGAAACACTCTGAATGCAGGCGCGCTAACACAGGTTTTGAGGCATCCAACGTGCCAATCACAATGGCCAAGTGTTCGGCACTACCGTCGCGTGAGCGGAACGAGACAATGCGCGTGTTTTCAGAATCAGCCAGTGGAACGCGCGCTTCGCTGACCACACGCAAATCTTCAGCTTGCATGCGCTCATACGATTCAATGGCTTGTGCCGTCACGACCCAACGTCCGTTAGCTTTGGCCCAGGCTGTCGCATCGTCGGTGTTCAGCGGCGCGATAATTGCTGCCGGCAACAGGCGCGCAATTTTCATCAAACGAATGGCTGCATCGGCTGAGCTGCCAATGGGTGTGGTGTTGGCTTTGACACCTTGCGGTGGGATCGGCCCTTGAGCTTCCGGATTGATCAGCGGCTCAATGCGCGCTTCAGTCCAATCTTCCGCACTGTCTAAAATGATGGTGCGGGTCCCCGCATCACACAAACCCAGAATCGCCGCCCGCTTGCCTGTTACAGCCAGGCGCATGGGTTCGACGCCGCTGCGCGCGAAAAAAGGTAGCGGCCAGGTATCCACGGTTTCGGCGGCCCGGATCAGCGACGCTTCGCCGTCGCCCAAAACTACCAAGGCACTGCCACGGCGGATTTCAGCCAGGGCACGTTCCACGCCTTCCAGTAATTCGGCGGGGGCGGTGGGTGCAGATTGTGTCGTTTTTTCTGAGAAAGGGCGCGTCATTGCGCCTATATACTCCTCGAAGTGTTAATGGGCCATGGCAGGCTTTGGATTTCGCCCAAAGCTCGGTCTGTCCCTAAACCCTTTGTTTTGATTATGAATCTCGGTCTGTGGTACACCATCCACAGCCATATTTGGGGACTCTCATACATGTCGTCAGGCCGTAGCCTCCTGATCGTTGAGGACGACGAACTTTTGCGCCGGGCGCTGAAAGACCAGCTCACCGCGCAGCAGGATTTTTTCCAAATTGATGATGTGGGCACAGGCGCTGAGGCGGCTACCCGCACGCAGGAGAAGGTCTATGACATGATCCTCTTGGACATCGGCTTGCCCGATATGGATGGCCGTGATGTCTGCCGCCAACTCCGCAACGCGGGCGTGCGCTCGCCCATCGTCATGCTGACGGCTGCTGATTCCGATGACGATACGATTACGGGCTTAGAAGCCGGTGCGAATGATTACGTCACCAAGCCGTTCCGCATGGCTGTGTTGCTGGCGCGTGTGCGCGCGCACTTACGCCAACACGAAAAATCCGACGATGCGATTTTTGTGATCGGGCCCTACAAATTCCAGCCAGCAGCCAAAATGCTGATGACCGCCGATGGCCAGAAAAAAATTCGCCTGACGGAAAAAGAAACCGCGATTTTGAAGTATCTCTACCGTGTCGGAAATAAAACCGTTTCACGCGAGACGTTGTTGGGTGAAGTGTGGGGCTATAACGCAGCAGTGACCACACATACGCTGGAAACCCACGTTTACAGGCTCCGCCAAAAGATAGAGCCGGATCCAGCACAAGTTCGGATCTTGATGACCGAACCCGGCGGATACCGGCTCAACCCTTGAGGTCTGCTGTCACAGCAGGCCTATAAATAAAACTCTACTCGCGGCGTGAAATGTTGTTGAGCAGATCGCGTACGTTCTGGCGCAGCTCAGCGTTATGCAGGCGCCAATAGGCCCGCACTAATTCCAAAGTCTCGGTCCGTTGCATCGGATCGTTTTCGAAGCTTTCAGCCGCTTCGCTTAAACCTTCCGGCGCGCGCGCCGACGGCGTTTTGCGTTCACCCGTCGTATCGTCGTTAATGTCTTCGAAGAAGTAAGAGATCGGGCAACTCAAAACACGCGAGATGTCATACAGGCGGCTTGCGCTGACCCGGTTATGACCGCTTTCGTATTTTTGCACTTGCTGGAACGTCACACCCACATCACCGGCCAACTGCTCTTGGCTGATGTGAAGCAAAGTGCGGCGCAACTTGATGCGTTTACCAACGTGAATATCGACGGGGTCAGGACCCCCGCCTCGAGCGCTCGGTTGCCGCCCTCTGCCACGACTTTTCATTGCGATGACTGCCAATTCCGTATCCCAATATTTTTTTGTGTTTCAGGCCGCTGCTTGTTCACAATGTGTGTTCAACAACGGGCAACAAAGTCTAGGTGAACGTGACTGCCTTGTCGCCATATTGGTGTATCAAAGTATATATATATGCCAACACGCCCAGGTTGCCGTGCTCGCATAGCAAACTGACGGAGGCTATGTAATTTCAGGACGGACGGGCGGTTGAAAACCTGCTGTGGATGGGAAATGGCGCTAGGGCTATGAACCTGCTACAAGGCGCACGCAACAGCTTGGCTATTTCATTTTTGCGCGCAGTTTCAGTGCGTTATGAGCAAGCCATTCGCCATAAGGTTGAACAGCCGATGTCCAAATCACCAGCTCCGCGCCGCGCTTCAGTTGAGCGAAAGACCAAAGAAACGCAAATCCGGGTCTCTCTGAACCTCGACGGCACAGGCGTATACAAGATTAAAACTGGGATAGGTTTCCTCGATCACATGATGGAGCAGCTGTCGCGCCACAGTTTGATCGATCTCGAGATCGAAGCCTCGGGCGATCTGCACATTGATTTTCACCATACCACCGAAGATGTCGCCATCAGCGTGGGCGAAGCCGTGTCAAAAGCATTGGGCGAACGCGCCGGTATTTCACGTTACGGCGCGGCGACAATTCCCATGGATGAAACGCTCTCCGAGGTCGCGATTGATCTGTCCAATCGTCCGTACCTGATTTGGAAAGTGGACTTCACCAAGCCGAAATTGGGCGAAATGGACACAGAGCTTTTCAAAGAGTGGTTCCAAGCGTTCTCGCAATCAGCTGGCGCCACACTGCACGTGTGGAACAAGTATGGTGAGAACAACCACCATATCGTCGAGTCATGCTTCAAAGGTTTAGCGCGCAGTTTGCGCCAAGCCATTGAAATTGATCCGCGCAAGTCCGATGCGATTCCGTCAACCAAAGGCGTGCTGGGCGGCAGCCTTTAAGACACTCTAGCTCTAAAATGACTGTAGCGATTATCGATTATGGGTCGGGCAATCTTCGCTCGGCGGCAAAAGCTTTTGAGCGTGCTGCGCGCGATGCTGGTTATGCATCCGATATATCAGTGACGGCAGATGCAGATGTGGTCGCGAAGGCTGATCACATCGTGCTGCCGGGTGTCGGTGCGTTCCCCGATTGCCGCCAAGGTTTAGATGCGGTGCCGGGCATGGTTGATGCGTTGAACGACGCTGTTATCACCAAGGGCAAACCGTTTCTTGGCATTTGTGTGGGCATGCAGCTCATGGCGACGCGCGGGCGCGAGCATCACGACACCCCAGGTTTGGGTTGGATTCCGGGCGATGTTGTAAAGCTGGATGTGCCTGCTGACGCAGCCTCTGCTGGCCCAGCAGGCACAGGCTTTCGTATTCCGCACATGGGCTGGAACGAACTGCGCATTGCGCATGCGCACCCTGTTTTAAGCGGTATTAACGCGGGTGATCATACGTACTTCGTGCACAGCTATCAAATGCGCTGCGCAAACGCGGAACATCAGCTTGCAACCGTTGAATACGGTGGCGCTGTGACGGCGTTGATCGGCCGCGACAATATGGTGGGCACGCAGTTCCACCCTGAAAAAAGCCAAGCGACGGGCCTTAAACTCATCGCGAACTTCTTAAGCTGGAAGCCTTAATGATTCTCTTTCCCGCGATTGATCTCAAAGACGGCCAGTGTGTTCGCCTGCGTAAAGGCGACATGAACCAATCGACCGTGTTCAACGATAACCCGGGCGCGCAAGCTAAAGAATTCGTCGATGCCGGTGCGGAATGGATTCACGTGGTTGATCTGAACGGCGCGTTCGCAGGCAAGCCCGTCAACGAAGCGGCAGTGAAGTCGATTTTATCGCACGCGAAAGTGCCCGTGCAGTTGGGCGGCGGTATTCGCGATATCGCAACGCTTGAAGCGTGGTTCACCATCGGTTTGTCGCGCGCGATTTTGGGCACGGCTGCGGTGAAGAACCCGCAGTTCGTCAAAGACGCCTGCAAAATCTTCCCCGGTAAAATTGCTGTGGGGATTGATGCGCGTGGCGGCATGGTGGCGACCGAAGGCTGGGCCGATGTGTCCAATGTCTCGGTGGTGGATTTGGCCAAGCAGTTTGTCGATGCTGGTGTGGCCGCCATTGTTCATACCGATATTGACCGTGATGGCATGATGGGTGGGCCTAACATTCAAGCCTCGGCTGATTTGGCCAAAGCTGTGCCGATCCCGGTCATTGTTTCAGGTGGTGTCTCATCGCTGGATGATATCAAGGCTGTAAAGGCGCACGAAAAATCAGGCTTGGCCGGTGTCATTACGGGCCGCGCCATCTATGATGGGCGCTTGGATATCAAAGCCGCTATTGATGTGCTGAAGGCTTAAGTCTGTGCTCAAAATTCGTATTGTCCCTTGTCTGGATGTGAAAGACGGTCGCGTCGTTAAGGGCGTCAACTTTGTTGACCTCAAAGATGCTGGCGACCCGGTGGAACAAGCGCGCCTGTACGATGCCGCTGGCGCCGATGAACTGTGCTTTCTCGACATCACGGCCAGCTCTGAAAACCGCGATACGTTGTTTGATGTGGTCGCCCGCACGGCTGAACAATGCTTCATGCCCTTAACCGTGGGCGGCGGGGTGCGCACGACTGAAGATATCCGCAAACTGCTGTTGGCTGGCGCCGATAAGGTGTCGATCAACACCGCGGCTGTGAAAAACCCAGAGTTCGTCAAAGAAGCCGCCGAAAAGTTTGGAAGCCAATGCATTGTCGTGGCGGTCGATGCCAAGCAAACCGCCCCTGGCACATTCGAGATTTTTACGCACGGCGGCCGCAATGCGACGGGGCTGGATGCGGTCGCGTGGTCTAAACGTATGGCTGATTATGGGGCTGGTGAAATTCTACTGACCTCGATGGATCGCGACGGCACTAAGGCGGGCTATAACATTCCTCTCACGCGCGCTGTGGCTGATGCCGTGCCGGTGCCGGTCATTGCCTCGGGCGGCGTTGGGAATTTAGATCATTTGGTCGCAGGCGTGCGCGAAGGTCATGCCACCGCTGTACTTGCCGCTTCCATTTTCCACTTCGGTCAATATACGATTCGAGAAGCTAAGGCCCATTTAAGCAAAGCTGGTTTGCCTGTTCGTTAGGGCCTGTTCGTTAAAACCTGTTCGCTAGACTGCACTCATTCAATTCATCGCACCGCTTTCGTTTGCGGGGGACTAAGAAATGCCCACTGAAAAAATTCTGCTGGAACTCTATGACGTGATCGAAAGCCGCAAGCTTGCCGATCCTGACTCGTCGTATACCGCGCGTCTATTTGGTAAAGGCACGCAAAAAATCGCGCAGAAGATGGGCGAGGAAGCGGTTGAAGCCGTGATTGCAGCCGTGTCTGAAAGCCAAGAGCGTTTGGTGCGTGAAAGCGCGGACCTGCTCTATCATATGATGGTCTTGTGGTCGTCGAAGGGCATTAAGCCGTCATTGGTGTGGGAAGAGTTGGACAAGCGCTTCGGCACATCGGGCTTAGCTGTCAAAGAAGCACGCAAGAAATCCGCAACGTAAAATCGCTTTAGCACGAGGTTGGTGATGACCTACGACGACAGCAACATCTTCGCGCGAATCTTACGCGGCGAAATTCCGTGCAAAAAAGTTTACGAAGACGCGCACACGCTGGCCTTTGAAGACATCAACCCAGCCGCCCCCGTTCACACACTTGTGATCCCGAAGGGCAAGTACGTTTCAGTGTCGGATTTCAGCGAAAAAGCATCAGACGTCGAGATCGTTGCGTTCAATCGCGCCATTCATAAAGTGGCTGAATTGAAGGGCGTGAAAGAAGCCGGCTACCGCGTGATTGCCAACACCGGCCTGAATGGCGGCCAAGAAGTGCCGCACTATCACATTCATATCGTCGGTGGCGCGCCGCTCGGCGCCATGGTTTTGAAGAAGTAATCGCTCGAACGAAATAAGCTTATTTCGCCGCAGTTGTCGGGCACGGGTGCTGTTTGTCGCCATCCGTGCAGGCCACGGTGGTTGTTAAAAACGCGATCGCATCTTCCAATACGCGCTGCGGAATCTCTGGGCCTTTATCGCCATACGCAGGCGTGCGCCACGCCCGCGTGAGAATGTACATGCGCTGATCACCTTGAATGGCTTTGGTATAGCGCGTCTCGCCCATGCCAGTATCGCGGTGCTTCTTGCAGCCCAAAATCCAAAACGCCGACGGATAACCGTTATTTAAGCCCGACTGAAACCGCCCTTCGACAGAGCCGTCGCAAGTATCGCGGTTTTGGCCCAAGGCGCGCCGCTGCATGGCGTCCAAAGGCAGAGTGTTCATCTCGTGATAGACCTCAAGCGTGATTTTATTGTGCCACGCGGTAATAGTTTCACCCTTGGGCACATATTCGATGATGTCGATATTGCCACGGTCGGTCACCACTTCCTGCCAACCTGCCGGAAATAACGGCATCGATAGACGCTCCAGCGACAATGGTTTTTGCGGCGGGGCCAATGGCATCTGCGCGAAGGCAGAATTCAGCGCACCATGCGGAACCAAAACACTGCCCACACACGCCGCCACCCTTAGAACTATCCGCATAAACATCGTTAATCTGCCGTTCTTCAAAAGTTTGTTCTCAAAAGTATTGCTGCCTTGTTTAAGCGAGCTTTTCTAAAACTATATGAATGCTGTGGCGAAGCAGAGGCAGCCGCAACAGAGACGCAAAAACCCTTTCCGACAGTTGCGCTGATGTCGCGCGGCATATGCTCTTTTGCCCATGACCTCAGTGTGGGCGAAAAAACCAGACATAAGTCAACAAACCCATATCTATCGGCTGTTTTCCAGGGTTTTCGCCTGATCATGCATTGGACTCTGCCTGTAAGGCACGTTGCCCATGTCACACGCGATTTCTAATGTGCCTCTAAGTTGTTGAAGATGTTATCGGTTAAATTAATGAAAAACGCGCATGTTTTGATTGTTGGGGCAGGCATCGGGGGCTTAACAGCCGCTCTGGCATTGCAACGCAGTGGCAACAAGGTTTCGGTGTTTGAAACGGCCCCGCAACTTGGCGAAGTAGGTGCTGGTTTAACGATCAGCCCGAACGCAACGCACGCGTTGGAATATGTAGGCTTGGGTGACTTCATGGCCACGCACGGCGACGTGCCCGAGGCTGGCGCCAGCGTTCACTACAAAACCGGTGAAGTGCTTTATCACACCCAACGCGGTAACGAATTCAAAACCAAGTATGGCGCGGGCTATTACCAAATCCACCGGGCCGATATTCACACCGCTTTGGCCGATGCTGTGCGCGCCAATGACCCCAATGCGTTTCACTTAGCCCACACGTTTCAAAGCTTTGCTCAAGAAGGCAACACAGTTACCGCCACATTCACCAATGGCAAAAGCTATCAGGGCGACTTGCTGATCGGTTGCGATGGCATTCGTTCGGCAGTACGTACCGCGCTGTTCGGTGCAGAAACGCCGCGCTTCACAGGCCAAGCCGCCTTCCGCGGTATTGTCGATGCTGAGCCGGTGATGGAACACATCGTGCCAACGCCATCGTCCACCTCTATGGGGCCGGGCCGTATTTTCACGCGCTACTATGTGCGCAAACGCAAACTTGTAAACTTCGTCGGCATCGCTCGTACGTCCGAGTGGAAAGAAGAAGGTTGGAGCATTCCAGCCACGGTCGATGAAATGTTGTCGGTCTACGGAGATTTCAACGAACACGTCCGCGAGATTATCAAAAGCGCGCCTCCGGGCCGTTTGTTCAAATGGGCGTTGTTTGATCGTGACCCGATCAAAGTTTGGACCAAAGGCCGCGTGACATTGTTGGGCGATGCCGCTCACCCCATGTTGCCGTTCCTCGGCATGGGTGCTGCCATGGCCCTTGAAGACGGGGCCATTCTGGGCCGCGCCTTTGAAGCTGCTGGCACCATTGATGAAGCGGTCGAGCGTTATGAGAACGCCCGTAAAGATCGCACAACAGCCGTATTGTTGAACTCGCGCAAACAAGGCGAGATTTACCAATCCGACGATCCGATGTCGCTGAAGGGCAGCACATCAGGTGAGTTGCGTTTGGGCTTGTTTGATTACAACGTCAAAACGGTAGCTGTCTAAGCTTGAACCAAACAGTGTCCATGCGCATTCTTGAAGCATGGACATTCTCTGGAAGGGCTTGGTCGGCGGTCTCGTCACAGCACTGATTGTGTGGCTGTCCAAGCGCGGTAACGTCTTGCCGGGCATCCTGCCGCTGTTTCCCACCTTCGCCATCATCGCGCTGATTGTTGTGGGTGCCAAAGGCAGTGCCGACGGTTTTAAAGACGCCGCCATTGCAGGCGCCAAAACAATCCCGGCGTACTTGGCTTTCCTCGGCGTCTGTTATCTCGCCATCGATCACATGGACTACCGCGCAGCATTGTTGGCGGCGTTAGCGGTGTGGGTGATTGTGGCGTTCGCGATTTTTCTCAGCCCACGCTTTTTTAGTTAAGCCCACGTCCGGGCATCACGCGCCGGTAGGACAAGGCTTCGGCAATGTGCTGATGCTTTACAGTCTCACTGCCATCCAAATCTGCGGCATTATGTAGCAAACGCACCAAGCCAACGGCGCTGCGCTGTGAATAAACACCTATGGGTGGCGCTATGTGCATTCTTGGTGTTGGGTGGATGGCTCCATAAGAACATCAGCATTCTGAAACTGTCCGGTAAGGATGCCCACCAAACTTGGGCTAAGGACGGCAGACCGACAAAACTTTGTGCTTTGTGGTTTCCCAAAAATATCAAAGTAAGCAACGTACCCATAAACATAAATTCGGGAGGAACCAGCCAATATCTGAGCAATTTCGTTCTGTGTAAGACTTTGCGCGGCGACTCTAAGTTCGTGGTGATCAACCTTTGCGTTAGGGAAAATAGTGGCTTGCGAATCCCAAACTGCGGGCAAACTTGGGAAGTTATAATTTGCAGGCAAAGGATGAGGGAATACAGCAATAGCGGAGGTTTGCGTCAGCTTGTACGCAGGTGTCTGTCCATGATTTACAATATTAAGTGTGATCTTGGGGAGTGCGGGAGGAAGAAGGTCTAGGAATCCTGTCTTTGGTTCGACAGACACATAAGCGCGCAACTGCTGTTCATTACTAACTTTGGTTTCTTTAATAGAAACTTCAGTTGCAACAGCCGCCCGCAAAGCCGCATCAGTGGCCTCACGATTTATGGAGAGTGTTCTCTTAATGTAGAGAATACCAGCGCCCGAAATGATGGTTTGCAGAAGCGCTACAAACCACAGCCAGCGTGCCCAGCGCGCCATTTCTTCCTGGGCTTGCAAATCGTATTCGGCGTTCTCGCGTTCACGTTTGGATTTTTCCGCTTCGGCCGCACACTCGAAGATAGCTTTTGGCTCGCTGAGGATGAGGCATTCCTCTCGCTTGTCATTAGCTTGTTGGCGATAATTTGCGGCGTAAGCTTTTGTCTTACTAGCTTCGACGCCGTCAAAATTTCCTAGCCAATACATCGGCACTGTAAAAACAAGCGCAAGTCCTAAGATTATCAGCATCTCTAAAGATGCAGAGTGTCTGTCCCGATTGCTTTCAAACATTGGATAAGAAACGCCGCTGTGAACCTACCACGGCTGATCTTATTGCCTAGATTGCACTGTGTCTTGGGGGAAACCCTCGCGGGTAGTGCGATATAAGCACCATAGGCAATAAATAAATTTGGCGAATTTGCTACTTAAAGCCACTTTTAATTAGTTAAGCCCGCGCCCCGGCATCACGCGACGGTACGACAACGCTTCGGCAATGTGCTGGCGTTTCACTGTCTCGCTGCCATCCAAATCCGCAATCGTGCGGGCCACACGTAAAATGCGGTGATAGCCGCGCGCAGACAGGCGCATTTTCTCAGCGGCTTGCGTTAAAAGTGCGCGGCCATCGGCATCGGGTGCGGCCACTTTCTCCAGCAGTTCACCGTCAGCTTCAGCATTACAGGTCACACCGGTATCTTTGTAGCGCGCCACTTGAATCGCGCGCGCTTTGGCCACACGCGCCGCAACAGTGGCGCTGCTATCCGTTGGTGGTGGGGCCGACATATCCAGCGGGTCCACGGGCGGCACATCGATCTGCAAATCAATGCGGTCAAACATGGGCCCAGAAATTTTACCCTGATAATCTTCGGCGCACTTTGGCGCTTTAGAGCATGCGAGTTGCGGATCACCCAAATACCCGCAGCGACACGGGTTCATGGCGGCGACCAACTGAAACCGTGCCGGGTAGGTGGCGTGTGTGTTCGCACGCGCGACAACAACTTTGCCGGTTTCGATCGGCTGGCGCAGCGCCTCCAACACCTGGCGATTGAACTCGGGTAATTCGTCCAAGAACAACACGCCACGGTGGGCTAGCGAAATTTCACCGGGCCTCGCGCGTAAGCCGCCGCCCACAAGTGCGGCCATCGACGCCGAATGATGTGGGTCGCGAAACGGGCGATGGCGCACAATGCTGCCGCCCGCCAAGTGCCCGGCAACGGAATGAATCATACTCACCTGTAATGACTCTTCGGCTGTCATCGGCGGCAACAAGCCGGGCAAGCGTTGCGCTAACATCGATTTGCCAGCCCCAGGCGGGCCCATCATCGCAATGTTGTGGCCGCCAGCCGCTGCAATTTCCAACGCGCGCTTGGCGGTCTCCTGGCCTTTGATGTCCTTCAAATCAGGAACACTCGGTGGGTCTGGAATCGGCGCAGGCTGTGGTGCCGCTAAAACACCGCCACCACCTTTGAAGTGATTGATCAGTTCTAACAACGTGCGCGGTGCCAACACGCCAGACCCACCGGCCCACGCGGCCTCACCACCTTGTGCGGCTGGGCAAATCAAACCGCGTTCATCGCCATTGGCGGCAATAGCTGCGGGCAACACGCCTGCAACAGATGCAATCGAGCCGTCTAAGCCCAATTCACCCAAGGCCACATAGCCGCTCATTTCATCCAGCGGTACAACGCCCATCGCGACGAGAAGCCCTAGAGCAATAGGCAAATCAAAATGGCTGCCTTCTTTCTGCACATCAGCGGGCGCCAAATTCACGGTGATGCGTTTGGGTGGTAATCCTAAACCGATAGCCGTTAATGCCGCGCGCACGCGCTCGCGCGATTCCGCGACGGCTTTGTCAGGTAAGCCCACGATGGCGAAACTTGGCAGGCCTGTGCCAATGGCAACCTGCACTTCGACCGGCAGCACCTCAATTCCAGTAAACGCAACGGTGCGGACGACTGCGGTCATAAAGCCTTATGAAATGAACGGGGCGGCCCTTTAACGTAAATGAATGGGCGGCCCTGGGAACATAATATCGTTGGCAGTAAAGGCGTCTTTAATCGCTCTATTTAACGTTGCGCGCACGTCCACCACAACAGAATTCCGTGTCCAGGCCTGTACGCTAATGATGACTGCGGATTCTGTCAGGCGTGCGACGCTAATGGACGGCGCAGGGGTCTGCACAATACGCTCTTCGGCCATCACCACATCGCGCGCGATGGTCAGCGCTTTTTGAATATCGTTATTGTGCGAAATAGCCACTTCCACATCAGCCCTGCGCTCGTTATGGGCTGAGAAATTTTTGATAATCCCGCCCCACACTGCGCCATTGGGAACCACAACGCGCACATTGTCAGCGGTGGAAAGCTCTGTTGTGAAAATCGTAATGGCGCGGACCGAACCCGTCACGCCCGCGGCTTCAACGGTGTCGCCCACTTTGAAGGGCCGGAACATCACTAGCATAAAGCCCGATGCCAAGTGACTGAGCGTGCCTTGCAACGCCAAGCCAACAGCCAAGCCTATCGCACCCAACACGGCGACGAAGCTGGCGGTTTGCACACCAACGCTCGACAACACGGCAATCAGCGTAAAAACCAACACCGTATATTTGGCCAACGATGCGGTGAACGAAATGACGGTATAATCAATACGCTTCGAATGACCGAACGCCTGCATAATGGCGCGGCTGACGAACCCTGCGATCAACCAGCCGATGATCAAAATAATCACAGCCCCCAAGACCTTTAAGCCATAGGTGGTGACGACACTAATGCTCGTGTCGACCGCTTGGTTGAATTGGCGTTCTAATTTCACTTGATCAATATTGATGGGGTTCATCGTATCCATGTGCCTGTATCAGCTTACTCTTATTTCAATCTGGCTTCGATAGCGTCCCACACCAAAGCTTCTAATGCTGAGCCATCGAAGCGGTTAATTTCCTGAATGCCGGTGGGCGAGGTGACGTTAATTTCCGTCAGGTACTCACCAATCACGTCAATGCCCACAAAAATTAGGCCGCGTTCTTTCAGGGCCGGTCCAATCGTTTCGCAAATTTCCTGCTCGCGCTTGGTGAGCAGCGATTTTTCTGGTCGTCCGCCCACGTGCATGTTTGAGCGCGCTTCACCTGCGGCAGGCACGCGGTTGATCGCACCCACAGCTTTGCCATCCACCAGAATAATGCGCTTATCGCCCAAACGCACTTCGGGCACATACCGCTGCACAATCACCGGCTCGCGCCATGTTGTCGTGAACATTTCCAGCAATGAATTTAAGTTTTCGTCATCTGGCTTAATGTGGAACACACCAGCGCCGCCGTTGCCGTAAAGCGGTTTAACGATGATGTCTTTATGTTCGTTCCGGAAAAGTTTGATCTCGTCTGGGTCCGATGAAATCAGCGTCGGTGGCATCACACCCGGAAAATGTGTCACAAATAATTTTTCCGGCGCGTTACGCACGCTCACGGGGTCATTCACTACCAATGTCTTGGGGTGAATATGTTCCAGGATATGCGTGGCCGTAATGTAAGACATATCAAACGGTGGATCTTGGCGCATCAGCACCACATCCACGGTCGACAGATCAACCGTCTCATAACTGCCCATGGTGTGATGGTTGCCCAGCTCGCGGCGCAGCTGCATGGGCCGCGCACGCGCCACAACTTTGCCGTCACGGAACGACAGATGTTTTGGCAGGTAATGCAGCAACGTGTGGCCGCGTTTCAGCGCTTCCAGAGCGAGCACAAAAGTTGAATCGCCATTGATGTTGATGGACTCAATCGGGTCCATTTGAATGGCAACAGTCAGGCTCATGGGAACATCCTTAAAGGTGCTTTGATTAGGGGTGAGTTAGTTGATGCGTTCGCGCAGTTCGTTGACAACCTTGGCGATTTTGGCGCGGTCAGGCCCGTCTTGCGCAAGCGATACAAATTTTTCGAATGATTCAATGGCACGTTTCAAATGGCCGGTGCGCATATGTAATACACCCGCTTCGCGCCATAACGCCAAGCTTTGCGGCGCTAGCAACAACATGCCTTCCACTGCATCGGCAGCTTCTTTGAACAGGCTTTTATCGAGGCGTCTGGTTTTCACGTTGTTTTGAAGCCTGATCAACACATCGCGGTTGCTGACGGTGCGATAATGCGTGGCCTCTAGCTCAACACCTGGGCCCACCACAATTTTCAACAAGTCGCGCAGTGCCGGTGCATCCATCACCCGACCCTCATGGAATGGATCGATAATCATGCGGCCGCCATCGTGGCTTTCCATGCGGATCAAAAAATGCCCAGGAAAATTTAAACCCGCCGCCGCCCACCCTTGGGCGCGTGCCGCACTTAAATACAGAATGCCAAGGGCCACTGGTAATCCGCGTCGCCGGTCAATCACGCGCATTAGGTTCGCGTTATCGAGATCATCGTAGGTTTCATCATCACCAGCGTAATGAAAGTGGCCGACCACAACATAGTTGATGGCCTCAATCATTTGCTCTGGGCTGGGGCTTTCGCCGAAATCATTTTGGGCCGCGTAATCGCCAACGGCATCGTTAATGGCGGTGAGATGATCGCGATAAAAAGAGACATCAGACGTTGGCAAATCCAGCGATGCAAACAGCAAGGCCGCTTCGGCCAAGTCGATGTGCTCATCGGCTTGGTCGGCAATGCGCTGTAAGGCAGCTTTGGTTTGGGCGGCTGTTGTCACGCGTAAATATGTCCGAGGCTTAAGTATGCGATTCTGTACCCGATAAAGCGGTTTCGTCCAACAATCGCTTTTATTCTAGGACTCTCCTTATTCTAAGACTCTCCTTTTTAGGAGGGGCGCCATGCATCCTGAACATGTGTAGGCCATAATGTTTTGGCGAGAATCATGGCATCAAAGCGAATCATATGGTTCGCGAATTGTGGTCGTGCGGCCAAAAAAACGGCAGCGGCGGATTGAATGCGCGCGCGCTGATGTGTGTTAATGGATTCCAATGCATCTGTGGTTGAGGTGCGGGCTTTAACCTCAATGAACGCCACAACATTTCCACGCTGCGCTATAATGTCGATCTCACCCAGGCCCGTACCGCGTTTACCGGCATGACGGCGCGCGACAATGCGCCAGCCTGTGAGCCATAAGCGCAAAATACACATGACTTCCGCTAATCGACCGCGACGTTCTGCCTCACGCCCGCGCTCTGATTTTGCGAAACTCATTTTTCTTTGGCGAGTTGGAGCGCCAGCGCATAAACCTCGCGGCGTGGCACGTCGGCTGATTTTGCCACCGCATCGGCCGCGTCGCGTACCGACATCGTTTTAAGCGCATCAATCAGGGCCGCTTTCACATCGACTTGGGGTGCGGTATCTTCATCAGTTGCGCCCGCTACCACAATAACAATCTCACCGCGCGCATCGTGTTCAGCGTAATGCGCGGCTAAGTCCGGTAACGGCCCGCGTTTGAACTCTTCGTGCAACTTGGTCAGCTCGCGGCACACAGAAGCTTCACGCGCGCCATATACCGATGCCATGTCGGCCAGCGTTTCGGCCACACGATGGGGCGATTCAAAAAACAACAACGTGGCTTTCAGTGTTTTGACATCGCTGAGGGCCTCGCGGCGCGCCTTGCTTTTGTTGGGCAGGAACCCGCCAAAATAAAAGCGGTCGGTGGGCAACCCCGCCGCCATCATCGCCGTTACAGGTGCAGACGGGCCGGGGATGGGCACAACCGTGATCCCATTCTCGACACAGTCGGTCACTAATTTATAGCCCGGGTCCGAGATCAGCGGTGTGCCCGCATCACTCACCAGTGCGAAGGATTCCCCGTTGCTCATGCGGCTTAACATCTGGGGCCGGACACGTTCCGCATTGTGATCATGATAAGCCAGCATGGGTGTGGTAATGCCAAAGCGCTGTAACAAAACACCAGTCACGCGGGTATCTTCGCAGGCAATCGTGGCGACTGCTTTTAAGGTTGCCGTGGCGCGAGCCGACAAATCACCCAAATTGCCAATGGGTGTGGCCACCACATACAGGCAGCCCGGGCCTTTTTGGGGCGCCGTCGCGTTATTGTCTGAAGCTTGATGTAAACGTGATAAAGCCATATTGAAATTTAACTGCTGTACCTAAGACCGATGAACTGGGGTCCAATGCCTTATCGTTGCCGTTCGCTCTCGTTGCTGCTGGCTGGTTTTATGGCGCTTGTTCTCGCGTCATGCGCCTCTGACACAGGTGTAGCACCCCAAGCCCCGCGTGCCAAAGCCCCGGCAGTCGCAGCTCCGATTACAAAACAGCAGAAAAATAGCCCCCTGATTGGCAGTACACAGACCGTGCCGACACCGTCGGGCCGCCAGGTACGCCCGCGCACTGACGCTTCGGGCTTGGTGCGCGTCGGGTTGTTAGCACCGCTTTCAGGGACCTCGGCCCCCACGGGTCAGGGTATCTTGAATGCCGCGCAAATGGCGCTGTTTGAAATCGCCGACGAGCACTTGGTGCTTCAAGTTTATGACACCAAGGGCACGCCCGAAGGGGCGATTGAAGCCGCGACAAAGGCCCTGAACGAAGGCGCGCAGTTGTTCTTAGGCCCGTTGTTTGCGGGTGAAGTGAAAGCGATCACGCCCTACGCTCAAGCGGCAGGCGTGAACATTATCGGCTTTACGACAGATCCCTCAGTTCAAGCGCCCAATGTGTTTGTGCTGGGCTTCTTGGTGGAAGCGCAAGTACGTGAAGTGTTGGCCTATGCCCGCAGCCAAGGCCGCGAACGCTTTGCCGTGCTGGCCCCTGAAAATGTGTACGGCCAATCGGTTGTGGATTCTCTCAACACGCTGGTGCCCGCCATGGGTGGCACGATCAGCCGCATCACGTACTTCAATCCGAATGGCAATGATTTGGAAGATGTCGTGCGGCGCTTTGCCGATTTCGATAAACGAAAAGCCGCCCTGCAGGCCGAGCGCAATACATTGTCAGCCAGCACTGATGAAGTCTCGCAGCTGGCGTTAAAGCGCTTGGAGCAACAAGAGACACTTGGCGATGTGGATTTCGATGCCGTTTTCATTCCTGAATCCGGTGGCCGTTTAATTCAGGTCGCGAACCTGCTGCCCTTCTACGATATCGACACCACGCGCGTGCAACTGATGGGTACCATGCTGTGGGCGACGCGGGGGCTGGGCCGTGAGTCGGCCATGGTCGGCGGTATCTATCCGGCCCCAGCGCAAGAGCCCAATCGCGATTTCGCGCAACGGTACCGCCAAACCTTTGGTGGCACGCCGCCTGCTTTAGCGAACCATGGTTACGATGCTGTTGCTTTGGCGGCCGTGCTGGTGCGTAGCGGCAGTGCTGATCCGTTCCGCCCTGAAGCGATTGCCGATCCGGCTGGCTTCTCAGGCGTTGATGGCATCTTCCGCTTCCGCGCCAATGGTTTGTCAGAGCGTGGCTTTGCGATCATGCAAATCACGCGCGACGGGGCTGATGTGGCCCGTCCCGCGCCGAAAGATTTTCAGGATGTGCAGTACTAGGCGCGCTTACTGAACGCTTTTTATTGTACGCCGGGTTGTGCCGGGTACACGTTCTTCGACAACGCGTCTTTTACGGTTTGTGCGGCTTGTAGCTGATTGCGTTCCACAATCACGCGCGTCTCGTCGTTGTTCACACCGTACACAGCGGCATTCCAATCTTTGCGCGGCTTAATCACAGCGCCTTCAAAACTGCCGCCCGCAAACAAACCCGCATTCAGCGAGTAGGCCACAATATCGTTACCGACATTGGTGGTGGTGGCGGCTTCAGCGCCAGCTCCCAGTGAGCCAATGGAAATGCCCACGTTTGCGCCGAGTTTAAATTCATCATTCAGCACCGCATCAAGTCCTTTATCCGTCAGGATCATGAACACGATCTCGGACGACTGCATGCCCGCTTGCAAGCCCAGTGAACCCGCTGTCATACGGTAGAATGCTGGGTCACCAAAGTTCGCATCGCTCTGGCGCTTCAGCAACACACCGTCACCGTAACTACCGCCGATAATGAACCCGGCTTTGTAGTATTTCGGAATGATCAAAACGCCTTTTGAGCGGCGCAAAAAATCATCCATTGTGGCTGTGGTCTTTTGGCCTTGGCGGACGCGCTCAACGGTGATCGCAGCCTCATCCATAATGTGGCGCGCATCCATCACATCATCGGCAAATGCTGGCGTACCAACAGCGCTGACAGCAGCGACACCCAGCGCGGCCGCTAAAATTTCACGGCGCGATAAAACAGAATGTGAGAAAGGACGAGACATCTTAAATCTCCATCTAAAAATAGTGCTTATTGCCCAACACTCTATTGTCCAGCACTCAGCAACAAACCTTGCGTGCGCGCAACGCGGAATATCCACATAAAAAGTGTCGCCGCGATGGCAAGATATACAAGATTCAAGGCCAGCCCGGTTAATAAATAATCTGTACGTACAACGCCCTCCAGCACGATGGCGCGCATGCCCTCGAACACATAAGCCGTCGGCAAGCTCCAAGCCACGGGCTGTATCCAGTCCGGCAATGCGGAAATCGGATAATAAATTCCGGCTAAAGGCATGAAGATGAACATTGAGGCCCACGCAAAACCTTCTGCCGCCAAACCCCAGCGCATGAGAAGCGCCATGATGAAAATGCCCCAAGCCCAGCCGAACATCGAAAGAATGAAAAAGAAGGCGATCAGTGGTAGCCCTAAATCAAAAACCGAATAACCAAAAATAGGTCCGGTTAAAAACACCGTAGGGATCAAGCCCACAACAGTGCGCAGGCAACTCATCGACACGCAGGCCGCAATCAGTTCATAGGGACGCAGCGGGCTAATAAACAAATGCCCTAAGTTGCGCGAATACAATTCCTCCATAAATGACAAGCTGGTGGAAATGTTGGACCTGATCAGCACTTCCCACAAAATCACGGCACTGAGGAAAATGCCTGCCGCTTGTGCCATGCCGGTGGTATTGCCGCGCAAGTACACCGAGATGAAACCCCACATCAGCATATTCATGAAGGGCCAGTACCACATCTCCATCAACCGTAACGGAGACCGCCGCAGCAAATAAATGTGCCGTAGCATCACTGCGCTGATGCGTTTGGGTGAGAATGCGGGGTGCTCAATAGCGCTCATGATTTGTCTGCCGTTTCAGTGGTACGACCACGGGCGATATCCAAAAACACATCTTCCAGTGTTGTGCGGCCATAACGTTTAATCAGGTCTGCTGGTGCGCCCTGGTCATGAATTTTCCCGCCCTTCATCACCAGGGCCATATCCGCCATACGTTCCACTTCGGTCATGTTGTGCGAGGCAAAGAAAATCGTGGCCGCCTTTTCGCGGGCATAATCCACCAGCACACGGCGCACCCAATCACCTGTGTCCGGGTCTAGTGATGCTGTGGGCTCATCCAACACCAACACATCCGGATCGTTGATCAGCGCTTTCGCCAAAGCCACACGCGTTTTTTGACCTGCTGATAATTTTGCAGTCTCACGACTGAGCAACTCGGTGAATTGCAGCTTCGCGGCCAAATCGCCAATGCGCGCCTTCACATTGCTGATGGCGTAAAGCCTGGCATAAACGGCCAAATTCTCGCGGACCGATAACCCGCCCGGCAAATCTACATAAGGCGATGAGAAGTTCATGCGCGGCAACGCAAGGTGGCGCATCCGGGCCATGTCGTGGCCCAGCACATAAGCGTGGCCCGATGTCGGCAGCAGCAAGCCCAGGACCATCATGATGGTTGTGGTTTTACCGGCCCCATTGCCGCCCAGAAGCGCTGTGACTGAGCCGCGCGCAACATCAAAGCTGATGCCATCAACGGCGGTGACGTCGCTGAATGTTTTAGTCAGCGCTGAAACACGTAATGCAAAATTTGGGGGGTTCAAAAACTCTGCCCTTCTTAAAAAAGCAGAGTTAGATACGCCGGTTACGGCATCTCGCGCAACTTATGGCTTCTGATCACGCAGCAGTGTGTCGAGATAGCGGCCTTGGAACAGCGTGATCCCAAGCTGGCTGCCAATCCGCACCGAGGCGTCAGAGTCACAGCGTGACAAAATGGTACGGCCACGGCGGCGTTCGCGGATCAGGTCTTTGAACTTTTGCGCGCGGTCGGTGCCCATCATGGCCGCCAAGTCTTGCGTCCACATCAGCTTGGCATAGGCCACGCCTAATCTATTGCTGTCAGCATATGGATAGGTTTTGTAGGTCACGCCATCGATGCAGATGCGGTAGCCACGCTCGTGCACGAAATCGCGCGCGAAGGTAAATGCGCTTAAGTCGGCAAAGATATCTTCCAGGCGCACTTCCAAAACGATATCGCCCGATGACGGGGCAAAGTTATCGTCAAACGTCAGGAATTCTTCCGACAACAATGTCGCAACATTCAAGTTCACGCTGAAACCATCGCGCAACAACGACTTATCTTCCTTGCGCGACATTTGCGACATCACGCGCCGATCCAGCGTCTGTGTCATGCGCTGGAACAGCCAAGGATTGGCGGCAAAATCTGTGCCTGGCATCAAGGTTTCGCGCAAATCCGCGATTGAAACGAAAACTTCGGTGAAAATCGGCTCGGGCTTACCGTCTTCAACGAACGCGCAAATCGGCTGACGGCGCGTAAAGCTGGACAGGTCAACACGCGCCAACGATTCTTCAGCGCGTCCCAACCCCAGTGGCGTCATGGGCTGGCCGCGCTCCATGTTGGCTTTCGCCACCTCACGCTCCGCCACCAATTCTTGCAAGGTTTTACCGACAGCTTTTTCATCACCGACTTGCTTCTCGGCGAAGGCCATCAGTTTTTCAAAATCCTGCGCCATGTCGAACCAGCTGGTTAGCTTGTTCTTGCGCGGGTCAGCTTTGAATTTGACCAATAACGGATCTGCGCTCCACAAGCGCAAAAGTTTCATCAGGCATTTTTCGGCCACGTCGACTTGCGATGGTTCATACATCACCATCATGTCGGCATTGCGCAGGCGGTACAGGCGTGCAGAGCGCGTGCGCACCATTTCATCAAATGCGGTTTCGGCTGCACGGCAGCCATCCACCCCGCGATTATTTTCAGCCAAGCGCGAGATATGCAGACGCAACATGCCATGCTGCTGCGGGTCTGACGAAATCGTGCGCAGATCGTTCAAGAACCGTCCCTCGTGGCTTTCGCCCAAGGGGTGGGTCAACATAAAATCTGGTGCTTCGACGTCTGACATGGCGACCTACCTCAGCACTATCTGCGCACCGGCGCTTTACGCGCCGGCTTGCTGAAGGAATCAAGGAAGCGGCCTTGATATAACCCAATCCCAGACCGCAAACCCCATTGTAATGCATCTGCGGAATCAACCCGGCTTAGCACAACTTTATTGCCGCCCAGTTGTTTCATCATCGATGTCGCGCGCGAACCGCGTGGGTCCATGGTGTTCAAAAGTTCGTTCGACCACACCAATTTTGCATAATCGGGGTTTAGCTTGCCGACATCCAACACACTCAGTGCGGTTGTCGTCAAACCGTCAATCAGAACCGCGTGGCCCATCTGTGCCAGCGCAGCCTGCACCTCGGTGTACAAACCCAAGTTTGTCAAAACGTCTACCGCCTGCACTTCGATGATGACCTTTTGGCCCTTCTCGACGCGTCCGATAAAGCTTTCAAAGGTCGGCGTGACGACGGTTTCCAAATTCAAATTCAAACTAATGGCGGGAACGCCGCGCACATTTGGATGGCGCGCAATCATTTCCAGCATCCGCAAGTCCATGGTGCGGCTTAAATCCTGAAATAACCAGCGGTCACCAAAAATGTTGATGTTGGGGGCCAGCATTTTCTGCACCTCCGCAATCGCCATGAAGAACTCATAGAACTCAATGGCGGCCGCATTGGTTTGCGCATCAATTCGCACGGCGACTTGGTCGCGGATAAACGGAACCACGTTGGCGAAGGCGAGTTTCTTTTGCACATCATCCAGCGTGACCGGATTTAAATTCGGCAGCGTGTTTTCCGTGCGCGGGGCGGTTTGTTGTGCGCGCACCTTCAGTTGTTGGGCGGTGTGAATGGCCAGCGCTGAATCCAGGCCCAAGTCGAACCACAAAATAAATTTATCCGGCTCGCCGTCTTTCATGTGGGTGACAGGGTCACTCTCAAACAGTGTGCGGATGCGGTCGCAGATATTGGCCACGTCACGTTGCGCACCGGAGTTGACGATAATCACCAGATCATCGTTGCTGATCGGGAACAGTTGGGCGTTCCGGCCGCTTTCTAAATTACGGAACATCCGGTTGATAATGCGAATGCGCACGGGCGTGCGGTTGTGCGGCAACAACTGCGATAAACGCAGGTGGACAACCTTGCGACCTTCAGGATTGCGGCGCATACGGTCGAGTGTGTCGACCAGCAAGCCTTCCTGATAACCTCTTGCCCCTTGGGGTTGCGTATTCATTTAAACGTGAAATATCCCGACGGCGTCATCGTTATGGAGCTGGCGTTGTTCTCATCGCCAACCACTCAATTGTTTGGGGTATAAGTGCCCTAAGATACAACTAGAGAAAAGCCCCCGCATCTATGGTAACTATTTGGAAAAGATTAACAAATAGTCTTTCACTGGCCCGGGTCCAATAAATGGTGGAAAACCTGTTCCCGGTCTTGGGGGCGGTCCAAAACAGCCCGTGTTTAGGGGTGCTTTTCAGCACAGGTGATTAAGATGGCGTTTGGCAAACGGATCCTCATTACAGGTGGTGCTGGCTTTATCGGCTCACACTTGTGCGAGCGGCTTTTGGCCGATGGGCACGAAGTGCTGTGTGTCGATAACCTCTTTACGGGCCGCCGCCAGAATATTGCGCCGTTATTGTCGAACACGGCGTTCGAGTTTAACCGCCACGACGTGACCTTTCCGCTGTTTGTCGAAACCGACGAAATTTACAACCTCGCCTGCCCGGCATCCCCGGTGCACTACCAGTTCGACCCCGTGCAAACCACCAAGACCTCGGTTCATGGCGCGATCAACATGCTGGGTCTGGCTAAACGGACGCGGGCCAAAATTTTCCAGGCCTCCACCAGCGAAGTCTACGGTGATCCCACCGTCCACCCGCAGGTCGAGACTTATAACGGTAACGTTAACCCCATCGGTCCGCGCGCCTGTTACGACGAAGGCAAGCGCTGCGCTGAAACATTATTTTTTGATTATCACCGTCAACACAAAGTGCGTATTCGCGTTGCGCGCATCTTCAATACCTACGGCCCGCGCATGTTGCCGAACGATGGCCGCGTGGTGTCGAACTTTATTGTGCAAGCGATCAAGGGCGACCCGATTACTATTTATGGCGATGGCCAGCAAACCCGCTCGTTCTGTTTTGTTAGCGATCTTGTCGAAGGGTTCTTGCGCCTCATGGGCGCGCCCGATGATGTGACGGGCCCGATCAACTTAGGCAATCCGGTGGAAAGCACCATTTTGGAATTGGCCGAGAAGATCATCAAATTGTCGAATTCATCATCGAAGCTCATCAACAAGCCTTTGCCGGTCGATGATCCGACACGTCGCCGCCCGGACATTACCAAAGCCCAGGAAAAACTGGGTTGGACGCCGGTGGTGCCGTTAGATGAAGGCTTGATGCGTACGATCCATTATTTCAAATCACTTGCTGCTTAAAGTAAATCTGGCCGCTTCATACATCTGACTGAAATCCTCATGACCACGCCTGCACCTGCTAATGACTCTTCTGCTTCGCTTGTGGCGGCCTTAAGCCATTTTGCGGGCAAGCGCGTGTTGTGTGTGGGCGATGTGATGGAAGATCGCTTCATCTATGGCGAAGTGCGCCGCATCTCGCCCGAAGCCCCTGTGCCTGTGCTGCGCATTACGCGCGAAAGCCGCGAACTTGGGGGTGCGGGCAACGTCGTGCGCAACCTGGCGGCCTTAGGTGTGCATGTCTCGTTTGTGTCGGTGATCGGTGATGATCGTGCGGGCCGCGAAATCACCGAACTGTTATCGAATCTGCAATTGGTCGAGCCGTTCTTGCGGGTCACGCGCCACCGCGAAACCACCATCAAAAACCGCTTCTTCAGCTTAGACGGTCATCACATGCTGCGCGCCGACCGTGAAACGGTGCATGCCATTGATACCGCAGATGAAGACGATTTAGCGCGCACGGCACTTTCACAAATTCCTTACGTCGATGTGGTGGTGCTGTCGGATTACAGCAAAGGCGTCTTTGCAGGCGCGCTTGCCTCTAAAATTATCGCGGCGGCCAATGCAGCTGGAAAGCCGGTGATTGTTGACCCGAAGGGCACAGACTATACGCGCTATTCTGGTGCCACTGTCATCACGCCCAACCGCAATGAACTGCAAGATGCCGCGGGCGTTGCAGTGGATACGGAAACCAAGCTCGTCGCGGCCGCGCAGAAATTGCGCGCCGAGATTAGCGCACAATCTATTCTCGTTACGCGCTCGGGCGAAGGCATGACGTTGATTGATGGCGATGTCATCACGCACCTGCCTGCGCAAACCCGTGAAGTGGCCGATGTGACGGGCGCGGGCGATACAGTTGTCGCAACGCTGGCCGCAGCCTTGGCCGCAAAAGTACCGCTGGCCGATGCCGCACATTTATCAAACGTCGCTGCGGGCGTTGTGGTGGCGCGTCATTCAACAGCTGTTGCGACCACGCATGATATTTCAACAGCACTTATGCGTCACAACTTAACACCCGCCGAAGCGAAGTGCCTGGATTTACCGACCGCCCTTGCGCAGCTGGCCGTATGGCGCCGTGAAGGCCACAAAATTGGTTTCACCAACGGCTGTTTTGATTTGCTACATCCAGGCCACATTGCGCTGATCAATCAGTCACGTGGTGCGTGTGATAAGCTTGTGGTGGGTTTGAATGCCGATGCCTCGGTGCGCCGCTTAAAAGGCCCCACGCGCCCCGTGCAAACGGAATCAGCCCGCGCCACGGTTCTGGCCTCACTGGCCAACGTTGATCTGGTGGTGATCTTCGGTGAAGACACGCCGAAAGATTTAATCGAAGCCATCCGGCCCGATGTGTTGGTGAAGGGCGCGGATTATGTACGCTCGAACGTGGTTGGTGGTGATTTTGTTGAAAGCTACGGCGGGAAAGTCTTGCTTGCTGAACTTGTCCCGTCATACTCCACCACTGCAACGATTGCGGCGCTGAAAACCAACAGCCGATAATATCTGGGTGATGCCATGTCTGTTTCGAAACAAGTGTCTTTTCGCAAACTGATCTGCATCGCGTCTGTCACAGCATTGCTGGCAGGCTGCACGGGCCAAGCGGGCATGTTCCCCAGCTATCCTGAAAATGCATCACCCACATCCACAACGCCTACCGCTGCGGCAAACGGTGCGCCAGCTATTCCAGCCCCCGTTATTCGTCAGCCCGTACTGCCGGAATACTTGGTCGGCTGCCGCGGGCACGTGCTGGTACCCGCGCTGGGCATGACGTTCGTCAGCAAGAACGCAGCCACACCAACATCGGGTCAGTACATCCGTGAAGAGCGCCTGACTGTGCCGTATCGTATCATCCGCCCGGGTGATCGGTTGTCGCAAGACCGTTCACCGCAACGGTTGAATGTTGAGTTGGATGCTTATAGCCGCGTTGTCGGCCTTGCGTGCGGGTAAAAAGCTTCCACGCAACTCTGTCTTTTCCACATCCGCGCCCCTGATATTTCCCTGCAAATGCAGGCGGCGCATTTCTTAAAATCGCGGATCCAATAACGTCGACAGACGCTGACCGGCCGCCAGTGCAAATCGCAACGTCAGCGCCTTGCGTCGTGATGAATGGAGTTGGCGTGGTGTGGCATGCCTGACCACAGCCGCTGAGTGCGCATCGGCAATCACTACACCGCAATCACTGGGTAAGATCTGCCACGGAAACTCAGGCGGCACAGCAAAGCTAAACGCATCGCAGTAGGGCACGTACTCCAGCCACTTCGTATCGCTGCGGTAATCGCCTGCGGTGCTTTTTACTTCCACCATCACGATTTTACCGTCGGCACTTAAGCCCACCACATCAGCACGCCGACCCGTACCCAGTTTGAATTCGCGCAGCGTGATGAAGCCCGCATCTTCCAACCATCGACACACACCGCGCGTGACCGCCGCCGTAACAGCCGCAGGGTCATAAAGCGATGTATTGGCAGCACCGCTCCAGGGCTTGTCGGGGCTGCGCATTTTGGTGCGCATGCTGCCGGTGCTCGCCGGGCCAAAGCCAGACAGTTGAGGCTCCGAGTCGGATGGAGGAGGGCTCATTGGCTATGTTCTTTGATTGTTCTTCCAGGGCCACACTAAACCTCAGTATTTCTGCGGGCAAGGGGCAGAACTGAGGCGCCACTTAAGCAGTAGACGGGCCCGATTTTGGGCTTATGTTGGCGCCGCTTTCGCACCCGCACATCCTGGTTTTCTGCGGGTCTGGTACCGCTTGGAGGAGCCTCATGCCCAAGGTCATTCGCGCCAAATTGCACGGCATTCGCGTCACCATGGCCGACCTGCATTACCACGGTTCCATCACGCTGGACCCCGAGCATTGCGAAGCCGCGGGCATTTACCCGACCGAGTTTGTTGATGTCTGGAACAAGAATTCCGGCGCGCGTCTGTCGACCTATGTGATTCACGGCGAGCCTGGCTCACGCTGCTGCATCTTAAACGGGGCGGCTGCGCGCACCTGCCAAGTGGGTGATGAGCTGATCATTGCCGCCGCTGACGACCTGCAGCCCAGCCAGCTTTACGACGTGAAGCCCAAGGTCGTGACGTTCATGCCGAACAACGACATCGATCAAATCCTGGCCTACGAAGTTTTCAAAAGCGACAAGCGCGCCTTTGATTTTCGGATTATCGATGTGAAGGGCAAACCCTGCTCACCCGATACGGCGGTTCACAATTATGCGTATGTCGATGTGCACGCCATCCGCAAAGATCTGCAAACCAAAGGTCTGGCCGATCCGGCCATTGAAGACTTCATCTCGCGCTTCCTGACGCGCTAGAGCACGTGTAGAATCGGGGCCTATGACAATAGCACCCGATATCCCCACGTTGACGCTGCCGCTTGCGTCCCGGCGTTTCAGCATTCGCGAATACACCGCAGCCGACATTCCTGCATTGCAAGAGAATGTGCGGGATGCGGCCTATTGGGAATATCACGCGACCGAACCGCCTTCGGCGGACAAAATTGCAGCGCTCGTCACCTGGGCTGTGCAAGAGCAAGGCCTAAAGCCGCGCGCGAATTACTATCTGGCCGTCACCCGCAAAGATAACGGACTGCTGGTGGGCGAAGCTGTGTTGCGGGTCACCGACCCCATCAACCGCCAAGCCGAAATGGGCTTTGGTGTCGGGCGCAAATTCTGGAAGCAGGGCTTCGCCACTGAAATCGGGCAGGCGCTGCTACACGCGGCATTTCATCAATTCAAAATGCACCGCGTGTTTGCGCAGTGTGCGCCTGAAAACAAAGCGGTCATTCGCGTGATGCAAAAACTGGGCATGGCCCGCGAAGGCATGCTGCGCGATGTAAAGCACGCGCGCGGCAAATGGTGGTCCACGGTGGTGTATTCAATTTTAGAACAAGAACACGCCAAGATCGCGAAGCTGCAAGGCTAAATAAAAAAAACGCCGCGACATTTGATCGCGGCGCTTTAAATTTCAGCTTCTGTGGTTGGCTTTACCAACCAGAAGAAATGCGTTCCACCAACTGCTTCATCGTCGGAATGAAGCCGTTTTTGTACCAGGGGTCTAAACCAAACCGGTACGCATTATGGCCCGCAAACATCAGTTCATTATCGATGTTGCCGCCGTGCGCAATGTTTTGCAGCGTCTTTTGAATGCAGAAGCTGCGCGGATCAGCTTTACGGCCCGTCGAGCCTTCTTCGCTTTGTGACCAGTTCGAGAATGAACATGCTGATAAGCAGCCCATGCAGGCAATTTGGTCCGCGCGAATTTCTTCGGCCTTCTCAGGCGTCGTGAAAATCAATGTCGAATCTGGCGTCTTCAAGGCTTCGGTGAAACCTTGCGCGCGCCAGGCATCGCCACGTGCTTTGTCTTCCGGCGTCACGAACACTTCTTTTTTGCGCAAGCCCATATTAAATGGCGCCGTGTGCTCACCAACGGCATCGATCGAGAACGCAATCTGGCGTTCGCTGCGTGCTTCCAGTTCCAGCAAATAGCTGTTCTTGACAGCCGATGAATAAAAACCCGTCGGGCTAAAGCGGTGCAACAACACATCGCCTTGCTTCAAATCTACCAACTTTGATTTCCATTCATCGGAAATCGGGCTTTCTTTGGTCAACAGCGGACGCGTGCCGAACTGAAACGCAATCGGGCCCACTTCGGGATTGTCCAAGAAGTGTTCCCACTCCGACAACCACCACACGCCACCGGCCATGATGATTGGCGTGTTGTTCAAGCCCGCTTCATTCATCACTTTGCGCAGCTCAACGATGCGCGGATATGGATCTTCCGGTTTGCGCGGATCTTCTGAGTTTGAAAGGCCATTGTGGCCACCGGCCAACCACGGATCTTCGTAGACCACGCCGCCCACCAGTTCCGAGAATTTGTGATAGGCGCGCTTCCACAACGCACGGAAGGCGCGACCCGATGAGATGATCGGGTAATAATAAAGGCCGTACTTGGCGGCGATCTCGCCCAAGCGATACGGCATACCGGCACCGCAGGTGATGCCATGAATGATGTTGCGGGCTTTTTCTAAAATACCATGCAGCACACGTTCTGCGCCGCCCATTTCCCACAGCACGTTGATATGAAGCGCACCGGCATTACCGCGCGTTTCATGCGCGATGCGCGCTTGCTGAATGCCGCCTTCAATCGCGTACTTGATCAACTCTTCGTGGCGATCATGACGTGTGCGGCCATGATAAAGTTGCGGAATAACTTTGCCCGTCGGGTCGAATGAATCTGCGTTTACGCCTGAAAACGTACCAACGCCGTTTGCCGCGGCCCATGAACCGGAGGTCAAACCCGTCGACACGGCAACGCCTTTGCCGCCTTCGATCAACGGCAAAACTTCTGCGCCAGACATCAAAATCGAATTCAGTGCCTTCACGGCTATCGTCCCTTTACGTCCCAACTCCGCCTTGCGCTTTTATACAAGCGTCAATGCGTCACTCCACCCAACTTTAGTCCCCGTCAGTATAGGTCTTTTCCACTGCCGGACCAAGAAAACCGCTGAATTTAACAAACCTGATCGCTGTTCAAACGGTTTTTGTCACAAATGTTAACATGGCCACTTTATGGCCCAAATCGGGTGACCATCTCGGCCGGCACATCGGTAAAGATCGCATCCACGCCCCATTGAAACAGGGTCGCGGCGCGCTCGGCGTCATTCACCGTATATGTACTTAACTTAAGACCTGATCCGCGAATTTCCATAACCTGTTCGCGCGTCAAATGTTTGTGATTGGCACCAATGGCGGCCAATTCCAGTTTTTTGGCGTCTTCAGCCCACTCAGCAGGGATGCGGTCATAGATCACATCCATCGGCCACTGCGGGGCGACTTCACGTGCTGATGCAATGGCAATACGCGAGAAACTTGAAATCAATGGAGTCGGTAAATGTGCGGGCCACATATCCAGTGCTATGGGCAGGGCCACTTTCGCCAATTCAGCTTCACGGCCGGGGTCCGTCTTCAACTCCATGTTAAAGCCCAGCTCGAGTGTCGCCAGCAATTCTAACGTCTCTTCTAAGGTTGGAATCGGCTCGCCTGCGAAATCGCGGCTGAACCAGCTTCCAGCATCTAAATGCGTGACGAGATCAAAGTCCAAATCAGCCAGCAAGCCTTCGCCGTCTGATGTGCGCTCTAAACCATCGTCGTGAAATATAACGGGCCGCAGGTCTTTGGTCAGCGCCACATCGAACTCAATCCATGTGGCCCCAGACGCTTTGGCTTTGCGGAAAGAGGCCAGCGTGTTTTCCGGCGCTTCACGCGGCGACCCGCGGTGAGCGATGATTTTTGGAATCGTCACACTCACGCGCGGGGTACCGTTCATGCAGTTTAAATAAAACTACTCTTGAGCCGGAGCAGCTTCACCAGCCGGTGCAGCTTGATCCAGATCTTGGCCAGTGGCTTGGTCGACGCGCTTCATCGACAACTTCACCTTGCCGCGATCATCGACGCCCAAGCATTTCACTTTCACGGTGTCGCCTTCTTTGACGACGTCGCTGACTTGCTTCACGCGGGCTGCAGCCAGTTCCGAGATGTGCACAAGGCCGTCGCGCTTGCCCAAGAAGTTCACGAACGCGCCGAACTCCATGATCTTCACGACTTTGCCTTCGTAGATCTCGCCCAGTTCCGGTTCTGCAACGATCTCGCGGATCTTTTGCAGTGCCAGTTTCGTGGCGTTCTCATCCGACGAAGCGATCTTCAAGGTGCCATCGTCTTCGATGTCGATCTTCGTGCCCGTAGTTTCTTGCAGTTCGCGGATCACTTTACCGCCGCTGCCGATCACTTCACGGATCTTGTCTTTCGGGATGTTCATGACAGTGATGCGCGGTGCATGACTGGACACACCTTCACGGGCGCCTGTCAAACCACGGCTCATTTCGCCCAGGATATGCAAGCGGCCATCCTTGGCTTGGCGCAACGCGATTTCCATGATCTCGCGGGTGATGGATGTAATTTTAATATCCATTTGCAGCGAGGTGATGCCGACTTCTGAACCGGCAACTTTGAAATCCATATCGCCCAAGTGATCTTCGTCACCCATGATATCGGACAGAACGGCGAATTTATCGCCTTCCTTGATCAGGCCCATGGCTACGCCAGCAACAGGGCGCGTCAACGGCACACCGGCGTCCATCAACGCCAGTGATGAACCGCAAACGCTGGCCATTGATGACGAACCGTTGGACTCGGTGATTTCAGAGACAACGCGGATCGTGTACGGGAACTTTTCAGCGGTCGGCAACAGCGGGTGCACCGAACGCCAAGCCAACTTGCCGTGACCGATTTCGCGGCGACCAGGGCTGCCCATGCGGCCAGCTTCACCCACGGAGTACGGAGGGAAGTTGTAGTGCAGCATGAACGTTTCTTTGTACTCGCCGTCCAGCGCGTCGATGATTTGCTCATCTTGGCCGGTGCCGAGCGTTGTGGTGACGAGGGCCTGGGTTTCGCCGCGTGTGAACAGGGCTGAACCGTGGGCGCGCGGCAGAATGCCAACTTCCACTTCGATCGGGCGGATGGTTTTAGTGTCGCGGCCATCGATGCGGATGCCGGTGTTCAAAATCGCACCACGCACAACGTCGGCTTCCATGTGCTTCAAGATACCGCCAGCAACCAGGATCTCATCAGCGGCATCGCCCAAGCTGGCGATGGCTTTTTTCTTCACTTCAGAGACTGCGGCATAGCGTTCTTGTTTCACGACGTGTTTGTAAGCAGCAGCCATGTCGGCTTCGAACGCTTTGAACTTTTCGGTGACAACAGCAACGGCGGGAGCCGGCGGCGTCAGTTCGCGTGCATCTTTCGCGCAACGTTCAGCCAACTCAATGATGGCTTTGATCACGTGTTGCATTTGGTCGTGGCCGTAGTTGACCGCGCCCAGCATGATGTCTTCCGACAACTCTTTGGCTTCTGATTCAACCATCAGCACGCCTTCGGTGGTGCCCGCGACAACCAGGTCCAACACCGATTTTTCCAAATCTTCTTTCACCGGATTCAGCACATATTGGCCATCAATGTAGCCGACGCGTGCTGCACCAATCGGGCCCAAGAACGGCAGACCAGAGATGGTCAACGCGGCTGATGCGCCGATCATGGCCACCACATCCGGATCGTTCTTCATGTCATGTGACAGAACGGTGCAAACCACTTGGGTTTCATTGCGGTAATTGTCGTGGAACAGCGGACGGATCGGACGATCGATCAGGCGGCTCACCAACGTTTCTTTTTCAGACGGACGACCTTCGCGTTTGAAGAAGCCGCCCGGAATTTTACCGGCGGCAAAGGTTTTTTCTTGGTAGTTCACCGTCAACGGGAAGAAGTCGATCCCCGGCTTGGCTGATTTGGCGCCAACGGCTGTACACAGCACAGTTGTCTCACCATAGGTGGCCAGCACAGCGCCGTCAGCTTGACGCGCGATCTTGCCGGTTTCCAGAATGAGTTTGCGGCCGCCCCACTCGATTTCTTTGCGGAACGTTTTGAACATCGACATTTCGGTTTTCCTTTTCCGTCATGGACCGGCACCGGATTGTGCGCCCAGCCCGCTGTCAGAAGTCTCGTGCCTTCACGAGATTCCCTAAGCTGGGATTTCGATCCTCCGTGGCCTGACAGACCTTTCCATCATGCATCACGGTCAGCAGCAGATCTGACGTTGTTAGGTCAGATGAGCGCGGCAGTAGTTTAAGGCACTCACATACGCGACGGTTGCCGCTTGCACATAAACGACAAAAACGCCGCCCGCACCATGCAGGCAGCGTTTTGTGTCATGTACGGTCGGTATGGTGCATGCGCTTGTTTAGCGGCGCAGGCCGAGGCGACCAATCAGAGAGTCGTAACGCTCGGTCGAGATGCCCTTAAGATAGTCGAGCAAACGACGGCGTTGACCAACCATCACCAACAAACCACGACGTGAGTGGTTGTCTTTGTTGTGGCCTTTTAAGTGATCCGTCAGGTTCTTGATGCGCTCGCTGAGCACAGCAACTTGAACTTCTGCCGAACCAGTGTCGCCTTTTTTGGTGGCATATTCTTTGATGAGCGCTTGTTTGCGCTCTGCAGTAATCGACATCGGGTACTCCTTTTTGGGTTAGTCGCCAAAGTTAGTCATATGACATGACGCGCAAGGGACGCAGCATGCCGGTCCCTACCTCGGCTAACGCCACCAACGTTTCTCCAAGCACGGCTTGCACAGGAATGCCCTGTGCGAGTTTGGCCTGGGGGTTTCGCTGGGCCAGCGGAAACAAAGCAAGGCTTTGTCCGTGACGAAGGCGGTGCGCTTCCTGATCGGTCAGAGCCAGAGCCGGGATGTCGTCCAGCACGGTTCGGATCGGCCTCAGATGCGCCAAGGCGGCGGGACTATGCCCAAGGGACTCCCATTTATCCAGCGAAATTGCGGTATTTTCATCAAACGGCCCGCACGAGGTGCGCCGCAAGGTGCCGATATGTGCAACAGTTCCAAGGGCTTGGGCCAAATCGCGGATCAGGGCCCGGATATAGGTGCCCTTGCCGCAATGGACCCGAAAATGGTCAATTTCTGATGGGTTTTCGCCAAGTAATTCAAAGCTATAGACGGATATTTTGCGCGGCTTCAGTTCGACATTTTCGCCGTCGCGCGCCAGTGCATAGGCCCGTTCCCCGTCGACCTTGATCGCCGAGTAGATGGGCGGTGTTTGGTCGATTTCGCCGACGAATCCGGGCAGCGCAGCCAGAATCTGGTCTCGAGTCGGCCTGACATCAGAGGTCGCAATCACCTTACCTTCGCGGTCATCGGTGTCGGTGGCTTGGCCCCAGATCGCCGTGAAGGTGTAGTGCTTATCGCCGTCCATGGCGAATGACATGGTCTTGGTCGCTTCGCCCAAGCAGATGGGGATGATGCCGGTGGCCAGTGGATCAAGCGTGCCCGCGTGTCCGGCTTTGGCGGCGTTCAACAATTTGCGCACGCGCGCCACAACAGCGGCCGACGAAATACCTTCGGGCTTATCGATGTTCAGCCAGCCGTGAACGGGCTGTCCTTTTCGTTTCGCCATTATTCTTCTTCGTCGCGCTTTGTATTTGCGCCGTGGGCGGGCGCGTCATCGCCGTCTTCATCACGATCAGCGGCGCCATACACATCGGGTTGTAAATCGCGGGCGACTTCAGGACGATGCAGCAGCGTTGCAATGTGCTCGGCCTGATCGAATGTGGTGTCGTGTGCAAACACCAAGTCAGGCAGAAACTTCATCGTTATCATTTCTGAGATGCGGCGACGCAGGAAAGGCTTCACGCGTCTAAGGCCTTCCATAATGGCTTTGGCATCGCCGCCGCCCAAGGGCACGAAGTACACGCGCGCATGGCGCAAGTCAGGGCTGGGGCGTACTTCCGTCACGGTAATCGAGACGTTCGCCAGATCAGGATCGCGGAAGGTCTCTCGCTCGAACACGTATGCTAATGCGTGGCGAATTTCTTCACCCACACGGAGGAGGCGTTGACCAGGAGGTTGTTTGCTATTGCGATTGCGGGGCATATCGGTTCCCGTCGTCTTGCTTCAGGCCAAGCCGTTAAAGCTTGGCCTGAAGAGATTCAGTCAATGAGGCGATGACAATTACAGAGTAGCCGCGACGCGTTCGAGTTCGAAACACTCGATCATGTCGCCCTTCTGGATGTCGTTGTAGTTGGCCAACGCCATACCGCACTCGTAACCTTCGCGCACTTCCTTCGCATCGTCTTTGAAGCGCTTGAGTTGCGACAGATCGCCTTCGTGAATAACGACGTTGTCACGCAGCAAGCGGACTTTGCAGCCGCGTTTGATCACGCCTTCGGTCACGCGGCAGCCAGCAACCTTGCCGACCTTGGTGATGTTGAAGACTTCGCGAATTTCGGCGTAGCCAATGAAGTTTTCTTTGAACTTCGGCGAGAGCATGCCTGTCAGCACGTTTCTTACTTCGTCGGCGACTTCGTAAATGATCGAGTAGTAACGAATGTCGATGCCGTCGCGCTTGGCAACTTCACGGGCTTGCGCGTTCGCACGAACGTTAAAGCCAATGATGACTGCGTTAGACGCCTTCGCAAGTGTGACGTCAGATTCGTTAATGGCGCCAACGGCCCCATAAATCACGTTCACCTTCACTTCGTCCGAGCCGATTTTGCTTAAGGTGCCGGTCAATGCTTCGACCGAACCCTGCATGTCGGCTTTGATCACGATGGCCAGCTCTTTCACTTCGCCAGCTTTGATCTTCGCAAACATTTGTTCCATCGTTGTCGCACCAACGCTGCCCGCCTGACCGGCGATGCGTTGCTTGCGTGTCCGGAACTCGGAAATTTCACGCGCCTTGGCTTCGTCAGGCACGACGACGAAATCATCACCGGCTGACGGCACGCCCGAGAACCCAACGACTTCCACAGGGGCTGACGGACCAGCCTGCTTGATTTGCTTGCCGTTGTAGTCGATCAGAATGCGCACCCGGCCCCACTGGGCACCGGCGACGAAAATATCGCCGACACTGAGTGTACCGCGTTGAATGAGAACTGTGCCGACTGGGCCGACACCTTTTTCCATTTTCGCTTCGATAATTGCACCACCTGCTTCGCGGTCTGGGTTGGCTTTCAAATCCAACACTTCGGCTTGCAGCAAAATGGCATCAACCAGCTTATCGAGGTTGGTCTTCTTCAGCGCCGAGACTTCGATGCTGAGCGTATCGCCGCCCATTTCTTCGACCACAATCTCGTGGTTCAAAAGTTCTTGGCGTACGCGGCCCGGGTTTGCGCCCGGCTTATCCATCTTATTGATGGCCACGATAATTGGCACTTCGGCCGCTTTGGCGTGGCGAATAGCTTCAATGGTTTGCGGCATAATGCCGTCATCGGCAGCCACCACCAGCACGACGATATCGGTCACCTTTGCACCGCGCGCACGCATCGCAGTGAACGCTTCGTGGCCGGGTGTATCGATGAAGGTGATAATGCCCTTATCCGTTTTTACCTGATACGCGCCGATGTGCTGTGTAATGCCGCCAGCTTCACCGCTGACCACATCGGTTTGACGCAAGGCATCCAGCAGCGACGTCTTGCCGTGGTCGACGTGACCCATGATGGTCACAACAGGCGGACGGGCCACATGCTCATCGTCATCGTCAGGCACAATGTTCAAGCTATCTTCAACGTCGGCATCGGTGACACGTTTGATCGTGTGGCCGAATTCTTGCGCTACCAATTCCGCGGTATCGGCGTCGATCACTTCGTTGATCGTCGCCATCACACCCATTTTCATCAACGCTTTGATCACGTTGACAGAACGCTCTGCCATGCGGTTCGACAGTTCTTGAACCGTAATCGTTTCAGGCAACACAACTTCGCGCACAATTTTCTCCGGGCGCGATTGCATCATCTGCATCTTGCGCTTTTCTTTTTCAACCGCGCGGCGCATCGCTGCGACCGAGCGGCTCCGTTCGACACGGTCATCTGCATCCAGCGCTGCTGAGATCGTCAGCTTGCCTTCGCGGCGACGTGCATCACCACGGCGACCGGGCGATGGCGGCGGCTTATGACCAGTCTTGCCGGGCACTTTACGGCGCGGTTCTTCTTCTTCTTCTAACGCAGCGGCGCGGGCCGCCGGCGTTTGAATTTGTACTTGGCGCGGCTCTGACACAATGCGTGTCACACCGGCAGGGCCTTCTGGCACTTTTGGTGCGACAGGGGCAGGTGCTGGTGTTTGTGTTTTTGCGTTTGCGGCCGCTTGCGCGGCTTCAGCCTTCAGACGCGCAGCTTCTTCTGCGGCCAAGCGCTTTTCTTCTGCGATGCGCGCAGCTTCTTCAGCTTCACGGCGCTGTTCTTCTTCCTCAGCAATGCGACGCGACTCTTCGTCATGCTTCATCGCGTCTTGCAACACGCGCAAACGGTGCGCTTGTTCGGCACCAGTCAATGTGCCGTGTGCTGCGGTGTCTTTAACGGGGGCTTCAGCCTTCACAGGTGCGGGTGCGACGGGTGCTTTAACTTCCAGCACTTTGCCGTCAGCGCCGATTTCGAATTTACGTTGGCGCTTGCGTTCAACCTGAACCACTTTCGAGCGGCCATGGGAGAAACTTTGGCGGACTTGTCCGGTTTCGACCTCGGTTTTGTTCAAACCAAGCTTGCCACGCCCTAAGGTCAGGGGCGTTTTCGCTTTGGTATCGGTCGGTGTGTCGTTTGACATTCGGTTCTCAATTGTCTCTTTAAAAACGTTACACGCTTAAACGTTACAGCTTAAAAACGTGGTGGGCTTAAAAGCATGATGAGCTTTCAGCGCAGCAGCGAGTGATCTTCGATGCAAGATCAGGCGATATTGATCTGGTTCATGGCACTGCTGACCTACTCCGCACGCCTTCGTAGCGCGCAACTTCCGTTAAAAAAACCGTCGTAAGTCCGCCGCTCGCTAATCCCACATGAACAGCTTCGTCACGTCCGAGCGCCGCACCCATCTCGTAACGATCAAACGCATCGACAACGTGCGCGGCACGCGCAGTCGCCACCATTTTGTCCCGCTCGCCCTTGGAACCATCTGCGGCTTCAATCAAAACAGCCGTTTGACCGGCCCCAGCTTGAGCCCGGACTTTATCGGCCCCCACCGCCGTCAAACCGGCGCGGCGTGCAAGGCCAAGCGTATCGAGACAACGACGTTTTAGAAGTTCGGACACCGTATCGACCAGGTTCTCGGGAACACGGACAGGGCGGTGCGCAGCCTTGGAAAACAGCCGTTTTGCGGCGGCTGTTTCTATCATATCGCGCTTAGCGCTCAACCACAAACCACGGCCGGGCAGGCGGCCGGCCACGTCGGCCACAATCTCATCGTCGGGGCCGACCACAAAGCGCACCATAGCCGTTGTCGGGTGGGTTTCACCCGAGGCAATGCACTCACGGACCGTTTTGTCTTCACGCGGCATGGTGTTTTAGCTCTGCCGCCCGTTCTGACCGATAAACCCTTATGCGTCGCCAGCCGTATTTTCGCCTTCTGGGAACCAGTGGGCGCGGGCGGCCATAATGATTTTATTGGCGTTATCCAAGGTCATCGGGGTCGGAGCCAGCATTTCAACCAGCTCATCGCCAGCCAAATCAGCCAGGTCGTCCAGGGTTTTCACGCCCTTTTCAGCCAAGGCCACGATCTTTTTCGCATCCAGGCCTTCGATATCAGCCCCGGTCAAATCTTCCGAAACCTTCAATTCCTTCAGGCGGGATTCCGTGCGCTTGTTTTCTTCTTCCAAGAACACTTGGGCACGGTTCTTCAATTCGTTCGCTACGTCTTCGTCCAAACCTTCAATCTCCGCAATATCTTCAACTGGCACAAAGGCCACTTCTTCCACCGATGTGAAACCTTCGGTGACCAGCAGGCGTGCCAACACATCGTCCACATCCAGGGCGTCGATGAACAGTTTCGAACGCACAGTGAATTCCTGCTGACGACGCTCGGACTCTTCGGCTTCGGTCAGAATGTCGATGGACCAGCCGGTCAGCTGAGAAGCGAGGCGCACGTTTTGGCCGCGGCGGCCAATGGCGAGCGACAATTGCTCATCCGGCACCACAACTTCGATGCGTGCGGCATCTTCGTCCAACACAACTTTCGACACTTCAGCCGGAGCCAATGCGTTCACGACAAAAGTTGCGGGATCTTCGCTCCAGTTAATGATGTCAATTTTTTCGCCTTGCAGTTCGGCAACCACCGCCTGCACGCGACTGCCGCGCATACCAACGCAAGCGCCAACCGGATCGATGGATGAGTCGTTCGAGATTACTGCAATCTTGGCGCGGCTGCCGGGGTCGCGTGCGACCGAGCGGATTTCAATAACGCCGTCATAAATCTCGGGCACTTCTTGCATGAACAGCGCCTTCATGAAATCGGGCGCTGTACGCGACAAGAAAATTTGCGGGCCGCGCGGCTCTTGGCGCACGGCATTAATCAGCGCACGCACACGATCACCGTTTTTAAAGTGCTCGCGTGGGATCAGGTCATCACGGCGCAGCATGCCTTCGGCGCGGCCTAAATCGACAACGATGTTGCCGAATTCAACGCGCTTCACCAAGCCGTTCACCACTTCGCTCACGCGGTCTTTGTATTCGGTAAACTGACGCGCACGCTCGGAATCACGCACTTTCTGCACGATCACTTGCTTCGCGGTTTGAGCGGCAATGCGGCCGAAATCAATCGGCGGCAACGGGTCGACGATCTCGTCGCCCACTTTCAAATCAGGATACTTCTTCTTGGATTTATCCAAGGTGGTTTGGGTATTTTCGTCTTCGATGGTGTCGACGATGGCGATGTAGCGCGCTAAACGAATTTCACCGGTCTTGCGATCGATGTTCGCACGAATGTCTTTTTCGTGCCCATACTTGGAGCGGCCAGCTTTTTGAATGGCCTGTTCCATGGCGATAAAAACTTCCTCACGATCAATATTCTTGTCGCGGGCAACAGTGTCGGCCACCTGAATCAGTTCGGGGCGGGCCATACCAATGCTCTGAGCCATGGATGTCTCCTACTTCTTCTGCTTCTTTGGTTGTTTTGGTTTTTGTGCCGCGTCGTTATCGGCCAGTCCTTTGGAAGAAGGACGACCTTTTGACGTAGCAGCAATCAGTTCGTTGGTTAAAACCAGTTTCGCGGTGGAAATATTCTGGAACGGCAGCGTCACATCCGTGTCGTCGACCGTCACCACAACATCACCGTCGGCATTCAAACCTTTGATCGGACCTTTGAAGCGGCGGCGGCCATTCAGCGCCAGCTTGGTTTCAATTTTCGCTTCAAAGCCTGCATAGTTCTCAAAATCTTTTTGGCGCGTGAGGGGACGGTCAATGCCGGCCGAGCTGACTTCTAAATTGTACGCGCCTGCAATCGGGTCTTCGACGTCAAAGATCGCCGACAGTGCGTTGCTAATCGTTTCGCACTCATCAATACCGATCAATGTGCCATCCGCACGGTCTGCCATCACTTGAACGGTGCGTTCACTGCCCTCGTTCATAAGAGCCACGCGCACCACCTCGAAGCCCATGGCTTCCAGGGTTGGTGCAATACGCTCTTCAAGGGCCAGCAGTCGTTCCAAATAGAACTCCAAAACGCATCAGTCTGAGTGCTGCAAACAGCAGCAAAACGGGCTTTTTCCCGCCGAATCGCCTGAATTTAGGCAATAAAAAAAGTGGCCGGTTGGGGCCACTTTCCAGTCGATCGACAGTGAAAGCTTATGGGCTGCATATACTGCGATTATGCCCATTTTGCAAGGGTTACGCCGCTAAGATGCGACAGAGGGCGCTGGCGTGGCGTTTCTAAAGAAGCGGAAAAAAGCCGGTTTGCGGCCCTCACGGATGGCCTTTTTCTGATAACGAGTCTCCACGTGGTCAGTGGGGGCAACTTGCCAGTCCTCAGGCCCCTTCACATCCCAGGTAAAACAGGGGTGGGGGGGCACTTGCTCCATGACCCACTGGATATAGACGGGATGATCGCTTGCGATCCTTAGCTCTGCCCCTTCTGGCATGGTGCGGGCCAGGACATCCAGGTTTTCCGGTCCAATAAAGCGGCGTTTGGCATGGCGCACTTTAGGCCAGGGGTCAGGGAACAGCACAAAGACACGCGACAAACTTTTGTCAGGAATGCCTGGCAATAAAAACCGCACGTCATCATTAAACACGCGCACGTTGTTTAAGTTCTTTTCCCCGACATAGCGGATCAGTGATGCGACGCCGTTTAAAAAAACTTCGCCGCCAATAATACCCACATCCGGATTACGCTCAGCTTGCGCGGCTAAGTGCTCGCCAGCACCAAAGCCAATCTCAAGCCAAATCTCTTTAGGCCCACCTTGTTTAGAAATGTGCGGAAACAAGTCAGGCATGTCGACCATCGACCCACCTGCGGGTGGGTCGATTTTCAAATGCGGTAACAGTGTATCGGTAACGGTCTGGCGGGCGGGGCTAAGGGGTTTACCCTTGCGGCGGCCATAATAAAGAAGTCGCTGACCTTCTTTACGTTCAGACACCGAAGGCAGATTCTAATGCAGGAACCAAGTCCAAACGTTCCCAACTAAAGCCACCAGCGCCATCAGGCTCGCGGCCAAAGTGGCCGTAAGACGATGTGCGTGTGTAGATCGGATTGTTGAGCTTCAAGTGCTCGCGAATACCGCGCGGGCTTAAGTTCATCAGGTCTTGCAGCACTTTCGAAAGCTTGTCTTCATCCACACGGCCGGTGCCTTGTGTGTCGACATAGACAGCCAACGGTTTTGCAACACCAATTGCATAAGCCAATTGGATCAAGCATTTGTCAGCCAGATCAGCGGCCACAACGTTTTTCGCCAAGTAGCGCGCCGCATATGCAGCTGAACGGTCGACCTTGGTCGGGTCTTTGCCCGAGAATGCGCCGCCGCCGTGTGGGGCTGCACCGCCGTAGGTGTCGACGATGATTTTACGACCCGTCAAACCGGTATCACCATCGGGGCCGCCGATGACGAAGCGGCCTGTCGGGTTCACATAAAACTCGTCTTCCGGGCACATCCAGCCTTTTGGCAGAACGTCCAACACGCATTTGCGCACGTAATTGCGCAAAGTTTCTTGGTCGACGCCTTCGGTGTGCTGGGTCGAGACAACGATAGAGGTTGCACGCACCGGCTTACCGTTTTCGTACTTCAAGCTGATTTGGCTTTTGGCATCCGGCTCTAAGAACGGCACGTCTTTGGCGTGACGGGCATCGGCCAGACGTTTCAGAATTTGGTGCGAGTAGTGAATGGGAGCCGGCATGAACTCCGGTGTTTCATTCACGGCGTAGCCAAACATGATGCCTTGGTCGCCAGCGCCTTCGTCTTTGTTGCCAGCTGCGTCGACGCCGACAGCGATGTCAGCCGATTGCGAGTGAACGTGGCAATCGACTGTGGCGGTCTTCCAGTGGAAGCCTTCTTGCTCGTAGCCGATGTCTTTCACGGCTTGGCGTGCGGTTTCAATCAGGCGGTCGTGCGTGATGCTGCCGGGACCGCGGACTTCACCAGCCAGAACAATGCGATTTGTCGTGCACAGGGTTTCCAAGGCCACGCGGGCTTGGGGATCAGCCGCTAAATACAAATCGACTATAGAATCAGAAATGCGATCAGCAACTTTGTCCGGGTGTCCTTCGGACACAGACTCGCTCGTGAAGATGTAGTCGGTCTTCGCCACAATACTCTCCGTATAGGGAGGAACTTTTTATATGAACGCTTGCCCCTTCTGCGAAAGAAACAAACCCAAACCCAAGGGGGCAGCATTCAAGGTGATGGGCGTCGGGCGTACCGAAAATTGGGCAATTTTGCAAGCGTTTGGGGGACGTTGCCCCATCTGACCCCATGTCTGGGGTTCTTTTCGGCCAAAAACAAAGCCCCGCCGGTGAGGGCGGGGCTTTATCGAGACTTAAACGTGAGACTTTAAGCTTAGAACTTGTAGCTAGCTGTGACGCCAAAGCGTTGCTTGTCTGGCAGACCCAACTGGAAGGCGCGCTCTTGCGTCGTTGTGCCAGCAACGTTGTTCAAAGCCGGGTTGGCGTTCGGAGCAACGTTCAAGTTCATTTGGTCAACATAACGAACAATGGTCGTTGGTGACTTGTCGTTGGTCAGGTTGTCGACAAAGAACGTGAAGTTCCACGCGTCGTTCTCAACACCCACTTTCAAGTTCACCAAGTATTGCTCGCCAGTGTGCGCCAGGTTGAAGATCTGGTCATACTTGCGGCCGGTGTAAGCGAAGTCACTGCGCACAAAGCCGTTGATGTCGTCATTCACCGGGTAGGTGAACTTACCGTTCAAGGTGGCTTGGTTTTTCGGAGCATTCGGCATGCGCTTGCCGGCGACTGAGGCATTACCGAACAGTTCGGTCGCTTCCGGATCATTCAATACTTTGAACTTCGCATCGTTCAGCGAGTAACCAGCGCCGACCGTGAAGTAATCGTTCAGCGCGGCGCTGACCGAAGCTTCAAAGCCCTTCACGCGCGATTTACCAGCGTTCGTCAGGTAAGACTGCGTGCCACCGGTCGGGAACACGAAGCCCGTGGTGATTTGCTGTTTCTTCCAATCGGTGTAGTACGCGGCCAAGTTCAACACGACAGTGTTGTCCATGAACGTGTTCTTGGTGCCGATTTCGTAGTTCCAGCTGCTTTCTTCGTCATAGAAGGCGATGTTTGACGGGAACCGCGGGTCACCGTTGATGCCGCCTGGCTTATTGCCTTTAGCAGCCACAGCGTAAATCAACGTGTCTTCCATTGGCTTGTAATCCAATGTGAAACGCGGTGACCAAGACTTGAACTTCTTCTCAAGCAGCAAGTCTGTGTACGTCACGCCAGCGACAGTGACGGTGCGTTTGTAGTTACCGATTTTGTCTTGCGCGTAACGCAGTTCCGCAGAACCGGTCAACTGATCGGTGAAGTCACCGGTCAAAGATGCAAACACAGCTTTGTTGTCGACGCGGTCGGTGCCGAAATCAACCGTCGGAGCAGTTGCTGCAAAGTGACGCTCTTCCAACGCGCGGCGACGTTGATAATAGAACACGCCCACCAATCCACGGATGGCTTTGTCTTGAGCCGATTGCGCACGGAATTCTTGTGACCATTCGTTACGGTCGGTCACTTCGTTACGCAGTGTTGACTGAACGCGCACAGGGTCGGTTGCAGCGCGTGCAACGGTTGTGCCCGGGACGGTGGTCAGGCTGAACGCCGTTGCACCTTGGAAGGTTGAATCGTAACCGTACTGTGTATCGGTCCAGAACAAGCCGGTGTTCGATGTCAGGATGAAATCATCCGTGTCGTACACGATGTTGCCGAACACGCGGGTTGATTCACGGTGCACGCCTTCGGTGCCTTGCAAGCCAACAACGTCAGCCGCAATAGCATTCGGGTGCGTGACTTCGCCGCAATAATATTGACGCGGCTTGTTCAAGAAGCAGTTGTTGCTGAAACGGTCTTGCAACGCGATGGCGGCGATACCGTCGTCGTCTTTGTTGAAACCAGCGCTGATGTTAGCTGACAGATTGTCACTCAGTTTGAATTCCAACGCACCGTTGATGCCTTTGGATTCTTCTTGGCCGACTTTCTTGCCGCCGATGGTGTTGCGGTACTGACCGCCGAAGTCGTAGTAGCGGCCTTGGACCATGTAGAAGACTTTGTCTTCAACAATCGGACCACGTGACATCAAGTTGACTTCATAGTCGTCGTACTCAGCAGCACGGACGCTGATTTTGTTTTCGAAGTCGTTGGTGCCCTTTTTGGTGATCAGGTTGATCGCGCCAGCAAAGGTCGAGCGGCCGAACAAGGCAGCTTGCGGGCCTTTAATGGTTTCAACGCGCTCAACGATGTCGAACGGGAACGACAGGATGTTGTCGGTGAACAAAATGCCATCGACGAAAATGGCAGCGTTACCTTCACCTAAGATGTTCGATTGGCCGCGGATGACCGGACGGCTGGTACCGCCTTGCGCGCCATAACGGTTGGTTTTTTCAAACGAAAAACCCGGAGTGAATGAAGCGACTTTAGCAACGTCGGTCAGACCGCGCTCGCTCAAGTCTTTTGCGGTGAAAGCCGAAACGCTGATCGGCACATCCTGAAGTTTTTCTTCAGTCTTACGAGCCGTCACAACAATTTCTTCCAACTGCGCGTTTGCAGCCGTGGCAAACATCGTTGTCATAACGCCGATGGCGGCCGTCGATAACCAATGTTGACGCAACATTTTTCCCTCCGATCTTCAGATTTGAAAGTTCCATTCCGCCGGGGGTGCTTTGGCAGCTTAAAAACTATGCCCCCGACATGATGACAGAATGGGTGACATAGAAGCCATTGATCCTCAATGCTTCTTAGGCCTTTGACTTTTCTCAATACGGCAGATTCCTACGCAACGTGTCAGGAATCACACGCCTTTATATGTCTTTCCCCAACTCACACGCGTATGCCGCCCGTTCAAGTACGTTAAGCGCGTTATAGGTTTGTTAAGCGAGATTAAAAAAGAAACGCGCCGCTTCGAACAGAAGCGACGCGTTATTGTCTGAAAAGAGGTGTCTGAAAACGTAACCGCGCCAGAAGCTACTCGTCTGAATCTGAAGCGCTATCTTCAGTGGTCGCCAGTGACTTCGCCAAATCGTAAATGCGGCGGCGGACATGATAGTCACGGATGCGATAGTACGCGCGCACCAGTTCCAACGTCTCGCGCTTGGTCATCGGGTCGCTTTCCGGCAGATCAATGTCACGCGATGCTTCTGAGAGGTTCCGCGGGCTCGAGCCTTGTGTGGCATCGTCCATTTCGTCGAAGAAGAACTGCACGGCGCAATCAAGCACGCGGCTTAAATCCCACAAGCGGCTGGCCCCAATGCGATTTGCGCCGCGCTCATACTTCTGAACTTGTTGGAATGTCAGGCCCAGCGCTTCGCCCAGCTTTTCTTGGCTCATGCCTAAAAGTGTGCGGCGCAAGCGAACGCGCGACCCCACGTGGACATCGACAGGGTTTGGTTTGCCCGAAGGCATACGCCCGCGCGAGGAGCGCGAGAAACCAGCTTCGTCCAAATCATCTTCTTGCGGCAGCGCCATAGCGGCATCCTTTGGCTGTGAAAGCGGTCGGTCCCAAGGAACGAGTCACGACCGAATATATGAGCACGCGCTATATATACCAATCGTTGTAGCGTAAACGCCACACCTCTACTTTTTGACACAAAATCGTTGGTAGAGCAAACCCATGACGTTCCTAAGCTTTTGATTTAGCACATTAAAATGTGTCAAAAAAATGCTATGGATGGGGTAGGGCGCGCCGATGCGCGGCCCAAAGCATGCCGATCCCCAATAAAATCAAGAAGATGGGCCCCCATTGGCCGGTGCGGTTGAACACTGTGCGGCCTTCCGGTGCTTGCGGCAGCGGCGAATCTAGAACGCCACGTTCATTTAACGGGATGGTGCCTAAGATCCGGCCATACGGATCGATCACCGCAGAAATGCCGGTGTTGGCAACGCGGATGAGCGGCAAGCCTTCTTCCACCGCGCGCAGTTGTGCTTCAGCCAAATGCTGGCGCGGGCCTGAGCTATCGCCGAACCATGAATCGTTGGTGATGTTCAGCATCCAGAGTGGGCGCTTTCCATCAGCTGTGTCTGGGCCGGTCACTTCACCTGAGAAAATCGCTTCATAACAAATCAGCGGGCTGAACGGTGGTGCTGTTGCTATGTCGAGCGTGGTGCGCCCATGGCCTGCACTAAAATCCATCGTGCCTTCCGTGAGCTTGCGGAACGGAATAAGCCCGCGCAGCGGCAAATACTCACCGAACGGCACCAAGTGCGTTTTGTCGTACAGTGCTGCAATGCTGGCATCAGAGCGCACGACCAGCATGGAATTAAAAATTTCTTCCAAGCCATTCGCACCCACAGCCACGCGTGGCACGCCGGTGATGAGTGATGCGCCGGGGCTCAGCATCGACACCGCAATCGCGCGCCGCGTTTCATCACGGTCGAGCGCGTAAGCCACAGCTGCTTCACCCCAAATCACGTGCGTGACGTGTTCTGCACCGGTCGAGGCGCTGAGGCGCACGTGATCCATGAAATGCTGTTCGCGCAAACCCGGGCGCCATTTATCAGCCTGCGCGATGTTGGGCTGTACCAAACGCAAATTCACGTTCGGCACCATCGGCACATCTTGATCATGCAAACGCAAGATTCCGAACATGCCGAACAGCGCTAACAAAACAGTAGGTGCTAAACCGACAATCCACGTCGTGCGCGATTTTGCCGGCTCCACCAGAACCGAAATCGCTGATGCGGCCATGAGCGTGAACAGCCCCAAACCCAACGTGCCGAACAGCGTGGTGATTTGAATCATCTCGGGCCATGCGGTCCAGACTGAGCCCATGGGATTCCAGGGAAAGCCTGTGAACAGCCAGCCTCTGACCCACTCCACACTCATCCAAGCCAGTGCGAAACCAAAAGCGCGGACATATTTTGGTTCACGCGGCAGGCGATGAACAATCATCGCCCCGATAGAAATATAAACACCGCAGATCGCGCATAATCCTGCGACCGCCGGAATGGCGAATGCACCGTGCGTATCGGCATCCACATAAAAGGCGTTTGCGATCCAATTCAAACCAACGGCGAAGTGCCCGAAGCCGAAACTCCAGCCCACCAGTGCTGCAGAAGCTGTGGTTTTGCTGCCTTCCAGCACCCACAGCAGCAACGGCACTGTAATCCATATCAGTGGCACAATGTGCCAGGGTGGCATGGCCAGCGTGGTCGCAGCGCCCAACATGGCGGCCAGCACGGCACGCTGCCAGGTGCGAAGACCCAGCAGTTGGGCATGAAGTTTTGCGATCATGAGTCTGATGCGGTCTGCTGCGGCGGTGCGGGAATATTTCTAATGCGAAGGCGGCGCACGCGGCGCGGGTCGCCATCAATCACTTCAAATTCCAAACCATTGGGATGTTTCACCAGCTCTTTACGGCTGGGTACGCGTCCCGCAAGGCGGATCACCAAACCGCCCAGCGTGTCGGTTTCATCGCGTTCATCGCTGGTGAAGAGATCGCCGTAGCGATTCTCAAAAGCGTCCAATGCAACGCGCGCATCTGCGGTGACGCTACCATCAGCGTTTTGCGCTAATTCCAAAGGCGCATCACCATCGTGTTCGTCTTCAATCTCACCGACAATTTGTTCGACGACGTCTTCGATGGTCAGCAAGCCGTCGATGCCACCAAACTCGTCGACAACTAACGCCATGTGCGTTCGCTTCAAGCGCATGTCGATCATCAAATCCAGAACGCCTACAGCAGGCGATACAAACATCACTTTGCGCAAAAGATCCGATAACTTTGGTAACGGCTCTGCATCTTCAGCGCCTTCATAGGCAACCGTGCTACCTTGCTCGGCAACAACAAGCGCCAAGTCTTTCATGTGGATCATGCCAATCACATCATCCAGGCGTCCGCGATACACCGGATAACGTGTATGACCATCGGCGGCCAAAAGCTTCAACACCTCATTGAATGGTGTGTCGGCGTCGACCGCGACAATGTCAGCGCGCGGAATCATAATGTCAGCCGCGGTCATGTTGCGCAGCTTTAAAACGTTCGAGAGCAGCAAGCGCTCATTGGGGTCGATAACAGGCGCGTCACTATCCGCATTTTCTTCAATGCGGTCTTCGATCAGCTCTTCAATAACTTCGCGAACGGTTTCTTGCTCGGGCGTTTCCGGTTTTATGAACCGGCGCAAGCGTTCCATCAGGCCGGGGCCCTTATCATCACTCTCAATAAGGTCCGGCGATTTAGGGTGAGTTTCGCTCATCGTTTCTTTTTGACTGCCGCCTTCTTTTTGCCCCGGCTCTTTTTTACAGCTGCTTTCGCCACAACCACTGTGTCCGCATACGGATCGGCAATCCCGAGGGCGGCTAAAATAAGACGTTCCATCCGTTCCATCTTCAGCGCATCACGCTCAATCTCGTGATCATACCCTAGCAAATGCAGAACGCCATGCACCACAAGGTGCGCCACATGGGCTTTGAAGGGTTTATTTTCGGCGCGCGCCTCTTTTTGCGTGGTTTGCAGGGCCAGTACGATGTCGCCCAGCATTAACGAACCCTGCATCATCATCTCTTCATCGACAGCCGGAAATGACAGAACGTTGGTGGGTTTATTCTTGCCCCGGTAATCGCGGTTTAACACCCGGACCTTCGAATCCGTTGACAGCACGATGGAGATTTCCAAGCCGTCTTGAGCGGTGTTCACGAAATGCTGCGGCGAAAGCTGCGGGCGCACAAAATTCAACGTATGTATCGCAATGCGCTTACAAAACGCAGCGATGGTTTTTTCGCGCGCAGTCCATGCGGCACTTAGAATCGAAACATCAATGCGGATGTTTTCTGATGTACGCGCTGATGTTTTACGCAGTGACGATTTACTCATCGCGGTTTGCGCTTCTCCGGATTCTGCGAATCATAAGCTTCAACAATACGCGCCACCAAATCATGGCGTACAACGTCGGCGGATGTGAAGTTCACACGGCCAACACCTTTGACATTCTTCAACACATCCAGCGCATCAGCCAAGCCTGATTTCATGCCCGACGGCAAATCAATCTGGCTTAAATCCCCCGTCACCACCATGCGCGAACGCTCCCCCAAACGGGTCAGGAACATTTTCATCTGCACGGGTGTGGTGTTTTGGGCTTCGTCCAAAATCACGAAGGCATTTGTCAGTGTGCGGCCGCGCATGAAGGCCAACGGCGCCACTTCAATGTCACCCGATTCCATATTCCGCGTCACTTGATCGCCAGGCAGCATGTCGAACAGCGCGTCGTAAAGCGGGCGCAAATATGGATCGACTTTCTCTTTCAAGTCGCCCGGCAAAAAGCCCAAACGCTCGCCTGCTTCTACGGCAGGGCGTGAAAGAATAATGCGGTCCACTTCACCGGCAATTTTCATCGCCACGGCCTTCGCAACAGCCAAATAGGTTTTGCCGGTGCCCGCAGGCCCCAGGGCAAACACCAGCTCATTGTCTTTCAACGCGCGGAAATATTCCGCCTGGCCCGGCGTACGTGGCGCGATGTGCTTCTTGCGCGTGCGTAAGGTTAAATCATTCGCATCGGATTTATCGGTGGCCGATGCTAAGCGGGCTGCGGCATCCACATCACCATCATCAATAGCATTACCAGCAGCAGCGCGGCGATACAGGGTCATTAGTGCGGTTTGTGCTTTGGTTGCGTTTTCGGCTGGGCCTTCGATGGCCACAACATTTCCATGGAGATCTAACGTCACGCCTAGTCGCTGTTCCAGGCGTTGCAGGTTGCGGCTTTGCGGGCCGACCACATCCTGCACAACGGCGTTATCATCAAATTCACATGCAAGCCGTGCGGGGGCTGTCACTGTGTTAATGTCCTTGAACGTTGCGCCTGCATATTAAGCGACTTTTGCATCACAAAGTTCCGCACCCAAGCTGTAAGACTCTTGCGTGGTGATGCGCACCGGCACGATCTGGCCCAACAATGATGCGGGCGCATTCACGTGAATCGCTTGCAAATAGGGGCTGCGGCCACCCATTTGGCCAGGGTTCCGGCCCGGATTGGTCAGCAGCACATCCATCGTGCGACCTAAACAAGACGCATTAAAAGCGCGCAGTTGTTGATCCAACAACTCTTGTAACGCAGCCAAGCGCGCAGAACTCACATCATCCGGCACTTGTTTTTTCATCGCAGCCGCCGGTGTGCCGGGGCGTTTGCTGTACTTAAACGAATACGACTGCGTGAATGTGATCTCACGCACCAAATCCATCGTGTCGGCAAATTCTTGGTCGGTCTCACCGGGGAAGCCCACAATAAAGTCCGATGACAGAACCAAGTCTGGGCGATGACGGCGTAATTTCTCGATCACGCGGCGGTAGTCATCGCGTGTGTGATTACGATTCATCTCATGCAAAATGCGGTCAGCGCCCGATTGAACGGGCAGATGCAGCATCGGCATCAGTTGCGGCACATCGCCGTGCGCTGCAATCAGGTCGCTGTCCATGTCGCTCGGGTGCGATGTGGTGTAGCGAATGCGTGCCAAACCGTCGATTTCAGCCAGCGCGCGGATCATGCGGCCCAAGCCCCATGTGACGTGGCCGTCAGCTTCACCGTGATACGCATTCACGTTCTGGCCCAGCAGCGTGATTTCGCGCACACCTGCTGCAACCAAACCACGCGCCTCACGCAACACATCAGCGACAGGGCGCGAGAATTCAGCACCACGCGTATAAGGCACAACGCAGTAGGTGCAGAATTTATCGCAGCCTTCTTGCACCGATAAAAATGCAGTGGGTCCTTCCGCGCGCGGCGGTGGGAGGTGGTCGAACTTCGGCTCGGCCGGAAATTCTGTATCGATGATTGAGATTTTTTCGCGGCCGTTGCTCATGGCGCGCGCACGGCTGGCGCGGGCGACCAATTCTGGCAAGCGATGATACGTCTGCGGCCCCAGCACGATATCAACGTACGGCGCGCGCGCGGTAATTTCGGCCCCCTCGGCTTGTGCCACACAGCCAGCGACCGCGATCATCACATCGCTGCCTTTGCCTTGTGCGGTTTCTTTGAGCGGGCGAATACGGCCCAAGTCCGAGAACACTTTCTCGGCAGCTTTTTCGCGGATGTGGCAGGTGTTCAAAATCACCATGTCCGCATCATCAGGCGTGTCAGTGGTGGTGAACCCTTGCGGGGCCAATACGTCGGCCATGCGCTGGCTGTCGTAGACGTTCATCTGGCACCCGTAGGTTTTGATGAACAGCTTCTTGCGCTTCGCCGAAGTGGCCGGGGATTGTGCCCCCGATGAATGTGAGGTTGTGTCGTTACTCATTTGAGGGCCGGTGTATATCCCGGATGGCCCCCAAAATGCAAAGCAAGCCTGTGGAAAACCGTGAATTTTTACGACGTGTGAATAGGCGCTAAGGCCTTGGAACGACCTGATAAAAGCCTGGAAAAGCTTTCCGAGGTCACTTTATGGCAATGGGCGGCTAAGGCTTTGCGGCCCCCCATTTGGTCGGCTGTGACCGGCTCGTGGAATTCCACTTCAACGGTGGTCCGGCCCAGTTTCATCGCCTGCCACAGGTGCGGGCCTAAGGTCATGTCGCCGTACCAGGCGTAAAATGATCGCCAGCCCACCCCAATCGGCAAACCGTTTAACTTGGTATAGGCAATCGACATGGGCTGAACCGTAACCTGTTTTCCATTTACGGTTCGCTCGGCCACGGTGAACAAGGCACTTTTGAACGGTAGCATGTGGTTGCCATCGCCCGAGGTCGATTCGGGGAACATGATCAGACGGCCACCTTCATCCAGGCGGTTTTGAATCGCATCGCGCGCCACATTGGTGGAACTGCGCTTGCGGTCGATGAACACCGTGCGGCCCGCTTTGGCCATCAGCCCAAAGAAAGGCCAGTCGGCCATATCGCCGCGCGCAATGAACTCGCCCTTTACCGCAGCACCCACAACCATAATGTCGAGATACGAGATGTGATTACAAACCACGAGCAGCGGACGATCTGTCACTTGCTTGCCTTTGATTTTCAGATCAAAGCCCAGCGCGCGCGACATCAGGCGGTAGTACGCACGCCGTACACCTGCAGTTTCAATAAGCATCAGCCGCAGAATGCCGATGAACGACACGATAAAGAGGGTGAAGATTAAGAAGAACGTCAGGCGCACCACAGCCAGCGCCGTATAGGTCGGCGCTGACGGCAGCGTAATTTCGGAAGTTAAAGCCCGCGTGTTCAAAACCGCGCCTTAAGTTAGTTGCCCTTGGTCTCGCCTTGGCCAAGGTCATAGTGGCGTGTGTAGCGGCCCGTGATCAAGTCAGTCTTCACGATCACGCACAAGTCGATGGTGTTGAACTGTTTATCGATCACCGCACCTTCGCCAATGAAGGCACCAGCGCGCAAATAACCCTTTAACAGTGGCGGCAAAGCCACAAGTGCGCGACGCGCATCAATGCTTTCCGGGTTCACACGGCGCATTTCCACATAACGCTCGGGCAATGCACGCACGCGCAGCTCTTCAGGCGGTAAGTGATTGTAGTGCAGGTACGATAAAGCCAACGCATGCTTATCAGGGTCGGTCCCCGATAAGCTGCCGCAACCGAACATCACTTCAATGTTATGCTGCATCACGTATTCAGCAATGCCGCGCCACAACAATTGCATCGTATTGCGATCACGGTAGCCGATATCAACGCATGAGCGGCCCAGTTCCATCACCGCGCCGTCGCGGTTGGTGATTGGGCTGATGTCGAATTCCGCAGCGGTGTAAAAACCGCCTGCAATTGCCGCATGTTCACGGCGCATGAAACGGTATGTGCCGACCACGCGTTGCCCCACGGGTTGGGACATATCCTCGACAATTAAGTGCTCGCAGACGCCGTCAAATTGATCGACATCCATGCGCGTGGCGGCTGTTTCAGCCGACGGGTGAGCACCCAATTCCTCGTAGAAAACCCGGTAACGTAAACGTTGCGCCGCTTCGATATCCGCAGAATTCTCAGCCAAACGAAGGACTTGATGCCCAGCCGTCAGTGGCTTGAATTCAGTGGCCGTAAATAAACCGTTGGCCGGCTGCGATATCGGGGAGGACTGAAATACCGTCATGACACCCCATTATGTGAGTACGAATGGCCCCCAAGACCATGGCACAGGGGCATTATTAAGGCGGACCTTATAAGGCATGCCCCTTCTGTCGCAATGGTATAACGCAAAAGACACAATCTGTTGTGTTATTGTTCTGTAGCGATCTTGTTATTGTTCTGTTGCGGTCTTGGCCGGACGGTCCAAGGGCTCCACGAACAATTCCAGACGGTGGCCGACCAGGCGATAGCCATAGGCCTTAGCCACTTCATGCTGCAGACGTTCGATATCGTCGTTGCGAAATTCGATCACTTTGCCGGTGTGAACATCAATTAAGTGATCATGATGATTTTCCGGCGCAGGTTCATAGCGCGCACGGCCGTCTCCGAAATCATGGCGTTTGACGATGCCTGACTCTTCAAACAAGCGTACCGTTCTGTAAACGGTGGCGATGCTGATGCGTGGGTCCACTTCAATCGAGCGGCGATGAACTTCTTCGACATCCGGATGGTCTGCGGCCGCTGACAAAACGCGCGCGATCACGCGGCGCTGTTCAGTCATTTTCATGCCCTTATCCACGCACCGTGTTTCGATACGAGATGTCATACTTGTTTCGCTCTGTTGCATCACTCAATCTCTCCCCAGGCCGTGTCTCACAGCCCGGCACTTTATAGCCAGAACCGCCATCCATCAGCAGCGCCCATCATAATGTTGGGGCTCGCCCGATAAAAGCGCTCAATACGTACCTTTATATATAGCTGATTGATATATGGGGCCGGTTCAAAACGGCTCCATATCCGATAGTCGATTTTAAGTGGCCGATTTTAAGCTTTTCAGCCCTTTCGGCGTTTGCGTCCCTTAACGCCCAACCCGATTTGTTTGGCCAGGCTAGAGCGGCGCTTTGCGTAATTCGGGGCGACCATCGGGTAATCATGAGGCAGGCCCCAGCGCTGACGGTATTCTTCCGGGGTCATATCGTATGATGTGCGAAGATGACGCTTTAGCATTTTCAGCTTTTTGCCGTCTTCCAAGCACACAATGTATTCCGGTGTGATGGATTTTTTCACCGCCACTGCGGGCTCGGGGCGCTCGACACTGCCACCTTCAGACACCGAAATGAGCGCGCGGTGCACGTCTTGAATCAACTTCGGCAGCTCTTCCATTCCCACCGTATTGTTAGCAACGTGCGCCGCGACGATTTGGCTCGTCAGCGATAATATATCTTGGGAATTTTCGGCGGCCATTGTGTCCTCGATTGTTTTTGAGGTTATATTTGTTCGTATAATTTGAACGCACATTGCATTCAACAATTTGCGTCGATTCAAATAAAACCGTGATCCCGAAAATTAAGCTGCTACGTCATGAATGAAAACGCGAAATACGATCTCGATATCACGTCCGACGTGTGTCCCATCACCTTCGTCAAAACAAAACTGATGTTAGAGAAAAAGCCGACGGGCAGTATTGTGACTGTGCGGTTGAAAGGAATTGAGCCGCTCGACAATGTTCCGCGTTCCGTCGTGGCGCATGGTCATGAGGTTCTCTCCCTTGTCCCTGAGAATGCCTTACAAACGGATCATGCATTTGCGCATATTCTCACGATCAAGAGAGTGTAACGCTTAGCACACGATTTAGTTGCACCATCTCGCGATCATTTAAATCCCATCATCATTTCAGCCACTCCATCACCAGCGCATCAATTTTCTGATCGCCGCGATGGTAATAGTTTTTGCGCTCAGCGATTTGGGTAAAGCCTGCTTTTTTATATATCGCGATGGCGGGTGCGTTGTTTTTAGCGACTTCTAAAAAACAACGTGTGACCGCATGAGCCAACGATAAAACCAAACCCGCTTCTAATAATCGATAACCTAAACCTTGTCCGCGATGTGCAGGGTCAACAGCAATTGTCAAAACTTCGCCTTCGCCCGCGATACAACGCATCAAGATAAAACCGTCGGGCGTAGACAGCGCTGTCACACCCATCTGGTTCAACATCGCCTCAAAGAATACTTCGCTCCACGCATCGTCAAAACTCAATGCATGTAATCGCGCTAACAAAGCGGCATCCTTGGTGACGATGATCTCTGCGTTGTTCATGTTCATATCAAGGTCGCAGTAATCCGCCTGTCGGCGACAACGTCACATCAGGTGCGCGGACATAAACGGGTGTTGGGCCTTGGGCATCGGGCGCGCGGGTTGCGGCTAACTGCGCCAAGGCCGCAATGTCGCAGATATCTGGCGCGGTTGATGCTCGGGCGCTTGCGCCCAAAACAGCAATGGCGCGATCACGGGCATCGCCCACGACCATCAGCGATGCCGCGCCACAAAGCGCATTTAACTCCCCATCAGGAATATTCACGACATCAGATTGCGCCTGACCAGTTTGATCAAACAGTTGTGCAAACACGTCTCCACGTTTGCTGTCGATCACAGATAAAATAGATGCTTGGGGATCTTTTACGCCCGCAGCCAATGCTTCTGTTGTTGTAATGCCAATCGCTGGCTTTTGTGTGGCCATCGCCAACCCGCGTGCCGTCGCAATGCCCACACGTAAGCCGGTGAATGAGCCAGGCCCCACTGTGACGGCAATGCGGTCTAAATCAGCATACGTCATTTCAGCTTTTGTCATCGCGCGTTCAATCATGGGCATCAGCGCTTCAGCATGACCTTGCGTCATGACCACACTTTCGTTGGTTAGCAGTTGGCCATCAGCCCATAGGCCAACGGTGCAGGCGCCAAGCGATGTATCGAACGCTAAGATTTTCATCGATGTGCTTTTAATTGAGTTAGCCGCGCGGCTGATGCATGTTGAGTGGAGGTGAAGACACGAACAGATTTGAAGGCTGGCGTGAAAGACATGTCGCTCGTTGAGATTACAAAGTCAGATTACGATGTGGAATTCTACATCGCTTATGCCACATCCGACAATTTTACCGGAAAACCAGTCTATAGCCGTCCGGGCTGCTATTTGCATGTCGATGCTGCAGCGTTACTAAAGCGCGCCATCGCGCTCGCCAAGCCCCATGGCTTAAGATTCAAAATATTCGATGCCTTTCGACCGTCCGAAGCCCAGTGGGCGCTGTGGGCTCACACACCCGATCCTGATTTTTTAGCCGATCCAAAGCGTGGTTCACCGCATTCTATGGGTGCTGCCGTAGACTTAACGCTGATTGATGGTGCGGGTCGCGAACTTGATATGGGCACAGGCTTTGATGCCTTCACGCCATTGTCGCATCACGCCAACACCGAGATTTCAGTGGAAGGCCAGCGCAACCGGCTCTTGCTGCTCGGAATAATGAGTGCTGCTGGTTGGGACTTTTTCAGTAACGAGTGGTGGCACTACCAGCTCTTTCGTCCGCGCGGCGTCTATCCTGTCTTAAGCGATAGTGAGCTTGCCCAGCCCATGATGTCTGCAGACATGAAAGCGCACGCTGCCGCTACGGCTGCAAAATATCGCTAACCGACTTTGGCGTGGCTGCGATAATCGCAGCCGGTGTGGTGCGATCCAGCGCACGTTTCAGCCATAAGGCACCGGCAACCGGGTCGTTGCGCTCTGCTGTTTCAAGTTCAGCCATTAAAATGGCGGCACGGGCATGTAAGTCGCGCGGCACGTCATCCCCCAATAAAGGTGACAGGCGATTGCGCGCTTGGCCCCATAGTTTTGCTTTTAAAGACACCTCGGCCAACGCCAAACGGCTTTCGGGGTGATCGGCGTTGTCGGCGATCAGTTTCTCAACCCGGCGCGTTTGCTCTAGTGGCGGTTCGTCGCTCAGCAATTCCAGGTAGGCGCGCAGCAACCCAGATGACGGATTTGTTTTCCACGCTTTCTCCATATCTCTCACGCCGCCCCTGCTATTTCCCTGCATTTGCAGGGCGCGGGCATGAGCCACCAGGGCGCGTTCACCAGCACCTAAATCAATCGCCTTCTTAGATTGGGTCTCGGCCAGCTTCGCATCACCTTGGTTTAAAGCTTGCTCGGCACTTGCAGTGAGAACCGCGCCTTTCAGCTTTTTGTATTCATCAGCGCTGTACTGATCTTTGGCCTGCTTGCTTTCGAGCACACTTAAAGCTTCGGTCCAGCGGCCTTGCGCGATGTCCAAATTCAACGCCATCTCAATCGCCCAGCGCGGCGCATCGCGGCGTGCAATCGCGCGCTTTGCGTAATTCAACGCACCCACAATGTCGCCTTCAGCTTGCGCCCGCAAAGCCAGATCGCGCAGTGCCGCCAGCTCGGTTTCAGGGTGCTCAAGCAAGTTCAATGCAACATTGCGCAAGGCTGCCGCATCATCATTTACATGTGCGGCTTGCGCTTGCAGCATGTGCGTTGCGGCATTGCCATTCAGTAAAGCACTCGCTTCTTTGGCGTATTTGCGCGCAGCAACAGGTTGGCCAGCGTGAGCTGCGGCAAAGCCATATCCCAGCGCTTTAATCCCTTGGTCGATACGTCGCTCACGGCGGCTTGCTGCAAATCCTTTTGCCGTCCCGCGAATAACCGCGATTATTTTTGCAATGGCCAGTACAGCCAACACGGTCAGCGTGATCAACAACAGCAAGATCGCAACGGATGTATCCATCCGCCAGCCACGCCAAATTACCGTCACTTCACCGGGCGTGTTGGCAAACCAAACCGCTGTTAGAACGGCAACAACCAGGGCTGCCACATATAAGATAATGCGGATCATGGCGCTTTATGCTCCGCAGCAGGGGCAATGCGGCTGATAGCACTCATGGCGCCAACGCTGCGGGCTGACAGCTCATCAATTGTTTTTTGCGCAGTCACGTATGCCTTGGCGGGAACAAGCCAGCCTTGTGCTGCGTCCGCAGCGGCCCCCTTAAGTGTTTCAAGTTCTGTAACCGCTTGCGCAAGATTGTCGTTCTTTAACGCTTGTTCGGCACGCGCCACAATCGCTGTGACGGAATCGCCCTCTAACGTCCCGAAGGGCCGTACACTGACGATGGAATAGATGCGGTCCAAAATGCGCCGCAGCCAATCTGTTGTGTCGGGCAAAACATCTGCGCGGATCATTTTCGTGGCCGCATCCGGGAAGGATGCTTTCAAAACAGCAATCTGCGTCAGCCCTTTGGCTGCATCAGCTTTCAACGCGCTCGCATCAAATGCAACATCAGCCCGCGCCGCAAGCTGACCCACAGTTTCTAATTCAACGCTATACGCACGGCCACTTTGTGCAGCATCGCGCAGTTGCGCAGTGGCCAGCACCAATGCTGTCGCTGCAACAGCATCACGCTTTTCAAGCGATGCTAAACGGTCGCCCAAGGCCAACACGCTGTTTGCTTCGGCACTTTTGCCTTCCAACACTGAAAGGCGCGACGCCACATCTTCTAGTTTCGCCGCATTGCCCAAGGCCGCTTCCAATGTCGCAACGCGCGCCGTCACGCTGGCCAACTGACGCGCTTGGTTGGTGACCGACGTGCTCAAACCTTCAGGTGCTGTGGTGTCGACAGCAGGCGCGCTTTCTAATGCAGCGATGCGTTTGCTTAAATCGGCCACTGTGGCCGCATCGCCAGCGCCTGCCGGGCGTTGTTCCACAGCGCCCATGCGCTTGTTCAGCGCAACAAGGTCCGCAGCTAAAGCATCAGTACGCGCTTGCAAGGTGGCCATTTGATCTGCCGGGGCCGTTGGCGTTGTGGGCGCGGTCGCCACACGCGGAGTGTCATTGGCGGTGCCATTGACCAACGGCAACCACCAGCTTGAGGTGTAGTAACCCACAACACCCAACACCGCGACACCGACAACATAAGGTACAGCACCTGCGCCACGCCGTGCTGTCACGCGTTGCTGTGTTGCGGCAGCATCCGTTGTTGCCGTTTCGGTATCGGCACTTTCGCTGCCAAACTTGAACCGTTGATTGCGCGCCCGGGCATCGGCGGCATCTTCTGCCAATAGCCGCGCCGAACGTCCGCCCGTGCGAGACTTGGCAAGCTCTGCGTTCGATTTGGCGTCATTGCTGTTTATGTCGTCGGCGTTCATCTGATCCACTGTCGCAACCATCGGAATAATTAAACGATCTTCTTGGCTTTCTACTTCTTCTACTCTTTCTATCGGCGGCGGCGTTTCTATCGGTGGGTCTTTTATCCGGGTTATCTCTTCGGGCGGTGCTTCTGTTGGGGAGGGTAAGCTTCTGTCATCCGGTGTGACAATGTCGGGCGGCATTGTATCCAACGGCGGTTCAGTTGGGGGAGCCTTCTCTGTCACAAGATCGAGATTTTTTGGTGCCAGCTCAACTGTCTCGTCCTGAACCTCGTTTACCTCAGGCTCATAAGTTTGAGGTTCAGGCTCTGCAGCCAAAAGAATCTCTGGAATCGGCGGCGTATCTTCCCCGCTGGGCTTTGCCTCAACGTGAATATCATCAGGAGATGATGGACTTGCCTCAGCAGTTGCTTGTGTCTCAGGCTCTTGTTTTGTCCGCAAGCGACCAAAGAACGCGCCTGCTTTAGACCAGACGCTTTGCTTGGGCATTGCAATCACATCTGCATCGGCTGAGATGGTCGCTGCAATCGCCTCAGTTGAAGGATCAGCGCTCACTTTTATCTCAGGCGTTTCTGTGAACTTATGCGGTTCTGTGATCTGAGGTGTGTGCTCAATCTCTGGCGCTGTCTCCGGTATAGGCTCGGGCGATGTTTCTGTTGCTGCCGTGGCGATTATTTCGTGTTGCGGCGTGATATCTGCGACGATCTCTTCAAGGGCAGGTTCTGCTGTAACAGTGGGCTCGGCCAGCTCAACGTCGGCGGTGTTTGTGGCCGTAACATCAACCGCCATCGTTATCGGTTCAGCTTCAGGAATCGCTTCAGGTTCAGGTGGCATCTCAAGTGAAACGTCAGCCGTGACAGGCTCCCGCGCAGGCTCTTCTTTTTTCCCGCGATAGCGCGACATGAATGTTGCGAACTTCGCAAACATGCTGCCGCGTGAAGGAGTTTGCTGTGGCGGCACGTCACCAACGGGATCGCCTTCGATGGCCGCCTGTTCAGAATCTTGAGGCGCCTCATCGGTCGCCTCATCAATGCTGGGCTCTTCGACATCTTGATCCGCACGCACTGGTTCAACATCCAGCGGTATTGCCTCCAAGCCCGTCGAAATAACAGGTTCAACAATAACTGGCTCTTCTGGTTGAACGTCAGGCTCGCGCGCTAGCTCAGGCTCAGGTTCCAAAACGTCTTTAGGTTCCTGAATATCTGGTGCGAATGGAACAGGAACCGCTTCCAGTGCGCTCACGACAATCGGTTCAACAATATCGAGTGGTGTTTGCTCCGGCGGCAATATCTCTGGCTCCGCAATTTCGATTTGCGGCTCAGCTTCGGTCACATCATGCGTTTCAATCGTAACCGATGGTAAAACCACGTCCGTGACTGCAGTTTCTAACGGTGCGGTTTCATCAATCTCAGCGGGTGTATCTTGCGGCGGTATGGTCGACGCACGACGTGCGAACCAGCTTTGTAAGGCGCTACTGACAGCTGCGAACAAACTAACCTTTATCGGCTGAGGCAGCGCGGGCGTATCGCCGTTCAACTCCGCGACAACGGATGCTTCCGTCTCGGCAACCGGTTCAGGCGCGGGTTCAGGTGTAGCATCAGTTTGCTCAACCACATCTGAAGCAAGTGCATTTTCAGGAAATGTGTCTTCAGCAGATGTTTCTTCAACAGTTGCTTCTTCAACAAAGGGCAATGGTTCGGCCGACACGTCCGGTGCCGCAACGTTTCCGGGCACTTCAGACGGCTCAGGGGTAACAATGACTTCTGGCGGCAGTTCTGGTGTTTGTACGGGTTCCGGTATCAGCTCTGGCTCTGGGAGGTGTTCCGGCTCCGGTATTGGTTCAGGCTGCGGTAACAGCGCATCGGATACAAAACCAATCACCGACACCGCATCAGACTTCGTGGCTGTCACCACTTTTGCAAATTTTAAAATCGTTAGCGGTGCTGCAACGACAGGTGCCGCAACAATTGCAATCAGTCGCTGCGTTGTGTGCTCAAGGCCTGCGCGTTGCACAAGTTGCGCAAAGCCTCGCGCTTCATCGGCTGAAAAGAAAACCGCACCATCCAGCACATCATTCTTTAGCGCGGCGGCAATAACATCGGGCAAAGCCTGCGCGCGCTGCACGTCATAAAGCGCGCTCATGCGGACAGCGAAACCCATGTTGCCCAACATCGCATGCAAGTTCACCGGCGCCGTGGTGCTGCATACGTACACAAGCCCGCCCAACTTTGGCGTCAGCGATTGTTCAATCAACTTTGCTAGTGCCGTCGCATCGCCATTCGCACTGCGCGCATCTTTAAAGCCTAACCGCTCTAATTCTGTTGCGGTGCCCTGGCTGTCGCAGAACACTGGAAACGTGCGAACCCCCACGGCTTGAGATAAAGCGCGGGCGCCATCGGCGTCCGTTACAATGAAGCCTTGAATGGCGGCAAGGTTGGGTTTGGCTTCACTGGTTGGCACGATCTTAATCAGCGGGCATGCCAATACCGTATGGCCCAGGGCCTCTAAAGCCCCCGCTGCCGCTTGCGCATCCCCCGCCGGTCGTGTGATGAGAAGCCGCATCCCCGCGCTTTTAAGATCCTGCTCTTATATATGAGTGCTTACTTGTAGTGTGTCAGGGTGCGTCGGAAAAGCCGATTCGCCAATAAAACCAAAGACTAAAAGCCAAAGACTAGAAGAAAGAACCGTTAAAGATATCGCCATGATTGTCTTGGGCCTTGAAACCAGTTGCGATGAGACCGCCGCCGCCGTCGTGTCATGCGATGACGAAAGCGGTGAGGGCCGTATTTTGGGCGAGGCGGTGCTGTCGCAGATCGCCGAGCACAGGCCCTTTGGCGGCATTGTTCCTGAAGTGGCGGCGCGCTCGCACCTCACGCATTTGGATGCGCTGATTCATAAAGCCATGGGGGATGCGAAAGTTGGGTTTGGCGATTTGTCAGCGGTCGCGGTCACGGGCGGGCCGGGTCTGATCGGCGGTGTAATGGTGGGTGTGATGACCGCCAAGGCCATCGCATCGGTGCACAAAATTCCGTTTCTCGCTGTCAATCATTTGGAAGGCCACGCACTCACGGCGCGCCTGACCAACCATGTGGAATTTCCATTCCTGCTGCTACTGGTGTCGGGTGGGCACTGTCAGTTGCTGGTGGCCGAAGATGTGAACACCTATCGCCGGTGGGGCACGACTGTGGATGACGCAGCGGGCGAAGCGTTCGATAAAGTCGCAAAAATGTTGGGCTTGGGTTATCCCGGCGGTCCTGCCATTGAAGCTGCTGCTAAGACGGGCAACGCAAAACGCTTTGCGTTTGCGCGCCCCATGAAAGGTAAACCTGGCTGCGACTTTTCATTCTCAGGTTTGAAAACGGCTGTACGTCAAACCGCTGAACAATTGCCGCCAGGCCCGTTCTCTCCGCAAGACGTCGCGGACTTAGCCGCGTCATTTCAAGCCGCAGCCGTTGAAGCCGTGGCAGACCGTGTGAAGCGCGCCGCAGAACGTTTTAAAAACGAATATCCAGAAGGTCGCGCGCTTGTTGTCTCGGGCGGTGTTGCCGCCAACACAGCGTTGCGCGCCATGCTACAAAATACGTGCACGAAGTTGGGTTTAGATTTTGTAGCGCCACCGTTGAAGTTGTGCACCGACAACGCCGTGATGATTGCCTGGGCTGGTGCAGAACGTTTACGCAAAGGCTTGGTCGATACGATGGATTTTAAACCCCGCCCGCGTTGGCCGCTTGATCCCACGGCCGCACCAAAGCATGGCGCAGGCGTAAAAGCGTAAAGCGTTTAAGCTTTGATTTTATAAAAATCGCGGAACCATGCGACGGTTTTGGCCAAGCCTTCATCCAACGATACTTTGGGCTTGTAGCCCACAGCACGTTCCAGCGCTGAGGTATCGCACCACGTACCTTCAACTTCACCCGGTTGAATCGGCACCCAATTGATATTGGCTTTTTGCCCGGTGTGCTTTTCAAGCGTGCGGATGAAATCCATCAATTCCACTGGCTCGCCGCGCCCAATATTGAAAATGCGGTACGGCGCAACCGGGCTACCTTCCGGTGATGCGGCGGCATCATCAGCGGTGGGCACGTGATCAATCACGCGCACCACACCTTCGACGATGTCATCAATAAATGTGAAATCGCGGCGCATGTTGCCGCCGTGATGCACGTCAATTTGGGTGCCAGCGAGCAAACGCGCCGTGAACTTGTAAGGCGCCATGTCAGGCCGCCCCCACGGGCCATACACCGTAAAGAACCGTAAGCCCGTGCAGGGAATTTTGAAAATGTGCGCATAAGAGTGCGCTAACAGTTCGTTACTACGTTTGGTTGCCGCATATAAACTCATCGGGTGGTCAGCGTTCTGATTTTCGGCAAACGGCACGGTTTGGTTCGCGCCATACACAGAACTGGACGATGCGAATACCAAGTGCCGCACGTTATGAATGCGGCTGACCTCTAAGATATTCGCAAAGCCTGCCAAATTGCTGTCGACATAAGCTTGCGGGTTTTCTAACCCGTACCGCACACCCGCTTGGGCAGCCAAATGTACGATATGTGTTGGTGCAATGGTGTTGAACGCGGCCAGTGTCAGGGTTTTATCGGCCAAGTCTATACGATGGCTTGTAAAGCGCGGATGCGCTGCCAACTTTGCCCAGCGTGCTTCTTTTAAAGCGACATCGTAATAACTGTTGAAATTATCGATGCCGGTCACGTGTGCGCCGTCGTTCAGCAATCGTTCTGTCACAGCAGCGCCGACAAAGCCCGCAGCGCCCGTCACTACAATGTGTTGACCGTGCCTTGTCATGAACCGCACCCGCGCTACACTTAATATTTGTGGCTCTTTATAATAAAGCTATGCCCACCTTGCCATCTCTTGCTTGCCAATATCGTTGGCATCGGGGATTTTTAGGGCATATCGTTTTCATGGAATGACGCGTAGACCCGCATGACTGATCACAACTCAATGCAGCGCTTTGGCGTGATAGGCGGTGGTGCTTGGGGCACAGCGCTGGCCCTGACCGCACGGCGTGCTGGCCGCAGCGTCATTTTGTGGGCGCGTGAGCCGGAAGTGGTGGACAGCATTGCGAAAGAAAACCGTAATGCAGCATTTCTGCCGGATATCGTGCTGAACCCATCGATCATTGCGACAACAGACGCTGCCGTGGCTTCAAAAGCCGATGTGTTGCTGTTGGTGCCGCCTGCGCAATTTTTGCGCGCTACGTGTTGGGCGATTAAACCGCATTTGCCGAAAAAAACACCCATCGTGATTTGCGCCAAGGGGATTGAGCGCGGCACATGCGCACTGATGACGGCCATTGTGGAAGAAACATTGCCAGGTCATCCGGTGTTGATTTTGTCAGGGCCCACTTTCGCAAAAGATGTGGCGCTTGGACTGCCGACCGCTGTGACGTTAGCCACCACCCATGCGGACTTGGGCCGCGAAATTGCTGAAGCGCTGAAAACCAAAACCTTCCGTCCCTATGTGTCGACAGACCCTGTGGGCGTTGAAGTTGGCGGGGCCGCCAAAAACGTACTGGCCATTGGCTGTGGCATCGCGGACGGCAAAGGGTTAGGCGCTAACGCCCGTGCAGCGCTGCTCACGCGCGGGCTCGCTGAAATTGTCAGACTGGCGGTTGCATGCGGCGGCAAACCCGAAACATTGATGGGCTTGGCGGGCTTAGGTGACTTGGTGCTGACCGCAACCTCGATGCAATCGCGCAATTACTCGCTCGGTATGGCGTTGGGTCAGGGCCAAACCCTCGATCAAATATTGGGTGCCCGCCGTGCTGTGACCGAGGGCGTGTACACCGCTGAGGCCGTGGTGAAGCTGGCCGGTCAAAAAGGTGTCGATATGCCGATTATGGCGGCCATGGATCGCATCCTCAATCAAAACGCCAGCATTGATGAAGAGCTGCACGCGCTTCTGACGCGGCCCTTGCGCGACGAGCTGGATACATAAGAGCGCTGGATACTTAAGCGCCACCTCTGGTTTCAATGCCGCCGATGCTGTATCAAAAACGCATATTTGTATGCGTTGATTTAGGGTCAGCATTTCGTGGCAATCTCCGGCAAGCTTTATCCTGTCATTTTATCTGGTGGCTCGGGGTCTCGCCTGTGGCCGCTCTCGCGCGAAGATTTTCCAAAACAATTACAGCCGCTGGTGACCAGCAAAACGCTTCTGCAAGAAACTGCGCTGCGTTTAGCCGGGCCTGAACTGAAGGCCGAAGCGCCAATCATCGTTTGTAACGAAGCGCATCGTTTTATTGTCGCCGAGCAATTGCGCGCCATTAATCTGGACCCGCGCGGCATTGTGATTGAGCCCGTGGGCCGCAACACAGCACCTGCCATTGCTGTGGCCGCCCTGCTGCTGAAAGACGAACCTGACGCATTGATGCTCGTCATGCCGTCCGATCATATCATTCGAAAGGCTGATGTCTTCCGCAAAGCTGTAGCGGCTGCATTGCCCGCTGCACGCGCGGGGCACTTGGTGACGTTCGGTGTCACGCCGACACAACCGTCTACAGCATACGGATATTTGAAACGCGGCGCGCCGTTAGATGAGAATGGCGTTCACACATTGCTACGCTTTGTTGAAAAACCTGATGCGGCTACGGCAGCTGGTTATCTCAACGAAGGTGTGTACTCGTGGAATGCGGGCATCTTTTTATTCTCAGCTAAACGCTATCTGGAAGAGTTGGCGAAATACGAACCCGCCATCAGCAGCGGATCAGCCGCAGCACTGGAGAAGGGAAAGAACGATCTTTATTTCTTCCGTCTCGATGCTGATGTGTTTGCGCAAGTGCCAAGCCAGTCCATCGATTATGGTGTGATGGAACGCACCGACAAAGCGGCCGTCGTCCCAGTGGATATGGGTTGGTCCGATGTGGGCTCGTGGTCGGCCCTTCATGCGGAATTAGAGCAAACGCCCGATGGCAATACGTTGACGGGCGATGCCCTCGCGATTGATAGCTCCAACACGTATGTGCGCACGGACAAGCAGCTCACCACAGTTTTGGGCGTGAGTAATCTCGTGGTTGTCGTCACACCTGATGCGGTGTTGGTTGCCGATAAGTCGCGCGATCAAGATGTGAAAATGCTCGTCGATCAATTGAAAAAGCAAAAGCGCACCGAAGCCACGGCACAAGCGCGCGTTTATCGCCCGTGGGGCTGGTACCAGACGATGGACGAAGGCGCGCGGTTCCGTGTGAAGCGCTTGTGTGTTCGCCCCGGCGCACAGCTGTCGTTACAAAAACATGCGCATCGTTCTGAACACTGGGTTGTGGTCAGCGGCAAAGCACTGGTGACGTGCGATGGTGAAGACTTCACGCTGCATGAAAACGAGTCGACGTTTATTCCTGTCGGCGGTGTGCACCGTTTAGCAAATCCGTGGCCAGAAGATCTGCATCTGGTTGAGGTGCAGTCGGGCTCGTATGTGGGTGAAGACGATATTGTGCGCCTGGCCGATAATTATGGCCGTGCGCCGGAAAAGGCAAAAACACCCGTAAAAGCCCCATCAAAAGCGTCTGCAAAAACCACGGCGAAGACAAAGCCCAAAAAGAAAATCGCCAAAGCCAAGAAACCCAAATTAAAAGTGAAGATCCGGCGTAAAGCGGGGGCTGTGCCCTCCAATCGCCGTGGCGCACGGCGGCGTACAACACGCCGTCGCTAGCTCTTAATTGGGGGATGGTCATGACGGATTTAGATCGCCGGACAATGTTAGGGACGGCTGCAGCATTCAGCGTTTTACCCGGTGTCAGCATGGCAGAGGAAAAACAAGCATCGACCATCAAGCCCTTTGCAAAGGGTGATGTATTTGTCGGGGCCACACTGCTGAACAATCCGAAAGATGATCACGCAGGCTTAGGTCGCATCATTCAGTACGACGCGGACCTGAAAGAAAAAGGCGTGCTGTGGGTTGAGGGCACATCGCATCTGGTGGGTGGCTTAAGCTTCGCGCCGAACGGCACCATGTGGGCGTTTGATAATCTGGCGTGGCTGATGTTTGAGGTCGATAAGACCGGCAAACAAACGAAACCAACTGACAAATTCAATCGCGCCATCGGCAAAGCGGTGTTCTTGAAAAACGGCAACGTGCTGTTGACCGAATACTTCAAAGGCCATCAGCAACCCGAAACACTGACGACGCGCTACAAAACACTTCCCAACGGCGATGTTGGCACCGGCCTGTTGTATGAGATCGACGCAAAAGGCAAAGTTATCCGCACGTACGAGCCTGATGTGCACGGCGGCGTTTCGGGCAGCATGGCGATCACACACGCGGTCTTGGGCAGTGATGGTAAAACGCTGATTTACACCTCCGAAACCGGCCCGCGCTTGATGCGCTATGATTTGGAGACAGCCAAGCAACTGCCAGATTTAAAAGTACTGCCGCCATCGCAAGGTGGCCCGCCAGCGATGTTCTTGGATGTCGCGCGTGTCGGCGGCAAAGTGGTTCTGCCGGTCGGCAACAAGCTTGCCATCATCGATGAACAAACAGGTGCCGATATCGCCAGCTACCCGTTGCCGGGTTTTGGGTGGGCTGTCATTACACCGTCGTTTGATGGTCAGTTTGCTTACGTCGGCAACTGGTTCACCGGCGACGTGGCCAAAATTTCGCTGAATGATGGCGCTGTTGCGGCGCAAACCAAAATTGCACCCAAGTGCATTTCTGGCATCGCTCAATTTGCGGGTTAAAAGGATTTACATATGCTCTGCACGATTATCGCGTTCGACAAACCCAACCATGTCGACCTGCGCATGAAAACGCGGCCCAGCCATTTGGAATGGATGGATCAAGAAAATCCCAACGCGATTTTCATTGGCCCTATGCTGGCGGACGATGGCCAAACACCGATTGGCTCGGTGTTTGTGTGCGACTTCGAAAGTTTGGATGCCGCCAAAGCATTTGCCTCGCGCGATCCTTATGCGCACGCGGGTTTGTTCGAGAAGGTTGTGATTCAGCCGACCCGCAAGGTTTTCCCGAAGGATTAAAGTGGCTCAGGTTCAGGCGCTGTATCGTTACCCGATCAAAGGCTTTAGCGGCGAGCGCTTGAGCCGCGTTGATCTGAGCCCGCACAAAACCATCACGGGCGACCGCCGCTTTGGTGTGAAACACGCTAACAGCGCGTTCGATCAGGCCCATCCGGCCTGGCACAAAAAGCGCGAGTTTTTACAACTCGCGCATACCGCCGATCTGGTGAAGGTTCACACCCATCTGAACGATGCCACTGGCGTCATGCACATCATGGCGAATGGCTCTGATGTATTTGTCGGTAATATTTTCAGTGATGCAGGCCGCCGCGGGGCCGACATGGTGCTGAATACGCTTCTTCAAGATGCGCGAGGCCCCGTTCAGCTGGTTGACGCCGGGGCGCAGTCCCTGACGGATGTCGAGCCGCCATACTTATCAATCATCAATCTCGCCTCTTTGCGCGAGCTGAGTGATAAGGCGCAAAGCCCGCTCGATCCTATTCGTTTTCGCGGCAACATCATGATCGAGAGTGATGCGCCGTGGGCTGAGTTTGAATGGGTGGGCCGCACGCTTAAAATTGGGGCGACCGAATGTAAGGTTATCAAACGCATTCAACGCTGTGTCGCAACATCGGTAAATCCCATTACCGCTGCACGTGATGTTGAAATCCCCGCACTTCTTCAGGGCGTTTATGGCCACATGGATTGCGGCATTTATGTTGAAGTGCTGCAGGGTGGCGTCATTCAAGATGGCGACGCCGTATCCGTGTCATGACAGACGTGTTGTGTCAGGTGGCGGATTTGGAGGCCACGAACGCCAAAGAAGTTATTTTCAATGACGATACTGGCGCACGCACGTCGGTGTTTGTGGCGCGTTACAACGGCAAGATTGTTGGATTTGTCAATTCTTGCCCTCATGCGCGTCTTCCGTTGAACTTTCGGGACGATCAGTTTTTCGATGTGACAGGCCAATACTTACTTTGCGCCAATCACGCCGCTTACTTTGATGTGTATACAGGCCAGTGTGTGCGCGGGCCGTGCAAAGGAAAGTCTTTGCAACAAATCCCGATCAAAGTTGTGGATGGCGTTGTTCTCAAGGCGTGACTTTTCATAGGCGGTGCGTCTATCTTCCCGACCACGAAAGCGCGCATATGTCTTGGAGCACACATCATGCCTGATGATCAAATTTTTGACGTACCCGCAAACTTGGCCCAGACCGCGCACGCCAACCCGCGCAAATATAAAGAAATGTACGAAACCTCGGTCAAAGACCAGTTGGGGTTCTGGCGCGAGCACGGCAAACGTCTGGAATGGTATGTGCCATATCGTTCCGTCAAAGATGTTTCGTTCAAAGCCGAAGACTTGCACATCCGCTGGTATCACGACGGCACGCTGAATGCGTCGATGAACTGTCTTGATCGTCACTTGGCCACGCGCGGCGAGCAAACCGCGATTATCTGGGAAGGCGACGACCCAAAAGATTCCAAAAATGTCACGTACAACGAACTGCATGAAATGACGTGTCGCTTGGCCAACGTGCTCAAAACACTTGGCGTGAAAAAGGGCGACCGTGTTTGTATTTACCTGCCAATGATCGTCGAAGCGGCTGCCGCCATGCTGGCGTGCGCGCGCATCGGGGCTGTGCACTCGGTAATTTTCGGTGGCTTCTCACCGCGCTCGGTTGCAGACCGTTTGAATGACTGTGAAGCGAAGTTAATTATTACGGCTGATGAAGGTGTGCGTGGCGGCAAAAAAGTGCCGCTGAAGGCCAATGTCGATGAAGCCTTAAAAACCGCGCCAACCGTCAAGAATGTTGTGGTGGTCAAGCACACCGGCGGCGCCGTAACCATGACCTCGCCGCGCGATGTGTGGTATGATGTCATGACCAAAGCCGCGCATAAGTTCTGCGATGCCGTGGAAATGAATGCAGAAGATCCGTTGTTCATTCTTTATACGTCGGGCTCAACCGGTAAGCCCAAGGGCGTGTTACACACGACAGGCGGTTATTTGGTTTATGCGGCGATGACGCATGAATATGTGTTTGATTACAAAGACGGTGAAATTTACTGGTGCACCGCCGACGTGGGCTGGGTCACGGGCCACAGCTATATCGTTTACGGGCCACTCGCCAATGGCGCGACGACATTAATGTTTGAGGGGATTCCCAATTACCCCGATACATCGCGCTTCTGGCAAGTCATCGATAAACACGGTGTGAATATTTTCTACACCGCGCCCACAGCTATTCGCGCATTAATGCGCGATGGTGAAGGCCCCGTGAAGCGCACTTCGCGTGCGACCTTGCGCATTCTGGGTAGTGTGGGTGAGCCAATCAATCCCGAAGCCTGGCTGTGGTATCACCGTGTTGTGGGTGAGGGGCGTTGCCCCATTGTCGATACGTGGTGGCAAACTGAAACGGGCGGCATTCTGATTTCACCCTTACCGGGTGCAACAAAACTAAAGCCCGGTTCGGCCACCTTGCCGTTCTTTGGCATCAAACCTGAAATCGTGAACGCTGAAGGCAAAGTGTTGGACGGCGCGTGTACGGGTAATTTGTGCATCGCTGATTCGTGGCCTGGCCAAATGCGCACTGTGTATGGCGACCACCAACGCTTCATTGACACCTATTTCAAAACGTATCCTGGAAAATACTTCACGGGCGATGGCTGCCGCCGCGATGACGACGGCTACTACTGGATCACAGGCCGCGTGGACGATGTGATCAACGTCTCAGGCCATCGTTTGGGAACAGCCGAAGTTGAAAGCTCGCTGGTGGCGCACAAGGATGTGGCCGAAGCCGCCGTGGTTGGCTATCCGCACGACATTAAAGGCCAGGGCATTTATGCGTACGTGACGTTGAACGCCGGCGTGCACGGCACAGATGACTTGCGTAAAGAACTGCTAGCCTGGGTCGGCAAAGACATCGGGCCGATTGCAAAACCTGATGTGCTGCAATGGGCACCCGGTTTGCCCAAAACGCGCTCGGGCAAAATCATGCGTCGGATCTTGCGTAAAATTGCCGAGAACGAGATCAACAATCTCGGCGATACATCAACGCTGGCCGATCCACATGTGGTGGATGACTTGGTGAAAAACCGCGCTGTTAAATAGCAAAACCTAAATAATAGCGCAGACCATCACGTTAGATTGTTGCTTCCAAGGCTTGCATCACGGCGGCGCGTTGTGTGCCTACAACACGTGCGTTGCCTTCCATGTGCAATTCCGAAAACACTTGTTCGGCTTGGTTAAAGGCAACGACGGCTTGCTTTAAGTAGTCTTGGCTTTGCACGGCTTCGCCTTTTTCTTTCAAGGCAGAGCCGATATTGGCCAGCGTTGTGGCCCACACCACAGGCGCTTTTTTGCGGTTCATCACTTCAGCAATTTTAATGAACACACCCACAGCTTTATCGAACAGTGTGGGTTGTTTCATCAGCTTGCCCATCGTGATCAACAAACCACCCAGCGAGTTCTGAATATCAGCCCAACGCTCTGGTGCTTCTGAGATTGTCCAAATCGATGTCGCTTGGTTGAAGGCTTCGGTGGCTTCATCCAAATAGCGCGCGTCTTTGTGGATTTCAGCCATGATATTCAACGCTAAGCCCAGGCGTGTTTTTAAGGCGGCGTAATCATCGGCAAAAATATCTTTGCGCACCATGGTCAAGGCAGTGCGGTAATACTCAACCGTCTTATCTGCTAAACGAGCATGGTCTGTCGCATCAGCAATCAACGACATGGCATCAGCCATGTGCGCGCCGATCATCGCTTTCTCGTGCGCGGTAAAAGCATCATCGCCCAGAATAATCGCGCCGCGATAGACCGAGACTGCTTTTTCCAGCGTCAGCGTGTCGCCAGTGCGTGCGCCATCCAACAGCAACAATGCGGCATAACACGCTTGCATGGTGGCGCATTGCGCCACAGTGCCTAGCATGTCGCCTTCGGCAAAGTGCTTGGCGCGCTTTAATGTTGCGCCAAATAATGACGCACGCGCGCGGATGCCCTCTTGCGTTTCAACGTTCACGGCGGCCAGGGCTGCACCAAACACCAAATCGCTGACGTCTGTGCCAAAGAACGCAGGCACTTCCAAACGCTCAAGCGCACTTAAAGTCGCGCCCAATGGCTGCACGGGTGTTGATAAACTTAAGAACCGCAAGCGCCACGATTGACCGGGCGCTTGATCTTTCGTCAGCGAGGCCGCGCGCACCGCATCGCCCCAAATCAACAGGTCCGCATTCTCGCGGCGCAGCCAACGGCGGCCCAAATCAACCGCCATGGATAAAAACACAGGTTCTGAATTTTCTGCACCCGGTGCTGTCAACGGACGCTCGGTAATGCGCACCGTCAAACCTAAGCGACCGGCCAAACGATCATGGATGTGACGCGCCGCGCGATTTTCAATGTCGCCATTGAGGGGGCTGATCAAAACGCGTAAGGGTTCGCCGCCAAAATGTTCGGGCTCATCCATCATGACCGGCGCGGTGTTTGCGTCACCACGTTTGCGTAACCGATCAATCAGTGCGCCAATTGCCATTCTGGTCATCCCCAACAAACCACATCTCGGGTTCTCACTTCAGCGGCTGGTTTCACCAGCTCTGCACGCAAGTCTGCGCGTGATCTGAAATACAATTCTGGATCAGAGTGTTAGCAGGGGCGATTTAATAAAATCTTGAGGGACTCGAGCGCGTGGGCGAATCGTTATGTTGCTATGTAATTCGCGTACGACACAAAACCTAGTATCCTAAAACGCGGTATTGCGCGAAATCGAAGCGCTTAGAAATCAGAACAGCGGCCTTTGCGTTCCCAATCGCCGAATCGGGTGGGCTCGGGGCCCTTGGGGCCGCCGGTCTCGCGCGTCTTGCCGGGGGCGGTCGCGGTTGCTTGCGTCGCTTCGGCTGCGATGGGTTTCAACGCCGCCGCTTCGGGGGAAAGGCCTAAGGGTAAAATTGGTTTTGGCGTGGTCATTTTTTAAGCTTCATCACAAGGCTGTCAGGTGCAGAACGTCGTACAACCAATGTCTTGCACAGCCCTTATTTAGACATACCTGATGAGAAGTGCCACGTTTTAAGCGAAAAGGTCTAAAGGACAGAGAATGACATTCCGGTTTGGCTTGTTGATTGCCGCCATGACAGCCTTGTTCATGGGTGTGGGTTATCTGCTGGGGGCCGAGCAGGGCATGTTCATTGCCTTCATTGTGGCGCTTGGCATGAATGCCTTTGCCTATTGGAATTCCGATAAAATGGTGCTGCGCATGTACGGCGCGCGCCAAGTCGGCCCGAACGAGGCTCCTGAATTTTATCAACTGGTGCAGGAGTTGGCCGCGCGTGCGCAACTGCCCATGCCCAAAGTTTTCATCATGGACAACGACCAGCCCAACGCGTTTGCCACGGGCCGTAATCCTGAGAACGCGGCTGTGGCCGCCACAACCGGTTTGCTGCGCATTCTAAATCGCGAGGAAATTGCAGGCGTCATGGCGCACGAACTTGCGCACGTCAAAAACCGCGATACGTTGGTGATGACAATTACCGCCACGCTGGCCGGTGCGGTCGGCATGCTGGCGAACTTTGCATTCTTCCTGCGCGGCAACGACAACCGCAACAATCCGCTGGGCATTGTCGGCGTGCTGCTGGTGACAATTTTGGCACCATTGGCAGCGACGTTGGTGCAGCTTGCCATTTCGCGCACGCGTGAATATGGCGCCGATCGTGGTGGTGCGGAAATTTCCGGCAACCCTGCGGCTTTAGCGTCGGCGTTGCAAAAGTTGGAGCACGGCGCACAACGCATTGATAACCACGATGCTGAAGCCAACCCCGCCACAGCGCACATGTTTATTATCAACCCGCTGCACGCGCGCGCGTCTGACGGCTTGTTTGCCACGCACCCCTCAACAGCCAATCGTGTCGCGCGGTTGGAACAACTCGCAGGCAGCGCGCCCGCGCAGAGCAGTCGTGCGCGTCCGCAACCGCAATCTTCTTCCACGAGTGGTATTTGGGGACCCCGTTCTGAAAACCAGCGTCCCGAGCAGCCGCGTCCGCAGGCTCAACACAAACCACGTGGGCCCTGGGGTTAAGCCGCATCCACCGCTATAACCATGCCCTGAAACGGATGAGGCCTGATTTCGGGAGACAGAGCATGGCACGTGTGACACGGCATTATATCGATGGGCGGTTTGGGCAAATTCATTACCGTCAGGCTTCGCCCAATAGCATCAGTGATAAGCCCGCATTATTGCTGTTTCATATGAGTCCCTATTCGGGCGTGATCTATGAAAAGATCATGTCCGTGCTAGGGCACGACCGTACGGTCATTGCTGTGGATACGCCAGGCTTTGGCAATTCCGATGCCCCGCCATCACCACCCGATATTTCAGATTATGCTGCGGCGATGGGCGATTTGTTGGATGGCTTGAAGCTGCGCCATGTTGATGTGATGGGCTATCACACCGGGTCCATGATCGCGCAGGAACTGTGCATCCAACGCCCTGATCATGTCCGCAAACTTGTTATGGTGTCGGCGGCGATTCTCACCGCTGAAGAATTGGCGGAACACCGCGCGACTTTCGCTGAAACAGAATTGACCGACGATGGCTCACACTTGGTGAAGTGGTGGCGCGCTGTTCAACATTGGAGCATGAAGGGCCGCACCCGCGATCAAATGGCCTATACATTTCATGCGCGCACCATGAACCCTGCCATTTCCTGGTGGGGGCATAACGCTGCTTTTAATTACAATTCTGCCGATGCGATGGATCAAATCAATCACCCCACGCTGATCTTAAATCCGCAGGATGATTTGTGGGATTTCACACCCCGTGCAAAGGCACACTTAAAAAATGGGCGCATTCATGATCTGCCGGGCTGGAGCCATGGCTTCCTGGATGTCAAAACCGAAGAAGCGGCAGCAATTATTCGCGGCTTTTTAGACTAGATATGCCCTGATGCCGGTTAGCGTTACGTATCATCAGTAGGCGTTGCCCCGATGTTGCGCGATAATGCCCCTATCACATCGTTTTAGGGGCGGGATCATCATGCTTAAACGTCGCGTATTTTTAGCCGCATCATTTGCTGTCGCAGTCTCTGCAACTTCTTTTGCGCAAACGCCGGAAAAGCCTGTTGTGTTGGTGGCCGGTGGCACAGGCAAAAACGGCAGTGTGATTGTGAAGGCTTTGGCCGCGTTGCCCGGCCAGCCCTATGTGGTGCGCGCCATGACGCGTGATAAAGAGGCAGCCGTTAAAAAATTCGGCAACGTTGCTGATTGGCGCCAAGCCGATGTGTTGAAGCCTGAAACCCTCACACCGGCATTGCAAGGTGTCACTTATATTATCGACGCTAAGGCAGCCACGGGCATTCTGGGCGATAACATCCCCGAGAAAGTGGATCTGGAAGGCACCAAAAATATGGTCGCCGCTGCCAAAGCAGCGGGTGTGAAAAAATACGTCATCATCACCTCATCAGTTTCGGGCCAGAAAGATCACTTCCTGAACAAAGTGGGTCGGGACGTGCTGATTTATAAGGGCTTGGCAGAAGAGGCCTTGATCGCCTCTGGCATTCCTTACGTCATTGTGGGCCCCTCGGGGATGACCGATGAACCCGCAGGGAAAGAAATCAAGCTGATTGCGCGCAAAGATTATATGGCAGGTCAGAAAATCACGCGGGCTGATACGGCGGCGGTCTGCATTGAAGCCTTAAGCAATTCAGCGGCAGACAACAAAGCCTTTACCGTGATAAACGGCGACGGCCCAGCCAACCCGGCTTGGCCCAAAAACTTTGCTGAGATGCCGTCCAAATAATGCCCGCACCATCGCGACCCACGCGTCCGCCATTCCGTCCAAAGCGCTCAGGCCCGCCGCAGCATCGCGGGCCACGGCTGAATATTCATAAACCCGATGCGCGTGGCGCGGCCATGAAGCTGCTCAACGGGTCTTTGCGTCAAGGCAAAGCGCTGGATGAAATTTTTGATGCGGCCACGGACGATTTGGAAGATCGCGACCGGGCCTTCGCACGCCTATTGGCGGCCACAACCTTGCGCCGCTTAGGCCAGATTGATGCAGTGTTAGCCAACTATCTTGACCGTGAACCACCTGCGCTCACGCACGACATTCTGCGTCTAAGTGTGGCGCAAATGTTGTTCATCGGTACGCCAATTCATGCCGCTGTTGATACGGCGGTTGAAGCAATTAAGCGCACACCGCAGTCAAAGTTTGCTGGCTTAGTGAATGCGGTCTTGCGGCGCGTATCGGAAAAAGGCGAGGCCCATGTGGCCAAGCAAGATCCGGCGCGTCTCAATACACCGGTGTGGTTGAGAACGCGTCTGCGTAATCACTACGGTGAAGCAGTCGCGCAAGCTATCGGCACGGCGCACCTTCAAGAAGCGCCGATTGATCTGACATTGCGGGACGATCAAACCGCAGCGCAGTGGGCGAAAGATTTAGATGCGGAGTTGCTGCCGACAGGCTCGTTGCGTCTTAAAGACGCAGGCCGTATCGGTGATTTACCGGGGTTCGAATCTGGGGCGTGGTGGGTGCAAGATGCCGCGGCCGCATTACCGGCGCGTATTTTGCTGCAAGCGTTGGGTCAGACAAAGGGCAAACGCGTCGCCGACTTGTGCGCGGCTCCCGGCGGCAAAACCATGCAGTTGGCAGCAGCGGGTTGTGATGTCACGGCGGTTGATATGTCGCCGAAGCGTCTGGAACGCGTGACCCAAAATTTAGACCGTGTTGGATTAATCGCCAATGTGATTAAGGCTGATGCCCTGACGTGGCGCCCGTCCGAGAAACTAGATGCGGTGTTATTAGATGCGCCGTGCTCATCCACCGGCACCGTGCGCCGCCACCCAGATTTGCCGTATTTAAAAGAAGCAGAAGACATCCGGCGTTTGTCCGAACGTCAACGTGCGATGCTCAAAGCAGCATCCGATATGCTCAAACCGGGCGGTGTGCTGGTGTACAGCGTGTGCTCATTGGATACAGATGAAGGCGAGGCGGTGATTGATGCCGTGTTGGCCGAGGATAACACGCTGCACCGTGAACCAGTTCCGGCCTCTGTCTTGGGTGGTGCGATGGAGTTCTTAAATCCGCACGGTGATTTGCGCACGTTGCCCAGCCATTGGCCTGAACGCGGTGGGCTTGATGGGTTCTATGCGGCGCTTCTTAGAAAACGCTAGCCTTTAACGCTGCACGCATTTGTTGTGGCTACGTCCCCGCAACTCACAGGACCCCCCAAAACTCCCTGCTATTTTCCTGCATTAGCAGGGGCCGCTTTCTCCGTTATTCACACCGCATCAGGACTTAAGTCCTGACCATACAGATGCAGCAAAACCCCATCGCGATTCCACTCACCTTCCAACTTTGATCCCAACTTCATCGCCACAGCAGCCGAACGTACATTGTTCGGGTTGATCACATGAATGGCATGGGGCCAGCGCAAGGTGTTCGCAGCAAAGTGCAAAGCTGCGTGCGCAGCTTCGGTCGCATAGCCTTTGCCCCAGTGTGATTTGTGAATTGACCACCCCACTTCTTTGGCCGGCCAACCTTCGGGGAAGTGACATCCGACGGAGCCAATTAAAGTGCGGCTCGCCTTTTCTTCGACGCCCCAAAACCCATAGCCGCGCAGCGCCCAGTGCCCGGCAAAGCCACACAACGTGCGCCACGCAATAGCGCGGTTATACGGCTTGCCGTCTGGTGTGATGAAGCGTGCGAAGTCTTCATCAGCATACATTCCCGCAACAGCATCAAGATCATCTTCGCGAAAACCGCGAAGCACCAAATGCTGCGTCACTAAAGTGGGAATGCTCACTGATGACCTTTGGGAAAACCTTTTTAGGGTTTTGGTTTGCCGCTCGGTGGTGGACCTCCCGGCGGTGGACCTCCAGGTCCTGCGAAAGCCGGGCGTTCGTTCGGAAGATATCCCAACTGCTGCATCATGCCCATGGCATCTTCGTTGCCCCAGCGTGCCCGAAACTTACCGTCCTTAATCATGTAAATGTCAGTGCCGGTCACGCTATAGCTTTTGCCCGTTGCTGGCTGGCCGAAGTAAGGGCCGGTCGATGTGCCCGTGACGGTCGAACGTACAATCACAAAATCGCCTGCGCACAGCAGCATGTCATTGCGCACTTTGCGATCAGGGAACGCATTTTTCAGAATGCCTAAGTATTGCCGGATCGCATCAGGCCCCTGTGCCGCACCGGGCGGTGCGCTGTTGTTGCGATATTCAGGCGCAATTAACTCGCTGATCAATTCCATACGGCCGCCGTTCACCACCCATTCGAGTTCTTTCAAATAGGTTTCGCGGTTTTGCTCATGCCCTTTGCAGGACGGGTCCATGCCTGCCGGATTATCAAGTGAATCTGCGTGCGCGGTGGTTGCCATCGCCATCACAGCCGCTGTGATCAGAAGAATATTTTTCATCGGAATACATGACCTCTTTTATTTTTTATCAGCAGGTTTTGCAGATGGTGGTGGGCCGCCGCCGCGCTCGGGCACGTAACCTAATTGCTGCATCATGCCTAAGGCATCTTCATTGCCCCAGCGGTCTGTCATCTTGCCATTCTTCACGCGGTAAATATCTGTCCCCGTCACCTTGTATGTTTTGCCGGTGGCAGGCTGACCCATGTAGGGGCCTTTGCTGGTGCCGGTCACATGCGTGCGCGCAATAATGTAATCGCCGTCGCACAATACAAACTCGTGCACAACGGCCCGGTCCGGGAATGCGCCCGCTAACATCGGCAAGTACTGCCGAATCGCATCAGGGCCTTGCGCCGCCCATGATGGCGCGTTGTGATTTTTGAATTCTGGTGCGAAATAATTTTCAACGTTCGTCAGATCGCGCTTGTTAAAAATCTCGGCCAGCACTTTGAAGTATAAATCACGATTGGCTTCGTGACCTACACATACGGCTTCGCCTTTCGGTCCAAGGTTGCGATCTGTGCTTGCCTCTTGCGCGGCAGCAGTCGTGACTGCTGCCATCAGCGCCGTACATATTAAGGCCCGTCTTGCCCATAAAAACATTGTCGCTTCCCCCTCCGACACGATGAAGGCGAAAGTCTAGACAACTGTGCGCCGCACTTAGAAGGGGGCGCACACGGGCTCATCCAATGCGTGGTTTAAAATATATGGAATTTAGATGTCACACTTCGCAGCCATACTGGTGATGGCGCCATTGGCTTCGTTTCGCACCCAGTGTTGTGCAAACCCGGTAAAGCTGCTGTTCATGATCAAATTAAGGTGAAACTGCGTACTGTCGGGCGTGCGGCCCAAGGTTTGCAACACATCGCTGACTTTGATCAGGCTTGATGTATGCGCTTTAATGTCTGCGGTGACCGTAAACGTGCCCAGGTTCGTTCCAACACGTGCATCGCGCACATTGAAGCTGGGCCGCGCCGCTACACTGCCAGTGTTGTTGACCAACACATAGCTGGTGTATACGCCAATCAATGTAGTGTGCGTGTTGTTGATGAACCGGCCCGTGGTGCTAACGCCGTTATCGCATAACGACATGTTACTCAGCACACCTGTCTGTGGGCTCCATAACACATGCTGGGCGTAGCCTGCGAACACGGCATCAACAAACAACGTATAAAACTGCGATGTGCTTGCGACCGGTTGAATAGGCGGAACAGCTTGCGCTTCAATCTCCGCCATGGAAATTTGTGGCGATGACATGCCGTTAATAGGTCTTGACCATGTCGCGACACGGCTGCCGGTCAGATCATCATAAATTTGAATAACCGCAAGCGCCTGGTCGACTTCTGGGTTAAAGAGACGCACGTAAGATGCCCCGCCCGCATTGCGTGATCCGAACACACCAGGGATAGCAACGCCCACCAATGGGGCTTCGTTCAACATATCAAGAGAGCGATTCACATCCAGCCGCGGTGTCGACCACGTCCAACCGCTTGCCGTGGTGCTGATGCCGCCGTTCTTCAATGCTGCTTCAATTTGATCCGCCGTCGCCGTGGGTTTGGCAGACTTCAGAATTGCAATGGCACCGGCTGCATGTGGTGTCGCCATCGATGTGCCGGTTTTTGCGGTGTAGTTAAAGCCGGTGCCTGCGTCGGCTGAGTTCACTAAAAAACCGGGGGCCAATACATCAACGGTTGGCCCATGATTCATGCCCTGATCGGGCGTGGTGATAATAGTGGAGCTGACGGTGATGGCCGTGCTGATGCAGCCCGGCGGATCAATACGATTTTGTTGACCTTCATTCCCGGCAGCGATGGTGGTCAAAATGCCGAGCGTGCGCAATGTATCAATCGCACTTTTACGCACATCGCTGTCACAGGGCGGGGTCACAGGGGCGCCGCCGATGCTGATATTCACAGCGGCTATGTTGCGTGTGGACGCTTGTGAAATCACATAGTTCAAGCCGTTCAAGATCGCTGATGCGTAAGACACCAAACATGGTGCTGCACCATCGCAATCGGTCTGATTATTTGAGCGCGTGAAAACCTGAATAGGCATTAAGGTGGCACCGTAAGCCACGCCTTTCAGGGTGTACGAACCGGTTGTGTCATTGCCTGCCGCAATACCGGCGACATGACTGCCATGCTCGCAACTCGCCGCACTGCCGCTCCCGTTACACACGCTTGCAGCGCCTGTAGCTGTGGAGGAACTGGCCCCGCCGGGGCATAAAGACTGATCATCACTGCGCACTAATGTTGAATAGCAAGCTTCGGCAACGATTTTTCCCACAAACATTTCGTGGCTTGGATCAATACCTTCATCCAGCACCGCAATGGTTTGGCCTTGGCCGGTAAACCCACGCGCCCAGGCTTTGTCGGCATTAATATACGTCACGGTGTTCGACAGTTTTGCGGTTTCAGGATTGTCTGATGAAACAGCAGCGCGCCGCGTTGCAATTTCCGACGCAGCATCCATGACATCTTGTTTTGATTCGGTGTTCGGTGCGTTGACCGCAATTTTATCCAGCACGATAGACGGTAAAATTTGGCGCATACTGACGGGCTTATCCAACGCGATCGTTTTCACGCGTGACATGCGCATTAAGCGTTCAAGCTTCGTGGCATCTACCGTCGTCGTGAACATGGGCAGGTGTTCGTACTCTTGCTCCATACGCATGTTAGATTGCGATAACTCTGATTTCATCTCACGCGACCGTTCAGCCACAGCACTGCGACGGCGCTGAATTTTCTCGCGCACTACATCGCGCGTCATGCCGCGGACGTCAGACTGTGCGCGTTCAGACGCGATTACGGCGTCGGGCAGGGTCATCTCGACAATCACGCGTGCGGTGCCGTCGCGCGCAATCGCAGCTTTAATCTCAGTCATATTTGCACCGTCTTGGGCGTGCGACGGTCCGGCACATAAGGCAACCATTGCCAACACGACGGGGAAAAAACGAAACATGCGCATTCCTAAAACTCCGGGTGGTCTTGCTGCACAAGCTTAAGACACGCACGGGTCATGACCGCGCAAAAACAGCGCATGCCATGCATGTCTATACCTGTGTTACGGAAGACCTTGGCGACCAAGCGAAGGTAGGCAAAGTTTACGGCAAACTCATGGTGCCGCGCACCTGATTTTAATGGTATCGCGCACCTAATTTTAAGTGTGCCGCGCACTCATTTTTTAGCCAGCACTTCTCCTCAAGCAGGTTTGTTGAGGCATTGGCCAGAAAGCCCTTTTCAGTTTCCCCGGAAAACAGTTCACTATGTGCCAAGCGCCCCTACATGGGGCAGATGTTTTCAAGGTCGAGGGGGACCTCATGTCTGATGTTCAAGCGAGTCCGGGTCAAATCGGACTCGGTGATGCCGCGCAAGACCGCGCTTTTTTTGGCCACCCACGTGGTTTGTCGACACTTTTTTTCAGCGAAATGTGGGAGCGCTTTAGTTACTACGGCCTCCGCGCGCTGCTGATTTTGTTCATGACCGCCAGTGCTGCCAACGGTGGCATGGGGCTGGATGTCGCAACCGCAGGCGCCATCTACGGCACTTACACGGCGATGGTCTACCTGATGAGTGTGCCGGGCGGTTGGTTGGCCGATAAAGTGTTTGGTCAACGGAAAGCGGTCTTATACGGCGGCATCTTGATTGCGTGCGGGCACTTCTCGCTCGCGGTTCCTTTCAATGGTTTCTTTCCGTTGGGCTTGGTGCTCATCGTGTTGGGCACTGGTTTGTTGAAGCCTAATATCAGCGCCATGGTCGGCCAGCTTTACGCCGAGAAAGATGACCGCCGTGATTCTGGGTTCTCCATTTTCTACATGGGCATCAACGTCGGCGGCTTCTTGGGGCCATTGATCACGGGCTATCTCGCGCAAGATGCAAGCTTCCGCGCGACCTTGGAGGGTTGGGGGATTGATCCCAATAATGCATGGCACTGGGGTTTTGGGGCCGCAGGCGTTGGGATGACGTTGGGTCTTATTCAATACGTGCGTGGCGGTGGAACACTGGGCAGCGCAGGTCTTGCCGCAGGTGGCGCGCCCACATCTGAGCTGGCGGCGAAGTTTCGCAAGCAAGCGTTGCTATACGGTGCCGTTGCTTTGGCGCTGCTTTTACTCGGGGCTTTTGCAAACAGTACCGGGCTTATCACCGTTACGCCGCTATTGATTCGTGATCTTGCGGGGTATTCGCTGCTGCTGATTACCGTCGTGTTCTTCGGCATGCTGTTCACAGACAAAAGCTGGACCGCGCAAGAACGCAGCCGCCTCTGGATTATCTTTGTGTTCTTTGTGGCTGTCGCGATCTTCTGGTCGGTGTTTGACCAGGCTGGCTCCACGCTGAACTTGTTTGCGGATCGCAACACAGAAAACGCGCTGTTTGGATTTGAATTCCCCAGCGCGTGGTTCCAGTCATTAAATTCGCTCTTCATCATCATGTTCGCTCCCATCTTTGCCCTGGTGTGGGTGAAACTGGGTGCAAATCAGCCGTCGAGCCCTGTGAAATTCGCGATGGGCCTGATTGGCGCTGCTGTCGGATTCTGGATCATGGCGCTTGCCGCCATGCAAACGGGTGATGGTACGTTGGTCAGCCCGATGTGGTTGGTGCTGGTCTACCTCGTTCACACCTGGGCCGAACTTTGCATCAGTCCTGTAGGCTTAAGTTCCATGAGCAAGCTGGCTCCAGCCAAAATCGTCGGCGCCATGATGGGCGTGTGGTTCTTGGGCGCTTCGGTTGGCAACTTCTTTGCGGGCCAAATGTCGGCCTACTACGAGGAAATGTCGCTTGTGCAATTGTTCGGTGTTGTCAGCCTGATGCCGACCGCCGCGGCGATTATCATGTACCTCTGTGCCAAGCGCATGACCGCCATGATGGGTGGCGTTCGCTAGGCTTTCAGGCGACCCCACCATTCCGGCGGCCCCAGATGGGGGAATCGGACTGGTGGGGCTTACCTGATTTCAAGCTGGTAGCCTTGCAATTCAATGCCAGCTATTTTTCAAATCATTGATTTATAATCATTTTTACCCTTCTACGGGGTCTTGAAATTCCTTTGCGTCACCGCTAATTATGATGTGTTACTGCGACTTACTCGCATTAACCGCCATAGCTTAGGGCAAGGGTTTTTCGGTGTACGTCTGCATCTGCAACGCGCTTCGCAAATCGCAAATTACCGCCGCCGCACAAAACGGCGCGATGACGGTCGATGCGGCCTATGCGGCGTGTGATGCCAAGGTACAGTGCGGCCACTGCCGTGATGAAGCACATGATGTGATCACTGAAGCGCACGCGGGGTGCCAACAATCCTGCGCATTGCAGGCGGCAGAATAAACGCAGCACGTCTCAAACGATAAAGCCGCGATTTTCATCGCGGCTTTTTTTATATCTCGAGAAATGAAACGCCTTTAGCTGCCTGCGGCTTCGCTTTGTAGCTGGATGTAATTTTGTAGGCCCATCTTTTCGACCATCGTGATTTGGGTCTCCAAGAAGTCGATATGTTCTTCTTCAGACTCCAAAATGTCTTCAAAAAGCTCGCGACTAATGTAATCCGCAACCTTCTCGCAGTGTGCGATCGCGTCTTTCAACGGCTTAATCGCTTCCATTTCCAAGCGCAGATCGCACTTCAGCACATCTTCCACGTTCTCGCCGATATAAATTTTGCCCAAGTCTTGCAGGTTCGGAAGACCATCTAAGAACAACACGCGCTCGATCAATTTGTCGGCGTGTTTCATCTCGTCGATAGATTCTTTGTATTCATATGCACCAAGTTTTTTCATGCCCCATTGATTGAGCATACGTGAATGCAAGAAGTACTGGTTAATGGCGGTCAATTCATTCTTCAACGTCATATTGAGAAATTGAATAACCTGTTTGTCGCCCTGCATAACGCACCTCGCGCAAATGTTTGAAAGTATAAAGATGAATGTGTTGGCGCACTGTCTCACATCAAACGAACAACGTCACCTTTTGTTCACGTTTTGATAGCGCCTCGCAATTTCAAAAATTTGCGAACGCGTTGCAGAAGCGCTTTCGTAATGTTGATGTGCGTGCAGAGCGCATGTCGCACGAAAACGCTTCATGCAGCCTCAGCGTGGCGCTGAAGGTATTTGAACGGCGAAAGGAGAACGTGATGGTGGAGCTGAGCGGGATCGAACCGCTGACCTCGTCATTGCGAACGACGCGCTCTCCCAACTGAGCTACAGCCCCTTATCCATCAACGGATTCGACCTGCCTTTGGGATAGCAAAAAAATGCCTGCGGCAGGTCTGAAGGGCGCGGATATTTTAACGAAAGACCTTTGAAGTCAAGCCACGGATCATGGCCCGAAACGAAGACGGCCCGCCCCTCGGCTGCAGAACGTACAGCACGGTTTGCAGATCAGAAGGCAGATACAAATCCCCATCAGACCCCACAGCCAAGCCGTTAAAAATTCGGGCATCGGCAGGTTGTCCCAGATGGGGCGTAAAAGCGGTGGCGGCTTGATCGCCAATCGCAAGATTGGTGGCTAAGTTGGCGCGCTTACCGCTCACGGCGTCAAAGGTGATGATGCTTCTGGCGCCGGTTTCGACCACGGCAATATTGCCATCAGCCAAAATAGCTACACCTTCGGGCGCATTAAGCCCGTCAGCGATGATACGCCGCGCCAAGGTTTGAAGATTGAGCGCGATTAACGTACCTGCCTTGCGGTCGGTCACATAGAGTGTGCCGTTCTGGGCTAATGCCAAACCGAACGGCTGTTGAAATCCATCAGCGAGAACGTGCCGCTGGCCATCTACGTTAAGTGTCATTACGCGGCCTGTGCCAGCCTCAGCCACCACAACAGTACCATCTGCCAAGGCCACAATATCATAGGGCTGGGCAAGGTTCGTTTCATCGCGCACAACCTGGCCCGAATCCGCATCGATGAACTGAAGGCGACCTGAAATCCAACTCGCGACAAGCAATATTTTGCGCCCGTCGATTTCAGTTGCGGCAACTGTCGTGGGATAAAAATCTGGCTGTGAGAGCGGCAGAATATTTTTAATCGCCCCTGTCGTGCTGTTGATCTCGCGCAATGTAAAAATATCGGCGATGTAAATGCGGTCTGCGCCTTCGCCGCGCACAACACTCACGCCGCCGGGTGCAGCAAGGTGCGACTTTAAATCGTCTGCAGATATATCTGTGCGAATACGGACATCGTTTCCTTCGCCAGATACGACCGGGGTCGTATTGAACAACGGCCCAGCTGAGACAACAACGCGCGCATGATACGCGGCCAGAGCTTGAGATGATGCGAGCAGCAGTCCAATTGTCAGGGCATAACGACGCAACATGTGTTGATCAATTCTGATGTGGAGTGAATTTCAAAAGGCTGTTGTTCGCACCCACCGTGACATAGATCGCGCCTTGCGTATCGGTAGCAACCCCTGTCGGCAGATACACAGGGGCCGGTGCGCGCATCATGAATGTATCAAACGGCAGGTCAGCTGCAATCACATGCGATCCGGTGGAATCAATATGCGTTAATTGTTTCTTTGCCACTTCAGCAACAACGATGTTGTCGGTGGGAAGAATGGCCAGCCCTTCGGGTTGCGCTAAATCACGCGCAATAACCTCTTTTTGACTGGTCGCGGGGTCGATACGCGTGATGGTGCCACGGGTTGCTTCGCTAACCACCAAACGCCCGACTTTATCGAGCGCCAGCCCCACCGGGCCTTGCAGGTCCACGGCAATAGGCATGCGGTCCGGCATCGCATCGGGCAGGATTTTCAAAATCTCGCCGCTTGCGTATTCCGCCACATAAATCTCGCCGGTATTTGTTACTGCAACGCCCATCGGGTCTTTGAAGCCTTTGACTGTATGCAATACGCGCCCCGAAGCTTTGTCGATCACTACGACGTTTGAATTTCGCACATTGCTGGTCACAATCAGTTTATCGTTCACAGCAACTGATGTGGCTGAGCGTGCTGCCATGTCGAAGGGCAATGTTTCTGTTGTTCCTGTGACGGGGTCGGTAAACCGGTATCCAAACGGATCAGCAACAATCAATGCGGGTCGTCCATTGCGCTCGGTGACGGCCAATCCACCGGGCGCTGAAAAGGCGCCTTGTACTAAGGGCGTTTGCTTCCCGCTCTCGTGATCAATCGCAATAATCGTGTTGTCGGTGGGGCGCGACACATAAATCGTGTCGTCGGGGGCGATCGCGATGTTATCCAACGGCGGTGCAACGGTTGCCAACTTAATGGTCTCACCGCTGTCGGGGCTGACGTAAATGACTTTGCCCGTGAACGTTTCGATCGTGAACACATTGCCGTGGGAATCGCGCTTGGCGGCAACGGGGTTGTCAAAGCCATCGGCAATAACACTCATGGTGTTCGTGGTCAGATCAAACCGTCCCATAGCACCTTTTTCGCGCAAGGGGACATACAAGCCATTTTTGCCATCACTGCCAAAGGCATTGATGGAACCTAAATCACTGGCCAGCACGCGTGGTGGTTTTTTACCGGTGCGGTCGATTTCCACCAGCGTATCGGGCCGCGTGATCTGCCCGACAATCAGGCGTCCATCAGTGGCAAAATTCACAGGGTTCACGGTTGGCAAATTTGTTGCCAGCGTTTCAAGTGTTCCATTGGGGCGGCGTGCGCGCACCTCACCACTGATAATGGCCGTCCACACCAAGGTGCCATCGGGTGCCATGGCGACATCATCGGATTCGCCCATGGGCGGCAGCACCACTTGCTCAATGGTGCCCGTCTTCACATCAATGCGATGAATGCCAGCACCGACCACGCTTGCGGCATACAATTTGCCGTCCTTGCCGAAATTCATGCCGCTAATGCCATGCACTGATGTACCGGCGGTTGTTCCTGCCAAGGGCGGCACTAACACGGTTTTGTCATATACAGGTGTCGTCTGAGCATGGATTGGCGTTGCAATCAGAAGACTTACGCACGCAAGGATATGTTTGTTCATGACGTTGTCCCCCTCGTCGTCCCCCTGGTCCACCGCGTGTTCTTGCGTAAAGGCGATGGGCTGATTAGTTTAGCTCTCAGATGTTTCAAAGGGCCAGCCAGAGAGATCGGGTTGCCCATAAAGACTCGAACATAAAACGCTAGGATTTTTTGCCATGGTGCTGCTGGTTCCTATCATCAACGTCATCGATATGATCTTGGGATTGTATTGGTGGGTTGTCATCATTTCGGTGATCATGAGCTGGCTGGTGCAGTTTGGCGTCATCAACACGCACAACCGTTTTGTTGATATGGTGGGCCGCGCGGTTCATCAACTGACCGAACCGCCGTTGCGGGTTATTCGCAGGTATGTGCCGAACTTCGGTGGCCTTGATTTCTCGCCGATTATTCTGCTGCTGGCGCTTTATCTGGTGCGCTCGTACCTTGCCATTGCTGCGATGAAATTGGCGACCGGCGGCTAGACGCCGTTACAGCGAACCATGACCTTTTATCGCGCGGTGCCTGACGGGTTAAACCTGTCGGTTCGTGTGACACCCAAGGCCTCAAAAGACGCTATTGCCGGAACCATCGCCATGCCTGATGGCGTGGCGTTAAAGCTGTCCGTATCCGCGCCGCCCGACAAAGGCAAAGCGAACCAAGCCGTGTGCGAGCTTCTGGCTGCAAAACTGGGCTTGCCAAAAAGTGCTGTGGCAGTCATCTCTGGCCTTACAGATCGCCGCAAGGTCGTGCATGTGTCGGGGGACACAATCGCACTCACCCAAGCCGTACAGCATTGGATCACGCCATGAGCACGCCGATTGTCATTGACGGAAAAGAAGCCTCAGCCCGCCTGAAAACGGCAATCGGTGCTTCGGTCGCGGACATGAAAGCCAAGCATGGTGTCACCCCCGGTTTGGCAACGGTGCTGGTGGGCGATGATCCGGCCAGCCATGTTTACGTGCGCAACAAACAAAAAACCGCAGTCGCTGCGGGCATGAATTCGTTTCAGCACGATTTACCTGCTGACACCTCGCAAGCTGATCTTCTGAAACTCGTGGCGCAACTGAATGCTGATCCAGCCGTGCACGGTATCCTGGTCCAGTTGCCGCTGCCCAAGCACATCGATCAGTTCGCGATTATTAATGCCATCGATCCGGCAAAAGATGTGGATGGCCTGCATCCCATCAGCGCCGGGCGTTTGCTCGCGGGTGGTGATGCGCTGGTGGCTTGCACGCCCACAGGCTCGGTGATGCTGATTACAGATGTGATGCCCAACATTGCGGGCAAACATGCGGTGGTACTGGGCCGTTCGATTCTGGTGGGTAAGCCTGTGTCGTTGCTTTTGCTGAATGAAAACTGCACCGTCACCATGGCGCACTCAAAAACCGCTAATTTACCTGGCCTGTGTCGGACTGCTGACATTCTGGTGGCGGCTGTCGGCCGCCCTGAAATGGTGCGCGGCGATTGGATTAAGCCCGGCGCCATTGTGATTGATGTCGGCATTAACCGCGTGCCGACGCCAGATGGCAAAGGCAAGCTGGTGGGCGATGTGCACTACGAAGAAGCGGCCAAAGTGGCTGGGGCCATTACCCCAGTGCCGGGCGGCGTCGGGCCCATGACCATCGCATGCCTGATGGTGAACACCCTGAAAGCGGCCTGCCAGATCCACAATATTAAGGACATTGCGGTTCCCACCCGCCTTCCGCCGCGCGCTTAAGCGGCACGTAAATTTCTGCATAGCCTGTTTTTTGCATAGCTCAGGGGTGGGGGTTAAAGCTCATCACCCTTAAATCCCAGCCGGCCTTAAATCCCGACCTTGTGAACCATAGCCGGGCTTTTGCCTGCCGTTGTCTTATGGCTATGATGACCTCAAATCGCTTTAGAGGTGTACGATGTTACGTTCTCTTGTTTTGAGTTTGTTCGCCGTTGTGTTGTTCGCGTCTGGTTCGGCCTTTGCTCAACCAGAACCGATTCAAAATGTTGCGCAAGCCACCGATATGTCGGGACCCGCACCAAAAGCCGAAGACCCGAAAATTTGTCGCCGTATTGCCACGACAGGTTCACGCGTCGGTGGCGAGCGTGTTTGCAAAACCGCTGCTGAATGGCAGCAGGAAGCAAAAGACAATCAAGCTGCGGCAAAAGATATGAGCAAGGTGCGCGGCGCGACCAAAGGTCAATAGCGCGCTCACTCGTTTAAATTATTCAATTATCAGAGGTGTCAGATGTTGCGTTCTGCAGTTGCCATCGCTTTTGCTACCTCGCTTACGCTTGGCACGGCGGCTTATGCTCAAACCACGCCAGCCGAAGATGGCGTGAAAGAAGAAAAGAAGATTTGTAAAACCCAAGGTGTCACGGGTTCGCGCTTAAATAAAACGCGCACATGCCGTACCGCTAAAGAGTGGGACGATTTGGAGCGCTACAATAAAGAAAACGCAGCCAAGATGACCGACATGAAGGGCGCCACCAACGGTCAAGTTGGTGCGGGCTCTACGATGGGTCAGAATTAAAAATTGAGTTTCTAATCGAACTTCGAGAAGTCGGGCGCGCGTTTTGCAAAAAAGGCCGCCACGGCTTCTTGCAGTTCAGCCGACTGCAAGCGTTCACCGAACGCTTTGGCTTCTGCGCCAATCCGCGCTTTCACATCCGTAATATCTGCGCGCAACAACGCTTTGGTTTGGCGTAACGCTGATGGCGGCTTCGCGGCCAACAGTGCGGCTTTGGCCTTCGCTGTGGCCAACAATTCTTCTGCAGGCACCAATGCACTGATCAAGCCGATGTTATGCGCGATTTCAGCAGTGAACGTTTCGCCTGTCAGCAATAGTTCCTGGGCTTTACGCAACCCCACGAAGCGTTCCAGTAACAAGCTCGACCCAAATTCTGGCACTAATGCCAAGTTCACAAACGGCAGCGCAAACTTTGCTGTCGGCACGGCGTAAGCCAGATCACAGTGTAAAAGAAGCGTGGTGCCAATCCCAACGGCCACACCATTCACAGCGGCGATCACAGGTTTTTTAAAACTCGCCAACGCATCCATGAATTGGAACACAGGTGCATCAGCCCCTTTGGGCGGGTTTTCGGCAAAATCTTTCAAATCGTTGCCAGCCGTAAACGCATCACCTTCACCGGTGATGATAACCACGCGCACACTCGGGTCCGCATCCGCTGCTTTCAAGGCTGCGACCTTGGCGGAATACATGGCAGCGGTAATGGCATTCTTTTTATCAGCGCGGTTAAAGCGCAGGATCAGAGTCGCACCGTCGCGCTCGGTTTGAATCAAATCGGTCATGGCGGTGCGCTCCTTGTATGCGTCTTTGTTTGATGGTGGCGGGCTACTCGCCGCCAGCCATTTTGCCCAGACGGAGTCTTAAAGCATTCAGTTTGATAAAGCCTTCAGCGTCGTGTTGGTCGTACACGCTGTCTTCTTCGAAGGTCACGTAGTCCATACGGTACAACGAGTTGGGCGACTTGCGGCCTACGACCGAGACTGAACCTTTGAACAGCTTCAAGCGCACGACACCATTCACGCGCTTTTGCGTGTTGTCGATGGCGGCTTGCAGCATTTCGCGTTCCGGTGCGAACCAGTAACCCGTGTACACCAGCTTGGCGTAACGCGGCATCAGCTCGTCTTTCAAGTGCATCGCTTCACGGTCGAGCGTGATCGATTCCATGCCGCGGTGGGCAGCATGCAAAATCGTGCCGCCTGGTGTTTCGTAAGCACCACGGCTCTTCATGCCGACGTAGCGGTTTTCAACCAAGTCCAAACGGCCCACGCCGTGCTTACCGCCGAGGCGATTCAGTTCGGCCAGCAGATTGGCGGGCGAGAGCTTTTTGCCGTTCACGGCAATCGCATCACCCTTGGCGAATTCAACTTCCACGTACTCAGCTTGATCGGGCGCCTTCTCGGGCGACACAGTCAGGCGGAACATGTCGGGGTCGGCTTCCACCCACGGATCTTCCAGCGCCTTACCTTCGTAGGAAATATGCAGCAGGTTCGCATCCATCGAATACGGGGCTTCGCCGCGCTTATCTTTAGGAATCGGAATCTGATGCTTCTCGGCGTATTCGATCATTTGGGTGCGCGAGGCCAAATCCCATTCACGCCACGGTGCGATGATCTTCACTTCGGGCTTCAAGGCGTACGCGGTCAATTCGAAGCGAACTTGGTCGTTCCCCTTACCGGTCGCGCCGTGTGACACAGCGTCAGCACCGGTTTCGTTGGCGATCTCAACCAGGCGCTTGGCAATCAGCGGGCGTGCAATCGACGTGCCCAACAAGTAGACGCCTTCGTACAGCGCATTGGCGCGGAACATCGGGAACACAAAGTCGCGGACGAACTCTTCTTTCAAATCTTCGATGTAGATTTGCTTGATGCCCATCAGCTCGGCTTTTTTGCGCGCGGGCTCCAGCTCTTCGCCTTGGCCCAGGTCGGCGGTGAAGGTCACCACCTCGCAGCCTTTTTCCACCTGCAACCAGCGCAGGATGATCGAGGTATCAAGGCCGCCGGAGTAGGCCAGCACGACTTTCTTGGGGGTCTTTTTGGACGACGTCGCCATGGATGAGAGCTCGCAAAATCAGAGGAATAAACGGTGGTAAATGCGCGCGCAGTATAGGGAGCGCGAACCGCCGGGCAAGCGTTTCAACGGGTGACGAATCTGTGAATTTTTGAAAGCGTTTAGGCCAAAAACAGCAGCTTTGACTTACCAGCCACCGCCGCCACCGCCACCCCCGCCGCCGCCGGAGAAGCCACCGCCGCCAGAGAACCCGCCACCACCTTTCCCGCTCGACGATGGGGGTGTCACGGCTGTGGCCACTGATGTCGCGACCGCCTTTTGTACATCCGAGGCAAAGCTGCCGATCTGGCCATGCTTGTACGAACGGCCATCGTACCACCGGGGCTGCGTGTAGCCATAGTCGCGCTGTTCGGCTGCGGCACGCACCATGGCGGCATCAAACTGTTCGCCCCATTCGTGTTCCACATCCAGCGCCACGGCATAGGGCAGCATTTGCTCGAACACTTCAGGCGTCAGGTCAGGCGGGTTATGAAAATTCAGCCGGTCTTTTTCAGCGACTGTCAGATAGTGCTTAAAGCCTTCGATATGGTTCATCACCGCACGGCCCATGCGTGTGGGCGCTTCCATGAGATGGAAGAACACGACATTCGTTGCCGCCATCAGCGCGATCACCAAAAATTCGATCAGATCAACACTGTGCACCATCGCATCCAAAATCGGCTTGGGGCCAAAGGCCGCAATAATCAGTGCAATGATAATGCCGGGCGAGGCGAGCAAGATCCGTTTGATGATGGAGGTCGCGATTTGGAACGCATGCACGGTGCGGAAAATAAAGGCGGCCACCATCATGGCGATCATTGCTACAACCAGCAGCCCGATCCCGAACGTCCACGGATCATCGGATGTGAACGCAATACCAAGTGCGGCCAGAATTGAAATGATGATGCCTGGAATTAACGTGCCACGATTGAGCACGAAATAAACACTGTCAAACTCCTGACGCAGCGTTGCTTGCAGTTTCTCCTGCGCGGCGACAATGGTTTTGCGTTCGTCTTGCACAAACGGAATTGATTTCCCGTCTTTGAACAGTGCTTTGGCCATTTGCGCTTCGCCGTCGCTTAAGCCAGCTTCTTTCTCACTTTTATCTGTGCGCGTGATGAAGAAGTGCCCGTCTTTGAAGATGCCACCCTTCACCTCACTCATGGTGATGAAGCCTTTGGCCCCCAGCGCAATGATGGACGCGGTAAAAGCTTTGGCGTCCCAACCCATGTCGCGCACATATCGGCACGCTGCAGCTGACATGCCCTTCGGCGGATCGAACTCAGGGGCAATGGTGCCCGCATCCGGGTCGCGCCCGTACTTGGACCAGACAATCAGGTAATAGCCGACCAACAAGATCAAACCGACCAAGCCAATTACAGCGCCTAAATTATCGCGTAAGAGATACAGCACGCGTTGTGAGAATGCGGGGCGCGCGACAATGTTGGGCGTGAATGAAATACCAATCGTCAGGCCTTCGCCTTGGCCCAAACTTTTTGTGGTGCGCGCTGTCACCACATTGCCTTGTGTTGTGATCGTCGCGTCTTTCTCGGCTGCGCCTACAGCGCCGGTGAATACATCGGTTTCAGTTACCTTTGCGCCATCCGGCAGTGTGACGACGGCTGAGGCTTTTGTAATCGGAAACGCCCAGAAGTTTCCGGTGACGTTCCAGTAAAGCTCATCGTGATCGTCGAAAAACCCAATCTGGCGGTCACTGCGGTACGTGATCTCATATGTATGCGTGCCATCTTCTAAGAAGACATCAGCATCGCCGGTATAAAGTCGCACGCCGTCGATGATGCCTTCGGTGAAGTGCGGCTCATCCTGGCCGTCGCGCTTCACCGACACCACATCAAAGCCTGTGCGGTATTTGCCCCACCATGTTTTGCCGCGCACGGTTGGGAAGTCGCGGTAGATGCCGCGCTTAATCTGATTGCCTTCCGCCGTGACCTTAATGCGCTCGGTCACCAGCAGTTCACCGTTCGTTTGAACGGCAATATCAGCTGCGTAATCAGTGATGCGTTCGGCTGCGGTGGCGGTCCATGCCCCCACACTTAACGACCAGAGTGAAACGCCTAAAACAATCAGCGCGCGGGTCAGCATGGGGCGTTAGAACTTAACAGCGACAGGTTGGCGCGCAGCTTGCTCGGTTGCATCCAACTCAAAAAACTCAGCGGCTTTAAATCCAAATGGCCCCGCAATGAAGTTCGACGGCACTTGTTCCACGGCATTGTTCATGTCGCGCACGCTACCGTTGTAGTAACGGCGTGATTTTTCCACATGCGCTTCAATGTCGGTGAGTTGCTGTTGCAACGTCACAAAGCCAGTGTTGGCTTTCAAGTCTGGGTACGACTCAGCTAGCGCGAACAAGCTTTTCAATGTGCCTGATAGCGCATTCTCGGTTTGTGCTTGATGTGCCGGTGTGCCGTTGTCGGCCATAGCAGCGTTTCGCGCGGCGATCACGTTTTCCAACGTGGTCTTTTCGTGGGCGGCATAGCCCTTCACGGTTTCAACCAAGTTGGGGATCAGGTCGTAGCGGCGCTTCATCTGCACTTCGATATCGCTCCACGCTTCTTTCACGCGGTTCCGCAAGCCAATCAGCTTGTTGTATGTGGTCGCCACATACAGCGCCAACAGCACAGCCACGACGATAATGATTGTTGTCGTCATCTCACACGCCCCCATAAACAAGTACTCAACCCAAGGATGAGACTACGGGGAAGCGCCGCAAAGTTGAAGAGATGAAAATATGAAGCGCAGAAAATGAAGCGCTTTAAAGTGCAGCTTCTTTTTCTTCCCAGGCCGCTTCGGCAATTTTGCGCTCTTGCTCATCGCGCAAGCGCTGCTCTTTAGCCGACAAGCGCTCGGAATCGGTACGCAGTTGTCCGCATGCGGCCAGAATGTCGCGGCCCCGAGGCGTACGCACAGTTGCGGTATAGCCGGCGTTGTTCAGAATCTCAGCGAAGTTCCTAACCGTTGTTGCGTCTGAGCATTCGTAGTTCGAGCCCGGCCACGGATTGAAGGGGATCAGGTTGAACTTTGATGGGATGCCCGAAATCAACTTCACCAGCGCTTTGGCTTGTTGTGGTGTGTCGTTCATGCCCTTCAGCATTACGTATTCGAATGTAATGCGGCGTGCATTGTTCAAGCCCGGGTACTCGCGGCAGGCTTGAATCAGTTCCTTCACCGGATACTTCTTGTTGATCGGCATAATCACCGAGCGCGTATCGTCATCGGGCGCGTGCAGTGAAATCGCCAAGTTCACACCCAACTCAGCACCGCAGCGGCGAATTTCAGGAACAACGCCCGAGGTTGAAAGCGTAATGCGGCGTCGGCCGAGCGCGATGCCGTCGTCGGCCATGACGATCTTCAAAGCTTTCGCAACGTTCTCGAAATTGTACAACGGCTCGCCCATGCCCATCATCACGATGTTTGAAAGCTGGCGGCGTTGATCGTTGGGTGTTGGCCATTCGCCGTAGCTATCGCGCGCCACCATGAACTGGCCGACGATCTCGCCCGACGTTAAGTTGCGCACCAAGCGTTGCGTGCCGGTGTGGCAGAAGCGGCAGGTCAGCGTGCAGCCCACTTGGCTGGAAATACACACAGCCCCCCGGTCTTCGTCGGGGATGAATACGGTCTCGGCTTTTTGGCCGTCGTTAAACGCCATCAGCCATTTGCGCGTGCCATCGGTGGAGGTTTGCTCGCGTGAAACCTCCGGGCGGCCAACGATGAAATTGTCATCCAGCTTGGTGCGGAAGCTTTTGGACAAGTCCGTCATGTCGGCGAAGGACTTGGCACCCTGGTGATAGAGCCAGTGCCACACTTGCTTGGCGCGAAATGGCTTCTCGCCTAAGCCTGCCATCACCTCGATCAGCTCAGGCTTGCTCAAGCCCACCAGCGCCGGGCGCACCTGTTGTGTGCTAGCCGGGGCGGGATCGGGGAGGGAAATGGCGGGATTAACGTTCATAACCGGTCCTATACGCCGAAAACGCATCCAAATCCAAACCGAATGGGGCTTTTGGCATCACTTCACGCCTATTTTGGTCGGTTTTAACCCCCAGCAAGGGTGAATAGGGGGTCAAAAGGGGTGTTTCGGGGGTGCTTTTGACCATTCCAGTGCCCCTAAACCCTTGGGCCGCCTTGGTTCTTATTGCCCCTCACGGTGGTGGACGATAAAACTATGGCGACCCGCAACGCGGGGCCGCTGAGGGAGCCCAAGAAGGGGTAAGAAGGGGAAATGTCGGTGGGCCGCACTGGCCTGCAATAACAACCCTTCAATCCATCACAAAAACACGTCAGGGTTGGGATACGAGTTCAGGGAGAGGGTTTGTTGATGCGCTATCGTTCGCTTTTCAAAGTCGGCACGGCTTTGGTTGCCGCTGGCCTGCTCGCGACGACCTTAAGTGCATGCGCCGATTCCAACAGCGTTGAAGTTTTGCGCGCGCTGCCCAACAAGGGCACGCCGTTCCATCAAGCCCTGCAAAAAGACTACACCGACCTCGCCGAAGACGAGCGTGCGCAAGCCGATTGGGTTGATACGGTTTACTACGCGGGCCGTGCACGCCGAGCGGCCAATGGCGAAACCTTCCCGCCCCAGGCCGTAAGTGAACGCCGCTTGGCTGCCAACACAGTTCAAAATATCAGCGAAGCCCGCGCGCGCTTGATGGCTGTCTTGACCGACGACAACCGTCGCGCACTTCCGGTGCAAGCGTCGTTGGCGCAAACAGCATTTGATTGCTGGATGGAACAACAGGAAGAAAATTTCCAACCAAATGATATCGCTGAATGCAAACGCTTCTTCGAGCAGGGCTTGGCTGCGTTAGAGCAAGCCGTGGTCAACCGCCCGGCCACGCCGCCCGCACCGAAAGCGGAAGTCGTATTGCCCAGCCAATTCCAACTTCAGTTCGACTTTAATAGTGCAGCTTTAAATGCAGATGCGCGTCAAACGGTGTCTGACATTGGCGCCGCTTATAAAAAATACAACCCGGCCACAGTGCTGATCGTCGGTCACACCGACACCGCAGGCACGGGCGATTACAACATCATGCTCTCGCAAAAACGCGCTGAAACGGTGGCCAATGCGCTGACCGCGCAAGGCGTCGAACAAAAGAAAATGCGTATCGAAGCGTATGGTGAAGAACGCCCCGCCGTGAAAACCGGCGACAGCGCGAAAGAGCAAAAGAATCGCCGCGTTGATGTGGTATTCGAGAAATAGTTTTAGCGTTATCAGGCCCGCATCATGAAGCTCGCCATCTTTGGTGTGACTGGCGGCGTGGGCCGCGAAGTGTTGGCCCAAGCTTTGGGTGCGCACCATGAAGTGCGCGCACTGGCACGTGATCCTTCAAAGCTCGGTCCTGAAATTTCATCGCTTGTCGTAAAAGCTGGCGATGTACGCGATGCAGCCGCTGTGGCTGAAGTGATCGCAGATACTGATGCAGTGATCTGCGCGCTTGGCGCAAAACCATCTGACGCGACTGATACATGCTCAGTTGGTACAGCAAACATTATCGCTGGCATGAAGCAACATAACGTTAAGCGCTTGGCTGTTGTTACGGGCTGCATGGTGGGGCACCCGCCGGAACTGATGCAGGGCTGGGTTTATAAACTCATCCGCCTGCTCCAGATCGGACCATTGAAGCGCATGATGATTGATCGCCGCGCGCAAGAAGCTGTTGTGATAGGCAGCGACTTGGATTGGACGATTGTGCGTCCGCCACGTTTGTTGGATGGACCAAAAACCGGCAACTACCAAGCCGCGACAGATTTAGTAATTGGTACTAAAGCCGGTATTCGCCGCGCTGATGTGGCTGATTTTTTGTTGAAAGCTGTCACGACAAGTCAGTTCGCGCGCCAAGGCGTTGCTGTAAATAGCCGTGACTAACGCGCCTTACGTATGGTCCGATAAATCTTTGATCGTGGCCTTTGAACTGCACAGCGCACATTCAGGGTCGGGGTTTACTTTCACTGTGCGTTGTGTGGCCGACAACGCATCATAAATCAGCAAACGCCCGGCCATGCTGTCGCCGATGTTCAAAATTTCTTTCAGAACTTCTGTCGCTTGCAGTGTGCCCATCACACCGGCCACAGCTCCTAACACGCCGGCCTCAGCACATGTCGGTGCTTGGCCCGCGGGTGGGGCGGCAGGGTAAAGGCAGCGATAGCAGGGCTTGCCGTCATGATGCGGTTTGAAGGTCGCAAGCTGTCCGTCAAAGCGCAGCACAGCCGCACTCACCAATGTTTTCTTCGCAAAGTAACACGCGTCGTTCACCAGAAAGCGTGTCGCGAAGTTATCGCTGCCATCGGCAACGATATCGTAACCCGCAATCAACGTTTGAATGTTTCCTGCATTCAAACGCTCTTTATGCGCGATCACCTTCACATCGGGATTGATCGCAGCCACTGCATTTTGTGCGCTGTAAGCCTTGGGCACGCCAATGCGTGCAGTGGTGTGTAAAATCTGGCGCTGTAAATTTGAAAGATCGACGGCGTCGTCATCAATCACGCCAATGGTGCCAACACCTGCTGCCGCCAGATACAGAATGAGTGGCGAGCCTAAACCGCCAGCGCCCACCACCAGCACTTTGGCATTCAACAACTTCTCTTGGCCCACGCCACCCACTTCTTGCAGCAGGATATGGCGGGCGTAGCGTTGAATTTGGTTTTCTGTGAAATCCATGAAGCGTGGATACAGTTCTTAGCTTTGCTTTGCGGCCGTGCCGGTCGAGCCAAAGCCACCCGAGCCGCGAATGGTTTCCGACAAGTCATCCACTTGCTGCCATGCCACAGTGGCGTGACTGGCCACAATCATCTGCGCAATGCGAAGTCCGCGCGTGACGGTAAAGGCTTCGGTGCCGTGGTTGATCAAGATCACGCCGATCTCACCACGGTAGTCGGCATCAATCGTGCCCGGTGAATTCAAAACCGTAAGGCCATTCTTCAACGCCAATCCTGAACGCGGGCGCACTTGCGCCTCGTAACCCACCGGCAATGCAATGGAATAGCCTGTCGGGATCAGCGCGCGCATACCCGGTGCGATCACGATGTCGGCGTTGACGGCGGCACACAGGTCCATACCGGCGGATTGCGGTGTTGCGTATTGCGGCAGCGGCAAATCTTCAGCGCCAGGCAAACGTTTGATAGGAATGAATACGTGTTGAGACATGGCGTAAACTCTAATCCGTTACTTTAGACAACAAGGTTATAAATATTTCGCAGCGTGTGCTGCAATGGCGTTGGCCAATTTCTCGGCCACATCACGCTTGGCCATGGTCGGCCAGCTTTCCACATTTGTCGCAGTAATAACATGCACAGTGTTGTTATCACCGCCAAAGGTGCCGCTGCCCGGCGACACATCGTTGGCAACAATCCAATCGCAGTTTTTGTTAGCGCGCTTCAATTTTGCTTTTTCAATGACATCGCCGGTTTCAGCGGCGAAGCCAACAACCAAACCGGGCCGTTGCGGATTGGGTTGCGCCAGTGTCGCAAGGATATCGGGGTTCGGGGCCAAGTTAATGCGCGGTGGCGCAGACCCTTTTTTGATTTTTGTTTTGCTGGCGTCAGCCACATGCCAATCGGCCACAGCGGCGGCACACACAGCAATGTCGCAGGGCAAGGCTTCGCGTGAGGCCTTCAGCATTTGTGCAGCCGTTTCCACGCGCACAATGTTCACGCCGTCCGGATCAGGCTCGGTGGTGGGGCCTGAAATCAACGTTACTTGTGCGCCCAGCTCGGCCAAAGCTGATGCAATGGCATGGCCTTGCTTGCCCGATGAGCGGTTCGAAATATAGCGCACCGGGTCAATCGGTTCGTGCGTCGGGCCGCTGGTCACCAGCACACGCATTCTTGCTAATGCACCTTCGCCGCGTTGACGTTGGAAGAAACGATTGAGTGCGGCGATAATATCTTTCACTTCAGCCAAGCGGCCATCGCCGACTTCGCCGCAGGCCAAATCACCGGCACCCGGGCCCACCACTTCAACCGCGCGGGCTTTTAGTGTTTCCAAGTTCGCTTGTGTTGCCGGGTGCGTCCACATCATCACGTTCATCGACGGTGCAATCATCACTGGCTTATCGGTGGCCAACAGCGCGGTGGTCGCCAAATCATCGGTAATGCCTGCGGCCATCTTGGCCATGATGTCGGCCGTGGCCGGGGCCACCAGCACAATGTCGGCATCGCGCGACAGTTGGATGTGGCCCATCTCGGCCTCATCCGTCAGCGAGAAGAGGTCTTGGTAGATTTTTTGGCCAGAGAGAGCTGCAAGCGTCAGTGGCGTGACAAACTGCGCGCCGCCCTTGGTGAGAATGCAACGCACAGATGCGCCGCGTTCACGCAAGCGCCGGATCAGGTCGGGCACTTTCACGGCAGCAATGCCACCACTGACGATCAATAATATGCGCTTACCGTTCAGCACAGCGTTACGTCCGGTTCTTTTTAAGGGCGTTAATAATGGACTATGTAGTGGCTTGAACCAACAGTGCAATCAGCAAGGCCGCACTGATCGCCCAGGGTATCCAGCGGGTCCAGCCGCCATTGCCGCGTAATGCTTCAGCGGACTGCGGGTTTAAACGCAAGCCGTTCTTGGCCAAGTCCTCAGTGATCGCATCCAGGCGATTAATAATGCGCGGCACCTGGGCGATGGTGGTAATGGCGGATTGTGCGGCGTCAATCAGGCGCGCTTCTGGGCCCAACTGATCGCGCATCCAGCGTTCAATCATCGGGCGTGCCAGTTCCCACATGTTGGTTTCAGGGGCTAGCGTACGGCCCACACCTTCGGCCACCACCATGCTCTTTTGTAAAAGAAGCAGTTGCGGCTGCGTTGGCATTTCAAACTGCTCCGTCACGCGGAAGAGTTGGCCGAGCAAACGCGCGACCGAAATTTCGGCAATTGGTTTGCCCAAAATGGGCTCGGCGATAGATCTGGCCGCTTGTGCAAATTCATCAACCGATTTGTGTTTGGGCACAAAGCCTGCTTCCACGTGCACTTGCGCGACTTTTTTGTAATCGCGCGTCAGGAAGCCCAGCAGCATCTCGGCTAAGATGCGTTGAGTCTGCTGATCAATGCGCCCCATGATGCCGTAATCAATGGCAATCACTTTGCCGCCAATTTGATCGGGCTCAGCCGCAATGAACAAATTGCCAGGGTGCATGTCGGCATGAAAAAAGCCGTCGCGGAACACCATGTTGAAAAACACTTCGGCGGCTGTTTTTACGACAGCAATCGGATCAAGCCCTGCGGCCTCAATGGCGGCGCGGTCATCGACGCGCAAACCTGATACACGTTCTAACGTCAGCACGCGCTCTGACGTGCGCTGCCAATCCACAGTCGGCGCTTTGAATGTGGCATCACCTGCAAAGTTCTCAGCCACTTCTTGCGCGGCGGCCGCTTCGAACCGGAAATCCATTTCCAAATGCGTGGTGTTCTCGAATGTTGCCACCACATCGCGGGGTTTGAGGCGCTGCAATTGTGGGCGGGCTCGCACGGCATTGTCAGCCAGCCAGTACAACAACCCGATGTCACGGCTGAAATCATCGCGCACATTCGGGCGCAAGACTTTCACCGCCACATCTTCGCCTTCGGTGGTCACAGCAAAGTGCACTTGTGCAATTGACGCAGCAGCCACAGGTACCGGATCGAATGATGCGTAAACAGCACTGAGGGGCTTGCCTAAGTCTTCAATAATTTGCTGTTCGGCTTCTTTGAATGGAAACGGCGGCAAACGATCTTGCAACTCGGCCAAATCAGCGGCCACCTCTTCGCCCAACAAATCACTGCGCGTGGATAGCGCTTGTCCGAATTTAATGAACGTCGGGCCCAACTTCGCCAGCGCCATGGCCAAGCGCTGGCCGGTGCGTAACCCCTTCACATCTGGCAAGGGCCGCCAGAAGAATTTAATGAAGCGCGCGCCAAACTCCGTCGCCGGATGAATGTCAGTAAAGATCATCGCATCGTGCTTGGCCAACACACGCGCAATAACGATCAACCGGGCGATATGGCTGAATGATGTGAACATGAGCGTTTAAATGCGCCAGCCCGAATGAAGTGCCGCAATGCCACCGCTTAAGTTGCGGTACGTGACATTGCCAAAGCCGGTGTCGCGCATCATGCCGCACAGTTTTTCCTGCTGCGGAAATTTGCGGATGCTCTCGGCCAGATACTGATAGGCCGCACGGTCGCCCGCCACTTTTTCGCCTAGCCACGGCAGAATCGAGAATGAATAGGTATCGTAAATTTTATCAAAGCCCGGCACGACCACATGGCTGAACTCCAGGCACACATAACGCCCACCCGGTTTCAGCACACGGCGCGCTTCTGAAAGTGCGCGGTCAATGTGCGTGACGTTCCGAAGCCCGAACGCAATGGTGTAGATGTCGAATGTCGCATCCGGGAAAGGCAGTGCCTCAGCATCGCCGCAGTTCCACACCACGCCGTTTAAAATGCCGCGATCAACCGCGCGGTTGCGGCCCACCATCAACATCTCGGCGTTGATGTCGCAGACCGTGACAGGAACATCCTGACCAATTCTGTCCAGCATGCGAAACGCGATATCGCCGGTACCACCAGCCACGTCGATAATCTTCTGGCCTTTGCGGGGGCTGACCGTGTCGATCATGGCGGCTTTCCACAACCGGTGGATGCCGCCGCTCATCAGGTCGTTCATCAGGTCGTATTTCGGCGCCACGGCATCGAACACGCCGCGCACCAGCCCGGCCTTTTCGTGCTCGCCCACGCGGCGGAAGCCGAAATCGGCACCCTGATCAGATTTAAGAGAAGATGTGCTGTCGTTCGTCATGATGGCGGCACCATAATGCAATCAAATGCCCCTGTCATTCCGCCCTCGGGCACATTAAATCAACGGTTATGCCTGAATTACCTGAAGTCGAAACCGTCTGCCGGGGCCTCTCGCACCTTATGGAAGGGCGCGTGCTCAAACGCGTGGATGTGCATCGGAAGAATTTGCGCATCCCGTTCCCGCCGGGCATGGCGGCGAACCTGACCAATCGCCGCGTAGAGCGCATTTACCGCCGCGCCAAGTACATCATTATTGATCTGGATAATGATCAAAACGTGATCGCGCATTTGGGCATGTCGGGCCGCATGACCACGGTCAACCAGGGCGACCCGTTGGAGGCCCACGATCACGTGGTCTTTCATTTGGATAATGGCATCGAAGTGCGGTTCAACGACCCGCGTCGATTCGGCCTGATGACGCTGTGCGCTAAAACCGAATTGAATGATCACAAGTTCTTCAAAGACCAGGGGCCTGATCCCGTCACGGGCGATTTGACGCCGGAATTTTTGGTGGAAGCCTTGAAAGGCCGCACCACATCCATCAAGGCGGCGTTGCTTGATCAGCGTATCATTGTGGGCTTGGGCAATATCTATGTGTGCGAGGCCTTGTTTCGCTCAGGGATTTCGCCCAAGCGCAAATCGGGCACCATCAATTTAGAGCGTGCGCAGAAACTGGTGCCGGAAATCAAAGCCGTGCTGCACGAGGCGATCAAAGTGGGTGGATCCAGTTTACGCGATCATATCCAGCCCAATGGCGAGCTTGGCTATTTCCAACATAACTGGCGTGTCTATGGCCGCGAGAACGAGCCTTGCCGCAATACCAAAGCGCATAAGAATGCGGCTGGCATGATTAAGCGCATCGTCCAAGGGGGCCGCTCGACCTTTTTTTGTCCGCACTGTCAAAAATAGAGCGGGCATTGCCCGGCATTCAGCGATAATTTCACGCGCAATTAAAGCCTCATAAGAAGGCCTCATTGAGAGAGAAGGAGTAATGGGATGGCGTACGAAAACATTCTGGTCGAGACAAAAGGCCCCGTCGGCATTGTCACCTTAAACCGCCCCAAGGCGTTGAACGCTTTGTCGGCTGGCTTGGTGCGCGATCTGGGGGCTGCACTTGATATTTTTGAAGCTGACCCGAATGTGCGTGCGGTTGTTCTGACCGGCAGCGAAAAGGCGTTTGCGGCGGGTGCTGACATTAAAGAAATGTCCTCGCAGTCTTTCGTGGATGTCTATGTCGGTGATTTCATCACCAAAGGCTGGGAACGCATCACCACCTTCCGCAAACCTATCATTGCCGCTGTTGCCGGTTACGCACTGGGCGGCGGCTGTGAACTGGCCATGATGTGCGACTTCATTATCGCGGCTGAAACCGCCCGGTTCGGGCAACCTGAAATTACGTTAGGGATCATTCCGGGCGCGGGCGGCACGCAGCGCTTAACCCGTGCAGTCGGCAAAGCCAAAGCCATGGATATGTGCCTGACCGCACGCCAAATGGATGCCGCCGAAGCCGAGAAGTGTGGGCTGGTCAGCCGTGTGGTTGCCGCCGACAAGCTGATGGAAGAAGCTTTGAAAGCGGCTGAGCGAATCGCAGCCCTCTCATTGCCGGCTGTGATGATCGCCAAAGAGAGCGTGAACCGCGCCTTTGAAACCACCCTGGCCGAAGGTGTGCGATTCGAGCGCCGCATGTTCCACGCCACCTTTGCCCTGGAAGACCAGAAAGAAGGCATGGCCGCTTTCGTGGAAAAACGCCAACCAGCGTTTAAACACCGCTAAAACCTGGCTTTGGGCGGCCTCACCCCTCAATTTGGATGGGTTTGGGCCGCCTGTTGACGGGTTGTCCACAGCCGCCTATAACCCGCGCTCGATTTTCGGGGCCCTACGCTGGTTGTAGGCGTCCTCGGTTTCACTCCATTCAAAGCCTTAAGAAGACCTGATCCATGGCTCAACATAAGTCCGCCAAGAAACGTATTCGCCGCAACGCGCGCCGCGCGGTGATCAACAAGTCCCGCCTGAGCAGCATCCGTACCGCTGTGAAGTCGGTGGAAACGGCTATCGCTTCTGGCGACAAAGCTGCTGCCGCTGCGGCCCTCAAAAAGGCCCAACCTGCCATTGCCAAGGGCGCTGCTAAGGGCGTCGTGAAAAAAGGTACAGCGTCGCGCAAATTGTCGCGCCTGTCGGCCCGCGTTAAAAAGATCGGCGCTTAATTCGTTTGGCCGGGTTCGTCCTGGCCCACGTCTTAACGCTTCATGAATAAAAAAGGCGGTGAATTCTTTCACCGCCTTTTGCTTTTTTAAAATTCTGCTTCGTTGCGTAATTTTTTATCGCGATGATTTTTTTCAACTCACGCGCTTTTTTGAAATTAAAGCAGATGCAACATCGTGTGTGCATCCGCCGCGAATCGTCGAACCGATTCGCAAAGCTGTTCAGTGAAATCGCCGAACCTCGGCCATTATAGCCAGCGTCAATGGCCATCACGCGCAATGCGCGTAGCTTTTGTGGCATGCGCCAACGCGCGAACAACAGACAGCGTTGCATAATCTTTTTGCATGAAAAAATCGATCATGCGATTCGCTCGATAAAATGGGCTTGAAATACGCGAACGCGATTCTCCGATTCTGGCGCAGCGCTAGGGGCCATGCCCTTGCAAATCAACAAGATGACGTATCGCGTGCACAACAAACATGCAGTCGTGTGCGGCCTTCATCACCCAAAGTGTCAAGCGATCTTTAAGCTTGAGCGCAAAACATCCGTGGCTAAATTGCGCCGCGTCGTTGAGGTCAAAAATTTGTTTTTGGCTTTTTCAACGAAGCGACTTGACGACAACGATGACTCATCGCCAGTGTGGCGCCCTGAGTTCGCTGACGCGAGTTCGACGATACGAATTTGACGACTGGACCAACACCACCAAAACATTTCACCACATCGACATCACCATCTTTTAAGACCACCGTCTCAACGGCGGGCCTCTTCAAAGGTGAACGCGACGCAGCCGGAAAAGTGGGGCGGCTGTCCCAAACAGATCGCGGTCGGTGAGAGAGTTATGAAGCGGTGAATGTGATGAGCAAGACCAGGCGTTGGTAACGGGTAAGAGATAAGGGGTAGTTCGGGTGACGCGAGGGGAATACGGGGCGGTCGACCATTCCGAGTGGGACCGCATCAAAACCCGCCTGAAAAAAGAGTTCGGCGATTCAGCTTTCAAAAGCTGGGTGAAGCCGATCACGCTGGACGGCATTAAAAACGGTGAAGTGGAACTGGCTGTGCCCACGCGCTTTATGTGCGATTGGGTGAAGACCCACTATGCCGACCGGATTCGCGCGCTCTGGGCGTCGGAAAACCCGGCCGTGAAGCGCATCAGCATTAAAGTGGCCACCGGCATGCCCGCCCAGGCGCCAGCCACAGCCCAGGTCTCGCAGCAATTCGGTAGCGGCCAAGCGGCTCCACAGCAGCGCCCCTCGGCCTTAAATATGCCCGTTCCGCCCACGCCTCAACGTACGGCTGTGCCGTTTGGCTCAGAGCTCTCGGCCTCGCTGGACCCGCGCTATACCTTTGCCAACTTCGTGGTCGGTAAGCCGAACGAATTTGCCTACGCCGCTGCCAAGCGCGTGGCCGAAGCTGATGAAGTCAGTTTCAACCCATTGTTCCTGTATGGCGGCGTTGGCCTGGGTAAAACCCACCTGATGCATGCGATCGCCTGGGAAATCCGTCAGCGGAACCCGCAACGCCGCGTGATCTACATGTCGGCGGAAAAGTTCATGTACTCGTTCGTCCGCGCGCTGCGTAACCAAGATACGGTTTCGTTCAAGGAACAGTTCCGCGCCGTTGACGTGCTGATGATCGACGATGTGCAATTCATCGCGGGCAAGGACGCAACGCAGGAAGAGTTCTTCCATACGTTCAATGCCCTGGTCGACCAAGGCCGCCAAATCGTGCTCTCGGCTGATAAATCGCCGTCGAATATTGAGGAAATCGGTGATCGCCTGCGCTCACGTTTGGCTTCAGGCCTGGTTGCAGACTTGCATCCCACCACGTTCGAACTGCGCCTCGGCATCCTGGATGCCAAGGCCGATAGTTTGGGCACACCTGTTCCGCCAAAGGTGAAGGAATTTCTGGCTCACAAAATCACCTCGAACGTCCGTGAGCTGGAAGGCGCACTCACACGCCTGTGTGCCCATGCTCAGTTGGTCGGTGGTGAAGTCAGCTTAGAGACCGCGCAAGACCTGCTTCAGGACTTGCTGCGCGCCCACGACCGCAAGCTGACGATGGAAGAGATTCAACGCCGTGTGGCCGAGCACTTCAAAATTCGTCTGTCTGATATGAGCTCGGCCCGCCGCGCCCGTGTTGTGGCCCGTCCGCGCCAAGTCGCCATGTACTTGGCCAAGCAGCTCACCTCGCGCAGCTTGCCAGAAATCGGCCGCGCCTTCGGCGGCCGCGATCACACCACTGTCATGCACGCCGTGCGCAAGGTGGAAGAACTGTGCCGCGACGACACCGCCTTTGCCGAGGACGTGGAATTGCTGACCCGGATGCTGGAAAACTAAGGTTTCCGAACAAGCGCCAGATTTCATAAAGGCTTTCATAAAAAGACTGGGGGTTTTCCCCGGTCTTTTTTGTTTTCCCACTGAATCTCCTATAAAACTTGCCCCCCAGAGCCCGGTTGATATAGTCGGCGGTCCTTGCGGACACGTGGGGGTGGCGCCGTCTTTTGGCTGCCGCAGGACCAACTTTAAAAAGATCTCCTTACTCTCATGAAATTCGTCATCGAGCGCGCCGCTCTCCTCAAATCCCTGGGTCACGTTCAAAGCGTCGTCGAGCGCCGCAACACCATTCCCATTCTGTCGAACGTCCGCATCGATGTGAAAAGCGGCAACTTGTCGCTGCATGCGACCGACATGGATATCGAGATCGCTGAAACCACAGCGGCCGATGTGGGTAAGGCGGGCGGCACTACCACGCCCGTGCTGACGCTCTATGAAATCGTCCGCAAATTGCCGGATGGGTCGCAAGTTGAATTGACCACCTCGGCTGACAACACCCAAATCACGCTTACTGCGGGCCGCTCGAAATTCACACTGGCCTGCTTGCCGGTCGAAGACTTCCCGGCCATGTCGGGCGGCGACTTAAGCCACAACTTCCATTTGGCCGCTGCTGATCTGCGCGGTCTGATTGATCGCACCAAGTTTGCGATCTCAACCGAAGAGACGCGGTATTACCTCAACGGTATTTATCTGCACGCCGCCAAGAACGATGGCGTGAACGTATTGCGCGCGGTCGCAACAGACGGTCATCGTTTGGCGCGCGTAGAAGTGCCGCTACCAGAAGGTGCCGATGGCATGCCGGGCGTGATTATCCCGCGCAAAACCGTTGGTGAACTGCGCAAGCTCATTGATGAAACCGATGCCGATATCGCCATTTCATTGTCGGATGCGAAAATCCGCTTTGGCTTCGGCAACGTCATCCTGACCTCGAAGCTGATTGATGGCACGTTCCCCGACTACGAACGCGTCATTCCGTCGGGCAACGACAAAACGCTGGAAGCCAACCGCAAGGACATGGCTGCCGCTGTTGACCGCGTCTCTGCTATCAGCTCGGAAAAATCGCGCTCGATCAAAATGGCCTGCGAAAAGGGCATGATTACGCTGTCGGCGTCATCGCCAGAGGCAGGAAGTGCCACCGAAGAAGTGGAAGCCTCGTATGGCGCCGGTCATTTGGAAATCGGGTTTAACTCGCGTTATCTCCTCGACATCCTGCAACAGATAGAAGGTGATGCGGCCCGCTTCTCGATGTCGGACGCAGCATCTCCCACGGTCATTCGCGATGTGGCCGACGGCTCGGCGGTTTACGTTCTGATGCCCATGCGCGTTTGATTGGGCGCGTCTAATCAGGCCGCGTGAACGCACACTCTGATCAGACAACAACACACACACCAGCACCGTCATCCTTGGGGGCGGCTGGTGTCGCGCGTCTCGATCTCACCTCGTTTCGCTCGTACCCGTATCTGCGCTTGGATGTGGGCTTAGGCCCCATTGTCCTGACAGGGGCTAATGGCGCTGGCAAAACCAACCTCTTGGAAGCGGTCTCGTTTCTGGCGCCGGGCCGGGGCTTGCGGGGCGCGAAGCTGATCTCGGTTGCCCGGACGGAACCTGAAAAAAATCTCATTCACCCCTGGGCGGTTTCAGCGCTGGTCACAAACCCCGACGGCGAAGTGCGTTTGGGCACGGGGCTCTCGAGTGACGGCAAAGATAAACGCGCTGTTCATGTGAATGGCATGGCCGTGAAGGGCCAAGTGGCGTTGTCGCGGCATCTGGGTGTGGTTTGGCTGACGCCCGCTATGGACCGCATTTTTTTAGATGCCCCCGCATCGCGCCGCAAATTCTTAGATCGCCTGGTCACAGCCTTTGACCCGGACCAGACGGGTCGCATTGCGGCTTACGAACATGCTCACCGCCAGCGTATGCGGCTGTTGCGTGATGGCATCGACGACAAAGCCTGGTTCGCGGCCCTGGAAGACACGCTGGCGCGTTATGGCGTGGCAATCTCTGCCGCACGGGCTGATCTGGTGCGCCGCCTCAATACCGCGCTGGCCCAAACCAGAGGTCCATTCCCAGGCGCGATGATGGCGCTGGTGGGGGATACAGATCGCTGGCTGGCTGAAATGCCCGCTGTGGATGTCGAGGAAAAACTTCGCAGCGTTTTAGCAGCCTCGCGCTATGGCGATAGGCCTGATCCGGGCCCACATAAGACAGACTTGAATGTGACCTTTGGTTGCCCCGGCCACCCCAGCCATAATTTGCCCGCAAGTATGTGTTCTACGGGTGAGCAGAAAGCGCTGCTGGTTTCGATTGTTTTGGCGTCGGCCCGTTTGCAGGCCAAAAAACGCGGCTTTCCGCCGGTGTTATTGCTGGATGAAATAGCGGCCCACTTGGACCCCGAACGCCGCGATGCGCTGTTCGACGAGATCGTAAATATGGGCGTTCAGGCCTGGATGACAGGCACCGATGAAGAGCTTTTTGCAGGGCTTGGAAGTCAAGCGCAATACTTGCGTGTGAAGCAAAATACGCTGTCTTCAAACAGTGGCCAGAGCACCATTTGAGCCCTATTGTAGGCCCATAAATTCGCTGATTTTTAGGTTCTGAGACGCCGCATGACTGCACCTGCCGCCAACCAAAAAACCCCGGATTCTGCTGCCCCCGAAAAGGCATACGATTCAGACTCAATCAAAGTCTTGAAGGGTCTTGATGCGGTTCGCAAACGCCCCGGCATGTACATCGGTGATACCGATGACGGCTCTGGTTTGCATCACATGGTTTACGAAGTCGTCGATAACGCGATCGACGAATCTTTGGCGGGTCATTGCGACAAAGTTGAAGTGATTCTGCATGGCGACGGTGGTTGCACCGTGCGCGATAACGGCCGTGGTGTGCCGGTCGACATTCACAAAGAAGAAGGCGTGTCCGCTGCTGAAGTCATCATGACGCAGCTGCATGCGGGCGGCAAATTCGACCAAAACTCGTACAAGGTTTCGGGCGGTTTGCATGGCGTCGGCGTGTCTGTCGTGAATGCGCTCTCGACGCGTTTGGAACTGCGTATCTGGCGGGGCGGCAAAGAACACTTCATGGCGTTCAAAGACGGCGAAGCGGTTGCGCCGTTGGAAATTGTGGGCGATGCACCCATTGTAAAAGACGGTAAACGCGCGGGCAAACCGTTGACGGGTACGGAAGTAAAGTTCTTCCCCAGCTCGGAAATTTTCACAAAAACAGTGTTTGATTTCGGCACGCTGGAACACCGCTTGCGTGAGTTGGCCTTCCTGAACTCAGGCGTTTATCTGTGCCTGACAGATGCGCGTCATTCCGAAAACAAAAGCGTCGATCTGAAATACGAAGGCGGCATTGAAGCCTTTGTGAAGTACTTGGATCGCACCAAGCAAGGCTTGCACCAAACTGTTGTGATGAACGGCGAGAAGGACGGCATCTCTGTCGAACTCGCCATGGAATGGAACGACAGCTATCACGAAAATACGCTGTGCTTTACCAACAACATCCCGCAGCGCGATGGCGGCACGCACTTGGCTGGTTTCCGTGGCGCATTAACGCGCACGCTGAACAAGTACGCAGCCGAAGGCGGCGTTGGCAAAAAAGATAAAATCGAACTCTCTGGCGACGATATGCGCGAAGGCCTGACCTGCGTGCTGTCGGTGAAAGTGCCTGATCCGAAGTTCTCATCGCAAACCAAAGATAAATTGGTTTCATCCGAAGTTCGCCCTGTCGTGGAAAATATCGTCGGTGAGCAACTGACGAATTGGTTTGAAGAGCATCCGGGCGAAGCTAAAAAAATCGTCAGCAAGGTGGTGGAAGCGGCCCTCGCGCGTGAAGCCGCCCGCAAGGCCCGCGAACTCACACGCCGTAAGGGTGCGCTGGATTTGGCATCACTGCCCGGCAAGTTGGCAGATTGCCAAAGTCGCGACCCAGCCCAATCTGAAATCTTCATCGTCGAGGGCGATAGCGCCGGTGGCTCTGCCAAACAGGGTCGGGATCGGAAGTTCCAGGCTATTCTTCCCTTACGCGGTAAGATCCTGAACGTTGAGCGCGCGCGCTTTGATAAAATGCTCAGCTCGGCTGAAATCGGCACGCTGATTACTGCGCTCGGCACCGGCATTGGCCCGGAAGAATTCAACATCGCCAAGCTGCGTTATCACAAAATCATCATCATGACGGACGCCGACGTCGACGGCTCGCACATCCGCACGTTGCTGCTCACGTTCTTCTACCGTCAACTGCCGCAGCTGATTGAGAACGGCCATCTCTTCATCGCCCAGCCGCCGCTGTACAAAGCCAAGCGCGGTCAGTCGGAAGTCTACTTGAAAGACGACAAGGTGATGGAAGACTACCTGATGAGCGGTGGCTTGTCGGATGCGGTGCTGACCACTTATGGCGGTGCGCAAGTGGCGGGCGAAGATTTGAAGCGCTTGGTGATCCGTGCGCGCGAAGTAAAGCAAAGCCTGCAAAACTTAAGCCGCACACTGCCGCTGAAAATTGTCGAGCAGTGCGCCATTGCTGGTGCGTTTAATCCTGATGTGCTCTCGAAAGATGAGATGGCGGTCCAAGCGGCCACCTATGTCGCCAAGCGTCTCGATCATCTCGAAACAGAGTACGAGAAGGGCTGGGAAGGCAAAGCGGCCACCGGTGGTGGCCTCGAGTTCACGCGCACCTTGCGCGGTGTGACCGAAAATTATGTGCTCGATGCGCGCACGCTCAATTCCACCGAAGCGCGTCACTTGGATGCTATGGCGTCTGAACTGCAACTGACCTACACGCAGCGCGCAACGCTGAAGTACAAAGATAAAGAATTCAAAATCAACGGCCCGGTGGGCTTGGTGGCCGACGTGATGGCGGCTGGCAAAAAGGGTGTCTCGCTGCAACGCTACAAAGGCTTGGGCGAAATGAACCCCGGCCAGTTGTGGGAAACGACACTGGACCCCAACGTGCGCACGCTCTTACAGGTGAAGGTCAGCCACGCCGACGAAGCCAACGAAATCTTCTCGACGCTCATGGGCGATATCGTCGAACACCGCCGCGACTTCATCCAAGACAACGCGCTCAGCGTTCGTAACCTCGACGTCTAGTCTCGTTATTTTAAAGTCGGCCAATTTACAAAAAAATCCCGCTTCTGGCTTTACAGGCCGGAAGCGGGATTTTTATTTTATATCAATGGCTTAAGGGTTTCCCCAGAATCCCCCGCAATCGCGGTTTTTATTCTAGGCTCTCCCCATATTCCCCCCGTGAGCGCCTGCAAATCTCCTGCAAATGCAGGGATGTGCAGGGGGCCAGCGTTGACTACTCGGGCTTCACCACGATTTGCACGCGCTCATCTTCTTCGACCATCACATTCACCGTGCGGAAATGATCTTCCCAGGCATCGGCAAACTCGCACAAAGCCTGGATCAACACGGCATCCATGCTCTGATCCATTTGAATTGCTAAGGCCATCAGGCGCGCTTCCAACTCTTGCGGCAGCACGGTTTCAGTACGGTTTGAAGTGCTGCGTTTCGCTTTTGCTTTTGACTTTGCGCGTACTGTTTTTGCTTTAGCAGGAGCCTTCTTGGCCTTCGCTTTTGACGATTTGTTTTTTGACTTCACTGCTTTTTTGGGTTTTTTCGCCATGACGTTCACACTCTGTTTGCTTCGGTTCGCTATTCATCACATCTCAATCTGCGCCGACACTTTGCCGCAATTGAGCGGTACGACATGATCAGGGACGACGAGGCTGCGACGATAAGCTTCAGCTATATCATACTCATCTTAGACGCACACTCATTCAGAAACGGACTTCAGAAAAACTGATGTCAGACGCTCACGACGATAACGATTTTGATGGCGATAACGACGCCCCGAAGCCGAAAAAGAAAAAAGCGCCCAAGAAGAAAAGCGGCGGTAAGAAGGCAAAAGCCGCTTACGGCACGTCAGGCGCGCCGCAAACATGGCCGTGGCGCATCGCCACCAACTTGGCCGCAGCAGGTGTCTGGGCTGGTATCGCAGGCCTGATTGTCGTTGCATACTTAGCCCTTACATTGCCGCCGATTGATGTGAATACGCTGACGCGCCGCCCCAATGTCGCGATCTTGGACGATGCGGGGGCCGAGCTTGCAAGCTTTGGCGATAACTATGGCCGCAGCGTTTCACTGAAGGACTTGCCCAAGCATCTGCCTGCCGCGGTGGTGTCGGTGGAAGATCGCCGCTTCTACGATCACTTTGGCATCGATTTGCGCGGGCTGTTGCGGGCCGTGTTCGTGAATGCTCAAGCCCAAGGCATGGTACAGGGCGGCTCGACCATCACGCAGCAGGTGGCGAAGAACTTGTTCCTCACGCCGGAACGCACCCTGACGCGCAAATTGCGCGAGATGATGTTGGCGTTGTGGCTGGAACAGAACTTCACGAAAGACGAAATTCTGAGCATCTATCTCAACCGCGTTTATTTGGGCGCAGGCACATACGGTGTTGAAGCGGCCTCGCAACGCTACTTCGATAAGTCCGCGAAAGATTTGGGCGTCTACCAATCGGCGGTGATCGCAGGCCTTCTGAAAGCGCCTTCGCGCTATAACCCGGCGGCTGATCCGGCGTTGGCCCAAAAGCGTGCTGAGATCGTGTTGATGACGATGGTGGAGACCGGCGCGCTGACGCCCGATCAAGCCAAAGCCGCGCAAAAAAGTGGCGCGCAGATTCTCAAAACCGCATCGGCCAATGTGCGCCCACAGCGCGCGCGGTACTTTGCCGATTGGATTTTGACGCAAGTGGAATCGTATGTCGGTACGGTAGATCGCGATTTGGTGGTGAAGACCACGCTGAATTGGCCGATGCAACAAGCAGCAGAAGCCATTTTAGATAAGCAGATCGAAGCGGCGGAAAAATCGCAAAAAGTCACGCAAGGCGCTATCGTCACGCTTGCGCCCAATGGCGCTGTACGTGTGATGGTGGGGGGCAGAGATTACGGCGATAGCCAGTTCAATCGCGTCACACAAGCCCAACGTCAACCGGGCTCATCGTTTAAACCCTTCGTGTACTTGGCTGCTCTCAATGCAGGCTACAAGCCCGATACCTTGGTGACGGATGCACCGATCAATATTTCAGGCTGGAAGCCCAAGAATTTTTCAGGGGACTACAAAGGCCCAGTCACTGTTGAATACGCAATTCAGGAATCCATCAACACGGTTGCTGTGCGGTTGGCGCAAGATGTTGGCCCCAAAGCCGTGGTGAACACCGCGCATCGCTTGGGCATCACGGCGGATCTAAAACCTGAATTGTCGCTGGCCTTGGGCTCGAACGAAGTCACGCTGTTGGAACTGACAACAGCCTATGTACCCTTTGCAAATGCGGGTTATGCGGTCTTTCCGTTCGCCATTGTCAGCATCGCGGACCGCGATGGCACGGTCTTGTATCAGCGCCAAGCGAACGATTTAGGCCGCGTGATTTCTGAAGAAAATGTCGCGATCATGAATCGGTTGATGAATAACGTGGTCGAACACGGGACCGGTAAATCCGCCAAATTCGGTTTTCCGGCCGCAGGCAAAACCGGCACCAGTTCTGATTTCCGTGATGCGTTGTTTGTGGGCTACACGGCAGATCTGATCACCGGTGTGTGGGTTGGCAATGACGACGGCAAGTTCATGAAGGGCGTGACCGGCGGCGGTTTACCCGCGCGGATTTGGCACGACGTGATGTTGGCGGAGCACAAAGGTTACGAGCGCAAAGAACTGCCGGGCCTGGAAGATGAGCGTGGGTTGATTGCCCGGTTTTGGGAATCGATCGTTGGTGACGAGAAAGTCCCCGAGCCCACGTCTGAAAACGAGTGATTACAAATATTCGTGTTTCGTGCGGCGTACGACGAGATAGTACATCAACATCGCGATGCATGTGGTGGCCGTGATCACGGCAAACATCGGCGTTGTGGTGGTATCGAGTAACTTGCCCACGCTCGCGCCAATCAACGCGCCCGTCCCCATCTGAATGCAACCTGCCACGCTTGAGGCCGTACCTGCCATTTCTGGGAAGGGGGCAAGTGCGCCCGCGAGTGCATTAGGGAACACCAGTGCGCACCCAAAAAACACAAACGCAACCGGACCAATCACCGCAGGCACGGTTTGAATATGCAGCAGTGAAAGTGTCAGGCCCGTTACACCTGCGGCTAAACCAATCCACACACCCAGTTGCATCATTTTCAAGATACCGAGCTTTTTGGTCAGGCGCGCACCGACAGCGCTGCCACTGATGAAACCAGCCGCCACAAAGATAAAGCAATAACCAAAGTTCTCAGGCGCAACACCCAAGATGTCGATCACCACAAACGATCCACCGGAAATGAAGCTGAACAAACCGCCGTAGGTGAATGCTGTTGTAAGCGCAAAACCCACAAAGCCTTTGTGACGCAGCAAGTAGGCAATGTTGCGCATCAAGCGCACGGGGTCGATCGCTTGCGGGTTCATCTGTTTGTTGGTTTCGCGCAGCACAAACAATGTCGCGACGGTTAAGACAAACCCAATCAGCGCCAGCGCATAAAATTGTCCGTGCCAGCCGAACGCAATGTGCACAGCGCCGCCGACAATCGGCGCCAACGCCGGAGCCAACGCCATCGCACCACCCATATACGAGAAGATGCGGGCTGCTTCTTCTCGCGCAAACATGTCGCGCACCATGGCGCGGGTCAGCACGCCGGTTGCACAGCCACCAACGGCTGAGACGAATCGCAAGGCAATCAGATGGTCGATGGTGTCGGCAAAAGCACACGCGAACGAGGCCAGGGTGAAGACAACAAGGCCCAATACCATCGGCGCTTTGCGCCCATAGGCATCAGACACCGGCCCATAAAATAATGTGCCCACCGACAAGCCGACCATGAACGCACTGAGTGTCAGTTGGGTTTGCGAAACGCTGGCGCCAAAGAACACACCAATGCTCGGCAGCGACGGCAAATAGAGGTCAGTCGACGTCGGACCCAGGGCCACCAACATCGTCAACAACACTACTATTGTGGTGAATGAAGCGTTCCGAGCCATAATTGTTGTGTGTGCAGTGCCGAAAGTAAGCTATTTTTCTGTGGAAAACTGACTTCCGCGGCCACTCAGCGGCCGATTTTTCGGACTCAGCGCCTTTTCAGGGCCAGCGTCAAGCAACGAATTGAAATCGCAACGTTTTTCAGGGTTTCGAAAATCTTGTCATAATTCGTTGGCCGCTCAGTGAAGCGAAATACACAATATCGTAACGCGATTTAAGCTGTCATCGAACGAAAACAATCATAGCTGAGCATACGAAGAAAGTTAATTTTTGTTGCCGTACCCTGACCTAGCTGGATAATCCGCCCCGCCAGCGCCGGACACTTTATCGGCGCGCGTTACCTCAAGGCGCCGCACGGTTTGGAAAACCTGCCGCGTCTCAACGAAAGAGCCAGCGAACGGCAAGGTCTTGTTAAGACCCACCTCGTTAAGGTTCTTCGGGCTGCTTAGGACCTGCAAACCAAAAGCGTCAGGATAAGCAGTTTTAGGGTCGGCATACGGAACCCAAGAATGGGTCACGGCGTTGAAACGCCGCAGCGTTTACAGTTTTGGCTTTTAGAGGAGCGATTGCATGACCCTCATGCATCTGATGCCGCGCCGACTTATGGCTGCGCACCACCGATGGTCTCGCCTTTTCAGAGTTCTCGCCGCCACAGTGGCAGCTTTCTTTTCCGCCCTTAATCCCGCTTTAGTCTACGCCAACGATATCCCCGACGACCTTCAAATCGATCTGTCCAGCATTGTTGTTTCTAAAGATGAGCTGATCTGCCTGGCGCTCAATGACTATTGGGAAGCTCGCAGTGAAGTGATTGCAGGCCGCATCGCTGTGGCCCGTGTTGTTTTGAATCGCGCAATGGATCCGCGCTATCCCTCAAACATTTGCGATGTCGTGAAGCAAAGCCGCGTCAGTGGCGCTCTGCATCGCTGCCAATTCTCGTGGTATTGCGATGGCAAAGCCGATGCGCCGTACGATCCGAAAGTGTGGCGTGATTCGTTGAAGATCGCCGCCGCTGTTCTGCAAAAAGATTCAGCGATCCCCGATCCGACCGATGGTGCCCTGTGGTACCACGCTGACTTCACACGTCCGTCGTGGGCGTTGGGGTACGAATCCACCACGATCATTGGCACGCACGTGTTTTACCGCGAGCCGATGGAAATCGGCGATCAACCCAAGCGTAAGCCGTTCGTGGAGCGTTTGAATGCGTTTGCTGACTTCAAGGCTGAACGCAAAACTGCAAGTCTGGGCCAAGCAACGCCCGGCAGTATCGGCAGCAGCGAACGCAAAATCGCTGCGCGCTAAAGATCTGATTTAAAACACGCGATGTAGGCTTGCGCCATGAGTGCGCAGCCATTCGCGCTGTGTTTTCATATCGCTCATCAGCGTTTCCACCGTCCGCCAAAACGACGGCGAGTGGTTCATGTGCTTTAAGTGCGCCACTTCGTGCGCCACCACATAGCGCGCCACACCTTCGGGCGCGAAAATCAGACGCCAGCTGAGTGACAAATTGCCATCGCGCGTGCAACTGCCCCAACGCGTTGTGGTATCGCGCACAGCGACACGCGCGACCTTCACGCCAAGCTGAGCCGCAAAATCGCGCGCCCACGCGGCAAACGTGGCGCGGGCATCTTCTTTGACGAAATCGCGTACACGGCGGCTTAAGTACTCTGGGTTTCCGCTCACATGAATCGTGGCGGCCTCACGCCATACGCCGCGCTTGGCGTCAGGGACCGCGCGAATAGTGACGTCTTGCCCCAGCAGTGAAATGACACTGCCGTCGGTGATGGCTTCTTTGGGGGCCAGCGTGGCCAGATGCTTTTCAATCCAGCGGCGCTGTTCATTCAAGAACGCGCCCACCAACTTGTCGGAGGCCCGTGTGGGCCGCACCAACACAATGCAGCCTTCGGCAACATCAACACGCAGGCTGATGCGACGAGCGCGTGGATTAATCTCGGTGCGAATCCGGCTGCCCAACGCCTCATCCATCAGTAAGGCTGTTGCATCCTTGCGCTGAGGGCTTGGCTTTTTGAGAGGACCGAACAGCATCAATAGTCCTTCCAGGGGACAATGTGCTTAATCAGCTCGCCTGCATCGCGTTCCGAAATCACGCGGCCCCGGATCGAAATGCCAGCTTTGTGTACGCTCTCGGGGTCACCCGTAATCAGCGGGTGCCATTCGGGTAAATCTTTCTTTTCATCCAGCAGGCGATAGGCGCAGGTGGTGGGTAACCAATCCAAGCCCCCCACAGTATCCGGGCGCAATACAACGCAATCCGGCACCAGTGTTTTACGGCGCGGATAATTCGTGCACTGGCCAGTGTCGATATCCATCAAGCGACACGCCACGTTGGTGATTTTAAGTTTGATACCCTTGATCTGCACTTTGTGCAGGCAACATTTGCCGCACCCATCGCACAAACTTTCCCACTCTTTGTCATCCATTTGGCGCAAGCTTTTGGTGCGCCAGAACGGCTGGGGGTCTTGATCGGTCGCGGGTTTATCTTGGTTTCGAGCCACTGTTCTTAAATGAAGAGGTGTTTAGCGCTTTGATCCGAATTCTTGGCGCAGCCGTGCTGCAATTTGCTCAGGCGTCACATCGGCGGGGAAGTGCGTTACGTATTTACCATCGCCGTCCATGAAGTAAATGAAGCCAGAGTGCTCCATCATATACTCGCCCGGCGTTTGTTCCTGCGCTTTTTTAAAGTACACGCGGTACGCATCGCTGGCTTGGCGCACTTGTTCAGGTGTTCCGGTGAGCGCCAGGAAGCGCGGATGAAAGTTTGCAATGTAATCGGCCATCGCTTGTGGGGTGTCTCGCGCGGCATCCACGGTGATGAAAATCGGTGTCACGTTCTCACCAAAGGGGCCTGCGATCTCCAAGCCTTGCGTGATGGTTTGTAATGACACCGGGCAGATATCCGGGCAATGCGTGAACCCAAAATACACCAGAATGTATTTGCCCTTGAGGCTTTCAGACGTGACGGTTTGGCTGCGCTGGTCAACCAACGTAAAGCTGCCGCCAATGGCCGCTGTACCTTGCACTGTTGTTACGGCTGGCTTTGGCACGGGGCGTAAGCCCGGCATGAACATCAAGAGCAGCAACAATGTACCCAGCGCAATGATGGCTGGGATCAACACGCGCTGTGCGATTTTCTTTCCGTTCATGGCAAAACTTTCAAATTAAATCGAAACGTATGCTGCTATTTAATCTGCGCAGACCAGCGATCAATCTCAGCGCTTAAAGCCTGATTGGCATTTTTCTTAGCGGTGGCAAAATCACGCGCCGCAGATTTCTGATCGCCCGCTTTAAACGCGGCCAGCCCCCGCACAAATAACGCCTCGGCGTGGTCTGGGGCCAGCTTTAAAATGTCATTGCTGGTTTTCACCAAGTTCGCAGGCAATGGCGCTGGTGAATTCAGGTTGGTTTCGTTCATCAGCACGCCTGCGTAACTCAGCTTCGGCTGAATATCATCGGGACGCAACGCCATGGCTTTCTCGAACGCACCTTTGGCACCGGTATTGTTGCGCAACACCATGTACGAGCGCCCCAGCATCATCCAGCCATTGTAATCATTCGGCTCGTTTTCCAGGCGCCCGGCCAAGCTTCCGACCATGGCTTGAATTTGCTCTAAATTCTCAGCCGAGAATTGCTCTTTAATGGCGCTGACATCGGGCGAGGTAATGTCTTCAGGGTCACTCGGTGGCGCAACGGCAGCGCCTTTCGGTGCAGGTTTCGCAGGTGCTGCGGGGGCGGAGAGCGCCGGCGCGGGGAGCGCTTTCCCTTCGACACGTTTTAAATCTAATGGATGCTTTGGCTCCACGTTCATCGGCATCACTGCCGCACTTTGTGCGACTTGGAACATTTGACCGCGCACCATCTCAAGCCACGGCGCATCTTGTGGCGCACCAGCGGTCAGATCACGCCAAATCGCAATCGCGGTTTTCGCATCGCCGTTCTGAGCCGCAGCCAAGCCCACATAAAAGCGTGAGCGCGGATCATTGCGATCACGCTGCAACGCTTGCAGAAACGCCTGCTCGGCTTCAGGGCTGACATTGCCATTGGCCACGGTCATCAGCATTTCGCCGTAGTTGGCGTAGGGCTCGGCCTCTTTGGGCTGCAAGCTGACAACATGGCGATAAGCGGCAAGCGCATCTTCATAGCGCTCCATTTGGCGATAACTGCGCGCAAGCAGTGCCCAGCCCTCAGCGTTGTTGGGATCACCCGCCAACCGCTCAGCCAACTGATCGACCAAGCCCGCCATCTCGGGGTCTTGCTCGCTTTGGTGCTCGGCGTTGCTGGCTTGCGATACTGTGGGCTTCAGCATCGGTGCGCCCAAGTTCATATAAATCGCAAAGGCAAACAGTGGCACAGCCACAGCCAACAAAGCGGTCAGCGCCGAACGTAAGCCCGCACCTTCGCGCCACACTGCAATGAGGGGGCGGCGTGCAGCGGTGAGCAGGCGGCGCTGAATTTCCAATTTCAACGCATCGGCTTCAGTGGCGCTGATCACGCCACGCCCAAGGTCGCGGTCGATTTCAGCCAACTGGTCTTTTAACACCACCACATCGCGCGGTGTGTCTTCGGGCGTGGCGGCATCGCGGATCAACGGCCAGATCAAAGCCGCAACAACAGCCAGCGCCAGAGCGGCTAACAGGGCCCAAATCATGGCGCAGTATCCTTGTTGGTCATTTCACTTAATGCTTTGGCATCTTCAGCACTTAAGGCTTGGGGGGCAGCGGCGGGCGCTGCTTTGCGCAAGCGGCGGAACACAATAACGCCGCCGATGATGAGCACTAAGAATGGCCCAAACCACAGAACATAAGTCTCAGGCGTCATGCGTGGCTTTAACAACACGAAGTCGCCGTAGCGTTGAACCATATAGGCCAGTACTTGTTCATTGCTGTCGCCCGCTTTGATGCGGTCACGCACCAGTAAGCGCATATCGCGCGCTAATTCGGCGTGTGAATCGTCAATCGTTTCGTTTTGGCAAACGACGCAGCGCAACGCTTTGCTCACCTCACGGGCTCGTGCTTCGTCTGCCGGAACGGGCAGCCGTTCATCGGGTTCGACTGCAAAAGCAGAGGCGCTGATCAAAAGCGCGGTTAAGGCGATCAGGATGCGTTTCATTTTTTCAATTGTGCGATGAGGGGCGCCAATTTGGTTTGCCACACTTCAGGTGTAATGGGCCCAATGTGCTTGTAGCGAATGATGCCTTCTGCATCGACGACGAATGTTTCAGGCGCACCTGTCACACCCAATGCAATGGCCGCTGCACTGCGCGGGTCTTGGCCAATGCGGGAATACGGATCACCATTTTTAGCCAACCACGCCAGGCTAGCGTCAGGCGCATCGCGCCAGGCAATGCCGTGAATGGGAATCAACTTTTGGCGATCTAACGCCACCAAAGTGGGGTGTTCGGCCAAGCACGCCACGCACCACGAGCCCCAGACGTTCACCAAACTCACTTCGCCCTTTAAGTTTGCTGTCGCTAAGCCGCCTTCGGTGCGGCCTGGCAACGTTGGCAAATCCATCTCAGGGAACGGTGTGTTCAACAACACGGTCGGCACAAGCCGTGGATCATCGCCGCCACTGACATCGGCCAAGCGTTTCCCAAACACGCCCACCAGTGCCACCACAACAAGCAGCGGAATGACGAGCGGCCAGCGCTTAGCAGTTTTGGTTTCGGCGGCAGGAACTTCAGATGACATAACTTATTCTGCCGGTTGAACCGCAGCGCCAACATTGAGGCTGGCTTTACGCGCAGCGCCAATACGGTGGCGGCGATCAGACAACGACACCAAGCCACCCAAACCCATCAACAACACGCCGTACCACAGGCACGGCACAAAGGGTTCGTAGAAGACGCGGGTTACAAACGCGCCCTTGGCCGGGTCCGCATCGCCAATCACGGTGTAAAGGTCGATCAGGCCCGTGGTGTAAATGGCGGCTTCTGTGGTTTGTTGCACAGGCTGGCTGAAGTTGCGTTTTTCAGGGCGCAATGTGGTGACGAATTCGCCGTTTTTGGTGACTTTGTATTCGCCTTGAAGTGCGGTGTAGTTCGGGCCTTGCACCTGTTGCGCATTCACGAACGTCACGCGGTAGCCAGCCGCTTCAATGTAATCACCCGGCTTTAAGCTTTCGATGCGCTCTTCTTTCCAGGCCGTTGATCCTGTTACGCCGATGATCAACACGGCCATGCCAATGTGCGCAATCGTCATGCCGTATGCTGAGCGCGGCAGATTGACCATGCGTTGGAAGCTGAACCCATCGGCACTAATAACGCGCAACACCCACTCGCTGATGGCGGCCACAATCAGCCATGCCGCCAAGGCCATGCCGCCACCAGCGGCGATGTTCACGAGGTTCGTGCCGTTAATCGCCATCGTCGCAACCAACGCCAGAATTGCGAAGGCCAAGGCCACGCGCAAACGTTGGAATGCGCCGTTAAGGTCTCCGCGCTTCCACGCCAACAGCGGGCCAATGCCCGCCAAGATCACCAAGGGCACCATCAGCGGCACAAACACCGCATTAAAGTACGGCGCACCGACTGAGAGTTTACCCAACTCGAAGGCATCGGCGATCAGCGGGTAAAGCGTGCCTAACAAAACAGTCGTGGCGGCTGTCGTCAGCAGCAGGTTGTTGATCAGCAAACCGCCTTCGCGGCTGACGGGTGCGAACACGCCGCCGCCATCCACCGCAGGCGCGCGCACGGCATACAGTGTGAGCGAGCCACCAATGGCCACCGCCAGCAAGATCAGCACGAACACACCGCGCGTCGGATCAGCGGCAAACGCGTGCACGGATGTCAGAATCCCAGAGCGCACCAAGAATGTGCCGAGCAGACTGAGCGAGAAGGTGATGATGGCGAGAAGAATGGTCCAGCTTTTCAAAGCTTCGCGGCGTTCAACGACAATCGCCGAGTGCAGCAGTGCGGTGCCCGTCAGCCACGGAATGAATGATGCGTTCTCAACCGGGTCCCAGAACCACCAGCCGCCCCAACCGAGCTCGTAGTAGGCCCACCAGCTGCCAAGGCCGATGCCGAGCGTCAGGAATGTCCAAGCTGCCAACGTCCACGGGCGCACCCAACGCGCCCAGGCAGAATCAACGCGGCCTTCCAGCAATGCAGCCGCCGCAAACGAGAACGCGACCGAGAAACCGACATAGCCCAGGTACAACATGGGCGGATGGAACGCGAGGCCAGGGTCTTGCAGCAGCGGGTTCAGGCCGTTGCCTTGCGCTGGCGCGGGGTTCAAACGAATGAACGGGTTTGATGTGAACAAAATGAAAGCAATGAAGCCTAGGCCGATCAAACCTTGGATGCCGAGCGTGCGGGCTTTGAGTGAGCGCGGCAGGTTGTTGCCAAACAACGCCACGGCAGCGCCGAATAAACTTAAGACTGTGATCCACAGCACCATGGAGCCTTCGTGGTTGCCCCACACGCCGCTGATTTTATACAGCAGCGGTTTTGCGGTGTGCGAGTTCTCGGCCACACCAATCACTGAGAAGTCCGAAACGATGTAGGCATGCATCAGAGCTGCAAACGCGAAACCACACAGCAGCGATTGCACAATGGCAGCCGGTTCGGCGATCGCCATCCACGCGGGGTTACCGCGATGCGCGCCCAACAAAGGCAACGTACCTTGCACAAGGGCCACCACCAACGCGAGGGCCAGGGCGAAGTGTCCGAGTTCGATCAGCATGGGCTAACCTTGAAAAGGGCGCCTGAAACGTCAGGCTATTAATTGGATGTCGAAAGCTCTTGCGGCTTAGTGGCGTCTTGCGCTTGCTGGCCTTCTTGCCAGCGCCCGGTCTTCTTCAGCGCTTCAGCCACTTCCGGCGGCATGTAGTTTTCATCGTGCTTGGCCAGAACGTCGCTGGCGATAAACACACCGTCACGGCCCAAGTTGCCTTCCGCGACGATGCCTTGGCCTTCGCGGAACAGGTCGGGCAAGATACCAGTGTATTGCACGGTTAATTTCTCGGCGGTGTCGGTGACAACAAAGCGCACCGTGTTGCCGTTTTTCTGCACACTGCCATCTTCCACCAAGCCACCAATGCGCAAGCGCTGATCGGCGGTGACCGTCCGGGTTTTTAAATCACTGGGCGAGAAGAAGAACACAATGTTGTCTTCAACTGCCGTTAAAATCAGCGCGGTCGCTGCGAACAGGCCCAGCAAACCCAAACCGACAAAATATAACCGCCGACGCTTGCGGGTCATGATGACACCTCTTCGTCTCGCATGGCTTTCAGTTTCGCGAATTCGTCTTCGCGTGCTTTCCATGAGCTGATCGATAACCACAAGATACCGATCAAGCCCGCAGCACCTAAAACATAAGCCGGCCACACGAACTTCGCGTAGCCACCCATATTGAAATATTCGCTCAAATTTTCCATGGCTGACTAACCTGCCGCCAAGTTAAAGCGTGCCGTGCGGATTTTGGCCGCCAATAATTCTGCGCGCAGACGGATCACCAACACCGCGATGTAGTAGAACTGAAATGCACCGACCATCAGCAGCAACGGCAACACCATTTCTTTGCTCAACGACATGCCCTTCATGCTCAAGATCGAAGACTGATGCAGCGTGTTCCACCAATCCACCGAGAAGTGAACAATCGGCAGGTTCACAGAGCCCACCAACGCTAACAATGCAGCGGCGCGGTCGCCGCGCTCTTGATCTTCAAACGCATCACCCAGCGCGATGTAACCGAGATAGAGGAAGAACAGAATTAACATCGAGGTGAGGCGCGCATCCCACACCCACCATGTGCCCCACATCGGCTCGCCCCACAGCATGCCGGTAACTAAGCACAGCGCGGTGAACATCGCTCCAATGGGTGCAGACGCACGCGCGATGATGTGCGCAATCGTGTGACGCCAGATAAGGTATGTGGCGCTGGAAATGGCCATCACGCCGTAGACCATGCTGCCCATCCAGGCGGCCGGAACGTGCATATACATAATGCGAACCGTTTCGCCCTGCTGGTAATCCGGCGGCGAGGTCACGAGGGCGATAGGAAGGCCAATCAGGAAACACAGCGCGCTGATGCCTGCCGCCCACGGAAAAATCGCGTTGGCGATTTTCATAAAGAAGGTTGGGTTGGCGAACTTATGCATGGTGCGCGGGTCTATCAGATCAAGCCGCCATAAAAAGGCGAGGGCATTAAAAGGCAGGGCGTTGTCGCATCCCATATAGGCGTACTCAAGGATAAACCGAATATGGTACGGCTGCTGGCCAATGCATTGATAACTCTCAATAAAGTGCCGCTGATACAATGCACTTTGCTGTTACAAACCACATCACCCAATCGCATGCTAAGTTATTGATTAAGCTTGGATTTGGCCGTTATTCCACGGCATGGCGCAACGCGACTGACCCGGCCCACGGGCATAACGTCAGGGCCAAAATCAAAAGGCCGCCCAAAACGGCGTAAGGCGTGGTTGTGTTGATGCCCAAAATTGCACCTTCAACCGCCGCCGCACCGAAAATCAGAATCGGCGAATAAAGCGGCAAGAGCAGCAACGACAACAACACGCCGCCGCGGCGTGACCCCAACACCAGCGCTGCACCAACAGCACCGAGTAGGCTGAGGGTTGGTGTGCCAAGCAGGAGCGAGATCATCAACGCGCCGTAGGCTTGTGAGGGAAGTTGCAAACTTAAGGCCACCGCCGGTGCCGCAATCAGCAACGCCATACCTGTGGTCAGCCAGTGCGCGATAATTTTTGCAAACACCATGGCCGCGGGCTCAACACCGCTGAGCATCAGCTGATCCAACGTGCCGTCTTCGTAGTCGATGGCGAATAAACGCTCGAGTGACAGCAGCGCAGACAACAGCGCCATCGTCCACACCACACCAGCTGAGATGCGCGATTGCACATTGGCTTCGGGGCCAACGCCGAATGCAAACAAAGTTGCGGCGATGGCAAAGAAGCCGATCACCATCATCATCTCGCCTTGGTTTCTGACAGCCAGTGTCAGATCGCGGCGCAAAATCGCAGCAAAACCCTTCATGCTGCATCCTCGATATCTGTCATGCGCGCCCGTTGAATAAACGCGCGGATGTCGAGCGTGTTGGCGTTCGGAAGAAGTGTGTCGCCGTGACTGGCCATCACCACCATGCCGCCGCTCTTCAAATGATTTTGCATCACGCGCTGCAAGGCCGATAAAGCCGCATCATCCAGCGTGTTTGTGGGCTCATCTAACAGCCACAATTGTGCGCCGTTCATGGCAATACGCGCTAAGGCAACGCGATGCCGCTGCCCCGCTGAGAGTATGCGACCCGGCATATCTGCTAAGTGTGAGAGTGAAAATGCTTTCAGTGCTTTGTCGATATCACTCAGTGCGCTGCCGCGCACATCGGCCCAGAATTCTAAATTCTCGCGCACCGTCATGGCGGGCTTTACGGCATCCAAATGCCCTGCGAATCCCAACCTTGCGCCATGGGCAGCCAAATCTTCCTGCACGTCAGTGCCGTTCCAATTCAAGGTGCCCGCGTTCGCGCGCGCTAATCCTGCCATCAGGCGTAACAGTGTCGTTTTGCCCGCACCATTCGGCCCGCGCAAAATCAGCGCCTCACCGGATTTTACCGTGAACGCTAAACCGGCAAACACCACGCGGCCACCACGGCGGCAGCTTAAGTTTGTCCCGGAAAATTCTGCGCTTTGAAAAACGTGATCCATCTACCCGCAACCTTCAATCGCGGCGGACCATACCAGAAATGGTTCAGTCGTCTTGCCTGTTCTGGCAGCGCAAAACACAGCGCATGCTTTTATATGTGGCGGGTGGTGGGGAGAAAAAAACGGTGGCCGGCGCAGGTTGGGGTTTGAGGGGGGGAGAGGGTCCAGCGCCGACCACCGATAGGGTTTCGTGTCAGGGGTAGGGGAATACGCCCCGACGAACAGCGTCAGGGTCCGAAGGAGCCAAGACTGAGCCGCTGTCCATGGTCCTAACGTGGTCCCCAAATGTGGCGAAATCCGGGACCCAGGCATGACAAAACTGTGAGACTTTGAAATGGTCGATTCGGCATTTTTGACGAAAAAACAATAACTTGGCCGGGTTATCCACAGGGATCGGCCTGGACATCCATAAAAGGATGTGGATGATGCGACCTCATATTGCGCTGCGCTTTTGTTTGGGTGAAAAAGCGTGCAACCAGGGCCTTCAAGCCGTGGGTCAACAACCAACCTTTTAAGGGGGACCGCTAATGCCAACCGGACACGACACACTGAAAGTTCGCAAATCTCTGACCGTGGGTGGGAAGAGCTACGATTACTTCAGTCTGCCGGATGCAGCCGCGCAAATCGGTGACATTTCCAAGCTCCCCTTCTCGATGAAGGTGCTGCTGGAAAACCTGCTGCGTTACGAAGACGGCAGCTCGGTTACTGTCGATCACATCAAAGCTATCGCCGCGTGGCAAAAGGACCGCAAATCTGATCAAGAAATTGCGTACCGTCCGGCCCGCGTGCTGATGCAAGATTTCACCGGCGTTCCGGCGGTGGTTGATTTGGCCGCCATGCGCGACGCCATCAAGTCACTGGGCGGCAACCCGCAAAAGATCAACCCGCTCTCGCCCGTCGATCTCGTCATCGATCACTCGGTCATGGTCGATCACTACGCTTCGAGCACAGCCTTGTCGCAAAACATCGACTTGGAATTTGATCGTAACGGCGAGCGTTACCAATTCCTGAAGTGGGGCCAAGTCGGCTTCAACAATTTCCGCGTTGTGCCGCCAGGCACGGGTATCTGCCACCAAGTCAACGTTGAGTACTTGGCGCAAGTTGTCTGGACCGCTGAAGAAGGTGGCAAGACAGTTGCGTATCCTGACACGTTGGTCGGCACAGACAGCCACACCACCATGGTGAATGGTTTGGCCGTTCTGGGTTGGGGCGTCGGTGGTATTGAAGCCGAAGCGTGCATGTTGGGTCAACCGACCCCGATGTTGATCCCTGAAGTGATCGGCATGAAGCTGACCGGCAAGTTGAAGCCGGGCACGACCGCCACTGACTTGGTGCTGACAGTCACGCAAATGCTGCGCAAAAAAGGTGTCGTGAACAAGTTCGTGGAATTCTACGGCCCGGGCTTGAACGACCTGTCGCTCACCGACCGTGCGACGATTGCCAACATGGCCCCGGAATACGGCGCAACGTGCGGCTTCTTCCCGATCGATAAAGAAACCATCCGTTACCTTGACTTCACGGGCCGTGATGCTGGCCGCGTTGCGTTGGTGGAAGCCTATGCAAAGGCGCAAGGCATGTGGCGCGATGAGACAACCCCTGATCCGGTGTTCACCGACACGTTGGAATTGGATTTGGCTTCAGTTGAGCCGTCGCTCGCAGGTCCGAAGCGTCCGCAAGATCGCGTGACACTGGCACAAGCAAGCTCTGAATTCGGCAAAGCATTGAAAGACGGCTTCGCGCATCCTGCTCCGGTGTCGGCGCCTGTGACGGATCTGACTGGTCCGTACGCGAAAGACAAACTGGATGACGGCGATGTTGTGCTGGCGGCGATCACCTCGTGCACCAACACCTCGAACCCGTCTGTGTTGTTCGCGGCTGGTTTGGTGGCACGCAAAGCGCGCGCGTTGGGCTTGAACCGTAAGCCGTGGGTGAAAACCTCGCTGGCGCCTGGCTCTCAAGTTGTGACCGACTATCTGACTAAAGCTGGCCTGCAAGCTGACTTAGATGCGATCGGCTTCAACACGGTCGGTTACGGCTGCACCACCTGCATTGGTAACTCTGGTCCGCTCGACGACAACATTGCTAAAGCCATCGAAAGCGGTGACTTGGTGGTGGCTGGCGTGCTTTCTGGAAATAGAAACTTCGAAGGCCGTATCAGCCCGCACATCAAAGCCAACTACTTGGCTTCGCCGCCGTTGGTTGTTGCGTATGCCTTGTTCGGCAACATCTCGAAGGACATCACCACTGAAGTCATCGGCACCTCGAAAGATGGCAAGCCGGTGTACCTGAAGGACATCTGGCCGACGCCGCAAGAAGTGGCCGAGTGCATTGAGAAGTTCCTGACCAAAGAAATGTTTGCCACGCGTTATTCGGACGTCTTCAAAGGCCCTGCTCCGTGGCAGGCCGTGAAGACCGAAAAGACCGAAACCTACGCATGGCCGGCGAAGTCGACGTACGTTGCCAACCCGCCGTACTTTGCAAACATGGGCAAGACAGCCAAAGACATCGCCGACATTAAGGGTGCGCGTCCGCTCGCCATCCTGGGCGATTCGGTCACGACCGACCACATCTCGCCTGCTGGTTCGATCAAGAAAGACTCACCCGCTGGCAAGTATCTGATTGCCAATGGCGTTGAGCCGAAAGACTTCAACTCGTACGGCGCACGCCGCGGTCACCACGAAGTCATGATGCGCGGCACGTTCGCCAACATCCGCATCAAGAACGAAATGGTGCCGGGCGTTGAAGGCGGCGTGACGAAGCATCAGCCTTCGGGCGAACAAATGGCCATCTACGATGCCGCCATGAAGTATCAATCAGCCGGCACGCCGCTGGTGATTGTGGGTGGTAAAGAATACGGCACTGGTTCGTCGCGCGATTGGGCGGCCAAAGGCACCAACCTGCTCGGTGTGAAAGCCGTGCTGGTGGAAAGCTTCGAACGTATTCACCGTTCAAACTTGGTCGGCATGGGCGTGCTGCCCTTGCAGTTCCTGGGCGACATGACGCGCAAAACCTTAAGCCTGGACGGCACCGAAACCTTTGACGTTTCCATCGCTGGCTTGCGCCCGCGCGGTGATGTGCAGGTGACGATCAACCGTGCGAATGGCAAGTCGGAAACGATTACAGTTCAGTGCCGTATCGATACCGACGGCGAGCTGGATTACTATCGTAACGGTGGTGTGTTGCACTACGTGCTGCGCAATCTGGCCGCTTAATTCACTGATCTATCTTATCAAGATCAACCCCGCGCCTTATGCTAGGCGCGGGGTTTTTCTTTGCGCATTGAACGGGGAATCGTCATGCATCTCGATCGTCGCCAGCTTTTGGCCACTAGCGCGGCTGGCTTTGCATCATTGTCATTAGGTAGCGGTGCCGCGTTTGCGCGTGATCTCCCGACAGGAAATCCAAAGTCACTTGGCTTTGACCCTGATCGCTTGCAACGTATTCACACCGCCCTGCAACGACGTGTCGAGGCAGGTGAAGCGCCGGGCTATGTGACGGCGATTATGCGCCAAGGTAAAATTCTGCACTTCGATACGGTGGGCTACCGCAACATCGAAGCCAAAACGCCGATGTCGCGCGACACCATTTTCCGCATCATGTCGATGACCAAGCCGATTGTGTCGGTGGCGACGATGATGTTGGTGGAAGAGGGGCGTATTCGCCTCACTGACAATATCTCGAAATTCATTCCGGCGTTCGCCAAGCAGCAAGTGTATGTGAGTGGCGAGGGCGACAGCATGGTGCTGGCCCCAGCCAAGCGCCAAATTCAAATCCGCAATTTGCTCACGCATACATCGGGCTACACGTACGGTGTGTTCACCAATACGCCGGTCGATAAGCTGCAATTGCAGAAAAAACTCTACACGCGCTCCTTCCCATCCTTGGCCGCGTTTGCCGATGCAGCGGCCGCATTTCCGCTGATGTTTGAGCCCGGCACGATGTGGAGCTACGGCATTTCGACCGATATTTTGGGCGCAGTGATTGAAGTGGTGACAGGCCAGAAGCTGGGTGACTTCCTGCAGGAAAGAATCTTAGGCCCGCTGGGCATGGTTGATACAGCTTTCACTGTGCCACCCGAAAAGCGTAATCGCTTCACCAACTGCTATGTGACCACACCGGAAGGCTTGAAGGTTTATCCCGATCAGGAAGGTGATTTCATTGATCCGAAGCAGCCTCACTCGGGCGGCGGTGGTCTCACCAGTACCGCTGATGATTATTTGCGCTTTGCGACGATGCTGTTGAACGAGGGCGAGCTTGAAGGTCGCCGTTACTTAGGCCCGCAAACCGTTAAACTGATGCGCACCAACATGCTGCCCGCCAATGCTGTCGCGCAGAGAAATGGTGAGTTCGGTTTAGGTTTCGGCATTGATATGAATACAGGTGCCCGTGCCATGTATGCAGGCGAGGGCAGTTATCAATGGTCGGGTTACAACCGCACGCACTTCTGGGTCGATCCAACCTACAAGATTGTCGGCCTGATTATGACCCAGATGCAGCCGTTCAATAATACGGTGGAAGAAGATATGCGCGCGCTGACCTATCAGGCGTTTCTCGGCTAGGTCGCGCCATGACTGAGCCTGCCATTCCTGGCCTCACGCGGCATTTTGTCACGCTTGGTAATCGCCAAGTGCATTATCGCCGCATGGGGCCAAAGGACGGAAGTGGCCCGCCGATTATTGCGCTCCATCGCTTGCCGCGATCATCCAAGCACATGGTGGCGTTCATGCAGGCGGCCGCTGAGAAATTCACGGTTATCGCGCCGGATTTGGCGGGCTATGGCAGTTCGTGGCAATTAAACCCGCCGCCCGTTGCTCAAGTGAATTATGTTCCGCCGTTCCGCGAGTATGTCGATGATATCGACAACTTCGTAAAGGAATTGGGCATTACGCGCTGTGCCCTTTACGGCGAAGGCGAGGGGGCCGCTGTCGCCTTCCAACTCGCGATGCGCGATGCCAAGCGCTACGGGTGCGTAGCCCTTGATGGCTTGATGCTGCTCTCGGATACGGAAATTGCTATCGCGCGGCGCTCATTGCCTGCATTCGAGCCGAAGTGGGATGGCAGTCATCTCGCATGGTTGTGGTCGTTCTTGCGCGAAGAAAACTGCTTCTCGCCGTGGTGGACGGCAAAGCTTGAAACGCGCATCGATAAAGACATGCCCGACGCCGCCGAATTACAGCAGCGCTTGGTGCAGTTCCTCGCTGATGGACGTATTGGCCCTGGCCCATCGCGCGCCACGAAAAACGCCACAGCCAATATCGATGGCGGCCATCATGGGCGGGGCTATCATTTGGGGATTATCTCGGCGCTCGAATTCAAGCCCAAAGCACATTTGCCCAACGTGAACGTGCCCATGCTGTTTACGGGCTCGCCGACATTTCATAAGCACGTCTCACTCGCGCGGCTATCGTCGCCGTCGAAAAACTGCAGTTTCAAATTAGCCCCGAACTTGGTGGAAGCGCGCGCAGCGGCCATCGATTTCATTGTTGAAAATATTGGTCGCGCTGATGCGCCTCCACCAGCGCCTCCCGCCAAGCCTGTACCACACGCCTTGTGGGAAGACTTTGTGCCCATCAAAGGTGGGCAGATTCACGTTCAAATGAATGATGATGTGTCTACAGTGCCACTGCTGGTACAGCACGATGCGGCATCATCTATTGGCACGGTTGAGCCCATTACGCGCTCTTTTATCGGGCGCAGAACGGTTCTCGCATTTGATCTGCCAGGCTCGGGCGAGTCGGACAACACGCTCGGCTATGATGGCATCGAGGTCGGCGACTATGCCGAAGTGTTGAGCAGCGTGCTCGAAACCTTCGGGCTTGAGAAGGTTGATTTCTACGGCATGTGGGGCGGTGGCTTCGTGGGCCTCGAAATGGCGTTGATGCAGCCCACCCGCATTCGCAGGCTTGTGACGTCCAATGTGTTTGAACACCAAGGCGATGAGCGCCAATGGTTTCAAGACAACTACACGCCCGAGATCGAACCGGTCTGGCACGGTGGCCACCTGATGCAGTGTTGGCACCAAATGCGCGACCAGGGCATTTACTATCCGTGGTTTGATCGCACCGCCAAAGGCGTGATTAAACGCGAGCCGTTCTTGGATGTCGCCATGGTGCACGAACGTGTGTGTTCGATGCTCAAAGCGGGCAACATGTACCGCACAGCATATCAGTCACACTTTCGGTACCCGACATTCGAGAAGTTGAAACAGTCGCCCGTGCCCACATTAATCGCGACAACCAAGTGGGACCCTAACAACCCGCATTCACAAGCTGCGGCCAAGGCCGCACCCGATGCGAAGTTCCAATTGTTGGATGAGGATTTCAACCGCTGGGGCGAAAGCTTCCTGCCGTTCCTCGAAGCGGGCGATCGCGGCTAGCCGCACCCTTCCACGTAAAACACTTCCGGCTGAAGCCCGACGCGGAATTTTGTCACCACTTTTGTGCCGCTGCTGTTCTTCTGTGTTTCAAACACAATGCGTGCGGTGCTTTTGGGCGCGTCAACGACCAAATCGTTGCCTTCCTCTTGCGCTAAATATTTATTCAGCTCCACTTTGATTTTATCGCCGTAGGTTTTCACGACATCATCGTGGCTGGCGCCAATACCAATGCCAAGTTCAGTTTTGATCGGCGGCGTTTCATTATTGGCGCTGCGTACATCAATCCGCCGCACGTGACCGCTAATGATCATGTAGCCCACGGTCCACTGTGCTGATGATTTTCCTTCGTGAGCATACCAGCATTCTGGTTGGCTGTTTTCAGGCGAATGCGGCAATGGTTTGCCCACGGCTTTGGCGGCTTCCTCGACCGTCATTTCCAACTTCACGGGACCAACGCCATCGAACGTCATGACGTTGCCAGGAACGGGCTCATTGCATGCGGCTAGAAAGAGGACAGCCAGCGCGAGAATCTTTTTCATAGTGGCCTCAACGACCTACAGCGCATTCCGTTCCATAGATTATGGGCTTAGCTGTGTTCTTTCACGCGGTATAATTGACTCTTTTCAAAAACAGGCGTATCCCGCATCCATGCTTAAATTCGCAATCCTCACGACGACCACCACGACGATCACGATCCGCTCCGGCGGGCCCGTGTGGTGGTGCATGCGTTAAGATCGCGAACAAGCAAAGCACAAACCCAAAGGCCCCGCCGGATACGGTGGGGCCTTTGTGCATTCTGGCATGTGCACACATAGGGCTTCTCCGGGCCGGCCATTTAAAACAACGGAGAAACTCAAATGAGCATTGCACTTTTAAACGACCCCCAAGATCTCTCACCCAATGATCATCGCCGTATCGGACGGCAGATGGATTTGTTTCATCAGCAAGATGAAGGCCCCGGCATGGTCTTCTGGCACCCGCGCGGCATGGCGCTGTACCGCGTGATTGAAGATTACATTCGCAAACGTATGCGACGGGCAGGCTTTTCTGAAATCCGCACACCGCAGGCGTTATCCCGCCGTTTGTGGGAGCAAAGCGGGCATTGGGAAAAGTTTGGTGCCCATATGTTTTCGTTCTCAGCCAAGGATGGCGAGGATGATGTATTTGGTGCGGCCAATATTGAAGCGCGCCGCATGTATGCACTCAAACCCATGAGTTGCCCTGGGCATATCCAGGTGTTCAATGCAGCCCTGTATTCCTACCGTGATCTGCCGGTGCGGTTTTCGGAATTTGGCGCATGTCACCGCAACGAACCTTCTGGTGCGTTATCAGGCCTGATGCGCTTGCGTGCTTTCACCCAAGATGATGCGCATATTTTTTGCCGTGAAGATCAAGCGGTGGATGAAATCGCGACATTCTGCCGCATGTTGTCAGCGGTGTACGCAGACTTCGGTTTTGAGCAGGTGAAAGTGGCGTTCTCAACAAGGCCAGCATTAAGAGCGGGCGATGATGCAACTTGGGACCGCGCCGAAGCGATTTTGGAAAATGCCGCCAAATCCATCGGCCTATCCTACAAACTCCAGCCTGGCGAAGGCGCGTTCTATGGACCGAAGCTGGAATTTGTTCTGACCGATAATCGCGGACGCGATTGGCAATGCGGCACTGTGCAGTTGGATATGATCCTGCCAGAGCGATTGGATGTGGCGTATGTGGATTCAAACGGCACAAAGCAACGCCCGGTGATGGTGCACCATGCTGTACTGGGCAGTATCGAACGCTTTGTTGCGGTGCTGTTGGAACACTATGACGGCAAGTTGCCGCTCTGGTTGGCACCCGATCAAATCGTGGTTGCGTCGATTACAGAGGCGCAAAATGATTATGCGAGGTACTGCGTGTCTGAACTTCAGGCCGAGGGATTTCGCGCTGTCGCGGATTTAAGCTCAGATCGTATTGGCCGCAAAGTGGCTGAGGCTCATGCGCGTGGCATACCGGCCGTGTTTGTGGTGGGCGCGCGTGAGGAGACGGAGAAAACCATCAGCATGCGCACCGGCGATAAGGCCGCCGTGGTGTTGCCGTTGTCCTACGCTATGGTGATATTGAAAGGAGAGGCCTTTAAATAGGCCCCTCCCTAAAATCTGACCTAAGCCAGTGCTTTTTCCAACATCGCCGACAGACGTTTGGCGAACGCGACCGGATCCGACACGGGCTCACCTTCGATGATGCGCGCTTGATCCAGCAGCAATGCGGCCGCGTCATCGAAGTCGGTGCCCGACAATACCATCATGCGTTTGATCAGCGCGTGCTTGGCGTTGATCTCAAGCACTTTGCGAATGCCCAAGTCGCCCGCTTCGCCGTGCTGCTTCAACATGCGTGCCATATGTAAACTCATGCCGGCGGTGTCAGCCACCAAGCACACAGGGCTCCCCTTTAACTTGTCAGTGGTGCGCACGTTAGAGACAGCAGTACCGAGAGACTTCTTCAAATTCTCGATCAGGTCTTTAATCGCTTGCTCGGTGGCGGGGCTTTTTTCTTCCTCGTCTTTCTTCTCGTCCGCATCGCCGCCTTTAATTTTGGCCAAATCGTCCCCAGCCATCGCGACGGTCTTGAATGACTTCTTATCGTACGCGCCAATCGATGATGACCAGAACTCATCAATCGGGTCGGTCAGCAGCAACACTTCAATGCCTTTGGCCATGAAGCCTTCCAGCTGCGGGCTATTTTTCAGTAGGGCCGCATCTTCACCCGTGATGGTGTAGATGAAGTCTTGCCCTTCCTTCATGCGGCTGACGTAGTCTTTTAGCGAAACCCAGCCGTCATGCAGTGATGACCGGAAGCGCGCCAAATCCAGCAATTCATCGCGGCGTTCGAAATCTTCGTACAGGCCTTCCTTCATCACCGGCCCGAACACATCCCAGAACTTGTTGTACTCTTCAGTGTTTTCGGCGCGCTCTTTCAAATCTTTCAGGAGGCGCTTGACCAGTCCGCTTTGGATTTTGCGCAAGATTGGGTTGTCTTGCAGCATTTCGCGGCTGATGTTCAATGGCAGGTCAGATGAATCCACCACGCCACGCACAAAGCGCAAGTAACGTGGCATCAAGCCTTCAAGCTGATCCGAGATGAACACGCGGTTCACGTAAAGTTTGATATTGTTTTTACGGTCCGGGTTGAACAAATCGAACGGCTTGGTTGATGGAATGAACATCAACGCGGTGTATTCAATTGCACCTTCAGCGCGGAAATGAAGTGTATGCCACGGTTCATCGAACGCATGGCCAACATGGTGATAGAACTCTTTATATTGCTCGGGCGTAATCTCGTTCTTTGAGCGTGTCCACAAAGCCGACGCCGAATTTAATGTTTCAGGTGTCGCGTCTTTTTCGCCGTCGCCGTCTTTTACTTTCTCGCCTGGTGCTGGCTCAAGAATCACTGGTACAGCGATGTGATCGGAATAGGTTTTGACGATACTGCGCAGGCGGAATTTATCTAAAAACTCCTCGGCGTCCTTTTTCATATGCAGAACGATTTTGGCACCACGCTGTGCGGTATCCTCCTGGGCAATTGTAAAGCTGCCTTTGCCGTCTGACGACCAGCGCCAGCCTTGGGTGTCCCCAGCTTTGCGCGCATATACGTCAACTTTATCCGCGACCATAAACGACGAATAAAAGCCCACGCCAAACTGGCCAATCAGCGACACATCTTTGCTTTTATCGCCACTGAGCGACTTCATGAATTCCGACGTGCCGGATTTTGCAATGGTGCCCAAGTTCGCGATCAGCTCATCGCGGTTCATGCCAATGCCGTTATCAGCAATGGTCAGTGTGTTTGCGGCTTTATCAATGCTCAGGTGAATTTCAAAATTGCTTGCGCCGTCTTCCAAAAGTTTCGGGTTGGTGATGGCGGCATAGCGCAGCTTGTCGCAAGCATCCGAAGAGTTTGAAATCAACTCACGCAGAAAAATCTCGGTATTCGAGTACAGCGAGTGCACAACAATATCGAGCAACTTCGCGACTTCGGCTTGGAACTGAAGATTTTGTTCTGCAGGTGCTGTCGTGGAATTCGTCGTCTCGGGCATTTGTCTATCTCAACGGTCAAAATTTAAGGTTGTTTTGTGCGGCGGTCATATGTGGGCCGGGAGGCGAAAATCAAGCTTTTTGGGCATTTTTCGGTCTAAATATTTTCAACCGTTTAATGCCCGACTCGACCGGATTTGATTGCCAAGTCCAGCCTGTCAGTGTCATCATTTCTACATGGTCCCACGTGTCAAAGACACATAAGGCCTGACACCGGCGAGTATCGCAGTTCTCAAGACTGTCGGCGCTGGATGTAAAGGCTCCGACGGTTCCGAGGGTTTCGGCCCCCGTCCGGCTTGTCGCGAACACCCAAAACAATGCTGCACTAGATGTTGTGTTGTTCAGGTGAGACGGTTCAAGCACAAGGAGCAAGCGTAATGCAAAATCAGGTTCAGATTTCGTTTCACGGTCTCGATCATTCGGACGCGGTTGAAAACAATGTCCGCGAACGCGTTGCCAAGCTCGATCGATTATTCGACCGCATCACAGCGTGCCGGGTCGTCATCGAAAGCGAACACCAAGCGCATTCACAATTGAACCCCACGCATAAGCCTTTCCACGTTTCCGTGAAGCTTTCAGTGCCTGGCGACCAGCTCTTTGTAAAAAACGATAAGAAGGTTGAAGACCACGACGACGTCAATATCGCGGTCCGTGATGTCTTCACCACGATGGAACGGCGATTAAAAGATTACGTCCGTCGTCGATGGTATGATGCGCGACACCGCGCTGAAGCCCAAATGGACGTCGAAATGACGACGCATTAAGTCGTCGCCTCGCGCTCGTATCTAACATCGAATGCCCCTCTTGCCCCCTTCGGGTGCGGCAAGAGGGGCTTTTGCTTTTCTATCGTTGGTTTTTCTAGGGTTGGTTTTTAGCGGGAATATACTGCTATAACCTACGCCCCACCTTGAGCTTGTTGTTTTGTGACCGATCATCCTTCGCCATTAAGTCGGCCCAATCATTCGGTCACCGCCGTTCTCGGGCCCACCAACACCGGTAAAACCTATCTCGCGATGGATCGCATGCTGGGGCACGCCTCGGGCATGATCGGATTTCCATTGCGCCTGCTCGCGCGTGAGAACTATGACAAGGTCGTGCGCATTAAAGGCGAGAATGCGGTCGCGCTGATTACCGGTGAGGAAAAAATCATCCCACCCAAAGCGCGCTATTTTATCTGCACGGTTGAAAGCATGCCGATCGACCGGCAAACCGCATTTTTGGCGGTCGATGAAATTCAACTGGCGGCCGATCCTGACCGCGGCCATGTGTTCACCGACCGTTTGCTCCATGCGCGCGGTACGACCGAAACGATGTTCTTAGGCGCTGAGACGATTAAGCCGTTGATTCGCAAATTAGTGCCAGGGGCTCAGTTCGTGCAGCGTCCGCGGTTCTCGCAACTCACATATACAGGCCATAAAAAACTTACACGGTTGCCCAGCCGCTCTGCTGTTGTCGCGTTTTCGGTCTCTGAAGTTTACGGTATTGCGGAACTTTTGCGCCGTCATCGCGGCGGTGCCGCCGTGGTGATGGGGGCCTTAAGCCCGCGGACGCGCAACGCCCAAGTCGATATGTATCAAGCCGGCGAGGTTGATTATCTCGTGGCCACAGATGCCGTCGGGATGGGCCTGAACATGGATGTGGACCATGTGGCTTTTGCCGCCATGCACAAGTTTGATGGTACAAAGCCACGGCCGCTTACGGCGCCAGAGGTTGCGCAAATTGCAGGGCGCGCTGGGCGGCATATGAATGAAGGCACGTTCGGGGTGACAGCCGAGGTGCTGGAGATCGACCCAGACATTGTGAACCGGGTTGAGAACCATGAATTCCAGAACCTGCCGTTTATTTTCTGGCGCAATACGAATCTGCGCTTCGTGCGTCTCGAGACGTTGCTGAATGATCTGAAGGCCATGCCGCCTGATAAGGCGTTGGTACGTCCGCCCCCGGCAGAAGATCAATTAGTGCTGGAAGCTATGCTTCGGGATGTCGATGTGCGTGACCGCGCTAAAGCGCCAGACAAAATCAAGCTGCTATGGGATGTGGCCCAGGTGCCAGATTTTCGCAAATTAAAGCCTGAGCAGCATGCGCGCCTGATGACGCAGGTTTATCAATACTTGACCCAAGGCACAGGAAAACTGCCGGAAGATTGGGTGAAAACGCAAGTTGCGCGCATTGATCGCACCGACGGCGACATCCACGCCATGATGGACCGGATTGCCGCAATCCGAACATGGACCTACCTGACCCATCGTCCAGGCTGGACAGAACGCGCCCTAGAGTGGCAAGAACGCACCCGCCAAGTGGAAGATCGGTTGTCGGATGCGCTGCACGCAAAGCTAACGCATCAATTTGTCGATAATCGCACCGCCCATTTGGTGCGCAAATTACGAGGAGACGACGTCCTGTCTGCCGAGATTTCCGAAGATGGTTCCGTCCATGTCGACGGCCATAAGCTGGGCCGTTTAGATGGCCTTCGTTTCACCGCCGAACGCACAGGCTTAAAGGTTGCTGACCGTACCGTCATCAACGCAGCCAATGCGGCGCTACGCCCTGTGATTGCGGCGCGTGTCGAGGCCATCGCCACTGCGACAGATGATGCCATTATGCTTGATGATCAAGCACGCATCGTTTGGAAAAGTCCGGACGGCTCAATACCCGTGATCGCGACACTGGGCCCCGGCCCGGAACGCTTGAAACCGGTGATTCAGGTGTTATTCGATGAGCGCATGGAAGCGCCGCAACGCTTACGCCTCGAAGAGCGCTTAAAGCTGTGGTTACAGGTGCATATCAATACTGTGCTGCAGCCGCTGGTGGCGGCGCGCAATGCCGACGTGCCGGGTTATGTGCGCGGCATCGTGTTCCAGCTGTCGGAAGGCTTAGGCAGCATTCGCCGCGATATGGTGGAAGAGCAATTAAAAGCGCTGGATGAAGAGCAGCGCAAAGCGCTCGCCAAGCTTGGTATTCGCTTTGGGTTAGATCAGGTGTTCTTCCCGATGCTGTTAAAAGCATCGCCGGTCCGTTTACGCGGTCAGTTATGGATTGCGGCCAACCCCGACACACTGGTGCCCGCGTTACCGCAAGCGGGCCGTGTTTCAATCCCGCTTGAAAAAGAAGTGCCGGGTCCGTTCTATGCGGCGTGCGGCTTCCGTCCGATTTCGGGTGTGGGCTACCGTATCGATATGTTCGAGCGCTTTGGCGCCGAAGCCCGCAAAATTGCCCGCGAAGGCCAAAAGGTGTTTCCACCCGCCACGTTGTCGTTGTTGGGTATCAATGCTGAAGCGGCTATTCCGGTGCTGCGCGCATTGGGCTTTGGCGCGGTGATCGAAAATGAAGCGCTGACGTTCTCAATCATGCGCAACAAAGGCGGCGGCAAGCCTGGTGGAAACTTCAAAGGCCAAGGCAAGTTCAAAGGCAAAGGCGGGAAGCCGCATCATCAACAACAGCATCAGCCGAAACAGGACACCCCTGTAAATGCCGATTCGCCGTTCGCGCAGTTGAAAGCCATGATGGCGAAAACCAAGCCTGAACCAAAAATCGAAGAGCCGAAAATCGAAGATGTGCCTGTTGAAACGCCGATTGAATCTGCTGCGGGTACACCAGCCCCGGATGCTGCATCTGCCGAATGAGTGAAGACGCGCCAACCGCAACATCTATCCGCCTGGATAAATGGCTCTGGTTCGCGCGCTTTTGCAAAAGCCGGGCGTTGGCGCAAAAGGTTATCGAACGCGGCCAAATCACTATCAATGGTCATAAAGCCCAGAAACCCAGCACGACAGTACGAGTAGGTGATCAGCTTGTGGCGGTTCTGGGGCCGGTAAAGCGCAGCGTGATTGTGAAAGATGTGGGTGAGCGACGCGGGCCCGCCCCCGAAGCGCAAACGCTTTACGATGAACCCACGGCGCCCGAACGTTTGCACCGTGATGAGCATGGCGTGCTGACGCACAAAGCCGGACCGATTTTGAAGCGTGAAAAAGGCGCTGGTCGCCCCACCAAACGTGATCGCCGGGCCATAGATAAGTTTTATGAGGAAAGCTAAGTTTTACGACGAGTCTTAAACGCTTTTGAGGCCTAAGCGGTTTTCCGGAAGACCAGCGTAAAGTTGTTGGCGGGCATCGGTGTCATGCTCTCGACCGTAAAGCCATTCTCTTTCGCAATGCGTGTTACATCATCCACTTCGCGCAAACCCCAGGCTGGGTTTCGCGCTTTCAAAGACTGATCAAACGCCACATTGCTGTCGGAAATATAATCGCCTTGCACGATGTAAGGGCCGTAGGTGATTAAAGGCGCATCGGCTTTCAATATCTGCGCAGCACCCTTAAACAGCGCTTCAGTCGCAGCCCACGGCGAAATGTGGATCATGTTGATGCATAATATGGCATCAGCTGCGGCCACGGGCCATGGCAGCGCGGTGACATCCATGGCCAGCGGATAGCGTACGTTCATCAGCTTCATTTCGGCGACGTATGCGGAAATGCTATCGCAGGCATCGGCATCTGGATCTGTCGGTTGCCATGTCAGGTGCGGGAATGTCTGCGCGAAGGCGGCCGCGTGATAGCCAGAACCACTGGCAATCTCCAATACCAAGCCCTGCTGTGGCAGGGCCAGCTTCAGCACATCAACCAGAAACGGCGTGTTGCGAACGGCGGCAGGTGGTGTCTGTTTTGGGCTCATAACATCTCAATATGTCGAACAGCGTAGGCAACTTTCAGCCCACTTTTGAATAAGTTGCGATACACTCTTAGTTGAAACAGTCTCTATTTCCGGTCGGTCACAGAGGGTGCCTTGACGGCCCGCTCTTAAATCGAGTACCCGACACATGAATTGAACAAACACGCAAGCGGACCAAAACGTTGCCGCAATCGTGAGAGAAGGAGATACCGCCTATGGCGTACGTGGTGACCGAGAACTGCATCAAGTGCAAGTTCATGGACTGCGTCGAAGTCTGTCCGGTGGACTGCTTCTATGAGGGTGAGAACATGCTGGTGATCCACCCGGACGAATGTATCGACTGCGGGGTCTGCGAACCCGAATGCCCAGCCGAAGCCATTGTTCCCGACTCGGACGAGCAAGCGGCCGACTGGACTGATATGAATAAGGAATATGCTGATAAGTGGCCCAACATTACAGTGAAGGGCACGCCGCCAGCCGATGCTGAGGATTGGAAGGGAAAACCCAATAAGAAACAACAGCTTAGCAAGGCTCCGGGCACCGGGTCTTAAGCGGTTTTCATCTCTCAAGCAGCTCCCATCCAGGGTTTCGGCTGTTTTTTTCCACAGAATTATGATACGTTCTTTCTAATCCGTCGGGGAACCGGCGGATTATTTTTTCCCGACCCTAAGGCCCGCGAAAATTCGCGTAAGCCTTTGAAATAAAACAATTCTCAATGGGCGGGAATGAGGACCGAGACAGTCTCACGTGGTGGTTTTAAGGGCCGCTCGGTCACCGCTTTGCTGCAGCGCAACAGAAGCTCATCCACAGGCTTAGGGGATGGGCTCGGGGGAGAACGCAGCCAAAGTGGCAACAACAACAAATGTGGAGAGCAGTCCGTATGCCCAATACTAATAAAGTCGTTGCAGCACCTGCCGTTAAAAAGCCGGCCGCTCCTAAGGCCAAATCATCGAAAATAGCCGCTCCGTTTGCCGCTGGTGATTTCGTTGTGTACCCGGCGCATGGCGTCGGCAAAGTGACCCAGCTTGAGAACCAATTGATCGCGGGTCAAAAAATTGAATTGTTTGTGATCAGCTTCGAGCGCGACCGTATGACGTTGCGCGTGCCCGTCATGAAGGCCGAAGGTGCGGGTTTGCGCAAGCTCTCGACCCGTAAAGTGATGGAAAGCGCTCTGCTCACGTTAAAGGGCCGCGCCCGCGTGAAGCGCGCAATGTGGAGCCGCCGCGCTCAGGAATACGAAGCCAAGATCAACTCTGGTGACCCGGTGTCGATCGCTGAAGTGGTGCGCGATTTGCACCGCGGCGCGACCCAGCCCGAGCAATCTTACAGCGAACGCCAAATCTACGAACAAGCGCTTGAGCGCTTGGCTCATGAAATGGCTGCAGTCGAGAAGATCAAGCCGGAAGCCGCCACTGCAAAGTTGGAAAAGCTTCTGAACGCCGCCTAATCAGCGTTCCGATAAAATTCAAAACGGCCTCGATGGTTCATCGGGGCCGTTTTTGTTTGTGCGCCTCATGCTACATAAAGGCATGAACATTTTTAAAATTCTCATTCCCCTCTTCATCGTTGTCAGCGCACCAGCATACGCGGCACCGCCTGATGTTTTGGAAAAAGGTGATGCCGGTATTGTCGCAACTGTGGTGGATGGCGATACGGTTCGTTTGAAGAATGGCGCCGCTGATATTCGCCTGATTGGTATGCAAGCGCCTAAGCTGCCGTTGGGCCGTAAGAACTTCAAGACGTGGCCACTGGCTGACGAATCAAAAGCGGCACTGGAAAAATTAGTGCTCAATCGTGATGTGACGGTGCGGCTTGGCACTGTCGCAACAGATCGCCATGGCCGCATTCTCGGGCATATCGTCCGCAGTGATGATCTGTGGGTGCAGGGTGAAATGCTGCTCCTCGGCATGGCGCGCGTCTACACGTTCCCAGACAATCGCAAACTCGCTACTGAAATGTTGTCGTTGGAAGCAGAGGCCCGCAAAGCCAAACGCGGCATTTGGGCCCATCCGTTCTATGCGGTGCGCGATGCGTTATCGCCCACGCTTAATGATGACAAAGGCACATATCAACTTGTGACGGGTACTGTGAAGGACGCGGCCAAAACCAAAGAACGCATCTATCTCAACTTTAGTGATGATTTCCGTACAGATTTTACAGTCGCCATTGAAAAGCGCGATTGGCCGACATTCGATGCGGCAAAGGTTGATCTCCTTGCGCTGAAAAATAAACCCATTGAAGTGCGCGGATGGGTCAGCATGCGCAACGGCCCGATGATCGAAGCAACACATCCCGAGCAGATCACACTTAACTAAGCATACTTAGCTAAGCGATGCGCTTTTCATCCACCAGCGTGATTTGAAACAGCTTCTCGTCTTTAAACCAATTCCAGGTGCGGCCACGATCGTTGTTATTTTTGGCCAAGTGAATGGCTTCCAGCACATCCACGCCCGGCTGATCCGCAAACCAAAAGCGCATGTTAAGGGTGCGGTCGTTCAGTTCTTTCACCCAGCCTGAGATGCGGCCTTCAAACGCGACAATGCCGTCTTTGTACGTGCCTTCGTACACTAACTCACGTGTGCGACCATCGGCCCAGGTGTAAAAGCTCTCCTGCCGGTATGTAATGCCGCCCTTGCCATCGTCTGGGAACAGCGCGTTGATGCGAAAATCGTACTGGTCCAGCAACTGCATTTGCGGCGTGATGAACCGGTAGGTGCCCGCCCAGGTTCCGGCGTGGCGCGTTAGCAGCGGCATTTTCTCTTTAATGATCGACACTTACGCATCCTCCCCATCTGATAATTGGCCAGCCTAGACCAAAGCTTACGAAGCGTGTACCAACCGGCTCTTGCAAACAAGGCCCATCAACAAAAGCTTTGGCCTATGATTCTGACGCCCATCAACCCGGCGGATCTCCCGCATATCCTCACGACCTTTGAACAAGGCTTGGGCGACGATGCGTTCGCGCGCGCTGTTTTCTTGCGTATCGCGGAGACCCAAAAATATGCGCCCGGCTTAAAGGCTGATTTGCATGCAGGGCGTCATAAAGCGGTGGCGTTGGCGCAGCGTATGGGCATCGCCGTGCGTGATGAAGACCCGGCGGTTGCATTCAGTTGGGATGGGGCGTGTATCCGCACAAAATCTGAAACCAGCGTTGTGTTTCACGAAATCGCGCACTGGCAAATCGCGCCCGCTGAACGTCGCGCACTCTATGATTTTGGTTTAGGTGCGGGCCCAGAGTCCGGGCGCGTGGACGATGCGAATACAGCCAGTTGCGTCGATAACGCAACCAAAGAGGAAGAAGAAAACCTCTCCTCGCTTCTCGGCATATTATGGGAAGTCGAATACGATGAGCCCGCTATTTTAGCGTTCGCTGAGCAAAATTGGCTCGAACTTCCTGACAGCACCTATACACCCCGCCATTTTGCACGCTGCTTAAACGAACTGCTGCAACGCGGCGTATTGCCACCATCATTCGCCGATCAAGCCGCTTTGGCTTTAACGCGCGCGGCATAAGCCGCATACAGTGCAGGCAACACCACCAACGTCAACACGGTTGCACCCGCCAAGCCACCAATAATTGTAATCGCCATCGGCCCCCAGAAGGCGCTGCGTGCTAAGGGGATCATCGCCAACATGGCGGCCGCCGCGGTTAAAATCACGGGGCGTGCGCGATGAACCGTCGCATCAATAATCGCCGTGGTCATTTCCAATCCTGCGGCGATGTTGATGTCGATCTGCTCAACCAAAATCACCGAGTTCCGCATGATCATCCCTGCCAAGGCAATCGCACCCAACGTGGCGACGAAACCAAAGGGCTGTTGAAACAGCAGCAGCGCAATTGTCATGCCGATCAAACCTAAGGGCGCGGTCAAAACCACCAGCAGTAATTTCCCAAAGCTTTGCAATTGAATCATCAAGATCGTCAGCATGATCAGGATCATCGTCGGGACGACGGCTGCGATGGATTTTTGGGCTTTCTGGCTTTCCCAAGCAGCACCGGCCAATTCGATTCGCATGCCTTGCGGAAGTTGAGCGCGCACGTCACTCAAGGCCTTATCGATCTCGGCAGAGACAACTGGCGCTTGGGTGCCGTCGGCAATGTCGGCGCGCACGGTTAATTCCAGATCACGATTGCGCCGCGCAAGGACAGGGCTTTCAAAGCCCGGCTTCACGGCGGCAACCTGATCAAGTGTGATAGACTTCACACTGCCATCCGCGCTGCCGATAGAAATATTCAACGTGCCGATGTTTTCCAAGTTCAAGCGTTCTTCAGGCCGCGCCCGTGCAACCACTTGAATCAACTCTGTGCCATCCAATACTTCTGTCACCGGCTGGCCTGTTAAAATCGTGTTCAGAGGTTGTGCCAATTCTTCTGCGGTCAGCCCCAATGCTTGCGCGCGGTCACGGTCCACGCGAAGTGTCATATTCTTTGCTTGCTCAAACCATTCAAAGTTAATGTCGCGTAGGTGTTTGTTCGCTTTGAACACATCGCGCACTTTCTCAGCCTGAATGCGAATGCTGGCCGGGTCACCGCCCATCACACGGAACTGTACTGGATAGCCAACCGGGGGGCCGTTCTCCAGGCGTGCAACACGGCCCGTCACATCGGTCCATTCTTCATCCAACGCTTTTTGAATACGCGTCATCACGCGTTCGCGGGCAGCTAACCCCCGCGTCATGATCACGGCTTGCGTATAGGCAACGTCGCGTTGTTCAGGGTTCAAGGGGAGATAAAAGCGCGGGCCCCCTGAGCCCACATAGACTGCAACGCTTTCAACGTCTGGATCTTTGGCCAATTTTGCTTCCAGTCGCTTGCCCACGTTCTCAGTCGCAGTGATGGATGATCCCCCAGCTAAGCGCATATCCACAACAACTTCAGGCCGCGATGAGGCCGGGAAGAACTGCTGTTGCACCAAACCAAAGCCGATGACTGAAGCGAAGAAAGCAACGGCAGTGGCGGCTATCACTTTGCGATTGTGCGCGACCGTCCAAGCCACAACTTTGCGAAATTTCTGATAGATCGGCTTGTTATAAAGGTCGTGCTCGGCACCCTCATGCTTTTTCACTTCTGGTAAAAGGGCATGGCCCAGAAAGGGTGTGAAGATCACAGCTGTAATCCACGAGACAATCAACGCAATGCCGACGACTAAAAAAATCGACCCGGTATATTCACCCGCCGAAGACTTCGCGAAGCCAACAGGAATAAACCCAGCCGCCGTGACAAGCGTGCCGGTCAGCATCGGGAAAGCTGTCGACGTATAGGCGTAGCTGGCCGCGCTAACGCGGTCCCAGCCTTCTTCCAGTTTTACCGCCATCATTTCAACCGCAATGATCGCGTCGTCGACCAGTAATCCCAAGGCAATAATCAACGCGCCAAGCGAAATGCGGTGAAGGTCAATGCCGAACACTTTCATGATGACGAAAGTAATGGCCAACACCAAAGGCACCGACAATGCGACCACAATGCCGGTGCGCACGCCTAATGACACGAAGCTGACAACCAGCACGATGGCCAAGGCTTCTAACAACGAGCGCGTAAACTCGCCGATAGAATCTTCAACGACATGCGGTTGATCGGCCACCTTCTCCACCTCAATGCCTGCGGGAAGCGCTGCTTTAATATTAGTCATCACCGCTTCAAGCTGTTCGCCCAATGACAGAATGTCGCCGCCCTCGGTCATGGACACGGCCAAGCCAATCACGGGCTTGCCATTAAAGCGCATCAGGAAACTCGGTGGGTCTTCATAGCCATGTTTCACTTCAGCGAGGTCACCTAAGCGAAGCGTCTTTCCATTTGCGACAATGGGTAGCGCGGCAATGGCGCTTTCACGTTCGGCTGGGCTTTCCAGGCGTAACACCACGCGCTCGCCCGGTGTTTCCACAACGCCAAACGGTACGACAGCCGTTTGTTTGCGCAAGCCTTCGATCAATGCACTGGTTGATAAGCCCAGCGTTGAAATGCGTTGGTGCGAGAACTCGACAAAAATACGTTCGGCCTGATCACCGACTAAATTCACTTTGGCTACGCCCGGCACGCTTAAGATTTTCTGGCGCGCCGCTTCCACATATTTCTTCAACTCAGCGGGTGTAAAGCCATCTGCGGAGAATGCGTAGATGTTGCCGAACGTATCGCCGAAGTCATCGTTGAAGAACGGCCCCTGCACGCCTTGCGGCAAGCGGCCTTTCATATCCGACACACGCTTGCGCACCTGATACCAACCTTCTGCCACAGCCGGGCGCGGCGCATCCTGGCGTAACGTTAAGGTGATGATGGTGCTGCCGGGGCGCGATAAACTGGTGACGTAGTCAAACCACGGCACTTCTTGCAGTGTTTTTTCAATCTCGTCTGTGACTTGTTCCTGCACTTCGCGTGCGGTCGCACCGGGCCATGTGGCGCTGATGATCATTGAGCGCACCAGGAAGGCCGGATCTTCCGAACGGCCGAGTTTGTTGAAGGACTGAACGCCCGCAACAACCAGCGCGATAATGGCAAACAGCACCAAGGCGCGATGTTTCAGGGCCCAGGCAGAAAGATTCAAAGAGGTCATGTGACCATCAACCCAATGTTTGTGTTGGAACCGGCGGTGACTCTTTCAGAGTCACCGCCGGGATGGCTGCCTACTCCCGGGGGTTGAGGGGGGAGGTGGGAGCAGGCGCCGAAGCTTAAAGCGTTAGATCGTCCCCAAATTCAAAGTATGCGTATTTTCTAGCGATCTTATTTTTTAAAGTGCTGCGTTCTGTTGGAGCGGGCGCACTTTTTGCGCTGAATTCAATTTGTGCACGCCTGCCGTCACAACGACATCGCCGTCTTTCAAGCCCGCCGACACCAAAGCCGATGTGCTGCGGTAGCTTGCGACTGTAACGGGCACTAAGTTCAAGTCCCCATCGGTGCTCACGGTCCACACATTGGGTGTGCCATTGCTTTCAAACACAGCACTTAAGGGAATTTCCGCAACTGCAACGTCCGACTTGGCAGCCAAGGTCAGTGTCGCGCTCATTCCAATTTGCCAATTGGCCGGCATTTCATCTAAGGCAAAGCGCACAGCATAGGTACGTGTCACGGGGTCTGCGCTGGCTGCCACTTCACGTACATGTGCTGAAATGGTTTCGCCCGGCTGCGACCACACGGACACTTTGGCGTTCGCACGTTCCAAATCGGCCAAACGCGTTTCGGGAACGCTAACGGCAATTTCTAACTTCGACGAGCGTGCCAGTGTCATGGCGCTTTGGCCCGCTGTCACAACTTGCCCCGGCTCGATGTTGGTGACGGTCACGATACCGTCTTCATCGGCAACCAGTGTGGAATATTCTAATTGGTTTTTCGCCAGCTGCGCTTGGCTTTGCGAATCTTTCAAGCGCGCTTCAGCGGCGTCCAATGTGTTCAGTCGCTTATCGAACTCAGCTTGCGAGAAGGCAGGGCTTTGTTTGATTTGCGTATAGCGCTTCACATCGATGCGCGCCTGTTCTGCATCTGCACCAGCCGCGCGCACTTGGGCATCGGCGGCTTTCAAGCGCAGCGTGAAATCATCTTGCTCTAACTTGGCCAGTACGGTTCCGGCTTTCACGGTTTCACCGACTTGCACATAACGCGCGGCCACTTTGCCGGTGACGCGGAAGCCCAGTTGGCTTTCACGCTCAGACTGAATGGTGCCCGGGTAGCTGGCGGCGGCTGTTGTGTCGCTTAAACTCACGACCTCTGTACGCACCGGGCGGACCGAAGCTTGTGGCGTGGCCGACTCGACATCACATCCACTGAGGGCCACGGCCGTGCACAGCAGGGCAAAGCCCACCAGGATCGGACCCAGTGACATCGTGGTTTCCGAGATCTGATTGACCAAGTCGCGGCGTAACCCTGCGAGTTTGCTGGTTTTGCCCTTAGTCTGCCCAACAGGGATTTGTTGCGGTGCGGTCGTCATAGCTTTTCCCTCAACCATCATTCTATACTGTAGTGTAACCTACATTACATATTGAAAATGTAGCCCCGATTACACAAATGAACAATGTGGTATCTTGAATAAGAGCTATGCGTAATGTGCGTGGCGTTTAAGGCCGCTGATAAGTCAGAATTGATCGATGAAACCAAAGCAAAAACAACGCCTTAAGAGTGATGAACGCAAGTGCATCATGTTGGAGGCAGCCCGGGAGCTGTTTCTGACCAAGGGCTTTGCGGCCACCAGCTTGGATGACGTTGTGGCCAAGTCCGGTGGGTCGCTGACCACGCTTTATCAGCTGTTCGGCAACAAAGAGGGCCTGTGGCGCGAGTTGGTGCTCAGCCACTGCGAGCGCATCTCCGAGCCGATGCAGGATGATGCCTCTGACCATGACCATGGTCCGCCCGCCCAGGTGTTGCGCGATGTGGCGGCGCGGTTGATCGCGTTGAAACTGGGGCCTGATGTCAGTGCCGCCATTCGCATTGTCATGACGGAAGGCGGGAAGTCATCTGAGCTTGCGCGCCTTTTATACGAGAACGGTCCGGTGTCGGGCACGAAGTCGGTGGCCGAGTATCTTACCAAACAAGTCGAAGCTGGTGTGCTTGCGATTCCCAATGTCGACTTGGCCGCCGAACTGTTTTGCAGCATGGCGTCAGGTGATCGCCACCTCTGGACGGCGTGCGGTATTAACGTTGAGATGACGCAAGACCAAATTGATCGCCACCTTGATGAAGTGGTGCGCGTGTTCTTAGCGGCGTATCAGGTGAAGAAAAGCTAATTCGCCAAATCGATCTTGTCATACGCAATCACGCCGTGAGCATCTTCAAAGCCACGCAGTTTGCCCGAGAGCCCGGTGAAGCGCTGACCTTCGTAAATGAACAGCGAGGCCGCTTCATCATGATACCACGCCATAATCTCTTGGCGCAGCTTCAAGGCTTTCTCGCTATCACGTTCTGCTAAAGCCGCTTTGATCTTCGGCATGATGCGTTCATCACAATAAAACGGCTCGCGACGCAAGCACGAGTGAATGCGAAGCGGGCGAATGGCATCAATGTTCGGGTCCGCCGGATACGTGACGCTAAATACATCGGTCGGGAATGTTGCGCGGCTGAGATGATTTAAGAACTGCGGTACTGGTGTTGTGCGGATCTCAACTTTAATGCCGATACCAGCCAAGTCAGAGGCGATGCGCTGATGGATTTCTGTTTCAGCACCGATGGCACTTGGTGTTGTTAACATGCTGAGTGAAAAGCCATTCGGATAACCTGCTTCAGCAAGTAACTTCTTCGCAGCCACAGGATCGTACGGCAGCGGCTTTAGGTCAGGGTTGTAGCCAAACACAATCGGCGTAGCGCCTTGGCTGGCCACTTTCCCTGCACCACCCAAAATTTTATCGACAATCAAATCGCGGTTCACGGCCATCGTCATAGCGCGGCGTACGGCTTTCTTTTGCAACGGCGAGTCAACACGCTTGCCTTCACGGCGCAGCATGTAAGCCCACACAAACACCTGCGCGGTGGGCACCAAGCTGGCCTGCAAACCGTTTTCTTTCAGTAACGAAATATTCTCAGGGTTCAAACTGAGGGCAATGTCGACTTGATCAGCCAGCAGCGCTTGCTCGCGCGCGGCCACATCCGGGATTGCGATAATGTCGAGGTCTTTAACGTTGGGCTTGCGCCACGATGTTTCATTGGCTGTCAGGATGATTTTATTGCTCTCAAACCGCACCGCTTTGTATGGCCCGGTGCCGACAGGTGACTTTGAAAATGCGTCACGGCCGAGCTTCAACCATTCCGTCGGTTCAGCGACAACCAGGGCTGCGGCTGAACGCGGAAACAGGGCGTCGGGTTCAACCAATGTGATCTCAATCGTTTTCGGATCAATCACACGGGCTGATTTGAGTTTTGGAATTTCGCGCACCAACCCTTCGCGCAAGGCCTCATCGCTGGCCAAGTAGTCGACCGCAACCTTGTACGCTTCGGCGGTTAATGGCGTGCCGTTCGAAAACACGACGCCATCGCGCAGCGTAAAACGCCAGGTGACAGCGTCGGTACTTTCCCAGCTGGTGGCCAGCCACGGCTTTAAGGTGCCGTCGACTTCAATACGCGTCAGGCCATCGTACAGGGCGGAAAGCACATAGATGCTGGGGATCTGCGCGGTGCGATACGGGTTGCCAAACGACAGCGGTAAGCTGTCGATTCCAAGTCGGATCTTGCCAGGTTTGATATCAGCCGCTGAAACCGAAGACGTTAAAGCAATACACGTCGCCAAAGCCGCGGCAGCAAATCTCATTTCGCGAGTTCCATTTCACTGAACGCAAAATGCGTCCCGTTGATGAGTTTATAATTTTTTACCTTCGATGACACGCCCACAAATGCGGGTGATTCGTACATGAACAGCGCAGGCGCTTCATCGTGATAGTACTGCGCGATCTTATGGCGCAATTGTAACGCTTTTGTTTCATCAAACTCGGTGCGTGCCGCATTTATGGTGGGCATGATCTTTTCGTCACAGTACCACGGCGTCGGGCGTTGGCAGGAATGCGCGAGAACCGACCGGGTCACATCGTTAATTGGCCAGGCCTGCCAATCGACGGGGAAGGCCTCGCCCGCAAAATCAGTCCGGCCCAGCGCGTTGTAGTACTGCACGGCAGGCATGGTGCGAATTTCCATATTCACCCCAATCTCGCGCAAGTCAGACTGCACCTGTTGGAAGATCGCTGTGTCGTTGGCATCTACGCCGGTGGCGCCTTCCATCACAAACGAGAAGCCATTGGCATACCCTGCATCAGCTAAAAGTTTTTTAGCAGCGGTTGGGTCATATGCGTATTCCGGCACGCTGGCGTCGTAACCAAGCACTGTGCGTGTCGCAGGTTGTGAGGCAGGCACAGTGGCGCCACCCAACAGTGCATCAATAATGCGTTTGCGGTTCACGCCCATATTCAACGCCCGGCGGACCCGCACATCTTGCAGCGGGCTTTTCTTGAACAGGATGAACGAGAAGCCAAACACGGCAGGGTCAATGGTGCGCACACCCTTATGCCCAGCGTCTTCTAGGACTTGCAGGTTATCCGGGCTTAAGCTCATCGCAATATGAATGCGGTTGGCCAGCACGCCTGATGTTCGTGCTGCTGCTTCCGGCACCGCGATGACTTCAAAGCCATCCAGCTTTGTAGGCCGCCATGCGTCTTTGAAGGGAACCAGTTTCCACAAATTTGCCTGCATCTCGACCATCTTGAATGGCCCGGTGCCGATGGGGTTTTTAGCAAATGCATCGCGGCCCATGCTTGCCCAGGCTTTGGGGGCGCCAAGCATGAGGCCCGTCATGTAGCGCGGCATTTGCGGCGCAGGCTCGGTGGTGATGATGTCGACAGTTAAATCATCAACAGCGCGTGCATCTTTGAAGACGTTGATCTCGCGGCGAATGCCTTCGCGGATGGCTTCGTCTGACAAAATATATTTGATCGCGCTGACAATCGCTTCTGATGTGAACGGCTCGCCGTTTTGAAATTTCACACCAGGACGCAACTTAAAACGCCATGTGGTGGGGTCGATCTTCTCCCACGACAGCGCGAGTGACGGCACGACATTGCCTGCTTCATCGAAGCGCGTCAGCGCATCGAACATGGCCGCGTTGGTCCACACCGTTGGTGGCAGTGAGGTGCGGTACGGATTGCCAAGAGAGGGCGGCAGAATATCTACAGCTAATCGGAGAGGTTCAGCATGGGCCGAGAGGGCAAAACTGAAAATGGAAAAGAGGGTCAGTGCTCCCCTGCATTTGCAGGAAGTATGCAGGGCGCGCCGGGGGAATGCGGGGATAAAAGTTGATATCCAATGGCCAATTGCGCTGCGCATCTGAAGCCTGCTCCACAAGACGGTTCTGAATGGTCTTTACGTGCTTGAAAACAGTACCAGAACTACGCTTGGGCCGCATCCACAGCAAGGCAGAGCAACGTGGAATGCGCGGAAAGCGGGCGCTCTCGCAATTTTCCCCACAATTCCGTGCATAAGGTAAACGGCTGTTACTGAAGCGTGATGCGATCAAGCGTGATGAAGCCATGCAACTCTTGAAAGCCTGACACATTCCCGCGCATGCCCGCAAAGCGGGGCAGCTCGTACAAGAACAACGAGACGTACTGATCGCGGTAATAGCGCATCACGTCGTGGCGTGCTTTTAAACCTTCCGCCTCATCAAACGCGGTCATAGCTTTGCGGATCGCCGGCATAATTTTTTCGTCGCAGTACCAGGGCTTGCCCCACAAGCAGGAGTGATTTTGCATGCCGCGGATCACATCAATGGTGGGTTCGGCGGAATAGGTGAGGCCAAAGCCGTCTCCGTTCCAGCCGCCGTCCATGGCATTGCGCATCAGTTCGGTGACGGGGAATTGCTTGATGTCCATCTTCACGCCAACCGCGGCCAAATCCTGCGCGACTTTTTGGTAGACCGCCCCGTCTGATGAGCCCGTGCCAACAACACCTTGAATGACGAACGAAAAGCCCTTGGGGTAACCCGCCTCCGCCAGCAGTTTTTTGGCCAATACTGGATCATAGGGAATCGGTGGAATCGAGGTGTCGTACCCATAGGCTGTGCTGGCGCCAGGTTGCGTGGCGGGAATGGTTGCGCCCTGTAGCAAGCCATCCACCAGCGCTTTGCGGTCGATGGCGTAATTCAAAGCCTGGCGCACGCGCACATGTTTTAAGGGCGTATCTTTGTCGTGATGAAAATTAATCGCCCACACGGATGCGTTTTTCCAATGCAGGCCTTTGCCGCCACCGGCTTCAATAGCGGCCACTTCATCAGGTCCAACGCTCAGCGCGATATCCATTTGATTGGCCAGCACTGCTTGCACGCGTGTTGTGGCATCGGCAGCGGCGATCCAATTTAGTTTATCCACCTGCGGTGCGCGCCACGAGTTGCGAAAGGCCGACATCTTCCAGCCTTGCACGTCGGCTTTATCTAAAGTGAAGGGACCAGTGCCGATGGGCTGAAGGGCAAACTGCTCGGGGCCTAACTTTTTCCACTGCGTTGGCTCAGTCATATAAAGCAGGGGCAAGGTGCGCGGCAGATGCGGGGCTGGAACATCAGTAATCAGATCAACCGTCAGGTCGTCAATTTTGCGCGCACTTTTAATGAAGTTCATTTCCCGCGCCACCAGTTCACGGGCGGCTTCGGGTGTTTGAAAGTAACTGATCGCGCTGATCACGGCATCACTTGTAAATGGCGCACCGTTCGAGAACACGACATTCGGGCGCAGCGTTATGCGCCACGTGAGGGGGTCGATATTGCGCCATGATAATGCCAGCCAGGGCTGCACCCGCCCCTCGGCATCAATACGCGTTAAGCCATCAAACAGCGCAGACCACGTGAAGATGTTGGGAATGCCGGTGTTCCGATACGGATTGCCGACTGTTTGCGGCATCGCTGTATTCCCCACGCGCAATATTTTTTCTGCCGCGTGCGCGTGCTCCGTGGATGTCGGGGAAAATGCAAAAGCCGTCGCAAGGGCTGCAATCAGAACAAAACGAGTCATTGTGGGGCTTTGTATATTCAACGGGCGCACGCTGCGAAAAGAGGGCGTACGTGCAGGGTTAAACTTAACGTCATAAAATCAACGTCACAAAATCAGGGGTACAAGAGTTGCGGTGCAATAATACGCGCGAAGCCTGGTCATCATTCTAATATGACTACTCATGCTGTATTTTCAAAACACCGCATGTGGTCTTCGCTCGAAAGGATCGCGCGCGAGAATTATTTTATTGCGTCAGTTTTATCGCCGCGAACCACAGTCCTCCCCAAGCTTATGTCTTTATATGACATGCTGTGTATCCATACCCTGGGTTAGGGCAAAGGCGGCGTGCGCGCGCAACGCGATCGTGCTTTTCATGCCACAGGATGCGATGAACTTTTGGTCTGATGCAAAGTCGTGTTGAGCAAGCGAGGGCGAGGGTTCAGACTTACCCATCTTATCGCGCGGCGGGGGCTTAGCGCGGGGGACTCTAAAAAAGAGATTTTTTATCGCGGAGGGAATTCGATGACTACCAAGTCGCGTCTTACCACCATCACGACTGCGAGCTTGCTCGCACTCGCTGTGGCGGCACCTGTCTATGCACAGCCCGTGCTGGAAGAAATTGTCGTAACCGCGCGTAAGCGCGAAGAAAACTTAAAGGAAATTCCGCTTTCAATTTCCGCCTTCTCATCAAAAGACATTGAAGAGAAAGGTTTCAAAGGCCTTGAAGACATCGCGACCGCAGCCCCAGGCATGCAGTACTCGAACCAAGGTGGTCAAATTCCCGGTCGTTATACTTCTGCCATTCGCTTCCGCGGCATGAACGTGAACTCGGACAGCCCATCGCTGCAATTGGGCTCGCTGTTCATCGACGGCATGTACGTGTTGGGTGGAACGCAATCCATCCCGCTGGATGACGTCGAGCGCATCGAAGTCATCAAAGGTCCGCAATCGGCCTACTTCGGTCGTAACACCTTCGGTGGTGCGGTGAACTACATCACCAAAAATCCATCGCTGACGGAATTTAAAGGCAAGGTCAACGCGTCTGGCGCGACCTACAATGAATTCGATGTCTCGGGCAGCGTTGAAGGTCCGTTGGTCGAAGATAAATTGGCGGGCCGTGTTGGCGTCCGTATGTACTCGAAAGGCAACATGTTCACCGCTTCTGACGGTGGTGCCTTGGGTGAAGAAAGTTCAAAGAGTGTGAACGCCACGTTGTTCGCACAGCCGTCCGACAACTTGACGGTCAAGTTCCGTGGCTTCTACGATAAAGACGATGACGGCCCGGCGGCCGGCGGCATGATCGGTGGCTTACGCAACGATAGTTGCACAGGCAAGACGATCACCACGCAAGATCCGGCAGCTTTGACGGCCCGTCCGCGCAACTACATCTGCGGCGTTGTCCCGAAGCAAGGCAAAGCCATCTCGAACATCGGCACGTTGCAAATCATCGACAGCAATACCAGCTTACGTCCGCAACAATTGGCGTTCATCGGTCAGCCTGACCTGTTGATCACCAGCCTGATCACACGCCCGCAAACGGCTCCGTTGAACGTGCCGGATGTGGACCGTATTGGTTTGGAACGCGATGTGATGCGTTTGTCCACCGCTGTGAACTATGAATTCGCCGGTGGTTATAACTTCGACCTGCAAGGCGGATACAATCGCTTGCGTGCTAACTGGGTGCGTGACTTCGGTCTGTCGGCGATTGAAAACTGGTATTCACGCGATCCGCAAGACGCGAAGGATTACTCGTTCGAAGGTCGCATCTCCTCGCCACAAGATGAAAATCTGAAGTGGTTGGTGGGTGCGAACTACTATCACCAGAAATTCGTCCAAGCTGGTGCCGGTGGTGACTCGCTCTCGCTCTGCACCACGGTGATCTCGGCCCCGCCGCCGGGTGAGCGTTGCACACGCAATCCGTTCTTCTCGGCCAACAATCTGTTGCAAAATACCGATCTGATTAAAGCTTGGGGTGTGTTCGCATCGGCGTCGTATGACATCACCGATGAAATTACCGCCAGCTTCGAAGGTCGTTATCAGCACAACGATGCGGCCACCGCTATCCTGACCGCAAAGCCGCTCAAGAAGATCGATAAGAACTTCCTGCCGCGCGCAATTTTGCGTTATCAGCCGACCGATGACACCAACATCTACGCCAGCTATGCGAAGGGCGTGATCCAAGGTCAGCCGAACTCGCAAATCGCCATCGCGACACCGAATGAATTGCGTCAGTACCAAGCGCAATTGGGTTCGGGCGTGAGCGCTGAACTGCCTGCCGAAATTCTGGATATGTATGAACTCGGCTGGAAGCAAACGTTGATGGATAACCGCGTCAGCTTCAACCTCGCGACCTACTACGGCGAATGGGCAAATCAAAAGGGCCGTGGCGTTGCCATCGTCCAAGAAGATTGCGGTAGCCCAAGCCACTTGTTAGCTGGCGGTTGCATCGGCGGTTCACCAGCAGGCATCAGCGCCGTTGGTCAACCGGCACGTAACCCGGATGGCACAGCGTTCTTGAACTCGCGTAACGTCAACACACCTGGAAGTTCCAAGTTGTGGGGCGTTGAGTGGGAAAGTGCGGCTGCCATCACCGAAGCTTGGGATGCCAAGCTGACCGTGACCTACGCACGTTCGAAGTACAAAGACTTCCTCTTCAACTTCGTCACGCCGATTTCTGGCTACGCGCAAATGAAGGGCAACTCGAACGCACGCTTCCCGAAATGGTCGGGTGCGATCAATACCGGCTATCAAACCGCGTTTAACGATAGCTGGGATTGGTTCGTGAACGGTGATTTGGTTTACACCGGCAAGGCGTACGTTGATGAATCCAACCTCGCACAATGCAACGACTACTTTGTTGCCAATGCCCGTGCGGGTATGGAGAAGGAAGGTTTGCGCGTCGAACTGTTCGTGAAGAACATGTTCAATGACGACAATTGGGCTGCTTGCGCCCGTTGGACTGACTTCGATACCGCACCGAACCTGGCTGGCTTGACCTTGAACCAAGGTGTTGCGGTGACCCCGCAAAACAAGCGTCAAATCGGTCTGCGCACATCTATCGATTTCTAAAGCCTAAAATTTCCAATCCCGTCAGGTTGGATAAAGAAAAACCCCGGCAGAGATGCCGGGGTTTTTTTATTGGACAGTTTTTGCTCTTAACCTATCCGCACATTCTCAAACGGCACGAACCCAAAGTAAGAATCGTAGCCTTTGGTGCGCGGGCTTAAACCCAAGAAGCCGACGTTCTCATACAAGAACAGTCCAGGCGCATCGTCGTGATAGAACGTCATGATCTTGTGGCGCAGCTCCAACGCTTTGGCGGGGTCTGTTTCCAACCACGCGGCTTCAATCGTCGGCTGAATCTCCTGGTTGCAATACCAGGGTTCTTTTTTGCGGCATGAATTCATGCTGGTCATGTGAATGGCATCTAAGGTCGGGTACGAGCCCCATTGCAACATAACGGCATCTGCTTCAAAGCGTCCGGCCATGAAGTCAGATAAGAATTGAATCACACCCTTCTGACGTACTTCGACTTTCACGCCTGCACGCGCCAAGTCATCGGCGATCCGCTGCACAATCAGAACGCTATTGGTGGACCCCACAGCGGTTTCGAGCGTCATGGAAAAGCCATTGGGATGACCGGCTTCCGTCAGAAGCTTTTTGGCGGCAGCAACATCAAACGGGTAAGGTTCTATGCTGGAATCATATCCGAAGGATTCATGTACGGCGGGCTGGCTTGAAAGTTTGGTTTCACCGTTCAGCAGCACATCAACAATACTTTTGCGGTCCACGGCCATGTTAAGCGCACGGCGCACGCGCACATCGGCTAACGGCGAGTTTGGTTTATTGAGGTAGTGGAAGAACAGCGCCGACGCCCCAGCATCGCTTGTGCGAACAACTGTGCCTTTATAGTTTCTCACCGTATCAAAATCTTCAGGCGGGAGCTGATACACAACATCCAAACGGTCCGACAGAAAAGCTTGTAAGCGCGACGGAATGTCCGTCAACATCAACCACTCAATGCCGTCGATCTTTGGTGCGCGCCATGATTTGCGATTGGCTTCAAACTGAATGCGCCCAGTTTCCCAACTTTTAAGGGTGAACGGACCCGTGCCAACGGGTTGCTCGGCATACTTCTGCGCACCCATGGCCTGAAACGCTTCAGGTTCCACAAACAAAAGAGCAACGGCGTACCGCGGTAATGACGGCACCGGCATTTTGGTTTGGATATCGACCGTGTATTTGTTCACGGCTTTGGCGCCCGCGAAGAACGGCAGATCAAACCGCACGCGTTCAGTCGCGGGGCCCGGGCCGATCAAATACTCAATCGCATGGACCACAGCCCCGGCATCGAAGTTCTTGCCGTTTGAGAAATAAATGTCATTGCGCAGTTTGAAGCGCCACGTCAGGGGATCAATCGCTTCCCATGATGTGGCCAAGCTGGGGGAAATGCTGCCGTCTTTGTTCAGCTTGGTCAGCGCATCAAACAGTCCGCCATTCAAAATAATGGCCGGGGTTTGAATGCTGGCGTAGGCGCTGGCCTTGTCGCTCGGAAACCCACCTATAGCAATGCGCAAGATCTTAGGGTCCGCGGCGCGCGTGATGGTGGGCAAGGTGCTGGCTGCAATCGCCGCGCCAGCCATAAACAGTCTGCGATTCAAGCGCATACCGGGATCTCGCTATATCTGAATCGGGGGCGTTTAATTTTCAGAACTGACTTTAACCGCCATTTCGTAAGCTTCGGGCGTATCGTTGCGGTCAAGGTCTTCGACTTCTTCTTGGAAGATATAAAACACCCGGTCCAAAAATTCCTGGCGCGTGCGCTCGCGCGCATCGGCGCGGGCTTGGTCAGGAATATATGTTTCCACTTCGTTGGCCAGGATGATGCCTTTCTTCTCTGCGATGGCTTCCACCGTATCGACACGGTCGCGTAACACAGAGACTTCGGTAATCAACGCCATCATCATTGCCATCATCCGGTCATTCACTGGATCGGCAAAGAAGTTCGGGCGGTGGCCTTTGGCCGTTTGTGGCACATGAATTTTTGCAGACTGGTTCATGGTGCGCGTTCCTTATTTCTGACCGGCGATGATCAGGAAGCCCGGTACGGTCGATGACAACTGCCCCGCCGATTGAGACGTTACAGGCGCGTGTTGCATAGGTTCCGAGTCAAGCTTCACGCTGCCTTGGGGCCAGCCCGCACTTTCGGCGACCTTCAGCAAATCCATGTCGCGATACGTTGACCAGAAGGGTTCGTTGTTATTGTAGGTCTCGGCATCGAACACGATCTGACGCCACAGATCCAGCGACGCGAACTGATCGACTTCCAAGTGCACCATCAAACCACCCGGCTTTAATAAGCGGCGGGTTTCGGCCAACACGCGTGGTAAGGCGCTGCGTGAGGTTTCATGAAACAGAATGTTAGAAATGATCAGATCGAACGAGCCGTCCGCGAAGTTGGTTTTCTCAGCGTTCTGCTGGCTGAAGTGGACTGCTTTGCCCATAGATTCGGCGCGCACGTGGCCGTAACGCAGTAAGGCTGCCCCCAAATCAATGCCATGCACTTCGGCCTCGGGGAACGCGTCGACCATCGGCACGGTGTTGCTCCCCGTGGCACACCCCATATCCAAAATGCGTGTGGGTTTGAAATCAGGGTAGTTGCGCTTCACGTACCGCGCGACAGCTTGGCCTAAACGGTCGCCGTACGCGCCGCCGCGTCCGCTGCCATATATATAAGTACCTTGCTCATAAATTGCGCCCGCCGCCACATCGCCATCGCCCAGATCAGTCGTATAGCCGCCCGGCATGCAGTGAATATCGAGGCTGTCGATATAGCGCGGAATTTGTAAGTTGGGATCAAGCGTAATGCTGCCTAATTTTGTGGTGCTCTCTTTGGCTTTGGCCATCAATTCGCCGATTTGACGATCAAGCGAGTACGTGATCGATGCCCACATCAGTTCTTGTGAGGCGCGCTGAATACTTAAATGCGACTGATAGAAACTGTCTTTGCGCATTTCTTTGCGCGCTTCGTTGCGATCTTTAAAGCTGCGCCCGTTGTCTTTCTCGAACTTCGGCTTTACGCGCTTTTCAAACACCACGCGGCTGCCGCCCGAAAGCTTGCGAATGACGGTTTCGCGCAACGTGCGCTGAAAGGCCTGACGCGAGCGATCATCGTGCGACCAATCAGGGCTGATTGCATGGCGGGCCAAAGGCGGGGGCACGAGCATAGGGCGGTCTCCTGTCTGAAGGGGCTGTCTTACGTACTGTCTTACATACTATATAAGTGTGGGAATTCGTCTTCTCTTTATAACCTTTCTAAGCGTATCATAATCACGCATAACGCCAAGATATTGTACGCGCCACGATGCGGAGATAGGGCATGACGTTACGAAATAATTTGATCGACCGTGGCAAGGTAGGGAATACCCCAGCCCTGTTGTCACGTGCCGATGAAACCTATGCAGATTTCATGCGCGATACGCGCGATTTGCTCTTGCACAAGCCCTTTAAACTGATCTCGGGCGTCGCCGATGCCGCCATGAAAAAGCATGGCGTGGAATACGCGCTGGATCATGCCACGATCAATAAAGTGCGCGCGGTTTCGGCGGAGGTGCCCGAAATGGCTACTTTCCTGCGTGTGAAGCGCAGTGCGCAAGAAATTTACAAGCAACGTATTATTGAATCGTATGATCGTCAGCAGGATGAGTTCATCCGCAAAATCGAAGACGCTGAAAAGCGCGGCCCCGGTACGCTGACCTACGATCCAAATTTCAAATATCCAGAATACGCAACGGTTGAGATTCACATTCAACCAGGTGGCTACACCGGCCATCCGTTGGCGGGCCTGTATTATGACTATGGCACGTCAGTGTTTTTCGGTGACGGGGGCAAAGACGATGTGCTGCACAAAAATCTCGCGACCAAGTGCGCCATTCCGAAAGACGGCAAAGTCACGCGCGTGTTGGATTTGGCCACATCCATTGGCCAGTTGGCGTGCGAACTAAAGAAGCGCTTCCCCAATGCCGAAGTGCATGGCATCGACATCTCATCAGTCATGCTGCGTTACGCACATTGGCGCGCGCTGGAACAGAACACTGAGATTCACTTAAGCCAAATGGCAACGGAAGACATGGAGTTCGAAAGCGGTTCGTTCGATCTCATTACATCGCATTTGTTGTTCCACGAAATTCCGCTGCCCGTGATTAAAAAGACATTGGCCGAAGTGCGCCGCTTGCTGCGTCCAGGCGGCACCTACGTCATGTTCGACTTCCCGACCACCACCCCACAAATGCAAGGCTATGGCGGGTTTGCGGGCCTGATGGATGCGGCCGACAACGGCGAGCCGTATGCGTTCGGGTTCGTGAAATGTGGCATCGAGGAACTGTTGGAAGAGGCGGGCTTGAAGCTGCGCAGCCATGATAAAATGGAAATCATACAAACCGGGCGTGTTTGCGACGTCATTTAAGCAAGTGTGCGACGCGGTATAGCGATTTTGTTCGCGTCCTTTTGAAGTATTCACCAGAGCGGGGCCTTTAAAGCCCCGCTTTTGCGTGCGTTTGTGCTGCATTTTCAGTACTATCGGCGTGCTTTTAAGCGCCTTCGTTTTTAGTCAGTTCAGTTTGTTTGCTTAATATCTGCGTGGGGAAACGGGTTTTCCAGCGCGTGCATGTGCACACGTTTGGGACATTCGGGTCGAAGGGATATTAAAGATGAACGTACAGACGCCTAGCGGTGGGTCTGCGCATGATCCCCGTGGTGTATCCGAAGCCGAGCGACAATCTGTTGTTGTGCGCTTCGCCGGTGATAGCGGCGATGGCGTGCAATTGCTGGGCTCACAGTTCAGCCAAGAAACTGCGCTGGCCGGTAACTCGCTTGCGACGTTCCCCGACTTTCCCGCTGAAATTCGTGCGCCCACTGGCACCACGTATGGTGTCTCAGCATTTCAAATAAATTTCGGTAGCCGCGTCATTAAAACCGCGGGCGATCAGCCCGATGTGTTGGTCGCGTTCAATCCAGCCGCGTTAAAAGTGAATCACAAAATGCTGCGCCAAGGCGGCATTGTGATTTTGGATTCCGGTGCTTTCAAAGACAAAGATATCAAACGCGCCGAGTGGGACTCCGATCCCCGCACTAACGGCGCGCTCTCTGATTTTCGGGTGATCGAAATTGATATCTCGGCTCAAGCGTTGGAATGCGCCAAGCCCTTTGGCGTGTCGCAGAAAGAAGCGCTGCGCACCAAGAACATCTGGATGCTGGGCTTGGTGTCGTGGATGTACGATCACGACATCACGCCGATCATTGATAACCTGGAAAAGAAATTCGGCGCTGACGATCCAGTTGGTAAAGCCAATGTGGCCGCCATCAAAGCCGGGCATGCGTATGGTGATATTCACGAAATCTCTGGCGAACTCGGGCCCACACATTTTTCTGCCGTCAAACATGAGCCCGGTGAATACCGTTTAATTTCGGGCGCTGAGGCCTTGTCATGGGGGTTGGTGGCGGGTGCGCAGTTGGCCAACATCGAAGCGGTGTTGGCATCATATCCCATCACGCCGTCATCGCCAGTGCTGCACATTTTGGCGCGGCTCAAGCAATTCGGCATCACCACGTTCCAAGCCGAAGATGAAATTGCGGCGTGTTGTGCGGCGTTGGGGGCATCGTTTGGCGGCAAGCTGGGCATCACCGCATCTTCGGGGCCAGGTATCGCGCTGAAAACTGAGGCCATTGGTCTCGGCATTTCAACCGAACTGCCGTTGGTGATTGTGAACACGCAACGTGCTGGCCCATCAACCGGCATGCCCACCAAAACCGAACAATCAGATTTGTATTTGGCCGTATGGGGTCGGAACGCTGATGCACCCATTCCCGTCGTTGCCTCACGCTCGCCTGGGGATTGCTTTGATGTGGCCATTGAAGCTGTGCGGCTTGCTACAAAATATATGACGCCGGTGATGATTTTGTCGGATGGCTATATTGCTAATGCTGCCGAGCCTTGGCGCATTCCGTCGATCAAAGATTACACACCCTTTCCCGTTACGTTCCGCACCGACCCTGAAAACTACAATGTCTTCATGCGTGATGAGAAAACATTAGCACGCCCATGGGTGAAGCCCGGAACACCGGGAATGATGCATCGCATCGGCGGGATTGAGAAAGATTCTCTCACCGGCAATATTTCTTACGCCGATACAAACCACCAGAAAATGACTGATACGCGCGCGGCGAAAATCAACAACATCGCGCATGATATTCCGCCACAAAAACCAGAGCTGGGTGACACCAAAGGCAAGCTGGCGGTCGTGGGGTGGGGCTCGACTTATGGGCCGATTAATCGCGCGGTTTCGAACATGCGAGATCAAGGTTTGGATGTGGCTCATATTCACATTCGCCACATCTGGCCATTGCCCGCCAATTTAGAAGCGCTGCTGAAAAGCTACGACAAAGTGATGGTGGCTGAAATGAACAACGGCCAGATGGTCACGCTGCTGCGCAGCCAATATCTCCTCGACGTGAAGCCATTGTTGAAGATTTCCGGCCAACCACTGAAGATCGACGAAGTTGAACGCGCTATTCGCGCGCACATACAAGTGAGCGCATCATGAACATTCAAACCTCGCCCGACAAACTAACACCGAAGGATTTTGCCTCCGATCAAGAGGTGCGCTGGTGCCCTGGTTGTGGCGACTATGCGATCTTGAAAGCGGTGCAGGTCTCTCTCGCGAATATGGGCGCGCGCCCTGAAAATACGGTGTTCATTTCCGGCATCGGCTGCTCGTCGCGCTTCCCGTACTACATGGCGACCTATGGCTTTCACACCATTCATGGACGCGCCCCTGCCGTTGCGTCGGGTTTGAAAATCGCGCGGCCCGATTTGGATGTGTGGTTGATCACCGGTGATGGTGATGCGTTGTCGATTGGCGGCAATCATCTGTTCCATGTACTGCGCCGAAACGTCGATATGAACATTCTGCTGTTCAACAACGAAATTTACGGCCTGACGAAGGGGCAGTATTCACCCACATCGCGCGTGGGGCAAAAATCGCCCTCAACGCCCATGGGCTCGTTAGATAGTCCGGCCAACCCATGCAGTTTTGCGCTGGGGTGCAATGCGCGCTTTGTGGCGCGCGGCATTGATATTCAGGCCAAGAATTTGGGCGAACTCTTTCAGCGCGCCCGTGATCACAAGGGCGCATCGTTCATCGAGATTATTCAAAACTGTATTGTTTATAACGACGGCGCGTTTGCGGACTTCACCGAAAAGCCCGTAGCCGATGACATGCAGCTTCATGTCAAACACGGCCAACCGATGATTTGGGGCAAGGCCAAGAACAAGGGCTTGCGCCTCAACACCAAAACACTTGCCCTGGAAATTGTTATCTTGGGTGAGAACGACATCACCGAAGCAGATATTCTGGTGCACGATGAAAAAAACAAAGTGCTGGCGACATTATTGGCTGGCTTGCGCCCACCCGATTTCCCAGAGGTGATGGGCGTGATGTATTGCGATCCGGCAGCGCAATCTTACGAACAGCAAGTTCAATCGCAGAACGAAATGGCTATGTCGAAGGGCCCTGGCGATATCGACAAGATGATGCGGGCCGGCAAAATTTGGACCGTTAGTTAAGCGTCGTAATCTAACTGTCTTGGAGTCTTATCGCGGGAAAGCTTTGACTTTCTGGGCTTGGATGGTGACAACTATCGCCGTTTTTAGTTCGATTCTCTTTCAGTAATTTCGGTGCCATCGCCATGACGATGACCCTTCTTGATGAAGCGTCGATTCCAACAGTGAACTACCCTAAGGGCAAAGTGCTCTTTCGCCAGGGAGATCGTGGCGGTGCCGCCTATGTTGTCGAGTCTGGAGCCATTGGCATTTTCCGCGAGGCGGGGGACCGTAAAATTCCGCTCGCGACCATTCGCAAAGGCGAATTGTTTGGCGAAATGGCTGTGATTGATAACTCCCCGCGCATGGCCACAGCGTTTACGCTGGAAGATTCGAAATTGATGGTGATCTCGATCGAGGCGTTGTCGGATAAAATGCGCAAATCCGATCCGTTCATCAAGGCGCTGATCAACATGCTGATGGTGAACTTGCGCAACGTGCACGATTCCTACACGCCAAAATCCCGCACGCTGTTGGACTCTGTGACAAGTTTGCAAAAGCAAAGCGAACTGGTGACCCGCTTTATGCAAACCACCATTGCGCCTGAATTAAAACAAGAGCTCGATGCGAAGCTGCAAGAATTCGACCGTGTGGTGAAGGATTTGCGCCGCATTGCCATGACGCACCGTGCGGAAGACCGCCGTGAAGATGCGATCCCCAGCGAGAGCGATCTGCCCGCTTAATCTTAAAGCTTGTCGTAATTCGGTGTCTCGGCCCAGCCGTAACCAATTTCGCGCAACGGTTCGCCTGCAAAATCGCGCGTGATCTCGCTGACTTCACGGCCGCCCAAGGTTTCGTAAAAAGACCGGGCATCGTTCTCGGCCAGCACCCACACAAACAGGCCTTTGAATCCACGTTGCGCCAAGCGGTTTGATAAAGCCATGAACAAGCGTCGTCCGTGGCCTTGGCGTTGGGCGTGCGGTGCCACGTACAGCGTGGAAATTTCAGCTTCAAAGCGCGGTTCACGGTGACGAATACGCCCGCCTGATGCAAACCCAACGATACGTCCATCATGATTTTCACTGACCAGCGTAATCAGATCCGTGTTGCGCTCTAACAAACGAACCCAACTCATGGTGCGATTTTGCACTGTCAGATTGTCGATGTAATCCTGCGGCACAATGCCACGGTACGCCATTTGCCAAGTGTCCACGTGAACCTTGGCAATGGCGGGGGCATCTTTGATTTCGGCAGATCGAATCGTCAGCATGACTCTGTTTATATCATAGAAATGTTTCACCGCAGAGGGCCGCCCACTCAGCGGTTGTGAACTGCCAGATACACCGCTGTTACACGTGCTGATCTTGTCAGCGTAAAACCTCAGCGTAAAAGTCGGCGCGCATTAAATTGGAATACGTTCATGCAGGAGGGGGCTTCGGTTCATGGACTCACATTTCTCGCGGCGTAATGCTTTTGGGTTTGGCGTATCTGCACTTGCTGCCACAGCTTTAGCAACAACGTCATCGCAAGCAGCGCCACCTTCTTCCACATTGGCGAAACGGATTTACGACCTCACCAAGCCGGAAGATCAACTGACCGCGATGGTGAAAGTGCGTGGTAGTTTGGAAGCGGAAGATTGCCCGCACTGGTATTACGGCACCATCTATGGCGTGTTGCCCGGCAAAGCGCCAATTCCGTTGATTGAACTCGAAGGCTCTGAGGTTGATTGGTACGCCAAGCAACCCGACGGCAGTTATTTCGCGTGGTCCAAAACCATCAGCTATTTCCGCGATGTGAAAACACGTCAGTACATCACCAGTTTTAATAATCCGATCACTGGTAAAGTGAATGAAATTAAGCCGAACACGATTGATGTAAAGGCGCACTACATTTACGCGACCAACGTGTTTAAGCGTTCAGACGAACCTAAAGAACCGTCCAAAACACCAGTGATTGGGGATTATTTGAAGTGGACTGAATCAGGCGACTGGGCATGGCTGAATACAGATCGCCCCTATCCGCCGGGTTTGCCGTTTGGTGAATCGCAATCGTCATTGTTTCCATTGGCCGAACTGCACGACCCAAGTTTGAAGAAGGTCAAAAGTGCGTTTGGCAACCCGACGTACATTTCACCATGGTTGTTCTGGATGGATATGAAAGATCAACCGGGTCACGTGGTGTGGGCGGTACAATCAAAGAAAATGCAAAGCGTAAAGGAATATCCGCGCGCATTCTTGGACCTGTTGGAAAAAAACAATCCCGACAAATTAACCGCAAAGCCCGCTTAGTTTTCATCAGTTTAGTTTTAAAAGGAATATTGAAATGACATCGCAAACACGCCGCAACATTTTGAAAGCGGGTGCTGCTGCACCCCTGGTCATGGGATCGGGCGCAGCGTTGGCCAAAACCAAAAAGAAAGAGCTGGTGCTGGATTTGAACAATCCGCGCGATTTGATGTTTGCGTATGTAAAGCTACGCGCCTCAACCGTCACACAAGATGTGTACTACTGGTTCACAGGCACGCTTGATCTGGCGGTGCCGGGCCAAACGATCAAGCCAATCATTCAAACCGAAACGCTAATCCTGCGTCGGACCCAAAAGTTAGAAGACTACAAATACCATGTGACCGATTGGGAAGCGACGTTCTACCGCGAACTCGGCACCAACAAGATCGTCGATGGTGAAATTGATAACCCTATCACTGGCCAAAAAGTGCGCCCCATCCATTATCGCGAAGGGCCTGTGACGTTCCTGTTCACGGAAAACGAACCACGCCTGGTGGGTGTGCGCGATATTCTGCCCAAAGAAGGCAAGCCATTTAACTATCCGGCCAAGCGTGCGGGCGATGATTTCTGGTTCACGAAAGACAGCTACATCAGCTCGCCGCATTGGCTGAAGCAAGATGAATGGCCAATGGAAACATCGGGCGAAAAGCTGAACGTGCAAACATCCTCAAACCTCAAAGCTAAGTGGTCTGACGTGGTGAACCCGGACATTGCCTCAGCCCCGACCGATTTCTCTTACGCTGCCACTTCTGATTGGCTGCCGTGGATGCTGATGGGCCAAACGCCGGGCTATGTGCTGTGGCACTCCTCGGGCAAGAAACTGTTCGATTTGTCGGAAGCGCCAGAAGGCTTGGTGGAGAATGTGCGCAAAATTCACCCGGCTTGGTTTACGCGCCCTGATCCGTGGACGGGCTTTACCAACATGTATTTCCAATACAAAGAGCAGCGCAAACCGGCGCCGAAAAAGGCGTAAAGCATCAAAAACCGCAAGAATCGGGTCGGCGGGGCAGGGGCAACCACCTAGGCTTGCAGCACCACATACAAAGGTGCTGCAATGACTTTTATGTCCAAGCCGTCCTCGATTCTGATGCCTGACAATGATCCCTTAAGCGATGCGTCGCGCGATTACGCCCGCATTGCCAAAGCCATAGATTTTATTATCGGCGAACGCCCGCGCCATCCCACACTGGATGAAGTGGCCGAGCACGTGGCCTTAAGCCCGTTTCACTTACAGCGTTTGTTCAAACGCTGGGCCGGCGTGAGTCCCAAGCAATTCATGAGTTATCTCACGCTGGACCACGCCAAGGCGTTAATGCGTGAATCGTCTTCGGTCTTGGATATGACATACGATGTGGGTTTGTCGGGCCCATCGCGTTTGCATGATTTGTTTGTGACGCACGAAGCCATGACGCCCGGTGAATACAAGGCGCAAGGTGCGAACTTGCTGATCCGGTATGGGTTCCACGACACACTCTTTGGCCGCGCTTTGTTGCTGATGACAGATCGCGGTATCTGCGGCCTTGATTTTCTGGATGTGGACGATCAAACAGCCTTGCGTGGTGCACACGAACAATGGCCGCTCAGTCGTTTTGCAGCGGATCAAGCGGGTACAAAAGTTGTTCTCGACCAACTTTTTGAGCCCACAGCCAAGCGTCAGCCCACACAACTGCTGCTGCGCGGCACGAATTTTCAAGTTCAGGTGTGGTCTGCGTTGATGCGCGTGCCGTCAGGGGCCACAGTGTCTTACGGCGATCTGGCTACGGCCATCGGCAAGCCCAGCGCCAGCCGCGCTGTGGGTGAAGCACTGTCGCACAATTCAGTAGCCGTGCTGGTGCCGTGCCACCGTGTGTTGCGTTCAACAGGTTTGTTTAAAGCGTACAAATGGTCGCCCACGCGCCGCCACGCCATTTTGGCGTGGGAGGCAGCGCATGAGGAACAGCAAGCACAAGCGTGATTTCTTTTTTGCTTCGCTCCGCTGCGCTAATTCACGCTTTGTTTCTCTGTACCGTCTTTGATTTTTTTGAAATACGTCCAACTGGTTTCGTTGGGGCGCGTATCACTGGTGGGCGGTGCTTCTTTGTACTTCGGGAAATTGCGCGTGATCTGATCTTTTAAAATCGGATCAAGGTCATCGAAGCTCGCAACTGTATTTCCGGCCGTCACAAAAATCATCGAGCCAGGGCGACCTTCCATCATCATCCAGGGCAGCCATTGCGACACGCGGTTCCAGGCTAAGTGTGAGCCTGTTAGCTCTTTCTTGGTCGAGTCCAACAAGTTCTTCGGATAAAATCGCGTGAAGATTTCGATGGCCTGATAGGTGCCACCCATTTCCTTCTGATATGGGCCCAGCAACGGATTATCGTAATACAGCGGATACTCTGTGCGGCTGACATACAGGTCTTTATCGACCTTCTCTAACTCCACCTTCAACGGCTCACCGGTTTTGCTGCGCGCAAATTGCGGCTCGCGCATGTTCACGGGGTCATTGGCCACATGCAGCACGGTGTTTTTCTGATTGGTGTAGGGGTTGTCCCACGCTTCCAAAACTTTGTTGGTCTTGGGGTCGAGGTAGAACATCACTTCACGGCTGACTGAGCGGTATCCGGGCCCACGCTCTTTATCGTTCACAGTTTCGCACTGGCGAATGTTGGTGCCGACAACGTTAAACAGTAGGCGGTCTTTCTCCCACGCAACCCGGCCATAGGCGCGGCCCCACCATGTGCTGTAGCGCGTTTTACCGTCTTCAGTGTTGCCGCAGATAATTTTGCGCGACACCACCAGCGCATCTTCGGGCACATTCACATCCAGCGTGCGTGCGCTTGCGGCGCTGATGGTCAATGTCGCGCCAGCGACGAAAGCCAGTACGAAACTTGTTCTGAACAGGAATGTGCGGATCATTCTTCTCGCCCCTTGCGCTTTGATCACGACGATACGCATTGTCATATTCATATGACAATGCGAAAGAGGCCTCAATGAAAGCTGGTCACAAGCCGATGATTCCGCAGTTGCGAAGGCGGGAAATGGCTGAAAACCAATTGAAATCAACTACTTTTTGCCCGTAGTCTGATGTCTAAGCGAGCCTCGGGCATCAGGGGCAAATGCGTCTCGCACGTTCATCGTCACTGAATTGCGATACGCGGTCCGATATTGGGGAGAGTAGAAATGAAACGTTCGATTGCATTGGGTCTCAGTGCGGGTTTCGGCGCAGCCTTGTTAGCTATGACGGCGCTGGTTCAGCCTGCCGCAGCTCAGCAATACGCCAGCATGATCGTGTTTGGTGACTCGCTTTCTGATGCAGGCCGATTGTTTGCTATCACCGGTGGTCGTCAACCAGCGGCACCTTATGTGAACGGTCGCTTCTCTAACGGCCCGGTATGGGTAGAATTGTTAGCACCGAAATTGGGTTTCGCATTCAATGCCGCGACCGACTTTGCTGTGGGCGGTGCTGAAAGCGGCACGGGTGGCCCAGTCGGCGTCAGCACACAAGTCACCTCACTGGCGGCGACTACACCGATTGCCGCCAATGCGTTGGTTGTGCATTGGGCTGGTGCAAACGACATTTTGAACCGTGCGGCGACAACGCCGTCCGCGACACTCATTGCGCAGACTGTTACCAACAACGTCACCAACATCAGCACGTTAGCTGCGCGCGGTGCAAAAACTATTCTGGTTGGCAACTTGCCTGACTTGGGTCGTACACCGGGTGGTGTGGGGTCAGGCAATGGCACGTCGCTTAGTGCATTAACGCAAGCGTACAATGCGTCATTGGTTGCGCAGTTGCCCGCCATCGAAACCGCTCGCAACACACGTATTGTCGTGCTGAACACGTACGGTTTGTTCAACGACGTGCTTAGTAATCCGTCAGTCTACGGCTTTGCCAACACGTCAGTGCCGTGCATTACCACGGCAGGTGCGACAGGCGCATGCGCGACGGCGGCATCAGCCAACACCAGCGTATTCTTTGACCCGATTCATCCGACTGCGGCGGCACATGTCGTTGTTGCCAACTTCGCTGCGGCTTCGTTAGATCAAGATGCCAACGTGGCGCGCATCGGTGCAGTGACCTCGCACATCGCCCCGCAATTGCTCGATACCTTGCGTCAAAGCACTAATGATCGCTTGAATACGCTGCGTATCACCAACACCCGCGAGCGTTCAACCCAGCCCATGAGCGTATACGCCACTGCCAAATACGCGACGGGTGACCGCGATGACGGCGCAAACGTTGCAGGTTTCGATTACGACATGATCTCGTACACGTTGGGCTTTGATCGCGTGTACAGCGATGGTTTCGTGTTGGGTGGTGCATTGCATTACACCGATGGCGATGTGGATTTGGATGGTGCCCGCGGTACGCAAGATTTCACATCAACGGCTTTCTCGGCGTACTTCGGTTACCGCGCCTCAAACTTCTGGGCTGATCTGTCGGGTGCTGGTAGCTGGGAAAATTACGACTTGCTGCGCAACACCGGTTTTGCGCAACGCCCAACCGCGCTGGCTGAACCAAGCGGTAATAGCTTCTATGTGGCCTTGGATGCTGGCGTGAACTTGCTGGGCGAAGGTCAATGGTCAGCTGGCCCCATCGGTGGCGTGCGTTATCTGAACGCTGACCTTGATGCATATACTGAAGCCAATGCCGCCATGCTGAACACCTCAGCCGCCGAGCAAAGCAACAAGGGTGTGGTTGGGTCTATCGGTCTGCAAGCCTCAGGCGTGTTTAGTTCAGGCGGGGCAGCCATCGCACCGCACATTCGTGTCGTGTACGAAAACGAACTGGATAAGCTGGATCATCTGGTCTCGATCACTAACGATGTTGGCCAAGTGCGCAGTGCACGCGGTGGCACGGGCTCGGATGATTACATCCTGCTCGGCGCTGGCGTGAACATCCAAGCCAATTCATACCTTTCTTTCACATTGGATTATGAAGGCACAGTTGATCGCTCTGACGGTAAAGATCACGCTGTCGTGGGGCGGATGGTATATTCGTTCTAACTCAAAACTCAGCTCTGTTGGTTTTTGAAATCGGCGCTGTATCATCAGCGCCGATTTGCTTTTGTGGCTCGACTTTCTCATCTCGTTTGAACGGACGTATTTATGGCAAGCCCTGTTTTCTCTGCGCGCAATCCCCGCACCGGTGTTCACGACTATCAGTGCGAACACACGACATCTGCCGAGCTCGATGAAATTGTGAAGCGCTTGCGCAAGAGCCAGCCCGTATGGGCTGCATTGTCGGTGGAAGAGCGCTTAAAAGCGTTGCAGGATTTTGTCAGTGCCGTCGAAAAACGCGGTGACCATGTGCTGAAAGCACTGACAGCAGACACGGGCCGTGTGCGTATCGCGCAGCTTGAGTTTCATGCTTTGCGCAGCGTGCTCGACCGTGTGGGAGCTGATGCGTTGGCCATGCTCAAAGATGTGCCCGCCAAGCCCACCATGGTGCCGCACATCCATGGCTCAGGTCAGTACGTGCCATACGGCATTATGGGAAATATCACGCCGTGGAATTTTCCCTTACTGCTGTCGTTCATCGACACGTTCCCAGCGTTGATTGCAGGCAATGCCGTGATCATTAAGCCTAGCGAAATCACACCGCGTTGGGTTGACCCGATCCGCGAAGCCTTAAAAGACGTGCCTGCGATCGAGAATGTATTGGTGTTCGCCCGCGGGCCCGGCGACACGGGTGCCGCTTTGATCGAGCGTGTGGATTTTGTCAGCTTTACGGGCAGTGTGCGTACAGGTCGCAAAGTCGCCGAGGCTGCGGCCAGGAAATTTATTCCTGTGTTTTTAGAGTTGGGGGGCAAAGACCCAGCAGTCGTTTTAGCCTCATCCAATGTGGAGATGGCCACATCTGGCATTTTGCGCGCGACTGTCGCGGCCACGGGCCAAGCTTGTCAGTCACTGGAACGCGTGTATGTAGCGCGCGCGATTTACGATGAGTTTGTCGCCAAGATCACCGAAAAGGCGAAAGCTGTGACTATTGATATGGACGATGCCGAGAATGGATTTGTCGGTCCGTTCATCTTTGACCGTCAGGCTGAAATTGTCGCTGATCACATCCGTGATGCTGTTGCCAAGGGCGCGAAAATTCTGACTGGCGGCGAAGTCATCACGAAAGGCGGCAAGTGGCTGCATCCGACCGTCATTGTGGATGTGAACCACAAAATGAAAGTGATGACGGAAGAAACCTTTGGGCCGGTTATTCCCATCATGCCGTTCGAGACGATGGATGAGGCGGTCAGCCTTGCCAATGATACGGTTTATGGATTGTCGGCTTCAGTCTACGGCGCTGTGGATGACGCCATGCTGGTGGCACGCCGTTTGAATGGCGGGGCCGTTAGCATCAATGACGGCTCGTTGACCGCAATGGTTCAGGATACTGCACATGAATCGTTTGGTCTCTCGGGCATGGGGGCCAGCCGCTTCGGGCCTGAAGGCGTGCTGCGTTATGTGCGCCGCAAAGCTGTGCTGAACAACACCATGGGCCCCATGGACGTGAGCGGTAAAATCGTACCGCTTAAATAAAGCTCTGATTTTCCAGCAATTTTTTGCTCATCTTTTTTAGAGGGCCCGGCCTTGACGGTCGGGCCCGACATCTTACATGCATAAACGTCAGGTGCCTATTGCAGGGCTTGGCAGGGTGAACCGGCGCGGCCCATGTGGCGTGCACTTCAGATGTAAATCTGAACGCAACCCGAATTGCGCCGATTGTTATTGCTCAGTGGAGAATAACCTATGCGTACTTTTGATTTATCCCCCCTGTTTCGTGCCACCGTTGGCTTTGATAATTTGTCACGCGTGTTTGATACCGTGACGCGCTTAGATGACGCGCAAGTCTCGTATCCGCCGTACAACATTGCCAAAAACGGTGCTGATGATTACCGCATTACCTTCGCAGTTGCAGGCTTCAGCGAAAACGATATCGACGTCCAGGTCGAAAATAATACCCTCACGGTTAAGGGCAAAATTGCCACCGACGCCGACGATGTGAAGTATCTCCATCGTGGTATCGCGGGCCGTGCTTTCGAACGACGTTTCGAACTGGCGGATCATATCCACGTTGTCGGCGCGCGAATGGAAAACGGCATGCTCCATATCGAGCTTAAACGCGAGATCCCGGAAGCGCTTAAACCGCGACGTGTACAGATTGCCACGGGCACCACCTCGCAAGCGGCTCCGACACTGACGACGGCGAAAGCTGCGTAAATAAATTAGAACCAGATATCCCGTCAGATATCTGAGTGTTGACGAACCTGCGGCTGGTAATCATCGTTTAAGGCATCCCCCTCCCTTAAGCACTGCTAGCCGCAGGGTTTCGTTTTCAAAAGTGTTTTTAAGATCCCCCTAAAATTTTCTTAGCGCTATGATTGGTCGTATGACCCATAGCGCACTTCTTTTATTTTATGCTGGTGAGAGGTTTGATCACGCGGGTCGGCGGTTTGACGAAATCCTCGCGTGGGATCGTCGCCGCTTAGAGATGGTACACGATTATATTCAGTGGATGTTTCCACTTCCGGAAGCCAGCCGGTTTAATCCCGACGCACCGTTGCTATCGTCTACGGATATTGCAGCCTTCCATTCAACGCCACACCTGCAAGGCAGGGCTCTCGCGGCACTTGATGTTATGCTGGAATTCTATGGTCTTATCAGAGCTGCGGGTGCCATCAAGCGCGGGCCTGCTTTTAATAAATCACACCACTGGCTCACACCGCTGAACCACAACCATCTGAGGTTCACGCGAATACTTCTATTTTTGCGACACATTGGTTTGGAGGCCGTGGCGTCACAGCTTCTGACAACACTGCAAGATATCGCAAGCCATGAAGGCCGCGAGGCGATTTCAGAACGCACGTTGTCGTTCTGGGCTGACGCACTTAAGAGTTCGGGTTATTTAGGCGGCGAGAACAAATAACCGCCATTGCGGATGGTTTGAATCATCTCAGGCTTGGCCGGGTCGTCTTCGATCTTTCGGCGCAATCTGTTCACCGTCACATCAATACTGCGGTCAAACGCAGGTTCATTGTTATCGGCGTACACCAAATCCAGCAATTGGCTGCGTGTTAAAACACGGTGTGGGCGCTCCACCAAAGCTTTCAGCAAATTGAATTCGGTGGTGGTCAGGCGACTTTTTTCACTATTCTTGGTAATGGTGCGTGCCGCTATATCGAATTGAAACAGGCCATAATCGTAACGTGGCGTATCGTTCGCAGGCGCGCTTTGGGTTTCGCCCAAACGGCGCATCAAGCTTTTCACGCGTGCAATCAGTTCGCGGCCGTTGAATGGCTTTTGAATGTAATCATCAGCTCCGACTTCAAGGCCAACCACGCGGTCAGTCAAATCCCCGGCGGCCGACAGAATAATCACACCCATGCTGCCGGGCGTTGTGCGCATGCGTTTCACCAGCTCAAACCCATCAATATCGGGAAGGCGTAAGTCGACAATGCTAACGTCGAATGTGCTTTGAGAAAGGGCTTTGGTCGCTTGCGCACCAGTTTCGGCTAACACAACTTCAAAGCCGGCGTACACCAGGAAATCTTTTACGGTTTCCGCGACGGCTGTGTCGTCTTCCACAACTAGTATTTTATTACGTGACAGTGGGTCGATCCTTGTACGTGCTGCTCTGAGCTGAGATTCGCCTTACGCGTGTACTTTCAGTGTGCTCATTGAGCTTTCAGTTCTTCATGCCACACTTTACGGCAACATATTTCAAGCCTGAAATATGTATTAAAAACTATAGGTTGTATTATTATAATAAGCAAAGCTTTGGCTGTCGCTTCTCGGCGCGGCGCAAAAAGGTGTGCAAAGGGAAATTTATAGGGCGAACCAAGTAGTTGCAGCTCACCTTCCAGTTCTGTCACCGGTGTCTTTTGCGGCGCACGCACATCGCAAGCTATTCACAAATACTTGTCCGGTGATGCCTGTCTTATTTTTGCGGCTGTCATAAACAGAAATAACTGGAAACCTGCGTTTCATTCGGCAGAGGCAAACGAGGATTAGGTTGTGCCTAACTCAATTAGGGCAACCTCAAATGCATACGGCCGACGTGGCTCCTGTTCTGCCTGTTATAAAAGTCCCGTTATTTGCGAAGTGCATGGCGCGTCTGCGTCAGACCTTCAACCTCAGGGCATGGCTGCTGACTATACTTGCGTTAATCGCTGGCGTTGGCGGTTCACTGGCGCTTCATGACGCCATTCTTGAAACACACTACCTCACGGTTCACGAGGCTGTACGCGGTCAAGCAGACCGCGCTGCCGACGAACTGGGTGATCGCTTTGATGTCCGCCGTCGTGCCGTGGCCCGTTACGCCAGTCTGTGGCGTCTGTACGAACGCATGACTGATGATCGTTGGGATATTCTGACCAAGAACTTGGGTATGGAAAGCAAAGAGCTGCAATCTGTGGTCTGGGTCGATGCTGATTATGCAGTTCGCAAAATTGCGACATCTAAAAGCGATACCCCAAATGGCTCCGGTGAACAGGTGGGTACCCGCACGCACGGCTTCAATTTTCTGAAAAGCCTTTCCGAGCATTCGGAAAATGTAGTCGTCAGCCCGATTGTGGATTGGGGTGCCGATCCGCGTATCTTCTTTGTGGTGCCATTGCATCGAAAAAGCGGTGGCTTCGATGGATTCTTGATCTTTATGTATCGCGCCGATCTGATTTTGGCCGATACCAATAAGATTATTGATCCGCGCATGGGCTTTGAAATCTCAGGCGGTACACAATTTATTTATCGGAGCCCGGCTGACTCATCTCATGCTGATATGAAACAAGCGGTCAGTTTCGTTGTGCCGTTCTCTGACGGCACGCTGGATATTAAAGTTTATCCACTCGACGAATTACATCCCAACCAGTTACTGCTGGCGAAGGCGCTGATGTGGGGTGGGGTTGTCCTGACCATCCTGATTATTTTGATGAGCTTGCAGATGTCGTATTTGGCGCGTGCGCGCCGCGAAGTAATCGGCAGCCGCTTACACATTCAAGCGCACGAACAGCGTTATCGCAGCCTTATCACGGGCTGCGATTTGGGCTGGGTCGTGCTCGATAAAGATTTGCGCGTGATCGAAGCCAACGAACCTTACATTCGCATGACCGGCTACAATACATATGCTGAGATCGCAGGGCGCCCTGTCTTTGATTGGATCGACACGAGCTGCCATGCCGCAGTTGCGCGTGCGCGCGGCGATGTTCCAGTCACGCAAGACTATGTCGATTACCGCTGGCCCGATGGAACCGTGCGCCACCTGCATGTTGATATGACGATTCGTGAAGGCCGCCGTGGCCGTGAAGTGATTGCGCTTTGCCGAGATGTCACCGAACAAACCAATGCGCTGAAAGACGTTGCGCTGCGTGACCGGGCGATGGAAGCGTCAAGCAGTGCTATTCTGATCACGGCAATGGGGGCCGGTGGTAAGGCGATATATTGCAATCGCGCATTCGAGAACCTGACTGGCTACAGCCGCACCGATGTCATCGGTTCATTGCCTGATTTCTTGGGCGGCGATAAAGGCAATGCCCCTGAACTACGCCGGATGCAGGCAAATTTATTAGCTGGTCAGAGCGCGCAAGCCAATCTGATTACCTACCGCAAAGATGGCGAGCGCATTGTTCGCCATGTTTCGACTACCCCTGTGATGGGCAATGATGGCCGCCCGACACATATGATTTCCATCAGTACAGATATTACTGACGAAGAACGCAAAGCGGAACACTTGCGCTTGCGTGAACGCGCCATTGAAGCGTCGCAAAACGGTATTCTGATCGTCGATGCACGCCAAACGCATCGCCCCATTATTTTTGCTAACCGGTCGTTTTCGCGGATCACGGGGTATAGCGCCGATCAGGTCATCGGTCGCAATTCAAGCTTCCTGCAGGGGACGGATAACGCTCAACCTGAAATCGAAGTATTGCGCCGTGCCCTGGAAGAGCAACGTTCAATTTCTGTCGTGATGCGAAGCTATAAAAAAGACAGCGCAATGTTCTGGAACGAGCTGTATGTCGATCCGGTGATCGATGAAACAGGAAAACTAACGCACTTTATTTGCATTATTAACGATGTGACCGCCCGCAAGGAAACCGAAGCACAGCTTCTGCAAGTTCAGAAGATGGATGCCATCGGCCAGCTGACCGGCGGTGTGGCACACGATTTCAACAATCTGCTGACTGTTGTCATTGGAAATTCAAAGTTGGTTCAGCAAACGATGGCGGACGACGAAAAGCAAAGCCGTCGCTTAAGTCTGGTGGTGCGTGCAGCTGAACGCGGTGCTGACCTCACTCAGCGTCTTTTGGCCTTCTCACGCAAGCAGACATTGCGCACCGAAATTCTGGATGTGAATGGCATGGTGCAAGATATGCAAAACCTTGTTCAGCGTACCATCGGTGAAAACATCACAACCGAATTCGCGCTATCCGACTCAACATGCTTCGTCTGTGTCGACCGCGGGCAGTTGGAAAATGCACTTTTGAATTTGGCGATTAATGCGCGCGATGCAATGCCGCAAGGTGGCCGTCTGATTGTCACGACAAAGCATGTGATATTGAACGGCGACACAACTGCGACCATGAATCTTCCGCCGGGCCGCTATATTGAAATGGCAGTCAGCGACACCGGTATTGGCATGACAAAAGCGGTTAAAGATCGTGCGTTCGAGCCGTTCTTTACAACGAAAGACGTGGGCAAGGGCACAGGCCTTGGCTTGTCCATGGTCTTCGGCTTCGTGAAACAATCCGAAGGCCATGTGTCGATCTATAGCGAAATGGGTCATGGCACGACTGTAAAGCTCTATCTGCCCTGCAATGGTGCGAATGAAGGGGAGGCTCAAACACAAGTATTGCCCATCCCAGAGGTTATGGGCGTGCCTGAGGGCTATAAAATACTGGTGGTCGAAGACGATGAGAATGTCCGCGCCACAACATCGAGCATCCTGGAAGACAAAGGCTTTACAGTTGTCGAAGCGTCATCCGCTGATGCCGCGCTTGAGACGATTGAAAGTTCGAAAGATATTAATTTGGTATTCTCGGACGTCATCATGCCGGGGAAACTGAATGGCATTGAACTGTTCCGGCTGATCCGCACCCGCTATCCGCACATCCGTGTGGCCTTAACTTCGGGTTATCCCCGTGAAGCCTTGAAATTAGATATCGCCGATTCCGAAGGACCGCTGCTGATTAACAAGCCGTATGACCCCAAAACCCTAGCAAAAAATTTAGCTTACTATTCAGCGACCGGTACTCATCCGCGCTTTTAAAGGCCGCGATAGGCCCTTTTAGCGCTATATCTCAGTCATTGCGGGCTTAAATGGCTGAGTGGCGGCACTATTCAGCACGCATCCTAAGCTATTGATTCTGCTGCGGGACTGAATTGTTAAAAACTGAAATATCTCGAAACATGGCGGTCATCGCCCTGAAGCCTTAGGGCTCTAAGGTCTTCCTCACCGGCACACATCATATCCGCCGCGCGAGGACCGAAATGACTGCCCAAATTCTAATTGTCGAAGATGATCAAGACGTTGGTGAAACGATGAGCGACATCGTATCCACCGCAGGCTTCGCAGCGACAGTTGTTTCTGATCTGGATCATGTAAAAAACAGCCTGCACGAAGATGATTATGCATTGGTGTGCCTGGACCTGTTTCTCAACACCAGCGATGGTATTGAAATTTTACGCTATTTGGCGGAAGCGGGTTGCAAAGCCCCGATTGTGTTGACCAGTGGTGCTGCTGACAATCTGATTCAAACCGGTACGCGTATGGGCCGCGCCATGGGCTTGAACATGTTGCAACCTATGCCGAAGCCGGTTGATACCCGTCGCTTTATTGATCTCCTCGGCAGCATCAAGCCAGCCATCACCGCTGCAGTGCAGGTTACCGAATTTAGCGATGTTCCGTTGCACGAGGAACTCGAGCGCGCGATTTTGAAAGACGAGTTTGTCGTTCACTATCAGCCCAAAGTCGATCCGGCTTTGTGGGAAGGTGGCATTTACAAAGTCGAAGGTGCTGAAGCGCTTGTACGTTGGCAGCATCCGCGCCGTGGGCTGCTGATGCCCGCATCATTTATTCCGTATGCAGAGAAAACTGATCTTATTGCAGCCCTCACGCATCGCATCGTTGAGCGCGTTTTCGGTCAAATGGCGATTTGGGAAGCAGAGGGTGTAGCTGTACCGGTATCTATTAATCTGACGCCTGCCCTTCTGACCAGCGTCACATTGCCGGATGAATTTGCCGCTCTGGCGCAACGTCACGGCATCAAACCTGAACACATCACCTTTGAAATCACCGAGACCGCAGCCTTAGAACAATCAGCCCAAGTGATGGATATTCTCACCCGCCTCACCATGAAGGGCTTCTCACTCTCGCTGGATGATTTTGGGTGTGGATATGCCAGCTTGGCCAGCTTGGCCAGCATGCCCTTCAGCGAAGTGAAGATCGACCGCTGCTTTGTGGTCGATATGGCAGAGTTCAAAAAATCAGAAGCCATCACCCGCGCCATGATCACGCTGGGTCATGACCTGGGCTTGAGGGTGTGCGCTGAAGGTGTCGAGCGCACCGATGTTGCAGAACGCCTGATCGATATGGGGTGTGATGTGGGGCAGGGGTATTTGTTTGGTCGCCCCATGCCCGCCCATGCCTTTGCTGACTTGCTGCTATCAACGTCCGTTCCGGGTGCCATGTTAAGCGCGCTCATCCCTGAAATCCAATTTCCGCATTGAGCCGTGCCATGACCGACAATAAATCCTTAAAAGTCCTTCTGACCGACGACGATGACATGGTGCGCGAAATGCTGGCTGATGCCTTGACCACAGCAGGTCTTCAGGTCGTTGAAGCGTGTAACGGCGTTGAATGCTTGGCCGAACTGAGTAAGCAACCTGTCGACGTGATCGTGATCGACATCATCATGCCCGAAAAAGAAGGTATTGAGACGATCATGGAGATTCGTAAAACACACCCTCAACAAAAAATTATCGCGATCTCTGGTGGCGGTCGCATTCGTAACGACGACTTCTTATTGCTGGCGCAAAAAATCGGCGCTGATGCGACGTTCCGTAAACCTTTCGATCCAGCGATGATCGTGTCGCAAATTCGCAAAATGGCGGCCTAATCATGCAACCCGCAGCCACTCTTCGCCGTCCTCCGGCCGCCACAAACGCCGTCCCATCATCCGAGCGTCAGAAGCTTGCGACCGATGCGATCAAAATGATGAGCCCGCCTGGTGTACTGAAGCTGGAAGAACTCACCACAAATGGCGATATGGCCTATGTCCATCGGTCGCTGAAGATTGAGTTCCAACCAATTTGGAATTTGGCCAAGGAATTTGTGACCGGGTATCGTTTTGTACCGCGCTTACACAAACACAAAACCACCTGCAACGAACAAGCTTTTGCTGCGGCTAATCTGGATTTGAGCTTGCTGAAAGCGAGCGTTGATGTGACAGCCATGCTGCGCGTGCCTGCGGTAGTGCGGGAACTGATCGAAAATGCATCACCAGCCATCATGGTGGTGCCGGTGCACTTCTCGACGATCAATCAACCCAAATACTTGTCGGCTTTTGTGGATGCGCTCACGCGTATTCCGCAAGCGTTCCGTCAGTTTCTGGTCTGTGAAATTGTTGGTTACCCACCTAATGTCTCGCGCTTTCGCAGTCGTGAAATTATGGGCTATTTCAAAGGGCGATGCCGCAGCGTGTTTGTGCGCACCGGATTGGAGACAGCATGCTTCGAAGATTTGAAAACACAGAGCGTTGTCGCGGTCGGCGTCTCACGCGCGGAGTACAATTGCAGCGAGGCCGAGTTCATGCGTTACATCAACGGCTTTGTCGCACTCGCCGAGAAGGCGGGTTTGCAGACCTACGTCGCCGATGCCTCCACACGCTCGGTGCTGATGGGCGCGATCGGCGCGGGCTTCTCTTACATTGATGGTGCGGCGGTGATGGCCGCGTTGGATGAGCCAGCCAAGATTCACCGCTTTGAACTTGAGAACATTTTTATTCGCCCCAGTCGTACAAGCGCGCTCTCTTAAAAAGGCGCAGCCTTAACGCTATTTCTGCATCACATTATTGCGACTGTTTTGTCGCAACGAAGTTGCGCGGGCAATGTCGCAACGAAGTTGCGCGGGCAATGTCGCAACGATGCTGCGCCTGCTCTGCCGCGAGCGCACACATACACATTCTTGGATGTGCGTTTGCACATGATGCGCGCGAGCGGGTTTTCAAAATTCGCTAATCGAATTTCTTTGCAGACATCATCGAAAAACTTGATTTGTCCTACGCACGCATGATGCGCGATAAACTTATGCAACGCTGGCTATTGACGCCGATCTTCTTTCCCAACTAGTTTAGAATTATTCAAAACTACAAAAAAGAGCGCCTCGTGCTTTGTGCGCTTTTGTGTGTGGGTTTCGAACGAACTTCAAATCTCGTTCCACAAAAGGAAAATGCAATGTCGAGCGAATCAAAATGTCCTTTCTCATCAACCAGCCGTCGCGGTGCGTTATCTGCGACGACAGCATTGGCCGCAGCGGCAACAGTTGCATCGGCGTCCGCGTCAGCTGCAACACAAACAGGAGATGTCTCTGTGGGATCTATGGGCGATAACGGTGCGCAGAATCATAAGTGGTGGCCCAAAGCGCTGAACTTAAACATTCTGCATCAACATGCGCCCGCCTCGAACCCGATGGGTCCAAACTTCAATTATACGGCTGAGTTCAAGAAGCTCGATTACGCGGCATTGAAAAACGATCTGCGCGTGTTGATGACATCATCGCAAGACTGGTGGCCAGCGGATTGGGGCCACTACGGTGGTTTGTTCATCCGTATGGCGTGGCACAGTGCGGGCACGTATCGCAGTGGTGACGGCCGTGGTGGTGGCGGTACCGGCAATCAACGCTTCACGCCGCTGAACAGCTGGCCCGATAACGTCAACCTGGATAAAGCACGCCGCCTGTTGTGGCCGATTAAACAAAAGTACGGCAACCAAATCTCGTGGGCCGACTTGATGATTTTGACTGGGAATGTCGCATTAGAGTCGATGGGTTTCAAAACCTTCGGCTTCGGCGGTGGTCGTGTTGATATCTGGCAGCCAGAAGAAGACATCTACTGGGGTTCAGAAACCGAATGGCTGGGCAACAAGCGCTACGCCGGTGATCGTCAGCTCGAAAATCCATTAGCCGCGGTGCAAATGGGTTTGATCTACGTGAACCCGGAAGGCCCGGATGGCAAACCTGACCCGGTCGCCTCTGGCCGCGACGTGCGCGAAACCTTCGGTCGCATGGGTATGAACGATGAAGAAACCGTGGCTCTGGTAGCGGGTGGTCACACATTCGGTAAAGCACACGGTGCGGGTGATCCGAAGTTAGTGGGCGCTGACCCTGAAGCTGCTCCGATCGAACAGCAAGGCTTGGGCTGGGCCAACAAACTCGGCACCGGCAAAGGCGTGCACACGACTTCAAGCGGCATCGAAGGCGCGTGGAAGCCGAACCCCACCAAGTGGGACAACGGCTACTTCGATATGTTGTTTAAATATGATTGGGAACTGACCAAAAGCCCGTCGGGCGCGCATCAGTGGATTCCTAAAAATGTGAAGGGCGAAGACTTAATCCCCGACGCGCACGATCCGTCAAAGGTCGCACCACCGATGATGACGACCGCTGACTTGTCACTGAAGATGGACCCGGCTTACGAAAAAATTTCGCGCCGCTTCCATAAAGACCCGGCTGCGTTTCAAGACGCCTTTGCGCGTGCGTGGTTCAAGCTGACGCACCGCGATATGGGTCCGAAAGTGCGCTACCTCGGCCCGGAAGTGCCCAAGGAAGATTTGATCTGGCAAGATCCGTTGCCTGCGCATGACGGTGCAGTCATTGATGCGGCTGACATCGCAAGCTTGAAAGCCAAGATTGCCGAAAGCGGTTTGTCGGTTGCTGAATTGGTGTCAACGGCGTGGGCATCGGCTTCGACTTTCCGTGGGTCAGACAAGCGCGGTGGTGCAAACGGCGCGCGTATTCGCTTGGCCCCACAGAAGGATTGGGCCGTCAACCAACCGAAGCAATTATCAAAAGTGATTGCGAAGTTGGAAAGCATCCAAAAGGCGTTCAACAAAGGCCCCAAGAAAGTCTCGGTCGCTGATTTGATCGTGCTGGGCGGTGCGGTTGGTATTGAGCAAGCGGCTAAAGCTGCAGGCCAAACCATCACCGTGCCATTCACGCCGGGCCGGGTTGATGCCACGCAAGCCCAAACCGATGTGGCGTCGTTTGGCTTCTTAGAGCCCGAAGCTGACGGTTTCCGCAACTATCAGAAGGCGGCTTACGTTCTGCCGCCGGAAGAAATGCTGTTGGATAAAGCGCAACTGTTAAGACTCAGCGCGCCGGAAATGACGGTACTGGTGGGTGGCTTGCGTGTGTTGGGGGCCAATGCCAACGGCTCCAAGCATGGCGTGTTCACGCAGCATGTTGGTCAGCTGACCAATGATTTCTTTGTGACGCTGATGGACATCAACACGGTGTGGCGTCCGACATCGCAAACCGGTGAAGTGTTCGAAGGCCGTGATCGCAAAACTGAAGTGACCAAGTGGACTGCCACGCGCGTTGACTTGGTATTCGGTTCAAACTCGCAATTGCGGGCCTTGGCCGAGGTGTATGCGCAGAACGATAACAAGACGAAGTTCGTGAATGACTTCGTCGCGGCTTGGACCAAAGTGATGAACGCAGATCGCTTCGATCTCGCCTAATTACTGAACCGATATAGCGTGCCTTAAGAGCGGGCGCTGGCAGGTTGCAGCCAGCGCCCGTTTTCTTTTGCGCGCGACTCGATATTTGGCCCTATCCCGCCGCCCGAAAAATGCTTTAGCTTTGCACTAAGACATTTTTACACATGGCTCTGGGGAGGGCCTTGATATGAAGCTCACACGAATTTGCGCGGCCGCCGTGACGGCCCTTTGTGTCTCGACATCACTGGGGTTTGCACAGACATCTGATGACGCGCGGCTGAACGCGTTTTTAGATAAAGCGTTTGATGATCGGGCCGGACTTCAACCGCAGCTCATGACCAGCTTGGGTCTTAAGACGGGCTATGACCGCTTAAACGATTACACACCCGCAGGAGATCAGCGTTTGGCCGATCTCGCGCAGTCGCAACTCGATGCCATGAAGCGCGACTTCGATGTGGCCAAGCTGGGCGATCAGGGCAAGCTGTCGTACGCAGTGTTTGAGTGGCAAGCCACGCAAGCCATCGAGAATCACAAATGGGAATCGCACGATTTCATTTTTGCCGCCAACGGCACGCCCACCAGTAACTTGCCGGTATTCCTGATCAACAACCATCGCGTTGACAGTCTAAAGGATGCGCAAGACTACGTGGCGCGCATTAAAGATGTTGAGCGCGTCATGGGCGAAATTGCGGCTGACTTTGCCGACCGCACCAACAAAGGCACGTTGACGCCAGAGTTAGTCTTTGCCCCCGCCATTAAAGATGCACGCAATGTGATGGCTGGGGCGCCGTTCACCGACGGCAAAGACGTGGCGCTGTGGGCTGACTTCAAAGCCAAGGTTGAAAAGTTAGATGCTGACGCTGCGACAAAAACAAAATTGCTCGATGACGGCAAAGCCGCACTTACAGGGCCCTTCAAACGCGGTTACGAGAAAATGATTGCGGGGCTTGAAGCTGCTGCAAAGCGTGCAGGCCCCAATGATGGCGTATGGCGCTTACCCAATGGCGATGCGTTTTATGCCAACCGTTTGAAAAACTGGACCACTACAGGCCAAACGGCCGAGCAGATTCACCAAACTGGTTTGAGCGAGGTAGATCGCATCCGCAAGCAAATGGAAGCGATCCGCATGAAAGTTGGTTTCAAAGGCACTTTGCAAGAATTACTAACTCATGTGCGCACCGCGCCCGAATTTCACTATCCAAATACCGATGCAGGCCGCGAACAGTATTTAACCGATGCGCGTGGCTTCATTGCGCAAGTGATGGCCAAAGCGCCGATGTACTTCAGCCGTTTGCCGAAAGCGCCATTAGAAGTTCGCGCGGTTGAAAAGTGGCGCGAAGCGACCGCCAGCATCGCATTTTACAATCGCGGCACGCCTGATGGTGCGCGCCCTGGCATTGTGTATTTCAACTTGGCGGATCTTTCACAAACCTTGAAACCTCATGTGGAAGATGTGAGCTATCACGAAGGCGCGCCGGGTCATCACTTCCAAATCAGTTTGGCGCAAGAACAAACCGGTATGCCGAAAATCCGCCGCTTCAACGGCCCCGGTGCTTACACCGAAGGCTGGGGCCTTTATGCGGAAGAGCTCGCCAAAGAAATGGGCTTCTACCAAGACCCTTATGCCGATCTTTGCCGCTTGGCCTCAGAGCTATGGCGTGCTTCGCGTTTGGTGGTTGATACCGGTATGCACGCCAAAAAGTGGAGCCGCGAAAAAGCGTTAGCCTTCTTGAAAGACAACAGTCTGTTGTCTGATCTGGACGCAGGCCGTGAGATTGACCGCTACCTCACCAACCCCGGCCAAGCCACCAGCTACAAAATGGGGCATCTCAAAATTATCGAGCTGCGAGCCAAGGCGCGCGAAGCGCTAGGCGCTCAATTCGACATCAAAGATTTCCACGATGCCGTGCTGCTGGATGGCGCTCTTCCTTTAGGTTTGTTGGAAGCGCGCGTGAATGCCTATGTGACGGCGAAGAAGAAGTAGGGGGCATGCGCACTGGTGGCAGTCACTGAGCTAGCTGTCACCTGCGCGCAAGACGCGCAGGGCGCAAGCTTTCCTAAACTCGGCAAGCCTCGTTAATGAAAGCTAAGCGTGGTGCCTACTCGGACCGCTCGCGCGGTCCTCCGTGGCACTCAATTTTCCTAAATTCGCTTCGCTCACTAAGTAAAATTGGTGCCCTCGGCCGGACTTGAACCGGCACGTCCGTTACCGAACAACGGATTTTAAGAGCGTTGTTTATCATATATATCAATATACTAAGCCAGCCTGTGTCCACCGCTGTGTCCTGTTGTACGGCTGTCAAACATACTCAAACAAGCCCCAAGACATTTCATTGGAGCGCAAATCAAGGCGACTTTAGGCTTCGGGGACGATAACTCTCAGGTATCGAGTGGAATTTACCATGAAGTAGCGTTTCCGCGCTTTCTCGATCGTGGCTTTGAATCTTTCAATTTCGAGCGGCTTCACGAGACAACCGTTGACGTCCAACTGTGCAGCCATTGCGACAATATTGGTGTCGGCGGTTGCCGTAACAATGATAAAGCAAGCATCCGGCCGAAAATTTTTTACCTGACCCGTCCTGATTGCTTTGAGCAATTGCAAGCCATTGCCATTCTTCATGCTGTAATCGCAAAGAATGCAGTCGACAACGCGCTCCGCGCCCCTGTCGCGTCGTGTCAAAAGATCGTAAGCGCCGGCTCCATCGCGCGCGCGCGTAATAAGTTTTGCACCAAGAGACTTCAGGAGCGTTTCGCAAACATCAAGAAACGTATCGTCATCATCCACAATCAGATAATGGAGTTCGCTTAGGCTCTCAGTTGGCCGCAAGATATTTCCGTTCGCACTCGTCATTGTTGAATAATCCTAATGAACTTGTTTTTTGCCCCACGCTTTTACCTGCTGCGTGGTTAAATCGATGAGCGACTTAAGGCGGGGAAGCACGCTAACAACATCATCCGTGTTCTGCGCTTCCACCTCAATTTCTCGTGCCAGCTCACTTAATTGCTTAGCCCCAAACTGAGCGGTGATACCCTTCAGCGCATGAGCCGTCTTTTTCGCCGCGCCGATGTCGGTCTGTGTTCTTTGCAGATCGTCGCCGTAAGTGGCGATGCTATTTATGAAGCTGCTGAGCAAGGGTGCAAAAACATTTAGCCCTGCCGCCTCGGCCAAAACGCCGAGAAAGTCCTCATCTAGAACCGGAAACTGCTCTCTTGATGTCACCGATGAATTTGATCCGTGACCCTTGCCGTTTTGCTGTTCTTCCTGAATATCGGTCAACCTTTCCATCTCCATGTTGAGTTGCCGCCAATCAACGGGCTTCGTCACCACAGCGTTGACGCCGTGAGCAAGATAACGCTTTTCGCTGTCGGATAAGGCGTCAGCCGTAAGGGCAATAATAGGAATTTTGCTAATATCGCCTGACATCTCACGAATAAGTCGCACAGCAGTCGGCCCATCCATAACAGGCATTTGCATATCCATCAGAACAAGATCGTAATCGCCATCTCTTATTTCTTCGACAGCCAGCGCCCCGTTTTCAACGGCCGTAATATCATGCGTCATTCGCGATAGCAGCGTCACCACCAGCATGCGATTTGTATCATTGTCCTCGGCGAGCAGAATTTTAAGCGGACGGTTCGCGACCGGTAATGTAAACCCTGCCAATGATGCGAGACGCGGCGCCATCGCCGACTTCTCGCAGTTCTCGGCGCTTCCTCGGTCGAGAACGACAGTGAACCCGAATGTGGATCCAACCCCTCGTTCACTCTCAACCCAAATGCGACCGCCCATCAATTCCACGAGTTGTTTGCTGATGGCCAGCCCCAAGCCAGTACCGCCGAATTTACGCGACGTCGAAATATCTTCTTGCACGAAGGGCTGAAAGAGTTGTGAAACAGCTTCGGGAGAGATTCCTATACCGGTATCGTTCACCAGTGTCGAAATCTCGAAGCGATCAAGCGCAATCTGCTTTTGCGTGATCTGAACGCGAATGCGACCTTCTGCAGTAAACTTGTTCGCATTCCCCACGAGGTTCATAAGAACCTGGCGATAACGCTTTCCATCACCACAGAATGCTTTCTCGATGTTAGGTGAGATGTCGATCTGAACGGTGTTGCCGCGCTCTGACGCCAGGGGGGCAACCGTTGCGCCTATGTCCTCGGCGATCCCCCGCAAATCAAAATCGAAAGATTCAATTTCGACACGCTCAGCCTCAATCTTCGCAAAATCAAGAATGTCATTTAAGAGATCAAGGAGGGCGTTTGCCGACCGAATTTGCGCAACTAATAGACGTTGCTGCTCATCATTGACCTCAGAGTTTATCAGAAGATCGGCCATACCCAAAACGCCGGCCATTGGCGTGCGCAACTCATGACTCATCATCGCAAGAAACTGACTCTTCGCTCGATTTGCGGCATCTGCGGCAAGCTTTGCGTCAGCCAATGCGTCCATCGATTGTTTTTGCTTGGTGATGTCAATCGCGATGCCGAGGTATCCCGTAATCACTCTAAACTCGTTACGCACTGCCGTCACAACCAATGACACATCAAGTTTAGAGCCATCTTTGCGAACGTAGGTCCACTCGCGCGTCTCCGACCCTTCGCGTTCTGGAATATGCACGAATACGCTAAAGCCAGAAATAGGTTCACCGAATTGTTTGGTCAGTTGTTGGCCGCGCTCTTCAACTTCTTCCCGCACATGAATAATCGCTGGCGAATGCTTGCCAACCAGTTCCTCGGCTCTATACCCCAACATGCGTTGGGCGCCCTTGTTAAAGATGCGAATGGTGCCGTCCACGGCGGTGGTGATAATGGAAACGGCTGACGCGGCATCCAGAACATCCTGAAGCAATGTGTTGACGCTCTTGAGCTCTGTTGTGCGCTCCGAGACTTGCTGTTCCAGGGTTTGCGCAAACTCGGCTTGGCGCTGTTGTTCAGCGCGTTGCCCGCGCAGGTCGCGCAAAATCTTTGCGACGCCAACGACCCTCCCTAACTCGTCATGGATCGCGACCGGTGAAACTAGAACGTCGATGCGCGTTTTGTCTTTCGAAACTCGAACTGTCTCGAAAGGATGGACTACTTCACGCCGAGCAAGCCGCTCTAAAACGTCCGCATCCTCATGTCGCATTTCAGCCGGGATCAGTAGGTCAGCAAGCGCGCAATCGAGAACCTCTGACTCGCTGTACCCAAACAATCGCTCTGCCGCAGCGTTCCACGACGTAATGCGCCCATCCAGCGCCTCACCTATAATTGGATCGCCGGAATTGTCGATAATAGTGGCCAGCCGCGCTTGTGTCGCGATGGAAAGGCGCTTTCTCTGTCTGCCGATATTTAAGAGAGCAACAACAGTGGCCGCCAGGATGCTGGTCAGCGCGCCAAATATAAATATGACCAGCGGCGAAGGCTGGTTTAGACGTTTGGCAAATGCTGGATGCGCATCAACTGCTATCCGCCAAGTGCGGCCAAAGACCTGATTGTCTATCGCGCTCGCGGCGATTGCGCCGTGCGCCGTATCATCATTGTGCAACTGAAAAAAAGATATCGGAGAAGACGGATCAGTAACGTCTGATACAGTCAGCGTCAGTGCCGACAAGTCGATGCTGACGTGTGCAAAAACATCCTTCATCGTCAGTGGTGCATAACTCCATCCTACGGCTGAGCTGAGGCGCTCATCTTCCGTAGGCGGCGTGGCTGCCGACCAATAAATTGGCATCATAATGAGGAAGGATTGGGAAACCTCGTTGGCACCTTGAACTAGGGTAATCGGCCCTGTGATTGAGACGTTTCCGGTGCGCATCGCTCTGTCCGCTGCCTCACGGCGCATACTTTCCGAAGCGACATCCAACCCAACCGCCGCGCGATTGCGCTCGACGGGTTCGATGTACTGAATGATATAGCGCTCACCATCGTGTGGACTGAGTTGCCGAACGGCAAATTCAGGCCAACCATCTCGCCGCGCTTGCTCTACAAAGGAGCTTTCTTTGGATTGCGTGACACGTCGGATAATACCGAAACCCAATGCACCAGGAAATTCGCTCGCGATATCACGCGATAAACTATAGCGACGAAAAGTTTCGCGGTTCAGTTGATCAAAACCAGCGGTTAAAGCTGCGCCACGTGCGCCTCGAAGTCCGTATTGATAGAGTTCGATAGCCGAGACAATTTCGCGCCCGATTTTTTCCGCTGATACATTTAGGCTATTCTGCACTTCTGATTGGTTCAGGCGCTCACGCCATAATGCGGAACCCAGACTTAGTGCTAAGCCGATAAGGAGTGTTAATCCGACCCAAAGAACCAAGCGGGAAACTTTTATGTGCGAAATCATCTTCTGCTCGCAGTTAGAATGGCAGCTTGGCAACCTCTTAGTATTGCCCGCAACTCGCTGTCGTGCATACTTTTAATAAAAACGCGGGCTGAAGCCGCCATCTTTGATGGTCTCGTTATCCAAAATTGCCGGTAAAATGGTAGCCGGTATGATGCTCGCTCTATATTTAAACGAATTCTGCGACATTTGGTTGCGATGGCGATGGGGCTGGATCGCGTTTGATCTGAGCGAAATCTCGCCCTCAGTTATAAGTGATATTGCGCTGCTGAGTTGGCGCTTACTCGGACCGCTGACGGAAGTTCTCCGTGCACCTAGCTTTCATTAACGAGGCTTGCCGAGTTTAGGAAAGCTTGTGCCCATTGCAGAGTGCTCGGTGATTGGTGCCCACTCGGGTCGCGAAAGCGACCCTCCGTGGCACTCAATTTTCCTAATCTCACTACGTTCGATAAGTAAAATTGGTGCCCTCGGCCGGACTTGAACCGGCACGTCCGTTACCGAACAACGGATTTTAAGTCCGTTGCGTCTACCATTCCGCCACGAGGGCAAAGCGACCTACATATATATGTATGCGCTTTGAGTGCTGAAGTGCAGGCGCTTGGTACCAGATTAGCGCCAAAAGGCTCAAGGCATTTTCTTTGAAGGGGCGTCTTTAGGGTACGGGCCCAAAAACCGGCTCGGCCCCCAGGGCACGCATGGCTTCGGCCACTTTTTGGATGGCAGCGGCGATAGCGGCCTTATCGGTCGAACGCGCCACAATAGATGTGCCCAGCTTATCCGACCGCATGAACGGATAGCTGCCAATCGTCACATGCGGGTATTCGTTTTGAATCTCTGATAACCGTGCAGCTATGTCGCCTTCGCGCACATTGCTATCTACACTTTGCGAATAGACCGGTGGCCCGCCCTTTAAGCTTGGCGCAATCGCTTCAAACATCGCGCGCGCCACACTCGGCACACCCGCCAGCACGAACACATTTTCAATCCGGTAACCCGGCGCGACACTGATCAGGTTTTCAATCAGCGTCACCCCATCGCCGTCCGGTACTTCGGACATGCGTAAACGTGCGTCGTTCGTACGTTCGCCAAAATAATCGCGCAGTTTCTTTTCGGCATCAGGATGCCGGATCACTTTGCGCCCGAAGGCTTTGGCTACGCAGGGCGTGGTTATGTCATCGTGCGTTGGGCCAATGCCGCCGGTCGTGAATACATATGTGTATTCGTGGCGCAGAGTGTTTAGCGCGTCTACAATCTTCGCTTCCACATCGGGCACCACGCGTGCTTCGCGCAATGGAATACCCAACTGGCCCAAGCGCTCGGCCAGAAATTTCAAATTCGCATCCTGCGTCCGGCCCGATAAAATTTCGTCGCCGATAACCAGAACAGAAGCCGTGGGTGAAGGTGTTGTCATACCCACACTGTAAGCCAAGGCGCACATGATGCGCAATTTAAAGGCTGGGCTTTATTGCAGCGCGCGCTTTAAGTGTTCGATCAGCGGAATATCCGCGGGCGGCATCTTGTAAGTCTCCAACTCTGCCGCAGTGGCCCAGGCCACCGCTTGGTTCTCAGCGGGCACAATGTCACCCGTCCACGTTTCGCAAGTGTATACAGGCATCAGCAGATGGAATTTCTCGTACGTGTGAGATGCGAACGTCAGTGGTTTGAAGTCGGCTGGGTTTACGGTAATGCCCAACTCTTCACGCAGTTCGCGGGCCAACGCATCCTCGGGCACTTCACCGGGCTCAACTTTGCCACCGGGAAATTCCCACAACCCCGCCATTGATTTGCCTTCGGGGCGTTGTGCCAGCAGCACGCGGCCTTCTTTAATCAAGGCACCCGCAACCACCAGAACAACCGGCTTATCAGCAGACATCGGATTAAGTGCGGCCAACTTAAGTACGATAAGAGCCATTCACGTCGATGTAACCATGCGTCAAATCACACGTCCAAACTTTAGCTTGGCCATGGCCCAACCCAATGTTCACATCGAACACGATCTCTTGGCCCTTCATGTGCGCAACTACAGGGGCCTCATCATAACCGGGCACCGCTTCACCATCGCGCGCCACATCAACGCCGCCGATTTTAATACCCAGTTTGTCGCGGTCCACGCGCTCGCCCGATTTGCCAACGGCCATGACAATGCGGCCCCAGTTCGCGTCTTCACCGGCAACAGCGGTTTTCACCAGCGGAGAATTGGCAATGTTCATGGCAATGCGGTGGGCGGCCTTGTCGTGCTCAGCGCCCACAACGTTGATTTCCAAAAACTTGGTCGCGCCTTCACCATCGCGCGCCACAAGCTTCGCCAACTCAATCATCATGTCGTTCAGTTTAGCTTTAAAGTCAGCCAGGCGTGGATCGCGCGGGTGGCCCACAACATCGTGGCCGGCTTGGCCGGTTGCAAACATCAACAAAGTGTCAGACGTCGAGGTGTCGCCATCAATCGTCATGCAGTTAAAGCTTTGATCTGCGCCACTTGAAACAAGGTATTGCACGGTCGCGGCATCAATCTTCGCATCGGTGAAAATGTAGGCCAGCATCGTCGCCATGTCGGGCGCAATCATGCCAGCCCCTTTGCAGAAGCCCACAATGTTGACAGGCTTGCCGTCAATCGTGGTTGAGCGCGTCGCCACCTTGGGGAAAGTGTCGGTGGTCATAATCGCTTTGGCGGCTTCAAGGGCCGTATCGCCCGACAGTTTCTTTTTTGCCTCAGGCAACGCGGCTGTAATTTTTTCAAACGGCAGCGCTACGCCAATGGTGCCGGTGGACGACACAAACACTTCATGGGCTTTGCACCCGAACGTCGCAACCGCGCCTTCAACAGTTTTGGCAACCGCTTCCACGCCCTTTTTGCCGGTAAAGGCGTTGGCGTTGCCAGCATTCACCACCAGCACACGTGCGGAACCGCTTTTACGGTTTTCTTTGCAGATATCGACAGCCGACGATGCCGTCAGCGACTTCGTAAACACGCCGCCCACGGTGGTGCCTTCGGCAAATTCAGCCACCATCAAATCGGTGCGGCCCTCGTACCGAATCCCTGCCGCATAGGTCGCAAAACGCACGCCTGCCACATTTGGCACGGTCGGGAGGGTTTTGGGGGCCAAAGGCGAGACGGCCGGGGCAGCAGAATGGCTCATAGGGGGCGTCCTAATCAGCGTTCAAAGTCAGTGTTACATACACAAAATGCGGGCGGGCGCTTCAATGACACAGCTAAAACCCACCCACAAGCACAGAACAGGCTTTGTCATCCAACCATCAGTTTCTCATAACTCATTACAAATAAATAAGAATTCGACTTGCCAAAGCGCCCACGATTTCCATCAAAATCTGGCTGCTTCCGTTGACTTATGGGGGAAGCACTTCTATCTGTCTCACGCATGCCAAAGGGCTGGGGGGCTGTTGCAAAAGCCTTTGCCTCCGGCCACCCTTTTCACGGTCTTTCGAGGTTTCAATGCTCGGCGCCCTTAAACGCCTGTTTCCTTCGCGCAACGAACGAATCATCAAGTCCCTGCGCCCGATTGTTGAAGCTATCAACGCCAAAGAAGCTGAAATTGCCGCCCTGGATGATGCCGGTGTGCGCGCCCGTACCGATTGGCTCAAAGAACGTTTGGCCAAGGGCGAAACCTTAGAAAAAATTCTGCCTGATGCCTTTGCCACCGTGCGCGAAGCAGCCAAGCGCACGTTGGGTCAGCGCCATTTCGATGTGCAGCTGATGGGCGGCATGGTGCTCAACATGGGCAAGATCGCCGAAATGGGCACCGGCGAAGGTAAAACGCTGGTCTCGACATTGCCGGTCTACCTGAATGCGCTGGCGGGCAAAGGCGTTCACGTCGTGACAGTGAACGATTACCTGGCCAAGCGTGATTCGACCTGGATGGGTCAGGTTTTCAATTTCTTAGGGCTTACGGTCGGCTGCATTCAAAGCATGATGAGCGATAGCGATCGTCGCGAAGCTTATGCTGCGGATATTACCTACGGTACGAACTCTGAATTCGGCTTCGATTATTTGCGCGACAACATGAAGTACGCGGTCGAAGACATGGTACAGCGTTCGGCATACTTTGCCATCGTCGACGAAGTGGACTCGATCCTGATCGACGAAGCGCGCACACCGCTGATTATTTCTGGTCCGTCGCAAGATCGCAGCGATTTGTATGACCGGGTCAATACGTTGATCCCGTTGCTCAAAGAAGAGCATTACGAAAAAGACGAAAAGCAAAAATCAATCACCTTCACCGATGCCGGTACCGAATTCACCGAGCAGCTGTTGCGTGACCACGGCATTCTGACCGATGGCAATCTGTACGACTTACAGAACATCGAACTGGTGCACCATGTGAACCAGGCTTTGAAGGCGCACCACATGTTCAAGCGCGATGTGGACTACCTCGTGCGTGACGAGCGCGTGCACCTGATCGATGAATTTACGGGCCGCATTATGGAAGGCCGTCGTTTATCTGAAGGTCTGCACCAAGCCATTGAAGCCAAAGAAGGCGTCTCGGTTCAAAACGAAAACCAAACACTGGCGACCATCACCTACCAAAACTATTTCCGCATGTACCCAAAGCTGGCCGGTATGACCGGTACCGCCATGACGGAAGAAGAAGAGTTCGTGACCATTTATGGTCTGGACGTGGTGGATGTGCCGCCGAACCGCCCCAAGGCGCGTAAAGACGAACACGACGAAGTGTATCGCACGGCGGATGAAAAATACGACGCCATCGTGAAGCTGGTGCAAGAGTGCCAAAAGCGCCAACAACCGGTGCTGGTCGGCACTGTGTCGATTGAGAAGTCGGAAATTCTGGCTGATCGCTTGCGCAAAAAAGCAGGCGTGCAACCCAATGTGTTGAACGCGAAGTATCACGAGCAGGAAGCGTTCATCATCGCTCAAGCCGGGATGCCGGGAAACGTGACCATCGCCACCAACATGGCAGGCCGCGGGACAGACATTCAGTTGGGTGGCAATCCTGTCTACAGAATCGAAGAAGAAGAAAAGCGTCTGGGCCGTGTCCTGACGGATGCAGAGAAAGCAGCCATTGTGGCCGATGTCGCTGAGAAAAAACGCATCGCGACGGAAGCCGGTGGTTTGTACGTGGTTGGCACCGAGCGCCACGAATCACGCCGCATCGACAATCAGTTGCGCGGTCGTTCAGGCCGTCAGGGTGATCCGGGGGCCTCGAAATTCTTCCTGTCGTTGCAAGATGATCTGATGCGTATTTTCGGGTCAGAGCGCATGGACGGCATGTTGGTGCGCTTGGGCCTTGAAAAAGGTGAAGCCATTATTCACCCGTGGATCAACAAGGCGATTGAGAAAGCGCAGCAAAAGGTTGAAGCGCGTAACTTCGACATCCGCAAAAACCTGCTGCAATTCGATGACGTCATGAACGTTCAACGCCGCGAGATCTTCGATCAACGCCGCGAAATGATGACGACTGATGACGTCTCGGGCTTGGTGCTCGATATGCGCCACCAGATCGTGAACGACTTAATCACCAAGTTCATCCCCGAGCGCGCAATGCCGGAAGAGTGGAACGTGAGCGGTCTGCACGAAGAAGTTTTGCGCATTATGGGCCTGAATATGCCGTTCAAAGATTGGGCGGAAGAAGAAGGCATCGCGGACGAAGAAATCCGCGAGCGCGTCACCAATGCCATCGACAACAAAATGGCAGAGAAAGTAGCGAACTACGGCCCTGATTTGATGCGCCGTGTTGAAAAGAGTTTGCTGCTGCAAACCATTGACCATGGCTGGCGTGATCACTTGGCGCGTTTAGATTACTTGCGTCACGGCGTGAATTTGCGCGCTTATGGCCAAAAGACACCGTTGTTGGAATACCAACGCGAAGCCTATGTGATGTTCGAAGAAATGTTGGACTCGTTACGTGAACGCGTGACCGCCATTTTATCGCACGTTGAAATTCAAATGCAGCAGCAGGACCAAGACACGCAACTGCGCGCACAAGCGCAAGTGCCGCCGCCGCGTCCGCTGACGACACCGGCCGCAATCAGTGCTGCTCCAGACCGCAACCCCGCAGATCCCACGACGTGGGGCCGTGTGGCACGGAACGAAGCATGCCCCTGCGGTTCGGGTAAGAAATTCAAGCATTGCCACGGCACTGTTGCGTCAGAGCCTGTATCTGCTTGATTTCATTGCGAGCTTAAAAATAACACGCTTTAAAAAGCGATGCGGCTGTCACGGAAGATTGATAGCCGCACGCTTGTTGTGCAGCGCAAAGGCATTGCAGAATAGGGCCAAGGAGATTTGCTCATGGCCGTAGACTCTATGTCTATGCTTGAATCTGCATTGGTAGCACAGCGTGCCGATACGCTGAGCAAACTCAGCACTGCCGCGCAAGCCAGTGAACAGCAACGCGCGCGCGAAGCCGCGGGCGAGATCAGTGACCAAGCGCGCAATGCGCGTGAACTCAATACGCAAGATTTTACTGCCGCAGCGCTGCCGGTTGATCCCAGCCGCGGCCGCAATTTAAATATCGTCACGTAAACTCTCCTGCGCCATTTTCGCTTCGCGCATCGCTGCGCCGCTTTTGTGATTCTCATTTTTTGGAAATGTCGCGATGTCTGAGGCAGGGGCGGCTCCCACGACTCTCAAAGGACCGGTGATCGAGCGTATTCCGCACGGTGATGATCGACTGCGTCTGATGTGTGGTGATTGTGGCTTTGTGAATTACGTCAATCCGCGCATCATTGTGGGCGCGGTTCCATTGTATGATGGCCAAGTGCTCTTGGCCCGCCGCGCTATTGAACCGCGCAAAAATTACTGGACGATCCCGGCCGGGTTTCTCGAAGTTGGCGAAACAGTTGAAGCCGGTGCGGTGCGTGAAACCTGGGAAGAGGCGCGCGCCCGCATTAAAACCGAAGGGCTGTTAGGGCTCTACAACATTGCCGCTATTGGCCAGCTTTATATTGTTTATCGCGCGCGCATGTTATCGCCCGATTTCGCTGCGGGGCCGGAAAGCTTAGAGGTCAAGTTATTCAGGTGGGATGACATTCCCTGGTCTGAGTTAGCGTTTCCGTCAGTGCGTTGGGCGCTGCAGGATTATCGCAAAGTTGAAGGGCAAACCAATTTTGCGCCCTTCACGGAACCGCCAGATATGCACTGGCTTCGTTAAAAGAGCCTTCGTTAAATATGGCTTCGTCAAAAAATGCCGCTAATAAAAAAAGAAAACACAAAACAAGTTGGATGGGAAAACAAGTGACAACAGTTGCCGTAATTCGTCATGTCGCATTTGAAGATCTAGGAACGCTGGAGGATATTTTTAAAGCACGGAAGTGGGATTATCGCTACGTCGAAGCGGGGACGGTGGATTGGGCCACACTTGATCCGTTAGGCGATGATCTGGTGGTGGTGCTCGGCGGACCTATTAGTGTTTACGACACGGAAGACTATCCGTTCATTGCGCACGAAATTGCATTTTTGCAAAAGCGCCTTGCGCACAAAAAACCGACGTTGGGGATTTGCTTAGGCTCGCAAATGATTGCGGCAGCCTTGGGCGCACGCGTGTATCCGGCTGGCTTAAAGGAAATCGGGTGGAGCCCGTTGAAGATTGTTGGTGCGGGTCAGGCTTCGGCCCTTACGCATCTGTCGGCGGAAAAGACTTTCATGTTCCACTGGCACGGCGACACCTTTGACTTGCCCGATGATGCCGTGTTGCTGGCCTCAACTGATGCCTGCACCAATCAGGCATTCATTTGGCACGACACCGTGCTGGCGTTACAGTTCCACCCCGAAGTGCGCGCGGCGGATTTGGAGAACTGGTTGATCGGCCATGCGGCCGAACTGAACGCGACCCCAGGCGTCAATGCGCGCATCTTGCGCGGTGATACGCAGCGCTATGGTGCAGCCTTAGCGGTGCAAGCACAGCTTTGTTTTAATGCGTGGCTGGACAGCCTGAAACTAAACTGATGGCGTGTGGATTGCGGGGAAACGGGTTTTCCACGCAAGTCTGCACAATCCCCCGTAAAGCTCTGCAATTTTCCTGCATATGCAGGAGCTTTTCGCATATTTTGAAGCGTACTGGATTTTCGCTGTTCGCCCATTAGATGTGGTGAAGGTCTTCAACGTCAGAGGTCAGTCCGATGCGAATGCCAGTGTTGTTTTTAGGTCATGGTAGCCCCATGAACGCACTGGCCAACAACGCCTATACTCAACGTCTCAATGCCTTGGGTCGCGACCTGCCAAAGCCAAAAGCGATTTTGTGCGTCTCTGCACATTGGCAGACTCACGGTACGTTTGTGACGCACATGGAAAAACCCCGCACCATTCATGACTTTGGCGGCTTTCCGCAAAGCTTGTTTGATGTTCAGTACGCCGCACCCGGCGATGCAGCATTAGCGGAGCGCATTACGCAATTGATTCTGAATGCGCAGTTAGATGAAGCCTGGGGTTTGGATCACGGCACATGGTCTGTGCTGCGGCATGTGTATCCGAACGCGGATATTCCGGTGCTGCAACTGAGCATGGATCACGCACTCTCAGCGGCGCAGCATTTCGACGTTGGCGAGAAGCTTAAAGCACTCCGCGATGAAGGTGTGTTGATTATTGGCAGCGGAAACGTGGTTCACAACTTGCGCCACATCAATTGGGACTTAAGTGCGCCGCCACACGCCTGGACCGTTGAATTTGATGCTTGGGTGAAAACGCAGATTGAACAGCGAAACTTCAAGGCGCTGTGCGTCGATGCATGGCCAATAGAGGCCGCACGTTTAAGTGTGCCGACGCAAGAGCACTATTTGCCACTGCTGTATGTGCTGGGTGCGGCAGACAGCGCAGATAAATTAGAGTTCATCTATGAAGGCTTTGAGCACGCATCGTTATCAATGCGTTGTGTTCAGTTTAGCTAGTTTTCGAGGCCCATCAGGCCGCGCGCAAAGCTATGTGACGTGAAGGGCCGCAAATCCTCCACACTCTCGCCGACACCGATAAAGTGAATCGGCAGGCCGAACTTCTCGGCTAGCGCCACCACCACACCACCCTTAGCGGTGCCGTCCAGTTTCGTTAGCACCAAGCCGCTCACGCCGATCATTTGCTTAAATGTTTCAACTTGGGCATGGGCGTTTTGGCCGATGGTGGAATCCAGCACCAGCAATGTTGCGTGTGGCGCGGTTTCATCAACCTTCTTGATCACGCGAACCACTTTTTGCAGTTCGCTCATCAGATTTTCTTTGTTGTGCAAACGACCAGCGGTATCGATCAGCAGCACATCATCGCCACGTTTGCGTGATTCAACCAATGCATCAAACGCCAAGCTGGCAGCATCGGAACCTGCGTCGCGCGCAATCACGGGTGAGCCTGTACGGCTACCCCAGACTTTCAATTGTTCGACAGCCGCCGCGCGAAAGGTGTCGCCCGCAGCCAATGTCGATTTCAGTTTCTGGTCTTTGAATAGCTGCGCCAGTTTGCCGATGGTGGTGGTTTTGCCAGCGCCGTTCACGCCGACCATCAAAATCACAAATGGCTTTTGCGCGGGGTCAACCGACAGCGGACGCGCAACGGGCTCTAAGACTTTGGCAATTTCAGTCGCAAAGAACTCGCGGACTTCATTGCTTTCGACATCTTTGCCGAAGCGTGTTTTGGCCAAGTCCTGCACCAATCGCGATGCTGTCGCTGAACCTAAGTCAGCGCTGATCAGCACTTCTTCCAAGTGCTGCAACGTCTCTTCATCCAACTTCTTTTTGGTGAAAAGGTCGGTGATGCCGCTCACAATGCGGTTCGATGATCGCGACAGGCCAGCTTTCAGGCGGGCAAACCAGCCTGTTTTTGGAGCATCAGATGTATCGGTCATGCGGAAATACGTTCGCCAATCAGAGAGGTTTCGGTGGCGGCGACAATACGCACATCAATCAACTCGCCATGCGCTGCGTTCGCCACAGTCACCGGTACATAGTGCTCACAATGTCCGGCGCCATGTCCTTCCATCAACACGCGGGCTGTCGAGCCAACGCGTGTTTTCAAATAAGCCGCCATGGTGGCTTTGCCCTTCTCGCGCAGTTGTGCGGCGCGGGCTTTAATCACAGCACCATTCACTTGCGGCATTTTGGCAGCAGGTGTGCCTTGGCGGATCGAGTACGGGAACACATGCATGTGTGTCAGGCCGCAGTCTTCAATCAGCGCCAAAGAATTGGCAAACATCTCATCAGTTTCGGTCGGGAAGCCCGCAATGATATCTGCACCGAACACGACATCTGGGCGCAGCTTACGGATCTTCTCAACGAACGTAATAATATCAGCACGGTTATGGCGCCGCTTCATGCGCTTCAAAATCATGTCGTCGCCTGCCTGCACTGAAATATGAATGTGCGGCATCACGCGCTCGTTTTCGACAATCACGCTCAGCAAATCGTCATCCAGTTCGGCGGGGTCAATCGAAGATAAACGCAAGCGGGGTAACTCAGGCACAGCGGCTAACAAACGGCGCAGCATTTGGCCTAACGTCGGCTGGCCCGGTAAATCGCTGCCGTAACCAGTGATATCAACGCCTGTAATCACAATTTCTTTGAAGCCATTGGCCACAAGCGCGCGCACTTCTTCGGTAATGCGGCCCATAGGCACGCTGCGATTATTGCCGCGCGCAAACGGGATGATGCAGAACGTGCAGCGGTGATCGCAGCCTTGTTGGACTTGTACGAATGCCCGCGTGCGGCCGTCAAAGCCTTCCACCAAATGCTCGGCGGTTTCGCGGACGTCCATAATGTCGCTGACGAGAACTTGCGTTGTGTTCTCGGGCAGGAAGCTCTCGCGCTTCATCTTGTGTTCGTTGCCAATCACGCGCGCTACTTCGGGCATGTTGGCGTACTTGGTAGGGTCAAGCTGTGCGCCGCAGCCCGTGGCGATAATCGTCGCGTCCGGGTTCTCGCGCTTTAATTTGCGGATTGATTGCTGGCCTTGGCGTTCGGCTTCTTTGGTGACAGCGCAGGTGTTGACGATGATCGTGTTTGTTAAGCCCGCAGATTGCGCATGGCTGCGCATCACTTCAGACTCGTAGGCATTCAGGCGACAGCCGAAGTTCACAACTTCAACACCACCTGTTTTTTTCATCATGTTCACGACGGTATCGTCCAGACGCCGTCGAACACATAGGCGACGGGGCCTGTCATGATCACGTGGCCGTCTTCACGCCATTCAATGTGAAGGTCGCCGCCATCTAGTGTAATGCGCACCGCCCGTTCGGTCAGGCCACGGCGGAATGCAGCCACGCCGCTGGCACATGCGCCCGTACCGCAAGCTTGCGTGATGCCCGAACCACGTTCCCACACCCGCATTCTCAAGTGCGTGCGTGACAACACTTGAATCACTTCAATGTTGGCGCGGGCCGGGAACAGCGCGTGATGCTCTAACTTCGGACCAATGTGTTCCAAATCAACCGCTTCCGCGTCCGGCACAAAGAACACCGCATGCGGGTTGCCCATGCTGACACCCACAGGGTCGCTTAAGCTTCCCTCGCTAATCCCTAAATGCAGCGTATCGCGCTCTTGCGATAACGGAATGTCGCGCCAATCAAGTTTGGCTTTGCCCATGTCGATGGAGATCAAGCCATCGTTGGTGCGGGTGGCAATCACATCGCCGCCCAAGGTCTCAATAGTCAGCTTCGTCTTGTTCAGTTCGTTCATCAGCACGTCGGCGACACAGCGCACGCCGTTACCGCATTGCTCGGCCACGGTGCCGTCTGCATTGCGCACACCCATGAACGCATCGCCGCCATTGCGTGGCTTTTCGATAATCAGAATTTCATCGCAGCCCACGCCCCAGCGGCGGTCGGCTAAAACTTTCGCAGTCTTCTCCGACAAATTAAGCGCGCGGCCCCGCACATCAAGAACGACAAAGTCGTTCCCGATCCCATGCATCTTCCGGAAGGGAAGCTCGCGCGGCTGGAGGGCGCGACTCGTTGGGACGGTGGTAGTCATGGCGCGGGTTATAGGTGTGGGGTCGGGGCCTGTCTAGCAAGCCCATAATTAAGTAACGCGGAAAACGGGGATTGGGCTAGAATTTCTCATAATATGTTGATTAATATATATAAAATGAATTAGAAAATGACCGGAATGGGCGTTTGCAGGGCTAAAGCCCCAAAAACCGGGCCCCTTGCCTTGACCCAATGAAACCCAAGGCGTAAACACAGCCCGCTTCGGCAGGGTCTATAGATCCAGCTAAGGCGTTGTGATTTCACAACTTTGCTATTTATCCCGCTCCCGAGGGGGCCCGTCAGTCTGCGCGTTGCGCTCACTGGCGTCATTTGTGCTTTGCGCATTCGAGTTTCGCGCTTCGCCTAAATGCCTTCTCGGACGCGGACTTTGGAACGACCGATGTTTGATAGTCTTTCAGATCGCTTGGGTGGAGTGCTGTCGCGTTTAACGCGACGTGGCGCTTTGACCGAGTCTGATGTGCAAGCCGCGATGCGCGAAGTGCGCGTTGCGCTGCTGGAAGCTGACGTCGCGTTGCCAGTCGTCAAAGACTTTATCGAAAAAGTCTCGGCCCAAGCGGTCGGTGAAAAAGTTATCAAGTCCGTCACCCCTGGCCAGATGGTCGTGAAGATCGTTCACGATGAACTGGTGAACATGCTGGGTGGCGAAGCTGCGCAAGGCGGTCTCGATTTTGGCGCGCAGCCACCGGTGCCAGTATTGATGGTCGGCCTGCAAGGCTCGGGCAAAACGACGACGACCGCAAAAGTCGCCAACCGTTTGCAGTCAAAAGACCGCAAGCGCGTGTTGATGGTCTCGCTGGATACCTATCGCCCCGCTGCGCAAGAACAGTTGGCCATTCTGGGCCGCCAAGTTGATGTCACTTCATTACCTATTGTCGAAGGTCAAAAGCCTTTGGACATCGCCAAGCGCGGTTTAAGTGAAGCAAAGTTGGGCGGCTTTGATGTCGTGATGTTCGACACTGCCGGCCGCACGACTGTTGATGATGAGATGATGGCTGAGGTTAAGTCATTGCGCGATCTCATCAAGCCGCATGAAACGCTGTTGGTCACTGACGCGATGATCGGTCAGGACTCAGTTAATACAGCTAAAGCCTTCCACGAAACTTTGGGCCTGACTGGTATCGTTCTAACGCGCGTTGATTCCGATGCGCGCGGTGGCGCTGCATTGTCGATGCGCGCGGTCACCGGCCAGCCGATCAAGTATATCGGCTTGGGTGAAAAAGTTGATGCGTTGGATGTGTTCTCGCCGCAACGTGTGGCAGGCCGCATCTTAGGCATGGGCGATATCGTCAACCTGGTGGAACGCGCCGCCGAGACGATTAAGCAAGAAGATGCCGAGAAACTTGCCGCACGCATGATGGATGGCAAGTTTGATTTGGAAGACATGCTGAGTCAGATCCGCCAAGTGCAAAAGATGGGCGATCTGAAAGGCATCATGGGCATGATCCCAGGTTTGGGCGCGGCCATGAAGCAAGCCGCCGCCGCCAAGATCGACGACAACATGGTGAAGCGCCAAGAAGCGATCATCTTGTCGATGACGACGAAAGAACGCCGCAACCCCGACATTATCAAGGCCTCGCGCAAGCAACGTATTGCGACGGGTGCAGGCATGACGGTTGCTGATGTGAACAAGCTGCTGAAGCAGCATCAAGATATGTCCACCATGATGAAACGCCTGAAGAAGATGGGCGGGTTAGGTGCGCTTGGCGCAATGATGGGCAAGGGTTTGCCAGGCATGATGCCTGGCGGAATGAAGATGCCGGGTGGTCCGCCATTTGGCCGTCGATAACAAAGAGTCAGAGTAAGTTCGTTTTAAGTTTTCGTTTTCAATTCAAGACTGAAGTTTAACAGGAGAGATATCTCGCATGGGCCTTAAAATCAGAATGTCGCGCGCTGGTACAACCAACCGCGCGTTTTACCGTATCGTTGTTGCTGACTCGCGCTCGCCGCGCGATGGCCGTTACATCGAGCGTTTGGGCACTTACAACCCGCTGCTGTCGCGCGAAAGCAAAGACCGCGTGGTGTTGAAGTTGGAACGCATCAAGTATTGGATCAGCGTAGGCGCTTTGCCGTCGGATCGCGTGCAACGTTTCCTGGCGCAAGCCGGTGTCATGGCTGCGCCGACGGTTCGTCCGCAAACCAAGAAAGATAAGCCGAAGACCAAAGCGCAAGAGCGTTTGAAGGCAGCCGAAGACGCAGCAGCAGCGAAAGCGGCTGAAGCAACGGAAGCCGCAGCAGCTCCGGCGGCTGAGTAAGCGCTGGCCTTGCGGCAGCGTTAGATCATGGCTGCATCCAGTTCGCGCATCTGTCTCGGCGTCATTGTCGGCGCCAAGGGGATCAAAGGCGAAGTTCGTATCAAGAGCTTCACCGAAGATCCCTTCGATGTCGGGTCTTATGGCCCGGTTGAAACCGAAGATGGATCGCGCAAATGGACGGTCAAAGTTGTTGGCGAAAGTAAAGGTACGGTCACGGCTCAGTTAAAAGGCCTCACCGACCGGAACGAAGCCGAAGCTTTGAAGGGCCAGAAGCTCTACGTGGATCGCAGCCAGCTGCCTGAGGCCGATGACGGCACCTACTATCACGCTGACTTGGTCGGCCTGAAAGCGGTGCTGACAACCGGCGAAGAGATTGGGTCTGTACTCGCGCTTTATAACTTCGGTGCTGGCGACATCATCGAAGTGGGTCACGGACAGAAAGATGCAACGTTGGTACCGTTTTCGGACGAAGCCGTCGTTGAAGTGAATATCGAGGGCGGCTTTATCCGCATCGAACCATTGCCGGGTTTGTTTGACGATGGCGATGAAGACGATGCGGAAATGATCGCGGCTCTTGAAGCGGAAGAAGGAGACAACACTGGTTCTGATGACACAGCAGCGGTGAAGCCCCGTAAGGAGCTGAAGCGTGAGTAGCAGTTTCAACGCCACGGTTCTGACGCTGTTCCCCGAGATGTTCCCAGGTCCGCTTGGGTATTCGCTGGCGGGACGCGCGTTAGAAGAGGGTGTGTGGAGCTTAAAGCCCGTCGATATTCGCGGGTTTGCCACTGACAAGCATCGCACCGTCGATGACACGCCCTCTGGGGGTGGCGCCGGCATGGTGATGCGGCCCGATGTTTTGGATGCAGCGATTGCCGCGTCCTACACCGGTGAAGGTGCGCTGATCTACTTCACGCCACGGGGCGCTGCTCTAACTCAGGCCCGCGTAAAGCGGCTTGCGGCAGATAAAGCGGTCACGCTGATCTGCGGACGGTTTGAAGGTGTCGATCAGCGGGTGTTGGAGGCGCGGAATGTCGAGGAGATCAGCCTTGGCGATTTCGTGCTCTCGGGTGGCGAGTTGCCAGCGTTGATGTTGTTGGACGCTGTTGTGCGCTTACTGCCTGGGGTCATCGGACGCACAGAAAGTTTGGATGAGGAAAGTTTCGAGACAGGCTTGTTGGAGTATCCGCAGTACACCCGCCCTGATGTTTGGAATGGGCGCGCCGTACCGGAGATTTTGAAGTCAGGTCACCACGCCAAAGTGGCGGCGTGGCGGCGACAACAAGCTGAAGACGCAACGAAAGCCCGGCGGCCGGATTTGTGGGCAAAGTATCTGGCGGCACAGGTTGAGAAGAAATTGTAGGACTGAGTTTTTAAGTTTTAATCGACGTAAGAGATACAAAGGACGAAACCATGAATGTGATCGATCAAATCAATCAGGACCACATCGCTCAATTGACGAGCGGTAAAACCATTCCTGAATTCACGCCGGGCGACACTGTTCGCGTGTACGTGAAAGTGAAAGAAGGCGATAAGAGCCGCCTGCAAGCTTACGAAGGCGTGTGCATCGCGCGCAAAAACGCTGGTGTGAACTCATCGTTCACCGTGCGTAAAATCTCGTTCGGTGAAGGCGTGGAGCGCGTATTCCCGCTGTTCGCTCCGGTTGTCGATAAGGTGGAAGTGGTTCGCCGCGGTAAAGTGCGTCGCGCGAAGTTGTACTACCTCCGTGACCGTCGTGGCCGCTCTGCCCGTATTGCCGAAGACATGGGCAATGAAGGCGCTGGCGAAGGCGATAAAGTCTAAGCTTCTTCTGGCGCGTACATTTAACGCGCTGACATAAAAAATGAGGGCGCCCCTCTTTGTGGGTGGGGCGCCCGCAATTGCAGTTAAAAGCTTAAGACATAAAAAGACTTAAGACATAAAAGACCACGCCTAAAGGTAAGGGAACATCGTCATGACCGCGCCGCGTACGCTGTACGATAAATTGTGGGACAGCCACTTGGTTCATAGCGGTGATGGCAGCTCGCTTCTCTATATCGATCTGCACCTGACGCACGAAGTGACGACGCCGCAAGCGTTCGAAGGCTTGCGGACTGCGCATCGCAAAATGCGCCGCACGGACAAGACCATTGCCGTGCCGGATCACAACGTGCCCAGCACGCCAGACCGCTTGCAAAAAATCGATGACCCTGAAAGCCGCCTTCAGCTGCAAATGCTGGAAGAAAACGCGCGTGATTTCGGTGTGCCGTACATTCCGATGTCGGATATTCGCCAAGGCATCGTGCACATCATTGGGCCTGAACAAGGTTTGACGCAGCCCGGCAAGACGATTGTGTGCGGCGATTCGCATACCGCCACGCACGGTGCGTTCGGCGCGCTGGCGTTCGGCATCGGCACGTCTGATGTGGAGCACGTGTTGGCTACGCAAACATTGCAGATGACCAAGTCGAAAAACTTACGCGTTGCTGTGGACGGCGCGTTGCCGACCGGCGTGACCGCGAAAGATTTGGTGTTGGCAATCATCGGTAAGATGGGCACCGCTGGTGGCACGGGCCACGTGGTTGAGTACGTGGGCCAAGTGTTTACGGACCTGACCATGGAAGGCCGTATGACGGTCTGCAATATGACCATCGAAGCGGGTGCGCGCGCTGGCTTGATTGCGCCAGATGAAAAGACGTTTGAATACTTAAAAGGCCGTCCGCATTCACCGAAAGCCGGCCAGTGGGAACAAGCTGTTGCCTATTGGAAGACCTTGAAGACCGATGACGGTGCAAAGTTCGATAAAGAAATTCGCCTGAATGCGTCTGACATTGTGCCGCATGTGACTTGGGGCACCAGCCCTGAAGACGTGTTGCCAATTACGGCCAATGTGCCGAACCCGTCAGACTTTACGGACCCGAACAAACAAGCTGCCGCCAAGCGCGCGTTGGAATACATGGGTCTGACCGCTGGCATGCCGCTGGAAAAAGTGAAGGTCGATAAAGTGTTCGTCGGCTCGTGCACCAACGGCCGCATCGAAGACATTCGCGCTGCCGCTGCCGTGCTGAAGGGCAAAAAGATTGCCGCTCACGTGGGCATGCTGGTGGTGCCGGGTTCTGGCCTGGTGAAGCATCAAGCTGAAGAAGAAGGGTTGGATAAAATCATCATCGCGGCGGGCGCTGAATGGCGCGAGCCGTCATGCTCGATGTGTTTGGGCATGAACCCCGACATTTTGCAGCCGGGTGAGCGTTGTGCATCCACATCCAACCGCAACTTCGAAGGCCGTCAGGGCCGTGGTGGCCGTACGCACTTGCTCAGCCCTGGTATGGCTGCGGCTGCTGCGGTGACGGGTTACCTCACTGACGTTCGCAAAGTTCAGTAAGGGGTCGCCACAATGCCCGAGCAGATCGCACAAGTTCTGAACGTAGACCCTATTGTGATTGATATAGCGGCCTTACGTCAGGCGCGCGCAGATCGGGCAATTGCACGCGATCCCTTTGAAGATGGCGATTTCTCGAGCAAATTGGAAAGCTTGAAGGAATTCGCGGTGTTGTCAGCGTTCGCGCGCTACAAAAAAGATAAAAATTAATCGGCAAGAGGCCGAACGGGAGCAAAGAAGATGGAAAAGTTCACAGTTCTTAAGGGCATTGCTGCAGCGCTGCCGCTGGTCAACGTTGATACGGACATGATCATGCCCAAGCAGTTCCTGAAAACCATCAAGCGCACGGGCCTGGGCAAGGCCGTGTTGTTCGACATGCGCTTTAACGACGATGGCTCGGAAAAGGCTGACTTTGTGCTGAATAAAGAGCCGTTCCGTCATGCCAAGGTTTTGGTGGCCGGTGCGAACTTCGGCTGCGGCTCGTCGCGCGAACATGCACCTTGGGGTTTGCATGATTTCGGGTTCCGCTGCGTGATTGCGCCCAGCTTCGCCGACATCTTCTTTAACAACTGCTTCAAGAACGGCATTTTGTGCATCACCTTGCCGCAAGCTGAGATCGATAAATTGACGAAGCAAGCTACCGGCGGTGAGTTCACGGTTGATCTCAATCAACAAACCATCACGACGCCGGATGGCGCTGTGACCAAGTTTGATATCGACGCCACGCGTCGTCACAACTTGCTGAACGGCTTGGATGACATCGGCCTGACCTTGCAGCACGCTGATAAAATCACCGCGTTCGAAGCCAAGCAAAAAGCTGAACAACCCTGGCTCTACGCTTAATCATTTCGTCCTTATTGCCTTCGTAAGAGTAGCCGCATGTCTGTGCCCGTCCGCAAAATTCTCTCGTTGGCCGGCGACGGCATCGGTACCGAAGTGACGAACGCTACGCGCCGGGTGATGGATTGGTTTCAATCCACCGGCCGCGTGAAATTTGAAATTACCGAAGGTCTCATTGGTGGTGCTTCGTACGACGTGCACAAAGTGCCGTTGACCGACGATACCATCAAACAAGCCATGGCATCCGATGCGGTGCTGCTGGCCTGCATCGGCGGCCCGCAATACGACACGTTGCCGTACGATCTGCGCCCCGAGCGCGGGCTTCTCCGTTTGCGTAAAGAAATGGGCCTGTTTGCGAACTTACGCCCGGCCATTGTGATGGATGCGCTGGTTGGCGCATCTTCGCTGAAAGCTGATTTGGTCAGCGGGCTCGACATTATGATCGTGCGCGAACTGATTGGCGGCGCTTACTTCGGCGAGCCCCGCGGCATCGAAGAATTGGCCGGTGGCGCACGCCGTGGTTACAACACCATGGCCTATGCGACGCACGAAATTCAACGTGTTGCGCGCGCTGCGTTTGAGCTGGCCCGCAAGCGCAACAAGCGTTTGTGCTCGGTCGATAAAGCCAACGTGTTGGAAGCCTCGGTTGTTTGGCGCGATGAAGTCACCAAGCTGCACAAAGCTGAATATGCCGATATCGAACTCAGCCACATGTATGTCGATAACTGCGCGATGCAGTTGGTGCGTACGCCGAAGCAGTTCGATGTGATCCTGACTGAAAATCTGTTCGGCGATATTTTGTCGGATTTGGCGTCGATGATGACCGGCTCGCTGGGCATGTTGCCGTCAGCCAGCTTAGGCGCTGTTGCGGCTGATGGTCGTCAAGCTGCACTCTATGAACCCGTACACGGCTCAGCGCCAGACATCGCTGGCAAAGGCATTGCCAACCCGCTGGCCATGATTAGTTCGTTCGGCATGATGCTGAAGTATTCGCTTGGGCTGGGTGCCGAAGCGGACCTGCTGGATAAAGCCATGCAGAATGTTCTTTCTTCAGGCATTCGCACCGGCGACATCATTGAGCCGGGTCAAACGCCGGTCGGCACCAATGCCATGGCCGATGCGATTGTGGCGGAACTAACGAAACTCGCGAAATAATTAGCGCCTACCGGCCGCATCTAAATGTGGCTGCAAACGGTTCGTGATGAACAACGCGAACATGCGAAAGTCGCTGTAGAGCGACCAGCCGGGGTATTTGAACGTCGCAGGTTTGTTGTGCTCGACCGTGAAGTGCGCGAGCCACGCAAAGCCGTAACCTGCGAATGGCACAAAAATCAGGTATGTGGCGTTTGAGAAAATGCCGATCGCAAGGCACAGCAGCGCCAATGCGGTGCCGATGTAATGCAAGGCTCGCGTGGCAGGCTTGCCATGTTCGCGCAAGTAATAGAGCCAGAAGTCGCTGTATTCCGTGATTCTATTGGTCATAGGTTACCTTGCGATTCGGGGCCTGTGGGCGTAGTTTGCCGCACCTTTTGGGCTATGAAAATGGCCCTGTGCTCCGTTTCCGTCGCTTAACAATTCAAGAATAAGGATTCTGCCATGGCCAGTTCACGCTCGAAGTCACGCGAAGGCTACGTTGTTGCGGTGATCGGGGCCACGGGCAACGTCGGGCGCGAAATTTTGCAGACGCTGTTTGATCGCCAGTTTCCAGTGTCGAAAGTGTACGCGCTGGCGTCCGAGCGGTCTGTCGGATCGCAAGTGTCGTTTGGCGATGACGAAATTCTGAAAGTGCAGAACCTTGAAACGTTCGATTTCAAGGGCGTTGATATCGCACTGTCATCACCGGGCGCAAAAATATCGGCGATTCACAGCCCGCGCGCAGCCAAAGCTGGCTGCGTTGTCATCGACAACACCTCACAGTTCCGTATGGACCCAGATGTGCCGCTGGTGGTGCCGGAAGTGAATCCGCAAGATATCGCCCGTTATAAAAAGAAGGGCATTATCGCCAACCCCAATTGCTCGACCATCCAAATGGTTGTGGCGTTAAAGCCGCTGCATGATGCCTTCAAAATCAAGCGCGTGGTGGTGTCGACCTATCAGTCCACCTCGGGCAAAGGCAAAGCTGCTATGGATGAACTCTTTAACCAAACAAAGGGCATCTACGCCAACCAATCGCCGCACGATACAAAGTCGTTATTCACCAAACAGATCGCGTTCAATGCTATCCCGCATATCGACGTCTTCATGGATGATGGTGCGACCAAAGAAGAATGGAAAATGACGGTTGAGACCAAGAAAATTCTCGATCCGGATATTCAAGTGCACGCGAACTGCGCACGCATCGGTTCATTCGTGGGCCACGCTGAATACGTAAACATCGAAACAGAACGACCGATCACGGACAAAGAAGCGCGTGCGATTTTATCGAAAGCGCCGGGTGTTTCAGTTGTCGATCACCGCACAGATGAAGGTTATGTCACGCCCGCAGAAGTCGTGGGTGAAGATGCTGTGTATATCTCGCGCATCCGCAAAGATGCGACAGTGCCCAATGGCTTATCATTCTGGATTGTGGCTGATAACTTGCGCAAAGGTGCCGCGCTGAACGCCGTGCAAATCGCAGAAGTGTTGGCGCGTGATTATCTGAGCGTAAATGCGTAAAGATTAGCGCTTACGGGTTTTCAAAAACGCGGGTCACAAAGTCAGTGAGCCGCGTTTTTAGTTTTGGCTTATAGTCAGCCCACCAGTTCGCGCAGGCTAGGCGCACGCGCTCAGTTTCGTTGGCACTGTTCAGGCGCTCAATTAACTGCGGCGCTTCTTTCCAGTCTGAAATCGTCGGGATGGGGTGGGCCCCCAACAGTGTCGTGAAATAATCAAACTGCGGGCGTTGTTCCACGATGGGAATGCAGCCCGCTTCTAAAGCCTCATATACGCGGAACGATTCCAGGTTGGACCACCCGCTGGGGCTGGGCGCAAACACGCTTTCGTCGAACATCGTGCGATAGTCTGGGGTGCTTAAAGCGTCACTCGCGCCAAAACCCGATGTTAAGTGCGTAAAGCCGTTGGGTACGCTGTTCATTGCAGCTAACATTTCCGTGCGCGTCAGCTTTTTGTTATCGCCAGCAAAGCCCCACATATATTTGCGCGCTGATGATGGTTTGGGCGTTTCGGTGCGCGCAAATTCTGCTTTGTACCCCAGTGGCAGCGTGAAGATGCTGTTCAACTGCGTCAGACGCGCGCTGTGATAAGTGCGGATCACGGCATCGCAATACTTGTACGCACCTAAATCATCGCGGAACGTTTCGTCGCTGAGATGAATAAGAATAATCCGCGCACCTTTCTCAAAGGCCTCGCGATAATAAGATACTTTCTCCGGGACCATGTGATGATCCACCACAATCATGGGGTCGCTGATGTGCGTCCATTTTTTGTCGACGATTTCATTGTCGATGCAATCAGCCAGCAGCAGTCGCAGCCAATCGGTTTCCCAAGCTGTGGCGGGATCAAGTTGCCAAACAAGAGTCGGTTTGCGGGCGGAGCGCGATGCAAACTTGTGTTCAATGAGCCGGTAATAAAACACGGCATCTTGGTTGCCAGGTTCTTTCGCCAGCACTTCTAGAAATTGTGTGGCGGCTTGATGATAAAAGCCCGATTCAAAACGCTCTAACGCTCTCTTCAATGCATCCGAGGGTGAGGGATTGAAGAGGGTGTGGCGCATGTTCTGCCGCTCAGAATGGTAATGCGTGACTGAGGACGATAATCACAAGAAGTAACCCGAAAGCGCCAATCAGTGCCCCTTCGATTTTGTTCAGCTTGTGAAGACGTTCGGGCACAAATTTGTGCCGAAATAGACGCGCCATGGAAATCAGAAACACCCACCATGTCAGTGAGCCCGCAAACACTGCGCCAATCAGGGCTGCGGCTGATTGCGGTGCTGTCACGGGGTCAACCTGGCCTAAGGCTGCGAATAATCCGATGGCACCTAACATTGTCGCTGGATTTGCGATTGAGAGCATAAAACCGGCCGCGAAATCGCGGCGCTTGCGGCCCACGACAGGGCTGTTGTCTTCTGTTTTGATGGGCGAGAGGTACGTGGCAACGCCGATGCCCGTCACAATCAGGCCGCCAAATAATCCGATGCTATTTTGATGATTCGTGACAAATGTTGCGATGTACGTCAGGCCCAGCCCTGCGACAGCGCCAAAAATTGCATCAACGCACGCTGAGCCCAGTCCAACCGACATCGCGCGTCGCCACCCATCGCTGAGGGCACGCTTAATGCACATCACACCGACAGCGCCCACGGGGGCCGCCATCAGTATCCCCACAATCAAGCCACGTAAAATGGGGTCATCAATAATAACAGTATCAAACATAGGGCTACGCTGTGTCCCAATACGCTGCCTTCGGGGCAGTTATTATTTTCACCTTTGCGTTATAGCGAAGACGCGCACAGTTACCAAGCATGCTGGACCGCGAAAGTCTCATCAGATATCAAAGCACAACATTAAATATATGTGGACTCATCCATGACGTTTCCATCAAGACCGCGCCGCAGCATGCTCTATATGCCAGCTTCCAATGCCCGTGCGCTGGAAAAGGCAAAAACAGTTGCTTCTGATGGCCTGATTTTCGATTTGGAAGATGCTGTTGCACCTGACGCCAAAATCGATGCGCGGGCCGCCGCAGTGGCCGCTGTGCAGTCTAAAGCGTACGGAAAACGCGAAGTCATGATTCGCGCAAATGGGTTAGACACACCCTGGGGTCGCGATGATTTGACGGCGATTGCTGTCTCGGGCGCTGATGGCGTTGTGCTGCCCAAAGTGAACGATGGCGATGATATTAAAATTGCCGCTGATGTTCTGCATGCCGCCGGTGCGCCAGATACGCTAGCGATCTGGGCGATGATGGAAACGCCGAAGGGCATTTTAAACGCGCGTGAAATTGCTGAGGCGTCGGAACGCTTGGCAGGTTTCTGCGTCGGCACCGCCGACTTGGCGAAAGATTTGCACTGCGCACACCCGGCAGACCGGGCGCCAATGCTGATGGCGTTGCAAACCTGCATTCTGGTCGCCCGTGCTTATGGCTTGTATGTGCTAGATGGCGTGCACGTCGATTTGAATGACGAAGCCGGTTACGAAGCCGCGTGCCGCCAAGGCCGCGCACTGGGTTTTGATGGCAAAACGCTTATTCATCCCAAGCAAGTAGATGTTGCCAATGGCGTCTACGCGCCAAGCCCTGAGGAACTGACGCGCGCCAAACGCCTCGTTGAAGCGCACAAAGAAGCTGCAGCCAAAGGCCATGGTGTCACAACGCTGGATGGGCGTTTGGTGGAAGTGCTGCATGTGGCTGAAGCGCAGCGTTTGATTGACTACGCTGACGACATTGCAGCTTTAGCGAACACCTAAATTATGGCGCTGACGCTTTCCGTTCTGGATCAATCGCCTGTGCGTTCGGGTGGAACGGCGTTAGAGGCGATCAACGAAACTATTCAGCTTGCGCAAGCGACCGAAAAGCTTGGCTATCATCGCTATTGGCTGGCTGAGCATCATGGCACCGAAGGGTTGGCCGGGTCTTCGCCTGAAATCATGATCGCGCGCGTGGCCGCAGCCACGCAGAAAATAAAAGTCGGCGCGGGGGGCGTGATGCTCTCGCATTACAGTCCGCTCAAAGTGGCTGAGAATTTTGCGTTGCTGCAAACCATGTATCCTGGTCGCATTGATCTGGGCTTGGGTCGTGCCCCTGGTGGCGATCAGCTTACGAGCGTTGCGATGCAATATGGCTCTGAGATCGGCATAGAGTACTACCCGACGAAGCTGCTCGATTTAAAGGCGTTCTTGAACGGCACCGAGCCTGCGAACAAGGCGCTGAGCAAAGTCAAAGTCACACCGCGCCCTGATGTGCCGCCTGAAATGTGGGTGTTGGGATCATCAGGGGAAAGCGCGAAACTGGCCGCCATGATGGGCCTGCCGTTTTCATTTGCGCATTTCATCAATCCCAATGGCTCGCGCAATATTGTCGCGGATTACAAAAATCAGTTTCAGCCGTCTGATCTGTTGCAGCAGCCCAAAGCGAATATGTGCGTCGGCGTTGTATGTGCGCCCACGAAAGCTGAAGCCGAGCGTTTAAGCCTTTCGCGTGGGCTGTGGCGTGTGATGTTAGAACGTGGCGCGTTAGGCCCGTATCCATCGCCCGAAGAAGCGGAAAGCTATCCGTACACAGATTTTGAGCGCCGCGTGGCTGACAAGTCGCGTGAAACAGCACTGATTGGCGATCCGAAATATGTGCGCGCAGGGCTTGAACACATTGCCAAAGAACACGGGCTGCATGAAATTCTCGTGGTAACGATCTGTCACGATTTCGCGGCGCGACTGCGCTCGTACGAATTGATTGCGCATGAGTTCGGTATGGCGCAAGCCTAACGCATCTTAAAACAGGAGTGCGTGCAATGGCTGTCAGTCAAATGGTGCGTGCGGCGTTGATGGTCTCGGACCTCGATAAAAGCCGTGCGTTTTACACCAACGTTCTGGGCTTAACGGCTGTGTATCTGGAAGGTGAAGCCACGGGCGGCAATATGCACGCCCTGATTGGTATGCCCGCCAGCATCACCACGCGCATTGTGATTTTGAAGGTCGACGGTAAACCCGAATACGGCATGGTGGGGTTGTTTGAAGTGAAGAACCCTTCGCCACCGCCGATTCAGCGTCAGAACAGCAGTTCAAACGTGGGTGAATTGTGCCTCGTGTTTTACTGCGACAATCTCGATCCGGTGCATGAATACGCCAAAGCCAATGGCCTTGCGATTGTCTCACCACCGGTGCCCTTGCGTGTGCGTGGCCATGTCAAGCAACGCGAGATGACGCTGCGCGGGCCCGACGGCGAGAAGATCAACCTGATCGAATGGGATATCGCCAAAGCAGACGGGGGCGAGCGCCCTGAAAAATGGTCGGGCGTTCCAGAGAACTAGGCCAGTTTCGGACCGTCCGGTTCGTCAGCGTCGCTCACTAACGCTTCCGACTGTTCGCGCAGCGTGAAGAACACGCGGTCGATGAATTTTTTCTTTTCATCTTCCACAATGGCGCGCTGATCGGGCGTGAAGGTATAGCCTTCCACTTCCTCACCCAGCAGCACGCCTTTTTTGGCTGCGGCTGCTTCAACAGCGGCCAAGCGCTCTTTCACCACCCATAACTCTTGGGCCAATTGCATCGAGATCGACACCAACTCATCCACGCCTTGGCTGTCGAAGAAGCGGTATTGTTTACCTTTGACTGTGTCGCGCAGTTTGGTCTGCGTCTTCTTCACTTTCGTTGAAAACATTTTAAAGCAGCCTTATTTCCACGCACCAAAAGTAAACCACTGTACGCCATCAACGAGACGGCCCATGTGGTTCTCGCCCTTCTTGGTGGCTTTGGTATCGTCAGCAACAGCCTTCGTAATCGCGTCTTCGCCATAGAAGTTCATGGATGGGGCGACGAACTGGAAGTACTTGCTCTTCTTAAAGCCACCCGCCGTTATCTCTTCTTGTGGGTCGAGGTCGCGGAAGGCTTTGTAGAACGGCTCTTTGTTATAGAAGCTATCCCAATCCAAATAGAAGCTGTCGTAGGGCTGCAGCATGCTATTGGGTGGCAATTCGTAATGCAGCATCACGCCGCCCGGCTTTAGCATGCGGTAGGCTTCTTTGAAGATCGCGCGAATGTTCTTCTTCGGCACTTCGTGCAGGAACATGCACGAATAAATCACGTCAAACGTTTCATCTGGGAAGTGCGTGTGCTCGGCATCTTTTTGCGCGAAGTGCGCTGTCACACCGTAGCTTTGCGCACGGCCATGGGCATAACGCACAGAGGGCGCCCCCACATCAACGCCATGTACTTCAGCTTCTGGGTAGCGGTCTTTCCACGGCAGCGTGGAATGGCCCAGCGTGCAGCCCAAGTCCAAAATCTTTTTTGGTTTGAAATCCGGGTAACGCTTGGCGAAGTAAGTGGAGACAGATTGCGTAATGTCATCCATGCGTGGGCCCAAGAAGCCCATGGCAAACACGGACAAGCCGTTATCGTAAATCGCGCCCTGGCTCACATCATCAGGTATGTGCTCTTCGTGGTAGTTGCCTGCCATCAAGTGCACATCCAATTCCGACACGTAGCGCGGAATTTGCATCTTGGGATCAACCGTCAATGTGCCGCTGGCTTTCTCGGTTGACTGGCCCAGCACTTTGGTACGGCGTGACAAATCTTCAGCTTCGCGTTCGACGCCGGGAATAACACTGCGGAAGCACATCTCTTGGGTGTTGCAGCGCATCGACGAATAGAATTTAAAAATTGTTTCTGGCTTCAGCGCTTTATGAATTTCAGGAGCGGTCTTGGGCGCGCGCTTATTCTTTTTCTTGAACGCAGGCTCAACTTTCTTTTCGTAGACCGTGCGCATGTTACCCGAGAGGCTGTTCAGTACATAACTGCGCATGCCCGAGACGAAGCCTTGGCGCGCTTGCTCATCGCGCGTGTATTCGACTTTCAGATCGTGATTGACGTTGTCGGTCATGACGTTCTCCTGGTGCACATCAAGCGTGCAAAGCTGACATCAACATATGTTCGAATTATCGGCGCTCAAGACTGCACTTGTCTATGTAAGCCCGCGTCGAATTCGCCTTACGATCTTGGTGGCCATCTTTAGTTTGTGGCTTTAGTGCACCGATCAGGGCGCATAGCCATTATGAAGCTATGATTCTCTGTGCTGGTGGCTGGTAGAGTCGATCTCTCTTGCTTGGCGCATTAGAAGATAAGAATGATTCTGAATTGGACCCCCCAATCGCTCAAAGCACGGACATATCTCGCGGTTCGCGCACAGTTTTTCCGAGGGCCGTTTGACTTCAAGTCGTCGGCGGGGGTACACGTATCGGCACTCGGCCAGGGGTGGCCGAAAACCTTGTAACTCCTAGCAAACATCGGGATTTGGCAGTCATGTCCACCGCCACAAAACCGCCCTCGCGGCCTTTATCGCCGCACCTTCAAGTTTATCGCCTGCCATTGGCGGCCTTGTTGTCGGTCTATGGGCACCGCGTCACCGGGATTGGCCTGTTCGGCGGCCTTATTCTGCTCACCGGATGGGTGGCCTCGGCTGCTTATGGTGAGGAAACGTATGCCTTGGCCATGGACGTGATCACGTCGCTGTTTGGTCAGGTCGTTCTGTTTGGCTTCTCTGTCGCTCTTTATTTCCACGTCTGCACAGGGATCCGTCACCTGTTCTGGGATGCGGGCAAAGGCTTCGAGATCCCGCAGTTCCAACGCAGCAATCTGATTGTACTCGTCGCCGCTGTCGTGCTGACGATCATCACTTGGCTCGCGGTCTAAGGGGTCACATATGTCGTCATCGCAACATTCGCTCCGTTCTCCGCTGGGTCGTGCCCGCGGCTTGGGCTCTGCCAAAAACGGCACCCATCATTGGCTGGCGCAACGCATCACCGCCATCGCCCTGATCCCGCTGACCGTGTGGTTGATCTGGTCTGTGCTCTCGATGGCCAATGCCAACTTCGTCGAGTTCACCAACTGGCTGTACGACCCCATCAATGCCACGCTGATGATTTTGTTCATCGTTGCGGGCTTTCATCATGCGCAACTCGGTTTGCAGGTGGTGATCGAGGATTACGTCAGCGGCCATGGCTTGCGCTTTGCGCTGCTGCTGTTCGTGAAGTTGCTGTGCATCGCGTTTGCGGCGCTGGCTGTGGTTTCTATTCTTATCGTGACGTTCGGAGGTTGATCTCCCATGCCGTATAATCCCTCCGCTTATCCCATCATCGACCACGACTATGACGTCGTGGTTGTCGGCGCCGGTGGCGCTGGTTTGCGTGCCACCTTCGGCATGGTGCAAAACGGTTTGAAAACCGCCTGCATCACCAAAGTGTTCCCAACCCGCTCGCACACTGTCGCCGCTCAAGGTGGTGTCGGTGCAGCCCTTGGCAACATGGCCGAGGACAACTGGGTCTGGCACATGTACGACACCGTCAAAGGCTCTGACTGGTTAGGTGACCAAGACGCCATCGAATACATGTGCCGCGAAGCTATTCCCGCCGTGCATGAACTCGAACACTACGGCGTGCCGTTCTCGCGCACACCGGAAGGCAAGATTTATCAACGCCCCTTCGGCGGCCACATGCGCAACTTCGGCGAAGCGCCGGTGCAACGTGCGTGCGCTGCGGCTGACCGTACCGGCCACGCCATTCTGCACACGCTGTATCAGCAAAGCTTGAAATACCGCGCTGAGTTCTTCGTTGAATACTTCGCGATTGACTTAATTATGGACGAAACCGGCTGCCGCGGCGTGATTGCAATTGATATGGCTACTGGCCAACTGCATCGCTTCCGTTCGCACCAAACCGTTTTGGCGACCGGTGGTTATGGCCGCGCTTACTTCTCTTGCACCTCGGCGCATACGTGCACCGGCGATGGTGCGGGCATGGTGGCGCGCGCTGGTTTGCCGCTGCAAGACATGGAATTCGTGCAATTCCACCCCACAGGTGTTTACGGCGCAGGCGTGCTGATCACTGAAGGCGCACGCGGTGAAGGTGGTTACCTGACCAACTCTGCTGGCGAACGCTTCATGGAGCGTTATGCCCCGACTGCGAAAGACTTGGCATCGCGGGACGTTGTCTCGCGTTCGATGACCATGGAAATCCGCGAAGGTCGTGGCGTTGGCGCTGAAAACGATCACATCATGCTGCACCTTGAGCATTTGGGTGCCGACGTGTTGTGGGAACGTCTGCCAGGCATCACCGAAACCGCGAAGATTTTCGCAGGTGTCGATGCGACTAAAGAGCCGATCCCTGTATTGCCGACCGTGCACTACAACATGGGCGGTATACCGACCAACTACATGGGCGAAGTGATCAGCCCGAAACCAGGTTCGCCGGATAACGTTTTGCCGGGCTTAATGGCTGTGGGCGAAGCCGCGTGCGTTTCGGTGCACGGCGCCAACCGTCTCGGCACGAACTCATTGCTCGACTTGGTCGTGTTCGGTCGCGCGGCCGCTTTGCGTTGCAAAGACATCGTGAAAGCTGGCGCGACACACAAACAACTGGCCAAAGACTCAGCTGATAAGGCGCTCAGCCGCCTCGACAAGCTGCGTTATTCAAAAGGCCCGCTGACGACCGCGCAAATTCGCAAGTCGATGCAGCGTACGATGCAAAACGACGCCGCCGTGTTCCGCACCGCCAAGAGCCTGAAAGAAGGCTTAGGCAAGATGGGCGAAATTTCGCAAACCCTAAAAGACATCAGCATCACGGATCGCAGCTTGGTGTTTAATACCGACCTGATCGAAGCGTTGGAGTTGGAAAATCTGGTGCCGTGCGCACTCGCCACCATCGCTGGTGCCGAAGCGCGTCACGAAAGCCGTGGCGCACATGCTCACGAAGATTATCCGAACCGTGATGATAACGAGTGGATGAAGCACACCCTGGCCACGGTGGACGACAACTACGCCGTGAAGCTCGATTACCGCCCCGTCCATACCTACACGTTGACCGACGAAGTGCAGTACTTCCCGCCTAAAGCGCGCGTGTACTAAGCAACGTCACTGGAATCATAGAGGTCCGACATGGTCGAATTGACACTGCCTAAAAATTCGCAAATCAAACCCGGCAAAACACATAAAGCCGCGGCGGGTGCGAAGAACGTCCGCAACTTCAAAGTCTATCGTTACGACCCCGACACCGGTGAAAACCCGCGCGTCGACACGTACGAAGTGGACATGGACACCTGCGGTCCCATGGTCCTGGATGGTCTGCTCAAGATCAAAGACGAGATGGACCAAACACTGACGTTGCGCCGCTCATGCCGCGAAGGCATCTGCGGGTCGTGCGCCATGAACATCGATGGTCGCAATACGCTGGCCTGCTTGAAGCCGATTGAAGAGTGCTCGGGCGATGTGAAGGTCTATCCGCTGCCGCACATGCCGGTGGTGAAAGACTTGGTGCCTGACCTGACGCACGTTTATGCGCAGTACGCATCCATTGAGCCGTGGATGAAAGCCGACACCCCACCGCCGCCGAGTGCTGAGCGTAAGCAATCGCCGGAAGAGCGCGCGAAGCTGGACGGCCTGTGGGAGTGCATTTTGTGCTTCTGCTGCTCGACCTCGTGCCCCAGCTACTGGTGGAACGGCGATCGTTACTTGGGCCCAGCTATTCTGTTGCAAGCCGCGCGTTGGATTAACGACAGCCGCGACGAAGCCACCGGCGAGCGTTTGGATAACCTGGAAGATCCGTTCCGCTTGTATCGCTGCCACACCATCATGAACTGCACGCAAACCTGCCCGAAGGGTTTGAACCCGGCCAAAGCCATTGCAGACATCAAGATGAAGATGGTGGAACGCCAAGCGTAAGCGTTTCGTCGACTACGAATTCAGAAAGGGCCGCAGATGATGCGGCCCTTTTTTATTTCGACTTATATTCTGTGGCTAAGATGGCCGTGAATTCGGCAGCGCCGTTTTTCAGCGGTTTGTATTTTGTGGTGTAGTCGGCAGAAGCATAAAATGCATCAAAGGCTTCGCGGCACGGCCAGCGCGTCACTTTTGCCGACAAATTCTTCGGCCAATCGCCTTCCAGGATCTCAGAGGGTGCGCCTTGTAAAATATCGACCGCGCCGTAGGCATACATGATCCCAGAGTCACCCAACGCCTTGCGATACGCTGCTAACTTGCTGTCGTCTTTGGTTTCTGCTGTCACCAATAAATAAACCGGTGCTGTGCAGTTCAGATTTTTCGCAGTAGGCCCACCTTCAGCGGTCCATGCACCTGTCTCGCGCGCGTCTTTCTTCACCGGCGGATAGAGCACGATGCGATATTCCGAAGCGTTGGTGCGCAGGTGGTGGATTTTTTTGTAGTCGTCCGAGACCCAGAACTTATGGCCAGCCTCGAGGCACGGCCATTCACTGACGACGACGTTTTTCCAGGCAGGCCAGTCACCTTCGATCACGACACTCGCGCGGCCACGCGCTTTGAAGACACCGCCAAACCGGTCTACCAGCGGGGGCACTTCAACGGCATAAGTACGTAACCCCGCTTTCATTTCGTCGGTCAGCGTCATGGTGTCGGGCGTGCCGCCCATAATCAGCATGTGCGCAGGTGTGTTGCAGACGGGTTCGGCTGCGAATGCAGAACTGCTCAGCAGAACCAAAGAGGCGAGGACGATATGCTTCAGCATCTCTGGCTCCAGCTTATAAAGTTATTGCGCCACGCACTTAAAGTAGGCGCGGGTCGGGGCGAATAACGCGCATTGGAACGTGTCTTGGCCGTCAAACACCGGCGTCCGATTCGTTTTGGCGCATTCCTCTTTGGCCAATGCCATCACGTCCGCCGGGGATGAGCTTTGGCTGGAATAGCATACCGCTACACGGTCGGGCGTTGACGGCCCAAGGGGTGTTGTCTGGCCTGCTTCACGACGACCATCGATAAACGGCTTCATTCCACACCCGCTGAGGGCAGGGCCTAATGCCAGGATCAGGCAAAAGCCCACCAAAGCCCGCTTTAACCCCCGGCCCATGGGGTGGGGTGAGGCGACCGGCATATTTAATTGTTCCAAATCCATGAAATTCCTTGGCAAACCGCTTCTTTTGGGGCGTTGTCTTGCCCGGTCCAGGTGTTTATCTTTCAGCCCGGACGTCGTGTTGTCGAGGGGATAGTTTATGGGCGTGTCTGCCGAAGACCTTCTAAAAGAAGGCAAGAAATTTCGTTTGGTTACTCGCAGTGATTTCGATGGCCTGGTTTGCGCCGCGATCCTGAAAGAACTCAAACTGATCGATGAAATCAAATTCGTGCACCCCAAAGACATGCAAGACGGGGTGATTGAGATTTCCAGCCGCGATATCACCACCAACCTTCCCTATGTTGAAGGCGTGCGCGCGGCGTTTGACCACCACTTGTCTGAAACCGTCCGTGTTGGTGCGAAAGAAAACCACATCATCAACCCTAAGGCTCCGTCAGCCGCGCGCGTTGTGTACGACTACTTCGGTGGCAAAAAGAAGCTGCCGCGTATCGGCGATGACCTGATGTTGGCCGTCGACAAGGGCGATGCTGCGCAATTCAACAAGAACGAAGTGTTAAACCCACAAGGCTGGGATTTGATGAACTTCATCATGGATGCGCGTACCGGCCTGGGCCGTTTCCGCGAATTCACGATCTCGAACTATCAATTGATGATGGAACTGATCGACAAGTGCGTTGAAATTCCGATCGATGAAATCTTGATGCTGCCCGACGTTGTCGAGCGCGTGGATTTGTACGTTGAGCACGAAGCCAAAGCCAAAGAGCAGATTAAGCGTTGCTCTAAGGTTCACAAGAACCTGGTGGTGTTGGACTTACGCGACGAAGAAACCATCTGGGCTTGCAATCGCTTCTTGATCTACGCGTTGTACCCGGAAACCAATATCTCGATCCACGTTATGTGGGGCTTGAAGAAGCAGAACACCGTGTTCGCGATTGGTAAGTCGATCTTTGATCGCTCAAGCAAAACCAATGTGGGCGAACTGTGCTTGAAGTACGGTGGCGGTGGTCACATGGCTGCTGGTACCTGCCAAGTGCCGAACGACCAAGCTGAGAAGACGTTGGGCGATCTGATCAACACGATCAACACCGACGGCTGATTCTAAGATTCAGACTTTGCGTCATATCGCCCGGCAGGTTTCTGTTCGGGCGATATGTTTTTCCGGAGCATTTTCCCGACAAGTGGGAACCGGTTGGCGTGGAAAAATGCGACCAAATAAATGAGTACCGGCCCGATTTTCAAATACCGCGAGATGATTGCCGCAGGCGAGATCAAGCCTGATCCGGCGCAAGAGCTTGCGGCTGAGCGTTTGCAAAGCCTGCACAATGCGCTTTTGAGGTATACGCCCAAAAGCGGCAAAAAAGGCTGGATGCAGCGCTTTGGCTTGAAGTCCGATGCGGGTGATCCGCCGCCGCAGGGCATCTATTTGTACGGCGGTGTCGGGCGCGGCAAATCTATGCTGATGGATTTGCTGTTTCAAACCATTCCCATCAAAGCCAAAGATCGCGTGCACTTTCACGCGTTCATGCGCGATCTGCACGCTGAGATTCACCGCATGCGCCAGTTGCCCGGCGATGATGTGGGCGATCCGATCCCCGGCATCGCGGACGGTATTGCTGATAACACGACGCTGCTGTGCTTTGATGAAATGGAAGTGCGCGACATTGCTGATGCGATGATCGTGGGCCGCTTGTTTCAGAAACTGTTTGAACGTGGCGTCGTGGTTGTCACCACATCCAACCGTCATCCTGATGATTTGTATAAGGATGGCTTACAGCGCGAGAAATTCTTTCCGTTCATCGCACTGATGAAAACCAAGCTTGATGTGCTGGCACTGGAATCGCTGCAAGATTATCGCTTGGGTCGATTGATGGGTTCGCCCGTATATTACACGCCGCTAGGCCCTGACACTGATAGGGCGTTGGACGAAACGTGGGTGCGTCTCACTGATAACGCAGCCCCAAAGCCAGATCATCTGACTGTGCATGGCCGCCGCATCGAAGTACCTGCCGCTGCACACCAAGTCGCGCGCTTCTCATTTTCTGATTTATGCGAGAAGGCGCTGGGTCCTACGGATTATTTAGCGATTGCTGCGCAGTTTTCGACCATCATCATGAGCGGTATTCCGCAAATGAATGAAGAGAAGAAAGACGCCGCGCGGCGTTTTGTGACCCTCATTGATGCGTTGTACGAGCATCGCACAGTGCTGGTGTGTTCCGCAGCCGTTCCGCCGCCAGATTTATATCAAGGCAAAGAAGGCGGATTCGAATTTCACCGCACGGTGTCGCGCCTGATTGAAATGCAGGCCGTCGATTACATCAAACAGCGGCACGTGGAATAGTCGCATTTCCCCGACAAGTGGAAGCCACTTGGCGTGGAGAAATGCGACAAACAAAGAACCTTAAAGCTCGCATTTGTTTTTGCTGCGGAATTCCATCTGTTTGCCGATGGCCGCTTTCATTTCGTCGTCATTCGCGTAGGCCTTGGGCGTTTCGCGAATCAACAACACAAACGTACCGGTTTTTGCATCCTCGGGCTTTACGGCGAGCAATTCATCTCTCTTCACCTGCACCGGGTTCACGACCGCGATCTTCAACTTCGGATCGCGCAGTTGCAGGCGTTCGGCTGTCCCTAAGAAGGACTCACTGTGGAAGGAGCCATTCAAATGCACCACTTTGCGGCCTGGGTTTTTCTGCAAATGCAGATAAATCGATTCCGCCATCGTGTCGTCACGCGTCACTTGCGCTGCAAAGCTGCGTAACGCTGCGGCGGTTGGTTCTTTTTTTGCTACCTTATCCTTATCGGTGTTTTCGCCGTGCGAGGCACTTCCCGCCGCAAAGCCCAAGAACTTCTCTTTGTACGGCCCCTCATCCAAGTTCAATTCCGTCGCGGCCCAGCCACGTTGTTCCGGCTTCATTGTCTTTAAAAACTCTGGGCCTTTCTCGCCGACACAGCGCACCACCATCGTCGGGGCTTCAGCGGCAATCACAGGCAAGCCAAAGTCGCGCGCATACTCAACCAAAGGCCGGTAGCTTGTGACGTAATTATCCCAGGCCCGCGATTTATCGCGGAATGGCGTCTCCCCGATTTTACCGGCCATAAAATCATCGACGACGGTTTGCACATCGCGTTCAAACTGTTCCATCGACAAGGCCATGTCAGGCGACCGTTCATGGATGGCTCGGAACAACGCCATCTGCGCAATGTGATTGCCGGGGTGGCGATGTTCTTCGCCGATAAAAATCACATCAAAATCTTTTAAGATCGCGCTGGCTTCTGCAACGCTGGTCGCGCGCGGTGTCACTTGCCCACGGTCGGTATAAAACAGGGCAAAGTCATTCAGGTCTTTTAAGCTGGTTTTGGCCAGAGTCGGCGCGGGCGTGAAAAACGCTTCGGGCCCAAAGGCGCAGCCACCGAGACTCGGGGCCAATAGAATCGAAGCGGCCATGGCAGCCGTCTTGAACTTTAACTTGTATCGTACCGACCCCACGCGCAGTCCCCCTGATATTTCTAACCAATCCCCGGCTTCTGGCGGCCAAAGTCTGGTGTCACCCTTGCGAGCGGCAAAGTTTCGGGCTATCCCGACCCCGCAATTCATTCGCAAATTCTTGCGACGTTATAACGCTTCAGGGGCAGCTTAAGCCCCAAAAAAGCCCCGGCAAAGCCATCCTGGCTGCGGTGGGGCACCACGAAAGGGATCACACATGGCTCGTACGAAAATCGGTCTCGTTGGCGCTGGCAACATCGGCGGCACCTTGGCGCACCTCATCGGCTTGAAGGAACTGGGCGACGTCGCCATGTTCGATATCGCCGAAGGCATTCCGCAAGGCAAAGGCCTCGACATCGCTGAATCGACGCCTGTGGAAGGCAAAGACTCGGCTTACAAGGGCGGCAACGACTATTCCGTCATCGCTGGCTCCGACGTGATCATCGTCACCGCTGGCGTGGCACGCAAACCGGGCATGAGCCGCGACGACTTGTTGGGCATTAACTTGAAAGTGATGCAACAAGTTGGCGAAGGCATCAAAAAGCATGCTCCGAATGCGTTCGTGATCTGCATCACCAACCCGTTGGATGCGATGGTTTGGGCTTTGCGCGAATACTCAGGCCTGCCGAAGAACAAAGTGGTCGGCATGGCTGGCGTGCTGGATAGCGCCCGTTTCCGCTACTTCCTGGCTGAAGAATTCAAAGTGTCGGTGGAAGATGTCACCGCATTCGTGCTCGGCGGCCACGGCGACACCATGGTCCCGCTGACCCGTTATTCGACCGTTGCCGGTATCCCGGTGCCGGATCTGGTGAAGATGGGCTGGTCGACACAAGAGAAGATCGACAAGATCGTTCAACGCACCCGTGATGGTGGCGCCGAAATCGTTGCCTTGCTGAAAACCGGTTCAGCTTTCTACGCCCCGGCAGCCTCGGCTATCCAAATGGCTGAAGCCTACATCAAAGACAAAAAGCGCCTGTTGCCGTGCGCCGTTCACGTCGACGGCCCGTATGGCTTGAAAGACATCTACGTTGGCGTGCCGGTGATCGTCGGTGCTGGTGGCGTGGAGCGTACGGTTGAAATCCAACTGACCGCTGAAGAAAAAGCGATGCTGGACAAGTCGGTCGACTCGGTCCGCGGCCTGGTCGAAGCTTGCAAAAAGATCGACCCGAATTTGGGCAAATAATCACCCCCAAGTTTAATCAAACAGTCTTAGGGCTGGAGAGGTCTAAACCTTTCCGGCCCTTTGCTTTTTTGCGCATTTGTTATGCTTTGGCGCGCTTGCTCGTGCCTTTGGCGATGCTATAAAAGACGCACAGATTCAAAACCACCCGGCCCATTCAGGGCGCAAGGGGCCGCCAGCTGAACTGGGGAAGTTCAGGATAGGCTGCGTACAGGGAGCCGCGACCAGCATGAATATTCATGAGTACCAAGCCAAACAGATCTTGAAGAAGTTTGGTGTGCCCATTCTCGATGGCGGTGTGGCTTACACACCTGAAGAAGCCGAGAAGGTGGCCGAAAAATTGGGCAAACCGCCGTATGTGGTGAAGTCGCAAATTCACGCTGGCGGCCGTGGCAAAGGCACGTTCAAAGAAAAGGCCGCTGCTGGCGATAAGGGCGGCGTGCGTCTGTCGAAGTCTGTGGCTGAAGTGAAAGAAAACGCCAAGCAGATGATCGGCAACACGCTGGTCACCATCCAAACCGGCGATGCTGGCAAGGTTGTGAAGCGCGTTTACGTTGAAGCGGGCTGCAACATTGTTCGCGAACTTTATCTGTCGTTCCTGGTTGATCGCGATTCAAGCCGCGTCACCATCATGGCCTCCACTGAAGGCGGTGTGAACATTGAAGACGTTGCGCATAACACGCCTGAAAAGATCATCGTGCAATCGATCGATCCGGCGACCGGCATCCAAGGTTTCCATTGCCGCAAAATCGCATTCGGCCTGGGTCTGACGGGCAATCAAATCAAGTCGTGCACCAAGCTGCTCAACACGCTGTACGAAGCATTTGTGAAAACCGATGCCTCGATGCTGGAAATCAATCCGCTGGTCGTCACCGGCGACGGCGATGTGTTGCCGCTGGATGCGAAGATGAATTTCGATTCCAACGCGCTTTATCGTCATCCGGAAATCGTCGAACTGCGTGACGTGGATGAAGAAGATCCGACCGAATTGGAAGCTTCGAAAGCTGACCTTAACTACGTAAAGCTCGATGGCAACATCGGTTGCATGGTCAACGGCGCTGGCTTGGCCATGGCGACCATGGACATCATCAAGTTGAAGGGCGGCGAACCGGCCAACTTCCTCGACGTTGGTGGCGGTGCCACGAAAGAGCGCGTAACGACCGCGTTCAAGATCATTCTGTCGGACGTGAACGTTGAAGGCATTCTAGTGAATATCTTCGGCGGCATCATGCGTTGCGATGTGATCGCCGAAGGTGTGGTTGCGGCCGCGCGTGAAATTAGCCTGAACGTGCCGCTGGTTGTGCGTTTGGAAGGTACGAACGTTGATCTCGGCAAGAAGATCATGAAGGACTCAGGCCTTCCGATCATCACTGCCGATAACTTGTCTGATGCAGCCGAGAAGGTTGTTAAAGCCGTGAAGGAGGCTGCATAAATGTCTGTCTTGATTGGGAAAGACACCAAAGTCATCTGCCAAGGTTTCACCGGCAGCCAAGGCACCTTCCACTCTGAACAAGCCATTGCATATGGCACCAAAATGGTTGGCGGCGTGACACCTGGCAAAGGTGGCACCACGCACTTAGACCTGCCGGTGTTCGACACGGTTGCTGATGCGCGCAAACAAACCGGTGCAGATGCCACTGTGATTTATGTGCCGCCTCCGTTCGCAGCAGATGCGATTCTGGAAGCGATTGATGCTGAAATTCCGCTGGCCGTTTGCATCACCGAAGGCATTCCGGTGCTCGACATGGTGCGCGTGAAGCGCGCCCTGCAAGGCTCGAAGACGCGTTTGATCGGGCCGAACTGCCCGGGCGTTATCACACCTGGCCAATGCAAAATCGGCATTATGCCGGGCCACATTCACCAACCCGGTAAAATCGGCATCGTGTCGCGCTCTGGCACATTGACCTACGAAGCTGTGGCGCAAACAACCGCTGCTGGCTTGGGCCAAACCACCTGCATCGGTATCGGTGGTGACCCGGTGAACGGCACCAACTTCATCGATTGCTTGGACATGTTCCTGAACGATGACGCAACTGAAGGCATCATCATGATCGGCGAAATCGGTGGTTCGGCTGAAGAAGACGCAGCTGAGTTCTACAAGAACCACAAAAAGAAAAAGCCAATCGTCGGCTTCGTTGCGGGTGCCACGGCTCCTCCGGGCCGCCGCATGGGCCACGCGGGTGCTATCATCTCGGGCGGCAAGGGCACAGCCCAAGCCAAGTTCGATGCGATGCGCGCAGCTGGTTTTGCGATTGCGGACTCTCCCGCATCGTTGGGTCAAACCATGCTGAAAGCCATGAAGGGCTAAGCGGTTACGATCATGTTGCGTCAGTTTGTTTTTGGTTTGGTTGGTCTGGCGCTGTCGGTATGTGCTGCTTCTGCCCAAGCTGCTGAAGATAAAGGCCAGTTGCTGATCGGCGCTGGCCAATACGACATCATCCCAAACGATAACAAATCGGCAGCTGTGTTCGCACAGTACCGATTTGGTTGGGGTTTCGGTGAGAGTTGGCTGGGCCAGAACTTCATGGGTATTAAGCCGCTCATTGGCGGCTTCGTGAACGGCGATGATGGCCACTTTGTATTTGCTGGTTTTGCTGCACCTTTCTCGTGGGGCAAAAACGACATGTGGCAATTAGAGCCTTCGGCGGGTATCGGCCTCTATCACCAAGGCAACAGCACCTTCTTGGGCGGCAAAGAACAGTTCCACGTCGGCATTCAAGGTTCGGTGCGCGTGATTGAAAGCGTGCGCGCCGGTATTGGCGTCACACACGTTTCAAACGCCACCCTTCTGCACAAGAAAAACCGCGGCACCAACATCCTGATGGGCACTGTTGGGTTTGAGTTCTAGTTTTTGATGTGAGGGGCCTGCCGTGAAACTGCCGGGCCCCTTTCACATCACCCGCGTCGCTGAAACCGAAGGCACGCGCCGCGATCTCAATTTCCTACTTCCTACGGCAACGCCTGACGAACTGAGTATCACGCGCACCGCGCGTGATCCGCGTTTTGTCGATGTCGGTACAAATCTTCTCGTGATGGCGAACCACAGTCTGATCGTGCGCACCCAGCGTCACGTCATTCTGGTGGATAGTTGTGTCGGCAATGACAAACATCGGCCCGAGTTGGCTGATTGGCACATGCGCACCTCGCCGTTCTTGGAAGATTTAGCAAAAGCGGGTTATGTGCCCGAACAGATTACGCATGTGTTGTGCACACATTTGCATGCGGACCACGTGGGTTGGAACACGCGATTGTTGAATGGCCGTTGGGTGCCAACGTTCCCCAATGCAAAGTATCTGATGCATCGCGCCGAGTTCGAGCACTCTGAACATGAAAGCCACAACACCAACACGCCGCTCATTGGCCGCGTCTGGGCGGATTCGATCCAGCCTTTGATAGATGCCAAACAGGTTCTGATTGTTGAGAGCGATTATGAAATCGAACCGGGCGTGCGGCTGGTGCCGGCGTTCGGTCACACACCGGGCAGCGTCATGCTGGCGCTGGATGACGGCACGGACAAAGCGTACTTGGTGGGGGATGTGATGCACCATCCCGTGCAGATTGAACGACCCGATTGGTCCAGCCGATTTTGTTGGGATGCTGATTTATCACGCGCAACGCGCACACAATTTTTATCATGCGTTGCCGATACAAATGCGTGGGTGATCCCGGCACATTTCTCATTGCCATGTGCGGTGCAGATCGTGGGGAATCAAAATGGCTTTTGGTACAAGGCGGAAAAGAAATGAAACTTCCAGGTCCGTTTGATATCTCGCTTGTAACGGAAATGACCGGTCCCTTCCGCGCGCCTGAATTTGTTCTGCCGGAAGCGACACCCGAAGCATTCGCTGAAACCAAAACATCCAAAGATGCCCGCTTTTACGACATCGGCACAAACCGTCTGATGTTTTCATTCCACAGCATCATCGTGCGCACGCAGCGTAACGTGATTTTGGTGGATACGTGCATCGGCAACGACAAGCACCGCCCCATGCTGCCGGAATGGCACATGCGCAACAGCCCGTACTTGGAAGATTTAGCTAAAGCTGGCTATCCGGCGGAATCCATCACGCACGTACTGTGCACGCATCTACATGCAGACCATGTGGGGTGGAATACGCGTCTGATCAATGGCCGTTGGGTACCAACATTCCCCAATGCGAAATACATCATGCACCGCAAGGAAGTGGAGCATTGGCAAGCCGTGCAGCGCGACCCTGAGAAAGCGCCCAACCACAAAAGCTGGATTGATTCCGTGCAGCCGGTGCTGGATGCCAAGCAAGCCGTGCTGGTGGAAAGTGACTACGAGATCGAGCCGGGTATTTATTTAATGCCTGCCCCTGGCCATAGCCCTGGCAACATAGTGCTGGTGGTCGATGACGGTAAAGACAAGGCGTATCTGGTGGGTGATACCATTCACCATCCGGTGCAGATTGAGCGCCCGCAATGGTCATCGCGCTTTTGCGGCGACCCTGATATGTCACGCGACACGCGCACCAAGTTTGTTGAAAATGTCGCCGACACAGGGGCCTGGATTATTCCGGCGCACTTTGCAGCCCCTAACGCCGTGCAAATTGTGACTGATAAAGACGGCTTTCACTACAAGACCAAAACCTGATGCAACTCACCCCGTCTGAAATTCTCGATAAAGGTCTCGCGCTATTAGACGCGGGTGACGTCGATCAGGCCGAAGCCTGTTTTCTTGATGTCTTGAATGTGGAAGACGATAACGCTCGCGCGCTCACGTGCATGGCGCGCGTGGCTGTCGTGCGCGAGGATGCGGAAGAAGCCTTAAGTTATCTCGATGCGGCGTTGGAGTTGGAGCCCGAGAACGGCGATTTCGCCCATCAGCGTGGGCAGCTTTACTTAAATGTCGGCGAACCTGATGCTGCCATAGCTGACTTGCAAACCGCGCTTCAAAATAATGCGACAGACAATTTGGGCGCGCGCGTTGACCTGATTGATGCGCAAGTGATGGCGGGCCAAGTGGATGCGGCCTTTGCCAATGCGCAAGCGTTGTTAAACGCGTACCCGCGCGATGTGCGGATTTTATTAGCCGCCGCCACTACGGCATCGGCTTTACGCCAAAACGACCAAGCCAGCGCTTATTTCAAGCAAGCGCTTGAGATCGAGCAAAACGATCCGGTGCTGTGGTCGGAAGCGGCCAAGCATTTCCGCAGCGCCGACGATTTGGAAAATGCCTGGGCGTGCATGGAGCGCGCGCTGGCCCTCGTGCCAGATGATGCAGATTTACGTTACGCCGCACGCATGATCCGCACTGAAGCGGTTCCCGCCTGGCACTTCAACATGATGAACGATGACGTGCGCAACAAAGCGTTTCGCACCGCCATCGAACGCCAAGTAAAGCCAGGGCAAATTGTTTTAGAAATCGGCACCGGCGCAGGCTTGCTGGCCATGATGGCTGCCCGCGCAGGCGCTAAAGTTTACACGTGCGAAGCCAATGCTGTGCTGGCGCAAACCGCACGGGCTTTGATTGTGCGCAACAATCTCTCTGATCGCATCACCGTCATCGAAGTGCCGTCGTGGGAGGTTGAGGTCGGCGAGCATTTGCCTGAACCCGCCGATGTGCTGATTGCTGAAATCTTCTCAGCGCAGTTTTTATCGGAAGAAGTGATCCCCACGTTTGAAGATGCGAAGGCACGGCTTTTAAAGCCAGGTGCACTGGTTATTCCCGCTTCCGGGTCGATGGTCGGCGCGCTCGTGTCCAGCAGTGACATCGCGCACCTGACGCGGGTTGAGACCATCGAAGGCTTCGACATGTCGGGCTTCAATGCGTTTGCGCCTTTGTTGATGAACCTCGACACACCTGATTTGGTGATGAACTGGCTCTCGAATGGCATCGAGTTGTTGGAATTCGATTTCCTGAATAACGATGTGTTCCCGGCTGAAGATATGCAGGTGGCCGTCAGAGTGATGAAGTCAGGGCTGTGTCATGGCGTCGTGCAATGGCTGCGCCTGATGCTCGACGATGAAACGCCGTACGAAAACGCGCCTGTGGGCGAGAAGGCCACGCGCACAAAACACTGGACGCCGCTGTTCTACCCGTTCCCCAGCCCGCAAGAGCTGAAGGAAGGACAGAGCGTTGTCTTACGCGTGGCACATGACCGCAAAGGCGTGCGGATCGAGTTTGTCTCGATTAATTAGCTTCCGCTGACTTAACTGCCACCCGGCTTATAGTTCGGGTTCTCCGGCGGTGTGATCTTGGCGTAGTAGCTCCACGTCGAATTCACCGGCGTCATGTCCCAGTCCGTCGGCTTATCCATCATGTGCGGATAATCTTTTTCCAACTTCGCGCGCACAACCTTTGGCACATCATCCAACGTGCCGGTAATTTTGTGACTGTGCGAACGTGCGAACAGCGTGGCGTAGTTACCCGGCTGCTTTTGCCATTCGCCCATGCGCATCCACGGCAGCCACGGCGTTGAGCGGAAGAAGCCCGCCAACATGGTCGACCATGAACGGCCGCGATCTTCCAACTCGGCGGTTGGCGTATAGAACACAAAATGTTCCGACGGCCCAATGATCGCGCCGGTGGATGACTTGGGCCAACCTTCCGGGGTGACGGGGTTGTCAATCTCCATCGCCCAATCCCAACTCAGCATGGTGTAACCGCCCAACTGCTTCCATGGCAGAACGTACGGGCGTTTGGCGGCGTTTTTCAGTTTGGATTTATCTTTTTCCCGCGCCCAACCGACATTGGTTTGAAAGCCATACGCATCGCTCGATAAAACATTGTCCGGCCACTCTTGCGGTAATGTGGTGCGCACTTTTTCATGGATGTATGGCGCGACTTTGCACAACTCGCCCGTCCACGGATTTTTCCAAGTGTCGATAATCTCGCCTGTGTTCAGGTCTGTGTAGAATGTCGCATCCTTGCCGCGATAATCCAGGCCGCCATCGGGGCGCCAGCGGAACTGCAAGCTGCCGCAACCCACATAGCCCACCAACGGCACAATGCGTTGGCCAGGAATGACGGCGAAGAATGTGCCTTGATGGCCGCCCCACACTAATTCGTCGCTGTCTTTGTCACTCAGCGCGCCCCACAGCTTTGCAAAGGCATACAAATTGTCGTGCGGGTTTGAGAAATCCAGTTTCTCGCCTTTACCTGTCGCGGCTTCAGCTATCATCGGCATCGCGGTCGGCAACATCGCGGCACCAAGACCAAGGCCAAGCGACTTGCGCCGTGTCATGGCGTCCAAGCTTGCGGTCATCGCATCAATCAACATCATTGTCCTCCCCAGGAATGTGCTTCAACCTTAGCCAACTGTTTCGGAACTGGGGTGGTCATGCGGCGTTATTGCCACCGAGTGGTTGAATAGGGCGTGGTTGATAAAGCTGCGATCGATGGAGGGTGGTGAAATATGGCGCGCGTACTGACATCTCGGGCTCTCACGGTCAGCGGATTTTTGTGGCGCTGGCTGGTGGCGCTCATCATCGTGCTGGGTACGTTCAACCCCACGCCGTACTCGTACCTCAATTGGGCGCTCGGCTCGGACGGCGACCTACCGATCAAAGTGCTGATTGGCATCGTGCTGCTGATCGCGCTGGTGATTTATCTGCGCGCCACCTGGAATTCGATTGGGGCTTTGGGCGTCATTTTATCCACAGCCTTCTTTGCGGCCCTGATCTGGGTGCTGGTCGACTACGATATCCTGGCGTTCGGGCAGGGCAGCCTGCTGACCTGGGTGATTCTGGTGATCATCTCCCTCATTCTCGCCATCGGCATGTCGTTCTCCCTCTTCCGGCGCGGAGTCTCTGGCCAAGTCGACGTCGACGACGTCGAAACTTGAACCCAAAGCATGCCTTATTCGCGCCCAAATCTCTTCGCAGGTGCAGCAAAAATCCAACCCTAGCGAGAGATCAAAGTTCAAGGTGCGGGCTAGCCGGAAAAAGCAAAGCTATCACGCTGAAAACACAAGGATTTAGGGCCGTTTTTGGCCTTTGCTGCGTTGTCCGCTCGGCGTAATTGGGCTATGACTCGAGGCTATGCGGCCGCCTCATCGGTGGGGACGTCTAGATCAAGGCCGCCCGCAAGGAAGCCAACCGTGGATACAACCTTTCTCTCCGGCGCTAACGCCGTCTTTTTGTCAGAACTCTACGACCAATACTTGAAGAACCCGGGCAGTGTGGACCCCAGCTGGGCCACCTTCTTCCGCGATCTCGGTGATGGTCAGGCCGACCTGATTCGCGAATTGCATGGCGCGAGCTGGGCCCAAGAACAGCCCGGCGTGATCGGTGTGGCCGATCCTGACGCGACACCGCCGAAGAAAGACAAAGGTGGCAAAGCTGCCGCTGCTCCATCTGCCGCGGTCGATCAAGCCGCTGTCATGAAGCAGGCGCAGAACTCCATCAACGCGCTGGCCGTTGTGCGTGCATACCGCACACGCGGTCACCAAATGGCGTCGCTTGATCCGTTGAAGCTGACGCGCGAAACGTCGCACCCGGAACTCGACATCAGCTATCACGGTTTCACCGATGCCGATCTTGATCGCGAGATCGTTCTCGGCGGCGTGATGGGTTTTGAAAAAGCCACCTTGCGCCAACTCGTCGATGCTTTGAAGCAAACCTATTGCGGCAGCATCGGCGTCGAGTACATGCACGTGCAAGACATCAAGCAACGTGAATGGCTGCAACAACGTATCGAGCCGAACCGCAACCAACCTGCGTTCTCACCGGAAGGCAAAAAAGCCATTCTGGAACGCATGGTCGATGCAGAAGGCTTCGAGAAATTCTTAGGCATCAAATACACCGGCACCAAGCGCTTCGGCTTGGACGGTGGTGAAGCCACCATCCCGGCGCTGGAACAAATTTTAAAGCGCGGTGGTCAGCTGGGCGTGAAGCAGGTTGTGTTGGGCATGGCCCACCGTGGCCGCTTGAACGTGTTGGTCAACGTGATGCACAAGCCGTTCAGTGCATTGTTCTCGGAATTCCAAGGCAATTCATCGAACCCAGACAGCGTCGAAGGTTCGGGCGACGTGAAGTACCACTTGGGTACATCAGCCGACCGTGAATTCGACGGCAACGTCGTTCACTTGTCACTCACAGCAAACCCGTCGCACTTGGAAGTCGTGAACCCGGTTGTTCTCGGTAAAGTGCGCGCCAAGCAAGATCAATCAGACGACACCACGCGTCGCCAAAATTTGGCGCTGCTGATTCACGGTGACGCCGCGTTTGCGGGCCAAGGTATCATTGCTGAGTGTTTCGGCTTCTCGCAGATCGAAGGCTACACCACGGGCGGCACGGTTCACGTCGTCATCAACAACCAAATCGGTTTCACCACGACACCAAGATATTCACGGTCCGGTCTGTATTGCACCGATGTGGCCAAGATGGTCGAAGCGCCGATCTTCCACGTCAACGCCGACGACCCGGAAGCTGTGGTGCACGCTGCTCGCATCGTCACTGAATTCCGTCAGGAATTCGGCATCGACGTGGTGTTGGATATCGTTTGCTATCGCCGCTTTGGCCACAACGAAGGCGATGAGCCGAAGTTCACCCAGCCGGTGATGTACAAACAAATCGAAAGCCACGTCACCGCACGCACGCTGTACGCGAAGCGCCTGGTCGATGAAGGCCTGTATACGCAAGACGAAGTCGACATGATGATGTCGAAATTCATGCACATGATGGAGGCTGATTTTGAAGCCTCTGCCAGCTTCAAGCCGAACAAGGCGGATTGGTTGGAAGGTGCATGGAAGGGCCTCGCCTCGATGGGTGAGGAAGAAGAATTCCGTGATGACGCCACGGGTGTCACGCACGATGTGCTGAAAGAAGTCGGTTACGCCATTTCGGAAGTGCCGAAGGGTGTGAACGTCAATTCCAAGATCACGCGTCAGTTGAAGGCCAAGCGCGAAAGCATCGACACCGGTAAGGACATCGATTGGGCGACAGCTGAAGCTTTGGCATTCGGTACGTTGCTGGTTGAAGGCTCAAAAGTACGTCTGTCAGGTCAGGATTGCGGCCGTGGCACGTTCTCGCAACGGCACTCAGTCTTGGTCGACCAAGAAAATGAGTCGCGCTTTGTGCCGCTCAACAACATTCGTCCGGGCAAGCAAGCGCGCTTTGAAGTGCTCGACAGCCCGCTGTCAGAACTCTCACTACTCGGTTTTGAATACGGTTACAGCTTGGCGGAACCGAATGCGTTGACCCTGTGGGAAGCCCAGTTCGGTGACTTCTCGAACGGCGCGCAAATGATCATCGATCAGTTCATTTCATCAGCCGAAAGCAAGTGGCTGCGTCTGTCGGGCTTGGTGATGTTGCTGCCGCACGGCTACGAAGGCCAAGGGCCTGAGCACTCATCGGCTCGCGTTGAGCGTTACCTGCAAATGTCGGGTCAAGATAACTGGCAAGTCTGTAACTTCACCACGCCAGCCAACTTGTTCCATGCGTTGCGCCGCCAAATCCGCCGCAACTTCCGCAAGCCTTTGATCGTGTTTGAACCGAAGTCGCTGCTGCGTCACAAGCGCTGCGTATCGACCTTGGAAGAGTTGGGCCCGAAGGGCAAATTCCAACGTGTCATCGGCGAACATGCGAAGCAAGATCCGGCCAAAGTGCGCCGCGTCGTGCTCTGCACCGGCAAGGTTTACTACGACCTGTTGCAAACGCGCGAAGACAAGAACATCGACGACGTGGCCATCATCCGTATCGAGCAACTGTATCCGTGGCCGAAGGAAACCTTGGCCAAGGAACTGGCGAAGTACAAAAATGCCGAGATCGTCTGGTGCCAAGAAGAGCCCGCCAACATGGGTGCTTGGACCTTCGTTGATCGTCGCATCGAATACGCCTTGGAAGATCTCGACATTAAAACCAAGCGTCCGATTTACGCAGGCCGTTCACCGGCTGCGTCACCGGCCACAGGTTTGATGAAGACGCACGTGAAGGAACAAAATCAGTTGGTCGAATGGGCGCTGATCACTCCGGCGGCGCAAATTCCGCAACCGTTCCGTCGCATTGCCAAAGTCGGCAAGTTGGCGGCTGAATAAGTTCCGACGCACACAATAAACGCACGCAAAGAAAAATTTAGAATCGAGCAGGGATATCATGGCAACCGAAATTAAAGTTCCGACCTTGGGTGAATCGGTGACGGAAGCAACCGTCGCGAAGTGGCTCAAGAAAGTGGGCGACGCCGTCGCCGCTGACGAACCAGTGTTGGAACTTGAAACGGATAAGGTCACGTTGGAAGTGAATGCGCCGGCTGCCGGCACATTGACCGACATCGTCGCCGCCGAAGGTTCAAACGTGAACGTTGGTGCGGTGTTGGGCTTGCTGGGCGCCGCTGGCGCAGGTGCGGCCAAGAAAGCCGATGCTCCGAAAGCTGCTGCTCCGGCTCCGGCCAAAGCTGAAGCTCCGAAAGCGGCTACTCCTGCTCCGGCACCAGCCGCAAAAGCTGCTGCGCCCGCTCCGGCGGCTGCACCTGCCGCTGCCGCTCCTAAAGTGTCGTACGCTGCTGATTTCCCATTGGCCCCGGCAGTGCGTCATCTGGTTGATGAGCATGTGCTCGATCCGCGCAAAATTCCGGCGACCGGCAAAGATGGCCGCCTGACCAAAGCCGACGTGATTGCCTACATCGCTGCTGGCGGTGAAAAGGCTGCGAAGCCAACTGTGCCTGCCCGTGGTCCGCGTGAAGAAGTGGTGAAGATGACGCGCCTGCGCCGTCGTATCGCCGAGCGTTTGAAAGAAGCGCAAAACAATGCGGCGATGTTGACCACGTTCAACGAAGTCGACATGTCGGCCGTGATCGCCATGCGCAACAAGTACAAAGACGGCTTCGAGAAGAAGCACGGCGTGAAGATGGGCTTCATGTCTTTCTTCGTGAAAGCTTGCGTGGCGGCCTTGGAAGAAATTCCGGCGGTGAACGCTGAAATTCGCGGCGAAGATATGATTTACAAAAACTACTACGACATCGGTGTGGCCGTGGGTACGCCGACAGGTCTGGTGGTTCCGGTTGTGCGCGACACCGACAGCAAATCATTCGCTGAAATCGAAGCGGAAATCTCAGGCTTCGGTCGCAAAGCGCGCGACGGCAAGTTGACCCTGGAAGAAATGACCGGCGGTACGTTCACTATTTCGAACGGCGGCATCTACGGTTCGATGTTGTCCACGCCGATCCTGAATGCGCCGCAATCGGCCATCCTGGGCATGCACAACATTAAACAACGCGCTGTGGTGTTAGACGACGGTTCAATCGTCGCCCGCCCCATGATGTACTTAGCCCTCAGCTACGATCACCGCATCATCGACGGCCGCGAAGCTGTCACCTTCTTGGTGCGCGTGAAAGAAGGCTTGGAAGACCCGAGCCGTCTCGTTCTGAATATGTAATTAAAAACATCCGTCACCCTCGGCTTCACGGCCGAGGGTTTCTGATTCTGAAGTCGCTGTAGGAATACACTATGTCTGAAGTTTTTGACGTCATCGTTATCGGTGGTGGCCCCGGTGGTTATGTTTGCGCGATCCGCGCCGCTCAATTGGGCTTGAAAACGGCTTGCGTTGAAAACCGTGGCACGCTGGGCGGCACCTGCTTGAACGTCGGCTGCATTCCGTCAAAAGCCTTGCTGCAATCCTCGCACCTGTTTGAAGAAGCCAATCACAGCTTTGCCACCCACGGCATTAAAGTCTCGAAGGTCGAACTTGACCTGCCGACCATGATGGCGCGCAAGGACGATGTGGTGAAGCAGAACACCACAGGCATCGAATTCTTGTTCAAGAAAAATAAGGTCTCGTACCTCAAAGGCACCGGCAAAATTGCGAAGGCCGAGCGCGGCGCACATCAAGTGACCGTGAAAGACTTCGACGGCAAAGAAACCACCTACACCACCAAGTACGTTGTGATTGCCACCGGTTCGGAAGTCACCCCGCTGCCGGGCATTACGATTGACGAAAAACAAATCGTCTCGTCCACCGGCGCGTTGACCTTGGGCAAAGTGCCGAAGTCACTGGTTGTGATCGGTGCTGGCGTGATCGGTTTGGAAATGGGTTCGGTCTGGCGCCGTTTGGGCGCTGAAGTCACCGTCATCGAATTTCTTGATTTCATCCTGCCGCCGATGGACGGCGAGGTGCGCAAACAAATGCAGCGCATTCTGGAAAAGCAGGGCCTTAAATTTGAACTCGGTCAGAAAGTCACCAAAGCCGTTGCAGGCAAGGGTGGCGTAACCTTGACCGTCGAGCCCGCCAAAGGCGGCGATGCGAAAGAAATCAAAGCCGATGCGGTGTTGGTGGCCGTGGGCCGCCGTCCGTATACGTCGGGCTTGGGTCTCGATACCGCTGGCGTGAGAATGACGAACCGCGGTTTCGTGGAAGCCGATCAGCATTACCAAACCAACGTCGAAGGCATTTTTGCCATCGGTGATGTCATCGGCGGCATGATGCTCGCGCACAAGGCCGAAGACGAAGGGATGGCCGTGGCCGAACTGATGGCCGGCCAAACCGCTCACATTAACTACGACGCCATTGCCTCGGTTGTGTACACGTGGCCGGAAGTGGCGGGCATCGGCAAAACCGAAGAGCAGTTGAAAGAAGCTGGCGTGGCCTACAAGTCAGGCAAGTTCCCGTTCACGGCCAACAGCCGTGCGCGCGCCAACGGCGAGTCAGATGGTTTCGTGAAAATCCTGGCCGATGCGACAACTGACCGTGTTCTGGGCTGCCATATCATCGGACCCTCGGGTGGCGACTTGATTATGGAAATCGCGGTGGCCATGGAATTCGGCGCATCGTCCGAAGATATCGCCCGCACCTGCCACGCGCACCCGCAGTTGGGTGAAGCCGTGAAGGAAGCAGCCCTGAACGTTGAAAAACGCGCGATTCATATTTAGTCTGCTTTATTCACAGACTTCACATCAGCGCCCTGCAAATCTCCTGCATTTGCAGGCGCGGGACATGGTAGATTTAACCCTATGTCCCGTTTCGCACCGTCCATCGCCGTCATCATTCCAGCCTACAATGCCGGTGCAACACTCGACCGGACGCTGAAAAGTGCGCTCGTATCGCTGCGTCATTGCACCGATGTTCAGAAACTGAATGTCGATGCAGACATCATCGTGGTTGATGATCGCTCGACGGATGACACAGCCGCCATTGTCAGAGGTTTCGCGCAGCAAGACCCGCGCATCAAACTCTGCATTAATACTGAAAATCGCGGGCCCGGGTTCTCGCGGAACGAAGGTGTGCGTAACACAACCGCGCAGTATTTGTTTTTTCTCGATGCGGATGATGTGTTTTACGACAACCACATTCATACGTGTTTATCGGCCCTCCTGGCGGACGATGCCTTGGGGTATGTGTTCACGCGCATGAAGATTGATATGCCGATGCATCCCGAATGGCGCGATTCATTGGATGAAAGTTGCCCCATCAATTTCTGTGTGCGCCGCATATGGCATGACTGGATCAAAGGTTTCGCGGAAGAAGAGGATTTTCGCACCTACCGTACGGAAGATACGCTGTACCGCATGTGTTTGCGTAAATTGGTGAAGCACACGAAAATCGATATCGAAACCTGCGAGCAGTTTATCTCGCCCGGCAATGCGTTGGACCGTCAGCGTGAAAAGCTTTCTATGTCTAAGGCAGACTTTGCCAAAAGCGGTATCAGTGATGGCTTTGTGATGACCGAGCAGATGAAGCAGGTGAGCCTAGATCGCCTCATGCACGTCGAAAAATTGGCGGGAAGGGCTTAAAACCGCATGTTTCTGCCGATTGGTGACGATAACCCGCATTCCAAATTTCCCATCGTCAACTATGCCATCATCGCGATTTGCGTGGCTGTGTTTGCATGGCAATTCACGTTGAATGAACGGCAAGAGCAGATCTTCGTGTTGACATACGGCCTCGTACCGGGCGACCTGTTGGGTATGTCGCGCACGATTGATCGCCCCTCGGCGCTGATCACCACATTCACATCCATGTTCATGCATGGCGGCTTCATGCATCTGGCCGGGAACATGTTTTATTTGTGGATCTTCGGTGACAACATCGAAGCCTCGTTGGGCTCGTTTCGCTACCTGATGTTTTATCTCATCTGCGGTATTGCAGCGGCATTCTCGCAAATCATCGCGGCACCGGGTTCTGACATCCCCATGGTCGGGGCGTCAGGTGCAATCTCTGGTGTCATGGGCGCCTATATGATGCTGCACCCCCGCGCCAACATCCGCATTTTCGTATGGCTGCTCATCTATATTTCCGTATGGAACATTCCCGCTTTTGTCGTATTGGGATTCTGGATTGGCGGGCAGTTGCTCAGCTCCATGAGTGTCGATCCGGGTGAACCGGGTGTCGCATTCATGGCGCATATCGGCGGTTTTATCGCAGGCGCTGTCTTGGTGTTCTTCTTTAAGAAGCGTACCGTGCGCGCCTTCGAGCCAGCGCAAACTAAAGCGTTCTCTCACTACGAGCGGCCCATTCGGGTTCGTCGCGGCGGCTCTGTTCCACGATCTGGTTTTAAGCGTGGACCTTGGGATTAAAGAGGCCTTGGGATTAAAAACGTATGACCGGCATTATTTCGATCTCCAATCTCACCAAAACCTATGCATCCGGTTTGAGTGCGCTGAAGAGCGTTTCACTCGACATTAAGAAGGGTGAGATTTTTGCGCTGCTCGGGCCCAACGGCGCCGGTAAAACCACATTGATTAGTATCGTCTGCGGTATCGTAAACCCCACCTCGGGTACAGTGATGGCGGATGGTCACGACATCATCAAAAGTTATCGTGCGGCGCGTTCAAAAATCGGCCTCGTGCCGCAAGAACTCACGACCGATGCGTTTGAAACAGTGCTTGCCACTACCACCTTCAGCCGTGGTTTGTTCGGGTGCGCGCCAAATCCGGCTTATATCGAAAAAGTGTTGCGTGACTTATCGCTGTGGGAAAAGCGCAATGACAAGATCATGACGCTCTCAGGTGGCATGAAGCGCCGCGTCATGATTGCCAAAGCGTTATCGCACGAGCCGCAAATTTTGTTCTTGGATGAACCAACCGCAGGCGTGGACGTGGAATTGCGCCGCGACATGTGGGAACTGGTGCGCCAACTGCGCGAAAAAGGCGTGACCATTATTCTCACCACTCACTATATCGAAGAAGCCGAAGAAATGGCTGACCGTGTGGGTGTCATCAGCAAGGGGGAGTTGATTCTGGTCGAAGACAAAGCCGCGCTGATGAAAAAGATGGGCAAGAAGCAGCTGACGTTGCAATTGCAGGACCAAATGAAAGCGATCCCATCAGAACTGGGTGAATGGAATTTGGAACTCAAAGCCGACGGCTATGAATTGAAGTATGAGTTTGATGCCAATGCCGAGCGCACAGGTATTGCGTCGTTGTTGCGGCGGATGACGGATTTGGGGATTGGCTTCCGCGATCTCCACACCAAACAAAGTTCGCTGGAAGATATTTTTGTAAGCCTGGTTCACACCAAAGCGGGAGACGCCAAATGAGTAACTTTGGGTTCAACCGTCATGGCGTCTGGGCTATTTACCGCTTCGAAATGGCGCGGTTCTTGCGCACTGGCATTCAAAGCGTCCTCACGCCCGTTCTGACCACATCGCTGTATTTCATTGTGTTCGGCTCAGCCATTGGTTCACGCATGAGCGAAGTTGGTGGCGTGCCCTATGGTGCATTTATTGTGCCGGGCCTCATCATGCTATCGCTATTCACGGAAAGTATCTCCAACGCCTCGTTCGGCATTTACTTCCCGAAATTCGCTGGGACGATTTACGAAATTCTCTCGGCGCCTGTGTCGTACATGGAAATCGTCATCGCATACGTGGGCGCTGCGGCCACCAAGTCGATTGTCTTGGGCTTGATTATCCTCGCCACATCATCGTTCTTTGTGCCGATTGAAATTTTGCATCCGGGTTGGATGGCCGCGATCTTGGTGCTGACGGCTTTAAGTTTCTGTTTGTTCGGCTTCATCCTCGGCATCTGGGCCAAGGGGTGGGAGCAAATGTCGTTCATCCCGATGTTGGTGGTCACACCTCTCACGTTCCTGGGCGGTGCGTTTTATTCCATCGACATGTTGCCGCCAGCATGGCGCACGGTGACGCTGTTCAATCCCGTTGTGTATCTGATCAGCGGTTTCCGCTGGAGCTTCTATGGCAAATCAGATGTGGCGATTGAAATCAGCATTGCAGCAATTTTCGGATTTCTGCTGCTGTGTTTGGTCGTCGTCGCCTGGATCTTTAAGACGGGCTACCGGATTAAGAACTAGGAGCTTTTTCCCGAGAAGTGGTCTTCCACTTGGCGTGGAAAAAGCGACCAAAAAGAGACTTACTTTTTAGCGCGTGGATGCGCTTTCGCATAAACGCTGGTCAGCTGTGCAGCATCAACAGCCGTATAGCGCTGCGTTGTGGAAAGTGATGAATGCCCCAGCAGCTCTTGAATGGTGCGCAAATCACCACCCTTAGATAATAAGTGCGTGGCAAAGCTGTGCCGCAGCGCATGCGGTGTCGCACTTTCATCTAAGCCCAGCAATGCGCGCACATGGCGCAGTTGGCGTTGCACGACGCCGGGGTTCAGTGCTTTCCCGCGCGCGCCCACAAACAGTGGCGCATCATTATTTGCGGCAAAGGGGCAGAGGCGGCGATATTCGGTCAACGCTTCACGCACTACACTTAAGACCGGCACGATGCGTTCTTTGCGGCCCTTGCCCATCACGCGCATGGTGTCGCCTTTGGGTATATCGCCGCACTTTAAACCCAGCGCTTCGCCGATGCGCAAGCCGCAGCCGTACAGCAGCAACATCAGCGCGGTGTCACGCGCACCCAACCATGGTTCCTCATGGGTTTCGCCAATAGCGCGGATGGCGTCTAACGCATCATCTTCGCGTAAGGCTTTCGGCACGCTTTTCGGCAGCTTCGGTGTTTTCACCGTATTTACAGCTGGATTATGTAGAATGTTTTCGCGCTCAAGGTATTTGAAAAAATTCCGGAGCGTCGACATGCTGCGCGCTACCGAGCTGCGCGCAATGCCCAGCGTATTGCGATGGGCCAAGTAAGCCCGGAAATCGCCCGGCTTTAATGCGGCGAAGGCCGCCACATCCGGGTCATCGCCGATGTGCTGTGTGGTGAAGGTCAGAAACGCCGCGAGATCGCGGCTATAGGCATCAATCGTGTGATCAGAGGCACGGCGCTCGGCGCGCAACCAGTCGCGCCAGCTTTCAATCGCTTTAATAAGGTCTTTCGCCGCCGCAAAGTGAATGGCGCGGTCGGCTAAAGGTGAGCCGCTTACAGTTGCAGGGTCCACCAGCGGCCCACGGCGTAGCGGGTCACGTGCCCTAAGAAGGCAATCAACTCGGTGCCTTGGTCGGCATCAAAGAACCCCGGTGTGCGGCAACCCACGGCAAACACGCCTTCGGGCAAGCCTTCGCCAGCTTCAAGACGGATCAGGGCATCAGAACGGATCAAATCGGCAGAGGCGCCATACAATGCCGGCTCGCCTTCGGTCTCAGAGCGCACGCGGCTGACTTTGCCTTGCATGACGTAATCAACCGAACCGGCTTCAAGCGCGCGCACGGCATGGCCGGCATCGCCCGGCAAGGTATCTGTTTCAAACGCGATGGTGACGCAATCCACACCTAAGTGCAGCGGAAGCTCGTCGCGCAAAATTTCATTCAGCTCGGCAAAGTCACGCGCATATAAAAGGGCAAGTGTGCATTCCATCGAACGCTCCACCAGCGACATATTGGCGCGGGTGGTGTTCACCAAGCTTTCTGATGAGTGTTTGAGGTCATCAACCTGACGACGCAAGCGCTCGACCACAAAGCGCTGCATGTCGACGACGACGGATTCGGTTTCAAAGGTGCGCTCGGGCGAAATCGCCGAGAGTAGATCGGGATTGTTCAGCAGCACACGCGGGTTGCGGCGCAAGTACGCAATCACATCCTGCTCGCGCAATTCGACCGGTTGGTCTGCGGTTGCTTTTGAACCCAACTTAAAATGATCAGCCATGGCACCCTTTCCCCTGACACGTTCGGGGTGGTCCGTGGTTTTTTCAGGCTTTGAGGGTTTCCCCCCGTTCGCCTGCCCAGACCGATCATTGTCCCGTCGCGTCGGCATTTCGGATGATGGACCTTAAATGATCGACTGACCGGTTTTTGCCCAATCATCCATGAATGCTTTTAACCCTTTGTCGGTTAACGGATGGTTGAACATTTGGCGAAGTGTTGAGGGCGGCATGGTCGAGACGTGCGCGCCCATCTTGGCGGCAGCCACAACATGCTGGGGTCCGCGAATCGACGCCACCAAGACCTCGGTCTTGAAGTCGTACGCTTTATATATAGTGCAGATGTCCTGGATCAGGGCCATGCCGTCATGGCCGATGTCGTCCAAGCGGCCCACAAAAGGTGAAATGAAGCTGGCCCCAGCTTTGGCGGCCAACAAGGCTTGAGCCGGCGAGAAGCAGAGCGTCACATTGACCATGCAGCCGTCTGACGAGAGTGCTTTGCATGTTTTCAAGCCATCGGGCGTCAGCGGCACTTTAATCGTCACGTTCTTGGCGATTTTGCGAAGCACCGCGGCTTCTTTCATCATCGTCTCATAATCGAGTGCCGTCACTTCAGCGCTGACGGGGCCGGGGACGACGGCGCAGATTTCTGCAATCAGATCGACGAATTTTTTGCCCGATTTTGCTGCCAAAGATGGGTTGGTGGTCACACCATCAACCATGCCGGTCGCGGCCAGATCTTTGATCTCTTTAATGTCGGCGGTGTCGATAAAAAATTTCATGGCAGCTTTCGTCGTTAAATTAGGGTGAGTTTTGTGCGGCTAGCAGTTGCACCCAAGCGCGCCGCAAGGCAACAGTGTAATAGATGCCGACCGATCCTACCACCAACCGTCAGCCCGATTTATTAGCCCCTGTGAATAACTCTGGGGTTGACGATTCGCATTTAAAAACCCGCTTCGAGCCGGGCGAGATTGTGTGCGTCGTGCTGCCGCTGCCCATTGAAGCTGCCTACGATTACAAAGTGCCCGAGCATGAAGTGCTGGTGTTGGGCGATGTGGTGGAAGTGCCCTTGGGCCGCCGCTTTGAAGTGGGCGTGGTGTGGGGCCCCGGCAAAGGCGATGTGGCGGCGCATAAAATAAAGCCTGTCGTGCAACGCGTTGGCGTGCCGCCGCTGCCCGATGTGTCACGCAATTTTATCGACTGGGTCGCGGCCTACACGCTCCAGCCCACGGGTGCGGTGTTGCGCATGACGCTGAACCCTGCGCGCCGTTGGCAACCGCCGACACCTCTCACTGTGATTGCCGCAGCTGGCCCGACGCTGGAAACAGCAGGCGTAAAGCCCACACCGGCGCGTCAAAAAATTATGGCGGCTGTTGCGAAAGGCGAAACGTTCGAGAGCATGAGCCAGATGGCCAAGGCCATTGGTGTCAGTGCGGGCGTGATTCGCGATCTTATTAATGTGGGCGTGCTGACGCAAAAAGTTGTGACCGATGTGGAAGGCACGGCACGTCTGCCCACCGCGCCCAAATTAGAAGCGGCCCAAAAGACGGCCGCAGATAAAATTTGCGAGAAGCTTGATCAGGGTTTTTCGACAACGGTTCTCGACGGCGTCACCGGTTCGGGCAAAACCGAAGTTTATTTTGAATCCATCGCCAAAGTGATTGAGGCCGGTGGCCAGGCTTTGGTGTTGCTGCCTGAAATCGCACTGACATCGCAGTGGATGTCGCGTTTTGTCGCGCGCTTTGGGTTCGCGCCAACCGAATGGCATTCCGATCTCAGTGGCAAACAACGTCGTGAGAACTGGCTCAATTGCGCCAATGGCCAAGCGCATGTTGTTGTGGGCGCGCGTTCAGCCTTGTTCCTGCCCTTTAAAGATTTGCGCATTATTATTGTCGATGAAGAGCACGAAGGGGCCTTTAAGCAAGAAGAAGGCGTGATTTATCACGCGCGCGATATGGCGGTGGTGCGGGCCCGCGAAGGCAAAATTCCCATCGTGCTGTCCAGCGCCACGCCATCGCTGGAAACCATGATCAACGTGCAAGCCGGGCGGTACGGCGAAGTGCGTTTGCCCACGCGCTTTGGTGTGGCGGTGCTGCCGAAGATTGATGTGATCGATCTGAAAATTCACAAACCTGAGAAGGGCCACTGGGGCCGTGCATGGCTTGCGCCGCCGTTGGTGAGTGCGATCAATCAAGCGCTGCAACAAAACGAACAATCGTTGTTGTTCTTGAACCGTCGCGGGTATGCGCCCCTGACGTTGTGCAATACGTGTGGTCATCGCTTGCATTGCCCGCAATGTACAGCGTGGTTGGTGGAGCATCGCCTGACCAAGCGCTTGCAGTGTCATCACTGTGGTTACAACGCACAGCGACCAAATTCATGTTCGTCGTGTGGCGCGACTGATTCGTTTGTCGCCTGCGGCCCCGGCATCGAACGTGTTGCGGAAGAAGCGCAGGCCCGTTGGCCAGAGGCGCGTGTGAAAATGGTGGCCAGCGACACGCTAGATCGTCCCTCTGCCGTGGCAGAGTTGATCGACGACATTTTAAAACATCGCATTGATATTCTGGTGGGCACGCAAGTGTTGGCCAAAGGCCACCATTTCCCGAATCTGACACTCGTCGGTGTGGTCGATGCCGACTTAGGCCTATCAAGCTGGGACTTACGCGCGGCCGAGCGCACCTATCAATTGCTCCATCAGGTTTCGGGCCGTGCGGGCCGTGCCGAACGGCAGGGGCGTGTTTTGCTCCAAACCCACGACCCCGCCCATCCCGTCATGCAGGCGCTGGCATCAGGGAACGATAACGACTTTTACGCCCGCGAATCCGAAGGCCGCGAAATGCTGGCCATGCCACCCTATGGGCGGCTGACCGCTTTAATTTTGTCGGGCCCGCACGAGATTGAGGTCAAAGCCGTGGGCGAGGCCCTGGCCCGCAACGCCCCGCAAGGCGACGGAATCGAGGTTTTGGGGCCAGCGCCCGCATTTATGGCCCTGCTGCGGGGGCGTCATCGGATGCGTATGCTGTTGAAAACAAGGCGAGATATTAAGCCACAACCTTTAGTGGCCGAATGGTTGGGCCGGGTGCGGGTTCCGAACGCTGTCCGGGTTCAAATCGACGTGGACCCCTACAGTTTTTTCTAAACAGAGGCATTTCTCGGCAATTAATAACGCCCTTGTGGGCCCCCGTCTGTTGCAACGCAAATGTCGGTATGCTACCAACCCGCCGTCATTAGGTGGCCCCTCCAGGGCAGTCTAAAAATTCATTGATATCAATGGCTTAATAATAGCCTGTCAGGCCCGCCCGGGCGCTCTGGTTTTCGGGCCTTAGACAGGTCGGTTGTATGGCTAAAGGGACAAGTTCTTAAGTGTCGGGACAAGTCGAAAAAGTAAGCGGGCTGGCAACGCGTTACGCGTCTGCCCTTTATGATCTGGCCGACGAGCAAGGTGCGCTCGATACCGTTGCCGGTGATTTGAAATCCTTACGCAAGATGATCGATGACAGCGACGATTTCCGCCGCTTCATCAAAAGCCCCGTCTTGGGCCGGACCGAGCAGGGCAACGCGATCAAAGCGATCTCTGAGAAAGCGGGTTTGTCTGCGCTCACACAAAAATTCTTAGGCTTGGTTGCGGCAAACCGTCGTTTGTTCACGCTGCCGGGTATGATTTCTGCGTTTCTCTCCACGCTGGCTGCGCGCCGCGGCGAAGTCGCCGCTGAAGTTACGTCGGCATCTGCGTTGTCAGAAGCACAATTGGGCGCCGTTTCGGCTGCCTTGAAGCAAGCCGTTGGGCGCACTGTTGCGCTCAACTCTAAAGTCGATCCATCCATCTTGGGCGGCCTGGTTGTTAAGGTCGGTTCACGGATGGTGGACAGTTCAATCAAATCCAAACTTCAACGTCTGAAGCTCGCCATGAAAGGGGTCGGATAATGGATATCCGCGCCGCAGAAATTTCTGCAATTCTTAAGCAGCAAATCGCCAATTTCGGCACCGAATCCGAATCAGCCGAAGTGGGCCAAGTGCTCTCGGTTGGTGACGGTATCGCCCGCATCCACGGCCTTGATAACGTTCAAGCCGGTGAGATGGTGGAATTCCCCGGCGGCCTGAAAGGCATGGCGCTGAACCTGGAATCCGACAACGTTGGCGCCGTTATTTTCGGTGACGACTCTGGCATTAAAGAAGGCGATACGGTGAAGCGCACCGGCACCATCGTCGACGTGCCGGTTGGTAAAGAACTGTTGGGCCGCGTTGTTGACGGCCTCGGCAATCCGATTGACGGCAAAGGCCCACTGAACGCCAAAGAGCGTCGTCTGGCTGAAACCAAAGCGCCGGGCATCATTCCGCGCCGTTCGGTTCACGAGCCTGTGCAAACCGGCTTGAAGGCAATCGACGCGCTGATCCCTGTTGGCCGTGGCCAACGTGAGTTGATCATCGGTGACCGCCAAACCGGTAAGACCGCTGTTATTCTGGACACCATTCTGAACCAGAAGAAAATCAACGCCTCGGGCAACGACAAAGACAAGCTGTTCTGCATCTACGTCGCCGTTGGCCAAAAGCGCTCGACCGTTGCGCAAGTGATGAAGACCTTGGCTGACCAAGGCGCGCTTGAATACACCATCGTGATTGCAGCCACCGCCTCTGATCCGGCGCCGATGCAGTTCTTGGCTCCGTACACCGGCGCTGCGATGGGTGAATGGTTCCGTGACAACGGCATGCACGCCGTCATCTTCTATGACGATTTGTCAAAGCAAGCTGTTGCGTACCGCCAAATGTCGCTGTTGCTGCGCCGTCCGCCAGGCCGCGAAGCGTATCCGGGCGACGTGTTCTATCTCCACTCACGCCTGTTGGAACGCGCTGCGAAATTGAACGAAGCCAATGGCTCGGGTTCTTTGACCGCGCTGCCTGTTATCGAAACCCAAGCTGGTGACGTGTCGGCCTACATTCCGACCAACGTGATTTCGATCACCGACGGTCAGATCTTCTTGGAAACCACGCTGTTCTATCAAGGTATCCGTCCGGCTCTGAACGTCGGTATCTCGGTGTCACGCGTCGGTTCATCGGCACAGATCAAAGCCATGAAGCAAGTCGCTGGCTCGATTAAGCTGGAACTGGCTCAGTACCGTGAAATGAAAGCCTTCGCGCAGTTCGCCTCTGACCTTGATCCGGCCACGCAACGCTTGCTGGCGCGCGGTGAGCGTCTGACCGAGCTGTTGAAGCAACCGCAATATCAACCGGTTCCGGTTGAAGAGCAGGTTGTGGTGATCTTCGCCGGTACGTCTGGTTACCTCGACAAAATCGCGACCCGCGACGTGGGCCGTTTCGAGAAGACCATGCTGTCGACGATGCGCGATAAAGCACCGGACATCTTGCAATCGATCCGTACCGAGAAGCAGTTGACCGACGCGATCAAGTCGCGCCTGAAGACGTTCTTGGACGATTTCTCGAAGTCGTTCGCCTAATTTAGCTTTCGGATTTTGGTTTAGCGCAGAGTACCCATGCCAAGTCTTAAAGACTTCCGAGTTCGCATCGCTTCGGTGCAGTCGACGAAAAAAATCACCTCCGCCATGAAAATGGTGGCGGCGTCGAAGCTGCGCCGTGCCCAGGAAGCCGCTGAAGCAGCGCGCCCCTATGCCGAGCGTATGGAAAAAATGCTGGGCAATTTGGCCGGCAGCTTAAAAGGCCAAGCCGGTGGTCCCCGCATGATTGCGGGCACGGGCAAGGACGATGTGCATTTGATCGTCGTGATGACCGCCAATCGCGGTCTGTGCGGTGGTTTCAATACCAACATCATCCGTTTGGCCCGTCAGACCATTCGCGAATTGACCGGCCAAGGCAAGACGGTGAAGGTTTTGGCCGTGGGCCGTAAGGGCCGCGACAACCTGCGCCGCGATTTCAAAGATCTGATTGTCGACAGCTTCACTGAGTTCGGTCGCAAAAAAGTTGCGTTCGTCGAAGCCGAAGAAGTGGCCACTAAGATCACGGAAATGTACGCAGCAGGTCAATTCGACGTCTGCACAATGCTGTACTCGCGCTTTAAGTCAGCGCTGACGCAAACGCCGACCAAGCAACAGATCGTGCCGTTCCCGGCTCCTGAAATTGAAGTTGCCGCTGGCACGGTGCAAGCGCCGTACGAATACGAACCGTCGGACAACGAAATTCTCGAAGATTTGTTACCGCGCAACTTGGCGATCCAACTTTTCCGCTCAATGCTGGAAAACGCGGCGTCGTTCTACGGTGCGCAAATGACCGCGATGGATAACGCCACGCGTAACGCAGGCGATATGATCGGGGCCTTGACGCTGAAGTACAACCGTACGCGCCAAGCCATGATCACCAAAGAATTGATTGAAATCATCTCGGGTGCCGAGGCCGTTTAAGGCCGGTTTCCGACAAACGAATGCGAGCACGATAGGAGCGAGCAATGGCGAAAAATAACGTTGGCAAAATTTCCCAGATCACGGGTGCCGTGGTTGACGTGAAGTTCGATGGCGAATTGCCTTCGATCTTGAACGCGCTGGAATTGGACAACAAAGGCAAGCGCCTGGTCCTGGAAGTCGCCCAGCACTTGGGTGAATCAACCGTGCGCTGCATCGCCATGGATACCACTGATGGTCTGGTCCGCGGTCAGGAAGTCACCGATAGCGGTAACCCGATCCTGATGCCGGTTGGTCCGGGCGTATTGGGTCGTATCATGAACGTCGTCGGCGAACCGGTCGATGAGCGCGGCCCGATCAACGCGAAAGACCACTACCCGATTCACCGCCAAGCTCCGGCATTCGCTGATCAAGCAACCTCGGCTGAGATTTTCGTCACCGGCATTAAGGTCATCGACTTGCTCGAGCCTTACGTGAAGGGTGGTAAAGTCGGTTTGTTCGGTGGTGCAGGCGTCGGCAAGACCGTTCTGATCCAAGAATTGATCAACAACATCGCCAAGCAACACGGTGGTTACTCGGTGTTCGCTGGCGTCGGCGAGCGTACCCGTGAAGGTAACGACCTTTATCACGAGTTCTTGGAAGCTGGCATTATCGACAAAGACGGCCCGAACTCACGCGTGGCGTTGGTGTTCGGTCAGATGAACGAACCGCCGGGCGCGCGCGCTCGTGTTGCGTTGTCGGGTCTGACCCAGGCTGAATACTTCCGCGACGCGGAAGGCAAAGACGTGTTGTTCTTCGTCGACAACATCTTCCGTTTCACACAGGCCGGTTCTGAAGTGTCGGCGCTGTTGGGCCGCATTCCGTCAGCCGTCGGTTATCAACCGACGTTGGCGACCGACATGGGTGCTTTGCAAGAGCGCATCACGTCGACCAAGAAGGGCTCGATTACGTCAGTGCAAGCTATTTACGTGCCTGCCGACGACTTGACCGATCCGGCACCTGCTGCGTCTTTCGCCCACTTGGATGCGACGACCGTGTTGTCGCGTGCGATTTCCGAATTGGGCATTTACCCGGCTGTGGATCCGCTCGACTCAACGTCGCGCGCGCTTGATCCGCTGGTCGTTGGTGAAGAGCACTACTCAATCGCCCGTGAAGTTCAGCGCGTTCTGCAAACTTACAAATCGCTGCAAGACATCATCGCGATCTTGGGCATGGACGAGTTGTCGGAAGAAGACAAATTGACCGTTGCTCGTGCGCGTAAAATTCAGCGCTTCTTGTCGCAACCGTTCCACGTGGCTGAAATCTTCACCGGTAACCCCGGCGTGTTCGTGAAGCTCGAAGATACCATCAAGGGCTTCAAAGGCATCGTGAAGGGTGACTACGACCATCTGCCCGAGCAAGCCTTCTACATGGTTGGCACGATCGAGCAGGCGGTTGAGAAGGCGAAGAAACTCGCCGCTGAAGCCGCTTAATTTTGGTTCTCGCGTAAGGCACTTTAACCATGGCCGATACCCTGCAACTCGAGCTGGTCTCGCCGGAACGTCTCTTGCTCTCTGAGCAAGTGGAGATGGTGAGCGTGCCTGGCTCGGAAGGCTACTTTGGTGTGCTGCCCAAGCACGCGCCGTTGATTTCAACGTTGCGTCCGGGCGTCATCGATGTTTATCGCGGCGGTGCGATTGCTCAGCAGTACTTCGTGGCTGGCGGTTTTGCTGAAGTGAACGCCTCTGGCGTGACGGTGCTGGTGGACGAAGCCTTGCCGTTGGCTGACATCAGCAAAGCCAAGGCCGACGAACGCCGGGCTGCTGCGCAAGCACAATTAGATAAAGCCTCCACAGAAGACGAAAAGCGCCGTGCTGCTGCGGCGCTGCTGGTCGCTGAGGAAATGGCTACGCTCGCAGGCCGCGCGGCCTAATAAGGACCATGCGATTTTTAAGGCCCGCCTTGCAGAAGGTGGGCTTTAAAGCTTTTTAAGCCTGTCCTGTTCCGCCAATCTGTAGACTGCCAATCCTTAGACGATTTGCGTTTGCCGCTGTTGCGGCTGGCGTTTGCCGTTTTATAGTGCCCTGGCCTATAGTTACGCGTTTCCTCACGCTTATTTTCTGCGAAAACTTGGGCCGGTTTCAAACGTTCTACCAGTATGACCCAGCACGTGACGCCACATCATTGGACCTTGGACGATCTGCCCTGGCACAAGTTTGAGGCCAGCAAGGTTGATGCCGACCTGCTGAAGGTCATCAAAGCCGCTGCCATGGTCGAGCGCAACGGGTCTGACTATGGCCGCTATCTCTCTAACGTCTTTGCCGACGATGCGCAGTTTTGCGATATCGCTCAAACCTGGGCGGTGGAAGAAGAACAGCATGGCATGGCCTTGGGCCGCTGGGCTGAATTAGCCGATCCGAACTTCAAATTTGATGATGCTTTTGCGAAGTTTCTGGAGATGTACCGCATCCCTACGGATGCAACGGCGTCGATTCGCGGGTCACGCGCGGGCGAGCTGTGCGCGCGTTGTGTTGTCGAAACAGGCACCAGTTCGTTCTACTCGGCTTTGCGCGATGCGGTGGATGAGCCGTTGCTCAAAGCCATCTGCGCCAAGATCGCGGCTGATGAGTTCCGGCACTACAAACTTTTCTACACGCATATGGAACGCTACCTGACCACGGAATCAATTCCGTTCTGGGGGCGCTTGAAGGTTGCGGTTGGTCGTCTGCAAGAAGCGGACGATGATGAATTGGCCACCGCGTACTTCGCTGGCAATGGCCTTACTGTTCCGTATGATCGCAAGGCCTGCACATCGGCCTATAGTGAACGCGCGTTTGGGTATTATCACGAACGCCATACTAAACGCGCTGGCTACATGATCGCGCAAGCGGTGGGCTTTAACCCTGAAGGTCTCTTCGGAAAGCTGATTCAAAAAATGCTGTGGCTGGTGATCGGCTTTACCGGTCGCAAATTCCGCACCGCTTAATCAGTAGAGCTTAATCAGCAGAGCTTAATCCCCACTGCTCACATTCGCGATTTACACGCAATCCACCACTCGCCCTGCATATGTCCTGCATTAGCAGGGGCGCGGCACACCTGTTAAGCGAGCGCGATCTGATCAACCGTCGCCTGAAAGGCCGCGACAACCTGCACATAGATATCGCGCTTAAAGCCAACAATGACATTGGGCAGTTCAGCAAAGGGCAGCCACTTCCACTGTGAAAATTCAGGATGTTCAGTGGCGATGTTGATATCGCTGTCCTGGCCATTGAACTTCAGCAGATACCATTTCTGCTCTTGGCCGCGGTATTTGCCTTTCCAAATCTTATTTGAAACATCGCGCGGTAAATCGTAACGCACCCAATCTGATGTTTCGGCAATGATCTCAGCTTTGTTGGTGCCAATCTCTTCTAACATCTCACGAAGTGCTGCATCACGCGGCTCTTCGCCTTTATCAATACCACCTTGCGGCATCTGCCATGCAGGCTCTGCGCTATCAAAGCGCTGACCCACAAACACCAAACCTTTGGCATTGATCAAAGCAATGCCAACACTGCGCCGATAGGGGCGTGTTTCAATATATTCAGACATGATGTTGAAAGCTTACTTTACCAGCACTTGCGAAACTGGGGCCAGACTTACGCCCTTTTTGGGCAATTGGTCCATCCACAATGCCAAGCGCTCAAAGCTGATAGGGCGGGCGGCCATCACAGCCACCGCAGTGCCTTGGTATTTGGCCAGCTTCTCGGCGAAATCAAAGCGCGCATCAACAGCCGCGCGGAAGGGGCGTTCGTCGATCACCACATCAGTGGTTGCTGACGGAATTTCAGATTCAACGACACGCACGCCAGGACGGCCTTGAACATAAAACAAGTTTTGCTGTTTTAACTTGCTCAAGACGTCGCCGATGTTGGCGGGGTTCTCGCGGAACTTCGAGCCCATGCCGTCGAACACGCCGACAGCGCCGTTGGCTTCTTTCAAAATCGTGTCCAAGCGGTCTTGGTTGTCTTTGGCTTCTAAGCCGGTCAACAAGCCCAATGGGCCTGGATCTTCGGCGGGGAAGTTTTTCCCTTCCATGGGCACTTCAATCAGCACTTCATGGCCTTTGGCTTTCGCGCGTTCCATCAGCCGCTTTAAATCGCGGGCATAAGGACTGAATGCGAGCGTGACCACCGGCGGCAACTTAGCCAAGGCCGCTTCTGTGGCAGCGCGGTTTAAGCCTAAGCCTTCCACAACAATCGCGAGCTTAGGTGACTTTGCGTCCCCTGCAGCCGGAGCCTTGATATCTGCAATCGCATTAAAGCGTGGCGGCGGTGCACCCACACTGCTGCGATCTGTCGGCGGCAATTTGGGGTCGTTCAAACGCGGGCGGCCACCAGCGGTTGCCGCACCAACATCAGCCGTATCAAAGCGACGGGGTGCGCCCGGCACTGTAGCGGCAGGTGCCATCAGCGACGGCATCGCAGCTTGTTCTTCTTCAGGCTCTTCGTCTTTTGCGGCAATGGCTGTTGGTTTGGTCTCGGTCTTTGTATCGGTCTTCGTTTCAGTCTTTGCCGCGTCAGCTTTCATAGGCTCGGTCTTCGCAGCATCCGGCTTCGCCGCCGCGACTGCAGCCTCTGCAGGTTTGGCAGGTTCAGACTTTCCAGCTTCGGCTTTCGCAGGCTCTGCAACTGGCGTTACCGCAGGTGTTTCAGTCTTCGCTGCTGTTTCAACAGGCTTGGCCTCTTCAGGCTTAGCAGGCTCTGTCTTTACAGGTTCGGGTGCTTTCGCGACTTGAGTCGGTGCCGGTGTTGCCGCGGATGGTGTCGCAGCAACAGGTGGCGTGCCGGGCTTGGCACTTGCCGCTGGCGGTGTTGGGCTTGAATCCATCCCCAAACGACGCGGCGCTGCGGTGCCGCCATCGGTTGGCGTCAACCATGGGCGGCGCTCAACTGAGCGATCTGTCGCCGCGGTCGGATCAGCCTCTTCTTCAACTTGCAGATTGGCCAGCGAGCCGCCTGACGATGCGCTTTCATCGCCGGTCATCACAACCGCGCCAATCAAGCTGGCCAATGCCAGAAACATCACGCCGCTGACGGCCAACGCAATCTTGGGGCCTAAATTCTTTTCTTCGGAATCGCCATTGCCGTCGAACAAATCGTCGCCGCCAAATGCGTCCATGGTTTTTGATTTGCGCTGGAAGACTCCGCGCACTTTATTCATCACGCCCGATACAGTGTCGGAAAAGGCCATTCGGCTGCCCATCATTCCTAAAAGACTGATCGTACTCGCCCGCCCACGTAAAAGGGCTGGGCGCAAGTTTACCCCAACTCTGTTCTACGCGCTCAAAACTTAACAGGGCGCTAAGGTTTTCACCCTAACGCCCTGTTTTTACATATCAAAAGCCGTTGAGGACTGTCGTGGCAGCCTATTTCGCTTCCAGGCTGGCCTTTTGGTAGATCGAAATACCGCGCAACAGGTCCAAAGCACGGGCCAATTGGTAATCGTCGGTATCCTCGGTGCTGCTCTTGGCGGCTGGTGCATTCGGATCCGCAGTTGTGTTAGCGGCGCCTGGCTTCTCCAAAGCGCCCGGTGCTGGCGGTTTGGCGCCCGGCGGCAATGTGCTCGCAGGCGCTGGCGTGACGGTCGGTGTGCGCGGTTGACCATCATTACGCAGTGCGCCCGGCAAGTCGGCTTCCGCGCGGTTAAAGCGCGGACCTTGCTGACGTTGGATCAAGGCTTGCTTCACTTCGATATCAGGTTCGATGCCGGTGGCTTGGATTGAGCGGCCGCTTGGCGTGTAATAGCGCGCGGTGGTTAAGCGCATCGCACTCTCGCCACGACCAAGCGGGATGATGGTTTGTACTGAACCCTTGCCGAACGACTTCACGCCCAACAGCACAGCGCGGCCATGATCTTGCAACGCACCGGCAACAATTTCAGACGCCGAGGCTGAACCATCGTTGATCAATACGACCATCGGCTTGCCTTGGGCCAAGTCGCCCGCTTTCGCATTGTAGCGTTGTGTATCTTCCAAACGGCGCGTGCGGGTGGAGACGATCTCACCGCGCTCCAGGAACGAGTCAGACACAGAGACGGCTTGATCCAACAAGCCGCCTGGGTTGTTGCGCAAGTCCAGCACGTAGCCTTTTAACTTGCTGCCCAGCTTCGTGTTCAAATCTTTGATCGCGTTTTCAAGGCCAACTTGCGTTTGTTCGTTGAACGACGTGATGCGCAAGTAACCGATATCGCCTTCAACGCGTGAACGCACTGACTGCACTTTGATCACAGCGCGCTTCAATTTCAGATCGAACGGATCAACACCTTGTCGGCGGATTGTCACGGTCAATTCGGTGTCCGGCGCGCCGCGCATTTTATCAACCGCTTCGTTCAGCGTCAGACCCACCAAGGGCTTTGCATCCAGCGCAATAATGTAGTCGCCCGGTTGCACGCCTGCTTTGGCAGCGGGCGTGTCGTCAATCGGCGACACAACACGCACCAAGCCGTTTTCCATATTTACTTCGATGCCTAAGCCGCCGAACTCACCTTTGGTTTGTTCTTGCATGTCCTGGAAGCTTTTGGCGGGCATGTAGCTCGAGTGTGGGTCAAGCGATGTCAGCATGCCGTTGATGGCATTTTCCAGAAGGTCCTGGTCGGTCACTTCTTCCACGTAGTCGCGGCGCACGCGCTCGAACACGTCGCCGAACAGTTCCAGATACTTGTACGTATCGTTCGAGAACTTTGCGTCGGCTGCTTGGGCTGCAAGCGGCATTGCCGACAGCACAGCGCTGGCGGCTGAAAAAAGAAGGACGGTGGAGAATTTGGTTTTCTTATTGTTCATTTTATCCGCTGCTCTTGCCGGTTCGGCTTTCTAACCAAGGAAGTGGGTTTACGGGTTGTCCATTTTGTCGGAGTTCGACGTAGAGATCTGACGCGCCTTGTGTGCTCATCACGCCGACTGGTTCGCCAGCGAATACGCGCTGATCGAGCGCGCAGTCAATCCGGCCTAAGCCCGCAAGCAGCGTATGGTATCCCTCGCTATGTTCGATGATCAAGAGAAGCCCATATCCACGGAACGGACCAGCAAAGGCTACAGTTCCATCGAATGGGGCAATCACTTGGCCGCCCGACCGCGAGGCGATGACAATTCCTTTACTTAAACCGCCCGGTTCATCGCTGGCCTCACCAAAGTGCCGCTTTAAAGCCCCTGTGGCGGGGGTGGGCATCGTGCCCCGTGCCTTACTAAAGGGCCGTAAGTCGGCGGGTTTACTGGCTGGCTTTGAAGGCGCGGCTGATTGTGGCGGCACGGATTGTGGAGGCAGGGCGGCCACTTGCGTTTCAGGGGCAGAGGGGGAAATCGTTTCCACGCCCGGCGGCGGTTTTAGAATGATCCGATTCGTTGTGGGCTTTGCCGCCTTAGCGGCGGCAGCCATTTCGGCTTGGCGTTTTTCTTCGGCTGCAAGGCGCATCGCTTCGCGTTCTTTCGCACGCTTGGCGCGCTCGGCTGTAATTTTGACGACGAGGTCTTTCAGGTCAGCGGCTTCGCCCGCCAATTTTTGAAGTTTGGAATTGTTGGCATCGGTCGCCCCCGAAAGCTCAATTTGCAGCTTGGCTTTCTCTTGCTCTTTTTGTTCAAGGGTATGGCGCTTATCGACCAAACCAGCAGCGGCCAGGGCTACTTTTTGCTGCTGCTCTTCGGCTTCTTTGCGCACGCCATAAAGCTCGGCCAGTTCACCCTCCAATTGCTTGGCGGACAATTGCACTTCGGGCACCGCCGCGCGCAGCAAAATCGCCGTGCGCACAGCATCGTCAGGCTTCAGTGGGGAAAGGTTCACCGCTTCGCTGGGGCGCAAGGCGAGGCGCTGTAGTGCCGCTGCGACCTGCTGCAATTGCTCATCGCGGACGCCCAGGCGCTTCTTAAGGCCTTGCTCTGTTTGCTCAAGTTCCGTCAGGCGTGTTTCAAAACCCGTCAGGGTCGCTTCTTGGTCCTGAATGTTTTTTGCTAAACCAATCATCTCGGCGCGTAATGTCGCGAGCTCTTTCGTGACGCTCTCTTGGCGTGCAGCCAGACGCTGTTTCTCAGCTTCGCTGTCTTTGAGCTGCTGCTCGATGGTTTGAAGGCGCTGCTCTTCGGTAAAATCTTGAGCCCGCGCATCTGGTCCACGCGCAAATCCGGCCCCAAAACCCAAACTAAGTGCAATGGTGGCGGGAAGATAAACGAAGGAGGGCTTAAGCCGTGGCACGGTGTTGATTGTTTACCGCTGCTGCTGAAGACGCCAATGAATGTCCTGTCATTTCCGCCGGTTGGGCAAGGCCGATCAGGTTCAAGACTGTGGGCGCCAGGTCAGCCAAGCGGCCATCGTTCAACGACTTCACGGTGACAGGCGGGTTCACCAGCACCACAGGCACCACGCCCACGGTGTGCTGCGTATGGGGCTCGCCGGTCGCGTGATCGCGCATCTGCTCTAAGTTGCCGTGGTCAGCACTGACCAGCATCATGCCGCCGCTGGCTTTCACCGCTGCTTCCAATTGGCCCAGGCAGGTATCGATGGTTTCCGCGGCCTTAATGGCGGCGGATAAAATCCCGGTGTGGCCGACCATATCGCCGTTGGCATAGTTCACGATCACCACATCATAAGCCTGGTTTTGCAGGCCTTCGATGATGTGCGCGGTGACGTCCTTGGCCGACATCTCGGGCTGCAAATCGTACGTTGCGACCTTGGGGCTGGGCACCAGGATGCGCGATTCGCCTGGAAACTCAGCCTCAATGCCGCCGTTGAGGAAGAACGTGACGTGCGCATATTTTTCCGTCTCGGCAATGCGTAGTTGTTTTAGGCCCGCTTTCGACAGTACTTCACCCAGCACGTTCTTGGGGCTGTCTGAGGTGTACAGCGCCGTCATCAATTTGCTCAGCGCGCTTGAGTATTCCGTCAGGCCAGCGGCGGTTGCGAAGTGAATAGCACGCGGGCGCTTCAAGCCGTCAAAGTGAGGGTCTAGCAGCGCGGTCAGAATTTGGCGCGCACGGTCCGCGCGGAAGTTCCCCATCAGAATGCCGTCACCGTCTTTCATGCCCGCATAACCCGGCAGAACGACGGGGATCATGAACTCGTCGGTCACCTTTGCATCGTAAGAGGCGCGAATAGCAGCCACGGGGTCTGTCGCTGTCGGGCCTTGGCCTTCGGTAATCGCCAAGTATGTTTTCTCAACACGATCCCAGCGCTTGTCGCGGTCCATGCCGTAATAGCGGCCACCGACGGTCGCGATTTGGGTCAGCTTTTGCGTGCTGACATCGTTCGCAAACTTTTCCATGAAGCCCGCAGCCGATTGCGGCGGGGTGTCGCGGCCATCCATGAAGGCATGGATGCGCACCGGCACGCCTGCATCGCTGATTGCTTTTGCTAACGCGACGATATGATCCTGGTGCGAGTGTACGCCACCGGGCGAGATCAGGCCCAAAATGTGTGCGGTACCGCCGCTTTTCTTTAAGCTCGCAATGAAGTCTTGCAGCTTGGGGTTCGTAGCTAGCGTGCCGTCGGCGACAGCCGCATCAATGCGCGGCAGCTCCTGCATCATGACGCGGCCAGCACCAATGTTCATGTGGCCCACTTCCGAGTTCCCCATCTGGCCGGTGGGTAAACCCACATCCAGGCCACTGGTTTCAACCAGGGCATGGGGATAGGTGGTCAAGAATCGGTCCCAATTCGGCGTATTCGCCAACGCGATCGCATTGTCTTCCGGGTCGGTGCGATGACCCCAGCCATCCAAGATGCAGAGAATCAGGGGCTTGGGACGGGACAGGGACGATGCTGTGCTCATGGTGCCAACGAATATAAGTGCGGGTCAGACAGGGGCGCTATGGGCCTTCAGTGTGTGCGCGCAAGTGCCCTACAAATCAATATGAAAAAGGTATGAGATATCAATCTGTTGGGAAACATTTTGAATCGTCAAAAAAGCTGTTCCCGGCCTTGCGTGGACGCGGCTGATAGTCGATATATGCGCTTGAGAGGCTGGCGGTGGACGGAAACCTCGCCAACCCGGTCAGGTCCGGAAGGAAGCAGCCGTAACGAGCGTATCCGGGTCGCCGTTCAGTCTCTCGCCTTATTTGTTTTGTCAGGCATATTAAGCCCATGACCGACGTTGCATCCGACAAAGGCGCTGCCGACTATCGGGTGCTGGCCCGTAAATACCGGCCCACACGCTTCTCTGATTTGATCGGCCAAGAAGCCGTCGTTCGCACCCTCACCAACGCCATCACCTCGGGCCGCATTGCCCAGGGCTATATGCTGACCGGCGTGCGCGGCGTTGGCAAAACCACGACTGCGCGTCTGATCGCGCGCGCCCTCAATTGCATTGGCGTTGATGGTAACGGTGGCCCGACCACTGACCCATGCGGCGTGTGCGTACACTGCGTTGGTATCGCTGAAGACCGTCACGTTGACGTGTTGGAAATGGATGCCGCCAGCCGCACCGGGATTGATGACATCCGTGAACTGTTGGATGGCGTGCGCTACCGCCCCACATCAGCGCGCTACAAAGTTTACATCGTCGACGAAGTACACATGCTGTCGGAGAAAGCGTTTAACGCTTTGCTCAAAACGCTGGAAGAACCACCAGCCCATGTGAAGTTTATTTTCGCGACCACAGAAATTCGTAAAGTGCCTGTAACGGTCTTGTCGCGCTGCCAGCGCTTTGACTTGCGCCGGATCGAGTCAGAAGAACTGGCGACCTTGTTTGCAAGCGTGACGCAAAAAGAAGGCGCCAAGATTGAAGATCAAGCGTTGAAGTTGATCGCCCGTGCGGCCGATGGGTCTGCGCGCGATGGGTTGTCGATCTTAGATCAGGCGATTTCACAAGCGACCGGTTCAGGCGATCAAACCGTCACCGAGCAATCTGTGCGCGATATGTTGGGCTTGGCAGATCGCGCCAAGGTGTTCGATTTGTTCGATGCCGTCATGAAGGGCGATGTGCAAGCAGCCCTGGCCATGATGCACGATCAGTATGCGGCGGGCGCCAACCCCATCGTGGTCGTGCAAGACGTGCTGGAACTTGTGCACTGGCTGACGCGCGTCAAGATTTCGCCTGAGACAGCGCGTGATCCGGGCTTGGCTGAAACCGAGCGCACGCGCGGCGTGGATATGGCCAAAGGCTTGTCTGTCGCAGTGTTATCGCGCGCTTGGCAAATGCTGCTGAAGGGCTTGGGCGAGGCACGCTCGGCACCGCTTCCATTACAAGCCGTCGAGATGTTGTTGATCAGACTTGCCTATGCGTCTGATCTGCCCACGCCGAGCGATGCTTTGAAAACGCTGCAAAGCGGCGGTGCAGTTGCAGCGCCTGCGCGCGTCTCTGCGCCGTCTTCACCATCACCAGCCCCGCGCGCAATGGCCGTGGGCATGACCGCATTAGCGAACCCGATGCCGATTGCGCAAACGCAGGCTGTCGCACAGCCCGTTGCCGCTCCGCCAGCAGAAGTATTTTCGCTGAAATCGTTTGCCGATGTCGTCGCGTTGTTCGAGAAGAAAAACGAAGTCGGCATGTGGGCGTCATTGAAGCGCGGTGTGCGCTTGGTGAAGTTCGAAGAAGGCCGCATCGAATTTAACCCTGAAAAAGCGCCAGCTGATTTGGCGGGCCAAGTGGGCAAGAAGCTCACGCAGTGGACCGGTCAGCGGTGGGTCGTCAGTGTGTCGAATGCTGCGGGCGAAAAAACGCTGCACGAGCAAGAAGAAGACCACGTGAAGGAAGACCCATTGATTAAGTCATTGATGGATGCGTTCCCCGGCGCGAAGGTTGATCGCATCTACCCTGCCAAAGACTAAGTTTTGAACACAGATCGGAGACCGTGCGTATGAAGAATATCGGCCAGATGATGCAGAAAGTTCAGGAGATGCAATCTCGTATGGGCGAGATGCAGCAGAAGCTGGCGGATATGGAAATCGCAGGCGCGTCCGGCGGCGGCATGGTCAATGTCACGGTCAGTGGCAAAGGTGAACTGCGCGGTTTGAAGATTGATCCGTCGCTGATCAATCCGGCTGAAAAAGAAGTGTTGGAAGATTTGATTGTTGCAGCCGTCAATGATGCCAAGACCAAAGCTGATGCGATGGCGCAGTCCGAAATGGGCAAAATTACCGGTGGTTTACCGCTGCCGCCCGGCTTCAAAATGCCGTTCTAATCTGGGGTATCGCCCATGGCTGGCGCTGAAATCGAAGCGCTGATCCGTCACCTTTCAAAATTGCCAGGCTTGGGCCCGCGCTCGGCGCGGCGCATTGCGCTTGCGTTGTTGAAAAAGCGCGAAAGTATGCTCGATCCGCTGGTGCGCACCATGCAGGCGGCAGCCGAAGCGGTGCGTATTTGCCAAACCTGCGGCAACTACGACAGCCAAGACCCATGCTCTATTTGTACGGATACACGCCGTGACGGCTCGCTGGTGTGTGTGGTTGAGGGCGTATCAGATTTATGGGCGTTGGAACGCACTGCAGCCTTTAAAGGCAAGTACCATGTCACCGGCGGCTTGTTGTCGCCGATTGATGGCATTGGCCCTGATGATCTGAAAATCGACCGGCTGATGACGCGCGTGAGAAGCGGCGTGGTGAAGGAAGTCGTTCTCGCTTTAAGTGCGACGGTCGATGGCCAAACCACGGCGCACTACATTGCCGACCGGCTGAAAGAAACCGGCATTACAATTTCAGGTTTGGCGCACGGCGTGCCGGTGGGCGGCGAGTTGGACTACTTGGACGATGGGACGATCTCTGCGGCTCTTAAAGCCCGCAGGCCCATGTAATGTAAGCGGGCCTCTGTAACAGGCTGCCTATCGCTGACATGGTTACCGATTCGCAGGGTCCCGAGCCGCCACAGGACAGCCATATTTGAATCGCAAGATCGCTCTTGAAATATGATGATTGGCACCACACTTGTCGCAGGCCCTACTTGTCGCGTGTTTGTGGTCATGCAACAGATTAAATTGAAAGACGCGCTATCTGGGACGGTCGCGTCAGGAGGAAGACATGAAATTTCGCTCAATTATCGTCGCCGCTGTTGCAGCGCTCGGGTTAGCGGCGTGCGTCAGCCCAAAGTACGTTACATCTGATGTGACGCGCTTCCACACGCTGCCTGCGTCGCCCTCGGGACAAACGTTTGCCATCACCGCACTGAACCGTGACCAGGAACAAAGCCTGGAATATCGCCAGTACGCTGACTTGGTGAATGTGAAACTGACCGCGTTGGGTTTGAAGCAGTTTACCGGCACTACAGGTAAGGCCGATTACGTCGTCACGCTGGATTACGATGTTGATGGTCCGTCACCCGATGTGCGTTCACGCACGGGTAATGTCAGTGTCGGCTTTGGTTTCGGTTCGGGCTACTACGGTCGCCGGAATGCCTGGGCGTTCGGTGGTGCTTACGATCCTTGGTACGACAACTACACAACAACCGAGCAAATCTACACGCGCCACGTTGAGTTGACGATGTACAAGGGTGCCACTTACGCAACCGATAAAGCCGAGCGCGTGTTTGAAGGCCGTGCTTTAAGCGAAGGCTTGAATGGCCAGTTGTCGCCGGTGATGCCGTATATCCTGGATGCGATCTTCCGTGACTTCCCGGGCGCATCTGGCTCAACACGCACAGTGCGCGTTGAAGTGCCGCAAAGTGTTGAGCAAAACAGAACGCCAGCGCCAAGCCCGCGTTCGAGCTACTAGATTTATCGGTTATCAAAACGGCTGCAGTTGAAAAGCTGCGGCCGTTTTTTTGCGTTCAATCTTAGGCGTTAGAATCGTCATCCAACGCCAGAGTCGCTGCGACGTCAGATTTCTCGAAATTGACGTGGGCAATGTTCGTACCGCGCTTAAGAATTTTCGTTGTCGAGGTTTCGATCAGGCGCACGTCGTCGGTGGCCTGCTTGAAGTGGCTGCCGAGCTTCACGACACGATCTTGAAGGCGCGTCACGTCCTCCATCATTTTTCCGATCTCCGCCTGTAAAGCGACGGCTTGATCACGGATCTTGGCATCGCGAATCAGGGCGCGGACCGTGTTTAAAATCGCCCAAAGTGAGTTTGGCGAGACCAGGAACACTTTGCGCTTGAAACCATACTGCACGGTGCTTTGGAAGTTGCTCTGCAATTCCACAAAGATCGAATCCGACGGTACAAACATCAGGGCCACGTCGCCTGTTTCACCGGCGATGATGTATTTGTCGGCGATGTCATCGATATGCTTTTCCACGTCGCGTGCAAAATCGCGCATGGCAACACGGCGTAGATCATCGGTTTCGGCATCTAACATCCGCGCGAAAGATTCCAACGGGTGTTTGGAATCGACGCATAAGGACCCTGGCGGGTTCGGCAGCTTCAAAATGCAGTCGGCGCGTTTGCCGTTCGACAACGTATGCTGAAACTCGAAGTACTCAGGTGGGAGCATGTCGCGCACGAGATCTTCCATCTGCGTTTGTGCGACCGCGCCGCGGGCTTGTTTATTGGACAACAGCTGACGCAAGCTGGTCACGCTTTGCGACAGGTCAGCGATATTTTTCTGGGCGGCATCAATGACAGCCATGCGCGCTTGAAGGGCCGTCAGGCTTTCGCCAGTTTTCTCACTGGCTTGCACCAAATTTTCACCGACGCGGCGCGTCACCTCGGCCAAGCGTTCATCCAGAATCTTAGTCACATTGCGTTCTTGTGACTGCAAGCGCTCGGCCATGCTGGCCTGTCCGGCCACTTGCCCCTCTGCCATTTGCGCAAGACGCCCGTTCAGCGTGGATTGGTTCTCCGCCAGCCGGGTCATAGCTTCCGACAGCATGGTCATGCGGTCGCCGTCCTGTCGCGAGGTGTTCATTGCGCGTATGCCTGCGAAAATCGCAACAGCAGCCAGAGCAATAGCAACAATGGTTAAGGCCGCAAACGTCGTTAACACAGCTTTATGCTCCGGGGGTTCGCTGCCATGATGCAGCCAATATTTCTGATGATTCTATAGTGATCGGAATCCGCGGGCCAACGCTTTCGTCACATCAAGCCCTTTCATTTTGAGAGTTTCGCACATGACACTTCGCCAAATCGCTTTCGCTTCCACAGCTTTGCTGGCCTTCCAGGCCTACGCGCAAGAAGTGGTGGTGCCGCTTGAAGCCCGTAAAGCGCTGGAACTGACGATTTACGAAAACAATTTGGCGCTGGTGAAGGATCAGCGCGATCTGAAATTACCCAAAGCGGAAACCACCCTGGCCTTTGCAGATGTCAGCCGGCAATTGCAGCCTGATACGGTTCTGTTCAGGGCGATCTCTGGCGATCCTTTGAAAGTTCTGGAGCAGACATTTGATTTTGATGTGATCTCGCAGCAAGCCTTGTTGCAGCGTTCGCTCGGTCAAGAGGTCAGCGTTTATACGGCCAATCCGTCGACCGGGCGCGATACGATTGAGCGCGCGAAAGTGATCGGCGTTGATCAGGGCGTTGTGCTGGATATCGGAGGTAAAATTCACGCCCAAGTCGCTGGACGCATTGTCTTCGATAGCTTACCGCCGGGCTTGCGCGCCACACCGACACTGCTGATCACCGCGCGCGGCACGCCAAACAAAGATAACAAAGTCGAACTGAGCTACCTTACTAACGGCTTGTCGTGGCAGACAACGTATGTCGCCGAGTACGACGCTGATGCCAAGAAGCTGGACTTGGCCGCCTGGGCCACGATCACCAACAGCACCGGCGGAGATTTTAAGGCGGCGAAAGTGAAGTTGATTTCAGGTCAGGTGAATCGCACAGCTGCACGCCCCATACCGATGGCAAAAGCACAGCGCCGAGGCGCGCCTGAAATGATGGCGATGGCTGCCGCGCCCGCAGCTGACATCCAAGAACAATCCATCAGCGGATATCACATGTACGATATCGCAACGCCGGTGACCGTGGACAATAACCGCAGTAAGCAACTCTCATTGCTGGGCGGCACAGGTATTGCAGCACAGCAAGAATACACTGTGCGTGGTGAAGCTTATTTCTATCAGCAGCAAATGCCGGAACGTCCGCCGGTCACACAGGCCGAGACCGTAATTACGCTGAAGAACGATAAGGCCTCTGGGTTAGGGCTGCCGCTTCCTGCCGGTGTTGTGCGCGTCTATGGCCAAGATGCCAGCGGTGCACCGCAGTTCTTGGGTGAAAGTCAGCTTGAGCATACGGCCGAAGGCGCTGACGTGCGTATCGTTACAGGTCGCGATTTCGATGTCACATCTGAGCGTGAACAAAAAAGCTTTGTGCGAGCTTCTGACCGCGTGACATTAGCGGCTTGGGCCGTCACGTTGAAAAACGCTAAGTCGAAACCGGTCACTGTGAAAGTGATTGAACCGATTGCCGGATCATGGGAAATCACGCGCGAAAGCCAACCCCACGATAAAGCCAACGCGCAAATTGCACAGTGGACGGTCACAGTCCCTGCTAAGGGCCAAGTGGTGTTGGATTACAGTGTGAAAATATCCTTCTAGGTTTGGTCCGACGTGTTCGTTGTTGTTGCCGCATTTGTTCTCAGCGCGACTGGCTTAAGCCAAATCTATCGCAGTCAATTTTGGACTGAGTACTATCAAACATTGATGTCGCACGGCGCTATGGCTGTTCGCGGGCACGGTGCCATTGTCGGTCTTATAGGCATCGTTGTTGTGGTCTTTCACAATATCTGGGATGGACCGGCCTTGGTCCTTTCAGCGTTTGGGTGGCTCTTGGTCGCCGAAGGCGCTTTTTGTGTGATTGCCCCTCAGGTCAGCTTGCGGAGCATGATGGCGGCACAGCCAGATGTGCGCCGTAAAGCCATTGTCGCCACCGGTGTTGGCGTGCTGGTTGTGGCAGGTGTGCTCTGGGCTGTGGTTTTAGGTCTTTAAATGCGGGTATCCGCCCTTGATTCTCTTAGCTTTTTAAGCCCCGTTGACCTTCTGCGGCATCGGCCTTATCTCACGGCGAACCTCTTTAAAGATTGCGCAAAAACATGGCTTTACTTGAAATCATCGTTGCCCCCGATCCGCGTTTGAAACGCAAATCTGAACCTGTGGAAACGGTTGATGCCGCGACGGCTAAATTGATGGCTGACATGCTCGAGACCATGTACGACGCGCCCGGCGTTGGTTTGGCCGCGCCGCAAATTGGTGTGACGAAGCGCATTATTGTCGCCGACCCGGCAGAAGACAAAGAAACGCCGCGCCCGCTGAAAATGGCGAACCCCGAGATCATCTGGTCGTCGGACGAAAAGAAAATACACGAAGAGGGCTGCTTGTCGTTGCCGCAAGAGTACGACAACGTCGAGCGCCCCGACAAAATTCGTGTGAAATACATTGACGAAAATAACAAGCCGCAAGAACTGGAAGCCGATGGCTTGCTGTCGGTAATTATCCAGCACGAGCTGGATCACTTAGAAGGCGTGCTATTCGTCGATCATATCTCAAGCTTGAAGCGCAATATGATTATGCGCCGCTTGACCAAGCAGAAAAAATTCGCACCGCGTCGCCCAGCGATGGAGACGGCGTAATCGCCGGATCATAACCATGCGCGTTGTGTTTATGGGCACGCCCGAATTTTCCGTCGCGGCGCTATCAAAACTCGCGCCTGTTCATGAGATTGTGTGTGTCTATACCCAGCCCCCACGTCCAGCAGGTCGTGGCCAGGCGGATCGCCCATCGCCTGTACAGGTATGGGCCGAGGCGCATAACATTCCTGTCCGCTCGCCGAAATCGCTGAAATCAGCAGAAGAGCAAGCCGCGTTTGCAGCACTAAATGCGGATGTTGCTGTGGTGGCTGCCTACGGATTGATTTTACCAAAAGCTATTCTTGATGCGCCGAAGTATGGTTGCATCAACATCCACGCCTCCGTGTTGCCACGCTGGCGCGGGGCCGCGCCTATTCAGCGTGCCATCATGGCGGGTGATGCCGAAAGTGGCGTCACCATCATGCAAATGGATGTGGGCCTTGATACGGGCGATATGCTGCTGGTGTGCAAAACCCCGATCACGGCAGAGACAACGGCGCAAAGCCTGCATGATGAACTGGCCGTTGTGGGGGGCGATCTGATTGTTGACGCGTTGGCGAAGCTTCAGACGCTGAAACCTGAGAAGCAACCCACAGAAGGCGTGACCTACGCAGCCAAAATTGACAAAGCCGAAGCCAAAATTGACTTTAACCGCGCGGCTGAGGATGTGGTGCGCCACATTCATGGCTTGTCCCCGTTCCCAGGGGCGTGGCTTGAAGTAAAAGGCGAGCGCCTGAAAATTCTGAAAGCTAAAGTCGTGTCAGGCCAAGGCCCATCCGGTGTCGCATTGGACGAAGCTTTTACAATCGCGTGTGCCTCTGGTGCGGTTCAGCCGGTTATGGTGCAGCGCGCAGGGCGTGGCGTTGTCTCCTTGGCTGATTTCTTACGCGGCTTTACATTGCCCAAGGGAACCAGCCTCGCGTAAATTTGCGGGGTGTTGGTCGGGAAATTCTTAGGTCGATCCTCTTATGTTCGGACGCCGCAAAACTTTAGCCAAAGGCGATACAGTTTTTCTGTTCGAACCTTCGCGCGATTGCATGGATGATTTCCTGACCATGACGAAGGCCAGTCAATCGTTCCATCAGCCGTGGGTTTTTCCCGCCACAGAACAACGTCGCTTCCGGGGCTATTTAGATCGTGTGGCCGAGGGGCGTGCTTACGGCTTTATGATTGGGCGTCTTGAGGACGATAAACTTCTGGGCGTCATCAACATCAATGACCCGATCTTCGGCGGCTTTCGGTCTGCATCGCTGGGGTATTACATCGGCTCTGACTACGCGAAGCGCGGATATATGTCTGAGGCTTTAGCGCTTGTGCTGGATTACGCGTTCACGACGCTTCAGCTTCATCGCTTGGAAGCGAACATCCAGCCCCACAATGAGGCATCACTCGCGTTGGTGCAGCGCTTAGGGTTTCGCAAAGAAGGGTTCTCGCCAAAGTTTCTGCAAATTGATGGTGTGTGGCGCGATCACGAACGCTGGGCGATGTTGGCTGAAGAATGGTTGGGGGCCAGCGGTGTGTCATCGCAACAAATGCGCAAGCAGTTTGGCGTTGTCGTCTAATGCCACGTTATAAACTTACCATCGAATACGACGGCACCGACTATGTTGGCTGGCAGCGTCAAGACAATGGGCCTTCTGTTCAAGGCGCCATTGAGGCGGCCTTCAAAGCCTATTGCCAGGCCGATATCACACTGTTTGTGGCAGGCCGCACTGATGCCGGTGTGCATGCCACGGGCCAAGTTGCGCATGCAGATATTGCTCGCGACGATCGGCCCGAAGTTGTCGCCAATGCGCTGAATGCGCATTTACGGCCCAACCCCATTGCGATTGTTGGCGTTGAGCGTGTGACCGAAGATTTCCATGCGCGGTTTTCTGCCGTTGAGCGCGCTTATGAGTATCGCATTATCAATCGCCGTGCGCCCTTAGCGCTTGAGCGCAACAGAGCTTGGGCGATCAATCATCCCTTGAATGCACAAGCCATGCATGATGGTGCGCAAGCCTTGATTGGGAAGCATGACTTTACCAGTTTTCGTGCGGCTGAATGCCAAGCTGATTCGCCCATCCGTAGCATCGATGAAATTACCGTCACGCGCGAAGGAAGCGACATCATCACGCGCATTCGGGCGCGTTCGTTCCTGCATCATCAGGTGCGCAATATTATGGGCACGTTGAAACTGTGCGGGGAAGGCAAATGGACGCGTAGCGATGTTGCTGCAGCGTTAGAAGCGCGTGATCGGTCAAAGGCCGGTCAGACAGCGCCAGCATGCGGGCTGTATTTGGTGTCGGTGAAGTACCCGACAAGCCCTACTGAATCTTGTCTATGATTTCGTTGCTCAAGAGATTGAGCAGAATATCTAAGACGACAATCCCAAAAGCGGTTGATGTCACAACCATCAGTGCTGCGCGCGCCAGAAATGTTCCATAAGTTAAGAACAGGCCCAGAATTATAAAGTTGAAGAATGCGGCACCGTCAGTGCCCATAATGCGCAAATCAACTAACAGCGTCAGCGGCAGCACCACCAACCCAACAATCAACTGAAGCCAGTTGTAGGGCACCATATAGTCAAAAAAGCGGCCCGGTTTTCCCAACAGGCGCGTGATATACATCATGACGAACGGGAACAGCGTCCAGGTCAGGACATAGCTTAAAATTTCGATGATGCTGTACGACAGTAAATCAGGCTTTTTCTCCATGGCATCATAAGTCAACGCGCTGTGCAGAATGTGCAGCGGCGCCAATAGAATTGCCGGGAAGAACGAGCGTACAAAGCCATCATAGGTGCGCTCAAAGAATTGTAAGCCAACCGGTTCCACACGCAGGATCAGGCGAAGCCCGTAAACAACCTGCGCAAGGCGGGCGGCATCAATCATGTTTTTACAAAGAAGCGCTCGAGCATGCGCTTATAAATGGCGGTGATGGCTTCAAGGTCAGCGACAGCACAGCGTTCATCGGCCTTGTGCATCGTCAGGCCCACAAGGCCGAACTCTACCACGGGGCAAGCGTTCTTAATAAAGCGCGCATCCGACGTGCCACCCGTTGTCGACAGTTCAGGCGTGCGGCCTGTCACATCTTTTACGGCTTGCGTGATCAGCTCGCTCAGTTGGCCCGGCGGCGTCAGGAATGACTCGCCCGAGATGCGTGTTTTTAAGTCGTAGTGGCCGCCGTCCGCTGCAACATCCAGTGTCTTTTTGATCCACTCTTGCAACTGCGCGCCTGTGTGCAGATCATTAAAGCGGATGTTAAACGCGGCACGTGCTTCAGCAGGGATAACGTTTGATGCAGCATTGCCCACGTCAAAGGTCGTGATTGCCAGTGTTGACGCTTGGAAGTGATCCGAGCCTGTATCGAGCGGTTTTTCAATCAACGCGCCCAGCATCTTCATCATGCGTGGGATTGGGTTGTCCGCCAGGTGCGGATACGCTGAGTGACCTTGGCTGCCATATACGGTTAGCTTTGCAGTAAGGCTGCCGCGACGGCCGATCTTGGCCATATCACCCAGTTTGCTTTGGCTGGTGGGTTCGCCCACAACGCACAGGTCAATCGCTTCACCGCGCGCCTTCAGCCAATCCAAAACTTTCTTCGTACCGTTAATCGCATCGCCTTCTTCATCACCGGTGATGAGAAAGCTGATGGAGCCTTTGAAATCTTTATTGGTACTAACGAATTGCGCAGTGGCTGCCGTAAACGCGGCAATGGCGCATTTCATGTCCGATGCGCCGCGCCCATACAAGTAACCGTCAATCACATCAGCGTTGAAGGGTTCCGTGGTCCAACCATTCCCGACGGGTACAACATCGGTGTGCCCGGCAAAGCAGAAGTTGGGTGAGGCTGTGCCGAGGCGTGCATACAAATTCTCGATCGGTGGCGCGCCTTCATCGTCAAAGACAAGCCGATGACAGATGAAGCCTAACTTTGTCAGTTCGGCTTGCAATACGTCCATGGCCCCTTCGTCAAGCGGGGTCACGCTCGGGCGTTTAATCAACGCCCGAGATAATTCCAAAGCTAACGAAGGTTCAGTATTGGTCAATCGCGCAACAGTTCGTTGATGGAAGTCTTCGCGCGAGTTTGTGCGTCCACGCGTTTCACAATCACGGCGCATGACAAGCCTGGGCCCGGCGAGCCGTCGGGTAAAGCTTTACCCGGCAACGTCCCCGGTACAACAACAGAGTTCGACGGCACGCGACCGACAAAAATCTCACCCGTCGCACGGTCGATGATCTTGGTCGTCGAGCTAATGAACACGCCCATCGACAACACAGCGCCTTCTTCAACGATCACGCCTTCGACAACTTCTGACCGCGCGCCGATGAAGCAATTGTCTTCAATGATGACGGGGCCAGCTTGTAGCGGCTCTAAAACGCCACCAATGCCAACGCCACCTGACAGGTGCACGTTCTTGCCAATTTGGGCGCAGCTGCCGACGGTTGCCCAGGTATCGACCATCACGCCGCTATCAACATAAGCGCCAACGTTCACAAAGCTCGGCATCAGCACAACGCCTTTGCCAATAAAGGCGGAGTGACGCGCAACGCTACCCGGCACGGCGCGGAATCCCGCGTCACGGAACTGCGCATCGCTCCAGTTCGCGAACTTTGACGGCACTTTATCAAACCAGTTAGAGCCGCCAGGGCCCGGCATAATGGCGTTGTCGTTAAGGCGGAACGACAGCAGCACGGCTTTCTTCAGCCACTGATTGACGACCCACTTGCCATCCCGTTTTTCAGCGACGCGGGCTTGGCCGCTATCCAATAGGTTGAGGGCCTCGGTAACGACTTCGCGTTCTTTGCCTTGGCTTTTCGTGTTTAAGCCATCGCGCGCGTCCCAAGCCGATTCAACGGCCTTCTCCAAACTATTGATATACATATTCTTTTCGCCGCTTGCTGAAGTGTGATGTAAAAGTCGGGGCAACATACCGGCACATGGTCGCGTGTCAACGACAGCCCGCGTAAAATACAAAATCACTGGCAATTACCTCAGGAAAATTTTTGACTCAAAACGAGACGCGAGGCATACCTAAGATATTGGGAGACAATAGAATTTTGCCATGGTCAGCAACGTGACCTCCGCTGAAAGCGAAACAACGTTGGGGTTACCTGCCGATGCGACGTCGCTGTCGCGCGCGGCCCTGCAACGCCACGAGGAAGCGGTTCTTGAAATCGCCCGCGATGGCGTATTCGCACCCCTTAACGCACTGGCCGGACAGCTTGAAAAGCGTCTGGCGTCCTATGACCGTGCCAAAATCGCAAACCTTGCCGCAATCGCCGTTGAACAAGAGCGAGCGATTGTTGACTTGGTCGATGTCGGTGAAGGTCCGCAAGTTCAACATCTGCAAATTACACTGGTGCCTGTCAGCGGACGCAGTTCTGCCTTTTGTTTTGTACGTGACCTTACGCTCGATTACAGCCTCCGTCGTACTCTGGTGGATAGTCGTCGCCGTTATCGCGACTTTGTCGAAATCTCGAGCGACTTCACGTGGGAAACGTCAGCCGATAATCACTTTGCTTATGTGACGCCGCACGGCGCGTTGGGTTACACGGTCGATGATTTACTGGCCTTGCATCCTGATGATTTGATTGCCCCAGAGTCAACTGGCGACAATCCGTTCCTGACACGCGAGCGTCTTGAGCATCACGAAGTATGGGTCAAGCATCACGATGGCCATGTGGCATGCATGGTAGTCAGTGCGCTGCCGTTGATTGATGTCGACGGCGTGTGGCGCGGCGCGCGCGGCGTGTGTCGTGATGTCTCGGAACTGCGTGAACGCGAAGCAGCTCTGGTGCGTGTGAACAACCGCGAGCGCGTGCTGACGCGCATCGTTCGAGCTTTCCGCGACGAAGTTAATCCCGAGGCTATGCTGGCTGTAGCGGCTGAAGTGTTGGCGAAAGGTTTGGGGGCTGACTTCAGTCAGGTTTTCCGCGCGTCCACCGCGCAGGCTGTGCCCACAACATCTGAATCAAAAAACGAATATCTGCTGGCCGCAAAATACGGCGATGCCGTGCCACCAGATGCCAGTGATATTTTATCGCTGTTCTCGGGAGGTGCGGGGGCGGCGGAAATTTTGCGTGAAAGCTGGCAAGTCTTAGCAGCGCCTGCGCGCTTCCAGGGGGCAACAAACGGCGTTGTTGTTCTGTGGCGTGATATCAATCGCGGCCCATGGAGTGATGATGATCGGTTGTTGATTGCCGATATCGCCAATCAGATTGGCGTTACGATTGAGCAGTTAGAACATCACGAACATATTCTGCGGATTTCGCGCACGGATGCTTTGACAGGGTTACTCAACCGCGGCGCCTTCCTCGAAGCGTTAACGCGCCATTTAACGCGCTTGCGTGCCGATACGGGGCCATCGGTTCTGATGTACGTCGACTTGGATAATTTCAAGCAAGTGAACGACGTGCGCGGTCACCAAGCTGGCGATGAACTGCTGGGAAGAGTTCGTGACATTCTCTTGCAAAGCACACGCCCCACGGACGTTGTGGCCCGTTTGGGCGGTGATGAGTTCGCAATTTGGTTGGTTAGCGCGGATCAGGCTGCCGGTGAAATGCGTGGCCGCCAAATTTTAGAACGTAGCAAGGCTTTGGCTGCTTATTCAGGTTCGCCCACCCGCCCTGTTGGCATGTCGATTGGTTTGGCTGTATGGCAGCCTAGCGCCAATGAAACCGTTGATCACTTAATGGCCCGCGCCGATCAAGCCATGTATCAGGCCAAGCGCGATGGTAAGGGCCATTTTGTCGTTGCCGATCCAGCAGAGCCCCAGTCATGAGCCCTGCAAAAGCCCGCTTGATTCATTTGCTGGGATTGCCTGGTCACAAAATCACGTACGAACAGGCGCGTGATTTGTTAGACCATCCTGATGTCGATGTGCGGCGCGCGCTTGCGCAACGCGATGATCTCGAACCTGAAATTCTATTCTTCCTGGCGCGCGATGCAGATCCATCAGTGCGTCGTATCATTGCGACGAACAGTACAGCGCCAGAAAAAGCATCCCTGATTCTGGCTGCCGATGCCGATGGTGATGTGCGCGCCGAGCTTGCAAAGCGCTTAGGCACCCTCCTTCCTGATTTTGACAAGACCGATGCCGACAAAGCGTGGCGAACTGTCCATCAGGTTTTAGCGTTGTTGGTGCGTGATCAATTGCCGCGCGTGCGTCGCGTGTTGTCTGATGCGTTGAAATATTTACCTGATGCACCACGCGATATCGTGTTGCAGTTGGCGCGTGACCCTGAGGTTTCGGTTGCAGCGCCGATTCTAGAATTCTCACCGGTTCTGACCGACGAGGATTTACTTGATATTATTCAAAGCAGCCCGCTTACGGCCTCTTTGGTAGCCATCTCAAAGCGTCTAAACGTTGGCGAAGAAGTCTCGAATGCCATCGTTGGCACAGCTGATGTCGATGCCATTACCGCGCTTTTGAACAATCAAAGCGCGCAAATCCGCGAAGCGACGTTGGATGCTATTATTGATGCCGCGCCTGTTTATCCGTCGTGGCACGAACCGTTAGTCAATCGACGACAATTGCCTGGCCGTGCAGCGCTGCGTATTGCAGGCTTTGTGGCTGATGCATTGCTGCAAAAACTTGCCGCGCGTCAGGACCTAGATGCTGCCACAACATCAGCGTTGGGACTCATTGTTAAACAAAAACTAAGCCAGGACGCACCGTCACTTACACCTGATCCATTGGCGGCAGCGCTTGATCCGGCAGCGTTAAGAATAGCTTCAGCGCGTGCGGCAGATCTGATGCAAGCCGGTAAGCTGACGCCGGCATCGGTCATGAAGATTGCACAAGATGGTGTTTCTACAGTTGTCATCGCTGCCTTGGCGGCGCGCGCGAATTTACCTGTTGAAACGGTGGCCGAGGTTGTGCGGTCATCAAGCGCCAAAGGCATGTTGGCGGTCGCATGGGCGGGTGACTTTACGGCGGATCAAGCCGAGCTGTTGCAGCTCAAGGTGGCGCGCGTCATGCCAGGCCAAATCATCAAACCAAAAAGCGATGGCTGGTTTGATGCTACAGAGGCCGAAATGGAATGGCAGTTGAATATGTTTAAGGATGCGGCCAAGCAAAATGCTGCTGAAGCGGCTATGCCTGTCCGTCGACCCGGGACGTAAAATTTTCCAGCCACGCGCTTAAGTCATCTGTTTCATGATGGCAATGGTCGGTTCCGGCGTGGATATGAAATGTCGCGTCATGTTTCACCCAAACTGTCGTCATCCCCAATTCCGCGGCTACTTTTAAGTTCGCGGTTGAATCCTCAAACATTATGGCGCGTTTAGGATTAACACGATGCGCGTTGATCAGCAGCTCGTAGGGTTCGCGGCTGGGTTTGGGAATGTAGTTGCCCGCACGGATATCAAAAATCGCCTCGAACAAATGCGACAGGCCCAGACGTTCCACGGTGCGCTCCGCGTGATACTGCGTGCCGTTGGTGAAAACGATTTTGCGCCCCGGGAGGGCGGCAATGGCTGTCTCTAACCGTACGTCAGCTTCTAAAACCGAATGATCAATATCGTGTACGAAATCGAGGAACAATTCTGGATCGGTGCTGTGATTCAGCATTAATCCGCGCAATGTCGTTCCGTGCTCGTGGAAATACTTCTTTTGGAGTTTGAAGGCATCGTCTGGCGTTAAGCCCAGTTCGCGGCCAATGAACATTTTCATCCGGGCGTCGATCTGGTCGAACACCCGCGTGGCTGCGCGGTAAAGCGTATTATCGAGATCGAAAATCCAAGTCTCAAATGTTTGAGACGTATGAGATTGGTTTTCGACGTCTGAGATCATCGCTTTTTAATCAGGGTGCCAGCGCCCGAAGGCGTGAACAGTTCCAGCAGCACGGCGTGCGGAACGCGTCCATCCAAAATCACGGCGGCTTCGACGCCCAGGGCCACGGCTTCCAGGCAGGTTTCCACTTTCGGGATCATGCCGCCTGAAATCGTACCTGCTTGAATAAGGGTCTTGGCGCGCTCGACTGTCATTTCTTTGATGAGACGGCTGGTGTCGTCTAATACACCCGCAACGTCGGTCAGCATTAACAAGCGTGTCGCACCGACAGCGCCAGCGACGGCACCGGCAGCGGTGTCTGCGTTGATGTTGAACGTTTCGCCGTTCGGTCCCACGCCGATGGGCGCGATCACCGGAATGATGTCCGACTTCTCGAACGTATCCAGAATGTGCGGATTAATTTCTTTGGGTTCGCCGACATAGCCGAGGTCGAGAATTTTCTCGATGTTCGAGCCCGGGTCACGCTTCGTGCGGCGCACTTTCTCAGCACGGATCAGGTTGCCGTCTTTGCCCGACATGCCGACCGCGAAACCGCCAGCACGGTTAATGGCAGAAACGATTTGTTTGTTGATCGAGCCGCACAGAACCATCTCGACGATATCAACGGTATCGGCATCCGTGACACGCAAGCCGTCGATGAACGAGCTTTTGATTTTTAGGCGTTCCAGCATGGCGCCGATTTGGGGGCCGCCGCCGTGAACGACGATGGGGTTAATGCCGACCTGTTTCAGTAGAACGATATCGCGGGCGAAATTCTCGGCGACCTTGTCGTCGCCCATGGCGTGACCGCCATATTTCACCACAACGGTCTCACCGGCATGTTCGCGCATGAACGGCAGCGCATCGGCCAATACACCGGCTTTCGCAAGCCAATCATTTTGGGACGTGGCGTCTTGGGGCGTCTCACCGCTCATGTCTGTCTCAGTCTCCGGCTCTCTAAATAAGGTCGGTTACGTTCCTGATCTCGGGAATCCCGAATCTCACGCGCGCTACACCTACTCTGGCAATGCCAGTTCTGACAAGGCGGCTTTAAGGTCCGCTAACCCGGCCCCATCGCTGGAGCTTGTCGGCAGGATTAAAGGGTGTGCAGCTGTATGTTTTGCAGCGATTTCTGCAACCGAGGCGAGGCAACGCTCCAGTTCGCCAGCCTTGATCTTGTCGGTCTTAGTCAGCACGATTTGATAATTCATGGCCGACTCGTCCATCATTTTCATGATCTCCTGGTCCAAGGGCTTCACCCCGTGGCGGCTATCAATCAAAATCAACGCGCGGCGTAATTGCGGGCGGCCTTTTAGATAACGGCGAATGAAGACCGACCAGACTTCGGCCTTATCGCGTGGCGCTTCGGCGAATCCGTACCCGGGCAAATCCACCATCATCAGGCGTTCACCCAAGTTAAAGAAGTTGATCTCCTGCGTGCGGCCCGGTGTGCTAGAGGCCCGCGCGAGCTGGCGATGATTAACCAAGGCGTTGATCAGGCTGGATTTGCCGACGTTAGAACGTCCGGCGAAGGCCACTTCAGGCAGCGACGTGTGTGGCAGGTACTCTTCAGACAACGCGCCCGTGACAAAATTCACAGGCCGCGTGAACAGGTGATGGCCTGCCGCGATGGCGTCTTGCTTAAACAGCGGTGATGTTTCGGCAGGCTTATTCACTTTAAATCCTAGGCGGTCTTACCTTGGCGCGTGATCACCCATTGCTGGATGATGCCAAGCATGTTGCTCCATGCCCAGTAGATCACCAGACCTGCTGGGAACGACGCCAGCATATAGGTGAACACGAACGGGAAGATCATGAACACTTTGGCTTGGATCGGGTCCGCTGGCTGCGGGTTCAGCTTTTGCTGCAACCACATCGTCACACCCATGATCAATGGCCAGATGCCGATATGCAGGAACGAAGGCATCGTGAAGGGGATCAGGCCGAACAACGTGAAGACGTTAGTGGGGTCCATGGCCGACAGGTCATGAATCCAGCCATAGAATGGCGCGTGTCGCATTTCGATGCTGACGAACAGCACCTTATACAGCGCAAAGAACACGGGAATTTGGATCAAGATCGGCAAGCAACCCGCCAGCGGATTGGCTTTCTCTTTCTTGTATAACTCCATCATGGCTTGATTCAGCTTCACGCGGTCGTCGGCGTATTTGGCCTGAAGCTTCTGCATCTCGGGTTGCAGTTTCTTCAGCTTGTTCATCGCCTTGAATTGCTTGCTGGCCAGCGGGAACATGATGCCGCGCAAGACGACGGTGAACGCCAAGATCGCCAGGCCGAAGTTGCCCAGGATGCTCTTGAACCATTCGAGGATGTAGAAGAACGGTTTGGTCAGGAAATAGAACCAGCCAAAGTCGACCGCTAAGTCGAAACGCGGAACGCCTAATTGTTCGGTGTAAGCATCCAGCAACTGCACTTCTTTAGCGCCTGCGAACATATACGACTTCACAGTCTTGGTTTCGTTGGCGCCTAAGGTGATCGCTTCGCCGCGCAAATCGGTTTGGTAACGGTCGCGGCCATTCACAGTGCTATGGTTGAACGTTGCATCGATACGCAAAGCGGGATCGAACGCTAAAGCGGTCAGCCAGTATTTGTCGGTGAAGCCGATCCAGCCACCGGTGGATTGTTCGACTTGGCGCGGTTCTTTCTGAAGGTCTTTGTACTTAATTTCTTTCAGCGTGTTGTTCAGCACGCCCAAGGGGCCTTCATGCAAGATAAAGAAGCCTGCGGTGGCTGGCGTATCCATACGCGCCACCAAGCCATACGGGTACATGGTCACAGGCGCAGCGCTGGTGTTTTCCACCGTTTGCTCGATGGTGAACATGTAATTTGCGTCGATGCTGATCTTCTTGGTGAAGCGCAATCCTGCGCCGTTATCCCATGTCAAAACAGCAGGTGTGGTTTCCGTGATGGCCGCCGCAGGGTCTTGCGCAGTCCATACTGTTGATGCGCTGGGCACCTTCACCGATGAATCGCCCGACAACCAACCCATCTCAACGAAGTATGGCTTGGATGCGCTCATGGGCGACAGCAAATCAATCGGCGGGCTGTTGGCTTCCAATGTCTCGCGGTATTTCAACAGCGTTACGTCATCAAATCGCACACCAGCCAGTGACAGCGAGCCTTTGACCTTCGCGGTCTCGATGCTCACGCGCGGGCTTTCAACAGCCGGGGCGGCAGGTGTTTCCGGCACTGCTGTCGCAGGAGCCGCGATCGGCGCTGCGCCAGAATCAGTTGTGGGCGCATTGGGTGCGGTAGCTGGTGCGCTCGCAACCGCGTTCTCGGCCGGTTTTGGCGGCGGCTTCGGCGCAAAGAAGAACTCCCAGCCGATCAAGATGATCGCCGACAGCACGATAGCAACAAGGATGTTTTTTTGATCAGACATGAGCGTGTGTATGTGCGTTAGAGGTCGAACAATTTGGGTGCGAGCAAGACTTGGCGGTAGGCGAATCCGGAACAGGGTCGTAGCCTGAATCGCCCCATGGATGGCAGCGCGCAATGCGCTTTAAACCAAGCCATGAACCCTTCAGGGGGCCGTGCGTCAGAATAGCTTCAGCAGCATAGTTTGAGCATGAAGGTTCAAAGCGGCAGGTACGACCAATGAAAGCCGAAAGGGTCCACTGATAAACTTTGATCAAAGCCCGTAAGATAAAACCAATGCCTTGTGAGATTCTAGCAGGCGAGATCATGAGGTCGCTTTACCCGGCGTTTTGCCATCGATCTGGCGCATCACGTGCTCGGCCGCGCGGCGCAGGTCATCGGTCATATGGGTAAAGGTGCGCGATAATGCATCAGGACGCGCGATTAAAACCAGATCAGCCGATTTACTTGCGAAATCCGTCAATGCAACGTCTGCAGCAGCACGCAGACGACGTTTGGCGCGATTGCGAATCACGGCATTGCCAAGTTTGCGGGTGGCGGTGAAGCCTACGCGTAACGAGGTGGATTCGGGCTCGCCGCTTTCGGACGTGGCGCGCGAGATGGCTTGAATCAAAAACGCAGGAGTTCCCTTGCGCACGCCTTTTCCGGCGGCTCTGAGGAAGTCACTGCGATCTTGAAGACAGCGCCAGGCTCTGCTCATGGCATTAGCTCCCGGCGGCAGCCGGCGGGTGTTAGGCCGACAGGCGTTTCCGGCCCTTTGAACGGCGGCTGGCAAGGACCTTACGGCCTCCAACAGTCGCCATGCGGGAACGGAAGCCGTGACGACGTTTACGCACCAGCTTGCTTGGTTGATACGTGCGTTTCACGTTGAAAACTCCGCAAATCAGACAAAAAAAGAACACCCCACCGGTCTGGCGGAGCGTCCTAAGCTTAAGGAGGGGGGTGTATAGGGGCCCCCGCCCTGTGAGTCAATTCAGGAGTCAGCCCAAAACCACGTGAACAGGGCAAAAACTGGCTCTTTTTAGCCATTTAGCCGGGTTTTTAGCCCCATGAACTGCTAATGTGCGGCCCATGGACCTCGCGACCAAAGATACCACCCCAAATCTGACGACCCCAGGCTCTCATGCGGGCACTACTGCGGGCCGCACACAGGGAATAGGGCACCGTTTTGGCTTATCTGGCCGGCTTTTGGTGCTGACAGTCATCTTTGTCATGTTGGCCGAAGCCCTGTTCTTGGCCCCGTCTCTGGCCCGATTCCGCGTCAATTATTTGGAAGAGAAGATTGATGCAGCGCACCTGATTATTTCTGCCCTCGAGGCGGTTCCAGGCCAGCCCGCGTCAGGGCGCATCGACCCGACTTTGCGCGACCGGTTGCTGGATCAGGCTGGAATGCTGGGTCTGACAATTTTAAGGCCCAATATGGCACCCCGCACGCTGGGGCCACGCATGCCACCGACAATTCCCAAACTGTCAGACTTGCGCGAAGACACGCCCTTCATGTTGGTGGTCGATGCGCTGCACACCATGTTTACCAAAGAGCCAACTGTCATGGGGGTCACCGGCTTAAGCCAGTCTGATCCGCGTGTGATTGTCGAAGTGGTGTTGGAAGAAGCGCCGCTGGCAACTGCGTTATGGGACTACTTACGTCGCATTATTACCTTGAGCATTTTCATTTCGGTTACAGCGGCAGCGTTGGTCTATCTGACGGTGCAATGGCTGACGGTGCGCCCTTTGCAGCGTTTAACTGCGAATATGACGGGCTTTCAGCAAGACCCTGAAGATCCGCGCCGCGTTATTATTCCTGAAGACCGCAGTGATGAAGTTGGAACCGCAGAGCAAGCTTTGGCGGACATGCAAATGCGCTTACGGGCCTCGCTGCTAGAGAAAGAACGCTTGGCGGGTTTGGGAGCTGCAGTCACGAAAATCTCGCACGATTTGAAAAATATTCTGGCTACGGCGCAGTTGGAATCTGACCGATTGGAAAATGCGCCCAACGTCGACCCTGATGTGAAAATCATCACAACCGGAATCGTTCGCGCCATTGACCGCGCTGTCCGCTTGTCCACCAGCACCATTCGTTTCGCCAAAGAAGATTTACCCGCTGCGCATAAACAAAAGCTCTCCTTACGCGAAGTGCTGATGGAAGTGCAGACATCACTGCAATCAACGTTGCCGAATACCAGTATCGTTATCGATCTGGTTGACGATGTTACATTCGTCGCCGATTCTGAACTGATGCATCGCACGTTCGAAAATATCATCCGCAATGCTGGCGAAGCAGCGGCCAAGGAAGTACGTCTCAGCCATGTCAAAGAGGGGGCTGATCATATCGTGCTTGTGACGGATAACGGGCCCGGTATGCCCAAGCGTGCAAAAGATCATCTCTTTGTTCCATTCGCAGGTTCGGCTAAATCAGGCGGTACCGGTTTAGGGTTGCCCATCGCCCGTGAAGCATTGCGTGTGCAAGGCGGCGATATTGCGCTCAAATCAACCTCATCAGCCGGTACTGTTTTTGCTGTGCGCCTGCCTGTCAGTTAGGCGGCGAAGGACACATTGATATGAACACCGCCCTTGGGGTTGTCTTTTTGTTGGTCGCTATTGGCATCGTGTTGTGGTTGTACCGCTCGCGCTCCTAACATCGTTTAAGCAGGATCTTTTCTCGTGAGCACCAAGACCGGAAAATCCCAACGCCTGACCGTGCGTGATATCTCAGCACGCAAAGGGGCCGAGCCTATTGTATGCGTCACGGCCTACACAGCGCCCATGGCGGGCTTCATGGATGAGGCGGTGGACGTGCTACTGGTGGGCGATTCGCTAGGCATGGTGCTGTATGGTTTCGACAGTACGCTGCACGTCACCCTGGATATGATGATCAATCATGGTGCCGCTGTGGTGCGCGGCTCGAAGCATGCATGCGTTGTTGTCGATATGCCCTTTGGCAGCTATCAGGCATCTCCAGCCGATGCGTTCAAAGCATGTGCCCGCGTTTTATCTGAAACCGGATGTGCTGCGGTGAAGCTCGAAGGTGGGCGAGAGATGGCCGATACCATCCGCTTCCTCACCGCGCGCGGTATTCCGGTGATGGCGCACGTTGGTCTGACACCGCAATCCGTCAATCAGCTTGGCGGTTATCGCACGCGCGGGCGTTCGGCCTCTGAGGCTGATGAGATTGCCGCCGATGCGCAGGCCGTAGCCGATGCGGGCGCATTTTCCGTTGTGATTGAAGGCACGCTGGAACCCTTAGCGCGCGCGATTACCGAAAACATTGCGATTCCCAGCATTGGCATCGGAGCGTCACCCGCGTGCGATGGTCAGGTGCTGGTGGCTGAAGATTTGTTGGGTCTGTTTAGTGATTTCACACCAAAGTTTGTGAAGCGCTATGCGCAATTAGGTGAACAGGTGACGAAAGCTGTTCAAACTTACGCCGCTGATGTGCGCGCGCGTCGCTTTCCGGGCCCTGAGCATACTGTTACCGCAAAACCGAAAAAATAAACCATGTCTTCAGATTCATTTGTCATTGCGCGTGATGTGGCTGCGTTGCGCACACTTGTTAAATCGTGGCGTGCGGCAGGTCAGTCTGTGGCGTTGGTGCCCACCATGGGCGCGCTTCATCGCGGCCACATCCACTTAATGGAAACAGCCAAGACCAAAGCAGACCGCGTGATTGCGACTATTTTCGTGAACCCGACGCAGTTTGGCCCGAACGAAGATTTTGCGGCGTATCCACGTCAAGAAGCAAAAGACGTGGCCTTGCTTGAACCCGCAGGTGTGAATGCGCTTTTCACCCCCACGCCTGATGTCATGTATCCGCCAGGCTTTGCCACCAAGGTCACGGTCAGCGGGTTAACCGATGTTCTTTGCGGTCCGTTTCGCCCTGGTCACTTTGAAGGTGTTGCAACAGTGGTGACGAAGTTGCTGCTGCAAGCATTGCCTGACGTTGCGTTGTTTGGTGAAAAAGATTTTCAGCAACTGGCCGTCATCAAACGCTTCTCTGCCGATTTAAATATTCCGGTGAACATCGAAGGTGTGCCGACGGTGCGTGAATCTGATGGGTTGGCCATGTCGTCACGCAATGCGTACCTGACGCCGGAAGAACGCAAAATTGCTCCGGCGTTATATGCGGCGCTAACCAAAGCAGCCCGAAACATCGCTGCTGGTGGTGATCCTTTGGCAGCAACCGAGCAGGCCAAGGCCGATGTGTTGAAAGCCGGTTTTCGCGCGATTGATTATATCGATGCGCGGCATACCGATACGCTTGCCGTTCTGAAGCCCGGCGAAACAACAGGCCGTGTGTTCGCGGCAACTTATTTAGGTCGTGCGCGCCTGATCGACAATCTCGCGATCTAAAAAAGCATCAGATCAAAAAGAAAAGGGCGTTACGCCGATCTGACGTAACGCCCTTAATATATCCGCAGATGCTTTGTTTAAGTTCTATCGAACGTAAACGTGCACTTCTGGGCTGGTGGCTGTGCCGCTGCTCATGGTGGCCATGATCACGCGGTCAGCTGGCAGACCCATATTCGTCATCGAGCGCATCACGCCTTCGGCGTTGCGGCGGGCCGCAGCCGAGCTAGCGCTGCTGGAGGAGACAGCAACCAGATCAAACACGGCATCCGGACGGCGTTCCAGGGCGCGGCTTAAGGCTTGGTACAGGGCCGGTTCGTAAGCAACATCAGCTTTGTCGAAGCGAATCACAACCAGCGGCTTGCGGTCCGCAAAGTTGTTCGATGTTGGCACCGGCGCAGTGCGGCCAGGCGATGCAGCCGAAGCGCTGCGGGCGATACCCGATTGATACATGCCGCCAACGTTAATGCCGGCCGCCAATTCCACCAGGCTGTTACGCTCGTTGGTGACGAATTGTTGTTGGCGCGCGATGTCGCCGTTTAAGCTTTGCAGCAGGCGGTCGATGGTGATGTTGGTTTGTGCGATTTCATCTTCCAACATGCGCAGTTGGCGGTGGTCTTCATCCACAGCGCCAGAAAGCGTGAAGGCTGAACGAACGCTATCCAACAAGTACGCAACTGAACCAGCATCTGCGGCCACTTGTGACGACAATTGGTTCATGTTGGCCAAATCGGCGTCACTGGCGGTTAAGCGCGCCTGCGCTTCTTGCCATTGCGCCAGCAATTCCGGGTTGCCCGGAGTTGTGCCGATTTGCAGGCGTGAGCGGATCACACCGACAGCTGCGTTATAAGCGCCAGCATTGGCAACCGTTTGCGCGCGAATGTTGGTGAACTGCGAACTGCGTGCACCAGCATTGCCTTTGATTTGTTCGTATTCGCTGCGGAACTGCGTGACGCGTAAGCCAACGACTGTAGTGCCATTGTAGCCGCGCCCATTTGATGGCGGAGCAGTAATCGGCGCAGCTGCGACCGGAGCAGGCGCTGGCGCAGCGCTGAATTCGGCTGGCGGCGGCGGGACAGCAGCAGCGCTTTCAGCAGAACTCTCGTTAAAAGAGGGGAATAAGGCATCGCTTGCGAACGAGCATCCTCCCAGAGCAAAGAGTGCCGCTAAAACTGCACCGCGGCGAAAGTTAGTCGCTACCCGTTCAAACGTCATGAGCCCCAAATCCTGTCGTGGCACGATCCACGTGGTTCTGAGCCGACGCCCAGACCGTGATGTTTTGGTTTCCCCGAATCAAACCCCTAAAGGCTTGAGTCCGCACCGAAATCAGGCCCGACGCGGCACCTCGAATCACTTTACTCAAAGCTTTTTGCTTGAACAACAGGCATAAGCGCCATTTCCGCCTCATGACGCGCATTTCAACAAAACCGGGCGGTTGTAATACGTCAAATGTGGGAAGGGGTTAGCGGTCCGAACCGCGGGCAGGGACCCCTCCATGTTTTGCTTGCAACCGTCCTGCAATCTGAGTATCCCCACACCTCCCTGGATGGGACCGAGGGGCCGGTAAGGCTCCTTCTTCACGTTTAGGGAAACCCGTCAGCGCGGCGGCAGGTCAACAGCACTTACTTGGCTTGTCAGACGGCCGCCCCGCACGACGATTAGAAAATACGGCATGCACCCGTAGCTCAACTGGATAGAGCATCTGACTACGAATCAGAAGGCTAGGAGTTCGAATCTCTTCGGGTGCGCCATTCTTGGACCAAACTGGGCACTGCCGCCCTTGTCGGCGGCAGTCCCGTTTCCAATGCAGCATTCAACACATCTGTTGAACCACTCATTCGCGCATTGTTGCTTCCCATATCGACCTTGCTGATAAACGCCCGCAGCAACGCTTTGCGGAACTGAATGTCGCCTGATCCGTAATAGGTCAGCCATGCCTTTTGAAAATGCCGCGATCTTTTTGGGACTTAAAAGTGTCTCGGCTTCGGTTGCGCGACGTTGTGATTCGGTGAGAAGGCGTAAAGCCTCCTGGCGCTCGGCCTGCGCTTGAGCGAGTCGCGAACGGAACGTATCGCCGTCTGTCACCAGCCCATTCTCAATCGCATCAAACAGGCGCGTTACGCGCAAGTCCGCCTCCTTAAAGCGCGATTCGATAGAGTGGCGCTCTGTCGCATCCTGGGCTTTGGTCTGTGCAGCATCAGCGTTGAGTTGAGAGAGCAGAGTTGTCAGATGCTGCGGTTGCAACACGCGATCAATGAAGGTGTCGGTGACGGCAGTGTCGAGGCGCTCCATGGGTACGCTACAGCCTTTGCAGCTTTCCGCAGTTTCATTTGGCCTACTCGGCCAAGTCGCCGATCCAAACCACCTGCGGTGCTTGGGTCTCGTCTGCAAACTCGCGCAGGCGTATAATGATTCCCTTCGTTAGGCGCGTACCCTTGCGCAGCAAAATGACACCTTCCTCAGCTTCGATGTCTTGAGCGAGGTGCTGCCCTTCAATGAGTTCATCGATCGGGCATTCTCGACGATTCTTCATCTTTATTTCTGTCATGCCATCTTGCGTGGCGTGCTCGCGCTTAAACGCATCAAGCTTTTCCTGAAGGCCATCTTTATTGCGAAATGGACTGGAGCGCGGCAACAGCGTCCATGCGACGGGCCGCGTATCTTGCTCATGACCGAAGGCGGACTGAATTTTAGGAAGTTTGATGGTGCGATAATGTTCCGCATCTTTCACGTCGACGGGCCGTTTCAAAATTTTATCTATGGTGTGAACCAGCTTCTCAAAAGCAACAGGCTTGACCACATAGCCGTTCACGTCCAAAGCAATCGCCGCCTTTACGACCTCGGTATCACCATGGCCCGTCAGCATAATGAAGGGCTGGTCGCGAGGAATGCGCGGGTTTACGCCCATCCGAATTCCTTGCAATAGCTGCAAACCATTCACTGGCTTCATGTTGCAATCTGAAATAATGCAGTCGACCTGCGTGAAGTTATCCTTCACCGAGCGCAAAGCCGTTCCGCCGTCCGTCGCCTTGAGAATAAGACCAGCGTTGCATTGCTTTAGCATCCGGTCGATCAGGCTCAGCATGAAGGACTCGTCGTCCACGATCAAAAATCGCTTTGACGAATAATCAGGCGGCTTTTCCATATTTTTCCCTCAGAAATAATCTCATAACTAATGCTTCAAAGTTGACCAATGTAATCTGCAACATCGGCCATCTGTTCACGGGAAAGCGGCGTCAGCGAGTCAATCACGCTCCAGTCGCCGCTTTTACCAGCAGCTTCAAGTTTGGCGCAGGTATCCGCCAGCGCATTTGCCCCGACACTGCGCGCCGCCGATTTAAGTTTATGCGCGGCGTCCCGTACATCAGATGCGCTTCGTTTTTCCCAAGCCGTGATAATTTCGTCGATGATGGCTTGAGAGGGTTCGACGAAGGATTGCAGAATTTCTTTAAAGGTCACGTCATCATCGCCAAACGTATCTTTGATTGCACGCTCGTCGATCACTGAGCCGTTTGCGTCTACCGCCGTCTGTGTGGTTGAAACTGTTTTGGGTGAAGATGAGGTGGTGGGCTGCGCGATGTTGGCGCTCGGCATCCATTTCTTGAGGGCTGCGCGCAACGCAGGCATTGCGATGGGTTTGCTGATATAATCGTCCATACCAGCAGAAATGCACCGCTCGGACTCTCCCTGGAGAGCATTGGCGGTCACGGCAATGATGGGCGCGCGCTTATCTCTGCCCTGTTCTAAAGCTCGAATCTGACCGGTCAGTTCATAGCCATCCATTTCCGGCATGTGGCAGTCGGTGAGGAGCAAGGCATAGCTGCCTTTGCGCCAAGCGTGCAGGGCTTCCTTGCCATTATTTGCAATTTCGCAGGCATAGCCCAGCAAGGCCAACTGCCGTCGAATGACGTCCTGATTGGTCAGATTATCCTCGGCCAACAATATGAGTTGTCCATGCGCTGCGGCCTCATCAACCGTTGGTGCTTTTGCAGGAGCAGCCTTGAGAACGTCGTCGTCCTTTTTAATTTCTGGGCTGGCGCGCCCGGCCGCGACGGCAACGGCAGTGACAATGCGATAACGTACAAGCGGATTTGCATCCACCGTCACGGTCTCGCCATCAGCTATACGTGCACCACGCTTCTGATAATCTTGCAGCAAAATAAGCGGCGTTGTTTTTGCTTTAACCTTATTCAGCATCGCGATAGCCGTTTTTTGCGCACTTTCATCAAGCCCGCAGTCGACCATAACCACGTCAAAAGGCGCGTCGCTACCTGTCTTGCGATCAAGCTGGCGAACCGCATCCGTCAACGATGCGCTGACGAGATCAGCGCCCCAATGCTGCACATATGTTGAAATCGTTCTTGCGCGCGGACCTGCGCTATCGACAAGCAGAACACTTAAGCCATTCAGGTCGCGTGGCTTCTCGTTGGTCTGGCCTTTATCTGCAATCCTGAACGGTAGTTCTACCCAGAATGTCGAACCCTGACCTTCTTCGCTCTCAACGCCAATGGCTCCACCCATCAATTCGACAAGGCGTTTGCAAATAGCCAGCCCAAGCCCTGTGCCGCCAAACCGCCGCGTTGTAGAGGACTCGGCTTGGCTGAACGCTTGAAACAGTTTGGCTTGGTTGTCCTTTGAAATGCCGATGCCTTTGTCGATCACGTTGAATCTTACCCACACGCGATCACTGTCGGAGCGCCCGGCGGGCTTCGCTTCGATCACGACGTCCTTTTCGTTTGAGAACTTGATCGCATTGCCGCCGAGATTGAACAGAATTTGGCGCACGCGCGTTGGGTCCCCATGCACCGCTGCCGGGAGCATTGGATCGACGAATACATGAACATGAATGTGCTTCTTAGCTGCATTCGGCGTTAGGGTTCCGGCCACGCCTTCAACCGCATCCGCCAGACTCATGCCGACATCTTCGATGCCTAGTTTTCCAGCTTCGATTTTAGAAAAATCAAGAATATCGTTGATGATCGTAATCAGCGAGTTACCTGATTCGCGAATGGTTCGAACCATGTGGGCTTGATCATCATCCAACTTGGTTTGCGCCAGCAAATCCGCCATGCCTGTAATACCGTTCATGGGAGTGCGGATTTCGTGGCTCATCGAAGCAAGAAATTCGCTCTTTGCTTTTGTAGCGGCCTCGGCGGTTTCCTTTGACTCGCGTATGACTTTCTCTGCCTCGATGCGCTGCGTAATATCTGTCGACATTCCGCACAGTCCATCAACTTCACCCGCTGCATTGAAGTAGGGGAATTTTAGCGAAAGGAAATGGATGAATTTATCGCCGACGCGAACGGGCTCTTCGTACTCAGAGGGTGCGCGTCCCGCAATGATAGCGGCGTCGTTTTCCATAATCCGGCGCGCCGAGACTTCGTCGAAGACTTCAAGGTCCGTTTTGTTTCTTGCCTGCTCGGCAGATATTCCTGTCATCTTTTCCCAGGCTTTATTCACCAAGATGTACCGGCCCTGGCGTTTGACAAAGATGACTGTGTCGCTGTTTTGAATAACGCCGGATAATAACTGCTGGCTCTCACGCAATTCAGACTCGGCTTGTTTGCGAGTGGTTATATCGCGGACAGAGGAATAGAGAATTGATGCATCGTCCATATCGACGCGCGTAATCATCACTTCAACGGGCACTAATGTTCCGTCGGTTCGGCGTAGCGTCCACTCAAACTGAACCAGTCCGTCGTCATATGCCTTGGCATACATCCGCTTTGCCAGGATGTGCGATGCTTCGCCATTTGGCTGCTGATCGGGGGCAAGTGACGCGGGCGGTGCTGAAAAAAACTCTTCGCGTGATTTGAAACCATACAATTTAAGCGCAGCCTCGTTGCAATCGCGGTACTTTGCTTTTTCCATGATGAACAGCGCATCACGGCTTGCCTCAAATAGGCTGCGGAAATTCTTTTCGCTGGCGGCGATGGCCTTTTGAATCGTAAGTCGCTCGGTGATGTCGCGGATGGACGCAATTACAAGTGTGTCGTCCCCAAGTTTCATGGGGCTTAACGAGATTTCCACGGGTACTTGGCTGCCGTCGCGCGCTATCGCCATAAGCGATCTGTTTGCACCCATTTCTCGTGGCACGCCGGCGCGGAAAAAATGCTTCATGTTGTCGGCGTGATTTCTTTTCGCGCTTTCGGGCAAAAGCACTTCGATGGATTGTCCGGCAAGTTCGCCTGGCTGATAGTGAAGCACATCGGAAACGCGATTGTTTGCGTACTCAATTCGGCCGTCTGGCCTTACGATGATCATGGGGTCTGGGGACGAGTCCATGATCTTTTGTGAACGCTGTCGCTCAATTTGGGCTTGCCGAAGTGCATCCTCAATGTCTTGACGCGCTTTCATCTGTTCTGTGATGTCGCTGAACCACAGTAGATGTGCTTCTTGGCCCTTGAAGTGCGTGCGGCGAACAGAGAGGCTCAAAATAATCTGGCCCCTTTCGGGCACATGGATGGCCAGTTGCGCATCTCTTAAAATGCCGTCACGCCGAGCAGTTGTGATAATTCTATTCGCTTCATCGCGGTTGGCGGCGATGTCTGCAAATGTAAACGGAGCGTCAAACAAGTCCGCTTTGTTCTTGCCGAGGATCAAAGCGCCGGGATCATTTATGAAAAGGGCTTTGCCGCCTGACAACACGATGATCCCGGTTGGGCTGCTGTCGAGGAGCGTGGTTAATTCCTCCTCGTTATGTTTTACGTCGGATAGTAATTGATCCGTTTGAAGTAACTTGCTCTGAAACACCCGTAAGGCTGTATTAATTTGCCGCGTTTCAGCAATGCCGTTGCTTTCGGGAATGTCTATCCGTAAATCGCCCTCGCTCAGTTTTTCCAGCGCTCGCAACGAGCGCTCAAGCGGGCGGCTAATTGACCGCGCGCTGGCATAACCCATCAGCGCAATCAGGATCGTTGCCACTAGAACGCCGGTCGATGTCGCGACCACCATTGCGCTTAAGGGGGCCAAGGCCTCCTTTGTATCTATATTTGAAATTATGCCCCACGTTACGCCCATCAGGCTGATAGGTGCGTATGCTGAGATAACTTCATCCCCTTTATGATCAATGGTTAGGGTTTTTCCTGTGAAGCCAGCGGATGCGCGCCGCGCTGATTCTGAATCGACCTTCTCCGTTAGCAACTCGCCCTTAGAAAACCGAGTCTGACTGCGACGTGTGCCATCGGCCCCGACCAAAAAGACTTCACCGGAATCACCTAAATCTTGAATGTGATTCGCAGCATCTCGAATGTGTCGATTGTTAAGCTGAAAAATAAGCGCCCCGGCTAGCGCGCCTGTCATGTCATAGACTGACTGGCCCATAAACATGGCCGGATGCCCAGAAGGGCCATATTTTTTCATGTCTGTCAGTGCTGCCTGCCAGGGCGGCTCAGCAGACATGGCTGAACGATAAACTAGAGCAAGGTTAGTGTCTTTATAGGGGCCCGATAAAAGATTGGTGCCAAAGTCCGGCTCCTTCATGACCGAGTAGACAACGTTGCCTTGTGTATCGACAAGCAGCAGATCATCCAGGTCTTTGATTTGCAGCAATCTAAGAAATCGCTCGTGAACGGCTTTATGCTTGGCTGTGTAGGCAGACCCGTCGCGGACATCTGAAATCGCCGAACGCGCGCCTTCAGGGAAGGGGTTCTCGCTAGTATACGCAGTTAAAAGTGCCCTGCGTTTATCTTCATTCAGTCGCAGAAACTCCCGCGAAAACTCTTGGATGTCTTCTGCGAGACCGGGGCGTGTCACGAGCGATGATAAACCGCTGCGATTACTTTCGATCAAGGCTGTAACTGCTCTGGAGCGTTCGTTGCGCAGCAACTCCATGCGTTCTTTGCCAATGCTCACAAATCCATCGTGAGCGACAAAATAAGAAATGGTTCCGGCTGTGATGCCGGTCAGTGCGGCAAAAAAAGCGATCAACAATGGAAGGCGGATGGAGAGTTTATTCCATCCCGTGAATAAGGAATTGCGCGCCATGGGTCGTCTCGCTTTAAGCGTCAGGATTGACGTACACCCAAGCCTTAGCGTTATCCGGGTGGGCTGGGCTTAACGTCTATCATCGCTCTAAAGCCTTGCGGGACAAAAGGAAAAAAGCCTCGGTCGTCCCAACGCCCTTGAGTGAAAGGGGCCCCCGTGGTTCTAAATCGAAACCATTGGTAAGCGCGGCTGCGAAGTGCTCAGAAATTGTGATTCTGTCTGGTTCACTGGCGGCCTGCAAACGTGCGGCGGCATTTACGGTGTCTCCCCACACGTCAAAGACAGACCGACGGCCCTTCAGCACGCCGGCAATCAACGGTCCTCGATCAATGCCGATTCGGAATCGATAAGGATGAGCTAGTTGCGATTGAAGGCGGTTTAGTTCAGCCATGACCGTCAGGGCGAAATCAGCCATGCGTGAAAAATGTTCGTTGCCGGGCTCAGCCAGCCCGCTGACAACCATGTAGGCGTCGCCGACAGTTTTGATTTTCTCTAGGCGATAACGCTCAACCAACCGATCCAGCACAAGAAAAACATTGTTCAAGTCTTGAACAATGATGCGCGAATCAAGCTGCGCGCAAACGTTTGAGAACCCGACAAGATCGGCAAAAAGAACGGACACATCGGCGCAATCATCAACAATATCCACTTCGCCACGGTTTAAGCGGTCGATGATGTATGACGGCAGTATGTTATCAAGGAGTTGTTGGAATTTATCGCGCTCACGCTGATTTTCGCGCGTTAGTAGCCTCACTTCCAACAGGTTGCGGATGCGACTAAGCATCTCCTCCTTGCGTGGCGGTTTTACCATGAAATCTCGTGCGCCATTGGCAAGCGCAGCAAACCGCGTCTCAAGGTCACTATCGCCCGTCATCACAATAACCGGCACATAGTTGTGTTGCTCGACGGTTTTTAATCGTTCAATCACCTCAAGTCCGCTCAGATGCGGCATATGCATATCAAGCAGAATCAGATCGAAATCGTGATCCAGGTGAAGCCGCTCGACCTCTCGCGCATCAGTCAGCACAGTGACATTTGAATAACCAGACTGCCGCAATAGCCGCTCAATAAGACCCGCATAGAAAGGCTCATCATCCACAACAAGGATGCGAGCATCGTGAAGGTTTGAAGGACCTGTTGGTGATGAGTCTGTTTGTGAAGACATCCGCGCGGCGGCTAATGGTTAAGTGTGTTTGCCCTCATCTTCTTTGGCGGGGCCGATTCCGCCAATAGGAGAGTTGAACATTCCTGCGTCGGCGAAGAGGCAAGATAGCTAACTCCAGGATTCGCTCCAATGGCTCGCCCAACACACTATGACGCCCCGCTAGTCCGATGCGGCGTTGAATCGGGAAGGGGGGGGCTTCCTCGGTCCCGCGGCTGATTGTGGGAACCGCAAGGGCTGCCAGCGGCCCTTATTTCAGGCCAATTCCGACCGTCCATGGGTTCCCACTTTCATTCGCTCGGGCGCGCTTGGCGCATTCATTGTTGGCATCGTTGTCTTGGCCGAGCCGGTCTCGTCTCTGCGTGTTGCAGCCGCCGGGCTGATTGTCTGCGGGCTTGTGCTGATGAAGGTGTCCTCTTCGGCTTAGTCGGTCGGCTAGAACAGCCGCGCGCCATTGGGTACTTTTTGGTCGGGGGCGAACAGCACCACGGCCCCATTCTCGTCCGGGAAGCCCAGCGTCAGTACCTCAGACATGAACTTGCCGATTTGGTGGGGCGGGAAATTCACAACCGCTGCAACCTGCCGGCCCATCAATGCCGCCATATCATAGTGTGTGACGATCTGCGCGCTGGATTGCTTCACGCCAACGCCAGCTCCGAAATCGATTTTCAATTTAAAGGCCGGTTTGCGCGCTTCGGGGAAGGCTTGCACATCGATGATGGTGCCAACTCGAATATCGACCGTGAGGAATTCGTCAAAGGTGATTGTGGGGGCTGCTGCTGCATTGTGGTCGTGTGTGAGGTGCATGGCGGTTGCCTTAAGGCTGATTTCTGCGTGTTATGATGCCTACAGTGCATCGACCGTGGGGATGGTTCAACGGCATGAGTCAAACTGAAGTAGCTCAGAACGGCCTTTCGCAAAAAAACCGATTGAAATCGATTATCGGCGGTTCGGCGGGCAATCTGGTCGAATGGTACGACTGGTACGTCTATTCCGCATTCACGCTGTATTTCGCGCCGATCTTTTTTCCCTCGGGCAATCAAACCACTGAATTGCTGAGTGCCGCTGCTGTCTTCGCGGTTGGATTTTTAATGCGCCCTATCGGCGCATGGATCATGGGTGTTTACGCCGACCGCTATGGGCGCAAGTCAGGGCTCACGTTGTCGGTCAGCCTCATGTGTATTGGCTCATTGTTGATTGCCATTACGCCCGGCTACGAAACGATCGGTGTCTTGGCCCCGGCTACTTTAGTGCTCGCGCGCCTGCTGCAAGGTTTAAGTGTCGGTGGTGAGTACGGCGCCAGTGCAACCTACTTAAGCGAAATGGCGGGCAAAACGCATCGTGGTTTCTTCTCAAGCTTTCAATACGTCACGTTGATATCCGGTCAATTACTGGCGCTGGCAGTTTTACTGCTGTTGCAACGAACGCTCTCGGTTGAAGCGCTGCACGCGTGGGGCTGGCGCATTCCCTTCGCCATTGGCGGAGCCCTTGCCATCGTCGTGTTTTATATTCGCCGTGGTCTGCTTGAAACGCAGTCGTTCAATAACGTCAAAGACGAAGCCCGGCGTCTGTCGAGTGGTTGGGCGTTGATCAGGCATCATCCGCGTGAAGCGTTGATTGTGCTGGGGCTCACAGCGGGTGGCACGCTCGCATTTTACGCTTACACCACTTACATGCAGAAATTTTTGGTCAACTCATCCGGTTTCAGCAAAGAAGCTGCCACTGAAATTACAACGGCGGCGTTGTTCCTGTTCATGCTGTGTCAGCCTTTGGCGGGTGCTTTGTCCGATCGCGTGGGACGAAAGCCGCTGATGGTCGGTTTCGGTGTGTTGGGTGTGTTGCTGACATACCCGATTTTCTCAGCGCTTGCGGTGACCGACAACGCTTACGCGGCCTTTGGTCTCTGTTTTGCAGGCTTACTGATTGTCACGGGTTATACGTCAATCAATGCGGTGGTGAAGGCCGAGCTTTTCCCGGCGCACATTCGGGCGTTGGGCGTCGCACTGCCCTATGCGATCGCTAATGCGCTGTTTGGTGGCACGGCGGAGTTTGTGGCTTTGAAATTCAAGCAAGCGGGCCACGAAAGCGGGTTCTTTTGGTACGTGACGATCATGATCGGCGTTTCACTGATCGTGTACGCGCGGATGCGTGATACTAAGCATCACAGCCGCATTGAAGAAGATTAGTGCTTTAGCCTTTGGCGGGGCGGCCCGGGCGCGAAAGACAATCCGAAGGGTAGCGCTGCGCCAAGCTCTAAACCGGGCCTTACTTTTGGTTCCTAGGGCTCTGAGATTTCAGATGTTTTCCAATCTTCTAAGACGGTCCTGGACCCCTGACCCTGTGCCGGTATTCAGTTTTTTGCGTGCCTTGTCCCAAGGCGTTGCTCCACGCCCACTTGATTGATTGTATCAGGACAGAGTTAGGTCAAATGTGGGTCTCTGGCCACAGCGCGCAGAAACCTTAGCTTTTCTTACGCCATAACTTGAAGGTTGCGATTTTAAGAAACTAAGATTGTCTCATGACGAACTGTCTTGGGCCTGTAACGCTGCGCCGCTGTCGATCTTTCTCCTCTGTAGTCTTGCTCACTCTGATCAGTGTTGCGCTTACAGCGTGCACAGGCACAGCCCCGCGCTTGGCTAAAGGCGAAAATGGCAGCGTGTTTCAAACCGCACCCCGCATGTCGCAGTTCCACTTCACGCCCGATGCGCTGACGAAAGCGGATGACTTTGGCCCATGGGCTGCATTGGTTGCACAAACCACACCCGATGACGTCGCGTTAGAAGCATGCCTGCAAGAGAAAGATACTTGCGCCAGCCCTGGTCTGATCCGTTTTCGCAAGATGATGGAGATCGCGCGCGCTCTGCCGAAGAGCGAACAACTCAGCTTGGTGCATCACTACTTTAATACCATCACTTGGACCAACGATGCGCGCGATACGTGGTCGACGTTGTATCACACGGCCTTAACGGGCGCTGGCGATTGTGAAGACATTGCGCTCGCGAAATATCAAGCCTTACGCAAATTGGGCTGGGCCGCTGAAGACTTACGCGTACTCATCGGTTGGGATGGCCACGAGAACGATTGGCATGCGTGGCTTGCTGTGCGCGACGATAACGATGGCAAACAGGCTGACGTGATTGTGCTGGATAGCATCATGGGGCTGCAGCGGCCCGTCTCGTATGCACATGCTCGCGTTGTTTATTCAATTTCCGATCAAGGAGTTTGGGATCATGCGCCGGATTATGTTCCGTCCGTTAGGGCCGAAGAATGGCGCATGGCCTCCGAGCGCGCGGCGCGCCACGCCGCAAATGACCGTCAACACAAAGGGGTCGTTAAATGAAGAAAGCAATTGTTCTGTCGATAGTTGCCGCTTTTGCAGCACCGTCGCTTGCACTCGCGCAAGGTGACGCAGAAGCCCGTTTGGCAAAGCTGGAAGAAATTGTTGTAACGGCTGAAAAGCAACAACCGGCCAATTATCATGCCGATGCCAAGACCGAAGCGCTCTTGGCCGAGATCGCAGCCGCCAAATAGGCTGCTCTATAACTGATTGCCGATTTTAATTGGCGGTAGGCGAATTCAGGCGCCTGCCGCCATTTCTTTGTGCTTTCTCTGTGCTTTCTCTGTTCTGTGGCTTGCGTCTGGCCTGAGTTTCTCGTCAATATCGGGTATTCATTTTTTGACCCGAATTGCACGCATATGTCTTCAATTTACGACCGTGATCTGCCGCGCACACCGGCCAACGTTGATCCGCTGACACCGCTGACGTTCTTGCAGCGTAGCGTGCGCACGTATCCTGATCATACGGCTGTCGTACACGGGGCGCTGACTTACACATACCGTCAGTTGGCAGAGCGCTGTGCGCGGTTGGGCTCAGCGCTCAGCAAGGCAGGCATTGGCAAGGGTGACACGGTTGCGGTCCTGGCGCCGAATATCCCTGCACACTTAGAGGCGCACTTTGGCGTCGCAATGACCGGCGCGGTACTGAATGCCATCAACACGCGCCTGGATGCTGCAGCCGTTGCATTTATTCTCGATCACGGCGAAGCCAAAGTGCTGATGGTTGATACTGAATTGGCCAAAGTTGCTGGCGAAGCACTCAAGCTTTGCACCACAAAACCATTGGTCGTCGACATTGTTGATGTATTGGGGCCGAAAGAGCCACGTCTTGCGACGCTTGATTATGAAGCCTTCATCGCAGGCGGTGATCCGAACTTTACCGGCATCATGCCTGCCGATGAGTGGGATGCCATTGCGCTGAATTACACATCTGGGACCACAGGCAATCCAAAGGGTGTCGTCTACCATCATCGTGGCGCTGCGTTGAACGCGCTCGGCAATGCGCTGGCGTGGGAAATGCCCATGCATCCGGTATATCTGTGGACGTTGCCGATGTTTCACTGCAACGGCTGGTGCTTCCCGTGGACCATTACGGCCATGGCTGGCACTCACGTGTGTTTGCGCAAAGTTGATCCAGCCTTAATTCTTAAGACCATCATCAATCGTGGCGTTACGCACTTTAACGGCGCGCCGACAGTGATGAACATGCTGGTGAACGCGGATAGTGCTCTTAAGATCGGCTTGCAAAAAGGCATCCGTGTTATGACGGCGGGGGCAGCCCCCCCGGCTGCTGTCATCTCCGCCATGGAAGACATGGGCTTTGATGTTACGCACGCGTACGGCCTAACTGAAACATATGGCCCTGCGACGATCTGCGCCTGGCACCGCGATTGGAACGGTAAAACGTTGACAGAGCGCGCGGCACTGAAGGCACGCCAAGGTGTGCCATATCATGTGCTTGCTGGTTTAACGGTGATGAACCCCGAAACCATGGAGCCCACACCCGCCGATGGCCAAACGATGGGCGAGGTAATGTTCCGCGGCAACGTGGTGATGAAAGGGTATTTGAAGAATCCCAAAGCCACGGAAGAGGCCTTGCGGGGAGGATGGTTCCATTCGGGTGATTTAGGTGTGATGCACGCCGATGGTTACATCGAACTGAAAGATCGCTCGAAAGACATCATCATTTCGGGTGGAGAGAATATTTCCACCATCGAGGTCGAGGGTGTGTTGTATCAGCACCCCGCCGTATTAGAGGCGGCCGTGGTTGCGCGGCCTGATGCGCATTGGGGCGAAACGCCGTGCGCTTTCGTGACGCTGAAGGCGGGACAGTCCGCAACCGAAGCTGAGATCATCGCCTTCTGCCGCGCGAACTTGGCGCACTTTAAGGCGCCGAAAACGGTTGTTTTCAGCGAGTTGCCAAAAACATCCACCGGTAAGATTCAAAAATTCGTGCTGCGCGATCGGGCCAAAGCTCTCTGATGCCCGCGGCCTTCACAAGCACGGGCCTGCCACGTCATCCGGGGGCTTTCATCTGGCATTACACCAAGGGCAGTTTTCGTTGGCACCTGTTGGTGATGGCGATGATTATTTTTCTTGGGACATCGCTGGAAGTCTATCAAACCTTTGCCATGGGGCATGTGGTGCAGGCGGTGTCGAACAAAGACACAGCTGATTTCTGGTTTCTGATTCTCATCGCCATGTGGCTATTCGGCACGTTGTTCTCGCGCTGCTATGGCATTTTTTCATCGTATACATTCATGACCATGCGCGTGCGTATTCATGATGAGATTTTTGCGTATCTGTTGCGCCACGCGCCGCGCTACTTTCTCGACAATTCATCCGGCATTCTTGCGCACAAAATTCGACTCGCGGCGGGTTCGTGCACGACGTTGATTGATTACGTTGTGTCGAACGTTCCGCGCTTTGCGGTTTTACTGGCGCTGACCGGCTACATGATGGCGACCAATGTTCCCGACGTGCTGCCGTACTTCGCACTCTTTCTGACGGCGTTTGCTGTTGTGTCGGGCTGGCTTGCGCAACGCTTGCGCACTTATGCTAAAGATGCGTCCGAGGCCGCTTCAAAGCAATCTGCGCGCATTGTTGATACCGTGACGAACTGGGATGCGATTTTAAGCTTTGCCAGAAATATCTACGAGCGCGATACATTGCTGCCCTTCAGTGAAAGCGAAGCCACCACGCACGTGAAACTGCGTATCATCGCGACCGTTATGCGCGTCGCCCTTCATATGCTGGGCGTTGCGTTTCTGGGCTGGTTTTTGTGGCTGGCCTTGCAAGACGCGACCACAGGGGCGATCAATCTCGCTGTCTTCACCACACTTATTTCGTTGTCATTTTTGGTCTCATCGCACGTCAACACCCTAGGTGACAGTTTGTTTGCCGTGTTTGAAACCTACGGCAATCTTTCCAGCGCACTGGATACGATTTTAGCTGAGCATGAAATTATTGATCCGCCCGGGGCCGCCGCTTTGGCTGTTACAGGCGGAGCCATCGTTCTGAAAGATGTGTCATTCAACTACCCGGACGGCACGCGTGTGTTCGACAGGCTCAATCTTAATATTAGGCCGGGTGAGAAAGTAGGTTTAGTGGGGGCCTCTGGTGCAGGCAAAAGCACATTGGTGAAGTTGATCCGTCGTCACTTCCCCATTCAATCTGGTGTTATCTTGATCGACAATCAGGATATTGCCAGCGTGACTTGGGAATCTCTGCATCATGCCATGGCTGAGGTGCCGCAGAACCCGGGCCTGTTTCATCGCAGTGTGCGCGAAAACATTATTTACGGCAAACCTAACGCCACCGATGCCGATATGGTGACTGCGGCAAAACTTGCACATTGCCACGAATTTATTGAAGGCCGCGCCAATGCGTACAATGCAATTGTCGGTGAACGCGGCATGAAATTGTCAGGCGGCGAAAAGCAGCGCGTGGCCATCGCGCGCGCTTTCTTAAAAGATGCGCCGATTCTGATTTTGGATGAAGCCACATCATCGCTCGACAGCGAAGCCGAGCATCTCATTCAAGATGCGCTGCTGAACTTAATGAAAGGCAGAACGGTGATTGCTATTGCGCATCGCTTGTCCACATTGATGGGTATGGATCGTATTGTCGTGCTGCAAGATGGCCGCATAATTGAAGAGGGTGCGCACGCAGATTTATTAGCTAAGCACGGCGTCTATGCCCAGATGTGGCAACGCCAAGTCGGCGGGTTTATGTAATGACGCACGAAACGGGAAAACAGTTATGAGTATCATCCTGCATCAATTCATTCCGCTGTATGGCTTGCCGAATGCGAGCCCATTTTGCGTGAAGCTTGAAACCTATCTGCGTATGGCGGGGTTGAAGTACCAGGTCGATATCCTGCGCGGCCCCCCGAAATCGACCACCGGCAAAGCGCCGTATGTGACGATTGATGGTCAAACCATCTGTGACTCTGGCCTGATCATCTCGCACTTAGAGCAAAAGCATGGCCACCCTGTCGATGGGAAGCTGACGCTTGAGCAGCGAGGGCAATCGTTAGCGTTCCAGCGCATGATGGAAGAGCACCTTTACTGGGCCATGGTATATGCGCGTTGGATGGATCCGACTAAGCCAGCAGAGACATTGAGCTACATTCAGGCTGCCACGGGCTTAAAGGGAATCCTTGGTGCACTCGTGCCGCGAATCTTAAAAGGATCGGTGAAGAAGGCCTTGCGTAATCATGGCCTGGGCCGTCATAGCGCGCACGATATTTGGAAACTTGGCGTTGCCGATGTGCAGGCGCTCAGTCACTGGCTTGGCAATCGCTCCTTTGGTTTTGGTGATCAGCCGACCGTCGTGGACGCCGTGATGTTTTCGCAAGTGGGCTGCATTTTGCACACGCCGTGGGATTTTCCGCTCAAAACCGAAACGCTCAAGTGCCGGAATTTGGTGGATCACACCGAACGCATGTTGACGCGGTATTTCCCAGAGATTGCTGCTAAGGCTGCTTAATATAAGCGTCCCACTGGGTTGCGTAAGTTTGCCTTAGTTCTTTCTTCTGCACTTTACCCATGGCGTTGCGCGGTAGTGTTTCGGCAAACACAATCAGCTTGGGGATTTTGTAATTCGCGAGCGCTGCTTTCAGTGCCGACACGACAGCATCGCTGGTCAGGGGCGCAGCGTTTGGTTTCATGGTGATGATGGCTAATCCCGCTTCGCCAAAATCCGGGTGTGGCATGCCGACAACGGCAGACTCGTCCACGCCCGGTAAGCCATCAATGATGGTTTCAATCTCTTTCGGGTACACATTAAAGCCACCCGAAATCAGCATGTCTTTCGCGCGGCCCACAATCGAAATCATGCCATCGGGCTCAAAGCGCGCTAGATCGCCAGTTTTAAAGAAGCGCTCTTCAGATCCGAGGGTCACAAAGTCTTCGGCTGTTTTCTCAGGCTTGCGCCAGTAGCCTTTAAAAACATTCGGGCCTTGAATGTGAATCTCGCCCGTCTCATCGCCTGAAATATCTGCGCCGCGTTCATTCACGATACGCAATGTCACATCCGGTAATGGCCAACCCACCGTGTTGGCGCGGCGTGGTTTATGCGGTAGGGCGCTGGTGATCATGCCTGCTTCGGTCATGCCGTAGCGTTCCAAGATGGCGTGGCCAGTACGGTCTTCAAAGCTGCTAAATGTTTCATCCAACAACGGGGCCGAACCTGAAATAAACAGGCGCATATTTTTGCAAAGATCTCTGTTCAGCTTGGCGTTTGTTAATAGGCGCACATAAAAGGTTGGTACACCCATCATCACCGTTGCGCGCGGCAAATCCGCAATCACATCATCCGCGTTGAATTTGGTGTGAAATAAAATCGGAGAGCCGTTTAAGATTGTGGTGTTCAGCGCCACAAATAATCCGTGGGTATGGAAAATGGGCAAAGCGTGCAGCAACACATCGGTCGGTTTGAAGTCCCACAGCGTATGCAATGTCAGCGCATTGGCGGCCAAGTTTCCGTTACTCAGCATCACGCCTTTGGGTTTTCCGGTCGTGCCTGACGAATACAAAATCGCTGCCAAGTCATCAGTGGTGCGTGCTGCGGGCTGATGCGCTGGGCTTGCAGTTTGCGCAGCGTCTATCAGCGTACCGTCGCCCTGACTGCCAAGGGTAAGATAAGTCGCGATATTACATTTCGCCGCAACGCTGGCGCACTGCGTCGAGGCTGGGTCGCCCACAGCAATGCGGGCTTCGGCATCTGTGAAGAAATATTCCAACTCATCGTCGCGGTAAGCCGAGTTCAGTGGCAGGTAAACTAAGCCAGCGCGCAGGAACGCTAAGTACAGGGCAACGGCTTCAGCACTTTTCTCAACCTGCACAGCGACACGGTCACCGGGTTTTGCACCTGATGCCGTCAGCACATTGGCAAAGCGCGCCGACAGTGCATCAATGTCGCCGTAACTTAAAACGCGGCCACCGCGTAAAATCAGGAATGGCTTTGTCAGATCAGCCGGGAAGCGTGACCGCAGCAGATCAAACAGGCTCGCCACTTATGCCGCCAAGTCTTTAAGGGCGACAGAGGCATCAGCCAATTTCAGCGGGTCAAGCTTGGCTTTGGCGGCAATCAACTTCTTCGACTGCAAGAAGTCTTTGCTCATGTTCACGGCGTTCACCGCGACAAGCACGCCACCCCGCAAATAGCAGGCCGAGAATTTCCGTTCAGTCATGCTGCCGCGAATGACAATCTGATCACCGGGATCGTTGATGCCGACCATTTGCAATTTCAGATCATACTGGTCCGACCAGAACCATGGAATTTCCGAATATTTTTCTGGCTTGCCCAGCATGTGCAAGGCAGCGGCTTTACCTTGGCTCAAGGCGTTGGGTACTGATTCCAAGCGCAAGCGCCGACCCAGCAAATCATTCGGGTGATTGGTGCAATCGCCCGCCGAATAAATGTGCTCGTCTTCGGTTTGCGCAAATTCGTTGACGATAATGCCGTTATCCAGCGGCAGTTCGATGGCTTTGGCGATCTCAACGTTCGGGAGGATACCGATGCCAACAATCACCAGATCTGCTGGGATGGTTTGGCCAGTGCTGCACACAACACCTTCAACACGGCCATTGCCGCTGAATGATGTGACTGTCGCTGATGTGATAATCTTCACGCCTTCACGCGTGTGCACATCGGTATAGAACGCTGACATTTCGGGCGAGGTGACGCGGCTGAGCACGCGCTCGGTCGCTTCAATGACTGTCACATTGCACCCGCGCTTGGTCGCAACAGCCGCCACTTCCAAGCCAATGTAGCCGCCACCAACGATGGCGATATTTTTTCCCGCTTGGACTTCATCACGGAAGCCCATCACGTCATCGATGTTGCGCAAGTAATGCACGCCCGGCAATTCAGCGCCGGGGCATGTCATTTTGCGGACACGGCCACCGGTTGCGATCATTAGTTTGTCGTACGCAATTTTCTCACCGCCGCGCAGGGTAACGGATTTGCCGACGCGGTCGATGCTCTCAACATATGTCGACAAACGCAGTTCGATTTTGTTCTCAGGATAAAAGTCAGCGCCGCGCATATACATGCGCTCCATCTCTGTCTCGCGCGCTAAAAATGCTTTCGACAGCGGCGGGCGCTCGTACGGCACATAGGCTTCATCGCCAATCACGATCACACGGCCTTGAAAGCCTTGCTGACGCAGCGAGATGGCGGTTTGCCCACCAGCTTCGCCGGCCCCAATGATAACGACGGTGTTCACGGTCATGACGTGTATTTGATCCAGAGAAATGAAGGGCCGAGAGATATGCGGATGTAAAAGACCTAGGCCGCTTTAGCGCAGGCCGAAATCCTTGATTTCTTCGCCCGCCACCAACCGGTCGATCTGCTCCTGCGTGAGCCCCTCGTTGCCTTCTGGTCCCACCGGCCGTGGACGGTCATCCATGCCGCGTCGATCTTGGCCTTCGGCCATCACTTCCACACGGCGGCGACGGTCGGGCCCGAAGTACGCTTTTGAATCCACGAACGGACGCGGACGCTCAATCACTTCACGGATGCGCAAGAACACACCCTTCGCGGTGATGGGCTTGGCAATGTATTCGGTGATGCCGCAATTGCGTGCGCCGATCACTTTTTCGCGGCGCGTTTCACCGGTGATCATGATGATCGGTGTGAAGCGAATAGGGCTTTTATCGTTACGGATCGCGCGCAGGAACTCAACGCCATTCAGCGGGTTCAGCCAGAATTCCGTCAACACGACATCGGGGGCGGCATTGCGCACATAGTTCAGCGCATCTCTGCCGTTGTCTGCCTCGTCGATCATCTTCGCGCCCAGCGTTTCCAAAACGCCTTTGATCAGACGACGCATGTATTGCTTATCGTCAACCACCAGGAACGAAATCGGCTTCAAATAATCTGTCGTAACCAGCGCCATCGCTACGAATCTTTTAAAGCAACCTTCTGTCGCGCGAATGGGTGCGCGCTGATAAGCTTTGCGGGCAGGAAAGCCCCCAAGAATCCCCAAGTGCCCATAAGGTATTCTATTTCCTGAAAAATTCAACTTTGCGAATGCATCGTAAGACCCTTTGACCCTCGTGAATCGACGTTTTCATGCCGCCTGCCCATTCTGCCCCTAAATCGATGACACCTGCCTCTGCTGCTGAGCGCTTGGCTGCTGCTGCCCCCCGGACTTGGCAACGCATGCTGTCGGGCCGCCGCCTCAACCTAATCGAGCCTTCGCCGCTCGATATCGAGATCGAGGACATCGCCCTGGGTTTGGCCCGCAATACCCGCTGGAATGGCCAAACCAAGGGTCCGCATGCCTGGAGTGTGGCCCAACACAGCGACTTCGTGGTCGAGATTGTCCGCAACCTCAAACCACGGGCCTCGGCGAAGCTGTTGATGGCCGCCAAGCTGCATGATGCGTCTGAGTATGTGACCCACGACATGATCACACCCTTAAAAGCTGTGGTGGGGGATGTGTTCAAGGAAGTGGAAAATCGGCTGACACGGGCGATTTTCGTTCGCTTTGGTCTACCGCCGGTGTTGTCGCCTGCCGACAAGAAGCTGATCAAGAAAGCCGATCATATCGCGGCGGCAACCGAGGCTGTTCAACTGGCCGGATTCTCGGACAAAGAATGCCGGAGCGTTCTGAAGTTCAAGGAGCTGCCGCTGAAGACCGTGAAGCTGACGCCGTTGCCCGTCGCGGAAGCTGAGAAGCGGTTTTTAGACGGCTTTAAAAAACTCGAACAAGCAGTGATTCTGGAATCGCGCTAAAATAGCGTCTCAGGTTTTGGGGCAGGAGGTTCTTATGAGCTTACAACGTTCAACCGTTGCCATGCTGGCGTATGCGGCACTGACAGGGGTGACTGCGGTCGCCGCTTCGGCCTTTGCGGCGCATGGCGCTGAGAAGGTTGCTCCGGCGGGCATCAAAGCTGTCGCGTGGTTCACGCAAGCGTCTGACTTCCAGATGAATCACACGCTGGCGATTATGTTGCTGGCCATTATGACGGATCGCTTTGTTGATGGGCTCTCGCGCAAAATGCTCATCGCTTCGGCCGTGCTGATGGGCATTGGCATTATTCTCTTCTCAGGCAGTCTCTATTCATTGTCATTCGATGGCCCGGGCAACTTAGCCCCCACGGGTGGCTTTAGTTCCATGCTCGGTTGGATCGTAATGGGTGTCGGTGCTGTTGTTGGCTTACAGCGCGGTGAAATTGGTGCGGCCTACAGGGCGCAACCTGCTGAGTAAGATTTCATCGGTGTAAATAAAAAAGGCCGCAGCGGGTTTTCCACTGCGGCTTTTTTTGTTTTTAGATTTCTTATTGAGCCAATTTTTACTGCGCGGTGCGCGGCTCTTCGATCAGTTCCGTCAGTTCACCGGCTGGGCCAATGAACGTGGCAGCACGTTTCGGGCCATACAGTGCTGCTGGTGGCGTGATGAACTTCACGTTCAAGCCATCCAATGAGTTCACATTAAAACTTGTCATCGCCACGCCTGGCGGCAGTTGACCATCAGCTTTCGGGCGCACTTTCACCGGTGCCGGGTAGCCATCGACTTCGATGTTGTTGCCCTTCTCGGCGGCGCGCGCCAAGCCCAGCGGAATGTTGGTGTCAGCCGGTAAGCCTTGTGCCTTGGCAATAATGTCGATGGTGCCTGGGCGTGCCGGTGCACCGCGCATTAAGAACGTATCCATGTAAAACTTCATCGTCTCATCAGCATTGGGAGCGGCCAGTACCATGATGAACGGGCGATCCACAAACGATGCCGCAGGCGGCAACGGTGACTTGGCATGATCGCCTTGCTCAGCCGTCAGATACAGAATTTCCTCAGCCGGGCCTTTGAATTGTGTGGCGCGAATGGTGTTAAACGGTGGGCTTAAGTTCTTTGGCCCACCCACGTGTTTGAACGGTGACTTTGAAAGCTTCTCAAAAACTTTGTCCGGGTCTTGCACCAGAATTTCAATCGAGTTCCAGCCCAACGTGGTCATGGCCTTGTAGCCCGGTACAGCGTCAACCTCGACCGCACGGATGAACACATCCTTGGTGCCTTCAGAGTGCATCAGGATAAACGGACGGCCCGCACTTTTCGGAGCACCCCAGCTCTTGGCCATGTTCTCCGACACTTTGCCTTTCTCGATAACCTTAAAGCCCAGCCATTCCGTATAAAGCTTTTCAATCTCAGCAACATTGGGTGCACCAATCGTTGCCATCTTAATGCGCGTGATCAGCGGTGTCGGTGTTGTGGCAGGTGCTGCTGCGGGCGCTGCCGCTGGCGTGGGTTGCGCAACGCTGACGTTGACGAAACCCAACAAGCTGATGGATGCGACAGTCGCAATCCATCCTCGTCTATTTAAAAAGCTCATCTTCATTCTCCCCATTAAATCTTGAATCAGGCTACTCTTGAATCAGTTCGATCAATTCGCCTGCGGCACCTTTCAGGGTGACGCTCGGTTTGCCGTCATACGCCACACCTTTTTGTACTTCGGGCGGATTGTTGAAGTGCCCGGCAATGGCGTTCAAATCTTTCACCGCAAATGTCACCATCGCCACACCGGGCGGCAACAAGCCTAAGGTTGTAGCGCGTGGTCCACCGGGCTTTGGCAGATCATGCAGTTCCAGCGTGTTGCCCTTCTCGGCGCTGCGCACCAGCGTTAGTTTGAACAGATGGTCCTTCGGCATTTTCAAAGCGTCTGCCAACGCCGGAATCGGATAATCGTAATCCGGGCCTTTGCTCATATTGAAAGTCTTCACATAAAAATCGCGCATGGCATTTAGGTCTGGGCCATTCACGCCGATCAGGAACATGCGGTCCACTTGCGATTTCGCGACTGGCAAGTTTGATTTTGCGCGGTCACCTTTTTCAACAGTCAGATTGTGTGTGATGTTCATGGGGCCATACAACTGCATGGCATGAATCGAGGCAAACTGGCCGCCCAAAGATGCGGGCTCGCGGTAAATGTTGACCCCGCCCTCTTTCATTTTTTTGAATTGCAGGTCCAAGTCATCGACAATGAATTCCAACGAACCCCAGCCATAGGTGGTGCGCGGATTAAACGCAGACAGGTTTTTGCCTTCAACCACACGCAAAAAAACATCTGTCGTGCCGCGCGATGACAGCAATGCAAATCGCGCCCCCGTCATGCCGGGCGCTCCCCAACTGTAGGCCAGGGCCTGATCAACCGCGCCGTTTTCATGCGTGTAGTAATTGAACCACTTCGCATACCAATCCAGCGTGCCTTCAAAGTCCGATGTATGAAGCGTTGCGATGCGAATGCGGCTAATCATTGGCGTGACGGCTTTAACCGCATCGTTGTGCGTCAGTGTCGGTGCACTTGTTTGTGTGGTGTTGGTTTGCGCCATCTTACGTCCTCAAACGCTATTCTTCGATCAACTCGATCAGCTCACCCGCAGCACCAATAATCGTGGCGCTCCGTTTGCCGCCATACGCAATGCTGTTGTTGGTGACGATGGGGCCAGCCAAAGTTATGCCAAGGTTATCCAAGCTTGTGACCGTAAAACTCACCTGCGCATTGCCAGGCGGGAGCTGACCCGCTGCCCGGCCACGATCTGGTGCGGTGGTGGGGTAGCCATCCAGTTCCACATTACTCGCGGGCGCGCCGGCGCGGCGTAATAACAGGGGAAACACGTGATCATTCGGTAATCCTAGCGGCTTTGCCAAGTTCGGCACCGGCATGTCGAACGATACGCCACTCGTCATGCCCAGCTTGTCTTTATAGAACGCATCCATCGCGGCCATATCGCGCCCGGCAACAATGGCAATAAACACCCGGTCGATGTCCGATGTCGCGATAGGCAGCGACGATGTGCCGCTATCGTTCTGATCCATGGTCAGATACAGCACCTCTTCCGCCGGGCCTTTCACTTGCATTGCCCAGATGGAAGCGAATTTGCCGCCGAGCGACTTGGGCGGTGCGATCAGCGTAAACGGCGTCGTCTTCACTTTATCAAAAGTCGCGTGAACATCCTTCACCACAAATTCAAACGCATTCCAGCCGGTTGTCGAAGCGGCCTTATAGCCTGGCACAGCATCAGTCTCGACAGCACGCACAAAGAAATCGGGCGAGCCAGCGCGCATTACCACATACTTACGGCCTACGGCTTTCGGTGCGATCCAACTTGTTGCCAGGTCAGCAGCAACAGTGCCGCGTTCCGCCACACTAAAACCTAACGCTTCGTACCATTTTACAAACGTGTTGATGTTCGGTGCGCCGACTGTGACGACGCGGATCTGTTTCAAAATCGGCGCGGTCGGTGCAGCCCATGCAGGCGTTGCTGCCAATGCGACTGCACCAATTAAAACTGAACGCCGATGCATATTCATGCTTAGTCCTCAATCAATTCAATGATTTCGCCAGCAGGACCAATTGTGCAGGCTGCGCGTCTGCCGTCATAGCCCGCAGTTTTCACAACTGCGGGGGCGCTGAGCCACTTTAGTTTCAGTGCATCTAGCGACTTCACCGTAAAGCTGGTCATCGCGACACCCGGTGGCAGTTGCCCATGGTTGCGCATGCGTGGGCCTGTGCCTGCCGGGTAGCCATCAATCTCGATCAAGTTGCCGTGTTCAGCCAAGCTCGCGATGGTGAGCGGAAATTCGTGCGTGGGCGGCAGTGCTTGTGCATCTTGAATGATGTCGACCGGATTACCGTTAATGGCGCGCTTCGCCATCTTGAAGGTGTTGCAGTACCAGCGTTGTGTCGCGGCTGTGTCGCCTGTGGCCAGTACCATGATGAACGGACGGTCCACCGTGCTTTGTGGCTTTGGCAGCAAGCCGGAGCCGGGGTTGCCCAGATCGTTGGTGAGATACAGAATTTCATTACCTGGCCCGCGCACTTGCGTGGCGCAGATGGTGGGGAAGCCTTTCAACCAGCGTGGCTTGCCGACAATCATAAACGGTGATTTTGAAAGCTTTGCGTGAAGCTTCTCGGGGTCTTCGCAAACGATCTCAACAGAGTTCCAGCCCCATGTGGTCATGGCGCGGTAGTTGCCAACGCGTTCAATCTCGACCAGACGAATATATACATCAGCTTTGCTGGCCGGTTGCAGAACGGCGAACTTGCGGCCCACCATGTCGGGTGCGCCCCATAGGTTTGCGTGCTCAGCACTGATCTTGCCGCTTTCGATGGCTTTGTAGCCCAGCCATGTTTTGTACAGGTCTTTGGCTTCGTCGATGTTGGGTACCGAGACGGTGGCGATCTTGATGCGTTTCAGAAGCGGTGTGGCCAAAGCGAAAGTCCTTCTTGAAATTGAGGGCTCACCTCATCACGAGTGAGCCAACCCAGCAACTCTTGGGTGAACAGCGTCAGCAGGGTGATCACGCTTCTGCCCCTGCTAATGCAGGAAAAATGCAGGGGGAGTGTGTGGAAAACCTAAGGCAGCGTCAGTAACGTTTTCCACGCATCCCACATCGAAAGGGCCGCCGCCATTTCGCCGTAACCCCCTGCACCGGGATGCGCGCCGTCGCCATTTTTTGCTTCGGCGTGCCAGCGCGTGAAGCCACCATACACAGCTAATGTATCGAAATACGGTACACTCAATTCCGCACACAGGGATTGGGTGAGGGTGCAGCGCGCGGCGTGATCGTCTTCGCGCATTGTTTGCTCTGCGTAAGCGGGCAACCCCGGGGCCCCCACAAACAATGTTGGCCAGCGCGTTGATGCGGCCTCTAAAATCGTCAGCGTGTTATCCATGTGGGTTTCAAGCAGCACCTTTGCTGCACCGCCCTCGCGCCAGCAATCATTGGTGCCGTAGCTGAACACGACAGCGAATTTTTCATCGGGCTTAAAGCGTGGCATCGCTTCCTGCATCCAGGTGTCGCGCACCAGCGCGCTTGTGGCCCCGCGAATACCGCAATTATAGACTGTGAGGTTATGGCCCGCTGAAATGGCTTGCGCGCACAACCGCCCCACCCAGCCTTGGGTGGTGGGGTCGCCAACGCCAGCCACATAACTTTCGCCGAAAAAACAAATACGCATCACAGAAGTATAAAACAAAACCCGCCAGAGTCTCCCCTGGCGGGTTTGAATTGTGTGGAACCTGTGGACGCTTATTGCTTCTTAAAGGCATCCAGAATTTCAGAACCGTTGGCCACCCACACGTCTTTTTGTGAGGCCAGCCAGCCCAACGCCTGGTCCAGATATTTCACACGGTAGTGCAGGCCGGAGATATACGGCGTTAATGACAGCGACATAATACGTCCGCCGTATTTTTCCGTCTCTTTGTACAGACCGTTAAACTGATCTTGAATCTGCTCCACAAACTCTTCTTCGCTGTGCTTATTGTCGATGATGATTTTGCGGTCTGAGATTTCACTGGTGTGCGGCATCGACCACAATTTCCCAGCGTTATCCGGGGCCTTCAGTTCAAACGGCATATCATCAGCCACCCAATCGCAGACGTATTCAATGCCTGCGTTCTTCACGTGCTTCAGGGTGTTCCAGCTTTCAGATTTTGCGGGGCTCATCCAGCCACGCACAGGCTGGCCTGAAAGTTTGCGCAGCGTGTTCACGCTTTCCGTCACTTGCGCGATTTCGGTGGCGTCGTCCATGCCGCCGTAATGCAGCTTACCCTGATCAACACCCATGGCGATGATCTCGTCGCCGCGCTCGTTGATCTTCTTCACCAAATACGGATAGCGCTCGGCCACTTTCGAGTTCATCGCAACCGATGACTTGAACTTGTACTTATCCAGCAAACGCCAGATGCGCTGAATACCAACGCGGTTGCCGTAATCGCGCGTGGTGTAGTGGCGCAAATCCGGGTACGCGGTGACCATGCCGCCCGGCGCTTTGAACGGTTTGGCAGGCTGATCGAGCGGAAAGAATTCCAAATCGGTCGTGATCCACAAGGCAATGCGGGCGCCATTGGGCCACGTCACCTTCGGGCGGTTCACCAGCAAAGACCACTCGTAGAAGTCTTGGTCCATGCCGTAACGGCGGAGCGGATATTCCAAATACTCTTTTGCAACAGTCATGGAATTAGCCTCCCTTCCGTGCGGCAATGTCGGCGGCGCACGTATCGTAGCAATTGTCGTAATAGTACTCGGCAATTTCGCGTGCGGTGGTCACCCACACATCGTCGCGGCTGGTGATGTATTCCAGCGCCTCATCAAACGCCGCCAAGCGATGCGGATGGCCCACAGCGTACGCATGCAGCGGAATGCACATCACGGTCCCAGAGTCTTTCCCCTCTTCAGCGAGCAAATCAAATTGGTCTTTGATCATCTGGCCGTATTTGCGCGGGGTCGCGTTGTAGCTGTTGTAGACAATGATGTCGTTGATCTCGAGCGAATACGGCATCGAAATCAAACGGCCGCTTTTCACGTTTACGGGTTGCGGCTGATCGTCTTGGAACAGATCGCAGGTGTAAAGGAACTGGTATTCCGCCAGCAGGTCCATCGTGCGCTCGGTGTGCGTCAGCGCAGGGGCCAACCAACCCGAGATGCGTTGGCCGGTGGCCTTCATCACGGTTTCGATACTGTCTTCCATGATGGCGCGCTCTTGCGCTTCATCCATGTCGTAGGAATAGCGTGTGTTGTAGATACCGTGAGAGAAGAATTCCCAATTGCGGTCCACGCATTCCTTAATGATTTCCGGGTGGTGCTCGATCAACGCGACCGACAATGAGATGGAGCCGCGGACCTTGTACTTGTCCATCACTTCCATCATGCGCCAGTGGCCGACGCGGTTGCCGTAATCGCGGTTGGAATAGAGGTTCACATCCGGATGCGGGCGGGGCCACGGTGTGCGCTTCGGGTTGATTGGCGGATTGAGCTCGTAGAACTCGATATTGGGCGCAACCCAGAAGGCGATTTTCTTACCGCCCGGCCAAGTGATCTTGGGGCGGCCTTCGTAGGGCCAATAGTCGTAGAGATTGAGATCGGGTTTCACTTAAGGTTCTCCGGTCAGAAAATTTAGACGGCGCGCGGCGTGCTATTTGCCGCTCAGCCACTTCTTCACAGTGTCGACCGACTCCACATCGCAATATTTCAGCGTTAGGTCGGTCAGGTTGGCGAAGTGGTAGCTCTCGTGCTTATCGGCCACGCACTCTTCAATCACTGTGGTGCGGTAGCCGTGTGACAAGCTGTCGACACCACATGCACGAACACAGCCTGAGGTCGAGCCGCCGGTGATCAGCACCGTGTCAACTTTGTGGAACGTCAGCAGGCTCACCAGCGCCGTGTCATGGAACGGGCTCGGCATCTTTTTGCAATAGATCACATCTTTCACATGGTCGATTTCGCAGCGCTCATCAAACTTAGAGCGGTCTGAGCCGAACTTAATGTTCTGCAAGCTGTCGGGCGTGTTGGTGCGGGTGCCCCACACGCCGCAATCTTCGCCCGATTCCATGTAAGCTACATACGTCCAGATCACCGGCCAGCCCTTTGCGCGCATCAGGGCCGAGACTTCGTTGATGTACTTGATTTGGTTGGGGTCGGTTTCGTAGGCGGTCTTGTACAGGTCAGTGCGCGTGTAGGCCTTTTGCACGTCGATGTTGATCAGCGCCGCTTTTTGACCAAAGCCGAACTTGGCGCGGGCCGGGTTGGCCTTCACGTCGGCATAAATTTCACGAGCGGTTTTGTTAGATGTTTCCATAGGCGTGCGTTTCCCAAAGAGCAGGGCCTTATTCTCAGAAGGCCAATGTGAGGTGGCGGCTTTTTACTGGCTTTTTTTGTCGGCTGCGAGAGCCAGATTTGCATCGTATTTTTGGCCTGCGGCCATGATATCGTCGAGGCCGAGAATACCGTTCACCTGCCCGAAATCAAACATCCGGTCGCGCATCCGCGCTGTGGAGCCGTCGCTTTGTAATATATTGAGATATTCATTGGCCGCGTACGCCAACACGCGCACCATGGCGCCAGGGAAAATCACAACCTTAAATCCCAGCTCGCCCAATTCCTTGGCGGATTTTAAGGGCGTTTTGCCGCCTTCCACCATGTTGGCCAGAAGTGGCGTTTTACCCGCAAACATTTTGCCCAGCGTTTGCATCTGCTCGATGGTTTGCGGTGCTTCAATGAACAGCACGTCGGCACCCGCTTCCACATAGGCGTGCGCGCGCTCTACAGCTTTATCGAAACCTTCCACCGCAATCGCATCAGTGCGGCCAACGATGACGGTGTTCGTGTCCGCGCGCGCATCTACAGCGGCTTTTATTTTGCCTACCATCTCTTCTTTTGAGACGAGGGATTTGCCCGCCAAGTGCCCACAACGTTTCGGGTAGGTTTGGTCTTCCAACTGAATGCCGGACGCACCCATACGCTCCAGCAGCTTTACAGCGCGCTGCGTATTGAGCGCGTTGCCAAAGCCAGTATCTGCATCGACGATGAAGGGAATCGAAATACGCTCGCGAATGTGACTGACGACTTGCGCGACCTCGCTCACACTGGTCAGCCCAATGTCAGGCTGTGCAATGCGCGTGTAAGAAATGCTAGCCCCGCCTAAGTAGGCGCACTTAAAGCCATGCTGCTCAATCATCAACGAGGTAAAGGCATCGTACATGCCAGGCGCAACGATCACGCCCGGCGCGTTTAATAAATCTCTCAGCGCTTTGGCATGGCTCATGCTGCCTGTCCTTTACCAAGTTTCTTTTTGAGGTGGGGCATCAAGCCGCCATCGGTGATCATTTCCATCAGGTGCGATGGAATCGGATCGACCGTATAATTTTTGCCCGTCGTGATGTTTTTCACTGTGCCCGCAACGGCATCCACTTCCAGTTTATCGCCAGCGCTGATCTCGTTGTATTGCGGAAAGAACAAGCACGGCACGCCGAAGTTCAGCGCATTGCGATAAAAGATGCGCGCAAAGCTTTCCGCCAGCACTGCACCGACTTTCAGCAATTGCAAACTCAGTGCTGCTTGTTCACGCGCACTACCAACACCGAAGTTATGGCCTGCCACAATTACATCGCCCGCTTGCACGGTTTTCGCGAACGTCGGGTCGACGGACTCAAGGCAGTGTTGCGCCATGATCTCGTTGGCGGATTTTAAATAGAGGCCGGGGGCCAGAAGGTCCGAATTGATCTCATCGCCAAAGCGCCACGCTTTGCCGCTCACGATGTTGCTCATGACAAAAACTCCCGCGGGTCGGCAATGGTGCCAGCGGCAGCCGCTGCGGCAACAGTGTAGGGCGAGCCCAAATACACTTCGGCTTTGTTCGAGCCCATGCGGCCCTGGAAATTACGATTGGTGGTGGAAATGCATACCTCACCGTCACTCAACACACCCGCACCCAATGCAGCACACGCACCACAACCCGAGGCCAGCATGGTGGCACCTGCATCAGTGAGAATATTCAGCGTGCCGTCAGCAGCGGCATCTGCGTAAATTTTTTGCGTGGCAGGGGCCACCAACAAACGCACGTGGTTTGCAACTTTGCGGCCCTTCAGCACTTCGGCGGCCATGTGCAGATCGCTTAGCTTCGCGCCCACGCACGCACCAATATAAGCCTGATCGATCTTCTTGCCTTTGTAGTCGCCCACAGGCCCGCTGTTAGATGGCGCATGAGGTGCAGCGACTTGGGGCTGAAGTGTTGTCGCATCGAACGTATGTTTGCTGGCGTAAACCGCATCCGCGTCGCTACGCCACTTTAAGGCATCCGCCGCAGGTTCTTTTCCGCCTGCGCGAATAGCAGCCAGCGTGATCTCGTCGGGCTCGATCAACCCCGCTTCGCCGCCCAACTCTGCGGCCATATTACATAAGACTCCGCGCTCGCTCATCGACATGCCGCGCACTGTCTCACCGCCGAACTCGATAGCCTTGAAGGCGTTGTCCATGCCCAGTTCACGGCACAAGTGCAGCATGATGTCTTTGGCGACGACCGCTTGGTTGAACTTGCCCGACCAATCGACACGGATGGTTTCGGGCACGCGTGTCCAGATCTCGCCGGTGATGCATACGCCGGTCATTTCAATGCCGCCGAAGCCTGACATGTAACAGCCGAACGCGCCGCCCATGGTGGAGTGGCTATCGCCGCCGCAGGTGAACATGCCGGGTTGCAGGTGTCCGTTCTCTGCCAGCACGATGTGGCCAATACCTTTCATGTCATAGAAGTGCTTGATGTCGAACGCGCGCACGAAGTCGCGGGAGATTTTTAAGATGTTGGCTGTCTCGGCATCAACCGCAGGCACAAAGTGATCTGTGACGACGATCAGCTTTTCGCGGTCCCATACACCCACGCCCAATTCTTTCATCCGGGGCCAGACTTTGCGCGGGCCCCCAGAGTCGAGAATCATGGCCAGATCGACCTTGCAGGTTACAATCTCGCCGGGGCGCACGTTTGGTTTGCCCGATGCGCGCGCAATAATCTTCTCAACCAGTGTCTGTGCCATAGCCGTGAAATCCCCGATTCTGACACTTATATTAGGGGCGTGCTCGGGCTGCGGCAAACCAACACATGGGTCTGGTCCATGTACCGAAATGGGTTGATACTTGTGTACGAATACGGGCCGGCGCAAAACCAAAGGTGCATCATGCTTGATCAAAATCAAACTGTAGCGGCTGAGACACCGAAGCCTGCTGCACATGCTCAGGTCACATTGCCGCCGCCGTACACGTGCATTAATCGCCACGTTGTCATGCCGCAGGCGACCCACGACGAAACCGCACACATGAATTTTCTGCTCAGCCTGACCGGGCATTTGGGCGCAAAGGTCGCGCCCCGTATGAAGGCGGTTTACGAAAAGCGCGTGGAGCCTGCTTTTGAAAAGCAGCATGGTCGCGCGCCCACCACCAGCCGCGAAGTCCGCGATGCGATGTTGGACAACCCCATGTACCAGTCGTGGTCGGCGCTGCGCCGTAACGCCCAAGAGATGCGCCAGCAGATCGGTCGGTACATGACGTTCCGCCAAATTGATCGCGTGAATGCAGCCGCGAAGTCGCTGAACGCTGGCTCGAACAAATTGCAATTGGACGCGTCGCTGGAATTGCCGGGCTACGTGACGCAAGTGGATAACCACTGTGCGCCGGGTGGTTATGTCGCATCCCTGCATGAAGAAGATGTGTCTGTGGCGGCGAACTATGAAGCGGGCCATTTCGTGATTGCCGGTGGTGGCACGGGCCGCAAGAGTGATGCGCTGGGCCGTAGCTTGGCCGCGTACGTGCAAGCCGAATATCCAGATTTAAAACCCAAACGGATTCTGGATGTGGGCGCGGGCGGCGGCTTTAACACGCTGCCGTTTGCAACGGCGTTCCCCGATGCTGACGTGATTGCGTTGGATGTGGCGGCCCCTATGCTGCGTTATGGCCATGCGCGCGCCAAGGCGATGGGCGTGAATAACGTGACGTTCCTGCAAGCGAACGGCGAACATTTGCCGTACGACGATGGCAGCATTGATTTGGTTGTGACGGCGATGTTGTGGCACGAAACGTCGCTGACTGGTTTTCGCGCGATGCTGAAAGAAATCCACCGCGTGCTGAAGCCAGGCGGGCTGTTCTTGAATTTCGAGCAGCCGAACTTTGATGAGAACACACCTGTGTTCGAGCGCTTCATGCGCGATTGGGATAGCTGGTACAACGCCGAGCCGTTCTGGGCCAAGCTGCATACACTCAGTTACACCAAAGAAACCGCCAATGCGGGCTTTGATGCAGGCAAAGTATTTGAGACATGGGCGCCGAAAGTGCCCGAGCCAGATGCGTATCCGGATTGGGCGCAGCCGGTGGGGCGTCATGAAGCCGAACATAAAATGACGGATGCGCGCAACGTAACTGCGCCGAAAAAGGCTGGCCCACTCTATTTCTTCGGCGCCACAAAATAACAAGAAAAGAAAGTATCTGGGGATGAGCGAGAAACCACGCGGCTCGAAGTGGGCGAAATTCAATTGGCAAGACGCACTCGGGTTTGACGGTCTTCTGTCAGAAGACGAGAGGATGATTCAAAGGACCGCTCGTGCGTACGCTCAGGACAAACTGTTGCCACGCGTGAAGGACGCCTTCCGTAACGAAACCACTGACCTTGCGATCTTCACCGAAATGGGTGCGTTGGGTTTGTTGGGCCCAACGATTCCCCCAGAGTTTGGCGGGCCGGGCATTAGCCACGTGGCTTACGGGTTGATTGCGCGCGAGATCGAACGCGTGGATTCCGGTTATCGGTCCATGCTGTCGGTGCAGTCATCATTGGTGATGTATCCGATCTATGCGTACGGCTCTGATGCACAACGCACAAAATATTTACCCAAACTCGCCAAGGGCGAATTCATCGGCTGCTTTGGTTTAACCGAACCGAATTCAGGCTCTGACCCAGGCAGCATGACGACACGCGCCAAAAAAGTGGATGGCGGGTATGTGTTGAATGGCACGAAGATGTGGATTTCAAACGCGCCCGTGGCTGATGTGTTTGTGATCTGGGCCAAAGATGATGCTGATGAAATTCGAGGCTTCATCCTCGACAAAGGCATGAAGGGCTTGAGTGCACCGAAGATCGAAGGAAAATTTTCGCTTCGCACCTCAATCACCGGCGAAGTGGTGATGGCGGATGTGTTTGTGCCCGACGAAAATAAATTGCCCCATGCCGCTGGTTTGAAAGCGCCGTTCGGCTGCTTGAACAAAGCGCGTTATGGCATCACTTGGGGTGTTATGGGTGCGGCTGAAGCGTGCTGGTATGCCGCGCGTCAGTACACGTTAGATCGCACACAGTTCGGGCGGCCACTGGCGGCAAACCAACTGATCCAGAAAAAACTGGCTGACATGCAAACGGAGATTACGCTCGGGTTGCTGGCGTCATTGCAACTGGGCCGCAGCATTGATGCAGGTACGGCAGCACCGGAAGCGGTGTCATTAGTGAAGCGCAACAACTGCGGTAAGGCGCTCGATATCGCGCGGCTCGCACGCGACATGCATGGGGCCAACGGCATCATGGATGAGTTCCACGTCATCCGGCATGCGATGAACCTGGAAACTGTAAACACCTACGAAGGCACGCACGATGTGCATGCTCTCATTCTGGGCCGGGCTCAAACCGGCCTGCAAGCTTTCTTCTAAGAGGGCGTTTTTCTAATTAAGGAGCGGCTATGCCAGCATTTTTGTGTTTCGCCTACGACGGCGGCGATAAGACCGCATTGCGCGCCGCGCATTTGATTGAGCATCTGACCTACGCTGAAAGCCAGTACAACAACATCATGATTGGTGGGCCGTGCTTTGAGCCAGGCTCAAAACAACTCGACCGCTCCATGATGATGCTGAATGCGCCAGATGAGACGGCTGCGCGTTCGATGGTTGAAAGCGATCCGTATTTTAAGAACAAGATCTGGGTCAAGTACGAGATGATGGCCTTTTCGCCTGTCATCGGCACGCTTCTGGGCGGTAAAACCTGGGACTTGGTCGATGGCAAAGTGGTTCGTAAAGAATTACCGCCAAAATAGTAGGAAGATGCACATGAACGCCGACTCGCCCCGTAACGACCGCCTGGTTGATGAGCTGAAAAATATTCTGGGTGCCGATGCGGTCATCACGGATGCAGCGGACCGTGCGTATTATTCATCGGATGTGTATTCGGCTGGTGCAACCTGTGCTGCGGCCATTCGCCCGAAAGATGTTGCATCGCTGTCCAAGGCCATCGCGGCTACCACGAAGGCTGGCTACGCGCTGATCGGGCGCGGCGGCGGTATGTCGTACACCAATGGTTACACACCTGTTCGCGAAGACACGGTGACGGTGGATGTGGGTGCGCTCAACCGCATCATCGAAATCAACGAAAGCGATATGTACATCACGGTGGAAGCCGGGGTGACGTGGAAACAAATTTACGATGCACTAAAGCCTAAAGGTTTGCGCCTGCCGTTCTTCGGTACGTTCTCTGGGATGGTGGCAACCGTCGGCGGCGGTTTGTCGCAAGGCTCGCTGTTCATGGGCACGGCGCGTTATGGCCAAGGCGCTGACATTGTGTTGGGCCTGGAAGTGGTGCTGGCCGATGGCTCGGTGGTTACAACCGGCCAAGGCGGGTTTAAGAATGCGAAGCCGTTCTATCGCACCTATGGGCCTGATTTGACGGGCTTGTTCATTCACGATGGTGGTGCGTTCGGCATCAAAACCAAAGCCACACTGCAACTGATCCGCACGCCGAAATCGCTGGGTTATGCCTCGTTCGTGTTCCCGAATATTGATACGGCCAGCCAAGCGATGTCGGAAGTGGCGCGCACCGGCATTGCGGAAGAGGCCTACATTTTCGATCCGGAATCGACGGATAAGAATCTCGCTGCTGTTGATATTGTCGAAGACATCAAAACTTTGGCCAACGTGGTGAAGGGCCAGGGTGGGTTCTTCAAGGGATTGGTTGAAGGCGCGAAGATGGTTCTGGCGGGCCGCTCGTTCGCCAAAGACGGCATGTTCTCGTTGCACATGGTACTGGCAGGGCGTTCTGATGCCGCCGTTGATACCGACCTTGCCATTGCACGCGAGATTGCGGCGAAGTTCAGCGGTGAAGAAATTCCCAACTCCATTCCCAAAGCAGTACGCGCTGATCCGTTCAAGCCGCTGAACAGTGTGCTTGGTGCGCATGGTGACCGTTGGGCCGCGATGAATGCCAAAGTTGCGCATTCGGATGCGATGAAGCTGATCAACGCTGGCGAAGCACTGTTGGATTCATACCGTGACCGCATGAAGCCGCTGGGCATCTGGACGTCGCGCCTGTTCATTGCCATCGACTCGTATGCCTTTAGCTATGAGCCGGTGTTGCATTGGAACGATGCATGGCTCCCGGTTCACAAGCGCACGCCGGAACCCAAGCATTTGGCGACGTTGAAAGAGCCTGCCGCAAACCCGGACGCCGCAGCACTGGTGCATGAAATCCGACTGAAACTGGCAGACCTGTTCGCAGAACACGGGGGCTCGTCGAACCAAATTGGCAAGACGTACCCGTATCTCGGTTCACTCAAGCCAGAAACGCAAACCCTTGTGACAAAAATCAAAGACATGCTGGACCCGAACCGGCAACTCAATCCGGGTGTTCTCGGATTTAAATAAGTAAGGAAACGGCCATGGCTGACATCAACGCACTTGTTGCAAGCTTAAGTTCCATTGTCGGCCCAGTGAATGTGATTACCGATGAGACCGAGCGCCGCTTTGTCTCATCGGATGTCTATTCTGATGGCGCGCTGTGCGTGGCTATTGTCCGTCCCGGTAGCAAAGACGAACTTGCGAAAGCCGTGAAGGCTGTAACCGATGCGGGCTTGGCCGTAGTACCGCGCGGCGGTGGCATGTCGTACACCGGTGGCTACACACCGGCGCGCGAGCAGTCAGTGACCTTCGATATGCAGCGCCTCAATCGCATCATCGAAGTGAACACGGCGGATATGTACGTCGTCGCCGAAGCGGGCGTGACGTGGAAGCAACTCCACGAAGAACTGAAGCCCAAAGGTGTGCGCACGCCGTTCTTCGGTACGCTGTCGGGTATTCACGCCACGGTGGGCGGCACAGCCTCGCAAGGCGGGATGTTTTTTGGTTCAGGCCAAGCAGGCGCGGTGCATGAATCAATTCTAGGCCTGGAAGTTGTGTTGGCCGACGGCACCATCATTCCCACGGGCCAATTTGGCCAAACCAAAGCCAAGCCTTTCTTCCGCTACTACGGCCCCGATCTCACCGGCATGTTCTTGGGCGATACAGGTGCGTTGGCATTGAAAGCCACCATCAGCCTGCGACTTCAACGCGTGCCAGCCGAAATTTCATACGGCTCATTTGCGTTTGATGAGATGACGCCGTGTATTGAAGCCATCACCGAAATCGCCCGCGAAGGCATTACCTCTGAACTCATGGGGTTCGACCCCGTGCTACAATCTATGCGCATGCGTCGCGAAAGCCTGATGAAGGATGTGAAAACCTTCGCCAACGTTGTCACGGGCCAAACCTCTATCGCCAAAGGCTTGCTGGAAGGCGCCAAGATGGCCCTGGCAGGTCGCGGGTTCATGGATGATGTGAAATATTCGATCCACCTGACCTGCGAAGATCGCACAGCATCAGGAGCAGAAGAGCGTTTGAACTTCTGCCGTGCTGTCGTGAAGAAATTTGGTGGCCGCGAGATCGAGAATACAATCCCGAAAGCGGTGCGCGCCTATCCGTTCACACCGCTGAACAACATGCTGGGCCCCATGGGTGAGCGTTGGCTGCCGGTGCATGGCTTATTCCCATTGTCGGACGTGGCACGTGTGATCGCCGTCACACACGATTTTTTTGATAAATATAAAGCGGACTTAGATGCCCACAACATCGAATGGGGCTATATGTTCGCCGGTATCAGCAACAATGCATTTGTGTTCGAGCCTGTGTTCTACTGGCCTGATCAATGGCAACCGGTGCAACGTCGCGTGCCGGAACAAAGCCATTTGGCGAAACTGAAGGAATCTGGCCCTAACCCAGCAGCCACAGCTGCCGTGCAGAAAATCAAACAAGCGCTGTGCGTGCATTTTGCTGAATTAGGTGCGGCGCACTTCCAGATCGGCAAGGCGTATCTATACAAAGATTATCGCGAGGCCAATGCCTGGGCGCTGCTGGAGAAAGTAAAATCTGCGGTGGACCCAAAACGCCTGATCAATCCGAAGTCTTTGGGCTTGGAGTAGAATCAATTTGCGTTCTTAGCTTTCGCCTTAGGGCGAAAGCTCATTTCTTTTGAAAAAGCGATTACGGTAAGCCATATCCGAACAGGGTTTGTTTTACCGGGTCGCTTTTTTCATGTCCGATACCTACGTTAAACGCACAACATTCATCGTTGCGGACGCAAAGCGCTCCATCGCGTTCTATCGCGATGTATTGGGGATGGCGGTGTCATACGATTTGCCGATGAACGTGACCGGCAAAATTATTCCCGCCGGTGTACCGGGTGCGAAGGTTCATCTCGGTATCATGGAAGCCAACCATAAAGACGTTGCCAAGATTGGCTTGCTGGAATGGCAAGATCCTCCGCTTGAACCGCCTACGTTGCCCTACCGCAAGCGGATGGGCGTGGGGGATATCGTCATCGTCACCGAAACGCCTGACTTAGATGGTGTCTATGCACGCCTCCAGGCCTCGAAAGACTGCAGCAGCGTTTGCCCGCCGCATGATTGGTCGGTGCCCGCACCCGATGGCAAAGGCCAAGTGGAAATGACGACGCTGTCGTTTTTTGATCCCGATGGTTTCTTTGTGGAAGTAAACACCAAACGCAACGTGCCCAACATGCCGGTGTTTGCGGTGCGTCGTGCCACGTTGATTGTGCGCGATATTGAATTGAGCTTGGACTTCTACAAAAACGTGATGGGCATGGAGGTCTGGTACGACAATGTCATGTCTGTGGGTGGCCAAGTACTGCCAGCGGGCACGCCGGGTGCCAAAGTGCGCGTGGTGATTCTGAAGGGCAACGATCCACTGGTGGGCATGCTGGGCATCATGGCGTTTCTCGATCCGTCGATTGAAACGCCGCCGCAGTTAAAGCGCAGTGTCAAAATCGGTGATGCAATTTTTGTGTGTGGGTCGCCCAATGTGCATGCCATCTATGAACGCATGAAGAGTGCGCCTGTGCACATCGTGTCGCCGCCCTATGACGGCACTGTCAACGATGCCAAAGGCAATGTGATTAAACTGTCGACCTTGAGCTTCTTTGACCCTGATGGTTACTTCTTCGAGGTCAACACGCGTGAAGACGGCAAATAAGCGTCTAATCGTTCGAGGCGGCTTTATCGTCATCACCCGATGGTTTGGGCTTACCTTGCGGATTGCGGATAAACAGCATGAACGCTGCCGTGGCTGCGGTAATGGCGCCAGCCGCAAACAGTGGACCTTCAAAGCCAAAGCGGGTGGACAGCGTTCCTAAAATCAACGCGCCAATGGCTGGGCCTGCGCGCGTGATCGTGTACCACACACTTAAGGAACGCCCGCGCATCGCATCGTCAACCACAGACTGCGTGAGTGATTGAGAGCCCACGCCAACGATGACGCCGAAGAAAGCCGAGATACCAAGAATGAAAAGCGCTAGAAAATAAGTATCGGCGTTGTTCACTGAAAACAGCGTGATGCACAGCCCGCTTAAGATCATCGCGCCGATGACCAAGCGGCTTAAGCCTTCAGCGTTCGAGCGTTGTGCCAGAATAAGCCCGCCCGCAATGGCGCCTATGCCTTGTGCGGCTGTCAGGGCGGCTAAACCGCCAGCACCACGATTGAACATTTCATCAGCAATACCAGCCATTAAATCGCCAATGGGCCATGTCAGCGTGCTGGAAACCCCAACAGTTGGAATGACCCAGCCCAAAATCGGATGTTTGAAGGTATAGCGCCAGCCTGCTGTCATGTCGGTCATGATGCCCGCAAACATGTTTTTGGTCTTGGTGTAGGGAATGTGAAGCGGCAATTGCAGCGCCTTCAGTGCTGCAATCACGCCGAAATAGCTGACGGCATTCAAGGCAAAGCTGTACCCCACGCCAACCGATGTAATAATAACGCCGCCAACCACGGGCCCCAAAATGCGCGCCCCGTTAAAAATCAGTGATGTAATGGCGACACCATTCCCCACGCGCTCGCGCGGCAGCATCATGGGCACAAGGACTAACCGCGCCGTTTGAATCAGTGGCTGAATAAAGCCTGCGAATAATTGCAGTAACAAAATCAGAACTGCACTGATGTGGCCGCTGATGGTGAGGGCGGCTAACACACCAGCTTGAACCAATGCTAGGTATTGACCGGTGACGGCAATGCGGCGGCGGTCAAACCTGTCCACGATGACGCCGGTGATGGGGGCCAAAAAAAGAACTGGCAAAAACTCCGCCAGCGCCACCGCACCCAGCCATGTGCCTGACTTTGTCAGTTCCCATGTCAGGTAGCCAACGCCCATGCGTTGCACCCACGTGCCCAGCAATGACAACGAGTTGCCCAACGTGAACATGCGGAAGTTGGGATTACTTAAAGTCTCGCGGATCGCGGTGAAATCGACTGCAAAGCGGGCCATGCGGGTGCTTATAAAGCAATGCACATGCCACGCTAGCGCCTAAGACCATCGTCTTTCAGATGGCGAACATGCAAATTTGCCTGATCAAAAAACGGGGCTTTTTACAAGTCGAGCTTAAAGCCCGTATGGATCGAGGAAAAACCTAGGTTTTGATAAAACCTGTGGGCATCAATGCGGCGTGTGTCGCTTGTCAACTGTACCATTTTAGCGCCGCGCGCGCGGGCTAACTCAATTGCATGCTTCATCATGGCCGTGCCAATGCCCTGGCCGCGTTTATCTGACGCCACTCGAACAGCTTCAATGAGTGCGCGCCAGCCACCGCCCCGCGAGAACCCTGGAATGAGTGTGAGCTGCAAGCAGGCAACAATTTCGCGGCCACGTTCGCCCACGATCATATCGCTATGCGGTTCTGCTTCGATATTCTTCAACGCGCGCACATAAGCGTCGCGGTCGTAATTGCCATTCAATTCGCTGTAGCGGCCCAAGGGGTCGTCGGCCAGCATTTTCAAAATGCAATCAAGATCGCCTTCAGTGGCGATGCGGAAAGTAAGTATCTGCACGGCGATGTTCTGGGCGTTTTATGAAAGTGCGGACAAGAAAGCCGCCGCACGCTCGGGCACGCTTTGCGGTCGGGCTAAGGTGGTGGCGTTCTTCAGTTGTGCCGCCGTTTTCTCAGCCATGGCATAGCGCACATCGTCTGCCACAGTACACACAATCGTGCGTGCTGAAATGGCGGGCAACAGCGCCGCCACATCCACATCCAACGCGGCTTGAATGGCGTCACCATGATAGGCGTATTGCTTCAGCGTATCGACGAGGCGCGTGTGAATGCGTTCAGCGCCAATGCGTGGTGTGATTTTGCGAATGGCGCCGTTACCTTCATCGTACCATGGCCACTGCACTTCCTGATCGCGAAGCATGTGGAAGGCGCGGTGCAAGTGCAGGCCTTCCCGTGTCGGGCGCAGGTCCGCTACATAGTTGATGCGCATTTCGGTACGCAGATCGATGTCGGCGTTGGTAATGGCATCCAGCAGCAATGTCCGTACATGGCCGGGATGTGACGCGGCAAAGCACACTGCAATCGGCGTGCTCATGCCTTCGGCAATCACGTCGGCTTGTTTCAGGTCCAGCGATTCAATCGTGCGCGCAATCACATCGGCATAAAGTTGTGGCGATGGGTTCGCGAGCGGGCTTGATTCACCGCAGCCCGGCATATCAATCGCGTACACCGGGCGGTCTTTGGCGAGTTCCAGAATCAAATCCGCATCCTGGCGGCTAGAGCCCGGCAGATCGGACAGAAGAACGAGGGGGCGGCCATTGGTGTCGGCGGCGCGGCGCACCAAAACCTGACCGTGGGGGAAGTTGACGTAGCCGGAAGTGATCGTACCCTTTTTGCCGGGCTGCTTTAAAGGATCGGGTGGCGTGAAGTTGGCAGCACCTTTAAAGTCGGCGTATTGCGCAAAAATCTCTCGCAAACGTTTGCGCAACACCCCATCACCCACAGCTAGGCTTTCCTTGCGCACGCTTTCGGGTAATGGGTTTGGCAGTGCATCTAAGTAGGCGTGCAACACGTCATCTTGCTGCGCCATAATAATGGCCGGGGCTTTTAAATCGCCCACAACCGGCAGCGCCAAGTAGCGCATGGCGGCGGCATAAGCGTCTGAGAAATGCGCGCCCGCCATGAACAGGTCCATGCTGTATTCATGCATCCCGTTCATATCTTTGCCGAGATGCGGTAATCGCGTGCCTTTGGTTTTTGCAAACCACGGGAACCAGCGTTGGAAATCTAAAACGCGCGTCCACTCTTCAGCCAAGTAACTGCCGCTGTCAGTGACGGTGAAGGGTTTCATATAGCTACTAATGAACGACGGTTCTGCACCGCCAGTGGGCAGTGACAAGCCATTCATGATAGCGACAGATACACGTTCAGGGTGCTTGGCTGCAAATGCCAACGTGATTTTGGAACTGGTATGGTAGCCGTACACGGGGCAGCGCTCGACACCGAACGCTGCAATGGTTTCAGCCAACGCTGTACCGAAGTCGGGGATTTCAAGTTGGCGGCCAAGGTCGAGCGGCGTGGAGTTGCCATAGCCCGGTGTGTCGATGGCAATGACCGTGAACTGATCGGCGAATTCTTTCAGCAGCGGTATATGCAGCACCGATGACCGCGGTGAATCGTGCAGCAGAATAATCGGCGGACCAGACCCGGCCATGCGGTAGTGCACTTGGCCCTTACCGACATTTACGAAGCCTTTTTTGATGGTTACTTCTTTGGCCATAGCTGCACCGTACCAGAAACGCCTGCCAGATCACGCGCAATAGCTTAGTCACCCAGCGCATGTGATGCGACTCTTTATGTCATGATGGGCCGCTTAAGTTATGCAGCGTTAGTAAGGCAGAGATGTGTCGTATGCGGTTGTGGCGAACGCAGCATATTGTGGTGGCACCATGGGTTTATGCTGCGGGTGCCACGCAATCGGCAGTTCCTCTTTTGACCAGTCGGTCGTCAGCGGCCCGCCCTTGCAGCGGAAGAAGCCGAACAGGCCTTTCAGCGTGCCTACAGGGCCGTGGGGAATGCCAGCCGGTCGCCAAAAGTACGAGCCGGGCTTTAAATATCCATAGGGCATGGAAATTTCGCCATCCATCAGGAAGACTTCTTCCACCACAGGATGAATTTCCACGCGGCCATGCGTCATCTTGGCTGGGTCGTCCGGACCAAATTGTAACAACCATGTGCGTTCGCCGGTGACTGCGTCTTCACGCAATAACTTACGGCCAGCGCCATTTGCAGTCGCGGCAACAATCGGATCAGCCGGATGCGTCCATGGCATCACAGCGCTTTCCATTTTCGCAATCAGGCGTGCTGCGTCGTACATGGGGCCGGGAGTTTCGCTGAGGACGAGATTATGCGCGCCTTCATGGAAGGTCAGCACCACGGCGCCATCATCGCTGTGCATACTGGGGCGCGGCATACCCGCAGGCAGATAAGCGTAATCGCCTTTTTTGTATTCGACACTGCCCACCCACAGCGCGCCCTCGAACACATAAAACTCTTCATCGCTATCAAGATAATGCGCGTCGGGCATGTGCCAGCCCGCTGGATATTTCATCACCAGCGTGACGGCGCCCGTTTCGGCATCGGCGGAAAGTGTTTTGGCAAACGCGCCAGGCCGCGCACTCTTTGGCCCTAATGTATCCCAAGGCACGGCCTGACTTTGAATGAACTCGATGTGCGGCCGTGCCATATATATGTGTGCCTATCTTTTATATTGCAGCCGCCGCAGCGGCAGCTTGCGCCTTCTTTGCATTGCGGACCGCCCATGCGGTGGAGATCACTGCACCGGCGCCTGTAATAATGGCGATCACTTGAATCGCGCGCCCTACAAAGGGCACGGCACCAATTAAAGCCAACGCCAAGAAACCCATCAAAGTCCAGCCGACTAACTTAGACAACCGTGTTTCTTGCCCCGGTTGGTTAGCGAGCGTGCGCACCATCAAGCCGCCCCATAGACACAAAGCAATCAATCCAAGCCCGATGCCGATCACGTAGGCCGCAGCGCCCAAAATGGCAAATGGAATACCAATGATCGTAATGCTGACGGCTAACAGAATGCCTGGCACTGCAATCAGGCTGGCGGCTCCAACACCAAAACTCGGCAGCGGTTCTTTGGCCAAGCGTTCAGTCGCTTGCACCAAGAACTGCGGGGCGAAACCCAACGCCAGCGCACCGCAGGCAGCTAATGTGACGAGAACAGTCAGCCACGCTTTCATGCCCATAGGCTCGGGCGAGATCAGGCCCACATCGTCGCGGTCATTGTGATCAAAGTCGCCGCGCTCTTCGTGTTCCGCAACCTTACGGCTGATCGCATCTTTAATGGCATCTTTGGTGGATTGGTTGATATCTACTTCACGTAATGCCGCATCCACTTTTGCTTTTGCTTCGTCGATCTTCGCTTGTGCCTCATCCAGCTTTGCTTCGCGCCGGTCGGCGCGGCTCGCCTCGGCGTCGCGTGCGGCCTCTTTGTCGGTATCTATAATGATACTCACCTTGCGATCTTTGCTCTTGCCCGTACCCTTACCGATCTTAACATCGCCGCCCACGATGATGCCGTCGCGTAATTCGGCAAGGTTGGGGGCAATTAAGTCGCCGCCGATTTTGGTGCCCGGCTCGATATAAATACGCTCCGCATTGATCCGCACATCGCCGCCATAACTACCCGCAATTTTTACAGTTTCGGCATCAACCTTCATATCGCCGCCATAGCTCCCCTTAATGTCTGCGGTGCCCGCCTTCACATCCATGTCGCCCCGCACGCTCATATCCTCGCCCAGCCGCACTTCACCTGCTGCCACAATGCCGTCGCCAGCAATGGTGATATCAAGATCAACATCGCCCGCGGCAATTTTCAATTCACCGACCCGACCACCCCGCATATCGACACTGCCCGCTGCCAATAACACAGTGTCGAAACTTGCATTCTCGGTGGTGACGTCACCTGCAGCACCGCCTAAAACTTTGGCGCGGCTGTCGCGCACGTTAATGCGCCCGCCAAAACCGATGATGTCTTTCACATCACGCGCAATCACTGACACATCTTTATTATTGTCGACTTCAACCTTCGATGCAGGTGCGACAGGTGCAGGCGCTACAGGTGCAGTGGGCGGCGTTGGTGGCGCTGGCGCGACAGGCGGTTCTTGCGCAACAGCTGTTGCGGCATACACACCGAAAGCAACGCAGAAAATGAAAACACGCTTCATTACGACTTTTCCCCAAACGTCGATCAACCGGCTGAATAATCAGCTTCGCGATTCTAGGGGTTAGGGTATCGCGCACTTCTAGTGGGGACAAGTAAAGCGCGGTGTTTTGGCAGCGTTTCTAGGGGCTAAATTATCGTTTTACTTAAAGAAATCAGGCTTATGGTAGAGCCTCGGACCGTCGATAAGAATTAATCAGCGCGTTTTCCAGCAAATAGGCACGGTGCTTGTCAGGGTCCGCCACAATGGCTTGCAAGTCTTTCAAGGCCTCGCGGCGTTTGTCGGCATCCTTCTCGCGATGACGGCGATAGTTGGTATCAGATGTTGATTGAATATCATCCACGGCAGCCGATCTGCGCTGGCGTGTGTAGTGATCTAACAAAGGTTCCGCAGCAGCGCCGTTTAAAACCTTAACTAATTTGTCGGCAAGATTGAACGCATCCTGCACGCCGCCGTTCATACCAAAGCCACCGGTCGGACTATTCAAGTGTGCAGCATCGCCGACTAAAATGATGCGGCCCTGATAGAACGCGCCAGCGATGCGCCGATGGATGCGATACAGCCGCGCCGTAATAAGGTCGTACGGCGCACCGTCAGGGCAAATTTTCGCGAGCTTCGCCTGCACCACATCGTCAGACAAAATATCTTCGTTGATGCTGTCAGGCGGCGGTGACCAGCCCACACGCCACATCAATCCAGTTCTGAATTGCCCCCAGGGGCCAAAGTCAGACCAGAAGTAATTCACGCCCAGCAATCCTTCCATGTGTTCATGCATGGGGAAGGTGGTGCCGACCGTGAACGACACTTGCGGGTATGTAGAGCCCTCGAAGCTGATGCCAAGCTTGGTCCGGATGGTTGATGCAGCGCCGTCAGCGGCAATTAGCCATGCGCCATCTAATGTTTGTGATGTGCCGTTGTGTGTGAATGTCACGCGCACGTTATCGTTGCTTTGCGTAAAGTCTGTTACCTCAGCGCCAAAGATCACGCTGCCGGGCGCTTCTGCCTCCAGCGCTTCAACGGCCACTTTCACGAGATGAAACTGTTCGCATTGCAGGCGAAACGGATAGCGCGTTTCATCGGCAATCAAATTCATGTCGAAGACAGCAGCTTCGCCCGTTTCAAACATGCGGTATTGCCACTGCGGCGCGGGACGGCCGAGCTCAATAACCTTATCTGCTAGTCCTAATATGTCGAGAAGCTCAAGTGTCGGCGCGTGAAAAGTAGAAGCGCGTGGTTCTGCGTGCATTTCTGCTGCACGCTCTAAGACAGTTACGCGCACGCCTGCGCGGACAAGTTTAAGCGCGGTCACAAGACCGACCGGGCCACCACCAACAATAATGACCCGGTCGTTCAATTCATCCTCGCTCTAAATTACCAGGGAAGCGTTGTCCCATCGAAGTTAAAGAACGTCGCTGTTTGCTCAAGCGTCAACTTTTCCGTGATCGCACTGAGTTCGCGGACGGTAAGTTCAGTGGTCCGCAGCGGCATGCGGCCACGCGCTGCGGCCATCATGTCAGTATCCACTGGGCCTGGATTCAATAAACCGACGCTGATCCCTCTCTCTTTCAAAGAGTATGAAATGTTCTTAAACACCATATTCACGGCGGCCTTGCTGCCGCGATAGAAGGGCTGGCGGTTCGATTTCACATCAGCAATCGAACCTTCGCTGGACGTGATGACGATGATTTTCTTTTGTTTGCTGGCGGCAACGTTGTCGGCAAACGCTTCTGACATTTTCAGGGGCCCGCGCACGTTGGTCAGCATGACATCGGTAAAGCTGTCATAATCAATGGTGCCGAACTTCTGCTTCTCGGGGTAACCGGTAATACCCGCGTTGTTGATCAGGATATCGATGGGCTGGCCTTTGTATTTGGCGGCCAGGGCATCCACCGAGGCCAGATCGCTGACATCCAGCTTTTCCAGCACCACATCCTTATCGGCCTTGGCCAACTCTTGTAGGTCTTTGGCCTCATCGGGCTTACGGGCCGTGGCGATGACTTTGTACCCCTTGGCCGCGTATTGCTTTACGAACTCTAAGCCAATGCCGCGATTTGAACCGGTGACCAGCACTGTTCCTTGATCCGCAGCTTGGGCCATGCCCGCTGTTACAAATAGCGCCAGAACGATTGATGTGTACCGTAACATTTGTGTCTCCCCTTCTTATAAAGTCGTGACATGTTGAGTCGTTGTCGCATATTGCATCTTCAGGCTGCAATCGGCCCTATATACCTAAACCCGTCCGCGTTATGGCCGATATACGCGCTGCCTTCCGGCAGGACTCCCGCGCCTTACATAGCTTGACTATAGTGCAGCCCGAAATTGCCGCCCCGAAATTGTTGTTATGGTGCCCTGCGAGCAGGGCGCTTTTCCAGACAGGTCCAGGAGACATTGTATGACCGCTGCCAGTCCAACGCTTCTTCAGCGCTTGTTCCGCACGACCGCGAAGATCGAGCCCTATGAAGTGAAAGCCGCAGGGCTTTCGTTCCTGTACATGTTCCTGTTGTTGGGGAGCTATTACATTTTGCGCCCGGTGCGCGATGCCATGGGCACTGTGTACGGCGTGAATGAACTTGAAATTCTGTGGACGTACACGTTCTTCTTCAGTTTCATCACGGCACCAGTTTACGGCTACTTCGCATCTAAGCTGAAACTCTCCACGCTGCTGCCGTGGACATACGGCTTCTTCGTCATCAACATCATCGTCTTCTACTTTTTATTCCAAAGCATCTCAGACGATAAACTGATCGCCGGTATTTTCTATTGCTGGGTCAGCGTCTTTAACTTGTTCATTATCTCGGTGTTCTGGAGCTTCATGTCTGACGTCTTCTCGCGTCAGCAAGCCAAGCGCATCTTTGGTTTTGTGGCTGCGGGTGGCAGCTTTGGTGCTGCTGCGGGGCCGGCCTTAACTGCAATCTTGGTCGAGTTCGTCAACACCAACACGCTGTTGCTGATTTCTGCTGCGGGTTTTGTGCTGGTCATCGTCGTCGTACGCTTGCTGGAAAAAGAAAAGGTGGTCATGGCCGCCACGGGCCAAGTGCAAGGCCAGGACTTCCAGGCCACTCAGCTTGACAAAAAAATGGGCGGCAATCCGTTCAACGGTTTCGCCAAGATCTTAGGCTCGCCGTATCTGGCCATGATCGCCGGCTTCATTCTGATGCTGACATGGGTGTCGACAATTCTGTACTTCGAGCAGGCTGACCACATCAGCAAGGCTTTTGAAAGCCGCGAAGCCCGCACGCAAGCCTTTGCGCTTGTCGATGCTGCCGTGAACATTGCGGCCATCGTGATCCAATTGTTCGGCACCAGCCGTTTGGTCCAGCGTTGGGGTGTCACGTCGGCGCTCGTTCTGGTTCCGGCGATCATGTTGGTGGCCTTTGTTGGTATTGCCGCAGCGCCTGTGATGGCGGTGTTGCTGGGCGTGCAGATCGTACGCCGCGTGGCCGAATACGCCATTGCTCGTCCGGGCCGTGAAATGCTGTTCACGGTCGTTGACCAGGAAAGCAAATACAAAGCCAAGAACGTTATCGATACGGTGGTTTACCGCTTCGGCGACTTAAGCTCGGCTTGGGTCACCTCGGGCTTAAAGGCCGCAGGCCTGACCACGCCTGGTGTGGCAGCGTTTGGCGTTGTGGTCTGTATCGTTTGGGGCTTGATCGCCTGGGCTTTGGGCCGCAAATATGAAGGTGTCGTGGGACAGCGCTTAGCCGAAGGCAAAGCGGTTGATGATTCGCCACATTAAGCGAGCCACTTACATATTGGGAACTTCACATGATTAAACGCCGCGCTTTAATTGCCACGTTCGCTTCGCTGTCGTTCTTTGCTCACTGCGGCAATGTCTCGATTATGAAGCACGCGAATGCGCAAGAAGGCGCGGCGAAACCGGCGCCGGAATTGCCGTCTATGAAGGGCGAGACTGTGTTGGTTGTGGGCGGCACAGGCCGCACAGGCAAAGTGGCAGTTGAGTTGTTGAAGGCGCAAGGGGCCAAAGTGCGCGCGTTCTCACGCAATATCGACACCGCGAAGGTAGAAGTGAAAGACGTGCAGTGGGTGAAAGCCGATCTGCGCGATGCTGCTAGTTTAAAGAACATCACCAAGGGTGTGGACCGCGTTATTTTCGCAGCCGGGTCCAATAGCCGTAAAGATGCCACCAACACCCCAGAAACGGTCGAAAGCAAGGGTGTGGCCGCGCTTGTGGATGACGCCAAGAAAAACGGCGTGAAGCAATTCGTGCTGGTGTCGTCTGCTGGGGTCACGCGTAATCACAAGACCGAAACGGATTTTCAAAAAACGATGGCGCGTGTGCTGACCAGCAAGCTTGAGGGCGAGAATTATCTGCGCGCCAGTGGCTTGGGCTACACCGTTATTCGCCCCGTAGGCTTGTGGGACCGTGACGGTGGCCAGTTCCCGATTGGCATTATGCAAGGCGATGTTGAGGTACCAGGTATGGTGACCCGTGCGGATGTGGCGGCGGTCGCCGTCAATGCGCTGGTGAACCCCGATGCTAAGGGTAAAACCGTGACCATCGTGAACGTGACCCATCCCCAGCTCGATGGCTGGAAATCGGCCTTCGCCACCATTCCGGCGGACAAATAGCCCTTTCTTTCCTGGCCACGCTTAACCGTGCGGCCAGGTTCAACCTGCCACTGGAAATTCTGTCTGGCAGGCATTAAACCCTGCGCCAGCACTGCTTTGCGCCCGCTCGTCAGCTCGCTTTTGGGGTTTCCTGCCAGATGAGTACTCAGCCTGCCGTTTACATGGACCGTGATGGGGCCGTGGCCACCATTCACTTAAACCGCCCCGAAAAGCGCAATGCGCTGTCGCAAGCCATGTGGTTGCGGTTGGCAGAATTGGTGCAAGAGGCCGATGCCGATCAATCTGTAAAAGTGATTGTGGTGACGGGCGAAGGCCAGGCCTTTGCCGCAGGTGCGGATATTGACGAGTTCCGCCAAACTTTCACCGACCCGAAGGCCGCCGAAGCGACGGCGGATATTACGTACCGCGTTCAGAAAATTTTGCACCGGAATGCTAAGCCAACGATTGCCAAAATTCGTGGCGCTTGCGTGGGCGGTGGCTGCGGCGTGGCGTTATGCTGCGATATGCGCTTTGCCGACACGACAGCGAAGATGGGCATCACGCCTGCGAAACTGGGCTTGATTTACACCGTTACCGATACCTCGCGCTTGGTTGATGCGGTGGGCCCGGCCAAAGCCAAAGACATTCTCTACACGGGGCGTATTTTGGATGCCGAAGAAGCCTTCCGTATTGGTCTTGTCGACCGTTTGGTTGCGCCGGGCGATTTAGATGCAGTCGTAGCGGAGTATGCTGCGCAAATTTGTGCGACATCACAATTCACAGCGCGCGGCACTAAAAAGATCGTGCAGATGCTTCTGGACGGCGAAATCGACGATAACGCAGAAACGCGCGCGATGTTTGTCGATGCGTTCAAAGGCGAAGATTTCAAGGAAGGCTTTGCGGCCTTCACTGAAAAGCGCAAACCAAACTTTACAGCTTAAGTGCAGTCATGCCCGATGCATCCTTCAAAGATTACGTGCTCGATCAACTCAGTGACTTCGGCGGCGTTAGCGCCCGCGCCATGTTTGGTGGTTTTGGTGTTTATAAGTCCGGCGTGATGTTCGGCTTGATCGCTAGCGACGAACTGTTCTTTAAGGTCGACGACAGCAACCGCGCTGACTACGAAGCGCGGAAGTCGCAGCCGTTTGTGTACGAAGGCAAAAACAAACCCATCAGCATGTCGTACTGGCGCGTGCCGGATGATGTGCTAGAGGCTGGCGACGATTTAAAGCAATGGGCGATGAAGGCCTATGATGTGGCGTTGAAAAAACAGGCGGCATCGGTGGCCAAGCCGCGCCGTCGCTCGCATGCCGTCGCACGCCGCCAGCGCCGTTAATCAAGCCCCCCATTTAATCCATTCGCCGTGATAGTGCGCGGTGCCCAACGTGCGAGTCTTGCCGTCGGGCCAGGTCGTCAGTGTAATATCGGGGTAGGATTTCATGTTGGGAATTTCCATTGCCAACCATGCCAGTGGTGCAGCTGTCGTTGCGCGTGTACCGGCTTCTTCCATGGCGGCTTGAAGCTTCCCATCTGTCTCGGCATCCAAGTATTGCCGAAAGATCGAATGATAGACCACGGTGGTTTGACCTTTTGGCAAATCGCGCAATTCTTGTGCAATCCACATGGCCGCATCGGCTTTATCAAGCCTGAATGGCGTCTGCGTTGCGATGTCGCAGGCTTTGCGTAAGCGCTCCATGCGGTGCAATTGATCTGGCCAGATGTAAGACTGCAACCGTGCCCGCCCATCAGCGGTATGGATATCAATCGGTTCGCGGTCGCAGGCTGCGCGGTCTGAAATGCTAATCGGCACTGCGGCAGGGGCGTTGCCCTCCCAGCGTGTCGTCAGTTCCAATGCAGCATCAGCTTTGCCCCATGTGAACGCGCTAGCATTCACGCGGTATTGATCCCACATCAGGTTCAAGCCTGCACTGGCGCCAATTTCACGTAAGCGCAATGGATGCGGAAATTGCGCAGCTATGGCCAGAAAGCCAGCCCATAACACAGCCGAACGAGCCACTTCATTGGTTTGCGGCGGGCTCTGCGTATAGGCGATCACAAAATCGCGGTGTTGAACAAACGCCTCCCGCGCAACGGGCCAGACGTGGTCCGGGTTTTGTGCGCCGCCGGTGGTGAGGAAGAACTTGGCAAGGTCTGGGGCTTTGCCGTCCAATGCGAGCCGATGCAGAGCCCCTAAAAGCCTCAGTGAGAATGCGCTTTCACCTTTGCGATCCCACAGTTGCAACAGGTCGCATACGGGGCCGCCAGCACGCACATCGGCAATGCAGCCGTCCAGGATCGCAGCATACGTCGGGCAGCCCGCGTCGACACTGTATTTGCTTTGCGCATAAAACATACGCGCAGCCTGTTCGAGTTCAGAAGGCGAAAGCATGGTCCGCACCTCACAACGAAGATGCGGCACCACTACAGACCCGACTTTGTGCAGACAACCGAATTGTTCCGAACGCTGTCATCGCTGTGAACGATACAGTGTCCTATCTCAATGGCTGAGATTTAGATTTTATCGCTCAGTTCCACCAATTCGTAGGCTGTCATCATGTAGCCGCCGACGGTGCCCTTTAAGAAGGTGTAGTTGCCATCATCGCTGACCCACACTTCATAAACAGGATGCTCTGACGACAAACCCGCCATGTCACCAAAGCGGAAGTGTAACGAGTCAAACGTACCCGCTTTCACGGTCAGCTTTTCGCGCGCCAGCAGCGTCAATGAAATGCTGACGGGTGCGACGTACGGCCCTGTGGCACCGCGGTGATCGGTAGATGAGACAACAAAATTTGGTGAATGCTGGGTCTTCGGGCCATTGAGATCAAACAAGCTGGTGACCCAGCCGTCGTTCACGATAGCATGGCCGCCAAACATCGGGGCACGGCCTTGGGTTGGGAATTTCTGGCTAATGCGGCCTTCGACGGATGTGAAGGTTTCGCATTCCACATGGGTATCCGTGAAGTTGAACCAGCCCGAGCCTCGGAACTGATCACCCACGGAAATACGCACAAATGCATCGGTGGGCCGCCATTGCGGGTCCATATTTAGTTGCTCAAAGCGCAGCACACTGGGACGGTCATCAATCTCGGTATGCGCGACAAGGGAACGGCGGCCATCGTTGTGAACCGTTACCGTGAACATTTCGCGCCCACGGTTACTGCCCAAGCGGTCAGGTTTATTCGAGGTGTAATCGATCCGACCGTGAATGATCTTGTGATCGCGTTGTAAATAATCGGGCAGGGTCATTACGGTTTCCTTAAATTTTTGGCGGGGTCACGTCTTTGAACTCGATCAGTTCATAGTATGTCTGCATGTAACCTTTCACGCCGCCTTTGAGGAACGTGAACTCACCGTCAGCGGTGGTGTAGATGTCATACGGCGGGTGTTCTTGCGGCAATTCGGTGTTGCCCGGAAACTCAAAGTGATAGGCATCAAACGTACCTGCACCCACAGTCACCTTTTCTTTGCCCACATAGTTCAGCTGCATGCTGATGGCATAGAACAAGGGGCCTGTCGCGCCACGGTGATCGGGAGATGACAACAGAATCTGCCCGATGTTCTGAATGCCACCCTTCTTGATGTCGTAATGCCTGAAGTGCCAGCTATCGCAGGCAATGGCGTGGTTCTGGAAGGTTTTCAGCGGCGCCTTCAATTCATAGCGCTGTGACACACGGCCCTCGGTGGCGGTGAAGGTCTCGCACTCTGCATAGGTGTCGTAGAATTTCATCCAACCGGTGCCCATGAATTTGTCGCCCACAGTCAGGCGCATCATGCAGTCCAAGGGCATCCAGTCTTTATCCAGTGAATACACAGCGTCGCGGTGCACGCTGGGGCGGTCGTCGATTTCGGTGTGAACGGTAATGGTGCGCGAACCGTCGCCATGGACAACGAGGGTATAAAACTCGCGCCCGCGTTCCTGATTCATGCGCTCAGGCTTATGGGAGATGTACGAGATAATGCCCGTATAAACTTTGTGATCGCGCTGCATGATCGATTTGCCGGTGGCGGGCGCTGCTGAGCTCATCTCGTTCTCCCCCAGGATTTAAAAATAAGATATGAAAAAAGCGACCCCGCATCATACGGGGCCGCTTTTTAGGCGCAACAGTTTGACAGCGCTAGAAACCAGAAGGTTTCGCGCGACAGTTGGCAATTTTTTCGTATGCGCCCGCTATTTTTAAAGCGGTCGCATCGTGACCAGGGGCGGTGGTGATTTGCAGGCCCATCGGCAGCCTGTCTTGAGTCAGGCCCATGGGAACTGAAATGGATGGTGCACCCACATAGTTTGCAAATGCAGTAAAGGCCGTCAGTGTTTTTGGCATCGCGGTTTTGAAGTCGAACGCGGGGCAGGGGGTAGTCGGTGTTACAAAGGCATCGACATCGGCGAACAACTTATGAGCAATGGGTTTCACGCTGCGGATGGTTTCAAACGCTAGGGCGAGTTTAGGTGCACTCTGTTGCTGGCCATAAGCAATGCCGTCGCGGAAAATTTGTGTATGGCCCAGCGGATTTTCTTCCAGCGCTTTACCGTAGATCACAGCCAAGTCAGCCTCGATTACCAGCATCGCCTTCGGTCGAATGGCGTTGTGCTTATACCCTTCCAGCGTCACGTCGATAATGTCAGCACCCAGTTGACGCAAGTGCGCCAAGGCTGCCTCGTATCCCAGGGCGACATCGGGGTGCGTGCGGTCGGCCGCAAATTCGTCCAGATCATGCAGGCGACCAATACGCAGGCCCTTCAACGATGCCGGAATTTGGAATGTTGTTTGCGGTGGGTGCACAGCCATCAGGCTGAACGGGTCACCAGCGTCTGGCCCGGCCATCACTTCCAGCATCAAGGCCAAGTCGGTCACATGGCGCGCCATCGGCCCCACGTGATCCAGACTAAAAGCAAGCGGCACAACACCACGCGTGCTCACCAAGCCCATGGTCGGCTTCAAACCGGCAATGCCGTTGAATGAAGCCGGAATGCGGATTGAGCCTAGTGTGTCGCTACCAAGGGCGGCCGCACATAAACCTGCCGCAACCGCAGAACCCGACCCGCCCGATGAGCCGCCTGGCGTGTAATTCGTGCGGTGCGGGTTATAGCAATAGCCATAAGCCTCATTGGCCGTTGTCGCGCCGTGTGCAGCTTCGTGCATGTTGAGCTTGCCGAGGATAACAGCACCAGCCGCACGTAAGCGTGCCGTCACAGGCGCATCTTCTTTGGCGATATGTTTGCGGCGTGCTTCAACACCTGCGGTGGTGGCAACACCTGCGACATCGATGTTGTCTTTGAGCGCAATGGGAATGCCATCAAGCGGTCCCCGCACGCGGCCTTCTTTGCGGCGTTTGTCAGACTCAGTCGCCGCAACGAGCGCGCTCTCGGCCAAAACTGCGATATACGCGTTCAGCTTTTTGTGTATTTCGATGCGTTCAAGATAAAGCTCGGTCAGGCGGCGCGAGGTAATCGCGCCGCTGGCGAGGTGAGCGCCCAGTTCGGCGATGCTTAAAAAAGCGAGGTCGGCGGTATAGGCGTCTGCGTTCATATGATGTTGCTTAAGCCTTCTTGAAGCGTTCGTCCAACAGGCGTTTCGGCTTCTGGCGTTTATCAACTTCGGTCAGATCTGCCAACGCGCGCGGTGCATGAAGTTCGACGTTCATTTCAACGCCAATCCGGGTTTTCAGCAAGGTCTCAAACGCGTCCTTCAGCGATTGTGAGCGCTCGCCCTCGACCTCGATCTTCACCGTCATTTCATCACGGCCATTGGCATCGCGCACAGCATGGCAGAAGAATTCACCTTTGAACTCAGGGATGGCGTTCAACACACCGCCAATGCCGTGCGGGAAGACGTTGATGCCGCGCAACTTCACCATATTATCCGAACGGCCCAAGATGCCTTGGATGCGGCGGAAGTTCACCAAGCCGCCTGTATCGTTGGCGCGGTAACCCGATACGTCGTGTGTATTAAAGCGAATCATTGGGTAGACGTCGTCTTTAAACAGCACGGTCGTCACGATGTCGCCGGTTTGGCCATCGGCCACGGGCTCGCCCGTATCCACATCCAGCATTTCGACGTAGTGCGCATCTTCAAACACGTACATGCCATCTTGGTCTGGGCCTTCGCTCGAAATGATGCCGGTGTCACCGACGCCGTACCAATCGTAGCACTTCGCCCCGCCCCACATGGCCGAAATGTCGGCTTTGCTCTCGCGGCCAAAGTGGCCGGAGATCATGCGAATGTTGATGTCTTTGCCAGGAATAATGCCTTCTTCGTTGGCCACTTGGGCCAAGCGTTTCAGGTAATCGACGAAGCCGACAATGACGGTTGCGCCAAAGCGCTTCATGTTTTGAATTTGCTGCACCGAACGTGTTTCCACGCCTGTTCCCGCTGACATGAAAGTGGCGTTAGTGAAGTGCAGTACGGCTTCGCGCATGTAGTGGCCAGCGTTCACCATGCCATGCCCATACACAGAATGCACAACGTCGGCCCCGGTCATGCCTTGCCACAGATAAGCACGGCCCACGAGCAGATTTTGCATTTCGCGCGTCTTGGGCCCAAACAACAACACTTGCGGTGTGCCTGTGGTGCCAGACGTGGTGTGCATGACAGCCGGGATGTGGTTCGGATCTTTAAAATCAAGGCCACCGAAATCGCCAAACGGCGGCTTGTCGGCGAGGGAGTCCATCAAATCCGACTTCGAGAACACTGGTAATTTCGTAATGTCGTCCAGCGACTTCACATCACCGGGCTTTGCACCCGCATTGCCCCACAGGCGCTGATAGAATGGAATCTCCCACGCCCGACGCACGCAGTTCATGAACAAGCGGTTTTGCTGTGCGCGCAGTTCATCTTTGCTGATCTTCGAAAAACGCTGAATGAAATCGTCACCAATCGGGTGATCGGTCAGCATTTGATTGAGATCAAGCGCAGCAAAGTACGGCGGTAATTTCGGCATGGGACTACTTTTGTGATCTTAATACGAACGCGGGAGGCCGAGGATATTTTGGCCGATATAAGCCAAAATCAAATTGGTCGAGATTGGCGCTACTTGGTACAGGCGCGTTTCGCGGAACTTACGTTCGATGTCGAACTCTTCGGCAAATGCAAAGCCACCATGAACCTGAATGCAGATTTCAGCCGCAGCCCACGAGGCTTCTGACGCTAACATTTTGCCGATGTTCGCTTCTTCAGCCATGGACTCACCACGGTCCGCTTTATCGGCAGCGGCTTCCACCATCAGCGACGCAGCTTTGTATTGTGCATAAGCGCGTGCAATCGGGAACTGAATGCCTTGGTTCTTGCCAATCGGATTGCCGAACACTTTGCGGTCGTTCGAATAGTCCACGGCCTTCTTAATGAACCACTGCGCATCGCCCAAGCACTCAGCCGCAATCAGCGTGCGTTCCGCGTTCATGCCATCGAGGATGTACTTAAAGCCTTTGCCTTCTTCACCGATCAGGTTTTCCGCGGGCACCTTTACGTTATCGAAAAATACTTCCGTGGTGGCGTGGTTCATCATGGTGCGGATTGGGCGAATGGTCAGGCCTGCGTTCTTGGCTTCGCGCATATCCAGCATGAAAACGCTTAAACCTTCGCCCTTTTTCTTCACTTGGTCTTTCGGTGTGGTGCGCGCGAGCAGCACCATGTAGTCGGAATATTCAGCGCGGCTGGTCCAAATCTTCTGGCCGTTGATGACGTAATGATCGCCGTTTTTCACAGCCGTTGTTTGTAAGGCCAGGGTGTCAGAGCCGGAAGTTGGTTCTGTCACGCCGAAGGCTTGCAGGCGAATTTCGCCGCTGGCGATTTTCGGCAACCAGTTTTTCTTCTGCTCTGGGCTGCCGTGCTTCAGCACCGTGCCCATCGTGTACATTTGCGCGTGGATAGCGCCTGCGTTGCAGCCCGACTTGTGGGTCTCTTCCAAAATCGCGCACGCCGCACGCAAGCCTAAGCCTGAGCCGCCGAACTCTTCCGGGATCAGTGCGGCCAAGAAACCAGCCTTGGTCATGGCTTCGACGAACTTGGTCGGGTATTCGCGGTTACGGTCGGTCTCGCGCCAGTATTCGGCAGGGAACTCCTCGCACAGGGCGCGGACGGAATCGCGAATGGCTTCTAATTCTTCGGGCGTAATGCTCATGATGCGGCTCAACCGATGCGGCTTAAAGTTATGAAACGGGATACAAGAGGTGGGGCAATCTAGCGAAACACGCCCACGGTTCAACAATCCCCGAACTTCGCAGTCGTAGACGGAACATTACGACCATCATGTGGACGTATTTTACGCGAAAAAGCTACGCTGGCGTAACATCGTGCCGGTAGGCCGAATCGGCCGCTGACGGGAATGGGTACGTAAGGTCCGGCTTAATAGCCTGCTTTGGCTTCGAAGTCGTTCTCGCGGCCCATCACCAGGACTGTGCGATAGAACGAGCACACCACTTCGCCGCGTTGATTCTTGCCCGTGGTTTTGAACTTCACGATGCCTTGGCCGGGTCGGCTTTTGCTGGGGCGTTTTTCCAGCACTTCCGATTCGGCGTACAGCGTGTCGCCAGCAAATACCGGCTTAGGCATTACAATGTCGGTCCAGCCTAAGTTGGCGATGGCCTTTTGGCTCATGTCCGACACGCTCATGCCGGTGACGACAGAGAGCGTGAGTGTGGAGACAACAAGACGCTGACCAAACTCGGTGTGCTTTGCATACTCCGCATCAAAGTGCAGCGGGTGCGTGTTGTTGGTCAGTAGCGTGAACCAGGTGTTGTCGGTCTCGGTAATCGTGCGGCCCGGACGGTGTTCGTAGGTGGCGCCCACTTCGAAATCTTCAAAGTAGCGGCCGCCACGTTCACGATATCGCTTCTCACCTACTTTAACGGCTTCTGCGACCATGTCCGGGCCTCCTGATTTGGTTTAAAATTTTACTTTGTCGGCTTCACTTGTGCGGCGAAGCTGTCGGCAATCTCTTTACGTGTGGCGAACCACACGCCCGGCTTGCTTTTGCAATGTTCAATAAACTTGCGCAATTGGCCAAAGCGACCCGGACGACCGATAATACGTAAATGCACGCCAACCGACATCATTTTCGGTTCATCGGCGCTTTCGGCATACAGTTCATCAAATGTATCGGTGATGTACTTCAGCCATTGATCAGGCGTGTAGGCCGGGGCCATCCACATTTTCATGTCGTTGGTGTCGAGTGCATAAGGCACGACCACGATGGGCTTCTCGCCCGACGCATCCCAGAACGGCACGTCGTCTGAGTAATCGTCCATGTGATAGCTGAAGCCTTGCTCGATCAACAGTTTGCGCGTGTTGCCAGTGATCAGATAACGCGCGAGCCAACCATCAGGGCGCTTTCCCGTGGTTTTGGTGATCGACTCAACGGCTTTGGAAATGAACTCCCGCTCAGCGGCTTCATCAAAACGGTGCTGTGCGGTCCAACGATACCCGTGTGCGCAAACTTCATGGCCATCAGCGATGATTTGCTTGGCGATGTGTGGTGCGCGTTCCAAGGCAACAGCCGCCGATGTAAACGTGGCTTTAATTTTGCTTTGTTGCAGCAGTTTCAGCACGCGTGGTGCTGCGGCCTTGATGCCGTATTGATAGTTAGTTTCGTTGCCGTAGTTGCGGATTGGTTTGCCCAAGGCAACTTGGAACTCATCAACGGGCTCGGGGCCACGGTCACCGTCCAAGATATTTTCTTCCGCACCTTCTTCAACGTTGACCACCAATGACACAGCCAAGCGCTTGTCATCCGGCCACTTAAACGCACTCATCTCATTTCTCCTTAATGGTACTCTTCTCCGCCCGAAACGTTCATCGCTTCAGCGGTAATGTAATCGGCTTGATCCGAACTTAAGAACGCGCACGCCTTGGCGATGTCATCCACCAAGCCCGGACGGCCCATGGGAATACGGGCGCGCATATCAGCCAAGTATTGATCGACTGACTTGCCTTGCGCCTTGCTCATGAAGTCGTTCTGCCATGCGCCCAAGCCTGTGGTGACATGGTTGGGGCAAATGGCGTTCACGGTGATTTTATGTTGGGCTAATTCTAACGCCGCTGCGCGCGTGAGGCCCACAAGCCCGTGCTTCGATGCAGAATAAGCTGCGGCTTGCGCAAAGCCTGATTTGGCCGCTTGGCTGGCGATGCTGATAATACGGCCACCTTGGCCTTGCTTAATCATCTGCTTGGCGGCGTGCTTGATACCAAAGAAGCAGCCGCGCAAGTTCACGCCCAACACCGCATCCCAATGCTCTTGGGTCATATCGACAAGGGGGCCGAACAAATACCCAATGCCAGCATTGTTCACCAAAATATCGACGCGCCCAAAGGTTTTGACGGTAAACGCGATCAGCGCTTCCACGTCTTTTTCAACCAGCATGTCGCCGGTAAAGCCTGCGGCGTCACTACCAGCGGCTTTAATTTCATCAACGATTTGGTCGAGTTCGGCTTTTTGCCCGACGCCGTGTTCGGGTGCGATATCGCCTTTCAAGGTTCCGAGATCATGCAACACAACTTTGGCTCCATCGGCGGCCAAGCGTTTGGCCATCGCCTCGCCCAAGCCATGATGGCGGCCAGCGCCGGTCACAATCGCGACTTTGCCTTTTAAGTTGTACATGGCGCGTTCCCCAAATGAAGTGCATCCGGCTTAGGCTATCGTCCTAAGGCAAATCAACCAGGAATCGCGCGTCATGACCACCTCAAGACCGCTCAACGATCACCCCCGCAGAGATTAAACGCATCGTTGCTATCTGTTGGATAAGGTGGCGGCCCCATTCCCATCGCTTTTGTCAGCCGCCCCACACATACATATGTCCAGTCCACGCCTCTCATCCTTTCAGCTCTCGGCCTCCAGCGCATTGTCCCCCTTTGCGTTGGTGATTGTGTCGCCGTTGCTGCCTGAGTTGAGCAAGCTCTTCGATGCACCTACGGGCGAGGCGCAGTATGTCATCTCGGTTTACATGATCGGTTTGGCGCTGGCCCAAATTGTGCTGGGCGCATTGTCGGATCGGTTCGGGCGACGCGCGGTACTGCTCACATCGCTGATCGTTTACACGGTCATGTCTGTCGTGTGTGCCGCCAGCACCAGCATGGAGATGCTGATTGTTGCGCGGTTCTTACAAGCTTGTGGTGCCGCGGGCAGTGCCGCGGTGTGCCGCGCGACCGTGCATGATGTTTACAAAGGCGATGCGGCTGTCAACGCCATGTCGTACATCGCTTCGGCCCACTCGATGGCGCATATGTTAGCGCCAGTCGTTGGCGGCTATGTCGGTGAAAGCTTGGGCGTGCGTGCTGTGTTTGGGTTGCTGTGCGTGCTGGGGCTGATCATGGTGGTGCTGACCTATTACCGCATGCCGGAAACGCGCGTTTTTCACCCCGAGGTGATGAAATTCAGCGTATGGCACATGCTGGCGAACAATTGGTACGTCAGCAAATCACCCGTGTTTCTATGCTATGCCGGGCTATTTGCGCTCACGGGTGCGCCGTTCTTTGCGTTCTTGGCTGTCGCCCCGAGCTATTTTGCTGAGCATTTCGGCACATCGGCGGCCAGCTTCGGGCTTTATTGGTCGGTGATGTCGGTGACGTTCTTTAGCGGCACCATGGTTTCACCACGCCTGATCCGCAAACTGGGGCGCACCGGCATGATCCGGCTGATCATTGTTTTGAGCGCAGTGTTGGCGGCAGCGTGGCCGCTGGCGATGCAATTCATCGAGGCAACGCCGCTGACGCTCATTACGCCGCCTGCAATTTTATCCGGGCTGCTGGGCGTGATTTCAGGGGCTGTATTGTCGGGCGCAATTGGCGCGGTGCCGCAATTGGCGGGAACGGCGTCAGGATTATGTGGCGCGCTGGCCATGGCGGCAGCGGCTTTATTTACGATCGTGACGGGGTCACTTTATACCGGCACCGTCATGGGCATGATCTGGCCCACGACGGTAACAGTTTTCATGATGGCAACGCTCACAGCCATTTTGGCCGTGATCGAAAAGCCGGTCGCAGACGCTTAGAACGGCTTCCACAGACCCAAGGCAGCCGCGACCACCAGCAAGAACCAGATCGCCAATACAAAGATTTTGGCATTGCCCATCATCTGTTGCGCGATGGCAATTTGTTCCGGTGTGGCGTTTCCGCGCAGCATCGGGCCGTAGTATTGGCCGAAATCTTTCATGTACACGCGGATCATGACGCCCGAGCCCATGCAGGCTGCGAACACCAGAATTTTGGCAGCGAGCCAGTTACTGGCGGTGACTGCGCCTTCCATGCCCATGAGTGAGGACACGCCCAAGTACACCAGGAACAAGATCATCAAAATACGGAAGCGGAAGTCGATGTACTTCACGGTTTTGATTTTCTCAGGGTGATGTTCGTTGATGTAGAGATAGATCACAGCCGATACCCACAGGATGCCGATGATCCAGATCGGCCAAATCCACAGCGGGCTCGCATCGAAGTGGCCGCGCAAAATGCCTAGCGTGGCACCCACTACCACAATGCCGGGCATGCTCACGCGCGGAGCTTGGTCCAGGAAGTTCATGATCTTCGCGCAGTAGCCACGCGCCTCAACGCTAATATCGGCGCGCATCATGAAACGGGCGGAATAAAACACGCCCAAATCGGTGCCCAGCCAATATGCAAAAAACATGACGTGCAGCAGCAGCATTAAGCTGTCGATACCGACACTCATTCTTTAATCCCCTTTGTTATCAAAAGGCCTAACCCATACGTGCGGCAATGCTCTCTGCCACAACCTAGGCCTTGTTGCGATTCAATGCGGCGCCCGTATAGCATGATCGCATAAAGCACAACATCCTGGGTATGATGACCGAACCTTCTGCGAACACGGCGACAAGCATTACGGACTGCGATCTTTTAGCGGCCAATCCGCCGGATCCAGACCGCATTGTGCGTGGCGTGCCGCGTGAAGAGATGGATCTGCCGCTGGCCATCAAAGCCTGCCGGGCTGCCGTTGCCGAAGCGCCGGATGTGGCGCGCTTTTCATATCAGTTGGGCCGCTGCCTGTTTTATGCGGGCCAGATTGAAGAGGGCATGGTCTCTTTCAAGCAAGCGGCTGATTTAGGCTATCGCCAGGCGCACTTTATTATTGGTCTGATTAGCTATCGCCAATCAGGTGGTGTGACCCAGGATATGAAGCGGATTGAATATCACTGGCGTCAGGCTGCACGCATGGACCACTTCAATGCGCAAGTCTCGTACGTCACGCTGGCCACGCGCGGTGCGTTCGATGGCCTGCCCGATGTGGCGAGCAAGGATGAGCAAATAGTGTTCGCGGAAAAAGCAAAACCTCATTTGCCGTTTCCGGGCGACCTGTTGATCGAAAACATACTTATGGCCTTGAAATAGGAATTTGCGATGAAGAAAATTTTTGTAACGGCAGTTGCCTTGCTTTGCGCTACGCCTGTTATTGCCGCTGATACCATTACGAATTGCGACCGCTACGCGTCGCATCCGGAAGATCCGGACCGGGTCGGTACACCTGTCGAAACCAAAGACCTGCAGTTTGATAAAGCCATTGCGGCTTGCGAAGCCGATTTGAAAACCGATCCAAAGAACGCGCGCCTGCATTATCTGCTGGGCCGTTTGTATTTCTACAACAAGCAGAATGAAAAAGCGGTGCAAGAGGTGCAGCTGGCCGCAGACAAAGGTTATCGCCAGGCGCAGTTCGTATTCGGGGCGTTCATCAATAACAAACGCCCCTTCGCGCCCACTGATATTTGCTTGGTAGAACAGTATTGGCTGAAGTCGGCGCAAGCTGGCCGTCAGGCTGCGCGCATCAGCTATATTCGCCATGCTGTCAAAGGCAAATTCGCGGGCTGTAAAGTGCAACTTTCGAAAGAAGAAATGCTTAAGATGCTAGATACTGTAGGCAAAGAAGCGCCCAACTATTATGAACGTCTTTATATCGAAGACCTTACGGAAGCGCTTAAAACCTATAACCCGCAATAAGAGTTTAAAATCTTGACCAACATCCAAGTCCAACTCGCCCGTCAGCCTGAAGGCAACCCGAAAGCCAATGACTTTCAGGTGATGAAAACGCCGATGCCAAAAGTGGGCGATGGGCAGTTTTTGGTGCGCAATATTTACCTGTCGCTCGACCCTTACATGCGCGGCGCTATTGCGGGCCGCCACATGGGGCACCAGCGTTTGAATCAGGGTGATGTCATTTACGGGCGCTGTGTTGCCGAAGTGATGGAATCTAAAAACCCCGAGTACAAAGCTGGTGACATTGTTGTTCTGGAATCCGGCTGGCAGCAGTTCTACGTGTCCGATGGCGGGCATGGTGATGAAGTGCGCAAAGTCGAGCCGGGTTTAGGCGTGCCGCTGTCAGCGCATATTGGTGCACTTGGTATGCCGGGCTTAACAGCGTGGGCGGGTGTTGAGAAGTTGGCCAATCCGGGTTTGGGCTCAACGTTTGTGGTGACCGCTGCTGCAGGCCCCGTCGGCGGTACGGCTGGCCAGCTTGCCAAAGCCAAAGGCGCGCGTGCAGTCGGGATCGCGGGCTCGGATGAAAAATGCCGCATCGTCGTGGAAGAGTACGGCTTTGATGCGTGTGTGAACTACAAAAACAAAAACTGGACCGATGAATTAAAAGCCGCGTGCCCAAACGGCATTGATACGTATTTCGATAACGTTGGTGGCCCAGTGCTAGATGCGGTCACACAGCAGCTGAACCTCTACGGTAAAATCGTGCTGTGCGGTTTGATGTCGCAATACAATCGCGGCTCTGAGGGAGCTTTCAATGGCCACAACATGGGGCCATTCGTCGGCAAGCGCGCGCAACTGATGGGCCTTGTGGTGTATGATTACTACGCCCGCATGAACGAATTCATGAAAGCTGTTGTGCCGTTGGTGAATGCAAAGCGCCTGAAGTTCCATGAAGACCGTGCCAGCAGCATCGAAAAAGCGCCTGAGCATTTTGTGAAGCTGATGAACGGCCAAAATACTGGCAAGGCGCTGGTGGTTATCGGCCCTGAAAAAGCTTAGCCACATACCGCCGTCGCGTTAAGCTGCTGGTATGAATGCGCCCACACGAAATACGCAAATCCGTTTAAGCCGTCAGCGCGACGGTATGCCTGACCTTGACGATTTTGAAGTGCATGTGGTGCCGTTGCCAGACATTGCCGATGGCGAATTTCTGGTGCGCACCATTTACCTCTCGCTTGATCCCTATATCCGCAAAGCGATGCGTGGGGATCATCCCGGCCACGCGAAACTCGCGCCCAGCGAAGTGATCTATGGTCGCGCGGTGTGCCGTGTGGTGCGCAGCCGTCATGCCGACTACAAGCAAGGTGATTACCTTGTAGCCGAAACCGGCTGGCAAAACTTTGCAGCGCTGACGCCCAAAAAAGTTGTTCAGCGCATTGATCCGGCGTTGGGCCCGCTCTCAACTGCTGTTGGTGTGTTGGGCATGCCGGGTTTAACGGCTTGGGGCAGCGTGTCGCATGTGGCTCCGCCCAATGTTGGCGATACATATGTTGTTTCAGCCGCCGCTGGCCCTGTGGGTGGCACGGTGGGTCAACTCGCCAAGCAAGCGGGCGCACGTGTTGTCGGTATTGCCGGCGGGAAAGAGAAGTGTGATCTGGTTGCGCGCATGTATGGGTTTGATGCCTGCGTCGATTACAAAAAAGACGGCTGGCAAGATGCACTAGCAGCAGCGTGCCCCGGCGGCATTGATGTCTATCACGACAACGTTGGTGCCAGTTTGCTGAATGAACTGGTGAAGTACTTCAATTTGTATGCACGCGTCGTGTTGTGTGGCCGCCCTGGCGATTATCACTCAGGCGATTTTGAAGGTTTGAGTGCTGGCCCCATCATCGGCAAACGCGCTGTCGTGCGCGGCATGGTGGTGTACGACTACGAAAATGATTTGGCCCGCTATCAACGCGTGGCCGCCCAGATGATGCGCGAAGGCAAACTGCGCTTTAAAGAAGACCGTGTTGAAGGCATTGAAAATACGCCCGCGCATTTCCTAAAACTCATGCGCGGCGAGAATGTTGGTAAAGCGATTGTCGCGGTTGGGCCTGAACGCGGTTAGCTTTTCCCATCACGCAGTAATTGCTGCAAATACCGCGCCATGGCTTCGCGGGTGTCAGGATCTTCCAGGGCTTTCTCAAATTTATCGCGCAGCGCTTTCACCCGCTTGGGTCCACGGCTGGCATCAATATCGTCTAAGCTGCGCAGCGGTGGTTCAATTTGCGCAGGCTCAGGCTTTTTGGCATTTGCTTTGGTAGTGTCAGGCTTTTTAGGTTTCGCCATGCCCGCTTTATATCAGTTTGATCACCGCAAAGCCGCTGATAATCAGGCCCAAGGCAATCCAGCTGAGCAAATCCAAGCGCTTTTCAATGAATGTTCGCACCGGTTCGCCGTAACGCTTCAGCAGGGCCGCGATAATAAAGAAGCGCGCGCCACGCGTGACGATCGAGGCCAGCACAAAGGTCAGGAAATCAAAGTGCGCGGCACCACTGGCGATGGTCACAAGTTTGTAGGGGATGGGTGTTAAGCCTTTGATCAGGATGAGGGCCAAGCCCCACTCGGCGTACCAATGCTGATACTGCGCGGCTGCCTCTTGCAGGCCGTACAGGTTGATCAACCATTGGCCCATTGTGTCGTACAAGAAAAAGCCAATCGCATAACCGGCCATACCGCCAATCACCGAGAAGACTGTGCAAACAGCCGCAATCACATACGCCATGGCGGGCCGCGCCAGCACCATGGGGATTACCATCACGTCGGGCGGGATGGGGAAGAACGAGCTTTCAGCAAAGGACACAACGGCCAAGGCATGCAGCGAGCGCGGGTGCTCGGCCAAGCGGATCATGAAGTCATAAATGCGGCGGAACATAATTCTCTAACAGTCTTAATTAGCAGCAGCGTGATTGCGAGCCACCATAGCGCGCGTCCTGGCGCGCACGAAAGAATGTAGTGTAATCCATCGGTGCGTCATCAGGGTGGCTTGCGCGCATATGAGTCACATAAGCGTCATAGTCGGGCACCCCCACCATTAAACGCGCGGTCGCGGCAATTTGCGTGGAAAGCGGTTTGAACCATGTGTTGAGCAGGTTCATGACGCCACCGCTTGGGCATTCGGTGTGCCGCGCAATTTCAATAACTCACGTAATCCAAACAGCGCGACGGTGACGACAACAAACAGGAAAATGCCGCACATGGTGGCGTCAACCCAATCGTTGAACACAAGCTGGCGCATTTGGTCGAGCGACTTGGCCGGACCGATGATTTTCTCGTTCGCCAGTGCATCACCAAAGAGGTTGGCGTGCGCGATGAAGCCAACTTTTGGATCGGGATGGAACAACTTCTGCCAGCCTGCGGTGATGGTGCAGATCAACAGCCACGCCAAAGGTGCGCCAGCGACCCACGCATAGACCGTGCGGCCATGCTTGGCCAACATCACGGTGGCGAGTGTGAGAGCCATGGCCGCGAGCATTTGGTTGGCAATGCCGAACAATGGCCACAGCGTGTTAATGCCGCCTAAGGGGTCCACGACGCCCTGATATAAGAAGTAACCCCAACCCGCGACGCATAGGAACGTGCCAATCACGTTGCCCGCCAGCGATTTGGTTTCACCGATCTTTGGTGCAATCAGCCCCAGCAAGTCTTGAATCATAAAGCGCGCAACGCGTGTGCCTGCATCTAATGTGGTCAGAATAAACAACGCTTCAAACAGAATGGCGAAGTGGTACCAAAACGCCATCAGGCCTTCGCCGCCAATGAAGTCTGACAAAATTTGCGCCATGCCAATCGCCAATGTCGGCGCGCCGCCGGTGCGTGACAGCACAGTGCTTTCGCCAATCGCTTTGGCCGTTTGCTCCAGCGTTTCAGGCGTCAGCGCAAAGCCCCAACCTGAAATCACCGCTGCAGCTTCCGCAGGCGTGGTACCAATCAATGCTGCCGGGCTGTTGACCGCGAAGTACAAGCCTGGGTCCAGAACGCAAGCCGCTACCATGGCCATGACGGCCACGAACGATTCAATAATCATCCCGCCGTAACCAATAGAGCGCGCATGGCTTTCGCGCTCTAACATCTTAGGCGTGGTGCCTGACGAGATCAGCGAGTGGAAGCCCGACACCGCGCCGCATGCGATGGTGATAAACAGGAACGGGAACAGATCACCGGAGAATACCGGGCCGGTGCCATCTACAAACTTGGTAACGGCAGGCATGCTTAAATCGGGCAACGTCCCGACGATGCCGATGGCCAACAGGCCGATGGTGCCAATCTTTAAGAATGTGCTGAGATAATCGCGCGGCGCCAAGATCAGCCACACCGGCAATACGGCTGCAATGAAGCCATATATAATAAGCGCCCAAGCGAGTTGCGTGCCTGTCAGTGTGAACCAGGCTGCAAAAGTGGGGTGGCCTGCGACCCAAGCGCCACCCGCTAACGCGGCCATCAGCAATACAAAGCCGCCAACACTCGCTTCGCCAATATGGCCCGGGCGAATGAAGCGCATGTAAACGCCCATGATCACCGCAATTGGGATGGTCATAGCCACCGTGAATGTGCCCCAGGGGCTTTGCGCCAGCGCTTTCACCACCACCAAGCCCAAGACGGCCAGCAGGATGATCATGATCGCCATGACACCGAAAAGTGCGACGATGCCTGCGGTTTGGCCCAGCTCAGTGCGGATCATTTTGCCAAGCGACGCACCATCGCGGCGGGTTGAGAACACCAGGACAATGAAATCCTGCACGCAGCCTGCAAACACTGCGCCGATCAAAATCCACAACGTGCCGGGCAAGTAACCCATTTGTGCTGCGAGCACCGGGCCAATCAGCGGGCCTGCACCGGCGATGGCGGCAAAGTGGTGGCCGAACAGCACCACTTTATTGGTGGGGACATAATCCAGGCCATCGTTCAATCGCACCGCAGGCGTGGTGCGCGTATCATCTAACGCCAGCACCTTGCCCGCAATGAACTGGCTATAGAACCGATAGCCGATCAGGTAGCAGCACGTTGCCGCAATCACGATCCAGGCCGCATTCACGGTTTCATTGCGTGTGACGGCCAACAGCCCCAACGCAAACGCACCTAAAACGGCAACAGCTAGCCACATCAAACGGTTCACAGGTTCACTCCTCCCCAGGAATGAAAGCCACCCTTGAGATAAGGGCGGCGGATAAAACGTGGAAGATCCATACCACAATGCTTATCCGTGGGCAGTATTGTCGTAAATGCTGGCCTCTGGGTGTGCAGGCTGAGAGATTTAAACCTCAACGGGAGGGGACGACATGAAAGCATTGATTCTCGGGCTGATCTTGATCGCAACGGGTGCGCATGCCCAAGATCATCTCAAGGCCGATCATGCTCTTTTGATTCAATGGGTGCAGGGGCAGTTCAGTAATGAACGCCAGAACCGCGATAGCACATCGGATCCCAAACCGGATTTGCTCTTCCCGGTCTTCAAGCAAGTCAGCATTCCGGCTTTTGATGAAGATGTGATTTACTTGCAGTGGGCCATGGGTACTGCGGATGGAAAGTTGCAGCGCCAGCGCATTTGGGTGTTCAAGCCCGACCCTTCGCGTAACGCGATCGTGATGAAATTTTATACGCTGTCGAAACCCGAAGCCTGGGTGGATGCGCATCTGCACCCTGAAAAAGTGCAAAGCATGACGCTGGATGATGTGCTGGCGTACCCAGAAAGTTGCGATGTGCCCTATCGCCGCGAAGGCGATGCCTTTGTAGGCGAGATTCCAAAAGACCAGTGCCGCATTGTCGCGCAGCAGAACGGCATCGCTATGGCGATCAATTCACGAACCATCATTGGCCGCGATAAAATGGAGTATCAGGAATCTGGCGTGGCGGATGGAGCGGGGGCTGTAATTTTTAAAACACCGCGCGTGGGTGCGTTTGAATTCGAGCGCCGTTAATTCTTCCAGTCCTCGGTCGTGCGCTCTGGTGTGGGCTCAGTGTAGGGGCCTTTGAAGGTGCGCACTTTCCAAATCACGGCGCAGAAGAACGCGTGGCTGAGGGCAAACCAAAACAGCACTGGCCATGGCGGCAAGCCGTCGAACACCATGATCATCAGATAGATCAGCGTAAAGAGCACGCCTGCCGTCATCCACTTAATCACGCGGGTGCGGTTCATGGTTGGCCCCACGCCACGAATGCGCGTTGGGATAGCACCGGCAAGGGGAGTTCGGTTTGGCATGCAGCGTAGTGTAGTTAAGTTATGCAATCCGTCCAAGGCAGCTTTGCGGATGATGCTTTTCAGTTCGCCACAATTGCCTTTAAGCTTACGCCTTGTTCTTTCTCATAAATTAGAGTGCCCACGATGATTGATCTGTATTACTGGCCCACGCCGAACGGCCACAAAATCCCCATCATGCTGGAAGAGTGCGGGCTGGCGTATAAAACGCACCCCATCAACATGTTAAAGGGTGCGCAGTTCGAGCCTGAATATCTGAAGATCAATCCGAACAACAAAATCCCCTCTATCGTTGATCGCGATGGCCCGGGCGGAAAGCCTTATGCGGTGTTCGAGTCCGGCGCGATTTTAATGTACCTCGCCGAAAAGACCGGCAAGTTCATGCCCACAGATATCGCGGGCAAGTACGAGGTGATTCAGTGGACGGTGTTTCAAGTGGCCAACGTCGGGCCGATGTTTGGCCAATGTGGCCACTTCTTGCAGTACGCGCCGGAAAAAATTCAGTACGGCATTGATCGCTATCAGAATGAAACGAAGCGTCTATACCGGGTTATGAATAAACGCCTAGCCGAGAAAGAATATTTAGCCGGTGATTACTCCATTGCCGATATGGCGACGTATCCGTGGGTGAAGATCAACAAATTTCACGAGATCGATATTGAAGAGTATCCGCACGTAAAGCGCTGGCGCGAAGCGGTGGGTGCGCGCCCTGCTGTTGTTAAGGGCTGTGCGTTACTTGAAGATGTCATGAAGTTGGGTAACCCTGACAAAGAAGCCTTCGATAATCTCTTTAACAAGCAGAAGACCGTTTAAATGCTGTTAGATCGCGCGCGCAGTCAGTTCTTATTGGTGGATGTGCAAGACCGCCTTGTGCCTGCGATGTTTGATAGCGAGCGCATGATCGAACGCTGCGCGGTGCTGATGCAAGCCACGCAACGCCTCAGCATCCCCACGACAGTGTCTGAGCAGTACAAAAAGGGCTTGGGTGCCACGATTGAGCGCTTGAGCAACTTGAAGGGCGATGCGCCGGTGTTTGAGAAGATGCATTTCAGTTGCGCGGCCGATGCGGCCATTGTGAATCGCGTGCAGAACCTAGCGAACGCTGGCGCGCGCCAAGTTGTGCTGGCGGGCATTGAAGCGCATGTGTGCGTTTTACAAACGGCGCTGGGTTTCAAAGAGATGGGCTTGGATGTGTTCGTGGTGTCCGATGCCACAACCTCACGCAAGCAAGAGAGCGTTGATGTGGCTTTAAGCCGTTATCGTCATGCGGGCGTGAATGTTGTCACAACCGAAATGGCGCTGTTTGAATGGCTGCACATTGCAGGCACGCCGGAATTTAAAGAGCTAAGTAAGCTGATTAAATAAATGTTGCCTCGCGAGTCACGCCCGTTTGCGCACCGGCCCAGGCGTGGTGTGGCACAGTCAGCAGTTTTTCCACGGCTTCGGTTTCTTTGAGTGCGCCGAGTTTCTTTAAGACGGCTGTGATGGCGATGGATGACGCGCGAGTGGCGCCATCATCAATTTTCACAGCTACGCCCAGACCTTGTTCAGGGATGCAGGCAGCAAAAATCCCTTCCGCGCCCACTTTGGCCACGCCTGCGCCGTTCAAGTTCTCGGTGAGAATTTTGCAAGCCCGGTCCGTGCCGGAAAATAAATGCGGATGCGCTTTCATCGCGCCCAACAGTTTCGCATTCGCAGTGCGGCGTTCAGGCGACAACTTGTCAGGTGCGCCAAAGCGTGCCCACGCCAGCGCCAGGTTGCGTAGCGGCATAAACACATTGGGTGCGTTACAGCCGTCGCGCACTAAGGGCATCGCGCTTAAGTCGATGTTTGCCATATCAGCCACAGCGTTTAAGGCGGCACGTTGCACTGGATGCGTCGGCGAAACGTAGGCTTTTGTGTCCGCACCCATGTGCGTCGCCAGGCACAAAAACCCAGTGTGTTTGCCCGAGCAGTTGTTGTGCAGCGGGCAGGGGCGTAATCCTTCACGAATCAACGTTTCTGCGCTGGGCACATGCGATGGTGGATGCGCGCCGCATTCCAAGTCATCCACCGTCAAGCCCACGCGCGTCTGCCATGCAGAGACACGCTCCACATGCGCGTGCTCGCCACTGTGTGATGCACACGCCAGCGCCAATTCTTCGTATGATAAATTGAACGCGTCCGCCGCACCCGTTTCCATCAGCGGTAAGGCTTGCATCGGCTTCACGGCCGAGCGCGGGCAGGTGATGGCTTCCACATCACCCCACGCTTCAACCACATTCCCATTCAAATCGACGACACACGCAGCCCCGCGATGGATGCTCTCCACCGTGTCACCGCGTGTGACTTCAACCAAAATAGGATTCAAAAGCTATTCCTCGTTGGGATCGCGCAAGCTTAGTTTGAAGCCCGACATTCGTATCCGGTCCATCACCTGCTTGGCATGGTCCTCGTCGCGGGTTTCAATGGTGATGCCTAAACGGGCTGAGCGTGCGGAAAGATCCAGTGTGAAACGATTGTGAATCACTTCCAGCACGTTCGCACCTTCTTCAGCGCAAATACCCGACACCGCGTGCAACTGCCCCGGCTTATCTGGCATTTCGATGTTCAGCGTCAGCACTTGGCGCTCACGCACCAGATCGCGCATCAACACCGATGACAGCATGCGTGCATCAACGTTGCCGCCCGAGACAATCAAGCCAACTGTCTTGCCTTCAAACATGTCGGGGTATTCCAGCAAGGCTGCCAAGCCTGCGGCACCAGCGCCTTCGCTGACGGTCTTGCCTTTGGTCGCCAGCATCGCAATGGCGCGCTCTAAGCTGGTCTCGGTGACAGTGACAACCGTGCGCACTAATTCTTTCACATACGGCACCGATGTTTCGCCCGCGGTTTGAACTGCAATACCTTCGGCAATCGTCGAGCCACCACAAGGTCTATTCCGGCCCTGCAACGCATTGCTCATGGATGGATAAAGTTCGGGCTCCACACCAATGATGTCGATGCTGGGCTTCAACGCTTTGGCCGCCAACGCCACACCGGCAATTAAACCGCCGCCGCCAATGGGCACAACGATGGTATCAAGCTCGGGCACTTGCTCCAGAAGCTCGAACCCAATAGTGCCCTGGCCCGCAATGACTTCGGGGTCGTTGTAAGGGTGAATGAAGGTGTAGCCTTTTTCGGAGGCCAGCTTTTCTGCGTAGTTGGCGGCTTCCACCAACGTCTCGCCTTCCAGCACAACCGTTGCACCGTAATCGCGCGTCTTGCGCACTTTTACAAACGGTGTCCCGTTCGGCATCACAATCGTTGCCGGAATTCCCAGCTTGCCCGCATGGAACGCAACGCCTTGCGCGTGGTTACCAGCAGACATGGCAATCACGCCCGCTTTCTTTTGCGCTTCGGTCAACGTGCTCAGTTTCGCAATCGCACCGCGCGCTTTAAACGCGCCCGTGTGCTGCAAGTGCTCGAGCTTTAAATAAACGTTGGCCTTCGTGGCTTGCGAAAGCGCTTCGCTATAAACGGTTGGGGTGACGATAACCTTGCCAGCAATACGCTCGCGCGCGGCGCGAACGGTATCGGCAGATAAAACGGTAGACGCAGTAACGGAAGACATGACGCGAATATCCTGAAAGAGGTGCGAAGAAAGCTGATCTAAAAGCGCAAACTAACGGTGCCCGACTCTCGTTAGAGAATCGGGGCCATAATTCGCGCGGTCAGCATTCGCACTGTCTTGAGGAGCGTGGTCATGGGCCGGGGTGTAGCACCTCGCCGCCCAGTGGACAAGATAAAGAGGCGTGGACAAGGGGGCGGGAACACGCTCTTAAGTTTAACGCCCTTCAAAAACCGCCGTTTAGCGCGGTTTAAAGAAGAAATTCCCGACATACCCCGGCTTTTTACGACGCTGGCGGTGGTCGGTTTCGGGGTCGAATTCGGAAATGGGGCGCAGTTCCGCACCCCCTGATTCGGTCGCTACTGCAAAGTGCACATCGGCGTTCAGCACGCTCATGTCGGCCAGGCACTCTTCAATCGGGCGCTTTGTGTGCCACTCTTCAATCTCGATCATGATCCACGGCTTTTCGCGTGCGGCGGTTTCTAAAATGCCGCGCACCACGGCCTGTTCGAAACCTTCCACGTCGATCTTGATGAAGCCGACATTGGTAAAGTTGTAAGAATCAATCGTGCGGCTTTCGATGGCCACCGTCGTAAACCCAAACGGCGCATTCTTTTTGGTTTGGTCCAGCGAAGCGCCCTGGTTTGAAAACCCGCGTTTATTGTAGCTGGGGATTACCAGCTCTGCCGTGCCATTCGTGTCTGACACGGCCACATGATACGCGGTGGCATTCTTTGGCAGTGCGCGCGCCAGCAACGGAAACATTTTCGGGTGCGGCTCAAAGCTGTGCACATGTTTCGCTAATTTCGACAGCGTGTGCGTGTACACGCCTTTGTTCGCGCCCACATCAATCGCAATTTTGTTCGGGTCTACTAACTGCGGCAGCAGTTTTAATTCGCGCTCACCTTTGCGGGCGTGCTTTCGTAATAAGCGCCACATGTACAGCTTGGGCGGGACCAGGGTGTATTTCACCCATTCCTCAAAGGTGTACTGCGGTTGGAAATCGCGAACTTGTGTGGTGGTGCTCATCAGGCCCTGATAGCACAGCGGCTAGATTCCGTCAGGCTTTCGTGCGAGAGAAAATGGATGTCATCTGCCCCCGCACCGCACGTCGATAACCGGCCCCTCGGCATCATGTTGATGGTCTTAGGCATGATCTCCATGTGCATCACCGATGCCGCCGGAAAATGGGTGGTGCAGGACTATCACGTCGCACAGTTGAATTTCTGCCGTGGCTTTTTTGCGCTGCTGGTGCTCCTGCCGACGGCACGCAGTGAAGGGGGCTTAAAGGCGCTGAAAACGTCGCGTCCCATCGCGCACCTGTTGCGCTCGATGTTGCTGGTTCTCTTGGCCTACTCGTGGTTTTTCGGTCTCACCAAATTGCCGTTAGCGGAAGCCACAGCCATTGGTCTGTGCGCGCCGCTATGCATGACCGCTTTATCGGTGGTGGTACTGAAAGAAAAAGTCGGGCTGTTCCGCTGGGGTGCGGTGGTGCTGGGTTTCGTCGGCATGTTGGTGATCATCCGGCCGGGCACGACGATGTTCGATCCGATGTTTTTATTCCCGGTCATCGCGGCGGTGGGCTATGCCACTTACATGCTGACCAACCGGATTTTAAGCCGCACAGAATCCATGACGGCGATCACCCTGTATCCGCAGTTGGGTATTCTGTTGGTCTCAGCCGTCATCGCGCCGTTTGTGTGGCAGCCGGTCACGTGGCCTGCGTTTATCGCCATGGCGATTACAGGGTTGTGTGCCGGTGTGGGGCACCTGCTGCTGTCGTTTGCATTCCGCTATGCGCCGCCCTCGGTGTTGGCGCCGTTCGATTACACCGCACTTGTCTGGGCCGCGTTCTTCGGATGGATTTTATTCAATCAATTGCCTGATGAAACCGCTATGGCGGGCATGGCGCTGATTGTGGCAGCAGGCTTGATTATTGTGTACCGCGAAGCTGTTGCTGCACGCCGCGTTGTCTCTGTACCGCTCGCTTAAGTCGCGATCAGTTCGGCATCCGAATTACAGCAGTCGCATAACCGGATGCCGGGCGGGGCATAAGTGTGTGACTGTCGCTAGGCACCGACATCATGACAATAATCAAAACAATAATTGCAGCCAGGAAGTACAAACCAATCGAAGGCATTTTGTTTTCCGATATAGGGCGTTCTCCGCATCTTACACTGAAAAGCTGTAACTTGGCAGATGTCAGCCTGGCTTCTTAAATTAGCATTCAAAGTCGAGCCCCAAGGGGCGATCTCAAGGAGATAAAGCTATGCGTATCCGCGCCGCCGTGTTGCATGAAATGGGTGCACCGACCCCTTATGCAAAATCCAAACCTTTGCGCATCGAGGAATTGGAATTGGCGCCGCCGGGCGAAGGCGAGCTTCTGGTCAAAATCAAAGCCGCTGGCCTGTGCCATTCTGACCTGTCGGTCATTACCGGTAACCGTCCACGCCCGACCCCGATGGCTTTGGGTCACGAAGCCGCTGGTATCGTCGAGCAAGTGGGTCCAGGCGTGAAAGACATCGTGGTCGGTGATCACGTCGTGTTGGTGTTTGTTCCTTCGTGTGGTCATTGCGTTCCGTGCGCGGAAGGTCGCCCCGCGTTGTGTGAACCAGCAGTCGTTTCAAACACGGCTGGCACGTTGGTCTCGGGTGAGCGCCGCTTGAAAGCAGGCAGCACGCCGGTGAACCATCACTTGGGCGTTTCTGCGTTCGCAGATCATGCTGTTGTCAGCCGCAATTCTGTCGTGAAGGTCGATAAGTCCCTGACGTTCGAAGAAGCCGCATTGTTTGGCTGCGCGGTCATCACTGGCGTTGGCGCTGTGTTGAACACATCACGCGTGAAAGCAGGTGCGCGCGTCGCCGTGATTGGTTTGGGCGGCGTTGGTTTGAACAGCTTGCTGGGTGCGATGGCGGCTGGTGCGCGTCAAGTGATCGCCATCGATTTGCGCGACGACAAATTGGAACTCGCCAAACAACTGGGCGCCACGCACACCTTCAATGCTACCGACCCCGATGTGGTGACGAAGATTAAAGAAGCCACCAATGGCGGCGTGGACTACGCGTTTGAAATGGCGGGCTCGATCCCGGCTTTGGAACTGGCGTGGAAGATCACACGCCGTGGCGGTGAAACCGTAACCGGCGGCTTGCCGCACCCGCAAAAGACGCTCGCGTTCTCGCCAGCACAGATGGTGGGTGAAGAACGTACCATCAAAGGTAGTTACTTAGGGTCGTGTGTCCCGGTCCGCGATATCCCAACATATATTGACCTATACAAAGCCGGTAAGCTTCCGGTTGATCGGCTTATGAGCGACCGCATCAAATTAGAGAACATCAACGAAGCTTTCGATAAACTGTCGGAAGGTGCGACAGTGCGCCAAGTGATTATTTTCGACTAAGGCGTCTGAGGGCATGTCTGGATCGCTCTCGCCCTTAGAGGATGAGGGAGAGAGCGATGCTGCTGAATAAACCCCGCGCTTACGAGATCATGGATAAGTATGGTCTCGACGGTCTGCTCGCGGTCAATCAAGTCAACATCTACTATCTCACCGATTATTGGGGCCCGCTGATGCGGATGCGGCGCGCCTTCTATAATTACGGTTTGTTGCCGCGTAATGAGTCGGCCCCTGCGGCCCTGATTGCCACTGCCGTTGAATTGACGCGCCTACACGAAACACCCGATGCCACGTGGGTGCCCAACATCTGTGCGTACACGCATCCGATTTTTATCGATAAGCGCGACTTCGACCCCGACACAGAAGAGCCCATGGCGGGCCAAGATGGCATGCGTTGGCCGATCAAGCCGGGCGAGCTCGCACCGGCTGATTTGGATTATGTGCAGTGGGTTGCGCAGCACAAAGGCAAGTACTCGGTGAACCCGACTTACGCTTTGAAAAAAGCGCTGAAGGATGCGGGCCTGACGAAAGCAAAACTGGGTACTGATGATCCGCGCGTGATCACCTGGCTGAATGGTATGGGCTTGCCTGAACTCAGAGGCGTTGAAGCTACCAGCATCTTCCGCGAAATCCGCATGGTGAAGACCGAGCCCGAGATTGAACTCTTACGTCGTGCGTCAAAAATCAATGAAGACGCGGTGAACGCCACCATCGCCTCGTTGCGGGATGGTATCTCCCAAGGCGATTTGGAAACCATCTACAACACCGAAGTCGCCAAAGGCGGTGGCCGCCCGGTATATTTGTCGACCGGCACGAATGGCAAACGCAAAAGTTCTGTGCAACGCGGCCAAGTCATCACGTTCGATGGCTTATGCGAATACAAATACTATCACGCCGACATCGGCCGCTCGGCTGTGGTGGGCGAGCCAGCAGCCGATGTGCTGAAACGTACCGAAGCTGTCAAACTTGGCTGCGATGTTGCGTATTCCATGATCAAGCCTGGCGTGCTGGGTAAAGATGTCAGCAAGGCCGTGATTGATGCGGTTCACAAAGCAGGTTTCCCGGGTTTCTTTGTCGTCACGCCACATTCATTGGGTTTGGAACACACCGATCACCCGTTGCCGATTGGTCCGCAAATGCCGGGCAGTCAGGGTGACTTCGTATTTCACGAGAACATGGTCTTCACACTCGACATGCCCTACTACGAAGTGGGCTGGGGCAACTTGCACGTCGAAGACACGGTACGTGTTACCAAGACCGGCGTTGAGTTCTTGAACAGCGGCGATGTGTCGTTGCGCATTGTGCCGGATGTTTCAAAGCCTGATGGATCAAAGCGGGCAGCGGAGTAAGCCATGACAGTTGCAACCAATCGTCTGAACGGCGGGCAAGTGATTGTCCAAACGCTGAAGAAGACCGGCATTAAAACCATCTTCTGTCTGTCGGGCACGGCGCATACACATATTCTGTTTGCCGCGCAGGACGAAAAATTCCGCATCATCTCCGGGCGGCATGAAACGGCCACAGTGACGGCAGCTGATGGTTACGCACGTGTGTCGGGCAAAGTCGGCGTGGCGATGATCAAAGCTGATCAAGGTCTGCCCAATGCTATGACGGGCATCATCACGGCCAACATGGCATGCTCGCCAGTGGTGGTGATTGTGTCGCTGACGCCTGAGAATACGCTGGAAGCTGATGGCGGCCATGACAGCGATCAGCTTCATTTAGTGAAAGGCTCATGCAAGTGGGCACGGACAGTGCCCAGCGCAGACCGCCTGGCTGAATTTGTTGAGGCTGCCATTCGTCATGCGACCTCGGGTCGTCCGGGTGTCGCTGTGTTGGGTGTGCCGCACCAATTTGAAGGCGCGGCGGTGGATTACGTGGAACGCGCAAACGAAGACGCTGTTGTTGTCTCGCGCCCCGGCCCTAGCGCTGACAGTATTGAACAAGCTGCAACGTTGATCGCGAACGCAAAGCGTCCGTTGGTGTTGGTTGGCACCGGTGGTGCGTTGGCCGATGCTGGTGCAGCACTGCGGCATTTATCACGCACCTACAAACTGCCGGTGTTCGGCAGCAACTTGGGGCGCGGGCTTGTGCCGGAAGATTTGAAACTGGGTTTCGGCTGGCCGCTGGCACAAGTGGCTGCAAAAGACGCTGATGTGGTGTTGATCGTCGGCATTCGTATGGGGCAACGCATGGGGTATGGCTTGGCGCCGCGTTTTGCCGCCGATGCGAAGTTTATTCAAATTGACGTCGAAGCCGCTGAGATGGGCCGCAATCGCACTGTCGATGTGCCGGTGGTGTCTGACGCCAAACTTGCGCTTGAAGCACTCATCGCATCATTGGCTGCGAAGAACTACAAAGCCCTCGGTGACCCAACATGGGTGAACAAAGCCATGGAAGTGCGCATGGCGCGCATTGATGAGCTTGGTCGTGACGACGCAGCCCCCATTCACCCGTACCGCATGGCGCGCGATTTGATGGCACAAATGCCCGAGAATGCGATCTATGTGGGTGACGGCGCTGATATTCAAAACTGGATGCATGCCATTTTGCGTGTGCGCTCTGAACGCGGGTTCATGGATCATTATCCGTTAGGTTCGATGGGCGTGGGCACCCCCTTGGCCTTGGGTGCGGCTGCTGCCGCACGCGAGCAAGCGGAACAAACCGGTGATGCTGAACGCCCAGTGGTGTTAGTGACGGGCGACGGCTCGTTCGGCTTTTACTGTGCCGAGTTAAATGGTGCAGCACTTGAAGGCTTGAAAATCGTCTGCCTCATTTCCAACGATGGCGGTTGGGGTACCGAGAAACACGGCCAACTGAAAGCCGTGGGCAAGTCGATCAACTGCGAACTGGGCCAGTGGGATTATCAGCTGATCGCACATACGTTCGGTCTCAAGGGTGAGCGCATCGAAAAGCCGGAAGACATTGCGCCAGCCATTCGCCGGGCCTTTGCAGCGGATCAAACCACGGTGCTGAACGTGATCACCGACCCCATGGCGGGCATGGTGCGCAAGCAAGACCCGCGTGTGCAGACGGTGGCGTTCGAAGATATTGTGTCGAGCCAGAAGAAGCACTACACGCCCGCTATTGCTTAAAAGAGCGATTGCGTAAAGAAATCAGGCGCAGTCGTTCTGACTGCGCCTGTTCTTTTGAGTTATTTCGGCACTTCAGCCAGGTTTTGGCGGCCTTGGCTTAAAGATGCATAGCTGCGCTCGGCGCGAGCGAGGTTTTTCTTCGCTTCAACAACAGTGTGGTTCAAATCCAGCGCACGTTCTGAATCCGACACGCTGTTGGTATAATTGCCCATCAGATAATGCACCGCACCGCGATTGACATGCGCGATGGCGTTAAAGCGTTTTTCATCGACCGCTTTATCGCAATAGGTGATGGCGCTGGCGTAATCGGCTTGCTTCGCATAACCGATGCACAGGTTGGTGTAGGCGGCCGCGCGTTGTGATGGCGAGCGGCTTTGCGCAGCGCGTAACGATTTCTCAATGCCCATATTGACAGCACCGTTTTCAATATCGGCGCTGCCGGCAACTGTCGTCGGCACCATGATCATGTGAACGGTGTTGCTTTGCGCGTGCGCAGCTGTTGAGGCAGCGGCAATCAAAGCCATAACTAACAACGAGGTGCAAAGTTTCATCTGACGTCTCCGTTTGCGAGAGGGACGGCCTTGAGACTGGGAGGGGGCTACCAGCTTTCTCAAGCCGCGCGCACTATCTCCGCAAACGGCGACAACATTCTGATGCTAACGTGAAGAGCGAATGACGGTTATGGCCTGACGTAAAAGTTGTGTTGCGGTTGCATGGATGTTGAAAAATCATCTGCAACATTTTCTCCACGCAACTGTCGCAATCCCCCAGAACACTCCTGCAATTCTCCTGCATTTGCAGGGAAAGGGTCACAACAATTGACTCAAAAACCGGGCCGCAGTCGGGTTCGGTGCATAGTGCTCAATCGCCCAATTTCGACCCTGGGCAGCGATCTCGGGCCACTGGTTCTGATGCTGCATCAATGCCTCAACACTGCCCTTCAGATCGTCTAAATGAATCGGGGCGTAGTGCACCCAAGGCTTGGGCAATTCAGGTAAATCGAAACCGTATTTTTCAAAGTCGAGATGCACCGTCACGCATCCGGCCATCATACTTTCCCAGAAGCGCCAGCTATCCCAGCGCATCACCAAAGCTTTATCTTTGAACGATGCAAATGTATGAACCTTGAAAACCTCAGGGTGCTTTGAGGCCAGCAAAGTGTTGTCTGATTGCGATGTGTAAAAATCGCCACCATACGCCAAGCACAGCTGTGCATTCATCATCGACTGCAAATAATCGGTTGGGTTCAGCACCGATGCATCCACAGCCATGTGTTTTTGAAGATGTGGGACGAAAGCGATATCTAGTAACCCACGCACGCTTTGACTGAAGGTGGGGCGGAAGTTGCGCAGCGCTACAAGTTTACGCTGCTCAAACGGCATGCGGTTTTCAGTGGCCGCAATCAAACCATTGCTGGGCCCGAACGCCAACGGAAAACGCCTGCCGCCTTTTTTCGCAAATTTGCTTTCATGCACCGCGAACAATGGAAACGGCTCCGGCACATCGCAAAACAAACTGATATCGCTATTGGTCAGGTACGCCAAGCGCCCGCCGCGCAAGCTTTCCAATGGCACGTAGGCATTGGTGTGCGAAATATCGATCACGAATGCAGCATAACCTGCAGAAGGCTGCGCAATCAGCGCGGCTTTATCGGCATTCACCAAGGGCATCGAGACATCGCGCGATGTGATCTCACCCGTGTTGGCGCGTACTTTAATGCCCAGGTCTAGCAGGCCTTCGATGATGCACCCGGAATTGTGCGTCAACAGGCTCTCGGGCGAGAAGAAATAAAGACCGGCCTGATAGAGATCACAAAGCTGTTCAATAGAATGCGTCATATGCTGATTCTAAAGCATACCCATGCTAAAAAGCCCATGCTTAAAATAGAAAGCGCGCTAAAGCGGGGAGGCTTTGGTTTTGGTTCAGGTGTATTTCACCAATCATTTGCGGCATGTGGCGCCGGGTGGGGCAGTTACCGCATCTGGTGTAAACATTCGCGATGTGCTGGCGGATGTGTTCGCAAAGCATCCGACGATCAAGGGCTATGTGCTCGATGATCAAGGCCGGGTGCGCGTGCACATCGCGATGTTTTTAGACAATACGCACATCCGTCGCGACATCCTGGACCATCCCGTCACTCCGGACAGCGAACTTTATGTGATGCAGGCACTCTCGGGGGGATAAGCCATGGCAAATACATTGTACGTTTCAACCCGCAAAGGGCTGATGATCTATCGCAAGAAAGACGGCGCCTGGGCGCACGATGCCACGCATTTCTTAGGCTCTAACGCATCACAGGCACTGCCCAGTGCCGACGGCAAAACAGTTGTCGCTGCTCTGAACCTTGGGCACTTTGGCGTGAAGATGCATCGCAGTTTAGATGCCGGTAAAACCTGGACTGAATTTGCGCCGCCACAATATCCCGTTGTTGAAGGCGGCGAGGCCGATGACAAAGCGCCGTCACTCAAAGGTGTTTGGGCGTTGGAATGGGCTGATCCGAAAAACCCCAAAGCGTTGTGGTGCGGCACGGCCCCAGGCGGTTTGTTCTTTTCGCCTGATCTTGGCGAGACGTGGGTGATGAACGAAAACTTGTGGAACATTCCCGAGCGCCAGAAATGGATGGGGGGTGGCACTGAACATCCGGCGCTGCATTCGATTTGTGTTGATCCACGAAACAGCAATCGTGTTGCTATTGCGGTGTCCTGCGGCGGCGTACGTGTGACGGAGGATGGCGGCAAAACATGGGCCGTCGGCGCACAAGGTATGCGCGCTGCCTTCATGCCGCCGGATATGCAGTTCGATCCAGATGTGCAAGACCCGCACATGATGGTGCAATCACTAAGTTCACCCGATGTGTATTGGACGCAGCATCACAATGGTATTTTCCGTTCGACAGATAATTTGAAAAGTTGGCATGAAATTACCGCTCCCGTTTCAAGCTTTGGCTTTGCTGTCGCTGTACATCCGAAAGACGCCAATACCGCATGGTTTGTGCCAGCGAAGAAAGATGAAGATCGTTTTCCGGTCGATGGCAATATGATCGTCAATCGCACCAAAGATGGCGGCAAAACGTTTGAGACTTTCAAGAAAGGCCTGCCGCAAGGCAATGCTTTCGACCTGATTTACCGTCACGGCCTGGCGATTGATGAGACGGGCAATGAACTGGCCATGGGCTCAACCACAGGCAGTTTGTGGAGCACGAGCGATGGTGGCGAAAGCTGGCAGCTGATTACGGCGCACTTGCCGCCGATTTACGGCCTGCGGTTCAGCTAGACAGATCCGAGTACCGTTAGCGTATCCGTTACGGTGCAGTACTCGCCGTGCAGATTGGCGAGTGAGATGTCGTGGATATCTTCAGCTGAATGGAAGTGGCCTTTTAAGTCCGCGCGCCCAAACGTAAAGCATGCATCAGACACTAAATAAGTATCAAAGCCCAAGTTCCCGGCCATACGCACTGTAGCCTCGACTGAGTTGTTGGTGATTACACCCGCAATAATAAGCGCGGTGTGCCCGCCGCTGCGCAACTTGGCCTCTAAGTCAGTTCCGATGAACGCGCTGTTGGTGCGCTTGGCAATTACGGGCTCGTTTTGTAATGGCGCTGTTTCGGGCTTGAACGCGTGACCCGGCTGACCAGGCCGATAGTGCGAGCTTGGCTCAGTTGAATCATGCCGCACATGCCACACCGGCCACTTGTTTTCGCGCCATAACGCCAGCAATCGCGCCGCATTGCTTTCGGCATCCGGATTGTTGCGCTTGCCCCAACTGGGATGATCAATCGCCTGTTGAAGATCTATCAGCAGTAACACCGCGCCAGTGGGAATGGATGTGTTCATGTTGTTGCCGCATGTGAAAAAGGCCGGTTCAACTTTTCGCTGAACCGGCCCTTTGAACTTAGAAGTTTACATCTGAGACGAGATAGTTTTTCGCATTCGGCACAAAGTCACCTTTGATGACTTTCACGTGATGCTCATCTTTCTCGTAGGTTTGGCGGTCATCGTCGTTGGCGAAATCGACGACCAGTTGCCATTCAAACGGCGACTTTTCGCCCAGAGGCACTTTGTTCTTTGCCAGAACATAGCTTTTCACGACTGAAATGGTTTTCAACGTTTGCATAGAGTCGATAACGCGCGTCTTTTCCGCGTCCGACAATTCATCTTTCAGGTTAAACAGCACGATATGACGATGCATTTTTTGAGTGTCCCTTATTTAGAATTTATGCGTCGTCCATATCTTAATTGGTCCGGGGCGTCACCCGCAATCAATCGCGTATACAAAGTAGGTTGCGCACGGTTGCGGCATAACCCTTTGTTCGCGTGGCAATTACGACCAAGGCGTGGTGCTGCAAACTTTCCGCTGTTGGCCTGGGAGCGTTGGGCGCTAGTGTGCGCCATCAATTTTCAGCCGCTTTAATTAGAAAGAGGGAGCCCCTTCATGAAGCGTATTCTTGTTAGCGCCGTTGCCGCATTGGGTCTGTTGACCAGTGCTGCCAACGCATCCACCGTTCTCGTCACCGGCACTAACCGTGGTATCGGCCTCGAGTTCGTGAAGCAGTACGCGGAAAAGGGTTGGGACGTCATCGCAACTGCCCGCAAGCCCGATGAAGCCAAAGAACTGCAAGACTTGGCCAAGAAGCACAAGAAAATCAAAATTGAAAAGCTGGATGTAACGGAAGTCGATCAAATCCAAGCTCTGGCCGCCAAGTACAAAGGCCAACCGGTTGATGTGCTGATCAACAATGCAGGCACGTTGGGCGATGTGCCGAAGCAAACCATCGGTGCGTTGGATAAAGACGAGTTTGAAAATGTGCTTGTCGCTAATGCCTTCGGTGCTTTGAAGCTGACTGAAGCGTTCAAAGAAAATCTGGCTGCCGGCAAAATGAAAAAAGCATTCGGCATGACCAGCGGCTTGGGCTCATCAGAACTGACCGCCCGCCGTGGTGGTTTCTACGCCTATCGTATGAGCAAAGCTGCCGTGAACATCGGCTTCCGTGCGCTCGCCGCAGATTGGAAAGCTGACGGCATTATGGTTGGCATCATTGCGCCAGGCATGGTGGAAACCGCCCTGCTGCGTGCGTCGAACTTCCCGGGCAAAGGCATCAGCACCGAAGAAAGCGTGACCGGTATGATGAAAGTGATCGACGGCATGACCTTCGAAAACAATGGAAAGCCGATCAACTACAACGGCGAAACCATTCCTTGGTAACGATCGCTACGCGCACTTCGCAAGGGGCCGAAGGCCACGAGCGTTAGCGCAAGTGCGCGCAGTCCCCCCGAGGGCTGCGATAGAAATGCAAAAGGGCCGCAAACTTGCGGCCCTTTTTATTTGTGCAGATGAAATTGTTAGCCTGGGCAGCTCACGCCCGTGCCGCCAAGCCCGCAATAACCACCGGGGTTCTTTTCCAGATACTGCTGGTGATAATCCTCGGCGTAGTAAAATTCAGGTGCCTCTAAAATCTCGGTCGTGATCTCACCCACGCCATGCTTGCCCAGCGCTTGCGCATAAGCCGCTTTCGAGGCTTCGGCCTTCGCACGTTGATCGGCGGAGTACACGTAAATCCCTGAACGATATTGCGTGCCCACATCATTCCCTTGGCGCATGCCTTGCGTCGGGTTGTGGCTTTCCCAGAACTTTTTCAACAGCGTATCGAACGACACAATCTTCGGGTCGAACACCACGCGCACGACTTCGTTGTGGCCGGTCTGGCCAGTGCACACTTCTTTATATGTGGCATTGGGCGTGTGGCCTGCGGCGTAGCCGACTTGTGTGGAGTAAACGCCCGGGATTTTCCAGAACATGCGTTCTGCACCCCAGAAGCAGCCCAAACCAAACATCGCCATCTCTAAGCCAGCTGGAAACGGCGCTGTCATGCGGTTGCCGTTCACATAATGCGTTTCTGGTACCGGCATCTTCTCAGCACGGCCCGGCAAAGCATCGGCCTTAGTTGGCATGGCGGCTTTTGAGCGGGTGAAGAACATGGCAGAGCTCCTTCATCTACGGGGCTAATGTAGCACCATAGATAAGGCGGACGCGTGCCTTTCGGTAGACCTACTTAAACCGCAATAATATTAAGGCTTTGCAGCCGTAATCGCCTTAATCACGGCGTTCGGCAGGGCGGTATCGTCCCAATCGGGGCGGGCGCGGCCCAGGCGCGCAATCACCAGATCATGTTTGCGGCTGATGTAAACGCGCTGACCCCCAAAGCCATCAAAGAAGAAGATATCGGGGTCTGCCCAAGGCTCCGCCGAGGGCACCATCGCGCCTTCTTTAGCCGCATTATAAAAGCGCTCTTTCTCGAACGGTGTGGCGCGCCAAATCTGCATGCCGTAGCTGGGATTGCTGACTGAAGGTTTGGTGATTTCATCAATCCAAGCCGCAGGCACGATGCGCTTGCCGTTGAACTTGCCGCCGTCTTTCAGCATCACACCAAAGCGCAGCCAATCTTCAGGCCGCGCGAATAACGAGCCCGAGGTGCGCGGGCTACCGTTTTCAACATCCAGCCACACATAGGCATCAGCTGCACCAATCGGTGCCCAGATTTTTTGCGACAAGAAATCTGCGTAGCGTTTCTTGGTCGCAGCTTCGATGATGTAGCCTGCAAGTTGGCTATTCTGATTGCGATAATCAAACACTGTGCCCGGTGGTACTTTTTGCGTGCGGCCCAGTGTTAGCTCGCGCATGCCGATGCCAGCTTGGAAACGCGCGTTCTCGCTTTGCGGGCCGCCCTCAAAAGACAATGCCGACAAGCCGGAAGCCATGTTCAGTGTTTGCCGAATTGTGGTCTTGCCACGCGGGTCGGTTTTCCATTCGGCAATGTATTTGCCAACCGGGTCATCGACGCTTTTGATTTTTTTGTTGGCGATGGCGGTGCCTAGCAACGTCACCATCACGCTTTTGTGCATCGAGGCTGATTCAGCGCGGGTATCAGGGCCGGTGTTATTCCAATATTTTTCCAACACCACGGCACCTTTGTGCCAAATCAGCAAAGAATAGGCGTCGTACTTCGCGTTCACGGCTTCAGCTTCGCTAAAATCAAACGGCGATATGCCGCGCGGCAACGGTTTGTAATCACCCTTCACCACTTCCAGTGGCGTGCGGAATGACGGCGCATCTGGGTTGGTGTTCGCTTGTGCGGGCTGTGCTGAAGCGGATGTGCTGGCTAAACCTAAGACGGCAGCCCCCACAAAAGCAGCGAGGGTGAAATTTAAAATGACTTTATTCATTCCGGTTCCCCAAAAAACGCACGTGCTAAAGCGTGGTCTTTATACGTAAGCACTTTTATAATGGGTCGCAGATACCCTTCATTGTTCAAAGACCCATGACGACCGCTCCGCAGGCATCAGCCTCTACATCTTCTGTTGCTATCTTATTGTGTACAAGAAATGGCGCCCGGTTTTTGGGCGAGCAACTCGACTCTTTTGCTGCACAAACCCATACGCATTGGACAGTCTGGGCCTCGGATGATGGCTCAACCGACAATACTATGGCGATGTTGGAGCAGCGCCGTAGCGCTTGGGGCCCAGAAAAACTGAAAATTTTGCGCGGGCCCGGCCGCGGATCATCGCCCAATTTTCTCTCGCTCGCCTGCAATACAAACATCGTTGCTGATTACCTCGGCTACTCCGATCAGGATGACATTTGGCACGCTGATAAATTGGCGCGGGCTGTTGCGTGGTTGGATACGGTGCCAAAAAACAAACCTGCACTTTATTTCTCACGCACCATATTGGTGGATGAAGCAGGCCGCGAAACGGGCGTCTCGCGGCTTTACTCGAAGCCCCCCAGTTTTCAGAACGCGCTTGTTCAAAATATTGGCGGCGGCAACACCATGGTGTTCAACCAAGCAGCGCGCGAAGTACTGCGGCTGGCAGGGTATGATGTCGATGTCGTCGTCCACGACTGGTGGACGTACATGGCCGTCACCGGCGCCGGCGGGGTGGTGTTCAATGACCCGGCGCCGTCGCTGCAGTATCGCCAGCATGGCGGTAACCAAATTGGCTCGAATTTGGGGTTCTCAGCCCGGCTATTCCGGGCGGGGTTGCTGCTGGAGGGGCGCTTTAAATTATGGGCCGATTTGAACTTAAAAGCCCTCCGTGCCATCGAATCGCGCCTTACACCCCAGAATCGCCAAATTTTAGAGGCATTTACCAAGGCCCGGTCCGAAAAACCCCTGATCCCGCGGTTGATTGGCGTGGCCAGGTCTGGCATCTACCGGCAGTCTTTCATCGATAATCTCGGCCTTTACCTCGCCGCGGCATTAAACAGGCTCTAAGCGAATGACCATTCTTGTGACCGGCGGCGCCGGATTTATTGGCGCCAACTTTGTGTTGGATTGGCTGAAAGCGGGCGGCGAGCCTGTCATCAACGTCGATAAGCTGACCTATGCGGGAAACTTGGAAAGCCTGTCGAGCTTGCAGGGCAATAATTCGCATGTGTTTGTGCGCGGCGATATTGGCGACGGCAACTTGATTGAAAGTCTGCTGGCCCAGCACAAGCCGCGCGCGATTATTAACTTCGCGGCTGAATCGCACGTGGACCGTTCAATCCACGCGCCGGAAGATTTTATTCAGACCAACGTGGTCGGCACGTTCCGTTTGTTGGATGCTACGCGCCATTATTACGCGGGCCTTCACGATGCCGAGAAGGCCAAGTTCCGCTTTCTGCATGTCTCGACCGATGAAGTGTATGGCTCGCTTGAGCTGGGCGATCCGGCGTTCACGGAAACCAAACGCTACGAACCGAACTCGCCGTACTCGGCATCAAAGGCCGCGTCAGACCATTTGGTGCGCGCGTACCATCACACGTATCATTTGCCGGTCGTGACCACGAACTGCTCGAACAATTACGGGCCCTATCAGTTTCCGGAAAAACTCATTCCGCTGATCATTCATAATGCGCTGGCAGGCAAGCCCTTGCCGATTTACGGCGATGGCCAGCAAATCCGCGATTGGCTGTATGTGGGCGATCACTGCTCGGCGATTGCAGCTGTGCTGGAGCGTGGCAAGCTGGGCGAAGTTTACAACATCGGTGGTAATAACGAGCGCGCCAACCTCGATACTGTCAAAATGCTGTGTGGCATTCTGGATCAGGAAAAGCCCCGCGCTGATGGTAAGAAGTACGCCGAGCAAATGACCTTCGTGAAAGATCGTCCCGGCCATGATCGTCGCTACGCGATTGACCCCACCAAGATTTTAAAAGAAGTCGGCTGGCGTCCGGCGGAAACACCCGACAGTGGTTTTATCAAAACTGTGAAGTGGTATTTGCAGAACGACGCGTGGGTCAAAAGCGTCACCAGTGGCGATTATCGCAACTGGGTTGAGAAGCAGTACAAATAGCTCCCATGAAAATCCTTTTGCTCGGAGCGGCTGGCCAAGTCGGCACAGAATCACAACGCGCCCTCGCACCCTTAGGCGAGATCGCAGCGTTTGATCGCCCCGAGATGGATTTCACAAACGCCGATAAGCTTCGCGACCTTGTTCGCAGCGTTGGTGCGGATGTGATCGTGAACGCTGCCGCCTATACGGCAGTTGATAAAGCCGAAACCGAAACAGACATCGCTGAGCATTTGAATCATCATGCGGCTGCAGTGCTGGCCGATGAATCCAAGCGCAGTAATGCGCTACTCGTGCATTATTCGACAGACTATGTGTACGACGGCACCAAAACGTCTCCATATGTGGAAACGGACGCGACCAACCCATTAAGTGTGTACGGGGCCACCAAGCTGCGGGGCGATCAGGCCATTGAAGCCAGTGGGTGCCGTCACGTCATTTTCCGCACCACCTGGGTTTATGCAGCCCACGGCAATAATTTCATCAAAACCATGCTGCGCTTGGCCAAAGAGCGTGACGAATTAACCGTGATTGCCGATCAGCATGGCGCACCTACGTCAGCGAGCTTGTTGGCTGATGTGACGGCCAAAGCCATTCAGGCTAGCAACATGCAGGGGCTGTATCATCTGGCTGCGGCTGGCGAGACGACGTGGCACGGTTTTGCGCAATTTATTCTGACCGAGGCGCAAAAGCGTGGTGCGGTACTGAAAGCGGGCCCGGAAAAGGTTAAAGCCATTCCGACCTCGGCTTATCCCACGCCTGCCAAGCGTCCGGCCAATTCCCGTTTGAATACAGATAAGCTAAAAACAGCCCTCCACATCGACCTGCCGCCTTGGGAACGCGATGCCAAGGCTGTGATCGACACGCTTCCACTTTAGATTTGCTCATTTGAAAGCACAGTTTCTCGCATGACACGTAAAGGTATCATTCTTGCTGGTGGCGCAGGTACGCGCTTGCATCCCGCGACGTTGGCTGTGTCGAAACAGCTGTTGCCTGTCTATGACAAGCCGATGATTTATTATCCGCTCAGCACATTGATGCTGGGGGGCATTCGCGATGTGCTGATTATTTCTACGCCGCAAGACACGCCGCGTTTTGAACAACTGCTGGGGTCGGGCGAGCAGTGGGGCATGAACTTCACCTACGCTGTACAGCCCTCGCCCGATGGCTTGGCGCAAGCCTTCATTATCGGCGAGAAATTTTTGGGCAACGATTTGGCCGCGCTGATTTTGGGCGACAACATTTACTACGGCCATCATTTCCCCGAACTGCTGAACTCGGCTTATATCCGTAACGATGGTGCGACCGTGTTCGCGTATCACGTTCATGATCCTGAACGTTATGGTGTGGTTGAATTCAACAACGTTGGAAAAGCCATCAGCCTGGAAGAAAAACCCAAGGTTCCGAAATCGAATTACGCCGTGACCGGTTTGTATTTCTACGACAACACGGTGGTGGACCGTGCGAAGGCGCTGAAACCATCTCCGCGTGGCGAGTTGGAAATTACCGACCTCAACAAGCTTTATCTGAATGACAAAGCGTTGTCGGTCGAGATCATGGGCCGTGGGTATGCATGGCTTGATACCGGCACGCATGAGTCGATGTTGGAAGCTGGCCAATTCATCGCAACGCTGGAGCGTCGCCAAGGTTTGAAAGTGGCATGCCCTGAAGAAATCGCGTTCCGCAATAAGTGGATTGATGCGGCGCAATTGGAAAAGATGGGCAAGGCGTTGGCGAAAAACGAATATGGCCAATACCTGCTGCGTCTGCTGAATGAGCGCTTATTCTAATGCAAGCGATACGCTTACAAATTCCTGACGTGATTGTGCTTGAGCCGAAAGTCTTCGGCGATGAGCGCGGCTTTTTCATGGAAAGCTTCAATCAAGCGACGTTCGCGCAACTCACGGGCGTGAACCTGCCGTTTGTGCAGGATAATCACTCGAAGTCGGTGAAGGGCGTGCTGCGTGGCTTGCATTATCAAATTCAGCAAGCGCAAGGCAAACTGGTGCGTGTTGTCTCAGGCGAGATTTACGATGTGGCAGTCGATATCCGCAAATCATCGCCAACGTTTGGGCGGTGGGTGGCCGAAACGCTGTCTGCCGATAATAAAAAGCAACTGTGGGTGCCCGCCGGTTTTGCGCACGGTTTTGTCGTGACCTCGCCAACCGCTGAAGTGCTGTACAAAACCACTGATTATTACGCGCCCGCACATGAGCGCGCGATTATTTGGAACGACAAAGACCTCAACATTCCGTGGCCTGTGGACGGCGAGCCAGCGTTGTCGGGCAAAGACAAGCAAGCGCCAGCGTTTAAAGCGGCTGAGGTTTTCCCGTAATGACTGCGCCCGGGCTCACCTCGGCTGGGTCCCTCTCTCCAGGCGCAATGATCAGGAGCCTGTGGTCCAACCGCACGCTTTTAAAGCTGCTCATCAGCCGCGAGATCGTGGGCCGCTACAAAGGCTCGGTGATGGGCCTCGCGTGGTCACTGTTTTATCCGCTGCTCATGCTGGCGGTTTACACCTTTGTGTTCAGCGTGGTGTTTCAGGCGCGTTGGGGTGTCACGGACGAGTCCAAAACGCAGTTCGCATTGGTGCTGTTCGCAGGCCTCATGGTGTACGTGATGTTCGCGGAATGCTTGAACCGCGCGCCAACGCTCATTTTATCCAACGTCAACTATGTGAAGAAGGTGGTGTTCCCGCTCGAAATTCTGCCCTGGGTGTCGCTGGGTGCAGCGCTCTTTCATATGGTCGTGAGTTTCTTTGTGTGGCTAGTTGCGTATTTCATATTATTCGGCGTGCCGCCCGCGACGGCAGTGTTGCTGCCGATTGTTTTGATCCCGCTGTTACTGCTGGTCCTCGGCGCGTCGTGGCTGCTCTCGTCACTGGGTGTGTACTTGCGTGATGTCACGCAAGTGATCAGCGTGCTGACAAGTACACTCCTGTTTCTCACACCGATTTTTTATCCCATCGAACTGCTGCCGAAAGATTTCCAATTCTGGCTGATGCTCAACCCGATGACGCATATCGTCGGCTGGGTGCGTGATGTGCTGATTTGGGGCCGCACGCCGGACTGGGCGTTGTTCGGCTGGTTCACGTTGGCCTCTCTGATCGTGATGTGGCTCAGTTTTGTCTGGTTCCAGAAGACACGCAAAGGATTTGCAGATGTCCTCTGAAGTCGCCATCAAAGCCACCAATTTATCAAAATGCTATCAGACATACGCAAAGCCCCATCACCGGCTGCTGCAATCTATCTTTCGTGGTGGCAACTATGCGCGCGAATTTTGGGCACTGAGGAACATCTCGTTTGAGGTAAAGCGCGGCGAAGTGCTGGGCATCATTGGTCGCAATGGCGCTGGTAAATCCACGCTGCTGCAAATGATCTGCGGCACCGTTACGCCAACATCGGGTTCGGTCGATGTCAGGGGCCGAGTTGCCGCGCTATTGGAACTGGGTGCTGGCTTTAACCCAGATTTCTCGGGCCGCGAGAATGTTTACTTGAACGCCTCGATCATGGGCTTAAGCCGCGAGGAAACAGCCGCGCGATTTGATGAAATCGTGGCCTTCTCAGAGTTGGCCGATTTTATTGATGAGCCTGTCAAAACCTATTCCAGCGGCATGTTCGTGCGCTTGGCGTTTTCGGTCGCCATTCACACCAACCCTGATGTGTTGATCGTCGATGAGGCGTTAAGTGTCGGCGACTTCGCATTCCGCAATAAATGCATCAAGCGCGTGCAAGAATTGCGCAATGCTGGCACCACGATTTTATTTGTCTCGCACGATCTCAGCACCTTGCAGCTGATCTGCGACCGCGCCATCTGGCTTGAGAAAGGCGCGCTGGTTGAATCGGGCGATCCGGTTCATGTCAGCCAAAATTATCACGCCGCCGGAACGGCAGAAGCGGCTGTCACGCCACAACGCCCGCCGGTGCCGCAGCAAAATACCGAACAGGCGCGCTTTACGCTGTTCAAGCTGCGCCGTGGCGAAGGCGCAAAGTTTGGCGCTGGAGATAACATCGAATTTGAATTTGAGATGGAAGCGCTTCAGCCGCTGACGGACCCGGTATTTGCCATCAGCGTGTATCGCGCCGATGGGGATTGGGTGATCGGTCAAACCAGCCGTGAAGCAAAAGTAAGTTGGAAGTCTCTCGGCATTGGCGGTTTAGCCAAAGGCCGCCTTAGCTTGGATCGGAATCTTTTATCACCTGGTGATTATGCGGCAGCTTTCGGCGCTTATTCATCAGATCTGTCGATTTGCTACGCTCTGACAGAACTCAATGCACACTTCGGCGTGCGGACAGATTTCCCGACCTGGGGCAAAATCTATCATCCAGCGACGTGGACGATCCAGGAAGCGGGTGATGCATGAGCGATGCGACGCAAGAGATGATCCGCCGCCATAACATGGCGCTCAACGACAAGGATCATCACTACATCGTCTTAAGTTATCTGCATCAATGGTTAGTTGAGCGTGCGCTGCCGTTCGCCGCTGGCACAATGCTGGATTACGGCAGTGGTGGCCAACCCTACCGCGCGTTGTTTGAAACGCGCGTGGGGAAATATCTGGCAGCCGATATTCAAAACACAATCGGACGCACGGTTGATGTGGTGTTAGAGCCGGGCAAGCCCGTACCGCTCCCCGATGCTTGTGTAGACACGGTGTTGTCGTCACAAACACTCGAACATGTGCCCGACCCGTTTTTCTATATGCAAGAATGCTTCCGGCTGTTGCGTCCGGGCGGCGGTCTCATCCTGACTGCGCCAATGCAATGGCGGCACCATGAAGTGCCGTATGACTATTATCGCTTCACGCGCTTTGGCATCGAAAGCTTAATGGTGCGCGCCGGTTTTGAAGTAAAAGATATTTCACCCACAGGCGGTGTGTTTGCGCTGATCGGTCAGATTTTGCTGAACACCATTAGCGAGCGCGGCATTATCTCGCCGTTCTGGTTCCGCCTGATTAATCGCATAGCGATGTGGCTGGATCAAAAATATCCCGATGGTGAAGACACGATTAATTGGATGTGTCTCGCACGCAAACCTTAAATTTCTGATTCGGGCTTGGTCCGCAGCCACGCGACCGTTTTTGCCAAGCCTTGCGTGAACGATATTTGCGGCTCCCAATCCAGGTGAATTTTGGCCTGACCAATGGAGAGCACACTGCGCGGTACATCAAACCCGCGCGCAGGCGCGTAATTGCGTTTGCTGGGTAACCCCGTCGCGCGTTCAATCTCATCCAGCGCCTGATTGATCGACACTCCAACACCTGAACCGATGTTGAACGTGCGCTCCGCGCCAGTGTAGTGCGCGGCTTTAATCAAAGCGTTTGTCACATCGCCGATGTAAACGTAATCGCGCAATGTCGTGCCATCGCCCCAAATGTCGATTGTCTCACCGCGCAACACACGGCCTAAGAAAATCGCAATTGCACCTTGGTTGGCGCGCGTGCGCTGGCGCTCACCGTATGGGTTCGAGATGCGAAGCGTCGTGTAATCAAGCTTATGCAGATCACGGAAGAGATAGAGGTATTTCTCTATCGCCAGTTTGGTAATGCCATACGAACTGATGGGATCAGTCGAATGTGTTTCGGGGATCGGCACAATCGTTGGAATGCCGTACACGGTTCCGCCTGAAGACGAGAACACAACCTTCTTAACGCCTGATGATACGGCGTGCGTCAGGAGGCGCACCGTACCCATTAAATTCGTTTCCACGTCGAACAAAGGGTCCGCATTTGAAGATTTCGGAAGCGTTGTCGACACCAGATGAAAAACCGTGTCGCAGCCTTCTAAAGCCTGGCGCACGTCGGTTTCGCTAGTGAAGTCGCCGTCAAACCATTCAACCTTCGCATTGGTATCGGCGGCACTTAAGGGGGCCAAATTGGCGCGGTCCAGTACACGCACGGTGTGGCCTTGGGCCACAAGCGCATCAACCAAGTGGGAACCGATGAAACCTTTACCGCCAAGGACAAGGCATTTTTGTGGGCTGGACATAATGAGCTGTAAATTCAACGAAAGGGCGTCTTTGGCGGCACCATACAGCCAACGTCTTATGGGTGCAATTCAGGCCCCGCAGTCCGGACCCAACATGCGAACAGGCTCCATCCAACGCTGACGCCGACTTAAAGTTACGCTTATAGTCGCCCTAATCGTGGGAACACGCGCCAGAGAAGGAGTGGGGTATGGCAAAGTCGAAAACAATTCAAAGCTCATCAAAGCGGGGCGTTTCAAAACGCGCGTTCTTGTCCACCATGGCGGCTGGCGCTGTTGGGGTGGCCACGCAAGGTGCTGCGGCCGCGACACCGAAAGTACCAATCTGGGATTTGATCGTTGTTGGCGGCGGTACAGCCGGTTTGCCAGCGGCGATCTTTGCAGGGCAGCGCGGCGCAAAAGTTCTGATTGTTGAAGCCGCAGCCCAAGTGGGGGGCACGCTGTTTTTGTCATCGGGGCAAATGAGTGCCGCGGGAACCAAGTTGCAAAAATCCAAAGGCATTACAGACACAGCGCAAAGTCATTACGACGATATCATGCGCATCAGCAAAAATACGGCGAACCCTGACATCGTTCGCCTCGCTGTGTTCAATGCGGCAGATACGTTTGATTGGCTGACAGATAACGGTTTTGTGGTCGGCAAAGATCATCCTGTCACGGGCACAACGCACGAACCATACAGCGCTGCGCGTTACGCGTGGGGCCCGCAAGGCGGCATTTCGATTATTGAAGTCCTGGAAAAGCAACTGAAGCCACTGACGGACAGCGGTAAGGTGAAAGTGCTAACCAGCACCGAAGTGACGGAGCTTTTAAAAGACGCTAAAGGCGCAGTCACAGGCGTTGTGACGAAAGACGATGACGGCGTGACCGCACAGCATATGGCGCGAAACGTGTTGCTCAGTGCAGGCGGCTACGCCTCGAACTCGACAATGTTCGCTGAGTTGGAAGGGGCCAAAGACTACAGCGATGTGTCGTACCCTTACAGCCAGGGCGCTGGCATTAAATTGGGTGTTTCTGTCGGCGGTTATGTGCGCGGCGGCGAACATCATCTGCCGCTGTTTGGTGGTGTGATGCGCGATACTGGCATCCCCAGCCCGATGATCGTGACGGTGCGTCCGTGGCCGCCGGAAAATCCGCCGTGGGGTATCTATGTCAATGTGAATGGCAAGCGCTTCATGAAAGAAGACGTCGCCAGCCACGATGCGCATGAGCAGGCGTTATTGGCGCAACCTGATGAACGCTGCTGGGTCGTATTTGATGCCGAGATGTTAGATAAAGCGCCGCCGTTTGTAGGGCGCTGGACCAAGCAAGAAGTGATGGAAGCCGTGGGGAATTACGAAGCCTTCTTCCGTGCCGACACCATCGAAGGTTTAGCGAAGGCGGCTGGCGTTGACCCAACTGGGTTAAAGGCGACAGTCGCGAGCTACAATCAGGGCCAAAAAACCGGCAAGGATGAGTTCGGCAAGAAGCACATGCCGGCGCCAATTGCGAAAGGTCCATTCTATGCAGTGCGTCTGCAAGGCTGGTTGCTCTCCACCTTCGCTGGTTTAGCCGTCGATAAAGAATTGCGCGTGATTCGTCAGGACGGCACGCCCATCCCGAACCTGTACGCAGCGGGCGAGTTGCTGGGCGCTGGGCAAACGATGGGCCGCTCGTATTGTGGCGGCATGCTGGTGACCCCATCCCTGACATTTGGCCGATTGCTTGGCCAAAAGATGCTTAAATTTAACGCTTAAGGGCGGTTTTGCTCAAATAGGGGCTTCGGCAGACGACGGCTAATATTTGCGCTTCTTGCCGGGGCCTCCTATAAGGCCCGATAGTTATAACGTCGTTATAGTTTAAGGCCTTTTCATCGCATGTCTGCGCCGTCCGGCGTTCCTGTTTCTGACGGCTCTGGGCCGCCACAACCTGCCGTCGCGGGGCGTGGACATTTGTTGTTGCTGAAAGGCGTCATCACCTTGGCGCTGTTGGCATTCCTGGCCACAAAAATCGATCTCTCGACAGTTTTGACGCGGTTGCAGTCCGCTTCTTTGGGGCTTTTGGCGTTGGCCGTTGTTATCGTCACATTAGAAGTGCCCTTGGCGGCCTTCCGGTGGATGCTGTTGGCGCACCGCACGGGTGCGGCCATGTCGTATCGCATCGCCCTGCAATTAAGTTTTGCCGGCCTCTTCTTTGGCCAGGTGCTTCCGGCGTCTATTGGCGGCGACATCGTGCGCGGTTATTTGGCCTACCGCAATGGCATTGTCTGGCAGCCGCTGGTCTCTAGCCTTATCCTCGATCGCATTATCGCGTTGCTCGCAGCGGTGGTTCTCATCTTGCTCGCGATGCCATTGATGTTCGATCAATCGCTTGGCGCGCTGACATGGACGGCAGGGTTATCAGCAGCACTGGTGTTGGTGCTGATTGCCGGGCTGTTCGTTGATAAGCTGCCATTGCCCCGCGCTTTAACGAACCGCGCAATCGTCAGCACAATCTTGAACTTGATTGGCCAAACCCGCAAAAGCCTTGCTTCTGCTGAAGGTCTTTTGGCGTTGGGGGTGTCGATCATCATTCACGTGATGACTATTTTTGTCGTAATGGCTGTTGGCTCGGCGTTAGGCATCGACAATATGTTGATGCCTAGCATTTTGGTGGTGCCGACCGCCCTGATTGCTGCGGCTGTCCCCATCTCTTTAAATGGGTGGGGTATTCGCGAAGGTGTGATGGTGGCTGGCTTTGCACTCTTTGGTATTGCACAGGCCGATGCATTTCTGATCTCTGTGTTATTAGGTCTCTCTGTTGTGGTGTCGGCATTGCCCGGCGGATTTACATGGTTGACGTTGCGATGAATGAAGTTGCTCTGACAAAACGCCAGCAAGCTGTGCGTACGTTGTTTGATCGTTTGGCGTCTGAGCGCGGCCAGTGGTTGTCGCGCAATCAGTATTTTTATGAGGCCGATCACGCTTATATGCGCTTTTTGATTCCGGCCGGATCAACCGTGCTTGAACTCGGCTGTGGCGACGGCCAGTTGTTGCAAGCGTTGCGCCCCTCGCGCGGCGTGGGCGTTGATTTTAGTGCGGCGATGATTGAAGCCGCGCGAAAGAATGCGCCACAATTTGAATATCATGTTGGGAATGCCGAAGACCCGGATGTGCTTAAAAAGCTGAATGGGCCGTTCGATTACATTGTGATCTCCGACACTATTGGCTTGGTGGAAGATGTCGAGGCCTTGTTTGAAGCGCTTCATCCGCTGATGACATCTGAAACGCGTTTGGTTTTGGCCTATTACTCCCACATTTGGGAACCCGTGTTGCGGTTGGCTGAAACACTGGGCCTCAAGATGCCGCAGATTCAGCAGAATTGGCTCTCCACCAGCGATATGCAGGCGTTGTTGGCGCTGTCCGATTACGAAGTTGTGCGCCGCGAGTGGCGCCAGTTACTGCCGCGCCGTGCGTTTGGGATCGGTACGTTTATCAATCGTTTTATCGCGACGTTGCCGGGCATTCGTAAATTATGCTTACGCAATTATGTCGTGGCGCGCCCGTTGCCGCGCTTAAGTCCCGCTGACAACCCAGCTTCCGCCACGGTGCTTGTGCCGTGCCGGAATGAGCGTGGAAACATCGAAAACGCTGTCAAACGCCTGCCGAAGTTTGCCCCAGACATTGAAATCCTGTTTGTCGAGGGTCATAGCAAAGACGGCACGTACGAAGAATGCGAACGTGTGAAGGCCGCGTATCCTGACCGCGATATCAAAGTGTTCCGCCAGCCTGGCAAGGGCAAGGGCGATGCCGTGCGTAAAGGCTTTGCTGAAGCGCGCGGTGATATTTTGATGATCCTCGATGCGGACTTAACTGTGCCGCCCGAAGATATGCCGAAGTTCTATAACGCGCTGGTCACGCGCCGTGGCGAGTTCGTAAACGGCACGCGCATGGTGTATCCGATGGAAGATACGGCCATGCGCACCTTGAACAACATTGCCAATCGCGCATTTGCGAAAATCTTCTCGTACCTTCTCAACCAACGTTTCACCGACACACTGTGCGGAACGAAAGTGTTGTGGAAGCGGGATTACAACCGTATTGCTGCCAATCGTCACTACTTTGGCGACTTCGATCCGTTCGGTGACTTCGATCTGATTTTTGGCGCGGCCAAATTGAATTTACGCATTGTCGAAGTGCCGATCCGGTACGCGGGCCGCGAGTACGGCGAAACGCAAATCTCGCGCTTCACGCACGGTTGGTTGTTGTTGCGCATGGTCATCTTCGCCTGGCGTAAGCTGAAGGCGTTCTAACCATGTCTGACGAAGTCGACGGCCGGATTGCCGAACACGGGCGCCAGTGGCGCAAGAAACCTGCGCTGCGCGATATCTATATCGATCTTTATCAGCGCATGGCGGCACAGCTTGTGCCGGGTCCGACGTTAGAAATTGGCGGTGGCTCTGGCATTTTTAAAGAGTTCGCGCCCGATACCCTCAGCACCGATATTTTGCCAGCGCCCTGGCTTGATCTGGTGGCCGATGCGCAAGGGTTGCCGTTTGCCGCGAACAGCTTTGCCAATATCGTCATGTTCGATGTGCTCCATCACATCGAATTTCCGCGCAAATTCTTAAGCGAAGCCGAGCGCGTGCTGACCCCCGGTGGCCGCATCATCATGGTCGAGCCCGGTATTTCGCCCCTCAGCTGGCCCTTCTATCATTTTATGCACCCTGAGCCGGTTCGCATGGGCGACGACCCGCTGGTTGATGGCGCGACGGACCCCAACCGCGACGCGTTCGATGCCAATCAGGCGATTCCAACACTTCTATTTGGTCGCGATGCCGCGCGTCTCGCGCAAGCGTTTCCAGGTTTTAAGATTGCCTCCAAGCAGTGGCTGAGCTTGTTTGCCTATCCGCTGTCGGGTGGGTTCAAGCCCTGGAGCCTGATCCCGCACGCCCTGGTAAAGCCAGTATTGAAACTGGAAAACGTTCTGGCACCTGTTGTTGGGCCGTTAATGGGCTTCCGCCTGCTCGTCGCGTTAGAGAAGCGTAGCTCGTAATTTAAGGGATGCGGCGCTGCGAATTTCGGTTAGATTTTACGGACGCTTCTGTTGTCATAACAACGCCGTGATCCATGACGCCGCAGTATTTCAATCGCCGGGATATCGACTTCCTTCTGTACGAATTTCTGGGCGTTGAACGCCTCTGCGCACGACCGCGCTATGCAGCGCATGATCGCGGCACATTCGATGCCATTCTGAATACGACAGAATCTCTTGCGGTCGAGATGTTCGCGCCCCATGCCGCGAAAGCTGATGCGCATGAGCCGCATTTCAACGGTCAAGCAGTCGACATCATCCCAGACGTCAAAGTCGCCTTAGAGGCGTATGTTGATGCAGGCCTGATGGGCGCTGCGTTCGATGAAGATGTCGGCGGCCTACAATTGCCCATGGTGGTCACGCAAGCCGCCAACGCCATGCTGTACGGCGCGAATGTCGGCACAGCTGCCTATCCGCTGCTGACCATGGGGGCGGCAAATCTGATTGGCGCTGTGGGCTCGTCCGAGCAAAAGCAAAAATACATGCGGCATATGGTGGCGGGTAAGTGGTTCGGCACCATGTGTTTGTCGGAACCTCAAGCCGGCTCATCGCTGGCCGATATTACCACCAAAGCCACACCGACAGATGAAGGCCATTACCTCATCACCGGCACGAAGATGTGGATCTCGTGCGGTGATCACGAGTTGTCTGAAAACATCGTGCACATGGTATTGGCTAAAATTCCGGGCGGTGGGCCGGGCGTGAAGGGCATCTCGCTGTTCATCGTGCCGAAGCATCGCGTGAATGATGATGGGTCACTGGGTGTGCGCAATGGCGTGGCACTCGCCGGACTCAATCACAAAATGGGCTACCGCGGCACCGTCAACACGTTGCTGAACTTTGGTGAGAGCGCCCCATGTCATGGCTATCTTGTTGGTCAGGCCCATCATGGCTTGGCGTATATGTTCCATATGATGAACGAGGCGCGCATTGGCGTTGGCTTGGGGGCCACCATGCTGGGCTATGCGGGTTATCTCGCGAGCTTGCAGTATGCGCGCGAACGCAAGCAAGGCCGTCATGCTGACAACAAAGCGCCAGACGCACCGCAGGTTCTGATAATTGAGCATGCGGATATTCGTCGATTACTGCTGACGCAGAAAGTCTATGTCGAAGGCGCGTTATCGCTCGCGCTGTACTGCGCAACGCTGGTGGATGAACAGCGTACCGAACCTGATGCACAAAAACGCGAAGCCATTGGCTTGTTGCTGGAAATTCTGACCCCCGTTGCCAAAGCTTGGCCGTCCGAGTTTTGTCTCGAAGCCAACAAGCATGCCATTCAGGTGCTGGGCGGCTATGGCTACACGCGTGATTTTCCGGTCGAACGCCTGTATCGCGACAATCGCTTGAATGCGATTCATGAAGGCACGCACGGGATTCAAGGCCTCGATTTGCTGGGCCGCAAAGTCGCAATGCTAGACGGTGCGGCGATGAAAGTGCTGAGTGCGGAAATGAAGAGCACCATCAAACAGGCGCAAGCTGTTGAAACGCTCGCACCGTTTGCGGCCTTGTTAGAGCAAGCGTTGAGTCGCGTGGGTGAAGTTACCATCGCCCTTTTAAACGCACGCAAAGACAAGCCGCGCGCATCACTGGCTTACGCGACGATGTATCTGGATATGTTCGGGCACGTGGTGCTGGCCTGGATGTGGTTGCGCCAAGCCTTGGTGGCCGCTGCGGCAAAAGCCGAAACTGAAACCGAGCGCAGCTTTTATAATGGCAAACTGAGCGCCTGCCGGTTCTTCTTCCAGGCCGAGTTGCCCAAAACCATCACGCAAGCGGCGTTCTTGAAATCACTGGATACGACCACGCTGGATATGGATGCGGCAGGCTTTGCGCCGGAATAGCGGGTTTCTTAACAGTCCCGTTTATTAATAAGTGTCGCCACGCTTCGGTCGGGTTACCATCCGGCTACTGCTGAGGATTAGAATTCAAGCCATGCTTTGAGTCAGCCGTACTTTGAGTATGGGGGTCGCGCCGGGAATTCGGGGGAGTTTCGGATGCGTAAAGCAGTTTTGCTGACGAGTGTGTCTGCCTTTATTGGTATCGCTTCAACTTCACCAGCACTTGCCGCCGGTGACATCGAACGCGGACGTGCCATTGCCATTGAGTGCTTTGCCTGTCACGGCAAAGACGGCAACAGTCCATCGCAGGTCAATCCAAAGATCGGCGGCCAGCATCAGCGCTATCTTTTATTGGCGTTGAAAGATTACCGCGACGGCGTGCGAAAAGAATCGCTCATGCGCGGTGCGGTTTTGAAAATGACCACGCAAGAGCTGGAAGACGTTGCAGCCTACTTCGCGAGCCAAAAAAGCTTTGTCGAAGCTGCGGCAAAACCAACACCGAATAATCCGGGTGGCCAACCCGCCGCAGCGCCTCAGCAACAGCCGTCTGGTGCGGGTGCATTGCGCGTCGACAAAGTAGAGCGCAAGGCCACGTTCGTCAGCATGTTGGCCATGGCGCAACAAGCAAGTGCACAAGCCAAGTCGCTCAAAGCTTCGGCGTGCCCCAAAGTAAACGCGACTGACACCATGAAAGATAGCGACGGTGATGGGTTGGCCGATGCGTATGACGCAAGCCCCAATAACGCTGCCGAATTTGTGCAAGACACGAATGGCGATGGGCGCTTCGAGATTTGCACCATTCAGCAGATGCAAGCCATCGTCACGCTCGGCACGGGCGATGGTAAAAAGACAACACTCAGTGCGGATGATCGCCTGAAGCGCAGCTACGAGCTGGCGCAAGACATCGACGCTGCGGCGATTGAAAACTTTGCGCCCATTGGCACTTGTGGCCCGGACGACAACTGCATGATGGCGCGCGGCAAGTTCGGCTACATGGGTGCGTTTGATGGCCGCAATCACGTCATTCGGAATTTAAAAATCTCGTTGCCGCAACGCGGCGGTGTCGGGCTATTCGGTGTGTTGGGTGAGGCCGGTATCGTGATGAACATCACGGTTGCGGATGCCACCATTGAAGGCCGCGCAGGCACCGCGCCCGTCGTTGGTGCAAACATGGGCATTGTTTACAACGCGCATGCCAAAGCGAAAGTCAAAGGCAGCCTTGCCATCGCAGGCTTGGTAGGTGGGAACTCAGGCTTGGTGGCGATGAGCTCTGCCGAGGGGGATCTGACCGCGCAGCAAGCCGCGGGCGGTCTTGTCGGCGATATGACGGGTGGGGTTTATCACTCGAACGCAAACGTCAATATTACCGGTGATCGTGCGCTGGGTGGTCTGGTGGGTTTAAGCACCTTCGGCATGGTGTTTGATAGTTTCGCAACCGGCTCTGTGACCGGCACCAGTGATCTGGGTGGGCTTGTGGGCATGAACACCGATGGCTCTGTAAACAACAGCTATTCGACATCAACGGTCACAGGCCAAACCAACAACATCGGCGGACTTGTGGGTTTCAACTCACTCAGTCTTGTGCGCAACAGCTACGCAACCGGTGTGGTCTCGGGTGAAGATACAGTGGGCGGCCTGGTTGGTCGTAACAACGGTGTTGTGCGGCGCAGTTATGCCACCGGCGCTGTCACCGGCAAGCTCAACACCGGCGTGTTGATTGGCTTGACGGTTGAAGGCGAAGAGAAATCAACATTCGCAGTGCTCAAAGCGCCTGCAAATTCTGGTCCGGCCGATTTGAAAACGCTGGATGCCGAGAAATCAGGTTGGGCTCCAAAAACCAATTTGTCGCAGGATATGCTCGAATTTTATTGCGACGCAAATTTCAGCGGCTTTATCGAGCCCACAGAACGTACCCCCCAAAATTACATCTGGTCTTTCGACAAGGCAGCAACGCCGCCCTCTATCCGCTGTCTCGCTGCCAAAAGTTAATTCCAAAGTCGATCCAATCTCATGTCTAGGAGATGCGTATGACTTCTTTTAACCGCCGTACCCTGTTGGGCGCTGCTGCAAGTGCAGCACTTTTAGCGCCACTCAATGCGCAGGGTGCTGAGGAGCGTAAATCCACCGCAACGCCGTTTGCCAAAGGAGACATCATTGTTGCGGCGACCGTGATGGATAATCCTGACGATGATCACGCCGGCACGGGCCGCTTGCTGCAATATGATGCAAATTTAAATCTGAAGGGTGTGCTGTGGATTAAACAGTCAAACCACAAACTCAGTGGCCTTGTGTTCGGCCCCGATAAAACGCTGTATAGTTTTGCGCCGCTCAGCCACGCCGTCATCGAAGTTGATCCAGCGGCCAAAGAGAAACCACTCTTTCAATTTGCTGACAGAGCGTTCAGCAATGTGTCGTTCGGCAAAGATGGCACATTGTATTTCGGGGAGCACCTGGCGGGAAAGAAAACCGAATCCCGTTATGTCTCGACAAAACTGCCTTTGCTGAAGGGGCGTGATGTCATCGGCGACGGATACATTTTCCGTTACACCAAAGATCGCAAGCCGATGAAAGAGTATCACACTGCTGTGCACGGTGGCATCGAAGGGTATCATGCGGTGACCAGTCTGGTGTTGGCTGATGATGACACGCGCGCAATTTATATTTCTGAAACTGGCAATCGTATCCTGCAATACGATTTGAAGAACGATAAGCAGCTACCAGATTTGGCCGTCTTTAACGATGACCCGCAGGTGAAGATGCTGCTGTGGATGACCCAGATGCCCGATAAGTCATTGTTGGCTATTACGGGCTCGAACATGGTGACGATTGATCAAAACACCGGAAAGGTCTTACGGGAATACAAAATGGGGTCATTCGGCTGGGCCGCAGCCACGCCATCTATTGATGGTCAGTATATTCTCGTCGGTAATTTCATGGACGGGGATGTTGCCAAAGTTAGCGTGAAGGATGGCACTATTGTCGCGCGCGCGAATATCGGCGAAAAAAGGTCGTTGTCAGGCGTGGCGCAATTCCCTGGTTAAGCGTTCTGGCTAAAGCTCATTTGATTTTTGGGGTCCTTCGATGTTTCAGAAAATTATCACCGGCGTTGTCATTCTGATTATTGCGGTTGTTGTGCTGTTCCTGGGCGCGTTGTCGTGGGTGTATGTCACCAGCAACAATCAAAATGTCGCAGCGTATGAATTCTCACCCGCAGTTCCAAAAGACCCCACTGCTGCACCCGACGATGGTTACTTAATCTTCGGGGCCTCGCGCAATACAGGCTTGGATGTTGTGGAAATTCTAGTCGCGCGCGGTGATAAAGTGACCGCCGTGGTGCGTCCGAACTCCGATACCAAAGCGCTGCAACAATTGGGCGTCACGTTAGTGCCGGGCGATGCGTTGGATTTGGAATCTGTGCGCGCAGCCATGGCGGGCAAGAAGTATCGCGCGGTGCTGACGACAATTGCGTGTTTCAGCTGCAACCCGAAACCAGACTTCCTGGGCAACAAGAACATTTTCGATGCGGCCAAAGAAGCTGAACAACGTCGCGTTGTTTTGGTGACGACGATTGGCTCCGGTGACAGCTTTGATGCCGCACCTCTGCCAGCCAAGATGTTCTTGAAAGAAATGCTGCCCCTGAAAACCCAAGCCGAAGATCATTTGAAGTCGCTGGGCTTGGACTACACCATCATCCGTCCGGGCGGTTTGAAGACCGCACAAGCCACGGGCCGTGGCATTTTGTCTGAAGACCGCAAAACATCTGGGATCATCACGCGCGCTGATCTGGCGGGCTTAATTGTCAAAGCCATGGATGACGATAAAGCGATTGGCAAAACGTTGGCCGCTATTGATCGTGAGTTCAAATTTCCATTCGATATGTAGCAACATATAAGGGGACGTCATGTTCACGACCGCGATGGAACGGCGCTTAGCCGTGATGGTTGGGCTTTTGGCCTTCCCTGCGATTTACGGAGCTTATACTTTAAGCGCTGAGGCCATCGCGGCCGATACGGTGAAGACCCAAGTGGTGCAAGACACCAGCCGATTTAGTCAGCTCAAGCCAGATGTTCTGGCGATGATCGAAAAAGGCGAGGCGGATTTTCTTGCAAAAGATCCCCAACGCCTGGGTGACTCAATTACGGAAGACTTTAGCTGGTACCGCGTCATGCCCGATGGCCCAAAGTTGGCCGTGCAGGGCCGCGAGAATACCGTGAAGCTTTTATCGCAATTCTTCACAGATACGCCTGCTGGCTATCAATCCAAAGTCTACCGCCTAGCGATGGTGGGCAACATTTTGGTCCAGGTTGAAGTCGATAAGTACGACTCAAAAACCGAAGGCAATGTCGAGAAAACGTCGCTGGAAATTTACGAATTCCGCGATGGCCGCCGGTTTCGCGAATGGCGTTTCACACCCACCAACAGTCCGTTCGACAAGTAAACTCTGCTTGATACAAACCGACACAAACACAGGGCCCGCATTTGCTGGCTTTTTTGCGTGTGACTCAGGGCGTCTTGATAAGACTTTTCTTATAGAAATCACCCATTTGATGTACTAATTGAACGCTGTAACGGGTTGTACGTTGTGACGCCCCCGTCCTGGCTATCGGGTGGGGGTTTTGGGTGGGGCCTTTGTCGCAAAATCGCTTTCGCATTGCCATTGTCGGGTCAGGCCCCGGCGGATTAAGCGCGGCTGCACATGCGGCCAAGCTAGGCATTAGCCATGTCTTGTTGGAACGCACTGACCACCTATCAGATACGATTTACAAGTACCAACGCGGCAAGTTCGTCATGTCGACCCCTGACGTGTTGCCCTTACGGGCAGATGTCACATTCGCAGCTGGTAAGCGCGAAGGCATTCTTGGTAACTGGGAAAAGCAAGTCGCCGAGCTGAACACGAACGTGCGCTTCAATGCTGAAGTCGTTGAAGTGAAAAAAAACGGCGATGTGTTCGACATTCGCCTGGGCAACGGCGACACATTGCAGGCTGAGAATGTGGTGCTGGCAATTGGGTTGCAAGGCAACCTCAATAAATTGGGCTGCCCCGGTGCTGACTCGCCCATGGTGCAATACCAACTGGACGATCCTGAAGAATACGAAGCGGAAACGATTGTTGTGATCGGCGCTGGCGATGCAGGCGTTGAAAACGCAATCGCACTGGCCAAACAAAACACGGTCATCATTCTCAATCGTGAAGGTGAATTTGCGCGCGTGAAGCAGGGCAACCTCACACTGATTCTCAATGCGATCGAGAAGGGTGATGTGCAGTGCTATTACAGTTCCGATCCCGCGCGCATTGAAGGCAAGGTTCTGATCCTTAACACGGCTGATGGTGAAGCGCGTGTTCCGTGTGACCGCATCATCGCGCGTATTGGGGCGTCGGCCCCGCGCAAGTTCGTTGAATCATGCGGCGTGGTGTTCCCCAGCAATGATCGTTCGGCATTGCCCGAGGTGTCGCCGACCTACGAGTCAAATATTCCTGGGCTTTATATTATTGGTGCTTTGGGCGGTTACCCGCTGATCAAGCAGGCGATGAACCAAGGCTACGAAGTCGTCGAATACATCATGGGCAATAAGATTGCCCCGGCGGACGAACCGCTGCTGCGCAAGAAAATCGCGAGCCTGCAAACCACTGACGTTGATGCTGTCATCAACGAGGTGCGCGCGACGATCCCCATTTTTTCAGCGCTCAATCCGTTGGTGATGCGCGAAGTGATGTTGGATTCAGACGTGCGCGTGCTGACCCAAGGCAGTATCGTTTTTAAACGTAACGACTACACCAACAGCTTCTTTACGGTTTTGCGCGGTTCGGTCGCGATTCAGCTGAACCCGAATGATGAAACCCAAGTTGTAAAATTAGGCGCAGGTGCGTTCTTCGGCGAAATGGGCTTGATCTCGGGCCGCCGACGTACGGCCACGGTTCTTGCGGCTTCTGATTGCGTACTGGTGGAAACGCCGCGCCGCACAATGCTGAAGCTGGTTGGCACAGCCGAGAGCGTGCGCCGGACACTCGATCAAACAGCCATCATGCGTCAGGTGCAGACCCATCTCGCGCCAGGCGTGCCGACCGAGGCCTTAAAGCCGCTTGTTGAAACGGCCGAGTTGAAGCGCTTTAAGCCCGGCGATGTGATTTTCCAACAAGGCGACAAGGGCGACGATATGCATTTGATCCGGTCGGGATCGTGCACCGTCTCCATGCGTGTCGGTGGCCGCGATATCGTGCTCAGTTACGTGCCGTCGGGCAATTACATCGGCGAAATGGCGCTACTATCTGAGGCGCCACGCTCGGCAACCGTGAAGGCTGCGCACGCAACAGAAACGATCCGCATTCAGGGCGATGCGTTCAAAACCCTTTTGAATACGCAGCCAGATTTGAAGGCGAAAGTTGAGGCAAAGTTCCGTCAGCGCATCATGCAGAACGAGCAGATGCAGCGCCGCCCGGAAGCGGGCAACATCATTCAGTTCTTGATCGAGCAAGGCGTCGGCGAAGGCACCGACGTGCTGCTGATTGATGAATCGCTGTGTGTTCACTGCGATAACTGCGAAAAGGCCTGTGCTGAAACCCACGGCGGCATCTCGCGCCTGGACCGCGAAGCGGGCCCCTCGTTCGCGACGATTCACGTGCCGACATCCTGCCGCCACTGCGAGCACCCGCATTGTATGTCGGATTGCCCGCCGAATGCCATTCACCGCACACCAGGCGGCGAAGTGTATATCGACGATAGCTGCATCGGGTGCGGTAACTGCGAGCGTAACTGCCCGTACAAAGTCATCCAGTTGGCAGCACCGCCGGAAGAAAAGTTCAACATCTTCTCATGGTTGTTGTTCGGCAAAGGCCCTGGCCCCGGCGAGGCCATGGACTACGAAGAGCAAAAATACGCTGACCAGCCGCATCCTGATAAACAAAAGCGCGCTGTGAAGTGCGATATGTGTAAGGGCATTCCTGGTGGCGCGTCGTGTGTGCGCGCTTGCCCGACGGGTGCGGCCATGCGCGTTAGCCCAGAAGAATTTATGTCTGTTGCCTTGTTGACGCAATAAGGGCAACGCCATGCATCAATCCATTCTCGTTTACCGCAATCACCTTTATCTCAAAATCGCGTTTGTCTCGGTTTTGTTGTCGGTGTTGGCTTATGTGATTCACAAGCCGTTGGGTGAACCCAATGGCGGCACGTGGTTGGGCTATACGCTGGGCGCGCTGTCCGGCGTTCTGATGATTTGGCTGGCGTGGTTTGGCGTGCGCAAGCGCATGTATGGGATCGGCAAACTACGCCTGGAAGATTGGCTGTCCGCGCACGTCTATATGGGCTTGGCGCTCGCCATTATTTCCACGCTGCATGCGGGCTTCCAAGTGGGTTGGAACGTGCATACGGCGCTGTATGTGTTGATGCTGATCGTCATCGTCAGCGGTATTTTCGGTGTTTATTTCTATGTGCGGTTCCCGCTGCTGCTGACTGAAAATCGTCGCGGCATGACGACTGAGATCATGCTGACCCAAATTGCGGACCTTGACCGCGAAGTGCGTCAACTGGCGATGGGGCTGGATAACGAAACCAATGCGATTGTTCTGCGCTCAACGCAGGAACAAATCATCGGCCAGACATTGTTCGATCAACTACGCGGCTATGACCCAGATTGTGCGACGGGGGCCGCGCGCGCGTTTGTGGAGCGCAGTGCAAGTTCGGGCGAAGATACGCGCCGCCGCCAGTTATTGACGCGCCTTGTCCGCAAAGAAGAATTGCTGCACCGTGCCCGCCGTGACGTGCAATTGCGTTGCCTTTTGCGCTTTTGGCTGACGTTCCATATTCCGTTCTCGATCGCTGCGCTGGTGGCTTTGGTCATCCACGTCGTCACCGTCTTTTATTATTGGTGACGCATGCAGTCGACGATCAGATATCTCACTCGGAAATCGCGCGGCGGGATTGCTGTTAAAGAACAGCACGTCGAGACCGAAATCCTGATGGCCGGGCGCGGCAATGACTGCGCCATCCATCTGCAAGACCCACGCGTGTTGCTGCATCATGCCGAGCTGACGCTACGCAGCGGCGACATTTATATTGCGCCACAACCCAACGCCGATGTGCGTTTGAACGGCAACCTTACGCAAATGACGCGCGTGGCAGTTGGCGACGTTGTTTCGCTCGGGCCTTACGAACTGACGATTGAAGAAAACAACGGCAGCGGCGGCGTTATTCTTGCGATCGAACTGGTTCAGCCTTTGGGCGATGACTTAAGCCGCGTCATGGCACAGTCGGCGATCTCGACAGGTAAGGTTTCGGCCCGCACATTGTCGTGGGCGTTCGCGCTCGTCGTGGCGCTGACGTTATTCGCGGCTCCTTGGGTTGCGAGCTGGTTTCACCAATCGCCTGCGCTTCTGATGGTGCTGAACACGCGCGACCGTGCTGTGCCAGCTGCGCCCACCAACATTTGGTCGACGGGCAGTGTGTCTGCCGCGCACCGCTTCTTTGGGGACTCATGCGAAACCTGCCACGTCACACCGTTCGTGCCGGTGGAAGATAAAACCTGCTCCACCTGTCATGCGGGCGTTGAGCATCACGCCGACTCAACCCAGTTCCAGTTCGCCTCGTTCCAAGATAAATCGTGCCAGAGCTGCCATAAGGAACACCAAGGCCACCAAGCCATTGCGTTGTCTGACCAAGCCTTCTGCGCCAGTTGCCATAAGGACTTTGCCAAAGACGCACCAAAGTCATCCTTACGCTCGGTCTCGGACTTCGGCACAGATCATCCGGACTTCCGGCCCACCATCATTGCCGATGCTGCGTTGCATGTTGTGGATCGCAGCCGTGCGATGACAGACACGCCTGCGCCGCGTGAAGATGCGAGCTTAAAGTTCCCGCATAACCGTCACATTCGTCCGGGCGGCGTGCGCCATCCTGAGCGCGGAAATATTAATCTGGGCTGTGCTGACTGCCACCAAACCGATGCCGGTGGCGGTTATATGGTGCCAATTTCGTTCGAGAAGAATTGTCATCAGTGCCACAAGCTCAAATTTGATACCTTCATCCCCGAGCGTGAATTGGTTCACGGCCAGCCTGAGGAAATGTTCAAACAAATCCGCGATGTGTACGACAGTGTCGGTATGCGCGGTGGTTATCAGGAACCAGCAGCGCCGTCGCTGATCCGCCGCCGCGTTGGCGAACAGTTGACGGTCGAGCAGAAAAAAGTCGTGTTGGACTGGTCGGCTGAAAAAGCCGCCGCCGTTATCAGTGGCCGCAATGGGAAGGGTTTGTGCGAAGGTTGCCATGTGACCTATCAAACCACGGCTTCGGGCGGTTCAACGGGTGCGGGCTGGGGTGTTGAGCCTGTCTCGGCTTCAAATACGTGGTATCCAAAATCTAAATTTGCGCACGGCAGTCACCGCGATATGGAATGCGGCAGTTGTCACGATGCAAAGAACTCCGTCGAGTCAGCAGACGTGCTGATGCCATCCATCGCCAACTGCCGCTCGTGCCATGGCGGTGAGGCCGCGACAGACAAAGTACCGTCGACCTGCATTTCGTGCCATGTGTTCCATCGCAAAGATCTCGATCCGATGCGGGCCTTAGACGGAAAAGAACCAAAAGAAAAAGAGCCCAAAAAAGCTGCGGCAAATCCCGCACATCACGGTTCATCGGGTCTGATGAAAATGGCTTTGAGTGTTTTTGATCAGGCAGTGGTGGCAAAGCCATGAAAAAATATTTAGCCGCTGCTGTCTTCGTCTGTGCGTTCGCCAGCGCGGCTTCCGCTGAATCGTTGAGTGTTGCGGGCGTTGATTTGGGGCGCATTAATCGCAGCAACTTACCGACACGCGTTGAACTGATGGCCTCGGCTGACGAGGGCTACACCGCGCAAGGCTTTATTGTCGCGCGCTTCCAGAACAACCAGCCGCTGATGCAATCCGCTGATGGCACATGGCGTGCGTGGAACGGGGATGAGTCAGCGCTAGAGTTCGTCAACATTTATGGCCCCGATGGCGTGTTGCGCTTTCCCATTGGCACATGGCCGACCGAAGATGTGCTGGGCCCCGCAACATTCACCATTGGCTACAAATCCGCTGAAGGTTTGAAGTTCGGTTATTTCACGGTTGATGGCCAATGAAGTTGAAATCATTTCTGAAAATTTCAGTGGCATGTGCGGCATTGTCTGTCTCAGGCCATGCAAGCGCACAGCAACTTACCGTAGAAGACGTTGATCGTATCGTCGGACAGGCTGTCTCTGAAGCATCATCGCGCGGCATCACCAATGGTGCCATCGCGGTTACAGATCGCACCGGGAACGTTCTGGGTGTGTATGTGCTCAATCCTTCAACTGCGCCCACGATGACGGTGTCATCAGGTCGCAGCATTCCGGCCGGCAATGGCTTGGAGCAAATTCAACTGCCTGCAGTGTTTGGCAGCATCGCGAAAGCCATTACCGGCGCGTATCTATCGTCATCTGGCAATGCGTTCTCAACCCGCACCGCCAGCTTGATCGTGCAGGAAAATTTCTTACCCGGTGAACGCGGCGCGCCGGGTGGCCCGCTCTCGGGCGTGCAGTTCAGTCAGTTGCCGTGCTCGGACCTCATGCGCTTTGGTGCGCCCTTGGGCACAGGCCCACGGCGTTCTCCATTAGGTCTGTCCGCCGATCCGGGTGGCTTCCCGCTCTATAAAGACGGCAAAGTCGTCGGCGGTGTCGGTGTTGTGGTCGATGGTGTTTACGGGCTCGATCTCAATATTTCTGACTACGACCGCAATCCTGATGAGTTGGTGGCGACAGCAGCCCTGCGTGGTTATGACGCACCGGCTGATATCAAAGGGCACCGCATCACTGTTGAAGGCAAAGTCTTCCGCTACACCGATGTGGATTTGACGAACGTTAGCACCAGCACGCCTGCTGCGCTATCGCCCACAAACTATGTGGCGGTGGCGGGCTACACGCCTGCGGGCCGTCGTGCCGGTACGGTGTATGGCTCAGTCGCATCTGGTGTGCGTTCTGAAGGCCGCGTTGAATATACCGGCCTTGATGCCTGGGTGCTGGACGATGGCACAGGGGCCAACCGTTACGCCCCGCGCGCCAGTATTTCACCGCTGCCGGCCAACAGTGGCATGACGGCTGTTGAAGTGCGCACCATTATCAGCGATGCGCTGAGTGTCGCGTTTGCCGCACGCGCGCAAATTCGCCGTCCCCTCGGAAGTCATGCGCAAGTCACAGTGTCAGTTGTAGATGCTGAGTCCAATGTGTTGGCGCTGGCGCGGACACCCGATGCACCTATCTTCGGCACAGATGTGTCGTTGCAAAAAGCCCGCAGTGTGTTGTTCATGTCGCGCACAACAACAGCCGCAGAACTGCGCGCTATTGGCCGCCAGGATTTAATTCCGGGCACACTCTCTATCGCACCACTCGCAGGCTACGTTGCCGCTATGGAGCAGTCCGTCGGCGCAGGCACGCTTTCAAACGGTGTTGCTTATGCCGAACGCACCATTGGCAATCTGTCGCGGCCTTTCTATCCCGATGGCATCAACGGTGAAGCGAACGGCCCGCTTGCAAAACCATATTCAGTCTGGAGCCCTTTCAACACAGGCCTTCAATTAGATCTGGTGATCGCCGACATCGTCGCGCGGCTTGATGGCTCGGCGCCGCCGCCGCAAGGCTGCACGGCTTTGCCGCAAGCCTCGGGCATTGGCCCAGGTCCCACACGTTTAGCGAACGGTTTGCAAATTTTCTCAGGCGGCATGCCAATTTATCGCGGCCAACAACTGATTGGTGCCATCGGTGTCTCGGGCGACGGCATCGACCAAGACGACATGATTTCGTTCTTAGGCTTACACAACGCGGGTCAGCGCTTGAACACCGGCATCGGCAACGCGCCGCAAGATCGCCGTGCCGACAAACTGGAAGTGGGTGGTGCAGGTTTGCGCTACGTCAACTGTCCCTTCACGCCATTCTTAAACTCACGGGAGCAGCGCGTATGCGACGGAAAATAACCGCGCTTCTGCTGGCGACCACAACGTTGTGGTCATTGCCACTTTTCGCGCAAGAAGCACCTGCACAAGAACAATCCGCTGAAGATCAAGATGCAGCGCGCCGTCGTCCGGGCCGCCCGGAAGAACCGCCGCGTGATTTGCCAGCCGTCGACCCAACAGCCGTGCCGCCGCCATCGCGCGCCATGCCGCGCGAAATGGCACCTGTGCCCGATCGCTGGCGCTTGGTTGAATCCATTGGCGTCAATGCCAAATGGTACGACCCTTACAATCAAAACATACTGAAAGCGGATCGCCCGGTCTTTGGCGATTGGTTCGTCAACGTCGCAGCCATCTCTGACACGGTGTATGAGTTGCGCGGTTTACCGACGCCGGTTGGGTTTCAATCCAGCGAGCGGCCTAATTCTGTTGATTTGTTTGGGCGTGAAGATCAGACAATCTTTAACCAGAACCTGATTACGTCGTTGTCGATCATCAAAGGCGACACAGCGTTCAAGCCGCCAGATATCGAATTCCGCATCACGCCGGTCTTTAACTACAATCATGTCTCAGTTGAAGAAGATCGTATTTTAAATATCGATCCGCGCAACGGCACGAAACGCGGCGATGGGCACGTGGGCATTCAAGAACTGTTCTTGGATTATCACTTGCGCAACGTCTCTGAACGTTTCGATTTTGATTCCATCCGTGTCGGCATTCAGCCGATCACAATGGATTTCCGTGGGTTCTTGTTCCAAGATCAACAACCCGGCGTGCGCCTGTTCGGCACGCGCGATAACAACCACTGGCAATACAACATCGCGTGGTTCCGCCGGTTGGAGAAAGACACCAACTCAGGTCTGAATACCTTCAGCTCGAAGGTCCGCGATGATGATGTGTTTTTCGCAAACCTGTATCGCCAAGATTTCCCTGTGGTGGGTTACACCTCGCAGGCTGTGGTGGCGTACAACAGAAACCGCGAAGGCAACGATAAGCCGTTCTATGATCACAACGGGTTCTTGCAACGCCCAGCATCCATCGGCTTCGAACGTCCGTCGGATTACGATGTGTACTATGTGGGCTTTAACGGCGATGGCCACTTTGGCCGCTTAAACCTCACGCACTCTATCTATGCAGCCTTTGGCGATATCGCCGCCAATCCGTTCGCGTCGATCACGCAGGATGAGAAGGCAAAAATTCGAGGGCTGTTTGCCGCCATCGAGCCGTCGATTGACTTCGATTGGATTCGCGTGCGCGGCCAGGCGCTCTATGCCAGCGGCGATAGCGATCCGTTCGATAACAAAGCCAACGGCTTTGACGCCATTTTTGAAAACCCGCAATTCGCAGGCGCTGAAACCAGCTTCTGGATCCGGCAGCCGGTGCCGCTGATTGGTGGTGGCGGGGTCGCAATGTCGGTGCGCAACGGCGTGCTGAATAATTTGCGCACTTCAAAAGAACACGGCCAATCAAACTTCATCAATCCGGGCACAATTTTATTGGGCGCGGGCGCTGACTTTGATGTGTGGCCGGAACTGCGTCTGTCCGCCAACTTGAACCACATTTCATTAGATAAGCGCGGCGTGATTGAAGTGTTGCGAAATCAACCGCTGACCTCAAAGAACATCGGGTGGGATGCGTCGATTGCCGCAATTTACCGGCCCACATTTATTCAAAACGTTGTGTTCCGCGCATCGGGAGCGACGTTATTTGGGGGCGGCGGCTTCAAGGATTTGTTTGCAGTCGATGGCAGCAGCGGCAAGCAGTTTCACACCGTCTTATTCAATTTGATTCTGACGTACTAAAATTAGGGTTGGCGCATATATAATGCGAGCGTTCTGGGGGCTTTGCTGGGTTGGGTTAATTGCGATGATCGGCGCATCAGCAGTGATGGCGTCGGGCGGCGAACACGCGCGCCATATCAGCTACCCCGTTTATCCGCCAACGCCGCAACTGCAAAGCCAGGAAGAAGCTGACGCAAAGGGGGCGGGCTGTGTCACCTGCCATACCGAGACAGATCAGCGCACCATGCACGATGTGCCGGGCGTGATTATCGGCTGCACCGATTGCCACGGCGGTGACGCCAAGGTTGCATTGCCACAAGGCGTGAAGAAAGAAGACGCGAAATACCGTGCCACGTTAGATGCCGCGCACGTGCAGCCGTTGTTTCCGGATAGTTGGGATTATCCGCGTAGCCGCAACCCCGAGCGCACCTACACGCTTCTGAACCGCGAAAGCCCTGAGTTCATACGCTTTGTGAACCCGGGTGATTACCGTGTGGCGCGCGAAGCCTGTGGTGCCTGCCATATGGAAATTATCCAAGCGGCTGAACGTAGCTTGATGGCCACGGGTGCCATGCTGTGGGGTGGGGGCACTTACAACAACGGTATTCTGCCGTTTAAAAATTACATTCTCGGTTCTGCTTATACGCGCGAAGGTGAGCCAGCTTCGATCAAAAGTCCCGGCTACGAAGGCTGGATGACAACCGAGCGCGGCGTGCTCCCTGAATTTGTGCCGCTGCCAGCGTGGGAAACCACGCCACCGGGCGACGTGTTCCGTGTGTTTGAGCGCGGTGGCCGTAACATCGTCACGCAGTTCCCGGAAATTGGGTTGCCGAATATCGCCACCCAAGTGGGCAATATTCAGCGTTTGGAAGAACCGGGCCGCCCGGATATTCGTCAATCCAATCGCGGGCCTGGCACAGGTTTGCGCATTGCGGTGCCGTCGATCAACATTCACAAAACCCGGTTGAACGATCCGTTTACCTGGATGATGGGCACCAACGATCAGCCGGGCGATTGGCGCTCCTCAGGCTGCACGTCATGTCACGTTGTCTATGCGAATGATCGCGACCCGTTGCACAGCGGCCCTTATGCGGCCCACGGCAACATGGGCCAAAGTATTTCGCGTGATCCGACAATCCCGAAAGACGAGCCGGGCCATCCGCTCGAACACAAATTCACGCGCTCTATTCCCACCAGCCAGTGCATGGTGTGCCACATGCACCAGCCTAACATCTTCTTGAACTCGATGCTGGGCTACACGATGTGGGATTACGAATCTGATGCGCCGGCCATGTGGCCCGAAAAGCAGCACTATCCAACCACGGCTGAAATGCGCGCGGTGTTAGATCGTAACCCTGAAGAGGCAGCTATTCGCGGCAAGTGGCGCGATGTGGATTTCTTGAAAGACGTCAGCAAGCTGAACCCGACACTGAAAGATACGCAGTTTGCCGACTACCACGGCCACGGCTGGAACTTCCGCGCCATTATGAAGCGCGATCGCAAAGGCAATTTGTTGGATGCCGAAGGGGCCAAAGTGGCCTTCGATGATCCCGACAAGTGGACCAAAAGCGTAATCATGAAGTCGATCCACGTGGAAAAGGGCATGCACTGCGTAGATTGCCACTTTGAACAAGACGCGCACGGCTCGGGCTACTTGTACGGCGAAGTGGCCAACGCGATTGAAATTCGCTGCCAAGATTGCCACGGCACAGCCACGACTTATCCGACTATGCGCACATCCGGCCCCGCCGCCCCGCCGGGTGGGTTGGATCTGACAACCTTGCGCATTCAAGGCGGCAAGAAGCGCTTTGAATGGAAAGGCTCTGAGTGCGACCGGCCTGCGACAGAAGACCGTGATTGCAAACTCATTCAGCGCTCGGCGGTGAACATCGGGCTCGAGTGGGATATGAGCTTGGTGAAAGACAGCGTGAACCCGGCCAAGGTGGGCTACAACGAGAAAGCCGCCCGCGCGAAGTTGATGAGCAAAATCTCAAAAGCAGATGACGCGCAGAATTGGGGTTTGGGCGTTGCGCCCGAAGACCGTGCGCACAAACCCGAAGAGATGGAGTGCTATACCTGCCACCTGTCATGGACGACATCGTGCGCAGGCTGCCACTTACCCATCCAAGCGAACTGGAAAACCGAGCGTCATCATTTTGAAGGTGGCGAGACGCGTAACTACGCGACTTACAATCCGCAAGTGGCGCGCGATGATATGTTCCAGTTGGGCATTCACCAGACCACCAAGGGCAATACCATTGCACCGGTGCGTTCGACGTCGGCTTTGATTCTGTCGTCGACGAATATTAACCGCGAGAAGATTTATATTCAGCAGCCGCCGATTGCGGCGTCGGGATATTCAAGCCAAGCCTTCGCGCCACACTACCCGCACACAGAGCGCAAAGAAGAAACCAAAACGTGTTCCGACTGCCATATCTCGGAAGACAACAATAACAACGCCATCATGGCGCAGCTATTGTTGCAGGGCACTAACTTCGTCAATTTTGTCGGCCACAACGCCTGGGTGGGTGGTGCTGGTGGCATCGAAGCTGTGACAGTGACCGAGTGGGATGAGCCGCAAGCGGTGATCGGCAGCTACTTGCAACGTTACGCGTATCCGGATTGGTACAAGCAACATCAAGATCGGAACCGCAAACTGAAAGAAAGCCACGGTCACAGCGGTGGCGTGGCGCAGTGCTTGCAGTTGCGTGGTGAGTATATGTATGTCGCCGAGGGCAAAGACGGCTTCCGTGTGTATGACGTGGCCTCGATTGCTAATAAGGGCGTCTCACAACGCATTATTACCGCGCCGTTCTCGGGTGCTGGTCAGGATACGCATATTAAAACCAAGAACGCCACCTGCATGGCGCTGCCGACCAACCAATCCATTGCGCCGACGCGCATGGAAGGTGCAAACGAAAAGTTGATGCGGGAAGACAATCAGGAACAACCGTTCCATTCGATTTACTCTTACGCATTCATCACCGATGCCGAAGAAGGCTTGATTGCGGTGAATGTGAACACGTTGGCCGATGGCGAGCCGCGCAACAACTTCCTGGACCGCGCGCTGACGTGGAATGAAGGCGGTGTGCTGACAGGCGCACGCCATATCACCATTGCAGGCAATAATTTCTACATCACCACGGACCGTAGTGTTGTGGTGTTGAACATGGCTGATCCTTTAAAGCCGCAGGTGTTGGCAGAGTTACCGTTCAAAGGCGCCCGCGCCACAGCCGTGCAGTTCCGCTATCTGTTCGTGCTGGATGATGCAGGCCTGCACACAGTTGATGTGACCGATGCCGACAAGCCGCGCGTGATTGACGGCGCTGTGGTGCCGTTGGCTGATGCGCACCGTGTCTATGTCGCGCGCACGTTTGCTTACGTGGCCAATGGCAAAGACGGCTTGGCGATCATTGATGTCGAAAAGCCTGAGAAGCCGAAACTGTATCAGATGTTTACCGCGGGCGGCAAAATTACCGACGCGCGCGATGTGATTGTCGGCACAACGAATGCTTCACTGTTTGCCTATGTCGCTGACGGCAAGAATGGTTTGAAGGTGCTGCAACTGACATCGCCTGAAAGCCAGCCGGGCTTCTATGGCTTCACGCCCGATCCAAAACCCGAAGTCATTGCATGGTGGCCGACTAAATGGCCGGCACTCGCCTTATCTAAGGGTTTGGACCGCGACCGTGGTGTTGATGAAACCGGCGGCCAGATTGCGGTGTTTGGCCGCTTAGGCTCGCGTCCGTTTACGCAAGACGAACAGCGCGCGTTCTATACCAAGTTCGGCAAGGTGTGGGCGGTGACGGATCAAATCCGCAAAGAAGACTTCAAGCCCGCGCTCAAGAAAGTTAGCAGTCGCTAAAATCGCAGCGTTGCGTTGTGCGCAACGCTGATCGTCGTGGTGTGAACGCGCGAATTTTCCTCCCCACAATCCCCCGGCACAGGTCCTGCAAACGTCCTGCAAAAGCAGGGGGGCGATTGTGGTCGCGATTTTAGCTATGCAGAAAACTAGGTTCTCGTCATTGCCGCACCGAAGGCTTGAATCGCCGTCATGAACTGACGCGGATTATAAGCCTCATCCTTCTCAACAGCGGTGTACGCTTGATCCAGCACACCTGACAGTTCCTTGTACTGCGGGTCAGACACAAGCTTCGCCATCTTCATCGCATCCAGGATCGACGACAATGCCATCGTTGCTTGTTCAGCAGCGGCATAGTCGACGTACTCACCCTTAAGCCCGCGATCAATCAACGTTGCCATCAGGGCGCGCAGGTCGTTCGATTGGAACTTCATGCTGCTCAAACGGCTGATGAGTGGCGTTGTCAGCTCACGCAAGCTACGTGCAGCGGCTAACGTTGCTTCGTGCCCTTTTAGCGAGGATTGGTGCAGCGCCTTCGTCCGGGCCCGTAATTGCTGGGCTAAGTTGGCATCGACCTTATCCAGCAACGTCGCGAGCATGATCAGGTTCGCATCATTTAAGCGCGGAATGCCGGGGCCAATGCCATGGCTGTCACGCGCTTCCCAGCGCACGTTCGACATCGGGTGATGGCACGAATGGCAATCAAAAAAGATCAGCTCGGGGAAGATGCCGTCTTGATTGCGCTTCGGGTCCAACATGCCTTCCAGCAATGAGTCCGCCGCAATCACTTGGCCCAAAGCCCAGGTCTTGATGTGATCGGGCAGGCCTTTGCGCTGGGTGTAGTCGGCATCCATCTTGAAGTGGGCGGGCTGGGTCATGGTGTAGGTATCAAGCTCGAAGCCCAAGCGCGGATGCCCGGCCCCCATAATGCGGTGCGTGATCACGCGGTCTTTGTCACCCACATGGCACGACAGGCACAACTTCGCGCGGGTCAAGGGGTCTTCGGTCGGAAACAGGCCTGCGGCCACGTTCTTTTTATGATCGGCTTGACCCGAGACGTGTACACCCAACCAATCAACCGCGCCGCCATGGCAGGACTCACAGCCCACCCCATCGGAAATCTGGAAGCCCTTAGCGCGGCGTTCGACCGGAATGTTGTCGGCATGGCAATCCAGGCACACATCAGCTTCATACGCGTTGGGAAGGCCGAGGTTTTTGGCAATCCGTTTGGACTGCTCTGACATCAGCGTTTTATAGGCCTTCGCGTGGGGGTCCTTGTCCTGCCAGATCACAAATTCATTCTGTTGGACGGTCGAATTGGGCCAGGGTTCGAGCGCGCCATGGCAGCTTGAGCCAGCGCAGGACGACACGCCCAAATGAATAGCCGCAGATTTAAAGGGCAGGGGGGCTGCTTCTTGAGCCCATACCGCAGAAGACGCCAAGGCCACGGTGGCCATGACGAAATAAGACCGTAAAGTACGCATAATTTGACTGCCCAATCCCCACAGATTGCACAGTCATACTACGAGATTGGGCCTGCGCAAGCACGTACCGTTTTGTATCAAGGCCGGGTTGTGGTCTGGCGCTAAAGCCTGATTTTACGGCCTTAAAAGTAGGTCGGCTGTCGCAGCGTTGCAGGCAAACGGAACGTCATAAAGGGTTGCTAATCGAAGAAGTGCTTTCACGTCCACATCGTGCGGATGAGGCGAAAGCGGATCGACAAAAAAGATCAACATGTTGAGCTGGCCTTCCGCGATCATGGCCCCCAATTGCTGGTCGCCGCCCAAAGGACCGCTTTTCAACCGGGTGATATCGAGCTGGGGGCAGGTCTTCAAAACCAAAGCCCCGGTTTGACCGGTTGCGTAAATTTTGGCTCCGACAAATCGATCTTGCTGACGGGCGACCCACTCGACCATCGCTTGCTTGCGGCCATCATGCGCAACAATACCGATATTCATGCCCGCTCCCTGCTCTGCTTCACGTCAAAGATACACGTATTTGAGGCCGGTTCTTAAAGATTTCCTAAGAGTAAAACATGATAACGAAGTGATAAATTAAAAGTCCTCAGCAATGAGGCGGGCATTGACCAGCGTAAGGCTGGCAACGGGAAGCACAAATGAGCGTTGATCAAACCGCGTCAGAGTATGAATTTACGAATGAATGGTTCGTCCAGAACATCCCCATATGGGATAAACTGGTCCCCATGTACGAGCCACGTAAATTCCTTGAGATTGGTGCGTACGAAGGGCGGTCTGCTTGCTATTTCATCGAGAAGTTCGGGGGGCAGGGCCCAATCGAACTTCATTGCATCGACACGTGGGAAGGCGGGGTCGAGCACGATCATTCTGAGATGTCGGCCGTTGAGCGTCGGTTTGATAAAAATATTACCGTCGCCCAATCAAAAATAGGTAACCGCGCGAGCGTCACAAAACATAAGAAATATTCGCAAATTGCATTGGCGGATCTTATTGCTGCGCGAAAACTTCAAGAATTCGATGTGATTTACATTGATGGCTCGCACCAAGCGCCCGATGTTCTCACGGATTGTGTTATGGCCTTCCAATTGCTTCGGGTCGGCGGGCTGATGATCTTTGATGATTATATCTGGAGTATGGAACCCATCGGAAAGCAGGACCCACTGAATATGCCGAAGCCTGCTGTTGATGCATTTTTGAATTTATTTCAGCGCAAGATGATTTTGGTGCGCGGTGCTCCGGTTTATCAACTCTATGCTGCTAAAGTAGCGGCTTAATTCGACGTCTCAAGGTTTAAGGCTTATCCGATGAATCGCAAGCAACGCCGCGCGAATGCCGCTGCCGCGACAGAATATCCGCCAGGATTTGTCGAGATTTTCAATACTGCGCTGCAATTGCAGCAAAGCGGCCAGTTGATTGAGGCCGAGGCGATGTATCGCCGTGCGATGACGCTGCATTCAAAGGTGGCGTTGCTTTACAGCAACCTCGGTGTTGTCGTGTATTCGCTGGGCCGTATTGCGGAATCAGTTCCGCTTTATAAAAAAGCGCTCGCTATCGATCCTAACCTATCATTGGCGCTGAATAATCTGGGCGTCTCACTTAGTGCGCTGAATCGCCTTGAAGAAGGCCTTGCCGCATTCGCACGCGCAATGTCGATTGTGCCGGATGACCCCGAGCCTTTGAATAATTATGGCGACTGTCTTGTGAAACTCAGTCGATTTGCCGAGGGCTCTAAGGCGTTAGAGCGCGCCATTGAGATGAAGCCCAACTATGTTGAGGCCATGACAAATCTGGGCACGGCGTATTGGGGGCTCGGCCGTCTTGAAGATGGGGTCGCCCAGTTTCGCCGTGCGATTGCATTGCAGCCCGATGTGGCGATGACGCACAAGAACTTAGGTATTGTGCAACTCCTGCGCGGCGAATTCGCCGAAGGCTGGAAAGAATATGATTGGCGCTGGGTCGCTGACAAAATTGTACCGCGAGATTATGCATTCCCCGAATGGCGTGGCGAGAACTTAGGGCCTAAAAAACTTCTGGTGTGGGCCGAGCAAGGGATTGGCGATGAAATCCTGCAAGCGAGCATGATGGATGACCTAACTGCGTTGGGTCATAGCGTGGTGTGGGAGGTCGACCCACGGCTGCATACACTGCTGCAACGCTCCTTCCCGCACGTCGCTGTTGTGCCTCGAGAGCCGCCGCCATTCAAAGCGCCGCCTGGATATGATCTCGGCGGCCACGTGGCTGGCGGAAGTATTGGACGGTACGTCCGCGATGATGTCTCGAAATTTCCGACTGATCGTAAAAGCTATTTGAAAGCTGATCCTGAGCGGGTTGCGGCATATCGCGCCCAGATGAATCTCGCCCCGGGCGAAAAGCTGGTTGGCTTATCATGGTTGAGTAAAAACGCGGCTTTCGGCAAAAGCAAAAGCACCACATTGATGCAGTGGGAGAGCGTTTTGCGAACCCCCGGTGTGCGTTTTGTGAACATGCAATACGGCGACACTGCGTCCGAACTGAAACAAGTCGAACGCAAGTTAGGCGTTAAAATTGCGACCATTGATGGGTTGGATTTGAAAGATGACCTGGATGGTTTTGCGGCTTTAACAGCTGCTTGTGATTTCATCACTACGGTTTCGAATTCAACGGCCCACTTCGCAGGCGCTCTTGGCGTTCCGGTCTGGATCTTGATCGCGGCCGGAGTCGGTAAGTTCTGGTATTGGGGCCACAACACAGACAAGGTCCGCTGGTATCCGAGTGCCACATTGATTCGTCAGCAAAAAATCGACGATTGGGCCCCGGCGATCAACGATTTGGCACAGCAAGCCGCCCAATTCGCAGCGAAATAAACTCGTTTTAATATCTGCGCCGCCCAATTTTGTTTGGGTTGCTCCGCGCGCTATCGATACAATAGGCGCAGTTGCGTGGCATTGCGGCATGATCCTGTTTGCCGCAGTCAATTCGTTTACAAAACGTTTCTTTTTTGCGGCGTATGCTCATTTCGCTAAGCCTGAAAATTCAGACTTGGTGAGATTTGCATGTTGTTAAGCTTTGTAAACCATATATGCGAACATGAACCAAATACCGCATGTTCAAATGCCGCCTTATCTCACGGCATTGCGATGCTTTTTCCTCGTCGCGATGCATCATGGGATTCAGGTTGCGCCAGAAAAGCTATCCAGCGCCTCCGAAGCTGACATTGTCAGCTCGTTGATGCGTTTGATGCGTGAGGTCGGCTTGTCTGGGCGTGTCTTGGACGAGTGTTCATGGGATCAGCTGGCTGCTATGGGCAGCGCCTTTCCAATCATGGCGCAGCTTAAAGATGGTGGCTGGGCGATTGTTGCAAGTGTAATGCCCGGTGCTGAAGGTAAGGTCCTGGCCGCGGTGTTAAACCCCGTGACCGAACAAAATGGCATTACGCTGCTGCAACGCCATGAGTTTGAACAGATCTGGTCCGGCCGGCTTATTCTGACGAAACGTAAGATGTTCGTGAGCAATGAAGCCCAGAAGTTTGGCTTCCGCTGGTTCATGCCCGAGATTGTTCGCAACGGGAAATATTTCCGCGATATCGCCATTGCAGCCATGATGTCGCACCTGATTGCAGTTGCGACACCACTGTTTTTCCAAATTATTATCGACAAAGTCATTCCGCATCAAAGCTATCAAACTTTGTATGCTGTTATCTTGGCCTTTGTTATCGCCATGACGTTTGACGCGATCTTTAACTACATGCGTCAGCATTTGTTGATTTTTGCCAGTAACAAAATTGACGCACGTTTAGCTGCAAAGACATTCGATCATCTATTGCGATTGCCGCTTCAGTTTTTTGAAAGTCATCCGACTGGCGTGTTGTTGCGCCACATGCAGCAGGGTGAATCAATTCGGGCTTTTCTGACGGGGCGCTTATTCCAGACATTGCTGGATACGACAGCCTTACCGTTCTTGCTGGTGGGTTTGGCCCTTTATAGCGGCGTTTTGACGTTGGTTGTGTTCGGCTTTGCTGTGGCCATTGCGTCGGTCATTGGCATTATGGTGCCGACCTTCCGCCGCTATTTATCGGCGCTGTATGCCGCCGAAGGCGCGCGCCAAGCGGATCTGGTTGAAACCATCCACGGCATGCGTGCTGTCAAATCTCTCGCCCTTGAATCGCTCCGGATGAAGTCCTGGGATGAGAAGGTTGCGGGTTCTATCCGTCGCCGCGCCACCGTCGGCTACTTTGGTGCCGCCGCGATGGTGCTGACCAGCACCCTGCAAGGCGCTATGCAAATGGCAATCTTGGGCGTTGGCGCGACAATGGTGTTCGACGGCAGCTTAAGCATGGGGGCGCTCATCGCCTTCAATATGCTGTCTGGCCGTGTGACGGGTCCGCTTGTCCAAATCGTCAGCTTGATCAACGAGTATCAGCAAACAGCCCTGGCTGTAAAAATGCTGGGCACGGTTATGGATCATCCGCCTGAGCGAGATATCAACCAGCGTGGTGTCCGTCCGCAAGTGACAGGCCAGCTTGAATTCCAGCAAGTCACCTTCCGGTATCCTGGCGCAAGTGCTCCCGCACTTGATCGTGTGTCCTTCAAGATTGAAGAAGGTCAGATGATCGGTGTTGTGGGTCGTTCGGGCTCGGGCAAAACGACCGCCACCCGCCTGATGCAAGGGATCATAACGGCTCAGGAAGGTTTGATTCGCTTGAACGGCGTCGATATTCGCAACATTGATTTGCCGCATCTTCGCCGCAGTATCGGTGTCGTGCTGCAAGACAATATTCTGTTCCGTGGCACAATCCGCGAGAATATCGCCGCAGGTAAACCGGATGCGACCCTTGATGAAGTGATGGAAGCCGCACGCTTGGCGGGGGCCAACGAATTCATTGATCGCTTGCCCATGTCCTATGAAACGTTTGTCGAAGAAAGTGCGTCGAACTATTCCGGTGGTCAGAAGCAGCGTATTGCGATTGCACGAGCGTTGCTGCTGCGGCCGCGCTTGATGCTGCTGGACGAAGCTACAAGCGCTTTAGATCCAGAAAGCGAAGCAATTGTTCAGCAAAACCTGGACGAGATTGCGCGTGGACGGACAATGATCATTGTTTCGCACCGCCTTTCATCGCTTGTAAAATCAGATGCGATCATGGTGATGGATAAGGGAGCGATCGTTGATTTCGCACCCCACGAGACGCTGGTCGAGCGTTGCGACATTTATCGCCATCTGTGGCAACAGCAGACAAGGCATCTTCAGTGATTAAACTGCTTGCCCCTCCGATTAAGAAGCTCACTGACGGCGCGCGAGAGCTGCGCCGTCGTGCTGTGGCAAGCGGCCAATGGGTTGCGGGTATTTCGCAAAATATGGGCCCTGCGCGGCCTGCGGTGCTGACCGAAGCCATCGCTTTTCAAGATCCCATCGATGAGATTTGCGAAGAAGCCCCGCCGCGTTTTATGCGGTCGATGCTCTATGTCGTCTTTGCCTTGTTTGTGCTGACAATTCTTGTGGCCTCGTTGGTGAAAGTTGAGGTTGTTGTTGTCGGTAGTGGCCGTCTTGCGACTGAAACGCCGCCCATTATGCTGCAGCCGTTGGATCGCGCGATCATTCGCGAAGTGAATGTGCGGCCAGGTGATGTTGTGACGAAAGGCCAAGTCCTTGCGACGCTTGACCCAACATTTGCGCAGGCCGATTTGGCATCGTTTTCTGTCAAACAGGTTGCCTTGTTAGCGCAAATTCGCCGTTTAGATGCTGAATTAAACAATCAGCCCTTTGCAGTTAGCGCCACACCAACGGTGGAAGAAAAATTGCAAGAGACGCTATTTGCGCAACGTCAAGCGCAATACGCCTCGCAGCTTCGTGTGTTTGATGAAGAGATTCAGCGTCGCCGCGCGAATATCACAACGATCGAAGACGAGCGTGCTGGTCAAGCGAAGCAACTCAGTATCGCTAAAGAAGTTGAGACGATGCGCGCGACCATGCTTGAGAAGCAGTCGGGTTCAAAGCTGAACTATCTAGAAGCGCAATCCATGCGCATGCGTGTTGAGCAAAGCTATCTCGATGCGGGCAACCGCCTTGCTGAAGCAAAGCATGATCTCCAATCCAAAGAGGCCGAGCGTCAGTCGTTCGTTGATACGTGGCGCCAGCAGATTCTTGAGAACCTTGTGAATAGCCGAACAGAGGCTTCCATTGTCGGCGAAAACATGACGAAAGCGACCTTGGTCAACAACTTGGTTGTGATTTCGGCGCCTGAAGACGGTGTGGTTCTTGATGTGGCAAAGCGTTCAGTCGGCTCAGTTATGAACGGTGCTGAACCACTTATTACGATTAGCGCAGCGAACGCGAATGTGATTGCAGAAATCATGATCAGCTCAGCCGACATTGGCTACGTAAAGCCGGGTGATGATGTGGTCGTGAAGGTCGATGCATTTCCGTGGCAGCGCCATGGCTTACTGCGTGGCCAGCTGCTTTCTGTCAGTGAAGAGTCATTTTCCACGACGGGCCCAAATGGCCAAAATATGGCGGGTAATGCCTCTGCGACTCGGAGCGGGGCTATGCATCGTGGCATCGTTAAAATGGTCGACACCAGGCTGGAAGATCTACCGGAAGGTGCAAAGTTGATACCTGGCATGACGCTCGCGGCCGAAATCAAAGTCGGCACCCGGAGCGTCATGTCATTTTTCCTGAACCCGATTACGCGTGGATTACGTGAAAGTATTCGTGAGCCGTAATGGTGAACACGATTGCAAAATCAACGTGTTATGAGTGATGAGAGAGGGCCGGTTTATATTGTTAAGTAAGCTATATAAAGCGGCTCACGGCCTGCTGAACTACGATATGTAGCAGCAGGAAAAAAGTATAAGGCGAGGCTGTGACGAAACTCTTTCTTAATAGAATCGCCTAATAGTTTAACTTGCTGTCAAGACCGAGATGGACTAAAAAAGGCGGTATTGTGATGTGGGTACGAAGTACCTGCCTGATACCTGCTTTGAAACATCTCTAGAATGGAGATAAATGAGCATGACGACCGTAGCCCTTTTTGCCTTTAGGCATCGCAACGACTCATCGTTGTCACTCGTTCGGTCTCCATTCACCGCTACTACAACTAACGACCTCTCGAAGGAGTGACGCGTCATGGCTTTGTCGTCGACTTTTATTCAGGCGCTCACGCTTTCTCAAATTGCGGCATTCTCGACCGCACAAATGGCTACGTTCGAAGCCACGGAGTTGGGGTACCTAACCTCAACACAGTTCCAGGCGCTTACGACCCTACAGCTCGGAACGCTCAGCACAACGCAAGTTAAGGGCTTTAGCAGCACAGCGCTGTCAGCCATTACGACGCAGCAGATTGGTGGTTTGACGACCACACAGCTGAATGCGTTGACCACAACACAATTGAAATCGCTGGCCACAACCGCGATGTCGGCGTTGTCGACAACGCAGGTTACGGGCTTTAGCTCGACGCAAATTGGTGTTTTGACGACCAGCCAGTTCAATGCGCTGGGTACGCTGAACATTGGTACACTGACCACCACGCAAATCGATGGCGTCACGACGTCGCAATTGACGGCGCTGTCGACCACCATTTTTGGCGCCTTGACGACGTCTCAATTGGGCAGCTTGTCGACCCAACAGTTAAAGGGTCTGACGACCACAAACCTGGCCGTTTTGACCACGACGCAATTGACGGGCTTCAATTCGACGCTGATCGGCGGCTTGGCTTCGACGCAATTGAATGCGTTGACCACGACGTTGGTCGCGCACATCAGCACCACGCAATTTGGTGGCGTTACGACCACGCAATTGAAAGCGTTAAGCACCACGAACTTCGCGGCGCTGATCACCACGCAAATCGCGGGTCTGTCGACCACTCAGTTGAAGGCGCTGACGTCACAACAAGTCGGCGCTCTGACGACCACTCAGTTCGGCAGCGTTTCCAGCACGCAATTGGGCAGCCTTGCGACCACACAAGTGAAGGGTCTGAACACCACAAACTTGGCGGGCCTGACGACCAACCAACTGTCTGGTTTGACCTCGACCCAAATCAGCGCGCTCTCGACCACTCAAATCCAGACCTTTGTGACGACCAACGTCACGGGCATGACCACCACACAATTGGCAGGTTTGACGGCCGCTCAAATTACGGCGCTGACGACCACCCAATTCAACGCATTAAGCACCACGCAGCTCGGCAGCTTGTCGTCGAAGCAAGTGAAGGGCATTTCGACAACGAGCTTGTCGGTGTTGACCACTTCACAGCTCAGCGGCTTTACGTCGACGCAGATCGGCCAGTTCGCATCGACGCAGTTGAATGCGCTGACGACCACTGTGTTCGCAGCTCTGTTCACCACTCAATTTGGCGGCATCACCACCACCCAATTGAAGGGCTTGAGCTCGACCAACTTTGCGATCATCACGACGACGCAAATTGGCAGCTTAACGACGACCCAGTTGAAGGCGTTGGCTTCGACGCAGATTGGCGCGTTGACGACCTTGCAATTCGGCACGTTGAGCTCGACGCAGATCGGCAGCTTGGCCTCGACCCAAATCAAAGGCTTAAGCACCACCAACATCGCAGGCATTTCGACGAACCAATTGTCTGGCGTAACCTCGACGCAAATTGGCGCTCTGACCACGACGCAAGTCGCGGCGTTTGGCACCGTTAGCATCGGCAATTTGACCACCACGCAAATTGATGGTTTGGCGACCGCTGCGATTGGCGCTCTGACAACCACGCAGTTCAGCACGTTGACGACGACGCAACTGAACAGCTTTGCCACCACGCAGATCAAAGGCATCAACACCACCAACTTGGCGACGTTAACAACGACCCAGCTGAATGGCTTGGCTTCGACCCAGATTGCCGTGTTGGCCACAACGCAATTGAATGCGTTGAGCACCACTGCGATTGCTCACATCACGACCACGCAATTTGGTGGTTTGACCACGCAGCAATTGGCTGGCTTAAACACCACCAACTTCGCGGCTCTGACCACGACCCAAATTGGCGCTCTGACGGCCGTTCAAATTAAGGCGCTGACCGCCGCTCAAATCGGCGCACTGACGACCACCCAATTTGGTAGCGTCACCTCGACGCAAATTGGTGGCCTGACCACTGCGCAAGTGAAGGGCTTAAGCACCACGAACATTGCTGGCCTGACGACCAACCAATTGTCGGGCGTCACTTCGACGCAAATTGGTGCGCTCTCGACACAACAGATTGTTGTGATGTCGACCACTACGATTGGCAACCTGACCACGACCCAAATCGATGGCCTGACAACCGCGCAAATCGACGATCTGACGACGACGCAGTTCACCACGTTGAGCACCGCTCAACTGGGTAGCTTCACGACCACGCAGATCAAAGGCGTCAACACCACCAACTTGGCGGCTTTGACCACCACGCAATTGAATGGTGTGAGTTCGACTCAGCTTGGGGCCTTGTCGAATACCCAACTGAATGCGCTGACGACGACCTTAATCACACATATCACGACCACTCAGTTCGGTGGCTTAACGACCAGCCAAATTGCGGGCTTGAACACCACTAACTTCGCGGTGTTGACCACCACGCAAATCGGTGGCCTGACAGCGGTCCAAATTAAGGCCCTAACGTCTGCTCAGATCGGCGTGTTGACGACCTTGCAATTCGGCACCTTGTCATCGACGCAAGTCGGTAACTTGGCGACGACCCAGATCAAGGGCTTAAGCACGACGAACATTGCGGGCATGACGACCAATCAATTGTCTGGCGTCACCTCCACGCAATTGGGCGCATTGACCACGACCCAGTTCGCGGTGCTAGTCACGACCACAATCGGCAATTTGACGACCACCCAAGTCGATGGTTTGGCAGCAACGCACATCTCGGCGCTGACAACCACACAGTTCAGTGCGCTCTCGACCACACAATTGAGCAGTATGTCGACGACGCAGGTTAAAGCGTTCACCACGACCATCATGGGCGTTGTGACGACAACTCAATTGAGCGGCCTCACCTCCACTCAAATTGCGGCCTTGTCGACATCGCAGCTGAATGCTCTGACAACAACTGCTGTCGCACATATCTCGACGACACAATTTGGCGGTTTGACCACGCAGCAACTGGCTGGCTTCAATGCCACCAACTTCGCGGCGCTGACCACCACGCAAATTAGCAGCTTGTCGGCGGTACAAGTTAAGGCGCTGACGTCGACAGAACTGCGCGCGTTAACAACCGTTCAGTTCGGTGCAATGAGCACCACTCAGTTGGGCAGCCTGACCGTCACGCAAATGGACGATCTGACGACCACTGTGTTGGCCGGTATCGTGACCACGCAGTTGGGCGGCTTCAGTTCAACCCAGATCGGCGCTCTGAACACCACGCAGCTGCAATCGCTGACGACCGTCAGCATTGGTAACCTGACAACCACGCAGATTGATGGTCTGTCGACAGCGCAAGTGGATGCATTGACGAGCACGCAGTTCACGACGCTCTCGACCACGCAATTGGCGAGCTTGTCGACCACCCAAATCAAGGCGATTAACACGACCAATATCGCTGCGATGGGCACAATTCAGTTGGGCGGCCTGACGACAACACAACTCAGTGTGTTGACGGCTCCGCAAATTGCCAACTTGAACACGACGAATATCGCGAATTTGACGACCACGCAGTTGGGCGGCTTTACGTCGACGCAAATCAAAGCCTTGGTGACGACACAGATCCAAGCCCTGGTGACGACGCAAATCAGCGGTATGAGTTCGACGCAATTCTCGGGTCTTGAAACCTCTGATATTGCGGCCTTCACGACAACTCAGATTACGTCGATGAGTTCGACGGCCCTGGATGTCTTGAACGCCACGCAGATCAGTGCGTTCACCACAACTCAGATCGCGGCTATGACCACGACACAGCTTGCAGCCCTCTTAAATTGATATCTTGTTAAGACAGCTGCTCTACAAAAGGGGCCAAACCACACAAGTGGTTTGGCCCTTTCTGTATTAAGAGAGCGCGATGAGTTCTGACTTGTTAACGACAGCCCTTGAGCGGGCTAAAGAGCAGGCTTTAACAGCCGGCGAGTTATTGCATTACGCTGGTCAACTTGCCGCGACCGGCCAGTCTGACACGCTCTCGCTTCTGTACCGGACGTGGATCGAACATAATCAAACCGATCCAATGCTGCCGGCGATTCATTTCAATCATGCCGTCATTCTTAGTTCTGCGGGCGATATCGCAGGGGCACGTGCAGCGCTGGAAGAAGCGATCCGGGTAAACCCTGATTTCATCCCGCCATATATTAACCTCGGGAACGTATTAGAGCGTTTGGGCCAGGCCGGTGAAGCCGTGCAGATTTGGTACCAAGCCGCCAATCGCATTGGCCTCGTGACAGGCGAAAATGCGAATTACAAAACAACGGCATTGAAGCAGATCGGCCGTGTTTTAGAGCGTTTTCAAGTCGATGAAAAAGCGGAAGAGGCTCTGCGGTTAAGCCTTGAAATTAATCCATATCAGGCTGATGTCGTTCAGCACTATGTCAGTTTACGTCAGCGTCAATGCAAATGGCCCGTAATCGTCCCTACCGGGGCCGTGACGAAAGAGCATCTTTTGAAGGGCATCTCCGCTCTTTCGTTGGCCGCATATACCGATGATCCATTGCTGCTCTTGGCAAATGCGGCGCATTACACCAAGCAGAATATAGGCCAGCCAAAGCGTCTCTATAATCAACATCACGCCAGCTTACTTAAAACAGCGTCGCCTCAGCGTCGGCGTATCGGCTATGTCTCGTCAGATTTACGTGAGCACGCGGTTGGATTTCTGACAGCTGAAGTTTATGAACTTCACAATCGCGAAAATGTTGAAGTCTTCCTGTATTACTGCGGTCATCATTCACCGGACTATATGCAGGATCGCATTAAGGCTGCTGCCGATCATTGGATCGATCTGGGTTCAATGACTGATGAGCAAGCCGCTGAGCGTATTGTCGCTGACCAAATTGAAATTCTTGTCGATGTAAACGGCTATACAAACGCTGGCCGCACAAAAATGTTCGCCATGCGTCCAGCGCCTATCATTGTGAATTGGCTGGGCTTCCCTGGAACATTGGGCAATCCAAGTCATCATTATATTGTCGCGGATGATTTCATTATCCCGAAAGAAAATGAAATCTATTACGCCGAGAAGGTTTTACGTCTGCCTTGTTACCAGCCGAATGACCGTAAACGCGTCATTTCTGATTTACCCCAAAAGAGATCAGATGTTGGCTTGCCGGAAGATGCGGTTGTCTATTGCTGCTTCAATGGCGTCCATAAGATCACGCCATTTACGTGGCGCCGCTGGATGACCATTCTTCACAACGTTCCAAATAGCGTGCTGTGGCTTCTCGATTCAATCGAAAGCGTGAGCACGCGATTGAGGACGCTCGCCGAGCAATATGGAATTGCCAAAGAGCGGATTATCTTTGCTTCCAAAGCCAAGAATGCGCACCATTTAGCACGGTATGTCTTGGCGGATCTGTTTCTGGATACATCGCCCTATGGCGCTCATACAACATCATCAGATGCCTTGTGGATGGGCGTTCCGGTTCTGACGCTGGCCGGGCGAAGCTTCGCATCACGTGTATGCGGCAGTTTGGTGAAATCTGCGAACTTAGAAGACCTTATTGTATATACGCCTGATGACTATGTTCGATTGGCGATTGAGCTTGGGCTGAACAAGCAAAAGCTCTTATCGTATCGCCAAAGGCTGTCAGACAGCCGTAATACCTGCGTTTTGTTTGATATGCCCTTATTAGTGTCGAGCTTAGAGCATCTTTACACTCAGATGTGGGATGACTTTAAAGCGGGGCGCTTGCCACGTGCGGACCTGTCGAACTTAGATATCTATAACGATATCGGCGTTGAGCTTGATAATAACGATGTCGAATTGTTGGCCGTAAAAAATTATAACGATCTCTATCTTCAGAAATTGGCAGATCGCGATAACTTCGACGCTATTCGTCCGGATGCGCGGTTATGGCGCGGCACGATATCTCGTGCTCAGGATCATGAGAGTACGGCGAATGTACCTGCCCTTGCTGCTCAAGCTTTCGAGAACGGGCATGTTGAAAAAGCGCGCAACTTGATCGATCAATATCTGGAACAAAATCCCAAAAATGCGCAGGCGTTGGATTTAGCCGCACGCATTATGCTGCGTATGCAAAATCCAGAAATTGCAGAGAGCTTTGCGCGTCGCGCAATTGCCGAGCAACCGATTGTCGTTTTTGGCATTACTCTTGCTGAAGCTCTTTTGGCGCGGGGCCAGTTATCTGGCGCGGAAGGCTTTTTCAAAAGCGTTTTAGACACTATGCCGCATGAGCGCCGCGCACTCTTTGGACTTGCGCAAATCCATGAACGTACAGGCCGCGAGCAAACAGCGAAGGAATATTATTTCAAAGCTGTTGAAGCCGGGATGAGCGCTTAAGTCAGCGATGTGCATGTGAAAATTTTACTTTCATGACCCACGGTAAGCCACCTGTGTGTCGCCATATTTGACGGCTGCATTTGAGGTATAAAGACCAGGGAAATAAGATTCACATGGTCCCTGGCTTTGTGTGATCTGGGAAAAATTCTCAAAGTGCGAATGGTAAAAATTCAGTAACTATTCGCCTTTAAAAAGAAAAATGAGTCGAGTCTAACGTAGATAAATCCTGCGTTTGTTATCTCTACGTTTAATGAGTTTTAAACAACTTCGCCCATGAAAGAGCGACGGGCATGTGCGGAGGCTACAGAGGAAAAGTCATGAAAGACAAAACGAAACTGATCAGAACGGTCATGAGTGCTGGCGCACTCTTTATTGCTGTCGCGACGCCTGCTTATGCAGCGGACGATGTTTATTTGATTAGAAATCCTGATGAATATTTAGTGTCGCGCGGCCCGCTTCAGCCCCTGACATTCGCCGAGCGTAAGCAACAGAAATCAGCTGCTGTTACGGCAACAGCTTCTAGCGAAACAATTGAAAAAGCCGCGGCTATTATTCCCGGTAGCTACACGGTCATCCCGAATGTTACCGCTGGTTTAAGTAACAACATTAGCTATTTGCGCTTTCCCAACTACAACTCAGATGTCGCCTCGACCGCAAGCATCACAATGGTTGGCGACAGCACTGGTACGAACTACGGAACAGCTCAAGTTATTTCCGAGCCGAACTCGTCACCACAGGTAACCGTCCTCCAGCTTTTGGAGAGCATTGAAGGCGGAACTTTTAGTGCATCGGATACAAGCATTACTTTGTATATTCAAAGCAACCAGTTTCTGACAGGCATTCAGCACGTCTATTTCAGTGAAGTTTCCCGCTTCTTTGAAAATATGAGCGTATGCTCGTATGTAGATGGCATTAGCAGCTTGCCGACGGTGTCTGGGGTTGTGAACGTCCACACGACAAATTTGGCGACGTCGTTTCCTAGCATTGTGAAGGTTCACAATAAAAATGCCACTGCGACAAGCTTGACGCTGCGCGTGCATGATGGCCCGTCGGGTGCATTGATTGGGCGCTTCTCATTTGTTGCGCAACCAAACTCGACTTATCAGTTCACATCAGCTCAGATTCAAAACAACGTTCGCTTCACGCCGGGCGTGAACGATTATCACCTGAATATCTTCTTTGATGCGTCGCCGGAAGCGCCGCCGAATGCAACAATTTCGCACACGGTTGGCAACAGTCAGGTTCTGAACGCTGTTCTGAACCTTACGACGGTCTGCACGATTAACGATTAACGTTATTTGGATTTGAAATAAAAACGGCGGCCTTTAAGGCCGCCGTTTTTATTTTGTGAGTATGTCGATGATGCTTATGCGCGTTTTGATGCGGAGGCCTTTTGGCCCGGAACGTCGCCAACATAAGCAATGATGGCCGTTACGCTATCGGCGACCGACTTTGTCGTTGTGTCGATATGCAGTTCAACGCGATCGGGCACTTCCCATGCTGACGACACCCCCGTCATTTGCACAACACCGCCAGTTTTGGCTTTGTCGTACAAACCTTTGGGGTCGCGCTTTTGGCACGTCTCAAGCGGCGCATCGATAAAGATTTGATGATAATCAGCGCCGACAATGTCGCGTGCAATCTGGCGCAGTGAATTGGTGGGTGTGATGAGCGACACAATCACAATCAATCCGGCGTCGGCCATCAGTTTGGCAACTTCTGCTGTCCGGCGCACATTCTCGGCGCGGTCGGAATCACTAAAGCCTAAATCGCCGTTCAAGCCGTTGCGGACGTTATCGCCATCTAAAACATAGACTTGTTCGCCGGCTTCAAAGAGGCGGCGTTGAAGATCCATGGCGATTGTTGTTTTGCCTGCGCCTGACAGACCTGTCAGCCACAGAACTTTGCCGGCATGGCCATTCCGGCTTGCACGTTCTTCACGCGAGACAGATTGCTTAACGGCATGAATATTGCGCGCAGTCGCAGTGACTTTGGCTGGGGCATCGATAACGCAGCCGCCTACAACATCGAATTTGTCGAATAATACTGCGCGCGACAGGTTGTTGCTGGTCCCCGATGCGTCGTGAATAATCGGACGCTCTGATACGATTGTGACTTGGCCGATGTCGTTGTGTTGAATGTCACGATCATGCGTGGGTGAGAGATCGTTCACATCAATCACATGATCAATAGACTTCACGACAACATCATAAGTTGCCGTTGCAAGCTTTAACGTTAAGCGGCGCCCTGCTTTTAAGGGTGTGTGCGACAACCAGAACAGACGAACACTTAAGCCGTTTTCAGCCTTGGGTTTGTCGGATTGTGCTGTAATCAGTTGGCCACGCTCTACAAACAGATCGCGGTCCAAAGTAATGGCGATAGATTGGCCTGCTGTTGCCGCAATCACTGGGGTTTCAACACTCCAGCTTTCAAACGAGGCAATTTTGGCGGTCTGACCTGTCGGCCACAGCGAAATCGTGTCACCTAAACGAACCGTGCCACTTTCAACGCGACCCACCAGAATGCGTTCTTCATCACGACGGTATACATCTTGAACTGGGAAGCGGAACGGTTGGCCTGCCGGCACGACGCGATGCGGCAGTTTATCTAGCGCTTCGATCAGGGTCGGCCCTGTCCACCACGCCATGTGTGTTGAGCGATTGACCAAGTTATCGCCATGACGTGCAGCGATCGGAATGATTGCTTCGGTCGTCAGGCCCAGCGAATTCAAATACGCTGTTACGTCTGCTGCAACTTTGTTGAACGTGGCCTGATCGTAGTTTGCCAGGTCCATTTTATTTACAGCAACAACGGTGCGCGAGATGCCTAGAAGCTTAAGCAAATAAGCATGGCGGCGGGTTTGCTCTGCCACACCTTGTGAAACGTCGACCAGAATCACACCAGCTTCGGCTAAAGACGCGCCGGTGATCATGTTGCGCAGGAATTCACGATGTCCCGGCGCATCAATGATCAGGTAGCTGCGTTCCGTCGAGCGGAACCAAATCTGTGTTGAATCGACAGTGATGGCCTGATCACGCTCGAGTTGGAGAGCATCCAACGCAAACGACCACTCGAACACACCGCCGCGTTTATCGGCCGCGCGCTTCAGTTCTTCAAACTTGCCGTCAGGCAGTGATTGGGTGTCATGCAACAAGCGGCCAATCAGCGTTGATTTGCCATGGTCGACGTGGCCCACGAACACGATCGGATACGGCGCGTTCGAAGCGAGTGCATTCCGCGGAAGATTATCGTTGGCCATTTTAGAGGTATCCAGAAACGCGCAAACGCTCAAAGGCTTCTTCGGACTCGTGATCCATCGTCCGGCCTGCACGCTCAGGCGCGCGCGTGACATTCAGTTCAGAGATGATTTCATCAACGGTCGAGGCGTTGCTTTTGATCGGGCGGGTAATGCCAATTTCACCGAGCGAGCGGAAACGCTCACCATTTTTGGCGAAGTACAGCGGCACCAGCGGAATTTTCTCGCGCTTGATGTAGCGCCAGATATCAATTTCGGTCCAATGCAGTAGCGGGTGAACGCGCACGTGAGCGCCCAAGGGCACATCCAACGTGTATTGATCCCAGAACTCAGGGGGTTGCGCGCGGAAGTCCCACGTATTGCCGCCGCCGCGCGGGCTGAACACGCGCTCTTTTGCGCGGGTCGATTGTTCGTCGCGGCGGATGCCGGTGATCAGGCCTTTAAAATTGTAGCGCTCCACGGCTTGGCTGACGCCCAGTGATTTACGTGCGGCGAGGCGCGTATCCGGCGGCAAGCTGGGGTCGGTCATTTCAATGGGAGGGCAGGCGTCGGCAATTAGGTCGAGGTCCCATTCCTTGGCGTAGCGATCACGGAACGCATAGGTCTCAGGGAATTCCAGGCCTGTATCGAGATGAGCCACAGGGAACGGGATTTTGCCCAGGAAGGCCTTTTTGCACAGCCAAATCAATACGTTAGAGTCTTTGCCCAGGGACCACAAAAGGCCCAAGGGGCGTAGCTTGCTGAACGCTTCACGCAGGATGTACACGCTGCGTGCTTCTAAAACGTCTAAATCGTTCACGACTCGAGGCTCCAGGCCAACGGCTTTTTTCAACTTATGGGATAGTCCTTTTCGGAATGGATAAAGCTGATCAGAGGGTCCACGCAGACGCGTGCCCTCTATTTCGACTCATCCCTTCCGAAGTTTGAAAATGCCTGAAGCCAACCGCGTTCGAACGTCATCTTACGTATGGCGTTGAACAAGTTCTCACCTGAGAGGCCTTTCTCCTTCCAAGCCCGCCGTGCAGAAGAAATTTCTTCCATGCGGCCGGCCCACTCTGGCCCGAAGATGGTCTCTGCCAAATAATCCCTGAGTAATCGCGAGAATCCGGCGGCCGCACCATCCGTAGAAACGGTGACCAGAAGTTGTCCGCGGCGTAGGCGCGCAGGCAGGTGGAACCGGCAGAGGGGAATATCGTCGTGCACATGGGCCAGTGCCCCATATGTGTGCGCTAGCGTGGCGAGCTCGCTGGCAATCTCGATAGGAGCGTCCGCCACGAAGATCAGCCGTGGGCGCAATCTGTCGAAATCAGCGGGTGTCGGCCAGCGCGTCTGGGCATCCGGTGCTGCAGCCGCCAGTTCTGGGCTAGGGGCAGGGGCAAAGACATGGACTTGGTTAGCGCCGTGCTCGGCCAGCATCGCCAAGCGATTGGCTGTTGAGGGGCTATTGCCAGCCACAACGATGGGAATACCCGTGACGTCCAGCATTAACGGCAGTAATGGGGCGCGTGCTGCTTCAGTCATGGCTTAGCGTCCAGTGGTTTTGAGAGCGTCTGCAATCTCAAGGGCGGCGTAGGTTAGAATGCCGGTGGCGCCAGCACGTTTGATGGCGACCAGTGATTCCATAAAGGCATCTGTGCGATTAAATAGGCCGTTGGCGGCACCCACGGCCAGCATGGCGTACTCGCCGCTGACTTGGTAGGCGAACACGGGCAGCGAAACTTCACACGTGAGATTGGCGATAATATCAAGCGAGGTGCCAGCAGGCTTCACCATCACCGCATCAGCCCCTTCGCTCACATCCATCGATGCTTCGCGAGATGCTTCGCGGCTATTGGCTGGGTCCATCTGATATGTACGCTTGTGGCTCGGGCCGCCTTTCGCACCAAGACGTCCGCCCGACCCCACAGCATCACGGAATGGGCCATAAAACGCCGAGGCGTATTTCACAGCGTAAGACAGAATCAGCGTGTTGGCGTATTTGTATTGTTCAAGAGCGCGGCGAATAGCGCCGACGCGACCATCCATCATGTCGGACGGGGCAACAATATCTGCGCCAGCTTCCGCGAGCACCAAAGCTTGCTGCGTCAGCACCGCAACGGTTTCATCGTTAGCCACTTCACCGTCCACAATAATGCCGTCATGGCCGTGATCAGTGTACGGATCAAGTGCGACGTCCGCGACAATCCCGATATCAGGCACAGCCGCTTTCACAGCTTTAATCGTGCGGCAGACAAGGTTCTTCGCATTTAACGCTTCACGCCCGCGAGCATCTTTCAGCGCAGGATCAGTTGCTGGAAATAAAGCGATAGCTGGAATGCCAGCTGCATAAGCAGCTTCAGCGCGCTTGACGGCGTGATCAATCGACAGTCGCTGCACGCCCGGAAGTGATGGAATATCGATGATCTGATTTTCACCATCGACCACGAAGATCGGCAGCACAAAGTCGTTGGCTGTCAGCACAGTCTCGCGAAACAGACGGCGGCGCCAATCAGCGGCGCGCAACCGGCGCAGGCGTGTGTCCGGGAATGTCGGCGTGGAAGGTGACATTTATAAATTCCGCTTAAGCTGCCGCAGCGGGCCAGATGCCGACAATATGCGCCAACGTTTCTGCCATTGCTTCGGTCGTCATATGCGGGGCAACAATCACACCCCAGGTTGGCGGCAATACGGCGGCGACATTGGGGCTCATGGCAATTGCAATGATGTGCGCGTTGGTGATGTTCTCGTTCTCAAGCGCTTCGCAAAACGCCTTCGCCGCGCGGGGGCTGAAAAACGGAACGTAAGCGATCTCACCCGCTTGCAGGCGATGCGCCAAGCTGCTGCGCAAATAGGGTGTGGCAATGGCTTGGTACGCAACAACGCGCTTTACGCGGTCTGGCATGGCCACCGACAGATCAGCAGCAACATGCAGGCCTGAGGGGAACAGTGCTTGTTTGAAGGACGCGCGCGTTAACTCCCGCACCATGTCTGCCGCATTTTCTCCCGTGCAGGTAATGTCGGTAAAGCCTGCCTCTAAAGCCGCAATAGCCGTCGCATTACCAACTGCGAACACCTGTTTGGTGCGCCAACTTGCATCGGTCGGAAACATTTCAATAGAAATCTGACTGGTGAAAATCAGCGCATCGAAAGCATCAGGTGCCGGAAATGCAGCATTTACAGGCTCAATACTCAACATCGGGCACGCAACAATTTCATGGCCAAAGCCATCAAAGGCTTTGGCAAAAGCCTCATGATATCGTGCGGGCCGGGTGTTGAGGATCATGCCACCCGTTCCTGCAAAACTTTTTGCACAATAATTTGCGCCAGCCGCGTGCCCAGTGCAGCGGCCTCATCGGGCGCACCTGAGATATCGGCGCGCGCACGAATAATGCCATCGTGATCGGCAGCCACAGCGCGCAACGTCATTACATTGTCAGTGATTGTCGCCAAAGCGCCGCATACTGCATGGGCGGCAGTGCCGGCCAACAATGCGCGTTCGGCGGTCACAGCTTGCGAAGTGGCCGCATGATCGATGCGCGCAAAAATCCGGCGTGTGGCTAAATCGTTGTGGCGTGTAATGATCCCGATAGCCGCCTGACCCGGATCGGGCATCAGCGTCTCGGGTTCCAAGATTTCACGAATGTGATGCGCTAAGCCTAAGCGCTTCAAACCGGCCACGGCCAGAATGGTGCCGTCTAAATTGCGTTCGGGCAGAGATGCCACGCGCTCGCCGACATTGCCGCGCAATAACGCAAACTGTGCGTCCGGGCGCAGCGCCTTTAACAAGGCCGCGCGACGCACCGAAGCCGAACCGAATACACCGCCCACGGGAACATCAGCCAAGCTCGCATGAACGTGCGACACAAACGCTTCGCGCGGATCTTCACGCTCTAACATCGCGGCAAATAAAGTGCCGGTGCGCAGTTTGATCGGCAGATCTTTCACCGAGTGCACGGCTGCATCAATGGTGCCGTCCATGACTGCATCATCCAACTCATCGGTGAACACACCGCGGCCGCCGATCTCATCAATTGAGGCTTCGCGGTTCACATCGCCTTTGGTCTCGAAGGTCACAACCTCAATCGCACCGTCTAGTTCCGGCATCGCGGCAATCACTGCAGCTTTCACCAGTTCGGTTTGCACCAAAGCTAAGGGGCTTGAACGTGTGCCGATTTTAAGAGGGCGCATCATCGGTTAAGCTTTCACGTGCTGGAAACTGTCGCGTAACGCCGCGACCAAGTGGTCGATCATCGCGTCGGTATGGAACGGCCCCGGTGTAATGCGCAAACGTTCTGTGCCTATAGACACCGTCGGCGCATTGATGGGCTGAACGTAAACATCATGAACTTGCAGCAAGCGGTCGGAAATAGCTTTTACGCGGGCCGCACTGCCGACTAACACCGGAACGATATGGCTAGGGTTTTCCATCACCGGTAAGCCAGCGGCTGTCAGCGCTGATTTCACTTTCGCCACGCGCTCATGTAACTGAGTCCGCAGTTCATTTGTCTCGCGCACATAACGCACCGCAGCCAAAGTCGCAGCCACAACGGGCGGCGGCAACGACGTGGTGAAAATGAATTCGCCCGAGAAGCTGCGCAAGAAATCAATCGTCTGTGCTGAGGCCGCGACATAGCCGCCGACAACGCCAAAGGCTTTCGCTAACGTGCCTTGGATAATATCGATCTCGGACGCCAAGCCGGCTTGTTCGCTGATGCCGCCGCCGTTTGCGCCGTACAGGCCAACCGCGTGCACTTCGTCTAAATAGGTTAGCGCGCCGTAGCGTTTGGCCAAGTCAATGAACGCCGCCAAATTGCCGATGGTGCCATCCATCGAATAGACGGATTCGAATGCAATAATTTTGGGCCGCGAAATCGGGTGCTTCTTCAGCAGCTCTTCCAAATGGGCTGGGTCATTGTGACGGAAGATATGTTTTTCAACGCGCGCAGCGCGAATGCCCGCAATCATCGAGGCGTGGTTCTTTTCATCCGAGAACACAACGCAGTTCGGGATCTTCGTGGCCAGCGTGGTCAGTGCACCTAAGTTTGCCAAGTAGCCTGATGTAAACAACAGCGCAGCTGGTTTGCCATGCAGGCTCGCCAATTCGGCTTCTAGCGCGGTGTGCACCTGGTGCGTGCCCGCAATATTGCGTGTGCCACCTGCGCCTGCAGCTTGCTCTGTCGCGACCTGGGCCATGGCGTTCATGGTGACAGGGTGACGGCCCATGCCCAAATAATCGTTCGCGCACCACGATGTCACCATGCGCGGGCGCTCAGCATCATGCAGCATCACACGTGGCCACTCGCCAGCAACGCGGCTTAAGTTCGCAAACGTGCGATATGCGCCTGATGCTTTCAGATCGCTTAAGGCTGCACCAAAGAATGCGTCAAAGCCAAAGGGCTGCGGCGTTTGCGTCGGCGCAGATTGGTGCAGATCAGGTGTTTTGTTTAACGCGGGAAAGGTCATGAGGCCGTCTTTTTCAGCCGTGAGACGTGGATACCGCATTCGCTCTTCTCGCTGCCCCGCCAACGCCCCGCGCGTGGGTCTTCGCCTTCTGCGACACGCGATGTGCACGGCAAGCAGCCAATCGACAAATATCCGTCTTCTTCCAACGGATGCTTCGGCAACTTGAATTCTTCAAAGTATGCGCTGATTTTCGCACGCCGCCAACCAGCCAGCGGGTTGATTTTAATGCGATGATCATCAGCTTCGAACAACGGCAACGCGGTTCGTTCGCCGCCTTGGTAAGACTTGCGACCCGTAATCCACGCTTTGAACGGTGCGAGCGCCCGGTCCATCGGTTTTACTTTGCGCACATCGCAACAGGCGTCCGTGCTTTCTGACCACAGCACACCCTTGGGGTCTGCTGCTGTCAGTTCAGTGGCGTCTGGTGTGATGTTGCGTAAACCGGTCAGGCCCAATTGCGCGACCAGTTGATCACGATAGCGCTTGGTTTCACCAAACAGCTTACCGGTATCGATAAAAATAATCGGTGTGGCTTTGTCGATCACCGAAAGCATGTGCAATAGCACTGCTGATTCCGTTCCGAACGATGACACCAATGCGATCTCACCTGCGAACTCAGTCATGATCGCAGCCGCAAGTACATCTTGCGTCGACACGCCGTCATAGCGTGTTACCAAGTCGCGTGCGTGTTGATCAAGATTGTCGCTCATTGACGTGCTTCCAACTGACTCTTTAAGCGTTTCCAGCCAAGCGTTCCGGCTTGCCGTGGCGCATGGCAAAAATATTCCGGTCGGTCACGCCTGATTGATAGTTAAAGGCAAAGTTCTTCAGCAGGCGCTGTGTGGCTGGAATGTCAAAGGTGGGTGCGACGTCAAAGCTTGTAAAGCCGCAGCGCACCAAGAACGGTACCTGATCGGGGATGAATTCGCCCACAACACGAAGATCACCGTTAAAGCCATAGCGTTGACGCAACAAACGACCCACCGAGAACATACGGCCATCTTTGAAGTTATTCGGGCGCACAACGATGAGACCCAAGCGCGAGATTAGCGGCAGCAATTTCGCGACATCGAAATCAGACGAGATGACCACGCCACGTGGCGCGTTACCCGCCAGAACAGCATCTCCCTCAGCGGCAATACGTTCCCACGACAAAATCACAGGGGTGCTGGCAGGAATGGGCGCGCCGTCTTCAACGGTGACCCAGCTGTCCTCAATGACATCAGTTGTATTAAGAACGGGCATAGAGGCGCTCCTTAAAGGGGGCATTGCCGAGACGGCGTGACGCGGCCAGGAATGTTTCCCCCGGTTGACGCAGTTCGACGTATGTATTCACAAGATTTTCGACAGCATCGACAATGCCGTCGGCGGTGAAGCCGGGGCCTAAGATGGTGCCGATGCTTGCATCTTCAGCGCCCGAACCGCCCAGGAGAACTTGGTAAAGTTCTTCACCTTTACGGTCGACGCCCAGAATGCCGATGTGGCCAGCGTGATGGTGGCCGCAGGCATTGATGCAGCCCGAGATTTTGATCTTCAGTTCGCCAATGTCGTGCTGACGATCCAAGTCCGCGAAGCGCTCAGAGATGCGCTGCGAAATCGGAATGGAACGTGCGTTCGCCAATGCGCAGTAATCTAAGCCCGGGCAAGCGATAATGTCGGTGATAAGGCCAGCGTTTGCGACAGCAAGACCAGCCGCTTTCAAGTCGCTCCACAAGGCTTGCAATTGCGAACGGCGCACGTACGGCAAAATCAAGTTCTGCTCGTGCGTCACGCGCAACTCGCCCATGCTGTACTTGTCAGCCAAGTCAGCCACGGCATTCATTTCTGCTGTCGATGCATCACCCGGAATACCGCTGATGGGTTTCAGCGAGATCGTGACGATTGCATAGCCTTTGGCTTTGTGGCCGTGCACGTTCGTGGAAAGCCAATTCTTGAAACCAGCGTCTTTGACGGTCGACAGATCAGCCAAGTCAGCGTCGTCGACGATGTATTTCGGCGGCTCAAAGAACGCGCGAATACGCTTTTCTTCTTCCGGCGGCAGGTTGATGTGTTCTTGGCGCGTTTGCTGCCATTCTTCTTCGACTTGGCGGCCGTACTCGTCAGGGCCCAGCGCATCCACCAGGATTTTGATGCGCGCTTTGTACAGGTTGTCGCGGCGGCCATAGCGATTGTACACGCGCAACGCTGCATCCAAGTACGACAGCAATTCAGTTTGGGGCAGATGCTTTTTGATCAACGGACCCACAAACGGCGTGCGGCCCATGCCACCACCGACGTAGATGTCGTACACAATCTCGCCAGATGGCGCGCGAACGATCGCGATGCCGATGTCATGGAAGCGAATGGCTGCGCGATCTTTCTCGGTGGCTGTGACCGCGATTTTGAATTTGCGCGGCAGGAACGAGAATTCCGGGTGGAACGTCGACCACTGACGGATGATCTCGGACGTAATGCGCGGATCTTCAAGTTCACCTTCAGCCACGCCAGCAAAGTGATCAGCCGTCACATTTCGAATCACATTGCCGCTGGTTTGAATGGCGTGCATTTGCACCGAAGCCAGTTCGGCCAGAATGTCCGGCGCTTCTTCCAGCTTGATCCAGTTGTATTGAATGTTCTGGCGCGTGGTGAAGTGGCCATAACCGCGATCATACTTCGTCGCGATCTCGGCCAGTTTGCGCATCTGATACGTTTTCAGCGAACCGTACGGAACAGCCACACGCAGCATGTAGGCGTGCAATTGCAGATACAGGCCATTCAATAAGCGTAACGGGCGGAAATGTTCTTCGGCTAAGGTGCCAGCTAAGCGGCGGCCCACCTGATCGCGGAACTCGGCGACGCGCGCGTCCACCATAGCCTGATCGTATTTGTCGTATTGATACATCGACGGTGCTCTTCTTTATTTGGCGCTTAAATTTCTTGGTGTTTAGAGGCTGCGGGCTAAATCCGGGCGACAGGTCGGACCGATCTGGCGGATACGCTCGCGCAGGCGGCTCGGTTCGTGTGTGGCCAATGATGAAACTTCAATCGCATTCACGTCCACCACTTCGCAGGCTTTCACAGCCGCAGCGCCAATGGCCAGCAGGGCCGCTTCTTCCTCTGGCGTCTTGGCGACAACAGCAGCGTCGGTTTTTTCCGACCACTGATTTTTATCGATCAAGAACACCACGACGCCATCGCGCAGACGATTGGCGGTTAAAATTTTTGCAAACTCTTTAGACATGGTTGTTTCGTTCGGCTTCGTTGAAAGTGTATGGAAAACGGGTTGTGGCGACACGTGCACGCACGACGTCACCGATAATTAGAAGGGCAGGGCCAGTTGCTGAGACGGTGGTTGCCTCATCAGCCAGCGCGCCAATGGTGGTTTCAGTAATACGCTGCGTCACACGTCCACCATTCTCGATGATCGCGAGTGGTGTTGCATCTGCCACGTTGTCGCTGCGCAAAGCTTGCGCAATACGTGCAGCCAAGCGCGCGCCCATGTAAATCACCAGCGTACGGCCAGGGCCCGCAAGGCCACGCAACTCGTTCAGCTCGCCGTTCGAACGTGTCGCGGTAATGAACGTCACTTGCGCCGCATGACGACGGTCGGTCAGTGGAATGCCCGCACTAGCTGCGCACACGAATGCTGCCGACAAACCTGGGATGACTTCGCTTTCAAATCCGCTTTGCGCAAACACCTCGGCTTCTTCACTGCCGCGCCCGAACAAAAACGGATCGCCGCCCTTCAGGCGCACAACGCGTTGGCCGGTAGCCGCAGCTTTTGTCACGAGCGCATGAATGTCGTCTTGCGGTGTCGAGGGCTGGCCCGCGCGCTTGCCCACGAACACGCGCTCGGTGTGTTCTGGGATCAAGGCCAAGATCGAGGCATCAACCAGGTCGTCGTAAAAGATCACGTCAGCGCTTTGGATGGCGGCGAGCGCCCGCAGCGTTAAGTCGCCTGCATCACCCGCACCGGCACCCACGATTAGCACAGGCTGGGCTTCGCCCAGGGGCAACACCGGCTGAGCGTCAGCCCGGTCATCGACCCGGGCGGGGGTGGAATATGGCGTCGGGGCGGCCATGGCCGCTGCTCCTCATATCTATAAGGTATGCTGGATTAGGACCCGTCATACGCTTACGGCCCAGAGAGAGGGAAAAAGTTCCGCCCTCTTTCCGCATACATTTAAACTGCAAAAAGTTCTTCTCTTGGAAGAGGCAAAAAGGGTGAAAAATCACCCTTATGACCGCCTTAAGGAATCAGACCATCTGACAGCGTTGTCAGATATCTAGGCGGATTCTAGGGCCCGTACAAACACTTTAGCGGCTTGAATAATGGGGTCGGCATCACCCCGAATGAGGGCGTCCGCAGAGGCCAAACTGCCCCCGGCTGAGACCGCCACAGCCCCTGCCGCGAGCCAGTCTTTGGCATTGGCTGCAGAGACCCCCCCGCTGGGGACGAATGTTGCTTTCGAGAATGGGCCGCGCAGGGCTTTTAAATGGTTCGGCCCGCCCATTTCACCCGGGAACAGCTTTACGGCGGCTGGCGCGCAATCCAAGGCGGCAGCCACTTCGGTGGGCGTCCAGGCCCCCATCAGGACAGGAATGTCTTTCGACGTCCCCACCATGCCCACAGCCGGGCGAACCGCCGGGGTTACTAAAAACTTGGCCCCGGCATTGATCGCATCAATCGCCTGCTGCTCGCTCAACACCGTGCCGACGCCAATGCAAACACCGGGCAGTTTGGCGGCGTGCTCAACATGCTTTAGCACGTCGCCAATGGTGTAGGTCAGTTCGATACTGCGAATACCGGCTTCGGCCAGCCCGTTGATGATGCCGTCTACGTTGGCGAGCGATGGTGCGCGCAAAACAGCGACGATACGATCTTCCAGCAGTGCCGCAGGGAGTGACGCCATTATTTACTCGTGAGTTTTAACTGGTTCATATCGTGGCACCAGAACGTGCACGACCAACAATGCCAACAGATAGACAAGGCCCGCCACAACAAAGATTGGCGTGTAGCTGCCAATCGCTTCCAGCACATAACCCACATACTGCGTCATCAACATGCCGCCAATCGCGCCCACTGTACCGCCGATGCCGACGACAGATGCAACGGCTGCACGCGGGAACACATCTGAGGGCAGCGTGTAGAGGTTGGCCGAGAAGCCCTGGTGTGCGGCCGTTGCTAAGCCAATGATCAATACCGCCAGCCACACGTTGTCGGCATTTTGTGCAAACATCACGGGCATTACCAAGATCGCGCAGAACAGCATGGTGAGTTTACGCGCGGCATTCAGCGAGTATCCGCGTGCGATCAGTTTTGATGACGCCCAACCGCCGCCGATGCTGCCGATATCTGAGATCAGATAAATTACGATCAGTGGTGGCCCGAAGGTTTTCAAATCCAGGCTGTAGGTTTTCGCCAAAAAGTCCGGTAGCCAGAACAGGAACATCCACCAGATCGGATCGATCAGGAATTTACCTGCTGCATACGCCCAGGTTTCTTTGTGGCGCAGCAATTGCGTCCACGGCATTTTTTGTTGTGCTGTCGTGTCCGGCGGATCGCTGAGGATGTAGGCGCGCTCCGCGTCAGACAAATGCGGGTCTTCTGAAGGTCTGCGATAGAGCGCAAACCATGCGATCACCCAAATCACACTGAGAAGGCCTGTGACAATGAAGGCTGATTGCCAGCCCCACGTCAATGTTAGCACGGGCACGATCATCGGTGTCACGATGGCGCCGATGTTGGTTCCGGCGTTGAAAATACCCGTCGCAAAGGCGCGTTCGCGTTTCGGGAACCACTCAGCGATGCTTTTCAAACCGGCAGGGAAGTTACCGGACTCACCGATCCCCAACGCAAAGCGCGCAATCATGAAGTGCACAACGCTAGAGCACGCGGCGTGGCCCATGTGCGCGATGGTCCAGATGATCACCGCAAACCCGAAGCCTAACCGCGCGCCGATGCGATCAATGATCGCGCCGAATACCAAGTAGCCAACTGCATACGCTGTCTGGAACCAGAACACGATGTCGGCATAGGTCATTTCCGACCAGCCAAACTCGGCCTGCAATGTGGGTTTCAAAACACCAATGATCTGGCGGTCGATGTAATTGATGATCGCAGCGGAAAACAAAAGCCCGCAGATCACCCAACGTCGGTGGCCCGCTTTTGCGACCGCAGATTGCTCTGCGGCGTTACGTGTTGCGTCAACGTTCATGGGATACCTCCCCAAGTCTAGCCACCGGCGGCGCAAGAGCCAGTGGTTCCCATTAAATCATCACGGGCAAGCCCGCGTCTCTCGTCGTAATTATCCTTGCGGCGTCGCTTTAACTGCGTGGCAGGCAATGCGGCCATCGGCCCCAAAGTCAGCCAGACCGGTTTGCCCCACGACAACACTGTGAATGCCGGTGACCGCACCCGTTGAAATCAGCATGTCTTTCTTTAAGGGGCGGCCACGTTGTGCGGTGTGCTCCAGCAAAAAGCGCAACGCTTCCACTGGCCCACCCGGAATGCCCGAGGCATTGCCTTGCCCGGCGACAACACCGTTGATAGATGTCGAGACGCATAAACTGTCGAGCTTGCGCGCGGCCCAGTTGGCAATTTCAGGGCCCAAAATAAGCCCTGCGTTATTGCCGAAATCGGAAATGACAGCTGTGCCACCCAGATCGTTGATCGCAGCCATGGGGCTGCCAGCGGTTTCGATGCCGATGTGCATCGCCTCCACCATGTCGGCGGCCTCAGAGATCGTCCATGTGGTTTTGTCGGCGGGCGCATCGCAGCCCAGGCGCAAAACAAACTCTGATTCGACGGCAGCAAAGCCACCTTCAAACACTGGGAAGGCAATGCTCACATCTTGATGTGCGTGTCGCACAGCCTTTTTGAAGATCGGGCCAGACAATCGCATCTGGCCGAATTTCTTTTCCTGGTCCGGGGACAAACGGCCGATTTTCCAGCCCGCAATGTCATCGGGAAAGATGCTGATGCCATGCTCTTGGCATGCGTAGGCGGTTTGCAAATCGTCGGGCTGCAAGCCTGGAAACGCAGGCAAACTTTGTCCGCGCAAACGGGCCTGAACCAGCGCACCGGCGATCTCTGCCGGTTGCTGCGCTGCAGCGCGTTCCATAGCCAGATTCATCTGTATTCAGCGTCCCGAAGCGCTTGTCTCAAACCTATTAAAAACCTATCATTTCTGTATATGATACCGGTGTCATTTTCAAATGATTCCGTGACACTTTTAAGAGCGTGGTTGGGGCCGCTGTGGCATTGAACCGGCAGGCCCAAACGCGCACACTTTCGGTCCCTGGGGAGGGGTTAAATGTTCGTCCAAAACGTACTCAAAACAGCAGCGCTTGGTTGCTTGCTCGTTTTTACAGCTTCAAATGCTGGTCTGGCGGCTGACGCTAAGCTCAAGGCATCTGCTGCACCGCAACTAGCCTTCCCTGGAGCGCTTGGCTGGGCGGCGACAACGCCTGGCGGACGCGGCGGCAATATCATCAAAGTCACGACGCTGGCGGGCTCTGGCCCTGGATCATTGCGCGAAGCGATTGAGACCAAAGGCCCGCGCATTGTTGTGTTTGAAGTGGGTGGCGTGATCGACCTTGATCGCAAAACCATCAAGATCACCGAACCATATCTCACCATCGCGGGTCAAACCGCGCCATCACCGGGCATTACGCTCATTAAAGGCGGCATTGATATCGGTGGGCACGATGTCGTGATTCAACATGTTCGCGTGCGCGCCGGTGAAGCCGATCAACCGAAGTCCAGCGGCTGGGATGAAGATTCAATTTCCACCATCGCCGCCTACAACGTGATCGTCGATCACGTGTCGTCCACTTGGGCCACGGATGAAAATTTATCGGCCTCGGGCCCGCGCTTTACGGGCAACACGCCGGAAGAATGGCGCAAAGGTACATCTCACCGCATTACGTTTAGCAACAACCTGATTGCCGAAGGCTTGTCGCACTCAACACATGCGAAGCTGGAGCACTCAAAAGGCTCGCTGATTCACGACAACGTGTCTGATATTCTGATTGTTGGGAATTTGTACGCGCATAACGAAGAGCGGAACCCGTTGTTCAAAGGCGGCGTGCGTGGGGTCATTGTTAACAATGTGATCTTCAATCCCGGTGCGAAGGCGCTGCATTATAATTTGATGGCGCAAGAGTGGGGCAATATGCCCTACCAAAACGGCCAGATGGTTGCCGTCGGCAACGTGCTCCGCGCAGGCCATTCCACACCGGCTAACATCGCGTTCCTCTCCATCGGTGGCTACGGGGACTTGGAATACTACGGCCTTGATAACATCGCGGTGGATCAAATCGGCCGCGCCATTCCCATGTTTGGCAGCTACACCACATCGCCCGCCAAGATCATCGAAGTTAAAACGCCGCCGCTGTGGCCGGAAGGTTTGAAGCCGATGCCCGCCGCAGATGTGCAGAAATCGGTCTTGGCTGAAGCGGGTGCGCGCCCGTGGGACCGCGATTACAATGACATTCGCATCATTGCAGATGTGGCTGAATCGCGCGGTGTGATCATCGATAGCGAAAAAGACGTGCACGGTTATCCGGTGCAAAAAGAAACGAAGCGCACGTTTGATCCGAAGCTGTGGGATTTAAACACCATGGCGCCGCTCAAACCTGAAGCGTTAGATAAAGGCGCGGGCGCAAAAGGAACCTAAAGTATGCGCCGCCGCGCTGTTCTCGGTGTTGCCGCAGCATTGCCGTTCGGTGGTGCTGCGTTTGCGGTGTCATCGCCTGTGGCGCAAACACGCACCGGCAAAGTCCGTGGTTATACCGATCAAGGCATCCACGTTTTCAAAGGTATTCCCTACGGCGCTGATACGTCGTCGCGACGGTTTCAAACTGCGTTACGTCCGCAAAAGTGGAGTGGTGTGCGCGATGCTTTGAGTTACGGCCCGGCTTCGCCGCAATCGCGCACATCTGAATCCACCAGTGAAGACTGCCTTTACCTCAACGTCTGGACGCCGTCCGTCGCCGACACAGCAAAACGTCCGGTCATGGTCTATTTCCACGGTGGTGAATTCAGTAACGGTTCAGGTTCTGATCCAATTTACGACGGCGTGAACTTATGCCGTCATGGTGATGTGGTGATCGTCACCGTTAATCATCGCTTGGCGGTGTTGGGGCATTTGTTCCTCGATAAACTTGCACGGCCTGAATTCGCATCGTCGGGCAACATCGGTATTTTAGATTTGGTACTGGCGCTTGAATGGGTGCGGGACAACATCGCCAACTTTGGTGGGGATCCTGCTTGCGTCACGGTGTTTGGCCAATCGGGCGGTGGTGCGAAAATCGCAACGCTGATGGCCATGCCTGCTGCGAAGGGCTTGTTCCACCGCGCTATTACCATGAGCGGCCAGCAAGTCACGGCCTCTGGTCCTTATGCCGCGACGGCACGCACGCATGCGTTCTTAGATAAGTTGAACATCCCCAAAGAGCGCGCAAGCGATGTGGCAAAAGTTCCGCTCGATCAACTGATCGCGGCTATGGCAACGCCTGACCCAACTGTGCCACGCAGCAATCTCTACTGGGGTCCAGTGTTGGACGAGGGCGCATTGCCGCGTCATCCGTTTTATCCTGATGCGCCTGCGCAATCGCATGACATTCCGATGATGATCGGCAACACACTGGATGAAACGCGGTTCTTCTTCCGCAACGATGCGAGCGTGTTTCAATTAACGTGGCAGACGTTGCCCGCGCGCCTTGCCATCGAGCTACGCGTCGATATCGATGCCGATATGGTGCTGGCGGAATACCGCAAGCTTTATCCCGCCGCGAACCCGGTTGAGATTTACTTTGCTGCCACAACGGCAGGCCGCTCATGGCGTGGTGCACTCATTGAAGCTGAGATGCGAGCAGCATCAGGTGCGCCTGTCTTTATGTATCAACTGAATTGGCGCTCACCCATCGACGGTGGTGTATATGGCGCGGCTCATACGCTGGATATTCCGCTGGCGTTCCGCAACACAGCGCAACCCAATGCGCTGTCGGGCAATAGTGATAATGCGCGGACCGTCTCAGAACACATCAGCACCGCATTTCTAAATTTTGCACGCACAGGAAATCCTAATCATGCGGAGTTTCCGCACTGGACGCCGTATGATTTACAGTCACGCCAAACGATGTTGTTGGATGTACGACCTGCGCTCGTGAACGATCCGCGTGGGGATGAGCGGCGCTTGTTTGCCAAAGTACCTTTCATCCAGAAAGGTACGTTATAGCTAGCGGCGAATATCGCCGCCCGCACCGCTGAGCAGGTCTTGCACTTCTGCCACGGTCGCTAAGTTGATATCGCCGGGGTACGAGTGCTTCACGCACGCTGCCGCCAACCCGAACTCTAAAGCAGCAGCATCATCCATGCCACTCATCAAGCCGTGCAGTACGCCAGCGGCAAAGGCATCGCCGCCGCCAATACGGTCCACGACACCTTCGAGATCATAACTTTTAGTGCGCTGCTCGCCGGTGCGGGTGAACATTACGGCGCATAATTGGTGCTGTTGCGTGGCACTCGTCACCCGCAAGGTGCAGGCAATCCGCTTTAAATGCGGGAATGCGGTAAACGCCGCTGTGGCTGCAGTACGTCTGCGTGCGCTGCCTTCGGTCGCCGTGCACTTATGGCCCAGCATCACATTCACATCGCGATCATCAATGAACGCGAGGTCCGCTGTGCTCATAAGCCCGCGTAAAATATTCGGCGCATCGCCGTTCCAGGCCGCCCACAACTTCGCGCGGAAGTTACCATCGAATGAAATCGGAATATTCAAACGCCGGGCGGCGTCGGCGGCACGTTGTGCTGCTTTCGCGCCATTGGCACCTAAGGCAGGCGTGACACCAGAGAGGTGAAACCAATCGGCCCCTTCTAAAATCTTATCCCAGTTCACGTGTTCGGGGTCAGCATCCGCAAACGCAGAATGCGCGCGGTCATAGGTCACTTCGGTCGGACGCAATGTTGCGCCCATGGTGACAAAGTATAGGCCCATGCGGCCAGGGCCGGTTTGGACGTGAGAAGTGTCGATGCCGTGGCGGCGCAGTTCGCCCAACACCGCGCGGCCCACAGGATTGTCGGGCAACGTGCTGACCATCGCGGTCTTATGTCCAAAGCGCGCAAGCGATGCCGCGACGTTGGTTTCAGCGCCACCTAAGTGCACATCAAGGTGCGGAGATTGCAGGAAAACTTGGTGACCAGGCGCTGCCATACGCAGCAGGACTTCACCAAAACAGACAACGCGACCCATGAGTTTAAACTTTCTCGGCAAGGGAGGTTGGCGTGAGACACCTTAAGTGTGTCCCAACTCTACGCCAGAAGGAAAGGGAGCAAATAAACGAAGTCCCAAAAAAATCGGCCGCAGGGCATGAAGCGCTGCGGCCGAAGGTGGGAATCGGCGTACTTTAAGACCTACAACGCTAGTAGGTGTAACGAACGCCCAGCATGAACTCGCGGCCCGTGTGGTGACGGAACGTGAGTCGGTTCGATGAGTCGTTGAACTGATCAGAGTACTCGTCTGTCAGGTTCACGCCTTCCAGCGTGAATTTCAGGTTGTCGTTCCACGAGTATTGGATCGAAGCATCGACGTTGAAGGTGGAATTGGTGCCGTCGATGTCGGTCCCCGCTTCTTGGCCCGGAATGCGCGTGTTGTACTTCGAACGGTATGCCGCCGAAACACGGGCACTCCACAGTTCGTCTTCGTAATAGAAGGTCGTATTGTACGATTTGCGCGACAAACCAATCAGGTCGTTTGTGGCAATCGCAACGCCAGCCGCGTTCAAGTAATCAATCGACGACTTCACGCGTGTATAGTTCAGCAATACGCCGGTGTTGGACAGAATGCCCGGCAGGAACTTGAACGGTTGTTGATAGCTGATTTCATAACCCTTCAAGTTGCCGCCCGGTGTGTTGAGCGGGTTCGAGAAGTTCCACTGTGCGCTGGGAGAGCAACCTGCAACGTTACCGCAGGCCGCAATAGCAACACTATCCGGCAACCCAAACGGGTTGGCGCTGAAGGTGCCGGTGGTCGACAACGTCTGCACGAAGTTGATGATGTCCTTCTTGAACAACGCCAACGACAAAATTGTGCCGGTGTCGGGGTACCATTCAAACGACAAGTCATAGGCATTAGCGCGGAACGGATCGAGGTTTGGGTTACCAGCCGACACTGTGCGCGTTGAGCCTGACACACTGACGGTCGCACCCGGCGGCAAGTTGCCCAAGTTCGGGCGTGACATCACGCGGGCCGCAGACCCGCGGATGATGAACTCATCAACCGGTTCAAACACCAAGTTGGCTGACGGCAGCCAGTCGTCATACTGACGGCTTACGCTGATTTCGCTGGTTGTGCCGCCCACAAATGCAAAGCCTTTGGTGGTTTGCTTGGTTTCGACATAACGCACGCCGGCATTGCCACGTAAGGTCATGCCGTCACCCACTTCGGTGACAAAGCTGCCTTGCACATAACCGCCCATGTCCTTTTCGCCGACCTGGTTGTTGTTGGTCAGCGCTGGCTCACGGCCTAAACGGAACGCGCCGTTGTAAGCGGTTTGGTCATAGAAGCTTAAGACGCCTTGGGCCAAATCCAGGTTCGGCACAACCCAGGCTGTGGCGTTGCCTGACGGCGCGCCTAAGCCTTTGATCTTGAAGTTGGTGATTTTGCTGTAATTGCCGACCGGAATGGCCAGCAACGCCGCAGGCACAACGCTTTCTTGGTTGGTGGTCGTGCCGTTAGAGCGGCGCATTTCAGTCGTTTCAAAGTTGTACTTCTTCCAGTCAACGCCAGCATTGAACGTGAAGATGTCGTTGGGCTTTACTTCAAAGCCACCTTTGATGGTGTCGTATTCGTTCAACGCCGTTTGCGGGCGCAGGCGAATGCTGGTCAGTGTCCACGCTGCTGGGTTGGTCAGTTGCGCATTGCCGTAGCTGATCAACGGAACACGGCCTTTGCTATAATCGTAGCTGTAGCCTTGCACGTTGAACTGATCGAGCGTGACCGTGGTTTGGATTGGGTTATCGTGATCCGACTTCGAAGTGCCCGCGATAATGTGGCCCTTCAGCATGTCACTGAATTCGTGCTCGGCGTGAATGTTCAATTGCGTGAACTTCGTTTCCAACACATCGAAACGGTCTTCAACGCGCAAGTCGACGTTATTGAAGGTCCCCGCCACCAACGTATTGGTGCTGTCGATGGTCGCAGACGTAACAGCTGTATTGGCGATACCGCAGGTGGTCGAGATGTTGGCTGCCGTACAAGCACCGCCCACACTGAACGACGGGGCTTCTAAGAATTGCTCTTCACGCGTGCCGTCAAAGTCAGCGTACAGGCCATCAACGGTGATCAACGTTTTATCCGTTGGGCGCCATTGCACAGAGGCGGTGAGGCCTAAACGCTCTTGCTCGGCTTTGTACTGGTCAAAGCGCGGGAAGCGCGGGTGGTAAGCCGCGTTGATCGCCGCCAATGAAGGCCCGCCAGCAGGGGCGCTTGCGAAACCAGGGGCAAACGCATTGCCTGTGGCCCATCTTACAGTGGACGTGCCGTTGTCCAAGATTTTGCGTTTGGTGTACGACGCCGACAACAACGCACCGAAATCACCATCATGCCAGGTGTTCGACACCAAGGCCGATGTGCGTGGGTTCAGCTTGTCTGACAGGTCGTTGTAACCCGCTTGGGCTGAAGCTGCGAACTTAAAGCCGTTATAATCAAAGGGCCGCGCCGTTTGTAAGTCGACGGTTGCGCCCAATGAACCTTCTTCCGTCATCGCTTCGGCGGTCTTGCGCACGCCGATAGAGTTGAACAGGTCAGAGGCGAAGATGTTGAAGTCGAACGACCGGCCGCGGTTAGTGCCGCCGGTGGCATCGGTGCCGCCTGCGGTGGTCAACGCTTCCATGCCGTTGATGCGGATGCGGGTGAACTGCGGGCCCAAACCACGCACCGAGATCTGACGGCCTTCACCGCCATCACGCGTAATCGCCACACCAGCGATGCGCTGAATTGATTCCGATAAGTTCAAATCAGGGAACTTGCCGATGTCTTCGGCCAAGATCGCGTCGAACTGGCTGTTTTCATCGCGCTTCAAATCAATGGCTTTCGCCAAGCTTGAACGGAAACCAGTCACGACGATTTCTTCCAGCTTGCCGTCGCTATCAGCTTGCGCAGATTGTTGTTGCGCCATCGCAGCGGGTGCTGCGAGCGCCAAAGTCCAAGCAATTACGGCTGTTGATGCGCCAACGCGGTAGCTGGCGATCGGAGATGTACTCCGGTCCATCGATATCCTCCCCTAAAGACCAAGATGTTGGTCTCCCCTATGCGACCTTAATCCCTCCCAGGACGAAACGCACAGAAAAGCCCATTTTCCCTCAAATGATACCGGTGTCATTTTTGGACGTAACGGTCGTTGACACCGGTATCACTGACACTAATGCTGCGGCGTGTGTGCTGACAAGATGCTTAGGTGAGGTTGAGCGCGATTTTTCCTGCGTTGTTGCAAGAATGCTTTGTGCGGTGCGAAAGAACGCGCGCAAATTTTTGCGATGCGGCAAAAAACTGTTGGTCGGAAATGAAGTGCTGAACGCGCTGGCTAAGTTTAGCGCGCTTTGGGATTTCCGCGCTAACGCGCGAGCCAACCGCCATCGACCGGCAATGTAATGCCGTGCACGTAGTCTGATGCGCGTGAGGCTAAGAACACCGCCGCGCCACCCAAATCATCGGGTTTGCCCCAACGACCCACCGGAATGCGCGCCAAGATATCGCGGTTGCGTGTTTCGTCTTTTCGCAAAGCATCTGTGTTGTTGGTTTCAAAGTAGCCAGGTGCAATGGCATTCACGTTGATGCCTTTGGATGCCCACTCATTCGCCAATAATTTTGTCAGACCTGCAATACCGCTTTTGCTTGCGGTGTAAGATGCAACCCGAATACCGCCTTGAAACGATAACATCGAAGCGATGTTGATGATCTTGCCGCCGCGTCCGCTGGCCACCATTTCTTTGGCGCACGCCTGACACAGGAAGAATACGGTTTTCAGGTTCACGCCCATCACCGCATCCCAATCTTGTTCAGAAAACTCCAATGCATCAGCACGGCGAATGGTGCCCGCATTGTTCACCAGAATATCGATGCTGCCGAAAGCGTTTTTGGTTTGCTCAACAATGTCATTGATGGGGGCCAGCGTATCAAGGCTGGCCGAGATCACGTGTACCTTGCCGCCGATGGCTTGAATGGCTTTCACGGTGTCGTCGGGGCTTGAGCGGCTGACCAGAGCAATGTTTGCGCCAGCTTGCGCCAAGGCAATCGCCAAGCCTTGACCCAGGCCGGTGTTAGCCCCTGTGACGATGGCCGTGCGGCCCTTCAAGCTGAACAGATCGGCGGACATGATGTGTGGCTACTTCAGTTGGCAAATATCGAGTACGTTCATGTCGGTGTAGTCTAAGTTCTCACCGCCCATGGCCCAGATGAAATTGTAGCTGCGCGTGCCTGAGCCCATGTGAATCGACCATGGCGGCGAAACGACAGCCTCATTGTTCGCTACAATAATATGGCGTGCCGCATCCGGCTCGCCCATGAAGTGGAACACGCGGTCATCGTTCTCAAGGCCGAAGTAGAAATACACTTCCGAGCGGCGATCATGCAGGTGCGGGGGCATGGTGTTCCACACACTGCCGGTTTTCAGGATTGTGAGGCCCAGCAATAATTGCGCTGATTTGCAGGTGGCCGGAACAATGTACTGATAAATCGTGCGCTCGTTCGATGTGGCGAGCGAGCCGCGCTCTAACGGCACGGCTTTATCAATCGAAATGTGCTTGGTTTCAAAGCGCGCATGGGCAGGCGTGCTGGCCAAGTAGAACTTGGCCGGGTTGGCTTTGTCGACCGAGGCGAACGTCACTTCTTTGGTGTCTTTGGGCACATACAAGCCATCGCGGGGCTTTAAGTCATAGCTGACGCCGTCCACGACCACGCGGCCATCGCCGGAGCCGACGTTGACCATGCCCAACTCGCGGCGATCGAGGAACGGCGCGCCTTCAGCCGGTGGGCCTTGCACGGGAAGTGAGATCGTTTTGCCAACGGGGGCAGCGCCGCCAATCACGAAGCGCTCATTATGCGAGTAGTTCAGCACCACCTCGTCATCCACAAACAAGTTTGCGATCAAATAGCGTTCGCGAAGTTGGTCGTTGTCTGCCCCATCCATCATGTCGGGGTGTGTGGCCTGATAAACTTTTTTGTACATGGCGGTGCTCTCGGTGAGGGGCGCTGATGTGAGTATGCGCGCGAATTTTGAACGGTGAAACTGCGCATACGGTAACCGGTGTCATAAATCAAGACAAGCGGCTTGAACATGCAGAATTAATCGGTCGCGTCATTCACGCTCTTCTCACATTCCACCGGCTATTTCCCTGATATTTGCCTGCAAATGCAGGGAACCGACCTTAGACCGGTTTGGCCGTTGAATCGCGCAATGTCAGCGTCGGGACAATTTCCGAATGCGGCACACCGGTCTTTTTAATCAGCATGGTCGCAGCCAAGCGGCCGATCTCTTCCACCGGCACACGCACGGTTGTGAGTGACGGCCACAAACGCAGCGATGTCGGGAAGTCGTCGTATCCCACCACAGACATATCGCGCGGAATTTCCAAACCATGATCACGCGCAGCGCGGTAAATACCAGCAGCCATTTCATCGTTACCGGCAAACACAGCCGTTGGGCGCGGGTTCAGTGCGAACAACTTGTGCCCACAGGCTAAGCCTGACTCGAACGTATAGGCACCTTCAATCACATGCTTCTCGGTCAAGGCGATGCCGTGTTCACTCAGCGCTTTAGCAAAGCCTTCGCGGCGCTCGCGCACAGAGCGGAAGGTGCGTGGGCCTGAGACGTGCGCGATGACTTTGTGACCCAAGCTCGCCAAATGTTTTCCGGCTTCATAACCGCCCATGTGATCATTCGTCACCAACATCACGTCATGCTGATCGAGTGAAACCGAGGCAATGCGCACATAATCGCAATTCAATTCGCGCAGCACTTTCGCCAAGCCTTCGTCTTCAGATACAGACGGCGGCAACAGCACGCCAAACGGGCGCTGGCGTTCAACAAACGTGCGCATATCGCTTAAGAAGCTAGGCTTGGCACGATCACAGGGGCGCACCACCAACTGAAAACTCGTGCCTTCAATGGCGCTTAAGATTCCCTTTTGCATGCTGACAACGTATTCAGCGCTGGGGTTGTCGTAGATCATGCCGATCAGGAACGATTTCCGAAACGCTAAGCCCCGCGCTTGCGGATCGGGCACATAGCCTGTCTCGGCGATAATCTGCTTTACCTTCGCCCGCGTTTCTTCATTCACGACGGGAGAGTCGTTGATGATGCGCGACACCGTCTTCTTCGACACGCCAGACATGCGGGCGATATCGTTGATGGTGGGGCGGCGCTTTGGTTTGGTGGTTGTCGCAACGGGAAGGCGGGCTTTTAGAGGAGACCCAGACCGCGTTGGTTTCTTCTGACGTGGCGGCACGTGAATTTTAGCCCTTACTTTGATTCCGTGGTGATCGCGATTGATCCACAACTTGACACCGCTTCATGGCAGGGCCAAGACCGTTTTTATATGATCGATACGCTCCCCTTTTACATGGCGGCCATCCCTGCGGTGATTTTGCTGGGCCTTTCCAAAGGCGGCTTCACCGGCATGGGCGTGCTTGCGCTGCCTCTCATGGCCCTGGTGATCTCGCCCGTTCAAGCGGCTGCCATCATGCTGCCCATCCTTATCGCGCAAGATGCGGTGGGCGTTTACGCCTATCGCCGCAGCTTTGATAAACGTAATCTCATCCTGTTGGTCCCTGGGGCTTGTCTTGGGATTGCATTGGGATATGTGCTGGCCGCTTATGTGTCCGATGCTGCTGTAGAACTGGCGGTTGGTCTGATCTCGATGGTTTTTGCGGCGCGCCAATGGTGGCTGATGCGCCGTCAGAATGTGCCTGAACAAACACCACCAAGCGTGATTTCAGGTTGGTTCTGGGGTGCAGTGAGTGGCTTCACCAGCATGATCGCCCATGCTGGTGGCCCGCCGTATCAGGTATATGTATTACCCCAACGTTTGCCGCCGCTGCTCTTTGCAGGCACCACCAGTGTGTTTTTCGCGATTATCAACTTGATCAAAGTCGCGCCGTACTTTTGGTTGGGGCAGTTCACATCGGAAAACTTAAGCACAGCGTTGGTGCTGTGCCCGCAGGCCATGCTGTCGACATGGGGCGGTGTTGAGTTGGTCAAGCGCGTTCCCGCGGCGCGCTTTTACAATCTCATCTACGCGCTGTTGTGCTTGATCGGCGCAAAGCTGACGTGGGATGGGATTGCGGGCTTAATATAAAAAGAGAAAGAAGTAATATGATGAGCGCCGATAACGACGATTATGTTTACGACGACGCAACCGGCGAGTGGCTTCCGGCCAGCGAAATTGCAGCACGTGCTGCCGCACAAGCTGCGGCAAGTGTTGTCGAAGTGCGCGATTCAGCGGGCAACTTGTTGGCGGATGGTGACTCCGTCACGCTGATTAAAGACCTGAAAGTCAAAGGCGCTGGCGGCACAACGCTCAAGCGCGGCACGGTGATTAAATCAATCCGCCTGACGGGTGATGATCAAGAGATCGACTGCAAGCACGAAAGCATCAAGGGGTTAGTGTTGCGCGCTGAGTTTGTGAAGAAAAGCTAGCGCGCCTATTTCAATTTGGTCGGTAGGCCAGCCACAACAAGCACCGCGCTATCCGCCGCTTTTGCCAAGCGCTGATGCAGTCTGCCGCACTCATCTCTGAAGCGACGGGCTAGCGCGTTGTCGGGCACAATGCCCCAGCCGACTTCATTCGAGACGACCCACACGGTCGCGGGTGTTGTGCGCAAGGCCGTTTCAAGCGCTTGGCCTTCAACCGCAATGTCACGGTCGCGCATCAACAGGTTGCTGACCCACAACGTCAGGCAATCCACCACAGCGATGTCACCCGCTTGAAGTGACGCAATGGCCTCAGCCAATTCAAGCGGCGCTTCAACCGTGCGCCACTGACTTCCGCGCTCGGCTTGGTGTTGTGCAATGCGAGCCTGCATTTCGGCATCTAACGCCTCGGCGGTGGCGATCATGACGCATGGTATGCCGCCACGTTCCGCTTCCTGTTGCGCATAGGCACTTTTGCCCGACCGCGCCCCACCTAAAACCAATGTAAAAGCCATCATCTGCTCCGCGTTGACCTGCTGCGTTGCACCATATACAACGGCAAATGCAAGAGGTTCCTCGTGTAGAGGATCAAAAGGGAACTTAGGTGTAAGGCCTAGGCTGCCCCCGCAACTGTAAGCGGCGAGTCTGTGCATCAATACCACTGGGGAAACCCGGGAAGGTGATGCGCCTTCAGACAACGACCCGTGAGCCAGGAGACCTGCCTTTTGCAGTCGTCTTTCGTTCGTCCGGGGTGATGGCGCGCGAACGGGATTTCCCGAGTGACGGCAGTTTGTTTGTAACCGCGTGTGTACCTGCGGGCGACATCTGCTGCGAATTTTCGTTTCAGGTTTCGTTCGTCGTGCTCGCGCTTTTTGTCGTCACGAAGGAAGAAGAAAACTATGAAACGTTTCTCAACATTACTGGCATTCACGGCGCTGTCGCCGTTCGTGCTGAACGCTAACGCTGTATTTGCTGATGATGCGGGGGCCACGGCTGGTTTCGGCGGTGGGGCATCTATTGGCGTGGACGAGTTGGTGGTCACAGCCACGCGCGCACCGCAACAACTTTACAAAGTCGGCTCATCCATCACCGTGTTGAATGCTGATGCAATTAAAGCGACGCAAACCGTCCTCATCTCTGACCTTATTACGCAAACACCGGGTGTCGCTTATACGCGCAATGGAGGTGTGGGCGGTACCACATCGTTGCGTATTCGCGGCGCTGAAACAGATCATACTGTTGTGATCATTGATGGCGTGAAGTTGAATGACCCGTCGTCTTCGGGTGGCGGTTATAACTTTGCGAATTTGTTGTCGGGCGATGTCGACCGCATTGAAATTCTGCGCGGCGCACAATCAACCCTGTGGGGCAGTCAAGCTATCGGCGGGGTTGTCGCGATTCAAACGGCAGTGCCCACAAAAGAATTTGAAGCCAATATCGAAGCTGAAGGCGGCTCGCGCGAAACCGGTTCACTCAAAGGTGCTGCTGGCGGCAAAACTGATCGCTTGGTGTGGCGTTTAGCGGGCAGTCATTACAGAACAGACGGCATTTCTTCTTACGTGAGCGGCGCTGAAGAAGACGGCTATCGCAACACGGGTGTCAGCGGTCGCGTGCTGTTTGACGTTACCGAAGATGTTTCGCTGGATGCGCGGGCTGTGTACTCCCGTGGCCGCAACGCGTTCGATGGTTTCCCGGCTCCGGCGTTCACATTCGCCGATACGCCAGAGTACGGCACGACCAAAGAATTTGTGGGCTATACGGGCTTAAACTTCGACTTGTTTGAAGACCGCCTCAAAAACCGCATTGGGTACGCTTACACCGATACAGACCGCGATAACTTCAACCCAGCTCAAGCCAATACAGCTGTCACATTTGATGCAGCGGGCAAGAACAAGCGCTTCGAATATCAAGGGACCGTTGATATCGCCCAAGGTTGGTCGGCCGTATTCGGTTTGGAGAACGAAAAGTCTGAGTTCCGCACGGCTTCACCGTCAGCCTTCACGCCGAATCCAGTGCCGTCGATTGCAGACGCCGAAATCACCAGCGGCTATGCGCAAGTGCAAGCTGAAATCGTGACGGGCCTGACGTTGACCGGTGGTTTGCGCCATGACGATCACGACACCTTCGGGGAACAAACGCTGGGCCAAGCGGCTGCGGCGTGGGCGTTTAACGATGGCAATACTATTTTGCGTGCCAGCTACGGTGAAGGTTTCAAGGCGCCGACGCTGTATCAACTCTACAGCATCTACGGCAACACACGTCTGAACCCGGAAGAAGCTGAAAGCTACGATGGTGGTATTGAACAGCACTTTCTGGATGATGCGATTGTGCTTTCAGCCACTTGGTTTAAGCGCAACACGACAAACCAGATCGACTTTGTCTCGTGCCCCAGCGCCAATGTGTTTTGCACGCCGGGTAAATCGGGTGTGTATGACAATATCGCCCGCACGAAGGCTGAGGGCGTTGAATTGGCGGCATCTGCTAAGTTTGAAAACTTAACGCTGCAAGCCAACTACACGTACACCGATACTGAAAATGACTCGTTCGGCAATGCGAACCGCGGCAAAGACCTGGCCCGTCGCCCGAAAAATACAGGCAACATCTGGGTGTCGTACACGTGGCCGCAAGACGTTTCGACCAGCGTGGGCTTGCGTTATGTCGGTGACAGCTTTGATAACGCTGCCAACTCCTTTGTCTTGGAGCACTACACATTAATTGATGTACGTGCGTCGGTTCCAATTAATGAGACGGTTGAAATTTATGGCCGCGTCGAAAATCTGTTTGATAAACAGTACGTCACGACGCGTAACTATGGCTCACCAGGGCGAGGCGCTTTTGCCGGTATCCGCGCAAAGTTCTAATAGTCTGATGGTAGGTGAAGGGGGCTTAGCTCCCTTCACCCGTCATGGCGGCCGTTTGCGGGATGCGATGCGCGCATTCCCGCAGGCGCCGACGCCGTGGCTTGATTTGTCGACCGGCGTGAATCCGCATCCGTGGGCGGGCGATCGCGCACCAATCTCTGCTTTAAAAAAGCTGCCTGACCCTTCAGATATCGCAGGCCTTGAAGCCGTTGCTGCTAAAGCGTTTGGCGCTGACCCAGCACATGTACTGGCGGTGCCTGGTGCAGACAGTGGGCTGCGCCTGTTGCCTTACATTTTAAAGGCGCAAACTGTTGCCATTGCCTCGCCCACGTACAATGGACATGCAGAAGCATGGACGGCGGCAGGGGCAGCTATTCAATCTGTTTCTTACGAGAATGTTCTCAGCGCTGCTGCGGAAGCAATCGTGCTGGTCAATCCGAACAACCCAGACGGCAAAACGGCGCAGCCAAGCAAAATCATGACCATTCAAAACAAATGGGTGATTGTTGATGAATCCTTCGGTGATTTAACGCCTGATCTCAGTGTCGCGGCCTCAGCGCAGCGCAACCTGATTGTGCTGCGATCGTTCGGGAAGTTCTTTGGCTTGCCGGGCGTGCGCTTAGGCTTCGTTGTGGCGGACCCTTCTATTATCGCCAACTTACGCAAGTTGGTGGGCGATTGGCCTGTCAGTGCCGATGCGGTTGCATTGGGTACGGCTGCCTATGCAGATGAGGCGTGGCATTTGCAAACACGCGTTCATTTAACTCATGAAGCGCAACGCCTTGATGCGTTGCTCACCCAAAATGGATTTAATATTTTAGGCGGCGCGTCGCTTTTTCGCCTCGCAGCGCGGACTGAGGCACGCAAGATATTTGAAGCCCTTGCCAGTCATGGCATTTTAGTTCGCGCATTTGCCGGCCAGCCGACGTGGCTGCGATTTGGTTTGCCTGAAGCGTCGGCATGGCCGCGTTTGGCTGCCGCATTGGAATCTTGCTGATGACCGACGAAACTGAAAAAAATCGCCTGCACAATGAGGCGATGAAAGCTTTAAAGGCCGAGCGCAATGAGTTGATGCGCACGAAGACCGAGAAACACGGCCTTTTGATTGTTCACACCGGAGATGGCAAAGGCAAATCCACCGCGGCCTTTGGCATGGTGGCGCGTGCGTTGGGCTGGGGCATGCACGTGGGGATCGTGCAGTACATCAAAGGCAAGTGGAAAACCGGTGAGCGGCAGTTCTTTGCCAAGTTCCCCGACCAAGTGCGCTACGAAGTGATGGGCGAAGGCTTTACTTGGGAAACACAAGACCGCGCCCGCGATATCCAAGCCGCAGAAGCGGCGTGGGCGACATCCAAAGCCATGATCGCTGATCCGGATTTGGAATTTGTGCTGCTGGACGAGATTAATATCGCCCTACGCTACGAGTATCTAAACATTGCTGATGTATTGGCAGTGTTAAAAGAGCGTCCGCTCGATAAACACGTGTGCCTCACGGGCCGCAATGCGCACCCTGATCTGATCGCCATGGCTGATCTGGTGACGGAAATGACAGCGGTGAAGCACCCGTTTGAGAAGGGCATGAAAGTGCAGAAGGGGGTCGACTTCTGATGCGCATCCTCTGTGCCATCACTGCTGTTGTGCTCACGTTTACTGCCCCTGCTTATGCGTCGGCAAAGCGCGTGGTGTCGCTCAACCCATGTTTGGATACGGTGTTGGTGCACATTGCTGAGCGCAAACAGATTGCTGGCATTAGCCACTACTCCCGCCAACCTGGGGCTTCGACGATCACCGAAGTCGCGCAGACACTGCCCTTTACCTATGAGACTGCCGAAGAAGTGATTGCGCTGAAACCTGACTTGGTGCTGACCAGTGGGCATTCATCACTCGCCACGCGCAATGCGCTGAAGCGTTTGGGGATCGAGACCAGACTATTTCCGGTCCCCGAAGCGATTGACCAAAGCATCGCGCAAATTCGCGAAATTGCCGCGCTGATTGGTCGTGAAGAAAAAGCCGAAGAGGTGATTGCGCAAATTCACACAGCGTTGGATGCGGCGCGTGCTCCAGCGGATGCGCCGAAATTGAGGGCAGTGGTTCTGCAACGTAACGGCATCGTGCCGGGCAAGGGCACATTGGCTGCGGAGTTGTTAGATCGCACCGGCTTCGAAAATGTCGCAGGCCAGAATTTTGGCATCGGCAAATGGGGCAGTGTCGATTTAGAGCGGTTGGTCAATCATCCGCCGCAAGTCTTGCTGGCCGAGGACATTGCATCAGGCAAACGTACATGGGCTGATTTGGTGTTGCTGCATCCCGCCCTGCAAAAAATCTCAGCGCACATGACGCGCGCGGTGTTCCCCGACAAGTATCTTTATTGCGGTGGGCCGGTGCTGATTGAATCGTCGACAGCCTTAGCGCAAACGCGCGCGCAAATTGTGGCCGCCCAAAAATGAAACACATGTCGCGTACCCTTCTTTATGCGCTGCTGATCGGCGCGATCATCATGCTCAGCTTTGTCAGTCTCGCTGCCGGTAAAGTATGGGTGCCGTGGGACGCGTGGATGACGATGGGCGATGACCCTGGCTGGGTAATTATTTTAGAATTACGTATTCCGCGCACGTTGCTCGGCATCATGGTGGGTTTTGCGTTGGGCCTCTGTGGTGCCGTGTTGCAAGGCTATACGCGCAATCCACTGGCAGACCCTGCTGTACTGGGCGTGTCATCTATGGCGGCTCTGGGCGCGGTGCTGACGTTGTATTTGGGCGTCGCGGGTGCGATGCCATTTGTTTTGCCATTAGGTGCGATGCTAGGCGCGATGCTAGGGGTTGGTATGTTGCTGTTGTTGTCGGGTGCAACATCAAGCGTGCTGACATTTATTCTGGCCGGTGCAGTGTTGAACTCTGTGGCCACGGCAGGCTTTTCACTTGCCCTCAACTTGGCACCAAACCCGTGGGCCGTGAACGAAATCGTCAATTGGCTGATGGGCTCGCTGACGGATCGCAGTATGGCTGACCTTACCATGGCGTTGCCATTTGTTGTCGTGGGCTGCGTGTTGTTGCTGTTCACTGTGCGTGCGCTTGATGCATTGACGTTGGGCGACGTCGGTGCGCGCTCGCTTGGTATTCATCTCGCACAAATTCGTGGTCTTATTGCGTTGGGCGTGGGGTTGGCGGCGGGCGCCAGTGTGGCCGTGACGGGCGTGATTGGATTTGTAGGCTTGGTCACACCGCATCTCATGCGCCAACTGGTTGGTGCAAAGCCCAGCGCATTGCTGATCCCCAGCGGGTTGGCTGGTGCGGTGATTTTGCTGGCCGCCGATATTGTTGTGCGCCTCACGCCATCTGCTGCTGAAGTAAAGTTGGGCGTGGCGATGGCGATTTTGGGCGGTCCATTTTTCTTGGGTCTGCTGCTAAAGATGCGTCGGAGGCTCGCATGACCCAATTATCAGTCAGTGATGTCCACGTCAGCTTTGGGCCGAAGCAAGTGTTACGTGGCGTCAGTGCGGCGTTTGCGCACGGACAGATCACGGCGATCATCGGCCCGAACGGGGCGGGCAAGTCGACATTGCTGACGTGCTTGGCGGGTTTACGAAAACCTGATCAAGGTGGCGTGAAATTGGGCGACGTTGATTTATACCATTTGGCCCCACGCCAGCGGGCGCAACGTATCGGCTTCTTGCCGCAAATCCCTGAAATTGCCTGGGCTGTTGAAGCACGGACGTTGGTTGGTTTGGGCCGCACGCCGTTCTTAGGTGCGCGTGGTTTGGGCCAAGATGATGATGCGATTGTCACCGAGGCCTTGAAGCTCACCGATACACTCGATCTCGAATATCGCAATGTGCAGACATTGTCTGGTGGTGAGCGCTCGCGCGTGTTGTTGGCGCGTGCGTTAGCAGGCCAACCTGAATGGTTGCTGGCGGATGAGCCCCTAACGGGGCTTGATCCGGGGCATCAACTGGATGCGGGCGATCTGTTCCGAAAATTGGCGCACCAGCAAAGTTGTGGCGTGATCATTACCTTGCATGATCTCTCTATGGCGTTGCGGATCGCAGATCGAATTCTCATTTTGGCCGATGGCAAAGTGTTGGCCGATGACAGCGCCGCCAATGCGCTGACGCCTGAAGTGCTGGCACAGGCTTACGGCATTGAGGCCCGCTTTAGTACGGGCGCCGCGGGCACATTGATTGAGATTGTAGGGCGGCGTGTTTGACCCCGCTCTCGTTCTGGCGGCGGTCGTTCTGGAAGCCGCTGTGGGTTACCCCGATGCAGTCCACAAACGTATTCCGCATCCTGTGGTGTGGGTCGGCAAAGCGATAGCGTTCTTTGAAGCGCGTTGGAATAGGCCTGAACTCTTACCTTTCGCGAAAATTTCTAACGGCATAGCGCTTGTAATTGTATTAGCGGCTGTTGCCGGTTCGGTTGGCTATGCGCTGCAAGCGTTGCCGAGTATTTGCGTTGTCATTATCGCGACTGTCGGTGTGGCGCAGCACAGTCTGTACGATCATGTCGCGGCTGTCGCACGCGCACTGAATGCCAATGATATTGAAGGGGCGCGTGCCGCTGTTGGTAAAATTGTTGGGCGTGACACAGCATCGCTTGATGAACAGGGTATTGCCGCAGCCGCGTTGGAAAGTTTGGCTGAAAGCTTCAACGATGGTGTCGTCGCGCCCGTGTTCTGGTTCTGTGTGGCGGGCTTGCCGGGGCTCTTTATATATAAAGCTATCAACACGGCCGACAGTTTGGTTGGGCATAAGGAACCACGCTGGCGGCACTTTGGTTGGGCGTCTGCGCGCTCCGATGACGTGCTGAATTTAATTCCGGCCCGCATTGCCGGCAGATTGATTGTGTGGGTTGCCCGCCGGGGCTGGGCCACGATGTGGCGCGATGCTTCCAAACATTTATCCCCTAATGCGGGATGGCCGGAAGCGGCCATGGCTGGTGCATTGAATGTGCAACTGGGAGGGCCAGCCACATACGACGGTGTGGTCCATGACCGACCTACATTTGGTAATGGGCCAGCGCCGCAAACATCTGACCTTTCTCGCGGCCTTGCACTCTATATATATGCCTGCGGTTTGATGTGGGTAGCGCTGGCGGCCGGAGGTGTTATGTGGCGGCTTTAATGATTCAAGGCTGCGGGTCTGATGTCGGTAAGTCCGTGCTGGTGGCGGGCTTGTGCCGGGCACTGGTGAATCGTGGCTTCAACGTGCGGCCCTTTAAGCCGCAGAACATGTCAAACAACGCTGCTGTCACGGCTGATGGTGGCGAGATTGGTCGCGCACAAGCACTGCAAGCCATCGCGTGCCGTACACCTTTAAGCGTTCATATGAACCCGGTGCTGCTCAAGCCGCAAAGCGATGTGGGTGCACAAGTTGTCTTGCGTGGGCACGTGGTCGGCACGTGGCAAGCGCGCAGCTATCAAGATCGCAAATCAACACTGTTGAATACGGTGTTGGAAAGCTTCGCGCATCTTCAAGCCGAGTGTGATGTTGTGGTGGTCGAGGGCGCTGGCAGCCCCGCTGAAATTAACCTGCGCGCGCATGACATTGCGAACATGGGCTTCGCACGCCCTGCCAATGTGCCGGTCGTACTGGTGGGTGATATTGATCGTGGCCATGTCATTGCTTCATTGGTGGGCGCACACGCGGTGTTGCAAGCTGATGATCGCGCGATGATCAGTGGCTTTATCATCAATAAATTCCGTGGCGACCCTACATTGTTCGAAGAAGGGCGCCGCGAGATTACAGCGCGCACGGGCTGGCATGATTTCGGCATGGTGCCGTGGTTGCCGCAAGTGCGCATGCTGCCGGCTGAAGATGCTGTGGTTCTGGACCATGCGTACGCCACGACCGCCAAGCGTGTGAAAATCGTGGCGCCGATGTTATCGCGCATTGCGAACTTTGATGATTTCGATCCGCTGAAACTTGAACCAAATGTGCAGTTTGATTTTATTCCACCGGGAACGCCGCTGCCCGGTGATGCAGACTTAGTGATTTTGCCGGGCACTAAAGCGACAATTGCTGATCTGAAGTTCTTTCGCGCTCAGGGATGGGATATTGATTTGGCCGCGCACGTTCGCCGAGGTGGTCGTGTGCTGGGTGTGTGTGGCGGATTCCAGATGCTGGGTACAACCATCACGGATCCCGAAGGTGTTGAAGGCCCCGCTGAAACCATCAACGGCCTTGGTTTGCTGGATGTGGAAACAACACTGACCAACGATAAAGTGCTGCAGCCCGCTGATGGCGTGGTGGCAGGGACAACAGCGCATGTAACTGGCTATGAAATTCATGTGGGCCGCACAACTGGGCCAGGGTTAGATCGACCATTGTTGCAGTTGAAAAACGCAGCCGATGGTGCGGTCTCAGCCAATGGCCGCATTGCTGGATGTTACGTGCATGGATTGTTTAATCACCCTGAAGCGCGTGCTGCGTTCTTAGCGCAACTCGGGGCGACCTCGAACGGCCAATCCCATGACGCGTTGGTCGATCAGCTGTTAAATGACATTGCCGCGGCCCTTGAAAAGCATCTAGATGTGCCTGCTTTAATGCGACTTGCCGGACTTTCATAATGCTTCCGAAAATCACATCTCCTGACTTTGACCTTGCGCCAGCGTTACAAGAGCGGCTCAACAGCTTGGCCAAACCGCCGGGCTCGCTCGGGCGGATTGAAGATTTGGCGCTGCGTCTGGGCTTAATCCAAGGCACGCTTAATCCGAAGGCAGAGCGCGCGTTATTGCTAGTGTTCGCAGGCGATCATGGACTGACACAAGATGGCGTGTCGTCGTATCCCGCTAGTGTCACCATGGCGATGGTCGGGACATTTCTGGCGGGCAAAGCCAGCGCCAACGCATTTGCAAGAATTTCTGGCGCCGAAGTGCGCGTTGTTGATGCGGGCGTTGTCGGCGATGTGTCGCCACACCCCAAGCTGATCGCGGCCAAAGTGCGCCGAGGCACGCGCAACGCCGCCCGTGAAGCGGCGATGACTCCGGCTGAAGTCGAGACAGCGTTGCAGCGTGGAATCGACATTGCAACCCGTGCTGCCGCAGAAGGCTTCGATACTTTGGCGCTTGGCGAAATGGGGATTGGCAATTCAGCCTCTGCTGCGTTGATCATGCATCGCCTGACCGGGCTTGAGCTGTCGCAGTGTGTGGGGCGTGGGGCTGGTCATGATGAAAAAGGGTTGGCGCGCAAGTTGGCTGTACTGGAACGCGCAACAGCGCGCACCCCAGCATCTACACCCTTGGATGTGTTGGCCGAATTTGGCGGTTGTGAAATCGTCATGATGGCTGGCGCAGTGTTGGGCGCCGCCGCTGCGCGCCGTATTGTAATCGTGGATGGCTTCATTTCATCAGCGGCTGCTTTGGCAGCTATTCGTCTTAATCCGACAGCCGCAGACTACTGCATCTTCTCACATTGCTCGGCCGAAGCCGGTCATGCGCGTATGTTAGATGCTTTAAATGTAAAGCCGTTGGTGCAGCTTGATTTACGCTTAGGTGAGGGGACCGGCGCGTTGCTGGCGATTCCATTTGTACAAGCGGCGACAAAGTTATTGTCGGATGTCGCAACACTCGATGATGTGATTGCTGGCAGGCTGTAAGCATGGGGCGCGAATTCAACCTTCTTCTCTGCGCCATCCAATTCCTCACCCGTTTGCCCGTCCCAGCGCCGCGCGGCTTTCAGTCCGATTGGATCGCACGCAGTGCCAAGTATTTCCCGCTTGTTGGTGCAATGGTCGGCCTGTTCGCTGCCGGTGTGCTGTTGCTGAGTGCGAAAGTTTGGAGTGGTTGGATACCCGTTCTTTTGTGCACGGCGTTTAGCGTTTTTATCACCGGTGCCTTTCATGAAGATGGCTTGGCTGACACGGCCGATGGCTTGGGCGGCGGGCAGACGCGAGAGAAGCGCCTCATCATTATGAAAGATAGCCGCCTCGGTACGTACGGCGCTGTCACGTTGGTATTGTGTCTGGCGTTGAAAGTATCCGCACTCACTGCCATGTCTGTTCCCGTGGCGGCGCTCAGTCTCATTGCAGGCCATACAGTGTCACGCGCTGCGGCGGTGATTGTCATGTGCGTATTGCCATATGCTGGCGATGTTGATGTGGCAAAAGTGAAGCCTACACCTATCGGTGTAAAATGGAGCGAGTGCGCCATTGCAACCATTTTCGGATGTGCGGCGTTCTTCCTCGTTCCGTTTGATCAGGCGCTCTACGGTTTATGCTTGGGCGGCCTTTTTGCAGGTTTTGTGATGCTCTCAGCCCACAAACTCATTGGCGGCCAGACGGGCGATGTATTGGGCGGCGTTCAACAAGTGTTCGAAGTCGGGTTTTTGTTGGGCGTCGCGGCCACTGTGAGTATGACACCGTAAATTATGGCGATCCTCGTTTCACCCTTTACACACGTTCATGCATTAGTTTCGGCGCATAAGCCGTCGCATGTGCTGTCGCTGCTGTCGCCCGATATGGATGCGCCTGAGCGTACCCATGACTGGCCTGAGAACCATCTCGTCCTGAAGTTCAATGATATCGCAACGCCGATGGATGGCTTAACTGCACCAACCGAACAGACAGTGCATGAGCTGCTGGCCTTCGGTGCAGCTTGGACGGGCGCGGCCCCGATGTTGGTGCATTGCTGGGCCGGTATCAGCCGTTCCACCGCCGCTGCCTATGTGTTGGCCTGTCAGCGCATGGGCGCTGGTGCTGAAGAAATCATCGCGCAAAATTTACGCATGGTGTCGCCTATGGCTACACCTAACCCGCTTATGATCGCGTTAGCTGATGACATTTTGGACCGGAATGGTGAAATGATTACCGCCATTGCTCATATTGGGCGCGGTGAGAACGCCAGCGAAGGCGTGCCGTTTGAATTAGATTTTTAACGCTTAAAATAAGTCTTCAGCCGCGTAATCGCCGTGCGCAGCGTTTCGTCCTCTTTGCAAAATGCGAAACGTACAAAATGCTGCGGGCCATCAGTCTCATAAAATGCGCTAATCGGAATGGCCGTCACTTTGGCGTTGATCGTCAAATCGCGGCAAAAATCTACATCGGCCATGTTTGTTTTAAGTGGCCGAATATCCACGCAAATGAAGTATGTGCCTTGGGTCTCGAATACATCAAATCCAATTTCACGCAAGCCTGTGGCCAACAGATCGCGCTTGCGCGCCATGTCGGCAGTAAGCGACTGGAAATAGCTGTCGTCTTTATTAAGGCCATATGCGACAGCGCGTTGTAAGTTTGGCGGTGTCGTGAACGTCAGGAATTGGTGGGCCTTTGCAGCAGCTTGCAACAGATGCGGTGCTGCTGTGATGTAGCCGACCTTCCACCCTGTCAGTGAAAACGTTTTGCCTGCTGAGCCGATTTTTAAACAGCGTTCACGCATGCCAGGTAAGGTCATGATTGGGCTATGTGTGTGCTGATCGAACACCAAGTGTTCATAAACTTCATCGCACACCACATAGGCATCGTGCTGCTTCGCTAAATCAGCAATGAACATCAACTCATCGGTGTTGAACACTTTGCCAGAAGGATTTGTCGGCGAGTTAACAACGATGAGCTTTGTGCGCGCTGAAAATGCTGCGGTTAAAGTGTCGCGTGGGATATCCCAATGCGGAGGCTCAAGGCGAATACGTTTGATCGTGCCGCCCGCCCGCAAAATAATCGGCGCATAGCTGTCGTAAACCGGTTCAAAAATAATGGCTTCATCGCCAGGTTCGATCAGCCCGAAAAAAGCACTGGCCAGCGCTTCTGTTGCGCCTGATGTCACCAGTACTTCTCGGGTCGCATCAATGTCCAAGCCATAGAAGCGCTTGTCGTGCGCCGCCACAGCCTGGCGTAACTCTGCCACGCCCATAGCGGACGGATACTGGTTGGGTTGGTCGGCTAAAAAGTCCTGTGCTTTGGCGCGCACATCATCAGGCCCGTTTCCATCTGGGAAGCCTTGACCCAAGTTGACTGCGCCGTGCTCGACGGCCAGTCGTGACATCACTTCAAAAATGGTGATCCCGCCGCCGGATAAAACGCTGTTGGTATTCTTCATAAGTCCGCACACAAAACAAACCGCGGACGTTTATAAGCGATTGCGCGCTTCGAGGGGAATGGGCGCCACGATCAGGAGAGATCGGAAGGGGGGAGGCCCTGCAAGGGAGGAAAACTCCAGACCGTGGCGTGGGAGGAGATGTATCCGTTTTTGCAGGGCTTGGTGTGTTACACTTTCACTAAACCTACTAATTCAGTAGACTTTAGAAAAATCCTTCTCTTCCCGCGATGACTCCAGGGTTTTATGGCAAATGCGTTAAGGGTAGAGCGCCGGGACGCTTCAATTCCTTCAGCACAAAACTGCTCCGCACGTCCTTTACGCCCGGCAATTTCAGCATCCGATTCGTCAGAAACTCGCCGTAAGACGTGAGGTCCTCGGCAACGACCTGCACCAGGAAGTCCAATGTGCCAGTCATGAGATAGCAGGCCACGATCTCAGGCATCTTCTCGACGGCGGCAATGAAGTCGTCCGTCACGCCGTGGGTTTGGCGTTCTAATTGCACTTCAATAAACGCCAATACATTCAGCCCCAATGCTTGGCGATTGAGGCGCGCCGCATAACCTTCAATCACGCCAACTTCTTCCAGCGCTTTCACGCGTCGCAAGCATGGTGATGGCGACAAATCGATGCGGGTTGCTAGTTCGGCATTTGAAATGCCGCTATTGCTTTGCAGGACACCTAAAATCTTCTGATCGACCCGGTCCATGGTAGTTTGAGCCCTATAACTTAATAATATTAGCAGAATATTGCTTAAATAAGGTGATTTCAACACAGGCTAGGTGAGAAATGGCGCTTCGTGCGCAGTAAAATCGCCCCGGACGCGCTTTTCTGGGAGGATTGAAGCATGACCCAAGCGGCAACACGTGCGGCGGAGATGACGCAAGCGAACCCATCAGTTGCCAATCTATCAACTGCCAATCCAATGGGGACAGATGGCTTCGAGTTCGTCGAGTACACCGCCCCCGATCCCGCTGCGTTAGGTCATGTGTTTGAGGGACTGGGCTTTGCTGCCATCGCGCGCCACCGTTCCAAAGCGGTGACACTCTACCGTCAAGGCAACATCAACTTCATTGTTAACGCGGAACAGCAAAGTCGTGCGCAACGTTTTGCGCGGGAGCATGGCCCGAGTGCTTGCGCTATGGCGTTTCGTGTCGCCGATGCCACCGCAGCGCATAAGCGCGCATTACAGTTAGGAGCTGCTGATGTGCCCTCAAGCGCAGGGCCGATGGAATTGAATATCCCTGCCATCGAAGGCATTGGCGGAAGCGTCATTTATTTAGTCGACCGCTACCGCGACATCACGATCTATGACGTCGATTTCCAAATGCTCCCTGGGGAAGAACACCATCCTAAAGGTGTTGGGCTGATGGACGTCGATCATCTCACACACAATGTTTATCGCGGGCGCATGGACCATTGGGCCGAATTTTACGAACGGCTTTTTAATATGCGTGAAATTCGCTACTTCGATATTGAAGGGAAGCTCACGGGTTTGAAATCACGCGCGATGACAGCGCCATGCGGCAAAATCCGTATTCCTATTAACGAGTCCGCTGACGAAAAAAGTCAGATCGCTGAATATCTGCACCGTTATCGTGGCGAAGGTATTCAGCATATCGCACTCACCACTGCGGATATTTATGCCACGTGTGATCAACTGAATGCCCGGGGCGTGAAGTTTATGCCGCCGCCACCGTCATCGTATTACGACATGATTGATGAGCGTTTGCCGGGACATGGCGAGGCCGTCGCTGAACTTCGTCAACGCGGTCTTTTGATTGATGGTCATCATCAGCAAATTCTGCTGCAAATTTTCACAGACACAGTCATTGGCCCGATCTTTTTTGAAATCATTCAGCGCAAAGGCGATGAGGGTTTTGGCGAAGGTAATTTCAAAGCGCTGTTTGAATCCATGGAGCGTGATCAGATACGCCGTGGTGTGCTGCAGGATACAGATGATCAAACATCAAAGGTGGAGGCATGAACGATTTTATTCGTCTGCCGCGCGTTGAAGGCAATGCATCGCGCCAAGCCCATGCTGATTTACCCGACGGAACATTCGAGCGCGAAATCAGTAAGGAGGGCTTTTTTGGCCCTGCTTCGTTTTTGTATCATCGCCATCCGCCGACGAGCTGGACAAATTTTGAAGGGCCGTTACGTCCCCATGCATTCGATTTGAGCGCATTGGCACAATCGCGCAATTCGCCCTGGCAAGCCCCAACGGTGCTGCAAAATGCATCGGTGAACATACGGTTTTGGTCTGTATCTGATGACATGACCGCGCTTGCACGCAATGCTGATGGTGACGACTTGCTGTTTATACATAGTGGGCGAGGTGATCTGTTCTGTGATTACGGCCATTTGGCTTATGGGCCGGGTGACTACATTGTCATTCCGCGCGGCACGATGTGGCGGCTTTCATGCCAAGAGCCCACACAAATTCTCATGATTGAATGCACAAATAACAGCTACAGTCTGCCTGATCGCGGCTTGCTGGGGCCAACGGCGCTGTTTGATACGGCGATGCTTGATACGCCTAAAATTAATAAAGCATTTTTAGATCAACAAAGCGATACGACGCCCTGGACAGTGCAGGTCAAGCGTCGGGGCGTTATCAGCACGCAAACGTTCCCCTTTAATCCGCTTGATGCTGTGGGCTGGCATGGAGATTTATCTGTGGCCCGGTTGAACGTGAAAGATCTCCGACCTGTTGTCAGCGCGCGTTATCATTTGCCGCCTTCAGTGCATACAACGTTTGTAGGTCATCGCTTTGTGGTGTGTACGTTTACGCCACGCCCGTTTGAAACGGATCCCGGCGCCATCAAAGTGCCGTTCTTTCACAATAACGACGATTACGACGAAGTTATTTTCTATCACGCTGGAAATTTTTTCAGTCGCGACGATATTAAGCCGGGAATGATGACGTTCCATCCTTCTGGCTTTACTCACGGCCCGCACCCCAAGGCGCTGAAAAATATGCTGCGGCAGCCCAAGCCTGCGACAGAAGAATATGCCGTGATGATAGATGCGCGTGATGCGCTAGATATGAGTGCAGATGCGTTGGGTGTTGAGCGCACAAGCTATGTTGAGAGTTGGAAGCGGCCATGAAGCTTGCAAGCCTGAAGCGTGGTGGGCGAGATGGCACCCTAATTATTGTCAGTCGCGACTTAACGCGTGCGGTAGCAGTGCCGCATATTGCCTCCACACTACAGGCTGCTTTGGATGATTGGGCTGTTGTTGCACCGCAGCTTCTTCACGCATCAGATCATCTCAATGCTGGCCACATAACTGGCGAGTTTGCGTTTATGCAGAACGAGGTGGCCGCGCCTTTGCCGCGCGCATATCAGTGGGTGGATGGCAGCGCCTATCTGGTTCACGTCGAACTGGTGCGCAAAGCGCGTGGAGCTGAGGTGCCCGCCAGTTTCTACAGTGATCCTCTGGTTTATCAGGGCGGGAGTGATGATTTTTTAGGTGCGTGCGATGACATTGTGATGCCGCACGAAGATATGGGTATCGATCTTGAAGCCGAGATTGCCGTCATTACGGATGATGTGCCCATGGGTACAAAAGCCGATGAGGCGCATGGCTATATCAAGCTTGTGATGCTTGTGAATGATGTTTCGTTGCGCAATCTGATCCCCAACGAACTTGCCAAGGGCTTTGGGTTTTATACATCCAAGCCGTCAACGGCTTTTTCCCCTGTCGCGGTTACGCCTGATGAATTGGGGGCGGCGTGGGATGGCGGCAAAATTAATTTGCCTCTTGTTAGTCATGTGCGCGGTCAAAAGCTAGGTAGCCCCAACGCGGGTCAGGATTTGGCGTTCAACTTCCCGCAATTAATTGCGCATTGTGCGCATACCCGAAATTTGCGCGCCGGTACCATTATTGGTTCAGGCACAGTGGCAAGCAAGAATGCCGCCGATGTGGGCTCATCATGTCTGGCGGAAGTACGGACGTTGGAACAAATTAAAGGCGGCGCGGTTAAAACGCCATTTTTGCACTTTGGCGATGATGTGCGCATTGAAATGTTTGATACTCATGGAGCTTCGATTTTCGGAGCTATCGCGCAACGTGTTGTTCCAATGAAGGGGTTACTATGATTCGGCTTTACGATTTTGCGCGATCTTCAGCGGCATACCGTGTGCGTATAGCGCTGAACCTAAAGAACGTTCCCGTCGATACGCTTCCCATTCACCTGCGGCGCAATGGCGGCGAACAGCACAGCCCTTCTTTTGCCCAAGTGAATCCGCAAGAGTTGGTTCCCGCGTTAGACATTGAAGGCGAGGTGCTGACGCAATCTGTGGCGATTATGGAGTATCTGAACGAGGTGTATCCGCAGCCGCCACTCCTGCCCACTACACCTGAGGATCGCGCACGTGTGCGGGCCATGGTGCAACTGATTGCAGCAGATATTCACCCCATTCAGAACTTACGCGTCTTACAATACTTGCGAGCGCACTATGGCCAAACTGAAACTGATACCAATGCGTGGGCCCGTTATTGGATTGAAACGGGATTCAAAGCACTCGAAGCATTGGCTCTGCGTGCGCCAACGCAAGGTGCGTATTGCTATGGCGATACAGTTACCTTTGCCGATGTTGTGCTGGTGCCGCAAATGAACAATGCGCGGCGCTTCGGCTGTAATTTATCGCTGTTCCCGCATCTTGTTGCGATAGATGAAAAGCTTCGGGCTTTGCCGGCTTTTGCGAAGGCAGCACCCGAAAATCAACCAGACTTTGAAGCCTAAAATCTAAGCCAACGAGGCGCCCATGGCCTCTCATGCGCCAGCTCATCAAGATCACATCATCCCGCAGCACTGGGAGCAGTATACATCTGCTGAACATGCGACATGGCGCTATCTATTCGAGCGGCAATCAAAGATGCTGAAGGGCCGCGCTTGCCAGGAATTCCTAAATGGCTTGCATGTGCTGGATTTGGGCCAAAGCGGTATCCCTGATTTTGCGCGGCTCAGTGAGACCTTAGATCGTTTGACGGGATGGACGGTGGTGCCGGTGCCGGGTCTTATTCCTGACGCAGCGTTCTTTGAGCATCTTGCAAATCGTAGGTTTCCCGCTGGTCAATTTATTCGGCGAACCAATCAGTTGGACTATCTGCAAGAGCCTGACGTTTTCCACGATGTATTTGGCCATGTGCCGATGTTGGCCCATCCGGTGTTTGCCGATTACATGCAGGCGTACGGCCAGGGCGGGTTGCGCTCATTGTCTTTCGACTGTTTGCATCATCTTGCGCGACTGTACTGGTACACGGTGGAGTTCGGGCTGATCAGGGCCAAAGACGGACTGCGGATTTATGGATCAGGCATTGTCTCATCTTACGCCGAGTCAGTTTATGCGCTGGAAAGCCCTATTCCGCGCCGTGAAGCATTTGATCTAAAACGTGTCATGCGCACGCCGTATTGTATCGATCGGTTCCAAGATATGTATTTTATCATCGATAACTTCGATGACTTACTAAAAGAGACATATCAAGATTTCGCACCCGTTTACCGCGATCTCGCGCGACAACCTGACCTTTCCATATCAGCTTCAATCTGAGACAGTATCGCTCTGTTCGTTCGGAGCGTGCCCTTCGTGTTCTCTCGTTTAAAGCTTGATCCCTTTTCACTAGCCTTGTTGGTGGTCGTTGTTTCGGCCAGCTTTTTTCCGGTAATGGGGCGGTTTGCAACAGGCTTAAGTCTTTTCACGAAGTTCGCTATCGCAGCGATGTTCTTTTTTTATGGTGCGCGTCTTGCGCGCGAGCAATTGGTCAATGCACTCATGCATTGGCGACTGCATGTCACCGTGCTTGCGATGACGTATGCGGTGTTCCCGATGCTTGGGGTTGCTCTGGCTTATGGCGCTGGGGATGCCCTGTCACCAGATCTGCGTGACGGCTTCATTTTTTTGTGCCTGCTGCCGTCTACAGTTCAGTCATCCATCGCATTTACATCCATCGCGCGCGGCAACATTGCCGCCGCCGTATGCGCTGCATCGACATCGAACTTGTTGGGCGTGTTTCTAACGCCGGTTCTCGTCGGGTTGATCGTCCACACAACAGGCGAAGGCGTGTCGTTGGATGCGTTGGAGTCAATCGCGCTTCAACTGCTATTGCCATTCCTGGCAGGTCAATTGTTGCGTCCTTGGTTTGGCGCGTGGGTGATGCGCAATCAACCGTGGCTCAATAAAGTCGACCGCGGCGCTATTCTGTTGGTCGTTTACAGCGCATTCAGTGCCGCTGTGGTGGAGGGCTTGTGGCATGACATTTCGGGCGTCAGTCTTATTGTACTGCTTATCTTTGCTGGCTTGCTGTTGGCGCTGATTCTTTTGGTGACGACATATACCAGCCGGTTCTTGCGGTTTAACACTGAAGACGAAATCGCGATTGTGTTCTGCGGCTCAAAAAAATCACTGGCCACCGGGGTTCCGATGGCAGGGGTATTGTTTAGCGCAAGTAGCGTCGGGTTTGTTGTTCTGCCTTTGATGATCTTTCATCAAATTCAATTGCTGGCTTGCGCAGTGTTGGCGCAACGTTATGCAAAGCGCGTTTAACCTGTAACGCTGCGCAACGTGAGATCGGTGTGAATCTTAACAAGTTCTGCTTGGCTTAAGGGGCCCTTGGGCTTGTACCAGGCGCAGACGCCTGTCAGCATCGCGATCAGGGCAAAAGCCGTAACGTTGATATCAGCAATCGAAAACTGTTTACATGCCTGACCGTCTTTTAGAATCTGAATCAGCCGTGTTTCATAATTTTTACGAAGTGCTTTGATTTTTGCAAGATTTGGCGCTTCAAGGCTGCGGAGTTCCGAGTTGTTGATGTACACTTCGCTCTTGCGTTCCATATGATAGCTTAAATGGAAATCTACGAAGATCTTTAAGCGCGATGTTGGGTCGTTTTCACCCTCGAGCCGCTCATCAAGTTCGGCCACAAGGTTCTCAAGGTGCGTGCGCATCAAATCGAACAGCAAGGCCTGTTTGGTTTCGAGGTGGTTATAGAGTGAGCCTTGCTGAATGCCGACATCACGCGCGAGATCGCGCAAACTCATCGCTTCAAAGCCGTGCTGATAGATCAGCTTCAAGCTTGCTTTTCGAATCGCCACCAGCGTTTTTTCGCCAGATGAACCTTTTGTGCGGGCCATAGCCTAATCTAAGTCTTTGTATTTAATGTATAATTTATTGATCTTGTGTCTAATAAAAGAACGGTCGATTGTTTCTATAATACAGCCGCTTCAGGCCATCCCGCAAGCTTCTTGGTGAACAGGCGCATGCCGTTGTCTCAAGCTTCCAGTCTTGATTTTGATCTTGGCGAAACGGCTGACATGTTACGTCAATCGGTAGCGAATTTTGCTGCATCTGAAATTGCACCTCGTGCAGCCGAGATTGATCGCAGTAATCAATTCCCAAACGATTTGTGGCGTAAATTCGGTGATCTGGGCCTATTGGGAATTACAGTGCCGGAAGAATATGGCGGTGCTGGCATGGGGTATCTTGAACATGTCGTTGCCATGGAGGAAATCAGCCGCGCATCAGCGTCTGTGGGCCTCAGTTACGGCGCGCATTCCAATTTGTGTGTCAATCAAATCAAGTTGAATGGCACTAACGCGCAGAAACGTAAGTATCTTCCAAAACTTATTTCGGGCGAGCATATCGGCGCACTTGCGATGTCTGAGCCAAACGCCGGTTCTGATGTGGTGTCGATGAAGCTTCAAGCGGTCAAAAAAGGTGATCGCTGGGTGCTCAACGGCAACAAAATGTGGATCACCAATGGTCCTGATGCCAATACGCTCGTGGTCTATGCAAAAACAGACCCAAGTGCAGGCCCCAAAGGCATCACCGCTTTTATTGTCGAGCGCGACTTCAAAGGGTTCTCGCGCGCGCAGAAGCTCGACAAGCTGGGCATGCGCGGCTCGAACACGTGCGAACTTGTATTTAATGACTGCGAGGTGCCGCATGAAAATATCTTGGGCGAACTCAATGGTGGCGTTCGTGTGCTCATGAGTGGCTTGGACTATGAACGGGCCGTATTAGCGGGCGGCCCCATCGGCATCATGCAAGCGTGCATGGATATCGTGTTGCCCTACGTTCATGATCGCCTGCAATTCGGTAAGCCCATCGGCGAATTTCAACTGATGCAGGGCAAGCTTGCCGACATGCATACCACTATGAATGCCTGCAAGGCCTATACATATGCAGTGGCCAAGGCGTGTGATCGAAATGGTCCGACACGCAAAGACGCTGCGGGCGTTATTCTCTATGCGGCCGAGAAGGCGACTTGGATGGCGCTCGAAGCTCTGCAATGTTTGGGCGGTAACGGCTATATCAACGACTATCCCACGGGTCGTTTGTTGCGCGATGCAAAGCTGTACGAAATCGGGGCGGGCACATCTGAAATTCGCCGCATGCTGATTGGCCGCGAGCTTTTTACAGAATCGATGTAAGCCATGCCGGTTCTTGAATCCGCTATCAACCCGACGTCAGACGCTTTTCGCGCTAATCAACGTGTGACGGAAGCCCTCGTTAAAGCTTTGCGAGAGCAAACAGCCCTGGCCGCGCTCGGCGGCAGTGAAAGTGCGCGGGTGCGTCATACATCCCGTGGAAAGTTATTGCCGCGTCAGCGCGTCGAAAAATTACTTGATCCCGGGTCACCGTTCTTAGAGATCGGTGCATTAGCCGCCCACGGTATGTATGACAACGAAGCGCCCGCCGCTGGCATTATCGCTGGCGTTGGTCGTGTATCTGGTCGCGATGTGCTCATTATTGCTAACGATGCCACGGTAAAGGGCGGGGCTTACTTTCCGCTCACCGTAAAAAAGCATCTGCGCGCGCAAGAAATCGCGCAGCAAAACAATTTGCCCTGCATTTATCTGGTCGATAGTGGCGGCGCGAATTTGCCGCATCAGGCCGACGTGTTTGCTGACCGCGATCATTTTGGCCGTATTTTCTACAATCAGGCACGTATGAGTGCGGCTGGCATTCCACAGATTGCTTGCGTGATGGGCTCATGCACAGCAGGCGGCGCGTACGTGCCCGCAATGTCCGATGAAACTGTGATCGTACGTAACCAAGGCACAATCTTTTTGGGCGGCCCTCCGCTCGTGAAGGCCGCGACAGGCGAGATTATATCAGCGGAGGAATTAGGCGGTGCTGAAACGCATGGTCGTAAATCTGGCGTTGTCGATCATATTGCGGAGAATGATAGGCATGCGTTGCAAATTGTGCGGCAATCCGTCACCAATCTAAACCGAATCAAGTCGCAGCCCCTTCAGTGTGTCGCACCGGAGGCACCCGCATACGATCCTGCTGAACTGTACGGCATCATTCCCCCCGACGTGCGTGCGCCATACGATGTGCACGAGGTGATTGCGCGTATTGTTGATGGCTCGCGATTTGATCCCTTTAAAGCAGCATATGGTACGACCTTAGTCTGTGGCTTTGCGCATATCTGGGGGCAGCCTGTAGCTATTCTGGCCAACAACGGTGTGCTGTTTTCCGAAAGTGCATTGAAGGGCGCACATTTTATTGAATTGGCGTGCAAGCGCGGAATTCCACTCGTATTTCTGCAAAACATCTCTGGATTCATGGTGGGCGGTAAGTACGAAGCGGGTGGTATCGCCAAAGATGGCGCAAAACTCGTCACGGCTGTGGCCTCGGCTGAGGTGCCGAAATTTACGGTGTTGATCGGGGGCAGTTTCGGTGCAGGGAATTATGGCATGTGTGGCCGTGCTTATGGCCCGCGTTTTCTGTTTACGTGGCCCAACAGCCGCATTTCTGTCATGGGGGGCGAGCAGGCTGCGTCTGTTTTGGCTACTGTGAAGCGTGACGCGCTTGAAGCAAAAGGGCAAGTATGGTCCACAGACGAAGAAGCCTCATTCAAAGCGCCAATCCGTGATCGTTATGAAGCCGAGGGAAGCCCGTACTACGCAACAGCACGGTTGTGGGACGACGGCATTATTGATCCGGCCCAAACACGTGATGTTTTGGGCTTGGCCATTTCAGCAAGCTTGAATGCACCAATTCCTGAAACACGCTTTGGCGTGTTCCGGATGTAGGTCATGATCAAAAGCCTACTGATCGCAAATCGCGGTGAAATTGCCCGACGCATTATGCGAACGGCGAGGCGCATGGGTGTTCGGACAATTGCCGTATATTCAGAGGCCGACGCTAGGTTGCCATACGTGCGAGAAGCAGATGAGGCGGTCTGCATTGGCGCATCCCCCGTTACGGCAAGCTATCTCAACCGATCTTCTATCCTAGAAGCTGCGCGCAATACGAATGCGGACGCAATTCATCCAGGCTACGGTTTTTTATCCGAGAATGCGGATTTTGCAGAGGCTGTAAAAGCAGCCGGGTTTATTTGGGTTGGCGCACCGGCAATGGCAATCCGCGCCATGGGATTAAAGGATGCCGCTAAATCACTTATGGCAGCATCAGGCGTACCAGTTACGCCGGGCTATTGGGGCGATGATCAATCTCCTGAGCGTTTGCAAAAAGAAGCGGATGGTATTGGCTATCCAGTGCTGATTAAGGCGGTTGCGGGTGGTGGTGGTAAGGGTATGCGTCGCGTAAAGATCGCCGCCGATTTTATGTCAGCGCTTGAATCGTGCCGTCGAGAAGCTGCTAATAGTTTTGGCGATACGCGTGTTCTCATTGAGAAGTACGTTTCAAGTCCACGTCATATCGAAGTACAGGTTTTTGCAGACCAGCACGGCAATGTCGTTCATCTGTTCGAGCGTGATTGCTCCATACAGCGGCGCCATCAAAAAGTAATCGAAGAGGCCCCCGCACCAGGCATGGATAGTTTCACACGCCAATCCTTGTGCGCGGCAGCGGTACGTACGGCTCAGGCCGTAAACTACGAAGGTGCGGGTACAATCGAATTCATTGCAGATGCAAGTGAAGGGCTTCGTGCTGATCGCATCTGGTTCATGGAAATGAACACGCGGCTACAGGTCGAGCACCCTGTTACGGAAATGATTACCGGGCTGGATTTAGTGGAGTGGCAGTTGCGCGTGGCATCGGGTGAGAAGTTGCCATTGGCTCAAGACCAAATCACGATGAATGGGCATGCCATTGAGGCGCGGTTGTGTGCAGAAAATACGAGTGTTGGTTTTTTGCCCTCAACCGGTTCCTTGACGCATTTTAAATTGCCTTCAGGCTTGCGCATCGACACAGGGGTAGAGCGCGGCAACGAGATTACGAATTTCTACGACCCCATGATTGCGAAAATCATCGCTCATGCCGATACCCGTGGGGATGCAACAACCAAATTGGCTAAGGCGTGTGGCGCTATAGAGGTTTGGCCTGTCAAAACGAACGCTAGCTTTCTTGCGCGAACTCTAAACCATGCTGATTTTCGGGCGACCCGAATTGATACAAATTTTATCCCGTCGCATTTAGATCAAATCGTGCCGTCAGAAGTTCCTTCATATCGTGTGCTTAACGCTGCCGCGTATGCCTTACTGGCGCAGTATCGCCAGAAGGAAATATCGCCTTGGACGCAATTGCCTGGCTTTAGATTAAATGCGCCGTCACATGATACTCTTGAAATTCAATATCAAGATCAGCTTGTCGATGTGACCTTACATTCAGACCCCGGCTTGCCCACATATGCCATCCAGGACAAAGCGATCGTATTTGAGGACGGGACGGCATATGAATTTACGTTGCCACAGTTTGAAGCGAGCAATGTTAACGCATCTGTAAGCGGCGTCATTCAGGCGCCCATGCCGGGTCACATTATTGTTGTTGCCGTGAAAGTGGGTGATGACGTCACCAAGGGACAGGCGTTAGTGACGTTGGAAGCGATGAAGATGGAGCACACGCTACAAGCTCCCTTTGCCGCGCGGGTGGCCGAGCTTAAAGTCGAGAAGGGAGCCAAGGTGAGTGAGGGGGCGGTGCTTGTTCGATTGGAGAAGGCAAGCCAATGACAGGCCGTTATCTCGATCAGTTTGAAATCGGCGAAGTTATTGTCCACGCGTTGCGCCGCACGGTGACAGAAACCGACAACCTTATGATCTCCACGCTCACTCATAACCCACAACCTCTTCATTTAGATGCGGAGTATGCCAAGACAACCGAATTCGGCCAGATTGTGGTGAATGGTATTTTTACGTTTGGCTTAATGGTCGGCATTTCCGTGGGCGATACGACACTAGGCACTTTGGTGGCAAACCTTGGTTATGATGCTGTTGTCATGCCGAAGCCGGTATTTATTGGCGATACCTTACGGGCTGAAACGACGGTGCTGGAGAAACGGGAGAGCAAATCACGACCGAACAGTGGCATTATTATTTTTGAGCATCATATGTATAATCAGGCCAATGATTTGGTCTGCCAGTGCCGCCGCTCGGCACTCTTGATAAAAAGTGCACCATAATGCTTCGGTCGTGGCTGTTTGTTCCTGGTGATAGCCCTGCTAAAATGGCGAAAGCCTTGCTGTCTGGCGCCGATGCTTTAATTCTTGATCTGGAAGACGCCGTCGCGGCAGCAAATAAAGCTCAAGCCCGTGAAATGGTGCGGAATTTCCTACTTGCACACAAAGAAGAGCGCACGGTTCAGCTTTGGGTCCGCATTAATCCGCTCTCGACCACATTCGCGAACGAAGATTTGGCAATCATTGTTGGCGCGGGTCCCGATGGCATTTTGGTGCCGAAAACGGATTCGGGCGAAGATGTGCGTGAGTTAGATCGTCGCCTCAACTTATTAGAAACAGTCAATGGCGTGCTGCTGGGGCATATTAAAATCATCCCGATAGCGACGGAAACAGCTCGCGCCATATTTAATCTGGATACATATGCGGATACGTCACGGCGTCTTGCCGGTATGACCTGGGGGGCAGAGGATCTCGCAGCCGCCATCGGCGCATCAACCAATCGATGGGATGATGGCAGTTTCACAGATATCTGCCGCATTGCCCGCAGTTTGTGTTTGGCAGGTGCGGCTGTTGCCGATCTGCCCGCAATTGAAACAGTTTATCCAAATTTCAGAGATTTGGGCGGCTTAGAAGCATATGCCGCGCGTGGTCGGCGCGAAGGTTTTGTGGGGATGTTGGCTATTCACCCCTCTCAGGTGCCTGTCATCAACACTGTGTTTACGCCCACGACAGATGAGATTGCTCGTGCGCAAAAGATCGTCGATTTGTTTGAGGCGCAACCTGAGCTTGGCGTTATCAATCTTGATGGACAAATGATTGATGCGCCGCATCTGAAGCAAGCGCAACGCATTCTAGGGCTTGTGCGTAGTTAGTTTTATCCGGCGCGACGAATAGGTGCCGGGGTAACTGACGCCGGTGATGTTTTGAATGCCGCCACCAATGCGTCGAATCGTGCTTTCACTTTATTCAGTGATTCTTCCTTGATGTGCCCATAGCCACGCGCGTCCAGCGGCAAGCGTGCGATTTCTGTGGCAAGGCCAATATTCGCAGGACCTAGCTGTGGAATAATATCCGACATTACTTTTAAGTACTGATCACGGAATTCACGTTCAGCGCGGCGCAGCGGGTCCAACTTTAAAATATCAAAGGGCGTTTCACGCAGTACTTTCATTTTGGCGATAACTTTAAGGAATGGCTTTAACCACGGGCCAAAGGTCATTTTACTTGGCTCTCCGATTGCTGATGTTTTGCGGCTCAAGAACGCTGGCGCGAAGTGATAAGACACAGTCATGTTGCCTTCAAAGGTCGCGTTTATTTGGTCGGTAAACGCAGTATCGGTTAAAAGCCGCGCTACCTCATATTCATCTTTAATCATCATGGCCGCAAAGGCGCCGCGTGCGAGAACCTCAATAAATTTACCATAAGCCCTTTTTTGCGCTTGCATCAGCAATGCTTGATATTGCTGAGAATAGGTTTTGTTTTGATATGCAGACAGATATGCCACGCGTGTAACAATTATCTCCTCCAATGAAGACGTCGGTTTCGGCGACAGTTCTTTGTTTAAGTTGCCACTATACTGAGCAATCTTTTCGGGCGTTGCGGCAGCGATACGGCCCAAGGACAATGCATGCATGTTCTGCTTTTGGGCCGCGCCATTCAACGTAATCGCCGTCACCAGCGCTTTATATGAAATGGGCAGCCAGCCCCTTTGAAGGGCATAGCCCAGCATAATCATGTTGGCATAAAGCTCGTTGCCCAAGAAGGTTTCGGCTAACGCGCGTGCATCTATCGTTTCCAGCACGCGCGATGTATCGCGTAGCTTTCTTTCCAATCCGGTTACATCATACGTTTTGGCGATGTTATACACGAAGGCACTGGTCGGGTTCAGGTACGTATTTAGTAACGTGATGGTCCGTGCGGCGCTGCTGCGGCTTACCGCATTGGGGCTCGCTGCGACAATCATGTCATACGCCAAATGTACGTCCGTTTCGCCCATCGGAACGGCGGGTGTCGGCATGTCGGTGGATTTCTGGGCGATGCGCACGTGGGAGGCTACAGCTCCACCTTTCTGAGCAAGGCCGGTGCGATTTAAAGTGCGTACCGCTCTGTTCTCAATATGCCCGGCCATAGCCAAAATCGCAGCCAGCGTAGTAACGCCTAGTCCACCGATGCCGGACACCAAAATATTATAAGGCTTATTCAACGGACTTTGGGTTGGTGCCGGTAAGGCCGCAGCATCTGATATAATAACATCTGATTTAAATCGACGCGGCTCGGCGCCGGTGATGGTCACAAAGCTGGGGCAGAAGCCACCCACGCAGCTAAAGTCTTTGTTGCATGAGGACTGATTAATCCTGCGCTTGCGGCCCAATTCCGTTTCAATCGGTTCTACAGAAATACAATTCGATTTGGTCGAGCAATCGCCACATCCCTCACAGACCAGTTCATTAATGAAAGCGCGCTTGGGGATATCTGCCAGCAGGCCGCGTTTGCGACGGCGACGCTTTTCGGCGGCGCACATCTGGTCATAGATGATTACGGTCACACCTTCCGTATCGCGGAAGGCGGCTTCGACAGTTTTTAAATCGTCACGAGGGTGGACAGTCGTGCCGGGCGAGAGCGTTGTGATGTTTTGATAGCGGTCGGCGTCCTCCGCCACAACGGCGATCCGGCCAACACCTTCAGCGGCAAGTTGACGCGTGATCGCCGAAACGTCGAGTGTCCCATCGACGCTCTGGCCGCCCGTCATCGCGACGGCGTCGTTATAAAGAATTTTGTATGTAATGCGGGCTTTGGCCGCGACAGCTTGCCGAATTGCCAAAAGTCCAGAATGGAAATAGGTGCCGTCACCCAAGTTCGCAAACATGTGTGGAGTGTTGGTGAAGGGCGCTTGGCCCAGCCACTGCACGCCTTCGCCACCCATAACACTGAAGAATGTTGTTTCTGGGCTCGTCCAGCGTGCCATGTAATGGCAGCCAATCCCTGCTAAGGCATGACTGCCCGGCAGAACTTTGGTCGAGCGATTGTGTGGGCAGCCTGAGCAATAGAACGGGTCGCGCGTTTCAATCACGCTTTGATTGCGGGGCGTGCGTTGCTTTTGTTGCAGGCTTGCGATGGAGACAATGTTTTGCGGCAATATGCTTGCGATGGATGCTGCAATCTCCGCGGCACTTAATATGCCGCTGTCTTTGAGAAGCGATTGGCCTTTGGCATCGTGCTTGCCGATGATCCGCGGGCGTTGCGCAGTAGGGATATCATAAAGCGCTTCTTTGATCTGGCTTTCGATCAATGCGCGTTTGTCTTCGACGACAAGAATGGTTTCTAACCCTTGCGCAAATTCACGCATAGCGTCTTGATCCAGCGGCCATGGCATGCCGATCTTCAGAACGCTAATGCCCATGTTCGCTGTCGTCTCGGCATCAAGCTTCAAATCGGCGAGGGCTTGCATCATTTCGCTGAATGCACGGCCCGTTGAAACAATGCCGATACGTGGCTTTGCAGCACGAATAGTGAGGCGGTTAAGCCCCGCCATACGCGCAAAATCCAGCACTGCGGGCAGTTTCACGTTTCGCATCCGCGCTTCTTGTGCCACGGGCGTGTCTTGCGCGCGAATATGAATGTCGCGCGCATTTTTTCCAGTTTCTGGGATTGGTAAATGCATATAGCGATCTGTGCCGACGTCGATGACAGCATGGCTATCAACGTTGTCAGTCGTCGTAATCATGCCAACCCAGCAGCCTGAATAGCGCGACATCGCGTGCGCAATCACACCGAAGTCCAGCATGTCCTGCACATCGCTGGGATTCAGAACCGGAATCTCAGCGTGGATCAGGCCAAATTCGCTTTGATTGGGAAGGGTTGATGATTTGCACTCAGGATCATCGCCCGCCAACACGACAACGCCACCGTTGGGCCACGTGCCTGCAAAGTTGGCATGGCGCATGGGATCAATGGCGCGGTCTACACCAGGCGCTTTGCCGTACCAGATGCCGAAAACTCCATCGTACTTTGCGCCGGGCAGGAAATTGACTTGCTGTGTGCCCCATACAGCTGTCGCAGCGAGCTCTTCATTAACACCGGGTTGAAAGACAACATTGGCTGTTTGCAGAAATGCTGATGATTCAGAAAGCTCTTGGTCGTAGCCCCCCAAAGGCGAGCCACGATAGCCAGAGATAAAACCTGCTGTGTTTAAGCCACGCGCTTGATCCAGCCGCGCGATTTCCAGCGGCAATCGCGCCAAGGCTTGTAAACCTGTCGCTAATACCTGCCCGCTTGTTGCGGCATAGCGATCATCAAGCGTCACATCACGCACGACCAAACCCTCCCTGGGTTTTTTCTCTTGGTCTGCCCAAACATGCCAAAACCTGAGGCTTGGCACTGTTTGTCGAATGCGTTATGCGTATCACAAGTTGCTAGGTCATTTTTTGCATTCTATTTCGTCTGAATGGCATAATTTAGGATGGATAACCTAATATGACAGAAGCTCCCGATCCCAAGCTTGATGCTACCGACTTGAAAATATTGAGGATTTTGCAGGAGGACGCGGATGTCTCAATGCAGGATCTGGCCGATAAAATTGGCTTATCGCACACACCATGCTGGCGACGCGTCAGTCGCATGAAAGAGGCTGGGATCATCCTTGGCAAACGGATGATTATTGATGGCGAGCGTGTGGGCAAAGGCGTGAATGCTTTATGCACCGTCGAACTTGAACATCACCATGAAGACACTTTGAATGCTTTTGAGAAGGCGGTGCAAAGCTGCCCCGAAATTATTGAGTGCTTCATGATGAGCGGTAGTCGCGATTATTTGCTGCGCATCGCTGTGGGCAGCATTGCTGAGTACGAGCAGTTCATGAAACAGACGCTTCTGCACTTACCGGGTGTCGATACAGTCGATACCAGCTTTGCCTTGAAGCAAGTGAAGGTGACGACCTGCCTGCCGATTTAAACGGCTTTCAAAGCACAAACAAAAAAGGCCGGGGTTTCCCCCGGCCTTTGTCGTTTCAAGCCCAACTCTTTCTAAGAAAAAGTTCTGCTTAGAAGTTATACGACGCGCGCATACCAACCGAACGTGGCAGCGGCGGCGAGAAGCGGACTTCGTTCGCCGTCGGCGGAACCAAGAAGGTGAACACGTCAACACCCAGCAGAGCTGAGGTCATGACCTTGTTCTGCGTCAGGTTCGTCACGAACGCTTCGATCGAGAAGACGTCGTTACGAACACCGATGCGGGCGTTCACGTTCTCAGACGCGCCAACAGAGGCAACGTTTGAAAAGTCGGTGAACTTCGAACCTTGGTGCATGTAGTCAACGCGGCTGTACCAGTCGTAGTTCGCCGTCAGCTCGTCGGTGTACTCAGCTGACAATGTCCAGGTGTACTTCGGGGTGGTCGGCAAGCGATTGCCGATGGCGCCACCGAAGCTGCCATAGATGTTGTTACAGTCAGAGCAGTTACCAACGCCAAGGCCGTAGGTCTTGATTTCGGTATCGTTCAAGCCTGCAGTCGCCGACAACTTCAGTTCTTCAGTCGCTTGGAATTGACCTTCGAACTCTAAGCCCTTCAGCGCAGCTTTACCGTTGTTCACGGTCAAACCGATCAGGTTGGTGATGCCGCCAGCGGTGACCGGGATGGAGTTGGCAACTTGACCGCCAATCCACTCGTCATAGTACGCCGTCAACACGGTACGTGCACGACCATCAAGCCATGTCGACTTCAAGCCGATTTCGTAGTTGTCCAGCTTCTCTTGGCCGTAAGAGATGCCAGCATTCGGCACAACGGCTTGCAAGGCGGCCAAGGTGGTCGCATTGACGGTCACCAGAGCGGCGTTGAAGCCACCCGGACGATAGCCGCGTGAGAACAAGGCGTAAGCCGTTGAATCTTGAGCGTACTTGTAATCCAACGAGATGCGCGGCGAGAAGCTCTTGAAGGTGTCTTCCAGCACGACCGGAGTTGCGACCGGCAGACCGTTCACGCCAACTTTCGGCGTGCTCTTGATCTTATCCCATTGATAACGGGCTTCAGCGCTGACAGTCAGAGCTTCAGTGATGTCGTAGTAAGCAGCACCGAAGACAGCCGGTGTGCTGACATCACCTTGCGTGATACCAGCCGAGAAGTTCGGACCGGTTTGGCTGATGCCGTACACTGGGCCACCTGGCGTGTGAGCGTCGAGGTAGTTACCACCGAACGTCCAACGGAATGCTTCGTCTTGCGGCGAAGTAACACGTAGTTCTTGGCTGTAGTCACGCGTCTTGTTTTGCGAGACTTGAATGAACTGCATCCATGGCACGCGTGTACCAGCCGTAGCGGCCGTGTAGAACGGGTTCACACGATCATGGCCATCACGGTAGTTCAAGTCGATGATGGTTTGAGCGCGGTCATGGTGATGCGCGGTCAATGAGCTGAACGTGTAGCCATTGCTGGTCTCGTAATCCATGCGCAAGTCGGCTTGGAATGCGTGACGCTTGATACCGCCGTCTTGCTTGAACTGCGGATCGAAGATCACGTAGTTCGGGTTCGGATTGAAGATCGCGTTACGGGTTGCTGCGTTGCTGAGATCGTAATCGCCAGACAGCAAACGCTTCACTGAATCGTTCACTTTCGGCAACTCGCCACACCAGTAACCGAGCGATGCACGGCTGTTGGCGGTCACGCTGCCAGAAGCAACACCACGACCCAAGGTCGAGAACGGGGTGCAGCTGCCGTCGGCATTGGCACGGCCCGTGAATTCACCTTGTTTCAATGCACCTTGAGCTGGCGCGCCGTCGTTGTCTTCAAACCAGTTGGCGTAGGCTTTGGCTTTGAAGTTGTCGGTCGGTGTAAACACCAATGAACCCGACACAGAGCCAGTCGTTTGACGGCCCAGCTTTTCTGCACCCGGATTCGAGGCATTGGTGTATTGACCACCGCGACGGAAGTTACGACCGGTCACGCGACCAGCCAACTTGTCTTCAACGATCGGACCTTCGAAGCTGGCCGTCAGGTCATGTGAATTCCAGCTCGAAGCTTCAGCCGTTACACGGCCTTTGAATTCGTCCATGCTCGGATCGCGGGTGATGTAGTTGATCGCGCCCACGAAGGTCGAACGGCCGAAGTAAGCCGATTGCGGACCCTTCAAGACTTCGATGCGTGCTACGTCGTTGATCGCCGGAGCGTGCGCGCCGATCACCGGTGCACCATCGATGAACATCTGACCGCCGCCGGTCAGGCCAGCGTTGTTCGCCAAGTACAAGCCACGGAACACCAGCGAGTTGGTGCCACGGTCGTTACGGCCTGAACCACCGGTTTGGTTCACGAAGTTGAAGCTCGGCGTCATCAACATGACGTCGCTCAGCTGCTTAATGTTGATGGACTCAATGTCCTTCTCAGAGAAGGCGGTCACGGCGACCGGAACGGTCATCAGGTTTTCTTCAACCTTACGCGCCGTAACAGTGATTTCTTCCAGCGCCAGGCCTTGAGCCTGTGCTTGTTGCTGGGCGTAGGCACCACTCGTCGACAAAGCAAGAATGCTTGCCGTCGTTAGCAAACCAATTAAACGGGTAGAACTCATAAGAACTAAAACCCCCTGAGGACTGACAAAAAAATATGGGCCAGCCTCGATTATGAAGCTGTCCCCTCCGATCGCGCGGCACACTATGGAAAGCATTGCGGCAGCGGCACCCTTTGTGGTGTTCAAGCCCGCACTGCTACACACGAAATGCAATAAACTTGCGTGTGACATGTGAGTCACACAATGCGTCATATTTTGAGATTTGTTTGGCATCACCTGCGCAGACACCACTGTGTTGCGTGTTGCTGCGACAAAAAGAGCGTATATTTACTGCTGTTGAGTTGTAATTCTTATTACCAGCAACCGATTTTCGGCTATCGCTTGTTCTTGCGCAGTAAAATAGAGCCTACAAACAAAAAAGGCCGGGGTTTTCCCCCGGCCTTTGTCGTTTTAAGCGCAAGTCTGTCTAAGAAGAGATTCGCTTAGAAATTGTATGACGCGCGCATACCAATCGAGCGTGGCAGTGGCGGCGAGAAGCGCACTTCGTTTTTGTTCGGCGGAACCAAGAAGGTGAACACGTCAACACCCAGCAGAGCTGCGTTCATCACCTTGTTCTGCGTCAGGTTCGTCACGAACGCTTCGACTGAGAAGACGTCGTTACGAACACCGATGCGGGCGTTCACGTTTTCTGAACTGCCGACTTTCAAAACGTTCGAGAAGTCGGTGAACTTCGAACCTTGGTGCATGTAGTCAACGCGGCTGTACCAGTCGTAGTTCGCCGTCAGCTCGTCGGTGTACTCAGCTGACAATGTCCAGGTGTACTTCGGTGTTGTTGGCAGACGATTACCAATCGCGCCGCCGAAGCTGCCATAGATGTTGTTACAGTCAGAGCAGTTACCAACGCCAAGGCCGTAGGTCTTGATTTCGGTATCGTTCAAGCCTGCAGTCGCCGACAACTTCAGTTCTTCAGTCGCTTGGAATTGACCTTCGAACTCTAAGCCCTTCAGCGCGGCTTTACCGTTGTTCACGGTCAAACCGATCAGGTTGGTGATGCCGCCAGCGGTGACCGGGATGGAGTTGGCAACTTGACCGCCAATCCACTCGTCATAGTACGCTGTCAACACGGTACGTGCACGACCATCAAGCCAGGTCGACTTCAAGCCGATTTCGTAGTTGTCCAGCTTCTCTTGCTCGTAAGAGACGCCAGCGTTCGGAACGACTGCTTGCAAGGCGGCCAAGACAGCAGGTGCAGCAGTAACCAAGGCAGCGTTGAAGCCGCCCGGACGATAGCCGCGTGAGAACAAGGCGTAAGCCGTCGAACCCGCTGCGTATTCGTAATCCAGCGAAACACGCGGCGAGAAGCTCTTAAAGGTGTCTTTAAGAATTGTCGGGTTCACAACCGGAGTGCCCGCAATGCTGATCTTTGGCGTGCTCTTGATTTTATCCCACTGATAACGAGCTTCGGCGCTCAAGGTCAGTTCATCAGTGAAGTCGAAGTACGCAGCACCGAAGACCGCCGGTGTGCTAACGTCACCCGCCGTGATGGATGACGAGAAGTTCGGACCGGTTTGGCTGATGCCATACACCGGGCCGCCTGGCGTGTGAGCGTCGAGGTAGTTGCCACCGAAGGTCCAGCGGAATGACTGATCTTGCGGTGAAGTGACGCGAAGTTCTTGGCTGTAGTCACGCGTCTTGTTTTGCGAGACTTGAATGAACTGCATCCATGGCACGCGTGTACCAGCCGTAGCGGCCGTGTAGAACGGGTTCACACGATCATGGCCATCACGATAGTTCAGATCGATGATCGTCATCGCACGATCATGGTGGTGTGCTGTCAGCGAACTCAGCGTATAGCCACCGGTCGTTTCGTAATCCATGCGGATATCCGCTTGGAAGGCGTGACGCTTCACGCCGCCGTCTTGTTTGAACTGCGGATCAAAAATGATGAAGTTCGGGTTCGGATTGAAGATCGCGTTACGTGTGGCGATATTGCTGAGGTCATAATCACCCGACAGCAGCTTTTTCACAGAATCGTTCAGCTTTGGTACGGTACCGCACAGATAGCCGAATGATGCCCGTGAATTAGCTGCGGCAGTTCCGTAGGCCGAGCCCGCTGGGCTAGCGGCGGTGAACGGAGTGCATGAGCCATCAGCATTCACGCGGGAGAATGAGTCAGCTTTGAAAGCACCTTGTGCTGGCGGACCGTCGTTGTCTTCAAACCAGTTCACGTAAGCTTTGGCTTTGAAGTTGTCGGTCGGTGTAAACAGCAACGAACCCGACACAGAGCCAGTCGTTTGACGGCCCAGCTTTTCTGCACCCGGATTCGAGGCATTGGTGTATTGACCACCGCGACGGAAGTTACGACCGGTCACGCGAGCGGCCACTTTATCTTCCACCAGCGGACCCTCGAAGCTTGCGCTCAGGTCATGTGAATTCCAGCTCGAAGCTTCGGCCGACACGCGCCCTTTGAATTCGTCCATGCTGGGGTCGCGAGTGATAAAGTTAATCGCGCCCACGAAGGTCGAACGGCCGAAGTAAGCCGATTGCGGACCCTTCAAGACTTCGATGCGGGCCACGTCAGCAATAGCTGGTTGATGAGCGCCAATCACCGGTGCGCCATCGATGAACATCTGGCCGCCGCCGTTCAAGCCAGAATTGTTGGCAAGGAAGAGGCCGCGGAAGACGAGGGAGTTTGTACCACGGTCGTTACGGCCCGAGCCGCCGACTTGGTTCACGAAGTTGAAGCTCGGCGTCATCAACATGACGTCGGTCAGCTGCTTAATGTTGATTGATTCGATATCTTTTTCAGAGAAGGCTGTCACGGCGACCGGAACAGTCATCAGGTTTTCTTCAACCTTACGGGCTGTCACCGTGATTTCTTCAAGAGCCAAGCCTTGTGCTTGTGCCTGTTGTTGAGCGTATGCGGCACCTGCACTTAGCCCATAAATACTTGCTGTGGCCAGCAAGCCGAGTAGACGTGTTGATCTGCTCATTTAACCAAACCCCCTATTTTAGATGTGTAAAAATCAAAAAACTCGTGAAGCAACTCCTGGAAGCAAAAATAGTCACAGACATGCGAACGCTAGGACAATTACCTATCATCACCAAACTCTTCGTTTGATTTGAGCCCGCACTACCAAACACGAAATGCAATAAACTTGCATGTGACCGACAGGACACAGGCATGCGTCCGCATTTCGGGCGGCATGAGGGCTGCTGCGGCCGATAAAAAATCTTTATATAACAATGCTTTAGGTGGTCTTTATAGCGGTTATTAGCGGTCGTAATGCATATCACGCATAACCGAATATTGGTCTAGTAGGTTTGATTTTGCTCGTAAGTTTTAAACGCAAAGTTGCGCGCACTGTCAGAAATGACCGGCTGGTAGGATGCATTCCATGCAATCGGTGCAGGTGCATCGGATAATTTTGTGTTCAGTGCGCCGCCTTTGCTGCGCACGATGGCCGTGTAACCTGTTTTCGAGCCAAACGGACCGCGTACAGTGCCGGGCGCACGCCAGATATATGCGCCGCTTTTCATTACGCCACGTGGCGTCGAAATTTCACCTTCAATTACATACATCTCTTCGACAGCACTGTGTATTGCTGTGCGACGGCTGGTGACTTTATCAGCATTATCTGCGGCAACCTTAATCAGGAATGTGGTTTCGCCCGTTGCTTCATCCGTGCGTAGCACTTTGATTTGCGGTTTGCGGCCCCAGGCTTCAGCGCTCTCATCTTTAAGCGGCTTCCATTTCAGCTTGCCCGTTTGCGTCTTCTTGATGAGCTTGCCCGGAATGTACATGCCAGCTGGTGTTTGCTCGTAAAAGGCCAAGTGCTCGCCTTCATAGAAGTTCAGCATCGTGCAGCCTTCATCGCTTTTCATCAGGCCGTGGTAATAGCCCGCAGGCAAATACGCGTAATCACCAGCTTTATAGATGGTGCCGTCAAAATTCACGCTGCCGTTCAGAATGTAGAATTCTTGATCACTATTTACATAGTGTGGCTTCGGCATCGACCAGTTGGCGGGATACCGGAAAATCACCGTCACGGCTTTGTTGCCTTTGGCGTCATAAGACAACGCGTCGCCCTTTACGCCGGGTTGCGAGTTGTTGTCGCCGAGCACGCGACCTGGTGCGACCTGTGACTGCACGAAGTCGGTGTGGAAGCGGCCAATGGCTGTGCCAGGATAACCACTATTCGGCTGCTCTTGCCCGAAAGCTTGCGATGCGATTGCCGAGCTTGCAGCCGCCATCACCAAAGCGCTGCGGCGCGATAGCTGAAGATGTGAATTGGTCATGGAATTGCCCGCCCTGTTTGCCCGCTGTGTGATCCGATACGCACACGTGCCCGGTGTGTGAATTTCTGTCTCGCGACTTCGTGATCGAACGCTAGCCAAGCATATGAAATTTCACAATGAATACAGCATTCTCTCGCCCGTCATCCGGTCGGAACGATTGCCCAAACTGGTGATTTTTTTGGCGCGTCCTTACCGTCTAAGATGTCGAATCAGTGTGGCAGAAAAAGGTGCGTGGCGTTGATGTGTCGGTGGTCGTTTCGTGAAGTGTGTCGCCACACATTGGTTCAAATTTTGCCAGGCTTGTTTTTGTCAGCCTTGTTTCTGACAAGTGCGGTAAATGCCGTTGAACCAATCGTGGCCGAACCCAATATTAATTTAGGTCCGGTGAAATTTTACGCCGACTTGTCGGCGGCCGAGCAAGCGGCGACGACGATCAGTGATGGTGTGGGTCGTGCGGATTTTGCGATTGATCGTGCAACGATGACATTGTCGTGGACTGTGACGTACAAAGATCTGACGTCTCAAGCGACGGCCGCGCATGTTCATGGCCCGCAGCGTGTCGGAACAAATGCCGGTGTGCAGGTTGATTTGGCGCCAAATGGAATGACGTTGCCGCTAAAAGGGTCTGCGGTGCTGACCGATGCCCAGTTAGAGTACCTGTTGTCGGGGCGTATGTATGTGAACGTGCACACGACAAAAAATCCAACGGGCGAATTGCGTGGGCAAATTCAACGCGTGCCGCCACCTCGACCTTTAACGAATTAAAGTTTTGAAATGAATCAGATCATGCAAAACACAACACGCCCAAATAAAGCGCATAAAATTGCACGCGGTGCTTTGTTGGCATTTGGTTGCGTCATTGCCAGCGTTGCCTTGGCGCAACCGGCCGGTAAGCAAAAGCAAACATTGGGTTATGTGATCGCGAACTTCGACAACGCGATCTATCAAACCAAGTTCATGGATGAATGTCCCGAAGGTCCGGCTATCGGGAATGATGAGTTGTGGTGGCGCGGCATGTCGCGCGCCGACAAAGACAAGCACACAAACAAAGGTCTCACTCAGCCAGTGGACCGCAAGAATGTTGCCGTCTTGCGCGGGCCAAAGGGTGAAGACGTGTGTTGGAATCCTGAGATCGTGAAAGATCCGCCGCTGCGCACTGCGCAAGGCCCCATATCATATGGCTTTAACTTAGACGGTTCGACGGACAATGCCGCCACGCCGAAATCGTGCAAGCATGAAAACTTCACAGGCGTGACGGGCGAGAAGGGTGTCGATAACCAAATGTATCGTTTGCTCGGTTGCCACTATGGCTGGCGCCGCAACGGCATCATGGATGGTTTCGGCAATGAAGAGCGTCGCAACAGTGGTCGCGGCGTTGTGTTGATCGAAGTCACCGGCGTTGATGACGAGCAAAACTCGCCCAACGTTGAAGTGGGTTTTTACCGTGCGCTTGATCCGTTCCCGATCGATAGCTCGGGCCGCATCCTGCCGTACTCTAGTTACCGCGTAGATACCACCAGCGAAGGTCAGGCGCGTTACGGCACCAAAGTTAAAGGCAAGATCGTCAATGGCGTGCTGATCACCGAGCAAGCTGATGTGAAGCTGCCGTTCTATGCGAACGCCACCTACGCCGAGATGGATCTGCGCGATATGAAGTTGGAGCTCAATCTCGCCGTCGATAAAGATAACAAGGTCTTCGGCTTGGTGGGCGGCTACTACGATTTCGATAAGTGGTGGGAATATGTGCTGAAGATCGAGTTCCTGATCGCGACCGGCGATTGGAGCTGCCCAGCCCTATATACCGCTGCGAAAGAATTAGCGGACGGCTACCCCGATCCGAAGACAGGCGATTGCACGGCGATTTCATCGGCTTTCAAGTTCGATGCGTTGCCAGCATTTGTTCTGCATGAAAAAAATACGGCGACATCGCAATAACATGAGCATTTTTCGGCATACCCGCGCGATTGCGGTCTCCCTTGTTGCATTGCTGGGCTTAAGTGCCTGCGGTGATGGCCCGGCCACGTCCGGCGGCCCGGCGACTGTGCGGCGCCTGACGGAATCCCAGTATCGTCACATCATTGCCGACGTATTTGGTTCGCACATTATTGTGGCGGGCCGATTTGATCCGTTGATCCGGACCGAGGGCTTGCTTGGCGTTGGTGCAAGCCAAGCCACGATTTCTCCGGCTGCTGTTGAGCGCTACGCATCGTTAGCGAAAACAATCGCGAGCCAAGTGGTCGATGAAAAGAACCGGGCACTAATCCTGCCTTGCGCCCCTGTCTCGGCGAAGAAGGCCGATGATACCTGTGCGTCAGCCTTCTTCAGCAAAGTCGGTCGCTATTTGTATCGTCGCCCGCTCACTGACGATGAAGTGGGTGTGTATGTGAAAATCGCGAACAACGCGATTGCAACGCGCAACGACTTCTACGCTGGCATCGCTTATGGCTTGCAAGCCATGCTGCAATCGCCCGACTTCTTGTTCATCTCGGAACATCCGATGGCGAATAAGAAGAACAAAGCCATTGAAGAGTTGGATGATTATTCCAAAGCCACGCGCTTAAGCTTCTTCTTGTGGAACTCAAGCCCCGACGATGAGCTGCTGACGGCTGCCGAAAAAGGTGAGCTGTCATCATCAAGCGGTTTGAAAAAGCAGGTCGAACGCATGATGGACTCGCCGCGTTATGAAGGCGGCGTGCGCGCATTCTTTACCGATATGCTGGCACTGGATGATTTTGCGACACTGGAAAAAGACACGTTGATCTATCCAGCCTTTAGCTTGGCTGCGGCTGATGAAGGCAAAGAACAAGTCTTGCGCACCTTGATCGACGTGTTGGTGGTGAAGAACAAAGACTACCGCGATCTATTCACTACGCGTGATACGTTCATGACTTCGTCGCTGGGTTTAGTGTATCGCTTACCCGCTACGAACCCTGGCGGTTGGGCGAAGTACACGTTCGCTGAAAACGATCAGCGCGCAGGCATTCAAGCGTTACTAAGTTTCACGGCACTGCATTCACACCCCGGCAAAAGTTCGCCGACGTTGCGGGGCAAAGCCATTCGCGAACTGTTGCTGTGCCAAAAAATTCCTGATCCGCCGAGCAGTGTTAACTTCGATCTCTTTAACGATCCCAATACGCCGAACAAAACCGCGCGTGATCGCTTGACTGCCCACGCGACTGATCCGGCCTGCGCGGGTTGCCATAAGCTGGTGGACCCCATTGGACTGGCGATGGAAACGTTTGACGGTGCGGGCCAATCGCGCTGGACCGAAAACGGTGTGAAGATCGATACCTCAGGCAATTTGAACGGAATTCCGTTTAATGATCCCAAAGGATTGGGTGAAGCGTTGCGCGAAGATCCGGCCGCGACCGACTGCGTTGTGCGCCGTGCCTATAACTACGCGACAGCCCGTCCGTTAGAGCGTGGCGAACGCAAATGGCTGAACTATCTTGAGAAATCTTTTGCGAGTGACGATTACCGCTTCAATGATTTGATTCGCCGTATCGCCTTAAGTGATGCCTTATATGCCGTAAGCCCGGTCCCCGTGCGTTCGGCTGGAACAGTAAATGAGGAGCCAAAGTCATGAGCATCCTGTTGAAAAAAGCTTTTGATCGCCGCGACTTCCTGCGTGGCACAGTGGGGGGCGCAGCCGTTACTGTCGCGCTGCCGTTCCTGGATTGCTTCTTAGACGGTCATGGCGAAGCGCTGGCGTCTGGTGCGCCGCTGCCGACACGCTTTGGCACCTGGTTCTGGTCCATGGGCCACACACCGGGTTACGCCGTTTCGAGCGATCACTCGAAACTCGAGTTCCTGGAAGAGTGCAAAGCGCTCACGCCGTACACCAAGCACATCAACTACTTTGGCCTGTTCAATTCGCCATTAGATGGCCGCCCTAACCACGTGCACCACACCGGTTGGGTCACCACGCGTACCGGCACTGCGCCTGCTTTAGGCGGAGATATTCCGGCGCCGACCATCGACGTGATGGTGGCCGATGCCATTGGTGGTGGCACCCGCTTCCGTTCGCTGGATATGACCTGCACGGGTAACCCGCGCGATACATTTACCGCACGCAACACACACAATCGCAACTCAGCTGAAGTGTCGCCGAAGTCACTGTATGCACGCATCTTTGGACCTGAGTTCGCCGATCCGAACAGCGCTGATTTCAAGCCCGATCCGGAATTGATGCTGCAACAAAGCGTGCTCAGCGGCATTACCGATCAGCGCCAGCGCTTCGAGAAAAAGCTCGGTGCTGCCGACAAAGCGCGCATGGATGAATACTTCACTTCAGTGCGTCAGTTGGAAGAGCAATTGGTGTTGGCGCAACAAAAGCCGCCGGCCGCTGATGCCTGCTCGGTGCCGCGTTCGCCGGAAGAAGGCCCGGTTGGCTATGAACTGCCGAACGTCCAAGGCAACCACGACGCCATGGCGAAAATCCTGGCACTGGCTGTGGCGTGTAACCAAACCAAAGTTTTCAACGTCGCATTCAGCAATGCATTGTCTAGCATTCGTCGCCCCGGCACGGCTTACACGCACCACACACTGACCCACGAAGAAGCAGTGGACCAAAAGACCGGCTATCAGCCAGAAGCGTTCTGGTTCAACTGCCGCGTTATGGAATCATTGGCTTCGTTCATTGATGTCTTCTCGAAGATCAAAGAAGGCAATGGCACATTGCTCGATAACACGTTGATCTTCGCACACGCTGAAACCAGCTACGCCAAAATCCACGCGGTCGATAACATTCCGGTGTTCATGATCGGTAACGCAGGCGGACGCATCAAAACCGGCAATCACATTGTCGGTAACGGCGATCCGATCACGCGCGTTGGTCTAACGGCGATGCAAGCCATGGGCCTTCCGCTTGAGAAATGGGGCACCGGTTCGCTGGCCACCTCAAAGACCATCACTGAAATTTTGGCTTAAGTCCTGAAGTAATCTGTTCATATGCGTTTGTTTGTCTCGGCTTTATTAGCTTCGGCGTTTGCATTGCCAGCCATCGCGGCTCAGGACGTGCCTGCGGGTATTACTGCGCGTGAAACTCCGGCGGGCGTGTATTTCGCCAACGATAAAGGCATGGCGCTTTATACCTATGCTCAGGATAAGCCTGGCAAATCGGTGTGTAACGCAGCTTGTGCCAAGGCTTGGCCGCCGCTTGCGGCAACGGCTGATGCCAAGCCACAAGGCGAGTGGAGTGTCATCAAACGCGATGACGGTTCGCTGCAATGGGCTTTGCACGAAATGCCGGTCTATACATATGTGCGCGATAGCTATCCCGGCGGTGCGCTGGGTGACCGCGTTGGCAATGCCTGGAACGTTGCGTTCGATCCGATCCTGATGCCGCCGGGTATTAATGTGCGCGCGACTTACCTGGGCCGTGTTCTTGTCGATGCTCGCGGGCTTACGCTTTACACGCGTAAAGACGAAAAGCCTGATGGTAAAGCCGCGTGCACTGATAACTGTTTGCAAACCTGGACGCCGCTGGCGGCCCCTATCATGGCCAACAAGATTGGCGATTTCACTCCGGTAAAGCGTGAAGACGGTTCATTGCAGTGGGCCTACAAGGGCCAACGCTTGTACCTGAACACCACTGACTTTAAGCCTGCGCAAACGTCTGGCGAAGGTGTCGATAAAGTCTGGCATTCCGTCGTGCTTGATCCAGCGCCTGCGTTGCCATCATGGGTGACTGTGCAGCGTGCCGACATGGGCGAAATCTTCGCTAACGAGAAGGGCCTTGCGCTGTATGTCGTTGCGGGCACGCTCGATAAAGTGAAAGAGCTGATGTGCGATGACGCCTGCATTGCCAAATACTGGGATACGGTCCCGGCTACAGCCGATGCAAAACCAACTGGCGATTGGACAATCCTGAAGCAGGGCGATGATCTGCGTTGGGCCTATAAAGGTAACGTCGTTTACACGCACAAACGCGATAAAGCCGTCGGCGCTGTCGGCGGTGATAAATTCGCGGCTGGTGTTGGTGGTTTTGGCGGCAGTTGGGCGCCCATTACACGTAAGCGTGATTACGAAGAGCAATAAGCTCAGAAGAGTTTCACAAATACAAAAGGCGCGTCCTGCAAGACGCGCCTTTTTGATTCGACTGACGAGAGACTGAATTTAGTTTGTGGTCGGCTCTTTGCTGCGCTGACGGCGCAAGTGGCCCCGCAATTCGCCTTCCGGGAATTTCTTCGTTTTAATATTCACGTACACACGTGTCGTGATCAAATATTGGAATGTGCCATCAGACAACACGGCAGAGCCTTCAAGTGGGCTGTTAAACCCTTTCGGTGCCAAATCCACCAGAAGGCCAGCGTTGCCGCCCACATACTCAGGACCATACAAGCCAGCTTCAATCGGCGGTGAAGTCAAATCTTTGTAGGTGACTTTCCAGGTGATCTTCAACGTCGCGCGTTCAAGGCGCACTTCGGCGAATCCGATGCCCGGACTTTCGGTTGGCGAGCTCTGCTCATCGTCCGAGATCACAGCCGTAAAAATGATGTCGTCGTCCGCTGCCCGGCATTCGGTCATTGTTGCCGTGGCCAGCGTTACAAAAGCCAGTGCGCTCAGCGCAATTCGTTGCAAAGTTAACAAGGCAAGCCTCAAAAATCCGTGATCCATGGCGCAATTGTGGCCCGTGCGTAGGCCCTTGGCATCTCTACAAGAAAATCGGTCCACGCTTCGAGCGTTGATTTCGCGATGATTGGACAAAATCCCTAACAGAGGCCAGCATGCGTTCATCAAGCGACCTAGGGGTGGGTATCGGCAATTGAAAGCCTCGATAGATCTCATCTCGCAAAATCGCTGTGCTTAAAAGCTAGTGTTTTAAAGATGCCAAAGATCGCTGGGATATCTTGCGTAGGCCTATCGCCCTCACGATATCTCACTTGTAGGAAGACCGATGAGCGCCGCTGTGAATGCAAGTTTTAAGACAGTTCTGAATTTGGGGTCAGCCACTCGTGCAGCTATGGGCGCGTTACTGATAGGCGCCTGCGTTGCGGCTATGCCTGCAAACGCTGCCGACACAAAAGCTGCGAAGCCTGCTGGCAAAACGCTGGGCTTTGTTGTCACCACCTGGAATACCGGCATCTACGAATCAAAATTCATCGATGAATGCCCCGAAGGCTTCGCGCAAGGTTATGACGAAGTGTGGTGGCGTGGTCTGTCGAAAGAGCAGCGTGGTAAACTCACCGATAACGGTTTGAAGTCGCGCCTTGATCGTTATTTCAACGCAATCCGTCGTGGCCCCAAGGGCGAAGACGTGTGCATGAACCCATCGGTGGTAAAAGATGCGCCGCTCTTGATTGTCGAAGGTAAAGAATCCTACGGCATGAACCTCGATGGTAATGTCGACGGTAGTGCTACCCCAAAAACCTGTAAGCACGAAAACTTCACAGGCCTTGATGGTACGCCGGGCGTCGATAACCAAGTGTATCGCTTGCTCGGTTGCACCTATGGCTTCCGCTCGTACGGTCAGTACGAAGCCAATGCCAACGAAAATCGCAAATCGAACGGTAACGGTATGACGCTGATTGAAGTCACCGGTATCGACGACATGAAAAACGATGACGATGTCACCGTGTCTTATTACCGCGCAATTGACCAATACACGTTGGATGGTGCGGGCCGTTTCACACCTTTCGCGAGCTACCGCATCGATATGGCTGACGGCAAGCCGCGCTATTCCAGCACGCAGAAGGGCAAGATTGTCGATGGCGTTGTTGTAACCGAGCCGTCGGATGTGAATTTGCCGTTCTACGGCAACTACACGTATATGAATCAAGAAATCAAAGACATGCGTATGAAGTTGGAAATTTTAGCCGACGGTACGGGTGCGAAAGGTCAAGCGGCTGGTTACTACGGCCTTGATCAACTGCTGTTCTATGTGACGGGCATTGGCCCCATCCAATCTTCTGGTTTCTCGAACTGCCCAGCGATTTATGTGGCAGCTCATGAACTGGCCGATGGTTATCCCGATCCGCAGACGGGCAAATGTACCGCGCTGTCGTCGGCTTATAACTTTGCCGCCGTGTCGGCATTTATCATCCACCCGACAGAAGCGAAGACTGCCAGTGCAGGTTCGAAGTCGGGCGGACGTTAGAACAGTTAAAGCGTTTGAGTTTGTGACATGAAGTATGAGCGTATGCGTTTAAGTTTATTGGCCGCAGCAGCAGGTGTATCTCTGCTCTTAGGCGGTTGCGATCAGGATGCGCCAGCCGTGAAAGGCGCAGAGCCGACCATGCGTCTGCTGTCGGAAGCGCAATATCGCAACACGATTGCTGATTTGTTCGGCGCCAACATTGTCGTGGGTGGTACGTTCGATCCTCTGATCCGCACCAATGGCTTGCTCACAGTTGGTACAACAAGCGCGCACATCAGCCCAGCCGGCTTCGAACAGTTTGACCGTATGGCGCGTTCTATTGCGGCCCAAGTGGTCAGCGAAAAGAACCGCGATATTCTGGTGCCATGTAAACCTGCAGATGTGACGAAAGCTGACGATGCTTGCGCCACTAAGTTTTTTACGACTGTGGGGCGCATGGTCTTGCGCCGGCCGTTGACAGCACAAGAAGTTAAGGTGCCGGTCGATGTGGCTGATGCTTCGGCTAACAAGCTGGGCAGTTTCTATGATGGGTTGGCATCAGGTTTGTCGGGCTTGCTGGTATCGCCGGGTTTCCTGTTCAATTTAGACACCGTTGAAGCAGGTGATTCTGGCACGTTGCGGTTGGACAATTATGCCAAGGCGTCGCGCTTAAGCTACTTCCTGTGGAATACCACTCCGGATGATGAGCTTTTGACCGCAGCCGAAAAGGGCGAACTGACCACGAAGAAGGGCCTTAAAAAACAAGTCGATCGTATGTTGGCGTCGCCGAAGCTTGAAACCGGTATGCGCGCCTTCTTTGAAGACATGTTGCGGTTTGAAGGTTTCGCCAAGATCGAAAAAGATTCGATCATTTATCCGTCGTTTAGTGCTGCCGTGGCTGAAGATGCACGCGAACAAACGCTGCGTACGATTGTGGATATTCTGATTACGCAAGACGGCGACTACCGCGACCTGTTCACGACGCGCAAAACATTCATGAGTGGCCCATTGGGTCGTATCTACCGCGTGCCAGTTGAGCGCCCCGATGGTGGCGGTTGGTCGCGCTTTGAATTCCCGGAAGGTGATCCGCGTGCGGGCCTTCTCACCCAAATCAGCTTTACTGCTTTGCATGCCCACCCAGGCCGCAGTTCGCCGACGTTGCGTGGCCGCGCCATTCGTGAAGCGCTGTTGTGCCAGCACGTGCCAGATCCGCCAGGCAACGTCAGTTTCGATCTGTTCAACGATCCGAACTCACCGAACAAAACCGCAAAAGATCGCCTCACCTCGCACGCGACAGCACCTGCCTGTGCGGGTTGCCATAAGCTGACCGACCCGATTGGCTTGGGCATCGAGCAAATGGATGGCGCAGGCCAGTTCCGTACAACCGAAAACGATGCGGTGATCGAAACCGCTGGCAACTTGGACGGCGTGCCGTACACCGATGCAGTGGGCTTGGGCATTGCGATGCGTGAAAACCCGGCTTTGCCATCGTGCCTGGTGAACCAGCTTTATTCTTACGCTACGGCGCGTGAACCGCAGCGTAAAGACCGTCCGGCCTTGAAGTACTACACCAAGAACTTTGTGGAAGACGGTTACAAGCTGATTGGTCTGCTTCGTGAGTTGGCCTTGAGTGATAATTTGTACGCAGTTGCGATGCCGCCCGTTCGGTCGGCGTCGAGTGTTACCGAGAAGGATGATAAGTCATGACAGTGTTGTTGCCTCGTGCGGCTACGCGCCGCGATGTCTTGCGCGGTATGTTGGGCGGTTCGGCCGTAACGGTCGCCTTACCCTTCCTCGACGCTTTCCTGAATAACAGTGGCACAGCCTTGGCCGCCACCGGCGCACCGTTACCGGTGCGCTTCGGCACGTGGTATTGGGGCTTGGGGCACACGCCGGGTCATGCAATTCGTCCGAAGACGACGACGTCTGAAGGCATCGATTTCTTGGAAGAGTGTAAGTCTCTGAAAGCAGTCGAAAAGGACATCAACTTCTACGGCGGCTTTAACATGCCGCTCGATGGCCGCTCGAACTACACGCACTTCACCGGTTGGGTGGCTTCACGCACAGGCACAGCACCTTCAAGCAACAATGAAATTCCAGCGCCCACGCTGGATTTGATGATTGCTGATTCTATGACTCAGCCGACCCGCTTCGTGACGATCGACAGCACGGCCTGCGGCATTGCACGTGAAAACTACAGCGCGCGCAGCACCAACAGCCGTGCAGCGGCTGAAGCATCACCTGAAAAACTGTATGCGCGTATTTTTGGTGCCGAATTCGTTGACCCGAACAGCGCTGACTTCACACCCGATCCGCGTGTGATGGTGCGTAAAAGCGTGCTTTCGGCGGTAAACGAACAAAGCAAAGCCTTAAGCTCGAAACTGGGCGCTGCTGATAAAATTCGCATGGACGAGTACTTTACCTCGATCCGTCAGATCGAAAACCAACTCGAACTGCAAATGCAAAAGCCCGAGCCGAACATGGCTTGCGCTGTGCCGCCCAGCCCGACGCGCGATGGCGCCGAGCAAAACATGCCGCAAGGTCTGGAAGTGGACACGGTCATCAACAACCATAAGATCATGGCCAAAATCATGGCTATGGCGGTTGCATGTAACCAGACCAAAGTCTTCAACATGGTCTTCAGCGATAACTTCTCGCATATGCGCCGTCCAGGTCAGACCTATACGCACCACTTGCTCACACACGAAGAAACGCCGGACAAAGAACTCGGCTATCAGCCGGTGGCGTTCTGGTTCAACACGCGTTCGATGGAAGCATTGACCACGTTCATTCAAACCTTCAAGGCGATCCCGGAAGGTGATGGTTCGTTGCTCGATAACATGCTGATCTTCGCGGCCACTGAAACCAACTATGCTCGCGTACACTCACTCGATGGCACGCCGATCTTCACCGCTGGCAAAGCTGGTGGCCGCATGAAAACAGGCATGCACATTGTCGGTAACGGTGACCCAATCACGCGCGTTGGTTTGACAGCCATGCAAGTGATGGGCTTGCCGCTCGATAAGTGGGGCAGCCGTTCTCTGGCGACCGCGAAGTCTATTACCGAAGTGATGGCGTAAACTCATGACGATGTTTCGTGCAGCTACAGTTGTAGCTGCGACTATTGTGGGATTATCGTCGTTTCCGGTTCTGGCTTTAGATGCGCCGCCGTCGGCGATTCAAGCCAAGCCACGTGGCGATGGCTGGATGTTCGTCGATGCCTCAAGCGGTATGACGCTTTATACGTTTGATCGTGATGAAGCCACGCCAGGCAAATCGACGTGCAAAGATCAGTGTGCTGTTGCTTGGCCACCGATGAAGGCTGCGTCTGATGCAAAGTCGCAAGGTCCATGGACCGTGATCAAGCGTGACGATGGATCTCTGCAATGGGCCTATAAAGATTTCCCGCTGTATCACTATGCTGGTGACAACATGGTGGGGGGCGCGTTTGGTGACGGTGTCGGCACGGTGTGGCGTACAGCGTTCCAACAAATCGCAGTGCCGGGGGAAGCTAAAATCGGTCCAACCGTTTTGGGTCAGGTGTTGCAGGATGTGAAGGGCCTCACGCTCTACACGACTGACGGTAAATGCACGGAAGAATGTTTGAACACGTGGAAGCCGCTAGCTGCTCCATGGCTGTCGAATGCTTTTGGCGATTGGACAGTTGTGTCGGGCGAGAACGGTTTCCGTCAATGGGCCTTCAAGGGCAAGCCGCTGTACCGTTATGTCGATGACATCTCGGCAGGCGAGCTGAAAGGCAATGCTGTCAAAGGTTGGCAGGCAGTTGTGCTGGAACCCGCACCGCCGTTCCCGCCGTGGGCGACTGTGCAAGCATCTGATGCTGGTGAGTTGATCGGCAATGAAAAGGGTATGACGGTTTACGCGTTCGATTTTAACCCAAACAATCGTCGTGGACCGCTTGCTTGCAAGACCGAAGAAGAATGCATCGACGGTAATTTGTGGAAGCCCTATTTGGCTGCAGCGGATGCGAAGCCTGTGGGCAGCTGGGCGATTGTGACTTTAGACGATGGTCGCAAGCAGTGGTCGTACAAAGGTAAGCGCATTTACACGAACGAGATGGATCAGAAGCCCAGCGACTTTAAGGGCATTCGTTTCGGCGGTGACCGGGCGTGGTCGGCGATCATGCGTTCGGGCCAACCGATGCAAGGTGTGAGCGTCGGCGGTTAATCGCCACGTTTCATAAACAAATAAAAACGGCGCGCCTCACACTGAAGCGCGCCGTTTGTGTTTGTGGTCTCTGGTTAACTTAGTGGCCTGAGCCACCAAAGTTCGGGGCTTTGCCCATAGTCCCAATCACGATCCCGCCAAAGATTAAGCAGGCGACCGAGAAGTACAGCATCGGCATATAGCTTTGGAAATAGTCGTAAGCCAAACCTGCACCCAAGGGACCCAAAGCCGCACCAGCGTAGAATGACGACAACTGCCAGCCGTAAATTTTGCCGTACGACTTCATGCCAAAGAAGCGGCTTGAGAGGTATGCAACCAAATCTACTTCTGCGGCTGCGGCAAAGCCCAGTGAGAGCACGCTGATGGCAACCACCCATTCAGGCGTGTTGCTGAGCGACAGCAAGAAGCAGCCCAAGGCCGAGAGACACAGCAGCAATCGCGCGATAGCCGGCGCATGGAAGCGGTCGAGCAGGAAACCAATACCGACACGACCGCCCAGCACAGCGATGCCCATGATGCTGGCAATACCGGCGGCTTCCACTTGCGGTACGCCACGGTCAATCAGCAGCGGCACCAAGTTCACCATCATTGCTGAAATCACGCCCGCGACGAAGAAGAAGCCAATGGCGATCTTCCAGAAAGCAATTTCTTTGCGCGCTTCATCCAGGGTTAAACCCGGCAAATGTTGCGAGCCAGTGGTGGCCGGTGCGTCATGGCTTTCACCGGGTTTGTGGTCCCTAAAGAAGATGTACAGCAGCGGCAGCGAGACAAAGAAAATGAACAGCCCCAGGGCGATGTAGCCTGCTTCCCAGCCTTTGGTGGCAATCACATTCGCGATCAGCACTGGTGCCGCAACACCTGCAACACCCGACCCCGCTAGTGCCAAACCCAACGCGAGGCCACGACCTTTATCGAACCAGATGTTAACGGTGCGTGTCCACACAACCGGCGTTGTGCCGCCACCGGCGAGTGAGATCAGCAACCATGCGGCATAAAACATTGCAATGTTGCCGCCCAGTTGCGTGAGACACGCATAGCCCACGCTAATCGCGAACATTGAAATCAGCGCGACACGGCGCGCACCAAACTTATCGATCATTGAGCCGATGATCGGTGCGGTAATGGCGGTGCCGACAATCAGGAAACTCGCGGCAATAGATGTTTCCCCGCGCTTCCAGCCGAACGCTGTCACCAGTGGCACCACAAAGATGCCGATGGTGTAATAGGCCAAGCCGCTTAATCCTGAGCCGTTCCCCACAGCGCAGGCCAGCAATGTGCGCCAGCCCTGTTTAAATTCATTCAATGTCCCGGATTGCATCGTCACTCCCTCTTGCAGTCCTTAATTCCAGAAAAATGATCGCTTTTACTTTGCGTCAGGCAATGCGAACGCCATCAGCGCATCTGAGATGTCGTCTGTGACGCGTGAATTTCCCCCCGCCGCCATGACAACGTATTGCTTTCCGCCCGACATATACGTCATCGGCACGCTCATCCCCGGAGCGGCCAGCGCATGCTGCCATAATTCTGCACCGGTCGTCACATCAAGGGCGCGTAATTTTGCATCTAAACTGGCGCCAATGAACACCAAGCCGCCGCCGGTTACCATGGGCCCACCGATATTCGGCGATCCCCAGCCCAGGAACTTCGGCGCGGTAATGCCTAAATACTTCGCTTGGCCCAGCGGCACTTGCCATTTGATTTTGCCGGTATCCATGTCGATGGCCGTGACCGTGCCAAATGGGGGCGGGGTGCAAGGCGCACCAAAAGGCCCCAAGAACAGCGCAGGTTCGGCTTTATATGGTGGCGTGTTGGGCTCGGGGTTGTCTTTCTTCACCATCTTCACGCGCAAGGCCATGTTCTGGCCCTTGGCGATCAGCAGGTTATGCGCCTTATCAAAAGCAACGCCGCCCCAGTTGGTGCCTCCAAACGGGAAGATGATCGACCCGCGCTCGGCGGGCGGGGTGTACGGGCCTTCATAACGCATCTCGCGGAAGGCTTTGCGGCACGCGGCACGGTCATAAGGTGTGAGGCCCCACATATCGTCTTCCGTCAGCACTTGCCGCGACACAGGATCAGGCAATGTGGGCATCGGCTGCGTGGGTGCGGCCACTTCGCCCGGCAAGTCGGATGCAGCCACAGTACGCTCTTCAATTGGGAATACCGGCGCGCCGGTGTCGCGGTTCAGCACGATTACCCGGCCCTGTTTGGTCGGTTGAATGGCGACCGGAATTTGTTGTCCGTCTTTAGTAATCGTCACCGCCAGGGCGTGGCCTGGCAAATCAAAATCAAACAGATCGTGATGCACAGCTTGATAATGCCACACAGGCACGCCCGTTTCGGCATTCAACGCGACGGTCGCATCGGCGTAGGGAATATCAGCGGTGCGTTTCGCGCCATAATGATCGGGCGAGGGGCTGGTGGTGGGCACAAATACTAAACCGCGCTCGGGGTCCGCACTCATGGTTGACCACACATTCGCCGCACCTGTTTCGTGCGCTAGTTCAGCAGGGATCGGATCAAACTCCCACTTCAACGCGCCCGTACGCACATCAAAGCCGCGAATAAACCCGTTGTTGGCATCCACCAATGAATCGCGTGCACCTGCGGCGGTCACTAATACATCACCGATCACCAGCGGGCCTGATGTGGTGCCGCGCGCACTGTCGTTGGTGCCGCGGGCTTCGTAATCCACATGCGTCACATAACCAGGATGATTCTTCTCGGCACCGAAATCAGCGCATGCAGCACCCGTATTGGCATCAATCGCAAATACGTCACCATAAATGTCGGCTTTAAAAATGCGCTTCTCGCAGGCCGCACCGGTTTTCTCTTTGGCTTCCCAGTACGCAACGCTACGGCAAATCCCTGATTTGCGGGGTTGGCTGATCAACGGCTTCGCACCGTCTTTGCCGGTGTGGGGATCAAACACCCACTTCTCTTTGCCGGTTGCAGGGTCTAACGCGAACACGCGATTGAACGCGGTGCAGTAATACAGTGTGTCGTTCACATGGATCGGCACAGCCTCTAGGGCTGTCGCTCCCGTTTCGCTTTTGCGATCAGACACGTCGCCAGACCGGTGCGTCCAGGCGAGCTTTAGGTTACCTACATTTTTGGCATCGATCTGGTCGAGGCTTGAGAACTGACTGCCGCCTGGGTCATTCCCCAAAGCGGGCCAATCGCCAGCGTCTTGCGCCTGCGCGCTCATGGTCGCGGCCGTCAGCAGAATCGTCCACAGTTTCAGCATCATTTGGCCCCCCAGGTAGCACCCTAATCCCCTTGGCCCGACCATCGCATATTTGGCCCACACACCGGCCCAAAATCGTGGCCCTAATCGGTATACGGGCCATTCAAACGCCCAATAAAAAAGGCCGTGGGGTGAGCCACGGCCTTTTCTGGATTTTATGAGGCTGCCTTAGTTCAGGCGCTGTTTCTCAACTTGGTCTTCAGTGACCTTCGAGCCCTTATTGCCCCATTGAGTGCGGATGTAGTTGGCAATCAGAGCCACTTCATCATCATCCAACACGTTGTCGAAGGACTTCATGTTCTGCCAGCCTTTCGGTGGGGCTGGTGCGATCACTTGGGTGCCATAGAGGATCACGTTGATCAGTGATGACGGGTCATCACCCTGCACAACCGGGTTGCCCACCAAAGGAGCCCCCATTTCGTTGCCGGGGGTTGAGCCCATGCCGGTCGGCAAGTGACAGGTGCCGCAGTGAATGGTGTACACGGTATCAGCGCGGCCTAATTCACGGTCCGAGAACTTAGCTTGTTGCGTGCCGCGTTCAATCGGCTTGATGCCTTTCAAGTATGTGGCAACCGCTGCGATATCTTCGTCGGTCCATTTCATGGTGGAGCCTTCGATCACTTCGTTCATGGGGCCATGCGAGCCCACGCGATTGCCGTGACCGGTTTTCATGTAGCCCACGAGGTCTTCGTGCTTCCAAGCCTTCAAGCCGTCTTGCGACGGGGTCAGGTTGACTGCGTACCAGGGGCGCACTTCTTCGCTTTTGTTCGACACTTCATCCATGAAGGTGCCGCCGCTCAAAGCTTGGTCGGTCTTTTCACCGCCCAGGATATTACGTGGTGTGTGGCACGCGCCGCAGTGGGCCAAGCCCTCAACAATGTAAGCGCCACGATTGAACTCGGCTGATTGCTTGGCATCCGGCGTGAAGCGTTCGTTTTTAAAGAACAGCGTATTCCAGAACTTCATCAGCACGCGCTGATTGAAGGGGAACGGCATTTTATTTTCCGGCGGCACGTAGGTCGAAGCCGGAATGCTTTTGATATAGTCGTAAATCGCGTTTAAGTCTTCGTCGCTGGCTTTGGTGAAGTTCGGATACGGGAAGGCCGGGTACAGGTGCTTACCTTCATCGTCCAAGCCTTCACGCATGGCGCGGATGAATTGCTCTTTGGTCCACTTACCAATGCCGACGTTGGGGTCAGACGTAATGTTAGTGGAATAGATAGTGCCGAAATCGGTGGTGAAGGGAACGCCACCTGCAAATGCCGCGCCGCCTGGCTTGGTGTGGCAGCTATGACAGTTGCCAACAGTAGCTAAATATTCGCCTTTGGACATTGTTGCAGCAGCCGGGGCTGCAGCAGGTGCCGCTGCTGTTTGCTCTTGCGCCTGAACTGGCGTGGCAACCCACAACAATGCACTTAACAGTGACGACGAAACGACACGAATCATCATTTAATACCCACCCTAACACGCACCCGCGCCCAACGTGGGGGCGCGGTCTTGAAACCTTAACCGCAACCGAACCGACTTCGCAAACCAGCGCGATGGTCCAGCACGACTTTGAACTCATTGTAGGGAAATCAACCCCCAGGGCCATGTAACATGGCAAAACTGCCCGCCGTGCAAACCGTAAACAGAGCCAAAACAGGCCTTTTGCGGACCCTGTAAAAACCTCGCGTTCACAGTGTGTTGTGGCTCGCCGTGTGGTCCGGTGGGCGAACGCCTTTTGCGCATATCTTGGCCCCTTGGGGCTTTGATCTAGAGTCCGCATCACCGATATTCGGGGAGGTTCCAGTGAAATACGTATCGATTGCCGCAAGCCTCATGGCTGCGGTTATGGCTGTTTCTGCACATGCTCAACAGCCTGCTCAAAATATTCCGCCAAGTTTGCCGATGCCCAGCAACTTCCTTTTTGCCAAAGATGTGCCTGTGGTGCCGATGGCGGAATGGGAAGTGGTGCAGAAAGGGGCCGCCGAACAAACCGGCGCGCGCATTCTCATTGCAGCTGGAGAAGCTGAACTAACCAAAGCCGCCAAAGATGCGGTGCGTTATGATTCGCAAACCTTCACGTTCCCCACGGGCTCAGCGCGCGTGCTGACGTTCAAGAAAGCCAATGGCGGCGTACTGCACCAAATCACCACTGAGACATTATTATATGTGGTGAAGGGCTCGGCCACTGTCGGTGTATTGGGTAAGCAAACTAAAATCGTCGCGGGCGATGTGGTGAATTTGCCTTCGGGCATTTTGCGCAATGCCAGCAAGAAAGGCGAAGACACCACCATTATCGCCTACACCGTTGGCAGCACTGTGAAAGATGCGAAATCACAATTGGTGCGTGGCAAGGATGTGAAGGCCACCGATCTGAACAACGGGGCTGATCCGAACGGCGCGAAAACCAATCTGAAGCGTTACACGTTTGATGGTAACTCCATCCGCGTGGCCGCATTGTCGGGCAAAGGCAAAACCAACAGCGCCGTGCCGCGTGATGATGTGATTGTTTACATCGTGTCAGGCGTTGCGACGCTGACGGTAGGGGATGAGACAAAACCTGTCAAAGCTGGCGACATGATCCGTGAAGAAGCGGCCAAGCCCACCAATTGGGATGTGTCGGAAAACTTTGTATTTATCGCCACCAACGCCACGGGTCCGCGCTTGCCCGCGGCTCCTGCGAAATAAGGGGAGCACACAATCATGAAACTCAAAGGTTTTGGCGTTGATGCCAATGGGCGCTCTGCTTGGAAAGAAGTCGACGTGCCGATGAAAGAAGTCACGCCGCTGCATATGGAATCAGAAAAGCAGGATGGGGCCTATTGGGGCATTTCTATCAATCAACCGGGCGAGCCCATTGGCGGCGGTCCGGAAGAAATGCACTTAACAAACCAACCGCGCATCGTGTGGGTGATGTCGGGGCACCTCGACAGCAAACTCCAAAGCGGTGAAGTGCGTCGTTCAGCTACAGGCGAATGCACTTACGTGAATGGCTTGGCGCTGCACCACTCGTCGTTTGCCAAAAGCCGCGATCCGGTGATTACGCTCAGCCTGACGTTCCCTGGCACTGTCGATTACGAATTCAAGAAATAGGGGCGCGCACATATGAAATTCGTAAACATTGACGTGGATGCGCAAGGCCACTCGTTCTTCAAAGATGTTGATTTGCCGCAGTACGGTTCGCCGCAACGCATTTCATCTAAAAATCAGAACGTGCTCTGGTGGAAAATGAGTGTTTCGCAGCCGGGCCACACCATTGATTTCCACAAAGCCCCAGATTTGATGTTCGTCGCGATCCTGTCGGGCCAAATGGATGTGATCGTCAGTAACGGCGAAACGCGTCAGTTTGCGCGTGGTGACATGGTGACAATGTGGGATACCACAGGCCAAGGCCACATGGTGCGCTTCGGCGGCGATGAGCCGTGCAAGGTTCTCTATATCGCGCTGCCTGATAAGGGCGAGTTTAAGAACCTCTAAGCTTTCGACAGAGATTAAAGAAAAAGCCCGGTACAAATGCACCGGGCTTTTTCCTTTTAAGCGCTGATATCAAATCAGCAGGCTTAAATAATTAGAATCACAACAAGCACAATCAGCAACACACCTAAGCCGCTGCTGGGGTAATAACCCCAACTTGAACTATAGGGCCAAGCCGGTAATGCGCCGATCAGTAGCAACAGCAGCACAATCAGCAGAATGGTACTGAGAGTCATGGTTGTTCTCCTTTATTACATCCACATCATGGGTGCGTTGTAATAAGTGTCGACGCTTTTGCCATAATCAGGAGTCCACTTAAAATCGGTATTTGCCTTATACGATGGCGCCGTTTTCAAGCGCTCTTTATCGAGGTTGACGACGTATCCGCCTTTTGACGTGTCGTACTTCAAGGTAGACCACGGCAGCGGATAGTAATCATCGCCAATGCCTAAAAAGCCGCCGAATGACAGCACAGCATAAATGGCGCGGCCGGAAATTTTGTCGATCATGGTGTCTTCAATCTTGCCCAGCTTATCGCCTTCCAGATTGTAGACGTCTGCGCCCTTTACTTTGTCGGCAGCAATCAAGGTCGCGTCGGTGATTTTCGTAATGTCAGTCATGGCATACTCCCATTTCCTAAATGCGCATTTAAAAATTATAACTGTGCGCGTGTGTTTTGATGAACTGTGCCGATTCAAACGCATGCGTTGCGGCAAAAGTTCCTGGCGAAACCATGGCAACTTCAACATCACTGATGTGAACGCTAGCTATCTTAAAGCGCCGTCATGTTGTTATGAGCACGGAACATAATAACGGAGCTCGCGTTGAATCCGTCCATACGCGCCGCAATACGGTGCGCGCACAATCAGGAGCACGACGCAAATGAACAGCGATACGATCAAAGGCGATTGGAAAGTTCTTAAAGGCAAAGCCAAAGAGAAGTGGGGCAAGCTGACAGATGATGATTTGGATGTCATCGAAGGCAAGCGCGACCAATTGCTCGGTAGCATTCAGAAGCGTTATGGCATCGCCAAAGATAAGGCTGAGGCTGACGTGAAAGACTGGGAACGCACACTGAACTAACCTTAAGAACAACATCCGTTGTTCGAAAAACGAAAGCGATGGGGTGGCCCGGATGTACGGCCACCCCTTTTGCTTTTAGGTGGGCCAGAGACGCGCGGAACCAGATCCCGAGTCTGTTGGTTATAACGATGTGAGCATTTCATCCCTTAAAGGAGGGCTTTGGCATGGCGAATACACAACGTAATGAAGGCGAAGGTAATAAAACGGCAGCGCGCGAGTACAACCAAGCGCAAACAGCATTTGCCCAGTCAGGCAAAGTAAAACCCGCTGCTGAAGCGGCTAAAAATGCTGTGAATGGTTCTGAAAAGAATGATCTGAAGAAAGCCGAAGAGATTGGTAAGGCACCAGGTAAGGACGTGCCGAAAATCTAAAATCTATTTTCATAAAGCAAAAGGGCCGAGATTTTTCTCGGCCCTTTTTTTGCGATCTGGTCATCAGATCATTTTATATCGTAACGCATTTACTTGGTTGCATACGAGAATTTCGGTAGATCCTTTAATGCGGCCTTCGTGGCACCTGGCATCACAATGCGCTCTGGCGTTAGTTGCAGGTTGCCAAACGGCACGACAACCAATTTATCGCCAATCCCTAAGAAGCCGCCAACTGACACGGTGGCATAGGGTACGCGGTCATCGCGATTGACGATGAGGTCGTCAATGGTACCGACTTCTTCTTTCGCGTCGTTGTAAACTTTCGCGCCAATGATTTTCGAAGCACGATAGCCGTTCGCAACGCGCGTCACATCGACCGAGTAGCTCACCACAGTTTGCGGCGCGCCTTGTGCGAAAGCGGTGGAGACGCCAGCCAAAGCCGCAGCGCCAACGATGAATGATGTAATCAACTTGGTATTCATAAAAAAACCTCGCATGAACTTCGGGTGAAGCACTTTTTGCGAGGTTTCAACGCATAGCACTGGTTTAGGTTCCGGCGGGCGTGCCGTTCGCTATGCTTTATAATGGAATTATTTTTGAGCGGATTTTTCTTTCGCTTCTAGCTGTTTCACCAGTTTCAGCAAATCCGGCGGTAGCGGTTCTTGCGCAATGGTGTCGAACACCGTGTGCAATTTTTCCGTCAGCCAGCGATCGAATAAATTCTTATCCGGGGTATTATTGGGAACGTCAGACAGCCCCCCAATTTGGCCTGATGCGCCGACTTGAATGATGTTTGAATTGTGCGCAGCAGCGGTTTGCTGCTTTGCGGTTTCATCGCCGCTTTGGGGCATGTTCTGGTTGTTGAGCATCGCGAACAGCGTCCTTATTGTTTTCATTTTCGCCAGGGTCTACCCACCCGGCGGTGAGGGGCTTCAACGCGATTCGCTAACGTGATCCGCGATATTCTGAAGCACCCCGTTGCAGGAATAAACGCAGCGGCGCGCATTTTGTTCCGTAAATGCAAAGGGTTACGGGACGGTGCGATCAGTCTGCCCAAGGCTCAAGAATCCCTGTGGAATCAATGAAATAGGCAAAGCCCGCGAACCGTGGAACTTTTGCTCGCAGCGTCCGTTTGGATTTTTATACGGCTTTTGAGACACAGCTTGTCACCAACAACCCGCCCCCCACCCCGGTGTGTGACAAGCTTGCGGAGCCCCTTAAAGGGCTCCACCAACCCCCTCCCAGCAAACCGAAGTTTGCGGGAGGGGTTTGCATTTGGCGGTAATCGTGGGGCGGGGCAGTTCTCCACGTAATTTTGTGTAATCCCCCAGCGGTTTGCCCAAACTCTCCTGATATAGGGCTGCATTTTCAGGGCGGCCTCTAAAATGTCTGCAGTGCAACACGCAGTTACAAATCTAACGCCTTCTGCAACCTTCCTGACATTCCAATTTCCCCTCATTTTCAGGTCGAAGCTCTTTAAATCCAAACGCATGAAGCGCATCTATATTGAAGCGTTGCATCTGGAGACGTGCCGATGAAAAAAATTCTGTCTATCGCCTTCATGTTTGGATTTGTTGTGCCAGCGCACGCTGAATCTGTGGGGTGCGTCTCTACCACCTTCCGCATGTTGGGGTTGGCCAACGACAAAATCTGCGTCGACTCATTCAAAGACCCGAAAGTCGAGGGGGTGGTGTGTCATGTCAGTCGCGCGCAAACGGGCGGGGGGACGGGCGCCGTAGGATTAGCCGAGGATACATCGGATGCATCGCTGGCCTGCCGTCAGGTGGGGCCGATTACGATCAGCGGAAATTTAAAAGACGGCGAGGATGTTTTTAAAGAAAGCCGTTCGTGGCTGTTTAAGAAGCTGCAAGTGGTGCGCTTCTACGATAAGCCCAATAACACGTTGGTGTACCTAAGCTATTCCGACAAGATCGTCGAGGGGTCGCCCAAGAACGCCATCAGCACAGTGCCGATCATGCCGTGGAGCAAATAATCTGCGGCTCTTATAATTGTCCGAATTTTGGACTTTTCCGAGATTTGTATATTTGCTGCCCGCAGGGTCATGGCACGCTAACGCGTTCATATCTCGGAGCACTCTCTCATGTACACGAATCGCAGCCCAGCTATTACCTCACAACACATTGCCGATTATCAACGTGACGGCGTTGTCTGTGTGCGTGGCGCGATTGAACGGGCATGGGTAGACGCATTGTGGGCTGAGGCGCAAAAGGTAGCGGCCGATCCGGGTGCATATGGCACCATCAGCCGCTCGCAAGGCGAGACTATGACATCGGTTTCGTTTCTATGGCGCAAGCCTGGCGTCTTCCGCGATTTTATTTTTCAGTCACCGGCTGCAGAAATAACCGCGCGTGTCATCGGATCGGAGAAAGTTGCGATCTATCACGACCATTTGTTTGTGAAATGGCCCAAATCGCCGCGCATTATGCGCTGGCATGCCGATACACTGTGGCCGGTTGACGGGGAACATGTGCCAAATATGTACATTGCGCTGACGCCCATTGATCAGCAAAACGGGCGTGTCGAATATTTGGCGGGGCATCATACGTATTGCATAGACCGCGGCATTAAGTACGACACCATCAACATGTGCCCTGATTTCGAGCAACAGCGCGGAAACCCTGATTTGCGTTTCGTGACGTATGATCTGGAACCAGGTGATGCGGTGATTTTTCATCCGCTCACACCGCATTTCTCGAAAGGCAATGATAGCAAAGATCGTCCACGCGCTGGCTTGGCGACACGCTGGTTTGGTGACGACGTGGTGTGGAGCCCGGCGCCTGACCGCGCGCCTATCCCTGGCGTCACTGAAATGCCGATAGGGCAGAAGCCAACCGGCGAATACTTTCCAGTCATTTGGCCAAAAGCACATTAAGCCTATGAAAGCCCGGTTCGCATGATCAAGAAAAGCCGTGCTGAAAGTACGAAAGTGCTCGAACGCGGGTTGATGGTGCTCGAGGATATAACGCAGCATGGCCTTAGCAGTGTTCAGGATATCAGCACACGGACATCGCTAAGCCGCCAAGCCGTTTACCGCATCATGGAAAGCTTAAGTCGTACGGGCTTTGTTTATCGTCGATCCCAACGCGAAGCCTATCGTCCCACCATCAAAGCATTACGATTAGCAACAACGCTGCCTGATGACGCAATCATTGGTGAAATCGCCCGGCCTCTGATGGCTGAGATCACCAAGAAAACAGGCTGGCCTGTGCTATTGGGATATTTAGACGACATTGATTTGGTCGCCATTGAAACAACTGATGCGCTCGTAAAACGTGATTTAAAGCGTATCGACAGCGGTGACCGCATTCCGCAGTTTCGCCGCGCGGCCGGTGTCATCTGCAAAGCGTTTATTGATCCCGCTGAAGCGCAGCGCATCAACAAGCGCACTCAGCAAAAGTATGCGGCTGAACTTCTTACGCATAGTGAGGCGTATCGTGAGTCGTTGCTGGGCCGTGCGCGAAAACAAGGTTATGTAATTTTTGAACCCTTGCGTTCAAAAGAAAGCAGTGTGGCGGTGCCAGTTACGAACGTTGACAATCTCGTGTTGGGGCTTGAGTTGCGGTTTATTCCTGCGGCGATCAAACCTGATGCACTAAGGGATGATTTTATTCCGCGCCTCCAAGAGGTGGCCCAGGCTATTGTCGCAAAGATGGCAAAAGTGAAGGCGGGCCGTTTGCTACTCGGTCAAATGTTTGGCGATATCCGCTTATGAAGATCGTCACTGCCATCGCGTTTGCGCTACTTATTGCGACACCCGTTCAGGCGCAGGCTTTACGTGTGGCGACGCCGTTGATGCCCATTACGTTGGGTAATCCGTATGGCCCTGTATCATTGCCACAGGCTTTGCCCGCACAAATGATCTATGAGCCTCTAACCGTGTTGATTGGTAATGGCGAAGTGGGGCCTGGGTTGGCGGTGTCTTGGCGGCAGGAAGATACGCACACCTGGGTCTTTGATTTAGCCCGTGATGTTAAGTTTTCAAATGGCGAGCCGTTTGATGCTGCGGCGGTAACGGCAGCATTTGAATATCTGAAAACGCCCGAAGGCAAGCGCGATTCATCGGCTAACATGGATGTGGGGCAGGAGATCGCTGCGGTACATGCCCGCGATGCCTATACGGTCGAGATCAAAACGAAAACGCCAAACCCCATTCTCCCCCTGCATTTAAGCTTCATGCGCATTCCAGCGCCCCGTCATTGGCAAGCGTTAGGACGCGATGGGTTTATTCGAAACCCGATCGGCACTGGCCCTTACAAAGTGGCGCAGTGGCAAGATAACCGTATTAATCTAGTCGAGAACGAACACGCCCGCCACCAGCCGAGAATGAAAGCAGCCGAAATTCGCGTGATCCCCGACCCTGCGGCGCGCCTTCAAGCGCTGGCATCGGGCGCAGTCGATGTTGTCATCAGCCTCGGCGCGCAAGATAAAAGCAGCGTTGAAGGCATGGGCGCTGCATTCATCTCGCGCGCCGCGCCCAAGGTTGAGTTTATGCTGTTTGTGACCGTGAAAGATTCACCACTTCAACACGCCAAAGTGCGCCAAGCCCTAAACTACGCGGTGAATAAAAAAGCCATTATCAATGCACTCATTGACGGCGCAACAAAGCCTGCGAGCCAATTCAGTCATGAGGGTGCCTTTGGTTTTAATTCTGATGTGGCGGCGTACCCGTATGATCCTGGCCGCGCTCGCAAACTGCTGGCTGAGGCGGGCTATAAAGATGGCTTTGCATTCACAGTATTGATCGATCCAGCCACCAGCGGTTATGCGGAATTCTATCAGCAGATCGCGCAAGACTTAGCGGCTGTAGGGGTGCGTCTATCGGTGCGCTCTACGCCCACAACGCGTATCGCTGAAAGTGTTCAAAGTGGGCAATGGCCTGCCGAGGCATTTGGTTGGACGTTCTCCGGATTTGACTCGCTGCGCGGCTATCTGTTCCGCTCATGCGGATGGCATCATCCCTACACATGCGATCCTGAGATGACGCCGCTGATTGCACAGGCCAATACCGCTGAGACCCTTAGCGAGCGCCTGGTAGCCACGCGTGCGGCCTTAGCGCATGAACGTGATAATCCACCTGGCATTCCCTTATGGCGTGGGGTGAATTTTGACGCTCTGTCGCCTGCTGTGCGCGGCTATACGGCTACAGAAGATGTGATTGGCTGGAATAAGATTGAGTTGAAACCATGACCAGCAACAGACTTGCGGCTCATTCATCTGAAGGTCTGTGTTTGTCGTGCGTGTATGCACGCGCCGATGGCTTATCATACTTCACAGATGTCTTTGTGCCGTATGTGGGCCAAACCAAAACCGGGACGGCGTGGTGGACAGACATTTTTGATATGAGCAAATGGAAAGCGGCCCGGTTAGAGCCCGGCCAGCGTGAATGGCACCCTAATCCGAATCCAGCTTTATCAGTATTATTGCAAGGCAGCGTTGAGACGCGCGTGGGTGGTTCAGAAAATGTACGCCGCTCTGTGCCTGGCGATATCTCGCTGTCGTTGGATGCGACAGGGCAGGGACATCTGACAAATGTTATCGGCCCGAACCCAGCCTACGCGCTAATTTTGATGATGAACCCGGCGCAGGTGCAATCTCTCTCAACGCGTCTCGTCGGCTGGCCCAGCGATATTGTGCTTCCCGCGACGTGGTAGCTAGCGCGTCCGCAGCACTGTCTTTTTGCCGTCGTGTGGTTCCAGCACAACAGACATCGAGATGCAGCGTTGGTTATTGGCCGCCACACAGCGCGATGTGTGGCCTTTGCCGGTTGAGTCTTCCGCTAAGATCATCTCGCCGGCTTTAATGCGGTATTCTTTGCCGTCACCGACATCGAAAATAAAATCGCCCTGCAGAACCAAGTTTAGTCGCTTTGCATTGGGTGGGTGCCAATCTGAAAACCAGCCGTTGTCGTAGTAGCCGATGTTCATGTTTTTTACGTCACGGTCGATGATGGCGTATTTGCCCGCAGGTCCCGCAGCACCCACAGCCACATTAATTTCCTCAACGACCGAGCGCCCCTCGGGGACAGAATAGATATGGTACATCTTGAAATCTGATTTACCGAGCCATGTTGTGAGGGAGTCTGCCGCCAGAACGGGTAAGGCTGCCAATGAGATGCTGCAGCATAGCGATAGCAATTTCAGGGCACGCATTGTTCAAAGCCTCACTCTGTCTATTTCAAGTGCTCGGGTCGGGTGTCTTGGGGACCCGCGCATTATCCTGTGTTGATTGCCGTGGCATAGATGGAATCGGTTTAATGTCCGCATCGCGCAAGGGGAACCAAAGACAGGTTGTATCCACTGCTACGGTTCTGAAGGCTGCATCGTATGGAACGAATTTAGGTTGTAATACCTGATAAAGAGAAGATTTCTTCAAATTTTCGCGATGCGGAACATTCGGCATTGCGATGCGTTTATATCTTCGCCACGGTTTTTCTGATGCGGGGCGCATCAATTCACGGCCGTTGGCATCGTTGAGATTCCTGATAGGTCGCGTGGAGATGTTGTATGCGGTGTTGGATTTTCTTCCATCACGATCTTGAGTCTGGCGCGCCTGAAGTGCCTGAGATTTTGCGGTTTATGGAAACCGCATCCGACATGGATATCGAGTTACACATTTTGAAGCCGCGTGACTTTGATTTGGTCGTAGATTCAAAGCAGCATTGGAGTGTCTTGTATCAGGGCCGCAAACTCGAACGTCCCGACCTTATTATTTGCCGCACCGGCAGCGAGACCAATTACTTTACCTTGGCTGTATTACGCTATTTTGAGCGTCAAGGCATTCCGTTGGTAAATGGGTCTAATGCCATTGAGGCGGTCGCCGATAAATTTCATACGCTGCAAATTTTGTCGCAATGCGGATTGCCCATTCCGCGCACGATCCTCGGCAAGTTTCCCGTCGATGTGAACTTGGTCGAACAAAAGTTGGGCTTCCCCGTGGTGGTGAAAGCGTTGCGCAGTACGCGTGGCGCTGGCGTAATTCTGTGCCCGGATAAATCGCAATTCAATGATTTAGCAAGCTTACTGGTGGATACAGGAACCGGCAGCGAGTTCATATTTCAGCAATACATCAGCGCCAGCCATGGCCGCGACATTCGTGTACTTGTGGTTGATGGCAAGGCCGTCACCGCCATGGAGCGCCGTGCTGCTGACGGCGGATTTAAGTCGAATGTCTCATTGGGTGCGGATGCAATGCCGTTTGATATGCCTAAGGACATGGCGGATTTGGCAGCGGAAGTGGCACGTGCGTTGTCGTTGGATGTTGCGGGCATCGACATTCTACTCGACCGTGATGGATACCGCATTTGTGAAGCCAACTCAGCGCCTGGCTTTCAAGGGCTTGAGCGCGCAACAGGGCTGGATGTACCAAAGGTGATTTTCCATGCGATGCTGGAAAAATACGGCCTACCTGTGAAGCCTGCAAAACCCGCCAACCTGTGGGAGGGAAGTATGAAGTGGGCCAAGAAGGCGCTGCGGTCATCGCAGAAGTGGCTGTCGCGTCCACAAACCCGCTCTTCGAACGAGTTTCCGTTCATGGGGCCATAGTGTCTCGCCCGATCTATAAAAGTCGAAGTCTTATTCTATGCTAGGTTTACTGGTGCGGCACGCCACACTTCCCGTGTGGTTTCCCCGCATATTTGCGGTATGACCAGAGTGTTTTGAATGACACTACGCCCACGAAACCCCTTTCGCGAACGCATGAAAGAATTAGAATTGTGCTTATGAGTACGCGGGCGTGACCGCTGTTATATTCAGCTTTTATATATAGAGATGCAGTTATGACGATAGCACTTGATATTTTGATCATCGATGACGATGCCAATATCGCGCGCTTGCAACAGGAACTCCTTCTGCAAGCTGGGCATAAGGTCCGGGTTCTGTTGGATGCCACGCAGGCGGTTGAGGCTATTCGCGAGACGCCACCGCAGCTGATCATTATCGATATCATGATGCCGGGAATTGACGGGCTTGAGATTTGCCGGCGCATTCGCACGCTGCCGCATCTTGATCACGTGAAGATTATTGTCGTCTCGGCCAAAGCGTACGACTTTGATCGGGCGCGTGCCATGTCGATGGGCGCTGATGGTATGCTGCGCAAGCCCATCAGCCCGCGCACCTACGTGCAAGACATCATGGGCGTGATCTCAGACGATACGGTCATTTCGTACTGGGGCGTGCGGGGCACGCTGCCGGTGCCTGGCCCAAAGACCCTCAGATATGGCGGTAATACGTCGTGCGTGTCGCTGGAACTGCCGCGCAAACAACTCATCATTTTCGATGCAGGCACCGGTATCCGCAACTTAGGCCACCATTTGCTGGATACTCATGAAGGCCCGCTCTCGGCGAAACTGTTGATTTCGCATCCGCATTGGGACCACATCAACGCGCTGCCATTCTTCACGCCGCTGTTTGTGCCTGGCAATGAATTCGAGATTATGGGCGCCTCACACGGTTCACTCACCATGCGCGAGTTGATATCAGGGCAAATGGATGGCGTGTACTTCCCGGTGACTATCCGTGAATTCGGCTCACGTCTGTTTTTCCGCAACTTGGGGGAAGAGACCTTTACGGTCGATGATATTCAGGTGCGAACGTTGCTGACGTCACACCCTGGCAATTGCTTGGCCTACCGTGTCGAAGTCAAGGGCCGGTCGTTCTGCTACTTCACGGATAATGAGCTCTATTTAAAAGACTCGCGCTATTACAGTCAGGACTACGTCGACCGCATGGTCGACTTCATCAAAGATTGCGATGTGTTGCTGACGGATGTCACCTATACCGACGAGCAGTATTTGAAGCGTATCAACTGGGGTCATTCGTGCGTCACGCGCGTGGCCGAAATTGCCACGCAAGGCAATGTGCGGGAACTGCAACTCTTCCACCACGACCCCGATCAAGCGGACGACGACATTGATCGCAAGCTTGAGGACGCCCGCAAAGCACTCCAAATGTTGGGCTCGAAGACGACCTGCGCTGCGCCCGCTGAAGGCGATCGCAAGCGCCTGACTGACGATGGCACGCTTGTTCCTGCTTAAGCTAGGTCAGGCGTAAGTTCTTGATGTAGTCCAGCGTTTCGGGCCGCAAGCCTTCGCCGATTTCGGGGCGCCAGCTTGGCGGCGGGAATACATACTCATGTAGCTTATTGGCGACGAAGTGCGTTTCGTCTGCCGTCACGCGGCTCAATCCATTGCCGCCCATACTGATGATGGGCGCTTGCGCCGGGTCCTTCATCGAAATTTCAATAACGGTGTTGTTGGGCGACAGCTTGTCCCAGATCGAGCGCTTTTTCTGCTGCGTTGTTTTAACGTCGGCAATATCGGCAAACTTTACGAACAGCGGCGTGGGCGATGCGACACCCAGGAGCTGATGGCGGCGTGAAATCAGTAAATTGGGGTACGCTGGGCTGATTTCCACATCCAGCGTCACAGCCATAGCGTCTGCATCGCTGCGAGTGGCGTCTACAAGATTGTGGATTTTGGCTGCATACGCGGCTTTGACACTCCGCGTAATACGCGAAGCCGTGTACAACACCAGCACACACAAAACGAGCGTCAACCATGCCCATTGTTCATGCAGATCAGGCCGTAAGAGCGGATCGTGTGGCGCTAAAATAATCCAGGCGCTGGGCAGAAACAGCGCAGTCGCGAACAACATCAGCCCAAAACACAGCCTGATGGCAAACCGTGTTTTGCGAAACACATGCCATGTGCGCGGATCGGCCCGAAAGCGAGCATCGGCGTCATTTGCCGTCATGGCCAAGACCTGTCGACGTACCGCGGCAAGTCTGTGCTGTAAACGCCGTCGCGCGGGCTGCCAGTGAATGTGAGGCTTAAACCCGCCGCCATATCGCGTCCGCTGGGGGCTTTGCTGTAGCGGCCATAAGCGCCCAACATCACGCGCGGCGCGATAAGCCAGGTGCCGCGCACGGTTGAGTCTGTGTTGAACTCCGATTGCGTATTGCGGTTAAAGCGCGTGCCGTCATCGGCCAACGGATAGCGAACACGTAGTGCTTCGATACTGTGAGTCCATGCACCAGAAACGCGTGCCGCGATTTGCCACCTTTGTCCTTCGGCGGTCATCAGGTCGATGTACGCGCCAGCGCTGTGTTGTTCGGTGGGGCTGTAATACCCGCCTTGCCCGAAGGTGAAGAAGTTCTGGTTTTCGCTGTAATGTTGATAAGCGTATGTGGGGCCGATGCGCAGAAAATCTAATGTGCCGGATGTGAACTGGTATGTGCCGCTCACGTTCACGGCGTAGCGGTTGTTGCCATCCACGTTCTTGCCACTGAGGTGCGACACAATCCCTGTCGTGCTGATCGAGAATTGATCAGAAAAGAGGAAAATGCCGTTCAACTCTGGACCCATTTCAATCACACGGCCCCAATGGCGGCCCGTGACTGGGTCGCGCAAGCCCGCCATGGCCAACACACTGTCATAACGTGGCGTGGCGTTCAGTGCGCCGGTCACAATGATATTCGACCAATCACCTTGCGCTTCGATGCGGCCCGTGGGCAGCGGATCGATCGTGCCGCCAATCGGTGTCGTGCCAACCCAAACGCTCAATACCTGATCAATCGCTTCATCGCGCCATTTGAATGTCGGCGTGGTCAGTGTCTCGCGTGTTGTGGCGGCAAAGCGTGCCACTCCTGCTGATCCAATCAGCGAGAAGGGCGCAGGGCTGCCTGTCCGAATATGTTGCATATCGGCAGACAAGCTGAACTGCTGCATGCCTGATGTGATGTCGGTTTGAACGCGAACGCCGGTGACATCTTGGCGGTCTTGCCCGTTGCCGCCTGACTTGTCGCGCACATACGTCAGCACTTGCGCCCGCGTGACAGAAGTTTCGGCTGTGCCTTGCAAAGCTTCAGCCACCAGGAAGCGCTTGCGGGCCAATGCGAGTGCGCCGCGCTGGCGATTAAACGTTGGCGCTAATGTCGCATCACCGGCGGCAATGCGCTGTTCAATCGCTTTGTCTTGGCCCGACGCCATCATGGCCAACACATAACCTTCGGCGGCACCTTTTTCGAGGCTGCGCACACGATCAAATGCCGCGGCTGATTTTTCGTATTGGCCGAGGCGGTAGTAACTCCAGCCCGCCAACACATCTGTGCCTGATTGATGCAGGCCTAGGGCCACAGCCGCTTCGGCTATCTCGATCACGCCTGCCCATTGCTGGGCTTGGTATTTGGCCAAGGCCCGCGCGGCGAAAGCATTGTTGCAGGCTTCAGTTTGACGCGTCGACAACGCGTTAGATTTGCACGCAGCAGAAAGTGCTGCGATGTCGGCACCTGCACGGTCCAGCGCCAAGATCCGCCCATAACCTGCTTCTTCATTGCCGGGATAGTTTGCAAACGTATTCGCTGCATCAGCATTGCGTTTGCTATCAAGGGCGGCCCACCCCAATGCAAGACCTGCCGTGCTATTTCCTTGGCGTTCAGCTACAGCAGCCAGAGCGCGCGCCTCATCCCATGCGCCACTTTGCGCTTTTGCATTCGCTGCTGCTGCCGCTTGATCGCCGACAATGCGGCGCAAGTCTTGGTCGTCGCCTGCCAATTTCTCAGCATCGCTCCAACGTCCGGCTTTAATCAGCTTCTCAAGCTCGTCTTGTTTCGAGGGGCGTGCAGGCGTTGCAGCCTTCACTGCAGGGGCCGCCGGTCCTGCGCCTGGATTGCGCAAATTCGCAATGGCGGCCCGCATATCAGGTGTGGGTGCCCAGCGCGGATAACTTCCGCGGAGACGATCTATTTCGCGCTGGGCGGCGTCTGCATCCTGACGGCGAATAAAAAACCAAATCCCAGATGTATCTGGCGCGCTTGTATCAGCAGCCGGTGCAGGGGGTGTCGTCGCATTGGGCCGTTCGATTGATTGCAATTGCGCCGAAGCGGATTGCGAGCACGTCAGCGCACTGCCCATGGCCAGCAGTAACGCAAACGTTTTGAGGAAAAGGCTGTGTCGCATCACGTTAAGCTACCAGTTGTTCTTTGGCGGCCAGGTCAGCCTGTAAAATCAGGCTGGCCGCATAATAATCGTCGGATGGTAAAAGATCCGTTGGCAGATCCTGCGCAGGCTTGCCGACGCGTTTAAATGTCAGGTCTGCCACGGCGCGCATGCCGCGCGATTGGCGCTCGGTTGATTGGGCCTCTGTCGTCACATCAACCCACGCCGGGTAAGCGTCAGTTTTAGGTAACCTGGTCCAGAAATCGGCAAAGGGCTGAAGGAATGCAGTAGGCGCGTTGCCCCACGCCAGGTTCAGGGGCACGCGAATAGCATCATACCCAAAGCGCGGCGGGAACTTATCGGCCGGCCGGAGCTCGCCCATCGTTTCCAACCAATCCGTCGGCAAGCGATGCATCCCAAATTGAGCACTGCCGATTAAGCTTCGTCCTGTCATGATCAGGCTTTGCCAGACTGTGTCGCCGGTATGTTCCTGCAAAGCGTGCAGGGCCGGGAACACCCAGTACGATAAATTCACAACTCGGCTGGTGTCGGACTTAAATCCATCAACACCGGGCAGCAAATATGTTTGTTCATTGTCACGCACGATCACATGCCGCTGCATGGCATCTGCGATCCGTAAAGCCGCTTCAGTATATGTGGGGTCGTTCCATTGCCGCGCAGCCCGCAGCAACGCCCAACACATCAACAAGTCGCCATCGCTGGCATTGTTGCGGTCAGGAATGCGCGCGTCAGGTGTGTCTGCGCTCGGCACATATTTCCATGAAAACAAACCATCGCTGCGCTTCAGCGTCTTTTGCGTCCACGCCCACAATGCATCAAACGTCTTACGATCATTGTGGGCTGTCGCGAAGATCATGCCATAGCCTTGGCTTTCGCTATGGCTGATGCCGCCATTGCCGCTGTCGGCAATGCGCCCTTCCGGTTTAAAGAACCGTGCCTTGTAACTCGCCCACAGCGGCGCATTCGGGGGGGCAGGCTTGGACCGCAGCACATAGGCTGCAGCCCCAAGCAGGCCAACTCCGGCAACACCAGCTAAGATCGTGCGGCGAGAAACGGTCATCGGTTCTATTCGTATCTACTTCTGTTGGCTGCGGCGACGGGCCAGGATGAACACCGTCAAGCAAGCCAAGCCGATCAGCACGACAACAGTGCCGCCCAGCCACCACCACGGATGTTGCGAGAAGTAAAAGCGCACGCCCATCAGACCTGGCGCTTCACCCACTTGAAACCGCGGCGACAAGTTTAACGTTACAACCGAGTCAGGCGTATCTTGCCACAGCATAAAGTCGCCTTTGGCTTGGCCCCAGAACTGCGGTTGCACCAATTGATCAACCGCGCTGATCACGCGCTCGCGCGTATCAGCGGTAATGATCGTGGTAGTGCCCGTTCCATTGGCGGCGCGCGCTGCTGTCATCAACGCATTGCGGCCCAATGTATTGGTTTGGTTCACCGCACCCGTGGTCGGGCTCGCCGTTTTTGTGGCATGTGCTTTCCCATTCACAAAAGCCACGGCTTCTTCGGCCATGGTGGGCGAAGGTGCGCCCTCAATGGTGCTGAACGCGCCGTAAGGCACGCGGTTCACAGCACCAAATTGTTGCTTCGCCGCTTCGAGCGCTTTCGGCGGCAGCGCTTTTGTGTCGGCGAGCAAAATAGCCGCACCAGCAGGTGCGGTGCCGCCAATGGCGAAATTCAGCTGCGGCAATGACACGCCGCTGACTTGCGCCAAGCGCGCACTCAACGTCCAGGCGGAACTCATCAGCGATGCATCCTGCATCCAGATGGTCGCAGGCGTATCCGGCATCACATAAGGAAAACCAGTACGCGCGAATAAATCCAAATCAGGCTGGCTGGTCACACGAGCTGCATCTGGGAATTCAATTGTTGATGACCCAAAAAGCGTCGTTGTTAGATAGCGGCCAGAGACCCCAGCGCATTTATCAAGGAGCGGTGTACGCATGAACACAGCAAAGCTCAGCTTGTTTGCACCGCCTACGAAGTCGCGCATAGGAAGTGAGATGCGGTAGCCGCGATAAGCAGCCCCCGCCTCGTTGGTGAGGCTGATGCTGTGCTGGAATTTACCATTCAGGCTGATGTTGATCACCGAGCCTGGGCCAAAGGCCGCGCCATAGTTCAAGTCCAACAGCAGTTCCGCCTTGGCTTGTTCCAGCGCGTACAAATCGGCCGCGACTGGAATGTTCACATCAATTTCCTGAACGCTTGAGCCTTGCACGGTGGTGGTCGGCAAGCCCAAAGCGTCGAACGTGTAGATATGCTCAGGCTTAATGTGGCGCGCTTCTAAACCCTTGGCATCAATGTCACGAATGGTGGCAGACGATGCATCAGTGATCGGCAAATCCATGTACGTGAGCGCGCGTGCGGCGGTCACAACATCGTCTTCGGTTTTGCCCGAGACAACGATCTGCACTTGGCGGCGATCAAGGGCGCGCAACGACACATAAGGCCCTTCGATCTTGGCCGCTTCGGCGGCATCTAGAACACCAGCGATTGCATCGCGCGTGCCGACAATGGCGTGGTCATCTAATTGCCAATCAGCCGGGGCCCCTTCACCCAAAGCCACATGGGTGATCTTCACTGGCTCATATAACGAGCGTAAGCCCGCAGCTTGCGCCACCAATGCACCAGCCGAGAGGGACTTCACAGTTGGTTGCGCGGGGCTGGCAATTACCAAACGGCGCGCAGCACCGACGCCCGGTGCAAAAATATTGCCAAGGTCAGCGAGCGTGTAAGGGCCGACACCATATTCGCCGGTGATTTCAACTGAAGATTCAGCTGTGTTGATCTCGGTCCACAATTCCGGCGCTTCGGGATCTTCGCATGAATTGCCATTATGCTGAACCACATCCAAGCTTAAGTTATTGAAACCTTTGCGCGTCAGATCGACGGGCACGTTGATCTTGGCCGTGCCGGTTGGGTTATTCGGCTCTAAGCGAATTTGCGCTAGCGTTGCTTCGTTAAAGCGAACCGCCAATGAAGAGGTGGGGGCATGCAGGGCGATTGAGTTGGTGAACACGATGTTCACTTGCATGCTCGTTAATTTCAGGCGGCTCGACAGTGGAATTGATATACGGCTTCCACTTGTTGCATCCTTCAAGCGCAAGGGCCCTGCGGTCGCGACAAACTTACTTAAGGGGAACACATACTTTACTTGTGCAGCGGCAGTTGCGCCAACCGGCCCCGTGGGGCCGCTGGCGACAATGTTTCGGCTGCTTTGCGCCTGCGGGCTGGTGGCCAGCGCCGTCATCATGACCGCAATGGCGCTAAAAAATGCAAAGCGTGAATGCCAGAAAGACATTTGCTGTGTCCTTACGATTGAGAAAGCGACGATGAAAAACGAGATTTAATTTTATTGAATACAATCGCGACGTGGGCTGCGATGGGGCGGCCCGACAAACGGAAGATCAAGCCCAGTGCACTTAAGAACGGCATGGGGCGCGTGCGGCGCGCCACGAAGTATGACCAGTTCTCGCTGTCGCCATACATCAGCGCATACATTAAATCTTGGTCCACAGGCTCGGTGCCGGCGAACGACACGCCCAGAGCTGTCTTTGGCCCCATTTTAAACAGCGCGCGTACTTCCACCTTAAACAGCGCTTCAATGCTTTTTGAGGCAACCCAAACCCGCAAGAAGGCTTGGTCACCGAAGGTCAAGCGGCTGGCGGGCGGCGTATCAAACACCACGCGGAAACCACCCACTGAAATATCATCGATATTGCAGCGGTAGACTTTGCCATCGGGCGCTTCCAGTGATCCGTGTGTGGTAGCGGGCATGCGGGGCGCGCCACGCCGCTGGCGGCGCTCCAACAATGCGCCGAATGCGGCTGCGACCAAACAGAAGTTCAAGATGTTCCAAATCAGAACGACGGTGGTGAGATCCCGCGACTGTGCATAAAGCTCCCACCTAATAACGCCTGCGATAAATGAAAGGCCAAGAATCGCCAGAAGCACGTAAAACGGCTTCACCAACGGCGAAATAAATTCTTCTTCGACGATTTCACTTTTGGGCGTGACGACGAACTGTGGCTTGCGCGGATTTCGGAAGACTTGGAACAGCGCCATCATGGAATAGATGGACTGCATCACCTCATAGAGTTCTGAAATCAGCGGCCAGCGTGTGCGTCCAAACAGTAATGAATTGCTGACTTGTGTGGCGATGATGTGCGGGATTGCGTACGCGATGATCTGGTTGAAATTCGCGTTATAAATTTCCAATCCGAAAAACAGATAGGCGCAGGGCGACAACATGAAGATCAGCCGCGCAAACGGGAAGAACCAGAACAAGCATGAGTTAATGTAACTTAAAGCCTGGAACCAGCGCATCTTGGGCAGTGCGCTGGGCAGCTTTAACATCATGATTTGCGTCATGCCTTGCGCCCAGCGCATCCGCTGCACCACAAATCCTGTGAACGATTCAGGTGCTAAGCCGCCGACCATGGGTTGATCGACATAAACACTGCGGAAGCCCAGCTTGTGTAAGTCGAGTGCTGTTTCAGCATCTTCGGTGATCGACTCACCCGTGAGGCCACCAACCATATCGAGGTGCTTGCGGCGCAACACTGCGGCAGAGCCGCAGAAGAACGAACTGTCCCAGAAATCCAAGCCCCGCTGAATGGTGCAGTAAAACATCTCGTTCTCTGCGGGCATGCGGCGGAACGCGCTGAGCAAGTTACGGTCAATCGGATCGGGGTTCACCAGGAAGTGCGGTGTTTGCACCAGGAATGTCGTGGGGTCTTTGATCATCCACGGCACTGTGCGTTCCAGAATGTCCGCGGTGGGCACGTGGTCGGCATCCAAGATCAAAATTAAATCACCCGATGTTTTTTGCATCGCGGCGTTCAGGTTGCCTGCCTTGGCGTGGTTGTTTTTCTCGCGTGTGAGGTACGTGCAGCCCAGCTTTTTACACAAGGCTTGCAATTCAGCGCGGCGCGCAATGGCTTCAGCGCGCTTCTTACGGTCGGGGTCGTTGCACTTCTGATCGGTGCCGCCGTCATCGAGCAGGAAGATTTTCTTCTTTCCTTCGGGATACCGAATACCGTTACAGCACCGCAGCGTAACTTCCAGCAGTTCCGCAGGCTCGTTGTATGTGGGGACATAAATGTCCACGCTTGGCGGGTTATCCACCACGCCCATCACAACGGTGGGGCGGCGCAGCGGATAGAAATTTACGAAGATGCCCAGTGCCGAAATAATGAAGGCGTAAATCTCTGCGGCAAACAACGCCCATGAGAAAATGAAACTAAAGGGATCGGCTGACGATAGCGTATAAAGAACACGCCACACCATGTATCGCATGCTTAGGAAAATCGCGAACACCAGCACGGCGGCGCGGCGCCAATCGTTCGGGCTTTCACTCGCAACATCAGCCAGAGCCCAAATCAGCCCCACCATTACGCCGGCCAACAGAAACTGCGCTTCAACGTCGGCGGGGATCAGCGCCAGAAAAATGGCAGCGGCTGTTAACAGCCCCCAAGTTAAGGGAGCGAGTGTGCGCTGAAGAAAAGATTGGTTCGCCGAACCCGGTGCGTCCATGACGTCTATGCCGCTTCAACCCAACCAAAAATATGAACGCACACATTAAAGTTCGCGTTTCCAATGGACAAGGCTTAAGCCCTGAAAATATTACATAAAATCGATTTCTATGCGTTGCTATGGTTGATTTAATGCGATTGAAAATAAAGTTAACCGTGGCTGATGGCGCGGCATCACATATTAAAGGTATAGCCGTTGCTGAATGATGCGGAGTCCCTGTTTTAAGTGATGATATTGGGGCAATGCATTTTTGCGGGCTGATGAATTGATGTCGCAGTCTGCCGCATCAGAGAATTTGCGAAAATATAACCTTCGGAACATCAGGCACAGACCAGCGTTGAAAAGACCTCAACGCAATGCTGCGTCATTCACCGCAGTCTTTGACGCAGCGAATTCAAGATCTTTCGAAGGAGGAACAGGAATGGCCCGAGCCAAACAAAAGCAGGACGCAATCGCGCTTCTCAAAGCTGATCATCGTAAAGTTGAAGAATTGTTCGAGAAGTACGAGAGCGCACGCGGCAAAAAGGCGGATATCGCACAGCAAATCTGCATGGAATTGACTGTGCATGCTATGATTGAAGAAGAGATTTTTTATCCGGCGTGTGAAGAAGCGGGCGTTGAGCAAGACATGCTGGATGAAGCCTTTGTCGAACATGATGGTGCGAAAATGCTGATCGCTGAATTGCGTGAAGGTACGCCAGACGATGATTACTACGACGCCAAGGTCAAAGTGTTATCGGAAGAAATCAAGCATCACGTAAAAGAAGAAGAGCAGCGGGACGGGATTTTTGCGCAAATCAAGAAATCAGAGATCGACCTTGATGATCTCGGGCAGCGCATGTTGGTGCGTAAAGAAGAACTTATCGCGAAATTTGAAGCGCAAGGTTTGCCGGTTCCGGTGACGCTGACCATGAGTGGTGCCGAAGTTGAACACAAACACGCTTCTTAAAAGTCACGACTAAACTAAAAGGGACTAAGCCAAAAAGGGCGGCAACTGATGTTGCCGCCCTTTTCATATTCAGGCGTTGCTTAATCTTAGTTTATGGGTTGCGGCTGATCGCGCAACTTGCCGCCCAGTGCGGCCATAAGTGCGGCAATAAAAGCACCAATCGCCATAGACAACGCGATGTACATGGCGAGTTTAGCAGCTTCTTTGCGCGCTTTATCAGCGGCTTCACGCAGTTTGGTTTCGGCCGCCTTCACTTCAGCAATCGTCGCATCAACGCGTTGTTGTGCGGTTGGCAAATCCACACCAGTTTGACGCGCGACAACTTGCGCCAAGTAGGTGCGGTCTACGGGGGCAACGTCGCCATTGGCCAAGCTGCGCGTCATGATACGCGTGACTTCGCCGCGGCTATCGTCAGCTGGTGTTGGCGTCATTGTTTCGGTGCGCAATAGCGTATCGGTATAATACCCCAGCCATGCATTTGCATCGGCTCGGTCGGCGTTGGCCGCAGCACCAGCAGCCCCACCTTGAACGGCAGCTGCCGTAATTTTCGAAGCACCGCTGGCGGCACTGAAGGCAAAGCAGGCAACCACGCCCACCATCATCAGTGTACCAACACCCCAGGCCAAAAACCCGTGTGCCGTGTCGCGAAACAGCGTTTCGTCACCACGTAAGTAGGTTGTGCGGTGGCGTAAGCGGCCTGAAAGATAGCCACCTAAGGAGGCTGAGGCCCACTGCACGAAAATAATCCAGGCCAGTGCGCTTGCGGCCATCGCCCCAGCACTTGCGCCGTCGTTTGGCCACGGTGAGACCGCCAAAAGCCCTAAGCCAGCGCCTAATACAGTCAGGATGATGGTGATAACGGTCGCGCCAAGGCCGCCCGCCAGCACAGCGCCCCACGCCACGTCGGACAGGCGGCTGCGTGCGCCGATGATGTTAACTTCCTCATGAACATTGATATTGCCAGTCGACATGCTGCGTCATCCTTCACAGTAAAAGAACTAACAGGAGGATGATCGGAATAGGGATGCCCAACAGCCAAAGTAAAATCGGACCCATGGTCGCCTCCTTGTTATGGAGGAGACTTAACGGAGCTGAGGTGATTTTGTTTCTGTACGGTTTATCGTTTGCGATTGTTGGATGCAGCAGATGCGCGTTCTCCACGCAATTCTTTTCCACATAAATCTCTGCTTCCAAATCCGTCTCCCTGATCTGGGCCTGCAAAAGCAGGAGAGCAGAGAATGATCGAGCATGTTTTCCACAAAATCAGTCACGCATGTTTTTAACTTGTTTCACGTGAAACAATTTGTGTACCTGCGCTGGTACACCGATGCGTTTAAGGACGATGATGTGCTTTGTACGGCACTGATTTCGGGTCAACCATAACGGCCCCGGTGCGCAAAGGTCGACGCCACCCACCCCGCCAGTTGTTGCGTCTGTCATCTCTGAACGCGGCGCCCCTGATGCGTCCAATCCTTAACATTTGCGCTCAAGGCGCGCGCAACGGGGGCAGGCCTAGTGGTTAACGGAACATGATGCGCAAAGGTCAGGGGGTTAAGGCCAGGACGTTCAGAATAACTTGCCCTTATGGTACATTTTATGCGAGTTAGCAGCATACCGAATGCCTCAGTTAGGCGAAGTTGGGCGCATGTTCGCCCATGGTAGTATTGAGGCATTGGCGTGCGCTTATGTTGTGCGCCAGCTTCAGTTTCTCACGACAGATGCGGCCTGAAGGCCGCTTACTCTATTTATAGGATACACCCCTTTACGTGGCTTTCCCTCCGACGTCGCCTCCTCTCGCGCGGGCCTTAGCCGAGCGCGACTATAATGATCCCACCAGCGTGCAAAGCGCGGTGTTGGCGCCTGAGGCTATGGGCCGTGACCTTTTGGTTTCCGCACAAACCGGATCAGGCAAAACCGTTGCGTTCGGGTTGGCGATTGCGTCAACGCTGCTGGGGGATGCTGAAAAACTGCGACACGCAGGCGCGCCGCTGGCGTTGATCGTTGCGCCCACGCGCGAGTTGGCGCTGCAAGTGCACCGCGAACTATCGTGGCTTTATGCTCAAGCCGGTGCGCGCATTGTCGCTTGCGTTGGCGGCATGGACCCGCGCATGGAAAAGCGCGAACTGGCATCGGGCTGCCACATTGTTGTCGGCACACCTGGCCGATTGCGCGATCACCTTGAACGACACAATCTCAATACGACAGGCATTAAAGCCGTCGTCCTAGATGAAGCCGACGAAATGCTGGATTTAGGCTTTCGTGAAGATTTGGAATTCCTGCTGGAAGCCACCCCGCAAGATCGCCGGACGTTGTTGTTCTCGGCTACGTTGCCGCGCGGCATTGTGGCGCTGGCCAAGAATTATCAACAAGACGCTTTGCGCATCGATGCAACGTCGGGTGAGCGCGGCCACGCAGATATTGAATACCGTGCCATGCGCATTTCGCCGCAAGATGCTGAGCATGCCGTCGTAAATGTGCTGCGCTACTATGAATCACCCAGCGCGATGGTGTTCTGCAATAAGCGCGAAACTGTGCGCCATTTAAATTCAATCCTGCAAGAGCGCGGGTTTTCCGTGGTGTCACTGTCGGGTGAGTTCAGCCAGAGCGAACGTAACTTGGCCCTGCAAGCCCTTCGTGATGGCCGAGCGCGCGTGTGCGTTGCCACCGACGTCGCTGCCCGCGGCATTGATTTGCCGACGCTGGGTTTAGTGATTCATGCCGATTTGCCGAACGATCCTGAAAGCATGCAGCACCGCAGCGGGCGCACGGGCCGTGCGGGCCGAAAGGGGACCAGCGTTCTACTGATTCCACCGTCACGCCGCCGTAAAGCCGAGCAACTGCTGGGCCAAGCACGCGTGAAAGCCGTGTGGTGCGGCGTGCCAACGGCTGATGATATCCGCAAACTCGACAACGAGCGTTTGCTGGCAAGCTTGCAAGAGGCTGTGACCACCACAGATGCTGAGCAAGCTGAAGATCTGGTTATGGCGCAACACCTGTTGGCCCAACGGTCAGCTGAAGATATTGCCACGGCCTTGGTGCGCATTTACCGGTCACGCTTGCCAGCAGCTGAAGATGTGATTGAAGTTCATGGTGCAAATAGCCAACCACAGCATGATTCCAAAGGCGGTAAAGGCCGGAACTTCGAACGTAATGAGCGTTCGTTTGAACGTGGTGATCGCAATTCCAATTTCACGGCACCGCAAAACACGGTGTGGTTCAGCATTAATCTGGGCCGCGAAAAGAAAGCCGATCCCAAATATCTGATCCCCGAAATTTGCCGTCAGGGCGATATTACCAAGCGCCAGATCGGCGTTATTCGCATTCTGGATCACGAAACCAAGTTTGAGGTGGACGAGGCTGTTGCGGCGAAATTCGCCGACTTGGTTGGTAAATCAAGCAAAGGCTTGCGCATTGCGCCTTCGGATGCCCCGTCCGCCAACGATCAGTCGCGCGGCGGCCACAAGCCGTATTCGAGCAAACCTTATAAAGGTGATCGCGATAGGAACGATCGTGACAGAGGCGATCGTGATGGCGGTTATCGTCACAAGCGTGACCGCGACGACCGTAAATCACATGAGCCCCGTGACTCTTATAAAGAGCAAGAGCCCACGCATGAACACACGGCTGAAACACCTGTTACTCAGGGCGCGAATACACCCAGCGCAGGCGTTGAAACGCGGGTCGATAAATCGCAGTGGGCCAAAAAGAAAAATAACGCTTTCGGCACTGGCAAGCCGCGTGAGAAAACCGAGAAATATAAGCCAAAGAAAAAAGTCTGGGGCGGCCTCCACTCTAAGTCGCGCCATAAAAAGCCCTAATCTGCTCGTTTTCCGATCAGTCGAAGCGCTGCATAATTTAGCTAAGCTTGCCAACGCGAAGGCTCACATGTGGGTCGGCACTTCAGCGATGATAGAGCTCGCATAGTGGCCATTAGCTGAATTCGGTTTGAAGGCCTCAGGTGCCCGGTTCCTAATAAGGCGGGAAGCGCAAATCGCGCATAGTCTAGATCCGCCGGTATTCCGGCGGCCTAGTATTTTGAGGGAACCGTTCATGATTTCTTTTCGCGCACTTATTCTGTCGACCGTGAGTGCATCAGTCCTGCTGCCTGCGGTATCTTTCGCCCAAGTCGAAGAAATCACAGTCACGGCCCGTAAGCGTTCTGAAAATCTGCAAGATGTGCCGCTGGCCATCACCGCTTTCGATGAGCGCATGATTGAGCAAAAGGGCATTCAAACTATTCTCGATGTTGCTAAGGCAACACCGAGCTTGGTGTATGATAAAGGCTTTGTCTCTCAGGATACACGCCCGCAAATGCGGGGCTTGCCTGCTACGCGCGGTCGCCCTCCTGTCGCCATTTTGTTGAATGGCGTTGACGTCTCCAGCGAATCTTTTTCAACCGGCGGCGGTGGTAACTTGATGAATTTGCGCTTGCTTGATCTCGAGCGCGTAGAGGTTGTTAAGGGTCCACAAAGTGCGCTCTATGGCCGCACGGCTTTCGGCGGCGCGATCAACTACATCACGAAAAAAGCCCCTGATACGTTCGAAGGCAATATCAGCGCGGGTGTGGCTGAGGGCGGCTTGTACGAAGTGAAGGGTGCCGTGGGTGGCCCGGTGATTGAAGACCGCCTGTCCTTGCGCGTACAAGGATCGTATGCGGAATTCGATGGCTTCTATGCTAACACCGTTAGCGGAGAAGACTTAGGCGGTTATGAAGACAAAGGTGTTTCTGTCTCGGCAAAATGGACGCCGACCGACCGCCTCATCACCAATGCATCGTACCTCCACAGCGAAAACACCAGCGAGCCGCGCGCACAATATCACATCGGCTTTGTGAACGGCACATCCTCGGCGGTACCGCTGCCAGCGAACACACGCGGTGTGCGCCTGGGCACCGGTACGGCACCGGCTCTGTCCTATATTCCGCTGGGCCCGATCAAGCAGGGCAGTGCAATCCAAATCAGCTTGGACCCGCGTACCGCTCAAGACTATCTAGGAGCCTCACTGAATCTCGACCTCGTCAATCTGCAAACCGAGTACGAATTCGACGGTGCTGTTTTAAGCAGTTGGTTCGGTTACGTTGATGCCGATGCTGTCAGCTTGCAGGACATCGACTTTTATGGCTTGCCCTGGCGTGCGGTGACGTTGCCTGCGCCTGGCGGTACGGCAGAGCCTCTCCAACGCGCATTTGAAAGTAACTTGCGCACCGGCACACGACAAACCAACTTTGAAGCACGCATTTCCAGCGATGCGGCTGCAGACATCGGCTGGGCCTTGGGCGGGCTTTATTGGAAAGAAAATCTTGCACAATCCGCCGGCTCTGCGCTGACTAATCTGTCGACGCCTGGGGCTTCCGCCAGTTTAAATACGCAACTCACGCGCAATCCGTTGGTGCGCGGTGTTCAATCGCGACGCACCGAGCACTATTCGGTGTACGGCTTGGTTGAGTACGAATTTGCCGAACGCTTCACGGCATCGGCTGAAGCCCGCTATTCGTGGGAAGATTTGGCTGTGCGCTTTGCGCCGTCCATTGGCGTTGTGGGTACCGGCTTAACATCTGTACAGTCGGTTTTCACGGGCCCGACCAACATCGCAGCCACATCATCATCGAACTTCTTCGCGCCGAAGTTCACGTTGCAGTATGAGCTGAGCGACGATGCGAATGTTTACGGCACGGTTTCGAAGGGTGTGAAACCAGGCGGCTATTCGACCACTGGCTTCACCACCAACCCTGATCTTGTAAAAGTGAAAGCCGAAACGCTCTGGAACTATGAGCTGGGCGCGAAAACATCCTGGCTGGATGACATGTTCGTCGTCAATGCTGCCGCATTCTACATGGACTATAAAAACAAAGTGCTGCAAACGCTGGTCCCAGATCCGGGTAATCCGCTGGGTGTGACAACGGCTGCGGTGAATGCGTCCGATGCTCGCATTTACGGTTTGGAAGCCGATGTTGCTTGGAACATCACGAATGCCCTGCGCTTAAGCGGCGGCTACACGTATCTCGATGCCAAGTACACCGATTTCACCAACAATACGACCAGTGGTGTTGAAATCGTAACGGCAGGCAATTGCACGCTAGTCACGGTTGTGGGTACGCAGGTTTGTAACGTAAGCTACACCGGTAACCAGATGGAACGTATCCCCAAACACAGTGGCACATTGGGCCTAACATATCGCACCCCTGTCTCGGCTACGCTTGATCTCGTTGCCGGCACCACCGGTACATTCCGCTCGAAGCGTTTCGATGATGAAGGCAACAAAAGCTATTATCAGTCGTACTTCACTGCCGATGCGAACCTGACGCTTGAAGCCGACATGTGGTCCGCAACGCTTTATGTGAACAACGTGTTCGATGACGAGACAGTACAAAGCGGGCAGGGTGTAACAGACATTTTCGCTGTCCCAACGCCGGGCCGCTTCATTACGGCTTATGCACCTGATCCGCGTCAGTTTGGCTTTAGAACTTCCTATCGTTTCTAACCAAGACCGATCTCAATTTGAAAGGGCCGTGGCTTTTGCTCCGGCCCTTTTTTATTATGGCGCTCGTTTAACGCCGTTGCGGGGCCGCGCGTGTCGTCAATCCCAGATGTACAATCGCTTGCGAATGCGCTGCGTGTGCTGGCTCTGCTGAATGCGCAAGGCACGTTGCGGCCCGTGGACATTCACCGTCAGCTTGAGCTCAGCCGCGGGGCCGTTTACCGCCTTCTCAAAACCCTGACAGATCATGGCTACCTGGAAAATGTAGATGGCGTAGGCTCATACCGCGCTACCACCAAGCTGTTGTCGCTGGGCTATGGTTATGATGAGGAAACTTGGCCGCAGGAGATTGCCTTGCCAATCATCCGGCGTCTGTCTGAGAAAATTGAATGGCCCGTGGCTATCGGCATGCTTGAGGGGCCGCATGTGCACGTGCGCGCGACGACAGATGAATGGAGCCCATTCGTGCTGCGGCCCATCCGTCCTGGCCACCGTGTGCCGATTTTTCGCGCTGTTGGCGGCTGGGTTATTCTGGCATTCCAGGATCGTCGACACCGTGAAGGGCTTATTCGCGCCATCGAGCTTGCGGTTGCGGCGCAAGGCGATGAAATGCCTGATACAAACCACCGCGATAAACGTTTAAGTTTGATCCGCAAGCGTGGATATGACGCCCTAGAAGACCGGCGTGTCCGCCAGAACCTCATTGCTGTGCCGATCATGCTGCAGAAGACAACGCCCGCATCGCTTGTGGTTCGCGTCTTTGCAGCAACGGAAACAGTCGACCAATCCGTGAAGCGTTATCTCCCGGCGCTTCTTGCTGCCGCAGATGAAATTTCACTGGCCCATCGACGCTGGTCCCATAACGCAGCGTTGTGACACCTATGGCCGCTAAAACAGACTTACAAGTGGTCTTAAAGGGCTTGGAGGTTCTGACTACGCTGAACCAAAAAAACGGCCTCACGGTCGCCGAGTTGACGCGCATTCTCAATATTCCGCGCAGCACTATCTTCAGGTTACTCAAAACGCTGATCGCCGAAGGCTACATCCAACTTGATGACGGTCGACGGTATCGCCTGACCAAAAAGGTTCGCAGTCTGTGCGACAACATCAAGCACGAGCCGTGGGTTAATGCTGCGCTGGCCAATGCGGCGCAGGACTTGCACGATCACTATCGCTGGCCCGTCGCGATTTGCAGTCTACGCGGTGACCGTATTCTGATTGACTATGTAACCGACCGGCAGTGCCCGCAATTGGTGACCCGGCGCATGGTGGGCTACCAGTTGACCTTCCTGGATATGGCTTCAGCCCGCGTCATACTGGCCGAATTGCCACCACAAACGCAGCGCCAGTTGCTGCGCAAAGTCACACAAATTGAAGCTGCGCAATTTGAGGCGGCCTTTGGGTCGATGAAAAACCTGCAAGCGGCTTTGGCCCATATTAAAAAGCGAGGTTATGACGAAAATCTGTCGAAAGGTTTCCGGGTACTGGCGGTGCCTTTGCACATCACCGGCACAGTTGCAGCCATTTCCATTCGCATGCCATATCTTGAAAGCTCTAAAACTAAGGACACCCACAGTGTTGTCGAGGCCTTACGTGCGGCGGCTCGTCAAATTAGGGCTGCCGCTGGTTCAAAAGAATCTGCTGCTAAACGCAGCTAATACGCACCCCGCACTCTGGGGGGGATAGCTCGCATATTGGCCACTTTTGATTCGCTAGCTGCGGCCCAAAAAGCCCAGGGGATAATGGCGAAATCGGAGTTAGTTGGTTCGGACGGGTTATGGGTTCATCTGTGCTGCAAGCATCAATTTCATCAAACACGACGGGCGCAGAAGCCATTGCCGACATCATTGCCCAACATGGTGTTAAAACCGTTTTCGCGCTTGCCGGGGCCTCCCATACTCTGCTTCTCAAGGCGTTGGCTGAACGCGGCATTAAAATCGTCGGTAGCCGTCATGAGTCTGCGACAGTTGCGGCGGCGGATGGATATGCACGTACAACGGGGCGTCTTGGCGTGGCGTTGGTGATTGAAGAGCAGGGACTGCCGAATGCTGTGGGCGGATTGGCGTCTAGTTGGTCGGCACGTTCGTCCGTCTTGGTGATTGCTGCGCGCAGCCCACACGGTTGGTACGATGCAGAGTTTGAATTTGATCTCGATACCCAAGCATTTGTGAAGCCGGTGACAAAATGGGCGCGCGCCATTCCGTCCCCAGAGCGCATTCCTGAATACATGGACGCGGCCATACGCCAGGCAACCGGCACTCCCCCTGGGCCAGTCGTGTTGACCGTGTCGCGCGATTATTTTGCAGCACGCCTTGATGCCGTGTCGTGGGCGCCCGCCCAAGCGCCGGCTATTCAGGCCGGCACTCCAGACGGCGCAAGCGTAAAAGAGATTGCAGAGCGACTTTTGAAGGCCAAGCGGCCCTTAATTGTTTTGGGCGCAAGTGCCGGGCGGGAAGATGCAGCCTATGCGCTGCGCGCACTTCAAGCGAAGTGCCCAGTACCCATTATGGCGCAGTCGTCGGCGCGCGGGTTACTGGGTGAGGATAACGCAACTGTTTTTAACTGGGCGTATGCGTATCCGGCCGCGAAAGAAGCCGACGTTGTTGTTTTTTTAGGCGGGCCCATTAGCCAGCGCCTCGGGTTCGGACAAGACGCTCGCTTTTCAGCTGATGCTTGTTATGTGCGGGTTGAACCCTCTGCCGACGAGTTGCACCGCTTTCGGTGGGTTGATTTCCCAATTCAAAGCTGCATTGTTCCGTTTGTGCTGGCGTTAACCCGTGCGTTGACAGACGAAACACTGAAGGCTGCATTCCATTCGCAGTGGGTGGCTGTCGCACTACAGCCCCGTAGCCAAGCCATAGCAGCATTGCCACGATTGGGCCCGACACTTCATCCCATTGAAATTGGTGATGCGCTGAAAGCATTGCCATTTCAGCAAGGCACTATTGTTGGTGATGGGGCAGCGATTCAAAGTTGGTTCAATCTAGGCTTCAAAGTGCCAGCAGGTTTTCGCTTCATGGATCATTTCCCGTTAGGTTCGATGGGAGTTGGCACCGCGTTAGCCGTGGGGGCCGCCGCCGCCGAGGCGGAAAAAAATCAAGACGGCATAACGGTGCTTGTGACCGGCGACGGCAGTTTTGGGTATTACATGGCTGAGCTGTCTGAAGCTGTGCGTGCGGGTTTGCGGTTGGTGGTCATTGTGGGTAACGATGGTGCGTGGGGTACTGAGCTCCATGGACAGTTGATGAAGCAAGGCAAAGCCTTCAATACTGAGCTTGGCCCTCAGGATTTTGCAGTGATTGCGAATGGCCTTGGATGCGCTGGTCAGCGCGTATCGACACGCGTGGAGCTTGATAATGCGCTAAAGCGTGCGTGGGCATCTAATGTGCCCTATGTGATCGATGCGCAAATTGATCGCAACGCTGGCAAAGCGTTGAAGATCGATGAAACCTTCTCTAACGCCTTATTTGATTCTGTCCTTCCCCATAGCCACAAGAAACTCGTTACACAAACATCAGCGTAAATTAGATCCACGTAAGGCATACCGACCCGGCCATGTTCAAATTTAAGCACACAGGCGTTTTATCTGGGATTGTGGCCTTGCTGATGTGCTTCTCCGGCGTCTCGCACGCAGCCGATAAACCGCTTCGCGTTGCATTGCCAATGTTTCCAACTGCAGCCAACCCGTTCGAGGTCATTGTACAGCCACCCATTTTTGCGCTGACGCCGATTTTCGATGCCTTGACGCGAATTGATGCGACCGGACAGGCAACACCAAGCTTAGCACTAAAATGGGACACGCCTGACAGCCTAACGTGGCGGTTTCATATAAAACCTGATTTGCGCTTTTCGAACGGCGCGGCGCTAGATGCAGCGGCGATCGCTGCGAACTTTAATCTGATGCAAGAACCTGCATCACGCAAATACCCGGCGGCTTTGTTGGTAGCCAATGTGAAATCAGCCACGGCGCTTGTAGGCAATATTTTAGAGATTAAAACAACCACGCCTGAGCCGTTTCTGGACAGGTTGGTCGCAGCCCTGCGATTTGTCGATGTGCAGCAGTGGAAATCGATGGGATCCGAGGAGTACAGCCGTGAGCCTGTTTCAAGCGGCTCGTATGTTGTCAACTCCTGGAAGCCCACAGAAATTCGGCTCACCGCCAATCCGTATGCGCCGCGTCCGCCAAAGGTCGCCGCGATCACACTTGTATCCCAGCCCGACCCTGCCGGTCGTTTGCAGTCATTGCTGTCTGACTCAGTTCAAATTGCTTTGGGCATGGGCCCGGACGACGTTGACGCGATTAAGGATAGCGGCGCCCAAGTTGCTATAGAGGCTGAGCCAGGTGTGGTTGTCCTGAATTTTATTCCGAAGACATCGAAACCTTTGCAAGATGTGCGTGTGCGGCAAGCATTGAACTATGCCATCGATAAAGAAGCTATTGTTCGCGACATTGTCGGGGGGCACGCAAAAGTCGCAAGTCAAACGGCTCCGCCCTTTGCGTTCGGCTACAATCCGGATTTGCGGCCTTATGAGTACGATCCTGCGCGTGCACAACAGTTGCTGAAAGAGGCAGGGTATCCGTCTGGATTTTCCTTCGTAGCGGAATCTGTTTTTGGTGTGTCTGGTTTTGCGAGCCTGGCTTATCAGCGCGTCTCCAGCGATCTCGCTAAGATCGGCGTGAAGATGGAGTTGCGCGCAATTCCTGCCGCGAAGTACGGCAAGGGGATTTACCAGGGGCAATGGGACGGGCAGGCGTTTGGCCTCGAATACTCTGTATATCCCTCGTTCGATGCGCTTGAACCGTTGAAACGACACTCCTGCCTGTGGCCTACGCCATGGTACTGCGATGAAGTAATGACACCAGATCTCAATAAAGCGCTGGGTACAGCTGCGTTACCTGAGCGTGAAAGACTGACACGCAAAGTCATGGCCAGGCAGCGCGATCAGGCGCCGGGAATTATCCTCTACAATATGGTTCGATTTGACGCGGCCGCTAAGACCGTCACGGGCTTTAAAAATACGTTCGGCACCATTAGTTACGAAATGCTGCAAATGAATTAGCTCCCGTCAACTCGAGAATCCAAAGTATGTGTCAGACACTTTGTCTGCGTAATTCCATGATACTCAGCCTCTCGCTCAATACGATGCGGCTGTGTTTAATTATGCAAAGCCGGGACCTCTAAAGAGGCCGGCGGCCCAATTAATGAAAACGCGCAATTTATTACTTAAATGCTTGTTGGGTGGATACACCACATGCACAGGCATCGGTTCTACAATCCAATCCGTCATCACTTGTTGGAGTGCGCCGTTTTGTACATGCGGTTCGGCCATGAATTTGGCTGTCATGAACACGCCCATGCCAGCCACACCGGCCGCGACGTGTACGGTGCTTTCGTTGGTCGACATCACGTAGTTCGGATCAACGCTGATCTCTTCATCACCGCGCACATAGTCGTAGGTCATCGGGCGGCTTGAGCCGAACATGAAGTAGCCCACCACATGATGCGCCCTCTCTAAATCCTGCGGATGTGTGGGCGCGCCGTATTTCTCGATATAGCGGGGGGCGGCGTATGTGGCGAATTCCATCATGCCAATGCGCCGTGCAATCAGCGACGGGTCGCTAATGTCGCCCACGCGCAGCACGCAGTCGACGTTTTCACTGATCAGATCGGCAGGGCGGTCTGATGCGCCGACATCTAATTGGATGTCTGGGTAGCGCGTATGAAAATCGCAGAGTTGCGGAATGATCAGCTGAATGGCAACAGTCGCTGACACATCAATGCGTAAACGTCCCTTGGGGCTGGCTTGTGCAGACGACATGCTGCCGTCCAGCTCGTCGACTTCGTTTAAAATTTGTACCGCGCGTTCGTAATAGGCCGCGCCGTCGGGTGTCACGGTCACCCGACGCGTGGTGCGGTTCAGTAACTTGGCGCTTAAATGCGCCTCAAGCATTTGAATCTGCTTGGTGATGGTGGGCTTCGGCGTACCCAAAGTGTCGGCGGCGCGGCTGAAGGTGCCGGCTTCCACCACCCGCACAAACGCCCGCATTGCAGCAAGTTGATCCATCTTTAGGCCCTCGCGCAGGGAATACTGCTATCATTATTTCTATATAGAAATAATGATATTCAAATTAACGGATTTATTGCCGATATAGCCAGTTATATGTTGCCTGCATGCTTTCGCCCAGAACGGGGTTGAGAGCAACAGCCAGAAGCTGCGGGCAAACCTCCCCCAAAAGGTACCCCCCTCCCGCAGTTTCTGGCCCTTCTTTTAAAGGTTCAGGCCCATGACGTGGCGTACAGACAATGTGATGTTAGAGGATGGCCAGGCCGTTGCTTTGCGCGTCTATGGCCCCGAGAGCGTTTCGTCTGCTGTGCCGTTGGTGTTTCACCTGCATGGCGGCTCGTTCCTGCAAAGCAATCTCGATCACGGCGAGCTAACGGCGACTCTTCTCGCCACAGCAGGTGCTGTCGTTGTCGCTCCTGAATATTGTGCCGATTGTGATTGTGCGTTTCCGCGCAGCCTGGAAACTGCGTTCGATGCTTTGCGCGGTGTTCACAAACACCGCGCGCAGTGGGCAAAGAAAAGCAGCAAGTTTTTTGTCGCAGGTGATGAAGCTGGCGGCAACTTAGCCGCTGGCTTGGCGCTGATGGCGCGTGATCAACACGGTCCCGAATTATCTGGTCAGATTTTGTTGTCACCAATGCTGAGCCCAGCTCTTGCCACTGATTCGGCACGGTGTGCCAATGCAGGGCCTGCCACATGCCAATGGGCCAAGGGTTGGGCGCAGTATTTGGGCACTGCTGATAAAGCCCCGCACCCCTATGCCGCACCCGGAAATGCCACGCGCCTTGGTGGCTTGCCTGCAACGCTGATTATCACAGCGCAAGATGACCCGATGCGTGATGAAAGCATTTCGTATGCCAAGCGCTTACGTGATGCGGGCGTGACTGTGGAAGGCCATGTGCTGTCTGCCCCAACAGGCTGGCCGTGCGCACTGGCTGAGCGCTCCGGGCTTGGGTCGTCGTGGGCGGAAGCCGTGCGCGAAAGTGTTTCTGATTTTCTAAACGCAAATGGCGCGCAACAGCGCCAACAAATAAAAAAAGATATCGTAGGAGTACTGTCATGACGTCATTATCTCTTCGTCAAAAGTTATTGGGTTCTGCAGTTGCTTTGGCCATCATCATCGGTGGCGGCAGTGCGGTATTGTTGAGTGGCACGGATGGCACGGCAAAAGCTGATAGCGCCGCCGCCACGTTGCATATCACACCAGTATCTGTTGCAACTGTTGAACAGCGCGATCTCGCGACCTGGAATGAGTTCTCGGGACGCTTAGAAGCGGTTGAGCGTGTGGATGTGCGTTCGCGCGTCGCTGGTGCGGTTGAATCCGTACATTTCCGCGAAGGTGCTTTGGTGCGCGAAGGTGATTTGTTAGTCACGATTGACCCAGCGCCCTATGCGGCTGAGGTGGAACGCACAAAAGCGCAAGTAGCGGCCACAGAAGCGCGCGTGAAGTTGACCAAAGGCGAGCTTGAACGCGGTCGTAATTTGCTTGCATCCGGCACAATCTCGCAACGTGAGCTTGATGTGCGCGTCAATGCGTACAATGAAGCGCAAGCCTCGTTGCGTGCGGCGCAAGCAGGTCTGCAATATGCGAAGTTGAATTTAAGCTATACCGAAGTGCGTGCGCCGGTGTCGGGCCGCGTCGGTAAGTTGGAAATCACCGTGGGCAATCTCGTGCCTGCCGGTGCGGGTGCACCAGTGTTGACTACCCTGGTCTCTGTCAGCCCGATTTACGCAAGCTTTGAAGCCAGCGAGCATGTTGTCCTGAAAGCATTGGGAAGCTTGCCCGCAACGGCAGGTAATCGCGGTCAGATCGACCAAATTCCGGTGCAAATGGGTACGGTCAGTGATAACGGCACGCCGCTGAACGGCAAACTCCAATTAGTCGATAACGCGGTGAATGCAGCAACCGGCACGGTGCGTGTGCGCGCGGTGTTCGAGAATGCCGATGGCAATTTGATACCCGGTCAATTCGCGCGTCTCAAAATGGGTTCGGCCAAAACCGAAACAGCCATTGTGATCAGCGATCGTGCTGTCGGCACCGACCAAGATAAGAAATTTGTTCTCATCGTCGGCAAAGACAACAAGGTGGATTACCGCGAAGTGCGCTTGGGCGGCTTTGCGGATGGCTTACGCATTGTGACTGATGGCTTAACGGCCGGTGAGCGCGTGATCGTGAATGGTTTACAACGCGTGCGCCCTGGTGATTCGGTTGATCCGAAAGTTGTCACGATGGATGTGGCCCCAAGCTCTGTGGCGTCACGCTAAGCAACAAATTCAACATACATAAGACTAAAAATAAAAGGCTAAGAGCTGAGGACGCCATGAATCTGTCTAAATTTTTTATCGATCGCCCGGTCTTTGCAGGTGTGCTGTCGATCATGATTTTTGTGGCGGGCCTTTTGGCAATCCGCGCGTTACCGATTTCGGAATACCCCGATGTGGTGCCGCCCTCGGTGGTGGTGCGCGCGCAGTATCCGGGTGCAAATCCGAAAGTCATCGCTGAAACAGTCGCGACCCCGATTGAAGAAGCCATCAATGGTGTGGAGGGCATGCTTTATATGACCAGCCAAGCCACGACCGATGGCGTGATGACGCTAACAGTGACATTTCGCTTAGGCATGGATGCCGATAAAGCCCAGCAGTTGGTGCAAAACCGTGTCTCGCAAGCGGAAGCGCGCATGCCTGAAGAAGTGCGCCGCATTGGGATTACCACCATTAAAAGCGCGCCGGATCTAACATTGGTTGTGCACATCTTGTCGCCCAATGGCCGCTACGACATGACCTATTTGCGCAACTACGCCGTGCTGAACGTGAAAGACCGTTTGGCGCGCGTCGATGGTGTGGGACAGGTACAGTTGTTTGGCGCAGGCGACTACGCCATGCGCGTGTGGTTGGACCCGCAAAAGGTCGCCGAGCGTGGTTTATCTGCGGGTGATATCGTGCGTGAAATTCGCGCGCAGAACGTTCAAGCCGCAGCCGGTGTGGTGGGCGCATCGCCCAGCGTGCCGGGGCTGGATTTCCAAATCTCATTGAATGCTCAAGGCCGTCTGCAAAGCGAAGAAGAATTCGCCGATATTATCGTCAAGACCGGGGCCAACGGAGAAGTGACGCGCTTACGCGATGTGGCGCGCATTGAACTCGGTGCGTCCGACTATGCCTTGCGTTCGTTGCTGAATAACAAAAGCGCGGTTGCCGTGCCGATCTTCCAGGCCCCAGGCTCTAATGCCATCGCGATTGCTGATGACGTGCGCAAAGTCATGGCAGAAATTAAAGCGACCATGCCAGAAGGTGTGGATTACGACATTGTTTATGACACAACCCAATTCGTGCGCGCCTCCATTGATGCGGTGATCACCACGCTCTTAGAAGCAGTGGCGCTGGTGGTGTTGGTGGTCATTCTGTTTTTACAAACGTGGCGTGCCTCTATCATTCCACTGGTGGCGGTGCCGATCTCGATTGTTGGTACGTTCGCCATCATGCTGCTCTTTGGCTTCTCGATTAATGCGCTCAGTTTGTTCGGCTTGGTACTGGCTATCGGTATCGTGGTGGATGATGCCATCGTTGTGGTGGAGAACGTTGAACGCAACATCGAGAACGGTTTATCGCCACGCGATGCCACTTACCGCGCTATGCAGGAAGTATCTGGTCCGATTATCGCGATCGCCTTGGTATTGGTCGCGGTGTTCGTGCCGTTGGCGTTCATCACTGGCCTGACGGGGCAGTTCTATAAACAGTTCGCGTTGACCATCGCCATCTCAACCGTCATCTCTGCGATTAACTCGCTCACGTTATCGCCTGCATTGGCTGCGCTGTTGCTGAAGGGCCATGGCGCACCGAAAGACGCGCTGACGCGCGGGATGGATGCGGCGTTGGGCTGGTTGTTCCGTGGGTTTAATAAATTCTTCGCACGCGGCACTGATGCTTATACCGGGGGCGTGCGTAGCGTGCTGTCGCGTAAAGCCGTAATGATGACGCTGTATGTGCTGTTGGTTGCTGTTACAGGCGTATTGTTCAAAACCGTGCCGGGCGGCTTCGTTCCCGCACAAGACAAGCAATATTTAGTGGGAATTACGCAGTTACCTGACGCGGCCACATTGGACCGCACCGAAGATGTGATCCGTCGCATGAGTGAAGTGGTGCTCAAGCATCCCGGTGTTGATAACGCCATCGCGTTTCCGGGCTTGTCGGTGAACGGGTTCACTAACAGTTCAAACGCGGGCATTCTATTCGTTGGCTTAAAGCCCTTTAGCGAACGCAAAGATAAAAACCTGACGGCCAATGCCATTGCTGATCAGTTGAATGCGCAGCTGAGCGGCGTGCAGGAAGCCTTTGTGGCCATGCTGCCACCGCCGCCTGTGCAAGGCTTAGGTACGCTGGGTGGCTTTAAGCTACAAATCGAAGATCGCAGCAACCAAGGCTATCAAGCGTTGGATCTCGTCACCAAAGCGTTCATGGACAAAGCGTCCAAAGCGCCGGAACTGACAGGATTGTTCTCAAGCTACCAGGTCAACGTGCCGCAACTGTACGCAGATATCGATCGCACCAAAGCGCGCCAGTATGGCGTGGCCGTAACAGACGTGTTCGATACCATGCAGATTTACTTAGGCTCGCTGTATGTGAACGACTTCAATAAATTTGGCCGCACCTACACCGTGCGCGTTCAGGCCGATGCACCGTACCGCGCGCGTGCTGAAGATGTGGGTCAATTAAAAGTACGCTCAGCCAACGGCACCATGATTCCGTTGGCCGCGGTGTTGAACATTAAAAACAGCGCAGGACCAGAGCGCGCGATGCGTTACAACGGATTCTTATCATCCGATGTTAATGGCGGCCCGGCCCCTGGTTATTCGTCAGGCCAAGCGCAAGCCGCTGTGGAGCGTATTGCCGCAGAAACATTGCCGCCGGGCTTTCCCTTTGAATGGACGGAACTTACGTACCAAGACGTCATCACCGGTAATTCGGCCATGTGGGTGTTTCCGCTTGCAGTACTGCTCGTGTTCTTGGTGCTGGCTGCACAGTATGAAAGCCTGACGCTCCCGATTGCGATTATCTTGATTGTCCCTATGAGCTTGCTCGCTGCCATGACGGGCGTGTGGCTGACGGGCGGCGACAACAACGTATTTACGCAGATTGGCTTGATTGTGTTGGTGGGCTTGTCGGCTAAGAATGCAATTCTGATCGTTGAGTTTGCACGCGAGCTTGAATTTGCAGGGCGTGACCCAGTAACTGCTGCCATCGAAGCAAGCCGCTTACGTTTGCGCCCCATTCTGATGACATCGTTCGCGTTCATTATGGGTGTTGTCCCCTTGGCGTTATCAACAGGCGCGGGGGCCGAAATGCGCCATGCCATGGGTATTGCCGTGTTATTCGGCATGTTGGGTGTCACAGCGTTCGGCATTTTCCTCACGCCCGTCTTCTATGTGCTGATGCGGCGTTTGGCTGGCAACAAGCCTCTAAAAATAATAGGAGCTGCGCCTGCGGGATCTTAGCAGCATGTGAGCATTTATTTGCTCGACAATGCTCATTACCGTGCATCTCATCATACTATTTAGAGGCGCTCAATATTGGCCTCGGCTTCGTGTTATCATCGCATAACGAAGCAAATAGCCCTGTAAATGGGCGGATTTGGCTGCATAGAACCCAACTGGCGCTTTGAACAAGAAAGGTTGGCTGGGGCAGCAGTCTGCTGCGACGAAAGCTCCGGCCAATTCCCTAAACAGGGTAACAGGGAATTTTGATCTTGTTATCAAGCAAATTTAGTAAGTGTAACAGGTATCCCAGTCGCGCACTTACAACGTTCAATTGCAGTCATCAGCCTACCCCAGTATGGCCGCCACTTGGGTTGTCGTCATTGCAGCGATTTGAGTTGTGGTAAATGCTGAAACCTGCGCACTCGTCAGAACGTCAAGTCCTGTTGCAGAAAGTGCGGTAATCTGGGTTGTGGTAAATGCGGCTATATCGGTCGCTTCAAAGCCGCTGTACTGCACAGTGCTCATCCCTGTCAGTTGAGTGGTTGTAAGTGCTGCGACTTGCACGGTTGTTAAAGCTTTGATTTGAGCAGATGTCAGACCGCCCAGTTGTGTCGTCGATACATTGCTGATGTTCGTCGTGCTGAGGCTGACGATCTGTGGCGCTGACAAGACGGACAACTGCGTAGACGAAAGCCCGCTCAACTGGGTAGTAGAGAGGATCGCAATATTTGTGACCCCAATGCCCTTAACCTGAGTTGTCGAGAAACTACCTAATTGCGCTGTGGATAATACCTCAAATTGCTGCGTGGAGAGGTAAATGATCTGCGTCGCTGTCAGACCGTCAATTTGGGTGGTCGTTAACGAGCTAATGCTCACTGTTCCAAGATACGAAACTTGGGCTGTCGTTAATGCGCCAAGTTGTGTCGAGGTGAAGCCGCTCAATTGAGTAGTGCTCAACTGTGTTAAATTCGTGCTGCTAATGCCCGTTACTTGGGTCGTTGCTAAAGAGCTCAGTTGGAGCGTACTTAAACTTCCAAATTGCGCAGTCGTGAGGGCGCCGATCTGTGTGCTGTAGAGTGATTTAATTTGCGCGGTACTTAAGCCCGAAATTTGAGATGTTGTAAGGGCAGAGAAATTGGTTGTTGTTAGCCCCTTCAGTTGTGTCGATGTTATTCCACCGAACTGGGCCGTTGATAGATGGGCAATGTTGGTTGAACCGAGCGCATTAATCTGCATCGTAGCCAGGGCAGCCAACTGGGTAGAGGCGATACCCGTCAGCTGTGCCGTGGTAATGACGGCGAGATTGGTCGTATTAAGTCCCTTGATCTGTGTGGTAGTTAAGCTCGCCAACTGGATCGTACTTAAAGAAACAACCTGTACTGTGCTAAGCGCGCTAATGGCAGTTGCTGCAAAGCCGTCAATTTGTGTCGTCGTTAATGATCCAATTCCTGTCGTGCTAAGGGCATTTAGCTGCGAGGAAAGTAGGGCTCCCAATTGCTGTGAGTTCATGCCGCTCAACTGATTGGTGCTAAGATTGGCAATATTCGTTGTTGTGATTGCGCGAACCTGAGTTGTTGTTATTCCCGAGATCTGAGCGCTCGTGAGGCTGCCGAACTGGGTAGTGCTTAGCACGCTGATTTGATTAGTGATGAGCGCTCGCAATTGAGTTGTTGAGAGCGACCCAATTTGAAGTGTTGTTAGCGCGCCAAAGTTCGTTGTGTTGATGCCCTTAATTTGAGTGGATGTGAGTCCGCCAAACTGAAGGGTCGTTAGAGCAGCGATATTAGTCGTACTAATAGCATTTAGCTGTTGTGTAGACAGTGCCGACAGCTGCGTCGACGCAAATCCGGAAAGTTGGGTTGTCGAAAGCGCAGATATGTTTGTCGTGCTCAAGCTTTTGACCTGAGTTGTAGACATACTCGCTAACTGGCTGGTGGATAACGCCCCGAACTGCGACGTCGTCAAAGCGCTAATATGCGTTGCTGCTAATCCATCGATTTGAGTTGTCGTGAGACCACTGATGTGGATGGTGGAAAGCGCTGTGAGCTGGGTGGTTGTTATGGCGCTAAATTGCGTAGAAGAGAGTCCGCTAAGTTGTGATGTTGACAAGCCAGCGAAGTTCGTTGTGCTAATGCCTCTAATCTGTGTGGTCAGAAAACCACTAAGTTGTGTCGTGCTGAGGCTGCCGAATTGCGTTGTTGTCATCACGGCAATCTGATTCGTCACCAGCGCGCGAATTTGTGATGTGGTCAATGAGCCAATTTGTGTCGTCGTAAAGGCCGCAAAATTCGTTGTGTTTAAGGCGCGCAATTGCGTCGTTGAGAGCCCAGCAATCTGAGTCGTGGAAAGTGCCGCGATATTGGTGGTTTGCAGCGAATTCAGCTGAACAGCTGAAAGTACTGCCAGTTGCGTCCCCGCAAGGCCGGTTAGTTGCACGGTTGTGATGGCTTGCAGGTTTGTCGTGCTCAATCCTTTAACCTGTAATGTCGAGAAACTGGCGATCTGGCTTGTCGCCAAAGAGCTAAACTGCGTCGAGGTTAATGCGGTTACCTGTATCGACGTAAATCCATCGATTTGAGTAGTCGCGAGATTGCCAATTGAAATGGTGCTCAATGCTGCAATTTGAGATGTGCTCAGTGCCGCAATCTGACTAGATGAAAACCCACTCAGTTGTGTTGTCGTCAACTGAGAGAGATTGAGCGTATTAATGCTTTTTGCCTGTGCCGCACTAAGTGTGCCAATCTGGGTCGAACTGAGAGCGCCGAATTGCACTGTGGTCATCGCGGCGAGTTGAGTATTCGCTAAAGCTTTAACCTGAGTGACATTTAAACTTGCGATATGCGTTGTTGTTAGTGTCGTAAAATTTGTGGTGCTTAGAGCTTTAAGTTGAACCGACGTGACGCCTGATAACTGTGATGTGCTGAGTGATACAAAATTAGTGCTCGTAAGCGCGTTCAACTGTGTTGTTGAAAAGGCACCCATCTGGGTTGAGGAAAATCCCGATAGCTGAAGGGTTGAGATAGTGGCGATATTAGTTGTTGTGATGCCCTTCACCTGCTTTGCTGACAACGAACCGATTTGCGTGCTCGAAAATGCTGCAAACTGTGTCGATGTAAGTGCGCTTATTTGCTGAGCTAGAAAGCCGCTAACCTGTGTTGTCGTTAACCCAGAAATATTTGCTGTGCTTAAGGATTTGACTTGGGATGCGGTGAGGGCCCCCAATTGCTGAGATGTGATCCCTGACAGTTGGTTTGTTGCTAAGCTTTCGATATTTGTGGTGTTAACGCCTTTAATCTGAACGGTTGAAAGCGTTCCGATTTGAGTAGATGACAGGGCGCCGAATTGTGTCGTTGTGAATGAATTGAGTTGAGGTGCGGAGAGCGCCTTTAATTGAGTCGTCGTAAAACTTGAAAGTTGTGTTGTGCTGATGCCGGCAAAGCTTGTCGTGTTAATGCCGCGGATTTGTATGGCGGTAATCCCGCCAAATTGAGCTGTGCTCAGAAGCCCAATTCTGCTGCTTCCTAAGGCATTTAGCTGTGCGGCGCTAAGCGCGGTCACCTGTGTTGATAGTAATCCACCAACTTGGTCTGTCGAGATGGCGGAGAGGTTGGTTGTTGAAATTGCTTTAACTTGAGTGCTCGATAGACTTCCGAGCTGCCCAGTATTGAGTGCGCCGAAGCTTAATGAGCTTAAGTTGGAAATCTGAGGTGTTGTTAAGCCATCGATCTGTGTGGCGCTAAGTGTTCCTATATTGGTTGTGCCGAGCGCGTTTAGCTGAATTGTCGTTAGCGAGGCAACTTGACGCGAAGACAGCCCGCCAACCTGTATCGTTGAAAATGACACTAAAACACTGCTCGTAAGCGCACGCAGTTGCGATGTATTCAAAACGCTGATCTGGGTCGTGGAAAGGCCTGTTAACTGAACAGTCGTGAGTGCAGCAATATTGGTTGTTTTGATGCTTTTTATCTGCGTCGTTGAAAGCGATGAAATGTGACTGGTTGTTAAGGCAGCAAACTGTGTGCTTGTGAGATAGCCAATCTCTGTCGCATCAAACGATGCAATTTGTGTCGTCGAGAACGCGGCAATTTGCGACGGCGTTATGGATTGAATGAAGGTTTGAGATAAGGCCATTTCGTGTTCCCCTTCCGCCGTAGCGCTTCTCGCTTCGGCCGCTCGCTGTCTCGATTAGTGCGTTTCACGGTCTATTTCTGACCGGATTTGTGACGCTGTGGGGGCTGAGGCTTTCAATTCGGATGTCCTTAATTCTGGCTGGCCGAGATGAAAGCTAAGCTGCGTGATAGTTGTGCGGCTTATGCCACAGCTCCATTTTCACGATATTGGATTGTTTCTACGGTATCTGTAATTCGTGCTCGCCGTAGGGGAATCACGTATGGGGATACACGCCGGCGGGGCGCATTTACACGCCAACAGAATTTAATTCTTTATTTGGAGCAGTTGTTATGAGCGGTGTGAGTTAACTGCCACAGACCGAATGATGAATTAACTTTCTCCCGGTTCAAGAATGAGCAAGTCAGCGTCCATGAAATAAGGCCTCTACAGAAAACTGTAGAGGCCTAAGTTTGAATGTATGAGGGCTAATTGCGCCGCTTACGTGTTGGAGAAGAGCGAGCGTTTAATGATTTTTGTGCTTCTTCTAGTCTGGTTTGCGTTGCACCAAGACTTTCTTGGCAGCCATTCAACGTAGCCTTCGCTGTTTCTAATTCCTTACCTATAGCAACGGCTTTCGCATTTGCTGTATCCCGCTCGTTACGTGCAGAGCTCTCAATCTTTTGAATTAAGTCTACTTTTTCACGCAATGAATAGGCGTAATAGCCCGTCGCTGCAAACGCTACGAACGATAGGAAAAAACCAAGCCTCGCAAGGGGAAAGTCCGAATTCGCCATCTCATATTCCTCAAAATTACCGTTTCCTTGCCACTAGTGGTGGATAATTTATCGACCGGAAAGCAGAGCGTCACGTAAGGGAAACACGTATATTGCTGCTCAAGCCGTAACTGTTAATTCGCGAATGGATTCTTTGAGGGAGTGTATGTATCCGATGTCCAGCGACGCAGACGCGAGCCCGAGCAGAGTGGAGATGCCCACGGTGCCACTTCTGAGATGGGCAGCTTTTATAGTCGCGTTCCTTGCGTTGGATTTCGTAAGTTATGTCGGCTCGAGCCAATCGCCCGAAGAAATTAACTGGAACCTCGGCATTGGTCTCTGCCTGGCTCTGGTGGTTAAAGACGGATACCGGGCTGCAATTCCAGTTTTGACTGCCAATGCTATAGGCAATCTGCTCTTTCACGACGGCTCTCATTATTGGGCATCAAGCTTATTAAACGTTCTGTTGTCCACTACAGAATCTGTCGTACCTCTTATTTTAGCGCGAAGGTTTTCGACACAATTTCGTCCTGGCATTTTAAGTGCTGTATGGGCGCGCGCTATTCTGTTTGCGGTGCCGTTATCGCTTCTATGTAATTTAGTGCGCATCTGGCCAGATCTGTTGTTCGAGATTGATTGGGGCGCGGTTCTGCAGCTGTGGGCGAGCAGCCTAACGGGTATTCTCGTTATTTCGCCCTTATCCATTATTATCGCTGAGAGCAGAATTACGTTCGCGAAGGTAACAGCAACCTGGATATGGGATCTCCTCGCTCAAACAGCGTTAGGATTTGCTTTCTTGTGGTTTGTATTTGTGTTCAGCGCTGGCCAGGTGAGAGAGTATTTTTATATCTTATCGCTCCCTTTAATGTGGATTTCGTTGCGCCATGGTGTCCGCGGCGCTGCAATTGCCAATCTTGTTATACTTGCTTCGCTGATGCTGTTTCTCTCCCTGTCGGCCGGCGGCGATGATCGTATCGTACAGCTGCCAATGCGAATGCTTGTGTTAAATGCGACGGCGCTGATCCTTGGTTTAACCGCGGATGAGGGGCGTGCCGCAGCGAGGCGTTTGCGAGATCGGGAACAAGCATTATCGACCAATTTAAAGGCTGGCGAAACGAGCGAACTAGCCGGTACGCTTGCCCATGAGTTGAGTCATCCAATCGGCGCGATTTCAAACTATGCAGCAGTTATCGCGCACAGCTTGGAGCGCAAAGAAAACATCGACAAAGAGCTTACGGATATTGTGGCGAGGTTGCGCGGTGAGGTGAAGCGGGCGGCTGAAACGATCAAGCGATTGCGGGAGTTCTTTCGCAGCGGCTCGCTTCGCTTGGAGCTACTTGATGTCGCGCAATTAGTTCGTGAGTCGGTTGTGCTGCTCGCAAACAAATTCGAAGCGTCGGGTATAAGCGTGAAAGTGTCCAGCAGTCTGGGGGTGACGTACGTCACCGCAGATGCAATACAATTGCACTCTGTCGTTCACAATGTGCTTATCAACGCAATTGACGCATTGGCACCCATATCATCGTCGTCTAAGGCAGTTACGATACGTATTGCTGCTATCAATAATCTAGTGGAGCTGACTGTCGAGGATTCGGGCCCCGGGATCGCGGATGACGTGTTCGATGATATCTTTGATCCCATGACGACAACAAAGAAAAATGGTTTGGGCCTTGGACTTTCCATGAGCAAGTCAATCGTATTGGCGCACGGTGGCGCTATAACCGCCGGCCGATCAAACCTTGGCGGTGCGAAATTCGTTGTCCAGCTTCCTGTGGCAAAGGACCAGTAATGAAAGAAAAGAAACGCATTGCGATCGTGGATGATGATGATGCACTGCGCGATTCACTGGGTATATTGCTGCGATTTCGTGACTTCGAAGTTGAGGAGTTTCGTAGTGGTGAAGATTTTCTGGTTTGTGATCATCTGGCAGACTTTAACTGCGTCATCTTAGATCTAAAAATGTCTGGTGTCGGTGGATTAGAAGTGTTGCGGCGGTGTAAACAGCAGCGACTGGAAACCCCCTTCATCGTTGTTACCGCGTTTGGAGATATTGATTCGGCTAAAACCGCTCTAAAAAGCGGTGCTTTCGATTTTTTGGAGAAGCCTGTCGACGAAGCCGACATGATGAATGTCATCGAGCAGGCGTTATCGGAATTAGATTTGAAATCAGCGTTGATAAAAGAGCGCAAGACTCTTGAGGATTGCTTGTCCCGCCTATCAGCGCGCGAAAAGGAGATACTCGATTTCGTGGTGGCTGGTCAGCATAACCGCGAGATTGCGGCCACTCTCGGGATATCAGTGCGTACCGTAGAGGTTTATAAAAGCCGGATGATGGAGAAGATGCGTGTGACCCGATTGCCAGACTTGATCCGGCTTATGGCGCGTCATTCTGATCCAGCTTCATATAACTAGTTGGAACAGTTCGTATTTATACGTAGGGAGTCACGTACGTTACCTACATCTTTTTCGTGATGTAAATTCGAATAGGTTTCTTGCATGCCAATCACACCAACTCTGCGAGCTCACCGCAGACTACTAGGGTCATGCAACACCTTAACACAATACTGTCAGAATATATTCCGCCCGCAGATAGCTGGATCGTTTTTTGGATGCTCGTCTTCAGCATCTTTGCGGTGGCGTGCCTAACTAAGAAATTCTTCGAACTCTGCGCCCACCGCGTGCAGCCCTTCTTTGGCAAGTCTGTAGATTTCGAACTTTTAGTCAGGCGCCTGAATTATGTCACGTTATTTGCTCTTAGCCTGCTCATCAGCAACGTATTTGTTCCGCGAGCGCCCATCTGGCAGAAGCGTATCGATTATACTCTCGTCATCGCCTTAGCCTTTCAGATATCGGTTTGGGCCAGCATTGTTGTTGACTATTGGGTCACGCGCCAAAGAAAGAAGTACGAACCGTCCGCCTTTAGCTCTCTAAACCTGGTCTCCGCTGCGCTACGCGTAGGTCTCTGGGTCGCTATCGCACTCTTTGCGCTCAACAATCTTGGCGTCAACATTACGGCGTTGGTGGCTGGGTTAGGTATTGGCGGTATAGCTGCAGGTTTAGCGCTGCAAAATATTCTGGGTGATCTCTTTGCCTCACTCGCGATTGTTATGGATGAGCCATTTTTAGTTGGAGACTTCATCGTATTCGGTGATGAGACGGGGACGATTGAAAGTATTGGCTTGAAGACGACCAGAATTAGATCGCTAAGCGGCGAGCAGATTATCTGTGCCAATTCCGATCTCTTGTCGTCGCGGATTCGCAATTTCAAGAGAATGAGAGAGCGGCGGGTCCAGTTCTCTATTCGCATCGCGTTTGATACCGCGCCGGAAAAACTCCGCAAAATTTGTGGCATCGTTTCCGAAACCATCAAGAAGCGAGAGGGCGTGCGTCTAGAGCGCTGTCATTTCAAAGAAATCGGTGCGTACAGCCATAACTTCGAGATTGTCTACTGGGTCCTGAATGCCGACTACAACGCGTACATGGACATTCAGCAGGACATTAATGTCGAGCTTTTAGAACGGTTGAGTGGCTCTGAGATTGCTATGGCATATCCGACTCAATCGCTTCGTTTATCGAGGGCAGCATGATGCTAGAGCATGGTGAAGCCCTAAATCGTACAGCACCGCCACAGTGCCGACCGGACAGCGCGCTATTCCTCGATTTTGATGGCACGCTTGTTGAAATTGCTGCGGCGCCATCGGATGTGAATATTCCAGCCAATTTAATTCCTATGCTCCGCCGATTAACGATAGGGTTCGGCGGAGCTGTAGCGATCATCTCAGGTCGGACAATTTCTGATGTTGATCGCTTCCTTGATAAGTCAATCGCTGCCGTCGCAGGTGTTCATGGAATTGAGCGCCGCACGGCGACCGGTAGATCTAACGAGCAATCAGGGTTTGTGTCGGCAGAGATTGAAGACGCGATTTTCGCCGCCAAGAAATTAAAACAAAGATGGCCGCGAATTGTAGTCGAAGAGAAGGGGCCTGCAGTTGCGCTGCACTATCGGCAAGAGCCGGGTGCGAAGGAAGATTGCATCGCGCTTTTGCAGTCCATTGCGTACCAAACAAACGCCGATCTCGAGGTGATAAGAGGGAAGTGCGTGGTCGAGTTGAAGGAGGGGACGGCTAATAAAGGCGCTGCAGTAATGGCGTTTATGAATGAGTCGCCATTTAAATCCCGCATACCGGTTTACATAGGCGATGACGAAACGGATGAAACAGCGTTTAAAGTCGTGTCTGCCATGGGAGGGCTATCAATAGCAGTCGGTACAAAACGGTCAGTTCACGCCCCGTATCACTTTGCATCCGTCAACGAGGTTCATCATTGGCTTGCTGCAGCGGTGACTGGCAAATGATCATAAACGGATCTCAAGTTGATTTGAACTTAGGTGTGGTGGGCAATTGCCAGTATGCAGCCCTTATTGACCGTGCGGCTCGTGTTCTTTGGTGCTGTCTGCCGCGATTTGACGGCGATCCGGTATTCAACGCTTTACTGCAAGGCGTAGAGCCATCATCTGATGCAGCAGACGGCGTATTTGACATCACGCTCGAAAGGCCACGAGAAAGCCAGCAAGCCTATATTGCCAATACCGCTGTTTTACGCACGGTTTTGACGGATGAGAGTGGGGCAAGTATTGAAGTTATAGATTTTGCACCGCGATTTCGCATGTACGGTCGAAGTTTCAGGCCTGCAGTTCTGATACGCCAAATCAAGCCAATTGCGGGTACGCCGCGCATTCGAATCCGGATGAGGCCGACATTTAATTATGGCTCATGCGCTCCAATAAAGACGCACGGCTCGAACCACATTCGATATGGAACATCGGGCAATGCTATTCGCCTCACGACAGACTGCCCTTTAACCTATGTCATGGAAGAGACTTGGTTTCACCTCGAGCGTCCACTGACATTCTGGGTCGGGCCGGATGAACCTGTCGCAGCTAATCTGGATGCAACAGCTCATGAATTCCTGGAACAAACCATTGACTACTGGAAGCAATGGGTCAGGACATTAGCCATACCTTATGAATGGCAAGATGCTGTCATCCGTGCTGCGATAGCTCTCAAACTTTGCTGGTTTGAAGAAACGGGCGCGATCGTTGCTGCTCTTACGACGTCTATTCCGGAAGCCGCAAACACGCATAGAACCTGGGATTATCGCTATTGTTGGCTGCGGGATTCGTTTTACGTTATCCAAGCGCTCAACCGTCTTGGCGCCATAGATATTATGGAAAGCTATCTCGGATATTTGCGCAATCTTCCGGGCGTCGCGCTCGGCCAACACATTCAACCCGTATACGGCATTAATCTTCGCGCCAATTTAGATGAGCACCAGGAGACAGGGTTGCGTGGGTACCGTCACATGGGGCCCGTGCGGGTCGGAAATCAGGCATTTGAGCACGTACAAAACGATGTCTATGGCCAAGTCGTGCTATCAGCGACACAAGCGTTTCTAGATCAGCGCTTGCTAACCCCCATGACGACGGCCCAGTTTGAGCAACTTGAACGCGTTGGTGAACGTGCATTTGCGATTTACGATCAGCCAGACGCAAGCCTTTGGGAATTGCGCACACGGGAAGCTGTTCACACGTATTCAGTGGCAATGTCGTGGGCAGCCTGTGATCGCCTCGCTTTAATAGCGCGGCATAGAGGCCTGATTGACAAATCAAAAAATTGGCAAAAACGTGCTGATGCGATTCAATCTTGGTTGCGGTCCAACCTCTGGGACGACAAGGCAAAATGCTATCGTAGTTCACTCTCTGGCTCAGAAACTGATGCGAGCCTATTACAGCTTGTAGAACTGGGATGTGTTGCGCCCGATGCAAGACTCGAACAGACAGTCGCGCATATAGAGAAAAGACTACTGAGAAGTGGCCATGTCTTTCGCTACGATGAGGCCGATGATTTCGGCGTCCCACAGGCTGCGTTCAACATTTGCACCTTCTGGTACATTGATGCGCTTTATCGCTTAAACCGGACGGATGACGCGCGAAACGCTTACGAAGCTTTGCTGAATTGTCGGAATCATGTTGGCTTGTTGTCGGAAGGGATTGATGTCTCGACCAAAGAATTATGGGGCAATTATCCGCAAACCTACTCGCAAGTGGGTGTTATAAATTCTGCAACACGCCTGAGTAAGGCGTGGAGAGATGCAATATGAGCCGTCTCGTTGCTATTTCGAATCGTGTCGCGAAGGCAGCGGCGTGGCAAAAGGGCCCCGTTGGCGGGTTGGCTTCTGCCCTATCAGCAGCCCTAAGAGATCGAAACGGGGTTTGGTTTGGTTGGAGTGGCGAAATTAACGAGGATGAAAAGCCCATTCGTCTTCAGAAGGCGCGTGGCATTACTTTCGCGACCGTTGATCTGAGCAAGGCCGATTATGAGGATTATTATGCTGGCTTTGCAAATCAGACGATTTGGCCGTTATTTCATTACCGAACAGGTCTCACGTCAATTCAACAAAGTTATTCAGACGGCTATTATCGCGTAAACGAGAAGTTTGCTCAGTCACTCACGCCCCTCCTCAGGAGGGATGATGTGATTTGGATTCATGATTATCATCTCATTCCGCTGGCGCGTGAACTGCGGCGTGTCGGGGCACAAAACAAAATCGGTTTCTTTCTGCATATTCCTTGGCCAGCTGCGGAAGTGCTTTACGCATTGCCTGGTCACCGAAAGCTCGTGGAAAGTATTTTCTCCTACGACCTTGTTGGGTTCCAAACGCCGAGCGATTTGAAAGCGTTCACGGACTATGTGCTGCAAGAGGCCGAAGGCGAAGTTGTCGCGGGCAATCGTTTGAGGTGCTTCAATCACGAAATAGAAGTGGACGTTTTTCCTATAGGCTGTGATGCGGCTGCTTTTTCCGCTCAATCGGAAAGCGAAGAAGGGAGAAAGCATGCAGCTCGCATGAAGGAAAGTATTGCCGGACGAGATATGATCCTTGGCGTAGATCGGCTTGACTATTCTAAGGGCATTGATCGTCGTTTTCGGTCATATGCAACCTTGCTGAAGCAGTGCCCCGAGTTCCATCAAAAGGTGTTCATGCTACAGATCGCGCCATCATCACGAAGCGATGTGCCCGAGTATCAGGAAATAAAGAAGCAACTTGAGTTCTTGAGCGGCCAAATCAATGGAGAATTCGCCGATTACGACTGGGTGCCCCTTCGTTATGTCAATCGGGCGTATGCGAGTGCAGCACTTGCCAGTATTTATCGAGCCAGTCGCGTTGCTTTAGTGACACCGCTCCGAGATGGGATGAACTTGGTGGCGAAAGAATTCATCGCCTGCCAGGATAAAGAAGATCCAGGCGTCCTTATTTTGTCTAGATTTGCTGGCGCGGCTCATCAAATGCGGCAGGCCCTGATTGTCAATCCCTACGATGAAGAGGAGGTTGCGAGAGCGTTGCAACGCGCGCTGACGATGCCATACAAAGAGCGGCTATCGCGGTGGGAGGATCTATTTGAAAGCGTATGTGAACATGATGTGCATGCGTGGGTGAGCTGCTATTTGACCAAGCTTACTGCCCCGCAATTGCATGAATCAAACGCTCCGCTTGCGCTAACGTCAGAATGTTTGGCTATGATCCAAAGAGCCAATTAATACGTAGTCCTTAAGGGATTTACGGGGTGTGTAAGCGGCACCAATATGATTTCTCACCCGCTTAAGAGCACCTGTTTCTGATGATCATCTGGACTCCCTACTTCAATGCCTACGCCAATATCAGATCCACTAAAGAAGTTTATTGCCGCGCATGTGGACTCACTTTGGGCATTAGAATTGCTGTTGCTGCTTGCGAAATCATCGACGCGAGATTGGAGTATTCAGACCCTTGTTGATGAGTTACGAGCATCTGAGCCGCTTATACGAACGCTTATGTGCAAATTCAAAGATATCCAATTGGTGCATCAGGTACGGACGGATATGTGGGCCTGGAAACCTAAATCGCCTGAAAAAGCTAAATTGTGCGATGATCTCGTAAGCGCATATAAGGTTACGCCTTTTGCTGTTATGCAAATCATAGTTAATGTTTCTGACCGCAGGCTTGAAGAGTTCTCGGATGCTTTTAAAGTGGCAAAGGACTAGGTGGTCTTTTCGCAGTGTGCGGATGCATATTGCATGAAGAGACTCGCGACTTAACGGCTTAGTATCGAAGCCGCCAAGATTAGATCGCAATTTCTTCCTCCGGCACACCCCTGCAACAGGCGGTAAAAAATCGAATTTAATCTCGGCGGCCTGATGTGCGCGATAGCAACCTCGCGCAATCCATATGCGGTTGGTGTCCTACTGAGGCCGTTCAATTTCAGCCGCTTTATCCAAAGGCAATAAATTTGCAGCCGATGAAGCCGCTTGCTGTCCCTCATTACCCCAAACATTACATGCTGATCCCTCCGCTAAGCGGCAATATATGGAGGAGGCGTAATAGCCTACAAACAGCGCTGCTATAGCTGAGATGATGGTCTTATGGCTTTTGCCAGATTTTTGCATAAACGCCTCGTGAATGCGTTCGGAGTTTTGTATTGCGTTGGGTAAGGCATTAGAATTCGCGGGTTACGTAGGGGAACCCCTTACGATCTGAACTGGGTAATGAACACTGGTTTTAAATGAGTCGTTGAGGCGGATGTTGAGTCGCATAACATAGGTTATGCGAAGAGTGACATAAAGCTGCCTAAATCTGCCGAAGTTACATAAGGCTGGATTGGGTAAAACTCTATGCCGAGTCTATGCTGACTCGTCCTGACGCCTCTCGTTTCGCTATGGGCTTCAGCCGTAATTAACCATCCGACACGGTCTGTCGGAGGTTTCTATGTTTGACTTAGCTGTGCTGATCCTTGGGGTCGGCTTTTTCATTCTCTTCGCGCTGTTCGTCAGCGCGTGCGAGCGGGTGTGATCATGCCGCTCGATTTCATTCTGGGCGGCGCGGTTGCGGCTGGCCTTCTCATTTATCTCGTCATCGCGCTTCTGCGCCCTGAACGCTTCTAGGAACTAGCCACTATGACACTCTCTGGATGGTTGGTCATCGCGCTGTTCTGCGTGGTGATCATTGCGCTCACCCGCCCCTTTGGCGGCTTTATGACGCGCCTCTTTAACGGCGAGCGCACACTGTTGTCGCCGATTTTCAAGCCGGTCGAGAATGGGCTTTATCGGTTAAGCGGCATTGATGCGACCAAAGATCAGCATTGGACGGTCTATGCGCTGTCGATGTTGGCGCTGAATCTGGTTGGATTCTTGCTGCTTTATGCATTGCAACGTTTCCAAGGTGTATTGCCGCTGAACCCGCAAGAATTTGGCGGGGTGCCCGCTAATCTTGCATTCAATACTGCCGTCAGCTTTGTCACCAACACCAACTGGCAGTCTTACGGCGGCGAAAGCACTATGTCGTACTTGGTGCAGATGGTCGGCCTAACTGTACAGAACTTCTTGTCTGCTGCGACCGGCATCGCACTCGCCGTTGCATTGGTGCGGGGTTTCTCGCGTCGCTCTGCTACGGGTGTCGGCAACTTCTGGGCCGACCTGACGCGCTCCACACTTTATATCTTGCTGCCGATTGCGTTCATCGCGGCGTTGTTCTTTGTCTGGCAGGGTGTGCCGCAGAACTTAAGCGCCTATGTGCAAGCCGCGACGCTGGATGGTGGCGCTGTGCAAAATATCGCGCAAGGCCCGGTTGCCTCGCAACTTGCTATTAAAATGTTCGGCACCAACGGCGGCGGTTTCTTTAACGCCAACTCCGCACACCCATACGAAAACCCCACAGCACTCGCAAACTTTGTGCAGATGGTTCTGATCTTCGCGGTAGGCGCAAGTCTGACGAACGTCTTTGGACGCATGATCAAAGATGAGCGCCAAGGCTGGGCCATTCTGGGGGCCATGGGAGTCTTGTTCATCATCGGCGTCGGGGTCGTCTATTGGTCTGAAGCCCAAGCCAACCCGGCTTTAACAGCTCTGGGTGTTGATGCTGCGGCTGGCAACATGGAGGGCAAAGAAGTCCGCTTCGGTGTTGCCATGTCGTCGCTGTTCGCTGTGATTACAACTGCGGCATCATGTGGTGCGGTGAATGCGATGCACGATAGCTTCTCGGCCATCGGCGGCATGATCCCGTTGGTGAATATTCTGCTGGGTGAAGTCATCGTTGGCGGCGTCGGTGCTGGTTTGTATGGCATCTTGTTGTTCGCCATCATCGCCGTGTTTGCGGCGGGCCTGATGGTTGGCCGCACGCCTGAATACGTCGGCAAGAAAATCGAAGCTCGCGAAGTGAAGATGACGATGCTGGCCATTCTGGCCATGCCGCTGGTTGTCTTGGGCTTCCTTGCAATTTCCAGTGTGACCGATGTGGGCTTGGCTGGCTTGCAAGACAAAGGCCCGCATGGTTTCACCGAGATGTTCTATGCTTATGCTTCTGCCGGTGGGAACAACGGCAGTGCCTTCGCCGGTCTGACTGCCAACTCAGTGTTCTACAACCTCACACTCGGCATCACGATGCTGGTGGGCCGCTTTGCCGTCATCATTCCGATGTTGGCGATTGCGGGCTCACTTGCTGCCAAGCCAGTGCTGCCGAAATCCGCAGGCACGTTCCCCACTCACGGCGTGCTGTTCATCGGCCTCTTGATCGGCGTGATCCTGATCGTCGGCGGCCTCACATATTTCCCGGCCCTCACACTCGGTCCCATTGCTGAGCACTTTGCCCAGCAACAAGGCCAGCTTTTCTAAGAACGTAAGATTAGGTGTCATCATGACAACGCGTAACTCTACATCTTTGTTTGCACCAGAATTGGTGAAGCCTGCGATTATAGATGCTTTCAAAAAACTCGATCCCCGCAAGCTCGCTCGTAACCCGGTGATGTTCATGGTTGAGGTGGTGGCGATTGCGGCCACGGTCCTCTTCATCCGTGATCTTGTGACCGGCGGCGGTAACCTGGGCTTCTCCGGCCAGATCATTGCTTGGCTGTGGTTCACAGTTCTCTTTGCCACCTTTGCCGAGGCGATCGCGGAAGGGCGCGGTAAAGCCCAAGCCGCAAGTTTGCGTCAAACGCGCACCGGCACGATTGCCAAACTTCTGTCGGGTGCGAACACCAAGAACTTTACGCGCAAACCTGCTGCTGACTTGCGTGTTGGCGACATTGTGTTGGTGGAAGCAGGTGATCTCATCCCCGGTGATGGCGATGTCATCGAAGGTGTCGCGTCTGTTAACGAAGCCGCGATTACAGGTGAATCTGCTCCTGTCATCCGTGAGTCTGGTGGTGACCGCAGTGCTGTGACCGGCGGCACGCTGGTATTGTCAGATTGGATTAAGGTGCGCATCACAGCGCCTCAGGGTGGCTCGTTCCTGGACCGCATGATTGCGCTGATTGAGGGGGCGGAGCGTAAAAAGACGCCGAATGAAATCGCGCTCGATATCATGCTGGCGGGCTTGAGCATTGTGTTCTTGTTCGCGGTTGTCTCTATTCCCAGCTTTGCAGCTTATGCAGGTGGTCATGTGAGTGTGGTGGTGCTGATTGCACTGTTCGTCACGCTGATCCCGACAACCATTGGCGCGTTGCTATCGGCTATTGGCATTGCGGGCATGAACCGCTTGGTGCGGTTCAATGTGCTGGCGATGTCAGGCCGGGCGGTTGAAGCCGCGGGTGATGTGGACACATTGCTGTTGGATAAAACCGGCACCATCACGCTAGGTAATCGCCAAGCCACGGAATTCATCCCACTCACGGGCGTCAGTGAACGTGAATTGGCGGATGCCGCGCAATTGGCAAGCTTAAGCGATGAAACGCCGGAAGGCCGCTCTGTCGTCGTATTGGCGAAGGAAAAATATGGCTTGCGTCAACGCGAGATGGAGCCGCTGCACGCGCGCTTCATTCCGTTTACGGCTCAAACCCGGATCAGCGGTATCGATATCGATGGTTCGTCCATCCGCAAGGGTGCTGTGGATGCCGTCATCGCTCAAAACAAAGGCGCGGCTGATGTTGCTATTCGTCAGGCGCAGTCGATTGCCGAAGATATTGGCAAGTCTGGCGGCACGCCTTTAGCTGTTGCGCGTGATGGGCGGTTGCTTGGTATCATTCACCTGAAAGATATCGTCAAGGGTGGCATCCGCGAACGTTTCGCCGAAATGCGCGCCATGGGCATCCGCACTGTCATGATTACCGGCGACAACGCCATGACAGCGGCAGCGATTGCGGCAGAAGCCGGTGTTGATGACTTTCTGGCTCAAGCCACACCCGAAGCGAAACTGAAGCTTATTCGTGATGAACAAGCCAGTGGCAAACTCGTCGCAATGTGCGGTGACGGCACCAACGATGCACCGGCATTGGCGCAGGCTGACGTCGGCGTGGCGATGCAAACTGGCACCATGGCCGCGCGTGAAGCGGGCAACATGGTGGACTTGGACAGCGACCCGACTAAGCTCATTGAGATTGTTGCCATTGGCAAACAGCTTCTCATGACACGCGGTGCGCTGACGACGTTCTCCATCGCGAACGACGTCGCCAAATATTTTGCCATCATCCCGGCTATTTGCATCGCGTTCTATCCGCAGTTGGCGGCCTTAAACATCATGGGCTTGGAATCACCAGAAAGCGCAATTCTGTCGGCAATCATCTTCAATGCGCTAATCATTATTGTGCTGATCCCCTTGGCGCTGCGTGGTGTCACGTATCGCCCGACGGGGGCTGCTTCAATCTTACGCCGTAATCTCTTGATTTACGGCGTGGGTGGCCTGGCAGCACCATTTATCGGCATCAAAATCATCGACGTTCTGATCTCTTCCATTGGCCTGATCTAAGGAGCACCGCCATGTTTGCTCAACTTCGTCCCGCACTTACGCTCGTTGTCGCCATCACCCTCATCACAGGATTGGCCTACCCGCTGGCCGTGCTTGGCATTGCTCAGGTCGCGTTCCCTGAACAGGCTAATGGCAGCCTGATCCGCCGTGACGATAAGGTGATCGGCTCTGATCTGATCGGTCAGACATTTACATCACCACAGTATTTCTGGGGCCGGCCTTCTGGTGCGGGGCAGGGGTACGACGCGGCAGCCTCCAGCGGTTCAAACTATGGCCCGACCAGCCAAGCACTTGTTGATCGCGTAAAGGCCGATGTTGAAGCGCGCAAGCCAGCGGACAGCGTAACTGTGCCCGCTGATCTTGTCACCGCATCAGGGAGCGGGCTTGATTCACACATCACACCTGAAGCGGCATCTGTGCAAATCGCGCGCGTGGCCGCAGCGCGCATGACGTCGGAAGCTAATATTCGCGCGCTCATCACCCAATTTGCCGAACAGCCTTTGATCGGTCTATTCGGTGAAGACCGGGTCAATGTCTTGCGGCTGAACATTGCCCTGGATGAACGCTTTCCGATTGCCGCTCAACAATAATAAAAAAGGTAACGTCTATGTTTTCTTTCGCGCGCCAAGCTATTCCCGTCATCACTGTCTCGCTGATATTCGGGCTATGTTTTGTGCTCCCTGCAAAGTCTGAAGATTTGCGCATCACCGGCTCTGTCGCTGCAACGTCTGACTATGTGTTTCGCGGATACTCACAGACTCAGAATGACCCCGCGATCCAGGCTGGTGTGACCTTAAGCTTGCCGAATGGTTTGTATGCCGGGGCCTGGGCTTCGAATGTGAAGTTCAATGCGGGCGATAAGGCTGATGCAGAAGTTGATTTCAGCTCTGGTTATGCGGGCGTGATCGATAAACTGTCATACGACATTGGTGCGATTTACTATGCCTATCCCGATGCCCGCAGCGGCTTGAGCTACGACTATTGGGAGGCCGCCGCCAAAGTAAGTTACGATTTTGCCCCGGTTGTGTGGTCGGCCGGCTTTTACTACACGCCCGATAATTTCGGGGGCACGAAGGATGGCATTTATGTCACCACAGGCGTCAAAGTGCCGTTTGCCGAGAAATGGACAGTTGATGCCAACATTGGGCGCGCCGAGGTAAACCCAGCTTACGGTGCGGACTATGTTGATTGGAATATTGGCCTGGGTTACGCGCTGCCATGGTTCGATGTGGGGGTGCGTTATACCGACACCGATAACGACGCGAACTGCGGCAGACTTTGCGATGCACGGGCCGTCTTTACGGTGTCAAAGACCTTCTGACACGATTGAGTGAACCAAACGGGATCGTGCCGTCACACGAAAACCGGCTATAATATAAGGAGGTGGGCGCATAAAAGCGTTCGCCTGCTTATACTTTTCTGGAGGTCCTTTGCAGGACGAGAACCGCCCATCGCCTGATGCGTTGTTAGCCGCCGCGAAACAAGAAAATCGCGGGCGGCTTAAAGTGTTTTTGGGTGCTGCTCCAGGCGTTGGCAAAACGTTCGCCATGCTGCAGGCGGGCCGCCGTGCCAAAGCTGAAGGTATTGATGTCGTCATCGGCATTGTCGAAACCCATGGGCGGGCGGAAACAGAAGCGCTGACAGCAGGCTTAGAAAGCGTTCCCCGTCGCATGATGCCCTATAAGGGCCGCAGTTTAGAGGAAATGGATATCGACGCCATTTTGGCACGCAAACCTGCCTTGGTGCTCGTCGATGAGTTGGCTCATACCAACGCAACCGGCAGCCGCCACCCTAAGCGGCATCTTGATATTGATGAACTCCGCAATGCAGGCATTGACGTTTACACAACTGTTAACGTTCAACACATCGAAAGTTTGAATGACATAGTCGCGCAGATCACGCGCATTCGAGTGCGTGAGACGGTGCCCGATCATGTGATTGCGGAAGCAACCGATATTGAACTGATTGATTTAAGCCCGACAGAACTCATCAAGCGCCTGCATGAGGGGAAAGTCTATGTGCGCGAACAGGCAGAGCGCGCGCTCAAACATTACTTCTCACCCGGCAATCTGACGGCCTTACGTGAGCTTGCTTTGCGGCGCACGGCCCAGCGTGTTGACGCGCAAATGGTCGACTACATGCAAGCCCACGCCATCAAGGGGCCGTGGGCGGCAGGTGAGCGGGTCTTGGTGTGCATCGGCGAGCCGTCCCAAAGCATTGATGTGGTGCGTTATGGCAAGCGCGTTGCCGACACCCTGAAAGGGCCGTGGGCCACACTTTACGTGCAAACGCGGCGCCATCTCAAAATGGCAGATGCTCAAAAGCAATCCATTGATGCGGGCCTGCGGATGGCAGAGCAGTTGGGTGCAGATACGACGACGGTGATTGGCTCCGATATCGTGGCTGAAATTATCGCTTACGCACAGGCCAATAATTTCTCGCACATTGTTGTCGGCAAAACGGTGCGCTCGAAATTGTCCGAGTTTGTTTTCGGGTCCGTAGTGCATGAACTGGTGCGCAAGGCTCAAGGGCTGACGATCCATGTGCTGCCAGCCCAAGAAAGCACAGATGGTGCATCTGCAAAGGCGCATCCCACGCCAAAGTCTGCCTTTAATCTTTTACATTATGGTATCGCCACATTGGCAACCATCGCGGCGTTGGGTTTGGGCGTTCTTGTAGATCGTGCTGTTGCACCAACCAATGTGTCTTTCGTATTTCTGGCGGCGGTCCTGTTTAGTGCAGCCAGATATGGCTTCGGCCCGGCCATGTGGTCAGCTGTGCTGAGTATGCTGTTCTACAACTTCTTCTTTCTTGAGCCGCTTTATACGCTGACGATTAAAGACCCGGCCAATGTCGTGGCCCTGGTGTTTTTCGGGATGGCGGCGGCACTGACAAGTACGTTGGCAGGCCAAACCCGTGACCAAGCTGAAGCGGCCCGCCGCGAGGGGCGCATCTCGAGCGAGCTTTATAAGTTCAGCCGCAAGCTGACTGAAATTGGCAGCGTCGAAGATTTGTTGCTCGTCACAGCGCACCAGATTTTCGCGATGCTGAAGCTGGAAACAGTCATCTTGATGCATAACGGCCAGAAGCTCGAAGTGCGTGGGGCGTGGCCGCCAGAGGATAAACTCGATGATGCGGATTTTGCTGCCGCCCAATGGAGTTGGGAACGCAAGCAAACTGCTGGGCGTGGTTCCGACACATTGCCGGGGGCGAAGCGCCTGTTTATTCCGCTGATGACCTCGCGCGGTCCTGTCGGCGTGTTGGGGTTATATCGTTCGGGCACTGAATCACTGCTCACGTCTGAAAGCCAACGTCTGTTGGATGCGCTTGTCGATCTCACCGCGTTGACTTTAGAGCGCGTCCGCATGACCGATGACGTGGAAAGTGCACGCGTCTTGAAAGAGACGGAACGCTTCAGAATGGCGCTTCTCTCATCAGTCTCTCATGATCTCAAAACGCCGCTGTCATCAATTATGGGCACGATTAGTGCGCTGAAGCATTATGGCGCGATGTACGACGACGCAACACGTGACGAAATGCTGGCAACAGCGTTGGGCGAAACCGAGCGTCTCAACCGCTTTGTCGCCAATCTGCTAAACATCACGCGCATCGATAGTGGTGGGCTAGAACCCAAAGCTGAAGCGGTTGATGTGGATGACATCGTGAATGGGGCTTTAAAGCGCACTGAGCGCGGTTTGGCCCAACATCGGGTGGAACTTCGTTTGCCGGAAAACCTTCCACTCATCCATGTTGATCCGGTGCTGTTGGAAACAGCGCTCGTCAATATCTTGGAGAATGCCGCGAAATACACGCCCGCGCACTCGCACATTATAATTGAGGTCATTGCTACACTTGACGCCGTTGAAATGCGAGTCAGCGACGAAGGCCCTGGCATACCGCCTGATCAGCTCTTAAGTATTTTCGACAAGTTTCACCGGGTGGCCCGCACCGACCGTCAAAATGCGGGAACGGGCCTCGGCCTTTCGATTGCCAAAGGATTTGTTGAAGCCATGGGCGGGCGCATTATCGCTACAAACCGCACCGACCGCACAGGTGCTGTGTTCACCATCACCGTGCCAGTCGCTCGGAATTTGGAGCACGCCGCGTGAGTAGTAATACGATGACCGCGCTGATTGTCGACGACGAGCGCCCCATTCGGCGTTTTTTGCGCAAGACGCTCGAAGTCCATGATTATCGCGTGCTTGAAGCTGATACAGGTGCCCAGGCAGTCGATGTGGCAGGCGCAAACAAACCCGATATCATCATTCTTGATCTGGGCTTGCCGGATATGGATGGCCTGCAAGTGCTGGGTAAAATCCGCAGTACATCGCAGGTGCCTATCATCATCTTGTCCGCGCGTGACGATGATGCGGGCAAGGTCGCAGCCCTCGATCTGGGCGCTGATGACTATGTCACGAAGCCCTTTAGCACTGACGAACTGATGGCGCGGGTGCGAACGGCTTTGCGTCACCGTTTCGCCACGACAGGCACGTCACCGGTGTTTCAAAGTGGCGCGTTAAGTGTCGACCTGACCAAGCGCATCGTCACTGTGAACGGCGAGGATACAAAACTACCGCGCAAGGAATACGACATCCTCGCACAACTGATCACACATGCAGGCCGTGTGGTGACGCATGCCCAACTGATTAAAGCCATTTGGGAAGATCAGGCGGGCATCGATCCGCAGTACTTGCGCGTCTACGTGCGCCGTATCCGCGACAAGATCGAAGAGAACCCGAGACAACCGAAGTTATTGCTAACGGAAACAGGCGTCGGTTATCGACTAATCGCTAACTAAGACAGCATGTTCGTCGCATAACGTTTACTTATGGGTACCGGGACATAATCCCGCCGGAATCACACCCCATGAGAGCATACATATATATGCGTGTGAAAAGCTGGCTTTCGTGAGACATGGGAACCTGCGTGTAAAAGTAGATGCTCCGCAACGAACGAGAGGTGAGAATTAAAACGGGATACTGTGCAGCCCGGCCGCTTGGGAGGTCGCGCCTGTTGGCAAAGCCAAGCTCGAGACGATGAATAAGTTTACTATGTCGTCTCGGTCCATAAAAAGAATTTGGCTTCGCTTCGTCTGATCGAGCTTGTTGCCGCTTAGATGGAGAAAGGTTGGCTGTGGCTGAAGTCTGGGGCGACGAAAGCTCTTTTTCTAAGGCGGGTATTGCGATGACATTAAGCAACATCTCAGCCCTGGGCCTCCCTATTTTATCTTGGCTGGTTTCTGCCACCTTTGGTCACCGCTAAAGCCCTGAAGGCGGTCGATGCCTAGGCTATCGGCGAGTTCGAAAGCTGCATTGTTATTTACAAGAGACTGTATCGGTGAAACTCAGCAATCCCTGATGTATTTGATGGCTCGAGAGCCGCTCCGAAGAACATCGCCATCTCCATCTTACCAATAAATTTTGCAGTAGTTTACCCATAGCTGGCTCAAATCAATCAGTCTGGCCGTCGAGGAGAATATCTGACCAACGATGATCGAAGTACCTCTTTTGCATATTGGCGCAGCGCGTGGTGCTCGAAATTCATGTTGTCGGTATCAAGAAATCAAGGCTCTATCAAATGTTGTTGTGTGTGGCGTTAACACAGCTTTTCGATAACCAGCGCATCACATCCCATGCATCGATTGCATGAGTAGCATCGAAATAATGAGTCTATGCTATTTCATCTTTTCGTCATTCGTTAGGGGGCGCCATGACTTTCAAAACCAATCTCAAAAGCTCAGTCGCTTATTTCATAGGCGGCGCATTGCTTGCAGGTGCAATGCCTGCTGCTGGGCAAGAAATCGCGCGCACATCTGGGCTCGAGGAAATCGTGGTGACGGCGCGCAAGCGCGTAGAAACGATTCAGGAAGCGCCGCTCACTATTCAGGCCTTCAGTACTGAACAGATTGAAGAGCGCGGCATTACCAATTTCCAGGATCTAGCCAAATTTAGCTCTGGCCTTAACTTCAACAATGGCACTTACCGCGGTAGTTCGTCGGTTACAATTCGTGGGATGAATCAGGTCAGCGCAGTTGGTGATAACCGCCGCGACCTTGTGACTGTATTCTTAGATGGCGTCCCATTGGTCGGCTCTCCCGCGAACTATGGTGTCGAGGATCTCGAACGCGTCGAGATCGTTAAGGGACCACAATCTGCGCTCTTCGGACGCGCCACGTTCGGCGGTGCAATCAGCATGATCACGGCAACACCGGGCGACCAGTTCAAAGCGCGGGTCAGTGCAACTGCTGCAACTTACGACGATTACCGTGGTTCGCTATCAGTAGAAGGTCCTATTGTCCCAAGTGTCTTGGCGGGCCGGTTCGCGATTGAAGGCAACAGCTTTGACGGCTTTTACAAAAACAGTCTTGGTGGCCGTCTCGGCGAGACGGAAGGGCTGTTCTACTCTGGCGTATTGAATTTTACACCGACCGAGAATTTCGATCTCAAATTACGCTACAGCGACCGCAATGATAAGGACGGCCCTGAAGCAACACCACTCATTGCCCGTTTCAACGAGTATAATTGCGGACCATTCCCTGGATTCCAAACGCGGTCTCTGGCCGGTTTACCTCCGAGCTTTACCACGGTTGCGCAGACGCGCCGCTCCTATTGCGGCCCACTGAAAGCCCCGTCTGGGCCGATTGGCATCAACGTCACGCCGCCAGCCAACATTCTTGCGCAGGTGCCGTTAAAGGATAGCCATTCCGATCTCGACCATTCGCTGTTGGCGGGTACGGCTGACTACCGCTTTAACGATGGACACTCTATTACTGCAGTGGTGAGCACGCAGGATTATGAAATCCGTCGCTTGGCCGATTTTGAACGTGCGCCAGAAGATCGTTATTGGGCGTATATCAATATTAAGCAGGAGCAGGAATCTTACGAACTACGCCTGACTTCTCCGGACGACTACCGCTTCAAATACATGGTCGGCGCGGCTCGCCTTGAGACCACCTACGATAGCCTTGGCGCATTCATTAACGGAACGCTTTTCGGAGCGACGCAAGGGGGGCCGGCGACCGCTGCATCACTAATCCCTGCGCGTAATCGGTCGAAGACTGATTCAGCGTTCGGAAGCATCGGCTACGACATCACCGAAAGTTTAAACGTCAGCGTTGAAGCGCGTTATCAGGATGACACAGTCGTGAGCGGCGTTGGCTTGCCGACGCAGTTTGCGGTTAACACAAAGGCGACGCTCCCACGCGTTTTGCTGAAGTATGAAGTCACCGATGAAACCAACCTCTACGCCAACTATGCCAAGGGCAATCAACCGACCCAGGGCTATGCCACGTTCTTCCAGCTTACTCCGGCTCAGCAAACGGTGGCGGCAGCGAACGGTGTGTCATCTACCGCTCCTGAGGCGAAAGTTGAGAACTATGAGCTTGGTGTTAAACACCGATCAGCAGACGGCATCTGGACCCTCAACGCCTCTGTCTACTATCTCAAGTGGGTAGGACGTCAGGGTACGCGGACGCTTCAGATCGACCTTAACGGAGACGGCATCATCCAGACTGGCGCTGCGCCAACCGGCGAGACCTTCAATGCCGTACCGTTCGCTGCGGGTGATAGCAACACGAAGGGTATCGAAGTCGAAGGGGCGTTCGCTGTAACCGACCAACTCACCGTTGGCGGTAGCGCCAGTTATGCCGATACCAAAATCACAAAGGCGTTGAACGAAACACTTCCGCTGCGCTTCTTTGGTTTGACTGATGCCAAAGGGTTTGATTTCGGCCAAGTGGCACCGTTCACCGGCGCAGTTTACGCCAATTATGAGGCTCCGATTTCCGGTGATCGCAGTTGGTTCGTGCGCGGGGACCTCACCTATCGCGACCGCATGTGGGATAGTATTGCTAACCTTGCCTACGTGCCAACTCAGGTCCGCGTAAATCTGCGCGGCGGATTGCGTGCCGATAACTGGGAAATGACACTATTCGTGAAAAACCTGCTGAACGACAAGACGTTAGAGTCCTCCCGCTACCAGAGCGATAGTGCAACCGATCCGTTACTTTTCCAACTCGCCGCTTCCGAGGCTGTGCTGCCGAACAAGAGACAATTCGGCCTCACCGTTAGTTATCGCTACTAACAAATACGGCTCTCGTCAGGGGACGCGATGTGTGATGCCGGAGCGCATCACACATCGGGGTATAAAGGATTCGAAGGCCTTACAATGCGCGCAGTGGTCGCCTTACTGTTGACAGTGGCCATTGCGTTGGGTCCAGCGGCTTTGGCTCAAGAAAGCGCCTCTGCATCGATGGCTAGAGTAATGCAACTCTGGTGCACCCAAGAAGGCGATTGGTCTGGTGACATCGACGTTACGGCGCCCGATGGCAAGATCACGCGATCAAAACTGACAACGCGCCACATGTGCACACAGGGCATGGCACATCATATCACGAGTGAACGCTTCGGTGTCGGCTTAAGCACAGTGAAGGTGACTTACATCGACGGTGCCGCGGGTATCTTCCGCACCGAGTATTTTGCCGGTGGTAAGCAGGCATCATATGAATTCAGCTTCGTCAGCATCGAGAGTAAAGACGATTCCCACTGGAAGACGATTATTGCATCCAAGCCGGGTACTGAGCTGTACGAAGGCCGGCCCGCCGTGTTGCGATATATCCGGGTGCGCGACGGCGATGTAATCGAGAGCTGGAAAGACGTGCAGTTTGCAGATGGTACACAAGACTTCGAGCCGCGTTCGAAGATTGTTCAGAAACGCCTGCCGTAAAGGTGCGAACTAAATATTGGGTAAATCCGGAATCTCATTTCAGTGGGCCGCATATGCATCTATTCCCTTTTCTTTCGCGGCGCGACACATTCGCACACCTTGGGCTTCTGGCATTGGCCCCCCCAGCTCTGGCTTCTCAGTCATCTGAGGCGACACCAGTTCGCCGCCGGCAGAATGATGAGGCGGTCTTCAAAGACTTTCTAAGAATGCGGACAGCGCCTGATGGAACTCACTTGCGCTGGCGATATTCTGGTGTGCTAGTCGGAAAAATCGAGGGCGAAGTTGCCCGCCCGTTGACGCGCGTTGAGGGGATCAGCCGTACTCGTGCCGTATTGCTCGGTGATGCGATGTGGGAGTGGCAACTGGACGAAATCGGTTACTTCTGTGACCTCGAAACAGGCGAGGTTCTTCAGGATTGGCGCAGTCCTTACACTGACAAAATTGTTCAGCCCCGTCATTATCGGTCGCCCCAGCGGCTCATTTTTAATGGCACGGAAATTCGGCCAGCAAAGCCACTGCCGGCCGATGTATCCTTCAACGGCGAGATCACGCGGCTCGCCGATGTGGGTGATATTACAGCTGTGACGGAAGATCTTTATGTTAGTACAAGTCGTCGCGTTTCCTCGTCGCTGGCTACATTTACCGCGAAACGCAGTGATTTAAAGCGCCCCATCCATGAATGGGTCGACTGCCAGTTTTCCTACACCACGCTAAACGGTTTTGTCGGCTGGCTGGGTATGGATGGCGTTCCGGGCATCCAAAATATGAGGCTCATTGGTGCAAAGTGCCGCGACGACGATGACAGCGTGATGCCTGACTGGCTGAGGGCACGAATTTCTAAAGAACACCCCAACTTTTTGAAGGGCTAGATTCTGTGAACAGCAAAGCCTTGTTCGAGCGCAGGAAGGTCGTTGGCGGATTTGGTCTCGCGGCACTCCTGCAAAACCCAGTTCTGGTGGGCGCGGCAGAAGCAAGCGGTGCTCCAGTGGAATTGCTTGATCTGACCAAGCCCGATGCCAACGTCATCGCAATGGCGAAAATTACTGCGACTCTTGAGCCTGATGCTCACACTCATGGCTATTACACTGGCGTCTTGATGGGAGTAGTCCCTGGCGAGGAAGTGCGTGAGCTTGTGGGTGTCATTGGAATGAGTACCCAACGGCTACGGCCTGCTCCAGAGAAGCACGGGTATCAGCTGTTACAAAAGGAGTGCGGGTTTTTTACGGATCTCAAGACAGGCCAAGTTCTTGACCGATGGATGAATCCTTACCTTAAGGAAGAAGTCGCGCCTTTTCACATCGCAAACCCTGCGGTTAATCGCTGGATCGTCCCACTTGTTCCAGACTCACGATTTTATGATCGTGCAGAAGGTGCCGAGCGACCGCCGACACCATTCGTGCTGCCTTGGCGGTTGGCCGGTGATCGCTTGATGCTAGAGCAACGCACACATTTTTGGGCGGAAAACCCCCTCGATCCATCAGTATGGAAGCGCGAAAGCTCGGGCCCACGCATCCAAATATCAGACATGATGAGCTATAATGTTAGTTGGCGCGCGCTGAACGACCCTAAAAAACTACACGTCGATCATTGGGGCCATTGGGTGCACGTCCGGCCCTGGCAACCGTGGATGCTGATGGCGGATCGACCGGGACATTGTCTTTACAGTGCCATGACCGGAAGTGCGGCAACTCTTGCTGATGTGCCCGCGGAGATTGTTGCTTTGGTGAAAGAGCGCTTGCCGGAGTTTCTGCTGCCGCCAACCGAAGTACGTCCGAGTGAACCCAGCATGAAAAGGTTTATCCGCGAGCGCAAGCCAGCACCTGCCAAGTAGCGACGCCTTAAGTTCGCAGATTCGCTAAGACGGTGTGTGGCTTCTCCTGTCAGTTCTTGGTTTAACCACAAAGGCGATATTTCCAATGATGGCGGCGCAGAGAGGAAATAGACTGCGTTGGTTGCTTGTGGCGCTCACCTCGACGCTGGCCATAGGATGGAGCACGCCTGCAAGTTCTGGCGACCCGGAATTCAAAGGAAAAATTGGAAAAACGCCAAAGGATTCTGTCCCCAGTTGGCCAGAGCTCGCGAAGGCCCCAAAGGGTGCCCCGAATATTGTCGTCATTTTGCTTGATGATATCGGCTTTGCTGACGCCAGCACGTTTGGCGGTTTCGCTGAAACCCCCGAACTTGATCGCATTGCCAAGTCTGGGCTGCGCTATAACAATTTCAACGTTACCGCGATGTGCTCTCCCACGCGCGCATCCCTACTGACTGGTCACAATCATCATCGAACCGGCTTTGCCGCAATAACTGAATATGCCAACGGCTATCCCGGATATGACTCGTACTGGAAAAAGAGCACCGCTTCGGTGGCGGAAGTGCTGCGCAGAAACGGCTACAATACGGCAGCGATCGGGAAGTGGCACAATACCCCGGAGTGGGAAATATCGCAGGCCGGACCGTTTGATCGCTGGCCGACAGGGCTTGGGTTCGAGTACTTCTATGGCTTCATGGGCGCTGAGGACAATCAGTGGGAACCCAACCGCCTTTACCGCAATACAACTCCTATCGAGGCGCCACAGCGTCCGGGCGAAACCTACCATCTCACGAAGGACCTTGCCGACAAATCCATCGACTGGCTAAACGAGCACCGGTCCATCGGAGCTGAAAAGCCCTATTTTCTCTACCTGGCAACCGGGGGCGTGCATACTCCACACCATGCTCCGCGTGAGTGGATCGAGCGCTATAAGGGGCGTTTCGACAAAGGCTGGGACGTGTTGCGCAAAGAGATTTTTGCACGCCAAAAAAGGTTGGGCGTTGTGCCGGCCGATGCTGTTCTCACCCCGCGGCCTGACGCAATCCCTGCGTGGAAGTCCCTGAGTCAGGATGAGCGCCGCCTCTTCGCGCGACAGATGGAAGTTTATGCAGCTTATGTTGCCTACACTGACCATGAGGTCGGACGAGTGCTAGAGGCGGTCAGGGACGACCCCATCTCTGGTGATAACACACTGGTATTTTACATCGTGGGTGATAACGGCGCAGTGGGCAACAGCCTTCCGAACTATGGCGGCACAGCGACGTTGGTCGAGGATCTGAAGCGGATCGACGATTTCGGTGGTCCCGCGATACCTTTCAACCAATATCAGGGTGGTTGGGGCTGGATGGGAAACACACCCTTCCAGTATTGGAAAACGGTCGCATCACATTTGGGTGGCTTGCGCGCTCCCATGATCGTCAGTTGGCCTGGAAAGGTCAGCAAAGTCCGCAGTTTGCGGCAGCAGTTTGCTCATGTCACTGACATCGCGCCGACTATCTACGAAGCCGTGGGGATCGCGCCGACAGCCGCCATCGACGGCGTAACTCAACAGCCACTCGACGGCAGGAGTCTCCTTCCGACGTTCGCCAACGCTGATGCGCCCTCTGTGCATACGACGCAATATTTTGAATTAGCGGGTAATCGAGCTATTTATCAAAGCGGCTGGATGGCTTCTGCACTCAGTGCCAGCCGTTCACCGTCCGGAAAAGCTGATGACTGGGAATTGTACAATGTCGCCAAAGATTTCAGTCAGTCACAAAACATTGCCGCACAGTACCCGGAGAAGCTCGCCGAACTGAAAGCCTTATTCGATCGCGAAGCTTGGTCGAATAACGTGTATCCCCTTGGTGGGGCCAACGTTCTGTCAGATACAAAGCCCTTCTCGACGAAAGGTAAGACGCGGTTCGATTTCTTCCAGGGGGAAGCCATGATCCCCTACGCACACATTCCAAAATTTAATCGTTCGCACACCTTAGAGGCCGAAATATTGGTTCCTGAGGTTAGCGTGAATGGCATGCTCGCCAGTTTCGGTTTTAGCGGCAAGGGCTTTGCCTGGTACGTGCGTGACGGTCAGATGATTTATGAAAACAGCGTCGGTGTGCATCGCGACGTCGTATCAAGTGAAAAAAGCCTGGAATCCGGCAAGCATGTCCTGCGCTACCAGTTCATCTGCGAGACTTGTGAAGGACAAGGCCAGATGAAGACGACAATTTCTGGAACAGCGCGTCTGTTCATCGATGGTAAGCTTGCCGCCGAACAGCAACTGGAAAAAGTGAACCTACTCAATAGCGGTGAGAGCTTTGCTCTTAACATTGGCCGCGTTGGTGGATCGAGGGTGGGTGAAGGCTATACCGCACCGTTCCCATTTACCGGAAAATTGGAGCGCTTCACAATTACGCTCGACTAGGTATCAGCGCTTACGCTCGTTTTCATTTGCCGGTTTGCTTACAGCATAGACCAGACGGAACCCGATATGGTTTGTGCCGAGATCAAGTTCCTGAAACTGACGGGCCGAGGGGCGATACCTTGCGCAATAGTTGGGCGCACACAAATAAGAGCCGCCTTTGATGATATTGCGTCTATCTTCACTACTTAGCACGGTACTTGTCCATTCCCAGACATTGCCGATCATGTCGTAGAGGCCAAAATTGTTTGGTTTGAAACACCCGATGGGCGCACGACCTGTGAAGCCATCCTCCCCCATGTCCTGCGCAGGAAATCTACCCTGATAGTTATTGGCGATGCGCTTCCCCTGTTCGTCAATCGGCTCGTCGAGAGCGGGTTCACCGCTACGTGCCGCGTATTCCCACTGCTGCTCGCTGGGCAGGGTTCCCCCCGCCCAAGCCGCATAAGCCATCGCATCCTCATAACTGATCTGGACAACCGGATCGAAATCTTTGCCGACGATAGAACTACCTGGTCCTTCTGGCTGTCGCCAATTCGCCCCTATAGACCATGTCCACCAACTGTCTCCGGGCCGAGCCGGGATAGTAAACGTCGCCGATCCTGGGGTTGTCATTTCCGGTGGTGCGTTCGGTAGTTTTGGTGGCGTGCGCTCAGCGCTGGTTTTATAGCCTGTTGCTGCCGCAAACCGGGAGAACTGGGCGTTGGTGACCTCATGCACGTCCATCTCGAAGGCTTGAACATTGACTTGGCGAGACGGTCCTTCTTCTGGATAACGCGGATTCTCGCCCATCATGAAGTTTCCAGAGGGAATTAGCACACGTTTGCCTAGCGCATCTGCACTCAGGCACTGTTGAGCTTCCGCGCTGCTGGCGCATGACAGAATCAGCGCTGTGCTGAGTGAAGCAACTACGGATCTTATTAACCTCAAGTCACTCTCCTGGTTGTCGCACTGAAATTTCGGAGAACAGTTCGTGTCGCGACTTAGGCTCTTCGAAGCTTCATTCAGGCCGCACACACTTTGCGGATTTCCGTAAGCACATGCGCCAAAGCAGCTCGTATCGAAAGATTGCTCCTTAAAATCAACCCACCCCGTCGTTCAAATCTACCTTCTGGTACTTTCAGTATCACTAGCTCGCCACGTTTGAGTTCATCTGCGATCAAATGCTCTGGCAAGAAACTCACGAAGCTGCGGCGGAGGACCAGCGACTTAATGAGTCCAAGCGAATTTGTACGCACGGTCGATGCGGGCAGTGCAAGACCACTTTTTGCAAACATCTGGTCGAAAGAACCGGCTACATGTGGCTGATTCACCATGGCCCAGTTTGCGCCCAATAAATCCGCCGGTGATACTTTTCGTTTACGCGCCAGTGGATGCTTCGCAGATACAACCGTTACGGCCGTCACGGTTAATAGAGGCTCGAATGTTAAATTTTCAGCCGAACGACCTGCCGGAAAATTTGTAAAGATCGCGTCAATGCGGCCATCTTGGAGTTGGTCGATCAACTCCTCATAGAAGCCTTCAGTGATAGAAATCTGCAACTTCGGAAATGTTGTCGCTAATCGGCTTGCAACCTCGTCGATAATATAGCCAGAGAACATCGCGCCAATCCCGATGTTGACGCGGCCAAGACTTCCCGTCTCGAAGCCGCGCACTTCGTCGGTTGCGCGACCGCATTCATTGAGAATTAATTTCGCGTGCTGGTAAAACAGTTCGCCGGTAGTCGTTGCGACAACGCCGCGTGGTTTGCGGTCAAGAAGTCTTGCGCGCATCAAATGCTCCAGCGTCATGATGCTTCGCGTCAATGCCGGCTGGCTAATATTCACCTTCTCAGCTGCGTGCGACAGGTTTCCGCATTCGACCACAGCTACAAAATGGCGCAGTTGTCGCAATTCCATAGGGTGATGCTCCTGGCTATGTATGCGTCAGATGCATGAATAATAGGCCAAATTCTATTTGTATGAATAGCGCAATTGGCAATACTCGGCACATGTTTGCTCAATTCGGAATGTGACATGGCTCTCAATAAAAGCCCGCTTCGACCCATAACGGACGAAGAACGCATGCTCTATCAAAGAGATGGAGTCGTGTGCTTGCGTCAGGTTCTGAGTCCGGACTGGATTGACCTTGTGTTGCCTGTCGCGCGCCGCCTTGTCGTAGATAAAGAAGACTTTGGGCTGCTACCTACGATGCCCGGCCGCTACATGTCACGAACTGTCCCTGAGTTTCGCAAATTGATTTTTGAGTCCGCTATTGCTGAAGCGTGCGCACTGACGTTGAATTCGAAGGAGGTGCGCTTTTTTTTCGACGAAATTTTTGCAAAATCCCCGACGTCTGCTGAGAAAACAATTTGGCATACGGATCGGATGGGGTGGCCGGTGGTGGGCCAGATGGTGCCTTCCTTGTGGCTACCTCTCACGCCAATCACGAAGGAAAACTCGCTCGAGTGTTTGGCAGGAACCCATGTTCAAGATGTAAAATATTGGCTGTTCTCCCCCAACGCGCGGAAGATGATCAAACCGCCGGACCGGCCTTCTCATCCTGATGGCGAGGCGCTGCGCGCCGCCCCTGGTGCGAAAGTGCTGACATGGGAGATGGCGCCCGGCGACATGCTGGTCGTACATCCTTGGACTCTGCACTATTCCAGTGGCAATCCAAGCGGCGATTGGCGGATTGCTCTATCTGTTCGTTTGTTCGGCGACGATATTAGATGGGCGGCGCGTCCAGATTGTGTAAATCTTGCTGGCGTAAGTTTTGACGAGATGATTGACGGAGAGGCGCCGCAAGGCCCCAATTTTCCATTGCTTTGGTCTACTGATGGACGGCGAGATGATGACAGCCAGTTTCCACAGGGCTTTGCCACGCGCTGGTCGCGTCAGCGCAAACACGAGATCAATGAATACAAGACGTTTAGTGCGCTTCAACAAAGTAAGGCGGCTGTGTAGTCGATAAGCTTACAATCTTATGATGAATGGGGCGGCGACTTGTGGGACTTTATTGTTATCGGTGCCGGCTCTGCGGGATGTGCGCTTGCATATCGACTATCTGAAAGCGGCAAGCATAACGTGCTTTTGCTGGAGGCAGGTCCGGTTGACTGGTCGCCATTTATCCACGTGCCTGCGGCGATCATAAAGGCTGTCGGAAACCCCTCTCTCGATTGGTGCCACTTAGCTGAGCCGGATCCGTCACGCAGTGGCCGCGTAGACCTTTGGCCAGCAGGTAAAACACTTGGCGGTAGCAGTTCCATCAATGGCATGCTGTTCGTCCGCGGCCAGGCAGATGACTATGATGGATGGTCTCGTTTGGGTAATAGCGGCTGGGCATACGCTGATGTGTTGCCCTATTTCAAGCGAATGGAGACCTTCGCGCAGGGTGATCCCGCCATCCGCGGTCACCGTGGTCCGTTGAGTGTTTCACATCTTAGGAGCCGACACCCCCTTGCGGATGTGTTCGTCCAGGCAGCCCAAGAACAAGGATTGCCATTTAATCCAGATTACAATGGTGCATCACAAGAAGGTGTTTCCTATCCGCAAGTCACGCAAAAGTATGGCTGGCGGCATAGCGCATCGCGTGCATATCTTTGGCGTGCACTTCGTCGTAAGAATCTCACGATAAAAACCGAAGTTGCTGCCCGACGTCTCTTGTTTGAAGGCAATAAGTGCATTGGCGTCGAGGCCGAGAGCAAGGGGCGCTTGCTCGAATTCAAAGCCCGCCGCGAAGTTGTAGTCTCCAGCGGCGCGTTGGGATCACCGAAACTACTGATGCAGTCTGGTATTGGTCCTGGGGCCGAGTTGCAAAAACACGGTATTGGCGTGCACGTCGATAACCCGAACGTCGGAGCGCATTTGCTGGAACATCCGCAAGGTATGGTCAGTATCGATGTTAACGTGCGTACTTATAATGTCGACGTGAACAGTCCCCGAATCCTTTGGTATCTTGCGCGCTGGTTAGCGCGTGGCGATGGTCCGGCTGCGAGCCCGTATCCCCATGCACTTGCATTCTTCAAATCGAGCCCGGAAAAACCAAAACCCGATATTCAGGTCATGTTGGGGCCCTTCGCATTCGACTTCACGCCGAGCGGCATCGTTCCGTACCTGAAGCCCGCCGTGACCGCATCATTTAATGTGACTCTGCCAAATAACCCTGGTCGTCTGCGGCTGCGATCTGGCGATCCGAATGCGGGGCTGATCATCGAGCACAGCTTATACTCATCTGCTGATGATCTTGGTGTAACTATCGTCGCGGGGCGGGCCATCCGCAAAATATTCCAGGCCGATGCGTTCAAGCCGTATCTCATTCAGGAACGGTTGCCCGGGCCAAGCGTCCAATCGGACCAAGAGTGGGCCGATTACCTGCGCCGCACAAGCTTTCTCGGCTACCATCCCGTCAGCACCTGCCGTATGGGCCGCATGGGTGACGCCGTCGTCTCACCGTCCTTGAAAGTGTATGGTGTCGATGGATTAAGAGTTGTAGATGCCTCAATTATGCCGACGTTAGTCAGTGGGAATACGAATGCGGCATCAATCATGATCGGCGAACGAGCGTCGGACCTTATTCTTGCCGAGGCGAATTAATGGCGTCACCTCAGCCGAACTTCTCGTTTCGATCTGATGGCTACGCTTGGTATGTGGCGTTAGTGTTGAGCGTCGCAAATATTATTGCGTATATTGATCGACAGATCATCAATTTGCAGGTCGAGCCCATCAAGCAAGATTTGGGCCTGACAGATACTCAAATCAGCTTGTTGCAAGGCTTCGCCTTTGCCATTTTCTATGCGGTGCTGGCCATCCCTCTGGGGCGGCTGGCTGACAATACGAATAGAAAATGGATCATCAGCATCGGGATGTTTCTCTGGTCCCTTGCGACGTTCTGTTGTGGCTTAGCGAAGACTTATTTTCAGCTCTTTATAGCGCGTATGGCTATAGGTGTGGGCGAGGCAGCTTTATCTCCATCTGGCTTCTCAATGCTGAGCGATTACTTCCCAAAGGAAAAATTTGCGCGAGCGATCGGCATCTTCATCGGCTCCAGCTTCTTAGGCACCGGTATCGCGCTATTGGGTGGTGGTTTCCTGATCGGTAAATTAAACGAAATCGGTGAACTTGTATTGCCTGTGTTGGGCCTAGTGAAGCCATGGCAGATGGCCTTTATGGCCGTTGCCCTGCCGAGTTTTCTGTTGGTAGCGCTGATGTTGACAGTGCGTGAGCCGCCTCGGCAAGGCATTCATAGCGCGTCATCAACGTCCGAGCCGAGCGCAGCATCGACCGAGGTCTTTGCATTCATTCGCGCGAAGTGGAGTATTTTGGGGCCGATCTATGTAGGCTTTAGTATTCTGGCGTCCGTGCAATTCGGGCTGGGGTCTTGGATCCCGACGTTTTTCATACGTGAACATGGTTACTCAGCCGGTGAGATCGGGTTGGCCTACGGTATTCTCGTCACGACGTTTGGGGCTCTCGGCGCTATCTTTGGTGGGTTTCTATGCGATTGGTTGCGTGCACGCGGCTGTGTTGATGCGAACTTGCGTACGGCAATCTTTGGTGCCGTGCCCACCATTCCGCTCATTGCAATTTTCCCTCTGCTAGAACAGCCAGTCGCGGCGTTATGGCTGATAGCGCCGTTGTGCTTTCTTGGTTCCATGCCCTTTGGTGCGGGCACGGCGGCGATCCCCATGATTGCGCCAAACCGCTTGCGTGCCCAATTGGTCGCAATCTATTTGCTGGTCGCCAACTTGATTGGACCCGGCATGGGGCCATGGCTTATTGCTGTCGTTACGGATTACGTTTTTGAAGACCCCATGAAAATTGGTTTCTCAATATCAATCGTTTGTACCGTCTTGGTACTTATCGGAGTCACCATCCTTATCAGGGGACTAGGGGCCTTCGGACAATCCGTCAAAGAGGTCTCTTCATGATGCCTTTGCGCGCCCGCCTTGTTCAGGGGCGCCCCCTTGTGATGCCTGGAGTCTATGATGCGCTGAGCGCGTTGATCGCTGAACGCGCTGGGTTCGAGGGCTTATTCTTATCGGGTTCCGCACTATCCTATAGCCTACTGGGGAGGCCTGATATCGGCCTTGTCACGCTTACCGAAATCTCTGATGCGCTGGCACGCATTCGTGATCGTGTCGACATTCCGATCCTGGTTGATGCTGATAGTGGGTTTGGAAATGCCATGAATGTTGGCCGAACTGTTCGATTGCTTGAACAGTCGGGCGCATCCGTTATCCAAATCGAAGATCAGATTAACCACAAGAAGCCGGGTGCGTTGTTGGCGCGCCCCCTGGTTTCTGCGGAAGAGATGGTGGGTAAAATAAAGGCCGCGGTTGATGCGCGCAGGTCTGAAAATACGCTGATTAGCGCACGCAGTGATGCCCCGTTCACTGCAAGTTACGATGAGGTTATCACGCGGGCTGAAGTCTACGTTGAGGCAGGAGCGGATATTATATTTATTGAGGGTTTTGCCGACATTCAATCTCTGAAGCGGATGACGGAGAAGCTCCACGGTCGCAAGCCGCTCCTGCATAACCTGCTGGATGGTGGCGCATCGCCGATACAGTCTGTAGACCACGCGGCAGAACTCGGCTTCTCGATTGTCCTGTTTCCTGGCGTCGGTGTGCAGTCAGCGGCCTCGGCGATGGAAAAGGCGTTTGCAACTTTGAGCCAGGATGGAAGTACTGCGGCCCTTCGAGGAGCAATTCATGATGCAAAAAGCCTGAATACGCTTATTGGAACGCCAAGCGTTATCGCTCAAGCTAAAAAATATGAGTAGTTCAGAGCTACTTTAGTTTTACGCAGCAAGATCGACGTTAATCCCAATGTTGTTCGTACAAGCCGCATTGTAGATATATTCTGCTGCTGCCAAATCCTGTGCGGATATTCCTAACGACTTATAGATGGTGATCTCGTCGATTGAGCTTCGGCCGGGGGCCTTTTTCGACAGAACGTCGCCGATTTCACCAACGATATGATCAGCAGAGACAACTCCCGTCTTTATCGCATTCAGAAGTTCGCCAGCCTGCGCCAATGCGGCTTCGCGATAATCGACATAAAATCTCGCACGCGCAACGCATGTCGTGTCTACTTCTGCGGTTGTTGCTACGGCCGACCCCACCAAATTTAGGTGCGTCCCAGGTTTGATCCAATCCCCATGCAAGATCGGCGTTGCCGCAGACGTTACCGTGCAGATAACATCTGACGCTGCAACGACATCATGTGCGCTAGAGACTGCACGCGCCGTGATCCCCGTTGGGAGTTTCAGGTGCTGGATAAAGTGTGCCGCTTTGGAATGGTCGCGCCCCCAGACAAGGATTTCCTGAAACTGACGCACCGCAAGCATCGCAGGAACGTGGACATGCGCCTCTTCACCGCAACCCAGGATTCCCAGAACTTTTGAATCTGGCCGGGAGAGTTCACGCGTCGCAAGCCCGCTAGCAGCGGCTGTGCGAATGGCCGTCAGCGTACCGCCTTCCATCATCGCCAACATAAGGCCTTCGGCTGCATCGAACAGCACAACCGCACCAACGTGGGTGCCATGCTTGCTGCCGGCAGGACGGTCATATTTACTGACTATTTTCAACCCAAACCGTGGCGGCTGTGCAATGTAGCCAGGCATCAGTCCCAATCGTCCTGTTGTCTGTGGAACAGGCATGAACTGGCGCAGCGGCATAACGACAGTTCGTTCGGATATTTGGCGCATCGCGCCGTCCATGACGTCGATACACGTTGGAATAGGCAGAAGACGAGAGATATCGCTTTTTGTAAGAATTCGCATGTTGCTATCGCGCCTAAGTGTTGGTCGGCGGTGGAATAAACTTCAACTTTGCCATCACGTCCGCAACGTTATCGGGGCGTGCGAAGGCTGGCGGCATGGGTTCGCCGGGTAAGCGTGGCTTTCCAATCGCGTTCATCCAATCTTCCAGTCCTGGCGGGAAGAATACCCAAAACAGTTTCATGTCTGTGGTGCCGGTATTCTCGATACGATGCTGGGCGTGGCGTCCAAACAGAATGGTCGTGCCAGAAGTAATTGAATGGGTGACGCCGTCGATTACGCAAATGCCAGCACCTTCATAGACGAAGATCAATTCGTGATTGCGGGCATGTGCGTGTTGGCGAACCTCACATTGAGGCGGCAATACCTGAATGCCAGAAGAAAACGTATCGAACGGCATATTCTCGGGTGTGAGCTTGACTGTGACGTAACCCCTAGAGGGCAGCGGCTGCCATAGTGATGTTCCTTCATCGGGCCCAACGACAACTGCGGTCGGTGTGGTGAAAGACGTCATTTGGAATTTTGCTTTCTTGTCTTTGACGGACTCTTTGCTGATAGAAAGTTTAGGATGTGACTATTGTAATCATCTGCAACCGTCATCGGGCAGAAGTGACCGCCTTTAGGCAGTTTCACTAATTTAGCGCCGGGGATTCGTCGGGCCAATTCATCGGAAAAGCCTGGCGGTGTGATCTGATCGTCCTCGGCTCCTATAACCAGTGTGGGCGCCTGTATCGCATGAACGTGGCTCCGCAAATCATGCGACATGACGGCTGACATGCGACTTAATTCGATCTCAAGGCCTGGAAAATCCTTCAGGCGCCCTTCCAGAAAGTCTTGCGCGGACGTGAATCGCGATTGCAGATACCACGAGGGTGTTGCCAGGACCGTACCCATAAAAAGGTAAGCACTTGGTCCGCAGGAAATCAGTACTTGGCGCCGTGTTTCAAATAACTGAACAAAGAGCGGGTCAGGGCCGCACCAACTGGCACTTAAAACAAGTTTCTTCAGACGCTCTGGATACTTGAGAGCAATGTGCTGTCCGATTGCGCCGCCAGTTGAGTGTCCTACAAGATGCGCTGCTGAAACGTTCAGGCCATCCATGACACGCAGCAGATCTTCGGCCATCTGTTTAGCGCCGTAGACGATATTCGACCTCGTGCTGCGCCCCGTGCCTCTGTGATCATGTAGAATAACGCGGAACTGTTTGGAGAGGGGCTTCGTCTGCGCGGCCCAAAATTGGGCGCGTCCACCGAGGCCCGGAACCAACAAAAGGTCTTCGCCTTCACCGTGAATTTCCGTGTAGATGCGATCTTTTCCAAGCCGAACAAATGCCATTCTGAAACTCCATACGAAGCGTATGGTGCAGCGGTGACGGTGCGCGGTACCAATAGCAAATCTGTGCAGAACCATAAGTCATATGCATGGGACAAAGGGGCGCATTGACTAGAGTGCGTAGCCACTGCCGAGCATCTCTGATGTCCATGGCATGCCGGCGATATGCGCCAAAAGCATCGCACGCCCACAGCAATGCATTTGAATTATCGTTGTGAAAGGTCGCACGATATGCCTTCCAAAGAAGCGTTCACAATTGGGGGCTTGATGAGGCTTTTTTATCTTTGCCTTGCGATGGTAATAATCTTCGGTGCAGCCCCTCGTGCGCAAACGACAGAGATGCCTGAAGGGATCGCCGATCCCGACAAAGCGATACTAGATCCCATGTTTAGTGATCCCGTGCTGTTTTGGCGTCTCACGTCTGTACCGAAAGACCCATACGAGCCAGACGCCTATTTTTATTGGCCTGTTGAAGTCGTGCAGGGCGCGCATGTCCCAATGAAAAAGGCAAAACGGGCCACAACTATACCGACACCTGCTCTCCGTGCATCTGCAGACTGGGCCGCAGAGCGCAAAAGTAATGCGCTTATTGTCATTCATAAAGGTGTTGTGCAGCTAGAGCAGTATTGGAACGGCATGACGTCCGATAAACTGGCGAACGGCCGGGCGATTACACGCAGCGTAACACCACTCTTGCTGGGGTTCGCAGTTGCGGATGGGAAAGTGAATCTCGACGATCCAATCAACCGTTTTATAACCGAATGGGCGTCAGATCCGCGTGGACGCATTACTGTTCGACAATTGGCCCAGAACGTCAGTGGCCTCGAAGTTGCTCCGACGCTTGGTGTTAAGCAGGTTTACGGAAATAAAGACTTATGCCTCGCCTATTGCGGCGATGTTGTGCGTGCGGCGCTAAACTACGAGTACGTTAACCCGCCGGGAACCCGCTTCGAAGTCGCACAAGAGAACATGCAACTCTTGGCGACTGTGATTGAGCGGGCAATGGGCATACCCATTGCAAAGCTTTTGTCCGAGCGGGTGTGGAAGCCCATCGGAGCTTCTGATGCGACTTTTCAATTAGATCGCCCAGGCGGTGTCGCACGTGTGATGTGCTGCATGCGCGCCACGCCAACAGACTGGGCCCGGCTTGGACAACTGGTGCTTCAGGACGGCGTGTGGAATGGTCGCCAAGTGCTTCCCAAGGGATGGGTGGCGACAATGGCAATGCCATCGCCGCGCAATCCGAACTTTGGTCTTGGCTTGTGGTTGGGCGAACCCTACGCCGCCATGCGCACTTACTTTGAGGGCCAGCCTGGTGTCATCCCGCAATCAGAGCCTTTCTTGGCAAAGGATGTGCGGATTATGGAGGGCGGTGGTTTCCGTACTGTTTTTATTGTGCCGTCCTTTGGCCTTGTTATTCACCGACATGGCCCGGCGGATAGTGGGTGGGATAACGCCGCACTTGTGAACATCATTATCCGTGGATTGAACGCACAATGATCCGCGCCGGATTTCTTTTGCTCTCAATCTTGAGTGCTGCCTCTGCGTCACAGGCCGATTCATATTATGTCAAGGGCGCGGGGGATGTGCCGCTTGCAACCACCGAGGCTGGCCCCGCAAATGCCCCCGGCGTTTTATTTTTGCATGGCATTGGCCATGGCCGCGAAAGTTTTCGTCAACAATTTAACTCTGAGCTCGCTAAGAAATTTCATCTGCTTGCGTTTGATCTCAGAGGCCATGGTATGTCCGGCAAACCTTCGGACGAACGCGACTATGTGAAGACTGAAATATGGGCCGAGGATGTGGCTCGTGTCATGCAGGCAGCAAATATGAATCGTGCAATCGTCGTCGCATGGTCATATGGAACTTTGGTCGCTATGGATACGATCCGCGCTAAGAAAGGCCAGCAAATCGCTGGGCTGGTATTGGTGGGGGCGTTGGGTGGCTTGACGCAATCGCCGCCGCCGAATGCTTTCCCCGCTGATCTTATTGAAGCGCGCAAGCTGCTGCTTATTCCCGACGTGGACTCCCAACGCAAAGCATCGAACTTAATTGCACCCTATCTCACCAATTCAGCCGCATCCAAGTGGTGGCAAGAGACGACCAGAGAGCTGAATTTGATGGTGCCGCCTTACGTACAACCATTATTGCGTAAGCATCCAAGCGATAATAAAGACCTGATTGATCGCCTAAAAATGCCAGTACTTATCGTTCACGGCGCGAAGGATAGCGGCGTGCAACAATACGATGTCGACTCTTTGTTGAAGCAGCTGCCGAATACGACGGCTAGTCGTTATGACAACGCAGGGCATTCACCATTCGTAGAAGATGCAGCGCGTTTTAATACAGAATTGCAGAAATTTATCGAACTCACTGCGCGCACTCCATAAGCGCCGATCAATTCAGCTTGTGAAAGGAATTCATATGTATTCTAGACGCAGTTTTGTCACGTCCGCCGCGGGAGCGACGAGCGTATTGGCAGGCGCTAATACAGCAAATGCACAGGACTTGATTTCATTGTCGCCGCCAACCAGTCAGGTGCGGTCTGAGTTTGTGTACTTCGACGACCCGGTCGAAGAATTCCACGCCCATATGCGTATCGAGCGCGACCTCGTGGAGAAAGAAGGGTCTACCATTACCTGGTATCACTGGATGGTGTTCGTCATACCCGGCGATCGACGTCCTGAGCCACTGATACGCTATGAAGGGATTGAATACAGCTACTTCCGAAATCTTGGAAATAATAACTATCGTATTCACGCTCACAACATCTCTTTTCCACGCGATCTGAAGACCAACAAATTTACTGATACTGTGATAAATCCGATTACTGGCGAGCGTGTGAACGTACCGGTTTCTTTGTTGTTGAATGATCCAGGAACAGTTGCGAGTCCCATCGGCTTCCGCAACGTCAACGGCGATGGAACGTCGCAGAAAGTGTACCGCCAGTTCCGTATCGAAGATAATTTGATCAAACTAGATAGTATACGCAGCGCGCCGCCCAATTGGCCCGCCACACATATCGAAAACTCGTGCCAGTGGGTTGAGCACGATCTCTTCGCGAACAAGACGATTACGTCTCTGCCCGTTCATTTTTGCGGTCATTACGCTTTCGAATATTATTCCTGGCTCAAAATGCCGAAAGGACGAGGGCATCTATCAGGATTCTGGGATGGCAAAAAGCTAAATTCACCTCGCGAGCTCCCACGTGAAATTTTGAGTCGAATGGAGCGTGAGTATCCGGAGTTGTTGGCGCCGCGTTGGAGCGAGTTCGATAAACCGCTGGCATTCAAGCTTTAGCCATGCGCCTTTCGTGGAAGAAGGACTACAGAAAATGACGGATTTCTTATCGGTAGAGCGCCGTAACTTGCTGTCGCTTGGCACAATGTTTACTGCAGCATCGGCTGCGGAAGTGGCGCTTGCGTCAGGCCGCGCCTTTGCTATGTCGTCCCCTGCGAAGCGTGTATCGCTAAGTGGGCCCACGTATGACTTGTCGACTGGCCGCGGCAATGTCGATGCTTATCTGAAGCTAACTTCAAACCTCGATATGAAATCGACCCATTACGGGTGGATCGATGGGTACGTTATGGGGGTGGCACCGAACGGTGCAGTAAAGGACATTTGCGGCTTCCGCGGAATCGGATGCAATCGGCTACTGCCTTTCGAAGGGCCTGGTTATGGCTATCGCCGCGTTCTGCGCGAGATCGTTTTCTATACCGACCTCAAGACTGGCGAGATCCTTGAGCAAATGGAAAACCCATTTACAGGCGAGATAGTTCGCGTAGTGCCAGTTGCCAATGATCCCTTTAACGCTGTTTTTAAGGACGTTTGGCCTGACCCGCCGTCATATGGTGGATTGAACGCCGAGAAACGTGAGCCGCGCCCATTCATTTTGAACTGGCAGATGATCGGCGGCAAGTTGATGATGGAGATGCACGTCCACCTCCATTACCCAAATGCGCTAGATCCAAAAGTCTGGGTGCGTGAAAGTTCGGGGCCGATGAATCGTGTCAGTGAGACATTTAATTATTCTCTCTCGCTCGCCGACCTTCAGAATCCTGAACTTACAACAATTGAAAGCACTGGCGTGTGGGGGCGGGTGACGCCCTGGCTGCCTTGGCTACTGATGGGGCAGGCTGAGGGGCATTGTCTCTACAACTGTAACTTTGCCAGCGTGAAGGGGCCGGAAGATATGCCGGACCAGCGTATCGTCGCGCATATTGCAAAGCACTATCCTAAATTTCTCGATGCGCCAAAGACATGGGAAGAACCGTCGTTATCTTCACTGGAATTGTATGCCCGCGAGCAGAAGCCAGCTCCAAGGAAAGACCCTTAACAAACGGTAACTCTGTTGAGTTGGGACATGCGTGATGCTTGATATACTGAAGCGTGGGTTTGGCTCATATGAAGATTCGCTGATCAATCATGAGCGAAGGCAGACTATCCTCATGGCAGCGGGTGCCATGTTTGGTGCTGGTTCGTCCATGGCCCATGCAGCAAGCGATGCAGACCGATTGATCTCACAGCCTATGGTGTTTCTAGATCCTGTTGAGAAGTTAGAAGCAGAGTTTCGGCTATTCCGTGATCTCAAGCCCGAGGCCGACGTTCTGCTATGGTACTGCTGGAATGTTTTTATCGTCGCTGAGAACCGCGCTGTCGTGCCTCTTGCACGTCAGGAGGGGATTGAGTTTTCGCATCACCGATTGATTGGGCCCCACCTTTACCGCGTCCATGGGCACAATCTGTCGTACCCCCGGGATCTGACGACCGGTACGTTTATTGATACGATTAAGAATCCGATCACAGAAAAAGAAGTAGCTTTTCCGCCAACGGTGCTGACATCCGACCCCGGAATGTTCTATTCGCCTGAAGGAAAGCGGCCACTTGATCGCAAGGGCGCGTCATTTACGCCATCGTATAATTTTTTCCGCGTCGAAGGTGATGTAGTGAAGGCTGAGCAGATTCGCGTTCCACCGGATAATTGGGTGACCCCCTTCATCGAAGCATCGCATTCTTGGTCGCGCTTAAAGGATTTCAAGAATCGACGACTTTTGCGCCTTCCGATGGAGACAGCGGGAGGGTTCGTGTTCCCGTTTCCGAAGTGGTTAGAAATGGGCGACGTGAAAGGCCATATGTTTGGTCTGTGGAGTGGTCGTAAGCTGGATGGAGTGCACCAGCTGCCGATAGAATTCTATACGCGCGCAACCAGCCAGCACCCCGAGCTGCTCAAGGTCGATCTCAGCGCATTCGATAAATAAAGCGCCGCGGCTTCAGAGGCGGCGCGCTATCCTGATAGTTCCGTCGCAATGCTATGGGCACTGCGGTACAAGTATTATGTCTCGTCGCATAACGAAGAATTATGGATACTGAGGGCGCTTTTGCCGTAATTCAGAGCCTCGATTTCCTTTAGTCCATCTTGCTCCTGACATTGCGGAGGCCATTCTCGATGGCCGCCAACCCGAGCATCTTAAAGTTGAAGACATGCTTCGAACTCTGCCTGTAACTTGGTCGACACAACCCAATTAGCTTGGGTTTAGATCCTAGCCAATCCTGCAAACTAACGTTGCATAGCCACATGCGCAGCTTATTGCTGTGCGTCATTCACTGAGTATCTCTCAAAACTCCGACCCCAGTCTTGCGGATTGGCTTAAGTCCGCGAGTGCCGAAACGGCCTCCAGAGCAAAACCGCCTGATGTTTGAGGGAAATGGCGGGTGTGCGGGACCGGAGAATATCTAGAAGCTGTAAAACCCGCGAATGGCCCGCAAAGCGCGGCTTTTCGTCGCAGAGAACGCGAGTGGCGCTTTACACAAGAAAGGTTGGCTGGGGGACTAGGATTCGAACCTAGACAACCAGAGTCAGAGTCTGGGGTCCTACCGTTAGACGATCCCCCACCATCAGGGCTGAGTCGCAAACCCCAGGTGAGTGCCAGCGCGCTATACATACTACATATATATAAAGTGTGAAATTGTACGATCTCGTAGAAGTGTCGCCTCCGTTCCCGACCGCATTACAGCGCGTTTTCCCTATAAATACGCTTTTGCTGCATGTTTTGCTGTTTCGTATGCCAACTTGCGGCTTATGGCCTGATCCTGACCAGCCTTTGGCGGCAAGTTGGCACTAGCCTTTTGGGCCTTCAGGCGAGCGGCTAGGGTGCGCCGAAGAGGCCCGCGTTGAGTATCGTTGTCAGTTCACCGCGCAGGTCTGACTATTCGTCAAAAAGGGGAAGCGGATGCCGGTCGTTCTCGCTGCGGTTCTGATTAACGCCATTCCGGTCAGTCTTGTGCTGCCGATGCTGCCCTACTTGGGTAAGCATTACGGTGCTACACCTTTTGAAGTATCGATCTTATTTTCGTTGATGCCGTTGGTGGGCATCATCGGTAATCCGTTGTGGGGCCGTGTCTCCGACAAACTTGGTCGTCGCGCGGCGATGACGTGTACCTTAGTTGGTACAGCAGTTGCCTTCATGGCCTTTGCATTTGCCAATTCGTTGTGGGCGTTGTTTGCAACGCGTGCGCTGCAAGGCGTGTTCCATGGCTCTAACTCGATTGCGTTGGCTTATATCGCCGATAACACAGCCCCGAAAGACCGTGCCAAAGGCATGGGCTACGTGTTTGGTTCAATGGGGGCTGGCCTTGCCATTGGTCCATCGTTGGGCGGCTTCTTCATGTCCGGCGCGGAAGCAGACTTTGATCACTTCCTGCCATGCATGGTCGCAGGCGGATTGTCGTTGCTGGCGGGCTTGGTTGTTCTCATCTTCATGAAAGATGCAAAGAAAGATCCAGCCACTGCGGGTGCGCCAGGTAAACCGAAGCCTAAAGCCGATTTCAAGACCATCTTCAAAACGCCGTCGTTGTTCATTCTCACGGCGATGATTTTTGCATCAGGCTTTAAATTTAATTCTGAGCAGTTGCTGTATCCGTTCTGGGGCATGTCGGTGGGCTGGTCGGCCAGCCAAACCAGTTATTTCTATTCGTTGCTCAGCTTAGGGTTTTTGGTGACAAGCTTTGCCTTGATCGGCTTTTTCACCAAACGTTTTGGTGACGAGAAGACAGTGCTAATTGCGTCATCCATCGACCTTATTTGCATCACGGTGTTTATCTTCTTGTCGGGATCACAATATGCGTTTGGTTTGTTGTGGATCGTCTCGTTTTCAGCACCTTTGTGGGGGACGGTTTTGGCCTCGGTCATTTCACGCCATGCGCCCGAAGGCTACGCAGGCGTGATCCAGGGCGTAACGACCTCAACGCAACTGAGTGGCCGCATTGTTGGCACGTTACTCGCGGGCGCGCTCACCCAAGAGTTTGGGTTCCGTGCAATGTACATCGTGATTGCTGTGCTGCTGCTGTTCATCGTGGGGCAGGCTTTCCGCTTCGTGAAAGAAGGCCCAAAACAGTCGGCCGCAGCTCCTGGCGCGCTATCCCAAGGTAAACCGGCAGCCTAGTTTCCTTGCTAAAACCGCACAGGGTTCTGCATACCTACTATATACCTACTATATATATGTGTGCTGGGCCCCCAAACGCCTGCCAACCCCCTGAAATCGCCAGAAAATTCGCTGAAACGCTTCACCCTGGCCAGGGGAACCGGTAGCATGAGTGCGGGAAAATTCTTTTAATCACCGCGGCGCCGGAAACCACGAGCTGCTTTGCGCGGTGTGAAGTCAGGGAAGGTCGACCATGAATCATGGTCGCTGGTCCGGCGAGAATGCGCCGGTAAATACAGACGTGTGCGAAGGCGAAGCGCCATTGAAAAGCGCGCAGCCTCTTTTTGCGGCGCTCGATCTTGGGACCAATAACTGCCGTATGCTGATCGCCAAACCTTCGGGCGGCGATTTTTATGTGCTCGATTCATTTTCACGTGTGACGCGCTTGGGTGAAGGCTTAAGCCGGTCTGGCCGTTTGTCGAACGAGGCGATGGATCGCACCATCGAAGCGTTGAAACGTTGTTCTGATAAAATGCTCAAACGTCATGTGGCGTTCTCGCGTCATGTGGCCACTGAAGCCTGTCGTCGGGCTGAGAACTGCGATGAGTTCTTGGATCGCGTTCAGCGTGAAGCGGGCCTTGACCTCGAAATTATTTCTGCTGAAGAAGAAGCAACGCTGGCCTTAAAAGGTTGCGCTGCTTTGTTGAATCATACCGTTCCGCAAGCTTTGTTGTTTGATATCGGCGGCGGCTCCACCGAAGTGTTATACGTGAAAGTGCAGGCTGATGGGTCGCTGTCAGTGATTGATTGTATCTCGCTGCCCATGGGCGTGGTCACGGTCGCTGAAGATTGCGGTGGTGGCGATTTGTGTGAGCGAACATACAAAGAAGTGGCCAGCCATGCGGCGAAGCTGCTGGAGCCCTTTGAGGATAAGCACGATCTGCGCGCGATGATCAATCAAGGTCATATTCAAATGATTGGTACATCAGGCACCGTGACAACCCTTGGCGGCTTGTCGTTGGGCTTGCAGCGATATGATCGCACAGCAGTCGATGGCATTACGCTTGATTTCGATACGCTGATGAATAAAAGCCGCGCGCTGTGCAAAATGTCGCTTCATCAACGCGCTGCTGAACCTTGTATTGGCTGGCAGCGGGCCGATTTGGTGCTGGCGGGTTGCGCTATTTTAGAAGCCATTTGCGACATGTGGCCAGTGGGGACGTTGCGGGTGGCCGACCGGGGTTTGCGCGAAGGGCTGTTGATGGAAATGATCCACCCTGCAAGGTCGCGCGTGCAATCGGCGACGTGCGCGCTATAACTCTCGCCAATACTTCGTGAGTTGGCGACGATGAAAACTTCCAAATCAGGTGGCGGCGAAAAGAAACGGGGCTCTAGCGGACGCAGCATGGATATGCGCGGCGCAAAGGTGCAGGTGAAAACGGGGCGTGGCCGCACCATTTCTTCTCAGCGTTGGCTGCAACGCCAATTGAATGATCCGTATGTGCATCGCGCCAAGGCTGAAGGGTATCGCAGCCGGGCTGCATTCAAGTTGATTGAACTTGATGACAAGTTTCATTTTCTGAAGCCGGGTCAAAAGGTTGTGGATTTGGGGGCGGCGCCGGGTGGCTGGACCCAGGTCGCCGTACAGCGTGTAAAGCCCGAGAAAACAAAAGGCCTTGTTGTCGGGATCGACATCAACCCGTGGGATGCGGTGCCGGGTGCGACCTGCCTGACGATGGATTTTACGTTCGATAAGGCACCCGAAGTACTGAAAAACGCGCTGGGCGGCTCGAAAGCTGATGTCGTTTTAAGCGATATGGCGGCACCTGCGACGGGCCATGCGGGTACCGATCACTTGCGAATCATGGCTTTGGCCGAATTGGCCTGGGCCTTTGCCGAGGAGGTTCTGGCACCAGGCGGCATCTTCCTTTGTAAGGTGTTTCAAGGCGGCACCGAGGGCGACCTTTTGAAGCAAATTAAAACTAAATGTGTCGTTGCCAAGCACGCTAAACCTGCTGCCAGCCGTAAGGATTCGTCGGAAATTTACCTCCTGGCGACAGGTTTTAAGGGCTAGCAAACCTGCATATTGGCCCTGCTGATCTGCTGGGTTGCTCCGCCCAAAAAACCATGTCATAAGCCCGCGCACCCTGGATTTAGGGCGCATTTTCCCATTGGAGGATGCGACTGGTTAGAAAGAGGTGCCAATGGTGATCGCTGAAGCCCTGACGTTTGATGACGTCCTTCTTGTGCCCGCGGCCTCCTCGGTCCTCCCTGCCCAAGCCAATACTGCGACCCAGTTCACCAAAACCGTGTCTTTGAACATTCCGCTGATCTCAGCGGCGATGGACACCGTCACGGAATCGGCTTTGGCCATCGCGATGGCGCAACTGGGCGGCATTGGCGTCCTGCATAAAAACTTAAGCATCGAATTGCAGGCGCAGGAAGTGCGCCGCGTGAAGAAGTTTGAATCGGGCATGGTGGTTAACCCGGTCACGATTCACCCGGACCAAACTTTGGCCGATGCATTCCGTCTTCGCGAACAAAACCGCATTTCCGGTATTCCGGTGGTGGAGCGCGGTTCGGGCAAGCTGGTGGGTATCCTGACCAATCGTGATGTCCGTTTTGCGACTGACATGACGCAAAAAGTCAGTGACCTGATGACCAAAGACAAGCTGATCACCGCGTCTGAAAACGTCGAGCGCAATGAAGCGATCAAACTGCTGCATCAACATCGCATCGAGAAATTATTGGTGGTCGATAAAGACTATCGCTGCGTCGGCTTGGTGACAGTGAAAGACATCGACAAAGCCCGTGCTCACCCCCTGGCGGCGAAAGATGACCAAGGCCGACTCCTTGTCGCGGCTGCGACGGGTGTCGGTGGCGATGGCGTGACGCGCGCGGAAGCTTTGTTAGAAGCGGGTGTGGATGTTGTGGTTGTTGATACGGCACACGGTCATTCTGCTGGCGTTGTGGATACCGTAAAGGCGATCAAACGTTTGTCGAATTATACGCAAGTTGTTGCTGGCAATATCGCGACCCCTGAAGCGGCTCGAGCGTTAATTGAAGCCGGTGCTGATGCAGTGAAGGTTGGCATTGGTCCAGGCTCGATCTGCACTACGCGCATTGTCGCAGGCGTGGGCGTGCCGCAACTGACCGCCATCATGGAGGTCGCCGAAGAAGCACGCAAAAGCGGCGTGCCAGTCATTGCCGATGGCGGTATCAAAAGCTCAGGCGATTTGGCGAAAGCCATCGCCGCAGGCGCAAGCACAGTCATGGTCGGCTCGCTGCTTGCAGGCACTGATGAAAGCCCAGGCGAAGTGGTGCTGTACCAGGGCCGTACCTATAAAGATTATCGCGGCATGGGCTCGTTGGGCGCTATGGCGCGCGGCTCGGCTGATCGCTACTTCCAAGAAGAAGTGCGCGATAACATGAAGCTGGTGCCCGAGGGCGTTGAAGGCCGCGTGCCTTATAAGGGCCCTGTTGGCGGTGTGGTGCATCAACTCGTCGGCGGCTTGAAGGCCTCCATGGGCTACACCGGTAATGCCACCATTCCTGAAATGCAAAAGAACTCGAAGTTCCGCCGTGTGACATCTGCGGGCATGCGTGAAAGCCATGTGCACGATGTAATGGTGACCCGTGAGCCGCCAAACTATCGCGTCAACAACACTTAAACTTTTTCCGCAACATCTGCGGGAACGACAGGGCATGATCCGGAAAAGTGGAAGCCGGTTTTCCGAAAAGATCATGCCTAAAATGAAAAAGTAACCCGCAGTATGACACCGTCCGCCCGCGTCCAAGACGCTATTGAACTGATCGACGCTATTCTGAGCTCTTCGCGCCCAGCGGATGGCACGGTGTTGTCGTTTTTCCGTGGCCGTAAATTCGTGGGCGCGAAAGACCGTCGCGCGATTTCAGACCAAGCCTGGCGCATTCAGCGCACACACGCAAAACTCTGCTGGCTATTGGGTACTGAAGGCCCCAATGGGCGTTTGCTGGTCATGGCCGACATGATCGCCAACGAAGAAATGACGCTGGACCGCGTCGCTGGCTTCTTCTCAGGTGCGCGCTTTGGGGCGCCGAAGTTGTCTGAGAACGAGCGCCGCATGGGCCACCGTGTTGAGGAATACAGAAACCGCACCGAAATGCCGCGCGCTGTGCGCTTGGAAGTGCCGTTCTGGGTTTTGCCGAAGTTAGACGAAGCCTTTGGCACTCGCGCAGACACAGAAATTGCTGCTCTTAATACTGAAGCTGCCTTGAATTTACGTGTGAATACATTAAAGGCCGAACGTGAAAGCTTGCTTACTCAGTTGGGTGAGGAAGGTCACGCGGCAGAAGTGACGTTGCTGTCCCCCATCGGTATGCGTGTTCGCGGCCGTATGAACTTGGCATCGCACAAGGATTTCCGCAGCGGCAAATTTGAAGTGCAAGACGAAGCCTCGCAAATTTGTGCACTGATGGTCGATGCGAAACCTGGGCAAGCGGTGTTGGATTTATGCGCAGGTGCTGGCGGTAAGACACTCGCGATTGCCGCAACTATGAACAACAAAGGCCGTATCGTTGCGTGCGACGTTGCGACAGGTCGTTTGATTCGCTCGAAACAGCGCCTCAGAAAAGCGGGCGTGCATAACGCCACTTTACGTATCTTGGAAGGCGATAACGACAAGTGGGTAAAACGCCAGCGCGACTCATTTGATCGTGTGTTGGTTGATGCGCCCTGTTCAGGTGTTGGGTCGTGGCGTCGTAACCCTGATGCCCGGTGGCGTTTGACACCGGAAGATCTCGAACGCCTGGCAATTGTGCAAGCCCGCGTCCTCCAACAGGGTGCGAATGCTGTGAAGAAAGGCGGACGATTGATTTACGCCACATGTTCGCTGCTGCCCGAAGAAAATCAAAATCGCGTCGATGCGTTTTTAGAGCAAGACACCCGATTTAAAGCCATTCCCTGGCAAACCATTTGGCCGCAGGCCGTGAAAACCCCCATGCCTGAATGGCCGTTCCCGTATCTCACCTTAAGTCCCGCCCGAAATGGCTGCGATGGATTCTTCCTCGCTGTTTTAGAACGTGTTTCGTAAGAGAGACTAATGTCTGACCGTATTCTGATTATCGACTTCGGCTCACAAGTTACGCAATTGATCGCGCGCCGTGTGCGTGAAGCGGGTGTCTATTGCGAAATTCATCCGTTCAATAAAGTGACAGAAGCCTCGATCAAAGACTTCGGACCCAAAGGCATTATTCTCTCGGGCGGTCCGGCGTCGGTGATTGAAGCCGATACACCGAAAGCGCCCGATGCGGTGTTCACCATGGGTTTGCCGATCCTCGGTATTTGCTATGGCCAACAAACTATGGTTGCGCAGTTGGGCGGCAAGGTTGAAGCCGGTCATCATCGTGAATTTGGTCGCGCTGTTGTTAATGTCAGCGGCAATTGCGGTTTGTTTGATGGCGTTTGGCCTAAAGGTGAAAAACAAACTGTGTGGATGAGCCACGGTGACCGTGTTGTGTCATTGCCGCAAGGCTTCAGTGTTGTGGGGACATCGGAAGGCGCGCCGTTCGCGGCTATCGCCGATGAGAAGCGCAAATTTTATGCGGTGCAGTTCCACCCTGAAGTGGTGCACACCATTAACGGTGCCAAGCTTTATAAAAAATTCGTGCGCGAGATTTGCGGCTGCAAAGGCGATTGGACCATGGCGGCGTTCCGCCAACAGGCCATCGATGCCATTCGCAAGCAAGTCGGCACGGGACGCGTGATCTGCGGTTTGTCGGGTGGTGTTGATTCATCAGTTGTCGCCGCGCTCATTCACGAAGCCATTGGCGACCAACTCACCTGCGTGCTGGTCGATCATGGCTTGATGCGCGCGGGCGAGACCGACCAAGTGGTGCGCGTGTTCCGTGATCGCTTTAATGTAAAGCTTATTGCGCGTGATGCGTCTGAATTGTTCTTGGGCAAGCTTGCAGGTCAGATTGACCCCGAGAAAAAACGCAAAATCATCGGTGCTGCATTCATCGACGTGTTCGAGGAAGAAGCCAAGAAAATCGGTGGTGCTGATTTCCTGGCCCAAGGCACATTATATCCCGACGTGATTGAGTCTGTGTCGTTTGCTGGTGGCCCCAGTGTCACCATCAAATCGCACCACAACGTTGGCGGCCTGCCTGAACGCATGAACATGAAACTGGTCGAGCCGCTCCGCGAACTCTTCAAAGATGAAGTGCGCGATTTGGGCCGCGAATTGGGTTTGCCGGAAGAAATGGTGGGCCGTCATCCGTTCCCAGGTCCGGGCCTCGCCATTCGCATTCCGGGCCAAGAAATCACGCGAGAGAAACTCGATATTTTGCGTAAAGCTGACCTGATTTATTTGGACGAAATTCGTAAAGCGGGTTTGTACGATGTGATCTGGCAGGCATTTGCGGTTTTGCTGCCGGTCAAAACTGTCGGCGTTATGGGTGACTCTCGCTCCTATGACTATGCCCTGGCATTGCGCGCCGTAACCTCAACCGACGGCATGACGGCTGATTTCTATCCGTTCGATATGAATATTTTGGGCCGCGTTGCTACGCGCATTATCAACGAAGTCAAAGGCATCAATCGCGTCACCTATGACGTGACCTCGAAGCCGCCCGGCACGATTGAGTGGGAGTAAGCCGCGATGATTCAACCAGGTGCTTCGTTTAAAGAGAACCTTCAGCAATTGCCTACCATCGATGGCGTGCAGCGCATTGACCTCGTCGATCAAGCGGGCGCTGTGGTTGCCAGTATTGAAAATCAGCCGGGCAAGCAAGGCTCGCTCGCGGTCTATCAATACTTAAAGCAGGCCTTTGGTGCCTTGGACGCAAAAGCGGCCGAGCATGGTTTGCTTGTGTTTGCCGAGCATGCGGCAGATGCGCGCAACCGACCGGGTGCACATCCGAATATTGACCGTCTGCTTGCAATCATTGCTGGCGGCGCACCACTGAATATCAAAGTTATCTGAAAATTGAAGTTATTGCCGACCGCTAATGATCCGTCTCGATAATATTAGTAAACAACACGGCCACCAGCTTCTCTTCATCGATTCATCGATGGTTCTTCTGAAGGGCGAGAAGGTGGGCCTCGTTGGTCCCAACGGTGCGGGTAAGTCAACGATCTTCCGCATGATCGCAGGCACCGAGCAGCCTGATGATGGGCGGGTGCTGATCGATGCGGGTATGACCATCGGCTACTTCAGCCAAGATGTCGGTGAGATGTCAGGCCAAAGCGCTGTCGCTGCTGTCATGGATGGCGCGGGCCCCTTAAGCGCATTGGCAACTGAAATGGCAACGCTCGAAGCGGCCATGATCGACCCTGAACAAGCCGACAATATGGAAGACTTGGTCACGCGCTATGGCGACGTGCAAACGCGCTTTCAAGAGTTGGGCGGTTACGGTCTTGAAGATCGCGCGCGCGAAGTGCTGGCCGGTTTAAGCTTCAGCGAAGAACGCATGGACGGCGATGTCGGCTTGCTTTCGGGCGGCTGGAAAATGCGCGTGGCGTTAGCGCGTATTCTTTTAATGCAGCCTGACGGCATGTTGCTCGACGAGCCCTCGAACCACCTTGATCTGGAAAGCCTGATTTGGCTGGAAGATTTTCTAAAGCGCTATGATGGCGCGCTTCTCATGACATCGCACGACCGCGAATTCATGAACCGTATTGTCGGCAAGATTGTTGAAATCGATGGTGGCGCGCTCACCACCTATTCCGGCAATTTTGATTTCTACGAACAACAGCGCGCACTATCTGAAAAGCAGCGCCAAGCGCAGTTCGAACGTCAGCAGGCGATGCTGGCCAAAGAGATCAAGTTTATCGAGCGCTTCAAGGCGCGTGCGTCGCACGCGGCCCAAGTGCAAAGCCGCGTGAAGAAGCTTGATAAGATCGAGAAAGTCGAACCTCCCAAGCGCCGCCAAGCTGTGCAATTCGAATTCCGCACGCCACCGCGCTCGGGCGATGATGTGGTCAGTTTCAAGAACGTCCACAAGGCCTATGGCAACCACATCATTTACGCAGACTTGGATTTCATGCTGAAGCGCAAGGAACGCTGGTGCGTGCTTGGCGTTAACGGCGCTGGAAAATCGACGCTGCTGAAGCTGGTGGCCGGAGCCCTTGCGCCAGATATCGGTACGCTCCCCGACAAAGGCACAGTGTCATTAGGTGCGAGCGTGAAGATGGGTTACTTCGCGCAGCACTCGATGGATTTGCTGGACGGCGATGAGACCGTATTTGAATCGCTCGATGCAGCTTTCCCACAAGCGGGGCAGGGCACATTGCGTACACTGGCTGGCTGCTTCGGTTTTTCCGGTGATGATGTTGAAAAGCCGTGCCGCGTTCTTTCAGGTGGAGAGAAGGCACGCCTCGTGATGGCCAAGATGCTGTACAATCCGCCGAATTTCTTAGTGCTCGACGAACCTACCAACCACTTGGATATGGCCACTAAGGAAATGCTGGTGGCCGCGCTGGCAAGCTTTGAGGGAACCATGCTGTTCGTGTCGCACGATCGCTACTTCTTAAGCCAGCTGTCCAATCGTGTATTGGAGCTGACTCCCGAAGGACTGCATCAGTACAACGGCGGCTATACAGAGTATGTTGCCCGCACCGGACACGAAGCACCGGGATTGCATCCCGGCAATTAAGGCTGCGCTCGGAATTCAGCCGCGTCGCATATACGCAAACATATGCGCGACATAATCTGGTTTGCCTAAATCGACGCCGTGATGGCGTAAAATTCCGTATGCTGTGACAAGATGGAAATAGAACTGCGGCAATGCCCAGTCGCGTACGTACTGCTCGCCCGTCATGTCAAAAATAATTCCATTCGGTAGGTCGAGCGCAATTGATTGTGTTGCGCCGTGATCAACTGTATCTGGCGCGAGGCCGTTGAGAAATGAAATCGCGTCAGCGATGCGATTTTGCGCATCCTTTAGGGTGCCTGGCTGTTCGCCAGCACTGTAACCTCCTTGGCGTAAATTAATCATCGCCTCAGGTAAGGCTTCGCTGCGAAGTCGGTAGATGGGCTCCTGCGCCTGAAAGCAGATAAACCTCACTTGTGCAGACAGTGGGTACATATCGTCCGTAAGTCGCAACGACATCAATGTATCAGGATGGCGAGATGCCGCTTTTTCAAGCCACGCATTGAGGCTCCGCAACATTTGCATAAATGTGGGTACAAGTAAGTTGGTGAGCGACATTAATATTTCCTCTTAAAAAAGTGCGTAAGCCTAACATCAAATGCTTTCTTTATGCATATGTGGTGCGGGAACAAGTTGGAGACAGCACCGTTTAAAATGTTCCACTGTTTCCTGTCACAAAACGGAGAGCAGCGATGATACCTCCAACCAGCCCTGTCGCCGTTGTGAAGCAAGCTTTACAAGCGTATGTCGATAAAGATCGTGCAGCAATTGAAGCGTTGATTGCAGACGACTATCACTTCACTAGTCCGCTTGATAATGCCCTCAATCGCACAACTTATTTTGAGCGCTGCTGGCCCAATAGTAAAACGATGACGGGTGTGGACTTGGTCAATGGTGTGAACGACGGAGAGCGTGCGTGGGTTGTTTATGAAGGCTCTACGGCACAAAAACGCTTTCGCAATGCCGAAGTGCATATCGTGCGCAATGGCCAGATTGTAGATACCCAAGTGTATTTCGGGTGGGACTTGCCGCATAAGGCGCCCCCCGGAGGCTTTCTTCCCGCCAATGGCAAGCGTTAGAACGTTGAAGAACTCAAGACTGCGCCTTTCAATTTAATGCTGTGTAGCTTGATTGGGCGTGCCATAGTTTCAGAATGGAAAGATGCTTTTCATTGTGAATCCAAATTATTGTGAAACCTAAGATTCTCAGCACGTTACCCACTTATACGCTCCACCAGTTCACGGGTGACGCTGTTGCAGGCGTGACTGTGGCCTTGGTGGCTTTACCACTTAGTATTGCAATTGCCATTGCCTCAGGTGCAACACCTGCGGCCGGTTTGGTCACAGCTATCGTTGCCGGCTTTCTGATCTCAGCGCTGGGTGGAAGCCGCGTTCAAATCGGCGGTCCTACGGGCGCATTTATCGTTATTGTTTATCAGATCATACAAGATCACGGCTTCGATGGGCTGCAATTGGCCACGTTAATGGCAGGCGGAATTCTTATTCTTGCCGCCCTTGCGCGGGCTGGCCGACTGATTGCATGGATTCCAGAAGCGGTGATTGAAGGTTTCACGATCGGTATTGCGATTGTTATTGCAACAAGCCAAATCGCTGATCTCGCGGGGCTTCATGCGACAGCACTTCCCGCCGAATTTATTCAAAAGATGGGTGCGCTCTGGGCTGTCCGTGACACGTTCCATGCGCAAGCCTTAGCAATCGGCATTGGCACTGTGGCGGCGATCTTTATATCACGCCAGATGTTCCCGCGCTTTCCGGGCATGGTTGTCGTCGTCATCGTTGCGAGTGTCTTGGTGGCTGTTTTTCAGTGGCCTGTTGACAGTGTGCAGTCGCGGTTTGGGGCATTACCACGCAGTTTATCGATGCCAGCACTGCCGACAGTATCGATAGCGCGTGTGGTCGAATTGCTGCCTTCGGCTTTTGTTATTGCCTTCTTAGCTGGCGTCGAATCTCTTCTGTCCGCGATTGTCGCTGATCGCATGATCGGCGGCGCGCACCGCTCTAACGCCGAACTGCTTGCGCAAGGTGCGGCAAATTTAGCGTCTCCTTTATTTGGCGGTCTTCCAGCAACCGGTGCTATCGCGCGCACCGCAACAAATGTCCGCGCTGGTGGTCGAACGCCCGTCGCTGGTATTTTGCACGCGCTCTTGATTATGACCGTGATGGCGCTAGCTGCGCCATTGGCCGGCTATTTAGTTATGCCTGCACTGGCTGGATTGTTGGTCGTCACAGCTTGGACTATGAGCGAGCCTCATCGGTGGGCAGCAAGGTTGCGCGCTGCACCGGGCGATATTGCGCTAATGTTTTTGACCATGCTCCTCACGGTCTTCGCCGACCTTACTGTTGCTATTGCCGTCGGTACGATCTGCGGTCTTATTCTGCGTCTCAGCCGGCGCGCTGGTTCCCCAGATGATTGGACCCCACCTCAGCGATAGCAAGCTTCAGCAACGGTGTGCACTCGCGCTGGCGCTTTCGCCTGCTACGCAGTGCCACCGGTTTGAATATACTCCACCATTTGCGTCAGGGCCGTACCCCAGCCTTCAGTGAAGCCCATTTCATCGTGTGTTTTCGCACTGGTTTCATCCGGGTGGAGGGCCATGGCTTTATAAGCGGTGCCTTTACCGTGCGGCGCAAATTCAATGATTGCCGTAAAGCTTTTCACACCGGGCAGAGGTTCTTTGCTGGCGGGGCGGAAGCCGGGCTCTAATGCTAACGTCCACACCAAGCGCTTTTCAGGCACCACATCCAAGTAGCATGCGGTGAACGATTGCTTGTCGCCGTCTGGCCCTTCCATATCGAACGTGAACGCACCGCCCGGGCGAAGATCAATCGCGCAGTGTGTGATCACCCACGGCTTCGGGCAGAACCACGGCTTTAAGTGCTCTGGCTGCGTCCACGCGGTCCATACACTTTTCACCGGCACATCAATGGTGCGTTCCAGCACCAAATCTGTTTTCGGATTGATCTTGAAAGAAGTCATGGTTGCGTTCTGCCCCTTATTTTACATGCCCAGCTTTGATGTATTCCACCATTTGTGTCACTACGGTGCTCCAACCTTCAAAGAAGCCCATCTCTTCGTGCTTCTTGCGGCCTTCGGGGTCACGATGAATAGCTGTGGCGGTATAGCGCGTACCGCTGCCTTCTTGTTCCAACTCTAACACAGCCGTGAAGAACGGATTCTGCGATGGGCGGAAACCGGCTTCCATGGCGTCGGTAAACACCAAGCGCTTATTCGGCACGATTTCTAAATAGCAACCTGCATTCGGAAACTCTTGGCCTTCTGGCGAGCGCATGGTTGTGGCCATAACGCCGCCGGGGCGCAGATCAATCTCACAATTTGTAATCGTCCAGGGCTTCGGCACAAACCAGTGCTTTAAGTGCTCAGGTGTGGTCCAGACTTTCCAGACCAGTTCCACCGGCACATCAATGATGCGCTCAAGCACCAAGTCTAGTTTCGGGTTCACGTTCAAAACAGATTTAAAAGCCATAGGTACAGTTCCTTTGTTCAGCTATTTATTTTTGAGCGAGAGCAGATAAGCGTCCAAGCGGTCGAGGCGGCTTTCCCAAATTTCGCGTTGTTGTGAAAGCCAGTCCTCCGCGAGCTTCAGGCGTTTTGGGGCCAATTGATAAATCCGCACGCGGCCCACTTTTTTCGAGGTCACAAGACCGCTGGCCTCTAAGATTTTCAGATGCTCCATGAAGGATGGCAGAGCCATGTCATAGGGCGCGGCCAAATCACTGACAGATGTGGGTGCCTTGGTCAGGCGGGCCACAACACTGCGGCGTGTCCCATCTGCTAATGCGCGGAACACCTCATCAATCGGTTCGGCAGTAAGGGCTGCGGCGGCGGCCATAATTTCCAACTCCGAGTCTTTGAATGTGACCAGACCATAGGATGATTCCAATACTTAGGGTAATACCTAAGTATTGTTTTGGGAAAAGGTTGCGCCCTTAAGCTGTTTCGTCACAATAAGTGCTGCTGCAACAAAGGTTCTTCCCGCATGGACATTACAATTATCAACGACGTTCAAATTGGCGTCACGGCGACACGACCGCTGAAAGTGGATTTGTATGTCCCTCAAGTAGAGGACGATGCGTTGCGACCTGCCGTTGTTCTGGTGTTCGGTGGCGGTTGGAGCACGAATGATAAAAGCCAGCAAAAAGGCTACGGCATTAAACTTGCCAAAGCAGGCTTTGTTTGCGTGGCAGCGGATTACCGTTGGAGCAGTGAAGCGATTTGGCCAGCGCAGTTAGATGATGTGACCGCAGCTCTGACTTGGCTACATCATAACGCAACTGAATATAAAGTTGATCCCAAACGCATCGGTATTTCGGGAAACTCATCGGGCGGACATTTAGCGTTGATGGCGGGTTTCTCTGAAACAGAGCCGCATGTGGCCGCCGTCTGCGCGTTCTATCCGCCGACGGATTTGGTGTCGCTCGCGACCGTGAATAAGGAAGACACCATTCCGGCCCTGTTTGGTGGAGCGGCTGATGATGCAGCCATGAACGCGGCAAGCCCGCTGTTCAATGTGCGCAAAGGTGCGCCGCCGGTGATGTTGCTGACAGGCGATGCCGATGCCCGCGTGCCATCATCGCAGTCACATGATTTGTACAAGGCATTACGCGAACACCGCGTGCCGACAGAACTTCACGTTTTTCCGCTGTTGGGCCACGGCTTCGATTTTGACCGCGAGGGTGTATTGCTAGCCTCAACGCTGATGATCCGATTCTTCAATGCGATGATGAAGCCTGCAACTTAATCAGCTTTCCAGCGAGAACATGGCCTTGCCGGTCAGGGGGTCGAACGGCACAGATGAATGTTCATGAACAATGCACCATCCGTTATTGTGTTTGCGGTATACGCTGCTGACGCGCATCCAGGTTTGCGGCGCAGCTTGGCCGTTCTCCTGTGCGCGGAAACGGAACATCCAGTGCGCAACGGCCAAGTCACCCTCGATCATAATTTTTAAATCACGCGTTTGCGCATTCAGGCATTCGGGCAAGTACGGCAGTACCGTGTTCCACATTTCACGCCACGCCTCTTTGCCCTTCGTGCAGAAGGGCGGCTTGACGTCAAAGATCACTGCATCATCAGCATAGCCTGCCATAATGCCGTCGATATCCTTGGCGCAGACGGCGCGCAGTTGACCCGCGATAATGCATTGAATTTCATCCTGGTCCGGGTTCGAGACCAATGGCGCGGGTCGATCAGCGCGCAAGGGTGCTCCGGTTGCGATGTGTGTCATGCTTTCACCATCACGCTTTCACTTCTGAGACCCAGGTTAGGGCATCATCACGTTCAGCGCCTTTGAAGGTTCGCACTTCAGCAAATGGGATAAGGGGGGCGGCCATTTTTGCGGCAGCTGAAATCCATTTCTTTTCCGTCAGAATGGCAAGGCGTGGAAAATGATCGCTATCGCCAAGCTTGCGCAACGAATATCCGGCTTCTTTCATGCCAGCACTAAACGTCACGTCTTGCAATTCAAGCATGTCGACAAAAGCGCCAATGCGGTCATGTAAATTCAACCGCGATTCAACTTCATTTATAATTCGATCGTAGTCCGTACCGTCCAGTGTGCCAGAGACCTTGGCCGCTAAGATGTGCTCAGGGGCGGGAAGAATCTCAATCATTGCTTCGCTCTTGGGTTTGCTCTCTTGTTGTGGCCTTCGGGTCATAAATTCAACGAAGACTGGCGTGCTATTGTTCCGCCGCTAAGATGCCATGATCTGTGCTTTAACTCTGGGGGCATAAGAATGCGTGCGATTTCAAAGGTTTTGCTGGCCACGGCTCTGATGCTAGCAAATGCTGCGCCACTGGCTGCGGCCGAGCTTTACGGGCTGATTGGGAAGATGACCACAGTTCCCGGCCAGCGCGATGCTTTTATTGAACTGCTGCTGAGGGGTGTGAACGAAATGCCGGGGTGCCTGAGCTATGTGGTTGCCAAAGATACCAATGATCCCAATGCCCTATGGATCACGGAGGTATGGGACAGCAAAGCCAGCCACGATGCATCGTTGTCATTGCCTGCCGTGAAGGAGGCCATTAGTAAAGGCCGCCCGATGATTGCGGGCATGAGTGATGGCGTGACGACAATTCCGGTTGGCGGGTTCGGGCTGGCAAAATCCGATCTCAAAACCAAATAAGAGCGCGTCATCAGATATACGAAGGACTGTTTTTAGTGACTCAATCGGCTGCCTTGAACCGTAAACTTGAAGAAGCTCTGGCTCTGCATCGGGCACAGCAGTGGGATATGGCTGATGTTTTATACCGTGAGATTCTCGCGGCTGATGCGACGAATGCCGATGCGTACCACTTGCTGGGATTGACGGCACAGCAACGCCGTAATTACGGCGCCAGTGCTGATCGCATCAACCAGGCGATTGCGATCAATCCAACAAATCCCCGTTACCATGTGGATCTTGCTTCAGCTCTGGCAGGCTTGGAGCGGTTTGAAGAAGCGATGGCTGCATTGGATCGGGCTGTTGAGGTTGCGCCGACAGATTCTGATGCCTGGTTTAGTCGCGGCGTTTTTTTGGCAAGTCTCGATAAGTCGCGTGAGGCGTTGGACAGCATCAATCGGGCCATGTTGAATGCAAAAGACGACAAATTCATTCATGCCTATCGTGGTAAAATTCTACGGCAATTGGGCCGGTTTGCGGAAGCTACGCATGGATATGCGGCGGTTATTTCAGCAGATCCAGAAAATGCCGATGCGTATTATGGTTTGGGTATCACTCAACAAGACCTGCGCTTGTGGCCAGAATCACTTGAGAGTTTAAATAAGGCATTTGCCTTGATGCCAGACGCGCCCTTCTACGCTGGCAGCGTGCTCTTCAGTAAGCTGCAAGTCTGCGACTGGGCTGATTACGATGATGCAGTTGATGGCGTATTCTCAGCGCTTGATGAAGGACGACCCGTAATATCACCGCAGGCATTGATGTATTTGCCAGCAACAGTCGAGCAGCATCGCCTTTGCGCAGATACTTATGTGCGCGAAATATTTCCTCTGACTCCGCAGCCACTTCCGCTGCGTGAAAAGCGCCGAGAAAAAATTCGGATCGGCTATTTCTCACCAGATTTCGGGACCAACAGCATTGGGTTGGCGCTGATCCGCTTGATTGAAGGCGGCTCGCGCGCCCATTTTGAGTTCATTGGATTTTCCTATGGAAGTGATGACCACGATCCATTGCGAGAACGCTTCGCCGCAGCATTTGATCAATTCATCGACATAAAATCGCTTACTGATGCTGAGGCTGCGGCAAAATCGCGCGAACTTCATGTGGATATTGCCATTGATCTGGCTGGATACAGTGCGCAAGGCCGGCCCGGTATTTTTGTGCGTCGTGCCGCACCCATTCAAATGGGCTTGTTTGGTTACCCGGGGTCTTTGGGGCAAGGCGTGCTCGATTACATTGTCGCCGACAATACGGTTGTTACGGATGCCGCGCTTCCATCTTACGCCGAGAAAATCATTTTTATGGCGAATACGTTCTATGTGATGGACCGTAGGCGCCCGGTGCCTACGGCTGCGTCCCGTGAAGCGCTGGGGCTTGATCCGGCAGCTTTTATATTCGCAGCGTTCTGTGAGCCTGCGAAATACAACCCCGATCTTTTTGATGTGTGGCTCAGTATTTTGAAGCAGGCACCGCATAGCCTGTTGTGGCTATTGGCCGACAGCGATGTGCAAATCGCCAATTTGAAAGCCTATGCGGAACGTCACGGTGTTTCTGCGCGACGTTTAATTTTTGCACATCCGACAGACTATGATGCGCATATGTCGCGGTTGGCCGTTGCCGACTTGGTGCTGGATACATTGCCGTTTAACGGCAGTGGATCAACGCTTGATGCCTTAGTGGCAGGCGTTCCGGTGTTGACATGCCCAGGCCGCACGTATGCTGGCAGAATGGGGGCAAGTTTATTGAATGCGGCTCTGCTGCCTGAATTAATCGCACCGTCGTTGGGTGAATACGAAGCTCTGGCTGTTCGTTTGGCGCGTGCGCCTGATATGGCCCAGGCACTGAAGCTTAAAGTTGCTGAGCTTCGTGGTCGTACGCCTGTGTTCGATACGCTTCCCTTCACGGTCGATTTTGAAATGGCTCTTACACAAGCGTATCGATTGAAACGCGTTGGGGAAGCGCCGACGAATCTCTATTTTGCGAGCCCACAATCATGACCACGGTTTTTGGCATCAAGAGCTGCGATGCCATGAAGAAGGCCCGCACCTGGCTCGAAAAAGCAGGCGTGGCTTACACATTCCATGATTACAAAACCCAAGGCATTGATCGGGCGCACTTGGAAAAGTGGTCAAAGCAAGTGGGATGGGAGGTGCTACTGAACCGGGCCGGGACGACGTTTAAGAAGCTGTCCGATGCCGATAAGGCCAATATCGACGAGGCGAAGGCGATCACGTTGATGATGGCTAATCCGTCGATGATCAAGCGGCCGGTGGTCGAATCGGGGAAGACCCTGCTGGTCGGGTTTAAACCCGAGGTCTATGAGCAGGCGAAACTGAAGTAAGACGGCACCCGTCCCTGCAAATGCAGGCCGTATGCAGGGGGGATTGCGTGAAATGCGGGGAAGGAGAGGTCCATCCCGCTCCCCAAGCAGTACCCGCGTTGCTGACGGATCACTCTTGGGGAAATGCGGGAAAACCGCCAGTTTTAAGAGCGCGCCTCAACCACGGCCCTTAAAAGCTGCATTATTCGTATCGGCTGACCGGCTGGCGCCTGCCCATGAAGGCGGGCGGCCAATTAGATCAGGTGGGCAACAGCGTTAACGGTCGAGATTGCGACGATCAACAAAGTGGCTGCCGAGAAGAGGTTATCCAAAACGCCAAAGTGAGTTTTCATAACAAAAGTCCTTTTTTATTGTTTTTGCCCCGGTGGCTGTATGCCCTCGAGTTGCGCGGAATATAATTGCGTTTGAGGATTTTGCGTTGCGAAAAGAATGCATGGCAGAGCGCCGCCATGCGCATGACAATAGCTTCTATGATATTGATCAATAATAGAATTTTAACGTGGTTTTCACCGATTCGTAACCATACCGCAATGCAGCAAAATCGGTTAAGCTCGAAACCAGCGCCAACTACAACCTAATCCCGCACAATCTTTAGCGTGCGGGTTAAGGCGTTCAGCACATCATCTAGGGTGTGGGCTTGTTTCAGCTTCTTCTCGCGACTGAATAGTACGAATTCGCCCTGCCGAGCCGCAGCCACCCGATGCTTGCCCTTGGTTTGCAGCTTCGAGATCACAAACAACGGGTTCTCGTGGGTGTGCTGGAAAATGAAGAAGGAGGCCATGGTGGGCCCCATGTTCACGGCATAGTCGCGCCAGTCGCCCTGCATCACGCGGCTGGTATAGAGATTGAGCAACGATTGGAGTTCTTGGCGGCTGAACGAGAGGTAAGGCGCTTTAAGCCGGTAATCCGCAATGGGAACAACGGCAGCCATAGCCACTTAGGCCTGAAATGAGACGACACGGCACATGAGGCTATTTTGCGAGCATTAAGCGGCCTGATCAAGGCCTGCTTAAGGCCCTTTAACGTCAGAGCCTAGTAGCCAGAGGAGCCCAGCGCCTGGTTTTTGCGGTCTGGGTCGGGGCGGTCGAAGCAATTAGCATCGCCAATGGTGCCGTAGCAGAATCGGCTCACCTGCGCCCCACCTTCGCCCGGAGCCCGGATCGAGCAGAGTGGGTTGCCTGTATCTTCCCCGGTACATTGATAGCCGAACGCCTGAGCCATGATCGGGTCGGGCTTGCCGCCGCAGGCTGCTAAACCCAGGGCTAGGCTAGCCACAGCTGTAAAGGTGCGAAATGAGACGGTCATGGCAGTCCTTATTGTCGGCGCCCTTACTGTCAGTCCAGGGGCAGATTTCGACACATTCGTGGTTTAGTCCCCACCTGTTAATAAACGTTGAATCCAGCCTGTTCCGGCGCTGCCGCAATTCCACCTTAAAAGCCTTGAAAGATCAGTCTATTAGACAAGGGCCAGAAGGGGCGCCCTTGCAATTGCGCCGGTCCCTTTAAGTCATTATGTTCGCCACCGATTTTATCTCTCGCGCCGGGGTGGCGCTGTGAGAGGTTAAGACGGGTCGCGTCCTTAAAGGCTTTACGGCTTTTCAGGATTGAGCTGATCTTTCTGACCTTTACGCATCCCGGATTTCGACAAGGCCGGATTTCGATAGGGCCAGAGTTTAATAAGGAATTTTGACGTGACTGCATCCAAGGACGCCTCGAAAGTCCCGGCGCCCACCAAAGCCAAATCCAAAAAGACCGAGAAATCCGAAGAGGAAGCGCTGCTCGACGGTCTCATGAGTGAGATCGAAGAGGATTTGCGCGACGAAGAGATTGCCAAAATTTGGAAGCAGTACGGCAACCTGATTATCGCCGTGATTGTGGTCGGCATTGTCAGCGTCATCGGCTGGCAATTGTGGAAGCAAAACCAAGATGCAAAACAAGCCGAGCTGACGCGCCAATACGAAGTCGCGAGCAATCTGGTGCGCGATGGAAAGTTTGATGAGGCAATGACGGCTTATGCCGCTGTTGCTGACAAGCATTCGGGCGGATTGGCGGCGTTATCGCAACTTCAAAAAGCAGCTTTGGCGATTGAGAAGGGCGACAGCGCGGGCGCACTGGCGACTTACAAGGCGCTTGAAAATGATGCCAGTGCCGATGCCTTGTTCCGTGACTTGGCTGCGGTGTTCTACACGCTGCATGCGATTGACACAGAAAATGCATTGCAGCTGGAAGCGAACTTAAAGCCGCTGCTTGATCCTGCGAACCCGTTGCGCCATAGCGCGCTTGAACTGACGGCCTTATTGGCGGGCAAACAAGGTGACGTCGCGCGTGGATTGAAGATTGCCGAAGAACTGTCGGCTGATCCCAAAGCACCGCAAGGTGTGCGTCAGCGCGCCGAGGAATTAGCTGCGATGTATCGGTTAGCACCGGTCACCGCTGCGTCTGCGACAAGTGCGCCGTCGCAACCTGCACCAAAAACTGAAGCTGCTCCCAAAAAGCCGTAAACGAGTTTAAATCGATGACGCGGATGACGACGCGCTTTGTTCTTGCTGGTGTTGCAGCATTAATGTTGCCCCTGGTTTTGTCAGGCTGCGACAACAACATCTTTTCGGGCGAAAGCGATAAGGAAATTCTGCCGGGAACACGTATCTCGGTCTTGGCGCTTGAGCGCGAACTGCGCCCCGACCTCGGTGCCATCGACACCACAATTCGTTTGCCCAAACCAGACGATGCGGCCAATTGGCCCCAGGCTGGTGGTTTATCGCACCATGCCATGCACCACATGGTGTTAGGCGATGCGCCTGAACGTCAATGGCGCGAAAATGTTGGCACAGGTTCGGGCAAGCGCAATCGCATGCTGGCTGAGCCGATTGTCGCGAATGGCCGCGTGTTTACGATGGATGCCGAAGCGCGCGTGCGTGCATTGGATGCGCGCACCGGTGATCGCCTATGGAAAACGAATGTTGTGCCCGAAGACGACGATGAGGGGTCGTTCTTGGGCGGCGGATTGGCGTTCGAAAATAACCGCATCTTTGCGACGACTGGCTTTGCAAATGTTGTGGCGCTCGATTCGGAGAATGGAAAAGAAGTGTGGCGCGCAACCGTTGAAGCGCCGATCCGCTCGGCCCCCACGGTCAATGGCGGGCGCGTGTTTGTCGTGACCGTTGAAAACCAAGTGATTGCTTTGGCGGCTTCAACAGGTCGCCAGTTGTGGACCTACTCTGCGGCTTCGACGCCGACCATTCTGATGGGCGCGGCTGCGCCTGCGGTCGACGGTGGTGTGGTCATCGCGCCGTTCACCAACGGTGAAGTGGTTGCTCTTCGTGTCGATAACGGCGCGGTGTTGTGGAACGAAACCGTTGTGGCTGTGCGCCGCACCGAAGCTGCCGCCAGCTTGCCTGCGGTGGCTGCGCGCCCTGTAATTGATCGTGGCCGCGTGTACGTCGTGGGTCACTCGGGCGTCATTGTCGCGATTGACTTGCGTACCGGTCAGCGCGTGTGGGATGCGCCGGTGTCGGGCGTTTACAGCCCCTGGATTGCGGGTGACTTTTTGTATGTCATTAGTATTGATGCCGAAGTGGTCTGTATCGACGTTCGATCAGGCCGCATTCTGTGGGTGACACAATTACCGCGCTTTGAAGACGAAGAAGATAAAGAAGGCCGCATCGTTTGGGCTGGTCCTGTTGTTGCGTCCGACCGCTTGATTGTGGTGGGCTCGAACGAACAAGCCCTATCGTTGTCGCCTTATACGGGGTCGGTCTTAAGCCGTTTGGATTTGAACGCCCCCACAACGTTACCGCCGGTGCTGGCGAACAGCACTATGTACCTGCTGGAAGATGACGGCGATCTCGCCGCTTACCGCTAAAACCTGAAGGCCACCATGAGCCGCAAACCGAGACTACAAGCGGCTGAGACAGAGCCGACCTTTACCGTTGCTATTGTCGGGCGCCCCAACGTGGGCAAATCCACGTTGTTCAACCGTCTGATCGGACGGCGCACGGCCATTGTGCATGACCGCCCTGGTGTGACGCGCGACCGTAAAGAAGGTTATGCTTCGCTAGGTGATTTGAACTTCCGTGTATTTGATACGGCGGGCTTGGAAGATGCCAACGACGATTCATTAGAAGGTCGCATGCGCCGCCTGACATTGAAGTCAGTGGCCGATGCAGATGTGGCGCTGCTGTTGATCGACGCCAAGGCTGGCATCGTGCCGACCGATGAACATTTCGCGGATTTGCTGCGCCGACAAAAGACACCTGTCATTTTGGTGGCGAACAAGTGCGAATCTAAAAATGACATTCTCGGTGTTTATGAAGCCTTCCGTTTGGGCTTGGGCGACCCGATTGATATTTCCGCCGAGCATGGCCAAGGCTTGGAAAGCATCTATCACGCCATTGCCGGTTATGCGCCGCCGGAAGCCTTTGAGCGCAATGAAGACGATGAATTTGGCGACGCCGAACCTTTTGGTGAAATTGCGCCTGATGATTTGCCTGAGCGCCCGTTGAACATTGCGATTGTCGGGCGTCCGAACGTGGGTAAATCCACGCTGATTAACAAACTGATTGGCGAAGAGCGCCAACTGACAGGTCCCGAAGCTGGCATCACACGCGATTCCGTGATGATCCCGTTTTTGTATGGCGATCGTAAGTTGCGCTTGGTCGATACAGCCGGTGTGCGCAAGCGTCCGAACATTACGGATGCGGTTGAGAAAATTTCTGTCGGCGAGACGTTTGAATCGCTGCGCATGGCCGACGTCGTGGTGATCACGATCGATGCCACGGTGGGTTTGGACAAACAAGACCTGACGCTTGCCAGATACGTTGAAGAAGAAGGCCGTGCGATTGTTCTGGCTTTGAACAAGTGGGACTTGGTCGAAGAGAAAGACAAGTTGCTGCATCAGATCGAATACAAGCTTGAAACATCACTCGCGCAGTTGCCGGGCCTGGAAGTGATCACGTTGTCGGCGCAAACGGGTTTGCGCATCGATAACTTGATGGAAGCAGTGTTCCGTGTTCACAAGGTATGGTCACGACACATCCCTACCTCAGCTTTGAACCGCTGGCTGGAAGCGACCATGTCGCACCATCCGCCGCCGCTGTCGATACACAAGACCCGCATTAAATTGCGCTACATGACGCAAGTTAAATCGCGCCCGCCTGAATTCCTGTTTTTCAGCACGCGCGCTGACGATTTACCGGAATCATACATGCGCTACTTGGCGAACGAGATGCGCGATGCGTTTGATCTGCACGGCATTCCCATCCGCTTGAGTTTGCGTAAACCCAAGAACCCGTTTGTTGATGAGAATGACAACAATCGCGCGCGTTTCCGCAAAGCGCCACCTAAAGCGTCCAAGTTCCAATTGGAACAAAAGGAAAAGTACGACAACGATGGGCAGCGTTTAACGCCGCAGCAAAAAGAAGCCAAAGAGCGCGAACTGGAAGCGCATCAACGCAAACAAAAAGCGCGCCGCGAAGAGCAAAAAGAAAAACGCGCGAAGTTGCCGCCCAAGCCCCGCAGCTTAAAGGCGCGCGCGAAGAAGGCTAATAAAGGCAAGAAAGTAAAAATTCCGCGGCGCGGCTGGCGGGGTTAACCGCCGTGAGCAAGGATGATCGCATCAAGATCATTCCACGCAGAACGTCTGAATCGGCCGCCATGGTTGCCAATGTGAAGCGCGCCATGGCGATTACTGCGGCCCTCAATCGTTTAACGTACGATGACGCGGATCAAATCCGCGCCGTCTTCAGCGAGTTGATCGGCAAACCGGTTGAGTCGACATTTTCACTGATCCCGCCCTTTTATACCGAAAGCGGCGCTCACATTTCTGTCGGGCGAAATGTGTTCATCAACCAAAACTGCACATTTTATGATCTCGGTGGGATCGATATCGCTGACGATGTGATGATTGGCCCCAATGTGAGTTTGATCACGTCTGGTCATCCGCTGGCACCATCAAAGCGCCGTGATGGTGTGATCGCTAAGCCTATTGTGATTGAGCGTAATGTTTGGATTGCCGCAGGGGCCACAGTGATTGGCGGCGTGACGGTGGGCGAGAATTCAGTCGTCGGTGCGGGGGCTGTCGTTACGAAAGATGTGCCGCCCAATACGTTTGTGGGCGGAAACCCAGCGCAAGTGATTCGCTCGATCGCCGAAGAGGCGTAAAGCTATTTCGGCACTTTGATGATTTGACCGGTCTGCGTGCAGGCAGGCTCAACCAGCGACACGAAAGAATCTGTGGTGCTGTCTGGTGTGGGCAGCGTGTCGGGGTCTTCGCCCGGTTTGGCAATGGCGCGCATTTGGGTGCGCACGCGGCCCGGATCCAGGATGTTCACCTTCACGTTCGTAAAGGCTACTTCCTCGGCGTAAATTTGCGCCATGCGCTCTAGCGCCGCTTTTGAAACAGCATAGGGACCCCAATACATTTCATTCAAACGCGCAACGCTGGAGGTGACGAACACCACGCGGCCTGCGTCTGAAGCGCGGAGCAACTTGTCGAAGGCGCGGATGAGGCGCCAGTTGGCGGTGCAGTTCACCGCCATGATGTTGTCCCACTGTTTGGGCGTATAGTCCCCCATGGGCGAGAGCTGATCGAGCACAGCAGCGTTGCCGACCAGAATATCCAGGCGCTTGTAGCGCTGAAAAATCGCAGCCGCAGTTTGATCGATTTTGGCGTAGTCGGTGATGTTCTCGGCGACCAGTACGGCAGACTGCCCGGTCGCTGCGCGAATTTCGTCGTCCAGGCTTTCCAAGTCTTTGGTGGTGCGCGCCAGTGCAATCACCGTCGCGCCTTCTTTGGCGAACCGTAATGCAACCGCGCGGCCAATACCACGCGAGGCGCCGGTGACCAGGGCCACGCGGCCCTGAAGACGACCTGGATTTGACATTGTTAAGCGCGCTCTTCGTTGAGCAACGATAATTGCTTCGGGTGCGAGCCAGCTTTTTGATCGGTCAGCGGCAGCGGGTAGTCACCGCTGAAGCATGCATCGCAGTACTGCGGACGCTCTGAATTCCGATTGGCTTCACCCACGGCGCGGTACAGGCCATCCATCGAGATGAAGGCCAAGCTATCGACGCCCAGCTTCTTGGCCATTTCTTCCACGCTATAACGTGCGGCCAGCAGACCATCGTAAGACGGCGTATCAATGCCGAAGAAGCATGGGTGTGCGGTCGGTGGCGATGAAATGCGCATATGCACTTCGGTTGCACCGGCTTCGCGCATCATATCGACGATCTTCATCGATGTGGTGCCGCGCACAATCGAATCATCCACCAGCACGATCCGCTTGCCCGCAATCATGGCGCGGTTCGGGTTGTGCTTACGTTTCACACCCAAGTGGCGCGTTTTATCGGACGGCTGAATGAAGGTGCGGCCAACGTAGTGGTTGCGGATGATGCCGTATTCGAACGGCTTCCCCAGCGCACTGGCAAAACCAAGTGCGGCAGGCACGCCCGAGTCCGGCACCGGCACAACTACGTCGCAATCCACCGGCGCTTCACGCGCCAGTTCAGCGCCAATCAGTTTGCGCACTTCGTAAACGCTGCGGTCTTCAACAACCGAATCAGGACGTGCGAAGTAGATATATTCGAAAATGCAGAAGCGTTGGTTGCGCTTTGGGAACGGCTTTAAGCTGCGGACCGTGTCCTTGGTGATGATGACAATCTCACCCGGCTCGATATTGCGCACGAATTCGGCACCAATGATGTCGAGTGCGCAGGTTTCAGAGCACAGGATGTGCGCTGGGCCCAACTTGCCCAGAACCAGCGGACGCAAGCCTAATGGATCACGCGCACCGATCAGCGCGCCATTGGTCAGGCAGACGAATGAATACGCACCTTCGATCTGACGCATAGCGTCGATCAGGCGGTCTTCGATAGTTGCAGCCGTGCTTAGCGCGATTAAGTGCGTGACGGTTTCGGTGTCGGAGGTGGACTGAAAGAGGCAGCCACGCTTTTGCAGATCGCGGCGCACAGTCAAAGCATTGGTTAAGTTGCCGTTGTGGGCGACGGCAAAGCCGCCGAACTCATACTCGGCAAACAAAGGCTGCACGTTGCGTAAAATGGTGCCGCCGGTGGTGGCGTAACGATTATGACCGATGGCGATGTCGCCCTTCAGGCGTGCCGTCACATCGTCGTTAAAGTTTTCAGCCACATGGCCCAGACCACGATGGCTATGAAATTGGCTGCCGTCGTAGGTGACAATGCCAGCGGCTTCTTGGCCACGGTGTTGCAGGGCGTGCAGGCCCAGCACTGTCATGGCAGCGGCGTCGCTGTCGCCGATGATGCCAAATACGCCGCATTCCTCATGCGGATGATCGTCATCGTCGCCCCAACTGAAAGGATTGGTGCTGAGCGCTCTATCGGGCGGATTCATACTGCTCATTGCGGGGTCTCCGTGCTTTGAAGCAGTCGTTCCATGTCCTGTCGCTCTTTGTTGTCGTAGCCAGGTTTTTGTTCAGTAGGCTTGGCTCCGTCTGGCTTCGGGGCCTCGGCTTTGGGAATCGGCTGGGTCAAACGATCGAGGGTTTGCTTTAAATCCCGCGCATCCTTAGCCGCTCCGGCGGCTTCTTTAGCAGCATCCTTCGCGCCCATAAAGCTTTCAGGAATGAGGTTTTTCAAGGCGTCCGCACCAATTTCAATGGCTGGAAGGGTCTTAGACTTGGCCATCCACTGGGGGCGAGCCGATTTATCCATCAGCCAGTCGGCTGCAATCAGTAGAATCGATAGAATCGCCACCGCCCGGACCAGGCCAAACAGGAAGCCCAGCGAGCGGTCGAGGTTGTTAAGGGCGCTCGCCTGCACGGATTTGGAGAGTGTGTTGGTAATGATCGAAAGCACCAAAAGGGCCACCAAAAATAGAACCAGGGCTGCCACCGCATCGGCGGCCCAATCAACCGGAATCATTTTGCGCGCAATCGGCTGCGCTAAGGGCAAGCCATACAGCGCGGTTAAAGCCGCGCCGACCCATGCTCCAATCGAGAGCACCTCGTGCACAAACCCGCGCATGAACGCGAGCAGTGCTGAGACCAGCAGGATGACGATGACCGCCAGATCAAGGCCGTTGATGGGAATGCTGTCCATCACTCGTCCTTCTCTGGTTTACGCCCGTTGGATTTACGCTCTTCCGACGTGCGGGTGACGCCATCAATTCCAAACAGCGACACGAGATCCTGCACGTGTCCGATGTCCTTCACGGCAATCTCGGTCGCGGGTTTTGCGCCGCGTTTATCATGCGTCGCAGTTTGTTTCGGCGCCCAGGCGCGCTTGAAGCCCAGCTTGCCGGCTTCTTTCAGGCGCAGATCATGCTGTGCCACCGCGCGCACTTCGCCCGACAAGCCAATTTCGCCAAACACGACAGCTTCGGCAGGCACAGGCTCACCTGATAACGCCGATAGCAAGGCTGCAGCCACCGCTAAATCCGCTGCAGGCTCTTGAATCCGTAAACCGCCTGCGACGTTCAGATAGATATCGTTGTTACCCAGCGCAACCCCGCAGCGCGCTTCTAAAACCGCGGTAATCATGTTCAAGCGGCCCATGTCCCAGCCGACCACTGCTCTTCTAGGCGTGCCGAAGGCTGTAGGCGCCACCAGCACCTGAATTTCAATCAACATGGGGCGCGTACCCTCAATGCCCGCGAACACACATGAGCCGCTGACGTTGCCGCGACGTTCAGCCAGGAAGAGGGCTGATGGGTTGGGCACTTCGCGCAAGCCGCCATCGGTCATGGCGAAGACACCAATTTCATCGGTCGCGCCGAAGCGGTTTTTCACCGCGCGCAAAATTCGGAAGTGGTGGCCACGGTCGCCTTCGAAATACAGCACCGTATCCACCATGTGCTCCAGCACGCGCGGGCCCGCCAGCGTGCCTTCCTTGGTGACGTGGCCGACCAGGAACAATGCAAAGCCGCGCTTCTTGGCGACTTGAATAAGTTCATGCGAGCAGGTGCGAACCTGAGTAACAGTGCCGGGCGCTGAATCCACAGTGTCGGCATACATGGTTTGAATGGAATCGATCACCACCACATCCAACTGCGGGATGGTTTCCAAACTCGCGACAATGTCGCGCACGTTGGTGGCGGCAGCCAGATGAACTGGCGCGCTATCCAAGCCTAAACGTAAGGCGCGCAAACGCACTTGGTCGACTGCTTCTTCACCCGTGATGTAGGCGCATACGGCACCCGGCAAGCTCGCGACCGCTTGCAGCAGAATGGTTGACTTGCCGATACCCGGATCACCACCAACGAGAATGACGGAGCCCGCCACAAGCCCGCCGCCACAGACGCGATCAAGTTCGCTGATACCGGTTTTACGGCGCGGGGGCGGTTCGCTTTGGCCTTTGAGGCTCACGAACTGAATTTTCGCGCCACCTTTGCCGCCGGTCGCACCCTTGGGCAACGCGCGCGTGGCTTCCTCGACGATGGTGTTCCATTCACCGCATGAGTCGCATTTACCCTGCCAGCGGGTGGTCGTGGCCCCGCAAGACTGGCAGACAAATACGGCTTTTGCTTTCGCCATTATTTTTATTTTCTGAGCTGCATTTTAATCGGGCCTTCAGCGCGGCCATTGACGAACTGATCGACAAAATCGTTGCCAGAGTGATCAACGGTTTTCGCATCACCGACCCAAATTAATTTACCTTCGTAAATCATGGCAATCCGGTCGCCGATTTTACGCGCCGAGTGCATGTCGTGCGTGATGCTGAGAGCCGTAATGCCTTTGTCTCTCACGCAAGCGATGATCAGGTCGTTGATTACATCGGCCATGATCGGATCAAGGCCGGTGGTCGGTTCATCGAAAAACACAATCTCAGGGTTGCCTGCAATGGCACGCGCCAAGCCCACGCGCTTTTGCATGCCGCCTGATAATTCCGACGGCGATAGTTCACCAACACTCGCGGCCAAACCAACTTTTGCGAGTGTGTCTATGGCGCGTTCTTTGGCTTCTTTGCGCGGCATACGCTCGCCTTGGATCAAACCGAACGCGACGTTTTCCCAAACCGGCAAACTGTCGAACAGCGCCCCACCCTGGAACAACATGCCGAACTTTTTGGCTACATCACCGCGGGCGCTGGCGGGCGTATGTGTCACATCTTCGCCGTCGATTTTGATCGCGCCGCTGTCAGCATTGATAATGCCCAGGATAGATTTCAGCAGCACCGATTTACCCGTGCCCGAACCGCCGATGATCACGACAGACTCAGCAGGCGCAATATTTAAGTCCACGCCGTTCAAGACGTGTTTATCGCCGAAGGCTTTGCGAACGTCTTTGATTTCAATTTTGGGCGTACTGGTCATGATTACGCCGAGAAAAAAAGTTCAGTGAGGATATAGTTCGTAATCAAGATCAGGATCGAGGCTGACACCACAGCATTGGTTGTTGCCGCCCCGACACCTTGCGCGCCGCCTTTGGAATGGTAGCCGTTGTAGCAGCCCATCAACGCAATAATGAATCCGAAGACGGACGCTTTCACGAGGCCTGAAATCACATCCAGTGGCTCCACGAAATCAACCGTCGAGTTGATGTATACGCCAGGATTAAAGCCCAGCTTATACACGCCCACCAAATAGCCACCGAACACGCCAATCACGTCAGCGACAAACACTAGCAATGGCAACATGAGTAAGCCCGCCAGCAAACGCGGCACGACCAAGTACTTAAACGGATTGGTCGAGAGCGTGCTGAGCGCATCAATTTGTTCAGTCACGCGCATGGTGCCAATTTCGGCTGCCATCGAAGCGCCAATGCGGCCTGCAACCATCAGGCCTGCCAACACCGGGCCAAGTTCACGGGTGATCGAGAGCACCACAACATTCGCGACAGCGCTTTCAGCCGAGAAGCGTGCGAAGCCCGTGTAGCTTTGCAGCGCCAAAACCATCCCTGAGAAAATTGCGGTCAGCCCCACGACTGGCAGTGAGTAATAGCCAATGTCGATCATCTGCTGCCCGATCAGGCGCGGATACAAAGGTGGTCGTACGCAGTGCGAAATTGCAGTGCCAGCAAATATGCTTAGGCGGCCCAGGTGGGCCAGGAAGCCCAGAACAACGCGGCCGATCAGGGCGAGGAAATTCATGCGTGCTTAAACTCGACCAGAAGCCGTGAGATAACGGCGATGGAAACGTGTACCAAGCCCAGTGAGGATTTCGTAGCCGATTGTGCCCGCTGCTTTGGCCACATCATCCACGGTCACCATGTGCGATAGGACATCGATAAAGCCGCCAACTTGGGTTGCGCTCTCGGGTACGTTGGAGACGTCGAAGGTCATGAGGTCCATCGAAACCCGGCCCAGGACGGGGACTTTGATCCCGTCTAAAACGCCAACCCCTGCGTTACTTAAAGAACGCAAGTATCCGTCGGCATAACCCATTGAAACTGTTGCGATTTTCGCACCTTCAGGCACGCTTGCGGCCGCACCATATCCAACGTGTCCGGGCGAGTCAACGCGACCTACTTGGATGATCCGGGCCTTTAAATTCACCACAGGCAGCATCGGGTTAGGCTGCCCTGGGGTGGGGTTCACGCCATACAGGGCCACACCGGGCCGTGCATACTCAAAGTGCCAGTCAGGCCCTAAAAACAGCCCCGAGGAATTGGCCAGCGACCCCTTGGCATCGGGGAAGCGGGTGCGGAACCGGTCTTTCAAACCTCTGAACCGCTCAAGCTGCTGCCGGTTCATCGGGTTGGCGGCTTCATCTGCGCAGGCCAAATGGCTCATGATCATTTGCGGGTGTAGGCCCAAAAAGCCGTCAGTGTCGTCCATCAGGGCCGTGAACTCACGCGCGCTTAAGCCCAGCCGGTGCATGCCGGTATCGACCTGCACAATGCTTTCAGCCAACACGTCTTCTTTCAAGGCATAGGTGCGCCAAGCTTTGATGTGCTCGGGTGTGCTGAGAACCGGGATGATGCGGTGTGCCACAAAGTCCCGCTCGGTGCCCTTGTTGGGACCGTTCAAGCAGGCAATGCGAGGGGCCGGGCCGATGATTTGGCGCAACGTAATGGCGCCATCTAAATGGGCGACATAGAACGTTTTGCAGCCTGCTGCGTGTAGTGCACGGCCCACTTGTTCTAAACCCAGCCCGTAAGCATCCGACTTCACCACCGCGCCGACATCGCAACTGCGTGCGGCTTTCTTTTTCAGGATGCGCCAGTTCTCGGTCAGGGCCACGAGATCAATAGTCAGGATCGCGCCAGCGCGATCTTCGGGGCGCGAAATAGAACGGGCAGGGGGTGATGCAGCGGAAAACATCGGAACTTAAGAATCACAAAATGGGCGCAAGAGAAAGCCTCATTTCTTCTGGAAATGAGGCTTTCTTGAGGATGAACTTACGCCTGACGGGCTTGGTTCTCTTATTCCATCTGTTCTGGCAGCATCTCTTGATCAATGTGATCCGAGAAGTGCGTGAAGTTTGGTTCGAAGTGCAGGCGCACGGTGCCAATGGGCCCGTGACGCTGCTTGGCCACGATCACTTCGCCAATGTTGTGTGCACGCTCGCACGACTGCTGCCATTTCAAAACGCGCTCATGGTATTTGTCATCCGCTTCTTCAGGGCGTTGCGATGGTTCAGCACGCTCCAAATAGTATTGTTCACGGAACACGAACATCACGACGTCGGCGTCCTGCTCGATACTTCCTGATTCGCGCAAGTCAGACAATTGCGGGCGCTTATCTTCACGTTGTTCAACGGCACGGCTGAGCTGCGACAGCGCAATGACGGGCACACTCAATTCTTTCGCCAAAGCTTTCAAACCGCGCGTAATGGCTGACACTTCCTGCACGCGGTTTTCGCTGCGCTCGGTTTTGCTGGCGGCAATCAGCTGCAAGTAGTCGATCACAATCAGGCCTAAGTTATTGCGCGTTGGGTCTGGCGCCATGCCTTTGCGCGGCTGACGGGCCAGGCGACGGCAGCGTGTACGAATGGTTGAGACGGTCACGGCGGGCGTGTCGTCAATGTACATCGGCAAGTCGTTGAGTTCTTGGGACGCGCCCACCAACTGCGCGAAATTCTCGTTCGACAATTTACCGGTGCGGATTTCGTGGCTGGAAACCCGCGCGCGTTCCGACAAAATACGTGTGGCCAATTGCTCGGCCGACATTTCGAGCGAGAAGAACGCGACCGTTTTGCCGCGATCATCGGGGTTATCGGTTGTCGCGTAATACTGGGCCGCATTGAACGTCATCGTCGTGGCCAGCGCGGTTTTACCCATCGACGGACGACCGGCGAGGATCAACAAGTCTGACTCGTGCAAACCACCAAGCTTACGGTCCAAGTCCACAAGGCCCGTGGTCACACCTGCCAGCGCACCTTCGCGGCGGTGGGCGGCTTCGGCCATGTTCAGCGCGTTAACAATCGCGCGTTCAAAGCTTTGGAAACCGCCTTCGGTTGCGCCATCGGCCGCCAGATTGAACAGGCGTTGTTCAGCGCTTTCGATTTGATTGACGGCCGTTTCATCCGGCAGCACATCGAAGGCGTCATTCACGATGTCATCGCCCAGCGCAATCAATTCGCGACGCAAGAACAGGTCGTAAATCAGCTTGCCGTAGTCAGCGGTGTTAATGATGGTGACGACCGAGCCTGCAAGAGCTGCAATGTATTGCATACCCCCTGCAGAAATAATCAACTCATCGCGTTCAAGATATGTTTTCAGGGTAACCGGGTTAGCCTGATGCCCTTGCTCGATCAGGCGGATCATCGACTCATATATGCGCGCATTCACGGGGTCCGAGAAGTGCGCGGGGAGGAGGAAATCCGAGACCTTTTCGTAGGACCGGTTATTCATCATGATCGCGCCCAGCAGCGCCTTTTCCGCATCGATGTTTTGCGGAGGCGAACGGAAGGCCGACGAGACCGGCTCGACGGGTTTTAAAATCGGTGTGTTCATGATCTTTTGTATTTAACAGACATGCCTTGGCCTGCCACGATCAAACCCTGTAACCCTTTGAATTTTATAAATACTGCCTGTGAATAACGGGGATAACGGGGGCAGTTCCATCAATGTAGTGCGGATTGGACGCCGCCACAAAGGCGTTGCATCTGAAAGCACCAATCAGGCTAAGAACGACGCAAGATTTGTCCGCTGATTGAGTTTCATTTTGTCCGAATCGCCCTCCAAACCAGCGTCACTTTGGACGCCCTTAAGGCACCCGCCGTTCCGCAACCTGATGGCGACGGTAACGGTGGCCAACATGGGCTACTTCATGCAGACGGTGGCGGCGGCGTACCTCATGCGCCTTTGGACCGACGGCGATCCGCTGATGGTGTCGCTGGTACAGACGGCCTTGTTCATCCCGCCGGTGCTGTTGTTGCTGCCTGCGGGCGCGCTGACCGACATGCTGGACCGGCGCAAATTCATGATTTTCAGCCAATCTTGGATGATGCTCGCTGCGGGAGCGTTGACGGTGGTCATTCTCAGCGGCTTGCACAATCCGTGGCTGTTGCTGGCGTTGCTCATGCTGTTCGCTGTGGGCTATGCGCTCAACATCCCCAATCAATCCGCGATTTGGGCGGAGATGGTGGGTATGAAGGAACTGCCACAAGCGGTTGCGATTTATTCGCTGACGAACAACTTGGCCCGCATCATCGGGCCGTCATTGGCCGGCGCATTGATCCCGATTTTAGGTGCGGTCGCTATGACAGCATTTAATGCTGTGGCGTATATCGGTGTCATTGTTGCGTTGATGGCGTGGCGTTCGCCGCATGTGCGCCCAGCGCGCGCGCCACAGCCGTTGACCATGATGCTGTTTGGCGCAATTGCCTTTGCGAAAACATCTCCACCGTTTCGCGCGCTGCTGATTCGCGGCGGCATTTTCTTTGTCGTGTGCTCGATTGTGTTGGCAATTTTGCCGGTGAAGGCGCCGCAGCCTAGCGACTTCGGCATCATTTTCAGCGGTATGGGGTTGGGTGCGATCTTGGGCGTCTTCAGCTTTCAGCGTGTAGCGCATCACTTCTCGCGCGACGTGATTGTAGGCGTTGCGATTGCGGTGAATGCGCTGTCGCTGCTGGCGATGGCGTTTGTCGAGACAGTCCTGACGCTGGGGGTGCTGACCTGTATTGGTGGCTACACATGGTTCTTTGTGATGTCTGCCAATCAAGTTGGCGCACAAATGGTGCTGCCCGACGAGGTGCGTGGGCGCGGCATGGCGCTGATTAATTTGGTGCTGATGAGTGGTTATGCGTTCGGGTCGCCCATGTGGGGCATGATCGCCAGTATGACGAATGCGGATCAGGCGCTGATCATCGCCGCCAGCGTATCGCTGATTGCTTTAGCACTGACCTACAAAATGAAGCTGCCGCAAGATCGTGTCTAAGTTACGGAACGAGACGGAAATCGACCAAGTGAATGTCGCCGTTCTCGGTGCCTGCTAACAAGCGGTGCCCATCGGGCGTCCAGGCCAGTACAGACACAGCACTGTTCTCTTTATCTTTAAACGGCTCGGCAATCGGCATCACACGGGGGCTGCCCGGTTGGCCGACAATCACTTTGCCGTCCTCGAAACCTGCCGCGATGATGTCCATCTTCGGGTGCGCGAGCACACATGTCACCGGTGGGCCATTCATAATACCGCCAAATTCTTGCGGCGCTTTGCCCATGGGGCCGCCGCCCGTAAAGGGCCAGCAGATCACTGTATCCGCGCCACCTGTGGCGAGGAACTGACCTTTGCGCACGAATGATAACGCACGTACTTTGGCGGCATATCCTTCCATGCGGAAATGTTGGCCATCGGATAAGCGCCAGCCGTGCAGCGAATTTTCCTGCATGGCGGTGACGACATAATCACCATCGGGGCTCCATCCCACTTGCAGGTGCGAGCCTTTCCACGGCAGGGTTTGCGGTTGGCTATCTTTGGTGGCGAGCCACCACAAGCTGACTGCATCATAGTGCGACACAGCAAGGCGTCGGCCTTTGGGGTTGATCGCTAATCCGCCGACAGAAGACCCGTGCGTGAGTTTGCGGGGATCTTCGTTTTTCTTTTTGCCTTGGATGAAAACGTCTTTGCCTGATGCATAGGCCCGGTAGCCAGTGTCGGACGCCGTCACATGCTCGACCCACTTGCGGCCGATGTCTGCAATCACTTCAGTCGTACCGTCTACTTTTACCTGTACCAGTTTGCCGTCATCACCGCCCGACAGCATCGCGCCTTTTTCAAAGTCGGGCGATAAGCACTGCGCGCCACCTTTGTGCACTTCAATTGTCTTAAGGCCGTCTGACGCGTTGGTCAGATCTAAAATACGGACGGTGCCGTCACCAAAGTTGCAGACAAAGTAGCGGCTATCGGGTGTGGCATAGGCACCGATGGTGTACGCATCGGCAAACCACGACATGCCCATGCTTTCGAGCAGCGGAGCGGTTGACGACTTTTGCGATGACATGGCTTTAAGCGATTTCGCAGGCTTTAAAGCCTGCTTTCAACGCATCAAAGTCTAAATCGCGGCCGATGAACACCATGCGGCTCTTGCGGCTGTCTTTGGCCGGCCATGGGCCAGCGAAGGCCCCTTCCGACATCATGTGCACGGCTTGGAACACGTAGCGGTTTTCGGCATCAGCCAAATTCAGAATGCCTTTAGAGCGCAAGATGGTTTGGCCTTTCTGGGCCAAGACATCGTTGATCCAATCGTTGAACTTGGCGGGGTTCAGCGGTTTGTCGGTGGACAGCGAAATGCTGTCCATGTCTTCGTCGTGATAGTGCGCATTTTCAGCGTGGTCGTGGTGGTCATGGTTATGATGCTCATGGCCGCAATTCTCATCTTCGCAGTGATCGTCATGATCGTGAGCATGATAAGCGTGCTTATGATCATGGTGGTCATGATCATGTTTGTGCTCCGCTGCTTTTTCCTTGGGCAAGAAGTGCGGCTTGATATCCAGAATGCGCTGTAAGTCGAAGCTGCCCTGGTCGAGGATTTTATCGATGCCGATTTCGCAGCGTTCAGTCTTGTGAACGCGCGCGAAAGGGTTCAGCGCGTGAATCTTCTCTTCAACTTTTTTCAGTTCGTCTGCCGAAACCGCATCGACCTTATTCAGCAGAATGATGTCCGCGAACGCGATCTGGTCTTTAGCTTCTGGGCTATCGGCCAAACGTTGCAACACGTGCTTGGCATCAACGACGGTCAGGACTGAATCCAACTTCGTGCGCTTCTTCACGTCTTCGTCGGCAAAGAAGGTTTGCGCCACGGGGGCGGGGTCGGCCAAGCCTGTAGTTTCCACTAAGATCGCATCGAACTTGCCTTTGCGCTTCAAAAGCCCGGCGATGATGCGGATCAGGTCGCCGCGTACGGTGCAGCAGATGCAGCCGTTGTTCATTTCGAACACTTCTTCGTCGGCCCCCACCACCAGATCGTTATCAATGCCGATCTCGCCGAACTCGTTCACGATGACGGCGAATTTTTTGCCGTGGTCTTCCGATAGCACGCGGTTCAGCAGCGTGGTTTTACCAGCGCCTAAATAACCGGTCAGAACGGTGACGGGGATTTGCTCAGCCATCGGAAGCTCCAGGTTTTCTCGAATCGTGTGCGTTTATATAGGTGAGGTGGCATAAAGAGCCACACCCCATAAGTCTTTAGGCCTAAAACAAAAACGGCGCGAGGTTGCCCCGCGCCGTTTTGAATTGATTGCCTGAAAGGCTGATTAAGCAGCCGTTTCTTCTTCAGCTTCGTCCACGCCGTCAGCGTCTTCGCCTTCGGCCGGAGCAGCTGCAGCCAGCAACTTCTCGGCGTCTTCCGCACGCTCGAGCAGGTTGGCAGCTTGAGCGGCGTCGATGTCTGCCTTTTCCAGCGAACGCGACACGGTCACTTCGACGGTCACTTTCACATCGGCGTGCAGGCGCACCGGAATTTTGGTCATGCCCAAGACCTTAATCGCGTTCGGCAGAGCCACTTGGGTGCGATCCACATTGAACTTTTGCTCGACCAAAGCGTCGGCGATGTCGCGCGCGCTGACCGAACCGTACAACTGACCGCCTTCACCAGCTTGGCGCACCAGGATCAGCTTGAAGCCATCCAGCTTCGCAGCAACACCTTGGGCCGCATCGCGGTTCTTCGCGTTCAAGGCTTCGATTTCTGAGCGCTTGCTTTCGAAGTACGCTACGTTGTCTTTGTTTGCGCGCAGGGCTTTCTTCTTCGGCAGAAGGAAGTTGCGGGCAAAACCCGGCTTCACGTTCACGACGTCGCCGAGTGCACCTAAACGCTCGATACGTTCCAACAAAATCACCTGCATCACACGCCTCCTTGCGAACGAGCGTCCATGCGCTCACGCAGTTTCAAAAAATGATCGACCAGACCCAAACTCACCAGCACTGCGAACGACAAGCCTGCCGTCAAAAGGGCCAGCACGTAAAATCCCACCAGCAGCATGCTGGCATTTCCAAGCCGTCCAAGACCGCAGTGAACCACTGTCAGGCCTTGCAACAGCAAGGGTAAGCACATCAACATTGCGATGTTCTTGGCGACAAAGCCGATGTCGCCACCAGCCAAACCGCCTATGGCGACACTTGCGCCAAACACCGCAACAAACCAACTCGGCACCGCCATCCGGCGATACGCTGGGCTGGGATTTAACGCAGAACTCAAGCGCACTAACATTGCCTGAGCCAACGCGGCACTTGCGATTGCGCGCAAGCACCAGTTCCAACCCGCAGCCCCCGGAAGCAAACCGACCGAAGCTTTCAGCGCATCCGCTGCTTGGATCATCTGTTCCGTCTCGCCGCTGGCTGCAACCATCTCAGCGAGAAGTTTATCCATTCCGGTTCTTAGGGATGCTTCCAGGCCATCGGCCCCAAAAGGCATCATCAACAGAACCAAACTTAAAACGATGGCCGCTGCCACCGCCAACCAGCTTGCGCCTAAACCCAGCGCAACACCTGCTGGCAGCTTTCCCTCTGTTTCCGTTCGTGCAAACCGCGTCAGTAACGCAATCGGCAGAACATCATTCAGAAGGTAGATCACCGGCCCAACGAACGAACCCGTCAGGATAGTTACGGTGACCGCACCGCCCATCACGGCTACTGGCAAGACAGCGGGGCCTAAGCCCAACACCGCCATGGCCAGCGGCAACGATGAAAACAACAGCCCGAACGCGACCCCGAGTAATGAGCCCTTGAGTGCTGCAACCATCAGCGTGGCGCCAAAGACGCCGGCAGCAACAGCCAAGAGAACGGAGCGGTTCATGGCAAGGACCAAGGGCCACGCACAGCGCTGCCCTTGGTCAAATTCGTCTTAGGTCGCAATAACGTACGGCAGCAAAGCCAAGAAGCGCGCGCGTTTGATAGCGCGGGCTAATTCGCGTTGCTTCTTCGTCGACACAGCCGTGATACGGCTGGGGACGATCTTGCCGCGCTCAGAGATGTAGCGCTGCAGCAAACGGACGTCTTTGTAATCGATCTTCGGAGCATTCTCACCCGTGAACGGGCAAGATTTGCGACGACGGAAAAATGGACGACGTGCTTTGTTCATTATTGTTCTCCACCTTCGCTGGGAGCGCCACCGCCACCACGGCGAGATTCGAAGTGACCGCCACGGCCACCACGATCGCCGCCGCGATCACCACGATCACCGCCGCCGAAGCCGCCGCGACCACCGCCGCCGCCGAAGCCGCCGCGACCACCGCCGCCGCCAAAGCCACGACCGCCGCCAAAGCCGCCCGGACGTTCTTCACGTTCGCCACGGTCTTTGTTCTGGAGAACGGCCGAGGGGCCTTCTTCCAGGGTTTCGACTTTTACAGTGAGATAACGCAGCACATCTTCGTTGATGCGCATGCGACGCTCGTACTCTTGAATGGCCGCAGCCGGAGCATCGAGGTTGAAAAGGACGTAGTGACCTTTCCGGTTTTTCTTCACGCGGAAGGTCAATGAACGCAGGCCCCAGCTTTCACGCTTGGTGACTTTGGCGCCGCCTTCAGAGAGAATCTTGGTGAGGTCATCGGCGAGGGTATCGACTTGAGTCGTCGACAAATCCTGACGCGCGATCACCACGCTTTCATATAAAGCCATGGCTCATCTCCTTTTGGCTTGTCTCATCAGGTCGCCGACCATCGGCGCCCGACATAGCCGAAGGCACAGGGCCAACGGCAAGGAGCTATGGAAGGCGCGGAATATATACATTTCCGAACCCCAGACAAGGCCGCCGCGAAATTTAATTCACTGTAAAATCAATGGCTTGGCGGCTTTTAAGGACTCGTTAGGGCAGAAAAGCGGGCCGAAACGCGCCGTCGTTGTGCACGAAAACGTCGTTTTGAGAGGATTTGGCCGTCTTTTTGGGAGCTGATTCGGGGGCTGTCTTGGCCATAGCCTTAGCGGCTGACACCAATTGCACGCGCAGGAAGTCTTTCAGCGACATGTGTTTACGTTGGGCCGCTGCCGCGAGGATTTCTAACTCCTCACTGGTTGCAGCGATCGAGAGCTCAACCGAGGGCAGCGCTTTGGCGATGTTTGTGGTGTGGGTCATAAGGATTACTCTGCTGCCTCTGCATGCGGCTCATCATCGGTCGAAAGCGTTTCCGATGGCCGGTACTCTAAAATGTCGCCGGGCTGACAATCCAAGTAGGCGCAGATGCGTTCCAAGGTTGAGAAGCGCACGCCTTTAATTTTACCCGATTTGAGCAGCGACATGTTTTGTTCGGTGACGCCGACGAACGCGGCCAAGTCTTTCGACTTCACCTTGCGGCGCGCCATCATCACATCGAGGTTCACAACAATCGACATTTTTTTACTCAAAGAATGGGCATTAAAGTCTATAGAATCGAGGCGTTTTCATCGGCCAGCTTGCGGCCTTCATCCAGCACTTTGGCGATCAGCACGAACACCGCGCCAAAGAAGAAAGCCACCACCTGATCGCTCGACACACCCAAGGCCAGAATACGTTGGCCGGGCGGATTGTTCAGGGTTAGCACCACAGACAACAAACCATCGGTGAAAAACTGAAGGACGATCACCAACAACACAGACCACGCGAACACTTTCAGATGGTGCGTGTTATCCAGCGTGAAGATGTGCCCAGCCCCAAAGCCCACCAAAAGTTTGCGTAAATTCCATAAGCCAAAAATGAGGGTGCCGACGGGCGCCATGGTCACGGCAATGCCAAGCGCAATCTGCTGCGGCACAAGTGTGGTTGGGATCACGTAGTCACGTGCGATTCCAAGGCGGCTTGCCATGGTTGACCCCCAGGTCTCAAACGACAGCCAGCCGGCAATCACCCAGCAGGGCAGGGCGATCATCAGGGCCAGGCATACCCACGCCAGAATGCGGCTGACGGCACTTAAACGTTCTAAATCGGTCATATACTTTCCAAGTCGATCAACTCGGCCCCTCGGACACCCTACTTTCTCCAAGCCCAGTATTAATAAATTAAAGTAAAACAATAATCAATTCCTATTAAACAGTCATATCAAGTTGGGGGATGGAGTGGCGGAAACCGCGAAAAATTCCAGAACTATCAGGCACTTCGCAGTTGAGTGGCGGCCCATCTGCCTTGACACTTTGGCTGTTTCCCCGCACTTCACGCGGCCACAATTCCAGGGGCAGGCGAGCGCCCTCATTCGCTTAAACATCACGAAGGACACGAACGCATGAGCTGGGCTTATGTTTTCCCCGGTCAGGGGTCGCAAGCGGTGGGCATGGGCAAAGATTTGGCCGATGCATTCCCGGAAGCCCGCGAGATTTTCGGTGAGGTCGATGAGGCACTGAAGCAAAACCTCTCGAAGTTGATGTTTGAAGGCCCTGAAGGCGATTTAACGCTGACAGAAAATGCGCAGCCTGCACTGATGGCCGTTAGCTTGGCCGTCGTCAAAGTGCTCGAGACGCAAGGTAAAATCACCATCCGCAATACCGCGCGTTATGTCGCTGGCCATTCGCTCGGTGAATATTCAGCGCTTGCTGCTGCTGGGTCGCTATCGTTGTCAGATGCAGCGCGTTTGCTGAAAACGCGCGGCCAAGCGATGCAAAAAGCTGTGCCGGTTGGCGTAGGCGCCATGGCGGCATTGCTGGGTTTGGAGCTCGATCAAGCACAAGCCGTTGCGGCTGAAGCGTCAGCCAACGGCGAGATTTGCGCTGCCGCAAACGACAACGCGCCTGGTCAGGTTGTGGTGTCGGGGCATGCGGCCGCCGTGCAGCGCGCAATTGATATCGCCAAAGCAAAAGGTGCGAAGCGCGCTATTATGTTGGCCGTCAGCGCACCATTCCATTGCGCATTGATGAAGCCTGCTGCCGATGTCATGGCCGATGCCTTGTCGAAAGTTGAAATCATGGCGCCGTCGGTACCCGTGATTGCCAACGTGACGGCGGCGACGGCGATTGATCCCGATGAAATCCGCAATCTGTTGGTTGAGCAAGTAACCGCCATGGTGCGTTGGCGCGAGAGCGTGTTGCTGATGCAGCAAGCGGGCGTCGATACGCTGATCGAAGTGGGCTCGGGTAAAGTGCTGACGGGCTTGGCCAAACGTATTCATGGCGATGTGGCGGGCATCAGCATTCAAGGTCCGAAAGACGTCGAAGAATTCTTGAAGCGCATTTAGGCGGAGTATCAGTCATGTTTGATCTCACCGGAAAAACAGCTTTGGTGACGGGCGCCAGCGGCGGCATTGGCCGCGCCGTTGCTAAGGCTCTGCATGCGCAAGGTGCTGTTGTTGCACTGCATGGTACGCGCAAAGAAGTGCTGGAAGAACTGGCCAATGAGTTGAAAGAGCGTGCGCACGTTGTTACCTGCAACTTCTCTGATGCTGAAGCAGTCGAGAAGTTGGTGCCGGATGCAGAGGCGGCTATGGGACAACTGGATATTCTGGTGAACAACGCTGGAATTACCCGCGATGGCCTGATCCTTCGTATGAAAGACCAAGACTTTTGGGACGTGCTCAACGTCAACCTTGGCACCGCGTTCCGTTTATCGCGCGCAGCTGTGAAGGGCATGATGAAGCGCCGCTATGGCCGCATCGTCAATATTTCCTCGGTCGTTGGGGTCACCGGCAATCCAGGCCAAGTGAACTACGTAGCGTCCAAAGCGGGCTTGATCGGTATGACCAAATCATTGGCGCAGGAAGTGGCCAGCCGCAATATTACTGTCAATGCTGTGGCGCCGGGCTTTATCGCCAGTGCCATGACCGATGCGCTGAACGATGATCAGAAGAAGCGCATTACGGATTCCATCCCGCAAGGTCGCATGGGCTCGGGCGATGATATCGCCGGTGCAGTTGCCTACCTTGCCAGTACCGAAGCTGCTTATGTGACGGGGCAGACCCTGCACGTGAATGGCGGTATGGCGATGATTTAGCCGCAAAATCAAAACTTTAGGGGGCTAGGTGCGGCCCTAGCCAAGCCAAAGGGGATATGCTACCACGCTGTCACTTTGGGGCGCGGCGGTCACGCCGAGGCTCCGCAGTTGATGGATCCGTTTATTTGAACGAACATCTCCTGGTCGCATCACAAACTACTCGCATCAAACAATAAGAGCGTGAGGATAGAGGAATGAGCACGGTCGCCGAGCGCGTCAAAAAAATCGTCGTCGAACACTTGGGCGTCGAAGAAGCCAAAGTGACGGACAATGCCAGCTTTATCGATGACTTGGGCGCCGATAGCTTGGACACCGTCGAGCTGGTCATGGCGTTCGAAGAAGAATTCGGCGTGGAAATTCCGGATGACGCGGCTGAGAAAATTCTCACCGTGAAAGACGCCATCGCGTTTATCGACGCGAACGCAAAGAAATAACTGGGTGATAAGCCCGAGGGCGAGCATTCGTGTTCGCCAGTTATATAAAAGTTTCGCATGGGACCTGGGCCAACCGGGTCCCATCGCCATTTGTGGGCTTGGGCAGTTTCTTAGATAATTTCAGCCCCTACATAAGCGGCGTAGAGTAAGTTTAGATCCGAGTGACTTTAGATATCCACGAGTGACTTCAGATCCGAGTGAGGCAGGTCGGCATGGCTTTTGAAAATAAACGCATTGTTGTGACTGGCATTGGGCTTGTAACGCCGCTTGCGAATGGCGTGAAAGGCACATGGGAGCGTTTGCTCGCTGCCAAGTCAGGCATTGATACCATCACACGCTTTCAGGTTGATGATCTGCCGTGCCGCATTGGCGGCGCTGTTCCGACAGCCGAAGATCACCCCTACCGTTTCATTTTCGATGATGTGGTGAGCCCTAAAGAGCGCCGCCGCATGGACGACTTCATTGTGTACGCTATTGGTGCGGCTGATGAAGCGATCAAAGATTCCGGTTGGGTTCCGCCAACCGATGAAGACAAAGAACGCACCGGCGTTATGATTGGCTCAGGGATTGGTGGTCTGGCGACCATCGATGAAACCGCGCAAGTATTGGCCGCGCAAGGCCCGCGCCGTGTCAGCCCGTTCTTCATTCCTGCCAGCTTGATCAACTTGGCCTCAGGGCAAGTGTCGATCAAACACGGCTTTAAAGGTCCGAACCACGCACCCGTCACAGCATGCGCCACCGGTGCACATGCAATCGGCGATGCTGCGCGCCTGATTAAATATGGCGATGCGGATGTGATGGTAGCGGGCGGAGCTGAATCTGCGCTGTGTCGTTTGGGCTTGGCTGGCTTTGCATCGGCCAAAGCGCTTTCAACGTCTTTCAATGATACACCGACGAAAGCCTCGCGCCCCTGGGATAAGGGTCGTGATGGTTTCGTAATGGGCGAAGGCGCAGGCGTTGTCGTATTGGAAGAATACGAACACGCGAAAAAGCGCGGCGCTAAAATTTACGGCGAGATTTTGGGCTACGGTTTGGCGGGCGATGCCTACCATATCACTGCGCCGTCGGAAGATGGCTCGGGCGGTTACCGCGCGATGCGTGGTGCCATGCGTGATGCTGGCCTGAACTTCTCAGATATCGACTACATCAATGCTCACGGCACCTCGACGCCCAAAGGTGATGAGATTGAGTTGAATGCTGTGAAGCGTTTGTTCGGCGATGCTGTGAACCAACTATCGATGTCATCCACCAAGTCTGCGATTGGTCACTTGTTAGGTGCTGCAGGTGCGGTGGAAGCAATCTTCTCGCTGCTTGCGTTGCGTGACCAAGTTGCACCGCCAACGTTGAACCTCGATGATCCGTCGGAAGGCTGCAACATCGACCTCGTGCCGCACACAGCCAAGCAACGTAAGATTCGTTACGCGTTGTCGAACTCGTTTGGCTTCGGCGGCACGAATGCGGCTCTCGTCTTGGGTCCTGCGCCGTAATTGTTAGGTGAACGTCATGCGCGACCGTCTGCTTACTGCATTTCTGTCGCTCATTGCTTTGGCTCTCGCGGCCCTGATCGGTGCTTATCTGTGGTCGCAACATGCGATCACAGCGCCGGGTCCTCTCGCGCAACCCACCACGCTGATCATTAAATCAGGGACCGGATTGTCCGCCATCGCCCATCAGCTTGATGAGGCCGGTGTGGTGATGAACAACTACCTGTTTGAATGGGAAGCGCGCCGCACCAACCAAGGTGGCAATCTGAAACCCGGCGAATATAAGTTCGACGCTGGCATCAGCATCACTGCGGTGCTGGATAAGCTGGTGAAGCGCGATGTTGTTCCACGCTTTGTGACCATCCCCGAAGGCTTGGTTGTGAACGACATTCTGAAAATCCTGCGCACGGCTGAAGGCCTTGAGGGTGAAGCACCGTCACAAATTAACGATGGTGATGTACTGCCCGAAACCTACCGTTACGAATGGGGCGATACGCGCGCCAGTATTATTGATCGCATGAAAAAAGCCCGCACGGCGCTGCTGCAAGATTTATGGGCCAAGCGGGCGGCTGACTTGCCGATCACAACGCCAGAACAAGCCATGGTTTTGGCATCAATTGTTGAAAAAGAAACCGGTATTGCGGCCGAGCGTCCCAAGGTGGCGGGCGTCTTTATCAATCGCCTCAAAAAGAAAATGCGCCTTCAGTCAGACCCGACGGTGATTTACGGCATCAGCCCAACCGGGCTTGATCGCGAACTCTCGCGTGCAGATTTAGCTGCAGCCACGCCGTTCAATACTTACGTCATTGATGGCTTGCCGCCGTCACCGATTGCCAATCCGGGGCGCGCATCTATTGCTGCCGTTCTCAACCCGGAAGCGACGGATGCTGTTTATTTTGTCGCGGACGGCACCGGTGGGCATGCGTTTGCGGCGACGCTGGCCGAGCACAATAAGAACGTCGCCCGCTGGCGAAAATTGACAGATGCCCCAGCTGGGGCGCCGGTTAAGCCTGAGGCAGTAAAGCCAGAACCAAAGGCAAAGTAAGTTCAAACCCTCGCGAGGGGTGTTGTGCTTGACCGTTTGTGATTGTTCCTTTGCTTGGTTTACTTGTACCACCGCATCAGTGTTCATAAAGACGAGAGTGTGCCCCACCGATGATCGAGATGTTGACCGACCCAGCCATCTGGGCTGCCTTCCTGACCCTGGCCGCACTCGAAATCGTCCTTGGCATCGACAACATTATTTTCCTGTCCATCGTGACCGGAAAGCTGCCAGCCCACCAGCAAGATAAAGCCCGAAAAATTGGATTGTTCTTAGCGCTCGGCATGCGCGTGGCTTTGCTGATGAGTTTGTCGTGGATCGTGAGTTTGACCACGCCGATTTTGACCGTTTCGGGATTTGATCTGTCATGGCGCGATGTGATTTTGGGCGTCGGAGGGTTGTTCTTGATCTACAAGGGCACGCACGAAATCCACACCACCATGGAAGGTCATGAAACAGAGCAAAATGTGGCGACCATGACCTTCGGTGCTGCAATTGTTCAAATCGTGATCTTGGACCTCGTGTTCTCACTCGATTCTGTTATTACCGCTGTCGGTATGACCGACAACATTACGGTTATGATCGCAGCTGTTGTGGTGTCGATCCTGGTGATGTTATTTGCCGCCACACCCGTCAGCGACTTCGTCAACCGTCATCCTACTGTCAAAATGTTGGCCTTGGGCTTCTTGCTGCTGATTGGCGTCGCCTTGATTGCGGACGCGGCGCATTTCCACATCCCTCGTGGATATCTTTATTTCGCAATTGCCTTCTCAGCGCTCATTGAAACGCTTAATCTGCTGGCTTCAAGTAAACGTAAAAAGAAGACCCCCTAAGCCATGGTTGAGTATCTCTTAAACCCAGAAACCTGGGCGGCCCTGTTTACCCTGACGGTGCTGGAAATTGTTCTGGGCATCGATAACTTGGTCTTCCTGGCCATTGTCTCGTCACGCCTGCCGCCCGAAAAGCAACAGTCTGCGCGGCGTATCGGCTTGTTCTTTGCGTTGTTCTTGCGCGTTGCTTTGTTGATGAGCCTGACCTGGATTGCGGGCTTGACCGAGCCCGTTGTCACGATCGTGGACTTTGCTGTCAGCTGGCGCGATGTGATTCTGGGCGTGGGGGGCTTGTACCTGATCTACAAGGGTGTGACCGAAATTCACGAGTCCGTTGAAGGTGGTTCTGACCCGACTGTGAAGGGTTATGCCAAGTATTGGGCTGTCATTAGCCAGATCATGGTGCTCGACCTGGTGTTCTCTCTCGATTCCATCATCACGGCTGTCGGCATGACCAATAATCTGCCGGTCATGATCGCGGCGATTGTTATCGCCATTATCACCATGATGGTTGCTGCTAACGGTGTATCGGGCTTTATCAACCGTCACCCGACAGTGAAGATGTTGGCGCTGGCGTTCCTGATCTTGGTGGGTACGGCTTTGATCGCCGACGCAGCACACTTCCATATTCCGCGCGAGTATCTCTATTTCGCCATTGCGTTCTCAATCGCTGTAGAAGCGTTGAACATGTGGGTGCGGCACGGTGAAGCGAAACGTGCGAAAAATTCCGAGCGTGCTTAATCGCAAGAGCGCTTAAAGCCAGTTAGGACGGCTGTTCCGGTAAAACTTCCTTGTGCGGTAGGCGCGCGGTAATCGCGCCTATCAGCGCATCGGGAAGAGCCGTCATAATCCAGGCCATGAAAGCCATGGGCCATGGAAACGCGATGCGTCCTTTATTTCCTTGCAGTCCATTCGCAATGATTTTTGCTGCCCGTGCGGCTGGCATCAGAAAAGGCATCGGGAAGCGGTTGCGTTCAGAAATGCGGCTGACAACGAAGCCTGGGCATATCACCGAGACGCCAATGTTGTGCGGGGCCAATGCTCCGCGCAAACCTTCACCCCACACTTTAATCGCCGCCTTCGATCCGCAATAAGCTGGCGCGCTGGGCAGGCCCCTGAACCCGGCGATGGAAGCCATCACCGCGATCTGTCCGCGTTTGCGGCGTTGCATCGGTTCAATAATCGGCAGAACGGTGTTGAGAAGGCCGTTTACGTTGATCGAAAAAATCTGGCGCGTTTGTTCGGGCGTTTCGCCTGCCGCCCCTGAACCTGCCGATACACCGGCATTGGCAATCACGATGTCTAACGCCTGCGCCGCATCGCGTTCCAGCATCCACGCTGTCATGGCGGCTTCGTTCTGTACGTCTAAGCTGGTGGCTACAACCGTTGCGCCCTGGGCTTTGCAGCGTTCAGCCACATCATCTGTGCGGGCCTGATTGCGGCCCAACAAACTCAACAGCACACCAGGCTTCGCGTAGTGCAACGCTAACGCCTCACCAATGCCCGATGACGCGCCTGTTATTAGAATATGTGTCACGAGATGTGTGCTCCCCAGATCATAGATCCATGCTGGGGGTGTTCGCCGCTTCAAGCAAGCGTGATCAGTTAGTGTGTCAGCGAAGCCTCAGGGGCGAGCTGCAAGCCGATCATCACCATCTCTGGTGACGACAAGTCGCCAAACAAGCGCCGTGACGGGCCGGGCGAGACGCGAATCACCGTCGGTGTTGCAAAGACTTGATCCATCAGGGCGGTATCAGGATCAGCCAGCACATCGACGATTTGTAGATCCACTGACGCTGTCATATCGGATGAGCGCAGATCAGCACAGATTGCTTCCAGTGATGACTTCGCTTTTTCCGCACTGGCTGTGGCGCCCGCGACAAACAAGCGCAGAACAATGCGGCGGGTCGCGTTGGTTACGGCATTCATGCTCACGCTCCCGCTGCCACAGAAATAGGCTTGCCCTTCGGTGCAAAGGCCGCGTCGGCAATGGCTTTGATTTCGTTAAAGCCGAGCGGCTTGCGCGCTACTTCAAACGGAACGCCTTGGCTTTGCAGTTCGCGCAAAGGGCCTAAGAATTCTTCATAAAAGCCAGTCACGATATACACAGGCACTTGCGGGCAGATGCTTTGCAGGCGCTGCAAAATCTCAACACCGGTCATGCCCGGCATTTTAAGATCGAGAAAAATCAAATCAGGCGTGTGCTGGCTTGCCGCGGCTAAACCTTCGGCGCCACCATCGGCTGTCGTGACGTTGTGGCCGCATGCTTCCAGGGTCAGCCAAAACGTATCGCGAACACCCGAATCGTCGTCGATAATCAGAATATGTCCCATCCGTATAACCTTTGATGGTGAACACTAAAGGGTGTGGGATTCGGGAAGTGCTGAGCGTCGCATGGTGGCCTATGCCGACCCCAGGATTCTCGAATCCCGTTGACGCCATTTATAGCCATTCTATAGTTTCGACGCAAAACAAATTAACCAAATATCAACTAATCGTGGACCGGACTGGTCAGAAGACCACAACCGGGCCCAAGAGTGGGAAAAGGGCCAAGTTCCATGCAAGGCGTTACTGCGACTGCACCTGCGTCGTTTCCGGATGTATTTCCACAGCCTGCACGACAACGTTTGGTCTCGTCGTTATTTGAAAGATCATCCACGGCCATCGCTGTCACAGACAAAATCGGCAATGTTGTATGGGCTAACGATGCTTGCGCTGATTTGTTGTCGCTGACACCGGTTGAATTACTTCACACCAAGCCGCGCTTATTAGGCCCAGACACAGTAGGGGATTCGGGCTGGATTGATCTGGCATCGTCCATCTCGGCGGGTCGCACATGGCAAGGCGAGTTCATGGGCTTCCAGATCGATGGTGCCGCGGTGTTGTGTGATGCCACCGTTATCCCGGTTCAACGTGCTGACAGTAATGACAACGTCAACGAAGCCGATGGGTTGTCGTCGCTGGTCATGCTTGTTGATCAAAACAAACGTGGTGATCTTGATCGCGAATTGGCGAAAGGCTTCCCACTTTATTTTGGCGCCGTTGAGCAATCAGCCGATGGTTTGCTTGTCATTGATCACCACGGTCGAATCGCATTTGCCAATCCAGCGGGTGCGGAATTGTTGGGCTCATCCGTTGAATTATTAAAAGGCCAAGAGTTTGGGCTGCCCTTCGGTGCCGAAGGCAATGCCACAGCCATTGAGCTGATGGCGGGTAACCGCTTGGCTTTCGTTGAAATGCGCACTGCGCCCATTTCATGGGAAGGCGAAGACGCAACATTGGTGGTGTTGCACGACATGACGCAAGTGCGCGATGCTGAAACAGCGTTGGCCTTGCGCACACAAGCTATGGAAGCTGTAGCCAACGGCATCATCACAACCGATCCCAAAGGTTTGATCACCTGGGCGAACCGCGCCATGACGGAGATGTCAGGTTACGGTATCGCCGAGTTGGTGTCGCATCATCTCAACCTGTTGCGCTCGGGCCATCACCCAGAATCATTTTATCAAGATATCAAAGACCGTGCGCTGAAGGGCGAGGTGTGGCGTGGCCGCGTGATCAACCGCCACAAAGACGGCCACCTTTATACGGCCGAGCAAACGATTAGCCCCGTGCGCGATTCAGCAGGCCGCATTACGCAATTTGTGATTATTCAAGAAGACATCTCTGAACGTTTGCGTGCGCAGGACGAGCTGATCCGCTTGGCGCAATACGACATGCTGACAGGCTTGCCCAACCGCGCACTGTTCATGGAGCATTTGCAAGCCGCCATCGCGCGCGCCAACCGTGCGGGTGATATGGTTGCCGTGATGTTGCTGGATTTGGATAACTTCAAGCTGGTGAACTCCAACTTCGGCCATCAAACCGGCGATGCATTGTTGGTGGCAGCGAAAGATTTATTATCTGCGCACTTGCGCACCACAGATACTCTGGCGCGTTTGGATGGTGATGAATTCGCCATCCTGATTGAAGGCGTGAAAGATATGGGGGCTGCCAACGCCACCATCCGTCGCTTGTTCGATGCCCTGTGGGAGCCGGTGGCAATCAACGATCACACATTAAAGCCTGGTGCTTCAGCCGGTGTGTCGATGTATCCGAAAGATGACACTGAGCCGACAGACTTGCTGGCAGATGCGGAACTCGCCATGTATCAGGCGAAGTCGCAAGGCCGCCATGCGCTGTGCTATTTCGACCGTGATGCCGATATTCGCAAACGCTTAAGTTTGGAAGAAGATTTGCGCCACGCGGTTGAACGTAAGCAGTTATGGCTGGCGTATCAGCCGCAGATCGATCTGCGCTCGGGCCGGGTTGTGGGCGCTGAGGCCCTTATTCGTTGGACGCACGAGAAGCGCGGCGTCATTCCGCCGAACGAATTTATTCCCATCGCGGAATCGTCTGATCTTATCATCGCTATCGGCGATTGGATTGTGGATGAGATCTGCCGCCAAACCAAAACGTGGCAAGACTCAGGTTTGCCGAAGCTCCAATTAGGCTTCAACGTGTCGGGTGTTCAGTTTCGCCGCAGCAATTTGCACGAGCACGTCATGGCGCGGCTACAAGACAGCGGCCTTTCAACGGCAGACATTGATATCGAGATTACAGAATCCGTTGCCATGGAGCGCACTGGCAAAGTGCGCGAGAACTTTGGCCGCTTGAATGATGCGGGCGTGAGCTTTTCGATGGATGATTTCGGCACGGGTTATTCGTCGCTGTCAAACTTGCAGGCGTTCCCGGTGCGTCGTTTGAAGGTGGACGGCTCGTTTGTCGCCGGAATCGGCAAGCGCAAGGATGATGAAAAGATTGTCGAAGCCATCATTGGGCTCAGCAAAAGTCTGGGCTTACGTGTGGTGGCGGAAGGGGTGGAAACCCAAGAGCAGGCGCGATTCTTGAAAGACTGCGGCTGTGAGGAGATTCAGGGTTTCCTGGTCTCTAAACCGTTGCCGCCTGCCGCTTTCGAGGTTTTTGTGCGCGAATTTAAGGGTTTTGACGCCTAACCCCTTGATTTTGCCCACCCCCAAGCCGTCCACGCCTTGTAATACCCGCGCCCCCCGATATAACCGTCCTCATACTTTGACGGCTATGGGATTGTAAGAATGGGTGCGCGGCCAGTTGCAAGCATGACGGGTTTCGCCCGTGCTGAAGGCCGTATGACGGCGCCTGCAGTTCTCTCCTGGGCTTGGGAAACGCGCAGTGTAAACGGCAAAAGCCTGGATTTGCGCTTACGTCTGCCGCCCGGCTTTGACTCGCTAGATCTCGCGATTCGCAAATTAGTGCCCGAGACCTTTACGCGTGGCTCAATCTCGTTGTCGCTTGTTATTACAGGTGAGCCGCAAACGTTGGGCGTGCGCATCAATGAAGATGTGCTTGATAACCTTATTCAGTTGGCCGCCAAAAAAGCACAATCACTGCCCGCAGGGATTAGTGGTGCGAGCCTTGATGGCTTGATGTCCATTCGCGGCGTGATTGAACCGATCGAACCTCAATTGGATTCAGCAGCACTCGCAGACCGTGACCGCGTTCTGTTGGATTCATTGCGGGTTGCTTTGCAGGGCTTGGCGAAAGCGCGCAACGAAGAAGGTGCGCGTCTTGCCGCGATTGTTGATGGCCATTTGAAGCGCTTGTCGGAACTGGCGACGGCTGCTGCCGCGCATTCCATGACGCAACCGAGTGCTATTAAGGCGCGTTTTGAACGACAGGTGGCGGACCTGACCAATGGCAATAACACGCTGACTCCGGAGCGCTTAGCCCAGGAAGTTGCATTGCTGGCGGTGAAGGCTGATATCCGCGAAGAAATTGATCGGTTGAAAGCGCACTTGGAACAAGCCCGCGAGATGATGAGTGCCGGTGGCCCCAGTGGACGTCGCTTGGATTTCCTGACACAGGAACTCAACCGTGAGGCCAACACTCTGTGTTCGAAGTCGCAGGATGTGGATCTCACGCGGATTGGTCTTGATTTGAAGGCCACCATCGATCAGTTGCGTGAGCAAATTCAGAATATCGAATAGCTTGATACGAATAATCTGGAGAGCGTAAGTCTTGGTTCAATCGTTTCAACGTCGCGGCTTAATGCTGGTGCTGTCCTCGCCTTCGGGTGCGGGCAAAAGCTCCATCGCGGCTGCGTTGCTGAAGGCCGATCCAAATTTGGTGTTGTCGGTATCCGCGACCACGCGCCAACCCCGCCCAGGCGAGAGCGATGGCGTGCACTATTACTTCGTTGATGTTCCGAAGTTTGAAGCCATGCGTGCCCAGAACGCTTTCTTAGAAAATGCACGCGTGTTCGACAATTATTACGGCACGCCGCGCGAGCACGTTGAGAAACAATTGAGTGCCGCAAAAGACGTGCTGTTTGATATTGATTGGCAAGGCACGCATCAACTGCGTGAGAACGCGCGTGACGATTTAGTCAGCATTTTCATTTTGCCGCCATCCATGCAGGAACTCGAACGCCGTTTGCGTGGGCGCGGCCAAGACAGTGAAGAGGTTGTGCAAAAGCGTATGGCGCGTGCGGCCGATGAAATGAGCCACTGGTCTGAATACGATTATGTGCTGGTGAACCGCGACATCAACGACACCATCGCGCAAGTTCAAAGTATTCTGCAAACCGAGCGGATGAAGCGCACACGCCTCATTGGCTTAGGCGATTTCGTCAAAAGCCTTTAATCGCTTATATTCTTTAGCGCGCGATTTCACGCGCCAGCGCGCAGAATTGCTCGACTGATAAATTTTCAGCACGTTCTTGCGGATCGATGCCAACGATTTCGCACAAAGCTGTGCCATCGGCGAACCCTGAATCCTTCGCCAGTGTTTTTAAACTTTGCCGCAGCATCTTGCGGCGTTGCCCGAATGCTGCCGCAGTCACACGTTCCAAGGTTTTCTGATCAGCCTCGAAGCGCGGCTTCGGGAGTGGCGTCAGTTTGATGACAACGGATTCAACTTGTGGCGGCGGCGTGAAGGCTTGCGGAGCAATGTGGAATTGCGGCTGAGCATCACATAACCACTGCGCCAGCACGCTAAGGCGGCCATAGGTTTTTGAACCTGGCGGCGCTGCAATGCGATCGCCGACCTCAGACTGAAACATCAAGGTCATCGACTCAAACGCTGTGGCGTATTCCAGCCAGCCCAGCAGCAAATCCGTGCCCACGTTATAGGGCAGGTTCGCAACAATCCGACGCGGACCAGGCGCGACCTCGCGTAAATCCACTTTCAGCGCATCGCCCATGACCACGCTGAACTTGCCTTTATAGGCTTCACCAATCTCGGCCATGATCGGTAAGCAGCGCTCATCGCGCTCAACTGCCACAACCGTTGCTCCTGCGGCCAACAGTGAACGCGTTAGGCCGCCAGGGCCGGGGCCGATTTCAATCGTGGTGCCTGTCGTCAAGTCACCGGCAGCACGCGCAATGCGAGCGGTCAGATTGAGATCCAGCAAAAAATGCTGACCCAGTTTTTTATCGGCGCGAAGACCGTGTTTGGCCAGCACATCACGCAAGGGAGGCAGATTGTCACTCATACGCGGCGCTGGGCAAAGGTGTGTGCAGCATCAAGCGCTGCCATAAAGCTGGTGGGGTCGGCGATGCCCTTGGGTGCGATGTCTGTGGCCGTGCCGTGATCGGGAGACGTGCGAATGAACGGCAAGCCTAATGTAATATTCACGCCGCCCGCGAAGTCCAAGGTTTTAAGCGGGATCAAAGCCTGATCGTGGTACATGCACAAAACCGCATCGTATTTTGCGCGCGCTTCGGTATGGAAAAACGTATCGGCAGGCGCAGGGCCTGAAACTGCAATACCTTCAGCGCGTAATTGCGCGATAGCAGGTGCAATGATGGTGGTCTCTTCGTCCCCCATTTTGCCGTCTTCGCCCGCGTGCGGGTTTAAGCCGGTGATCGCCAAGCGCGGGCTAGCTATCCCAAAATCTTTTTTCAGTGCGGCGACTGTCACGCGTCCACAATGAACGATGCCTGCGGCCGTTAATTCTGTCGGCACGTTCTTGATTGCCGTATGCACAGTCACAGGCACGACACGTAAAGGCGGGGTGGGGCGTTCGACCGCCAGCATCATCACTGATGTTAAGCCGCCGGCGAGATGACCCAAATATTCTGTGTGACCCGGAAAGGCGAAGCCCGCCTGTTGCAGCACAGCTTTTTGAATGGGGTTAGTGACCATGGCGCTGGCAGCGCCGTTTTGAACCAACTGTACGGCTTTATCGATTGAGGCAATAACAGCTTTGGCAGTTCCAGGCTCGGGCAAGCCCAGAAAGAACATGGTGTTGGCAGCTTCGGGAATTTCCAACACCGGTACAGCACGGCTGAACACGTCGTGCACTTGCGCAGGCGTCTCAATACGCTCCACTGGCATTTCGATGTTGAGCGTTTTGCCTACGGCTTTCAGGCGCGCAGCATTGTCGATCACAAAGAACTTTGGACCCTGATTTTTTCGGGCATTCCAAGCACGCAGCGTAATTTCCCCGCCAATCCCGGCAGGTTCGCCCATGGTGACAGCTATGGGCGCGGTGCTCATGTGTGGCGTGGTCCGCGGTTAGATGCGCACATCAACCAGCGCTTGGCGGCGCAAGTCGCGCAGCTTCTGACGGGCCAAGTTTTCAAGCTTGTCGTTTTCAAGCTTTGAGGCAATTTGGTTTTCGTCAGGCAAGCCGCTGTCGTCGAAGCGCTGGCAGACCATCACGAACAGGCGCGCACCCGGCACTTCAATGGGGGGGCTCACGCGATTGACGGGCAATGGTGCTACGGCGTTGCGGACTTTCTCAGGTAACCCGCCCACGCGCAGCGGATCAATGGGACCGCTCCCTGGGCCACCAATGCGTTTGCCAATCTCCAGCATGCTTTTGCAATCTGTCGCTTGCGTGATGATGGTATTGCTGTTCTGAGTCAGTTGCGCGTCGCTTTGCGCGCGACCACCGACGGTTGGTAAATAAATTTGTGCCAACGATACGGCCGACATCATCGGGTCGGGTGCGCCTGAAGCGCGGCGTCCGCGCAGCGATAGAATATGGTAGCCGGTGGTTGATCTGATCGGATCTGAAATCTCGTTGGGTTCCATGCCACCAACGGCGCGGTCCAATTCCGTTTCCAGTTCGCCCTGCATCACCCAACCCAAGTCACCGCCGACGGCAGCGGTTGGGCTTTGCGAGAATTGTTGTGCAATAGCCGGGAAGGGGGTGCCGCTGCGTGCTTGTTGCACCAAGCGATCAGCCAGTTGGCGTACATCGCCTTCGCTGGATGTCGCATTCACGGGCAGGAAGATTTCAGAGAGCAAATGTTCCGGGCGGCCTTGGTTGGCTTTCAAGCGCTCCATCACGTTCTTCACTTCTTCGGGCGCCACCAAGACGTTACGGCGGAGTTCCTGACGCACCACTTTCACCCAAGCCACGTCAGCTTCAATCTGTGCATACAGCGTGCCCATATCGACGCCGCGCTCGGTGAACATCTTGCGGAACGAGCCAGGTTGCATGTTGTTCTGACCTTCGATCATCTCCACCGCATTGCGCACTTCAGGCTCGGTGGTGGTGATTTTCAGACGCTTGGCTTCCTGCAACTTCAAGCGTTCTTCAATCAGGCTTTGAATGACTTGCGGCAAAACGCGGCGTTGCAAATCCGGCGTGTTCTCCAGGCCAGATGTCGCCATGAACATGCCTAAACGCGATTGCACATCGAAAACCGTAATGATGTCTTCGTTGACGACGGCTGCGATGCCCATCGCACCGCCTCCACCTGCAGCGCCGCCCTGTTGGGCATGCACAGGTGCGACTACGGATGCGGCGCCTACAGACATTGCACAAGCCGCCAACACAGCAACGAAACGCGAAATCTTATTCATTCTGTAGATCACCGATTTGGGGACGCCCGATCAGACATTCGATTTTTACGAATGGTGCGCGCAAACGTCGCCTTACAACCTCGCCAGATAAGGCGGCTAACATAAAGATGAACGATGGCGAAAACCAGACCAGTCAGGGCGGGAATTTATGTTATTTTTCAATGCGTTTGAGGTCTTTAAGGGAGTAAACGCGCCTGAATCAGGTAATCCTTTGCGCGCTTGTCCCCAGCGTTCGCGGCATCTTGCAATAGCCTATAGGCGGTTGCGGTATCGACCGGCACGCCTTTTCCCTCGGCATAGCAGATCCCTAAGCTTGTCAGGGCCGGGCCGTAAGATTTGGCGATGGCCGCGCGGAAATACGCGACGGCAGTTTCGTCATCTTGCACAACGCCGCGTCCAGCCGCGTACATTTCGCCCAGTTTGAACAACGCGCGTGCATCACCCAAGTCAGCCGCTTGATGATAAAGCTGCACAGCACGTTCATCGCTTTGAATAACGCCGATGCCCGTAGCATAGCGGTCTGCGGCTGCGGCCACAGCGGCAGGCTCGCGCAAATTGAGTTCGTCCTCTTGCGCTAAGCCTTGCACCGTCATCAAAGCCAGTGTGGCTGTTGTGATGAAGAACAGCTTACGCATGTTACTGACGGGTGCCGACATTGGTGTTGAACTTAATGTCACCCACGGTCTTCAAGTTAAAGCGCAGCATGACAGACTTGCCGCTCTTGAAGTCACGGTCTTCGGTGTTGTCGTCAGCAAGATCCAGGCCGAAGACAAAGCATTCATCTTCATATGTGAAACCAACAGCGGTCCGGATGCGGCCACCACCAGGGCTTAAGTCCTGACGGTTATTGGCATAGAGGCTCCAATAGCGCGTGAGACGCGTGGAGAGCGACGTGTACAGTTCTTCACGCTCTTGCAGTGTGGTTGTCGTCGGATCTTGCTTTAAGAAAATATAGCTGGCGCCAAGGCGCAATGTTTCCGGCCCCACAATCGCGGTCAAATCATTGCGGCGATCAGCAAAAGTGTCTTTATCGCGACGGAAGCGATACATCAAATTCACGTACGGATTGGGGTTCACTTCAATGCGGCCCACGACATCCGATAAACGTTCATCTAAGCCCGATAACGCCGTAAATACGTTTTCGCGATTGAAGCGGTAGCTTTGGCCCAAGAATGTCGAGACGCTGCCGCCGCCACGCCCATAAGCTGCCCATCGCAATCCGTAGTTCACGCGCGCACCGCCATCGACACGGTCGTAACCGGTGAAGCGTTGTGAATCGAACAGGTTTGAATCATCAAACTCGAAATCCAAACTGTCTTCGTTCGGAATGACGTCGCGGTTTAAGCCTGTGGGACTGACGACACCCATAATGATCGGCTCAAGCACTTGGTGCGCGTTGCCGTCATTGCGGACCAGCGGGAATTTCCACTCTACCGAGGCTTCCGGAATCACGCGGCCAACAGCGCCGGTAAATGTCGTTGTCGTGGTGGGGCGCACCACATCGCGCACGTAATAGCCATCACCGCGTAAAGTCGCACGGAATGTATAAACCGCGCCCATGTCACTGGTGTAGGGCAGGTGCCAGCCGATGGTGCCGGACAGGCGATTGCTGTCGGTGCCGTCTTCACGCACCAGAACCAGTGCGTTCGCATCAGCCTGGAAGTAGCCCATGTCACCGTCTTGATCGCCGACATAACTATACTGCAACAGCGGCGCGATAATCGGCGTTGTGCCTGCTGCAACAGCGCGGCGTTGGCGTTGGAAGTAATAGGTGTTGGCTGAGAAGTACGAGTTCGACGAGAAGCGCTCGGCAAATGCATTCGTGGTCAACCATGTCGGCGCATCGAAATTGTAGCGACGCAAGTATGTGCGGTCAGAGGCCAAGTAAACATCTGCGCCACTGCGCCAGTTATCATCCATGTCCCACCGCAAGCGGCCCTGTATGTGGCCGCGCACGTCTTTGGCGGCTTCGGGGTCATCACCCACCAAGCTTCCGAACATGCGCAGTTCACCGCTGCCGAAATGCTGGCGGTATTCGGTCACAACACCTTTACCGGCGCTTGTTGTAACCAGTGGGCTGATGGTCGCGTCTTTGTTGGGTGCGATGTTGAGGTAGTAGGGCTGTTGATACGACAGACCTAAGTTGCTGCCCGCCGAGATGATGGGCAACAACAAGCCGCTTTTGCGCTCTGTTGTTGGGTCTGGGTGTGCGAGGTATGGCGTGTAGAACATTGGCACGCCCAAGATTTCAACCCAGGCATTTCGATAGTAGACCATCTCGTCCACATCATCGTACTGCACGCGCTCGGCTTTAATCTGCCAGACGGGGTCGTGATCTTTACACTCGTCGCACGCGGTATAGACCGCGTCTTTCATTTCGTTATAGCGGCCTTCGGTGCGACGGAACTCTTTACTGCGCAGGCGCGATTTATCGGCCAGCAGAACGCGCACTTCGTTGGCAAATCCATCTTTCATGTCGCCTTTGATCTCAAGGCGATCAAAGAACATGACCGTTCCATTTTTATCGAGCAGGCTGACGTTGCCTTCAGCGGTCGCCATATCGGTGGTGCGATTGTAGGTGGCGGTCTCAGCCAACAGCACGCGGCCATCGCGGGCGATTTCCACATGGCCCACGGCTTTCAATGTGTCCGAGGCCTCGTCGTAATTCATTTCATCGGCGCGCAGTTCGGTTGCGCTATCCGCACCTTTAGCGGCGGTGTCTGCCAGCTTCTGGGCATGGGCAACGTTTCCCAGGGCAAGTAAAGCCGCCACCGAAACACTAGATGCTAAAAGTACCGAGAACCGCGTGAACACGAACCCCAAACCCCTCACAGCAGCAAAATCCTCATCGCCAATCACTCAACGCAAATAACTGCGTTTTACGCAGCTTTATTCTTCGCCGTCAGTAACGGCAGCAATGGTACCCCGTGCCCCAGTCCCCGGGCCAGCACATAGCTGGACAGGATAATGGGCAGTGCCGCCACAATGTACATCAACACAGCCAATTCGGCCGCTTTTGCCGTCGCATTCATGGCACTTAGGGCCGCTGCTTGTAACACAACCACGCTTAAAACGGCCCCCCCAATTCTGCGCCATTGGCCCCGGCGGTCAAACGAGCCCGAGAGCAGCCAGGTGGCCGCCAAAAGCGCATATCCGAGGGCGGCAAACGGGGCGGTGAGGCGCTGATGCGCTTCGGCGCGCATGCGGTCCACGGCATTGGGTGCAAAGCCATCACTTTCATTCAGGCTCAGCAATTCCCAAGTCCAGCGTTCGCGGTTGTCTGGGCTGCGCTGGCCTTCGCTGGCAGCGATTTTGCCCAGATCAAGCGAATAGGTGTCGAAATACAAAACCGAAAGCTGCTCCGGCCCTAATCGTTCCTGCCGACTACCTTTGTATAGCATCACCACGCGTGTGTTTTGTTCGGTCTCGCGCACGGCACCGCGCGCTGCCATCAATGTCACGGGCTTCTGCGGGTTGCGCGCATCATTGACCATTAAATCCAAAAGCTCACCGTTACTCGCGTGTTCACGCACATACACGGTTAAGCCTTCACCCAATGCATTGAATGCACCTTCACGCAGGAGCACTTGTGAGACATCTGTGCGGATCAACCATTGCAGGTCTTTGAACCCACGCACGGATGCAGGCACAATCAGCGAGCTTAAAATCAGGCCAAAAATCGTAAGCCCCGTTGCCGTTATGGTGGCTGCGCGCGCAACACCTAAGCGGCTTACTCCGGCCGCCTGGACGACAACCAGTTCTTTATCCATAGCAAGCTTGTTGTACACAAACAGCACAACGAAGAAGAATGCGCTGGGCAATATCAGGGTGAAGAAACCGGGTAGCATGTAGACCGTCAGTTTCAGCCATGTCCCCAAGGGCAGGCCTTTATTCATGACGAACTGCAAAAACCGTAATGACTGTGTCAGCCAGACAATGAAAACCAGCACGACACTGACCAAGGCTGTGCCGATTAAAAGCTGTCGGGTGATGTATCGCGTAATGCCAGTCATTGACCTATTTTTAAGTAGGGACCTGCTTTTAAGTGGGCATCCTTAATGTGGCCTAAACGCTAAGGATTTCACAAGACACGTGAATTTGGGCCTCGATTCGCCCTGGTTCAGCGGGTTGCCGTGATCCTTTAATGCCGTATCATGGCGGGAGTTGGGAGAATATTTGTGACATCATCTTTAAAGACGATTGCCACCGCTGCGCTCTTGAGTGTGCTTGCGCCGGGTTTGAGTGCCTTGGCTGATGCGCCTCAGGCGGCATCACCTGCTACGAAGTCCGAGGCTCCAAAGCCAGTGGCTGCGAAACCTGCGCCTGCAAAAAGTGCCGCAGCGCCTAAATCATCATGCGCATCGATTGATGAGGCCACGGCCTTCCGTTTGCGCCATCTGCAAAGCCGCTTGATGGTGGCAGGCTTAAGCTGTGGTCAGAAAGATGCCTATAACACATTCGTGACCGCCAACATGTCGACGTTGGGCAACTACGGCCCGCATTTGATCAAGTACTACAACCGCGCGGGGGGTTCGACGGCTTTGAATAAATACGTCACCGATCTTGCCAACGCGGCGGCCTCTATTCGCGCTGAAGATCCAGAAGCCTACTGCACGCATACCTGGAATATGTTTTTAGAAATGCAAGATCAGCCTGCGGCACTGATGGATGTTGCTGCAGCGAACCCGTTGCCCGCTGTTAGTCAGCCTGCACCGTGCGCGATCCCTGCAGAAAAACCCGCACCTGCAAAAGTGGCAACGGATGCGAAACCTGCAGCCAAGCCCGCAGAGAAAGCGCCCGCCAAACCGGCGCAGGAAGCTAAAGCGCAATAAGCTTTACAAAATTCCCCAAACGAAAAAAAACGCGAGGCTCTCAAAGTCTCGCGTTTTTTATTGGGTGTTTTTTATTGCGCGCTGATCGCCAAACAAAAACGCCGCACCTTTGAGGGTGCGGCGTTTTCGAAACCAAAATTGGTTTAAAGCTTATTCCATCACGATTTCGACGCGACGGTTTTGCGGTTCCTTCACGCCGTCGCCCGTGGCGACCAGCGGCTCGGACTCACCTTTAAACAACACAACAACTTCGCTCTCTGGGATGCCCAAACGAGCCAACTCGGCCTTCACAGCCTTCGCACGGCGCTCAGACAAAGCTAAGTTGTAAGCAGGTGTACCCGATGTATCGGCGTGGCCAGTTGCAGTGATGCGAGCCTTGCCGTTCTTCTTCGCGTAGTCGACTGCATCCGAGACGATCTTCGATGCATCATTACGTAAGTTCGACTTGTCGAAGTCGAAGAATACCAGGAACTTTTGCGGAATGGCTGGCGGAGCCGGGCGCGGAGCAGGGGCCGGAGCAGGAGCCGGGGCTGGTGCCGGAGCAGCAGCAGCGACTTTCTTCTCTTCCGGACCACCGAACGACCAACGCAAACCCACCAACACGTTGTGGCTGCGGTCATCGTGATCGCTCACGACAACAGCCGGAGCCGTCGCGGTGTTAAAGCGGGCGTTGTTCGCGCCGATGTAGCGGTATTCCAAGAAAAGGCCGAGGTTCTTCGTGGCGTCGTAGTTCACGCCCGCAATGCCTTGCCAGCTGAAGCGCTCGTCCGTGCCATCCAGGTTCGGGATGGTTTGGGTGCGGAAGCCGCTCTTCCAGCCGATCCACGACACGCCCAAGCCAGCGCCCAAATACGGGGTGAACGCGCTTTCGTTATCGAAGTCGTACAAGAAGTTCGCCATGCCCGACCAAGTGCGTTGTTGGCCGGTGACGCCGCGGTTCACGCCAGCGTTCAGCAAGCTGTCAGGTTCACCCGAACGGAAACCAACTTCCAACTCGGTGCGGAAGCCTTGCGGCCACTTGTAGCCGAAAGCACCGGTGATGATGTGACCATCGTCGAAGCGCAATTCGCCTGCGGTGCCATTGACCAAAACGCCTGAATCGCGCGGGCTGTGCAAGCCAGCGCCGAGGCTGACGTAGCCGCCCGGTTCAGTGGCCATTGCGGTGCTGGCTACAGCAAAGGTGCTGGCCGCCAACAAAGCAGTTTTAAGATGTTTCATGATTGTGATTCTCCTGACACGCGAAACTGATACGTTATTCGTTTGAGGTAAGTCTTGGTCAACATGGCTCCACACCTTGCTATTGGCAAGGTTTAAACCCACGGCGAAATTATTCTTTTCCCCACTGTTGCCACATAACAATACTTCAGCGCGGAAATGGTTCCAAAAAAGGAACGTTAATGAATTCAATAGGATGCGATACATCCAAACTGTGGCCAAAAAGTCATTAACGGCACTTCAGTATGCGATGTTTTCTCAAGGTGCAACCACACGACCAGTCACATTAACGAAAGCATCACGCGCCTATTTGCGACGCCATTAACACTTTTCTGACTGTGGGTTGGGCCGCCCTACTGGGTGGCGTAGAGCTTCACCAGCTTGAACAGAAAATCCCGCCCTTCATACAGCGCCTTCACGCCCACCCGTTCATTGAGCCCATGAATATTCCCCATGTCCGGGTCCACGAAGATCCCCTCGATCCCGTAGGTCGGAATACCGGCGGCGTTCAGCTTTGCCCCGTCTGTGGCCCCGGTGATCATGGTCGGCAGAATGGGGGTGCCGGGGTAAATCTCGGCGGCCACGGTTTCGAGCGGCTTCATAATGGTGGCGGTTAAGGGCGGTGGTGGTGATGTCGGGCTTTGCGGTTCAACCACGCTGACCGCCACGGCTGGGTCAGCGGCAAGCTTGGCAAGTTGCTGCTTAACTTCCTCAACCGGCGTGCCGGGCAGAATGCGGCAATTCACGTTGGCCTTGGCGCGTTGCGGCAAGGCATTCACCGCATGCCCCGCGTTCACCATCGTCGCCACGCATGTGGTGCGCATCATGCTGTTCCAGGCTTTGTCTTTGGCAACAGTACTGACGTCAGTTGCGTCTTTGGGGTTTGCCAACATTGCGGTAATGGCACGCGCGATCTCGCCGCCGCGAATGGAAGCTTGCTGTTTGAAGTAGGCGCGTGTGGTGTCGCTTAAAGCCACCGGAAAGTCATACGCGCCGACACGACCTAGCGCTGCCGAGAGTTGGTAGATCGCATTCTCTTTGACAGGCTGCGAGCTGTGGCCGCCAGGGTTGGTCACTTCGAATTGGAAGTCCTGATAGACCTTTTCGCCCATCTGTACTTCGAGTGCGATGCGTTGACCCTTCTCATCTAAAATGCCGCTGCCGCCTTCGTTAATCGCGAAGGCCGATTCAATCTCAGAGCGTTTGTTTTTGATTAAATAATCCACACCATTGAAGGCGGTCGAAGTTTCCTCACCGCACGTCAGCGCCATTTTGAGTGTGCGCTTGGGTTGGAATTTTTCTTGTTTGTACCGGATAAAACTATCGACCCAGATGGCGGCCATGGATTTATCGTCCGACGCACCGCGTGCATAAAAGTATCCACCTTCTTCTGTCAGCACGAACGGATCGCGCACCCAGTCTTCGCGGTTGGCTTCGACAACATCAATGTGCGCCAGCAACAAAATCGCTTTTTCTTTTGCATCGCTGCCGGCAAGTGTCGCCAGCAGTCCGCCTTCTTTCGGATGCGCAGGGTCAACGAACACATTCACATCAGTATCGGCATAGCCCGCAGCTTTGAGGCGCTTGGCCATGCGTTCAGCTGCCAATGTGCAACTGCCCGCAGATAACGTCGTGTTGGTTTCTACCAACTCTTTATAGAGTTCGCGAAATTTCAGTTGGTCTGGGCGAGGTGTTGCGTCTGCGGCATTCGCTGCAACAGGCAAAAGGGTCGCGAGAATTCCGGCTATCAGCAAACGCATGATCAGTCTCCGGGCTATGACGACAAGTTGCCGTCACGATAGCCGAGAGTCTGAGCCTGTTTGAAGCCGTGATTTAGCTAAGGAACTGGTTAATCAACCACTTTGCCCGGGTTCATCAGGTTGGCCGGGTCTAATGCGGCTTTCAATTTGCGCATCAGGTCCAATTCCACCGGGTCTTTGTAGTGCTTCATCTCGTCGACCTTCAGCAAACCAATGCCGTGTTCGGCTGAGATCGAGCCATTCATGCCCACCACCATGTCATGCACCACGCGGTTCATGGCTTCCCACTGGTTCAGGTAAGCGTCTTTGTCCATGTCTGGTGTTTGCGAGACGTTGAAGTGTACGTTGCCATCGCCGACGTGACCAAACGGCACGGGGCGGCAACCCGGAAACTGCGTTGTCACAGCTTTGATCGCGTCATCAATAAACTTCGGCACCAGCGATACCGGCACAGACACGTCGTGCTTAATGCTGCCGCCTTCGTACTTTTGTGCTTCGGGCAAAGACTCACGAATGCGCCACAGGCCTTTGGCTTGCTCTAAGCTTTCGGCCACCACAGCGTCCGTCACAATGCCGTCTTCAAAAGCTGTTTCCAGCAATTGATCGAACACGCCGCGAATGCCAGCGCCGGGGCGCGAGGTGGAAAACTCTACCAGCACATACCAATCGTGTTTTTCTGATAACGGGTCAGTAACACCTGCAATGTGCTTCACGCACATTTCCAAACCAATGCGCGGGATTAATTCAAACGCCGTCACGCTGTCGCCGGAAATGGCGCGCGCGCGGTTCAACAGTTGCGTTGCTGCTTCCAAGTTCGGGATTGCGCACAGGGCTGTCGCGGTTTCCTTCGGGCGCGGATACATCTTCAATACAGCGCCGGTGATGATGCCGAGTGTGCCTTCAGCGCCGACAAACAAATGACGCAGCGCGTAGCCGGTGTTGTCTTTGCCAAGGGCGCGCAAGCCATTCCAGATGCGGCCATCGGGCAGCACAACTTCTAAACCCAAAACAAGATCGCGCGTGTTGCCGTAGCGCAGCACGGCAATCCCGCCGGCGTTGGTCGAAAGATTGCCGCCAATTTGGCAGCTCCCTTCTGCGGCCAAACTTAAAGGGAACAGGCAATCTTTGTCGGTGGCGGCACGTTGGATATCGGCCAACACGCAACCGGCATCGACCGTGATGGTGTAGTTGGTGGCATCCAGGTCGCGCACTTTGTTCATGCGGCCCAGGTTCACGATCACTTCGCCCACGTCATCGGTGCCAACAGCGCCACCGCACAAGCCGGTGTTGCCGCCTTGGGGCACGATACGCACGCCAGCCTTGGCGCAGGCCTTTACGATAGCTGCCACTTCTTCTGTACTGCCGGGGCGAAGCACTAAAGCAGCCTTGCCGTGATACAGCCCGCGCTCTTCATGCAGGTATGGGGCCATCTCGGCGAGGTCCGAGATAGCGGCTTTTACGCCAACAATATCAGTGAGTTGGCTGCGCAGGGCTTGGTCTAACGGCATGGTGTCAGGCTCTAGCTTTAAGAGTCGTTGAATGCAGGCGGTGTTAACGCGGGGCAGCAGCCCGGCGCAAGCGGTCATTGATCGCAAGCCCAACGCCCGTGTCAGGGATGGGGGCCACGGCGATACCTTTATATAGGGCGGCATTATCGGCCTGCCGTAACACGGCAAACAAATTGGCGGCTGCCTCATCCAAATCGCCAGCGCTGCTTAATGTATGTGTGCCGGTGAGGGGGCCAAAGCCAATGAAGGCTTCACCCGCATCCGGCGTGGTGACATTTAAGCGCACCGATAAGCCCGGGGCGTAGTGGCTGAGGAGCTGGCCTGGTGCTTTGGGCGCGGTGTTGCTCATTACCCCAATCGCGACGTCGCCAATGGCGGCTTCGATTTGCTCACGCGTGATGGAGCCGGGCCGCAAGATTGACGGAATGTGTGTGGTCAGATCCAGCACAGTCGACTCAACACCGACGCGGCATTGGCCGCCATCAATGATCAGCGATGGTTTGGTATCTAGCCCATCCCACACATGCTGTGCGGTGGTGGGGCTGACGAAACCTGACCGATTTGCACTGGGGGCTGCAAGCGGACGGCGCGTGGCTTTCAGAATATCGCGCGCGACGTCATGATCAGGCATGCGCACAGCAATTGTATCGCCACCCGCAGACACGATTTTAGAAATGGGCGAGTCACTGCGCCGATGCAGCACCAGCGTCAGCGGGCCCGGCCAAAAGGTGCGCGCCAATTTATCAAAGCGGCCATCGGGCTCAGCAATGCCTGCGACCCATTCGCGCGCCCCCACATGCACGATCAGCGGATTGAACGATGGGCGGCCTTTGGCGGCGTAGATTTTCTCAACGGACGCATCTTGCGTTGCATCGCCGCCCAGCCCGTAAACAGTTTCGGTGGGGAACGCGACCAACTCGCCGCCGCGCAAAAATTCCGCCGCGCGCGCTATTGTCTCCGCACTAGGCGCGACAATGCTCACGTGCAGCTCTCGACCAAAAAGCGCCCGTTCAAATACTTAGGCTTCTTGTATTGCACTTCCACGCCAGACTGATCGTGCACACGGCCACCGGCCGCACGCACGATGGCGTGGCCTGCGGCGATATCCCATTCCGATGTCGGCCCAAAGCGCGGGTACAAATCCACTTTGCCTTCCGCGACCATGCAGAACTTCACCGACGATGACGCTTTAATGCGCTCGGCCACATCGTGTGATGCAAGGAACGCTGCCATGTTGTCGCTGGTCTCGTGACTTTTGGAGCCTGCTACCACAACCTTTTGCGGGCGCGGGCGGCAGTGAAGGGCGCTTGAAATGCCGCCGCGCATCATTTGCGCGCGCTTCTCGCCGTTCTGGCCATTCACGCCGATGTACCAGGCTTCTTGCACCGGCAGATAAATAATGCCCAACACCGGCATGCCATTCTGCACAAAGGCAATGTTCACGGTGAACTCATCACCTTTTTTGATGAAGTCTTTGGTGCCGTCTAGCGCATCAATCAGCCAGAAACTATTGCCTTCAAATTCCGGAAACCCGTGTGCGGCCACATCTTCTTCCGCGACGATGGGAAACGCAGGCGTATAGGTTTTCAAATCCGCCAGAATAATTTTCTCGGCCCGCTGATCGGCAATCGTCACCGGTGACGCATCGGTTTTTTCCATCACCTGAAAGTCGGTGTGGTAAATCTCCATAATCGCCGCACCAGCATTGCGGGCGGTCACGCTTAACGCATCAGCCCAGCCACTTAACGTAGCGTAATCAACAATCGGTTCAGTCACGTCTTAAGCTGCTTTCGCGTTTTGAATGGCTTCCCAGATTTTCAAGGGCGTCATCGGCATATCAATGTGTGTGACACCCACAGCGGCCAGCGCATCAATCACCGCGTTTGCCACAGCCGGTGTTGCGCCAATGGTGCCCGCTTCCCCAGCACCCTTAATGCCCAGCGCATTATGTGGCGTTGGCACTTCGGTATAAGCGAAATTAAAGCGCGGCATATTGTCGGCGCGCGGCATGGTGTAGTCCATGAACGAGCCCGTCATCAGCTGGCCTGAGCTTTGATCGTACACCGCGTGCTCGAACAACGCTTGGCCCGCGCCCTGCACCGCACCACCGAAGATTTGGCCTTCCATCAACAGCGGATTCATCGCGTAACCCAAATCGTCTTGGATGGTGTAGTTCAGGAATTCAAGTTCACCGGTTTCTGCGTCGATTTCAATTTCGCAGACGTGGCAGCCGTTCGGGAATGTTGCGCCTGATGGCGCATAGCTTTCCGCCGCATACAAACCCGGTTGCTGATCAGGTGCATGTTTGTTCGCATCAAACGATGCTTTGATCACGTCTTTCAGATCAACCTTGCGGTCGGTGCCAGCAATTTTGAACGCGCCACCTTCAAATTCGATGTCTTGTGCTGACGCTTCTAACAGGTTCGAGGCAATGGCTTTGCCTTGCTCGATCATCTTAATCACGGTTTGTCGCACCGCACTGCCGCCCACAGGGATTGAGCGCGAACCGCCCGTGCCCACTCCCGTCGGCACAATGTCGGTGTCGCCTTGAATGACAGTAATGTCTTCAATCGGAATCCCAAACGCATCGGCGGCAATTTGCGCATACACCGTGCGATGGCCTTGGCCGTTATCCTGCGTGCCGATCAGAATTTGCAGCTTGCCGTTCTGATCAAATTTTAAATGAGGTTGCTCGCCTTGGCCGCCCGCACAGGCTTCCACGTAGTACGACGTGCCAAGCCCGCGCAGCTTGCCCTTTTTCTTGCTTTCGGCACGGCGTGCTTCAAAGCCCGCCACATCGCCGCGACTATAAGCAGCATCCATCAGCTCGGCATAACGACCTGAATCAAACTTGTGACCCAACGCTGTCTTGAACGGAAACTCTTCAGGCCGAATAAAATTCTTACGGCGCAACTCAGAAGCCGGAATGCCCATCTCGCGCGAGGCTTTATCCACCAAGCGTTCCATCACGTAAGCGGCCTCAGGTCGGCCCGCACCGCGGTAGGCATCAACCGGTGTGGTGTGCGTGAACACCACTTTCACATCGACATAGGCTGCGGGTGTGCGATACGCGCCGGTTAACATCGCGCAACCCGCCATGGTGGGGATCGCCGCACCGTACTGCGATAAGTATGCACCCACGTTGCCCAACGAGGAGACGCGCAACCCTAAGAACGTGCCATCTTTCGCCAACGCCAGTTCCGCATGGTTCACTTGGTCGCGGCCATGGGCGTCGTTCAAGAAGCTGCCTGCGCGGTCTGCCATCCACTTGATCGGGCGACCGAACATCTTTGCGGCCACCAAGCACGCAATCGGTTCGTTGAACAAAAAGTTCTTCATGCCGAACGCGCCGCCCACATCGGGCGTGATCACGCGCACTTTGTCTGCGGGCACTTTCAAAATCACTTTGCTCAGCCAATCGCGAATTTTATGGCCGCCTTGGGTGCCTTGCGTGAGGGTATAGCGTTCCGACTTCACATCGTACTCGGCCACGCAGCCGCGCGGCTCCATCGCTGTTGGTGCAATTCGATTGTTGATCAGATCAATGCTGATCACTTTGTCAGCTTTCGCAAAAGCCGCTTCGGTCGCAGCCTTGTCGCCCAACTGCCAGTGCGTCCACACGTTGCCTTTGGCCTCGGCGCTGTGCACTTCGGGCGCACCCGCTGCAACGGCACCTTTTAAATCCGCGACCGCAGGCAATTCTGCGTAATCAACCTCAATCAACTCCGCGGCGTCTTTGGCTTGCGCGAGTGTTTCGGCAATCACCGCCGCCACCGGCTCACCCACATAACGCACGCGACCGCGCGCCAGGGCAGGTCGCGCAGGGACAACGAGTGTCTTTCCGTTCATGTCGGGCGGTGCGGCCAAATTCAGAATGTCGCCGATGTTTAAGGCATCCAAATCGGCTTGCGTCAGCACACCCACCACGCCGGGGGCCGCTTTCGCCGCATCGGTGTTGATACTCAGAATATCCGCATGCGCATGGGTTGAATGTAGGATGTAGAGGATCGCCTGACCCGCTGCATTAATGTCGTCGGTGTACTGCCCGGTGCCCGTCAAAAAGCGTTTGTCTTCCACCCGGCGCACGGCCTGGCCGATACCAAAATTGCCCATCGCTATATCCTGGGGCTATACGCCCGCTCAAAGCCTCATAAAACAAGCCTTCAACATAGCGCCCGAAGGCCAGATGTCTACTTCGTTTGGCGTGTGTTTTTGCAAGGTCTGTAGGTTGATTTGCGGCATTCGCCTGCTACGTTAGGGGTAACAAATAATTTCGCACATCAGGACGCCTCCTCTCATGAAAATCGCCTTCGCAAAACTTGATCTGCCCGCCACCGGAACCGGCATTGTGCTGGTGTCATCCGGCGCCAAGCTGGGCAAAACGGCGGCACAGTTAGACAAGCTGACCAAAGCCAGCATCAGCCGCGCCATTGACGTGGCCGAGTTCAAAGGCAAGCGCGATGCAGTGCTGAACATTCCGGCCCCGGCGGGCACCAAATTAAAACGCATTCTGGTGGTCGGCGTGGGCGACGTGAAAACGTACGACGCCATTGCTGCCGAAAAAACGGGTGCCGCCCTGTACGAGCACACCAAGAACGACGAAGCCGCCACGATCATCGTTGAAGGCGTGCCCGACCCCGCCACCACAGCAGCGCGCCTTGCCTCTGGTGCGCAACTCAAATCCTACCGTTTCGACAAATACCGCACCAAAGAAAGCAAAGACGCCAAACCGAAATTAAAAAGCTTAAATATTCTGTCAGATGATCCGGCGCTGGCGAAAAAGCGCAATGCATCGTTGGCCGCCATCGCCGATGGCGTGTTCTTCACGCGCGATCTGGTGTCTGAACCGCCGAACGTGATTTACCCGGAAAGCTTTGCCAACTTCGCCAAGCAACTCACCAAAGACGGCGTGAAGGTGGAAGTGCTGGGCGTGAAGGAAATGACCAAGCTGGGCATGGGCGCATTGCTGGGCGTGGGCCAAGGCAGTTTGCGTGAGAGCAAGTTGCTCGTCATGCACTGGAACGGATCAAAAGATAAAAACTCCAAACCACTCGCCATCGTCGGCAAAGGCGTGTGCTTTGATTCTGGTGGCATCAGCCTCAAGCCCGGTGCTGGCATGTGGGACATGAAGTGGGACATGGCAGGTGCTGGCGCCGTCACGGGCCTCATGCGCGCGCTTGCACGACGCAAATCCACGGCACACGTGGTGGCCTTGTGTGGCTTGGTTGAAAATATGCCCGATGCTGGCGCGCAGCGCCCGGGCGATGTGGTGACATCCATGTCAGGCCAAACCATCGAAGTGCAAAACACCGACGCCGAAGGCCGCTTGGTGTTGTGCGATGTGTTGTGGTACGCGCAAGAAAAATACCAACCGCGCGCGATTGTCGACCTCGCCACACTCACGGGTGCTGTCATCCAAGCCTTGTCGGAACACTACGCCGGCATTTTCTCAAACAACGATGAACTGTCTGAAAAACTCATCACCGCAGGCCAAGCCGTGGGCGAGCGTTTGTGGCGCTTCCCCATGGGCGATGAATACGACCGCGATTTGAAATCACTTATCGCCGATATGAAAAACATCGGCGGTGGCCGTGCAGGCAGCATTACCGCAGCGCAGTTCCTGCAACGCTTCATCAAAGATGGCACGCCCTGGGCGCACTTGGATATCGCAGGCGTGGTCTGGAACGAGAAGGGCACAGCGCTGGCCGCGCCCGGCTCAACCGGCTACGGCGTGCGGTTGTTGGATAAGTTCGTGGCCGATAATTACGAATAGCGAGTGGTTGTGAACCATTGACGCGGGGCTGAAGGCCACGCGTTTAGGGTTCCCCCACGAGCCCCCCGGAGGGGCGCGCCAATCTCATCACCGCGTATCTCACCGCGTGTCTTTCCAAGGAGCGCGGTGATTTGTTTTTAGGTAGCTCTGTCGACTTAGGCTGCACGACTTAAGATTCTTCTGGCGACCAAACTAATCGACCAATGCTTCTAAACGTTGGAATAGATAAGGCTCCGCGTTTTCGACCTTTCCCGCCGCCAGGTCGATTGATGGCTTTTATGATGTCTGCGCGTTCAGCGCGGTAAATGGCTTTGGTGCGATACTCCGTATCCATCAAAACGAGCAAAACGTAATGCCAATCATGCGTGAGCTTGATTGCGCCAAGGCGTTGCCCTGTAATCTTCTTGCCAATAGGAATGCAGCGCGACTTTATCTGAACAAGCTTTCCGAGTTTGTCTTTGGCGTCATAACCGGCAGAACGCGCGGGCATCAATTTTAATCCCAATAGGGTCGCGGCGCGGTATTCACCGATTTCACCAGTAATGCCTAATGGCTTGCCGGTTAGACGATAATATTTGACCCCAATCTTAAGTGCTTGATTGAGAAGTTTGGCTATTTCGCTGTCTAGCGTTTTGCGGCTGGTGGCGTTTGTTTTGCTCATGTACTGTTACAATCAAATATTGAGTTATAAAACTATTACAATTTATTTGACTGATACAATGACGTTGCGGTGTTTCGTAAATGACGAACAAAGCAAATTTAAAAGTGGGATTTAGTCGGGTTTGGGTGTTGGCCACTTTGGTTTGGCTCGCCATCCGGATACCTGATGACTACCAAGCATGGTCGACGTGGCAACAAGCTACGCAACTTGCGCGCAGTGTTGGTTTTTCGCCTCAACAAAACAAGGGCAAGAAATATCGCCCAAACTTTTTAGAGAAGCTGGGTAGTGATCTTATCAAGGCCGGAGAGCAAGAAATAAAACGTCAGATCGCAGTGACGGCGATCATGCCAATCGGCTTTGGAATTATACTATTTCTAGGTGTTTGGGTTGTTGAGGGATTTAGTCGTCGTGATGACAAAATACATGAAGAAAATCGCGAACGTATAGAGCCCCGACTTTAGACTATTATTGGATGGGACAGATGCTTGAAAAAGAAGGTGGCCCAATTCTTGCGCAAGTTGCGAGCGAGGCAATTGGAAAATTCGTGACTACACCAATAGCTAAGCAATTTTTTGGTTCAAAAGTTGCTATGCCGGTCTATCACTATACAAATTTCCATCATTTTCTAAGTATCATTCAACAAAATACGGTGCTGGCCTCCAATATTAGATTCATGAACGATAATGAGGAAATTACTCACGGCAAAAAAATACTACGTCTTACTTCTGAGAAAATTCTACAAACGGCACCTTTGCATCAGGAGAAGAAAATTCTTGATAACATAATTGCGAATGTCGATTTGCCGCCGACAGTGGAATTGTTCGCCACTTGTTTTTGTGATGATGGGAATCTTCTAAGTCAGTGGAATAGCTACGGCGTTCGTGGTGCCGGAGTTGCAATCGGATTCGATGCTTACGAACTTAAAGATGCTCTTGGCTCATCCCTTGGTAATATTCAAGTATCGAAAGTTGTTTATGAACAATCTGATCAAGTAAACATCTTCGAAACGTTCCTAAGGCTTTTCTTCGACGGCTTAAAAGGTGCGATACCCATTAATATTCGACAACATCCTAATTTCAATGATTTCGCGGCAGGATTTATCGACGGGTATGTTGGAAGCACGTTGGCAGTAATGAAAAATTCCGAGTTTCGCACTGAGCGAGAATTACGCTTACTAATAAACGAGGGTAAGACTTGGGCGCGCTTTCCTCGAAGGTATCGTGCAACAGATAGGCTTATTATTCCTGCGCTAGAATTGACCCCTGCGAATCAAAGAAAGCTACCAATCAAAGAAATAGTTGTCGGCCCTACGTCGGATCGTATTTTAATCTGCGAAGCAGTGAGAGAGGTGTTGGCTAGATACGAGTTTAACGATGTGAGTGTGCGTCACTCAATGACACCGCTCCGCCCTGTGTAGGCGTGATGGTCAGCTTATGAGCGCCTTTCTTAGAAGTGGCTCTATGTTTACAAAGCCAAACAATTAGTCACCCCTCGATCTTGATCAGTTCTGTAGGGAATCGACTCGCCACAACATCCGGCAACAGCGTTCTAATACTCAATGAGTAAATGCGTTGGGTTGAGGCCAGCACCTCATCCACGCTCCACCAGCGCAATTCTTTCACCAGTTCTTTTTCTTCACCGGTCCAGTGGTCGTGCGAGACATCATCGGTGTCCAGCCAGCCGACGAAATAGGTTTCGTTCTTTTGAATGGTCTCGCCCGCGATAATCATAGGGCCAGAGCCGATCCACACCGCAGGGCCTAAGCGCAGGTCCTGCCGCCCGGTTTCTTCAAACACTTCGCGGTGCGCGGCGGCTTCTAACGTTTCGCCGTCTTCAATGCCGCCGCCGATGGTGCACCAAAAACTGCCGCCCACTTGTCCGTCTTGATGCGTCCAGTTCGGCGCATCCACGCGCATCAGCAAAATCTGAACGCGTGAGTTCAGCAACAGGATGCGAACGGCGTTACGTGTCCTCATTATCGGAGCGACGAAGCAGATTTTGCAGGATTGCATTTAAAATCAAAATCCCGGCAGCTCCGCTCGCGTAGCTATATAGATTGATATACGACACCAGTGAGTGTGTTACAGAATGCCTATTTCCGGGCACAACGAACAATAAAACCGATAGAGCGAGAATTGACCAATAGGCTAAGGCTCCAAAGTTTGGGAACTTGAAGCAAGCTAGTGCCGTGAGGGGAAGGGCTAGAGTAATTTGAATTGAATATTGAAACGCAACCGACGATGAGCCTCCTTGTCCTGCTAACTGATTCAATAATCCGTCATATGTGCTTAGAAGGACTGCACAAATGACCATTGCCGCATTTACTGCGTTGGTATGTTGCTTAATTTTACTTAAGCGCAAACTCACCACGGCAGCTCCGTCCCATTATGCAGCACGTACTTGCCGGTGCTCTCTGGGCTTAAGTTATCAATGTTGTTGATCACGCCCGCGACACTTTGCTCTGGGCTAATGCCCATGCCTTTGTAGCCGCTGTCCCACAGAATGCGCGTTTCCACCATGCCGGGGCCGAAGATGCCGACCGTAATCCCACGCGGGGCCAAGTCTGCGGCGAGCAAACGCATCGCCATGTTCACGGCAGTCTTTGACATTCTGTAGGCATAAAGTGCTGTGAAGTAGGGGCCAGGCTTCGCATTCGTCAGTGATGCGGTGCCCGAGGTGATGACAATCACTTTTTTCTCTTGGCTGGCGGCCACGTGTTCGATGAACGCTTCGGTCATCTTCAACGGGCCAATGGCGTTCGTGGCGTAGGTGCTGGCAATGTTCGCGTAATCCAACTGCCCGATGGTTTGTTGCGCGCGTGTGCCGCCGCCAATGCCTGCGTTGTTAATCAGCACATCAATGGCTGTGCCTTTCAGTTTCGCGGCCAACGCATCAATGCTGGCGTGGTCTGATACATCCAGCGCTTCCAGTTTGATATTGCCGTGCGCGCTGAACAACGCTTGCAAGTCATCAGCAGAGGCCAAGTCACGCGCGGTTGCAATCACCGTCCATGTACCGCCATCTTTGCTGGCATACTGGCGTGCGAGTTCCAGGCCAATGCCGCGATTGGCGCCGGTAATCAAAACTGTCTTGGTCATTGGAAAGCCGTTCTATGACGCCCGTGCTTAAGAGGCGAGTGAAGCCAAAATCTGTGCCGCACTCTCTTCAATGCTTTGGTGCGCCGTGTCGATGACAATTCTGTCGCGTGACCACGGTTCATAATGTCGCGCCATTACCTCGGCCCACGTCGGCGGCTTCACGCCAGCTTCATCGGTCTTCGCGTTGGCCAAACGTTTCTCATGCACTTCAGCGTCCGAGCAGATGATCTCTATTTCCGTTGGTGGTACATCGCAGCGTGTGGCGACACGCATCCAGGCGGCGCGTGTGACGCCCCAGGGGTTCACGCTGTCGGCCACAACCGTCAAACCATTGCGCAAGTTGTCTTCGGCGATGGCGTAGGCTGCGCGGTACCCGAGGGCTTTGAGTTCAAAGTCTTTGCCGAGTGAACTGAGCAGCGCGTGCTCAACCGTGTCGACACGCACGTGCGCCGCATGAAGCGCTTTGCACAACAGCACGGCGATGGAGGTTTTGCCCGTGCCCGCCATACCACCCAGAATGATGAGGCGGGGTTTGAAGTGGAGTGATGTTGACTGCAAAGACGGCGAAGCTTGTTTCGCCGTCTTTGGTGTCGCGGCTTTCGGTTTAGCAGGTGGCGACTTAGTTTTCGCTGTCGTGGGCTTTGCTGCGCGTGCCGCTGTCGCAGGTTTTGCGCCTGAACCTTTCGCCGCCATGTCGCCTCCGCTCTGAAGTGTTTAAAGCCTCATCAGGAACGCACGCTTAATATATTGGCTAATCAGTTCGCGCTTACCAGGGAACCGTATCGCCTGTGTAGATGATATATTGCCCGCTGGTTTGTGCATTCAGATTCTCGATATTTTTGATGACACCGGTCACACTTTTATCAGCCGTAATGCCGCGCCCGCCCGAGCCAGCCTGTTGTAACAACCGCGTCTCGACCATGCCGGGGGCCAGGATGCCCACAAAAATGCCGCGCGGGGCCAGTTCAGCCGCCATCACGCGCATGGCCATGTTCACTGCGGTTTTAGACATGCGGTAGGCGTACAAGGCGGCGAAGTAGGGGCCGGGTTTCACATTGGTCAGCGAGGCCGTGCCCGATGTGATGACGACAATCTTCTTTTGTTGGCTTGCGGCGACGTGGTCCAGAAACGCTTCAGACATTTTCACCGGCGCCATGGCGTTGGTTTTGTACACCTGCTCCATGGCGGCGTAATCAACACTGCCCAGCTTTTGCGTTTCGGGCTCGCCACCCAAAATGCCAGCGTTGTTCAACAACACATCAATCGATGTGCCTTTCAGTTTTTTAGCGAGACCATCAATGGCGGCGAAGTCAGCCACATCCAGCGCTTCCAGTTTGATGTTCTTGTGCTTGGCGGCCAGCTCTTGCAGTTCTTTCGCGTCCTTCGGGTTGCGGGCGGTGGCAATCACATCCCAGCCTTTTTCCGCATACTGCTTGGTGAACTCCAGGCCAATGCCGCGGTTCGATCCGGTGATTAAAACTGTCGCCGCGTTGGCTTGGTAAGCGAAGGTGAGTGCTGCCGCAGCAGCCAAAATACTTTTAATCATCCACGTTCTCCCCAGGACTGATGATGTCGACTGACGATCAGGCTTAACACGCATGATAAACTGGGTGCCCGTGCGCTGACATTTTCAGCCACATGATGGACGATTTTTGAGATGGGAATGAGGTGTGAATCGCGTGGAAAAGCTTTCCACACAGTGCAGGGATATCCACGCAATGCCCTTGCATTTTCCCTGCAAAAGCAGGGGAAGCAGGGCAGCCAAAATGTGGAAAAGTCGCGTCTACTTTTTCGCGCCGGGTTTGTGATGCGATGCCATTTTGTAGGCATATACACAGTCGTTGCCAGGCTTCACGCCGGGGTCACCCTTGGCACCCTGGCCGATAAAGTACTCCGCCACTTCACCGGCTTGCAGTTCAGATGGGGCTTGGCGTGCCAAACCGTAATCGCCTTTTTTGAAACCATGCGTGCTGAACAACTGCGACTTCGCATCCGCCGCACTGCCCACGTACCACTCGCGGACATTGCCGCCATTGCGGCTAATGAACACGGTGATGTCGTCCATGATCTCAGATTTGCTCTTCGACATATCTTTATTCCAAGGCCTTATGGGGCGGGCAGAATGGCGCGGGCGGCGGCGTTAACCCATTTGAGGCGTATCGCTGACAATACGCACAGAATCGGTGCCCGGTTGCATGCTTTTTAGGTTAAGTGCCGCTGCATTGCGGATTAGACCGGGGCGCGCTAAACCCTTCGTATGTCAGGCTGGGGAGGCCAGACAGAAGTGTTTGATTTGTAGGTATTCTTTGACATGACGACGCTTATTCGACCGTTTCGGGGCTTGCGCCCAACCCAAGCTGCTGCCGCCAATGTGGCCGCACCGCCGTATGACGTGCTCAGTTCAGCCGAAGCCAAAGCGAAAGCAGAAGGCAAGCCGCACAGCTTCCTGCATATCTCGAAGCCCGAGATTGATCTGCCCGACGGTACCGATGTGTATTCCCCTGCCGTCTATCAAAAGGGTGCCGAGAACTTCAACGCGCTGATCAACGCGGGCGTGTTGGTGCGCGATGATACGCCCAGCTATTACGTCTACCGTATGAAGATGGGCGCACACACGCAGACGGGTTTGGCGTTTGTCGCCTCGGTTGCCGACTACGACACCAACCGCATCCGCAAACACGAATTCACGCGCCCCGATAAAGAAGACGACCGCGTCCGCCAAATCGAAGCATTGAATGCGCAGACAGGCCCGGTTTTGCTGGCCTATCGCAAGCATATGGAATTGCAAAACATCCTGATGGAAGCCGCCCGCGCCGAGCCTGCGTACGAAGTCAAAGGTGAACACGGCGTGATCCACAGCGTGTGGCGCATTTCCGATGCGGCGACCGTTCAGCGCATTACAGCGGCGTTCGATGCTATGGATGCATTATATATTGCTGATGGTCACCATCGTTCAGCGGCGGCATCGCGGGTTTCTGCTGCAAAGAAAACCGACAGCGCTGCGTATTTTCTGGCGGTTGCGTTCCCGCACGACCAGATGCGCATTTTCGACTACAATCGCGTGATTAAAGACTTAAACGGCCTGACGCCGGATGAGTTCTTGAAAAAGATCTCGGGCAAATTCCTGATCACCAAGCACGATCAGCAATACGCGCCGCCGTCACCCACGCACTTCGGCATGTACTTGAAGGGCCAATGGTACGAGCTGGTGATCCAGCCCGATCTGATCCCGGAAAAAGATCCGGTGGGGCAGTTGGACGTGAGCTTGCTGCAAAACAATCTGATCGCGCCGGTATTGGGCATTTCTGATCCGCGCCGCGATAAGCGCATCGATTTCGTTGGCGGCATTCGTGGTCTTGGCGAACTGGAAGCGCGCGTGAATTCAGGTGAGATGGCTGTGGCCTTCGCACTTCATGCGACACGCATGGATCAGTTGATGAATGTCGCTGACGCCAACGAAGTGATGCCGCCCAAGTCGACATGGTTCGAGCCCAAGCTGGCGGACGGCCTGGTTAGCCACGTTCTTGATTAGATGAGTGGGGACCTGCCGAAGGTTATTGTTGTTGCAGGTCCGACCGCGAGCGGAAAATCAGCTCTCGCATTGTGTTTGGCCGATACGCTGAACGGCGTGATCATCAATGCCGACAGCATCCAGTGTTACCGCGATCTGCCATTGCTGACGGCGCGCCCCAGTGCGGGCGATGAACTGTACGCGCCGCATCGGCTGTATGGCTTCTTAGAGCCGACCTCGATTTTATCTGCGAATGCCTGGGCTGCGCTGGCTGCTGATGAAATCCGCGCTGTTATCGCTGCCGGTCAACAACCCATCGTCGTTGGTGGCAACGGCTTTTACTTGCGCGCCCTGATGGATGGTCTATCGGATATTCCAGCCATCCCCGACGACATTCGAAAAGCCACCCGCAGCCTTGCGACGGAGATTGGTGCTGCTGAGCTTCATGCAAAACTGACTGCGCGCGACCCGGCCACAGCCGCACGTCTGAAGCCGGGCGACACCCAACGTATCAGCCGTGCCTGGGAAGTGTTGGAAGCGACCGGTCAGTCGCTCGCGTATTGGCAGGCGCAACCCAACAAGAAGCCGATCGAGGCCAACTATGTCTCGATCCTCGTCCAGCCGGGCCGCGAAGAGCTTTATAACGCCTGCGATCTTCGATTCCTGATGATGTTGGAACTCGGCGCCATGGACGAAGTGAAAGACCTCATCGCCCGCGGCGTCTCACCCAAGGCATCGGTCATGCGCGCACTCGGGGCGGTCGAGTTGGCCGAAGTTGCATCAGGATTGATGGACTTACCCACAGCCACAGAACGCGCCCAAGCTTCGACAAGGCAATACGCAAAACGGCAGACAACCTGGTTCAAAAATCAGTTTCGTGCGGATTATCGGGTTAATACGAAATTTATAGAAAGTTTATTTCAGAATATCTTTCCAGAAATTCGTCATTTGCTGTTGACCTAGATTAGCCTGCCCACTAGGTTACGCGCCTTTCCAGGGCCCTATCCCCAGCTTTTCTGCGGGTTTCCGGCCCTTTTACCGTGCCGATTTAACTTTTTGACGTAGAACGAGTCGTGTCATGCCCGATACCGGGATCACAGAAGAGCGCCTGAACGGCGCCGCCATTGTCCTCAAAGCCCTTCAAGAACAAGGGGTTGATGTCATTTTTGGTTATCCGGGCGGCTCTGTCCTTCCGATCTATGATGAGCTGTTCAAGCAAAACAGCATCCGCCATGTCCTGGTCCGCCACGAACAAGGCGCGGTCCATGCGGCTGAAGGCTATGCGCGTTCGACAGGCAAAGTGGGCGTGGTGCTGGTCACCTCGGGCCCCGGTGCGACCAATGCCGTCACCGGCCTGATGGACGCCCTGATGGATTCCATTCCGGTCGTGTGTCTGACGGGCCAAGTGCCCACACACTTGATCGGCAATGACGCATTCCAAGAAGCCGACACAACCGGCATCACGCGTCCGTGCACCAAGCATAACTACTTGGTGAAGGACGTGGACCAATTGGCGCGCACTGTGCACGAAGCATTCTTTGTCGCGAAGTCTGGCCGTCCTGGTCCGGTGGTGATCGATCTGCCGAAAGACGTGGTGATGGCTTTGGGGACGTACACCGAAGCACCGAAAACCTCGGCACCGTCAAAGCAGCACACGGCTTACAAGCCGCGTGTGGTTCCTGATCGCGCGGCTGTGGAAGCGGCTGTGGAGTTGATGCGCAATTCCAAACGCCCGGTGTTCTACACCGGCGGCGGCGTGATCAATTCCGGTACGCGCGCCTCTGAATTGCTGCGCGAGTTGGTGAAGCTGACTGGCTTCCCGATCACTTCGACATTGATGGGCTTAGGTGCTTATCCGGCGGCTGATCAGCAATGGCTCGGCATGTTGGGCATGCATGGCTTGTATGAAGCCAACCTGGCCATGTTCCACTGTGATGTGATGATCAACATCGGCGCGCGCTTTGATGACCGCGTGACCGGGAATTTGAAATTCTTCTCGCCGAACTCGAAAAAGATTCACGTCGATATTGATCCCTCGTCGATCAACAAGAACGTGATCGTCGATATTCCGGTGCTGGGCGATTGCGCCCATGTGCTGGAAGAGATGATCAAGATTTGGAAAGAAAAGGGCGGCTCGAAGGTTGAAGCCAAGGCGCATAAGTCGTGGTGGCTGCAAATCGAAGAGTGGCGTGCGCGCAATTGCCTGAAGTTCGAACAGAAGGGCAAGATCATTAAGCCGCAGTACGCCATTCAGCGTCTGTATGAACTGACGAAGAACAAGAAAACCTTCATCACCACGGAAGTGGGCCAGCACCAAATGTGGGCGGCGCAGTTCTATCGCTTTGAAGAACCGAACCGCTGGCTGACATCAGGTGGTTTGGGCACCATGGGCTATGGTTTGCCGGCTGCTGTCGGTGTGCAGATGGCACATCCTGATGCGCTGGTGGTGGATATCGCTGGTGAAGCGTCGATCCTGATGAACATTCAGGAACTGTCGACGGCTGTGCAGTTTCGCTTGCCGGTGAAAATCTTCATCATCAACAATCAGTACATGGGCATGGTCCGCCAGTGGCAGGAACTGCTGCATGGCGGGCGCTACTCGGAAAGCTATTCCGATGCGTTGCCTGATTTCGTAAAGCTGGCCGAAGCGTATCACTGCGCTGGGCTTCGCGTGTCTGACCCTGACAAGTTGGACGATGCGATTAAGGAAATGATGTCGATCAACAAGCCCGTCATCGTGGACGTGATTGTCGATCAGAAAGAAAACTGCTTCCCGATGATTCCGTCCGGCAAGGCTCATAACGAGATGATCTTGAGCCAAGAAGACACGGTGAAAAAAGCAATCACGGGCGAAGGATTGGCGCTGGTCTAATAAGATCTGCGATGGGGATACACATGGCAAAAGCACCACAAAAACCTGAGCCGGAAGAGCAAGCGGCGAATATTTACGAAGGCTCGATTCCGCTCGCGCGCCTGAAGGACAAAGACATCTATCGCCATGTTATGGCGGTGTTGGTCGATAACGAGTCAGGCGTACTGGCACGTGTTGTCGGTTTATTCTCAGGTCGGGGCTACAACATTGAAAGCCTGACGGTGTCTGAAGTCGATAAAGAAAAGAAGCTGTCGCGCATCAACTTGGTCACCTCGGGCACGCGCCAAGTGGTTGAACAAATCAAAGCGCAATTGGGCCGCTTGGTGCCGGTGCACATCGTGCATGACTTGACGGACGAAGGCCCGTCGGTGTCGCGCGAACTCGCGTTGGTCAAAGTGCGCGGCGTCGGCGAAAAGCGCGTCGAAGCGTTGCGGATTGGCGATATCTTCCGCTCGAATGTCGTGGACTCAACCACGGAATCATTCGTGTTTGAAGTGGTGGGCTCTGATCAGAAGGTTGATGCCTTTATCGACCTCATGAAGCCCTTGGGCTTGGTTGAAGTCTCGCGCACCGGTGTTGCGGCGATTGCGCGCGGCACTAAGGGCGTGCAGGAATAATTTCAGAAATTTCAGCGCCTTAAGTTTTGGTGGCGCTTAAATAAAAACAAAACGAAACGAACGAGAAACGAAAAGGATTAAGACAATGCGTGTGTATTATGACCGTGATGCCGATGTGAATTTGATCAAAGGCAAAAAAGTCGCCGTCGTCGGTTACGGTAGCCAGGGCCATGCCCACATCCTCAACATGCGTGATTCCGGTGTGAAAGACATCGTGGTTGCGCTGAAGGCTGGTTCGCCCACGCGCAAAAAAGCCGAAGGCGAAGGCTTGAAAGTCATGACGCCTGCGGAAGCCGCAAAGTGGGCTGACGTGATGATGATCCTGACCCCGGATGAGTTGCAGGCTGAAATTTATGCGCAAGACATCCGCGACAACCTGAAGCAAGGCGGCGCTTTGGTGTTCGCACACGGTTTGAACGTTCACTTCAAACTGATCGAACCGCGCCCCGACCTGGACGTGTTCATGGTTGCACCGAAGGGCCCTGGCCACACCGTGCGCTCTGAATATCAACGCGGCGCTGGCGTGCCGTGCTTGGTTGCCGTGTTCCAAAACGCTTCGGGCAATGCGATGGAAATCGCGCTGTCGTATGCGTCGGCGATCGGTGGTGGCCGCGCAGGCATCATCGAAACCACGTTCCGTGAAGAGTGCGAAACCGATCTGTTCGGCGAGCAAGTTGTGCTCTGCGGCGGTCTGACGCAATTGATCGCTTATGGCTATGAGACGCTGGTGGAAGCTGGTTACGCCCCTGAGATGGCGTACTTCGAGTGCTTGCACGAAGTGAAGCTGATCGTCGACTTGATGTACGAAGGCGGCATGGCCGACATGCGTTACTCGATCTCGAACACCGCCGAGTACGGCGACTACGTGACGGGCCCGCGCATCATCACCGAAGAGACGAAGAAAGAGATGAAGGCCGTGTTGAAGGACATTCAAACCGGCAAGTTCGTCGCCAACTGGATGACCGAGTGCAAAGCTGGTCAGCCCTCATTCAAAGCCACCCGCCGCATTTGGGCCGAGCATCCGATTGAAGAAGTCGGCACCAAGCTGCGCGCCATGATGCCCTGGTTGAAGGGCAAGAAGATGGTCGACCGCGCCCGTAACTAAAACGCCGTCGATATCTGAGATAAAATGAAGCGGCTACTTTGGGTGATCCCTGAAGTAGCCGTTTTGCTTTTCATTAGTCTGCTTAGCTTGCCCGGAGCTTGTTTATCGAAATCCAGTGAGCATCACCTGGACGCTTAGCGCGCCAATACATCCAACCATCTAGTTTGGTATGCTTTCCATCTTTCGTGATTGCTATACCGCCAGCGGCAGCTGAGGGGCTGCGAAACCGCTTTCCCTCTACGACCCATTCACCGTCTTCAATAGTGCCCGCATAGCTGCGGCCATTATATTCCATTTTAAGCTGTGTGCCGTGTGGAAGTGTCACGCGTTTGCCTGACCACGACCGCCCAGCTATGTCGGATTGATCCCGATTGTTGGTACGGCCGTTGATTTTCAAAAGACGTCGCAGCACCTCGTTAGGAGTTTCAGAGAAGCTGTTTCGTTCAAGCTCGATACGTTTGTGAACGTCAAAGTCGATTTCAATGGTGCGCAAGTCAGTCATGAGAATCTCCATTCGATAGCAGCATCATCTAGTATGTATTTCCATTATTCAAGTGAAAAAAGTAGTAAAAGGAGTATTCGGAGTGCGTGCGTGATACTGTAGTGCCCGCCACATGAAGAGAATGAGAGGTGCTTAGATTTCGAGGGGGCAGGAGGCATTGATTGCCTCAGATTACCGCCAAAAAGAGCATTGATGGACCGAGGGCACGCCTATGAAGGGCAGGCCCTCGGTTTTTCACATCAAATTAACCCCTCGGGCCCAAATTATTTAATAAGCGGCCTGGAAAAACGATCTTAACGAGTTACAATAAGCCGCTGATTTTTTGGGCATATTGCGTTTCAGACGAGGGATTGCGCGTGGCTTTCGTGCCTCACACCAGCAAAAATGTCACACCCCTGGCAACGGCCGGGCAGGTGGTGGCGTTTGTGGCTGGGATTGAGGGTGCGGCGCTGATGCGTTTTGCGAACCTGGGTTTTCGACTTAACCACCCTTAAGCGCTGTTCACGATTGAGCGGCACGCGCTTAAGGGCACCAGAAATTTTTTGGTTTTGTCGCTCTTTCCGCGTTCCGTCGCTTTTCGAAAGCGCATCATTGACCCAGTCGTGAGCAGAACAATGAATACCAACAACCGCGTCATCATCTTCGACACCACCTTGCGAGACGGCGAGCAGTCTCCGGGCGCGTCGATGAACAAAGAAGAAAAAATTCGCATCGCCAAAATTTTGGAAGAGATGCGTGTTGATGTGATTGAGGCTGGCTTTCCGATTGCCAGCCAAGGCGACTTTGAAGCTGTGGAAGCTGTCGCCAAAGAAATCAAAAATTCGATCATCTGCGGTTTAGCACGCGCCGCCAAAGGCGATATCGATCGCTGCGCTGAAGCGATTAAGCCTGCCGCACGTGGTCGCATTCACACCTTCCTGTCTACCAGCCCGCTGCACATGAAATACAAGTTGCAGATGGAGCCGGATGCCGTGCATCAAATGATCATCGACAGTGTCACGCGTGCGCGCACGCACACCGATGACGTGGAATGGTCGGCCGAAGACGGCTCGCGTACGGAACACGACTTCCTGTGCCGCTGCGTTGAATCAGCCATCAAAGCGGGCGCTCGCACGATCAACATCCCAGACACCGTTGGCTACACGGTGCCCGATGAATACGCGGCCCTGATTGCGATGCTGTTTAACCGCGTGCCCAACATCGACAAAGCCATCATCTCTGTGCACTGCCATAACGACTTAGGTTTGGCGGTTGCGAACTCGTTGGCCGCCGTGAAAGCGGGCGCACGCCAAGTGGAATGCACCATCAACGGCCTCGGCGAACGTGCCGGCAATGCGGCGATGGAAGAAATCGTCATGGCGTTGCGTACACGCCAAGACCACATGCCGTTCACAAACCAGATCAACACGGAGTTGATTACGCGCGCTTCGCACATGGTGTCCACGATCACCGGGTTCCCGGTGCAGCCGAACAAAGCCATCGTGGGTGCCAATGCATTCGCGCACGAGTCTGGCATTCACCAAGACGGTGTTTTGAAGAACGCCCAGACGTACGAAATTATGACGCCTGAATCAGTGGGTTTGCGTAAATCCAACTTGGTGATGGGCAAGCACTCGGGCCGCCATGCCTTCCGCGCCAAGTTGGAAGAACTGGGTTACAGCTTGGGCGATAACGCCATCAATGATGCGTTTAAGCGCTTCAAGGATTTGGCCGACAAAAAGAAAGACGTCTACTACGACGATATCATCGCGTTGGTGGATGATGCCGTGGTGCGTGATAACGACCGCATCAAATTCGTTTCGCTGGAAGTTGTGGCGGGCACCAAAGTGGCCAAGCAACGCGCTGAATTGGAACTGGATATTGATGGTGTCGTGAAGTCGACCGTGGCGACCGGAGACGGTCCGGTGGATGCGCTGTTCAATGCCCTCAAGCAACTGACGACCTCGACCCAGAATTTGCAGATCTACCAAGTGAACGCCGTCACCGGCGGCACTGATGCACAGGCTGAAGTGATGGTGCGCTTGGAAGAGAACGGTAAAACAGTTCAAGGCCAGGGCGCTGACACCGATACGTTGGTGGCGTCTGCTCGAGCTTACATTAATGCGCTGAATAAGCTGCTGGTGAAGCGGCAAAAGTCAGCGCCTGCTGAATTGACGGCGCATGCGTCTTAACGGGTTGATGAATAGCTTGTTGATGGCGCATGTAAGGACACGTTTCTAAGAATTCGCGGGGCCGCTCGGGTTCATGCCTGAGCGGCCCTGCTTTAAACCCGAGTGCGGGGCCATGTGGGGCCTAGCACGAACAAGAGTAGAAAAAGGAAAAGCACGGGATGTTTTCGCGTTTGACTGGCTGGCTCTCGAGCGACATGGCGATTGATCTGGGTACAGCGAACACGTTGGTTTACGTGAAGGGCAAGGGGATCGTGTTGAACGAACCTTCTGTCGTAGCGCTGCAGCAGGTGAAGGGCCGCAAGCAAGTTGTGGCCGTCGGTAACGAAGCCAAGCTGATGCTGGGCCGTACACCTGGCAACATCCAAGCCATCCGCCCTTTACGTGACGGTGTCATCGCCGACTTCGAAGTGGCGGAAGAAATGATTAAGCACTTCATCCGCAAAGTGCATAACCGTCGCTCGTTTGCAGCGCCTTTGGTGATTGTCTGCGTTCCGTCGGGTTCCACCGCCGTTGAACGCCGCGCCATTCAAGAGTCAGCTGAAGCTGCGGGCGCCCGCAAAGTATTCTTGATCGAAGAGCCGATGGCTGCTGCCATTGGGGCCGGTCTGCCGATCACTGAACCGACGGGTTCGATGGTGGTTGATATCGGTGGTGGTACGACCGAAGTGGCCGTGCTGTCGCTGGAAGGTATCGTGTACGCACGTTCGGTGCGCGTGGGTGGTGACATGATGGACGATGCCATCATCAACTACATCCGCCGTCACCATAACTTGCTGGTTGGTGAAAGCTCAGCTGAGCGTACCAAGAAGCAAATTGGTTGCGCTTGCCCGCCGGAACACGGCGACGGCGAGACCATGGTGATCAAAGGCCGCGACTTGATGAACGGCGTGCCAAAAGAAATCGTCATCAGCCAACGCCAGATCGCTGAAGCTTTGGCTGAGCCGGTGACCGCGATCATCGACGCTGTGAAGATGGCCCTGGAACATACGCCGCCGGAACTGGCTGCTGATATCGTCGACAAAGGGATCGTGCTGACGGGCGGTGGTGCGATGCTGCACAACCTGGATTTCGTGCTGCGTCATGCGACCGGTTTGCCGGTGTCGATTGCCGACGACCCATTAAGCTGCGTTGCGTTGGGCACGGGCAAAGCACTTGAAGATAAGCGCTACCACAGCGTTTTGACCTCCGTGTACTAAGCGCCTGTTTACGAAGTTTTGAGCGGTTTAACGGTATAGGGCTTTAAGCCAAAAAGGGGACGGCACGTGGTCAGGCAATCAACCGGACAGATTACCCGGTTAGGGACGCTAAAGACGCTGATTCAGCGCTTTGCGTTCTTGTCCCTGATTGCGTTGACCTTTGCCCTGATGCTGATCGGCAAAGCTGACACGGTGCTGGTGGAGCGTGCGCGCATTGCCATCACCGATGCCGTTGTACCGATTTTGCGTGTGCTGTCTGAACCGGCTAACGCAGTGGCTGGTGCTATCTCGAACTTCCGCGAGCTGGCCGCGATCCGCGAACAAAACTCAGAGCTGCGTGAAGCCAATGACCGCTTGCTGCAATGGCAGGCCATTGCGCAGCGCTTGGAAGCCGAAAACCGTTCGCTCAAAGCTCTGCTGGCTTTAGCCCCTGAACCAACCGCTGCGTTCGTCAGTGCGCGTGTGGTGGGTGATACGGGCGGTGCCTTCGCACAAAGTATTATTATCACCGCCGGTGCCAACGAAGGCGTGGGTAAGGGCGATGTCGTGATGACCGGCGAAGGCTTGGTGGGCCGTGTGCTGCAAGCCGGTGCCCGCTCATCACGCGTGCTCTTAATCACCGACATCAATTCACGCATTCCTGTCGTTGTGGGTGATGCGGCCAACCGCGCTATTTTGGTGGGCGATAACGGTCTGCGTCCGCGCTTGTTGTACGTGGGTGCAAAAACAGTGGTGACGCCGGGCGACAAAGTGATGACGTCTGGCGATGCCGAGGCCTTCCCGCCAGGTCTGCCGGTGGGCCGGGTTGCACGCGTGCAAGACGGCGTGATTACGGTCGAACCTTACGTGTCGCGCGACAAATTGCAGCATGTGCGTATCGTTGATTACGGCCTGACCGGTATTTTGAATACGCAGCCTGTTCCTGTGGCAGCACCTACGCCCGCGCCCGTTGCCGCCGCACCTGTTGTAACTGAACCGACCGTAGCCCAGCCGACCCTTACGCAACCGGCTGCCACGGAGCCGTAACGCCATGCATCGCACGACCGTGTGGCAAAAAGTCGATCATGTGGCCCGGTTGTGCGTGCCCATTAGTGTCACCGTGTTTTTGCTGATCTTAGGTTTGATCCCGCTGCATGCGCCTGGCTTGCCGTCGCTCTCTCCCATGTACACGCTGATGGCTGTGTATTTCTGGGCTGTGTATCGCCCCGAAGGTTTTGGCTTTGGCGCGGCTTTCACCATAGGCGTGATTGAAGATTTGTTGGTCGGCACGCCGTTGGGTTCGACCGCGCTAACGCTGCTGATTTGCCAGTGGGTCGTATTGAACCAACAAAAGTTCTTCGCTAATCGCCCGTTCCTCGAAGTGTGGCTGGCGTTTACCGTGATCGCATTGGGCGCATCGACATTGCGCTGGTTGATCGCGGGCATCATCGGCTCGGGCTTTCCGCCGATGGGGAACGTGTTCACATCGTTCATGCTGACGATTGTGTTTTATCCGGTTGTGGGTTGGATTCTGGCCCGCGCGCAATTGAGGCTGATGCACCAGCCATGATGATCAATCGCGACAGTGACTGGACCCGCATGTTTAACCGCCGCGCTGCTGTGCTGGCGGGCGGACAGGCGGCATTGGTCTCGGCGCTCGTGGGCCGGTTGTATTACCTGCAGGTGATTGAGTCTGACCGCTACAAAATGCTGGCGGAAGACAATCGCATTAATATGCAACTGTTGCCGCCGCCGCGCGGGCGCATTTTAGATCGCTTTGGGCAGCCGCTCGCGATTAATCAGCAAAATTTCCGCATTCTCATCGTGCCGGAACAAGCGGGCAGCCTCAGTGCGACGCTCGACTCATTAAACCACATCATTCCACTGTCGGATTTTGACCGTGAGCGCGTGAAAAAAGAAGCTAGTCGTAAACGCGGCTTCTTACCTGTCACGGTTCGCGAAAATCTGACGTGGGATGAAATGTCGCGCATTCAGGTGAATGCTCCTGATTTGCCCGGCGTGATGATCGATGAAGGTCTGACGCGGTTTTACCCCAAGCGCGAAAACGCAGCCCACTTGTTGGGTTATGTCGCTGCTGTCGATGAAGCCGATTTAACCGGCGACCCCTTGCTGCAATTGCCAGGCTTCCGCGTCGGCAAAGAAGGCATCGAGAAGATTTACGACATGGGTTTGCGCGGCAAGGCTGGCACTAGCCAAGTCGAAGTGAATGCCTATGGCCGCATCATTCGTGAGCTTGAACGTAATTCAGGCGAGCCGGGCAACGACGTTGTGCTGACAATCGACGAACGTATTCAGCAGTTTGCGGCTGAACGTTTGGGCCCCGAGAGTGCTTCGGTTGCGGTGATGGATGTGAACACCGGCGACTTGTTGGCGCTGGTCTCTAACCCGTCGTTCGATGCCAATGCTTTTAGTCGTGGCTTGACCACGGATGAGTGGAAAGCGCTCTCGACCAACGACCATAAGCCTTTGGTGAATAAGGTTGTCGCGGGCCAATACTCGCCGGGTTCGACGTTCAAGCTGGTGGTGACGCTGGCCGCGCTTGAGAATCAAGTGATCTCGCCTGAGCAAACCATCTCCTGCAGCGGGCGTTATAACTTGGGTAGCTACGTCAAGCGCTGCCATAAAGTGCATGGCTCGGTAAATCTCACACGCGCGATCTCAGTCTCGTGCGATGTTTACTTCTACGAAATCGCACGCCGGTTAGGCGTTGATAAAATTGCAGCTATGGCGCGTCGCTTAGGCTTGGGCGAAACCTCAGGCATCCGTTTGCCGGGTGAACAAAAAGGCTTAGTGCCAACGGAAGCTTGGAAGAAAGCCGCGCGCAACGAGCGCTGGTCGCCGGGCGATACACTGAACGTCGGCATTGGTCAGGGAGACGTGCTGGCCACACCGCTTCAACTCGCTGTCATGACGGCACGTGTGGCGAATGGCAGTTTTGCAGTGAAGCCAAGGCTTGTGCGTCCTGCCGTGGGCGTAGACCCTGAGAGCGGGCCAGCGAAAGGCCAGGATGAATTTCAAGCATTGGGCATTTCGGCCGAGCACATCAACATTCTCAAAGCGGGCATGTTCGATGTGGTGAACGGCCCGCCTGGCGCAACAACGGCGGCGGCCGCGCGCCTTCACTTCAAAGATCCCGAACGCCGCGAATGGACCATGAGCGGCAAGACTGGCACGGCTGCTGTGCGCCGCATCAGTATTGCCGAGCGTGAAGCCGGGGCGCGTGACCCGGAAGAACTGCCGTGGCATTTGCGCGATAACGCGCTGTTTGTTGCCTTCGCACCTTCACATCAGCCGAAGTACGCGATTGCGGTGGTGGTTGATCACGCCATGGGCGGCGGCGGTAAAATCGCAGCCCCCATTGCGCGCGACATTATGGAAAAAGTGCTTGATCTTGATCCGTCGCACAAACCGCGTGTGGATGATGATCAAGTGGCCTCAAACACACCGGAGAAACCCGCATGAGTGATATGGGCTTCTTAAATGCGCGCCTGCGCCGTGGTGATATGTCTGCGTCTGAAAAGATGTGGCAGATCAGCTGGTCGTTCGTGTTTTGGATTTGCTGTATCGCGAGCTTCGGTTTTGCGATGTTGTATTCAGCCGCACATGGAAACTGGAATCCGTGGGCGCTGCCACAGCTAGCACGCTTTTGCGTGGGCTTAGGCATTCTTGCGTTTGTCGCGATGGTCGATATTCGTCTCATCATGCGCTACGCATATGCGTTCTATTTCGCTGTTGTCATTCTGCTGATTATTGTCGACGTCAAAGGTGTTATTGGCGGCGGTGCGCAACGTTGGATCGACTTGGGCGTCATCAATCTTCAGCCGTCTGAGTTGATGAAAGCGGGCATTGTTTTGGCGCTCGCGCGCTATTTCCAAGGCGTCAGTTTGGATGACATCGGCAATCCAATGGTACTCGCCATTCCGCTAGCTCTCGTCGGCGCTCCGTTTGTGCTGATTCTATTGCAGCCTGACTTGGGCACGGCAGGCGTCGTCCTCATGGGCGCCACGGTGATGATGTTTTTAGCTGGTGTGCGGCTTTGGAAATTCCTGACGCTGGGTGCCGCAGGATTGGCGGCCATTCCCATTGCGTGGAGCATGCTGCACGAATATCAGCAGAACCGCGTGCTAACATTCTTGAACCCCGAGCGCGACCCGCTTGGCTCGGGCTATCACATTCTTCAGTCCAAGATTGCGTTGGGCTCTGGCGGCCTTTTCGGCAAGGGGTTCATGCAAGGCACCCAAAGCCACCTCAACTTCCTGCCTGAACGCCAAACCGACTTCATTTTCACCATGCTGGCCGAAGAGTTGGGTATGGTGGGCGCGCTGGCCCTCATCGCCTTGTACGTCATTGTCATGATCTACGGTTTCGCGATTGCCTTCCGCGCGCGCCATCAATTCGGGCGGCTGCTGGCAGCGGGCATTACCAGCACCATGTTCTTTTACTTCTTTATCAACATGGCGATGGTCATGGGGCTGATCCCCGTGGTGGGTGTGCCCCTGCCACTCATTTCTTATGGCGGCACGGCCTTGTTTAACCTGATGTTCTGCGCGGGGCTTTTGATGAACGTTTGGGTCCACCGCGACGTCCAAATGGCGGCCCGTGGCGGATTTTCAGATTTATAATCAAAGCCTTAACCCATATTGCCAGGGGCCCTTGCACCCTCTATAAACCCGGCTCCTTACGCGGTCCGGGCGGGCCTTAAAACCAGCCTCTCAAAAGAACCGTTCAAGGGCGCATAGCTCAGTTGGTAGAGCAGCTGACTCTTAATCAGCGGGTCGTAGGTTCGAATCCTACTGCGCCCACCATTTTTCTGACAAATCCGACCTGATTTTCTGACAACCGCTATTTGCCTGATGTTAGCATTAGGGCGTTGTAGCGCAGGCCATGTTCACCGCCAGTGAAGTTGGTCACTGTGCGCGCTGAGGCAATATAGAAGTTGGCTGGCACTAACCAGATGGCTGGTGCAACATCGCTTTTCAATTGCGCCATGATGGACTGCAATTTTTCACGCCGCAGGTTGGGGTCGAACATTGCGTTCGATTCTCTGATGGCGTCCATCATTTCTGGTGCGCAAAAAAACGGGCCGGGTTTGTCGCATGATGCTGCACTGATGGCGCGAATGGTGTCGTAGTATGCTCCGCTATCCCACCGGGCCGAAAACCCATCGGTGTCACCCCACGCACCGCTAGTGTATTTTTGAAGCCAATTTGCATAGGGGATCGCACGCAAGGTTACTTTCACTCCTACTTGCGCCAAGTCATCTGACACTTTTTGGTACAGGGCCGCATCGGCCGCAGCGAACCCCACCAGGACATCGACATTTAAAGCAAACCCATTCGGGTACCCCGCGTCTGTCAGCAAGCGGCGCGCTTCTGCAGGGTTGTAGCCGTATGGCTTCAAGCTCGGGTTATAGCCAAACGTGGGCGGCTGCGCGCCCTGGCTGGAAGGCTGAACCGTACCGCCGAAGATGCCCTCGGAAATCAGTTGTGTGTTAACCGCATAGTTCAGCGCTTTGCGCACGCGCACATCTTGCAAAGGCGATTGCGGATTGCCGACGTTGCGAAGCGCGATGGCAAACACGGCGGCGGTCTCAATCGTGTAGGTGTTAAACTCGTCTGTTGGCAGAAGTGCAAAATCATCTGGGCTTAAGCCGGTTGCAATCTCAACGCTGCCTGCCAGCAACGCCTGAAGCCGGGCCGCTGTGTCGGGTATTATACGAAATTCAAGGCCTTGCAGGCGCGGCGCACGCCATGATTTTTCGAAGGCAGTGAAGCTCGCGCGACTTCCGCCACCCCAGTCCATGAGTTTGAATGGTCCTGTGCCCACGGGCTTTTGGGCAAACTTGTCTGCGCCCAGTGTTGCCCATGCTTGTGGAGCAACGATTGAGATCAGACTTAAGCGGGTTGGTAAAATGGCGTCGGGCGTTTTTGTTTTAATGATGAGTGTGTAAGGATCAGTTGCACGTACGTCTGCAATGTTCGCGATCTCGGTGCTGACAAAGAAGCCACGGCCTTCGTCACTTTGTAGAATCTCAATAGTCCGCATAACGGCATCGGCATTAAAGGCTTCGCCGTTTTGAAATTCGACGCCTTTGCGTAATTGGAATTGCCACTCCGTATCTGACGTTGCCGACCATGACAGCGCGAGCGCGGGCTGCAGTATACCTTCACCGTCTATGTATGTCAGAGCGTCAAATATTGCCCCCCAGGTTTCGCTGGCGGGCTGACCAACAGACGTGAACGGGTTGCCCAGAGCAGCGGGAAGGGCACGTACTGCAACCTTCAACGTCGCCGCCTGCCCGCATACCGTGGCCGAAAACAAAAAAATCAAACTCAGGAAGGCCCGCGCAATTGCGTGCGTCATGTGCGCCTTCAATAGGGCAAAGCTTGAGGAAGTGAACGTGTGCGGTATTCCTCTAGCTCCTGCGGTAGTATGGGGGTGTACGGCGGATGCCAATCAAACGTTTCGGGCGCATCTGCATACGTGGTGCTTAAAGCCCCGCCATGCGTGCGATGAAACAAAAGGCTTCCTGCCTTTGCACCGAACGGGCCGTGCGGGATCAGCGGCGGTCGCCAGAAATATGCACCAGCCACCATAATGCCTTGTGGCCCAATCAGTTCGCCCCCCAACAGATACATTTCTTCGACGACCGGATGGATTTCTTTCTTTGCGCCATGACGTAAGGCCCGCGCCGCCAGCACCCACGTTTGCTCACGCGTATAAGGATCTTGCCGGAGCAACAGGAAAGAGGCTGTGTTCGAGCGAATAGACGTGCTTGATGTATTACGAACACCTAATTTTTCGAAATCAGTCGATAGTGGCGCATTCAGAATGTCGACTTTAGCCACGAACCGCGATTTATCCCACGCTGATGCAGCACCTGCACTGAATATGGGACGGCACGACAAAAACGTCAGCACGATTGTGTCCACGGGGCACTGTATTTGCGTGCGTGGAAAGCCCTGCGGTAGGTGGCCATAGCAAAATGGGCCATATGTTTCACCGTTGACGACTAAGCTGCCAGACAACACTAGAAATTCTTCATCGGCGTTCAAGTGCCCTGCAACACGCGATGTCCAACTCGCGGGGTAATGGATCAATGCTGATATGGCGCCAGTGCTTGCATCGCAGCTTAAGTTCTTAATTTGAACGCCGTGGTGCCATGCCGAGTCACTCCATGGTGACCATGGCAAGACTTGAGATTGAATGAACTCGGTATGAAGGCGTGTCATCAGATTGGCGGCTCCAGCCTCAAAGATAAAGCAGCAGTCTGAAGTTCCGCCCGAGGCGGCGCGAGATGTATTTTGCCGCCGCTCATACCGTGAAGGCACGCCACTATCGTATTATGTTACTGCACGCCCAGTTCGGTAAATTGTATGCGGTCGAATGTGGCGTTGTAGCCCGTCACGCGTCGGCTCAGGCCATCGAATGAGGCTTTGCGCCATAGCATAATTCCAGGTGGGTTATCCCGTTCATAGGCCATCACGGCCTTTGTGCGGCCTCGCATGCTCTCTGCATCTTGTGCCGCGCGCGCATCAGCCAGCAAAGGTAACACGTTCGGGTCGCAATAATGCGGCTTCACCCAATTGCAGCTCCGTGTCGTAAAAGCCAAGAGTGGGTCCCACCCTTGTACGCCCGTCACAAACGCTTTGACGGGCCATTCGCCCGAGAACAAATGCTGCATCCATGTCGTGAGCGTAATTTCGCGTAAACTCATTTTCACGCCCACTTGAGCCAAGTCCGTCGCGACTTGCTGGTACAATGCGCGATCAGCTCCATTGCCGCCCACATATAATGCAGGGAATTCAAAGCCGTTCTTAAAGCCTGCTTCTGCCAATAATGCGCGGGCTTTATCGGGGTCGTATGGATAAGCCTTGAGGTCAGAATTAAAGCCGAAAGATTCTTCGCTGGTAAATTGTGTGGCCGGTTTTACAGCATTTGCCAGAAACGCATTAATGATCGCCTCTTTGTTGACCGCGTAGTTCAAAGCCCGCCTTACACGCACATCTTTTGCCGGGCTCTCCCCATTCGTTGTGACGAATTGGAAGAACATCACCATGCTGGATGCGCGCGCCGCTAAACGCATGTTGCTGTGCTTCAGATCGTCTTCAACATCATTGGGGATGTCCATGGCAACATCAGCGGACTTAGATAATAACGCCATGCCACGCGCGGTTTGATCGGGAATTTCGGTGATCTTTAGATTCTCGACCTTGCCCGGGTGGCGCGACAGTATATTACGCGACAACAAAACCGTATTAGCAGTCCATGTATCAATTTTGTAGGGCCCGGTACCAGCAGGGGCCGCCAGGAATGACTCCAATCCCTTCAACCAAGCTTTCGGTGCGGGAATGCGTAACGCGATCATGTGAATTGGAAGGATGGGATCAACGGTTTTGGTTTCGATTGCGACCGTATGGCTATCGACGGCTATAACTTTCGCAACACGGTCACGTAAAACCTGTGTTGCCAACGCATCGGGCGGCAGGGGTGTTCCCATAAGGTAATTAAAAGCTGTCAGCACGGCCTCAGCGTTAAATGCTTCGCCGTTTGAGAACACAACATCGGGACGAAGTTTAAACACCCATCGCTTTGGGTTTTCTTGTGTCCAAAACGTCGCAAGCTCGGGCGCAACATCACCATGCGCGTCTATTTTAACGAGGGGCTCGAAGGCAGCTTGTGTCACCAAACCTGCTGGTAAGCCGCTATACGAAAAGGGATTGCCGCGTGTCTCAGGTAGTGATGCGGTCACAATGTGCAGTATCTCTCCCTGCGCTGTGCTGAAAAGCATCAGTGTCGTCAGCAGAGGCAGAAGAAAGCTGCGCATGGAAAACCTTGTGTTTAAACAGCAACTTTGACAGCGGCACTTTCACGCTCCGCAGCTTTCGCACGTAGTCGCGGAATCACATCGCGACCTAATTCATCCGGGTCGGTCAAAAAATCAAAGCCACTGATCAGAAAATGCCGAATGCCGAGATCGTAATAACGCATCAACTCATTGACAACCTGTTCAGGCGTGCCCACCAAACTTGTGACCGCGCGGGTACCTTTGGTCGCTTTTGTAACGCCAATCCAAAGGCGTGTGTCCAAGCAGTCCTCGCGTTTTGCTAATTCCCCGTACCGCTCGTGCGTGCGGGGATCAATGGCGTGCTGATTGAGTTGCTCAATATTCGCCATAACACCATCAAGGATATACCGCGCCTTTTGCCAAGCAGCCTCTTCGGTGTCTGCAATGATCAAGCGTGCCGATAAAAGATATTCAAGCGTACGGCCATGCTGTTGCCCAGATGCTTTGACGCTTTCGATGAGATCGCGCGTCTTATCCAACGTCTCGATGCCCATCGCATATACATCAGCGCAGCGGCCAGCATGCTGAACGGACTCTGGCGAACTACCGCCCCAGAAGACGGGCAAGCTGCCACCGCGATATGTTTTCATCGCTGAAAGGCCGCGGTTGAATTTATAAAAACGCCCCTCATGGTCGACCGGTTGATCGTTGGTCCAAATTTTACGTAAGACGTCTACGTACTCGGCACTGCGATCGTAGCGCACATCTTTGGTTAGAAAATCGCCATCGGCTTCCATTTCTTTATCGTTGGCGCCCGTGATGATGTGAACCGCCGTACGCCCGCGGCTCAATTGATCAATTGTTGCGAGCATACGTGCAGCCATCGTTGGTTGTACGAAGCCGGGGCGGTGCGCGATCATGAAGCCAACATGCTCTGTGATGCCTGCAATGTATGCCGCGAACGGAATGCTATCAGGCCATGTGGCTGCGTTTGCAATCAGCATACGGTCATAACCGTTGCGGTCATACGCTTTTGCCAGTTCACCCAGAAATGGCAGGTCGAACTTTGACATGGGCTGTGGCCGGTGTTCGGCGCTGTTGCGATGAGTGAAAAGGCCAAGAACCTGGATAGACATAGCGAAATCCTATTTGAACATCAGCGCATGAAAGGAGCTGGTAGCAGTGTTTTAGGGATACTTTCATCTCTCAAGGTGGGAGCTAAGTATTGCTCGGTATCCGATCAATGTAGCTCTTTGCGAGAGCAAAGCAGCGGTATAACGTTCCGCTAGGGGGCAAATATGAAGATAGTGATTCTGACGTTCGGTGTTGTTATTGCGATGCTAGCAGCCGGGGTGATGTATACCCGTAGCGGCGCACTCGACACTGATCCGGACGAGGCCATGGCTCGCTACGGTGGGTTGCCCTCGCAATTCGCCGTAATTGATGGCACGCGAGTTCATTTTCGCGACGAAGGACAAGGGCCAGTGCTGGTGCTCATGCACGGCTCGCGCGCCAGTTTGCATCAATGGGATGGTTGGGTTGAAGCGTTACGTGATCACTTCCGCATCATTCGGCTGGACAGTTTAGCGCACGGTCTGACGGGCCCTGATGCAAAAGGCGATTATTCTTCAACCCGCCAATTATATCTTCTCAGCGCCCTCCTTAATCAGCTTGGCGTGGACAAATTCATGATCGGGGCAACGTCGTCTGGCGCAACAGAAGCTGTGCGATTTGCGGCATTAAATCCCGGGCGCGTCGAGAAAATGGTTCTCTCGACAGTGCCATTGAAACTTCCCGCAGCGAATAAAATATCGACCACCAACACCGTGATCTTCTGGCTGCATGATAATATTCTAGGCACCACATCCACCAATTTATACTGGCGCGCTTTCTTGGAAGGGATATTTGCTGATCCCCAACGTGTGACGGATGATATGGTGACGCGTTATCGCATCTTAAATAGCCGTCCCGGTCAAGTAGCCGAGCACCGGCAACGCATTGCCACATGGTTGGCGAATGGAGGTGCTGCAAAGGATTATGAGATTGCTGCAAGTGTGACAGCACCCGTTCTTATTCAATGGGGCTTGGCCGGTCCCGTGCTGCCGCCTGAACTGCATTGCCAAATCGCTGAAGCGTTTAAAAATGCACATGTACGGGTGATTATGTACCCTGACTTAGGACATAAGCTTGTGATGGAAGATCCGGTACGAACCGTGCGTGATGCTGAGGCGTTCTTAGTCAATGGTACCGGCGGCAAGCGTTGTGGCGGCGTGCAATAATTTACTCTTCCGCAACTTTCATCAGTTCATAGCGAATGAAGTGAAAGTCTGACTGAAAATTGCTGATGCGTCGGTTGTAGCCTGTGAAGCCAATAGATTCATACATAAACATACCCATTGCGGTGTCGCGCGTGCGCCGCATGATGTCGCGGGTCAGGTCCTCTCTCACTTTCAAATCCGGCTCGTTCTGTGCGCGCTCGATCATTCGCGTGGCGTCTTGATCGCAGTGCCATGCGACGGGCCATGTGCACGAATGTTGGCGCATAACATCGAGCGCATCAAATGATGGAGAGAAGTAGGTCGCGCCGAAGGCGTCAGACGGATAGCCCTGTGAGTAATGATAGTTGGCAACTGTCTGCTCAGGGGCCATCTCGATGACGAGATTAATGCCAACCTTACGCAGGTCCCCTGCGACTGCTTGGAAAATTTGATCCCAAACCGTTGCGCCACTCGTCAGCGTCATTGTCATCTTAAAGCCGTTTTTATATCCGGCTTCGGCTAGCAAAGCTTTTGCCCGCGCAGGATCGTAGGGTGCAGGTGTCAGCGTATCATCAAATCCAAAAAATTCGCGCCGGGCGGGCTGCGTTGCTTGCTTTGCAAGACCCGAAAACAGCGCACCGATAATTTGTTCCCGGTTCACGGCAAGTTCAATGGCCTTGCGTACACGCAAATCCTTTAAGGGGCCTTCACGCACAGTGTTGTAAGCCATGCCGACGACGGCAGGCAGTTGTTCGACATTCACGGTATAGGGCAGCGTTTTGTCTGCGGCTTCAAAGGGCTCAAACGCAGCCATCGCCAAGTCGACGCGCTTTGTCGTCAGCGCGTTCCTTCGGTTGATCGGGTCAGGTGCGCTAATAGCTTCAAGCTTTTGCGTAGGTGCGCGTCGCCATGCGTTTGGCGCGGCACTAAATTGCATGCTCGCCGTTTGCCACGTGTCGACCTTATATGGTCCCGTCCCAATAGCGTTTGTAACGAGCGCGTCGTGCGTAAACGCTTGGCCTTTCGGCAGGGCCGCGATGCGGATGAGACTTAGCTTGCGCGGTAACATTGGATCAGGTCGTGCGGTGGTAAAGCGGATGGTCAAATCATCTGCAGCTTCAGCCTTCGAAACGCCGTTCACATAACCTGCAACTGGCTCAGTCTTTCCAGGACCTGTCAAATACATAACGTTGTTTATCACGTCTTGCGGTGTCAGGGGTTGCCCGTTTGAAAACACGACATTTGGCCGTAGCCGAAAAAGCCATGTTGTCGGTGTTTCGCGCGTCCACTCTAATGCAAGCCAGGGCTCGAGTTTGCCATCGCGCGTAATATATGTGAGTGCGTCATAGGTGGCGGCATAATACCACAGACGCGTAATTGATGCTGAATCATGCGGGTTGTTGCGCCCGCTGGGGCCACTGCCATACGCAATGCGCAGCGGTGTTTCCGCTGATGCGCCAAGTGACAGCAGTGTTGTGGCGAGTGTCGCGAAGAATGCAAGTTTGATGGTGATGCGCGCCACAGGGTCCTTCCTTTACTCCAGACTATTTCACCGCAAAGGCTTGCGCTAGGCATGCCGCATGGTCAAGATGTTCGGAATCCGAGCAATTTCAATATTTGCTATAAACTTATATGCGAAAAGCCATCCTTACCCGCCCACGAGTGCGTATTGCTGCACCCACGAAACCTAAAAGCCGGGTGCAAAGTGCGACGCGTGCTCTAAGGCTGCTGGAATATCTGAATAGCTCTCCTGGCTTATCACTGGCTGAGTTGGCACAGGTATTTGCCTTATCGCGTGGCACGACTTACCGACTTTTAGAAACGCTTTGCGATGAAGGTTATGTCGAGCGTGATACAGCCACAGGCGGTTATAAGCTCGGGAGCCGTGTTCGTTCTTTAAGCGATGGTTATGCAGATGAACAATGGCTGAAAGATTTTGCCCTGGATCGGCTGTATGCTTTAGCCGCTGACGTGAAGTGGCCGCTGAAGCTTGCAACTCTTCATGGGTTCGAAATGTTGGTGCGCGCGAGCACTGATTCTCGTAGTCCATTTGCGCAGTCACGAACCTATGCCGGCCATCGCGTGCCGCTGTTACGCAGCGCCGCTGGGCTTGTGTATTTGGCTTTTAGTGAAGATAACCAGCGGCGTCTTCTCATTGAAATGGTCAAGCATTCATCACCACATGCTGCTGACATATCTGAAGTAAATGCACCTGGTTGGGGGAAGCGCTTTAAAGATATTGCGCGTGATGGCTATGCGTTTATCGGAGATACAAAGCTGTCCATGGTAGCCGTTCCCGTCATTACAAAAGGTGGCATTTTTGCTGCGATTGCCATGCAGTTCTTCACCAAAGCTCTCAGTCGCTCTGAGGTGCGAGCGGATTACATCCCTTTGTTGCAGGCTGCGGCGCGCGACATCGCGGCGGGACTTGATAAAGTGCGTTAGCGTCAGGCTTAGGACTTCGGGTCGCTCAATTTAATTAATTGCCAAATATCCCGAAGCCTAACGCAACGGAAAGCGGCGCGATGGATGATGCGGACTGCGGTGTTAAGATTTCGGGCCCAATATCTTTGCTAGTGCATCCAAACGCGCTTCACGCGGGTCTACGTAAACTTTTGGCCCCGCGCGGGTGAAATCGATGATTGTGTGACCATCATATGCCGGCCACGTTTGATTAGGAATCGAAGGATTGCCAGTGCTGGCAAACGCACGCCACATGGCGTTCATAGTTTTGGCGGTTGTTTTTTCAACGTCGCCCGTCAGCGGTTTGCTGCCGACGTGCAAGTTATCGAACACGTAGCGAATTTCTGCAGCATGGGCCGCGCCTTTTCCAGCGGCAGCGTCTTCGGCGCTCACCACACTAAACAAATAGAGATACGTGGGGTGGCCATTCTTTTGATGCAGTCGCGCGAGCCCGCGCGCTTGTTCTGTAAAAGCGACATCACTGCCAAGATGCGACAAATACATCTCCTGGCCGCCATATGCTTTTGAAAGGTCAGCGTCATCAGATGCTGAAACCAATTCCCGAAGTTGTGGGCGATTGATGTCGCTCATCGGTGTTTCATGGCTATTCGATCCCAGGATGAATGGGACTGGGGCTTCTTGGTTTTTACGAAACACGTCCCATAAATCGCCAGTAATAAACTTGCCATCGAGGATGTAGTTCATGCCCATCATACCTTTGGCAGACTCGACAATCGCATCAGCGGATAATGCTCTTAAGCTGGCAACATCAGCATTCTTCGCGCCAAGGCTTTCAGCGATAGTTGTGCCTTCAGTTTCAGCAGAAGGCTTTCCGTCTGGCGTTGGCACGGATAGTCGCGGATATGCGCCGCGCCCGTAACCTGATTGCGCAATCGCTTTATGAAAAAGCCCGCGCGCTTCGGGTGAGATCATTAGGGCGTCGACCGAATATGCGCCTGCTGATTCACCAAATATAGTTACGTTCTTTGGGTCGCCACCAAAGGCTGCAATATTGCGTTGAACCCACTTTAAACCAGCGATCTGGTCCATCAGGGCGTAGTTGCCAAGTTGACCGTTGTCGGCATTTTCCTTCGTCAGAGATGGGTGCCCAAACAACCCTAAACGGCCCAGGCGATAATTGATCGACACCAAAATAACGCCGCCGCGCGCGAAGGCTGCGCCGTTGTGGGCTGCAACGGAGGATGCGCCAGCGACCATACCGCCGCCGTGAATCCAAACCATAACAGGACGTGGCTTAGCAGCCTTTTCTGTTGCGCGGAAAATGTTGAGCGTGAGGCAGTCCTCGCTCATGTCCTCGCGGCGTGTCCCGATGCCGTTAGAGTCAACACGTGGACTTTGCATGCACATGAAGCCGTATTTATTGGCAGCAAATGTGCCCGTCCATTTTGCGATGGGCTGAGGCGCGCGCCACCGCAAAGAGCCGACTGGCGGTGTTGCGAATGGAATGCCTTTGAAACTTTCAACACCCTGATCTTCCAGTCCGGTGATGAGTCCGCTGTCAATTTTAATGGGGGCGGTAGCGACTTGCGCCGAGGCGGTAGCCACGAATAAGCCCGCAAATACCGTTGCATAAACGAATGCTCGCATGTGTATCGCTCCCCTAAATTGCGTATCGGGCTGCAACCAAAGCAGATCAACACTTACTTTTTACAGAAGTATAATTTTTGGATTTCAGTTCGCGAGCAGCTTTGCTGAGCCCCCTCGTCAAGGTGGCATGGCTGTGGTAGGTGCAACGATGCTATTACCTGATAGCAACCGTTAATCGGTTGCCAAAATCTCGGCCTTGAACTCATCAGCCGACTTCTTACCTTGAATGCGGTTTTTCACCTTACCCTTGCGATCAAGGATGTATGTTGTTGGCACAACCTCATTCCACGCCGGATCAATGATGCTGATCAGATAGTCCACTTCCGTTTGATCGCGGACATAAGTGTTAAACGTGGGGAAATAGCGCTGTTTTAAATTCTCGACTTGTTTGCTTGAAACTCCGGCATCATCTACGGCAATGCCAATCAGTTTTACTTTCTTGTCGGCTAACGCGTCCGTGACTTTTACAAGATCGGGAATCTCGGCCAAGCAAGGTGTGCACCACGTGGCCCACAAATTTACCACAACAATATTGCCGCGCTCGGCATCCAATAAATTTCTAAAATCTTGCGGGCTAACGACTTTGATGGATGCCGCGGTGCCAATTGTTGGGCTGATGAGAAGACCAATAAAGGCAGCGAGCACCAATCTACGAAGACTAAACATCAGTTCTTCACTACTTTGGTTGTCGGTGCTGCGGCTAACGTTTCGGTGTAGATTCGGTCCGCTTGCTGATATGCAATTTGGAATTGGCCGTCAGGGCGCGCGGCGACAATTGGGTTTTGTGCGTTTTCCGGTCCAGCTGGTAATTCGTTAATGTCGCCAGCAGGTTTACCTGTCACGTCGTACATGCGGTAAAACACGCGGCGCGCGCCAGTTGTCTTCCCATGCCATGCCAGTAGGACATATTTGCCGTTCGTCGCAATCGACGGGGCATCTGATACCTGTGCATCCGGGTGTGCGGGTGAGGGGGTAAAGGTTTTGCCGCCATCAGACGACGCCGAAAACAGCACGCCGGGTTTTGCTTCGCCACCATTGTAGACGGCAGTGAAGATGGCGTTGCCGACCGATGCGACGACGGTTGGTTTAAGTGGGCAGCCCGCAATTTTCCATGGTGCGCCGCCAGTTTCAACGCGCTCACTCATCTTGCCTGTCTTTGCGTCCATACGTGCAAATGTTGCGGGGCGGAACCCGTCCGCGGTGACGTTCCGTGATCCGATCAGCAGATTAGACTGTGCATCTGCAACCGCCATCAACTGACAGCACGGGCAAACGCCTGTTTGTAGTTGTTGCACTTCAGTTTCAAATGTCGCTCCGTTATCCCGCGAGACTGCACTGTATAACGCGCCCGCGTCCGCTTCGGACTTCATATAGCGCGTATCAATCCAGATCAGGTGAATGCTATTATCTGGTGCAATAGCCATCGCGCCAAACGCGGCAGCGCTTGTAAAACCGCCGTGGATGACGGTGCTCATATCCACATCTGTCAGCGTTGAAATGCGGCGAGGCTGTTCAAATGTTTTTCCGCCATCCAATGACCGTGTGTGGTGGATTGTCAGCGCTGGTTTGTTCAGCTTCGCGTGTATTTCATTGGCGGTATACGCGACCTGCCACGAACCAGACGTTGTGCCTGCAATGCGCGGACGACTAACTTGTTGGCCCCACACAACACCTGCGTCACGGTTGATCTTGACCGGCGCGTCAAATGTGGCGCCGCCATCACGCGACAACGACACATATAAGTCGGTGACTGCTAAATGGTGGTCGTGGACGCCGCCGCCCTCTTGTCTTTGTTTCTCTGGCGCTTTGTCGACCCATAATACTGCAATCTCACCTTTTGCGTTCACCGCGACATCGGGGGCAATCGCCATATGATTTGGAGGGCTTAGGGGTGCTGCATTCACAACTGATGTGCATGCGAAAAGGGATAAGATCGCAAGGCCGTAATGCTTGAACATCATGTGATAAGCCCCCGGTATGGATCAGTTCAACACGTGCGATTCTAACATCATAATCATAACGGTTGGCCTCAAGCGCTGAATAATATCTTTTAATATCAATATCTTATGAAATCTCGATGCCGGTCTGTTGCGACATCCCGCGTTTTCAGGGCTGAACACAGAATTTAAGGCACTTTGGAATACACACGCCGTTTTACACAGCGCTGTAAGTTCAGCGATGTTATGAGTTAAGCCCATTCCGAGGTTGTTATGCTGGGCGTTTCCCTCTTCACCATCATCCATTTGCTTGTTGCGATCCCATTGTGCGCGCATGTCCTTCTACGCAAAGACAACGAGCCCGTTGTTGTGGGCTGGATTGCCCTGATCTTATTGTCCCCATTTTTAGGCTGCGCTCTTTATTGGCTCTTCGGCATCAACCGCGTGGAGCGTAGTGCGCGGAAATTACGCAGCCGTGCTGAAGTCGGTGCGCGTGCATCTATTTCTGCGCGTCTCATGCCGGGGACATCTCAGGCAGGTCCACGGTTTCTCGGGATTACAACAGCGGTGAATGACTTGCCGTTCTTGCCGGGCAATCACATTACGCCGCTGATGAATGGTGACATGGCGTATCCCGCGATGCTGGAAGCGATTGCCGGCGCTAAGACAACGATTGCGCTCTCTACATACATTTTTGACTATGACACAACGGGTCAAACGTTTGTAAATGCGTTGATTGCTGCAGTTGGACGCGGCGTAAAAATCCGCGTCCTCATTGATGATGTGGGATTGCGGTATAGCAAACAGGCCATCGACGAAGATCTAAAAAAGGGAGGCATCGCGGCCGCACGCTTTATTCCTCACAATTTGCGATTCATTCGGTTTTTCAATTTGCGCAATCATCGAAAAATCATGGTGGTCGATGGCCAAGTGGGGTTTATCGGCGGCATGAATATCCGGCATGGAAACGTGCTAGGCGCGAAGCCATCGCATCCTGTCCAGGATATTCACTTCCAAGTCCGCGGACCCGTTTTGGATCAAATGTCGGCGCTGTTTGAAGAGGATTGGGAGTTTGCGACAACAGAGGCCATTGATCTCCCGCGCTGGTCTGATACAGCCGCGTACCCGGGCATTGTCGAAGCGCGGCTTGCGCCTGCCGGGCCCGATCATCGTGTTGAAACACTACAGTGGCTTATTTTGGGGGCGTTGGCCGTCAGTCAAAAACACGTCCGCATTATGACGCCGTATTTTATCCCTAATACGGGTTTGGTCACCGCGCTGTGCGTGTGTGCATTGCGTGGTGTGAATGTGGAGGTGATGTTGCCCTCAAAAAGCAATATTCCAGGCATTGATTGGGCCATGGCCGCAAACTTTGAAAAACTCATCGCACACGGCGTGAAGATTTATCTCGGTGCTGCGCCTTTCGATCACAGTAAAATCATGGTCGTAGATGGCCGTTGGTCATTGGTCGGGTCGACAAACTGGGATCAGCGGAGTTTACGCTTAAATTTTGAAGCAAATTTGGAGTGTGCAGACTCGGCGCTGGGCATTGAACTCGAGCGTTATTTTGATGGTAAAAAAGCAACCGCACATCATCTTCAATTAGAAACTGTTCAGAGCGCGCCCTTGTGGATGAGGTTGCGAAATAATTTTGTTCGTCTGTTTAGCCCGTACTTGTAAAAACGTGCGCCATGATCCGTGCCCTTAGCCGCAAGAATTTATATCGCATCGTTCCCGAAGACGATTCTGTGCGCGTACTTGGCCAAGCCACACGTAAAAGCCTCGGTCAGCATTTCACGATGATTTGCTGGAATATGTATAAGGCGAGCCGTCGCGGCTGGCTTGATGACCTGACCATGATGGTTGCTGATGCCGATTTTGTGCTTTTACAAGAAGCTATGCTTCACGGCGACAAAGCGCACCCGTTCCACGTTGCGAGTGGCTTTGAATGGGTGATGGCGCAAAATTTCGCATACCGTTCGACCGCAGCGACCAGCGGCGTAAAAACCGGCAGCCGTATCGCTGCCATTAAGCGTACGATCCTCCGCTCGCCTGACCGTGAACCGATTATAGACCTGCCAAAAACAGTTCTGGCGACAGAATACGATATTTTGAATACCAGCGGTAATCTGCTGGTTCTCAACATCCACGCAATCAACATTACTTCATCGCGAAAATTTGGGCGGCAAGTCGCACAGCTGGAAGCCATTCTGGACGCGCACAAAGGCCCAGTGATCTTGGCAGGCGACTTCAACACGTGGAACCCAAAGCGGCGTCATATCTTGTTTGGTGCCGTCGAAGCTTATGATTTGCATCGTGTGCCTGTCGGCGCGCCACAATGGCGCCACCTCAATCAGGTTCTGGATCACGTCTTTTATCGTGGCATGAAGCTGAAAAGCGCGACATGCATGCAGAATATCCGCAGCTCAGATCACATTCCGCTGCGTGTGGAATTCGAACAACTGGCCCGAGTATAGCTGGCTGGATATTTTATTTAGGATTGCGAATAAATGCCGTTACTTGTTCGATTTCCTGATCAGTCAGGTAATCGAATGCTGGCATAAGCAACTTCATTTTGCTATCGGGGCTATCGGGTTGGCGGCCGGATTTAATAAAGGATGCGAGCTCGGTATCGTTCATTGCTTTGACGAACGTGCTGGTTACTAAGTTTGCGCCGGTATCTTTAATGCCGCGCGCATCTTCGCCGTGGCAGGCAGCGCAGTTATCGATAAAGGCCTGCTTGGCATTGGCGGGCGCAACTTTGCCTGGGATATCGTGCTGACGCGCAGTCCATAACCAAGCCTGCACATTGCTGTCAGTATGGACGCGTGCTGTGGGCTCCGTATTGGACATCAGGCGCGAGTCAATCTCAGAGACGGCGCCAAACACCAAAATGCCACCAACCCCCATAACTGTGGCAAAACCCAGTGCAGCAAGTTGCTTGATTCCATCAAGCTTTAGCTTGGGCACTGAATTCAATATCGCAATCAGCAGCATTGCCGTGCAGATGATGACAGTCATATGGAAGATGCTGACCAGCATTTCCGGCGACCACACTCCGCCAAACTCGAAAAACTCAGAAATCGTGTGGGCGTCTGTATTGGGAATACTGGTGACCGAAAATCTCGTAATGCTGGCTTCATAAGTATCTTGTAACGCCGTCATCATGGATGCGATGACCGCAAACCCAACAGCATAACCTGCTTGGCGTAAGGTCCCGATCATGCCTGAGGCGATTGCAGCCATGTTGGGCGGCACGTTTGAAATTAGAAGACTGTTGTTGGGTGAAAAGAATAGCCCCGTGCCAATGCCGAGTGAGATCATCGGCACGAGCAAATACCAAACCGATGTATCTAAATGAATGAACAGCATGCTGAGGTAACCCGCACCGGCGAAAAGTGTACCTGCAAAGCACAATGTCTCCGCGCCAAATTTATCAGCTAACTTGCCGGCATACGGGCTGATGACGGCCGTGGTCAGCGCCGAAGAGCACAGCACCATACCTACGGTCCATGATTTGAATTCCATGCCGGTGATGAGCAAAATCGGCATCACGAATAAGTAGACCGGGAAGCTTGCAAACACTGCGGTAAAGGCGATGGCGGCTTTCGTAAAGTTTATGTTCTTAAAGAGATGCAGAGGAATAATCGGGTTTTCAGATCGATTTTCCTGCACCACAAACAAGCCAAAGAACACAAAGCCGGAAATGAAAATCAGCCATGCGGTTATTTCCAGATGATTGTCTTCCACGGGCAGTCGATTAAACCCAAACAATAAACCGAAGAATCCAATGGTCAGCAAAATGGCCCCGGCTAAATCGTACGTGGAAGCGCGTTTAACCTCGGCTTTAGGAAGCGTATCGCCAAAGGCTGTCCAGGCAATTGCAATGGCGGCAATTGCGAAAGGGATGCGGACCGCAAAAATAGAATCCCAATCAAAGGCATCGAGCAGAACGCCCGCGAATACCGGCCCTGCAATAAAGCCAAAGGCATTCGCGGATTGCATAATGCCGAGGGCTTTGCCGCGTTCTGATGGCGGATAAACCTTTGTGGCGAGTGCAAATGTGAAGGGCAGGAAGATGGCCATCCCTAACCCTTGAATCACACGCAAGCCAATCAGAATTTCAATTGTAGGCGCAAATGTGCAGGCGATCATGGCCAGTGCGTAAACTGTTGTTCCGATTTGGAACATACGGACTTGGCCTACGACATCGCCAATACGTGACAGAAACAGTTGCGGCCCAGTTGCTGCAATGAGGTAGCCCAATGCCACCCAAACGACCATCGCGGTCGATGTGTTGAGGTTATCGATAATGTCGGGGAAAGCGATGGGTACGAAGCTGGAATCAAGGCTTGCGAGGACGGTGGACAGAACCAGCGCCGTCATAATGAGTAAGCGCCGTGTGTTCGAGATGGCGTCCGGCGTTTTCGGAATAGCAGCGGTTGTGGCGGTGGTATCTGTCACAGGTGTTCGCCTTAGCTGAATTTCACGTCAGGAATTTTGAACAGAGATTTCCAATCTTTCGCGATCAACAAATCCATCAATTCCGACTGTCCGCTGTCTTTGCGGTTTTCCATCTCGGCCTTTACGGTTTCGAGTGCGTGATGTACCGCAGGCCCGAACAGATATTCTAAGTACTCCATTGGTACACGCGCTTGATCGGACAATGTGCCGTCCTCGTTGTAGGTCGGCGGGAGAATTGGCGGAATATAATAAACGTTCGGTTCTGTGCCGTACTCAGGGTGGAGCGGCAACGCGACCTTCCACTTATTCACCAGCTTATCAATCGGGCCATCTGCATCATCGATAAAGCCCACGAACCGCAAGCGGCCAGGGCACTGGCGCGCGCAAGCGGGAGCCACGCCTTGCTCAACGCGCGGGAAGCAGAAGATGCACTTGTTCGACTTCTTGGTGACGTAGTTGTAGTAAATTTTATCGTAAGGGCAGGCTTTGTTGCATTCGCGGAAACCCTGGCATTTGTCTTGATCAATCAAGACCACGCCATCTTGCTCACGTTTATAAATCGCGCGCACCGGGCACGCTTCCATGCATGAGGGCTTGGTGCAGTGGTTGCAAAGCCGCGGCACATAGAAGTGATAATTGTTGGGGTATTCACCCGAACTTGAATCTTCATCCCAGTTGGGCCCCCACAGCATCTTCTCCTCTTTGTGAAGCTGCTGTTCTGTTCCGTCAAAGTAGACAGCTTGGTGATTGAGCTTCGACGCGATGCCGTAATCGATGGGCTCATGTAACTTGCCTTCGCGCAGATGCGTTTTATCTTTCCAGCCGCCGCCATGCTGCTCCCAGTTGCGCGGATAGCCTTTGCCGGGACGTGTTTCTACGTTGTTCCATAGCATGTATTCCTGGCCGGGCTCATCGCTCCAGAGTGACTTACATGCAGCGGTACACGCTTGGCAGCCGATACATTTGTTCAGATCGATGACCATGGCAACTTGACGAGGCATGACTTAGGCTCCTTCCGCAGAAGCATCGAGAGTTTGGTTTTGCCAGGCGAGGTCCGCCCGGATGAAACGATCAAGCGCTGTCAGGACAACGCCAAAGAATGAAGACTGCTGCGCATTGCGTGACAGACGATCCATAACGCCAGGCATCCAATCTGCGATGTGGCGGTATGAGAAATCACGCTGAGCGAGTTGATAAGACAGCAATGAGCGGGCGTCTAACGCTTCGCTTTCTTGGCTAGCGAGGGTTTGCATGAACTCTAGCAAAATTGACAAGTGATCTGGCGCCCATTGATAGCTGGCGTCCAGAGCATAATTGAAATGCTCGTAGAACCGGATGATCTCTTCTTTTGCGACAGACTCGTTAGTGCGGACCAGTTCAGCGCGTAAGGGCACCGGCGGGCCATCTGAGCCCACTTCAAATAATCCACTGTATTGACGGCGGATCAGGCCAACATCGGCATCATCAAAATCTTTCGCAGCTTCCGCAACGTCAGCTGCATCGAACGTAAATGGCATGACGTAGGCTGCATCAGAGAGCTGCCGAGCCAAGTCTCGCAGTGCGTACGAGATTTTCGCATCAAACGGAGATGCCAGCAGGTTTGAGAATAACGCATAACCAAGCGCACGCGCACGAGCGCTATCCACATCACGCATGCCAATCGGCGTGAGGGGATTAAAAACGACCGGTGCGTGTGAAGCGTTAGTCATGCCGAAGGCCATGGTATTGCTGCGCCTTTAAGTGGCTGAAATCGGGTTACGACGCTCTGCCAACTCAAATTCGCACGTGAAGTCTTTATAGGTTTGGTTCGGTGCAAACGCCAAAACGCGGTAACCCAAATGGCCGTAGTCACCAGCAACTGACGTTGGCTTAATCAGGCCCGCAGTCGTAATAACCGCGCCAAAATTCTGACGGTTTTTGAACATCATCGGGTCCCAGCCGTGGTACATGAACAACATGCCGGGTTGAATACCGTTTGAAAGATGCGCGTTTACAAAGAACTCACCCAAGGGGCTGAAGACGCGCACTAGGTCGCCGTCTTCTACACCACGTGCTGAAGCATCTTTCGGATTGATATAGATGTCGGGTTCGCCGCGCTGAAGTTGAAGCAACAAGTGATCGTCACGCCACATGGAGTGAATGCCATGCCGCGCATGCCCCATCATAAATTGCATGGGGTATCCAGGAATACGCATTGGCGCGCGATGGCTTGGTAATTGCTCGCCATCTTCTAAGAACCATGGATGATCGACGTAATACTGCTGACGCCCAGTTAGCGTTTCATAGGGACGTTTGTCACGGACGCAGCGGAAGACATCGTTGTGGTAAGGCGAATTGTCACCATTCCATGCCGCAATGTCAGAATCATCAACGCGCACAATGCCTTTCTTCGCCATCTCCGCGAACGACATTTTAGGCACGCCGGGTGTTGTATTGATGATGAACTGAATTACGTCGCGCACGCTGCGAATGCGTCCATCCATAGTGTAGAGATCGTGATAACGCTGCGGATCGCGACGGACGGAGCGACCATCGACTTCGTCGAAGAATGACTCGATTTTTCGCTCTTTGGCACGATCACTAATCGCCTTCGAAATGATATAGATTGCATCCCAGTCATCGACAGCTTCACCCAGCGGCGGCACAGCTGAATCTAAAATTTGAATATACGGCGTGCGCGACTGGAACATAATGTCTGCGCGTTCGTAGTGGTGCGCGATGGGCAATACGTAATCGGCGTAGAATGGCGTCACACCCATGTCTGGCGCTAAGGCCACAATTGTTTCGAGCTTCTCGAAAGCGTCTTCGCGCCACTTCTTGCCCGAGGCGCGCCAGTTCGCGCCGTTGTTGCCCATGAAGAAGCCCATTCGCCAGCCCTTTTCATGGTACTTGGGGAAGTAGGCTTCGCGGACGGATTCTTTGTATTTCGAGTCAAAGCGGTCGGCTAACTCTTTGCCGTACACTTGTTCGTTCAATGCTTTCATGTTGCCGTGGTCATAATCCCACGTCGTTGCAGACACGATGCGTGTGGCAGGGCCAACATCGGCAAAGGCGAAGGCCAGCATGCCGCCGGCTTTTGGAGCGTTGGCAAATTGTATGCCGCCGCCTTCCTGGCCTGTCGACCCAGTCAGCGCCAGCAACATCATCATTGCACGCTGTAGCATGTCGCCGTTCAGCCATTTGCAGCTGGCGTAACCGGAATAAATCATCCCCGGTTTTGCGGCCGCAAATTTGCGTGCCACATTCTTCACGACACTCGGATGCAGGCCCGTAATGCTTTGCGTTTTTTCGGGCGAATGTTCGGCGGCGTGTGTTTTTAAAATTTCAAACACTGTGGTGACTTCAATTTCACCATCTAGCGTATCGACTTTCCACGTGCCTTCTAACGCAGGCTCGATGTCGCCCAGCGCAATACTGTCGTATTTACGTCGTTCGCGGTTCAATGGCTTCGCAGCCATGCCAGTGCCGGGCGCTTGAACGACCTTGTTGGTCTTCTGGTCCCACACGTAGAACACGTTCTCATCAACAGCCAGCTTGCCGACGATGGACATATCGGTGCCCAGCAAAAACCGCCCGGTGTCTTTACGCACCAGGAACGGCATATCGGTTTGTTCTTTGATGTAGGGCGCGTTGTAAGACTTATCTTCCAGGATGGTGTGAACCATCGACATGGCCAACGCGATATCGGTGCCGGGTTTCGGGTTCACCCACATGGATGAATGCATCGCCGTCGGCGTGAACTCAGGGCTAATCGCAATAACTTCGGTGCCGTTGTACTTCGCTTCCCAAAAGAAATGCGCGTCTGGAATGCGTGTTACGGCAGGATTGGCCATCCATACCAACACGCACTTTGATTTGTAGACCGAGGCCATGACATCGCCCAAGTACACTTGGCCAACGGTCATATAGACGCCGGTCGGTAAGTCACCGACGCCTGAATAGAACTCAGGCACCGTGACGCCGGAAATATTGGCGAAGCGTGCGAGCGCTGAGTATGACGCCACTTTCACGGACATCTGCGTACCAGAACCCCACGAGATCGCTTGCGGTCCAGACTCGTTTGATACATCTAAAAACTTATCAGCAATTTCGCGTGCGGCTTGTTCCCATGTCACGCGCTCCCACTTGCCTTCGCCACGTTTGCCCACGCGTTTCATGGGGTAGAGAATGCGCTGCTTGCCGTACATATATTTGGCGTGGCGCAAACCCTTTTGGCAACCACGCGGACCGTAGTCCGGCGTATCGGAGTCTGGGTGGCCGTCGTACATGGCTTGTTGCTCTTCACGCCACACAACGCCGTTTTTAATAAAGACGTTGAAGGCGCATGTGCCTGCGCAGTTTGTGCCGTGCGTGCCGCGAGAGACGCGGTCCCATGTCCACTTGTTACGGTAGAGATCTTCGAAGCGTCGATAGACTTGCGCAGGCTTCGTGGCTTCTTGAGCCGAAGCGTACTTCAGATTGGTGACGAGCGCAGAGCTAGCTGCGGCTGCCAGAAATGCGCGACGGTCGATGGCGTTCATCTGTCCCCCCTTTGGCCAGATGGGGCCCGTCAACGCGGGCCGCGCCGAATGACAAGTTCGGCTGATATAACGAGACGCAAGCGTAACAAGCCAAGCCTATAGTGGCCTTGAGAAAAGTCAAAAAAATTGGGGGCAAATATTCAGTAAAATATTGATTCTTTTACACAAACTGCTTTCGCACTGCATCATTCAAAGTCGCTGAAATCAGTCATCGCGTCAAAGTCATTAATCCTGATGACCCGTAGGGATTCAACGGTAATTAAGCCTTCGGTTTCGAGCCGTGCAAAGCACCGACTGACGGTTTCAAATGCGAGGCCTAGATAGTCAGCGATATCCTCTCGCGTCATCGGCAGGTGCACGGGATTGGTTGTGCCTCCGCGATCAGCTGCTTTGCGGGACAGCATTAACAAGAATGCGGTTAGCTTTTCAGCGGCAGACCCTTGTCCGAGCATTGTGATGTGATCTTGTGCTGCCGTCAGATCCGCTGAGGCCATCTCAAACAGGCGATGCTCGATCTTGGGTAACTCTTGTGTCGCCTTTGTCAGATCGGTTTTGGAAAAGCGGCATACTTTTGCGCCGCGTACTGCTTCTGCGGTCCACGGGTATTCAGCGCGATCAGAAAAGCCAATGAAGTCGCCCGAAAATAAAAAGCCAATCACTTGGCGGCGGCCATTCTTCAACATGGTTGAGAGACGCACAGCTCCGTCAGTGATATTGTATACGGTGTTCGCTGTATCACCTTCGTGAAACAGAACATCGCCACTTCCAAAAGATTCACATCGTGCCAGCGATGAAAGCTTGGCCAATTCTTCAGGCTGTAGTGCGCCGCACATATTGAGGTTCCGCGCGCTACAGATGAGGCAGCGTGAAACGTCGAACGAAAAGGTTGCAGTCGAAGTGCGTGTGGTTTTGGCCACCAATAGAATCCTGATCTTTGAGCTTCGTATACTGGTCTAAGGCGCGTTCTTGACCTGTGTCAACGCGCGGCGCAGCTGATTATCTCAGTCTGACCACATATCGACATGGCATCGAAGGTTAACATGAAAATCAAACAGATTTTGGTTGCATTAACTGGCGAGCCGAATGCTATCCAAGTTCCCGCGCTAGCGTTTGAAATCGCGCGCGAGTCAGGCGCTCATGTCATTGGCACCGACACCGTAACGGATGTTGGGCCGTTTATCGATCAATCTGGTATCGGCATGATGCCGTCTTATTATAAGGATCTTTTTCAGGCAGCCGAGAAAGTTCAGTTTCAGAAACGCGCCAATGCTGCGACAACATTTGACGCTGCCCGAAAGTCGGCTGGAATCCCGCTCGCAGACCGCCCTGGTCTCGCTGCGGGTGCTACGGCGGAATGGCTTTCGGGGGAAGCATACAACGGCGCAACAGTTTCGAGTCTCGGGCGGCTCTGTGATCTCATTGTGCTGAATCATCCGGGTGAGATATCAAGCTATGCCGATCAGCAGGCATTCCAGGCCGCTGTTTTCACAACACGCCGTCCGATTCTGTTAGTCCCTCAAGCTTGCCCACGCATCGGTGATCATGCGGCCATTGCATGGAATGGGAGTACTGAAGCTTGTGCAGCAGTTGAAGGAGCGCTGCCATTGCTTGAGAGCGTAAGCAATGTCGACATTATTCAGGTGGGCGATCTTAAACCTGGTGCGGCTTCAGGTTGGGCTTTGCAAAGCTATCTAGGCTGGCATGGGATCGCATCTCGACTGCTGACGGCGCCCGATCAAGCTCGAACGACAGCGAAAGCTATCAAGGAACTTGCGAAAACTAATGGTGCTACATTTTTAGTTATGGGTGCTTACTCGCACAGTGCATTGCGTGAGTTCGTATTGGGCGGCGTGACGCAATCAATGAGCACGCGCAGCGATATCCCAATTCTTATGGCCCATTAAATGAGTGATTAGTGGTCGAAGAAACCGCGTAGGATGCCGCCCACTTTCGGTGTCTCGGTGTCTAAGAAGCCGTGCGTCCATCCTGGTAAATCATGCACTTTGCCATTCTTCAGTAGCGGCGCGGCGCGGGGTGTGTAGGTCCACAAATCATCTTCGGGATTAAGGATAAGAATAGGGTGCGCGGACTCTTGTAGCGCTTGCGCGATGTTGTAGTTAAACGCCGCGCGATGCCCCCAGTGCGACCAGTCAGGATTGCGTTGGCCATCAAGGAAGATGTTGAACTTCTGATTTAAGTCTGTGCCCATCCCCCAAAACTCTGTTTTGAACGATGGCCAGCGGGCCGCCATGGCGGCAGGTCGCTCGTCAATCGGTTTCGGTACGTACAGGTTACGGAAATCTTCGGTTTCTTCGACTGTAAAAACCGTTGCCGAAATCATTGCAATTTTGCGCACGACGCCCGGATTTTGACGCGACATTTCAACCGCCGTCAGTGAGCCCGTGTGGTACCCCATTACATCAACAACGCCCAACCCCATCTCGGCCATAAAGTCCAACATAACCTCGGCGTAGTCACTGATTTCTGGCGGGGAAGAGGGGCGATCAGACATACCAAAGCCTGGTGTGTCCGGCGCAATGACGTAGCGATCGCGCGCCATGTCACACATCAGGTTCTCGAAAACATAGCCTGAGAGCGGGCTGGGATGCAGAAGAAGCAGCGGGCTACGGCTGCCATGTGATCCGGCAACGCGGTAATGGATTTGGCCATAGCGGCCTTTGGCGTATCCACGGGTAACGGTGGCAAGTGAAGCTTGGCCGCTGGTAGGCATATGTTCAAAGTCCCCGGTATTTCGCCTTTTTAGGGTAGGCGATTCGCAACGGATTTTACATTGTCCAGAATGCGAGCGCTTTGGAAAATTGCGTAACATCGCGGGGTGCGGTTTTCTATGGTTCGCGCGCAATTGTCGGGGGCACAATTATGGCGACTACGCCAGACGTAGACCGCGCATTTATTCGTATTCAAGAAGGCTTGGTGCATTACCGGCATGCCGGTGAACGCAAAGCTGACGCGTTGCCGCTGTATATGGTCCATGCGGGTCCTGGTTCGTCTGCAGGAATTGCGCCGCTGATTGCTGAATTAGGCCGTGATCGTTTTGTTGTGGCGCCCGATACATTGGGCAATGGCGATTCTGTTGGGCCCTCTGTGAAAGATCCTGACCTCACATACTATGCAGATAGCGTGTTGCGAGTGATGGATGCGTTGAAAATCGATAAGGTGGATTATTTCGGCACGCATACCGGCGCGCATATCGGGGTAGAGTTGCTGCTGACCCGGCCAGATCGTTTCCGCAAAGTGATCTTTGATGGCATTGGCATTTTTCCCGACGATCTAAAAAAGAACATGTTGGCCAATTACGCGCCGGAAGTTGTGCCAGATGAATTCGGTCGTCATCTTGTGTGGGCGTGGAATTTCGTGCGCGATCAATCGCTGCACTTCCCATATTTTTTGCGCGAACCTGCCTACAAGCTCAATAATCCTGTGCCTCCGGCCGATCTGCTGCATCGTTCGGTAACCGAGGTGCTGAAGGCGCTAACGACCTATCACAATGGCTATCGCGCTGTATTTCGCCACGATACAAAAGGGCGGTTGGCGTTAGTTAAAAATACGCCGTTGCTGTTTATGGCGTCTGAGCCAGATCCGCTGCATGCGTATTTAGATAATGCCGCCAAGCTTGTTCCCGGCGCGAAGAAGGTTTTGATCACACGTGCGCAAGGTTTGGCTGGGCGCGTGAAAGCGATGCAGGATTTCTACAATGCATAAACTTGAGATGCACAAGAATGCATTCCCGCGCGTAGGCCGGGCTTTGGTTGGCTATGTCTTAGCACTGCGGCGTTGGTATGGGCGCGAAAACCAACGCCGGCATCCGCGCGGCCGTGGTTTTGAGCAGGCAAGCTTTCGCTTTGCTAGCTGGGTCTGCACCCATAACCGCAAGAGCCGCAGCCTCTAAGGTGTTACGTGGTTTGATCGCGTTTCGCTCAATTTGTACGCTTGCGATCACCACTGCCCGACCAATATCAGCCCAATAATCCAACTGGCGCTGCGATGTTTCTGTCGCTTCTGATGCTTTGGCACGCGCCATCATGGCGCCCATTTTTGCTCCATCACGCGCACTTAGGAGGGGCGGTAAAGAAGCGTTACGCTCCACCAAGTCTTTTGCGGCAATCTGCAAAAAATCGGCGTCGCTGCTCTCAAGCATTGCCGCGAGTTCTGTGTCTCGTGTTTTTGTAGCGTCATCTAAAGCGCGTTGCGTGTTGCGTAACGCTGCATCGGCATCTTGCGCGCTAAACTGAAGTTTAAGCTGAGTTGTGGCAAGGCCGCGCCAAATCACTTGTTTTGCAATGTCAGGACTTAGAATTGTGAAATCGCACGTGCGGTCTTGAGGGGGCCATGTTGAGGGATCGACAGTATCGGCTATTGCGCCCATTGTGATCATAGCTGCGTGCTCTGTTTTTTTAATACGCTCGCAATCGCCTTGCTCGCAAGCCAGTGGATCGGTGAGGGACGGAGTCACTTGGCCGCGGCGTGCACGTTCGACGGCGGAAATGAGCGCTTCGCCTTGAGTGCTGTAATTTTCGATCGCCTCATTTAAAGCCTGATTGGCGCCGCGTAATGCACGTTCTGTTTCAAGCCGTGCAATAAGCAGATTCTGCGCTTCTTGTCTCGCTTCATCATATGCCGATTGTGATGCGCGGAGTTTGGTGAGAGCGCGATGCGATGCCGTCGGCGTATCTACCAATTGCTGCGTAGCTTCAGAGATATTTAACGACGCTTTTTGTTTCTTTGCTTCAGCTGCAACAGTGGCATCTGAAATTTTCTTAAGCTGAACAGATGCTGCCGTAATTTTTTTCTGCACTTCCGCAATGGGGGCGACGCATTGCGCTGATGCTTGCGTCGCCCAAAGTGCGGTGATGAGAATAACGCTAGTAGCTGCCTGCCGCATTGCCGCGTGCCTTCAAGAACGCTTCTGATCGTAAGATGGCATTATCGCGGATGTTCTTGAAAAACAAATCCATATCATGGAAGTGCAGATTTTGGCCTGGCAGGACCAGTAAGCTGAAATCCTTCGGTGTGGGCATATCGACGTAAAGTGCACCGTCTTTGCATGTCGCGCCGAGAACGCCAGGCTGTAAGCGTGGCAACGGGCCAGGGCCTGCTTTGCCAGGTAGGGCTCCCAGGTTCGCGCTTGCGGGTGCATCTGGCTGATCAATATCGAACGTGAGGGGATTGATGCACAGCGTGTCTGAGCCTTCGCGGGTTTTAAAACGGGCTTCATAACGATCCGCATATCGGGCGGTGGCTGCAACGCCGTCGCCGTCACGGCCGAACGTCAGCCATGAGACGACGCAGCCGGTTTGATCAGGCTTCGTGCACGCTGTGATGGTCTTGTATTGGCTGCCGAATGTGCCAGTGGGGAAACTAATACCTATGCCATAAACCGCAACCAATTGCGGACGCACAGGCGAGGCATCAATAACTTCCTCTAATAAGCGTTGAATTAAGAACGTACCTTGGCTGTGGCCCGCAAGAATAAACGGGCGCCCATCGTTGAAGTGATCCAAGTAGTACTGAAAAGCAGCCTTGATATCTTCATAGGCAACGACGCGGGCTTTATCGCCGCTATCATCTGTCGCACCAACAGCGGCTGCTGTGGCTTGGCGATAACGTGGGGCATAGACGCGGCAGCAACCATTGAAAATAGCGGCTTGGCGCGCAATCACGCTGTCGTCAGTCCATTGGTTTGTTTCTGCGTCGTTCAGTTCCTGGTTCCAATTATAATTGCCACGGAATGTTGTGGGGTGCAGATAGAACACATCCACTGCCGCCATATCTTGGCGGTCGCCAACAGTTTCACCTTCAGGAACAAGATCGGCAGAGTCTTTGTGATCTGCGCCGGGCAGCGCAGCCCATGCTGCAGGGTCAGCATAGTTCGGCGGCGTGGGGCGAGCGTAACCGTCGAAAGATTTTTCCGGCGGGCCCATACGGGGCACAGCCATCATGCGTGGATATAGCCAGTAGGCTGCCATCAGTATGACAATAACACTGGCGCCAATCGTTATGGTTAAGCGGCTCATGATTTGCGTGTCCCCCATCTGTGCCGGAGTATGATCAAACTTTTCGGATCTTCCTAGGCCCCGGCCATAATTATGGTAGCGTTTTACACGGGAAAGACGATGAGAGGATTGTGACCGTGCGAAAGCATTTCATGATGTGGGCAGGGGCTGCGGTGGTTATTGCTGCGGCTTACTTTGCATATGACTGGCGCTTCTGGGTGCGGCACTTTCAAAGCCCGACCGACGAAACCATTATTTATGATTTCGACTGGTACGAGCCCAAGGCGCGTATTGGTGAAGGTCCGGGGCGCGATATCCCTGTTGCTACAGACGCAGAGCGCACCATTGATCCTGCGGCACTTGCCCAAGTCACCGAATATGCACGTAGCCTTGACAGTTATGCGTTTATCGTCGCGCGGAATGGCAAGATTGAAGCCGAGTATTACAAAGATGGCTTTGGTCCAGATTCATTGTTTGATTCGCAGTCGATGCACAAAGGTTTGCTCAGTCTGGCTTTTGGCACGGCGATTGATCATCAGCTGATTCCGACAATTGATGCCCCTGCAGCGACATACTTGCCGGAGTGGAAGAACGACGCCCGTGCAAACATCACCATTCGTCAGCTTCTTTCAAATACCAGTGGGTTGGCAGAACCTGAATTCTCAGAGCGGCCATGGTCTGGGGCGTATCGTCTGTTCATTGCTGACGATCCAGATGGCATCGCGCTCGGTGTGCCGCAGCAGAATCAGCCGGATGAAAAGTTCTTATTCAACCATGTGAATGCACAAGTACTGCATGCTGTTCTGACGCGTGCGACTGGTAAGTCATATCCCGATATTTTGAAGTCGTTTTTGTGGCCGCAATTGGGGAATGGTGCTGCACAAGTGAGATTAGATGTGCCTGGTGGTCAAACGCGCGTTGTCTGCTGTTTCCAAACAACCCCGCGGTCGTGGCTGCGCATTGCACAATTGATGCTGGACCGTGGTCGTGTGGGTGATCAGCAGGTTGTTTCGGAAAGCTGGATTACGGAAATGACCACGCCCATCGCACTCAATCCGAAATTCGGCTTCAACACATATCTGGGCCAACCCGAGCCCCGTAAAAATTCTGGCGGTCGCGCGCAGCCGACAAAAACGTCGGAGCCGTTTGCGGTAAGTGATGTGCGTTATTTTGAGGGCCGGGGCGGCCAGCGGACGATGTGGATTCCATCACAGAATCTCACCATCGTCCGCGTCGGCAAAATCAATTTCGCCTGGGATGATGCAAAGGTCATCAACCCGATTATCGCAGGGATAAAGAACTAAGCGGCCTGCTTTGGTTGCTGAGCGCGCACAATGTAAATGAGCAGCACTGTCACAGCCATTGCGGCAATGCCGTAATAGAATGGATAGTGCAGGTTCATTTGCAGCAGCGAGCCCGAGAACAGCGGCCCTGCACCGCGCGCTAAGCTGCCCCATGAGGCATAGAAACCCATCACCATGCCGCGTTCCGTATCCGCAGCTTGCTTAGACACCAAGCTGGTCAGGTTCGGGTTAAACAAGGCCAGGCCGATGGGGAGCATCGCTTGTGCGACCAGAAGCTGCGTCCACGTTTCAGAGGTCGAAACAATTAGCAAACCTGCGCCGTAAACAACGCAAGCCACAGTGATCACTGGCAGCTCACCGAACTTCTTTAAGAGTCCGCTGCCCCACTTCGACTGCATCACGACCAGCTGCATGATCACCATCACCACAGCAGCGAATGACAGCGCCAAGCCAACATCACGCGGACCGAAGTCCATGGCTGCAGCACCCCACAATGGGAATGTTGTTTCAAACACGCTGCCGCCAGTCCCAAACGCAAAGGCGGCTAAGAACAGCATCAGCAGGCCGCCACGTTCAGCGATCTTCTTGAATTGTACCCAACGCGATACATGCGGACGGTTTTTGAGCTTCTCGCGAATTTCTGGCTTCAACGATTCCGGCAGCAGGAAGATGGTGCTGAGAAGTGCGATGAAGTTTGTGACGGCGCAGAAGAACGCAACCAAGGTCAGGTTTGCTGTTTCTTTATCGCCACCCGCTAACAAGCCGCCAATCATGGGGCCAATGATGAAGCCCAACGACAATGCGCCACCGATCATCGCCATGCCTTTGGCGCGGTTCTCGTTGGTTGTGACGTCTGAAATGTAAGCATACGCGGCACCAATGTTGCCGGCGCAGATGCCGCCGATGAAGCGCGATGCGATCAGCATCCAAACGTTGTCAGCAAATCCGAGCATGATGAATGCGGCAACAGCGCCCGCTTGGCTGATCATCAGGATCGGGCGACGGCCCAAACGATCACTGAGGCGGCCCCAAACCGGAGCCGCGATGAATGATGCGATGGGATAGATCGCCAAGATCATCGTCACCATGCTGGGCTCGATGCCCATGCGCGTGGCGATGAACGGGAAGATCGGGTTCATAACCCCGATGCCCATCAGGTCGAGCAAAATCACAAAAAACAGAATTTTCATAAAAGTCCCCTGTGGCGCACAAAATGCGCCAGTCTTTCAATACGCAGCATCCCCAAGATCGCTGCAGCCGCGCGGACTGTAGGTGGCTCATTGCGCGAACGCGCTGATGCCTTTGGTGTTGACCACGCGGCGGACGATGCCTGACATATGAAGCACGGTGACTAAAGGAAATTGGAATGTCGACACGCGATTATGGATCACGCGATTATGGGGCAAGAGGCCGCGTTGGAGTTGCGCCGCCGCAGGCCAATCCCACGGTTGAACCGGAAATTGGGGCGTGCCTACCGCCCGGTGTGTCGATGGTGGTGTCGCGCCTGACGAGCCAATGTCCCGATGCGAAAGATCGCATGCTGGCTTACGTCGATAACTTTGATCAGACGCTGCAATGCTACGACACGTTAAAGCCAGATGTGTTGGCGTTCGCCTGCACGGCTTCGTCCTACATGATCGGTCATGAGCGTGAAGAGCGCGAGTTTGCAGCACACGCAAAAAAACGGGGCTATCCTATCATCACGGGCGCAAAAGCTATTATTGCTGCTCTGAAGCACTTAGGGATTAAACACATTGCCATTGGTGCGCCCTATCCGAAATGGACGTTGGACGCCTGCAAAACATATTACGAGCAAGCAGGATTTACGATCACCTCAATTCTGCAAATTGAAACGGCATCCAGCACCGATACGCGCTCTATTTATGAACTTACCAGCGCTGATGCCATCGCAGCTTTGCCGCGCATGGATATCAAAGGTGCAGAGTGCGTATTGTTTACGGGCAGTGGTATGCCGAGTTTGCGCGCTATTATTGAAGCTGAGAAACAGACCGGTTTACCTGCCCTTTCGACCAATCTCTGCTTAGGTTGGTCCCTGTGCAGTGCTTTGGGCCTCCAACAGTGGGCCACAGGCCCTCATAAGCTCTTGAATGGCTGGCAGGATCGGCTGAAGCTTCTCTGATACCCTGGGGGGAGGAGTTTCAAAGATGCGGATTTTAAAAGCCTTTGGCATTGTCGTGGTCGGCTTAGTCGTCATTGCCAATGTTGTGTATTGGCAAGATCCATGGCTGTGGCGCGGATATTATCACTTCATCACATCTGGTTCGGATATCGCGAGCGATCAGCGCTTAACGCCGGATGAAGAAATCAGAGGTGATGGTTCTTTCGTGTTGCCTGCGGCGACGGCTGAAACGCGCACTATTAGCGATGAAGCATTAAAGGCCATGGAGGCCTATGCCAGCGAGTACAATTCCTATGCGATGATCGTAATTCACAAGGGCGTCATTCAAGATGAATGGTACCCGGAATTCTGGTCGCCCAAAAAAATCACGCAATCACAGTCGATGCATAAAACGCTGCAAGCATTGTTGATTGGTGTTGCAATCGACGAAGGTAAGATTGCTTCAATTGATGACCCGGTTGGCAAGTATCTCGACGAATGGGTGAATGACCCGCGCGGTCAGATCACGCTGTATCAGCTCATGACCATGAGTTCAGGCCTGACCGAACCTGGCTTCAGCCCTAATCCATTCAGTGATGGTATTAGGTGGATGAATTCGGGCTATTCCGCCGACGTGATTTTGCGCACACCCATGGATACGTGGGCGCCGGGGACCAAGTACCACTACAACAATCTCAATTCTGAACTGTTGGGTATGGTCGTGACCCGTGTGTTCAAAAAACGCTATTCCGATGTGTTGCTTGAAAAGCTGTGGCAACCCATGGGCGGTGAGCGCGCCTTTGTGCACACGGATCGCCCTGGTGGCCGTGCGTATACGTCGTGCTGTTTGGGTGCGCCTGCGATGGACTGGGCACGCATCGGCCTGATGCTTTTAGGCAAGGGCGAAGTGAACGGGCACCGTGTTGTGTCGGCCGATTGGATTGCCAAGATGACGGAGCGTTCGCCCACCGCGCGCCATTATGGTTTGCAAACGTGGTTGGGTTATGACGATCCGCCGATCCCAGAAGGTGCTGGCTCAACGGGTGCTATTGCATCAGGGCCTTATCTTGCGCGCGATACATTCCTGACGTGGGGGCGTGGCCAGCAGCATGTATGGGTGGTGCCCTCACAAGATCTGGTGGTGTTGCGCATTGGGCCGTCATTGGGACGCCAACCCATTAAGCCTGGGTTTGACGTGACGTACTTGGTGAACACGGCGATTAAGGGTTTGAAAACAAGCCCAGTACCAACATCTGGTACACAATCTGCCCCGTCAGATACGCCACCTGCCAACTAACACCCATTATTTTACAACTCGAACCATGAGTTGTTAGCCATTGCGGCAGTTCGCCTGCATCGTCCGGGCATACTGTTGACCCGGAGATTGCTGATGGCCGCCGCAAAACAAGCTTCGCACATTCCAACACTTGATGAATTAGTGGTTGCTGCGCGCGAGTTGGTGCCGCTTCTGAAAGCCAATGCAAACGAGGCCGAAGATAAACGCGATTTGCCGAAGTCTTCTGTTGAGGCGTTGAAGAAAGCGGGCCTACACAAAATCTATATGCCGCGCAAATACGGCGGTTATGAAATGGATTGGGGCGCGCATTATGCCGTATCGCGCGAAGTGGCGCAGGCTTGCGGTTCAACTGGCTGGATCGTGTCGCTGGTATTCTCTCACATCATGTGGGCAGCACGCTTTCCGGGTGAAGCTCAGGAAGAATTTTTTGGCTCCAATCCTGATCCTGTTTTGGGAACAGGGTCTGCGGGCGGTGGTTTGCTGACGCCAACCGAAGGCGGCTTTATTCTGAATGGCCGCTGGGGCTTTGTGTCGGGCATTAATCATGCCGCTGGCGCGATGGTGGTTGCAAAAACCGAAGCGGATAAATTGTTCTCGCACTTCGTCATGATGATGCCGGGTGAATATACGGTTGAGAATAATTGGGATGCTGAAGGCTTACGTGGCACCGGCAGCCATCACATCAACGTCAAAAATCAATTCATCCCGGCGCGTCGTGCGGTCGAGCGCGATGACTTGTTGGGTCGCAGCCCGCCAGGATCAAAAATTCACGATAGCTATGTCTACAAAGTGCGTCCGGCGCTTTACCAAAAAAGCTGGTTCCCAGGCGTTGTGCTTGGCACAGCCTTGGGCGGTTTGAAGGAATATTGTGCGCAAACCAAATCGCGCATTGGCCAATTGTTTGGTGAAGGCATTGCTGATCAGGTGCCCGTGCAAATTCGCTTAGGTGAATCGATGGCCGAGATCGATGTTGCTGGCCAAGTGTTCGAGAATTACGTGCGCTTCTTGCACGAGAGGGGCAAGGCGGGGGAAGATATCGTCGGTGAAGATATCTTGCGTTCGCGTCGTACAGTCACAACCGCTGCACATATGTGTTTGTCTGCTGTCGAGCGCTTATCTGCTATGATGGGTGTGACGGCACAAAGCGGGCGCAATCCGGTGCAACGTTTGTTCCGTGATTGCCGTACAGTTTCGACGCACATCGAGCTGAACTGGGATCACTCGATGGCGCCGTCAGGTAAATACCTGTTGGGCCTAAAGACGGGCGACCCGATGGTGGATGCGCCGTCAGAAGGCCCGCTCAAAGGGGCGGCCACCAAAGCTATTCTGGGAACGCAGGTTTAACTAAACCTCTTTCGCAACACTCTTTGCGGCGTCGATCAGCGCCAAGGTGGCAGGTGAGCGTGTTGCATTGCGGCGATACGCGACCACTAACGGCCAAGACTTTGCTTTCAGTTGTGTGGCGATCTCGACCAAGGTCTTGGTTTCCAACTCACGTGTCACCAATTGTTTGGGCAGGAGGCACAGAGCATCGCTCTGCGCCAGCCAATTTAATGCAAACACCACGGCAGTTGTTGAAAGCGTTGGGTGTGGGGGCTTGATTTTATCTGCTGCAAATAATGATTTGTAATCCTGTGCCGCCTTCGGGAAATTTGAAATTTCCAGCCACGCATAGTTCGCCAAGTCCTTCGCTTTAACAGCGCGTGATTTCGCCAGCGGATGTGTTGGTCTTGCCACGACGATGTTGTGGTCTTCGCACAGACGTTCAACCGCAATCAACTCGTCGGCAGCTTCCGAAGGTTCGGTTGACAAAACCATGTCGAGTTCGCCGCGCAGCAACGAGCCTGCAAGTCGCTCGAAGTCACCGCTTTCGACATGAATGCGAATTTGCGGGCGGGTGGCATGTAATTTTGACACCGCATCAGGCAGTAGTTGATTTAACATGGTTGGTGTCGCGCCGACGCGCACGATACCGGTTTTTGTGCCCAGCATGGTCGCCAAGTTATCTTGGAATCGGCGAATTTCAGCATCAACCGTGCGGGCGTGTGGCAGCAGCAATTCACCGAACGGACTCAAGTCAACGGACTGCCGGTCGCGATCAAGCAGTCGCACGCCCAGGTTTGTCTCAAGCTGCGCAATGCTTTTGCTAACAGCTTGTTGGGTGAGGTGCACCTTCTCGGCGGCACGATGAAAGTTGCCTTCCTCGACCACGGCTAAGAAATGCTGAAGCTGCCTAAGTTCCATCGGTTGTTTCCTAACAACTAATTTGCGTTATTATAATACATGAGTTGTTACCATCGTGCACCCCACCGCATACACTGCGCCCATGAAAAAGATTGTTTTAGGATCAACCGGCCTGACCGTATCTGCGGTTGCGCTGGGGTGTATGAGTTTTGGCACCGATAAATGGCGCGCTTGGGTTCTGAATGAGCCTGAGAGCATGCGTCTGTTGGGTAAGGCCCATGATGCGGGCCTGAACTTCTTTGATACGGCCAATGTCTATTCCGCCGGCGTGAGCGAGCAATTGCTGGGTAAATTTCTGCACGGTGCTGCGAAGCGTGAAGATGTTGTTGTCGCCACGAAGGGTTTTTATCCCAATGGTCATCCACCCAACTTAACGGGCCTGACACGCGAAAATATCATCGGTTCGATTGATGCGTCATTGCAGCGCTTGGGGCTCGACTACGTTGATATTTTTCAAGTCCATCGTTGGGATGAAAATACGCCGGTTGATGAAACCATGGCGGCGCTGTCTGAAATTGTGAAAGCCGGTAAGGCGCGCTTTGTCGGCGCTTCAAACATGCGTACGTGGCATTTGGCTAAATCGCAATTGGCCGCGCAGAAGATTGGCTTCCGTGGTTATGCCACCATGCAGAACCATTATAATCTTTTGTATCGAGAAGATGAGCGCGATCTTATTCCGTTCTGTGCAGATCAAGGCATTGGCTTGATGTGCTGGAGTCCCTTGGCGCGCGGCCGCTTAGGTCGGGCAGGGCAGGCAAACGCCACATCACGCGGTGCTGATGATGAGGTCGCAGATACGCTGTATGGTCCGCCCACGGATCCGATCTTGGGGCAGGTGGCTGAGGTTGCTAAGAAGCACAGCGTATCGCCCGCACAAGTGTCGCTCGCTTGGATTATCGCCAAAGGCATTGTGCCCATCGCGGGTGTGACGAAAGACCGTCATATTGATGACGCAGTGGCTGCCGCGGCGTTAAATTTAACGGCACAAGATATGCAGCAATTGGAATCGGCCTACACGGCGCGTGGCTTGGCCGAATTGCCGTGGAGTTCCAAGAGCATCAAGGATCCACGCGAAACTGAGAAAGAACAAAAAGCGTAATTTTGATCTCTGTTACACGACCAGTCTTTGGTCAACGGCTGGCGAAAGACGTTGATCTGATCCGCAATCGGGCTTTGATTGCGCCACATTCAAATTAGGGGAGGCACACATGCCCGATGATGTCGCGAAAAATCCGAAAATTTCTACCATGCAGCCGTTTGCGGCGGGCGACCTGTTGCTGAGTGCCACAGACCTGAACGTGCCGGAAGACGACCATGCTGGTGATGGCCGTATTTTCCAGTTCGATAAAGATTTCAACCTGAAGGGTATTCTCTACACCGAAGGCACATCGCACTTGGTGAAGGGCCTGACGTTTGGTCCCGATGGTTTGCTGTGGGCGTTTGACTCAGCCGAGCATGCGATCATTTGGGTTGATCCGAAAACCGGCAAGCAAGTGAATCCTGGCTACACGTTTCCATCACGTCCGTGGTCGTCAGCGTTCTGGGATAAAGCAGGTAACTTGTTCTTGTACGAACACCTGACCGGGACGTTGGAGCAAACGCCGGAGAAGTATCGTCAGATGACAAAGCTGGTGCCGGGCACCCAAAACGTTGGTTTCGGGAACGTCCATAAGTTCGACAAAAACCACAAGCTGATCAAAGAATTCAACACCGAAACGTCGACCAGCTTCGCTGGGCACTTGGGCGTCACCAGTTGCATTCTGCATCCGTCGGAAAAATATGTGACGTACACGACCGAAACATCCAAGCGCATCATGCAGTATGACATCGTCAACGATAAGCAGATGCCGGATCTGTACGTGCTTCCGCAAGAAGCGCGCGAGTTCATCTTCTGCTTGGGTCAATGCGCCGATGGCAGCATCGTTGTGACACGTGGTCCGAAGTGGGAGCACATCGACGAAGCGGGCAAAGTGGTCCGCACCTATCCACTCGAAGGTCCGGGCTGGGCGATCATCAAAGAATCGCTCGACCGCAAGCATGTGTTTGTGAACAGCTTCTTCACTGGGACATGCCTGAAGTTTGAAAAAGACAGCGGTACGGTTGTTGGTAGCACGCAAGTTCCGGCGCAACGTTCGCTGGCAGGCTTTGCGGAGTATGCTGGTTAATTATCCACAAGCTCTTACGACAAAAAGGCGGTCCCTGGGGGCCGCCTTTTTTGTTAACGCCTCCTGCTAATGCAGGCGAAATACAGGCGCGCGCCTGCGGGTTGTGTGAAGAACGGGAATAAAAAACGGCGCACGATCAATATGACCGTGCGCCGTTTTTAAAAGTTATCCTCAAGGCCTATTGCGCGGGCTGCGCGGCCTGTTCAGGGGTAACGGCGGGTGCCGCTTGCACCGTGGGTTCGCCGTGCTTGATGCGTACGTAGATGGCGAAGATCAGCACCGAGGCATTGATGATGCCCATCATCATGAAGGGTGCGTTGTAATACCAGTGGTCGAACAGCCAGCCGCCGAGGCCGACGCACAAGGCAATCCCGACCGCGCCGAACAGGTTGAAGACGCCCAAGATCGAACCGCGAATACGTGCGGGCGCTTCCTGGCCAATCAGTGCGCCGCCAGCAACCACGTTGGCAGTTTCACCGCAGCCCAACAGGATGCAAACCGGCACGATCCACATGGTGTGGAACGGATCACCAATCAGGCCCATAAAGCCGTAACCCAGCATCGAGAGCGTGAAGGCGATGATCATGCCGGTAACCCGGTTGACCTTGTCGCAAATCCACCCTTGGAAGAAGGCGAAGACCAGGGCTGAAAAGGTGATTGCCACGCCGAAGTAAAACCGTGCAGGCCCAATGGCTTCGCTGGTGCTTAAACCTTGTTCCGCGCCAATCGCGACAAACCAAGCCGAGAAGTAGGTGCCGACAATCACAACGTCACCACGTGTAGCGACAGCAGCGTAATAGCACAGCGCAATCTTCGGGTTTTCCTTCGCGCACTTTAGGCCTTCGCCGATCAGCTTTAAAATCGGTTCGCGTTGGCGTGCCGCCCCGGTGATTTTGGAAAGACCTGCGAATACCAAAACACTGATCACGCAGGAAATCGCACCCATCACCCAGAATGAGTAAATAACCGCATCGGCTTCCGAGGTTCCGTATTTCCCTTCAATGATCTGGGGCAAGCGCGCCAGCGTTGTCGCCATCAGGCTGACGCCGATGCCATTGAAGACAGATGTCAGGCCCACCCATTTGCCCCGGCTGACGTCTTGCGAGTAATCCTGAATACACGCACTCATCATCACCGGCACCAGTGCTGTGCCGGTGGCAAAGATAATGCGGTAGATGAAAAGCTGGGTGACGGTATCAGCCAGTGGATAGACAATGTAGCCGACGCCGAGAACCAAAAAGCCCACCGCGAAAATAATACGGCGGCCAATTTTATCGGACAGTGCACCGATAAAACCCATCAGCAAAATCACAACAACTTCCTGCATCCCAGCCAGTGAGCCGGTGAGTTTGCCTTGTTGATCGCGCGGAATATTCAGAATGTCGGTCAGCACGTAGGGCTGCACGAAGTTCATGAACGTCATCATCGCCAGTGCAGAGCCGACGCCGAAAAGCAATGTAATGACGTTGACGGGCGTGATGCCTGGCGTGAACCAGAAGGGACCAATTTTTAAACCCGACGGATCAGGTGGAACGTTGCGACCACCACCTACGAAACCACCACCAGCCATATCTGCTTCCCCCTCGTCGGTGCGCATGCCCAAACACGCGACACTTAATTTCCCTTGAGATAGGACTATGGCCGCACGCTGCGACCACGCCCATACACGATTCCGTTACGACCAGCAGACGGCTCTAAATGCTCCGTCTGCGTAACATTCCGTTACGTTTAGCCGTTTATGTGGCCGCTTATTCTGCGGCTTTTACTCTGCGGTTTTCACTCTGCAGCTTGACGCGTGCTGGCGTCTGCACCTTTGGCAGGCAGTAGCGGCACCGCATCAATGGCCCAGCCTTTGTTGGTGCGGCGTGCCGGTGAGGGAATGGCGTAGATTTTCTTGCCCTTCATGGCGTTGACTTTATCAACGTCGATGCGCCAGCCTTTGTCTTCCCATTCCTGCAGGCGCTCGCGGAATTTGGTGATCACCAAATCCGACTTCACCATCACTTCTTCGGTCGATGATTCAGGTGTCAGGGCTGGCACCAAGCGTTCCACAACCACGCGATCTTGCTCGGCCACCGCCAAGCTGCGCTCGTACATGGGCGCATCCACCGCATCATCCAATTTGAAGTTACGGAACTGGATGAAATAGCTTTGGAAGTTGAACTGATCGATGGGCCGCTTGAACGAATACTGGTGCGCATGCGCGACCGGGCTGAAATGCAAATAGGTCCATGTATGCGCCGGGCCGTGGTGACCAGCGCCAGCTTCCATGCCGCCTACGCCCTTCACGCCCTTCATGGACTCCGACGGTAGATCAGGCGAGACAAAGGTGGTCATGGTGCCAACACCCCACTCGCGCTCGATGACTGTTAAATCGGGCACGTTGTAGTCTTCGCGGCCCCCCTGATAGCCCATCGATGGGTGCACAAATTCGGTGTGCGCGGGGTCTAAAGTATTTTCCTGACTGCGCAGATAATTCGCATTCCAGGTGTTGTTCATGCGCGTAATCTTCCAACCGTCCTGACCCCACTCGGGGATGTCCATCAACGGTGGGCGTTCGGCTTCCGGCAGGTCGCCCAAGAACGCAAACACCAGGCCGTACTTTTCTTGGACAGGGTAGCTGTCGACTTTTGCGCGGGCCGGAATTTTACCGTCTTTGCCCAGCGATGGAATTTTGGTGCACACACCATCATCGCCCCGGAATTGCCAGCCGTGATAGGGGCACTCAATCGTATCGCCTTTGACTTTGCCATGGGCCAGGGATGCGCCGCGATGCACGCAGACGTTCGACAGCACATGAGCAGCACCCTTGCTGTCACGGAACGCCACGAGTTCGCAACCAAGGACGGTAAGATAAAGCGGCTTATCCGCCGTCAGTTCTTCACTCAAACAGGTCGGATACCAAAAATTGATGTACATGCGCTGCCCTCCCACGGCTTCACTGTATCAATGCTTTTGACTGCATCGATTCTGTATACGAAGTCTAAGCCCGCTGGATTTCAGGGGTGAGCAGCATCCGGCATCGCAGCCACAGTGCGGCTGGAATGTTACGACCTCGTAACAGGGCAAATGAAATCAGAGGGTTAGGGGCTAGAACACGCTGCCGGGGACCGCGCTACCCGCCACAAAAATCGACCGCTTGGGGTTTAACAACACGCGCCGAATCACAGGCATAAACGCCTCAATCGGCATGGTGTCCAACGTCGGGTCGAAGGCCTTTTCGTCGTAGGCGTCGCAAAAGTGAACCGTGCGTTCAAAGTGCTCATGGCCTCGGAACTGATCGCGCATGTTCTTATCAAGGCCCATGTGCTCGAAATAATAGTAGCCCTGAAAGCAATGGTGATGCGCGAGTAGCCAGCGATTAGGCTCTGACAAGAATGGGGCCAGTAAGGTTGCGGCAAACTCGCCGTGGTTATAGGGCGCTAAAATATCGCCGATGTCGTGGATCAGGCACATCGTCACGTATTCGTCGTCTTCACCGGCACGATGCGCAAGCGTTGCCGTTTGCAGACAGTGCGTGAACCGCGTGACTGCCCCAAACCTACCTCGAAGTGGCGGTTCGTTATCCAGTTCCTGCAAATGCTTCACGATACGGTCCGGCAAATCCAGCATCGTTTGCGCGTTACGGAAACGCGGGATCAGGGCATCTGTTAACTGAGTACCATTGTTTGTTGGATCGGTGTTCGTTGGATCTGCGTTCATGGGCACAGTCTATCGTTTTTGATTCACAGGGGTGTAGGCTTTATCCCACGGCGCGAGTTCGGGGTCTTTTAAAAACGCCGGCTCATCAGCTTTAATCCAATCTAACAGATTGGCGGGAAGTTCGCTGATGTCGATCAGTTTCGTGCCGATGCCGCGCCCAATCATAAAGCCTTCGGCGTCACCCATCTTCAGCCACGGCGTCCAGTTGTTGCAGCTTTGGAAGGTTTGGCGCGCAGGTGAGTTGGTGCATTTCGGGTCAATCACATAGCTGACTTTGCCATAGTGCATCAGGAAGTCGTTGATATGGTGGTAGCGCTTCGCGTCTGGCTGCTTTTCCATGCCGGGCTTTGCAATGCGCGTCGTGCCGGTTTCTTTGATGTAAATATCATCGGCGCGCACAATGGCGGGCTCGACCACCCACTTTGCATCCATGCCCGGCGGCAAAGCGGCAGGTTGGTTGAAGATGGTGCCGTCGACAGATGTTGATGTGGTGAACGGCCCCATGCGCATGACAGGTGGTGACACTTTCGCGCCGGTGATGGGGTTGGTGAAACTTTCCAAACGCTCGCCGGTCAGCGCGTCTTTATAAAACATCACATCACGGAAGGTGTGATCCCAACTACCGTCGTCTTTGCGCACGAATTTGCCAATCTGCGCGCCTTCGACTGAGAACAGAATTTGTGAGTGCATATCCTTCAGCGCGTATTGATCGCCGCGATACCACCACAAGAATGGTTTTCCTGACGAATCCCCCCGAATTTTCGCCAGCGCCAAAATCAGATCCTTGCCATCTTTGAAATTCATCGGTTCCCACTCCCCAAAAGCATCTGGCCCAAACGCAGGCCCAAAGCTTGGGCGTCGCTAGAAATGCCGTCAATTCAGGGTTCTGGGGGCTGACCGCGTCGTGCTCAGGAGATGCGCGTAGTATACAGCCTAGACGGCGCGCGATGGGCTCTGTATCACCCGCGTATTACATCCGTTTCGTTGGAGTTTGAGAAAATGGGTCGTTTGCAGGGCAAAGTTGCGGTCATCACCGGGGCCGGTCGTAAAAAAGGATTGGGCGAAGCCATTGCTCGCCGCTTTGCCGAAGAAGGTGCAACCGTTGTGTTAACCGACATTGGTGCGCCGTCGGGCCCGCACTTAACGGCTGAGAACATCGGCACCACAGCCGAGATGGAAGAAGTGGCTGCTGAAATTCGCAGCGCCACCAAAGGCACCATTGCCACCATGACCTGCGATGTACGCAGCGAAGACGACATCAAACGCGTCGTTGCGGATTGCGTCAAACAATACGGTTCGCTGGATATCGTCGTGAACAACGCTGGCGTTGGTTACATCATGAAGCCGCTGACGGAATTCGGCATCGAAGAATGGAACTTGGTGCTGGAAGTGAATTTGCGCGGTCCGTTCCTGTTCACCAAGCACGCGGGCGCGCAGATGATCAAGCAAGGCCAAGCCGGTCGCAAAGGTGGCCGCATTATCAACATCGCCAGCCAAGCGGCAAAAAGCCCGGCCCCGCAATTGGTGGCCTACACGTCATCGAAGCACGGTATGGTTGGCCTCACGCGCGTGTCCGCCGTTGAGTTGGCGCCGCATGGCATTACGGTCAATGCGGTTTGCCCTAACCACGTCACAACCGGCTTGGGCGCAAAACAAAATGCGTTCCGTGGCAAAGTGATTGGTGCGCAAAGCCAAGACGATGTGATTGCGTTCCGCACGGCAAAAATTCCGCTGGGCCGCGTTGGTCAAGCCAACGATACCGCCAACGCCTGTGTGTTCTTGGCCTCTGATGAAGCCAGCTACATCACCGGTGAATCGATGAACGTCTCGGGCGGTGAAGAGATGCATTAAGCATCTCTTCAACGTTTTATTTTCTGAGGTTTATTTCGCCGATTTATTTCTCAGCTATTTCTTTGCCTGTGGCCTCGTCGGGGTACTTGCCTAAAGTCCCCGACATGATCGCCGCCACCAAGAACAATACCGCACCACCCATCAACGCCGGATCGTAGGTTTTAAAGGTGTCGTACACTTTGCCTGCAATCGGTGGTGTCACCGCCGAGCCCATGACGAAGATGGTGTAAAGCAGGCCATACACTGCGCCGTAGTGTTTGCGCCCGAAATAGCGCGAGACAAAGTAAGCGGCGATATCGAATTCAGCGCCGCCCGCTAAACCCACCATCATAATGCCAATCGCGCACAGGATGATGTCGTTGCTAGAGACCAGCAACAAGCCGCAGGCCAGTGTTGGCATCACCAGCATAATAAAGGCCACGCGCGGGCCATTGTATTTATCGAGCAAAAAGCCGGTGACGACGCGGCCTAATGTGACGGCAAGGCCTAACAAACCCGCGACAGCCGCAGCGGTGCCGCGCTCAATGCCGCGATCCGTCAAGAACGGAAACCCGTGCACCAGTACACCGCCGATGCCACCAGCCGCCAAGAAGAAGGCAATGGCCATTTGCCAGAAGCGCCATGTGCGCACAGCTTCAGGGAGCGTGTAGCCCCAGGTTTCGCTCGTGTGTGTGTCGCTGTTGGTTGTAGCTGGATCTGCCGCTGCTTGTTTGACGGGGTCGCGGAAGAACGCAATCGATAAGGGCAGGCCGAAAATCAGCGGCACGGCGGCCAAGCCGATATACGCCATGCGCCATCCGTATTCTGAGATCAAATAGTTCGCAAGCCCTGGGGCGACCATGCCCATGACGCCAGTGCCCATCAGCGCCAAACCCAACGCGATTCCGCGCGCAGAGAAAAACCAGCCTGTAATGGCGCGCGTCCAGGTGATTGGCATGGTGCCAGCACCCAGCAGCGAGATCAGGAAGAAGCCGACATATAATGTGGTGACGTTACTGGTGACCAACGATAGTCCAGCGACGGCCAGCACAAACAGAACTTGGCTGATGATGGCAATGGGGCGGGCGCCATGACGGTCGGCCAACCAACCAACGACGGGGCCCATCACCAGCGACGCCATGGTCATGAACAATGGAGCGGCGGTCACTTCCGCGCGGGTCCAGCCGAATTCCTGACTGAGCGGAGCGACGAACGCGCCGAGACTATAGAAGGTGAGAGCTGAAACGCCTGTGCCAGCGCCCACGGCAGACGCCAATACAACGGGCCACGCACGTTTGAACTCTTCTCGTTTGCTCAACATGGTCTGGCAACGCCCCCGCGTTAGAAATGGTGCCTAATGTTGTCCCCGGTCTTTGGGGATTTGGCAAGGCTGGCGAGGGTTGGTGGTTTAAATAACCGAATACGAGATGGCAGCAGTCACGTGTTTGTTACGCTGCTTCAAGTTCGGGCAGCGGCTTCGGCTTAATCACCAAGGCTTTGAAGAAGCGCACCATGGCTTTGCCGCGCGTCAGCCAGGCAATGTGCGCGCCGTGTTTGGTGTTGGCCAAAACATTTTCCACCAGCCAGGTGGTGACAGTATCAACATCGTTCGCCAAAATGCGGTAGAGCCACTTCATGCGCGCCCAACGCTCGGGGCTTACATCGTGCTTGGCCTTTAACAACATATCTGTTGTCACCATGCCGGGGCTCATGAAGCCCACCAGCACTGGTGTGCCTTTGGTTTCTTTAATCAGCGTTTTGGTGAAGTAGGTCAGGCCGAACTTGCTGGCACCATAAATGCTCATGCCTTCGCTTTTTGAACCGTCCGAGCCGAAGCCTTCGAAGTTATAAAGCGCGCCTTTAAAACCATTCACTGTCTCTTGTGCGTTCATGCCGTTCAACACGGTTTGACAGCAGTACATGGTGCCGATCAAATTGGTGCGCGGGACCGATAGAATATCGGCGGGGTCCAGATCGCTGATCGGGCGCATGGTGTTGATGGCGCCGGCGTTGTTGATCCAAATATCAACGCGGCCCAGGTTTTGCTTTGCTTGCGCCCACAAGTTCTCAACCTGTTTTAAATCACTGACATCGCAAGCCACGCCGTAGGCTTTCGCGCCACCGGTTGCAAAGCTTTGCAATTCAGCGGCGGCTTTGTCGGCGTTCGCCTGATTGCGTCCGCTAATCACAACACTGTTGCCACGCGCGATGAATTGTTTGGCGAGGCCAAAGCCAATGCCGCGCGTGGAGCCGGTGATAACAACGTTCTTCGCCATGTGATTTAAGCCGCGTTGCTGAGATGGAGTTCAGGGAAGCGATCGCCCGGCTTCAAAAAGCGCGACTTCAAGAAACGCCAGATGCTCTTGCCCGGCGTTAGCCATGCAATGCGGGCACCGTGCTTGGTATTGGCCAGTACATTTTCCACCAGCCATGGCGTCACGGTTTCAACGCGGTCCGCCAGGATGTTGTAGATCATGACAGTGAATGCCCACTGCTTCGGCGACACTTTGGTTTTGTCGCGGATCGACAGGTCGGTGATGACAATGCCGGGGCTCATGTAGCCGACACGCACGGGGCTGTTTTTGGTTTCTTTGATCAGGCACTTCGTAAAGTAAGTGATGGCGAACTTGGTGCAGCCATAAAGGCTCATGCCTTTTTGCTTGGTGCCGTTCGAGCCATAGCCCTCGAAATTATAAAGGTCGCCGTTCCCTTGAGCCTTCATGCCCTTTAGCGCGATTTGGCTGCCGTTCATGGTGCCGATCAAATTGGTGCGTGGCACGGCTTCCACTTCGTCTTGCAACAGTTCGCCAATGGGAAAGCGCGAATTCGACATGCCCGCATTGTTGATCCAGATATCAACGCGGCCGAATGCGGCGGTGGCCTTGTCCCACATGGCTTGAACTTGCGCGTAATCCGTCACATCGCACGGCACGCCCAGCGCCTTCGCGCCATTGGCCGCATCCTTGCTGAGATCGGCGACCGCTTCGTCGACAGCCCCTTGGCTGCGGCCCGACACCACGACGTTATGCCCACGCTTTAAGAACTCGCGCGCCATACCCCGGCCAATGCCCTTGGTTGAGCCTGTTACAACGACAACTTTGCCAGCCATAGCGAATCCTCATTTAAATCTGTTGGGTAATTATGGCGGTTTGCCTGACCCGCTTTCAACTCGGGGCTTTTAAGATGTGCAAAGGGCGGGTTGGGTGGCCGCGTGTTGGTCCGGGCATTGGCCTTGCATTGAGGTTCGGGGCCATAAGACATTCTATGCAGCCCGACAGAGGGATTACTGCCATGAAAAACGTCATCATCACCGGCTCAACCAAAGGGATTGGGTATGGCTACGCGCATGAATTTGTGAAGCGCGGCCATAACGTGTTCATTACTGGGCGGGGCGCTGATGATTTAGCCAAGGCGTTGGTGTCGTTGAACAAAGACGCGACCGGTGGCGCGCGCGCGGTGGGTGCTGCGTGCGATGTGGCGGATGTGAAACAAGTCCAAGCGGTGTGGGACAAAGCGGCGGCGGAATTCGGTAAGATTGATATCTGGATCAATAATGCGGGCTTTGCGCGCACTGGTGTCACGCTGCTGCAATTAAAGCCCGATGAAATGAAAACGATGATCGAGTCCAACGTGATTGGCACGATCAACGGCAGCCAAGTGGCGGTGCGCGGCATGCAGGCCCAAAAGCACGGCACGATTTTTAATACGCTCGGCGGTGGTCATGATGGCCGCGTGATTCCCGGCATGATTGGTTACGGCACCACCAAACGCGCGGTGCGCTATTTCACCGACAGCTTGATCAAAGAGCTGGGCAAAGAGAGTGCGGTGAAGGTTTGCATGATTAGCCCAGGTGTGAACATCACCGAAGGCATGCTGCGCGAAGTGCAAGCGCTGACGCCCGCCGAACGCAAAAAAATACTCTGGCCGATTAATGTGATGGGCGACTACGTCGAAACCACAACGCCGTGGTTGGTGGATCAAATGTTGGTAGCGATTGTTGCGGGCGCAAACGCCAAACACATTGCATGGCTTTCGGGCGGCAAGATTGCAGGCCGCTTCCTGACCGCGGGCTTTAAAAAGCGCGACCTGTTTGCGCGCTACGGGCTTTCAACGGCTTAGAGACATAAAAAAGGCGGCTCAGATGAGCCGCCTTTTTATTTTTAAGCATCATTCAGATGATGCGCGTGTGTCTTCCAATCATGCGAGACTTTCTTCTCGTCGATCAGCGTGCGGCGATAAACCCCGCCGGTGTCATTCACCCACTGCCAGGTGCGCGTGCGGTGACCGGTTGCGGATTGGCGGACGATGATCTCGTAGAAGAACACACCATCGAGACCGTGGCGGCGCCAGTAACCGAGCAAAGTCTGGTTATGATCGTCTTCTGAAATTTCGCAGAAGTAGCCTTTGATCAGGTCGTTGTCATAAACGATGCGACGGTTCTCGTACTTCACCTTGAACTCGCGCTTCTCGATGCGACCATCGGGCCAGTAGTACAAGTTGGTTTGGATGATCGGATGTTCGCCTTCGTCAGGCATGCGGATGATCAGGCGCGACTTGTGCTCGTCGATGATCTTCGCTTCCGGGTCCAGGTGACGGTAAGTCCCTTCCCAGACGCCTTCGCCTTGAACGTACATCGGCATTTCTGCGCGCAGCTGTTCTTGTTTCAGTTTGCGGATCTCGTCGATCTTGCTCATGTCAGCGTCTCCAATCCTGCGTGTGCAGTGCTTTAAATTCGGAACTGTTAGCTTCCCTAGGCGCCATGATCGCCATGGGCTGGCGTTCGTCAACCGCGTGGATGTAACGGTCGAGTAACATTTTTCAATATCCGAGGAATGGATGTATCCGCGCAACAATCAATTTATATCAATATGGGCGGTTGAGCCTGGGCGGCACCACAGTCCGAATGTCGGCTGAACCCCTGAAAAATAACCACAAAGTGGTCAAATGCCCCCCGGTTACAGGCCTGTTTCAATCGCCTCCTATCGGATTTGGGCAAGGCCGTTAGATTGGCGGCTTCATTCGCAAGCGCACAATACGGGGGACGGCGCACATGATGGACATTGATAAATCTTGCGCGCGCCTCAAGCCGTTCCCGTTATGGCTGGCGCCTGGCATTAGCACGGCCAACGCCTGGACGTTCATGCTGGCGAACTTCGCCGTGATTGGCACGCTGGCGTTTTTGAACGTGGCGCAAAGCTACATCCTCACCGAGCACTTGCAGCTTGCGAAAGATATTCAGGGCACTGTCTCGGGTGACCTCGCGTTCTGGAACGAGATCATCATTATTCTGTTGGCCAGTCCGTTCGGCATTTTGGCGGACCGCATTGGCCGTCGCCCGATTGTTGTGATCGCGATGCTGTCGATTGCCGCGGGCTTTATCATTTATGCCTATGCCACCACCGTCGGCGAACTGACTATTGGCCGTATCATTTACGCGGTCGGTGCGGCGGCAGGCTCCGGGATGGTCGCGACTATTGGCGCTGATTATCCGCAAGAAGCCTCACGCGGAAAAATGATCGGCGTCAGTTCGGTGATGAACGCGCTGGGCATCGTCGTGCTCAGTGCCGTGTTGGGGCAGTTGCCCAACACATTGCGCAACGGTGGCATGGACGCCGTGGAAGCCGGCACCTGGATGATGGCGCTGACGGCAGGTTTCTGCATCATTGTCGCTGTCGTATTGCAAATCGGTTTGAAGGGCGGCGTTCCTGCGGTTCAAAACAAAACCGAGCGCGTCAGCATGGGCCAGCTGATCCGCGTTGGTTTCTCCGCCATGCGCAATCCACGCATTGCTCTCTCATACGCAGCGGCTTTCACATCGCGTGGCGACCTCGTTGTTGTCGGCGTGTTCGTCTCGCTGTGGTCGGTGCAAGCAGGCACAGCCATGGGCCTTGATAGCGGCGAGGCTTACAAAAAGGGCGTGCAGGTATTTGCCATTTCGCAAACCATGGCCCTGCTGTGGTCGCCGATCATGGGGTGGATCATGGATAAGGTGAACCGCGTCACCGCTATCGCCATCGCCATGGTGCTCGCCAGTATTGGGTATCTCAGCACGATGTTGCTGGATTCCCCTATCGAAGGCCCGGGCATGATCGTGTTTATCATTCTGGCTATCGGGCAAGTGAGCGCGTTGATTACATCGCAGGGACTGATCGGTCAGGAATCTCCGCCCAAGGAACGCGGTGCTGTTGTTGGCATGTTTACGCTGTGGGGCGGTGTTGGCGTGTTGTTCGCCACCTGGGCTGGCGGGCGTTTGTTTGACAGTTGGGCGCCGTATGCGCCGTTTGTCATTATGGGGGTCGCGAATATCATTCTTTTCGTGGCGGCGGTGATTATCCGCATCAAGTCACCGGGCCTCAATGTCCGGGCTACACCACAGAATGGTTAGTCCACGCCGTCGTGTTTAAACCGCGGCGGTGTGATTTGCGTACAAACTTGAACGGCCCTAAGAGCATCGGGCCTTTCAGGGTTAGCTAGATTTAAGGGACATCAATGAAAATCGATACATCCGCCGAATATGTCGGGCCGAAGCGTCTGGGCCTGTGGCTTGAACCTGGGATCAGTAAAGCCAACGGTTGGGTGCTGATGTATGCCGCTTATGTGACGATCGGCTTGCTCACGTTTGTGAACAACGGCCAAGCTTTCGTCATGAGTGCGGTGTTGAACTTGCCGGCCGATCAGCAGGGCACCGTTGCAGGCAATCTCGCGTTTGTCACAGAGATGGTCACTATCGCGCTGATCGCGCCATTCGGCATTTTGTCTGACCGTATCGGCCGTCGCCCGGTTTATGCGTTCGGGATGATCGCCATGGGTGTCGCGTACTTTCTTTACCCCCTGGCTCAATCTATCGAAAACCTCACGATCTACCGATTGGTCTATGCGGTCGGAACCGCTGCGGCCACGGGCATGATCGGCACTATCATCAACGATTATCCGCAAGAGCCTGCGCGCGGGAAAATGGTTGCCGTGACAGGCATCTTTAATGCGCTTGGCGTTATTACTGTTGCGCTGGTGCTGGGGCGCTTGCCTGCGGTGCTTGAGCGCAACGGCATTGATACTTTTCACGCCATTGAATATGCGCACTGGGTCGTTGCAAGCATTTGCATTATCTCGGCGATCATCATCGCGACCGGCCTGAAAAAGGGTACGCCTGTAAAGCAGGAAGAAAAACTTGCGATCAAAGACCTGGTGCTGTCCGGGTTACGCAATGCCAAAAACTTGCGCATCGCCTTAGCCTACTCATCGGCTTTCGTTGCGCGCGGCGATTTGGTCATCGTCGGTGTGTTTATTACGCTATGGGGTTCTGTGGCCGGTATCGCGGATGGCATGACGCCAGCACAAGCGGGCGGGCGTGCCGCTATTTTGTTTGCCACTGTGCAAACATCGGCAACGCTTTGGGCGCCGTTCATGGGCATCATTCTCGACCGCTTCAACCGCGTCTTTGCGCTGACATTTGCAATGTTCTTGGCTTCGGCTGGGTATCTCTGCATGGGTCTGATTGATCACCCCCTCGACAACGCCAATTTGCCGTTCTTCATGTTGCTGGGTGTGGGACAAATCAGCGCTTTCTTTGCCTCGCAAGCCTTGATCGGCCAGGAAGCGCCGCGTGCTGAGCGCGGTTCCGTCATTGGCTTCTTTGGGTTCTGCGGCGCTTTGGGCATTCTGTTAGCCACGGGTGTGGGCGGGCGCCTGTTTGACGAGTGGATGCAGTCTGGTCCGTTTGTTTTCGTGGGCGTTATGAATTTCTGTGTCTTTTTGTTTGGCGTGATTGTGTGCAAAGTTTCACCAGGTCCGAAACCGCTCAGCAAGGCTGAACGCAAAGCCGCTTTGGAAGCTTAAAACACCATGCCGCAAACACCCGCCCTTCAAACAATCGTCATCACGGGCTCCACCAAAGGTATCGGGTTAGGTCTCGCAGAAGAGTTTTTGCAGCGTGGCCATAACGTCGTCATCAGTGGACGGCGCCAAGATACTGTGGATGCGGTGGTGGCGAAGCTCAACGCTGGCAGCCGCGCTGTTGGTATTGCGTGTGATGTGGTGGATGTGGCGCAGGTCGAAAATCTGTGGCGTCAGTCGGCTAAAGTTTTTGGCCGGGTTGACGTGTGGATTAATAACGCAGGGCTGATCAACAAGTACCGCAATGTCGGTCAGCTTGATCCGGCTGATATCTCTAGCGTTGTGGAAGCCAACTTGTCGGGCGCCATGAACGGCACCAAAGTCGCAGCCAAGGAAATGGAAACGCAAGACGTGGTCAACGGCACACGTGGTGCGATTTATAATTTCGAAGGCTTTGGCTCTGATGGTATGACGCGACCCGGCATGTCGGTGTACGGGTCCACCAAACGCGCGTTGACGTACTTCACGGGTGCGGCCGCGAAAGAACTGAAAGCCAAGAACATCATTGTTGGGTACATCCAGCCCGGTATCGTCATCACCGAGTTGGGGCTCGGCGAAGCATGGGGTGAACCGGCCGCCCAAGTGCGCGCGAAAAAGAAGTTCGTGATGATGTTTGGCGACCCTGTCGCACCTGTCGCGGCCTTTATTGCCGAGAAAGTTCTGGCCAACACCAAGCCAGGCGCGCGCATCAACTGGCTGTCGACGCCCAAGCTGATCTGGCGCGTATTGACTCATAAATTCATCAAGCGTGACCCCATCGGCGCTGCCGGTTTAGCTTAAAACCGCAGTTTTCAGCCGTTTCTTCCCATACTTCTTGCGACCAGACAGACGAAGTCTGTCTTTTTCCCTCGTCAACGAAGGTCATGGATATATGATGACCTGACGTAAGGGGATGAGGTGGGGGAAGCCGCTCCATGGCTGCAAAAAGACGCATTCAAAAATCATCGGCCAAGACTGTCGCGACAACACGCGCTGCCAAAGGCGAAGCGATGCGCCGTCGCGTGCTGGGCAATGCTTATGTTGATACCTCGCTGAAGGGCGTGGATGATTTCAATAAAGAGCTCATGCAGATCATTCATGAGTGGGTGTGGAATGATATTTGGTCGCGCCCAGGTCTCCCGCTGAAAACACGCAGCCTTATTAACATGGCGCTGCTGACAGCCCTCAATCGCCCGCACGAATTGCTGATCCATCTGAAAGGGGCCTTGAACAACGGCTGCACGCCCGATGAGATCAAAGAAGTTTTGCTACATACGTCACTGTATGCGGGCATTCCGGCCACCATCGACAGCATGCGTATCGTCCGTGACGCACTGACAGCCTCGGGCCATCTGCCTAAATCCAAAACGAAACGCAAAAAGAAGTAATCAGGAGCACGACAATGGGCTCTTCCTCTGCCGCTCAAAAGAAACACGCAGCATCATGGCAGCCACATACGCTGACGTGGGCACAGTTGAAAGCGAACGCCGAAGCCTTGGTGCCGGTGTTTGCCGCGCGTGCTGCTGAAACCGAGAATTTGCGCTATCTGCCCAAAGAGAACATGGCTGATCTGTATAAAGCTGGGCTGCTCAGCATCGTGATTCCCAAACGCTACGGCGGGTTAGAGATGGATTGGCCCGCGTTGCCAGAAATCGCACGCATCATTGCGCGCGGGTGCCCCTCAACGGCCTGGATCGTTGCGGTGGTTGGTGGGCACGGTGCGATTGTTGGCCGTATGCCGCAATACTTGCAGGATGAAATGTTTGCTGCGGGTCCAAACCAGTTGTTTGTTACTGCGTCAGCACAAACGACAGGCACCATCACCAAAACCAAAGACGGTGTAATCGTACACGGTATCTGGCGTTTTGCCTCGGGGTGCGATCATGCCGATTGGATCATGGTGAATGGGCAACTGCTGAACGAAGACGGTACGAAGTCTAGTCGCACGAACGTGCGCATCATCACCAAAGCCGAGAATGTCGACATCGTCGACACTTGGTTTGTGGCGGGTATGAAAGGGACGGGCTCGAAAGATCTTCAGTTCACCAATTTGTTTGTGCCCGACGATCACGTTCTTGATTCACTGCCGAACTTTGGCGCGGGCCCCGTGGGCGCGGCTGTGAACCCTGACTGCTATTTGTACGACGTACCGTTTACGCCCTATTTCTCAAGCTGGTTGTTGGGCCCGATTTTGGGGGCCGCCGAAGGCGCCTATGAAATCTACCGCGCGAACACGCAGGGCCGTGTCGGCTCTATGGTGCAGTATGCGTCAACGGTTGCTCAAATGCCGACCGTGCAAGAGCGATTGGCCGAATCTTATTGCGAACTGGAAGCTGCGCGTGCGTTGTTTGATAAGCACAACAAATTCTTACACGAACGTGGTGCGGCCCGCCTGAACATCGCAGTTGATGAATTCATCGATTCAGGACGTGAGCGTTCGTACATTGCGCGTCTGTGCTATAACTTGGTGCAACGCTTGGTAAAGCAAATGGGTGCGGTGGGCATTTACGACTCCAACCCCGTGCAGCGTTTTGCGCGTGATCTCAGTGTCATGCAAAACCAACTGGCCGTGAACTGGGATGTGCACATGCTGAACTTTGGCCGTCGCCAGTTTGGCTTGCCGACGGGCATGGAGCGCCTGGACAACCCGCCGCCCGACAAACCGGCTTGGGGTTTACTGAACGGCAAAGCTAAAGCGCCTTAAAATCAGAGCGCATTAAAACTAAAGCGCCTTCATATCAAAGCGTTTACGCCGCCGTTCCACCTCCGTAATATCCGCCTCCTTACGGATTTAGCGGGGGCGTTCGGATGTCAGGCTTTATGTATCGTTTCAGCGCGGCTTTGATTGTATCGACGCTGGTCGCATCAACGCTGGCGCTGTCTGCCCACGCGCAAGACAAAACGCTGAACCTGTACATCTGGTCAGACTATCTGGCTGAAAACACCATTGCCGACTTCACGAAAGAAACCGGCATCAAGGTGAATATCGATAACTTTGATTCCAGCGAAATGTTGGAAGCCAAAATGCTGGCCGGTGGCTCGGGCTACGACGTTGTTGTGCCCAATGGCCCGGTGCTGGGGCGCTTTATCAAAGCTGGCATTTTGCAACCGCTCGATAAAACCAAGCTCAGTAACATCACCACGCAAGACCCCGCCATCATCACGAAAGCCTCTGTGCAAGACCCCGGCAATAAACATGGGATTGTTTATATGTGGGGCACGACCGGCATTGGCTACAACGTCAAGAAAGTGAAAGAGGTGTTGGGCAAAGACGCGCCTGTTGATAGCTGGTCGCTGATCTTGGACCCCAAGAACGCCGAGAAGCTGGCCAAGTGCGGCATCTATGCGTTTGATTCCCCCGCCGATGTGTTTGAACTGACATTGCGCTACATGGGCAAAGACCCCAACTCCACCACGCCCGCGGATTACGAAGCCGCCGCAGCGCTGTGGCAAAAGGTGCGCCCGTATATTTCAAAATTTCACAACTCGGAATACATCACGGCGTTAGCGAACGGCGATGTGTGCGTGGCGATGGGTTATTCGGGCGATGTGTTCCAAGCTGCCGAGCGCGCCGCGGAAGCCAAGAACAGTATTGAGATCGACTATAGCATTCCCAAAGAAGGGGCTGTGATGTGGTTTGACTTCATGGCGATCCCGAAAGACGCGCCGCATGCGGCCAATGCTCATAAGTTTTTGGATTACATTCTGCGGCCTGAAGTGATCGCGCCGATTTCAAACGCAGTTTACTACGCGAACCCGAATTTAAAGTCGGCGAAGTTCATGGATAAAGAGCTGTTGGAAGATGAGGCGGTGTATCCGCCAGCAGATATTGCTGCAAAACTGCTGACAGAAACGCTGCCCACACCTGAGATCGAACGCTTGCGCACACGCCTGTGGACGCGCGTGAAAACCGGATCATAAGAACGATTAACGATGGCTTCACCGATCATTGCGCTTAGCGACATCCGCAAGTCATTCGATGGCGTGATGGCGGTGGATGGCGTGTCAATTGATATTGCCAACAATGAGTTCTTGGCCCTCTTAGGCGCGTCGGGTTGTGGCAAAACCACATTGCTGCGTGTGTTGGCAGGTCTTGAAGTGCCCGACAGCGGTAAGGTGATGATCGCGGGCCAGGACATGACGGCCACACCGCCCCATGCGCGGCCAGTCAATCTCATGTTTCAATCTTACGCACTTTTCCCGCACATGACGGTCGCGCAAAACGTGGCCTTCGGTTTGAAGCAAGACGGCTTAACTGGCGCAGCTTTGACAACACGCGTGCAAGATGCGTTGGCCTTGGTTGAAATGGATACGCTGGGCTATCGCAGGCCAGATCAGTTGTCGGGTGGTCAGCAGCAGCGTGTGGCGCTCGCGCGGTGTATCGCGAAGCAGCCGAAGGTTCTGTTGCTCGATGAACCCATGGCAGCATTGGACCGCGCTTTACGAGAGCGCACCCGGCTTGAGCTGATGAACTTGCGCAAACACCTCGGTATTTCATTCGTCATCGTTACGCACGATCAGGAAGACGCCATGACCATGGCCGACCGTGTCGCCGTGATGGACAAAGGCAAGATCGTGCAAGTGGCCGGTGCACGCGATTTGTACGAGCGCCCGGCTTCGCGGTTGGTGGCCTAATTCTTTGGTGAAGCAAACATCTGGGACGGTGCTGTCGTACAAGGCCGCGTTGAATGCCCCGTGTTGGGCGCATCCATTGCAGCGAATGCTGCGTTGCCGCCTGAAGGCTCTGCTGTGGCAGTCTCTGTCCGGCCCGAACGCATTACGATTAGTGTTGATACGCTGTCTGATGACAACGTGTTGTCTGAAGCGACAGTTGAGAATGTTGTCTATCTGGGCACGGTCACCACGTATTTGGTGCGGGCTGCGCATGGCGCGATTGTGCGCGTCACCCGCCAGAATGATTCGCACAAAACGTTCGAGCGTGGTGCGCGCGTTAATGTCGCGTGGTCTGCTGATGCTGTTGTGGTACTGACATCATGACGCCGCTTGAATCCGCTGGCTTAAAGCGCACAGCCATTGGGCTTCCGCTACTCTGGCTGTTGGTATTTGCGTTTCTGCCGCTGCTGCTGATCATTAAAATCAGCTTCTCGCAAATGCAGTTGGGGGTGCCGCCCTACACGCCATTGATTGGCTCAAATGAGGCTGGTGAAACCCTATGGCAGGGAAGCGCATCCAATTACGCATTAATCAGCTCTGACGCACTTTATTTCAAAGCGTATCTCAACTCGGTGCGTATCGCTGCCATCACAACAGTTCTCGCGCTGCTGATCGCATACCCCATGGCCTATGCGATTGTGCGCGCACCGCGTACCTGGCAAACGCCGTTGCTCATTTTGGTACTGTTGCCGTTCTGGACGTCGTTTCTGATCCGCGTTTATGCCTGGGTCGGCTTGCTGCGCCCTAATGGCTTGGTGAACAGTGCCCTTGAGGCCTTGGGCGTGATTGATGCGCCGTTGAAGCTGTTGAACACCGAGTTCGCTGTGTTTATCGGCATGGTGTTTTGTTATCTGCCGTACATGTTGTTGCCGCTCTATGCGCGCCTTGAAAAGCTCGATGGGCGTTTAACTGAAGCCGCGATGGATTTGGGGGCAACACCCGCGCAAGCGTTCTGGCGTATTACGTTGCCGCTCTCATGGCCCGGTGTTGTTGCGGGATGTGTGCTGGTGTTCGTTCCTGCTGTCGGTGAATTTGTAATCCCCGAACTTCTGGGCGGGGCCGATGTGCTAATGATCGGCAAAGTATTGTGGAATGAATTTTTCACGAACCGCGATTGGCCCGTCAGTGCGGCGGTGGCCACAGTTTTGTTGATCGTCCTGGCGGTGCCGGTGACCATCTTCCAGGCCCGTTCAGCGCGTGAGGCTGCATGAGAACAGCGCGCACCATCAACACTATTCTAATTATCGGCTTATTGTTTCTTTACGTGCCGACGCTGATGGTGATTGTGACTTCATTCAATGATTCGCGTTTGGCTGGCGTATGGACAGGTTTTTCGGTGCGTTGGTACGCCGAGCTTTTATCAGATCGGCAGTTTTTGGGTGCTGCAGCCAATAGCCTGATGGTGGCCGCTGGCTCTGCAACACTTGCGACAATTCTGGGTGTCGCTGCAGGCTTAGTTTTGGCCCGCGTGCGCAAATTCAAAATGCGAACCGTGTTCGTGGCGTTGCTGACAGTGCCGTTAGTGTTGCCTGAAATTATCACAGGCCTGTCGCTGCTATTACTGTTCGTCGCCGTTGAACAGACTTTCGGATGGCGATCAGGGCGTGGTCTGGGAACTATAATTGCGGCGCACGCAACACTGGCGATGACGTATGTCGCGTATGTGATTCAGGCTCGTGTGATTGGGACATCGCGGCAGTATGAGGAAGCCGCGGCTGATTTGGGCGCGCCGCCGCTGAAGGTGTTCACAACCATCACGTTGCCAATGTTAATGCCTGCCATTGGTGCGGGCTGGCTGTTGGCGTTTGTGTTGTCGCTCGATGACCTAGTGATCGCCAGTTTCACCTCTGGCCCGCAGTCGACAACATTGCCCATGGCTGTGTTTTCGTCAGTGCGGTTAGGGGTTAGCCCTAAAATTAATGCGCTTGCGACGCTATTAGTTGGGTTTTCGGGGCTGTGTTTAATGTTGTCGGCTTGGTTGCAAACACGCCGCGGTGGCAAGCTCATTCCCGGCTAATCGTTCGCATCAACGTGTTCACATTCTGATCACCCCTCATTGCTGCATGGTTCGTGGGGAATGCCATGCTAACCTTGCTGTTGGGTGAAGAACTGCTGTGGGGGCTTCAATGCTGTCTCGTTTGTTTGCTGTGTCGCTTTTGATCTTTAGTGGATCAGCCATCGCGCAGGATCGACACGCCGATTGGCCGAATTTTGGGAATGACCCCGGTGGCAGTCAGTTCTCGCCGCTGTCGCAGATCGACAAAACCAATGTCGGCAAACTGAAAGTGGCCTGGACGCATCGGTCGGGCGATTTTTCTTATGCGGGCTCAGCCACGGGCGGCACTAATTTAGAAGTCACACCCATTCACGTGAATGGCACGCTGTATTACTGCACGCCGTTCAATCGCGTGTTCGCGCTTGATCCAGCCACGGGTAAAGAGAAGTGGGTGTTTGATCCTGCTGTCGTGAAAGGCCCCAACGGCAAGCCGCTTTTAGACAAACCAAAGCGGGGCACCACATGTCGCGGTGTTTCCTATTGGGAAGCTGCAACCCCTGAGCCGAATGCGCCGTGCCAACGCCGCATCTTCAAGGGCGATGCCTACGGCAGCATCTACGCCATTGATGCCGACACCGGCGCCTCGTGCACAGACTTTGGTGCAGCCAAAGGCCACCCTGGTTACGCTTCACATCAAGACTACGATAATCACGGCGAAGGTAATGCCGGGGGAATGGGCTCGCCTGTGGGCATCGCGGGTGATGTGGTTGTTGCCACGGTCTCTGCCAATGATGGCTTAAGCAATGCAGCAGACGGTGTCGTGCGCGGCTTTGATGCACGCACCGGCGAAATGAAGTGGGAGTTTAATCCTATCCCGGCTGATAAAAGCGACAAGACGGGTGCGGCAAACGTGTGGTCGACTATCAGCGTCGACCCCGTGCGCAAGTTGGTGTTCCTGCCGACCACCAGCCCGTCGACCGATTACTATGGTGGCGGGCGTTTGTTCGACATCCCGCTGTCCGATGCGACGGTTGTGATTTCATCCGAAACCGGCCAAGTGGTCTGGTCATTCCAGACCATTCATCACGATATTTTTGACTACGATTTGGTTGGGCATCCGCTGCTGGTGAACATCACCAAAGATGGCCAAGCGCGTGATGTTGCGATTACACAAACCAAAATGGGCTGGCTGTTTGTGCACGATCGCGATACCGGCGCGCCCGTTTGGCCGATCGAAGAGCGCCCGGTGCCGCAGTCTGATGTGCCGGGGGAGCAATCATCAGCCACGCAACCCGTTCCCGTGGGTATTGATGCTTTCGCAGGTCAAGAGATCAAACGCGAGAAGCTGTTCGGCTTAACCCCAATTGACCAAGCGTGGTGCCAAGCTGAATTCGATAAGATGCGTTACGACGGCCTTTACACACCGCCCAGCGGCAAGGGCTCGCTGTTGTTCCCGTCTGCCCTTGGTGGCGGTAACTGGGGTGGGGCCGCATTCGATGCCAAGTCCAACACGCTGATCATCAAAGCCGAGAACTTGGCAACGCGCTTGAAGATGATCAAACGCGAAGACGGCGTGAAGGAAGAAGATGTGCCGGGCGTTGATTATCTGACGCGTCCGCTGAAGGGCACGCCGTACCGCGTGGAAGGCGAAATCTTTATGTCGCCGCTGGGTATTCCGTGCACGCCAACACCATGGGGCACGTTGTCAGCGATCGATATGTCGACGGGCAAGTTGAAGTGGCAAATCCCATTAGGCCAAGTGAAGAAATACGGCGTTACCATTCCGGCCTCATTCGGTTGGGGTTCGCCCAACATCGGTGGTCCGATGGTGACGGCAGGTGGTTTGATTTTCGTGGCCGCAACGATGGATGAACACTTGCGTGCACTGGATGTGCAAACGGGTGCTGAAGTGTGGCAATCGAAACTGCCAGTGCCGGGTATGGCGGTGCCGATGACCTACATGGCGGGCGACAAACAGTACGTGGTGATTGCCGCTGGCGGTCACTCGCGTGTTGAAACCGCACTCGGCGATTACATCATCGCGTACACGCTGGGTGATTAACCGCATCTGAAAATGAAAGCGCCCAGCTTTTGGCTGGGCGCTTTCTCGCATTTTTTTATTCGTTCTGTCTCTGTCCGTTGTGGCCCGACCTCCTGTTATTGGAGCCCGATCGAACCTTATCCGTTTCCGATCCTAACGGTTTTGCGACACCAAAAGTGGGCACCGCATCATCACAACAGTCTCGCGTGGCTCCTAACGACAGGCAAATGTCCCTACCGTCCGATACCGAACGACCAGTTTGTATCGGGCTGGATCACTGCCACTTTTGTTGTTGGTGGCTTGGCTGGTCCGTCCCCACGAGTAGCCGCACATTACAGCGCGGTATGGTGCAATCAAACGAAATTAAGTCGTGCTTCAATTCGGGTTTGCCGATTGAGAACAGGCCCGTTTAGGGGCTGAGGGTGTCTCAGTAAGTCTTTGATTTTTCGTTAAAAAGCGGGCGAGAGCGAGGGGACGCCAGCGCCGACATCAATCCATTGGCACCCAAGGACTGCATTCACCCGGGGGGTCATTTCATCCTTAGGCCGCACGTCCATCGTGGCCCCAAAGTTGACCACACAGGGCTTCGCATCCGAGTCGACAGTGAGGGGCAAGCTGAGTGACAAAAACCGCATGGCGATACCCCGTGACGACGTGCTGATGCGTTGGGTCAGCCAGCCAACCGGTTGTGTCGCGACCGCAGTCACGCGCTCGAATACGGGCCCGCGCAAGTGCTGTTCAAAGACATCAAGCGCATTGGTGTGGGTGATATTGGCGCCGAATGACGCTTCGCGACCGGTGCCAAACAGCCGTACCGCCAGAACGCCAGGGCTTGCGATATCGACCAGTGCGACATTCGGTTGCAGTTCGGGCTCGACGTGATCAAGCAGTGTGTGAACATGCGGTGCAATCCGCTGTGGCGGGCGAGGCAATGACCGCCAATGCGCCAGAAAGCGATCGACCTTTTGTTGGGCTTGGTAAGCGTCGGGTGTTTCGGGTTGTTGAAGCATAGGTTGCACAATGTCGTGTTGTTCGTGTGCGGTAAAGAGCTTTACCTTTTCGATACGCACTCGAAACGATAGGGTATGCGCAGTTTTTTGAACCTGTATTGATGATGGCGATGGTCGCGAAAACCCACAATTTGCCGTGTGATATTTTGATTAGCGGTGCTGGCATTGCAGGCGCAGCGCTGGCATGCGCCTTGAGAGATCGCGGCTATAAAGTGGTGCAGGTTGAACTTTCCGACCGGCCCTTAGATACGGCGCGCGGTGATCACTTCCAGTGTGTGGTGGTTGAGATCCTCGAACAGTGGGGCGCATTGAATGCGTTCTGGGCCGCGGGGGCCGAAAAGCGCCATGGTGCCATCTACTACACCGATACCAATGATGTGCTGCTGGAATCCGATTACAGCGATCTTCCAATCCCGCATCCTTATTACTCTTATCTGCATCACGAACTGATCGGCGAGACGTTCTTAAAGCTTGCGGCAGACAACCCAAGCTACACATTATTCCGCCCAGCTCGGGCGCGTGAATTTGATGTGGGGCCGGAAGGTATTCGCTCGCTCACTTTAAAGCTACCTGAGGATCATGCCGCCCCTGATGGCTATGCGCCGGGTGATGCGGTTGTGATCACGCCGCGCATGGTGGTGGGGGCTGATGGACGCGGCTCAAGGGTTCGCGATGTCTTGAAGTTCGAAGCCCAAGCGCACGAATACGATAATCCATTGGTGGTTCTGTTCGCTCCGCGCTCCGAGATGGACCCGCTCAATCGCGTCATTACCTACATGGGATCGCATGGCACCATTACCAAAGTGCCGCGCGCCTTTGGCGGTTGGAAAATCGGCTTTCCGATCCGCAAAAGCGATATCGCGTTCTGGAAAACTGCCACACCGAAGCTGCGTAAGAACGCGATCATCGAACGTGCGCCACAGCTTTCGCATATTGAAGCAGAGTTGGGTGGCTTCTATCCGGTGAAGTTGATCAACACCTCAACGTGGGTGCACGGAAACACAGTTTTAGTCGGTGATGCGTGTCACGCTATGCACCCGGCGCGTGGGCAGGGCATGAATGTCGCCATTCGCTGTATTGCGAAGCTGATGAATGTGCTGCCGGATGTGGCTGATATGGCCAATCCTGAAACCGTCACGCGCCGCTTAAAGACTTACGAAAGCGCTGTAAAACCGGCCATCGATAAGATATTGGCCGACAACCATGCGCGCGGTGAAGAGATGGATAGTCTTGATCCTGCTGTCATTGCGCGCAGTGCTGCGGCGATGAAGATGATCAACGATCACCCTGAAATGCTGCGACGCTATCGCTTGCAAAGTGCGGGCTATACCGATCCGCTGGGTGCGCCTAATACGCTTTAACTGCGCGGGTTCTTCTTTTTATTGAAGACGGCTTTCAGCACGACGACTTCAATCAAGTACCACAACACAGTGGCCCCCAGTACAAAGCCTGCCACATCCCATGCCGATGAGATTTTGATTCGGGATAATGTAATAAGTACGAAGGCGCATAGTCCGAAAACCAATGAGCGCATCATCGTCAGCATAAAGGCCTTGTTCATCGGTCCCTTGCTCTACACCTATTAGGTGGTGCTATCAGAACAAAAAATGAATCGCGATGCAACGCATCATTGGGCAGACCGCCTGCTTATGCAGGACCGGAGCAGGCGCGTGCCGGGGGCTTGCGTGAAACGCGTGGAAAAACCGCCGCTGCTCGCATGGTGCAGTGCAACTGTGAAATGTGTGGAAACCAACCCGTCATCACGACATAACAAATCCGAGATATTTTATCAGAGGCGAAGCTTTCATGTCTGATCCATCACGCGCTGTATCTGTCACCGCTCCGGCCGGAGCCCCGAAACCACCTGCGGCTTTGGGCGCGCACAGCGGGCTTGTCGACCAATTACGCCAAGTGGTGGGGGCTGATTATGTGAAAGCCAGTGATGAAGACCGCCTGTTCTATGCTGAAGATACCTTCCGCAGTTTGGAAACACCTTTAGCGGCCGTCGCGCCCGCGAACGTAGATGAATTAAGCCGTGTGGCTGCCATCTGTAACCGCAACGGTATCGCGTTGGTGCCACGCGGCGGTGGTATGAGCTATACCGATGGCTACCTGCATACGCGCAGCGCTTCGGTGACCATCGATATGCGCCGCCTCAACAAAATCGTCGAGATCAACGAAACCGATATGTACGTGACCGTCGAATGCGGTTGCACCTGGGCGGAATTGAACGACGCGCTAAAAGCCAAGAATTTACGCACGCCCTATTGGGGCCCATTGTCAGGTGCGAAAGCCGTGGTGGGGGGCGCACTCTCGCAGAACTCCATCTTCTTCGGATCTGGCTTATATGGTTCTGCGGTCGAGCAATGCATTGGCTTAACTGTAGTCTTAGGCGATGGCACGGTTGAGCCGTTAGGGGCGCATGCCATTCAAAACGGCAAGCCGTTCATGAAGCACTATGGCCCGGACATGATGGGTTTGTTCCTGGCCGATGCCGGGGCGATGGGTATGAAGGCTGTGGCGACCTTGCGCTTGATACGCCGCACCGAGCACCGCAAACATATTGCCTACGGTTTTAAAACCGCTGCCCAAATGGCCGCTGCGTTGTCGGGTTTATCGCGCGAAGGCATTGCCGCTGAAGCCATGGGGTTCGATGCGGGCCAGCAGTCAGCCCGTGCGGTCGAAGCCAAGCGCAGCTTGAAAGAAGACTTAGCCACGCTGTTCAAGGTGATCGAGAACGGCGGCATCATCGATGGCATCAAGGTTGCGTTGGCAGGCCGGGGCTATTTGAAAAACGTGCCTTACGGCATGCATGTGGCGATTGAAGATAAAACCGCCGAAGGTGTGAATGCGCTGTTCAAGAAAGCGCGCGATATTTGTAAGGCTGCGGGTGGTGACCCGATGCCGGCATCCATTACCCGCATTGTCCACGCCGATCCGTTTGTGCCGCCCGATTCTATTCTGGGCCCCCAGGGCGAGCGTTGGGTGCCGGTGCATTGCATCGTGCCGCACAGTCAGGCCGCCAGCATTTTGGAAAAAGTGCAAGCGCTGTATGCGCGCTACGAAACACTGAAGACCAAATACAATATCCGTACAGGCTTCTTGTTGGTGACAGTCGGAAACTATGGCTTCCTGATCGAGCCCGTATTCTTCTGGCCTGATGCGCAATTGAAGATGTACAGCAAGGTCATGCGCCCTGAACATTTGGGCCGCTTGCCTACGCACGCTGCTGATGAAGGCGCGCGCGCCACTGTGCTGCAAATGCGCGAAGAGCTGGCAGCGTTGTTTGTGCAAGAGGGTGCGGTTAGCTTGCAGCTGGGCAAGTTCTATCTTTATGACAAAGCGCTGAAACCAGAAGCTTGGTCGCTGCTTCAAAAAATAAAGGGCGTTGTTGACCCTGGCCGTGTGGTCAATCCGGGCGCTTTAAAGCTGTAAGCGCTCGTTCTAAGGCTGGCGATGATACTGGTGCGCATAGAACAGGCGGTGCGCGGTTTGTGTTATGGCGATGACGTTCTGTCGCGCGCTGGCATCGGGGTTGGGCACCGGCGTAAGCTCAAATGGGCCTGGTCGCATCGTGTAGCCGGTGTCGTGTAGGCCTGGCGAAATAATCGCAACATTCTCGCCGTCGCCATACGCAATCGAGAAATTGTGCTGCATAAGTACGCGCCCCCCATGTTCAGGCCCGGCATGTTCAGGGACGCGGCGTAAATCCGAGCCAAAAAACGGGCTGTCGTAGGACAGGCCCAATAAGCCCATCAGTGTCGGGGCGAGATCAATGCTTGAGCCCAATGTTTCATTGCGTTCAGCCCCGATATTGCCAGGTGAATAAAACAGCAGCGGCACACGATAAGACTGTACCGGCACTAATGCCGCTCCGAAGACGCGGGGGCCGTGATCGCCAATGAAAATAAACACAGTGTTAGAGAACCAGGGCTTCTCGCGGGCTTGCGCAATAAAATCTCCGAAGGCCCAATCGGCATAGGCCGCCGAGTTGTAGCGCTGTTTTTCTTGCGGGTCTTTGTCGATACGCCCTGCGGGATACAGATAAGGGCGATGGTTCGACACGGTTAATAAGGAAAGAAAAAAGGGCTGCGTTGCATTGTCTGGTGTAGCGGCATGTTGATCGAGCCGCGTAATCGCTTCTTTAAAAAGGTACTCGTCAGCAACGCCCCAGATCGTTTTGAAATCGGCATTCTGAATGTCGTTCTGGTCCCACACCGCATCAAAGCCGATCCCGCGCCAGAATGTGCCCATGTTGTCGAAGACTTTGCGGCCGCCATAAAGGAAGGCTGTGTTGTATCCGTGTTGATGCAACAGCGCGGGCAGAGAATACATGCCTTCTGAGCCTGGGCGGCGCGCTGTTGAAATGCCGGGAATGGGCGGGAATGAAGTCAGTACAGCTTCAAGCGCATTTACCGTGCGATTGCCGGTGGCGTAGATGTTTGTGAAAAACAAGCCATCCGATGCCAAACGGTCTAGAGCGGGAGATGTCGGTGTTTGTCCCTTATTGTCGAGACTGTCGACATAAACGCTGCCGAAGGACTCTTCCAGCACCAGTACGACGTTTAGTTTTTTGGGCAATGCTGCGCCCTCAACATGGCGCAAGATGCTGCGGGTGTTTGTGCTGTCGATGAATGTTGTGTTGTCTTGCGCGACTTGCTTGCGTACCAATTCAATCGCAGTCTTGTCGTCCATCGCGCTATATAAGCCGTCGAACGCTTGGTCGTTCGTGAGGGCCGCATTCAGAAAGCGCTCGGTTCCATTGGCGGCAATTTCATTTACGGTCCGGTCACTGCCCAGTGACAAAGGTCCCAGCGCAACGCACACAAAAGCCAGCACGATCGGTGCGGCAAGCACATATGATGTACGGAGCGTTTCTTGTGGTTGTAGGGCTGAGTGCAGGGCCGCGTTGAATGATTTGCGTAAAAGAATGTACGCAATGCCAACGCAAAGCGGCACCGCTAACAGAATTCGAATGTCGAATGATTCATTGATTGTCCCAATCACCTCGCGCGGAAAAATAAGGTAATTGACGGCGATGGAATTGAAGCGGCTATCAAAATCGCGCCAAAAGAAAATATCGGCAATCTGGTCAACAACAGGAATACTTAACAATGCAATGAGAATGCTATGCGCAATCACCGCGCCAGTGCGCGAGGCCCAAAACTTCGCGCCGATGTGCAGCGCAAGCAAAAAGGGCAGACCGAGGACAAGGCCGATGGCCAAGTCATTCAACAGGCCAATCGGAAACGCCAAAAGCGAGTGTAGTGAAACCCGTACCTCGCTGCTCGCAGCCATTGTGTAAAGGGCAATGCGGTCTGAGCACTCAGCGGCGACGAAAATGAAAACGCAGATCAGCCAGAACCGCTGGCGGGGCAGGCGCAATATACTGGTAATGGTACCCATTGCTGATAAATGCAAACAAACGCCTGATGCCGTTAAATACTTTATGGGCTTCTCAATCTGAATGGCTCGTGAATGACTGTAACAGATATAGGCCAGCAAGAAATGGACCGTTGAACTTCGAGCTAGTCAAATAAACTATCAATATCCGCTTGGCTGCTACCGCCGGTCGACACAACGGATGTGGAAATACCACTACCCGCCATCATGGCGTCGATGTGTTCTTGGTCTACGGTTTGTTGTGATCCATTAATAATGCCGCCCAGTGTTTCGCTGAGTTTGCGCAACGTTGAAACCCCAGCGTCGACCGCAAAGCGCGTTTGATGGGGATCGTTGCTCGCAATGGCATTCGCGGCACGCTTGATCGTCAGGGCGATCACCGCATTCAGTTGTGCGACGGTGAGTTCGAAGGGGCCGATAATATCCAGCGGCGCATGATCATAGGCTTGTGCCGCTAATGGGCCGTAGTCGAGTTTGCTGTCGAGGAAATGTTGCGCGTAGGTTTTGGTTTTCCAGCCTTCGCAATCCGGCAGCATATCCGGCATGTCCGGCAACATTTCAATCAACATCACCACTTCGTTGAAGTGGTTCATATAATCTGTTGCCAAGAGTGTATCGGGATTGATCAGCGTCCCGGCGATTTTGACGCGCCAGTCGTGCAACTCTTTACAATCATCATTGGAAATATCGGTAGCCATAAAACCCACTCAACTCATCACTCAAATCAATTGCTAATGCCGGTGGTGCTCTTGTGAAGGTCTTCATATTGACCCCTCAGCACGGCATGGCATCTCCCTCGTGGGCCTATCAGTATCAGATTCCCCCAAATGTGGCATATGACCCAACGGATATAGAATCGGGCGGCATAGCCGACTGGTTGTCATATAAATAAGACCTACTGATACGCATAAGCACACAAAAAGCTTGGGATTCTGCGGCTATCAACTTGCCGTTGGGGCCGGTTGTTTTGTCAGATATGTCGGTATTGGACGCTACGGGTGAAAGCTGTGGCGACAGCAAATCTCTAAGCGTTGCTATCGTTTTCAGACTGTCTGTCGGTTGATCTTCTTAAGCGCAGGCGCGTGGCCCGTACATAACTGACCCACATGGCTACTAAGATCACCGAAATCAGGCCATGGCTGGCGAATACAAAGCCAATCAGGGTTGGCGTTAACGTCGCGCCATTCAGTTGCAGCGTATAAAAATGAGCGAAATTTGCGCCCGCAAAATAGATCGACCACGTCACAACCGGTGCCAAGAGGTAACTCCCCCGATACCAGATCGCCAAGGCCGCCATGAATGCGCCGCCCAGGTAGATGGAAGCCGTCCAATACGTCATGGCGTTACCGGTGGGCAGGCCCAAGTGGGTTAAAATATCATCGGGGCGTAGCAGCAACTGAAAGCCGGTGAAGATTTGATACACACCGCAATAGCCAACGACGACATACACCAGAATTAATTCCGCGCGGCGTCCGGGGCTTTGGTTTGTTGAACGCGCCGCGTGAATGAGAGCTGCGACAATCAAAGCGGCAAGTAAGACCAGCGCCATGAAATTCCCCAATTCCGGTGAAGCAGCTCAGACGCGTATTAGGCCTGTGTTCACCTGAAGAGTCTAGCCGCATAGTGGGGTGCTTTGTGTGCGATGGATTGCCCGAACAAGGCGGGCAATCCATCATCACATCCATGAACGATAGAACCGCTTGTTTTAAACGCATCATAAGGGACCATGTTATGCGCGCAGTTGTGATTGATCAAAATGGTGGACCTGAGGTGATGCAGTTGGTGGACCGCGCCGTCCCTGAGCCTAGCCCAGGCCAAGTGCAGTTCCAGGTGGCCTATGCGATTGTGCATCCGATGGACATTAATGCGCGCAGTGGCGCGATGAAGTGGGGCGTGCCGCCGCTGCCCATGACGATTGGTTACGGCAGTTCAGGCCGCGTGACCAAAGTGGGCGAAGGTGTTGATGCAAGCTGGGTGGGTAAGCGCATCACGGCTGGTGGGCATCATGGCGGTTACGCTGATTATGCTGTCGCCAACGTGGCGGCGATTGCCGAAATTGCTGGAGACTTGAATTGGACATCTGCCTTTGGTGTCGGCTCTGCGTCAACCGCGTGGCACATGCTGCACACGGTTGCGCGCGCCAGAAAAGATGATTGGGTTGTGGTGCATTCAGCTGCCGGTGCCGTGGGCTTGATGTTGACCCAAATCGCCAAAGATATCGGCTGCCATGTGATTGGCTTGGTGGGTGGGCCCAAGAAAGTGGAATGGGCCAAGCAATTCGGTGCTGATCACTTGATCGACTATGTGGCCGATAAAGCGTGGCCCAAGACGGTGATGCAGATCACGAACAATCGCGGTGTCGATTTTATCATGGATGGAAATTCCGGGGCTGACATGCCGCAGGAATTTTCGTGCTTGGCACCCTTAGGCCAAGTGATCGTGATTGGCGCGATGAATGGCCCTGCGCCCGATGTGAATGTGGCGTCATTGATTGCAGGCTCAAAAGGTATTCGCGGGTTCGTGGTCAGTCACGGGGTTGCCAAAACCAAAGGGGCCGAGCGGTCAGAGATTGTGAGCAATTTGGCGTCGGGTGCCTGGCGCTTTCCGGTGTCAGAACCTTTGGCGCTGGAAGACGCAGTGAAAGCGCACACCATGTTCCAAGCCCGCGAAGTGATGGGGCGCCTGATCATTAAGGTGGGCGGAAACCTTTAATACACAACTGCGTTAAGTTACTGCGCTGTTGCAATTGCGACGACTTTTCGCCGCAATCACGTCTTAGCTTCAGAGCACACAGTTTGAAAAGGAGTCGCTGTCATGCATTCCAAAATTATGCAGTCCAAATTTATCTTTGCTGCGGCGTTGGCATTGTCTGCACCCAACTTTGCCTTTGCGCAAAATGCGGAAACTGCGACCAATGATGTGGCCGCGGAAGTTGAAATTCCGTTCGTGCAGTTTGGAGCGATCCGCGACTGGCGCCCGGATGGCCGCAATGGCTTGTATATTCAGGGCACGGGAGATCAGTGGTATTACGCCAAGCTGATGGGATCGTGTAATGGCCTCAACTTTACGGATACCGTTGCGTTCGACACGGGGCGCGGTGCACGCCAGTTAGATCGTTTTAGTTCCGTCCTTGTGGAGGGGCAGACGTGCCAATTCACATCCTTGGTGAAATCTGACCCACCGAAGATTGAACGCAAAAAGCGCAAATAGTTTTTAAGACGCGGCAAAAGAAAAAGCGCAGGTGATGACACCTGCGCTTTTTTGGTTCGCGTATATGACGCTGCTTATTCAGCGGCTTGCTTCACAGATTCGCCGGAACCTTGCACGGTCGGTACCGGATCCAGCGCCCAACCTTTTACAGTGCGGCGGGCGGGTGAGGGGATGGCGTAGGCCACTCGGCCCTTGGTTGCGTTCACCTTCTCACTATCGATACGCCAGCCCTTGGCTTCCCAGGTCTTCATGATCTGGCGGTAACGCACAACGGTGCGATCAGCAGGCATCATCACTTCGTGCGTCATGTCTTTCGGTGTGATGACCGGTTCCAACGCTTCCAGCACCACGACGTCTTGGTCTGCGATGACAATGTTGCGTTCGTGAATCTTCGCGTCATGCATCGGCTCAAGCAGGCAATTGCGCATGTTGACGAAGAAGATTTTGGTTCGTCCTTCGTTCACGGGTGCTTCAAAAAAGTACTGGTGCATCCACGCTGTATCCGACATGTGAATCCAGGTTTGCAGCGTGTTGGGGCCATAGTGGCCCGCACCGGCTTTCAAGTCGCCGTCAAAGTTGCGCGCTTTGCTCATTGTCGCGTCTTTGAGCGGCGGTGATTTGAACGTCATCCAGAAGTGACAGCCTAGATCGTTTTCGATCACGTCGTAATTTGGCAGCGCGTACTCTTCTTTCTCACCCGAATAACCGTGCGTTGGGTGCACGAATTCATTGTGCGCGGGGTCCAAGCCGTTTTCGATAGAACGCTCGTAGTTGTAGTTCACATCGAAGGTTTTCACTTCGTTGGCGCGCCAACCTTCTTGGTTGTACTCGGAGATTTCGTAGATGCCCGGGCGTTCAGCAGCGGGCAGATCGCCTAGGAAGCCGAACACGATGCCGTACTTTTCTTGGACTGGGTACGCGTCGATGCGCGTGCGGGCCGGAATTTTACCTTCTTTGCCAATCGACGGAATTTTCACACATTCGCCGCCGCCGTTGAATTGCCAGCCGTGATAGGGGCACTCCACCGTGTCGCCCTTCACTTTGCCGCCCGCCAAGTTGCCGCCACGGTGCGTACACACGTTCGACAAGCAGTGGGCCTCGCCCTTGCTGTCACGGAACACAACCAGATTTTGACCCAGCACTGTAACCTTCATCGGCTTATCAGCGACGAGCTCGTGGGCTAGGGCCAGCGGATACCAGAAATTGATGAACATACTAATCCCTCCTTTAGGGTCGCTGCGGTCCACATGACACCTTTTACGAAAGGAATCGGGCAGCGCATGAGTTAATTCAATTGCATTAATCCGTAGTTTAATCTACATGAATTAAATGGCGCAGATCACCGACTTCCCCCACGACCGTTCCGCGGATACCCGTGAACGCCTGATTTTGGCGGCGGAAAAGCTGTTTGCAGAACAAGGGGTTGATGCAGTTTCGCTGCGTCAGGTGAATACGGCGGCGGGCCAGAAGAACGCGTCCGCTGCGCACTATCACTTTGGCTCGAAGGAAGAACTGATCGCGGCCATTTACGAGTACCGCATGGCACGGGTGAACGCCCGGCGCTTGGAAATGTTTGCGGAGCTTGATGCGCGGCCCACGCCCGCGACGTTACGCGACTTGGTCGAGGCCGTGGTTTGGCCGATGGTCGAGCAGATCGACAACTCTAAGGGCGGCAAGCACTACATTAAATTTATCGCACAAGTGCGTGGTCATCCCTCGCACGATATCGGCCGCACCACGCGCAGCAAGCATGCCTCAGCGATGCAGTTGTTCGCCGAGCGTGGCCAAGCGTTGGTGCCGCATGTGCCGCAAACGGTATTTCAACTGCGTTTCGGGTTAATGATCGTGCAGATCGTGGACTCGCTTGCTGACCGTCATCGCTTGTTGGTTTCACCGGTGTCGCGCGAAACCATTCCGCTGTCGTTGTTCGTGAGTATTCTTATCGATGGCGCAGTAGCCGCGTTATCAGCACCTGCGTCAGAACAAACACTTGGCGAACTGAAAGCCTCCCAACGTAAACAGGCTTAAGCGGCCTTGCGCTCTGTCAGGCGCGTTACCGCTTCCAGAATTTTTCCGTTCCGTAAAAGACGCAGCGTGACAACTTTGCCAATACGCTCCGCATTGAGCAGACGGTGCAAGTGATCCATGCCGGTCACTTCCGTATCGTCCAGCGTCAGCAACAAATCACCCGAGTGCAATTGCGCAATGTCGGCGGGGCTGCCGGTGCCCACACTCATGATGCGGGTGCCGGTTTCAGCGGTGCGGTGCAGGGCACGAACAATACGGGTTGGAATTTGTACGGTTTGCGCCTGCAGCCCTAAGTAACTGCGGCGCACTTGGCCGTGGCGCAGAATCTCCATCGCCACAAACTGTGCGGTGTTGGCTGCAATGGCAAAGCACAAACCTTGTGCGCCCATGATGGTGGCTGTGTTTACCCCAATCACTTGGCCCGATGAATCCACCAACGGCCCGCCAGAATTGCCGGGGTTGAGTGCCGCATCGGTTTGCAAAACGTCATCAACCGAGCGGCCTGATTGTGTGCGAAGCGTACGGCCAAGCGCGCTGATCACGCCAGCCGTAACCGTGCATTCAAAGCCGAGCGGGTTTCCAACCGCAATCGCCAGCTGGCCGACTTTCAATGCAGCTGAATTCGCGAGCGCTAAAGGCTTGAAGCCATTACCGTGCACTTGGATCAGCGCGATGTCGGTATCGGGGTCATCGCCAACCAAGTAGGCCGGATATTCGCTGCCATCGGGGAAGGTGGCGCGAATCTCTTTCGCACCGCCAGCAACGTGGCTGTTGGTGATCATGTAGCCATCGGGCGTGAACAAAAAGCCGGAGCCTGATCCGTTGCCAGATTCTTTGCCTCGCGGTTTGCCAATAATGCGCAAGTGCGCCACCGCCGGTGAAACGGTGTTCACGGCTTTGATGACGGCCTGGCTATAGGCGTCGAGGAGATGAGAATCTGGGATTGTGTCGAGCGGCATAACGCTCATGTAGGAAGAAGTTAACTTTGTGCCAGAGGGGCGCCAGGGGTATATGCTGGGGGTTCCGGCGGCCAAATTCCTCAGCTAGTCTCAAGGGCATGTTAGATGCAGCACTTGTCGATACCGCCTTAACGGCATTCACGACGTTCTTTGTCATCATCGACCCCGTCGGTGTGGTGCCGTTGTTCATGGCGCTGACGACGGGAATGGACCCTGCGCACCGTAAAAGGGTCGCCATCAAATCTGTACTTATCGCCAGCGGCATTTTGCTGGTGTTCACGGTTCTGGGTCAGCCGATCTTGAAATATCTCGGCATCAGCTTACCTGCGTTTAGAATTGCAGGCGGCTTGCTGCTATTGTTGCTGGCCATCGACATGGTGGTCGTGAAGCACTCAGGGCTTCGCACCACCACGACCGATGAAGAAGAAGAAGCCACACACCGCCCCGATGTGACGGTGTTCCCACTGGCCATTCCGTTGATTGCGGGGCCAGGAGCCATCGCATCCGTGATCTTGCTGCAAAGTCAGCACACCGGCAGCTTGGCCGAGCAAGGTGTGATCGGTGGTGTGATGATCGGCGTACTTACGCTGGTCTTGATCGGGTTTCTGGCCAGCGAGCGCATCATGAAGATCTTGGGCCTTACGGGGATCAACGTGATCACCCGTGTGTTTGGGATCATTCTCTGCGCGCTCGCTGTCAGCAATATCGTGGAAGGCTTACGTCAAAGCTTTCCAATCCTTGGCGGCGCCTCTTAGAGATCGCGGGCGATTCTGAAACCTAAGCTTGAGAACTTGAACGTTGCGTCGTTGCCACGGCGATGGGCAATGCGCAAAGCCCACGGTTCCGCACCCCAACTGCCCGAACGTCCCACGCGCTTCCCGCAATCAGCACCTTCTGTCCAGGCCGAACCATCAACCGGCGCGCCTTGGTAGTTTTCGTGCCAGCAATCAGCCGTCCATTCCCATGCGTTGCCCAGCATGTCGGTCACGCCGAATTTATTCGGTGGGAAGCTGCCAATGGGTGAGGTGAAAACATACGGGTCGTTGCACTGGAAGTTTTCGTTCGGGCCGGGTTTGGTGCGCATCACTTTGGCCGCTTCCAAATCGTACATATTGCCTTTGGTGCACGAGATGTCGCGGTCATCGCCCCAATCGCGCACAGTCGTGGTGCCAGCGCGTGCGGCGTATTCCCACTCGGCTTCCGTGGCCAGGCGATAGTGCTTACCGGTTTTTTTGCTCAACCAGTCCGCGTAGCCTTTGGCGTCATCCCAACTCACGCAGACCACAGGGTCTTTATCAGTCTGGTCGAAGCCCGGTGTTTGCCAGGTGTTGTTGGGCGAGCGGCCCCACTTTTGTGTTTCTTTATTCCAGGCCATGCAGTCGCCGGCCGAAATTTTCGCGCCCGTCTCTTTGATGTAAGCGGCAAACTGCGCGCGCGTGATTTCGCCTTTGCCCAGCGCGAATGATTTCACGTTGATGGCGTGTGGCGGTTTCTCTGTTGCGGCAAAACGCGCCGGGACCATTTCCTTTACATCTTCCTCTGGTGTTGAACCCATGAGCGAAGAACCAGAGGGAATCACAACCATTGTTGGGCAGTCGGTGCAGTCGGTAAATTCTTTGCCTGCTTTGGGCGTGCTGGCGGCAAATGCAACCGTCGCCATCGCTGTACTTGATGTCACTACCAAAGCAAGAATCACGCGTGAAAAATTCATCTACAATCTCCCCCTTTTAAGGCGGCGGTATACTAAAGAGCGATGACCTCTCGGCAATTCGATTAGACAGCGTTGACCACTCCTGCGATAAATTCGGTCAAAGGTATTTTGGTATAACAATGTCACTTTGGTCTGAAACCCGCGGTTATCCTCAACGGACGTTTTTCGTCTGTCTGTTCGCCTACGCTTTTAGCCAATTGGATTTGGCGCTGTTTGCCTACGCAGTGCCATCAATCCGGACTGATCTCGGTTTGTCGCTGCAAGACATGGGCGTCATTGTTGCTGCCTCGTTTGCATTGGGTGGCGTGCTTCAAGTTTGGGCCGGTCACCTGACGGATCGCTTCGGGCGTAAGACCATGATGCAGATCGCGCTGGCGGGCGCATCGATCATGGTGGCGCTGCATTCCATCGCGACTAGTGCGATTGCTCTTATTTTATTCCGCGCTTTAGCCATCTTCATGGGGGGCGGCTTGTATCCGGCCACAGGCGCGATTGTGACTGAAGTTGCGCCTGCGCGTTATCGCGGCATCATGGCGGGCATGTTGCAAACGGCCTACCCGATGGGTTGGTTTGTCGCTGCAATGTTCGCCGGTCCGTTTCTGGCGGCGTTCGGTTGGCGCGCCTTATTCCTGGTCGCGTTGTTGTCGTTGCCTTACGTGCTTGTTGTTCGCGCGCTGTTAAAAGAGTCCGAGCGCTTCGGCGATGTGAAGGCCGACAATCAAGCCCGCTCTCTACGCGAGTCATTAGCCTTGTTACTTACGCCTGAGATGCGCAAGCGCACCATTACGCTATTTATCGCGCAGTTCCTGTACGTGATGGCTTATGGCGGCACGTCGATTTTCTTCCCCACATATTTCGTTGAAGATCGTGGTCTTCAACTACAGTCCTCGGCGTATTTGGTCGGTATCGGAAACGCCGTCGGCGTGTTTGGCTACATGCTGGCTGCTTACGTGGGCGAATTTGTTTTAACGCGCCGCACAACCGTTGTGGTGTGGACGTTGCTGGGCGCTGCGTGCTTCCTTTTCCTCGTGTGGGGCACAAAGTCTTATATCGGCACTGTTATTGCCTTTGCCGTCATGAGTTTCTTCTTCTACGGCGCAGCAGCGGTCAAGTTTGCTTACGTGGCGGAAGTGTTCCCCACGCACTTACGTGCGACAGGTTTGGCGGTGTGCACATCGCTGGCTGTCAATATGGGTACAGCTATCAGTCCGTTGTTGATTTCAACAGCGGTCGAGAAAATCGGATGGGATATGGCTTACAGCTTGGTGGCTGGTGTGCCGCTGGTGTGCGCTGGTTTGTTCTATCTGTTGTTAAAGCCGATCCCGTCGGGATTAGACGTGGACCAGGTGCAAGCTTTGCTCGCTGAAAATGAAGGCGCGCAACAAAAATAAAAACGCCACCAAAAACGACTAAGGCGTGTCAGCTTAAAAACAAAAAATGATTAGGTAATGGAGCACCTCGATGAAAGGTTGGTTGGTTAAAGAATTCGGCGGCGTCGACAAAATGAATTGGACGGAACTCTTGGATCTCGATCCAGGTCCGGGCCAAGTGTCGATCATTGTGAAAGCCTCGGGTATTAATTTTGCCGAGACACGCATGCGCGCCGGGACGTACTCAGGGATTGCCTTGCCGCAAGTGCTAGGCATTGAGTGCGGCGGGATTATCGAAAAAGTCGGCGCAGGCGTCACTGATTTTAAACCCGGCGACCGGGTAATGGCGCGCTCGCGCGGCACGCATGCTGAGAAGGTGATAGCCGACGCACGTCGCACCATGCACCTGCCGGACAACCTGTCCTTTGAACAAGGTGCGGCAATTCCGGCGGGTTGGCATACGGCGTGGCATGCATTGGTGACGATGGCCGATGCGCAACCGGGCAAGAACGTAATGATTGAAGCCGTGGCGTCTTCAGTCGGCTCGGCCGCTTTGCAGATCGCCAAGCACCGTGGCTGCTGGGTTGGCGGCACTGCCAGCCAAGACGCCAAATTGGCTAAAGCTAAAGAGTGGGGTGCTGACGCGGTTTACAACTACAAAACTGGCGATCTGGTGAAGCAGGTGAAGGAAGACACCAAGGGGCACGGGATCGACATTACCTGTGCGACCATCGGTTCTGAAACCTTCGGCCGCGTGCTGGATGTAATGGCAAACGGCGGCCGGGTGATGATGTACGGCTCGACCGGTGGCCGCGTGAATACCTTCGATCTGGGGATCGGCGAACGAAACCTGGAACTGTTGTCCATGAGCATCGACACCGCGCCGAACTACTACACCAGCACGGTCAAGACCTTTAACGAGCAGGCCTTGCCGCTGTTTGCTGCGGGCGTATTCAAACCCATCATTGACACCGTGCTGCCAATGAGCGATTTGGCCAAGGCGCACAAAATGGTGGATGACCGCAATCACTTCGGTAAGGTGATTATGGTCAACGCATAACAAATTCTGCCGGACGGGGGACATGTGACGGCGCTTGGTGACTTCTTTTTATCCAAAGCTTCGGGTCGTCGCGTCGTTCTCTGCCTGGCCTTGGTTGTTCTCAGTATTCTGATTTTTAACCTGGTGCTGACGCCGATTTATCAATCGGTGTCAGCCGGGTTTGTGCCCTTCGACCTGCAATTTCCACTCTCGCTGGAAATGATCGTCATCCAACTGGGCGCGATGACGGATGCAACGCCGAACGCGTATCTCGGTTTTGCGATCTTGGATTTCGCATTCCCCTTATTTGGCGCTGTGTTCTTTATTTTATTTTGGGCGTGGCTGGTCAACAAAAGCCGTTCACCTGCGCTGGTAGGGCTTTATCATCGCGGCTGGTGGATTTTCGCGTTGTTCCCTTGCTTTTGCGATTGGGCTGAGAACGTTGCGTTTTTGCTGATCTTATTTTCGCATCCCATCATCCGGCCCGAAGCTATGATGTTCGCCATTGATGTACACAAAGGCAAAATGGTGTTCATGGCGATTGCGCAGGCCATGACGGTAGCGCTGCTGATCGGCACGCTGGTTTCACGTGTGCGCCATAAAGCTTAGGGAATATCGGCGAATTTAACGAGTTTGTTCATCTCGTTGCTTTCGTTGCCCCACAAATGCTGGCCCTTGGCGTCGACATAGCGGCCCAAAAACCAGAACTCTCCTGGCTTAATCACAATCGCATCGTCAGCGTACATTTTCTCGCCGGTACCGTCATTGATGCGGCTGCATTGCATTTTGGGAATCGGGCCGCCGATGGATGTGCTGTCGGCGCTTAAGGTGACAAGAAAATCGCAATTCTGATCCCACGTCATTTGATCGCGTTTCAAATTCTTGAACTTGTCTGGCGTCATATGAGCGTTGTGCCATGGCTTCTGATCTTTGAATGCCAGTTCGCGGTACCTGACCACGCCCAATTTTTCATCGGGAATCACTTGCACCAATCCTGAACGCCAAATCATGTCGGGGTCAGTTGAGCCATCGCGCGAGCCTTGCTCGAAAAACAATGTGCCATCAAAGCCCGGTACCTCTACCTGCTTGAACAGTTGATACATCATGCGGTGTTTTTCGGTGTCGGGCCGGGCGCTGGCCTGGTCTGCTTCGTACTGCGCTTTTGTGGAATAGTTGCCGCCGATCCAGCGCTCGATCAGCGCCATAGTCTTTTCGACATCGCTCGCATTCATTTTGGTGGGCTGTGCGTCAGCACTCATGGCGTTGCTGGCAAAAAGGCCAAGCAGTCCGGCGATCAAGAACGTGCGCATGCTCAATCCTCCCCAAAATACCTAGGCCGTATTCTGCCGGGCTTTCGGATTGCGCCAAGCGCCCATGTGTAACTGGCACTGGTTTGTCCAAACGGCGGCAGAATCTGGGGCTTTACGCCGCCTGGGGCGTTGCGGGCTTTGGGCGGAACCCACTAAGCTTGGCGGTAAGGGGCACTTATTCGATGGGGGGAGGCTTATGCGGAATTTAAAATGGTTCAGCAGCACAGTGGCGGCGGTGTGGATTCTCGCCTCTGCGACCGGTGCATTTGCGGCCGATACAACGCAGATGAAAAAAGATGCGGTGTCATGGATTGATGCCAACACCAAAACGCTGGACGCGGCGCATAAAAAAATCTGGGCGTACGCTGAAGTGGGGTTGGAAGAAACCAAGTCATCAAAAGAACTTCAGGATTTATTGAAAGCCAATGGCTTTACCGTGAAAGCGGGCTTGGCTGATATGCCTACGGCGTTTGTCGCGACATTTGGTGAGGGCGGGCCAACGATTGGCATTCTGGCTGAGTACGATGCGCTGTTGGGCATTTCGCAAAATGACAGCACGTCGCCGCATGTTGGGGCCAATCCTGAATCAGGCCATGCCTGCGGGCACTCTATTTTCGGTGCGGGCTCGGTGGGGGCTGCTATTGCCGTGAAGCAGTTGATTGCGTCAGGAGCCATCAAAGGCACGATCAAGCTTTATGGAACGCCGGCTGAAGAAACCGGCATCGGCAAAGTTTATATGCTGCGTGATGGTTATTTCAAAGATGACGATGTGATTTTGCATTGGCATGCGGAAGACAAAAACAAGGCGCAGTTCATGTCATCCAAGGCGTTGATCAATGTGAAGTTCAATTTCAAAGGTGTTGCGGCACATGCGTCGGCCCAGCCCTATGCAGGCCGTAGTGCGCTGGATGCTGTGGAACTGATGAGTGTGGGCGTGCAGTACATGCGCGAGCACATCAAGCAAGAAGCACGTATTCACTCGGTCATTACAAAAGGCGGTGGCCAGCCCAACGTTGTGCCGGTAGAGGCTGAGTCTTGGTACTATGTGCGCGCCAACAGCTTTGATGATGCCTATGCCTATTACAATTGGGTGAAGGATATTGCCGAAGCGGCTGCAAAGATGACGAAGACGCAGCTGACCGTGCAGGTGCAATCTGAAACGCACGATATGCTGGGCAATCGCCCGCTAGCGGAGGCCTTGCAAAAGAACTTTGCCGATATTGGCGTGCCGCAGTGGACTCAAGCGGAACTGGCGTTTGCCGCCAGTACGCAAAAAGAATTCAAAGATCCATTCGGTTTTGATTACTCAAAATCGGGCATCAATCTGTCTGCGAAATTAGAACCGCTGCCGCCTGAGTTTTTGCCAGCCTCTGCGGGGTCAACGGATGTGGGTGATATTTCGTGGTTCGTGCCGGTAGGGGGCATTACTGTGGCGGCTTATGGCTACGGGTTGCCGATCCATTCATGGCCCGTCATTGCCGCCACAGGCACGTCGATTGGCACGAAGGCTTTGGCAACAGCCAGCAAAGTGCTCGCGGCAACGGCGATTGATCTCTACACCGATCCGAAACTGTTGGCTGATGCGAAGGCAGACTTCAAGCGCGCGCGTGACCCGCTGACATGGCGCACGGCCATTCCCGATGGCCAAAAAGCGCCGAAGGGTTTGCGGTAGTCTCCAGATAAAAAAAGGGCCCCGATGTGGGGCCCTTTTCGTTTCAGTGTTTGAAAGTCTTAGCCAATCGGCAGGGCGGTTGCGCCCTTTAAGTCTTGGCTCTCGATTGGCAGTGCGGTGGTGTACTTGATCTCTTCCATCACGAAGGCAGATGAGACGTCGTTCAGCGGAATGCGTTTGATCAGGCGTTTGTAGAACGCATCGTAAGCTTCCATGTCTCTGACGACCACGCGCAGCAAATAGTCGATGTCGCCGGCCATGCGCCAAATGGCGGTGATTTCCGGAATTTCTTTGATCGCGCGGGCAAACTTTTGCAGCCAGGCATCGTCGTGTTGATTGGTGCGCAAGATCACAAAGACCGTGAGGCCCAGGTTCATCTTCTTGGCATCCAGCACAGCCACGCGGCTTTTAATGACGCCGGTTTGTTCCATCTTCTGGATGCGCTTCCAGCATGGGGTCTGCGACAGGCCCACGCGGGTGGCGATATCGTTGATGGCCAAGCCTGCATTGGTTTGCAGGATGGAAAGAATTTTACGGTCGATGGCGTCCATTGTTCGCTCCAATAGCCCTTGCAGAGGCTCCCCGATATTCAGGGTCTAAGGGCTATAAGAGAAAAATTATCTAAAATCCATAGTTGCAATGCATTTTATGAGAAAAATATTTCATAATCGGCAGTCTGCCAATTCTGCTCTGAATAGGGCGCGGCGTTGGCAAAATCGCTTTTTTTCAAGCTTTTCAGCGCTCTAGAGGTATGAAAAGACGCCTCATCAGCCCCGATTTTCGTGCGCTTGCCCTGGCGTTACGAGGCGCTTAAGTCCTCGCCTTAAGTTATGACCCCAAAAGGCTCGCCCGATGTTTGCCCGTATTTTGGCCTACCTCGACTCTATTAAAGCCCGTGACCCTGCCGCGCGTTCGCGGTTGGAAGTCGCTCTGCTTTATCCTGGTGTCCGCGTGATGCTGTTTTACCGCGTCGCCCATGCACTCTGGATGTCGGGCCTGTATTTCCTAGCGCGGCTGGTGTCGGAGTTCGGCAAAATCATCAGCGGGATTGAAATTCACCCCGGCGCAGTGATTGGGAAGAATTTCTTTGTCGATCACGGCACTGCGGTGGTGATCGGCGAGACGGCCATTATTGGCGACAATGTCACCATGTACCACGGCGTGACCCTGGGGGGCATTGGCGTGGGGACCACCAAAATCGGCGAACGCCGCCACCCTAATATTGAAGATGGCGTGGTCATTGGTGCGGGCGCGCAAGTGCTTGGGCCGATTACGGTTCATAAAAATGCCCGCGTCGGCGCAAATGCGGTGGCCTTAAAAGACGTGCCGGAAGGTGTGACTGTCGTAGGTATTCCCGCCCAGGCCGTGGAAGCCAACGAGTCAGCCCGGTTGGAATCGTTTGCCCCTTACGGCGCGCCAAGTGACGATCTGCCCGACCCGACCGCTAAAGCCTTATGTGCGCTTACCGCTGAGTTGAATGCGTTGAAGCGCCGGTTAGACGGTATTGAAGCTGTCGAACAGGCTGAAAAACACGAACCCAAGACGGGTGGCCGGGCTTCTTCATAAGCGCCGAAAAATTTCCGTTTCGTCACTCGCGGATTGCATGAAGCGCTCTATATAGCGCTTCATCTTTCTGCATTGCCGTTATGATGCCTTGCCGGTGATTCTGACCGGAAGCATGCATTGGCCTGGGGCGCGATATGGACCTTCTTATTAAAGCTGCCATCTTTTTTGCGGCGGCGGTTATCGTCGTTCCGGTGTTCAAGCGTTTGGGACTTGGCTCTGTGCTGGGGTACTTGGCTGCGGGCGCGGCCATTGGGCCGACGGGTTTGGCCCTCATCAGTGACGTTGAAGCCATCAGCCATGTCGCCGAGTTTGGGGTCGTACTGCTGATGTTCATCATCGGCCTTGAAGTTGAACCTCAACGCTTGTGGGGTGCGCGTACAAAAGTGTTTGGTCTTGGTGGCTTGCAGGTCGTGCTGACCGGCGCGTTGATCGGCGGTGTGGTATTTCTGGCGGGGATGTCTGTTGCGACCGCTGCGGTGATTGGCTTAGGGCTCGCGCTGTCGTCCACGGCATTCTCGTTGCAAACACTGGCGGAACGAAATGAGCTTTCCACACGGCATGGCCGCGCGGCCTTTGCCATTCTGTTGTTCCAAGACGTCGCAACAATTCCCATCTTATCTGTGCTGCCTCTGCTCGCAGGTGAAGCTATTCAAAGCGACATGCCGATCTGGTTGGCCGTGTTGCGCGTGATTGGCGTGATGGCGGCGGTGATTATTGGTGGGCAACTGTTGTTGCGTCCGGTGTTGCGCGCTATCGCGGGTACGCGCACGCCCGAACTTTTTACAGCTACGGCCTTGCTGATTGTGACCGCCACGGCGTTGATTATGAATTGGGTTGGCGTCTCAATGGCGCTTGGCGCTTTCTTAGCGGGAGTGCTGCTGGCGAACTCGGAATATCGCCACGAGTTGGAAGCTGACATCGAACCCTTCAAAGGGTTGTTATTGGGCTTGTTTTTTATCTCGGTCGGCATGGGGTTGAATTTGCGCTTAGTGGTGGAAGAACCCATCACTATTGCATTGTTTGTGATTGGCTTATTGGCTGCAAAGTTCACGGTGCTTTATGCCTTGGGCCGCGCTTGGAAACTTGATCGTGGGGCCGCGAAAGATTTAGGCGTCTGCATTTCGCAAGGTGGTGAATTTGCCTTCGTGATCTTTAGTGCTGCCGTTGTGGCGGGCGTGATGTCGGCCTCACAAAGTGAATTGCTGGTGCTGGTGGTCAGTCTGTCAATGGCGGCAGCGCCCTTTTTCACCATTGCCAATGATAAACTGACAGCACGGTTTGCACCGCCAAAAGCTGCGCCCTACGATAAGTTGCCCAATGTTGAGAGCCCGGTGATTATCGCTGGGTTCGGCCGTTTCGGACAAATCACAGGCCGCGTGCTGACAGCGCGCAAAATTCCATTCACCGCATTGGATGTGAGTGCCGAGCAGGTGGATTTCGTGAAGCGCTTTGGGAACAAAGTTTACTACGGCGATGCCTCACGACTTGATTTGTTGCGCGCAGCGCGGGCTGATGCAGCGCAAATTTTTTTGTTGGCCATTGATGATGTCGAAGCGTCTGTGCGCACGGCGCAAACTGTGAGAAAGCATTTCCCGCATTTGAAAATCTATGCACGCGCTCGAAACCGTCAGCATGCTTATCAGCTGATGGATCTTGGCATTAAGTTGATCCAGCGCGAGACGTTTCTGTCAGCACTGGATATGACACGCGAGGTGCTTTTGGGCTTAGGGTTATCGCGCGCTGAGGCCGATAAGACGGTGCGAGCCTTCCGGGACCATGACGTGAAACGCCTTTTTGACGATCACGGGCAGAATACAGATCAGAAAAAACTAGAAGCGCTCGCAAAGGCTAGCATGAAAGAGCTAGAGGAAATGTTCGACCGCGATGCTAAGGAACATCAAGAGCGTCAGGCGCGCGAATATTATACGACGGGGTAACGCTTATAGCGTTGTGTGGCCCAGACACTCAGAAGGGTCGCAACAACCAGCATGAACAATGCGGGGATGAGCGCTGTCGCTCGCACACTTTCAATGCTTGTCGGTTTATAGCTGAAAGCGGGAATCGCATCGAAGTCTGCTGAGGTGAGGCGCTGGCCCTTAAGGATGCGGTTGGCGAAGAAACCTCGCCAATCGTTATGAAATGACAACACTTGCCCGACAAAGTCAGTGAAGCGTTCATTGCCTGTGCCGACCAGGGCATTTAATGCTTGCTGTGCGGCGATGGCGGGCGAGGTGAATTGCAGAAGTTCTACGACACGCTCGCGCTTCTCGGCTTGGCTGGTGAATTTTGCTGTGATTGGTTTCAACACTTTCTCAACAGCCGCATCGGTTGCGAGCACCTGTATATAGAAACTATCCATACCGGCCCCGCCGCCTGCGGCCAGATCCGGGTGATCGAACAAATAGGCTTCACGGGCTGCGGCTGATTCTTTGTCAGCCTCTTCGGTGGCTTCACGAATTTCTGTGGTCAGTTCTACGCGCGACGGGGCGGGGTACAGCGTGCTCGCCACAACATTGGCCACAGATGGCAGCACGACCACAAACAGCAGCCATAAGTTCGCTAAAATCACACCATTGGTGACAGATGGTTTAGCCATAGCATTCACCAAGAATGCCAACGAAAACCAGAACGTTGCATAAGACACAACAACTGCGAACCAAATGAGCAATTGAGTGAGGGTGGTTGAATCGCTGAAATCAGCGCCAGCCAAAACAGCAGCGACAACGATCAAAATCAACAGAAGGCTCATCAGAATGAGCGCGCGCGCCGCCACCTTCGCTAAAATCAGCGCGCGCAGCGTAATGCCTTGGGCGACGATCAGGCCTAGCATGCCGCCCTCTTTTTCGCGCGACATGAGGTCGAAACTGACAGCGATAATCAAGATCGGCAGCACGAAGATGATGACAAAGGCCACATCAAAACTGCCCGTCATCTGTGCTATGGGGTTTTGAATTTCAGATGCGCTTAAGAACGTATGGCTGGGGTGTGCCGTAACCCGGTAATAGAACGGCTGCACATCGCTTTGGCCAATGGACAGCGCCGCTAAGGCATCTGGCGTCATCACGGCATAATGACCCAAGATCGACAACCCGACATTCCCGGGGCTTGAGACGGATGGCGGATCACCTACTGGGTTCGCATCATAACGTTGCACGCTGTTTTTAAGTGCGATTTGTGTTGTGGTCTCGTCTTGGTTTAGCTTGGCGGCAACTGAATTCATTTGCACAAAGCGCGCTTTGCCGTTCAGCGCCGCAGCACTCGTCAACACGACAAGCAGCCCCAAAATCGCCCACCACGTGCGATTGGCAAAAAGAACTTTCAGTTCCTGGCGAAAAATAATGCTGAACATTTTCTCTAAGCCGCCTCTATCTATGCCGCGAGTGCTTTGAGCTTACGCGCCGCAACGAGCCCGGCGACGATGGATGCAATCAACCACAACAGCATGGTCATGAAGCTTGCACCCAAGCCCGCAAGCAATGATGGCAGCGGCTGGTGTGTATATGCAAAGGTGCCGACTTTGGCCCACAGTTCGGGGCCAGCACGATAGTTAGGGTTTGCGCCGGTCGAGCCCATGGTCATCGCTTTATTCATGGTATCGATCATGTTGCGGCGAAACACTTCGGCTTGGCTCGCAAAATTAATGTGCGTGCCCAGCGACGTTTCCGACAATTCCATGGATGCCATTTGTACGGCCAGACGCGGCGAAAGCACGCCCAATGTTTCAAATACGCTCTTCTGTTTATTGAAGGTCGCATTTAGTAACCCGTAGTGCTTATCAAATACCGCATTGCTAACTTGTTCTTGCAAGCCCAATACGATGCCTTGGAAGTTAATCGGCAACTTGTCGATGCCGTCGGTTTTATACAGGCGTAAGGTTTGCTCTTTGCGCTCGGCGACCATTACGTCCAGTGTCTTGCCGCCAATGCCGCTTTCCATATCCGCCGCAATGGCTTTCTGAAATTCAACGGTGGTCGGCGTGCTGTAGACAAGGCGTGCCGCATCCGCAGCGACTTTTGGTAATGCGACGCAAGACACGGCCCAGAAGGCAATCATGACAATTAAAGCTGTGCGGGATGAGTCTGCCGCGGCTGAGACTGCCAAGGTCAGGAATAAAAAGATTGCTGCGTAAATTGTGTAAAGGGCCACGAGTACAAACCCATGCCCGATAAACGCGGCCCCGCCGGGGGTTAAAATCAAACCGATTAGGCCCAAAATAAAAACAGGCCCCATAAACAGTCCAGCAGCAGAGGCTACGCCCAACGCTTTGCCAAACATCAGCTTTACGGGCGATGTGCCCATAGCGAGCACTTGCCGCAGGGTGCCTTGTTCTCGTTCGCCTGCAAACGCAGCAAAGCTGAGGAGGATTACCAATAGCGGCAACAGCATTTGCAGTGTGAAAGCGCCCGTAAGTTCGCCGAAGCGCGCAATAGCCGTGGCATCACGTGCGGGCTCACCTTCGGCCATGTTCTGCTTGTGCGCTTCCAGCCAAATCGAAACGCCCGTAAAACCAGAAACGCCCGTATCAAAGAAAGATAGCGGCGTTACCGGTTTAAAGGCGTACACACCATAGTGTGCGGCGGCATGGGGATTTTTCTCTCCCTGGTTTTGCCACTGTGCATTCACGATTTCTTGTGCGGCTGCGCGTTCTTTCGAGATGTCAGCATAACGTTGTGCGGCTGACGCCAATGACGCCACTAACATCAGTGCAAAGATCGCAGCCGACCACATCACGCGGCCATCGCGTAACGCCGAGGTTAGTTCTTTTTTTGCAATAGACCACAGCATAACTGGACCAAGCGTTACTTGATTGACACAGGTGTCTCAAAGCTGACTTTATCGAAGTCGGTCACGAACGCATCAATGCGTAAGGTCCAATCTCCGGGGATGATCATTTCTTTGAACACGACGTGCCACATGCCGTTGCCGACGTTTTGACCTTTGATCATTACATCTGCGATACCGGCAGCAGGCAAGTTGGCCGTGATTTCAAGGTCAGCTAAGGTCAGCACTTGGCCATCTTTGCCTTTGACTGTGACCATGATCATATTTTCGCCAGCCTTGGCGGGGGTGAGTTCTAACTCTGCCGTGTAGTCTTGGGCTTTCAGTGCAGTTTTAAAGCCCTCCATTTGCATGGCCGCTGATGCGGCATTCTGGTCGCCTGTAGCACGCGGCGGTGTCGTGAGAGTTAGCGTCATGGCCGCGCCCAGAATGAAGATATAAACAATAAATTCGATGCGAATGGTGCGACGAATACGAACAACGCCTTTAGCGTCATTTTTCTCTAATGCTGGTGTCAGGACAAATTTGTTGTACGCGGCCAGGGCTAGAATGACCGCCACAAGGAACAGTTTGCGCAGCAGCCCAGACCCATAAACAGTCGTTGTCAAATTCGCGGGACTTTGAACCTGCACAAATGAAATCACAACACCGCTGAGAACAAGCAGTGCGACTGAGTACATCGCCCACACTGAAAACTTGTGCATGACTTTGCCAGCCTCTGCGGTATCAGCTACTTCTGTTGTGCGATATAGCGGGTACAGCGCGCCAAACCAAAAGGCGGAGCAGAACAGGTGAATGGCGACAACGGTTGCCATTATCCACACCGGCGGTGCCGTGGCAGCATGGCCTGTGACGAGAAAGCTGCCAACAGCGGCAACGGCACCAACAGTAAGTGCGCCGTTCTTGGGGCGTTCAATGCCGCCTGTAAATCCGTAGATCAAAACCAGCATGGCTGGAATACCAATGGCAGCACTTGGCGTGAGGGTACTTTGCAGACCGCGCGCCCATGTGTCGCTTGCAAAAAGTGCACTTGCGCTACCTAGAACCATTTCTGCGCCGCCAAATCCGACCGCAAGCACATATGTAATAGCCGCAACAATAGCCGAAGTCTTGCCAAGGTTGAATGTCGCGGCGGTCACGCTGGATGGGGTCTGAATCAGCAGCGTAAATAGCGCTGAGCCCGCAGCCAGCAGCATGGTCGCGTAAAGAACCCAACGATTGAAGGCGACTGCGATTGTCCACGATGTTTTAGCAGGCTCTGTGCTGGCTTTCATCTCCGTCATGTCGGCCATGGGCTCGCCCACAGAAAAGCCGAACGTGGCACCAACCGGGTGCGTGTCGGCAGAAATGACGCGGTAGGTCAGAACGTAGGTTCCGTTCGGCAGTTCTGCGTTCAACGGTAAAATCAGATTGTTGCCATCGGCTTTTATTTCACCAGCAGCCCCAATCTCTTTGCCGCTGCGATCAAGCACTTTGAAAAAAATCGGTCCGACATTTTCATTGAAGTTGAGGATCAATTCCTTGGGCGACGTAGCGACCATTTCGTTTGCTTTAGGGGTTGAGCCAAGCAACACGGCATGCGCAAAGGCCGCTTGCGTAAAGCCACACATCAACAAAACAATCAATGCGCGCAAAAGAAAAGCTATGCGATTCATAACGCCACCTAAAGTCGACTGGAAAAGGGTATTTTAAGCGAAGGTAAAACGCGCAGCCGAACGGACCTTCGATCTGCCGCGCGCTTTAAGATCAGTGCGATTAATGCTTCTGCGGTGCAGCCTCAATCGGTTCCCACGGATACTGCGCCTTCGGCGCTTTAACCGTAATCAGGAAAGGTGCAGGGCCGGGGGTGGCGGTCAAGAAGCCAAACAGCTTCTTCTTGAAATCAGCGTCGGTTATTTTCAACTCGTCTTTCGGCAGGTCGATGTATTTGTCATCGCCGTTTTCACAGACGTTAATGGTGCGGAAGAAAATAATTTTTCCTTCTTCCTTCGGCAAAGCGCCGCGGAACTTGAAGCCTTCAAACGTGCCGCCCGCCGGAATAACGCTGGCAGGGTCTTTCCAGATAATTTCATCGGCGACTTCGGTGATGGTTGCGCCACCTTCACCTTGAATCGGCTTTTCTAGTTTGCGCATTTTGACTTCGACTTTCCAATCACGCGTCATCCCAACGCTGACCCGAGAAAGTTCTGCCGGTATTTTGATGCGCACTTCTTTCACCGCGCTACCTTTGCAGCCGTGAGTAACGCGCATTTCAAGGTCGGTCACGTAACCTGCATAACCTTCCATCGAGGTCAGTGTGTTATGAGCTGAAGCTGTGGCAACGAGCCCGCAAACACTGGCTGCGACAGTCGTAAGAAAAAGTTTTTTCATAGCTGTACTCCCCTGGTTGTTCGTCAAAAACACTTACTTGCCCCACATACCTTAAAGTTACTCTGGCTGTTGGGGTATTGCTAGCGCAGCATGTGGTTTCGCTAGTGTTGATGCTGCGTATGATCCATTTGTGAATGGTCCATTTTCGAATGATCCATTGTCGAATGATCGACTTCGGGTTTGTTTGATTTGCGACTAGGCCCTGCAACTTTATAAGCAACTGTGCCTTCCGGATTTTTATACCAACCGGGATCGCTGTAATCGCCAGCCTGTTGATCATCGCGAATTTTAATCAGCGTAAACATGCCGCCCATTTCCAGATTTCCGAACGGGCCTTTGCCCATCATCATCGGGAGTGTGTTCTTTGGGCCTGGCATGTGGCCTGCGTGGTCTTGGTGTTCCGCCATACCGTTTTCGCCCATAGCCATATAACCCGGCAAAAGTTCAGAGACCTTGTTGGCGGCGGCGGACTGCTTCACGCCGAGCATGTTGGGAACCTCGTGGCCCATTGCATTCATGGTGTGATGCGACATATGGCAGTGAATGGCCCAATCGCCGGGCACGCCGACAAACTCAATGTCGCGCGCTTGACCCACGCCGATCACTTCTGTGACTTCCGAACGCCACTGTGTTTCAGGCCAACGACCGCCGTCGCCACCCGTTACGTGAAATTGATGTCCATGCAAATGAAAGGGATGATTCCACATTGAAAGGTTGCCGACACGAATCCGAATACGCTCACCACTACGCGCCACCAAGTGCTCAATGGCGGGGAACACTTTGCTGTTAAAAGTCCACAAATCGAAATTCTGCATCACAGAGGGGTCAGGCCGGTACGTACCGGGATGCAGCGCCCAATTGTGCATCAGGATGCAGTAATCACGGTCTATGGGCTTCGGCTCGCCGTCTTTGGGATGAATGATGAGCATGCCCATCATGCCCACAGCCATTTGCACCATTTCATCGGCATGTGGGTGGTACATATGCGTGCCGTGCTGGCGCAGTGTGAATTCATAGGCAAAGGTTTCGCCAGGTTTAATGGCGGGTTGGTTCAAGCCCGAAACACCATCCATACCGCTGGGCAACAAAATGCCGTGCCAGTGAATACTGGTGTGCTCCTTCAAATTGTTGGTGACCAGAATACGCAGGCGGTCGCCTTCCACCGCTTCAATGGTGGGGCCGGGTGTGCGGCCGTTATAACCCCAGCATTTGGCCACACAGCCGGGCGCGAACTCGTGTTCGAATTCTTCTGCCGTCAGATGAAATTCTTTCACGCCATCTTTTATTTCATACGGCAGCGTGACGCCATTGAGTGTGCGTACGGGCGTGTAACCTTGCTTGCGTTGTTGAACGGCTGGCTGAGTGGCTTGTTGTGCTAACGCCTCTCGACCAATTAAGGATGCACCTAAGCCCGTTAGCGATGACCAGAAAAAATTGCGGCGTGAAGCGCTCATTATTTGTCTCCTGGGCCGACAGTTATTTCAATCGGCGCGCCACCAATAGCATCAGCCAATGCAGCACGAGCGAGCCAGTATTGGCGGACTGTATTGACGTAATTCAGATATGCTGATGTTTCATCGCGTTTAGCGACCAGCACATCAAACACGCCGATGAGCATAAAGTTGTATCGTTCTTGCTTCAGGCGAACGATGTCTTGCTTCAGCGGCAAAATTGTTTTGCGATAACGCTCGGTCAACTTCCGCGCGGTTTGGACTTGGGCGAGTGATTTGCGCACATCCGCACGCACGTGGGCTTCCAAGTCTTTCAATTCGTTCTCAGCGCGCAAGGCTTCGGCTGCTGCGTGTGAAACCTCAGGGCCACCTTGATCAAAGATCGGTAAGGCCAAACTTAAAGTGGGGCCGATGGCCCATTGTTTGTCACCTTCACGCTCGGCGGAAATAGAAAGTCCCGCTTCCTGCCATAGTCGCCAATCTGTTTTGAGGCGCAAGGTTTCTAAGCGCGCTTTAAGTGCTTTGCGCTTTGCGGCCACGTCCAAGCGCTTATCGAGTGCGAATGTTTCCGCATTTTCGATAGTGGGATCTTGCGCAGGTAAAGCAGGTAGCGTTTGCGGCAACTTCAGTACTGCGGCATCCACATTTAAAATCGCGGCTAGGCTTTCTTTTGTCTCTACAGCTTTTAGGCCTGCTTCATCGACCAAAGCGGCCACATCCTCGGCTGTGGCTTGTTCTTCTGCCCATTGAAGGTCCGAGATGTTGCCTGCGGCATGAAATTCCGCAGCCATGATGCGCGAAGCATCAGCGGCAGCATAAACTTCCTCGGCAACGCCGAGCGCGTTCTGCGCTGCTATTGCATCCACATAGGCTTCGCGAACTTTGGCAACCGTTCCAATCACAGCACTGGCGACTTCACTTTGCGTGGCGTCGAACTCAGCTTGTGCTGCACGTTTACGTGCGGGACGCATGAAAATATCGAGCACGCTTTGCGCTAACCCAAATTCCAGATTGGCCGCTTCGGCGGGATTGGTGGTGGGGCGCATCATAATGTTGAGAACGGGGTTCGAGAGCAGGCCAGCCGCCACTAAATCCGCATGAGCAACACCAACTTCGGCGTAGCGGGCCTGAAGTGCCCGGTTGTTAAACAGTGCAATTTGCACGGCCGAGTCCAAGCTGACAGTTTGGGTCAGCAAGACGCCAACCTTTGCTGCAACTTCGGCATCTGCTGCCGCATCACGGCGCCAAGCAAGATCGTGATCGATGCGTGTTGCGACGGTTGAGCGGACACCATCAAAAGCAACATTCTGATCGACTGTCGCGCAAGCTCCCAACATGAAAGCCAGTGCGCTGGCCGCGCATAAACGAGAATTCAAATTCATAGCAACTCACCAAAAGCGATAATTCGCGCGCAAAGTTAACTTTGCGCGTTATCAGCGGTTTGATGGTTGGTCTAAATCAGTAGGCGCGTGGTGGCGGGGTAGGCGGATCGTCGCAACTTCGGCGCAATCGCGACGGTCTGCTGCGCAGGGCGCGCAGGTAAAACAATTTCGGGAACCAGCGCATGCGCTGGGGTGAACGCCTTCGTAACTGTTGCGTCAGGCATAACGACGGCAGGAACAATGGCTACATCAGGCGTTTGGTTCAGGCACAGATCGCGGCAGTGATCGAGCGGCGATTGGGGCATTGGGCTTGCATCATTACTGCCCAGCGCATGATGACACGGCAGAGTAACGGCATTGATGATGCCACCCAGATGTGCGGACTTTGCTTGCGCCGACGACACAGCACTGCCGAGTATCAAAATGATACTTAAGGCCGTTGTGAACAGTCGTGCGATGCGAAGCGTCAAACGCATAAGGAATCGTCCCAAGATGCTCCAACTGTAGGCATAAAAGCCGGGAAGGGCAATTGGGGCATCGGTAACCGTTACGCCCGCTTAATGCCGGGGATGGCAAACTTAGACATTGCCGCGCGCGATACCGCAGATAAAGTTATGCAAAGCAATACTTTGTCTTGGGGTTCCTATGGCTGACGCGGCACGTTCATTAAAAGGCAAAACACTCTTTATTACGGGCGGAAGCCGGGGCATTGGTTTGGCCATTGCTAAAAAAGCGGCAGCCGACGGTGCTAATATTGCGATTGCCGCAAAAACCGCCGAACCGCACCCCAAACTACCGGGCACAATTTTTACGGCTGCCAAAGAAATTGAAGACGCGGGCGGTAAAGCACTTCCCTTGCAAGTCGACATCCGGTTTGAAGATCAGGTTGAAGCTGCCATGGCCAAAACTGCTGAAACATTTGGCGGCATCGATATTCTGATTAACAACGCCAGCGCCGTTAGCATTAGCGGCTTGGCTGAAACGTCGATGAAGAAATTTGATTTAATGCACAGCATTAATCTACGTGGCACATATCTGTGTTCGCAAAAAGCATTGCCGTACCTGAAGAAATCCAGCAATCCGCATATTTTGAATTTGTCGCCGCCGCCGGATTTGTCACCAAAGTGGTTTGGGCCTTGCTTGGCTTATACTATGGCTAAGTATGGTATGAGCATGTGCGCCATGGGCGTCGCTGAAGAATTCAAAAAAGAAGGCATTGCTGCAAACGCATTGTGGCCGCGCACAGCCATTGCCACGGCTGCGATTGAGTTTGAGTTGGGTGGCAAGTCCATTCTGAAGCATTGCCGCACCACTGACATTTTGTCCGACGTGGCGCACATTATTCTCACCCGCCCATCAAAATCTGCGACGGGGAATTTTTATATCGATGATGAAGTTCTGGCGTCTGAAGGGATTACAGATTTGTCGGGCTATGCCGTGCAAGCCGGCCAACCTTTGTTGTTGGACTTTTTCCTGTCGTCCGGCCCCGGCGGTACGATGGATGGGTTTATGCAATTCCCCATGGGCGGCTAATTTTTAAGGCGTATACGTTGGCAACACATCGCTGCTGACGGGCAAATCAATCATTTCGGTGCCGCGCCAGACACCCTCAGAGACGTAGGCTCTGTGGTCGATCACCTTCGCACGAATCAATGCGGGATACTTCGGCCAGTAGATTTGAAAAGATTCAGCGTCGCGGACGATAAACAGGTCCTTAAACGCGGCGAGTGAATCAAAAATATCGTTCTTCAGCGCGCGCCCTACTTTTGCTGCTAATCCGCGGCACAGGATAACTTCTGGGCGTAAGCATGAGTCTGTCATGTGATCGAGCGACCAGAACTTCGCAACATCATCAACTGTGCCGTAACATAAAATATCTGACGCATGGTAAAAGGGATGTAGCAGTGAATAGAGATCTGAAATGATAATTCGCTTTTGTAAGCCAGGCGTTTTTGCGGCGTTAGGATGATCTTGGGCCAACGTCTCGCGCAATGTGCTGATCAGATTAGGTTTTAAAACCGCGATGTCTGTGCGCGTAAGAAAAACTCGCTCTGCGCCCAATGCCTTCGCGCGTGCAATGCCATTGGCGGCGCACACAATTTGGAAATTAAGATTATTCATGCCGGGCTTTTCCGGACGCGTGTTGAAAACAACATCGTCAACATAAGGCTCAATCTCTCTTAGTATCTCGGGCGGTGTATCAGCCCAAATCGAGAGGACAACAAAAATGCCCGGGTGTGCCGCGCGGTAATGCTTCACGACGTCAAGAAAGCGACGTTCAAGCCCGCCCCGAATAACGATCATATCTTTCGTAAGAACACGTTTTTCGTCAGGCTTCACAGCGGCTAATTGCGCAATGCGCGATGCATAATCTGTAACCGAACGTAAAAGAACCTTCGCTTGAAGCGCGATGGCTTCGCTGGGTGTCTGTTGGAGTGCGCGCTGTGCGAAACTGGTGGCTTCAGCCCATCGCCCTTGCATTGCTAGATTCTGCGCCAGTGAGAATGTACTTTCTGGTGCGTCACCTGTTTTCTCCAGGTGTTCGCGCCATAACGATTCGGCCGCAGAAACGCTATCGTTGCGCTCGATCCAATCAATCGCCTTAGGAATCATATTTGGATTCGTACGCAACAGCGCAATGCATTGATCGCGAACGTACTTGGCTTCGGCATTGCGTCCCATGGCTGCTAGCGTGCGGAAATAAACGAGTCCGACACTTGCGTAGTTCATGGAATCAAGCGCAATCGCTCGTGCCGAACCCTCCAAAACGTCAGCTGTAAAACCCACAGCCAGCATATCGTGCACAAAAGCGATCCAGTGTGCGGCGTTGATCTCGTTGTCATGCAATACAGTTTTGTACATATCGCGTGCGGCACGTCCGTCAAAGCACTGCGCTAAGATGCGGGCATAGGCGAAACGAATGTTGGTAATATTGCTCCAGCGTTGATGTGCTGCGTCTATTACTGTTAACGCGGCTTTGTGTTGAAAGCACGCTAACGAACACATCGCGTTATGAAGGAAAAATTGTGGCGCAGGATTTTGTGAATGAGTTGCAGCCCCGAAGGCACGCAACGCTTCTTCGTATTTCTTAGCTTTCACAAGAATGAGGCCCAAAGCATCGAGGGCCCAGCCATCTTGATGTGTTTGCGATACGATTTGTTGTATGGCCGCTTCGGCGCTTACCGGGTCATTCAGACGAAGGCATTCCAAAACCTGACTTGAATAAAGTGCCGGTGGAAGCGGTTCAGATTTTGCGTTTGAAAAAGAAGGGGAGGACAACGCCATCACCACCCAGAATCCGACTGAAAAGCGGCTTTAATGATCTTATGCCCCCACTGCATAACGCCGAACCCTTTAAGAAGCAATTTTTCAGGGGGGGTATTCACCACTGGAACTTATGGCGTCCAGGCAGTAAATGGTGGCCATGACCCCCGAAGAAATCCAGGCGCGCATTCTGTATCGGGATGCGCTGATCATTATTATCAATAAACCGGCCGGTTTACCGGTTCATGCAGGCCCTAAGGGCGGCCCGAACCTTGAGCAGTATTTCGATGCTCTCAGGTTTGGCTTGCCGCGTCCGCCAGCGTTGGCCCATCGGTTAGATAAAGATACATCGGGTTGTTTGGTGTTGGGGCGTCATCCCAAGGCGCTCCGTAAAGCGGGCATTCTGTTTCAAGGCGGCAAGGTTGAGAAAACCTATTGGGCCGTGGTGGAGGGCTCACCGCCCGCCGAAGAAGGCCGTGTGAATATGCGCCTGAAAAAAGAGACGCCGAAGCAAGGCTGGAAAATGATCATCGCCAAGGATGGTCAGGATGCTTTGACGGAATACAAAGTGATGGGGCGCAGCGAGGGCCGTACGTGGTTGGAACTCAAACCCCACACGGGCCGCACCCACCAAATTCGCGTTCATACACAGTTCTTAGGGTGCCCTGTAGTGGGCGACCCGACCTATGGCATTAAAAGCAAAACCCAAGACGGCGAAACTTTGATGCTGCACTCGCGCGCGATTTCTCTGCCGCTCTATCCTAGCCGCCCCCCTGTGGGTGTGACGGCCCCGCCGCCACCGCACATGGTGGATGCCCTCAAAGCCTGCGGTTGGCCAGGTTATTAAATTAAGCTGATTAGAACGGCTTCACTTTACCAAGGAAGCCGATGGCTGCGATCAACACATAAAGAGTGAATACCGCGACGAGCGTGTTGTTAATCGCGCGCGTCACCGCTTCTTCGCGTTCGGGGGTAGAGCCCAACTGGCCAATTTCCATGAACGGCACCAGGAACGGGCGGAAGCACAGATCAATCGCCATACCTGCCCAGTACACCATGCCGAACAGTAGAATCTTCACAGCGAACCAAGGTTGTGACAGCGGTGAATCGGTTGCCAGCGAATTCAAGCCGATAATGGTGAATACCAATCCCATGATCGCCTGAAAGCCAAACTGCACTTTGCTGAGAAACTCTGCGATGGGTTTGCCTTGGTTTGCGCCAATCGCAAAAATCACTGCAATCCAACTCAGGCCAATAACCCAGCCGCCCACCAACATGCCGTTTGTAATGGGGTGCAGTTGCAGTTCTTTGGTGAGGTGCAAGCCCACGGGCAGGATCAGCGCAAAGCACACGCGTGGGAATTGATCGACGATCATGCCTGCCTGCAGAACCGTCATGCGGGTTTCGAAACTGTATTTGGGGTTCTTCGCGAAAATCGCGCTGACAAAAACGCCAACGTCAGCGCCCAGCCAGAACACAAATAGCAGGATGTGAATGTAACCCCAAATTTCCGCTGACATTAATTTCGTGCCCCCACAATATCTTTAGCAAAACTCTTATTGAAAGAATGCTAGCAGTTCTGTCGCAAGCGCATCAGGTGCGAATGGCATTACTTTCGCTGTGGCCGTTTTACTGGCAGCCAAGGCTTCACGTGTACTGCCGCTCTTTTCGTTCAGCAAGATCGGACACTTCATCGCAGCCAGTTTTGCTAGCACCGGGTAGCGGAAATGCGCGCCGTAAGCGGATTGGTAGGTCTCTAAAGCCTTGAATATATCGACCGTACGGCGATGAATGGCATCAGGAGCGATATTAGGCTCATGATCGCGAATGATATTTTCTTTCTTGCGTATGTACCACGGGGCAAAAAGCTCCTGGTCGCGCGTCATGTTCCATACTTTGATCCAGTGCGCGCCGTTTTCATCCAACTCAATCGTAGGCGTGTAGTGAGCTAAGTATTCGTCGCGCGTTTCGTTTGACAGAACCATCAATGTTGGCGCTGCAATGTGTTTCACCAACGTTGGGTTCTGCACGGCCAGTTCCACGGCCACGGTATTGCCGCCCCAATAGCCGAACACATCGACTTCGTTGTAGCCCGCAGCTTTGATCGCTTGTGCCAAATATTTGGCTTGGGCTTCGACGGTGACGGTATTGCCCATAGGGTTATCTGAATCACCATTGCCCGGCAGGTCGAATGCAATGACCGGGCGTTTGCCGATGAACGGCGTCATGAATTTATCCATGCTCCGGCTGGAGCCAGCGCTGGCATGAATGAACACAATGGGGCGGCCTGTTCCGTCGGTGTTGCGACGCGCGTAGATTGAGCCCCCATCGACTTGGAAATATTCCTGCCAGATTTTCCCTGGCATCGATTTGGTGGCAGCTTGCGCAGGTGCCTGCTCAGGCGAAGGATTATCCGAAATCACTTTGATGAATTGCTCTTTTGACTCAACCGGGTTCGCCGGATTGAGCAGCTTCACGTTGGCGGGCACGTTCGTCAGCATGTGGTGATACTTATCCAGCACGTCGGTCTTTGACGTGGTGATCACCATGTTGCCCTTCATGTTTTTGACTGCACTTGCGGTGTCAAACAGGAAGGCCGGGCGATAGGCGCGCCGATAGTCTTGGCACTTCAAGAAGTCCATCACCGACATATGAATGTGCGCTGGGGGCGGTACGTCGTAATTCATGCGCCGCGCTAAATCTTTTCGGTACCAGGGGAAAAACAATAACTGCTCACGGAAGCGCGCCCACGTCCATGTCAGGTGAGAACCACTCCAATCGGGTTTCACTTCGGGTAAATAGTGCTCGAGGATTTCATCAACCTCGGCTTTATCCATTTGAATGTAGCCATTCATAATGGCGACCGTGAAACGATCTGGGTGACGTAGACCTAAAGCCAGCGCACACACGCCGCCGGTATGAAAGCCATACACGGGCGCTTTTTGAATGCCCAACTCATCCATCAAATTCACAACGCCGTCGGCAAACCCTTCCATAGGTTTCCACTCATCACCCGGAAATGGATCAGACAACCCGTTGCCGGGGGTGTCAGGTGAAAACACCGTGAAGCCTAACGCTGCGATTTCTTGAATCAGCGGAATGTATTCCCGCGAAGATGTGGGGGATTGGTGCAACAGAATGACGGCCGGGCCGGTGCCTGCGCGCCGGTAATGAACTTGGCGCTCGCCTTTAACGGTTGCGAAGTGGCGGGTAATTTGAATGGCCATAATGTCTCTCTGTTTTTCGCCCTCAGAAGAAGGCAACCCTAAACGATAACCCGTTGTAGTTGGTCCTGAAAGTCATACCCAGCAGATCCATGGTCGGGGCTCGAAATGCGAACACAAACAGATATTGCCGCATTCGCCGACCAGACTATGTTGAGAGCTCATTTTTTCAGGTTTGCGATAGGAGTGGGTCATGGATGGTGGTTCAACAGCGCAAGTGAAGCGCCGCTATATCAAAGTAAAGCCAGCCACACCTGAGGCTGTTGCCCCATACGGTAAAATCATTGGGCCGGGGTCCGATATTAAGCCCGGGGCTAGCAATTTCTATCATGGCAAGGTTGCGACCTCGAAACCCGTTCAATTCAAATCCGATGACGATACCTGCCTAAGCTTAGCGATTGTGCAGCCGCGCGCATTGGAAATCGAGTATCTCGAGCGCCACTTTAAACACACCCAAGCGTTCATCCCCTTAGGTGGCAAGCCTTACATCGCTGTATTTGGTGCGCCGACACCGGAGGGCGAACTGCCCGATCTCGATAACCTGGAAGCGTTTCAGTTCTCGGGCGATGACGGTTTTTGTATGCACATCGGTACTTGGCACGAGTTTCCGTTTGCTATGGAACCTGACACGCATGTGATCGTGGTCTTGCGCAACGAAACCAACCGCAACCTCGATGCCAAGCAAAACAACGAAGCGCATGGCGATGATTTAGATAAAAAGAACATCCTGCAGCGCACAGGATGTGTGTTTACATTGCAAGTGTAGTGTCATGAATATTGGTGATGCAGCGCGTTTGTCGGGTTTGCCACCAAAGACCATCCGGTATTACGAAGAATCGCATTTGCTGAAACCCGCAGCACGTGCGGCGAATGGCTATCGCGATTATTCCGATTCGGATGTTCATAAGCTCAAGTTCATTAAACACGCGCGCGAACTGGGATTTACGGTGCAGCAGTGCACAGAATTAATGTCGCTGTATGACGATAAGGATCGTCATGCCGCAGATGTGAAGGCAATTGCTCTAAGACATTTGCACGATGTCGATGCGAAAATTGCAGATCTGCAACGCATGAAAGTCACGCTCTCGCACTTTGTTTCGTGTTGCGCGGGTGATGACAGACCTGAATGCCCTATTCTTGAGGGCATTGCTGCTGATCATCGCGCATAGAGAATTTGCGACCGCGATAAATTAGTCACGCATTATTTCATGCGGGCAAATACGGCAAAACAACGGCCCCGTGCGATTCAAAATCGCGATCCCGGTATGCACTTTTTTGCAAAGTGGTGATCATAGAGAGGCCACATTTCACTCGTTAAAAGGCGTCGCGTGCGCAAACAAAAAACAAATGCGCGCCGATATGCATAACAGTGAAAGGCTTTACGTCATGACTCATCCCACATCTTTGTTCGCTTCACGCCTGAAAGCGACGGCACTTGCTGCTGTCGCATTTGGTGCTGCCGTTGCCGCAGCGACAAGTGCGCAAGCGCAAACCGATGAAGGTTTCTATGGCAGCTTACGGGGCGGCGCCGTGTTTCCGGGAAATATCAATTCTTCGACAAGTTCAAATGCCCAATTAAATCTTGATCCGAAGACGGGCTGGCAGTTGGGGGGGGCGTATGGCTACCGCTTTGGCAATGGCTTCCGTACCGAACTCGCCGTTGACTATCTCCATGCCAATGTTGACGGGCGCTATGCTGAAACCAATATCATTGCGGTTCCCTGTGGCACAGTTGCAGCACAGCCCTGCCTTGGCCCATCGGTTGATGGTAGCTTAAATTCGTGGTCGGGTTTCGCGATGGCCTACTATGATCTCGACCTTGGCAATAACGTGCGCCCTTACGTTGGCGGTGGTTTGGGGTTCCTGCGCACCGGCCTTGATGTTGAAACGACAGCGCGCTTGAACAACGGCAGCAGCAGCGATTTTGATATCGTCGATGACCACGATACCGAGTTTGCTTATCGTCTGACGGCGGGGGTGGCGTATGACATCAGCCCGTCCACAAAGCTTGATGTAGGGTACACTTATACGCGTTCGGGCCGTTACGCCATGGACGGTCGTGGCTCTGCCATTCCATCGTTTGAGTTTGATGGCCGCACCCAAACACATGCTGTGACTGCGGGCGTGCGACTTGCGTTTTAAAGCCTAAAGCGTTCCAAATTTCTTAAGTGCTTTCCACCGCGGTGCGATGTCGGGTCTGACATCCGCCGCGGTTTTCTTATGATAGGCGATCAGTTGCTTGCCAGCTTTGGCGATTTTCTTACGGTCTTCTGCCGTTGCGGCTGTTTTGGCAAGGCGCGTTACGATTTCCTCTGCGACCGCAGAATCATTTAGCTTGCCAAGCGTTTCCTGAAGTCTCGCAAAAATCTTTCCCAGCTTCCGCGCGCGCTTGGGCAAAACCGCTTTAAAAAAGCTGATGCCATAGCGTGCTTTTTTAATGCTGATGCGCAGTTCATGGAGATCATCGGATGGCAGGTCCTCGATGTATCGGCCTTGCTTACGTATTTTGCGCAAACTCTGATTCAGAAGCTTTAGGGCCACATCACCAGCCGGTGCACTTAAAGTTTTCTTCGAAATCCTGCCATTGCGCCATTCGTGGACAGAAATCCAGGTGGCGATGCGCTGCACTAGGCGACGGTGACGTGTTGAGACAAGCGCAGCATGGGCTTGCTGTTGCGCAACACTGCGTGCTTGCGATGCGGTTTGTGCTAGAAGATCAAGGTGCTTAATCTTTTTGGTGCTGTGCTGAAGTGGTGCTAACAACTCGTTCATGAAAACATCCAGATCGCGCACCGGCGCAAACGCATCAATCAACCATTTCAAGCTCTGCTCAATCTCATCTCGCTGTGTGCTGGGAATGTAATCTTTCAAAAGTGAGAGCGCGGACCGCAAGCGTCGCAACCCGACACGAAGCTTATGGACTCCCTCGGGGTTGCCAATGCTTGAAAGGCCGACTTTCTCCAGCCAACTCGCTTGCGCCTCGGCAAAAATCTTCGCCATGGCTTCATCAATGCTCATGTCAGCGGTTAGTGCGTGTGGTTGCTTCGCTGTGGGTTTGCGCGGCGCGCGCGTGGGTGACTGAACTGACCGCACGTTGGAAGCTGTTGATGCAAGGGCCTTGGCCATAGGGACAATTCGTTAAAAGGTGAACGCGTCAGACGGTATTGCAGCATAGGATTGCCGCATGCCGCTAGGGCCGACATAATAATTTCATATTTCTCGCATGTGCTGTCGTTGCACCTGCGTCGCCGCAAAGGATCACGCCATGTCAGTTGCTTCTGTTCCTCGTAAAGTTGCTCATGTGACTGAGGCATCTGTGCGCAACCGTGTATCTGCCGAAGAGTGGCGCATGCGCGAAGATCTCGCAGCTTGCTATCGTTTGGCCTTTCAATATGGCTGGGATGATCTGATTTTCACGCATATGTCTGCGCGCGTACCCGATGCCCCCGATCAATATCTGCTCAATCCGATGGGATTGTTGTTTGATGAAGTCACGGCCTCATCGCTGGTGAAAGTGGCGGCAGACGGAACCGTGCTGTTAGATCAAACGGGTCTTGGCATTAATCCGGGTGGCTTCGTGATCCACGGTGCTGTGCATGAAGCGCGTCATGATGCGAATTGCGTCATTCACCTGCACACCATCGAGAGTGTTGCCGTATCATGCCAGAAGGATGGCTTGTTACCCATTCAACAAGGCGCGCTGATGCTTGCATCAGATGTCGCCTATCACGACTACGAAGGCATTGCGTTGGATACGGAAGAGCGTGTGCGCTTGAACGCAAATCTTGCCCAAAAGAACTACATGATTTTGCGAAACCACGGCTTGCTGACAACAGGCGGAACCGTGGGGGATGCGTTCGTGCGCGCCTACAGCTTACAACGCGCCTGCCAAATTCAAATCGCAGCCCAAAGCGCTGAGATTCAATTCCCAAGTGACGCGGTGCGCGAGAAAGTGCGCCAACAAGCAAAGCCGAAAGGCCCCGTCAGTAAAAATAATGCAATTGCCTGGGCTGGTTTGATCCGCCGGCTTGATCGCACAGACCCAGGTTATAAAGACTAACTAAACAACGGGTGGCCCAGCCTTAAAACTGGATGGGTCAGCACCTGCGGGCGCGTATCGTTGTACCATGGCAAATTGCGTGGCTTCGACTTTCTGTGATTCTTGCGTAACGCCAGCCACATCGTTCCAGGTGTGTTCGGTAAAAATCTTTTTCTGCATTTCAATGGTTGAGTGCTGACCCTTCAGCAACACATTGAAATAGACATCCATGAACATATCGATGGTGGCTTTGAAATCAGCCCAACCAGACGCACCCTTGGCACGATACACATCACGCGCGCTGAGCAGCTTTGCCAAGGCCGCGCGGCTACTGGTCAGGCGTGTATCGAGGTTCGCCAAGATCGTATGACCTTCGGCATCGTTGGCGGCAATATGCGGCTTTAGAATGTCGTGAATGCGTTGGTCCTGATCGTGAAGTCGATCCATGGACGCTTTGATGTAGTCCACGCATGTTGCAAAAAATTCAAAAGGCACATCGTTGGTTTTAGACTGTTGGTCTAATCCCGCTGCGAATGATTTTCGCACTTGGCCCAAGCGCATACGCTCGCGCTGCATAATGGTTTTGGAGTGGATGTCAGACATCAGCTCACCTCCTGAACTAAGATGCACTCTCGCGTGGCAAAGTGGCTGCGGCGGTTTCGAGACGTTCGCGCAGCGTGTCTAAAACTTCTTGCTTGCTCAAGCCTGTTGGCAACGCCGGTAGAAACTTAAAGACAATTTCGCCTGGATTTTTGCGCACGCGCGTCTTGCCCCACGTGTAGCCGCTATTTAGTGCCATGGGGATCAGTGGCACATTGCAGATGTTGTAAAGGGCAATAAAGCCCGGTCTGTAGGGGCCATGTTCACCGGGTGGAATGCGTGTGCCCTCGGGGAATATGATCATTTGCTTCCCGTTCTTAACGGCAGCCGTGGCTGCGCGTAACATGCGGCGCATGGCCGAAGCCCCCGCGCCGCGATCAATCGGCACTAGTCCAGTCGCTAGAATGTACCAGCCGATAATCGGAACCCACGTCAATTCCCTTTTGAGAACAAAAACGGGACGATCAATTTCATAGAACAACGCATAGGTTTCAAAAGATGACTGATGCTGGGCGGCGATGATGCAGGGACCATCGGGGATGTTTTCACGGCCTTCAACGCGAAATGTAATGCCGCAGATGACCCGCGCGAGCCACGTGTTGGTGCGGGCCCAAAACCGCACCACGCCCAACGCAGATTGGGGCGTGACTAGTAATGGTAAGCCCCCGACCGAAACAATCGTGATCCAAACCAGATACACAATCTCATAGATCCACGACCGCAGCATAATCATGAGGCGAGACTCAAATATTTGCGACGGCAGCATCCATCTTGATGCGCAGCCACGTTAAAAGGAATTTGGTGTATTCACGCGCGATCAGCTTGGCCGTGCCAGGCCAACGCCACCAATCAGTTTTAATGCGATCAGAGAATACAGGATGCGAAATAATCACCACGTCAGGCATAGCGGCGTGCAACTCGAGCAAGCTGCGCGGCATGTGAAAGGCCGCTGTCACCAGGCGTAACGACTTCACATTTTCCTGGGCCACCCAGGCAGATGTTTCCATCGCATTGCCAGGCGTGTCAGTCGCTTGGCGGCCCAGCGTAATATTATTTTCAATATCCGATGTGTCTTCCACATCGTCCGGGACCAATTCGCTGACGCTGACTTTGGCCCCAGCGCCCGAAATAAATAAGCGCGATGCCATATCGTTGCGCAGCAACAGCAAGCCTTCTTCAACCCGGCCACTGCCTCCTGTCAGCACAACAATGGCGTCGGTTTTCGTCGTCGTGTCAGTCACGGCAGATGGCAGCGTGGAGGCAAACCACACCCATCCTGTGGCCCACACCGCCAAAACTGTCAGGACTGTTATGGCGACAATTTTCAGAAACCGGATCATGGCCCTAGATTACACGAAATGTGGTTCATGCAAGATGAAGAGAACGTTGACTTAGACCATTTCGCGTAAAGCGTGGCCCACTGTGCCGCGTGCAGCGGCGTAAGCAATAACAGCGGCGGCCACCGGTAAAGCACCTAATCCGGCCCAGTAAAATAGCGGCAGCGTTAAGGGGGGCAAAATGCCGGGATCAATGCGTTTGGCGAACCATGATAAGCCCAGCAATGCAGGCGCAAAAACAATCAGGCCGATCAGGCCCCCCCATAAGGTTTGGCGGACAGCACGCCATGAAAATTGCGAGGCCACGTAACTATCGCGTGCACCAACCAAGTGAAGGACTTCGATCACTTGGGTGTATTCGGTTAAGCTCGCGCGTGTTGCAAAGACCACAGTCAGTGTCAGGGCCGCAAGCGATAACCCGATCAGCGCGAAGGCGATATAACTGAGTGCGGTCGCAAATTCGGCAATACGGTTCAGCCAAATGCGGTGATCATCAATCAAAGCATTCGGTGCGGCTTCTTTTACGACCGAAGTCACGCGTTCTATGGATTGCGTGGATGGTGCCGTCAGTTCGATATCTAACAGGGCTGGCAACGGCAGATCGGCAATCAGCTTTGTGTCACCTAGCCATGGCTTCAGAAGCTCTTGTGCCTGAGCGCGCGGAACAATCGACGCGCGCTTTACGCCATCCACTTTCAATGTCGCATTCAAAACAGCAGCAGCGGCCTTATCGGCACTGGCAGGCTCGCCTGGAATTTGCACAGTCAGCGTGCCTGTTACGCTGGTGTTCCAATTGTCCAACAGCGATGCAATGGAGCCTGCGGCTGTCAGTGCGATCCCGGAAATAAAAACAAGCACCGCCACAATACCGGCGATGAAGTTGCCCATGGAGGATTGACGCGGCGATGGTAAGGCGGAGCGCATCGTTATGCTGCTCCTTCGCGTGACTTGGCAGGCAACACGCTCACCTGGCCGCGCTCGATGTGCAGGCGTGGGAAGCCAAAGCGTTCCACCAGGCGTTCGTTGTGAGTGGCCACAATGACGCAAGCCCCCAGTTTGTGCAGTTCCACGAACAACTGCATCAAGCGCTCGGCAATGGCGTCGTCTACGTTCCCCGTTGGTTCGTCGGCCAAAATAAGTTTGGGACGACCGACGACTGCGCGCGCAATCGCTACACGCTGCTTTTGTCCGCCCGATAACACTTCCGGCGGGGCGTCGAATAGTCCGTCTAAGCCGACCCAGCGCAGAAGTTCTGAGACATTCTCGCGCACGGTATCTTCGGCTACGCCAGCCACGCGCAAGGGCAGCGCGACGTTATCAAAGGCAGAGAGATGGTCGAGCAGGCGGAAATCTTGGAATACCACGCCTAAGTTACGGCGGATCTCAGCCCGCGCATTGCGCGATGCCTTCACCACATCCTGCCCAAAAAGGCGGACATGGCCGCCGGTTGGCAGATTTGTGAGGTACAACAGGCTCAGGAGCGAGGTTTTGCCGGCACCCGAGGCCCCCGTGAGAAAGTGAAATGACCCCGCTGGTAAGGTCAGCGACAGATCCGATAAAATATCGGGGCTATTGCCATAGCGGAATGATGCCCCCTCAAGATGAATGGGGTCTGCGTCGATGTCTTTGGTTTTTGTCCGAAACAAGGCCACTGATTTCTATTGCCAGGCAACTGGTTCAACGTTCATTAACGATTGCTTGAAGATTTTCCAGTTCACTCCAAACTGGCGTTATGTGGGTGGAGTGGCTCCCCTTAACACGAGAACAGGCACTATAAAAAGCATGCCGTCGTGTCACAGGAAGCAAGATGCGGATAACTTGTCCTAATTGTACGGCTCATTTCGAGATTCCGACTGAGTTGCTGGGTAAGAAGGGTCGCTCGCTGAAATGCGCGAGTTGCGGCCATTCTTGGTATCAGACAGCGCAGGTCGAGACGCTCGATATTGCCGATATTATGGGCCAAGAGTACGCCGAGCGTGCCAAGGCCGTCATGTCCGGCGTTGTGCAGCAAAAAGCGCCCTCTGGTCCTCAAGTGGGCCCTCAAGCAGGTGCTCAGGGCGGCCCGGTTGGCCCGCAAGCGGGTATTCCTGGCGTACAAGCCGCGCCGATGGCGCAAGGTCCCCGTGGCGGCGTGCCGCCTATGGCAGGCGCGCCGATGCCCGGCAGTGCTCAATCAATGATGGCCGGCCCGGGTGGTGGAGCCCAAGTTCAAGCCGCTCCAATGACTGGGCAGTCCTGGTTCCAAGGTCAACGCGGTAATCAAATGCCCGGCGGTCCGCAAACGGGCCGTTCGATGATGCAACAAGGGCCTGGTATGCCGCCAGGCGTCCCCGGTGGCATGCCACCCGGAATGATGGGAATGCCTCCAGGTGCGCCAGGAGGGATGCCAGGTATGCCCCCCGGTATGCAAATGCCCGGTCAGCCCGGTGCTATGGGCGCTGCGCCAGGCATGCCGCCTGGGATGATGCCGCAACAAATGGGCCCAGGCGCTATTGGCGGTGCACCAGGAATGCCCCCAGGAATGCCACCAGGCATGATGCCGGGGATGCCCGGTCAACCAATGTATCAGGGCGCCCAAGGTGGCCCTCAAGCTGCTCAATTAGCCCAATCCATGCGTAACGGGCCCCAAGGTGCGCAAGCCGCGGCCATGGCGGGCCAATCTATGCGCGGTCAGGCGGGTGCTGGGGCCGTCGGCGATGTCGCGGTGTCGTGGAATCAAGGCGGCCGTGCCGTTCCAGGCATGCCGCAAATGCCAGGGCAGCCCATGATGGGCCAGCAAGGTATGCCAGGGCAGCAACGCCCAGGGATGCAGCCACCGCCGGGTATGATGTATCAGCAAGGTCAGCAAGGTGGGCCACAGGCCGCTGCGATGGCTGGTAACTCCATGCGTGGTCAAGCGGGTGCTGGGGCCGTTGGCGATGCCTCAGTCTCGTGGAACCAGAACCAAGCCATTCCGGGTGGTCCGGGGATGGCAGGCCAGTCTATGATGGGCGGCATGCAAGGCGGCCCGGGTGCGCAAGCCAAGTCCATGATGGGCCAAGCAGGCGCTGGTGCTGTCGGTGATGTTTCAGTCTCGTGGAATCAGAACCAAGCCGTTCCGGGTGGTCCAGGTGGTCCGAATCAATCGATGATGGGGCCGGGCGGGCAAGGTGGCCCTCAGGCTGTAGCTCTCGGCGGTCAATCGATGCGCGGGCAAGCCGGTGCTGGTGCCGTTGGCGATGCATCAGTCTCGTGGAATCAAAACCAAGCTATTCCGGGCGGGCAACCGGGTCAGACCATGATGGGCCAGCAAGGCGGCCCCGGTCAGGCTGGTCAATCGATGCTTGATAATGCCGCTGGCGGGCCTGGTGCGCCCGGACAGTCAATGGCGGGGGCCCCAGGTGGTCCGGGGGCGCCAGGACAATCGCAAATGGGTGCGGCTGGTGGTCCTGGTCAGCCAGGTCAGTCTGTCAAAGGGGCTGAAGGTGCGCCGGGCCAAGCTGGCCAATCCATGAAAGAAGCAGGTGCTGCGGGCGGCCCAGGCCAAGCCGGTGCCGCAGGCGGCCCTGGGGCTGCCCATAATGACAGCCAAGAGCCTCACAAAAATAGTGATGATGCTGCAGTCATGGGCGCTGCGGGTGGACCTGGTGCGGCGAAGGCTGAAGCCGAACTGAAGGCTGGCGATAGCAAGGCCAAGACCGAGGCTGAACTGAAACAAGCTGAAGCGAAGAAAAAGGCAGGCGAAGAAGGTGGCGCTGCGGGTGGTGCTGAAGGCGACGAAGCTGATGACCTCTTCCAAGGCAAGACCGACGCAGACCCTGATCTCGTCGACCCCGATGCGGATCGCCCCGACTTTGGTGGCACCGCGCCGGGTGCGGCTGAAGAGGCTGAGGGAGATTTCGGTAGTGATATCCGCTCTGGCGTGCGCGGCAACTTCAAACGCGGCGAGCGCAAAAAATCCAAACCGGTTAATCCGGCATATCTGACGGCCACGGTGACAACGATTGCGGTGCTGAGCTTAGGCGCACTGCTGTGGTTCGGGCGCGGCGTTGTCGAAGACATGCTGCCGTGGATGAAATCATTCTACGAAAAAACCGGCGTTGCCGAAGCCCGCCCGGGCGATGGCTTGCGGTGGGCTGAATCTAGCAAACGCGTGCAACGGATCAGCGGCGTTGAAACGTTCGTGCTGCGTGGCTTTGTCTCGAATATCGACAAGGTTGTGAAGCCTGTACCCGCGATGAAGATTCAGCTGCTGAACGAGAAGAAAGAAGTGATTCAGGAATCACCTGAAACTCAACCTTCAGCCACGTTGCTCAATCCGAACGAAACGGTCGAAGTGGAATTGCGCCTAGAGTTGCCACAACTGAACCGCTCGAAAGATTACCGCATCGCTTGGGCCGGGGCTGAAGAGCCCAAGAAATAAAGAGCGCTGAAGAGCCCGAAATAATCTGAAACTGTCTTAGAACTGCTTCATCAACCGGCGCAGGTAATCTTGCTCGCCGGTGGGGCGGGTGCGGTCTGACGCGCGGTTGCGAATTTCTTCTAAAATTTCACGCACGCGTTCAGCCATGCTGTTGGTGTCCGGTGCTGTGGGCACTTCGACTTGGGTTTCGTCATTCGGCCCATTGCGTTGGCCCAAGGGGTCGTTTCCCGTTTGGCCATCGCCTGGCATTGAGATGCTGCCCGACATCCCTTTTTCTTCCAACGCTTGCATCAGTTCTTCGTTGGCTTCGCCCATGCTGTCTTGCAGCTTGGCCAATGCTTCGGCTTGCGCATCTGAAGCTGGTTTGATTGCGCCAGCTTTCAGGGCGTCGCGAGCTTGGCGCATGTTGCGTTCAGCGTCGCCCATGCTTTTGGGCACTTGGCCAGTTGCTTCCGCCATACGGGCCATCAAGTCACCAAGTTGCTGGCGCAGCTTCTCTTGCTGTTCAGCGGTGCGCTCTTGGTTTTGGTTGGGTTGCGACTGTTGGCCGCTTTGTTTTTGCGCGCCTTGTTGTTGCTTCAGTTGATTGTCGCGGGCTTGCTTGAAGGTGTCGTCCAGCAGTTTGGATTGTTCGGCCGTCAGCGATTTCAGATCGCGCATAATGTCTTGCGCGGCTTTCACATCCGGGCTGTCGTTTTTGCCGCTCGACAGTGACTTCAAAGCCTGCAGCATGTTTTGTAAGTCAGCCATCATTTCGCGCGCCGCATCTTTGGCGCCCATTTGGTTCATCTGACGCATTTGCTGCATCATGCGCATTAGATCTTCCGGGCCCATGGTCTTGGTGTCTTTGCCAGGATTCAGCAGGGCTTGCTGGTCCTTCGGCATATTTTGCGCCAGCTCTTTGGTGTACTGCGCCACTGCTTTTTGAAGTTCATCAATCAGGCGTGAAATTTCTTCCTGGGGTGCGCCGCGTTCCATCGCTTCCTTCAGCGCGCGTTCGGCTTCTTCCAGACGTTGCTCGGCGACAGCCAAATTGCCATCTTCAATGCGGACTGCTGCGGCCCACAAAATCGGCGGCATTGATCCATCGGTGGGTGCGGCTTCATCGTAGGCTAGGCGATATTTCAAGGTGGCTAACTGCAAATACACTTTGGTGTCGCCGCCAAAGGTTTGGGGCTGTTTCAGAATGTCGTTAATTTTGTTGAACGCCGGAACCACAATTGCTTTCGGGTCTTCGGCCAGCAAAAGCGCGCGACGGATGGCGATTAAATCTTTCGCGATCGGATGTTGAAATACGCGTTCAGGCAACACAACTTCTTGGAAGTTTGTCGGTGCACTTTGCCCGGCTTGGTCGGTGACAATTAATTGCACCAAAACCGGCTGACCCGCCCAAGGATGTGCTGTCAGATCATGTAAGCTCGCTTGTGTTGCATCCTTCGGGTTGAAGGGCGGCAGCGTGAGATCGAAATCAATCGATTCCTCGGGTTTGCTGGGGTCGGGATTAGGCTCGGGCTTTACTATGTGCGCTTTCACCGACTCAATGCCGTAGTCATCGGTTGCGTGATAATCCAGGCGTAAACGCCAACGCCCGGCTTCGCGCGCTTCACGCACGAAATTGATGCTCGGCGGCATGTCGGGGATGGTGTCGATATTCCATTCGCCCAGCGTGCGCCCGCGCTGTGTAATTTGCAGCTTGTCGCTGCGCGGCATCTCTTGTTCCAAACGCTGGCTTTTGTCAGCCAACTTCTCAAGCTTGAACGACGCCTCATCAACTTTCGCGGTGGTTTCGCGCGGCGTACCGGTGACGACCACCAGCATCTTGCTGCCTTCGGCGACTTCTAATGTTTTTGGCTGGTCTTTGTTTTGCGTTGGCCATTCCACAAAAATCGGCGAGCGGCCGGTATAAGACGGCGGCGTCAGCCACACTTTCACGCTCGGCCCTGAGGTGGTGTCGTCGAACGTGGGCCAAGCGGCCCGCACAAAGCGCGATCCCATATCGCCCCAGCTTCCCATCACAGCGACAAACAACGCGATGATAGCGCCCGCACGGATGGCATGGGTGTCGATACGTGCGACACCGGGCGCTGGCCAGAACGAGCGCAAGTTTTGCAAGTTTGCCCGCGCGCGGTCTTGATGGGTGCGCCACAACATCGCTTGGAACGGCGTGAGGTCTTGCGGTGCCGTATCTTGGATTGTCGTCAGCGGGCGATGGCTGGTGGTTTGCTCAAGGCGCGACTGGGCTGCGTCCCATGATGGAATTTCAAAACCGACGAGCGCGCGCTTGGCCATAAAGCCAAGGCCGCCAATGGTCGCCAACAAAGCGATGATGTGCAACCAGCCGGGCAGGGCGGGCAAGAGGTCCATCAACACGACGGCTAGCACGAAACCGGCGACAGAGATGGTCAACCACAACCGCGCCCACAGGCGTTCCCACGCCAAGGCGGCCCACGCCACGGCAAGGCGCAGGCGGAGAATCGGTGTCACAGGTTGCGGTGGCGGAATCGTCATGCGGACAAGTGTACGGGTGCGGGCCAAGCCAGTGCAACGGATTGCACAGCTTTGTGTCCGCATCCAGGCATGACTGTTCTGTTAGGTGGTTACTTCAACCAGCCTGGGAGCTGTTCCAGAGCCAGCATTTCGTCGTAGGTTGGGCGGCGGCGGACCACAGCCCAATTGGCACCATCCACCAGGACTTCCGGGATTAAAGGCCGCGTGTTGTAGACCGAAGACATGACCGCGCCGTATGCCCCTGCGGTCAGGAAGGCGATCAGGTCGCCTTCAGCTAATGCGGGCAGCTTGGCGTCGGTCGCAAATTTGTCCGAGCTTTCGCAGACCGGGCCCACAACGTCATAAGCAAATTCAGCGCCACCTTTGGCGGGCTCAATCACCGGAATGATATCGTGGTGAGCATCGTACATCGCTGGGCGCACCAGATCGTTCATTCCGGCGTCAACGATGGCGAACTTCTTGGTGGTACCGGTTTTCATCACCGACACGGTCGACACTAAAATCCCAGCGTTCGCGACAATCACGCGGCCGGGTTCGAACGAGAGTTTGCAGCCCATGTTGCCGAACACGCGCGTAACCATCGCGCCGTAAGCCGAAGGCAGCGGTGGGGCTTCTGCTGAAAAATCATAAGGCACACCTAAACCGCCACCCAAATCGATATGGTCGATCTCGATGCCTTCTTCGCGCAAGCCATGCACCATTTCGCGTACACGCAAGAAGGCGTTCTCAAACGGTGTCAGGTCCGTGATCTGCGAGCCGATGTGCACAGCGATGGCGGAGGCCTTCAAACCGGGCAGTGCTTTGGCTTTGCGGTATAGGTCCGGGACCATGGTCCACTCGATACCGAACTTGTTTTCTTTTTTGCCGGTGGTGATTTTGGCGTGTGTGCCCGCATCGACATCCGGGTTCACGCGCAACGCCACGCGCACGGTCTTCCCCGCCGCAGCAGCGATGGCACTGAGTGTGTGCATCTCGCTTTCGGACTCGATGTTGATCTGGCCGATGCCAATATCAATCGCGTAGCGCAGTTCGTCTTTGGTTTTGCCAACGCCCGAGAACACAATCTTTGACGCATCGGCACCAGCTTGCAGCGCCAGCTTCAATTCACCGCCGGACACTACATCAAACCCAGCGCCACGATTAGCAAGCGTGCGCAATACAGCCAAGTTGCTGTTCGCTTTCACGGCAAAATGCACGGTGGCATCAGCTTGACCGAACGCACCGCGGAACACATCGAAGTGACGGGTGAGGGTGGCCGTAGAATAGCAATAAAACGGCGTGCCAACTTTACTGGCGATCAACGCTAATGAAACGTCTTCGGCGTGGAGAACGCCCTTCTTATAGCTGAAATGATGCATGTAAACTTACTGCTTCGGATATTGCTGCGGATACGTGCTGCCGTCGGGCGGCGTTAAGCTGCCGCGCTTACCGCAAGCCGTAAGCGCGCTGGCGGCAATCACAAGCGTCAGTGCCGTGACGATGATTTTCTTCATATCAGCGCGCTCCTAAAATTGTTTAGCCCAAGAAACGTTCGCGCGCGGCTTTCGCCTGCTTGCGCACGTTCTCAGGGGCGGTGCCGCCATAGCTTACGCGGCTGGCGGCAGCAGCATCAACCGTCAGAATATCCAGGCATTCTTGCGTGATGCGCGGCTCGATTGACTGTAGCTCGGCCAACGTCAGTTCGCGCAATTCAACGCCTTTGCCTTCGGCCAGCTTCACGGCGCGACCGGTGATGTGGTGCGAGTCACGGAATGGCACGTTGAGTTTTTGTGTGACCCAATCGGCCAAGTCGGTGGCGGTTGAATAGCCGCTGCGCGCGCTTTCTTTCATGCGTGCGGCAACAGGCTGAATGTCTGCAATCATGCCGGTTGTCGCGGCCACGCAAAGCTCCAGCGTATCAACCACACCGAACAGCGCTTCTTTATCTTCCTGCATGTCTTTGGAGTAGGTAAGGGGCAGGCCCTTCATCACCGTCAGCAAGCCCACCAATGCACCGACCACGCGGCCCGCTTTTGCGCGGACCAACTCGGCGGCGTCTGGGTTGCGCTTTTGCGGCATCATCGACGAACCGGTCGTGAATGCATCCGAGAATTTGATGAAGCCAAATTGCGGGCTGAACCAGATCACCAGTTCTTCGGCAATGCGCGACATGTGCACCGAAAGAATGCTGGCCGCGCTCATGAATTCTAGCGCGAAGTCACGGTCCGACACGGCGTCCATGGAATTCCCCATGGGGCGATCAAAGCCCAATTTAGAAGCCGTCAATTCACGATTGATCGGGAACGACGTGCCACCCAAGGCCCCTGCGCCCAGTGGGCATTCGTTCAAACGTTTGCGGCCATCGGCAAAGCGGCCACGGTCGCGGCCAAACATTTCCACGTACGCGAGCAGGTGATGACCAAACGTCACCGGCTGGCCGACCTGTAAATGTGTGAAGCCCGGCATGATAGTGGCCGCATGCTCTTCAGCTTTGTCGATCAGCACGCTTTGCAGCTTCTTCAGCTCACCGTCCAACTTGTCGATGGCATCGCGCGTCCACAGGCGGAAGTCAGTGGCCACTTGGTCATTTCTGGACCGCGCCGTGTGCAAACGGCCCGCTGCCGCGCCGATGATATCTTTCAGGCGGTCTTCCACGTTCATGTGGATGTCTTCTAACTGATCCTTGAATGGGAAAGTGCCAGCCGCTAACTCGGCTTCAACTTTCTTCAAGCCTTCGATGATGGATTTGCCGTCGTCACTTGAAATGATCTTTTGGGCGACCAACATCTCAGCATGTGCAATTGATCCGCGCACGTCTTGGGTTGCCATACGCCGGTCGAAAGGCAGGGAGATGTTGATTTCGGCCATAATAGCCGCAGGGCCTTCCGAGAAACGTCCGCCCCACATCTTGCTCGTCATGTGCTACCTTCGCGTGCTTAAAGAAGTCGCCAAATTCAAGTCGGTTTGAGACCAGGAGAAATTATGAGCCAATCCCGCTTAATCGCCCTCGCGGTCGTTCTTGCCGCGGTGCTTATCACCGCCATTACGCTGCTGGCAAGCAAACCTGATGATGTAACCAGTGCTGCCGCACCCGAGATTAAAAAAGTCCCGGTTGAAGCCCCTGCAAGCCCGCCGCCTGAGGAAGAAAACGCGGTTGAATGGCATGCCACCCCCACCCCAGGGCCTCTGGCCACCGTGTTTCAAGACTCCGCCGGGGCCGATGTCACACTCGCGTCATTTAAAGGCAAAGTCGTGGTGGTGAACTTCTGGGCCACTTGGTGCGCCCCGTGCGTGAAGGAAATGCCAACCCTGAATGCCTTGCAAAGCCAGATGGCCGATAAGTTAAAAGTCATCGCCATTTCGCAAGACCGTGACGCCAAAATAACGGTGCCGTTCATCGAAAAGAACGGTTGGAAAGATGTGGCGTATTACACCGAGCCGAAATCTCGTTTCGCCCGCGATGCGCAAATTCGCGGCCTGCCCACCACCATTATTCTGGACCAGTCGGGTCAGGAAGTCGGACGCCTGGAAGGCACGATTGATTGGACGCGCAATGACGTCAAAGCCGTGCTGGCCAAACTCGCGGGTGGTTAAGGTCTATTCCAAGCAAGCGGAATGCCATTGCGTTCGAAATAGCGCTTCAACGCCCATCCGACCGCAATGGCGACAGCTGCACCGGCAATAATATCTGCTGCATAATGCATCGTAATGATCACGCGGCTAGACGCCACCAGGGCGGCTAAGCACCAGAACAAAACGCGCCCGCGCGGCCACAAGAAACCAAGCGCCACCATGACGGCAGTGATGGATTGCGTGTGGCCAGATGGAAAGCTCGCGCTTTGAACATCCAGGCCTAAAAAGTCGAACCCATAGACGCCGTTACTCAGAAATTCTGGTGGGCGATGCCGTCCGAACAAAATCTTCAGCGCATTAATTAGCGAGCCTGAAACCAGCATCGTCGAAAAGACAAACAAAATAGAACGTGCATGGCGGCGCCATTCCCAATTCACTGTCGCTTGCGGGCTGTTCTTGGCGATCCACAACGATAAACCAAAGCAGAACACCGTGGCCGCGTACCATATGGCGCTGCTGCCCAGCACTGTGATGGTGCGGAAGAAACTGACCCATTTTTCATCGCGGTGTTGTGCCAGCGTGCGGGCAATGTCCGCATCCCACCACAACATAAAGCCTGCACACAGGACCGCAGTGATCACCAATAGCACGGCAATCCCGCGCAGCGGAAACCACGCCGGTATTTTAAACCCCAGCGGGTCCGCTTGCGAAAAATTGGCCCGGTCGTCTGATTGAAAGCGTGGGTCTAAATTCATGCTGTCAGTTTGCACGGTGCCGCAAAGCAATCAAGCAAGGCCTGCCCCCCAAGGACGCGTGATGGGGCATTAAAAAAAGCCGCTCGACTTGTGATCGAGCGGCTTTCTTTTCAGACATGACGGGCGTCTGAACGTGAATTTTTTAGCGCGCCTTTTTTAGCGCGCCTTTTTTTAGCGCGTCGGGACCGGCTCGGGGCCTGAGTAATCGTAGAACCCACGGCCAGCCTTGCGGCCCAGCCAACCGGCTTCCACGTACTTCACCAACAATGGGCATGGGCGGTATTTGCTGTCGGCCAAGCCGTCATACAGCACGCTCATGATCGCCAAGCAGGTATCCAAGCCAATGAAGTCGGCCAGTTCTAAGGGGCCCATCGGGTGGTTCGCACCCAGCTTCATGGCGGTATCGATGGCTTTCACCGAACCCACGCCTTCATACAGCGTGTAAACGGCTTCATTGATCATCGGGATCAGGATGCGGTTAACGATGAAGGCCGGGAAATCTTCCGACGATACAGTTTGCTTGCCCACGCGCACCGCGAACTCGCGCACGGCACTGTAGGTGTTTTCTTCCGTCGCGATGCCGCGGATCAATTCCACCAGCTTCATCACCGGCACCGGGTTCATGAAGTGCAGGCCCATGAAACGTTCCGGGCGGTTGGTGACTGCAGCCAAACGTGTGATCGAGATCGAAGATGTGTTCGAGCACAAAATTGCTTCGGACTTCAGTTCCGCGCAAATGTCTTTGAAGATTTTTTTCTTGGTCTCTTCGTTTTCTGTCGCGGCCTCAATGACCAGATCGGAATCTTTAACGGCATTAATCGCATTCGCGGTTTTAATGCGAGCCAAAGCCGCAACTTTATCGGCTTCACTCAGCGCGCCTTTGCTGACCTGGCGGGTCATATTTTTATCAATCCCCGCCAAGGCTTTTTTCAATTGCTCATCGCTAATGTCGACCATCAACACGTCATAGCCAGCAATGGCGCTGACGTGCGCGATCCCCGAACCCATTTGGCCCGCACCGATCACAGCGACACTTTTAATCGTGATCGCTGGTTTCGATTGCTTGCCAGCGGCATTCGCCGCCGCACGGCCTGCGGTGTCGTTCATGGTCGGGTCCTTTGCGCTCTTTGCCGCGTCTTTTTATTAAATGCTGTTGGTGAATTCTGGCACCAGGGTGAACAGGTCACCCACAACGCCGTAGTCGGCCACTTGGAAGATCGGCGCTTCCGAATCTTTGTTGATGGCGACGATCACCTTTGAGTCCTTCATGCCGGCCAAGTGCTGAATGGCACCCGAAATACCGACAGCGATATAAAGCTCAGGGGCAACGATCTTGCCGGTTTGACCGACTTGGTAGTCGTTCGGCACGAAGCCTGCGTCAACGGCAGCGCGCGATGCGCCAACGCCAGCACCCAGCTTGTCGGCCAGGGCTTCAATGATCTTGAAGTTTTCGCCCGAGCCCATGCCACGACCGCCAGAAACGACGATGCGCGCCGAGGTCAGTTCAGGGCGTTCCGATTTCGACAGCTCTTGGCCGACGAAGCTCGACACACCTGGGTCAGCCGCAGCGTTCACGTTTTCAACAGCAGCCGAACCGCCATCAGCGGGGGCTTTGTCGAACGTTGAGGTGCGAACGGTGATGATCTTCTTGGCGTCTTTCGATTGCACGGTCGCCAAAGCGTTACCGGCATAGATCGGACGCACGAACGTATCAGCCGAGACAACGGCCGAGATATCCGACACTTGGGCTAGGTCCAACAGAGCAGCAACGCGCGGCAGCACGTTTTTGCCGTTGGTGGTCGCAGGGGCCAGGATGTGCGTGTATTCAGCCGCTAAACTGACGATCAACGCTGCGGTCGGTTCAGCCAGTTGATGCGCATAAGCATCACCATCGGCCACTTTCACTTTGCTGACGCCAGCAATCTTGGCGGCAGCGGCACCAGCCGCGGCGCAGCCTTTGCCGATGACGAGCACATGAATGTCGCCACCGATTTGCTTGGCAGCGGTAATCGCGCACAGCGTGGCTGGGCGGATTTCAGAGTTGTTGTGTTCTGCAATAACGAGATTGGTCATGATTAGAGCACCTTCGCTTCGTTGCGAAGTTTATCGATAAGCGATGCGATATCGGCAACTTTAACGCCGCCCTTACGCTTCACCGGTTCTTCGACTTTCAATGTGACAAGTCGAGGCGCGATATCAACGCCCAGCGCATCCGGGGCGACCGTTTCAATCGGCTTTTTCTTTGCCTTCATGATGTTCGGCAGCGACGCATAGCGCGGCTCGTTCAAACGCAGGTCAGTGGTGACGATGGCTGGCAGTTTCAATGACACTGTTTCCAGGCCGCCGTCGACTTCGCGGGTCACAGCAACTTTGTCGCCGTCCACGCCAACCTTCGAGGCAAACGTGCCTTGGGCCCAACCCAACAGTGCGGCCAGCATCTGGCCGGTTTGGTTGCTATCGTCATCAATGGCTTGTTTGCCAACGATCACGAGGTTCGGGCTTTCCTTATCGACAATGGCTTTCAGCAGCTTGGCCACGGCCAACGGCTGCAACTCGGCATCTGATTGAACCAGAATGCCGCGATCAGCACCCATGGCCAGCGCCGTACGAATGGTTTCTTGAGCGGCGGCCGGGCCCATGCTGACGGCGATAATTTCTGTCGCCTTGCCGGCTTCCTTCAGGCGAACCGCTTCTTCGACGGCAATTTCGTCGAACGGGTTCATGGACATTTTGACGTTGGCCAGTTCGACCCCGGTGTTATCCGCTTTCACGCGAACTTTCACGTTGTAGTCGACGACACGTTTAACAGCGACGAGAACCTTCATCGGCACATTTCCGCTCATGGTACGAGGTGCTTGGGAGCCCCAAAAAATCCCGCTGAGTGCCGCAGTTATGCGGTCTTTTCAGCAGGTGGGCGGTAGAGTTAGTCCGTTGTCATAGGGGTGTCAAACGGATTGATATTGCGGCGCAACAAGACTTCGCGACAGTTCATTATTTGGGCAGGGCTATATCTGGTGCCTCATTGCGTGGCAGCGCCTAAAGGGCCGATTATCGGTTTTGCCCTGGGACCCATAAAACGTCACCGGCCCCCGACACTTTATTAACGTATCGCGCCAAGACGAACAGGTGATCGGACAACCGGTTGATGTAGACGATGGCGAGGGGGTTCACGGTCTCCGAGTCTGCCAGAAGGGTTATGTCGCGTTCCGCCCGACGGGCGACCGTGCGGGCGCCATGAAGGTGAGCCGCCGCCGGGTGGCCGCCCGGCAGTATGAACGAGTTTAAAGGGGCCAGTTCCGCATTGAAGGCGTCAATCTCGCGTTCCAGCCGATCAACCTGGGCCTGAACAATCCGCAAAGCGCTTCCGGGCTTTTCGGTTTCGTTGTGAGGTGTGCACAGGTCTGCCCCTAAATCGAACAAGTCGTTTTGAATAGCCGACAGCGCCTTGCGGATCTCCTCGGGCAGGTCTGCAACGTTTAAGAGAACGACACCGATAACGGCGTTGGTTTCATCCACGGCGCCATAGGCGCTGACACGAACGCTGTGCTTTTTAACACGCGCGCCATCGCCCAGCGATGTTTCGCCCTTATCGCCGCCTCGGGTATAAATTTTTGTCAGTTTGACCATGGTCGCCGTCTTTTACACACACATCTGTTGTAAAGGCATATGTATACTGTCGCACATTATAGTGTCGATATTCTCTCGCCTCTCAACAGCACTGCAACCTCGTGAATCGTTACGCCTCAGCCCTGTCGGTCTACCTCGGTAAACAGTTCCTGATTACACTGGCAGGCGTACTGTCGGTGTTCTTGGCGTTGATTTTGCTGTTCGACACCATTGAGCTTTTGCGCCGTACCGTGAATTCCAATGATGCCGGGCTGCTGACATTGTTTGGCTTGGCGTTGTTAAAAGCTCCGCAGACCATTCAGGAAACGTTGCCGTTTGCGGTGATGATTGCGGTGATGTTCGTGTTGTTTCGCCTCACGCGAAATCATGAGCTTGTCATTATCCGCGCCGTTGGCGTGTCGGTGTGGCAAATGCTGGCGCCGACGCTGGTCAGCGCGGGCGTGATTGGCATTATCAGCCTCACCATCTTCAACCCTATCGCGGCTGGGTTTTATGCCAGTTACGAGCGCCTAAAAGATGGGCTGATGCGCAACGACATGACAGCACTTGATATTGGCGACAGCGGGTTTTGGCTGCGCGAAAATGCAGGCACTGAAGTGATGATTGTGCATGCCGTTGATGTGCGCAAAAACGATGTCGGGCTGGATCTGGGCGGGATTACGATTTTGGTCTCTGGTCCGAAAAGCGAATTCATTCGCCGTGTTGAAGCGCAAAGTGGCGTGCTGCGCGACGGGGCGTTTCACCTGAAGAATACAATCGAGATGTATCCGGGCGAAGAAACGATCAAGAAAGCTGAGTACGAGCAAAAAACCGCGATCACGCTCAATCAAATTCAAGACAGTTTTGCGGCCCCCGAAACGATGTCATTTTGGGACTTGCCGGATTTTATCGAAACCTCGCGCGCGGCGGGCTTTTCGGCACGCCCGCATCGGCTGCATTTTCATTCGCTGATCGCAACACCTGCGTTGTTATGCGCGATGGTCTTGCTCGCCGCCTCGTTTTTTCTGACCACGCAATCGCGCATGGCCGAGTGGACCGTTCGGGGTGCGGCGGGCGTGGGGGCGGGGTTCCTGCTTTATTTCTACAATCAGTTCACTTATGCGCTGGGGTTGAATTCCACGCTGCCAATTCTGATCGCCGCGTGGGCGCCTGCGTTAACCGCCCTTTGCCTTGGGATGGGGTATCTCTTTTATCGCGAAGATGGTTGATTCTCTGCCTCGTTATGGCCTTTCGGCGGGCAGGCTTTCGCGGGTACAATCGAGCTCAAGCCGTCTTATGAGATTGTTACGGGTATGATGCCGTTTATTGATCGCGTGTGGCACGAATTGAAAGCCCAGCCCAGCCGCTGGCTTTTGTTGATTGTGCTGTTCTTCCTGTTTTTCCCGAGCTTCGATATTTGGGTCAGCGCGCAATATTACCAAACGGGCGTTGGCTTCTCTTGGGATCGCGGCGGGTTTTTGGAATTTGCACGCGATGCCATGCCCGAAATTATTTTGGGCGTGTTCGTGTTCTGCGTTGTCTTGTGGGTTGCGGGCATTTGGTACGAGCAGTGGTTCTGGGGCATGACTACGCACCGCGCCACGTACCTCATTACGTCGTTGCTGGTCGGGCCAGGGCTGATTGTGGAAGCGCTGCTAAAGCCCAACTGGGGCCGCGCACGCCCCAAAGATATTCTGGAATTTGGCGGCAGTGCCCATTACACGCCGCCGCTGTTTGTCGCCCATGAATGCGAGCGGAATTGCTCATTCGTCTCAGGTCATGCAGCCATTGCATTTTGGGTCACGGCGTTTGGTTTCATGCTGCCCCCGAAGTGGCGGGGCTTGGGCGTTGCGGTTGGTTTGGTGTTTGGTGTGGTCGTTGGCTGGGTGCGCATTGCGCAAGGCGGGCACTTCTTCTCAGATGTCGTGTTCTCTGGCCTGATCGTGCTGGGTGTGAATCTGCTTTTGTACCGCCAGATCATCCTGCGCGAAGCGCGACCGGAACATCTGCCTTAATCATGGCCTTCGGCGCACGCCTTTCATCTTTGGTGAAGCGGCTGACGGGTGACGCTGCGCCTGCGCCCTGGCAACCGGTGGGGCAGCCCTATCCACTACTTGCGAATTTCAGCCCAGTGTTTTTGAACGGCATGCCGGGCCTTCTGGCCATCTGGCACTTGGGTGTGCGGCCTCAATGGCTGAAGGTCGCGCTGGTGCAGAACTTGGGGTCGGCCATTACCAACGCTGTGCTGACGCCCGAGATTATGTCGTATCGCCCGAACGGCGAAGTGTATTTGGCTTGGGCCCCGCTCGCACAGCCCGCGCAGGCCAAGCATGTGATTGCAGCCTTACAACCGGTGCTGAAGATCAAATTTGCCAGCGAGGTTGAAAACCTGGGCGATCAATCCGTCGATTTCCCGCTTCCGCCGGGCACCGGATTTTAGATTTCACGCGGACCATGTTCGGCCTTTGAGTGCGCCACACTTTCTCCACGCGATCCCCGCTTTTCCGCTTAACGGCCCTGCATTTGCCCTGCATTTTCAGGGGCAAATTTGTCACACTGGGGTAGAGGGTCGAGCGAGATGCGCAAAGGTTACGTCGATACACAAGTTGGACAAGTTCACTACTGCGAACATGGAAGTGGTGCGCCACTCGTGTTGCTGCATCAAACGCCGTGGTCATCGAAGCAATTCAAAAACGTGATGGAGCCTTTGGCAAGCCGCGGTATTCGCGCCATTGCCATCGACACACCCGGCTACGGCATGTCGGATGGCTTCAAGTCTCCGCCGACGATTGAACAATACGCTGAGGTGCTGCTGCGTGTGTTTGATCAACTGGGGTTTCAGAAAGCCAGTATCGCCGCACATCACACGGGCGTTTCGACAGGTGTTGCATTCGCCGTGCGTTACCCAGAGCGCGTCGAGAAACTCGCATTTCATGGCGTGCCCCTCTACACGCCGGAAGAACGCGCCGAGCGTTTGGCACGACCCCACTTTGATCAGACACCGCAGACCGACGGCAGCCATTTGCAGAAGCGTTTTCAAAACGGCGTGCGCATGTCGCCCACCGCAAGCTTGGAAGCCATCAACTGGTCGACGATTTTGTTTTACTGGGCAGGGCCGCTGGAATGGTACGGGCACCACGCGGCGTTTAGCTACGACAGCGCGCCCGACATTGCGAAAATCAAAGCGCCGACGTTGATCATCTCGAACACAGGCGATTCGTTGCATGTGGCGTTTGATCGCCTCAAGAAGCTGCGCCCCGATTTCAAGTACGCGCAGATGGAGGGCGGCACGTATCACGTTGTCTTCGACGAAGCAGCTGCATGGTCGAAGATTGTTGCTGACTTTATCGTAGGCGCATCATGAGCATCCGCCGCGGGTACGTCGATGGGCCGTTCGGACAATTGCACTATCGCACGGCAGGCGAGGGCGTGCCGCTGATCCTGTCGCATCAGTCGCCCAGCTCATCCATGCAATTCATTGCGGGCCTGGAGCCGTTAGCCAAGCGTGGCGTAAAGGTGGTTGCTGTCGATACGCCAGGATATGGCAATTCCGATTTGCCAGCCCATCGTCCGTCGGTGATTGATTACTCGCAAATGTTCGCGCCTGTGCTCGATCACTTCCATTGGAAGGCGGCAAGCTTTTTGGGGCATCACACCGGCGCGGCCAACGTGACCGCCTTTGCCGTACGCGAACCTACCCGCGTCACAAAGCTCATCCTTAATGGCCCGCCGATCTTCACTGACGAAGAGCGTGCCGAGCGTTTACCGAAGCCTGGCCCGATTGCGCTGGAGCGCGATGGTAGTCATCTCTCAAAACGCTTTCAAGGTCGCGTCAATGTCACGGTGGGGTGGACGCGCCTTGATGCCATGCAGAAGAACTTCATGCAGACCTTATGGTCAGGCGAAAACTTCTGGTACGGGCACAAGGCCGCTTATGAATACGACATGAAGGGGCACTTCATGGCGCTGAAGGTGCCTACGCTTATTCTCACTAATACGACTGATGATATTTACCACTTAGCGCAACGTGCCCGCCAACTCCGGCCCGATATGGACTACGTCGAGTTGACCGGTGGCACGCACGACATTGTCGATGAGCAACCCGAAGCCTGGGCGGACGCTGTGGCAAAATACATTAAATCTGCATAAGCAGCTCGAAACATAGCAAGCGCCTGTCGCGTTATCAGCGTAATATGGCAGGCATGATCGTTTCCCTCCACGGCATCGCGACGGCATATCCGCCTCATCAGTTGCGGCAGGTCGAGGTTATGGCCAAAGCCGCCGAGGTTTTTGGCCACAAGCCTGAATTAATGCACCGCATGGCGCAGACATATGGAAATGCAGGTGTGCACACCCGTTATTCCTGCGTACCGCTGGACTGGTATGCCGCCGAGCACGGCTGGCCCGAGCGCATGGAGCTGTTTGAAGAACACGCCTTAAAACTTTTCACGGATGCTGCGACACGCGTTTTGCAAACGGCGGGCGTTGTCGCTGCTGATGTTGCGGCCACAGTAACGGTATCGTCGACGGGTATCTCCACACCAAGCTTAGACTCGTTATTGCAAGGGCCGTTGAGATTGAAGCCAACAACACAGCGCACGCCGATCTTTGGTTTAGGCTGTGCCGGTGGTGTGATTGGCTTGGCCCGTGCGGCAGCGGTTGCGCAATCAATGCCAGGGCAGTGGGTCTTGTTTTTGTGCACAGAACTTTGCGGTCTTACGTTCCGCAAATCTGATGACAGCAAAGCCAACATTATTGGCACAACGATTTTTGGTGATGGCGCTGCAGCTGTGCTGATAAAAGCCGACAACCACTCAACTGGCTTTGCGACAGTGGATGCGTGGGGTGAACATACCTGGCCCAAGTCGCGTGATGTGATGGGTTGGCGCGTGGAAGACAACGGCTTGGGTGTTGTGTTCTCGCGGCACATTCCATCACTGATCCGCAATGAAATGCGCGCTGTCAGTGATGCGTTTTTAAAGCGCGTGGACCTTACACCTGCCGACCTCGTTGGATTTATTGTCCATCCCGGTGGCGAGAAAGTGATCACAGCTTTGGAAGACGTTTATGACTTGCCACACGGCCATCTGAGCGCTGCGCGCAAAGTGTTGTCGGCCTATGGCAACATGTCGGCGGTAACAGTATTGGCCGTGCTGGAAGAAACGCTACGTGCGAAAGTAAAAGGCCGACACCTCATGTCTGCGCTAGGGCCTGGCTTCTCGGCAGCCTTCAATGTGGTGACATTGTTATGAGACTGGCCTTCATCGTCCTCGGGCTTGTCGTTGCGCAACGCCTCATCGAGCTTGTGATCGCACAGCGCAACACAAAGCGCCTACTTGCCGAAGGCGCACACGAAGTTGCCCCTGGTCACTATCCCCTCATTGTCATGACCCACGTGACGTGGCTGCTGGCGTTGTTTGCATGGGTGCCGGTGTATCAATCCACAGTCGATGCGGCGTGGCTTGGTGTTTACATCGCGCTGCAAGCCGGGCGGGTGTGGGTTATGTTATCGCTGGGTCGCTACTGGACCACGCGGATTATCTCTGTGCCGCATGCGCCGCTGATTAAGCGCGGGCCTTACAAATATTTGCGGCATCCCAATTATGTTGTCGTGGCGTTGGAGATCGCCGTGCTGCCACTGGTGATCGGCGCGTGGCCGATTGCAGTGTTCTTCTCAATCCTCAATGCCGTGGTGTTGTGGATCAGGATCAACGCCGAGAACGAAGCGCTGCATTACCGCATTTAGTCTTCCTCGCTCCATTCCAGCACGCGCTTGGCCGTTTTGAAATCGAGCCCGCCCCGCGCTAACGTTGCTAAGTCTTTTTGATCGCTCTCACGTGTGCGCTCATCTCGGCGGTAAGGTCCGATGCGACGACGACGTGCAATTGCCAACCCAGCCTCAAAGTCCGCGTCGGCATGGCTTTCAGTTTCAAGGGCGTGCTTAATTGTGGCGGTAGCCACGCCCTTGGCGCGCAGCTTGGCCGCTGTCTTGGCTTTGGGCTTTTTCATCACCTGATCAAATCGCACGCGGGCCGCTGCGTACTGTTCATCGTTAATGGCGCCCTTGCTGACAAAGGTTGTCACAATTTCGTCGATGTCCAGGTACGCTTGCGTGCGCAATTCGGGCTGTTCGGTCGTCATCTTCAGCACGCGCCGCCGCAAGACTTGGCGCAAGTTCTCAACGCTGGATGAGAATCGCTTTAGGTAGAACAGCGCAATGTTATTTAAACGCCGCTTGGTCGGCAGTTTGGCGGGGAGTTTGCCAGCTTTGCGATCCTGGCCCGCTCTCCCCTTAGCCTTGCTCTTTTTTAAGTCCTGCTCTGTCACATCTGCTCTTGCCAGGGCGGGCCCGCAGGCCTAAACCGCAAACCTCGTATTTTTGAAGACCACCTATTTGCCATGCACGACGCTCAAGTTTCCAGCGCCAAAGCTGCCTTCACCGTGCCACCACCGCGGACCATGGGTGCTGTCAATTGGCTGGGCCTCTGGGAGTTGTACTTAAAGGAAGTACGTCGCTTCTGGAAAATTATTGTCCAAACCGTTGCGGCACCTGTCATCACCAGCTTGATGTTCCTGCTGGTCATGGTGTTCGCGTTTGGCCGTCAGGGTGTCAGCGTTGCGGGTTATCCGTTTGCCGATTTTCTGGTCCCCGGCTTGGTCATCATGACCATGGTGCAAAACGCGTTCGCCAATACATCGTCATCGATACTGGTCTCGAAAGTGCAAGGCAATATTGTTGACGTCTTGATGCCGCCCTTAAGCGCTGGTGAAATCACAGTCGCTTGGATTGCGGGTGGCGCCACGCGCGGCGTTATCGTCGGCATCGCATGCTTAGGCGCCATGGCATTTTTCGCCAATATTCATTTTTACAATGTATGGCTGATCATCTTCCATGGGGTTGCTGGTGCGCTGTTCATGTCGTCGTTGGGTGTGATTGGTGCAATCTGGGCTGAGAAATTCGATCACATGGCTGCGGTGACAAACTTTGTTGTGACGCCGATGACGTTCTTGTCGGGCACATTCTACACCGTTGATCGCTTGCCCGAGTGGGGCCAATTCATCGCCCACTACAATCCGTTCTTCTACAACATCGATGGCTTCCGCCATGGCTTCTTAGGCCAAGAGCCCAGCCAGCCTGTGCTGGGTGTTGTCGTCATGACCGTGCTGAACTTGGTACTGTTCGCGGTCACCTACATCATGATCCGACGAGGCTATAAGCTCAAAGCTTAGGCCCCGGACTGCTGCGCCATACCAATTCACAGGACCACCCGTTGACAAGACGGGCGGCCCGCGTAATCAATAGCGGCACAAAGGGCGGTTTTCACGAACCGCCCGAATTTTTTTTAGGCCAATTTTTCGGGCCATATTTCGAAATAAATTCGCGGCCCTGTTTGTCACCAACCCACAGGATTTTTTGTAAGAGCGTCGGAGAAGGAAAGAGAAATGTCGATCGCTGCTGTTATGCCAACCTATGCCAGAACCGATATCGTTTTTGATCGGGGCGAAGGGGCGTGGCTGTACGCCGCGGATGGACGACGATTCCTCGATTTCGGCGCAGGCATTGCTGTAACAGCTTTGGGCCATGCCCATCCGCATCTCGTGGGCGCGTTGAAAGCTCAAGTTGAAAAGCTGTGGCATACCTCGAACCTCTACCGCGTGTCGGGCCAAGAAAAGCTGGCGGCACGTTTGGTCGAAGCCACGTTTGCTGACACCATGTTCTTCTGCAATTCAGGTGCGGAAGCGATGGAGTGCGCGATTAAAACAGCGCGCCGCTATCACCAAGCCCAAGGTGCAAAAGATAAGTACCGCGTGATTACATTGCGTGGTGCGTTCCATGGCCGCACGCTCGCCACCATTTCGGCGGGCGGTCAGGAAAAGCACCTGGATGGCTTTGCGCCCAAAGTCGATGGCTTCGATCAAGTGCCCTTCGGCAACATGAACGAACTGCGCGCCGCTATTGGTCCGCAAACCGCTGCGATTATCGCTGAGCCCATTCAGGGTGAAGGCGGCATCGTGCCTGCAAGCCAAGACTACATGAAAGGCTTGCGCGCCGTGGCTGATGAGTTCGGCTTGCTGTTGATCTTGGACGAGGTGCAAACCGGCATTGGCCGTACAGGCAAATTGCTGGCGCATGAATGGTACGGCATTACGCCGGACATCTGTGCCGTTGCAAAAGGCTTAGGCGGTGGTTTCCCGGTGGGCGCATGCTTGGCGACCGAAAATGCGGCGAAGTTCATGGTGGCGGGCACCCACGGTTCGACGTTTGGAGGCAATCCATTGGCCATGGCGGCAGCGAATGCAGTGATGGACGTGATGTTAGAGCCTGGCTTCTTGGACACCGTGAAAGCCACGGGAGACAAGTTGCAGGCGAAACTGAAGGCCGTTGTTGCCAAGTATCCGAAAGTCTTTTCGGAACTGCGCGGCATGGGCTTGATGCTGGGTTTGAAGGGCGAAATTCCCAATGCCCAAATCATTGCTAAATTCCTTGATCACGGCTTGTTGACGGTTGCAGGTGGCGACAACGTCGTGCGCATTCTGCCGCCGTTGGTTATTTCTGATGCTGAAATCGATGCGGGCGTAGCCATCATTGATAAAGCAGCGCGTGAATTGGCGGCATAGATATGTCTGGTCAGAACAAAGCACCGAAACATTTTCTCGATCTTGATAAGTTGGATGCAGCGACGCTGCGCCAAATTCTCGATCTCTCCGTGAAGATGAAAAAGGAACAAAAGGCTGGCGGGTTGAAAAACCCGCCGCTGATCGGCAAGTCGATTGCGTTGGTTTTCGAAAAGCCATCGACCCGCACACGCGTGTCGTTCCAAGTCGGCATGACGCAACTGGGCGGCAATGCGTTGTTGCTATCGCCACAGGAAACGCAGCTTGGGCGTGGTGAAACAATTGCGGATACCGCGCGCGTTTTGTCGCGCTATGTCGATGCGATCATGCTGCGCACGCATGCGTCGGCGAAACTGAAAGAGTTGGCTGCGTACGCCACGGTGCCGGTGATCAATGGTCTGACGGATGACTCGCATCCGTGCCAGATCATGGCTGACATTATGACGTATGAAGAGCGCGTTGGCCCGATCAGCAATGCTGTCGTGACGTGGTGTGGCGATGGCAACAACGTTGCTGTCAGTTGGGTTCATGCGGCGGCTTTGTTCGGCTTCGAACTGCGTTTGGCATGTCCTGAGTCGCTGCGTGTGAATTCTGATGTGCTTGCCTCAGCCCGCGCGAAAGGCGCCAAGATAATCGAGACCACAGACCCGCTGGCGGCGGCTAAAGGTTCGGATTGCATTACGACCGACACTTGGGTGTCGATGGGTGATGATGAAGGGAATCGCCACCACCTGTTGCAACCGTTCCAAGTGAACGATGCTATTATGGCGGCTGCGAAACCGAGTGCCATTTTCCTGCATTGCTTGCCAGCGCATCGCGGCGAAGAAGTGACAGAGTCTGTCATCGATGGTCCGCGTTCTGCGGTGTGGGACGAGGCTGAAAACCGCCTTCATGCCCAGAAGGGTATTCTGGTGTGGTGCATGTCGTGAGTGCGACTGTCCAAGTGCCTGCCGTCAGTTTTGATGTTTGCCAAACCTTCGTCCTCGCGGGCGGAGCGTTCCGTGGCCGCTTGGTGCGGTTGGCCTCATCTGTCACAGAAATTGTCGAGCGCCACAAAGACCCGGACGTGGTCTCTGAATTGCTCTGCGAGTCATTGGTCTCGGCTGTCGCTTTGGCTGCGGGCATTAAGTACGATGGCGTTTTTACCTTACAGGCGCAGGGTAATGGCCCAGTGCATACACTGGTGGCCGACATCACCTCGGACGGCCACTTACGTGGATGCGCGAAGTTCGATGATGACAAACTCAAAACAGCGATGGCGCGTGGGCGGCCCGAACATCTGGCGCCGCATCTCTTGGGTACTGGCCATCTGGCGTTCACGGTTGACCAGGGGCCTGATACCGAGCGCTACCAAGGGATCGTTGAGCTGAGCGGTAAGAATATCGCTGAATCAGTTCACAACTATTTCCGCCAATCAGAACAGATTGCATCAGCGATGATGGCGGCGGTCGCGCCGCCTGACAAAGATCATAAAGAGTGGCGCGCAGCCGCCATTGTGATTCAGCGTATGCCAGATATCGGCGGACGCCCTGTTTTGAATGACGAAGAGGCTGAAGATGCGTGGCGCACCGCCGTCATTTTGATGGGCAGTGTGACAAAAAAAGAAATACTAGACGTAACGTTGCCAGCCGAAGTTTTGTTACATCGTTTGTTCGCAACGATTGGCGTTAACCCTACGAAGGCGCGGCCAATTCTATTTGGTTGCCGCTGTTCGCGAGAACGCAGCGAACGTATTTTGGCCTCATTTCCAGTGGAAGAAGTGAAGGCCTTAGCTGAAGACGGTGTGATCCGCATGACATGCGAATTCTGCCGCACCGATTACGTGTTCAATGAAGCGGAAATCGATAAGCTGGCGTTGCGCGATAAAGCTTGAATAAGTGAGCAAGTCTGAAAAGGACGACATACTCATGAAATCTTTTTTCTTTGCCGCTCTTGGCGTGGTTCTCAGTGCATCTGTGGCTTTCGGTACGACAGCGAGTGCTGCCGATAGCAAAGTGAATCCGCCTGAACTGCGGTTTGCAGAAACTACGTTATATCGTGTCGATGCGACGACACTGGCAATTGAAAACCGTGATGCGACACCGAAGGTCTACCCACAAGTGGGGCACTTGTCGTTGTTCGGTTTCGATACGGCCTTAAAGACCTGGGCCAATCAGCGTTTCCAAATCAATGGGAATAGTGTCAACACTCTGCGCGTGACGATGCGCGAAGGGCGGATCACTGAAACGATTCTGCCCATCACCAAAGGAATTGGCGGCTGGTTTAAAAAAGAAGAATCACTGAAGTACGAGGCGGCTTTGAGCTTGGAAATCGCCATCGTTGATCCAGCCGGCAACATCATCACAAAGGCGGAAAGCTCGGCGACGGCTTCACAGACGCTGATTGAAGGCACCAAGCAATCTGAGAAAGAAGCGACCTGGGTTGAATTGGTGAACCGATGCTTTGACGCTGTAGATCGCGAACTGAAGTCGCAATTCCCGCAGTCTATGGCGCAGTATATTCGTTAAGCTCGAATGAAACGCCCAAACAAAAACGCCGCAGACAGGGTCTGCGGCGTTTTTTTATTAAATAAGCTTTTGCGATTATGACTTGCCGATAAAGGCTAAGAACTCGCGGCGTGTTGAAGCATCTTCACGGAAAGCGCCCAGCATTGTGGACGTGACCATGCTGACGCCATTTTTGTGAACGCCGCGCGTAGTCATGCATTGGTGTTCGCCTTCCACCACAACCGCAACGCCCTTGGGGTGCAGCACATTGTTGATGGCATTGGCAACTTGCGCGGTCATCTTTTCCTGAATTTGAAGGCGCTTCGCATAAGCTTCCACAACGCGGGCCAGCTTCGAAATGCCGACAACGCGCTTATTGGGCAGATAAGCAACGTGCGCTTTGCCGATGATCGGCACCATGTGGTGCTCGCAATGGCTTTCAAACGGAATGTCTTTCAGCAGCACCATTTCGTCGTAGCCTTCGACTTCTTCAAAGGTGGTGCGCAAAATCGCTTCCGGGTCTTGTTGATAGCCTTGAAAGAATTCTTCGTATGAGCGCACGACGCGGTCTGGTGTGCCCATCAAACCCTCACGGTTTGGATCATCACCAGCCCATAGCAGAAGGGTGCGTACAGCTTCTTCAGCTTGCGTGCGCGTGGGGCGGCCAGATGTGGCGCGCGCTTCGCGGTGATCGCGAAGTGCCATCGGTAGCATGGTCTTTGAGAAGCTCGACATGGGCGTACCCTCTCTCATTCGTTTTGGAAGTTGGTTCGACGGCCCAGCTTAGCGTGCGAGGCTTCTGATAATGAATGCTATCTAGGTCGTCTGACGTTTGTGGCCAGTATATCGACCTGATCTTATTTCACATCTTTTTACGGCGGTTCTGGGGCTGCGGATCAGTGACCGCTGCCAAATTCGTTAATGGTTTAGTTGATTCGGGCTTTATCGTGCGGGCTATCGAGCGAAAACGCCGGGATTTCGACCCAAAAGCTGCCGCCGTCGGGCGTACGCATTTCGTATGACCCCACCATGATCCCCGACGGAGTCTCAAGGGGGCAGCCGGATGTATAATCGTACGACTCGCCCGGTTTCAGTACAGGTTGTTCCCCAACGACACCTGCACCTTTGACTTCGTGCTGACGGCCGAGTTTGTCTGTGATGCGCCAGTGACGGTTCATAAGTTGAACGGTCTCGTGACCCGTATTCTCGATGTTGACGCGGTAGGCCCAAACAAAATGGTTGCGGTCTGGGGCGGACTGTTCATCCAAAAACACCGGATGAACACTAATGCGGATATCGTGGGTGATCTTCTCGTACATGCCAACAACCTAGCGCAGTCTCAAAATCGATGCGCTTTCATTCGTGGATCTGATTCCGACAAATGAAAGCGCTATCGTCAAGAGACTACGACGAAACCTGCTCAAGCTTTCAAAGCTTGTTGCAAATCGGCAATCAGGTCATCGACGCTCTCTAACCCTACAGATAGTCGGATGAAGCCATCGGTAATACCAACTACAGCTTTATCTTCCGGTGACAAGCGTTGATGTGTGGTTGTTGAAGGATGACAAATCAAGCTTTTCGCATCGCCTAAGTTGTTGGAGATGTCGATGATCTTCAACTTGTTGAGAAACTTGAAAGTCGCCTCTTTTCCACCCGCCACTTCAAAAGCGATCACGTTTCCGCCAGCGCTCATTTGGCTCATGGCCAGCTGATGCTGGGGGTGTGATTTCAAAGCTGGATACAAAACTTTCGAGAGCGCCTTTTGCTCTGACAAGAACGTTGCCACCTTCAACGCGTTCGCGCAGTGACGCTCCATGCGCAGTTCCAAAGTCTCCAGGCCCTTCAACAAAATCCAAGCGTTAAAAGGGCTGAGCGACGGTCCGGTGTGGCGCAAGAACGGCGTGAGTTTGTCGTTGATGAATTGTGTGGTGCCCAAAATCGCACCACCCAAACAACGGCCCTGGCCGTCAATGTGTTTGGTGGCTGAATATATCACAACGTCAGCCCCCATCTTCAGGGGCTTTTGTAGCAATGGTGTTGCGAACACGTTATCAACCACCACAGTTGCGCCTGCGGCATGGGCCAGCTTGCAGACTTCCGGCAGATCGATCACTTCCAGGCCGGGGTTCGATGGGCTTTCCAGAAACACGGCGTTGGCTTTGGTGGACAACGCTTTTTTCCAGGCGTTGATGTCGCGACCGTCGACAAATTCGGTTTTCACGCCAAATCGCGGCAGCAATTCAGCGCAAATGTATTGGCACGAGCCGAATAGCGCCCGCGAGGCAACCAGCCGATCACCAGCGCTGAGTTGACAAGCCAGTGCCGCAAACACGGCCGCCATGCCACTGCCCACGCCGCGGCACTCTTCAGCGCCTTCAATCAGGGCCAAACGCTTTTCAAACATCGCAACCGTGGGATTGCGAAAGCGTGAGTACACAAAGCGCTCTAGCGTGCCGTTGAATGAATTCTCGGCTTCCTCGGCTGTGGAATACACGTAGCCCGAGTTCATAAAGATCGCTTCGCTGGTCTCGGAAAATTGGCTGCGTTCTGTTGCGCCGCGGACCAACTGGGTGGCGGCCTGCCATTGTTTTTGATGTTCATAATCGGTGGCCATAACGACATTCCTTCGATCTAAAGGAGGCATAAAAAAAGCCCCCGACCGGTAAGGCGGGGGCACCATGCCCTCGACCAATTTTAGCGGTTTTAACGTGGCCGCAAGCCGGTCAGCAAATCCCACGACGTCTGTCAATTTTGTAAGCCTTGTCCGGGCGCGGGGTCAAGACGTCACAGTCTGTCTGTTGCGCCAATTGATGCATATCAAGGCTGCAAAACCTTAAGGGCTCTTTAGTGCGTGTGCGAAATAAGTTATGGCAGTTTAAATATGATGCGCCCGCCGGTTTTCAGGCGGAGATTATAGGACTGAGGTTTGAGATGATCCGGGTATTTATCGGTTACGATCCGCGCGAAGCCGTGTCCTACCACGTCTTGTCCCATAGCATTTTGTCACGAGCCTCTGAGCCTGTGCAGATTACGCCGTTGGCGCTCTCGAATTTGAAGCCCGTATTTGATCGTCCGAAAGATGCCAAGCAATCGACCGACTTTTCGTTCTCGCGCTTTATTGTGCCGTACTTAAGCAACTATGAAGGTTGGAGCTTGTTTTGCGATTGCGACATGTTGATGCTGGATGACATCGCGAATTTATGGAAGCTGCGCGACGATAAATACGCCGTCCAAGTTGTGAAGCACGAACACAACCCCACGGACGACGTAAAGTTTCTGGGTAAGCTGCAGACCAAGTACGAGAAGAAAAACTGGTCGAGTGTTATTCTGTTCAACAATGCCAAGTGTCGTGCACTCACCAAAGAGTTCGCGAATACGGCCAGCGGCTTGGAACTCCATCAATTCAAATGGCTAGGCGATGATAACTTGATCGGTGCTATTCCAAGTCGTTGGAATCATTTGGTCGATTATGATCCAGTATTGCCTGCGAATGAGATTTCATTCTTGCATTATACCGAAGGCGGGCCGTACTTCGAGAACTACAAAAACTGCGGCTATGCGGCCGAGTGGTTTGCTGAACGCGACCGTATGATGCACGCAGGCTAGAGTAGTTTTTGCAATTCTGTTCGGACGCAGGCGATGACATCAGCCCAGTCGTTCTTATGTAACTGACGAAACAGTCGCGCCGTCGGATACCACGGACTATCCGTTCGGCTCATCATCCAGCGAAAATCTGACTTATAAGCCAGCATGATCCAGGTTGGCTTATTGAGTGCGCCGGCCAGATGCGCGAGGGATGTATCCACACTGATAACGACATCCATGGCTGCAATGTGTGCCGCTGCATCGCCAAAGTCGCGGTTCTCTAAATCAAACCTACGAATTTGTGTCTGTGCTAATGTCTTACGGTCAGCATCGCTGATTTCAGTTTGTAATGCGTGAAACTCTGCATTCAATGCGAAGATTGGCCGCAATGTTTCGAGGGTGATACTGCGACGTTGGTCGTCGATATGTGTGCGTCGCCCAGACCACGTTAGACCTATGCGCAATCTTTGTTTCTGCCCTAGCAACGCACTCCATCGTGCGATTTTGTCGGATGGTGGCGTAAGATAAGGCGTCGCGTTTGGAATCGTCTCTAACGTTGTACGCATCAGATGCGGTAAGCTGAGTAGAGCGCAGTGGGTGTCAAATTTTGAGATTTTCTCACCTGGCGCAAATACATCGCATGGCAACGAGGCCTGGAGCAGAGACTTCAATTCTGGTTGTGCCAGTAAAATGACTTTGGCCCCTTGAGCCGTCAGCAAAGGCACATAACGGCAAAATTGAATTGTATCGCCGAACCCTTGCTCGGCATGCACAAGGATTGTTTTGCCGCTAAGTGAGGTACCGTCCCACTGGGGTTGCGGGAAGTTGCGAGGTGCATGACCAAAGCTCGTAGCCTGCCATCGCGCTTCATATAATGCCCAACCTTCCAGATACTCTCCGAGCATAAGTTTTGTGACGCCTTTCGCCCAGCGGGCTTCAGCGTAATGAGGCTGTGCTATGAGAGCCTGCTCATAGTGAACAAGTGCGCGTTCGGGGTTTCCATCGGCTGCTAGTGCGCGGCCCAAGCTAAAGTGGGCCAATGCGCTGCTTGGTGCGGATGTGACGGCTTGTTGATACGATGTTAGAGCTTGTCCATGAGCGCCCTGCTTTTGCAATGTGTTCCCGCGATTAATCAGTGCATCAAAATTATTAGGCTGAAGTTGGAGCGCCTGATTGAATGCCGCAATCGCGTCATCGTGACGGTTTAAACCGCCGAGGATGAGGCCGCGATGATTGTAAGCCGTCGCTGACGTTGGTAAGTGCGTCAGAACAGTATCTATTTCTTGAAGCGCACTGTCGTAATGCTGAGCTTGAAACAAAGCGTAAGCAAGATTAAGGCGCGCTTCATGCTGGTGAGGGGCAACTTCAAGCGCGCGCGTAAGGTGTCGCATCGCTTTGTAAGGTGCGCCTTGTTGAAGATAGAGCGCGCCTAGCAGTCGCAGCGTATCAACTGATTTCGGAGCGTGGCTGAGTAACTCAACATATATATTTTCTGCCTCCGAAAGATTTCCTGCACGATGGAAATCTTGGGCAGTCTTCAAGCGTTGATCAAGATTAATAGACTGGTCGCCCATCGCGGTACGTCATGCAAACGGAGTTATAAGAAGCCCAGCCGTTTTAATTTTGGCACCATCGTAACGGTGAAGGTTTCAAGGCGGTTGTCGAGTTCCTTCAAGCTGTCTGCTTCGCTTTCAATAGGCGCGCTGCCGCGCATCACGCGGCGGCCTAAACGATCTAATATTTTTAAGGCGTGCTCAGCTGGGGGCTTGCCTAAATAGATTGCGCTTAGGAAAAGGCGTTCAACATCATTTAGGTTGTGCCCAAAACCCGAAACGGGGGACGCAAGGAAGGCAACATCTTCGCCGAAGTTAAATCTCTCAATTAATGCCGTATTAAGCCGATGCGTGGCTTTGCGGCGGGCCTCAATGCCGTCGTTTGGCATTCCAACGCTAATTGTTTTCGCTTCAACAAGCAGCGTGATCACTTCTGCTAATCCGGCGGCTTGAAGCACTTCAACGCCATCACGTACAGCCAGTTCTGAGCCAGTCGCTGGGCCTGCTTTCAGACGCTCCAGAAGAGGGCCTAGCAAACTATTCTTTAACTTAACGCTATTGATTAAGGTTTTATCCGCTGCTGCATCAAGTTTCATATTGTCATCGATGAGCACAAAATTCATTTCGCGAATACGGTCAATGGTCGCGATAATTTGCCCTTTCTCAATGCCGCGCCCATATAAATCGTATCGAAAATTGCGGTTGAGATAGATGTCTTTAACAGTTTCACGCTCGCTTGGTGCAACTTGATTAAGAAGGGCAATGAATTCTGGAGTAAAACAAAATCGTTCAAAATTCTCGAGTGGCTTGCATGTGGCCGCGAAGGAGAGTTTCGCTCTCACTAAACTATTTGCTACTTGATGGTGATAGAATTGATGCCAATCGTGATTGAAATATTCGTGAGCCATGTATCGGACTGACTTTTTGGTCAAGTCTTCAAGCGTTTTACGTAAACCGGGATGCAGATTGAAAAATGGCCCGTCTATTTTTGAAACGGCGTCGGCAAAACTGAGCGCATCTTTGATGCGTGCTTCGGTGGTTCCTGCCGTTGAACGATATTTGCGCATCATAATTTCGCGCAAGCTTTGTGACTCTGACCAGCCGGGTAATGCGTTGTAGCTGATCATTGCAACGCCACCATTCTGGAGGCGCGCTGCCAAGAAGTCAGTTATGACATCGCGATTGTCCTGATTGATCCAGGACCAAACCCCATGAAGGCCGATAAAGTCACTCATCGGAATGGGAAGATTTTGTAAGTCTGCAAAGCTGGCATCAAAGAAAGTAACGTTATCCAGCTGTGCTTCTTTAGCGATCCGTTTTGCCCAGGTAATGTGATTGGCATTAAAGTCGAGCGCGAAAATTTGTGCGTGAGGAAATGTCGCGGCTTCAATCAGGGCTGATAGCCCGTATCCGCAGCCCAGCTCCACTTTAACGAACGGTTTCTTAATGTCCGGGGCTTCACGCCCACCGGCCGCTAACGAATACGATTGGAGCAGTGGGTTGAGCTCTTTGTAGTACCCATGCGTATAGCCCAAATCGGTGACGTAACCATCCGACCAATCCACGCGGCATCCCCTATGGTTTAAAGCCGATATCAACAATTGATGACATACAACGATGCGGACTTGATAGTAGCAATTTGTCGTCGATGACGTGGGCTAGACAAATCCCAACTCTCGCATTTGAGGTAACATCTTTTCTTTAAATACCTCGAAGCGGGTTCCGAGCTCACGATAAACATCGTCTGTATTTTCGATCAGTTTGCCCCCCCGCGTCACGCCACGCCCAATGCTGCGTAACGCATTCCACGTGTAAGATGCGGGCTCGTGGTTTTGTTGAATCGAGCGCATGAAGAGGCGGTCAATGTCGGTGGCGGGATGCGCAAAGCCTGTTACGGGTGATGATAAATACGGCGTATCTTCGGCGCGCAGCAGCCGGCGCATTAAAGCCTCATTAAGTTTGGTGCTTGCGATACGCCGGGCTTCACATTGCAGCGGCGGTAACGCCAGTTGTAGTGCATTGCCATGCACCATGGCGGCTATCGTTTCGGGAAATTTTTGTAATGACGCGCAGTTGCTAATAAGGCTTGCGCCAGATGTTGTCTGACCCTTTGCGCTCTCGAGGATGCTGCCCCAAAGTTGGGGGTCGTGAGAGATTTTCCCTGCTGAAATTGTATTGGGATCAGCAACTTTTGCTTTGTCGCTATTGGCAATAAACCAGAAATTGTTGAGTTGGTCAGCCGTTGCTGGCGGCCTAGAAACGGATGGTTGACGTGTATAAATGTCGTAGCGGAAATTTTTGTTAAGGTAGACGTCTCTTGCAGTCTGATAGTCGCTACCACTCAGATTGCTCAGGAGTGTCGCGGCCTCAGCGGTGAGGCAGAGCGAACTAAAGTTTTCAACTGGCACGCAGCTTGCTGCAAATGAAAGCCCGCCTCTGGACATAGAAGCCGCAACATCATGGTGATTAAATAAATTCCAGTCGTCGTTGAAATATTCGTGAGCGAGATAACGCAAAGGCAATTTACTTAAATCTTCAATGGCTTTTATAAGCCTGCTGTGTTGGCGAAAGTATGGGCCGTCTATTTTTGCTATGGATTGAGCGAAGACGAGGGCAGCTTGGGCACGTGTCTCAGCTGATCCGGCCGTTGAGCGAAACTTGCTGACCATCAATTCACGTATGCTGCGCAATTCTGACCAGCCGGGATATGTATTGTAGCTGACCATCGTCACGCCGGCTTCAGTCAGGCCTGACTGAAGATAGCGCATGATGATATTGCGATTGTCTTGATTGATCCATGTCCAGACGCCGTGCATGCTGACGAAATTTGCTGGTGGAAGGCTAATTGCAGAGCCATTCAGGTCTGCAAAGCTGGCATCGTGGAACTTTATATTGCCTAATTGTGCCTCGTCGGCCAAACGCTTCGCCCACGTAATATGAGCTGGATTAAAATCAATTCCGAAAAATTGAGCATGTGGAAAAGTGGCGGCTTCAAAAAGAAGCGATAGTCCATATCCGCAGCCCAGCTCTACTTTCACAAAAGGGCTATCCACGCAGGGCGGTGTGACGCCCGTCAGCGCTATGGCGAAAGACTGTAAGAGTGGATTTAGTTCTTTATAATAGCCGCGAGTGTACTGTACGCCCGTGACATAACCATCCGACCAATCCACGCAAATTGCCCCTCATTGACCTAATTCTTCGTCGATTGATGGCATACGTTATGGTGCGAATGAAGAGGCGAAATTGTCATTTTACTCTATATAGCGCGCATTAAATTCGCTACCAGCTTGCCTCGGTCTTTGTGTTATAAGCGCGAAGATATTGGGATCTGGCATGCGGTTTTGTAAGGGCATGCTTACTGCAAATGTTTTAAGGCGAGAGTCAGATGACGACAATTGTAACGATCGGTACGCCATGTTTCGGCGGGCTCGTAACCCAAGGCTATACAATGTCTCTGATCAAGCTGATCAGTCATGCGCGAAAAGAGCGTGTCGGTCTCAAAGTTAATTTGATGGGTGGTGATGCGCTTATAACGCGAGCCCGCAATGGGATTGTCGCCGATTTTCTACATCAGCCCGATGCTACGCATCTTCTGTTTATCGACGCAGACATCTCTTTTGAGCCCGACCAAATTATGAAGCTTCTTGCGTTTGATAAAGATGTTGTCGCCGCATTGTATCCTGCAAAGAATTTCGATTGGGGAAATGTTGCGCAACGTGCTCAGAGCGGTGAGCCCATTGACAAGGCGGGAATGGTATATGTGGCAGAGCATTGCGTTGGGGATCAGTTAAAGACGCAGGGTGATTTTGTCACGGCTGAGTATGCGGGAACGGGATGCTTGTTGATCAAACGTAATGTGTTTGAACGCATGATTGCCGCTTATCCTGAGACGAAATATACAACCGTTCATGGCTTCCCGACTGCGCAAAATATAAATGATAAGTATTATGCTTTGTTTGATTGCATTATTGATCCGCAGACAGGCCATTATCTCAGTGAAGACTATGCGTTTTGTAAACGTTGGCGAAAGCTGGGCGGTGAGATCTGGGTCGACGTGAAAAGCAAGCTAACTCATACGGGGCCATATGCCTTTGCTGGCGATACGACGGTGCGATATGCCCCGCTTGCCCAGGCCGCTGGAAAAGCTTAGCGCGAGCCAGCGCCGGCGACGATTAAGTACGAGGTTGTCCGAATGACATTGATTGCTCGCCAGCAATCACAGGAAGATCAAATTGCGTTCTGCCTGAATGCGATTGCTCTGTCGCCTGATGATCCATATCCATATTGTCTTTTGGCAAGTTCGCGGCTTTTGGCAGGTCAGCAATTTGCCGCTATGGCGCTGATTAATCAGGCAATCGAACGATGCCCGACATATGGTGAAGCCTGGGCTTTAAAGGGCGAGATTGCCGAAGCTCAATCTGACAAGGCGGGTGCTATTGAATGCTATCGTAGAGCTTTGCAATATACCCCATTGTTTGAAGCGCCTTTTGCGCACCTTTCTCGTCTTACGACGCTGCAAGAAGCAGAGCATATTGCGGAAAGCTATTGGCCCAAAAAGGTTGCACCTTCCTCAGCGCCCTTGTTCAAAGAAGACGAGCGCGATGAAGCTGTGTTGCGTCAACGAATTTCGCATGAAGGTTATAATCTCGGCCTTCTTATTAGGCTTGCGCTCGTATTGGCAGAACAGAATAGGCAATTTGAAGCTGATCGCTTTGTTGCATATGTGCTTCTTCTTGAGCCAAAGAACGGCGACGCTTTGGCCATACTGGCTGGACAAGCCCAACGGCTGAACCAGCAAGAAGAAGCCTACCTTTATGCCGTTCGTGCGCTTGATGTATCTCCCGATCACCCGGTTGCTGCGAGTATCGCAATTTCCGCCGCGCTGAATATTTGTGCGTGGGATCGATTTGAAGAGCTTAAGAATCGCGCTCTGAAGGCGCTGTCCGAGCATCCGAATGCGGCTGAGCCAGTTGAGGCCCTGCTGTATGTCCCAAGCCCTGTGCTGCAAGCCAGTATCGCACGTGTATACAGGCTCCGTGCGTATGATGCTCGAACAGTATTGGCCATTGATGCCGCCCGAGAAGCCAATGTCCGTCATCACACGCAGCGCAGATGGCCGACGGGGCCGCGGATTACAATAGGCTATCTTTCGTCTGATTTTCACCCCCATCCCATTGGCAGGTTAATGGCGGAATTGATCCGCCACCATGATCGAGAAAAATTTGTACTCCGCGCTTATTCAACATGGCCTGCAGGGGATAATGATTTACGTCGCTCTGTGCAGCAGCATACCGATTCATTTGATGAACTGTATGGAGTGGATTCGGCGACTGCAGCCCAGAAAATTATGGATGATGGTGTCCAGATCTTGATCGATCTGTCTGGATATACGCGCAATAACCGTGTTGATATTGTTACACGTCAGGCTGCGCCGCTTCAGGTCGCATATGCGGGATATCTTGGTACTTTTGCTGCGCCGTTCATACAGTATCAAATTGTCGACACCACTGTGAGTGAATACGCAGACATGCTGGCCATGGAAGAAAGCCTTATTCGCTTGCCGCACTCAATGCTAGCTGGTGATCGTCATGCGTTTGTCGCGCCGTCACGTCCCATCACGCGCAGTGATGTTGGTTTGCCTGAAGAAGCGACTGTATTTTGCAACTTCAGTTTGCCCAATCGATTGAACCCCATGATGTTTAACGTTTGGATGAGCATTTTGAAGCGTACGCCAAACAGCGTTCTCTGGTTGGCACATAGCGAGATTAAAAGTGCTGAGCGCTTAAAGGCTTGGGCAGAAACCCATGGTGTTAATTCTCGCAGGATCATCATTGGCGAGCGCGTGCCCTATGAAAAATATCTGCAGCATTTAGCTTGCGCAGACTTGTTCTTAGATTCATTCCCGCAAAATGCCGGTGCCGTTGGAAATGATGCTCTCTGGATGGGGTGCCCCATTTTGACGTGCGCAGGGATCATTTTCCAAAGTCGCGTTGGGGCTGGAATGGTGCGGTCTGCGGGGATACCTGAGCTTGTGACAGACTCGCTTGAGGCCTACGAGGAGCGCGCCGTTCAACTGGGTAATGACCGCCAAGCCTTGGCGGCATTGCGGGGCAAGCTCATGGCAACTCGTGATACGTTTCCAATGTTCAATCCTCAGCAAATGGTCCGCCATATGGAGTGGGCATATGAGGCGATCTGGAGCAGGTATAAGCAAAATCTTCCGCCCACCCAAATTGATGTGCCCGGGACTGGCTCATTTTAAGATATTAAACTGTATCTGTGCCATGCGATGAATCCTGAATGCTTTGTAAGCTCGCTGCATCTGCATCTGATCCCGTCGTAGTCGCGATTGTACGAAGGTTGATCTAGAGTGGGATGCACTCAGCATTCAGATGCGGTGAAACCCTCCGGCCTTAATTTAAAAAGACATGAAGCTATATTCTTCCGATTCACAGAAAGGCTTTGTGCTTCCGCTCGCACTCGTCGTTATTGCATCAATCGGGCTGGTGATTGCGGCTGTAAATGAATGGGTTTTGCAGAGTGTCCGGGATGCGCAGGTGATCCAGGATCAGGCTGATATTGATCGGGCCACTGTCGAAATACGCGAAGAGCTTATGTTTTATATGCTGACGCGGCCGATCACGATTCGTGGTTTGGAGTTAGGGAAAACGACTGCCAAAATTGATCGGTCAGATTCCTTAGCCCTTATGGCAATGGACATCAAAACAGATAAATCTGTCCAATTGGATGGGCGCCCCTATCAGGTCGCCAGCCATCCCGATTTTATATTGCGCATTTTTGATGGCCGCGGATTAATTAATATCAATGGGTTTTCACAAAATGCGGTCAGACGCCTTCTTGTCTTGTTCCAGGTGCCCGAGCAGCAACGCAATAGCTTGGTTGATGCCTTAGACGACTATATAGATCGGGATGACCTAACAAGAATTTCAGGCGCAGAAGCCCAAGATTACAAACGCTTTAATCGCCCTGAGCCAAGTAATGCGCTTTTGGTAACTCCACTAGAGGCACAGGCTGTTTTGGGGTGGGACCAGCTAACCGACTTGTGGCGGCAAGATATGAGGCAGCCGGTCATAACCACGTGCAGCGGGCAGGGGTTTAATCCGAATACGGCGACACGAGAGACGTTGCTGGCGAACATGCCTGGACTGCTTGAGGACGATCTCGTCAAAGTTATTGAGCGGCGCGAATTGCGGGTTTTCCGCAACGTGAGAGAATTGGGGAGTGTGGCAGGCGTTGCCTTGCGAGATGACCCATTCTTATACGTGTTCTCACCCGGTAACTGCTTTATAGCTGAGCTGGAACATAAACCGAGTGGCGTACGACGGCGAATGTCGTTAACCATCAGTAACTTCAATGGCAAAAATAACCCCTGGCAAGTCGACTATGTCGTTTCTCTCTCACCCCGAGATCAAGAAAGTCTTGGATCGCTGGAAGCCGAAGGTCGAGACTTGGCTGGAGCAAACATTTTCCCCGCTCCCGACTCTTTGGACACAGACGAGTCTGCAATCAACGCAGGTAGTCCACCGCAGCCGCCGAACAGCTTGGATCCTGAGCCGTAAGCTTATTCGGCATCAACTAATTACGATCCCAGAGGCTGTTACGCAGACGCAACAAACGGCCTATTTAAAGCTGCAAGTTCGTAAGACTTTTCCATTTACTAATCCCGGCTACAGTTTTGTGACGCAGGGGCGCCGAGCATCAATCTATGCTTGGGACCAATCGCGTGTTGCGACGGAACTTGAGATAGCTCGCCTGCCATCATCGACAGCAATCGTGCCCGAAACTTTTGCACGCGCTCCTGGCCATGATGGGTTGCGCTTGGTCACCATGCTTGAAGGCTACGAGGGCCAATACTGGGCGAACCAATTTCTTCTCGCAACGCGTTGGTGGCCTTCCGTACCGCAGGGGCCGGAATGGCAACAATTTGCGCGTGCGAGTGGTGCCTCCGATGCAAGTAGTCACATCGTCCCAGAACCGCAGACCCTTGGCTTTCTTGATCGGCCCTGGATCGAAAACGCGTTCTCGCTCGATCAGCTATCGACCGTATTGCATTCTGCGCGCGCCCTTAAAGCTGCTGCAGTTGTCGCTGTTTGCTTGCTGCTTTTGATAATGTCGCAAGTCACGGTCGTTGCATTTAAAGAGCGGGCAGTCTCAGATGAACTAAAAGCTTTGAGGGCTGCGAATAAGGAGTTTGGGCAGAACCGTGCGCAGGCATTTAGCAACTTGGACGAAATTAATAGCCTGCTCGCGTTAGATGTATATCCGCCACAAATTGATATTCTGAATGCAGCTTTAGCTATTTTGGGACCTGCGGATGCTCGCATTCTGTCGTGGTCTTATGATCGTGGTAATCTTGATATTGTTGTGCGAGGCAAGAGAGAGCTCGACCCTACCGCTTTCATTACGCTATTTGAGCGAGATGAGCGTTTCCAAGGTGTCAGTGGCACACTGGTGGGGCAGGATCGCGATTTGCAGTTGAAAATGGCCTTAGAACCTCGGCGCGCGGTCTAGAAGACATATCCATGAAAAGTGATCTTATTACAGATATGATTAAGCCTGTGTCGGCGTGGATGCAGGCGCAGACCAATGGCGGGCAGCATCTGCGGCCACTGCTCACCGTTGGTGCTGTCATCGTGGTTTTTGGTGTTTTATTCGCTGCCAATGGGCTGTTGAAAGACGCAACGCGGGATTTGCGGCGCGTGCAGTCAGAGTTCAATAATCTTTCCAAGCAATTGTCCGAAGGCTCATGGGAAGAGCGTCGTCGTCAAAGCGAGACGATGCGTATCGCATTGTCGGAAAGATTCTGGCGCGCTGAAACTGCAGGGCTGGCGGAAGCAACGTTAGAACGTTGGCTGAGAGATCGAGCAGATAAATATGGCGTTAAGCCCGATGCCATCCGTATCCAAAGAAGCGCTGTTGGATCTGGAAACGATGATAAAGCTGCGATGAAGGGCGTGCAGCGGATGACGGCAAAGGTGACTATGCCATTTCAGCCTCAAGCCGTGATCCAAATTTTGGACGAAGTATCGCGCAACGACAAAATCCTCATTATTGACCGGCTTTTTATACGATCAGGCCGGAATCCACTTGTTGAAATAGATTTTTCGACGTTTATCCGTTTGGATGAGCCCGTGCGGCAGCCATGATCAAACAAATATTAAATATGCCCTTACCCGCGCATCTGGGCGCGCTCGCGGGGGCTTGGCGTCGTTATTTGATGCCGGTTGCCGCGATTGCCGCTTCGGTAGTTGTCGGGATTTCTTTGGGGCTCGTGAGGGCGATACCGGCTGAGAATAAGACGGGTCCAAAAGACACGTGGACCTTGCCTCAATTGCCTGTTCCCAGCCCAATTTCACGTGCGATGAATCTCGATGATGCGGCCGATTTATTCTGGTCCGATGAGCCTCGCACGAAGCGCACTGTGCAGACCAAAGTCCAAGTTGTGAATTGGCGCTTTATTGGGACATATGCGCAAGGTGGGCAAATGTACGCGATTATAGCGGATGATAAACGTGTCCAGGCATTTAAAGCGGGCGACACCACGCCGACTGGCGTCATTATTAAAGATGTCCAAGAGGGCAACTTAACTTTTGAGCAAGACGGGGCATCCAAGACGCGCCGTTTATACAATAAGGATACAGGGCAATGAGCGGTTATCATGTTGCGCATAGTATTTCGGCGAAATCGAAACAAATGCGCAGCGCTTGGCGTAACGGAGTGCCTGTATTGGCACTCATCATGCTGTCGTCGTGTGTTCATGACGACCCCATTCTTGAGCCGCTGAAAATTGTAAAGCCGGCCCGAAATGATGAGGGGCCTAGTAATGTGCTAACCGAGCCCGTTATTGCTCCGCAGAAGAGCGCGCTTGTTGAAGACGGCGTCTTGACACCCCTGGGCAGAACATCAGTTCAGCCGCAGACGTTAGATCCTGCGCCAAAGCTTCAAGGTGAGCCGGTTAGTGTAAACTTGGAAGGCATCCCACTGCCCGCATTTGTAAACTCGGTATTTGGCGACATTCTAAATGTCACGTTTGAGATCGACAGTGCGGTTCAAAAACGCGATCAAATTGTTACAATTCGAACTGGTGCGCCATTACCTCCGAACGACCTCCTTATTCTTGTCAAAAAAGTGCTGGGAAATTACGGCGTAGCCGTGAACTATGAAAATGGTGTCTATCGAATTGTAGAAAACGCATCGCTACGGAAAGATATTCCGCGGATTGTGCGTACGCGCGCGCTGCCGAATGTCCCCGATGACATGCGCCCGGTGTTCTTTTACGCGACCCTTGGCGCTATTCCCGGGCCGCTTATGCAAGGTTGGTTGAACCAATCATTTCCCGGGCGACTTGAGTTTCAGCCGATGCCGCTTGGCAACGGGATGCTTATGTTAGGTAAGCCCGATGATATTGCTGCCGCTTTAGATACGATTGAAGTTCTTGATCAACCCGCTATGGCAGGTTTCAAGAGCATGAAAATCACGCCAATTTACTGGAGCATTGATAAACTGGCGTCACAGTTGCTTGATGTGTTGACGGCAGAAGGGTATTTCGCCGCGCTCGGTGGAAGTTCCACTGCAGCGATCAAGCTTATTCCTGTGCGCGCACTCAATACCATCATTGTTTTTTGCACAGATGATGCTGTTATGGCTCACGTCTTGAAGTGGGTTCAGGATTTAGATCAGCCCAGCCAAACAATCGATACGAAGGGTGTTTTCTATCATCCGATTTATAATACCAAGGCGGGTGATATCGCCGACGTTATTGGAGAGTTATTAGGTGGCGGCGAGGCCACTCCTGCTGCTCCTGCTGCAGCAGGTGGTGCTGCCACTCCAACTGAACGAAGATCAGCTGGTGGCAGTAAGCGTGTCATTGTTGATGAGGCCCGTAACGGCTTAATCTTCCAAGGTTCAGCGGAAGAGTATGCGCAGTTCCGATCACTCGTTGATCAAATGGATCGCGCACCGTTAGAGGTGTTAATTGAGGCAACTATTGCAGAAGTGACCCTGAAACAAGGTCAAACGTTAGGTGCAATTTTGCAATATGACGATGGTGTCGCCGCAACGCCGGCCCGTAGTGTGATTAAGTCTACGGACGGGCTGATTGTTAATCTAATTCGCGACGCAGGTAGTTTTACGACGCAAATTCAAGCATTGGCAGATCAAAACCGGGTGAATATTTTGTCCAATCCGCGCGTCGTCGCGCGCAGTGGTAAGCCTGCAACGATCCAAATCGGAACTCAGGTTCCAATTATCACCTCTCAACAGACCGCACCAAATAGCACTGTTGGAGGAACAAGTTCACTTCTCCAAGATATTCAATATCGTAATACCGGGGTGAATTTGCGCGTTAATCCGACCATCAATTCTAACCGACGTGTCGAATTAATTGTTTCGCAAGAAGTCAGCGAAGCGCAGGTTAATAATATCTCTGATGTGCAGAGCCCGTTGATATTGACGCGGAATATCAGCACTGAGTTATCTTTATCTGATGGTGAAACTGTCCTTTTGGGCGGGCTCATTTCCGAGAACGTCAGTAGCGGTGAGAACGGAATACCGCTTCTCAAGGATATCCCAATTCTTGGAAATATTTTCAAAACGACTTCGAGTGGCCGCAATCGAACTGAACTAATCGTTCTGTTAACGCCATACATCATAGAGAGCCCTGAAACTGCACGCTTCTTGCGTGATAGTTTCCGTGATCAATTGAAGTCGTTGCCCCCTGCGCGATCAGAAGAGGCTGTGCCCTCAGAGGTTAAGGGTGTCGCCCGATAATAAAGATCACAGGAATACGTGGAACTGAGATGATGTCTTATCAAAACTGTATTGTTGTCGTTGCTTTGGCTGCGGCTATGAGTTTGGCTGGATGCGCTGATAATAACGCTAAAAAAGCACCTGTGCTTAAGTGCACGGACTACGGTGTCGGCCTTTCAACACCTCCCACCGTTATCACGCAAGCGGCGATGGCCGCTCATGCAGAGGCTGAAAAGCTATCAGTGCCGACACTGATCGAGAACGCCAGCAAAGGCGATGCGGCTGCGCAAGTTGAGTTGGGGCTGCGTTATGTGAATGGTACTGGTGTTGAGAAAGATGGCGAAAAGGCCGCCGCTTTGTTTAAGGCTGCTGCTGATCAAGAGAATCCTATGGGCCAATTCTTTTTAGGAAGTGCTTACTCGCAAGGTATCGGGCTTCCACAAAGTGATGTGCCTGCGATCGAACTTTGGGAAAAGGCCTCAAGGAACGGATATGCAAATGCACAATTCTGGTTGGGTATGATGATATCCAATGGCTTTGGGGGCATTGCGGCAGATTGGTGCGCGGCACTACCAATGTTCCTTGCGGCCTCCGATGAAGTGACCGACGCTGCTTTTATGGTGGGCTTGGGTTACCATGAAGGAAAGTTTTCTGATCCAAGTTATGCAGAAGCAGCGAAGTATTATCGCCAAGCCGATGCGATCAGCCGCAAGCAATCGGGCATCTATAATCAGAAGGCGCGGTTTAACTTGCGTCTCATGATTGATGCTGGGCAAGTGCAATGGCAGCCAGGTGATCCTGGCAAGGCGCCAGTACCCGGTGAGGCGAGTGAAAAGCAAATGAAGCTGCATATTTCCGACCCAGCAGTCGAAACGACTGGTTGATGTGTTGTCATTCCGTCCAAAAGCACGGCTAAACGAGAGGGCCTATCTTTGACTCAGCTTACTATAACGATCATAGCGCTATGCTTAGAAATTGCGTTTTTTGTGTTCCTGGGATTTTACAGTCGGCGGCCTGCGCAATTCGGTGAAGTTCGGTTGATTCCCGCTCGCCCGCTGATGATTCTCATGGCGCTTTTGATTCTTGCTACGGGCGCGCACCTCGTGAGTTTGTTGACTGGAACCCAACTCCAGCCGCGCCGCCCTAAAGGAATGTAAAACAAGCGGATACTGGCATGTTAGATTGCAATATGCCTTGGGGCAGCGCTTCAGTTTTTCTGATGTCAATACATGTGAAGTCCGAACCGTAGAAAGCTACTGAATGTCGTCGTTAACGTCGAAAAGCGTGGAAGTGTCTGACGAAAGCGGTGCTGACAAAAGCGCTTTGCTCGGCGTTAGTGTGGTCGCGTCAAAGCTCGGCGGGATGCTGGTCGATCGTAAGTTATTGAGTGAGGGCGACCTAGCGAGGGCGCTATCATTTCAACAAATGTACGGTGGCCGGTTAGGGGCTATTTTAATTCGATTAGGCGCTATCTCGGAAGATCATGTTCTTGAGTGTTTAGCGATCCAATTAGGGCTTCCTATTGTTACGCAGGAACTCTTGCCTCAAGACCCTCAAGTATACGCAACGGCAGTGCGACGATTTGGAATCGATGCTGAATGGTGGTTCGATCAATCAGCTTTGGTTTGGATCGATGACAAAGAGATATTGAACTGCGTTTGTCGCGACCCATTGGCTCCTCTTCTCCAAGAAACGATTAGTGTAAATTTTTCAGGCCCAGTTCAATGGTGGCTTGTCCGCGCGCGTGATCTGGATTTGATGATCGATCTTGTTCGACGCGATTTATCGAACGAAGATCGTGACTTGGATGGCGATGTTGCTCATCTGCGTGAATTGGCTGAAGAGGCGCCGGTCGTTGAACTGGTCTCTAATACCTTAGCCCAGGCTTTGGGACAGGGGGCATCAGATATCCATTTTGAGCCGAAAGAAAACGAGTTTGAAATACGGTATCGTATCGATGGTGTTTTACAAAAACGCCTTTCGTTGCCCCGTTCTCGTTTTGATGCTGTTGCATCACGTCTTAAGCTTATTGCAGGGATGGATATTGCTGAGCGCCGGCTGCCTCAGGATGGACGCATAGGGACCCGTATTAGCGGAATCGAACTCGATATTCGTGTGTCGTGCCTGCCGGGCCTCTGGGGTGAATCCATTGTGATGCGCTTGCTCATGAAGGAGCAAAAAACACTTTCGTTTGAAAATATTGGGATGGCCCCTGACCATCTTGAACTCTTTGCGAAACTTGCGAATGAGCCGCATGGTATCATTCTTGTGACCGGGCCGACCGGGTCAGGCAAATCGACAACACTAAAAGCCACGCTTGATCATATCAAAGACGGTAAGAGAAAAATCATAACCGTCGAAGATCCTGTCGAGTATCAGATCGAAGGCGTGACCCAAGTTCAGACGAAATCTGACATCGGATATTCTTTCGCCAGAGCATTGCGCTCGATATTGCGTCAAGATCCAGACGTGATCATGATCGGGGAAATTCGCGACTTGGAGACGGCTCAGATTGCGGTGCAAGCGTCTCTAACCGGTCATATGGTGTTCTCCACGCTTCACACAAACGATGCGCTCGGCGCTTACTCTCGTTTAACAGATATGGGTGTTGAGCCATTCCTTGTCTCATCATCCGTTCGGCTTGTGATGGCGCAACGTCTCGTGCGGCGCCTTTGCCCTCATTGTAAAAAGCCACAAGAGCCAAGTGCACTTATTAAAATGAAGTGCGAGGACCTTAAGCGTCGCTTTGAAGGTCTGCTCGCTGATGAACCGCAATGGCATGTCGCAACGGGTTGCAAGCAATGTCAGGGTACCGGATACCGGGGGCGTCTTGGTATTTATGAAGTAGCACCAATGACGGACGATGTCGCTGACCTCGTCATGCGTCAAAGGCCGACCCATGAACTTATGCAGGCCGCGCGGCAGCATCATTTCCGCGATCTATTTGAAGATGGGTTGCTGAAAGCTTACCGCGGTGAAACTAGCGTAGATGATGTTATTCGTGTGGCTGGTCAAACGGCGATAGACGCCGACTAAAATTAGCCATTGCGTCCCTAGCTGGATGCATATATGCGCCAGTTAGTGGACCGCATAGAAAACGTGTATGTCAAAGCATTCTCTCGAGCAGGACTTTGCTGAAGCAAAGCGAGCGCATCAGATGGGTGAGCGCGCGCGGGCAGAACTCTATTATCAAAAAACTCTATCTCAGGCGCCGCGGGATCCACAGGCGCTCTATCTGCTCGGTTCTTTGTATTATGAACTTCGTAAATTCGATGAGGCGCAGAAATTACTTGAGAAGTCGCTTTCAATAAGGTCCGGTTATCTTCCTGCTCTAGCGATGCTGGGGGTTATCGCGTCTGTTCTGGGGGATCGTAAAGGGGCTGTTCAACATTTCCGCGCTGTCGTGCGTGTCGCTCCGAATGATTTCGATGCGCAATTTAATCTGGCGCAGGCACTCAACGGGGATGGTCAGTTTGAGGAAGCCGTTCTTATCTATCAATCGATATTGAAGGCAAAGCCATCAGACCAGGCTGCCGTCCTCGGATTAACCAATGCGTTAGAAGCGCTTGGTCAAATTGATAAAGCCATCAGCGAATTTGATGCGTTCTTGAATCGTCATGTTCAGTATCCAAATGCTTTCTTGGCCTTTGGTGCTCTGCTTTTGCGACGTGCAGATGAAAAGCGAGCTGCAGCCGTTTTTGAACGTTGTCTCACGCAGCACCCTGCTCATCCTGAGACTTTACTTCAGCTTGGCAGTTCTCGTTTCCGCGAAGGGCGATTTGTAGAAGCGGAAGTACTGTTTCGGCGCCTTGTTGAACTGGTGCCGAAAAATGTTGTCGCTCTTAATCATCTCACGGCGACGTTAACGTATCTTGATCGTTTGGACGAAGCTGAGAATTTTGGTCGTCTTGCGTATAGTTTAAGCCCCAAGGATCCTGAAACACTCGTCACATTCGGATTGTTACTGCAAGAACTAGGGCAGTCAGAAGAAGCTGAAGTCGCATTCAGGCAAGCTGTGTCTATAAGGCCTGAGTTTGCGGAAGCATGGAATAATATTGGCATGTCTTTGCACAACCAAGGTCGCACAGAAGAGGCGTTAGAATGCTTCGAGCGCTGCATCCTCCTGAAGCCTGATTTTCCAGCAGCTTATACGAATAAAGCGCAGAGTTTGATGACGTTAGGTCGATTAAGCGAGGGGTGGGCAATCTATCATCGTCGCTTTGATCAAAAAATTTACGGCGCGACACGGCGCGCGTTTACCTTACCCGCATGGGACGGCGTCGTTGTTCCTGGACTCAAGCTTTTGGTTTGGACAGATCAGGGCGTTGGCGATGAATTGATTTACTCATCCATGGTGCCTGATCTGCAAAAAAAGGGTGTCGATATCGTTCTAGAATGCTCTGAACGTTTGGTGCCATTATTTCGACGATCTTTTGATGGCGTATCGGTTGTGCCGCGTCGCGTGCCACTTGATCCGGCTATCAACGCGTTGCAGCCAAATCGACATATATCAATAGCTGAGCTTGGCGGCGTGCTTAGACCGCACTTACAATCTTTTCCAGTGCGAAGTGGTCATTTGCGCGCGGATGATGCATCTGTTGCCGCATTGCGCGCCGCATATAAAGCACGAAGTGGCGATAAACTTTTAGTAGGCGTGTCTTGGAAAAGTGAAAATCCCAGAGCAGGAAAATCAAAGTCATTAGACGTGGAGGCTTTTGCAAGGATACTGAGCGGATGTCCTGCCGATTTTGTTTCACTGCAATATGGAAACGATGAGGCGGATATCAAAGCTTTCGCAGATGCAGGCATAAGCATCTATAAAGATTCCAGCGTAAACGCATTAATCGATATGGATAAATTTGCGGCTCAGGTCGCTAGTATGGATCTTGTGCTTACTGTTAGTAATACGACGGCCCATGTTGCAGGCGCCTTGAACGTGCCAGTATGGAACTTAATCCCCCGTGGGCATGGCGCTTTGTGGTATTGGCTTATGAATGGCGAATACTCGCCATGGTATTCATCAATGCGATTTTTCCGGCAACGACAGCCGAAGAGTTGGGCCATTCCGATTTCGCAGTCGGCGCAAAACCTTCAGCATGCGGTAAGCGCGCTGTGAGCTCGGGACCTCAAAACATTGCCCAGCTCGAAGCCCAGGCGCGCCAATTATTTTCAAATGGCCAGTTAGATGCCTCAGCGCAACTTGCTTCTCGTATTATTCAGCTTCAGCCAAAAAATGGAAATGCAATTAATCTGCTCGGTGTTGTGGCTGCGCGACAGGGTAAAAAAGATCAAGCCCTCAGGTATTTTAAGCAATTAGTCGCACTCAATCCTAAATCACATGATGCGCACGCGAATCTTGCTAACGCTCTGACAGCTTTCGGCGTCATTGATTCGGCAATTGAACATTATCTTAAGGCGAGCAGTTTAGCGCCAAAGAATGTCACTTATCTCAATAATCTTGGCGCGCTGTATCTTCAACTTGGCGATTTAAACAACGCAAAGGCTCAACTTGAGCAGTCGCATCGCATCGCGCCTGACAATGCAATGACTATTGCAGGTTTATATAATACTTATCGTGCGTTGGGGGCGGCGCAAGAATTAGACGTACTGACGCGCCGCACAACACAGAGATGGCCATCAGATGCTGAACATTGGCTGCATCGCGCCGAAGCCCTGTTTGGTCTGGGTCGGCTACAAGAAGCTTGGGCTGCGTATCGGTGGCGATATAAGGACGCCAAGCAGGCCGTTGTTCGGCGCGCTATTGCGGGCATTCCTGTCTGGGCTGGTGAAGATCTAGCGCAAAAATCTGTTCTTATTTTTACGGAACAGGGGCCTGGTGATGAGGTGATGTACGGCACGATGATCGCGGATATCGTGCCGCGCGTTAAACGCCTTGGTATCGTCTGTTCACCGCGTATGGCGCCTTTATTTCAGCGATCTTTCCCCACCCTTGATATTTTTGCTGAAGATGTTCCGGATGAGCTGCGATCTACTTACGACGTACAGTCCAGTTTGGTGGACTTTGCGGAAATTGTTCGCCCTACATTAGAATCTTTTTCAGGCGCGCGGCCTTATCTTATCGCGGATTGTAATCAGGTTGAAAGCCTCAGGGCGAGCTATCGAAAAGGTTCAGACGATATTTTAATTGGAATCGCGTGGCGCAGTAGTGGCGTAAACGATGCCGCAGAAAAATCTGTTCCGCTCGAGATGTGGGGGGCGTTTTTTAGTCTGCCCAAAGTCCGTTTTGTGAATTTGCAGTATGGCGATTGTAAATCCGATCTTGCGAAGATTAAGGCTGCGCATGGTTTAGACGTCATCATCGACGAGTCGATTGAACCCTTACGCGATCTTGATGGTTTCGCGGCCCAAGTTGCTGCAATGGATATCGTCATTAGTTCCAGTAACACGGCAGCGCATTTTGCTGGCGCACAGGGCATACCCTGTTATTGCATGCTTCCTGCGACATCGATGCAAGGTCGCCGATGGCATTGGCTGCAACGCGGCGAAGATAGTCTTTGGTATGCATCTGTTAAATTGTTTTCAAAGACTGTGTCAGGCAGTTGGCTTTCGGTAGTAGCCCAAGTTGTTTTGCGGGTTGCGGATCACATTATAAATGTCGGCCACACCGAAGAAGCCGTTAGTTATTTATCAGGTTTAGCGAAAGCCTATCGGACTGGTTCTCATGCTGTAGAAGCTATTGCCGCTTATGAAAAATTGGCCGCAATCGGAGGCCAAGAAGTCAGTACTCTTTCCGCGCTGGGCACGTATTGCAAGCAACTCGGACGTTTCGACGACGCGCTGCGTTATCTTAATCGTGCTCTTGCGTTTGATCCAAGTAATGCGCACATCTTTAATCTTAAAGGCATTGTGTACGCTGCGAAGGGTGAGCTTGTTGCGGCTGAGCATCAGTATCGCGAAGCTCTCTCTCTTGCCCCAGATACGGGCGAGTTTCTCAATAATCTTGGCACAGCCATTCGGCGCCAAGGACGGGGACTGGAAGCGCATGCGTGTTATATCAAAGCGCAAATGCTGCTGCCTGACAGCATCGAAGTTTTGCAAAATTTTTCGGCAAATCTAGTTGAAATCAATCGTCCTGCTGAGGCTATCGCAGTTTGTGACCGCATCATCGCGCTGAAGCCAGATCATGCTGATGCGCATATGTCGCGTGCCTTTGCGATGCTGACCTTAGGTCAGTTTGAAACTGGATGGCCTGAAATGTGGTGGCGTGAGAGGGCAATTCTGAATTTGCAACGCCCCCCTGATGATGTGCCAGTGCGCTGGTCTGGGCAGCCGTTGACGTCTAAATCGGTTTTGGTTTGGACCGAGTATGGGCTGGGCGATGAAATTTTGGCACTTTCCATGCTGCCGGATGTCATTGCTGCCGCAAGTATGGTCACTGTTCTATGCACAGAACGTCTGGTGCCAATTCTAAATAGATCTTTTCCAACGGCCCGCGTTGTGACGCGCTCAGATCAAGCCGCACTTGATCTCAATCTGTTTGACTATCAAATGTCGATTTCTGAACTGGGTGCTGCGTTTCGACCTTCGCTTGATCATTTTCCTCAGCGTCCGAGTTTCTTACTACCTGATGCAAAAGCTCAACGCACTCTACGTCGTAAATATGAACGCGGTGATCGACCGATCGTCGGGCTGTCATGGGCAAGCGGTAATCCTGAGATTGGTGCAATGAAAAGCATGACTTTGCATCAAATGGTTGCTCGACTTACCCGAGGAGAGGGTAAGTCTGCGATTTTTGTGAGCTTGCAGTATGGCGATCACGAGCCTGATATTCGTCAGGTCAACAAATCTCTGTCTTCAAACATTATTTTAGATCGCGATGTTGATCCCATCAAAAATATAGACCTGTTTGCCGCGCAAGTTGCGGCAATGGACGTCATCATAACGGTTAGTAATACGACCGCGCATGTGGCGGGGGCTTTGGGTATCCCAACCTTGCTGCTTTTACCATTCAATCGAGGACGTCAATGGTATTGGTTGCGGGGAAGTGATGATTGTAAGTGGTATCCCTCTATCAAATATGTATTCCAATCTGAAGATGGGCGATGGGATGATGCTTTGGATGCCTGCCATAATACCGTAGTGGCAATGATCAAGTAAGCACATCTTGGAATGCGAAAGAGATAGTTTAAAAGTTTATGATTATGCAGCACGCTAAAGATCATCCGAGTCAAATCCCCGCCATGCTGAACGAAGCATACCGTCGGCATGCTGCGGGCGAGCTTGCTGTCGCTGAAGTTCTTTATCGTCGCGTACTTGCGATGGAAGCCAATAATTTTAACGCACTGCATATGCTGGCGGTGGTTGGATATAGCACCAATCAAATGGTGCCTGCGCTTGAACTTTTTGCAAAGGCGAAGGCTCTTCGACCAAACGATGCCGCTCTGATGGTCAATTACGGCGCTGCATTGAAAAAGAATAAGCAATATAAAGAGGCGCTTGTTTGTTACGAGAACGTCCTTAAGACAAATACGAATTTGTTTGAGGCTTTATTCAACAAAGCATCATGTTTGTTCGAGCTTGAAGATGCTGATGCCGCCAATGTGTTGTATCGCCGCTGCCTCGAACTCAAACCAGACAACAGTGAAATAGAACGCTGTATTGGGAATTGTGCGTGGGTGAAGGGCGATTGGCAGCAGGCTATGGGGTGGTACGAGCGCGCCCTATTGTCCGACCCAAAATCGGCTGAAGCGTATGTTGCTATGGCCCAAGTCTGCCGTGAACGCGGATGGCACGGCGCAGCGGTCGCTATGTGTGATAAGGCGTTACAATACGATCCCCGAAATGAAGGCGCTCTGACCATCAGTTCGCTGGTCGCGCTAAAGCGTGGCGATCTCGAAGCCGGTTGGAAAAACTATGAAGGTCGTTTCTACTACGCTGACCATCAGGTTTTGCGTCGTCCCGTGCCTCCAATGTATTGGGGCGGTGAGGATCTGAAGGGCAAAAAGATTTTGGTATGGAGCGAGCAAGGTATCGGCGATGAGATTTTGTATTCCTCGATGCTGCCAGATCTTGCCGCGCGCGGCGGTGATGTCGTGTTTGAATGCGAGCCACGGATGGCGCCTATCTATGCGCGCTCTTTCCCGCTTATAAAAGTTACAGGCTGGATACAGCGTCATCACACGGCGACCCCAATCAAAGAGCTCGATTTTCAAAGCTCGGTTGTTAGTCTCGGGCGTTTTTTCAGGCCGAATTTTGCAGCGTTCCCGGCTCATGGCGGATACTTAAAAGCCAACACTGAGTTACGGCATCGTCTGCGTCAAAAGTATGGGGACGTGCCACTTATTGGCATCTCATGGCGCAGTTCTGCCGCCAACAATATCGGGCCAAAGAAAAGCTCTGATCTTCTCGCGTGGGAATCTGTTTTACGGACGCCTGGGGTGCGGTTTGTGAACTTGCAATATGGCAATTGCACTGAAGAGATCGCAAAAGTGCGAGAGCTTTTCGGTGTAGAGATTGTTGAAGATCCAGACATTGATTCACTGAAGGATATGGATGGTTTTTTTGCGCAAGTCGCGGCGATGGATCTGGTCATTTCAACGTCGAACACGACAGTACATGTAGCTGGTGCATTAGGCGTTCCAACATGGTTGATGATATCAGAAAGGCAGATGACGCCCTGGTATTGGTTCGCTGCTGGTACGCAAACGCCATGGTATCCCGCTATTCATGTTTTTCGCGATAAAGTGCACGATGAGATAAACGGGCATTGGTCGATTAATCTATTGAATCAGATCGCAGAGAAATTACCTGCGTGGCTTAAGGCGCGACGTTTGTCATGAACGTTTCACGCGATGTTATGGCGAGTTTGCAGCAGGCCGTTAAACTGCATCAAACCGGGCAGTTGGTTCAGGCGGAAACCGCATATAAAGAAATATTGCGAGGCGCACCCAATAACCCTGATGCTTTGAATCTTTTGGGCCTTATCGCTCAATCGCGCAAACAACATTCTCAGGCGGTGAGCTACTTTGATCGTGCGATCAAATCTGCACCTCATATGGCATCTGCATATTTTAATCGCGGAGTCACGCTCTCGGAACTTGGTCAGCATCCAACTGCGATAGCTTCTTATGAAGCTGCGGTGCGTATTAAGCCCGATTATGCAGACGCTAGGCTTAATTTGGGCGTGCTCGCGTATAAGGCTGGCGATCTCGTACAAGCTGCTCATCTTTTTGAAGAGATGATCCGGTTTTGTCCATCTGATCCGCGCGGTTTTCGCAATCTAGGGGTCGCCCTTCAAGATTCTAAAAATTTTGAAAATGCGGCACGAGCTTTTGAAGGCGCGGTGAAGCTTAATTCAAGAGATTCTGACTCATTGGCGAAGCTCGCAAATTGTTATGCGCAGCAAAAAAAATATGATCTCGCCGTTCGTGCGATTCAGCAGGCGCTTGTGATCGAGCCTGCAAATGGCGAGCACTATAGCAACCTTGGAAACTGGCTGTCTGAACTCGACCAGTTTGACGCGGCTCTATCGGCGCATCATCGCGCGCTTGAGATATCACCTCACAGGCCTGAGTTTTTATTCAATGCCGCCAATGTTTATCAGGCGGCGGGCAAGCCTGAGGCTTCGGTTGAGTTTTATAACAAGGCAATCGCCGCAAACCCGGATTTTGTAAGTGCATATGTGAATTTGGGTGAAGCGCTGAAAGTGCTGGGCGAGTTTGACGAAGCTATTGTCGTCCTCGATAAAGCGCTTGCACGGCAATCTTCCAACCATGTTGCTCAAATTAGTAAGGCGGCGTTGCTTGGTTTTAAAAGTATGGAGCACGACGTTCAGGGATCTGAGGAGCTGTCATTAAACGCGATCAAACCTGCCCTAGAGCTCTTGGATAATGTGTTGCGTGACGATCCAGAAAATGTAGAAGCGAAATCGCGCAGGGCATTTTTACTTCATAATAAGGCGAAGGCTCTTAACGATCTTGGCAATATCGATGCAGCCGTAAATTTATTTGATCAGGCGTTGGACGCCGGAGCGGCGCATCTCCGTGACAAAGAGTTCGGTATTCGTCGCAACAAGTCATTGGCGTTGTTAGCGGTCGGTCGATATGCAGAAGGGTGGCCATTATACAGATATAGGCATGATGGGCCGGGCATTGAACCGAAGCCGGTATTTCCTTTCGATGAATGGAGAGGAGAGGCGCTGCATGGTAAGCGCCTATTCCTCTGGACCGATCAAGGCGTGGGGGACGAAATTATTTATGCCAGCATGTTGCACGACCTTTTCCAGGCCTATCCTGACGCATCGTATCTCTTGCAGTGTTCTGAACGCTTAGTGCCGCTGTTTGCCCGATCTTTTCCGAATGTCGCCGTTATTCCGCGAGTAGATTCATCGAAGGTGGATATTCTGAATTTTAAGCCAGATTATCATACGGCAGTGCCTGACTTGGGGGGGTATTTCCGTACGGATAAGAGCCACTTCCCGCAACATCACGAATATATGCGCCCTGATTCAGAGAAATCAGAGCGCATGCAATCGAAATACCGCGAGCTATCAAAAGGACGCCCGGTCATCGGTATTTCATGGCGCAGCGTTAGCCCTGACGTTGGCAAATATAAATCGATGTCACTGCGTCAATGGGGGCCCATCTTAAGTTCGCCTGATTTTTTCTTCGTTTCACTCCAATACGGGGTCTCTGATGCCGAGAGGCACTTGGCAGAGGAAGAATTGAACGGCGCCGTATATTTTGACCCAGAAATTGATTCGCTGTCGGATATGGATACGTTCGCATCGCAAGTCGCCGCGATGGATCTCGTCGTCTCCGTCAGTAATACGACCGTACATGTTGCGGGGGCGCTGAATGTGCCGACCTGGACGCTTGTGTCTAAAGGGCGTGGGGCGTTGTGGTATTTTCGGGTCGGAGAGGTCGTGCCGTGGTACCCGTCAATGCGCCTTGTTCGCCAGCGACAGTCCGGAGATTGGGGGGCGATCATCGCCGAGGTTGCAAATGATCTTGATGCCTGGAAACGTTCTCGGACTTGAGGCTCGCGAACCCCTGCGCCGATCACTAAGATTAAAAAAGCTCGACTTATTAGACCAAGAGGGGATGTGGTGTTGTAAAAATGCAACTATCCCTAACGCGAATCGCCGATTCGCACCTTTTTAAATCTTTAATTGTAGTTAAAAGTTAAAGCTTCAAACCGCTTGGGACTAAAATTTGGCGGCAATATCAGGGCGAAGATCGTGAGAAAGCGCCTTGACTATCTTGGAAAATCCGGGTCAGTATCGGCCCTAGCGCTGACGGGCGCTGTGCTCCTTGAAGTGTGTTCTCAGTGAACCAAGCTTCAAGGTAGCGTGTTCAACTTATTAAGGGGATCCCTAGAATGAAACGTGATAATCTTTACTTGGTTGCCGGAGCTTTGCTCGCGTCAACGTCGCTGACCACGGCAGCTAATGCCGGTCAGATCGCTTTGGTGAAAACGCCTGGCGTTGCTTTGGGTACCGCTGGTGCTTTCAGCCCGGTTGCCTTCTCGACAGCTTTGAACCTGTCGGCTCAAGCTTTCCCGAACAGCACGGCCGCTGCTACCGTCACAACCGGTACGGTCAACCTGTACTTCCGCTTTAACCAAGAAATTCCGGCCACCTTCACCGGCATCATCTCGGTCACGGGCGCTCAGTTCGCCACGTCGGCTACATCTGCCACAGCAATTCAATTCGAATCTGCTTCGGGCACAGTGTTCGGCAATGCAACTGCATGGACCCCGACCACGATCTGCACCGGCGCAGTTAAAGGCGCTGATAAGATCCTGCTGCAAGGTTGCAATGGCGCTGCCATTTCTTCGATCACCGGTGGTGGCTTCATTACAGCTAACGGCGTGTTGATCACGGGCGTCAGCTTCACTCAAGCTGGCGGTTTGGCTACTGCTGCTACGTCGATCTCGCTGTCGGCTGACATCACTGTCGGCTCGACCGTGTTTGACACGACCGCTGCTGCTGCTGAAATCACCTCGCGCGATACCTTCACGGTTTCGGGCGTTATCGGTACTCCGGCTTCGATCGACGTTGCTGCTTCGAAGGGTGCCTTCACGGCCATTTCGACCAGCGTCAACTCGGCTGCTTTGGGCACGATCACCATCTCGGTGAACCCGGCCTTGGCAACTGACCTGAGCACGCTGGTGAACGGCGCTGCCGCTACCGCTAGCGCAGAAGTGAAGCTCACGACCGCTATCACCACTGATGACGCGACCAACCAGTTCCGCTTGACCGGCACCAACACACAATTGACTGTGTCAGTGTTCCAAGCTGGTTCTGTAACCTTCAGCTTGCCAGCTACTGCGTTCTCATCGACCGATCGTTACACCGTTAACGTTGACTTCAACGGTACGAAAGAAATCGATGCCGCTGCTGCTGGTACGGCTGCTGTGACCTTCGTGGTCCCGGGCACGACGACTCAAGGCACGACGAACATGCAAGCTCAAGGCGCGACCTCTGGTCTGCCGATCGCTGGCTTGACGCGTAACGGCCTGACCATCAGCTTGAACGGCGTGTACAGCAGCACCTACGCTCCTGTTTACACCTCGGTCATCCGCATCGCGAACACCGGCACGATCGCTGGCGCTCCGACCATTGCGGTCTATGACGAAGTGACGGGCAGCCTGTTGGGTACTGCTTCGGCTCTCGCCACCCTCACGGGCGGTGCTTCGGCTCAGTACACTGCAGCTCAAATCGAAGCTGCAGCTAGCGTTCCTGCTTCGACCAAGACCTATCGCTTGGTCGTGACCGGTGGCATCACCGGTTACGCTCAGCAATTGATCTGGAACCAAACCAGTGGCTTCTTCACTGATTTGTCGGGTCGTCGCACTTCGCTGACCGGCAACAACTAAGCTGATTTAAAGCTTGTTATGGAAACGGGGGGCATTTGCCCCCCGTTTTCGTTTGCGCTTTAAGTGCTCTCGCTTTAACTGCCATGCCCTTAAAGCCAAGCTGATAGGGTTCAAAACAAGCCAGGAATTACGGCTCTTTAAGCCTGCTGGGCCACCTTTTGCGATAAACTAACTGTATTAACGCCCCTAGGTGCGAATAGCCCATTGCGACGGCGTATCTTGTTAAAAATGAGCAGATTCAGATGACGTCGGGTCCTGGAAGCCTGTTTGACTATCAAGCGATTGATGCGTCTGGAAAGCTTGTGACGGGCCAGATTCAGGCACGTTCGCTTCGTGAAGCGCAGCGAACAATCGAAGTGCGAAACCTTGTTCTTGTCGAACTCGCAATCGCGCGGATAAAAGCCCGCAAGAGGAAGCTTTTTCAGCGCCCTCCAACGATGCGCGAATATGCCTTGCTTATGGAGCAGCTGGCATTGCTGCTGGGGGCAGGGATACCCCTTTTAAATGCGGTCAAAAGCCTTGAAACACAATCAATCCACCCCGCCTTTGAATCTGCTTTGTCAGAACTTGATTCCAGGTTGCGCTCTGGTGAGCCTTTAGCCGCAAGTTTGAAAATCGCGTTCCCAACGCTGCCATCCTATTTTCATCAATTGGCAGCAGCGGGTGAAGCAACAGGCCGACTTGGCGCGGCTTTGAAAGATGGCGTTACCCAACTTAACTACGACATTGCGATTGCCCAAGACATTCGCAACGCACTTACGTACCCAGCAATCCTGGCGTTGACGGGCGTGTTGGCGGTGACCTTCATATTTATTGTTGTGGTCCCTCGTTTTTCTTCGATGCTGAAAGGTAAACTGGACCAGTTGCCGTTTATTTCACGTCTGGTGATTGAAACGGGAATGTTTGCGCAGTCAGCTAAAATTCCCATCATGGTTTTTGCCTTGCTCGCTGGCGGTGCCATTGTATGGCTCCTGCGCAATCCGAAGTTTCGCCGCCGCTTGCGTCAATGGGCTGACCGTATGCCGTTGGTCGGCAGTTGGCTCCTTGAGGCAGATATCGCGCGCTGGGCGGCCATGCTCAGCACAATGCTCGCCAATGGTGTTGATCTTATTCAAAGCCTCTCGTTCGCGCGTGAGTCAATTACATTGGATCGTTTTCATCAACGCCTAGGGCAAATCACAAAGGCAGTACGCGGCGGTCAGTCATTATCGGCCGCGGCAGCAGCTCAGGATGTTTTTACTCTCACATCCATCGGGCTTATTCAGGTGGGTGAGTCTTCCGGTAATCTTGCGACACTTCTCAGAACGATGGCGGATTTATATGAAAATTCAGGTCGTCAAAGGATGAAGCGGTTGCTGATTATGCTGGAGCCGATCGCTATTTTGCTTATCGGCGGCGTTATTGGCGGTATTGTTGCGGCTATTATGCTTGCCATTACAAGCATCAACCAAGTTGTTCTATAAGTACCTTGATGCTCGGCTCTCGCGTATGAACGCTGCAGAGTTGAGCCTAACAAACGAGATGAAGATGAGCTCAATTTTAAAACGCCTTAAACTACGTCAGCCCTCCAGCAGTGCTGGTTTTACACTTTTAGAAATGCTGGTTGTGCTGGTCATTATTGGTTTGCTGGCTGGTTTGGTTGGGCCTCAACTGCTTGGTCGCGTTGATGTTTCAAAAGTTACGGCAGCCGACACGCAGATAAAAATGCTCAAAGCGTCTATTGAAACGATGAGATTGGACATTGGCCGCTTCCCAACCCAAGAAGAAGGGTTGAGCTTGCTGGTCAATGCGCCTGAAGATGAAAAAATCGCCAAACGCTGGCGCGGGCCCTATCTCTCAGAAGATGTTCCATTAGATCCGTGGAGCAATCCTTACATATACGCGCCCGTATCTGGAACGAAGATGGTGCTCTACAGCTATGGTGCCGATGGTGAAGCAGGCGGCGATGGAATTAATGCCGATATCGGCTTATTGCCCCCAACTGATATGAAAACAGCAACCCCATAAACCTAAAGTATTTTATTCTTTATGCAGAATGGGCCTCGTGCATACATTGAATAAAGGCTTCACATTGCTTGAGATGCTTGTCGTCTTAAGCCTTATTGGTCTTATGGCGGGCTTTGTGGCGCCTGACCTTATGTCGATGACTGATCGCATTGCCTTTGCGATGGAGCGTGAGAAGTTTGAGCATGCGTTGGCGGCATTGCCGTACGAGGCCTACCGCCAAAAGAAAGATTTACTGTTAGAATCTACAAAAGATCCGTACCCAAAACCGTCCACCCCTTCCGATGAAAATGATGTTGGCGTTGTGCTTAACACCGTCACGGGAAAGATGGATGGCTTGGTTCAAATGCCAATCTTGATTGAGCCCGCGCCATTGAAAATGCCGGAGAATTGGGTTTTAAAAACAGAAGCCCCAATTTTATATCGCGCGGCCGGATACTGTAATGGTGGGCGGGTCGATGTTCTTGTTGGAACGCTCGTTTACCAATACGAACTTAAGGCGCCCGAATGTCAGCCCATTATAAAGTAGATGGCAATTGATCATGAAATCGCGAAAGAAATCGCGAGGCTTCACGCTTCTTGAGGCGATTGTCGCGTTAGTGATCATCGGTGTTGCGTTGATTCCCGTTATGTCTTTTCTCACGAATGCGTCGCGGCAATTGGCTGTGGCAGCAGACACGACGCAACGTGCGTTGACAGAACAAACACTTGTCGCATTTGTAGAAACGATAAATCCGCTCGAAAAGCCGACGGGTGAAGCCGAGCTTACAAGTGGGCTGAACATTCGCTGGGTCAGTGAAGAGGTTGTCGCCCCTGCAACGCAATTCCTTCCCGGCGCGCGCGCGGGCGGTGCGACAATTGGCCTTTATCAAATAAACATATCTGTCATTCGCAATGAAAAAGAATGGTTTAATTATCCGGTTCGCAAAATCGGTTTTATTTTCAATTCCATGCCTATAGATGGAATGCCGCGATGATCCGGTGGATCCCTCGCGGCTCCGCCAAAAATGCACGCGGATTTACGCTTCTGGAAGTGATCACGGTTCTTATGATTGCTTCTCTGTTAAGCGTTGTATTGATGCAGGGCCTCTCATTGGTGCTGAATCTGAGGACCAGCTTAGGGGTTTTCTTATTTGATCTTGATAAGAAGCTTTTGGCGAGAAATCGAATACTAGAGCCATTGCGTGGCATTGTCCCTGACTTCAATGATGGCACTCATATTTTCCGAGGCACATCACAGCAGATATCTGGCTTAACGATAAACCCACTTTTTGCGCGTCCCGGGCGGCCAACGCCTTTTACAATATCGCTGAGCGTGGAGCCACGCGAAGATATCGCCTCTGTTTTTTATACTGAGCAAGATTCTGAGCCCATCCTGATCGCAAGCATTCCGACTGAAGCCGTGCGTTTCAGATTTCTTGGCGCCTCTGGGCTTTGGTCAGAGGTATGGCCCAACTTGAACGAACCGGTCGAACTGGGTGCTATCGTTGGGGTCGCGCGTGTGATCCAGATCCCAAAAGTGATCGTTCTTGAACTCAACAGCCAAGCAGAACCAGATATTGCGGTTGCGCTTCTTGCCAAACCAGAGCGCCCGCCGCGTGATCCACCATTTTAAACTCAAGGATTGAACTGCAGAGCAGCTAAATTTGTTTCTTTTTAGCGACGGCGATAATATTCTAATTATATGAAATCATTATCTTTTTATCATGATCTCCATGCTGAATATAAAAGCGTCGTAGGCGCTGGCACCGTTGACCTTATGAAGGTCGTCAGTATTGGAAAAAAGCTAAAGCAAGAAGGCTTTCAGGCTGAAAGTGACATCTGCTTCAACATATCCGTTAAAGCACTTCACGATTTCGGCAATGCGGGCCAAGTCGATAATTGCTTCGCGATGGAAAATCTTATTTACAGTGCGTTTGTAAAAACCACTGAGAATGAGGAGCACTACTACAATTGCTTCAAGCTCTGGACGTCATTGCTTCAAGACTTAGGGCGTAAACAGCAAATACAGCTTCGTCAAAATCGTGATGCTCGTAAAATTTGCTTTGTACTGCAAAATGCAGTGCTTCTGGGGCACACAGAAGTAATGTTAAAGGTGATCGATTCATGGAGGCAGATGAATCTCGATGTCGAGGTTTGGGTTGCCGCATTTGGCAGTGTCGATCCAGCTTTCGCTCAGATGTTGCAACAACGCTCAATTAAGTTGCTTGAGCCTATCGTGGTTCAGGGCCAGAGAATTTCTCTCTCTCAATCTTTCCCGCGGTTTCGCCAGCAGTTAGATGCTTTGAACATTCATAATGTTGTCTGGGTGTCTGTGCCGACATCTGCAAGTTATGCTATGGCCATGAAACTTGCGCCGCGCCAAGTGTTCTGGTCGCTAAAGCTTCATCCTGTTTTTGTACCTGAAGCCGATGCCCATATTTGTAATGGCCATGAATCTGAAGATATTCGGATTTACAATGGCAACCCCTGGACGGTTGCGACATTCCCTCTCACGGTTGCGCTGAAAGATAATCAGCCGAGCGACATTGCTGCGTTTCGCGCTCAATTTCCAGCAGACGCGGTTTTGCTGGGCACGCTTGCGCGAGAAGAAAAATTAAATTCCCAAGATTTCCTGACCGCGATCTGCACCATTTTGGCGCGGAATCCCAAGGCGCACTATATTTGGACCGGACGACAGCAGCCGGCGAACATCGTATCTGCATTTCAAGCTGCTGGCGTTGCATCGCGCTGTCATTTTGTCGGCTGGGTCGACACCAATCTTGTTGCGGAAGCGTTGGACATTTTCTTAGAAACATTTCCCTTTGGATGTGGTGTGACCGGATTCCAAGCCATGGGGCATGGTACGCCGCTTCTTTCGATGCGCGCGGCCGATACGCTTTACAGCCTGTTGGTGCCGCCGTTTAAAGCAGATGACCCGCGTCCAGCGCGAGCGGACCTTGAGAACGCGAGCATTCTGACGGCTGTGGAACCACAACACTATGTTGAACTAGCGCAACGCCTGATCGACGATCTCGAGTTCCGCGAGATGATTTCTCAGCGAGAGAAAGCTTATTACAATAATGAACTGGAAGCGTTGCCGCGTTACGCCATGCGCCTGTGGAAGAACTTCTCAGGGTTGGATAACTAACGCCGGGTTAAGTTCAATTTTAGCGCGGCCTCGTTTTATACCATTGTCCAGTAATGATCGCCTGTATAACCAGCCTCCTCAAAGACTGAAAACCAACCTTCTGGATAGTCGTGAAATTCTGCGGTCAGCATCCATTCGATAAACAAGTTCCGCTGTTCTGCGGTAAGGTAAGAATCAACTTGGATAAAAGCGCGACCACCCGAAAGGCGTTGAATTTCCTTTAGCGCACGCACAGCGCCTTCGCGCGTGCAATTATGAATCGTGTTAATTGAAATAACGGCGTCGAAGCTGTTGTCTGGGAAGGGCAATCGTTCGCAATGCCCGACATGAATGCGCCCGATGATGTCTGCGGGGCAATTCATCGCCGCGTATTCTGAAATATCTAAACCATAAACCTCAAGGCCGGGGCACGCTGTCAAAAGATCCTTTACCAAGAATCCTTTTGCGCAACCGACATCTAGCACACGCTGACCTGGCTTGAGGTTAAAGTGCTTGATAATGTCATGCGCAACAGGCAGCCAGCGCCCATCATATTTATAGCCGCCATATCCGTAGCTACGATCTCCGTCAAAGTACTCCTCGCCAAATTTTTTCGAAATTGCCACGATCTCTGGCGTCTTTGCCGTAGCGCGTGCGTTTACGTTGCGCTTGGTTTGCGGCAAACTCGAGAGCAGGTTGACTTCAGCCATTATTGATCTCCTGGGCACGTAACCGTGCGCGCGCCTGCCACATCCATAGTGCAAATGCATCGTATGGAACGAGTCGCAGGCTCGTTAAAGCATCCGAGAGTGTAAACCACTTGAAAGCCGAGCCTTCGCCCAAACGTATTGTGGGGATTTGCTCTGCAGTAAAATGCGCGGTGAATATCTTACGGCTTAAAACACCGCGTCCCATGTCACAGAAATCAAATGTATACGTGGTAAATTCGGCAAGAGCAGACAGCGGAATGTCGAGGTTCAATTCTTCCTGGAGTTCGCGGCGTAGCCCTTCTGCAGGGCTTGAATCTTCTGCTTCCAATGCGCCGCCAAAGAACCCCCAGTGCGCGGGGTAGAAAATCCCGGGCTTTGTATCGCGAAGCTGCAACAGTACCTTGTCGTTCGGATCCAAGATAATGGCAGCTGCAGCGTCCCCAGGAACAAGGGGCAACGTATCATTTGCAAAAAGGGCGTCCGGCGCTGTCATGCTTGGGCTTGGGCTTGGGCAAGTTCAAGGCCCTCAGCCAGCTTTGTATAAGCAAAGCCTGGGAATGCCTTTAAAGTCGCAGCCGGATCAAAGGGGCGGTAGCCGTTATGCGGCATTGGGCCACTGCGGGGGCTGGGTGTAATGGCAACGGGGCTCTTTGCTTTGGCCACAATCATTTCAGCGATATCGCGGAAGCTTGTGACTGTACCGGTGGCAATGTTCAGTGTGCCGGTTGATTTGCGCAACAGAATACGTGCAATCAATTCGGCGACATCGTCGATCAGAACGTGATCGCGGCGCTCTTCACCATTCCCGAACAAAGTAATTTGCTCGCCTTTGGCCGCTAAGCGGCGGAAGCGATTGGGGCCGTACCCGTTATGCGGATCGCTGGCGCCGTAGAGCAGGCTGGGACGTACAATCGCCAAGGGTGCTTTGATTTCGCTTTGAAACATCAGTTCGCGTGCCAAGTGCATGGCACCATGCAGGCTACCTGGTGCTGCGGCAGAAGCCTCAGTCAAAGGCACTGTCTCATCGCCATATACGGCGTCTGAACTGACATTGATCACGTGGGCTAACGGCACGGCCTGAAGGCTTTTAATCAGTGCGGCAGCCTGGATCATGTTATCGCGCAGCATCTCAGCATTTTTGCAAGGCGCTAAGGCTGAGGCCGCAACAACGCTATCGCCTGCTTTCAGCAGAACGCCCAATTTGGTCGCAGCGTCAGGAGCCAGCAAATCAACATCAGCGCGGGTGATGCGCAGTACAGGGATGCCGTCGCGCTCCAGTCGGGCGGCGACAGCACCGCCCACAAAGCCGCCTGCGCCAATAATCACAACGCGTGATGGCTTCTCGTCTTTTGCGTTTAAATGCTCAAGCACGGTCTAATCCTCGCAGATGAACGGCAGCGGGTATGGGTTACTGCGCCGTTAAGGGCGGCATGCCCAGGGTATGATATTCAAAGCCGGCCTTCATGGCAGCCGGGCCACTCAAAAGGCGATACGGGTCGATAATCACCCGGCCTTTCATAGCCTTGGCGAGGTCGCCAATCGCCAAATTCCGGTATTCTGGCCACGGGGTCGCCAAAATCAGGACATCGGCCCCTTCAGCACAGGCCAGCGCGCTGTCAGCCGATTTTACGAAGGCGACAATGCTCGGCGCAACCACAGGGTCGTGGACGCAGACGTCCTTGCCATTCAGGTGTGACAGTAGCAGCAGGGACGGTGAGTTTTTGGTTGAGGCCGTATTTTCTTTATAAGCCAGCCCCAGCACAGAAATGCGCGCCTTGGGGTTTGCTTTGAGGACGTGCGTATCAAGCGTGCGCCACGGCCAGTCCTTGCGGTACTGCGAGTTCGCAATCCAGGCCTCGATCATGCCGGTGTCGGTGTGCTTGGTCTCGGCGATATCCAGAACCGTGCGCAAATCGCGCTCTAAGTTCCCGCCTGAAATGCCCAAGCCGGGGGCAAGGTAGCTATGGGGCCCAATACGCTTATCCAGCTTTAAAGCGGGCGCGATTTCAGACCAATCCGCACCAATCGCTTCACTGACTTCGGCCAGTGTGTTGGCGACGGTGACTGATGCGACCAAACAGAAGTTGATCGAAATCTTGGCCAGCTCGGCGCTCTCGTAGCGCATTGGCAAAATCGGGCATTTGAAGGCTTCGAGGACGGCATTGAAGCGCGGCTCAATCGGGCTTTCAGGGGCGGCGCAACCGACAATGAAACGCTCAGGGTTGAGGGCGCGGTCAACCGCGCGCCCAAAGATCAGCGTTTCAACCTGATAGTAAAGGCGATCATGCGCAATTGTTGTCAGCGAGCGCGTGAAGCCTGGCGGCACTTGGCACAACACGACGAGAATCGCCTTATCATTCATCTGCTTGATGACAGAGGCGATCAAATCGCGGATCGGGGCCAGGTTACTTTTGCCATGATCGTCGGTCGGAACGTCTGCGGCGATGTAAACAATATCGCATGTTGCCAGATCGCCAGGCGTAGCCGAGAAGCGCAAGCGCTTTGCATTGGCACTGACCAGCTCATTTAAGTCAGGCTCAACAATCGGCATCTCGTGGCGATTTAAGCGCTCGACCAGTGCTGCGTCATGGTCAAAGCCGAGAACATCAAAGCCGCGTGCCGCCGTCGCCACCGCTGAATTAATTCCAAGGTGGGTCATGCCGGCAAAACCGACAGTAATCATGGCGCAGCCTCATGCGATAAGCGGGAGAGTGTTTGTTGCAGCCACAAATCAGTGCCTAGATTGGCTTTGGTGCCACTGGTGCAGAGCTTTTTGAAGTACGCGTATTCTTCGTCCCACGTCGGATCGCTTTGAACCAGTGTGGCACTTTGTTCTGTCGGGCGGCCGGACGGTAAAACGCGCCAGCGCTCAGTGAAGGTCGACGGGCCCCATTTGCACAATGACTCGATGTGCGCGCTGCCGTTTTCAGCAAGGATGTCGCACGTGAAATGATTGCGCCACATCAGCAGCGTCATTTCCAATTCCAGACGGGGCTGGTTTTTCTCGCTACCGATAATCACGTGGTCAGGCGCGCGATTTTCAAATCGGTTCGCTGCAATGATGCGGAAGCTGTCCGCCATATCGCCAAACCAAAAACGACACGTATCTAACAGGTGCGAGCCTAAATCTGGCAACACGCCAGCACCTTGGTCGCGCCATTCTGAATTGCGCACCAGCCGTGCCGTACCGTTACCGTAAAACATCCGGCACGAATAAATGCGACCTAGTTTGCCAGACGCAATCAGATCGCGCATGCGTACAAAGTGCGGCTCAAAGCGGTGATTGTAGGCCGTATAGCAAATCACGCCTTTTTCGAGCGCGATGCGTTCCAGCTCAACAATGTCACTATCGTTTTCAGCCCACAGTGGCTTTTCCACCAGCACATGCTTGCCGTTGGACAGGAAGTACTTCAAGAGTTCGACTTTAGGCTCGTCTGGGATGCAGGCCAGAACAGCATCATATGAATCCAACGGCACATCATAAGCAGATTTAAAATCGGCTTTCGGATTTGCCGGATCGACGGTGCCGACAAAATCCGGTCCTGCTGCCTTACGCCGTTTTTCGCCCTGAACCCCGAGCCCAACAACAAGAGCGCGGAATGCAGTCATGACTGATACCGAACGGCTTTCTCAGAAGCGTCGATCTTCTCCAACACATCCTCAGGACGCACTGGAATATTACCGTCGCGCTCGCACTCTACGGCCGCAGCCATCGAGCCAAGGATGGTCGCGGTCAGGGCATTGCCGGTCGTCAGCATGGTCAATGTGGCGTAGGCCATCAAGGCGTCACCAGCCCCAACGGCATCAACCAAGCGATCAACGAAGGTGTCGAGCACACGGAATGAATCGAGTGATTCATGATCGCTGGAACGGCACGTCAGCACGCCGCGATCGCCCAGCTTCAGGATCAAGTTTTTGCACTGAGCCGCGTCATACAGTCGAGCCGTCAGCGCACGTACACCAGAATCTTGGTCGCCCAACGCAAAACGCGCTTCACGCTCATTCGGTGTGATCAGGTCGAAGCCTTTAAATTCGGTGATATTACCCCAGCGGCTGGCCACTTGGCTGTCAGCAACTTTGAAAACGCCTTTGGGAATCGCAGCAATCAATGGGTCGATTGTCCGGCGATTAAACAGGCCATGGCGGAAGTCAGCGAATACAACAGCGTCAGTCGGCACTTCGCTGATTGCTGTGCCGAGTTTGACGCGGATTTCATCAGAAATGCTGCGGTTCTCTAAGGTGTCGACTTTCAGCAAACGATATCCACCAGCAACGATAGCGTTCTTGTTGGTGGTTGGGCGGGTCTGATCAATGATGGCTTTGGTTTTAACACCGCTTTTTTCTAAGCCTTCGAGTACGAAGTCTTTGTAAGCGTCATTGCCCAAAACAGTTGAGAACGTAACGTCAGCGCCAGCGGCTTTTAAATGCTGCGCAACAATTGCAGCGCCGCCGATGTAGTCTTTCTTTTCTTCAAACAGAACGCTCATAGTCGGCGTTTTAGTTTGGCCACCGATCATGCTGCACAAGGTCAGCGTATCGACGATGGTATCGCCAAGCACGTGAACGCGCTTGCCTTGAAAATCTTTCAAGGTTTTGCGCAAGTGATCAAACGTTAAACCCTCGGCATCCATCAGAGCTTGGAGTTTCTCTGTGCGGATATTTGGCGGCTCCATCTCGATTAATCGAGAGGATGAATAAACAACATCGCCTGGGGTGTAGATAATTTCACCGCCATAGCTCGCCAGGGCGTCAACTTCCTGACGGGTCTTTGGCTTCACTTCACCAGAATATTCGTACCCTTTGGCAAAGAAGTCCGGCTGCAATTGTTCCAGAGTGTGCAGGGGCTCGGCGTTCGGATCGATCAGGACAAAATCGACGACTTCAAACGCAGCCAAGTTCAGTGCGCGCAGTTCTTGCGGCACATGGGGACGAAACGTGCCTTTAGCGATATGCATATCAGCCGTTAAGCTGGCAACCAAAATATCAGCATGGTCTTTTGCGTAAATCAGGTGGCGTAGGTGGCCAGGGTGAACGACGTCAAACACGCCGTGGCACATGATCACTTTTTTGGCGCGCGGGCGCTTGCCGACAATCTCTTGAATTTCTTCAAGCGTCTTAACTTTGTGGCCGTAGCTCTTGCTGAGAGACGACATCAGAACCTCTTTAGCTGGCAGACTTTTTGTCGTCGCCAAGATAATTGAACCAAGTAGCCGTGGCCTCTGCAATCTTGTTCGGAGTCCAGAGGGGGGCGGCCTTCCAATAATCGATATTGGCAACCAGGCGGCCGACACCATCTTCAAACGAGACTTTCGGTGCCCAGTTCAAATCTTTTTGAATTTTCGTAATGTCGGCGTAGGTGCAATCAGGCTCGCCCGGACGCTTCGGAATCGCAATGCGCTCGCCGCCCAACAATTCAATAATGCGGTTAACCGACTGAGGATTGCCTGCGCCCAAATTCCAGACTTCACCAACCTTCGATGTTTCGCCGGCCGCTAAGAAAGCTTCGGCGACATCAGACGCGTAGAGGAAGTCGCGGCGTTGGGTGCCATCACCCACAACCGTGAACGGCTGGCCCGCAATCTTCTGGCGCAAGAAAACGCCGAACACGGCGCCATAAGCGCCCGAGGTGCGTGAACGTGTTCCATAGGCGTTGAAAATGCGGATCGAGTTGACGGGCAGTTTATAAACTTGGTGCCAGTGGAAGGCGGCTTGCTCGCCTTGGTATTTTGAAAGTGCGTAAGGGTATTGCGGACGGATCGGATGATCCTCTCGCGTTGGAACATCGGCCAAGCCATAGCACGATGATGAAGCCGCATAGACCAAGCGGTTCACTTTGGCGGCACGTGCGCACTCCAGCACCTTCACAGTGCCTTGTACGTTCACCGACATGTATTCGATTGGGTTGTCGATTGAAGGCACGATGTCGCCGATGCCGGCATAATGGATCACCAATTTTGCATCAGTGAACATTTTATCGCCAGCTTCAAGGCTGCGAATATCGCGCTCTTCAAAACTAAAATCCGGGTTGCTGCGGTGATGCTCAATGTTGGTTTCGCGGCCACCAACAAGGTTATCGATCACCCGGACTTTGTAGCCACGCTCAATCAACAAATCGTTCATGTGGGAGCCGATAAACCCGGCTCCCCCGGTCACCACAGCAATGGGCTTCATTTTACGTTATGCTTCTTCATGGTGCGGATGTTGTAGAACCAATCGTTGGTCATGCTGTTTGCCAGCTTGCCCTCACGATAGGCCACGCATAACGAGCGCACGGCGTCTTCAATGGTGTATTGCGGCTTATAGCCGAGCGCTTTGAAGATCTTGTCCGAGTTGATGTGATACGAGCGGATGTCGTCGCTCGGCGAGGTCACGATCTCAACATCGCCCTTCTCGGGGAATTCTTCTTTCACAACTTTGCGAACCAGCAGAGCGATGTCTGCGATCGACATGTTTTGGTAACCAACGTTGAAGGTTTCTTTTTGAACTTTCTCGGTTGGCGCTTCCAACAGCAATTGCACGGCGTCGCAATAATCTTGCACGTGCAGGTTCGGGCGCAACTGAACGCCACCAAACACGGTGATCTTATTATTGGTCAGCGCGTGGTTGGTCAGAATGTTGACTGACAAATCCAGGCGCAGGCGCGGCGCATAGCCGCACACCGTGGCGGGGCGGAAGATCACGCCCGTGAAGTTATCGTCTGCGTATTGCTTCAGGATCGGTTCGCAGAGGCCTTTGTATTTATTGTACAGCGTCAACGGGACCAGCGGATGATCTTCAGTGACGTTCGGCTTATCAGATACGCCGTAAACCGAGCTTGATGAGGCGTAAATGAAGCGCTTTACGCCAGCGGCCTTAGCTGCTTTCACCATCGGCTCGAATGCGTCCATGTTGATGGATGTCGACAGGTTTTCATCCAACTCAAAGCTCGCGTCGTTCGAAATGCAAGCCAAGCTGATAAACGCATCGTGACCCTTCACGGCTTCAGCCAGCGTGGCGGCGTCGCGAATATCGCCCTTGATGATTTTTAAATTTGGGTCGTCCTTCGGCAGGAACTCATCGCCAAAAAACAACGTGTCAAACACGGTGACTTTGTAGCCACGCTTGAGCAATTGCGGAACCAGCAGCGAGCCGCAGTAACCAGCACCGCCGGTCACGAATACATTGTTGAACAACTTTTCCACGGAAACCGTCCTAGCGTACGAATGAGGGGATTAGGTGCGAATGGTGTAGCCGGCCGCGACCGCATCGGTGCGGAACATCTTCACTGTCTCGAGCGAGTAATCAGTCAGATCTTTGCCAACCAGCGCCAGCTTGGCGATCACATCATTCGTCACGGTGATGATGTGGCAACCCATGTCGTTGGCTTGGAAGATATTCAGCAACTCACGGGGGCTGGCCCAAAGTAATTCTGCTTTGGGCAGATGCTTCAGCGCATCGCGACATTCAATCATGTGCGGGATCGGATCGCGGCCAGTGTCAGCCACGCGGCCTGCGAACACCGAGATGATGGCAGGCACATCCGGGTTCAAGCACTTGGCAATTTCGCGCACCTGATCAACCGTCATGATGGCGGTGATGTTCAGCACAACGCCTTCCTTGGCGAGAGTGCGGATGACCTTCTCGGCAAAAGCGCCGGTGGTGTTGGTGACTGGAATTTTGACGTTGGCGTTTTTGCCCCAGCTGGCAATCGCACGGCCTTGGGCAATCATCTCATCGAAATCGTCCGCGAACACTTCCAACGACACCGGGCGGTCGGGCACTGCGGCCAGAACTTCGCGGCTGAAGGTTTCGTAGTCGGAAATGCCAGCTTTGCGCATCAAGGTCGGGTTCGTGGTGAACCCCTTGATCAGCGGGTTGGTGTACATCTTGCGGATACCGGCAATATCGGCGCCGTCAGCAAAGATTTTGATTTTCAGTTGAGAAGCATCGGCCATGGGAAAACCTGTCTTTAGCGCTATGAATTTTGGGTGAGGATCAGGCGCACAGCGCCGGGGAGGGATGTCGCAATCATGTCGGTGCCAATCTGTTGGCCAATGGTTTCGGCATAATGGCGGTCAATGAAGATGCTCCGACAGCCTGCGCTGGAGCCAGCCATAACGTCTGAGATGCGATCGCCGACCATATAGCTCTCAAGAAGATCGATGTTGTGGTCCGCCGCTGCCGAAAAAAGCAAGCCTGGCTTGGGCTTGCGGCATTCGCATCCCGCGGCCGAGTTATGGGGGCACATTCTGACATCGTCAATGGCCAGTTTGGACCGCATTTTAGCGTGCATTTCCGCCACGACTTGGGGGTCCACAAGCCCATTTGCGATGTCCGGCTGGTTGGTCACGACCACCACCAAGAATCCGGCTTCTTTGAGGCTGAAAATGGCCTCTGCCGCCCCTGGCAAAAACCTGAAATCCTTAAGATCGCGGACAGCATAAGGTTTGCGGTCCCGGACGATGGACCGGACGACAACCCCGTCCCGATCTAGAAAAGCCGCCCGTTGCCGAGGCGATTTTACCACTTCGTGGACTTGCGCTGTAAAACGGGGTGAGAGACTAGGCAGTGCCAAACAACGGCCTGGTAGGCCTCGGCATGCGGGGTAATCAGGGTATCATCCACAGTCGGGATGATTACCACTTCATTGCCGACCTTGGCAGTAAACCCGCCATTCCGGCCGACAACGCCAAAAATGGTCGCACCGACCTCTTTGGCGTATTCCAGGCCGCGGATCAGATTCACGCTGACATTGCGCTCGGCGTCGCCGCCGCCGACGGAAAATACGAAAATTCCATCGTTCTTGGTCAGGCGGCTGGTTTGCAGCCAGCCCGCAAAAACGGTGTCCCAGCCCTCATCATTCGTGCGGGCGGTCAGCTCAGACACGTTATCGGTCGGGGCATAGGTTTCGATATTGCAGAGCTTACGGAAGTCATTCACGGCGTGCGCGCAGTTGGCTGCACTGCCACCAACGCCCAGCATAAACAGGCGTCCGCCACGCTCGCGCAAAGCAGCAAGGCCATTGGCCAGGGCTTCGACCTTGGCGTGGTCCAGGCGTTGCGAAATCTCGGCTACTTGTTTGAAATACTTGGCGACGTGATCCATGGCGGCAACTTTTAAGAGTTAAAAACTAGGGGGTCAAGTGACCTGACTGTCAGCTGTTTTGTGGCAAAACTCTGGCGCCAGAATCGCGCTGGACAATGATCTGATAAGGCGTCAAAAGCGATTAAATACAGCTTAATTTCCAGGCATTTTTTAGGCCAGTCTTGAGTGTGGCGGGTAAAAGCAAATGCTGGAGGGCGGGCAATTTTGGAGGCCCACGGCATGAGTAACGGTCCCTCGCCACAAGCGCGATTGGATATGCACTTTTCGATGCTTCGCGTCCGCCGCGTCGAGGAGGCTATTGCGCGCCACTATCGCGAAGGCGAGATGCGCTGCCCCACCCACCTGTGCATCGGTCACGAAGCCATCGCAGCCGGGGTCTCGGCCCATTTGCGGTCTGATGATTACGCCTTCAGCGGGCACCGCAGTCATGGCCATTACCTGGCCAAAGGCGGTGATTTGCAAGCTATGTTCAGCGAACTCTATGGCAAGGAAACGGGCTGTGCACGCGGTCGTGGCGGCTCGCAGCATCTGATCGATCTGGATGCGGGTTTTGTGGCCTCGGCCCCTATTTTGGCGGGCACATTACCGATTGCTGTCGGTGCTGCATTCGGGTCCAAGCGTTTGGGGCGCGATACCGTGTCTGTCGTCTATTTTGGTGATGGCACGACCGAAGAAGGCGTGTTTCACGAGGCCCTGAATTTTGCCTCTTTGCACAATCTGCCTGTACTTTTCGTGTGCGAAAACAATCTTTACTCCGTGCATTCTGATCTCGCTGTGCGTCAGCCCGCCAATCGTCAAATCGCAGATGTTGGCAAAGCGCATGGCATTCCGGGTCTTCAAGCTGATGGCAACGATGTTGAAGGCGTGTGGCAACTGGCCGCTGATGCCATTCAGCGCGCGCGCAACGGCGGTGGCCCGACCCTGCTTGAGTTCATGACCTATCGCCGCCTTGAGCACGTGGGTCCGAATGAAGACGGTAAGGTTGGCTATCGTCAGCAAAGCGAAATCGATGCCTGGGTGAAGAATTGCCCCATCGTGCGCTCGGAAGCGAAGCTGCGCGAAGCGGGCTTGCTGGACGATGCGAAAATCTCTGCTCAGGAATCAAAACTGCAAGCGGAGATTAATCAGGTCATCACCACAGCCCGCGCAGCTCCATTCCCCGATCCGGCCACGTTGACGCAATTCACGTACCCGGACCGCGTTTAGATCATTCGAAAGAGCACCGCTCAGATGCGTAAAATTAAATATTCCCAAGCGCTGCTCGAAGCGCAGGCTCAATGCCTCGAAGCTGATCCATCGGTGCTGTTGATGGGGTTAGGCGTTCCTGGCCCGACAGGTATTTTTGGAAGCACCACTGGGTTGGTGGATCGCTTTGGCAAAGATCGCGTGCTTGATATGCCGGCCTCTGAAGCGGGTATGACTGGGATTGGCTTAGGCATGACGGTTGCTGGTTTCCGGCCAGTGCTGATTCACATCCGCGTCGACTTTGCGACCTTGGCGATGGATCAGATGGTGAACCAAGTCGCCAAATGGCACTTCATGTACGGTGGCAAAATGCGCGCACCGATGGTGTTTCGCATGATCATTGGACGTGGTTGGGGGCAGGGCCCGCAACACTCGCAAAGCTTACAATCGTGGTTTGCGCACGTGCCGGGATTCAAGGTTGTCATGCCGACGACGGCCTATGATGCGAAGGGCATGTTGATTTCAGCGATCCGCGATGATGCGCCTGTCGTGATGTTCGAGCATCGTTGGCTTTACGGAATCGAAGGCGAAGTGCCTGAAGCGCCGTATGAGGCGCCACTCGATAAGGCCAAGGTGATGCGCATAGGTAAGCATGTGACCATTGCGGCGACATCTTACATGGTGATCGAAGCTTTACGCGCTGCTGACCTGTTGGCCACGGTTGGCATTGATGCTGAAGTGATTGACGTGCGTTCGCTGGTGCCGCTTGATGTTGAAACGATTGCGAACTCCGTCGCGAAAACGGGTGCGTTGGTTGTCGCTGATACGGCGACCGTAAACTTCGGTGTGTCGGCAGAGATTGTCGCTGGTGTGGTTGAGGCCAATGTCTCTGCCCTTAAGCACTCACCGCAGCGCGTGGGCTCGCCATTTGCGCCGTCACCCACCACGCCTATTCTGGCCGATGAATATTTCCCACGTGCGTTTCATATTGTGAAAACGGTTGCGAAAATGCTGGGCGTTGATCCGTCGCGCTTGCCGCCCGAGCCGCCAGCGCCGGGGAAATGGCACGATGTGCCAGATCCCACGTACACTGGTCCTTATTAAGTTCAGCTTACTCTTTTACGTACGTAATTTGCTCGGTCACGTCGCCCGCAGCGATACGCAAAACCTGGCGCATAAATCGGGTGTAGCGTGGACCATCAAAAATGGGTGACGCATTGACTTTGTCACGAAGGACCTGCCGCTGCGTCTTCGTGCGCGGGCCCTTTTCGTACTGTGCTTTTGCATAAGCGACGTACTCATCTTCTGTTGCCACATATGCCCCCGATTCTGGGCCGACTAAGGCCAGGACGGATTTCGTTTGCAGAGCGCAAGGGCGATAATCAATCCCCAGGGTGAGCAGTGGTACGCCCATGTAGAATGTATCGACGGCTGTCATGCCGGCGCCAACCGGAAACACATCAAGCATGATGTCAATTGCGTTGTGACGATCCAAATGCTCAGCGTGCGCGGCAGGCGGTGCGATTTTTATCCGCCCCGGATCAACGCCTCGGCCTGACATTTCAGATTTCAGCAGGAACTCTGTAAAGAAATCGACTTGCAGGAACGCAATCAATAATGTGGATTTCGGGCATTCCAACAAAATGCGCGCCCAGACATCCAGCAGTCGAGAGTTGAACTTCAAGGCACGATTAAAAGCCCCAAAGCAGAATTCTCGCCCCGCCGGTTCCTTTAAGTCTAAGTGAGGGCGTGGGGTATGCACAAAAGGCGGATCAGGAATTGCGATCATTTTGCGGCCCGTTGATTCCGCAAAATCTGGGTCAATCGCACCAACGTTGATTAATGTTTGATCTGGCTCGGCGTCGGGACGATGCATGCCATGATAATCAAGATGGCACTTTGCAACGCGTTGTTCGTGGACCCAGGCCGAGCGAGTTGCATGGACCATCAGCAAAACATCAAGGTCTAGGCTGCGTGCTTTTTCAACAAACTGTTCGTCTGTGAGGTCATCGCAATCGATGAAGCGGTCGCCATAAATTTCGCGATACTTTTGTTGGATGGGGTCGTTTGTACGACGTTCCGATAAAATAAAAACCTCAAGGCCAGGCTCGGCCAGATTCATTAGCCAGGGGTGTACAGTTGTCGCGGATGATAGGAAGGAGCCGATTTTATGAGATGAGGCTGCAACGCGGATCGTGTCGCGTTTCTCGCTCCGCACGCCGGGGGGTATAGGGCCAATTGGTGTTGCGAGGTCGCGGATACGCGGAAATGTTTCTTTGAAGTTTGAAAGGCACGAATAAAGGATTTCCCAAATATCATCGCGAAATTCTAGAAACTCTGGGCTGCGCATCAATGCAGGCATGATGTATTGCAGGCGATAAAAGCCTATCGCCCCCATAGCCAAAAACGTCTGCCAGCGGTTTTTCGCCGGAACGTCGCTATTTGAAAGTGCAAGCTCAATGCCGCGTTGTAGCTCGCCGGCGGGTTCGAGGGCCCAGGCCGCTAATGCTGCGGTATAGTTGGCAAGTCCCGGGTGCTTGAAATTGCGAGCTGCGTTTGCGCCGAGCGCACGGCAAAGAACTTGTTTTGCAATGTTCGTGGCAACCGGTTGGGTTACCATATATTCACGCGCAGAAAACAGCCGCTCGGTGCTCCAACTGGCGCTCGCGTTGTTATCGTCAAGGCCCAGCATTGCAACGTGATTGCCAACGACCCATTGCAGGGCCGCGAGGTTCTCGCGATGTTCAGGCGTTCCCGGCGTTCCCAGCAAAGCGTTTAGTTTGACCGTTATGCTGTTGATTCTATTTTGGTCCAATTTAGTATTCCTTAAACGCTATTGACTGGCAGCGTAGTTTTGAAGCCTTAAATGCCTTTATATCAATGATACATCAGCAATCAAAGCCACTGGCCAATGATCAGGCGGGTTTCTCTGCGCTTGTCATTGGTGGTGACGGTCAAATTGGACGTGCGCTTGTTGATCTCTTACCGAGCTACGGCATAAGGGCTGCAAAAACCACACGCCGTCAGGGTGAGGTGGGCCCTAATGTGCATTATTTTGACATGGCGACGATGTCACCTCTGCCATGGTCTTCGTATGATGTGGTGATCGTATGTGCAGCCATTACAAATATGGATGAATGCGAGCGTGATCCCGCGCGGTGCGAGCTCATCAACACAACAAATACCATCCGGGTGATCCAAGAATGCGCTGCTGCAGGCCGCTTCGTGATTTATCTTTCAACCAACGCAGTATTTGATGGATCAAAGCCGTTTTACGATGTCCAGGATGTGCCCAAGCCCACAACGGCTTACGGTCGCTCCAAGCGCATGGTTGAAGAATACATTCATCAAAATAGTAATATAAATGCCGCCGTCTTGCGATTGACTAAAGTTGTAAATGAAGCGGCTCGTTTTGTTGCATCTTGGTATCGCAGCTTATTGGCTGGCGAAAATATCTTGGCATACACAAACCGCTACGTGTCGCCCATTTCATTGCAGCAAGTTGCTGAAGCCGTCGCGCTCCTTGCACGTTTTCGGCAAGCAGGCGTGTTTCAGTTGGGCGGAAATAAAGAAATGACATACTACGAATATGCCAAAGATATATTCGCGGACAATGATGCGGCGCTGCGGTTGCTTAAGCCTATCGTTGATCCATCGGTAAATGATGGGGTGCCGGTTTATACGTCTTTAAAAACGCATTTGCCTGACAATTAAGGACTGGGGACTTTTGGGCGCCTTAAGTTTGAGTTTCGAATCTTTTGAGATACTCAAGATATTTAACGCGCGGAGAGTCCACCTGCGCAGTGCCTTCCGCCGATAATTTCAATGGATGAAATTTACTGATCCCACCATTGCTCCAAATAATACTACTGTCGCGGCATTCGCTATCGATAACCGCATCAGGAAGTGTTGTTGCTCGTGGCGCACGACCTTGATCCACAAGATACTCATAAACAGAGTACGTTGCGAGTTGGTCGATACCCCAGTGCAGATTATCGTTGCTATGAAAGTGTGCAATATAGGCCGCGACCAATCGGCTAAACGCAATGCCTTTCTCGGTCGGGCAGATCCCTGTCATGCTCGCATTAAACTGATTCCATGGCTCCCAGCGGCCCGTGTGCCCCCACAGAGCTACGTCCGCGTCACCAATGGCATCAAATACCTGCCATGGATCGTTGCGCACTAAGCCGTCAACGTCGGTTTGCCAAAGCGGCCTTTTGTGGCGCAGCAAGCTCTGATACAGCCGAATAAAACGGATGGCATGATAATAGTGTCGCGCCGCGTCCATGCCACGCTCTCGCATGCCGGGAGACTCAATGGTCACTGCTATTTTTGTATTGTTTAAAGTGGCTGTGAATTTTTTTACAGCGCTCAACTCTTGTTCTGGTGCATCCATAATATGCATATGGATCTGCGGCTGCTTTGCAGCGCTATTGATAGAGAGCAGCAGTGTCTTCGCAAACTTGTTAAAGTACTTATAATCACACGATAAGAAAATTACCGCGCGGTCATCAAAAACCGGATCAAGGATGTAAGTGACGTCGGGGAAATGCCCGAACAGGTCATCATCGGTCTTGTTTTCAAGCGTTTTATAAAACTCATCATTAAAGACGACGTTGCTGTACAACGTATCTGGTTTTGCGGTGGCGCGGATTTTGAAATATTTTTCTGCATCCTTACGCTTCCCGCGAACCAATAGGCATGTTGCTTTTGCGGTGGCGGCATGCACGTTGCTAGGGTCGTTGCTCAGAACAGAATCAACCATCGCTTCATAGCGATCGCGTTCATCAATGGCGAAATGAAAGAAACGATCAGACAGAGATTGCGCACCCGAGGGTAGGCCTCTGCTGGCGCGTTCGGCAGCTTCTTTCCAGGTCACGTATACGCCAGCATAATCTAACCGCAATCCTATCGGCGCGTCGTCCGAGGGACGTGCGCGCTCTAGCGCGGCAAAGGCCCGCGCGGACTCTCGAAACGGAACAAGCTTTGAAAATCGCCGAAATAAATTCATGTCTTGCGGCGCGGCGGCAAGTGCTGCCTCAAACTGATTGATCGCCAATGTGCGTCGGCCCGTTTGTTCATAAATTTCGGCGGTGCCGATCAAGGACTGCGGATCCTTTGGAAGCTTCTGAAGAATCAGCAGGTAATATTTCAGAGCTTCATCGTAAGCCGCTTTTTCTTTCAAAACATCAGCCAAAGCTAAAACGTGCCCGGCAACGGGTGCTGCCTGCACAGCATCACGGGCAAATTTTTCCGCTTCATCAAAATTTCCTAAGCGCGTTGCGATGATTGCCGCAGCGTATAAGAGCCGAGGGGCTCTTGGATCAATGTTCAATGCCCTCTGAATTGCCTTTGCGGCCTCACCAAATTGCCCCCGGTTCGCTTGGTCTTGGGCAATCTGAAGCAATGAATCGATGGTTTCTGCGGGCGGATTGTTTTGCATGGCCCGTGATACCGTGAACGCGAAAATTGGTCAAACGCGCTCGTCATTTTATGGGGCTTATCACTATGGCAATCAGGCCATCCTTGGTCCTCTGCAAGGTTGAAAAGGCTGATAAGACTTGCGATGGTGAAATTGTAGTAGTGGCCCATACAGAGGCTTGGCTGCGCGGTCCCGAAGAGGTGCAAACGTGATTATTCTATCCCACCGAGGTTGGTGGAAAACGGCGGAAGAAAAAAATAGCCGCGATGCCTTTCGCCGCTCTTTCGAGCATGGCTGGGGTGCCGAACTTGACGTTCGTGACTTTCGGGGCCGTCTCGTCGTCAGCCATGACCCGCCCAAGGACGATAGTTTTCCTTTTGAAGATTTGCTGAAGTTGTATCGGCAGGCGGCGTGCCAGGGGACATTGGCCATAAACATCAAGTCGGATGGATTGCAGAACTTGCTGAAAGCCGCTTTGCAGCAGCATACGATCGACAACTATTTCGTTTTTGACATGTCGATCCCTGATGCCTTGGGATACTTAAAGGCGGATATTCGTGCCTTTACGCGCCAGAGTGAATATGAACCCCAACCCGCATTCCTAGAACAAGCCAGCGGCGTCTGGCTTGATGCGTTTCATGGGCCTTGGGCGGATGATTCTATTATTGAGCGCCATTTGGCCGTTGGCCGTCCGGTTGCTTTGGTTTCGCCAGAACTCCACCGCCGCCCGCACTTAGAAGAATGGGCCCTGTGGCGCGAGCATGAGCAGCGGGCAGGCGGTACTGATTTACTTATGCTATGTACAGATTTTCCTGATGAGGCGGAGCGTTTCTTCCATGGCTAAATCTACCAACGCCGGGCCGATTAAGGCCGTCTTATTCGACATGGACGGAGTCTTAATTGACGCACGCGACTGGCACTACGAAGCGCTGAACCGTGCGCTTGGCTTGTTTGGTATGGAAATCGGGCCTGATGAGCACCGTGCGGTGTACGATGGATTGCCGACCCGCCGTAAACTCGAAATGTTATCTGGCGCGCGCGGGTTGCCAACAAAACTGCACGAATTTCTGAATCGCTTGAAACAAAGCTATACGACCGAGATGATCTATGCGCATTGTCGGCCGGTGTTTCAGCATCAGTATGCGCTCTCGCGCTTACGGCAAGAAGGCTTCCGTTTGGCGGTGTGCTCGAATTCTATTCGTGAGACCGTGAGGTTGATGATGGAGCGCGCGGCCTTGGCTCCGCATCTGGATTTCTTTCTCTCGAACGAAGATGTCACCAAAGCCAAACCTGATCCCGAGATTTATACAAAAGCTATTGAAAAACTGAATCTGCCACCTTCGGCGTGTCTGATTGTCGAGGATAACGATCACGGTATTCGCGCAGCCCGTGCCAGCGGCGCTCATGTCATGGTGGTCGGTTCACCAACAGATGTAACGCTACCGCGTATCAAAGCAGCTATCGCCGACGCGGAGTCCGCAAAATGAAAATTTTAATTCCTTTAGCGGCACGCGATCAGTTTTTCAAAACGGAAGAGTACTTCTTTCCCAAGCCGTTAGTTGAAGTGAACGGTCAGCCAATGATTAAATTGGCGATCGAGAATTTGCGTCGCATTGACCCGAACGCGCACTTTGTTTTTGTCGTCAGCCGCGACGATGCGCGCCAATATAATCTCGACAACATTTTGCGATTGCTAACCGATGGGAAGTGCACCGTCGTTGAGCTTGCGTACCCAACCAAAGGTGCAGTTTGTTCATCACTTATGGCGATAGATTATATCGATGATGATGAGCCGCTAATTATCGCAAACAGCGACCAAGTTATTGATGCTGATATTGGCGGACTGGTTCGCAGTCTTACCACGCGTGATCTGGATGGCGGCGTCATTGTTTTTGACTCCGTTCATCCCCGCTGGTCGTACGTCCGGCAGGACGAAAATGGCTCTGTGGTGGAAACGGCAGAAAAACGTGTTATCAGCCGTCAGGCTATTGCTGGTTTTTATTGGTTTCGCCGGGGTCGGGATTTTGTTCAGGCCAGTCAACGGCTGATCGAGCATGGCCGTTCCACATCAGGTATTTATTATGTGTCGGCCACGCTGAATGAACTGGTGCTCGATGGAAAGCGGGTCGGCGCAGAGCGTATTGCGACCGATAGTTATCACAGCTTTTATTCGCCTCAAAAATTGATCGAGTATGAACGCGCTTTGCAAGCGCGCGCCATCTTAGGGCATGGCGGCAAACGCAGTGCGGGCGGACAGCGTAACGTCACGGTTATGATTCCAATGGCGGGTCGGGGATCACGCTTTGCCGACGTCGGCTTCAAGCGACCAAAGCCGTTCATTGATGTCGAAGGTAAGCTGATGATCGAGCAGGTGCTCGATAATTTGCGCATTCCCGGTGCGCGTTATGTTCTGATGGCCTTAGCTGAGCATCTTGAAGCTGCTCCCGAATTGGCGTCGCGTTTGCGGTCGCGCCCTGATGTTGAAATTGTGCCAGTGAAACAAGTCACAGAAGGCACGCCATGCACAGTGCTTTTGGGGCGCACACAAATTGATCCTGATGCGCCGCTACTGATCGCGAATTGCGATCAGCTAATTGATTTTGATGTAAACCGTTACGTCAATGAATGTTTGGATCGCGGTTGGGATGGCTCAATCCTCGTTTTTCGTGATCATCACCGTGACCCGAAATGGTCATTCGCGAAAACGGATGCTGACGGCTTAGTCACCGAAGTGCGCGAGAAGGTCGCTATTTCTGATCTGGCGACGGTTGGACTGTACTTCTTCGCACGTGGCCGCGATTTCATCGACTGGACTGTCGATATGATTGCGCGCAATGATCGCACTAAGGGCGAGTTCTATACCTGCCCGGTTTATAACCATGGCGTTGCAGCTGGCGCGCATATTGGCGTTCATGAAATTACGTTCGAGCAAATGCACGGACTTGGAACGCCCGCAGACCTTGAAGCGTATCTCAACGCGCGTGGAAAAAAGGTCAGCAAGGATTGATGAAAGCGATCATTCCTCTCGCCGGGCCGGATTTCGTTCATCCGGTTCATGGTATTAAGCCGTTCTGGTTGGTCGATGGTGAGCCGTTAGTGAAACGCGCCATCACATCCAGGGCTTGGTGGAAAAGCGGCGCACTTAAATCAGAAGATATGGTCTTTGTACTACGGCGTTGCCCAGAAGCTGAAACCGTTTCGCAACAGCTTGAGATTTGGTTTCCGGGATCACAGCGTGTGTGGTTATCGCACCTTTCTGGTGGCGCGTTGTTATCAGCTTTGGCGGGCACTGCGCTATTAGGCACGAGTGACGTGCCGTTGTGCATCGATCTTGTCGATCTTTTGTATGACTCGGCAGATACAGTTGTTGAGCGTTTTTCAAAATCAGATGTTGGCGGTGTTGTGCCGTGGTTTCAATCGCAAGAGGCTTGTTATAGCTACTTTGCTGTAGATGAGGCGGGGCGAGTAACTGGTGCAGTCGAGAAACAGGTGATTTCCACTTACGCATCGGCGGGCACTTACTTTTTCCGCAATGTATCAACGTTTTTAGGTGCGGCAGCGCATTCACAGGCTAATCCGGCCGCGGTTGCTTACAAAGGTATTTTATTTGTGTGTCCCGCTATGAACGGCGTGATTGCGCAAGGAAAAACGGTAGAACTTACGCACGTGAATAACGTGCGTCCGGTCAGTAAAATTTTTCATTAAAGATTCGGCGTTTTTATCCCTCAATAACGCGCGATAATGTGACTTCGCGCGTTAGTTCTACGGGGATCGACAGATACGCAAAGTTCGTTCTGCTTTTCATGAGATGATGAAGTAACATCATATGAGGATTGAATGGCATTTTATCGCGTCTAAAGTAATCATCTAAATTACTGTAGGCACTACAGAATCTTTCCATGCCTTGCGGTGAGCCAAAGGCAAATGTGTCGTTTAAGCCTGGGGTGAAATAGGAAATGTCAGGGACAAATACGTAGTGCGGTAGAAGGGATTTGTATTTCCTAAGGTCCATTGGCGTTAAGCAAGTATTATCAGCCCTTGAACGTATGACGCATTCGTATTGAATACCTTGTTCGCGCTCGTGCTTAAGCCGCAAATCATCCGCAGCCTTAATCGCGTAGAACATGCTTTGAATATTGAACACGTTCGATCCGGGATAAATCCGGCTTTCGTAGTCTTTTGCTGGGAAATCAATTTGTTCGGATGTTACGCAATCTTTGATGCGGACATGACGGCCGATGAACTCTTGGGCAGCGTCGCGCGCTTGTGCATCTGACTGACCCGGAAGACGCCACAGGAAAAGAAAAGCATCACAATCTAAGTCAGCTAATAAGTTTTCAGCGAGCGTTCGGAAAGCATAGGTTCCAAAACGAGCTTGGCCTGAAAGGCAGATAGCAGTTTTCATGTTTTTGTTTTCAATGCTGACTTTACTGACACTGTTCCAGCACAATCGGAACTGTGCACGTCTTTAGGTGGGCATGGCGCATGTGATCTGCGAGCGCGGCTTCGGATTTCACCGTTAGATTGCGTACGATGTATTGCCGCCTGTGGAGCGTATGTAGTGAGGCGTAAATATTGAAGTTTCGCGAATTCATAAATGCGAACCGAAAATCGTATTCCGGCCACCATGATGCCATTGGCTTGGACATGCCTGTTATGACGTGATCCTCTAACAGCGTCTCGAAGAATGTGACATGCAACGGGGTGCGAACATTCATGTCTGCTTCAAGGCGTACGATAATATCATAAGGTTGATTATTGGCGTACTCTTGAGCGGATTTAAGTTGGCTAACGCACTGAAGTGCTGTTTCCATCCGTGATAACCGTTCAAAGTATTCATCGCCTAATTTCGGGTTGGCGTTTGCAAATTTATCCCAATCTTTCATTGGGCGAATGGTATCAAAAGACCAGCGCCGCAAACGTATGTTTGGGTTGAGCTGCGGCGTCATCCAGTCGCGGATTTCTTGTTCGCCGGCCCCCTCTGGTGCCCATAAAAAAGCGATCAAATCGACGTCACTCATCCCGCTCAGCATATGATGATATGCGGTCTCGATAATACGGCTGTTGGGGTTCAAGTCACCGGAGACGCATAATGCTACTCTTGGGGCGTGCTTGGGGGCTGTCATCAGATCATGCCTTATGGCTTAGCTTTGCATTAGATGTCGTATGGTTTGTTCACGGGCGTGAGCAATAAAAACCGACTCTCTAATGAGAATGCACTGTTCGTAGGTATTTTCTCATAGTGTTTATCTAAGTTAACGCCATAGCAAATTTTGAACCGATGGTGTTGAACTTTATTGTGGTGCCGCACCTTGCAGAGCTTGAAATACTCGAAAAAATTAAGCATTCCTTTGAAACTTAGGGCACATTCCGCTGAGGGCTTAGTTTCAGTATGCGCTTCAGCGGATTATCGGGGTAATGATGGTAAAAATTCTGGTTGCAGGTGCTGGGGGCGCGCCTTCTGAGGGGGTTATTAACTCACTTCTTCGCGTGGGCATTGATGTGGTGGGAATTGGCAGCGAGCCGACGGACCTTGTTTTGTCGGCTGCACCGAAAAAATATTGGGTCCCTTACGCCAATAAGCCTGAATATAAAGACCGTCTTGTTGAGATTCTGAAACAAGAAAAGCCAGACTTAGCCCACTTCCAGAACGATCTTGAAATTTATCATGCGTCTCTGTTGCGCGAGGACATTCATGCGACAGGCACTAAAACATTTATGCCGCGCCACGACGTTATTGATACGTGTGTTCATAAGTTCAAGTCGTGGGAAAAGTTCAAAGCTGCGGGCATCAAGGTTCCTGAAAATATCATCATCAATAACGAGGATGATTTGCGGCGCGCCTTTTCTGAGTTGGCGAACACGGATGGAAAAATCTGGCTTAGAGCCTCCTCGATTGGAGGCGGAGGGAAGGGGGCGCTTCCAACGGCTGATATCCGATTGGCAAAGGCCTGGATTGATCACTATGACGGCTGGGGTGACTTTGTCGCTGCACAGATGCTTACCCCGAACACCGTAACGTGGCTTTCGATTTGGTACGAAGGTGAATTGATTGTGGCTCAAGCGCGCGCGCGCCAGGGGTGGACGCATGGCAATCGCACACTTTCAGGCGTGACCGGCGTCACAAAGGTTGGCGTGACGTGTTCTGATAAAGTGGTTGATGAGGTAGCGCACGCATCTGTTCTTGCCGTTGATCAAAAGCCGCACGGCATATACGGCGTTGATATGGCCTATGATGAAAGTGGCGTCCCGAACCCCACTGAAATCAACATTTCGCGGTTTTTCACGACGGTCCTTTTCTTCACCGAAGCGGGTTTGAACCTCCCGAAGATATTTGCTGATCTTGGTGTCAGTGGTGTGCGCCCCTGCTTGGATAAAAAAATATCGCCATTGCCTGAGGGCTTGATGTGGTTGCGGGGCATGGACCGCGCCCCAATGCTGTCGACTGAGGATGGCATCGCCAAAGCAATTCATTTTCCGGAGATGAAATGATCCTCGTTACCGGGGCCTCGGGTTTTGTTGGGCGCCATCTTATAAACGAGTTGATCGCTCAGCGTGGCGTTGAGAATGTCATTGCTTATACAAGCAAGCCTATTCCAGGGGTGCGATGCGTTGTGCATCAGGAGTACGATACTCCGAGTATGCAGTTCGCGGATATGGGATTTGGCGGCATAGGCACCGTCATTTATGCAGGGGCTGGTACGCCTAAAAATACATCCCAGGCAAGTGATGCCGCAATGGCGACCCGTAATGTCGATGTTTTGCGGCGATTTCTTGAAGGCCAGATGCCACAACTGCAACGTTTCTTGTTTTTGAGCACGCTGGATGTTTATGGACCAGTGCCCATCACAGACGAAATGACGCCTTTAGCGCCCAGCGGCTTATATGGAAAAAGTAAACTTGATAGCGAAGGCATCGTAACAGAGTGGGCTCGCACTCGAGGTGTTACGGCTCAAGTCTTGAGGTTGGGCCATGTCTATGGCCCCGGCGAAGAGCAGTATCAGAAAATGATCCCTGCTACGTTTCGCAAAATACTGCGCGGGGAGGCTATTGAACTGTTCGGAGAAGGGCGTGAGCGCCGCGCTTTTATTTATGTTGCGGATGCCGTGAAGGCGATTGCAAAGGCCATGACCTTAGACGCGAATGTCGGCGCCATTAATATCGCAAGCAGTCAGAATATTAGCATCGCTGATCTGGTTCAGCTAATGATCGATATTACAAATGCCAAGGTTCCTGTTGTTCATCGCCCTGTGACGATGCCGGGCCGTGACATGATTTTCGATACAGCGAAATTGCAGCGATACCTGTTATCGGCTGAGACGCCTTTGCGCGATGGTCTGTTGCAGGAGTGGGCCTACATGAAGACACTGGCTTTATAGATAAGACACCAAACGCATGACGCTGCTGATTGATCTGGATGGAACGTTGTTGAATGCGCGTGCGCGCCTGCACGAACTATTTCGCCACCTTGTGCCATCGGCCACGTTCGACCAAAACGCGTATTGGGCGTTGAAGCGGGCGAAAACTAATCATGCCCAAATTCTGCGCCAATATTTTTCTTATGACGATGCGCAAATTGCCGCCTTTGAGGCGTCGTGGCTTGGTTTGATCGAGCAGCAAGAATGGCTGGATAAAGATGTGCCTTATGACGGTGTCACGGAGCATTTGGCAAAGCTTGCCAAAACATCCCATCTTTATCTGGTGACGGCCCGTCAGAAGCCGGAGATGGTCGAATACCAGCTTAAAAAGAATGGGTGGTTGCCATTCTTTGCCAAGGTCTTCGTGACTGGTGGCGCTAAGACAAAAGCTGAAATCTTGGACGGCGTGAAGCTTGAGGCCAATGATTGGTTCATTGGCGATACGGGTTTGGATGTAAAAACAGGCCGCGCGCTTGGTGTGCGAACCGCAGTCGTGACCTGTGGTTTCTTAAGTTTGGAAAGCTTGCAAGGTTATGGCCCCGACAAAATTGTCGAGGACTTCACACAGTTCGAGCCGTAGATCTTAAGAACCGTGTGCCTTAAAACTTATTGATCGTTTCAATCACGTACGACACTTCATCGTCGCTTAAGTGCGGCCCCATGGGTAGGCTTAGCACGGTCTTGGCCATATGTTCGGCGATGGGCCAATGTTGCGGACCTTGCGGCGTGTCTTTGTACGCATCTTGCAAGTGCGGCGGTGTCGGATAGTGGATGAGCGTCGAAACGCCCGCATCGCCCAAGAACTTTTGCAAACCATCGCGGTTCTCGGTTTGCACCACAAACAAGTGCCACACAGGTTCGGCCCAATTGGGCACAAACGGCAGTGTAATCTTCGGGTTTTTGATTTCTGAGAGATAGCGGTTCGCAATCTTCACCCGGCGCGTGTTCCACTCATCCAGGTGTTTTAACTTCACAGCTAATGCTGCGGCTTGAACGGGGTCTAAGCGGCTGTTGAAGCCCTGGTATTCGTGCACATACTTTTGGCGCGAGCCATAGTTGCGCAAGGCTTTGATTTTATCGGCAAGCTCGGCGTTGCTGGTGGTGACGGCACCTGCATCACCCATCGCGCCTAAATTCTTGCCCGGATAAAAGCTCCAAGCCACAGCATCGGCATGGCTACCGATGCGTTTGCCTTTGTAGCGCGCACCTTGGGCTTGGGCGGCATCTTCCAACACGTAGATTTTGTGTTTGCGTGCAATCGCCAAAATCGGCTCAACGTCTGCCGGTTGCCCGTACAGGTGCACAGGAATGATGACTTTGGTTTTGTGCGTAATGGCAGCTTCTAATTTCTCGGGGTCCAGGTTGTGCGTGTTCGCGCAAGGTTCAACCGACACCGGAATCGCACCGCGATAGCTGCAGGCCAGCCAAGTGGCGATAAACGTGTTCGAGGGCACAATCACTTCGTCGCCCGCGCCGACGCCCATGGCAACCAACGCCAGATGTAGTGCGTCCAGTCCGTTCGCAACGCCGACCGCGTATGTTGCCTCGGTATAGGTTGCAAACGCAGCCTCAAACGTTTCAACCGCAGGCCCGCCGATATACCAGCCGCTATCTAGCACCTGCGCAATTGCAGCGTCGATCTCGTCCTTCAGCTCGATGTAAGCCGGACGCAACTCTAAGAACGGCACTTTCATTTTATGTCTCCTTGCTTATTTTTTCTTGGCGCCAGCGAGTGTCAGGAACTCGTCATGATCACGGATGTAGTCAGATTCCAAATACCGTTCTGAGGCTAGCACGGTGCACACCGCACCGGATGAGAAGTTATCCAACGTTCGCCACATCATCGGGCAGATATAAAGCCCGTAGTAAGACCGGTTGAGGTGAAAGCGCCGCTCGCGGTCGCCGTCACTCAACACAATGTCGAAACTGCCCGACATGGCGATGACGAATTGATGCAAGGCTTTGTGCGCGTGCGCGCCACGGTCTGAACCACCCGGCACGTCATAAAGGTAGTAGACGCGTTTGATATCGAACGGGATGTGGTTGTCACCTTCAATAAAGGTGAGGTTCCCGCGGGGGTCATTAATGCGCGGCAGTTCGATAATACGGCAGTCGTTTAACGGCATAGCGGTCTACCTTGGTAATCTCTTGGGACTGATTTTAAGCCCCGGATGGTTGCCAGCAAGTTACTGAATTGCCATGGCAATAAACACGCCCCAAATACCTAAACAAAGCCCCGGTCCGAGCGGCATTTCGCCCTGCCACACAGGTTTGCGTGTAATTGCGCCTGCAATGAATGCCCCTAATAACGTTGCAATGCCGCCAACGGCCATAATGTAGGGCAGGGCTAACGGCCCCAACCATAAGCCGCCTGCGGCAATCAGTTTCACATCGCCCAAGCCCATCGCCTCGCGGCCCTTCATGCGGCTGACGATCCAGCGCAAGCCATAGAACAGCCCGCCATTGATAACGCCGGCCAACAGGGCCAGTTCCCAACTCACGCCAATGGGCGAGCCAATGATCGCAACAGCCAGTCCTGCCAGGGCCAATGGCCCGACGATCACGTCGGGCAAATAGCCGGTTTTGAAGTCGATGTAGGAGAGAATGCTTAAGGCTGCGGTCAGAACCGCAAAACAGCCCCAGGCCCAAAGGCTAAAGCCCAACAGTATCAACGTTAAAATCCTCGGTTATCTTGATTTGAAACCAAGGCCACGGTACAGCATCGGCGCTGGCTGTGGCCAGAGCAGGCCTTAAAGCTTGCGGGTATGATGTAATGGTAGCCTGTCAGCTTCCCAAGCTGAACGCGAGGGTTCGATTCCCTCTACCCGCTCCAACTTTTACCGCTGCGCGGTAAAAGTTGTCCCGCCGAAGCGGGTGAAACCCGCGTAGGCGGACGCCATCACCATATCGAACCCTCGCTCTTTTTGTTTTTGCGGCCTACGGCCGCAGTGGTCCGATAGCACCAGTTTTCATAAGCTCGCGATGCTCGCTAACGAAAACTAGGTGTCCCTCTACCCTAAACTACCTGCTCAAATGCGTGATCAGATCGTTCATGAACTTCACGCCCAAATCCATTTGGCTGCGTTCGATGAACTCGTTGGGTTGATGGGCTTGCGCGATTGAGCCGGGGCCGCAAATCACGGTCGCTAAACCTGACGATTGGAACAAGCCTGCTTCTGCTGCAAACGACACCGAGTGTGTTGCGTTATCGCCCGTCAGTGCGCGGCAGATTTGTTCGGCTTCGGAACCGCTGTCCGGCTTCAGTGCGGGCGTGTTGCTGCGCTGTGTGGTTTCGATTTTGCAGTTTTCAGAAATCAGTTTCATGCGTGGCAGCACAACAGTGTTGCAGTGCTCGGTGAAGCGCTTCAGGTATTCAGCTGGGTTGTCTTCCGGCAATGCGCGCACGTCCCATTGGAACGTGCAGTGGCCAGCCAAAATATTCAGCGCTGTGCCGCCTTCAATGCGGTTCACCGTAATCGTCGTGTGATTGGGCATGAACAGCGGGTTCTTCAAGCCACTGCTGGCCGCTTCCAAACTTAAGCCTCGCAAAAACTCAATCAGCTCAGCGGCGATCATCACCGCACTGACGCCAATATGCGGTTGCGATGAATGTGCTTCATGGCCGGTCACGACCGTGCGCAAACCCATAATGCCTTTGTGCGCCGTCACCACCTTCATATCGGTGGGCTCGCCCACAATCACGGCGGCGGGCTTGGGCAATTCGGCATTCAACACTTTAATCAGCGAGGGCACGCCGATGCAGCCCACTTCTTCATCGAACGACAACGCGAAGTGAATCGGGCGCTTTAAATTGGCTTTCAGCATGTCGGGCAGGGCCGACAGTGCAATCGCCACAAAGCCTTTCATATCGCAGGTGCCACGGCCATAAATGCGTCCGTCGCGTTCGACGATTTTGAATGGATCGGAATGCCAGTCTTGGTCTTCTACTGGCACAACGTCGGTATGGCCCGACAATACAACACCGCCCGCAATGTTGGGGCCAACGGTGGCCAGCATGTTCGCTTTGGTTTTGTGCTCGTTGTAAACGAGGCGGCTTTCAATGCCGTTGGCCGCAAACAACCCCTTCACGTGCTCGATCAAAGCGAGGTTTGATTTGCGCGAGACGGTGTCGAACCCGACCAGCGTACTGAGCATTTCAAGTGCTTGTGGCGTGTCGGTCATATCTCGTTCCTAACCGGCCATACGCCAGTGTGTGCCGTCGGCGCGATCTTCGATCACCACACCCAACGCCGCAATCGCATCGCGTAATCTATCGGCTTCTTTAAAGTCGCGGGCTTTGCGCGCGGCATTGCGTTGCGCAATCAAATCTTCCACGTGTGCGGCATCAACGCTTGAAGATGCAGCGTCACCCTTCAGCCAAACCGCAGGGTCTTGCTGCAGCACGCCCAGCAGTGCGCCGGTTGCTAACAGTTCACCTTTTGCCACAGCTTTCTCAGCGTCAGTGGTTGCCGTGTTCAGCTTGTGCAGCAACGTCGCGATTTCAGCCAAGGCAATCGGCGTGTTCAAATCATCATTCAGCGCGGCCAGCACAGGCGCAGGCACATCAGCTTTCGCGGCTTCAATGTGCTTCACTTGGTCGAGTGCTAAATACAAACGATCCAACGTCTTCTTGGATTGCGTCAGCAAATCATCCGACCAATCCATCGGCTGACGATAATGCCCGCTGATGAGCGCCCAGCGCACCACTTCACCCGGCGATGTTTTCAGAATGTCATGCGCCAGCAGCACATTGCCGAGTGACTTGGACATCTTCTCTTTGTCCATCGTCAAAAAGCCGTTGTGCAGCCAGAAGCGCGCCAAGGGCGCACCACCGTGCGCGCACGTGCTTTGCGCGACTTCGTTTTCGTGGTGCGGGAATACCAAGTCGTTGCCGCCGCCGTGGATGTCGATGGTGGGGCCAAACTCTTTGGCGATCATCGCCGAGCATTCGATGTGCCAACCCGGGCGGCCACGGCCCCAGGGGCTATCCCAGCCCGGCAGATCATCTGTCGAGGGCTTCCACAGCACAAAGTCGGCGGCATCTTTTTTGTAGGGCGCGACTTCCACGCGCGCACCGGCGATCATGTCGTCCATGTTCCGGCCTGACAGCTTGCCGTAGTCGGCAAACGCGGGCACGTGGAACAGCACGTGGCCCTCGGCGGCATAGGCATGGCCTGAGGCAACCAGCCGTTCGATCATGCTGATGATCTCGCCCATGTGGGCGGTGGCGTAGGGCTCGCTGGTGGGCGGCAACACGCCCAAGGCCGCCATGTCATCGCGGTAAATCTGGGCGAATTTGTCGGTAATGGCCGTAATCGGCACATTCTGGGCCTTCGAGGCCGCGTTAATTTTATCGTCCACGTCCGTAATATTCCGGGCGTAGGCCACGTTGCCGTAGTTATGCTTCAACAGACGGTGCAGCACGTCGAACGCCACAGCCGACCGGGCGTTGCCAATGTGGGCATAGCTATAAACCGTGGGTCCGCAGACATACATGGTCACGCGCGCAGGGTCAGAAGGCTGAAAAGCCTCCTTCCGGCGGGTCAAAGTATTGTACAGAATCAATGACATAGCCGATCTTACGGGGCCCAGCGGACGGTGAAAAGGGGTGTTGGGTGATAGCCTAACCTTGGGCTGATTGCAAAAACCGCGCAAAAACCCACATAGAAGGCCTGAATGAAGAGCTGCCATGCCAACCGATTGGTTGACTTTAAGGCTCTGGAGGGGCATTTCCGGCCCCTCGATTGATAGGATTTACCCATGACTGCTCAAGCTGAACCGACCTTTGGAAAACGCATCACCGTAGAACAGGTGGAAGAAGGCCATACCCTGGCGCCGAAGTTCGACGAACATGGCTTGATCCCGGCTGTCACGACGGATGCCGAAACCGGCAACCTGTTGATGCTGGGCTACATGAACGCGGAAGCCTTGAAGCTGACCATCGAAACCGGTGAAGCGCACTACTTCAGCCGCAGCCGCCAAGTACTGTGGCACAAGGGCGGCACCTCAGGCTTGGTGCAGAAGGTTGAAGAACTGCGCATTGATGACGACCAAGACGCCGTCTGGTTGCGCGTGCGCGTGGGTGGCTCGGGTGCGAGTTGCCACGTCGGCTTCATGAGCTGCTTCTATCGCTCAATTCCGTTGGGTCAGCCCATCGGCAATATCGTCGAAGGCTTGAAGTACACCGAAACGTCAAAGACCTTCGACCCGAAAGAAGTGTACGGCGACGCGCCTAATCCGACCAAGCTGTAATCAGATCATGGTGAGTGCGAACAGCACTCACCATCCCATCTCGTAGTAGTGATAAATCCGCTCAGCAGCGCGGGCGATTTGTTCTTTGTAGCCGCGCACGTCTTTGAAGTCGGGCAGATCAATCGTCGCCCCAATCTCTTCAACGCTGCGGCCTTTCTCCATCTCAATTTTAACGGCAGCCATCAGCTGTTCTAAAAACGAACGGCGGATCACCATGGCGTCGCGGTTACCTGTCGGTGCGCCGTGCCCACCCACCAAGCGTGTCCAATCGTCGCGCGCTTCCAACTCTTTTAGCGTGCGCAGCCATTCTTTCGGGTCGTAGTCGGGCATGAAGCCCAGGCCCAGCGAGTAGGGCGTGACCAAATCATTCACATACAGCACATCGGTGCCGGGCACGTTCATCACCAGCATGCAGTCGCCGTGGTTGCGCCCGTAGTACATTAGCTTCAGTGCTTTGCCTTTCACGCGAATGGTCTCGCCGCCACGCACGACCTTGTCGGGCATGATCACATCGGCTTTCGGGTTGTTCTTAAAGTGCGCCACGCAATTGCGGTGGCTGATGAACACCGCACCTTCGTCTTTGAAAATTTTGCCGCCGCTGATGTGGTCCCAATGCTGATGGCTATAGACCACATACTTCACCGGCTTGTCGGTGACTTTTGAAATCGCCGCGCGCATGTCTTTGGCGAAGTCTGTGCTCACCGGGTCGGTGGCGATCACGCCGTCCTCACCCACCACGAAGATGCTGCGCGCCGAGAAATTGCCGAAGGTGTAGAGGCCGGGTGCTAATTCCGTCGTGACACGGTCTGCCATGCCTGCCGGAATAGGGGCGGCTTGCGCGAACGCGAGGACCGGAACCAACACTAATCCCAAGACAATGCGTAGCATGGCTTTCACTCCCCCCAACTCAGTTCAGCCTGTGACCGTATTTTGCACTATACGCTCATGGGGGCTCGCGGGAACATTGTTCCAACGTTTATAGTTAAGCATCGAACATTCTGAATGGTCTGGGAGGGCTTTCCACATGGTTTCGGCAATGCGCTTGGCGACGTTGGGTGTCAGCAGCATGAAGCAGGCCTTGGGCCTGTTCCGCGATGTGATGGAACTAAAAGTCGAAAGTGAAGGGCCGGTGCCGCAAAGTCTGTTGGATGCGTGGCACGTGCCCGCAGGCACCAAAGCTATTCAAGCCGAGTTGTCATGCAAAGGTTACGGCATCGGGCGCTTGCGCTTGGTGCAATACACACCCACACCTAGCCAGCGCGTGCGCATTGACCATAGCGCCCACGGCAAGGAAGCCGATAAGGGCACAGACGTTGGCATTAAGGCCATCGATTTCTATGTGGATGACCCGATTACCGATGCGGTCGCGAAAATTGAAAAGCACGGCTACACCTTCCGTTCGCCACCGGTGTATCACCAAATTGCAGATTCTATTTCCGAGGAATGCTTGTTCTCTGGTCCCGATGGTGTTCCGGTGCTGATCATGGTTGGCCATCGCCATGCGGCCACTTCGATGCGCAAGGGCGCACCCCATGGCCCGTTCAGCGAAGTGCCGACGATTTCCATTGTCGCAGGCGACATTGAAAAAACGCGCGAATTTTATGCAGAACTATTAGGCCTAGATACGATCACCGATGCCGAAACGCCCGAGCAGTACCGTAACTTGGTGAATGATCTGACAGGCACGCCGCAGGGGACCCGCATCCACTTCCTGATGTTCGGCAAGAAGCCCGAGGCCAGCGGCAAAATTCTGTGCGTGCATTTCTTTGATAAGACCGGAAAAGTTTTGAAAGATCGCATGAAGCCGGGGCATCTGGGCTTCTCATTGCTCACACACGATAGCGATGATGTGGTTGATTTGTACGAACGCTTGCAGGCTTTTGGTGTGGAGATTATCACGCCGCCAACCCGCATTGATGATGACGGCGCGCCATACCTGATGATGATGGTCAAAGGCCCCAACGAAGAGATGTTGGAGTTCACGCAAAGCTTAGGCGAAGCACCAAAGGCTACGACGTCTGCGCCCACTAAAAAGAGCGTGAAAAAGAAAGCCGCACCAAAAACAAAAGCGAAGCCCAAAGTAAATGTGAAGCCAAAAGCGAAAAAGGCGAAAGCCAAGCCTGCGGCTAAAAAGGTCGTGAAGAAAAAAGCCGCGCCGAAAAAAACTAAGAAGAAACCCGCTCCTCAGAAAAAGAAGAGCGGGCCTAAAAAGGTCGTAAAGAAAAAATCTAAGAAAAAGATTTAGCGCCTAAATCTGAGGTCCGCTTTACATTTGAGGTCCGCGGCCACCACCGCGGCGCATGCCCTTCATCTCGGGGCCCGGCTGTTCAGTGCGGGCGGGCGGAATCCAGGCTTTGCGTTGCCACGCCGCGGCGCGTGGTGCGGCGGCGCGTAAACGATCAGGCCCAATCGCTTTTTCAATGGCAGCTTCTTGGGCAGCATCAATGGGGACGAAGCCAATGCGCGTCATGGACGCGTTCATGCGGTAGATCGTCAGCCAGTACGCCGCTTCATCCAAGTTGCGTTGGGCAACTGGTCCCAACGCATAAACCCAGGCCAGCCCGCCTTGCGCTTCCGTCCAGCCGCCATCTGCCGCGCGTGAAAGCCACATCATTGCTTCCAGCACTTGATCGGTGGGCGCATTGGGGGCGGTGGGCAGTAAGCAATCACCCAAAGCACTTTGTGCGTTCTCGTAACCAGGCCCTAAGTTCGCGACCGGGCGAAGTTTTTCAATGGCGGCTTTGCAGTCGCCCTTTTTCTTCAAATCCATGCCCGCTGAATATGCTTCGTTGGCGCTGGGGCCGGGACGGATCATTTGTCCGCCGCCGCCCAAACCTTCCACATACATACCCGCTTCGCGCGAGCCAGGGCCGCGCTCAGGTCCGCCACCGCAGGCACTCAGTGATAATGCGGTGCCAACCAGCAGCAACGTCAGGGCGGAGTTTTTCAAAATATGTGTGTGCATATGTCTGTTTGAATGTTGGGTTTGTATGCCAACAGCCTAGCAGACGTTTTTGAAATGGACAAAAAAAGCGGGGCCTTTTGGGCCCCGCTTTCGGCTTTGTCATAAAAATAATCGGCGTAGGAAACTATTCAGTGTCCCGTTACTCGGTATCTCGGGCAATGCGGAACCCGAAGATGTTCGAGGCCGTCGGTTCTGGGTCGCGGCCTCGGAACGTCGGGATGTGACGCGAGAGGCGTGTGCGCCAGCTAGCACTACGCACCGCACGCTTTTCGCATTTGCCGTCCACCTGTACCGCACTGCCGTCATTCGGCTTTTCTGGGTACAGTGTGGCCGAGCAGTCTTCCGTCCACTCCCACACGTTGCCGATCATGTCATACAGGCCAAAGCGGTTGGGCTTGAACTGACCAACCGGTGCCACAATCGCATAGCCGTCATCGCAGTTGGCTTGCTCGGCATCGCTTGCGCCACCGTCATTGGTTTGGCGCGGATCAGCGCGGCCTGTTTTGTCGAACGCATTGCCGTACTCGCAAATCTTCTGGCCATCGGTGCCCCACGGCCATTTGGTTTTCGAGCCGCCTTTTGCGGCGTATTCCCATTCCGCTTCCGTCAGCAGGCGATATTTTTTGCCCGTGCTTTCGCTCAACCACTTCACGTAAGCTTTGGCATCCAACCATGTCACGCACACCACCGGCTCGTTCTCTGCAGGTGGGCGGCCGTAGTCGGGGTCTTGCCAAGTCTTGCCTTTCACCACGTCAACGCCGCCCCACACTTGGCAGGCGTCTGGCGCTTTGTAGCCGGTGGCCGCAACGAACGCGGCGAACTCTTTATTGGTGACTTCGTATTTGCCGACGGCAAACGGTTTACCAATCGTCACTTTGTGGATCGGGCCTTGCGGGCGCATTTCGTTGCCGCGCATTTTCTCGATGATGTCCGAGCCCATTTTGAACTCGCCCTTCGGCACCACGATCAACTCGGGGCAGGTCTCGCAATCTTTAACCAGTGAGCCCGGCTTTAAGCTCGCGGCCGACGCAGTTGTGGCCCCCAGCACCGCTAAAACCAAACCAAACGCAAATGTACGCATAAAACGTGCCCCCTCTGAAAATCGACAAGCCCGCATCTTTTGCGCCGCACAGCAGGGCGTCTACTTGATTTTCGTCATAGTTCGCACAGCGTGCGCTATGCTGAACTATGCCATTGCTTGACGCTGCGGTTTCCGTGCCTAGACTTCACAGGTTCTTGAAGAGGATGTTGTTATGACCGCCACCGACACCAAAAATACGGGTGCCATCGATATCGTCGTCAATTTACGCACACCGAAGGAATTTTCGGGCGGCGCGGTCTCCTCCGACAGTTCTTTCCAAGACAAAGTGCGTCAGTCTTCAAACATCCGCCAAGGCGTTGAGGTTGAGGAATACATGGCGATGATGGACGAGGCGAACATTTCGCGCTCGATCCTGTGTGCCGTGCGTTGCGGTGACTTGCGTGTAAAGGGCTCAACCGAATTGAAGTACGAGCGCGTGCTGGAAGTGATCAAGCAATACCCTGATCGCTTCTCAGGTGCGGCCGGCATTGATCCCACGCGCGGCATGCAAGGTTTGCGTGATCTGGAAGTGGCGGTGAAAGAATACGGCTTTGTTGCGGCCCATTGGTATCCGCACTGGTTCGCCATGCCGCCTGATGCCGCGCAGATTTACCCCTATTATGCAAAGTGCTGCGAGCTTGATATCCCCATCATGCTGCAGGTCGGTCAAAACCTGATCTATCAAAAAGACCGCCGCTTGCCGTCTGTCGCCAAGCCCATTCTTCTCGATCAGGTGGCGATTGATTTCCCCGAGTTGCGCATTGTTGGCATTCACCTTGGCACACCCTGGGTGGATGAGATGATCTCGATGTGCTGGAAGCACGACAACATCTTCATGGCGGGCGATGCCTACGCGCCCAAGTATTGGCCGCCTGCGGCCGTGCACTACGCCAATTCATACGGCCAGGATAAATTCATGTTCGGCACCGATTGGCCGGTGGTGGACCCGCGCCGCGCCATGAAAGAGGTAGACGAACACAACTTCCGCCCCACCGCGAAGGCCAAGATTTTGCGCAACAACGCCATCAAGGTGTTCAAGCTGAAAGACGCGCCTGCCGTCGTCGAAACGGCTGCGTAAACCGCCGTGGTTGGCTTTGGCGCGTTTTTGTCGCTGACTGATGCGGGTGGAAAGTCGCATCGCGACGTTTACGCTGATGCCTTAAATCTTGCGCGCACCGCCGAGCAGTTGGGCTGTGATGCGGTCTGGATTAACGAGCACCACTTTATGGGGTTCTCGATCTGCCCCGACTCGCTGGTGATGGCTGCGGCTTTGCTGGCCCACACCACAACAGTGCGTGTCGGTAATGCTGTCTCGCTGGTGCCGTTGCAGAATCCGCTCTCCATCGCTGAACGCGTTGCCATGCTGGATAACATCTCAGGTGGGCGGTTCGATTTGGGCTTGGGCCGCGGCGGCTATCCGTTAGATGCGTTGGTTTTTGGCCGTCCGCTCGATCAGTTCAGCCAAGCGATGGAGGACGGCATCAGCCTGATTCATCAAGCGCTCTCGGCTGACTATGTCGCCGCGCCAGGGCTTCCGCCGGTGCAGATTCATCCCCGGCCGTTCACTCAGCCGCATCCCCCGATTTTTGTGGCCGGGCAAGCCGACAGCACCATGAAGATCGCGGCCACACGCGGGTTGTCACTACTGCTCTCGTGGCATCAAACATTTGCGGAGCGTGAAAGTGTGGTGACGCGATACGCAGCGATGGCGCCTAAGCCAGGTCGTCACGTCGGAAGTGCGTGCGTGCACATCGCTGACACACGCGCGCAAGCCATTGCGGAATTTACACCCCGGTTTCGGGACTGGCTCAGGACGGGCCGCTCGGGTATATTTGATCGCAACAGCACCGACCCCCGCCTTGCCGAACTGGCCGCTTTCGCGGACAAAAAGGCCGCGACAGAAGATGCCACCGTGGCAAGGCTGATGACGAACAATCCTATCGGCAGTGTCGAGGATGTGGTGGCGTGGTTCCGCGAGGATATGGCCCGCACGGGCACCCAGCGCTATGCCGTGTTCTGCGACGTCATTGGCGAGCCCGCAAAAGCGCACGCTAATCTTACGCGTTTGATGACCCAGGTGAAGCCTGCCTTATAGTTGTAGACATACCTCATCTTCGCTATCTGCCGAGGAAATAACGCTTTTTTGGGTTTAAAACCGACACGCGCATTGAGCCTTTTTTAACTCCTCCCCAGGTAATATTGGGCAAATCCATCAGGGGCGCCTGATGAATGACCCGCATCTCATGTGGGCGATGAGAAACACGCCAGGGGGTTCAGCTATGGCTTCGACAATGCGCAACATCTTCGTTGCCTTTGAATTGATGCGACCAGAACGCGGCGACGATAAAATCCGCGAGGCCATCGAAGCTTTTGGCTGCAGCTGGGCGCGCATCAACAAGAACGTGTTCTACCTGCATGGCGACTTGGATGCCCAAACTGTTGGCAACAAGGTTTGGACCAACATGAACATGGACGACAAGTTGGTGGTTATCGACTCCACCAAAAATGATGCACGTTGGTATAACATCAAGCCTGAAATCTCCCAGTTCCTCATCTCTAACTGGCACGCTTAGGCCTTCTTTCTACGATCATGGCGTCGTCAATGCTTGCCTTGCGGTGAGCCTGCCCCTACGTCTTTGGCACGAGGGACCCGCGCATCATGAAACAAACTCTTCTTGCTTCCGCCGTCGCATTTATCGCGCTGACAACATTCGCGCGCGCTGATGACACCCTGAAAATTACCAATATGGCGCTGCCTGAAGCGCGCGGTATTCCGCATGCTGCTGTGGGTACGCCGTACTTCATGATCTGGCCTGCGGTGTTTGATGCGCTGACGGTGATTGGTGCTGATGGTGAAGCCCAGCCAGCCCTGGCGGCAAGTTGGGAACCGGTGAACCCCACCACCTGGCATTTCAAATTAAAGCCCGGCATTAGCTTTTCAAACGGCGAGCCTGTCGATGCGACGGCCGTTGTCGAAACACTTAAAACACTCGCCACACCTGAAGGCTTGCGCTGGTCAGTGAACAACGCGTACCGCGGCATTAAGGGCTCGCGCGCCATTGATGCGACTACGGTTGAAATCACGACGGATCCGCCGGATCGTTTGTTACCGCGCCGCCTGGGCGCTATTCGCATTCTTCCTCCGAAATATTGGGCGCAAGTGGGAAGTAGCGGTTTTGCCAAGCAGCCTATCGGCAGCGGGCCGTATGTGGTGAACAGTTGGGAAGCGACACGCATTCGCATGACGGCCAACCCAAAGTCGTGGCGCGCGCCGAAAATTCCAAAACTTGATGTGCGCGAACTGCCGGAAGAAACCGCGCGCCTGCAAGGCATTCTCTCAGGGGCTGTTGATCTGGCCCTTTACATGCACCCCGAAGCCAAGCCCGAAGTTGAAGCCGAAGGTGGCTCGTTTGTGTCGCGGTCTGGCGGTAGTGTGGAAGTCATGGCGTTTGTCACGGTGAAGGATTCACCGCTGAAAGACAAACGCGTGCGCCAAGCGCTGAACTATGCGGTGGATAAACAAGCCATCGTTGATGCGTTGTTGGGTGGGGCCGCGACGGTCGCCAGCCAATCTGCGCCGAAGGGATCGTTCGGTCGCGATGAAACCTTGAAGCCGTACCCGTATGATCCAGCCCGCGCTAAGCAATTGCTGGCTGAAGCGGGTTTCGCGAATGGCTTCACGTTCGTCACTGAAGCCTCATCGGGTGGTCGGGGCCCCACAAGTTCCATTGCACAAAAAATCGCGCAAGATTTGCAAGCCGTCGGCGTGAAAATGGAAATCCGTTCGGTGCCGCAGTCGAAAATTTTTCGCGCGGCTTACGATGGCAGTTGGGAAGGCCAAGCCTTCAGCATGATGTACGGCAGCATTCCGTACATGGATGCACTTGCTTCACTGCGCTTGCATTCATGCTTGTGGCAAACGCCATGGAACTGCACACCCGCTTATGCGGAACGTATTACCAAAGCTTACGCAGCGTTTGATTTGGCCGAACGCGAGAAACTCACCAAGGATTTGGTGCGCGACATTCGCGACGATGCCCCAGCCATTTGGTTGTATGATGACGTAACGTTTGATGCCGTGGCCAGCCGCGTGAAGAACTACCGCCCGGTGTTCTCGACCATCAATTATGAAGAGCTGGAGCTGAGCAAGTAAGGCCATCCATTTTAATTGTTATTTCCCGGACAAGCCGGGGAATAACAAAAAGTGGGGTCCACGCCATTTTCAGCCCATTGGTTGGACGGAAACGTGACGTTTCACTCCCCGTTACCCAAAATGTGTGGACGACCCAGCGTGCGGTGGCCTTAACTACGCGCTGTCAAAGAATCGCGCCCTTACTACAACCCGCATATGACCAAATCACCTTCATCACATAAAGCCGCACTCTGGATTATCGGCGTGTTGGTGCTGCTCACCATCGCGATTGCCGTGATCGGGTCCCAATCTTGAATTCTATTCGCTGATCAATTTCGTCTGAGACCTATTCCGAGAGGGAGGAGAAATCCACATGGACACAAAAATTGACATCACAAGCTCAACTGAAACGCATAACGAGCATCTCGAAAGCCTGAAGTACAACCCAGCGCTGGGTCGCCGCTTTGTGCTGGCCAGCTTGCCGGTGGGCTTCGCCATGGCTGTGGGCCCGGTGCGTGCTGAAGTGATCAAGACCGATGATAAAGGTTTGGTTGCTGGTGAAGTGAAATTCAAAACCACGGATATTGAAATTCCAGGCTATCGTGCGCGTCCGGCTGCTAACAAAAATGCGCCTGTGGTGCTGGTGATCGAAGAAATTTTCGGTGTGCACGAATGGGTGAAAGACGTCTGCCGCCGTTTGGCCAAAGCAGGCTACTACGCCATCGCGCCAGAACTGTTTGCGCGCCAAGGCGATGCCACCAAGTACGAAGACATGCAAAAACTGTTCACCGACATCATCTCTAAAGTTGACGATACGCAAACGCGCGTTGATATGGACGCAACCGTGGCTTTCGCAAAATCAGAGGGCGCGAATGTCGATAAGCTGGCCATCACGGGCTTCTGCTACGGCGGCCGCCAAAGCTGGCTCTACACCGCGCAAAACCCGAAAGTCAAAGCAGGCGTGGCATGGTACGGTGGCCTGTTGCCGGGCCGCATTCCGGCAAAAGTCGAAGCCATTCAAGTGGCTGACAAAATGAAAGGCCGCGTGCTGGGTTTATATGGTGGGCAAGACACCGGCATTCCGCTCGATCACATCGAGCAAATGCGCGCAGCCCTTAAAGCCGCAGGCGACACGAAATCCGAAATCGTCGTGTACCCCGAAGCACCGCACGGCTTTAACGCCGATTATCGCCCAAGCTACCGCGAAGACGCAGCCAAAGACGGCTGGAAGCGCATGTTGGCCTGGTTCAAAGCAAATGGCGTCGCGTAAAACGCAAAGTGTTTCAAAGAAAACCCCTCTGGAAACAGAGGGGTTTTTTGTTGAAGGTTCGGTCATGGCAAAAACTGAACACTGAATTCGCGCGATAAATACGTGACACTTTTGGCCGGTTAGGCCACTCTCCGCCCGAATTTATTTTCTAAATCTTGAGGAGCTTCTGATGGACGTTCGCGCTGCTATTGCTGTGGGGGCTGGTAAGCCTTTAGTCATCGACACCGTGCAATTGGGCGGTCCGAAAGAGGGCGAAGTGATGGTGGAAGTGAAGGCCACCGGCATTTGCCATACCGATGCGTTCACGCTGTCGGGTGATGACCCGGAAGGTGCGTTCCCGGCCATTCTCGGCCACGAAGGTGCTGGCGTTGTGGTTGAAGTGGGCAAGGGCGTCACGTCTTTGAAAAAAGGCGATCACGTCATTCCGCTCTACACACCAGAATGCCGCCAATGCAAATTCTGCCTCTCCGGCAAAACCAACCTGTGCCAAGCCATTCGCGAAACCCAAGGCAAAGGCGTGATGCCCGATGGCTCGTCGCGCTTCTCATACCAAGGCAAGCCGGTGTTGCACTACATGGGCACCTCAACGTTTGCCAATTACACCGTGCTGCCGGAAATCGCGCTGGCGAAAATCCACCCTGACGCGCCGTTTGATAAAGTTTGCTACATCGGTTGCGGCGTCACGACCGGCATTGGCGCGGTCATCTGGACCGCCAAAGTGACACCGGGTTCAACCGTTGTGGTGTTTGGCCTGGGCGGCATTGGCTTGAACGTCATTCAAGGCGCCAAGCTTGTTGGTGCTGACATGATCATCGGGGTTGATCTCAACCCGGCGCGCGAAGAGATGGCGCGCAAATTCGGCATGACGCACTTCATCAACGCGAAAACCTCAGCCGACGTGGTGAAGGAAATTATTGAACTCACCAAAGGCGGCGCTGATTACAGCTTTGAGTGCATAGGCAACGTGAAAGTGATGCGCCAAGCGTTGGAATGCTGCCACAAAGGTTGGGGCCAAAGCATCATCATCGGTGTGGCGGGCGCTGGCCAGGAAATCGCAACCCGTCCATTCCAATTGGTGACCGGCCGTGTGTGGAAAGGCTCAGCCTTCGGTGGTGCACGTGGCCGTACTGACGTGCCGAAGATTGTGGATTGGTACATGCAGGGCAAGATCAACATTGATGATCTGATTACCCACACCATGCCGCTGAACGACATCAACAAAGCATTCGATCTGATGCACGAAGGCAAGTCGATCCGTAGCGTTGTGGTTTACTAAGCGGCAATCCGCTTCATAAATTTCGCGATACCTTTCGCAACCCCGGCGCTGTCTGACAGCGTCGGGAAGTTTTCGCCGCCCACAATGCACACCTCCGCATCGGGTCTGATCTCGCGCACGCTGTCAAAGCGTGGATAGAAGTAATCATCAGGTGATGTCATCAACAGCACAGGTACTTTGAGGCCACGCAGATAATTCATCGGGTCGTGGAACGACACCGCACGATAAGCCTGTGCACGACCTTTCCAGGCGCGCAGCATGTTCACCACTTCGCCGTGGACGATTTCTAAATCAGCGTTCGGATTATGCTTAGCTGCATAGCCCCAATGATCGACGAGGTGCCCGCCATCACGGCGCGGCGGTATAGGTTTATCGAACACACCTCGAAATTCTTTGCGTTCTTTGGCGGTGAGGGGCACAGGGCCGATGAGGGTCAGGCTTTTTGCACGTTTTGGGTAATGGCGTGCGATCTCGATGGCGATGTTGGTGCCGGTGTGGTGTCCGACCAAGTGAACGTCTTTGGCTTTCAGTTTGTCTAATACCGCCACCATACGCGCGGCATAGTATTTGATCGACGGCCAACCTGAGGGGTCGAACGAGCCGCCAAAGCCTGGCGTATCAATGCCGATCAAACGATTGGGCAGTTTATTCAAGCGCTCCATTACCTTTTGGAAAGAGCCGGACGAACTGGCGGTTTGATGAAAGAACACAATTGCTGGGTTAACGCCGGGACGCTCCCGGTAATGCATCTGTCCATCGGGTAAGTTCACGTAAGCTTTTAGAATCTCTGACGATTTAGAAAATTTACGCACCATGATGCCTTCCCCCAGCAAGATACCATCAGCGTAATGATGGTTTTGGGGCCAGCAATCAGAAAGCAAGCGTGTGCCCGATATTCACGCAATTGCCCTCTTGCCCACCAAGACGGTGCGCGGCGAAAGGTATAAGCTGCGCACCTCAAACCCTGACGGAGGTTGCCATGGCCATCGGTCGTTTCAGCGTTGTTGTTGCGTCTATATTGGTTGTTTCAGCTCTTGTTGTTTCATCTGGCGCATTTGCGTTCGGGTCAGACTCAAAGCAAGCCACCCCGGGCGATGATTACACAAAAGCAGTGAAGGCCATTGACGGCAAAGACTTCGCGGGCGCTGAAAAACTGCTGTTGGATTACGTAAAGAAAAAGGAAAAAGACGCGAGCGGTTGGAATTACCTCGCCTATGCCCAGCGGAATCAGGGCAAGAACGACGAAGCGATGATGAATTACAACACCGCTCTTAGCATCGACCCCAATCACAAAGGTGCGCTGGAATATCAGGGCGAGTTGTTCTTGAAGCTTGGCAACATGGATGGTGCAAAGGCGAACTTGGAAAAATTGCAGAAGGTTTGCAGCGCCAAGTGCGAAGAGCGCGACCTGCTGCAAGCCGCAATCGAGCGCGTGAAAGATGGCAAGGCAGCATGGGTAGAGCCTGTACCCGCATCAAAGGGTCGGTAGGCTGCAACTGCTCGGCGAACAGGGAATATTCACAATGTTCTGGGTTTCCCACCAATTTTGCCTGCAAATTTTCTGCATTAGCAGGGCCGCTCAAAAAAACGTCTCACGTTGCTCACAAAATCGGTCGGTGTTGTTTTTAACTTGTTTCACGTGAAACAATGAGCAGGACTGATCGATTAACGAAGGGCTGAAAGCCATGAGTTTAGCGATCAGCCGCGCAATCCCCCGGAGGGGTTTTGAAGTCGTTACATCAACCCCACTAACTTCGGCAACCATAACGTCAACGCAGGCAGCGTGACGAGAATCAGTAGCCGCACAATGTCAGCCACCACAAACGGTGCAACACCCCGGTAGATGGTGCCTAGTTTCACGCCGGGCGCCATGCCTTGCATCACAAACACATTGATGCCAATCGGCGGCATGATCATGCCGATCTCGATGACGACAACATTCACGATGCCCCACCAGATCGGGTCGTAACCCATCGCGAGAATGAGCGGGAAAACGAACGGCAGTGTGATCACCATCGCCGCCACCTCGTCGAAAATTGCGCCTAAGACGATATACATGATGAGGATAAGGTAGATGATCGCAAGATCAGGGATCGGCAGTGCTTCGATGGCCTGAATGATCACGTCGGGGATGTGCGATAGCGTGATGCAGTACCCGAAAATATTGGCCCCAATGATGATCAGATAAATCAGCGCGGTTGAGGCGGCGGTTTCTTTCAAGTTCGCAAAGAACGATGTGCGTGTTAATTTGCCGCGCGCAAACGCAAAGATGATCGCCAGTGCTGCGCCTACCGATGCAGCTTCATTGATGGTGAACACACCCGAATAAATGCCACCTGAAACAAGAACGGCCAGCAGCACCACGCCCCAGCTTTCTTTTAACGCCTTCCAGCGCTCGGGCCATGTGCTGCGTGGGCCTGCTGGACCAGCGGCGGGGTTCATCGCCACCGAGATCCGCACAGCGACTAAATAGCCAACGGTCGCCAACACGGCAGGCACGATGGCGGCGACAAACAGTGCGGTAATGAACTGCTCGGTCAGGATCGCATACAGCACCATGATCACCGACGGCGGCACGATAATGCCAAGCGTCGCACCCGATGCGATGGAGCCGGTAGAAAGCCCATCGGCGTAGCCACGGCGTTTCATCTCAGGGAGTGCGATGCGCGCCATGGTGCCCACGGTTGCCAGTGACGATCCGCACACCGCACCAAACCCTGCGCACGATGCGACAGTAGCCATGGCCAAGCCGCCGCGCTTATGGCCGATGAAGGCTTGCGCGAGTTTATAAAGATCGGTCGATAACCCAGCGGCGCCAGCGAAGTTACCCATCAGCAGGAACAGCGCGATCACCGCTAACTCAGGGCTTGCGATCTGTTGTGACGGATCGATCCCCAGAATGGCGACTGCAGGTTCCCACCCGATTATCAACCCGGTACCGACAAAGCCGCCGATGGCCATGGCGGCGCCAATCGGCACATGCAGTGCAATCATCGCCAACACGGCAAGAAGTGCGAGTGAGCCGATAACCGTTGGATCAGAGAAAAATTCCATCACCTAATCCAACATGCTGTCGTTATGAGATGGGCGCGGCGTACCGGCGAATGCGGCTTTGAGTGAAACGCCAACCACCCACGCTTGTACAACCACACACGCAAACATAAGGCCTGATACCACCCACCACACCGGTGCTGTGGGCCATTCCAGGGTCGATGTCGTGCGTCCTGCGGCTTGGTACAGCAGAGTCAGGCCCGTGAATTGCCATGCAAACAAGCCGAACAAGCCCAGCATGAAGGTGGCTCCAATCACATCCAGCCAGGCATGACCCTTATCGCCGAGCGCCTTGCCCAAAAGCTGCACCGTGACGGCGTTGCCTTTTTTCAAGCCTGCCGGAAAGCATGATGCCACAACAACGGCGAAGGCGACTTCGGTCAAATCCTTCAAGCCATCAAGGCGCGCAAGATTCAGATAGCGCAAAGCCACATCAATCATCGTCAGGAACGCGATGAAGACCAACGCCAAAAAGCCCACCGCAGCGATGCTATTCACCGCCTTGTCGATGAATTGCTCGGTTGGTGAAGCGGGCATATCGTTCATGATGCGCGCTCCACACTTCTTAAATTCGCAAGAATTTCTTTCGCCGCTTCATAGGTTTCAGCACCACGCGGTGTGCGCGCAATCCAAGCATCGACCAACGGCTTTACAGCGTGCTGCAAGCGTTCGATGTCGTGTTCAGAGGGCTCGATATACGTCAGCGTTCCGCTGGCGCGGAATTTCTTGTCAATCTCAGCCACACGCCCATCGTAACTGTTGCCCCCCAGTACAGATAACCGCTGACCTGAATTGAGGGTGATGATCTGCTGTAAGTCCTCAGGCAGCTTTTCCCAAGCGCGCTTGTTCATCAGTAGCGCAAACGACACAACTCCAAAGGGCGCGTTAATCACGTGCGATGAAACGCGATATGCCTGGAACGTATTCACCGCCACCAACCCTTGCACGGTCGCATCAATGGTGTGACGGCGTAAGGCCTCGTAAACATCAGTCGGGTGCATGGCTTCAGCGGTTGCGCCCAAACTTTCGATGAAATCACCTTCCAAGCGCCCGGCGCTGCGAATTTTCAAATTCTTCAGATCATCAAAGCCCTTCACCGGCACGCGTGAAAACACCACGCCCGGCTCTGCGGTCCAGAAGCCCAGCACATGCACATCTTCAAAACCTTGCACCAGTCCGCGCCGATACAACTCCCATGCCACTAAAGATGACTCGGTTGAGTTGCGCACCAAGAGCGGCGTTTCCAGAATTTGGAGTTGTTTGAACTGTCCGGTGGTGTAAGGCGGCTGCACGAAGGCAATGTCTGCAACACCCGCACGTAGTAAATCGAATTGCGCATAGGGGCTGCGGCCTAACGAGCCACCGGTATAAAGATCAAATCCAATGCGGCCTTGGCTCGCATCGGCAATGCTTTTGATCCACGGATTGACGATGCGGGTGACGGTATGGCTCACCGGCGCTAAGTATGCGCCAAAGCGCAACGTTGCTTTATCGGCGCTGACGTTCGCGGCCTTAAGTGGAGATGGGATTGTGGCGGCCGCGGCAGCCGACATCGTAGAGCCCGACATAAGCGAGCGGCGTGATAGCATCAAGACGCGGATCCCCCGAAGTACGCCTCCACAAAGCTTGGAGGTTAGTTCAGCGCGGCCGCGTCGTAGCTGTCGTCAGAGGATGGGTCGGCGGCCGGGCCCGAATTCATAGCCATCTTAAAGGCCGCTGTCACTTTGCGGATGAGATCAATTTCAGAGGATGAAACATCATCGTAGTGGTCGGCAATGCCGCGCACGTTCTCGGCCAATTGCTCACACAAACCAGCGAGGGAGTTATCGCGCAATTTCTTGGCTACGCCTGAAGCTTCATCCAGCACATCGGCCAGCATGATAAGGTCGTTCTGAACTTCCTCGGTTACCAGGTTTGTGTCGTAAGCATTGACCAAGCGTTCGCACACTTCGCCCAAACGGAAGCTTTGGCTATCAAGTTTGGCTTGCAGCACTTCTTGAAGCGACCCTTCAACGGCATCGCGCAGTGCGGTTTTATCGAACTCACGGCCGTTCACCTTTTCCAACATGGTGTTCAGCACGGCGATGCGGCGCACTTTGCCAGTGTATTCCATATTCTTGCGTTGCGGGCCCAAGTAGTCATCAGTGACGATAAAGGGCTGGCGGTGGAAGGTAACTAGGCGCAGGCGCTCTTGAATGCGCTCGGCGGTCAGGGGCTTTACGATAATATCGTCGACGCCAATGCTGATGGCTTGCTTCAGCGATTGCGGACGGTTGGCGCTGACTAACATCGTAATCAGCATGAAAGGGTTATCGCCGAGCTTCTGATTGCGGATTTCTCGGATGACCTTGAAGACATCGGTGTCGAAGTCGTCGGAGATGACAAGAAGATCAGGCGGCACCTGCATCATCACTTCGCGCATCGCCTGCAGATTAGCGTGGCAAACAATCTGGGTCAGGCCTTGGCCTTTGAACATGTCGCGGAGCTGCTGACGCTCGTAATAGTTCTTCTCACCGATATAGACGGTGATCTTCTTCAACGATTCCTTATCAAGGCGCGCCATGAGTTAGATCGCACCCGCAAAGAAAGCATGAGACGTGGAGTTCGCCAGCATTTTGTCCCCCGACACTCTAATCATCTCGGATTTGCCCTGGGGATGCAAGTATCAGGCGAGAACATGACCCTAAACCCACGCATAAGTAACAATTCTGCTATGGAAATATGTCGCGTGAAATCAGTGGGTTAAGCTTTTGCCAAATCTTCAGGGCGGATTGTGACGTCGCCACCCTTCGGCGCAGGTTCTTCGGTTGCCCCAGCAATTGCGTTGGCCGAGAATCGCTTCTCGGTTGACTGTTTGGCCAACTCGAACGCACGGGTGAGCTTGCGTAACGTCGCCAAGCCGCTATCCGGCGGGCTTTCGTAGGTTTCGGCCACTTCCTCAACCTGACGGGCCAAGTTTTGGCAGATGTCGTTCAGGTCCGGCTCGCCCAAAATCTTGGCAGTGCGGCCAGCATCTTCCAGCACGCTCACCAGAACCAGCAGGTTCTCGTAGACTTGCTTGTCGATCTTCTTTTCCTCGTACGCTTTGAGGATCAGGTTGCAGATGTAACCCAGCTTCAGGCCATGGCTATCCAAGCGCGAGGCCATCACGTCGGTCATGCACGTCTCGACCTGACGGTTCAACTCGGCAGCAGTAATGCGCTTACCTTCAGCCTTGTCGCGCAAGGTGTTCACGACAATCAATTGGCGGATCTTCGACGGACGGTCGGTGGTGCGGCGACGCTCCGGGCCCACGTAGTCGGTCGTGACGATGAAAGGGATGCGGTTGAAGGTGAAATGGATGATGCGGTCCAGCATCTTGCCGGGCGAGACGGGCTTAATCATCACGTCATCGCAGCCCGCCAAAATGGCCTTTTTCAACTTCGCGTCGTTATCCGCACCCACCATCATCGTGATGAGAATGAATGGGTTACGGCCCATCTTGAAGTGGCGGATGTCTTTGACCAGTTGGAAGGCCGACTCGTGCAAGTCGTCCGACAAAATCAGAAGATCGGGTGAGTTTTCGCTGAACGCGGCCAGCATGTCTTCCATGCGCGCAAAGGTGCGGGTTTTGCGATAACCCTCACCGCGCAGCATGGCGCGCATACTTTCACGGACCTGCTCATTCGGTTCACCGAGGTAGATATCGATGTCGCCGCGGCGGTCTTTATCAAACTTTTTTATGCTCATCGAACCCTAAACCCGGGAACTCTCTAGCTTGGTCAAACGTAACCCCCGCAGGTTGTTTCCCCACGAGGCCAAGCCCCAACCACTGGTTTCTACTTTATTTTAAGTATCTTAATAAAGCGCGAATGATGATGCCCCAAGGCTTTAGGTGGCTTTTCTGCCCTAAAAGACGATTTGGGCAGGCTTATGCCCGCCCTAAGGCTGATCAGGTGGCCGCAAGCTGGGCTTGCACTGCCTGATGGACACATATTTGCAGTGATCGACCCCCAACTATAAAACCGCCCCCATGAGCAAAGCTTTCACCAAAGAGACCGACACTGAAGACGAACTGCCGGACGAAGAACCGCAGGGAATTCCGGCCGGTTTGAAGAACTATGTGACCCCGCATGGGTTCGAGATGATGCGGAGTGAGTTGAACAACCTAGCGCGCGTCGAACGGCCCAAGGTGGTCGAAGTGGTGTCGTGGGCGGCGGGCAATGGTGATCGCTCGGAAAACGGCGATTACATCTACGGCAAGAAGCGCCTGCGCGAGATCGACCGCCGGATGCGCTATCTCACCAAGCGCCTTGAAAGCGCCGTGGTGGTCGACCCTAAGCAGCAGAAGAACCGCGAGCAGGTATTCTTCGGCGCCATTGTCACCTACGCGGATTCCAAAGACGAAGAGCGGACCGTAAAGATTGTTGGTGTCGACGAAGCGAACTTGGATGAAGGCAAAGTCAGTTGGATTTCGCCGATTGCCAAAGCGCTAATGAAAGCGGGCGAAGGCGATACCGTCACTCTCCGTACACCGGGCGGCGATGAAAGCATCGAGATCGTTGCGATCAAATATGATGATAAGTAGGCGCGTATAAACACCTACTACTTAAACATGGGCCACATCTGACTGGGGAGTTGGGGATGGATCACGCACATATGTCACCAGAGGAACATCACCGGCAGCTCAAACGCGCCGTGATCGCCTCGACCATCGGCACTACCATCGAGTGGTACGACTTCTTTTTGTATTCGACTGTCACGGGCTTGGTATTCGCGAAGTTGTACTTCCCGGAATCAGAGCCGCTAATGGGCACACTGCAAGCCTTCATGGTGTATGCGGTGGGTTTTGCCGCGCGCCCCATTGGCGCTGCGATCTTTGGTCACTATGGCGACCGCATTGGCCGCAAAGCGACGTTGGTGGCGACGTTATTGCTAATGGGTGTGGCGACGTTCCTGGTGGCGTTGGTGCCGACATACGAAAGCATTGGTTTGTGGGGCGCGGTGTTGCTGACCGTGTTGCGCTTCATCCAAGGTATCGGCGTCGGTGGTGAATGGGGTGGCTCGGTGCTGCTGGCGATGGAGTGGGCGCGCACCAATAACCATCGCGGCTATATCGCAGCCTGGCCGCAATTTGGCGTGCCTGCGGGGTTGTTCTTAGCCAATGCAGCTGTGTTGGTGTTCAGCGCGGTGTCGGGCGATGCGTTCCTGGATTGGGGTTGGCGTATTCCGTTCCTGCTGTCGATCTTCCTGATCGCGGTCGGGCTTTATATCCGTCTCGGTATTTTGGAAACGCCCACCTTCTCCAAACTGGTGTCGGAAAAGAAAGTGGAGCGCCAACCAGTGTTAGAGGCGATTCGCAAACACCCGAAAGAGATCCTGCTCTCAGCCTTGTTGCGCATGGGTGAGCAAGCACCGTTCTACGTGTTCACTGCCTTTGTGTTTTCGTATGGCACGACGGCCTTGGGTGTCAGCCGTGACTTTTTGCTGACGGCGGTCTTGGTGGCCGCTGTGGTGTCGTTTGTCACCATTCCATTGTCAGGACATTTGTCTGACCGTATTGGCCGCAAGAAGATGTACATGATTGGTGCTGCTTTAACTGGCGTATTCGCGTTCGTGTATTTCGGCATGCTCGATACCAAAGACACCACGTTTATCTTTATCGCTATCGTCTTGTCGCTGGTGCCGCACGACATGATGTATGGCCCGCAAGCGGCCTTAATCGCCGAAGCCTTCACGGGCCGTGTGCGCTATTCCGGCTCGTCGCTCGGGTATCAGCTGGCGTCACTGATTGCCGGTGGCCCTGCACCGATGATTGCCGCTGCATTATTTGCAGGCTTTGGCACCGGTACGGCGATTGCGTTTTACGTGGCCGCTTGCGCCGTGTGCAGCCTGATCGCAACCGCGATGTTGAAAGACTATACCGGCAAAGACATTCACCACGATTATCACGCTTAAGCGAAGACGGTGGTTGTTATTCAACATCCACCGTCAGCATGCCCACATCAACGCGGGCATTAAGCGCTGGGCCATTCCCGGTCGCTGTGGCTTCAGCGCGCAGGTCGCCCACGCCTGAGCTTTTGCTGACTTTGCCGCTGCCGCCGTCGATCTTCACTGTGCCGACGCTGACAGAGCCTGTCAGGCTCCCATGCCTTTTCGGCACATCGGTCACTTCCATTTTGCCTGAACGCACAATGAATTCAGAGTTGGTGCAGGGCAGGCGTTTGACTTCTAGCAAGCCCGCACTCAGTTCAATGCGACAGGCTTCATTGGCCGGAACAGAAATCTTGATTTTGCTGTCGTCTGAATAGTCGTCGTCGACCGTAATGGTCGTGCGTTTGCCATTCACTTTAATTTGCGCCCGCGCACGTAAGTCATCTTTCATATCAATTGTGGCTTCGCCGGTGGTCGGCGTGATCACGACATGGCCTTTATTGATCTTGTAGGTCACCACATCGTTACTGTCGGGGGCTGTGCGTTCGGTCACGTCATTGGCCGCCATCAGCATTTCATGCGCTTCTTTGGCAGCGACGCGTTTGACTTGGCGATGGTGATCGCTATCAAAAAGCGATACAGCCACAATCGCGATCACGAAGCAGCCGATAATGGTGCCTATGCCCCGGCTACGTCCACTTCTGTGGCGTGACTGATCTTCATCCTCGTCGTCATAGCGGCTCATATGTTTGCTCCCGAGGTATTTTTAGTTTTGTTAAGCAGCACTTTCTGAGGCGGCGTTCTTATGCTGCACGAGTGCAGGGCTGCGCGCCGTTCGCCATTTTCGCGGCGACTTCCGAGGCCACCAGCACGCCATTGCCCCAGCCCTTGCCGCCTGCAACCGTATCGACCGGGCGTGCAACGCAGCTCATCATCGCAACGGCATCTTCACGGTTGCGCACCGGCGCTTTCACATGCAGGGCGGCAAGAATGCCCAAAGCCGAAGCTGTGGCAGCCGACGACCCTTGCAGGCTTTGGGCTTCAGGGTTTGAACGATAGCTGATGCTCGACATGGCTTTGGGGGCGACCGAGAAATCAACATATGTGTTGCGATCAGGTTCGCGCGACAGTTCTTCCGACAGGGCTGTCGTCGAAATTGAGATCACGTCGTCATATGCAGCCGGATAGGGCGGCACAACGTTTGAGCTGGGGCCATTGCCTGCTGAGGCCAGTACAACCAATCCACGCTCCATGGCTTTGGCGAGGGCGGCCCGTTGGTCGGCGGTGTCGCGACCTACAAACATTTGGCCGACCAGTTTCACGTCTTCATGGGCAAACCAATCATAAGCAAATTCCAGATCGCTCATGCTTAAGGTCAAAGCGCCCGTGGCCGGGTCGGCGCGGAAGGGGGTTGCGACATAAATGATGATGGGGGTTTTCTTGTCGATGGTGCGGAAGTTACGCACGGCTTCGCGGACCATTTCTTCGCCGTGATTATTGCGATGGCTTTTGTCTTGTTTGCGCGCGTCATTGGTGCCCGATGTCCAGAAGCTCATAGTTCGGACAGTCACGTTTTCCATGTCTGAATAGTCAGCGCGCTCGATACCCAAATCGACAATGCCGATCTTCACAACCGAAGCCGCTTGCGTGGGGCTGCCAGTAATGAAACCGAAAAACATGGCCATTGCGGCGACGAAGAGAGCAATCATGGCACACACTTCCCCTGTTCACCGGCTCAGGGTTTGAACCGGTGGTGAAGCCGAGATGAAAATGAAACGGTATGCTTATGTGGTCTTAAACGTGACCAGATTTGCGCAGTTCGCGGTCAATCTGGAACTCGCGGCTGGTCACAACTTTCTCCATCGAGCGCAAACGTTGCTCCAAGCGGCTGAAGCGATCACGCACGTCAACAAAGCGGTTCTTCATGGGTGAGGGGTCGGATGCATTGCCAGTCAATCCTAAACCACGGCCAATGTCGTCCAATTTGCTGTTCATGGTTGCGGTGGCACTCACGATGCCATCGCGTGGTTTCGGATCCAGCAACCACGCCATCAGGACGTAAGCAGCAATCATCACCGGCGGCCAGAAGATCGTCGCAACAATCCAGCCAGCGCGCGTGTAGGTCAGGTTCCAGTTGAAGTGGTTGGCGATACCTGCGACCACACCGGCAATCTTGCCGCGATCAGTGTCACGATAGATGGTGTTCTTCGAGATCATTTAAGCCTTCTCCTTCCAACGCGGATCTTCTGTTTCCAGGATCCGTTCCAGGGCGGTCATGCGGGCTTCCATTTTTTCCGCGACGCGCGCCAGTTGATCTAATGTTTGTTGCTCTTCGGCACTCAGTACTTTGGTGGACTGATTTTTTGCGCGGTAGTGCAAGATCAGCCAGATCGGTGCCACGATCACCATGAAGATGATCATCGGAACCATAAACGCGATAACAATATCGCCCATCGGCGCACTTCCCCTTTTAAGTCTGGGCCCTTTTACGCCGCCAATGCTAGGCGGCTCTATCGCGCCACTTCGGATCGTCGGCGTCTAAAATTTTCTCGAGTGTCACAACGCGGTCTTCAAGTCTGCCGGCGATGCGCGCCAAGTCATCGAGCGTTTGTCTTTCTTCTTCCGACAAATTCTTCGCATCGTTACGGCGCGATTTGTAATGGCGGTTCATCCAGAGGATCCCCAGAACAAATGCGAAGATCGTCGCAAGCTTGATCACTTCGAAGAATTTGATTGCGACGACAGTCGTATCCATCGGCAGATCCATAACGCACTCTCCCCAGACCCAAGCGCATGCTTGGTTACGCTTTACCTGCGGTGGCCTTTAACTTGGCCAACTCGGCATCGATTTCGCTTTCGGCTTCCAACTCGGCAATCTCATCGGCCAGGGTTTTGCCCTTGCCCATATCGAAAGCTTCCACACGGCCTTCCACTTCGTCCAGCTTCTTTTCGATAAAGTCGAAGCGGGCCAGGGCGCCATCTACGCGGCCATCATACAGGGCTTCGCGCACCGACAAACGGGCGTTTGCAGTCTGAGCGCGGGCCATCAGGCTGGCCTGTTTGGCTTTGGCTTCGGCCAATTTGCTTTGGAGGCGGTGAATATCCGCATCCAGGTTGGCCATGCGTTCACTCAGGATCGCATCGTCGGTCGCCAACGTTTTAACCAATTCGGCGATTTTTGACTTCTCGACCAGGGCCGCACGGGCCAGGTCTTCACGCTCACGGCTTAAGGCCAGCTCAGCGCGCTTTTGCCATTCGGTCTGAGCGTCTTGCAGCTTGCCAAGGCGGCGGGCGATTTCTTTACGATCCGCGATCAGGCGGGCCGCATCCGAGCGGACTTCGACTAATGTGTCTTCCATCTCTTGGACGATCATGCGGATCATCTTCGAGGGGTCTTCCGCCTTATCAAGCAGGGCGGTGATGTTGGAATTCACGATGTCGGTGAGGCGAGAGAAGATACCCATAACGAAGTCCTCCGGGATTAAGTCTTAATCGATAAGCTGTTGAAGCGGTTGTGACGAGGGGTGGATTAGCGCAATGCAACTTGCTTGGCCGAGGTGCCGCCCAAAGTACCGATCGGGGCGTCGAAGGTTTCGACATAGACCAGGAACTTCGGAGCCGGCTTCACGAATACCGGCACCATGCTGCTGCCGACGAATTTGAAGCTGACGGGCGGAGCCTGTTCCAAAGTTTGGGTCAGGATCTGCTTTTGAGTGGCAAACCAGTCAGAGGTCGATTGACCTGCAAAGGCCGGCAAGCCGACAGACACGATGCCAACCGAGATAACGGCGGCGGCGATGCGAGAGAAGATGGTGAGGCGGTTCATGGTGGTCTCCTTCGAGTTGTTGTCGCCTTCCCCGGCGACGTTCTGTCCCTATAATTGCAACGGCTGTGCCAACTGCCAGGAAGCCACTAAGTCTTTGTATTATATTGACTTTTATGATTCAGAGCATTTTCCTATATTGATCTAAGACGCTATAGTTTGACTAAAAACATCAACTCATGTCATTTTCCGTCACATGGTTGATCTTCCAGCCCCTTTAGGCCAATCGGCTACTTTTCTCGGCCACATCGATCACCTCTCGCGGGTGGCGCCGGTGGACCGCCCTGTGCTGATTATCGGCGAGCGGGGTACGGGCAAGGAACTGTCAGCCGCACGTATTCACTACCTGTCCAGTCGCTGGGGTGGGCCATTGGTGAAGCTGAACTGCGCGGCCTTGCCCGAAAGCTTGCTGGAAGCCGAGTTGTTCGGTGTCGAGGCGGGCGCGTTTACGGGTGCTGCCAAGCGCCGTCTGGGCCGCTTCGAGATGGCGGATACGGGAACGTTGTTTTTAGACGAGATCGGCAATGCGCCGATGTCGGTGCAGGAAAAAATCCTGCGCGTGATCGAGTACGGCGAATTTGAACGTTTGGGCGGGTCTGAAACGCTGCAAGTCTCAGTGCGCGTTGTGGCGGCCACCAATGCTGACTTGCCTGCGGAAGCCGCCGCCGGGCGCTTCCGTGAAGATTTATTAGATCGCCTGGCGTTCGATGTGTTGACGCTGCCGCCCTTAAGAGCGCGCGTCGGCGACGTGCCGATGCTTGCCGAACATTTCGGGCGCGCTATGACCAAGGCGCTCTCGCTGGATGTGTTTCCCGGTTTCTCGCTGCAAGCGATGGCGGAACTTGAAGCTTATGCATGGCCGGGCAATGTGCGCGAATTGAAGAACGTGGTGGAACGCGCGGTGGCGCACTGCCTTGATCTGTCGGCACCGATTGCCAGCGTTGTGTTTGATCCGTTTGACTCGCCTTTCCGCCCTAAGGCCGCCATTGGCCGTGCAAAAGCGAAAGACGTTGTGGTGAGCGATGAAGTGCCCACATCTGAGGTGCGCGTTGACACCACAAACGTCACTGACTTCAAAGCAGCTGTTGCTGCGTTCGAGAAGCAGGTGCTGATCGATGCGTTAGATGCCGCGCGTCATAACCAACGCATTGCGGCCAAGCGCTTAGGATTGCAGTATCACCAGTTGCGCAATGCGTTGCGCAAACATGGGCTGTTGCCTGCGCAGGCGTAACGGCTTTTTACTTTGTATCGAAGCGCTGAATGCCATCCCACGACGGTAGTGGTGGATGCTTAATCAATTCATCACAGCGTTTTACATAAAGCTGAGCCACGCGATCATCGGCTTGCAAGATCACCAAGCGCTCAAACGCAGCTAGTGCTTCTGGCCATTTGCGGGATTTGTAAAGGCCGTAGGCATTTTCCCACAGTGTCAAATAATCAAGCGCACTGGTGTTGCCCGCAAAACTTTCCGTCTCGCCCAGCAATTCAAAAATCTCAAAGTCATAAATAGCGCCTTTTGGCATCACGCGGTCGATGCTACGGAAGACGAAATGCTCACGTGCGAGATCGCGCAAACGTTGGCTGGCCAGAATTTCTGTGCCGTAAAATTTGTTCAAGCCTTCGATACGCGATGCCAGGTTGACGGACGATCCAATGACCGTGAAGTCCATGCGGTCAGGTGCGCCGACATTGCCGAACACGGTTTCGCCTGCGTGCAAGCCAAAGCGCGTATACCAGGGGAATAGTCCTTGCTCTTTCCAGTGCGCGGCGAGCCGGTCGCTGGCTTCGCGTGATCTTAAGGCCGCACGACAGCACAGAATGGCGTGATCATCCTGGACTGCGGGTGCGTTCCAATAGGCAAAGATTGCATCGCCGACGTATTTATCCAGCGTGCCCTGCATTTCCAAAATCGGCGCGACGACGTTGCCGAAATACTCCGACATCACCAGCATGACCTTCTCGGCATCGAGCTGTTCCGAGATGGTTGTAAAATCGGTTACATCCGTCATCAGCAGCGATAATTCACGTCGTTCGCCACCAATCTCGGCTTTGCCGGTGGCCAGCACACGTTTGATGACAGATGTTGGCACGTATTTGGTGAAGGCCCGGAGGCCGTTTTTCATGTCAAACAACGCGCCGAACAGTTGATCGACTTCTAATGTCGAACTGTTCAGGCGCTTCTCATCGGGCATGAAGCTCAAGCGGCTGACAGCTTCGGTTTCGGTGACAACCTTGCTGACATCGCGTGACATGCTGTTGCTGACGGCGCGGATCACAAACAGCGTGCCAATCAAGACCAGAAAACCAATGCCAACGTTGGTCAAAAGATCGCGCATTAGGCGCTGATTGACCTCGGTAATTTCCATGTCTGCGCCAAACAAAGCCACCGATCCGTTGGCTGAGGTCACGGGCACCAGGCACGAGCGGAAATAACCGTATTCGTCTTGCGCGACGTCGATGCTGCGTTTGCCCGTTTTGGAGGCTTCGATCATCACCGGCGAAGGGTCGTCGTAAGGCTTCAGCAAAATGTCTTTGATCGGATTCGCATGCGCAGCTTGCTGTGCGGGCGTCAGATTGCTGACCAGTTCATAGGCCGTGCCATCTTTGCGCATGACAATGGCATAGAGGAACTCCAGCCGCGCTGCTTCGACATAGCGCTCCAGCGCATTGTGCGCGGCTTGGTACGTGTCCGTGTACAACGGTTCAGCGCGCGCGGCATCTTCGGCTTGTTCGATGATGATCGGGGGGACAATGGCCCGTACACCTTCTGCTGCCGCACACAAGATGTCGTCGATGTCAGATAATGTGGCTTGCCGGGAGGCCTGATAAGCCAACGTTGAAAAAACCAGCGTGCCAATCACGTTCACCGCAGCCAAGCTCCAGGCTAGCCTGCGTCGAATAGCCCACGGTTGCTCAAAATATTGCTTAAACATATGTTACAGCTTAATTGCGCCGAGTTAATTGCGACGAGTTGGCCGCGTCTGAATATCGATTGTATCAAAGTTAATTGTGCCAAGCCCAGGCTTGTAATTCATGACTCGTGAACTCACCCCGTCTAGACCCGGAATTTCCCATAAGAAAATACCTGTCGGCTCGTCGTGATACAGTTTGAGCAATTGGCGAGTGAGAGCAAGACGTTCATCAATCGTCGTAGCGGCTTCGGCCTGTTGTATCAGTGGTGTCCATTCGGGTCGGCAATGCCACGGGGCGGACCACAAGCAACTGTGGATACGGATTGACCACAACGCATCCAGGGTGGGCATGTTGTTAAAGTCCATCGCAAAGCCCAAGCCTGGCCAGCCGCCTGTACGAATGCGTGTGATATGCTGAATAAACGTTGAGCTATCGATGGTGGCCCGCACACCCACAGCTCGGAGGTCCGAAACAATCTGCTGATGATAGGCATCATCAGCGGCAAAGGTGCCAGGTGGAAAGCTGATCAGAATGTCAAAGCCATTCTCGTAACCAGCATCCTTCAGCATCGCACGGGCTTTTGCGCGATTGTAAGGATACGCTGTTAAAGATGCATCATACCCAAAGGCCTGTTTGACTGCGCCCTGGGTTGCAATCGTTGTTGTACCGCCCATCAGCAAATCAACAATGCGCTGTTTATCGACGGCGTAATTCAACGCTTGGCGAACTCGTACATCGGCAACTGGCGACGGCTTGTTGGAGGTAAACGCCAGCGTTTGTACACGCCCGGTCTCACGCACGTTGATTGTGCCGCCGCTGGCTTCAATGACGTTGCGATCTTCTGGACCGACATCCATGGCAATGTCCACGGCACTCGTGCGCAAAGCTTGTACGCGCGCATTCATATCGGGGACTTCAATCAACTCTAGCTGATGAAGTACTGGCGCACGCCATGACCTTTCATGCGCTTTAAAAACAACTTTTCCCGCGGTCCACGATACGACTTTGAAAGGACCTGTCCCGCTGGGTGCGCGGCTGAACAGCTTACGGTCCATGCTGGCCCATAACTGAGGCGCGGGGATTCGCACACCTGCCAGGCGTCGCGGCAGTAAAACGTTAGGAGCCTTTGTTTCGATATCCACGGTTGCGTCATCAATGGCATGTGCGCTTTTGATATCCACAACTAGTTGCGCCACAACTTCCATCAGGCCAGCTTTAGACGTTAAGTGTTCGAATGCCTGCACAACAGCAGTCGCATTGAATGGCTCGCCGTTCGAGAACACCACGTCTTTGCGCAAATATAATCGCCATGTTGTCGGCGATATCATCTCCCATCTCTCGACCAATGCCGGGCGCAAGTTGCCGCTCGTATCAAACTGAAAAAGCGGGTCGTAAATTGCAAGCGCAGGCAACAGAGAGGGCAGGGAAATACTACCGTAAGGATTCCCCAGACTGTTCGGAAATGATGTGACTGCGATCTTCAGCGTTTTTTGCGGGGCAGTATCGCTTGCGCTTTTTTGAGCATGCGCGAGCGGCGCAAATGTTAACGCGAACACGCATAATGCGCTGCACACACGGCGCAGCCGTCGCAAATGAGATGTGCGAGTCAAGATGGGTTTGTGCGTGTTCATGCGGTCAAGGTGTCTTGCCTGCCCAGGTTACGCTGTGCCACCGTAAGTGCAATCGCACTTTTTAGTGACCGCTTAAGTTAAGCGTTAAGTTTAGTGGGGGTGTCATGAGGTCTTATATTCTGGCCACGGTCAGCGCCATGACGCTGGCGTTGGTTGCGCCAGCGCAAGCCCAGTTTGCAGGCTCTGCGGCTGGCAAGCGTTTAGCCGATATGCCGCGCGATCCATTTCCAAGCACGTATACACCGCAGTCATCTGTGCTCACTGCTATTGTTGGTGCGACTGTTCATACAGGCACTGGCGCCACACTCAACAACGCAACAGTTGTGATGAATGGCGGCAAGATCGTGAGCGTAACAGAAGGTGGGACCGCGCCCGCTGGTGCAGTGGTGATTGATGGCAAAGGTAAGTTCGTCACGCCCGGGCTTATTGACGCGCACTCTCACTTGGGTGTGTATCCAGAACCTACAGTTGACTCGTTGTCAGACGGCAACGAAGCCACGGACCCCAACACCGCAGAAGTGTGGGCCGAACATTCCTTGTGGCCGCAAGACCCTGCGTTCTCGCGCGCGTTGGCTGGCGGTGTGACGTCGATGCAAATCTTGCCAGGCTCTGCCAACCTGATTGGCGGGCGCTCAGTGGTGGTGAAAAATGTGTGGAGCCGTTCTGTTCAGGGCATGAAGTTTCCCGGTGCGAAGCAGGGCATGAAAATGGCCTGCGGTGAAAATCCGCGCCGCGTATACGGCAGTAAAAATCGCACGCCTGCGACCCGGATGGGCAATTTTGCGGGCTATCGCGCGGCGTGGATTAAAGCGCTCGAGTATCAATACGAGTGGGACCAGTTTGAGGCCAAGCGTCAAAAAGGTGACCCTGCGGCAAAGCCACCGAAGCGTGACTTGGAACTCGAAACACTAGCAGGTGCCTTACGCGGTGACATTCTGGTGCAGATGCATTGCTACCGTGCTGATGAGATGATGCAGGTCATCGATATATCGAAAGAGTTTGGCTACAAGGTGAGCCAATTTCATCATGCGGTCGAAGCCTACAAAATTCGCGATGTGTTAGCGAAGGAAGGCATTTGCGGCGCGATGTGGTCTGACTGGTGGGGGTTCAAAGTTGAATCACTGGATGGCATCGAAGAAAACATTGCCCTGATGGATGCGGCCGGCGCCTGTGCTGTCGTCCATTCGGACTCAAACGTTACCAATCAGCGTTTAAACCAAGATGCTGCAAAGTCGATGGCGGCGGGCCGCCGCATGGGCCTGAACATTACTGATGGCCAAGCAATTAAGTGGGTGACGTTAAACCCCGCCAAATCAATTGCGATTGACGACAAAACTGGTTCGTTGGAGCCCGGTAAAATGGCCGATGTGGTGGTGTGGAACGCAAGTCCCTTAAGTGTCTATGCCCATGCCGAGAAAGTATTCATCGATGGAGCACTGACGTACGACTACGACGATCCATCAAAACAAGCGCGCGGTGATTTCGAACTTGGCCACGCCAATAAGGAGGACGTGCGATGAAAACGTCATTTGTTCTCGCGGTCGCCTTCAGCACTTCTTTTGCTGTATCAGCACTCGCAGCGCCGACGGCCATCATTAATGCCACTGTATATCCTGTATCCGGCCCCAAAATAGCCAATGGTACCGTGATCTTTGATAACGGCGTTATCACTGGTGTCGGTGCGGGGTTAGCTCCGCCATCTGGCGCAACCGTGATTGATGCGAAAGGTCAGCAAGTCACGCCAGGGCTGATTAATTCGTTCAGCCGCGTCGGTATCCTTGAAATTGAATTAGAGAAAAGCACCAACGAAACCGAAGCGAACTCGCCGCTGTTCAGTGCGGCGTTTGATGTGGCGCCGGGGGTCAATCCTTACGCCAACATGATTGGCATCACACGAAAGCGCGGCGTGACCCAAGCGATTGCCGCCCCCGATTTTGGTAAAACGATTTTTGCCGGTCAGGGCGCATTGCTGACGTTGGGTGACGGCGCTCAGTTTAATGTCGTGCCCAAGGTCGCCATGTTCATGACCGTCGGTGAAACGGCCAAAAGCTTAGGGGGTGGTTCGCGCGGGGCTGTCTGGACGCTGATCCGTCAAGCGTTTGAAGATGCGCGCTTCTTCGAACGTAATCGATCTGATTTCGATGAAAACAAAGCGCGCTCGACATCTCTGACACGGATGGATCTGGAGGCGCTCTTGCCGGTGCTTAATGGGAAGATGCCGTTGGTCGTTGATGTGCATCGGGCCAGCGACATTCAGAACGTTCTGAAAATGGCGGCCGAGTACAAATTAAAGGTTATCATTGTTGGCGCGCGAGAAGGCTGGAAAGTCGCAGCTGAGATTGCCAATGCGAATATTCCGGTGATCTTAGATCCGACGAACAATCTCCCGTCGGGATTTGAGAAGTTAGGCTCAACACTGGAGAATGCAGCCAAGCTTCATGCTGCCGGGGTGAAAGTTGCCTTCGCCGTCATGGGCGATCAACTAGCGTATAATGCGCGTAGCTTGTCTTACTATGCGGGGCTTGCGGCGGCGAATGGCTTGCCTTGGGATGCGTCTTTATCTGCGATCACCAAGTCACCTGCGGAGATTTGGGGCATTGCCGATAAACACGGCAGCTTAGAAGCAGGCAAGCTGGCCGATGTGGTGATCTGGGATGGTGATCCGTTAGAGGTCACATCCGCGCCGACGCAAGTCTTCATTAAAGGTACCGCGCAAAATTTGACGACACGACAAGACTTGTTGCGCGAGCGTTATAAAAATGTTGGCGTACCCAATCAGTTGGGTTACCGCTAAGCAACGCAACACATAAAATAAAGAGGGGGCTGTAAGGCCCCCTCTTTATTTTGTTCTATTCGCCGCCTTTTAACAGCTCGCGCCAACGGCGCTGCATTTCTTTGGGCGATACCTGTTCAACGCGGTGTGAAATCATCCAGCGATAGCCAAACGGATCAGCTACGCTACCGGTGCGATCGCCGTAAAACTGATTCATCACAGGGCGTGTAATTTTGGCACCCGCTTTCACCGCCTTTTTCACCGCGGCGTCTGCGTTCTTCACATACAGATGAAACTGCACCGGCGAACCGCCAATGGTCTGCGGGCTAGCACAGCCAAAGTCTGGGTATTCGTCGGCGATCATCATTGTGGCTTCGCCAATGGCGATCTCGGCATGGCTGACCTTTCCGCTGGGCTCGGTCAGGCGGAAGAGTTCCTTGGCGCCGAAAGCTTTTGCATAGAACTTGATGACCGCACTTGCATTCTTCACGCCGATATAGGCTGTGGGCGTGCTTTGACCCTTTGGCACGACACTCAGCTTCTTTTTCGCTTTGGCTGCGGGTTTGCGCTTTGCTTTCGCTTTGGCCATGACTGGGTTCCTAATGCAGTGAAGTCTGGGCCGCAAATTAGTCGGGAAAGCGGTCTTCGTCTAGGAAGGCGCGCACCATAGCCGCCATTTCTAAGGTGCTAAAATCGAGTAACTGATGACTCCAGCCAGGCAAATCTTTAACCCGGCCATTCTTAAGATACGGCTTCACGCGTGGTGTGAAGGTGTGCAGGTCGTCGTCGGGGTTGAACACTAAGATGGGTGCTGTCACATCGATGATGGTCTCGGGGTACGTATAGTTAAAGGCGGCATGGTGGCCCCAACCGCGCTTATCGCCGCCCCGCAAGTGATCAGGGAATTGTTTCATCGTATCTTGCAAGCTGGCGCGTTTGTCTTGAAACAGAGTGAGAAGCTTCCAGGCTTCGACGAGAAACTGACCATTTTCATCTTCGGACGGGATCGAATTCACCACGCGCTGCATTTTTAAATCATCAGGGGTGTAAATCGGTGTCGACATGAGCACCAAGTGCTTTACCTGGGTTGGGCGCTGCCGTGCAATTTCCACGGCGATTTTCGAACCCGTGTGATAACCCATGACATCGAATTCCGTGATGTGTAGCGCGTCAACGAGGTCGCCCATGGCAGCGGCGTAATCTGCAATGGCGGGAGGCGATGGTGGCGCATCGCTCATGCCATAGCCAGGTGTATCTGGCGCAAGGGCCAACCGATCTTGCCCGATATTGTCGATCCACTTGTCGTAAATCACGCCAGAAACAGGGCTTAAGTGAAAGCATACAAGCGGCCGTTTGGGCGATGCAGCATCACCAGCCATGCGCACATGGATTTGGCCAAAGCGTCCATCGACGTATGTTTTGCGCATGATGATCGGTCCTGTGTTTTTAAGTGGTTCGCGCTAAACTAACCCAAAGACCTACGAGGTTTCCATGTTTCGCGCTGCTGTGTTCGTTCTGCTGATCGCCGCCATGCCTTCATTTGCATTGGAAGGGGCGGGTAATCCGTGGGAGACAATTGATAACGCTGTCTGTGCTGGTTTGAAGCTTCAAGATTTCTCGGGCGAGGTCGGCGCTGCGGTTAACATTTCACTGTCGGAGCGCGTCGCAGATACCAAAACCTTGCCGGGGTATTGCCGCGTCGTTGCTGTGATCGCACCTAAGAATAATGTTGAAATCCGGCTACCGCTCTCGGGGTGGAATAGTCGTGTGTTGATGGCGGGCTGTGGTGGTTTGTGCGGCGCTGTGCAAATGGAACGCACAGACGATGCGTTGGTGCGCAAATATGCTGTGGCGCATACCGACATGGGGCATGCGGAAGCGGATATGGCTTTCGCCACTGACCCTGCAGCAATGGAAGACTTTGCACAACGCTCAACGCATGTGGCGACGCTGCTGCTGAAAGCCACCGTGAAGGCCTATTATAATCGGGAGCAAGATTACGCGTACTTTCGCGGCTGCTCTACGGGAGGGCGGCAAGGGCTGACGGCAGCGCTGCTATACCCTGATGACTATGACGGTATTATCGCAGGTGCGCCCGCGGCTGGTGCAGCGGTGCCCAACATTGCCTGGGCGCTCAAAGCGAACACGCGCGCGGATGGCACAAGCATTTTGGATGAGCACGCCATTCGCACATTGCATGACGCTGTGTTGAAAGCTTGCGATCTCGATGATGGTGTGGCCGATGGTATTGTTGGCGATCCGCCCAGCTGTAAGTTTGATCCATCATCATTGGGTTGTGGAAAAAGTTCATCATGCCTTTCAGCTGAACAAATTGATGCGGCGACTAAAATTTATGGCGGCATTCCTGGGTATGCCAGCCAAGGCTTCGCTAAGGGCGGTGAGTTAGGATGGCTGAAGAATTTAGTGCGTACTGATAAATCCGCTGGCTTTGAAGGTGTCGCCCGCAATTTCTTACGACGCTACGGCGCGACGCAATCGTTAGGTGATTTGGACTTTAAGGATGTACGCCTTGCGCCCGTCGATGCGCTGCCAGATTTTGGGGCTGACGGAAAACGCATCGAGGGGTTGAATAAATCCGGTGGGAAGCTGCTGCTGTACCATTCATGGTCGGATGACTCACTGACCCCTGCCACCGCGATCGATGTCTATGCCGCATACGAGAAGGCGTTTGGCCGTGAGAAGCTCGATGATTTCTTCCGGCTGTTTGTGATTCCCGGCATGCGTCATTGCCGCGGCGGCGAGGGGCCCGATGCGGTTGATTTTCTGACAGCGATGGAAAATTGGATTGAGAAGGGCAAGGCGCCTGAAGAACTTAAGGCAACCAAGCTGAAGAAGATGGTGCCGTTGCCGCTGGAGGAACGGTTTCCGCTTCCACCAGAACAGGTCATCTTTTCACGACCTGTGTATCAATACCCCGCGACAGCAGTTTATTCAGGCCAGGGCGATGCAAAAGCGGCATCGTCCTGGCTGAAGAAAAATAACTAAGCTGGCGGCTGAAACTTAGTATCGTGACCGGGGAAGGCCTCAAAGCCTTTCAACATGTAATCCCAGTACAGGATCGGCAGGCCGGTTGTTTTAATCGTCCAGTTAATCCAGCGTTCTTTTGCCGGATCGAGCGGTAGCGTCGGTGTCGGTTTGCCGCCATAGATGAACTCAGCCATCAGCACTTTGCCATAAGCTGTTGTCAGCGGGCACGACGCATAACCATCGTACGACTCTTCAATTGGCTTATTGCGGATTAGATGATTGATGTTGCGCACCACGACCGGGGCTTGCTTGCGCACAGCAGCAGCTGTTTTGGAGTTGGCGGTCGATGCTGCATCCCCCAAGCCAAATACGTTTTTATACTTCACGTGTTGCAGTGAATTGGCGTGCACATCCACAAAACCAGCAGCATTGCTGATGGGGCTGCCCTTCAGCACATCCGGCACGGCTTGCGGCGGCGTAACGTGCAGCATGGTGTAATCCAACACCAGCTTTTGGCCTTGCTGTTGACCACCCACGATGTCGAACGTGGCCTTCTTGTTCGCCGCATCAATTTCAACAAGGTTGTGGTTGTAGCGTACGTCAATGTTATGCCCAGCTGCGATCTTCACAAGTTCCTTGGCATAGAACGGCACGCCGAAGATGGCCGGTGTTTGCGTTAGGAACTTCACGTCCACAAACTGACGGATGCCGCTTTTCTTTAAGTAGTCAGCGGCAAGGTATGCAGCTTTTTGCGGAGCACCAGGGCACTTAATGGGCATCGGTGGCTGCGTGAAGATGGCACTGTCACCGCGTTTTAATTTTTCTAAGCACTCGAATGTGTATTCCACGGTATCGGGCGAGTAATTGCTGCACACACCGTCTTTGCCGACAGCGTCTTTCAAGCCTTTGACCCCATCCCAGTTAATTTTTAAACCGGGGCAGACGACCAGATAATCGTACGTGACCTTCTCACCTGAGGAGAGCGTGACGGTATTATGATCCGGGTCGAAACCTGCAGCGGCTTCCTTAATCCACGTCACGCCAGACGGGATTAATTTCGCCTCGTCTTTGCGCGTGGCTTTCAGGCTGTAAGCACCAGCGCCAACCAATGTAAATGCAGGTTGGTAGTAGTGAACTTGTGAGGGCTCGATAATGGCGATGTCGATTGAGTCTTCATGGTCATGACGGCGTAACTCGGCTGCAACCGTAATGCCCGCAGCGCCGCCGCCGACAATAAGAACCTGATGATGATGTGCGCCCGCCATAACAACCCCTCTAACCTGCGGTGGAGCCAAGGTTTCAGCCCTGGCGAATTGAGACCGTACTGTAACCTTGATTGTGGCAGCCAGCCAACCCGTCACAACTTCAATCCATGGGGCGCAGGGATAAGAGAAAGAAACGTCACGAAAAAGTAAAACAGCGCAATGTTTTGACACTGAGGGTCGAGGGCGCCGTAAGACCTTAGATAGGGTGCGTTAACCCATTTGGGTCTTCGACCATCAACACATCGTCTTGTGTGCTGAGGTAGCCAGGGCCGATGGGGACTTTGCCTGCGCCGCCCGGGATATCCAAAATGTATGTCGGTTGGGCAAGGCCAGAGACTTTGCCGCGCAACGCTTTCACGATCTCTTGGCCACGCGCGATGGGCACCACATAGCGTGCGGTGCCGGGTGCGCGATCAAGTTGGTGTAGGTAATATGGCTTCACGCCTGCCGCCAACATGCCGCGGAACAACGCTTCCAATATCACGGGGTCGTCATTTACGCCGCCCAGCAGAACAGTTTGGCCAAACAGCATCACACCAGCTTTGCGAAGTTTACGTAGTGCGTGAACGGCGTTCGCAGTCAATTCATCCGCGTGATTGCAATGAACTGCGATATTGATCGGCTTGTGCACGCTGCGCAGCACATTCAAAAGTGCATCATCAATGCGGTCAGGCGCTGCCACAGGCACACGGCTATGAATGCGGATGGTGGCAACATGCGGAATCTCATCCAACCCATTCAAGATAATTTGTAACCGCCGTGCTGACAGCACCAGTGGATCGCCACCGGTCAGAATTACTTCCCAGATCGCAGGCGTGTGGCGAATGTAATCCAGTGCCGCTTGCAGTTCGGTGTCACTTAAGCCTGCGTAATCTGGCCCTACAGCTTCGCGACGGAAACAGAAACGGCAATAGACCGCGCAAACTTGCGTGGGCATTAACAGCACGCGATCTGCGTAGCGGTGCACAATGCCTTTGACCGGGCTGTGCGTTTTATCGCCGATCGGATCGATCGTTTCATCTGGCGCGGTCACCAGTTCATCGGGGTGCGGAATATACTGACGCCCAACCGCGCTATCTGTTCCATGGGCCTGAATGATCGCAGCAACTTCCGGCGTAATGGAAAGTGCATAGCGTTCTGTGACCTCTTCCATCGGCCTGACGTGCTCAGCCTTAATCAGCCCGCTGTCGCGAAGCTGGGAAACCGTGCGTATAGGTGATGGGGCAGACGCGTTCATATATATAGTGCGTTAAATCCTAAGGGCCCAAAGGCGGCGGTGTTTTAGACCAAACAGCCAGCCTGGTAAAACGTTCACTGTGTGACGCCGCCCGGAGATTAGAGGCCGCACTGCGACCGCACGTCACATCATGCGCTTGTTGTGTCTGATGGCCCCCAGCATCCTTGATCCGCTAAGATATTGGTGTGATTGCGCGAATTTGCGCACGACTGGGGACTTGCGAAGATGATTGTTGTTCAGACGCCGTGGACGGTGAAAGACGAAAGCACGCTGTTGGCTGTACTTACAGAAGCACGCCGCACCATTGTGGAAGTCGGGCCTGCCCTGGCCTTATTGCCCCATGCGGATGGCCGCGAGCAGGATGCGCCCCCGGAGTCGGATGTGGCTGGCTTGCTGGGCCGCCTCGCCAAAGACCTCGACTTATATATATGTGCATCCTCTTACGTGAAGACCGCCGCTGACACTGCGCCACGCACCATTGGCTTTCTGGTCGGGCCCAATGCGAAAGTGCTGATCCGCGCGCCGAAAATCCTACCCGATATTGTCGAAGGCTTTACAGACACCGTTGCGGATACCTTCCAGCCTTATAAGCCGGTCGTTGCGAATACACCGCTAGGTCAGATTGGCGTGCTGTGCGGCGAAGATGTTCTGTATCCGCAGGTGTTCCGCGGCCTAATTACGACTGGTGCTGAAATTGTTTTGAATCCGGCGCGTGAACGTCGCGATCAAACCTTCGAGGCGCGTATGGTTGCCCGCCAAGCACGCTCTTATGAAAACGTATGTTATGTCGCGACAGCCTCTGCGACGTCGATCACGCGCGGCAATGTATCCGTAAAGCTCTCGCCAGCTTCAATGGTGGCAGAGTGGTGGGGCACAAAAATCGCGGCTGGAGGCGATGAGTCGTTCTTTACGGCTGATCTTGATCTGCAAAATTTGCGCCGCCGCCGCCAAGAGCCGATGGGCAATTTCCCCGCTGTCGTGCGTATGCCAGTCTATGGTCCGGTCTATAAAGCGAATGCCAGCAAACCGCATGCCTCTCCCGGCACGCGTGAGGACTGGATCAAGGAAGGTCAAAAATTACTGGCGGCTTATCCGAAAGCAGCGGAGCCTGCCAAAGCGATTGATCGTTATGAAGTGGCGTTGTGCCAAAGCATTGCCGTTGGTTCCGCAACACCTGAGCAACTTCTACCCAACCGCATGAAAAACTTAGATGCGGCATTGGACGTGATTGGTTGGATGTCACGCTCGCCTGGTGTGAAGCTCACCGTGTTTCCGGAATTTTTCCTAACAGGTGCCGCGAGCCCGCTCGGGAGCCGTTCATCACACCTTGCGCATCTGATCGGCATTTCATTCCCAGGGCCTGAGGCCGATAAAATCGCCAAATTTGCACAGGATACGAAATCATACGTTGCTGGTGGCGTGTTCGAATTTGATCCTGAATGGCCAGGGCGCTTCTTCAACACCGCCTTCATTTTCGATGATAACGGCAACCTGATTCATCGCTACCGCAAGATTCACTGCGCAGATGTGTTCGGCATGCTGCCGGATGCAACGCCAGGAAGCTTCTACGATCAGTATGTTCAGAAATATGGGCACGACTACTTATTGCCGGTCGTCGATACGCCGATTGGTATTCTTGGGACGAAGATTTGCTTTGATATGAATTTCCCTGAAACGGCGCGTGGCTTTGCCAACAAAGGTGCGGAAGTCATTATTCATCCAACGTCTGAGCCGCATAACATCCGCCGTCGTGCGTGGGATATGGGGCGTCACACTCGTGCGTACGAGAACACGGCCTATGTTGTGACGGCAGGTCATGGCGGTGAATACCGCGCGTATAGCCAGTCGCAGCTCACATTCATGAACCGTGGCTACAGCAAAGTGGTGAACTTTGATGGCACGCTGCAAGTGGTGGTGGATGGGCCGGGTGCTGTGCCTGTGCAAGGTTCGATTGATTTGAAAGCATTGCGGACAGCGCGCGCAAATCTCAAAGCCAATCTGCTGCCGTGGGATGACGCTGTTGCGTATGAAGCGCTTTACAACAGTGGCCGTGGGCTTCCCAATAACTTGTGGGCTGATGATCCGACGGTAAACCCATACGAGAAAATGGCTCAGTTGCGTAAAGTGATCGACAGCTACAATAAAGACGGTGTCTTTATTCAGCCGATTGATGGCGCAGCGAATGCCAAGCTTGATAACGCACGCCAGCCGTCGATCTAACGGCTGGCGCGGCTCTCTCCCGCTTAATTATTCGCAGGCATGATCTTTGGGCTCATCTGATCGCCCCAGCAATACTGAGGTGAGTGATGACGTGATGCCCGCGTGATTTCGATCGTAAGCCCAGAATCAACCGCACGCTTCACGGCGTCATTCATGCGCGTGATTTGGGTCCGCAGTTCGTCAACAGCGGCAGTTTGTTGGGGGTCGAGTGTTTGCGTCATGTCGGTCATTTGCGTTACCTCCTTGATTTCATTCAGCAGCGTGAGCGTGAAATTGGGCAGTCTCGGTCGACTCACCCATCGCGCGCGTCGATGATGAACCCGCACTGAGAATTTCAGTTACGGTATCGAAGTAGCCAGTACCCACTTCGCGTTGATGGCGTGTCGCGGTGTAGCCATCTTTCTCGCTGGCGAATTCGGCTTGCTGAAAATCTGAATACGCTGCCATGCCGCGATCACGGTAGCCGCGCGCCAACTCAAACATGCCGTGATTGAGCTGGTGGAACCCTGCCAATGTCACAAATTGGAATTTGTAGCCCATGTTGCCCAACTCGCGTTGGAAGGCTGCAATGGTTTGTTTGCTTAAATTCTTTTCCCAATTGAACGATGGCGAGCAGTTATAAGCCAACAGCTTGCCTGGGTGGCGCGCATGAATGGCTTCAGCAAAGCGGCGTGCATCTTCCAGGTTCGGCGTCGAGGTTTCCCACCATAAAAGATCAGCATGCGGTGCATACGCGAGGCCCCGTGCGATGCAAGCATCGACGCCATTGTTGATGCGGAAGAACCCCTCAGGTGTACGCTCATTGCTGATGATGAACGGGCGATCCCGCTCATCAATATCGCTGGTGATCAGTTTTGCGCTTTCCGCGTCAGTCCGGGCGACAACGAGCGTGGGAACGCCCATGACGTCAGCCGCTAAACGTGCAGCTGTTAATGTACGGATATGCTGACCCGTGGGAATTAGCACCTTGCCGCCCAAATGACCGCACTTCTTTTCTGACGACAGTTGATCTTCAAAGTGCACACCGGCAGCGCCGGCTTCGATAAAGCTTTTCATCAGTTCAAAGGCATTCAGCGGGCCGCCAAAGCCTGCTTCGGCATCGGCGACAATCGGCGCGTACCAATCGCGCTCGTGCTTGCCTTCGGCGGTGTCGATTTGGTCTGCACGTTGAAGACTGCGGTTAATGCGGCGGCAGAGTTCCGGCGCAGAGTTGGATGGATACAAACTTTGGTCCGGGTACATGGCTCCGGCGGTGTTGTTGTCAGCCGCCACTTGCCAACCAGAAAGGTAGATGGCTTTTAAGCCAGCGCGCACCATCTGCATGGCTTGGTTGCCCGACAACGCGCCAAGGGCATGCACGTAGTTCTCACTGTGCAGTAACCCCCACAGTTTGTTGGCACCGCGTTCAGCAAACGTATACTGCGGCGTGATCGACCCACGTAAACGTACGACATCCGCTGCGCTGTAGGTGCGCGCAATCCCGTTGAACCGATCCGCCGGGGCGGCGGCGATCAGGGTGGACCAGTCAGTGTCTGTCGAAACGCGGGCAGTCATCACGGTTCTCCTTGCTGTGGGTTAGGTGTGGCGTTGTTCGTAACTTAAGATTTTCTGGTACGCAGGCAGCGTCAGAAAGTCTTCAAACGCATCGGCCATCGCGATTTTTTGAAACAGATCGGCGGCGTCATCCAGTTTGCTGTCTGGCGCAGCAAGGGCGCGCAGCTTGGCCATTTCGTCATTCATGATTTGAGTCACCAATGCGTTGGTGATTGTGCGGCCATCGTTCAATTTGGCGCTATGACGAAGCCATTGCCAAATTTGCGCGCGTGAAATTTCAGCTGTCGCAGCATCTTCCATCAGGTTGTTGATGGGCACGCAGCCTGTGCCGCGCAGCCATGATTCAACGTATTGCACACCAACGCGAATGTTTGCGCGCAATCCTGCTTCAGTGATGTCGCCTGTAGGTACTTCCAAAAGCTGCGCGGCTGTAATGCCGTGGTCATCGATACGGCCGATTTGATTAGCGCCTGGCATGTATTCATTGAACACCCGTAAGGCTACTTTTACGAGGTCGGGGTGCGCCACCCATGTACCGTCGTGGCCATCTTTTACCTCGCGCTCTTTATCCGCGCGTACTTTGGTAAAAGCGGCATCGTTGGCGATGGGATCGTTCTTGATCGGAATTTGTGCCGCCATGCCACCCATGGCATGTGCGCCGCGACGATGACAGGTGGAAATCAGCAACCGGCTATAAGCGCGCATGGCCGGGCTTTCCATCGTTACCTGTGCGCGGTCTGGGAATGCCGCAGGGCGCGCGCGGAGTTTTTTGATGGTGCTGAAGATGTAATCCCAACGGCCGCAATTCAGGCCGACGATATGGTCGCGCAGTTCGTACAGAATTTCATCCATTTCGAACGCGGCGAGAATGGTTTCAATCAGCACAGTGGCGCGAATGGTGCCGACAGAGAGGCCCAGGCGCTTTTCGGCGAATAAGAACGCTTCACGCCATAAAGCGGCTTCATGACGGCTTTCCATCTTGGGGAGATAGAAGTAGGGCCCGCTTCCTTTCGCCAGCAATACCTGCGCGTTGTGAAACACATAAAGACCGAAGTCGAACAGCGATGCAGAGAGCGGCTGACCGTCTACTAGCACATGTGCTTCATTCAGATGCCAGCCGCGCGGGCGTACAATAAGCACTGCAGTTTTCTCATTGAGCGTATAGCTTTTGCCGCGCGTCTTATCTTCAAAGCTGATGGTGCCCGCAATTGCATCGCGCAGATTAATTTGCCCCGCGATCACGTTGGCCCATGTCGGCGTGCTGGAATCCTCAAAGTCGGCCATGTACGTGCTGGCCCCAGAGTTCAGGCCGTTGATCACCATCTTGCGATCAACAGGCCCGGTGATTTCGACGCGGCGGTCTTGCAAATCCTGCGGGGCCATGCGCACACGCCATACGCCATCGCGCACATCTTTGGTCTCGGTTGGAAAATCTGGCAGCCACCCTTGATCCAGTTTCTTCTGCACGTCGGTGCGCGCCGCCAAAAGTCTTTGGCGCGTCGTTTCAAACTGACGATGCAGCGCGACGATAAATTGCAGCGCAGTCTCGGTCAGAATTTCGTCGACACCAGCAACAACCGGCGCGTCGATAACGGCGTCGGCAAGAAGAGCTTTGGGCATGATGACCTCGATGTTCACAAGCGTCTCCTTTGCTGCAATGCAAAGAGACTATTTACTGAATTTCTCCACAATGATATAAGTCATTGAAATTAAAAGTGTAAATCTGTAAATGTCCGCTTTGTAAATCATGTAAATTTGTCATGAATGTCAATCGGGTGGCCCCCAAAGCTGAGACGAATCAGAAGATTTTTGCTGGCCCGCGGCTGCGGCGCCTGCGGCGTGATTTGGGATTGGCTCAGGTTGAAATGGCCCAAGGCTTGGGCATCTCGCCGAGTTACTTAAACTTGGTTGAGCGCAACCAGCGGCCCCTCAGTGCTCAATTGTTGTTGAAGTTGGCGCAAGCGTACGATGTTGATTTGCGTGGTCTGGCTGGCGATGAAACCGGCCGCACGGTTTCTGATCTCACCGAAATTTTCAGCGACCCGCTGTTGGAAAATGCAGGCTTAAGTTCACAGGATTTGATTGAACTGAGCGCAACCAACCCTGCCGTCGCGCAGGCGATGATTGCGCTTTATCGCACGTATCGCTTGACGGCTGAGCGTGCGGCCACCATGGCCGAGAAAATGACTGATTGGGGAGCGGCCAGTTCGGGTGGTTCGGAAGTGAAGGGGTGGTACGCTGCCGAAGCTGTGGAAGAGGTGCGCGACTTCTTCGTGAAGCACAACAACCACTTTGCAGAAATGGAAGTGGCCGCAGAACAATTGTGCGCGCAGTTGCAGCACAAACCCGATACGCTGAACGCAAATTTGCGCGCTTATCTCAAAGTCACGCACAATATTTCCGTACAGGTTATGCCGGTTGAGTTTATGCAGCAGCTTGTGCGGCGGTTCGATCGCCATTCGGGGCGGCTATTCTTATCCGAAGCATTGCCGTGGCCTGCGCGTAATTTCCAAATCGCCTATCAAATTTGCCTGATGGAGTTTAGCCCGGTTGTCGATGACATCGTTGCGCGTGCGGGGAACGTCGCGCCAGAAACGCGGCGTATGTTGCGTATTGGCTTGGCCAATTACTTTGCTGGTGCCGTGCTCATGCCCTACCAGCAGTTCTTGCAAGCCGCTGAACGTTTGCGATACGACATCGACTTATTATGCCAACGCTTCGATGCAACTTTTGAGCAGGTGTGTCACCGCCTGACCAGTTTACAACGCCCCGGCGCGCAAGGTGTCGCGTTTTTCTTTATCCGTGTTGATCCTGCTGGAAATATTTCAAAGCGTCTCAGTGCGGGGGGCTTTCATTTCGCGCGCTTTGGCGGTGCGTGCCCGCGATGGAACGTGCACGAAGCGTTCCGCAATCCCGGCAAGATCACAACGCAGGTGATCGAGATGCCAGACAAGACCGCTTACTTCTCTATGGCGCGAACCGCAGATGGCGTCAGTGCGGGCCACAACACGCCGCAGCCGCAGTATGCCATTGGTTTGGGGTGTGAAATTTCAAGTGCACATCGCCTCACATATGCAGATGGCTATAATCTTGATGGTTTAAAGCGCGTGACCCCCGTGGGGCTAACATGCCGACTCTGTGAACGCCAAGGGTGTAGTCATCGTGCCTTCCCGCCGCTCAGCCGCAATTTAATTGTGGATGAGAACTTAAAAACAGTGTCGCCGTTCCTGTTCCACAGCCAAGACTAGTTTGGCTTATGGGGCGATAGCTCAGCCGAGCTAAAGTCATCAACCATAATTACATCGTGCATTAATGCATCCGCATGCTGCATGAACTGACGTTCATCGTCGGTTGCCTGTGCGCCTGTTTTAATGCGCGTGCGAATATCGTCTGCGGCAATCATTGCTTTCATCGCTGATTCAAGTTTTGCGATAGGCTGGTCGTGCTCGCCGATATAAATACCTGTTGTCAGTCGGTCGCGTGTGGCGTTGGGCGACTGAATTAATTCCGCGACCGCAGCGGTTAACTTATCACTCGGCCACTGCGGCTTTGCTAAAACCGGCCGCACAAAGGGGCGCAAGATCCAGGCAAAGGGACGAAGCGGTAAATTCTGCAACACGCCGGCTAAGGCGTCGTCGATAGATTTAAGTGCGTAATCGCCACTCCATAGCAGCAAAGGTAAGTCCTCTTTAGGCTGGCCATCATCATGAAACCGCTTCAAGCAGGCACTTAAGATGCAGAGAAATGACAATGCATCGCCCAAGCGTGCTGAAATGCTCTCGCGTTTTTTCAAGTCACCGCCGTATGTCACCATGGCGACTTCTGTCGCGACAGCGAAATTCGCGCTAGCCCGCATCAGCTTTCGGTAAAGTGGTTTTGCCTTGCCACTGCGGGGTGCGGCGTGTGCACCAATCGCTCCTGTTAAATTATGCCACAACGAACGAATGAGCGATGTGACTTGGTTCCGAAAGTGTTGCCACAGCACAGTATTGAACGCACCCAGGGCTGCGTTTTCATCTTGCTCGCGTGTGGCCTGCATTTCTTTGTACAGATACGGGTGCGCGCGGACGGCACCTTGCCCGAATACGATCAGGCTACGCGTGAGTATGTTAGCGCCTTCAACGGTAATGCTGACCGGAAGGGCGTGATAAATGTTGGCGAGATAGTTGTTGGGACCATCACAAATTCCTTTGCCTCCGTGAATGTCCATCGCGTCATTCACAGCTTGGCGCATCATTGATGTAGCGTGCAGCTTCGCGATTGCGGAAAGCACAGATGGTTTTTCGCCAGCGTCAATGCCAGCTGTGACAAGATGGCGTAGGCTATCCGTCATGTATGCATAACCAGCGATGCGGGCCAACGGCTCCTTCACGCCTTCAAACTTGCCGATAGGTAATTTGAATTGTTTACGCACGCGCGCATAGGCGCCTGTCACATGTGCGCAAAACTTTACGCCGCCAGATGATAACGATGGCAATGATATGCCACGGCCAGCAGCCAAGCTTTCCATCAGCATGCGCCAGCCTTTGCCGATTTGATCTTGCCCGCCAATCAACCACTCAAACGGAATAAAAACATTCGTGCCGCTATTGGGGCCATTCAAGAACGCCTGATGTGCCGGGAAATGGCGGCGGCCGATTTTTATGCCCTCGGCGTTTGTGGGCACTAACGCGACGGTGATTCCCAACTCTTCGTCGCCACCCAATAATTTGTCCGGATCACGTACGTTTAATGCGAGGCCCATAACAGTCGCGACGGGCCCCAATGTGATGTAGCGCTTTTCCCATGTTGCGCGGAGGCCTAAGACTTCTTTGCCATTGTGGTTACCTTTGCATACGATGCCAGTATCTGGGATTGACGCTGCATCTGACCCTGCAAATGGCCCGGTAAGGGCGAAGCAAGGGATGTCGTCTCCACGCGCGAGGCGTGGCAAATAATGATTCTTTTGTTCATCACTGCCGTAATGCAACAGAAGCTCTGCCGGGCCTAGCGAGTTGGGAACCATCACGGTTACGGCGGCGGCAATACTGCGGGTCGCGATTTTTTGCACGACTTCTGAATGTGCGAAGGCTGAGAACCCAAGACCGCCATGTCCTTTCGGAATAATCATTCCGAAGAAGCGCTGGTCTTTGATAAACGCCCAGGCTTCTGGCGGGAGATCGCGCCATTCAAAGTTAATGCGCCAATCATCCAGCATCGCACACAGTTGCTCGACGGGGCCGTTCAGGAAAGCTTGCTCCTCAGCCGTCAGTTGCGGCTTTGGAATAGCCAGAAGCTTTTGCCAGTCTGGACGGCCCGAGAACATTTCTGCGTCCCACCACACGGTGCCGGCTTCAAGGGCATCGCGCTCGGTCTCAGACATTTCAGGCAAGACGCGCTTATACCATTTGAAAAATGGTCGCGTGAGCGTGTCCCGTCGCCATGCTTGCCACGATTTGCGCTGTCGCTCGCCTGCCATTGGTTTTCTCCCGCGAAATGTCGCGGGTTAAACGAAAGAGCCAGCTATATTGTTTCTGAAAATATTACGCCTAATCCAGCGCGATAATCGCATCGCCTTCAAGTGTAACAATCCCGCCATCGATAGCAGATTGGATGCGTAATTGAGCGCGATGCTCACCAGCTTCTTCGTAAAGCGCGGTGATTTCTCCAGTTGATGTTACTGTCGCGTGAACAGGCGTGATCGCTTTAAATCGTACAGTCCAAGTTCTAATTTTGTCCTGCGGCACAAGCTGTGTGAGAAGCTGGCCTAAGTAAGCCATGGATAACATGCCATGTACGATCACATCATCCATGCCTGCGGCTTTGGCGTAATCCGTATCAATATGCAATGGCGTGTGATCATTCGAGGCTCCGGCAAATAACGCTAGCGTTGCGCGCGTAATCGGGCCCTGAATATGTATGGGTAGTTTATCGCCAACTTTTGCAGTGGCGCGCGTTAGCTTAACCATTGCGCACCACCACAACGGTTCTAAATGTCGTGCAGAGTTCGCCGTTCTGGTTGGTAGCGGTTGTATCCTGCACAATAAATTCTAAGGCGCCGCCCTTTTTTTCGTAAATATCGGATGTCGTTGTCACCAACGTGATGCGGTCGCCTGCATAAATCATGCGATGATACGTGAACGATTGTTCGCCGTGTAGAATGCGACGCATGTCCACATTCATGCTTTCCAGCGTGCCGCATTGCGCGGGCACACCGGCAGCCAGACTAATAGAGAATGTGGGCGGGGCAGGAATGGCACGGTGGCCAGCCGCGCGTGCAGCATTTTCATTAAAATAGATTGGATCAGTTTGCCCCGTTGCTTTGGCAAAAAATTTCAGTTGCCCTGCTTCCACGTCTATGGATCGCGGCTCTGACTGCGTGCCAATGTATTCGCGACTGATCATGCGCTGACGGTCACCACAACTTTGCCCACGGCTTTGCGGTCGCGTAAGGCTGCAATTGCATCGCCGCCGCGCTCAAGTGGGAAGCGTGCAGAAATAAGAGGCTTGACCTTGCCTGCATGATACAAGGCAAAAAGCTCATCCACGTTTCTGCGATAGGCTTCTGGATCGCGCATGGCATGTGCGCCCAGCAATACGCCCACAATCGAACAGCCTTTCAGCAGCGGTAGGTTCATGGGGACGCGCGGAATTCCTGCGACAAAGCCGATGACTAAATATCGCCCGCCCCAGTTTGTCGCCCGCAACGCGGGTTCCATGTATGCGCCGCCAATGGGGTCATACACCACATCCGCATTCTCGCCATTAAAGGCCGTGCGAAATGCTTTGGTCAGGTCACGTTGCTGATCTGCATTCAATTCGCCACTGGGATAAATCATGACATTGTCGGCGCCAGCTTTGCGCACAATGTCGGCTTTCGCTTCAGAAGACACAGCACCAACCACATATGCGCCCATGGCTTTGCCGAGTTCTACCGCTGCAATCCCAACGCCGCCCGAGGCTCCCAGCACCAATAATCGTTCTTTCGGCTTTAACTGACCGCGATCTTTTAAGCCGTAATACGATGTACTGTAGGTGGTTTGCAAAACAGCAGCTTCGGCAAATGGTACGTTAGGTGGAAGTTTTGCTGATAAAGCGACCGAGATTGCGATCTTCTCAGCCATGCCACCGTGATAGGTCAGGCCAACAACAGCATCACCCGGCGCAAACCCTTTTACATCAGGACCTACAGACTCAACGATGCCCGCAACCTCGCCACCCGGCGCAAAGGGACGCGGCGGCTTTTCCTGATAGCGATCTTCAATGATGAGTACATCGGGGTAGTTCACCCCGCACGTTTTCACTTTAATGACGATTTCGCCTTGGCGTGCGACAGGCTCGGGCACATCACTCAGCCGTAGCGTTTCTGGTCCACCCGATTGAAGGCTCAAAAGCGCTTTCATTCCATGTACGACCTGAGCTGGAGGGAATCGCAGTATTCCTCAAGCCGCGTCACGCGGCCACCCAAAACTATACAGACAATACATGATAGTACACGCACCATCGTATTTCCGGGGCCGCATCCATAGCTTCCTACTCTGATCTTTTACGATCTTTGAAACCAAGCAGAGTGCGCGACGTTTCACCTGCACCAAGGCCGTGGTGGCTTTGGACCGGGCCCAGAGCTCATTCATGTCGCGCGCCAAACTTCTCTACTTCAATCCGTTCATCGACCGCACCCTCGACCGGTTCGAGTTGCATGCGTTTGTGGGGTCATTCCCCATCATTCTGCTGGCGGGTGCTTTCCTGGCTGATGTCGCGTCGCTTTATACTGTGCAGGTGGTGTGGCGGCCTATTGCCATGTGGCTATTGAGCTTAGGGTTGATCTCGGGTGGCGTGGCGGCGCTGACCGGGGCTTTAAGTTACGTCAACAACCCTAGTGCCCGTTCAGTTTTAGGTTGGATTCACAGCGTCGGAATGTCGTTGGCCTTGGTGTTGGTGTGCGTCAACATTGCAGTGCGCTTGGCCGGGCCAACGAAAGTTGTAACGCCGACGGAAGTTGGCTTATCAACAGTGACGTTCCTGCTGTTGTTAATTGCAGGTCTGTTGACGGGCGATTTGGTATTTCGCTTACGTGTCAATAAACCTGCATCAACGGTTGTGGCCTAGCGCGAATTATTTCTTTTTGGTCAGTGCCGCTGCGAAGGCAGCCCCGAACGCATTCTGTTGAGGTGCCTCGGCCCGGCGCGGCGGTGGTATGCTGTAGTTTTTACCTTGCGGCTTACCTGTATCGCGCTGACTTGAAACGCGAGCCCCAGAGCCTGAGAATTCTGCGCCATCTTTGCGCATGGTTAGGCCAATGCGCTTGCGTGGAATATCGACCTCAACCACGCGAACTTTAACAACGTCGCCTGCTTTCACCACTTCGTGCGCGTCTTTAATAAAGCGGTCGGCCAATTGCGACACGTGCACCAATCCATCTTGGTGAACGCCGATGTCTACGAACGCGCCGAATGCGGCCACGTTGGTGACTGTGCCTTCCAACAACATGCCGGGTTTTAAGTCTTTAATGTCATCGACGCCGTCAGCAAATGTTGCAGTCTTAAAGCCTGGGCGCGGGTCACGGCCTGGCTTTTCCAACTCCGCGATAATGTCGCGCACGGTCGGTAAGCCAAATTTTTCATCGACGAACACACGCGCATCTAACGCTTTTAATGCTGTGCTATCGTTCATCAACTCACGCACATCGCGACCGCAAGCGGCCACGATTTTCTGTGCGACTTCGTAAGCTTCTGGGTGCACGGCTGAAGCATCTAAGGGCTCTGTGCCATTCGTGATTCGCAAGAACCCAGCGCATTGTTCAAACGTGCGTTGGCCCAAGCGCGTCACTTTCAACAAGTCTTTGCGGCTAGCGAAAGCGCCATTGAGGTTGCGGTGGGTCACAATGGCTTCAGCCAAAGATGACGTGAGGCCAGACACGCGCGCCAACAATGATGGCGAGGCTGTATTCAAATCCACACCGACTGCGTTCACCGCATCTTCCACCACGGCTTCAAGTGATTTGCTGAGACGGTATTGGTCCACGTCATGTTGATACTGGCCGACACCGATGGATTTCGGCTCGATCTTCACCAATTCGGCCAGTGGGTCTTGCAAGCGGCGCGCAATGGAAACGGCGCCGCGCAAAGATACGTCGAGATCAGGGAATTCACGTGCAGCCAGTTCTGACGCTGAGTACACAGACGCACCCGCTTCGCTGACAATCACTTTGGTCGGCTTCGGAGCAGGAAGCGAGGCTAGCATATCGGCCACAAGCTTCTCGGTTTCGCGGCTGCCGGTACCATTGCCGATGGCAATCAATTCCACGTTGTGTTTGCGGATGAGACTGAACAATTCCAACTGCGTGCCATGCACATCGTTGCGGGGTTGGAAAGGATAGACGGTACTGGTGGCCAGTACTTTGCCCGTGCCATCGACGACCGCCACTTTCACGCCTGTACGAATACCGGGGTCGAGGCCCATGGTAGCGCGGCTGCCCGCAGGGGCCGCCAACAATAGGTCTTTCAAATTGCGCGCGAAAACGTTGATCGCTTCTTGCTCTGAGCGCTGACGCAAGTCGCTCATCAGGTCGATCATCAGATGCAGCGACAACTTTACGCGCCACGTCCATGAGGCGACACCCAGAAGCCATACATTTCCTGGCTGCGAGCCAGTGATGCCATAGGTATCGGCGATCATCTGCTCGACTGGTTTGATTTTTGATGTGTTGTCGGCATCAATTTCCAGATCAAGCGACAGAATTTCTTCGTTACGACCGCGCAGCATGGCCAGCGCACGGTGGCTTGGCGTCGTGGCCCAACGTTCCACGTGATCGAAGTAATCAGAGAACTTTGCTCCTTCGGTTTGTTTGCCTTCAACAACCTTAGACTTCAGGAAGGCGCGGTCTTTCATGTAGGTGCGCAAGCGGCCGACAAGGTCAGCGTTTTCGGCAAATTGTTCGGTCAGGATATCGCGCACACCATCCAGAGCTGCTTTTACATCTGCTACTTTGTCATTCACGTAAGCCGCCGCAAGTTCAGATGGTGTCGCCGCACGATCAGCCATGATGGCTTCAGCCAAGGGGCCCAAGCCGTTTTCGCGTGCGATCTCGGCTTTTGTGCGCCGCTTCGGCTTATAGGGCAGATAAATATCTTCAAGTTCAGCTTTGGTGGTGGCCGCGTTGAGCTTGGCTTCAAGGTCGTCGGTCAGTTTGCCTTGCTCTTTGATTGAAGCGACAATCGCGATGCGGCGTTCATCAAATTCGCGTAAGTAAGCCAGCCGTTCAGCAAGCGTGCGCAACTGCGTATCATCCAGGCCGCCGGTCACTTCTTTACGGTAACGCGCAATGAATGGAACTGTCGCGCCCTCATCCAGCAAGCCAATCGCAGCAGCGGTTTGAACCGGCTTCGCGCCGATTTCATCGGCAATAATTCTGGCGTGCTTCAGAGCGATGTTGAGATCCATAACAATCCTAATGTGGTCGGCGGAAACAAAACGGGCGGCGAAAATAGAAACAATCGCTGCGCTGTGCCAAGCGCTATCGGCAAGTTACTCACAGTTTAATGTGCTGGTGAAAACGACGCGTATGATGTTCGCGATTTGCGCGAATCGAAACGCAGAATGAGAAGGGAAATGGTGCTGCCGAAAAGGATTGAACTTTCGACCTCCCCCTTACCAAGGGGGTGCTCTACCACTGAGCTACGGCAGCATCTTGGGGGCACTGAGACATATATATAAGGTCATTATATATAGCCGGGCCCCGGCGAGGAGGCGCGGAACATGCCATAAGCCCCCACCCCAGGCAAGCGGCCTCACGCATCAAAAAACCGAGGAAAACTGCGGGGTTGGCTAGCTGACCGCCCGCAGGTGGTCACTGGTGACCCGCAAACGGGCCGCAATCGCCCGCGCCGTGTTGGCGATCAACTGCGCGGCTAGCACAGGATGCTCGGACAAGATTCGTAAGAAATGCGCTTGGTCCATTTCATAGACGACGATGGATGTGGTGGCGACCGCATCAGCCGAGCGCGTTTGACGTTCCAACAGCGCCATTTCGCCGAACATCACGCCGGGAATAAGCGTGGCGAGGCGCATGGCATCACCGTCTTCCCGCATGAGGCGAATGGTGACGGTGCCGCGCGCGAGCAAGAACAACGCGTCACCGGGCGCACCTTCTTCGAATAGCACATGGCCCGCATCGAACTCGCGCCGTTGGACGTAGCTTGTGATGATGGCGATATCGGCTTCTGAAAAGCCTTCGACAATGCAGAGTTCCTGCAGCGCCAATTCCTGATCGGTGCGTGGAATTTCTGTGTACTCCACCACCAGTTTGTCTTCGGCCCACTCTAAGGCGGCATCGGTATCAGTGAAGCATGAGACGTGACTGAACAAGTGACGGCCACCGATGGCGGCAATGAATTGCCCAAAGTCGTTGTGTGGTGTGACGTGCGCCAGCAGGAGATGGCGGCCACTGCTGGTAATCGCGCGCGCTAGCACCTGTAGAAGGCGCACACCAGTAGCGTCCATCTCAGACACACGCCGGAAATCGAGCACGATAATGTCCGCATCTGTGCTGCCGCTTTCAGCTTGATGTAAAAGCGCGTCTGCGGTGCCGAAGAAAAGCGGGCCGTCCAACTCAACGACAGCAATTTTGTCGCCGTAGGTGGCCAGCAATTCCGCATCGTTGCGGTCGCGCACTTTTAGCGAGCGGCGTTGATGGCCGGTGTAAACGCGGCGCACGATGGACTTGCTCATTTGCGTGACGAACAACACCATGGCGATCAGCATGCCTGTTGCGACAGCCACAATGAGATTGACCGCAACAGTTACAATGGCCACCGCGATGACCACCACCAGATTGGCCGAAACTTCGCGGCGATAATTGCCAGCGGCTTTCAGGCGCAGCACTAACTCGCGGCTCCAAGCGTCCATCATGCCGATAGCAACGATGGTCAGGACCGCTGCCAATACAACGCGTGGCAAAGTGCCCACCCATGGGCCGGCCGCTAGTGTGATCAGCAACACAAAGCCCGCATGGGCGATGCCGTTCAGCCGCGTGCGGGCCCCGCTGTGGTAGCTGGCAGCACTGCGCGCCAGTGCGCCAGAACATGCGAGGCCACCTACAATGCCGGATGTCATGTTGGCCAGGCCTTGTGCAATGAGTTCGCGATTGCTGTTGTGACGGGCATAAGTGAGGGAGTCTAACGCGGCAGCACCCATTAACGAATCAATCGAGGCAATGACAGCGAGCACAAAGATGATCGGCGCAATGTCGGCTATGCGGTCTAAAATCCACGGAGACATACCATCAGCGAATATCGGCACCAGCGCATCGAATGTGAATCCACTATCCGGGATATCGCCGACTACTGGCCCCAAAGCCTCTAAGCCCACTTGCGATGCGACGAGGTAATAAGTTGCAATGCCAACGGCCAAGCCCACTACCAGCGACGGTACATGCCGGGTGATGCGCGGACCTAATACGATAGCGGTGATGGTGATGGCCGAGATAGCGAAGGTACACGGTTGAATGTTATCCGCTATGCTGCGCCAATCGGCCCACTGAAAATGCTCGGGCAACCCCAGCAAGAATTTCGCTTGGCCTAAGAACAACAGGATCGCTACACCATTCATGAAGCCAGCGATGACGGGGTAGGGCGCAAACTTGATAATACGGCCCAGCTTGGCAGCCCCAAATGAAATTTGCAGGGCGCCTGCGCACAACACGCCAAAGAACGTGAGCGCGACGGCCATTGTCACGCCGCCGTGGGCGGCAAGGTCGGGCGCGTTCGCCAGCGTTGCCGTCATTGTCGCCATGATGACGGAAGTGGATGCGCGCGGTCCGCTGATGAGATTTTGCGTGCCACCAAAGAGGGCCGCCATAAATGCCGCAAAGATCGAGGCATAAAGACCTGCCATAACCCCTTGGGCAGCAGCGGCCATGCCCAACGGCGCAAACACCAAAAGCCCGTAGGGAATGGATTCGGCTACACTAATGACGGCGGCGACAAAACCGCCCGTGAGATCGCCTTTGACGGTCTCGTTCTTAAAACGCGGGCGCGGCGAGGAGGCGGGCAAACTATCCACAAGGCCGGTAATGCCCTCGGGCGTGCTCGTATCCACGGCTTCGCGCGCATCTTGCGTGATGTTGCTGGGTGACGCGTCGTCGTCTGCGGCAAGATCGGCCGGTAACATCATGCTCCCCTTATCAACATGGCCCGTAATTTCAGGCTCTTTCTTATTGAGAAGTGATAGTTTATGGCCAGGAGAGGCGTCCGTTAAGCGTTGTCAGCACCATGACCGATAAAACACCCAAGCCGCACTCACACAACCCAAAGTCGGATGACGGCCTGTCCCGGTCGGCGGATGCCTTGCGCGCGAATTTGCTGAAGCGCAAAGCCCAGAAGCGGGCGCAGACGGCTCAGGGGGCGGCCCAAGAGACCAATCACTCGGCTCCCGAATCTGGCCCTGAATCGGACCCGAAATAGCTCTAAACCCCGATTACTTGAGGCCCATTACTTGAGGGGGCGTGCAGGCTGGGCTACAAGAACCTGCGTCTGCCTCTCAAGTTCTGCAAGGTTTTCCCATGTCCGTGATGCCTGATACCTGGATCCGCCAAATGGCGACCGAGAACGCCATGATTGAGCCGTTCACGGAAAACCTCAAACGCGACAATGTTATCTCCTACGGCGTGTCGTCGTACGGTTATGACGCGCGGGTTGCAGATGAGTTCAAGATCTTCACCAATCTGGATTCCGCTGTCGTTGATCCGAAGAATTTTTCCGACAAGGGTTTTGTCGATCGCAAAACTGATATGTGCGTAATCCCGCCAAACTCATTCGCGTTGGCCCGCACGGTTGAATACTTTCGTATCCCGCGCGATGTGCTGGTGATTTGCTTGGGCAAGTCCACCTACGCGCGCTGCGGCATTATTGTGAACGTGACGCCGCTCGAGCCTGAGTGGGAAGGCCACGTGACGTTGGAGTTTTCAAACACGACGCCGATGCCTGCGCGCATTTATGCGAACGAAGGTGCGTGCCAATTCATTTTCCTGAAAGCCGATTCACCGTGCGCAGTCTCGTATCGTGATCGCAAAGGCAAATACCAAGGCCAGAAGGGCGTGACCCTTCCTCGCTTGTAAGAACGAACAAGGATTCCCCAGACGTGGATGCAATTCGGATTGAAGGCGGCAAGCCGCTTGTTGGCGAAATCGTAATCGGTGGTGCTAAGAATGCAGCACTGCCGCTCATGGCTGCAGGTTTGCTGAGTGACGAACCGCTGACGCTGACCAACATGCCTGAGTTGGCCGACATCACCACCATGGGCAACTTGCTGCGCCAATTGGGTGTGCGTATCGATCAATCTGCATTGGGTGCGGGCGCTGATATTGCCGAAGCTGGTGCGACAGGCCGCACCATGACACTGCGGACCGATAAGATTGCGTCTGTGACTGCGCCGTATGACTTGGTGCGTCGTATGCGCGCTTCAGTGCTGGTGCTGGGCCCGTTGGTCGCGCGTCACGGCGAAGCCAAAGTGTCGCTGCCCGGCGGTTGCGCCATTGGCACGCGCCCTGTCGATCTGCACTTGAAAGCGCTGGAAGCTTTGGGTGCAAAGATCGAACTGAAACAAGGCTACGTGCACGCGACCGTCGATAAGCGCTTAAAAGGCGCGCAGATTATTTTCCCCAAAATCACCGTAGGTGGCACCGAGAACGTGCTGATGGCGGCTTCGCTCGCCGAAGGTGAGACGATTATCGAGAATGCGGCCCGCGAACCGGAAATTACCAACCTGGCGGAATGCTTGAATGCTATGGGTGCGAAGATCACCGGTATGGGGTCGGGTACGCTGCGTATTCAAGGCGTTGAAAAACTTCATGGCGCCCGCGTCGGCGTGGTGCCGGACCGTATCGAAACGGGAACCTATGCCATTGCGGCTGCTATTACGCGCGGTTCGTTGAAGCTGAAGGGCACGCGCTACGATTTGCTGAAGGCTGTCTTTGATTCGATGAAACAAGCGGGCGTCGAGATCACCGAAACGCCAGACGGCATCGTCGTCTCTGCGAAGAACGGCCTCAAAGGCGTCGACGTGATGACCGAGCCGTTCCCCGGTTTCCCAACGGACATGCAAGCGCAGTGGATGGCCTTAATGGCCACCGCCGAAGGTGCCAGCATGATCACCGAAACGATTTTCGAAAACCGCTTTATGCACGTGCCGGAGCTGACGCGCTTTGGTGCGGACGTAAACGTGCACGGCACTTCGGCCATTGTGCGCGGTAAAACAAAACTTTCGGGCGCGCCTGTGATGGCCACCGACTTGCGTGCGTCGGTGTCGCTGGTTCTGGCGGGCTTGGCTGCGACCGGCGAGACGGTGGTGAACCGCGTTTACCACCTCGACCGTGGGTACGAGCGCCTGGAGCAGAAATTGGAAGCCTGCGGGGCGACCATTGAGCGCATGGGCGGGGCCTAGCGGTTTAAAAACCCCTAAGTCTCTGAATTTTAAGGCTGATCCCCGGTAGTGACTTGGTCCAAAACCGTGTAAAACCACGGCACTTATATATAAGGGGCTCACGTAAAGGTCCCATGCCGTCCCTTGGGATCAGTTATCGTATCTGTTATGTCGCCCCAACCGTTGATCATTGCCCTGCCGAAGGGCCGCATTTTAGACGAAGCGCTGCCCATTGTGCGTCGCGCTGGGATCGAACCTGAAGCCGCATTGGGTGACGAAAGCTCGCGCGCGCTCAGTTTTTCCACCAACTTGCCGCATGTGAAGATCATCCGCGTGCGCAGCTTCGACGTTGCGACGTTTGTGGCTTTTGGTGCCGCGCAGATTGGTATCGCTGGCAACGACGTGCTGATGGAGTTCGACTACTCGGAACTCTATGCGCCGCTTGATTTGGGGATCGGCAAATGTCGCCTGTCTATCGCGCAGCCGGTCAGCTTCGGTGAAGACTTAGATTTGTCGCGCTTGAGCCACATGCGCATCGCGACCAAGTATCCGCACATCACGGCCAAATGGTTTGCTGAACATGGCATTCAGGCCGAGTGCGTGAAGCTGAATGGAGCAATGGAGTTAGCGCCAGTGTTGGGCTTAAGTCCACGCATTGTTGACCTGGTTTCGACGGGTGCGACCTTGAAAGCCAATGGCTTGCGTGAAACCGCAACGATTGCGCAAGTCTCATCCCGCTTGATTGTGAACCGCACCGCTTTGAAAGTGCGCTCGGAAGAAATCAGTGGCTGGATTGAAAAGTTCCGTGCTGCGGTGGCGGGTTAGCTATGGCGAAACTGTTATTCGCAACCGATAAAAATTTTGAAGCTGATTTTACAGCGCTAGTGAATGCCAGCCGCGACGAGAAATCGGATGTCGATGGCGCAGTTGCAGGCATTCTGGCTGATGTGAAAAAGCGCGGCGATGCGGCTGTGCTTGAATACACAGCGAAATGGGATCGCCAAGCGTTGACTGCCGATAAGCTGACCTTCACGAAGGATGAAATTCAGACCGCGGCCAAGTTGTGCGATGCTGAAACGTTGAAAGCTTTGCACATAGCTGCTGAACGCATTGCTGATTATCACCGTCGTCAGATTCCAAAAGATGAACTTTATACTGGCGCTGAAGGTATTAAGTTGGGCTGGCGGTGGACTGCTGTCTCATCGGCTGGTTTGTATGTGCCCGGTGGTACGGCTGCGTTGTTTTCATCAGTGTTGATGAATGCAGTCCCTGCCAAGGTCGCAGGCGTGCCGCGCTTGGTGGTCACATTGCCGACACCTGACGGCAAAACCAATCCTTTAATGCTCGCCGCATGTCATATCGCTGGTGTTGATGAAGTGTATCGTATCGGTGGTGCGCAGGCGATTGCGGCACTTGCTTACGGTACGGCCACGATCAAAGCGGTCGATAAAATTGTTGGCCCGGGCAATGCGTACGTGGCCTCAGCCAAGAAGCAAGTTTTTGGCACTGTCGGCATCGATATGGTGGCCGGGCCGTCTGAAATTCTGGTAGTCGCCGATAATTCAAATGACCCAGCCTGGATTGCCGCCGATTTGTTGTCGCAAGCCGAGCACGATCCGTCATCGCAATCAGTGTTAATCACTGACAGCGAAGATTTCGCGCGCCGTGCTTTGGCTGCCGTGGAAAGCCATCTGATCACATTGCCGCGTGCGGACATTGCTCGCACGAGTTGGAACAAACACGGTGGTGTGATTGTGGTGAATAAGCTGCAAGACGCAGCTGCATTGGTGGACCGCATTGCACCTGAACACTTGGAATTGGCAGTGGCCGATGCCAAGCCACTGATGAATGCAATCACGCATGCTGGCGCGATCTTCGTGGGCCGTCACACGCCTGAAGCGTTGGGCGATTACATTGCTGGCCCCAGCCACGTGCTGCCAACATCGGGCACCGCGCGCTTCTCGTCTGGTTTGGGCGTGTTTGATTTCTTGAAGCGCACCTCGATTGTGGATTGCTCCGCCGAAGGTTTGGCCGCCATTGGCCCCAGTGCTTTGTCGATGGCGCGCGCCGAAGAGTTAGATGCGCACGCATTATCTGTCGCCATTCGATTAAATATCGGGCGGACCTAATGACCGCGCCTGGCGATGACACCGCAGGCGACAATCCCACCCAGAGCCGGCAGCGCTCGATCGTTAAACTTGCGCTGGACGAAAAGACGTTTGTGCGCCGTCGTCCTGAAGTCGAGCACGAGCGTGAAGTCGCGATTTTCGATTTGTTGGAAGATAACTCGTTTTGCTTGAAGGGCGAGGGCGTCCATCAGGGCCCTTATCATGCGCGCCTAAAGCTGGCCGAAGATCGCTTGCTGCTGGATATTCGCGATACGGCTGATAGCGCGATTAAAGAGATTGTGTTCCCGATTAAGCCTTTCCGCATGGTGGTGAAGGACTACTTCATCGTTTGCGAAAGTTATTACGACGCGATCAAAGCATCATCGCCGTCGCAGATTGAGGCCATCGATATGGGCCGTCGCGCACTGCATAACGAAGGTGCGCAGATGTTGCTGGAGCGATTATCGATTGATGCAGAGTTAGACCATACCACGGCGCGTCGGCTGTTTACGTTGCTCTGCGTTCTGCATATTCGCGGGTAATGCAGCGTTATGGTCAATATTCTGCCGTCTGCTTTGCTGTTTTGCTGCACCATGAATGAAATTCGCTCGCCCATGGCTGAGGGGTTGATGAAGCGGTATCATGGCAAGCGCGTGTTTGTAGATTCTGCTGGCATTCATATGGGCAAGCTTGACCCATTTATGGTGGAAGTGATGGCAGAGGTTGGCGTCGATATGTCGCACCACAACCCAAAGACATTTGATAATTTGACGGATGACTCGTTTGATATGGTGATATCGCTTTCACCGCACGCCCAGCACAAAGCCGTCGATCTTACGCGCTACATGCACTGCGAAGTAAAGTTCTGGAATACGTTCGATCCGTCGTTAGTCGAAGGATCGCGTGAAACAAAATTGACAGCTTATCGACAAGTGCGCGATCAACTGCGACAGAAAATTCTTGATCTCTTTCCTTTCCCTGATGATCCGAGGTTCTAGTGGCTTTGCAATTCATCCTCGCGTCATCGTCTCCGCGCCGTCTCACGTTGCTCACGCAAATTGGCCGTAAGCCTGATGCTATTGTGCATGCGGATTTGGACGAAACGCCGTTGAAGGATGAGCTACCGCGCCAGTTGGCGGATCGATTGGCATTGGCAAAGGCGCAAGTGGTTGCAGCTAAAAACCCTAATGCGGTTGTTTTGGCGGCCGATACGGTGGTGGCCTGTGGCCGACGTGTTCTGCCTAAGGCTGAGACAGAACAAGAAGCACGTGAATGCTTGGCGTTATTGTCGGGACGGCGTCACCGCGTACACGGCGGTATTGCTGTCATCACGCCCACAAAAACCTGGGTGCGGCATGTGGAAACTATGGTGCGTTTCAAGCGCCTGACCGATGCGGATGTTGAGACGTACATTAAGTCTGATGAATGGCGCGGCAAGGCGGGCGGCTATGCCATTCAAGGGCTGGCAGCATCTTACATCTCATCGGTGAACGGTTCGTACCCCAATATTGTTGGGCTTTGTGTTCACACGGCTGAAAATCTTCTCGCTGCTGCTTTTCAAAACGCATGAGCACTAAACCCGATCGCATTTTTGTGACGCGCGGGCCGGGGGAAACCCGTGCGGTCCTTGTTGCAGATGAGACGGTATTAGAAGCCATTTTTGTGCGTGATGCCGAAGCGCAAACAGGCGCCATATACGCCGGTGTTGTCGGTGAACGTGTGCCGGGCTCCAACGATGTGTTTGTGGATATTGGGCTTGTGCCACATGGGCTGCTGGAAACAAAAGGTCAGAAAATCACCGCAGGTCAGGTGATTGCCGTTGAGGTTGCTACACCCGCGCGGGCTGACAAGGGCCATAAGCTGAAATTATCTACGCTTGCAGTTCCTGAGGCAGCGCAGAAATTTGATCTGTTACGTGCGGCGCCTCATCCGGTTTTAAACTGGTGGAAAACATATCACTCCTCAATCAGTGAAATTGTTATCGATACTGCTGATCAGCGTAAAGTTATCACACAGTTTTTGGGGGCGAGCGCACCTGTCGTTGCTGAAGCCGAGAACGAAATGACGTTTGCTGAGATCGATGAGCAAATTGATGACGCATTACAGACGACCCTAAATTTGCGAAGCGGCGGGCGGGTGACGATTGAACAAACATCCGCGTTGATCGCTATTGATATTGATGCGGGCGCGAGTTCCATTGATCAAGCTAATGGCGAAGCCATGGCTGTGATCGCCCGACAAATGCGTTTGCGCAATTTGGCGGGCCATATTGTGGTGGATTTGATTCATACCAAGGGCAAGCAGCGTTTTGTCACGACATTGAAAGATTTATGTGCTGATGACCCGGTTGAAACGCGTGTGATGGGCTTAACACCGTCGGGCATGATCGACATTGCGCGCCAACGTGTGCGGCCATCTTTGGCTGAAACGTTGCTGAATGCCGAGACCGTTGCTTACAAAGCGCTACGTGTTGCGTGTCAGGAACTTGTTGGGCGCCGCGTGGCGCGTGTTCATCTCAAGGTCGCGCCCAAGGTTGCGGCCATCTTGAACGAAAAGCTTCGCGCGGCTTTTTCCGAGGCGAGTGATACCGCCAAAGGCGAGATCGTGCTTGAGCCGCAGACGAGTTACGGAGTTGAGCGGATCGAGGTGAGCGCTTGACGCGCCGTCCGAACCGCACAACATATAGCCTATGGAAAAAACACCGCCGCCGCCATTATCAGACCCGCCTTCACGCCCAGATGGTGTGCGCGTTTCAGCGCCCAAATGCGTGCGCTGTGGGACGGCCGTGGAAGCCCGTCACCGGCCATTCTGTTCTCAACGCTGTGCGGATATGGACCTGGGGGCCTGGGTGACCGGCGCGTATCGGGTCGCGACCGATGAGGGCCCGTCGGATGGCAGCGACGGCGAGGGGCCAAAATAGAGTGCTTTCGCCGGCCCCAGGCGCCATGCACCTGCCGAGCCAAGAGCGAAAAAGCCATTTCTGGCCAATGATTTAGATAAAAATTAAGGTGGCTGGACAGGGCCGCGCGCGGCGTTTATAAAGCGCGCCTCTTCTAGGCCTAATCGCCTGAAAGCCCAAGTAGCTCAGTTGGTAGAGCAACGGATTGAAAATCCGTGTGTCGCTGGTTCAATTCCGGCCTTGGGCACCATTTTCCCTTATCCGTCTTTGATAACCTGAAGTTTTTACGCCTGCTGGTTTTTTACGCCCGCGGGATACGAATAAGTTGTGCGCCGGGAACCTGATCCAGCAACGCATCTTGCTTTAAGGCTTCGCGTAAATTTGACGCTGCCAAATGAGCATGCTCGTGACCCAGTGCAAAGGCGCGCGCACCTTCACCCGCCGCAATAGCTTCCACAATCGTACGGTGCTGATACTGGGCTAACACCAAGATGTCGTTGGGTTGGCTGCGTTGCGTTTGCACCTTAAAGAACGCGTTGGGTGATGCAAAAGGCAGTGCGACGATTTGCGCGAGGCTGCGCTCTAAAAAGGGTGACTTTGCCAATTTCAACATTTCGTTATGAAAAGCCTCGTTCAATTCCACATAACGCGCGTAAATATCATCATCGCGCTGTTCGCGTCGTACTATGGTTTCGAGTTCTTCCAAAATATCGCGGAGGGCCGATGTTTCGGTCGCGTTGCCTGATCTCTCGGCTGCCATACGTGCTGCGGTTCCTTCCAGAACGCCACGCAGTTCAATGGCATCAAAAATATCGGCAATCGAGAAATCTCTGACGACAAAGCCACCAGAACTTAATGGACGCAAAAGGCCTTCGAAGGCCAATTCGCTTAAGGCCAAGCGAACAGGGGTGCGCGATATACCCAGCTTTTCAACGGCGCCTAATTCTGAAATGCGCTCGCCAGGTGCAAATGCACCGGACACGATCATTTCCCGCAGCTTCATAATGGCATGAAGCTGCTGGCGAGACCGCGTATTGCCTTCTTTAGTGTCGTCGCTGGATTTTGGCATGGTCTTCAGTTTTGACAAAACTGACTCTTGGCGATGCGGTGAAAATGATAGCGACTATAACGTAACCACTGCAGCGCAACAGTGTTTAAACCAGTTGTTCTTCCGCCCAGGCAATTGACTTTGCAAGCGATGCAAAAGTGAAAAAGTGAATCCCCGTAACGCCCATCGAGGCATCATGCGCCTGGGCATCAGCGATGGCTGTCAGTACTGCTTCCGGGGTTTCTGTGCGCAATAGGTTCATTGTAAGCCCGCTGTGGCGTGTCAGCGCGCGCAATGACGGGCCCACGCCACAGATGGCTGCGTATTTCAAAAGTGTTGAGAGTTTGGCTGGGCCCGCGACACCGACACGTATGGGTGCCGTAATATCCTGCTGCCGTAAGTCTTTGATGAATGCGATGATGGGGGCAGCCTCGAAGCAAACCTGGCTGATCAAGATCACTTCAAGCCCGGCCTGTGTAGCGGCATTAATTTTATCAATCAATGCTTTACGCAATACGTTGTCAGGTATGCGCGGGTGCCCTTCGGGATAACAGCCAAGTGCGATTTTCTTGATACCGTGTTTTTCAAGCAGTCCGCTTTGAATCAATTGCAAGCTGGAATCGTATTCACCGGCCGCCTGATCTTTATCGCCACCCAGAATAAGCGCGCGGTCTACACTGGCTTCCTGGGTCAAGCGACGTAATGTTTGATCGAGGGCGGCGCGATTGGGAATATTTCGTGCGACAATATGCGGGACAGGAATGAGCCCCGCCTGCTTCAGCTTTGCTGCCACTGACACTTGTGCATCAGGCGCATCGCTAGGCAGGGCTGCGATATAAACCCGTGCCCCTTTCCGCATCATTAGTGCAGCTGCATCTAATGACTTGCGATCAGGCGATGTCACCTCAGCCGAGTATTCGTGCAAAAGCTGCGCGAGCGGCTGATGCGTGGTAATGGTCGGCAGAATGGTCATCTTATGTCCCAGTCCGCCAACCATCGGCGTAGGTTTCGCGTGCGACTTTCGAGTATGGAATTGGGCTTACGATAGCGCGGACTTCGATTTGTTTGTGACGTTCGACCGTGGTTTTCTGTGTGCCGCCGTTGGGTTCGCCCCAGACAACGGTCACTTCTGAGCCCAACGCGATATCAGGATCGACGGAGGCCAGCGAAAGAGCCGTACGCTCGTTGGCGCTGTACCCTGTGAACATAGAAACGCCAACAGTCTTGCCGCCTTTCATCACCGCGTCGTAGTTCGATGATGCGTAATTGGCCAAAGGCAGGTCGAAGTATTTGTAGTTTTCTGAGCCCATGAAATATGAGCCGAAAATCTTGGCCATATCTTCGCCGTTCCAGGCCAGCGTCACTTTTTTGCGTTGTGTTGCTGGGTTCATCTTTTCCAACGCCGCGCTGCCAATAAAGTCGTGGTCGAATTTTACGAACGGGCCATACCCCAAAGCATATGGCGTCATATAGTAGTCTTCAATGTTTGACGATACGAAGCTGCCACCAATGGAACCTGTGGCCTCGTAACTGTTGGCCGGCAGCCACTCGCGGTAAGCTTTCATCTCTGCGCCTGTATACACAGCAGGCAAGGGAGAAGGAATCCACCCGGACTCCAGTGTATTCGTGGCGTACGTGCGCGATCCAACCAGTGTCAGTCCAAACTCTTTGCCAGCTTCGATAATTTTTTCACGGATGTCGAGGTATTCGTCGTAAGGGCCAAAAATCTCTAGCCCTGGCGCGCCAGCCATGCCGTGACGCAACGCGCGCACTTTGCGGCCCGCAATCGTGATGTGGCCCATATGGAAGAACTTAATATCGGGGAACGCGCCGCCATTAAGTTTCGCGATGACTTGCTGCGCATTCGGGCCTTGAATTTGGAAGCGGTAATATTTGCGCGTGACCGGCTTGCCCATCGGCATGGAGGGCGAGCGATCATCCTTGATGATTTCGACATTGTAGCCGCCTGTTTCGGCGTGAAACATAATCCAATTGGCAGAAGGCGCGCGGCCCACGAACACTAATTCGTTTTGGCCTAAGTGAAATAAAATGCCGTCGCCAATGACATGGCCATCATAGCTACAAGGCACGAACTGTTTCGCGCGATCGACGGGAAAATTTGAGAAGGTGTTAATTGCGAGATGTGACACCAGTTTTAAGGCATCCGGGCCTTTGATGAACAGGTCGACCATGTGGTGTGTTTGATCAAACAGCACGGCCTTATCGCGCCATGCGCGTTGCTCATCGCGCCAGTTCGAGAATTCTGTTGGGACAACCGGGTAAACATAGGCGCCAATTTTAGAATTCCGCAGCATCTCGACGGTATTGCCACCAGCTTGCAAAACGCCTTCTAAATTCTTCGCGACCATAGCCATCCCCTAAAATTGCATGCAATATTGCCATCATAGCGCAGTTCAAATATAAGAAAAGATGAAATTGCATGCAATTTTAGGGGATGGGAGCTAATATTGAGATATATTCTGACGTTGTCCTGTACAGATCGGCCTGGAATCGTCGCTAAAATTTCGGGGCTGATGTTCAAGAGTGGAGCGAACATCCACGAAGCCCAGCAATTTGGAGATTCTGAAACCAATCGATTTTTTATGCGCGTCGTGTTTGATCACGGCGATGATTCTGTTGAATTGAAAGAGAGGTTTAGTGCCATTGCTCAAGAGTTTGGCATGACATGGACCTTGCGCAGTCAGCATGAAAAAAAGCGCGTGCTGCTGCTGGTTTCAAAGTTTGATCACTGTCTGGGCGATCTTTTGTACCGTTACCGCATTGGCGAGTTGAACATGGATGTTGTTGGCATTGTCTCCAACCATCCGAAAGAAGCGCTGAACCTCACAACGATGGGAGATATCCCTTACAACCATCTTCCTGTTGTCGCTGGTGCAAAGGCGGATCAAGAAGCGCAGATCAAACAGGTTGTTGAAAAATCGAAGGCCGAATTGATTGTATTGGCTCGTTATATGCAAATTTTATCGGATGATATGTCCGCATACTTAGCGGGACGCTGCGTCAATATTCACCATAGCTTCTTGCCCGGATTTAAAGGCGCTAAGCCGTATCATCAGGCTCATTCTCGAGGCGTCAAGATGATTGGGGCGACAGCGCATTTTGTAACGGCGGAATTAGATGAAGGCCCAATCATTGATCAAGATGTCGAACACATCAGCCACGCCGATACGCCGGATGATCTCGTGCGTAAGGGCCGCGATATCGAGCGACGCGTTCTTGCACGTGCAGTTACGAATATCCTTGAAGATCGCGTGCTACTGAACGGGAGTAAAACCGTCGTCTTCAAGAAGTAGCGTTGGAATCAGCGATGAAATTCACGGTCAATATGTGCCATTGTTTCAAATCCGTCGCCGATGTGTTGTCGCATGGCAGCTTCCGCGCGTGCACCGTCACCAGCCATGATGGCAGCCAGAATAACGCGGTGATCAGCCACCGCTGTGCGTAACCGTTCAGCGTTGTAGAAGCTTTCAAACAGTAGCCGATGGATGGGGACGTTCAGGCGTTGTAATGCTTCAGCAATCACTAGGTTGCCTGAACCTTCCACAATTAAGCGATGCCATTCAGTATTGAGGCGGCCAAATCGTTCTGGCGCGTTCTTCTCAACGCACTCTTCAAGCTCGTTTTGCAATTCGTTCAGCCGCGCTTTCTGTTCCGCGCTGGCGTTGTGCACAAAGTCGATGACCGAGATGCCTTCAAGCGCCATGCGTGCACGGTAGATCTGCCGCACTTCTTCCAAGCTCGCGGTGCGTACTGACGCGCCGCGAAACTCTTCTATTTGAACCAGCCCTTCGCCCTCTAACCGCTGCAATGCTTCGCGCACTTTGGATCTGGTGGTGCCGGTCTGACGTGTGATGTCGATCTCGACAAGGCGCTGCCCCGGCACAAAGCGGCCTTTACGAATACCGTCGCGCACCCAGTCGACCAGTTCTGTGCTGGTGAGTGTTCGGCCGGCCGTTGTGCTGGAATCGGTGGACATGTGCGCATGATTCATTTTGCGACGCAGCATTGTCAACAATATTGTAGGCACTTTTTTGTTTGCAATACTTTGGCATATAGCCGATGAAATTGTCGACAATCCGAGCGGGGAGGCTCGAATGGGTAGGCTGGGAAGCGTTCTTGCGACGCTGACACTTATATATGCCGCATCTTCTGCGGCTGAGACGTGGCCCGACTACGCCCGCAATTCTATTTATGTGCCCGTTCGCGATGGCACCAAGCTGGCAGTAAACATCTACCGCCCAGCGCGCGGCAGCGATGTGATGCAAGCGCGTACACCTGTGATCTTCGCCTTCTCACCATATCGCGCGCGTTTTACCGACGCTGAGGGCAAGGTGGTTGAACTCGCTTTGTCAGATCGGTTGGCGCTTCGCTCATTGATTTCAGCAGGCTACGTGGTTGCGACTGCTGACATTCGTGGCAAGGGTGCTTCCTTTGGTGCGCGTCGTGGTTTTCAAGATCGCACTGAAGCGCAAGATGGGTACGACCTTGTGGAATGGTTGGCGAAGCAACCGTTCTCCACCGGCAAGGTGGGCATGATTGGTTGCTCTTATTTGGGCGGCACTACATTCCAAACCACCACGACGGCGCCGCCATCACTGAAGGCTGCTTTCATCGGCGCCACTGAACTCGACAAATACGGGTTTGTCAGACGTGGCGGTATCACCGCGCAATTCAATACACGCCCCGACGAACCACTGTCGGAAGACTTAGCCAGCATTCCTGTGGATGCCGATAAAGATGGCGCAATGCTGAAAGCCGCTGTTGCTGAACACGCTAAGAACACGCCGATGGCAGGCTTGTGGTACGGCATGCCATATCGCGACAGCATTTCAGAATTTACGAAGAATGCTTTTTGGGAAGAGGTTGGCGTTTACAACTATCTCGATACGGTTCGCAAATCCGGGGTCGCCACTTATTTCTGGAGCAATTGGCAAGATGAGCCCACGGCACACGCAATCTTAAATGCGGCAAACGTTGGTGGGAAATTTTTAGCTGGGCCTGGAAGCCACTGTGTCCCGCCGCCGCAATACGATTTTACGGGCGAAGTCACGCGCTACTTTGATTATCACTTGAAAGGTATCGATAACGGGATAACGCGTGAACCACGCGTGACGTATTGGGTGGAAGGTGAGGGTTGGACCCGCACTGACAAATTACCGGGCACCACAGCTAAGCCTGTCAGTTGGTATTTTGAGGGCGGCAAAAGCGGTACGGCGCGATCATCGAATGATGGCCAGCTTGCTGCACGTGTATCGCAGCAGGGCAACGATAAATTCACCACAGATTATAATCTGCCGGACTCAGATTACTTTGCGTTCTGGTCAAAGCCCATGGAGCAGCATGGCTTAAGCTACACCAGCGCGCCGTTGGAAAAGCCACTAAAATTGATCGGCTTCCCCGTCGCACGATTAAAGGTCGCGGTTGATAAAACCGATGCCGATGTCTGGGTTTATCTGGATCAAGTCGCAGCAGATGGAGCATCCGAAGTCGTCGCATTTGGAAGGCTGGCTTTATCGCACCGTAAGTTAGCGAAAGCGCCCTACAACACATTGGGACTGCCATGGCATTCGGGGCGCAAGGCTGATGTTGCGCCCGTTAAGCCAGGCGAGGTGGTTAATCTTGATATCGATTTAACACCAGTTTCTCGTGTTATGCCGGTCGGCAATCGCTTGCGCATCACCATAGCAGGTGCCGATCCACGTCAGCGCAATTTGAAAGAGATCATGCAAACACCCCCGCCGGTTTTCACTGTCGTGCGTGGTGGTAATGCTGGCTCACGTGTGGAGCTGCCAGTAACTGATTAGTGCTTAAAGTTATTTGATGTACTGCCGTAACAGGGGAGTGAAGGCAAATGTACGCAAGTTTAAAACGGAGTAATTTGAAATTCGCATTGAGTCTGAGCTGCAGCTTGGCTGCACTCAGTCTCTCAAGCGCAGTGATGGCACAGAATGCCAGCCCTGATGTGGCGCTTGATGAAATTATCGTCACAGGCAGCCGCGTGCGGGGCGTGGCCCCCGTGGGGTCGACTGTTATTTCAATGGACCGAACCGATATTGAAGCGTCTGGTTCGATTACCATCGACAAAATGATCAAAGAAATTCCGCAAGTCTTTGACCTTGGTGTCTCTGAAAACTCACGCGGTCAGGCTGGTGGGTCAGGCAACATCGTCTACGGGAATACGGTCAACTTGCGTGGCATTGGCTCTTACGCGACGCTGGTGCTGGTTGATGGGCACCGTGTTGTCAATAACAGTCGATCAACAGACCCTTCTGTGATTCCATCGTTAGGTGTCGAGCGCATCGAAGTCGTTGCTGACGGCGCTTCGGCGATTTACGGCTCAGACGCAGTTGCTGGTGTGGTCAATTTGGTGCCGCGCCGTACCCTTGATGGGGCTGAAGCATTCGCGCGCGGTGGCTTGTCTGATGATGGCGCGTTTGATGAGTATGCTGTCGGTGCTGCTGTCGGCAAAGTGTTTGATCGTGGCCAATTCATGTTGGCGTTTGAGCATGTTGAACGCTCGAACTTAAGCGGTGATGACCGTGACTTCTTCCGAAACAATCAAACGGCCTTTGGCGGTAACGATTATAGTGTCACGCGGTGCGCACCAGGCACAATTCGTGCCGGGACGTCGACATATGCCATTCCTGCCAACGGTGTCACGCAAGCGACCGCTGGCAACTTGGTTGCAGGCACGACCAACCGCTGCGATGAGTTGACGGGTCAGGATTTAATCCCGGAGCAAAAATATGACTCGGTCAACTTCACTGGCGGCTATGAGCTGACAGAATGGTTGAAGTTTGAGGCAGATGGTTTTTATTCAAAGCGTGATTTCTTCCGTCACAGCCCGTTCTCAACGGCAACTATTACAGTGCCGCAAACCAACGCTTTCTTTGTGCGACCTGCTGGCTTCACGGGCACCAGTTACACCATCGATTATAATTTCAGAAATGATTTACCCGCCAACCACTCGTCTGGTTATGCGGAAAGCTATCAAGTGACGCCCGGTCTGAAATTCCTGCTGCCGAATGACTGGCAGTTAGAGGGTTTGGTTGGTTTTGGTAAAACCAAGGATAATTCTGAATCCTACAATGGCGTTAACAACGCAGCGCTGAATGCGGCTTTGGCCAGTAGCGATCCAAATACAGCTTTCGATCCGTATGGTCTGCGCCGCACAAACGCGACGGTGCTGACTAATCTTGCTAACCAAATCTTTTTGGCGCCCACCAATGGCAAGCTGACAACCGGAGAAATCCGCCTCAATGGCCCATTATTCACATTGCCCGGCGGCGAAGTGAAAGTTGCGGCTGGATATGAGCGTCAGGACTTCACCGCAGAATTGGGTTCCGCGCGCGGTAATCCGGGGACGCCGATTGTCTTCCGTATTTTTGATCGGAAGGTCGACTCGTTATATGCCGAAACGTTTATTCCGCTTGTCGGCGCAGAAAATGCGATGCCTGGCATTCAGAAATTGGAATTTAGCCCAGCTGTTCGTTACGACAAATATAGCGATGTGGGCAAAACAACGAACCCGAAGTTTGGCGTGAACTGGTCGCCCGTTACCGATTTTATGATTCATGGCAGTTACGGAACGGCCTTCCGTGCGCCAACGATTCCTGAAATCTATGGCAACAGTAATAACTTCTTCGGTCAGAGTTATCAAAACCCCACGGGTGGTGCGCCCCTGCAAGGGTTTGCGCTTTCGGGCCAGAACTTAGGCTTAAAGCCTGAAACAGCAACCACGTGGTCGATTGGGGCCGATTCTGATCTGATCGAAAATCTAAAGGTTGGCGTGACCTACTTCGACGTCGACTATAAAAATCAGGTGAACGCTTACCTGTCTGACCTCGCCATTCTGACGCGTGAAAGTCAGTTTGCGGGTACTGGTATTATTTTGCGGGGCGCAGATGCCGCTGCCCGTGTGCAGCAGTTCTTAGCGCAAGGCGTAACACTAGCAGCAGGATCTTTCCCAGGTGGCAGCCCCGCAAACGTCACATTGTTTGTCGACGGACGGAGCCAGAACTTGGGCCGTTCGATTACACGTGGGTTTGATTTTAACATGACCTACTTGTGGGATGCGGGCGCGAATGACACGTTCACATTCAATGCTGCGGGTACGTATCTGACCACTTACAAGGTCGCAATTACGCCGACAGCGCCGATCCTCGATCAATTGGATCTCATCTTCCGTCCACTTAGATTCAAGGCACGCGCAAGCGTGACTTGGGATCATGATCCGTTCTCAGTGCGCATTTTGGCAAACCATGTTGGTGGCTATATCAGCACGGCTGTGACACCAAACCAGTCTGTCTCCAGCTACACGCCAATCGATCTAGCTTTGAACTGGCGTTATAACGAGCCGGGTGAAAAGGGCTTTAGTTTGAATGGGCTTTCGGTCGGATTTGAGGTTCGGAACCTGTTCAACATTGATCCGCCTTATGTGAATATTGCGCCCAGCGTTAATGGTAGCGGTGGTTACGATGCCACTGCATCCAACCCGATTGGGCGTATGTTTGCTTTAACAGTGCGTAAGTCGTTCTAGCATTCGAGTGCAGTGCGTACGGTTAAATGACATCAGCACGTACCTTTACGTTAGTCGTGGCCGGCGATCTGGTTCTTGATGAACCGGACGCTGGCCACTGGCTTTCGGGCATTGCGCCAGAAATCCGTGCAGCTGATGTAGCCATTGGCCATCTTGAAGTGCCGCATACAAATCGTGGCTACGAAATGAAAGGCGATGTGCCAGCACCAGGCGCGCCACCTGAAAATTTAAGTGCCATTGCCGAAGCTGGTTTTTCGGTTTTGAGTTTAGCTGGCAATCATATCGCGGACTGTGGCGCTGAAGGTATTGCCGATACCCGTGCAGGCTTAGACAAAGTAAATGTCGCCTATACAGGGGCCGGAGCCACGCTCAAAGAAGCCGCTGAGCCCGCCATTCTTCAGCAAAACGGGCAACGTGTTGCGTTGCTGAGTTATAATTGCGTAGGCCCTGAATTGTCTTGGGCGAGCAGCACGAAAGCAGGCTGCAACTATCTGCGGATTGAAACAAAAGATGGCTCACCGATTACTCCTGCAGCACCGCTTGAATATGTATCATCAGGCGCACTAAAGCGCCTTTCTGATGATATCGCAGCTGTTCGCGCGCGCGCCGATATTGTTATCGTTGCGCTTCATAAAGGTATTGTTCACACGCCCGCTAAGTTGGCGCCATACGAACGCTCAATTGCACAAGCGGGTATAGATGCGGGTGCGGATATTGTTCTGGGCCATCATGCGCATATTGTGCGCGGTATTGAATTCTATAAGGGAAAGCCCATTTTTCACGGGCTCGGCAATGGTTGTGTGGTGACGCAAGCCTTAAGTCCGGCGCAAGATCATCCTGCGCGGCGTGAATGGGCCGAGCGCCGGAAAAAAATATTCGGGTTCGAACCCGATCCTGCCTATGTGCTCGCACCATTTCACCCTGAAGCGATCAATGCATTTCTTGGGCGTGTTACAGTGCATGGTGACGGCACACTCGACACAAGTATTATTCCTGTTCATGTCGAGCCACCGGGCCGTCCGATCTTGGCGCAAGGTGTGCGTACACGCGAGATTGCAGATTACGTTGAATCAATAACTGTTGCAGCGGGCTTGCCCGCGATCCGCATAAATTCAGATGGTTTGGTGAGTATTGCATGACAAAAGTCATGGTGTGGCTCGGTGGTATTGCGCTTTTGGCCGCGACCATTATCGATACGTATGCGGTGATTGGCCGAAGCATCGGCGCACCCCAACATGGGTCGATTGAGCTCATTCAAACCGCTGTGTTGGTTGCAGGTGCGTTGGCGCTTGTGGCAGCAACGCTCGCCCGCAACCATGCCCGCGTTCATCTGGTTATCGATCGGTTGCCGCCAGGCGCGAAAAGTATCGCGTTAAGGCTGTCCACATTGTTCATGGCGGTTTTCTTCGCAGGCTTGTTTGCGGGGTCTTTATGGATATCGCTTGATTTGTGGAGCGCACACGAAGTGAGTGAACTATTGGGTGTGCCCTGGCGATGGCTACGCGCGTTCGCAAATGTGGGGCTGATTGCTGCGATCTTGATCCTGATTCGCCAAAGCTTCGGAAGGTCGCTCTAATGTACGCGACCCCAGAAACAGGCCTGCTCGGCGTTTGTGTTTTATTAGTTTTGCTAGTGCTTGGCGTGCCGATTGGCGCATCGTTAGGGCTGGTTGGAATTGTCGGTTTAACGGTCATCCTTGGCTTTGAGCCTGCCATCATTAAAGCAGGCGTCGTCTTTATCGAGACGCTGACGCGTTATGAACTCGGGACACTGCCGTTATTTATGCTCATGGCGCAGTTGTTCTTCGCGACAAACGTGAGCCGCGATCTTTTCGATGCTGCCGCAAAGCTTGTTGGCCATCGCCGTGGCGGATTGGCGTATGCCTCGGTTGCGGGGTGCGCTGGCTTTGGCACGATTAACGGATCGAGCTTGGCGACGGCGGTTACGATTGGTCTTGTCGCTCTGCCAGAAATGCGCCGCCGTGGTTATTCCGATGCGTTAGCGACAGGCACGGTTGCCGCTGGTGGAACGCTGGGGCAAATGATTCCGCCATCCGGCGCATTAATTGTTTTTGGAATTATTGCAGAGCAATCGATTGGCAAGCTTTTTACTGCTGCGATTGTGCCAGGTATTACACAGGCACTGTTTTATGCGTTGGTAATCTGGATTCTTGTTCGCATCAAGCCATCCATCGCACCGCGAAGCGAACGTGCGTCTTGGTCTGAGCGCTTCAAAGCACTGGGGCGTATCGCTGATATGATTTTGATGGTCGCGGTTGTTATTGCCGGGATTGCCTTGGGCTGGTTTAGCCCGTCGGAAGCTGCTGCCATTGGCGCTGCGGGTGCATTTGCAATCGCGGCTTGGCGCCGTCGTTTAAGCATTCCTATGCTCTATACGGCATTTGAAGAAACGCTCCGTACCAGCGGCATGATTCTCTTGGTCGTGATTGGCGCGCTGATCTTTTCTGTCTTTGTCAGTGTGACGGGGCTGGCGGATGCAGCGGGTGCAAGCATTACGCAGTTAGGCTTATCGCCGATTTCTACGTTATTGGTCATTGCTGTGATCTTGCTTTTGCTAGGTTCGATCCTGGATGGCTTGGCTCTCATGCTGCTGACAACGCCAATTCTGCTGCCGATTGTTGTGGATATGGGCATGTCGCCCATCTGGTTCGGCATCTTTATTTGCCGGGCCATGGAAATTGGTTTCGTTCATCCGCCGCTGGGCATGAATCTGTATGTCATCCAAGGCGTTGTGAAGGATGTGCCGATTTCGCGCATCTTTAAGGGCGTCACTCCTTTTCTGATCAGCGATATTATTCATTTAGTATTGATTATTTTGTTTCCAGCTTTGGCGCTGGGTTTAGCGGCGGGGCTGGGCTCATGAAGCATATTGCGTCCGTTGGTCCAGATATCCCGCATGATGTGCTTATTGCGACAGAGCGTTATAGCGGGCCGCTCAAGTGGAATGTTGATCGTTCGTTTCCACACGCTGAACAATGGTTGGAAAGTAAGTTTCCGCTCTGGGCTTTTTCGATTTTAGAAGATTGGGCCGCAGGCGCATTCGCACACCTAGATACTGTTGTGTTCTCGCGTGGCGATGATACGGCCCACAGGCTTTATTATTACATCTCTGAACTTCAGCGTCGGAGGCTCATTGCCGGACCAAAGCCGCTTGTATTCGATGTCGCCAAAATTGATCGTTCAACTAGCTTGGCTCAAAACATTGATGCGGTGCAAAAGTTAGCGAGTGATTTGAGCGTAAATAGCACTGCTCTCGAGCAGGCCGTTGCTGAAACGAATACCAAGCGCCACCAAAATATAACGCCCTCCACTCATGCACGTTCTTGCTTGTTGGCTGGAAGTGCCCCGCCAGACTTACGTCTTCACCACATCATTGAGAAAGCAGGATGGAGCGCCGTTGGCGAAACATTGGAAGACACCTGGCGTAGATTGGGCCATGTCGTACAGGAAAATACCGGCGATCCGATCCACGCCATAGGGCAACAGCTCTATGCCGCACAAATAGGTCCCCGTGCCTTTTATGATCGTGCGCATGAGCTTCTGGAAACTGTACGCCTGCACGCGGCAAAAGCTGTTGTGCTTTGGTACATCGAAGAAGACGAGGCGCAAATCTGGCACCTTCCAGAGCTTCGCAAAGCATTAGAAGCAGCTGCCGTGCCTTTACTGGTGCTGACACGATGCAGTTGGCGCGCCAATGATGGTGTCGATGCCAAAATCACAGATTTCTTGAAGGGGCTGACGCCATGAAGCCGTTGGCAGGGCATCGTGTGGCTGTTCTGGGCGGGATGATGGAGCGCGCGCTTGCGCGTTTCTTTGCATCTCTGGGTGCAGAGTTGGGTGGGCCGATCGCAGGTGCATCGTTTGTCATTGATGACTTGGGTCTTGAAGCCTTGGCGGATGTGGCGATACCCGAAACAGCGGTACATGTTTCCGTCACAACGTTTGGCTCTGGCGGCCCGCGCTCTGGCTGGAAGGGTGGAGAATTAATCGCATCGGCCATGGGCGGTGCTTTACGTGTCACGGGTGAGCCAGCGTTGCCGCCTGTGAAAGAAGCGCTGGATGCCTGTACGTTTCATGCCGATATGGTTGCAGCCAGTGGCGCTATGGCTGCGCACTATGCGCGCGGAACCCATAGTAAAGGCCAGCATGTTGATGTTTCAATTCAACAGGTCGCCTTCAGCCGCAATTTCAATGGTGTTTTAGTTTGGCAGTTTGATAAACGCAAACTTATCCGCGTGGGTGGTGCGCTGGCTTACGGCCAAGCCACAGTAAAAGCGATTTGGCGATTGGCCGACGGCTGGTGTTTCCATTCGCTTATGACTGGGCGCCTTGGTGCGCCTGCCAATAAAGCGCTCTCGGATTGGATCGACGATGTGGGGATGGATAACCCTCTGAAAGGTGTCGATTGGCTGACCTACAACCGCTCCACCTTACCGGCTGATACACGCGCCATATGGGAAGCCGCCATCGCGGCGTTCTTTATCAGTCGCACGAAGGCCGAGGTTGCAACCGAAGGGTTAAAGCGCGGCATTAATGCGTGTGTTGTTAATGAGCCTGCGGATGTGTTGGCAGACAAGCACCTTGCTGCGCGGCGTTTTTTTGATACGCCGTCTGGCTTGCCTGATCGGTTTATGTCGATCCGCGAAGGTCAGAAATCTGTAGCATCGGTGGCGCGCAGCGGTAACCGTCCTGGCCCGCTTGCTGGCATTCGTGTGCTGGATTTCGCCTGGGCGCTGGTGGGCTCGATCACAACCAAGACATTGGGTGATCTTGGAGCCGATGTCGTGAAAATTGAAACCCGCAGCAGGCTCGATTTAGCGCGTATTGATGTTCAAGTATCTGCGTCAAAACCAGGCAATCTCGATGACAAACCCTGGTTTGCGCATTTGAATTCGTCAAAGCGTTGCTTGTCGCTGGATATGAAAAAGCCCGATGCAAAAGAAGTTTTGTGCCCGCTTATCGCGTGGGCTGATGTTGTTGTCGAAAACTTCTCACCCGGAACGATGAAAAAACTAGGGTTAGATTACGATGCCTTGGCAGCGCGTAACCCCGGTATCATCATGGTCTCGGGAAGTGTGTTTGGCCAAACAGGTCCCATGGCGCAGGAATGGGGCGTTGATGGTACTGGTGGCGCGCTTTCGGGGCGTACGTATCTGACAGGTTATCCTGACCGCGATCCTGTCATTCCTGGGGCCGTGCCTTACGGGGACGTCATTGTGCCGTACGTGATGGCGGCAGGAGTTGCGGCAGCGCTTCAACAGCGCCGAGAAACGGGTAAGGGCTGCCACATCGACGCATCGATGTATGAAATATGCGTGCAGCAAATGCGAGACAGCTTAGTTGCGGCGAAGCGCGGTGAACGCCCACAGCGCACGGGCAATGCAAGCGCTAATGTTCTGTTTCAGGATGTATTCCCAACAGCCGGCAATGATCGTTGGGTTGCCATTGTTGTGGAGTCCGATAATGAATACGCAAAACTCAAAGCCATAACTGGCGCAGATATTGCGGCCTGGACCCAAATCCGCGATGCACATGCCATAGCGGCTGAACTTCAAGCTGCTGGTATAGCTTGCGGCGTGGTTCAAGACTGTGAAGACATGATCGAACATGATCTTCAATTGATCAATCGCCGTGCCTTGGTCGATCTCGACCACCCCATTCTCGGCGCCTTTGGGCACATCAATACACCGCTGCAATTTTCACGAGATGATTTTCAGCCTTACCGTGCGCCTGCGATGGGCGAGCACGTTGTTGAAATTGCGCGTGATATTTGCGGGCTCTCAGAAAGTCGTATCGCTGAACTTAATGCCTCGGGAGTTTTCACATGATCGCGGGCACAGGTCAGCGCAGCCGTAAAACACTTGCGTGCACGCAAGCGGCCAATGCGTATCAGAAACAGTTTGGTATTGAACTGCGCAAACGCGTTGTGGAAAACGGCGAGCCCTTTGCCATTGTGCAGGCTGATACCCCGCATGAAATTTTTCATGCCATGGATATCCCCATCATCACGAACCAGTGGTGGTCAGCGTATATCTCAGCCAAGCAGCTTTCCGGCAAATATTTCAAAGTTATGGCCGAGCATGGGTTCCCTGAGAACAGTTGCAAATACTGCTCGCTAGGGTTCGCGTGCACGCTCGCGAACGATCCGGCCACTGCACCCTGGGGCGGATTGCCGAAGCCAACTGTGTTAGTCGCAAGATTAACGTGTGACTGCATTCAGCATGTTTTTGGCCAATGGGCCCAAGCGTTGGGCACGGACTTTTTCCCGATGGAGGCTCCAGCCTGGCGGCACAAAGATCCGCGTTGGTTCACGCACTCGAAGCAGGACTGGGAAGAGATTTACGATGCAGATCGGATCGCGCTGATGGTTGCGGAAATGCGTGATCTGATCACGCTGCTTGAAACCCGCACAGGCCGCAAATTTGATGATGCGAAATTCCATTACCTGATGGAACGCATTAACGAGCAGGAAGGCTACATCTGGCAAGCGAACCAAGCGTTGGTGAAGGCGCGGCCATGCCCGGTTTCAATCGGCGAGCAAATGACCAACACGATGATCCCGCAATGGCATCGGGGATCAGATTGGGCCGTCGACCATGCCAAGACCTTCCGCAACGAAGTGCTGGAGCGGATCGACCAGGGCCTGGGTGCGGGCGAGAATGAAAAAATCAGACTGATGTGGATTGGGGCGGGGCTGTGGCACGACCCCGGATTCTATCAATCGCTGGAAGATAAGCTCGGTGCTGTTTTTGTATGGTCCATGTACATGCCCTTTGCGGGCCCGCAGTACATTCGCGATCTCAAAAACAAACCCATGGAAGCACTGGCCAGTCGCATTTGTTCCATGAATGAAGTTCTGCATCTTCCGCCCTGGATGAATGGCTGGATGGAAAGCGAAGCAGAGCGGGCAGGCATTGATGCTGCTGTTATTTTGTTGCCTCCTGATAACCGTTTGTCGCAATCGGGTACAAAATTGACGGCTTTGTCGCTAGAGCAGTCCAAAGTGCCTGTGTTGATGATCGACGCCGATATGGTTGATGCCAAGAATTGGAATCATGATCGTATGGTTGGGTTGGTCGCGGATTTTTTGACTGAAAAGGGATTGGGTAGGAGGGCGGCCGTATGAGATTTGTTGCCCTTATTCTTCTGTTTGTTCTTACGTCGTGTTCTGAACCGACATCGCCGAATGTTACGGAACTTACCTACGCAACGCCTTACGGCCCAAGCCATCCGTTCAGTAAAGCTGATCGCACCTGGATGGACTTTATAGAGAAAGAATCTGGTGGTTCGATCCGCATTAAGCCTATGTGGTCTGGTGCTTTGCTATCATCCGACATGTCGATGGAAGAACTGCGCCATGGTGTCGCGGATATTGGCCTGATTACGCCAATCTATATTCGTGGCGGCACACATTTGATTCGGATTCAATCCGGGTTTTATTCCGGCATCGAGAGTGTCGAATCTCAGGTCGCTCTTTACCGCTGCCTCGCTGCAAAGCACCCGCAGTTTGAGCGCGAATTAGTGGGCTTAAAAGTCCTTGCGGTGCAGGGCGGTTCCCTTCCAGGGATCGTGACGCGCGATAAGAAAATTGAAAGCCTTGATGATATCAAACAGTTGCGTCTCCGTGCGCCGACGGAGCTGCTGACGGTGCTGCAATCGTTAGGCGCTGATCCAGTCAATATGCCGATGGCCGATGTGTATTCGTCAATGACGAAGGGTGTGATCGATGGCGTGATTGCGCCTGCCGATACCTTCCGAGCGCTGCATTTCGCGGAAGTCGCAAAATACTTTAACACGCTGGTTGTGCCGCGTGGTGCATATCCTGCGCGGGCCATGAATTTGAAGCGCTGGAATGGTTTGAGCGATGATCAGCGCGAGATTTTAGATAAATCTACGGCCATTTGGGAAGCCGCGCTGGCGCAAGAAATTCGTGCGGCACTTCATATCGGTTTTGAAGAAGCCGAAAAGAAAGGTGTCGTCGTATCTGCGATGAATACCGAAGAACAAGACCGTTTCGATGCACTTTACTTACGCGATGCCGAGCGTAATGCGCGGTCATTAGAACGATTTGACATAGATGGTTTGGCTGTATTCCAAACTGCGCGGGCTAGCATTACTGCACGCGATCACGTTCAATGTCAGGAGTAGGCAATGAATAAGCACTTGGTCCTTATGCTGCTGATAGTTGCCAGCCCAGCGATGTCGCAAAGCGAAACTGAGCAGCCTAGCCCGGTATTGCCACTTGGAATTATCGGATCACCGGCGGGGACAGGTTTATTCCCTGCCATTGCCGAAGCGCGTGCTGACGCGCCTGGTTACACCATTTATCGTCCGCAAACCCTGCCGAATGAAAAGCTGCCGTTGGTGTTGTGGGGAAATGGCGGGTGCCGTGACAATGGCTTGAGCGCCAGCCATTTTTTGCGTGAGATCGCAAGTCATGGCTATGTTGTCATTGCCAACGGCGCGCCACGCCAAGAGCGTGGTGTGTTAGCGCAATTGGATGTCTCGCCAGCGGCTGAGCCGCCACCACGCCGCCCAACGCCGGATGAAACCCAAGTCAGCCAGCTTCTGGATGCTATTCAATGGGCCGGACGTGCAACAACTACCCAAGATTCGGTATTTTATGGCCGTATTGATACGACACACATTGCTGCCATGGGCCACAGTTGTGGTGGATTACAAGCGCTCGCAGCCGGTGCAGACCCGCGTATCAGTGCAGTCGTAGCTTTTAATAGCGGCGTTTACATCCGCCAGGGCAATGGCTTAAGCGGCGTGCACATTACGAAAGATGATTTGAAAAAGCTGCATACGCCGGTGGCCTATTTTCTAGGCGGCCCGACTGACATTGCCTACGCCAACGGTATGGATGACGCGGAACGCATAAAGCACATTCCAGTGCTGGCTGCGAATTTAGCCGTCGGTCACGGCGGTACATTCCAACTCGCAAACGGCGGCGATTGGGCGCGCATGGGTGTCGCCTGGCTGGATTGGCAGTTGAAGAAAGATGCGAAAGCCGCCCGCTGGTTTGTCGGTAAAGATTGCGGGCTTTGTGCCGATGCGAAGTGGACAATCTCGCGCAATCAATTCCCGGAGACACCATGAGCCAACCTCTAGCCGGGATCAGGATTGCTGACTTCAGCCATGTGATGGCGGGCCCCTATGCATCGCACCTGATGCGACTGATGGGGGCTGACGTTATTAAAATTGAACCCAAAGCGGGAGATAACTTCCGCAATTACGGCAGTGACCGTCGCTATGATGGTATGTCGCCCGCATTCATTGCGGCCAATGCTGGTAAAAAATCAATCGCACTCGACTTGAAAGATAAAACTGATCTGGACATTGCCCGCGCTATTGTTTCGCGCTCGGATATCCTGATTGAAAATTTCCGTCCCGGTGTCATGGCGCGCTTAGGGCTTGGGTATGACGCTGTAAAGAAACTGCGCCACGATATCGTTTTCTGTTCAGTTTCTGGCTATGGCCAAAATAGCCCGCAACGTGATTGGCCCGCGATTGATAACATCGTGCAAGCAACCAGCGGCATGATGATGTTGAGCGGCGAAGAAGGCGATCCCCCCGTTCGGATTGGATTTCCGATTGTCGACACGTTGACAGGGCAAACGGCGGCGATGGCTATTCTTGCAGCGTTGATGAAGCGTACGAAGGAAGGTGTTGGCAGCTACATTGATGTCTCCATGTTCGATGCCAGCTTGGCGTTCATGACATCGACGCTCACGCCATTCCTGGTCACGGGAAAACCGATGCCGCGTACAGGCAATACGGGGTACTCCGGTTTGCCAACAGCAGCGCTTTTTACGGCTAAAGATGGTCGCGCGATTTCTTTAGGCGTTGTGCAGCCCAACCACTTTGCGGCGTTGGCGCGTCATGTGGGCCGTGAAGATTGGTTGACGGATCATCGCTTTTCGACCCCGGAAGCACGCCGTACGCATTTCGATGCCATGACGGCTGAACTGGCGACAGTTATTGCGACAAAAGATGCTGCAATTTGGGAAGCAGGCATGAGTGCAGAGGGGATCCCGTGTGGCATGGTGCGTAGTGTCGATGAAGCCGCGGCCCTGGCTCGTCCTGGCGCGCTGTTGCCTATGACTGTCGCAGGTTTGCCAGACGGGGCGTCGGTCTCGATTCCTAATCTGGGTTTTCAGACAGACCCTGGAGCACCAGGAACAGGCGCGCCGCCACCACGGCTAGACGAACACCGCGCTGAAATCCTCACGTGGTTGGGGCTTAAAGCCTAACGGCCAATCGCCGTTTTATTTTTCAGGCATTTTTGCACTGCAATAGTGCGCCTTTCTGAATCAGAAGGCGCAAATGAAGGCGCTGTTTTGGCGTTCTCAGAAATAGTTATTGTATATAACAATTATCTCGCCCTAGAATATCGAGGTTAAATGATGACCGCATGAAGTGTCAGCGATGGAGGAATCGATGGAATTCACGCGTTTGAATCCACTCACGGGCAAAGTGGCCAGCACGGCGAAAGCCATGCGCGGCACTGACATTCAAGCTGTTGCTGACAAAGCGGCTGCGGCTTTTCCAGCCTGGTCTGGGTTGGGCCCCAATGCCCGTCGCGGGTTCTTGAACAAAGCAGCGGACGCGCTTGAAGCATCAAAAGACGCATTTATTGACGCGATGATGAATGAGGTTGGGGCCACAGCCGGTTGGGCGGGCTTCAATCTTATGCTGGCGGCTGGCATGTTGCGCGAAGCGGCGGCCATCACAACGCAAATTGGCGGCGAAGTAATTCCCTCAGACAAACCTGGCTGCATGGCGATGGCCTTGCGCGAACCAGTTGGCGTGATTTTGGGGATCGCGCCATGGAATGCGCCGATTATTTTGGGCGTGCGCGCCGTCGCCGTACCTTTGGCGTGTGGCAATACAGTGATCTTAAAAGGCTCTGAAACCTGCCCACGTACGCACGCCCTTATTGCTGAAGCCTTTACGAAAGCAGGCTTCCCCGACGGCGTTGTGAATTACGTCAGCAATGCCCCACAAGATGCTGGTGAAGTTGTGGGCGCGCTGATTGATCATCCGTCCGTGCGGCGGATCAACTTTACCGGCTCCACAGCTGTTGGAAAAATTATCGCGAAGCGCGCCGCTGAACATTTGAAGCCGTGTTTGCTGGAGCTAGGCGGTAAAGCGCCTTTGATTGTTTTGGATGATGCCGATTTGGGTGAAGCCGTGAAGGCCGCAGCCTTTGGTGCCTTCATGAACCAAGGCCAAATCTGCATGTCGACGGAACGCATCATTGTGGTTGATAGCGTGGCCGATGCATTTGCCGCAAAGTTTGCGGAGAAGGCAAAAACAATGCCTGCTGGCGATCCGCGCGAAGGGAAGACCCCCTTGGGTGCTGTGGTGGATCAAAAGACAGTCACCCACGTCAATGCATTGATTGATGACGCTGTAAGCCAAGGCGCCAAAGTGCTTGCTGGTGGTAAGGCAGATAGCGTTGTGATGCCTGCAACTGTTGTGGATGGAATTACCGCAAAGATGAAGTTGTATCGCGATGAAAGCTTTGGCCCCGTCGTTGGCATTATTCGCGCGAAAGACGAGGCGGATGCCATTCGGTTGGCCAACGACACGGAGTATGGCTTATCAGCAGCCGTCTTCACGCGAGACACAGCTAGGGGTTTGCGTGTTGCACGCCAAATCCGTAGCGGCATGTGCCATGTGAACGGTCCCACGGTGCACGATGAAGCACAGATGCCCTTTGGTGGCGTCGGCGCATCAGGCTATGGCCGTTTTGGTGGCAAGGCCGGGATCGACAGCTTTACAGAACTGCGTTGGATTACAGTTGAAACCCTGCCTGGGCATTACCCCATTTAAGCTTCGGAACGGAGACGAACGATGAGCACACCAGAACGCGACGAAGCAGATACCGTAGCCGTATCAGTGAAAGATGGAATCGCCTGGGTAAAGTTCAATCGCCCCGAAAAGCGCAACTGCATGAACCCCAAGCTCAATCGTCAGATGGGCCGGGTACTCGATGAATTGGAATATCGTGACGATGTGCGCGTTCTTGTGCTGACGGGTGAGGGCACAGCGTGGTCTGCGGGCATGGACCTCAAAGAATATTTTCGTGAGAACGAAGCCAAAGGGCTTGGCGCAGTGCGCGGGGCCCAACGCGAAGCATATGGTTGGTGGCGGCGTTTGCGTTGGTATCACAAACCAACCATCGCCATGGTTAATGGCTGGTGCTTTGGTGGCGGCTATGGGCCGTTGTTTGCCTGCGATTTAGCATTTACGGCAGACGATGCGCAGTTTGGTTTGTCTGAAATCAACTGGGGTATTCTGCCAGGCGGCGGTGCATCGAAAGTGATTGCGGAACTCGTCTCGTTCCGCCGCGCCATGTATCACGCCCTCATGGGTGAGAATATCGATGGCAAGACTGCTGCTGAGTGGGGATTGGTAAATGAGTCGCATCCTGCCGCAAAATTGGAAGCGCGCGTAACTGAGGTTGCGAAGGTTCTGATCGCCAAGAACCCTGTCGCATTGAAGGCAACGAAAGATGCAATTCGCCGTGTGCGTGAAATGACCTATGAAAACGCCGAAGACTTTCTGGTCCGCGCTCAAGAGGCCGCCAACAGCTTCGATAATGATGGTCGTAAAGAAGGTATTCGTCAGTTCATTGACGAGAAAAGCTACAAGCCCGGCCTTGGGGCTTATGATACCTCACGTCAGAAATAGAGTGCGAACCAATGCACATGGATGCCATTGCTAGTCACGGTCGCAGTCGCGCGTCCGCAACGGCGTTGGTTGACCTGCATTTTGATCGCCGGTGGACCTGGGGTGAACTTCATCGCACGGTCAATCAAGCGGCCGCATGGCTGATTGATCAGTTTGGTGCGCGCAGTGGTGCACGTATTGCTGTTCTGGCCAAAAACCGCGCAGAAACTGTGATTCTTCAATTAGCGTGCGCGAGGGCTGGCGCGATCATCGTTCCGCTGAATTGGCGCTTGGCGCAGCCTGAAGTCGAAGCACTTGTGAAGGATGCCGAGCCGGCGATTTTTCTGCATGAAGCTGAATTTCCGGCATTAGGGAAAAATGCATCACTTATTGATGATGTCTTAAAAAAAATTGCGCGCTTTAAGGCTGATGATATTTCACCAGATGCGCAGCAAGACTTGGATGCCCCCACAACGCTGCTTTACACATCTGGCACCAGTGGCTTGCCCAAGGGTGTGATGGTCAGCGAAGCCAATGTGTTTTGGGGTGGTACAAATTTTCTCCACGCTTACGGCGTTTCATTCGAGAGCGTCGTGTTGTGCGACATGCCGTTGTTTCACACGGCGGGGCTGATGGCGGCCGTTCGTACGCCGTTGCTGGCGGGCGGAGCAGTTTTAATTTCACGGGGCTTTGATCCGGTCCTGACATTACCGCGTCTCGCTGATCGTGAGTTAGGTATTACGCACTATTTCTCTGTACCGCAGATGGCGCAGCGTTTGTGGAACGAGCCCGGCTTTAAGCCCAGCATGCTGCAAGGCTTGAAAGCCTATGCGACAGGTGGTGCGCCAAACCCAGCTGCGCAAGTGCGGCGATTTATCGATGCCGGCATTCCGATGTCAGATGGTTTTGGCATGACAGAAACATGCTCAAATTTCGCCGTACCGATCCGCGATATGCACCTGTTGGTCGATAAAGCGGGCTCGATTGGTTTGCCGATGTTGACGGTTGAAGCGCGCATTGTTGATGATGAAGGGTGTGATTTGCCAGATGATGCCGTGGGTGAGCTTTGGCTTAAGGGCCCTTCTGTCACACGCGGCTATTGGCGTCAGCCGGATTTAACGGCCACGTCTTTTCATGACGGTTGGTTTAAAACAGGCGACGCTGCCAAGCGCGATAAAGACGGCTATTTCTTCCTGGTCGATCGCAAGAAAGATATGTTCATCAGTGGCGGCGAGAATGTCTATCCGGTCGAAGTCGAAGCTGTAATCGCCGAATTATCAGGTGTGGCGGAAGCGGCTGTTATTGGCATGGTCGACGACACGTGGGGCGAAGTGGGCTGGGCCTATGTTATTCCCGTCGCGGGCCAGACATTGTGTGACGACGACGTGCGCGATCACTGCCTCAAGCGCTTGGCCAAGTTCAAAGTGCCCAAGCGCATTATTTTCACCGACCAAGTCCCGCGCACGGCATCAGGCAAACTTCAGAAGCACCTGTTGCGCGCGCGGGCTGTTGCTGACGGTAAATAACTTAGCTTCGCTGTTCTTTCGCAAAAGCAAAGAAACTCAGTGCAAAGACTGCAATGCCAGCGCAAGCCGCATAGGGCACCATTGCTGAAATAACGTCTGCAGCCGTTTCGCCGCGGGCCAGCCAAACGCCGGCAATCATCGGGCCAATGATAGAGCCGATGCGCCCGATACCGACGACATACCCTGAGCCCAAGCCTTTGACTTGATCGGGGTAGTACGACACAGCCACGCCATACAAACCATACTGGGCCCCTAAAAGGCCAATGCCCGCAAGGCACGTAAAGACAACGGCCTGGGTTGCTTCTGTAGCACCTGATAGCGCCATCATGGCGATGATCAGAACCACATAGCAAACCGTGGCGGGCCAGCGGAAACCAAAGCGGTCCAGAATCCAACCTAATAACAATGCACCGATAATGCCGCCGATGTTGAACGCCAATGATACTTGTGGCGCCAGCGATTTTGGCAAGCCGTTTGCCATTACAAGTGTCGGTAGCCAGTTGAGCAAGAGGTAGAGGATCAGCAAGGTCGGGAAATAAATGACCGCCAACAAAATAGTTGGCATGGCACGCCCATCGCCAAATAGGCCGCGGATCACGCCAATGCGTTCCACAGCCTGTACAGTTGCGACGCGTAAGTTAGGCAGATAAAAGTGCAAGAGCGGCACCAGGAATAGCGGCAGTACACCACCTACCAGAAACACAATCTTCCATTCGTCAGCTGCAATCATGCTGACGAAATATGCCGAACTGGCGCCACCTAAAGGCATGCCGCAGAACATCATGGTGGTCGTTGAGCCGCGTTTTTCCTGCGTGCTGATTTCAGCTGCCAGAGCCATCATGTTGGGTAAGGCGGCACCCAGCCCAAACCCGGTGAGGAGGCGCACTGCGAATAAATCGACAAAGCCGCTCACCAACAATGTCGCAACAGTGAAGATGCCGAATGTGACGACGGCACCCACCAGCACAGGGCGTCGGCCAAACCGATCTGCCAGCCACCCGCCCACGAGCGCGCCAATCACAAGGCCAATGTTGCTGATAGAAAAGATCAGCCCCAGCTCTTCAGGTGAAAGGCCCAAAGCGGGGGCGATGCGGGGGGCGGCAACGCCGATGGCTTGAATATCGTATCCTTCAAGCACAGCCACCAGGAAGCACAGCGCAATCGTGCGGAACCGCTGCTGCCGATCCACCTTCACATCTGACATTCTTGTATCCTCCCCCTCTTAAGCGGCGTAGCGCCGCGTACGTCATCCTGTTTCTTTATCGAGTTCCGCCATAATTTCGGCAGCGTCTGTAAAGCCCGTGTTTGCTGCCGGCACACCGGCGTAAATGGCCGTTTGCATCAGCACTTCTTTGAGTTCATCACGCGTAAAGCCGCCTTGCTGTAACCCTGCGCGCACATGAAGCCGGAACTCTTCCCAACGGCCTAAGGCTGCTGTCATGGCAATAACCAGTAACCGCCGCGTGCGATGATCCAAGCCAGGCCGTGTCCAGATTTCATTCCAGGCAATGCGCGTAATCATGGCTTGGAAATCGGCATTAAATGGTGTGCGGTTGGCGAGTGATTTATCAACCCAGGCATCACCCAGCACCTTGCGGCGCGTGGCCAATCCTGAATCGTACGTGACCTCTTTTGCACGCGTGACAGCCCCGCCATCACGCAAGTTTTCAAGGAATGTGACAACGGCTGTCGCAAATGCCGAAGGGTTTTCCAGGCACGGTAAATGCGCGCCTGCAACGTGTGCACTTTGCGCACCAGGAATGCGGGCGACAATCGCGTCACCATGCCCAATGAAAGGTGTTGCGATATCCTGATCACCGGCAATCACAAGCGTTGGCGCGGTGATTTTATTGAGATTCTCAAGCAGGTTCATGCCGCTGATCGCCATGCAGCAGCCGGCATAACCATCCACGCTCATGGCAGCCATCGCCGCGCGGATAGTGTCTACAGCAGCGGGCGAGGTGCGCATAAAGGCTTCTGTGAAGAAACGCGGGATTGCCACATCTGCGGCGGCAGACATGCCTTGTTCGCGGGTCAATTTGGCACGAGCCGCAAAGGCTGCCGGATCAAGCGACGCAGATGTGCAGGTTGGTATAAGCGCGCTGACACGGTTCGGCGCTTTTAATGCCAGCGCCATGGCAATCATACCGCCCAATGAAACGCCGCAGATGGCAGCTTGCTTTACGCCTGCGGCATCCATCACCGCCAGAACATCTGAGGCCAGAAGATCTAACGTATAATCACCAGGTGGCACATCGGATGCGCCGTGGCCTCGCGTATCGATGCGCAGTAAGCGATAGCGTGTTGTGAGGTAAGGAAGCGCGCGATCCCACAGGGCCATGTCTGTGCCGATGGAATTTAAAGCCACCAGCGGCGGCGCATCTTTCGCACCGTCCCAACGCCAATGCAGGCGCACGCCATTGTTTAATGCAAAAGCCACTATAAATCTCCGTTGTCGGCCAGGGCTTGTGCAATCAAGGCTTCGACTTCGCCTGTATCAGTGCCGACGCCACTGCGTTCTAAATTGCGGCGCATTGCCTCTGTATTAATCTCTAAGCCCTCAAGCACTGTGGCCATGGCGGCTAATGCGCCATGCGCAATAATAAACAGCTCTGCGATGACAGATAATTGGGCCTGCCAGCCGCCCAAGCCGCGTTCATGTTCATTAGCACTTGTGGCGAGAAGCGTTGCGACCAAACCTGGCGTACGCAATGTCGCCGATAAAGCAACTTGGCATCCGGTTGGATTGCGTTTGTGCGCCATGGCGGATGAACCGCCGCGGCCCGGTAAAGCAGGTTCTGCAAGCTCACCAATTTCAGCTTGCGCCATCAGCGCAATATCGCCAGCGATCTTGCCGATACTGGCAACCATCAGTGCCACACTGTTGGAGAAAGCGATTAAGTTGTTGCGGCGCGTATGCCACGGAGATGCCTCAGTTAAGCCCAACGCGCCAGCCATGTGCTTCGCAACAGCAACGCCATGCCCTTTAAGATCATGACGTGTTCCAGCAGCGCCGCCCAATTGCAAAGCTAATGCCGCATCTTTCTCACGTTGAAAGCGCGCCACATCATCGCGCAACGCCAGTAACCAATTTGCGCATTTCAAACCGAACATGATGGGCAGGGCAGGTTGCAACAGTGTACGGCCCACCATGGGTGTTTTTGCATGATGTTTGGCTAGTTTTGAAACGGCGGCGGTGATGCGTTTGACCTCCCGCTCAATCAGTCTTGCGCCATCCTTCATCTGAAGGGCCAACGCCGTATCCGCGACATCTTGGCTTGTCGCGCCACGATGAACGGCGGCGGCAATTTCTGGATCGGCAATCTGGCGTTTGATCAGCGCAACAAGCGGAATAGCCAGTGTGCCTGCGTGCGCTGCATCGCGCGCTAATATTTCCGCATCAACTTTAAGGGATGCGCAAACAGAGGCGATCATCTCAGCAGCGCCATTGCCAATCAGCCCTTCAGCGGCTGAGGCGCGGGCGAGGGCCGTTTCAAACGCCAGAGCGTATTTAATGAGCGTTCCATCGCCGAATGCATCCAGCATTTCGGGCGTTCCGGCCGTCAGGTCTCGGATAAAACTGCTCATCGCGGCGCTGATCCGTCAGATATCTAAAAATACGGTCTCGTGCTCGCCTTGCAGGATAATATCGAAACGATATTTTTGCGCCGCTTCTGCCTTCGCAATTAAGGTGGCGCGCCGCTCAGCCGGAACGAGAGTTAGAATCGGATCGTACTCGTTCTCGGGCGCATCAGGGAAGTAAAGGCGTGTGGCCAAGCGCTTCAACAACCCGCGACCCAGCACACTTACAGCTATATGGGGTGATTGCAGGCTATTACCGGGGCCGGGAACCCGGCCCGGACGGATGGTGCGGAAACGATAGACACCCTCAGCACTGGTAGATGCGCGGCCAAAGCCAATGAAATCGGCATCAGTTGGTAATTCGCTGCGGGTGTCTTGCGGGGCGGCATAGCGCCCGGCGGCATTAGCCTGCCAAATCTCGATCATGGCATCGGGCACAGGTTGGCCTGCGCCGTCAGTAACGGTGCCTGAAATCTCGATCACCTCACCGACAATTTTTCCGCGTTTATGGGGTGAGGCTAAGAGATAATGGCCATCTGGAATGAGATCAACGCGCGCACCGATATCGGTGTCGCCGACCAAATCAGCGCCGCCTTTCCACGGCAAGCCATAGTGAAAGAAAGGCCCAACAGTTTGCCAGGGCGTATGGCCTAAACGTTCTGATGCCATTTAACGCTCCATCGGTGTGGCGGCAGGACCGCGCAAAATAATATCAAACACATATCCCAGCGCCCAACTGGGCTGGGTGGTCTCAAGGTCAAAGCGTGCGACAAGCCGATGAAGTGCGTGCGCAGGTACGGCATTGGCAATCGGGTCAAGCGGGATCAAGGGATCAGCTTCAAAATAGAATTGCGTCACCAGCCGTGTCGCAAACGCTGGGCCAAACAGCGATAAGTGAATGTGCGCAGGCCGCCATGCGTTATGGTGATTGCCCCACGGGTACGCGCCCGGCCGAATAGTGATAAAGCGGTAACGTCCTTGATCATCGGTGATGGCGCGGCCCATGCCGGTAAAGTTCGGATCAAGCGGCGCATCCCAATCATCACGCACGTGAATATAACGGCCTGCCGCATTGGCCTGCCAAATCTCGATCACAGTGTTGGGTACGGGGCGGCCCGTGTCATCCAACACGCGCCCGCTGACAATAATGCGTTGGCCTTGCGGCATTTGCTTATGTTGCGTGGTCAGGTCTGCGCGCGCGCCGCCCATCAAATCATCCCAGCGCGACGCAGGGCCCGTCACCTCTGTCAATGTGCTGGGGATTTTGATCAAGGCTTGCTTGGGTGAGCGTAACTGCGTGGATTTGTAATCCGGGTACAGCGACGGCGGCTGACCTGAATCTTCCGGCTGGTAGGGTGTAATCAACGTCATGGTCTACCCCAAAATAAGTGTCGCTTCGGTTTTGGCTTTTACGTCGGCAGGCGTGACCCCGGGCGCGCATTCCCGCAAGATCAAAGCATTGCGTTCCGGATTTACTTCCAGCACACACAGGTCGCTAACAATCAGATCCACGCAGCCCATGCCTGTCAGTGGCAATGTGCAGCGTTTCAAGATTTTGGAGTGCCCCTGTTTGTTGGTGTGCTCCATCAACACCACAACGCGTTGTACGCCGGATACCAAATCCATGGCACCGCCCATGCCTTTGACCATCTTGCCGGGGATCGTCCAGTTCGCGATATCGCCGTTCTCGGCTACTTCCATGGCACCCAATATGGCGAGGTCAATGTGTCCGCCACGGATCATCGCGAAACTGTCCGCCGATGAGAAGAAGCTCGACGTCGGCAATGTCGTCACGGTTTCTTTGCCAGCATTGATCAGGTCTGGGTCTTCCTCGCCCTCAAACGGATAAGGGCCCATGCCCAACAAGCCGTTTTCGCTGTGCAGCGTAACGTTGACGCCCACCGGAATGTAGTTCGAGACTAACGTCGGGATACCAATGCCGAGGTTGACGTAAAACCCATCGCGTAATTCTTGGGCGGCGCGACGCGCCATATCTTCGCGAGACCAGGGCATGTTTATGCTCCTACCGGACGAGGCCGCGTCGTGCGCTTTTCAATGCGCTTCGCATAGTTATGACCCTGAATCACGCGGTCCACATAAATGCCGGGGGTGTGGATGTGGTCGGGGTCTAGCGCGCCTGCGGGCACTAACTCTTCCACTTCAGCCACGGTTACTTTCGCGGCTGTCGCCATCACCGGGTTAAAATTCCGCGATGTTTTACGGTATACCAAGTTACCTTCTGGGTCGGCTTTCCAGGCTTTTACAATCGCTACATCCGCGCGCAGCCAGCGTTCGCGCACGTACACTTTGCCATCGAATTCTTCTGTCGGTTTGCCTTCGGCTACCACAGTGCCAACGCCTGTACGCGTGTAGAACGCGGGTATGCCTGCGCCACCTGCGCGGATCCGTTCTGCGAGCGTACCTTGGGGCGTCAGTTCCAACTCCAACTTGCCGTCGAGATACAATTTCTCGAATAATTTATTCTCGCCGATATAAGACGAGATCATTTTCTTGATCTGGCCGTTGTTCAGCAAAATCCACAACCCAAACCCATCAGCGCCGCAGTTGTTGGAAATGATGGTCAGGTTCTTCACGCCATTGGCTTGAATGGCGGGGATCAGCATTTCAGGATTGCCGGTCAGGCCAAAGCCACCAGACATCAACGTCATGCCGTCAAACAACAAGCCTTCAAGGGCAGCTTCCGGTGATGCGTAAATTTTGCTCATGCCATGCACTCATTCACAGTGGTAAGCCCACATAGTTTTCGGCCAGCGTGGTTTGTGCCGCCTTGGAATGCAGAATGTAATCTAGTTCGGCCACCTGCATTTTGCGCGCAAAGCCATCCATTTCGGGGAAGCGGTGCGTGAGTCCCGTGAACCACCAGCTAAAGCGTTCAGCTTTCCACACGCGGCTGAGGGCGCGTTCGGAGTATGCTTCAAGGCCAGCAGAATCGCCGCGTTTGAATTGCGCAATCAAGCCTTCCGACAGCATCGCGACATCTGATGCCGCTAAATTCATACCCTTTGCACCCGTCGGCGGTACAATGTGCGCGGCATCTCCGGCTAAGAATAAACGCCCATAGCGCATGGGTTCGGTCACCACACTGCGTAAAGGTGCAATGCCTTTCTCGAACGATGGCCCGCGCACAATTCCCGCTGCCGCTTCATCGCCGAGGCGTATACACAACTCGTCCCAGAACCGATCATCTGACCACTCGGCGACATCGGCATCTAACGCGCATTGAATGTAATACCGGCTGCGCGTGGGAGAGCGCATGCTGGCCAACGCGAAACCGTGTTCGTGATTGGCGTAAATGAGTTCATGGTTGCAGGGTGGCACTTCGGCCAGAATGCCAAGCCAGCCAAACGGGTAGGCGCGTTCGAATGTTTTTAAAACGTTTGATGGAATGCAGGTACGGCTGACACCGTGGTATCCGTCGCACCCTGCGATGAACTGGCAATCCACGCGGTGCGCTTGCCCATTATGTATGTATGTGACGTAAGGCTTATCGGTGGTCGCATCGTGCGGCTGAACGTTCAACGCTTCATAAATGATCGGAACCTGGCGCGCCTCGGCGGCGTCGTTCAAGTCTTTCATCACTTCCGATTGTCCATAGACAGTCACAGTCGCGCCGTTCGTCAAAGCGCTCATGTCCACGCGAAACATACGGCCTTCGTTGACCAAGTTTGTGCCCCCATGCACCAAGCCTTCACGGCGCAACCGGCCATCAAGCCCCAGGCGTGTCATCAAATTGACAGTCACACCCTCCAGCACGCCAGCACGCACGCGGCCTTCCACATGCTCGCGGCTGCGGTGTTCCAACACCACAACGCCAATACCTTCTTGATGCAGCAAATGGGCGAGCAACATGCCCGCAGGGCCCGCGCCGATCACAACGATAGGGGTGTTTTGGGTCGAGACTGGTACAGTATTCATCGCGTAAAATGTCCCTCGACACGGGTAAAAATGACCCCCGAGTCAATTGATTATATAACATAACAATTATACACTGTCACCTTAACGCGCCACGGAACGTTCAATGCCACGTGATAACCCCTCTGCCGCAAGCGGGCTCGATATGAGCGGCCTTGATAATCAGATCGGCTTTGTATTGCGGCTTGCTCAGGTTGCTGTGTTCAAAGACCTGATTGCAGCGCTGAAAGATTGCGACCTTAGGCCCACGGATTTCTCGATCCTGATGCTGATTGATGCCAACCCTGGCATTAGCCAGCAGGCCATTGGTGATGCGTTGCATATTCAGCGGCCCAATTTGGTCAGCCTTATTGATGCGTTGCAGCAAAGAAATTTGCTGCGGCGCGATACTGCGCCGCAAGATCGCAGGTCGTATGCGCTGAATCTAACAACTGCGGGTAACAAACTGCTGACCAAGGCGAAAGCTGCGCATACCCGGCATACGCGCAAAGTCAGTGCGGCAGTTGATACGCAATATGATGCGGTGCTTGCGGCGCTCAAGCGGATCGCCGAGATTTAATAAGCAGATTTTACAAGGCAGAACGAATGCGCGTACTTATTGCAGGCGCTGGCCTGGGCGGCCTGACACTGGCTTTAAGCCTGCATGATGCAGGGTTTGAAGACGTCGAAATTTTTGAGACGGCAGCTGAAATTCGCCCGGTCGGCGTTGGAATTAATGTGCTGCCCCATGCTGTGCGGGAACTGACGGAATTAGGGCTTGGCTCTGTTCTGGCGGCACGCGGCATAGCGACCGAAGCGCTGATGTATGCCAATCGCTACGGTCAGGAAATTTGGCGAGAATCGCGCGGGAAGTTTGCGGGCTATCTGTGGCCGCAAGTCTCGATCCATCGCGGTGTATTACAGATGCTGCTGCTCGATGCGGTGCGCGAGCGCTTTGGTCGCGACATCGTACGTTGCGGCCACCGAGTTGCTGCTATCGAAACCTCTGCAACGGGTGCTACCATTCATTTGGAAGATCGCGATGGTAAATCGCTGGGCTCTGCCAAAGGCGATGTGCTGATTGGTGCGGATGGCATTCACTCTGCCGTGCGTGCGGCATTCTATCCCAATGAAGGTGCGCCGAAGTGGAGCCAGCGCGTGCTGTGGCGCGGTGTCACGGTCGATGCACCATATCTAGGTGGCGCCACCATGGTGATGGCGGGCCATCAGGATGAAAAATTTGTGTGCTACCCGATTGATCCGCGCCCCGCCGCTGATGGTAAAGCGCTGATCAATTGGATTGCGGAACTGCGCTTCCCGGATATGGAATTGTGGCGCAAAGAAGATTGGAACCGCGTTGGTGCGCTGGAAGATTTTTTACCGCGCTTTGAAGACTGGCATTTTGGCTGGCTTGATGTGCCGAAAGTGATTCGCGCTGCTAATGCAGTTTACGAATACCCGCTGGTGGATCGTGATCCCGTTGATCAATGGACCTTTGGGCGTACGACATTGCTGGGTGATGCGGCGCATCCGATGTACCCGATTGGTTCGAATGGTGCGTCACAAGCAATTCTAGATGCGCGCACGCTGGCGTTTGAACTGGCTTCCACCAATGATATCGATGAAGCCTTGCGGCGATATGAAGATGTGCGCCGTCCGCTGACGGGTAAGCTTGTGCTGGCTAATCGCGGCAATGGGCCTGAGCAGGTGATGCAGTTGGCCCATGAACGCGCGCCGAAGGGCTTCAAGCACGTGCACGAGGTTTTGTCGCCGGAAGAGCTAGAGCAAAGTGCGGCAGGTTATAAGAAACTCGCAGGGTTCGACCGGGATGCGTTGAATACGCGCGCTAGCCTAACGCCTGCCACGTCTAAACGCAGTGCGCGGAAAGCCAGCGCATGAGTGCCACCACGCGCCCGCTCTTGAGTTTGAGTGTTGATGTTGCTGCACCGGTTGAGGTGGGGCCAATCCCCGAAGGCTTGCGCCGTTACATCCCCATTGTTGGCGGTACGTTTGCGGGTGATGTGTCGGGCCGCATTTTGCCGGGCGCGGATTGGCAAACAATCTTAAGCGACGGCACCATTGAGTTGGCCGCACACTATGCGCTGGAAACAGATTTAGGCGAGCGTATTGAGGTGATCTCGACGGGCTTGCGTGCTGGCCCACCGGATGTGTTGGCGCGTTTAAATAAGGGCGAGGCGGTTGACCCAGCGCTTTATTATTTTCGCACGTTTATTCGGTTGCGCACGGCGTCTGAACGTCTGCGACGTTTGAATATGCTGCTTGCCTATAGCAAAGGTGAGCGCCGCGCTTCCACCGTTCATCTTCAAGTGTTCGAAATTCTTTAGCCCAGTTTAAATCTGGAAGGGTTTGTCATGCGTAGAGCGGCCATTGTTTCTCCGGTGCGAACCGCGGTTGGCAAATATCTCGGCAGCTTGGCCAAAATTTCAGCGGGTGAGTTGGCGGCCACTGTCATTAAAGCTGTTGTTGAACGCAGCAAAGTTGATCCGGCACGCATTGACGATGCCGTGTTTGCGCAAGGCTATCCCAGTGGTGAAGCGCCTGGCATTGGGCGTTATGCGGCTTTAGCAGCAGGCTTGCCAATTTCTGTTCCCGGCTATCAGCTTGATCGACGCTGCGGCGGTGGCCTGCAAGCCGTTATTGATGCGGCGATGATGGTGCAAACCGGCGCTGCCGATGTGGTGATTGCGGGCGGCGTCGATAGCATGAGCCAGGTGGAATACTACTCCAACGAGATGCGCAGTGGTGCGCGTGCAGGCTCAGTGACCATGCATGATCGGATTGCGCGCGCGCGTGTCATGTCGCAGCCGGTTGAGCGGTTTGGTGTGATCACCGGCATGATCGAAACCGCTGAGAACGTCGCAAAAGATTTTAGTATCACTCGCGCGGAATGTGATGCGTATGCGGTTAGCAGCCATCAGCGCGCCACAGCCGCGTGGGCTGCAGGCAAGTTCGATGCTGAGGTTGTGCCGGTTAGCATTCCACAAAAACGTGGCGCACCGCCGATTGTATTTGCAAAAGACGAAGGCTTCCGTGCTGATGCTTCGCTTGAATCATTGAGCGCGCTGCCAGCCATCGAGAAGGGTGGCGTGGTGACAGCAGGAAATGCCAGCCAACAAAACGATGCCGCTGCAGCTTGCTTAGTGGTGGCCGAAGATAAGCTGAAAGACTTGAACCTTGAGCCTATGGGTTGGTTTGTGGGCTGGGCCGCAGCAGGGTGTGAGCCTTCACGTATGGGCGTTGGCCCTGTTCCCGCAGTCGAACGTTTATTTGCCCGTACAAAATTATCTTGGAAAGACATTGATCTGGTTGAATTGAACGAAGCCTTCGCACCGCAAGTATTAGCGGTACTGAAAGCTTGGGGCTGGGATGATCGCGAACGCCTCAATGTAAATGGTTCGGGAATTTCCTTAGGCCATCCGATTGGCGCGACGGGTGCGCGTATCCTCGCAACGCTGATGCATGAACTTCAGCGCCGCAAAGCCCGCTATGGTTTGGAAACCATGTGCATTGGTGGCGGGCAGGGGCTGGCCGCTATTTTCGAACGCGCTTAAGCCTTGCTTATATATATGCAGGTCTCGTCAAATTGAATTGAAAGCGCTTACATAAACCGCTATCCCAAATCATCTGATCTGCTCGGGGGAGACGATCTGTTTCAATGACGCACACCGTATTAGCTACCGGCGATCTCGCGATGGACCGCGAGAATTACGATGAAAGCTTTGCAGCTACATCCGAACTGCTGCAAGCCGCCGACATTACGTTTGGTCAGCTTGAAACAAGTTTTGCCAAAAAAGGAGTGCGCTTGCCGCAAGCACGTCATGCCGTGCTCGCCCGCCCTGATGGCGCTGCTGCGTTAGGGCGTGCAGGTTTCAACGTCATCTCCATGGCTGGCAATCACTGTATGGATTGGGGCAACGAGGCGTTTTTTGAAACGCGTGATCATTTGCGTGCGGCGGGCATTCGTGTGGTTGGCGCGGGGGCCAACATTGCCGAAGCGCGCAAACCTATCACGTTCACACTTGGTGACGGCACACGCGTTGCATTCCTCGCATACTCCAGCATTTTGCCGCACAGCTATTGGGCTGACGAACGCCGCCCTGGCTGTGCGCCCATGCGCGCCTTTACGGTGTACGAGCAGATTGAACACGATCAGCCCGGCACACCCGCGCGTATTCACACATTCTCAAACCGTGATGATTTAGCGGCGATGGAAGCTGACATTCGTGCGGCTAAAGCCCAAGCGGATGTAGTGTTGGTCTCGCATCACTGGGGGATCCACTTTGAGCGCGCGACGATTGCCGATTATCAGCGTGAAGTGGCGCGCGCGGCGATTGCTGCGGGTGCGGATGCCATTTTCGGCGGGCACGCACATATTTTAAAAGGCTGCGAACTGATCGACGGCAAGCCGGTGTTTTACTCGCTTTGCAATTTTGCCACCGACTTGCGCATGGACCCTGTTCATGCAGCCTCCCAAAGCTTCAATGAAATTCGTGTGCTCGCCGAAGAGTGGGAGCCTGATTTCGAAAGCCTCTACAACTTTCCGAAAGCTGCACGCCTGTCGATTATCGCAAAGCTCGATATCGCCAAAGGCAAAGTGCAGCGCGCAGGATTTCTGCCGCTCCATATTGGCCGTGATGCTGTGCCACGGTTGGCGCCACGCGGCAGTGCCGATTTCAGCGCGGTAGTTGATTACATCTCCGCCGTCACGGAGGAAGCTGGCTTAAATGCCCGCTACCGCGCTGAAAATGACATGGTGGTACTGGAGCAAGCGACATGACCTCCAATCGCTCGGCATTCCCGCTTGAAGGATTTGTGGTTCTGTATTTGTTGGCGTACTTACCCAACGTCATCATCACCAAACTCGTCACCAGCACGGTGCACCCAGAATTGGGTCGTCCACTCACAGGTTTGGAAACACTTCCCGCGTCACTGATCGTCAGCATGGTGACGACGTGGCTGTTCATCTGGCTGTCGGGTTGGCACCGCGATGCCAACGGCATATATATTCTGGGCTTCCGTATTCCCATCCCCACGTTCTGGACGATGCTGTCTGGCGTTGGAACGTCCCTGGTGCTGTTTACCGTGCCGCTGTCGTTTACCATCCCGGATGTCAGTATTCCGCTGATCCAGTTGGTGATGCGCGGTGATATCCTGATTATCGCACCACTGGTGGATGTGATGTTCGGTCGCAAAGTCAGGTGGTGGAGTTGGGTGGCCTTAGTGATGGTGCTAATCGCCATGACCATCACATTTACGGATCGTGGCGGCCTGCACATGCCGCCCATCGCGATCTTGACCATCGTGCTCTACACGATTGGGTATTTCTTGCGCCTGATCGTGATGAATAAGATTTCTAAAACCGGCGATGCGGCGTCGGTGCGGCGTTACTTTGTCGAAGAGAAGGTCATTGCACTGCCACTGTCGATTGTTGTGCTGGCATTGATTTCAGCATCGGGCATTGGTGGCCAGTCCAACGAACTGAGTTGGGGCTTTGTGAGCGTCTGGACCGACCCCGTATTGGTACCGCTATTTGGTATTGGATTCACACTCACGGTGATTTCGGTGCTGGCGATTATCATTCTGTTGAACCCGGCTGAAAATGCGTACTGCGTGCCGTTGGAACGTGCAGCCAGTTTGGTGGCCGGTGTGGGTGGTGCCGTGCTGCTGGCTTGGGTGTGGGATTTGCCGATGCCGCGCACCGCTGAACTGATTGGCGCAGGTATTCTGATTGCAGCCATTGCGTTGCTCTCTATCGCGCCACGTCGCGCTCAGAAGCCATGAGCATTAGCGACATCCTTTCGCAGCATATTTCCTCCATGACCTGGGATCGCTTGCCTGCGTCTGCACGTAATGCCGCAAAGCATGTGCTGCTAGATGCGACAGGTGTGATGTATGCGGCCAGTGGTTTGGCCCCAGAAGCAAAAGCATTTCTGACGGTCGCAAAGAATAATGGTGTTGGTCCTTGTGCAGTATTGGGCACGGATACCAAAGTCATGCCGTTGGGTGCTGCACTGGCCAACGGCGCACTGGCTCATGCGGTGGATTACGAAGATGCCTTTGACCGTGCACCTGGTCATCCCAATGCCTCACTGGTGCCAGTGCTGTTGGCGCTTGCCCAATCTGAAGGCCCCATAGATGGGCCGCGGTTTCTCACGGCGTTGGCTGTGGGTGGTGATGTTGCGTGCCGGTTGGGGTTATCGCTGCGCAAGCCCATGGAAGACGGGCACTGGTATCCGCCGCCGATGATTGCCGCTTACGGTGCTGTGGCTGGGGCTGCTAATCTTCTCAAACTCAGTCACGCGCAAACCAAAGACGCGCTGTCGATTGCATTGTGCCAAGTCACGATGCCCGGCGAGATTAAATATAGCCGCCAGACTGTGTTGCGGGCTGTACGCGAAGCGTTTCCGGCGCAAGCTGCATTGTTATCAGTGATGCTGGCCCGCGAAGGTGTGGCGGGTTTTGAAACGCCGCTCGAAGGCAAAGCTGGTTTTTATGCGTTGTACGCAGGTGGCAAGTTCGAGGCCCACGACGTAACAAAGCAACTGGGCGAACGGTTCTGGACGACAGAGCTGACCTTCAAGCCTTGGCCCGCATGCCGTGGCACGCATCCGTTTATCGAGATGGCGTTGAATTTACGTAAGCAACACAATCTTCAGCCTGAAAATATCGTGCGTATTGATGTTGGCGTCGATGACGTTCAGAAAATGTTAGTGGAGCCGCTAGATCGCAAGCGTGCACCAGCTGTGGCGATTGATGCCAAGTTTTCTATTCCGTTTACTACGGCGCTAGCTCTGCACAGTGGCAAAGTGACACTGGATGATTTTGGGCCACAGAGTTTGAACAACAAAAGCATTCTGGCTTTATCTGCGTTGATTACGCCGCATGTTGAAACTGCACCGTCGTGGCAACGCGGTTCTGGTGGAATCCTTCAACTCACCATGCGCGGTGGTCAGGTTTTTAAGGCGAGTGTGAACAACGCGCTGGGATGCCCTGAGCGGCCTTTGTCGCAAGATGCGCAACTTGAGAAATTTGTGGATTGCTTGGCGCGAGCCCAAACGCCCATCAAAAGCGCACCTGCGAAAACACTGGCTGCGAAAATCCTGGCGTTGGACGCGTGCGACGACGTCGGCGCGCTCTTTAATTAAAAGAGTACCCGAATTTCTGCGCGACGCTGTGATTGCCCCGGAATACCATCGGCATCGGGCTCATCGATGACTTTTGCACCCGTTTCAGCTTTCGTTTCAATCGCCATTCCTGGCAACAACCGTCGCAATGTCTCGGCGATTTCTTCAGCGCGGCTGCGAGCAACCTCAGGGCGTTCGGCAATTTGTTGACCTGACACAGTTTCAGGCTTGGTCGCGGCATAGCCGGTAACCACTAATTTTTTCGGCTTGGCTGCCCTAATCCAGGTGACCGCGTTATCAATCAAATAGTCGTCGTACTGGTAGACCAGGAAATCCTTATCGAACTCGAAGTACACCGGAAACACGCGCTCGGTGTAAGGGCCGGGCGGTGTTTTACGAGGCACAAACAACGGGTCGATATTGCGCTTGGGCAACACGAACTTCCGGCCCGGATAATTTTCAGCGGGCAGCATGTGCCGTGTGCAGGGCGTTGAGAGACGCGATGTACGCACCGGGTCGAGCACTGGCGCGCCGCAAGCACTTGTCTCAAGCGACGCCACACGGCCTTCCACCAGCACCGCAAAGTTCCAATCAGGCTTATAGGGGCTTTGGCTGACGTCGTAGCGCGTGCCACTGGCCAGATCGTCGGCCAACCAGCAACCGGATTTTTTGCCAGAGTCTGTGTCGCGATAAATCGGGCAGGAAATGAAACGCACCATTTCCCCCACCTCTGCGGCTTCCACCGACATAGGCACAATCAGCGCCATCAGAAGGCCAAGCGTTCTCATAACACGCTCATCAGGTTGACGAGGTCCTGCTTTTCTTGCTCGGTATAGCCAATCGAATACCGGCGCTCGTAGTACTCAACGATCTCGCGCAAATCTTTCGCCAAACCGTTCGAGAAATAAGGCGCGCGCGCAGACAGGCCACGCATGGATTGTAGCGTAATCTTGCCTACGTCGGCACATTTCCCGCTCGTCAGCGCAAAACCCGGATCATACGTGTAGATCACCTTGCCGTAGTGCGGGTGTGGTGCGGCGGTGCATGTGACTTTGAACAGCGGCAGATCATTCCAAGGGTCTGCAAACGGCTGCGTGGTTGTACCCAAATCAACCTGTCCCGGCGCCACATCGTTCCCCATTTGGGTCATATTGTGACAGAACACACAGGAATTCCGCACCGGATTGCCAAAGCCCATGCGCGAATTAATGCCAGCCGTATCTGTAATCAGAAACATCTTATCGCGGAACACCTTGGCGCCACGCGCCACAGACTCACGGAACGCCAATTGCTCTTTGCTGAGACTTTTTTTATCTGCGTCAGAGATTTTCTCCCACGCTGCAAACTCGCTCCACACCGGCGTACCGATGCTGCCCAGTGCTCCTGCCTGGCTATCGCGTAGTTTCACAGGCCCGCCCGTAGCGCCAGTTGTATCAATAGCGCCGCCTACATTGCTGATCTGCTGCGCGGTATACATGCGCAATTCAAAATCTTGAATACGGGCTTTTTGCTCAGGCGTCAGCGCCTCCAGCATTTGCAAATGGCTGATGGCCGCGTCTTCCATTTGCAGGCGCAAATTGCCTGCGCGGTTATCGGCCAGTAAATTGCCCGACTGCGGCTTGCCGTCATCCGGGTCGAGTGGGAGCGCGTAGCCCTGCTTGGGATCGAACGGAAATCCCACAGCCAGCAAGTATTTCATGTTCGCAACTGGGCGCGGGCGACGATACACCGAAATCTTGCCCGCCTCGGGCCCATAGTCCGGCCCGCTATTGCAGCCGTTTGGGTCGCGTACGACTTCGATTTTAAAATCCGGCTTTACGGGCTTGCCATTGAAGCTGCGCACCGGCCACGGGCGTTCAATGCGTATCAGCCCGCGCTCAATTAGCAGCGAATGCGATTCTTTTTTATCTTGCGGCAAAGTCGGGCAGTTGGAGCCATCGATGGCTGCAAACAGCGGATCTTTGCCGTCCGTCTCATCCCAGCGCGTACGCGCGGTTTCGGCAGACAAACCCATTGCATCAGCGGGCTGGTGGCAGCTCACGCAGGCGCGACCATTGGGGCCTAAAGGTTCAAAGAAGGGGTGGCCTTTTGTCTCTAAAGGCCCATCGACAACTAATGTGCGCAAAGTGCCGTGCGCGTTGTCGTAATCTAATTGTGCGGGGAAGATGCGGCCTTCGCCGGGCGCCCACCATCTGTTCGGCGTATCGTTGCTGCTGGCGCTCACCGTTACAGTAAGCGCCAGGGCAACAGAGATCAGAACAGAGAACGAATAACGACGTGTCACTCTTTATCCGTTAGCCGCCAATATCAACTTTCAAACGCAAGCCCACGGTGCGTGGCGCACCATAGATAATGCCGCCATCCGCGCTGGAGCTGTTTTGAATCTGGGTGGCGATGTAGGTTTTATCCGTGAGGTTGTTTACGAACGCTTCCAGCTTGTACGCCGTACCCCAATCGAACGTCAGACGCGCATCGAAGATATCGCGGCCGGGCACCGTCGTATTCACGCTGGGGAACGGTGTGGCGTATTGACGTGACAGGTGTGACCACTGCACGCGCGGTGTCACGTCGATGTCGTTTAAGTTCACCGTGTATTGAATGCCAGCGTTAATCGTCCACTCAGGCGAGAACGGCAGATCGCGGCCCTTGGGCACAAAGCGCAAGTTGGTTACGCAACCTGCGTCGGTACCAGGGCTGTTGGTATCTGAAATACAAGCCGAGTTGTTGAACTTGGCATCCAAATATCCCAGGCCTAAGTTGGCGTTCAGGCCACCAAATACAGCCGTCACTTCCAACTCACCGCCTTTACCGCGGCCCGCTAGTGCGTTTTGTGTCACAGGAAGGGCATTCACAAGGCTGGACAGTTGAATGTCTTTATAGTCCGAATAGAACACGTCACCGTTGATGCGCAGATGATTGTCCGCCACTTCGGTCTTAAAGCCAGCTTCGTATACGGTGTTTTTTTCTGGCTCAAAGTTTGGCGTATTCGGCGTCAGGTTCACGCCCCCGGCCTTGTAACCCTTCGAAGCCGTCACATACAGCATGCTGTCTTGGTTTACGTGGTAGTTGATACCAAGTTTGCCGGTGAGTTGGTCAGATTTGATTTGGCTGGTGAAGGGCAGTGTGAAACCAGCACCCGGCACAGCATAGCGGATGTAAATCTGTTCATCCCAGCTATAGCGGCCACCGACCAGCACTTCGACTTCTGGCGTGACGTAGTAGTTGATTTGCCCGAACACAGATTCAGATTTGTTGTTGGCTTTGGTGATGATGTCGCTGTTTGAGACGACAAAATTTGTTGTGTTACGGTTGTCACGTCGCAGCTCGACGGGCACTTGTTCGTCCATATAGAACCCACCAAATACCCATTGCAGCGGGCCGTCACCGGTGGAGAGTACGTTCACTTCGCCGATCAATGTTTTAAAGATCGTTGAGGCGTTGCTGACACGACCTGGGTTGGCGGCTGTGTTTGCACCTGATGTCGGCAAGTTGGCAGGAACGCCGCGTGCCGTAGCGGTGCGGTCACCGTCGGTTTGGTCCAATGTCTTGCCGTCCTGCCATGAGACAAGGCCGCGCACTTGCACATCTTCGACGACATCATAACGGGCTTCACCCGACAGGCGATAGCCGTTCTGATCTTGGTAGCCAAAGCCGTCTTCTTCGATCTTGAAGGGATCTTTGGTGACCAAGTCGTTGCGGTTCTTCACCGCGTTGTTGTCGGTCTTTACGTTGAAGTATTCGCCGCGCAGGTTGGCAGTTAACTTTCCATCAACGCCTTGGAATTTTAAATTACCGCGAATGGCATCCATGTTCAGGTTGCCGGGTTGTGTCGTGGCGTTTGCGGCAATGTTATCTGTGAAGCTATCGCGTTCTTCGTGCACAGCGGCGACACGCAAGGCAATGTTCTCGCCGCCTGCATTCATGGTCGCAACCGCACGCAAGCGGTCGTAGCTGCCAATGGTTAAGTCGCCAGAGGCACCAAATTTGCCAAACTCAGGCTCAGGCGTGCGCACATAAATTGCGCCACCGGTTGAGTTCTGGCCGGTCAAGGTACCTTGCGGACCACGCAGCACTTCGATGCTGCCGATGTCGTAGAAGCTATGACCAATAAATTGTTCGTGCGGAATCAACTGGCCATCGATGTAATACGCCACGCCGGGATTCGATGTGGGGGCTGATTGCGCAATACCAACGCCGCGAATGTTCACGAATGTTGAACGGTTGAAGGTGTTGATGGCGATAGATGGCGCGACCTGTTGAATGTCAGCCAAGTTCACCACGCCTTTGCGGTCCAAATCTTCAGCCGTCAAAATCGTGGCCGAGATCGGCACATCTTGCAGATTTTGCGCGCGACGTTCCGCCGTGACGATGATTTCTTCCAAGGCCACATCGGCTTGCGCGGTTTGGGCTTGTGCAGCCTGTTGCTGCGCCAAAGCTGCGGTTGAAAGTGCGATTGTGGAAACGGTGCTGAACAACGCGGCCAGCGTCAATTTGCGCGATATAGTCATGGTCCTCCCCCTTGATAGAAAGCGCTTACATTGGCAGTTTAAAGCCAAAAAATTGTTATGCACAATAACTATTCGGGAGCTGCGACTAACACGTGGAATGTTGTGACATGCACACAACAGTTGTTCGCTGATGCAGCAAAATGTTAGCTAGCGCAGCATTTGTCGACGCCGCATTTTATTTGCGGAGCAAAGAACAGGTGAGTGTTGATGCCGTTGCGCACACCAAAGCAATGCTGAGTGTCAGCGGATCAATCGGTGCGAATAATCCAAGCGCTGCAATGGCAGCGCCGCTTGAAAGCATTTGTGTTGCGCCAGCCAAACTGGTGGCGGTCGCGGCCAATCCGGTTTCGAGATATGCAATTTCCGTAATCGCCGTGGGGCCCATCAGGCCAGCGCCAACACCTAATAAAGTCATCGGCGCTATAAACGTGACTGCGCTGTTGATGTCGATGGTCGCGCACATCAGTGCACCGACAGCACCCGTGACTGAAATGGCAGCACCGATACTTAAGGCATCGCCGCATTTTTGCGCCAACACCACAAAGCGCGTGCCCAGCACACTGGCGACAGCAACCGTCAATAAACCTGCGCCCGTTTCTGCCGATGTCAGCCCAAAGCGATGGATCAGCAGAAACGACGATGCGCCCAAGAACATATAAAGCCCGCTACTGGCGGTGGCCAGCACACCTGTCGTGAACAGAAAGCGGCGATTGCGCAGTAAGCGGCTGTAACCAATCGCAATGTTTTTAAGGGCGTTGCCCGATGCTGCTACGGGCTGATGTGTTTCAGGCAGCAGGCGTTTCACCATGATGACAGAGAATAACCCCGCCACGCACAGCAAGCCCATGATCGCGCGCCATCCTGTTGTATCGGCCAGTGCGCCGCCAATCAGTGGGGCGAGGGCGGGCGAGATCAACACCACAGCCATCAGTGTGGCTTGTTTTGCGGCGGCTTCTTTGGGGTCGAACACATCGCTTACCATCACGCGCGCGGTCACAACACCAGCAGCACCGCCCAGAGCTTGAAGTAAACGCGCGGCCAGAAGCACCGGCAGACTTGATGCGAATGCTGCAACCGCCGCGCCGATGATGTAGCAGACAAGCCCCATCATCATCACGGGGCGTCGCCCCAAGCGATCTGCGGCAGGGCCTACAATAAATTGCCCGCCACCCAAGCCAGCTAAATAGACACTGACGGCGAGTTGCGCTTGGGCTTCACCCACAGACAGATCATGCGCCAGTAAAGGCAATGCTGGCACCAGCATGTGAATTGCCATCGAGCCCAATGCCGCGATGGCCGCAAGTGTGACGATAATCGCATTCCCGTGCTTGGCGGTGGACGCGCTCATGGTGCTTAGCCGACGTTACGTTGTGCCATGGCGCGGGCCCCCAACGTCAGTGCGGCACACAAGACAGCAATGCCAAACAACAATAATGTGGGCGGAAAGAACGAGCCTGTGGTTTCCCGCAACAAGCCCATCAATGGCGGAATACTGGCCCCGGCCAAACTGCCCGTCATATTGATCACAACAATGCCCATGGCCAAACTGCCGGGTGTGAGCAGGCGCGTAGGGATTGCCCAAAACGCTGCAACGGTGCAGCCGGTACAGGCCCCACCGATGACCAGTGCAATGAGTCCTGGTAATCCAGCGCCAAATATATTCGCTAGTAATAAGCCAATGCCGCCGATAAGTGCAGGCAATGCAACGTGCAAGAAGCGTTCGCCGGTTTTGTCGGAGTGTCGCGCGTTGAGCAGCAGACCAATTGCACTCGCGGCCCAGGGTAGCGCAACGATCACCCCTGTCATTCCCGCACTCAAGTCGGTCATGCTTTTCACGATCTGTGGCAACCAAAACATAATGCCGTAGTTAGACGCGAGAATGCAGAACCAAATAGCCGCGCACACCCACCCCATGGGGCTTTTCAACACGCCCCAACGTTCAGGATTATGCTTGCCCGCTGCGGGTTTTGTCGGCGGCTTGATGTTTGTGCGCAGCCATGTGCGTTCTTCATCATCCAGCCAGCGCGCGTCATTGGGAAGATCAGGGAAATGCAGCCACGCGAAGATCGCCAACGCAACGGCAGGCAGTGCTTCGACAATAAACATGAAGCGCCAGCTTTCCATGCCGAAGGGATGATTGAGATCAAGTAGCCAGCCCGACAACGGCGCGCCGATAATTTGCGCGACAGAGATAGATGTAATGGGAATTGCCAAAATAGAAGCGCGATACCGCTCGGGCGCCCACTGACTTAAGTACAGCATCAAGCCTGACGACAGCCCGCCTTCCGCAAATCCAATCAGCACACGCAGCAGATAAAGTTCCCACTCCGTACCGACCGCAGCCATAAGGCACGATGCAACGCCCCATGCGGCGGTGATGGCGGTGAGCCACCGGCGCATGCCAACCGCTTCGTATAATAAGACAGAGGGGTACTTGGCGATCATGTAGCCAATGAACAAAACCCCCGCTGCGAACCCATATTGAGTCGGCGATAAACCCAGCGAGCGGTTCATTTCCAGCGCAGCAAATCCCACATTCGTGCGGTCTATAGCGCCGACGAGAATGTAGAGCGCGGCCGGTAACACCAAGCGCCGTATAACTTTTTTTCCAATGCGTTGCTCGACGGAGTCGCTCAATTTTTCGTCCCCACTCTGGCGTGCCGACCCTAAAGAGGGCAAATGATAGCGCTTGCATAATTCCGCGTCGACACTTATGCAGCTTAGCATGAGCACCGCACACCAGGACTTTGATCCGGAACAGCCGGAAGATTTTGATAGCGCGCACCGCGACTACGAACGGTTACGCGCGCAATGTCCTGTTGCGCATACGAATGGCTTAGGTGGGTTTTGGGCGCTGACAAAGTACGAAGATGTAAAGCGCGCCGCTTCTGATTCGTCAGTATTTATTACGTCCGTGCAGAATGTGATCCCCAAAGTCGCGTTCACGGGTCGTCGCCCGCCTTTGCACTTGGATCCGCCGGAACACACGCCGTATCGCAAGGCGCTAAATCCGCTGTTGTCGCTGGAACGCTCGGAAAGCTTTGCCCCCAAAGCGCGAGAGCTGACGCGCCGTTTGCTGGATCCGATGGTCGCTAAGGGTGGTGGCGATATTTGCGTTGAGCTTTCAAGTTATCTGCCGGTGCATGTGTTTGGCGAATGGATGCGCATGCCACCCGACCAACTGAGCACGCTGCATGAGGCGGGTCGCGCATTTATTCTGGCGGTCCACTCCAACACGCCGCAGACCATGAAAGACACGAGTCTTCGTTTATACGAGATGGCGCGTGGGCTGATTGCATTGCGTCGCGCCGAACCGCAAGACCCAGACCTTGATCCAACAAGTGCGTTGCTGATGGCACGCCATAACGGCGAGCCATTGCCGGAAGAGTTATTGGTGGGAACAGTGCGCCAGGTCTTGGTGGTTGGCATGGTCGCGCCCATGGTGATGATTGGGAACATCTGCGTCCACTTATCGCGCGATAAAGCCTTGCAGCAACAACTGCGTGCTGATCCGTCGCTGATCCCGGCTGCGATTGAAGAATTCTTGCGGCTTTACACGCCTTATCGTGGCTTCGCGCGTACCGCTGTCTGTGATGTGGAATTCCAAGGCCGTACCATTCCGGCGACGGAACCGATTGCGTTGGTGTACGCGTCGGCCAACCGTGATGAAGATATGTTCCCGCAAGGGGATCAATTCATTCTCAACCGCGAGAATATTGCTCAGCATTTGGCATTCGGACGTGGACCGCATAACTGCCCCGGCGTGCACCTGGGCCGCATGCAATTGCGCGTGGCGTTAGAAGAAATTTTATCAGCGACCCGCGAGTTTGATTTGGCGGGCCCAGTCAGCGTCAGCCGCTGGCCCGAAATCGGTGCGCTCTCGGTGCCACTCAAATTCACCTGATTTTCTGTGGATTATGTGGGGTCTTTGGCCTCCAAATTTTTCCACATACTTCTGGGTTATCCCCCACTGGGCCCTGATCCGGGCCTGCAATTGCAGGGGCCACACTATATAATTGGACGCAGTCACAGGGGCGACTAAACTCACCCTTTAAGTGTAGCCGATTGATATGTGATGAACGACCTCACTGCCAAGACCCCAACGCTTGATGATGTGGCCGCCCATGCCGGGGTGTCGACCGCAACAGTCAGCCGTTACGTCAACAACCCATCAGTCGTGGCGCAAACCACAGCCGAGCGCATCAAGGCTGCTATTGCGGCAACAGGGTACATCCCGAATTTGCTGGCCGGTGGTTTGGCGTCGAGTAAATCAAAAATGGTGGCGGTGCTAATCCCGCATCTCACCGACTCAATCTTCAACGACACGATTGAATCGATGGTCGAAGAATTGGCCGCGGCAGGCACGACTGTGATGTTGGGCCTCACGGGGGTTTCAACCGCGCGCACGGAAGAGCTGATCCGTGCTGCTTTAAGCCGCCGTGTCGATGCAATTATTTCAACAGGTCCGATTGGTCCTGAAGTCGAAGAGTTGGTGCGCCGCTCATCCAGTTTGTTCATTCAGATTTGGGAACTGCCTGAAAATCCGTTGGGTTTAGCAGTTGGTTTCTCACACCGCGATGCAGGCCGTGATGTCGCGCGCTTTGTGTTGTCGCGTGGGTATCGCAGACCGCATGTGATCACCGCCGAAGGAACCCGCGCACGCATGCGTCGCGATGGTTTCATCGAAGAGTGGGAGTCAGCCAACGGTGGCCCCATCACAGAAGCGTCCGTCGATATTCCATCTCGATTTGGTCATGCGCGTCGCGTGTTCGCTGAGATTAAACGCCTTCCCGAAATGCCTGATATCGTCGTGTGCGGTTCAGACTATCTGGCGCAGGGTTTGATCGTTGAAGCACACGCTGCGGGTTTGCGCGTGCCCGATAACTTCGCCGTGATCGGTTTTGGCAACAGTTCGATAGCTGGCGAAATGCGCCCGACCATCACGACCGTCGATGTCGACGGCGCCCGCATTGCCCGCGAAGCGATTGCCGCTATTCGCAGGCAAGCGGCTGGCGAGAACCTGAAAGGCCAGTCGATTGACGTCGGCTTCCGCCTGATTGCCCGAGAAAGCGCCTGATTTTCCCGATTAACGGATACCAATAGCTATCTGCCGGTAGCCATGCGGGAAGCCCACTTAACATTCCGTGGGGGCCGTGCAATGAACGGGGCAGGGGCGATTCTGGTGTCCTCTGTGACCCTTGAGACATTAAAGGAAATACAATGATTCTTCTGACGGGAGCGACCGGCAAGACAGGCATGGTCGCAGCACAAAAGATTGCTGAAACTGGTAAAAAAGCACGCGTTGTAACCCGCGATGCCAGCCGCGCGACCAAGCTGGCCGAGATGGGTCACGAAATCGCTGTGGGCGATTTGGCCGATACAGCGTTCTTGAAAGAAGCGTTGAAAGGCATTGAGCGCGCCTTCTTGCTGCTGATCAACACGCAAGAACAACAAGCCATGGAAGCGCAGTTCACCGACCTCGCGAAAGCTGCAGGCGTACGCCACTTGGTGAAGGTGTCATCGATTGAAGCACATGCCGGTATCGGTGCGCGCGTTCCTGAAGCCCATGCTGCGAGCGAGGCCTACATCAAAGCCTCGGGCGTGCCGTGGACGATGATCAAGCCGAACTTCTACATGCAGACATTATTAGCTGCCGCCAAAGGTATCAAAGAGCGCGGTGAGATCGTAATGCCCGTGGGTAAAGCACGCATCAGCATGATCGATTGCCGTGATTCCGGCGAGATCGTTGCGAAGGTGCTGTTGGAGCAAGGCCATGAAGGTCAAAGCTACAAACTGACCGGCCCTGAAAGCGTGTCGTTTGATGATGTCGCCAAGCGCATGACGGCGATCTTGGGCAAAGAGGTGAAGTACATTGATCCGCCGTTGGACGTGTACCGTGCGAACTTGCTGAAAGCGATCCCTGATCCGTGGCGTGTGGACTCGGTCTGCGAGATTTTCGCCACGACCGCTAAAGGTCAAAAAGAGATCGAAGAGGTGAACGACGGCGTGCAGAAAATGCTGGGTCGCGCGCCGACCAACTTGGATAAGTTCATCTCGGATTACAAAGCGGCGCTGGTCTAAAGCCGCATATATATAAGCATTATAGCGCCGACGTGATGTGGCTCAACCCACGTGACGTCGGCGTTTCTATATCTGCGCCAAAGCATTGTTTCAAAAAGCGGACATTTATCGTTTTTCCCTACCTTTGGGCCTGAAAATCAGCCTCCATAGTGGCACTCAAGCTGGGAGGGCTTAAAGATGCCTGTTGAAATTTTGGGGATGATCTCGCACCGCGAGACGACGCTGACCTACAAATCTCCCAAAGTGTTCGACGCTGAGTACTTACGTTTATTCGCACGCACGATGGACCATGCGGGCTACGATAGAACGTTAGTTGCACAAAGCTCATTCTGGCCCGACAGTATGCCGCTGGCGGCTGACATTCTGGCGCACACCGATCGTTTGAAGGTTATGGTGGCGCATCGTCCTGGGTTTGTTGCGCCCACTATGGCCGCGCGTCAGTTTGCAGCGCTTGATCATCTCAGCAATGGCCGCGCAGGTATTCATATTATCTCGGCAGGCAATGACGCTGAGACGCAGTGCGACGGCGACTTCTTGACGAAGGATGAGCGTTATCATCGTTCGGGCGAGTTCGTGAGCATTTTGCGCGCGATGTGGTCCAGCACCACGCCGGTCGATCACGAAGGCACGTATTTTAAGTTTAAGCGCGCGCTGTCGGAAATTCAGCCTGTGCAGAAGCCTTCAATTCCTGTGTATTGGGGCGGCAGTTCAGAGGTGTCGTTAACAATGGCGGCGCAGCACGCAGATATTTATGCGTTTAGTTTGCAGTCACTGGCGAAGACGAGTGATCTAATTCAGCGCGTTCAGAAAGACGCGGCCACCCATCAACGCAAACTCGCGTTCCAAGGCGGTGTAAGGATTATTCTGGGGCAGACAGAAGAGCTGGCGTGGCGAAATGCCCGCGACATTACCGATACACTGAGAGCTCAAGCCGAAGCGCGCATGAAGGCCACAGGCACTGCCGTGGAAATGGGAATGGCCGGTGGCAGGAATGACCCTGCGTTCTCGACCAAAAAAGGGACCAACAATTTAGCGCAGCTCAATAACCTCTCCTCTGAAGGCGAGTTGATTGACGGTCGCTTATGGACGGGCACCGTGGCCGCCTCTGGCGGTTCTGCGCCGCCATCGTTTGTCGGCACGCCCGAGCAAGTAGCCGCGTCGATGTTGGCGTATTACGACATCGGCGTGACCGGCTTTATGATTCGTGGCTTTAATTTGCTGACCGATGTGGTTGAGCATGGCCAGGAACTGATTCCGCGCTTGCGGACCTTAGTCGCGGACTACGATAAAGCGCACGCTTAGCATTTTGAATTAATGAATGCGCTGACAGCAGTGGCCCACGGCTCGGGGTCGTCGTACATCATGTGCGAATTGCCGCCTGGCAATTCGTGATACGCAAAATCAGGGCGCATCTTGAGCGTGCGTGCCGCTGCCGCATGAATACTGTCAGCGGTGTTCGACATAATCAGTGTCGGCGCTTTAATAGCGCGAATAGCCTTTTCCATATCGAATGTGAATGCGGCTTGATGGCCGTACCATTCGTATTGGCCCGCCAAGTAGAATGACATCACAGACCACTGCACTGATTCAGGCTTGGCCGTTTTGCGTGAAATCATTTCATCCACGCGCTTCCAGCGGTTTTGGATGTGGCTGCCATCGGGCAGAATATCGATGTTTGGGTGAAGCTGGTTTTTCAGCCGGTCGGCACGCTCTTCAGCATTATAAAGCGGCACGCCATGCATCACGAGGCAACGTATGCGGTCTGGGTGTTTTGCAGCCGTGGCGGCCGCCAAGGTTGCGCCAGTATGATGGCCCACCAACGCGACTGTTTTCAAATTCATCGCATCTAAGAACGCGATGATGTTGTCGGCATACTCATCAGCGGTGGGCGGGTGATCAGGCAAGTCTGACAATCCAAAGCCAGGCGTGTCTGGTGCAATCGCACGTAAGCCTTGCTTGGCGAGATACGGCTGAGCCTTCGCATATTGAATCCCGAACCATGGCGTCTGGTGCAGCAGCACAACAGGCGTGCCTTCGCCAAGTGTTGAATAATGCACTTGACCCATAGGTGTCGTGACGTAACTGCGTGTGCCTTGGATTACATGCAGGCCATCCCATCGCGGTTGTATGGTGTCGGAATTCGTCACGGTGTTGTGGTCCTGCGCATATGTTGTTGCGATGCCGCTCAATATTAACCCAATGCTGATGAAATATCGACCGACGCGGCGCATAGGTGTTGTCCTTTAGAAGGGGATAATGCGTTCGCCTAACAATTTTCCAAACACGAGTGATGGCATCGCCATCATGCCGCCCACGAAGGCATTGCCTTGGAGTTGGCCGCCTCCCAAAATTTCTCCAGCGGCATACAGGTTTGGAATTGGTGTCGTATCTGCGCGAATGACGCGCAACCGATCATCGACCGCAAGCCCGACGGTGGAGGTTACCGACGCACCTTGTTTGCGGATGGCATAGAAAGGCCCTGTATCAATTTTTGTCGGCAGATGCTTGCGACCTAACGCATCATTACCTGTTTCGACGGCGGCGTTGTAATCGGCGATGGTTTGTTTGAGCGCACGCGCATCAAGGCCAGTTTTCTGCGCTAATTCGTCTAGCGTTTCGGCCTTGTAAAACATGGCATGAGTCTCAAACGCCTTTTCCATATCCGCTTTTGTCCAGTTAAAGACAATCGGCGTAGTGCTATCAAAAATCGGCTGATCGAACACAATCCAATACCGTAAGTCCGGTTGTTCGACTAACGCATGTTCGCGCACATCAACGCTGGGTTCATCTTCACGAATGAAACGCTTTGCGTTTGCGTTCACATATATTTCTGATGGTGGGCGGTTAGCGGGGTATGTGTTCGCACGGCCAGTAATAGGGCTCGGGAACTTATCATCCTGCAGAAGCCAACCGAAATTACATAAATAATTTTCACGGCCACGTACGTAGCCGCCAGCCGCGACGCCCAATTGCAATCCTGCGCCCTGATTGAAACTGTAAGCCGCTTTGGCAAACAGAGGAATGCCGCACAGTTCTTTGAAGTACGCCGGATTCGCGGCATATCCGCCCGAGGCCAGCAAAACATTTTTGCCGGTAACCGACTCTTGCGCGCCAGTTGTGCTCTCGGTTTTTACGCCGCGAACAGTTCCATCATCATCTTGAATAAGGGCGGTCACACGTGTGTTGGTCTTGAGCGTGATGTGGCCTGCATCAATTTCGTCCTGTACCGCTTTCGCCAGCACCTTCACCACTGACTTACCCATGTCCTTGCCCCAGTAATAGCGTGGTACAAGGTAGGGTTCATGCGCTTCAGACATCACCGGGCAGTCCGGGCGAATATCGAAGCCCTGGTCCATCAGCCAATCGAACATGTCGGCCGCATTGAAGATGGCCAAGCGGGCCAAGTCTTTATCGATAGTCCCTTTGCTGATCTGCAAGGCTTCGTCGTAGTGCTGTTGTGCAGAATCTTTAATGCCTTTTTGCGCTTGCAGCTTGGTGCCAGCGGCACTGACTTGGCCATGCGCCACCAACAATGTGCCGCCCAACTCGGGCGATGCTTCTAACAGCAGAACCTTGCCGCCACGCTTTGCAGCAAAGATCGCAGCCATCAGGCCAGTGGTGCCTGCGCCCATAATAATGAGATCCCAAATGGGCGTTGTATTCGTGGTCATAACAATAATCCTAGAAATTATTTACGTTTACCGGGCGCAAAGGTGATGTCTTCGTAAGACACACCTAACGTCCGTGTCGCAAAATGGTCGATGTCGTTTGTCATGGCGTAGTGATACGGAATTTCCACCATCCACAAACTCGGCGCCAAATCCTTCAGCTGCGCCATGATCCCGTGCAGCGCTTCGCGGCGCTTGGCTGTGTCCATAATCACGTCGCTGGCGTTGATCTGTGCCATAATTGCTTGATCGCAGAAAAATGCGTTCGGCTTATCGCACGAATAGTATTTCACCGCGCGAATGACATCCCGGTAGCTGCTGTTATCCCAAAACAGCGAGAAGGCATCTGTGTTGCCCCAATCGCCGCTTAAGTATTTGCAGTATTTGCGCAGCCATGTGGCGTATGACGGTGTTTCAATCGTCATCTTCACGCCAACTTGTGCCAACTGCTCGGCCATACGCTGATAAATCAACTGATCAGACAAGCCAAAGCCCGTCAGCACTTCAACTTTCAAATTGAAGCCCTTGGCGTAGCCTGCTTCCGCCAGCAGTGCTTTGGCTTTAGCCGGATCGTAAGGGTAGGGTGTTAAGTTGGGATTGCAGCCGAACACCAAGGCTGTACACCCTTGCGATGCGACTTTTGATTTACCGTGCAAGATCGTCTCAACAATCTCGGCCCGGTTGACAGCGTAGTTCAGCGCTTGGCGCACGCGCTGATCATTCAGGGGTGTTTTTTCACGACCTGTATTTCGGAACGCAATGGCCATCACTTGCGTGCCTTCTTGCATCACCGACTTCAGTGGCTGGCCCTCTAACTCACCCAAGTCATCGGGTGTAAACGCTTCAGCCACATCAACTTCGCCGGTGAGCAGCGCGCTCAGCCGTGTTGTTGATTCAGGCAAGATGACGATTTCCAACCGGTCCAATTGCTTTGGCGCGCGCCATGACTTTTTATTGGCGGTGAAAATACTGCGGCCAGTGGTGCGGCCCCAGTCCACCAATTGCCATGGGCCGGTGCCGATGGGCTTTAACGCAAATGCAGCTTCGTCCTTCGCCCAGGCGTTGGGCTCTACCATCATGATGATCGCAAGGCGCTTTGGCAAAATCGCATCGGGCTTGCTGGTTTCAATCTCGACAACCAACGGCGATACGGCGGTGACTTTGCTGATGCCTGCAACTTCGGCAGCCATGTACAGGCGCTTGCCAGTTTCTGTTTGAAGCGCGCGGATGTTGTCGACCACGCTAGACGCCGTAAATGGCTGGCCATCGTGGAACACCACATCTGGCCGTAAGTGAAAGCGCCACAGTTTGGGGCTCACCAGTTCCCACTTCGTTGCAAGGCCGGGCGACAGATCGCCGTTCTGTTCCACAACGGTTAGCGCATCAAACAATGCAGACCAAATCGCCGCACCCGGCTGTCCGCCCGATGTGTAGGGATTGCCCAAACTGGGTGGAATTTGATTGCGCGCGACGCGCAATGTTACTGCATTCGCTTGGCCTGCAATCAGCAGCGTGATGCAGGCAAGGGCAAGGCTGATAGTGCGGATGAAAGGTCTGTGTGTCATGACTAAACCGGGTCCTGAAACGAACTGAGTGCTTTGCCAAGGTCGCGTGCGGTTTGGCGTAATGTTGCTAAATACTGGTTCACCGCCATGGTGTGGCTCATGGCGGAGGTGAAGAAGCGCAGTGACAGCGACCCAAAGGCGCTGTCTTTCACGATGATCGGTACAGACAGCGACGAGCCGCGATCCGCAGAATCGACAATGTGATAACCACGTTTCTGAATTTGACTGAGTGTGCTCTTTAAATTCCCAAGGGACGCTTTTTTTGCCGATGCTGGCGCGCTGCTCATCAAACTGGTTTGGGCTTCGGGCGATGCAAACGCCAGATAAGTCAGGCCTGATGCGGTCGTAAACATCGACATGGCCAACCCAATGCGGCGGCGTTTGAATGTGACGGGCGATAAGTGTTCGGTATGCGCTAGGCAAATCATGCGCAAATCAGTCGGAATTAGCAGCGAGCAGGGCCAAGAAAATTCGCGTGTAATTTTCTCCAACGCAGGCTCGGCAATTTGTGACACCCACGCATCACTGCGATAGCCAGAACTTAAGCTGGGGATGCGCGTTGAAAGCCAGTAGCCGTTAGAATTGGTGCGACGCTCTAGGTAGCCTGCGTCACACAGGGATTCCAGCATGCGGTATGTGGTGCCGCGGCTGAGTTTTGTTTCCTGCGCGACTTGATTCAGGTTCGCGCCGTTGTGCCGATTGATGGCTTCCAGTATTTCCAGGCCCCGGATCAGGGAGCGAACTTTATCACCGGCCTGCATCTTCAAATGTCCTGACGGGAATCGCCTTCGGGGCGCGCTAAGTACTTAAAATACTGCGGTATTACAGGCCCCGACAATGCCAGCTTCCGGGGTGTTCGGATGCCGTGCTTAACGAAAAACCCAGTATATCAAGGCCGTATGCTCGAGAGATCATATGCGCATATCCCACCACAATCCGCGCAAGGATGCACGCCATGATTATCGACTCCGACACCCACGTTGTTGAAGACGAAGATATTTGGAAATTTGTCTCGAAGGCGGACGCAAAATATAAACCCATCACGATCACGTCTAACGAAGTCAGCCATGCGGCGTATTCGTCGGGTAGCACGCGCTTCTGGCTGATCGATGGCAAAATTTATGGCCGTGGCGGCCAGCCCAGCAAGGTGTACCCCGAAGGCACGCGCAATTTGGCCGACACAAAAGCGCGCATCGCCGATATGGATAAGTACGGCCATGACGTGCAGGTTATTTATCCCAGCTTGTTCTTGAACCTGTGCACGAAAAGCATGGAAGCCGAGCGCGCGGCTGTGCGGGCTTACAATCGCTGGATGGCATCAATCTGCGCGGATAGTGGTGGCCGCTTGCGTTGGGTTGTGCTGCCGGTACCGCGCGATATGTCTGCGTCGATGGAAGAGTTGGAATTCGGCCGTGCGAATGGCGCATGCGGTGTGCAGTTGCGTGGCTATGAAGGCGATCGTACGCTCGACAATGCCGACTTCGAACCGATTTTTGCCAAAGCGTGCGATTTGGATATGCCGATTTGCATTCATATCGGTAACGGCAGTGGTAGCTATGCCAATATTGAAAACGCACGCAGCGGTTTCCGCAACGTGCTGGGCAATTCCATGCCGACGTTCATTGCATTCTCCGCTTTGATGCTAAGCGACGTGCCCGCGAAATTCCCGAAGCTGCGCATTGGCTTTATTGAAGCAGCGTCAGAATGGGTGCCATTCGCGGTTCATCGCTGCCGCAAAATGTTGCGCCACTACGGATTGAAAGACGGCTTTGATACGCTGTTTGCCGATAACCGCTTCTATGTGACATGTGAAGCAGACGAAGAGATTGCTCACGTCGCTAAAGTGACGGGGTATGACAATCTCTTGATCGGGACCGACTATGGCCACGCCGATACATCAACCGAGCTGGAAGCGCCACGTCTTTTGCGCGCCCGCCCGGATTTGTCCGCTGATTTGACGCGCAGGATTGTGACCGATAACCCGAAACGTTTTTATGCTATCTAGCGTATGATCTGATTTAGACGCGCATCATATAAGGGGAGGGACTTATGGACCGTCGGACATTACTTGCCGGATTGCCTGTCGTTGCCGCAGCCACTGTGTCGGGTGTCAGCCAAAGCGCCGTTGCGCAGCAGCCAACACCGGTCGCCAGTAGTTCTGGCGATCTCAAGTTCTCAGCCGCTGTGATGCGCGTGCCGGTGAACGTACCGCCCAGCGCAGGTGAATTGGAAAACACGCGTAAGAAAAATCTAACCTCGATGGTGGATGCCATTGAAGGTGTGATGAAAGCCAATGCCACGGCCAAGCCGCGCATTGTCAACTTCCCAGTGCTGCAACTCACCTCGGCGCAGCGTTCAGTCTCGGGCGTGCCGATGTCGGCCGTTGCCGTGGACCTCGTTTCAAAGCCGATGGACAAAGGCGTTTTTGCGCCCGTCATTGAAGCCTGCCGCCGTCACAACTGCTATGTGGCGACCAGCACGCAAGAAATGGTGCCGCAAATGCCGGGCAAGTTTTTCCATACCGGCGTTGTGATGGGGCCTGAGGGTTTGGTGCTGCGCTCGCCCAAGTCTCAAGCGCAAAGCGCGCCTGAAGTGAGCTACCTGCGCGACATCGCAGACGAATACACCAAAATCTTCGGGCCTGATTCCATTTTGCCGGTCGTAAAAACGCCGATTGGCAATTTGGCCTGCTACGTTGAAGGCGAAGCAGAAGTGCTGGAAGTCTCGCGCCTTGTGGCGGCGAAGGGTGCCGAAATCATTCTCCACGTCAGCCTAGAGAATGAAGAAACGCCGTGGATGGCCATTAAGCAAGCCATTGCGTTCCAAACGCACGTTTATCTTATTACAGGCGCGACCTCGCGCACACTGTATGCCGATAATCCGCAAGGCAAATGGCAAGGTGGTGCATCCACAATCATTGGGCCAACCGGCAAAGTGTTGGCGCAAAAGGGTGGGCAGGATGAAGGTTTCGCCATTGCTGAAATCAACATTGGTGCCATTGCCGAAGCCAAGAAAAAGTATGGCCGCAACACCGTGCCAGCCTGGAATCTCTACACCAAACTTTACAAAGGCTAACGCGACGAACTCTGCGGAGCTTTAAGCGTCGAGAATGCGTGTGGGGTCAACAAAGATATTAAGTGTGGCTGCCTGTGCAGTTATGGCATGGGCTAGCTGCGCTTGGCCTGCATTCGCAGAATCGAAGTTGACCGTTGCGGTGGAGGTTCTGCCGCGCTCCAACAATCCGTTCAGTTCCACGTCTATTGTCGATCTGGGTTATTGGTCAGCGTTTTATGATCCACTGACGCTTGTCACCACCGACGGCGAATTGCTGCCCTGGCTTGCGACGTCTTGGCGCACAGTTTCTCCTACAGTGTGGGAATTTACACTGCGGGAAGGCGTGACGTTCTCCAACGGCACAAGGTTCGATGCGTCTTCTATTGCTGCGGCCATCGCGTATTTCAAAACTGAACGCGGCAAAATTGAACCGGTCGCGCGCGATCTCACCAATATCGCGACGGTGAAGGTGGTCTCAGATCATGTGATCGAGTTTCATCTCAATAAGCCCGATCCTTTGCTACCGCGCAGACTTTCCATTTTGCGGGCTGTTGAACCCAAGCTTTGGGCGCAGTTAGGGCCTGAAGGATACGCAGCCAACCCAATTGGAACGGGCCCTTATAAAATCGTAACCCCGCGTGCTGATCGCGTGAAAATGTCGGCATCGGCGAGTTCCTGGCGCAAAGCGTCAACAGATGCGCTAGATTATGTGATTAGCACTGATGCGACGGCACGCTTGTCAGCGTTGCAAATTGGCGACGTGGACGTTGCTCTTAACGCACTTTCGCCCGATGAGTTCGATGCCTTAAAAGATGCAGGTGGCGCGATTTTTGTGGATCGTATTCCTGCTGTTGTTGCGCTGATCTTAAATACAACAAAAGAAACGCCATTCCGCGATGAACGCGTGCGCAAAGCATTGTTAATGGCGGTGAACCGCAAGCAAATTGTCGATGAGTTGTTGGCGGGACAAACCGTAGTGGCCGACCAACCTGCGACGCGGGGGATGATTGGTTTTAACAAAACTGTTGCCTCAACGCCGTATGATCCCGTGAAAGCCAAAGCACTGCTGGCGGAAGCGGGTTATCCTAAGGGCTTTGCGTTCGATATGGAAATGCCAGCCTCGAAAGTGCTTTATATCTCGGTGTTTCAGGCGATTGCTGCCGATTTGCGAAAAGTCGGAATCACAATGACGGTGCGGCAGTTGCCGCAAATTGCCTTCCAAGAAAGAACGCAGACTGGTGCGTGGTCCGGCGCAGCGTTTGCATGGCCGTTCTTCTCACCCACTTCGGATCCGCTTTATGCGATGCAGTTCCATTCGTGTGGCTGGGTGGCGTCTTGGTATTGCGATCAAACAGCAAGCAACATGATCAATGCGGCTGTCGCCGAGCCTGATCTTGAAAAGCGCAGCGCTATGACAGCTGATATCATGAAGCGTTCGCATGACACCGCGCAGGCCTTGTTTTTATACGAGTCGGTTTCGTTTATTGGCTTGGGCGCGCGCGTGAAGTCGTTCCGTGCCGACTACGGCTTCATTCGCTTTGAATCGCTTGAGCTTAAATCCGCCAAATAAGTTATTTCGGTTTCACAGCCACGCAGCCAGCGTGCTCGCGACCATTCGAGTCTTTGCCCAACCGCTGTAACCCAAAATATGATGACCGCTTTACCTCAAAGCCGGCGTGAGTGCATTCACGCGCCAGAATATCTGGGTCCAGCGTATTTAGAAATTCCGGCGCAGGTGGGGCGCTTGGGTCTGGTTTACGCACCGAACTAAAGTCTGGGATAAAACCTGGCCACAATTCACCAGCTGCCTTTTTGGCTTCGTAGCCAGGGACAATCGAGTCCCAACCCGGCATATACGGTGTATCGACCACCAGGAATAAATGCCCGCCTGGCATCAGCCAATCGTACATCGATTTCAACGTGATACGGATATCATCGCCCGTCAGAAAGTGAATCACGCGTGACGCTAAGACGGCATTGAATGATTCTTTGCCAAATTTTACGTCGGGCAATACGCCAACAACAGTTCTCAGCGCGCTTTTTTGTTCAGGCTTTGCGCGCTCAGTCAGAATGTTCAAATGCTGAGGTTCCATATCGCAAGCGCATACTTTGGCACCGCGATCTAAGGCGGCCAGAGTTGCAACGCCATACGCGCATCCGACATCCAGCACTTCCGTCGCAGACTTAGCGGCGAACTCAACAAAATCCTTAGCGTAATCGTCCAGCGCCTCCAGCATAAAGCCACGGCTATTCAGGGTCGGAATGGCCCCCGGCATGTGTGTGGCTGGCAACGCGGGCATGTGACGCTCCATGAAGAATGTGATTGTCAGTCGATCTGCATAAGCTCGTAACGTAAGAAGCCAAAGTCTGATCTGAAGTTCTTGATGCGGCTTGAGTACGACACAAGGTTGGCAGACTCGTACATGAAGAGTGCCTGCGCATTCTCATGCGTGCGTGCCATCAACTTCTGCGTCAGGTCAATGCGTGCATCCAGGGTGGTGGCGGCAATCGCATTTTCGCGCAGTTTCTCAGCCTCGGGGTCGCAGAACCAAGCAACGGTCCAAGAACATGTATGCTGCCGCATAGCATCGAGCGCATCAAACGACGGCGAGAAGAACACCGAAGCCATGGCGTCCGCTTTCAAGCCTGTGTTGTAGATCATAGCCTGCATCGCGGGGTCAGGCTGCGCCTGAATGGTCATGGTCACGCCGATATTTTTCAGATCGCTTGCGACCATTTGGAATACTTGGCCCCAAATCGTTCCACCCTGTGTCATCGCCAGCGTGAACGTAAAGCCGTTGGGAAAGCCCGCCTCTTTTAAAAGCTGCTTTGATTTCCCAGGATCATACGTTGTGGCAGGAATATTTGGATTGTAGCCCAAGAACTCACGTCGTGCGGGTTGGTTTGCTAAGGGTGCCAGCCCGGCAAACAAAGCATTCACAATATCTTTCACGTTGACAGCGCCGATGATGGCTTGGCGAACACGAATATCACGAAAGGGTGTTTCTTTTGTGGTGTTGAACGCTAAGCCCACCACGGCAGGAATACTGTCGTTCTCAAGCACAAAATTCCCGGTGGTTGTTGTATCAAGCTCTGCGTAATCAAATGCCGCAAAGGCTACATCAACCGCACCTGCCATGATTGCACTTTTACGAGCGGCAGCATCGGGAAGGGCCACGGCTTGCATCGCGGCCGTTGGCGCACGGCGCCATGCCTTGGGCGCAGCGATAAACGTGGCTTTATTCGGCGCCCAACTTTCCATTGTGTAGGGCCCGGTGCCGATTGCGGAATTGATCAGGTTCTCACGCGTGTACGCCATACCGTCAGGCAATGTGGCGATGCGTACCAAACTCATTCGCTGTGGCAATGCGGGGTCAGGGCTGGCTGTCGTAATTTTAACGGTGCGCGCATCAATCGCGATGGCGGATTTAATGTTGGCGGCGAAGGGGCCAACAGGCTCGGTGCGGCCTTCAGCGCTGGTCAGGTATTCGACCGTTTTAACAACATCTGCCGCGGTCAGTGCCTTGCCGTTGGAGAAATAAACGTCGTTGCGCAGGTGAAAGACCCACTCGGTCGGGGACGTGGCCTCCCATTTTGTAGCGAGCCAACTGATCAGTTTTCCATCGCGGTCCACATACGTCAGCGTATCGTAAAGGGCGGCAAACAACCATGCGCGGGCGATTGAAATGCTGTCGTGTGGGTTAATACGGCCAGCCGTCATGACGCCGGTTGCCAGCGTAAGCGGTTTTACGTCTGCGGCTTGACCAGTTGCGGTCATGACAGACAAAAGCAATGTAGCCGCGATGACTTTGAGGCGCATGTAAATCCCCTCTAACCGAACCTCTATGTTAGCAGCCGCCAGCATAGCAATTCAGGTCCCTATGAGAGATTAGATCGTCTAATGGGCCATAAGAAGATGTATATACTCGGTATGGCCGGTTGCCGGTAACGTCGGGTTGAAAGAACGACACAGCGCACCTGCCGCAGTTCACTATAATGAATCCACCGATTGAAATTGTTGGCCTTGTTTACCATTCGGGTTCGACGGAATGGCGTAGTTTGCCGCCGTCGACTTTCGACCCTGTGTTTATTCTTGACTTGGCCATCACGTTTGAACGAGCGGGTTATGATCGTGTGCTGTTGGGGCAAACTGCGACATGGCCAGATAATCTTGCCATTGCCAGTTACATCGCAGCTGTTACAACCAAGCTGAAATTTATGATTGCGCAGCGCCCTGGTTTTATTGCGCCTGCCATTGCTGCTCGTAAGTTGGCTACGATTGATCAATTGAGCAAAGGCCGTGCTGGCGTTCATATCATTACCGCGGCTAGCGATATTGAAACCCAATGCGACGGCGACTTTCTAACGAAGGAAGAACGCTACGTTCGCAGTCATGAATATGTTGGTGTTCTGCGTAAAATGTGGACGGACGCTGCGCCGGTTGTTCACAAAGGCAGGCACTATACGCTTGAAGGCGCCGATACTGGCATCAAGCCGCATAATGGCAACAGCATTCCTGTTTTCTGGGGCGGAACATCGCCGAATGGAATCGTGTTGGGTGCGGAATGTGCCGACGTGTACGCACTCGGCCCCGGCACTGTGGCTGCGACCGGTGCTCAGATTGCAACGATACAGGGCAAGGCTGATCGGTATCATAAAAAGTTACGCTATAGTATGTCGATGCGAGTTCTTGTGGCTGATACGGACAATGAAGCGTGGGCCCGGGCGCGCCAATTGCTAGATGACGTGATCGCAAACCAAGAGCGGAATGGTCCAGTGGGGCGCGTGAAGGAAGAAGAAGCTCGCGAAGGAACCTTAGCGCAAAAATTGTCTGCGATGGATGAACGCTTGGATGATTGTTTGTGGATGGGCGTCACCAAGGTCACGCAAGGGCGGTTGCAGGCGACAGCATTGGTCGGCTCAGCGGAAACGGTCGCCAATGCTTTGATGAAGTACTACGAAGTCGGCATTACCAATTTCCTGATTACCGGCTTTGACCCGCTGCCCGATACCGAACGTATTGGACGCACACTCGTTCCGCTTTTGCGCGAGAAAGCAAAGACAGCGAAGTACGGTATTTGGGAGCCTGCGTAATGGCACCCAAATTTATTGCAGCCATAGGCCGTGCGGATTACGCATCAGATGCTTCTGGTGCATTGAGTGCTGAGAAACTCGCCGCAAGTGTCGCAGGCTGTGGTGGCGCTGGATACGACGGGCTCTACTTCGCGCATGTGCCGGGCGCATTTGAACCGATGGAACTGGCTGCATATGTTGCCGCAGACATTGGTTTTGCGTCAGACATTTACGTTGCGCAGCGCGCAGGCCTGATCGCGCCGACCATGTGTTCGCGCATGTACGCCACGTTGGATCAATTTCTGAATGGCCGACTTGTTGCCGTTTTAGACACGAACACTACGCAAGCGGCTGAAGATGGCGACACGCAGGCGAGCCACATGATTGACCGCGCCTACGAATATGCCAGCGTGATGCGTAATCTATGGGACGCCGATGGCCCCATCGATCATGCAGGCGCTTATTACAAGTTCAACAAGGGGCGGACCCACGTCTCGACCGTCAAGAAGGGGCAGACGCCACTGTTCCTGTCTTGCGCAAGTTCAGATGTGATCGAAAAAGACAGCGCATTCACTGGCATTGTTTTACCGCGCGGGGCGGTGCAACCAACCGCAGCGGCCATTGCCACGTTCAAGGCCCAAGGTTTTCAGGTCGCCGTTCATATTGATGCGGCTGTCGATGATGTCGATGTCGCCATCAAACTGTTTGTACAGTCCGGCGCGCAAACTTTCATTGTCACGGCGCCAAATGGTCATGACGCTTTGACCACGCGTCACCCTCAATTCATCGCAACGTGCCGCAGCACGGCGCAAGTATAAACGGGAGTATCCCATGTCATTAGAAATTGTTGGCCTCGTCAATCATAACGGCGGTTCCATGCTTCACCCGAAGCCGGTGTCAGAGTTCGACCCTGCTGCAATCTTGAACTATGCCAAGGTACAGGAAGAGGCCGGTTTTGATCGTGTGCTGATTGCAAACTCGGCTGTGCTGCCTGATAGCTTCGGGATTGCGAACTTTGTCGCAGCGAACACGCAGAAACTTAAATTGATGATTGCGCATCGCCCCGGTTTTATTGCCCCCACAATGGCGGCGCGCATGTTCGCGACCGTTGATCGTTTAAGTTCAGGCCGGGCTTCGGTTCACATCATCGCGGGCGCAAACGATGCCGAGTTGCGCGCGGACGGCGACTATCTGACCAAAGAAGAGCGCTACATCCGCTGCCGTGAGTACGTGAACATTATGCGCGACACATGGAAGGCGACGTCGCCCATTACGCACGATGGCAAATACTATAAATTCGAAAAGTCGCTAGCTGAGGTGAAGCCGTTTAATGGCCATTCCATGCCTGTATTCTGGGGTGGATCGTCCGAGACCGCCGTTACTGTTGGCACGGAAGTCGCCGACATTTATGCGTTGACGGGCGACACGATGGCTGGCGCGCGTGAGATGGTAGAGAAGGTACGCGCTGGTGCCAAAACCGCCGGACGTAACGTCGATATGCTGATGACAATTGTTTTGATTCTGGGCTCAACCGAAGAGGAAGCCTGGAAGAAAGCTGATGGCGTGCTTGAGCGCATTATCGAAAACACAGAACGCAAAAAGCGTGAACGCGCCGAAAAAGAGAAAACCCCCAACGCCTTTGGTGAAAAAGCGCCGGTGGCTGTTACTTTCCAACGCGTATTGCAAAATGCGCAAGGCGGCGACCGGGTTGATAAGTGTTTCTGGACGGCAGTGACCAAAGCTACAAATGCGCAACAAGGAAACGTGTCGACACTTGTTGGCACGCCCGAACAGGTTGCCGATGCACTGATGGATTATTACGACCTTGGCATCCACCGTTTCCTGATCCGGGGCTACAATCCCATCCCTGATGCCGCTGAATTTGGGCGTGAACTGATCCCGCTTTTGCGGAAAAGCGCTGCGGCGCGCGATAGCGGCTCGTAGCAATTAAATCATTAAGTCCTGCGGCCAGTTGTTAAAGCTGGCCGCCAGGGCTGGAATATCTTCGGCATTCAATTTCATCATCAGCACGCCGACTCCATCTGGGCCATGGCTGTGCCCCTTGTGCCCCTCGACGTTCGGGCCGCTGTTGTGGTCGAGAACAATCAAAACGTCTCCCGCCACTAATCTCACCCGTTCGGGTGCGGTCTTGTTGGCTTCGATGTCCAAAAAGCCACGCAATATCGTCGACATGCCCAAAACCGGCGTGCAATGCCAGTCCGTTTCGCGGGGTACCGTTGTGTCCGATAACATTGCATTGGCATCGGCCTTGAACGCATACCGCGGTCCCGCATCAGCTTTGAATTGCAACGGCAATATATGAGATACGCCGCTCGTGGCATGGTATAAGCAATAAATTGTCATATGATCTGCGGATTTAAGGGTTGGGCTTAAGGCATGGTAATGGTCGCCTAAGGATTTGCATAATAACCGCTCGTTACCTCCTATAACGCCTTCTTATCGCCGCCGACATTACGCCACTTGGGGATGCCATGGATTTGGTTCAACTGAAGCGATTTCTGGTATCCGCTGAACTGGGAAGTTTTGGTAAAGCCGCCAAGCACCTCAACGTCACACAACCAGCGCTGACTCAAAGCATTAAAAGCCTGGAAGCCTTGTTGGGCGAAGATGTATTTATTCGTGGCGCGCGTGGCGTAAAGTTGACATCGTTTGGCACTATGCTTGTGCCGCGTGCGCAACTAATTGTGAATGAAACCACGCGCATCCGCGATGATATCGCCACTTTGAAGACTGTGAAAAATACGAAGCTGGTTGTTGGCGTGGCACCTTATGTCGGCACCCATATTTTTCCGCTCGCGCTCAATCATTTTATCTCAAAAATCCCGGATGTGGCGCTGAAAGTTGTCGAGGGCCAAAGTGGCGACTTGGCGCGCATGCTCGTCATTAATGAAATTGATCTGGCCTTCTGCGGCTACAACGAAGCGTTCGCACACGATCAAGCACTGAAGTTCGACGGCTTATTTAAGCAGAAGTATAAATTGGTGGTGCGTGGTGGGCATCCGGTCTTCCAAAAAAAGCGCACGCCGACCATTGTTGATTTGGCGCAAGAGCGTTGGGTTATTTATGATCACGATCCCACAGTAAATCGTATCGGGCTTCTGTTGCAGTCCGCAGGTATTTCACCGCTACCAGAATTTATCAAAACGAATTCGCTGTCACTAATGGTCTCGATAACGAAATCCACAGATGCAGCTTCGCTTCTGCCCATCGATTGCGTGGCGAAGGATGTGCAGCGAGGCGAGTTGAAAACAATCGCTTCGTCGAAAGTTGAGATCACAACAGATGTCGGAATATTTGCGCGGCGCGATACCGCACGTTCATCTGCAGCAAAACAGATGATTGCGTCCATCACAAAGGCGGCGCTCAATTTAAGCGCGCTTAAATAGGCGTTATTTTAGGCGCTTCATCGCTAGCGATTTAAAGTTTCCCATAGCTTGCGTAGATTGGATTGTGGCGGAGCTCGAATTTATTTTAAGTATCAATGTTTTGGCTTTGCGCGGTTGGCGCATTGTCTTGCTGCCTTATTTCCCTTTTTGATGGCGCTTTTGTTATGCTTTGCGCGGGACGAAAAAACTTGGGAATAACCGATGCAAGCCATGCGCATCGCCATGATTTATGGCGCTTTGTTGTTGTCTGTGATTGCTCCAGCCAATGCAACTCCTCTTGGTGCAACAGATCTCGGCTCATCTGAAGCGACAAGCTCTGAGGATAGGGGCCAAGAGAAATTCCGCGAATACATTTTTACGCAGGATGAAGATTTAGGCCGCGCGATTTCCGCTTTGCTGCAATCAGCAAAGCTTGGCTATCAGCCAGCACTAAATGCGTTAGCCGATGTCTACGAAGAAGGGCGGTTGTTGCCGCTTTTCACAGGCGCTTTCGGCAATCCATTCAGCGAATCAGTTTTGCGCGTGAAGAAAGATCAAGACGCCGCTGATTTCTGGCACAAACTTGCGGTCGAAGCTGAAGCGCCAGATTTTGACGCAGAGGTCGCCTGCTACTTGCAGTCTAAAAGCGCGTTGTATGCTGAGAAAGAAACATACATGCAGCTGCGCGCCGCAGCCGAACTGGGCGACACGTTAGCTCAAATTTATCTCACGTCGTTTGATGGGGGGGCCTCCGAAGGGGGTCGTGATGGTAAAACAAGTGCCGAGGAAGGGGGCAGCGAATGTGGTTTCGCTGAAGAGTCCCCGAGCGAGAACGCTCACGTCCTGATGGAACCTCGCGCGTAAGTTTGCCATTGGTGTGTGCGGGGTGCGTAGGGCTTGAACAAGTCGTCCACGGCCCCGTCATATGCTTTGTTTCGTTATTCATCACGCTTGCGTGACAGTCCGGAACCAAAGTCCATCGCATCTGATGGATTTTATCTCGTACCGCTTGAATAACCCTCGATAGGGAACAATAGGTGCGACATCCCGTTTACAGAGGGGCGGTTGAAATCTGCCTCCTGAACACGAAGAACGGAGATGACCCATGTCTAAATTCTTGAAACCCCTGGCTATCGTAGCCTCGCTGGCCCTTGTCCCGACGTTTGTAATGGCAAACGAAACAATGGATAAGAGCCGCCCGTCCGCTGTTGAAGAAGCGGCTGTGACGACGAAGATCAAAGCAGAGATGGTGAAGAACAAGACCCTCAGCGCTTTCCAAATCGAAGTCGACACGCAAGACAACAATGTCACCCTGAGCGGCAAAGTGAAGACAGCTTTGGAAAAAGCTGAAGCTGAACGTGTTGCCCATAGTGTGAAGGGCGTTACAACAGTGAAGAACCAAATCATCGTTGACCCGACGATTTAGCACCTAAACACCTTGCGGTATTACGGCGCATGGCCAAGCGAGTTTGATGGAGCAAGAGATGAACTTTAGTAGATCACCTCTTTTAATGACCTCTGATGACTACGCCAATGCCATGCGCCGCGCTGCCGAATTGCGCAAGCGCGGTGAGAAGGCTGAGAAAAATCCTGAACTTGCCGCACTGGAAGGCGCTATTGCCCTTTATTCGTCACGGCCTGGCCAGCCCGCTGAACGTAAAGGCCGTCCCTACAGCGACGAGAATCCATAGAATATTTTTTTAGGAGGCGGCTGTGGCCAAGTGCGAACAATGTGGGAATGACTATTCCAAGCCGCTCGAAATTTCGTTAAACGGAAAGAAGCATGTCTTCGACTGTTTTGAATGCGCAATCACAGCCATAGCGCCGTCATGCGCCCATTGCTCGTGCAAGATCATCGGTCATGGCGTCGAGAAAGGTGGTCGCATCTTTTGTTGCCATCACTGCTCGCAAGCTGCCCATCACGCAGCCGCAAGCTAGTCCGCATCGTTTTCCTTTTTTAATGACGGGTGCTGCTGCTTTGCCGTTGAACTTGCGCTTTTTTGCGCGGGGGTGCAGGGCGGCGTGGCGTGGGCCGTGCTTGCGCATTAATTTTGGGGCTATTGCCTTTACCGCCGCCTTTATGGCTGCCACGTCCAGCACCTGATTTGTCGCCACGCAACATGACATTCTCCATAACCTCTATGGCGCTGGGTATGGAACGGCACGCGTTCAAATATGTTCCGTTCCATTAGCCATCGGATTTATGGCCTTTTCTGCGGCGTTGCGGGGCTTGACCACGCTTTCACCGCCGGACTAGGTTCATCTATGCAACCGACTACTGAGTCATGCTTTCAGGGGTTGGGTTGGGGGAGGATGGTTTGACATGACGAGCAGCGCGATTGCGCAGCCGATCGAGATTTTGCCAGCACACCGCTTTGATGAAGCGGCGCTGGCGGTCTATTTATCGCAAACCTTGCCGGGCTTTATGGGGCCAGCGTCGATCCGCCAATTCCAAGGCGGCCAAAGTAATCCGACGTTCTTAATCACAACATCAAAGCGCAAATATGTGTTGCGAAAGAAGCCGCCTGGCAAACTGTTGCCCAGTGCGCATCAGGTTGAACGCGAGTTTGCAGTTTTAAAAGCATTGTACGGAACGGGCGTGCCAGTGCCCGAGCCTTTAGTGCTGTGTGAAGATGCCAGCATTATTGGCACGGCCTTCTACGTTATGGCGTTTGTCGAGAACCGCGTGTTCACGGCCCCGGGTATGCCCGATACGACGCCCGATCAACGTCGCGGTGTGTACACGTCGATGGCGGAAACGTTAGCCACGTTGCACTGTATTGATTGGCGTGGCTGTGGGTTGGAAACATTTGGTCGCCCCGATGGCTATCTTACGCGCCAAGTTGAGCGTTGGACGAAGCAATATATCGCGACAAAAACCGAAGACATCCCGGCCATGGATCAATTAATGGCTTGGTTGCCCAGCCATATTCCGAACTCCAACGAAGCGGCTGTCGCGCACGGCGATTACCGCCTTGGGAATTTGCTGATTGATCCGGTGGCGCCAAAAGTGATTGCGATTGTCGATTGGGAACTGGCCACCATTGGTCATCCACTCGCAGATTTGGCTTATGCATGCATGGCGTACCGCATGCCGCCTGATGATCCAGTTTTCGCAGGCTTGGCTGGCGTTGATCTGGAAGCGTTGGGCATTCCCAGCGAGGATGAGTTGGTTGCCATTTACTGCCGTACGGCGGGGCGCGATGGTATCCCCGATTGGGCATTTTACTTGGCCTTCTCGTATTTCCGTTTGGCATCGATCACGCAAGGCGTGTATGCGCGAAGCCTGCAAGGCAATGCCAGCGATTTAAAAGCAAAATTATATGGTGCTGTCGCTAAACAATCCGCTGCTGTGGGTTGGTCAATTGCCAGCAGCCAAAGCACGTAAGAACCAGGAGACGACACAATGGGGTATGCTCTTTCACCGCGTGCGCAAGAATTGCGCAAACAACTGCTCGTTTTTATGGATGAGCATGTTTACCCGGCTGAGAAAACCCATGCTGAGCAACTTCATGGCTTGGCTGATCGCTGGCAAATTCCGCCGATTGTTGAAGACCTGAAAGCCAAAGCCCGTGCTGCTGGTTTGTGGAACCTTTTTTTGCCGGGGCATGGCGATGGTTTGTCAAACTTAGACTATGCGCCTTTGTGCGAAGTGATGGGGCGTTCACTGATTGCGCCAGAGTTTTTCAATTGTGCTGCGCCTGATACGGGAAACATGGAGTTGCTCGAGCGTTACGGCACAGCAGAGCAAAAAGCAAAGTGGCTGACGCCATTGTTGGATGGAAAAATCCGCTCGTGCTTTGCGATGACCGAGCCTGCGGTTGCGTCCTCTGATGCCACCAATATTTCCTGCGACATTAAGCGCGACGGCAATTCATCGTACGTCATTAATGGCCGTAAGTGGTGGAGTTCGGGCGCGATGGACCCGCGCTGCAAGATTATTATTCTGATGGGCAAAACCGATCCGAATGCAGCGAAGCATGAACAGCAGTCAATGATTTTGGTGCCGATGGACACGCCGGGCGTGAAAATCGTGCGGCCGTTGTCCGTCATTGGCTATGACGATGCGCCGCACGGCCACGCTGAAATTGTGTTCGAAAATGTGCGCGTGCCTGCTGAAAATATTATTCTGGGCGAAGGCAAGGGCTTTGAAATTGCCCAAGGCCGTTTGGGGCCGGGCCGTATTCACCATTGCATGCGCCTCATTGGCTCCGCCGAGCGTGCGTTGGAAGCCATGATTGCACGCGCGAAATCGCGCACTGCTTTTGGTCGCAAAATTGCCGAGCAGGGTGTTGTGCGTGATCAGATTGCAATCTCACGGATGGAGATCGATCAGGCGCGTTTACTGGTGTTGGATGCCGCTGAACAGATGGATTTGCACGGTAATAAAGTAGCCCGCAAAGCCATTGCCATGATCAAGGTGGTCGCGCCCCGTATGGCGTGCGCTGTGATTGATCGCGCCATGCAGGTGCATGGCGGCGGCGGCGTCAGCCAAGACTTCTTCTTAGCCGCGGCCTATGCAAACGCCCGCATGCTGCGTTTGGCTGATGGCCCTGATGAAGTCCATATCGAGTCGGTTGCGAAAATGGAAATTGGGCGGATTGAAAAAGCTTAAGGGAATAGTACAGCGATCATCTCGGTGTAGCAGGCTGGTTTTGTTTCGCCTTCAATTTCCACTGTGACGGCGAAGGTTACTTTAACAGCACCATTTTTGAATGTGTCAGCAGCTTTCAACGTTTGGTGCATGCGAATACGAGAATTCACGCGTGTGGGTGAGGGGTAGCGTACCTGATCGCAGCCATAGTTTACGCCGCTGGAGAAGTCAGCCCACTTTGGTCCTTGTGCGATCATCTTGGGAACGAGGGATAAAACAAACAAACCGTGAGCCACCGGCACGCCGTACGGAGATTCTTTGTGACACCGCTCAACATCCACATGAATCCATTGGTCATCACCGGTAATGCGCGCGAAGTCGTTGATCATGTCCTGCGTAATGGTCAGCCAGTCGCTGGGCGGCAAGCTTTCGCCAACACGATTTATAAGTTGTGAGAGCGGCGCCATGCGGTACCCCGTTGTACAGTCGTTCATTGATACAGAAATGCTAGCAATATCGCTTCGCTGCGACCAGCGCGAAACAGGAGCTTACTGATGAGTGTGCGTCCGCCGTGGTTTAACCCTGCCACACCTGCGCGTGAGAACTGCGTATTGCCGTGCTTGGTCGATAAGTGGGCCGCAGCGAGCCCTGATAAACCCTTCATTCGCTTTGAAGACGGCACGGTGTGGACCTGGGCGCAAACGCGTGAGATTGGGTTGCGCACAGCCGCGGCGCTGCAAAAGCGCGGCGTGCAGCCAAGCGACACCGTTTTGGCGTGGTTGCCCAATGGCCCAACGCTTGTGCGGGCATGGCTCGGTGCAAATTATCTGGGCGCGGCGTTGGTGCCGATCAACCTGAGTTATAAAGGCCGCCTGCTTGAGCACGTGATTAAAACGTCCAAAGCCAAGCTGATCATTTCCCACCCGGCTCTGGTTGAACGCTTGGATATTGTTGATCGCGGTGATCTTAAAAACGTGATCGTGGACGCTGGCGAGATTGGCGACGTGAAAAGCGCTCTCCCGATTGAAACACGCGCTGTGTTGGACGGCGATGCGAATGCGGTTGATCTCAGCTATCAGCCGCAAATTTGGGACACGATGGTGATTATTTTCACCTCGGGCACAACCGGCCCATCAAAGGCTGTGCCTGCCACGTATTTGCATCAGTGGACCACGGGCCAAATTTCCTACGGCTATATGCGCCCCGATGATCGTATTTTGATCAACCTGCCGATCTATCACGTCGGCGGAACATCAAGCTTCATGGCGGCGGCTGCGTCTGGCGGGTCCATTGCCTTGTTTGATGTGTTCAATACGAAAGACTTCTGGAATCAAATCCGCATTACCGAATCGACCACCATTAGCGGCCTGATTGGCGCGATGACGACATTCTTATCGAAGAATGAGCCCCATCCGTCGGATGCCGATAACCCTTTGCGTATTTGCACATTGGCGCCGGTGAACGATGAAACCATTGCGCTCGGACAACGCTACGGCTTTGATTATGTCTCGGGCTTTAACATGACGGAATTGTCGTGCCCGTTGATTACAGATGTGAATGTGAAAGTAGCGCGCAGTTGTGGCCGCCCCAGATCCGGCGTGCAGTGCCGTATTGTCGATAACAATGATATCGAAGTGCCACACGGGACGATTGGCGAGTTCATCGTCCGCAGTGATCGCCCGTGGGACCAGATGACCGGATATTATGGTAACCCTGAAGCTACAGCGGCTGCGTGGCGCAATGGGTGGTTCCACACAGGCGACCTCATGTATCGCAATGACGATGGCGATTTCTTCTTTGTCGACCGCAAGAAAGACGCCATTCGCCGTCGCGGTGAAAATATATCTTCACTTGAAGTTGAAGCTGATGTGGCCGCTTATCCTGCTGTGCGTGAAGTGGCGGCTTATGGTGTGCCCTGTGCGAATGGTGAAGAAGAAGTGATGATCACGATTGCGCCCAAGTCTGATCAAACAGTCGATCCGCGCGCCTTGATCGAGTTCCTCATTCCGCGCATGGCCCACTATATGGTGCCGCGTTATGTGCGTATCGAGCCCGAACTTCCCAAGACGCCGACAAATAAGATTCAGAAGACAGAGTTGCGCGCCCAAGGAGTCACATCTGCCACATGGGACCGTGAGGTCGCTGGAATTGTGTTGAAACGCGATAAATTGAAAACGAATGCAAGCTAAAGCGCTTCCCAAAAGTTCGGTTAACCGCGCACTCAATGCATTGGGTGACCGCTGGAGCCAACTTATTATTCGCGAAGCATTTTTAGGTGCCACACAATTCAATGAGTTCTCGACCCGCTGTGGAATGGCCCGCAGCACGTTAGCGCAACGTCTGAAGTTTCTGGTCAAGAACGGTATTCTGGAAAGACGCTCGTTACGCGAAGGCATGGCGCGTCAGGACTATCATCTCACGCCGCGCGGGCGCGGCTTGTTCGATTCTGTACTGATGGCTTGGGCCTGGGGATTGCGATGGGGCGTGCTGAACCCCGGAATGCCAACCACTATTGTTCACGCAGGCTGCGGTAAACCCATGATCCCAGAGATGGTCTGCACGCACTGCAAAGATAAAGTAGTGATGCGCCAGTGCACATATGCGGAAGGGCCTGGAGCGGGAACAGAGCGTGTTTCACTGCAGCGGGTTCATCGTCGCTCAAAGCTGTCTGAAGCTGATCACCAACCCCATGTGATTGATTTGACGGGAGACAGATGGACGGGATTGGTAATTTCCGCGCAGTATTTTGGTTTGCATCGTTTTGATGACATTCAGTCGTACCTTGGCATTGCCACAAATATTTTAGCCGACCGATTAAAGGTGCTGGAAGCCAACGGCATGCTCGAGCGGCGTTTGTACGAATTAGCGCCACCCCGCTACGAATACTGGCTGACCAAAAAAGGCATGGATACGTATCCGCACTCTCTCAGTCTCATGTTCTGGGGTGATAAATGGCTCAGCGAGGCCAAGGGCGCACCCATTTATGTGCGGCATCGCCCATGCAAACACAGACTGGGTGCAGCTGTGGTCTGCGGCCATTGCAAAGACGTGCTGACGCCTGAAACAGTAAGGGCGGGCCAAGTGCGCAAAACGACGCGCCGTTAAATTATTCAGCAGACGGATTTATATTCCGCAACCAAGCGATCAACGATGGCTTGAACGGATTCAATGCCATGGACCGAGCCCACACCTTGTCCCGCTGACCATACTTCCTTCCAGCGCTTCGGGCCTGAGTCTTCCGGGCGCCCCAAATCCATCGCTTTCTTTTCCGGCATGGCATTGGGGTCAAAACCTGCCGCCACCAAGCTTGCGCGCAGCCAGTTTGCGGGCACGCCTGTCATTGAAGCGGAGAGAATGATGTCTTCTGCCTTCGAGGAAATCAGCATTTCTTTGTAAGCTTGCGGCGCCATGCTTTCGGTGCTGGCGATGAAGCGCGTGCCCAAATATGCAAAGTCAGCGCCTAACAGTTCTGCGGCGCGCACCGCTTGGCCTGTGCCAATCGCGCCACCCAGAACGATGATGCCGTTAAAAAATTCACGCACCGCAGGTGCAAACGCAAAGCCCGAGATCATGCCGGTGTGACCGCCAGCGCCCGCCGCCACCAGCACCAAGCCATCAACGCCCACAGCTGCGGCTTTTTGCGCAAAGGTGACCGAGTTCACATCAGCCAGTACCAAGCCGCCATAGCTGTGCACTTGATCAACAACGGCTTTGGGGCTGCCCAGCGCGGTAATAACAATCGGTACGCGGTACTTTACAACCAGGTCCAGCTCTTCCTGCATGCGCGTGTAGGTTTTGTGCACCATGATGTTCACAGCCCACGGCGGAGAATCGGGTGTGACCGTCCGACTGATCTTGTCGAACCATTCTTCCAAGACGTCGATGCTGCGCGCATTGTTGGCGGGGAATGAGCCAATAATGCCAGCCTTGTTGGCAGACAGCATCAGTTCAGGGCCAGACACCAAAAACATCGGCGCGGCAATCGCCGGAATACGCATTTTGCTTTTGATCTCTTGAACGGTCGGCATTTGAATCCACCCCATGAAAACGGCAGTACATTTGTGACAAGCTTAGGAAAACTTTTAGTCACTTGCAAAGCAGAACTTATGACCAGGTGCGCCCCGTCCGCGTATGAGCCGCAGAAAACTCAGCAAAACAGCCATATTTTTGGAATATCTACACAACTGCGTTTTTGCTTGCCCTGGTGGTGATCGCTGTAATCTTTGCGTGCGCTGCAAAATATTTCATTTCACCTTTAATTCCGGGGATTTTAGGCGAGCCATACACACTTGCATTGACAGACTAACTGGGGCGTTTTAGCGTTTTAGAAATTGCCATGGGAGGTTCGCATGAGCGCCAATCTGGATGTCATGAAAAAAATCATCGCCGCGTCGACAAGTCGCGACACGGAAGCGTTCTTGGCCCTGCTGACTGATGACTTTGAATACTACTGGCATATCGATACCAAGCCGTTAGTGGGCAAGGAAAAGATGCGCAAATTCATCGGCAACTATACCAAGGCCTATGAACAGCGCGCTTGGCGCATTGTGAATTACGCCGAAGCGGGTGACCTTATGCTGATCGAGGGTTACGAAGAGCTCTACGATAAGACGCATGACCGCATTATTCCGCAGCCCTTTATGCAGGCGTGCGAGTTCAAAGACGGCAAGCTTGCCAAAATGCGCGATTATTACGAGCCTGCCAATCTGCGCCCGCCGCAAGATGCTGCTCAAAAAACGTCAGCGGCTTAAAGGGGCAGTCTCATGGCAAACATTGATATTCTCAATCGTCTCATGGCCGCTGCTGAAAAACGTGACAAAGCAGGTTTCCTGGCCTGTTTCACGCCAGACGTTGAATACAAGTATCACATCAATGCCCGCATGCTTGTTGGCATCGAGTGGATTGAAAAATTCTTGGTAAAGTACTGGGAGACCACCAGCGACAATGTGTGGCGCGTTGATCGCCATGCTGAGAATGGCAATTTGCTGCTGGTCGAAGGGCTGGAAGAATACGTGATCAAATCCAGCGGCGAGAAGGTCTCACACCCTTACATGGGCATCGTTGAAATTCGCGACGGCAAGATTGCCAAAATGCGCGACTACTTTGAAATGGGCGATGCCCACGAGCGTGCTGCCGCACAATCTCGCTAAAGGACGTTTCCGTGCCAATCAAAGTTGTTCAGTGGGCCACGGGTGCGATGGGCAAGACATGCTTGCGCGCGGTCATCGATCACCCTGATTTAGAACTCGTCGGTCTGTACGTTTATAGCGCTGCCAAAGAAGGTGTAGATGCCGGTGAGATTGCGCGGCGTCCATCCACGGGCGTGAAGGCCACGCGGAATATAGAGGACATCTTGAAGCTTGATGCAGACGTGGTGCTGCATTGCCCGTTGTTGCAAATGCCGTACTCAGCGCACGACGACGATGTGCGCCGTTTGCTCGAGTCTGGAAAAAACGTCATTTCCATCAACAACTATTTCCACCCTGCCAGCTTGGGCGCTGCACATGCCGCCAAGTTTGAAGAAAGCTGCAAGAAGGGCGGTGCAACGTTGTGTGGCACAGGCATTAACCCAGGCTTCATCGCTGAACGCATTGCGGCTGTTGTGTCAGGTTTATGCGTTGAGTTTGACGGCCTGAACTGCCGTGAAGTTTACGATTGCATCGAGATGCCCAATGCCAATTACGTGTTTGGCGTGATGGGCATGGGCTCGGCCCCTGAAAAGCTTGATCTTAAGGCTGGGCCGTTTGCTCTGATGTTCAACGATATGTATCGCCAAACCGTTGGTGCCTTGGCCGAGCGCTTGGATTTGAACTTAGACAGCATCGAACCAGATCATCAGGTTGTCTTAGCGCCGCACGACATCACAGCGCGTGCCGGTGTTATCGCCAAAGGAACAGTGGCCGCCACAAGCTGGCGGTTCCATGGCGTGAAAGATGGCAAGCGCATCTTATCGCACTCAGTAAATTGGATTATGGGGCCCGAAGTGCCGGGCTTTGAAAATTACAATCACTGGCATATCGAATTGCTTGGCAAGCCCGGCATCGAGATCAAAATGGATTTAATTGAATCCACGGACACGTCGGTGAAAACACGCGCCGCCCAATACGGCGTTGCGGGAACGGTGGTGAACACCATTCCGCATGTCGTGGCTGCGAAGCCAGGCCTTTATGAATATGCGTTGCCGCCGGTGTACCGGCGCCATCTCGCTGTTGGTGAATAGTTCGGGGAGCATCTAAAAATGAAAAGCACACAGCAACGTTTGGATGAACTGCTCGCCAAAGAAGAAATCCGCGATGTGATGATGCGTTATGGCCGTGGTGTTGACCGTGGTGACGCAGCGCTTTTAAAATCTTGCTATCACCCTGGCGCGATTGAAGAGCATGGCAGCACCTATGCTGGTCCGGCGGATGCCTACATTGATGCAGCCGTGCCGCGCATTATGAAAATGGGCACGCTGGCGCATTATATCTGCAATATCCATATCAGCCTGGAAGGCGAGAAAGCTTACGTTGAAAGCTATCTCCTCACGTTCGCGCGGTTTGAAAAAGATGGAAAGCAATACGACACCCTCACCGGTGGTCGTATCTGTGATCGGTTCGAGAATCGCAATGGCGAGTGGAAAATTATGCACCGTAAAATGGCGTTTGACTGGAACCGCGATGAGCCATCAAACGAAACTTGGTGCTTAGGCTTATTTAATCCGAACGATCCCAAATTGATCATGGGCCAAAAAGGCCCAGGCGATTTGTCGTACCTAAAATTCTAACTGAAAAAGATAAAGCGCGGTTCCAGCGTTCCAGAACCGCGCTTTGTTTTGAGTGGTGTGCTTTTAGTGTTTCTCGGGGGCGGCTGTGTCCAAGCCCATTTCTTTCAGCAGTGATGCGCGGTCATAGTACTCGCGCCATTCCTGAACTTTACCGTTCTTGATATCGAGCACACCGACGACTGGCACTGCGCCATGGCGGCCTTTGTAATCAAAGTCGTCAACGCGCTCCAGAAACACGGTGTTCCCAACAACGGCAACGTTCTTCAATTTCAATTCAAGCCGTGTCGCACCTTGTAAAAACGGGCCTAAATGGTCACGCAAAGCCTTGCGGCCTTTAATGGGCGCAACCATGACGCTGTGTAGAACGCCATCTTCCGCAAACGTATCGACGATCTTATCGACGTTCAGTTCGTTCCACGCTTGCACCATGTCTTGGGCAACTTTGGTCGGCGAATCTTTGGCTTTATCCTGGGCCTGCACGGGCTGTCCTCCGGTTGCTAAAACGATAAACGCGAACATCGCCGCGATGTAAGAAACCTTGCCGTTAAGTAAGCGGCTTTTCATCCGTAAACTCCTTGTCATTTAAGCCCCGAAAGTGTGGCGCAGGCGACACACGCAGCGGGAATTTATAAGCTTGCATACTGATACTAAGCGGGGGTGTTTGCGCCTCACAAGGGCGCAATTTTGTAAATCTAACGGACCGGGGACTTTGTCGCGCGAGTCATTGTGCAGGTGCGAATTTGAAGGGCGTTGTCTTTGATAGACGTAATGCTGCTGCGCCTTGGCGGTTTTTTGCAGTGCAAAATAATCCAATAATAATGGGACTAAACGTGGGCTCGGCTTGAAAGCTCTGGCAGTAAACTTTTAGCGATATGCGTTCTCGTAGATGCCGTTGGGCGGGGTGTGCTATGCTTCTCGCCAGTTCTGGTAGGGACCTCAAAGGCTTGACGGCTCAAAACACTGAGTCCTATTATAAAAGTCTTATTATAAAAGTGACTTCCTGAGTATGTCTCGGCGTCACGCCGAAGCATCGGGCAAGTTCCTCTGGGGAGGGGAAATGCAGGGGCAGGCTGGAACATCCATTCCATCGAATGGCTATTGCGCGGCACATCTCGCGCGCGTTCAAGGCTTCCCACTGATCGCCACTCACCACACTGTTTTCACGGAGGTGTTCTCCGTCAATTGAGACAACGAGACGCGGTCTTATGATCAATCGTGGTCATGCCGACAAACAAACTTACTGGCGCCGCATCTTGGGCGCTATCCAAAGTACTAACGGTCCCGGGGAGGGGAATTCGATGAAGTTGCAAACTAAAACTTTCACGACAGCGCGCCGCCGCTTAATGGCGGTAATGTTGAGCACCACAGCAATGACCGCTGGTGTGGCAGAAATCGCGCAAGCGCAAGTTCTGGAAGAAATCGTCGTAACGGCCCAGCGTCGTGAGACGGATCTGCAAACAACGCCAATCGCCATCACTGCTTATTCAGGCGAAACGCTGGCCGAGAACAAGATCTTCAACGCGCAAGATTTGGCCAACAGCGTTCCGGCGTTCTCAATGACAGCTCTGACGCCGCTGGATGCTGAATTGAACATTCGCGGTATCACCAACACCCGCCTTGACGCGCCGTCAGCCGACGCCTCGGTCGGTACGTTCTTGGACGGTGTGTTCATCGCGCGCACGGGTGATATCAGCTACGACTTCTACGATCTTGAACGCATCGAAGTGATCCGCGGTCCGCAAGGCGTGTTGTTGGGTAAAAACGTCGTCGGTGGTGCGCTCAGTATCATCACCGCGAAGCCGAGCTTTGATGAATCGGGCAAAGTGACCGTTGGTTACGGTAACTATGATGCCCGCTTCTCGTCAGGTTACGTTACGGGCGCGTTGACCGACGACATCGCAGGTCGATTCTCGTTCCAAATGCGTGATCACGACGGTTATGCGCATGACATCTTGCACGACCGTGATGTTGAAAACCTGGAATCGTTCCAAGCGCGCACCCAGTTGTTGTTCACACCTGATGGCAGCGACTTCACGGGTCGTTTGATCGCGGACTACACGAAGGACTCCACAAACGGGATCAATACGGTTCCGGTGGAAGGGGGGACCCCAAGCTGCGAAACAACCTATTTGCGCACGAACTGCACACGTCCTTGGAGCAATTTGCGCCGTTACCTGACGCAGTTTGATGCCCGCTTGAAAGATCCGCGCGTTAACATGGCGCAAAGCGTTCAATACGCTGGCAACCCGACACCGACCCAACAGTTCATGCGCCGCCAAAACACCGGCCTGACGTTGGACCTCGAGCGTCAATTCGATGGTTTCGCGGTCAACTCGTTGACTGGCTATCGTTACGGTTATGGTAAGCAGTTGTATGACCAAACCGGTATTGGTCCTGAAGCACTGGGCCGTAACGCCGCGCGTTTTGCTCAATTCGTCGCTTTCACGGCTGCGACCAAGCCAGCTGGCAATGGTTCAAATGGCGCGCTGCTGTTTGCTGAGCCGGTTCAAGAAAAAGCTAAAGTGCGTAACTTCAGCCAAGAAATTCGGTTCACGTCGACCAACGAAGATAGCCGCTTCGACTGGATCGCTGGTCTGTACTACGCGCACGACAACATCGAGAAAATCGACCACTTCATCGGTGAAGGCTTCGGCGCGCTTCCGACCCTCAGCGGTGAAGTCGTGTGGGACAACAACGGCAAGAATAGAAGCTACGCCGGGTTTGCTCAGTTTGGTTTCGACATCACCGATGAACTGAAAATCACAGCGGGTGGACGTTACACCAAAGATAAAAAAGGCGGCGTGGTACAAGGTACGTCAGTCGCCACGGGTGACTTTACCAACCCGGCTGATCCGATTGCTTTGACGCCGTTGGCAGCAACGTTCCGTGCTGGAACGGGATTCACCCAGGCTTACGGTGAAAAGTGGAAGAAGTTCACACCGCAAGCGATCTTGACCTACACGCCAAGCCAAGATCTGTACTTCTATGCCAGCTACGCCAAAGGCTTTAAGGGCGGCGGCTTCGATGACACCCCAACCAACGCGATTGCAGCGAACATTCCGTTCGATCCTGAAGTCGTGAACAACTACGAAGTTGGCTTTAAGTCGACGTTCTTGGATCGTCGCTTGCGCTTGAATGCGTCGATCTTCCGGATGGATTACTCAAATCTACAAGTCACGCAAACCAATGCGGCTTGCTTGTGTAACCTGACGGATAACGCGGCTTCGGCTAAAATCGAAGGTATCGAAGGTGAAGCACAGTTCGTTGTATTCGAAGGCGTTCGTTTGAATGCTTCAGGTTCGTATGTCGATCCGAAGTATAAAGACTTCATCGAAAGCGCCATCAACCCTACAACGGGTCAGCGTTTGGTCAGCACGGGTAATCGTTTGCAGCGTACACCGAAGACGCAGGTTAGCGCTGGTATCGATTTCACGTTTGACGTTGGTGCATGGCAAGATGCTTTGAATCTGCGTGCAGATTACACGTATCAAAGCAATCTGTTCTGGGCGACGGACAACATCGCACGTGAGCCTGGTTATGGTTTGCTCGACCTGCGCGCTGGTTTGTCACCACAAGATAAAAATTGGTCAGTCGCGGCTTATGCCAAGAACGTTACCGGCAAGCTGTATCGCACCAACATCATCTCGTTCTTCGGCGAAGAAGTGTCACAGTTTGGTGCGCCGAGCACCTATGGCGTCGATCTGACCTGGAAGTTCTAAGCACCTAAAATTCTAAGACACCACTACATTAAAAAACGGCTGAGTGATCTCTCACTCAGCCGTTTTCTTTTGACTGAATTTTGGCGTTGTTAGAACAGCGCCGGGCGTTTCCACAGCGCAGCGCTGGGGTCTTTGGCGAAATCGAATTCGCCTTTCTTCATTTTGTCGACGATGGCGCTATCAAAGTAGTCGCGCCACTCGGTCACCAAACCGTCTCGCACTTTCATCATGCCCAAATAGGGTACGGTGATTTGCTTGCCATCCAGCAGTTTAAAGTCATCCACACCTTCGCAATAAACGGTGTCGCCGTGTTCGGTCATGGCAAAGACGCGCCATTCGTTGTCTTTAATGCCTTTGCCTAAGGTGGTCACAAATTCGCGAACGGCTGTTTTCCCCACCAAGGGCGGCTTGCCGCCGGCGTGCGTGTACCAAACGATGTCGTCGGCGACGTATGACATCACTTTTTCCACATCCAATTTGCGCCATGCCAGAATGATATTTTTAGCGACCTCTGAGCTTTTCATGGTTTTTGCCTGTGTTGATGTTGAAATCGCGACTGCGGCCAACGTTGCCGTGCCAGTTGCAAGAATCTCGCGTCGGTTGATTCCCGCATGTGACGGCTGCGGACTGTTCTGAACGGCCATCTGTATTTGTTCCGTCATCAACTCCTCCCGAGTTTGTGCGATGCCACAAAATTGGCTGCCGCTTGCAATGCTTGCATAAACAGACCTATATTTCCAATCCTGAAAACTCGACAATGATCAGCGACGCGCGAGGCGAACGATGGTGGCACGAGCAGTGACGGTGGTGATGTAATGACAAATGCCGCCACAGTTGATGCAGCTAAAGTAAATGCAGCACCGTTTAGACCTGCGGCTTTTATGCCCGTTGATATCGATATGCGCGATATCGGCGGTGGCACGCTGATTTTAAAATCGCGCATTCCGTTAATGCCGCACGAACAAGTGTTGCCGCGCATTTTGGATGCGCAAGCCAAGGCGCTCAAAGATCAGATTTTTATTGAACAACGCCAAGGTCCTGACCGTGCCTGGGTGTCGCAGACGTTCGCGCAAACAAAGCAACGCGCCGATGCGGTGGCACAGTGGCTGATCAATCGCAATATTTCCTCTGATCGCTCAGTTTTGTTCCTCTCCGGCAACTCGATTGCGCACGCCAATATGAAGTTTGGCGCACTGGCGGCTGGTGTGCCGCTGTGTCCGGTCAGTATTAATTACGGCTTGGCGAAGTCGGAATTTGGCCGCCTCACGCACGTCGTGAATCTCGTGAAGCCGGCTGTCATATTTGCTGAAAATGCCGCGCCATTTTTGAACGCTTTGAAAAACGTCGATTTCGGCGATGCTGTCATTGTAACGGCGACACCTGAGTTGGTGGGCGAGAAAGCGGTCGCGTGGTCTGACGTGCTGGCGACCCCTGTCACTGATGAGGTGGAAAAACGTATCGCGCAGCTCACGGCGGAAAGTGTCGCTGCGTATATGTTGACGTCAGGCTCTACGGGGCGCCCCAAAGCTGTCATTCAAACACACGCCATGAAGGCGGCCAATATTGCGCAAGCCACCCAAACAATGGGTAATGTGGCCGGGTGGGATGGCGTGATTTTGGATTGGTTGCCATGGAGTCACGTTTCGGGCGCATCGGGTTTGATGATGTCGCTGGTCTGTGGCGGCACATTCCGCATTGATGATGGCAAACCGTTGCCGGGGATGTTCGATGAGTCGCTGCGCAATTTGCGCGAAGTCTCGCTGCGCTATTACGTCAACATGCCGATTGGCTACGCGATTTTGGCCGATGCGTTAGAGGCCGATGAAGAATTGCAAAAGCGGTTCTTCAAAGACATGACGATTATGCTATATGGCGGCGCAGGTTTGCCGCAGCCGGTGTTAGATCGCATTCAAGCGATGGCCGTGAAGCACACCGGCCACCGCATTCTCGGGATCTCGGCGTATGGCTCGACGGAAACAACATCAGGCTGTCTGTCGATTTACTACCCGACAGAAAAAGTTGGTATCGGCTTGCCCATGCCGGGTATCGAAGTGAAGCTGGTGCCCGATGGTCCACGCTACGAAGTGCGTATTCGCGGCGCCATCATTACGCCGGGCTATTTAAATGAGCCGGTCAAGAACAAAGAGATTCTGGATGAAGACGGCTTTTATATCACCGGTGACTACGCCACGTTCATTGATCCGAACGATATCAACCAGGGTTTAGCGTTCGCTGGGCGTTTGGCGGAAGAATTTAAACTCACCTCAGGTACCTGGGTCCGTTCGGGTGAACTGCGTGCAGACTTAATTAAAGCCTTGGCACCATTTGTGTCGGAATGCGTGGTCTGCGCTGAGGGACAGGCGCACCTAACTTTGATGGTGTGGCTCAATCGTGGGCTGATGACGCAAGAAAATAAATCTGATGCCGATATGCGCGCCTTTATCAAAGAGCGCCTGAAGGCTCATAACAAAGCTCATCCCGGCATGAGCACACGCATCCAGCGCGCGTTGATTCTGGAAGAGCCGCCGCAAGTGGAAGCGCACGAAATGTCAGATAAAGGTTCGGTGAACCGTAACATCGTGTTGCAACGCCGCGCCGCATCGTTGGCAAAGTTGTATCAAAATCCGCCCCCTGCGGATGTCATTGTGATTGATTAGATCGGAACGAGCATCATGGATATCAAAGGCAGTGTAGCGCTAGTCACCGGCGGCAATCGCGGAATTGGCGAAGCATTCGTGCGCGAGTTCATTAAGCAGGGTGCGGCCAAGGTTTATGTCGGCACACGCGATTTGGCGAATGCCAAACACTTAGCCGACGAAGCGCCCGGCAAAGCCATCCCGATTGAGCTTGATGTCACGAACCCTGAACACGTGAAGCGCGTGGCTGCACAATGCACCGATGTCAGCATTCTGGTGAATAACGCTGGTGCTTTCATGATGCAGCGCCTGATTGGTGCGGCCAACATGGATGCCGCGCGCCTTGAGATGGAACTCAACTACTTTGCGCCCCTGGCGATGTGCCGGGCGTTCGCGCCTATTCTTGCCCGTCACAAAGAAAGCGCGATTGCGAACGTCCTGTCAGCGGGCGCGATTGTTGCCGTGCCGGGCATGGGCGGCTACAGCCCGTCGAAGTTTGCGGCGCGTGCCATGTCGACCTGCATCCGTGCTGAACTGGCTGAGCAAGGCACCACGGTCTCTGCTTTAGTTGTTGGTTCCGTCGACACCCGCATGGCCAGCCACGTTGAAGGCTTTAAAGAGCCGCCGTCAGCGATTGCTGAAGCGGGTTTGCGCGCCATCAAAAAAAGCATTGATGAGTTGGATACGGATTACATGGCCATGCAAGTGCGTGCGCAGCTGCAGCTTGATCCGAAAGCTCAGGAAAAAATGATGACCCGCTCGCTGAAAGGCGAACGGGTCACAACGGGTCGTTAGACTGCTTTATAAAACTAAGCGGCGGGTTTCTTCGGAAACCACGGGAAGAACGCGCTGGTCTTTGCCGCATATTCAGCATATTGCGGCTTTGCGCGTGTCATGCGGCGTTCCAGCAATGCAGCGCCACTCCACACCATCAGTGTCCAAGTCAGGAACACAGGGGCGGGCAGTGAGAACAAGCCTGGGAATGTTTCTGCGCCGATCAAGTACAAGCCCCACCACACGCAGGCATCTCCGAAATAATTCGGGTGGCGCGTATATGCCCACAGCCCACGATCCATAATCTTACCTTGGTTGGCTGGGTCGGCTTTGAATTTCACCAACTGATAATCGCCGATGGATTCAAATAAGAAGCCGATGGTGGCTAAACCCGCACCAATATAAGCCAATGTGCCCAGTTCAATCGGCTCAGCGGCAAACTGCCCCAACTGAACCGGCAACGACACCAACCACAACATCGGGGCTTGCGTGAGGAACACCAGGCGTAAGCTGGCTTGGGCATAACCCCAGCCTTTGCGTTCTTGCGCTTTGCGCATCATCGCATCGTAGCGCGGATCAGCGCCGTGGTGGTTCCAGCGCCATAAAACGTACGAGCCCAGCCGAATGCCCCAGAATGCGGTGATCGTTAGCATCAGAATGCGGCGCGGTGTCGGGTCGCCTGCTTCAATGAAACTGACAATCGCCATCAGCAGTAAACCAAAGGCCCAGAAGCTATCCATCGGCGTTGGGTCTTTTGTGCGCAAGCAAATCAGCCACAGCACAATCACGCATCCCAGTGCGATCAGAAAATTGAGCCCCAAAAGTGTGAGAATTTGAACGAGCATGAATGGCGCTCCCCAGCTATGCCAGTTGATGCAAGAGGCTCAAAATTACGGCAATAGATACGTTTATACAAGTGACTTAAGAGCCGTTTGCGCTTTACGCCAACACCCTCTAATTTCGGATGAGAATAAAAGGCTAACCAGGGGGATGTACCTGGGGTGTATGGGTATAAACTCTGAAGTTGTGACTTATCGGTATTCACAGTGACTGCTAAAAAACGTGTCCGTAAAGCTGCCCGGAAGACGGAAAGCAAAACCAAACCGGCCGAGCTGCTTGTCGCCGCAAACTCAGTCAATCGCGCGCTCAACATCATGGGCGACCGCGCAACGCTGCTGATTCTGAATTGCGCGTTTCTGGGCGTGCGCCGTTTCAACGATTTCAAAGTGGTCACCGGCATTGCGCCAAGCTTGCTGACAGACCGCTTACGCCGGTTGGATGATGCGGGCGTGATGCGCCGTGCGGTCTATTCCAAGCGCCCGCCGCGTTATGAATATCGCTTAACGGAAATGGGCTTGGGCCTGCACGACACGGCCCTGATGATGATCAGGTGGGAACGCCGTTGGCACTTTGATCCGAATTCGCCGATGCAGCGCCCGGTTCACGCAACCTGCGGCAAGGAATTTACGCCAGAATTTACATGTGCAGGCTGTGGCCAATTCACAGATGCGCGCGATGTGTATGCGACCGATGGCCCGGGCAGCGGGTTGGATAAGCCGCAAGGTCCGCGCGCGCAACGCCGTTCGACCAAGTTGGAAGAAGCGCCAAAGACTGCGCACAAAATGTTGGAACGTGCTGGGGAATTATTGGGCGACCGCTGGACGTCGCACGTTGTGGCATCTGCGTTTCGGGGGGCCAAGCGTTTCGCCGATTTCCAAGAGCAATTGAACATTGCGTCTAACATCCTCACCGACCGTCTCAATCGGCTGGTGGAGGGTGGTGTCTTGAAAAAGCACCTCTATCAAGTACGGCCCGAGCGCCTGTCATACAAATTGACGGAAGAAGGGCGTGATCTGTTCCCGCTGATTATGACGTTGATGTCGTGGGGCGACCGCTGGCTTGATGGCGGCAAAGGTGCGCCGGTGATTGTGCGCCACAAAGGCTGCGGCACGAAGTTGATCCCCAAGATCACCTGCAATCACTGCGGCGAAGTCGTGGACCATCACAATGTCACCTCGCCGCACACCGAGGCTTTAAAGGGCTTTCAGCGCGAATCACGTTGAGCGCCTCACTCGTTACTTGCTCAAACGGACCTTGTTTGCCATCCTGATTTTAGAATCCAGGAGCGCGCACACATGAGCTGGCAATCAAGCTTAAAAGATAAAGTCATCATCATTACCGGTGCAGGAAAAGGCTTAGGCCGTTCCTATGCGCTTGATTTGGCCAAGCATGGCGCGCGCATTGTGGTGAACAATCGTTGGAAAGATTCATCACAACCCTCCAGCGCACAAAGCGTGGTGGATGACATCAAAAAAAGTGGTGGTCAGGCTGTCGCCTCGCATCATGCGGTGGAGCTACCCAACTCAGGTGAAGAGATGGTAGCCCTGGCCCTGAAAGAGTTCGGGCAACTCGATGGTGTCATCGCCAATGCCGGTGTGCCCGAGGCACAATCATTTGGCCGCATGTCGATTGATGAATTTCGCGGTGTGTTCGATGTGAATTTCTTTGGCACGCTTCACATTATTCATGCGGCTTGGAAGCACTTCCTGTCTCAAAAAGGCGGGCGTGCGTTGGTCAGCACGTCAGCTGCAGGCTTGCATGGCAACAAAGGCATGGCTGCTTACTCGTCATCTAAAGCAGCGCTCATTGGCCTCATGCGCGCGCTGTCATTGGAAGGCGAAAGTGCCGGTGTGCGCATCAATGCCATCGCGCCGTATGCGGCAACAGCCATGACTGAAGCGTACATTCAGGCGGACTTGGCCGCGCGTATGCAGCCGCATGAAGTTGCACCCTTGGCGTCATGGATGGTCAGCCCCGCGTGCGACATCACCGGCCAAACATTAGTTGTCGGTGCAGGTCGTGTGCGCCGGGGTCATACGGTTGAGGGGCCGTTGGTCAACTTAGCTGACAATATTCCTGCTGCGGTGCAGCACGCACTTCAACCTATTGGCCAACCTTCGGACCGCCATGAATTCGCACATGCGAATGCAGCGTTTGCTGGGTTTTTAAGCCAAAAACCAGCCGTCTGACATACTTGCTTAATCATACCTACGTGCCTATTATTAGCCCGGAAGCCGTTTCTCGCGCGCCTGAACGACGAAGGCCGCACACCTTTCGAGGAGCCAGAGGCCGTCATGAAAATCAGCCGTCAGCCTGAAGTCATCCGTACAATTCAGCCCAGCAACTTGCCGTATCAATCTGGCCCGTGGACTCCGCTGGGCGAAGAGGTGGATGCGGAAGATTTGGAAGTGTTGGAAGGCCAAATCCCGACCGACATTGATGGCGTGTACTTACGCAATACCCAAAACCAACTGCATCAGCCGAAGGGGCGATTCCATCCGTTCGATGGCGACGGCATGATCCACATGATCAGCCTGAAAGATGGCAAAGCCAGCTATCGCAATCGCTGGGTGCGCACGCGCGCTTTTGCGGCCGAGCAAGAAGCGAAACGTTCACTCTGGGGTAGTTTGATTGAGCCAGTGTCGATCAGTGAACGTCGTGGTGAATGCACTCACCCCGCTTTGAAAGATGCATCATCGACCGACGTTGTGGTGCACGCAGGCACAGTGCTGTCCACGTATTACCAATGCGGCGGTGGTTACCGCCTTGACCCCAACACGCTGGAAACCATTGGCCTGGAAGGTTGGGTGCCGTTGGATGGTATTTCGGCCCATCCGAAGGTCGATGAAAAAACTGGCGATATGATGTTCTTCAACTACTCGCTCAATGCGCCGTACATGCATTACGGGTTGGTGGATCGTCACAACAAATTGCAGCATTACATTCCGGTGGAACTCCCTGGCCCGCGTTTGCCGCACGATATGGCCTACACCGAGAACTTTGTGATCTTGAATGATTGCCCGGTGTTCTGGGATCCAGAGTTGTTAAAGAAAAATATCTACGCCGTGCGCTTCTATCGCGATAAGCCCACGCGCTTTGCCATTATTCCGCGCCGGGGCAGCCCTGATCAAATCCGCTGGTTTGATGCGGCTCCGACGTATGTGCTGCACTGGATCAACGCATTCGAAGAAGGCGATGAGGTTGTGCTGGATGGTTACTTCCAGGAGGACCCGACGCCCAAGCCGATTAAAACCGCACCTGCTGGTTACGAGCACATGATGGGCTTTTTGGATTTGCACTCGATGCGTTCACGCATGCATCGCTGGCGCTTTAACATGAAGACGGGCGAAACCCGCGAAGAACGATTAAGTGACATGACGATCGAATTTGGCACCATGAACCAGCAATACAACGGTGGGCGTCCGTACCGTTATTGCTACAGTGCGAAATCAATGCCCGGCATGTTCTTGTTTAACGGCGTGGTCAAACACGACCTGAAGACGGGCGAAAACTGGAGCGTGGATTTGGGGGCTGATGAATTCGCCTCGGAAGCACCATTTGCGCCGCGTGTGAATGCGAAGGATGAAGACGATGGCTATGTCATTACCTTCACGATCAACGAAGCCAAGAACCGCTCTGAGTGCTTGATCATTGACTCGAAGAAGTTCGCCGAAGGCCCTGTGTGCCGTATTAAACTGCCGCACAAAATTTGCAGCGGCACGCACTCGGTTTGGGCCAGCCGTGAACTGATCGAAACAGGCGTGGTGAAACCGCGTTTTTAAACGCGGTTTCCACTTTCTCTTTTAGCCTTTCCGCAGTTCCGTCCGCAGGATTTTACCTAGCGGATTACGAGGCATTGCTTCAAGAATTGTGATGCTCTCAGGCCATTTGAAAATGGCCACGTCGCGTTCTTTCAAGAAGGCTTTGATATCGTCTAGCGTAACCGTTTGGCCCGCTTTGGGCACAACAGCCACACATACGCGTTCGCCTAAAATCTCATCAGGTAAGCCAAATACGGCGCTTTCTAGAATCTTCGGGTGATGCGCCAGCAGGTTGTCGAGTTCATCGGGCGAAATGTTCATGCCGCCGCGAATGATCAGGTCTTTGTGGCGGCCCACAAACCGGTAAAAGCGCGGCGGCTCGTTATCGCCGACAATTTCAAACAGATCGCCGGACCGGAAATACCCATCAGCATCAAATACCTTTGCGTTGTCTTCAGGCGAATCTAAGTAACCATCGAATACGTTGGGGCCTTTGATCCACAATTCGCCGGGTGTGTTGCGTGCTGTTACGACTTCATTCGTGTTCGGGTCCACCAGTTTGGTGCGAATACGTTCCGAGATCATGTTGCGCCATTCCAGCCCCTCAACGCCAAAGCGCGGGAAATACAACGCGCGGTGTTCGGGGTCAGGCACGTCTTCACCGCAACTGACCAGCGACACGCCTTCGTTCGAGCCAAAGGTGTTGACGATGTCGATATTCAGCAAATCTTTGAAGCCTTTGACCATAACCGGAGACAATGGCGCAGATCCCGACGCAATCGTGCGCAAGGTGGAAAGATTGAACGCCGCCATAATCTCTTTTTTGGCCAACAGCATGTTCAAGGCAGCAGGCGGCACAATTGTATAAACGACGCGCTCGTCTTGGATTTGCTTCAGCATAATCTGCATGTCAAATGGGTGGTGCAGCACCAACGTTCCGCGCGCGTACAGCCACACGTACAAAAAGCCGCTGATGGCGGCCATGTTCACAAACGGGAAGGGGTTCAGCAACACATCGGCTTCGTGCAGATGAACGGCATCTTGCACGGCCTTGGTTTGATTCATCCAATGGTTATGGCTGCGCGGAACACCTTTGGGTTTGCCGGTCGTCCCTGACGTCCAACAGATTGTGTAGATGTCATTGCCCGAGATAGTCAGGTTTTTCACGTAATCCGCCGCCGCTTGTTCCGACGCATGCGGAACAGTGTCATCAATGGTGCCGATGTTTTTATCGGCCCCAGGGCCAAAAGCCAGGATTTGCAAATCCGGGAATGACTCGTGGTGCGTTTTGGCGACGTTATCTTTTTTGAAACTTGTCAGCGAAATTAAAAGTTTCGGCCGTAATACCGCAAGAATTTGCTGCAACTCGTGGCGGCCATACTGCATGGGTGCGGGGCTGATGATTACGCCCATGCGTGCTGCCGCTAAATACACCAGCAGTAGTTCAGCGATGTTAGGAAGCTGCACCAAAATACGATCATTCTGGCGCACGCCAGCGGCATAAAGTGCTGCAACAGTGCGGTTCACTGCTGTGCGTGTTTCGGCGTATGTCAAACGGCGTTGTGGGCCAAAGGCAAGGTCAGGACGGTTGGGGGCATCTACCAGCGCTGTGCGCGTCGGCACGGCATCCGCCACAGAATCGAAAAACTTTGTGATCGTTTCATCCGACCACCAGCCCTTGGCGGTGTACTCAGCAATGGCGGCTTTTGAACTGGTTTGCACGGCAAATCCCTCCATACCGGGCGACACAGCAGCCCGAGTAACTTGCATAAGAAAACTAATTGGTCTGGCCGAACGCCGTCAAGCAGCGGTGCATTGCACAACAATCACAGGTGCTTGTGGGCTGCGGATTAAACGCGTTTCCACACCAGTTCATGGCGTCGTGTCCCTTTGCCAGCTTCCAGCGTTTCGTCAGCACTCAGAATCAGCGTGTTGCCCGATAGATTCACATGCCGGATTTGCTGTGTGCCGATCATGTTGGGGTTTAGAGCCATCGTGACGCTGTGAACCACAGTGTCGCCGTTCACATGCCACCTTCCAGCGTAATGAAAATAGGTGTCGAAGGCGGTGGCTTTGGCGCTGTCTGGTTGCTTGCGAATATCGTCACTTGAAAATACAGCGCGTGCGCCAGCCGAAATCACCGCCGACATAATACCGTTCTCGGCGTACACAATGTAGCCCGACGGATTGGGCTGGAATGGCTTTGTCGCGCGGCCATGAGTGGTGATTGTCCAATCCACAAAAGACCATGCGCCGATCAGGTTTTTTGCTGAAAGTCCCATTTATCTACCCCCGTTTTCTGGCGTTCAGTATGCACTCAACCAGTTGATTTTCCACCGGTTCTGTCAATAAAAGCCGCCCTCCTATGTCGCTTGCATAATCGGACTATTTATAGGTATGCTTCGCGCTATCATATAATGCAAGCGGCGGCGGCATCCTGTGCCCCGCGTTCTTCAGGAGCATCAGGCCATGGCCTCACGCGTTTACATTCTGGGCGGCTACCAAACCGACTTTAAGCGCAACTGGGCGCGCGAAGGTTTGGAAATTGTCGATATGTTCCGCGAAACCCTCGACAGCGGTTTGGCCGATGCCAAAATTGACGCCAGCGAAATTGAAACCGCGCACGTCGGCAACTTCACCGCCGAACTGTTTTGCCATCAGGGCCACATGGGCGGCTTCTTTGCGGAAGTGAACCCGAAACTCGCAGGCGTTCCCGCGGGCCGTCACGAAGCCGCGTGTGCATCGGGTTCCATTGCATTGTTGGCCGCCTCTGCCGAAATCGAATCCGGTCGCTATGGCATGGCGGCCGTGCTGGGCCTTGAGATGATGCGCAACGTGCCGGGCGATAAAGCGGCTGAAAATATCGGTGGCCCTGCGATGTTCAGCGGGCACGAATGCCAAGGCGTCAAATATCCGTGGCCGCATATGTTCTCGGTGTTGGGCGAAGAGTACGATAAGCGCTATGGCCTCAAGCACGAACACTTGATGGGCATTGCGAAAAACAACTTTGATAACGCCAAGCGCAATCCCAATGCACAGACGCGCAATTACACGTTCGATGCCTTAAGCTTCACGCAAGACGATCAAGCCAACCCGGTGATTGATGGGCGCATTCGCAAGCAAGATTGCGGGCAGGTGAGTGATGGCGCCGCCATGGTGGTGTTGGCCAGTGCCGAGCGCGCAGCGGAGTACGCCAAGAAGCACGGACTGAAGCTGGATGATTTGCCGTACATCGAAGGTTGGGGGCATCGTACCGCCAGCATTTCGTATGGTAAGAAAATCGAATTCAGTAAAGATAAGGAATACGTGTTCCCGCACGTGCGCGGCACAATCTTGGATGCGTTCAAACGCGCAGGCATCAAAGACGTCAGCCAACTGAGCGGCATTGAAACGCACGATTGCTTCACGACGACCGAATACATGGCGATTGATCACTTCGGCATCACCGCACCCGGCCAAAGCTGGCGCGCAGTGGAAGACGGCACGATTGCGATTACCGGCAAAACACCGATCAATCCCTCGGGTGGTTTAATCGGCTTAGGCCATCCGGTGGGGGCTACGGGCGTGCGCATGTTGCTGGACTGCGCGAAGCAAGTGACCGGCAAAGCAGGTGGGTATCAGGTGGAAGGTGCCAAGCGCTTTGCCACGCTGAATATTGGCGGCAGTGCCACCACCACAGTCAGCTTTATCGTCAGCAAAGCGCACTAAAAAATCAGGCACAAAAAAAGCGGGAGTTTTGGGCTCCCGCTTTTTTATTTTTTGCGTCTGGTTTTTAAGCTTTCGACGCCAGTTCTTTTTCTAAGTAAGCCACCAAATCGGCAGGCACATTCTTGGTGATGCGCGTGGCGGGGAACGCATGGCTGGAGCGCGGCTCACGGTCGAGCCAGAACGAGCCAGGCTCGCAGTTGGGTTTGGTCGCGGCCAGCCAAATCGCAGTCTCAGAACCTTGATAACCGTCGCGCAGCACGGTGTTGAGGATTTTGTAAAAACGCGGCAGCGAGGTTTTCACGCCGTCGGTTTTGGCCCAGCCCGGATGCATCACGTAAAACTTCATGGCGCGATGCTTCTGGGCCCAGTATTTCGTCAGTTCAGCTTGGCCGCGTTTGTGCACAGCGTAGGCAAACACACCGCGATATTGCTTGGGGTCCGTCACATTCATTTTTGAGACCAACAGCGGCGCGTTGTACATGCCACCTGACGCCATGTTGATCACAGTTGCATCGGGTTTCAGCAAGCCCGTCTCAATGCCTTTTTCGGTCAACTGAAAGTGCGTGAGGATGTTGGTGGCGAATGATGTTTCGCGGCCCTCGGCGGTGATCGCCAGATCATCCAGCAAAATGCCAACGTTGTTCACCAGCACGTCGATTTTGCGACCCTCACCATTCAGTTTCTCAATCATCGCGGCAGTTGAGCTTTGCAAACCGAAATCGGCCACAACAGGAATGATGTTGCTGCCAGCTGCACCACTATCAGCAATGAGTTCTTTCAGTTTCGTTTCGCTGCGCGCGGCCGCCAGCACGGTCGCACCTGCTTTGGCAGCTTGCTGCACGATGGATTTGCCCAAGCCACCAGACGCACCCGTCACCAGCCACACTTGGCCCGTGAAGTCTGGCTTGAACGGCGGCCAGAACAACTGACGCCACCAGAAGCCAATGGCGCTAAAGCTGAGAAGGAAGCGCCCATAGAATTGAATAATTTTCAGCAACATGGCCATGGTTCTTCCCCTTTACTCGCGTTCCACAATCATCGCCGAGCCAATGCCGGATGCGGCGAACGCCACCACCATACCAGTACGTTTGCCGGTATGCTCCAGACCATCCAACAACTGCGATAACAAAATTGCACCCGTTGCGCCCAAAGCGTGGCCACGGGCCACGTGTCCACCGAAGATATTCACCTTATCGCGCGCCTCAGGATAGTCCCGGTAGAACAGGGCAGGCACCACGGCAAAGGCTTCCATGTATTCGATCAGGTCAATGTCAGCCAACGTTTTGCCGGTTTTCTTCAAAACCTTTTCCATCGCCGCACGGCCCGCGGTCAGCGACAACACCGGGTCACCACCGGCTTCCGCATAAGCCACCACACGTGCGCGCGGTTTGAAACCGTGTTGCTCCCCTGCCGCACGTGTACCCACAGCCGCCAAGCCTGCACCGTCGGCGGTGCCGGGCGAGTGCACAACGGCGTGCAAGTGTTCGACGCCTTCAAGTCCGTTGGCTTTCAATACGCCGCCATACATTTTGCCCAAGTCAGCAAACGCGGCGGGAAATTTGGCCATGCTGTCTACGGTGGTGTCACCGCGCACATATTCATCACGCGCCAGCACCACGGTGCCGTCTTTGTCGGTGATGGGAATCAGCGATTGCTGGCCCAGATTCTCTTTCTGTGCCTTGCCTGCGCGGGCGTGGCTATCAACGGCAATGCCATCTAATTCAGCCCGCGTCATCTTTACTTGGTGCGCCAGGACATCCGCAGAAACAGCGACCGGCACATAATTCATTGCTTTGGAAAACGCAGGATCTGAATAGTAGGTGCCCTTGTCGGCCAAGAACGGCACGCTCGACATGCTTTCCACGCCGCCCGCCAACACTAAGTCCGCGTTGCCGGACCCGACTTTGTCGACCGCAGCCGTAACCGCGCTTAAGCCCGATGTGCAGAAATTATTCAGCGTCCAGGCTGCTGTGCTGTGCGGCAGGCCTGCGTACAGTTTTGAGACGAGGGCAATGTGTCCACCTTGCGTGCCGGTTTGGCCCACACAGCCCAGAATGATGTGGTCGGCATTCTTTACATCAGCGCCCTGGCGTTTTCCCAAAGCGTCAATCAACTGCTTCACCAGTTCGACCGGCAACGTGGTCGCCAGTCCGCCGCCCTCGCGACCCTTGCCACGCGGGCTTCGCACAGCGTCGAAAATCATCACATCGTTTGGTGCTTTTGCCATCACTGCTCCCCAGTCATGGCAAAAGGCTATCGCCGTCAGTCCTAATATGCAAGCGTGTCGGAAATGGCTTTATTTAAGTGCTTTTAGGGTGTTTTCGGGGTTTCTGCGGCTGGGGCAGCAGCCGTATCCGCGCCCATCTTCAAGGCTTGTTTCACAGCCCGCCAATCGACCCATTTGAAGTTCTGGCGGTTCCGTGTGGTCGCGCCCGTCTCGCCTTCAATGTCTACGTCGTCCTGCATCACGATAATGCCTTCGGGGAATGCGCCAACCGGGCCACCTAAAGCAGCAACGCCATCTGTGCCGGTCACAGCATCGACACCATTGGCTGGCACAACAGAATAGCGGCCTTGGTATGCCGGCGTATCACCATCGACACGCCAGATGGCAAACGCACTGTCACCTTGGCTGGAGACGATCAGATACGTCGCCGCACCGTCACGCAACAGCGTCATGCCTTCTACGTCCGGCTTCAAAATGTCCGAGGGTGCGTTGGCAATCAAAGTGCCGGTTGCTTCACCGTCCAACGGGTAACGCCACACACCTTTGGCTTCCTCCCCGATGTACAGCAAACCCTTCGCGTCATCGACCACGCAGCCTTCGACTTGTGTGGGGATCTTGAAGCGGCGTTCTTCCTTGGCATTCACAGACCCGTCTGCATTGGCACTCACGGCCAATTGGCGCACGCTGCCATCGGTGCTGTTGACGATCACAACAAATTGATCACCGCGTTTGCCTAAGCACGCACCATACGGTTCTTTCAAATCCAATGGCACCACAGTCCACGGCGTCACGGCTAATGAGTCCGGGTCCATCAGGTACAACGCAGCACCCATGCGGCCACGATCACTGGCCAAAATGAGCACGCGATTACCTTGTGGCGTCGGGAAATCGTTGCGCAAATCAACGTTGTTCAAGCGGCCATCGGGGATAAAGCCCAAAATTTTGCCGTTGAGATCATAATAATAAAGCCCGGCTTGCTTATCTGTGCCGAAGATCACACCGCGTGATGTGTCGCGCGCATCCACCCAAATCTCTGGGTCATCAGCTGCGTCTGCATTTTGTGTGGCGACAGCTTGCGTTTCACCCGCAGCAGGAACAGGCGTGCCTGTGCCGACAGTCATCAGTTTAGAATCTGAAACTTTTTCGCTGTCGCAAGCCACCAGCGCACTCGTCACCAACAAAACTGAAACAATTTTGTAAAAAAGTTTGCACGAAACCATAACTGTCTCTTCCTGCTGAAAAATCATAACTCCACCCCGGTTGAACATAGTCCTGCATGGCTCGTCAATCGCCGGTAGGACCCTTTGGGGAAGTTGTGATGAAGAAAGCTGCTCTTTTAACATTTGTGTCGTTTTTGCCATTTGCGGCAGTTGCGCAGGAAAATCAGCAAATCGCACAAGATCAAATGGCGCAGGCCGATGTTGCGCCGAAGAGTGCAATCGAAGAAATCATCGTGACCGGCGTGGTGTTCCGTAACAACCGCTTAGATGAAACCGCCCCGAAGCTCTCGTACGATCTGGAATATTTCCAACGCTTTGAACCACTGACGGCGGGCGATGCGTTAAAGCGCGTTCCCAGCGTGCAGTTCTTGTCCGACGTGATCGAGTGGGATGGCGCACGTTTGCGCGGTCTTGATCCGGGCTACACCCAAATTCTGATCAATGGCGAGAAGGTGCCAGGTGCTGGCGTTGACCGCTCGTTCTTCGTCGATCGTATTCCCGCTGAATTGATCGAGCGCGTGGAAATCGTGCGTTCGGCTTCGGCCAATCGTTCAGGCGATGCTGTCGCCGGTGCGCTGAACATCGTGCTGAAAGATGCCTATGCCTTGAACGGCGGCTACTTACGCGCCGGTGGCTTGTTGTTCAACGACGATAAAGTGAAAGGCACAATCGGCGGCGTATATGGTGGTGAGTTAGGTCCGGGCCGTATTTTGCTGGGCGCAAACGTGCAAGGCCGCCGCAACCCGAAAGAAAAACTCAGCTTACGGTATAACCGCCCCGGCGGCACGCTGGATAACTCGGAAATCCAAACTGACGTGCGCAATGGCACTGATTACTCGTTGAACAGCAGCTACACCGTGCCGTTCGAAACCGGCAAATTCGAATTGTCTGGTTTCTATGTCCGCACCGACCGTCTGCAAGACGAAAACTCGCTGGAATACGCGAACGGAATTCAAACCAATCCCAATCTCTCGGTGGTGAACCGTAACCCGCTGGATATCGACACCCGCAATTGGTCGCTGGATGCCAAGACGGATTTTGAAATGGGCGGCGGCAAAACCAAAATCAAAATCGGTTATGCCAAGTTCGATGACGAACAGTTTGAACTGGAAGAAGAATACGAATACTTGCGTGATGCCATCGCGTATCCGGAAGATGACCGTTTTACCGGCGATCAAACCTTCTCCGACCTGAAGGACAAAGAAATCACCGGCAAAATCGCGCACATCCGCGAAACCGCTGGCAAAGAGTGGGAGTTCGGTGTCGACTTTAATGACAAGAAGCGCGACACCAACATCACCACAGACCGCAACCGCATCACCATCCCGAACGCACCTGCTGCACGTCCGGTTATTCCGGGTGTGTATGGTCCGTTCCTCGCTGTGGCCGGTGGCGTGAACTTGATCAAAGAAGAGCGGATTGATCCGTATGCCATGATCTCGGGTGAATACGGCATTCTGAAGTGGGAAGCGGGTGTCCGTTATGAAATGACGGATACGACCATCACCGATCAAACGGCTCCGGCTGCAAATCGCGTGACCGAGAACGACTACAGCTTCTATCTGCCGTCGGCGCACTTGAAATGGGCCGTCACACCCGACGACCATATCACCACGTCAGTGGCACGCACCGTGCGCCGCCCAAACTTTGATAGTATCTCGCCAGCCGCGTTGTTGGCCGAGAAGGGTGACAACGACTACATCGGTAACCCGAACTTAAAGCCTGAAACGGCGTGGGGCTTGGATGTGGGCTACGAACACAACCTGGGCCGCCGTGGCGTTGTGGGCTTGAACCTGTTTTATCGCGACATCAAGAACGTGATTGAAGACTACTCAACCGGTGCGACTGGTAGCGAAGGGGCAGGCACGTTCATTCTCTCCACGCAAAACACGGGCAACGGCAAAGTATGGGGCGCTGAATTCGACCTCTCAACGCCGCTGACGTTTGCAGGGTTAGATGACACAGGCATCTTCCTGAACGCCTCATTGCTGGATAGCAAAATTACCGACCTGTACGGAAAGCGTCAGTTCAACGATCAGACTGACTATGTTCTGAACATGGGCTTCATTCAGGATTTGCCAGCCTATGGTGCCGCGTTTGGCACGACCTATCGTAAGCAAGGCAAAGCATACGGTCGCGTGATCGGTGAAGACGTGACCACAACTTACGGTGCTGACCTGGAAGCTTTCGTTGAAAAGCGTTTTGGCACCAACTTGGTTGTCCGCTTCGTGGGCTCAAATCTGCTGAATGCGAAAAAACGCGAAGTTTTCGACAAATTTACGACTATCGCCAATCAGCGCAGTCGGACCTATGATGAGTATGAAATCGAGCGCGAAGAAGCTGGCCGCGTATTCCAATTGGTTGCGCGCTACGCTTTCTAAGTCACGCTTCTGAGGCTGCGATTTTTACGAATGGACTAAAGCTGACGTATATACCGTCATATATATAGAAGCTGGCTTTATAGCCCCTGTATGCAAAACAGCATGCAGGGGCTTTGCTTTGAACGTGCTTCGTCTCAGTGATGCGCTTTTGCGACACACCGCAGAAAATTTCAGGAATCCTGCGGTCAAAAGCCAGCGATCATAAATCTGTAACCGTCGTGACACGGTGATGTCACGGGCCTTGCCTAGAACCCCCACACGAGCATCCGAGAGGTTGATGCGCCGCGATGGCGCGTCATGCGGACCGCTTTCAAAACAGGGGTTTTATAAATGAAATTTGCGAATTTCCGGGCGTTTTGCCTGGCGTCTGCTGCCACGTTAGCTTTCAGCACTGCCGCTCATGCGCAGGCTTTCACCACACCGAACATTGCCACCACAGCGGGTTCAACCTCTGTCACGCTGAACGGCAATACCTTCACCAACCAAGGTCTGGTGGGCGTGGGCCGTATCGCGGCGGGCACCAAAGACTTCCTGGGCGACACGTTTGGCGCCTTCTCAGGGATGGATTTGAATTTGGCCGCGTGGCGTCGCAACGCCGATGGCACCTATTCAGGTGGCTTGTACTCGTTGCCCGACCGTGGCCCCAATGGCATTGGTAACGTGACGTTCAGCGATTACGCTGGCCGCGTTGGCATTTATAACATCAACTTTTCGCCCTACACCGGCACGGCAAACCTGCCAGCCGCTGTCACCTCGAACAACCAACTGACGTTCACCGCCAACGGCGGCATCGTGCTGCGTGACTTCAATGGCAACGTCACCACGGGCTTTGATCCGGGCACGGGCGCAGCGAGCGTGATCACACAAAACGGCATCCAATTGCCGGGCCAAACCTCGGGCACCGCTGCTGGCAAAATCAGCATCGATGCTGAGGCGGTCAGGTTCATGCGCGATAAGTCGTTCTACGTGTCCGACGAATACGGTGCTAACGTGTACTACTTCAACGCGACCGGCCAATTACAAGGCGTGATCCGTCCGCCAAATGCCCTGTTGCCGCGCGATGCTGCTGGCAACCTGTCGTACAGCTCGTTGGTTGACCCCGTGACTGGCCGCCGCCCGAACCAAGGTTTGGAAGGCATGGCGATCACGCCAGACGGCAAGAAGCTCGTAACCTTGCTGCAAAGTGCGACCATGCAAGACTCGACCAGCAGCCAGCAAACGCGTAGCGCCACGCGTTTGATGATCTACGATATCTCGAACAGCAGAACCCCGACCAACCCGACCGCTGAATACGTAATGCAACTGCCGACCTACACGTTGGCCGGTAACGGTGCAGCCGTGAACCGCACAGCAGCGCAGTCTGAATTGCTGGCGTTGAACGACACGCAATTCCTGGTGCTGGCACGTGACGGTTTGGGCTTGGGCCAGGCCACGGGCAACCCGGTGTTCAAGAGTGTCATGCTGATCGACACCGCCAGCGCCACAAACATTGCGGGCACAACATCTGAAACAGCCGCCAACGGCACAGTGACCCCGGCGGGCGGCGCGCTCAGCTCCTCCATTCGTCCGGTGGCCCAGGTTGAAGTCGTCAACATGCTGAATACCACGCAGTTGGCCAAGTTCGGCATGAACACCAACAACGTGACGCCGAACCGCCTGACCATCACTGAAAAGTGGGAAGGCATGGCATTGGCGCCTGTGCTGGATGCCGCAGCACCGCAAGACTTCTTCCTGTTCGTGGGGAACGACAACGACTTCTTGACCTCTAACTGCTTGGTCAACGGCCAGAACTGCTCGCAGTCTGTAGATAGCGACGGGGTGGTGATGACCTATCGTTTGACTTTGCCGACCTATGTTGACCCCGAATACTTGGCAGCCATGAACGAAGGCGGCCCGCTGGTGGTTGAAGGCTTGGATAAGTCGGGCATCAGCGTTGCGTCTGCGACGATTGAAAACATCGCCGACCACATGAGCGCGTTGAACCGTGCGGGCTGGAACGCCGATGGTTTCAATGGTTGGGTGTCGGGCGTGTACCGTAACGAAGACTACGACAAGTTTACCCGTAACGCGATGGATGCTGGCAAAGACGGCTTCCGTGGCACCATTGGTTTTGACTACGGCATGAGCAACGCCGTGTCGGTGGGCTTGGCCGTTGGTTACGGCGAGTCTGATTACGATATCGGTTCGGGCTACGGCGTGAAAACCGATGGCTACAACTACGGTGCGACGATCCGCCTCACCCAAGGCAATTTGTTCGCAGCCGGTGGTTACACTGAAAGCGATCTGAATGCCAAAACCACGCGCCCCGGTGCTTATGGTTTGACAGCCCTGGGTGATGTAGATGGCCACGGCAATGCCGCGTTCGTTGACTTGGGCTTCAAGATCCCGATGGATGGCTTCACGATCAGCCCGTTGGTTGGTTACCGCTATGCTGAAGCCAACTTCGATGCTTACGTGGAAACCGGTGCAGTGGGCGGCAACATTGCCGTGCCGAAGCACACCTTCACCTCAAGCGTTGCCAAGATTGGCGCAGAAGCGACGCTTGGTTGGGGCGAGATCACCCCGATCATCCACGCCGCTTACAACAAAGAGCTGGCGGACGAGCCGCGTTCGATCACATTGAAACTGAACAGCGCGACGGCTGCCATGGCGTCACAGACTTACACCATCAACGCCACCAAGGAAGATTTCGTCTCGACCGGCGTTGGCTTGCAGGGTGATTTCGGTGGTGCCCTGTGGCATGTGGGCTACACGGCTGAAATCGGGATGGATGACCGCTTCAGCCATGTTGTGAATGCTGGCATCGCGTACCGCTTCTAAGACTTCAACGAAACAAAAAAGGGCGTGTGAATACTCACACGCCCTTTTTTTATGCGACGATCTGAAATTCGTTTTCCACGCAATCCCCCGAAAATTCCCTGCAAATCCCCTGCATTTGCAGGGAACGGGTTCAACTAGATCGAGTTCAAGAACGCGAGTAAGTCATCCCGGCTCGACTTGGGCATGCTGCGGAACTTCTCTTTCGCAACCTCTGCCTCACCACCGTGCCATAGGATCGCTTCAGCAGCGTTACGCGCTCGGCCATCATGCAGCAGATGTGTGTGGCCACTGACAGTTTGGGTGAGGCCTAAGCCCCACAGCGGCGGTGTGCGCCACTCCGTCCCCGACGCTAAGAAGTCTGGTCGACCGTCACCTAAAGCTTCACCCATATCGTGAACTAACAAATCGGTGAAGGCGTGGAAGGTTTGGTTCTTCAACTCATCGAAGGGCGCGTTGCCATCGGTTTTCAAAGTTGGGATATGGCACGATGCACAACCCGCTTCACGGAACAATGCTTCGCCGCGGTTCACTTCAGCCAACTCAGCACCGCGTTGCTGCGGTACGGCGAGCAAGTGCATGAAGATGTTCAAGCGCTCGAAGAACGAGTCTTCCATCTCGATGGCTTGTTCGTTTTTCTTCAGGTAGTCGAAGCAGCCGCTTTGTTTTTCTTCGCAGACATCAGCCACAAAGATCGGCGTTGAAATGCCCATATCGCCACGGGCTGCGCCGGCGTTTTGGTGCGCTAAGGATGCGACGTTTGACTTCCAGCCAAAGCGCCCGGGTTTCATGCTTTTGCTCGGCGCATCCCACACGATGTTGATGCGGCCCGAAATGCCGTCACCGTCTTTATCTTCCGGGTCGGCCAAGGCTTCCAGCGTTGCCACAGGCACAGATTCCAACAGGCCCAAACCGATCATCGGGTTCGAGACGCGCGGTGATGACATGGCGTTGGCCGGAATCGCGCCGTAAGCGAGGTCGGTGTATTTGAACGTCGGCTTACGCAACGTATACGACGTACCATCAGCATAGGTGCCCTTCACCTCAGTCCAGGTGACGCGGGCCCGGCCTTCGGGTTTGATCCCTTCCAGCGCACGGTCTTGCAACTGATCGCCGTAATACGGAACAGCTTTCGGTGCGCCGTGCTCGGTATCGCCGGGGACGGACCAGCGCATCAGCATCGTGTCCATCAACTCGTTCGGACCATCGGGCGCTTTGCCACGACCATTGGCGACGTGGCAAGCGACACAGCTTTCGCGGTTGAACATCGGGCCAAGGCCATCTGTTGTTGGCTGCGGACCGGGCGAGGGTTCCCAGGTGGCGGTGAACATCTGATTGCCGAACGAGAACATCGGGCGGTTCGCACCCTTGATGTTGTTGGCAGCGAACGTGAACGCATCAGAGTCTTTTACGTCACGCGTGGTATCGCCACCCAGCTGTGGTGTGATTGGTGCATTGATCAGGTCGTCACGCAAGGAGGTGGTGGCAAACGCAGTCGCGGAAATGGCGATCAACGCGGTCGACAGGAAGAAACGGAGTTTCATGATTAATTATTTCGTAGGTTCAATGTAGATACGGGTTTTGTCGGCGGCGACGCGGTCTTCTTCCCACCAGACGTTATCAAAATCAGCAGCCAGTTGCGGCATGTGCACGGCGCGGTACGCATTCATGGTGATACGCTCAAAGAAGCGCGGCTTGCCATCTGCACTTGTCGAATACGTGCTGACTTCATCGCCTGTGTTGAGCAACACGGCGGTATTGGCATGACCGGTGCCACGGCCTTTGCCGGTTTTGTCTGCGACGGCGACTAACTCGCCAGGGCGCGGCAATTTGCCAGTCTTGTGCCAGACATACATTTGCACGGCGATGTCACCCGACGTCGCGCCATCTTTCGGTGCGGCGGTGTAATCCAGCGTGAAGGTGTAAAGGCCAGGGCACAGGGCTTTGTAGACCTCTGTGGTCCACTCGCCCGGATTGGCGTTGGCATTGGTGAATTGCTTGTCTTTGTAAGTGACGCGGCGGCCTTGCTCTTTTTGCATCAAATTGATCGAGGCCGATGACAGCGCGCGGACCAAGCCGTGCTGTTCACCGCAATGTTGGCCCAGGGCTTCTTTGTCGGCTTTGCCGTCTTTCAAAATGTTGAAGAACGCGAATTCGCGCTCAGCAGCAGATACGGCGCCACCGGCCAGAAGCATAGCCGTCGTTAAACTTAACAAGATTCGGAAACGCATAAAAATCTCCCCACCGGAACTGGCGGGGAGATTATCGTAACCTGTCAACAGCCGACTAGCGGCGCTGGAAGGGCGCGACTACAGCGTAGTTACGCCTAAGCGGCCTTAGCGGTGGTGTCAGCCACCATGGTGCGCAGCTTCGGCATCACCTCTTTTGCGAACAAATCCATGCTCTTATTCGTCAGGTCGGACGGCAATGTGCCGAACTGCAACATGGAGAGGAGGTGTTCGAAGCGCATTTCTTTCCAACTGCTCTCGAGCTTTTGACGAACCGTCTCAGCCGAACCGCAGATGAACATGCCCATGTCGATGCACATCTCGAGCGTTACATCGCCAACAATCTGGGCCTTCGTCGCGGCCACACCCTTCATCGATTCAATCGACGAGTAGCCCGGCGGAAGCAGCATTTCTATTGGCATTTTGAGGAATCGGTTGCGGAAATTCTCGTAGTGAATCTTCGCTTCTTTACGCGCGATTTCATCTGTCTCAGCCACGTAAATTGGCACAGCCCACCCGAGTTGTTTGTCATCGCAGGTGTAGCCGTACAGTTCGCATTGATCGCGATACATCTTCAAATACTTCTGCACCGACTTCAGCGGGCTGAAGGTTTGCAAGTAGACGTATTTGCGTTTCGGATGTGCGGCCCATTCGATGGTCTCTTTCGAGCCTTGGCTCGGGATCCAAACGGGCGGATGCGGCTTCTGATAGGGGCGCGGCCACAAGTTCACATATTCGTGATTGTAGTGCTTGCCATGCCAGCTGGTGATGCCGGGCTCGGTCCACGCCTGAATAATCAGGTCGTGCGCTTCATGGAATCGCTCGTGACTGAAGACAGGATTGACTCCCCAAACGTGGTACTCAGCACCAATGCCGCGCACCATGCCGGTGATCAAACGACCACGGCTGATGTTGTCGATCATCGCGTGTTCTTCTGCCAGCGTAAGCGGATGGCCGCGCAACGGCAAAGCGCTGCCCAAAATCGCGATCTTCACGGTCTTGGTGCGACGCGCCAATGCAGATGCTGTCACGATGGGTGAGGGCATCATACCGTATGCGGTGGAGTGGTGTTCGTTCACCGCGATGCCATCGAAACCCAACTCTTCGCCGCGCTCTAATTCTGTCAGGTAGCGGTCATACAGGTCCGCGCCCTTTTCGGTGTCATAGAACGTGTTGGGCGTTTGCAGCCACGAGGTTTGATATTGCGCTGCCGCTTGCAAATCGAGGTCGGCATAGGGCATCAAATGAAAGAGCGTGAATTTCATGCGGCCGCTCCCTTAGAAGCAGTGGAATCAATAAAGTTGAGAATGATCGACTTGTAACGATCTGGCGTTTCCACGTGCGGTAAGTGGCCGCACTTGGTCAGCACCGACAATTGCGAACCTGGAATCAGTTTGTGCATTTGCTCGCCGAAGGGCAGCGGGAATACTTTGTCGCTATCGCCCCACACCAGTTGCACCGGCACATCAATGCGGTGCAGCCACTTGTGCAGGCTTGGATCAAAAAAGCGCGGTTCCCACGCCAAGCGCGCGGTCGCAAATTCGTTCTTCACGGCAATGGCCGCTTGCTCATCGCTCGGCTTCACGCTCAGGATTTTTTCCGCCAACTCCTGATCGTAAATCATGTTGCGGATACGCTGTGCTGGCTCCCAGATGAAGATATCGCCGCGGCGCGTTTCTTTTGAGTTCAAGCCAGCAGGCGCAGAGAGGACGAGCGACTTGATACGGTCTGTGGCGCGCACAGCAATTTCCAGCGCAATCCAACCACCCAGCGAAGACCCCACGATGTGCACATCGCGCAAATTCAATTGCTTCATCAAGTCGAGATAGAAGTAGGCTGCGTCGTGAATGTTATCGAGCCACTTTGGTAAATCTGATTCACCAAAGCCCGGATGATCCGGCAAGATCACATCGAACTTGTCGGTCAGGCTTTCGGCAAAGTTGACGATGTTGCCGCTGCCACCCGCACCGTGCAGGTACAACAACGTTGGGCCAGAACCGCCCCGGCGGACGCAGGTTTTGCATCCCGCGATATCGATGATTTGCTTTGTCAGCGCAGCCATCGGTCCCCTCTCAAAAACGTATTTGATGTATACAGAAGAGGGTCATATATGTATTATCTTGGCAGTTAAACCACTTTTTCGGCCTGTTCTGTATACATTATTGCAAATCAACGGTTTAGCGCGAGTCGTTTATCCAAACGTTGGACGCAACGAAAACCAAGCCGTTGATGCAGCAATTAGAATAAAGAGAGACGAGGGACGCATGGAAAGCGCAGCATCAAAAGCCTACAGCCACATCCGTAATCGAATCATAGACGGCACGTTCCCATCAGGCGCGTTTTTAGTGGAGCAAGATCTGGCCGGTGAGATTGGTGTCAGCCGCACGCCAGTGCGCGATGCGCTGAACCGATTGGAAACCGAAGGCCTCGTTGCATCTGAAGGCAACAAGCGCGCCATGGTGCGCGATTTTACCGAACAAGAAGTGGAAGAATGCTTTGAACTGCGCGCACAGTTTGAAAGCTATGCCGCTGCCAAGGCTGCGAAGCGCATGCCGGTGGAAGATATCGAGAAGCTGAAAGCATTGGCCACGCAAATGGAAGCAATCGTCAGCAAGGGTGCGCCGGATGCATCTGCGCAGTTCTCGGAACTGAATGATCAGTTTCATGCACTGATCCTTGAGCATGGTGGCTCGCGCCGCATGCGCGATTTGTTGACGCAGCTGATGCAAGTGCAATTGGTGCTGATGAAGCGCTTCCGCCAAACCATCGAGATGCACTTACAACGGAGCTGTTGGCATCACCGTGAACTGATCGCAGCGTTCGAAGCGCGCGACGCTGCGTGGGCTGAAACCCAAATGCGCACGCATATGCTGTCAGCGAAGAACGGCAGCGATATGGAATATTTGCAAGCGGCTGAATAAACTCGCAGCGACACACGCAAAAGAAAACCCCGCTGATGAGGCGGGGTTTTTATTTTTAAGCTTTCTTCACCCGTCCCGAGCCTGTGGGTGGCGGCGGAATGTCGTCTTTGCGCTTTTGCTTCCACTCGTACTTGGGATTCTCCGGTGGTGTGTCTTGCGCATAGGCCGTCCAGGTATCAACGCGCGCGTTGGTGATCGTCCAACCATCCGGCAGCGTTAAGTACTCCGGTGCATGCTTTTCCAAGTACTTCAAGATTTGCGGATGCACGTCCTTGGTGCCGCCCAAGCCTTTGTGGCTGAACATGCGGCCGAAGATGATCGCATCTTCAAACTTGCTGCCGCCCATTTGCATCCACGGCCACGGGTTCGACTGGCGCGCGAACCCTGAAGTCATGCGGCATGTAGGTGCGCTACGGTCTTCCAACTGTTTGCGCGACACATTGAACGTGAAGTGTTCCGACGGCGTGATGCGATCACCCGTTGATGACAACGGCCAGCCTTCTTTGGGTACCGGGTTTGCGTGGTCGTGGGTGTAATCCCACGCCACCATCAGATCGTCGCCAAACTGTTCCCACGGCATCACGAACGGAATTTTGCCGTCCGCACCGGGGAATACGCTGCCTTCATTCATCAGGGTCGGCGCGTCTTTGCCGGGGCCCATTTGGAAACGCGGCATTTCCATGCCGATCTTGCCTGCGAGTAATGGGTTGTAGAAGTGATAGACCTCGACGGTCTTTTCAGTGAAAGGGTTGTACCAGGTCTCAAGCGGTGCCCCGGTACGCAAATCGGTGAAGAAGCCCGTCTCACGCGACTTGATACGCAGTGAACCTTCTTTCTCATCGAACTGCGCTTGCAGTACGCCCGTACCAGCATAACCAAACACGGGAATCATGCGTTGGTTGCCAATGCGGGCGTACATCAAGCCGTGAAAGCCGCCAATAACTGGCTGGTCATATCCCGCCCAGATTTTCCCGAAGGCGTACAAATTGTCCTTCGGGTTTTTCAAATCAAGCCCGCCTTTGGTTTGTGCAAAAGCGGTGCCTGACATGGCCGTGCTGCTCAGAGCTGTTGCGGCTAATCCACCCATGGTGGCCAGCGCGCCGCGGCGGCTGCTCAGTAAATCTGTGACGAAACGTGACGACATAATATCTCCTCCCCAGAGATGTTTAAATTATGCCCTCAACGATCCTTATGATTTCGCCGGCGCTGGTTTGCGCAGACGCTTGTACATATTGAACGTTGAGTCATTCGGTTGCTTGCCCCAGCTATCGACCGGCGGGGCATCTAAGTAAGCCGGGTATTCTTTCTCGGCTTTCGCCAAGAACGCTTTTGGCAAATCTTTCACGCTGCCGAATTTCTGTGTTTGGCAACGGAAGAACAGGTGACCTTCGGTTTGTCCCATCAGCATCCATGGGAACCACGATGCAATCCGCATCCATGAGCCCACGGTTGGCACCGAGGTCAGTTTTTCGTTAGCCAAATCAGCGGTGCGCACATGGCGATGGAACATTTCGCTGATGCGGGTCATCTTGCCCGGCGATTCACGTGGCCATTCTTCTGGCTGCAATTCTGATTTCACCGATTGGTGAATTTCGAACAGCGAGGTTGCCCATTCACCGTTAATCGTCCACGGCGGGCTGAACGGCATCTTGACTTTGGTGCCTTCCATATCGAATTCGAAAACCGGCGCGGTGTCGGCATTCACGAACATGTTTTGAATCGGGAACACTTCGACCGTTTCATTGTTCATGGGGTTCAGCCATGTGTTCAGAAACTCACCGGTCTTTAAGTCTTTGTAGAACGCGAGTTCACGATTGAAGACGCGGTAACCACCGCCATCCAACGGCACAACACGACGCACACCAATGCCTTCGACGCCGAGAATCGGAATCACCTTCGACGAGTCGCCGGTGACCGTGTAAACGGTGCCGCCATACCAGCCGACAGCCACCTTGTTGGGGTTGATGTCTGAGAAGACGCGGGTGAAGGCTTTTAAGTTTTCAGTTGGATCTTTGAAGTTGATGTTTAACTTCACGTCTTCAGCGGCTTGGGCAGCCGAGTTGCCAAAGCCCATACCACCGAAGCCAAGTCCCATGGCGGCCATCGCGCCACCGGAAAAGCCCATAGATTTCAGCGCGCTGCGGCGCTCCAGATTGGGGCTAGCCGGATCAATATCGTGAATGTCTGTGAAAGCCATTGGTAGTCCTCCCGCTGTTGCAGCGCCGTATGCAACACCCCTCAAAAGTGTATGCACTTTGGCACCATTTGAATGCGCACCCTAAGCCGCCAAGTTCACTATCCACTGATTGAACAGTAACTGAAACGCGTACGGCTGTGGGCGTGTCGCGGGTCTATAAATGCACAAATGTTACGGGAGCGGAACAACTAGATGGCCGGGGAAAATCACAACACTGTAGCGGTCCAAAACGCGGGCGCGGCTGGTATACAAACGCCAGCGGCACAAACAACGGGCCGCCCACTGACATCGATCCTGGGATGGACGATGGTGGTGGCTGTTATCAACCTGCTTTACGTCGCAGTGTTGATTCCAGAAACGCCGATGGGTTCGCCCGGCCGCGCGGTTGTCGACAAGCTGCATATGTCGTGGGGCATTGTTGCGCTTGTTCTCGTCATCACGCGTTTAGTGTTGTGGGTGAAGCGTCCGCCGCAACCAGCACCCGGTATGAACGCAACCGCGTTTGGTGTGTGCCGCGATATTTCGCTCGCGTTGTATATCTGTGTGATTGCTGATGCCTCTATCGGTCCGATCCGTGCGTGGTCGGAAGGCTATCATGTGCCGTTCTTCAATATCGCGACGTTGCCGCAGTTATTGCCTGCCAAATACGAACTGCGTGTTGTTGCGGGTTACTTCCACAGCGCCATCAGTTTCTTCATCACGGCGATCATTCCGATTGGTGTGGTGACATCTATCGTGCTGGGCTGGCGCACGCGCACGCCGTTCTACAAATTGTTTCCGGTGTAACGGCCATGTTGTCATACAACCCAACTGTAAAATTAATCGTGCGTGGCCTGATGGTCGCGCTGTTCTTGGGCTGCATTTATATGCCGTACGGCATGTTCGGCGTGTTGCCGATGTTTACCCTCAGTAATGACTATTCTGCGGCTGAGGATGCGGCACAGAAAGAACGTCAAGGTGATGTCGCAGCACCTTCGAAAATTTCCGACGACATGGTGATCGGCGAGGGCAAGCCGTTCGCCTCAGCCGAGGAGTTGGCGCTGGCCAAGAAAGATTGGATGTGGTGTGGCTTCTGCCATTACACGGCGGCTGATGCACCGCATCGTATTGGTCCGAATCTGAACGGCGTGATTGGCCGCCGGGTTGGAAGTAAAGATAAATATTTCTACACCGAGCCTTTCCGCGCTGCGGCAAAAGCCGGTGTGGTCTGGACCGAAGAAAGTTTGGATGCTTTTATTGCGGACCCTGCTGGGATGTATCCCGGCAACCGGATGCGCTACGCGCCCGTGACCGACCCCGCCAAGCGGGACCGCATTATCAAGTATCTCAAAGCCTATACGCAGTAAGCATTTAAAAAACGGGAAGCTTTAGTTGGATCGGTAAAAGGAGGTCCCACACATGTATATGAACTATTGGTACGTCGCAGCACAGTCGCACGAAGTGACGGATAAACCGCTGAAAGTGCGCATGCTGAACCAGAACTTTGTCGTGTTCCGTGACAGCCAAGGCAAAGTGCACTGCTTGCATAACGTCTGCACACACCGCGGCGGCAACTTGGCAGGCGGTAAAGTGAAGGGTGACACAGTCGAGTGCCCTTATCACGGGTGGCGCTTTAACGGCGAAGGCGAATGCGTAAAGATTCCATCGATTGGTAAAGACGGCAAAATTCCGGGCCGCACCCGTATCGACAGCTATCCCGTGCAAGAGAAGTACGATCTCGTGTTCTGCTTCTTGGGCGATCTGCCCGCGCATGAGCGCCCAGACATCATGGATATCCCCGAGTGGGGCAAAGAAGGTTGGCGTGCGAACCTGCTGTATAACGAATACAAAGCCAGCTACGAGCGCGCGGTTGAAAATACATTAGACCCTGCGCACAACGAATTTGTGCACCCGACACATGGCTACTCGGGCGAGAAAGACAGCTACGCTGTGCCGGATTACGCTATCAATGAGGTTCCGGATGGCGCTGGCTTCATGATGACCTTCAAGTCACCGGAGTTGAAGGACAACACCATGAGCAAGATGCGTAACTTTGCCGGTGATTTGGAAGCTGGCGCTGGTCACGTGGGCCCGCACCAAACGTGGACGCAAATTCACATGTCGCCCACAAGCTGGTTTCACCAGTACACGTTCCGCACGCCCGTTTCGCGCACCGAAACACGCGGCTACCTCATTAACATGCGCAACGCGTTGATTGATGAAAAGCACGATGACGCCATTCAAGCGCGTCAACGTGTGATCCAAGAGCAAGACTTGGTGATCTTGGAAGCGATTGAGCCTGCCATTCCGCCAGTGACCAACACCAAGGAAGTGCTGATGCCAGCTGACCGTACGGTTGCGCGCTATCGTCAGTACACCAAGGAATGGAACGGCAAGGGCTGGCGCATTGATATCGATGCAGTCGAGCGCGATGCGGGCAAGGCCGTCTATGCCATTCCAAGCCCTGCGCGCCGCGAAAGCAAAGGCTGGGTGATTGACCCTGTGCCGACCGTGCAAATGGCGACCAAACAAGCGGCGGAATAGGTTCAAAGTTACGGGCCGTTACAATCTTATCGTTCATCACCCAAAATTGGGTGATGAATGGGCAGGGTGACTTAGGCTACTTTCGAAGGGGGCGATATGGGCCCCCTTTGTTTTAGTTCGTTCCCGCCTGCATGACCGATCCATCCGATTTTTTAGATATCCCGCCACCACCTTTGGTCCAAGGGCCGAAGTGGTTGGCGCCGTTCTATGTGGTGTTGGGACTGATCAGCACCGGGACAGGCATTGTCGGCATGTTCGTGCCGGTATTACCGACGACGGTTTTTCTGATCATCGGTCTGTGGGCCTTTTCCAAAAGTTCACGCCGCTTACAGTTGTGGTTGTGGCACCACAAAACGTTCGGCCCCACGCTCCGTGGCTGGCACATGCACCGCGTGATTCCCATCAAAGGTAAAATCGCTGCCGTGTCTGTCATGGCGTTAAGCTTGGTGATCATCACCATCGAAGCGCAGTCATGGCGCATGCCAACTATCTCAGCGGCGGTGATGGTACCGATAGCTGTGTGGATCGCAACGCGGCGCAGTCATCCGCCGCAAGCCTAATAAATGGACAAATAAAAAAGGCGACCCGTGAAGGTCGCCTTTCTTTTTATCTCAGTCCAACCGCTTAGCTCTTTGCGGGCTTCGGTTTGTTTTGGCTCATGTAGACGGTAAATGAGCTGTCGTTCGGCTGGCCCCAGGTTTCAGGGCCTGGCGCTTGCAAGAACTCAGGGTACTTCGCTTTCATGTACGCGAGCAGGTTTGCAGGCAGGCTGTCGACTGATTTGCAGCGATTCATGAAGCTGCGATACACGAGGTGACCCTCGGCTTGACCCATCAGCATCCACGGCAGCCAAGGGCTGATACGGGTCCAGGTGCCGACATAATCCACAGCTGTCAGTTCCGGATTTTCCAGATCAGCCAGCGACACCATGCGCTGGAACATTTCGCTGGTACGGTTGATCGGGCCAGCCGACTCGCGCGGCCAAGCATCCGCCTTCATTGGGTTCGGGAATGCAGCGTGGATCTCGAACATCGAGAACGCTTTGCCGTCTTGAATGATCCACGGCGGCGTGAACGGGAACGTGACTTTGTGGCCGTCGAAGTCTTGCTCGATGATTGGCGAAACTTGCGCGTTCACGATCTTGTTGTTGATCGGCATCACGTCGCAGACTTCGTTGGTGTAGGGGTTCGTCCACTTTTCCAAAATCTCGCCTGTCTTCACATCGGTGTAGCAAGCGAACTCGCGGTTAAACATGCGGTAGGTGTTGGGGCCCACGGTCTCAATGCGCGCCACGCCAACGCCAGTCACGCCAACGAGTGGCTTTAATGGTTCTACGCCGCGGTTGCCATAAATGGTGCCGCCGAACCAACCGACAGAGACCTTCTTCGGGTCCAGATCGCCTGTCAGCTTGATGAACGCTTTCAGGTTCTGCGCCGGATCTTTGAAATCAATCGGCTCGCGCTTTGCAGCGGTCTTGGCTTCAGACGAGCCCGCCATAGCAGCCATACCAGCGGCCATAGTGGTGGCGCCGGCCATGGCTTTCATCGCGCCGCGTCGGTTCGCGAGGGTATCGATTAAGCTTGAAAACATCATCTTTGGTTCTCCTTGCAGGCTGTTTGCGATGATCGGTTAAATTTATTTATCGACGACAATGGTCATGCGGTCGGGGTGCTCTTTCATCGCGCGGTCGCGATGCTTCGCGGGCAACTCATCAATTGATTTCAGCTTCACGCCCGAGGCATGCCAGACGATGTGGCCAGGGCGGTCGCCCATCTCCATCCACTTCGGCCACGGCATAAACACAGCGGCCGTGAACATGGTGCGGAAGCTTTTGATTTTCTTATTCATGAATTCTTCGCGGCGCACGAAGTTGGTTTTGCGCTGCATGCGTGGCGGCGGCAGACCCGGCGGATAAACCGTGTGATCATGCAACCACATGTAATCGCCAGCTGCGGTCCACCACATTTTTAACGGCTGATCTGGGAATTTATCTTTGGCGATCTTCGGGCGAATGCCGTTGACCGAGTGTTCAAAGCCACGGCCTGCTTTGCCACCTTGCACGGCCGCTTCCACTTTGTTGATCGCACCCGTGAATGGGTTTTTGTAGTCGTACAGAAATTCGTTGGTCTCAACGTCGGTGAAAAATGTGCACGTGTTGCCGATCATCTCGTACTCGGTCGGCGAGATGTGGATCATGCGGTACATCTCCATGCCTTCGAACTTGAACAGCGGGCGTGGCTGTTCTTCGCCGATGCAGGCGTAGATGGTGCCGTTGTAGTACCAGGGGCAGTTCACTTCATCGAGGCTGGCGGCGGTGCGCACGATGGCGCGCAAATTCTCTTCCGGGGTTTCGGGTAGGCCGACCTCTTTGGCAAAACTGATCTCGGGCAGCGCCATGGCACCCACACCGCCGCCAATGCCAGCCAGTGCGATGCTGGTGATGAAGTCGCGGCGATCAACCTTGCTCTCTGTATACATTCTGGAACTCCCCAAAAACCATAAGCGCATCTTTGCGGCGCTATTCTGCCAAAGGGGAGTGGTAACTTACAACTGACCGCTGACCGGAAACAATTTTGTATACAGAATGGGTGCAATCCCGCGCGCGCAAACAAAAACGGCGGCCCCCGAAGGGACCGCCGTTTTCAAAACTCTGATCGACGTCAGAATTATTCGGCTTTCAAGTTCGTCGCAGCCGTCTTACCGCGTTCGGTCATCAGTTCGTAGCTGACCTTTTGGTTCTCGTTCAGGGAATCGAGACCAGCGCGCTCAACAGCGGTGATGTGCACGAACACATCTTTGCCACCGTCGGACGGTTGGATGAAGCCGAAGCCCTTAACTTTGTTGAACCATTTCACAGTACCGCTAGCCATTAGTTCTCTCCGTTGTAGATATAAAATACCGCTCCCTCAAAAGAAGGTGCGGCTTGTCTCGAATTTTGGGGTTTGCGGTCGCGGGAAAGCCCTAAGGCGCGTGTAGCGGGTCGGGTAGCCTACTCAAGCAAGCCAAAACGTCGATGGCACCACTACAAATAGCGAAATGCCTTGAAAAGTCAATGAGATGGCGCCCACCCCTTAGATTCTGCAAAGAATCCAAGGGGTTCGCGATATTCCATTACAGGCCTAAGCTGCCTGGGTTCACGAGATGCTTCGGATCCAGCAGGGACTTCACGGATTTCAGCATCTCGGCGTTCCGGGCATCGCGGCCCTGCATGTAGGGATAGCTTTTGCCGACCTGCAAATGAACGGCACCACAGCTGGCGAACAGTTCGCGGATGCCGGCGCGCATTTCTTCCACCAGTTTGCGACCCTCGGGGTTTTCGCCGTAGGTCGGCAGTTGGCTCAGGAATTCCTGCGGCAGGTAGCGGTCGTGATAGAGGTGGCGCTTGTCTTCCCAATAGAACACTGGCTCGTACAAGAAGCCCATGGTCGAGATGGTTGTGAACATCGCCGCCGTGACGATTTTGTGCTGTTCCATTTGCGCTGCGTACTTTTGATGGAACGAAGTCAGCTTGTCGTGAAAGCCCTTCACAGCTGAGAACGGGAGAATGCCATGGAGAGGCACCCAACGCTCACCATTCGGCCCCATGATTGGGTACAGCGGCATGAACGGCATCGAGGCCACAACGGTCGGAATGGTGTTGGGCACTTCTACGCCATGCGGCTCAACGGCTTTGCGAACAGCACCAGCCAAGCTGCGCACGTGTGACTCGTCCACGCCTTCGCAGATGAAGTGCGCGGAGTATTCCGATTTATCCAAGAAGCTTTTGCCCGCGATGGCCATGCGGACAAGTTTGAACAAGCCGTCGATTGGATTGCGCGCGGTTTTGTAAACGTTGAACGCCGCATCCATGCTTTGCTTCATGTTGGTGCGACCCAGCCATGCTTTTTGGAGGCGCGGATTCAAACCAAAGCTATCGGCCACGACACCTTCTTTGGCAGCGGCTTCCATCCCAGCAGCCATGCCTTCAAAGTTTTGGAACCCGAACGACACCGACATCTTTACCGGCGGATGTTTGATCAAGCGCAGTGTAATGCGGGCTTTTACGCCCATCGCACCGGCATCGCCGGTGAACAGGCCTGACAAGTCGGGGCCATAATGACGGAAGAACGGCGTGCCGTTGGCAGCAGCGTTCGAACCCGTTTTCAAAATCGTGCCGTCTGCCAGTACGATCTCAACATTGAGCACTGAGTCAGCCGAGACACCGTACAAGCTTGAACCCAGCGACACCGAGCCTTGTGACATCGAACCACCGACGGTGGCTTTGAGCCCAGAGAACGGACCCCAGAACGGTGTGCGCAAACCTTGCTTGCTTAAGGTCTCGTACAACTCGGCCCAAGTGACACCTGACTCAACTGTCACATACATGTCGCGCGCGTTGACGGTGATTTTGTTCAGCCGTGTTGTATCAATCGAAATCGAGTCTTCAGTCGTGGCGCAGTAGCCGTCCGAGTACGACGCACCACCGCCGCGTGGAACAATCGCAACACCTTCAGATGTCGCGGTGCCAACGACGCGGGCGAGTTCTTCAATCGAGCCGGGGCGCACGACGGCTAATGGTGTTTCAATCTGGCGGTAAACGTCATGGCTGTAGAACTGGCGGTCTTCCGCACTGGTCAGCACATTCTCTGGCCCAACGGCCTGCACCAGGCGCGGAATGAGGGGGTGGGATGACACGTCTTTGGGGGCCATGGGCCAGAATCCTTGAGTTTGAAATCGGGTGATTAGAAATGTGGCCGCATTCTAGAAATCGCGGGCCTGAATCCAAGACGCAGGCTGTGGCCGCCCGCGTCTTGGTCGAAGCAATGGTGTCAATGCTAGGCGAAGTGCCTGGTTGGTTACTGGCCTGCCTTAATAAATGCCCGAACTTCGGAGGCCAGGCGTTTGAGCGACGGCTCATGTGTATACAGCATGTGGCCCGCCTCGAAGGAACTCATGGTCACCTTGGCCGGATCGATGCCGTTGTTGGCCATGGTCAGCTCGGTCGCGAACATGGGGGTGGCCATGTCGTAGTACCCGTTGGCCTGGTAGACGCGGAAATCGGAATTTTCGCGCATCGCTTTGCCTAAATGAGGTGCCACGTTGGTGTGTGTGGCCCAGCCACCGCGTTCACTCCATTTCCATTTCGAGCCCGGCTCACCTTCCAGAATGCGATAGCGGCGATCGAAATTCACTTTCAGCGAGCGGGTGAGGTAGTCGTTCACCGCCGTCACGTATGCGCCATCGATGCCGTAGCCCGAGGGGTCGTTTTCAAACCGCTCGCCCGCGTCGTCGTAGTCTTTACCGGTGTAGCGCGAATCAAACCGCCCAACGACGAGGCTGCGATCACGTAACAACTGCTTTTGGAAGCGGCTGGCATCAACGCGCAAGTCAGCTTGCTCGATGTAGGTTTCAGACAGCCCTGTGAAGTAGGCCAATTTTGAAACGATGGCTTTGCGCTCATCGCCTTTCAGTTTCGAGCCCTTCAACAATGCCACCGAATATTCATTCACAGCGAAGTCGCGCGCTTGCTGTACGAAGTCTTCCAGGCTGGCGGGCTTCGGGGTCACTTTGCCATGGAACCACGCTGATGCAGCGTAGGTGGGCAAGTAGCCCACATACGGCATATCGTTGCCTTTGTTGAAGTCGGCGGTGTGGAAATCCAGAATCGATGAAATCAAAATCACGCCATTCACCGTGATGCCGTTCCAGCCCCCTTGCAGCGCCGGAACCAAACGCGCCGCACGGGTGGTGCCGTAACTTTCTCCCGAAATGTATTTCGGCGAATTCCAGCGGCCATTCTTCGTGATCCAAATGCGAATGAACTGCGCGATAGAATCAGCGTCTTCCTTCACGCCCCAGAAGTCTTCGCCCTTGGCTTTGCCCAGCGGAATGGAATAGCCGGTACCGACGGGGTCGATGAACACCAAGTCCGTCACATCTAAAATGCTTAAGGGGTTATCCGCGACGTTGTAGGGCGCGGCACCCGCAGGCTTGCCATCACTTGGCACCACCACGCGCTTTGGACCAAACACGCCCATGTGCAGCCACAGCGATGCAGAACCCGGGCCGCCATTGAACACAAATGTGACCGGCCGCGTGCGGGCGTCAGCTGTATCTTTTTTCGTGTAAGACGTTGTGAACATCGAGGCGATGTTCTCGTCTTTGTCGTTCTTCAAAAATGTTTCGCTGGCCGTTGCAACGTAGGTGATTGTTGCGCCGTTAAACGTGCCAGAAAATTCACGCGTGAAAACTTTCGGCGTGTCTTTCTTGTCGCTTTTGTCGTCTTTCTTTTCATCTTTTTTATCGTCGGGTTTTTCTTTGGCAGCGTCTTCTTGTGCGTGCACCAATGCAAGTGGTGCTGCCGCCAATGCAAATCCCATCACGGCAATCGCCGCGTAAAACCGAATGTTCATGAAGTCCCCCAGGGATACGTGTTTGGGTCAAGCTTAGGGCCGGGGGGCTGTGATTGTCGAATCAAAGCGGTTTCAGGATGGTGTAAATTTAAGATGCACAAATTGTTTCACGTGAAACAATGCGCGAACAACGCTGATCGAGAATGTGGAGAACGTTTTTGGTGTGGCAATTATGCCCCTGCAAATTGCAGGAAAATAACAGGGAAACCTGGTGGGTTTTCCAGAGCTACGTGGAAAAGAATTATGTGGAGAACGGTGCACACAATTCACACAATTTGAGAACACGTAAAATACCAGCGCTGAAGAGCGTGTATCTATTGCAGCGCAAAACGCCGGCACTTTAAATCCCCTGATCTTGCAACGAGTTTACTTGGCGCACCCCTGATCCGGGGTATAGTCCTGCGCGCCCGCATATCTCGCACCCATCAGTCAAAAGAGGTTCGTTATAATGTCATTCGCAAAACTGAGTGCCCTGCTGGGATGTGCGTTTGCATTCAGCGTGTCAGTTACAGCACAGGCTGCACCCGCTTATAAAACCGAAGTTGTTGTTGCGCCGTCGCCGATGCATGGTGTGCATGGGCTGACGTTTGGCCCTGATGGCGCGTTGTATGCGGCCAGCTTGACCGGCCATTCCATTTACCGCGTTGATATTAAAAGCGGCGAGGTCACAACATATGTCGGAACACCCAAAGGCACTGCGGATGATTTAGCGTTTGGGCCCGATGGCACATTGGCGTGGACCGCTGGTGGGTTCGCGTCAATTCTTGCACGCACGCCTGAGGGCCGCATTGTCACGCTGGCGAAAGACATGCCGGGCGTGAATTCGATTAACTACACCAAAGATGGCCGCTTGTTTGTGACGCGCATTTTTGGCGGCGATGGCTTGTACGAAATCGACCTGACCAACTCCGATGCGCCGCCGCGTGTGGTGGCCGAAAAAATCGGCGGTCTGAACGGGTTTGAAATCGGCAAAGACAATGCGCTGTATGGCCCGTTGTTCTTCAAAGGCAAGATCGTAAAGGTGAACATCGAAACCGGCGCCATGACGGACGTGGCAACAGGCTTCATGCAACCGGCTGCGGTCAACCTTGATTCCAAAGGCCGCATGATCGCGTTGGATTATGTGACCGGTGAATTAATGCGGCTGTCATCTGACGGCAAATCGCGCCAGTTGCTCGCCACCGTTCCGCCACCAGCAGACAATCTGGCGATTGCACCGAACGATTTTATTTATGTCTCAAGCTCTGCCTTTAACGGCATCACAGAAGTGAACCCAGAAACGGGGGCCACGCGCCGCATCACGTGGGGCAATATCGCGGCCCCTGGTACAGCGACTGTGATTGAAAAAGATGGCCACGAGCAAATTGTGCTCGCGGACTCGTGGGGCCCGCGCATCGTGGACCCAGCGGGTGGCAACGTCACGCCCATTCCACGCGGCCCTGGTGTTGCGGGGGCGACGGGCTTGGCGGTTTCGGGTGATCACTACATTCTCTCGAACTTCTGGCCGTTCGGTGTGGTGCAAATTATTGAGCGCAGCACGGGTAAGCTTGTGGCCAATCTGCCGGGGTTTGCAGCACCTTATGAGATCGAACCTGTGGCCGATGGCTTTGTGGTCGCCGACTTTGGCAGTGACCGTTTGATGCATGTGGCCAACGATGAACCGCACACGCGCAAGCAAGCCGCCTGGGGCTTGGAAGGCCCGGTAGGTTTGGTGAATGCGGGTGACGGCGTGTTCTATGTCACCGAGTACGGCAAGAAGGACCGCAAGAAGGGCCAATATCTCAATGGTGACTTAAGCCGGGTTGATACCAAAACCAACGAGCGCACCATTATTGCTCGGGGCCTCAAGCGCCCCGAGGGTATCGCACAAGGCACAGATGGCCGTTTGATTGTCGCGGAAGTTGGCGCCAAACGTGTGGTCGCGATTGATCCGAAGGGCAAAAAGCCCCTGGAAGTTCTGGCCGAGAATTTAAGTATTGGTTTGGATGTGGGGGATCACGTGCCCGCACCGTTTTTGCCAACTGGTGTCACAGTGACAAAAGACGGTGCGATTTACGTGACAGGCGATATCGACAACGTGCTGTATCGCATCAGCAAGAAGTAAAATGAATTGAGATGCGTTTATTGCTATGATTTTTATAAATTTTATTCGGAAAAATTATGGATTGGATCCTCGAGCAATTTGAGGCTTTGATTTCTTTCGTGGGTGATGAAACGCGCCAAGGTGCTTTTGCGATAATTGGCGCGTGTATCGCTTCGATTATTGGGGCGGCAGTATTCACCATCCGAAATTTGGCAAAGCGCAAAAAGAAAGTCGTTTCCCAGAAGGGATCGGTTGGGAGAATAAGCCTAACGATTGAAGAATACGATAGAAGGTTGCGCGTAAGGGAAGCTGAAGTAAGTAACCAAATTCTCCAAACTTCAGGACTCGAGCGACAAGCTTTAGAGGCTCAAAAAGGAGAGTTGATCGCGCGTTTATCAAATATTGAAGCGGCATATTCAGAAGCAATTAGTAAAATTAAGCAGCTTGAGAATACTCTTTGCAGCGTAGGATATGATGCCAATAATAAAATAATCATGGATGCTATTGCGGCTATCCAAGATGGCGATACCTCAAAAGCTGAAGCAATTTTGGTGGATCTGCAAAAGCAACAGGAACCAGTATTAGATCGTGCTGCACAAATCGCTTTTGGCCTAGGCCTAATAGCTGAGGAAAGAGTTGATTGGGCGGGGGCCGCAAATCATTACCAAAGATCATATATCTTATCAAAGCACGATGCCGCTTTGCATAAAGCCAGTATTTATCTTCATAAGATTGGTGCTTATGAGGCTGCCGCACAGGCAACAATGGAATTGCTCGCTCTTACTAAAGAACGCTCTGGAGAGCAAAATATTGAATTCGCTATGCTAACTAACAACTTAGCCGCCCAATTGTATGACATGGGGCATGTTGATGAGGCTATTTCTCGGTTAAAAAATTCACTCAAGATTCAGGAAGAACTCAAGCTTAACAATACAATGGATTATGCAGGAAGTTTAGCCAACCTAGCTAACATGCATATTCTTAAAGATGAACCAATCTTCGCTGAACCATTGCAGCGAAAGGCTTTAGAGTTAATTGAAGCTAATGTGGGTCAGAAAGATGAGCGGTACGTCACTATCTTAAACAGCTTGGCTGAGAACTTAAGAATACAAAAAAAGTATGACGAGGCGGAAAGGCTATTTAAATTGGTATTGGAAACTGATTTAGCGCTATTTGGTGATCAGCATCCTCATTATGCTCGTGATCTTCATTTTTACGCGAAGTTGCTTATCAAGACTAAAAGATTAGAGGCCGCCAAGCAGACTCTCCATACTGCGATAGAAATTATTCGCCATAAACTCCCGCCAACTCATCCGAATGCATTCCATGTGGCCGACTTGCTCGCGTCCGTACTTAAGAAATATGCAAACACAGATTTAGACCGTGACGTTTTGGAAAGGCTTCGTAAGATTTTTGGAGATGATATCGGAAGCTATGATGAGGAGCTTGGATAGCTCCTCATCTCATACATTCATTGTGCGCTTTTTACTCAGCCGCAACTGACGGTGCGACCGCATCTACTTTCACAGTCGGCACCGGATCAAGCGCCCAACCTTTGTTGGTGCGGCGTGCCGGTGAGGGAATCGCGTAGGCTTTTTTAGTCTTCATCGCATTGACCTGATCGACGTCAATCTTCCAACCCTTTGCGGTGAAGGATTTCAGCTTCTCACGGAATCGCACAATCACGGTATCCGATTTCACCATCACTTCTTCAGTGGATGACATCGGCGTGTTGAATGGTTCGATGCGGGTGACCACAACCTTATCCTGCTCGACGATCACCAAGTTGCGCTCGTTCACAGGCGCATCCATGTGTTCTTCGATGCGGAAGTTGCGGCCCTGTACGAACCAACGCTTGAAGTGAAAATCATCAATCGGCGTGGTGTAGGTGTATTGGTGCGCCCACATCACCGGCGTGAAATGCAGGCGGGTGACAGATTGTCCGATGCCCCAGGTGGTGGAGCCTGCTTCCATCTGGCCTTCGCCTTTCAGCCCGCGCATTTTTTCGTGCGGCAAGTCAGGGGAGACGAATTGAGTCATCGTGCCCACGCCCCACTCGTGCTCGTTGATTTGCAAATCCGGCACTTCGTAATCTTCGCGGTCACCCTGGTAACCCATCGACGGGTGGACGAATTCAGTGTGCGCAGGGTCCAGCGAATTTTCCATGGCGCGTTGCCAATCGGCACGCCAAGTGTAGCTCATGGTGGTGAAGCGCCACTTCGGGTCGTTCCATTCCGGCAGTTCCATGATCGGCGGACGCTCGTTCTCAGGCAGGTCGCCCAAGAACGCGAAGATCAGCCCGTAACGTTCTTCGACCGGGTAACTATCAACTTTCGCACGGGCTGGGATTTTACCGTCTTTGCCCAGCGACGGAATTTTGGTGCACACACCGTCTTTGCCTTGGAATTGCCAGCCGTGATAGGGGCACTCAATCGTGTCGCCCTTCACCTTGCCATGAGCCAGCGACGCGCCACGGTGCACGCAGACGTTCGACAGCAAGTGCGCTTTGCCTTGGCTATCGCGGAACAGCACAAACTCCTGACCCAGCAATTTCAAGTGCATGGGGGTGTTGGCCACCAGTTCGTGGCTCTCGGCGGTGACGTACCAGAAATTCATATACATTTTAAAATCCCTCCCAGGAGTGGCCGTGCAGACTGCGATCTCTACTGACCAAAGTACCTACGGCTTAAAGTCTCTTTACGGCTCGGGTGGTTGATTGGACCAAATGCCCAGAACCTAAAGCAAAACGGCGGCCTCCAGTGTGGAAGCCGCCGCTTGTTTTCGCTAACAACTCGCTGTCAGTGCTGACAACGAGGCGCTTTCAAGGCTGCTATTCAGCAGCTTGCGCGAGAGTCTTTTGCGGCGGTACCAGCGGCACGGGGTCTAACACCCAGCCTTTGTCGGTGCGGCGCGATGGCGACGGGATAGCGTGAATGATATCGCCCTTGGCATGGGCCGCATTCACGGCATCCAAGTCGATGCGCCAGCCACGGTGCTCGAAGCTGTCGAGCATATCGCGGTACTGCAAGATCACTTTGTCATGCGGCATCAAAAGTTCTTTCGTGCGCGATGACGGGGTGAGGATCGGTTTCAACTTGTTCACGACTACGATGTCTTGGCCGGCAATGAACATGTTCCGTTCATTGACCTTCTTATCGATCAGCTTGTTCAGCCATTCGTACTTGGTCACGCCGAGATTGCGGAAGTTCACCAGGAATACGCGCGTTTTGTTTTCCGAGATCGGAGCCTCAAACATGTATTGATGCATGTGGCTCTTTTCAGAGAGATGGATGAACGTCCACATGTGGTTGGGGCCTACGGTGCCCGACCCTGCTTGCATCTTGCCGCCGTTGGGGCGGAAACGCTTCATCAGCCAGTGCTTCAACGGCGGGGCGTCGAAGGTATGCATGAAGCCAAAGCCCCATGCGTTATTGCGATGCGGCTCCAGTTCGTTGACCTTATATTCGTCTTCCTTCTCACCCTGATAGCCGTGGGTGGTGTGCACATATTCGTTGTGTGCGGGGTCCAGGCCGTTTTCGATGGACCGCTCGTAGTGATAATCCACATCGAATGACACGACGGTGGAACGCCATTTCGGATCGTTCTCTTCGTCGATGTTTAAGATCGGCGGACGTTCAGCCTCCGGCAGGTCGCCTAAGAAGGCGAACACAACGCCGTACTTTTCTTGGACCGGGTAGCTGTCAACGCGGGCGCGGCCCGGAATTTTTGCTTTGATGCCCAGCGACGGAATGCGCGTGCACTCACCTTCGGCGTTGAAACGCCAGCCGTGATAAGGGCACTGCACGGTGCCGTCTTCTTTGGTTTTACCGCCCGCGAGCGAGCCGCCACGGTGAACGCACGTGTCGGACAACACGGCGGCGCGGCCTTTGTTGTCGCGGAATGCGACGAAGTCGTGCTTCAGCATCGTGACGCGGATCGGCGTCGATGTCAGTTCAGCTGTGGTGCAAACTGGGTACCAGAAATTGATAAACATGATGTGTCTCCCCGCACTTAAATTCGGTGATGGTCTATGAACCAGATCGCGGTGGCGGCCGCCGCAAACTTCATGATCCGTCTGAGATACTGCTACGCGTAGAATACCACGATAGATCAGTCTGTTGCGACCACGCTGTGGTATAAATCTTTCAGATAAATCGGGCTGAAATCGTGCGATTTTTAAAATAATACCGGGCGGTCGGTTTTGGCCGTTTCGCTCGTTTCAGGGGCGAAAAAGCCTAGCAAGAATAAGGCTTTGGCCTTAGCAAGCTATGATTTTGCCTGGCCGTCCATGACCGGGATTGTAACCGCTGCTAAGCGCTGCACCTCGCGCTCGTCGTGGGTCACATAAATAATGGGCAGGCGCACATTATCCCTGAGGCGCTCCAGATACGGCAGGATTTCCCCCTTCCGGGCAGAATCGAGCGAGGCCAACGGTTCGTCCATCAGCAGGAGGTGCGGGCTGGTGAGAAGGGCGCGGCCAATGGCGACACGTTGCTGTTCACCCCCCGACAAGTTGGCGGGTTTGCGGTTCAGAAGCGGGCCGAGATCCAGCAGCGCAATCACATCGTAGGGTTTTTGCGTGTGCTGCTCTGGCGTCAGCAAGTTGTAGCCGTAGGTAAGATTATTCTGCACCGAAAGATGCGGGAATAAGCGGCGATCTTGGAACACATATCCAATCCGACGACGTTCAGGTGCGATGTTGATGCGTTGCGCGGCATCAAACAACGTGACGGTGTTGAGTGTGATGTGGCCTGTGTTGGGGCGCACCACACCAGCGATCATATTCAGGATGGTGGTTTTGCCTGCGCCTGACTGACCAAACAAAGCGGTCACGCCATTGTCAGCCTTGAAGTTTGCGGAAATGGTGAACTCGCCGCGTGTGATAGAGACATTCACATCAAGCATCGTCGCGCCCCGTCGATTTGGGGAGGCGGCGGTTCAACACTTCGGCGGCGATGATGGCAATCAGAGCTACGGCAATGGCGATGAGAGACAATTTCAGCGCGGCTGAATCGCCAGCAGGTGTTTGCAGCACGCTATAAATCGCAATCGGCAGCGTGCGCGTTTCGCCAGGGATGTTGGAAACAAAGGTGATGGTGGCACCAAACTCACCGAAGCTGCGGGCAAACGAGAGGATCGAGCCCGCCAGAATGCCGGGAAACGACAAGGGCAGCGTGACCGTGAAAAATGTGCGCCATGCACTTGCACCTAACGTGCGTGCCGCCATTTCCAAACGGTGATCGACACTTTCAATCGAGATGCGCATGCTCATTACCATCAGCGGCAAGCCCATCACGGCGGCGGCGACAACAGCGCCGGTCCACTTGAAAGCGATGGTGATGCCGAACCAATGTTCTAGGAATTGTCCGGCAGGGCCATTTTTGCCGAAGGCCAGCAGCAACAAGAAGCCGGTTACAACCGGGGGCAAAACGAGTGGCAAGAGAATGAGCGCGCTGAGGACAGGTTTGAGCACGAACTCAATGCGCGCGAGCACGTACGCCAGCCCCAGCGCAAAGGGCAGGCTGACGATGACGCTCCACAGCCCGACTTTCAGGCTGAGATAAATGGCATTGAGATCGGACGGGGAGAGATCAAACACGCGACTTCGTTGTTTTTATTTAACTGTGAAACCAAACTTTCGGTAAATCTCTTTAGCAGATGCCGAGGTGAGGTAGGCATAAAACTCTTTCGCTTCCGCAGACGGAGCGCTGCCTAATAAGGCTAATGGGTAGGTGACAGCCGGGTGGCTGGAGGCCGGGAAGGTATCCACCACCTTCACGTTTTTCGCGACCGCCGCGTCGGTCGCGTAAACAATGCCCGCTTTGGCTTCACCGCGTTCCACGAAGGCGAGTGCAGCCCGTACGTTGTCAGCCCGCACGACATTCGGTTCCACAGCGGTCCACACGCCTAAGTTCTCTAACGCTGCTTTGCCGTACTTGCCGACCGGAACCGAGTCCGGGTCGCCCATCGCCAGCTTGCCGGTGCCAAGCGCTTTGGCCAGTGCAAAGTTCGGTGCGATTTTGATGTTAAGCGTTTCTGAGGCCGGTGAAATGAGGACCACGCTGTTGCCCAGCAGTTGCACGCGCGATGATGGCTCGATCAGTTTGCGTTCAGCGATGTAGTCCATCCATTGCTCATCAGCAGAAATGAAAATAGCCGCCGGTGCGCCGCTTTCGATCTGGCGCGCGAGTGCAGAACTGGCGGCATATGAGAACGTGGGTTTTGCTTTGCCGGTTTTTTCGTAAGCAACGCTGACTTCGTTTAACGCATCGGTCAAACTGGCGGCAGCGAAGACCAGTGTGTCAGCGCGTGCCGAAATGGCGGCCAACGAGAAAGCTGCGACAAAGAAGGAGAGTGCGCGCTGCATAAGCCACCGTTATGTTCTTAAGGACATAACGACGTTATATATTCAGAGATATATCGTCAACGCAGGTTTGTATTTAATGTGTGCGGCGCTTAACGCGCCAGTTTTTGCTGTAATTTGGCCAGGGCCGAGGCGGATGCTTTCTGTGATTTGGCTTCGATCTCGCGGTACAGCTTCAGCATGGTTCCGCCCCAGGCTGTCAGCTTCGCGCCGCCGCCCCCGCCCTTGCCGCCTTTGGTTTTCTCGACGACCGGTTGCGTGAAGCTGTTGTTTAGTTCATCCAGCAGTAACCATGCGCGGCGGTAGCTCATGTCCATGGCTTTGGCGGCCGCAGAAATCGAGCCGGTTTGCGCGAGTCTGTCTAATAGTTCGGCCTTGCCGGGCCCCAAGGCCACGGTGGGTGTGAGGTTCAAGCGGATATGAAATGCGTTTTTACGGTGTGTGGATTTCATGTCTTCAAATGGTATCGAAAATGGATATGGCGTTTACGGACAGCCAGTTTCAGCGCAGCATAGCGAAACACCAAGAGAAACACATCATGTTCATCAATTTCTGGTACGCCGCCGAAGAAGCCAAGAACGTCACCGACACGCCGGTGCATGTGAAGATGCTGGGGCAGGACTTTGCCCTGTTCCGTGACAGCGCCGGTAAAGTGCATTGTGTGTCGAACATCTGCACGCATCGCGGCGCATCGCTGGCCCATGGCAAAGTGAAGGGTGACGCGATTGAGTGTCCCTATCACGGCTGGCAGTTCCGAGGTGCGGATGGCGTATGCGCCAAAATTCCGTCGCTGGGTAAAGACGCTAAAATTCCGGCGCGGGCTAGGGTGGACAGCTATCCGACCCAGGAAAAGTACGGCTTGGTGTTTTGCTTCTTAGGCGACCTGCCGGAAGTCGAGCGCCCGCCAATCATTGACATCCCCGAGTGGGATAACCCGGCGTGGCGCGTGGGTGTGATGACAGTGCTGTGGAACGTGAACACGTTGCGCGGTGTCGAAAATACTCTGGACCCGGCACATACCGAATTTGTGCATCCGGCCATGGGCTTCCAGGGCGACCGCGAAGATTATGACGTGCCCAAAATTGATTTGATCGAACGTGAATGGGGAACAGGGGCCAAGGTGGCGTTTGTCACGCCGGGCGCGCAAGGCAGTGTGAAAGCAGAAGTGCGCGGTGGTGGATTCCAGACCGAGGCCGAAGCCGGGCATCATGGTCCGACGACCACTTATACGTGGATTCAATTCAGCCCGGTCGCGTGGTCGCGGCAATATACCTTCAACACGCCGGTCGATGCCCATCACACAAAAAAGTTTTTCTTGCAGGCGCGCAACTTCGCACTCGATCCGGCGGCAGACGAGCGCATGGATATCCGCACGCGTGAAGTGATGAACCAAGATCGCGTGGTGATGGAGCGCGTGCAGCCGTTCTTTGTGCCGCAGTCCTCGACCGAAGAAGTGATCGTGCCCGCCGACCGCGTGATTGTTCGCTACCGCGAATGGCAAGCGCAGTGGCAGGCGAAGGGCTGGCTGATGGATGTAGATGCGCTTGCGGCCAAGCCCCAAAATAAAAGCTTCGCCGTACCGTCACCGGCGCGGCGAAGCGTTAAAGGCTGGGCGCTCGATCCTGTGCCGCTGATGCCTGCTGGCAATTCAACAGCACAGGCTGCTGAATAAATTAGGTCTTCGTTGCGCCGAAGATGTACCAGCCGCCTTGGCCGTGGCGTGGCGCTTTGACATTGCCCTTAATGAACTCGGCAAACTTCTCGTCGCCAAAGGTTGCACGGTTCGGGATCGTGATTTCGTAAGTCGTGCTGCGATCAAAGCCTGCACCCGCTTGCAGTTCGTTCGGGTCAGACGCACGAAATGCCGAGTACGATGGTTCGTTGTTGTTCAGCGTGTCCCAATCCCAATAGAAGTTCAGATAGGGGTCGCAGTTTTTGCGCGGCGGCAATTCCATGTGCGCCATCATGCCGCCCTTCGACAGAATGCGGTGGCACTCAGCTAAAATCTTCTTCGTCGATTTCACGGGGATCTCGTGGAAGAAGAAACTGGAGACGATCAAATCAAAATAACCATCAGCGAAATCAGTCGCTTCGGCATTCTGTTGGCTGAAGTGGATGGGAATGCCCGACGCTTCGGCTTTTGCATGGCCGTAGCGTAGCAAGGGGGCGCCGACATCAATGGCATACAATTCAGCGTCCGGGAAAATTTCGGCATACGGCATCAGATTTTTTCCTGACGAGGTGCCGATATCCAAAATGCGACGCGGTTTGAAGTTCGGGTACTTCTGTTGGAAGTAGTAAGCGACTGATTCACCTACGGCACCAAACTTACCCTTCATGCCTTGGCGCCAGCCTAGCGCACCAGTGAACACCATGCCACCAAACGACACGACGGCCCCTTGGGCCACGTCATCTGCAGCGTATTCGTTGTGGAAACAGCCGGGGATCAAGTGCACGTCCACAGCAGAAACATAGCGCGGAATTTCCAAAGCCGGGTTCAAACGGAGTGAACCGCCAGCCGGTGTTTCGCTGGCTGCTTGTTTGGCCAGTGAAATCATCTCGGGCAAATTGCGCTCAACCGCGTCTTGCACCGACGCCCAGGTCATTTCTTGTGCGTTGTAACGCAGCGCGCTGTAAACGCGGTACGACATTTCGCCGTCCATCGCCTCTTCAACATCGTCGCCAGTTTTGGGCTCATGGCCTTTGGCTTTGGTAAACGCCGCTTTCTTTTTACCTTCGTACACCTGCTGCATTTCGCCCAGCTTATCGACCAGCACGTGTTTGCGCAGCGCGCTCACAAAGCTTTGGCGCGCCACTTCGTTGTGGGTTGGTTGAAAGAAGCTGTCGATATCCGGCAGCGTGTCTGTATTCGGGCGAACTGAACCATCAGGCATGACGAACTCGCAAAATCTAAAGCGTTAAAAACGACGGCTGTATTATACACTAAATATAGGTCGCAAGACGGTTCCGCCAAGTGACGTTCACCACATGAAAATATCGCTATATCAATGTATTACCTGAGTTTTAGGTAGGGATTACACGCTTCTCGCGGGCGTCTTCGGCAGCTTTCGCCTCTGCGCGCTTTTCTTCGGCCTTTTTGGTCAGGCGTTCAAAGTCCCGCACCATAGCCTCCAGCGTCGCCGTATCAGCCCCATTGGCTGCCGCCGTCATCAGTTTGCCGCGGGCTTTGCGCAGCATGGCTTTTGCTTGTTCGGGCGAGCCTGAACCTGCGGCCGCACTGGCCGTATCGCGCATGGCCTTTTCTTCAAAGGCATCCACACTGGTGCGCGTTTTCTTCTCTATCTCACGGCGCATGAGATCGCTTTTCAGGGCAATCGCGTTGCGTTTGAGTTGATCGGTGACGGATTGGTTGGCACGACGCAAGGTATCCAGCGAAGGCGGGGACGATGCGGGCACGTAGTTTTCAATGCCATCAGGCATGGCAGGCCTCATATATTTCATTCTGAAACTTCGATGTGTATCCACACCGACCGTACACCCCATTCAGGGGCGGCTTTTTCAAAGCGGGCCCAGACTAGCAAAACCACCATGTCCATGCAAAGACGTCTTACAGTTGCATTTGCATTGAGGGGACGGTGATGGCGGTGAAAGTTTGGCGCGAATATGGGGCCGGGCGGTATGGCCAAATGCACATTACGTTCGCGCAGCCTGCGAGCGGCCCTGGCACTAAAACACCAGTAGTCTGCTTTCACCAAAGTCCCATTTCAGGCACGCAGTTTCGCGTATTCCAGGAAGCCTTGGCAGAAGATCGCTTAGTGCTGTGTCCCGATACGCCTGGCTTTGGCGGCTCTGATGCGCCAAATGCACCCGTTACGATCCCTGACTATGCCGGTGCCATGGCTGATATGCTGAACAACTTAGGCTACGGCGCTAAGGCCAAGGGGCAGGTTGATGTGGTGGGGTGCCACACTGGCACACTGATTGGGACGGACTTGGCACTTCAGCGGCCCGATTTGGTGCGCAAAATCGCTTATGCCAGCTTGGCGCTATTTAATGCAGACGAGCGCGCGAAGATGAAAGCCATGTACGGTGGGCCACAGCCGATCCTGACCGACCCGACATATGTACCTAAAGCCTTCGATACAATGGTGATGTCAGCTGGGCATGGCATTACACCTGAGCGCCGTTTGGAAATGTTTGCGGAGCGTATGCGCGCGGGCGTTAAATCCTGGTACGGCCCCGAAGCATCATTGAACTACGATTGCGAAAGCGCATTGAAGCAAATTACACAGCCTGTGTTGCTATTGGTGATGAACGAAATGCTGGGCCCCAATACGCGCCGCGCGAAAGACATCATTAAAAACGCTGTGCTTTCCGATGTCAGTGCGTGGGCGGAACACAACGTGTGGGATGAACATCCAACCAAATTTGCAAATGAGATGCGTGCATTTTTGGATGCGTAAAGCCGCGATGGTCACGCGTGCTTTGGAAAAAGTTGCAGCAATTATTTAGCGAGTCGACAGTATTTTAGCCGAGTCGAGTCGGTTGGTTTTGGAACCAATTCGCCTGATGTGGCGTTTTTCTGTCATCGCTAAGGCATTGATTTCCACGTCGTTGCAGCTGTTAACAAAGCATTCACTGTTTGCGCACGAAATGGGGTCAAGGCCGGTGGCCTTACAGACTTAAAAATGGATGACCCCCATGACCGACTTTTTGCAAAAGTTTGCTCTGATTATCGGCTTGGCTGTCGGTTCGGCGTTTGTTGTTGCTGGTCATAGTTCAATGGCCCAAAGCCATTTTATGAAGCCCGACACAACCGTTTTGAACAAGTCGATTTCGCGAAGCTAAATATCTCACACGTTTTTTACGACCCACTTTTTACGAAGCGTCTCTCCCCCGATAGCTTCGGACTGCGAAGAACCCCGCCCTCCCCCCGGCGGGGTTCCGCATTTCTGGGATAATGAGAATAGCAAACTAAGCTGGCTTGTTTTTGCGTAACTCTAAAATGCGCTCAAAGAAGCTGGGGCCGTCATCAAACTCGGGCGATGTATCGAACTTCGGCGTCATGGCACGCGCACGTTCTAGATAGTCTGCGTCCAATCCATCGAAGCTGGTCAGTTTCACGCCGTCGAAATGCCAGATGTCGTGGCCGGGCGCATCACCCATCTCGAGCCAACGCTCCCACACACGGATATTCCAGCCCACGCATGTGCCCCAGGGTGTTTCGACTTTGGGGTCGAACACTTCAGAGGCTTTTGCAATTTGCGTAACCGACTCTTTGCTGGGTTGTTGCAGGATGGGCGGGAAGTTTGATGCGCCTTTCAGGCGAATGGTGTCGCCATCCAGCGTCCAATTCGGTTTTGGCGTTTCATCCTTATACGTGTCGGGGAACGCTTTCTTCATGCTGCCGTAGTAATCGCCCTTGGGGGTGCGATACTCGCCTTCTTTATGGCGGATGTAGCTGACGCCGACTTTCACTGTTTTGCCATTCAACGGATTTTTGAACTCGTCGATGAACTTGCCAGTTTCTAAGTCTTGGAAAAATGAAAGTGTGGATGAGTAGCGCACCCAGGTGTTTTCATCTTTGCGCGTCCACCAGGCTGTCTCTGAACCGCGAAAACCAATCAATGGTGTCACGGCATTGGATTGCACGCCGTAAACCGTGCCGCGTGTTTTCCAGATCACCGGGCCTTTGCCCGAGGTGCCGTAAATGCGCACCAGCGCTTCGGTGATGGCTTTGGGATCGGTGGGGAGGGTTTTGGGCGTTGCTGCCGCTGCGGGAAGGCTTGCGGTTGCGGTCAAACCAAAACCAACCGCTGCCGCACCGAAATTACGCCGAGATACATCTGCACTCATGTTGTCCTCGCCAAACTGTTTGAATTTAAACTCAGCGCCAGTCGCCGTTCAGTTCCACCAAGTCGTAGGTTTGCTTTAAGTGATCCCAGCGAATGCGCACCGGCACGCAGTCTTGATCTGTCGCCCAGGCATCAAGCGGTGGGTAATCGCTGAATAGCATTTGAAAATGGTGCGCTTTGAATTTGCCTGCGGGCACTTCGACATCTTCAAGGCCAACGTAGCGGCGTTTAATGCGGCCTGACGATGGCATCAAGTAGGGGCCAGTGCCGCCATTCGCATTATGTGATGTGGTGAACGTGATGCCCTGGTGTTCAATAATGCCGCCGGGAATACGCTCTTTGAATTTGGCCAAGCCCCAAGCGTCGCTGTGCACGGGGTGTGTGCCAAAGCTGTTCGTGCGGGTTGCTGTGGGGATCGCTTGGCTAATGCGGCCTTCGTTCGCCGTATAAGCTTCGCACTCGGCCATATTGTCGGTGAAGCGGAACCAGCCCGAGCCTGAGAATTTTTCCTGGATGGTGAGGCGCACATAAGCGTCCATTGGTTGCCAGTCTTTATCGACTGTCATCACCACATCGCGCACGAGACGATCATCATCCATCTCGCAGGTGACGCGCATGGTGCGTGTGCCGTCGGGCTGGATGGTGACGTAAAACATCTCGCGGCCCATCTCGCCTTTGCCGTCGGTGATGTAGACAACTTTACCGCTATAAGACCGGTGTTTCATCGCGCCCCTCAACACAATAAGCGCTTATGCTAGGGCGCTGTCCAACATCCCGCCATGCTTTGTGTGGGTGTGTTCACGTGTTGAGAGGAGAAGGGGTGGTTAGCGTTCGCGGGCCTTGGCGAAATCTGCAGCGATGTGTTTGCCGCCCAAATAGAAGTGCAGGGCGGCCCAGAACCCAAAGAAGGGTACAATCAGCGCCAGCGCATAACGCAGCGATTCTTCACCGGCAAACGGACGCACGAGGTCGCTGGCCACGCCAACCATTTGCGGGCCGATGCCAAGGCCGATCATGCCCGCGATGAATAACGAAATGGCTGGGAACGAACTGCGCATACGCACGCTGGCCAAGCCCTGCAAAATCGTGCCGTAGATGGGCAAGTGTACAGGGTACAGCATTAACGGCACGGCGAGCAGCACAATGGCCAACCACGGCGTGCCTGATAAAAATGCAAATGTGCCAATCAGCGTGGCAACAGCCACGGCAATGGCCGGAACAGTGCCCATCCAGCGTTTGTCGTTCGCCGATAATTTATCCGCGACCGCGCCGCCGATCATCGTACCTAACATCCCGCCCAAACCTGCGATGGGGGCAATCCACGCGCCGATCTCGGCCAAGCTCATCTCGAACGAGCGCGAGAGGAACGATGGCCCCCAGGTTTGAATGCAGGTGTAGACCATTCCGGTGAAGGATGTGGCCAAGCAGCAATGGCGAAAACTTGGAATCGCGATCAGTGTTTTGAATACATCCCACAGCGGCGGTGGTGCGCCGGTATCGACCAGCTGATCAACCCCGCCACGCGGTGTTTCTTTCACGGTGAAGAACACCACCAACGCCAGTGCAACGCCCGGCAGGCCCAGTGCAAAGAACGCCATGCGCCAGCCAAACACTTCGGTAATCCAGGCGCCGCCCAAGAAGGCTACAAGCAGGCCAAGTGGCACGCCCGCCGTATAAATGCCCATGGCGGCTGCGCGCTTGCCGGGTGGATAGAGATCAGAAATCAGCGAGTGCGCAATGGGCGTTAAGCCTGCTTCACCAAAGCCTACAGCAAACCGGGCCAGGGCCATTTGAATAAAGTTGTTGGCGGCTCCCGATGCGGCGGTGGCTAAGCTCCACAAACCAATGCAGGCTGCCAGCACATTGCGGCGGCTGTAGGTGTCGCCAATGCGGCCGACAAAAATGCCGACGGTGGAATAGAAAATTGCAAACGCGAGGCCGGTAATAAAACCAAGCTGCGTGTCAGACAGATCGAGGTCTTTCTTAATCTCCGGCAGCAAAATCGCGGGTAACTGCCGGTCGATGAAGTTGACGATCAGGCAGACTAGCATCAGCCCCAGGAGATAACGACGGTACCCTGGGGTGACGCCTGTACTGTTTTCCATTTATGCCGCAACCTTACTTTTATTCTGCCGCTTTGCGCGCGTTCTCGGGGTACGTAATCACGCCCGCTTGTTCCATATTCTTCAACGCGCGTTCCTGAATTTCCATAATGCGCGCTTTGGAATCCATCGGCTGATCAGCGAACTGGTTGGGCGGATAGAAACTCGATGAATTATAGAGTGGGCGGTAAATTTCCAAACGCTGACGCAGCAAACGATTGCCAGCGCCCGGTTGCAGGCGGGCGCGGCGCAACGCTTCAACGTCGATAATGGCTGATGCCGTGGTGCTTTCACCAGGCCCGCCGGTTTTAGCGAGCACCATGCCGTTGTAATCAATGATCTTCGAGTTCCCCATGGTCTGACCTTCGGGGATGTAAGTGCCGATCTGGCCCGTGGCATTGCACGAGATCAGGTACATCATGTTTTCCGAGGCGCGCACTTTCTTGGCGGACTCCCAGCCCCACTTATCTTCAAGGCCGTGGTCTGATGTGGGGTGCAGTAAAACTTCTGCGCCACGGAACATGAACATGCGTGCGGCTTCTGGGTACATGATTTCGCCGCAGGGCATGATGGATAAGTTGCCGAGTTCGGTTTTCGCGACCGGGAACGTGCCTTCGATGCCGTATTTATCGAGGTACTTATCCATAAAGTCGTGCGGTGAGCCGGTGTGCACTGTGTTAATGCGGCGATACTTGATTAAAATATCTCCGTTGGGCCCGATGATGAATGAACAGTTGAAGTAACGGCCCGGCCATTCGGGGTCGCGCTCGTATGCATTCAAGCCGAAATAGCATTTCAGCTCTTGTGCAGCTTTCTGGAAACGCTCGGTGATTGGGCCCGGAACTTCAATGCAGGCTTTTTCAATCCACTCGGCTGCGGTTTCGTGCAGCGGAAAACCCGTCAGTGCAAATTCCGGGAACAGCATCAGTTGTTTGCCGCCGCCGCTCATGCGCGCACCGGCTTTGGCCAGTTCCAACCAGCGGTCCACACTCTTGTTGACGAGGGCCATGGCGTCGGCACGGGTGGTTAGCCCGTTCACGCAATGTGTGTAAACTTGTATACAAGTCGCGGTCCACGGCTGAATCATTGTCGTCTGCTCCCCAAAACTTAGGCTCCATCCTTTGCACCGGTCACAAGTGCGTGCAAGGCAGCCTTAAACAGCTATTCCACTGTCCGAGCGTTGGCCGCATTTCCATCGACAGGTTAAACCGAATGCCATGCAGACCGTATAATTTGAGCTTGTTTGCGAGGACACGTGCAGCACGCAATGTACCCTTCGAAGGTCAGTGCTGCTGAGAAATTGAAGATCGCTGCATCGATAGCAAAGAGAGTGCGCGCGAGTGGCGCTCATTTGAATCCGACGCTGCAGATTTTGATGGGCCATAAGTCACGATTTTGTATACAAGGTGAGGGTCATGAAACGTTTTCTAGCCGCGTGTGCGGCATTTGCCGCGCTGACATCTTGCGCCATGGCACCTGCTTCAAAGCAGAGAACCGTTGGCGTCATTTTCGTTGTGCACGGCGGCACGGAAGAACAAGACGTGTTCAGTCAGTGGGATAACACGCTGCAATTCTTTCAGTACGATCCGCATAACCCGATCTTCAAAAACGTGATCTGGAATGCTGAAGCATGGCCGACGGTGGCCAAGCAAGGCGATAGCCAGTCGTATGCCAACGCATCAACGCAGTTGAAGAAGTATCGGTTTGCTTCTGAACGCATGGGCGGCAAAGACCCGTCGGTGGAGTACACCGAGAAGCAATTTGCCGACTTTGAAAAAGAATTGAAGAAAGCCGAGAAAAAACTCGGCGTGAAGTTTATCGCTGACCGCGCGCAATGGATCGGCGCGAAAGAACAAACCAAGCATCTCGCGTGGCCGCGCCATATGTATAACCCGCAAGTGCCGGGCGGCGTGAAGCTGACCTACTGCGGCAGCGAAAAAGACGGCGGCCCATGGAAGGATTGCAGCCCAGAGCGTTACAATGTCGACGGTCCTGGCGAGCGGCTCTTAAAGCAAGGTGCTGACGAGTTGGTGATGATCGATATGACGGTCGCTGGCACGCGCTTCTGGAAATCCTACGATGTCGTCACCATGACGCGCATGATGCTGGACGATTGGAACAAAACCCACGGCACCAACATCAAAGCACGGTGGCTGAACGACATCACGGACTTGATGACCGAAAGCTACCCGAACGATCCGCCGGGCTGGACGCGCTCGCTGGGTGAGCCTAAAGCCGACAAAAAAGTCAGCATCGAAGGCCGCCCTAACCCGATCATGGATGATCCGCTGCTGGTCAACATGATGGTCGATGGCGTGGTGAAGTCTTTCAATCCGGCTGTAGCGCCTGCCGATACAGCGGTGATGTTCATCAATCACGCGACGCGTGAAGGGAATGAAGCGTTTGACCCCAAGATCAACGACACGTTGGTGTTAGATGCGAACATCAAGAAAGAACTGCTGAAGCGTTATCCCGGCATCAAAGCGGATAACATTGTCGGCAGTTGGATGGGTTTGCGCCAGCCCAACCCCAACATCAAAATTGGTGGCCGGGTGCGTTCTAACTTAGAGCGCGACCGCGCGATGCGCGGCGAAGATTTGGGCAACGCGTGGCTGTACGAGCAAAACGGCGTGCTGCCGGGTGGCGATCACCAGTATCGGTATTGGGATGCGCTGACGATGCTGAAAGATCGCGGTGTAAAACACATCGTGGTGATCTTCTCGCAGATCGTGATTCACTCGGCGTTGGATTTGGTGGAAGTGCCCAACCAAATCGCCAAGGAAATCGGCTCGAAAACCTGGCTGTACGCCAAAACCGGCAATCGCACTCTCTACCCGAACCACGGCAATCCGTTCGCGGATTACTGGGGCATATGGGTTGAGAAGGAATGCAAGATCAACGGCACGACGCAAGCTTGTTGTTTTGAAATGGGCGGCTGTAAGGATGGCCGTCCGTATCCGCCGCCGCGCCAATCACCCATCGACAAAGCGCGTGAAGACGTTGACCCGTCACTGGCGTTCGATATCTCGGCCTACGGCCAGTTGGGCTACGATACAACCAAAGGCGCGCCGAGCGACGATAAGCCGGTGCAAAACCAATATACCGGCACTTGGGCGATGTGGGTTCCGGCCAACGACGATCCGCGCATGGGCAAATTGCTGGCCGATGAAGTCGTGAAATATGTGAAGAGCGAAAAGCGCTAAAAACAAAGCTTCATTCTTTATCAGGGGCCAAAACAGGGGAACGTGCGATGGCCTCGCGTGTTCCCCTGAAGACTTTCGGGCCCAATAAAATCAGCGCGATGAGATTTGGTGCTGCCATCATTGCGAATGACAGATCGATAAACTGCCAGACGGTCTCGACCGTCAGCACCGCGCCCGATGAGACCGTGAACGCATAAATCACGCGTGCAGGTTTCAGCGCTCTCTCACCAAACAAATACGCCAGCGCCAGGCTGCCATACAGGCCCCAGGCGAGCAGCGTTGAGTACCCAAATAACACAACGCTGAATGCAACAACGGGCCCGCCCAAACCGGGAATGGCGGCGTCAAAAGCCATGACGGCCAATGTTGCACCGGTCTCGCCCGATTGCCACACGCCAGTCACCACAATCACCAAGCCGGTGATGGAGCAGACAATAATGGTGTCCACGAACACACCAACCGCACCCAGTACACCTTGCTCAACGGCATCGCTGCTGTGCGTAGTGCCATGCGCGATGGCCGCACTGCCAACGCCCGCTTCGTTGGCGTATATCCCGCGTGCCACGCCGTAACGAATGGCTTCGATGATCGCCGCGCCTGCAAAGCCACCGACTGCTGCCATCCCGGTAAATGCGCTGGATATAATATCAGCAATCGCACCTGGTATTTTGTCGGCATTGACCACCAGCACTGCAAGGCCAGCCAGCAGATACACACCGACCATGAGTGGCACCAGTGCATCTGATGCAGTGGCCAAGCGCTTTAACCCACCCACCAATACCAGGAGGATGGAGACAATCAGAATGACCTGCGATCCCCAGAACGGAATCCCTAAGTTCGTGTTCAGCACTTCTGCAATCGTGTTGGATTGTGCGCTGGGGCCAAAGGCTTGAATGCACGTGCACACCGCATAAATGCCGCCCAACCACACCCACGATTTTCCAAGGCCGTGTTTAATGTAATACATCGGCCCAGCCAGGATTGTGCCCTGTGGTGTTACTTCGCGATATGTCACGGCCAAGTACGCTTCGGCATAACGCGTGCCCATGCCGACAAAGGCTGTCATCCACATCCAGAACAAAGCGCCGGGGCCGCCGAGATGGATTGCTGTTGCGACGCCGACAATTTTGCCGATACCGACCATCCCCGCGAGCGCCGTCATCAATCCATCGCGCGGAGAAAATTCGCCCGCTTTATCTTTTCTGAACATCAAGCCTGGATCGTAGACTTGGCGTAAACCGCCCCACAGCCGTACCCATGGCAAAAATCGCAAACCTAGCGTGAGATAAATGCCTGTGCCCAAAATCAGAATAATCGTGACTGGCCCAAACGCGACATCCGATGCTGTGGCAATCAGATTTGAAAATGCTTCCATTCTCGCAACCTCAATCCCTTGGCCCAACCCCTGCAAGGCGTTCCTGGTGGAAAGAATAGGGCCCTCACGCGTGGATTGAAATATCTGACGCAATGTTATCGTGGATATGCCGTCTTCGATGTTGATTTTCGCCTTAAGCCTTGGCTCAAATGCGCTTAAACTGCCTTTTCGACATTTAGTAGAAGCTGATTGCGACCATGCCGCGTGGAATTAAAGACTGCCGTGTTCTTCTGATTGAAGATGAGCGCTCGGTGCGCGAAATCATCAAGGCGTATTTGGAGAAACTGGAAGTTAAGGAGGTCGAGGAATGCCCCAGCGCCGAATACGCGTGGGATCAACTGGTGGGCGCTAAGGCCCGCTCGTTCGATGTGGTCTTTGTCGATCTACAGTTGCCCGGTATTGGGGGCCGCAGTTTCATTAAAAAGCTGCGCTCCATCAATCATCCGAAGGCGCAAAGCATTCCCCTTATCGTGCTGACGTCGACCAATGACCCCGAGATGTACAAAAGGCTCGAACGCTACAACATTACGGCTTATCTGATTAAGCCCGTGTCAGCGGGCGTATTGGAAGGCGCTTTGGAAAAGGCGCTGTCGGGCCGCGTTGCAAATGCCCGGCCTGTATCGACAGCGCCGAAATTTGATTAAACCGGCATCGCTGGCAAATCTGTCGAGCCTGGATCAACACCACACTGTTTCATCAGCGTCGTTACCTGGCCGCGGTGGTGCGTCTGGTGATTAAACATGTGTGTGACGAAAATATAGAACGTGTTGGTGAACTCTTTGTTGTAGGCCACGCTTTTGAAGGTGAAGGGTACTGCCAGTTCATCGTCCTTCAGCGTTTCAACAAACGTGGAAATTTCAGCATCCAACGTTTTGCGCGCGGTCCAAAGATCATCAAAGTTCTCAAACGCGATGCCATTGAGTGTGTAGTTGGGAAGGGCGGTGCGTTTAAAGCGCGCCATCCACATCGCATCTGCGACATACAAATGGTTCAGCGTGCCGTGAATGGACTTGAAGAATGCGCCCATATCTTTTTTGCGCTGCTCATCGCTAATGTTTGCGCAACCACGGTAGATGTTGTCGTTCATCCACGCGTTATAGCGCGCCATCATCTGAAAAATTTTTCGGCTCATGTTTATGCCTTAACTGAGTGGCGGGTTGCCTCACCTTTGGGTGAGGAAGTGCTCGTTTGTAAAGCGAAAAGAACGGTGATCGGCCTGTGATCCTGCATTGATTGTGGGGGGTGCTCAACGCACCATAATGGCCGGGGGGAACCAACGGGGGGCAACCATGTCATTTAATACTGAAGCGGCAACGCAAGCCTATCTGGCCACACTGTCACCCGAGGCGCTGGCCGCATCCAAAGCCTACACCACAGGGGGTTATTGGCTGATCTTGTGGGGGCTTCTTGTCGCCATAGTTGTTACCGTCATTCTGGTGCGGTGGGGCATACTCGCCACGCTTCGCGATAGGCTTCAGCGCGCTAAGCCCCGTCCCAATCTGATGACGTTCTGTGTTACGGCAGCGTTCATCAGTCTCAGCTGGCTTTTGACATTGCCATGGTCGATCTACGCTGAGTGGTTCCGCGAGCGTGCTTATAACTTATCACACCAGCCATTTGGTGACTGGCTGATGCAAAGCCTCATCAGCACCATCGTGAACATGATTCTCTTTGGCGCCTTTTTTGTCGGCCTCTATGCATTAATCCGCCGGGTGCCGCGTGGATGGCCAGCTTGGGGTGGTATGTTTGCCGGCGCTGCAATGATGTTCGGGCTTCTTATTGCGCCGGTCTTCGTGATGCCACTCTTCAACGATTATACGCCAATGCCCGAGGGCCCAGTTAAAGACGCCGTAGTTGCTCTTGCGCGAGATAGTAACGTCCCGACCGATAAGATTTTCGTGTTCGATGGCTCGCGTCAGCGGTCGGTGCTGACTGCGAATGTTTCGGGATTTTTAGGGACCGCACAAATCTCGGTGTCAGATGTGGCATTAAAGGAAGCAACACTTGCCGAAGTGTGTGCTGTTGTCGCGCATGAGATCGGGCACTACGTCAGCAACGATCTATTCTCGATTATTGCCTTGATCGCCATTCTCGCAGCCTTGGGCTTCGTTTTGACGCAGCGCCTGTTTGGCTCGGCTGTGCGTATTCTCAATGCAAAAGGTGTCGCAGATATTTTTGATCCGGCCGGTGTGCCGGTGCTGGTGTTACTGCTCACGATTTGGTTGACGCTGTGTCAGCCGGTTCTCAACACGATGAGCCGCGAATTTGAAGCGGGCGCTGATTTTTATTCGCTTAACCATGCACAAGAGCCTGATGGTTTGGCATCAGCCTTGATCAAAACGGCTGAATACCGTGACCCTACGCCACCACGCTTTGCTGAAATGCTGTTTCACAATCATCCAGCCATCATCGCGCGTGTTCGCATGGGGATGGAATGGAAAGCGGCGCATCCCATAAAGGACGCGCCGCCAGTGGAAACGGAGCTCTCAAAACCGAATGCGGACTAATGCCCGGCGGCCACGCGCGGCATGTCTTGCGGCATCGGGCCCGGCCATTTTGAGCGCACGAACAGCGCGATCATTAGCAGGACGAAGTTTGCGCCGCCCATCAGAATGAATGGAGCGGACGGGCGCCATTCATCGAATAAGTAACCGCCCGCGGTACCTGCTGCTAAAATGCCAATGCCGCCACACACGCCGAACACGCCGATCACCGAGCCACGGCCTTCTTTTGGCGCTTCCTGGCCAATCAAGGTTTGTGCGGCCAACACGGCATTTACTTCGGCCATGCCCAGCAAAATGGCGGCTGGATACATCAGGGCGCTGGTGGGGTCTGGCAGGAAGCCCGCAATTAAGTATCCGCACGTTGCAAGTGTCATGGCCATGCACAACGCAGTCACACGGTTCATGCGATCACACAGAATGCCAACGACCGGCGCCCAAACGGTGGCGGCAATCGTGACGATCACGAAGAACATGGCGCCAGCCTTCAGTGCGTCAGCGGTTGCCATGCCTTTCGAGATGCCGACCTGCATGACCCACAGCGAGAAGAACGTTGAGACGGTTGAAAGGTCGCCGCGCGATACCATGGCCGCAACATACGACAATGCAACGCGCGGATTTTTGCCTGCTTCAATGCCGCGTTTTAGGGTCGGGATGAATCCTTCACGTTTTGCGACAGTTGACGGCGTTCCGCCCTTCAAGCCAATCGCCAGCACCACGGCGTTGAAGACGCAGATTGCGGCGAAAATCCAAAGTGTGATTTGCCCTGCTTGCTCGGGCGACATACCGCCCGCGGTGAGTTGTTTTGGCAGTTTCGGCAGTGTGAAGATAACCGCTACAACACCGACAGCTTGCAGGAAGCCCATGGAGCCCACCAATTTTCCGCGGTCACGTTCAACCGGGTAATCCGCTTGTACGGTCGCCAGCATCGACGTTGCGCCCACCACGCCCAGCGCGAACACCATGCGGAACATCACAAGCTGATCTTCGGATGTGGCCAGCGGATAGAGCGCGTAACCGATGCCTAAGAACACAAAGCCAAACACATACACAGGGCGGCGACCGATTTTGTCGGAGAGCACACCGGCGACACCAATCAGGCACAGGATGACGAGTTCGCTGTAGGCGACCAACTTGCCTGCGAGCTTGCCTTGCTCATCCTGGGGAATGTGTAAGAGCTCGGTAAAGATGTAGCCCTGAAAGACCGACAGAAAGACGGTCGAGGCGATGGAAAAGAAGCCAGCGTAATAAACCGTCGCGGCGTTCCACTTGGTAATGCCAGGCACAAAGCGCACCGGCCCCAATTTCACATTCTGTATACCGTTATCGGAATCGTTACTCATTGTCGTCGTGTCCCCACATGGTTGCCTGCACATTACCGAGTGCTTGAAAACGGCGTACCCACGAAGGAGTGATCGCCCGCTCTTTGGTCGTAATACGGTTCAGATGGTGCGCTGGACCCATCAGAAAAGGCTATTCTTTGTATACAATATGACGCGTGTGAATGGCTTGGGGGAGACAAACACACATGACACGATTTGTGGTTGGGTTGCTTTGCATTGTTCTCGCCTGCTTTGGTTTGGCAGCGTGTAGTGGTCGTATTGGGCAACAGTCGTCTGCATTTAAAACACAAGCCGGTCCACACGCGGTTGAGGTTGCAGACATTGTTCTGCGTGACGATGCGCAAAACAAAGATTTGGCTTTGCGCATTGCGTACCCCAAAGCATCGCAAAAATTCCCGGTCATTGTGTTGTCGCATGGCGGCGCAGCCTCAAAAGATGATTACACCCGCGCGGGAGATCATTGGGTCTCGCATGGCTATGTGGTGATTGCGCCGACGCATATGGATTCAAAATCACTTGGCTTCGATATCGCCAAGGCCAGTGGTCGTGGCATGACCCAAGTGATGCTCAGTCGTATTGCTGACATGCGGTTCATTGCGACCCATCTGGATCATATCGCAGCGAAAGTTCCTGGCCTTGCCGCACGTATGAATAAAACTGAATTGGTTGCCGCAGGACATTCCATGGGTGGCTTTACGGCGGTCGCCGCAGCCGGCGTGCGCCTGAAAAACAAAGCTGATGGTTCGGCATTGGAGATGGAAGATGCGGGCTACAAATATCTGCTGCTGTTGTCCGAACCCGGCAGCAATCCTTCGATGCCTGACGAACCCTGGCGGCAAAGTCCCGTGCCCGTGTTTATTTACACCGGCACGAATGACCAAGGCGGCATGACGACCGGCAAGAAGTCACCCTTCGGTTACAACCTTGTTGAACGGCCTGAGGCCGAGGCACAACCGCATCATTACTTGTGGGTCAACAACGTTGACCATTACTTGGGCGGCTTGTGGTGTCGTGCGGATGTTCCGGGCCCGTTGGACTACGAAGGCTTGCGCATTTTTAACGGTGTCAGCACCGCATTTTTGGATGGCTATACAAAGCGCGATGCAACGGCGCTAACGTTTTTGAAAACGGATGACTTAAACGCATCCACACATGCGCGCGCGACATTATCGATGAAGTGAGAAATGTGATGAGTGAGATCATTAAAGGCTACGCCAACACCAGCCAAGGCCAAGTGCACTATCGGCACATTCCGGGCAATGGCGCGCCGTTGGTGATGTATCACCGCGCGCCTGCCACATCAGTGTCGTTCGAGCCGATGTTGCAGCTGATGGCGGGTGATAGGCCATTATACGCCTTCGATATGCCAGGCTTTGGCGAAACCTTTTCACCGAAAGCCCAGCCGACACCAGGCGATTACGCGCGCTGGCTGCTTGAAGCCAACGATGCGCTGGGATTGGATAAATTCCACATCTTCGCGCACCATACCGGCACGCACTTTGCGACACAGATGGCGGCGGACAATCCATCGCGTGTTGCAACGCTTATGCTGAATGGCATTGCATACTTAACGGCAGAAGAACGTGCGACGTTTTCCAAAACTGTTTTGCCGCCCGGTATGCCAGATGCCGAGGGCGCGTACATGGCGGGTGGCTTCAAGTTGATTTCAACTTTATTGCCGCATTTCGATGAAAAGCTATTTCACGCGGAAATGACCGGCATGATGCAGTCACATTGGGCGCGGCATTTCTCGTTCAATGCAGTGTGGATGCAAGATTACCCCACCACATTAAAGCGCGTGACGTGCCCCGTATTGGCCACATGCGCCGAGGACGAGGTGTGGCGCTTTGCGTTTGAACGCGTGTTCGAAGACAACCCCAAGGCCAAGCGCGCTTTGTTAGGCCCTGCGAAATTCTTCACCCCGGAATTGGATGCGCCTGCTACAGTCGCAGTTATCCGCGCATTCCTGCGCGAGGTTGAAGGCGCATAGAAGATGCAATTGTCGCGTACGGCGTTGGGGATTGTGCTGTTTGCCGTGGTCAACGGCCTGATTGCGCAATCGTTGGAATCGTACACCGCGCATGGTTTGGTCGATGTCGCGGGCGATTACGGCCCGACGCTCTATCATATGTCGGCCAAGTACCACATGTGGCATGTGCTGACGCTGTTCTTCATTGCGATGATGTATGACCGCATTGGTTCTGGCCTTGCGCACAAACTGCTGATCGCCACCGTTGGCTTTATCATGCTGGGCACATTGATGTTCTGCGGCGCGATGTACGGCCAGCCGTTTGGCGCGTCGGTTTATGTGGCCGCCATCGGTGCGATTGTTCTGATCATCGGCTGGGTGTTCTTCGCAGCCGCGATCATTGCAGCGTTGGTTCAGACTGAATCTTAAAGCTCCAATTTCGGATCGCTTAAGAAGTTGCCGTGATCTTGATTAATGCGCATCGATAACCACTTCGGCAATTCATCGGGTGATTTCAGTTTTGCGCAGCGATAGCGGAGCAACATGCGGCCGTTGATATCTTTGCCGTCTGCGGTTTTCATGTTCAGCCACGGCGTCCAAGGAGCTACAGCGCCAATCACCGCAGTTGCCGGGGCGCTAGTCAGCTTGGGGTTTTGCACGTCTTTCAATGACGCTTCAAACGTAATGGTTTCGGTCAGTTGATTGTCGCCGGGGCGCGGTGTGGAGAGCTGAAAGTTCGATGGGTCGGCTGCTGTGCGGAACAGCAAAATGTCATCGGTGAACCAAACGCGATCACCCGCAATCACGGGCGGCATATCCAGCATGATCGAGCTTGAGGGCGGTGTGAGCTTAATGCCGGTATCAATCACGCCGTCGGTGCTGATAATCACTTTCAGGCCAGCGTTGGCCACTTGCGGCTTCGGCGTCACTGTTTGACCTGTGTAAACATTGGTCAGCGTCTCGGCTTGCTTGCCATCAACATCCAGCACGTAATTACATTCGCGGTACCGCATGCCGATGGTGCGATCATCATAAGCCACCATGCGATGTACGCTCACACCCTCGCGTTTGAACATCAGCTTGGCAGCGCCACCATCAGGAATGCCAAAGTAATCCGCGTGGTAATGATAATACGCAGGTGTGCCGTTCAGGTTCGCGCGCACTTTGATGTAGGCCAGCAAGCGCTCGTACGGATCATTCAGATCGAACGGCCCGTTCTTGGATGATGCGGCTTGGGCGTTTGACGCGACAGCCGTGGCTGCAGCGATGTGTGTGAATGCGCGGCGCGAAAGCATCGTAATCCTCCCCGATCAGATGATCAGGGAAGACTAGGCTGGTCATGACAAACGAAAAGGGAGGGGATTGTAACCCGTCTCCCTGATGGCTGCTTAGACTCGCGTGCCGCCAACCGTGATGTTGTCGATGCGGAGTGTCGGCTGGCCCACGCCCACGGGTACGCCTTGGCCTTCTTTGCCGCAGGTCCCAATGCCGGGGTCCAGTTCCAGGTCGTTACCGATCATGGAAATTTTCTTCATCACGTCGGGGCCTTGGCCGATCAAGGTTGCGCCCTTCACGGCGGGGCCGATTTTCCCGTTTTCGATCAGGTACGCTTCTGTGGCCGAGAACGTGAACTTGCCCGAGGTGATATCCACCTGACCGCCACCGAAGTTGACGGCGTACAAACCCTTCTTCACCGAGGCGATGATCTCATCTTTGGGTTTATCGCCTGCCAACATGAATGTGTTGGTCATGCGGGGCATGACGTGGTGCGCGTGGCTTTGGCGACGGCCATTGCCGGTCGGTTTGGTTTTCATCAGGCGCGCATTCATGCGGTCCTGCAAATACCCTTTTAAAATGCCGTCTTCGATCAGCACGTTGCGTGATGTGGGCGTGCCTTCATCATCAATCGTCAATGAGCCACGACGATCTTGGAATGTGCCGTCGTCCACAACGGTCACGCCCTTGGCCGCGACACGTTGGCCGATCATACCTGAAAAGGCTGACGTGCCTTTGCGGTTGAAATCGCCTTCAAGCCCGTGGCCGACCGCTTCGTGCAACAACACGCCAGGCCAACCTGGGCCCAGCACGACGGTCATTTCACCGCCCGGTGCTTCAACCGAGGACAAATTCACCAACGCTTGGCGCAGCGCTTCATCGACAGCTTTTTGCCATGTCTGCGGTTTTAAAAATTCGCCGTAAGTGACACGGCCACCGGTGCCGTAGCTGCCGCTTTCCATGCGTGTGCCATCGCCCACAACAATGCTGACGTTGATGCGCACCAGCGGGCGAATGTCGGATGATGATGTGCCGTCCGCACGCACTATGTTCACGGCCTGCCACGAGCCACCCAGCGACACCGTCACTTGCTTCACGCGGTTATCTTTTTTGCGTGCGTAGGCATCAATCGCGGCCAGCGTTTCTACTTTCTTCTCGAAAGGGACCAAGGGCAGCGGGTTGGCGTCTGTATATAATTGTTGGTTGGTGCCAATCGGTGCATCGGCGAGTTTGCCGCCCTTGCCCGAACGCACGGCTTTCACGGTGCTGGCCGCGCGCTTCATGGCGGCTTCATCTAAGGTGGTGGAGTGGGCAAAGCCCGTGGTTTCACCTGCCACCGCGCGCAAGCCAAAGCCTTGGGCGGTGTCAAACGTGGCGGACTTTACGCGGCCATCATCGAACAACACGCTTTCAGACTGCGCGTATTCCAAAAACATCTCGCCATCGTCGCAGCCGTTCAAGGCATCGGCGGTAATGGCGGCGACCTTCTTTTTGTCCAGGCCCGCTTTGCCATAAAACAGATCATTGATGACTTTGCTGTCGGCCATGGAAAGGTCTTTCGTTTCTAATTATTCGGCAGGCTTCATATGGAGCGCAGGCGCGGCATCTGCAACCTTGCGGCTCGCCCACACATGGTGGGTTAAAACCACCGCCAATGTAAACACCACTTGTGCGCCGGTTTGGTGGGCCAAGGCCAGCGGAATAGGGACGACGAACAACAATGTGAGAATGCCGAGAATGGCTTGCACAAACACCATGTGCATCAGGCTGGTCACAACTTTGCGTGTGCCACGGGAAAGGTCCAGTTTGCGCGCCTTGAACCACATCACCACAATCAGCGTGGCCAGGGTCATCGCCAGAACACGGTGATTAAACTGCACCGTCATGTGGTTTTCAAACCAGTTCAGATACCACGGCTGTAGTTCATACAGGCCATCGGGGATCACTTGCCCATCCATCAGCGGGAAGGTGTTGAACCCTTGGCCCGCATCCAAGCCCGCCACAAACGCGCCTGAGGTTACCACCAACAGCGCAAACAACGTGACACCCAGAGACCAGCCACCCAAACCTGCTTTCGCATCTTGCGTATTGTCGCGCCCTGCCGCGAAGCGGAACTGATCAAGCGCCACCCACAAAATCAATCCAAAGCAAATGAAGGCCGTAATCAGGTGTGCGGCCAATCGGTACTGGCTGACATCGGGGCGATCCACCAAGCCACTGGCGACCATGTACCAGCCCAGTGCGCCTTGCGCGCCGCCCAGTGCAAACAGCCCCGCGCATTTTATAATCAGCGGTTTATCCAACCAACCCCGAAAGAAGAACACCACAAACGGAATGAAGAACGCAAAGCCAATGGTGCGGCCCCACAAGCGGTGTGAAAATTCCAGCCAGAAAATTTGTTTAAAGTCATCCACACCCATCCAGGTGTTTTTCTTCTGGAACTCGGGGTACTGCTGATAAGCCGCAAACTCTTCGGCCCATTCTTGGTCGGTCAGCGGCGGCAGAATGTGCAAGGGCTTCCAGTGCACCATCGAGAGGCCAGATTCTGTTAGCCGCGTTGCGCCACCCAAGATCACCATGGCGAACACCATGGCTGCGCAGATCACCAGCCAGATGCCAATAGCGCGGGCGTGTTTCGGGTCTTGTACGGTAGCGATGGGCATGGCGGCCTTCATATGCGGGGCTTTAAGCGGCCCATGATGTAGGCCAAACGGCCCCGCTTCACAAGAAACCGCGTGTAACAGTTTCGTTCCTAAATTATGTTATCTATCAACAGCTTAGCGTTGTTTTGCTGCTCTCTCATCAACAGTCGACATATATAATATGTAAGATGCGTGGTGAGGGTGGCAGCGGATGAGGGGAAATGATGAACCGCAAACTTATCATCGGCGCCTGTGTCGCAGGCCTTGTCGTGTTGATCGCGGCATTCGCATTGCAGCCGGGCGGCTCATCAAACGGAACTGGCGTGGCCAGCAAAGCGTTGGATTTCAGTTATGCGTGCGCCAATGGTGTTCCGGTGCGCGCAACTTTCGCGGCGGATTTTCAATCAGTCCGCGTCACGTTACCCGATCAAAGCATCGCCATGACCCAAGCCATCGCCGCGTCCGGCATTCGCTATACCGGCGGCGATTACACCTTCTGGTCCAAAGGTGAAGAAGCCTTCGTTATGAAAGGCGAAGATATCGTGATCAAGGATTGCCAGAAGCAGTAAGCGTTAACGCTCTATCCCCACAGGATAAAGTTTGTAGGCCGTGTCGTAATACGGCGTGCGCGCATAAAACCAAGCCAGGCGCGCATTGGCGTTGCTGGCAAAGGCCGCGTCTTCTTTCACCTTCTTCTCAAACTCTTCTTTCAGCGCAGGGTCTGCGGCCATCATGCGTTCGGCCAAAGGTGCCATCACGTACCCTTCGGCGTATTCCGTGCGCTGCATGATTTCGGGGAAAAAGCCCCACGCGAAAAAGCTGTCTTCGCTTTGCGGGTCCAACAGCATCACGGCCAAGTCGCCTAAATCCTGATCGGTGCTCACGCGCACACTGCCCGCGGGGAATGTCACGTTCTGTTGGCTTCGTTGCGGTTCGCCCGGCAACACCGTGAAGCGGCCCTCAAACGGTTGGCTCTCGTGCTTGGCATCGGGGAAGGTGGACATTTCCACCGAGACAGTTTTAGCCGCCGTCAGCGTTTCAAACTGAATGCCTTGAATTTTTAAACGCTCAATCACATCAGGCTTGGTGACCGGCACATAATAAGCCTTCGGACGCTGCAACTGAATGGTTGGCACCGACTCATACAATGGCACGCTTAACACCGCTGCTGGTTTGCCCTGCCACTTTACTTCCTCTACGCCTGATGCGGGTGAGGCCCACATCTCATGCGCAACTGGCAAGAACTCCACATAACGACCCGGTTTGTCTTCCAACGTCCACGCCGTTGGTAGTTGCGCCGGGTGTGCGGCTTTGTCTTTGGCGGCTGCGGCTTTTAAGCTTGCGCCATCGCGGGCCAATGTCGCCAGTGTTTGCTCCAGCAAAACATACGTGCCTAACACACGGCGGCGATAATTCTTCAGCGAATGATTTTCAATCAGCACTGAGGCCATATGAATCATATCGCCATAGGTTTGCGAGAAGCGCGGCGAGAACCCATCATTCACACGACCTGCGGTGGGTTTGCGGTTGTCGCGCTCAAAAATCAGCGGGCCGGGCGTGTGGCCGTTATCTTTCAGGGCGCGCGTGGCGCCCGGCATGTATACATCGCGCATCCATTGTGCGATGTGCGGTGACGCCGCCCAATTGCCCGTATCACCTTGGAAACCGAACGTGACGTCGTATTGGTAATCCATGCCATCAGTGACGTGTGCATCCATGTAAAAGTCGGGTTTGTATTTTTGAATCAAACCCAGCATCGCGCGCATTTCCGGCGCGTCGGCTTTGGCGTAATCGCGGTTCAGGTTTAAATTTTGCGCGGTGGTGCGCCAGCCCTGGTTCACAGGTCCGCGCTGATTGGGGCGGTTATAAATACCGCTGCGTTCATGTCCGTCGATGTTGAAGATAGGAACAAACAGAAAGTTCACATCCTTCACAAGTTTCGATTTTCCACCGAACGCGATATCGCGCAGCAACATCAGGCCGGCATCTTTGCCGTCAATTTCGCCTGAGTGAATACCAGCTTGCACCAGTAATAAGGGCTTCGTGTGATTGAGTGCGGGGGTTGCGTTACCTACATCATCCGTTGAAACAATCGCCACCACCATATCGCGGCCCATGGCCGTTTTGCCAAATGTTTGCAACCTGATCAGCGGTGAGGCCGCCGCCATCTTGTTCAGAAACGCAATCGTGTCGGCGTAATTGGGTGAGGTGGTGAGGTCGCTGATTTCTGCGGGCGTGATCCACGCATCGCTTTTCTTGGCGATCAGCTTTTCGCTTTTGCCCTTCCACGGCAGATCGGGTGGCAATGTTGCTGCGGTTGTGTAATCCACATCAGCCGCGTGTAGGGATGGATTGAAAAGCGCAAACGCTAGAATTGAAACTGCAAAGCGCAATTTTGTCCTGCACTGCAAAACCATGTGATCTCCCCCAAGCCGCATGTGATTCGCTCTTCACAGCATGGCATGTTTTGCGGCACGATTTGAAAAGATTTTGGACTTATGGGGGACGCATGAAGCGCGCGATTTTAACCAGTACAGCACTCATTGCATTGTTGGCATTGGGGGGCAGTGGTTTCGCACATAATGGCGAATTGCCTGAAACAGCACCACTGCCAGCGCCCATTATCGCGCCGCAAGACATTCCCTATCCCGGCACGATGACCGTGAGCGTTGATGCGACCGATCTCGCACGCCGTATCATCACCACCAAGCAAACTATCCCGGTCAAAGGCGGCGAGCGCGTGACGCTGCTGTACCCGGAATGGCTGCCAGGCAATCACGCGCCGCGCGGCTCTATTGATAAGCTGGCGGGTCTCATCATCACCGGCGGTGGAAAGCGTTTAGAATGGGTGCGGGACACCGTTGACGTTTATGCGTTCCATATTGATGTCCCTGCGGGCGTCACATCTATCGAAGCGAATTTCCAATTTCTGTCCGCGACCGAAGGCGGGCAGGGCCGCATTGTTGTGACCCCTGAGATGATGAACCTGCAATGGAACAGCTTGGCGCTTTATCCTGCGGGTTACTACACACGCCAAATCCCGGTGGCGTTGACGTTAAAGCTTCCTGAAGGTTGGAAATACGCAGCGTCGCTGGAAGCGGCCAACACGAATGGCAACGTGACGACCTTCAAAACGGTTTCATATGAAGAGTTGGTGGATGCGCCGATGTTCGCAGGTCGCCATTTCGAGCGCGTAGAATTGGGCGATAAAGCCAACCCGGTTTATCTGAATATCGTGGCGGACCGCCCCGCGTTGTTAGAGATGAAGCCGCAACACATTGCGGCCCACCGCGCGTTGGTAACGCAGGCGCAGAAGCTGTTTGGTTCGAAGCACTACAAACAATACGACTTCTTATTGGCACTCACCGACCAAATGGGCGGCATTGGGTTAGAGCATCAACAGTCGTCCGAGAATGGCACCATTCCGGGCTACTTCACCGAGTGGGATAAAACGCCCGATGCGCGCACGTTGTTGCCGCATGAGTATGTGCACTCATGGAACGGCAAGTTCCGCCGCGGTGCTGATGCCTGGACGCCGACCTACAGCGTGCCGATGCGCAACAGCTTGCTGTGGGTGTACGAAGGCCAAACTCAATACTGGGGCGAGGTGCTGACGGCCCGCGCTGGTTTGAACACGCAACAAGAAGCACTCGATTCATTGGCACTCACTGCGGCCACGTTTGATGTGCGTGTAGGCCGTGAATGGAAAGCGCTGCAAGACACAGTGAACGATCCGATCACCATCAAGCGCGGTGCTCAGCCCTGGCGCAGTTGGCAGCGTGGTGAGGATTATTACCAAGAGGGCCAGCTGATCTGGTTGGATGCGGACACACTGATCCGCGAAAAAACGAATGACCGCAAATCGCTGGATGATTTTGCCAAGTTATTCTTCGGTGTGAAAGATGGCAGCACCATATCAACTACCTATACGTTTGAAGATGTGGTGAAGGCGCTGAATGATGTTGTGGCCCATGACTGGGCGACGTTCTTGCGCACGCGCCTGGATGGGCATGGCCCAGCGCCACTCGATGGCTTAACGCGCGGTGGCTACAAGTTGACGTATGTTGAAAAGCCCTCAACTTACCTGACCAATGCTGAAAGCCGCAGCCGCACTGCTGGCTTCACGTATTCCTTAGGTTTCTCGGTGGGCCGTGAAGGGCGCATCAATGCCGTGCAATGGAATGGCCTGGCGTTCGAGAAGGGCATAACAACCGGTGCGCAAATTATTGCCGTCAATAACATCGCTTACGATGCGGATAAGCTGAAGGATGCGATTAAAGACGCGAAAAAAGATGGCACACCGATTGAGTTGCTGCTGAAAAACGGCGACCGCTTCTCGACTGTATCGTTCGATTACCGGGGCGGTTTGCGCTATCCGAAACTGGAGCGCATCAACGATAAACCTGCGCGCCTTGATCAGATTTACGCAGCCAAGAAATAGTTGAAAGTGGCGCAGTGCCTGAACCGGCATTGCGCCATCACAAAAAGGTATAAGCCTACCGTTTCATCGGTATGGTAAAGCGGTTCGCTGGCCAAACGGCTCGCGTGCACCTGCTTGTGCTGATGTGTGGAGCAGGGCAGTTTTTATGTGTTCAACCGATAACCATTGATGACACTCATGTTTGTGACGCCCATGACCAAGTCCGTGCTTGCTGCTGTTAGCGTTCTTGCTACGCTTACCTTTACGTCGCCGGTGTGGGCCATCGCGGGTGTTGATTTCCCGACCTACAATTTCAAGGAATGCCAGAAGGCCGTTGATGCGGGCGACTTTAAGAAAGCGCTGCCGATGGTCTCGGAGCTTTCAAAATTCGAACCTGAGAACCCCGAAGTCTTAAGCATGCTGGGGTATGTTCAGCGGAACAACGGCATGCTGACGGAAGCGATGGCCAGCTACAACAAAGCGCTATCCTTCAAAGCCGATCACATGGGGGCTTTGGAATATCAGGGCGAGTTGTTCTTAAAGATGAATGACAAAGCCGCAGCCGAAGCGAACTTAGCGAAACTGAAAACCATCTGCCCCACCGGCTGTGAAGCGCATGATGTGCTGCAAGCCGCCATCGAACGCGCGAAAGATGGTGAATTCCAGTGGACCGCGCATAAAGCGAAGTAAGGACAGACCTACTTCTCACTCTCCTTATGGGAGAGGTTTAGTTAGAGCGACCCCAAAAACGTCAATAGATCCTCGCGCACAGCTTTCGGCGCGTTACGGAATTTCTCTTTCGCGTTCTCTGCTTCGCCGCTGTGCCACAAAATTGCTTCGCTGATGTTGCGCGCGCGGCCATCGTGTAAAAGGAAGCTGTGGCCGTTTACTTTTTCAGTCAGGCCCAAACCCCACAGTGGCGTCGTGCGCCATTCCGAACCACTCGCGAGGTTATCAGGGCGACCATCCGCTAAACCGTCGCCCATGTCATGCAGCAGCATGTCGGTGAACGGGTGGATGGTTTGGTTGCTCAATTCCGGTATCGCTGCATTGGCTGCCGTGGTCATTGTCGGCATATGACAGCCAGCGCACCCCATATCCCGGAATACAGCTTCACCGCGTTTCACTTCAGGTAATTGCGCGTTGCGCTGTTGCGGCACGGCGATCAGTTGCATGTAGACCAACAACTGTTCCACCTGCTCTGGGCTCAGTTCAAAACCATCGGCTGGTTTGGCTTTGCGCGCGGCGTCCACACATTCCACCTGTTCCTTGCGGCACAGATCAATCGGCAGCATTTCAGACGACAAGCCCATATCACTTAAAGACGCAGTGGCGTTCTGATGGCGTAAGCTTGCGTTATTGGCCTTCCAGCCAAAGCGCCCAGCTTTGCGTTCTTTGGTGGCCATATCGAACACGACGTTCATGCGTCCCGAAATGCCGTCACCATCGGAATCGTTCTCATCAGCTAAAGCAAGCAACGTGCTTTCAGGAATTGATTCCAACAGCCCCACACCAATCACCGGGTTTGAGACGCGAAACGAGATCAGCATGTCTTTGGGGAATGCGCCGTAAGCCGGTTTCGTCAGCGTGACGTGCGACGTGCGCAAGCTATACCGCGTGCCATCCCCATAACGTCCTGTGGTTTCCGTCCACCGTACTTGGGGAATAGCTTCCGGCGGCACGCCCTCAATCGCCTTGTCCTGAAGTTGATCGCCGTAAACAGGAATAGGCGCAGGCCCGCCGTTGGGGTCGCTGCCCGGCACTGAGAAGCGCACCAGGCTACTTTCTAAAACATCGGTGGGTTTGGCGGGCGGCGTGCCGCGCCCGTTCTGGATGTGGCAATCAAAGCAGGACTTGGCATTAAACAGCGGGCCCAAGCCTTGCGTGTTCGGGTTCTTACCCGGTGTTGGTTCCCAGGTTGCGGTGAAGAGTTCATTGCCGCGCACGAACTGCGCTTTGTGCTCGGCCGAGGCATTGCCCGCGACAAACGTAAACGCATCTTTGGTCGCGACCGGGCGCGTGGTGGCACCGCCCAGTTGATCGGTCAGGGGACTCGCCAGCAATTCATCCCGCAATGTCGAGGCCCTAGCCCCCATTGCCAGAAGCCCGACGCCCATTATGGCGATAAATTTAAGTAATCCACGCACTTCACCAAATCCCCAAGGTCGTCCCTGCAAATCTCATGCATTTGCAGGGCGAGACCTACCATTTTAACCATTTGCACCCGCTCACCGGGGCGCTGACGGTGGCTGTTTTCCACACCTTTTCATGGGTCCAAGCCTTGACTCTTCTGGCCCCCCCTCCTACGTAACTGGCACTCGGCGCTGGGGAGTGCTAACACATGCCCGCGCTGTTTCAGAAATTGAGATAATTCAATCTCTTACCGGAGGATAACCCATGAAATTTAAGCCGTTGCACGACCGGGTCGTGGTTGAGCGCGCTGAATCGGACAGCAAAACCAAAGGCGGGATCATCATCCCAGACACCGCCAAGGAAAAGCCGATGGAAGGCAAAGTCATCTCGGTGGGCCCTGGCGCTCGTGACGAGAATGGCAAGTTGCAGCCCCTCGATGTGAAAAAGGGCGACCGTATCCTCTTCGGCAAATGGTCTGGCACCGAAGTGAAGATCGACGGCAAGGATCTCCTGATCATGAAGGAATCCGACATCATGGGGATCCTCGAGTAATCACTCGGCTCCCGTATCAATCAGAACAATTCAGATTTAAGGAATAACCCACATGGCAGCCAAAGACGTCCGTTTCGGCTCTGACGCTCGCGACAAAATGCTTCGCGGTGTCGACATCCTCGCCAACGCTGTGAAAGTCACGCTCGGCCCGAAAGGCCGCAACGTCGTGATCGAGAAAGCCTTCGGCGCTCCGCGCATCACCAAAGACGGTGTGTCGGTCGCGAAGGAAATCGAACTAAAAGACAAGTTCGAAAACATGGGCGCGCAGATGGTGAAGGAAGTTGCTTCCAAAACCGCTGACGCTGCTGGCGATGGCACCACGACCGCCACCGTTCTGGCTCAATCGATCGTCCGCGAAGGCTGCAAAGCCGTCGCTGCCGGCATGAACCCGATGGACTTGAAGCGCGGCATCGATAAGGCCGTGGAACAAGTGGTCGGCGAATTGGCTAAGATCTCGAAGCCAATCAAGACCTCGGGCGAAATCGCACAAGTCGGCACCGTGTCGGCCAACGGCGAAAGCGAAATCGGCGCGATCATTGCCAAAGCCATGGATAAAGTTGGCAAAGAAGGCGTGATCACCGTTGAAGAAGCCAAGGGCATGGATACCGAACTCGACATCGTCGAAGGTATGCAGTTCGACCGCGGCTATCTGTCGCCGTACTTCATCACCAACGCTGACAAGATGACCGTTGATCTGCAAAACGCGTTCATCCTGATCCACGAAAAGAAGCTGTCGACGCTCCAGCCTCTCCTGCCGGTGTTGGAAGCTGTTGTCCAAAGCTCGAAGCCGTTGTTGATCATCGCTGAAGACATCGAAGGCGAAGCATTGGCAACCCTGGTCGTCAACAAGCTGCGTGGCGGCTTGAAGGTCGCGGCTGTGAAGGCTCCGGGCTTCGGTGATCGTCGCAAAGCTATGCTGGAAGACATCGCTGTTCTGACCAACGGTCAGCTGATCAGCGATGAACTCGGCATCAAGTTGGAAGACGTGACCCTGCAAATGCTGGGCACTGCTAAGCAAGTCTCCATTGATAAAGACAACACCACCATCGTTGATGGCGCTGGCAAGAAGGGCGATATCGCTGCCCGTTGCGAGCAAATCCGCCGTCAAATCGAAGACACGACCTCGGACTACGACCGTGAGAAGCTGCAAGAACGTCTGGCCAAATTGGCTGGCGGCGTTGCCGTGATCCGCGTCGGCGGTGCGACGGAAGTGGAAGTGAAAGAGAAAAAAGACCGCGTTGATGATGCTCTGCATGCAACACGCGCTGCCGTTGAAGAAGGTATCGTTCCGGGCGGCGGTGTCGCTTTGGTTCGCGCTGGTTCACGCTTGGGCAAGATCGAAACCGACAACGACGATCAACGCGTTGGTGTCGAAATCGTTCGCCGCGCTCTGACACAACCGCTGCGCCAAATCGCCGAAAACGCCGGTGAAGATGGTGCCGTGATTGCTGGCAAAGTCGCTGAAGCCAAAGAAGTCAATCAAGGCTTCGACGCTCAGTCGCACAAGTACGTCGACATGATTAAGGCTGGTATCGTGGATCCGACCAAGGTCGTCCGCGTTGCTCTGCAAGACGCAGCTTCGGTTGCTGGCTTGTTGATCACCACCGAAGCCATGATCGGTGAACTGCCGAAAGCTGACGCTCCGCCGATGGGCGGTCCGGGCGGCGGCATGCCGGGCGGTATGGATTTCTAAGATCCAAAAGATCTGGAATGACGAAAAGAGCCGAGGGAAACCTCGGCTCTTTTTTTATCTATTTCTGTTGTTCAAGCGTGCGCACTTCAATCTGAATATCTTTAAGCGCTTTGTTGTGTCGTACACTGCGCCACAACGGCCACCAGTCATACAGTGCGATGTCTAAAGGCCGCCACAGCGCGACCCAGCCAACAATCAGCAAGCCTTCATCCAGAATTTCAGAAATTCCACTCTCGCCTGTCAGCACCCATTCGCGCACGCTCATACAGATGAACATGAAAGCTAAACCAATCAGGAGAGAGATAAACGCTGTGCGCAGTAAGCGCTTGATGTCTTCTGTGCCAACCCATTCGCGATAAGAAAAATAGTTGTGAATGGCATCGGGCAAGCTTGCGGCATGTTCAGCTTCCGCACGCGGCAGGTGAATGACGAGTTTTGCTTTTGCTGCGCTGCCGATTTCGCGCACAGCAGCGACAATGTATCCTTCGACCTCCGGGTCCAAATCCTTGTGACGGAATGGCGCCGGGTCTAGACCGCTGAAGAGTTGTGCAATCGATGCTGCGGTAATGTCGATGACATGTAGTCCGCCTTCTTGGCGATAGTGCCGCACCGTACCCCAGCTTTCGGACGTGCCACGGGATGTTGCTGTTACAATCCTTATATTTTCGGTGTCAGGTGTTGCCATGAGACCTGTTGTCGTTATGGTGCGGGCCAGCCAGGACTTAAGTATGGCACAGATCAGACGCGGAATCCGTACCCATGTCGCTCACAAAACCATCGCCCACATTTATCAAAGCCGTTGCGCTGTTGTTGGTGCTCTCGTTAGCGCCGCTCAGCATCTACATCCTTTACAATCGGAATGGTGGCTTGGAATCGCAGAAAGAGCGCACCTTCCAGAAGAAGCTGCGTTACGTGCTGATGGGCGCGAATACGACAGTTGATCTTGGCCCCTACACCGAGTGGGAATGGGAAACCTTATGCGCCATTGATGCGAATGTGAGCGCGGCTGAATTAGAAGGCATCCTGGGCTTCAAGTATAAAGACTACGACCAACTCCATTGGATTCCGGTTGCGCGCTATTGGACACTGCTGTTTGTTGGTGACGAACGCGACACCAACTGGGGTAAGCATCATCCCGTCACGCCCATTCGTATTCCGCGCGATGATCTGGCAAATTTAGCTTTGCCTGAAGGCAAAAAGGGCGTGTGTGTGCCGCGTGAAACGGCGCGCTTTATGTTCCAACGCGGCGAAGCGCCTATTGGTGTATCGCCGATTACAGCAATCATTCGGGATGTGGCGGTGGGCAATACTATGCCTCAACCAGCAGAGGCTGTGGCTGAGCCGCCGCAGTAAATCACCTAAGTCTGCGATTGATCCAAGAATGCTTTAACCTGGGCAATGGCCTCGGCCATACCAACTCTTTCATAGCGCGCATCGGCCGGGAATGCGCCGCGCAGACGCGACGGTAGTGATGTGTCGAGCATCACGAACACACCGCGGTCAGTCGCGCGGCGAATGAGGCGGCCAAACGCTTGCTTTAAACGTAACCGGGTTACGGTGTCATCGTAGCCTTTGCCAAAGAAGCTGCGGCGCGCTTTATGGATAATGTCAGGCCTTGGCCATGGTACACGGTCGCAAACCACCAAGCGTAACGAACGGCCTGGTACATCGACACCTTCACGCAATGCATCCGTGCCAAGCAGGCACGCATTTTCCTCAGCGCGGAAAATATCAACCAGCGTGCCGGTGTCCATGTCATCCACATGCTGTGCGTAAAGCGGCAGCCCTGAATGCTCTAGCGGTGAGGCGATGCGTTTATGCACACCGCGCAGACGCGCAATGGATGTGAACAGCCCCAACCCGCCGCCGCCAGCGGCCATAAACAGTTCACGGAACGCGGCTGAAACCACATCAATGTCGTTCTTGTTGATGTCGGTGACCACCAGCACCAGCGTGTTATCGGCGTAATTGAACGGCGAGGGTTGCGAGCTACGCAAAATATCCGCACCCAAGTGCGGCCCGCCGATACGTCGTTCGGCTGCGGCCCAGTCGCCTTCAACATCGCCACTGCCATCGAGTAGTGTGGCAGACGTTACCGCGATGCCGTGGGCTTGGTCCGCAATCGAACGCGCGAACGGCAGTGTCGGGTCAAGCCAATGTCGATGCAGGCCCACGTCGATATCGTGCCCATCTGCACGCTCAACACTCATCCAATCAATGAACTCTGGCGGTGGGGTATGGCGCAAGGCTTTCAGCATGTCGCGCCACGCCACAACTTGCATCAGGCCGCGCCGTTCTAACGTGCGGATCAGCGACTCAATGCGGTTGCGTGTCGGTGTGTCCAGCGTTGCGGCATCGTTATCCAGTTTTGCCTTAAAGCCAGCGATGAGTTTCTTTAAGGGCGTTTCAAGCCGGTAGAGTTTTTCATCTAGCGCGTCGGAGGCTTCTAACAAACCTTCCACGGGCGATGTGGTTTCGGTTTCCAAAGAGTAAGGCGAGTCCGTATCGGCGCGGGCATGAACCTGCTGACGCACCAATTGCAGGAAATTTTCAGCAGCACCTATAGGTTCACCGTCTCTGATGCGATTGCGCCAGCCTGCGCTGGGCAATGCGCGTGTGGCGTTCAACACGTCATCAAGCGAGGCATTCAGTGCGTCGGGCGACGAGTTGCCGGCATTGATCAAATCTTCGGCGCGCTTCTTCAAGCCCCGTGCACGTCCTGTGCCGCGATCTTCTGCGCCCAGCAACCAGCGACGTAAGTCAGCGCCCTCTAAGCCGCTGAGGTGTGCTGAGAATGCAGAGTCGGCGGCTTCAAAAATATGATGGCCTTCATCGAATACGTATCGTGTAGGTCTGGTGCCGTCATCCAATCCGCCCATGGCGGCTTGCACCATCACCAGCGCATGATTGGCCACAACAATGTCGGCGTAACGTGCGCGGCGCACCGTGCGTTCCACAAAGCATTTTTGATAATGCGCGCAAGCTGCAAAAATGCACTCACCGCGACGGTCGGCCAGCGGCAGCGTTTTCTCGCGACCGAAAATCTCAATCAGCCACCCCGGCAAGTCACCGCCAATCATGTCGCCGTTTTCAGTGGCGAGCGCCCAGCGCGCCATGAGCCCCAACACAACTGCATCAGCAGGCTGCGTGTTCAAGCGATTGACCGCTTCTTCTAAGTTCAACAAGCACAGATAATTCTCACGGCCCTTGCGAATCACCACACGGCGCTTTTTATCGTCGGGGTCGGGCACAAGGCGCGTCAGTTCGTCATTCAACTGGCGCTGCAAGTTACGTGTGAATGTTGAAATCCACACTGTGCCGTCGTTCTTCTCGGCCCATACGCTGGCGGGCGCGATGTAGCCCAACGTTTTGCCGACACCTGTGCCTGCTTCGGCTAAAACAACGGCAGGCGCTTCTGCATCATCGCGTGGTTGGAAGGCGTCGGTGACAGCGCTGGAAAATTCGGCCTGCGGTACACGTCGCTCCGCATGCGGGCCCAGCAATGTCTCTAAACGCTCTTTGGTTTCTTCGGCGCCAATCGGCTGATTGCCGGGCGGTGAGGGCGGTGCGCGTTCCTGCCATTCGGGCAACCTGGTCCACACCCGCAAACCTGAACCCGCGCCATACATGCCGGTGTCATCGGCATTAGCGCCTAAAGCCATTAACGTACTTGGCCCCCAGGGCCAGCGGGCGCGCGCCATACTTGCTGCTATAGGCCGCAAATTTTTGGCATCAAGCTCGGGCAGGTGCGATAGTTCTGTCAGCAGCTTCAAGCAAATTTCAGCCAGTAGCGCGGGGCGGTCTTCAATGCTTTGCGCGCGGGGCAGGTTCAGCGCATTCGCTAAACCATCCACGGTCGGCACAGCAAATGTCGCGGGTCGCACGAAGGCGAACAGTTCCAGCGCATCGGCGGCCTGGAAGCGATCAAGCTTTAACCGCGCTGCCGTGGCCCGTGCATGGCACACCAGCATGTCTTGCTTGGCCACCATCTGCGCCGCGATCTTGGGTTCGACCACCTTCACTTCGCCGTCGGGGTCGAGCACCGCCACTTCCGACCACTCGGCCACCACAATGTAGGCGGGCGGCAGCGCAACCCGGCGCGGGCGCGGCGCAGGTGTTGGGGCTGTGGGCGGGATCGCGTTCATTTTCTGCTGGAATCTCGTATATATAACCAAGGCTTACGGGGTGGTTGGAGCCCGCGCAAGGGCGGAAGGTTGAGTTGGGGGCGTAATGCTTGACCCTCGGGCCTCACCCCCCTACACAAAGCCCTCATATCCGCTCGTTTTCCCTCGTTTTTGCAGCTTTTTCCGCCATGACCGCCCCTTCAGACCTTGCCCGTAATGCCACCGCCTGGCCGTTCCAGGAAGCCCGCGCCCTGTGGGACGAGCGCCTGAAAGCGAAGGTCCCAGAGAAAGGCTACGTGCTTTTTGAAACCGGCTACGGCCCGTCAGGCCTGCCGCACATTGGCACCTTCGGCGAAGTGGTCCGGACCACCATGGTGCGCCGCGCGTTTGAGTTGGCGTATCCAAACGTGAAGACGCGCCTGTTTGCCTTCTCGGACGACATGGATGGTTTGCGCAAAGTTCCTGACAACGTGCCGAACAAAGATATGGTCGCGCAGCATTTAGGCAAGCCGCTGACCAGCATCCCTGATCCGTTTGGGACACATGATAGTTTTGGTGCGCACAACAACGCCCGCCTGAAGGCGTTTTTGGATAGCTTTGGATTTGAGTACGAATTCAAAAGCTCAACCGAAGCCTACAAGTCCGGCCAATTCGATAAAGCATTGCTGCGCGTGCTCGAACGCTACGACGATGTGATCAACGTGATCTTGCCGACACTTGGCAATGAGCGCCGCGAAACCTATTCGCCGTTCTTGCCGGTCTGCCCAAAGACCGGCGTGGTGCTGCAAGCGCCAGTCGTGCATCGCGATGTGAAGGCAGGCACTATTGTCTACTTGAACGATGCTGGTGAGAAAATTGAAACGCTGGTGACCGGTGGTCATACCAAGCTGCAATGGAAATGCGATTGGGCGATGCGCTGGTATGCGCTGGGCGTTGATTATGAAATGTCGGGCAAAGACCTGATCGACTCAGTGCGTCTGTCCAGCCGCATTTGCCAAATCTTGGGCGGTACGCCGCCGCAAAACCTGACCTATGAATTGTTCTTGGACGAAGAAGGCCAGAAGATTTCGAAGTCCAAGGGGAATGGCTTGTCGGTGGACGACTGGCTGAAGTACGCGCCGCCAGAAAGCTTGGCGCTGTTCATGTACCAAAAGCCGAAAACCGCGAAGCGTTTGCACTTCGATGTGATCCCGAAAGCGGTGGATGAGTACGTGGACTTCCTTGAGAAGTTCCCCGCCGAAGATGATGCCAAGAAGCTTGATAATCCCGTGTGGCACATTCACGGCGGCACGCCGCCCGTTGAAAAAGTGCCGCTCACGTTTGGGTTGCTGTTGAACTTGGCGGGCGTTGCGCACGCTGAAGGCCCTGAAGTGATGTGGGCTTATGTCTCGCGTTACGCACCGGGCGCCACACCCTCTACTGCTCCATTGCTCGATAAACTCGTGAAGTACGCGGTCGCGTACTATCAAGATTTTGTGAAGCCCACCAAGACGTACCGCGCTGCGACAGCCGATGAAGTGAGCGCGCTCACCGACTTACGTGATGGCTTAGTCGCTTTCACAGGTGAACCCACTGCTGAAGCGCTGCAAACTTTAGTGTTCGAAATTGGCAAAAAGCATGCCGCGACGTTCCCCGGTTTGCGTGACTGGTTTAAGGCGCTTTACCAGATTTTGCTGGGCCAAGATCAAGGTCCACGCATGGGCTCGTTTATTGCGCTCTACGGCATGAAGGAATCTCTGGCCCTGCTGGACCGTGCCATTAAGGGCGACAACCTGGCCGCCTAAACCACCCGCCCGGAATTCATTCCGCTTCTGAAAAGTTCCATGTGCAGCGCAAAATATTACTGCACATGCGAACGCTATACCCCGTTTGCTGGCCTTGCCGCCGACCCCAGCCTGCCGATAATATCTTGTAAATCAACGATATGAGGGGCTGAGGCGCGGGTTCTCCGCGTTGATGCACAATCATCTGCTGAGGGGTTTCAAGATGTCTCATCCTAATTGCCAGCGTTCGCGTGCCGCGAAAACATTCGCAACCTTGGCGCGAACCAGCGCCGCTGTGATGGCGCTGTCAGCTTTTGCATCAACAGCATCGGCTGTCGACTTCACGCTCGATAACGGCATCACCGGTTCACTGGACAGCACGTACACCATTGGCGGTGCGATCCGCACTAAAAGCGCAGACAAAGATTTGATCGGTGTGATCAACGGTGGTCGCGCGTATTCGATCAACGGCGACAACGGCAATTTGAACTTCTCGAAAGGTGATTTCGTTTCCGCTGTCGCGCGCGGCGTGAACGAATTGCAATTGAAAGCCGACAACCTCACGTTCTTCGCTCGCGTGAATTACTTCTACGATCACATCAATCGCTCGACCACTTTGGACCGCACGCCACTGACGGACCGCGCACAGCACTTGAGCGGCTTGGATGCTGACCTGCTGGACTTGTATGTCGCGGGCAATTTTGATGTGGGTGATCACCCGTTAAGCGTTCGCGTTGGTAATCAGGTGCTGAGCTGGGGTGAAAGCACGTTCATTCAGAACGGCATCAACGTCATCAACCCGTTTGATGTGAGCAAGCTGCGCACGGCTGGTAGCGAATTGCGCGAAGGCGTGGTGCCGGTGCCGATTGTGCAAGCTTCGATGGGCTTTGGTGATCTGTCGGTGGAAGCATTCTACCAAGTGGGGTGGGATCACACCGAAATTGAATCGGAAGGCACATTCTTCTCAACGAATGATTTCGCCAGCCCCGGTGGCCAATACGTTTACTTGCGCTTTGGTTTGCCGCCAGGCCCGCGTGATAATCCGCCCAGCTTAAGCCAAGCCCCGGTAGGTTCGATTGTCAGCCGAGCGCCGGACCGTGATGCATCTGATGGCGGGCAGTTCGGGATTGCGTTGCGTTACTTAGCAACAGAATTGAACGATACCGAATTCGGTGCGTATTTTGTGAAGTACCACAGCCGCTTGCCGGTGTTGTCGGGCCGCACAGGTTTGTTGTCTGGTTTGGTTCTGGGTGATTACGCCCGCACGGCCGCATATTTCCGCGAATTCCCAGAAGACATCAAACTGGTGGGCGGTAGCTTCAACACCACCATAGGCGGCACAGCGATCCAAGCTGAATACTCATATCACATGGATCAGCCATTGCAGGTCGATGACGTTGAACTGTTGTTCGCAGCGCTCTCGCCGATTGACTCGTTCTTAGGTCTACCGCTGCCAGCAGGCACGCCGGTGTTTGGCCGTAGTCAGTTGGGCCGCTATGGCTTCAACCAGGAAGTCGTGGGGTGGCGCCGTAAGGACTACAGCCAAGCGCAAGGCACTGTTACTGAACTGATCCCAACCCTCGGGCCGTTCGATCAAATCGCAGTGGTCGGTGAAGTGGGGGCCACGTGGATTCACAACATGGAAGGCAAGGGCACGCTGCGTTACGAAGGTCCGGGTACTTTCACCAGCGCAAATCCGGCTTTCACTTCGTTGGGCTTGCAACCGGCGACAAATCCCAACGGCGGCTTTGCTGATGCGTTCTCGTGGGGTTATCGCTTGGCAATCCGTGGTGACATCAACAACGCGATTGGTTCGATTACGCTGCAACCGACCATCGCATTTAACCATGACGTAAATGGCACAACACCTGCGCCGATTGCGAACTTCGTCGACAGCCGTAAGTCTCTGACGCTGGCCATGGGTGCTAATTACCTGAACGATTGGCAAGCATCGTTGGCCTATACGACCAACTGGGGCGGCGGAAACTACAACTTGCTGCGGGACCGCGATTTCGTGCAGTTCACGCTCAGCTACTCGTTCTAATCGCGCGCGACATTCGGGAGAATCACATGAACGTTCGTTCTACATTATCCTGGGGCACCGCGACCGCAGTGGCCTTGGCACTCTGGGCGGCTCCAACCATGGCGAAAGTCACGGCGCAGGAAGCGGCCCAACTGGCTTCAACATTAACGCCACTGGGCGCGACCAAAGCGGCCAACGCTGACGGCAGCATTCCGGCTTGGACGGGCGGTATCGTGACTGCACCGGCGGGCTACAAAGCTGGCAGCCCGCACCCAGATCCGTTTGCGTCGGATCAGCCGTTGTACGAAGTGACAGCGGCCAACGTTGATAAATACAAAGAGCTGTTGTCGCCAGGTCAGCTTGCGATGTTCAAGCGCTACCCCGACTACAAAATGAAGGTCTATCCATCACGTCGTTCGGCTGGTTATTCCAAAGCTGTGTTGGATGCGGTGATTCAAAACGCATCGACCGCTGAACTCACGGCAGATGGCAATGGCATCAAAAACGCGACACGTTCGATCCCGTTCCCGATCCCCAAGAACGGCTTGGAAACCATCTGGAACCACTTAACCCGTTACCGTGGTGAAACCACCGAGCGCAGCGTGAAGCAAGTGGTGCCGACGCCGGATGGCTCGTTCACGCCAGTACAGTTCTCGGAACGCGTGCTGTGGGCCTACAACAAAGAAGGCTCGACCATTGAAAGCATCAACAACCGCCTGGCTTACTTCCTGCAAGAAGTGACCGCGCCGGCTCGCTTGGCTGGCACGATCTTGTTGGTGCACGAAACGTTGGATCAAGCTGCCGAGCCGCGCAACGCCTGGACGTATAACCCGGGTCAACGCCGCGTGCGCCGTGCGCCGAACGTGGCTTACGACAATCCGGGCACTGCATCGGACGGTCAACGCACTAACGACCAGTTGGACATGTTCAACGGTGCGCCTGATCGCTACGACTGGACCTTGAAGGGCCGCGTCGAAATGCTGGTGCCGTACAACACCTACAAACTCGACGGCGCTGTGCCGGTGGGCGATGTGGTGCGTGCGGGCCACTTGAACCCCGATGTGCTGCGTTATGAAAAGCACCGCGTATGGGTGACTGAAGCGACCTTGAAGAAAGGCACCAGCCACGTTTACGCCAAGCGCACGTTCTATTTTGATGAAGATAGCTGGCAAGCAGTGGTGGTCGATAACTACGATGCCCGTGGCCAAATCTGGCGCATGTCTGAAGCCTATCCGATCCAATACTACGAACAACCGCTGCTGTGGGACACGGTTCATGCCCACTACGACTTGCAGAACGGCCGTTACTTAGCGTTCGGTATCAAAGACAAAGACGATTATCTGCGTTTCGATGCGCCGATGAACGTAAACGATTATTCGCCGGAATCGCTACGTCGTGAAGGCGTGCGGTAAACTGGTTAAACCATCGGAGGATGATGGTGCGTAAAACATTCGCTGCGTCGTATTCACGTCGCGCTTGGTTTGGGATCGGGGCTTCGGCGGTTGCCGGAGCCTCATTCCTTTTAGGGCCTGTTTTGAGCAAGCGAGCGCATGCTCAAACACCACCTAAGACTTATCCCTTGGCCGCATCCTCATTGGTTCTGGATGTGGCCTCAGCAGGCGATGCGCTGATTGCGGTGGGTGATCGCGGTTTTATTTTACGCTCGAGTGATGCAGGGCAAACCTGGGCCCAAGTGGCGTCGCCGGTGTCAGTCATGCTCACAGCGCTGGCGTTTTCGTCGGCCACAAATGGCGTGGCCGTAGGTCACGATGCGACGATTTTGCGCACCACGGATGCAGGGCAAACGTGGATCAAAAAATCAGACTCCCCTGAGCTGGAAAGTCCATTGTTAGACGTTTGGTTTGAAAGTGCAGATCATGGCTTTGCCATCGGCGCTTTCGGCTTGCTGAAAGAAACGCGCGACGGCGGCGAGACATGGGACGAACGCCGTGTCTCTGAAGATGAACCTCATCTATATGCTGCGGCAAAGCTAACTGATAACGCGCTGTTGGCGGCAGGTGAAACAGGTGCGATGTATCGCTCGGACGATGCAGGGGCCACGTGGAGCGCGCTTGAATCCTCGCCCTACACGGGCACGTATTTCGGGCTGTTGAAACTGAGCGATGGCGCACTGCTGGCTTATGGCTTGCGGGGCAATTTGTTCCGCTCGGGCGATCAGGGCCAAACCTGGACACAGATCAGCACAGGAACCACAGCATCCTTGCTTGGCGCCACGCAGCGCAAAGACGGGAGCGTGCTGATTGTGGGCTTGGCGGGTGCGATTCTCAGCAGCGTTGATGGCCAGGCCTTTAAACTGCATAACCTGAAAGATCGTGAAGCGCTGTCGGGTGTGATTGAACTCAGCGACGGCAAGCTTTTGGTTTACGGCGAAAAAGGCATACGCCCCATAAATGCGGAGGCGTTGTCATGACGCGGCTTGTCGAACGTTTAGCCGATCTGATTTTCGGCAACCGCGGCATCGTCATGGCGCTGTTCGCGGTGCTGACGATTTTCTTAGGCTGGCAGGCATCGCTGTTAAAGGTAGATGCGGGCTTTGAAAAGCAACTGCCGCTCAAGCACCCCTACATCAAAACGTTCCTGCAATACCAAGATCAGTTTGGTGGCGCGAACCGCTTGCTGATCGCCGTGAAGGTCGAGAAGGGGGATATCTTTACCCCTGCATTCTTCACCACCATGAAGCAGGTGACGGATGCGGTGTTCTTCCTGCCGGGTGTGGACCGTTCGACTGTTACTTCAATCTATACGCCGAATGTTCGCTTTATTGAAATCGTCGAAGGTGGGTTTGCTGGCGGCAACGTGATTCCAGCGGATTTCCAACCGACGCCAGAAATGCTGGCCACGGTCCGGGAAAATATCCTGAAATCGGGTCAAGTCGGGCGGTTGGTCGCGAATGACTTTACGGCGGCACTGGTCAGTGCGCAGTTGGTTGAGCGCGACCCGCAAACCGGTGAGAAGCTTGATTACTTCAAGGTCGCAGATTTGCTGGAAAGCGATATCCGCCAGAAGTTTGAGAAAGATGGCATCTCCATTCATATCGTCGGTTTCGCGAAAGTGATTGGCGATGTGGCTGATGGCGCGTTGGGCGTTGTCGGTTTCTTCGTCATCGCCTTCTTCATTTCAGCGGGGCTAGTGTATTTCTTCACGCATTCGGTGCGTATGACGTTGATGCCGCTGATTTGCTCGCTCGTCGCTGTTGTGTGGAACATGGGCTTGCTCACGGTGTTCAACTTTGGCCTCGACCCCATGTCGATCTTGGTGCCGTTCCTCACGTTTGCAATTGGCGTGTCGCACGGCGTGCAGAAGATCAACGTGATCGGCGAAGGTATTCTTCAAGGCATGAGCGGCTTTGAAGCTGCGAAAACCGCCTTTAAAAAATTGGTGCTCACGGGGGCAGTTGCAGCGTTAGCCGATGTGTTCGGCTTCCTTACTATTCTCCTCATTGATATTCGCATCATACAGGAAGTGGCGATTACAGCCTCGATCGGCGTGTTCTGCGTCATTCTCACCAACCTGTTCCTGATCCCGTTGCTGGCCTCGTTCTTGGAATTAGGGCCGAAATATCGCGAGCGTTTGGCGAATGCGACGGCCGCGCGCGAACCGCTGTGGAATTGGTTTGCAACCTTCACCGAGAAGAAAAATGCGACCATTGCCGTTGCCATTGGTTTGGTTCTTTTTGGTGCCAGTGCGTTTATGTCGCGTGATGTGCGCATCGGCGACGTGCTGTCTGGCGTGCCAGAACTGCGCCCTGAATCACGCTACAATCAAGACGACCGTGTTATCACCAACAGCTTCTCGATTGGCACTGATGTGATTCAGGTGATCGTTGAAACCGTGCCCAATGGTTGCATCCAGCATGACGTCATGGCAAAGATCGACGAATTCGCCTGGGAGATGAGCAACATCGCGGGCGTGCAATCCACCATCTCAATGCCGCAAGCGGCCAAGCTGGTGAATGCCGGCTGGAACGAAGGCAATTTGAAGTGGCGCGTTCTGCCGCGCAACGAACAGCTTTTGGTGCAATCGACTCAGGGGGTCGATACGTCTACAGGGCTGCTGAATCGCGATTGCAGCGTTATGCCTGTGATCATCTTCACCAAAGACCATAAGGCCGAAACCATCGAGCATATCGTGAAAGCGGTGAAGGAATTTGCAAAAGCGAATGATGGCGACCGCTATAAGTTCCGGTTGGCGACAGGCAATGTGGGCGTGATGGCGGCTACAAATGAGGTGGTCGCGGCCAATGAGTTCCCAATCTTGCTGTGGGTCTATGCTGCCATTGCAGTGCTGTGTTTGGCGCTGTTCCGCTCGTGGCGGCCCACCATCTGCATCTTGCTGCCGTTAGTCCTTGTCTCGTTCATGTGCTATGCGGTCATGGTGATGCTTGATATCGGGCTGAAGGTCTCAACCTTGCCGGTTGCGGCCTTAGGCGTCGGCATTGGTGTCGACTACGGCATTTATATCTTCGCGCGTCTGAACGGCATGCTGAATGATGGGGTACCATTACGTGAGGCTTTCTTCCGCACATTGCAAATCTCGGGCAATGCCGTGGTGATGACGGGCCTGACGCTGACGATCGGTGTCGGCACGTGGATCTGGTCGGCCTTGCAGTTCCAAGCCGACATGGGCCTGCTGCTGTCCTTCATGTTTGTCGCAAACATGCTCGGCGCCATCATCCTGCTGCCAGCCTTGGCGCGATTTTTTATGAAGGCGAAGTGAAGCGTTTAGCTCAATATGAGTGCGATGCCAGATGTTACAAGATGGGCGGCGTTGTGTGCCGTGGCTGATTGCAAACGCGCCTAGGCCTTCAAAACATCGTCTAAAGCATTGTAGCGCTCGATAATTTCGTCGGGCGGTAGCGGCGGGCCGTCGTAGCCCATGATTTTAATCAGATCATAGGTATCAACGCGCCCCTGCGGGCCCAGGAATGCGGCTTTGGCAATCGCAATGGCCGCGACATCGCCATCGACGATCAACTTATGCTGAATGTAGATGAACTTGTGATCCCAGCCCACAGTCTGTGCCGTCACCTCAAAGTGCTGAAACGGTGCGACAGCGCGCCGGAACCGCATGGCGTTGGACCCGAGGACCGGAAATAGTTTCGCCGCACGTATGCGTGGCCAAGCGCCATTGCTGATCATCATGCAAATGCGCGCGATATCCATAAAGCTGGCATAGCGGCTGTTCGTCAAATGCATGTTGACGTCCAGGTCCGTCGGTAAGCACCGAAAGCCATATGAGACTTCGTCAAAGATGCCGACGGGGCCCTGTCTTACGCGCTTCATCCATGCGCGTAAGAGGGTCCAGAGAAACCGGAAGATCAGGTTCATAAAAAAATAGTGTCTGCGGCTGTTAGGCCGCAAACGCAGTATCAAACAAGTCGTCTTCCATATCCATCAGTGTTTTACCGCCAGCCAAGATGGTCGACAGCAAGGCACCGGTTTGCGGCAAAATTTTCGCCATATAGAAGTTGGCGGTTTTGATTTTGCTTTTATAGAAGCCGGTGGGATCATCACCTTGCTTGGACAAGGCGAGTTTCGCCATACGCGCCCACAAATATCCTAATGCGACGTAAGCAAAGAGGTTGAGCAAATCCATTGAAGCCGCACCGGCTTCATCGGGGTTGCTCATACCTTTTGTTGCGACAGCGCCGACAGCTTGCTGCAAACGTCCCAAGGATTTGGCCAACTGCAATACATAATCTTCCATCGCCGGGTCTGAAGCGTTCTCTTCAATAAACGCCTGTACAGGGTGGAAGAAGGCGCGCAAGTAGCGGCCATAATGCGCGCCCATTTTGCGGCCCACGAGGTCGAGCGCTTGAATGCCGTTGGTGCCTTCATAAAGCTGCGTAATGCGGGCATCACGGACGAACTGCTCCATGCCGTGCTCACGGATAAAGCCATGGCCGCCGTAAATTTGAACACCAAGGTTAGCGACCAGAAAGCCTGTATCCGTCCCGAACGATTTCACAATCGGCGTTAGTAATTGCACCAAGTCATCAGCCGCTTGTCGCTCTTCGGCTGTTTCCGCATGCGATGCTGTATCCAGCGACTGCGCCACCCACATCACCATTGCGCGTGTGCCTTCTGTCAGCGCTTTGCCGGTCAGCAGGTTTTTACGCACGTCGGGATGAACGAGAATCGGATCAGCCGGTTTTTCAGGCTGTGTTGCACCTTTCAGCGCACGGCCTTGCAACCGGTCTTTGGCGTAAGCGAGGCCGCTTTGATACGCCGCTTCGGCCAAGCCTAAGCCTTGCACGCCGACGCCTAACCGCGCGGTGTTCATCATTGCAAACATCGCCCGCATGCCTTTGTGCTTTTCGCCGACCAACCAGCCGGTAGCACCATCAAAGTTCATGACGCAGGTGGCGTTGGCTTTAATGCCCATCTTGTGTTCCAGCGAACCCACAGCCAGCGAGTTGCGTTGGCCCACAGAGCCGTCAGCTTTCGGGATGAACTTTGGCGTAATGAAAAGGCTAATGCCTTTTACACCCGGCGGCGCATCGGGCAGCTTGGCCAGGACCAAGTGGCAGATGTTTTGCGTCATGTCATGTTCGCCGGCGGAAATAAAAATTTTCGTGCCGGTGATTTTGTAGCTGCCATCATCTTGCGGAATGGCTTTGGTGCGGATCAAGCCTAAGTCTGTGCCGCAATGAGGCTCGGTCAAACACATGGTGCCCGACCACGAGCCATCAGCGAATTTTGGCAGATACGTCTGCTTTTGCTCGTCTGTGCCGTATAACTCCAGCGCATTGTAAGCGCCGTGCGTAAGGCCTGGATACATCCCAAACGCCATGTTCGCGGAACAGATCATCTCTTCGATCAACATGTTCAGCGCTTTTGGCATACCCTGGCCGCCGTATTTTGGATCAACAGCAGTGCCGCACCAGCCGCCTTCGGCGAACTGCTGGTACGCCTCTTTGAAGCCCTTTGGTGTGCGCACCACACCGTTTTCCAAGGTGCAACCCTCTTCATCGCCGGAGCGATTGAGCGGGAACAGGACTTCAGTGGCAAGCTTGCCAGCTTCTTCCAGCACGGCATCCACCACGTCGGGTGTGAAATCGCCATAGCCTTTCAAGTTCTGCAAGCCGTCACCATCGAACAGTTCGCGGAACACAAACTTCATATCGCGCAAGGGCGCTGTGTATGTAGCCATGATCGTTCTCCTTAGTTACGTAATGGCTTGCCGGTATCGAGCATGTGCTCGATGCGGGCTAGCGTAGCGTTGGTTTTCAACAGTTCTAAGAAGGCCTGGCGTTCCAACTTCAGCAGGTCTTTTTCAGTCACAGTTTCGGTATGATCGGTTTTGCCACCCGTCAGTACCTTCGCCAGCGCCAGCGATACGGTCACATCGTGTGGTGTGGCTTTGCCGGTTGCGATGAAGCCCGAGAGTGCGAGTTTCAAAGCTGCGATACCGGTTGGGCCGGGCAATGCGATGATCTGCTCTTTCGGGGGCTGGTAATCTTTCGCCAATGAAAGAGCCTTCGCTTTCGCATCGGCCAGAACACGGTCACGGTTCATGGTGATGCCATCCGTCGCACGCAAGAAGCCCATCTCTTTGGCTTCAAATGCGGACTTCGAGACTTGCGCGGTGCCAATCATCTCAAACGCTTTGGCAACCGCAGGCATCGGGCCTTTTGGCAAACGCTTATCTGCTTTGTAGCGCAGCAGCATTTCCTTACAGCCGCCCCAGCCAGGGATCACGCCTACGCCGACCTCAACTAAACCTGTGTAGAGTTCAGCGTGTGCCTGAATAGCATCGGAGTGCAGCAGAATTTCGCAACCACCACCCAGCGCCATACCCATGGGGGCCGAGACGACAGGGAAGGGGGCTTGCTTCAAAGAGAGGTACGTTTTCTGCCCGTCTTCGATTTGGCTTTCAATTTCGCCCCAAACGGCCAAGTTGGCCGCGAAGATCACCAAACCAATGTTGGCGCCGACAGAGAAATTCGGGCCTTCATTGTGAATGACCAGCGCTTTGTACTGCGTGTTGGCCTTCATGAACTTCATGGTGTCTTTGTAACCCTGCATGGTCATCGGATCGAGGGCGTTCATCTTCGAAGCAAACTCGAAGCACAACACGCCATCGCCAATATCCCACACGCGCGCCGATGGATTTTTAATCAGCGGTTTGCCAGCCCGTTTGATGTCGGCCAGTTTCAATACGCCCGGTGCGCGTGGCACATCAGCGTAATCACCTTTGGTGGTGAGGAACTGCAACTTGCCGCCTTCAACGCGGTAGAACCCGCCTTTTTCCGCCGCCAGTTTCAGCATAGCTGGAACTTTTTTGCCGTCTTTCGCCAGTTTCTCGGCAAACCAAGCGGCACCCATTTTATCAATGGTTTCAAACGGGCCGTTTTCCCAGCCGTAGCCGTCTTTCATGGCTTCATCGACATCAACAATGGTGTCGGCAATTTCTGGCACCAATGACGCAGTATAGACCAAGCCTTGTGATGCGAGACGCCAAGCGAACTGGCCGCCTTTATCTTCGTGCTCTACAAGTGCTTTCAGTCCGCCTTTCTTGGAGACATTCAAGCTCTCCAGCGTGGCCTTTACGGATGGGCCGTACTCAGCCGTTTTAAGGTTGATGCTTTCTTTCCCGCGTGACCCGTCTGGGTTCTTGGTCATTTTGTAGAACCCGCTGGGGCCTTTGCGACCAATCCAACCATTCTTCAGCATGGTGGAGATGACCGCAGGCTCGCCGTGGATGCGCTGATAGTCATCATCCTTGGCTAAGCGTGACTGCATCGAGTTAGACACGTGCGGCATCAAGTCAATGCCGACTAAGTCCATCACGCCGAAGATTGCTGTTTTCGGGATGCCAAAGGGCTTGCCGCTCACAGCGTCAGCTTCTTCAACCGTCAGGCCTAAGTTGATGGCCTCCACCACGCCCGCCTGCATCCAGTATGTGCCGATGCGGTTGGCGATGAACCCTGGTGTGTCTTTGCAAACGATCACGCCTTTGCCCAAGCGGATGTCGCCGAACTCTTTGATGGTCTCGACTTGTTTCTTGTCGGTCTTATCTGAGGCCACCACTTCCAACAGGCGCATATACCGCGGCGGGTTGAAGAAGTGCGTGATCATAAAGTCCGGCACCAACGACGCTGGCATATCGCTGGTCAGGTCTTTCAACGGAATCGTCGAGGTGTTCGACGACACAATCGAGCCTTTTTTGCGGTTGGCGTCGATTTTTTTGTATAGCGCTTGTTTGATATCCAAACGCTCAATGACGGCTTCCACAATCCAGTCGCACTCACCCAGTAAGTTCAGGTGATCTTCCGTATTGGCGGCTGTCATCAGCTTTGCGTTCTTTTTGCTCATGAACGCGGCTGGTTCGGTTTTCAGCAATTTGGCGATCGCGCCTTCGGCAATCGCGTTGCGGTTTTTGGCATCCTTCGGAACGATGTCGAACAGGATGACTTCAACGCCGGCGTTGGTCAGGTGCGCGGCAATGCCAGCGCCCATTACGCCTGCGCCGATCACCGCCGCTTTTTTAATGTCGGCCATGATGAACGCTCCTTACATCGCTTCCAGAACTGTCGCGATACCTTGACCGCCACCGATGCACTGAGTTGCCAGTGCATACTTCTTCTTCTCCCGCTTCAGCAGCGACGCGGCTTTGCCGACGATACGCGCGCCTGTTGCGCCGAGTGGGTGGCCCATAGCAATCGCGCCGCCGTCGATGTTGGTCTTTTTCAGATCAACGCCGAGTTCTTTCACAACGGCCAAGCTTTGCGACGAGAAAGCCTCGTTCAGCTCGATGATGTCGATTTGGTCCAGTTTCAAGCCAGCGCGCTGCAGCGCTTTTTGGCTGGAGATGACGGGGCCGATACCCATGATGGCCGGATCGCAACCCGAGACCGCGAACGACAGAATACGTGCTAAAGGAACAAGGCCGTTTTTCTTCGCATACTCTTCCGTACAAACCAGAACAGCCGAAGCGCCGTCGGTCAGCGGTGAAGACGTGCCAGCAGTGACGGTGCCTTTTTCGTTAAACGCAGGCTTCAACCCCGCCAAGCCTTCCATGCTGGTTTCCGGGCGAATACAGCCGTCTGCATCCACCACGCCTTCTGGGCCGGTGATGGGCACAATCTCATCTTTGAATTTGCCAGCGGCTTGTGCAGCGGCAGCGCGCTTATGGCTCTCTACAGCAAACGCTTCCTGCTCTTGGCGTGAGATGTTGTATTTCTTTGCCAAGTTCTCAGCCGTGTCACCCATGCCGATGTAGGCTTGGTGGCCAGCTTCAACCAGCTTGGGGTTCGGCATGGGGTTGAAGCCCCCCATGATCACGCGGCTCATACTCTCAACGCCAGCGCCGATGGCAACTTCGCCTGCGCCCATCTTCAATGCGCCTGCGACTTGGTGAATGGATTGCATCGACGAACCGCAGAAGCGGTTGATGGTGTCAGCGGCCACGCTGTTGGGCAGGCCAGCTAAGAACACAACTTGGCGTGCGACGTTTAACCCTTGCTCACCTTCCGGGAAGGCGCAGCCCAAGGCCAAATCTTCCAGATGATCAGGATTAACCTTGGTGCGTTCCACCAATGCTTTAACGACAGCTCCGGCCAGATCGTCTGGACGTACTTTTTTCAGTGCGCCTTTGTTAGCCAGTGTAAACGGCGAGCGGGCGTATCCCGCGATCACGATGTTGCTCATGTTTTGAGTCTCCCTTCGTGCTTATCCCCAGTGACGGATGCAAAGCGTTGTGCGGGGCCGCTGCGGCCGCGCTTGGTTTTTAAACGGGTTAAGGCGTCAGTCTCGATATTCCGCAGTTCCTTTAAGGTGACCTGCAGGTCTTTCAGTTTGTCTTCCAGTTCCGCAATACGCTGGCGGCTCTTTTTGACGATGTGGTTTAGTTGCTCCATGTGCTCTGGGTCAGCGCCATATAGATCAAGATAGTCGCCGATCTCGTTTAAGCTGAAGCCCAAGCGTTTGCCGCGTAAAATCAATTGCAGTCGTGCTTTGTCGCCATAGGTGTAGACACGCACTGCACCCACACGCTGCGGATCTAACAACCCACGACTTTCATAAAATCGCACTGTGCGCGGCGTGACCCCCGCAGCCGAGGCCAACTGCGCGGTCGAATAGAACCGGTTGCGTTGATCTGGGGCGCTGGGGCGGGCTGGTGTCATGCCTCAGCCTTTTTGTCAGATGGATGTTCTTTTTTATGTTCTTCCTGCTGCAATTCCTTCTTTGACAACTTGCCGATCAGTGTTTTCGGCAATTCGTCGCGGAATTCATATGCGGCGGGTTGCTCAATTTTTGAAATCTTGTCCTTCAGGAATGCGCGAATGTCCGCTTCCGTCGCGGTCATATCTTTTTTGAGTTTGATGAAAGCTTTCGGGGCTTGGCCGCGATACTCATCATCAATCCCGATCACAGTCACTTCTTCGACCGCCGGATGTAGGTGGATCGCTTCTTCCAGAACGCGCGGATAAATTTTGTAACCCGACGCGTTAATCATGTCTTTGATGCGGTCCACGATGAACACGTAGCCTTCCTCGTCCATCGTCGCGACATCACCCGTGTGCAGCACGCCGTTCTTGAACACGTTGGCTGTCTCTTCGGGCTTGTTCCAATAGCCCTTCATCACCTGGGGGCCGCGAACACAAAGCTCGCCTTTCTCGCCAATACCAAGCACCCGGTCATCCTCAAGCGAGCGAATTTCCACTATTGTGCCAGGCATCGGCAAACCAATAGAACCAGCTTTGTTTTCGCCCACGGTGGGGTTTGTGCACACCACAGGTGATGTTTCGCTGAGGCCATAGCCTTCAACCAGAATGCAGCCCGTCAATTCCTCAAAGTGCTTCTTCACTTCCACTGGCAACGCAGCGCCACCGGAAATGCAAAGCTTGATGGATGTGAGATCGTATTTATCAACGTCGGGCGAGTTATTGATCGCGGTAAAGATGGTGGGCACCGCCGGGAAGAATGTGGGTTTGCGCTTGTGAATGGTCTTTAAGCAGTCTTTCAAATCAAAGCGCGGCATCATGATAATCGTTGCGCCGTATTCAAAGGCGCACAGCATCACGACCGTCATGGCAAAGACGTGGAAAAACGGCAACGCTGCCAGCATGCGCTCGTTGCCGTAATCAATGTCAGCCTTCCAACGCGCCACCTGATTGGTGTTGGCGGTGACGTTGGCATGGGTCAGCATCGCAGCTTTCGGAATGCCGGTCGTGCCGCCGGTGTATTGCAATACAGCCACGTCTTCGGTGGGGTTAATGGCAGGCTGCTGAAAATCGCCGCGATTTTTCAACAGATCACTGAACCACATTTGCTTGGGGTCTTCATGAACATCGGCAAGTGTTTTGCGTTTGAAAATCGCAAACAGCGCGCCCTTGGCCATCGGCAGCGCTTCTGTCATTGAGCAGACGATCAGCGTTTTCAGACTGGTGGTATCCAGCATCTTGCGCGCTTTGGGATACATCTGCTCGAGGTCCATGGTCACCAGCACTTCCGCGCCGGAGTCTTTCACCATGTGTTCCAGTTCACGCTCGGCATACAGCGGGTTGACGTTGACGACCGTACCGCCGGCGAGCAGCGTGCCCATGTAAGCCACAACATAATAGTGGGTGTTCGGCAGCATCAACGCGACGCGCGTGCCCTTTTTTACGCCAAGATCTTGCAAGCCTTTGGCCGCACGCTTGGCCATGTTGCCGACTTCCTCGTAGCTCCACCAATTGCCGAGGAACTCAAGGCACAGCTTCTCTGGGTACTGTTTAACGGCATTTAGAAAGCCCGTGTACGCGGGCAGAGCCGGTATCGGCGCATGCCAATCGGCAAACGACGGGTATTTTTTGAGCCAAGGATAATCCGGTACGTTCATTGGGTCCCCGGCGGGCTTTGTTTTGACGTAGAGGCAGCCCGCTCCTTTGTCCTTACGTTAGTAGCCGTAAGTGAAAGTGCAATGTCATACAGTGACGTTAACGTCACTCGTTTGGGGCATTTAACTTAAGGATAAAAAATGTATAAAATTCAATAGCTTAACAGGGGCGCTGGAATGGCATTTGAACAACGCTCAACGCTGACGTGTGCGCGTGCAGCGCACATATTTTACGCCCTAACGCCGACTCGGTTTTGTTACTGATCGAGCAGACTCGAGAGTTTTAAGGCGATGCCTTTTGAACCGAACACTTTCAAGCGACCCATGGTGAAGGCGACCATCGGGTTCAGGTCACCGTTCATTAGTTTCACCATGTTCTCGGCTGAAAGCACCAAGGTTGTCTCGGCGTCGTCGCTGTCAGGATTGGGAACGATCTTTACTTCGGGTGTTGTGGCATCCAAGAGAACTTTGCCATCATCGCCGAGGTCGAACAGCACGGTGTGATGCAACTCTTTCAACTTATCGGCCTGCTTTTGCATCTCGGCGACGATTTCATCGATCGACATCGTGTAAGCTCCCATCTTCACAGCGGACTGGTTCTAGGAATAGGTTGCGATCTTATACCTTGCGTCCCAAAACCAGCACCATATTCATAGAGGATCATCCACAATGCCAAGCGTTTTAATTACCGGCGCGAACCGCGGCCTCGGCTGGGGCTTGTTACAACTGTATGCCAAAGACGGTTGGCGCGTATTTGCCTGCACCCGCGACCCGGGTGCCGCGAAAGACTTGAACGATCTGGCTGCCAAGTCAGGTGGCAAAGTGACGGTTCACAAACTCGATGTCGAAAACCATGCCTCTGTTGATGCCTTGGCTAAAGACTTGAAAGGCCAGCCCATCGACGTGCTGTTGAACGTTGCGGGTTACTATGGTCCGAAGATCGTATCTGAGCCGGGCGGCTTACAGTCATTCGGTGAATCGAACTACGCTGATTGGGACAAGATTTATCGCATCAACGTGATGGGCCCGATGAAAGTGGCCGAAGCGTTCGTCAGCAACGTTGAAGCCAGCACCCAAAAGAAAATCGTAACGCTCTCTAGTGTGATTGGCTCGATTGCCGGGAACGACATGGGCCACATGTATCCGTACCGCGCGTCAAAAGCAGCTGTGAACGCGGTGATGAAGTCGATGGCAATTGATTTGGCACCGCGTGGCATCACCGCCATTCCAATCCATCCGGGTTGGGTGCGCACCGACATGGGCGGACCGACAGCTGATATCGATGTGGATACGTCAGTGGGCGGCATCAAAAACGTGATCGAAAATCTGAAGCCTGCCGATGCCGGCAAGTTCATGGTGTACGACGGCTCAACGTTGCCGTGGTAACGGCAACACATAAATAGGATGGGATGGGGAAGATGCGTGTTCTGAAGTTTATCGGCAAAGCCTTCTTGGGCTTGCTCGCGCTGATCGTGATTGGCCTTGCAGGTCTGTACGCCTCTGAGCCGGTGTACTACGGGCGCCTCTTCCGCCTCCCGTTTATCGACAACGTTAAAGACGTGGATTTCTATGCGCCGCTTGAAGTGGTGAAAGGAAATCCAGCACCCTCATTGCCCCGCGCGGTTGATGGCGAGAAGACCATCACACCTGAAGGCTGGAAGGGTGCGCTCGATTACGCACAAAAGATGGACTCGTTAGCACTGGTCGTCTGGCAAGGCGGCAAAGTGCAGTACGAATACTATCGTTCGGATTTCAAACCCGAAGACCGCACAGACCCCGCCTCGATGCACAAGTCAGTCATTGCGCTGGTGGTGGGGCAATTGATTGCGGATGGATACGTGAAATCCATTGATGATCCGTTGGCCAATTACGTCACCGAATGGGCAGGCGATGCGCGCAAGAACATCACCATTCGTCATGTGTTGACGATGGCCAGCGGGCTTCACCGTGCGCCGTTCTCACCTAGCCCCAATGGCGTATTCCTACGCTTGAACCTCGGCACCGAGATCAAAGACCTTACGTTGTCGATGGGGGCTGACGAAGAACCGGGCAAGGTTTTTGCCTACAACAACTTTAATCCGCAGATGCTTTCAATCTTGGTCGAACGCACGACGGGCAAGCGCTATGCGCAGTATTTGTCGGACAGCTTATGGAGCAAGTTAGGCACCCGCGATGCCTATGTGTTTCTCGATCACGAAGGCGGCTTAGCGCGCACGTACTGCTGCCTCCAAGCCTCAGCTGAAGATTGGGTGCGCGTTGGTTTGTTGCACCTTCACAAAGGTAAAGTCGGTGACACGCAAGTGGTCTCGGAAGATTGGATGCACCAAGTCACCACGCCGTCAGCCACGAACCCGAACTACGGATTCCAAACTTGGCTCGGCACGACGTACGAGCCATTGCGCGGCTATGGTAAGGGCGTGCCGTCGGGCGTGCCGCACAGCGAAGCATTTGCAGCACCCGGCATTATCTACTTCGATGGTGCAGGAGGTCAGCGCGTGTACGTAATCCCGTCGAAAGACATGGTGATCGTGCGCACCGGCAAAGGTGGCATCGATTTAAACACCGGCAACTTCTTGTGGGATGATGCGATCATCCCCAACGCGCTCATCCGTGGCGTGATTGCCAAGGACGAGCCCGTCGCAGCAGCACCTGCGCCGTAATTCCTTATCTAGGCTGTGGGCGCTGCACCGTATCGTCCACAGCATGATAGATCTTGTTGAAGCACGCTGGGTTGTTCACGCAACCCAGCGTTAATTCTGCCAGGTCAGCGCGTGTCACGCCGCCAAACTTGGTTTCATCTTCATACAATTTTGCTTTGCCCGTCGCGGGCGTGCCGTACGGCGGTAGATACGCGTTGCGGATGATGGTGTATTTCACACCGCTCGCGATCAGGTGATTTTCGCCAGCTTCTTTTGCCAGCAACGTGTCTTTCATCCGGTCCCACATTTGCGCTGGATAGATCGCTTTGCTTTTCCCTGCGCCGACCGAGCTATGCAAGATCACTTGCGTAACGCCTGTGTCTTTCGCCCACTTTGAAATCAGCCGCTCACTCACATCATAAAATTCTGGGCCCGCTGAACCGCGTGCTAACGTATCAATCACCACTGAGAATTTTGTGCCTTTGAAAACCTTCGCGAGGTCTTCGTCTTTCAGCACGTCACCCTGAACGCTTGCTATGTTTAGGTCGGCGATTCTCTTTAAATCCGAATTTGGGCGCACAAATACGGTGACTGGCTTGCCAGCCTTCACCAACGTTTGCACCACATCAGAGCCCAACTGGCCTGTCGCACCAAAAACAAGGATGTCGCCATCTTTGGGCGTTTTGGTCTGCGCGTGTGCGCCGAATGCATACAGCGATGCCAGAAAACTGAGGAGAACTGCGGATAAGACGCGCATCATAAAGGGCCTTCCTGCGTGTGTGACGGTTAACACGGTTTAACAAGACTCCGGATTGTCATTATTGCTTCGGGGCAAAACTATTTTCTATCGTAAAATCAATAGCATCTGTGCCCGTTTGAGAGGATAGATTTGACCGCGCATGATGAATAAAGATAATTTCCTCCTCTGGGGCACTGATGTCCCACGGATGGGGTTCACAAAGTGCGCGGAAAACCGTGCCGATAAAATCCAGGGCTATAAACCCAGGGGACTGAAAGAGCGTTATGTCTGAAGCAGCCCACGTACGGGCGCCGGGCGAACGGGGGCAAAAACCGCAAGATTTGCGAGCCCTTGTCCAGGATATGGGCAAGTGGCGCCATGCTCCTGAAGGCGGCGTCAATTTAATCGTCGTCAGCGTGTCGAGCGCGCTGCCGGAAACCAAACGCACGCCTGCGCTGGTCGACCAATTGCTTGAGGGCGTTGGCGCGTTGGGCGAAAAGCGCGGCTGCGCGATCTATCAGGTCAGTCAATGCGATATGGCGCTGCTGGGCAAGCTGAGCGAGTCAGCGCTTATCAGCATGGTGCGGGATTTGAAGGTGGAAATGCTGCGCACAATTGAGCGCAATTTCCCTGGTTCTTTCGGCACCATTGATCAAAGCCGCTTGGTCTTAAGCTATGACCTTGCGCACAACTATCGTTCCGCTGCTGATCGTGTGGCGAAGTTTGCTGAAATGGTTCAGCGCACGACAGATGCGGGCGAAGCGGGCGACCGTAAGCTGCGCGTTCTAACGAATGCCGATATTCAAAAAGTTCTGATGGCCTATCAGAAGTTCGGCACTGAAAAGTTTGTGAAAGCTTTTGTGCGCAGCCAGGATGCTGTGATTAAGAATGGCTCGGCCAATCTCGAAACGATGATGACCGAGTACTACATCAGCATGGATTTGATCCGCAAACCGCTGTTTGTGGATGTGGAGATGCGCGGGTCAGGCCGCGTGTTTCACGAGTTCACACTGGTGCTTGATCAAATCATGCTGCAATCGTTCAACAAGATGCCAACGGTTGATGGCCGCTGCTCGATGAACTTGAACGTTGAAAGCGTATTTACCGAGGCGTTTGAAAACTTCATTGAAGATACGCCGGAAAATAAGCTGCAAAAAATCGTGTTTGAATTTCGTCAGGCCAACATCGTCGAAAACTTCGACGAGTTTCAAGTCGCACGCGGGCTGATCAAATCCAAAGGGGCTTCTATTGCGGTGGACCAAATCTTCCCGCAAACCGTGGGCTTGGTGGATTTGGAATATATCGGTGCCACCTATGCCAAGATTCACTGGCGTACGGGGGCCGAAGAAATCCTGCGCGATCGGGCTAAAGCGATTAAGTACATGATCGAATGCAATGTCACGCCGTTGATGATCCGCGTGGATTCAGAGCGCGCCTTCGACATCGGGGCGAGTATGGGAATTAACGTCTACCAGGGCTTCCACGTCGACGAATTGATCAAGCTGACCTCGGGCTAGAACCCTGTTCCGGAACCCCCATCCTAGGACAATCAGACATTAAGGCGGCGTAAGCCGCCTTTATTTTTCCCTCAATTCACGATTTAACTGCAGGCATGCGTATTCAAAGCAAACTGTTCCTGCTGCTGATTGTTATTGCCGTTGTGCCCCTGATCGCCCTGACGTGGCGCAGTCAACGCGCCACCGAGGCCTTAGGCACCACCATCATTGCCCAAGGCCGATTGGCGACGATTGGCGATATCGAGGTGCAACTCAGCCGCGTGGTCGACTACAGCTCGGACGTGCTGGCGGCCCAGCAGCGTCTGGTCGAGTTGGCCTTGCGTCTGCAGGCCACCGAGGTTGAGCGCCGCTTGTGGGCTGAAGCGCCTGCTGAACCCGGCCCAATTTATATGCACACGGCGTTCGATGACGGCAAAACCTGGCCACCAGGCACCGCGATGTCGCTGGACCGCACGGTTGTCACAGGCGACCGTGTTGTTGCTGTCTTGCCGATCTCAACCAAGCATCAGTCGTTCTTGGTACCACGCGGGGTTGAGGTCGATCCAACTGAGACGGCCAAGCTGGCCTCGATGGATAGCGTTTACGCGAAACTGAATGCCGGGAACCCTGGCCTGTTTTTCTGGCAATACACCGCACTTGCAAGCGGCCTGCACGCCTCGTTTCCAGGCCACGGCGGATATCCTGAAAGCTACGATCCCCGTCAGCGCTCCTGGTACAAACTCGCTATGGCCAAAGGCGACCTGATTTGGACGCCGCCGTTGTGGGATGCTGCCACACGCCGTTTGCTGCTCACCGCAGCGATGCCAGTGATGGGCCCTGATGGCACCCCGGCAGGGGTCACAGGCATCGACGTTGAGATTCTGACAGCGCTCAACAGCATTCACGACAAGATCAAGCTGGGGGCGAATGCTGCCAGCTTCATCGTGCGTTTGGCTGGGCCTGACGGCGGTGCGTATGTGCAGAAAGAAGATGGTGTGGCGCCAACGCTACGTATCGTTGCGTCGAGCACATCCCAGACGTCCAATGACAATTGGGAGTCCGATGTTGCCGAACCTAATCTGGTGTCCGATACGCCCGGTGCGGTGAACGCCATTATCAATGACTTCTTAGACGGACGCGGCGGGTTCCGCCGCATGCCGTATGAAGGCAAAGATTCGATTTGGGTTTATCGTCAACTCGAACGCTTAGGTTCAGGGCTGCTCTACATCGTGCCCGTGGGCGATGTGGAATCTATTGCAGATGTGGCGCAAGAGTCGGTGCGCAAAGCCACGCTCGAGCAAGTGCGCTTGGCCGGCGGCGCGTCTGTCGGCTTGATTATCCTGGTTGCGATTGTGGCCATGCTGGTGTCGCGCTCAATCACAGGGCCGTTGCGGTCATTAGCAGCCACAGCGCGCGGGCTTGCTGCGGGTGACTTAGAAGCCCGCGCGCCTGTCACCAGCCGTGATGAAGTGGGGGAATTGGCGCGTGTGTTTAATGCCATGGTCCCTGAACTGCGCACGCATATTAAAACCAAGGAATCACTCAGTGTTGCGCGTGACGTGCAGCAAAACTTGTTGCCCACCAGTGCGCCAGCCATGCCCGGGGTCGATGCAGCCGGTTTAAGCGTCTACAGCGAAGCGGTGGGCGGCGATTATTATGACTTCCTGGAACTGGCTGATGAAGTTGGCGAAAAACGGTTGGGCGTTTTGCTGGGCGACGTCACAGGCCACGGTATTCCAGCCGCCTTAACCATGACATCGGTGCGCGCCCTTGTGCGTAGTCATGCCGATGATGGTTTGTTGCTGTTGCCGGTCATGCGCGCTGTCAACCGCCACTTAGCTGCTGATGCCACGCGCGGCAATTTCGTAACGCTAGTGTACATGGTGATTGAACCTGATACGCGCCTGGTGCGCTGGATCAGTGCTGGGCAAGGGCCCATCCTGTTTTACAATGGCGATACGTACTCTTTTGAAGAACTTGAGGTGCACGACATTCCGCTGGGCGTGAAAGAGGAATGGACCTTCCATGAAGTCAGTCGCAGCGTTTGGCCAGATTCTGGCGTGCTGGTGATTGGCACCGATGGTATTTGGGAAACCAAGAACGCCCAGGGGCATCAGTTCGGAAAAGATAATCTGGTGGGCGTCGTGCGCGCGACAGCACATCTGTCAGCAGATGAGATTTGCAAAGCCATCGCCGAAAGATTGGCCGAGTTTCGTGGTGCTGCGCCTCAAGATGACGATGTCACTGTTGTGGTTGTGAAGTTCTTGCCGACATCGAGCACATGACGCTGAATCTGATTAAATTGGCCGTCGGCGCAGACGATATTGAAAGCGTTGCGCGCTGGCAGAAGCAATACAAGTTGCCGAATGGCAATGCGCGGATGCGCACGCGCATGATGCCCAAACGGATGGATGAACTGCTCGACGGCGGTTCGTTGTACTGGGTGATCAAAGGCGCCATTCAGGTGCGCCAGACCATTATCGCGGTTCATGAAGCGCGCGATGAGAACGGCAAGTCACAGTGTATTGTGGAACTTGATCCCAAGCTGGTGGAAACAGAGCCGTTTCCGTTCCGACCATTTCAAGGCTGGCGCTACTTAAAGCCAGACGCAACGCCGCCCGATATAAAATCAGGCTCGGCGTATGTCGACCCCGCAATGCCGCGCGAGATGCGGATTGAACTTCGACGTCTTGGTTTGTTGTAGCCCTACATAATTTCGGGCAAGTCGTGTTTGGGCTGCAAGCAAGCTTCAAACGCTTTTTCCGGTGACAAGTTCTTATCCCAGAATTTTGCGATAATGCGTCGGCCGTTCACGCCGTTGGTGGCATCGCTGCACAGCCACACGGCTGGTGGCACAATGATATTGCCCGGCAGCAGGTTTGCGCGTGTGCCGACTTCGCCCGCCACCATGTCTTGCGAGATGAACGGCGTATCAGATGCGCCGCCTGGCAAAAGAATATTCACATCCACGCCCGAGCCCGCGACCTCTTTGGCCCAAACCACGTGGGCCATTTCCAACGCCGCTTTTGATGTGCCGTAGGGTGACAGCCCTGGCGCGCTCATGGTTGTTAAGCTGGTGGAGATTGAAAACACTTTGCCGAATTTACGGTTCAGCATATGCGGCACGGTGGCGCGGGTCATGTTGAACACGCCCGTCACGTTGGTATCGATAATGGTTTTCCAGGCATCCACCGGCATGTCCCAAAAACGCGGGCCGGTTTTACCAGCCAGGCCAGCGCGGTATTCACTGCTGCCGCGTCCTGCGTTGTTGATCAATACATCGACTTGACCAAAGGTTTTGATGGCCAGCGCAACGGTTGCTTCGCAATCTGCGTAATTACAAACATCGGCCTTTAATGTGACGAAGCGGCCGGGGCCTGCAATCGCATCGGCCTGCTTTTGCACGTCAGCGAGTTCTTCAGGTTTACGGCTGCCTGTTGCGACAACTTTGGCACCCGCTTTCAAGAGTTCTTCAGCGATATACCAGCCGAAGCCACGGCCACCGCCGGTGATAATGACCACACGGTCTTTGACGGACGGATGATGCAACGCGGTCATGGCAGGCTCCCCAAAAGTGATGCCTGCTCAGTAGCGCGTGAAATGCGCCCAAGCAATTGCCGCAGATTTAGTGTCCGAGACGGGAACGCGTTTAGGTGCTGTACGCCTATTTGTACATGTAGTCGCGAGTCAGCGGCACGGTGCCCAAGCGCTTTTCAAGCTGCGTATGCGTGATCATAATTTCACCTTGCCGGAAACCGACTTCGCTGCCGGTCAGGTAAAAGTCCCACATGCGGAAAAAGCGTGCGTCGTACATTTTTTCGACGACAGTTTGTTGGGCGTACAGCCGCTCGCGCCAATGGCGCAATGTCTCGGCATAATGAATACGCAAGACTTCAATATCAGCAAAGAACAGACCTGATTTCTCAACAGCGGGTGTTAACTCCGACAATGTCGGCACGTAGGCGCCGGGGAAAACATATTTGTCGGTCCAGGTGGGGATCGGGCCGGGATTGTTGAATTTGGTAATCGTGTGGATCATCGCGATGCCGTCGTCTTTCAGCAGACGTTCCACATGTTTGAAGTACGTTTTGGCTTGGCGCAGTCCCACATGCTCATACATGCCCACAGAAACGATGCGGTCGTACTGGCCTTTTTCTTTGCGGTAATCGCGCAAGATGAATCGGCAGCGATCAGCGATGCCAGCTTCAGCCGCCCGGCGATTGCTGACAGCGAATTGGTTCTCGGACAACGTAATGCCGGTTACGTCCGCACCGAACTCTTGCGCGAGTGTTAAGCCCAAGCCACCCCAGCCCGAACCGATATCCAACACTTTCATGCCAGGCTCGATGCGCAGTTTTTTGGCGATGTGGCGCTTCTTATTCAGTTGCGCTTGTTCCAACGTGTCATCGGGCGAGGTGAAGTAGGCGCACGAATACTGGCGGTCTGAATCCAGGAACAGATCAAACAGCTCATCTTTTAAGTCGTAATGATGCGCCACGTTCTTGCGCGACACCGACAGCGGATTGCGGCTGAGCATGCGGCGCACGGCGCGTTGGGCTTGCAGCAGTGCATAAAACACGCCCTTGCGCGGCGCATTGAGGTAGTTGCCATAAACTACGGTCAAGAAGTCGTACAGCGAGGTGCCGTCATCTAACGTCAGCGTGCCGTTCATGTAGCCTTCGCCGACCGCCATTTCGGGGTCGAGAAAAATTTGTTTATGCAGTTGAGGGTCGCGCAACGTCATGCCGACGACGGGGCCGGGCTTGCGACCTGAATACACGTGGGTATGGCCGGTGGCATCGGTGATGCGCAGTGTGCCGGTATGGATCAGGTTCCTAAAAATCAGATCGAATGCTTGCATGAACTCAGCCCTCTCGTCCCAACTTGTACTCTGCGGCTAACCCACCAAGATCAGAGGTATGCCAACAATCAAAATTCCGATCCCGACGATCTTAGATGTATTGATCGGTTCGTTAAACTTCACGCGTCCCACCACCATCGACGACAGAATACTGGTGACGCGTTTCAACCCTTCTGCAATGGCCAGCAAGGTGGCTTGGTATGCGGCCAGTTGCAACGTGTAACCGGCTGTCGCCGCCAAGGCCGCACCCACCAATGTCCAACGTGCGCGTTTCGGCGGGATTAGGCCGGCAAACCCAGTGGTGATGACGATCCATGCACCCGTCAACGTGCAGATCGAACTGACTTGGATGAGGGCATGCATTGGTAATGACGTTGCGCGCAGGCACATTTTGTCAAACACGGCCGTCATCGACCAGCCAACGATTGTCACCATCATGGGCGCCACGCCGGGTTCTTTGCGGAAGGCGCGCAATGTGGCCAATACGTTCAGCCCATAGCCCGGCGGGTTATAAAGCACCATCAAGCCCAGAACGATCAGCACCGTGCCCAACATTTGGGTCAGGCTCAACATTTCCTGAAGTACGATGGCGCTGGCAGCCGCTGTCACCACGGGCACAAGCGCCAGCAGCGGGATCATCAAGCTGAGGGGCGAGCGTTTGACAGCGAAAATGAACATGGCATTGGCCAGTAAGCCAATCACCACGTCAGCGGCACCCGGCAGCCAGTAGGACGATGCAACGTCTGTATTGCCGCTTAAGTACACCCACGTTGTCAGCAGCGGGATTTGCCCACCAATGAAATAGAACAGCACCATATTCGTGCTGCAATCAGCCGTCGCGGCTTTGCGGAAATAATCCGAAGCCGAATAAGCAAGGCCGCAGCCGAGGCTGAGAACAATGGCGGAGAGGGAAACGGTCAACATGGGTGCTTTAATGAATAGGGCAATATTGCGTCTCACGCTTGCGTGAAGTGGTCAAGACGTTCGAAAGTCTTTAGGTTCCGCTTTCCGGCGGGGCCGCAATTTTGCCCTGTTCGCTGAGGATCATATTTGTACGCGGTATCTTGTTCTTCTTGGACGAGGCCGTTTTTGGGAGGTTTAATAATTAAAATGATTCGCACTGTCGTTGCTGCCGCTTTAGCGACATTTACTTTGGCGGGGTGTGCGGACGGATTTTATGACGAGCCGGGCTATGGCCGCCGTGGCGGTTACAGCGGCGAGGCTTACTATGGGCGCGGTGACTATGGCCGCGTTGATGGCCCCTCATACCGTCGTGATTGGGATGACGATGATTATCGTGATGGCCGTCGTGGCGACCGGGGCAGGGACCATGACCGAGATCGCGACCATGACCGCGGTAAGCAACGCATGGTGATCGAAGATGCGCAGTACGAATCAGTCAACGGCAAGCGCGTTGATGCGACCCGCTATGTGCGCGGCGAGTGTCAGAACGAAAATAACTGCGATGTGAAGGCGTCGAACAAAAATTTCGGTGATCCGGATGTCGGCGCTCATAAAGACCTGATCGTGCGTTACCGCTGTGGCAAAGGCCCCAGCCGGACCATGCGCGTGCCTGAGAAGTCCGAGCGCGACATCAAGTGCTAAGTGCTTGATGCAGAACTGTCACAATCCACGCATTCCCCCTGGAAATGGCCTGCATTTCGCCTGCATTTTCAGGGGGAGCAGGCGTTCCGGCATTGACCTTACTGCACTGCACGCCCATGTTGGGATCTATGCTTCAACCCCATTACATCGTCCGTCATGCCTGATTTTGTCCGCGATACCGTCGACCGTTTAAAATCGTTCTGGGATGGGTTTTCCGACCGCTTCACCAGCCCGTTCCGTCGCGATGCCTCTTCAACGCCCACCGACACAACCGACAAGCTGCGTTTGATCGGCGGCCTAGTTGCGGCCTTTGCCGCGATCTTGCTGGTTTATTATCCAGTTGGCATGGTGCTGTATCACACGATTGATGACGACGTGAACTTGCAGCCAGCACCGCAGTACAGCGTTCCCAATGGCAGCCGTGCCATTTCCATGGCGGTCACGCTCATTCATCAGCAGGCAGAATACTGGTCGCCCAATAAACCGTTCTGGATGCCGGCCTCTGCGCTCGACAACATGCCGAACTACCAAAGCGGCATGATCTATTCGCTGTCGCGCTTTGCCGTGGAATTAGGCGATTACCTGGGCCGGGTGCGGGGCTCAAGCTCGATTGATCCCAACCTTGATCTGGCGGCAGGTTTGCTGAAGTACGATCCGACCACATGGTACTGGGGCCAAGGCAACATCTTGCCGATGCCAACCGCTGAGTCGCGCTACTTGCAGGCCGCTGAAGCGCTGATGCGCTACAACACATCCGTCAGCACGGGCCAATCCACCTACGACCGTCGCTCTGACAACTTGATCGCGTTCTTGGACCGCGTGGCCGCTGACTTGGGTTCGGCCAGTGCGAACTTAGATGCGCACGTCAGCAAAGCCGGTGGTGGTTACTTCGACCGCGAAGCCGACGATGTGTTCTACAACGTCAAAGGCCGCTTGTTTGGCTATCACATGATCTTGCGCGAACTGGGCACGGACTTTGAAGCTGTCATTGGCCAAAAGCAGGCCACAGGCATTTGGAACAACATGCTGGAGAGCTTGCGCAAAGCGGCCACGATGGACCCGTTGATTGTCGCCAATGGCGAGCCGGGCGGTTTGTTCGTGCCCTCGCACTTGTCCGAACTGGGCTTTGATTTGCTGCGCGCCCGCGCTCAAATTCGTGAAGCCACAGATTCATTACAAAAATAAACTTCAAAGAGGTCGATCATGTCGAAGCTCGTGAAAAGCGAAGAGCAATGGCGTCAGGAGTTGTCGCCGGAAGAGTTTCAGATCTTGCGCCAAAAAGGCACCGAGCGCGCTTTCACCGGCAAGTATGAAGGCTACAAAGGCGCAGGAACATTTGTCTGTGCTGGCTGTGGTCAGGCGCTGTTTGATGCTGCGACGAAATACAATTCAGGTTCTGGCTGGCCCAGCTTCTATCAGCCGCTTGCGGACTCCGCCGTGGAAGAGCACGCAGACACGACGCACGGCATGCGCCGTGTTGAAGTGACATGTTCAAACTGCGGTGGGCATTTGGGCCACGTGTTCCCGGATGGTCCACGTCCGACAGGCTTGCGCTACTGCATCAATTCCGCGAGCCTGAATTTGGACGAGAAGAAATAGCCAGGAGCCGCAACACATGGCCACACCAAAACGCCTTTCCGGAGGATGTCAGTGTGGCGCGGTGCGGTATTCGATCCCGGTTCCCAAAGAAGGCGTCCATCTGTGCCATTGCCGCATGTGCCAAAAGGCCGTGGGCAATGTGTTTGCAGCGCTCGCCCCTGTGCAGATGAAAACGGTGAAGTGGACGCGGGGCAAACCGAAATATTTCCGCTCATCATCCGAGGTTGATCGCGGCTTTTGCCCCAAGTGCGGCACGCCGCTGACGTTTCGGTATCGCGATGGTCAGCGTTTGAATTTCACCATTGGCAGTTTGGATAATCCGGGCGCGATAAAGCCCAAAGTGCACTACGGTACAGAGTCATTGGTGAAGTGGCTGCACTTAGATGATGGCTTGCCACACATCGCAACTGACATCGCCGCGTTGAAAAAGCGCTTTCCCAAATTCAAATCCAATCAGCATCCTGATCAGGACACCAAGCGCTGGCCTGAATAGCCTGCCATGAAGCCGCAACCCTGCCGTGTTTGAGGTGTGGCAGACTTGCACAGTCAACGGCAGAATTTGGTTCCCCTTAAAATTGTCGCCTTGCTCAAACAAACGACCTGCATATTCTTGCGCCCCACGGGTTCACCACCCACCGAGTTATACGAGGGGGAGAGGGTGCCTCGGTTTGGGCCTCTGGCAACGGGGAGCCCGAATCGAGGCACCATCGCTTTTAGGCCCATTTTACAGGACTTTCTGACCGCAGCTTTGTTGCGTTAGACGGTCGTCCCGCCATCCACAATGAAGTCCGTGCCGCTGATAAACCCGGCATCATCGCTGGCCAGGAATGTTACGGCAGCGGCAATATCCTCAGGCTGCCCTAACCGTCCCACCAAGTTGCGGCCTTGGATCTGGGACAGGAACGCGGCTTTATCAGCCCCGGGTTTCACGTTCCGGGCCAGCATCTCGCTCTCAATGGGCCCAGGCAGCAGGGCAATGGCGCGGATGTTGTAGCCCTGTTCGGCGCAGTGCTTGGCCACAGATTGCGTAAGCAGGCGCACGGCGGCCTTCGAGGCCGTGTAGGCTGGGTGATTCGCCTGTCCCCTGATCCCCATGGAGGACGAGACGTTGATAATCACGCCAGCGCTTTGATCTCGGGTGCGGGGCTTCATGGCGGCCACTGCAAACTTGCTGCCCAGGAATGCGCCGTCGCCGTTGATCTGCTGGGTCTTGCGCCACTCAGCCAATGTGGCTTCTTCGATGGTGGCGGGTTTTAAGTAGCCCGCATTGTTCACCACAACATCGGGCGCGGCCCAAGCTTTGGTGATGGTGCTGATGGCTGACGTCCAGGATTCCTCGCTGGTCACATCGAGGGCCACGAACATCGCGGCTGTGCCCAATGACGATGCAAAGGCTTCGCCTTTCGCACGGTCAATATCAGCAACAGCGACGCGCGCGCCTTCGGCGACCAAACGTTTACAGATCGCTTGACCCAATGCACCTGCACCGCCCGTGATCAACGCGATGCGTCCACTTAAACGTGTCATCTTCTCATCCTGCAGATTTGCCACCGTCGATGGCCATTTCGATGCCGGTAATGTAGCGCGCTTCATCGCTGGCAAGATAGGTGATGGCTTGGGCTACTTCGTGCGGCTCGCCGACGCGGCGCATGGGAATGGTGGGGCTTACGCCTGCTTTGGTTTCGTCCTGCTTCTCGCCTGCCAAACGCTTCCAACCGTCGGACCAAATCACACCTGGCAAAACGGTATTTACGCGAATGTTCTGCGCAGCCCCTTCCAGCGCAGCGGTCCGGGTGAGGGCTTGTTGGGCTGCTTTGGCGGCGCTGTAAACCAAACCAATCGCTGCCGTTTGCACACCCATCATGGCGGAGACATTGACGATGCTTCCACCAGCATTTGTCAGATGCTGCCAAACGCTGCGCATACCCAGGAACGTTGATTCCAAATTTGCAGCCAGCATCAGTTTCATATCGTCGTGTGAGAGTGCGGGCAGGGGCTTCACCACCAATCGACCAGCGTTGTTCACCAGAATGTCGATGCGGCCAAAGGTTGCAAGCGTGCGCTCTATCACTGTGGCCCAGCTTTTCTCGTCTGTGGTGTCTTGCTGCACGTACAGCGCATCACCGCGATCTACGAGGGGCTGAATATTTTTGGCGCGCTCAAGGTCGCGCCCCGTCACCACAACTTTTGCACCGTGTGCGATCATCAGTTCGGCGGTGGCGCGGCCAATGCCTGCCGTGCCGCCGGTGATGATTGCAACTTTGTCTGCAAGTTTTGGCACAGGTACTATGTCGCGCTCTTGCCGCCATCGACGTTGAATTCAGTGCCGGTGATATAGCTGGCTTCATCTGATGCCAAATATACAACAGCCGTACCAACGTGCCAGGTTTCGCCAAGCACTTTGGTGGGCACAGAGGCTTCCAACATGGGGCGATATGTTTCCGGGTTCGGCCCCATCACGTCGGGGATGCCTTCGGTCCAGATCAGGCCGGGGTGAATGGAATTCACACGAATATTGTGGGGTGCGCCTTCTAAAGCGCCAGCCCGCGTGAGTGCGAGTTGTGCGCCCTTGGCCGCGCAATACGCACTGCCCAAAGCGCCGCCTTTTTGGCCGGTGATGGAACTCATGTTCATGATCGTGCCGCCGCCCACTTTTTTCAGATGCGGCCATGCATGCTTCATACCTAGGAACGGCCCATCCAGATCAACGCGCAGCAAGAACTGTAAGTGATCAAGGGTCAGTTGTTCTAACGGTTTCACCACAGCTTCGCCTGCGTTGTTCAGCAGACAATCCAAGCGACCATAGGTTTTCAGCGTCACGTCGATGACGTTTTGCCAATCGGCTTCTTCCGTTACGTCTTGGCGCACGAACGTGACGTCGCCGCCAACCTCTTTGACCAAGCGCACGGTCAACGCCGCGCGCTCTTCATTGCGGCCGGTGACGACGACTTTTGCCCCTGCTTTTGCAAACTCAATCGCGCAGCCTTTGCCGATGCCTGATGTGGCGCCAGTAACGATAACAACTTTCCCTGAGAGAACACCCATGTGTGCGTCCCCTTAAGCGGCCAACATTCCGCCGTCGACCGGCAGAACGTAACCCGTGATATAAGCCGCATCGCCTGAGGCCAAGTACGCGACCGCAGATGCAATGTCTTCCGTCGTGCCCTTGCGCGCCAACGGCACTGAACTTGTTGATGGTACGATGGTGCTTTCGGGCGCACCCGCAATCAGGCCCGTTTGCACGGCATTGACGCGGATGTTGTCTTTGCTTTCAGCGCACGACAACGCGGCGGCTTTTGTCATCATGCGAATGCCGTTACCCGAGGCATTGAACGCAGCTTGGCCTGCAAGGCCAACGGTGCCGTACGCTGAGCACACATTCACAACTGCGCCGCCGTTACCGAGTTCGCGCATTTTCACGACGCCATATCGCAGACCCAAGAATGCACCTTCGATGTTGGGCGTTGTCACGCTGCGGAATTGTGCGAGGGAAGTTTCTGCAATCGGTGTGGGCTTGCTGTAGCTTTCAGTCGCAATCGTCACCAGCACGTCGAGGCGTTTGAATGCGCTGACGGTTTGCGCCAGAACGCTCTCCCAACTTTCGACAGTGCTGACGTTCAGTTGCACGGCTTGATGTTTTGCGCCGATATTTTTCGCAACTGCCTCTGCCGCTTTTGCATCACCATCGGCGACCATCACGACAGCACCTTCATCGGCCAGGCGCTTTACAATGGCTTGTCCCACAGCCGATGCGCCGTTGGTGACGAGCGCAATTTTCCCCTCGAAACGTTTCATGCAGCATGCTCCCCAGAAATGCTGTTTCGCCCTATTCTGATGAGGATTAGAGGCTAATCACGCCACCCCGCCAAGGTGCGCAGAAAAACTGTCCGAAATATGAGCGCGAAACGGCGTTTCCATGTTCATTCTTCTGCCGTAACCTTTGTGCGGTTAGCAGCGTAGGGGATGCGCCATGACATTCAGCAAGTTCGTTTCATTGAGTGCTGTGCTTGGAGTTGGGTTGATCGCAGGCTTTGCGGTGGGGCACGCCACATCTGCGCCAGTTAGCAAAGTGTCTGGCATCGGCGGTGTGTTTTTCAAAAGTGCTGACCCGAAAGCGACAGCGCTTTGGTACCAAAAGCACTTAGGTGTGGCGGTGGAATCCTACGGCGATAACCATATGGCGCGGTTTATCTGGAAAGATGAGGCGGGCACTGCGGCTTACACCGTGTGGTCGCCCTTCAAGAAAGACACCACGTACTTCAGCCCCGGCACGTCTGAGTTCATGGTGAACTACGTGGTGCGTGATTTGGATGCGTTAGTGAAACAAATGGGCGACGCGGGCATTGCCCTGGAAGGCAAGCCCGAGACATCCGAGTTCGGCAAGTTCGCGTGGGTCATGGACCCCGAGGGCCGAAAGATCGAGTTGTGGCAGCCGCCCGCGAAGTAGGAATTACAGCGTCAGTAAGAACGATGCGATAAAGCACGCGGCCCCAATCGCAATGCCGATGATCGGTGTGCGGAACCAAAAGCGCACGCCCACCCACAGGTAAATCAGCGGCACAACGGTGGCTAAGCGCATCAGCACCAGATTTTCTACCAGTGCGCCGAAATCTTGCAGCGCCAAGATTAAGAAGATGAGGCCAAAGAAAATCGCACCAATGCTGTGGCTGTGGTGAAAGCCCATGTAGGCTTTCCACAATGTCGTGCGATTGGTGAGCCGCAAGGATGTCGCCTGCATGCCAGTAAGCACTGCATTATCGCGCGGCGCAAATTTGTTCGGCTTCTTCATATCCATGAAGGTATAGATCCAATGGATCGTGCCCAACAAAATGAACGGGATTGTGCCTGCGATGAACAGGTACTTCGCGAGAAGAGCCGTTGCCATAATAGTTAGCCTCTCCTCTGATTAACCGCGCCCGCGATAAGGCTGCACGCCCTGCTCGGGTACCCACAAACCAGACGGAAGCGTGCCGGTTTGCCAGAACACATCAATCGGAATGCCGCCGCGCGGATACCAGTAGCCGCCAATGCGCAGCCACTTCGGTTCCATGGCTTCCACCAACCGCTTGCCGATGGTGATGGTGCAATCTTCGTGGAAGGCGCCATGGTTGCGGAACGAAGTGAGGAAAAGTTTCAGCGACTTCGATTCTACAATCGTCTCTTCCGGCGCGTAGTCGATGACAATGTGCGCGAAATCCGGTTGGCCGGTCACGGGGCAGATTGAGGTGAACTCGGGGGCCGTGAAGCGGATCAGGTAATCGGTGTCCTGATGCGGGTTCGGCACGGTTTCCAGCACGGCGACATCGGGGCTGGCCGGAATTTCCGAGGCGCCACCTAAGTTCGTGAGCGTTTCATAGCGATTGGTCATAAAAGGGCCTATTCAGCTTTCAGGATGCTGTTCATTTATCCTTCAATGTCACGCCAAATAAAATCAAAACAGGGTTTTGATTGAAAGACTGAGCTTGGATGATTAGGTCTAAGCCATGTCTGACACGATCCCGACCCCGACCCCCGACGAAGAGTATGTGGCCTCGCCCTGCATCAGTGTGTGCAGTGTCGATGCGACGACTAAGATGTGCATTGGCTGTTTGCGCACCTTACAGGAGATCGGGGCTTGGCGGTCGATGACACCTGCCGAGAAGCGGGAGTGCGTCGCCCGCACCGAAGAGCGCGCACAAACCACCCCCCGCCGGTCAGCCGCAGGGCAGGTCTATGCGGCCGATCATCCGAAGCTAAAGCGCTTTCGTAAGTAAAATCAGTACTTTAGGTTGATAAACAGCCGCCTATATGTGCGTGGCTTAAAGATCACATATTTTTGGGAAAACCCCACAAGCGATTGATAGCCCCTAAATTAGGTCTACAATTAGTAGTGCAGTCCGGCGGCGATTCAAAACGCCAGCGTAAGAACCGGACGCGTGAGAGAGATGGAGCGAAAAAGCGATGGCCGTGAGTAGCATGGTTAATTCTGCGCGTTGGACATTGGCACCGTCAGGTGTTGGTAGCCCTATTGCGAACTCCCGCTTGCCGAACCTGGATGATGTGCGTGGCATTGTCTCGCGCACCCTCAGTCGTGCCAAATCTCTGGGCCGTGATGATCTGACCCAAACCCGTGACGCCGCAGACGCGGTGATGGCTGTGCGCCCGGATTTAACCCTGGCTCAGGCCATGTCTGGTATTGCCCGTCTTCAAGCCGCTGGCGCGGTCTAGCTTATTAACTCTTCTTTTGGGCGACGATGAACAGGCGGTGCATGGTGAACAGCACCTTGCCGTCGTTTTGGCGTGGGTATGCCTTATGGGTCAGCGCGCTGTAGTCGGCGAGGTATGCAGGCCGCTCGGCTTCGGGCAGGGCGGTTAAGAACGGCACCAAGCCGGTGGATGAGATCCACTCGGTCACCGGGTTTTCGCCCTCCAGAACGTGGTGATAGTCGGTCTCCCAAATATCAACGTCTGTACAGAACGGGCTCAGCAGATCGTAGTACTGGCCTGCGGGCAGCGGGTCATCATGTGCATGCACGTCTTTGAATTTGTCGCGCCACTTGGGCGAGCTTGCAATTTCTTCGATGCACTTGTGGTAGCCTTCCGGGTGCGACACCGGCACCTGCACGGCCAAGATGCCGCCCGGGGCCACTTGGCTCATCAAGCGCGGAAATAAAGTCTCGTGGTTGGGCACCCAATGCAGCGCGGCGTTGGTGAAGATCATTGCTGCGGTTGATGTGGCCGACCATGTCGCAATGTCAGCCTGTTGCCATTCAATGCCGTTCGAAAATTTTTCACGCGCAGTTGCCAGCATGTCGGGCGATGAGTCGACACCAACGATGCGGCGCTCGGGCCATTTGTCTTTCAGCTTTTTTGTTAGCGTACCGGGGCCGCAGCCCAGGTCATAAATGTCGCCGGGCACATTCAAGGCCAATCGCGGCAACAAATCCTCAGCCGGACGCGCGCGATAAGCTGCGTAACGCAAATACAAATCTGGGTTCCAGGTGCCGCTGGTGCTTTTGGTCATTGGTTCAGGCCTTATGCAGCCACAGTTGATACATCTCGGAGAAGGCTTGCGGCTGGTTTTGCTCGAACTGGTCCCAGTTGTCGAGATTTGTCCCCCCAACATCATTTGGGAATGAACGTGCGTACGCGGCTTTCACGCTCGCATCTGTATCGAAGCCCAAGAACGTTAGGCCTGCGCTGGCGATCAACTCTTTCAGTTGCTTCGGTGTGTAGCGCGTTTCTTGTACGTTGAAGATCAGATCGTGCAGACCATCAAGCGTGAAAAACTCAGGGGTATCGATGACGCCACGTGCAGCGTGATTTACAGGAAGTGCCAGCAGCGCCTGACGTGCTTGGCGCACACCATCATCACTGTCGGGAATATTTTGGGCAGAGATCAGCTCGCGTGCAGCAATTACAGCTTTGCGTCCGCGCTCGCTATAAAGGCCAAGCCGCATCAAGCCGCCTGGTTTCAAAATACTGGCGAGTGCACGCAACCCGGCAGCAGGATCACGCATATGGTGAATGACGCCTGAGCTTTCGATCAGATCAAAATGATCACCCAACGCGCCGATATTCAAAATATCGCCGACACCAAACGCAATGCTGCGCAAGCTGTGCTGCTCGGCTTTCATCGCCGCATACACCAGGCTCGCGCGGCTTAAATCGAAGGCTACAATTTTAGCTTCGGGGAATGTCAGGCCCAGCATCACAGCGCCGCGCCCCGTACCGCAGCCCGCAGACAAAATCAGCGGCTCAGTCGCGTTGAGCGAAAGCTGCGGAAACCGCGCCTTCACAAATTCCGTCAGAGATGTTGGCGTAGCATCGGCAATGGCATCCCACGGCGGGTAGGGGAATTGCTCGTACTGGGCTTGCACTTTTTGCGATGTGGCATCGTCAACGGGCGTGAGGGCCGGGAAGTACGACGCGCGTTCGCGTGCTTCAAGTTGTGCATCACGCGCCAACCGTAAAACCTCGGGCAACATGTCAGCGTTTGGCAATGTCGCCAGCGGGCGATACAGCGCAAGTGTCAGGCCTGGCGCAATTACACCTAACCTTGCCGTTTCTTCTGGCGTCTCGGCCCATGGAAAGCGCGTGGTGTTGCCTTGCAGGGCCAACGCAATCAGTAGCCGTTCATGGCGGCTCAGCAAAATTGTTGATGGGTGTAGCAATACGTGGCGCCGCAGCTTGGTGAGTACGGTTTCCAAGCGCGTGCCGATTAAAATCGCGCGGGCCAGTACGGCGTGCAGCAGTGGCTCGTTCAGCAGCCAATCCCATGCGCTGTTCTTCAAATGGGCTTCGACGGTGTCAGCCGGACCAGAAAGCGCGGTTTCAATCTCGGCAAATCGCGCATCGTTCTCGGTGATGTTGCGCACCACCAAACTGAGCGGCTGTAAATCCAAAGCGGGGTCGCTGATGGCCCCACGCAGTCCATCCAACACGGCAGCAGGCAGGGCTTTGTAGCCGCTGACAATGCCGAGGATATTGAGGGCTTCGCGCCGGTAGGCAGGGTGTTCGGGTGAGAGTGCCAGCGCCATCAGAAACCCAGACAGCGCGGCTTTTAAGTCGCCGCTGCGTCGGGCGGCGAGAGCATTGGCATAACTATCGGCAGCAACAGCGGCGTCGGACACAGGTTTCTCTCCGCGCCGCTGTTATGAAAGTATGAAAGCGGCGTTAGAAGGGCTTCACTTTACCCAGGAACGCGGCCAAGGCCACTGCAAACCACAACAAGAAGGCCGCGCGTTGCGAACGCACCAGCGACTCTTCAATGATGGTGTTGCCCTTATCGGCAGCGTCACCACCTTGGCGGATCATGCCAAAGCCGACAATCCATTGCTTGATCTCAGCGCGCAAGTACAGGCCCAGGCAGATCGCAAAAGCGTACACCAGCAACTTCACTTGCAGCCATGTGGCCAGCACCGGGCCATTACCCGTGGCGATGGAGTAAATCGCGCTGCCAGCAATAAGGACGATCAGCACGTAGCGCAGGTTTTGGTCAATTGCGCGCAGCTTAGGCACAATGGCGTGTCTTTCGTTGAAGTGCATCCACCAGTTTGTGGCTACCCACACCAATGAGACCAGCCAGACGATACCGCCAATGGCGGGGCTGACTTCAATCACACCAATCAGGCGCGCCATTTCCAAACCGACGGGCAACAGCAGCAGCAACGCTGTGCGCGGGCCCATGTCGCAGTTCATCAGCAAGTGCAGGAAGCGAAAGCGCTCATCCATGCTCAGTTTGCGGTCGGCCACGTACTTGGCCGAGAAAAACACGCCCAGGTCGCCCCCCAGCCAGTACACAAACAGCACGATGTGCACGTACACCAAGACCAAATACGGATCGATTGACATGATATTCCCCACCAGAATGTTCGACGCGGCCGCATCTTAACGCATGCTAGTCCGCCATAAGCAACGGCTATTCATAAGCGGTTTACAGATTGGCCCGGGCTCTTTCAATATTACGCATCGCTGTTTTGATAATAATCAAGTCGCTCTTATTCCTCAGTCAGTTTCCATCGCCGCACAAAAGGAACCGCCCATGTTTGATCTTCTGCGTAATATCTGTGTTACAGCCGCTCTCGCATTTGTTTTGGTTTCTCCCGCAAGTGCACAAACTGCTGATGCGAAAACAAAAGCGCGTGACGAGATTTGGGGCAAAGAGCAAAAGATTTATGCCGACCGCGCCAACGGTGGGCTGGAATACTACATCGCCAATACATCGCCCAACTATGTGGGCTGGCCACCCAACAGTGCCAAACCGCTCGCTCAGACCGGTTTAAAGACAGACTCGAAAGCTATGGCCGGCAAGACGCAAGAAAAGCTGACCATGGAGTTGATGGACTTCACGCTCTCAGGTGACACAGCCATTATTTATTATCTCAATCACCGCACCGCGCGACCTGATGGTACGGCTGTTGATGAGAAGTTCGAGAACATTCACGTCTGGACGCGTGAAAACGGCGATTGGAAACTGATGGGTGGCATGGCGCGCCTTCAGCCTAAACGCTAATCTGGCAGAATGGATTTAAACGAGATCTACGCGAAAGCCCAAAGCCTGCATGAAACGTCGCAATGGTGGCCCGCCATTGAGGCGTATCGTGAGATTGTCACGACACATCCAGCCGAAGTACGTGCGTGGGCGTTGCTCGGGCTTTGCGCCACGCAAGTGGGCGAATTGGGGTTGGCCACATCGGCCTTGCAGTGTGCTGCAACCTTAGAGCCGATGGCGGCGAACATTCACTTTCGTTTGGGTGTTGTGCTGTATCAGCAGGGCTTTGCCGCTGATGCCGAAGTGCCCTTCCGGCGCGTGGTGGAGTTGAACCCGTCTAATCTGGATGCGCAGCAAAACTTGGCCGCGGTATTGGTCGACCAGGGACGCCCGCGTGAAGCGCAGCCTTACTTTGAAGCGTTAGTCGCACAGCATCCTGATCTTGAATTAGCCTGGGCAGGCCTTGCCAATATTCACACGTCGCTGGGCGATCTGCCGCAAGCCATCATGTGTTTGGAAAAAGCTCTCGCCATAAATCCAGCCAATACCGCGACGCGCCATTTGCTGGTGGCGGCTAAGGGTGAAACGCCTGCTCACCCTGATTGGCGCTACGTTGAAAACTTCTTCGACGATTATGCCGCCCGCTTTGAAAAGCACTTGGTGGACCGGCTGGAATATGTCGCGCCGCAAATGCTGACTGATTTTATAAAATCAGCTTGTTCTTTGCGCGACATCTCCCGTGTGCTCGATCTGGGCTGCGGCACAGGGTTGTTTGGCGCGGCATTCCATGCCGTTGCGCCCAACGCGAAACTGGTTGGCGTTGATCTGTCGCAGCGCATGGTCGAAGCTGCCTGGGCCAGGGGCACTTATGCCGAGGTTCATAAGTACGAAGCTGAGCATTACTTAAGTCAGACACAAGATGCGTTTGATCTGATCGCGGCAACGGATGTGCTGATTTATATCGGTGATGTGTCCAAGCTGTTTGAACTGGCGCACGCAAAACTTCACCAGGGCGGCGTGCTGGCATTTACAGTCGAAACTACATCGCATCCAAATTTTAAATTAGAGGTCAGTGGGCGTTATGCGCACAATCGCGATGATCTCGTGGCGCTGGTCGCGCGCTATAACTTTAAGATTGTCACTGAACGCCATGCCCCGTTGCGTAAACACAAAGGCGCAACGGAAGAGGGGCTGTACTTTATTTTAAAGCGTTAGCCAGCGGCTCTAAATCCTGGCCCCATACCGTTCATCGCCTGGTCTGGGCCTTCGGGCTCTAACAATTCCTGCGGAGCTGATGGCATCATCATGTTGGGGACGATGTTGGCTATAGGCTGCGCGTCGTTGTCTTGTTGCTGTGGTGGCGGAATAGCGGCCACAAATGTGTTGCGTCCACGTTCGATGGCATCGTCCACGGCTTGTGCGCAGCGGCGCAACAAATCACCACTCCATTTGTCGGTGGTGTCCGCATCTGCGATACCGATGCTGGCTGTGAAATTCAGCTTCCCGTCGTCCGTCAAAACATCCAGCGCTGCTAAGTCGCGGCACATGCGCTCGGCCAATACTTTGGCGCCTTTGATTGGTGTTTCCGGCAGGATCGCTAGAAAGCGATTGCGGCTTAAGCGGCCAAAGCTATCGCAGTTGCGCATCACAACAATGCAATAGCCTGCAAACACTTGGATGAGGGTGTCTAACGCAATCGGTCCGGCTTTATCTAAAATCGTATCGAACTCGTCGATTTCGATCATCACCATCGACAGCGGCTCTTTATAGCGACGTGCGCGCCCAAATTCATTTTGCGCGCTTTGATGGATGTGCGCGCGGTTCGACACGCCGGAAATTTCGTCAGTGGTCGCGCGGCGTGACAGTTCGTGTTTGTAGGAAAATGCTTCGCGGCGGGTATGTTCCAGCGTCTGGGCAAAGCCCGCGACAAACAAGAACGTGGGGATTGTCGCGCCCATGGCCTGCAGGAAGCTGATGTCGATCCCTTGAAGCGGGAATACAACGCCAAAGCCCACCATCGACATCAAACCTGCTGCGATCATGGATGCGATGGCAGTTTGCACTAATGGCGACATCAGCGTGGTGAGTGCTGCGAGTGAGCCAAACAGCAGCGCTGATTTCAGCGCGCCACTTTCTGGCACAAAGGCCACGAGGAACACATGGAACCAGCCGAACACCAGCGCCACAACAATGGGCACAAGCTCCATGCGTTCGCGCACAAATGCTGTGAACGTCAGGCCCCACATCACGACCGTTGCCAATAATAATGCGACAGAGGAGTTGGTTAGGCCGTGCGTGGTTTTGTATATGCCTGCACCGAGCCACAGGCCGAGACATGCGTAAGCCACACCGCCGCCAAGCAGCAGCCAGCGCTGCGCATCTTCGATGCGGCGATATTGCTGCACTTCATAGGCCGCTTCTTTGTCGCGGCGAAAACGGACAATGCGAAACACGGCGAGCCACCCGGTCCAGAATAGTAGTCCTATGAATAGGATCTTTTCCGGCACCATACCCATTTGCTTCGAATTGCCGAGTCAAAAATTCGGGTTTTTACTCGAAACAACAAAGGGTTAACGGGTTCTCACGTCGCCCGTTTGCGGTATCTGACTGCTTATGGTTGCGCGCGTTCGTGTTAACCACGAACTCTGGTTTCGCTTTGTAAAAACGTGTGAAGGCGCTGAGAAACTTAATTCACGCGGGCTTAGTTTACTCGATCATGGCCGAGGCGGCCCATGACCAGATCGGAATCAGTTTTCATGCGTGTGCGCGTCTTGGCTTCGAACATCGCACGGCTGGCCAACAGCATGATTCGCTCCACCAACTCAGGCGTCGGCGGGCTGGTGCGGCGAATGGTTTCAGCCACCAAGCCGCCAGCGACAATCATGTGATGATCGCCGTCTCGCGCAGTGATGTGCCCGGTTGTGGCCGCAATCATTTTACGCGAGATCTCAATGGCATGCTTCGGCAGCAAGAAGTCGGTGATGATGAACGCGAAGTCGTCACCGCCCAAGCGGGCGACAAAGTCCGACGGACGGCGCGCGTCGTTCAACTTTTGCGCAACAGCTTTCAGCACATCGTCGCCGACTTTATGGCTGCAGCTTTCGTTAATGTGTTTGATACCGTTCAGATTGATGTGAAGCAGTGCCACGTTATCGGCACGCACGCGGGCATCATCGATCATCTGCGTTAAACGATCCACAAACGCAGCGCGGTTCATCAAGCCGGTTAAGCTGTCGCAGGTGGCTGCTTTGGTCAGGACGGTTTCGCGGTCGTGGCGGGTCAACGTGTAGCGAATCGACCGCTCCAGGCCTTCAACCGTCAATTCGCCTTTCACCAGGAAATCGTATGCACCGCGTTCCAACGCGCCTTCGTCAACCGCGCGGTCATCCATGCCTGTCAGCATGATGAATGGCACGTTGAAGTCGAAGCGGCGCACTTCGTCCATCAGGTCAAAACCTGTGTGCGGGCGTAAATAATAATCGGTCAGGCACAGGTCGATGTTCTCACGCGCCAACACTTGCAGCGCCGACGGGATGGTGTCGGTGTGGAAAATGTTGGTCAGGCGAACGCCTGCCGTCTGTAAGAACTTTTTAACCAGTGCGGCGTCCATGGCACTGTCCTCGAACAGGAGGACTCGCAGGGCATCTGCTTGAAATTGCTTGGGGCCGTGGGCGGCTGAAGGATCGGTCGTCGGTGTCATTCTCTCTCCGGGGGAACTGCTGCTTGCCGGGCCATGTCTCGCCTAACCCAGAAATGCGCAAAACCTTCTCGCGGGGTTTAATGATCCTTCATGCCGTAAAATGGTTCACAAGGAGTGAATGGAACGGGGAATGGGTAAACGAAAAAAGGCGGCTTTCGCCGCCTTTTCGCCTGGTTTTCCAGGAAAAGTTGAATGTGCGTATTAACATTCCACCGGTTAAGCCGCCTTGGGCATATTGTAATCTTTCCAGTACGAAATTTTCCCATCTCGTACCAAAAAGACTCCGGCCACATGGAAGTGGTTGCTGGGCTTGGGCGAGCCATCCGGTTGAATAAAGTGATCAATCCGTTCGTTCAGCACTACGTCGCCGACGGCGAAGCTGCGGGAAATGTCCCACTTAATTTCCTTCTGTCCGGCCATAAAATTTTTCAAGCGCTCGCGGATTTGATCGTGTCCTTTAATCGGCGGGGCGCCTTCAAACATGTGGTACTCGATATCAGCCGAGAGGTACGGGATCAGCTTTTCCACGTCCTTTGTGCTCCAGGCCGCACAAAACTCACTTACGAAAGCGATCAGCTTCTTTTCCTGCGCGGCGTTATCTTTGCGTGATTCAGAGGCGTCAGTGGCGTTGGCTGTAGTAGCAGCCAAGGCTGCAACAGCGCCAAAGCCTAAAGCGGTCAAAACGTCGCGGCGGTCGGTCATGGTCTTCTCCCCAATAGAATGGCGCGATCCTTGCTGAAATCGGCCTAAGGCCGCAACGGGGCAAGGCTTGGCTGACCATTTCGTCATGCAGGATTGATCGCCTTCACGGCCAAATCCGTATTAAGATGAGAGAAAGAGGGAGGCCCACCATGCTGATCCGTTTTGCTAAAAAGTCCGATGTCCGCTCGCACGAGATCACGCCGCAAAGCGTGTTTCTCAATCGTCGCAAACTGATTGCTGGAACCGGACTTATCGCCGGTTCGGCATTGTTGGGTTTAAAGCCCGCCCAAGCCGCCTTGCAAAAAGGCCCTGGCAAAAATACGGCCATTGCGAATGTCAAAGAAGGCTACAGCAAGTTGGGCGCGAAAGACGCGCTGACGCCCTACGAAGCGGTGACGACGTATAACAACTACTACGAATTCGGCATGGATAAAAGCGACCCGGCCGAGACTTCGGGAAAATTCAAGCCGCTGCCGTGGACCATTACGGTTGATGGCATGTGCAACAAAGGCGGCACGTTTGATCTCGATGCCTTCTTAAAGCCGCATCAATTGGAAGAGCGCGTGTATCGCTTCCGTTGTGTGGAGGCGTGGTCGATGGTCATCCCGTGGATTGGTATTTCGCTAGCCGATGTGGTGAAACGCTTCGAGCCGCAAGGCAGTGCCAAGTACATCGTGTTTGAAAGTGTCGCGCGCCCCGATGAAATGCCGGGCTTGAGGAATAAGTTCACAGCGCCCTGGGCGTGGTACGTGGAAGGTTTGCGCATTGATGAAGCCATGAACCCGCTGGCGATTTTAGCCACAGGTCTTTACGGCGAAGCGCTACCCAACCAGAACGGTGCGCCCATTCGATTGATGGCGCCCTGGAAATATGGCTTCAAAAACGGCAAATCGATTGTGAAGATCACGTTCACCGACAAGCAGCCGATGAACACCTGGCAGAAGTTAGCCGCCAACGAATACGGCTTTTACGCCAATGTGAACCCGAAGGTCGATCATCCGCGTTGGAGCCAAGCGTCTGAACGTCGCATCGGCGACTTCCTGAAACGTGAGACGTTGATGTTCAATGGCTACGAAGAGGAAGTCGCAGGGCTATACACTGACCTTGATTTGAAGCGGAACTTCTAAGGCTTTACGGGGCCTAAGCTTGCCGCCAGATCAATAATTGGTTGCGTGGCCGCTAACAGCGGCGTGCCGAAGCTTTGCACCAGCAAGGCTGCGATACACACGTAATAGGCCGGGTGAATTTTGCCGCGATTATAGATATCGAAGACCGGCCCAAGGCTAAGATACAACATCTGCATGCCCAGCACGGCTAACCCTCCGAACTCACCCAAGAGCGGCATGGGTAAAATACGCCCCCAGCCTGGGCCCATCACGGCGATCATCGCACCCAACATCAAACGGCGGTGCCAATCGGTTTGCGTGCGCGTGGCAATACCTGCGAACACCAACCCGATGAATGTTGCGAGTTCCATGAAACTCAGCGCCAAGAAAATCGGTGGCGTGAAGAAGGGCGGCACGCGCTCAGCGCGCACGCTGTTCAGCGCCGTCAGCGTGCCCACCAGTACCATTAATAAGGCGAGCGTTAATGCGATCCACCCCAAGCGGCGATGCAATGACACCGCCCCCTGCTGAATGAGCACGCTTTGGGCCACAAACACGCCCAACCAGCAGAGAAAAATTACGCCATGTGCATGTACCAATAACGGGGCCGGTAATATCACCATGTTGCGCAAGGCAAACTGCGCAAACCCGCCCACGACCGTGGCCGCAATCAACAACGCCATGCCGACAAAGAAATTCCGTTCTGATCGCGCGTTCGGAATAACGCTTAAAGAAACCGCCATAACACCCCTGCCTTTATCTCCATAACTAGCCTTGCTTAATCACGTTGGCCAAGCAAGCGTCAGGTACGCTTTGTGATCAGCAAGCGTTGCATGACGTGTGCCCGGAGGTTTACCCAAAACGAGGGGGTTTTGTGCGTTGCACGCGGAATTCGGCCGCAGTTTTAAGCCCTTCGCTCGCAATTGCCTGAGGCCAAAATCGGCGTATGCTGTTCCTCTCGCTTCAAGTTGGTTTTGTTCGTTTGTTTGTTCGCTGCCTTTGATTTGCTTCGCGTTTGTTCACGTGAACCGTTCAGGGAGGCCAAACCATGGCAACCACCGCGACCCTTGGCACAGGTGCTGCAACCCAGCCTGCTGCCGTCCGCAAAATCTCACTGCATGATCTGATGGACGCTCTCACCAAGGGCATCGAAGACTTCAAAGATAAACCCACGCTGGCCCCCTTCGCAGCGGGTGTGTATCTGCTTGCGAGTTTCTTGGGCCTTATGGTCGTCGCGAATTACGATTACCTACCGCTGGTTTTTCCGTTTGTCTCGGGCGCGGTATTGATCGGCCCATTCGTCACGATTGCCTTATGTGAAGTCAGCCGCAGGCGCGAGAAGGGCCTCGAGTACGGCCTGATGACCGGCTACAACTTTTTCAACTCGCCCTCCATCAAAGACATCCTGATGCTCGGCTTCATGATGGTGGCGCTGTTCTTGTTCTGGCTCGCGACCGCCATGACGATCTACGGCCTCACGATGGGTGATGAGTGGCGCAGCGTGCCCACAGCCCCCAACTCGATGGCTGAGTTCTTCAAGCAACTGCTGTTCACCAGCGAAGGCTGGACGATGATTATTCTCGGTAACATCGTCGGGCTCGCGTTCGCTGTCATCTCGCTGTGTGTGGGCACCATCTCGTTCCCCATGCTGCTCGACCGCGATGTCGGCATGGGCTCGGCGGTGCATACATCCGTTAATGCGGTGAAGGAAAACCCTGTCACCATGGGTGTGTGGGGCTTGATCGTTGTGGTGATGCTGCTGGCGGGCGCTATTCCGTTCTTCGCGGGCCTTGCGGTTGTGATCCCGATTTTGGGCCATGCGACGTGGCACCTGTATCGCAAGCTGGTCGTTTAGAGGCACGTATCCACAAGGCTAACTAGACGCCACGTCACCGCACGATATAAAGGGCCTCAGCAATGGGGCCCTTTATTTATGTACACCATCATCTGGCGATTCACTGTGAAGCCTGACGCTATCCCTGTATTCGAGAATCATTACGGGGCGAATGGCAGTTGGGCCAATTTATTTCGCACTGCGCCAGGGTATGTCGGCACGGATCTGTTACGTGACACGGCAAAAGAAAAGTACAACGTTTTTGTCACGCATGATCATTGGCGGTCGGCGGAAGACTTCGTCGCATTCAACCCCCAAGCCAATGCTGCCTATCAGGCGCTAGACCGTGAGTGCAATGCGCTAACCCTGTATGAAGAGAAATTAGGCACGATGGGATCATGAGCGCGACATCGCGGGCCTCAGGTTCTCCATCGCCTAATCCACGCAAAGCCACAACTCACGCTTCAAAAGTCGGCACGGTCCGTTTGGTGCGCAACACCCGCACGGGGGCGTTGTTGTATGCTCAGAAGGGCGGCAACCAAACTGCGACAGATGCAAACGGCGTGAGTTTGGATTCATACATTCACGCATTGTTTCACTTGGTGATGCAAACCAACCCCAAGACCGCGCTGATGATTGGTTGCGCGGGCGGCACGTTGGCCACGATGTTGACGCGTGCAGGCGTGCGCATGACGGTGGTGGATATTGATAAAGCCGCATTTGTTTTGGCCAAAGCGCACTTCGGAATGCCGAAGTCTGTAAAGTGCGTGACGGCAGATGGCCTGAAGTTCATGCGCAGCACCAAAGCGAAGTTTGATGCGGTCATTATAGATGCCTTCGTGGGCGAGACCATTCCGCCGCAATTTACCGATGATGCCTTTTGTCAAACGGCCAAACGCTGTCTGCGCCCGAGCGGGACTTTATATATGAACGTTTGCCTAGATGGCCGCAAAGACCAAACCGCTGATATTCTGGCGCTAACATTCCAGCGTAACCAATGGCATGTGCGCTTGATTGATCAGGCAGGGCCGTTTCGTAATGCGATTGTTCTGGCGAATAAAGTGAGGGGCAACGTGGCCCCCCGTAAAAAGCCTGTGGTGCAGAAACTCAAACAGCCCATACTGCTGTTGCCGCCAGCCATCGACAGCAAGCGCATTGCCTACGAACTGCGCATGATGCGCTTTCGCTCTATTCGTCGGAAGCAAAGCGCCCGTAACCCCGCGTGATTGCATTCAGGAATGGCCGGGGGCGTATCGCGAGTTGGTTTGTCCAGTGATTCCGCAATGCGGTAGAATGTTGATTATAAGCTATCAGGTTGTGCGTTAAAAACCTTGGGTTCGCAAATCACGGGCGCAGTTTGTGGCTCAATATAATAAATTCCCCCCGTTCGCGTTACAGTGTAGCCTGATGAAATTACACTCAAAGGACGGTTTTCATGCCTTCAGCAGAAGAACGCCTCCAACGCATATTTGAAAGCGATGTTGTCGGCATTCTTGAAGTCGATGCTGACTTGCGCTTCGTCCGCGCAAACCAAGGTTTCTTGGATATGCTGGGTTACAGCATGGACGAGTTGAATCAGAAAACCACAAACGAAATTACCCACCCCGACGATCTGCAATCAAGTAAGCGTCAGCGGCAGAGATTGCTCGAGGGGGAAAATTATGTTCGCTATGAAAAACGCTACATCACCAAAAGTGGTGAGATGATTCACTGTCTGGTTGGGATACAATGCGGCGGACGTGACCAGCAAGGGCGCCCGACGTGGTTTCTGGGCTTTATTTCACCGATGACAGAGGTGATGGCCGCGCGATCACGCGCGGAGGAACTGACGCAAAAGCTCGACCAAGTTTACCGTGAAACAACCGGTGCACTTGCACGTGCTATTGAAGCGCGTGATGCTTATACGGCTGGTCACCAAGAGAGTGTCGCGATGCTGGCTGTGCGTATTGGTGAGCAGATGGGGCTAGATTCAGCGCGTTTGTACGGCATTTACCTAAGCGGTGTTGTGCATGACATTGGCAAGATTGGCGTACCGCCCGAGTTTTTGTCCAAGGTCACAAAGCTAACGTCGTTGGAAATGGATTTTATCCGCCAGCATGCTGCTTTTGGTCATGATATTTTAAAAGAAGTGAAGAGCCCATGGCCTTTGGCAGAGGCGGCGTATCAACACCACGAGCGCTTGGACGGAACAGGATATCCGAACAATCTTATGGGAAACGCCATTTTACTTGAATCACGGATTATTGCTGTGGCCGATACCGTGGATTCGATGGTGAAGCCGCGTCCTTACCGCCCGGCGCGTGGTGTGGATGAAACGAAAAGAGTTTTAATCGAAGGGCGTGGCAAACACTTTGATGCTGATGCGGTAGACGCGTGCTTGCGATTAGACACTTTAAAAGTCGTGCAGGCCGCGCACTAAGGCTTCTGGCAAATGTGGCGAAAAATACAAAAAAAGTGGCGCACCTTGAGATGCGCCACTTTTGATCTCAGCAGATGAGAGGCTTGCTTAGAACCGTGTGCGCAAGTTCAGTTGGAACGTGCGGCCTTCTTCAGGGAAGCCATCCACCAACGTGTAATCTTTGTCGAAGATGTTCTTCACGCTGAAGGACAAATCGACATCTTTGTTAATGGCGTAATCCACATCGGTGTTGGCCAGAACGAACGAACCAACTTTGTAGTACGTCAAACCATTCGTCGTGACCGTCCAACGCTTCGAAGCTGCGTTGATGTTCGGTGTGATCGTCAGGTCCGGCAACACATTCCACTTCACGAATGCAAACGCCTGATGGCCCGGTTGGCCGGTCAGCTGGAACGCAGCATTGGCTGGGTTGTCGATATTGCGCTTGGTGTAGGTGTAACGCAAACCGACCGTCGCATCCGGGGTGATGCGCGTATCAACCGAAGCTTCCAAACCGTAGTACTCAGCATCACCAACGTTTTGGCTTTGCGTGACGGCGGATCCTTGGAAGATGAACGGTACGCTGACGATTACGTTGTTCACATCGCTGTAGAACACAGCCGCTTCTAAACGTGTGTCATCCGTAATGTTTTCTTTGATGCCTGTTTCCAGGTTCAATGCGCGTTCCGGCTTCAAGGTTGGGTTCGAGGTCGCACCCCCGAAACGTGAACTGAAACGTTCAAATAAAGTCGGGAAGCGCGTGCGGTTCGAGACGTTGGCGTAAACCGTGCCGGTATCGCTGTAGCTATAGATCAACGCGGCCTGTTCGTTCCACGCCGGAGAATCTGACAGCCCGTAGGTCACATAGTTGCCTGTGCCCGTGGCTGTCGTCGGCGTCACGAAATCTTCCGCGCGCTTTAAATCGCGGAAGTCATAAGACGCACCCACAACCAAATCCAACTGCGGCGTGATGGTGGTACGGTTTTCCAGTGCGAACGACCACGTATCTTCACGGATCACCTGGTCAGGCTCGGTGAAGTTGCGTGGCACAAAGATTTGCTGCCACTCGGTGTGGTTGTCGCGGCGGTACAACACGGTCCCCTTTAGCATATTGAAGTCGCCGATGTTCTGCTCCAGCTGAACCGAGCCACCATAGGCATAGTCGTCGTAGAAGCTGTTGAACGAACGGGCCAAGGTTTGGGTGGTGAGGTTGCGGTTGTCGAACGACGACAGCAAATTCTCGAACGTGTTGTAATAGGCTTTGGTCTTCAGCTTGGTGTCATCGCCGAAATTCGTGGACGACAGGAAGTACACGCTGTCGATGTCCCAGTATGGCCAGGTCCAGTTACGTTGTGTGGCAGCAGCGTCGGTCACATGCAGCGGGGCTTCTTTGTCGCCCGATTGCTTGGTGTAGCTGACTGAATACTCATCGGTGTCGTTCGGTGTAAAACCCGCTTTAAAGTTCAAGCGCCAGTTTTCTCTGGCAGAGAAATCCCGAAAACCGCCATTCTCGGATGCTGTTGGCGTATAGCTCTCAGGCAATTGCGTGCGGCTCACATCCGTCCAAGCACCACTGGCTTGCAGGTAGTAGCGGTCTTGCTTCGTGCCAGCCGCGCCGTAGGTGGTGATACCGTTGGTGCTTAAGTCTTCACCGAAGATCGCGCCTGCGCGAGCTTCAGCTTCAAACTCTTTGGTCGGTTTGCGGGTGACGAGGTTGATCGCGCCGCCCATGCCGCCAGGGCCATCCAGAACCGAGACATAACCCTTCTGCACTTGCACTTCAGCCAAGTCAGCGGTGAGGAAGAAGCCGAAATCTAAGCGGTTATCCGCGGGCAGGTACACGCGCACACCATCAATCGACAGCGGTACTTGGAACCGGTCAAAGCCGCGCACGAAAATCAGGCGCTCGTTACGTGAACCGCCCGTGTTGCTGGACGCAGCCCCGGGAATTAAATCCAGCGCGCGGTCTAACGTGTCGATCTTGAAGGTGTAGATATCCTCTGACGACAAAGTGCTGTTGCTGATCTTGGTATCGACCTTACGACCGGTCACCAAAATTTCTTCAATGCGGCCCAGTTCGAATGCTTTGGTGTCTTCTGCGCGTATAGGCGCGCTGCTGAGCAGTGCAATCACAGAAACCCCAGCCCACAATCTATGGCGCGACATAGCCCATCCTTTTCTAATCATCTGGTGAAGTCGATGTATCTAAACAAATATATCGATTCTCTGACGATATATCTGATAGGGTATATCGAGTCAAACGAGGGAGGCTTTCATGCGTGGCGTTCCGTTATGGTGTGCAATTGTGGTGCTGTGGGTATTGCCCGCGTTGGCCCAGGTGAGTGTCACGGATGCCTATGGCCGTGCTGTTACAATGGCCGCACCTGCGCAGCGTATTGCGCCTGCGGGGCCGCCTGCGGAAGTGTTGGTGTATGCGGTTGCGCCTGACCTGTTGGCCGGTTGGGCGCGCAAACAATCTGATGCGACATTGAGTGCGGTAGATACGCGTTCAAAAGCTTTGCCTATCCTGGGGCATCTCACCGGATGGGAAGGCGAGCCTGATTATTCCGTGTGGAAAAACGCGAAGGTCGATTTGTTCGTCGACTACGGCAGTGTGGGCGGTCGCTTTGAATCACTGGCGGAGTCCGTAACGCAAGGCACAAACATTCCTTACGCCGTGATTGATGGGCGTATGGAAAACATTCCGGCTTCGTTGCGGGCCGTGGGCAAGCTGACGGGCCGTGAAGCGCGCGCCGAAGAACTGGCAAAAGCCGCTGAGCGTGTTTTGGCCGATGCCGCGAAAACTGTGGCCAAAGCTGGAAATAAAGGGCCGCGTATTTATGTCGCCCGTAGTGTCGATGGCCGCAGCAGCATGACGGCGCGCAGCCAACATGCCGAAATTTATAAAGTTGCGGGTGCCGTGAATGTCGCGACGAAAGAAGAGGGCATTTCTGACGAGGATCTTAAAGCCTGGGCGCCCGATCTGATTATCGCGCTTGATGCTGGCTTTCTTACCACCGCTGAAAAACTGCCGTGGTCTGAATTAGCTGCCGTGAAGAACAAGCGCGTGTTTGTGCCGCCATCACGACCCTGGAGTTGGGCTGGCAGTCCACCTTCAATCAATCGTCTTTTAGGCTTGGTGTGGCTCTCAGCCGCCTTATCGCCCAAGCCTGATTGGGGTGCTGCCACGGCTGAAGCGCATCAACTGGGCCGCCTGTTTTTTCCGCCGGACATGGCGCGCTAATTTTTTTCCGTGGAGACCGCTTTGCTCAGAAGCATGATCGCCGTGGCGGCTTCACGGTCCGTGAGGTCGCCAAAAAAGCTCTGGGCCATTTTCTTGCGTAACTTCGCGATCTCGCCGACGGTCTTTTGGCCCTTGGCGGTCATGCGGACTGTATATGCGCGTTTGTCTGCCTCGTCCTTGCGGCGGATCACGTAGCCATCGTCCTCAAGGCGTTTTAAGGCCCGGCCTGCATTGCTGCGGTCGATATTTAGGGCATTGGAAAGGGTCTCTTGGGGCGAGATGCCACCCGCTTTATCAAGAAGCGTGAGGATGCGCGCTTCAGAGTGGTTTAGGCCTAACGTCGAAAAGTGTTGTTCGCCAACAAGATAGCGCTTGCGGGCCAGCGCGCCCACCAGATCGAACAGCGTATCAAACCGATCCATTTTTAATCCCTTTGACTCTTTTCTTTGGCGGCCTTAATTATATGCGTGCGCACGCAACTATATAGAGGTGTGCCGGACACCGCAACACGAAATGAAACAGCCATGACGAAGCCGATTGATCATTCAGCCGCAAGCAAGCAAAGCCGTTGGGCCTTGATCAGCCTGTCATTGTCTTTGGCGCTGTCATCGCTCAGTACCAGCATCACCAATATGGCGTTGCCAACATTGGCGGACTTGTTCTCTGCGTCGTTTCAGCATGTGCAGTGGATTGTGCTGGCGAACTTATTGGCCGTTACCACGCTGATTGTTGGGGTCGGTCGGTTGGGCGATATGTTTGGTCGCCGCCGCTTGCTGTTGATGGGGTTGATCGTCTTCACTGTGGCGTCGGTGTTATGCGCCGTTGCGCCGAATTTGGGACTGCTGATTGCCGCACGTGCCGTACAGGGCGTTGGTGCCGCTATCCTGATGGCCTTAAGCACAGCGCTGGTGGGCGAGGTGGTGCCAAAAGAAAAAACCGGCAGTGCTATGGGCATGTTGGGAACAGCGTCTGCGGTTGGAACCGCGCTGGGGCCATCGTTAGGTGGCTTCCTGATCGCATGGTTTGATTGGCGCGCTATTTTCATCGTCATGGTTGTGACGGGCATCATCACTTACGGTTTGGTGCGGCGATTTGTGATGGCTGATCGTGGTTTATCACCGGCGACAGGTGGTGGATTTGACTACACCGGCACAGTGGTGCTGGGCGTTGTGTTGGCGGCCTATGCGCTGGCGATGACGCTGGGGCGTGGCAGCTTTGGCGCAATGAATGTCTGTTTATTGATCTTCGCTGTGGTCGGCATCGGCGTATTTGTCCGCGTCGAAGCGAAAGCGATATCACCGCTGATACGGCTCAGTGTCTTGCGCAACCAAACTTTAAGTGCGGGCGTCATCATGAGCGCTTTGGTTGTCACAGTCGCCATGGCAACGATGGTGGTCGGGCCGTTTTATCTGACCGGTGCATTGAAACTGAATGCCGTTACCGTTGGCTTGGTGTTATCCGCTGGTCCCATTGTTGCCGCCTTAAGTGGCGTGCCCTCAGGGCGTTTGGTTGATCGCTTTGGCGCCCGCGCTGTGATGATGGCCGGTTTGGTGGCCATCGCGTTGGGGGCGTTGATGCTGGCGCTGATGTCGATTGGTTTTGGTGTTCTGGCGTATGTTGCCGCCATCGTTGTTTTGACGGCGGGGTATGCGTTGTTTCAAGCCGCCAACAATACGGCCGTCATGGTCGATGTTGCCGCTGATCAGCGCGGTGTGATCTCCGGCATGTTGAACTTGTCGCGTAACTTAGGTCTGATCACGGGTACGTCTGTGATGGGGGCCGTGTTCGCTTTTGCAGCCGGAGGCGGTGAGATCGCTGCGGCGGCTCCCGATGCCGTCGCGCACGGTTTGCGCGTGACGTTCATGGTTGCAACAGTGCTGACCTTGCTAGCGATGGTGATTGGTCGCCGTGGTGCTGGCGGCTTGCCGCAATCCACGTAATCCCCAACTGTTTCCCTGCAAATCTCCTGCAAATGCAGGAGCGTTAACACCGCGGCGGCATAAAAAAAGGGCTCCGTATCAGGAGCCCTTTTTCACAATCTTAAAATCGGCTTTTAGACACCGAAGATCGAGCCATCAGGCTTACGCTTGCCCGCAGCTTCTTTCTCTTTCATGATTTTGAGCGAGTACGACCAGGTGTTCTCGTTCTCTTTCAAATCTTTCCATTCTTTCGGCGCTTCCAAGTACTTCGGATAGTGCTTGGCCGTGTGGTCACGGATCACTTTCGGAATTTGCGAAATGCCGTCTTTGAATTTGAACGACTGCGAGTGATAGACCATGAAGCCTTGGCGATCGCCCATCTCCATGAACGGCAACCACATGCCAACACGCGCCCAAGCCGTGTGATTTTCAGCCGAGGTCACTTTCGGATCGCTCAGTTCTTTCACGCTACCGGTGATCGCCCAAAGCTCACCCGATTGATACAGATCCTGCTGTGATTGCAGCGGATACTCAGCGCGGGTAATCGGGTTCTTTTCTGTCGAACGCAGCACATCAAGTTGGAACACGATGCGGTCGCCGACAACTTGGTGCGGGTAAGGCGGATCCATCATGCCGCCCTTCAGCTTGTACATACGGTTAACAGGATCATTCAGGATGTGCAGAACTTCGACGCGCTTGCCTGTGATCGGGTTCGTCCACTCGTTCAAGATCTCGCCCGTTTTCGGGTCGCAGTAATAGAGAACTTCACGGTGATAGAAGCGGTACGTGTCGTTGCCCATGTCTTCTAAACGTGTGGCGCCGATGCCGTAGGTCTTGAACGCTTTGATGTTGCCTTTGCCAGCTTCCCATACCCAGGCTTCGCCCGGGAATCCGCTGATGACTTCTTTGCCCGATAAGTCAGCTTGCAGCTTCAACAGCGTTTGCAAGTTGGTCTTCGGGTCCATGAAGTCGACAGCTGTTTTTGCTTGCGCGGTGCTTGGCTCAACCCATGCAGCTGCACCGAACGCAGCCGCGGCGCCAAGGCCGGTCTTTAATGCTTGGCGACGTGCCGGAACGAAGTCCGACATCAATGGTGGTCTGTTCAACATAGCGTATGGCCTCCCCATAAAGAATGACAGCAACCAGAGAATTGAAAGTGGCCGGACTCTTTCACAAGCATGTATACAGCGCCAATGGCTCAACATGTTTGTGATCGGGGTTTAAGCGGCCTCGACCACGGAGTGGCAAAACGGCTGTCTTGCGATTCTAGTGCAAGGCGATGGAACCGCCACCTTCGCCCGGCATCCGGCCAGGGCTTTTGATGCGCACAATAATAGCGAAAATGAACACCACCATATTGATCGCACCCACCAAGATGAACGGTCCGGCAGGGCTCCAGGCGTCGAACAAGTAACCGCCGACAACCGAGCAGAACAAAATCCCGATAGCACCCGATGTATTGAAGCCGCCGATCACAGCGCCGCGTTGCAGCACGGGTGCCTCTTGTCCCACGAGCGCTTGCGAACCTAAGAATGCGCTGATCTGACCAATGCCCAACAGCACAATGAGTGGGTAATCAATTTGGTCGAGCGGGTTTGTGACAAAGCCCATGGCTAAGTAGCCAATTGTCGCAAGGCCCATGCAGCACGCGAGTGCAGTGACGCGATTAAAGCGGTCGAGTAGAAACACCACGGCGACAACCCATAACAGAGCTGCACTTTGAGCGAGCACAAAAATGCGCGTTCCGGCTTTGGTGGCGTCAGGTAAATCCATGCCGCTTTCCACACCTGCTTGCGTGCCCCACAAGGTCAGGAATGTACCGAGGATGACCAAGTCACCACGTGCAATGAATGCCGCGCCATACGCCAACGCAATGCGCGGGTTGGTGGCGGCCTTCAAAGCTTCGCGCACAATCACGCGGGCGGGTTGGCGCTCATCATGTTGGGGCGAGCGGCCGCCCTTTAAGCCAATGCCAACCACGATGGCGGCCAGCAAGCATAGACCCGCGACGATGAAGTGCGTGTATTCGCCTGCGGTCGCGACATCCATGCCGCCATTCGCGAAGCGGCTTGGCAATGCGCCCAGCACGATGTTCAAGATCGCAACGCCGGCGCCGTTCATGAAGCCGGTAATCGCCACAGCTTTGCCGCGGCTGGCTTCTTGCGGATAGTCTGTCACAACCGTCGCCAGAACGCCTGTGCATGTCGCAACACCGAGCGCATAGATAATGCGGAAGATGATCAGTTCGCCAACAGATGTCGCGAGCGGGTAAAGCGCGTAACCTGCGCCCATCAGGATGAAGCCGATGACATACAGTGGCTTGCGGCCAAAGCGGTCGGCCATCACGCCGACAGGGCCGAACATCAAGATCGCGACAATTTCACTCCAGAACACAAGCGTGCCACTGACTGCACCTTGTTCTTCGACGGGAATGTTGAGCACGGCATTCAACACATACGGCGTGCCAACGCCCACAAACGTCAGCAAACCAATTGTGAAGAAAGACGCGTACATCAGCGTCCACATATTGGCTTTGCTAATGCCAGGGGCCAAATTGATCGGGCCGAACTTCAAGCCCGCCGATGTCTTGTCCGCCATTCCCCGTCCCTCGACGTCACTGTGTATTATTTTGCAACTACCATCTGCCTATGAGGGCTTTAACCTCACAAGGAGAATTCTGTAACCAATGGCAACAGGGCGACCAGCGTTGCGCAACTCACAAAGTGGTGCAATGTATTAGAGATGACAGAGAGTGCATCGCAAACCTCAGAAACGCAGCGTCTTCGGCCCGTATGGGCACTGAAGCCGATCATTTTCGCTTTGTCTTGTTTGCCTGCGCTGTGGTTGTTGTACGCCGCGTTGACGAATAATGTCGGCCCTAATCCGATTGAGTATATCATTCGATACTGTGGCGATTGGGCATTGCGGTTCTTGCTGATCGCGTTGGCTGTCACACCTCTGCGCATTTTGACCGGGTGGTCAGTTGTTGGCCGTTTGCGACGAATGCTCGGTCTCTTCGCGTTCTTTTATGTCTGCTTGCATGTGTTTGCTTACGTTGGGCTCGATCAGTTCTTTAACTGGTCAGCGATTTGGAAAGACGTGGTGAAACGCGTCTACATCATGGTGGGCATGGCGGCGTTTGTTACGCTCATTCCGCTCGCGGTCACATCGACCAACGGCATGGTCAAGCGTGTGGGCGCCAAGCGCTGGCGGCAACTTCATCGGGTTGTCTATGTCTCGACCATCGCGGGCATCATCCACTTCTTAATGATGTTAAAAACAGGCTATGTGGAACCCGCCATCTATGGCGCGATCTTGGCCGTACTTTTAATCATCCGTGCCGTCAAAAAATGGCCCTGAGACTTCTGCCACAGGAATGATCTTCAAAAGAGATGTGGGGCTGCGCTGTGTCCCCCCGTCCGGTAACGCGTAACCATCTCTACGTATGTCTCAGCTTCGGGCGCGCTTAAGAACGAAAGCACGTTTGAATAAAGCATCGGAAAGTCTGGGCCACGCCGCCGAATTCCAGATGGTGCCAAATAATATAGACTCGAAACGAAACTGTAAAAAGGGCCGCATATAGAAGGTTTTAGACTTCTCAAGGCGTGTACGATGCCTTAGCAGGTGCGGCACGCGATTTTTGCACAGGCGGACAACCTGACGTTTTTGTCCATCAGGCCGTTGTGTATAAAGGCGTTCTGTATAAATTCGATCGGTGGGGGCCGTATCGTATGCGTTACCTCCCGGCATTCCGATTTTTTGCACTGCACGAGCCGATATAGCGCGCGCAGATAGGGTGTGACGTTTCGTTCCATGGCGGCCAAAACCATCAGTGCAAAGCTTAAAGGGAAGGCGCGTGCGAAGCCCAAGGCAAAACCTGTGGCAAAAAAGCGCGCTGTTCATCAGGCAAAAAAGCCGCTGAAATCCGTAGCACCGAAAATCAAATCAAAACAAAAAGCCACCACGCCGCTCAAGTCACTTGCATCCAGTTCGTTGGCGGCGATGTCCAAAGGTTTGGTGTGCGAATGCGTCGGTACCAAAATTGTCGCCATTAATGATGCCGGTAAAGCATTACTGGGGTATGCGGGGAAGGGCTCACCAGTGGGACGTGCGTTCCACCAGCATGTGAATGGCGCTTTCGCAAAAAAGGTGGTCCGTAATCTCGCGGCACTCACCACCGGTAAACAGCCAAAGCATATTGCTTTACTAGCCTACGATGGCCGCACGGTCGATGTGGATGTCGCTGCGACGGTGTCTGGCGGCAGTGGTGCGAACACGCGCACCATGATCCTGGCCATGCCCAGTGCGTTCAATCGTTCACGTACGCAAGCAATCTTGGATGACGAGCATAAATTCCAACACTTGGCTGAAATAGGCGCTGAAGCGATTTGTCTGATTGATGACACTGGTATTCTGCATGTGAATGCTGCGGGCCGCGCGATGTTTGCGGTTGATGACGATTGCGACATGATCGGCAAGTCGTTTGTCGAATTCATTCATTCGGACTATGCGGCACAATTCAAACATGGCTTGAAGGATTTGTTGCCAATCGTTGCGGCCGATAAACCGGAATTGTTGAAGCTCAAAGACGTTCATGGTCGCGTGATTGATGCCGAGGTATGGCTGCGCGCGCTCGGGCCTAAAGGTCCGTATGCTGTGTTGGTCCGCGATGTGACGCAGCGTGTGATTGCGGTTGAAACGTTGCGCTCCAGCGGTCAGCGCTTACAAGCTATTGTTGACGCTGTGGCTGATGGCGTTATCTCGGTGGACGAACGTGGCTTGGTTCAGTCTGTTAACGCTGCGGTGAAGCAGTTGTTTGGCTACGAGCCTCAACAATTAGTCGATCAGCCGCTCACAAAAATCTTACCGCAGTGGACCGACGAAAAAGGCATTGTCGTAACGGTGTCAGTCCTGGGCCGAGAATCGATTGAATTTCCATCGGCCCTGCTAGGCAAAACACGAGATGTGTACGGCATGCGCAGCGATGCCACCACGTTCCCTGCCGAAATTACCGTCACCACCATGCAGCATGGCCAGGGGTCACTATTCACTGTGGTGGTGCGCGATGCCAGTGCGCGGCGTGCGGCGGACGAAGCGCAGCGGAATTATGCCGCTAAGCTGGCGGATGAAGTTGAAGCGCGCACCAAAGAAATTCGCGATTTGTCACGGCAAAATCGGCAAATTTTGGAATCTGCTTCCGATGGTATTGTCGCTGTCGGTACAGATGGTCGGATCAATACAGCCAATCCAGCGGCGGGTGAGTTATTTGATCGCTCCGCCAGTACGATGGTTGGTCTGCCCATCGAGCGCGTGTTTTTGTATGGCAGTGGCCACATCAAAAGTGGCCAGCCTGTTCCCATAAAAGCGCAGTTGGCTGAGGGGCCCTTTCATACCGACATCGAAGTGAACTTGGCGCGCACCGATGGCTTGTCGTTTGATGCCTCGTACATCATTTCACCGATCACCGAAAACCGTCAGATTATGGGCTATGTGCTGACAGTCCGTGACGTGACGGAAAAGAAGCGTATTGCAGCCGAGCAGCGCGTGGCCGCCGCGGTGTTTGATCAATCAGCTGAAGGTTTGTTCATCACTGATGCGCGTGGCCGTGTGATGAAAGTGAACCCGGCATTTCAGCGCATTACGGGGCTTCTCAGTGCTGATGTCTTTGGCCGTACGTTGAGCGACTTGCCGTTCGTCGACAATAAACAGTGCGTTGACGGCGTGACTGCGCTGAACAACGCAGCTCAGACAGAATGGGAACAGTGGACAACAGATAAAGCTGGCAAGCGCCATGCCTGGCGCGTTGGGTTGTCGATCATTCGTGATGAGCAAGGACGTCCGCAGCAATACACGGGTATTGTGTCTGATATTACAGCCCGGAAATTGGAAGAAGAGCGGATTATCTATCAAGCTAACTATGACCAATTGACTGGGTTGCCGAACCGCACACTGTTCAATGATCGCCTGCAACGAGTTGTGCTGGAAGGCCGGCGCGGTAAAACCAGCGTGGGCCTGATGTTCATCGACTTAGACGGCTTTAAAGCCATCAATGATAACTTGGGGCACGATGCAGGCGACTTGCTTCTGAAGGGGGCCGCCGAACGTTTGCAAAAATCGGTGCGTGAATCTGATACTGTTGCGCGCCTGGGCGGCGATGAGTTCACCGTAATTATGCCGCTGCTGGATAGCATCGAAGGCGCTACACTTGTCGCAACACGTATTTTGAAATCGCTGACCACACCATTCGATTTAAATGGTCAGGAAGGCCGCGTTTCGGCGTCTATTGGGATTGCCATGTTCCCGCAGCAGTCGGGTGATGCCCAGCATTTGCTGCATAATGCGGATGTGGCGATGTACCACGCCAAGCATCAAGGGAAGGCCAACTATCAAGTCTGGCGCCCGGAACTCGAAGCCGAAGTCGACGAGCGCTAGAGCGCGTCGAACTGTCGAGCGCCGCACTTATTCAAATTTTGTGGCCGCTAATGGTAGCACTTTGGCTCTCACCGTCACGGGGCCCTTGGTCTTGAATGTGAACGTCAGGTCCACGGTCTCGCCAACTTTTAAGCCCTTCGTCACATTCATAATCATCAAGTGATAGCTGCCGGGTTTTAAATCTATGCGGCCATTGGCAGACACGGTCAATTTATTGACTGGATCCATCGACATCACGCCGTGGTCTGATTTTGACTCATGCACTTCCGTCATCATCGCTGCTGGGGTTGAGACGGCCAGCAGCTCATCGCTCTGCGCGCCGCTGTTGATGATGGCGGCGTATCCGGCGCTGACTTTGTTTGTGCCAGCTGTTGCGCGCACCCATGCATTCTCAATCAGAATATCGGCAAAAGCCGTCACTGGGAAAAGGGCGAGCAAAAGGACAACGATGGTCCGATGAAAAAATGTCATTAAGGTTCTCCAGTCTCGGTCTCTGAAATTACTTTGCGCAACGTGTCAGCAAACTGGGTAGGGTCTATATCCGGCATATATGGTCGAACATACTGGCCTGCAGGCGAAACAAGATACAGTGCTGTGCTGTGATCCATCGTGTAATCCCCATTCTGCAAGAGACGTTTGCGATAGAATACGCCGTAAGCTTTTGCGACAGCGGCCGTTTCGTCAGCGGTTCCGACAAGCCCAACAATGTTGTCGCCGAAGTTGGCCAAATAATCTTTCATTAGGATCGTCGTATCACGCTCGGGATCGACGGTGATGAAAATAGGTCGAATGCGATCGGATAACGGCCCAAGTTCGCGTAGAGTTGTGCTTATATTCAGCATGGCAGTCGGGCAGGCATCTGGGCAATTCGTGAAGCCAAAAAAGATCAGCAGCCATGAGCCGCGATATGTTGCGAGCGAGACTTTCTGACCTGATGTGTCAGTTAACGAAAAGTCGCGCACGGCATTAGGTGTAGGACTAGCTTGGTTATCAGTCGCGTTTTGTTGCAGCCAGAGCATGCCTTCAACGGCACCTAGCACCGCAGCTCCGATCAATAAAATCCACAGAAGGCGCTTTGCCATCATTTTCATTTCGCCTAATGCTCACGGCACACAGTTTAGTCTGTGCCGCTCGTAAAACGCATGCGGCGATCCTCAAAGCGCGGAAATGTGATGCGCTTTAAGAGCCGCGAACTTAATAGCCACGGAGTTCGCTGTAATCGACCATCACATGCTCGGCAAAGGCCGGGCGCTGTTTCAAGCGCTCGTACCAAGCCTCAATATTCGCCATCTTGGGCACATCAATGCCGACAGTATACGTGCGGTACAGTGACGCTGCGATGGGAATGTCGGCCATCGTGATTTCATCGCCCAAGATATTCAGTTGCTTCGACAGCAGTTTCTCGATGAAGGCATATGCATCCATTAACTTTTGGATATGGCTTTTAATAAGCTCAGCGTTCCGTTTTTCGGGCGGCACTTTATATGAGTCGATAAAGACCCCCATGAAGCCTGGCTGTAGATGGTTCAAATACCAATCCATCCATTGATCGGCTTGCGCACGTTTTGCCGGATCTGATGGGCACCAGGTGCCTTTACCATGCTTGTCGGCAATATAGCGCACGATGGCGTTGGATTCCCAAACGATCGCACCGTCATCATCGATCACCGGAATTTTGCCGTTCGGGTTCATGCTCAAATATTCGGGCGTGTTGAGTCCACCGAATTTGCCGCCGATATCGATGCGTTGATACGGAACCTTCAGTTCTTCGGCGATCCAAACCACTTTCTGCACATTGAAGGATGTGCGACGCCCGTAAATTTTCAACATCTCATAAAACCCGTCTTTATTAGGCAGCTTCCAAAGCCGCTTTCATCTCATTCAAAACGCCGCGCACTTGCTCATCAATCAAGTAGCCGCCGTGGTAGATCAGGAAAATCTCGATCTTGCGTTCTTTCTTATCCAAATCCCCGACCAAGGTTGTGCGGCAGAAGATGTCGGTCGCCGTCAGGCGGAACGGGAACACTTCCATATCGCGCAGTAGCAAGAACGAAGCCTTGCCGCCGAAATCAATCTTCGGATTGAACTCGGGCATAAAGTCGAACGAGTAAGGCGTAATGCCGAAATCGTTGAAGTATTGATGCGGGCAGATTTGCTCAACGATTTGCCAGTACGGCAGATAGTTTTCTTTCGCTTCGCTGACATCGTGCTCGGCAGCCTTGGCGACGTCGCCCAAAGATGCAGATAGATCGAGTTTATGGCGGACAGTTACCCAATCAGCAAAGTTGCCCACAACGGCGCTGTTGGCATCGTTGCGGTTGGCTTTCACAAACGTCACCAAAACGTCGTTCGATTTTGTCCATGTGCTTAAGGCTTTCGTGAAGGCCGCATGGATCAGATAGCTGAAGTGAATGCCTTTTTCTGCGGCCAGTTTGAACAGTTTGGCCGACGTCTCAAAGCTTAAGTGATCAACGCAAGCGGCGAGGCGGCCTTGTGGGCGCTCCGGCAACGGGTTTTGGATGAACGCGTGATCGCCTAAATACTTGCGCCACCATGCCATGCGTTTCTCGCCATCTTTCGACGCAAGGTACGCATTTTCAGCTGCAGCGATGGCCAAAAAGTCAGTGGGCTGCATGGCGGGCGCAGGGGCGTTCACGCCTGCCAACTCGGCTTCATACAAGGCAAGTAATTGGCTTAAGGCAACCAAGATGCCCCAGCCGTCACAGACGATGTGATGGAACTTGGTCAGAAACACCGCAGCGTTGTCGTTGGGAAATTCCAGGATCGTGAATTTGATCAACGGCTCGCCGGTCATGCGGAACGCGATTTCGTTCTCGGCCATGATCAGGTTGCGGGTCGTATCGCGCCAATCAATCACATCAGAGCCAAAAACTTTGTGCTCGATAAAACCGGGCAACGGTTCGTCGGCAATGCTTTGCGTCCAGGCAGCACCTGCTTTCTGGAAACTCAAGCGGAAGGCAGGCTGTACCTTCGCGAGCTTATGCAGTGCGGCTTTAAACTTCTCGGCGTCAAACGGGCCGAGAATTTGGAAGTTAATCATCAAGTGGTGGAAGTGATAACTCCGCTCTGGCGTTTCGCGGAATTTCTCGATGACGTCCAAATAGTGCGCAGTGTGTTTGCCGACGCGCGCAAGCATATTGGTAGGATTGGAAGACATTATAACGGTCCTGGTACGTGAAGCCTGGCTCTGAGTGCCAAGCGTGAAAAGGCCCCCAAGCATTAATTCATTTTCTTGGGGGCTGACAGCACGCGATGCGAGAAAATTTTACGTCCGGCCGCTTGACGTTTTATGCATACCGACTGTTTAAGCCGCCGTGGGTATGGCGGCTGGTGCCATCCGTTGGGCGCGTAGGTCAGAGCGGCGCACCTTGCCGCAGTCATTACGCAAGGGGCTGTCGGTGAATTCGAACGACACCGGGATTTTGTAGGGCGTCAGTTGGGTGCGCAGGTGGCGGACCAGTTCTTCTTCCGAGATTGGCAGGACGGAATCCACAATCGCCACAACCTTTTCTCCCAAGTCATCATCCGGCAGGCCAAAGACAACGCTGGAGCGCACGGCAGGGTGCGCATCAATGGCGGCTTCAACTTCTGCTGGGTAAATGTTGGCGCCACCGCGAATGATAATGTCTTGGCGGCGGTCGGCCAGGAACAAGTAGCCATCTTCGTCGACGTAACCGAGATCACCCAGTGAATCCCAACCGCCCTGTAATTGGCGCGGTGCTGCGCCGATATAGAAGTAGCGGTCGCCATAGCAGTATGAGCTGCCCGGTCCCAAAATGGGGCGCATATACACTTCACCCACTTGGCCGGTCGGTACTTCCTTGCCATTCCGATCAGCGATTTTGATTTCGCACGTTTTGTTGTCGCAGCGACCGACCGAGCCCTTTTTCTTCAGCCACTCTGTGCCGCTGATAATGGTGTAACCCGGTGCTTCTGTATTGCTGTAGGCTTCCAGCACACGTTCTGGGCCGATCCACTCGATCCAGGCTTCCTTCAGCCAGACCGGGCATGACGATGCACTGTGGATCATCGCGCGGATTGAACTCAAATCATATTTGGCGCGTGTCTTTGCGCCCAAGCGCCACATCCGATGCATCATCGTCGGCACCAGCGACATGAAGTTGATCTGATGCTCGTCGATCATTTGCAATGCTAATTCCGCGTCAAAGTGCGGCATGATGACCGCACTGCCGCCTGAGAGCACGCAGGTGGTGGCCGCTAAGAACGGTGCGTTGTGATAGAGCGGGCCCGTGACCAAGAAGCGTTCGTTGGGGCGCACAGTCGGGAACGGTGCATCCAGATCAATCATGCCAGGGTTGCCCGCCACAATGATCTTGGGGCGCCCGGTACTGCCGCCCGAAACCATCGCCTTGAAATGCGGTGCAACGACATCAGACAGGGGGCTGTCCGATACATCCACATCAGGCATGAATCCGAGCGGCAGAACGGCGCACCCAACCGGACGGTTGGGTGGATTTCCGACAATCAGTTTCGGCTTAGCGAGGGCAATAATTTCGTTGAGTTCTTTCGAGGCCAGTTTCGGTGGCAGGGGTTGTGGGATCGCACCCACTTTCCAAATCGCCACCACAGCTTCCAGGAATGCAATGGAGTTCGGCATGATCAGCGAGACGTAGTCTCCGCGCCCGACACCTGCGCTTTGGTAAACGCGCGCAAGGCGATTAGTGGCGCGGTCAAATTCGCGGCGGGTGACGTGGCGGTCGCCTTCGATCAGCACAATCCGCTCGGGCTCGCGTTCGGCCAACAAAGCCACGGCTTTTAAGATCGAAATCGCTGCCACGGGTCGCTCCATCTTTTGTAGCGGCCAAATCCGGATTCGGCCGCGCGCCCGTTGAGGGCATTTTTTCATAGGCCCATCATGAGCTTTTGGGCCTGTCAGCGGACCTGTCAGGCCTGACAGGGTGGCCCAACGGGAGGACGGGCGCGGGCCGGGGTGGTGAAGGCGGGATTCAATCCTTGCAATCCGGGGGCTGGTCGGCAAAAAGGGCCCCAGAAGGGCCATTTAAAGGCCCGCCAGAGTGCCAGGACCGTGCTCTGAGGAACGTATAACCGGCTGATTTACATGAATAATCAAACGAATCCCGTGACCCACGCTGACCTGGCCAATGCCATTCGGTTTTTGTCTGCCGACGCAGTTCAAAAGGCCAACTCGGGTCACCCCGGTATGCCGATGGGCATGGCCGACGTGGCAACCGTGTTGTTCACCCGGTTTTTGAAGTTTAACGCCGCTGATGCGCGCTGGGCCGACCGCGACCGATTCGTCCTCTCCGCCGGTCACGGCTCGATGCTGCTCTATAGCCTGATGTACCTCACGGGCTACCCGGACATGACGCTAGAGCAGATCAAGAATTTCCGCCAACTCGGCAGCATTACTGCAGGTCACCCTGAGTTCGGCCATGTCTCGGCCGCTGAAACCACCACGGGCCCCTTGGGCCAAGGTATCGCGAATGCTGTGGGTTTGGCTTTGGCTGAGCGCTTGCTGGCCGCGCGTTTTGGCAACGATCTGGTTGATCACCATACCTACGTCATCGCTGGTGACGGTTGCTTGATGGAAGGCATCAGCCACGAAGCGATTTCGTTGGCCGGTCACCTGAAGCTGAACAAGCTGATCGTGTTGTGGGACGACAACCAAATTTCCATCGATGGTCCCACCAGCTTGTCGGTGTCGGATGATCAGATCAAACGCTTCGAAGCGTCGGGTTGGAACGCATGGCCTGTGAATGGCCACGACCCTGAAGCCATTGCCAAAGCCATTGAAATTGCCCGCAAGGCTGATCGCCCGACGATGATTGCCTGCCGCACCGTCATTGGTTACGGCGCGCCGAAAAAAGCAGGCACGTCGGGCAGCCACGGCTCTCCGCTGGGTGATGAAGAAATCGCAGGCGCACGTGCAAAGCTCGGTTGGTCAGCCGCTCCGTTTGAAGTGCCTGATGCTGTGCTGAGCGCATGGCGCTCAGCAGGCGCGCGTGGTGCGGCGGCACAAAAGAGCTGGGCTGAGAAATTAGCGAAGTCTGATAACCGCGCTGAGTTCAATGTCGCTTTGTCGGGTGATCTGCCTGCGACGTTCAATGACGCGATCAATGCGTTCAAGAAAAAGACATCGGAAGAAAAGCCAAAGATTGCGACCCGCATTTCTTCGCAGAACACTCTGGAAGTGATCGCACCCCTGGTTCCGGAATTGATCGGTGGTTCGGCAGATTTGACGGGCTCGAACAACACCAAGACCGGTGCGATGAAGGGCGTGACTGCGCCTGATTATAGTGGCCGTTATATCTATTACGGCGTGCGCGAACACGGCATGGCTGCGGCCATGAATGGCTTGGCGCTGCACGGTGGTATTATTCCGTACGGCGGCACTTTCTTGGTGTTCACCGATTATTGCCGCCCCAGCATTCGTCTCTCGGCCTTGATGGAACAGCGCGTTGTGTACGTGATGACGCACGATTCTATCGGTCTTGGCGAAGACGGCCCGACGCACCAGCCGATTGAACACTTGGCGTCGCTGCGTGCGATCCCGAATTTGTTGGTGTTGCGTCCTGCTGATACGGTTGAAACAGCCGAAGCTTGGGCGATTGCGCTTCAACACAAAAAAGGCCCATCGGTGTTGGCGCTGACGCGTCAAAACCTGCCGACGCTGCGCACCACGCATACGACTGAGAATTTGTCGGCCAAAGGTGGTTACGTGCTGGCTGAAGCTGAAGGTGCCCGCAAAGCCACCATCATTGCGACCGGCTCTGAAGTCAGCATCGCGATGGAAGCGCGCGACACATTGCAAGCCGCTGGCATCCCGACCGCTGTGGTCTCGATGGTGTCGACCGAGTTGTTTGATCAACAGTCCGATGATTACAAGGCCCAAGTTTTGGGTGGCGATGTGCGTGTCTCGATTGAAGCCGCTGTCACCTACGGCTGGCTGAAATACGTCGGCGCGAAAGGTGTGTGCATCGGTATCGATAGCTTCGGTGCTTCAGCGCCTGCGCCTGCGCTCTACAAACACTTCGGTGTGACGGCAGAAGCTGTCGTCGCTGCCGTAAAGAAACAAATCTGATGCGAGGCCGCGGGCAACATTTGCTGTTGCTCGCGGCGCTCTGCTTATTCGCGCTGCCCGTATCAGCGCAATCACTGAAGCCTGGCACTGTTTTTAAAGACTGCGCGGACTGCCCCGAGATGGTGGTGGTGCCGACGGGCACGTTCACTATGGGCATTACGCCCAGCGAAGTTGCGCAAGCGAAACTACCTGCTGAAGAAGCGGTGCGTGAACAGCCCGCCCACACCGTCACAATCGCAAATCCTATCGCTGCAGCGCGCACTGAATTAACGGTCGCTGCGTATGCTGCTTTTGCAGCTGCCACCAACCGCGCCACAGAAAGCGGCTGCACGACGTGGGATGTTGCGCAAAACAAATGGGGTGAGGTTGCTGACGCGAATTGGGAAAACCCTGGTTACGATCAAACACCTGAGCATCCCATCGGCTGCATCACGTTGGATGATGCCCGTGCTTATGCCAAGTGGCTATCCGCGAAAACGCATCATCACTACCGCGTGCCGACTGAGGCCGAGTGGGAATACATTGCGCGTGCCGGAAGTTCTGCTGATCTCATCGAAAATATCTGCGCGCACGCAAATGTCTCCGATGATGCGCGCCTTCAAGCGCATGGCAGCGGTGATGGGGAAGCGACGCGCTTTATTTCATGCAATGATGGCTTTGTGTACGCGGCGCCCGTGGGCAAATTTCCGGCCAATGACTTTGGCTTGCGCGATGTTGTCGGCAACATCTGGGAATGGACCGAGGATTGCTTTGCGCCCAATTACGATGGTGCGCCGGTCGATGGCTCAGCCCGCAAAACCCAGACCTGTGATCGTTATGTGGTACGGGGCGGGGGCTGGTACAGCCGATCATGGTTTGCCCGTGCGGCAGGCCGCAGCCGCGAGGTGCCTGGTATTCGTATGAGCACCCTGGGCTTGCGTGTGGTCAGGGACCTCACCAATTAGCCTGTAAGGCTTGGGTCTTAAGTCCGCCCAGTGTATGACAGTTTTAATGCCTTCATTTTTTGAGTGCCGCCATGACCGTTAAAATTGCCCCCAGCATCTTGTCTGCCGACTTCGCCAAACTGGGCGAGGAAATCAAAGCGATTGATGTGGCAGGTGCAGATTACATCCACGTTGATGTCATGGACGGTCACTTTGTCCCGAACCTGACCATTGGGCCGCTGGTCGTAAAAGCCATTCGTCCGCACTCGAAGAAAGTGTTCGATGTGCATTTGATGATTGAGCCTGCCGATCCTTACATTGCGGCTTTTGCTGACGCGGGCTCAGACATCATTACAGTTCATGCCGAAGCTGGCCCGCACCTGGACCGTTCGCTGCAGTACATCAAGTCGCTGGGTAAGAAGGCGGGCGTGTCGCTCAACCCCTCGACCCCAGAGTCGGCTATTGAGTATGTGCTCGACAAGCTCGACCTGATTTTGGTGATGAGCGTGAACCCCGGCTTTGGCGGGCAGTCGTTTATCCGCAGCCAACTGGATAAAATCGCAAAAATCAAAGCGATGATCGGGAATCGCCCCATCGACCTGGAAGTCGACGGCGGCATTAACGTCGATACGGCCAAAGAATGCATCAAGGCCGGGGCCAATGTCCTAGTGGCTGGAACAGCTGTATTCGGCACCAAAGATTACGCCGGTAATATTGCGAAGCTGCGCGGCTAAAAATCTAAGATATTGATTTATAATCATTATTTTCCCGCTGTCATCCTTATCCACAGCGGTTGAAACAAAACTGTCATCAATCCGTCACAAAAGGTTTGGGGTTCCTCGGTAGGAAGAGTGCGCGTGAATAACCCCGGATCCACCGGCGAGTTCACCACTCTATTTCTAGTCGGGAGATTAAAATGCTGAAGAATGTAACCAGCGCACTCTTTGTAGGCGCTTTGTTGGCGACAAGTGCTGCCAACGCCCTGGAAGTCGATCCGGCTTTGAAGGACTACAAGAAAGTCTCAGGCGTTGAAGGCAACTTGAAGTCCATCGGTTCTGACACGTTGAACAACCTGATGACCCTGTGGGCTGAAGGCTTCAACAAAGAATACCCGAACGTGAAGGTCGAAATCGAAGGTAAGGGTTCGGGCACCGCTCCGCCGGCCTTGATCGCTGGTACGGCTCAATTCGGTCCGATGTCGCGTGCAATGCGCGCGTCTGAGAACGACGACTTCGAGAAAAAGTACGGCTACAAGCCGACTGCTCTGCGCGTGTCGGTCGACGCTTTGGGCGTGTTCGTCCACAAGGACAACCCGATCAAATGCTTGAGCCTGGAGCAAATGGACGCTGCCTTCTCGAAAACCCGCAAGCGCGGCGTGAAGGAAGACATCACCACTTGGGGTCAATTGGGTGCGACTGGCGAATGGGCGAACCTGCCGATCTCGCTGTATGGCCGTAACTCGGCTTCGGGCACTTACGGTTACTTCAAAGAAGTCGTCCTGGCGGACGGCGACTACAAAGATAGCGTAAAAGAACAACCGGGTTCGTCGGCTGTTGTCCAAGGGGTTGCTTCGGATAAGAGCGGCATCGGTTACTCGGGTATCGGTTATAAAACCGCCGACGTCCGCGCGCTGCAAGTCTCGGGCAAGAAAGGCGACAGCTGCCATGAACCCTCAGCTGAAGAAGCTTACGCTGGCAACTACCCGATCACTCGCTTCCTGTACGTCTACTTGAACAAGAACCCGGGCCGTAACATCGATCCGTTGCGCTCAGAGTTCGTGAAGTACGTGCTGTCGAAGCAAGGTCAGCAAATCGTCCTGAAGGACGGCTACTACCCGATCCCGGCAGCGGTTGCGTCTGAAGATGCGGCTGCTCTGGGTCTGAAGTAAGCTAAGGTACTGATATGTAAGGGAAAGCGCCGGAGCAATTTCGCCCCGGCGCTTTTCTTTTCAGGATAAAATGCGCTGCCGTGAGTTGATCAAGTTTGATCATTTTTTCGTGGCGCGTCGGGTGGACTGAAAAAAGGCTGTTGTCCGTGACCACTGAAGCATCGCCCTCAACCGGAACTGTCCCGCGTCAACGCCGGTCTATGAAGACTCCGAAGTCAGTTATCATCGCCGATAAAACGGCTGACTGGGTCATCCGTGTCGGCGGCTTGGCGGTCATCTTCGCCGTCTTCGGCATTATGATTTTTCTGGCTCAAGTGGTAGTGCCGCTGTTCACCGGTGGTCATATTGAAGGTCAAAACAAAGTCACCATCGAACATGGTGATCACAAAACACTGTATGACGTTGTCGACGAGTACCGCACGTTGTCGGTCGCTGTGGATGACGGCGGTGTTTTGAAAGCATTTCACATTAAAACTGGCACGATCCTTTCGGTGCCGAACTTTGATTTCGGCGGTAAAACCGCAACCGCATTTGCAAGCACACTGGCTGGTGGTTATGTCGCTTTCGGTTACGAAGACGGCACGTTGCGCCTGGGCCGTTTGATTCTGAAGGTTAACGTTATCGATAAAACAGACGCGCCGACTGAATTGAAACAACTCGGTACCGGTTCCGATTTTACGGATGGCAGTGGCCTGTATACGCCGATTTCAGAAACGCAATTCCGCCGCACGCTCGTCCAAGTTGAATTGGGTGATGCGCAGCAAATCACACCGAACGGCGAAGCGATTAAAGCGTTGGATTATCGCGTCGGCGGCACGGCTGAGCGCCCGGCCCGTTCGTTTATCACTATTGATTCTGCCGGGATTGGCCGCGTGACTTTGGCCGAGACCCGCAAGAATTTCATGACAAATAAAGAGACCGTTACGCTGACAACCTCTGAGCTGCCAGGTTTGAAAGAGGGCGTGGTGGTGTCGGATGTGTTGATGACTGAAAAAGCCGACCAAGTTTATATCGCTGAGAAGTCGGGTACGGTTTACCGCTACGACACGCGCAATTTTAGTGAACCTCAATTGGCCGAGACAGCCAAGCTGACGACCGATGGCGTGAACATCAACGTATTCGGTTTTCTGATCGGTGAGCAGTCGATTGTTGTAGGCGGGTCTGACGGCTCGGTGAACATCTATTTCCGCTTGCCGACGGACGGCGCGACGACGACGGACGGCTTTACGTTGGTGAAATCTAAAACGCTTGAACAGCAACCTTCTGCCATCGTGGCGATGGATGTGAGTCAGCGCGGTAAAACCTTCGCGACGGCAGATATCGATGGCAACATCTGGCTTCGTCATGGCACCAGCGAGCAAGTGCTACTGCGCTTAAAAGCCAAAGAAGGCAAACCGCTTTATGAAACGCTTGCTTTAGCGCCGCGCCAAAACGCTGTGCTGGCTGTAGACGCCCAAGGTAATGCTTACAGTTGGGATTTCGAAATTCCGCACCCCGAAACGACCTTAAAAACAATTTTCGGGAAGGTTTGGTACGAAGGTTACCCAGAACCCACGTATACGTGGCAGTCGTCTGCCAGTACCGATGCGTTTGAGCCGAAGCTCTCTTTGATCCCGCTGATTTTCGGCACCATCAAAGCCACTGTGTACTCGCTGTTGTTCGCAGTGCCGATTGCATTGGGCGCTGCCATTTTCACATCTGAATTTGTGCACTCAAAAGTGCGTGCGATTGTGAAGCCCACCATGGAAATGATGGCATCGCTGCCGTCGGTGGTGTTGGGCTTTATTGCGGCGTTAGTGTTGGCGCCGATTGTCGAGACATGGATTGCCGCGGTGATGATGGCGTTCTTTGTCATCCCTCTAGGCCTGTTCTTTGGTGCATATGTTTGGCAACTGACGCCGTATCAGTTCCAACTGAAATATGATGGCGCGCCGAAATTCATCGGCATGATTTGCTCGCTGATACTGTTCGGATACTTGTCCTACGCGGCTGGCCCGGCGCTGGAAGTGGTGTTCTTCGGTGGCGACTTTAAAGCCTGGTCGAACGGCACAGTTGGTAGCGGTACCCCTTTCACAGCACTGGTGTTATTGCCGATCGTATTTATCGGTGTGTGGATTTTTTCGGGCCGAATTGCCGCCAAGCAGTTGTCGGCATTGTTGCGTTCGGATAACCGGACGGCTGCAGGCTTGGCTGATCTTGGTCGCTGGATTGTTACGCTGATCATCAGTGCTATCTTAAGCTACGCTATCGCCAGTTTATTCACGGCCTGGGGTATCGATGTGCGCGGCGGTGTCGTTGATACTTATGTTCAGCGTAATACCCTGGTTGTCGCATTCGCGATGGGCTTCGCGGTGATCCCAATCATCTACACGATTGCCGAAGATGCTTTGAACTCCGTCCCTGAGCACCTGCGCGCTGCTTCTCTGGGCTGCGGCGCAACATCTTGGCAGACGGCCACAGCGGTGATTTTGCCCGCTGCGATGAGTGGTGTATTTGCTGCCATCATGGTGGGTATGGGCCGTGCGGTTGGTGAAACCATGATTGTGGTGATGGCCGCTGGAAATACGCCGCTGATCGAATGGAACTTGTTCGAAGGCTTGCGCGCACTGTCGGCGAACATCGCCGTAGAGCTGCCGGAAGCTGTGCGCGATAGCACGCTGTACCGCATGTTGTTCTTGGCCGCCCTGACGTTGTTTGTGATGACATTTGTCGTCAACACGTTTGCTGAGTTGGTGCGTCAGAAATTCCGTAAACGTACGGCGCAGTTGTAAGGGTGACGGACATGAGCGCTTATGTGAACAAAACAGTCGCCTCGCCTGACACGGACGTTCCGATGTCCAAGCCTGCGTATCGCATGACAGATTTACGCTCCCGCGGAGAGCCCTTTACGTGGGCTTTAGGCGGTGCGCTGGCGCTGGGCTGTTTGATGATCATCAGCTTCTTGATGATGGTGTTCTGGAACGGTGTCACAACCTTCGTGCCGAAGGACGTGGTTGTCGTAACAGGCGCTGATGGCGCTGTGACGGCCGGTGAAATTACACGTACGGAACTCTATAAGCCGCAGCCTGCTGATCTGGCCAAATTAAAGCCGGATGCTCTAAAGATCATTACAGATAACGACGGTTACGCCGAACGTACGCTGTTCCGCACTGGGAACTTCGATATCTACAACGAAGATTTCCGTTGGGTGTCGAGCTTCGAAATCGCGAAGACCGAAAAGCCGAAAGATATCTTGTTCGCCGAACGCGAAGAGTGGGGCCCCTTGGTGGCGCGCCTCAAGTCTGTCTCAGTGGATGGCCAAGCGACAGACATTTCCGCAATCGATAACAAAGCCTTCGTCAAAGCACATGACGATGCGCGCGAACGCCGCGAACGTATCGGCACTATCGAAAAACACGATATTGGTAAAATCAACCACGCTCTGGAAGATTTGCGCCTTGATGTTCGCCGTGCCGAATTGAAATCTGGCCGAGATAGTGCGGCTTATGCAGATGCGCAGCGTGAATTGGATGTGCGATCCAAGACGTTGCAAGACGAGTACAAAGTGCTGGCCGATGAAGCGACGCGCTTGCGTGAAATCAACAGCCGCAACACGGCAACTTTCGTTGAGATTGGTGGTCGCGAGAAGCAAATACCACTTGATGTTATTGTGCGTATTTATCCGCCGAACGATTTAAGTTTTTTCCAAGGCATTGGTGTCTATCTGTCACGTTGGTGGGAGTTCGTGTCTTCCGAGCCACGTGAAGCCAATACTGAAGGCGGTATTCTGCCCGCGATCTTTGGCACCGCTGCGATGACGTTGTTGATGGTGATTGCTGTTGCTCCGTTCGGCGTGATTACGGCGCTCTACTTACGTGAATATGCAAAGCAAGGCCGCTTGGTCGCTTTCGTGCGCATCTCGGTGAATAACCTAGCTGGTGTGCCGTCCATTGTGTACGGCGTGTTCGGCTTGGGTTTCTTTGCCTATGTGTTGGGCGGTTCCATTGACCAGTTGTTCTACGCGGAGCGTTTGCCAAATCCGACATTCGGTACGGGTGGCCTGCTCTGGGCCTCTTTCACTTTGGCGCTGTTGACGGTGCCGGTTGTGATTGTCGCAACCGAAGAAGCCCTGGCCGCCGTGCCGCGTTCGATGCGCGAAGGCTCGTTGGCCTGCGGCGCGTCGAAATGGCAGACCATTAAATACATCGTATTACCTCGCGCATTGCCGGGCATCATGACCGGGATCATCTTGGCCATGGCGCGCGGTGCCGGTGAAGTTGCGCCGTTGATGTTGGTCGGTGTTGTGAAGTTGGCGCCTGAGTTGCCGGTCGATGGCTTCTTCCCCTTCGTTCACCTCGAACGCAGCTTCATGCACTTAGGGTTCCATATTTTCGACGTCGGCTTCCAATCGCGTAACTCGGAAGCAGGCAAACCCATGGTGTTTGTCACCACCATGCTGTTGATCGGGCTTATTTTCATCATGAACATTACCGCCATTGTGGTGCGTAACCGTCTGAAGCGGAAGTTCAAGGGCAGTCAATTCTAAGAGGCGCAAATGAACATGGACGTACAAACCTTGACTTTCGATGACACCATGTACCACGTGAAAAAAGGTGGGCAGGGCACCGTTCTTGAGATCAACACACTCAATCTCTGGTACGGCTCGTCGCAAGCGTTGCATGGCGTGACCATGCCGATTGAAAAAGGCTTGGTCACCGCTTTGATCGGTCCTTCAGGTTGCGGTAAGTCGACGCTATTGCGTTGCATCAACCGGATGAACGACTTGGTTGATGGCTTGAAAATCACCGGCGAGATGAAGCTGCAAGGTGAAAACATCTACGCGCGCGGCGCGGATGTGATTGCGCTGCGTAAGCGGATGGGCATGGTATTTCAAAAGCCGAACCCATTCCCGATGTCGATTTTCGAGAACGTGATTTATCCGCTGCGCGTCGATGGCGTGAACGATAAAACCGTGCTGGAAGAAACCGTAGAGCGCGCTCTCAAAGGCTCAGCCCTCTGGAACGAAGTGAAAGACCGCTTGCAGGATAGCGCGCTGGGTCTCTCGGGTGGTCAGCAGCAACGTCTGTGTATTGCACGCGCCATTGCGGCCGATCCTGAAGTGTTGCTGATGGACGAGCCCTGCTCGGCACTCGATCCCATCGCCACCGCCAAGATCGAAGATCTGATCAATGAGCTGACTGGGCAGTATACGATTGTCATCGTCACCCACAACATGCAGCAAGCGGCTCGTGTCTCGGACAATACCGCATTCATGTATCTGGGCCGCTTGATCGAATACGGCGATACCGAAACCATTTTCCAAACCCCGAAATCTCCGCGCACACAAGACTACGTGACCGGGCGCTTCGGTTGATCACAGCGATTTAGGGCATGGGCAACCAGACACCGCATTTCTCTTCTGCTGAGCATACGTCACAGCGTGGCATTGCAGCTGAATTGCGTGCGTTGTCGAAACGCCTGACGGAAATGTCAGGCTTGGCCGAATCCCAACTGGCGCTGGCGGTTGAAGCGCTTGAGCATCGCGATGTGGAGTTGGCGGCCAAAATTATCGCACGCGATACGGAAATCGACGACATCGAGATTGAAGTCAATGCGCAAGCGATGGCGCTGTTAACGCGTCATGCGCCCGTTGCAGCGGACCTGCGCGAAATTGTCGCTGCCTTGAAAATATCCAGCAATGTAGAACGTATAGGTGATTACGTTGCTAACGTTGCAAAGCGCACCATCGTGATTCAGAACTTTAGTTCGGCGCCGGCTGTTGCGGGTGTCATCGAAATGGGCCGTCTGGTCCGTATGTATGTTCAAAACGTATTTGATGCTTATTCCGAACGCGACCTTGCCAAGGCAGAAGCCGTCTGGCGCGGTGACGCAGATATCGATGCGCTGCATACCAGCGTGTTCCAAGAGCTGCTGTCGGACATGTTGTCCGACCCTGACCATGTTCCAACATGCACACACTTGTTGTTCTGCATCAAAAGTTTGGAACGCATCGGCGATCATGCCACCAATATCGCCGAAACGATTCAATTCCTGGTGGCAGGAAAGGCGTTGGTTGAACGTCGGCCAAAACAGGGGACGCCGACGACGTTCGATATGCCTTTTCCGAATCCCCCAACTGCTTGATGGATATTTTGGAGTAAGCCGATGATGAAACCCACAGTCATGATCGTTGAAGACGAAGCCTCGCTCGTCACAATGCTGCGCTACAACCTCGAGAAAGAAGGTTTTCGCGTCACAGAGGCTGGTGATGGTGAAGAAGCACTGACGATTGCCGATGAAACGCCGCCGGACGCGGTGCTGCTGGATTGGATGCTGCCGCGCATGTCAGGCATCGAAGTCTGCCGCCAACTGCGCCGTAAATCAGAAACGCGTAACGTGCCGATCATTATGCTGACGGCGCGTAACGAAGAGACCGACAAAGTGCGCGGCCTTAACGTTGGTGCCGATGACTACATGACCAAGCCGTTCTCGATGCCTGAGTTGATGGCCCGCGTGCGCGCACTGTTGCGCCGCTCGAAGCCGTCGCAAACCAAAGGTGTCCTGAACTTCTCCGATATCGTCATGGATCTGGACTCGCACCGCGTCAGCCGCGGCGGCAAGAACATCCACTTGGGTCCGACTGAATTCCGCCTGCTGCAATTCTTCATGGAACGCCCAGGTACGGTGTTCAGCCGCGAAGAGTTGCTGAATGGCGTGTGGGGGCCAGATATCTACGTCGAGCCGCGTACGGTCGATGTGCATATCCGCCGCCTCCGCAAAGCTTTGAATGAAAATGGTGGCGCCGACATTATCCGCACGGTGCGGGCGGCGGGCTACTCGATTGATACAACTGAGCCGCCAGAGGGCTCGGAGCCCATGGAAGAAGAGCCGATCGCTGCCGAATAAGGCGCTAAAGGGCTATAGCTAAAGCGCATATAAGGGTTCTAAACAGTCCTTGAAGCGCCGCGTACGTGCTTTACTCTGGCCGATCTGGGGATACAGACTTCGGGGAGTAGGGGATGTCGCGGCGGTTCACGCTTTATATTTTAATCGGTATGATTCTGGGCGTAGTCGTTGGCTACCTCTTTAACGAAAACACTGACGCTGAAACCGCCAGAACCGTTGCGGGTTACTTCTCAATCCTGACCGACATTTTTTTGCGCTTGATCAAAATGATCATCGCGCCGCTGGTGTTTTCTACCTTGGTCGTCGGGATCGTTCATGTCGGCGATACCGCATCCTTAAGCCGCATCGGCTTTCTGACGATTGGCTGGTTTCTGTGCGCGTCAGTGGTGTCGTTGCTGCTCGGCTTAGTCATGGTCGATTTTTTGAAGCCTGGCGTGGGGCTTGATTTACCGCTCCCAGAAAGCGGCACGACTGTGGCGATTAAAGCGAGTGCGCTAACTTTAAAAGACTTCATTACTCACGTTTTCCCGAAGTCTTTCTTCGAAGCTATGGCCACGAATGAGATCCTTCAGATTGTGGTCTTTTCCATGTTTGTCGGCGTCGCGCTTTCCACGTTAGGCGAAAGTGCGAACAAAATTACCGAAATCTTGGATCAAATTGTTTCAGTGATGTTATTGATCACTGGCTATGTCATGAAGTTTGCACCCATCGCGGTATTCGCGGCGATCGCTGCCACTGTCACGACGCAAGGGCTTGGGATACTTGCTACCTATCTTAAGTTTATTGGCGGCTTCTATGTCTCGCTCTTTATTCTGTGGGGTGTGCTGATTTTTGCCGGCTTCCTTGTGATCGGTAAGCGCGTCACTCAGTTAGTTGCACTCATTCGTGAGCCCACACTGCTCGCGTTCTCAACAGCCAGTTCTGAAGCCGCATATCCGAAAACCTTGGAGCGCCTGGAATTTTTCGGCGTGCCGAAACGCATTGCCAGCTTCGTCTTGCCACTCGGGTATTCGTTCAATCTCGATGGCTCGATGATGTATTGCACGTTCGCGACCATCTTTATTGCCCAAGCTTACGGCATTGAACTGAGTGTCATGCAGCAGCTGACCATGTTGATGTTATTGATGCTGACCAGCAAAGGGATGGCGGGTGTGCCGCGCGCATCGCTGGTGGTCATTTCAGCAACATTGACGTTCTTTGGCATTCCTGAAGAAGGGTTGCTACTGATCCTGGCTGTCGATCAGTTCCTCGATATGGGCCGCAGCGCGACAAACGTGGTCGGGAATGCCGTGGCAACATCAGTCGTCGCGAAGTGGAACGAAAAGTAGCGTTTATTCGCTGTCGTAACTGACCAGCGTTTCAAATGGCATATCGAGTTTCGTGCGGCCTTTCAAAAAGCTGAGCTCGATCAGGCAAGCCGCACCCGCAACAATTCCGTCGTGCTGCTGGATAAGCTTAGCCGCCGCCGCAATCGTGCCACCGGTCGCCAAAAGGTCATCCAAAATCGCAACGCGCTGGCCGGGCTGAATGGCATCGTGCTGAATTTCAACCTCGTCCGTGCCGTACTCTAGGCCATAGGCGGCACGGCTGACTTGGCCCGGCAGCTTGCCCTTTTTGCGCACCATCAGCATGCCCGCCCCCATATGGACTGCGACGGGTGAGGCCACAATGAACCCTCGGGCATCGATGCCGGCGATAAGGTCGGGTTTCCAGGGTTTTAATGTCGCGGCAAGTTGCTCAACGGCTGTACGCCACGCCTCAGGGTGCGCAATCAGTGTTGAGATGTCGAAAAAATTGATACCCGGTTTAGGGAAGTCTGGGATTTGGCGGATATGCTTTTTTAGGTCAATTGACATGGTGGAGTGCTTGTAGGTGAAAACGCAGCAATTTCTGACACATCCTTACCCTACCGTGTCTTAGCTTTGAGGCTCCGAACAATTGAATCCTCAGGCGGCTTGTGTAAGATGGAGGCTGCACAACGGACGATAGTGCAAAACCCCCGGCAAATTCAATTCTGCAGGGTTGTGCTGCGTGATTGCCGCGATCGTCACCCAATTTATGGGCTTGGATTCGTCTGGCCCGTCAAAAGCTAGGTTTAAGGATTGAACGTGGCAAAGTTAACCATGGACGATGTGACCCGGTTGGCGACAGATCCGTCGCCCCAGGCGCGTGTCGGCACGGCGGTTAAAATTGCCCAAGGGTTCTCCTCCGGCCTTTTCAGTGCCGCCGAACTGACGCTAGCCGAAAACATTTTCCGGTTAATGTTGCGCGATGCCGAAGTTCGCGTTCGTGAGGCGCTATCGGCTAACCTCAAGCACAATCCCAACGTTCCCCGCGACATTGCCGTCACGTTAGCCCAGGACGTTGACCCCGTTTCTTTGCCGATCTTGTCGTTTTCAGACGTGCTCACATCTGAAGACTTAGTGCAGATTATTTCGAGCCAGCAGAGCCAAGCTAAATTTGAAGCCATTGCTGGGCGTCCAACAGTTCCGGCTGAAGTCGCTGATGCTCTGACCGAAAAAGGATCTGAGGCCGTTGTGGCCAAGCTGGTCGGCAATGCTGGTGCAGATATTTCGGAAGCCACGTTCCACAAAGTTGTTGATAAGTTCGGTGATAGCGAACTGGTACAACAGCCATTGGTGCATCGCGCGACGCTTCCGGTCACCGTCGCTGAGCGTATTGTCACGCAAGTAGCAGAGCATCTGCGCACGCATCTTCTGACCAAGCACCGCTTCTCCGCCGAAATGGCCATGGAGCTCGTGCTGCAAACCCGCGAACGCGCGACAGCCGGGTTGGCGATGGGCGTGACCGATGACAGCCTTGATTCGCTTGTGCGTCAACTAAAAGCCAATCAGCGTTTATCGGGCTCGCTTGTGTTGCGCGCACTCTGCATGGGCAACGTTCGATTCTTTGAGCACGCGCTTGCTGAGCTGACGGGCGTTCAGGTTGGGAATGTTCGTTTGCTGATCCATGATCCGGGTGGCAATGGTTTGAAAGTCGCCTGGGGCAAAACCGGTTTGCCCCAATCGCTTTATCCTGCCATTCGCGTTGCACTTTCAGTTGCTTCGCAAACAGACTTTGATGGTGGCGCTCAGGATGCTGAACGTTATTCACGCCGCATCGTCGAGCGTATTCTCACGCAATATGAAAGCTTCGGCGTTGAATTTGATGACGACGATCTGGAATACTTGTTGGCCCGCGTGAACAAGCTGCCCAGCAGTGTCGTTGCCGTACACTAAAATTAAGCCTGCAAAATTAAGTCTGGTCCTTGTCGGCATGAATGCTGACCGTTGGAAGCGTCCAGCGCCATTGGATAGATGCGATGCGCATGGCCAAAATGACAGCCGCGCCAACTGACCCTGCGACATCTTCCGCCCAGCCAAGCCAACGTAAGCCCAGATATGCACTCACGCCGACCACGCAGGTTGTGACGTAAAGCTCAGACTTTCGGAAGATCAGCGGCACTTCAACGCTCAAGACATCGCGGATCAATCCGCCTGCTGTACCGGTGATTGCCCCCATCAGCACAATAATTGTAGGGCTGAACCCCATGTGCTCGACAATCTGTGCGCCGATGATCGTGAAGAATGCCAATCCAAACGCGTCGGCATAAAGCAACGCACGATAAGGTGGCTCAAAGAAACGCACCCATAGCACGGTTATTGTGGTCGCGGCCAAGCATACCCAGATATGTGTGGGGTCGGCGATCCAAAATACAGTCCGGCCAATCAGCACATCCCGTACAGTACCGCCGCCAGTAGCTGTCACCATGGCCAGAACGATAACGCCGATAAGATCAAAATTCTTTCGCGCGCCCGCCAACGTGCCGCTGGCTGCAAACACAGCTACGCCCAACATTGTGAAGGCGTAGAGAAATAAAGATGTCGCTTCGGCGGGAAGTTTGATGGGCATAAAACGAGATTACCACACGCCCGTATTTGCCATCGAGGCCCAAGGTTCTTGCGGGGACTTGGCGCCGCCTTTTTGCAAGAGCTCGATGGAGATGTTGTCGGGCGAGCGAATGAAGGCCATGCGCCCATCGCGCGGCGGGCGATTGATGGTAACGCCAGCTTTCATCAGTTTGTCGCATGTGGCGTAGATGTCATCGACTTCGTAGGCTAAATGGCCAAAATTGCGTCCACCTGTATAAACTTCGGGGTCCCAGTTATAGGTCAATTCCACCTGAGACTCAGGGTTATCGTTCGCACCTAAGAACACCAACGTGAATCGGCCTTTTTCGTTCTCCATGCGGCGAACTTCTTTCAGGCCAAGTTTGTTGCAATAAAAGTCCAAAGACTGTTCTAAGTTGGTCACCCGGACCATGGTGTGCAGGTATTTCATCGGAGAGCTCCAGCGCTAACGTCGCAGGGATAAGACGTATAAGTAATGAAACTGATGCTTCAACTTAGGCCGATCATTGCTTAACGCAAGCGGTCTCTGAAATAAGTAGTTTCTAAAATTGTCGGATTATTGATCGGTATGATGGCGCGCTTTTTTTCTCGACTTCTGCAGGCGGCTGGCGCGACTTTGGCTTTGGCCGGCTGCTCTGGGGCCGATGCGTTAAATTTTATCGTACCTAGTGATGGTTACGTAAAACACGAAGAACGTTACGGCTCAAACCCGCGTCAGGGCATTGATGTCTATGAACCCAAAGGTTTGCCGCCCGCGCAGGGTCGAACTGTTGTTCTGTTTTTCTATGGCGGTTCATGGGCTGGCGGAAAAAAAGAAACATATAAGTTTGTCGCCGAAGCTTTGACGTCAAAAGGTTACGTGACCTTTATTGCCGATTACCGCGTACACCCCGAGGTCGTGTACCCCACGTTTGTGGAAGATGGCGCGCAAGCCTTAAATTGGGTCGTAGAGAACGCGCCACGGTTTCGCGGAAGCACTGACCGTATTGTATTAATGGGGCATTCTGCGGGTGCCCATATCGCGGCATTGCTGACGCTCGATCCGCAGTTTCTGAAAAACGTTGGTTTAAAACGCGACGTTATCAAAGGATTTGTTGGTCTAGCGGGGCCCTATGCGTTTGAGCCGTTGGAATTCGATTCAACACGTGCTGTTTTCGGGCACTTGAAAGATCCGCAAGTGGTGCGGCCTGTGATGTACGCAGCAAACCCAGCGCCACCCATTTTGCTTTTGCATGGTGCCGACGATACCACAGTGGGGCCCTATAACTCCGCTGACCTGACGGCGGCGCTGAAGGCTTCCGGAAATTCTGTGGCTCACACTGTTTATCCAGATGTGGCGCATGTCGGCATTGTCTTGGCGATGGCTAAATATTTCCGGTACAAGGCGCCCACGTTGAACGATACATCTCAATTCATTGATCATCTTTTCAGTAAGTAAACCGATGTCTATTCGTGCAACATATCAGCCACTGCCGATTCACGATAAATTGGGTGATGGTTTTTTTGACCCAGTCCTGCCTGCAAATTTCCCAAAGCAGATTCTGCGGTACCGCAATAACGCCTGGGCCGCGCGCGTTGGCCTGTACACTTTAACTGATGATGAGTGGGTTAATCACTTCGCTAGGTTTGCGGCACTTCCTGGGAATTTCCCGCAGCCGCTAGCGCTGCGGTATCACGGGCATCAATTTCGCTCTTATAATCCCGACTTAGGTGATGGGCGTGGTTTTTTGTATGCGCAAATGCGCGATGCTGTTGATGGTCGGGTTCTTGACCTTGGAACCAAAGGCAGCGGCCAGACGCCATATTCAAGGCAGGGAGATGGACGGCTGACGTTGAAGGGCGGCGTGCGCGAACTGCTGGCGACATCGATGTTAGAAGCGTTAGGGGTCAATACTTCTAAAACGTTCAGCCTGATTGAGACGGGTGAAAATTTAATGCGCAACGATGAGCCATCGCCGACGCGCTCATCCGTGTTGGTGCGCTTAAATCACTCCAATATACGCATCGGAACATTCCAGCGTTTGGCATTCGAGGGCGATGCGGCAAAGGTCAATCGCTTGATTGATCATATCCTCACGTATTACTTCGCCGACATTGGAGCGGATGTTGCCAATGCGACACCGGCAGAACGCGCAGTCGCGATGTTAAAAGAGGCTTGCCGTCGCGTGGCAGAAACGGGTGCGGCCTGGATGGCGGCGGGCTTTGTGCATGGCGTTCTGAATACCGATAACATCAATATCACCGGCGAAAGTTTTGACTACGGGCCGTATCGATTTTTGCCGCATTACGATCCTGGTTTTACAGCAGCGTATTTTGATCACACTGGACTATATGCTTATGGCCGCCAGCCTGAAACGCTGATGTGGAATTTAACGCGGTTGGCAGAGTGCCTGATGGGCGTTGCTGAGCGTGATGATCTTGTGTCTGCACTTGATGCGTTTCCACAAACTTTTGAGCCAGCGCTGTCCAAAGCTATATGTCGGCGTTTGAACATTTTGCCGCGCGGGCATGCGCATGATGTTGAGTTGCTGTCAGCGCTTTATCTTTTTTTAAATGCGAGCAAGTTGCCGTTCGAACGCGTGTTCTTCGATTGGTATGGCGGGGTTGGCAGCGAGAGCCGCGCAAAAAATAGCCCTATGGCGTCGCATTACGAAACGCCCGAGTTCGCCAATGTGAAGGCGCTTTTGGCCGATTATGACATCGCTGCGCCAGAGCGTTTGAAGCATCCATATTTTGCGGGCGCGGTGCCGTGCACGCTGCTGATTGATGAAATTGAAAGCATTTGGGCGGCCATTGCTGATCACGATCATTGGAAGCCGTTAGTGGATAAACTGTCGGCCATTTCACGTATGGCGCAAGCTCTTGATCCTAATGGTGTTTTAGCTTCTACCGCAGCGCCTGTATAACGGTCATCATCCGTCCCTGTCAGTTGAAGCGGCGGCATGTGAGCCCTACCATGCGGGCTTACATCGGCTTTGAGGGAGGCCAAGCTGTGCCCAAAGATATGACGCCAAATCCAACTGGCTCAGATGTGTCGCGCCGCAGCCTTATCACCACATCTGCTGTTGCAGGTGGTGGTTTCCTGCTGGGGTTTGCGCTGCCAAGCTTAACGTTTGAAGACAAGCTGATGGCGGCCGTGCCCAAGGCTACTGACATCAACGCCTTCGTACGCATCGATGCGGATAACAAGGTAACGGTGATTTCGGCCAAAACTGAAATGGGGCAGGGCAGTCAGACTGGCATTGCGATGCTAATCGCCGAAGAGTTGGAGGCGGATTGGAGCGCAATCACAGTCGAAATGGCGCCAAGTTTGCCGCAATACGGCAACATGATTACCGGCGGCTCGGGGTCTATCAGCAGTACATTTGAGCCCCTGCGAAAAGCTGGTGCAACGGCCCGTGAGATGTTGCGTGAGGCCGCTGCTAAAAAATGGAATGTCAAAGCCGCAGATACGCGCGCTGAAAACGGCGCTGTTTATCACGATGCATCAAAGCGCAAGGCCACTTATGGGGAACTCGCTGCGGTTGCCGCGACCCTTCCGGTGCCGTCAGACATTCAATTAAAAGAGCCCAAAGATTGGAAGCTGATCGGGAAATCCAATAAACGCCTCGATACGGCGTCAAAAACGGACGGCAGCGCACACTACGGTATTGATGTGAACATCCCCGGCATGGTGATCGGCACTGTGCAACATTGCCCCACGTTCGGCGGCAAGCTGGTGAGTGTTGATGAGGCGCCAGCTCTTGCTGTCAAAGGCGTTATCCAAGTTGTGAAGCTTGATAATGCTGTTGTGGTGTTGGCCGATAACTATTGGACAGCGCTGCGCGGCCTTGAAGCGCTGCGGCCTGAGTGGAATTTTGGCGCAAATGCCGACGAGAACGAAACAAGTATTTCAAAGGCTCTTGATGATGGCCTGACAAAAGTTACCGAAGGCCCAAAGGCAGGCGATGTTGATGCTGCTTTGGCGGGGGCCGCAAAAACGATCTCGGCAGCTTATGAAGTGCCGTATCTGTCGCACTCGCCGATGGAACCTATGAATGCGACCGTGTGGGTACAGGGCGATAAGGTTGATGTCTGGGCTTCCACCCAAGCACAAACGCGGTGCCAGACCCAGGTTGCTGCGGCGCTGAAAATCGAACCCACGAAAGTAATGGTTTATACGACGCAGTTGGGCGGAGGTTTCGGCCGTCGATTACAGGCAGACTATGTTGTGCAGGCAGCACTGGTTTCAAAGGCTGTGGGTAAGCCGGTCAAAATGGTATGGTCGCGCGAAGAAGACACGCGCCATTCTTTATATCGTCCGCGTGCGAAGGTCACATTCAAGGGCGGTGTTGATAAGGCGGGCAAGCCTGTCGCGATGAAAGTGGCGATGGCCGAGCACTCGGTCGTCGGTACAAGCATCCGCGCCAATATGCCGCAGCGTATTCCTGAAATTCCAACCATGGCTTCGGGGTGGATGAAGGGGGATGCCTATAACGTTCCGAATATGAGTTTTTCATACGCAGACACACCGCTGTCTGTGCCAATCGGTGCGTGGCGCAGCGTGCAGTTCAGCCACAATGGTTTCTTTGGTGAATCCATGATTGATGAGCTGGCGCACTTGGCTGGCAAGGATCCGCTGCAATTCCGTATCGAGAACGCTACCAACCCACGCTACATCGCGTTGCTGGAAAAAGTGCGCGAGATGTCAGGGTGGGGTGCGCGTAAATTACCGCAAGGCCACGGCCTAGGTGTTGCGATGGTAGAGAGTTTTGGCTCTATCGTTGCGGAAGTGGCTGAGGTGTCGACCAAGAGTAAAGACGTTAAAATTCACAACGTGTGGTGCGCCATTGATTGCGGCCTGGCCGTGTTTCCCGAAGGCGTCAGGCATCAAATGGAAAGCTGTATCACCTACGGCTTATCAGCAGCTTTCTACGGCGAAATCACAATTGATAAAGGTGGCGTGCAGCAGTCGAACTTTGATGGCTACGATATGGTGCGCATTGCGCAATCGCCCAAGGTCGATGTCGCCATCATTAACTCTGGTGCCAAAATGGGTGGGGCAGGCGAGCCTGGCTTGCCACCAGCAGCGCCAGCGTTAGCGAATGCCATCTTTGCTGCGAGTGGCGAACGTGCGCGCAGCTTACCGTTGGTTAAAAGCGGCTGGCGCCCGGTTTAGCCGAGTGTATCGTGATTGAGCCATCAGATATTATAGCTACAGATGAGTTGGTCAGAGTGCGAGAACGTACTCTGGCAAAGGTCGATATTATCACACGTGGGGGCATGTGGAGACGCTGCTTTCATCGGCGCGGCGCGATGACATGATGGTCGCGCCCGTTGTTTTAGCGATCATCTATCATGACATTGTTTATGATGCTTCGGCCAAAGATAACGAAGCGAAAAGCGCAAAGGTTTTGGAAGCGCAATGACGTGCGGGGCAAGTAACAGCAACTTCTGAAGACATTATAGCTGCTGTGAAGATGATTAATCTCGGCGAGGGAGATTATGCTTCTGACTGGTTCTGGGATGCGGACCGCGAAATTCTTGCGTCTGATGCCAGTCGTTATGACGCTTATGCTGCGGGAGTGCGTCAGGAATATCGTATTTACCCAGACTTTATTTATAAACGCGGTCGGTCCGCATTTCTAAAGGCCGAACTCTCCCGCTCGCACATCTATAGAACGCAAAGTTTTCGCGCCCGATTTGATGCGGCAGCGCGTGCTAACATAGAACGCGAATTAAGGTCGTATAGCTGGCTGTAACGTTCTGCTCAGCGTGCGCATTACCACTTTATTACGACAGCACCTGCGTGACCTGTTGTGTCACCAGGCTGCCCGCCACGAGCCGGGAAGGTTGTGGTGCATCCCGTAGCTAAATATGCGGGGCGAGTAGCGCCATCACTACCAATACCAAAACTACTCACCGGCGCGCAATATTCTGCGTCCGCTGTGCCGCCTGCTGTCGAAGTAGTTGCGGTTGCTGTTCCAGAAGCACCCGTAGCATTGAGGACGGTGCTATCAGCAAATCCGGCGCCACCGCCACCGCCAAATCCGGCGCGGTTACCATCAGCGCCATTGTTAGTGCCGCCCCCGCTATCTGCACCACCGGCTTCCCCACCGCCGGCAGTCATAGCGGTATTGCTGACGCCACCGCCGCCACCAGCTCCGCCGACACGATTGGTGCCGCCATTGTAGCCCGCACCGCCAGCCCCCAAGATAGAGGTGCCGCCAACGTTCGATCCACTACCAGTCGCGCCAGTGGTTGACGTGGGGTCACCGCCTCCACTATCGCAGGTATTTGTCCCGCCACTGCCTGGAGCAGGGTCTGGAGGCGAATTACCAAAGCTTGCAGAATCACCGCCACGACCACCGCAAATATTTTCATTGTCGTCAGGTGCGCGCGTAGTCTGCACGCCGGTTAGACCGGCAATATTGTAGGGACCGCCGCCGCCGCCGCCAGGTCCGCAATCGCCTGCTGCATCGCAATTGAAACTCGCGACCTGGCTTATGAAACTGTCATCGCCGTATGCTGCTCCGCCACCACCTCCGGCGACGATTCCTGGACGATCTCCAGTTGAGACTGTGCTAGACTCATCTGCATCACGCCAGAAACCTGACGCACCGCCACCGCCAGTTCCATTATTTGCTGATGCTGACGCGCTAGCTCCTCCACCTACGTCGACTCGTAATCCAGAGGCACCGGCAATAGCGACACTGTTAATAGTGGTAACGCGGCCACCAGAAAATCCACCGCCACCACCAGAACTGCCGTTAGCGAAACTGTAGCCACCACCGCCGCCGCCCCAAGCTTTAACGAAAATAGAAGCCAAATTATTTGGAACCGATAACGTACGACTTTGTGCAGTCGATCTAAATTCGCACTGATAGGGCGTAAGTTTTACGCCCGAACCGCAAAAAGCAGTTGAGAATACGGGGAAATGTCTTTGGTGAATGCCGATCGCTGTCGCACCAGTTTGGAAAGTGCCCGTCGCAGAGGCCGCTGTTGATGCGCTTGTAGGGGCGGCTGAAGGACTCGAAAATGTTGTGGTCGTGTCGCGGTCAAGCGTCCAGTTCAATACAAGCCCGGTGAGTGTCCCGGTCAATGGAATGCGACGATTATAGTTGGCGAAAATTTGTTGTGCTGTACGAGCGGTATTCCAGACCCGCACGTCAGTAATGTCGCCCGTAAACGCATTGACGATTGCAGAAGCGTTCCGCTCCCCACCAATTGAGAAATTGCGTGTACCAGCATTTATGCCTGTCGTATCAAACGCAGTAGCGCTCGTGCGTGATGAAAATTCTCGGTTGACGTAAAGTTTTACAGACTGCTCGTCGAAACTATAGACCACGGCGATATGATCCCATCGGCCGACACGAGCGCTATAACCCGGTAGCCGATGAATCGACGATACTGTACCGGCGCTTCCGCCTGCCATTTGTAGGGTCAGGCCGCCATCGCTACCCATATAAAGTCTGTATGCTTGGTTTGAGTCTGTCGTCGCACTATCTTGCCATTTCGAAATTATTGTCGCTAGCGCGCTACTTGCGGGCATTGCAGTTGGTCGAATCCAAGCCTCCAAAGTAATGCTAGGTGTGGCGTTTGGTGCGTTCGCGGAATTTGTTGTTTCAACAATACCTGTTCCATCGAATGCAGCCGCCATGGAGGCGCGCGCTACGCTAAGGTCGTCTAATTCCGTTACGCCGTTTGTAAAATTGATAAAGCTGATTGCATTAAACCCTGACAAATCCTGTTGAGCGGCCGAGGTGTTGAGCGTGACCGTAGCAGTATTCGAAGTGTCACCTACCTCAGTGATCCGGGCCCAAACCAAGTTTCCATCATCGTACACCTCGATTGTGTAGGCATGATCAAGTTCAATGCTGAACGTGCTGGTGCTCTGAGCGAGGAAAGTGCCGCCATTTCGGCAGTTGGTGCCTGCGACGGATGTTTGGTCGCAAATATAAATTCTGTTGAGAGATGAACTGCTGATATTGCTGGCGCCAGAATCTTCGTAAAATCGAAATGTGAGGCCATCGGGCGAGAATAAATCTGCCGTGTAAGCGCCAAGCGTGATGCCAGTTTGTCTATCGGTTGTGGTTGCGCGCGTTGCAAGCGAGATTCCTGCTGTTGTTCCGGTGATAGGGGCCCACTGGAATGAAACATATTTCGGGCTCTCCGCTGTATTGTACGTCGCGACATTTGTGCGAATTGTGGCTCCATTTACACTGCCATCAAATCGTAGAACTCTATTGTTTCCGTTGCCGGTTCGCGAGGAGTTCTGTACCGAAACACCAGATGACGCCCCAGCAAGCGACGTTGGGACACTGCCAACAGCGTCGTTACTGAATGACGTCGATGTGTCAGCATTCGGCCCTCCGCCCGGCGATAGAGTTTCGCAAAGCTCGGTTAGTTGCTCATTCGAGCCAACGTAAACCTGATCATCAAAATACGAAGACTGGTCTGTACTGACTGGGCCGGAAAATAGAACTAAGGGGCTTGAGTCTGAGCAATTTGTATTGGTCGCCGGGCAATTTTGAACTTCAGCACTGCTGCTCGGAGCACTACGTCGTGTGCCGGATTGTGAAATGGCTCCCAAACCGTTCGGCCCGTGGCTAATAAAAGCATAGTAATAGGGGGTGCCCTGGCCTGCGGACTGCGAAGACAGACGTACTTCCGTATCGGTCACATCATACATCGTCCCGGGATACTGATTCTGGGAGGTGTCGAGGTCGCTCGTAAAACTCTCGCACACTTGGCGGCTAGTATCGCTACCGCTGACGGCATACGTGAAATAATTACCATATGCGTCGATCACGTCATTTTGGCTTAGTCCAAGCGATACCCAAGGCACCACGCCCGTATTGCTTGTACACGTCGTAGTTCCGTCCGCTATTCCGTCTGGCGGAAAACTTGCGTCGGGGCAAATGATTCGACTGTTGTTTGCAGTGCCGGCGCCACTGCCGTCCGCGTCAGTCAAAAAATAAGCGACGATACTATTCTTCAGTAGCTTCACGTTTTTCGCGTTGCCGCTCATCCGCGCAACTTCCGCTTCTTTGTTCTGACGTGCTGTTGTCGCGATCAGTGCCGCGGCTGCTGCAATCAGTGCAATCGCAATCACAAGCGCAAGCACGCCGTCGTCGCGTTTGGCTTCGCGCGCCAAAGCAGTCAGGCCACGGCGGAAGAAGGTCAGAACAGTTTTCACGTCGGCAACGGGCTCCTGCCCACTAAAGTTCGGTGGCGTAGGGCGAGCGCATAGCGCCCTGGCCTTTTGCATCAACGGCTGTGTTTGCCGTACGTTGCGTTAAAGGTCTTAACAGCTCGAAAAGTATATGGAATCAGACGCTTGTTCAATTCGCGCGTGTGCTTGCAGCGACCTGTTTAAGGCGGAGCAAAAACATAAATAATGATGGAATTTCAATGGGAAAGGGGGCGCGTAGCTATATACACACGCCCGTTTCGAGGCTTTACGACCGTGGATTATAGGGGTGTTTGGCGCTCCAGCTTTCCACCAGGTTTTGCAATTCACTGTCCTGCTCTTTGGGCAGCACAACTTTCAAATTGATGTACTGATCGCCAGCCGCTTCGGTTTTTGTAGCGGGTAATCCTTTTCCGCGCAGCCGCAAGGTGCCACCTGTGTTTGAACCGCGCGGGATTGTCAGGCTGACAGAGCCGCTGGTTGTTGGCACTTCAACCTTGCCGCCTAACACTGCTTCGCTAAGTGAGATGGGTAAGTCCACGTAGATGTCGCGGCCTTGACGCTTGAACTGTGCATGCTCGGCAACCTTCACCTCAATCAGTACGTCGCCGGCTGGGCCACCATTGGGGCTAGGGACGCCTTGTCCACGCAACCGAATGGTTTGCCCGTCGGTAATGCCGGCCGGAATGTTGACGTCGAGGGCTTTGCCGCTCGGCAGTGTGATGCGCCGCTTTGCACCGTTAACGGCGTCAAGGAAGCTGACTTCTAACTGGAAAACATCATCCTCGCCCTTGGTCGGACGGCGCGGTGGGGGAGCCCCCTGACCACGGCGCGCATTGCCGCCAAAAATGTTGTCGAAAATGTCGCCCATATCTTCGAAGGCAAAACCACCCTGGCCGGCACCAAAGCCTGCGCCGCCACCAGGGCCACCGCGAAACCCGCCTTGGCCGAATGGATTACGTATTTCTTGTCCCGACGCGTCAATTTCGCCACGATCAAAACGAGGACGTTTTTTGTCGTCGCCAACGATATCGTAGGCAGCGTTGATCTCTTTGAATTTTTCCTCGGACTTCTTATCGCCGGGGTTCATATCGGGGTGGTGCTTTTTTGCCAGTCCGCGAAACGCTTTTTGAATCTCAGCGTCTGTGGCCGTCTTTTTCACGCCCAAAACATCGTAAGGATTACGCGCCATTTTAGTTTTATTCGTCCTTTCCAGGGCACGGGTTTGGGCCCATTCCCTTTTAACCCCACAGATGTGATCAAGGGGCCGTAACGTCAATGGGTTAATGGGCTATTCTGCCTGGGTTACCCATCGTTTGACGACCCCTTTTGGGGCTAGAACCAGCACGTTGCCAAATAGAATCAGGGTCGCACCGGCGAACATCACCGGGGTAATTTTTAAACCCTCCAGCCAAGCCGAAACTAATAGGGCAACGGCTGGAAACATCACAGCGGTATATCCGGCGCGCTCGGGGCCAATGCGCCTAATTAATGTCAGGTAAAAGCCAAAGCCCGCAATAGAAGCCCCGAACACCAAATACGCCAGCCCAGCAATGTAATTGGCCGTTGGCTCAAAAACGAAAGACGAGCCTTTCAGCGCGGCAAAGGCTGCAATGATCAAAGCCCCGTAGGCCATGCCCCACGAATTGCTTTGCAGGACACTCAGTCCACTTTCTTGAACTTTGAGCGCAAAGATATTGCCCATGGAAGCGATATAAGCACCGGCAAAAGCAAACCCTGCGCCGACCAGTGCGCGGGAACCCAAGCTGAGGTCGCTGACATCAGGACTGAAAACCAGGGCAATGCCAGCCAGGCCCAGCATGGCGGCCACCCACACAACCGCGGGGCTGTTTCGCTTCAGAAAGATCCGCCCGTTAATGATGTTGATGACCGTGATCAGCGAAAACACCACCGAGACCAAGCCACTCGGAAGCTCGGCTGTTGCGTAATAGACTAGGACAAGATTGGCCCCAAAAATCATCAGGCCCAGACGTGCGCAGTGCAGGTGCTGAAGCACGCTTAATCTCAACGACACGCCTGTTGCGGCGCACCATATGAATTGCACGAAAGCTGCAATTCCAAACCGATATGCGACCGAAACTTCCAGCGGAGCAACGCCAACCTGCATTTGAATTGCGTACCAGCTGAAGCCCCAACTCAACACAGTCGCAATATACAGCAGAATATTTGTCATGATGATTCAGCGTTGAGGACGAATTTATATCGGCAGATTTTAGAGGCTTTCGCGGCAAAATAGCGTTTGCCTTATTTCTGCATGAACAAGTTGAAACGTTCGTTTTTCTGCAGTCTATGTAATTTTGTCTCAAGTCAATTTTACATCGTCTGGGGAAGCCAGCCTAGCAGCAGGTTGGTTTAGGGTTCAATTGATCCATTCACGTTTGTCACTGCGGGCCTTGCGTGCTCGCGTTTTTATTGTTGCAGCTCTTTTTTCGCCACTAGAGGCGTTGGCGCAACGCGCCGATGAGAATGCAACGACATCGGCAGAAGATGCTTTTGGCAGTAGCATCGGCAACGAAAGCGTTGGCCTTTACAATCCGTACGAGGCGCGCGGGTTCTCGCCCGTGGATGCTGGCAACGTGCGCATCGAAGGTTTGTATTTTGATCAGCAAGATGAACTGACCGACCGTATTGTCGATAATTCACGCGTGCGCGTTGGATTGACGACACTAGGTTTTCTGTTTCCGGCCCCAACAGGCATTGCCGATTACACGCTGCGCAAAGCTGGTGACAAACGCATTGTCAGTGCCGTTGTTGGTACAGGTGTTTACGGTGGTCCCTACGTTGAGATTGATACGAAGTGGCCCTTGATTGGTGACAAGCTTGGCTTGGTTGTCGGCGGCGCGCGCCGTCACGAAGAATACTTCGATGGCTCCGACGGTGATTTTGCTTCGATTGGCACAACATTGCATTGGGCGCCAAGCGATGATGTTGAAATCATTCCATTCTTTGGGCGTGTCGAATACTGGAACGAAGAATCTGCGCCCTTCATCATTAGTGGTGGCGACTATTTGCCGCCACGGCATGAGCGCCGGTCGTTCTACTCCCAAGAGTGGGCCGATAATAAAGGCTATTCGCAAAATCATGGTGTTGTCGCGAAAACCAGCTTTGGGGCATGGCAATTTCAGTCGGGCTTGTTCCAATCGCGTTTCGTGCGTGATCAAGGTTTTACAGAGCTACTTGTCGGCGTAACCCCAGTAGGCCTTGGCAATAGATTGATTATTGCGCGCCAAGACGAGCGTTATGCCTCGACCAGCGGTGAACTTCGTGCGTCGTACAATTTCTATGAAAACAGCCGCAAGCACGTGCTTCATCTGGCCTTGCGTGGACGTGATGTAAATTCACGTTTTGGCGGTGCAGATGTTGTGTCTTTAGGCCCCGGGTACATTGCTGTTGAAGACGAAGAAGCTCCGCCCAAGTTCAATTATGGTCCGCACGACTTGGATTCCGTAAAACAAAAAACGGTCGGTCTCGGCTATCAAGGTATTTGGTCGGGTGTTGGCGAATTGAATGCGGGGATACAGCGCACCGATTACCGCAAAACCAACGAGCAACAGCGGCCCATTTTTGTGCGCTCTATCAGCCACGATAAGCCCTGGTTGTGGAATGCGTCAGCGGCGTGGTTTGCGACCAAAGATATCGCTGTGTATGGCGGCTATACTAAAGGCCTTGAAGAAAGCGGCAGCGCGCCTGCCGAAGCGACAAATCGCTTCGCGGTTTTACCGGCTATTTTAACGCGCCAGCTTGAGGCGGGTGCGCGGTTTTCGTTGCCAAGTAATGTCAAACTGGTGACAGGATTGTTTGATGTGCGTAAGCCGTACTTTGCGTTCGACAATACGCGTTTTTATCGCGAACTCGGTGAAGTGCAACATCGCGGACTTGAGGTGTCGTTGACCGGTGAAGTGCTGAAAGATTTCACTGTAGTGTTTGGCGGTGTTTTCATGAAGCCGCGTGTCACGGGCGAGCCTGTTGAACGTGGTGAGATTGGCGATAAGCCCGTGGGCCAAACCGGGCGTACGATTCGCGCAAGTTTTGATTATAAAATTCCGGGTGTGAAAGGTCTGTCTGTCGATGGGCTTTATCAAAACATTGGACGCCGCATGGCCAGCGTGAGCAACCGGCTTGATGTGCCGAGCCGTTGGGTTATGGACTTGGGTGCGCGTTATGCGTTTGAGGTTCAGGGTAATCCCACAACGTTGCGGCTGAAGTGGTACAACATTACCAATAAATTCGGCTACCGCGTGGGCGGGGATCATACGTTCCAGGCGAACCAAGCCCGCAATGTGTCCCTCTATCTGGCAACGGACTTGTAAAGCGTCGTTTTATTTAAAGTTCGCTGCGGAAACGCCTCCTCAGGTAATCCGGGGCTTTAACCTTTGTTTGTGGATATGCTGGCTGTCCAAACCTGGGGAGGCACTGCATATGCACGGTCGTTTGGTTTCTGCTGTCCTGACGTTAGGTCTTTTATGGGCGGCGCCCGCCGTCTCTAAAGACTTGCTGATTCGCAACGTCACGGTGTTTGATGGTACAGGTGCGCCCGCTATCCCCAATGCTGATGTACTTGTGAAGGCCAATAAGATTGCCGCCGTCAGCCGTGAGCGCCTTAATCATCGCGGCGCAACTGTTATCGACGGTACGGGAAAATTCCTCACGCCAGGCCTTATTGATAGCCACATCCACTTGCCCGGCGGCCAGTCTGGTGCCGTCTCAGCGGGCGAACGTGTGCAGACGATGGATAAAGCGACGGGCCTTAAAGCTCTGCATGGCTATCTCTATAGCGGTGTCACGACTGTTTATGATTCTGGGAATAATACAGATTTCATTTTTGCCATGCGTGCAGACGAGCGCAGCGGCAAGATTGTCAGCCCGCGTATTTTTGCAGGTGGCGGCACTGTCAGCGTTCCAGGTGGCTATGCGGCGGGCGCTTCGGCCATCAAAGTTGGTAATTGGGATGAAGCTAAAAAGGCGTTAGATGAACGCTTCAAGCGCAACCCTGATCTGCTGAAGCTGATTCTGGATCGACAAGGTTTGTTCTTTAACAAAGCCGTGCCGTCTTTCTCGGCTGATGCGTTCAAGCGTGTGGTTGACTACGCCCATGCAAACGGTGTGCGCACGACGGTGCACATTTCGGCTGAATGGGATGCGGAAACAGCGGTGGATTCAGGCGTGGATGATTTGGCGCATCCGGTGATGCGTAGTCTTGCCAATGATGCCTTCATTAAAAAAGTCGCGGACAAGAAAATCCCGATCTCCACGACCATCACTGTTTTCAATAACATTGCGCGGGTGGCAGACGATCCGTACTTCTTTGATGATCCGTTGTTTGCGGCGGTGATGGAACCCGAAGAGCGCGAGCGTGGGAAAACCACTGAACGTGAACGCTATATCTCATCGGGCATGTCGCCGATGTTTAAACTGATGATGCCCTATGCGCTCGATAATATTCAGCGTTTATACAAAGCGGGCGCCGTGCTGGCGTTGGGGACAGACCGCGCCTTTGGCCCGGCGGTGCATCAGGAATTAGAGTATTTACATAAGGCCGGTGTTTCAGCGTTCGATTGCATTAAAATTGCTACATTGAACAATGCAATTTACTTGGCCAAAGAAAATGAATTGGGCTCCATCGAGCCTGGTAAGTTGGCCGATCTCTTGCTGCTCGATGCCGATCCGTCGCAAGATGTGAAGAATTTCAGAGCTATTCATGCGGTGTTCAAAAATGGCAAGCGGATCGACCTTGCGGCTTTGGATTTGCCGATTAATCACAAAAAGAAATAACCGCTCATGATCTCTCGTGTTGTTTGCTTCGCGGTAGCCGTTTTTGCCGCGGTACCGGCTTATGCAGCCGATGATGTGCTTCGCATTGGGATGGGCTTTTTATCATTCCGCCGTGGTGACCCGTACCAAGGTATTACGTTGCCCTCTGTTATGGCGCATCAAGCTGTTTATGACACGCTGACATCTATTGGTGAGAAAGGCGAAGTGCTGCCTGCGTTGGCCGTGACATGGAAGGCTGAAAACCCCAAGACATGGGTCTTTACGCTGCGTCAGAGCGTTTCATTCTCCAATGGCGAACCGCTGACGGCGGATGCGCTGGTTGTGTCTGCAACGCATATGGCAACGCAAAAGGGACGCGCCGAAACAATTGGTAGTGCGCTCTATCAAGTCGAACGCGCAGAAAAAGTTGATGACCTCACTGTGCGGGTTCACTTGAACGAAGCCGACCCATTGTTTCCACTTCATGCCACGGCGTGGCGTGTACCTGCGCCCAATGCGTTCACAAATCTTGGTAGTGATGGCTTCCGTGACAACCCCATCGGTACTGGGCCCTTCGTCGTGAAGTCCTGGACCGAGGGGCGCGTGATCATGGCGGCGAACCCGAACTCATGGCGCGCGCCCAAAGTCAGCGGCTTAGAAATCCGCGAAATCCCTGAGGAAAGCTCGCGTCTTCAAGCGCTCGTGTCAGGTGCGGTCGACTACGTGATGGGCTTGTCACCGGAGCACGATGGCTCGTTGCGGGAAGTGGGGGCCAAGCTGGTGACGCGGCTGACGCCAACGGTTTCATTTTTAGCCGTCAATACTGAGACGGTGCAAAATTCACCACTTAAAGACCCGCGTGTGCGATTGGCTTTAAACCTCGCGGTTAATCGCCAAGTAATCATCGATCAGGTGTTAGATGGTTCTACGGATCCGGCAGCACAGCTTACTTTTCCAGGTGCCTTTGGATATGACGCTAGTTTAGCGCCGTACCCATACGATCCCGAAAAAGCACGCGCGTTGTTAGCGGCGGCAGGACACAAGGATGGTTTGTCATTGCAGGTTGGTGTCGCTGTAGGAACGCGCGCTAGTGATGCATTGTACTACCAGCAGATTGCAGCTGACTTGCAAAAGGTCGGCGTGACATTGGAGCTGTTGTCTCGTCCGCAACAAACCCAAATGCAGGATGTGTTCTTCGGCAAACTTACAGTCGACATGTTCACAATGTTTGCGCGTGGTTTTGATGCTTTGCAGGACTACCGCCACCGCACCTGTGGCGGGTTAACCCAAGGCCGTGCGGCCTTCCATTGCGATCCCTTGGTCGTGCCAGCGTTAAAGGCCGCACAAGCTGAGAATAATCCTGTCAAGCGCGAAGCACTTTATCGGCAGGTCGCAAAGATTGAGCGCGAAAACCCACCGGGTATTTTGTTGTGGCAGGCCGTTGAGTTTGATGGCATTGCGCGCGGTATCAGCGGATATGCGCCCGTCTTTGAAGATGTGCGCCTCCATCTCATCGAAAAGAAGTCGAAATAAAAACGGCGGCTCTGGTGTGAGCCGCCGTTCTTCAGGTCGTCGTGTCGGGCAGAATTAATCTGCCAATTCGCAGGTGATCATTTTGTCATCACCCAGCTTATCGGTGATTTTGATTTTCACGCCCAACTGCTCAGCGTAACCGTATAGGCGCGGCTTCAGCCAAATGTCGTGAATCTCTTGCTCGGTCATGTCGAACTGACCGATGCGCACACCCATCTCGAGCACCAAACCGAACGGGCTCTTCCAAGTGCGTTTGCCTTCTTCAGAATGGTACGTGGCCACCATTTGATAGAAGCAGCTGGTGCGTTCGAACATGGCGATCATGGCCAGTTCTTTATTGCCGGTTTGTTCAATGCTTTTTCGCACACGGCCCAGCATCGGACTCATGGTCTTCTGATCGTCCTCGATCATTTCTTTCAGAAGATTGTGACGCTTCGCGAACTGAATATGCGAGAGGTGGGATTTTACCACGGCGTCGTTGAACTCGTGCACGTAGGGCATCGTGTCCATGAAGGTCTTCAAGAGCACGCCGACAGCTTCGCCGAACTCTTTCTCGCGGCCTTCAATGCCTGATTTCATGGCCAGGGTCGGGTTCGGGCGGCCATTGCCAGCCAACTGCACGCCCGGCGGGGGGCCACCAGCGCCAACACCCGGCGGCGGGCCCTTGGCTTTATCGGGAGCATCAAAAACGGCTTTAGGTAATACGTTGGCGGACATGGTTATCTCCCCTTCTTGAACGTCTAAAAGCGATGCCAAAGGATACGTCAGGCCTTATGGTAAGTCCTGCGCACAACTGCTTAGAGATGATACGCGCCCACGCTGAGGATAGATGTGGTAGATACCTCTCGGCCCCAGGAAAATGCCGGGCCATAAAATGGCCAATTTTCCCAGCAAAAAGGGGAAAATACCTTATTATAAAGCCACTTGCGCAAGGGGGTGGGGCAGGTACAAAGGCTTTGTAACAGGTGCCATATCCCCTGGGCCGCTCTGGCTTTGCACGATCCGACCGACATTAAAGAGACGTTTGTGAACAAACTGCCATCTTCTGCTGCAACGCCCAACGTGAGCGCGCCTTCGCTTTGCCCCGTATGTGGCGATGCCTCGCAACTCAGCTTTCTATGCAAAGTTGATGAATTTGATGTTTGGGCCTGTGCTTCGTGCGGCGCGGAACATGCGGCCCCAATGCCGACGGCAGAAGAACTGAAAGCCTACTATGACCGCAAAGACTGGTTCGAAGGCGGTGAGCATGGTGGGTACAAAAATTATGATGAGCAGACCGATTGGTCGGTTGGGTACGTCACCTCCATCATCGACAGTTTTGGCAAAGGCGAGGGCCTTTCGGTTCTTGATGTCGGCTGTGGTTACGGCACGCACCTTGCATTAGCCGCTCAGCGCGGCTGGCAATGCTTTGGTGTGGAAGTCTCCGACCACGCCCGCAAAATCGCGCAAGAGCGGTTAGGGAGTGCTGCCTACATTGTCGAAAATGTCGAAGATCTCATTCCGCACGAGTTCGATCTGGTTTTGATCCTCGATACGATTGAGCATCTGCCGTCGCCTTATAAGTTATTCTACAGCCTATTCTCGATTGGCGCGATTACCGCGAAAACCCGGGTTGTGATTTCCACACCCAATGCTGCTTCTAAAGAAGCGACTGAAAACCCGGCTGCGTGGCCCTACCGCCATCCGCCGTCGCACCTTGTGTTCTACAATGCGGCGTCGTTGACCTATTTGCTGCAACGTTTGCACTTCACTAACATTGTAGCCGAGGGCATGTCGCCAAACGCTGCGGCCCAAGGCAAATCCGATTTACCGAACCATGCTGGCTTGATGGTCAGTGCCAACGGCAGCGACTTTACCGAGTTCATGCGAGAGCGCTACGTTCCTGGTACGTGGTCTAAAATCGCTGAGTACGAACATATTCCGCGTTACAACATGGCGTTGGAATTAGTGGCTGGAAAGAACGTGCTCGATTTCGGCTGCGGCACTGGTTACGGATCCGCCATGATGGCCTCGCGCGCGGCCTCTGTGACGGGGCTCGATATTGATGCGGCGGCCATTACATGGGCGACAAAAACGCACCGTAAGCCCGCGCTGACATATATTCGCCGCGATGATCTTGGGGCCACGTTGCCCGCAAAGTCGTTTGATGTTGTGACATGCTTTGAAATGATCGAGCACGTCGATCATGAGACGCAAAAAGCAGTGATCAGCAGCTTTGCCCGATTGTTGAAGGATGACGGCGTTTTATTGATTTCAACGCCCAACCCGGAAACGACCAAGCAGTACGGCGAGAACCCGTATCACATTCGAGAAATGAATGAGCCAGAGTTGCGCGAACTGTTGGCGCCTCATTTTCCAACAATTCAAGTTCTGCGGCAGTATGTTCGCACCGGAGTGACGTTAGATAAAGCCGGCGATGATGAGGCGCTGAAGCCGTCTTTCTCGACAGATTTTTCATCAAACGAGCCGCTGGCGTTTATCGGGATTTGCACAAAAGCTGCGATAGTCCCTGACGTGCCATCGCAAATCATTTTTGATGGCGACATTGACTTTATCGCAGACTATATGCGCCGTCAGAACGAGCTGCATAAAACGCGGCTGGCAGCGTATCTCAAATCTGAGTTGGCTAATGAGTACGATAAGCGCCTAAAAGCTGCAGGTTATAAAACCGGAATTGCCGCGCTGAATGACGTATTGCACGACAAGAATTTGCTGGTGCAAGAACGCGAGGTTATCGCGCACGACAAGAATTTGTTGCTGCAAGAACGAGAAGTTTTGGTGCAAGAACGTGAGGTTATCGCCCACGAGAAAAACCTGGCCGTGATGGCCCATGAAGCGGCGCTTCATGAACGCAATCTGGCGATCATGGCGCGTGATGCAGCGGCGGATGCTTATCGTTTGATGACGTTAGAGCGTGATGGTGTCATTCAAGAGCGTGATGCTGTCATTAAAGAGCGTGACGGTGTAGTGACTGAAATCGCGCATGTGCGCGAGGCCTATCACCATCTTTGGCTCGCCCAAAATAATCTGATCGCTCTGCGTGAAGCTGAGCTGAAAAGCCCGCGCTTTTTGCTACTTAAAATGGGCAGCGTCGTAAAGCAGCGTCTTCTGAGCGCTGCGCGCAAGATTTTCCACCGTGCAGACCGGATTGATTTTCAACAGCAAGACGATGATACGCGCTACTCCGTTGAAATGTTATTGAAGCGGCCGCCAACCATCGCGGCTTCAACATCACCGTTCCTCTGCTCACTTCTGATCCCAACCAAGAATGGTGGGGACTTGTTTAAGCGCGTCGTCGCTGGCTTGCAGCGCCAAACGATCTGGCCTCAAGTTGAATTCATTATCATCGATTCCGGTTCGACGGATGACACGATTGAAGTTGCCAAAGCCGCTGGCGCCAAAGTTATTTCCATCCCGCCCGCCGAATTTAATCATGGCGGTACGCGTGATCAGGCCATCGCGGCAGCAAACTGCGAACGCATTGTCTTGACCGTGCAGGATGCAATCCCAGCGCATCAGGATGTGTTAGAGCGCCTGATTGCTGTGCTTGATGACGCAGCGGTGGCTGGCGGATATGCGAAGCAGATTCCTCAAGCTGACGCTGATTACATCACAAAACGTAACCTCAATGCGTGGTTAACGGGCCGTGACTTGCGCGAAGTGCGCAGTTTGGCCTCGCCTGCGCATTACGATGCATTCGCGCCCATGGATAAGTATGTGTTTTGTAATTTCGATAACGTTTGCTCCGTCATTCGCAAGTCTGTGTGGGAAAGCCAGAAATTTGGCCGCATTAACTTTGGTGAAGATATCGATTGGGCCGAGCGCGTATTGAAAGCGGGCCATAAGATCGTGTACGAGCCGGAAGCCGCTGTTGTTCATTCACATGACCGGCCGCTCGCTTATGAATACAAACGGACCTATGTCTGTCACCGCAAACTTTATGCTCAGTTCGGACTGCATTTGGTCTATTCGCGCATGCGTATCCCGCGCGCGTGGCTACATACGACAATGGCAGATATGGCCTTCGTGCTGCGCGTGAAGGGCTCATGGTCTGAGAAAATCCGATTGCTGCTCAAAATCCCCGCACTGAATGCAATGCAAGTGGCAGGGCAATATCTTGGCGCGCGCGATGAAAAGCGTGGACATGAAAATAAAGTGAAGGGCGTTTAGGCAATGCAATCTGGCAAAAGCCTAAAGGTGCTTCTGACGGTCCATCAGTTCTTTCCCGAATACTTCTCAGGCACTGAGGTTTTGACATTCAGTGTGGCGAAAGAACTGAAGCGTCGCGGACATGACGTCTATGTTTTCACAGGTTTTCCTGCGCGCACGCACATGCCGGAAGAAGAACGCTTCGATGAATACGACATCGATGGCATTCATGTGTTTCGTTTTCACCACGCCTATATTCCTATGGGCGGGCAATCGTCTGTTACTGAAGTTGAATACGATAGCCATTTAACGGCGCGCTATTTCACCCGTCTTTTGCGGGATGTGCAGCCTGATGTTGTTCACTTCTTCCACCTCAGCCGTTTAGGCGTTGGTCTTATTGATGCGACCGTAACTGCAGGCATTCCGGCTTACTACACGCCGACGGATTTTTGGTCGGTCTGCCCGACCAGTCAGCTGCTATTGCGCGATGGCAGCGTTTGCGCTGGTCCGTCTAAGTTCGGCGGGAATTGCATTAAGCACGTTGCCGAACTGACGCGCGGGCCTGCGGTAAAGAGGGTGAGCCAGCTTGCGCCGACGTTTGCGGTTGATGCTATCGCGGGTGCGACCGCAAAGGGTTATCTGCCTGGGTATCCGCTGAGTATCGAAGTGGCCGCTATGGCCAAGCGTCGGCCCTTTAATATCAGTCGCCTCAATTGGCTGAATGGCATCATTTCCCCAACCCGTTTGATGACAAATGTTTTGACGGGAAATGGCGTGAATGCCGATCTGATTACGGAGTCAGCCTACGGTATTGATATCGCTGCGGGCGACGTGCACCCCACGCGCCGTGAAGATAGTGAACGGGTGACGATTGGCTTTGTGGGCACGCTGGCGCATCACAAAGGATGCCATGTGTTGATTGAGGCGTTCCGCAAGCTCGATCCTGCACAAGCCCAACTGAAAATCTACGGCAATCCTTCTGATTTCCCAGATTACTTTACGCGCCTTAAAATGTTAGCAGGCGATGTGCCGAATATTGAATTTTGCGGCACGTTCCCCAACGCCCAAGTTGCGACAGTGATGAAGGGGCTCGATGTGTTGGTTGTACCCTCGCTATGGTACGAGAATACGCCCTTAGTGGTTTATTCAGCACTTGCTGCAAAGCGCCCTGTTGTTGCGTCTAATTTCTCAGGGCTTGTAGAGGTTGTGAAAGAAGGCTGGAATGGCCTTGTCTTCAAGCCAGGCGATGTCGAGGCCTTGGCCTCGCAACTTCGTCGCTTCATCGATGAGCCAGCTTTGCTGGAAAGCCTGAGCGTCAACTGCAAGCGTCCGAAATCATCCGTCGAATATGTCGACGAAATTCTAACTTTGTACGCCAAGGCGCTTGTGCGTGCCAATCAGGGCGCGCGCGTGTTTGTGCCGCTTGAGGATACCCGCAAGCTTGGCTTTATCACGGGGTGGACTGTTGTTGGCCAATCACCGCCGGCTTTGATTCAAGTGTTGAGCGGCGGCGCAATTGTTTCTGAAACGACTCAATTCATGCCCCGTCCAGATGTGCGGGATGGTTTGTCGCGCGGTGGCGTGAATGTAGGCTCTGCGTTGTTGGGGTTTGCGGTGCGATTAACGGCGTCGTTTGATCGCAACGCGCTTACGCTTCGTGTTCGCTCTCAATCCGGCGCGTCGAAGGATTTCAAACTTTCGGATGTTGCGGTGGGGGCTTCCATCGCCCCAGAAAATGGTAACTTTATTGGCATCGACAGCGAACGCCAGCCCCAAACAGAAGACCAAGCTGCGTAATCTAGTTTGCGGACTCGCCTTTATTCAGGGGCAAAATAAGACGCCGACCATCCCAATCTACATGATCAAATGTCGTGAGTAAGAACTCGATATCATTGTCTTTGGGCAAGAAGAACCCAACCGCAAGTGATGTCGCTTGAGGCGGTATATCGGGATAAGTCAGCGTGTAACGCCGGATGGGGCTATCACTGCTTTGGGCCTCAGCATTCGCTATGTTTGCTTGCGCGTTTCTTAGAATTTCGCCGTTCTGGTTGATGATGTGTGCGAACAGCACCCATGTTTGCGGGGCGTTACCTTCAACCCAGATATCGACATCGAACATCGTTCCCTTAAAGCCCGATGTGGCGCCGCGTACGGTCAATGATGGTCCATTTGGTGTAGACGGCCTATAGGCGGCGTTCAGAAGGGCTGCACCTGATTGACCGAGATGTGCCTGAAGCTCGTTCAGCGACCACCAGCGGCGCTGATTGTTTTGAAGAAAAGAGGCCGGCCAATCGTGGCGTTGGACCAGATCAAGGAAGGCTTTTTCGAGCGCCGCCCGGTCGATGATCTTCAGTATTCGTAATTGCGTCTCTGATTGAATCTTAACGCCATTTGATTCATTGAGTGTTGTCGCCCAGGCTGACAATAGAAGGGTTTCTGCAGAAAAATCTAACACCTGCCGGCGTGCCAGGATTCTATCGCGCTCGGATGCATCCGTGATCGGTTCAAAAATAAAAAAGTCTGATCCTAAAATCTCGTCAATTTGAAATCCGTGTGGGCGCTGCCAATCAATCGGACCTGATAAGATAACGCTTGGTGCGTCTTTATTAATCGTTGATTCATACTGCGCCGTCGCGATCATATTACGAAATGGCGAACTGACATTCGACAGATAGATTTTCTTCCGCGATGAGTTTTCTGCGCGAATTTCACTTAGAAGAGCGCTCATTTGCGCTCGCTCTGATTTATAGGCATTTCCGGTAATGCTTATGCCAGCAAGCTCTTGATACTTAAATGCGGGTTCGTCTGCCGCGAGTAAGATTGTTGTCATTGTTAAGAGGAACGTAGGAAAAAGTAGAAACGTCGCTCGCCAAAGTCTGGGCCATCCTATTGCAACGCGAAGAAGGACGTTGCCGGAAATAAGGAATGCCATAACAAGAAAGGGAACAATGTAGCGAACCTCAGTCGTTCCGTTTGTGTATAGAACAAACCATACGCCACCAAAGAGACAAGTGAGAGTGGCGACGAGGTGACCTAAAAAAGATCGCTTTTGCGCGCATATGAAAATCCCAGAAAAAATGACCGCGGGGATTAGCACGCCGACGCTGGCGTATACCATTTTGATCAACGTGTTCAGACCAACCCACGTAGGTAGCTCTGATTTCATGATGTTGATTGCCTGCCTTCCATACGCTAGATTCTCTGATGAAAAGTAGGCCGATGTATATGCGGCAATGATTGTTACCGCATAAATTGCTATCGCCGCGAAAAAGCTGCAAGCGACGTATCTGCGTGTTACAGGATTGTTGTGCAGAGGCTGTAGGCGCCATCCAGCGCGTTCAAATAAGAGGCCAAGCCAGATCACCCCAACAAGTGCCATGATGATGAGCCCCGATGGCTTAACCGTGAAGCATAGTGCGGCGGTCAATGCACCGAAGACTGCCCATATAATTGATGATCGTGAAACGCTGCGCATGATACTTGCGGTGGCGACAGCGGCTAGTGCCGTGAGGAATCCGTCAACGCGGCCCCAGGTATCTACATTTATGGATGTGTCATTGATTTGGAAATGATAGAGCAACGGAAGGCCGACGACCGTTAATGCCAAAGAGGCGCGCATCCAATGGCTAGGCGCAGGTTGATCCTTTAGGTCAAATGCAATGACAGCGGCTACGGCTAACAATGCAAGTGGAATGGCAACCGTGCGGAAGTAAAATCCACGAAAGTCCGGATTAAATCCGAACGGATAGGTTACTAAGATTGTTCCAGGTGGTCGCGTGGTTGGTTGAATTTCAAAAGGGTTGAAATATCCATCGCGAGCGAATGCTTCCCAGAAGCCTTGCGCCTTTTGAAAGTAGCTCATTGAGTCCCAAACCGGCGGTTCGCCGGCACCGGAAGCAACGTGCCATACAAGCAAAATGAGCAGTCCGCACCAGCCGCAGACGATAAGAATCGGTAGTCTGCGATGATCCATCAAATCAATCTTTGATTGAAATATTTTTGGGACGAGCATTTTGAAGCATAGCCTTTAAATTGCTCGGAGTGGAACATCTATCCCCATTGCCTTTGAGCTTGGCAGCGATAGGGGGGCACTGTTTATCTTTGAGGTAATTTTATCAAAAACAATCAGGATTGAATTAATCTGCCGCTGATACTGCTGGTTAACATAAGAAGAAAATGTAGATCAAGCATTCATCAAGAAGGTTGAGGAAAAAACAAAATACTGGCCCTGCAAAATGAGACCTAATTGTTGGGGTATCGGAGCAGTTGATTAATACATTAGAAGGAACATCTCACGCTGAGCTGAGCAAAGACCTATGTGGCAACCCTCAATCTATCTCTGTCACATTGACCTACTGCGATTATCGTCTGGGTCCCGGCCCAATCCATAAAGAGATCTCTAGTAATGGGAATTGGCTGGATGATGTTCGAACCACTATCACAAATTCCAACGTAGCTAACTTCACATATTTTAGGTGAGGCAATTAACCAGATCGGAAATGTTCATACCCCATTTTTCCAAAAATCGCACAGACGCTTCAGGCAGGTCAAATCGTCAACGGTAGTTCAAGCGTATATGAAAATTGCAATAGTTCGATCATTAACAGTACGATCGATTGGACCTATTATACTATTCAGTATTTTGGTCCCTCCCAGCTGTGGGGAGGGTATGGGAATGTCTGGCGTACTGGGTTGTTAGAGAAAACGACGAGTGGAGTCCCGGTTAAAGCTTATAATTATGTTTTTGCGCAGGCTACTGCGCAACGCTATTTTATCCGTTCATACGCGGGACTTCCTGGGCCATCGTAAACTATTTATCTGCGCGTTGGGACAGGCCCCGATCAAAAAATCGGGGGCTGTTTATTTGTTTTGTTTGGAGCCTCATCCAGCAAGCTGCCAACCAACTCACGTTTAAGAATTTTGCCTGTGGTGTTGCGTGGTAAGGCGGCGACAATTTCCAAGCGCTCAGGGAGCATAAATTTAGCCAGCCCCAATGCTGTCAGGCCTGCATTGAGTTGTTGCAAAGTGAGGGGTTCGCCAGGTGTAACTACAATGGCGGCACAGATGCGCTCGCCCAACTTCTCATCTGGGTACCCGACGGCGGCGGCTTCTCGGACATGAGGAAGGGACTGTATGGCCGATTCCAACTCACCAACGGGTATTTTAACACCGCCGCGATTGATTACGTCTTTGAGGCGATCAATGTAGTGATAGTAGTCTGCATCATCACCATCGCCCGCGATTTCAAAGATCTCGCCGGTGCGGAAGAATCCTTCGGCATCAAAATCCGAGCGATCAAGTGTGCCCTCAGCCGTCCAGTACCCCGGAAACAGTGCTGAACTGCGGAACGCATATTCACCGGGCGTGTGGGGCGCACTAATTTCAGCGCCTGTTTCAAGGTCCAGCAGTTTTGTTTCCACCGATGCTGCAATGCGCACGCCCCATGAGGCGCCTGTAGATGGGCGGTTGGCGGTGCCGCGAAAGCGCGGAAAATAGCGCGCACGGCGATGCGGATCTGTTGTAATCGACGGGCTCGACAGCATCGTTAAGCCTTCGGTCGATCCGAACGCATTGATGATTTCAATACCGTAGCGTTTTTTAAAGCCGTCAATCATCCAGCTATCAAGCGGCGCCGAGCCACACAAAATACTGCGGATCGATGAGACGTCGTGGTTATCCAGAATGTTATCACGCAGAAGCGCATTCAGCATGGCGGGTGCTGCGACCGTGTGGTTGATCTTCAGCGTTTCCAATTGCTCAAGATAAATTTTCATATCGAACGGGTGATGCAGCACGATTGTGCCTTGGGTTTCCAGCCAGGGCATAAAAATGCCGCTGTAACCTGCGGTATGCACCATCTGCATCGGCGCCAATATTTTGTCGCCGTGTTGAAGTCCGCCCGCATCAGTGCAGCAGGTACCAGTTGCATGCCAATTGTTGGTGCTGCGCGGCACGCATTTCGGGTCGCCCGTGGTGCCCGATGTCCAATGCATCGTCAGGGTGTCGTTGGCATCGACTTTTAAGTCAGCGAGATAGGTGCGCAAGTGTCCCAAATCGAGCGCCAAGTTCACCATGTCATGGATATGAGTTGGGCTGCCGCCATTGCTGTCGCCGAGCGTAATCACTGTTGTGTTTAAGCCTGCCGTCTCGTTGCAAATGCGCTTTGCAATGCCGCCCGGCGATTGCCCCTTGAATGTCCCGAGCGTGAGCATGCATGTTGGACGTAGATGATTGATGATGCGGCGGACATCACGTTCACCGTAAGCGAGCATAATGGGCGATGAGATCGCCCCCAGCCGCGCACAAGCCAAGAACGCAATTACGATTTCGACAATATTAGGCAGCTGTATCAGAACAATGGAGTCCTTACGTACGCCATGTTGCAGGAAAAGTGCGGCAAGGTTGTCGGTGGCTTTGTCAATGTCGGCAAAGGTCAGTGTTTGCGGTGTGCCAAATGTAAATGATGCGCGGTTGGGCGCGTCAATCAATGCTACTTGCTTAGGCGCTGCTTTCAGGCAGGCCTGAAACATATCCTCGATTGTCACTTGGCCCCACCAGCCATCGCGCGTGTAGTGCGCGATGGTGGCTGCATCGTGAAGGATCACCGCTTTCGCCTCCGGTTAGGGCTTTTCGTGCATCGTGTCGGATACGTTCAGCAGATATTCGTTCTTCTCGCCTTTGGTCATGCCCAGGTAGCCTGGCATATCGAAGTAATCGCGCCCGCGCCAAATCTTGCCGTCTTTGATCTGATAGATGCCCATGTACGGCATGCGCACTGTGACGCCATCGGGTTGATCGTATTCATCAATACCTTCGAAAATAATCTTATCGTTATCTTCGAGGTAATTGACGATACGCCAGCGACTGGCGACTTGATGCGGCCACAGCATGTTGATGCGCTTGCGCATATGTTCTTTGCCCACGAAGGGCCGCGTGCCGACATGCAGGTGATAAATGCAGTCATCCGTGAAGCAATTCAACGTTGCTTCCAGGTCTTTCGCTTTCATGGAGTCGATATAGCGTTGTACAGCGTCTAAAGCTTTACCCATGGTGTTCTCCTCTCATCTAATTCTTGATGTTTGCAAAAATGTGGTCTGTCGCCAGGCGCGCACTCATGGCGGCGGCAGGTGTGGCGATAAATCCTGCAGGGCCGCAGGCATCGCCGACGTTAAACAGGTTAGGCATCGATGTGTGGACGGGCACGTTATAGCCTGGCCACGAGCGCGCCACGACGTCAGCATCTCCAATATCGCGCAGCTGTACGTCTAAGAACTTGCCGCCCTTTTTCTCGAAGTCCGGGAACAGATCCAACACGTCGGCCATGTTGGCTTGGCGCTCGTCGTCCTTGTCCATCGGCTTCAAGCAGCTCGCAGGGGTGCCATAGAACGACATCAGGTGTTTGCCGTCTGGCGCCCATTCGGGGCAGATGTTGGTGAGTGGTACGCCGGTCACGATGCGGCGCAGACCCGCAGCCAATAGCGCCGAGCGCGGCTCGAACAACGGTTCATCGGAGACAACGTACGTTGCGACAATGGGTGTCGGACGGATGCGGCTTTTCACCATCTCTACATATTTGCTGTCGAGGGCGTCTTCGCCGGCTAACGACATGGTGAGGGTCGGGCCTGCATTGCTGATGACGATATCGGCAGGAAGTGTTTTGGTCTCACCGTTGATCTGCACGGTCACGCCCGTGGCCTTGCCGCCCGCACTTTCAATTTTCAGCACAGGTGTATTGAGTAAAACTTTGCCGCCACGCGCTTCAATGGTTTTGCCCAACGCTTGGCTGACCGCCATCATACCGCCTGGTAGCAACGCGTATTTATCCATGCGGGCATCGGCTGCGGCAAAGTGCGCAAACCAGTGGCGAGCGGGATATTCAAAGTCATTCACGGCCGAGACCGCTGAGGTGATCGTGTGAAACAGCGCGATTAAATCTTTGTTGTCTGTGTATTGCTCAATCCACTGGCGGAACGTCGGGCCATCATCACCAACAGCCGCTGCACCGGGATCTTTGAAAGCGGCACCGATTTTCGCGATAGATAACTGCAAGCCCACTTGGGCCATGGCTTTGGCGCCACCGCCGCCGCCGTGCACTTTCATGAACATTTCGATCATTTTGCCGATGCCGCTTTTGGCCGGCAATTGCACGAACTCGTCGTTGCCTTTGATCCAGAACCACATTTCGTTGACGGGTCTGATGTCAAATTCAGCGCCAACTTCTTTGCAGATGGTCGGCAAAATGCCGTGCATCTGAAACGAGACTGCGCCACGTGGCACACCGTAGCCACCTACGTCTTGGGTACGTGTGCGGCCACCCACTTTGTCGATGCGATCAACCACAGTGACGCTGTAACCATTTTTCGCCAGCAGCGCCCCGGCACACATCCCCCCAACACCTGCTCCAACGATGACAACGTTTTTTGGTGAAGGCATGTGAGGCGCTCCTACTTTCTGCTGCTGCGTTTTAAGGGAATAACTTGCGCGGCCTTGGCATCCAGTTGCATGCCGCGTGTAATGAAGGTCCAAAAGCTTTGTGTCAGTTCGGTCTTGGACGGACGGGGCTTTGATGACAGCGCCTCGGTAATGCCGTGGCGCACGGCACCACTGATCATGGCTGATAAGATGTTGGCGTTATGAATGCGCGGCACTTGGCCGCGCTCTTGGCTTTTGATGATGTTGCGGGCACTGATGGCCGTCAGGTCATTCCAGCGTTTGGCTTCAACGGCAGCCACTTCCGGGTCGCGCGCAAGCTTCGAGATGATCACTTCTGTCAGCTTGTGGCTGTACAGAAAATCGACAAGCCGTGAAAGGCGCTCGCGTTCGCGCACAGCCCAGTCTTGCTCGTGAAAATCGCTCAGGTCGATGGCTGTTTCCAGTTGGTCGTAGAAGTGTTCGACGACAGCAGCAATCAACCCGGATTTAGAGCCGAAGCGGTGATAAGCCAACCCCACGGAAACGCGGGCGCGACGTGCGATATCCTGCAACTCAAAATCGCCGTTCCCTGCGATCAATGCGGCAGTTGCCGCCGTGATCAGGGTGGCGCGGCTGCGTTCAGCGCGGTCGCCACGTGTGGCCATTCATCCCCCGAATCCAAAATTGAATTCAATTCAACTATAGGCGCGAGGCGAAGCTTGTCGAGTCAGAAACGCATCCAAGAGAACGGCATTGATTCAACTACAAAATAAAGCCGTGTTCGCAGATGCAAACACGGCTGGCTCACGGCAACGTTGTAAAACAGAGACGCGGGGCTGCGACTCTGTGTACAGTTATTTTAGTCCGATCTGATCGTAGAAAATCCGGTAGCCGATCATATCAAAGCCAGTGACGCGCGGGTTTAACCCCACAAAAATCGGCAATTCATACAGCAGCAATCCAGCGGCTTGGTCGTGGTACATCTTGGCCATCTGCTGACGTAGCGCGAGACCTTTGGCTTCATCGCTACCAGCCAGGGCCTCTTTATAAAGCGGCGTCATTTTTGGGTCGCAGAACCACGGTACGTTGCCTAAGCACGAATGCGCGCGCATCGCCCGCAACACATCGTACGTCGGCCATGACGTCCACATGATCGGGAAGGCTTCGCCGGTGTATTCGGTGCGTACGCTTCTCGCCAAGAAAAGCGGGTAAGGAATGGTGGTGATGTTCATAGTTACGCCGACCGCACGCAAATCAGACTGCACTTGCTGATAAACCAGCGTGTCGCTGGCCATCGCACTGGTGGGGCCTTCCATGGTGAAGCTGAAACCCTTGGCGTATCCTGCTTCAGCCAGCAATTTCTTAGCTTGGTCCGGGTCGTATGGAAACGGCTCAATGCTTGCGTCATAACCATACACCAATCTTGTGGCAGGCTGACCGCTCGCGACCGTGCGGCCCGCCAGCAGTTGCGTGGTCAGGCGGTTACGATCAATCGCCATGTTCAGGGCTTTGCGCACACGCACGTCGGCAAATGGTCCACCACGTTCCGTCATCAGTGTGATTGCATATGTGGTGGCGGAGATGAAGTTCTTCACCACCATCCCAGCGCTCTCAACTGATTCAATGTTATCTGGCCCAATAATCATCGCAACATCGACACGATTGGACGACAAAGCTTGAACGCGCGATGATGTTTCTGGCAGCACAAGCAGTTCCAGTTTGTCCACCTGCGGCGGGCGCCACGATTCTTTAAAGGCCGATAGCTGCCAGCGCGCGGTGCCAATGTTGTCAGCCTTGAACGGTCCTGTGCCAATCGGTGCGCGGCCAAATTCATCGCGGCCAAGTTTGCGCCATTGGTTAGGTTCTGCGGCGGTAATGGCTGAAGCATAGCGCGGGAATGAGGCGACAGGTTCCGTGGTGATGATATCAACCGTCAGGTCATTTACTGCGCGTGCTAATTTTAGAAAGCCTAACTCTGTTTTTAGGCCTTCTTTATTGCCTTCGTCGGAGGCGAGGTAATTCACGCCCACAACAAAGGCTTCAGCCGTCAGCGGCGCGCCGTTGGAAAATTTTACACCGGGGCGCAGATAAAACCGCCATGTCAGGGGATCAATCTGTTCCCATCGTTCGGCCAAGGCCGGAACCAGTTTGCCCTGTGCATCCAGGCGCGTCAGGCCATCAAAAATAGCCGCGATGGAATAAATGGTGGGGGAAAGTGATGTTCGGTGTGGGTTGGCTTGCGATAGCGGCAGAGCTTCAAGCGTCACGCGCAATGTTTTCTCGGCAGCGTGGCTTTGTGCGCTTAAAGCACTGATCGCCGCTGCAACAAAAACCCCAAAGATACGCATGATATAACCCGCACCATTTTAAACCGCTGTTTCTCTCTTACAGTATATCGGTCGTGGGATGCCGCAGAACTAGCGGGGGTGTTCGGTATTCGGTTCACGCTCACGGGTATTTGAGGGCGAAATAAAAAGGCAGGAGCGCGATCAGCGCTCCTGCCCTTTATGAAGGCGGATAGGCCTTACGACTGATTGTTCATGATAATAATTTCAACGCGGCGGTTTTGCTCACGACCCGACACGGTGTTATTCGAGGCAATCGGCTTCGAGAAGCCGTAACCCACGGTCTGAATGCGGTTGCCCGAAATGCCCTGGGCGACCAGCGCGCTGGCGACCGATTGCGCACGCTCACGGGACAAGCGGTTGTTGTACTCTTCGCCGCCGGTTGAATCGGTGTGGCCTTCAATGCGGATCGTGGTGTTGGGCATGGCCGACAGATAGTTCACCAACGGCTGCAAGCGTTGCTCGGCACCTGCTCGTAACTGGGCTGAGTCCACTTCAAACATCACATCGCGCAAGGTCATCGAGCCGCCCATCGCAGTCACTTGGAACTCAAACTCTTTGAGCTGTTGTTGAAGTGCCGCCATTTGCTGGTTTGCCGCAGCCACTTGGGCTTGCGCATTCTGAGCAGCTAACTCAGCATTTTGAGCCGCTTGCGTGGCTGTGGAGGCTTGATTTTGGGCGTAACGCACATCGCGGTCGCGGGCGGCAATGCGCAGTTCATCTTGGCGGGCGCGTAAGTTGCTGATTTCGGCCTTCGTGCGGCCTTGGCCGCCGCGCACCGCAGCTAACTCCAAGAAGCCGGTGGTCATTTCCAAGTGGTGGTCTAATTCAGGTGCGCGTTTTTTCGACCACGCAACGCGGGCCATATCCAATTGTTGTTCGGCCAATTGCAAATCAGCGCGGCCAAACTCGGAAATGAATTGGTCATTGTAAGCGCTGCGCACCTGCGTTTCGAGGCGCACGATTTCGGGGTTCTCGCGGGGGCCTGAAGCGCACGATGCAACAGCCAAAGCAAGGGCCGCGCTCATTGTCACAGGCAGAAGAGTGAGTTTGCGTGAAGCTGACATAGTTGCGGTCCTTCTTACTTATTGATTTCAACGGCCAGGATATCGACCGCGCGGGCCAATTCGGCGCGGGTGCGCTCTAAGCCGGTGAGTTCATTGTTGCTGGCCGCCACTTCCGCCCACACTTCAGCTTCCATGGCGTAGTATTCAGCGAAGCGGTTTTTGTCGCGGCGGAAGGCGTCTTTGGCAGCATCAATTTTTTGCTGTGCAATTGCAAAGGCATTGCTTTGGGTTGACGGTGGCACGCCCGAGCGCGCAACCACTTCAACTTTGGCTTCAGCGCGGGCCAGGGCTGTGCGCGCGTCTGCTTCATTCGCCGTGGCGGGCATCGCCATGGCGCCGGCCAATGTTAATGTCGCTAGAAACGCGGATACGCTACGTAAAGATTTCGTGCGCAAAGATTGAGATGGCATTTGAATTCTCCAAACAAAAATCAATGACCCTGCTGCAACGATGCGTGTTGACGCATAGCAAGCGGGTTGTATGGCGATCTAACGGCGCATCTCTTGTGATGTTCCGCGAAAGGATTTTCGTTTGTTGTGGAACTCTTCGCCTGTTTGTTGCACCACGCGCGAGACGCGGTGCCTTATGAGGCGAAAACAAAACGGCCCTTGAGACGAATCCCAAGGGCCGTAATTGGTCGGAGCGAGAGGATTTGAACCTCCGACCCCTGCGTCCCGAACGCAGTGCTCTACCAGGCTGAGCCACGCTCCGTCATAGGTCTGTTTTGTCAGGGAATTTTAATGCACCCCTGACTCGGGAAGGGCAGCTTATAGCGCCTGACTTCGAGCCCGACAAGCGTGCTGAAGATAGGCCAAAACCCAGGAAAACTGCGGTGTTGCCGGGCCTTTGGCCTAGTAAGCGCGTTCGATACAGAAGTCGATCACGTCCAAAAGCGCGGTTTTAATGGCGCTGTCGGGAAAAATGCCTAAAGCATCGCGGGCAATTGAGCCGTAATGGCGCGCACGCGAGACGGTGTCGCTGAGGCTATTATGGGCTTTCATCAGTTCCATAGCGTGGGCGAGGTCGCCCTCTTTTTGGTCAAGGTCTGCCAGCGTGCGCTTCCAGAAGGCGCGCTCTTCATCGCTGCCACGGCGGAACGCCAAGATCACCGGAAGGGTGATTTTACCTTCGCGGAAATCATCACCAATAGTTTTGCCCAGTTCGCTTTGGCGCGCTGAGTAATCCAGCACGTCGTCGATCAACTGGAAGGCGATGCCTAAGTTCTGGCCGTAAACACGCAACGCTTCTTCTTCAACAAGCGGGCGGTCCGCGACAACCGCGCCAATGCGCGCGGCCGCAGCAAACAGTTCGGCTGTCTTCCCGTTGATGACTTCCAGATATTGCGCTTCGCTGGTTTCCGTGTCGTTGGTGGTGATCAGCTGATGCACTTCGCCTTCGGCAATCACGGCCGATGCATGGCTGAGAATTTGTAAGACTTTCAAATTGCCATCTTCAACCATCAACTCAAAAGCGCGGCTGAATAAGAAGTCACCCACCAGCACGCTGGATTGATTGCCCCAAATGGCGTTGGCGCTGGATTGACCGCGGCGCAGATCGCTTTCATCCACGACATCGTCATGCAGCAGTGTGGCTGTGTGAATGAATTCAACAGTGGTGGCCAGTTTAACGTGGCGGTCGCCTGTGTAGCCGCACAGTCTCGAGGCGGCCAAGGTCAGGACCGGGCGCAGGCGCTTGCCGCCCGCCGCCACAATGTGGCCCGCGAGTTGAGGAATGAGCGCGACAGGGCTGTGCATGCGCTCGACGATCGTGCGGTTGACGGCTTTCAAGTCGTCCTCCACCAGAGCGGTCAGAGCGTCCAGGGCTTTGGATTTGGCCCGGCGCTGGGCGTCCAATGCAACAACTGTGGCCACGGTCGATCCTCGTCAAACATCGGAAAAAGGCGCTAAGAAGCGGCACATTAGGAGTCATAGACGCTTGGCGCAAGCACGGTAAGTCCCTGATTTATGTCATAATTTCAACGGGAGATTGACTTGTCTAACCGTTGTCCGGGCGTCACTGTGAGCCGCACTATATAGAGTGAGCCATGAAAGAACTTATCCGCACCCCAAATATTATCGCCATCTCAGCCTTAAAGGCGGCATTGATGGGCGAGGAGATTGAAGTGTTCGAGTTTGATGGGCCGATTGCCGACGCGTGGGCTGGCTTGGATGAATTCCCGCGCCGCCTGTTCGTGCATGAAGATGATTACCGCCGGGCCCGCACGATTATGATTGAAGTGTGCCCTGACGAAGTTGAGCCGAAGTAGAGAAGATGAGCCTGAGTGCTGCAAATGAACATTGAAGTCACAGATGATACGCTGTTGGGGGGGCGCGTAAAATTGCGCCAACCGAAACATGGGTACCGCGCTGCGATTGACCCGGTGTTGCTGGCAGCTGCCACGCGTGTGCAGCCCGGTCAGCGCGTGCTGGATGTTGGGTGCGGGACCGGTGCGGCGATGTTCTGCTTAGCCGCACGTCTGCCCAACGTTGATGTGTCAGGTTTGGAACGCCAGCCGGAATTAGCGGCATTGGCGCAAGATGGCATTCAGTTAAATGGTTTGGCGGCGCGTGCGCGCGTTGTCACAGGTGACCTGATGGCGCTGCCGGATCTGATCTGCGGCTTTCTCTTCGACATTGTGATTACCAATCCGCCGTTTGCGGCTGATGGCACGGTCTCGCCCAATCAATCAGTCGCTGCGGCTCATCATGAAAGTGATGTGGATTTAACGCAGTGGATTAAGGCGTGCTTGGGTTTGATGAAACCAAAAGGCCGCTTGGTCATGATTCATCGCGCTGATCGGTTATCTGAAATTTGCGCGGCGTTATCGCCAACGTGTGGGGACATTCACATTCGGTCTGTGTTTCCAAAACAAGGCCAGCCTGCAAAGCGTGTGATTGTTAACGCGGGCAAAGATCGCAAAACCGGTGACACCATCCTGCCGGGTTTGATTTTGCATGAAGCTGAGGGCGGGTTTACGACGCAAGCTGATGCAATCTTGCGTCATGCTGCGGCACTAGATGATGCCGAACACGCCTAAGCCCTGCTGCAGTCCAGGGTATTTTATTCTCTGATCTTTTTCACAAAGAGCCGGGATTTCCATAATTGTCTTGGTACAAACGTTTCGCAATGTATGCGCGGAATGGAAAGGCGTGTCTTTTTCGCATCATGTTTTAGAAAATCGACATCGTAAGAAGCATTAGTGAAAGAAATCACACAATAAATATCATTTTTGTTTTATTTGAGCGCCATGCAGTTCCGCACCGCCTATCGCCTTGTCTGCATAACCTTTTCGTTTTCAGGCTATTGGCGGGATTAAAAGACAAAAGGGTTTGTTTGATGAAACATTCGAAATCTGTGCGGGCTTTTACCGCCGCACTGACGCTGACTACTGTGCTGAGTGGCATCGCCACGGAAGCCTTCGCCCAAATCGAAGAAATTGTGGTGACCACGCGTAAGCGCGAGGAAAATCTGCAAGAAGTTCCGATTGTCGTTCAGGCTTTCACCTCTGAAGCGATCGAGCGGAAAGGCATCGCGGACTTAAGCGACGTTGCGAAGTACACCTCGGGTGTGAACCTTGATACCGGCTTCAGCCGTCAGGACACTCGCGTTGTGATCCGCGGCCTGTCGCCCACACGTGGCCGCCAGAACGTTGCGATTTTGCAGGACGAAGTTGATATCTCGTCATTGGCCCAAGGTTCGGCCGGTGGTTCGTTCACGATCAATCCGCGTCTGACCGACGTTGAGCGCATCGAAGTTGTGAAAGGCCCGCACCCGGCGTTGTTCGGTCGGTCTGCATTTTCAGGCGCGATCAACTATATCAGCAAAAAACCGGGCGACGAATTTGAAGGCAACGCGCAGGTCGATGTCGGCTCGTATAATAAGTACGAAGCCCGCGCCAGCGTCTCTGGCCCGGTCATTGCCGATAAACTTTCGCTTGGTGTGAACGCAGCCGGTTGGACGTTCGGTGGTTTCTACGATAGCGCCATTACCGGCAAAGGCTTAGGAGGTGGCGACGGTTGGGGCACTGCGTTGTCAGCGAAGTTGACGCCCAGCGATGCGCTCACCATCAATGCCCGAACAGAATACTCGAAAGACAATTTCGACCCGGACGCACGCTTCGCCGTCGGTACATCTGATGTGACGTTGCCGTTGGCGGCACGCACCGCGGCGAATGGGTTGGCTGCAGTTGTTCCGCAAATGTCGGCTTTGGCCGCAAGCTTCCCGCAGTCATCGGGCTCGCTTGGCGATCGCGACAATTACAATCAACCGGCACCAAGCCGCAATCCGCGCACGGGGCAAGACTATCCGGGTTCGGATCGTAAATTGTTCCGCACCACAATCCGCGCTGATTTGGAAACCGAGTTTGCGAACTTGTCGTCGATCACGCACTACGGTGATAACTCGACCTTCCAATTCAACGATGCTTTGGAACTGGGCGATTATGCTGACCCGCGCGTGGCCGGTGGCCAAGAAACCTATTGGGACACCAAGACGCGTTTGCTCACTCAAGAGTTCCGTGCGCAATCCAACACCGAAGGTCCGTTCAAATGGACTGTCGGTGGGTTATTCTGGAACGAAAAGCTTGAGCAAGACAGCCGCAGCATCGTCTGCGTTGCTGGTGCCGGTGGTTGCGCCACCGTATTTGCAGCCGTGACTGGCTTCTCCAGCCCGCGCAACATCGTAAAGCGCGATACGCACCACTACTCGGCTTACGGTTTAGGTGAATACGCCATCACCGATAAACTGAGTGCTGAAGTTGAATTGCGCTACACGGTTGAGAAAGAGGACACCTCAGGCTTTGGCACCACATCGCCGTCGTTCTTTGGCTGTGGCAGCGCCTCGGCTGGCGTTGGTCAACCGGCGATCTTCCCGCTTCGTGCAATCAATGCTGACGGCACCTATCGTTGCGTCAACACCGGTCCGCTCGTGACGGGTCCGCAAACCGCGACCGCTTACAACCAAGTTGAAGTGGGCTCGGTCTTCTGGACGCCGCGCTTCACCGTCGACTACAAAGCCACCGACGATGTGATGATCTACGCATCGGCTGGCATGGGCAAGAAGCCTGGCGGTTTGGGCACCATCCAAAACACGTTGGGTACGGCGGCGACCAACATCTACGACCCGGAAGAAATGTGGGCGTACGAATTGGGCGGCAAGTCCACCTGGCTTGATGGTCAGTTGGTCTTGAACGGCGCGATCTATTATCAAGACTACTCAAAGAAGCAGGTTTCGATCACCTTCCAAGGTGCGCAAACCGCTTCTAACCCGAGTGGTTTGACAACACGCGTCGTCAACGCTGCTAAAGCGTCGGTGAAAGGCCTCGAGTTGGATGCCGTTGTATCGCCGGTCGAAAACCTTAGCTTGCGCGCCAGCTACACGTATAACGATGGCGAATACGACGAGTTCGAAGATATCTCAACGGCGGCCTCAGCCATCACGCGTGCGTCTGTTCGTAACCCCAACAACTGCACGGTCGTTGTCATCGGCGGCGTGAACCGCTGCGTGTTGAGCTATAAAGGGTATCGTTTGGAAGGCGCACCCAAGCACAGCTTAACACTGGGTGGCACTGTGGAAGGCGACATCACTGGCGATCTTGGCTGGTTCGTCGATACCGATCTGCGCTTCCAGTCTAAGCGTTACACGTCCTACGAAAACAGCATGTGGTTGGACAGCTATTGGAACGTCGATCTGCGTGGCGGTGTGAAGAACAACGATTGGTCGGTCACCGCGTATGTGAACAACCTGTTCAACGACGACACCATCAAATCGACGGCTGTGTACTTGCAGTACTGGCCGGGTGCTTACGTGACACCGCGCAACACGCTGTACAGCTTCGGCTCGGGCGTTCTGCCGGATAAGCGTCAGTTCGGGGTGCGTGCGTCTGTGAACTTCTAGACCGGCAAAACGATATACTGACGTCGATCTGATTTCTGAGCGGCGGGAACCTCGGTTCCCGCCGTCTTTATTTGTGGTTGAGTGCGCCGAACCAATACCCTTTTTGAGGAAGGGATTTGCGTTCAAATTAGGTACATTGTCCTACTTATAGGACGATTCCATTTGGCGATGGCGGATTGTGCAGAATATATTTCCCGGTGAATGCTGTGACGGAGACGTGACAGAGCGGTGGTGGTCCTGGGGAGCATGATGACCACTTAAAAAATTGGATGCTGTAACTGCAAGGGGGTCAATTGTGATGCAACGGAAAATTTCTCTGCGGGCCATCACGGCTGCGCTGACAATCACGACTGTGCTGAGTGGAGCTGCCACTGAAGCATTTGCGCAGATCGAAGAAATTGTGGTGACCACGCGTAAGCGTGCAGAAAATCTGCAGGAAGTGCCAATTGTGATTCAGGCGTTCACGTCCGAAGGGATTGAACGCAAAGGTATCACGGGCCTGGAAGATATCGCCAAGTACAGCTCTGGTGTGATGCTGGACCAAGGCTTCAGCCGCCAGGATACGCGCGTTGTCATTCGCGGTCTGTCCCCCACGCGTGGCCGCCAGAACGTCGCGATCCTGCAAGACGAAGTTGATATTTCATCATTGGCCCAAGCTTCAGCTGGTGGCTCGTTCACCATTAACCCGCGCTTGCTGGATGTCGAGCGCATCGAGGTTGTGAAGGGGCCGCACCCTGCGTTGTTTGGCCGGTCTGCATTCTCGGGGGCCATCAACTACATCACGAAAAAGCCCGGCGATAAATTTGAAGGCAACGCCCAGATCGATGTGGGCTCTTACGAAAAAGCTGAAGCACGCGTCAGCATGAGCGGCCCTGTCATCGCTGATAAGCTGTCGGTTGGTTTTAATGGTTCGCTGTGGAACTTCGGTGGTTTCTATAAAAGCGCTGTGACCGGTCACGGCCTGGGTGGTGGTGATGGATGGGGCACGGCGTTTAGCGCTCACGCTACGCCCAGCGATACCTTCACGGCTGATTACCGCGTGGAATATTCGAAAGATTATTTCGATCCCGATGCGCGCTTTTATAAGTTGCCGCAAGAAGTTCCTGTGCCGTCTTCCGCCATTTCCAAAGGCGTGCTGACGAATGTCGCCACCAACCTGACATACCCGCAAGCGGTTGGCTCGTTGGGTGATCGCGATGATTACAATCAGCCTGCGCCTAGCCGTAATCCGCGCACGGGCGAGGACTATCCAGGTTCGGATCGCAAAATCTTCCGCAATACGTTGCGGTTAGAGTGGGATGCTGAGCCGGTGCGGTTCACGTCGATCACGCACTATGGTGACAACAACACCTTCCAATTTAACGATGCTCTGCAGCTGGGCGACTACGCAAACGCTCGGATTAACAGTGGCCAGGAAACGTATATCGATACCGATACGCGCCTGCTCACGCAGGAGTTTCGTTTGCAATCCAATTATGAATCCGACCTGCAATGGACTGTGGGCGGCCTGTATTGGAACGAGTTGTTGGAACAGCTGAGCCGCAATCTCATCTGCGTGTCATCCGGTGGTGGTTGCTCTAGCGTTTTTGGCGCAGTCACAGGCTTCACGACGCCGCTGAACATCGTCAAACGGGATACACACCATCACTCGGGCTATGGCTTGCTGCAATACGACATCACCGACAAGCTGAGCGCCGATATGGAACTGCGCTACACGGTTGAGAAAGAAGATACTGCAGGCTTTGGAACAACAGCGCCGACCATTATCGGTTGCGCGTCGGTGGCCAACTTCCCGCAACGTATCGTCAACGCCGACGGCACGCTTCGTTGCAGCAGCACTGCGGCGCAAGTTACTGGTCCGCTGACAGTTGCGAATTATCAGCAAGTCAATGTGGGTTCAGTGTTCTGGACCCCGCGCTTCACGCTTGATTATAAAGCGACTGATGATGTGTTGGTGTACGCAACCGCTGGCATGGGCAAGAAGCCCGGCGGCCTCAGCACGATTCAAAATGCGTTAGGGACGGCTGCAACCAACATCTATGACCCCGAAGAAATGTGGGTGTACGAGTTGGGCGGGAAGTCCACGTGGCTTGATGGCCAACTGCAATTGAATGGCGCGTTGTATTATCAAGACTACTCTAAGAAACAGGTCTCGATCACGCAGGAAGTGCCGATCACGGTGAACCCGCTGGGCATTATCACGCGCGTCGTCAATGCGGCCAAAGCAAGCGTCAAAGGCTTCGAAGCTGATGTGCTGTTTGCACCGACCGACATGCTGACGTTGCGGGCCAGCTACACCTACAACGACGGCAAGTACAAAGATTTCAAAGATCTTTCGAACACGATCTCTGTGATTTCGCGTGCGGCCGTGACCGGTAATGATACCTGCGCCACAACCCAAACCACAAATAACGTCACGCGATGCGTGGTTGATTATTCAGGTTATCGCTTGGAAGGGGCTTCAAAGCACAGCTTGCAATTGGGCGGTTCTTTGACGGGCGATATTTCGGGTGATCTGGCTTGGTTTGCCGATACCGATGTGCGTTATCAATCCAAGCGCTACACGTCGTTTGAAAACAGCCTGTCGATGGATTCGTACTGGCTGGTGGACCTGCGTGCTGGTGTCAAAACCGACGACTGGAATTTGACGGCGTATGTAAACAACCTGTTCAACGACGACACCATCAAAGCCAGTGCGGTGTACTTGCAAGCCTGGAATGTCAGCTATGTCGCGCCACGCCCGACCACCGTGCTCAGCTTGGGCTCGGGTATTCTGCCGGATAAGCGCCAGTTTGGCGTCCGTGCGTCTGTGAACTTCTAGAAGCACAAGCCATCTTCTTCGCAAAGACACGGCGGCACTTTCGGGTGCCGCCGTTTTGCGTTTTGGCTTAATACGCCGTGCCGCCTTGCAATCCGCATGCAGAGAGCTATTTTTCAGGCATGAGCATGATCGACAAAATTAATGACTGGGTTGCCCAGTTTGACTTGCCCATCACACGCGAAGGGCCGCCCATTGTGGCGGTGGTGCGCTTAAAAGGTGTGATTGGTGGTGCAGGCTTGGGCCGCCGTGGTCTTACGGTTGCGGGGCTGGAAGGCATTTTGCGCAAAGCGTTCTCGCGCCGTGTGCGGGCCGTGGCGTTGGTGATCAATTCGCCCGGCGGGTCAGCCGTGCAGTCTGCTCAAATTGCATCGCTGGTGCGTTACTACGCCGACGATAAAAAAGTTCCCGTGCTGGCGTTCACCGAAGATGTGGCGGCCTCGGGCGGGTATTGGATTGCCGCAGCGGCTGATGAAATTTATGCCGATCCGATGTCGATTGTTGGGTCTGTCGGCGTGATTGCGGCCTCGTTTGGCGCGCATGAGCTGCTGGCAAAAATTGGGGTCGAACGCCGCGTCTACACGCAAGGCGAACACAAAAGTATGCTTGATCCGTTCAAGCCCGAGAACCCGGATGACATCGCGCGGCTGAAAGAGATTCAGGGCGATATCCATAAGCAGTTTATCGCCTACATCAAAACGCGCCGTCACTTAAAACTGAACGCCGACGATGCGACGCTGTTCAACGGCGACATCTGGACCGGCGAGAAGGGCAAAGAGTTGGGCTTGGTCGATGGCTTGGGCGATATGCGCACCGTGTGCCGCCGCAAGTACGGCGACGATGTGCGGTTCATGTTTGTCGAACGCCCGCAAGGGTGGTTCCAACGCCGCTTTGGCCGCTTCGCACCTGATGTTGCGGAAGACGGTGGTTGGGCCGGGCAGTTATTATCAGCCGTTGAAGAACGCGCCTGGTGGTCTCGGTTTGGTCTTTAAGAAAGTTAAGCCGTGGCGCTTTTAAAAATTCTGCTGATCGTTGTCGCCCTTGTGGTGGCGTACTACATGTTCAAATTCCGCAATCGTCCGGGTGCGTTCAAGAAACGCATTCAAGCGGCCATTGATGCTGCCAAAAAAGTCTCGGACGACGAAGCCGCCTCAGCGGCCCCACCGCCGCCCGCGCCGTCATCTGGCAAAGTGCCCGTAAAGCTGGTGGCCTGCCCCAAGTGCGGCACCTACGTAGCTGAGGGCAAAGCCTGCACTTGTAGCGGCTAAAACCCTGGAAACCCGTGGAAAACGGCTGATTTCGCCCGATTCGTCGCTTGATCGGCGGGGAACGGGCAGGTAGCTTGCCGCGCTCTTATCCAGGACATGTAATGCTATGGCCGCTGCGAAACCCTTAAGCTTCCAAAAGCTGATTTTGACGCTCCAGAACTTCTGGGCGGATCAAGGTTGCCTGATCTTGCAACCCTACGACATGGAAGTGGGTGCGGGTACGTTCCACCCGGCAACGACCTTGCGCGCATTGGGAGAGAAACCCTGGAACGCGGCTTACGTTCAGCCCTCGCGCCGTCCCACCGATGGCCGCTACGGCGAGAACCCGAACCGCTTGCAGCATTACTACCAATTCCAAGTGATCATGAAGCCGTCGCCGCCGGACCCGCAGGCGCTGTATCTGGAAAGTTTGAAGGCCATCGGCATCGACCCCATGGCGCACGACATTCGCTTCGTTGAAGACGATTGGGAAAGCCCAACGCTGGGTGCGTGGGGTTTGGGTTGGGAAGTGTGGTGCGATGGCATGGAAGTCACGCAGTTCACATACTTCCAACAAGTCGGCGGCATTGAATGCGACCCGGTTGCGGTTGAGCTCACGTATGGCTTGGAGCGCTTGGCCATGTACGTGCAAGGTGTCGAGAACGTGTACGATCTCGCCTTCAACGATCACGGCGTGAAGTACGGCGAAGTGTTCAAGCGCGCAGAAATTGAATACAGCGCGCACAACTTTGAATACGCCAACACCGATATTTTATTCACGCGCTTCAAGCATTGTGAAGACGAATGCAAAGCGCTGTTGGAACACAAGCTCGCACTGCCTGCGTACGATCAGTGCATCAAGGCCTCGCATACGTTCAACTTGCTTGATGCGCGTGGCGTCATCAGCGTGACAGAACGTGCGGCCTACATTGGCCGCGTGCGTGCTTTAGCGAAGGCATGTTGCGAAAGTTGGCTCGAAGATGGGTTTAAGCGGTAACGATCATGTCTGAATTACTGCTCGAAATTTTCTCGGAAGAAATCCCAGCGCGCATGCAAGGCGGCGCAGCTGATGCGCTGGCGAAGTTGGTGGGCGATGCGTTGAAGGCGCAAGGCCTGACGCCGAAGTCGCTGAAAACCGTGGGCGGTTCGCGCCGTATCACGTTGTCAGCGGATGGTTTGCCAACGGCACAGCCCGACATTTCCGAAGAACGCAAAGGCCCCAGCACCACGGCGGCCCCACAAGCGATTCAAGGCTTTTTGAAAGCCACAGGGTTCACTGACATCTCACAAGCTGAAGTGCGCAAACTGGAGAAGGGCGAATTCTACTTCGCTGTTATCCAGAAAAAGGGTCGCCCGGCTGTGGATGTGCTGAAAGAGATCATCGAAGCCGCACTGGCCGCATTGCCGTGGCCGAAGTCGATGCGTTGGGCCACGAACCCGACGCGTTGGGTGCGCCCGCTTCATCGCATCTTGTGCGTGTTCGACGGCAAAGTAGTGCCGGTGCAATTCGCTGGTGTCACCGCCAGCAACATCACTGTGGGCCACCGCTTCTTGGCCCCTGCTGAAATTATGGCCAGCACGTATGCGGAATACGTAGAAAAGCTGCGCAAAGCGTTTGTGATCGTTGAACCGCAAGAGCGCGCGGCGATCATTTCCAAAGGCATGAATGATCTGGCGGCCAAAGAAAGCCGCCAAGTGCCAGAAGACAAAGGCCTGCTGGACGAAGTGATTGGCTTGGTCGAATGGCCAGTACCGCTGTTGGGCACGATTGATGAAGCGTTCATGGATGTGCCGCGCGAAGTGCTGACCTCGGCCATGCGCAAGCACCAGAAGTATTTTGCACTTGAGAACAAGAACGGCGATTTCTCGAACCGCTTTGCGTTGATCGCCAATATGACCGCGACAGATGGCGGCAAGGCGATTGTGGCAGGCAACGAGCGCGTACTGCGCGCTCGTTTGTCGGATGCCAAGTTCTTCTGGGACGAAGACCGCAAACAAAAACTCGAAGCCCGCGTCGAGAAATTGTCCGAGCGCGTGTTCCAGGAAAAACTGGGTACCGTGCGCGACAAGGTGACGCGCGTTGTGGCGCTGACGGAAGTGTTGGCGAAAGACTGCAAAGCTGACGTTGAGAAGGCCAAGCGCGCTGCGTTGCTGGCTAAGGCTGATCTCTCCACCGGCATGGTCGGTGAATTCCCAGACCTACAAGGCATCATGGGCCGTTACTACGCCCTGCAAGATAAAGAAGATGCTGGCGTGGCCGATGCCATTGCCGAGCACTATTCGCCACTGGGCCCGAACGATGCGTGCCCGACCAAGCCACTCAGTGTTGCCGTATCGCTGGCCGATAAAATCGACACGCTGGTAGGCTTCTTCGCGATTGATGAAAAGCCGACGGGTTCTAAGGACCCATTTGCCTTAAGACGTGCGGCACTCGGTGTCATCCGCCTGATCCTGGAAAACAAACTGCGCCTGCGTTTGGTGTCGGTGTTCAAACAGGCTGTAGCTGTGTACGGCAACAAAGTTAAAGCCAATGCTGATGTAGTAGCGGGCGAATTGTTAAAATTCTTCGCTGATCGCATGCGTGTGCATTTGCGCGATGCTGGGGTTGGGCATGATATCGTTGCCGCAGCTTTTCTGACTGGTGATGATGATCTTTTGCGCCAAAATTCTCGTGTGGATGCGCTTAAGCGATTCTTGTTAAGCGATAATGGGGCTAATTTGTTGGCGGGATACAAGCGCTCTGCCAACATTGTGCGAATTGAAGAAAAGAAAGATAAAGTTAACTACGCTGAAGGCTCGCTGAAACTAGTTGAAGATGACTTGGGCGCGCCAGAGGCAGTCTCGTTACTTCGTGCCCTGAAGTCTGCCGAAGAACGCATTACTCAAATCCACGCGAGAGAAGATTTCGAGGAAATGATGAATGTGCTTTCGGGCCTTCGTGCGCCTATCGATGCATTCTTCGACAAAGTTACCGTGAACGCGGACGAGCCCAAACTTCGAGTTGCCCGCCTGAAGTTGCTTGCACGCATTGACCGCACGATAGGGCAAGTCGCTGCATTTTCTCAACTTGAAGGTTAGTTCGTGTTGCGCGCCCTGTTTTTACTGGGTGCGCTACTTCCCACATCTGTGTACGCGGCCTCTGAGCAAATGGGCCCCGAGCCGGCCCTTGATGCCTATGCGCAACCAGATCGGTTGGTAGAAATCTCCAAAGCAGGCCGTCGCATTCATATGCGGTGTTTGGGTGAAGGCTCTCCCACCGTCATCATGGCGGCAGGTTTAGGGGCGTGGTCAGCCACCTGGGGCAAAGTGCAACCTGCCATCGCCAAGACAACGCGTGTGTGCGCGATTGATCGCGCAGGCTTCGGGCATAGTGATGCCACCATCGCACCACAAACATTGAAAAGCACAGTCTCGGATTATCATGCAGCTCTTGTGACGGCTGGTATTGGCGCGCCGTACATTTTCGTCGGCCACTCGGCGGGTGGTCTTGAAGCGTTGGAGTTCATCGACCGCTACCGTGCCGAAACAGCTGGTGTTGTGCTGGTTGACCCGATGCGCCCCGATGAATATCGCCGCATGGACACCGTGGCCCCAGACCTTGCCCAAGCTGACCGCGACTTTGTTGGGGCCGAAGTAAAGCGCTTACGGGATTGTGCGGCTGGTCTTGATAAGGGGACCATCAAAGGCGGTGCGCCGCGTGAAGGCGAGTGCTTTCGCTATTACCCGGAATATTCCCCCACTTTACAAAACGTGCTCGCGAAACTGGACAGCAACGCACCGCGATTACGCACGCAGGCCTCACTGTTCGAGCAGTACGAGTCCAATACCTATCGCATGGTGAAGCGTGATCGCGATTACGGTGACCTGCCGCTGATCATTCTCACGGCCAGCAAAGGCCAAACGTGGCCTGATGCTTTGAAAGCATCTGTTCCAGCCTTGAATGCCGATGCCGCCTATGGTCATCGCATGATGGCGAAGCGCCTGACATCGCGCGGCGAACAGCGCAGTGTTGACGCAGGGCATATGATTCAACTGGAGCGGCCTGAGGCCGTCATTACCGCCATCGAGGATGTGCTGCGGCGAACGTATTCCCCGAAAAAGTAGCAGCCTTTCCACACACTCCCCATTTTGGGGTCTCACCCCAACTGCCGCTCGGGGCGACTCGCGCTCATACTCCGGCTCGTGAGTGATAAACTGCGGGAGCCAGACATATGGCAGGACAAAAGAGCTTACGGTGCAATGCCCCTTACAAATCGAACAGGCGTGGATGGCAAGCCATTGGCGAGGTGGCGGAAAGGGCCATAAATAATATTAAAAACAATGGTTTAGATGAGTTTATACCGCAGTCTGTGGATCAGTCCTGCCAAGGGATTTTTCCGCACAATCCCCCTGTAAATCTCCTGCAAAAGCAGGGGTTCTCCACATTTTCGGACACGATCTCTGAAACCGGCAATGAAACGGGTAGTTGGTCAGAACTACTTACCAATAAAGTGGTCAGCTTACCGATTTTTGCCACAAATGGCGGGTCTAAGGCCATCGGAGAGCTTTCATTTCAGGTTTTGGTAAGGTATCAAGCTTACCAAGCTGAGAAAGCTTACTTTCATCCTGATGGGGACCTTACCGATGCGTGATACTGCCCTCGAGCGTGCCATTACCGAAGCTGGCGGCGTTGTTTCGCTGGCCCGCGCCATCAACGTCACCTCACAGGCCATCAGCCAGTGGGACCGCGTTCCCGCCGAGCGCGTTTTGGCGGTCGAGAAGGCCACAGGCGGCAAAGTCTCGCGTCACGATCTGCGCCCCGACCTCTACCCCTCAGCCGACGCCGCAAATGACGCGCAGCCGGGCAAGTGGGTTTACGCATTCGGTGCCGGCAAAGCCGAAGGCCGCGCCGACATGAAGAACTTGCTGGGCGGTAAGGGTGCCAACTTGGCCGAGATGAGCGCGATCGGTTTGCCGGTTCCCCCGGGCTTCACCATCCACACCGGCGTGTGCGTGCATTACTACGCGAATGGCAAAAGCTATCCCGCTGAACTGAAGGCCCAAGTAGAAACCGCGTTGAAGTCAGTTGAAAGCTTGATCGGCTCAAACTTCGGCGATGTGAATAATCCGCTGCTGGTGTCGGTGCGCTCGGGCGCGCGCGCCTCGATGCCCGGCATGATGGACACGATTTTGAATTTGGGCCTCAACGATGAAACCGTTGAAGGCTTGGCCAAGCAATCGAAAGATGCCCGCTTTGCCTACGACAGCTATCGCCGCTTCATCCAAATGTATTCCAGCGTCGTGCTGGATTGCGATCACTACAACTTCGAGCATCTGCTCGAGATCGCCAAAGAAGACAAAGGCGTGTCGCTGGATACCGATTTAGATGCAGACGATCTGAAAAAGCTCGTCGCCGCCTACAAAGAAAAAGTGCAAGAAGAAGTGGGCCGTCCGTTCCCGCAAGATGTGCACGAGCAATTGTGGGGCGCGATTGGTGCGGTCTTCACAAGCTGGATGAACCAACGCGCGATCACCTATCGTCGTCTGCATGACATCCCGGAAGCTTGGGGCACGGCTGTGAACGTGCAATCCATGGTGTTCGGCAACATGGGTGATGATTGCGCAACGGGTGTGTGCTTCACGCGCGATCCATCGACTGGCGATAACCTGTTCTACGGCGAATACCTTGTGAATGCGCAAGGTGAAGACGTGGTGGCCGGTATCCGCACGCCGCAGCAAATCACTATCCAAGGCAAGAAGGCGCAAGATTCTGATCTGCCCGCCATGGAAGAGACCATGCCTGAACTTTATCGCCAGCTTGTCGATGTGCGCGAGAAGTTAGAGCGCCACTACACCGACATGCAGGACATGGAATTCACCATCCAATCCGGCAAGTTGTGGATGCTGCAAACCCGCAATGGCAAACGCACCGCCAAGGCATCGCTGAAGATCGCCGTGGATATGGTGAACGAAGGCATTATTTCTGAGTCTGAAGCTGTGAAGCGCATCAACCCTGCGCAGCTCGACCAACTGTTACACCCGACGCTGAACCCCAAAGCACCCCGTCAGCTTATCTCTCGCGGGCTTCCCGCGTCCCCTGGGGCGGCGTCGGGCCGTATTGTGTTCACTGCGGAAGATGCCGAAGATTGGCATAAGCGCGGTGAGAAAGTGGTGTTGGTGCGTCGTGAAACCAGCCCCGAAGACATCGGTGGCATGCACGTTTCACAAGGTATCCTCACCACACGCGGCGGCATGACCAGCCACGCAGCTGTCGTCGCACGCGGCATGGGCACGCCTTGCGTCTGCGGCGCTGGTGAAATTCAGATTGATGCCAAAGCCAAAACCTTCCGCGTGAAAGATAAAATTTTGCTGGAAGGTGATGTGATCACGCTGGATGGCGCAACGGGCGAAATCTTCTTAGGCCAAGTGCCGACCATTCAACCGGAACTGACCGGTGACTTCGGCGTGTTGATGGGCTGGGTTGATAAAATCCGCCGTCTCAAAGTGCGCACCAATGCTGAAACGCCGCTGGATGCTGAAACCGCCCGCAAGTTCGGCGCTGAAGGTATCGGCTTGGCCCGCACCGAACACATGTTCTTTGATAGCGAACGTATCTTGAGCATTCGCCAAATGATTCTGGCGAAAGACTCTGGTGGCCGCAAAGCCGCGTTGGAAAAATTGCTGCCGTTCCAGCGTGCAGATTTTGCAAAAATCTTCACCATCATGGATGGCCTGCCGGTCACCATTCGTTTGCTTGATCCGCCGCTGCACGAGTTCTTGCCGCAAACTGAAAGCGAAATGCAAGAAGTGGCCACCGCCAGCAATGTCTCCATTGATACGGTGCGCGAGTTGCTCGTGAAGCTGCATGAAAGCAACCCGATGCTGGGCCACCGTGGTGTGCGTTTGGGCGTGTCGCATCCTGAAATTTATGAGATGCAAGCGCGTGCGATTTTTGAAGCTGCCGCGCAAGTGGCGCAAAGCGGCAAAACTGTACTGCCAGAAGTGATGATCCCGCTGGTGGGCACGAAAAAAGAACTCGACCTGATGAAGGACGTTGTGGACGCCACGGCGAAAACCGTGTTCGCAGCAGCGAATGTAAAAGTGAACTACATCGTCGGCACCATGATCGAACTGCCGCGCGCAGCTTTGATGGCCGGTGAGATTGCCAAGTCAGCTGAGTTCTTCTCGTTCGGCACCAATGATCTGACGCAAACAACGTTGGGCTTATCACGTGATGATTGCGCGCCATTGATTGAAATTTACCGCACCAAAGGCATCTTTGAAAAAGACCCGTTCGCGAGCTTGGATCAGGAAGGTGTCGGCCAACTGATCACGCTGGCCGCTGAACGTGGCCGTGCCACGCGCAGCAATATCAAGCTTGGTGTGTGCGGCGAACACGGCGGCGACCCAGACTCGATCCACTTCTTCCATAAAGCCGGGCTGGATTATATTTCGTGCTCACCGTACCGTGTGCCAGTCGCGCGCTTGGCAGCAGCACAGGCGGCATTAGCGGACTAGGGGTGAGCATGATGCATCAGGGCAGTTGTCATTGCGGCAAAGTCACGTTCGAAGTGAACGGTGATGTTTCGAACGTGATTGAATGCAACTGCTCTCATTGCAGTCGAAAAGGTTTCATTCTGGCGTTCGTGCCGCGTGATCAATTCACGCTGAAAACGCCAGAAGAAAACCTGACCACCTACAAGTTCAATAAGCATGTGATCGAGCACAAGTTTTGCAGCACATGCGGTGCCGCACCGTTTGCGTACGGCATCGACCCCAAAGGCAATAAGTCAGCCGCCATCAATGTGCGCTGCTTACCCGCTGTTGATTTGGGAACGCTGAATATTACGAAGGTGGATGGAAAGAGCTTCTAAGCGCTTTCGCTTGGCAGCTTCATCCAGTTGGCGGCGTGCGGTGTGACTTCGATGTCACCGGCCATCAAACTGCCCAGCGGGGCATTGCGCCATTGCTCGAGACGCACGAGTGCCAAGCCTTCGCCGTCAGCACCGCTTTTCATCTCACCGGCATCGTGACCGTCTAAGGTTAGTTGCGTGCCCGGCACAGGGGCGGGGCCATTGAACGTCACAGGTAACAAGCGCTTTTTAATCAAGGCCCGGAAGTGTGTGCGCGCCGTCAACTCTTGGCCGACGTAGCAGCCTTTTTTGTAATCAACGCCGTTCAGTTCTTCGAAACCGTTTTCCAGCAGCAGCGCTTTTTCTAATTCCATGTCGCGGCTACCGTCGGGCAGGCCGAGATTAAAGCGCAAGGCATCGTATTCAGCCGGTGTGCCGTCTTGCAGCCCAAGCTCGCGCAGCACCGATGTGGCGTTGTCGGCCAGCAAGGCCCAGCGCACACCGACATCCAGCAAACGTGGATCGGTGTAAACCACGCCTGCGCCCAGTGGGGTGATCACGCCGGGGCTAGAGCGCAAACCAAAAGCAGCTTCGACATTGCGGCCCCAAGCGGTGCCGACCATCAGCATGTCGACCGCTTCCAACGAGACCTTTGCGCGCAGTTTGTACTTGGACAAACGACTGATGAGGTCGTCGCGGCGGTCGCGCTCGCATTCTAACCAAATCGCTTCGCCCAGCGTAAACATGAAAAATTCATGCAAGAACTTGCCCTGCGGCGTCAGGAAGGCGGCCCAACCGGCAAGGCCCGCTTCCACTTTGCGCACATCGTTGCTGACCAGCCCCTGCAAGAACGTGCCGCGATCTTCGCCGCGAACGGCGATTAAGGCGCGATGGGGCAGGGGGCTGAAATGCAATGTGCTCACAGGCGACTCGTGACTAGGAGATGAGAGAATCGAGACGGACAAAGCATATGGTCTAAGGGTTAAGGCTTCGCAAGTATCCGAGATGTAATCTGGACGGGCCTGCGACGCTGCCTTCCGCTTATCCCTCAAGGCGGTTATAACTCCGCGCCATGCATTATGTATTAGTTGACGATTCCATTCCCTATGACGGTTACACGTCATCCCGCCGCCCCCTAGGTGGGGCTGAGAAAGCCTTTGCCAGCCTGGGTGGTGCATTGGTGAAGCGCGGGCACAGCGTCACCGTTTTGAACCGCGTGCAGTACCCCACGTGGTGCGAGGGCGCGAAGTGGCGGCCGCTGGACGATCCGCAACTGACCACCGAAGCCGATGTGGTGATTGCCTTCCGCAAGCCAGGCTTGTTGGGCACCATCCGCCAAGCCAAGCACCGTTTGCTGTGGGTGACGGGCCCAACCGATTATCTCAACACGCCCGGCGTCGATAAGCTGTTTGATTCGCTCAAACCAACTGTGGTGTTTATCAGCCCCGCACAGAAGCCCGCTTACAAAGCCAGCGCAACCACAGCGGTGATCGCGCCTGGCGTGCGCAGCACATTCTTTGAAACAACCGCAGACGTCGATCCGTTCCCGGAAATTGCGCAAGAAGCCACACACGGCCCGGCCTCACCGGTTATTCCGCCGCCGCATGCTGTGGTCACCACACACCCGCAGCAAGGCTTGGGCTGGTTGATCGATATTTGGGCGAAGATCATTCACCCGCAATTGCCCCACGCACGCATGGCGGTCTATTCGGCGGCGCTACACAAAGGCATGCAGGGTGAAGAAGTGACGCCGGAACTGAAGCCGATTTTGGATTTGGTCAAAAATTCCGCCGCCATGAATGTGGTGGTGGTCGACCCGCGCAGTGATCGTGGCATGGCCGAAGTCTACCGTTCATCGCGTGTGCATTTGTATCCGAGCTTCTCGCAAGACATCGCGTGCTGGACGTTGCAGGAATCGCAAGCGTCTGGCTTGCCTGCGGTCGCGCGCATGGTGGGGGCTGCGAGCGAGCATATCATCAATGGCCAAAGCGGTTTCTTGGTGCCGGATGCGGCTGCGTTCGGCAACGTCGCGCTACAAATTTTGCAAGATGACAACGTCTATAAAAGTTTGAGCGCTGCGGCTGCCGATATTTCGCGCCGCCGGACGTGGGAGATGGTGGCCGAAGAGTTCGATAACTTGGTTGTCAAACTTCCTTCCGCTTAATGAGGATTCTCTTCATCACGTGGACGCGTATCGGCGACGGGGTTCTGTCCACCGGCATTCTGCAGGAGCTGACACGCCGCCATCCTGGCGCCGAAATCACGGTTGTCTGCGGCCCCTTGGCACAAACTCTGTTTGCCAATGTGCCGGGCTTGGCCCGCGTGATTGCACTGCGCAAACAGCCCATGAATGGCCACTGGTTCAGCTTGTGGAAACAAGTGATCGGTACCAAATGGGATTTGGTGGTGGATCTCCGCCGCTCGCTCACCAGCTATTTCATTCGCGCCAAAGAGCGCCGTATCTTGGGCCCGACCGATACCATACAACATCGTGTCGCGTGGCTGCCGGAACTGATTGACATTAAAGCGCCGCTTGATCCGTATTTGTGGATCAGTGATGCACAAGTTGCTGCGGCGACTACTTTGTTGCCTGACGGCGCCCCCATTCTGGCTATCTCACCCTTGGCTGCGCGGCCCGAGAAAACGTGGCCTGATGAAAAATTTGCAGACCTTGTGAAACGCTTGCTTGCTGAGAACGGCCCATGCGCCGGCTGGCGTGTGTTGCTGGCGGGCGGTCCCGGTGAAGAAAAACAGTTCCCGAAGCTAATCGCAGCTGTGCCATCTGATCGTCTGACCGTGATGACGAATCAACCGGATCTGTTGATTGTCGCTGCCGCTTTGCGGCGTTGCCGTTTGTATATCGGTAATGATTCTGGTCTCACGCATCTGTCGGCGGCGGCAGGCGTGCCCACTATGGCGCTGTTTGGCCCCACCAATCCCAGCCATTTTGGGCCGTGGGGCGAGCAAGGCCGTGTGGTCGAAGCCCCTGACGTCAATGGCGTGCGCGCTATCGAAAACTTAAATGTTGAGATGGTCGCGAGCGCCGTCACAGAAATGATTCACCACACCCATCCTGCGTAGTATGCTGTAGCCTGCCCTTTGTTGTCAGCACGTTAGGTTGCCCGGTGAAAATTGTTCATATCACCTCCAGCATAAATATTGGCGGAACCGAAACGCAGTTCGAACGCCTCATCACCGCGTTGCACGGTGCTGATGTGGGCCAGCGCGTGATCGTTCCGGCAGCAAGTCCGCATGGTCAACGCTTAAAGGCAGCTGGTATTGAAACCATCAATATGGATTTGCCCGGCACGTTTGCGTTTTTAGATCGCCGTAAGATCAACGCTGAGCTGAAACGCTACACACCTGATATTGTCTTTTCATGGACACCTGCCGTCAGCGCGTTGGTTGAGGGCGGCAGCTACGTTCATGTGGGCCGCGCACCAGTGGTGTTTGACCGAGACCGGCTGGCCTCGTGCAATGTGTTGTTGGCGCCATCGCAGGCGCGGGCAGAGACAGCAATCTCGGGCGGCTGGATGACCGACAACGTTCATGTCTTGCCGCAACTGCCATCAACCGCGCTCAATAAAGATGCGGTCAAAATGTTTGACCGCAAAAAGCTGTTCACGCCAGCCACATCTCGTCTCATCTTTACGGCGGCGCGGTTGGAAGACAGCAAAGGTATTGCTGATCTGTTGGAGGCGCTTTCGAAACTGTCCAGCATCTATCTGTGGATCGCAGGCGACGGTGCTGATCGTGCAGCCTTGGAAGAGCGCGCCTATGAGTTGGGCATTAAACCACGCGTGCGCTTTTTGGGCTGGCACGATGATCTCAGGCCGTATCTCGCGGCTGCTGATGCCTTTGTGTATCCGGCACGGCAGGAAGATTTAGGCGATCCGGTTGTAGAAGCCTGGGCCGCTGGCGTGCCGGTGATCGCGGCGGATAGCTTAGGGCCTGGCTTGTTGGTGAAGCACCAAGAGAATGGCTTGCTTGTGCCGGTGAATGATCCACAAAGTTTGTCGGAAGCCATTAAGTACATGCTGGTGGAAACTGATGCGGCCAAAGCGATGGTTGCGGCGGGTCGTGTCGCTTATGAGCAATCCTTCCAGCCTGCCGATTTGGTGAAGCGTTACACGGACTTTTTCCAAAGCCTGACATCACGCACGCCGATGTCATCCGGCACCTAGCGCATCATGTGCGGTATTGCTGGCATTATGATGCGGGGTGGGGCTACGCCACCGCGCGATACGTTGCAAAAATTGGCGGATGCGCTTCATCATCGCGGGCCTGATGGCCATGCGGTACACATCAAAGATGGGACAGGCTTAGTCCACACACGTTTGGCAATCGTCGATCTGGCAGGCGGTGCGCAGCCGTTGATCGCGCCTGATGGCGTGGCCTTAATTGCGAACGCTGAAATCTATAACGATCTCGATTTGCGTAAATCCATGCGCAATGTGGATTTTGCGACGGGCTCGGATTGCGAAAGTCCCTTACATCTTTATCGCAAAGTCGGTGAGACCTTTGCCGCTGAATTGCGCGGGATGTATGCGATTGCCGTGTACGATCCAGCCAAGCAGCATCTTATTCTGGCGCGTGATCCGTTCGGCATTAAGCCGCTCTATTATGCGCAAACCAAAGACGGCTTTTGCTTTGCCTCTGAACCGCAGGCCTTGGTCGCAGCAGGCCTGGTACAACCGCATGTGAACGCAGTTGCCGCTGATGAGATGTTGGCGCTGCAATTTTCATCCAGCGCCTATACGGTTTTTGAGGGCATCCATCGCGTCGCGCCCGGTGAAACATTAGTGGTGCAAGATGGTGAGATTGTGCACCGGCATGCTGTGCCAGCGTTGCCTAAACCTCATGTGTCAAAGCTGAACGAAGATGAGGCTTTGAAAGCATTTGAACAAGCGTGGCGCAATTCTATCGCGGTACATCGCCGTGCCGATGTGCCCTATGGCATGTTCCTGTCAGGCGGTATCGATTCAACATCAGTGCTGGCGATGATGGCCACGCAAGAGCCGCGTGCCGTGTTGGCGTATACGGCGGCCTTTCCAGGAACTGCGGTGCACGATGAGCGCACACAAGCGCGTGACGTGGCGCGGGCCTTTAACGCGACGCACATTGAGGTTGAAGTTACGCCAACTGATTTCTGGAAACGCTTGCCCGAAATTGTCGCGTGCATGGATGATCCGGTGGCGGATTACGCGATTATTCCATCGTACTTGCTGGCCGAGCGCGCCAAGACAGAAGTGAAGGTGATCTTGTCCGGCGAAGGTGGAGATGAGTTGTTTGCGGGCTACGGGCGTTACCGCACGGCACGCCGCACGTGGCCCTTTGCAAAGAAGCCGTGGAACAAAAACCAATTGCACGATTTAGGTTTGCTGCGGCAGTCCCGAAATTGGCGTGGCAGCATCGATGCAGCCGAGCGCGATATCGCGGCGGCAGGCTATCGTGGTCTGCAAGCCAGCCAAGCGCTCGATATTCAAACCTGGCTGCCGAACGATCTCTTGTTGAAAGTGGACCGCTGCCTGATGGTGCACGGCATTGAAGGCCGCGTGCCGTTTCTTGATGCGGTTGTCGCGGCTGCGGCATTTCCGCTGTCTGAATCTCTGAAAATCAAGAATGGTCTAGGCAAGCATCTCTTGCGGCAATGGATCGCGACAAAGTTGCCGAAGTACCCGGCCTTTGACCGTAAGCGCGGGTTCTCGGTGCCGGTGGGGGAGTGGATTGCAGGCGAGGGCAAACGACTCGCCCCCCTTGTCGCCGCCCAAGCCGGTGTGGCGGAGCTGTGTGACCCTGAAAAAGTACGGACTTTATTCGCAACGGGCGGCGCAAAATATGGAACAGCACAGTGGCTCTTGCTGTTCTATGCACTGTGGCATAACAGGCATATTCTAGGGCGCATATCTGCGGGCAGTGTTTTTGATACGCTTGCAGCTTAAATAAAAAGGACTTCCCGATGACTGTTTCGTTTGATCTCGTCGTTCAGGGCGGCACCGTTTACACCCCTAGTGGTCCGGTTGAGACCGATGTTGGGATTACAAACGGCCGCATCGCCAGCTTTGGCAATCTGAAGGGCCAGGGCAAAACGACGTATGACGCCAAGGGGCTGACTGTTCTGCCAGGCGTGATCGACGAGCAAGTTCATTTTCGTGAGCCCGGCCCGACGCATAAAGAAGATTTGGCCAGCGGCTCATTAGGCGCTGTCCTGGGCGGCGTGACGGCTGTGTTTGAAATGCCGAATACCGATCCGCCGACCGCGACCGCTGAATTAATCGCGGACAAAGTGAAGCGCGCCACAGGCCGTATGTGGACGGACTTTGCGTTCTTCGTCGGGGCCACGCCCGAAAACGCTGATCAGTTGAAAGACTTAGAGCGCGTCCAAGGCTGTTGCGGCATTAAAATGTTCATGGGCTCATCCACGGGTTCGTTGCTGGTGGCGGATGATGCGAATGTTGCGCGGGTTCTGGCCAGCGGGACGCGCCGTGTCACTGTTCACAGCGAAGACGATGACCGCTTGAAAGAGCGCAATGCCATGGTAGCGGGCGGGGCCGATGTCTCCATGCACCCCCAATGGCGTGACGTGGAAACCGCCGTGCGTTGCACCACGCGGTTGTTGAAGCTGGCCCATGCCGCAAAACGTCGTGTGCAAGTGCTGCACGTGACGACCGCCGAAGAAATGGAATTGCTGAAAGACCACAAAGATATCGCAACCGTGGAAGTGCTGCCGCAGCATCTCACCTTGGCCGCGCCTGAGTGCTACGAGCGTTTAGGCACACTCGCGCAAATGAATCCGCCGATCCGTGAAGCGCGACACCGTGATGCACTCTGGAAAGCCATTAATGATGGCATTGTGGATTGCATTGGCTCGGACCATGCGCCGCATACGCTGGAAGAAAAAGCCAAACCCTATCCGCGCAGCCCTTCTGGCTTAACGGGCGTGCAAACCTTGTTGCCGCTGATGCTCAATCACGTCGCCGAAGGGCGTTTATCACTCCAGCGTATGATTGACCTGACCAGCGCGGGGGCTGCGCGCATTTACGGTATCGCGAACAAGGGCCGCATTGCCCTGGGCTACGACGGCGATCTCACGGTTGTGGACCTGAAAGCCAAACGCGAGATCACCAACAAATGGATCGCCAGCAAGTGCGGATGGACGCCTTTTGACGGCATGACAGTGACGGGCTGGCCGATGGCCACCATCATTCGCGGCAACATCGTCATGCGTGACGATGAAGTGCAGGGCGCCGCTATCGGCGCGGTGGTGCGCTTCCAGGAGACGTTGCAGTAGAAGCGGGGCCAGCAGCTGCTGGCAGTCCAGCGGTTGCACCCAGGTACGCACAGCTTTCATCATCGGGGCTGTGCGCCATCACCTGATCATAAAACCGTCCGGCTTTTTCGATCATACCGTTCACGTCCATGGCCAGGATCAGCTCCTTCTCGGCCATAGCAACGGCAGCGGTGGAGTAAGCTTCAATATAAGCTTCACGCGACTTGTAGCGTTCAGCGATGGCTTTGCGCGGATCGTTGATGGCTTTGCGTTCTGTCTCAGAGCGCGGGAACGGGAAGAAGCTGCCATCCCAACGGCCCAAACGCTCCGGCGCGCCTGTGGCAGCGTTTTGAATGTTCCAGCCCACGTAAGTACCCAGCGGCACGTCCAATTCAGGCAGGCGCAAGCCACTCATATCCAAGCCATTCTCGTCGGGCATCGGCACGCGCACCGAATAAGTCTGCCCCACTTTCGGTGGCACGTTGTCGGCAATGCCTTCTGAGGCGAAGCGCGGGCCGAAATCGAGGCGCGGCGGCTCCAGCAATTGAGTCGGTAAACGAACTGCCGGAATTTTCGGGAACGCTTCGACATATTGGTTCAGCGAGCCCGCAGAATTATCTGCCAACTGTGGGACGTTGCTCTTGGGCGGTTCACGGTTGGTGGTGGCCCAGGCATCAAGATGCATTAATAGCGCGCGTGAGAGCGGGCGATAGTCCAACGGATTACGGCAGACATTGAATTGGCCCCGATCCCCGCCACGTGCGGGGTTGTGCTGCGCACCGGCCATAAAATACACACGCGTGCGTTCATCGGGCACGATATCGGCACTGCCATCGACATTGATGTGATTGAGCGAGGCCGAGCGCGCCCAATATTCCGACGCGCCATTCACCACAAACAACTTCGGCACAAATGTATTCTGCGCCTTGTCGATGGCGCTAGCCGTCACTTTCGTCACGGGGTCGGTAGATGTGCCGGTTGAGAACGGAAACCAATCGGTCGGATAATCCAGTTCTGTGTCGGGGCTGAAGTGGCGGCTGACTTGAGCGAAACGGTAATTGAACGAGCCACGGCCCGCACCAGGCATGCCCGCGTAAATACCATCAAACACCGGGCGGTTACGGCCATCAGCGGTGAAGCCGCCGTAAATAAAGGCATTCAACAAACGCCCTGATTGCGAGTGACCGTAAGCAATAGCGTGTTTGGGCAATTCGCCTTTCGGCTCCAGCAATGGGTTTGGCGCGCCAACGCGGTCTGCGCGGTTATAACGGAAGAACGACACGGCATCACGGATCGCCGCTAAGCCCAAACCAACCACACGTGGTTCACGCGCTGTGTAGGTGACGGTGTAAATCGCGCCTGGTTTAAAGCCGCCTTCAAGTGTGATGTAGCTTGGGTCATAGAACATCTGGCCATTTTGCTTGCGGCCAAATTTCCACTGCGACCGGGCGATGGGGGTGCGTGGGCCTAAGGCCGATGTGCGCACAGTTAAAACAGCTTCAGCTTCTTCTGGGTTCACCGGCGGATACACGAGCGCGTTCAAACCGACGTGTTTGGCACTCTCGGTCGCTTCACTTACACTGATCTCGCCATTGATGCGCCCGGTAACGATGCGCCCGCCATCGCCTGCGGTGGGCAGGTCTGCCCGTAAGCGCCCTTCACCGGGGGCCACATCCCATGTCCAGCCCGATGAAATGAGCGTATAGCCTTGCTCGAACAGAAAGCCATTGCCCGCGTGTTCGGCGGTTTCAGGCAAATTGCTGCTGCGGGCATTGTTGAATGTGGCCAGCATGTTCATGCTGCCGCGATTGTTCACTTCATACAAAATGCGGCTGTTGCTGCGGCTGGGGTCCAGCGGGCGCAGGAGGATAAAGTCTGCTCCATACACCACGCGGCCCTGGGCATCGCGTGCAGCCAATTTCAAATCAACGATGGATTGGTTCTCTGGCGCATTGGGGTCGGCCGTGAACGTGAGGCGCCCGCGAATGCGTTCGTAAGCACCGACATTGCCGAACGCTTTTCCGTCAGCGAACGGTACGCGCTCGAATATCTCGATCCGATCAACATCTGCGTGTGCGGCTTGTTGTCCCCAGAAGGGCTGCGTCAAAACCAGCGACAGGGCAACCCAGAACACAGCGTAAAAACGAGACATCATGCGCAAATTCCACTCGGCATAAGAAAGGCTTCCGTTAGTATGCCCCAAGCTAAAAATGGGTCCTAGAGCGAACAGAGTTCCAATAAGAACACAGTTCAAATCAGAACCGGCCCAAATAATAAGACGACTAGCGAGGGTGCATGATTGATTTGTACACAGTCCCCACGGCGAATGGGCAAAAAATCCACATTATGTTGGAAGAAGTGGCCCTGCCGTACACGCCGCATTTGGTGGATTTGTACAAGGGCCAGCACCGCACGGCTGAGTTCCGCAAACTGAACCCGTTTTCACGCGTGCCGATCATTATTGATCATACGGGACCGGGCGGCGGTGACTTTGCCGTCTGCGAGACCACAGCCATATTGCGTTACTTGGCGGATAAGACCGAGCAGTTCTTGCCGACGGATCGCCGCCTGCGCAGCGAGGTGGATCAGTGGTTATCGTTCGTTGCAACCAACATTGGCCCGCTGTTCCGGGGAGAGTTTATGTTCACGGCGATGGTGCCGAACCCTGCTGCCGTGGAGTATTTTGTGGGCGAGGCCGAAAAGGCTTTTGGCGTGCTCGATGAATATTTAGCCACGCGCACGTATTTGGTGGGCGAGGATTATACCATCGCTGATATCAACGCTTATCCCGTTGCGGCGGTCTCCAGTAAACGCCTACCCAAAGGTTTAGAGCCTTATGCGCATGTGCGCCGCTGGGCCGATAACATTGCTGCACGCCCCGCTGTTCAGCGCGGCATGGCGCTTTTTGCAAAGTAAAAAAATCATGACGAGTTCTGTTTCCGTCGTTCACCACGATAATGTGGCTGTTATCACGGTCGATAATCCGCCTGTGAACGCCATCAATCACGAGATCCGCGTTGATTTGCTGCAAGCCTTGCGCGCCATTGCTGGTGATTTGGATATTGATGCGGCAGTCATTGCGGCTGCTGGCAAAACATTCATGGCGGGTGCTGATATCCGCGAATTCGATGCGCCGATGCAAGAGCCTATGCTGGGCCAAGTGATTGACGCCATTGAAGCGGTGTCGATCCCGGTTGTGGCTGCCATTCATGGCACGGCTCTTGGTGGTGGATTTGAAATCGCGATGGGGTGCCATGCGCGCGTAGCGCAAAAAGGGGCCAAGGTGGGGCTACCCGAAGTGAATTTGGGTATCATCCCTGGTGCAGGCGGCACACAACGTTTGCCGCGCTTGGTGGGCGTTGAAAAGGCGCTGGATTGGATTGTGTCGTGCCGACAAGTGAGCGCAACCGAAGCACATAAAACGGGTGCTGTTGATTTAGTGGTCGAAGGCGATGTGTTGCCAGCGGCCATCCAATTCGCCAAAGATCTCGCCGCCAAAAAAGAAATTCGCCGTACGGGCCAAATTGTGCCGCCTGTTGTTGAGGCATCTGTATTTGCAGAGCAACGTAAAACCACGGCCAAAAAGATGCGCGGCTTTGAAGCGCCGCTGGCGGCCATTGATGCAGTCGAAGCCAGCCTGACCAAGCCTTTTGCTGAAGGTCTGCAAATTGAGGTCGCTATCTCGCGTCGTCTGAAAGACTCTGATCAGTCACGCGCACTGCGGCATCTGTTTTTTGGTGAACGCGAAGTCGCGCGCATCCCCGATATCCCCAAAGATACACCGCTGCGCGAGATTAAAACCGTGGGCATTATTGGTGCGGGCACCATGGGGCGCGGCATTGCCATGGCGTGCTTGAATGCAGGTTTAAATGTACGCTGGCTAGATCGTGCCCAGGCGTTTTTAGAACGCGGTGTGGAAGGTGTGCGGAGCACTTATCAGCGCGATGTGGAGAAAGGGCGTTATTCTGACGCTGTGCTGAACGAACGCATGTCGCGCCTCACCACATCGCCCGAGATAGCCTCATTTGCATACGTTGATCTTGTGATCGAAGCAGCATTTGAAGACATGAAGATCAAACAGGATTTGTTCCGTCAGCTTGATGCGGTCTGTAAGCCCGGCGCAATTCTGGCCAGCAATACGTCGACATTGGATGTGGATCAAATTGCCAGTGCCACCAAACGCCTCGCCGATGTGATTGGCCTGCACTTCTTCTCGCCCGCCAACGTGATGAGATTGCTGGAAGTGGTGCGCGGCAAAGAGACTGCCAAAGATGTGGTCGCAACCGCCATGAACTTCGGTAAGCGCATTGGCAAAGTTGCTGTGCTCTCGGGCGTGTGCTTTGGCTTTATCGGCAACCGCATGTTTGAAGGCTATGTGCGGGAGTCGCAAAATCTACTGTTGGAAGGTGCGACGCCTTCACAAGTCGATAAAGCGATGACGGATTACGGTATGGCGATGGGGCCGTGCGCTGTTGTGGATCTCGCAGGCGTCGATGTCAGCTACCTGACCCGCGAAGGTAACCGCGCCAATTTGCCAGCCGATCCCATGTACTGTGTTTTGGGTGATAAACTTTATCACATGGGTCGCTACGGCCAGAAAACCGGGAAGGGCTTTTTTTCTTACGCTAACGGAAAGCCAGAAGATGACCCAGAAGTGTTAGCGCTGATTAAAGCCGAAGCTGCGCGATTGGGTGTGAAGCAGCGCACGCATACTGCAGAAGAAATTGTCGCACGTTGTCTGTACCCGCTCATCAACGAGGGCGTGCAGATTTTGGATGAAGGCATTGCGTTGCGCGCTGTAGACGAAGATGTGGTGTGGGCCTCGGGTTACGGCTTCCCGCGCTATCGCGGCGGGCCCTTATTTTATGCTGATTTGATCGGCCTAAAGACTGTTGTTGCGGGCATGGCAGGCTTTGCCGCCCAACTGGGCAACGATTACGGCTACTGGACGCCAGCGCCATTGTTGGCCAAGCTTGCAGCTAACGGACAAAGTTTGAAAAGCTGGGGGATGAAATGAGTGCGAATAGATTTCGCTTAGACGGGCAAGTTGCGATTGTGACTGGTGCCAGCCGTGGCATTGGCAAATCCATCGCGCTGACGTTTGCCGATATGGGCGCGAAGGTTGTAGTGTCCAGCCGTAAAGTAGAAGCGTGCCAGCCTGTCGTGGATGAGATTAAAGCTTCTGGTGGTTCCGCGGTGGCGATTGCCTGCAATGTCGGCGACTCAGCGCAACTGGAGCAACTCGTCACCGAAACAGAAGCGCAATTGGGTGCGCCGCGTATTCTGGTCTGCAATGCGGCCTCGAATCCGGTTTACGGGCCCATGGCGAACATCGACGATAAGGTGTTCGAGAAGATCATGAACGTAAACGTGCGCAGCAATATTACGCTGATTAATCGCGTGTCGCCGGGCATGGCCTCGCAAGGTGGTGGCGCGGTGGTGCTGCTGTCCAGCGTTGTGGGTTTTGCGGGCAGTAAGAACATCGGCACCTATGCTGTCTCGAAAGCAGCTGATGCGCAATTAGCGCGTAACTACGCCATCGAATTGGGCCCAAAAAAAATTCGCGTGAACGCTGTGGCGCCTGGCTTGATCAAAACCGACTTTGCAGAAGCGTTGTGGTCCGGCCCTGGCGGCGATGCATTTGCCAAAAAGACGCCGCTGGGTCGGTTGGGTGAGCCCGATGACATTGCCGGTGTGGTCGCATTTTTAGCGTCGGATGCAGCAAAGTTTGTGACTGGCCAGACCATCATCGCCGATGGCGGTGTGATGATTGCTGATCCATTTTAAGGCCAGTAAGCAGGTAACAAAAAAAGGCGCTGGGTGAAACCAGCGCCTTTTTATTTGGATGCGTTTTGCTGTTACTGAATGATCAGGAACAAGTCTTCATCGCCGCGCTTCACAGACAAGGCAACCTGACGGCCACCTTCTTTTAGCGCTTTCTCGAACTCGTTGACGTTCTTCACCGGCTTACGGTTCACAGCGGCGACAACATCGCGCTCACGCAAGCCCGCTTGGTAAGCTGCCGAGCCGCGTTGCACTTGCTTCACGATTACGCCCTTGTCCGCACCTTCCGGGTCAGAGAAGCTTGCCCCTTCCAAGGCTTCGCGTTCTTCAATGGCAGCCACTTCTTGCTTCTCTGGTGCCTTTTCCAGTGTGACTTTCACGTCTTTCTTGTTGCCATCACGGATGATGACCAGATCAACCGTGCTGCCCACCTGGCTTAAGCCCACGCGGTTGCGTAAGTCAGCCGAGCTTTTAACCTGTTTGCCGTTGAGCGTGATGGCAACGTCACCGGCTTTTAAGCCAGCCTTGTCACCGGGCGAACCTTTCTCGACACGCTGAATCACCGCGCCTTCGTTTTGGTTCACATTTAAGCTCTTGCTCAATTCCGGCGACAGATCAGCAATCACGATGCCGATGCGACCACGGCGTACTTCGCCATGTTCGATCAACTGCGCCATGACGTTCGAGACGATGGATGTCGGAACGGCAAAGCCGATACCGACGTTACCGCCGCCGTTCGAATTGCCGATGATGGCGGTATTCATGCCGACCATTTCGCCCTTCAAGTTAATCAGTGGGCCACCTGAGTTACCAGGGTTGATGGCCGCATCGGTTTGAATGAAGTCTTCGTAGCCTTCAATGTTCAAGCCTGAGCGACCGAGTGCGCTGACGATGCCCGAGGTGACGGTTTGGCCGAGGCCGAAGGGATTGCCAATCGCAATTGCAAAGTCGCCCACTTGCAGTTTGCTGGAATCACCGACAGGCATGTCGACCAAGTCTTTCGCGTCAATTTGCAGCAAGGCCACGTCGGTCGCTTCATCGCTACCGATTTTCTTAGCGACGTATTCGCGGTTGTCTTTCAGGCGAATCGTAATTTCGGTGGCGTCGTCGACAACATGGTGGTTGGTCAGCACGTAACCTTTCTTGGCATCAACGATAATGCCCGAACCGGCCGACATGCGCTCTTTCTTCGGCATACGCTCAGGCATATCGAAGAATTTGCGGAACATCGGGTCGTTGAATAATGGATTGTTGGTCATGTCTTGTTTCACAGACACGTTCACCACAGCCGGGACCGCCCGCTCAATGAGTGGAGCGAGTGTGGGGATGCCGTCACGGATGGGCGCGCCAGCGATTTGAGCTTGCGCCGGGGCGACGACAGCAGCGCCAGCGATAGCGGCGACAACGGCTGCGGTCGTGAGGAGACGGGAAGAATAACGTGAGACGAGGGCGGACATGTTTTTGACTAAGGCCTTTCGTGCCGAATTTGGGCGGGCCAACGTGGCGCCGCTCGCGGGGTAAATGTTAGCTGTTCACCCCAACCGTGCAATCCCCGTAACAGCTATTTAATATCCGGAAAACGGCGGAAACCCTCAGTTTTCTAGGTATCTCACCATCCGGTAATTTAGGTTTTAGCCCGCATGCCGGGGCTAAGCCTTCCAGGTCCATCGGATGAACGATCGTAAGCGCGGCAAAGCATCTCAACTGCTTTCTTGTCGCTCCTGTTCCCAAGTCGTTTTAAGCTTTCGCGGGGTTTTATAGGGGAGGGATCAATGCGTCTTTTTGCAGGACTTCTGCTGGCCGGTTGCGCTGTTTCATCATCGGCGTCAGCGCACGTCGTCATGGAGAAATGGGAAGGCTATGCGGGCTATCAAACGTTCTTAAGTTTGATTGTACCGCATGGGTGTGGTGTGTCACCCACCACAGAGGTGCGTGTCAAAGTGCCTGAGGGAATCGATATCATCGTGCCTGAGCCTAAAACGGGCTGGGATTTAAATATCGCTATGCGCAAGCTTGATCCACCGATGAAAGGCGAGGGTGGTCGTCAGATCACCGAGGTGGTTGATGAGATCACTTGGAAAGGCGGCAATTTACCGACCAATCATTTAGGTCGTTTTAATCTACTAGTTCGGCTGCCTGATAAACCAGGCAAAGTGATTTTCTTCAAAACAATTCAGAAGTGCGCCGAAAGCGAAACCAAGTGGGTTGATACGGTGCCAGACGGCGAACCTGCATGGAAAGTTTGGGCCACGCCGGCGCCAGCACCCTTTGTCGAATTAAAGCCTGCCCCGGGGCCCCAGTTAGGCGCCACCATGCAACAGATCATGGAGGAGCGTAAAAAGGACGGTAAGCCTGCAGCAGGGCCGCAGTAGGAGATAAGCTGATCACGCGCCACGACCAGGGCTTGTTGCGTCACGGCAACAAGCTTAATGATGCGTGTAAGCAGTCTTTATAATGCACAGAGATTGAGATGGATTTTCAGGCGAAATACGAAGATTTGAAGCTGGTGGTCAGGAGTTTCGGAGCGGTGTTTCGCTTCGATAACTATACGATTGATCAGCGCTCGCTCTTTGCAGTTAACATGGCCTTCTCCAGTTCGGGAGAAGATCTGTGGCTTCGGCAGTTTATGAAGTCGGTGTTGCGCAGTGGAAAACCCGGCTTCTATGTTGATCTGGGATGTAACGAGCCGATTATCACATCGAACAGTTATCTGTTTTATGGCTATGGCTGGCGCGGTATTTGCATCGATGCCAATCGACGGTTTTTTCCTGATTTTGAAGTGCTGCGCCCGCGGGATATTTTGGTTCAGGCTGCCATTAGTGATCAAACACAATCATTGTATTTTGCAGAACATCGGGCGGGCCACAAGGTGGCTCGTGTAATGGCAAGCCCATCTGATTTTGGCGAGATGTTTTTCCCGCCGGTTGAAGTGAAGGCCAAGCGGTTAGATGACGTGCTGCGCGAACATGTGCCGGCAGGAACCGTTATCGATTTCATGTCGATTGATTTGGAAGATTCCGAGTTGCCTGCTTTGCGATCAAATGACTGGGCTGTCTATCGGCCCCGCGTGATTTTAATTGAAGCTGGAACAGGATTTGATCCACTTGCGCCGCTGAATTTCCCCACCATCGGTTTCTTGCATCAGCTGGGGTATAAATATCAGGGCTCGTGCAGTAATAATGTGCTTATGACCTCGCCCGAATTTTAAATGATTTCTGAAATTTTATGACTGATGTTGAAGCGAAATACGACACTCTGAAAAAGATTGTCAAAAATATTGGGCGTGGTTTTTTTCTCGCGGATGTGCAGCTTGATGTCAGGACATTCGGTTACATAAACCTGTCCTACTCGAGTTCCGGCGAAGATCTGTGGCTGCGGCAGTTTTTGAAAAAACGATTGAGAAGCGCGCAGCCGGGTTTTTATGTCGATATCGGCGCTAATGATCCGATTGGAACGTCGAATACTTATCTCTTCTACACCTACGGTTGGCGCGGGGTATGCATTGATGCGAACCCACGCTTTCGTGCGCAATTCGAAACTTACCGTCCGCGCGATATCCTCGTAAATGCAGCTGTGAGTGACCTTGGGCAATCTTTATATTTTGCCGAAGCCTATGGTAATGCAGGGCATAAGATTGCGCGTGTGATGAGCGACCCAAAGCAATTTACTGATCAGTATCAGCCGCCTGTTGAAGTGAAGTCACAGACATTAGCCAAGATTCTGGATGCTCATGTTCCCGAAGGGACTGAGATCGACTTCATGTCGATAGATTTGGAAGATTCTGAACTTCCTGCCCTACGTTCTAACAATTGGTCTCGTTATATGGCGCGAGTCATTTTGATTGAATGCGGTACAGGGTTCGATCCGTTAGAGCCTTTGAAATTTCCGACACTGAATTTTCTGCACTCGCTTGGTTATAAGTATCAAGGTTTCTCGTGTAATAATGTTCTTATGACCTCGCCTCATTTTTAAGGCACTCAGTCAGCTTTACGGCTGGGCTGAGCAGCAGAACTTACATTTCTTCGCTTTCAGCGGAATGATGGACGTGCACTCAACGCATTCCTTTTCCGTGATCGCTTTGGGTTTGTCTGTCGCTGCGCGCAAACGGTTCATTTGTTTCACCACGAGAAACACTGCAAACGCGACAATGGTGAAATCGATAACAGTATTGATAAACATGCCATACGCTACAACAGGCGCGCCGGCGTCGCGGGCAGCCTGAACGCTCGGGTATGTGCCCTCACTCAGTGTGAAAAAGAGGTTCGAGAAATCGACCTTTCCCAGTAGTACGCCGATAGGGGGCATCAGCACATCGTTGACAAGCGATGTCGTAATTTTACCGAAGGCTGCCCCGATAATCACGCCAACTGCTAAGTCTACAACATTGCCGCGCATGGCAAATTCGCGAAATTCCTTAAGCATAATCAACTCCTTAAATCGCTTTGATGTTGCCCTTAGCCTATCTTAACTGAGGGCGGGGGCAAGCGTCACGCAGATGTCATTGGTGCTGACTTCCGAAGCCTTATGGTCTGCATTAGGCTGAACTGAAGTTGTGATGGAGGATCAGATGCTTGCTCAGCCTATATCTCGTCACCGTTTTCTAAAAATTATGGGCGCAACCGCAGCCAGCTCTCTAGTGGCTTCAAATATGGCGTGGGCCGCTAAAGGTTCAATCATTACGAAAGCAATTCCAAAGTCTGGAGAAAAGCTGCCGGTCGTCGGTCTGGGTACAGCCAGCTCATTCGCAAGTTCGCAGGATGCTGACGCGCGCAAGGATGTAATTAAAGCGCTGCTCGATAATGGCGCAACTTTAATCGATACAGCGCCGTCATATGCGCAAGCCGAAGAGGTGACCGGAAATATCCTGCAGGAGTTGGGCGTAACCAAAAAAGTGTTTGTCGCCACTAAAGTGCGCGTTGAGGGCCGTGATAACGGCATTACGTCGTTTAACGCATCGCTGGAAAAATTGAAGACCAACAAAATCGATCTGATGCAAATTCACAATTTGGTCGACACGGCTACGCATCTTGCCACGATGCGCGAATGGAAAAAGAAAGGCACGTTTCGGTATCTCGGCATTACCCATTGGCAACCCGAACAGCAAGAAAGGTTGGCGGAGGTGATGGCTAAAGAAGAACTGGACTTTGTGCAGTTCAATTATTCGGTCGATGTGCGTGGACCTGAAAAAACATTGCTTCCCTTAGCGAAGGACAAAGGCATAGCCGTGTTGGTGAACGTGCCGTTAGGCCGTGGAAAATTGCTTGAAGCTGTAAAAGGCAAAACCGTGCCAGCTTGGGCCAAGGAATTGGGATGTGAAAGCTTCGCGCAAATGCTGCTGAAATTTGTAGTGTCGCACCCTGCTGTCACTGTTGCCATTCCCGCGACGTCTAAAGCGAAACACATGGCGGACAATATTGGCGCGGCTTATGGGCGCCTGCTCAATGAGAAAGAGCGTCAGAAGATCGCTGAGTTCTGGTCGAACGTTTAGGTCATAAAAAAACCGGCGCCACAAAGGGCGCCGGTTTCATTTTGGCTGGGAAGAAGTGAATTAGTTTTTCGGAATACCAGCCCAGGCATTCTTCCAGGCCGTCAATTGCGCGCCTTCTTCGCTGATGACTTCCACGGTTTTGCCAGCCGCGTCTTTATTGGTCAGCGCATCGGCCATGACTAAGCCGACATCAGAACGGCAAATGCGGCCCGCCAAATTTGCGCCCGCAGGGCCCAGCTTCAAGCCGACCTTACCGGGATCGCAGTTCGACAAACCACCTGGACGAACGATGGTGTAAGATAAGCCGCTTTTGCGGACGTGCTCTTCGCCTTTGCCTTTCCACATCAAGACCATGCCGAAGCGTTTGTTCAGGAATGTTTCAGGATTGGTGTCGCCAGCTCCGATAGATGACATCAATACAAAGTGTTTGATGCCAGCTGCTTTCGAAGCATCAGCCAAGCTAATGACGCCTTTGTTGTCGACGTTCTCAGCATTATTCGGCGGCTCAACGCCCCCAGCGCCAATGGTCGATATGACGAACGTTGCCCCCTTTAAGGCGGCCGGTAATGTTTCAGGTTTCGTCACGTCGGCTTCGACAATTTCAACGCCTGGCTCGACGTCGCCTGCTTTGGTTTTGTCGCGCACGGAAAGGCGAACTTTGTAACCTTGCTCTTTCAGAATTTTGACCAACGGCAATCCGCTTTTACCGCCACCGACAACTAATACTGTTTCTCCTGCAGCATAGGCTGATGTGCTCAAGCCCAACGCCGTCGCAAAAGCCACGATAGTTTTTACTAAACGCATGATCTGCTCCCTCAAATAAATCCCCCGGACACTTGTGCGCACAATGATTCAAATTGGGCCCAAGTAACGCAGCAACAGTAGCGTATTGTCGGGACCCTAGAAAACAACTGCTCGGCGAGATTAAGGCAGCTTGTTCACTGCTTGGTTTTCGCTCGACATGCCATCATAAACCCTTAAAGATCGCGCACATTTTAAGGCCCTTTCTCAGGTTGGGCTGTATGAGGACCGTTGTATGACATTCCGTAGTTTGGGCCGTAGCTTAGCGCTGCTGCTAACGATCGTTTCTGCACTGTGGGCTAATGTTGCAACTGCACAAGAAGGCGATCACCCGCCGCCGCCCCGTGCCGCCCCCCTAAAACCTGTTGAAGTGACCGAATCGTTGCCGCCGCCGCGTGAGGGCGTGATCGTATTCGGCGGAAACCGGGATACAGGCTTAGAGGTTGTGAAAAACCTGGTCGCCCGTGGGGAGAAGGTGACGGTGATGGTCCGCGCCTCATCGGACAAAACAGAGCTTGAGCAACTCGGCGTGACCTTGGTTGAAGGCGATGCCATGGATGCTGCGCAAACTGCGAAGGCTGCAGCTTCACAATATTTCAAAGCTGCGGTCTCGACATTAGGCGGCGGCACGCCAGAGCGCCGCGTAGATTTTGAAGGCAATAAGAACGCCATTGATGCTGCTAAAGCGTCGGGCATTCCGCGCTTTGTGCTGGTGACGGTGATTGGCGTGGGGGACAGCAAGTCGTCAGCACCGCTCTTCTCGCGCTTCGTGTTGCGTAAAATTTTGCCTCTGAAGGAAGAAGCCGAAAATTATCTGAAAGCCTCTGGCCTAAAGTACACCATCGTGCGCCCGGGCGGTTTATTAGCGAAAGCGGCTGAAGGCAAATCGGTTCTGACTGAAGACCCGACGAAGTTCAGTTGGATGATTCGTGCTGACTTAGGGAAATTGACGGCTGATACAGTTTATGATCCGGCGGCTATTGATAAGGTTTACACAGCGTTTGATCCAAGTCGTGATTCGTTCTTCTCAGGTTTGCGTGAGCGCTTAAGCGAGAAGAAAGAAGAGGAGAAAAAGTAATGTCGTTGGCGTGGGTGCTGCTCGGTATTGCCGGGCTGTGTGAGGTTGGGTTCACAACGGCACTGAAATACGCCGACGGTTTTACAAAGCTGGTGCCGACGCTGATTTTCGGCGTGCTTTATGTCGCCAGCGCGGTTTTCCTCGCGCAATCGGTGAAGACCTTGCCGCTCGGCACAGCCTATGCAGTCTGGACGGGGATTGGCGCAGTTGGAACAGCGTTGATCGGGATTGCCTTGTTTGGCGATCCGGCCACGCTATCGCGTTTATTTTTCTTAAGCCTGATCGTTATTGGGATCGTTGGTCTAAAATTTGTGTCGGCCAGTTAACTCAAGTTTTCGATAATCGCCGCGATCCCCTGGCCGCCACCAATGCACATAGTGACGAGTCCATATTTGCCGCCGCTGCGTTTCAGTTCGTAGATCGTCTTCACTGTGATGATCGAGCCGGTGGCGCCAACAGGATGGCCCAGTGCAATTGCGCCGCCGTTGGGGTTGGTTTTATCGGATGGCAGGCCCAAGTCTTTAGCGACAGCGATCGCTTGCGACGCAAAGGCTTCGTTCGATTCAATAACCGCCATGTCAGATACTTTGAGGCCAGCGCGTTGCAGGGCTTTTGTCACGGCGGGAACAGGGCCAATGCCCATTTCGCTGGGTTCAACGCCTGCGTACGCATAACTGACCAAACGCGCTAAGGGTTTTAAGCCCTTCGCCGCAGCAGCTTTGGCATCAGCCAATACAAGAGCGGCAGCGCCGTCGTTAATGCCAGATGCATTACCGGCTGTGACTGAGCCATCTTTCTTGAATACGGGCTTTAACGCGCGCAGGCCTTCAGCCGTAGCATCCTCCCGAATATGTTCATCGCGATCAAAAACCGTTTTACCTTTTTTGCTTTCAATCTCGATGCCCAGGATTTGATCTTTGAACAAACCTTCGGCACGGGCCTTGGCCGCACGGCGATGGCTTTCAACCGCAAAAGCATCTTGCTCCTCGCGGCTGACTTTCCATTTTGTGGCAACATTCTCGGCGGTCACGCCCATGTGGCCATGGCCAAACGGATCATGGAGTGCGCCCAACATCATATCTACAACTTTGGCATCGCCCATCTTCTGGCCCCAGCGACCTGCCGGAACAGTGTAGGGCGCGCGGCTCATACTTTCTGCGCCACCGGCAACGGCGATATCGGCGTCATTCAATAAAATTTGCTGAGCCGCCGAGACAATCGCCTGCAATCCCGAGCCGCAGAGGCGATTCACAGTCAGCGCCGGCGCTTCAATCGGCAAGCCTGCATTCACACCGGCGACACGTGCCATATACATGTCTTTGGCTTCGCTGTGGATGACGTTGCCCATGACGCAACTGCCGACATCTTTTGCATCAACGTGCGCGCGCTTTAAAGCTTCGGCAATACAAAGGCTACCCAGGTGTGTGGGGGCAAAATCTTTCAGTGAGCCCCCAAACGTGCCAATGGCCGTGCGCACGCCTGAGAGAAAAACAACATCACGGCTCATGACAATCTCCAAGTTTATTTATTGGCGGCTGGTTGGGCGAGGCGAATGGTTTGCGGCGTATCAATCGGCAATGCGTTCAGTGTGCTCATCCACGCGCCGGGCTTGGCTGCATCGGTATTGATGATCGTGATTGTTTTAGAACTACAAGCCTTATTGGTCAGGCATTCGACAATCACAGCAGCAACGTCTGCGCGCGCCACTACGCCGACTTTGTATTGGTTGCGGGGTTTCAGCAGCACACCTTTGGTGTTGCCAGCATAGTTACGTAAACCGCCGGGTGCGATGATGGCGTAGGGCATGCCACTCGCGCGCAAATAATCTTCGGCTTGTGCCTTCCACACGCGTCCTGCGCCAAATTTCTTGACGGCGGGGTCATTGACGTCGCCGGGGCCTGTAGAGCCTGATGTGGTGAGGACGAAAGCTTTTACTTCAGCGGCCTTCGCGGCATCGATCAGATTTTTATTGCCCAGCCAGTCCACATTTTCAAAATCATTATCGCCATCGGCTTCTCGCGAACCGACGGTGGAAATCGCGTACGTTGCGCCGGTAAATGCAGCACGGAGTGTGTCTGGCGCGCGCGCGTCGCCAGAAACCCACTGCGCCAAGTCGCCGTGTTGTGTTTTGGCTTTTTCAACATCACGCGTGAGGCCGCGCACCGCTATGTTTTTTGCCTTGAGGGCTTTGAGGACTTCGATTCCGGTTTCGCCACTGGCCCCCGCAACAACAGCCACAGGGGGCGTCTGAGATAAAGCGATGGCGGCCGGGGAGAATCCTACGAGTACACAGACCAAAAGACGACGGAACAAGACGGGCCTCGCTGATGCGCTAGACTCGGGGTGTGAGGGGCACCGAAGCTAGAACGGGCGTTAGAAGGCGTCAAAGGCCCTACAAAGGGCGCTTATAGGGCGGATTTTATGAGAAAAAATGGCGGGAGCGACGGGGCTCGAACCCGCGACCTTCGGCGTGACAGGCCGACGCTCTAACCAACTGAGCTACGCCCCCGCGGGCGGCTGGACCTGGCGAAATCTGTCAAAATTTCTAAGGCCCGAAGGCCTCAAGTCCGGCGAAGAGCGCGGCTTTTAACAGGTATCTTTAAGAGGTGCAACAACGCTGTAACGCGCAGTTTTCCTGGGGATAACCTCCGTCCCGGAGGCCGAGCTTTCCACAGAATTTCATTGTTCGCGATTTATCCAAGGCCTATAATGATTTTGACTAAAACTATCTCGAAAACCCATCTTTTAAAAACTAATGGCAACTGCGGCTTATCAGTCGGTTCGGGGTGGAGCGCCAGATCACACAAGATCAGGTGGCCCTGGGGCTGACCTCGACAAAACGCGTCTGCTGGCCATGGCCGAATCCGTCGGCAACATGGGGCATTGGTATCTTGATTTAGCGTCAGGTGGCGTGAGCTGGTCTGACCAAGTTTATCGTATTGTCGGGCGCGATGCAGCGTTGTTCACGCCGCACTACGATAAATGCTGGGACATGGTCCACCCGGATGACCGGGATATGGTTCAAGCCTGCCTAGATCGTGCCTCGGAAACCAAAACGTCGGTCGAATTTGATGCGCGGCTGTTGCGCCCGAACGGCGAAATTCGCAATGCGATTATAAAATGCCAGCCCGAGGTTGTTGACGGTACGCCGGTTGCACTCTTCGGCGTGATTACCGATGTTACGGATGCCTTTTCTGCTATTCGCGCGATTCAAGATCAGCATGAGATGCTGGATCTGGCAGCAGAGCTGGCGCACTTAGGGCATTGGGTGTGGAGTGCGCATAACGATTCACTGACATTCTGCTCTGAACAACTTGCGCGCATCCACGAATTAACGCCCGACGTATTCATTGGTCGTTTTGCGCATCCCACAAAAATTGCGAGCGCTGTTGAGCTTGAGTTCCGTGATGCGTATCGAACAGCCATTGAGCGAGCGTTAAATGAAGGCGCCTCTTACGAGATTGAGTACAAGCTCGAGACCCGCTTTGCCACCAGTCGTCACATCAAGGAAATCGGCCAGCCGATCTTTGATGACAACGGCAAACTGATTCGCTTCATTGGTACCGTTCAAGACATCAGCGAAGTAAAACGCCGCGAGTTGCTTTTAAAATCCGCGAACGATGCGTTGGAAGCGCAAACGCTGGCTTTGAAGCGCAGCGAAACCAAATTCCGCGATATCGTTGAAGGATCGTTGCAGGGCATCGTCGTGATGCGCGGCACCAAGATCGTGTTCGCCAACAGTGCCTTTGCGCGGATGCTGGGGGTGTCGGCGGCTGAAGAAGTCGTCGCGCTGGATGATGTCCGTCGTATTTTGCCCCAAGGTATTGATGCCGATATCGATGCGTTCTGGGTTGAAGCCATGGCGCGCCGCTTGGATGGCCGCGTGCAGCGCAGCTTATTACGTAGTATTGATGGCCGGTCGATCTGGGTGGACGCCATTGGCAAACTGGTCGATTGGGAGGGCGCGCCTGCCTTCCTGATGACGTTTATCGACGTCACAGCGCGTCATTTAGCTGATCAGGCTTTGGTGCAAAAGTCGCGCGAACTCGAAGAGCTTAATCTGCAAAAAGATAAACTATTCTCGATTATTGCGCACGATCTCAAAGGACCGTTCAACAGCGTGTTGGGCTTTGCGGGTTTGCTCGCGTCAAAGGCGCCCACCATGTCGCCGGAAAAAGTAGCTGAATACGCGGACATTGTTTACTCGGCTGCCACAGGTGTTTACGACCTGCTCGATAATTTGCTGGCGTGGGCTTCGGTGCAAATGCGCTCGACAGAGGTTCGCTCGACAGCAATTGAGCTAAGCCCGCTGATCGACGCCAGTTTTTATCCGTTGAAAGCCATGGCATCTGAGAAGGGGGTATCTGTTCTCAATGATGTGAAGGATATCGGGGCAGAGGGCGACGAATCGATGATTCGTATTGTCTTGCGCAACCTGATTTCAAACGGCATTAAGTTTACACCGCGTGGCGGCACAGTGACTGTGTCAGCTGCGCTGACCGAACCTGTGGGGGGCCAAGCTGCTGTGGCGGTGACGGTGCGGGATAATGGTGTGGGCATGAACCAAGAAACGATGTCGGAACTGTTCAGCTTCTCGCGCAAAGTGTCGCGTAGCGGTACCCAAGGCGAACGTGGCACGGGCTTAGGCCTTTTTTTTGTGTCGTGATATTGTTGAGCGCCACGGCGGTGTTCTGACAGTTGAATCAAAATCAGGCACGGGAACGGCCTTCCGTTTCACCTTGCCGTTACGCGGGGCCACGGCGTGACCGATGTGACTCCGCCCGGTGCGGCGGGGATCTCCACACATCATTATTCAAAAGCCGACCTTATCTGGGAAGACGAATTGGCCGAAAGCCAGTCGTGGTGGCTCAGCCGCGCACGTGCGGGGGATCTACAGTTGTTTATTGCTGTTGATCCCATGACCTCATCACTGCTGTGCTTGGCGCGGAATAGCATCAAGCCAGATCGCTATGACGTGCTGGTGGTTGTACGCCAGCGTTTCGATATGACTGCGACATTAGGGGCCGCGAAAGAGGCTGTAGCAATTAAAGTTGCCAATCCGCTGGCTGAGGTGGGGTGGCCCATCATGGGGTGGCGCGCGGTGCGTGCAGGCCATGTCGTGCTGAACCAAGGCCCGCTGATCCTCGTCTCGTTGCTACTGGGCGCTTTATTGGGGCTTGCAGTTGCGCTGTATGCGGTGTCGACGCAGTTGGTGGGCTGGCCAATGTTAGGTGCTGGTATCGTGATTGGCGCGGCATCAGGCCCGCCACTCAAATTCCTAGTTGATCGCCGGTTTAAAAGTGTGTTGGGGCCGTGGGGTCGTTTCTGGGTCGCAACAGTAAGCGCGGCAATTGGAGCTGTGTTTACAGCGGGTGGATTGCTGACGTTGTTTTGGGATTAGGTATGACCAGTAACGTAACGATCAGGTCCTATACATCCTCTGATGCTGCTGCGGTAAAGCAACTTCATACGGCTGCGTTTCCCACACCAGCGGAAGCGACTTTGGTCGAACAACTTCACTTGGGCGGTCACGTACCTGTCTCTTTGGTGGCCGAGCAGGATGGAAAGATTGTTGGGCATATCGTGTTCAGTCGTCTGTATCTTGAAATTGATGGGCGTTTTATCAGTGCACTGGCGTTGGCGCCGATTTCGGTTGACCCACGTGTGCAAAGCTTGGGTGTCGGGGCCACTCTGATCAACGCGGGGCACGACAAAGCCCGTGCTGAAGGGTGGGAAGCTTCAATCGTGCTGGGCGAACCCAATTACTATAACCGCTTCGGGTATGACTCAGGTTTGGCCGAGCATCTCGACTCACCATATGCGGGTGAATACTTGATGGGCTTGGAATTAGTGCCTGGCGCTTTAAGCGGTCAAGATGGCCATATGGCATATGCGCCGCCATTTAGTGCTTTGGGTTAGCGGCGGATCAGATATTCCGCGAACATTATATTCGGCACCCAGCACAGCCACGACACGATCTGATAGCCGGTTTGGAAATCACCAAAAATCATGTTGAGCGGCGCTAGCAAAATCCGCAGCGTTACTGCTGAAAACAAAAACAAGAATGTGCGCAGCATCCAGGCGCGATGAGTTTTAACGTCTTTGCGCCGCATCGCGACCCAGCCCAAGATCGGGCAGGTTATGGTGCCGATAGCGAGTAAGCCAAACCCAATATGCGTGATCCATCCGCCAAAAGAATAGGCCGCCAACAGTAAACCAGCGCTACCGCTTAAAATCGCCACAGGTACGGTTACACGACCCACCCAACGGTGAATATCAGGGCGTTTGGTGCGCAGGCGCTGGCTCATCTGTATGAGGCACAGTAGTAAGCCCAGCGCGCCGGTACTGGCATGAATACCAATGGCCCAAGGCCGTTCGCTGAAAGACGCTTTGAGCGGCGGGCGGAATGAGGCTTCGCCCATGGCGGCATAATAAGCCGCGTAGGCAACGATACTTAAACTGGCGAAAGCCACAAAACCACGAAATGCACGAGACGATACAAACGCGGGCATGGCTTCCCCAAATAGTTACCGCTGTAGTCTCACGGATCGTAATTCAAATTTGGTGCGAGCCAGCGCTCCATCTCGGCAAGGGTTTTACCTTTGCGCTTGGCGAGTTCTTCCACTTGGTCGCGCTCAATTTTCCCGACGCCAAAGTATTTTGCATCAGGATGCGCGAAGTAAAGCCCGCTGACAGCGGCTCCCGGCCACATTGCATAGCTGTCGGTCAATGTAATACCTGCGTTCTTTTCAGCGTCCAATAACGTCCACAGCGTGGCTTTTTCGGTGTGGTCGGGACTAGCTGGATATCCGGGGGCAGGTCGTATGCCGCGGTATTCTTCAGAGATTAGTTGGTCATTCGTCAGGGTTTCGCCGGTCGCATAGCCCCAGAACTCTTTGCGCACACGTTCGTGCATCCGCTCAGCAAAAGCTTCGGCCAACCGGTCAGCCAACGCCTTCACCAAGATCGACGCGTAGTCGTCATGGTTTTTCTCAAACTCTTTGGCTTTCTCTTCCGTACCGTGGCCGGCAGTGACTGCAAAGCCACCGATATAATCGGCAACGCCCGAGCCCTTTGGCGCGATGTAATCGGCCAAGCACAAGTTCGCGCGGTCTGACCCTTCGCGCACCATTTGCTGGCGCATGCCACGAAGTGTTGCGATCACTTTGTCGCGCTTGTCATCGGTATACACCTCAATGTCATCGTCATTGATGGAGTTGGCGGGCCAAATGCCAATCACGGCTTTTGCTGTCAGCCACTTCTCACCAATCAGACGCTGCAACATGGCTTGCGCGTCGTTGTAAAGTTGACGCGCTGTTTCACCCACGACTTTATCCGACAGAATCTCAGGGTACTTCCCAGCCAATTCCCAAGTTTGGAAGAATGGTGTCCAATCAATGCGACGCGTGAGTTCGGCCAAGTCGTAATCTTCAAATACAGTCAGGCCCAGAACGCGTGGGCGCTCTGGCTTGTACTGCGCCCAATCGATTTTGAATTTATTGGCGCGTGCAGCCGCGATGGTTTGACGCTTTTTCTGCGTTTGGGCGCGGTTGTGGCTATCGCGGACTTTTTCGTAGTCGGCTTTTAAATTTGCCACATAGTCTGGCTTCTGCTGCGTGGACAGCAAGCTTGAGGCAACACCCACAGCGCGCGACGCATCTAACACATAAACAACCGGCTCTTCATATCCCGGCGCGATCTTCACAGCAGTATGGACTTTGGATGTTGTGGCGCCACCGATCAGCAGCGGGATCTTCATGCCCTCACGCTGCATTTCCTTGGCGACGTAAACCATTTCATCCAGGCTGGGCGTTATCAGGCCTGACAAGCCGATCATGTCGGCGTTCTCGTTTTTGGCGGCTTCCAAAATCTTCGCTGCGGGCACCATCACGCCCAAGTCGATGACTTCGTAGTTATTACATTGCAACACCACGCCGACGATATTTTTGCCGATGTCGTGCACATCGCCTTTCACCGTCGCCATGATGATCTTGCCGTTATTCGATCTTTGCGCGCCGGGGTTCTTGGCTTTTTCTTCTTCGATGAACGGGATCAGGTAGGCGACCGCCTTTTTCATCACGCGCGCGCTTTTCACAACTTGCGGCAGGAACATCTTGCCCGAGCCGAACAGGTCGCCGACCACGTTCATGCCGGTCATCAAAGGGCCTTCGATTACTTCCAGCGGCTTGCCATTGCGGGCCGCAATTTCTTGGCGCGTTTCTTCGGTGTCAGCATCAATGAAGTCCGTGATGCCGTGAACCAATGCATGGGTCAGGCGTTCGCCAACCGGCAATGTGCGCCACGTCAGGTCGGGGCCTTTAGCTTCAGCGCCACCAGCTTTGTATTTATCGGCAATCGCCAACATGCGCTCAGTCGCATCGGGGCGGCGATTAAGGATCACATCCTCAGCGCGCTCGCGCAGTTCCATCGGGATGTCTTCGTAGACAGCCAACTGACCTGCGTTAACGATGCCCATGTCCATGCCAGCCTTAATGGCGTGGTACAGAAATACGGAGTGCATCGCCTCGCGCACTTGTTCATTCCCGCGGAACGAGAACGAAATATTCGAAACGCCGCCTGAAATGTGGCAATGCGGCAGCGTCTTTCGAATGATGCGCGTCGCTTCAATAAAGTCGACAGCATAATTGTTGTGCTCATCAATGCCAGTCGCGACGGCAAAGATGTTGGGGTCGAAAATAATGTCTTCTGGCGGGAAGCCGACTTTGTCGACCAAGAGATTGTACGAGCGTGTGCAGATCTCGACTTTACGTTCGAATGTGTCTGCTTGGCCTTTTTCGTCGAACGCCATTACGACCACGGCGGCACCGTAACGGCGCACTTTCTTGGCCTGATCGAGGAAAAGCTTTTCGCCTTCCTTCAAGCTGATGGAGTTAACGATGGACTTGCCTTGAACGCATTTTAAGCCCGCTTCGATCACACTCCATTTAGAGCTGTCGATCATCAGCGGAACACGGCTGATATCAGGTTCAGAGGCGATCAAATTCACAAAGCGGGTCATCGCCGCTTCTGAATCCAACATCGCTTCATCCATATTGACATCGATAATCTGCGCGCCGTTCTCGACCTGCTGACGCGCAACATCCAACGCAGCTTCATAGTTGCCGCTCATGATCAGCTTTTTGAATTTCGCTGAACCTGTAACGTTGGTGCGTTCACCGATGTTGATAAAAACAGCGGTAGACGGTGCGGAAGACGCGAGATCAGTTACATCGGACATAGCAAAAACCACCAGCCTGCTACGCGGGCAGGCTTAAAACCCAAACGAAGTACCTTGTTTAGATGATTACGCTTAAGACGCCAAGGCAAACGGCTCTAAGCCCGACAGGCGCATGCGCTTCGGCACAACCGGAATGCTGCGGGGCGTTAAGCCTTTTACCGATTGAGCAATGGCGCGGATATGGTCAGGTGTTGTGCCGCAGCAGCCGCCTACGATATTCACCAAGCCGTCTTTGGCCCAGCCGTTCAGATGGCCTGCCGTTTGGTCTGGCGTTTCATCGTACTCACCAAACGCATTGGGCAAACCTGCGTTCGGGTAGGCTGAGACATAAACATCGGATACGCGCGAAACTTCGGCGATATATGGGCGCATTTGGGCCGCACCCAACGCGCAATTAAAGCCAATCGACAGGGGCTTTACGTGACGCAGTGAATTCCAAAAGGCTTCAGCGGTTTGGCCCGAGAGCGTGCGGCCTGATTGATCAGTGATGGTCCCTGAGATCATGACCGGCAGAGTTTCTCCCAGCTCATCGAATGTTTCCTCGATGGCCATAATGGCGGCCTTGGCATTGAGGGTGTCGAAGATGGTTTCCACTAGGAAAAGATCGACGCCGCCTTCAATCAAAGCTTGGGCTTCTTCTTTGTAGCAATCCTTAAGTTCGTCAAACGTGACGTTGCGGAAGCCGGGGTCATTCACATTGGGGGAAATCGATGCGGTGCGATTTGTAGGACCAAAAGCGCCTGCAACCCAACGCGGCTTGTTTGGGTCTTTCGCCGTAAACTCATCAGCGACCGCACGAGCCAGTTTCGCGCCTTCCAAATTGATGTCACGCGCTGCCTCTTCAAGCCCATAGTCAGCCTGAGCGATGCGGGTGCCCGAGAACGTGTTGGTTTCGATGATATCGGCACCGGCATCCAAATAGGCGCGTTCGATCGTCGAAATCACGTCAGGGCGTGTGATGTTCAGGATATCGTTGTTGCCCTTCAAATCTTTTGCGCTGTTCTTGAACCGCTCGCCGCGGAAATCAGCTTCCGTCAGGGCAGGCGTTACGCGCTGGATCATGGTGCCCATGGCGCCATCCAGCACCAAGATGCGCTTCTTCAGGGCATCGTGCAGGGCTGCAATGCGAGCAGTACGGGCGGCAGACATGATCCGGCTCCATGAGTGAACAAGTATGCTTATATATACCGCGTTGTATCAGCCGTCGACCGGTTCGCCGCGCATAGCTGATCTGCGGCTCTCGGCCAAAGAGGCTTATTTTTCGCTAAAAGGGACTTTCGCGATAAATTTATGAGGTAACGTCGGGTGCGTAGTCCCGTGCCCGTTCAGTCAGTTTGATGATGCGGCGGCACAGGTGGTCGATAATAAAGCGCAACAATCCATCGGCGGTGTCGAGGTGTTTGTCGAAAATGCTTTTGTCGATCACCAGCAACTCGCAGCCATCCACAGATGATGTTGTTGCGGTGCGGACGGAATTAGGAGTTAGCAATGCTACTTCACCGAACATTTCACCCGCCTTCATGCGGTTGATAGCAATTTCAGCACCGTTCGCACCGTTCACAGTCACTTGCACTTCGCCGCGCAAAATAACGTAGGCTTCGTGGGCCGGGTGGCCTTCCAGGAAAATCACTTCACCTGGTTCAATGCGGCGCTGATTGAAAGCTTCGATGGGCGGGGTATCGATGCGGGCCACTGGAATGATCCTTTGATGATACGCCACGTTACACTGCCGCATTTACTGTGCGAAAGCCCCGAGCAGGGGAGGAGCCAGCGGAATTCGCCTTGTCCGCAGGGCGTGTGTCGGGCCAACATTGCCGCATAAACGAAGCCAGGATTTGAAGGATACGTCATGCCCCAACCAAAGCACGTTATGGCCATTGCCGCCCCGACCGATAAGGATTTGGAGCGCAACCTTGATCCGGGTTTGAAGAAATACTTCAACATCTGCCGGGAAAAGCTGGGGATGTTGCCGAACGTATTGCGCAGTTATGCGTCACGCCCGAAAAAACTTAGTACGTTTGTGAACACCTATAACGAACTGATGTTGGGTGACAGCAAGCTCTCGAAGTTAGAGCGCGAAATGATTGCTGTGGTCGTCTCGTCCACTAATCATTGTTATTACTGCTTGGTCGCTCATGGGCAAGCGGTGCGCGAGCTTTCAGGTGATCCTGAACTGGGTGAGATGCTGCAATTTAACTACCGGGTTGCGCCATTGCCGCGCCGTCAACGCGTTATGTTGGATTTTGCTTACAAACTTACAACAGCGCCTGCGACGGTGGTGCAGGATGATCGCGACGCATTAAGCAAAGCAGGTTTTTCGGACGAAGAGATTTTCGATATCGCAGATACAACGGGCTTTTATAACCAGTCGAACCGCGTCGCCATCGCGCTCGATATGATGCCGAATCCTGAATATCACTACCGGAATCGGCAGCCTGCTGTGGCTCAAAAATCAGCCAAAAAGAGCAAAAAATAGGGTTCTGCGAGACTTAAATACCATAAATGGTTTAGAGCTTTAACCTCTTAAGAGCTTGGAATTGTAATGATTCCAAGACGTTGGTTGCAAGGTTATCCACAGCAATTGGATTGCGCCCGCAGGGCGCGAGGAGTATAAATATCGATAGCGCAGAATGTGCGCTGAACTTGTTTCCTAGCTTAGAAAGGGCGGGGAAATGACTGAAATGGTCACACTCAATGCTGCGCGCGAGGCGCAGCAAATGGCAATTCTGGTTCAACGACCGGACGTGTCCCCTCGCGAACCTCATCAATCAGCTCCGATCTCGATCTCGCAAGCATCGGTTCAGCCCGACGCAAAGCGTACAACTGGCCAGACGGAAGCGGGCGGTCAAGGTGATGCGCAGCAAGATTATGCGCAACGTCGTGAACGCTTCGATGCCGGCCTGACAGGTCCGTCACGACCGCGTGTCGAGATACTCACGTTTGGAACTGAAGATGAAGGCAGCTCGAAGTTTGTAAAAGAGCCGTCTTACGGTCCGACAAATATCGTGGCCGATGTGTCCTTACCAACGGCGCCGACATCTGCACCGACACCGCAGCCCGTAACAGTAAGCGGTGGCGATAGCCCGTTGAACAGCTTGGCGACGAGCCCTGTGTTGAATGGTCGCACCCAAGCTGAAGTGGAAGTGGCGATTGCGCAGCAAGCAGCCCAAACTGCAGCTTTCGTGCAAACATCGCCGGCTGAAACAGATGCGCGTGCTGTTCGTCTAGAGGCTGCGGCACGTGCTGTGCGTGCGAATGCCTACACACCCTCATTCAGCCAAGCATCTGCTGATCCACAGTTAAAGAAATTTGGCGAAAAGCCTGAAGCTGAACAAGGTTTCAGCAGTGGCGAAGCGCCAGGTACGCAGAAATACTACGGCAAAGGTTCGGAAGCTGTTGCGGGTCAGTTCGTCGCTGAACAGCAACAGAAGTACTCCGATAAAGCTGCGGCCAATCAACCTGGCGGTACGACCGAAGATGGTTCTGGTGAAGCCAAGTACTACGACAAGGTCGCCCAGACCGAGACCGATTTTGCTGGCGGCGGTGCCGAAGGTGATCACAGAAGCATGTACGAACGTGCCCAGGATGTCGCTAAAGCGCTGAGTGAAGGCGACCCTGATGCGACTGATGAAATTCGTAAGTACGCCGATGATACGGCAGGTTTTGAAGCTGCACCTAAGGCGCCGGTGACGCCTGAATTGCCGATTCAAGCCGTTAAAATTCAGGTTGTAGCCTAAATATAATTTATTAGCGTTATCTCATCATTGAGGGCTCGGCGGATACGCCGGGCCCTTTTTGTTTGCGGAGCCAGTGAATGTGAACGCCCGTCAGCACCGTCCTGGACCGCTGATCACAAGCGCGTTAGGAGAGCCTATACATTTATAGGACGCGCGCCCGTGAGACCCACATTCGCACCAGAACAAGCCGATGGCCGCAAGCGCAGTGATTGGCACGTGATACGCACGCTGTTGCCATTCTTATGGCCAGCCCGCGATGTGCCTGAAAGCGGCAGTATTCGCTTCCGCGTCATTGTGGCGGTGTTGTGCATTCTTGCGGCCAAAGGCGCGACTGTTGTGACGCCGCTTTATCTGCAACAGGCCGTCGATGCATTGGCCCCGCAAGATATTGCGGTGTTACCGCTCCTCGCAATTGTAGCGTATGGCGTGTCGCGGTTCTTGGGCTTGGCGTTCGCGCAAGTGCGTGATGCGGTATTTGCAAAAGTTGGCGTACGTGCCGTTCGCCGTTCTGCTGGCGCGATCCTGACGCATCTTCATACGTTGTCATTAAAGTTCCACTTGGATCGGCGAACGGGCGCTTTGTCCCGATCCATTGAGCGCGGTATTGTCGCAATTGAAAGCTTAGTCTCGATCTCCTTGTTCAACGTCGTGCCAACGATTCTGGAGGTCGTGCTGGTTGGCGTAATTTTGTGGAATGCCTTCAGCGGCTGGTTCACAGCGGTCACCTTGCTGACGGTGGTGATCTACGTGACCTACACGATTACCACGACGGAATGGCGTATGAAGTTTCGCCGTGAAAGCAACGCGCTTGATAACCGTGCCAATACGCGTGCCATCGACAGCCTGCTGAATTACGAGACAGTTAAAACTTTCGGCAACGAAGCCTGGGAAATTGCCGAGTATGATCGCGTCATGGCGCAGTACGAAAAGGCCGCCGTGCGTAATCAGTCATCATTGGCGGTGATGAACATCGGCCAATCGGTGATTATTTCTGTCGGCGTCGTGGCGTTGATGCTGATGGCGGCCAATGAAAAAGTTGCTGGTCGTATGACTGTGGGCGACTTTACGGCGGTGAACGTGTTCATGTTGCAATTGGCGCAGCCGTTGAACTTCTTCGGGTTCGTTTATCGCAATATCAAGCAAGCGCTGGTCGACCTTGAGAAGATGTTTGAGTTGCTTGAGGTGAAGGCCGAGGTTGTTGATAAGCCTGAGGCGCCCGCACTCGCTGTCACGCAAGGCGAAGTGATGTTTGAGAATGTCAGTTTTGCTTACGATGCGCGCCGACCCATTTTGAATAACATTTCCTTTCATGTGAAAGCAGGCCAGATGGTGGCGCTGGTCGGCGCCACGGGCTCGGGCAAGTCCACCATTGGGCGCTTGTTGTTCCGCTATTACGACATCAATGCGGGCCGCATTTTGATTGACGGCCAAGATATTCGCGATGTGAAGCAGGACAGCGTGCGCAAAGCGATTGGCATCGTGCCGCAGGACACGGTCCTGTTTAATGACACCATTAGATATAATTTGGGTTATGCCAAAATGGGGGCGTCGCAGGATGATATCGAGCGTGCAGCCAATTTGGCGCACATTGATGCCTTTATCAAAACACTGCCCGATGGTTACGAAACGCAAGTGGGCGAGCGTGGGTTGAAGTTGTCCGGTGGCGAGAAGCAGCGTGTCGCGATTGCGCGTGTCATTTTAAAGGGCTCGCCGATTCTTTTGTTCGATGAGGCAACATCAGCCTTGGACACCCATACGGAAAAAGAAATTCAGGCCAATTTGCGAGAAGTCTCAACCGGTCGAACAACACTGGTCATCGCGCACCGCCTTTCTACCATTATTGACGCTGATCAAATCCTGGTGCTGGACAAAGGCGCTATCGTAGAGCGTGGTACTCATGGCGAGTTGATTGCATTGGGTGGCCTTTACGCGGCTGCGTGGCAGAAGCAGCAAAAATCGATGCAAATGGCCACCGAATTGGCTGCAGAAGATTTTGCAAGTGCCGCACAATAGCGTTTAAAGTACACGAAGCGATTTGAAGGAGTTTTCGAGATGTCGGCCGATACAGCGCAAAAAGTCACTGAACGTAAAGCTAAGGGCGCGCAGCCGCATTTCTTTGCCGATCCCAATACCGACCGTTTGTTGTCGATGATTATGGATTTGGCGTTAGAGGTTTCCGTCCTGCGCGACCGTGTTGATACTCACGAGCGGGTGGCAGAGGCGAAGGGGGCTTATACGTCGGCTGATATTGAAGCTTATGATGCGACGGATGACGTGCGCGCAGCCCGCGATAAATGGCGTAATCATTTCATTGATAAGCTGATGAAGCGCATCGAAACGGATTACGAGCCGGGCATTTAACCGGGCTGTTTTTGCCTTTGATCTCTTGCGGTTAGATATTGCCGGCCATGTACTTCAGCGGCAACGTCGTGGTGAACTTCATGTCCTCCATGGCGAAGGACGAACTGACGTCGGTAAATTCCACTTTCTCGATCAGCCGGTTGTAGACCGCATCGTACGCGGCAATACTGGGGACGACGACGCGTAACAGATAGTCGATCTCGCCGCTTAAGCGGTAGGCCTCGACGATTTCGGGGATGCTGTCGACAGCTTTGCGGAACGCGCTCAGCCAATCCACGGCGTGCCGTGTTGCTTTCACGGCCACAAATACAGTTACGCCCACATTTAGCTTATGCCTGTCTAAAAGCGCGACGCGTTTGCGGATGATACCTTCTTCTTCCAGCTTTTGGATGCGCCGCCAGCAGGGTGTGGTCGATAGTCCGACTTTGGAAGCGATCTCGGCGACAGGCGTCAAAGCGTCCTCCTGCAGGAGTTCTAATATTTTCCTGTCTTTATCATCTAGAGCAGTCATTTCTAATTATCCACCACAGAACGATAATTTATGCTCAGAATACACCATCTTAGGCGCAAGATTGCAAACATCTTCTTGATAAGACGTTTACCATGGCGGGCAAGGGAAAATCGCGGCCCATTTCATGTTTGGGCCTGCCAGCCAGGAGTGGCTTTGCCATGTTTCAGCGTCTGTTTCAGAATCACCCAGCCTCGGTGGGGGAAAGCTATGGCCAGCACGCCGGGTTCGCCTTTGGCGTTGGCTTACGCATGATCGGGGCTGGAGTTGCCTGCATGTTGCATGGCCTGTTTCCGTTCTTGTTTATTAGCACGGGCAGCCGTTGTATTCGCGACCTCCATGCCAATCTGGGTACTCGCGGGCAGGCAAATACCGAAACAAAAACAACGTCTTCGCTCCGCGTTTTCACAACCCAAGGTTCCTGATTTGTAGGGTTTGTGCCGGTTTCCCGGAACGAATTTTTAACGACTGCTCCTTAGTCTTCTCGATAAGCCGAAGAAGGATTGGGCCAAACCAATCCCACGGCCAGAGACCTTTTGGCATGACGCCAACGGGTACAGTGGAAGAGCGAGAGCGATTGCCATGGCTGAGGGAACCGATAACCAAGGCCGCGGGCCGGAAACGGACGCGCCAAAGGTTCAATTAACGTCGAACGCTGCGCAACGAATTAAAAAGCCGCCGTTTGGTGCTGCTGCGCCAACGTGGCCGCAAACCCGTAACGACGATGGTTCGCTGCCAGAGACGGTTGCAGTCTCTGCATCGTTGAACGCAGCATCGCCTATGCCTGCCTTCTCTTGGCGTGAATCTCATCCGCTTATCATCGCTGGCGCTGCCATCTCTGGCATTTGGGTACTGGTGTTTGCGGCCTACGTCACCTTTACGATCAGCTGGCGCGAACTGTTCATGCTGCTGCCCGATCAGTTTGGCGGCTTCATTGGCATGCTGACCATGCCGCTGGCGTTTTTGTGGTTGTTGATTGCCTATCTTGATCGTGGTCGCCAATTGGCCCGCGAAGGTGAAGCGTTGCGCTTGCATTTGGCGCAGCTCACATATCCGTCGGAACATGCCACGGCCCGCGTGAGCGAAATTACCGATGCTTTAAAAGCACAAGCGCAATTCCTGACGCAAGCTAGCGATAACGCGGCGCACCAAATTCAGAAATTACAGACATTGTTTGTTCGCGATACCGAGAAGCTTGCGACGTCTACAGGCATTCTAGAAGCTGGCGTGTCGAACGCTGCGGCTGCTGTGGCCGAGCAGGTCGATAAGCTGAAAACAATGATCGACACGTCATCAGACGTGAACTTGAAAATTGAAGATGCTTTGCGTCGCCAGCAAGAATTCATTCGCACCTCCAGCTCAAAAACGTTGGCTGACGTGAATGCGATGGGCCAGTCGCTGGTCACACACGTCAATAATTTAAGCGCTGCCACCGAGCGTGCGCGTGGCATGAGTGCTGCCATTGCCCAGCAGATGACAGACCAGGAACGTGGTCTGTCGAAAGCCGGGGAAACGGCCAAGCTTTATGCCGATGAAATGTCAAAAGCTGTGACGGCCAATGCGGAACGCGTCGAAGACGCCGCGCGCCGTGCCGCTGTGACTGTTGCTGAAATCTCGGACACGTTGGTTGGCAAAGCCTCGTCGCTTGAAACGCTGTTCGACAAACAGAAAAACGAATTGGCCGCTGCCGGTCAGCGCATTGAAGATCAATCCACCAAGGTCAATACCCGCTTGGGTCAACAGACCACAGCGCTCGATCAGGTGATGGAACGCGTGCTCAGTCGCGTGAAGATTGTGGAAGAAGCGTTGGCCATTCAGTCGAAAGAATTGAATGCGGCCTCTGACGGCGCAGTGAATAAACTGCGCGTCGTTGAAACCATGCTGAAGAAACAAACCGATGGCGTGGCCGAAGCGGCCAGCCGTGTGGAAAATCGTTTAGCAGTGTCAGCAGATGAATTCGCGCTGCGTTCGAAAGTTGTGACCGAGAAATTCGACCGCGCCACGCAGGATCTGGAAAAGGCGACCAATATCGCTATCAGCCGTGCTGATGCGATGGGGCAGGCTTCAGACACTGTTATTCAGAAAATCGACACGGTGGGCGCGCGCGTGCGTGAACACGCCGATCAATTGGCCAACTCTGCGGGTCGCGCAGCCGCTCAGGCTGATAATATTCGCGATAGCTTGCGCCGTCAGAACGATGAGTTGGAAATGGCAGCTAATACGCTGACCACGCACGTGAAGCTCAGCGAAACGGCGTTGTCGCAACAAGCCCGTCAGATGAGTTCAACCTCGGATCAGGTTTTGGCGCATGTCCGCTCAATGTCGGATATTCTCAGCCAGAACTCGTCCGAATTGATGCAGCTGTCGGCGCGTGTGACCAAGGAATTGGAATCGATCCGGGAGTCGTTGGAAGTCACCTCGGCGCGTGTCACCGATACTGTGTCGCATGCCGTCACCAAGACCAAAGATATGAGCCGCGAGATCGGTGGGGAAGTGTCATCGCTGTCGAGCGTTGCGCAGACCGTTACAAAAGATATGCAAAGCGTGCTTGATACGCTTGATGAATCAAAAGACGCCATGCGCAGCGCGTCAGATGCGGCTGCTGTACGTGTGAAGGAAGCCTCTGAAACCTTCCTGCTGCAAGTCACCTCAATCGACAAAGCCGCCGCCCATGCCACCGAAACGATGGCCATGGTGGGTGAGGGCTTGCGTCAGCGTTCTGAGAACTTAGGGACCGCTACAGATGATGCGCAGGTGCGCCTGAATGGCTTCCGTGACTCGTTGCAAAAACTGATGCTCGACTTCGAAGACTCAACCAACCGGGGTGCCGCGCAAGTGAGTGTGGCCTCTGACAAGATGCGTCTGTCGTTGGGCGAGTTCGGCGATACCTCCGAGAAAATTGCATCAGGCGTGCGTGGCACGGGCGAAGCGTTCCGTGTGCAATTGCAAAGTTTGGGTAAATCGGCAGACGAAGCCGTGGCGCGTGTGGAAGTTGTGCTCAAGACCTTACGCAAACACGCCGAAAGCTTAGTCGAAGCTTCGAATGGCATTACCGAGCAAACCGGCAAGGCGGGCCAAATGTTTGCCCGTCAGGTCGACAATATGCTCACGACCTCGACCAAGGCGATTGAAACTGCCAAGCAATTGGATGAGGCGGCTGATAAGTCCAACACCTCGAAGTTCTTGGAAAATACTGGCTACGTCATCGAGCAACTGCATTCGTTGGCAGTTGATATCAGCCGTATCTTCCAGCCGTCAGTCGAAGAAGAATTGTGGAAGCGTTACCACAAGGGTGACCAAGGGGTGTTCTTGCGTCACATCACCAAAACCTTAAGCCGTCAGAAGTTTGATGCGATCCAGAAGAAGTATCAGACCGACGAGAAGTTCCGCGCTTATGTGATCAAATACCTGCGCGAATACTCAGCGCTTGTGAAGCATGCGCGGGCGACAGATCGTTCGGAAGTGCTGACCACTACGTTCTCCACCTCGGATATGGGCAAGCTTTATATGATCTTGTCGAAGTCCATGGAGACAGCCTCGATTGACCAGCAAACCTAATCAGGTTCGTTATTTCTAAGCTCTTTGAAGGCGGCCAGGGCGCGCTCGCGCCCTGCGCCTAAGCCGATGACAGCCTGCGGATAGGTGCGGCCCAGTTTTACACCGGCGTCGCGCAATACGCTGTCCGGCGCACCCCACGGCTTATGCAGCCACTTCTCCGGCAGGTTCGCGATCTCAGGCACCCAGCGTCGTACATACGCGCCATCACCGTCAAACTTCTCGCCTTGAAGAACAGGGTTGAACACCCGGAAGTAAGGAGCTGCATCAGTGCCGCATCCGGCCACCCACTGCCAACTGGCGGAGTTGCTCGCCAAGTCCGCATCCACGAGCGTATCCCAAAACCAGGCCGCGCCAGCTTGCCAGGGTTGAAGCAGGTGCTTCACCAGCACTGAAGCGACAATCATGCGCACGCGATTGTGCATCCAACCTGTCGCCCACAACTCACGCAAACCTGCATCGACGATAGGGTAACCGGTTTGCCCGCGTTGCCAGGCTTTGAGTAACTTTGCATCGGTCTTCCACGGGAAAGATGCAAATTCAGCGCGCAAAGGTTCGTCGGTAATCTTCGGGAAATTATAAAGCAGATGATAGGCAAACTCACGCCACACCAATTCTTTTAAAAAAGTCGCTGTGCTATTGTTTTGTTCTTGATGCAATGTGGCGTACCACACTTGATGCGGGCTAATTTCCCCAAAATGCAGATGTGGCGACAAACGTGAGGTCAATTCTTCGCCGGGCACATCGCGGCCTTTGGCGTAGCGATCAACAACTCCATCCAGAAAATGTGTCAGGCGTTTTTTTGCGCCGGCTTCACCCGGCGTCCAACTGTTACGTAAGCCGCCAGCCCAATCTGGTTTTGTGGGAAGCAGTTTCCATGTGGCCAAGCTGTCGCTACGAATACTCTCGACGCTCTGGATTTTCTTTGGTGCTGGAATTGGCTTGCGCGGTGGTGGCACTTGCAATGCCGCACGATGGAACGGTGTGAAAACTTTGAACGGCGTGCCGCTTTGCGTTTGTATGTCCCACGGTTCGAACAGGAGCGACCCATTGAAGCTTTTTGCTTCGACGTCTTGCTGCTTTAGCGTAGCTTTGATTTTTTTATCGCGTTCTATGGCAGCGGGCTCATAGCAGCGTGTCCAGAACACGGTATCTGCGCCCGTTTCAGCAATCACGTCGCGCAGTACTTTAGCGGCAGGGCCCTTCCTTAGGATCAGGTTGGCACCACACTTCTCCAATGACGCACCAAAAGCTGTTAACGAGCCATGCAACCACCAGCGTGATGCGCCACCCATGCCCCAGGGCAGAGTGGTGTCATATATATAAAGCGGGATGATCGGGCGGCCTGTTTCAACTGCTGCGGCCAGGGCCGGGTGATCGTAAAGGCGCAAATCTTGGCGGAACCAAACTAGGACAGGCTGACGTTTCATGATCCTTTTACGCGGAATATGGCGTTTCAGATTGGTAATCACCAATGTGTCATAGCCATGATTGCCTACGGTGCCGTATTATCTAAGTAATTGATATTTATATATAAATTATAAATCCCGCATGTAGATAATAATTGCTGCAATCTTGCGTAGCAGGCTTGAATGCATTGCTATGATGGGATACTGCTAAAGAGCTAACTGTGGGGGTAGAATCACTTCCACAACTTTTTGTTGATCATACGTCTCTAGAATGGAGACGAGAGCACACTATCCGCTTCATCTCGGCGGACGTCGCGTTTGCAATTATTGCGCGCGAGCCTCGTTCCAAATTTTAGTGACGCCATGATTCGCTGCATGCCCTTAGAAGGAGTGGCTGCGTTATGGCTTTGTCGTCGACTTTTATTCAAGCGCTCACGCTGTCTCAAATCGCTGCGTTCTCAACCGCGCAGATGGCAACGTTCGAAGCCACTGAGTTGGGGTATTTAACCTCTACACAGTTTCAAGCTCTCAGCACCTTGCAGCTCGGGACCTTGAACACAACGCAAGTTAAGGGTTTCAGCAGCACTGCGCTGTCGGCCATCACCACGCAACAGATTGGTGGTTTGACGACCACGCAATTGAATGCGCTGACAAGCACACAATTGAAGTCGCTAGCCACCACCGCGATGTCGGCTTTGTCGACTACGCAGGTAACCGGCTTCAGCTCGACACAGATTGGCATTTTGACAACCAGTCAATTCAATGCGCTGGGCACACTCAATGTTGGCACCCTGACGACCACACAAATTGATGGCGTCACCACATCGCAACTGACAAATCTCAGCACGACGCTGTTCGCTGCGCTGAACACAACGCAATTGGGCAGTCTCTCGACACAGCAATTGAAAGGTTTGACCACCACAAACCTTGCTGTGCTGACCACAACCCAATTGAACGGTATTGGCTCAACGCTGTTGGGTGCCCTGGCATCAACGCAGTTGAACGCTCTGACCACAACGCTGATCGCGCACATTACGACCACGCAATTTGGCGGCGTCACCACCACCCAATTAAAAGCGCTCAGCACCACCAACTTCGCGGCGCTGGTCACCACCCAAATTGCGGGCCTGTCGACCACGCAGTTGAAGGCGCTGAGCTCAACCCAAGTGGGCGCCTTGACGACCACGCAGTTTGGCAGTGTGTCGAGCACGCAGTTAGGCTCCTTGGGCACAACCCAAGTCAAAGGCCTCAGCACCACCAACATGGCGGGGCTGACGACAAACCAATTGTCGGGCGTGACATCGACCCAGATCGGCGCCTTGACGACCGCGCAGGTTGCTGCGCTGGTGACCACCACTGTTACGGGTCTGACCACGACGCAAGTTGCAGGCCTGACGGCGGCGCAAATTACCGCGCTGACGACCACGCAATTCAATGCGTTGACCACAACTCAATTGGGCAGCTTGTCGTCTAAGCAAGTCAAAGGCATTTCGACCACCAGCTTGTCTGTACTGACGACGACGCAATTGAACGGCTTCACGTCAACGCAGATCGGTCAATTGGCTTCAACGCAGTTGAACGCTATGACGACCACAGTGTTCTCGCACTTGTTCACGTCCCAATTTGGTGGCGTTAATACCACGCAGTTGAAAGGCTTGAGTGCGGCCAACTTCGCGGTTTTGACCACAACCCAGATCAGCACGTTGACGACCACACAGTTGAAGGCGCTGGCCTCGACGCAAATTGGTGCATTCACCACCACACAATTCGGCGCTTTGAACTCTACCCAATTGGGCAGCTTAGCCTCGACACAAATTAAAGGTTTAAGCACCACCAACATTGCAGGCATCAGCACTAATCAGCTCTCGGGCATGACGTCGTCACAAATTGGCGCGCTCACAACCACGCAGATGGCGCAGTTCACAACCACCAGCATCGGCAATCTGACGACCACACAAATGGACAGCTTGTCGTCATCGGCTGTTGGTGCGTTGACGAGTACGCAATTTAGCGCGCTCTCTACCACGCAATTGGCTGGCTTAAGCACCACGCAGTTCAAGGGTATTAACACGACGGCTTTAAGTGTGCTGACAACGATCCAGTTGAACGGCGTGACCTCAACTCAGTTGGGAGCATTATCTGTCACGCAATTCAATGCGCTCAGCACCACGTCGATCAGCCATATTACAACCACGCAGTTTGGTGGCCTGACGACCCAGCAAATTGCTGGCATGAGCTCGACAAATTTTGCATCGATCACTTCGACGCAATTTGGCGGATTTACCAGCACACAGATTAAAGGTTTCACGACGACGCAACTTGCGGCGATGACGACGAACCAGTTTGGGACGCTGGTGTCGACGCAGTTAGGCGGGCTCAGTTCGACGCAGGTGAAAGCTTTGTCGACAACGATTCTGACTAATATAACAGCAGGGCAGTTGAGTGGCCTAAACTCTACGGCGATTGCCGGTCTGACGAGCACGCAGCTTCAGTCGTTAACGACAAACACCATCGGCAGCATGAACACGCTGCAATTGGGTTATATGACGACAAGTCAGATCGCTGCATTCACCACCACCCAAGCTCAATCGATCGGTGACTTACATCTTGTTGGTATGGGAACCAAAATATCTGGTCTGACAGCGGCTCAGGTGGCTTACATCGATACGCAGTCATTCTTCAGTATGAATTCGACGCAGATCGCATATCTCAGCACGTCGGCTATTGGTGCATTCACCACCGGCAATTTGTCCGGCATGAATGTCAACCAAGTTGCAAACATCACGACGACTCAGATTGGTGCACTTAGCACAACAGCATTAACCGGCGTCATTGGGCTCTTCTGGGCGAGCCTTACGACTCCCAATAATGCGTCCAAGATAACTGGGTTAACAACAACTCAGATGAATGCGCTTACGACAACTAACTTTGGATCGTGGCGTACGACCGCTTTTGGCCTGCTGTCATCGACGCAAATCGGCGCTCTGTCGGATACGGCCATCATCGGAATGCGTACCACGCATGCCGAAGTTCTCAGTACAACCGCAATCGTTGGGCTAAGCGCCACGCAGTTCGCACTGCTAACCACATCGTCGATTGGCGTCCTCTCGACGACTCAGTTGGCGGCCTTGCGCACCCAGCAGGTAGCTGCGCTGACGACTACGCAGGTGGATAAGATGACCACAGCGCAGTTGGGGGGCTTCTCGACCACGCAAATCAAATCGTTGAGCACGACAGCTGTTGGTGCCATCACGACGACGCATTTGAATGGTTTCTCATCGGCTCAAGTTGGCGCTCTTTCAACGCAACAGCTGAATGCGCTCAGTACATCTGTAATCGCAGCCATTAGCACCGCGCAATTTGCTGGTATCACGACCACGCAATTCAAGGGGTTAAATGCGACGAACTTCGGCGCCTTGACCACTACCCAAATCGGTAGTCTTAGCAGCACGTTGGTGGCGACCATCACCTCAACGCAGTTGCAGGCGATGACGACCACGCAATTCAGTGGGTTCACAACCACGCAGATCGGTTTGCTGTCTACGGTTCAAATCGACGACATCACCTCGACCGTGCTGGCGGGTATCTCGACCACGCAATTGGGCGGCTTCTCGTCGACACAGATTGGCGCGTTCACGTCGACCCAGTTTGCGGCGTTGAGCACGCTCAGCATCAGCAATCTGACAACCACGCAAATTAAGGGCCTGACCACGCGTCATGTTGATGCGCTCACGGCTCCGCAGTTTGCGTCGTTAACGACGACACAGCTTGGAAACTTCACGACGACCCAGGTGAAGGCTATCAACACCACGGCGATTGGGGCGATCACCACCACGCAACTGAGCGGTCTGACGACCACACAGCTGAGCGTGTTGACCAGCCCGCAAATATCGAACCTAAGCACCACCAGCATCTCGAACTTGTCGACGACGCAATTGGGTGGGTTTACCTCGACGCAGGTGAAGGCGCTGGTGACAACGCAAATTCAGGCGCTCGGCACCATCCAAATCACCGGCATGACCTCGACCCAGTTCTCGGGCCTTGAAACGTCTGACATCCAGGCGTTTACGACGACCCAGATTGCGTCCATGAGCTCAACCGCGCTGGATGTGTTGACCTCAACGCAGATTAACGCGTTCACCACCACGCAAATTGCGGCCATGACGACGACGCAGTTGAACGTGTTGTTGAATTAATGTGATAAACCCCGTTCGGCATTTGGCCGGACGGGGGCTTTCCTAATCCTCACGTCAGGCCGCTTTAAAATATGCGGCGTGTTGCGAGATGGATCAGTCTCAAGCCAAAGCGACGTTTGAGCAGGCGCAGGCGCTTCTGGCGCAGGGCCAGGGCGACCGCGCGTTGCCTTTGCTACAATCTGTTCTTGCTGTTTTTCCCAATAATCACGCGACGCATTTTCTGATGGGCTTGGCGCTCAGTGCCACCGGTCAGCACGCCGCTGCTATGACAAGCTTTGATCGTGCGCTGTCATTAAAAGACGCGTTCCCAGATGCCCACTTTGCGAGGGGTGTGGCGTTGGCACACTTGGGGCGCATGGATGACGCTTTGGCTAGCTACGACCGCGCCATTACGTTACGTCCTACGTATCTTGAAGCCTTGTATAATCGTGGCATGACGCTCTACGGCTTGGGGCAGTATGAACAAGCGGCGGCCAGTTACGCGCAAGCTATAGCTGCGCACCCGACCTTTGCTGAGGCGTATGCCGAACGTGGACTTTGTTTGTTTGCGCTGAAACGTAAAGGCGATGCGCTGGCGAACTACGATCAAGCCATTGCGCTGAAACCTAATTACGCACAACCATATTTTAACCGCGCCAACCTATTGCTCGAATCGCAGCGCTATACCGAAGCGCTGTCCGATTACACCCAAGCCCTTGCGTGCGATCCCAATCTCACATCCGCCAAGGGGATGGCGGCTTTATGCAAGGCCTATGTGTGCGATTGGGCTTCATTTGATGCTGATGTGACAGGTTTAGCGGCTGATATAAAAGCAGCACGTGCGGCTTACATGCCGTTCGGTCTGTTATCGTTTCCCTTCACGCTGGAACAACAGCGTCGGAATGCTGAAGCGTTCTCAAAGCAGATGTTGCCCGCGCAGACACCTTACGCGACCGGGGCGGCCAAATCGCACCAGGGTAAAATTCGGATCGGCTATTTTTCGTCAGATTTCTTTAATCACGCTACCATGTATTTGATGGCCGAGTTGTTTGAGCGTCACGACAAATCGAAGTTTGAAGTCTTCGGCTTTTCCTACAGCCAAGCTGCAAACGATGATATGCGCGATCGAGCGGCCCGCAGTTTTGATCAGTTCCATGACGTTCGGGATAAGACCGATGCGGATATCGTAGCGTTGGCGCGTTCACTCAATCTGCATATTGCGGTTGATCTGAAGGGTTATACCAATCACTTCCGTTTGGGCTTTTTTGCCCAGCGTATTGCGCCAGTGCAGGTTCATTATCTCGGCTATCCGGGTACGCTTGGCACGCCGTGCATAGATTACCTTATGGCCGACCCCACACTGATCCCGCCAGACCACCGCACGCACTATGCCGAGAAAATTGCTTACATGCCTGTAACGTATCAGGTGAATGATCGTCAGCGTAAAATTGCAACACACGTGCCAAGCCGCGCGGCCGTAGGTTTGCCTGAAAATGTCGTGGTCTTTTGCAGCTTCAACAATAATTTCAAAATTACACCCGCCACGTTTGATGTGTGGATGCGCATCTTAAGCCGCGTCGATGGTGCTGTGTTATGGTTGCTGCGTGATAACGGAGTGGCTGAGAATAATTTGAAACTTGAAGCCAACGCCCGCAATATTGATCCTAGCCGCCTTATATTTGCCGATCGTGTTAAATTGCCCGACCACTTAGCACGTCATGCGCTCGCGGATCTTGCGCTTGATACGTTTGATTATGGCGGCCATACCACCACCAGCGACGCCTTGTGGGCAGGCTTGCCTGTCATCACATGTTTGGGGCGTACGTTCGCGGGGCGTGTGGGGGGCAGTTTGCTACGTGCGGCAAATTTGCCAGAGCTTGTTTGTGATACTGTGCAAGCGTACGAAGACTTGGCCGTGTCGTTGGCACAGCATCCGAGCCGCTTGCGCGATATGAAGCGAATTCTTACCACACACCGCGATACATGCGCGCTGTTTGATGTGGCGCGCTTCACAAAAGATCTCGAAGCGCTTTATGCCCAAATGTGGGCGCGCCATATGAACGGCGAGCGCCCTGATCATATTGGCGCAGTTACGATTTAGCTTTTTTCTTCGCTTTCTTCTTTTTGGCTTTTTTCTTCTTTGCGCGTTTGGGCGCAGGCGGCACCTTTTTGCCTTTGGCGCGGGCTTCAGACAAACCAATCGCAATTGCTTGCTTGCGGCTCTTCACCGTGCCGCCTTTGCCGCCGGGTCCGCTTTTCAGCGTGCCTTTCTTGCGCCGATGCATCGCACTTTCCACTGTTTTGCTGGCGCTGCGTGAATACCGTGCCATATCGAAGCCTCATCGCCTGTTGTCGATAAGGCTGCAACGCATTGGAATCGCGAATGTTCCGGCTAACCAAACACCGTGGTGATGAATGATAGGCGATACGCTTAGCTTTCGTTGCGCGTTCGCGCTTACGAAAGCTTGCGCATTGATGCAATCGCTAGCCAAAACTGCGAAAAGTGGTCTCTAGGCCATCCAGAAGAAAGAAACTGAATGGTGGGCGATACAGGGATTGAACCTGTGACCCCACGCGTGTGAAGCGTGTGCTCTCCCGCTGAGCTAATCGCCCTTGAACCATTTCAAGGCTCGCCGAAAGTGAAGGCGAGGAGGGCCCGGAACCGAATAAATCGGGTAGGCCCGAAAGGAGGCAGGTTCTTAAAGGCCTCAGGCCCCCTCTGTCAAGCAAACCTGGGCTTTCTGGCCTCAACCCATGCGTTTCTTAAGCTATTGGAGGGGCTTAGCTTTTTGGGGCTCTGGCTTTAAAATTTGCCCTTCTCGTGCCATCTTGGCCGGGCATGAGGGGCACGCAGCCGCTGATGCCCCCTTTTATCACCTGATTCTGGTTCCTGGATGACTCTGACACCAACCGCCGCCATCGTTCTTGCCGCAGGCATGGGCACGCGCATGAAGTCCGCGCGGCCTAAAGTCATGCATGCCGTCGGCGGGCGTCCTTTGGTCAATCACGTGGTCGAGACCTTGAAGGCCGTGAACATCACCAAGATTGTCGTAGTGGTTGGCCCCGGCATGGACGATGTGAAGAAGGCCGTCGCACCTTTGCCCACGGTTGAGCAAACCGAACGCTTGGGCACTGCGCATGCTGTATTGCAAGCCAAGGATGCGTTGAAAGATTTCCAGGGCGATATCGTTATCGCGTATGGCGATACGCCATTTGTCAGCGCCGAAGCCTACATGCGTCTACAAACCGCGCGGGCAGAAGCCAACGGCCCCAAAATTGTGGTGATGGGTTTTCTGCCCGAGAACCCCACTGGCTACGGCCGCTTGTTGATTGGTCCCAAAGGTTTGGAGCGGATCGTCGAAGAGAAAGACGCAAGCCCTGATGAAAAGCGCGTGCGCGTCTGTAATTCAGGCATCTTCGCGGTCGAAGCGGCAACGCTGTGGGCGACGCTGGCGAAGGTCGATAAGAACAACGCGAAGGGCGAGTACTACTTAACAGACATCGTGGCCCATGCGCGCACTGCAGATATTTTATGCGGCGTCGTGCACGGTGAAGAAGATGAACTGTTGGGCATTAACAGCCGCAACGATTTAGCCGCAGCCGAAGCGCTGTTCCAAAACCATATGCGCCGCCGTGCGTTGGACGGTGGCGCAACGTTGCTGGACCCCGCCACCACATACTTCGCCGCTGATACTGTGATCGGTCAGGATGTCGAAATCGGCCCGCATGTCATGTTCGGCCCCGGCGTGGTGGTTGAAAACAACGTCACCATCAAAGGCTACTGCCATATCGAAGGCACCAAAATTCACAGCGGCGCACAGGTTGGCCCGTTTGCACGGTTGCGGCCCGGTGCGGTGATCGGCGTTGATGCGCATATCGGCAATTTTGTCGAAGTCAAAAATGCCCAAATCGAAAAAGGGGCCAAGGTTAATCACCTCACCTACATCGGTGATGCGCGTGTGGGCGCGGGCGCTAACGTCGGCGCAGGCGTGATTACCGCCAACTACGATGGCTTCAATAAATCGCACACCGATATTGGGGCCGGTGCGGCCATTGGGTCCAACTCGGTGTTGGTGGCTCCGGTGATAATCGGTGACGGTGCGATCACGGGCGCTGGCGCTGTCGTGCGCAAAGACGTTCCGGCCGATGCGCTGGTGATGAATGATAGCACTCAAAAAGTGATTGAAGGCTTTGCGCCAAAGTACCGCGCGCAGAAGAAAGCCCAAAAAGAGAAGAAGCAAGAGAAGAAAAAATAATGTGCGGCATTATTGGTGTCATCGGGCGGGATAACGCATCAGACCTGTTGTTAGATGGTTTGCGCCGTCTGGAATATCGTGGCTACGACTCAGCAGGCATTGCCACGCTGACGAACGGCAAGATCGAACGTCGCCGTGCGCCAGGCAAAATCGTCAATCTCGCCAAAAAACTTGCCGCTGAACCTTTAAGCGGAAACATTGGCATCGCGCATACGCGCTGGGCCACCCATGGAATTCCGAATGAAGCCAACGCGCACCCGCACTCCAACGGCGAAGTGGCCGTGGTGCACAACGGTATCATTGAAAACTTTCAAGAACTCAAAGCCGAACTGACAGCCAAGGGCTACAAGTTCGAGAGTGATACCGACACGGAAGTGATCGTTCACCTGGTCACCGATGCCATTAAGTCGACACCGAAAATTGAAGATGCGTTACAAAAAGTATTCAGCCGTTTGGAAGGTGCGTTTGCCTTGGCCGTGCTGATTGCATCGCGGCCCGATCTCATTGTCGGCGCACGCAAAGGCCCGCCGATGGCCGTGGGTTACGGCGATCATGCCATGTATATCGGGTCCGATGCCGTGGCGTTGGCCCCCATGACCAACCGCATTGCCTATTTGGAAGACAATGATTGGGTTGTGGCCACCAAAGACGGTGCCACGATTTATGATAAAGACGGCCAGAAGATCGAACGCCCCATTAAGCAAACTGCGTTATCTGGTGCGTTGATCGGCAAGGGCGATTATCGCCACTTCATGCAGAAAGAAATTTTCGAGCAGCCGCAAGTGCTGGGCGATACCTTGCGCGCGCACTTTAACCCGGCACTGCGCACCATCACGCTGGCCGATATGCCGTTTGATCTAAAAAGCATTGATCGCGTTACGGCTGTGGCGTGCGGTACGGCGTACTATGCGTGCTTGGTCGCGAAATATTGGATTGAGCAACTGGCCAAAGTGCCGGTGGAAGCCGATGTGGGCTCTGAGTTCCGCTACCGTGAACCGCCTCTCTCTAAAAACGGTTTAGGGTTGTTCGTGTCGCAGTCGGGTGAAACAGCTGACACACTTGCACCCTTGAAATACTGCAAGGCCAACGGCCAGCATATTCTCTCGGTCGTCAACATGCCGGAAAGCGCGATTGCGCGTGAATCGCACGCAGTATTGCCAACCCTAGCGGGTCCAGAAATTGGTGTGGCGTCGACCAAAGCGTTCACCACGCAGTTGATGGCGATTGCGTGTTTTGCCATTTCGCTCGCCAAAGCCAAGGGCACGCTGGGTGCGAACATGGAAGCGCAATTGTCATCAGCACTCGCAGGCGTGCCTGCGCACGTGGCCGATATGCTGCACATGGATGATGAGATTAAGAAGATCGCCGAAACCTTGGCCGATGCGCGTGATGTTCTGTATTTGGGCCGTGGCTCTTCGTACCCGATTGCCTTAGAGGGTGCGTTAAAGCTGAAAGAAATTTCCTACATTCACGCCGAAGGTTATGCTGCGGGCGAAATGAAACACGGGCCTATTGCGCTGATTGATGAGCATACGCCTGTTGTGGTGATTGCGCCGACCGATGCGTTGTTTGAAAAAACCTTCTCAAACATCGAGCAGGTTGTGGCGCGCAACGGCAAAGTGATTTTAATTTCGGATGCCGAAGGCGTGAAGCGCGTGGGCAAGCTGGCCATTCATGCCATCACAATGCCGAAAACCGATCCGTTTGTGACGCCGATTGTCGCATCCGTGCCGGTGCAGTTGTTGGCCTATCACACCGCCGTGCTGAAAGGCACGGATGTGGACCAGCCGCGCAACCTCGCAAAAAGCGTGACGGTGGAGTAGGGCGCTACACTCTTTCTTCTCCCTCTCCTAAGGGAGAGGTTAAGTTTGGCTGTGTTGCGCATCGCGATATCGCCTAATACATATAGCCATCTTCCTTTTGTCCTCGCGAGTTTCCCATGCCTCGTTTTGATTACGACCTCATTACCATTGGCGCAGGCTCTGGGGGCGTGCGGGCCAGCCGCATGGCCGGGAAGTGCGGCGCGAAAGTTGCAGTGATTGAGCATTCTCGCTACGGCGGCACCTGCGTCATGCGCGGTTGTGTGCCGAAGAAGTTGTTGGTGATTGGCGCACACTTTGCTGAAACGTTTGCCGATGCCAGGGGCTTCGGTTGGAGCGTCGAAGGCGCCACCCACGACTGGCCCGCGATGATTGCCGCCAAAGACAAAGAACTGAATCGTCTCGAAGGCGTTTACAAAAACCTGCTGACGGGTGCGGGCAATACACTCATCGACGGCAAGGGCGTGTTGGCCGATGCCCATACGGTGGAAGTGAATGGCAAGCGCATCACCGCCGAGCGTATTCTGATCGGCACGGGCGGCTGGCCGGTGTGCCCCAACATCGATGGCCGCGAACATATGATCACTTCCAACGAAGCGTTGGATTTAAAAGAACGCCCCAAGCGCATCATCATCTGGGGCGGTGGTTATATCGCGGTCGAATTCGCAGGCATCTTCCGCGCGCTGGGATCGCAGGTTGATATTGTCATCCGTCAGTCGGAAATCTTACGTGGGTTCGATAACGACATCCGCACGCATTTGCATAACGAACTGGTGAAGAAGGGCATGACCTTCCACACCGAGAAATCGATCCAGAAAATTGAGAAGGTGGGCAACGCTTTCAAAGTCACGCTGACGGATAATTCTGTGCTCGAAACCGATTGCGTATTGTGCGCGACAGGCCGCGCGCCCGCCACCAGTGGCATCGGCTTGAAAGAAGCTGGTGTGAAGATGAACGAGAAGGGCGCGGTGATTGTCGACGAGTGGAGCAAAACCTCGGTCGATAATATCTTTGCGCTTGGTGATGTGACGGACCGCATTAACTTAACGCCTGTGGCCATCAACGAAGGGCGCATGTTTGCGGAAACGCAGTACAACAAAAATCCGATGAAGATGGATTACACAAATATCGCTTCAGCTGTCTTCAGCCAGCCGCCCGCGTGCGTGGTGGGGTTGTCGGAGGAAGAAGCGCGCAAAAATCACGATGTTTCGATTTTCCGCACATCGTTCCGCGCCATGGCGCACACGTTATCGGGCCGCGATCAACGCACACTGATGAAGATTGTGGTTGATAAGAAAACCGATAAGGTTCTCGGCTGCCATATGGTTGGCGACGACGCGCCCGAGATCATTCAAGGCTTGGCCGTCGCGCTGAAGTGCGGCGCCACCAAAGCGCAGTTTGACGCGACGGTTGGCATTCACCCCACGGCAGCGGAAGAGTTCGTCACCATGCGTGACCCCGTGGCCTTGCCCACACCGGGCGGCGAAAAAGCGTAGCAGGAACAGCGCCTCACACGCCCAGCACGGATGCCGAACGTTCGCGAAATAGCGCTTAAAACCCCCATTTCGCGGGCCTAAACTACGAGCACATTTGTAAGAGTTGTGACCGTGCCCTAGACGCCTGACCATATCTCTATTCCGCTTTCGCACTCCGTGCTGGACGCTGATGCGTTGGCGACGGAACTCGGCGCACGCTATGCATTCGACGGCGCGCCCGCCTGCCAGCTGCTCTATCGCGGCATGAACGATATTTACATCGTCCACGATGATGCGCGGCGTTATGCATTGCGCGCGTGGCGCACGGGTTGGCGTTCGCTTGATAACGTCACGTATGAACTGGAGTTCCTCGATTTCTTGAATGCGCGCGGGCTTCCAGTGTCGCCATCCATTAAAGCCAAAAACGGTGCACCGTTCTTTGTGGCCGATGCGCCCGAAGGTCCGCGTGCATTAGCGCTCTTTACGTGGGCCGATGGCCACAAGCTGGGTGCAAAGCCCGATGTGGAAAGCTGCAAAAAAATCGGCGCGATGTTTGCGAAGCTGCACATCGTGGGCCAAGAGTTTAAACCCTCTATCCCGCGCATCACCAACTCTGCATCTGCATTTGTGAAAAATCTGCCGTCGCTGCAAAAGCTGGTGTTTGATCGCCCCGCTGATCAAGAGCTTTATGCACGCATTGCGCCTGCGTTGGAAAAGGCCGTGCTGGCCGCAGAAGAAGTTTTGCCGTACGGCCCGAACCACGGCGACTTCCATTTCAATAACGTCCACGTGCGCGAGAACGGCGATTTTACGCTACTTGATTTTGATAACGCGGGCGAAGACGTATTCATTCAAGATATCGCCTGCTACGTCTGGGCCAATGGCTACGGCAATTACGATGGCAAATACGCCGATGCATTTTTAGACGGCTACAATGCGGTGCGCCCATTATTGAAGGCCGAAACAGATGCGCTTGATCTGTTTTTGCTGGCCAAAGAATTCCGTTTGCTCAGCGGGTTCTCAACGCATGTGAACGCGATTGGCCATGCACCACTTCGCTTCCGCAGTTTGGATTGGTTCGCGACTTCCTTACGCACTCGCGCAGAAAAGTTGGGCCTCATTTAAAAAACATGCTCTAAGATCGCGCGATGGACATCGTGTTGATCTTGGTGGTGTTGGGGGCTGCGGCCGCCGGTTTTGCGCAAGGCCTCTCAGGCTTTGCGTTTTCCATGATTTCCATGTCGTTCTGGGCCTGGGTGCTTCCGCCGCAGACATCAGCCGTGTTGGTCGTGGTGTGCTCGTTGATTGGCCAGTTGATGACGCTGGGCACACTGCGCGCGGGTTTTGATTGGAAGCGCATTCTCCCGTTCGTGATCGGCGGTGTGGTGGGCGTGCCCATTGGGGCTGTGATTATTCTGCCGTGGATTGATCAGACGATGTTCCGCCTCGTGCTGGGTGTGTTCCTGCTGGCGTGGTCGGGGTCGATGCTGTTCATCGGGGCGGGCGTGCGGGTTAAAACCCAAAGCCATACGCTGGATGGCGGCATCGGCATTATCGGCGGCGTCATGGGCGGCTTAGGCGGGCTCTCAGGTGCAATTCCAACTTTGTGGCTGTCGCTGAAACATTGGGACAAGCCCACGCAGCGTGCCGTTATTCAAACCTTCAACCTCTCCATGCACGTCGTGACGCTCACGACTTACCTCATCAGTGGGCTTTTAACGGTCGAGACCTTGCGCTGGCTGGTGGTGGCTGTGCCCGCCATGGTGATCCCCTCCATGATCGGCCACCGGCTTTATACACGCATTTCCGATGCGGCCTTTCGGCGCTTGGTCCTGGTGCTGCTTTTCCTATCTGGAATTTTATTGCTCGGAACGACTATTCCCAGGGTATTATGACGCAGAAAATGGGGTTATCTTAGCTATTCACAGACTTTCAGTTCTGCCCATAATCCCCCAGCGGCCCTGATATTTTCCTGCAAATAGCAGGCGGAGCAGGCCAGATCCGGCCCAAAGCCAGGGAAAATTAATCCTCCTGCCCATATGCTCAAACTGAGCCGGGGCGCTGGCAATTCCGCCCCTCGGGGGTTATATCAGCCCCCTTGTTGTTTGGCCCCAAAATGGGCCTGTTTTCAGAGGTTACAATGGCTACGGCGACAAAGTGGAACCGCGACAGTTGGCGCAACCGCCCGATCCAGCAGGTGCCGGAATATACCGACAAAGCTGCGCTCGAGGCTGCTGAGGCGACCCTTCGCCATTATCCGCCGCTGGTGTTTGCCGGCGAAGCCCGCCGCCTGAAAGCCAACCTGGCCAACGTGGCGGCTGGCAACGCCTTCCTGCTGCAAGGCGGGGACTGCGCTGAAAGCTTTGCTGAATTCCACCCAGATAACATCCGCGACACATTCCGTGTGTTGTTGCAGATGGCTGTGGTGCTGACGTTCGGTGCAGCCATGCCAATCGTGAAAGTTAGCCGCATGGCTGGCCAGTTCGCGAAGCCGCGGTCTGCGCCGACCGAAGTGATCAACGGCGTTGAGTTGCCGTCGTACCGCGGTGACATCATCAACGGCATGGAGTTCACGCCTGAAGCGCGTAACCCAGACCCCGCACGTATGGTGCAGGCGTACAACCAATCAGCTGCGACGCTGAACCTGCTGCGTGCTTTTGCACAGGGCGGTTATGCCGACTTGCACAAAGTGCACCAGTGGACCTTGGGCTTCGTGAAAGACGAAGTGCAGATTGAAAAGTATCGCCGCTTCGCTGATCGCATTCAGGAAACGTTGGCGTTCATGGAAGCCTGTGGTTTGACGGGTGAAACTGTTCCGCAAATTCGCGAGACGGAATTGTACACCTCGCATGAAGCGTTGTTGCTGCCGTACGAAGAGGCGCTCACGCGTATCGATTCAACTACGGGCCAATGGTATGCGTGTGCTGCGCACATGGTGTGGATTGGTGAGCGCACACGTCAGCTCGACGGCGCGCATATCGAATACTTCAAGGGCATCAACAACCCGATCGGCATCAAGATTGGCCCGACGGTGAAGCCAGATGACCTGATGAAATTGTGCGATGTGCTGAACCCGAACAACGAAGCAGGCCGCTTGACGCTGATCAGCCGCATGGGCGCTGCGAAGGTGCAAGAGAACCTTCCAGAACTGGTGCGTGCCGTGAAACGTGAAGGCCGCAACGTCGTGTGGGTCTGCGATCCGATGCACGCCAACACGGTGAAGAGTGCCACGGGTTACAAAACCCGCGTGTTCGATAGCATCTTGGCTGAAGTGAAGGCGTTTTTTGCAGTTCACAGTGCCGAGAACACTCATGCGGGTGGCGTGCACTTCGAGATGACGGGCAAAGACGTGACCGAGTGCGTCGGTGGTTCGCAAGGTGTGACGGAAGCCAGCCTCGGCGACCGTTATCACACGCATTGCGATCCGCGCTTGAACGCAAGCCAAGCGTTGGAGCTGGCGTTCTTGATTGCCGAAATGCTGAAGGACGAACGCGCCCGCACGTTGCAGTCGCGCAAAACCCAAGCCGTCGCGGCGCAGTAATATTTTTAAAAACCGCGAGGGGTTTTGCCTCTCGCGGTTCTTCCTCCTTTTGGCTGCCGCTTTCATGACCGCCACACTCACCATTGCATTAGCTCAGATTGACCCCACGGTCGGCGACATCGCCGGCAATGTGGCGCTCATCCGTGCGGCGCGGGCTGAAGCTTCGAAAGCAAAAGCCGATTTGATTGTGTTTCCGGAACTGGCTGTCGTTGGCTATCCACCGGAAGATCTGATTTATCGCGAAGCCTTCTTGGACGCCGCGATCGCTGCCGTGAATGATCTTGCCAAAGACACCGCTGATGGTGGTCCGGCAATGATTGTCGGTGCGCCGTGGCGCGGCGAAGGCAAAGACGAGGGTAAAACGTTCAATGCTGCCGCTGTGCTTGATGGCGGCACTGTGTCCGCTATTCGCTTCAAGCATCACTTGCCGAACTATGGCGTGTTCGATGAAAAGCGCGTGTTTGATTCTGGCCCAGCACCGGGTCCGGTGGTTGTGCGTGGCTTCCGCATCGGCCTGATGGTCTGCGAAGACATGTGGTTTGAAGATGTCGCGGAGACGTTAGTGGAATCTGGCGCTGAAATCCTGATTGTCCCGAATGGCTCGCCGTTTGATATCGAAAAGCAAGATGTACGTTTGAATCATGCAGTCGCACGCGTGACGGAAACGTTGCTGCCGTTAGTGTACGTAAACCAAGTGTGCGGGCAGGATGATTTGGTGTTCGATGGCGCATCGTTTGTGCTGAACGCTGATCGCAGCCTTGCTGTACAAATGGCGTCATGGCGTTCGGATTTGTCCATTACAACGTGGACACGCGCTGCCGATGAAACGTTGGTGTGTGCCAAGCAAAACCTGACAGCGCCACTCAGCAAGATGGAAAGCATCTACCAAGCTTTGATGTTGGGCTTGGGCGACTACGTGCGCAAAAACAAATTCCCCGGCGTGGTGATTGGTCTGTCAGGCGGTATCGATAGCGCGCTCGCGGCTGCATTGGCGACTGATGCGCTTGGTCCCGACAAAGTGCACTGCGTGATGATGCCGTCGCCCTATACGTCGCAAGAGAGCCTGGATGATGCCGCGGGGGTGGCCAAGTATTTGGGTGTAAAACTCGATACCATTTCTATCGCTCCGGCCATGCAAGCCTACGATACGATGTTGAAAGATTTGTTTGCCGGCACGCAAGCCAACATCACAGAAGAGAACTTGCAAAGCCGCGCGCGCGGCATGGCGCTCATGGCATTGTCGAATAAGTTTGGCAAAATGGTGCTGTCGACTGGCAACAAAAGCGAAATGTCGACCGGCTACGCCACGCTGTACGGCGATATGTGCGGCGGCTTCAACGTGTTGAAAGACGTTTACAAAACCACCGTGTTTGAACTGTGCAAGTGGCGCAATGCCAACAAGCCGCAAGGTGCGCTCGGCCCTGCTGGCAAAGTGATGCCGGACAATGTCATCAGCAAGCCGCCGACCGCTGAGTTAAAGCACAATCAAAAAGACCAAGATACGCTGCCGCCCTATGATGTGCTCGATGCGATCTTGCATGGCTTAATCGAAGATGCGGCTGGCGTTGCCGCCATTACGGCGCGTGGCTTTGAGGCCGCCACCGTACAGCGTGTTTATAAAATGCTGAAAACCGCCGAGTACAAGCGCCGCCAGGCGCCACCCGGCGTAAAGATCACACACCTCGCATTCGGGCGCGATTATCGCTACCCGATCACGAATGGTTTCCAAGATACTGGCTTTCAAGACAACGGAGTTCCGCGTTGAAACCGACTTTTCGTTTCGCCCCCAGTCCCACGGGTTTCCTGCACATCGGCAATGCGCGGCCCGCTGTCATCAACTGGCTGTTCGCTCAAAAGCTGGGTGGCAAGTTCATCCTGCGTATTGATGATACCGACTTTGCCCGCTCGAAGCCTGAGTTCACCGAAGCGATTGAGCGCGATCTCACATGGCTGGGCTTAACGTGGGATGCGGAAGAGTTCCAATCGAAGCGCATTCAAAGCTACGTCGATGCGGCCGAGAAATTGAAGCAGCTTGATCGCTTGTATCCGTGTTACGAAACGGCTGACGAACTGGAAATGAAGCGCAAGCTTCAGTTAAAAGCTGGCAAGCCGCCACTGTATAAGCGCGCTGATCAAAAACTCACCGACGCCGATAAAGCGAAGTATGAAGCCGAAGGCCGCAAGCCACACTGGCGCTTTGTGATCGAGCCCGGTGAAATTGCCTGGGATGACGATGTGCGCGGGCGCTGCGTCTATCACGGCGAAAGCCTCACCGACCCAGTTCTGATCCGCGAAGATGGCACGTTCCTCTACATGATGCCGTCGGTGGTGGACGATGTTGAAATGGGCATGACCCACATTGTGCGTGGTGAAGACCACGTGACCAACACCGCCATTCAAATGCAAATTTGGAAAGCGCTGTCGTCAGCGCCGGTTCCGCAATTTGCGCACCTTCCTCTGCTCGTTGATGCCGAAGGCAAGGGCCTGTCGAAGCGCATGGGCTCGCTCTCGCTGCAAGACCTGCGCGAGAAGGGGATTGAACCCATGTCGATCACCAGCTTGGTCGCAAAGTTGGGTTCGTCTGCCGCGATTGAAGCGCGCGCCGACATGAAACAATTGATCGCCGAGTTTGATATTTCAAATTACGGACGCTCGACACCGAAGTTTGACCCTGCTGAATTGGATTTACTGAACGGCAAGGTGTTGCAGGACACTTCTTATGAAGCCGCAAAGCCCCGCTTGGCTGAGTTGGGTTTTGATGCGAGCTTGCTCGAAAAGTATGGCGAAGCGTTCTGGTTAGCCGTGCGCGGCAACCTGCAAAAGTTCGACGAAGCCAAGACGTGGTGGAACATCATCTTCACGGCGCATGCGCCAGCGATTGAAGAGAAAGAGTTCATCGCTCAAGCCACACCATTGCTGCCGGAAGGCAACTGGGATGAAACCACCTGGGGTGCTTGGACTGAAAAAGTCAAAGCCGCATCAGGCCGCAAAGGCAAAACACTGTTCCTGCCGTTACGGTTGGCTTTAACCGGCGTACCACACGGTCCTGAATTGAAGCTGTTGCTGCCGCTGATTGGCCGCGACCGCGCGCTCAAACGCTTGAACGGCGAGACGGCTTAAGCCGATAATTATTCGGTATGACAAAAGGCCCAAATGCACCACTGAAGCAAGACAAAGGCCGCCTTGTTGCCAAGGTCAGCGACAATGCGCCGTGTGTGATTTTGGTTGAGCCGCGTCTGTCCGAGAATATGGGCACAACTGCACGCGCGATGCGCAACTGCGGTTTGTCGGATTTGCGTCTCATCAGTCCGCAAGCAGATTGGCAGAACGAAAAAGCCATCGGCGCATCGTCAGGCGGCGCTGTCGTTCTTGAAAATGCCAAGTGCTTCGACACGGTTGAAGCCGCCATCGCTGACTTGCAACGCGTTTACGCCACCACAGCGCGACGTCGCGAGATGGTGAAGCCGGTGTTTACGGCGAAAGGTGCGGCACCCGATATGCATGGCCACGCCGATGCAGGCAAAAAAATGGGCCTGTTGTTCGGGCGCGAGAAGCACGGCCTGACATCGGAAGAGATCGCGCTGTGTGATGCCATTATCGAAATTCCACTGAACCCCGATTACAGCTCGCTGAATTTGGCGCAAGCGGTTCTTCTTGTCGCATATGAATGGTTCCAGACAGGCTACGATGGCCCGCAAAGTGCGATGACCTACAACCGCACCGAGCCTGCCACCAAAGAGCAAGTGATCGAATTGTTTATCCACTTGGAACGCGAACTTGTGGAATGCGGGTTCCTGCGCGATGAGGACAAACGCGCCCTGATGGTCATTAATATCCGCAATATGCTGCAGCGGGCCGAGTTGACCGACCAGGAGGTGCGGACCTTCCACGGCATTATTAAAGAGCTGCGCTATGGCAGACGGCCCGACCGGCCGCCTCGTCAGCCGGGTGTAAAGGCCGCAGAGCCTGCTAAGTCATTGATTCAACGTCAAAAAGAACGCAAAAATCAGGACTGATTTTTGGCTTTAGGCGGTTGACTTCAAGGGTTTCGGCCCTATGATCCCGCCGCCCAAGGCCAAAAGGCCTGGGAACCCCCCGAGTCTGTGGGCGTGAGAGGGGACCGGCAACGACTGGTCCGATTTCTGACGCCACGGCCACGGCGAGAAGCCTCAAAGCTTTTCGAGCGTGAGACCAACCGGGACAACCAAGAGCATAAGGAACGTCCTATGACGAAACGTGCAGAGTCTAAGTACAAAATTGACCGCCGCCTTCAGGTAAACCTGTGGGGCCGTGCGAAGAGCCCGATCAACAAGCGCGAATACGGCCCCGGCCAACACGGCCAACGCCGCAAGAAGCCGTCGGATTACGGCGTGCAGTTGATGGCGAAGCAAAAACTCAAAGGCTATTATGGCAACGTGTCGGAAAAACAATTCCGCGCCTATTACGCCGAAGCGATGCGCTCGAAGGGCGATAGCTCGCAGAACCTGATCGGTATTTTGGAAACGCGTTTGGACGCGATCATCTACCGCATGAAATTCGTTCCCACCGTGTTCGCTGCTCGTCAGTTCGTGAACCACGGCCACGTCAGCGTCAACGGCAAGCGCGTCACCGTGCCGTCAATGCTGATCAAAGTAGGCGACAAGATTGAACTGCGCTCGAAAGCACGCGAAATGGCCAACGTGAAGGAAGCCATTGAGTCGCCTGAGCGCGATGTGCCGGATTATGTTGAAGTCGATCACGGCAAGTTCGCAGGTTCGTTGAAGCGCATCCCGACGTTGCCGGATGTGCCGTACCCGGTGCAAATGGAACCGAACCTGGTCATCGAGTTCTACTCGCGCTAATAGCGCCGAACATAGAAGATTTGCGAAAGCCCGATCATCAGATCGGGCTTTTTGCTTTTGGGATAATGCGGTGTGCTGATGACGCGCCCAACAAAAAACGGGGTCATTTCTGACCCCGTTTTGTATTCGTTTTAAAGCGAAGCGCTGGCTTTAGGCCGCAGCGACAGCTTTGTCTTTAAACAACTGCTCGAGTTCGCCGGATTGCGCCATCTCACGGATGATGTCGCAGCCGCCGACAAATTCACCCTTCACGTACAATTGGGGAATGGTCGGCCAGTTGGTGAAGTCTTTGATGCCTTGGCGCAGGTCGTCATCGGCCAATACGTTCACGCCTTTGAACTTCACGCCGAAGTGGCTGAGGATTTGCACCACAGACGCTGAAAAGCCGCATTGCGGGAACATCGGCGTGCCTTTCATGAACAGCACAACGTCGTTCTCGGCGATGTCTTTTTTGATGCCTTCAATGGCTGCATTGTCGCTCATGGCTTCTCTTTCACTCAAAATGGGGTCTCGATATAGGGTGGCCAAGCCTAACTGACAACCCAGGCCAAAACCAAGGGCTATCAGGCATTTGTAACCTTAAGCGGGCGCGCTGGTGGTTAGCGCTAGGGCATGCAGCACACCGCCCATTTTACCTTTGAGAGCCGCATAGACCATCTGATGCTGCTGCACGCGGCTTTTGCCCGCGAACGCCGCCGACACCACGGTGGCGGCATAATGGTCGCCGTCACCGCGCAAGTCTTCGATCTCGACAGTCGCATCCGGGAATGCGGCTTTGATCATCTCTTCAATTTCAGCAGCGCTCATGGCCATGGCGGTTAACCCATATACTTATTAAACCAACCTTCGTGCAGATCACGAAGCGTCTTCAACGGCACTTGGCCGGCGCGTTCAATGGCGATGGCGTTGCCGCCGGTTGTGCCAATCACGCGGGTTTCAATGCCGGTCAGTTCAACTTGGTAGGTGACCTTTTTCACGTCGGCGGCCTTCACTGTCACGACATAACGGCCTTGGTCTTCACCGAACAACAAGCCATGGCGCGGCGCGCCAGGGTCGGTGAGTTTGCAGCCAATGTTCCCAGCCAAGGCCATTTCCGTTAGGCCGACGATCAAACCGCCGTCTGATAAGTCGTGGCAGGCCGTGATCAAGCCATCGTTGATGAGGGAACGCACGGCATCGCCTGCGACCTTCTCGTGCAGCAAATCCACCGGCGGCGGAGCGCCTGTTTCTTTGCCGACGACTTCTCGCAAATACAGCGACTGGCCCAACCAACCCGATGATGCCTGCTTCTGGCCGATCAGAATGATGACTTCGTCTTCAGCTTTGAACTTCAACGTCATCATCTTGTCGACGTTATCTAGCAAGCCGACGCCACCAATGGCCGGTGTCGGCAAGATCGGATTACCATCTGTTTCGTTGTATAGCGACACGTTACCCGACACGACAGGGTACGAGAGGCGACGGCACGCTTCGCCGATGCCTTCGATAGCGCCAACAATTTGCCCCATGATCTCGGGCTTCTCAGGGTTGCCGAAGTTCAAGTTGTCGGTGATCGCCAAGGGCTTCGCACCAACCGCAGTGATGTTGCGGTACGTCTCGGCCACAGCTTGCTTGCCGCCTTCAACCGGGTCTGCTTTCACGTAACGTGGTGTGCAGTCAGTCGAGATGGCGAGGCCTTTCTTCGTGCCATGCACGCGCACCACAGCAGCATCGCCACCCGGACGTTGCAGGGTGTCGGCCATCACTGTGTGGTCGTACTGTTCCCAAATCCAACGGCGGCTGACGAGATCAGGTGAGCCCATCAACGTGGTCAGGGCTTCGCGCCAATCAACGTCTTTCACATCGTCAGTGCGCAAGATTTTCGGCTTCTTCGCTACGACCCACGGACGGTCGTATTCAGGTGAGGCTTGCGCCAACGGATCAATCGGCAGATTGCCCACAACCTTGCCGCCGTGCTTCAGCACCATGCGGCCGGTTTTCGTTAGCTTGCCGATGATGGCGAAATCCAGTTCCCATTTTTTGAAGATGCGCTCGGCCAGCTTTTCTTTGCCGGGCTTCAAGATCATCAACATGCGCTCTTGGCTTTCCGAGAGCATCATCTCGTAGGCCGTCATGTTGGCTTCGCGTTGCGGCACGTTGTCGAGGTTCAACTCAACACCCAATCCGCCCTTGGACGCCATTTCAAATGATGACGAGGTCAGGCCCGCAGCACCCATGTCTTGAATGGCAACGATGGCGTCAGTGGCCATCAATTCCATACAGGCTTCGATCAGCAGTTTTTCGGTGAACGGGTCGCCGACTTGTACGGTCGGGCGTTTTTCTTCTGACGCCTCATCGAATTCAGCTGACGCCATCGTGGCACCGTGAATGCCGTCGCGGCCTGTCTTCGAGCCAACGTACACGACCGGATTGCCCACGCCAGCCGCAGCGGAGTAGAAAATTTTGTCGGTATTCGCCAAGCCCACGGTCATCGCGTTGACCAGGATGTTGCCGTTGTAGCTGGAATGGAAATTCACTTCGCCGCCAACCGTGGGCACGCCCACGCAGTTGCCGTAACCGCCAATGCCGCGCACAACACCCGAGATCAGGTGGCGCGTTTTGGGGTGTTTCGGATCACCGAAACGAAGGGCGTTCATATTAGCAATGGGGCGCGCACCCATGGTGAACACGTCGCGCAAAATGCCGCCCACGCCAGTCGCAGCCCCTTGGTAAGGCTCGATGAACGACGGGTGGTTGTGGCTTTCCATCTTGAAGATGGCCGCTTGGCCATCACCGATATCGATCACGCCAGCGTTTTCGCCGGGGCCGCAAATCACCCACGGGGCTTTGGTCGGCAGTGTTTTCAGCCAGCGCTTAGATGATTTGTACGAGCAGTGCTCGGACCACATCACCGAGAAGATGCCCAACTCAACCATGTTGGGTGCGCGGCCCATGATCTTTTTAATCAGCGCGTACTCAGAGGTGCTGAGACCGTGCGACTTCACATCAGCCGGTGTGATCTTGGCTTGTGTCGTCTTGGGTGTTTTTTTCTTCTTATTGCTCACGCCACGGACTCCACAAGGCTATCAAACAAAACGCGGCCATCGTTGTTGCCGAGTGCTGGATCAGACATGCGCTCGGGGTGCGGCATCAGGCCCAACACATTGCGCTTGGCATTGAAGATGCCCGCGATGTTGTTCAGCGCGCCGTTCGGATTGGTTTTGGTATTCACGCGACCTTCGGCATCGCAATACCGGAACGCCACTTGGCCTTTGTCTTCGATCTGGTTCAGCGTCTTTTTGTCGACGTAGTAGTTCCCTTCGTTATGCGCGATGTGGAACTGAATGACGCTGTTCTTCTTGTAGCCAGCGGTGAAGGGGCTTTTGGTTTGCTCGACCTTCAAGTGCACGTCCGAACAGATGAAGCGCAAATCACGGTTACGCATCAGTACGCCCGGTAGCAGGCCTGTCTCAGTCAAAATCTGAAAGCCATTGCAGATGCCGATCACCGCAACACCTTCGGCAGCACGCTTTTTCACTTCCGCCATCACCGGCGAGACTGAACCCATCGCGCCGCAGCGCAGATAATCGCCGTACGAGAACCCGCCGGGGACCACGATCAAATCTAACTTCGGCAATTTCGTTTCCCGGTGCCAGATCATGGCTGGGGCTTTGCCGGTGCTTTGCTGAACGGCTACGGCGACATCGCGGTCGCAGTTAGAGCCGGGGAATACGATGACTGCTGCTTTCATAGCGGGGCTTTCATTGCCTCTTAATCGACCAAGTCGATGCTGTAGTTTTCGATCACCGTGTTGGCCAACAGGGCCTGGCACATCTTTTCAACTTCGGCTTTCGCTTTAGTTTTGTCCTTCGTGCTCAAGGTCAACTCAATGTACTTGCCCTGACGAACGTCTTCGACGCCCTTAAAGCCCAAGCCGCCGAGCGCGTGTTCCACGGCTTTGCCTTGCGGGTCCAGCACGCCAGCTTTCAGGGTGATGTGTACTTTTGCCTTCAATGTCGTTCTCCTAAAACTTCAATCCCCGGACTTGAACCGGGGACTGAGACGCTATTGCATGGTTGATGCTTATTGCATCGTTGCGGGGCCTTTGACGTCCGTCGGCCCACTTTCGAGCAATATTCCAAGTCGACGCGCGACTTCCTGATAGGCTTCTTCAATCTTGCCCATGTCACGGCGGAAGCGGTCTTTATCCATCTTCTCGTTGGTCTTGTTGTCCCAGAGGCGGCAGTTGTCGGGCGAAATTTCATCCGCCAATACAATTTGCATATCGCCATTGTCGTGGAACAGGCGGCCGTACTCGACCTTGAAGTCGACCAACTTAATGCCAATGCCTAAGAACAAGCCGGTCAGGAAATCGTTGATGCGAAGCGACAGGTTCAACATTTCATCGATCTCATGGATCGATGCCCAACCGAAACCGGTGATGTGTTCTTCCGAGCACATCGGGTCGCCCAACTGATCGTTCTTGTAATAGTACTCAACGATCGAGCGCGGCAGGCGCGTACCTTCGTCGATGGCAAAACGTTTGGAAATCGAACCGGCGGCAACGTTGCGCACAACCACTTCGATTGGAATAATCTCGACCTGTTTCACCAACTGCTCGCGCATGTTGAGGCGGCGCACGAAGTGCGTGGGGATGCCCACTTCTTCCAAGCGCTGCATCAGGTATTCCGAGATGCGGTTGTTCAGCACGCCCTTGCCGGTGATCGTGCCTTTTTTTTGGTTATTGAAAGCGGTGGCGTCGTCCTTGAAATATTGAACGAGCGTGCCGGGCTCAGGACCCTCAAACAGGATCTTGGCTTTGCCTTCGTAGATTTGCTTGCGTCGCGCCATGGCAGGGCTTTTCCCAACTGTCCAAATTCGACCGTTTCTGGCGCCGGAACGGCGGTATGACCTGAATATTAAGGCGTGGTCTTAACCGGTCGAGGGCACCTCATAGCAGGTGGTAACGGGGGGGACAACCGAGGGGTTTGCACCCCTGATAAGCGCAGGATTCGGGGCTTTCGTGCTATTTATCCACAGGGGGGATGGTGCGAGTGACAGGCTGATATGGGGTAGAATCGGGAGGGCCCGCAGCGAACAGCCACACAGGCTTAATCTTACGGTTGTGGACCGCATCGATCGACGGCAAGGCCACCAGAGATGACGACGAGGTGCCGAAGCCAGAGTCCATTTTGAACGTCATGGCATGATGTTCAGTGCCGGAAGTATCGGTCGCACTCATCAAGCCAGCCCACGTATCCCACTTGCCAGAGGCGGGCTCAGGTGGAGCAATATTTTCAAACTTGGGAAGAAACGCTGCCATGCGTGGTTCCGCGGGGTCGTTGCGTTCACCAGCGGTGAACATCGATAAGCCCTCTGGGATGCGTTCCAAGTGAATCGACTTCGCGCCATCACGTAGTGCGACCCACCATGCATCACGGTTATCAGCAATCACCATGTTGAAAGGTCGGTAAGCATTCGGCGCTAAATCCGACAGAGCGGCTGCGGCGTCATTCGCATCGGCGTGGTCTAGTGCTTCTAATACCAACTCACCACGACTACGTTTGCCGGACTGAGGTCCTAACGTTCCATGACGATTAAGAATGCACGCGACAACGCCCGTATCATTCAGACCCATCCAGGTGCCGCCTGCCAGTTCATCTAAGCCGCCAATGATGTCTGCGCGGTCGGGCCAATGACGTGCCGGCGCTTTCCAGGGGCGGGCCAGCATTTCATCGCGGTTGGCGGCCAAAATCAGCGGCCAATCGTGATGGGGGCGACGTAACAGGACAACAGTGCACATGAATTCGGACCTTTTCTTAAGCTATACCTTTGCTTGTGTCCCCAAATCGTCAACTGCTAAAAGCCGAAAAAATCGTGCCAAAGACTGTTGATTGCGGGCTAAGCGCACTATCTGTATAGAGCGACCTATCGTTTTTGAGCCGTAACCACGAGGATTCCCATGAGCGACGCATTTAAAGACCGCGAGAAAGGCTTTGAAGCCAAATACAAGATCGACCAAGACAAAGCATTCAAAGTCGGCACGCGCCGCGACAAGCTTTTGGGTCAGTGGTTGGCAGGCAAGTTTGGTTTGAGTGGCGACGCGGCGGCTCAGTACGCGAAAGATGTCGTGGCTTCGAATTTCGAAAAGCCAGGCGATGACGACATGCTCGGCAAAGTGAAAGCCGATATCGCGGCCAAAGGTGTCGCGATTAGCGATGCGGAACTGCTGGCGAAGTTGAGTGAAGTGGAAGCTGAAGCCGCCCGCCAGATTATCAGCGAAGGCTGATTATAGTTTTATCCGACCGGATAGAAAAAAGGCTCCGATTTCTCGGAGCCTTTTTTATTGCGTGAGCTGATAAGATTTAGCCGAACACGCGTTTGAAAATCGTGTCCACGTGCTTCGTGTGGTAGCCCATATCAAACAAGGCTTCTAAATCCTTGGTCGGAATTTTGGCCGTCACATCTGCGTCTGCTTTCAGCAGATCAAGCAATTGCCCGCCGCCGTTCCACACCTTCATGGCATTGCGCTGAACCATCACATATGAATCTTCACGGCTGGCGCCCGCTTGCGTGAGGGCCAAGAGAACGCGCTGTGAGAACACCAAGCCGCCCATCATGTTCAGGTTGCGGTCGATGGCGTCTTTGTAGATGACGAGCTTGTCGATCACACCTGTCAGGCGCGCCAAAGCGAAGTCCAGCGTAATGGTCGCATCGGGGCCGATGTAGCGCTCGACCGATGAGTGCGAAATATCGCGCTCGTGCCACAGCGTTACGTTTTCCATGGCGGGTGTAACGTAGCCGCGCACAACGCGCGCCAAGCCCGTCAGATTTTCTGTCAGCACGGGGTTGCGCTTGTGCGGCATGGCCGATGAGCCCTTTTGGCCCGGCGAGAAATACTCTTCCGCTTCGCGGACTTCAGTGCGTTGCAGGTGACGAATTTCGGTTGCCACATGTTCAATCGAGCTGGCGATCACGCCCAGCACCGCAAAGAACTGCGCATGACGATCACGCGGGATAACTTGGGTCGATACGGGCTCAATGCCTAAGCCCATTTTCTCGGCGACGTGTTTCTCGACAGCAGGGTCGACGTTGGCAAATGTGCCAACAGCACCCGAGATGGCGCACGAGGCGATATCTTCGCGGGCGGCTTCCAGGCGCTTCTTGTTACGTTCGAACATGGCGTAGAAGCCTGCGAACTTTAAGCCCATGGTGGTGGGCTCGGCATGGATGCCGTGGCTGCGGCCCATGCACACAGTCATTTTATGCTCGAGGGCACGCTTCTTCAGCGCGGCCAGCAAATCGTCGATGTCTTTCAACAAAATGTCGGCAGCTTGCTTCAACTGTACTGACAAACAGGTGTCGAGCACGTCTGAAGAGGTCATGCCTTGGTGGACGAAGCGTGCATCGGGGCCGACGTATTCAGCCAAGTTGGTCAGGAACGAGATGACGTCGTGTTTGGTCTCACGTTCGATCTCGTCAATGCGCGCGATGTCCCACTTGCCCTTTTCCCAGACAGTTTTGGCGGCCGAGGCCGGAATAACACCCAGCTTCGCCAGCGCATCGCAGGCATGGGCTTCGATCTCGAACCAAATCTGGAATTTGTTTTCCGGCTCCCAAATCTTGGTCATGGCCGGACGGGCGTAACGGGGGATCATCGGGTCACTTTCTCTCAAAACAGAGCTGAAATACGCGGAAGAGGGCGTTGTATAGGCAATTCAGGCCCAGGCCGCTATGGGGTGGGGCAGGGTCCACCCACACTTTATATAGCCGTCAATAGTTAGTGTTTTTTGTCACTACTTGATGATTAAAAATCGTCCTAAAACACTCTGACATTATAAATCATTATTTTTCAATATCTTAGTGCCTCACCATATCTGGCACGCCCCTTGCGATGTCCTACCCAAGCACCGCTTTGTACGCGGTTCACTTAAAACTGGGGAACATCACTTATGGCTATGGCTGCACTTAAACCGTCCGGGGCCGAGGGGGCTGCGCGTTCAGGCGCAGGCATGGACCGGAAAATCGAACGCCCCAAGTGGCAAAAGCATATCCGGCCCATCGGCGCCGGGGCGGCGGTTGTGGTGGCCGTTCTCGGTTACCTGCTGTTCGCGCCGCCATCGGGTCGCACGCTGCGGGTTGAGAACACCAATGTCTCTATTTCCACAGCAACACGCGGCGCTTTTGAAGACTTCGTACCCATTCGCGGGCGTATCACGCCGTTAAGCACTGTCTACCTCGACGCCATCGAGGGCGGTCGTGTGGAGCGCATCCATGTGGAAGACGGCGCGGCGCTGGAAGCAGGGGCCTCAATCGTCGAACTGTCCAACACCTCGCTGCAACTAACGGTCATCACCAGCGAAGCCAATGTGACTGAACAGTTGAACAGCATGCGCAACATTGAGCTGACCTTAGAGCGCGACCGTTTGCAGCATGCGCGTGATCTGGTCGAGATCGAATACCAGATCACCACCCTGGGCCGCACGCTAGAGCGTCGTAAGGCGTTGGCGAAAACCGGTTCCATCTCTGAAGCTGAATTTCAGAAAACGGAAGATGAGTACAAATACTACATCAACAAGCGTGCTGTTGTGCAAGACAGCCAACGCACCAACGCGCGCCTGCAAAGTGTTCAACTGGCGCAAATGCGCGAAGCGACCACGCAGCTTGGCGATAGCTTAGAGTTCGCACGCAAGAACGTTGAAAGCTTGCACGTGAAAGCGCCGATTAGCGGTAAGCTAACAGCGTTCAATGTCGAGGTCGGCCAAAGCTTAGCGCCCGGGACGCGCATTGGTCAGATCGACGACCCATCGCGTTATAAAATCCAAGCCGACATCGATGAATTTTATTTAGGTCGTATCGACATTGGTCAAGCAGCCGCGCTGACAATAGGCAATCGCACTTACGAACTGGCGATCGTTAAAGTCTATCCGCAAGTGCGCGATGGCAAATTCAATGTCGACCTGACCTTCAAAGATGCTGCCCCAACCGATGCGCGTCGTGGTCAGACAGTGCAATTGAAGCTGACGCTTGGTGACACAACTGAAGCGCTAATGATCCCTGATGGTGCCTTCTACCAAGACACCGGCGGCACATGGCTGTTTGTGGTTTCAGAAAACGGCAGTCAGGCCGTGCGCCGCAATGTGCGCATGGGCCGCCGTAATGCCCGCTACATCGAAGTGCTGGATGGCTTAGAGCCTGGCGAGAAAGTCATCACCTCGCCTTACTCGGCGTTCCTCGACAAAGACCGCCTTCAATTGACCCCATAAACACAAACACATTTTAAAAGGAACATCACCATGTTGAGCTTACAAAAACTTTCAAAAGTTTATCGTACCGAAGATGTTGAAACGACCGCGCTGAATTCCGTGAACGTGGATGTTCGTGAAGGTGAATTCATCGCCATGATGGGGCCATCGGGCTGTGGCAAATCGACGCTGCTGAACATCATCGGCATGTTGGATACGCCCAGCAGCGGCTCGTACCAATTCAAGGGCGAGGACATTGCAGGGCATTCCGAAACGCAATTGGCCGACTTACGCAAACGCAACATCGGTTTCATTTTCCAAAGCTTCAATTTGATCGACGAACTGACAGTGTTCGAAAACATCGAACTGGCTCTGCTTTATCACAACATCCCAGCTTCGGAGCGACGTGCGCGTGTGGAAGCGGTGATGGAAAAAGTTGGTATCGCGCATCGTGCGGGCCACTTGCCGGGTCAGCTTTCAGGCGGTCAGCAACAACGTGTGGCGGTGGCGCGCGCGGTAGTTGCGAACCCTTCAATGATCCTGGCCGACGAACCTACGGGAAACTTGGACTCGCAACACGGTGCTGAAGTGATGGCGATGTTGCGCGATCTGAACAAAGAAGGCGCGACCATCGTCATGGTGACTCACTCGCCGACCGATGCAGGCTATGCGGGGCGGATTATCCGCCTGCTTGATGGTCATGTGGTCGATGTGGGGCCTGCGGCCTCAGTCGCCGCTTAAAGTGTTGGGGTAGGGGAACTGCCATGCTTCGCAATTACATCACAGTGGCCGTACGCGGTCTGTTTAAGAATAAACTTTACTCGTCCATCAACATTTTTGGGCTCGCGGTTGGCTTGGCGGCCTGCTTGCTGATCTTGCTGTTCGTGCGCGATGAGCTTTCGTACGACCGCTGGATCCCGGATGCAGAGCGTATCTACCGCGTGCATACGCGGTTTGATATTCCTGGCCGCAATCCCCTGTTTGCTGTGACGTCACCAGGCGTTGCAATGAGCGCGCTGCAAAAAGATTTCGCTGAAATCGAAATGGCGACACGCGTCAATCAGCAGCGCCCGGTCATCAAGCGGGGCAATGATGTGTTTTACGAGGACATGCTGCTTGTCGATGGCACGTTCTATGATGTGTTCAACTTGCCATTCGTCGCGGGTGAACGCGCCAAAGCCTTAGATGACGCGACGTCCATTGTTGTCTCTGAACCAATGGCGAAGAAATATTTCGGCGGTACGGGAACGGCGCTGGGCCAAGTCCTCACTGTCTCAGGAAGTTTTGGCACCAAGGACATGCTCGTCACGGGCGTCTTCAAGGATTTGCCCGACAATACACACTTTAAAATGGGCCTTGTGGCTAAGATTGTTGAGTCCGATTACGAAAAGCAGCCGTGGATGTTCCAAAGCTGGACCTCGTTGAACTCGAACACGTACATCAAGCTCAAGTCTGGCGTTGATGTGAACAACATTCGTCGTGCATTGCCGGAATTTGAAACGCGCAATGTCCCTAATTTGAACGTCGGCGGAAGCGATTTCAAAACGGCTGACTTCATGGAACTGACGCTGGTTAATCTGGCCGATTTGCACCTGAATTCCAAAGGTGTCGGTGGTTATAAGGATCAAGGCGACGCTAAAGCCGTAACGACCTTCTCGGCTGTTGCGCTCATGATCTTGTTGATTGCCTGCATTAACTTCACAAATCTTGCGACGGCCCGTGCAAGCTTGCGTGCGCGTGAAGTTGCATTACGCAAAGTGCTGGGCGCGCGTCGTAGTCAACTCGTTATCCAGTTCCTGGGTGAGTCTATGTTGCTGGCGGTGGTTGCGCTGGTTGTGGCGTTGGCGTTCGTGCTGGCTGCATTGCCTGCTTACAACGCGTTTCTAGGGCGCGCCTTGGCGTTGTCTATCACTGATGGCACACTGTGGTTGGGTATGATTGGCTTGGTGCTGTTGGTGGGTGTCGTCGGCGGCATTTATCCGGCGCTTTATCTGTCGCAATTCTCGCCAGCCCGCATCTTAAAAGCAAACAAGTCAGCCTCGACTAAAGGGTCGGGCCGTTTACGCACCATCTTGGTGGTATTGCAGTTTGCCATTTCGATTGGGCTGATCGTGTGCACGGCGGTGGTTTACAGCCAAACGGAATACATGCGCACGATGGATTTGGGCTTTAACAAGTCAGGTTTGTTGGCGGTGCGCGGGATGCGCCGTGAAGCCGCAGCCAGTGCATCTGACGCTTTGCGTGAAGAATTTGCGCGCATCCCCGGGGTGGTGAATGTCACTCGCAGTGAAGAGTCGCCTGCCGATAGCGATGAAGACAATACATTGATCGAAATCCCCGGCAAAGTGAGCCCGCAGCCGTTGGTGATTGGCGAAGCGGCCGTTGACTATAATTTCTTTGACGTGATGGAAATTCCGGTCATTGCTGGGCGTGGTCTGTCGCAGGACTTTGGCGGTGACGATATGACCGGCGAACCTAAAGAGGTTGCGGAGCGCGGCGGTAACGTTGTGATCAGCCGCGATGGTTTAAAGCTGCTGGGCTTGACTGATCCAGCCCAAGCGATTGGTATGCAACTGCGCATGGCTGTCGGTGTGGGTGATAAAGATAACAGTATGGCGCCGATTACTGTTGTGGGGGTTGTCGAAAACGTGCGTTACGATAGCGCCCGCACTGAACTGCGCCCGATGTTGTATCGTTACCGTGCCAAAAACTTCAACTATGCTTACATGCGTATTCGCAATGCTGATCAGAAACAGGTCAACGATGCGGCTGCGCGCGTGTGGCGTGAACTGGTGCCAACACAGCCGTTCTTTGCGGAATATGTCGAAGCCAAGTTATCAGCCTTATATGACTCTGAAGAAGCCCGCGCAAAAATGTTTGCGGCTTTCGCTGGGCTGGCGGTGGTTATTGCCTGCTTAGGCCTTTATGGTTTGGCATCGTTCACGGCGGAACGTCGCACCAAAGAGATCGGTATCCGCAAAGTGCTGGGCGCACGCATTCGCGATATCGTGCGTCTCCTGGCGTGGGATTTCTCGAAGCCGGTACTCGTGGCCAATGTGCTGGCGTGGCCGATTGCGTGGTGGGTGATGCGCGATTGGCTGAATGCTTTCGAAGTGCGTGTTGAGCTATCCCCGACAATCTTTCTGGTGGCAGGTTTGGGGGCACTAGTGATCGCGTTGGCGACAGTGGCCGTACATACGGCGCGTGTGGCTCGTGCTAACCCGATCTATGCGCTGCGTTACGAGTAAGCTTTAGCGTCTTGGTTTATCGATAAACTCTTCAAAGGCCTCGCCGTGTGTGGCGAGGCCTTTTTGAATCATGGCGCGCAGTAAGTTGTCGCCCAGGCGCATTGCATCGATAAGTTTTTGCGGGCCGGTTGCGATCACACCTGCAAGCAGTTCTGCTCGGATGTCGGCACGGGCTGTGTCAAAGATATCGCGTGATTTGACGATAGATAATGTTGGAATCAGATCGTCATCTTTGTTCTCAGTTAGAACACGCGCTGCCGTTTGATAGGCTACAAAATCCAGCAGCCCGGCTTCCAAACGGTCCGATTTTGTCAGCAGTTGCTCTGCTTGGGCGGGGTCGGTCTTTTCCGTGATGGTCGTATAAAAGCGAGAGAGTTTCAGTCGCGTATAGGAGATGTCGCGCCGACCATTGGCTTTTGCTGCCCATTGCGCTTCGGTCATCAATGCAGATTCAGGAAATTCACTTTCTGCGCCATTGCTGGCAGTGCAATAGACTGTGCCGCCATCGGTGGCTTCAACAACGTAAGAACGCCCGTCTTGTGTGTACACTTTTGCGCCTGCAGTAAATTGGGATGCCATGTGCTGTCGCGCCTTTACTGCGATAAATTAACTGTGCCTGTGTAACCCGCCTGCGGACATAAATCCACAAGCTGATCAAATGTGGTGCAACCAAAGCTTTGGAAGTTGTGACAGTCTGGTTATGCTGACGACGCTTTTTCGGGGGAGATGAACGTGGCGATTGAAAAGAAACCGGTCATGGATCCAGGTGATGGCAAAAATCCGGTTTATTTCGATAACCCGATGATTGATGCATTGGTCAGTGTGGTGATGGAACTGGGCGCTGCCCAGTGGGTCCAGCACGAGCGTTTGCGGATTATGGAAAAGCTTCTGTCTGAAAAAGGTCTCGTCACGACCGAGATGATTGAGAAGTACGCGCCCAGTGACGAAGAACGTAACGCGGCTAAAACGGCGCGGGATGAATTTATCGGCCGCATTTATAATGCTTTCTCTAAATTAAACGCCTAATCGGCTCTAAAATTTGCAGTACAAATTTGTGTCGTCAATAAAATCGTTACCGGTGCGGTTGCGCGCTTAGATCAATCCAGCGGTTTTGAACGATGTATGGCCTCCACGGCTGACAATCACATGATCGTGCAATGTGATACTCACCGAACCAAGCGCATCTTTCACCTTAAGCGTCATATCAATATCAGCGCGTGAGGGTTTTGGGTCGCCACTTGGATGATTGTGCACCATGAAAATTCGTAAGCTATTACCACGTGCCACAGACCACGATATTTTACTCCTTTGTGCGAAATAACTCTCTGAAAACAAAAGAGAAATAGATTCTCACATCGAAAGTCGCCAGTTATCTTGTCGGTCTGAAGCATCGAACAAACCGACAACAATACCGCCAACAAAATGATAACTGACCGGCAGATCAAAGCAGCTATCTCGGAAGCGTCGCTCGGCAAGCGTCGTATCGAACTGCGCGACAACGGCGACCGTGGGGCAGGCCGCCTGGTCCTCCTAATTCGCCGGTCGAAGCGGCGTGTCGTAAGCGAATGGTACGCTTTCTACTACTCCAACTCCAAACGGCAGTTGACCAAGATTGGGTCTTATCCTGCCGTGACGCTACTGGACGCGCGAAAGCTGTTTCGCGACGAGTATGCGCCGGTCATTCGGACGGGCGCAAAGCCATCGAATCCGTATGCGCGGCTACAGCACAGAAAGTCACATCTCTCCGTCGAAGGACTATTCAAAGCGTACGTTCAGCATTTGAAGGTCCAAGGCAAAGGGTGCTCGAGAGCCGTCGAAAGACTGTTGCTGGAGCGGCAAGATAACGCGGCGGATGGTCTAGGGCGCCACCGAGCCGCGAAGTCAATTCAACCCGCTGCGATTGTCGCGTATCTGGCTCAGATGCACGCCAGGGGTACCATTGGAATGGCGCACAACACGCGAGCATATATTCGGTCAGCCTATGCCTTCGCGATGAAGTCGGAGCACAGCTACACTCGCGAGGTTGGTGACGGTCAGTGGGGGATTACATCCAACCCCGTCGCCGCAATTCCAACCGATGTCGCGGCGCTGCGTGTGGGAAATCGTCATCTCTCGCCTTTAGAGTTTCGCACGTTTTGGGATTGGCTTCTCGAAAATGAGCAGCGTTGGTTTATCGGTCCGTCCTTGCGCTTAATCATGGTGACCGGGCAACGCGTGCAGGAAGTGTTGCGTGTGAGGGACGTTGATTACGACAAGAAGGAGTTGATGCTGTACTGGGCAAAAACGAAGAACGGGCGCCCCCATTCAATACCGTTGCCAAGCATCGCTGTCGGAATCTTGGACAATATTAAGCCCACGCCTGCAGGCTGGCTGTTCCCACACAGGTTCGACAAAACACGGCACGCAATCAGCACGACTCCTAACAAGATATGCGAGTTGTATTCGGAAGAAACTGGAGAGAAGCGGTTTACACCGCGCGACTTGAGGCGCACTTGGAAAACGCTTGCCGGTCGAGCTGGCATTCCAAAAGACATGCGAGATCGGTTGCAAAATCACGGTCAAACGCAGGACGTATCGACTAGACACTACGACCGCTATGACTATCTCCCCGAGCGCCGCGCTGCGATGGCTAAGTGGAATGGGTTTGTTTTGCAGCTATTGGCGGGGAAACTAGATGGACTCGCAAACGAGCGTCTAAACACAGTTGCAGCCTAATCGCCGTTCGTTTTGCTGGTCTCCAATATCAGCCGCTCTGTGACTTCCACCGGAAGTCCCCAATTCTAATTTGATTGATACAGCACTCGACACCGAATGGGCGTACTGAGCGATGTTGTAAATAGAGGTCGTAAACCTAAACCCCCGGAGTACCTCACAATGAAACCGCTAGGCTTTCTCAATGCAAAATTTGATAGGCATGTGCCGCGCACTCAAGACCAATTCAAGTTAGCCAACTTTGATTTTATGGAACAACAACGCTTTGAAGCCGCGATTACTTTCAATTTTTATCTGCAACAACTTAAAGGGAATAGTGCGCAACTTATGATATCGCGATTTCTCAGAGACATCGACCGACGGTATCTAGGCCGCAACTACGCTGATTTTCCCGAGAAACGGACATTTGTGATCGCGCACGCCCAAAACGCTGGCGCGAACAAAGGGTTTCTGCATTTTCACGGTGGTTTAACACGGCCCCAAAGTCGCAGAGACATAGACCTTTCCGAGTTTAGGGAAACCGCTCAATCGTTGTGGAAAAAGCGCGTAGAGTCCGGGCAACTGCACCTCGAGTGGAAACACGAGATGAAGCAGGGATCATTTGGTAGGTGGAATGACTACGCAACTCGTGAAGCCACGCGCTTCAACGCCGATCACCTATTCATCTCGAAGGCTTTTCAGGACTAAGTGACGATTGCAGCGCTGCCGTTCGATACTAATTTGAAATAGACGCTTTGATGGCGTTCTGTGCACTTGCGTGCGTCGGTATATCTCTGGGAGGACAAAGAGTTCCACTCGCCTCCAGCATCAAAAATATCAACTACGATGCGACAGAGGTACCCGATTTGCTTCCCCGAACTATGTCCGAATCACCAATTTCCAGTCACAATGAACAGCATTTGGAATTATTGCGCTGCGCAAAGATATGGGTTTTGGTGATTCGGGTGTGCATAGATCAATCGATTGAGTGATTGAGTGATCCTCACTAAGTTCATCGGGATCAAGGAAAACTAGCGATGTTTTGGTAGTTTTGCTTTCTTCAGTTTCACACGGATCAGTTTTGCAGACTGCAAGTCCTTGAGTAGCTTTCGCTCAAAAAGGTGGGTTGCCAGGCGAGATAGTAACGGGTCGCGCGAAACGCCCGACAGTTTGATCTTCTCCCTCTCTTTATCGACCAGCACCACGATCAATCGTCTTCCGTCTTTCATCTCGGAGAAAGTGCCTAACGCTCTTGAAGCGACATGCACTTTCACCGGCTGAGACCTGCCGGTGGTTGGGCGGCCCCCCTGTTTTGATCTCTGTGCCTCACGGATGGCCTTCGTTAGCCCACCCAACTCTTGCACCTTCGCTTCAAACTGATCGGGCCGGATATCCTGACTTAATAGATAACTTCCAAGCGTCCCATAACGGGAGGCTGTTGATCTGGAGAGCCCCACGCCGATCTCCAGCGCGAGCATTAGGGGGTTCTGGCCCTCGTACTTGCGGCGGTTCAAGTCTTTCAGCAGTTTTTCCGTCAAATCGTGGATTTTCTCCGCTTTGATTGCCGAAAGAACGATGTTTGTGGCCCTACTTATGCAGGCGACGCGGTTCGATGTATCCACTGTTTCAAACTTTTTGTATTCCTCGCCAATCTTGCCCAATTGTTCTACCGCTACCTTGATGCTCTCGAAGCGGTCGGCATGCCTCTTGGCCGCCCGAAAGAGCGCCTTGTCGTGCCTCGCTTGCTCGTGGGTTTCCAATTTATCACGAAGGCGGGCAGTGGGTTTGGTCACGGTTGGACGGGCCGATGCCCGAACTGAAATATTGCTCACGCGCGGTACTCCGAAGTGCTGTTGTACTTACATTTGGATTCGTATTCCTCGATGTCGGCTAGTCGGTAACGTATTGCGCCGCCAATCTTGAGGAACGGCGGACCGCGCCCTTGAAGCCGGTCCTTTTGTAGCTTTCGGACTGTGCAGTCCCACCGCTTTGCCAGTTCGGTTTCTTTCAATAATCTGAACGCTAAACCGCCTCCATTGTGGGGCTGATCAGCGTCTGGGATCTGCTGTGCGTCGGACTCATTGCCTTCCAGGGGTTCGTATTTCATGGCTTTCTCTCCAGGGGCGTAAGTGGCGCGCAACGGGGCTATCCCGTCGCGTCGGTGAGAGAAGTTGAGTTGGTATTGAGGTATTAGGAATGGATAATTTGCACGGCAGGGCGCTGTGCATAAGTGTATGAATTGCCGCGAATTTTTTTACATTACGGCATGAAGTGCGATCTGGTACTACGCGCCACGCTGGTATCAATACCAGCCGGTATCAACCATATAATCCTTTTATCCCCCGCCGCATTTGGGCACCATAGGTTCCCCTAAGAATTTGCCGCAGAGCCTCGAAGCCAAATCCAAAGGCCTGTTTCTTGACGCCCAGCAGTTTACGGACCAGCACGCTGGGTTTCGTGTTGTGACCGTCGCGTTTCGCGGCTGCGATTACCGACTCAATTCTGTTTCTTAGCGTGGGGTCGCGGCCCAAGTTTTGTGCGCGGGGCTTTCTGCCTATAACGCGACTCTGAGGTTCATCGTCTGAAGAGCCAATAAAAACCTTCAAGCGCATTACGTCTTCGCGACTTACGTAAGGTTCAAAGCATATTCGAGTCGAGTTAATACCGTGTTCCCATTCTTCCAGTGCCGCTTCGAGCAGTTGCCAGAACTGGTTTTTTAGCTTTGAGGTATTTCCCCCACTTTTTCGCTTGCTCCCTTCCCGACGAGGTGCCGGTTGTTGCAACTTTGCCATTAGTTCGGCAATTGATGTGCAGTTAGTCTGGCGAAGTATGTTAGCCGCGCGGCCAAACCCTCGCACTTGCACTCGCTTCCTGACGGCACTTTGTGAGAAAATACTGGATGGGATGCGACCGACTAAGGTCAGATCAATTTCTTCAATAGCGCGGTCTACCCTTGGAAAAGTCAGCTTCGCGCGCAGCGCCTTCAAATCCTTGCGCTGATTTTTGCGTGCGTACTTATGCCATACATAGGGTAAATCGCCGCCGTTAACCCATGCCTCAAACTCGGACTGATTCATCTCGAGCCAAATTGATTTAGGCACAGGCAATTCGTGCCCATCGACTTTACTGATGGCCTGCAATTCTCCCTGGCGCAGAAGGATTAGGGCGTCAAATATACTGTGCAGAGGGGGAGTGAGGCTCGGAATTAGCCCACGTAGATCAACTTGAGCAACTTCAGCCATATCTATCTCTCCCACACGACCTGAACCCAAGCTGTTTCCAGCTTATTGGGACGCAACTATACGAAGTTTCGTGATGCGAGCATACTGTGCGGAGGCCGTATTCTCATTAAGGACTGCACATGTGCGGTAGGCTTTCCATAAAATATTCGTGGCCGGAACTTTATGCGCTCTATCGAGATTTTCTCGATGGGTTTGATCTTGATCCCGATAGCGATGATGCGAAGTCCTGGAAGCCGCGCTTCAATGTGCCGCCGACTGTTAAAATACCAGTCATCACTTGGGACGATGGCAAGGGGCAAATGCGCCTGATGCGCTGGGGCTTGGTGCCAGCTTGGTCCAAAGAGATCGGCAAATTTGCTACATTCAACGCCCGGTCGGACGGCTGCACTTCAAAGCCTACTTACCGTGGTGCATGGAAGGCAGGCCGGCGCTGCATTGTTCCAGCGTCATCATTCTTTGAATGGCGCAAAAGCGACAAGCAGCCCTTCGCGATAGGGCTGGGAAACCAGGCTCCGATGGCATTTGGCGGGCTTTGGGAAGAGTGGAAACAGCCAGACGGCGTGTCGCTACTGTCCTGCACCATCATCACCACTGATGCTAATTTGTTGATGGAGCCAATTCACGACCGGATGCCATTGATCATTCCCGACGAAGCGCAAGCAAAGTGGTTGGGCAAAAGCGCGGTTCCGCCCGCAGAGGCCGAATCCATGCTCACGTCCCTTGACGCTAAACGCATGGCGGCGTGGCCCGTTGGCAAAGATGTTGGAAGCGTTCGCAACGAAAGCCCCTCGCTTGTCGACCAAGTTACAATCTGACGCGCCATTGAAGTTTGCCGTTATCCTGCTGGAGACTACTTTCGGCGACGCGGTTATAGTTGTGGGAAAATTAGGGGACCGACATGCCGCTTGTTAATTGTCCAGTATGCGACTGGAGCGCCAACGAGATCGCCGAAAACACAGGCGACCGATTGCATTATTTGTGCAAACGATGCGGCGACTTCGAGGTTACAGGTACCGTAAGGCGCGCATTGCGCGATGTGTCGGATGATGCCCGGCCAAAGGTGAGCGGCTGGTTGCGTCAAAAGACTCGAGAGCAAGTTGTGGCTGTCCTCACCGGGGACATGCTTCGGTTAGTCGTGAATGGGCCTTTACCAACAGTATTGGAGCGCGCTGATCTATTGCTCAAAGAGATTGCACATGACCAGCGGCGCATTGGCGCCGAATTTGATATTAGTGACGCACGCTTTATCAGTGCCTCGTATTCTGACGATGATGCTGAGTTGAACTTTTTTACTCGTATGCTTGAAGGCGCGGGCCTCATTGAGCAGACCGATGATGACAACAGTCGAATTACACCTGCTGGTTATGTCCGGCTCGATGAAATGAGGCAGAAGCCCCAGCCCACCAATAAGGCTTTTGTGGCGATGTCTTTCGACACGGAGTTGCGCTCTATTTTTGATGAAGGGATCGCACCTGGAGCACGAGAAGCTGGTTACGATGCGGTTCGCGTCGACAACACGGATCACGTCAATCGCATAGATGATGAAATCATTGGCCTTATCAACCAGTCTGCGTTTGTTATAGCGGATTTTACGCAGCAAAAAGGCGGTGTGTACTACGAAGCTGGTTATGCACAGGGCCGGCGGATGCCGGTTATTTGGACCTGCCGTCATGACGACTTGCAAAATCTGCACTTCGATACACGACAGTATAACTTCATCGCATGGAACAATACTGCGGAACTAGCAGGCCGCCTAACAAAAAGGATACGTGCAGTTATTGGTTAGAAATGCCCGCGTTACCGCGCGCGCTCCTTCACGAAGCGCCTTGTGCGCTCATTGCGTTGTACGCCAAACAGCACATAGGGCGATGTTCCGCACTCACTCGTTTCCAGAATGGCGCCCCTATCCAAAAGATAAGTGATGGCTGGATTTAACCGGCGGGCGTGCCATCCGTAGCGTTCGCAGATTTTGTCGCAAGGGTATGGAAAATCATCATCGGTTATTAGGTCTTTTGCGAGGCGTAGGGCATCCTCGGCCGGGTTCCAAGGCTTCCAATGGTGATCGAACTCGGAAAAAAGCGCACTTTTCACCATGACGTGCTGATGAGGCCCGATTGTGCGATGAACATCCAGGTATGCAGACAGTTCATCTAGAGCGTCTTCTGTATCTTCCTCAGTCAATGAGGTGAGACGGGCAATTTCATCGACATCATACTGGGGGTCACCAAACTCACCGTTCGTGCTGCTAGTGACGTAAAGCCGCAGGATCGATGTTGCTGCGGTAGAGTATCCCGTATCGCTAACTTCCGTTGCAACCGAAACGTAAGAAGGGGGCGCGCCCAGTGCAGGCTTCTTAGACGCACCATAGATATCCGCGATTAGTTGGTGAATGTCCTGTTCTGACTTGTACTCAGGCGAAACTAATGCTGCGAGCGTCGCTGGTAGCTGGCCGACGGCAAGTTCGGACCGCAATGGAATGAACTTGCACCGATCTACAATTTTACGCACTAGTGCGGCATCCATCTCGTGTTTGACCCAAGGGCGTTCGATTGAGCGTGGGGTCAACAAAACGACAAAATGGGTGCAGTTGGTCAAACCCTCGTCGATCTTTTGCCGGAGGCTGTCGCCCGCAGACATTTCCCATTGAGCCCACCACGTTTCGATCCCATTCTGGCGAAGCGTTGTTGCGATCTTCTCGGCAACACTGGCGTCTTCAAAGGCATAACTCAAAAATACATGCGGCTGCTTTGTCGGAATATTCACTTCTTCGACTCCTCGTGTTTCAGTTGCGCCCAACCGCTGTGTGACTAGGGCGACCAGCTTTTCAGGCCCTTGCACCGTGAAGGTAAGGTTTGCCAGGTTCGTGCCGCTGACTAAAACTTTGGGCGTCGCACCAGTTTGCGGGTCACGGATGTCACCAATTTCCTGTTTGATTTGTTCAGCAATTGCGCTCAACAAGTCGCTCTCAATAGCGTCTTTCAGTTCAGATGGGCTGACCGACTTGCCGCCCACAGAAAATTTAATGTCGATCATGTCGCCGCACCTATACTAGAATTTGTGCAAGTTTCTCGATTTGCGGTAAGCAGTTCAACGCCCAATTATTTGAATTATAGAATTGATGGGAAGGCAATGACTGAAATATTCGATTGGGCAAATGCAAATGAAGGCGTGGTTTCAATTCTGCTTTTTATGGCCACGTTGATAATTGGCTGGTTGTCTGGCGCTTTCGCTTTCTTGCGGCAGCGTCCCAAGTTCCGGATAGATGTCATTCCTGGCCCAACACTGGTGGTCGTAATACCAACCGGCAAGAAGCAAAATGAGGAGGACATTCACAGAACTGTTGTCGCCCTATACTTGAGGATCGCGAATGTAGGCGCTGCTGCGTCGAGTTTCGACAACATCGCAGTCGCATATCGTTGGAATATCAATCGGTTTGGGTGGGTGTGGCTAAAGACACGGTTCACTTGGCAATGGATGCCTCACCCAACAGTGGCGATTGAACCTTTCCAATGCAAAATAGGGGACTCAGTCAAGTTCTACCCTTCGTTGTTTCAAGCCAACATACCGTTTCAAATTAAGCAGGACAGTTTCCTTGAAGTAGGAAACAGCGTGAATGGTGTGGTGTATTTTGAGGGGTATGAGGCGTGGGGAGGCTGCTTCCCGCGAAATAACGGTAAGACGGCCAAATTAAAAGTCCGCGTTACCGACGCGTTTGGACGTCATCATACTGCCGGGGTCGCTGTCCCGGTGGCAACACTGGAAGAGGCCAGACAGTTCAATCCGTCATTTGGTACTACCCACTCGCAGCTTACGTCTCATAAGTTGCAAAGCGATACGGCGGAAAAACGGTAAAATGGCCGAAAATGGCTCCGTACCGAAAACTCCAGCCGCAGAAGTGGTGAAAAAGCCATGATTTCCAGCGTTTGTTGAAGTCGATTTCTTCGTACGGAAACCAAGTGATTTCAGTAGTACCGCCAATTGTAAGCCAACACCGCTTGGTGCGGGTACCATAAGTGGCGTTCGCAAACTCAAGATTGGTGGAGAAACGCCTAGTTTTGAAACCGTTACAGTACAATGCCAAGGTTGTGCGATGGGAGATGACGAGAGATAATCCCATTTAACGCCGGGGGGCGTTGCATGTATTGGGGGCGAATATGGATGGCCAGACCCTGCGAGAATTGGCGACAAATGTCTCGCAGTATTTTCTCGATTTTTTGGAATCTGACTTCAAGAAACAGCAGGCGCCACGACGGCGTTTGATCCTGCAAACAGATAGTGGATTTAGAGCGGGTATGAAGGTGGTCCAATATCCCACACTTCATGCCGCAATCTGGAAGGCTTTAAACGCGCCGGTGTCGAGCCAAATTGGGATTGAAGTGAAACCGCGCCAGCATACCCGACCAATTACGGCGACACTCCACCGAATTATTGCAGAGCAGATTAGCGCGATTAAGGAGGCAAGTGTCGAATCTGTTCGTAGAGCAGTGGTCGAGCAGGCGACGAACACATATCCACGAGCCAAAGATAATCCAGAAGCATGGGTTGACGGTGTGCGCGGGCAACTGGCGACCGAACTCGGAACAGAAATTATTAGGCCGCTCCTAGGGTATCTTGATGGTCCACTTTCACAACAGGCGTATTCGGTTTCGGATTCCATCTTCTCTGCTGAAGGCGAGTTGATCTCGCGGGTGGGCGCAGACCTTGACGCTATTCTTCCAGAAGTTCTCTCTAAATTTCTCGCTAGCCCTAACGCTGATGGACTTTCCGACGCTTTGGCGCCCTTTTTGACATTGGAAGGGGTGAAAGCGGGTCTAACTGAATTTTTTGAAAACTTTGTTTCCGCAGATGCGTTTCTTGAGTTTCGAGACATAGAAACCTACGCGACGACTGGGGAGGGATTGCAACTATACCTGTACGTAGGGTCACTAAAGTACAAGAGCGTGGTGTACCCGCTTTTCTTCTTCCCGATACGCGTAGAGCGTGACTCCAAAACCACGGCCTACACGATACAAATCGTCAATCACCTTTACACCAACCGTAGAGCCATAGATTTCGCACTGCAAGAACTGGCCGAACAAAACGGGCGAATCTGGAAGAACCCAATTCGGGATAGAATTACGTACTTCGCGCAAGAGCAGTCAATTTATGAAATTGCTGCGTCACTATTCAGAAATATCGCCGCCGCTTGCGACTTGCCCGGCCAGATCGAACTTTCGTCGACTGCGGCCGATGCCTCAAATGCCCACATTGGCCTTTCAAGTTCTCTGTATCTCGCGGCTTTCGAGCGCGCGGACGAAGCACTTCTAAATGACTACGAGGAGATTATAACGCAGGCAAAAAGCGGAGGCTCTGCGATTGTTGATCTTTTTGAAGGAATGGTTCGGAGTGTTGTACTGGAGAACCCTAAGCCCATTGCACGCGAAGTAAATGGTGAGTGGGATGCGCTGCCAATTATCGACCGCGTTGTAATTGACGCACCCATACCTCTAAATGAAGAGCAACTAAAAATTCTATCCGCGATACGTAACCCGAATGGCCGTTTGATTGTTGTCGAGGGGCCACCAGGTACAGGCAAGTCTCACACCATCACCGCAATTGCAGCCGATTGTGCGCTCAACAAGCGTAGTTGTTTAATTCTGTCGGATAAAAGCGAAGCATTGGAAGTGGTCCACAACAAGCTGTCTGACGCAATGAATCGGGTGCGGCATGACAAGGACTTCCCAAATCCAGTCCTGCGATTAGGCCAGCAAAATGCCAACTTTAAGCGACTAACCTCAACCAATACAGTCACTCAAATTAGTGCCTATGCGCGAGCGACACGAGATCACCAGCCCCGACTTCAAAATGAGCACAGGCAAACCAAAAAAGACCTTCAGGACTCCTTAAATCGAAAGTTAAGCCACCTTGGCAGCGTGTCGCTGGTGGACCTTAAGACGCTGCATGAAATCGAGCACAAGGTGGGTCTATTGAGCGCCAGCTTGCTCAAATCGCTACAAGAGTGTCACCAGCCCAAACTCGATGCCTTAGATGAACTTAAGTTTCTCGAAGAAAATCAAGATCCTATAGAGGCTTACTTTACTCAAGTATTCGCTGAAGGAGATTACACGCCATCAACTTTGTGGAGAAAAGTTCGGCTAGATCAGGTTGTTAAGGGTTATCGTCATCACGAAGATACTGCTGTCATTCGATTATTCGAGAAACTTGAGTCAGAAAACTTAAAAATAATTAAAGCCGCATTGCTGGAGTACGACCAGCTTCGGATGCCCCTGTTCGGATACCTGTTTCGAGGTGTCGCGGTGCGGCAAATCGAATCACGCTTAAATGAGTTAGCGACCAGTCGACCATTAATTTTGAGGAATGATCGCAACTCTCTGTGGATGTTACTGGAAGCCAGCAAGCGCCTAAAACATGCATTGGCAATTGAGGGGCTTAAGGCCGATCAAGATTTTTCCGACTCATACTCTCTCATTTCGGCCGAGGCATATCCGCATGAAGGTGTCGACTCAGCGTATAAGGCTGTCGACGTAATAAAGCGAATTGATCCCGCCGTTCTCGATGCACTTCTGGAGTGTCCTGTCGATGACCCGCAGCTTTGGCCCTTGGCTATCAAGTTTCTTCATATCTGGCTGCGGACACGCACAGCGTTCAGCAATTCACCCGATATTGACTATATCGGCACTAAGACGCACCTCGAAAGACTAAACACATCTGCGATGAATTGCGAAGTGGACGCGAGGCTCGTCGACTTTATGGACAATCACCGTACCGATGCAAAGACTCTTGCGAAGGTGATTGCGAACCAAGAGAAGTTCCCGGAACAGAAATTCAAAGACATCAAAGAGTCTTTTCCGGTCATCATTGCTAGCATCCGGGAGTTTGGCGAGTTTATGCCGCTAGCACCCAACTTGTTTGACGTAGTTGTGATTGACGAGGCTTCCCAGGTTTCCGTTGCCCAAGCACTTCCCGCTCTCCTGCGCGCAAGAAAGGTTGTAGTGCTCGGTGATAGTAGGCAATTTTCAAACGTAAAATCGGCTAATGCGAGTATCGCTACTAACGATAAATATCGCGCTGATTTAAGGGAGTTCTTTGAGCGCAAGGTGTCGCGTGAAGTAGATGCGCTACAGCGACTGGCAATCTTTGACGTGAAGCGTTCAATCTTAGAGTTTTGCAGCTTGGGCGCGTCGTACTCAACCATGCTAGTGAAACACTTTCGGTCCTATCAAGAGTTGATCGGATATTCCTCGGAGACATTTTATAAAGGCCAACTCCAGGCCCTTAAGATTCGCGGCGTGCCCATTGAGGATGTTATTCGCTTCGATTTAGTAAGTGTTGGAGATCGAAAAGTAACTCGCGCCACCAACGAAGCAGAGGTTGATTACATTCTCGAGCGTTTGCTCGAACTCTTGGAGGAAGAAGAACCGCCCACAGTAGGCGTAATCACGCCATTTCGTGAGCAGCAGACATTGCTAACAAAACGGCTATTCGGACACGCATCCGGACGAGACTTTGAAGCGAAACTTCGCTTAAAGATAATGACCTTTGACTCATGTCAGGGGGAAGAGCGAAATATCATCTTTTATTCAACCGTCGCCACTCCTGGAATGGACGCCCTCAACTACATTTTTCCCGTGGACTTGAAAAACGCCGACGCGGCGGTTGAGGAGAAACTTAAAGTTCAGCGGTTGAACGTCGGGTTTAGCCGAGCGCAAGAAATGATTTGGTTTGTGCACTCAATGCCCTTAGATCAATTCAGGGGCGCGTTCGGGCAAGCATTGGCGTATTACGCAAATGCGTTAAAGCGAAGTGATGCCCGACCAGAGCAGACAGACCAATCGAGTCCCATGGAGCGCAAGGTGCTTGATTGGTTGCAGAAGGCACCGTTTGTGCGCGCCAACATAGATAATATTGAGATCATGCCGCAATTTCCAATTGGCAACTATCTACGCCAACTTGACCCAACCTATTCACATCCGGCATGGCGAGTGGATTTCTTGCTAACCGTGCAAACGGAGAAGTCCTTCATGAACATAGTTGTCGAGTATGACGGCTTTGAGCATCACTTTGTGCAGGGGAGGGATGTAAATGTCGGCAATCACGAGCGTTATCTCCTGCCTGCTGACTTGGAGCGACAGCTAACATTAGAAAGTTATGGGTACCGGTTTCTACGGATCAATCGGTTCAATCTAGGAAGAGATCCTGTCGCAACGATTTCAGAAAGACTCGCGAAGCTGGTGGCTCGCGAAGATGGCGAAATGAAATCTGCGGCCGTCGAGGGACTTCAGAGGCAGGCAGAGGGTATGGCTGCAGGTAATCTGAAGCCGTGCAGTCGTTGCAATAGGGTACAGCCTTTAGAGGCTTTCTTCGATCAATCATTACGCGGCGGGGACGGAGGTACGGGCCGAGTTTGCACCTCATGCAAGTCAGCAGATGCTAGAACCACCTCCACCTCTGCTTCGTCAAAAGGTGAAAGAAGGCGTAGACGGCGGCGTTGGCGATAGGGAGGCATATATGCACGCTAGTGATCGTTGGGTTTTTAAGGGGGACGTGCCTGCGAGCGTTGATTTGATACGGGCCGTCTATTTTGTGCTCTATGCATTAGAGAATACATTTGGCAACGAAATGGCGCGAAATACGGTCGTGCACTGGGTCAATGGTGAGAATTGCGCGCGTGCGAGTATTGAATGTGCGCTTGTTAGAACTGATGCAATTTCACGAAATGCTCTCTTAGAGATACATGACTATGACCCAATACTTTTTGAGTCATGGCTAAGTAGCGTAGTTGAGAATTGGCTGAGGAACTAGCCTCGGCTGCTGATTGCGGGGCGACGCAAGTTTGTGAGCGCCGACAACTCGTATCCCAATTTAGGTCAATGCTGTTGCTGCGCGCTTGGGCGAATATTCAACGCTGGCCAGAGTGCTGGATTTACTATGTAGCGTGTGGTGTGCGCCCATTTCTTAACCTTCACCCGAAGCATCTCGATATCGTAATTAACGTCGTAGATAAAAATGGGGTCGTTGGATGCGCGTTGAACGCCGATCACTCCAAAGTAAAGTAGGAAGTCTACTACTTTGGTGGCTTGCCCGGCGTCTAATCCAGTGCATTGCAGAAGTGTTAGAAGTTCTTCTTCGGTGTATTCCGTTGTCTCTTCAGCGAACTCATAAATAAGCTTTCGAGCCTTAGGGTAAATGTCCGCAAGTTCTCTATCGACTTCAATTATCAAATCCTGCGCGTATGTCTTCAATCCCTTGGTAATATCTTCTTCTTCAATTCTGCCATGACGAAGATTTATGGCGTAACTTAAGGAGTGTTTAAATAGTTTCAGAAGGTTCCGAGGGCGCATCAGTGACTGGCTAGTCATAAACTCTAGCCACGGCACCGCTTGATAATGGGACACGCAAACCTTTGAAAGTAAATTGGGGTCGCCACTGTCAACGGATTGGAGGATGCGCCGAACTAGAACATCGCCTAACTGCGTTGCATCTGACCAATCCAACGACGCTCGCATTTCCTTCCCATAATCTGCAGAACCCTGCATGAGTAATGAATACGCGTCGTCACGTACGAACACAATTGAATGAAATGTGATCTCCGCTGATTTAAAGTTTCTCTCAATTTTGCGACACGCATTTATCAAGCATCGAAGAATGAAAATATCTTCGGTGCTAATTCCTTCAACATTCCAGCCTTTATCTATGTTGTCGAATAGGAACCAAACCTCACCTTTGAGAGAGAGGTACTTTACAAGTGCCGCATACAGTTTTTTGATGTCATGCTGGTATAGAAACTCGGTAATCTGATTGTATTGAATGTTAATTAAGCTTTTTTCATTGGGCGGGCGTAATCCCACATCAACATGCTTGGTAAATTCATGCACAATCAGGTTCGACAACTTGGATAGGCGTTCACGAAAGTCGCCTTCCATAGAAAGTTCTGTGTCGCCGTAAACATCTCTTAGTACTTGATAGTGCTCCGTGAGGGTGTGATCCCGTAAATGTACTTCCTTATCTTTTTCGAGAACTTTGTAAGAGATTTCGAGAAGTAGGACATACTCCCATAGTGCGGTTATCAGGTGCTGCTGAGCGCCATCAGTTAAATAAACGAGGACTTGCTCCTTTAGCTTCAATAGCTGAAAGCCCTCGGGCGCCAGATCAACTACGATATTTGCTTTGCGAGCGCGTTTCGAGTCGCGCATCTGAATGAAAAGTGCGGTTTTCCCGGAACCTTTGCGACCCACTACTAGATTGACTTCCCCTCGCTGTGCACGTTGGTACTCGTCTGTCTCGACGTAGTAGTCTGCAAGCTTGACCATCTCGTTTTCGGCGGTCGGGTCTCCTACTGACAATCGTGTGAGGATGGTCCCTGCAGAAACGTGAAACTCCGGCGCTTTTTGCACATACTCTGTGATTTCGAGCGACAGTTCGTGAATTGCGGTTTGAATATCATTCTCGTCTCTAAACTTCTTCGTGCGGTCACGAACATCGAGCGGCGGGGTGTAGTCCAAGGGGTGGATAATAAGCGTGGGGATTTCCATCCCTAATGCAAGGCCAGCAACAAACATCGCTCGAATATTATGCTCACGTGATGCGATGACTGTTTTTGATTGAAGCGGGGTGATTACTCCAGCAGATTGCGAAACACCACGGACCGCATCCATCGCAGCTAATCGTACATCTTCGTCAGGGTTAAAGGTTCTAAAGCGCCATCGCGCTTTTTTGGTGCGCGAAACTAGCAACAAATGAGCCTCATTCTTCTTAAGAGGCTCTACAATATAAACCGGCTGCTTGTTGTTGATGCTCTGATCAAACTCGATAGGCGCAAAACTGGTGCGTTCAGAAATAAGCGCAGCAAGCTGGACATGATTTTCATACTTTTCGTAGCCCAACGTGTCGAATATGCCGACGCGATTGGCGAGTTCGCGGTCGCCCTCGACAGTTGTATTGACAAATAGGAGGACCCGCTTCTTGCACCCGATTGCAAACCCAATCTCAAAAGCTACGTTTTCATTTAGGAACGTGACATCAGCAGCAAGATAGTCTGCTTTGGCAATCTTAGAGAAAATGGGCTGAGTAACGGCTAAACCAGATATGTCGTTCTGTTCCCAACCTTCCAGAACGTAGCTTGTGACATTGTCATTAACGACCTTAATCGCTGTGCGTATAGTTTGCGCTAAGTCAGCAGGTTGTCCCGGGTACGCAAAAAAGCTCGTGCCCATACTATTCGCCCCATCGCTTAATTCTGACGTTTATGCAGATTTCCATTTATAGTTGGATTGTGGGGCCGCTGTCTCGCACTGATTGGAAATTATAGGGGCGGATAACGGAGAGACGCATATATCTGAATTTATTTTCAATGGCTCACTTGGCTAAAACTCGCTGCACAACAGAAACGCCGATATCAAACCGCCTTGCAATTCTATGAATTGCCGCTCCCGCTCGTCGCGCTGACAATATTTTTTGCTCCATTTGAAGGCCGCAAGTTGGTCTACCAAGGCGTTTTCCCTCCGCTTTAGCGCGAGCCAATCCGGCCTTAATTCGCTCTCGAATGATCGCGCGCTCAAACTCGGCGAATACTCCTAGCATCTGGAACATGGCTTTTCCTGCGGGAGTTGTCGTGTCTAGGCCTTGCTGGTGCAGATACAAGTCGATACGCTTTGAGTGAAATTCAGCGAGCATAGATATGAGGTCTTGCAATGAACGGCCGAGACGGTCGACGGACCACGCAGCCACCAGATCAAAGTCCTTTCTAGTCACCCCGCGGAGTAGTGCGTTAAGGCCAGGCCTTTGAGCGCGACCTTTAGAACCAGAAATTCCGGTGTCCTCAAAAATCTCTACAATTTTCCAGTTTTGTCGCTTGGCGACATTGCGTAGTTCGCGTCGTTGATTTTCAGTTGTCTGTTCTGCAGTTGAGACGCGCAGATATAACGCCACACGTTTGGCCATGCGATTTCCTTTGAGGGTGTTTGAGAGGCAAGCACTTGCTCGCTAAATTGCGTACGCATCCGGAGGGCGCGAACGCTGCGCGCTAGGTGCACAGATTTAGACTCAGAAGATATATTGGTCTCGTGTGTTTTTGAGAGCGCGTTTCATAAATAGGCTTGTTTATGAAAGCCAGAGGGCGGGCAGCGCAGCAGCGTCCTACTAAGAAACCTCTATCATCGTGATGGTTCCTGCGACGCTATTGCCTTCAATAAGGTCAAAGATGTCCCGTATGCTTATGAAAGCATATTCGAGCATCATAAGTGCCTCATCATCTGACAAAGCTTTCTCGGTCAGTAGGTTGAGCGCGGTCGAATGGAGTAGCTTACTTGTGTAGCTGTAAATAAAATCGTACTGGTCGGCCATTTGCACTAGGGCGGCCATTGACCGCCATTTCCAGTTTTGGGGATTTGTCAGTCGCACCAGTGGTTCGTCGAGTAATCCAAGTTTCGCAGCGTTAAAGTTTTCCAACAAATCTTCGACGTACTTCAAATCCTTCATGTGCGTTGGAATGACTTGGGTCGTTAATATGACGGATTGGTAGGCGTAACTATTCCATTTGGCGGCGGCAGCATAAAGTGCGAACTCTCGGCGCGCGTCATCGTCGACGCTGTTTTCTACAGCGACCATGCGGCGGGATAATTCTTGGTCTGCTAGAGAATTGTGTCCTGTCGTACTTGCTTCCCGTAGTATGCGGTCAGTCTCGTGCCGCTCATCCTTGTCTATTTTGTCGAATAGTATGACTTCGCGCTTAAGCTTTTCGATCAAGGCTTTAATGACTTGGGTTTGCTGGAATAAATAATGTCCATAACAAACAAGGCCATATCGCACATCTAAGCTGAATAACTTTATCCAGACCAGGTTTTCAAATAAGTTCCGTATTGTCGCTATCAAGCCGATGTCAAAATGCACCTCTTCATTTTGAAACATCCTCTCTATTTTATCCAAGGTTCCAATCTGGGCTCGCAGTACCCAAGCTGCAGGTGATAGTTCAGTGCCTGGAGGTTGGTTTAGAAATAATGCTTGGGTGTCCCTGAGCGGCGCTATACGTGATTTTATGTGCGCCAAGCGTTGCCGCTTGAGTTCCCTAATCTCAGCAAGAATTTGTGACGCATCTTTGAGTCGGATTTTTTCGCTCATCGCCGTCTAGCGAGCATATCCGTGGCCGTGATATGTACGTTCACCTCATGCTTCCGGTTTTGTACGTCGATACTTTGAACGCTTCCTGGCATGAACATTGCGACAGCCTCGTTTCTAAGCATTTTCTGATGTTGAGTTGCTAGAAGATGTGCCATCTCCTCGAAACCTGTGACGATTTACCCGTAGCAATTCTTCATATCCACCTTCTCCAAATGCATGTGGAGAAATTCGGTCAGCATGAGCCACCTCGAAGAGGTGCGGTGGTATGTTGTTAAACAGAGCGTGCCGTTCAGCCAGTACTTTGAAGTTCCTGCCCTGTGTAGTTACAGTGCAATTATAAAAGAGCATCAATAGTTCTTGGTTCGAGATCATCGCGCGAAGGATCTTGAGGTATTTACGCGCGTCCGGGCTTTCCTCGATCATTAGGATGGCGTTGTATAAAAACCGCAAATAATGAGAGAGTTTAGTATGATGGGCTTTGTAAACCTTATCATACGCAAATGCGATTGCGCTCAGGTCGTTCTTATTAGGCTGTTCAAGCCGTTTTTTTCTATAAAGTCTGCGGATCTCGCTATACATGACTCGAAAAGCGTCGCGTCCTTTGGCAGGGATTTGGGTAACTGGGTCCACGATCTCGATAGAAACCGTTATGGCGTCATACATGGTAAGAAGTTGAAAGAAGCTAGCTTGATAGTTTTGGGCCTGAACCGTTTCATTTTGTCGCTGCATTGCTTCGAGCGACGCGGAAAAATGCTTTCGTGAGTCCTGAACTTCAGTTCGCTGCATTAAGATCGTAGAGATCAGAGCGCCAAAAGTGAGCGTTGTGAGAAGCGGGTTCAAGAAGCCACCAAAGTAGTCACCTCGCTGGCCTAGGACTTCGGGGCCAATCTCGCTTACGAATGGAAATGTGCTCACCACTAGTAAGACCAGAAACGCGACCACGCAAAGCGCGGACAGCACTCTATTCAATGTTTTGCTTTCCATTTCCCCCTCCGACCCGCAGTTCTTGCTCGCGTCCTATCTGTACTGTCACTGTAAGTGGCGCACTAGTGAAAATTGCGCACTTTTGCTAATTGCATCTTACGCGGGTCCTCTAATTCTCCAATTACATTAACCTCGCGAGGATGCTTCCACATGGTGCGTGGAGGGGTTGGAGGTGCTTCTTCTTTCGGGTCACGGCTGTCACGCCCGCCGCTACTGCGGCTTCCCTCATCCGCCCGCGCGTAGGGTGAAATCTCCGTTTCGCCATCGCGTCCAATTTGGCGTAATAGGCTACTCAAATTTTCAAGACTCTCAACAACCACGTGGATGACGGAGCCTTCTCGTTGGATGCGGCCAACACAGCCAAGCATCCCCGCAGTCATCACGGTTGAGCGAAACTTCTCAAAAAGTGCGGGCCACATCACTAGATTAGCGTTAGCGGTTTCGTCCTCCAGTGTGATGAACGTCACGCCCTTAGCAGAGCCGGGGCGTTGCCGCACCAACACTAGTCCCGCAATTCGCACCTTTTGGCCGTCTCGCCCATTGCTAACCGTGCTCAACGGCGACCAGTTCTGTGCAGCAAGTTGATCACGCACAAAATGCAGTGGGTGCTTGCGAAGCGAGAACGAAACCGTTTGGTAGTCTTGCAGACACTCACCACCTTCTGAAAGAACAGGTAAGTTAACTGTAGGCTCCAACAGTTCCGGAAAATGCTGTGCTTCGCGAATGTCTGCCGCAGCGAATAGCGGTAACTGCTTTGATCGCAATCCCTTGATTGTCCAGGATGCTTTGTGACGATCTAATCCTAGACACGCAAAGGCATCACCGTCCGCAAGGAGTTCAAGCTGAGCCTCGCTTGCGCCGCTACGTCTGACAATATCCTCAATCGAGACGTACGGCTCATAGCGCGCGGTTACGATGCGCGCTGATGCGTCCTCACTAAATCCTTTGACGTAACGAAACCCGATACGAACGGCCAAACCAATCTCGGTGGGCTCAAGCGCGCAATCCCATCGGCTGACATTTACATCTATAGGCAACACCACAACTTTGTGATTGCGCGCGTCTCGGACTAGCTGTGCTGGAGCATAAAAACCCATTGGTTGAGAGTTTAGGATTGCGCACAAGAAAATTTCGGGATGGTGATGTTTTATCCAGCATGAAACATAAATAAGAATGGCAAATGACGCTGAATGGCTCTCCGGAAACCCGTACGTGCCAAAGCCTTCAATTTGGCTAAAGCAGCGTTCAGCAAACTCAGGTTGGTAACCACGCGTAACCATTCCGCTTATAAATCGTTGGCGCAATGTTGCTATTGCCCCTCGCGACCTAAAAGAACCCATTGCACGTCGCAATTGATCGGCTTCGCCTGGTGTAAATCCTGCGGCAACGATGGCTATTTTCATTGCCTGCTCTTGGAAGAGGGGCACTCCCAAAGTCTTACCAAGAACACCTTCTAACTCTTTTGAAGGATAAACGACTTTCTCGATGCCCTGCCGGCGACGCAGATACGGGTGCACCATGTTGCCTTGTATCGGTCCTGGCCGAACAATCGCACATTCGATCACGAGGTCATAAAATGTACGGGGTCTAAGACGCGGCAACATGCTCATTTGAGCGCGGCTTTCGATTTGAAAGACCCCAACGGTATCTGCTTCACAAATCATATCGTAAACGGATGAGTCTTCGGCGGGGACAGAAGCAATGTCGACGGTAATGCCCTTCACGTTGTGCAAGTAGTCGAATGATTTGCGAATACAACTGAGCATCCCCAAAGCGAGAATGTCGATTTTCAGCATCTTCAGAGCATCGAGATCGTCCTTGTCCCACTCAACTATCGACCGGTCCTCCATTGATGCGGGTTCGATGGGGACCAGATCATCAAGCCGGTCGCGGGCAATCACGAAGCCACCAGGGTGCTGAGATAAGTGACGTGGGAACCCGATCAGTTCTTCCGTCACTTGCAAAGTCATGGCCAAGCGATACTCGGTTGGGTCAAGCCCAAGCGCCTTTACTTGCTCCTGCGGTATCCCTTCGTTACCCCATCCCCAAACTGATTTAGCTAAAGATGCGGTTACGTCTTCTGACAAGCCTAAAGCTTTACCAACCTCACGCACGGCGCGTTTGCTCCGATAATGCACGACCGTTGCCGCCAAGGCAGCGCGCTCGCGTCCGTACGTTTGGTAGATCCACTGAATAACCTCTTCGCGCCGCTCGTGTTCAAAGTCCACGTCGATATCGGGCGGCTCATTGCGGTCCACACTAATAAATCGCTCGAAGAGCAAGTCAGTAAAAGCCGGGTCAATTGATGTAATGCCCAGGCAGAAACACACAGCAGAGTTGGCTGCGCTGCCGCGCCCTTGGCACAGGATGCCTTGTGATCTCGCAAAATCAACAATGCGCCAAACGGTCAGAAAATATGGAGCGTATTTCAACTGGGTTATTAGCTGCATCTCATGCTCAATTTGCCGAGATACTTTCTCGGGCACGCCATGCGGATAACGCTTGGCAGCGCCTTCATCAGTTAAGTGGATCAACGCCTCTTGCGCAGACCTGCCATCAAAGAAGTGCTCATCCGGATATTGGTACTGAACCTCATCGAGCGAAAATGTGCATCGGTTCGCAATCTCAATCGTGCGGGCAACCGCGTTCTCATATCCCCGGAAAAGCCGATACATTTCTTCCGGCGGTTTGATGTAACGATCAGAAGACACTTCGCGCTGTTGTCCGAGTTCATCCACAGTCACGCCCTGACGGATGCATGTAACCACGTCGTGCAAAATCCGGCGGGAGTCGACGTGGTAATGAATGTCGTTGGTAGCAACCGTTGGCACGCCGACCACGTGCGCGAGTTCGTCTAATCTGAATAGCCGCATTTCCTCGTCGGGTTGGTATCGACGCGTCAACGCGAGGTAACAGCGCCCTGGGAAATCCTGCTTGAGGTCAATTAAACGGTCGCGCAACGCATCTGTTGCCACATCAGCGAGTTCAATGACGATTTGACCCGCGCCATGCTTTTTCAAATCGTCGTACCACAGCGAGCACAAACCCTTTCCGCCACGGCCTTTGCCTAAGGTCAGCAATCGCACGAGGCGGCTATATGCCGGTTTGTCTTGAGGAAAGCACAGCAGGCTGCGTTGTTCAGCCTCTAAATCAACGCGACAGCCAACTAATACTTTGATGCCAAATTCACGCGCGGCGGCGTGTGCCTTCACGACGCCAGCCAGCGTATTGTGATCGGTGACACCTATTGCTGCTGTCCCTAGGCTCGCCGCTGTATAAACAAGTTCGGAAGCGTGCGAGCCGCCACGTAAGAACGAATAGTTTGTCGTGACTTGGAGTTCGGCATACCCGTTCATGCGAAAATGCCATGCATGTACCAGCGGTAAGTGCTGTTTTGCGTGATCCGGTTATCGCGAAATATCCAGTATCTTTCGCCGCGCTCATTTTCCACTTTGAAGTAGTCGCGGACTTCACCAATTTCATTTGCAGCACGCCACCACTCATCACGAAGACGCTCTGGACCTGTGGCGTTTTTTACTTTGTGAAGGCGGTGCCGCCATTTGAACTGCTTGGGAGGGTAGTCAGGCAACATTGCCGTCACTTCAATTATTTCCGGCTGCTCTAACAGGTGAACTGGTCGTGCGTGAGCCTTCGGCCAACTATCGTTAATCTCGGCAGTGATTGGAAATCGCCGGACCGCTGTTTCTGGTTTGCCGCTTTGCGTCGGGCCAACCTTAAATATGTTTCCCGCACCATGCAGATTGGCAAGCCTATCGGCCATAGTTGCTAGTTCGCGATTATCGACATCCACGTCCTTCAGTGCAGAGACCTGTTTAGGTTTAACCAACTCGGTCAAGTTGGCTGTAAGCGTGGCCACCTCAATTCCAAATCCTGGGTCGACAGTTTCCAGTCGCTCCACAAACATCCGGGACAGGTGAACCGCATCGTAAGTTGCTTGTGCTGTCGCAACCCGTATCGCTTCCATGTGCCCATCAACGCGAATGAAAATAAGATCGGCACGCTTCACGCCCTCCATCGCAATTTCCAGCCGCTTACAGAGCCGATCACATAGCGTGACCGCTATCTGCTGTAGGCCTTCTCTCGTGGCAACCGGCTCCGCAAATTTCATCACCTCACTCTTTGCGCCCTGTGGGAAAACAGGATTGATCGCCTCAGATTGGCGCCCGAACGCTTGATCAAGGCGCTGCACAACGTCGCGTCCGAACCTGTGTGGAAGTGTAGCCCTCGGCAAGCGTAGTAAATCGCCGATAGTGCGAACTCCAACGCGTTTAAGCGATGCGACAACGGCCTGCTTCAAACGGAGTGCAGCGGTCGGCAAGTGTTCTAAGGCTTCTCGCGCACCGTTAACGGCGATCACCCCTTCATTGCCGTAATGTGCGCAAGCCCAAGCGGTACCAGGCGTATCGGCCATTGCGATGTGGGCTGTGATATTGTCGCGCTGCAAGCGTTGCGACATTTTTTGAAGCATTGCGGCCTCGCCACCAAAAAGGTGCGGCACGCCTGTAGCGTCTATCAGTAATCCGTCGGGGTGATCTGGGGCGACGAGTGGGCTGTACCTCAAAAACCAAGCTGCCAATCGGTCAAGGGCTCGCGCATCATCAAATGGGTCAGCGCGCCCGATTGTCAGTTTGCCCCCATACACAGACCGCGCATGTGCCAGGGTCATCATCGGTCCTATACCGGCTACCGCAGCCCGAGGACAAACCGCTCGGATAATTTGTGTGTGACCGTTGTTGTCGACAACAACGAAGGGATGGTCAGGCAACCTGTTGGCGCGTGCGAGCCTGCGAAGCCGAACTTCCACCGGCCATAGTCGCAGAAAGACTGAAATGACCCGCCGTTGCATTGGCTTCTACCAACCATTCACCTAAACGATTTCCACGACACCTCAAAAGTTCAACACGCCACCTAGATCGACCGACACCGGCCACGGGCAAAGGGCCGGCGGGCGCACTACTAAGTTGCCATCGAGAACCACAAGCAACCTGTTCAGGTTTTCGGTTTGCTATCGGGGGGCGAAGTGTGAAGGCGGGGACGCCAGATTTCTCAGAAGCAAGGATAAGTCTGCGGCTGGAGTTTAGAGATAGCCTGCGGACTTCACCGACAACGGCGCCAAGCGACGAATACCGCAGACCTTCTTCCATAGCTGCGAGCGCAACCTCATCACTTCTTGCGTAAAAGAAATGAACTTTGTTCGCCGAAAGACCGATTGCCGAGATCGCAGGAGCGTACAATTGGCTTTTGCCGACACACCAAAGCACTCCACCAGAAAGTTTTGACGCGATGAACGCGACGAACGCATTGGCGACCGCAAAATCAGCTTCGCTCGCTTTACCATGAACTTCATGGTGACCAGCGAACGGAAAGCCGGTGTCGCCCAGCCGTCCATCCATTTCCGGCACTCCAAAGCCGAAACCGTGCGACCGGACCGGTCCGACCGTCTGGATAGCTTGCTCTAAATGCCGAATTTTGGCCGCTAGAGCGGTAAGTACGGCTGTTTTGGTGTCCGGTGCGGTCATTTGCGGCTTGCCGCTCTATTGGCTGAAATTTACGGCTTTAATGTTCTATTTTTGTTCTCTTTTTGGGCCGGTGTCAAATTCGGCCATTTTGACTGTAGTTTCAGTTCCTTAGTATGGGGGGTCCTGAGGTTCAGAAAACAGACTCTGGACCTCAGGTGAAGGTCAATGAACGCTGTCGGAAGTCGGCGGAAAGTAGGCCGCCATTTCGGGATTCTTGGCGGTTACAGACTCAATATGTTCTTCCGCCTCTTCGATACATTTCAAAATGAACTCGACTGCCTCGTCGTCGCGACCAGCAGCAAACAGCGCCCTGCAATGCTCAGCAACACTTGGAGTTTCGCTAGCACGCGGCTCAATGCGAACTGACGAGTGGTTCTTCGCTGGCTTACGCATAACAATCCTCCAGTCATTTCTCGGAGCACGATGCTCCAAGCAAGTCATGTCAAATTAGTATGTGCGTAGGTGTTGCAGAGACTTCTAGTCGACGCAGAAAGCGCCCTTCAAAAACTCACACATGCACCGCGCCGACTACGAAGCAAATCGGTTTTCTTTTGATTGAGTTCTCGCATTTGCTGTTGCTTCTCTTTGTAGCCAGGCGGGATGGGCTGTTCCTTGCTCGTTTGCGGGTTCGCCTGAACGTTCAAAAAGTATGCGGTCAATTCGTTTCGCTGCCGCTCGACTTCCGCCAACTGCTCCTCAATAGCTTTGTTTTCCGCCTCCTTCTTTGCCTTGTTCTCCTTGGAACATTCATCGCTCTTCCCGCTGTGCGGAAGAGTTCTGCTTTGAGCAACAGCGGGAGAGCAAAAAAGCTGGGTCGCTATCAACGTCGCGGGTAGTACGGCAAAAATTCTGTATTTCATGGCAGATACCTTTCTTTGATGACGTGTCTAGCGGTTTACTTGAATTGAATAGGAGAGCGGTTTGGTGTTTCGGGACGACAATTCGATGTAATGCGCCCCTGTCTCAGTAGCCGTGTATTCAAAGCGAGCAGGCCCTTCCGGATCACCGTCTGGGTCTTGCAGCAAAAACCTGAGCAAGGTGCCGTTGGCTGATTTCAGTTCTGTTCCCGACTTGCTGAGCAATCGGGCCTTCAATTTGATTGCAAAACCATCCTCGGCACGGCTGGGTTCTTTTGTGCCGGGGTGAACACTGCCGGTCACAACAAACGTGTATGTCGTGCCTGCGACTAATTGGACGCGGACCCAATCTACATCCGATGCTGGCAACACACTTCCACCAGTCCCGACACGGCAACTGATACACGCCAGACCAGGAGTGGCGTCGTTAGCAGGGAAGTCCGCTTCTGTGCCGTTGCAGGACGTTTCAGCGACGAACCGGTCTTGCGGATTGAGTGGCGAGCAAAGATCAGCTTTGAAGATCGTATTCACGACCAACTGGTATCCACCAGTTGATGCGCCATCAGACGCGGAGACTTCAACAAAGTAGTCGCCAGCTTCTGCCGGAGTGAAAATGATGCTGTTGTCGCGCCCTCGACTGAGAGTTTGACCACCATTCAATTGAATCGTGCTACCTGTGGGGCTTAGTAAACGTATCTGGCTTTTATACAGGGCATCGTTTGCGTAGGTGCCGCCGACTTGAAACGAAACGGGCGTTGGCGTCAGATAGAATTTGTATGCGCCGCCCTTGTCGAGCCGCGCCTTATACCAATCTACATCGCCCGAAGGATAAATCTGGCCATTGGCGGACCCGCCTGAGCCAAATCCACCATCGACGCCAGTATCGCCACGAGGCTCACCGGCTGTCGCTGTGCTTGCCGGGAAGTCGATCACGGGACAGTTTTTGGGATCCCATAATTCCCAGCCGCCGCTAATGCAGATGTTCGTTTCAGCCCGCGTTTGTGCATATGGCACCGACCCCGCAGGCTTTGCGATGGTGGATACGCCTTCAACTGGGCAGAATTGTGCGAGATTGGTTTCAACCGAGGAATTGTCATCCCGCACAGTGTGGGTCACGACTACTGTGTCTAAATACGACGGCGCGTTTGCATCGGAGACATATGCCACTGTGAAGTTCAGATGCAGTAAGTCTGCGCGAGGGACATAGCCGCTTTGCTGCTCGATTTGTGGAACTGAGTATTTGACGGTACCTCCAGCAGGGACCGTTACCACAATCGTGGGACCAGAGTTTGGCTTGCCCGGTTCAAAGCCAATAAGTTTGAAACTGCGGCTAACAGGGTCTGGATTGGTGATGCTGATGTAACTCGTGTAGCTGCCGAGCCTTGACGTGTGGACGTGGGGCAAGAACCGAGTTTGGCGATAAAAGTATTCGCGGTAGAGGCCAAGATCATGCGCCGCGAGATTGATCTCGCACTCACTCATGTTCTCCAGAACGCGCGTCGCGCTGTTGTAACGCACGTGCTGATAAAGCCCGGCTACGTCAAAAAGACCTTCTCGCTTGCCCTGCGCAACCAAGTTGATTGTGGTGTCTTCCGGACGGAGTTGTACACCGGTTACAAAATCCGACGCTGGTATCTGCTTAGATATGTACGCTTCAACGGACACGGTTGTGGTTTTGTATGCGACGCCCGACGTTCCACCAATCGCGCGTACTTCGAATACTGTTGGTTCTAGTGCGTACAGTCGTATGTACGAGACAGAAGGAATGACATTAGGTATGACTGTCTGTGTCGGCGTTGGGGCGGTGGATTGGGCCCAACTGTCAGCGCCGCAGGCGGCGACTATAAGCGCGACTACGCAAAGGCTTAACTTTGCCTGCAGGCGAAGACGCTTAATTATCCCCAGTTGCTTTAAGCCGGGCGCAAAATCCCGATCAAACCTATGAAAGTCATCCATTCAGTTCTCTCCCTTAAAATTGGAAGCCAATGGGCGGCGATGACACGCCAATAGTTTCCTCATGCACGGCCTAAGCTAGCCAGTGCGGTTAATTACGCTGCGTATTTGAAAGCCCCCAATACCATCTATAACTGTGTAAAGTGGCGAATCGATACCGAAAGTATGTGTAATAGTTGGTATAATGACAATGGTGGCAAAGTTGCCGGAAACTGCGGCTTTGCTGCTAACGATTGGCAGATTGCAGTGAGTTCGCCATTTCCAGACGTGGCTGCAGCAATTCCTTAAGGCGGCTACCAACGTCATCCGGTAGCGCCGCATTTTCGATGGTGCCGATCTGTTCCAACGCCCAACTCGCGCGCTTCTCGTTGTGAGATAAGATCAACGCAATGCGTGGCTCAGTTTTCCATTCGTAGGCATATGACGAACCTGACCGGATTGATGCTTCGAAAGTTGCCAAGCAATTACGCATGAAGCGGCCCACCCGCTTCAGATGTTTCGCACTAGAGATCGCGGTAAAGACCTCGTCGCTCGGAAATGGCGGCTCGGGGAATGGTGCCCGAGCACGTTCCGCGGGCGTCAAATATTCATGCGAATTAGCCCAGTCAAAATGCAGCAACTCGTTATCTAATCGCGTGTAAAACGTGTCGGCATTTCGAGCGCCTTCTAGATACTTCACGAAAGCGAAGATATGAGCAGGTTTTGTAATCGTTCGGGCAGCCACGCCCAAATTGTATTCCAGTTCTGTGATGTGATAGTGCCGTATCCTGCTCATCAGGCGCAGAAGCCGAGGCGTGATGAACCAATCAGGCGCAATATCGAGAGCGGGTAGAAGCGTAGCGTCAATTCGTGCTGCGTCGTTTAGCCGACGCACCTTAGCGGAATTGGCAAGAATGTTCGCGAGACTCCTTAACGAAGATATTTGGCGTGGCACTGCCGAAATCTTTCCGACCACGCCCATCGGGCGTAAGGCAATCTTTCTACTTGTTATCCAAATTAGGAACTGACGCGGACTCAGCCCTATCAGCTGCCGTGCCACGTGCAGTCGCCAAGACTTTGAACGCTCAAGCGCCGCGCTTAACGACCATGCCAGATTAAATAGGTTCGGACCAAAGCGACTCACAGTCCTCTCGAGGAAAGCTTCAAAGCCATCAACAAGAGAGGCTGCTTCTAAAGCGCACCATTGAAAATGCGCTAGATGTCTAATTGCCTCTTTGGCGCCATCGTTCAACGTGTCGACATAGCTGGCGACACAACGGGAGCCTTCGTCCAGTGGCGCCGGCCCCATCTGGCGTAGCTGTTCGCGACGTTGCAGTTCCTCTCGGGTTTCCTGGTTTTCCATTTCTGGCCAGGAGTAGATAAGTTCCACTTCGCGCTGAGGCACATCCTCCTCGGCCTGATCAGACATAAAAGCCGCAGGCTTGCCATTCGCTGTAATGAGAGGCCAGTTGGGTAGGTGCTCAAACCAGCCTGCACCATCGAAACACCACACTCCGAACCCCGGCCCTGGGCGAAGATAGAGATAAGTGCGGGTGCAATGGCGTTCCCATAAGCCGACTGCGTCCAAGTAGAACACGACCGGTTGCGATTGCGGCCCATCCAGCAGGTTAGGTAGGGCGAGGGGCGGGCTCGATTTGGTGGCAGTTGGCGAGTTGTGAGTGATGTTCCCGGTCATGGTGTAAAACACATATAAAAGAGACAAATTGGATAAAATCATTTGGTTTAGCGAGTTTCGTGTACGTGCGCCGATAAGCAAAATCCGCGCTATGTCGAAAGTTCGTAGAACGAAAAAGAAGGCCGAGCCGGAAGCGGCATTTGCGAAGGCGTTGGGTGCCCGCGTTGCCATGCTGCGCCGTCAGAGGAAGTGGTCGCAGGAAACTCTTGCGGCAGTATCTGGCGTCGTTGCTTATACAGTTTCCAAGGTCGAGACCGGCCACAACGACGCGCGCATCGGAACACTTCGCCGCATCGCTACAGCGTTGGGTGTAACCCTTCCCGAGATGGTTGAAGGGTTGGAACCGTCTTTGGCGGGGCGTGCCGAACGTCGGAAGGTCAATGACATTGCTCAGATGCTTTTGCCGCTTGATGCAGACACAATCGAAGTGATTAAAACGATGGTGTCTGCGGCGCTGCGCCTTCGCGGTGATACCGCCAAGAAACGAAAGCCAAACCGTTAGTTCATTTGGCGACGACCCTTAGATGCGGCATACCTATGCGCCAACAGCCCAAGGGATGCCCCAATGCTCGCAAATTCCCAGTTTGTAGTTCGTCGCTTCCCTTTGCGGGCGTTGCTATCTGCGCTGATGTGCTTGGCGTTAAGTTCGCCGGTTTTGTCTGCCGATCTAAAGTTGGCTACTTGGAACCTTGAGCACTTAGCGGAGAAAACCAACGCGGGGTGCAATCCCCGAAGCGACGAGGACTATGAGGCACTAAGAAGCTACGCCAACCAGCTTAACGCTGATGTGGTTGCTTTCCAGGAAGTGGAAAGTGTGGCTGCTGCTGCTCGGGTATTTGACCCTGACAAGTACCGCATTGAAATCAGCCGCCAAAACTTACGCGCGGGCTATCCATGCAAGCGTGGTGATCCTGCTGCAGGCAATTCGACCAAACAACTCACCGGCTTTGCTATCAAGAGGTCAGTTCAGTATCGCCGTAACCCAGACTTTGAAGAGGTTGATGTTAGCGACAATGGCAGTTTGCGAAACGCCGTCGACTTAACACTACTCGGTAAAAAGCCATTACGATTGCTCGCCGTACATCTCAAGGCCTCATGCCCAGGCAAAGCCGTGACCAACTCTAGCGATGAATGTCGCACTCTGTTTAAGCAACAGGCAGTGCTTGAACAGAAATGGATTGAACCCCGCTTCAACGAAGGCAGTCCATTTGTCTTGCTGGGTGACTTCAATCGACGCCTGCTATCGAGTGGCGACGACTTCTTGGCCCTCACCAACGACGATGACCCGATAGGCTTGCATTTGAACCCTGTCCAGGCAGCAGGCGAGCGACGCTGTGTTGAAAAGTTTCCTGATCGCATTGATCACATCGTCCCGGACACTCGGGCTGCAGAGCGGATCAGTTCAGGAAGCTTGGTTGTTCAAACATTCGAGGGTGGGAAGGCGCTAGCGGATCATTGCGCAGTTTCTGCAATCTACTCAGCAAGCTAACAACGCTCTCGAATTGGTATAATAATATACCAAATACGGTCGGTGTCAATACCACTCAATACCACTGAAAAGCGCGGTTTTCCGGCCATCTAGCCATTCTTGAGCCACTGATCATTAGCTAATCAGGGAGCAGTTTTCGCTGCTCAACTATGGCAGTGAGTATGCGCTTCCAGGTGAGCGCACCCTCCACGTCACCGGACTGCATCATTACTTCAATGCGTTCTTCGGCCATCAATTCGGCGTCGGCTGCATAGGCTTTAATCGCGGCTGCGGCAGAGCGAAGAATCTCAATGTCAGTAATCATCGGGTCATTATCACCGAATGGTTTGGCAAGAATTACGATTGGCTACGACTGTCGAAACCGCCAACACTACCGCCAACAAAAAGCGAAATCAGCAAGCGGTCAAAATCTATCTTACTGAAATGGTTGGCGGATTTACGCTGCCAAAAGTAATGGCTTGTCATGCACCATCACAACGGCACTGGCGTTTAATTCCAATGCGCGTTTGACTACTTCGCGCGGATAAACTGGCGTGTGATCGACCGTACCTTCAGCTTGAGCTTCGTCCGCGACAAGTTTGTTCTTGCGATCAAGGTAAAGCACACGGAATTGCTCGATTTCGTTATACGCCATCTGCGCTGTGCAATATTCGATCAGTGCATTCCACGAGGAAATAACCGGTGCTTCTTTCACCTTCGTCCGGAGGAGACGTTGAGCAGCAGCTTGAACCGCCTTTAGGGCCACGACACCAGAATCGCCAATGCCTTTGACATCTCTCAATGCATCAGCGTTGGCTGAAATCACCTCAGCGAACGAGCCGAATTTCCGCAAAAGATCTTTTGCGATGGGTTTGGTGTCGGCGCGAGGCTGCGCCATGAAGAGCAACAGTTCTAAGAGTTCGTAGTCGGGCAGGCTGTCTGCGCCGGCATTCAGAAACCGCTCGCGCAAGCGTTGGCGATGGCCAACGTAATCGGGTGCTGACTCGGCTTGAGAAGACTTGGCGGGCTCAACGAACAAACCTTGGGCAGTTGCGTCACCAAGTCCTTTGCTCGTCATGGCGGTTAGGCGCTTTTATAAGGGGGCAGGTTGTAGCCCTTGGGCGAGAGTGTGAAAATCTCGTAGCCCGTTTCTGTCACCGCAACCGTGTGTTCGAACTGCGCTGATAATGTGCGGTCACGCGTAACCGCTGTCCACCCATCATCGAGAATAACAGCTTCTGACGAGCCAATGTTTAGCATTGGCTCGACCGTAAAGAACATCCCAGTTTCCAGACGCAAACCTTTGCCACGCGAGCCGTAATGCAGCACTTGCGGCGGCGCATGCATGGTGCGGCCAATGCCGTGGCCACCGAAATCGCGCACAATCGAATAGCCCAATTTCTCGGCATAAGACTGGATGGCGTGGCCGACATCGCCCAGCGTTGCGCCTGGACGCACTTGCTGGATGCCGCGCATCATGGCTTCGTGTGTGGCTTCACACAGCTTGCGCGCCTTGTCGCTGACTTTGCCGACATAAAACATGCGGCTGCTATCGCCGACCCAGCCATCAACCATCGGCGTGACGTCGATATTAATGATGTCGCCGTCTTTCAAAACACGCTTGCCTGGAATGCCGTGGCAAATGACATCGTTTACGGATGTGCAAACAGATTTCGGATAGCCGTGATAACCCAGCGGGCCTGGCGTTGCGTTATGTTTGGTGTGGAAGTCAAAGCACAGCCGATCAATCTCGCCTGTCGTAATGCCGGGCTTCACGAAATCGGTGATGTAATCCAGCATCTCGGCCGTGACGCGCCCAGCCTTGCGCATGCCGACAAAGGCTTGCGGGTCGTGAATGACAGGTTGTTGCGGTTGCTTCAGCATACTTAAAACGGCTTCTCAGGTTCAGTTTCGTTTTCTGGGCCATAAGGCGGGAAGGTAAAGCCCTTAGGCGACAGCGTAAAAATTTCGTAGCCGGTGTCAGTCACGCCAACTGTATGTTCGAACTGGGCTGACAGTGACTTATCGCGTGTCACGGCCGTCCAGCCATCATCCAGAATTTTGGTGTCGTAGCGGCCCGCGTTCACCATCGGCTCGATGGTGAAGATCATACCTGGCTCTAACACCAAGCCTTCGCCTGGATCACCGAAGTGCATCACATTGGGCGGTTGATGGAAGACGCGGCCAATGCCGTGTCCGCAGAAATCGCGCACAACCGAGAAACGATTTTCTTCTGCGTATGTTTGAATCGCGTGGCCGACATCCCCTAACGTGACGCCGGGCTTTACCATACGGATGCCGCGCATCAGAGCTTCGTAGGTCACTTCCACCAAACGCTTGGCTTTGATTTTGACGTCACCCACGAAATACATGCGGCTTGAATCGCCATACCAACCATCCAGAATCGGCGAAACATCGATATTCACGATATCGCCATCTTTCAGCACGCGATCACCCGGAATGCCGTGGCACACCACATGGTTCACAGAAGTGCAGATGGATTTAGGATAGCCGCGATAATTCAGCGGGCCCGGAATGGCGTTATGACGCAGATGGTATTCATGACACAGGCGATCAATTTCACCGGTCGTCACCCCGGGGCGTACATAAGGGGTAATGAAATCCAAAATCTCAGCCGTGAGCTGGCCAGATTTGCGCATGGCAGCAAAAGCTTCGGGCCCATGAATCTCAATATCGCGGGGGCGGGTTAAGGCCGCTTCTCTCATTTCCATGTTCATATCGTGTGTCGCGCCGAAGAGCTTTAAGGTGTGGGGTGAGGAATAGATAAGGCCTTAACGGGGCAAATCCATCGTTAACCGCTTAGCGATGGTTATAGCATTGGGCGTCACTTCACAACCATAGCAGATCGCCTCAACCCCACTTTTGATAGCCTTTTCAAAGGCTTTGCCATAATTCGGGTCGATATCCGTAGCGATTTTGAAGTGCGTACTATCGGTGCGCTGAACCAGATAAAACATCATCGCCCGGCCTCCAGCGGCCACCACATCGGCGAGTTCATTCAAGTGCTTAGTCCCGCGCTCGGTGACGGAGTCTGGGAATTCTGCAGGATGTTCCAATCCTGCCTTACGCTTCATGGTGACGTTTTTAACTTCCACATAACAGGGCGGTTTGCCGGTGCTTTCTAGCAAAATGTCGATGCGTGAATTTTTGCCGTACTTTTGCTCGCGCTTTACAGACTCATAACCAGTTAGTTCAGGGATCAGTCCGGCACTGATTGCATCTGCTACCAGCTTGTTCGGATGGCCAGTATTGATGCCGACCATGCCGCCGAAAACTTCGATCAGTTCCCATGTGAACTTTAGTTTGCGTTTGGGGTCATCGACAGGCGTTAGCCATACCCGGCAACCGGGTTCTTTTACCGACAACATTGAGCCTGAGTTTGCGCAGTGCGCGGTCACAATGCTGCCGTCACTCAGCTTCACATCAGCGAAGAAACGTTTGTAGCGGTTAATCAACACGCCTTCGAGCAGAGGCTTTTCAAATTTCATGGCTGCTTTGGTACTTTTTCATCTAATGCAATTTCAGTGGTGGTTAGCGCATCGGCCAGGCGCGCTTTTGCACTGCCCGGGCGCAATGCTTTTTGTTGCGATGTGTGCGGCGACCAACCGGTGAGGGTGACGATTTGGAACGTCGCAACTGCTCGCCCGCGCTCATCAACGAAGCGCTCGGCGTACATTTGCAGCGCACGCCCCAGCACATCGCGGCGCAGGAATTTTTTGCTGCGCTCATTTACAGCATTGGTTTCGCCCATGGCACGTAAATCGGTCATCAGCCTTAAAGGATCGGCGTACGTCACAGTAATCGCATCGGCATCCACGACCGGTAATGCAAATCCAGCACGGTTCAGTAATCCGCCTGCGTCACGCACATCAACGAATGGCGATACACGTGGGCTTGCGCCGCCACGAACTTCGCTTTCAGCTTCGATCAGGCACGTGCGCAGTTCTTTCAGAGTTTCGCCGCCAAAAAGCGTTGCGAGAAACAGGCCATCTGGTTTCAGGGCGCGCCGAATTTGGACCATGGCCCCAGGCAGGTCGTTCACCCAGTGAAGTGATAGGTTCGAGAGCGCGAGATCAATGCTGTTTTCGGCGACAGGGAGAAACTCTTCATCAGCTGCAAAGCTGGGGGCGGTGCGCGCTGCTTCACGCGCCATGGGCGGCGAAAAGTCGCACTGCAATAGATGGTCGACTTTTGAAGCCGGACCTAATTCTTGTGCCAATTCGCCATGGCGGCAGCCGATATTGAGGCCCAGTTCAAATCGCCGCGTTACGTCGTTCAGCCGGTCAAGCAGACGCACAGCTGCTTCGCGGAACAAGAAGTCTGCGGTGCTTAAGATTGCCGAGGCGCGGTCGCGGTGACGGCGGACGGCGGTGCGGTCGAATACCATCATACTGTCGGGCATGGGGCTATTTATGCCATGCTAGCGATTATGCAAACAGGGTTTGAAACAGGACGGGGTGTTATCCGCCGCTTTGGGCGCGGACTTCTCGATATTTTGCTGCCGCCACAGTGCCTGGCCTGTGACGTGGCGGTCGATGAGCCGGGTAGTTTGTGTGCCAGGTGCTTTGGACAGTTCTCATTCATTACCAGGCCTTACTGCCACATCTGTTGTTTGCCGTTTGAAACTGCGGTGGTCGACGATGAGGTCATGTGTGGCGCATGTATGAAAGACCGCCCGGCTTTCCGTCGTGCCAGAGCGGTATTCACTTACAAGGAAACGGCTCGCACGCTTGTCTTGAAGCTGAAGCATGCTGATCGAACTGACGCAGCCGCGCATTTGGCAAAATGGATGCGGCGGGCTGGTGTTGAGTTGTTTGATGATGCCGATTGTATTGTGCCTGTCCCCTTACATTGGCGACGGTTGTGGTTCCGCACATACAACCAGTCGGCTTTGTTGGCGAATGCCTTAGGAAGCCTTATCGCAAAGCCTGTGATGCCTGATGGCTTGGTGCGCATGCGTGCAACGCCAACACAAGGTGGGCTCGACCGTGCGCAACGCCGACGGAATGTCATGGGCGCATTTGCGGTAAAAGACGCAAACGCGATCAAAAACAAATCCATCTTGCTGATTGACGACGTGATGACGACAACGGCCACTGTTGACGCTTCTGCGCGCGCATTGCTGCGGGCGGGTGCGAAAGCGGTAGATGTTTTAGTTTTGGCGCGTGTCCCCGCGCCGGGGACTTAAGGCGTATAAACTTTGCCGCCACAGGCACGTTTGCGGCGTGCAACTTCTGCTTCATCCATCGCGGCCGTAATTTGTCGTAACGTCTCGCTGTCCGCATGCGTGGTTTTGCGGCTCCCCCACCGATAGGGCAGGCGGCGTAGCGGTTGCGGTAACGTCGCAAGGTGAAACGACAGCGCGCGAAATTTTTCTGCAAGTACCGCGTACGTCTGTTCATCAAGCTGGTTAAGATCGTGGTCTGGGCTAACGACAAACCATTCGGCACCAACAATGTAGCCAGCGTCAACTTTTGCGGTCATTTCATGAATCGTGATTCCGAAACGATCTACGCCATCATAAAGGGCGAACATGCTGGGGTATCGGCCCGGGTATTCTGGCGGCCCTGGGTGGAAATTGTAAGAAGGGCCTGGCAGCCGGGCCAAAATATCTGCTGGGACAATCACAGGGCTACAGAAGGAAATCAGACGCGTATCGGCGAGGTCACCTGCTGCCGCCGCGACGAGTTCATCTTTTGTGCTGGCTAAATCAACCTGGAGATTGGCCTCATGGCTTCGCAATATTGCTGCGAGGAAAGGCCCCTCTGTTTCACCGGATAGCAAAATGATGCGTTTGATAGCCATAAAGTTTCCTAAATTTCTCACTAGGAAAATGAAGCTCAAGCCCTTGAAACACAGCAGTTTCAGCCTACACTAATCTCAGAAGCAAATCGTTATTATCATGGCCAAAATCGAAATCTATACCTCTCCATTCTGCGGGTACTGTCACCGGGCTAAGGCCCTCTTGACCCGAAAGGGCGTCGAATTCACTGAAATCGACGTTATGTCCGATGGCGCCAAGCGCCAAGAGATGATGATGAGATCGAACGGTGGTCGCACTGTTCCCCAGATTTTCATCAATGGTCGTCACGTCGGCGGCAGCGATGACATTCATGCGTTAGATGCGCAAGGCCAACTCGATCCCTTGTTGGCGCAAGCTTAATGGCAGGTCAGCCCTTCACCGTCGCTTGTGTTCAGGTCAACGCGTCCAACGATATGGATGCGAATATCAAGATTGCATCTCAATTTGTGCGTGAGGCCGCAGGGAAGGGTGCTCAACTTGTTTTGTTGCCTGAAAATGTTGTGATGATGGAATCAGGCCGAGCGAACACGTTAGCGAAGGCGCATGTTGAAGCAGAGCATCCCGCGCTTGTTGCTTTTACTGCGTTGGCCAAAGAGCTGAAGATTTGGCTGCATTGTGGCAGCCTCGCGATCAAACAAGAGAATGGCAAGCTTGCGAACCGTACCTTCATGCTCAACCCCGCAGGTGAGCGTGTCGCGCTGTATGACAAGATTCATATGTTCGATGTGAACTTGGGTGGCGGTGAGCAGTATAACGAAAGTGCCACATTCAACGCTGGTGAAAAGGCTGAGTTGGTGGATCTGCCGTGGGGCAAATTAGGCCTGACGATCTGTTACGATGTGCGCTTTCCACAGTTGTATCGCCAACTCGCACAAGCCGGAGCAGATTTCCTCACTATCCCCGCTGCCTTTACGCAGACGACCGGCGAGGGGCATTGGCATGTTTTGTTGCGCGCCCGCGCGATTGAAACGGGCTGCTATGTCTTCGCGCCGGCTCAAACCGGCACCCACCCCGGAAACCGCCAAACCTTTGGACATGCACTTATTATTGATCCGTGGGGCCGCGTGTTACGTGATGCTGGAAAAGACCCAGGCGTCATTTGCGCGAAGATTGACCCAGCGATGGTGGCAGAGACCCGGGCCAAAATCCCCTCATTGGGTCTCAACGCTAAGTTTTAACGGCTGCGCAGGGTTTTAAGCCCCCGCTTGCATCTGGGGCGCTTGGGCATTAGATCAGGCCCATGATTCTATACGATCTCATCTGTGAAAAAGAACACCAGTTCGATTCCTGGTTCCGCAACTCATCAGTCGTCGAAAAACTGATTAAAGCGGGCCAAGTGTCGTGCCCGAAATGCGGTAGCTTGAAGGTGCAGAAGGCATTACAGGCCCCGAACATCACGCCCTCTAAAAAGAAAGCGAAGGGCCCTAAAGCCTCAACTGTGTCAGAAGGTAAATCCAACGCTGATGTGACGTTGGCTGTCGAAAAGATGACCGAAGCCTACAACGAGCTTCGCGAAACCATCGAAAAGAACTTCGATAACGTCGGTGATCAATTCGCCGAAGAAGCGCGCAAAATGCACTACGGCGAAACACCTGAGCGCGGCATTTATGGTGATGCAACGCCCGAGCAAACCGAAGAACTGCACGAAGAAGGCATTCCGGTGTATGCGCTGCCGTGGTCGAAGAAGAAGCGCAAGCCGTCCTAGGCTGGCTTACGCGGCTTTTGTCGCCAGCATCATGTAATTGACATCTAAATCGTCCCCCATGACCCAGCGATCACGGAAGAGATCGTAGCTCAGCCCTTTGAGTTCTTGGACGCTCAATCCGCTTTGGCGCAGGCCTGTTGCGAGTTCGCTTGGCTTCACAAATTTGCGCCAATCGTGCGTGCCTGCGGGTAACCAGCGCAGCACATACTCAGCACCAATTTTTGCCATCGCCAAAGATTTCAACGTGCGATTCAGTGTTGCGGCAATCAGTGCGCCACCCGGCGCCACCAATTGCCCAGCGGCAGAAAGAAACACATCGAGATCGGCAACGTGCTCGACGACTTCCAAGGCTAGAACCACATCAAATCTCTGAGGATTTGAGATCATTTGTTCAGGCGTGGTGTGGCGATAGTCGATCTTCAAGCCGGATCGTTCGGCATGAACTTTCGCGACGTTAATGTTTCTCTCGGCTGCATCGACGCTGGTGACCTCAAAGCCTAACCGAGCCATGGGCTCGGAGATCAGGCCGCCACCACAGCCAATATCGAGGAGTTTCAACCCGGCGAATGGCTTGTCCTGCGACAAGTCGCGCCCAAAGTGCTGAGCCATGCGGTCGCGGACGTATCGGATTCGCTCGGGGTTGAACTTATGGAGCGGCTTAAACTTGCCCGAAGGGTCCCACCATTCGTCGGCAATGGCCGAAAACTTGGCGACTTCCTCGGCCAGGGCGGTCGTCGGCAGATCGGCGAATTGCGGGGCAGAAGCGTTCATCGGGCGACATCCAAATGGGGTAGGTCAATATAAGTTGCCGTGTGAGCCGGGAAAACGCTTTGTTTTCTGATAGTTTGCATGAGGCGCCCGGTTAAGGGTTATTTGGCCGGAACGCCTTGTTCGGCTGCGTCCTTTTGGTTATGTATGCGCGCCTTTTCAAGGGCTAGGCGCAGCTTTGGCCGGGCTTTTGGGCAAAAATCGCTTAATTCGCAATCCTGATCAGACAAATACGGTAGCGCAAAGCATGGCGCGCATAGTGATGAAATTTGGCGGCACGTCAGTGGGTGATCTCGCCCGCATTAAGAACGTGGCCAAGAAAGTAAAAGCGGAAGTCGATCGCGGGAACCAAGTGACCGTGACCGTATCTGCGATGTCAGGCGTGACCAATCAGTTGGTCGCGTACTGCACCGAAGCCAACCCGATGCATGACGCGCGTGAGTATGACGCGATTGTCGCGACGGGTGAGCAAGTCACGTCGGGCCTGTTGGCTATCTGCCTGCAAGAACTGGGCATTGACGCGCGCTCATGGCAGGGCTGGCAAATCCCGATCATCTCGGACGATGCGCACGGTAAGGCGCGCATTGTTGAGATTAAAGGCGAAGAACTGATCAAGCGTATGGAAAAAGGCCAAGTGCCTGTGGTTGCTGGTTTCCAAGGCATTGGCCCTGATAATCGCATCACGACCCTGGGGCGTGGTGGTTCTGATACGACGGCTGTGGCCTTGGCTGCGGCATTGAAGGCTGATCGTTGCGATATCTACACCGATGTTGACGGCGTCTATACGACCGACCCGCGCATTGTGAAGACAGCGAAGAAGCTGGAGAAGGTTAGCTACGAAGAAATGCTGGAGATGGCTTCGTTAGGAGCTAAGGTTTTGCAAACGCGCTCGGTCGAAATGGCCATGAAGCATCGCGTGCGCGTGCAAGTGCTCTCAAGCTTTTCGGATACTCCTGGAACATTGGTCTGTGACGAGGAAGAGATCGTGGAACAAGAATTAGTCAGCGGCATTGCCTATAGCCGCGATGAAGCGAAGGTCACCCTGGTTGGCGTGAGCGATCAGCCTGGTATCGCTGCTAGCATTTTTGGGCCGTTGTCCGACGCTAACATTAACGTCGATATGATCGTCCAGAACGTCAGCCAAGACGGCAAGACGACTGATATGACGTTCACTGTTGGTAAAGCTGATCTGGAACGTGCTGCCAGCGTGATCAAAGAGAAGTTAAAGGTGCCTTATAAGGCCCTAAACACCGATAAGAACGTGGTGAAGCTCTCGGTCATCGGGATTGGCATGCGCAGCCATGCCGGCGTTGCACAGAAAATGTTCAGCACACTTGCTGAAAAAGGCATCAATATTCAGGTGATCTCGACGTCCGAGATTAAAGTTAGCGTGTTGATCGCTGAAGAATATACTGAACTTGCCTTGCGCGCGTTGCATACTGCTTACGATCTCGACGCCGCTTAAACCGCAAACATCCGAGGGGCTATGGCCGAAGCTGCGGTACAATCGAAAGTGACGACCGCACCGCTTAGCGTGCCACCCGAACTCGCACGCTTGTGGAAGCGAGGCTCTGAATTCTTAGGTTGCCCCATCGTGATTATGGGTGGGGCAATGACTTGGGTTTCAGAGCGCAATCTCGTGTCTGCTGTTTCTAATGCGGGTGGTTTTGGTGTCATTGCCTGCGGGTCGATGACGCCTGAGTTGTTAGATGCTGAAATTAAAGCGACTCAAAAACTGACGACGCAGCCATTCGGCGTAAATCTGATCACGCTGCACCCAAAGCTTCTCGATTTGGTCGATGTTTGCATTAAAAATAATGTTTCGCATGTCGTTCTGGCCGGTGGCATTCCGCCAGCCGAAGCGATTAAGCGCGTCAAAGACGGTGGTGCGAAACTGATCTGCTTTGCGCCTGCGTTGGTGTTGGCAAAACGCTTCATCAAATTGGGCGCGGATGCCATCGTGATCGAAGGCAGCGAAGCTGGTGGCCATATCGGCCCGGTTTCAACAGCGGTTTTAGCGCAAGAAATTCTTCCGGCTGTGCGTGACGTGCCAGTATTTGTCGCGGGCGGTATTGCGCGCGGCGATGCGATTGTGTCGTTCCTTGAAATGGGCGCCAGCGGTGTTCAGATGGGTACGCGTTTTGTGTGTGCGTCTGAGTGTGTGGCACACCCGAATTTCAAGAAAGCCTTCATTCGTGCCAGTGCCCGTGAAGCGATGCCGAGCGTTCAGTTAGATAAGCGATTCCCAGTGATTCCAGTGCGCGCGCTGGTGAACAAGGGCGTTGAAAACTTCATGGATAAACAGCGTGAAGTGATCGCGAAATTTGACGCGGGCCAGTTAGATGCTGCTGCTGCACAATTAGAGATCGAGCATTTCTGGGCTGGTGCGTTGCGCAAAGCCGTTGTCGACGGCGATGTTGAGTACGGTTCGGTGATGGCGGGCCAAAGTGTTGGCCTGGTGACGAAAGAGCAGCCTGTCACTGAAATCTTTGCCGAACTTCTTGAGCAAGCCACCCACGTCTTCCAAGCCCGATCCACGCCATGACCACGTTCAGTGCCGCCGATCTTCGCCAAATGCTGTCGCGCTTGCGCGATGTCATGGCGGGGGTGGGTTCGGTTCAAGAGCGTTTGGATAAGCTTGTTGCCCTGATTGCCCAAGGCCTCAAAGCCGATGTGTGCTCGTGCTACATTATGCGCGCGGGTGAGGTGTTGGAACTGTTCGCTACCTTTGGTCTGTCTCAGCGCGCCGTTCACTCGACGCGCTTGCGCGTTGGTGAAGGTCTCGTCGGTGACATTGCGGCCCATGCGCGCTCAGTAGCTTTAGCAGACGCGTGGTCGCATCCAGCTTTCGTGTACCGACCTGAAACAGGTGAAGATTTCTTCCGCTCGCTGATGGGCGTGCCGATGATCCAAGCAGGTCGGGTCGTTGGCGTGTTGGCTGTTCAAACGAAAGACGAGCGCCCGTTCAACGAATGGGAAGTGGAGATGCTCGAGACGGTGGCCATGGTCATCGCCGAGTTGATGTCTGCAGCTCAGGTCGTGAAGCGCGAAGAGTTATTCCAGGCTGAAGGTAACGCTCTGTTACCTGTGCGTCTGAGCGGTGAGACATTGAATGCGGGGCTAGGGCTCGGCCAAGCCGTTATGCACAAAAGTCATGTGCGCATTGGCCGTTTGGTCTCCGACGATCCCGCCGTGGAACATGCGCGCCTCGATACAGCTCTTGAAACGTTGCGCCGTGATGTTGATGCGCTGATTGATTCCTCTCACGGCGACGACACAGGCTTCGGCGATATCCTTGAAGTTTACCGCATGTTTGCCGACGACAAAGGTTGGATCAGTCGCATCAATGATGCCATCGATACCGGCCTGACGGCTGAAGCCGCTGTGCAAAAAGTCAGCGACGATACGCGCGTGCGGATGATGCAAATGAGCGATCCGATCTTCCGTGAGCGCGCGCAAGATCTGGACGACTTAGCCAATCGGCTGCTCGCCATATTGGCGGGCGGCGGTATGCGTACCGAGTTGCCTGAAAACGCCATTCTAGTTTGCCGTAGCTTAGGCCCGACCGAACTTCTTGATTACGACCGCAAGAAGATTAAAGGCCTGGTAATGGAAGAGGGCTCGCCCACCATGCATGCGGTGGTGGTGGCGAAGGCTCTTGATATTCCTGTGCTTGCCCAAGTGCAGGGCGCGCTGTCGCGTATCGATGCATTCGACCTTTTAGCGTTGGATGCCAGTGCAGGGCACGTATTCTTACGTCCATCTGAAGATTTGCAAGATATGTTCAACGCAAATGCAGCGGCGCGTTTGCGCCAGAAAGCTGTGTATGCGGCCGATAAAGATTTGCCCTCTGTCACGCGTGATGGCGTGAAGATTGATTTGCTGGTGAATGCGGGTTTTATTACCGACGTACAAGGGCTCGGTGAAACTGGCGCAGCGGGAATTGGCTTATTCCGCACCGAGATGCAATTCTTGGCCATGCCGACGCTGCCAGATGTGAAGTCGCAGCAGGCTCTTTATAAACAGGTCGTTGATGCGGCCGGTGATAAGCCTGTGACCTTCCGCACGCTTGATGTGGGCGGTGATAAAATCGCGGCCTCGTTTGCAGCTGACAAAGAAGATAACCCAGCAATGGGGTGGCGTTCAGTCCGTCTCACATTGGACCGTCCATCTGTTATGCGTCAGCAGTTGCGCGCCATTATTCAGGCTTCTGAGAACAAGCCTTTTCGCGTGATGTTCCCGATGATCGCGTCGACGGCAGAGTTCGATGCCTCGAAACGCCTGCTCGACATGGAAATTAAACGCCACGTCTCGCGCGGTGGAGCAGCACCAAGTTCCATTGCTGTCGGGACGATGTTGGAAGTGCCGTCGTTGCTATGGCAGATCAACGAATTGTTGGGGCGTGTTGATTTCTTATCCATTGGGTCCAACGATCTCATCCAATTTGCCTTCGCGGCGGATCGCGGTAATACGCGTTTGGCCAACCGTTACGATGTCTTGTCGCCGCCGGTCTTGCGCATGTTGCGATACATTGCCCAAAAATGTGTGGCCGTGAACAAGCCGCTGTCGTTGTGCGGTGAAATGGCGGGGCGCCCGCTTGAGGCCTTGGCTTTGATTTCATTGGGCTATCGTACACTGTCCATGGCCCCGGCTTCGGTGGGGCCGATTCGCGATCTCGTGCGCCGGACGAACTTAGCCGAGGCCGAGCATTTTTTCCTCAGCATCCTCAACACCGATACCGGATCACTGCGCACCGAGATCAAGGGCTTTGCCATGGACCACGGGCTAATTGGCGCGATTGGGCCTGAAAGTGCCGCGAATTCGTGAGATTCGGGGCTGCTAATCTTGGGTTTTCTTAACGTCCGAAAAGCCATATAATCCAGGCAGTTGAAGGGCTGCGGGTTGAATTGCATGCGTGCGATTTGGCGGGGCGCTCCTTGCGGATATTTTTTGTTAGCCAACGCTCATGAACGATACATCGACGCCTGAATCCGGCCGTGACGGTTCTGCCGGTCCGTTTGCCAACTTGGGTCAGACACAACAGCCAAACCCAGAGCCGCCACCACAGGCGTCTGATGTCGGGACGTTGCTGTGCGCGACCCGTATGCGTATTGGTAAAGACTTGCAGGATGTCGCTGCGGTTTTGCATATCCGTTACAACTTTCTGGTCGCCATTGAAGACGGCCGTTACGAAGATTTGCCAGGTCAAGCTTATGCAATTGGCTTTGTGCGCGCGTACGCCGATCACTTAGGGCTCGATGGCGATGAAGTGGTGCGCCGCTATAAAGAAGAAACGGCAGGCATTAAGCGCGTCACGCGCTACGAGTATCCGATCCCTCCGCCAGAATCAGGTATTCCGTCTGGTGCATTGCTGCTGATCGCTGTTGTGCTGGGCATGATGGTGTACGGAGTGTGGTACACGATGGCCGATGCTGATCGTCGTGCAGCCGATGTGATACAAGAAGTGCCAGATCGTTTGGCCGCGTTGTTGCGTGATGACACGGCCACGACGCCCGCGCCTGAGCAGCAAGCTTCCGACGCCGGTGTGACGGAAGAAGCACCGCCACCGCCCGAGGCAGAAGATCAGCCTGTGGCTGAGGCCATGGCGCCTGAAGCGCCAGCCTCTGCCACGCCCGCGCAGCAAGCATCGCCTGTTGTGGCAGTTACTCCGCCGACGGTAACAACATTGCCGCCGACCGCACCTGCTGCATCAACCATGCCGCCTGTTTCAGCGCCGCCAGTTTCAACGCCATCGGTGGCTGCTGCGCCAGCATCAACAACGCCGGCACCGAAGCCAACTGTTGCGACGCCACCAGCGACAACTGTAGCAAGCGCTCCGCAAGCACAACAAACGGCTCCAGCTGTCACATCGTCTACTCCTGCAACTGCAAAGCCTGAAGTTGCAAAGGCGCCAGTGACTGCGACTACGGCCACTGTTGAAACACCGCCTCCGGCTGCTGCGCCTGTGGTTCAAACTCCGCCGCCTGCGAAGACGCAACCAGCACCCGCTGTCGCTACGGCCCCGCCAGCACCAGTGACAGCTGCTCCGGCAAAGCCAGCAACATCAACGCCTGCGCCTACAGCGTCGGTGCCGCCTACAACTATGCCGACGACGCAAGCCGCAACTCAAACTGCTGCGGTTCCTACGCAAGCGCCTAAAGTCACGCAGCCTGCACCTGCTGCATCAACCCCCACGGCGACGACAAGCGCATCTGTATCGCCTGCAACCACAACAGCTGCGGTTGCTCCAGTGCCGCCGAAGTCCACGAAGCCTGCAGCAACGTCGGGTAAAAATGCGAACGTGGAACTGCGTGCGAAATCGGATAGCTGGATTCAAGTCCGCGATGGTGAACAGCTTTTGCTCACTCGTTTCTTACGTAAAGGCGAAGCCTACAAAGTGCCTGATCGCACGGGCCTAACCCTCATGACACTCAATGCCGGTGGTGTTGAAATTATTGTCGATGGGGCTGTTATGCCCCCGCTAGGCGATCAGGGCAGTGTGGCGCGCGGCGTGTCGCTGGATGGCGATAAGTTAAAAGCTCAAGCCAAACCGGCACCGGCGGCCAGTGCTCCGGCCCGTCAAGAGGCTCCAGCCGCCAACGATTAGCTATCATTTCAAGACGTTAGGGGGCTCGCCCAAAGTCTATGGCGCGCCCATATTCTGGGGTATAAGCCCCGCAACTCTTGGCTTGAATCGTAACCCCATGACCCTGCGTCCGTACCGTCAGATTCTGCGTCGCAAGTCCCGCCAGATCCGTGTTGGATCCGTGCTGGTGGGCGGCGATGCGCCCATTTCTGTGCAGACCATGACCAACACACTCACCACAGATGTGGCGGGAACGGTAAAGCAGGTAAGTGCGGCTGTTGCGGCTGGCGCTGACATTGTCCGCATCTCATGCCCCGATGAAGAATCAACCGCCGCGTTGAAACACATCATCCCGCAAGTAAATGCGCCCATCGTTGCGGATATCCACTTTCACTACAAACGTGCGATTGAAGCCGCTGAGGCTGGTGCAGCGTGCTTGCGTATCAATCCAGGCAATATCGGTTCAGCCGAACGCGTGCGCGAAGTGGTGAAAGCCGCGCGCGATCATGATTGCAGCATGCGTATCGGCGTAAATGCGGGCAGTTTAGAAAAACACCTGCTGGAAAAATACGGCGAGCCTTGCCCCGAAGCATTGGTTGAAAGTGCGTTAGAACACGCAAAGATTTTACAAGATAACGATTTTCACGAGTTCAAAATCAGTGTGAAAGCGTCTGATGTCTTTCTGGCAGTGGCGGCCTATCAGCAATTAGCCGAAGTCACCGACGCGCCATTGCATTTGGGGATTACCGAAGCCGGTGGTTTGCGCGCAGGCACAGTGAAATCCTCGATTGGTATGGGTTCACTGCTATGGGCTGGCATTGGCGATACCATTCGCGTGTCGCTTTCTGCGGACCCGGTTGAAGAAGTCAAAGTCGGCTTTGATATGCTGAAGTCGCTGGATCTGCGGCATCGCGGCGTTCGCATTGTCGCGTGCCCTAGCTGTGCGCGCCAGGGCTATAACGTGGTGGATACCGTTGCGACGTTGGAAGAGCGTTTGGCACACATCATGACGCCGGTTTCTCTTTCGATTATCGGCTGCGTCGTAAATGGGCCCGGCGAAGCGCGCGAGACGGACTTAGGCATCACCGGCGGTGGCGGCGGCGTTCACAAAATGTATGTGGGTGGCAAGCCTGACCATAATGTCTCGACAGAAGACATGATTGATCACATCGTAAAGCTGGTCGAACAAAAAGCGGCCGCGATTGAAGCCGCAAAAGCCCACGCAGCCGCCGCTGAGTAGCGGCGCTTTCCGAATATTTTAGATTTTTTGCTTAGGGGAATACCTCGTGTCGTCTTTACAACCTGTGCGCGGAACTCATGACCTGATGTTTGATGACATCCGGCGTCACCGCCTGGTGCAAAGCAAATTCGCAAACATTGCCGCGCGTTATGGATATTCAGAAATCGCCACGCCGATTTTTGAATCGACGGAAGTGTTTGCCCGTACCTTGGGTGATACAACCGATATTGTTACTAAGGAAATGTACACCTTCGAAACCAAGGGTGGTGAAAGCGTCACCTTGCGCCCCGAAGGCACAGCGGGTGTCGCGCGTGCTTTCATTTCGGAAGGGTTGTCGCAACAAGCGCCGTTGAAGTTTTTTTATAGTGGCCCGATGTTTCGCCACGAGCGCCCGCAAAAGGGCCGTCAACGTCAGTTCCATCAAATTGGCGCAGAGTTGTTGGGCGTGCCGACACCGCAGGGTGATGTTGAAGTGATTGCGATGGCTGATCACATCCTGAAAGAACTCGGTATCGCTGGTAAAATTATGCTTGAGATGAATTCGCTGGGTGATCTTGAAAGTCGCTTGGCTTATCGCGATGTGCTCATCAATTATCTGTCAGGACACAAGGAAAAATTGTCTGCAGATAGCCGCGAACGTTTGGAAAAGAATCCGTTGCGCGTTTTGGATTCAAAGGATCCGGCGGACAAAGAAATCGTTATTTCTGCGCCTCAGTTCCCTGACTATTTGAACCAAGCCTCGAAAGATTTTTTCAAAGGCGTGCAAGACGGTTTGAGTGCACTGGGTATTCACTTCAAACTCAGCCCAGCTTTAGTGCGCGGCATTGATTACTACTCACATACCGCATTTGAATTCACGACCGATGCGCTGGGTGCGCAAGGTACTGTTCTTGCTGGCGGTCGCTACGACGGTTTGATCAAGCAAATGGGCGGGCCGCCAACGGCTGGTATTGGCTGGGCTGCTGGCGTGGAGCGCTTGGCGATGCTGTTGGGCGATTTACCGCCGCAGAGCCGTCCGATTGCTGTCATTCCTGTGGGCGAAGCAGAAGATGCTGTTGCCCAAAAGTTGGTGCATCGCCTGCGCCACAACGGATTTAACGTCGATATCGGTTACAGCGGCAATATGGGCAAGCGCATGAAGCGCGCGAATAAAGTGAATGCCCTTGTTGCGCTGATTATCGGCGAAGACGAAATGAAAAACGGCTCTGTGACGTTACGCCAGCTTGATTCGGGCGAGCAATCTTCAGTGGCCATGAACGAAATTGAATCACGCTTAGAGTTATACCGTTAATCCCATGAATATTGATGAAAACCTCAACCGCATTCTGGCGCGGTACGACGAACTTCAAGCGCTGATGAGCGAAGGCGGCGGCGCGAATTTCGCGGCCATGAGCAAAGAGTTCTCTGACTTAGGGCCGTTGGTCGAGCAAATCCGGAAGCTCCAAGCGGTGCGTCAGGAATTCCAAGACGCCGAAGTGATGGCGAAGGACGCCAGTAGCGATCCGGAATTGCGCGCTATGGCCGAGGAGGAGTTCCATCGCCTGAAGGCCGAAGTGCGTCAGCAGGAAGAAGAAGTCAAAATCGCGCTCATCCCAAAGGATGAAGCCGATGCCAAGAACGCTATTCTTGAAGTTCGTGCCGGGACTGGCGGTGAAGAAGCGGCTTTGTTTGCCGCTGACTTATTCCGTATGTACGAACGCTATGCCAATAAGCGGGGCTGGCGATTTGAGATTATGGACATTAGCGAAACGGGGTTGGGCGGCTTTAAAGAAGCCATCGCCAACATCACCGGCAAAAATGTGTTTGCGCGTTTGAAGTTCGAGTCAGGGGCGCATCGTGTACAGCGCGTGCCCGATACCGAAGCCAGTGGCCGTGTGCACACATCAGCTGCAACTGTCGCTGTATTGCCGGAAGTTGAAGACGTCGAAATCGAAATTAAGACAGACGATCTACGCATCGACGTTTACCGCGCGCAAGGTGCAGGTGGACAGCACGTTAACCGCACGGAATCGGCTGTGCGCATTACGCACTTGCCCACGGGCGTCGTGACTCAATGCCAGGACGAAAAGTCGCAGCACAAGAACAAAGACAAAGCCATGAAGATGCTGCGCGCAAAGTTGTATGATGCGCAGCGTCAGAAGTTGGATTCTGAGCGCGCGGCTGACCGCAAAAACCAAGTGGGCAGCGGCGATCGCTCTGAACGCATTCGGACGTACAATTTTCCGCAAGGCCGGGTGACAGATCACCGCATTAATAAGACAGTCTACAATATTCAAGAAGTGTTGGACGGTTTGGGGCTAGATGATTTTGTCGATGCATTGACGGCCGAAGATCAAGCGGCGCGTATGGCATCAATGGCGTAAGAAGCACGTGCGCACGCTTCGAGATGCAATTCTTGAAATTACGAATACGCTGAAACAAGCGCGTGTTGACAACCCGCGTTTAGATGCGCGCATTTTGGTGGCGCACGTTCTGAATGCGGATACGTCAGTTACATTTCTACGCAACGACATGCCGCTGACTGAGGCCCAAAACGCCGAGCTTGAGAAACTGGTGCAGCGTCGTATTGCGCGCGAACCCGTTTCACGTATTGTTGGGCAACGCGAATTTTGGGGCATGCCGTTCGCAGTCACGCCTGAGACGTTAGACCCACGCCCAGATACCGAAGTTCTGGTCAGCGCCGTGATTGATCATAAGCATCGTTACAAGACAGCGCCACGTATCCTTGATCTCGGTACAGGTTCGGGGTGCATTATGTTGGCGCTGCTTCAAGCTATTCCTGATGCGACTGGTGTTGCAATTGATCAAAGTGAAGCGGCATTGCAAGTGGCGCGCCATAACGCAGAAGCCAATAATTTATCAGGCCGTGTGCAATTTGCGCGCATGTCCTGGGCTGATGCGCTGTCGGGTCCGTTCGACGTGATTGTCAGCAATCCGCCCTATTTAAATACCCAGGACATGGCCCAATTATCACCCGAAGTGAAATACGATCCAGAGCGCGCATTATTTGGCGGTGCCGATGGCTTGGATTGTTATCGCGCTATTATCAAAGACGTGCGCCGTATCGCATATAGCCCGGGTCTCTTGGCGCTGGAAGTTGGACTTGGGCAAGCAGGGCCGGTAGCTACGATGCTGGAAGATGCAGCCTTCCGAGTCGTCGAAATCCGGTCAGATTTATCTTCAATTCCCAGGTGCTTGGTTGCCGAAATATAGGTGTTTTTAGACCAAAAAAGTATTGGACTCTGTCATAAAGCCGACTACCATATTTTCTGTAAAGCGAAGGCACTGCCTGCTTTTGTCCAGCCATCGACAAGTCAGTAATTGCCTCGCCCAAGCGATCAGGGGATCGCTTGATTGAACGAACTCCGGACAATTGAAACACCCCAACGCAGCTTGTGCTGCCGTGATGCTTATAAGGCATTTCGAGAAGGGCGAATCAGCCGGATGGGTCGGAACCAATAAATTGCGCAAACAGCACAGTAGAGAATCATGAAGGGTCGGCAACGGGGCCGCAATAATAACGGCGGCAAACCGCGCATGCATCAAGGCGGCGGCGGTGGCGGCGGCGGGCGTAATCCAAACTTTGACCATAACGCCGGTCGTATGCGGGGCAATGCCCAGCAACTTATGGACAAGTTTTTAGCGCTTGCCCGTGATGCCAGTTCTCAAGGCGACCGTGTTCTCGCCGAAAACTATTTCCAGCACGCTGATCACTATTACCGCGTGATCAATGCCCGCTTTGAAGGGCAGCAAAATCAGCAGCGCCGCTTTAATAATGGCCAGTCTAACCAAGATCGTGGTGGGTACGAGGGCCAGGACAGTCAAGGCAACTACCAGGATTACAATTCTGGTCCTGATGTTCCACCCGGTCCGTCGCAAAATCTCATTCCGTCTGCACCAACTAGTGATGCGCAACCGCATCTCCAGGCACAGCCGCAGCCGAGCTATGAGCAGCAACAGTATCAGCCGCCGCAACAACAGCAGCCGCAGCAACATGACGATGGCGACATTGGCTTGCCGCCGCAGTTGTTTGGTAATGATGCTGCGCCGCAACGCGCAGAATTGCCCGACACTCATGCCGAGCCGCAAGGCAACGGCGGTGGTGAACAGCGCGAACGTGGCGGTCGCCCGCCGCGCCAAGGCACACGTCGCCGCTTTGGGCCACGTCGCGAGGGCCAGGCCCGTCAGCCTGCTGAGCCTGTAGACGCTTAAAACGGATCTATTTTAAAATTCATGAGAGTTAAAAACCCCGGTCTCCGGGGTTTTTCTTTGTCGGGCTAAATTTCGGCGCTGGGCCTTGCGATAATTATGACCCCGCCCCAGATGATGATTATGCTTTCTTGAGGGCGTTTGGTGCCGCCACTTTTGGGGTGCCTGGAACGTTTGTCAGGGGCTGAAGGCAGGTCATTATGAATCTTGAAAAACTGACAGATCGCGCAAAAGGCTTTCTTCAAGCCGCTCAAACAATTGCTCTGCGCAGCAATCATCAACACGTTACCCCGGAACATCTTCTCAAAGCGCTGCTCGACGATAGCGAAGGTGTGGCTGCCGGGCTGATTCGCCGTAGCGGTGGCGATCCGAAACGCGCACTCGAAAGTACCGAAAAGGCATTGAGCAAACTTGCTGCTGTGCAAGGTAGCGCTGCGCAGATGTACATCTCGCAGGAATTGAACCGCATTCTCGATCAAGCGCTACAAACGGCAGAGAAGGCGGGCGATAGTTTTGTCACGGCTGAAATGGTGCTGCTGGCACTGGCCGCAGGTGGTTCGACCGCGCAGATTTTATCTGAAAGCGGCGTGACACCGCAAAAACTCAACGCTGCGATTAAAGACATGCGCAAAGGCCGTACAGCGGATACGGCATCTGCCGAGAATCAGTATGACGCATTAAAAAAATATGCGCGTGATCTCACAGAAGCTGCGCGCAGCGGCAAACTTGATCCTGTTATTGGCCGCGACGAAGAGATTCGCCGTACCGTGCAGGTTCTTTCGCGTCGTACAAAAAATAATCCGGTGCTAATCGGCGAGCCTGGCGTAGGTAAAACGGCCATTGTTGAAGGTTTGGCCTTGCGAATCGTCAATGGAGATGTCCCTGAGAGCTTGAAAGACAAACAGCTTCTTTCGCTCGACATGGGCTCGCTTATCGCAGGCGCCAAGTTTCGTGGTGAGTTTGAGGAGCGGTTAAAGGCCGTACTGAATGAAGTCACCAGTGCTGCTGGGCAGATTATTTTGTTCATCGACGAAATGCATACGCTGGTCGGCGCAGGCAAAGCGGACGGCGCAATGGACGCGTCGAATCTGCTGAAACCCGCCTTGGCGCGCGGTGAACTTCACTGTGTGGGCGCAACCACACTGGATGAGTACCGTAAACACGTCGAAAAAGACGCGGCACTGGCGCGTCGATTCCAACCTGTGTTCGTCAGCGAGCCTACAGTCGAAGATTCGATCTCGATTCTGCGCGGTATCAAAGAAAAATACGAACTCCATCACGGTGTGCGAATCTCTGACGCCGCATTGGTGACGGCTGCGACCTTATCGAATCGATACATCACAGATCGATTCTTGCCAGATAAAGCCATCGACTTGATGGACGAAGCGGCGAGCCGGCTGCGCATGCAGGTTGATTCGAAGCCTGAAGAGCTTGATGAACTCGATCGTCGCATCTTGCAGTTGAAGATTGAGCGCGAAGCGTTGCGAAAAGAGAAGGATGACGCGTCTAAAGATCGATTAGGCAAACTCGAAGTCGAATTGAATGAATTGGAGGCAAAGTCTTCTGATTTCACGTCGCGTTGGCAGGCTGAAAAAGCAAAGTTGGCCGATTCGACCAAGATCAAAGAAGAGCTCGACCGTGTTCGGACTGAACTTGAGCAAGCGATGCGCAAGAGTGAGTACGACAAAGCTGGTCGTTTGCAGCACCAAATTATTCCTGAACTCGAGCGCAAGCTGAAAGAAGCCGAGAATGCAGGAAATAAAGGTTCGATGGTGACTGAGGAAGTCACCCCAGAGCACGTTGGCCAAGTCGTCTCTCGCTGGACGGGCATTCCCGTCGACAAAATGTTGGAAGGTGAACGCGGTAAATTGTTGCGTATGGAAGATTCCATCGGCAAACGCGTGATCGGACAACGTGAAGCCATCGAAGCTGTTTCAAACGCTGTGCGCCGCTCACGCGCAGGGCTGCAAGATCCGAATCGCCCGATAGGGTCGTTCCTATTTTTAGGGCCCACAGGCGTTGGCAAAACCGAACTGACCAAGGCTTTGGCTGAGTTTTTGTTCGACGATGACACGGCTTTAGTCCGCATCGACATGTCGGAATTCATGGAGAAACACTCGGTTTCTCGCCTGATCGGCGCGCCTCCGGGCTATGTCGGTTATGACGAAGGTGGTGTGCTGACAGAAGCTGTGCGCCGCCGTCCGTACCAAGTGATTCTTTTCGACGAAGTCGAAAAAGCGCACCCGGATGTGTTCAATGTTCTGCTCCAGGTTTTGGATGATGGCCGCTTGACTGATGGGCAGGGACGCACGGTTGATTTCCGGAACACGCTGATTGTTCTGACCTCGAATTTAGGTGCAGAAATTCTCGCGAATCAGAAGGATGGCGAAGATTCGAGTGCGGTGCGCGATCAAGTTATGGCGGTTGTGCGTGGTGCTTTTAGGCCTGAATTCCTAAACCGTTTGGATGAAGTTCTGCTGTTCCATCGTCTGTTCAAGTCGCAGATGACGAATATTGCCGATATTCAAATCAGCCGTTTGGCCAAGCGTTTGTTGGATCGCGGCATCACGCTGTCCTTGGACGACAAAGCCCGCGCCTGGTTGGCGGAACGCGGCTATGACCCGATTTATGGGGCACGTCCGCTGAAACGCGTGATCCAACGCAACTTAGAGAATCCGTTAGCGACAGCAGT